>JAXLYV010000003.1:0-999424 GCA_046351235.1 Sandaracinus sp. | reverse complement strand
CACCGCGAGCGCGATCGGCCCGACGCGGCTCGTCGGGAGCACGATCGGGCCTTCCGGCGTCCCGCTGCGCGTCGCGAGCACCGACGGCGCTGCGGCCGTGAGCGCCATCGGATCGGTCGTCGCGGAGCCGGCGGTGATCGGAACGCTGCCGTAGGCGGTCGGTGCGTACGCCATCGTGCTCACGACGGGCGCCGGAGGCGTGACGGGCCCCGCGGTCGATGTCGCCATGCCCTCGCTCTCTTCGGAGAGCGCGCGCTCGAGATCCTCGTCGAAGCGAGCTCCGAACGGCGCGAGCTCGCGCGCCATCGCGAGCGCGCTGCGCGATCGGATCGCGGGGTCGCGCGCCATCGCTCGCTCGACCGCCTGCACGAGGCCGAACGGCAGGTCCGGACGCAGCGCGCCCAGCGGGGGCGGCGTGGTGGTGAGCAACGCGATGATGATCTCGCCGTACGAGGGCGCCTCGTAGGGCCGGCGCCCGGAGAGCGCCTCGTAGAGAAGGACGCCGAGCTGGTAGACGTCGATCTGCGGGGCGTTCGCGGTCGCGCCCCCCGCCTGCTCGGGCGCGAGGTAGTACGCCGTGCCGACGTACTGTCCCGTGAGCGTGAGGGACTCCTTCTCGCTCAGGCGCGAGATGCCGAAGTCGAGGAGCTTGGTGCCGCGCAGGCGCCCGCGATCGTCGAGGCGCAGGAACACGTTCTCTGGCTTGAGGTCGCGGTGCACGACGCCCGCGGCGTGGGCGGCGTGGAGCGCCCCGAGCAGCGCGCCCGCGATGGACATCGCGTCGCTCACCGGCAGCGTGCGCTCGCGATCGAGCCGCGTGCGGAGCGTCTCGCCCACGAGGCGCTCCATGACGAGGAAGTACCCGTCGTCCATCCAGCGCCCGACGTCGAGCACCGAGACCACGCTCGGGTGCTGGATGCGCGAGGCCGCCTGCGCCTCGCGAAGGAAGCGCTCGACGATCGTCTGGTTCCGCGCGATCGGCGGGAGGAGCCACTTGAGCGCGACGTCGCGCCGCGTGAGCAGCTGCGTCGCGCCGAAGACGACCGCCATGCCGCCGCGCCCGAGCTCGCAGTCGATGCGGTACTTCCCGTCGACGATCTCGCCGATCTTGGGCAGCGCGGTCACGAGGCGAGCCTACTCGTTCGGGAGCCGCGTCAGTAGCAGCTCCTGCGGGTCTCGCCGGGGAGGTCGCTGATCGGAAGACAGTGATGCGAGGCGAGGCACTGCGCGTCCGAGGTGCACGGCGGCTCGCAGAAGAAGCGCGTGTCGACGGCGGGGTGGACGGCGCACACGAGGCCTCGCTCGCAGTCGTTCACGTTCTGGCATCGGCTGTCGGCCGGGAGGGGGCTCACGGCCTCCGGCAAGCAGACGGCCTCGCTGTCCAGGATGATCCAGATGCACGTGAGGAGCGCCGGGCAGTCCTGCGTGAACACGTCGCAGGGGCGGACGCAGTGGTTCTCGACGAGCCCCGTCGTGCACGTCAGACCGCCGCCGCACGCGGCGCCCGTGGCGCAGCAAGGCTCGAGCTCGTGGCCGCACGGGCCGCAGACCCCCGCCGCGCACGCGAGCCCGTGGGCGCACTCGTTGCCGCAGCAAGGCTCGCCCGACGCGCCGCAATAGGGATTGGCGCAGCCGAGCGCTGCGAGCGCGAGCACCAGCGCGGCGAGCGCCGCGAGCGCGTCACCAGCAATACTTGGCCGGGCTCGGATACGCATAGTCGAGGCACATTCCGAGTCGGGACACACCGAGGCAGTCGCCATCGACCCGACAGGGCACGCGGCACTGGGGCGCGGCCATCGTTGGGGAGTCGTCGCACCCGAGCCCGTCCGCGCAATCGGCGGGCGTCGTGCAGGCGCCTTCCGGCCCGCTCGGCCCGTTCGCCCAGCAGGCGGGCGAGTCGATGCCGCTCCAGGCGCAGTGCATCCCGGCGCCGCAGCTCCCGAGCGCGAACGGATCGCAGCGCGGCCGCGTCGGGCTGCACGTGCCGCCGTAGCAGGAGAGGCCGCTGCCGCAGAGGTCGCCCGCGCAGCACGATTGGCCCTCGGCGCCGCAAGCGGCGACGACTCCGGTCGTGCACGTCCCCAGCACGCACGAGAGCCCGGGCGCGCATTCGGTTCCGCAGCAGGGCTCGCCCGAGGCGCCGCAATAGGGATTCGCGCAGCCCGCCGCGGCCAGCCCGAAGCCCAGCGCGGCGGCCACGAGCGTGCGGGGTGCGATCACAGCGGTGCTCCGCCGAACACCAGCCCGCCTTCGACGGCCGGCAGATCCGAGACGACGAAGTGACCTTGGCCCGCGAAGAAGAGCCGGTCGTCGAGGAAGTAGAGGCGCGCCTCGAGCAGCACGTCGAGGCCGTGGGCCGTCACGCTGTGGACCGGGCGCATGCCCGTCGCGTCGATGACCTCGGAGTCACGATAGACGATCGCGTAGCCGACGCCGCCCACGAGCACGAGTGGCGTGCCGCTCACGTGGATCTGCGTGACGAGGTCGGCGTCGCCTTCCAGCCAAGCGCGCGCCTCGGAGTTGTTCAGCATCGCCGCGTAGCTCGATCGGTCGGCCTCCGTGAGAGACGCGTAGCGGAAGTCGAGGTTCGCGCCGATCCACACGGTCGCGTCGAGGCGGAACATCAGATCCACCATCGCGCTGAAGCCGAAGCAGCCCGAGAGGCCGCCGTTCGCGCGCGAGTTGCGGGTGCCGCCGCCGAGGAACAGGGCGAGCTCGAGCGCGATGCTGCGGACGGGGATCTCGACCTCCTCGTCCGATTGCTCGACGATCGGCATCGCGCGCTGGCCCTGCTCGATCACCGGCACGCTCGAGCTCGACGTCGAGCCGCCGTCGCCCACCGGGGTGATCACGGGGCCGTCGGTCACCTGCGCCGTGGTGGCCTGCGTCGTGGTGGCCTGCGTCGTGGTGGCCTGCGTCGTGGTCGACGTGGCCCCGTCACTGCTCGGGCCGACCGGTGTGATGGTGGCGCCGTGCACGAAGCTCCCGGGATCGATCGGCAGCACGGTCGGGCCCTCTCCGCCCTCGATCTCGAGCGTCCGCTCCACGCGCCGCCCATCCGGCATCGTGAGCACGACGAGATGCGTGCCTTCGGAGAGCGCCACGCTCCCGTCCGGCTCCGGCTCCACCGCGGCCCCGTCGAGCGTCACGGTCGCCGAGCCGGGCACCGTATAGAGGCCGACGTGTCGTCGCGCTCGCGCGAGCAGGCCCTCCGTCTGCGTGCGGAGCGAAGGCGTGAGCGGGTGCGCGTCGTCGTGCAGGGCCAGCGCTCGCGCGAGCACGTGGTAGGCGGTCCCCCAGTCGTGCTGCTCGACGGCGCACATGCCGATGCCGCGCAGCGTCCGCGGGCTCGGGACGAGCGCGTGCGCGTCCTCGAACGCGGCCCGTGCCTCGTCCCACCGCTCGTGCTCGAACGCGTCGACGGCGGCGGCGATGCGCGCGTCGTAGGTCTCCGACTGCGCGCGCGCACGCCCCGGCGCCCCAGCCCCCAGGATCGCCAACGCCCCCGCGAGGACGATGGCGATCGCGAATCGCGTTCCTCTCACGCGGCGAGAATATAGAGCCTTCGCTCCCGTCTGTCGCGGGAGGGTAGGTCGCGCCGATGCCGGTCGCCGCGGCGCTCGCTCCGCATCGGCCTTTCAGCTGCGTGAAGGCGCGAAGAGCGCGGCGAGCACGTCCTGCGTGATGAGGTTCGTGAGGCGCTCGTCGGTGAGCACGTTCGTGCGCGCGCCGCCGTAGGTGCGCGTGATGCGATCGAGGTAGACGAGCTGCTTGGTGACGAGCACGAGATCGCGCGGCATGCGCAGGCCGTGCTTCTTCGCGGCCCCGATCATCCCGGGCACGAAGTCCTTGAGGTCGAACTCGTCGGGCGTCGTGCCCGCGAAGGCCCCGTGCAGATCGGCGCCGAGCGCCGCGGCAACGACCGCCTCTTCGCCGCGCGACGTGCGCATCGCGACCATCGCCGCCGCGACGCGCTCGAAATCGCGCTGCTGGAAGCCGGCGACGAACTCGATCACGCCTTTGCGATCCATGTGGCCGAGGTCGCCCACGATGCCGAAGTCGAGGAAGCCGACGCGGCCGTCCTCGAGCAGCATGAAGTTCCCCGCGTGCACGTCGCCGTGGAAGAAGCCGCGCAGGATCAGCGGCTGGAACCACGCGCGGATGCCTTGGAGCAGGCGCTCCTCCACGTCGAAGCCACTCGCGCGCACGGCGGGCACGTCGTCGATGCGCCAGCCGCGGAAGCGCTCCATCGTGAGCACGCGCGCGTGCGTGAGCGCGTCGTAGACCTTCGGCGCCGCCGTCACGCGGTTCCCCATCTCGCGCATCACGTCCATGAAGTCGCGCATGCGCTGGGCCTCGAGCCGGAAGTCGAGCTCGCGCTCGAGGTTCGCCTCGAAGTCGTCGACGAACGCGACCACGTTCGAGCCCGCCGCGAGGTCGCTCAGCCACTCGGCGAAGCGCGCGATCAGCCGCATGATGGCGATGTCGGCGGCGGCGAGCTCGCCGATGCCTGGTCGCTGCACCTTCACGACCACGTCGGTGCCGTCGTGCAGCTTCGCCGTGTGGACCTGCGCGATGCTCGCGGCCGCGAGCGGCACGGCGTCGATCTCGGCGAACGCGCTCTGCACCGGCTGGCCGAGGTCTTCGCGCACGACGCGCTGCACCTCGGGCCACGGGATCGGCGGCACGCGATCGAGAAGCGCGCGGAGCTCTTCGGAGTACGCCTTGGGGAAGAGCGCTTCGCCCGAGGCGATGAGCTGCCCGAGCTTCACGTAGATCGGCCCGAGCCGCTCGAAGGCCATGCGCAGCGCCTGCGGCCCGGTGAGCGTCTCGCTGAGCGCGCCCCAGAACCGGCGCAGGCCGTACCAGAGGAAGATCCCGGTGACGACGAAGGCGCGCGCGATCACCGCCCCCGCTCTCGGGCGCGGCAGCGCGTGCGGCGAACGCTCGTCCTCGTCCTCGGCCGCGTCCTCGTTCGCCGGATCCGTCGTCGTCAGCGCGGTGGTCATGGACCTCCTACGCATCGCGTCATGCTTTCATTTCGACGCATCGGGCACTCGCATTTCGTCGTCCGCCGCCGATGCGGCGAAGCGCGCCTCACGCACGCTGGGCTCGAACCAGCGTCCAGCCGGAGTCAGTGCCGGCCGCTCTACCACTGAGCTAGTGCGTGCTGCGCGCTTCGCCGCACGGGCGAGAGAAGCTCATGCCTTTCCCGAGAATACGCCGATTCGGCGGAGGATCCGCGCGAGGTAGGGGCTCGCGATCGCCACGCCGTGCACGAGCTCGGGCGTGGGCGTGAAGGGCTCGACGTGCGTGCGCGCGCAGGGCGCGATCCATCCCGTCCGCACCGGGTCGATGCCGACGACGTCGCAGGCGACGCGCACGTCGTCGCGCGCGCACGACGCCTCGCCGAGCACGACGCTCCACGCGGGCGGGAGCGCGGCGGCGACGGCCACGTTCGGATCGCCCGCGTGCCCGACGACGCCGTGCCACGCCGCGACGTCCCCGGCGATCAGGCGCATCGCCTTCGGCACGCACATGCGCTCGACGATCTCTTCCGCGCCCATCGCGTAGAGGAGCGCGATCCAGTGGTCGCGCGCGGCGTTGAGCGCGCCCGCCACCTGGTTCCACGTCGAGCTGTCGTCGCCGCGTTGCACGACCATGCGCGCGCGGTCGTGCGGGCGCGCCTCGTACAGCGCGTGGAGGATCGTCGCCGCCTCGCGCAGCACCTCGAAGCTCGACGAGAGCAGCCGCGCACGCTCGTCGTCCGTCAACCGCGCGAGCACCTCGGCCGTCGGATGCACGTGGGCGATCGCGTAGAACGACGCGTCAGGGTCCCGGAAGCAACGATCGAGCAGCATCTTCGCGATGTCGTCGAACGCCTTGGCCTGCCCCCAGACGGTGAACGTCGAGCGCAGGCCGAGGCGCGCCACCAGGTAGGCGACGAAGCACGCGGAGGATTCGTTCCGCACGAAGTCGTCCGCGGGGAGATAGGGCGCCATCCGCTGCTTGCCGATGCGCGTGAGCCGCGCCTTCTGGATCTCGCGCACGAGGGTCGCGAGGCGCAGCTCCATCCGGCGCAAGAGGCGCCAGAGCTTGTCGTAACGCCGCCGCGAGAGCCGGAGCCCCGCGGCGCGTCGCTCTGCGCGATCGAGACGATCGGCGAGGAAGTCGTTCTCGCTCCGCGCCTTGCCGATCTCGGGCGAGACGTGGTCGAGGAACGCGGCGATGCGATCGGGCGCGTCGGTGTCGAACGCGTCGATCGCGCGCGCCGTCTCGAAGAGCTCGCGCGCGCGCCCGACCTGGCGGTGCATGCCTACGGCGCGCGCCCAGTCCTGCCGCATCGACGTGTACCCGAGCCAGACCTGACGAAGCGATCGTGACGAGGCGCGCGAGAGCAGCGTGCTCTCCCAGGCCTCGAGGCGCCCCTCGAGCCGAGCCTGCACGAGGTCGGCGACGTCTTCGGGTCGCCGGCGCTCCGAGAGCGTCGCGTACAGCGTCTGCAACGACATGGGAACCTCCTCTCCACTTCGTTCACGAGCCTGGCGGGACTCGAACCCGCACCGAGACACGCAGAGCGAGCGTTTGGGAAACGCGCTTCCCTAGCGACCGGGGATCGCCCTGCCATTCGGTGCATCCGCAACCCTGCCCGCACCCCACACCGCGCGAGAGCGCGCGTAGCAGGTCGTGTCTCGCCTCTTACGGACCGGTCTTCGGCGTTTTCCGGTGCTCTTCCTCTCGAGCTCCAAGCTCGCGGAGACGACGAGCAGGCAGCGTGCCGCGCGCGTGCACGAAGAAGGGCGCCCGATCTCGCGCGTCCGGAGGCCACCCTGCGCGCGCATGGGATAGACGCCTATACAATCAGATAAGTCGCGCTCCGGGGGCCTGTTCCGCAGATCGCGAGCACCCTCGTCGAGACGGACACGTTCGTCATCGTACGCCGCTCCGCGCGCGGTGCCCGTGGTATCCCGGACCCTTGCGATCCGCGTCCCTCGCCGTGCTCGCGCTGTGGGTCGTCGCGTGCGATCGCCGCGAGCCCGAGCCGCTGCCGGACCTCGGGCCCGACGACGACTTCTGCAACACGATCTCCTACGCGTGCCTCGAGGGATCGCGCACGGACACGGCGGACGGCTGCCCCGACTTCGGAGGGCCGCCCGCGATCGACTTCGCCGCCGACGCCTCCGCGCTCGATGCCGCGGGTGAGCGCGTGCTCGAGGACGTCGCGCGCGACGTGCCGGCCCCGAGGGCGAGCTCGCTCGGGCCAGGCTCGAGGCCGTGCGCGCCGGGCTGCGCGCGCGAGGCGTCCCGCCTGGACGGCTCACCACCTACGGCACGGCCCAGGGCCACGTCGACGGAGCATCCGTCCTGATCGTGGCCGAGGGCTGCGCCCCGCGGTGAGCGCGGACCTGCGTCGGTCAGAGCGGGAGCACGGCGATGGGCAAGCGCTGACCGGGCGCGAGCACCACGTCGTAGACGCCCACGATGCGGCCGCCGACCGAGATCGAGACGTGCGCCGGCGTCATGCCGGCCACGCCGCAGTCGCCCCAGTAGTGGAGCGCCACGTAGTACTCGCCGCGCGGGGGCGTCGGCGTCGACCAGTAGACGTTCTCGATCGTGCCCGTGCCCGGCACGCAGGCGCCGCGCGCGTCGTGATCGAGGATGCCGCCCGTCGGCGACTCGCGCGCCGCGTAGTTGATCTCGAAGCCCGAGGGGTCGGTCACGTAGAGATCGATGTCGGCGCCGGTGTCCCACGAGAGCGTGATCTGCACCGCGCCGCTCTGCCAACCGCAGCCCTCGTCGATGCGCCCGTCGCAGTTGTCGTCCAGGCCGTTGCACGCCTCGGCGGCGCCCGGAATGCACTGGATCGAGGACGTGGTGACGCCCGCCTGCAGCTGGATCTGGATCGTCGCCTCCTGCGGCGGGGGCGTCGGCGGAGGCTGCGGGGGCGGGCTCTCGGCACCGACCGTCGTCGTCTCGACGGGCACGTCGACGTACACGACGCGCGCGCGTCGCTCGCAGCCGAAGAGGCCGAGCATCGCGATCAGACCCACGAGCGAGCTGCGAAGAAGGGTGCGCATCGGGAAATCCAGCCTCCGAGCTCTCTTACGTCCGCCCGCGGGCGGCCTTCCTCGCCCCGTCAATCGTGGAGGACCTCGACCGTCGTGCCTTCTTCCGTCGACATCTCGTCGTCTTCCTCGGGCAGCGCGTCCATCCGCTCGCGGCAGAAGCGCGACCAGTGCTGCATCGACTCGGGCTGCACGGCGTTGAGCGCGCACGCTCGGTACGCCTGCCGCGCGAGCCGGTAGTAGGGGCGCGCCTGTCCTTCGATCACGTGCGCGAACGCGGCGAGGATCTCGGGCTCGTCGGCGAGATCGCTGGGCGCCGGGACCTGCGAGACGATGCGCGCGATGTCCTCGTGCATGAGCCCGACGATCGCGCCGCCCATGATGCGCTGGCGATGGTTCTCCTCCGCCGCGAGGTCGAGCTCCTGGCGAGCGGCGTCGACGGCGTGCGTCTTGCGCTCGATCCACGTGCGCAAGGGCCCGGCGGCCCACGTGCTCAGGGTCTGGACGCTGTGGTCCGCGGGCACGTCGGGGTCCCCGATCTCGAACGAGGCGATGGCGAGCTCACGCCCGCGCTGCATGTGCGCGGTCAGCTCGGTGTCGGCCACGTCCGGGTCGGGGAGGCACTCCATCGAGGGCTCACCGTCGGCGCGTCCCCCGTAGATCGTGCCGCTCCGTGCGGCCGGGCCGCACGCGAGCGCGAAGAGGACGACGAGCGAGGGCAGGGCGCGCATGCGCTTCATGCATCGACTATCCCCCATCAGAACGTGAGGGAGAAGCCGATGCCCCCGCCGCCGGCCATCGGTGCGGCGCCGAGCTGCCAGCCGACGCCGAGCGTGGCCTGCGCGGCCGCGGGCGAGGCCGGCTCGCAGCCCGCGTCCGGATGGAGGAAGCGGTAGCGCCGCCACTCGTGGAGGATCCCGTCGGGGTGGACGAGCAGGCGACCTTGGCCGAGCACGACGCCGCCGGCCGCCAGGACGAAGGCGCCGGTCGTGCGCTGGAAGACGGTGGCGAGCAGGCTCGCGACGACGATCACGTAGCCGGCCGAGAGCAGCGAAGCGACGGGCCCGCGCACGAACGAGACCGAGTCGGCGCTGCGCCGCAGCAGCTCTTCGGCGCGCACGAGCTTGGCGAGGCGCTGCTCGGGCGTCTCCTCCGGCATCGCGTCGAGCGATCCGCCGGCACCGACCAGCGGCGGAAACGACGTGAGCAGCGTCACGAACCCGAGGCCGCCGCTGATCGCGCCGATGATCGCCTCGGTGCGGGGGCCGTCGCTGCTGGCGGTGAAGGCCAGCACCAGCTCGCCGATCACGAGCGCGCCGTGGATCGTGCCGACCGCGGTGACCCAGTGCCGCATCGCGGGCTCGTGCTGCTCGATGCGCGCGCGCACGTCGTGCAGGCGCGTCGTGACCTCGGCATCGTCGAGGCCGAAATCCGCACAGCGCGCGAGCTCGGCCTCGTCTGCATCCTGCGCGAGCGCACAGGGCGTGTGCAGCATCACCGAAACGAAGAGGGCCAAGACCAGCCGCGACGCGCAGGGCACGGCGGCCACGCTACACAGGTTCGCGCGCGAGCGCGACGGTCTCGTGCGATCCGTGCCCGTTTCCGTCCGCCACTCGTGGCTCGGGTCAACGCGGTGCGTCGTTGCAGAGGGCGGATCGGACGGGTAAGCGACCGCTGCTCGTCACGACGCCCGGCGAGCGAGAGGAGCTCGTTCGTGAACGTCTTCGCCCATCTCACGTCGCTCGAGTACGGAGAGGTCCACTTCGCCCGCGACGCCGCCACGGGGCTCAAGGCCATCGTCGCCATCCACGACACGCGCCTCGGGCCGGCGCTCGGTGGATGTCGCTTCATCCCGTACCCGCACGAAGAGCTCGCGCTGATCGATGCGCTCCGCCTCGCGCGCGGCATGACGTACAAGGCGGCGATCTCGAACATCCCGCACGGCGGCGGCAAGAGCGTGATCCTGCGCCCCGCGGGCAAGCTCGATCGCGAGGGCCTGTTCCGCGCGTTCGGCCGCTTCGTCGACGGCCTGAGTGGCCGCTACATCACGGCCGAGGACAGTGGCACCGCGGTCGAAGACATGGAGACGATCCGCTCGGTCACGCCACACGTGACGGGCGTGAAGGCCGAGCACGGCGGCTCCGGCGATCCCTCGCCGTTCACGGCCTTCGGCGTGCGCCGCGGTCTCGAGGCCGCCGTGCAGCTCTCGATGGGCCGCAAGTCGCTCGATGGCGTGCACGTCTCCGTCCAGGGTGTCGGCCACGTCGGCTACTACCTCTGCAAGGAGCTGCACGCGCTCGGCGCGAAGCTCACCGTCACCGACGTCGACAAGACGCGCGTCGAGCGCGTGAAGAACGAGTTCGGCGCGGCCGTGGTCGGCAACGACGACATCTTCGCCGTCGAGGCGGACGTGTTCGCGCCCTGCGCGCTCGGCGCGATCCTCGACGACGCGACGATCCCGCAGCTCAAGGTGAAGGCCGTCGCCGGCGCCGCGAACAACCAGCTCGCCGAGCCGCGCCACGGCGAGATGCTGCTGTCGCGCGGGATCTTCTACGCGCCCGACTACGCGATCAACGCCGGCGGCCTCTACAACGTCGCCGCCGAGCACGAGCTCTCGCGCACCAAGCAGGCCTACGACGCGTCGAAGGTCCGCGAGAAGGTCTCGCGCATCTACGACACGATCTTCGAGATCGGCGAGCGCGCGAAGAAGACCGGCGAGACGACGGCGAAGGTCGCCGACAAGATCGTCGAGGAGCGCCTGGCGAAGGCCGGCAAGTAGCGCGTCGCTCACGTCGAGAGAGGCCGCCGCCCTGCACGAGAGCGCAGTGGCGGCGGTCCCGTCTCGGCCCTTGGCCCGCCGGCGTCAGCGGATGTGCTTCACGTCCGGGATCTCGCGCCCGTCGATCTTGATCGTGCAGCTGCCGTCCGTGAACGGGCCGTCCCCGAAGCCGAGCACGACGTGGACGTCGACGTGCTTGCCGTTCAGGTCGGCCGTGCCGTGCAGCTCGCCGAGGCCGACGAACGACCACGCGCGTCGCGCGATCTCCTGGCCGTCCCACTCGAGGCTGAAGCCGCGCGTCATCTCGTTGCGCGACACCGTGATGTTGTGCCCCTCGTACTTCGCTTCCCAGCGCGTCGCCAGCAATCCCATCGTGCCCTCCGTTCGACGTGAGCGTACCACCGCGAGTGCGCGGCGGCGGAGCGCCACTGCGCGCGGCGACACCGCGAAGAAGCTCGCAGCGCTCACTCGGGCTCGGGGACTTCTTCGACCTCGCCGACGTCGATCTGCTGGGTCGGCTCGATCTTCGGCGGGCCTTCCTGCGGGGCGTCCATGGTCTGCGTGATCGCGCGCGCGAGGATGCGCTCGCCGGACGACTCCTCGTCGAGGAGGGAGGCGAGCCACGTGGCGCACTCGGCCGCCGTGGCCGGTCGGTTGTCCGGCGTCTTCTCGAGGAAGCTGTTCACGAGCTCCACGATGTCGGCCGGAAGATCGGGGCGCGCGGCGGCGAGCGAGGGCACCTCGCCCTTGAGCTTGCCGAGCAGCTCGGCGATCCCCTTCGCGGCGAACAAGCGCTCGCCCGTGAGCGCCTCCCACATCACGACGCCGACCGACCAGAGATCGCTCTGCGCCGTCGGCGGGTTGCCGCGAAGCGCTTCGGGCGCGGAGTAGCCGAGCTTCCCTTTCAGCAAGCCCGGCTGCGTCATGCTCGCGCGATCCATCGCGCGCGCGACGCCGAAGTCGGCCAAGCGCGCGACGCCCGTCACGTCGAGCATCACGTTTCCGGGCGAGATGTCCCGGTGATAGACGGGCGAGAGCGTGCCCTGCGCGTCGAGCCGCTCGTGCGCTGCCGAGAGCCCGCGCAGCACGTGCTCGATGATGCGCGCGACGAGGCGCCAGGGCGTCGGCCGATCGTCGGCGTAGTGCCAGTCCACGAAGTGCGCGAGGTCGACGCCGTTGACCCACTGCAGGACCAGGTAGTGCTGCCCCGGCCGCACCTCGCCCGCGCCGCGCAGTGCGACGACGTGCCGGTGCCGCAGCGTCGCGGCGACGCGCGCCTCTTCGACGAAGAGCTTCACGAACACGGGGTCGCGCTCGAGCGCGGGGATCAGTCGCTTGATCGCGACGAGCTCGCCGTCGGCCGCGCGCGCCTTCCAGACGACGGCCATCCCGCCCTGGCCGACCATGCGCAAGAGCTCGTAGCCATCGATGACGTCACCGACCGCGTCTTGCTTCACGCGCCGCAGGCTACATCGCCGTTCCTTCGATCGCACGGGCCTAGAGCGACGTCGTAGGATGTCGGCGATCGTGCGCGCGTTCGATCGACAGCTCGGCGAGACCTTCCTCGAGACGGTGCCGCGCGCCCCCGGCGTCTATCGCTTCCTCGATCGCGAAGGCACGGTCGTCTACGTCGGCAAGGCCGTGAACCTGCGACGACGGTTGTCCCAGTACCGCAACGCCAAGCGTCTGAAGAAGCACTGGAAGATGCGGGCGATCGTGAAGAGCGCGGCGTCGTTGACGTTCGAGGCCTGCGGCACCGAGCTCGAGGCCGAGCTCCGCGAGGCCGAGCTCATCGCGCAGCTGCGACCCAAGTGGAACGTCGCGGGCGCGTTCTCGTTCATGTACCCCTCGATCGGTCTCGGTCACGGCGCGCGCCGCGAGGCCGTGCTCGCGTACTCCACGACGCCGAGCGAGCGCGCCGACCTCGCGTGGCACGGCGCCTACCGCTCGCGCGACATCACGGGCGAGGCGTTCTTCGCGCTCGTGCGCCTCTTGGCGCTGATCGGTCATCGCGAGCCGCCCGAGCGGCGGGCGCGCGGGGCGCGGACCTACGTGTTCACGATCCGGCAGCTGCCGGCCGGCTGGATGGACGAGTGGACCGCGTTCCTGCGCGGTGAGTCGCGGGCGGCGCTCTCTCGGCTCGTGCTCGCGCTTCTCGACAAACCGCGCGCGCGTCGCGGCGCGGCAGAGGTCCAGGCCGACGTCGACGCGCTCGAGCGCTTCTTCCGCCACGAGGCGCTGCGGCTGCGCGAGGCATGTCGAGCGACGGGCGAGACCCGCTGGCCCGTTCCGCAAGAGGCCAGAGACACCGTCTTCATCCGCGCGCGCAGCCTGAAGCGAGACGGCGGCTCTCAAGCGGCGGCGCCGAGCGACCGATGATCGCGACATGGGGCTTCCCCACGTGGACACCTGGATCCTCGTCGTCGAGGACGACGACGATCTGCGCCGCATGCTCGTCACGACGCTCGCCAAGCTGGGCACGGTGGTCCCGGCGCGCTCCGCGGCGGAGGCCGCGACGTTTCTCTCGTCGCGTCCGCCGCCGGCGGTGGTCCTCACCGACATCATGATGCCGGGAGCCTCCGGGCTCGAGCTCCTACGAAAGCTCCGCACGGAGGCGCGCTACCACGGGGTCCCGGTGGTCGTGCTCAGCGCGAAGACCGATCCGCACTCGATCGTGGACGGCATCAACGCGGGCGCGCGCCACTATGTGACCAAGCCCTTCAAGACCGTCGATCTCGTCACGAAGATCGAGCGGCTCCTGGTCCACGCCGCGCCGACCATCGCCCCTCCGCCGGCCCCGGCGAGCGACGACGGGCTCGAGCTCGAGGTCGTCCTCGACGAGCCCGCCTGACCGATCACGGCCCGAGGATCCGGCGGGGTAGGACCGGCGGTGCGTCGCGATCGGCGGGCGCTTCCATGATTCGATTGCGCCGATGGCGCATCAGAGCGGAGATGTGCTGGGCCGCTACCAGCTGCTCTGTCCGATCGCGGCGGGCGGCATGGCGACGGTCTGGGCAGCTCGCGTGATCGGCGCCGGCACGTTCCAGCGGCGACTTCGTCGTGGCGGGCCCGCTCGGCGGCACGAGCGAGCACGTGCGCGTGTTCCTCTCTCGCGCCGGGGCGTACCCGACGACGCCCGATGCGACGCTCACGTGCCCCGATGGGACCGCACTGAGCTTCGGCCCCTCGGCGATCGCGGACGTGACGGGCGACGGTTTGAACGACGTCGTCGTCGGCGCGAGTGGCGGTCCGAACGGCGCCGTGTACGTGTTCAGCGGACGAGCCGGCACCACGCCTCAGCCCGTGCCCACGACGCTCTCGGCGGCGACCCACACGGGGCTCGGACACTGGCTCACCGCGCTCGGCGATGTCGATCTCGATGGCTTCGAGGACGTCGCGATCGTCGCCGACGGGGGCAGCACCGTGCTCATCGCCCGCGGCTCCGGGGCGGGGCTCGTGCTCTCCTCGAGCTCGTACGCGCTGCCCGTCCGCGCCGGTCGGACGCGCGTGCGCCTCACGGCCGCCGACTTCGACGGCGATGGCCAGGTCGATCTCGCGGTCGGCGACCCAGCGGCGAACAGCGTCTACGTGGTCCGCGGCCCGCTCCTGAGCGGCGCGCTCGCGGAGACGTGGACCCTCGGCTCCGTGAGCGGTCTCGGGTTCTCGCTCGCGGCGCGCTGAAGCTACGCCACGACCCGTATCGGAGCCTTTCACTGCCGAACGAGCTCGGCGCGAATGCGCTGGAACCGACGGTGCTCGCCCGCATGCCTCGTCGAGCACGGAGCGGCCCGAGGCCGGCGCCGCCCCGCTCACTCGAACGCGAAGAAGCCCTCGCGCGGTCGCTCGGCCCCGCTCGCGGGCGGCGTGCGATCGCCGCTCGATCGGCTCGTGCGCGGCAGATCGATCCGCAGCGTCTGGTCGCGGTCGGGCACGAAGCGCGTGCTCGTGGTGCGGCGCCCGGCGAGCGAGAGCTCGAGCGCGAGAGGCTCGCTGCCACGCGGCATCTCGACGGTGAGCGGCGCGTTGCCGCGCGCGATGCCGTCGATCGACACGAGCGCGCCGGGCGGATCGCTCTCGACCGTGAGCGCGATCGGCGCGGGCTCGTCGGCGGTGGGCGCGGTGGCCGCGATCGTGGACGGCGGCGCGGCCACCTCGGTCGGCGCCGCGGGCGCCTCGTCGCGGCTCGGAGGCGGCGTCGGTGTGGAGCTTCCGCCGGTGAGCAATGCAGCGCCTCCCCCGATCGCGAGCAGCGCCGCGAGCCCGACCGCGCCGGCCACGAGCCAGTTGCGGCCACCGTGGCGCGCAGGCGAGGGCGTGGCCTCGACCGCGCTCGCGGGGGATGGGGCCACGTCCACCACGACGGGGATGGGCGTCTCTTTGTCGGCCGCCTTCTCGAGCGAAGGCATACGCCCGGTGCGCGTGTCCTCTCGCCGCGAGGCGCGCACCAACTCCTTGCGCTGCGTGATGGACTGCTCGAAGAGCGTCTGCATCATCGCGGCGATCTCGCCCTGCGCGTCGGGCACGCCCGCCGTGCGGAGGTACGCGAGCAGGTCGCGCCGCAGCTCGAGCATCGACGCGTATCGATCTTCGGGCTTCTTGGCGAGGCACTTCTTGCAGATCGCATCGAGCTCGGGTGGCACGCCGGGCACGAACGACGAGGGCGGCGGCGTCTCCTCGTCGGCGACGGCGCGCATCGTCACCAGCTGGTTCTCGCGCGCGAAGAGGCGGCGGAACGCGAGCATCTCCCAGAGCACGACCCCCAGCGCGAAGACGTCGGTGCGCCGGCTCGTCGCCTGACCGGCGACCTGCTCGGGCGACATGTACGCGAACTTCCCCTTCACCTCGCCGGTCGAGGTCTGGTTCGCGCGATCGAGCGACTTGGCGATGCCGAAGTCGATGACCTTCACGCCGCCGTCGAAGGTGACGAAGAGGTTGTGCGGCGAGACGTCGCGATGGACGACCCCGAGGTTCTCGCCTTCTTCGCCCTGCAGCTCGTGCGCGGCGTGCAGGCCCGCGGCGGCCTCGGCCACGACGTGACACGCGAGCGGGATCGAGAGCGTCTCCTTCTGGAGCGCGAGGGTACGGAGCAGCTTCTGCAGCGTCTCGCCCTCGAGGTACTCCATGACGAGGTAGAGCTCTTCGCCCTCGTCGACGAGCTCGAAGGTGCGCACCACGTTCGGATGCCGGATGCGCGCGACCGTTCGGGCCTCGTCCGCGAACATCTCGCGGAAGCGCGGGTCCTCGGCCAGGTGCGGCAGCATCCGCTTGATGACGACGAGGTTCTCGAAGTTCGCCGGGCCGACCAGGCGTGCGAGGAACACGCTCGCCATGCCGCCGGTCGCGAGCTTCGCGACGATGCGGTGCTTTCCGAGCTGCTCGGGTATGCTCGGCCCGGATGTCTCGGAAAGCGCGGCCACCTCGAGAAGCGTACCGAATCCTACGGCTCGGATCCACGATCGGGCTCGCAATTGCCCTGTGGTTCGGCTGCTTTTCCGCTATGGCGGTTGCGCAGTCGCGCGCGGCCAGCGATGCGGAGGCCCGCGCGCTCGCGCTCTTCGAGCAGAGCGCGACCGCGTATCACGAAGGTCGCTTCGCCGATGCGGCCGCGCTGCTCCAGGAGGCGTACACGCTGCATCCCGAGCCGGTGCTCCTCTACAACCGCGCTCGTGCGCTCGATGCCGAGGGGGATCTGGCTGGCGCGCTCGCCGACTATCGTCACTTCCTCGAGGCGAGCCCGGACGCCGAGCAGGCGCCCCTCGCGCGTCGTCGCGTCGAAGTGTTGGGCGCGCAGCTCGAGGAGCGCGAGCGCCACGAGCGCGAGCTCGCCGAAGCGGCCGCGCAACAGCAAGCGCAGATCGCGGACGAGCCGCCGGCCGACGCGCCGCCGCCCGCCGCGAGCCGCGCGGCCCCCGACCTCCTCGCGCCGGGCCTGGTGCTCGGCGTGGGCTTGGCGGCGGCCGTCGCGGGCTCGGTCGTCCTGGGGCTCGCCGTGCAGCGGCACGACGATGCCGTGGGCGCGCCGATCCAGGCCGATGCCGCGCGCCTCGATCGCGAGGCGCTGACGTTCCGCGACGCCGGGGCGGCCGTGCTGGGCGTCGGTGCCGCGGTGGCCGTCGGTGCCGCCGTGTGGATGGCCGTCGCGGCGACGAGCTCCGGCTCCGGCGGCGCGAGCGCGGCGATTCGCATCGGCCCCGGCTCGATCTCGGTCTCCGGAACGTTCTGAAGCGCGTGGGCCCCTGCGCGCGGCCTTCCCGTGCGTAGGCTCGTACACGAGCCGGATGACGACGCGGACGATCTACGCGAGCAATACGCACCTGATCGCCACCATCGATGACCTCTTCGTGGCCGCCTTCGTGGGCGAGCCCTCGGAGGCGGCGGCGAGGGCCCAGGAAGCCGGGCTCGCCGCGTTCGTCGCGCACGTCCCCGCGCCGCGGAGCTACGTCCAGCTCGCGCGTCTCACGTCGAGCACGGCCTCCTCGGGATCGCTCGACGCGATGCGCCGGACGTACGCGCGCATCGCGCGAGCGCACAAGACCGACTTCGTGACGGCGGCGCTCGTTCTCTACGAAGACGGCTTCGGCGCGGCGCTCGTGCGCGGAGTGCTCACCGGGGTCGGGATGATGGTGCAGGGGCACGTGAAGGTCCGCGCTTTCGACGCGCTGCCGTCGGCGCTCGCGTGGTCCGATGGGGAGCGCCGCGCGCGCCAGCTCTCGCCGATCGGCGTCGGCGTGGCGCGCGAGATCCAGCGCGTGCTGACGCAGGCTCGACACGAGCTCGCATGAACGAGCGCGCGCGGCGAGCTTCTTGACGGCGCGCACCGGGGCGCCGCAGCCTTTCTCTCCATGACGATCGACCCGCGTGCTTGGCGCGCCCACGTCGTGGACGCCGAGCTCCAGGCGCTGGCCGACGTCGCCGTCGCGCGCGCGGCGACCGTCTCGGTGCGGATCTCGAGAGAGCCCACGCCGCCGCTCGTCAGCGCGCTCACCCGTGCCGCCCAGGAAGCGGGCTACGCCGTCGCGCGCGCCTCGCTCGGCGAGAGCTCGCTCCACACGCTCGACGAGATCGTGCGCAGCTTCGCCAACGGGATGCGCTGCGGCGAGGCGGGCGAGCGGCGCCAGGGCGTGCTCGCGATGCTCGACGCGTTCGCCGAGGCGCACGGCAAGCGCACGGCCTCGCGCTTCGAAGAGCGCGCCGACGACGTCGGGCTCGCCGGGGATCTGCGAATGCTCGCGCGCGGCTATCTCGCCTCGTCGACGGGGCGCTCGGAGGCGCGCCGCCTCAAGCACTGGCTCGGCCTGACGCCGGGCGACCGTCTCGGCACCGAGCTCCCGGAGCGTCCGATCTCGGTCGGGACGGCCAAGAGCGCGCTCGCGCAGCTCTCACGCCTCGCGCTCGTGCTCGACGCGCGCGGCACGCTCTTCCTGCTCTCGGACGCCGAGACGCTCGTCGACCTGCCGGCGGGGCGCCGCGACGTCGCCCTCACGGTGCTGCGCGAGCTCTGCGACAACGCCGACGGTCACCGCGGCATGGTCGCCAGCCGCGTCGTGCTGCTCGGCGCGCCCTCGCTCGTGCTGCGCAAGCACGCGCTCGGCTCGCACGAGGCGCTCGCCACGCGCTTGCTCGGGCTCGATGCGGACGTGCTCTTGCCGCACGCCGGCCTCGCCTACGTCGACCCGCCGGAGGAGGACGAGCCCTCGCCGATCGGGATCACGCCGACGCCGGTCGAAGAGCGCAGGGCCGGCGCGATGCGCACGATGCTCCGTCTCGCGCAGGGCTTGCCGCCCCTCGAGGTGACGAGCGACGTGACGGTGGGGCTCGAGGCGATCGACAAGCGCATCGACGCGCTCTTCGAGATCGCGCAGAACGGCTCGGTGTTCGCGGTGCTCTCGGGCGAGTACGGCTCGGGCAAGACGCACCACCTCCTGCACCTCGAGGCACGCGCGCTCGCGTCGCGTCGCTCGGTGCTGCGGCTCTCCGTCGAGCGCCTCGACGAAGATCTCGGCAATCCTCAGCGGCACCTGCGCCGCCTGCTCGAGAGCTCGGTGCTGCCGCAGCGCGGGCGGCCGTCTCCGATCGATCGGCTCGAGGCCTGGCTCGGTAGCGAGCGGAGCGAGCGCAAGCTCGCCGGGATCCTGCGCGCGCTCGCGGAGAGCGACTCGGAGGCGAGCGCCGCTGCGCAGAAGGCGCTGCGAGGCGCGACCGAGAGCGCGCTCGATCCCGCGACCGTCGTCGAGCTGCTCGCGGGCCTCGATCTCGAGGACAAGCCGGCGGGCGCTTCGTACCGCAAGGACGCCTACGGCCGCATCCATCTCTGGGTGACGCTCCTCGAGCGCATGGACGAGACGAGCGGCACCGTGGTGGTGCTGGACGAGGCGGAGAACCTCTACCGCCCCGGCGTCTCGCGCCCCGAGCGTCGCACCGCGCTCCGTTCCCTCGCGTTCTACTGTGGCGGCGCGCTCGAGAACGCCTGCGTCGTGCTCGCCGTGACGCCCGACACCCTCGAGTCGCTGCGCGAGGAGTCGGCGGCGCTGCTCGACGAGATCGAAGAGCAGAAGACGCTCCTTCCGAGCGAGGACGTCGCGATGCTCCGCCGGCGCCTCGTGAAGTCGCGCCCGATCGAGGTCCATCGCCTCACCAAGGCCGACCTCGAGCTGCTCGCCGAGCGCGCGCGCAAGGCGCACGCGAGCGCGCGCGGGGCGACGAAGGACCCCGAATTCGACGCGTTCGTGCGCCAGACGATCGCGCGCTCGTCGAGCCCGCGCGCCGTACTGCGTGCGGTCGTCGGGCGCCTCGAGCGGCTGCACTTCAGCGAGTGACGCGGCGCTTCTTCGGCGCAGGCTTCTTCGGCTTGGCGCGTTCCGGCGGCGTCCGGCTCGGCGCGGCGGCGCGTTGCTCCGCGACGGGCGAGGCCACCGCGGGGAGTGGGCGCGGCGTGCGATCGCCGAGCGAGCCGTCCCGGATGCCGGCGGCCGCGAAGCGCACGACGAACGCGACGTAGGCATCGAGGTTCGGGTGATGACCGGCCTCGGGAAAGAGGAGCCGCTCTTCGATGAGCGGTAGACCGACGGCGTTGACGACCATGCGCGTGAGGTGCTCGGCGTCGTCGGCGCTGACCTGCCCGGTCTCGACGTAGGGCCGGGTCAAGAGGCGCATCTGCTGGTGGGTCGTGTCGACGAAGAGCGTGCGCAGGCGCGGCTGGAACTTCGGCGTCTCGATCGCCAGCGTGAAGATCACGCGGACGAAGACGGGCCAGTCGGTGCGATCGTAGAGCCACGTCGCGATCGCGGCGACGAGCGCGGGTAGATCCTCGAAGCGCTCCGGGAAGGTCCCCTCGGTAGGCGTCGCGCCGACGCCGCCGACGCCGAACGTCTCGAGGATCTGCTCGACCATGTCCTCCTTGCTGCGGAAGTAGTGGTAGAGCGAGGGCTGCTGCATGCCGACGCGGCGGGCGAGCTCGCGGAGCGAGGCGCCCCGGTAGCCGCGCTCGGCGATGAGGTGCATGCCGGCACGGAGGACCTCGACGTGCTTGGGCGGAAAGCGCGCGCCGCGGTACGTGGAGGGATCGGGGACGTGCGGCGCGATGCGGCTCACGGGCCCTTCATACCAGCCGTCCCGGGCGCGTCACGACAGGCCCGTGCGGAAGCCCGCCGCGGGATGGGCGCCGTCGCGCGGGCGGCCGGCCTCCTGGGCGCTCCGCAGGCTCTCGCGCGAGCGGTGCAGGAGCTCGCGACCACAGATCGAGCAGACCGAGGGCGCGCTCGCGAGACCCACGAGCGGCCCGATCGCGAAGCCGGCCAGGAGGATGAAGGGCACGGTGAACATGATGAAGGGGCCGATCAGCGCGCTGAAGCCGATCATCGCGAGCACCAGCGCGACGACGGCTGCGACGCCGAGACCAGCCAGACGCGGGCGCGGGCGGCTCGTCACGTCGCGGCCGCAAGGGCGGCAGTAGCGGCGATCGATGCGGACCATCCAGGAAGGAGCGGCAGCGGAGCGGGAGCTCGTCATGGTGCCTCCAGGGGCGAGGGAGCCGAGTCTCCTCGCCGAGTCGAGTGGGCTATCGCTTGATAGGTAACAGGCTATCGGCTGATAGGCAAGGCCAGCGTCGAGAAGCCCCGGGGCCGGGCGGCGCGCGGGCTATGCTCGCGGCGTGATGAGCGCCCGAGGGAGAGCCAGTGCCGAGGTCGCGAGCGTGGAGGCGCGCGCGGCCGCGCCGACGCATCGCTCCCGCACGCGGATCGCGGGGCCCCGCAGCGCGAGCTCCGATCCCGGGCTGGTCGACCCGGGCTCGTCGTTCATCGAGCGCACGGCGCCGCTCGCGGCGATCCACGCTCGCCTCGGAGCGGGCGCGCGGCTGGTCACCCTCGTCGGGCCACCGGGCACCGGCAAGACGCGCCTCGCGCTGCGCGTGCTGGCCGATCGGCGTGCCGCCGGCGAGGCGGAGCGCATGCTCGCGGTCGACCTCGCGCCCGCCCGGAGCGAGGACGATCTGGTCGCGGCGGTCGCGCGCGCGCTCGGCACGAGCCTCGCGGGCGTCCGGAGCGGCGAGGCGGCGCTCGCGCGCGTGACGCAGGCGCTCGATCGGCGGCGGACCTTCCTCGTCCTCGACAACTTCGAGCAGCTCGCCGAGCACGCGCCGGTCGTGGCCGGGTGGCTCGCGCGCACGCGCGGTCTCGTCGTGCTCGCGACCTCGCGCGAGCGGCTTCGGATCGCGTCCGAAGAGCCGATCGAGATCCCCCCGCTCGAGCTCCCGGTCGAGGGTGCCGACCCGATGCGGAGCGAGAGCGTCCGTCTCCTGCTCGCGCGCGCGCCCGGCTACGTGCCGGTGCCGGCGGACGAGGGCGCGCTCGTCTCGATCGCGCGCTCGCTCGAGGGCCTCCCGCTCGCGCTCGAGCTCGCTGCGAGCCGCCTGCCGCTCCTCGGCCCGAGCGCGCTGGCCGCGATGCTGCGGAACGAGCGCGGCTCGCTCGATGCGCTCGGTCCCGCGCCGCGCGAGGTGACACCCCGCCAGGCCACGCTGCGCGGCGCGATCGCGTGGTCGTGGTCGATCCTCGACGAGCCCGAGCGGCGCGCGCTCGCGTTTCTCTCGTCCTTTCGCGGGAGCTTCGCGATCGACTCGGCGCTCGCCGTGCTCAGCTCGCCCGGGAGGACCCGTACGGAAGCGGGCGAGGCCGGCGGACGGGAGGGGCCGGACCGGGCGAGCCGATCGGTGATCGGCGGGTCGGAGACGGAGGCGCTCGCGATCGTGCAGTCGCTCCGCGACAAGTCGCTCCTCTCGCGTGCCGAGGGCGCGACGCGCGCGCGCATGCTGACGGCCGTGCGCGCGTTCGCCGCCGAGAAGCTCGCCGAGCGCGCCGACGCCGTCGAGGCGCGCGCCCGCTTCGTCCAGACGTTCGCATCGCGAGCGGCGCGCGAGCGGCGCGCGCGCACCGGCCGTCACGCGCGCGCCGCGCAGGCGTGGCTCGCGCTCGAGGCCGACGCGCTCGACGTGGCCCGCGAGCTCGCCGAGACGCTCCCGCTCGATCGCGCCTCGGCCTCGCTCGAGGCCGAGCTCGTGCTCGCGCTGCACGACGTGGCGCGTCGCATCGGCCCGGCCGGCCGCGACGCGGGCGCGCTCGCGCACGTCGATCGGCTCCTGCCCTCGCTCGACACCGATCTGCGCCTCGAGCTCGTCGTCGCGCGCGCGAACGCGCTGCGCGACCGAGGCGAGACGCTGGAGGCGGCGCGTCTTCTCGAGGCGGAGGCCGGCGAGGGCGCCTCGTCGTACGTGCTCTCCGCGCTCGGTCACGCGCTGCTCGCGTGTGGTCGCTTCGATGCCGCCGAGGCGGCGCTCGAGCGCGCGCTTGCCGGTGCGGGGAGCGATCGTCGCCTCGCGCTCGCGGCGCACGCAGGCCTCGGGCTCGTCGCGCACGGGCGCGGAGCGCTGGAGCGCGCCGACGCGCACTACGCGCAAGCTCTCGATCTGGCGATCGCCCTCGCCGAGCCCGCCGCGGAGGCGGCCGCGCGGCGCGATCTGGGAAACCTGTCCCTGCAGCGTGGGGAGCTCGATCGGGCGCGCGCGCACTACGAAGAGGCGCTCGCCAAGCGTCCGGGCGACGACCTGCGCCTCGAGGGCGTCGTGCGCGGCAACCTCGGCCTCGTGCACCAGGAGCTCGGAGAGCTCGATCTCGCGCTCGCCGAGCTGCGGCGTGCGCGCGACTGCCTCCGGCAGGTGGGCGACCGCCCGTTCGAGGCGCACCTGTCGGGCTATCTCGGCGCCGTGCTGCACGAGCGCGGGCAGCTCGACGCCGCACGCGAGGCCTACGGGGAGGCGATCGAGATCCTGCGCGAGGTGCACGACGTGCGCCTCGAGGGGATCTTCCTCGCGGCACGCGCGGTGCTGCTCGCCGAGCGCGGGCAGCGCGGCCACGCGGAGAACGACCTCGCGCTCGCGGCGCGCCGCATCGACGAGGTCGGCGATCCCGCGCTCTCGGTCGCGCTCTCGCTCCACCGCGCGACGGTGACGCTGATGGCGGCCTCGCGCGGCCAAGGCGATCTCGCGGCGGCGAGCGCCGAGGCGCGTGCGCTGATCGATCGCGTGCTGCCCGAGGTCGAGCGCAGCGACGACGCGCGCTTCGCGCTCCGCATGCTGCGGCGCGCGCTTCCCGCCGATGCGCTCGAGGTCGGCACGGCGGGACAGTGGTTCCGGGTACCCGGCCGCGAGCCCGTCTCGCTCGTGAGCCGCCCCACGTTGGCGCGGGTGCTCGAGGCGCTCGTGCTCGCACGCCTGGCGCGCCCCGGCTCACCGCTCGCGTGGGACGAGCTGCTGGCGGCGGGCTGGCCGGACGAGAAGGTGCTGCCCTCCGCGGCGCAGAACCGCGTGCGCGTCGCGCTCTCGACGCTCCGGACGCTGGGGCTGCGCTCGCTGCTCGTCACCGAGAGCGGGGGCCACCGTCTCGACGAGCGCGTCTCGATGCAGCGTCGCGCGTCGAGCTGATGCCGTCAGTCGGTCGTGAGATCGAAGAACTCGCGCGCCTCGCCGCCGGCCGGGACGCTCACGCTGCGCGTGTGCTCGACGCCGTCGCGATCGACGAAGCGCAGCTGCAGCGTGCCCGAGGGTACGTCGATGCGACCGATCGGCGTCGTGCCGAGCAGGCGTGAGCCGACGAAGACGCGCGACCACGGGCGCGTGTTGATCGAGAGATGCCCCGGCTCGCTCGCCGGCGCTGGCGCCGTGCTCGAGGGCGGAGGATCGCCGCTCGTCGTCTCGCGAGGCCCGCGGCCGGGGCGCCCCGGACGCCCGGTGGCCACCACGGGCGCCGTCGCCACGAGCGTGCGTGTGACCTCGAGGCGCTGGCCCGCCGTGATCGTCACCGTCTCGTCGACGGGCTCGTAGCCGTCGAGCGTCATGCGCAGCGGCCAGCTGCCCGGCGAGAGCAGCGTCACCTCGAGCGGCGTCGTCCCCACCTCGCCGCGATCGCCGAGGCGCACCGACGCGCCGGTGGGCGTGCTCGTGACGGAGATCGTTCCGAGCGCCTCGGCGGGAGCGACCGAAGGCGGCGTCGCGGCGTGCGTCGGTGGCGGCGGCGCCGTCACGGGAGGCGCGCTCACCACGCTCGTCGGAGCGGGCGACGGCGCGCCGATCCCGATCCCGGTGACCCAGAGCCCGACCAGCGCCGCGCTCAACAGCAGCACGATCGCGATCAGCGCCGGCACGACGAAGCGACGGCCGCCAGGCTCTTGGCCGAGAGGCGGCGGCAAGGTCGACGCCACGAGCGCGTCGCTCATCGCCGGCAGCTTCTCGGTGGGGTTCGGCAGGGGCGTCACGCGGCGCGACTCGCCGCTCGTCGCCTCCTTCGGCATCTCGGGCACGCTGATGCGCGTGTCGAGCTTGGGGCCCGCGCGCACCTCGTTCTCGAAGAGCTCGTGCATCCGCGAGCCGATGTGCGCGGCCGTGACGACCTCGCCCATGCGCCCGAGCGCGCGCTCGATCGCGAGCTGCATCTCGCTCGCCGACTGGAAGCGATCTTCGGGCTTCTTGGCGATCGCGCGCTTCACGATCGCGTCGACCTCGGGCGGCAGCGAGGGCTGGCGCTCGAGCAGCGAGGGCGGCTCGTCGTAGACGAGGGCGCGCATGGTGTCGAACTCGGCGCCCTTCTTGAACGGGTTGGTCCCGTCGATCAGCTCGTACATCACGACGCCGAGCGCGAACACGTCCGAGCGCGCGTCGATGGGCTCGCCCATGCACTGCTGCGGCGACATGTACGCGAACTTGCCCTTCACGACGCCGGCCTCGGTGCGCGTCGAGTGGCTCGCGGCCTTCGCGATGCCGAAGTCGAGAAGCTTCACGACGCCGTCGTAGGCGACCATGATGTTCTGCGGCGAGACGTCGCGATGCACGATGCCGAGCGGCTCGCCGGTGTTCTGGTCGACGGCGCGGTGCGCGTGATCGAGGGCCTCGGCGACGGTCGCGACGATCTTCAGCGCGATCGGGAGCGCCAGGCCGCCCAGGTCGCGCGAGCGCCGCAGCGTCTTGCTGAGCGGCATCCCGTTCACCCACTCCATCGCGATGAACGAGGCGCCGTCTTCCTCGCCGTACGCGTAGACGTGGCAGATGTTGGGGTGGCTCAGCTGCACGACGAGGCGCGCCTCGTCGATGAACATCCGCGTGAAGATGCGGTCGTTCGCGACGTGCGGGAGCACGCGCTTGACGACGCAGAAGCGACCGAGCCGCTCCTGCCCCGCGTCCACCTGGACCTCGCGGGCGAGAAAGATCTCGGCCATGCCGCCGTACGCGAGGCGCCCGAGCAGGTGGTACTTGCCGAACTTGCCGACGGGCGAGAGCTTGTTGAGCGTGGTGAGCGAGATGCGTCGGCCCGCGGCCGACACGTCCTCGATGTCGGCGAGGTCGATCGCGAGCGCTTCCTCGCTCCGATCGGCATCGGCCTTCCTACGCTCGTTCATTCGTCCCGGGGGCTCAGTATACGCGGTCCGCCTCAGCGGGCGGACGGGCCGACGCATAGCATCGTCCGGGCGTTTCTGGGCTCGCATCCGCCGTTCCGCGCCCGGCGGAACGTGGAGTGCCGACGGCTGGCCGCTTTCTGGACGGAACGGCGGCCCGAGCCGATCGTGAGCGCTCGGTGCGCCTCGACGCTTCGACTCTCGCCTGGCTCTTGCCGACTGCGCTGCTCGTGCTCGCGATCGTGTCGGTGCCTCTGCTCGTGCTCGACGAGCGGGGCCTGCCTCGCTACCGCGCCCTCCGCGACGAGCAGGCCGACCTCGCGCACCAGAACGAGGCGCTCCGGCTCGAGGTGCGCGCGCTCGCGCGGGACGTCGAGGCGCTGCGGACCGATCAGGCCTCGGTCGAGCGCATCGCCCGCGACGAGCTCGGCATGGTCCGCGCCGGCGAGATCCTCTTCCAGTTTCCGGAGTGAGCGACGTCGCGCGCTCGCGGGCCCTCGATTGACGTGCGTCCCCGCGGCGTGCAGCGTCGTGGGATGGCACGCTTCTGGGGGATCGCGCTCGTGCTCGCGTGCGGGTGCAGCGTCGCGCACGGCGTCGACGCGACCGCGGACGGTGGTGTCGGGGAGGGCGGTGTCGGGGACGGCGGTGTCGACGGCGGCGCGCGGGACGCCGGCTCGATCGAGGACGCCGCGCGGACCGACACGGGCGTGCGCGACGCGGGGCTCGCCACCGACGCCGCGCTCGCGCGCTGCGCTGCCCCGGGCACCCGCGCGCTCGCCGTGAGCCGCGGAGGCGGCTGTCGCGTCGACGACACGGGCCAGCTGTGGTGCTGGGGGGAAGACGACTGGGGGCAGGTGCGGCCGGGCGCGCCCACGTGGGTCGAGCCGCGCGAGGTCGCGTACGAAGGCCTGTCCGACCTGGTGAGCGTCGTCGACAGCACGACCCACCGCTGCGTGCTCCACCGCGACGGAGGGGTCTCGTGCTGGGGGGACGACCTCGCCGGGCAAGTCGGGCTCGCTCCCTCGAGCACGCCGGTCACCACGCCGACGCGCGTCGCCGGGATCGCGCAGGCCGATCGCCTCGTCGTCGGCGGAGGCACGAGCTGCGCGCGGCTCGCCGAGGCCCGCTGGTGGTGCTGGGGCGGCGCCGGCTATCTCGGCCCGGCGTTCGGCACGCCCGCGGATCCGCCCACGCAGCCCTTCGAGGTGCCCGGCCTCCAGGGAGCGAATCGCCTCGCGCTCGGGGAGACGAACGCAGCAGCACTCTTCGACGACGGCCACGTCGAAGCGATCCACGTGCCCGACTCCCGCATCGCGCGCCACTACACGCTGCCGGGCATCGACGACGGCGTCGACGTCGAGTCGTTCGGTCCCTACGTCTGCGTCGTGCGCCGCTCGGGCCGCGTCTCCTGCGCGGGCGAGCAGACGGTGACCGAGACTCCGCCGGCACCCTTCGACGTCGAAGGAGTCGACGACGCCGTCGCCTTCGCGCACGGCCGGACCTATCTCGAGGCCTGCGTGGTGCGCGCGGACGGCGCGCTCGCCTGCTGGACGCTCGCGCGCACGCCCGCGCCGAGATCGGTTCCGGCGGCGAGCGACGTGGCGCTCGCGGCGGTCGGCGAGCACGTCTGCGCGCTCGCCTGCGACGGCACGGTGCGATGCAACGCCCTCGGGCGGCGCGGCGAGAACGGCGACGGAACGGATCGCGTCGCCCCCAGCGAGGTCCCGGGGCTCACCGACGCGATCGCGGTCGAAGGCCGCTGCGCGCTTCGTGGCGACGCCACCGTCGCGTGCTGGGACGTACCGCACGGCGCGGCCTACGACGATCCCTGCCCCCCGCCGCCCTCGCCGCTCGAGACGCAGCCGCTCCTCGATCACGTCGTTCGTCTCGACGACGGCGCCGCGCTGCGCGACGACGGTAGCTTCCGGTGCGTCACGGCACCGTCGACGCTGTTCGCCGGAGCGCCTCGACCGATCGTGGACGCGGCGTGCGGATCCCGGCGCGCGCTCGGGATCACGGCGGCCGGCGAGCTCTTCGCGTGGGCGCTCTGGGCCGGCGGCCCGACGCCCGCGCCCACCCCGATGGCCACGCCCGCGCCGGTCGCGGAGCTCACGTCGCGCGCGATTCGCCTGATCGATGGCCGCGTGGCCGACGTCGAGTGCTACGACTTCGGGCCCTGCCAGATCGGCGATCCGTGGCCAGGCCTCGCGGACGCCGAGGTGCTCTGGTCGGGCGCGGGCTACGCGACGGACTCGAGCGGGCGTCCGCTCGTCGACTGCGTGCGTCACGTGGGCGGCTCCGTGGACTGTCGATTCCGTGGCACCGCGCTCGACGCGCTGCCGCCCTCGCTCGGGATCGCGACGCCGGCCGAGGGCGTGCTCGTGCACGTACCCTCGCTCGACGACGCCGCCGAGGTCTTGCCGCTCGACTCCATGCTCTGCGCGCGGTGGGTGAGCGGCGCGGTCGAGTGCTGGGGGCGCGGCGATCGCGGGCAGCTCGGTGCGAACGACGTCACCGTGACGCACACGACGCCGGTGTCCTCCGAGGCCGTCGAGCTCGGCAGCGCAGGCGAGGTCTGCGCGCG
Organism: Sandaracinus sp.; assembly: GCA_046351235.1. GTDB lineage: Bacteria > Myxococcota_A > Polyangia > Polyangiales > Sandaracinaceae > JBBSAT01. Next base: position 971,052 of record JAXLYV010000003.1, on the reverse strand, counting down.
GCGGTCCGATGGCCACGTCGTCTGCTGGGGGCTCCTCGTGCCCGGCCTCTACGCCGGGCTCTTCTGCCCGCTTCCGCTCGATCGCGTGGCGCACGCGCCGTGATCGTGGGGGAGGGCTCGCAAGCCTCTTCCAGTTTCCCGAAGAGCCGGGTAAGCCGGGGGAAGTGTCGACCGGCGCCCACGCGCTCCCTCCCGGTTTGCGGCTCGGGGCGTACGAGATCGTCTCGCCGCTGACGAGCGGCGGCATGGCCGCGGTGTATCTGGGGCGCGCGGTCCAGGACAACCGCTACGTCGCGATCAAGGTCGTACACCCGCACTTCGCGAACGAGCAGGCGTTCGTGGAGATGTTCCTCGACGAGGCGCGGCTGAGCGCGCGCATCCACCACCCGAACGTGGTGCGCGTCGAGTCGAGCGGCTACGAGGGCTCGCTCTACTACATGGTGATGGAGTACCTGCACGGCGCGCCGCTCCAGCGCTTCGTGCGGCGCCTCGCCGAGAAGCAGCGCGCGCTCGCGCAGGACGTGGTGGTGCACTTGGTCGCTGCGGTCGCCGCGGGGCTGCACGCCGCGCACGACGCTACCGACGAGAGCGGGCGCCCGCTCGGCATCGTCCATCGCGACGTGACGCCACAGAACATCCTCGTCACCTACGCCGGGCAGGTGAAGCTCATCGACTTCGGCATCGCGAAGGCCGCCGGGCGCAGTCATCAGACGGCCAAGGGCATGATGAAGGGCAAGCTGCGCTACATGGCGCCCGAGCATGCCGCGGGCCGGCCCGTCGATCGACGGACGGATGTCTACTCGCTCGGCATCGTGCTCTGGGAGATGCTCACCTACCGCAAGGCGTTCTCGGCCAAGACCGACGCCGAGCTCGTGCGGCTCGTGCTCTCGCCGAACATCGTGCCGCCGAGCCGCTTGCAGCCGACGATCCCGCCGGCGCTCGATGCGGTGGCGATGAAGGCGCTCGCGCCCCGCGTGGAGGAGCGCTTCCAGACGGCGGCAGAGCTGCAGCGCGCGCTCCTGACCGCGGTGCCCGCCGCCGGGCGCGTGACGGAGCCTGCGCTGTCGTCGCTCGCGCACAGCCTGCTCGCCGAGGAGCTGGCCCAGGACGCGCGCGTCTTGCCGCCGAGCGTCGTCATCCAGCGCCCGCTCGCCGTGGGAGGCGGCGAGGACGCGCTCACGCAGGTCGTGCCCTCGCTCGTTCCCGACGAGGACGACGAGGTGGAGCGCGCGCCGAAGGCCAGCCTGCCGTCGGTGCCGCCCGCCGCGCCGCGCGCAGCGTCGATGGCGCGCACGGCCTATGGCATCGGGCTCGCGCCCGTGCCCGCGCGCCCGATGGCGGTCGACTCGATCCCGGCGACGATCTCGCCTTCGTTCGCGCCGCCGCCGATGCCGCTGCCGGTGCCCGCGTCGGCCGCGCCCGCGTCGAGCCACGTCGCGCCCGCCTCGCCGGGCTACGCTGCGCCCGCGCCGGGCTACGCCGCACCCGCGCCGGGCTACGCGGCGCCCGCGCCGGGCTACGCCGCGCCCGCGCCGGGCTACGCCGCACCCGCCGCGCCCGGCCATGCCGCGCCTGCGTCGGGCCACGCGCCACCGCATGGTCTTCCGGAGGAATGGGGCGCGCCGCGCGGCACGCCGAGCTACTCGGGACCGATGCCGAGCGCCGGCGCTCCCGCTCCCAGCGGCTCGATCTCGGGATGGGGCACGCCGCAGGACTGGGGCGCGCCCCCTGGAGCCCAGGCGGCGGCGCCGGCGGTCGAGAGCACGCCGCGCGGGCCCGCGGCCGCGTTCACGCCGCCGAACGCGATCCAGCGGCCCGTGATTCCGGGGGCGCCGCGCGCCGTGGCCGCACCGGCACCCGCGACCTCTCGCCCGCCGGCGCGCAGCGGGCTCGGCGTGCTCGGATGGATCGGCATCGCGGGCGGCGTCGTGCTCACGCTCGCGCTCGGCATCGCCGTCGGCTGGCTCGCGCTCCAGTTCCTCGTCACCGCGCGCTGATCCGCGCGCACGCTCGACGGCGAAGCGTGCGCGCGAACGCCCTCGTCAGTCTGCCGCCATCATCTCCACGGCGAGCGCGACGTCGTCCTTGCTGCCGATGATCAGCGGCACGCGCTGGTGCAGGCTCGTCGGCTCGACCTCGAGGATGCGCTTCTTGCCCGTGCTCGCGGCCCCGCCGGCGGCCTCGGCGATGAACGCCATCGGAGAGGCCTCGTAGAGCAGGCGCAGCTTGCCGTCCGGCGCGCTCTTGTCGCCCGGGTACGCGAACACGCCGCCGCGCAGGAGCGTGCGATGGAAGTCCGCGACGAGCGTGCCCACGTAACGAAGACCGTAGGGCTTGCCGCCGGGCGCGTCCTTGCTCTTGAGGCGATCGATCCAGGCCTTCGTGCCCGGCGTCCACTTGCTCGCGTTGCCCTCGTTGATCGAGTACGTGCTCGCGCGCGTGGGGATCCGGATGTTCTCGTGCGAGAGAAAGAACTCGCCGACGAGCGGGTCGAGCGTGAAGCCGTGCACGCCGTCGCCCGTCGTGTACACGAGCATCGTGCTCGAGCCGTAGATCACGTAGCCGGCCGCGATCTGCTTCAGGCCCGCCTGCATGCAGTCGGCCGCCGTTCCCGGGCCGCTCTCGGTGATGCGCCGGTGGATCGAGAAGATCGTCCCGATCGAGATGTTCACGTCGATGTTCGAGCTGCCGTCGAGGGGATCGAACATCAGCACGTACTTGCCGTGCGGGTAGCCGGCGGGGATCGGGATGACGTCCTCGTTCTCCTCGCTCGCCATCACGCAGACGTGGCCGCCCGCCTCCACGCAGCGCACCAGCACCTTGTTGGCGAGCTCGTCGAGCTTCTGCACCGTCTCGCCCTGCACGTTCGTGACGCCCGTCGCGCCGAGCACGTCGGCCAGGCCCGCCTTCTGCACCTTGCTGGAGATCACGCGGCACGCGAGCGCGATCGCCTGGAAGAGGCCGGTGAAGTCGCCCGTCGCGCCCTGGATGCGGCGCTGCCGCTCGAGGATGTGACGGTCGAGCGTCCAGCCGAGCTCGTCGGACGAGGTGGGGCCGATGGACATGCGCGGGTCGCTCATCACTTCTCCACTCTTTTGCGGATCGCGCGGAGGCGATCAGGTCTTCTTGCGCGCCGGGCGCGTGGCACCGGCCGGGGCCGCTTCGACGTCGGCGTCCTCGATCTCGAGCGAGGGCGCGACGCGGGCCTTCGATGCGGCGCTCTTCTTCTTCGCGGGCTTTCCGTCCGCGTCGTCGTGATCGAGCTCGACGAGCGCGCCGAAGATCGCTCCGATCGCCGGCAGGAACAGGAGCGGGATCGAGGTCCACGGGATCGGCGAGGACGCGCCCGGCCACGGGATCGATCGCGCCGCGTACGCGGAGGCGAGCCAGTAGAGGAGCGCGGCGACGCAGACGCCGACGAGGCCCTTGATGGCCGCCTCGATCCACGCGCCTTCTTTCCACGGCGCGCGCCCGCCGAAGATGCCGGCGGTGCCGCCGACGCCGAGCGCGAGCAGGTACGCGAGCAGGCCGCCCGAAGGCGTGGCCCAGTGCGCGCCGTAGCTCACGCCGGCGGCGATGGCCGCGCCGAGGACGAGACCTTTGAGGAGCCCGATGCCGAGCCGCTTGCCCACGCGGGCGGAACCTACACCGAGCGCGACCTGCGGGCTACGCTGCCGGCGATGGCCCTCCCGTCGTCGTGGATCGCGCGGACCGTCGCGGCGCTCGTGGCTCTGACGGCGCTCGGATGCGAGCCGACCTCGCTCACCGGGGCGTGGTGCTCGTATCCCGCGGACTGCCGGCGGCCGAACGAGTGCAGCTTCCATCGCTGCCGACCGCGCTGCGAGCGGAACGCGGACTGCGCGAGCGGCCTCTGCCTCGATGGCCACTGCGGCGTCGACGCCGATCGCGGCTGCGCGGGGGACTACGGGATCCCCTGCGCCTCGCAGTTGACGTGCGCCGAGGACCGCTGCGTGCTGCTGTGCACCACGTCCGCGCGCTGCGGCGTGGACGGGATCTGCCGTCCTGCGGCCGACGTGGCGGCGATGATCTGCGCCAACCCCGATCAGCCCGTGCCCGACGCGGGACCGCGCGACGCGGCGAGCGGCGTCGATGCGAGCACGGATGGCGCGATCGGACGGGACGGCGCTTGACCCGAGGGGCGCGCTTCCTTAGCGTTGTCTTCGCGCGTTCCTCTGTCGGGTTCGATCCGGTCCACGGTGAAGAATCCCGAACGACCTTGGATCCTAGGGAGTCTTTCTCGTTCGTGGTGTGCAGACCCAGCGATCTTCACTGGGAAGCCTGAAGCGAGCGATACCGGGCGCCCACGTAGATAGGCATCTGGGGTTCTTTCCTCGACCACCGGCCCACGATGGTAAGGACGCGCCTATTCTCTGGTGGGGGTGTGGCTCGCATGGGGCCACGCGCCGTGATCCCATCCGCAACGAGTGCTCGCTCCGGAGGGCCCGGACGGAAGCGGCGGAGCCGCGGACGGGAGGGACCGCAGGCGCGAGCCGTTCCATCCCGGTCGTGATCCGCCACCTACCGCTGCGGGCGGCTCCCGCGGCGTTCGGCCGCGGGAGCTCCTCGGCTGACGACCGGTCTGACGGCGCGGTTTCGGCATCGGCCTTCGGGCATCAGCGTGGGCTCTCGCTCCGGCACCCGCGCGGTCTGGCATCGCACCATCCCGCATCCCCCCAGGCCCGGCACAGGGTGCGGGCGAAGTCTCGGTCGCCGCGCTCGCCCATCGCGCCCTCGGACCGCTCGCGAGACGCACCGTTCCACAATCGTGCCCTTCCGGCGGCGCGTGTCCGCGCCATGTTCCCCGGCGTCCCGAAGGGAGCTAAGGAACCGATCATGGCACTCACCAAGTACGACTTCGATCCCACCCACTCGAGCGTCGCGTTCGTCGCGCGCCACCTCATGTTCACGAAGGTCCGCGGCCAGTTCGCCAAGTGGGGCGGCTCGCTCGAGCTCGACCTCGAGGACCTCACCAAGTCGAAGGTCTCGGTCGAGATCGACGTGGCGAGCATCGACACGAACGAAGAGAAGCGTGACGGGCACCTGCGCTCGGGCGACTTCTTCGACGTCGAGAAGTTCCCGACGATGACGTTCGCGAGCAAGCGCATCGAGAAGTCGGGCGATCACTACAAGCTGATCGGTGACCTCACGATCAAGGGCACGACGCGCGAGGTCTCGCTCGACACCACGTTCGAGGGCACGCAGAAGGATCCGTGGGGCGGCGATCGCGTCGCGTTCTCGGCCGCGACGAAGGTGCTGCGCAAGGACTGGGGCCTGAACTGGAACGTCGCGCTCGAGGCGGGCGGCGTGCTCGTCGGCGACCAGATCGAGATCGTGCTCGACATCCAGGCCAAGAAGGCCTGACAAAGGGCAGGTGGACACCTGCCCCTACTGTCGATCCCCTCTCGAGTGGCACCCGCAGCGCACGGCGGCGCGGTGCACCGGCTGCGCGGCGCTCTTCACGCCCACCGGTGCGCCGCTGCGCGTCGAATCGCCGATGGGCGGCTTCGATCCGGGCTTCCAGGCGGCGTTCGAGGAGCAGCTCGGTTTCTCACCGCGCATCGTTCCTCCGACGCCGCCGCCGTACTTCGGGCCCGGCCCGGCGGCCTCTGGCGGCGGCTTCACGCCGAGCGCGCCCACGCCCACGAGCCCGCTGCAGCGCACGATCCAGATCGGCATCGCGCTCTTCGTCTTCGGCCTGCTCGGGATGATCGGCCTCTACGTGGCCTACGTGCTCTGGACGTCGATCCCGCACTGATCGGCTCTTGCCGGCCCTGATCGGCGCCCGTCCGGGACCTCCGGGCGAGCACTCTCGGTTCTCAGCGTGCCTGATATGCGCGCAGCACGTGCTCTCGCAGAAGCGTGATGCGGGAAGGCAGGCGCTGGGTCGAGGGCGCGACGAGGAAGAGCTTCGGCGCGGCGAGCTCGTGCTCGGGAAGCACGCGCACGAGACCGCTCGCGTCGGGCGGGACGTGGTCGGGAGGTGGTAGCGCGACGATGCCGATACCGGCGCCCGCGCGCACCAGCTCGCGCGCGAAGTGCAGATCGCCCGCGACGGCGCGTCCCTCGACCGTGACCGTCTCCGGGCCGCGCGGGCCGAGCAGCGTCCACCGCGCGACGCCGTCGCGCCCGTGCGTCAGGACGCAGTCGTGGCGCGCGAGATCGGCCACGCGCCGGGGCGTGCCGCGCCGCGCGAGATAGGCCGGCGACGCGACGAGCCAGGCGCGGTAGGTGCCGAGCGGTCGCGCGACGAGCGAAGAGTCGGGGAGATCGTCGGCCACACGGAGCGCGAGATCGAAGCCGTCGGCGATCAAGTCGACGTAGCGATTGTCGATCACGCACGTCACGCGGATGCCCGGGTGATCGGTCGTGAACCGCGCGATCGTGCGCGCGAAGAAGCCGTCGTCGAGATCGGTCGGGATCGAGAGGCGCACCTCGCCGCGTGGCTCGCGCGCCAGCTCGTGCACGCGGCGCTCGCCTTCCTCGAGCTCGGCGAGCGCGCGGGTCGCGTGATCGCGGAAGGCCTGTCCGAGCGGTGTGAGCGCGACCTGCCTCGTGGTGCGCTCGAAGAGCTTTCCCGAGAGGTCCCGCTCGAGGCGCGCGATGGCCCGGCTGATCGAGGACGTCGGCAGGCCCAGCCGCCGCGCCGCCCCCGAGAAGCTCTTCTGGCGCACCACTTCCACGAACGCCTGGACGTGCGCGAGGTTCATCGTTGCCGAACGTAGCAAGAGTCCGGTGCCGGCGTGCGACTGCCGGCCGCCCACGTTCGGCGCCAGAGTCCGCCCATGGATCGCGAAGGTTGGAACGTGCTCGACGAGGAGCGCGGCGTCTGGTGGCGCGAGTACGAGTTCACGCGCGGCGCGTGGGCGACGACGCTCGCGTTCCGAGCCGACGAAGGCGTGATCGTGCTCAGCCCGGCGCCGGCGCTCGACGCCCGCGCGCTCGACGCGATCGGCGCCCTCGGCCCGGTGCGCGCGCTCGTGGCGACCAACGGCCAGCACCACATGGGTCAGGCGAGCTGGCGCGCGCGCTTTCCGGGCGCCGAGAGCTTCGCGCCGCCCGCGGCGCTGCCGGTCCTCGCACGCAAGCTGGACGTGCCGTTCCGCTCGCTCGCCGAGCTGCCGCTCCCGCCCCACGTGCGCTGGCGCGACGTGCCCGGCTTCTCCGAGGGCGAGACCCTGCTCGCCATCGAGGGAAGCCGCGGCCCGATCTGGTTCACCGGGGATCTCGTGACGAACATCCAGCGCACGCCGGGGCCGCCGCTGCGATGGCTGTTCACGATGACCGACTCCGCGTTCGGCCTGAAGCTCTTCCGGCTCGCGGTGTGGAGCTTCGTGAAGGACCGCAAGGGCGTGCGCGCGGCGGTGGAGGAGCGCTTCGCGGAGCTGCCCCCGAGGGTGATCGTTCCCGGCCACGGGCCTCCGATCGAGGCGGCGGATCTCCACGCGCGTGTGCAGGTCGAGCTCGCGAAGCTCTGACGGCCGGCGTCGCCTCCGGCGCTCCGACGCCGATCAGCCGCGCGCGGGCCGCAGCATGCACCAGAGCGGCGGCGCGTCCTTCAGCCGTACCTCCTTCTTCACCTCGAAGCCGAAGCGCCGGTAGTAGGCGACGTTCGTCTCTTTCGCGGTCTCGAGGTACGCGGGCCGCTTCTCCGCGTCGGCGCGCGCGAGCGTCGGCGCGAGCAGGCCCTTGCTGAGGCCCTTGCCCTGCGAGGGCGGGTCGATCCCGAGCACGCCGAGGTAGTGGTGCTCTTCGTGCGGGTGCGCGAGCTCCATCTCGAGGAAGAGCGGCAGCGCCGCGACGAGGCGCGTGCCGAGCGCGCCGAGGATCCCGGGCACCGCGAGCACCGAGCCCGGCCGCGAAGTGCCCACGCCCGGCGGGAGCCAGAGCGCGGCGCCGGCGTGGTCGGGCAGGCGCACGCTCTTGCCCGCGGGCAGGAACACGTGCCGCGCGAGCGCGCCGAAGAAGGTCTCGAGCGAGGCCGTGCGTGTGCCGGCGTCGGGGAGGATCCACGCGAACATCGGGTCGTCGTGGAACGCGCGCGCGAGCGGTGCCGCGAGCAGGACGGCGTCGTCGACCGTGGCGGGGACGGCGTCGCTCATGGCTGACGGGCGAAGGGATCGGAGAAGCGCGGGTCGGTGAGGAACGTCGGGTCCGTGAGGCTCTCGAGGAACGCGATCGCGTCCGCGCGCTCCTCGGCGGTGAGCGTGAAGCCGTGCACGAAGATGCTCTTCAGCGGGCTCTCGGCGCCCACACCCGCGTTCGGGCCGCTCGTGATCGTGCGGCCACCGGCCGCGTAGTGGTCGAGCACGTCGTCGATCGTCTCGGCCGAGCCGTCGTGGAAGTAGGGCGCCGTCAGCATGATCATCCGCAGCGTCGGTGCGCGGAAAGCGCCCATGTCGCGCGCCTCGTGCGTGATCTCGTAGAGGCCGCGGTTCGGTGCCGGATACGCGCCGCGCCCGTCGAGGTTGTAGAGGCCCGTGTTGTGGTACTGCACCCCCGGGATGACGGTGCCGCCGTGCATCACGTTGTCCGTGAAGTTGAAGCCGCCGTGGCAGTGGAAGCAGTCCATGCGCTCGGCGAAGAAGAGGGCCATCCCGCGCCGCGCCGACTCGCTCATCGCGGTCGAGTCGCCGCGATACGTGTAGCGATCGTAGGGCGAGTCGGTGCTGATCATCGTCCGCTCGAAGCATGCGATCGCGCGCACGATGTTGGCGACCGTGATCGGGCTCGTCTCGCCGGGGAACGCGGCGGCGAACATCGGCGGGTACATCGGGTCGGCCGCGATGCGCTGGACGAGCGCGTCCTCCATGCCCGAGAGGCCGAGCTCGATGGCGTCGGGGTGGGCACCGAACATCGGCACCAGCGCCTGATCCTCGAGCGAGACGAGGTTCGGGTTCGCCCACGTCTGCACGGGGTTGTAGGCGACGTTCACGAGCGACATCGCGCCGCGGGGCGTGTGGTCGCCGGTCGAGCCGACCGAGACGGGGAGCGTGTCGGTGAAGGCGTGCGCTTGCTGGTGGCACGACCCGCACGAGTACGTGCCGTTGCCCGACATGCGCGTGTCGTAGAAGAGGTAGTGCCCGAGCTCGACGCGCTCTTCGCTCATCGGGTTGCCTGTGGGCACGACCGGGATCGGATAGCCGGGCGGCAGATCCCAGTCGTAGCCGGTGGCGGGCGCGGGAGCGCACGCGAGCAGGCCGGCGGCGGTCGTGACGAGCGCGATCGCGCGCCGCATCAGATGCCTCCGTGCGCGACGCGGAAGGTCGTCTGGGTCGCCGTGCCGAGGCCGATCGCGTCGAAGAGCGGCAGGCAGTCGGGGTCCTCGACGTCCGACATGCATCCGGGGGCCACGCCCTGATCGTGGTCGAGGTCGCTTCCTTCGAAGAGGCCCGCGAGGTCGGCGACGACCACGTCGTGTGCGGCATCGAACCCCGCGAGCGTGATCTCGGGGACGTTCTCGTTCGCGCAGGCCGCCGAGCCGTTGCGCGGATCGCCCGTGCAGCCGGTGGAGCCCAAGTGGAAGCGGAAGCCGCCCGGCTGTCCGGTGCTGCGGCCGTCGACGCGGAAGAACTTGTAGCCGCCCGACCAGCCCCAGAAGAGAGAGGTGAGGTTGAGCGGAGAGGGCTGGGTGTCGGCGTCGAGATGATTCAGCGACGCCGGGATGCCGACGTGGAAGCGCAAGCCCGTGAAGACGGTGCCGTCGTCGGGGATCGTGCCGGTCACGATCGTGCGGGTCGGTGCGTTGCCTTCTTCGCAGCCGGTGCCGGCCTCGAAGTCGAGCAGTGCCACGCCGCCGGTCTGCCAGACGGGATCGGTGTCGAGCGCGATCGGTACGGCGCGGCCGTCGGCGGTGACGAGCGCGAGGTCGTGCACGTAGAAGCGGAAGTCGAGAGCCGTGAGCGTGGTGCCGGTGGTGCCGATGCCGTCGTACGTGCCTGCGCACGCGAAGGGGCGATCACCCACGAGACCCGCGAACGTGAGCGTCACGGCGCGGCGCGGCGTCGTCGTGCACGCGGCGAGCCCGAGCGTGAGGAGCGCGAGGCAGGCCCCGCGCACGAGAGCGAACGACCGACCCGCGCCGCGCACGAACATCGCGGGGAAGCTACTCCCGCTGCGCGCGCCGAGCACGGGCGAAGGATGCGAGAACGCTCCGCCGCGACCATCCGCCGCACCCGGCGTGCGCGGGTCGATCAGGCGGCGGCCGCCGCGCGAGCGGCATTGCGGCCGGCGATCCAGCCCGTGATCGCCGCGATGCCGAGCCCGCCGCCCGCGCCGGCGATCGGGACCTCGGCGAGCATGCTGCCCGCCGCGAAGAGGCGTCCATCGACGACCTTTCCGCCCGCGTCGAGCGGCCGGAAGAGCGGATCGACGCCGACGCCGATGCGGAAGCCGGCGGCCCGGTGGGCTTCTCGGGTCTCGAAGTGGGCGCTCGTGTCCGACGAGGCGAGGGGCGCTCCGTCGAGGTAGCCCGGCAGCTCGAAGAGCGGCTCGACCGCGACGTCGCGCCGGAAGAGCAGGCCCCCGGTGAGGTGGCGCCCGGTCGCGAGCACGAGGGCGCCGGCGCGATGCGTGGTGCGCTCGGTCTCGACGCTCGTCGCGCTCGCGCGCAGCACCGGCGAGCGCTCGTAGCTCGCCTTCGAGCGCGCGAAGGCGCGGGCCAGTGCGCGGACGAGGCGCGCCGACTGGGGACCGGCGAGCGAGCTCGACCACTCGCCGATGGGCAGCGCGAGCGCGGTCTGGACGCGCGACCAGGCGGTGTCGTCGTGCTCGCCGAGCAGCGGCGGCAAGAGCACCGCGTCGAAGCCGGCGCCGCCGAGCGCGCGCATCAGGGCGCGCACGAGCCGATCGCGCGCGCGATCGTCGTCGAAGAGCGCGCCCGCTTCGTGCGGATGGAGCCACACGTCGCGCCCGCGCCGCAGCATCTCGACCTCGAGCGCGCAGAAGCGACGCGGATCCCCTCGCTCGGCCGCCAGCGCGCCGAGCGAGGCCGCCACGAAGACGCCGTCGTGCGCGCGCGCGGCGGGAAAGCTCGCGACGGCGATGCGGCCTCTGGGCAGCGCCGCGAGATCGAGCACGCCGCGCTGGGCGGTGCCGACGCGCCGCACGCGCCCGAGGTCGGTGGCGATCAACGCCGGCGGGCGATCGAGCGCGAGCGGCGCGTAGATGCCGAGCGCGCCGAGCACCGCCGCGTGGGCCTCGGTGGCGAGCGCCTCGATCTCGGCGGCGAGCGGCGCGAGCGGATGGGAGGGGCGCGTGGCGAGCATCGCTGCGAGCAACGCACCGCCGCTGCGCTCTTCGCGCAGCGCGCCGAGCGAGAGCCCGAGATCCCACGCGCCCCCGGCGAGGGAGGAGGCGCCCGGCCGCGCGTCGAGCACGGTGACGCGTGCGCCCTCGCGCGCGGCCGCGAGCGTGGCGGCGAGGCCGGCGACGCCGCCTCCGACGACCACCACGTCAGCCATGCGGCTCCTCGTCCTCGGGCAGCCCGAGACCGCTCGCCGTCCAGCGCGCGAGCGCGAGCTCTTCCTGCGCCAGCAGCTCGGCGTCGAGCACCGCCGAGCGGGCGCGCCACCGCTCGCCGAGGAACGCCGCCGTCATCGCGTGCGCGTCGCGCGACGAGAGGCCCCGCTCCTGGCAGACGATCTGCGAGGCGCGCTGTGCGCAGCGCATGCCGCCGCACGGTCCCAGGCCGAGGCGCGTGCGCCGCGCGACGTCGCTCGTGCTCCGCGCGTGCTCGGCCCGCACCGCGTGGCGCAGCTCCGCCTCGAGCACCGGCTCGCACGCGCACACGACGGCCGATTCCACGCGCTGCTTGGTGAGGCGTCCCCCGATCTCGAGGCAGCGTGCGCCGTGGCGGAGCACGAGCCGCCGCGCCGTGGCCTCGGGCACCGACATGCGCTCGGCGACGAGGAAGGAGTCGGTGACCTCTTCGCCGCCGGGGACGCGCGCGTGGGAGGTCGTCACGGCCGTGCTCGAGGCGCCGATCCCGAGCGCCTTCGCGATCCGGAGCCCGACCTCTTCGCCGCGGGCGCGGGCGGTCCAGGGGCGCCCGACGGGAACCTCGTAGATCGGCGGCGCCGTCTCTCCGGTGACGAGCCGGCGCACGCTCGCGTAGGCGTCGACCACGCGCACGTCGCGCACGTCGGGCAGCCGTGCCGCGATCTTCGCGAGCAGCGCGCGGGCCTCGCTCGTGTGGACGCCTCCGTGGTCGGGCGCCCCCTCGTACGGCGCGGCGGCGCTCGTCACGACGGAGATGCCATGGAAGGGCACGAGCGACTCGCCCCCGTCGAGCACGATCGCGTGCTGCGTGAGCGCGTGCTCGAGCACGAGGTGCACGCGCCGCTCACGGGGGCGCTGGGCCGGGCTCCCCGGGGCGCTCCACGCGCCGACGGCGAGGACCACCGCCCGTGCGGTGAGCGCGCGCTCGGCCGCGCCCGCGCCGCGCAGGGACAGGCGCGCGCCGCCGGCGATGGGCTCGATCGCCTCGACGTTGCTGCCCAGCGCGATCTCGGCGCCGTTCTCCTCGGCGTCGCGCGCCCAGGCCAGCGCGAGCCGATGCGCATCGAAGCGCAGACGCGTGGTGATCAACGCGCCGTGCTCGTCTTCGACGCGGAGGCCGGGCTCCCGCTCGCGCGCGGCCGCGCCATCGAGGACGGCCCGGTCGCTCGCGTGCCCGTCGCGGGCCCGCAGCGCGAGCAGCGCGTCCCACCGCGCCAGCATCGAGCGCCCGCGATCGCGTGCCGGAGCCAGCGCGAGCACCGGAACGCGCGCGGCGAGGTGCGGCGCCGTGACGAGCGCGATGCTCGTCTCGCGCTCGCGATCGGTGCGCGCGAGCTCGAGCGCCGCGTCGGTGAAGGGGTCGAGCGTCAGATCGCCGGTGTCGATCGTGCCGAAGGCCGCCGCCGAGCCCGCCCACGCGAGGTCTCTCGCCTCGAAGAGCGCCACGCGCGCGCCCCGCCGGGCGAGCTCGCGCACGACGGCCGTGCCCGCGAGGCCTGCACCCACGACGGCGACGTCGACGTCCATCGGCGGCACAGTATCACCGCGCGCGGAGCACGAAGGGCTCGCGCGGGTGTGATCGCGTATGGTTGGTCAGCGAGCACGCGCCGCGATCCCGGCCTTGATGCCGCGTCCGAGCAGGCTCGGACGCTCGCCACCTCACCCTGCGGTCGCTGCTCACGGCCGGTCGGCCGCTGCGCTGCGTCCTCGGGAAGGCGAGGCCTATAGCCAATTGGCTATAGGCCCCGCCGCCAGGCGACGCCTGAAGGCCAGTCTCGCGACGCGACATGCCAGGAGCCTCGACCGTTCTGCGCAGCGGTCTCGTCGCAAGACTTCACCAACTGGTGCGGATCACACCCGGCTCGCGCGGGAGCGCGGCGAGCTCGAAGCGCGAGACGAGCGTGCGTGCGGAGACGGCTTCGCCGGGCGCCGCGAGCCCGAGGCTCGCTGCCAGCTGGCCCACGATCTGCTCGGCGGACGCCCCGGCGGCGCGTGCCTCGCGGATCGCGATCGCGCCGTGGCGCTTCGCGAGGCGTACGCCGTCCTCGCCCACCACGAGCGGCACGTGCAGCGTCGCGGGCGGCGCGTGGCCGAGCGCGCGGTGCAGCGCCGCCTGCCTCGGCACCGACGAGAGCAGGTCCGCGCCGCGCACGACCTCGGTGATGGCCATCGCCAGGTCGTCGACGACCACGGCGAGCTGGTAGCTGAACAGGCCATCGCTCCGCGCGATCACGAAGTCGCCGCTCTCGATCCCGTCGCTCCGCGGGCCGAGCAGCGCGTCGACGAAGGGCTCGCCGCGCTCGAAGCGGAAGCGGATCGAGGCCGGGCGCTCCGGATGCGTCGGCCCGTTGCGGCACGTGCCTGGATAGACGGGCTCCTCGCCGTGCGGGGCGCTCGCGAGCTCGGCGAGCTCCTTGCGCGTGCAGGTGCAGGGATACGCGAGGCCGCGCCGCACGAGATCGGCCACGACGGCGCGGTAGCGCTCGCTGCGCTCGCTCTGCACGTAGGGACTGTAGGGGCCGCCCACGTCGGGCCCCTCGTCCCAGTCGAGGCCCAGCCAGCGCAGGTCCTCGAGGATCGCCTCGGCCATGCCGGCGCGAGCGCGCGGGCCGTCGAGGTCCTCCATGCGCATCACGAGCGCTCCGCCTTCCCGTCGCGCGCGCAGCCACGCGACGAGCGCCGTGCGCGCCGTCCCGAAGTGGACGTGCCCGGTCGGCGAGGGCGCGAATCGGCCGCGGTAGCCGGTCACGCGCCGACCATAGCCCAACGGCGGGCAGGCACTATCATCGGCGCCCCGGATGTTCTCGCTTCCACCGCTCGCGCTCGTCCTTCCGCTCGCGCTCGCGGTGCTCTTCGCGTTCTCCGTGGAGACCGTGCTCGGCTTCGGCGCGACGCTCATCACGGTCGCGATCGGATCGTTCTTCGTCGATCTCGAGACGCTGCTCCGCGCGATCGCGCCCCTCAACCTGTTCCTCTCGCTCTATCTGGTCGCGCGGTATCGGCACGAGATCGACGGGCGGGTCCTGTTCCGGAAGCTGCTCCCGTTCATGGCGCTCGGTCTGCCGCTCGGCGTGGCGCTCGTCGCGGCGATCGACGCGTCGATCCTGAAGCGCCTCTTCGGCGTCTTCCTCGTCTGCGTGAGCACGCTCGAGCTCGTCCGATCGCGGCGGGCGAGCGCCGGAAGCGCCACCGAGCCGCTCGGGCGTGGGCTCGAGATCGCGCTGCTCGTCTCGGGCGGCGCGATCCACGGGGCGTTCATGACGGGCGGCCCGATGGCGGTGTACGTGGCGAGCCGCCTCGTGCACGACAAGGGACGCTATCGCGCCACGCTCTCGGCGCTCTGGGCGATCCTGAACGCGGTGCTCCTCACGACGTACGCGGTGCGCGGCCAGCTCGGCCCGACCGAGCGCGGCCTGACGCTCGCGCTCTCTCCGGCGATCGCGCTCGGAATGATCGCCGGTGAGCTGGCGTTCCGACGGCTGCCGGTGACCGCGTTCCGCACGATGGTGTTCGTGATGCTGCTCGCCTCGGGCGTGGCGCTCGTGGTGCGCGGATGACGGCCTCGCCCATCGAGTCGCAGGTGCTGCGCACGCGCGCGGCGCTCGCGACCGCGTTCGTGCTCGCGCGCTATGCGCCGCTGCCTTTCCTCGACGACTTCGTGCGCGAGCGCGTGGCGCGCCAGGTCGTCTCGCGCGCGGCGGCGAGCCTCGGCCATGCGCTCGCGCCCGCCGAGATCGCGCGCCTCGCGGCGCCCACCGATGGCTGCCTCGGCTGCCTCGGCGCGATCCTCTGGGCGCCGCTGCGGATGCTGTTCTTCCCCGTCGCGCTCGTCCTCGGGCTGCGCTTCGCGAGCCGCGACCTCGTCGAGATCTTCGCGCTCGGGCGCACGGTCGAGCGCCTCCTCGCCGACGGCCGTTTCCCGCTCGCGGCGCCGGCCGAAGAGCGCCTCGTCTACGCGCGCGACGTGCGCCTGGCGTTCGACGCTGCGCGGCGCGGGCTCGACACGCACGCGGTCTCGGGCGTGCTCTCGGTCGCGCTCGGGCCGATCCGACGGATGGCGCCGGCGGCGCTGCGCGTGGCGCGGCGCGCGTGGAGCGGGGACGAGACGACCGAAGCGGGCGTGGAGGCGCCGGCGAGCCGACTCGCGGCGGCGCTCGACGACCCGCGCGTCCGCGAGCTCCTCGAGAAGATCGACGCGCGCTTCGATCAGGAGCTGCTCACCCAGCGCGCCCGGAGCTGACCCGGCCGCTGCGTGTTATGACCGGCGCATGCGCTCGCTCCGCCTCGCTCTCGCCCTCGTGGCCCTCCTCTCGGTGCTCTCTGCGTGCGGCGGCTCGTCGTACGCGATGCGCCCTTCGAGCACGGACGAGCCGCCCGCGGCCGTCGAGGGGCAGGCGCTCGTCGTGTTCGTGATGCCCACGAGCGGGCGCGACACGGTGAGCATCGTCGACGAGCTGGGCGTCTACCTCGGGCAGCTCCGCGGCCATGCGTGGTTCTCGCGCGCCGTCGCGCCGGGCGATCACCGCTTCTACGCGCTCGAGGGCAGCTCGGCCTCGGTCGTGCACGCGACCGGGCTCGAGGCCGGGCGCGTCTACTTCGTGCGCGCGGAGGACCCCGTGTTCGGCGTGCAGCGCTTCCTCGCCGGCGGCTGTGACGCGGCGGCGCTCACCGGAACGCACCGCACGGAGGCCGATCCGGCGGCGAGCCAGGCCTCGATCGACCGGCAGCTCGGGAACGTTCCGCAACGAACCCTCGAGGCGGACGGCCGCTTCGAGCGCATGAGCGAGGCCGATCGCACCGCGCGCACGCTGGTGGGCGCGTGCCCCTGATGTCTCGGCATCGCGCTTACGAATCTTTGCGCAGGGGGGGATTGCCAGACGCGCGCGCTCGCTCTACGAGTGCGGCTCCGGAAGGAGAACTTTCCCATGCGTCACCTCGCAGCTCTCTTCGTCGCTCTCTCGCTCGTCGCCTGCGGCTCGTCCTCGGGCAGCTCGTCGTCTTCCACGGCCAGCTCGTCCGGCTCGGAGTCTTCCTCGAGCGAGGCAGCCCCGCGCTTCCACCAGGTCTCGGTCGCCGACGTGGCCGCGCGCGTCGAGGCGCACGACGCGTCGCTCGCCGTCTTCGACGCGAACCACCGCGAGACCTTCGACGAGCACCACGTCCCGGGCGCGACCTGGGTGAGCTACGACGCCGTCACGGCCGACGTGCTCCCGGCCGACCACGCGACCTCGCTCGTCTTCTATTGCGCGAACGAGCAGTGCTCGGCGAGCCACGTCGCGGCCGAGTCGGCGATCGACCTCGGCTACACCGACGTGAGCGTCATGGGCGGCGGCATCCAGGGCTGGATCGACGCGGGCAAGCCGGTCGAGTCGGCCACGTCGGCGACGACCGCCACGCCCTGAGCTCCGCTCGGCGCGACGAGAGAAGGGAGCGCGGCCTCGGCCCCGCTCCCTTTTTTTCTTGGCGGTCGCGCCGCTCGCGATCCCGCGCTCAACGCTCGATGACGTCGTCGTCGCGCGCCGCGGGCAGCGCGTCGATCCCCTCGAGCGGAGGTGGCCGCGAGAGCGGGGCGGGCGCGTGCGCCGAGACGACGGGCGTGGAGACGCGGCGCTCGGCCGGCGCGCCGCGCTTGGCGGGCGCCGGAATCGGTGCGAGACGCAGCGCGGGTGAGGGCGTCGTCGCCACGGAAGGCCCGGGCTCGCGATCTTCGATCCGGCCGACATCCGTCGCGATCAGGCTGGTCCGTCGCAAGGCGAGCGCGAGCAGCGCGCCGAACGCGAAGCCGCCGACGTGCACCCAATGCGCGACGCCGGAGTCCTCGCCGCCGAGCCAGCCGCTGACGAGCTCGATGCCCGCCCAGAGCGGGAGGAGCACCCAGGCCGGCACCTTCCAGTTCCCGAACAGGGGCTGGAAGAAGAGGAGCCCGAACCAGAGCAGCTTGATCCTCGTGCGTGGGTAGCCGACGACGAACGCGCCGAGCAGGCCCGCGATGGCGCCCGACGCGCCCACGACGGGCACGAGGCTGTGCGGGGACGCGAGCACGTGCACGGCGATCCCCGCGAGGCCGGAGGCGACGTAGAGCGCCACGTACGCCCAGCGTCGCCAGAAGCACTCGAGCACGCCGCCCGCGAGCCAGAGAAAGAGCATGTTGCCCAAGAGGTGCATCAGGTCCGCGTGCACGAACATGTGCGCCAGCGCGCGATCGACGCGCGGCGCACCCGGCTGGAAGCCGAAGCGGAACGCCGGCATGCGGTTGATCGCGGCGATCATCTCGCGCACCGCCAGCTCGAGGTCGGCGTCGCCCGCCTTCGCCGGGCGATGCGGGTCGTCGGTCACGAGCGTGGACAGCAGCTCGTCGATCGCGCGAGGCGCGCCGCCGAACGTGAGGTGCACGCGAGCGTCGGGGTGCGAGTCGAGCACCGTCTCGGCGTGGGCGACCGCCACTTCGAGCTCGGCGTCCGCGCGCGACTCCATCGACCACGTGCCGGCGAACACGATCGTGCAGATCGCGATCAGCGCGTACGTCAGCCACGGCCGCTCGTAGACCGGCTGATCGTGCCCCCACGGAAGGACGAAGAAGAACACGCGCGCACGACTCTACGCGAACGCGCGTGCCCTCAGAAGCCCGGCTACTTCTTGGTGCCGAGCGCCTTGTCGAGCGTGCCGCGGCGCGCGGCGGCGCCGAGCATGTCGTAGAAGCCCTGGCCGAGCAGGCGCTTCATGCGCCAGGTGAGCTTCGCGTCCTGCTGCGGGAGCACGTAGAGCTTGCCGGCGAGAAGGCCCTCGATCGCGTGTGTGGCGATCTCTTCGGCGCTCCACTTCGCTTCGGTCACGAGCTTGTCGGTCGCCTTGTCGGTGCCGCCGCCGTAGGAGCGCTTGCTCTTGTGGATGTTCGTGCGGAAGAACGTCGGGCAGAGCGCCGTGACCTGCACGTTGTCCTTCGCGAGCTCGGTGAAGAGCGTCTCGCTGAGCGCGATCACGCCCGCCTTCGTCACGTTGTACGGGCCCATGTTCGGCGCCGACACGATGCCCGCGCTGGAAGCGACGTTGAGGATGAAGCCGTTGCCGCGCTCCTTCATCTCGGGGACGAAGTAGTGGCAGCCCCAGATCACGCCGTAGAGGTTCACCTCGATCTGCAGCTTCCAGTCGTCGACCGGGATCTTGCCGACCTCGCCCACCACCGCGAGCCCGGCGTTGTTCACGAGGACGTCGGTGCCGCCCCAGAGCTCCTTGGCCTTCTTCCAGAGGCCCTCGATCTGCGCCGGATCGCGCACGTCGGCCTTCGCCGCGACGGCCTCCACCCCGCGCTCCTGGCAGAGCTTCGCGGTCGCCTGGGCCGTCTCGAGGTCCTGATCGCTGACGAGCACGCGCGCCCCGCGGCTCGCCAGCTCGATCGCGACCGCGCGCCCGAACCCGCTGCCCGCGCCCGTGATCACCGCCCTGGCCTTGCTCGGAAGCTTCCTGCGCATGCGCTCGTCCCTCCTCGTGTGTAATGCTCTCTAGCAGGCACGGGCTCGCGACGTGCGCTCGCGTCTCGAACCGTGCTCGTCGTGGACAATCGTCCGGAGAGCGTGATGGAGATCACGACCTACGACCCCAGGCTCGACGATGCGCTCGCGTTCGTGGCGGACCGCTTCCGTCACAAGTCGCGCAAGGCGACGCGCGTGCCCTACCTCAGCCATCTGCTCGCCGTGACCGCGCTCGTGATGGAGCACGGCGGCACGGTGGATCAGATGATCGCCGCCGCGCTGCACGACTACCTCGAGGACATTCCCGGCGCCTCGTTCGTGGAGATCGAGGAGCGCTTCGGCGCCAAGGTGGCGCAGCTCGTCGACGCGCTCTCGGACAGCCACGGCGCGCATCCGAAGGCCCCGTGGAAGGAGCGCAAGACGACGCACCTCGCGGCGCTGCGCTCGCGCGGGGCGGACGTGAAGCTCGTCTCGGCGTGCGACAAGCTCCACAACGCGCGCTCGGTCATCGCCGATCAGAAGCGCGTCGGCGACGTCGCCTTCACGCGCTTCTCCGCACCGAAGGAAGAGACGCTCTGGTTCTACCGGGCCGCGCTCGAGGCGCTCGCCGACGGCTACGAGCACGAGGTGCTCGACGAGCTGCGCGCGGCGGTCGACGAGATCCACGCGCGCGCCGGCGTGCCGATCGCGAGCGGGTGAGCGCGAGCAACCCGAGGAGCACGGCGATCGCGAGGCCGCTCGGGGCGGGAGCCGTGGCGTGGCACCCGCAGCTGCCGCTCGGTCGCGGCGTCGCCGCGCCGCCGTCGTCACTCCCGGCCGCGGCGTCGTCGCCGGCGCGGGCTGCGTCGCCCGTCGCAGTCCCGGCATCGCTCGTCGTGGCGGCGTCCTCGCCTGGGCTCCCGCAGAGCGGCGTGCTCGCGCCGCCCGCGCAGAGCGCATCGATCGCCACGTCGGCGTACGTCAGCGTCTCGCCGTCGCCCGCGCTCGCATCGAGCACGTTCACGACGAAGCATCCGCCGTTCGGCACGTAGTCGTCGTTGCCCGCGTCGAGGATCGCGACGACGCGACCCTGGGTGTCGAACACGCCCGAGCCCGAGTTGCCCGCGAACGCATCGACGGTGGCCGTCAGCTGCACGGGCCCCGTGTCGACGACGGTGCCGTTCGGCGCGACCTTCTCGGGGATCCCTTCGGGATGGCCGATCAGCGTGACCGAGGTGCCGACCGCGAGCGGGCTCGTGTGGCGCGCGACGACGGCCGGCGTGTGGCCGACGACCGGCCGGTCGAGCTCCACCACCGCGTAGTCGGCCTCGGCGTCGTCTCGGTAGGCGACCACGCGGGCGCACGTGTAGACGTCGTCGCTCGTGAGCGTCGCGAGCACACCGTCGGCCACGTAGCGGAAGCCGAGGACCCACGCGCTCGTGGGATCGCAGACGCCGTCGGTGCAGTGCCCGGCCGTGAGGATGTGCCGGTCGTCGATCAGCGTGCCCGAGCACGAGCCGGGCTCGATCTGATCGGCGAAGCGCTCGCTCGCGCAGAGCTGCTCGGCCTCGCCGAGCGTGGTCGCGTAGGTGACGACGACGTTCGACGGGTCGGTCGCGTCGAGGTCGGCGGCGTCCATGAGCATCGCGATCGCGCTCTCGGCGACGCTCCGGTAGGGCTCGCTCGCTTCGAACACCTCCACGCGATCGTCGGCGTCGTAGACCACGGGCTCGGCGAGCGACGCGCCGTCGCGGGACGAGCAAGCGGCGGACAGGGCGAAGGTGAGCGCGACGAGGGAGCGAGCGGGGCGATGCATGATCCTCAGCGGGGGCACGTCGAGAGGCGCGCGCGCACGTCGTGGGCACGGGGGCCGGTGGGCGCCGCGGCCACGTAGCGGCGCCCGAAGTCACAGCGCTCGGGCGTCGGCTCGCCGAGCAGCGCGAGCCCGCCGAGCGGATCGACCGAGGCCGGCTGGCCCGCGAGCGCCTGGCGGAAGTGCGCCTCGGGATCGCGCGCCTGCGCCTCGTCGAGGCGCGCGAGCAGGAGCGCCGCCTCGGAGGAGTCGGGGACCGTGCGGAGCACGCGGCTCGCGAGCGCTTCGACACGCGCCCACTGCTGATCGTGCAGCGCGATCCAGCCCTGGGCGATCGACACGAGCGCCTCGTCCTCCGGCGTGAAGGGCGTGGCGGTCTCGGTCGCGTCCTCGCGCAGCGCTTCGAGCGCCGTCGTGACCGGCGCCTCGCGGCCGAGATGGCCCATCGCGATCAGCCGCCACAGGAGCACCGTGCGGCGGGGCTCGCTCGTCTCTTGCGCCGCCTGCAGCTCGATCATCGCGTCGGTCCAGCGCTCGGCTTGGAAGTAGAGGCGTCCGAGCGCGAGGTGCAGGTCGCCGTCGCGGCGTGCCGTGCGCAGCGCCGCGAGCACCGCGCGCGTGCCCGACTGACCGGCGCGATTGCCCACGAGCACGCGGGCGCGCAGGTGCTCGATGTCGAGCGAGGTCTCGTGGATCGCATCGAGGCGCGTCAGCACCGCCGCGGCGTCCGTGAGCTCGCCCGCGGCGACGTCCAGCTCGAGCAGCGGCACGAGCGCCGCCCGGTCCGTGGCGTCGAGCTCCACGGCGCGCGCGAGCGCCGTGCGCGACTCCGCGGCGTGGTCGAGCCGGCGCTCGGCGAGACCGAGATCGCGATGCAGCGTCGCGTCGTCGTCGTCGTGCGTGATCGCTGCGCGCAGCGACTCGACGGCGGGTGCCCAGTGCTCGGCCGCGAAGTGCACGCGGCCCCGCGCCGCGAGGAGCGCGCCCTCGTTCGGGTGGGGAGTGAGCGCGGCCTCCACGACCGTGAGCGCGCGATCGTTCTGTCCCGCCGCCGAGAGCGCGAGCGCGCCGGCCGTCGCGACGCGCGGCCACGTGGCGCCCGCCGCGAGCAGCGGCTCGATGGCGGCGACGGCCTCGGTGCCGCGCCCGGCACGCGCCTCGAGCAGCGCGAGGTCGCTCGCGGCGAGCACGTGGGCCCACGGCTCGCTCGCGGCGCGCGCGTAGGCGGCGCGCGCGAGATCGAGGCTTCCCCGCGCGGAGGCGATGCGGCCCTCGAGCCACGCGCGCCGGGGGCCCTCGGGAACGCTCGCCACGGCGGCCGCCGCGGCCTCGGCCTGCCCGCCCGTGAGCGCGAGCAGCGTCTGCACCCGCGCGCGCGCGCCGGCGTCGGCCGTCACGTCGGCGGGGAGGGCGGTCACGATCGCCTCGGCCTCGGTGCGCGCGCCGACCCAGAGCTCGCCCTCGGCGGCGAGGACACGCACGAGCTCGGTCGCGCCCGGCGCGGCGACGATCTCGCCCAGCGAGCTCCGCGCCGACTCGGTGTCTCCCTCGAGGGCCGAGGCGAGGCCCGTCACGAGCGTCGCGCTCGTGCGCTCGCTCGGGGTCGCGTCGCTGCTCGCCAGCACGGCGCTCGCCTCGGTGCGCGCGTCGGCGCTCGAGCCTCCGCGGAACACCACCGCGAGCGCCCGCGCGGCGTGCATCGAGGTCGCGTCGTCGCCCTCGCCCGCGGCGGGCGCGGGGGCACCGGCGCGCGCGGCGATCTCCACGAGCAGGGCGCGATGACGCGGGGAGCTCGGCATCGCCGTCGCGGCGGCCTGCGCCATCGAGAGCGCCTGCTCCACGTTGCCCGCTGCGGCCGCCGCGAGCGCGCGTGCGTGCGCCGACTCGGCGGCCCGCGGGCCCGAGGGCTGGAGCGGCGAAGCCTCGCGCAGCGCCGTCGCGACGTCCCCCGCGGCGAGCGCGAGATAGGTCGCGGCGATGCGGTGATCGCTCGCGCCGTCGGCCGTCGCATCGTGGGCCGCGAGGAGCGCTTCGGCGCGCTCGCGATGGCCCGTCTCGCCGGCCAGCTCGGCCGTCGCGTGGAGGCGCGCCGCGAGCGCCACGTCGCCGGCGCCGGTCTCGCCCTCGAGCTCGGCGAGCGCCGCCGCGATGTCCGTCAGGCGCCCGCTCGCTTCGGCGGCCTCGCGCGTGGTGGCGATGGCGCGGCGATGCCATGCGTAGCGCGCCGCGAGGGCGATCGCGATCGCGCTCACGATCGCGATCCCGATCACGACGATCCGCATGCGCCGCCGCCGCTCGATCTCTTCCTTCGTGAGCGGGACCTTCGTGATCGTCGGGATCGCGGTGTCGCTCTGCCGCCCCGCGAGCGAGAACATGTCCGAAGGCTCGCGGCTTCGGTCCTTGCTCCGGTCGTCGCTCACGCGAGGATGATGACGGAGAAAGAGGTATCTCGGCCAGTGCCGCGCGCCTCGCTCGCTCCGGTTTGCGCCGTTCGGGGCGCGCGCGCGGCGATCAGAGGTTCCAGCCGAGCTCGAGACCGCCGAAGAACGAGAGCTCGGCCTGCCCGAGCGGGCCCCCGAACCACGAGCGCACGCCGGGGTTGGTCACGCCGACGTCGTTGCCGACGAGGATGCCGAAGGTGAGCGTGTTGCCGATCCAGAAGCGGATGCCGATCACCGTGGTGATCGCCGCGTCGGTCGAGAAGGGTCTCGTCTTGGTCGGTGCGCCGAGCCACACGGTGGCGCCGAGCTGCAGCCAGAGCTGCGTGTCGGAGCTCGCGAAGAACGAGAGCTCCATCGTCGGCGTCGCGCCCGCCGAGAAGATGACGCCCTCGGGATCCGAGTAGCCGATGCCGAAGCCGAGGCGCGTGAAGCCGAGCGCGAAGCCCGGCACGATCGTGCCGATCACGTCGAGACCGAAGCGGAGAAATCCGTCGGACGTTCCGTCGTGCGTGTGGAGCTGGCCACCGCCGATCGCCGACACGCCGACGTGCGCGGGGCGATTGCGGACGTGGTCGTCGCGGTAGAACGTGAACTGCGCCTCGGCGGTGCTCGCTGCAGAGAGCACCATCGCGAGCGCGAGCGAGGAGACGAAGAGTGCGGAGCCAGCCCGGGCCATCGCGCGCATCGAGACGAGGATACGTCAGCTCGGAGAGCGCCGATAGCGCTCGCCGATCGCGGCTCCCGCGGCCCTCCCGCAGAGGTGCGTGATCGCATCGGCTTCGGTCGCCGCGGTCAGGGACCGGCGTGCGCAGCGACCAGGCGCGCGGCCTCTTCGCGATGCGTGGGGCACGAGCGCGAGAGCAGCGTCGCCTCGACCCGATCGCCGCGCACCTCGCGCACGAGCACGCTGTCCGCGGTCTCTTCGTAGGGAGGTGACGCCGGGAAGTCGCTCGCGACCCGCGCCTCGGCCCGGATGGCGACCAATCGCGCGTCGTGCAGCTCGAACGTCGCGTGCTCGCCCGCCGTCGCGCGCTCGAGGATCCAGTCGCCGTTCTCGAGGCGCGTCGTCCACGTCCCTTCGGCGCGCTGCTCCACGATCGCGCGGACCTCGGTCGCCGTCATCCCGAGACGAGCACCCCAGAGCGTGGAGCTCGGATCGGCATCGGAGAGCAGCCGGGCACCGAGGCTCATGGACGAGAGCACGGCGATGCCCACGAGCACCGCGAGGGCGACGAGGGGCGAGCTGGATCGCACCTCGCAGATGTTCCACGCGAGCGCGCGCGACGCGAGACACAGACCGCACGCGATCGAACGACGCGCAGCTTCCGTTGCGTCGCTTTTCGATCACCGCCTTCTCCGTGAAGCCCTGGAATCCAGGCGATCCGTTGCGAAACGATACGCGGCAAAGCGTCGCATTCTTGTGTGCTCCATCACATCCTTCGGCACGCACGCGCGTATACCGCGACCTCGTTGGAAGCCCTCCAGGAACGCGTGCCGCTCGCGGCCCCTGCCCGACGCAAGCCACTCGTGCCCAATGGGGTGCTGGGGATGCTCGTCTTCGTGATCACGGAGGCGATGCTCTTCGCCGGGATGATCAGCGCGTTCGCGGTCGTCCGCGCCTCCGCGCCGCTCGGCTGGCCGCCGCTCAATCAGCCGCGCCTTCCCGTCGAGAGCACGGCGGTGAACACGGCGTTCCTGATCGTGAGCGGCGTCCTCGTCGTGGCCGCAGGAGCGCGCTTCCAGAAGTCACCGGCCACCGCGCGTGCGCCGCTCGGTGCCGGCATCGCGCTCGGCGCGCTCTTCCTCGTCGCGCAGGGGCGCGAGTGGATCGCGCTCTTGGCGCAAGGCCTCACGCTGACCTCGAGCGCGCTCGGCTCCTTCTTCTATCTGATCATCGGCTGCCACGGCTTGCACGCCGTGATCGCGCTCGGTGCGCTCGTGTGGACGTTCGTTCGTCTCGCGAAGGGAACGCTCACGCTCGAGCAGTTCTGGACCGTGCGCGTCCTCTGGTACTTCGTGGTCGGCATCTGGCCGCTCCTCTACCAGCAGGTCTACCTGTGAGGGGCGGAGGGGGAGCTCGCGCGACGCGGCTGAGCGTCGCGCTCGCGTGCCTCGCGATGCTCGCGGGCTCGACGCCTGCGCTCGCCCTCGCCTGCCCCGTGTGCTTCGGCGCCGACGAGGCCAACCGCGACGCGTTCCTCGCGACGACCGTGTTCATGTCGCTCTTTCCGCTCGCGATGATCGGCGGCCTGCTCGCCTTCCTCGTGAAGCGCGCGCGCGAGGCCGACGCCGAGGCCGCGCTCGAGACGCGCCGCGCGCTCGAATCCGATGACCCGACGCCCGCCGGCACGCCCGACGCGATCGTCCCGACGCCCGATGGAGGAGCTCCCCGATGAAGAGTCGTTCGACGTGCGCACTGGTGGCGCTCGCCGCCGTGCTCGGCGCCTGCGGCCTCGAGCCGCCCGCGGGAGAGGCACGCGGGCCGGCCGTGTTCGAGACCTGCGCCACCTGCCATGGCGCGCGAGGAGAAGGGATGCGCGAGTACGGCGCGCCCGCCATCGCGGGCCTGCCCGAGTGGTACGTGCGCGCGGAGGTCGAGAAGTTCCGCTCCGGTGCGCGCGGCGCGCATCCCGACGACGCGCAGGGCCTGCGCATGCGCGGCATGGCGCGCTCGCTGAACCACGAGGGCGACGTCGAGGCGATCGCGGCCTACGTCGCCGCGCTGCCCCCGGTGTCGCCGACCGACGGCGAGGGCGACGCGACGCACGGGCAGGCGCTCTACGCCACGTGCGCGCAGTGCCATGGAGAGCACGCGGAGGGCGACGAGACGCGCGGCGCGCCGCCGCTCGTGCACCTCGATGCCTGGTACGTCGAGACGCAGATCCACAACTTCCGTAGTGGCGTGCGCGGCGCGAGCCCGCTCGACGAGTCGGGGCGAACGATGGCGCCGATGGCGCTCGGCCTCGCCGACGACCAGTCGATCCGCGACGTCGTCGCCTACGTCCGCAGCTTGCGAGGGACCTGATGACGAGCGACCAAGAGACGCACGCGGACGATTCGCGCCAGGGCGGCGGCGAAGAACATGCGCACGACGAGGCCGCCGAGGCGACGCCCGCGAAGGCGAAGGCGAGCACCCCCGCGGCGGGCGGTGCGCTCGCCGGCACGTTCGCGAAGGCCCGAGAGCGCGACCACGACCTCGTCGCGGCCGACGAGGCCTCCAAGTGGTTCACCTACACCATGATCGGCATCGCCGTGTACGCCGCGGTGGTGATCGGCTGGATCTACTTCTGATCGGAGAGCGCCGATGCAATGGACGATGGAAGAGGCCTCCAGCTACGCCGGGCACGTCGATGCCCTGGTGCTGCTGATCGCCGTCACGGTGTTCTTCTGGTTCTTCCTCGTGCAGGGGATGTTCTTCTGGCTGCTCTGGCGATTCCGCGCGCGCGAGGGCGTGAAGGCGCAGTACATCACCGGCGAGGAGCACCACCTGCACCGGTGGATCTCGCTGCCGCACAACATCATCATCCTCTGCGACCTCGTGATCATCGCGGGGGCCATCTACGTCTGGCACGAGGTCAAGCAGGAGCTGCCCGAGCCCGACGAGACGGTGCGCATCGTCGCGCAGCAGTGGGCGTGGACGTTCGTGCTGCCGGGCCCCGACGGCGTGCTCGACACCGAGGACGACATCGCGACGGTCGACGAATTCCACGTCGAGGTCGGCCGCACGTACCACTTCCAGCTCGAGTCGCGCGACGTGCTCCACAGCTTCAGCGTCCCCGTGTTCCGCTTGAAGCAGGACGCCGTGCCGGGCCGCCGCATCGTCGGCTGGTTCGAGCCCACGCTCGAGGGTGAGTACGACGTCCAGTGCGCCGAGATCTGCGGGATCGGCCACGGCGTGATGAGCGCCCGCATCTTCATCGAGAGCCCCGAGGCCCACGCGCGCTGGCTCGAGCAGCACACCGCCGTGGCGATGGGCGACGCGGCGGCCGCGCCGTCGGCGGACTGAGAGGAGCACGAGATGGCGACCGCGCATCACGAAGAGAGCTTCTTCAAGAAGTACTTCTGGTCCACCGACCACAAGATCATCGCGTTCCAGTACCTGTTCACCGGCATGTTCATGGGCGTGGTCGGCGGCTATCTCGCCTACGCCTTCCGCATGCAGCTCGCCTATCCGGGCGCGAGCGTCCCGGGCTACGGCGTCGTCTCGCCGGGCGAGTACAACGCGCTCGTCACGAGCCACGGCACGATCATGGTGTTCTGGGTCGCGATGCCGGTGCTGATCGCGGCGTTCGGGAACTACCTGATCCCGCTGATGCTCGGCTGCGACGACATGGTGTTCCCGCGCATCAACCGGCTCAGCTACCAGGTCTTCCTGGTCAGCGCGCTCGTGATGCTCGCGTCGTTCTTCGTGCCCGGCGGCGCGTTCGGCGGCGCGTGGACGTCGTATCCGCCGCTCTCGTCGACGGCGGCGTTCAGCAACACGCCCTATGGCTCGACGATGTGGCTGCTCGCGGTCGCGCTCGAGTTCGTCGCGTTCCTCCTCGGCGGCATCAACTTCATCACCACGGCGATGAACTCGCGCGCGCCCGGGATGCGCATGTACGAGATCCCGATCGTCGTCTGGATGATCGTGCTGGCGAGCGTGCTCTTCATGGCCTCGGTGGGCCCGCTCGTCGCCGGCGCCGTGATGCTGCTCTTCGATCAGGTGCTCGGCACGGGCTTCTACGATCCGGCGCGCGGCGGTGACCCGGTGCTCTGGCAGCACCTCTTCTGGTTCTTCGGCCACCCCGAGGTCTACGTCGTGCTGCTCCCGGCGATGGGCATCGTCGCCGAGGTGATCACGGTGTTCAGCCGCAAGAAGCTCTTCGGCTACAAGACCGTGATCTTCACGGCCATCGCGACCTGCGTGCTCTCGTTCTTCGTGTGGGCGCACCACCAGTTCGTGGCCGGCATCGACCCGCGCATGGCGAACGTGTTCAGCGCGACGACCGTGCTCATCTCGATCCCGATCGCCGAGATGTGCTTCGTGTACATCGCGACGCTCTACGGCGGCTCGATCCGCTTCACGACGCCGATGCTCTGGGCGCTCGGCTTCCTCGGCGAGTTCCTGCTGGGCGGTGTGACGGGCATCTTCCTCGGCTCGAGTGGCTCGGACATCTACTTCCACGACACGTACTTCGTCGTGGCCCACTTCCACTACACCTTCTTCCCCATCGCGATCATCGCCGTCTTCGCCGGCATCACCTTCTGGTTCCCGAAGATGTTCGGCCGGATGATGAACGAGACGCTCGGCAAGATTCACTTCTGGGGAACGGTCCTTCCGTTCAACGGGGTATTCATCCCGCTCTTCGTGCTGGGCGCCTCGGGCGATCACCGCCGCATCTTCAGCTACGAGCACTTCCCCGAGATCGCCGGCGGCTGGCACCAGGACCTGCGCATCGTCGCGACGATCTCGCTCGTCGTGATGATCGCGTTCCAGTTCGTCTTCTTCTTCAACTTCTTCCGCTCGCTCTTCGCCGGGCCGAAGGCCGAGAAGAACCCGTGGAAGGCGAACACGCTCGAGTGGACGGCCGCTTCGCCTCCGCCGCACGGCAACTTCGAGACGATGCCGAACGTCTACCGTGGCCCCTACGAGTACAGCGCGCCGAATCGCGACGAAGACTTCTGGCCCCAGGACGAAGCCACATGAGCGCCGCCACGCACGCCGAGCACGGCAACCCCTCCGGCAAGCCCATCGCCACCCTGCGCAGCGCGTCGGGCGTCCCCACGGGGCGCCTCGCGGTGTGGTGGGTGCTCGCCTCCGAGATCGTGATCTTCGGCGGCCTGCTCGGCGCCTACATCATGCACCGCATCGGCCACCCCGAGTGGGCCGACTACGCCTCGCACACGAACACGTGGGCGGGCGCGTTCAACACGGTCGTGCTGCTGACCTCGAGCCTCGCCGCCGTGCTCGCGCACCACGCCGCCGAGAAGGGCGACGGGAAGAAGGCGGCGAACCTCCTGCTCGCCACGTGCGCCGGCGGCCTCACGTTCCTCGTGGTGAAGGGCCTCGAGTGGCACCACGAGATCGAGGAGGGCTACACGATCACCGCGAACGGCTTCTGGTCGTTCTATTACACGGCCGCCGGTCTCCACGCGGCGCACGTCATCGCCGGGATGATCCTGATGCTCTGGGTCTCGACGTACGCGCGCCGCAATGCGGAGCTGCAGCGGGTCGAGCTGGTGGGCATCTACTGGCACTTCGTGGACGTGGTCTGGATCTTCCTCTTCCCCCTCCTCTACATCGCGAAGTGAGCACGCCATGACCGACGCGACCACGACGGCTCACGCGAGCGATCACGGCCCCGGCGACCACGGCTCGGGCGATCACGGATCGGGCGACCACGGCTCGGGCGATCACGGGACGGCGCACTACGTCCGCATCTGGTGGATCCTGCTGCTCTTGCTCGTCGCTTCGGTGCTCGGGCCGATGGCGGGCGTCCGCATCCTCACGCTGATGTTCGCGTTCGGCATCGCCGTAGTGAAGGCGTACCTCGTCTGCAAGCACTTCATGCACCTGAACGTGCAGCCCCGCTTCGTGGCGATGTTCCTCGGCGCGGCGCTCGGCTTCATGGTGCTCTTCTTCTTCGGCGCCTCGCCCGACGTGCTCTTCCACGGCGGGCAGCGCTGGGAGAACCTCTCGGCGCAGGCCGAGGTCGAGCGCGGTCTCGCGGAAGCGGCGGCGCACGCCGAGCCCGTGGCACCGCCGCCCTTCGATGCGGCGAGCACCTTCGCGACGACCTGCGGTCCCTGCCACGGCGTCCACGGTCGCGGCGACGGCCCGGCGGCGGCGGGCCTCACGCCGAGCCCGGCGAACTTCACCGACCCCGCCTTCTGGCAGACGCGCGATCGCGCGCACGTGATCGCCACGATCACCGGTGGCGGCGCCTCGGTCGGCCGCTCGCCGCTCATGCCCTCGTTCTCGAGCGCGTTCACGCCCGAGCAGATCGAGCAGATCGCCGACCACGTGGTGAGCTTCCAGCCGTAAGCAGCCGTCGCCGCTCAGTCCTCGGGGGCCGATACGCTCCCCCTCGTATCGCTCCGCGAGAGAGGGCGACAGGTTTCCTGTCACCCTCTCACAGCGGCGGTCGCGACGCTTGATCGCGTCGCTCTCTTGCTGTTCCTTTCCCCCGAGGGGCTGCCCGCAGCCCCTCGCCCACACCGGCAAAGCCGGATGTGGGGCCCCTCCCGCCGAGCCGCGCGATCACGTTGGTTTCGGTTCCCTCAACCAACGTGATCGACGCTGTCAGCCCGCGCCGTCGCGATAGCTCTGGAGCGCGGCGAGATCGTTCGCCGCGGCGCGGGCTTCGCTCTCGTGCACCTCGCCGCGACGCACGAGCTCGGCGAGGCTCTTCTCGAGCGTCACCATCCCGTCCTTGCGGCCGGACTGCATCGCGCTGGTGATCGTGCCGATCTTTCCTTCGCGCAGGCCCGAGGCGACGCTCGCGTTCACGCGCAGCACCTCGAGCGCGAGCGTGCGCCCTTCGCCGCGGGCGCGGGGAAGCAGGCGCTGGGCGACGATCGCGCGGAGCGAGTCGGCGAGCTGGCTGCGGATCTGCGACTGCCGCTCGGGCGCGTAGGTGTCGACGATGCGCTCGATCGCGCTCGCGGCCGAGCGGCTGTGGAGCGTGGACAGCACGAGGTGCCCCGTCTCGGCCGCGGTGAGCGCGAGCGAGATGCTCTCGGCGTCGCGCATCTCGCCGACGAGCAGCACGTCGGGATC
This sequence comes from Sandaracinus sp., assembly GCA_046351235.1. Classification (GTDB taxonomy): domain Bacteria; phylum Myxococcota_A; class Polyangia; order Polyangiales; family Sandaracinaceae; genus JBBSAT01. The sequence goes on along the minus strand of JAXLYV010000003.1, from coordinate 940,071 downwards.
CTCGCGGAGCGCGTCGCGCAGGCCCGTCGCGAAGTCGCGCACGTCGCGACCGATCTGGCGCTGACGTACGAGCGAGAAAGCAAGAGTGCTGGGCCCGGAGCGCCTGGACGGGAGCGCGCCCGGCGCGCGGACGGGAAGGTGCGCAGGGTCCAGCCGATCCTCGAGCGAGCGGCGTGGGCCGCCGCCTGCGAAGGTGTACTCGATCGGATCCTCGAGCGTGACGAGCACGACCGAGCGGCGCCGCAGGATCTCGCGCGCGAGCGCGGCGAGCGTGGTGCTCTTGCCCGAGCCGGTCGGCCCGCACACGAGCACCAGGCCATTGGGCAGCACCGGCAGCTCGCTCAAGAGGCCGCCGTGCGCGAGCGTGTCGAGCGCGGGCGCTTCGGGCGGCAGCAAGCGCAGGGCGATCGCGAGCCCGTGCGAGGCGCGGTACACGTTGCCGCGCACACGCGGCGCGCGCCCGCGCGGGCCGATGGGATCCTCCGGGAGGGTGAGCACGAAGTCCGCGGACCGGCCCTGCGCCAGGCGCGTCCGCGTGCGCGCATCGAGGATCGAGCCGAGAAGGACCTCCGTGTCGAGCGGGCCGTCCTCGACGAGCGTCGTGAGGGAACCGTGCACGCGGATCGCCGGCGGCTCGCCCTGCGCGAGGTGCAGATCGCTCGCGCCCGCGAGATGCGCGCGGACCAGGAGCGCGAGCAGCGCCTCGGGCGGCTCGGCGAGCGCCGCGTCGGACATCGTGGGCTCGACGGGCTCGGGGTCGCGCGCGGGCGCCTCGGCGATCGGCGCGATCGGTGCGATCGGCGCTGCGCGCGGGAGGGTCGGACCGGGGCCGGCTGACTTCGGAGGGGCAGCGTTGGCGACGGGTGCGGCCGCGCTCTTGCCGGCGATCGTGAACACGACGTCGAGGCCGCCGCTCTCCCTCGCGCCGATCACCACGCGGAACGCGCCGAGGCCCGGCACCTCGTGCGTGGTGTCGGCCTTCGCGCCGCTCGCGAGGCGCGCGCGGACCTCGTCCGAGAGGATCGGCCCGAGCAGGTGCCGGAGCATGTCGTCGGGCGTCTTCGGCATCGACAGGCGCTTGGGCGCGCCCGCGGCGAACATGGCCGGCGCGCGATCGCTCCCCAGCCGCACCTCGTCGGCGCCTTCGCGGCTCGCCAGGCTCAACAAGCTATCGACCGCGGCCATCCGCTCCTCGGCTCTCCTCGCGTGCAACGGCGCACACCTCCCGATCGATTCCGCGTTCCGTCACGGTCGCTCCGTCGGCGCGACCGCGGTGGGCTCCCCCGCGTCGTCTTCGGCGCTCTCGCTCGCGTCCGTGCCGTCGAGGCCTGCGTCCGCGTCCTCGCTCGCGTCCGTGACCTCACCTGCGTCGCCTTCGTCCTTCGTGCCGGCGTCGAGCCCGATCGTCGAGGTCGGGAGCATCGTCGCCGCGGCTTCTTCGGCCGCGCGCTCGCACTCCGCGTCGCCGACCGCGCGGCACACGGCCGCCTCCAGCCACACGTGGAAGAGCGCGTTCTCGTCGTCCGAGATCGTGTGCGCGACTCCCTCGAAGGGCACGAGGGTCGCGTCGAACCCGAGGCCGTCGAGCTGCGTGAACACCTCCTCGGTCGGCCCGATCGGGATCGTCGTGTCCGCCGTGCCGTGCATCGATCGGATCCGCGGATAGACGAGATCGGTGCGTCGATAGGTGGGCACGAGCGGCGGCGGCAGCCAGCAAGACAGGGGGAAGGCCTCGCCGATCACGTCGTCGTGATAGAGCGCGAGCGTGATCGTGAGCAGGCCTCCTTGCGAGAAGCCGCTCACGATCACGCGGCCCTGCGCGCCGCGATCGTGCGCGATGCTGCGCACGAGCGAGGCCACGCGCGAGGCCTGCGCGAAGAGCGTCGAGCTCAGCCGATCGACGAGGCCCTGGCCCACGTACACGGGCAGCCACTCGTAGCCCGCGCCGAGCGGGTCGGGCGCCTGCGGCACGATCACGCGCACCGGATGCGTGAGGCCGAGGAAGGGACCGCCGGGGACCTGCGCCGAGCCGCCGCGCCCGTGGAGCACCACGAGCATCGGCAGCGCATCGTCGAAGCCCGCCTCGCCGATCACGACCTCGAGGTAGTAGATGCCGGCGCGCTCTTCCTGGCGCACGCGGAACGTGTCGGTGTCGGGCGGCGGGGTCGGGAGCGGCGGGCCGCCGTCGTAGAGCGCCGCGTCGTCACCCGCGTCCTGGGGCGCGCCGATCGCGGTCACGGCCTCGCTCGTCGCGAGCGCCGAGCCGAGCTCGTGCCCGCGCGGCGGCCATGCGCTCTCGAGCGTCTCCTCGGCCTCTTCCACGATCGCCTCGGCGATGGGGTGGGAGGGCGGCTCGTCGGGAACGGCGAGCTCGCGGTAGAGGATCGCGCCGCCGAGCGCGAGCACCATCGCGCCGAGGGTGATCTCGATGCGGCGATCGAGGGTCAGCTTCACGTCGCGTCGAGCCCGGGAGCGGTCGTCATCGGGCGCATCCTAACAACCGTGGACGCCCCGCGCCTCGCGTCGACGAGCGTGGCCCCGAGCCGACGCCTCGCCGCGGACCGGCGTAGGCCGGCGCCTGCGGCAGGATCGGTGTGGCGGTGGAAACCAAGTGATTTCATGTGGCTAACGGCTCGGCACGCGGGCTGCTCTCAGGGCGCGGCATGAAGCCGGGCACCACCCAGCCCGCGAGGCGGCGTCGAAAGATGAGCACCACCCAGCCGGAGATCCTGATGGAGAACGCCAAGGTCTTGCTGCCGCGGGCGCGCCCGCCGATCCACCCGCTCGATCCGCCGAACATGGACACGTTCCGGCCGCCGGCCCCGGGCGCGGTGGACGTCGTCCGGCTCGGCAAGCGCCGTCGCGGTTGAGCCGGGTCGCGCTCGAGCTTCCGTCGCGATCGCGATCAGGTGCGCAGACCGTGTCTCTTGAGCAGCTCGAACAGGTGCGAGCGATCCATGTCGGCGTCGCGCGCGGCCTGGGCGACGTTGCCGCTCGCCTTGTCGAGCAGCGCGCGCAGGTAGGCGAGCTCGAACTCGTGGAGCACGCTCGCGCGCGCCTGGCGGTAGGGCTGGCTCACGAGCGCGGCGTAGAAGGAGGACTGCCCCGAGGGCGGCGCGATCGACGGTGCCGAGGCGGCCGGTGGCGTGCTCGCCGTCGGCGGGCGCAGGGTCTGGCCGCTCCGCGCCACGAGCTCGGGCGCCTCGCCCATCGCGACCGTGGCCTCCACGACGTTGCGCAGCTCGCGCACGTTGCCGGGCCAGTCGTGGCGCTGCATCGCCTGGATCATCGAAGGGCCGAAGAGCTGCTGCACGAGCGGGTCGCTCGCGTAGCCGGCGCGCTCGAGGAAGTGGCTCGTCAGCATCGGCACGTCCTCGGGGCGATCGCGGAGCGGAGGCACGGCGAGCTTCACCACCGCGATGCGATAGTAGAGGTCGAGCCGGAAGCGGCCGCTGTTCACCTCGGCCGAGAGATCGCGATGGGTCGCGCACACGACGCGCGCATCGAAGGGGATCTCGTCGCGGCCGCCGACGCGCCGCAGCTTGCGGCGCTCGAGCGCGCCGAGGAGTGCGGGCTGGAGCGAGTCGGGCAGCTCGCCGATCTCGTCGAGGAAGATGGTGCCGCCGTGGCCGCGCTCGAAGGCGCCGACGTGCCGGCGATCGGCGCCGGTGAAGGAGCCCTTCTCGTGCCCGAAGAGCTCGCTCGCGACGAGCATCGGCGAGAGCGAGGCGCAGTCGACCGTCACGAAGGGGCCACTCGCGCGCGGGCCGAGCTCGTGGAGGGCGCGCGCGACGAGCTCCTTGCCCACGCCGGACTCGCCCTGGATCAGGACCGCCACCTCGCTGCGCGCGGCCTTGGCGATCTGCGCGAGCAGGCGCCGCATCGCGGGCGATCGCGCGCGCAGCCCCCCGAGCTCTTCGCCGTCGTGCACCTCGACCTCGAGGTCGGCCCCGTCGGTGAGGCGGACGACGGTCTCGCCCAGCACGATCTCGGTGCCGGGCGGGACCACGGCGCGCTCGAGGCGGAGATCGCCGACGAAGATGCCGTTGGTCGACCGGCGATCCTCGACGAGGATGCCGGCGTCGGTGCGCGAGGCGCGCAGATGGAAGCCCGAGACGGTGCGGTCGCCGACGACGAGATCGTTGCCCTCGGCCGTGCCGATGGTGAGCTGATCGGCGCCCGCGTGCTGCTTGCCCGCGTCGGGGCCCGACACGACCTCGGCGGCCACCGCGCGCACGGGCATCCGATCGCGCCGATGGTGAGGCAGCGTCATGCCCTTGCGGAGGCTGGCCTCGGACATCGACCTGGAAGCTACGACCTCGCGCGGCGGGTGTAAACCATGACCATGCCCGCGCCGAGCGTCCGGTTTCCCATCGCCACCAAGCTCTCGATCGCGTTCGCCGCGCTCGCGGGCCTTCCGCTCGTGGGGCTCGGTGCGTACGTGGTCGACGTGGATCGCACGACGCTGCGGGTGCTCTCGCAACACCTCGCGGGCGCCGTCGGCGATACGGTGGCCGTCCTCGTCGACGACGAGCTGCGCAGCGCGAGGACGGGCTCGAGGAGATCGGTCGCGTGCTGCTCGATCCGACGCTCGACGAGGCCGAGACCACGCGGCTGGCCGAGGCGCGCCTGGCGGGCGACAGCCACCTCGATCACGCCGTGGCCTACGACCGAGAGGGCCGCTTCCTCATCGCCATCGGCGAGTCGGATCGCGACACGCGGGTCCGGCCGCCGGAGACGCTCTCGGAGGCTCTGCGCACGAGCGCCGATCACGCGGACGCGGCGATGGGCGAGGCGATCGCGAGCGAGGACGGCGAGCGCGTCCTGCTCGTGGTGCCGCTCCATCGCGGCGAGGACGTCACCGGCTACCTCGCGTCGATGGTGTCGCTCGCGGCGATCGACGAGCGCGTGAGCGAGCTGCGCGCCGAGCACTACCCCGAGACCGGCGACGCGATCCTCGTGATGACGACGGACGGGCACGTGTTGGTGAACGGAGGCGCGCTCGCGGGGGCCGACGAGGCGGCGCGCGCCGGGGTGCTCTCGGCGGCGCCCGCGACGACGCCGGCGGCGTGGTCGGGCCGGTTCGACGCCGCCGATGGGGAGCGCCTCGGCACGATGCGCCCGGTCGGTGCGCGGGCGCTCCGGGTCGTCACCCAGGTCCCGGTCGCGGTCGCGCTGGCCTCGATCTCCGACGTCGAGCGCGCGGTCGGCATCGCGGTGCTCGTCGCGATCCTCGTCGCCTTGATGATCGGCATCGCGTTCGCGCGCGGGATCACGGCGCCGCTGCGCGCGCTCGTCGCGTTCGCCGCGGACCTGCGCGAGCGCCGCTTCGACCGGCGCGTGAGCGTGGCCTCGAGCGACGAGCTCGGCGTGCTCGGCCACGCGATGAGCGATGCGGCGCGCGGGCTCGAGGAGAGCGAGAAGAAGATCCGCAAGGAGATCGAGATCCGCAGCGACCTCGGGCGCTATCTGCCCGCGGAGATCGTCGATCGTGTCGTGCGGCGCGAGCAGGACATGGCGCTCGGCGGCACGGCGCGCACCATCACGGTGCTCTTCGCCGACGTGGTCGGCTTCACGCCTCTCGCCAGCAAGCTCGCGCCCGAGGCGACCGTCGCGATCCTCAACGAGCTGTTCACGATCCTCACCGAGATCGTGTTCCGCCACGGCGGCACGGTGGACAAGTTCGTCGGCGACTCGGTGATGGCGATCTGGAACGCGCCGGCGCGGCAGGACGACCACGCCGCGCGCGCGCTCCGCGCCGCCGAGGAGATGCTGCGCTGGCTCGACGCCGGCAACGCGCGCTGGAAAGAGAAGTACGGCGTCACGATCGAGCTGGCGATCGGCGTGAACACGGGCGAGGCCGTGGTCGGGAACGTCGGCTCGGACACGCGCATGGAGTACACCGCGATCGGTGACACCGTGAACGTGGCCGCGCGCCTCGAAGCGCTCGCGCGCCCGCAGCAGATCCTCGTGACGGCGGCGACGAAGGAGGCTGCGGCAGGCGAGCCCTTCGACTTCTACGATGGCGGCCCGCGCGAGCTCGCCGGGCGGCGCGAGCCGGTGCACGTGTTCGAGGTGGGGACATGAGCGAGATGCGGATCGAGGCGAGGGAGCCAGCCCTGGGCGACGTGGTCGGCGGCTACCGCATCGAGTCGATGCTGGGCCGCGGCGGTATGGGCGTCGTGTACCGTGCGACGCAGCTCGCGCTGGGCCGGGCAGTGGCGCTGAAGGTGCTCTTGCCCGAGCACGCCGTGCGACAGGGCGCGGCGGCGCGCTTCGAGCGCGAGGCCCGCGTGAGCGGTGCGCTGCGGCATCCGAACGCGATCGAGGTCTACGACTTCGGTGCGGCCGACGGATACCTCTATCTCGCGATGGAGCTCCTCGTCGGCAACACGCTGCGGAGCGAGGTCGGTGACGGGGACCTCGTTCCGCCCGCGCGCGCGATGATGCTCGCGTCGGATATCGCGGGCGTGCTCGTCGCGGCGCACGAGCGGGGGATCGTCCATCGCGATCTCAAGCCGGAGAACGTCTTTCTCGAGCGGCAGACGAATGGGCTCGAGCGGCTCGTCGTCGTGGACTTCGGCCTCGCGTTCGTGGTCGACCACGAGCAGCTCGGTCGTCTCACGACGGATGGAGCGATCACCGGCACGCCCGACTATCTCGCGCCCGAGCAGATCGCGGCCGGCGCCACCATCGGTCCGGAGGCCGACGTCTACGCGCTCGGCTGCATGCTCTTCGAGATGCTCGTGGGCACGACGCCCTTTCACGGGCACCCGATGCGCGTGCTCGTGCAGCACACGCATGCGGCCCCGCCGAGCTTCGACGAGGTCCGGCGCGATCCGAGCATTCCGCGCGCGCTCGAGGCGCTGGTGCAGTCGATGCTCCTCAAGCGCCCGGCCGAGCGTCCCACGGCGGTCGAGGTGAAGGCCGAGCTCTCGCGGATCGGCGGCGACGGTCATGCGCCCGAGCGGGCACGCGATCGCACGGGGCTCGATGGTCGAGCAGCGCGCATGATCTCGGCGATCCGGCCGGCGGCCTCGCAGGCGACGACGCTCGACGGCGACGCGATGAGCGCGGGCGCCGACGTCGCGGTGATCGGCATGCTCGAGGGAGATCTCGTGCTCGGGATGGCCGTGAGCGCACTGCGCCTGTTCATCGTCTCGCCGGAGCAGCCGATCGGCGATGCGGCGGCGATCTACGCGCCGGGCGCCGACCTCGGCACGCTCACGGCGCTGCGCGCGCAGCATCGGGTGCCGATCGTGACCGATGCGCTGCCGAGCGATCCGCATCGCGTGCCGGCGCTCCTGCGCGCGGGGATCGACGACGTCGTGATGGCACCCGCGCGCGCCGAAGAGCTCGCGCGACGCATGTGGAAGTTGATCCGCCGGTCGAGGCGGACCGAGGAGAGGAAGAGGACATGATTCGGGCTCGCGTTCGCTTGGCTCTCGCGCCTCTTCTCTTCGCGTCGGCGCTCCTCTCGACCCTCGACCCCCGCGATGCACGCGCCCAGCCCCCGGCCGAGGGAGATGCGATCGAGGTCGTCGAGTACACGGTGCAGGCGGGGGATACCTGCGGGCGCATCGCGCAGCGGATGTGGGGCAACGCCCGTCGCTACGATCTGATCCACTCATTCAATCCGGGCATGGGGCCGCCGCCGCACCACCTCGTCGCCGGGACGGTGCTCCGGCTCCCGCGCGTCGCCACGGCCGCGAGCCTCTTGCCCGACGCGCGCGTGACGGCGGCCGAGCGCCGCGTGACGGCGCGACCGCGCGACGAAGAGACGTGGCGGGATGCGCACATCGGTCTCGATCTCTATCGGGGATGGCACGTCGTCACCGAGGAGCGCAGCTCGGCCGAGCTCACCTTCCGTGACACGAGCGTCGTCGCGATGCGCGCCGACACGCTGGTGATCATCTTCGGCGACACCTCGACGCGCGTGCGGCGTGGCGGGACCGACGCGACCCTCGAGCGCGGCTCGATGCGCACCGCGCTCGGCGCGTTGCGCGGCACCGGTGACGCCAGCGGCGGCGCGCTCGCGCTCCACGTGAACATGCCGTCGTCCCAAGCCGATCTGAGCGGCGGCTCCAGCGTGCTCAGCGTCGACGACGGAGGGACGAGCCGCGTCTCGGCTCACGTCGGCGACGTGCGTGTCCGTGGCGAGAGCGGCCCCGTCGTGCGCGTGCCGGAAGGCATGGGCAGCGCGGTCGCGCCGCACGCGCGCCCCACGCCGCCGCGTCCGCTGCCGCCCGCGCCGGTGTGGGAGAACGGCCCGCGTCGATTCTTCGGTGCTTCCGGTCGTGGTGCGGTGATCTCCGGGGGCTGGGCGGCGGCGCCCGCGGCCCGCACCTACCACGTGGAGATCGCGCGGCAGCAGGACGGCCGCGAGGTCGTCGCGTCGACGGAGGTGCCCGACTCCGTGACGCGCTTCGAGCTGCACGGCTTCCCGCCGGGCACCTATTACGTGCGCGTCAGCACGATCGACACCGACTTCTTCGAGAGCCGTCCGAGCGAGCCGCTCGTCGTCACGGCCGAGAGCGCGACGATCACGCTCCCGGGGGCGAGCGAAGGCGCGAGCTTCCCGGCGGTCGATCCGTCCGAAGAGCCGGGCCCGCTCACGCTGCCGCTCGGCACGCACGTCGCGCTGCCGGCCGACGTGCACTGCGAGGGCGTCACGGGCGAGATCGTCGTGACGAGCGAGACGCTGCCGGTGTGCTCGGATGCGAGCGGCCCGGTCGCGCTCTTCCCGGTGCGCGTGGAGACGGTGTCGCTGCGCGCCGATGCGAGCGAGCTCGTGGCCGGAGAGACGCGCGAGGTGAGCTTCGGGCTCGTCTCGGGCGAGCTTCCTGCCGAGGCGACGCTCGTCGCCCACGGCGTGACCGTGGAGAGCGTGCGGCGCGAGGGCGATCACCTCGTGGCGCGGCTCACGGCGCCCGCGGAGGAGAGCTCCGCTTCGATCGACCTCGTGCTCGGGTCGACCGTGCTCTCGAGCACGCCGCTCGCGGTCACCTCGGCACCGGTCGTGGAGACGACGCCGCCGGCGGTGGCCGTCACCGAGACGACCGAGAGCACCGAGCCGGAGGCCGTGTCGGTGCCCGATCGGCCTTCTGCTCCTGGCGCGCTCACGGAGGCCGTCGGCGCGACGCCGTTCTCCGAGAGCGTGGGCTTGCGCGATCTCGACGTGCGCGGCGTCGGCGGGCGGGTCTCCGTCGCGACGGTCGCGGCGGGGGATCCGCTCGTGCGCGTGGCGCTCGAGGCGTTCGGCTCGGTGCTCGACGATCAACTGCGCTTCTCGGTCGCGATGCCCATCGACGCGGCCTCGCCGCGCTCGCAGAGCTGGCAGCGCGGCTCGGCCGATCTCGTGGCGGGCGTCGGCTGGCTCCCGCTGCGCCGCGGCCCCGTCTCGCTTCTCGTCGACGCGGCGATCTGGGTGCCGACCGAGCTCGATCACGGGCTCTCGCTCGCGCGCCTCGTGCCGTCGATCGAGGCCGCGTGGCTCGTGGGCGGGACGTTCCACTTGCGTACGCGCCAGGCGGCGATGCTCGACCTCGCCGATCACGGCGCGCGCCTGTGGTCGAGCGCGTACGGCATGGACGCGCGCATGATCGGTCCCTTCGGCGTCGGCTTCGAAGTGGAGCTCGTCGTCGGCGATCCCGACGGCACCGGCGTGCGCTCGGACTACGCGTTCGTGCCCGAGATCGTGCTCGACTTCGATCCGATCGCCGTGCACGTCGGCGGCCGCTTCGGCCTCAATCGTCCGACCTACTTCGGGCCCGCGGGCCTGTTCGTCTCTGCGCGCCTCGTCGCGTTCTGATCGAGCGCGGCACGCGCGGGCGCCAGCCGCACCCGGCGTGCCGTGTTTCGCCGTTACATCGGAATCCCCCGGTCTTGCAGAGGCCGCGGCGCGAAATACGGTCTCGTCTCCCGTGTTTTCCCGGGAGCCGAGGAAGCCGTGAACGTCTGGGATTACCTGGTCGCGTGGCCGAACGTGCCCTTCACCATCGCAGTGGGAGCGACGCTCCTGTTCGCGGCGGTGCAGGCGTCCGGCCTCATGGGCCTTCTCGGTGGCGATGCGGACGGTGACGCGGACGCGGATGCCGACGTCGATGGCGACGTCGATGCGGACGCCGACGTCGATGGAGACGTCGATGCGGACGCGGATGCCGATGGAGATGGAGACGCGGACCACGACGCCGATGCGGACGACGCGGGCGAGAGCTGGGCACTCAAGTTGGGCTCCGCCTTCGGGATGGGCCGGCTTCCGATGACGCTCCTCGCACAGGTCTTCCTCGTGGTGCTCGGGGTGAGCGGTCTCTTGATGAACGTGCCTTTCGTGAGCGCGGGAGTGATTCCGTTCTGGACCTTGCTCTACACGCTTCCGGCCTCGGCGCTCTGCGCGCTCGGAGCGGATGCGGCGATGTCGCGCGTACTCGCGCCCATCGTGGACGACAAGGCCCAGGCGGCGACGAAGCGATCGGCGCTCGTCGGATCGATCGCGACGGTGATCTCTCGGAAGGTGACGGAGGAGTTCGGCGAAGTGCGGATTCGAGACAAGAGCGGTCACGACGTGCGAGTCGTCGTGAAGCTCGCGAAGGACGGAGGCCGAACGGCCGCGTCGCTCCTCGAGGGCCAAGAGGTCCTCGTGGTCGACGTGGACGAGCGCGGCACGCCTCTCGTGAGCGCTCTGGATCTCGTGGCCGCGCGCGTGGACGCGACTCCGTACGACGACGAGCGAGAAGAGGCCCCGTCGCGCGCGAAGAAGAGCGTGCGCGCGTTGGCCGCTCGCTGACGCAGCGCGAAGCGCCCCTCGTGGACAGGTGGGTGCTCCGGAGGGAACCACGGTTCCCCCCGCAGCACGTGCGTGTGCACGGCGCCGCCAACTCCGTATCTCCGGAGCGCGGCGTGAGAAGGAGGCCCCATGTTTGCGCTCACCACCCAACAGACGATCGTGCTCGGCGCGTGCGTCGCGCTCGCGCTGATCGCCACCGTCGTGCTCACGACCCTGTCGCGGTTCTACCGGCGCTGCGGCGCCGACGAGGCGCTCGTCCGCACCGGCAGCGGCGGCAACAAGGTCGTCATCGGGGGCGGCGTCGTCGTGATGCCGGTCCTGCACCAGCTCTCGCGCGTCTCGCTCCGGAGCGTGAAGCTCTCGGTCGAGCGCGCGAGCAAGAACGCGCTCGTCACCGCCGACAAGATCAAGGCGAACGTCGAGACCGAGCTCTACGTGAAGGTCGAGCCGCTCGCCGAGGACGTCCTCGCGGCCGCGCGCAGCTTCGGCGAGCGCTCGCTCGACGAGAAGGCGATCGCCGATCTCATCGAAGGCAAGCTGACCGACGCGCTCCGCAGCGTGTCGGCCAACCAGACCTTCATGTCGCTCCACGCCCAGCGCAAGGAGTTCGCCGAGATGATCCAGGCGGCGCTCTCCGAGGAGCTCAAGAAGAACGGCCTCACGCTCGAGAACGTGTCCATCACGTCGCTCAGCATGGTGCCGGTCAGCGAGCTCGATCCTTCGGACGTGTTCGACGCGGAAGGCCTTCGTGCCATCACGGAGTCCGTCGCGACGAACCGCGAGAAGACCAACCAGATCCAGCGCGAGAAGGAGACGCAGATCCAGGGACAGAACGTCGCTGCGAAGATGCGGGCCCTCGAGCTGGAGCAGGCGCAGAAGCAGGCCGAGGCCGATCAGCAGCGCAAGGTCGCGGAGTACGCCGCGATCCAGTCGGCCGAGACGGCGAAGGCCGTCTACACGCAGGAGGAGGCGCGCGAGCGCGCCGCCCAGGAGAAGGAAGCGCAGGTCGAGCGCGCCCGCATCCTGAAGGAGCAGCAGATCGCCGTGGCGAACGCCGAGAAGGTGCGCACCGAGCGTGAAGCGCAGATCGCGGCGGAGAAGGCCCAGCAGGCCGCCGAGATCGAGAAGCAGACCGTCATCCAGGCGGCGGAGATCGCGCGCCAGAAGGCGCTCGAGGCCGCGACCATCGAGAAGGAGAAGGTGGTCGGCGCTTCTCTCATCACCAAGGAAACGGCCATCGAGACGGCGCGGATCGGCAAGATCGTCGCCGTCACGAAGAGCGAGGAGGAAGCCGCGCGTGCCGCGGCGGCCAAGGCGCTCGCGAAGGCCGAGGAAGAGCGCGCGAAGCAGGCGATCCTCACCGTCGAAGCGACCGCGAAGGCGGAGCGCGAGAAGGAGATCGCGGCGATCGAAGCGGCCGCCAAGGCCGAGGTCGAGCGCCAGCTCGCGGAGGGACAGATCGCGCGGGCCCGCGGTGAGGCGGGCGTCGTGCAGGCGGCGGCCGAAGCTCGTGCGAACGAGCGTCGCGCCGCCGCGCAGGCGGAAGCGGACACGCACCTGGTGATCGCCGAGGCGAAGGCGGAGGCGGCCGCGCGGGAAGCGCGCGCCATTCGCGAGCTGGCCGAGGCCGAGGCCACGCGCCTCGAGCGTCAGGCCGACGCACGCAAGAAGCTGGTCGAAGCGGAGAACGCCGTGTCGGACAAGCTCGTCCTGCGCGACGTGGCCGTGAAGGCCCTCGAGGTCCTGCCGGACGTGACGCGCGAGCTCATGAGCCCGGCGGCGAAGATCTCGGAGATCAAGGTTCTCCAGACGAACGGGCTCGGGCTCGGGGGCGGCAACGCCAACGGCATGGGCGCGCTCGGCGGGATGAGCCCGATCCTCAAGACCATCATGGAGGCCGGCGCGGCGTATCCGCTCGTTCGCGAGCTGATGAGCTTCGGCGGCGTGGACGCGGGCAAGGTCGAAGGAGAAGTGAAGAAGCTCCTCGGCTCGCTCGGCACCGAGGTGAGCGGCGTGCTCACCGCGGACACCACCAAGAAGGAAGAGCAGGTACCGGCGGCGGAAGCGTCGAAGCCCGAGGTCGCGAGCGGTGAGTGGATCGGCTCACCCACTCCGGTCCCTTCCGTCCGCGGGCGGAGCCCGCTCCCGTACGGGCCCTCCGCGGGTGAGCACTCGGGCCGAGGCGACGAATTGCTCGTGGTCGAGGACGACGACGACGACGACGCGGAGGAGTCGAGGACGACGACGCCTCCGGCGGCGCCTGCGACCGTGACGGGCAAGGGCAACGGCCATCTGCCCGCGGGTGTGATGCGCGGATGACGCGCCTCGCGCTCACGCCTCGGTCCTTCGAGAAGCGCGCCCTCCTCGCGACCCTCGTGCTCGCGGCGGAGAGCGCGCACCGAGAGGGAGTCGACCTCTCCCTCTCGGGTCTCGCGGACCAGATCCGCATGCAGACCGCCGTCGACCCGCTCAAGACGGTGACGACGACGGTGCTCGTCTCGGCCGCGGCGTTCTACGCGGCGGAGAAGGGCATCAACGAGAAGGTGCAGACCTTCGGCGACGCGCTCGCCTACTGCGCGACCAGCCTCTCGGTGGGCTACCACGACATCTTCCCGCGCACCGAGGCCGGGAAGGCCATCACGGGCTTGCTGCACACGCTCGGTCCCGCGCTCGCGGCCAAGGCGCTCGACACGCCCTACCGCCAGGCGCAGGACGAGGCCCAGAAGAAGGAGGAGAAGGCGAGCGCCTACGACCGCGCCGTGCTCGCCAAGCTCGAGGAGATCGCGAGCGCGCTGCGCGACCGCAAGTGACGTCGTGATCCGCAGCAGAGAGGAGTGACGCGGAGAGCCGGCGGGGCGTGATGCCCTGCCGGCTCGTTCGCGTGCGGAGGTGACGCAGGCGCTCGGGGTCGGTCACGGTGCCGCGCGGCGCGCGGTGAAGCGCGCGAGCGCGCGCCACACGGGGCGCAGGTCCTCGGGAAGGCCGTCGGGTGTGGCCCACAGCCGCTCGGCCAGCCAGGCGACACGCGGCAGATCGCCGATCTCGAGCGCGTCGACCAGCGCGTCGGGGAGCGACCTCTCTTCGGGCGCGGAGCTCGGCGAGCCTTCGAGGACGCGCAGCGTGGGCAACGGCTCGGCGAGCCGGAGCGTCGGCCGCGCTTCCCGCGGAGCGCCGAGAGCTCCGGTCCCGAGCCGAGGGCGATCGGCCGCCGACTCGCAGATCAGCTGCGCCTCGAAGAACGCGGGCGTCGTCCCGCGGTTCGCCACCGAGAGCGCCAGCGTGGTGCCGGCCCCGACGAGGAGGCCGCGCGTGAACGCGTAGCTGCGCACTTCTCCGTCACCGCCGAGGGGCTGCGCCTCGGCCCAGTGATCGCCCTCGGTGCCCACGCGCAGCGCGATCACGTCGAAGTGCGGCGAGAGCACGTGGAGGTGCCGCACGACGCCCGTCCACGGGAGCGAGAGCGAGACGATCGAAGGTGCGCTCGACGGCGGAACGAGCACTGCGCTCGAGAGCGCGATCGGATGAAACGATGGCTTCTTGGGGCGTTCCTGCATGGGGTCGGTCTCCGCAGTGGTCGCGTGGTGCACTCGATCCGAGAGCGCGAGCGCGGGAAGCGACCCTCGCCGCTTCCCGCTTCGCGCTCGGCTCAGCGCGTCAAGTCGTTCACGATCTCGACGCGGCCGTCGCGACACCAGACCCAGGCGGCCAGGCCATCACCGGGGGCGCCCCAGAATCGGCCGGCGCACAGCTCCTCGCCGGTGCACGGGTCGCCCATCCGAACGTCGGGCTGCGGCACGCTCGGGTCGGGGCTCTGGAGCTCCGCGCAGAGGTCCTGCGTCTCGAAGCTCCACGGCGCGATGGAATCATCGGGGGGACCGAGGTCGTCGCGGAGCACGCAGCGCCGCGTCTCGCGGGCGTCCAAGGCGCCGGGGATGCACGCGGTACTGCTGCCGTTCCTGCCCGAGGCCACGTACGTGACGCAGCTCCGGTCTTCGCTCAGGTGCGGGGCTGGACACTCCGAGCTCGAGGCCCCGAGCTCCGAGTGACCCATGTAGAGCACGCCCTCCCAGCAGAGCGCGTCGTCGCGCTGCAGGTAGTCGTCCGTCTCTCGCGCGCAGCCTCCGGCGAACGTGCACAGGTCACCCGTGGCGCCGAGCGCGACCACTCCGTCGGCGGCGTTGGAATCGCACGTCGTCCACACGCGCGCGCCGTCCTCGCTCTGCAGGCCCTCCGTCTTCGAGGCGAGCCCGCAGCCGGTCAGCGCTCCACACGCCAGGATCATCCACCATCCGAATCGTCCGTAGCTCATCTCGACGTCCTTTCGCGGCCCGTGCCGCTGCTTTCGCCGATACGAGCCCTCACCTCGGCGGATCGGGTCATCGCGCTCGATCGATCCCCTCGCGCCGTCGTCGGCTCGAGACCGTGAGCCGATCGGAGCTGCCCGCGGCTCCTACCCGCAACCGTGGGACGAGCGAGCCATCCGACCCCTCTTCACCTCGTCGGTGCGCCGGCCGAGCGACGCACCGGGGGCACGCTCTCCGATGCGGAGCTCGTGGAGCGCGCCGTGCGCGGCGACGTGTGGGCGAAAGGCGTCCTCTATCGACGCCACGCACGCGACGTGGCCAATCTCGCCGCGCGCCTGCTCGGTCGTCGCGCCGACGCGCTCGACGTCGTGCAGGACGTGTTCGTCGATGCCCTGCGATCGATGGCCACGATGCGAGATCCGAGCGCGTTCCGCGGCTGGCTGATGACCTCGACCGTGCGCCAGGCCCATCGCCGCTTCCGGCGCCAGCGCCTGCTGCGGTCGCTCGGCATGGATCGCGGCCTCGACGACGCGACGCTCGATCTGCTCGCGCAGGAGGACGTCTCTGCCGAGCGCCGCATCGAGCTCGCGCGGGCGTCGGCCGTGCTCGCGAAGCAATCGCCGCGCGCGCGCTTCGCCTGGATGCTCCACCGCGTCGAGGGCGAGGCGATGCCCGCGGTGGCCGAGGCGCTCGAGTGCTCGCTCGCGACCGTGAAGCGAGAGATCCAGAAGGTCGATCTCGAGATCCGTTCGACGCTGGAGGAGGCCGAATGATGCGCGACCGACGTTGGAGCGAAGATCTCCGCGACGCGTTCGACGAGGAGGCGCTCGCGCGCACGTGGGCGGGCGTGCTCGCCGAGGACGAGGCGCGCGCGCGACGCGCGGCCCGGGTCCGTGCGGGGGTCGTCGTCGTGGCGGCCGCGGCCGCGATCGCGCTCTGGGCCGTGCCCGCGCGCGAGCCGGTCGCGCCGGCACCTGCCCCAGCGGCGACCCCGGGCCCGCTCGCCCGCCTCGACGGAGAAGAGCTCGGTCGGCTCGCCTCCGGCGAGGGCGTCTCGTTCGACGATGGATCGCGGATCGAGATCGACGAGGGCGGCGAGATCGAGACGCTCGTCAACGACGGGCAGCTGGTGGTGCTCCACCTCGTGCGCGGGGGCGCGCGCTTCTCCGTGCACCCCGGCGGTCCGCGGCGATGGCGCATCGAGGGCAACGGCGTGACGGTCGAGGTCGTCGGCACCGAGCTCTCGGTCGTGCGCGAGGGCGAGACCGTGCGCGTCCGCGTGGAGCACGGCGTGGTGCTGGTGCGGGGCGACCACGTGCCGGACGGCGTGCAGCGCGTCGCGGCCGGAGAGTCGATCCTCGTCGATCCCACGCCGCCGGCCGCGGTCGATCCGGCCCCGATCGCGCCGGCGCCCGAGCCTCGGAGCCCGCGGCCTGCCCGCACCGAGTCGATCTCCGTCGCGCGCGGCCTGCTCGACGAGGCCGATCGCGCGCGCCTCGAGGGCCGCGCGAGCGACGCGCTCCTGATCCTGGAGCGGATCGAGCGCGAGGAGCCGGACGCGCCCGAGGCGCCGTTCGCGACGCTCGATCGGGTCCGCTTGCTCCTGCATCTGGGTCGCACGCAGGAAGCGCACGACGCGCTCGAGGCGCTCCTCGCGCGGCCGCTCCCCGACTCGCTGCGCCGCACGGCCGAGGCCGTCCGCGACTCGATGCCGACCGAATCTCCATGAGGCTCTGCCTCGCGTTGCTCTTGCTGGCAGCGCCCGCCTCCGTGAGCGCGCAGGCGCGCTTGCGTCTCGAGATGGTGGACTGCGAAGGCGCGCCTCAGGGCGATGCGGCCTTGCTTCGTCAGCTCGAGATCGAAGGCGCACTCGCCGCGCCCGACGACCCGACGGCGCGGCTCGCGCGCGTCGAAGGGCCGTGCGGCCCGCAGCAGAGCGTGCACGTCGTGTTGATCGACGCCGCCGCGCAGCTGCGTCTCGAGCAGGAGATCGCGCTCGCCGGGATCCCCGAGCACCTGCGGACGCGCCTCGTGGCCACGATCGCGACGACGCTGCTCGAGGCGTCGTCGTCGCTCGCTCGCGTCCCCGCGCCGGAGCCGGCGGACCCTTCGCCGGCCGAGCTACCCGTGCTCGTCGCGCCCGCGCCGGTCGCGCTCCCGAGCGCCGAGCCGGCCTCCGCGGCGCCCGTCGTGGCGCCTCCCGTGACCGCACCTGCGCCGCCGAGCGCCTGGCGCATGGAGGCGTCCGCCGTCGGGCGGCTCTACCTCCTCGGTGGCGTCGCGCTCCTCGGCGGCGCGCGGATCGGCGCGAGCTTCGACCGATTCGTGATCGAGATCGCGGCGTATGGGACCCGAGGCGCCCTCCCGACGGCCGAGGTCGACGCCGGGCTCGCCACGCTCGCGCTCGGGCTCCGGATGGTCGAGGTCGACGACCCCTCGTTCGCTTTCTCGCTGGCGGTTCTGCTCGAGGGCGGCGGCATCTGGGCGAGCGTGCGCTCGCACGTCGCGCGTTTCGTCGGACGCGACGTGGCCGCGGGCGTCGGCGGCGCGCTCGGTCGCGTGCGTCTCGGCATTCCGCTGCCCGGAGGCCTGCGCCTCGAGATCGACGTCGAGGGCGGCGCCACGCTCGGCCTCGAGATCGACGCGCTCGCGGTGAGCGTGCTCTCGGTCTCGGGGCCTCTCGTCGCGTTGGCTTGCGGGCTCTCGTGGTCTTGAAGGCGCAGAGCCGCTTCGTGATGACGTGGGCTTCGGTTCCCTCCACCCACGTGACCGGCGCCGTCAGAGCGCGGCACGCCGGGCGGCGAAGCGGGCGAGCGCGCGCCAGACGGGCCGCGGATCGGGACGGCGCGTCTCGGGGGAGGCCCACAGGCGCTCGGCGAGCCACGTGATCCGCGGAAGGTCGGCCGACTCGAGCGCATCGGCGAGCGCATCGACGAGCGCGGCATCGGTCGGCGCGGGGCTCGGCGTTCGGCCGACGATGCGCAGCGTGGGTGCGGCGTCGGCGAGCCGGAGCGTGAGCCGCGGCTCGTGCGACACGGGGGTGACGCCGGAGCCTGCTCGCGGGCGCTCGTCCGCGGGCGCGCATGCGAGCTGTGCCTCGAAGAACGCGGGCGCGGGGCCCCGGTTCTGCGTGAACAGCTCGAAGGTCGTGCCGGCGGCCACGACGGGGGCGCTCGGGAACGCGTAGGTCCGCACGTCTCCTTCGGTCGCGATGCGCTGCGCGTCGGCCCAGAGATCGGCCTCGGTGCCGAGACGGAGCGCGAGCACTTCGAACTGCGTCGAGAGCACGTGGAGGCGGCGCACCACCCCCGTCCAGGGCACCGTGACCGTGACGATCGAAGGGGCGCCCCACGGCGCGACGAGCGTGGCGCTCGAGAGGGCGATCGGATGAAAAGACGGAGTCATGGGCGCTTCCTTCCTGGAGTCGTGAGAGGCCGACGGGACGGCCACGCAGCGCGACGAAATGCAGCGCACGTGCCGTCGCTGCGCCCGCTCTCTCCCGCGCCGACCGCGCATGTCGCGCGCAGGTCCCGGGTCGTCGCGCAAGCGGCCGCGATGGGACGCGGGGCGCGACGCGTCCCATCGCGGCCGCGTGGCGGGCGTTGACGGCACGGCGCGTCGGGTCGACGATGCCGGCGTGCTCTCCGACGAACGCAGGGCCGCCCGCGGCTCGCTCGCGGCTGCGCTGGTGGTGCTCGGGCTGGCACTGCTCTCTCCTCTGCTCACGCCCACCCCGTGCGGCGATCTCGCGCGCGGCTATCCACCGATCGTCGCCTTCGAGCTCGCGCGCTCCCAGGCCGATCTCGACGCGCTCTTCGGCGCCGAGGCGTCGACGTGCAGGGACACGCTGGTCCAGGCGATCGATCTCGCCGACTGGGTCGACACGTTCGTGTTCGCACCCTCGTACGGGCTCTTCCTCGCGCTCTTCTTCGCGAGCGTGCGCGCGCGGGGCGAGCGTGCGGCGCGGCTCGGCATCGGGCTGGCCGTCACCGCGGTGGCGTTCGATCTGCTCGAGAACGCGTGCCTCCTCACGCTCACGGGGTCGCTCGACGCGGGCTCCACGGCCGCCGCGCTCCTGCCGTGGATGACGGGCGTGAAGTGGGTCGCGCTCGGTCTGGCCGCGCTACCCGAGGCGTGGGTTTTCCTGCGCCGCGAAGGCCTCGCGCCCAAGGTGGGCGCTGCGATGGCGCTCGTCGCGCCGGTCGGCGTCGCGTTGGCGCTCGCGAGCCCGGCGCGCTTCGGGGCGACGATCGCGCTGGCCGTCACGTGCGCCTGGGTCCCCTGTCTCGGGAGCGTCGCTCGGCGAGCGCGAGCGGCCGCCACGGCCACGGGGTGACGCTCGCCGCGCTCGCGGTCGAGCACGTTGTCCTGGTGGAAGCGCACCGTCCGCGCCGAGATTCCGAGCATCTCGGCGATGTCGGCGTGGGTGCGGCCCAGCATGAGGCCATCGAGCACGGACGCTTCCTGGCTCGAGATCCGTCGCGCCCGCTTGAGCTGCTGGAGCCAGAGCGACTGCACCGCGCCCGCGAGCTCCGCATCGACGGTGAGGGAGGCCAGCTCGGCGCTCGTCCGGTCCCGTCGAAGGACCACCACGAGACGCGAGCCGCAGGCTGCGACGTTCGCCCCGCGCAGCAGCGGGCACGAGGCGCACGCCATGGGCAGGCCGTGGAACTTCTCCCAGCACTTGCGCTTGGTGCGCTGCGCGCGCCCATCCACGCGGCGTAGCTCGCCGAACGAGGCCCCCATGAGCACGGTGTAGGTACTGCGGGACACGTCGACGCGTCTATCAGCGAAGCATCGCGGGCAGACCTGGCGAAAACGCCAGGTGCGAGCCGCAGCCTACACGTGCACCGTTCGGACGTGCGGCTCGACTTCGGTAGCTGGGCGGAGAGTGCCTCCGACATGCTGATCGTGGTGGATCGCGCTGGGCGCATCGTCTGGGCGAACGAGCAGGCCTGCGCCCTCACGGGGAGATCGCGCGAGTCGCTGATCGGAAGTGAGATCGAGGCGCTCGTCCCGAGCCACGTGCAAGAGGTGCATCGGAGCCTCCGCGCGGGGTTTCACGACGCCGTTCGGCGTCGCGCGATGGAGCGGAGCCCCGCGCTCCGGCTGCGTCGCGTCGACGGGACCGAGCTCGACGTCGAGATCGCGCTCGCGAGCATCTCCTCCGAGGATGGAGAGTCGCTCGTGCTCGCGACGGTGCGGGACGTGAGCGATCGGATCCGCCAGCGCCGGCACTACGAGGCCACGCTGCGGGAAATCGCGGCCCGTTCGCCCGCGCTGGCTCTCGTCGTTCGCGACGGGCGGCTCGCCTTCACGAACGCACGCGTGGTGGCGCTGCTCGGGGCCACGGCCTCGACGCTCCTCGATCAGCCGCTCGAGTCGTTCGTGGCCTCGCCGGTCTCGCTCGCGGAGCTGCTCGACCCAGCGCGCTCCGTGCTGGAGGTGGCGCTGCGCGGGTCCGGCCGCGGGCCGACGCTCGTGGAGCTCGAGCCCGCCGTCCCCGTCGAGCTCGAGGGCGGGCCGGCGTGGCTGCTCGTCGGGGTCGATCGCACCGAGCTCGTCCAGCTGCGCGAGCGGAACGCGGTCGCCGAGCGGGTCCTCGTGCACGGAGCGCTCGCGGCGGGGCTCGTGCACGAGCTCGCGACCCCGCTCCAGACTGCGCTCTATTGCGTCGAGGAGCTCGCCGCCGAGGATCTCGCGGCGGACGAGCGAGCGGCGAGCCTCGGCGACGCGCGCGCTTCGCTCGCGCACATGCAGCGTGTGCTCGACGACATGCGCGGGGTGGAGAGCGCGCCGACGGGGACCGTGCTGCGAGACGCCGTCGAGACGGCGCTCCGGTTCGCGGCGCGCGCCATCGAGGTCACGGGCGCCGACGTCGAGCACGACGTGCCCGCCCACGTCGTGGTGAAGGGACAGAAGCAGCGCATCGTGCAGGTCGTCGCGAACCTGCTCGTGAACGCGTCGCACGCGGTGGCGGACGTGGACACGCGGGCCGTTCGCGTCTTCGTCGACGCCTCCGACGCCGATCCCACGTGGGTCGACCTCGTCGTCGTCGATCGCGGCGTGGGCATCGCGCCGGAGCTCGTGGAGCGGGTGTTCGACCCGTTCTTCACCACGCGGCAGAGCGCGCGCGGCACCGGGCTCGGGCTCTAGATCTGTCGCAGCATCGCGCAAGGCCTCGGCGGCGACGTGCTCCTCCGCTCCGAGCTCGGTCGCGGCACCGAGGTCCGTGTCCGCCTCGAGCGCGCGTCGTAGGCGGCATCTCGTCAGAGCGAGTGCGTGAGCATCCACGCGAAGACGTCGGTCTGCCCTTCGAAGCTCGCGCCGCCGATCATGCCTCCGTAGGTCTCGTCCCAGCCGCAGTGGTTGGTCGAGCTCCCGGGGGTCGTGCAGTCGAGCAGCGTGAGCTCCTGGCGCGTTGCCGATCCGTTCGGGCACGCGCGGAGGCCGCTCAGATAGCCCTGGCTGCTCGACGGCGCCCAGAACGTGTCCATCGCGCCGTGGAACATCCACATCGGCACCGTCGCCGCATCGCAGAGCGTCGGCATCGCCGTCCACGTGGTGGACGCGATCGGGACGGCCGCCGCGACCACGTCGGGATGCAGCGACGCGAAGCGGATGCTGCCCTCGCCGCCGAACGAGAGCCCGGTCACGTACACGCGACGCCAATCGACCGGAAGACCCATCGCGCGCAGGGCGTCGAGCGTGTCCATCGGCAGCGTGATCGTCGCCGGCCATCCGCCGCACGCCGCGGAGTCGGTGCAATGCGGTGCGACGACGAAGAACGGGAACGCCGCGCTCATCGCGTGATCGGTGAGGAGCGAGCGGAGGAGCCCGTCTCCGGTGCGGATCGCGAGCGGGTCGGTCGTCGTCATCTCGCCGCCTCCGTGGAGGAACAAGATCAGCGGGAACGTCGCGCCGGTGGTGTCGGTCGCGGCCGCGTCCGGTGTCCACAGCAAGGCGTGCGCGAGGCTCCCTCCGCTCGTGAGATCGACGACGCGCGTCTCGTCGGTCGTCGTCACCTGCGCCTCGGCCACGTCGGAGAGCGTGTCGCCGCTCGCGGTCGCTCGCAGGGCGACGGCGTAGGCCCAGTACGTCGTCAGCGGCTCGAGCATCCCGCGCAGGCAGTCGACCGCGCTCGCGTCCTCGCTGCACTGCGCGAGCGCCTGCACCGCGGCGGCGTCGGGCGCGGCAAGGCGCGTCGCGGAGAGGCCGACCCACGTGTGCGTCGCGCCCGGCGCCGTCGCCGAGATCATGGCCGCGCGCGCCCCCGGCGCAGCCGAGAGCGTGAGCGCGAGCGGGCTCGGGTCGCTCGCGGCGAGGCAGCCGAGCGTCGCGTCGCACACGGGCGCCGTGGCGGGGCAGCGCGCGTCGTCGGGCAGGCTCTCGCAGGCGCCCGACGGGCTACATCGCGTGGGCGCGCAGCTCGCCGCCGTGCTCGTGCAGTCTGCGTCGACCTCGCACTCGGGGGGCGCACAGGCCTCCGGATGCTCGTCGGCGCAGATCGGATCGACGCACGTGCCGTCGGCGCAGGTCTGATCGGCGCCGCACGTCGTCGCGAGACAGTCGCGCGTGAGCGAGATGGTGCGCACCGTGGCCCCGGAGACCTGCACGCGGAGCGAGCGGTCGAGCACGCGCGCGCCGGCGTGCTCGAGGGTCACCACGACGCGGTACTCGCCCGGCGCGAGGTCCGCGAGATCCACGAGGCGCCGCGGGCGGCCGAGGCTCGCCCCGCTCTCGAGCGCGAGCCGCTCGTCGTGCACGACGCTCGCGCCGGCGCGGACCTCGACGTGGACCGCGTCGACATCGCGGCGCGGCGTCAGGTTGGAGACGAGCTGCACCGCGAGCGAGCTCGGCGACGTGCAGCCGAAGAGGAGAGCCATCCCGAACGGCAAGAGGAGGCGCACCGGATCACGATACCACCGGCGCTCTCGGGAAACGCTCACCGCTTCACGCCCCCGAGCTCGTCGGCCCAGCGCTCGGGGAAGCCTTCGTAGTAGTGCTCCCAGCGTCGGCCGGTCACTTCTCGGTAGAGCATCGCGTAGATCGCTCGCGCGCTCGACGGGACGCCCACGATCGGCAGGTAGAGCGGGCCGAGCAGCGCCGACTGCTTCGCGTGCCCGAGCTCGTGGCTGCGGTTCCGCTCGTCCATGAAGTGCCATCGGTTCGTCTGTCGCGACCAGAACACGAAGTGACCGAGCGAGATGCCGGTGCCCGTGCTCTCGACGACGATCCGCTCGCCCTCGCGCTCCACACGGAGGATGCGGCCGCACAGACGCTCGTTCGCGTAGGTCAGCGCGCCGAGCACGTCCTGCGGAAGCTCCCACACGATCGAGCGGAGGCGCGGCCGCGCCGTCGACGAGGACGGCCCGTCGGAGGGGGAGGTCATGTGGCGAGGATCGCGGTGATGCAGGGCGCGAGGTTCTCGCGCCACGCGTGCTCGGTGGCGTCGTCGAAGGTCGTGTCCACCTCGCGCGCCACGGCGATGAGCGAGTCGAGCCAGGTGTCGTAGAGCGCGGCGTGGATGTCGAGGTTGCGGGCGCCGTGCGTGCGTCCGACGTCGCGCAGATGGGCGATGCCGTCTTCGTGCCCCGCGGCGGCGCGCAGCATCATGTAGAGCGATGCGCGCAGCACGCGCACCTGCTTGTCGAGGTCCGTGTGCTGGAAGCGCTGGGCGATGTCCGGATGCGCGGCCATGAACCGCGCGTAGAAGCGCTTGAGGAAGGTGGGGCTCGCGAGGCAGCGCGTGAGGCTGTTCTCGAACACGGGATAGGACGCCGGCGCCATCGATCCGAGAATCGACGAGGTCGGTAGGGCGCGCAAGGCCTGGCGTGGCTCGTACAGCGAGCCTTCAACGCGAGGGGCGAACGGCGCAGTGCCCGCCGTCGCAGATCGCGCGGAGCGCGCCGAAGTCGGGCACGCAGGGCGGGCAGTCGACGCCCGGATCGCAGACGAGCGCGGCGAGCGAGCCGTGCGCCGGGTTGTAGGCGACGGCCTGGTCGAGCCCGATCGCGCCGCAGGCGCAGCACTGCGGGACCGCGAGCACGCAGTCCGTGTCCTGGGTGCAGACCGCGAGCGGATCGCCGTGCAGATCGACCGGTGCGCACGCGCCGGCGCTGCAGGTCGCGAAGAGGCTCGGGTCCGGCATCGCCGCGCACTCGGGGCACGCGACTCCCGCGCAGACGCGCGTCGCATACGCGTCGAGGCTCGTCGTCGGCAGCGCGATGAGATCGCTCGAGCTCGGCACGCCGCAGTGTCCGCAGCAGGAGCGCGCGCGGAGGGCGCAGTCGCTGGGCCGCGCGCACTCGCCGGTGCCGCCGTCGCCCAGCGCACCGCCATCGGTGCCGGGCGCCGCGTCGGCGGCGGTGCCGGTGTCCGGAGGCGTGGAGCCCGTGTCGAGCGCGCCGCCGGCGTCGGAGGTCGCGGCGTCGTTGCGCGGGGAGACGGCCGTGCCGCAGGCGGGCGCGAGCACCGAGAGCGCGAAGACGAACGACGCGAGCGAGCCGAAGCGACGATTCATGACGGCACTCTGTCCCGACGCTGCACACGAGTCACGCGGCCGGGCGCTCTCGCACACTTCGGCGCCAAGGATCCCCGCGCTCGGGGGTCCCTGGCCCGACATGCGATCGATCCTCCGCTTCCTCGGAACGCTGGCCGTCCTCTTCGCGGTCTTGCTCGTCGTGCACGTGACGCTCGGCGCCGAGGTCGGCGAGGGCTGCAGCGACTTCGTGCTCTCGTGTCGCGCGACGCGCGGCGTGCTCACGGTGAACGCATGCCTGCACGAGGGGGCGAGCGCGGGCGAGTCCTACTGCTCGTATGCATGCCGCGAGGCCTCGGAGTGCCCGGAGGGTTGGTCGTGTGACCCCGCGTGGGGCTACGCGAGCGTGCCGTCGGCGGTCGAGGACGTGGAGCGCGTCTGCCGCCGGCCGGCCCGTTGATCGAGGGCGGTCACCAGGTGGGCGTCGGCCGGCACGTGTGGCTCGTGCAGAGCATGTCGCCGAGGAAATCGCAGTCGGACACGTTCGCGCAATCGTAGAGGCACCCACTGGCGCCCGACATGCTCGCGACGCACGTCTCGAGGTCGGAGATGCAGTCCGTGCTGATCGTGCACGGCCGTTGGCAGCTGCCGGCGATGCACGAGAGCGGTCGCGGGCAGTTCGCGTCCGTCGTGCACGTGTCGTACGAGCCCGGATCGGCCAGGTCGATCGTCACGCAGAGCCGGAGCGCCGCGTCGTCGCGCCAGCGGCCGGTCGCGCACGCGAGCGAGAACGGGCAATCGGAGTCCCCGGCGCAGCCGCGCGCGCAGCGGCCCTGGATGCATGCCGAGGCGCTGCCCCGATAGGCGGGGCACTCGGCGTCGGTCGTGCACGAGCGCGTGCAGTAGCCCGTGGGATCGAAGCCCGCCGAGGCCTCGTAGTAGCAGAGGTCGGCGCCGCACGCGCCCGCCACCGTGCCGTTGCAGGAGTCGTAGGCGAGGGGCATCGCCGCGTCGGCACCGGCGTCGTCGATCACGCCTCCGTCTGCGCCTCCGTCGGCGGCGACGCTGCCGTCGCTTCCGCCCGCATGGCAGCGGCCATCGGCGCCGCAGACGGGCGCCGACGCGGGACAGCTGCCGCGCACGCACGCGTAATAGCCATCGCCGCCGAGCGCGGGCGCGCATCCCGCCGCGAGCGCGAGGACGGCCGCCGAGAGCGAAGCGAGCGGCGCAGACGGGCCGTACCGCATCAGAAGCTCCCTCGCACGGTCACCGAGCCCGGCCCGAGCACGAGCTGGGTGTCGGCGCTCGGCTGCATCGTGATCCACGCGATGCCTGCCGCCGCCGCGGCGACACCCAGGCCCAGCGCGACGGCGCCCGTGATCTCGAGGGGCACGGCGCGATCGTAGCGTGCGGCCAGATCGGCCCACTCGGTGCCTGCCGGTGCGCGCGAGACGACGGCGGCATCGTCGAGGCCGACCGCCAGCATCACGACGCCGGCGATCGCGATCGCGCCGCCCACGCCGACGAGCACCCAGCCTCCGGTCACGTCGGCGGCAGCCGGCGCGGGCGGCGCGGGCTCGGTCCGTGCGGGCGCCGCGGCCGACGCCTCGGGATCGGCGAGCGCAGGGGCGGGCTCCTCGGCGATCGCGAGCGTGAGCGCGCCGTGCTCGCCGCCGTGCACCGTGATCTGCGCGCGCGCGACGCGGCCGTCCGGCGCGTGCAGCACGACCTCGTGGGCGCCGACGGCCAGGGACACGCTCGAGACGCCATCCGCTCCGACGTCGGGGGTCGTGGGGACACCGTCCACGGCGATGGTGCTCCCCGCCGGCGCGGGGCCGAACGTGAAGTCGCCGACGAAGACGCGGGCGCGCTCGAGCAGCTCGGTCACCTGCGCGCGCTGCTCGTCGGTCAGTGCGCGACGCGTCTCGGTGAGCGAGCGATCGAGCGCGCTGCGCGCGGCGACGTAGTCGCGCAGCTCGTACGCAGCCATGCCGATCCCGCGAAGCGTGCGGGCGTTGGGGAACATCTCGTGGGCTCGCTCGAAGAGCGCGCGCGCCTCGGCCCATCGATGCGCCTCGAACTCGTCGAGCGCGGCGTCGATCGTGGCCCGGTACGCGGGAGGCGGGCCGCCGTCCTGCGCGTGCTCGACGGGCGGGCTCTGCGCTTGCGCGTGCGCCGTGGGCACGACGATCGAGAGCGCGAGGAGCAGGGCGGAGCACGAGAGCCCGAGCGTGCGCGACGCGGGCATCAGAAGTCGTCTCGCGCGAGGCGCCCCGTGCGGCCGGCCGGCTCGGGCGGCGTCGCCGTCGTCGCGGGCGGCGGGGCGCTCGGCGCCGTCACCGGTGCGGACGGGGCCGTGTGGGCCGCGTGTCCCGAGCGCGTCGGGCGCGTCGAGCCGCCGTGCACGACGCTCGGCGGCGCCGCGGGCGCCTCGACGGGTGCTGCCGGGGCTTCGACGGGCGCCTCGACCGCGCTCGGCGCGACCGCGATCGCCGAGGTCGGCGGAGTGGGAACGTCCGCGACGATGGCGGGCGCCGCATCGGTCCCCGTCCCCGCGTCGTATGCGCGCACCGCGATGGCGTCGAGCGCCGCGCTCACCGGCAACGCATCGCCGTGCTGCTGCGCGGCGCCCGCGTACTGCCCCATCACGAAGAGCCCGATGCCGCCAGCCACCGCGATGCTCGCCCCGGCGATCCACGCCCACGGCGCCCTCGTCGGCGCAGGCATCCGGTGGGCGCTCGAGGAGACGAACGGGGTCGCGCTGGCGCTCGAGATCGGCGCCGCGATCGAGACGCTCACGTCGACGGAGGGTGAGCTCGCGCGCGTGGCGGCGCTCGTCGCCATCGGCCCGGTGCGCTCGCCGCGGCTCGCGGCGCCGCTTCCGGGCACGCGCGCCGGCGGAGGAATCGCGATCGCCTCGAGCTCCCCGCTCGCGCTCGGATGGAGCGAGATCGGCCGCGGCGCGGTGAAGGACACGCCGGGCGCGAAGGGCGCGAGCGCGCGCGCGAAGGCCTCGACCGAGGGCCAGCGCAGGGCGAGGTCTTTCTCGAGCGCACGGTGCACCACGTCCGCGAGGCCGGGCTGCAGATCGCTCACGACCGACTCGAGGCGCGGCGGCGCGGACGTCGCGATCGCGACGATCGTCTGCCCCAGCGTGTCGTGGGCGAAGGGTGTCTGCGCGGAGAGCGCCTCGAACAGGATCGCGCCGAGCGCCCACACGTCCGTGCGTCCGTCGAGCTCGCGCTCTCCTCGCACCTGCTCGGGCGCCATGTAGGCCGGCGTGCCGACCATCGCGCCGGTGTGCGTGATGGCGCCGCCGGCCGCCGCGCCGGGGCTCGCGAAGCGATCGCCCTGCAGCTTGCTCACGCCGAAGTCGAGCACCTTCGTGATCGGGCGCTCGCCCGGCGCGACGGCGACGCAGAAGAGATTGTCCGGCTTGAGATCGCGATGGACGACACCGGCCGCGTGCGCGGCGGCGACGCCCTCCATCGCCGGGACCAGCAACGCGATCGCCTCTTCCGGGGTGAGCTTGCCGCGCCCGTCGATGCGACTACGCAGCGACTCGCCGCGCAGCAGCTCCATGACGAGATACGCCGCATCCCCCTCGACGCCGACGTCGAGCACGCCGACGACGGCCGGGTGATCGATGCGACCCATCGCGCGCGCCTCGCGCAGGAAGCGCTGCACCGCCGCGTCGCCCGCGTCCACGTCGGGCAGCATCCACTTCAGCGCGACCTTGCGGTCGGTCAGCGTGTGGCGCGCCCGAAAGACCGCGCCCATCCCACCCTGCCCGAGCATCGACTCGAGCAGGTACTTGCCGGCGACGATGTCACCAGGCTGCGGGACGGGCTTCGTGGCTCCCACGGGATAGGGTACGGAGCTTATCGCGAGCGCCTGCCGCGAGGCGAGAAGGTACACGCGTTTCCGCGCAGTGCGATTCCGCCTGGGGTGACGACGAGGCGAGCGCGCTCAGGGCAGCGCGCCGGCGTCGATCCACGCGAGGATCCGACAGATTTCGGTGGTGCTCAGGTTCCCGGCGGGCGGCATGCGCTCGGTGAGGCTCGTCGTGGTGACGCGGCGGGCGAGCTCGCTGCACGCCGCATCTCCCGGCACGACGCGGGTCGAGAGATCCTCGAAGGCGCGATCGCGCGTCTCCAGCACGAGGTCGCCTTGGTGCTCTGCGAGGCTGTGACACGCATTCCCCACCACGCAGCGCGGCGCGAGGATCGACGAGTGCAGCGTGGCGAAGTCGGGGGCCGCGGTGCCCGTGCAGTCGGGGATCGTCGCGTGCGCGCAGGCGGGCGGCGGGGCGGGCGCGCAGCTCGAGGCGAGCATCGCGAGCCCGAGGACGAGTGTGCGGGCGGAGCTCAATGGGCGTGCGCGGCGTCCACGTCGGCGTCGACGGTCGTGCCCGCATCCGCGACGCTCCCGGCATCGCCCGCCGTGCCGCCATCGGCCGTGCAGACCTCGAAGCAGTGATCGTGCATCGCGACGCAGTCGGCCTCGGTCGTGGCCGGATCCTCGGAGAATTCGTGGCACTCGTGGATCTCGCCGGTGCCGTCGTCGAGCGGATGGCAGCGCTCCATGATCTCGAGGCAGCTCGGATTGTTCGTGCCGCCGCCGCCGGCGTCGTTCGCCGGGGTCGTGGTGCCGCCGCATCCAGCGAGGGCGAGGAAGGAAGCGACGAGGAGCGAGGCGGGCGTGCGCATGGGGAGCTTTCTAGCCCGCGGCGATGTGAGTGGAGACGGGTGCGTCAACACACCGCACCTCGCGCAGGCCATACTCCCGAGATGCGTCGCTCCTTCCCCCTTTCTCTCTGCATTCTCCTCTTCTCCTGTCAGAGCGCCACCACCGCCCCCGATCCGGTCGACGCCGCGCAGGTCGATGCCGCAGCACCCATCGACGCCGGGGGCGACGCCTTCGTCGAGCGCCCCGACGCCGCGGGCGGCACGGGCACGACCACGATCGGCCCGAGCGATCGCCGCGCGCGTCTGATCGCGCCGAGCACCGTCACCGCGCCGGCGCCGTTGCTCGTTCTCCTGCACGGCTACGGCGCCAACGCGGCGCTCCAGGACGCGTACCTCGGTGTCTCGCGCCAAGCGGCGAGCCGCGGCCTCTACGTGCTCCTGCCGGAAGGCACGACGGACGCTTCCGGCAAGCAGTTCTGGAACGCCCCGGGCTGCTGCGACTTCGCCCCCACCGGCGTCGACGACGTGGCCTATCTGCGCGATCTCGTCGACGAGGCGATCGCGGTGCGCCCCATCGATCCCGACCGCGTCTACTTCTTCGGGCACTCGAACGGCGGCTTCATGTCCTACCACCTCGGCTGCGTGCTCTCGGATCGCATCGCCGCGATCGCGGTGCTGGCCGGCTCCGATGCCGCCGACCCGGCCACGTGCACGCCCACGCGACCGATCTCGGTGTTGCACCTGCACGGGACCGCGGACGCGACGATCCCCTACGCGGGCGGGAACATCGGCCTCGGCCCGTTCCCCGGCGCCGTCGAGTCGATCGGCCGCTGGGCAGGCCGCGCGGGCTGCGACGCGACGCCCACGACGGGCACGCCCATCGATCTCGAGTCGACGCTCGCGGGCGCCGAGACGACGCCGTCGACCTACGGCGGCTGCGACGCCGGCCTCGACGTGCAGCTGCTCACGATCACGGGCGGCTCGCACATCCCGACGTTCGGCAGCACCGCCATCGGCCCGAACGTGCTCGACTGGCTGCTCGCGCATCATCGCTGAGGGGCGCGCGCCTCGCTGCGCCGTGCGCGCGGCCGACGCGTGCCGATGATCCGCCGCACGACGTGCTGGGCGAGGCGCAGCGGCGCGCCCACGGCCGTCTTCGGTGGGAACGCCGCCACGTCCATCTCCGGGAGGAACAAGCGCCCGCGTCCGCTCGCGAGCACGTACACGGGCGAGGCGAGCAGCGCGAGGAAGGCGCTCCACTCGCTCGACGTGGTGCCGCGCCATCCTGCGATCGGAGCGTCGGTGCCCTCCACACGGATGCGCGGGCTCGGATCGTCGATCCAGTGCAGCGCCGCATCGAGGTGGGCCGAGAGCTCGGGCCGCGTGGTGCCCACGTGGCGCGCTGCGACGAGATCCACGGCGATCGCGTCGCGCCCGCCGTACAGGCGCCGCGGTGCGAGCGGCCGATCGCAGGCCACGATCCCGCCCACGCCGTGCGGCACGTCCTCGTACGCGTCGAGGAGCGCGAGATCCGGCGGCATCTCGCCGAGCAGCGCCATCGTGGCCGGCCCGCGGTGGGACTGGCGATCGACGAAGACGTGATCGTCGGAGGCGGGCTGCAGCGACTCGAGCTGCGCGAGCCCGAGATAGACGTGATCGGTCGGGTGCGTCGAGAGCTTGCCGAACGAGATGCGTACGTCCGCGTCGCGCCAGCTCGCGGCGACGTGGGTGTGGCCCATGCCGCGCCGGAACGCGTGTGGCACGAGGTCGTGCTCGACGTCGACGATGCGCGCCCCCACCCCGTCCATGCCGACGTAGCGCGCGACCTCCTCGACGCTGCGTCCCTCGAAGTACCAGTCGTAGATCGCGCGGCTCTCGAGGATGCGCACGTCGGTGATGCCGCGCGCACGCAGCGCGGAGACGAGCGCGGCGACGAGCGCCGGGCTCGTGCACGAGGTGCGATCGCTCGCGTGGTACGCGCGCATGAACGTCGGTTTGATCGCGACGATCAGCGCGTCGATCGACTTGCCGCGGTGACGCGCGCGCTCGGCGAGCAGGCCATCGACGTCGAGCGCCGCGAGCAGCCGCTCGAGCGTGGCGGGGCCTTCGCCCGCCGCGCCCTGCGCGACGTGCACCACGCCGCCGGTGCCGAGCGCGCTCGCGGCGGCGTCGGGTCGATGCTCGCGCGCCACGTAGAACGGCCCGATCGCCGCGAGCGCGGCGCGGACGCGCTCGGCCGACCACCCATCGCGCAGGCCTCCGTCGCCGTCGAGCGCCTCGAGGAAGAGCCGGAAGATGCGGCCGTGGTGATCTTCGTCGGTGCCCATCTGCGCGTAGTGCCGCGCGGCGTCGTCGGCCCCGGCGGCGCGGAGCAGCGCGGCCACGCGATGCCAGCAGAGCGCGGCCGTGGCCTCGGCGGCGAGGCTGAAGCGGCAGTACTCGCGGAACGAGAGGTGCCGGAGCGAGCGCGTGACCGAGCGCGGCACGCGCCCCCCGAGCCAGCCGCCGAAGGTGATCGCGTGCGCCGCGAGGCGCGAGAGCGGCGCATCACGCCAGCGCACGTGGTGGAGCACGGCGCTCGACCAGCCTGCGACGGCGCCCATCGCCTGCGTGACGAAGGCGCGCGTGCGCGCGACGAGCGTGCCGCCGCGCACGATCGCGCCGCGCACGAACGTCGCGTGCATCTCCTCTTCCTTCCACACCCACCGCATCGCGTGCCGGATCGCGTCGCGCGTCGCTTCGTCCACGCGCAGGTCGTCGAGGCGCGCGCGCAGCGTGGCCTCGCGATAGGCGATCGCGACGAGCTGCTCGCGCTCGAGCCCGAGCAGCGTGATGGCACGGACCTGCGAGAGCGGATCGCTCGACGCGCTCTGCGCGAGCGCGTCGAGGTGCGCGTGCGTCTCGAGCACGACGGCATCGCCCTCGAGCGTGGGGGCCGCGCTCTCGCGCCCGGCGGGGCCCATCGTGCTCACCGTCGCGCGCTCGGCGCGCCGCGCTGCGCCTCAGCGCGCCGCATTCGGCACGCAGTCGTAGCCGTTGCCGCTTCCGCCCGTGTCGATCACCTCGAAGTCGCCGGGGCGGATCCCGAAGAGGCTGTGCGAGTCGATGCCGAGGTCGGCCCACGTGGTCCCGCAGCCGGTGTCGTCCTCGGCCGTCAGCGGGACGTCGCCGCCGTCGGCGAGCACCATGCCGTAGTGCTGCAGGCCGTAGAGGATCGCCTGGATCGCGGGGCTCGACGTGTCGATGCCGCGCGCAGCCGCGTCGAACGAGGCGCGAAGTCGGAATCGGCTTCCGTAGATCGGCGCGTCGGGATGATCCGCCGTGGGCCCGCCGGCGTGCGTCGCGGGCCAGACCCACGTCGGGCCGGCGCCGCTCGCCGTGGGCGCGCGCTGCATGCGATCGTTCGGGAGGATGAAGCGGATGGCGTGCTCGACGCGCCCGCTCATCGCGTCACCGACGGTGAGCAGGAGCGGCGCCACCGGGAAGCCCGCCGCGTCGGTGCTCGTGCACCCGAGGCCCTGGCCCCAGTTGCGCGTCAGCGGATTCGGGACGGTGCCGGAGGCGGGCGGCGCCCCCCAGAGATCGACGTCGGTGTTCCACGCGATGTTGCAGAGGCTCCGGTAGCGCGTGCCGTCGAACGAGGCCCGATAGCCCTCGTAGAGACGGTGCGCGCCGAGGTCGAGCACGAGCAGATGGCAGTCGCCGCCGGGGCAGACGTAGCCCGTGCCACCCTCGACGTGCCCACCGGCCGGCAGAGGCATCGAGACGCCGCGCTCGCAGTCGGGCTCGTAGTAGCCGGGGGCCTCGCCCGTGTACCGAGGGCTGCTCGAGGTCGCGTCGACGACGACCATGCTGAAGTCGATCTGGAACTGCGCGGTGCCCCAGCCGCCCTGCGAGGTGAGCCACGTCGTCGTGGCCGCCGAGTCGGATCGGACCGGCGCCGCGGAGACGTCCGTGTAGATCCAGCTCGACGCCGGGAAGTAGCGGCCACGCTGCGCGCCGCAGTGTCCGACGGGGAGCGTGGGGCCGGTCACGGCGGCGTCGTTCGCGGTCGCGGCATCGGTGGGCGCGTAGGCGTCGGCCGCGGTGTAGGCATCGAGGCCGGTGGACGCGTCGGCCGCGTCGGCGGCGTCGGCGGCGGCGAACGCATCGCTCGGCATCGACGCGTCGACGGGCGGGCCGCCGTCGTGCCCGGCGGCGTCGCGGTCTCCGCCGCCATCATGGATCGCTGCGGCATCGACGCCGGTATCGGCGAGCGCTCCGCCGCCGTCCCTGCCGGGCGTCTCGGTGCCGCCGCAGCCGAGCGCCTGCGTGGCCGCTCCGATCCCCAAGACGAGCACGATGCCGGGACACCACGTGGGTCGCATCCCGCGAGGGTACCCGAGCCCGGGGCCGCCCGTGTCGGCCTTCAGTGCGACGCCGCGCCCAGCACGAAGGTCCCGATCTCGTCGTCGGCGGCGTGGCGACCGCGCACGCGCGTCGTGACGACGCTGCCGCTCGGATCGATCCGCACGCGGTAGCCGTGCTCGTGCGGATCCTCGTCGTCGGAGTCGTCGCAGACGAGCTCTTGCGAGACGAACGTCCGCGAGGCGATCGTGCACGCGTCGATCCACGCGACGGCGGTGGCCTCGTGCTCGGCGTCCATCACGCCATCCATCCGGTGGCACGTCGCATCGCCGGCGCCCCCGACCTCCACGACGATCGCGTCGAGCGCGCCGAGCCGGCGCGCGCTCGCGCGATCGACCGAGACCGTGCCGTAGTTGTCGAACCAGGCGCGGTCGAGCTCGATCGCGCGCGGCTCGCCGCAAGGCCGCGTGATCGCCACGAGCATCGGGCTCTCGCCGCGGGAGCTCGTCACGAAGAGCCAGGCGTGGCCCGCGGCGTCGCGCGCGCGCGTCACCGTCGTCTCCGCGCCGAGCACGAAGTCGGGCACCGTCGCGGCGATCGCGGCGAGCGGCGGGTCGGCCGGCGCGTCGGGCACGAGCGTGTGCAATCGATTCGCGACCGTCTCGTTCGGTCGCAGATCGAGCGAGTCGGCGTAGTCGACGATCGTCTCGTTCGTCTGCCCGAGCGTCTCGTGCGCGCGCCCGCGGTTGTAGAGGCAGGCGCCCAGCGTGCGGCGCGGCGCCGCGCCCGGCTGCGCGCGGAGCCGCGCGATCGCCGGCGTCGCGACGGTCACGGCCTCCGCGCTCTGCCCGGCGGTCACCAGCGCGAAGGCGAGCTCGCACGCGGCATGGTCGTCCTCGGGGCTCGCCGCCGCGCGCGCCCGGAGCGTGGCGAGATCGGGCGCCTGGCTCGCGGAAGCCCCCGGCAGCGCGAGCGCGAGCGCCAGGCCGAGGCCGCTCCACGATCGTGCTCGTCGATCGCCCATCGGCGCCTCGTCTACCATGCAGGTCCTTCTACGTCCCGCACCGGCCCTTCGTGCCATCCCATCGCGCGGCGGGTGCATCGCGCACCGCTCCGTCGCACGGGTGGTGAGGGAGCGCTCGGGCGGCGGGCCCTCGCCTCTGTCCGCCACGCGGCGACCTCTGCCATCATGCCCGGATGCTCGGAACGCGCGCTTCGCTCTTGGCCACGTCGATCCTCGTCCTCTCGGGCTGCTCGTGCAGCACCAGTCCGCCGCCTACGGATCAGGACGGAGGCTTCGATGGCAGCACGCCCACCGAGGACGTCGGCAACGACGCCGCCTTCGACGATCCGCCGCCGCCGTCCGCGCTCGCCGGGATTCCGCAGACCGATCGACGCGTGATCGGCGGGCTCTCCGAGGATGCGTTCGTCGTGCGCACCGAGATGAACGTCCCGCACGTCTACGCACGCAACCGGCTCGACGCGCTGCGCGTGCTCGGCTTCATCATGGCGCGCGACCG
Organism: Sandaracinus sp.; assembly: GCA_046351235.1. Taxonomy (GTDB): domain Bacteria; phylum Myxococcota_A; class Polyangia; order Polyangiales; family Sandaracinaceae; genus JBBSAT01. The sequence goes on along the minus strand of JAXLYV010000003.1, from coordinate 904,945 downwards.
CTGGTTCCAGATGGACCTGACGCGCCGCCTGTCGGAGGGGCGCATCTCCGAGCTGCTCGGCGACGCCGCGCTCTCGACCGACCTCGAGAACCGCATGACGGGCGCGGGCCACATGGCCGATCTCTACGAGCAGGGCCTGTCGACCGAGGAAGCGGCCGAGTTCGATGCCTTCGCCGAAGGCATCAACGCCTACGTCGACGCCGTCATCGCGCGCCAGCTCCCCACGCCGCGCGAGATCATGCTCGCGGCGCCGCTCCTGCACGTGGCGGCGGCCGATCTCATGACGCACTGGACGCGACGCGACGTCGCCGCGACCGGCGCGAGCGTCCTCTACGGGACGAGCTTCGAGGGTGGCGACGTCGGGCACACGGCTGCGCTCGCCGGCATCGATGGTCTGTTCGCGGGCCTGCCGAATCGCGACCTGCGCCTCGCGGGCGTGCGCGACGAGATCGCGAACCGCTACGCACAGCCGCGCCTCTCGAGCTCGGCGCTCGGCTGGGGGCTCGACACGGCGGGCACGGGCGCGCGACCGCTCGAGATCACGGCGCCGGCGCGTCCCTTCTTCGGCGGCGCGCGCCTGCCCGAGCGCGGCGTCGTCGGTCGCCTCACCACGCACCTCGATCGGCTCACCTCGCGCAGCCGCCGCGATCCGGCGGAGGGCTACGGCTCGAACGCCTGGGCCGTGATGGGCTCGGCGACGCCCGACGGTCGCGCGCTCCTCGCGGGCGACGGCCACCTCGAGCTCAGCGTGCCTTCGCTCTTCTGGCAGGCCGGCCTCGACACGGTGCTCATGGGCAGCGCCGAGGGCGAGACGACGCGCATCGTGGGCGCCACGATTCCGGGTCTTCCGGCGATGGGCGTCGGGACGAACGGCCGCATCGCGTGGTCGCAGACGGCGTTCTTCGCGGACGTGACCGACTGGTACCGCGAGGAGGTCACGCTCGGCGCCGATGGCCTTCCGGCCTCCACGCTCTTCGGCGGCACGCAGCACCCGGTCCGACGCGTCGACGAGCAGTTCATCGTCGCGAACATCGACGCGCTCGGCAGCGTCGGCCGCACCGAGATGATTCCGCGCTTCGAGACCTTCGACGGCCGCTGGATCAGCTCGATCGAGGGCCGGCCCACGACGGTCGACGAGGTGCTCGCCCCGGGCGAAGCGCGCCTGAACGTGATGGGCGATCTGATCGTGCCCGGCGACGTGGACGGCGACGGCGTCGTGAGCGCGGTCTCGTTCTACTACGGCCCCTTCGACGGCGGCACGTTGCTGCGCGCGTTCCGCCTCTTCGGCGAGGCCTCGACGGTCGAGGACTACCAGGCCGCGATGCGCCACTTCATCGGCTACGGCGGCGCGATGACGGCCGCCGACTCGACCGGCTCGGTGTTCCACTCGGCGTACCACGCCGTGCCGTGTCGCTCGTACCTGCCGCGCGACGCGAGCACGAACGTGTGGATCGAGGGCGCCGATCCGCGGCAGCTGCTCGACGGAACGCTCTACGGCGCGTGGCACATCCCGCTCGACGCCGACGGTCGCGTCGACGAGGCCGCGGCGGCGAGCGGTGGGCCGACGGCGTGCGCGGTGCCCTTCGACCAATGGCCGCAGGCGCTCGATCCGGCGCGCCAGTACGTGCACCACGCGAACAACGACCCCGGCAACATCACGAGCGACGACGATCTCTTCGACGACCCGTACTACATCGGCGGGCCGTGGATCGAGGGCTACCGCGCTTCGCGCATCGAGACGCGCCTCTCGTCGGCGATCGCGGGCCACACGGCGACGTTCGAGGAGATGCAGGATCTGCAGGGCGATCACCACTCGAACCTCGCCGAGGACTTCCTGCCGTACCTGCTCGAGGCGATCGGCGCCGCGCGCACGGCGGCGGCGGGCTCGCCGACGGCCGGCACGCCCGAGGCGCGCATGGCCGCGTCGTGGACGGCGCACCAGAGCGACTACGAAGAGGTCGAGCGCCGCGTGATCGCATGGCAGACGGGCGGGCTCGACACGCCGTCGGGCGTCGACTCGTTCTACTCGATGGTGCAGCCGGGCGACGCGGAGGACAGCGTCGCGACGACGATCTTCCACGCGTGGCTCACCTCGTTCGTGCGCGGCGTGCTCGACGACGAGCACATCCCGGGCGGCATCACGACGGGCCCGACGGGCGACACGTTCACGACGCGCACGATGCGGTTGATTCTCACCGGGCGCGGCGCCGGGAACACGAACCACCTCGGGAGCTTCGATCCGACGACGAACGAGAGCGCGTTCTTCGACGACACCACGACGCCCGAGATCGAGTCGAGCCAGGAGATCGCGCTCCGCGCCGTCGACACCGCGCTCTCGCATCTGCGCAGCGCGCCCACGATGCCCGGCTACGGCGGCTACGGCAGCACCGACTTCGACTCGTTCCGCTGGGGTCTGCGCCACATGGTTCGCTTCGACTCGCTCATCGGCTCGCAGCTCGGCGCGAGCGACGACCCGGCGCTCTCGCTGCTGCTCGACATGTTCCAGATCTCGCCGCGGAACATCCCGCTCGCGCCCGGCATCGTGGCGGGCGATCCGCGCTACCAGCTGCCGCACTTCCCGCGGCCGGGCGATCACCTCGAGGTCGACGCCTGCAACCCCGGCTTCGATCTGAACGACTGGACGTGCGGCTCCGGCCCGGTGTTCCGCATGGTCGTGGCGCTGGGCCCCGATGGCATGCGCGCCGAGACGATCCTCCCCGGCGGCCAGAGCGGCACGCCGAACGACGACCACTTCGACGACCAGGTGCGCCTCTGGCTCGCCAACCGCACGATCCCGATGCGCCTGACGCCTGACGAGGTCGTGGCCGGCGCCGTGGGCCTCGAGCGCTACGTGCCCCAGTGAGCGGTCCCCGCACAGGACCGCGCCCGCGTCGATCGCATCGTCTTGGGTCGAGCGATCGCGCGATCGGCGAGGCGATCCTTCAGGTGCGCACGCTGACCTCCACGTCGGGACCGAACGGCGAGGACACGTAGATGCCGCTCGTGCGCACGCGCGTGACGTAGTCGGGGCTGTCGTCCGCGTTGTCGGCGACGAGCACGCTGCCCGCGCGCAGGTGCGGCTCCAGGATGTCGAGCACGAGGGGATAGAGCACCTTCGCCCCATCGAGGAGCACGAGATCGACCGTGCTCGGCAGATCGCGGGCGAGCGACGCGAGCGCATCGCCTTCGCGCACCTCCACGAGATCGTCGAGGCCCGCTGCAGCGAGGTTCTCCCGCGCGCGGGCCGCCTTGCTCGGCTCGAGCTCGGTGCCGATGAGCTGGCCGCCGCCGTTGTCGCGGAGCGCGGCCGCGAGGCAGATCGTGCTGAGCCCGAACGAGGTGCCGAACTCGACGACGTGCCGCGCGCGCGACGCGCGCCCGAGCGCGTAGAGGAGGCGCCCGGTCTCGGGCGAGACGGGGAGAAAGAGCCCGCGGGCCGCGCCGTAGAAGCCGCGGTAGTCGTCGCGCGCACGCGACAGGAAGGCGGCGCGGTCCTCCGGTGAGAGGCGCATCAGCTCGGCGCGCATCGGCGCGTCGGTCGCGCGCGCATCGGCGAAGAGGCGATCGAGGAGGTCACGGACGCGAGGGGAATCGAGGGTGCTCGTCATGCGGAGCACGATGGGTCACAACGTCGTCCGTGGTGATTCGTGTTCGTGGACCGAAGCGCCCGCGCGCGAAGACGAAGGCGCGCGAGCCCGTGCGCACGGCCCGGAAGGAGCCGCGACAGGCGCGCTCGTCGGCGCTCGTGAGCGACGTGCTGGAGGCGGCGATTCGCGTTCTGGGGCGCGAGGGGCCCGTGCGTTTCGGCACCGTGCGCGTCGCGCGCGAGGCCGGCGTCAGCGTGGGCTCCCTCTATCAGTACTTCGAGAGCAAGGAGGCGCTGCTGTTCCGGCTCCAGACCGACGAGTGGCAGGAGACCTGGAGCGTCCTCTCCGACGCGCTCGGGGACGAGCGCGTGCCACCACGCGACCGCCTGCGCCGCCTCGTGGTCCAGTTCTTCCGATCGGAGAGGCAGGAGGCCCGCTTGCGCGCCGCGCTGGACGAGGCGGGCGTCGCGTTCCGCACCAGCCCCGAAGCGGCGGCCCATCGCGCGCGCGTCGCGGCGACGCTCGACCCGTTCTTCGCTGCGTTGATGCCGGCCCGGACGCCCGCCGAGCGCGTCTTCGCCGCCGACTTCCTCGTGACCACGATGAAGGCGCTCGCCGAGGAGATCACGAGCGAAGGGCGCGCGCGCGACGAGGTCGATCGCATGGCGCAGTCGTTCGCCGACGCTGCGCTCGCCTGGATCGACCTGCCGAGCCGCGGGCCCTGATCAGCCGCTGGCGTCGCGGCTCGCGTGCGCGTGCACCTCGCGCATCTCGCGCGTGAGGAAGTAGTTCAGCAGCGTTCGGATCACGGCGATCGCGGCGAGCTTGCCGATCCGGTCCCAGGTGGGGGCGACGGCCGAGGAGAGGATGTCCGAGGCGAGCTGCAGCTCGAGCGCGAGCACCAGGTAGCGCGCGAGCATCAGGCGCACGTCGGTGAAGTCCTTGCCGCCGTCCTTCACGACGCCGCGCACCAGGCGCACGAGCGAGAGCACGACGCCCGTGGCGAGGACGAGCGCGCCGACCAGCTCCACGCCGAGCCGGAGCCACTCGATGGCCGTGCCGAGGCCTGCCTGAACCGTCTCCAGCATCCGCCGCTGTACTAGACACGTCGACGTCGCTCACCAGCCGCGAACAGGCCGCGCGCGCTCGATCGCTGATGCGCGAGTATGCTGCGCGCCCCATGACGCCCACGCCCGTTCTCCAGACCTCGGTGGGCGACATCCCGCTCCACGAGTACCGCCTCGCGCTCGCCGGCCGCACCTTCTCCTTCCTCCACACGGGCGCGCTGCTCACGCGTGAGGACGAGCAGCGCTTCCTCGCCCGCGAAGAGGGCGCGCTGCCCTACGGCGTCATGCTCTGGCCGGCCTCGATCGCGCTCGCGCACGAGGTGGCGGCCCGCGCCGCGGAGCTGCCGGGCAAGCGCGTGCTCGAGCTCGGCGCCGGCACCGCGGTCCCCGGCATCGTCGCGGCGAGCCTCGGCGCGCGCGTCCTCGCCACCGATCGGAACGAGGTCGCCCTCCACGTCGGCCGCATCAACGCGGAGCGCAACGGCGTCGCGAGCCTCTCGTTCGAGCTCGCGGAGTGGGAGTCGTTCGAGCCCGCCGAGCGCTTCGACGTGCTCCTCGGCTCCGACGTGCTCTACGCGACGAACATGCACGCGCGCCTGCACGCGATGTGCGACGCGTTTCTCTCTCCCGGCGGCGTGGTGCTCTTCTCCGATCCCTTCCGCGAGCAGAGCCTGCCGATCCTCGAGACGATGAGCGCCGCCGGCTGGCGCGTGGGCCTCGCGAAGTGGTCGGTCGAGGTGGCGTCCGGGACGCGACCCATCGCGGTCTACGAGCTCCGACGCGGCTGAGCGAGATGGCCAGATCGCCGCGGCGCGCAGCTCAGCGCGCGCGATCGGCGGCGAGGGCGCGCACGTAGCGGCGGAGCTCGCGCTCGTAGTCCTTGCGGAAGAAGACCAGCTCCGGGTCGTCGAGCACGCGGGCGGCGGCCTCCGAAGGATGCGTCGCCGGGTGGAGCCCGGCCACCACGGTGGCGACGTCGTCGAGCAGGCCCGTCCACGCGTGCGCCGAGAGCGCGGGACAGCGCGCGTGGAGCAGCACGCCGAGCTCCGAGAGGCCCCTCATCGCCTCGCGCTTGAACGAGCGGATGGCGTCCTCGCTGAGGTTCTGCTCGAGCACCGACGGAAGCGCTGCGAGCAGCGCCGAGAGCAGTGGCTCCTCCGCCAGCGCGCGCGTCAGCCGCGCGATCATCGTGTCGAGCGAGAGCGGCGCGCGCCCCCGCGCGAGATCGGCATCGACGGCCCCGATCCAGCGCCCGAGCTCCTCGCGCAAGAGCTCGAGCAGCACGGCCTCGCGGGTCTCGAAGTAGCGATAGACGTTCGCCTTCGCCATGCCGGCGCGCCGGGCGAGCTCGTTCAGCGACAGATCGCGCAGCGGCAGGCCCGCCTCCAGCATCGCGCGCGCGGTGCCGAGCAGCTGCGCGCGCCGCTCGTCCTTGTGCTCGGGCTTGCGCGCCCGCACGAAGCGACGGGTCATCGGCCGCAGCGTAGCGCAACGGAGCGAAGTGACCATCGGTCGCTTGACAAGAGACCGGCGGTCACTAAAAAGGGCGCACGGCGCCGCCCTCGCGCGCCGAGGAGGCCCGCCATGCCCACGCCCAAGATGTGCCCGCCCGAGCTGCTCGCCCGCGACCTGACCGGGAAGACCTACGTCGTGACCGGAGGCAACTCCGGGATCGGGCTCGTCACCGTGCTCCAGCTCGCCAAGCAGGGCGCGACCGTGGTGCTCGCGTGCCGCCGGCCCGAAGAGGGCGAGAAGGCGCGCGCGCAGGCCAGCGCCGATGCGCGCGGAAGGATCGAGGTCGTGGCGCTGGACCTCGCCAGCCTCGCGTCGGTGCGCGCGTTCGCCGCCGAGGTCTCGGCCAAGCACCCGGCGATCCACGGTCTCGTGGCGAATGCGGGCGTGATGAACACCCCGCGCGGCAAGACGAAGGACGGCTTCGAGACCCAGCTCGGCACGAACCACCTCGGGCACTTCCTCCTCACCGAGCTGCTCCTGCCGGCCCTCGAGAAGGGCGCGCCCTCGCGCGTCGTGGTGCTCTCGAGCTGCTATCACGACGTCGCGCAGGGCCGGGAGGGCCGCATCGACTTCGACGATCTCGGCTTCGAGCGGCGCAAGTACGACGGCTGGGAGGCCTACGCGCAGTCGAAGCTCGCGAACGTGCTGCACGCCAAGCACCTCGCCGAGCGCGTCCGGGCGCGCGGCATCACGGCCGTGAGCGTCCATCCCGGGTGGGTGCGCACGAACCTGATCCGCTCGTCCTTGCCCGTGTGGATGCAGGACACCGTGCTCCGCCCGTTCCTGCGCCTCGCCGGGATGATCGAGCCGTGGGAGGGCACGCAGACGACGCTCTACGCGCTCCTCTCGCCCGAGGTCGAGGCGCACTCGGGGGCGTACTTCAGCCAGCTCGGGATGTACCGCGACAAGGCGGCCAACGCGGGCGGCTGGCCGCTCCGCTCACCGAACCCGATCGCGCACGACGACGCCGTGGCGGCGCGCCTGGACCGAGTGAGCCGCCAGCTCGTCGGCCTCCCGAGCGCGTGAGCCGAGCGCGTGCTCATAGGAGCCTCGGGCAGCGACACTAGGGGTCGTCGGCGTGCAGGAGCGCGCGAGCGCGTTCGGCCACGCGGTGCCTGGGGAGCACGCTGTCCGAGTACGCGAGCCACCCGACCGAGCCGATCAGCGGGCTCCCGCCAGAGCTCGAATTGCCGAGAGTCCAGGTGGTCGAGCGGAGCGCGAGAGGAGCTCCACTCGCTGGCGCCGCGCCAGACGTTCGTGTCAGCTCTACACCGTCGCGGAACGCAAGCACGCGCTGCGTGGAGACCACGTTCGAGTCGTAGATCACATGCAACACCGTCCGACCCACGGTGGCGAGGTCGAGATTCCAGCGTCCGAGGACGATGCCGTCGCTCGCGGCTTCGAGGACGCGCCCGTTCGAGATGCGAAGCTCGAACGGCATCGCGCTGCCGCTCTCCACCGACAGTAGCGACATGGTGGGACGGCTCACGGGCGTGCCGGTGATCGTCAGCTCGAACGTCGCCGTCGTTCCGTTCGGGAGAGAGTTGAAGGGGCCGGCGGTCGCGCGCCCCGCGCTTGCCGAGAAGAGCATCGAGCCTTGGCCCGGGAGCGCGTCGCCGAAGGTCGGGCTCGCCTCAACCGTGATCAACGCGAACGGGAGCCCCCCACCCACCTCGTGCGCGCTCGTCGCTCCCGGAGGCTCGTCCATCGGGTACGTGAGCGTGAGCTCCGCCGGCACGCACGAGGCACCGAGCGGCTCCCGCGCGCCGATCGCGGCCGACGCGGCCGAGCCCGATCCGGTCGGGACGACTCCTCGCCTCGGAAAACCGGTCCCGACGTTGTTGTAGAGCGCGTACTCGAGGCTCGTCTGCCCGGACGGAATCGCCGCGTACGTCGCGAACCGGAGCACCGTCGAGGCCGAGTTGAAGCCAGGAGCGGCGGCGACGTCGAGCTCCGTCCAGCACGCGCTCGGGTCGTGGTCGTCGCAACGAGCGCTGGTGTCGCGAACGTAGAGGCGAAGGTCGTTTCCCGACGGCGTGCTCGATCCGGTCGAGACGAGCCAAGCATGATCAATCGGCAAGTCCGTCGATCGGCCCGCGCCGACGTCGCCGGCCGCCGCCGTGACCGCCACGAGGCGCCGAAAGGCGCATGGTTGTTCGTCGATCAGGCCGTCACAATCTTGGTCGACGCAATCGCCGCAGACCTCGAAGGGCTCGCTCCCGGAGCACGCGTCGCACGCATCGCCGATCCAATCGCGGTCGGCATCGAGCTGCAGAGGATCAGCCACCGCGGGGCAATCGTCGATCGCGTCACAGACGCCGTCACCATCTCCGTCGGGACACACGTACGCATCGGGCGCTACGTAGGCGTCCGGATTCGAGTACGCGTCCGACTCCGCGAATGCGTCCGACTCCGCGAATGCGTCCGACTCCGCGAACGCGTCCGACTCCGCGAACGCGTCCGGCTCCACGGCGGCGTCGGGGCCTGCATGGGCATCCGGCGCGGGGTCGGCGTCGATCTCGAGGAACGCGTCGCTCCCCCCATCGAGGCGATTCGCGTCGCGCCCACTGTCGGCCGCATCGCTCTCACCATCGCGCGCGATTGTCGCATCGGCGGCCCCGCCGTCGTCCATCTCGACGGGTTGCGTGGCGCAGCCCTCGCACGTCGCGCCTACCATGATCGGCCACGCGCAGATTCCGAGAACGGCTCCAAGAGCTGTCCAGTTCATCACGCGATGCTAGCCGAGCGCGGCCGCGGCGGCCCGTCGGAGTCCTCGGGCTCCGCTCTCGCCATCGGCCGCGCAGGGGTTCGGCCGTGGTGGCCGATGGACTCGCGCGCGAGCGCACCTCCCTCTCCGGGTGCGGCTCGGTCGCGCACGACGATGCCGTGGCTGCGCGCCTGGACCGAGTGAGCCGCCAGCTCGTCGGCCTCCCGAGCGCGTGAGCCCGGGTGCGGCGCGTCGTCGCAGGCGTCTTCCCTCGCGCGCCCCTCAGCTGCGCGCGAGGTGCTTCTCGTAGATCCAGACGTCGATCTGCATCGTGCCGTGCGCGAGGGTGACCTCGGAGGGCTCGATGCGCGTCCGGGACCACCCGCACTTCTCGTAGAAGCGCGCGGCGCGATGGTTGCCGACGGCGCACGCGAGCCAGGCGCGCTCGACGCCGAACGCGGCGAGGCGCGCCTCGGCCTCGGCGATCAACGCGGCCGCGAGGCCGGTGCCGCGCGCGGTGCGGTCCACGTAGAGCTGCGAGAGCTCGGCGCCCTCGAGCAGGAAGAAGCCTCGCGGCGCGCCGATCGGGCCCGCCACGCGGAGGTCGGCGAGGGCCGCGGCGAGCCGCCGGCGGAAGTGTTCCGGCGTCCGATCGGCAGAAAGTGCCGGTGGAACGAGGGCCCCGTGCGCGTCGCGCCATCCTTCGTGCCAGAGCGCGGCGAGCGCCCGGAGGTCGCGCTCGTCCGCCGCACGCGTCGGGTCGGTCGAGGCCATCGTGAGCCGGTCTTGCATGCGCGCGGCGCCGACGCCCGTGGATGCCCAGCACGAGTCGGGAGCTGCAATTGACCGCAACCCCCGCCGCCCTAGGGGAGAAAACGGCCTGCATTTGCGCGCGCGTGGGGCGTCCTCGCCCGGCGGGCGTCTCATCCTCCCTCGCGAGCGGACGATGCGTGAGTACAACGCTCACGGTGGGTGACTCTCCCTTCACGCACGAAGCGAGCCCCGTGCTGGGGTCGCTCTCGAGCCTCGCGGCGCGCTTCATCGACGACGCCGCCGCGAGCATCGCGATCTTCGACCGCGATCTCCGATACGTCGCCACGAGCCGAGAGTGGATCCGCGAGTTCGGCGGCGGCCGCGCTGACCTGGTCGGCCTCCGGCACTACGACGTCGTCCCCGAGCTGTCCGAGTCGCTGCGCGCCGTCCACCGCCGGTGTCTCGCGGGTGAGTCCCTTAGCGCCGAGGAGGACGAGTTCGTCCGGGCCGATGGTGAGCGCATGTGGCTGCGCTGGGCTTGTCATCCCTGGCGAACCGAGGCCGGCGAGATCGGTGGCATCGTGATCTCGAGCGAGGACGTGACCGAGCGCGTCCAGGCCCGCCAAGCGCTCGCCGAGAGCGATGCGCGTTACCGGCGGCTCGTCGATCTCTTGCCGGACGCGGTCTTCCTCCACTGTGACGATCGGGTCGTGTACGCGAACGCCGCCTCGGTGCCATTCTTCCATGCCGCGTCGGTCGACGATCTGGTCGGGCGGCCGGTGTGGGAGCTCGTGGAGCCCAGCGAGCACGATGGGGCCCACGCGCGGCTCGCGGCGCTGCGCCGCGGGGACCCAAATCCCGCAGCGAACGCTCGTCCGCACGCGCTCGCTGGATGGGAGCCCCGGGCGTGAGGTCGAGGTGTCCGGGGTCGCCACGACCTTCGGTGGACGCGCAGCAATCCAGGCGGTCGTGCGCGACGTCACCGAAGAGCGCCGCGCCGAGCGCGCGCGTGCCGACAGCGAGGCGCGCCTTTCGGCCATCGTGCACACCGCGATGGACGCCGTCGTCACGCTGGACGACGCGATGCGCATCGTGCTCGTGAACGAGGCCGCCGAGAGCCTCTTCGGATACACGGCCGCCGAGCTCGTCGGCCAGAGCGTCGAGGTGCTGGTGCCGCCGGCGTTGCGGGAGCGGCACGCGCAGCTCGTCGCGGCGTTCGTCGCGCGCGACGCGGCGCCCACGCGGATGGGCGCGCGGGCCATCCGCGGCCTGCACAAGGACGGGACCGAGATCCCGCTCGAAGCGTCCATCGCGCGCACGCGGGTCGGGGGGCGCGACGAGTACACCGTGGTCCACCGCGACCTCCGCAAGCAGCTCGCCGCCGATCGCGCGCGCGACGAGAGCGACGAGCGCTTCCGCCAGCTCACGGAGGCCATCCGCGAAGTCTTCTGGATGACCGACGTCGCCGAGGACCGGCTCCTCTACGTGAGCCCCGCGTACGCCACGATCTTCGGTCGGAGCATCGCCGAGCGGTACGCGCGTCCTCGCTCCTGGCTCGACGCGGTCCACCCGGAGGACCGCCCGCGCGTGCTCGAGGCGCTCCCGAGCCAGGCGCTCGGGCACTACGACCTCGAGTACCGCATCGTGCGCCCCGACGGCGCCGTGCGCTGGATCCACGATCGCGCTTTCCCGGTGCGCGCCGACGACGGGACCGTCGTGCGCATCGCCGGCGTCGCCGATGACATCACCGGGCGCCGCACGCTCGAGGACGGCCTGCGCCAGGCGCAGCGCATGGAGTCGCTCGGCCGGCTCGCGGGCGGCATCGCGCACGACTTCAACAACCTGCTCACGGTGGCCATCACCGCCGCCGAGCTCGTGCGCGAAGAGCCCACGGTCTCGGACGAGGGGCGCGAGCTGCTCGCCTCGATGCTCGAGGTCGGTCGCCGCGGCACCTCCCTCACGCGGCAGCTGCTCGCCTTCAGCCGCGAGGAGCTCGTCGAGCCGCGCGTGATGGAGCTCGGCGAGGTGGTGGCCGACACCCAGAAGCTGCTCGTGCGCGTCATCGGCGAGGACGTGCGCGTACGAACGCGCATCGATCCCGACCACACGCCCGTCCGGATCGACCCCGGCCAGTGGAGCCAGGTGCTGCTCAACCTCGCGATCAACGCGCGGGACGCGATGCCGGGCGGTGGCGAGCTCGACATCGCGACGGGGCGCGCGCAGCTCGACGCCAGCGAGGCGGCGCAGCGGGGCGTCTCGCCCGGGACCTACGCATTCCTCCGCGTCCGCGATACGGGCAGCGGGATGACCGAGGAGGTGCGCTCGCGCATCTTCGATCCCTTCTTCACGACCAAGCCCCGCGGCAAGGGCACGGGCCTCGGGCTCGCGGTCGTGTATGGCGTCGTGCACCAGGCGGACGGCGCCATCGACGTGAGCAGCACCGTCGGCGTCGGGACGACGTTCACGATCTACGTCCCCCTCACGCGCGAGGCGGCGGTGCCCGAGAAGGGCGGCCCGAGCGAGGCCGCCGTGCGCGGCAACGAGAGGATCCTCGTCGTCGAGGACGACGAGGCGCTGCGGAGGATCGTCAGCCACGTCCTCGAGCGCGGCGGCTATCGCGTCGCGCAGACCGGAAGCGCGCCCGAAGCGCTCGCGATGCTCGACCGCGATCCGGGCAGCGTCGACCTGCTCCTGACGGACGTGGTGATGCCCGATCTCGACGGCGTCGGCCTCGCCGCGCGTGCCCGCGCGAAGCGTCCCGATCTCTGCGTGCTGTACACGACCGGCTACGTCGACGACTCCCAGGCCGAGGCCGTGGGCAAGGCCATCGAGAGCTCGCAGGTCTTGCGCAAGCCCTTCACTCCGCAGCAGCTCCTGACCCGCGTCCGCGGGGTCATCGACGGCGGCGAGTGACGGCGATGAGCTCGTCGCCCGTCGAGGGAGCGACCCTGCGTCGCGTCGCGTCGCCGCTCCAGCCTCCGCGAGCTCGCGCGAGCACGGCGGCGACGCAATCGATCGCAACACGCCGCGAAATTCCTCGGGATCGTGCCACTCCGCCTTGCCGTCCGCGCGCGCGGCTCGAGTTCTCGTGGAGAACGGCCGATGCGTGGCTACGTGGACCTCGGTGGGTGACTCTCGTTCTACGGTCGAAGCGGACTCCGTGCTCGGGCCGCTCTCGAGCCTCGCCGCGCGCTTCATCAGCGACGCGACGGCGAGCATCGCGATCTTCGATCGCGAGCTCCGCTACATCGCCACGAGCCGGCTCTGGCTCCGCGAATTCGGAGGCGGCCGCACGGATCTCACCGGCCTCCGCCACTACGACGTGGTGCCCGAGATCCCCGACGCGTGGCGCGAGGTGCACCGCCGCGCGCTCGCCGGCGAAGCGCTGAACGCCGAGGCAGACGAGTTCGTCCGGGCCGACGGCAAGCGGATGTGGCTCCGCTGGGCCTGCCATCCGTGGCGCACCGACACGGGAGAGATCGGCGGGCTCATCATGTCCTCCGAGGACGTGACCGAGGCCGTGGAGGCGCGGCGCGCGCTGAGCGAGAGCGAGGGGCGCTACCGGCGGCTCTTCGAGCTCACGCCCGACGCGGTGCTCCTCAATCAAGACCACCGCGTCGCGTTCGCGAACCCGGCTGCGTGCGTCCTCTTCGGCGTCCACAGCGCGGAGGACCTCGTGGGGCGGAGCGTGTGGGACATCGTGCATCCCGCGTCGCACGACGCGATCCGGCTCCGCATCGCCGCGCTCGAGCGCGGCGAGTCGGTGAGCCACCGCTATCCGATTCGCACCATGCGCTTCGACGGCGCCGCGCCGAGGGACGTCGAGGTCTCCGCCGTGGCGACGAGCTACCGAGGGCGCGGCGCGTTCCAGGTCGTCATGCACGACGTGACGAACGAGAGACGCGCAGCGGCGGAGAGGCTCGAGCGAGAGCAAGCCCTGCGGGCCAGCGAGGAGCGCTTCCGTCAGATCGCCGAGTCGATCCGCGAAGTGTTCTGGATGACGGACATCGCGAAGAACGAGATCCTCTACGCGAGCCCGGCCTACGAGACGATCTTCGGGCGCTCTCTCGCGGAGCTCTACCAGCATCCGCGCTCGTGGCTCGACGCGATCCACGTCGAGGACCGGGCGCGCGTGCTCGATGCACTGCCGGCCCAAGCGGCCGGTCGATACGACCTCGAGTACCGGGTGATCCGGCCCGACGGCTCCGTCCGCTGGATCCACGACCGCGCCTTCCCCGTGCGCGCGCCCGACGGAACGGTCGTGCGCGTCGCCGGCGTGGCCGAGGACATCACGGGGCGCCGCACGCTGGAAGACAGCCTGCGCCAGGCGCAGCGCATGGAATCGCTGGGAAGGCTCGCGGGCGGCATCGCGCACGACTTCAACAACCTGCTCACGGTGGCGATCACCGCCGCGGAGCTCGTGCGCGAAGAGCCCGCGGTGTCGGAAGACGGGCGCGAGCTGCTCGGCTCCATGCTGGAAGTGGGTCGCCGCGGCACGTCGCTCACGCGCCAGCTCCTCGCCTTCAGCCGCGAAGAGCTCGTCGAGCCGCGCGTGATGGAGCTCGGCGAGATGGTCACCGAGACGCAGAAACTGCTCGTGCGCGTCATCGGGGAGGACGTCCGCGTGCGCACGCGTCTCGATCCTGCGCACACGCCGGTGCGGATCGACCCGGGCCAGTGGACGCAGGTGCTCCTGAACCTCGCGATCAACGCGCGCGACGCGATGCCGCAGGGCGGCGAGCTCGAGATCGCGACGGGGCGCGCCGAGCTCGACGCGCGCGAGGCCGCGCAGCGCGGGCTCTCGCCGGGCACCCACGCGTTCCTGCGCGTGCGCGACTCGGGCACGGGCATGACCGAGGAGGTGCGCTCGCGCATCTTCGATCCTTTCTTCACCACCAAGCCGCGCGGCAAGGGAACGGGCCTCGGCCTCGCGGTGGTGTACGGCGTCGTGCACCAGGCGAACGGCGCGATCGACGTGACCAGCCAGGTGGGCATCGGCACCATGTTCACGATCTACGTGCCGATGACCGGGGAGCCGGCGGTGGCCGAGAAGCCGGGGTCTGCCGACGTCGATCCGTGCGGCCACGAGACGATCCTCGTCGTGGAGGACGAGGAGGCGCTCCGTCGGATCGTGTGCCACGTGCTCGAGCGCGGGGGCTACCGCGTCGTCCAGGCCGACGGGCCTCTCGAGGCGCTGGAGCTGCTCGACCGCGATCCGGCGAGCGTCGACCTGCTGCTGACCGACGTGGTGATGCCGGAGCTCGACGGCGTCGGCCTCGCGACGCGCGCGCGGGCCAAGCGTCCCGACCTCCCCGTGCTCTACACGACGGGCTACTTCGACGACTCGCAGGCCGAGGCCGTGGGCAAGGCCATCGAGAGCTCGCAGGTCCTGCGCAAGCCGTTCTCGCCGCAGCAGCTCCTCGTGCGCGTGCGCGAAGCGCTCGACGGCTGAGCCGGACGCGCGCCTGACGAGCGCCGACGAGCGCAGCCCAGGCCGCCGTCGAGCGGGGAGCCATGCCGGCGCCCGATGCGCTGCGCCTCGCCCTCGCGCAGGGCTCACGACTCCAGAGCGCGCCCGACCGCGTCGACGAGCTCGCTCACCGACCACGGCTTGGGGAGCACGGCCCACACCCCGAGCGCGTTCGCGCGCTCGCGCAGCTCGGGCGGTGCGTAGCCCGTCACCATGATCACGCGCTGCGTGGGGCGCAGTCTCCGGGCCTCCACGAGCACGTCCATCCCGGAGAGGTCGGGCATGTTCATGTCGGTGATGATCAGATCGAAGCGCTCGGGCTCGGCGTGCAGGAGCCGCAGCGCCTCGACCGCGCTGCTCAGCGCCGTCACGTGATAGCCGCGACGCCGCAGCGCGAGGGACGCCGTCTTGCCCAGCGCTTCTTCGTCGTCGAGATAGAGGATCCGACGGGGGGCGACGGCCGTCGCCGGCGGCGGCGGGGTCGAGCCCCGCGCGGACGCGGCCGGCGATGCATCGACCGCCGGGAAGAACACCTCGAAGGTCGAGCCCACGCCCAGGCGGCTCTCGACACGGATGGCGCCCTCGTGCGAGCGCACGATCCCGTGCACCACCGAGAGCCCGAGCCCCGTGCCGCGTCCGGTGGGCTTGGTCGTGAAGAACGGATCGAAGATGCGCGAGAGCGTCTCCTTGCTCATGCCCTTGCCGCGATCCTCGACGCGGAGCCGCACGTAGCGCCCGGGGCGGAGCCCGGGCTGGAGGCGCTCGGCGGACGCGGCATCGAGCGAGACCGCGTCGAGGCCCACCGACACCGCCCCGGGCCTGCCCTCGAGCGCGTGCCACGCGTTCGTGCAGAGGTTCATCACCACCTGCTGCAGCGCGGTCTCGTCGGCGTGGATCGCCGGCAGGTCCTCGGGAGCGCTCGTCTCGAGCGACACCCCGGCCGGGATCGTCGCGCGGAGCAGCTTCATGCTCTCGGCCACCACCCGCGCGAGCGAGGTCACCACCCGGCGCTCGGGCCGCTGTCGCGCGAAGGCGAGGATCTGGGCCACCAGATCCGTGGCGCGGTGCGAGGCGAGCTCGGCGTCGGCCAGCAAGCTCGCCTTCTCCGCTGCGTCGGCGTCCGGGGCCCGCGCGAGCTGCAAGCTCGCGATGATGACGTTGAGCAGGTTGTTGAAGTCGTGCGCGATGCCGCCCGAGAGCTGTCCGATGGCCTCCATCTTCTGCGCATGACGCAGCTGCTCCTCGAGCAACGCGCGCGCCGCCTCCGCGCGCATGCGCGCCACGAACGCCTCGATCTTTCGCGCGATGGCCTCGAAGGACTCGCGCATCTCCGCGTCGAGGTGGATCGGCCGCGGCCCGAGGAAGACGACGACCCCGAAGAGGTCCGCCGGTGGCCCGATCGGAAACGCGAACGCGCTCGTCAGGCCGTGCGCCGCCGCGGGGCCGCGTCGCAGGAAGCTCGCGTCGTCGGCGAGCCGCGGGATCGCCGAGGGGACGCCGCTGCTCCACACCCGGCCCGGCAGTCCTTCGCCGCGCGCGAAGCAGATCGATCGGCTCAGCTCGCAGAAGGAGCCGAGCCCTCGTCCCGGTCGCGCCCACGTCTCGACGCAACGGAGAACGCCGGCCGCAGCGTCGAGCTGCCAGATCTCGCCGACGTCCCAGCCTTCGGACTCGCAGATCGCGCCCATCACGCGTGGCGTGACGGCGCTCAGGCTCGTGGACTCCGCGAGCGCGGCGGCCACCGCATTCCGCGTCGCGAGCCGCTGCTGCGCACGGCGGTGGGCGGTGACGTCGAAGGCCGCGCCGACCGCGCGGGTCAGGCGTCGCGTCCCGTCGTGCTCGTCGTAGTAGCGGCGCCCGGCCCAGGCGAGCCACCGCGATTCGCCGGAAGGAAGCGTGAGGCGGATCTCCGCGCGAGCGATCGCCTCGTCGCCGTTGGCGGTGGCATCGAAGATGCGAGTGATGTTCGCGCGGTCGGCCGAGTCGACGCGTTCCATCAGCTCGGCGAGCTTGTCGGGGCTGCCCTGAGAGACGCCGTAGAGCTGCAGCAGCTCCGGTGACAGCTCGGCGCGGCCGGTCCGATAGTCGATGTCGTAGGTGCCGATGCCTCCGAGCGCGTTCGCGAGGCGAAGGCGCTCTTCGCTCTGCCGCATCTCGTCGAGCGCACGCCTCGACTCGGTGACGTCCACGATGCTGAGGAGCGCGAGCCGTCGGCCATCGCCCCAGGGCACGAGGGAGCCGGCGTAGCGCAGCACGCGCTCCCACGCGCGATCGTGACGGCGAACGCGGAGCTCGACGGCGCGGACGTGCTCTCCGCGAAGGACACGCGCGAGCGGCCACTGATCCGGCGGCAGCGGAGTGTCCTCGGAGAGCAGCTCGAACTTGGACGCCAGCGACGCGAACTGAACGTGAACGTCGTCCGCATCCTCGATCTCGTGCAGCGAGCGCGCGGCGAGGTTCCAGTGCACGAGCGTGCCGTCGGGCTCGGCGAGGACGACCGCTTCCTGCAGATGATCGACCCACGCGCCGAAGCCCCCGCTCGGGCCCTCGGTCTCGACCCCGGCGCCTGTCCTCGCGATCTGGCTCATCGTCGCCGCTCCCCCCTCGGCCTCGACGGGCCCATGGTAGTAGCGTCGGTGTCACGCCGACAGCTTCTGCACGCCGGGGCCGTTCGGGGATGGAGGGCCTGTGGGCGAGGTGATGCGTCGTGCCACACGCCCCCCCCACGCTGCGGGCACGCGCGCCACGGGCCTCGCGCGCTCGGTCGCGGGCGCGACGGCGCGTGCCTCGGTCAGAGAGAGGGCGTGGAGAGAGCGGCGCGTCGGCTCAGCACACGATGCAGCCGATGCCGGGGAGCTTCGTGAGCAGCTCTCCGGTGGCGCTGTCGAAGATCAGGCGGAAGCCGTAGACGCGCGTGTCTCCGTCGGCGGAGGGGCAGTTCGTGTCGCTCGCGGTCAGCTCCGGCGTGACATAGCTCGGGTCGATCGTCAGCGTCGCGGGCTGCTCGGAGGTCAGCTCCACGCCCGTGCCGTCGGCGCTCTCGGTCCACGACCAGATCGGCGGATCGAGCGCGACGACGTCGAGCGCGCCGGGCGTGTACGTGCCGGAGCCCGTGGGAGTGCAGTGGAAGAAGGTCGAGTACGGGTACGTCGCATCGAGCGCGGCCTCTCTCGCGCGCGCGAGCGAGAGCCCGCCGCAGCGGGACATCTCGTCCGCCACCGCGGCGGGCACCGGCGGCAGGTAGTTGCCGATGAAGCCGCGGAGCACCACGCCGCTCGGCTCGCGCACGATCACGAAGCTCACGAAGTCGTGGGCGACCGTTCCCGGGCCGAAGCCCTCGCGATCGAGGCGCGCGAAGTCGATCGACGTGCCGACGGAGGTGCAGGGATAGCTGCTCGGAGCGCGCCACTCGTCGAGATCGATCTGGAGCACGTCCGGGTGCGCCTCGATGAACGGGATCAGCGCGGCCTGCCAGAGGTCCTCGCCGTCCGGGCACGCGACGGGGAGGTTCAGCATCAGGATGGTCTCGAACGTCGCGCGCGCATGGTTCCACGTCGGCATCGCGGTCGCCGAGAGCGCCCTGGCGGCGGCGGTCGCCGATGCCTCGGTCGTGGTGTCGGCCGTCCAGCGGATCGGCGTCTCGCACGGCGGGCCTGCATCGAACGAGGCCGCGTCGACTCCCACGTCGGCCGGCACGTGCGCGTCGGGCTCGATCGGTGCCGCATCGCTTCCTGCGTCGTACGTCGCGGCGTCGCGGCCTCCGGTGTCGGGACCGGCGGCCGCGTCGGTGCTGGCCGGTGTCGACGCGCAAGCGGGAAGGAAAGCGAGGCTGGCGACGGACGCGAGAGCGACGGCGATGCGCATCCCGGGACTGTGGCCGGCAACCCACGAGCCTGCGACGCACACGTGCGAGAGCGCACGCCGACCCGTCTCGCGACGCGCGTGCTCGTGGCTCAGCGGGCGCCGCGGAACGCGAGGATCTGGCGATCGAGGCGCGAGGCCACGCCGCGGGTCTCGCTCGAGGCCTCGAAGAAGAGATCGCTCGTGCCGCGGAGCGAGCGCGGCTCGTCGAACGTGGTGATCCACGGCGTCTCGGCCAGGGCCTCGTCGGGCACCACGTCGCGAAGGATCGCGTGCAGGCGGCTCGTGCGGCGCGCGAACCCCACGTGCGCGCTCCACGGCTCGTCGCCCACGCGCGCCGTCACACGCGTGCCGGCGACCACGCTGACGCGGAACGGGCGCGGGCGCCGGCCCTCCGTCTGCGGCTCGCTGTAGGGGAAGAACGCGCGTTCGGCGTGGAAGCTCATGCGGACGGCGCGCATCGCGACGGGGCCCGCCGCGCCCGCCGGATCGACGCGGAACGCCGTGAGGTACCAGCCGCCGGCCACGTACGGTGCGAGCCACGCGCCGAGCGCAGGCGTGGTGGCGTAGCCGTGCTCGGTGAGCCAGGCGTCGAGCGCGGTCGGGCTCGTGGCGCGCAGCACCGTGCCGGTCAGGCCCGCGACCTGCGTCTCGGACACGACCTCCACACCGCCCGCATCGCCGAGGCCTCCGAGCGCATCGGCCGAGCGCGTGCGGGCGCCGGGCGCCGCGCGCCGCACGGGGCGGCGATAGAGATCGAAGAGGCGATGGAACACGCGCTCGCTCACCTCGGTGAGCGTCGGCTCGCTCGGCGTCGGCACGATGAAGCCGAAGTCGCGCGCCATGCGATCGAAGCGCGCGCTCCGCACGAAGTGCTCGGTGCGGCTCGCCTCGTCCCACGCGATGAGCGCCTCTTCCCCGCGCACCGGCACGACGCCCTCGGCCGACAGGCCGATGCACGCGCTCGCCTCGGGCGTCGCGGCGACGAGGAGCGTGAGCGAGCCGATCAGCGCGAGAGCGGCGCGTCGAGATCTCATGCGCGGCATGATAGCGCGCACGCGCGCGCGCTCCGCCTCACAAGGTCCCCAGGAACGCCGTGATCGCGTCGACGCGCTGGCCCTCGTCGAAGCCGACGAGGTGGGGATCGAGCGTGCCGGCGACGCGCGGATCGGGCGTGCCGTTCGGTCGCCGCACGTTCGCGTAGTGCACGACCACCTCGCGGATCGTCGCGAACGTGCCCGCGTGCCCGTAGGGCGCGGTGGCGGAGAGCGCGCGCAGCGTGGGCGTGCGGAACGCGCCGATCGTCGACGGCGGAAACGAGGCGATCCCCGCGAGCGGATCCGGCTCGCCCGGTGCATCGGAGTAGGCGCCCTGTCGCCGGAACGCCGAGCTCGTGAGGGGCGCGAGCGCGGCGGAGCGGCCCACGTCGAGCTCGGCGCCGCTGCCGTGCCCGGGCATCCCGATCGCGTGGAACGCGCCGTTGCTCAGCGCGGGCCCGAAGTGACAGTCGAGGCAGCCATCGGCCGCGTACTCGTGGAGGCCATCGCGCTCGGCGCTCGTCAGCGCCTCCAGGTCGCCGGCGAGGTAGTCGTCGAAGCGCGTGTGCGGCGGCGCGAGCGTGCGCTCGTAGGCGGCGATCGCCTTGCCGGCGCTCGCGAACACGCGATCGATCGCATCGCGGTCCGCGCTCGCCATCACCTCCCACGCCGCATCGCCCGGCATCCCTTCGGCGGGGAAGCGCGCTGTGTCGGAGAGATCGGGCATCGGGCCGAAGACCGCCTCGAAGGCCGTGCGGTGCGCGAGGTCGATGCGATGCGCGACGTGCAGGCGGCTCGAGGCCATCTCGCGCGCGTTCTCGATCGGCCCGAGCGCCTGCGCCCAGAGCGAGTCGACGCGGCCGTCCCAGAAGGGCCAGCGCACGAGCGCGGAGGCGTAGAGCGTGGGCGTGTTGCGCGCGAGCTCGGCCGTGCCCTGGCCGACCTCGAGCCCGTCACCGAAGCCGCGCGCGGGGTCGTGGCAGCTCGCGCAGCCGATGCCGGCCGGCGAGAGCGCGGCGTCCTCGAAGAGCGCCCGTCCGAGCGCGACGGCCGCCGGATCGCCCGCGTGCGCGCTCGAGGGATCGGCGGGCGGCGCGGCGGGATACGCCATGCCCAGGATCAGATCCCACTCGTCCTCGGTGAAGCGCCCGTCGGCGAGCACGCGCTCGCGAGGGGCGGGCGCGGCGATACCGTCGAGGCGCGCGAGCGCGCCGTCGATCGCGTCCTCCACGTCGCTCGCGCGTGGCACCGAGACGAGGCGCACCACGCGCAGATCGCGGGCGTCGACGAGCACCACCTCGGGCAGCGGATCGCCCGCGATCGGCAAGGCCCCGAAGGTCTCCGCCGGATCGATCGCGAGCACGTCGGGCGCGGCGTCGTAGCGTGCGGCGAAGGGCGCGAGGTCTTCGACGCGCGCCGGGAGAGCATCGGGCCCCTGCACGAGCAGATCGACGAGCGAGAAGCGTGCGCGCGCAGGATGCGTCGTGAGGCGCGCCGTGTGCCCTGCGTGCCAGCCGGAGCGGCCCGACCACGCGGCGAAGACGCGGATCACGATCAGCTCGGCCCGCAGCGCGCAGGGCACGTGCCGATCGGCGAGCGAGAACGAGCCCGTCGCCGTGGTGAACGAGAGGTTCGGAAGGAGCGCGCCGGCCGCGACGCGGCGCTCCCCTGGGAGATCGCCGGGCAACGCCGTGCATCCCGCATCCGGTGGCGCGTCCGGTGCGATCGCCACGTCCTCGCTCGGGCTCGCGTCGGGCGCATCGGTGCTGGACGGCGCGCAGCCGAAGGTCATGGTGGCGGCGAGGAGCACGAAGGCGCGACGCGAGCGCATTTCCCAGCGTTTGGCACGTCGCGACCGGGCGCGCTCGCTGCCCCGTGCGATGAGGTAGCCTCCGGCCCATGTGCGAAACGAGCTCTCGCCCTCTCGAGCCGTCGGAGCCGTTCTCGCGTGGGCGTCGCTGCGCAGAGGACGCGCACGGGGCGCGCGCTCGGCTCGGCGGGCACTGAATGGGGAGCGGGCGTCCGTCGAGGCCGCGAGCGAGCGCGTCCTCCGCGAGACGTGGCGCGGCGGCGCCGCGTCGCACGCCCGCCTCGCTCGAGGTACCGGCGACGCCGATGTTGGGGCGCGAGCACGACCTGCGCGAGGTGACCTCGAGGCTGATGGAGACGCGCCTCGTCACGCTCTGGGGGCCGGGAGGGGTCGGCAAGACGCGGCTCGCGCACGCGATCGCCGGCGCGAGCAAGAAGCGCTTCGCCGCGCGTGATGGGGGCGGGGTGTGGATCGTCGACCTCGCCGCGGCCCGGACGACGCGCGAGGTGGTGACGCGCGTCGCGACCACGCTGGGCCTCGATCCGCACGGGGCCGAGGAGGCCGAGCAGGCGGCTCGGGCCGTGGGTGTCGCGCTCGCACGACGCGGCGCGATGCTGGTGGTCCTCGACGACTTCGAGCACGCCGTCGCCGCGGCGCCCGACACGGTCGCGCCGTGGACGCGGCTCGCACCGCGGGCGCGCTGGCTCGTGACCTCCCGCGTGCCGCTCGAGATCGACGGCGAGGTGCGCTGGCCTCTCGAGCCCTTGCCCCGCGAGGAGGCGATCGCGCTCTTCCGCGCCCGCCTCGCGGCCGTCCGGCCCGAGGCGGCGGCGAGCGCCGACGAGGCGACCATCGGGGCGATCGTCGAGGCGATCGACCGCATGCCGCTCGCGATCGAGCTCGCGGCGACGCGCGCGGCGGTGCTCGCGCTCGAGGAGATCCACGCGCGCGCGGTGCAGCCGCTCGCGCTGCTCACCAGCGCGCGGGACGGGAAGCACGGATCGGTCGCGCGCGCGATCGAGGGCTCGCTCTCGCTCGTCGACGAGGCGACGCGAGACGTGCTCGCGGGCCTCGCCGTGCTGCGGAACGGAGCCGACCTCGCGCTCGTCGAAGAGGTGCTCGGCGACGTGGTCGTCCCGCGCGCCGAGGTGCTCCCTCGCCTCGAGGCGCTCGTGCGGCACTCGCTCGTGACGCGCTCGACCGACGTGCGCGGCAAGAAGGCGCGCTTCTCTCTCTACGAGACGATCCGCGAGGCCGCGGCGCAGCGCCTGGCGACGAGGAAGTTCCGCGCCGCGCTCGAGGAGCGTCATCGCCGTCACCATGCCTCGCGCGTGCTCTCGCTCGACCACGACACGCTCGCCTCGCTCGAAGCCGAGCTCTTCGCCGCGCACGCGAGCGCGGTCGCGGCGGGAGATCCCGTCGCGCTCACGCTCGCGCTGGGGCTCGATCCGCTGCTCGCGGCGCGCGGGCTCTCGATCGCGCGCGCGAAGCTGCTCGACGAGGCGCTCGCCGTCGCGGCGGACGCGAGCCCGAGCGCACGGGGCGCGGCGCACGTGGCGCGCGGCGCGGCGCGGCGCGAGCTCGGCGATCCGGCGGGCGCGGCCGAGGACTTCGAGCACGCTCGTGCGCTCGGCGCTTCGGTGGGCGACGAAGGGCTCGTCGCGGTCGCACTGACGCGCCTCGCACACGTGCACGATCACGGCGGCGACACCGCGCGCGCGATCGACGAGGCGAGCCAGGCGCTCGCGTGTCTCGAGCGCACGCCTCTCGATGCGCTGCGCACGCGGCGCGAGGCCGAGGCGTACCTGCACCTCGGGCACGCACGGAGGCGCGAGGGCGCGCTCGGCCCGGCGCGGGAGGCGATCGTGGAGGCCATCGCGCGCGCACGTCGGGTGGCCGACGATGCCGCGCTCGCCTCGGGGCTCTACGAGCTCGGCGTGATCGAGATGTTCGCGGGCGAGCTCGATCGTGCGGCCGCACACCTCGAAGAAGGGCTCGGCGTCGCGACGCGGGCGGGCGCGGCGATCGCGCGGGCGGCGCTGACGACGGCGCTCGGCGGGATCGCGCAGGAGCGCGGAGAGCTGGAGGCGGCGCTCGCGCGGCACGCCGAGGCGGCACGCCTGTTCCGCGACGTGGGGAGCGGGCCGCGCGAGGCGAGCGCGCTCTACTACCTCGCCACCACCCACCTCGAGCGGGGCGACGCCGTCGAGGCCGAGCACGTGCTGCTCCAGGCGCGCGCGAGGCTCGAGGGGGCGGGCGCGCTCCGCTACGACGCGTTGATCTCGAGCGCCCTCGCGGTCGCGCTCGAGATGCAGGAGAGAGCTGGCGCGTCCCGCCGCGAGCTCGGGCGCGCGCGGCAGGCGCTCGCCGGCGTGCCGAGCGAGCCGGCGCTCGCCTGCACCGTGCACGTGCACGGCGTCACCGTGTCGCTGCGGGAGCGCGCGGTGGACGCGGAGGTGCTGCGGGCGCAGGCGCGGCGCGAGGTGGCCTCGGCGTCGAACGACGACTCGCGCTTCGCGCTGCGGATCCTCGAGCGGCAGCTCGCCGGCGCGCGTGCCGAGGCGACCTCGCTGGTGGTGCAGGCCGACGGCGGTGCGCTGCGCTTTCCCGACGGCACGCAGGCGACGCTTCCGGCACGCTCGCCGCAGCGCCGCATCCTCGCGTTCCTCGCGCGTCGGCGCGTGGAGGCGCCGGGGGAGGGCGCGTCGATCGACGAGATCATCGCGGCGGGCTGGCCCGGCGAGCAGATCGTGCACGAGGCCGCGCTGAACCGCGCCTACGTGGCGCTCGCGGGGCTGCGCGGTCGAGGCCTGCGAGCGCTGCTCGTGCGCGAGGGTGCGGGCTACGCGCTCACGCAGGCCGTCACGGTCCGCCTGGAGCCTCGCGTCGAGAATAAGGCCCATTAAGGGGCGTCGGCGGAGGCGTGGATCACGCTCGGGGCATGTCCTCTCTTACCCGTGCTCGCACTTCGCTCGTCGTTCCCGCGATCTTCTTCGCCGCCGGTTGCGGCCTCGCCGTCCGGCCCTCACCCGATGCGGCGGCCGCAGGGGATGCGGCCGTCGCGCGCGCCGACACCTCCGTGCTCGGCGACGCCGGCATGCTGGCCGCCGATGCGTCTTCGTGCGCGGAGCCGCTCGTCTGGATCGACGCCGCGCCCATCACGCGCGAGGTGCTGGAGGACCGCCCGCCCGTGCTCGTGGCCGGCCCGGCGGGGCTCGACCTGCTCTACGCGTACTGGGATGCCGACGCGTGCTTCTCGCGCCCCGACGCCATCTGCCTGAGCGCCGATCACTTCGCCGCCGACGGAGGAGAGGGGCCCCGCCGCGAGCCCTCGTGGGCGGCCGCGCTCGGTGAGCCACGGGGTCTCTTCGGCGGTCGTGACCCGAGCGGCGTGCCGTACTTCGCGATCGCGAGCGCCGACCGCGTCGCATGGTCCCACGCGCCGACGGGTGACGGCTGGGAAGCGCCGGAAGGAAGCGTCGCGCTCACGGGGGTGCTCGGCGACGTCGCGCTCGGCGCGAGCGAGGTCTACGTCTACACGGCGACGAGCGCGCCGCGCGCCGGCGGCCGCGACGACACGCTCGTCTCGGGCGTGCTCACGGCCTACGCGCTCGACGGCTCGGGCGCGCATGCGATCGATCGCGACCTCGCGTTCGGCTCCACCTTCTGGTCGCCGCGCCTGCTCGGGACGGCCGCGGGACCCTGGCTCGCGTTGATCACCGACTTCGATTTCCCGCCGACCGTGCAGATCGCCGGGCCGGACGCGATCCGCAGCTTCGAGGGGTCGAGCTGCGGCGTGGAGAGCTACGACCTCGCCGCCTTCACCGAGACGGACGTCGTCGTCGTCGAGGACTGTGGGGCGCGTGTACGTCTGCGCGCTCGGCCGGGCTGGGCGGCCGGCCCGATCCCGGGCGTCGAGCTCGAGGACCGCGATGCCTCGGCCGGCGTCCGCTCGCGTGTCGCGTACGCGGCAGGTCACGTGGTGTCGGCGCGGCGCACGATCGAGGGCGTGCGCGTGGCCGTGCACGACGCGCAGCTCCGCCTCCTCGCCGACGTCGTCGTGCCGGGATCCGAAGGCACCTTCCCCGGATCGCTCTCGGTGACGGCCTCGGACGACGGCACGATGGCGGTCCTCTACGTGGCGCCGTACGCGGCAGGCGCGGCGAACGGCGAAGCGCGCCTGCGGCGCTTCCGCCTCTGCGATGCGCGCTGAGGACCGCTCGGCCCTCGCGCACGTGCGAGCTCGCCGCGGATCAGCGCCTCGGTCCGCGCGCGCGTTGCGCCACCGGCGTCGGGCCCACGAGGGAGACCCGCGCAGAGATGCCGTAGAAGAGACGTACGATGGGCTGGCTGTCACGCGTGTTTCCCGCGCGGTCGCTCGGCGACGTCGGAGACGGCGCCCACGTCGTGCTCCCGCTCGTCGTCGCCTCGCCGGACGCGATCGAGAGCACGCTCGCGCCCGTGCGTGCCGTCGCGTTCCACTGGACGCTCCTCACGCATCGCGGCGGTGGCGGCGTGAGCGTGACGGGCACCCCGCGCGAGGCGCAGGCGCGGCTCGTCGCGTTCGCGAGCGGCTGGCGCGGCGAGACGATCCTCGCGCGCGCGGGGGATGGGCGCATCGTGCGCATCGCGCTCGACCACGCCACGCTCGAGGCGCTCGTCGACCCCGAGGACGGAGTGCCGCTCGGGGACTCTCCCGCGTCCGGCCGCGTGTACGGGGAGGTCGCGACGCAGGCGCCGGCGAACGGCGGGCTCGTCTATCTGCGCGAGCACGCGATCACGAGTGGCCAGGCGATCGTCCTGCGCGCGCGCCTCGAGCCCATCCCCTCGCCTGCGAACGGGTATCGCGACGCCGCCGTCGACACCGACGCGTCGTTCCGAACGGTCGGCGCCGCGACGATCGAGGACCGAGCGCTCGCGGAGCGCGGATGATGCGCTCTGCCCCAGAGCCGCCCGCGCGGACGCTCGACGTGCCTTCCGCGCTCGCGTAGCGTCGAGCGCATGGGGAATCGTGCTCTCGGCTCGGCGTTGCTCACGGTGGCTGCGGCCGCGATCGCGACGTGTGCGGTGTGGCTCGCGCCCGCGCCCGCACCGGCGCAGGTCGACGCTGGCGTGGACGGCGGAAGCGCGCCGGCGATCCCGGGCATCGCCGACAAGATGGGGCGCCGCCTCTTGAGCTCGCTCCGCGAGACGCACCACGCCATGCCGCACGTGCTCGCGGCCGACCACGTCACGCAGCCGGACGGCGGCGAGGACGTGGTGCTCCTCTACGAGTACGCGGACTACGACGCCTGCGTGGGCGCGGCGCCCACCAAGCAGGCCGGTCGCGAGCAGTGCCGCGATCGCCTGGGCGCAGGCGGCTCGTGCACGCATCGAGAGGTCGTGCGCGCGACCATCGGCGCGACCCCGGCGGGACGCCCCCCCGGGACGGGCGGCGCCATCACGGTCGCCGGCACGCACGAGGAGCCGGGCGCGTGCCTGCTCGACCACGTGGTGCAGCTCGCGCGCCGCGACGTCGACGGCGACTCTCGCGCGGAGATCCTCGTCGATCTCGTGACGATCGAGCACCCACGCGACTATCGGACGGCGACGCTGATGGACGTGCGTCGACGCCACGCCAGCATCCTGCGCGAAGACCTCACCCCCGAGATCGAGCTGGAGCTCGGGCACTGGGGACAGGACAACGTCGAGAGCAGCACCACGAGCGAAGCGGCGCGCTGGTCGCTGGCGCAGCCGCGCGGTGGGGTGCCGACCGTGCGCGTGGAGTCGTTCGAGTACGAGGACGCCGGCGGCTGCCAACCGGACGCCGAGGGCTGGCTCACGCCCGACGACCCCGACGAAGAGGCCGAGTGCAGCGGCACCGTCGAGACGGAGCTGCATCCGTACGTCGCCGCGAGCGACTCCTTTCCGTGAGATGCGCCTGGCGGCGGGGGCCCGGGCTCGCCACGGCGGCGGCGCTCGGGCTCGCGTGGCTGGCCATCGGGGGCGGTGCGGGCGCCCGAGCGCAGCGCGCGCCGTCCGCGGACATCGCTGCGCGAGCGATCGATCCGGCGCGCTGCGGCGAGTGCCACGCCGAAGAGGCGGCGACCCACGCGAGCTCGGCGCACGCGGCGGCCGCCGTCGATCCGATCTTCCTCGCCGAGTACGCACCGCGCCCCGATCCGGCGTGCGTGCGCTGTCATGCGCCGCTCGCGCCCGAAGGTGCGGCGATCGACGCGCCGCTCGCGCGGATCGGCGTGGGTTGCGCGGCATGTCACGTGCGCGGGGGCGAGGTGCTCTCCGCGGGCGCGCCGTCCGGCCGCGCGCCTCATCCGTCGCGCCGCGAGCCGGCGCTCTCGCGCGCCGAGGGCTGCGCGGGGTGCCATCAGTTCGCGTTCGGCCTGCCGAGCGACGGGAGCGCGCCGCACTTCGATCCCGCCGAGGTCCAACAAGACACGCTCGCCGAGTGGCGCGAGGCCGGCGCGCCGCGCTGCCAGCGCTGCCACATGCGCGGCGAGGGGCGCGGCCACGCCTTCGGCGGCCTCGGCGACGCGGCGCTCGTGCGCGGCGCGCTGCATCTGCGTGCGCGCGCGCGCCGCGAGGGCCCGCAGATCGCCTTCGACCTCCGGCTCACGGCAGCGCGCGTCGGTCATGCGGTGCCGACCGGCGACGTGTTCCGCCGCCTGCGCATCACGGCGCGGACCGAGCGCGCGACGGCCTCCGCCGAGCTCCGCCGCTACTTCGCGCCGACCGCCGAAGGGGGCGGGCTGCTCGTGCGCGAGGTGGACGACACGCGCGTCGCGCCCGGCCAGCCGCGCACCGTTCGACTCGTGCTCGCCGATTCCGAGGCGAGCGCGATCGCGTGGCGCGTCGAGCTCCTCCGCCTCGATCCCGACGTGGCGCGCGCGCGCGGCCTCGAGGACGGCGCGATCACGATCCTCGTCGCCGAGGGGTCGAGCGAGGTGCGGCGACCGCGCGGGCCCTCGCCTTGATCACGAGCGCCTTCCGCGTGGGGTCATCACGATGGGCACGCCGCGGGCGGGGCCCATCGTCACGTTGCGGCGCACCACGGGCTCGGGATCGTCGTGCACGAGGCGCAGATCGAACGTGCGCACGGTCTCGGCGACCGTGATGCGCGCCTCGAAGTCGCTGAACGCGGCGCCGATGCAGCGACGATGCCCGCCGCCGAACGGGAAGAACTCGAAGGGCGAGGGCTTCTTGTCGAGGAAGCGCTCGGGGCGGAAGCGCGACGGCTCGGGATAGAGCGCGGGGCTCTGGTGGATGACATCCGTCGCGAGGCACACACCCGTCTTCGGCTCGAGCGCGTGGCCGCGCACCGTGAGGGGGCGCGCGAGCATGCGCACGGGGTCGGGCACGATCGTGTTCAAGCGGAGCGACTCGTCGCAGACCGCCGACAGATACGGGAGCTTCGCCGTCGCTTCGGGATCGGCGCCCTGATTCGCATCGAGCTCCTCGCGCAGCGTGGCGAGCGCCTCGGGCGTGCGCGCGAGCCAGTAGAGCGCCCACGCGACCGCGATGGCCGTCGTCTCGTGGCCCGCGACGAGGAGCGTGAGGAGGTGGTCGGTGACCTCGGCGTCCGAGAGCTTGCTGCCGTCGTCGTGCTCGGCGAGCGCCAGCATCGTGAGGATGTCCTCGCGACCGTTCGCCCCTTCGGCGCGGCGCGCCGCGGTGCTGACGCGGACGTGCTCGGCGAGCTCGGCGCGCGCCTCGAGGAAGCGCCGCCACGTGGGGAAGGCGCGCTGCTGGAGCGCGCGGATGAAGAGGTATACGGGGCTGAACCCGCTCAGCACCGCCTCGAGCTGCACGCGCGCGCGCGCGGCCACCTCACCCTCGACGCCGAAGACGGTGCGCAGGATCACCTCGAGCGAGATGCGGCGCGTGAGATCGTGGGCCGGGAAGGCCTGCCCGG
Source organism: Sandaracinus sp. (assembly GCA_046351235.1). GTDB lineage: Bacteria > Myxococcota_A > Polyangia > Polyangiales > Sandaracinaceae > JBBSAT01. The sequence continues at coordinate 875,229 of JAXLYV010000003.1, read as the reverse complement.
GTGTCACCCGCGCGAGCTCGTCCCGCGCGACCTGGCGCATCGCGTCTCCGTACGCGCGCATGCGCGCGCCGTGGAAGGGCGGCATCAGGAGCTTGCGCGCCTTCTTGTGCGCTTCGCCCGTCGCGGAGATGACGGAGAACGTGCCGAGCACGGGCCCCGTGGCCTCGGCCGCGAAGGGATCGAAGGTCTCGGGCGGCGCGGTGAAGACCTCTTTCACGGCCTCGGGCGTGGTCACCACCAGCACGCGCCCGTTGAGCGCGGGGACGATGTACTCGGGCCCGTAGCGGTCGCGCATCGCTGCGTAGTACCGATACGGATCGTTCATCAGCCGGTAGGTCTGGAGCGGCGCGAAGCGCGGGCCCTTCAGCATGGCGCGATGGTACGCCAGCGCAGGCGGCGCGCCGAGGTCGGCTCCGGTAGGCTCGCGCCACGCCCGTGCGCCGACTCGCCGTGATCGCGTTCCTGTTCCACGTGCCGGGCGTCTGGGCTGCGGGTGGCACGCTCACGCGCGCGTACCGCGCCTACAACCTCGGGGCGCTCGGGCTCACGGTGCTCGGGACGGCGCTCGCGTCGTCGTACGGGTGGCCGGCCGCGCTCGCGGCGTGGGTCACGGGGCACTTCGCGTGGAGCGCGTTCTTCGCGCGCGGCGTGCTGCGCGGCGAGGCCGTCGTGATCAGCCGTGGAGCAGCACCACGGGGCCGACGACGAGGGCCGCGACGAGCGACACCGCGAGGTGCACGAGCGCGGGCACGATCGCGCCGTTCGTGCGGTACGCGAGCCACGCGAAGACGAAGCCGGCCGGCACGCTGAGCAGCAGCTCGCTCCCCGTCGTTCCCGCGTGGATCGCGAAGAAGAGTGGCGCGCTCAGCACGCACGGGAGCACGCAGTCACGCGGGATCGCGAGCGAGGCGAGCGCGTCGCGCCAGCGCGCGCGCCCTGCGCCGAGACGCGCGCCCGGCAGGACGAGCGGCGCGCCGAGCTGGGGCGAGACCGGGAAGCGCCCGGAAGGGTGGAGCCACGCGAGCAGCACGCCGTGGAAGAAGACGTGCTCGGCGCCTCCGCCCACGACGACCGCGGCGAGGTACCAGGGCGAGCCGGCGAGGCGCATCGCGAGCGCCTCGCGGAACACGGGCGTGAACGCCATTCCGAGCGAGAGCGGCGCAGCGCACGCGATCGCGACGCCGAGGATCGGCCATGCAGCGGCGGAAGGGCGTCGGAGGCCGAGCTCGGAGAGCCGTCGCGCGCCGAGCAGCCACGAGAGCGCGAGCGGGAGAGCCACGGCGCCCACGAGCGACGCGAGCGCGTAGCCGCGATGGTAGCGCCCGTCGGTGTCGGGCCCCACGAGCGCGTTCGCCGCGCGGAAGAGAGCCCCGGGCCAGTGCCGCAGGAGCTCCACGTGGGTGAGGTCGGCGAGCGCGCCGAAGAGCGTCGGCGCCTCGAGGCACGAGAGATCGAGCGCATGCGTGCCGAGCTCGAGCTCGCCGAGCGTGCCGCCCGCCCAGAACGTGGCCAGGAGCAGGTAGGCGAGCAGGAAGCGGGCGGGCACGCCGAGCAACGCGTATGCGATCCATCTACCACGTCGCCGGCTCGTGGCGTGCCGCGACGACGCAGGCGAGGGGCGAGCGCGCACCGGTCCTTCGCCCGCGGTCAGTCGATCGTGACCGGTGCATCGAGCTCGATCGACACGCGCAAGACGACGTCGGACGCGAGCAGACGGGAGAGCGCCTCGAACGAGGTCGTGCGCTCGAGGATGACGAGCGCGGGCCCGTCCCGACCAGCGCGGAACGCCGTGTGCGCGACGAGGCCGGGACATCCGTCGACCCACGCCTGCGCCGCCTCGGGCTCGAGCGCTAGCAGCGCGCTCACGATCTGCGGCTCGTCGGCGCGTAGCGTGCCGTCCAATCGCGCGCGCGCGGCGGGCGGGAGCGCCTCCGGCGTGGCGACCGCCGGCGCGCTCGCACACGGCGGCGGTGGGGAGGCCGCGAAGCGGGCGAGCTCGGCCCGCAAGTGCACGGTCTCGGCGAGCATCGCGAGCTGCGTCTCGAAGACGTCGTCCCAGTCGCCCTGTCCCGTCTGCCAGAGGAGCGCGAGCCCCTCGAGCCGCTCGATCGCCTCGACCGGGACGAAGGCGGTCGTGTCGAAGCGAATCGTGACGCCGCTGCGCGGAAGCACGAGCAGCGCGGGCTCGTCGGTCACGAGCGGCGTCTCGGTGGAGAGAGAGCCCACGACCTCGGCGCCCGCCCACGTCACGAGCGCCCGAGCCACCAGCTGGCAGGCCTCTTCGCATCCTCGATCGACGAGCACCGTCATGGGTCGCGGTGGGCGCGCGGCAGCGGCGATCGCCGGCGGCGTCTCGGTCCCGACGAACGTGGCCCAGACCTCGCGGTCCCTCCGCGCGTGCAGGCCCGCCGCGAGGGCGGCGGCGCGCAAGCGGTCGGCCGTCTCGCCCTCGGCACGTCGAATCGCGCGCAGCACCGGAGGCACCGGGTGGCCGAGCAGGGCGGCGAGCGCGGGGAAGAATCCGCGCGGGTCGCTCCCGCCGGCGCCGCGCAGATCCACGAGCACGGCCGGAGCGTCGAAGGAGACCGACGCGAGCGTCGCCCAGCCCGGATCCTCCGCGGGCGCGAAGCGGCGCACCGCGAGCACGAGCAGGCCACTCTCGGTCCGTGCCTCGAAGGGGCCGCTCGCGGTGCGGGCGGTGTTCGTCCCGAGCGAGGCTCCCGGGCGCGGGTAGCCGCCCGCCGTTCCGCCGTCGGGATCGAGGCAGCGCTCGGCGCCCACGCTCTCGGCGACCACGATCCCGGGATCGGTCAGACGCGTGAGCACGCCGCCGAGGCGCTCGCAGAAGCGGCGGCGGTCCATCCGCTCGTCCGCGAGGGCGGCGAGCTCGGCGCGCATCGAGGCCCACGTCTCCGGCGTGCGGAGCGCATGCGGCCCGTAGGCCGCCTCGAGCGCACCGGCCGTGGTGGCGAGATCGGCCTCGACGTCGGCGCGATCGAGCGCGGGCCCCGTCAGCGGTCGCTGCGCGCCGCCGCACGCCGCCGAGAGCGCGAGCACCAGGCCGAACACGCGGGCGGCGCGCGAGATCGCCCCGCGACGCGGCTCGGCTCGCCGTGCGCCTTCGAGCGAGGCCCACCGTTGCGGGGCGCCGGCCCTCATGCTCGCCACGGCCGAGGCGCGATGCGTGGCCACGGCATCGCTTCTTCCAGCTCGAGCGCGAGCGCGAGCAGCGTGGGCTCGTCCTCGTGGCGCGCGAGGAAGTGGACGCCGATCGGAACGCCCTCCTTCGTGCGCGCGAGCGGCAGCGAGAGGGCCGGCGCGCCCGCGGCGTTCACGAGACCGGTGAAGGGCGTGAACGCCATCAGGCGATCCATCGCCTCGTCGAACGGGACGTCGGGCGCGAGGTGACCGAGGGGCGTCGCGGGCTGCGCGAGCGTCGGCCCGATCAGCACGTCGTAGGGCGCGAGCAGCGCCGGCCACTCGGCCGTGAGCGCGCGCAGGCGCCGCGTCGCTCGGAACGTCTCGCGCCGCCGGGCGGCCGAGCGGCGCGCGAGCCCTACCATGAACGGCTCGAGCTTCCGGCGATCGAAGCGCGGCGTGACGAGCACGCGCCCGAAGGCGTACTGGAGCCAGGCGACGAACATCCAGTAGTCCGTGAAGTCGTCCACGATGCGCCCCGCGAACGGGCACGGCACGAAGCGCACGTCGTGCCCGCGCTCGGAGCACGCGCGCGCCGTCGCTTCCACCGCGGCGCGCACCTCTTCGTCGACGGCGACGCCCGTGGGGGCCTCGAGGAACACGCCGATCACGAGCTTGCGCCGCGTCGCGGCCTCGCCGATCGGTCGCAGCGCGCCGCGCTCGGTCTCGATCGCGCGCCAGAGCGCGATCGTGTCGCGCACGCTGCGCGTGAGCGCGCCGTGCGAGGCGATGTTGATGGGCAAGAGCGGCGAGGACTCCATGTCCCAGCGGCGCCGCGTGACCTTCAGGCCGACGAGGCCGCAGCACGCGGCGGGGATCCGGATCGAGCCGCCGCCGTCGCTCGCGTGCGCAATCGGTACGACGCCCGATGCGACGAGCGCGCCGGCGCCCCCCGACGAGCCGCCGGGCGTGCGCGAGGTCGCCCACGGGTTGTGCGTGGGCCCGAACGCGAGCGGCTCGGTCGTGCCCGTCATGCCGAGCTCGGGCGTCGCGCTCTTGCCGATTGCGACGAGGCCCGTCCCCTCGAAGGCCCGCACCCAGGGATCGGTCGTGCGCGCCACGACGTGCCCGCTCGCCGCCGTGCCCCACGCGATGCGCGTGCCCTCGACCTTCGCGAGATCCTTCACGGCGGTGGGCACGCCGAAGAGCGGCCCGCGCGCCGGGCCCGAGGCGAGCCGGCGCGCGCGCTCGGCCATCGGCGTCACGATCGCGTTCAGTACCCGCGCATCCTCGGCGCGCGCGAGCGCCGCCTCGACGACCTCGATGGCGCTCACGTCGCGGCGCGCGATGCGCTCCGCGGTCTCGGTCGCGTCCCAGCTCGCCAGCTCCCAGGGATCGGCCATCGCGCGCCATCGTACACGGGTCGCGCGCTCCGCCTGCGCGCTGAACGGCCCGTCGGATACGCTCGGGCCATGGGCGGCTCTCTCGCAGGCGGCTACGGCGCGCTCCGTTTCCCTTCGAGCGAAGCGCTCGCGGCGTGGCGCCGCGCCGAGGTCGATGCGCGCCCTTCGGGGGATGGACCGGCGCTCGGCACTCCGACCTCGCACGAAGGCTCGGTCGCCGAGCGCATCGTCGCGCTGAGCGCTCGGATTCGCGGCGTCTTCTCGGTCGAGATCGAGGACGCGAAGGTCACGCTCACCTACGAAGAGGACGCTGCCGGCTTCGAGGCGAACGCCGCGGACGTGGCGAGCCTCCTGCGCGAGGGCGAGCGACACGGCGCCGAAGGCGAGCTGTTCTTCTTGGAGACGGGCGACGCGGTGCCCGACGGCCTCGTCCATCGTCTCGTCCTCGGCAGCGGCACCTCGCGTCTCGAGCGCCTCGGTCCTTCCGACGCGCGTGCGGCGTACGGCGCGGGCTACCGCGCGTTCCAGCAGCGCACGCGCGCGCTCCAGGCCCAGCTCCATCCCGAGCTCGCCGCGCTCGATCGATGGCTCGCGGAAGGCGCGGCGCTCGACCCGGGCCTCGCCGCGCTGCACCCACGGGTGATCGAAGCGCTCGCGGACTGCCCGGACCGAGAGCTCACCCGCCTCGCGAAGACCTATCGCGGCCGCGTCGTCGACGAGCGTGGCGGGCCGGAGCGCTTCCTCGTGAAGGAGACGCGCCGCAAGCTCGCCGAGGCGCGGAGCAACGACCACCGCGCGGTCGCGCTCTTCGTGCTCTCGGTGCACGCGCCGCAGCGCGCGCTGCCGATCGCCCTCGAGGTGCTCGAGCACGCGAGGGAGAGCCGCTTCGCGCAGCCGATGCGCGAGGTGGCGATGCAGATCGCCGCGAGCGCTCCGCCCGAGCACGCAGCGCGTCTGTGGCCGGCCTTCGCGGCTCCTTTCACCGAGGACTGGCCGCTCCTGTTCTCGTCGGCGGCGCGCGGCATGGCGCGCCTCGAGCTCGATCTCACCGAGCGTCTTCGCGCGCTGCTCACCGATCTGACGGCGTACGCGAGCGCGCGCCCCGCGCCGTGGGATCCCGAGGGCGGCCCGGGTGAGCCTCTCACGGCGTTGATCGAGGAGCGACGGCTGCCGCTCTGGCTCGAGCTCGTCGCCTACGTGGAAGATGCGCGTGCCGATCGCGAGCGCTATCGCCTCGTCGATCGCATCGTACGCGCGGGGGATCGGCTCTCGGAGGAGCGAATGCTCGGCTCTCGGGACGAGGTGCTCGTGGCCGCCGCGCAGCGCGCGATCGCCCACCGGAGCGCGCCCGGCGCTGCCTGAACGTCGCCGTCCGCTCGCGTGCGCCGCGAGGTGTGCGGGTGCCGCGGCGCAGGCGCGAGGGCGGCGCCCGTCCGGTCGTGGCGTGCGCGCCGTCGGAGCTCAGCCGCCCACGCATCCCAGCGCGACGTGACCGGTCCCCGCAGCGGGATCCGTATCGCGGCACGTGTAGCCGGTGCGGCAGGTGCTCCGCGATCCTTCCGGTCCCGGGCATCGATCGACGCAGAGGTTGTCGCTCGCGCCCGCGGCCGGGCCCTCGGCGCAGACGCTCGATCCGCGGCTGCATCCGGTCGCCGCGCCGGGCGTCGGGCATCCCGTCGTCGGGGTGCACGCGCCACCCGGGAAGGTCGGCCCGAGAGCGCAGTCCCACGTCGAAGGCGATCCGCAGTCCGCGTCGACCGCGCATGCGTCGCCGGCCTGCGGATGGCGGCAGTAGCGACCGACCCCGGCGCCGCCATCCACGCAGCGATAGCCATCGGCGATGCGACAGTCGGCGTCGCTCGCGCACGCATCGACGCAGACGGTGCCGCTCGTGGCGAGGGGATCGAGCGTGCTCGCGGAGACGCAGTGGCCGTCTCCCGCGGGCGCGCAGGTCGCGTCGTCGCCGAGCGTGCAGCCCATGCGGCGGCACTGCCCGTTCGGCAGCTCGAACGCATCGGCGAAGCAGTCGGAGTCGGCGGCGCACTCACCGAGGGAAGCGCACGCAGCGCCGTCGCGCGCCGACGAGGTGCCGGGCCCGCAAGCGGTGACTCCATCGCGCAGGGGAGCGCGGGCGAGCGTGCCTCGGCAGACCTGGCCCGCGGGACAAGCACAGTCGCTCGCCGCGCAGCCGGGCAAGCACACGCGGAAGGGGCCGAGGGGGTCCTCCACCGTCGCGCAGTGATTTCCTGCGCCACAGTCGCCATCGAGGGTGCACGCGTCGATGCGGTTCGTGCAGAAGCCCTCGGTGGGCCACGTCGTCGATCCGACCATCCCTCGCAGGCAGAAGCCGTCCCCCGCGCCGACCGCGGAATCGCAGATGGCGTCGGTCGTGCACGGGCCACCGAGGGCTCCGGCGACGGGCGCCGAGCAGGACGCATCGGGCGCGAACGCATCGAGCCCCGCGTCACCGAGATCGCGCGCGTCCACGCCGGCGTCGTGCGTGGTCGCGTCGGGCTCCTGTGCGGAATCGCGGCTCGCATCGCCGGCGTCGTCGCTGCCCGTGTCGCGCGCGCCGACATCGGCGGCGCCGGTGTCCATCGCTCCCGCGTCCACCGTCTCCGGGGACGAGCACCCACCGACCACGAGGCACGCGAGCACTGCGGCCCACCCACGACGATTCACGTGCATTCATCAGCCATAGGCGCGACGGTGCGCCGTGCCAGGGGTGTGCTCTCGCTCGCGAGCGCGAGCGCGGCCGGCGGGCGAGGCGGGCGATCCTCCTCGTGCGATCACGAGCGCGCGCCAGCACGCGGTCGCCCTACGACGCGCTCACGTGCTCGTGACCCAGGCGATCCAGGCGCCGACCGGCACGTCGCATCCGGCGCATGCCGCGCACGGGGCGTAGATCTCGACGTCGCGCAGCGCCCTCACGTGCACGACGCCGGTGTCGCGCGTCTCGCCACCGCGGACGTCGATGTCGCTCACGTCGCTGTGCACGTGCAGGGCCGAGCTACCCGCGAACGTGCAGTCCTGCATCGGGCACACCTCCGCCCCGCGCGAGAAGACGAGGGGATAGGGCACGCTCGGCGCAGCGTCGGGCCTCACGCTCCCGGCGTAGAGGTAGGTCGGAAGCGCGCAGCCACAGAAGTCGCACGTGCAGCTCGGCACCTTCGTGATCGAGAGGAACGGGCCGACGAAGCCCGAGCCCTCCTCCAGGTCGATCGTGACCGCGGCGTCCGGGCCGAGCGTGCTCGCGACATCCTCGCCGACGTTCGAGACGACCACGTCGCAGCGGCAGTCCGCGTCCGCCGCCGGGCAGAGATCGAGGTGGATCCGGATGCCGTGATCGGCGGGCGCCGGATCCACGCCCCAGAGGGACGCGCCTTCGGCGTGCGTGAAGACGCAGCGGCTCGTCTCGGCCGTGACGGCCTCGATGCGCACGCCGACGGAGGTCTCGTCCTGCACGCAGCTGGCCGCGGCATCGGCTGCTCGCGGTGCATCGGCTAGCGCTCCCGCGTCGACCGGCGCGGCCGCATCGCGCACGACGCTTCCAGCGTCGGCCGTGGGCTCGGGCGCCGGGCGCTCGTGCGCGAGGCATCCGGCGGTGAGCGGCAGCGAGACGAGCGCGATCGAGATCGCGGAGCGCAGCGTGGAGCCCATGAGCCACCCCCTCGAGAGATCACGAACCATGACACCGGATGGCGGCGCTCGCCGCCGGGCGTGGCGCGGCGCCCGCCGGCCGGTCGAGATGACTTGGATCACGTCCTCGCGTGCCCGCGCGCGTAGGGAACGCGCATGACCCACGCCCTCTCGGCCGGTAGGCCCGAATGACGACGGCGGCGACGCCGGGCCCTCGGCCTTCTCCGCGGCGCAGCCTCTTCGACGAGGCCCCCTTCCTCCTCTTCTGGGAGACGACACGCGCGTGCGATCTCGCATGCCTCCACTGCCGTGCGTGCGCCGTGCCGCAGCGCAGCGCACGCGAGCTCGACACGCGCGAGGGCAAGGCGCTGCTCGCCGAGGCCCGATCCATGGGCGTGCCCCTCGTCGTGCTCACGGGCGGTGATCCCGCCAAGCGCGAGGATCTCGTCGAGCTCGTCCGCTACGGGACCGAGATCGGGCTGCGCATGGCGCTCACGCCGAGCGCGACGGCGCTCGTCACGCCGGAGCTGCTCACGTCGTTGAAAGAGGCCGGTCTCGCGCGTCTCGCGCTCAGCCTCGATGGCGCCGTGCCCGAGACCCACGACGCGTTCCGCGGCTTCTCGGGCTCGCACGCGCGCACGCTCGAGATCTTGCGCACCGCGCGCGCGCTCGGCCTCACGACGCAGGTCAACACCTCGGTCTCGCCGCGCAACGTGGACGAGATGCCCGCGATCGCCGCGCTCATGGAGGAGCTCGACCTCGAGCTCTGGAGCGTCTTCGTGGTGGTGCCCACGGGGCGCGCCGAGGGCGGCGCGACCCTCGACGCCGAGCGAACCGAGCGGCTGCTCGAGTGGCTCGCGAGCCTCTCGGAGCGCGTCCGCTTCGACATCAAGACGACGGCGGCGCCTCAGCTGCGCCGCGTGCTCCTGCAGCGCAAGCATCCGCGGAGCGACATCGTGGGCCTGCGCGACGGAATCGGGCGCGCGACGCGCGGCGTGAACGACGGCTCGGGCGTCGCGTTCGTCTCGCACGAGGGAGACGTGTTCCCCAGCGGCTTTCTCCCGATCCGCTGCGGCAACGTGCGCGAAGAGGGCCTGCGCGCGATCTACCGCGAGCACCCGCTCTTCCAGTCGCTGCGCGCGCCGTCCGAGCTCACGGGCAAGTGCGGGCGATGCGAGTTCCGCTTCGTGTGTGGCGGCTCTCGCGCGCGTGCGTATGCCACGCAGCTGAGCCCGCTCGCGTCGGATCCGGCGTGCCCGTACGAGCCCGGACCGCTCGCCGACGCGCGGGCGTGACGTTTCGCATGCCGGTGGCCCGAGGTGCGCCTACGTCCCCTTCGTGACGGCGGAGATGGTGGTGGTCGGCGCGGGCGTCTCGGGGCTCGCGGCGGCATGGGCGCTCGGGCGAGCGGGCGCGCGCGTGACGGTGCTCGAGCGCGGGACGCGGATCGGGGGGCTCGTCGAGAGCGAGCGGGTGGGCGACGTGCTGCTCGAGCACGGCGCCGATGGCCTGCTCTCGAGCAAGCGCGGCGGGCACGACGTGCTCTCGGCGCTGGGGCTCGGCTCGGCGCTGACGCGGCACGGCCGCGCGCCGCGGCGTGCGCTCCTGCTGCGAGGCGATCGCCTCGACCCCATGCCGGCGGGCCTCTTCGCGTTCGAGCGGCGCGCGGTGCTCACGATGCTCGCGAGCTCGATCCTCTCGGCGCGCGCGAAGGCGCGCCTGTCGATGGAGCCCTTCGTGCGCGCGGCGGGCGGCGAGGACGAGGCGGTCGCGTCGTTCTTCGCGCGGCGCTTCGGCGACGAGGTGGCCGAGCACCTCTCGGGGCCGATGATGCGCGGCGTGTACGGCGCCGACGCGCGCGTGCTCGGGATGCACGCGGTGCTGCCCACGCTCGCCGAGTACGAAGCGAAGTACGGCAGCGTCTCGCTCGCGCTCGCCGTGGCGCCTCGCAAGACGAAGGGTGGGGCGCTCGTCGCGGTCGAGGGTGGGATGTCGCGCATCGCGCGCCGCCTCGCGCGCGCGAGCGGCGCCTCGATCTCGCTCGAGAGCGGCGTGCGCCGCATCGATCGGGAGAAACGCGGCGTGGCCGTCACCCTCGAGAGCGGCCGAGCGCTGCACGCCGACGGCGTCGTGATCGCGACGGAGGCGCGCACGGCATCACGCCTGGTCGACGGGCTCTCGCCCGAGCTCGCGGCGCTGCTCGGAGAGATCGACGGGACGAGCGTCGACGTCGTCACGCTCGGTTATCCGCGCACCGACGTCGCGCATCCGCTCGACGCGACCGGCTATGTGGTGGGCGGCGAGGGCGGGCGCACGCTCGCGTGCACGTTCGCGAGCGAGAAGTGGCAAGGCCGCGCGCCCGACGGAGTCGCGGTGTTCCGCTCGGTGCTGCGCGCGGGGGCGGCGGGCGAGAGCGACGACGAGATCGCACGCGTGGCCGCCTCCGAGCTCGCGCCCGTGATCGGCGCCCGCGGCGAGCCGAGCCTCGTGCGCGTTCGCCGCCGTCCGAGCGCCTTGCCGGTGTACGCCGTCGGCCATCGCGCGCGCACCGCTCGCGTTCGCGCGCTCGCGGGAGCGCTCGGCCCGGTTGCGCTCGCGGGAAACTATCTCGGCGGCGTAGGTGTCCCCGACTGCATCGCGAGCGGCCTCGACGCGGCAGAGAACGTTCTGCGCGCCGCGGCTGGCTGAGCGCGTGCGACCTCGAAGAGCCCGACGCCGAGCGCGGCGCGGGCGCCCGTCGGCGTCGTCCCGGCCCGACCGTTCCGGCGCGGACTGCGAGGGCCTCGCATGATCCGCTCGCGCGTCTCGGTCGTATCCCCGCCGACCCACGCCACGGACCGCATGGAGCGTCACCGTATGCGCTCGTGCTCGACATCGACCCCACGGGCGGAAGCCGTGCGAGGGCCTGCCGGAGGCGCGGGCTGATGGACGTCGTGCTCGAGCGCCCCGACGTGGCCGTGGCGATCGACGGTCCGCTCGCGATCTCGAGCCTCGCGGCTCAGCTCACGGTCGAGGCCGTCGACGCCATGTTCGCGGCGACCACGGTGCACCGCGCGCGTCACCGCGACGGCGGCTCGATCTCCATCACGCTCGTGAAGCCGAACGTGCCCGTGCCCGACGATGCCACGCGCGCCCACATCCGCCGCATCAACCTCCGCCCCGACGTCGCGCGCACGTCGTACGTCGTGATCGACGCGCCCGGCTTCTGGGCCGCGACCATGCGCGGCATCGTCGCGGGCATCTCGCTCGTGTCGCCCCAGGCGCCCCGCGGCGCAGGATCCGTCCGCGAGGTGCTCGTCCAGGTCGAGCGCCACCTCGTCGGCCGCGACCTCGACGCCCTCGAGCGCGAGATCCTCGCCTTCCGCCGCCGCCACGTCGGCTGAGCGCGACGCCGATCCGAGGGCTCCACTCGCGGACGATCGGGACCGGGCGCGCACGGCTCGCGATCAGAGCTCGCGGATCTCGGGGAACACCTCGCGCAGCGTCGCGTCGTCGAACGCGCGCTCCCGATCCTCCGGAACGAACCGGTGGCCCACGCTCAGGACGTTGCACTCGGGATCGCTGAGCAGATCGATGATGGTGTTGGTGAGATCGACGTCGTTCTCGATCGGTGCTCGAGGGGCGACGACGTGGCGCGCGACCACCACGACCGCGAGCACGACCTCGCCCGGTCCCGCCGCCGATCGTGTGCTCATGCCGCTGCGGTAGCCGACCATGTCGTTGACCCGATCGCGTCGCGAGAGCGCTTCGAGTGTGCTCGCGACGACGGCGTGCGCGTCGTCGTCATCGACCGGCGTCACCTGGAGCGACCCGAGCCCGCGGCCGATGCGTCCGACGACCTCGCGCGCGGCCGTGTCGAAGAGCAGCTGCTTCGGAGCAGGCTCGCGCACGGCCTCCTCGGACGCTTCGCGACGCTCGGACGGGACCGCCACGAGCAGCACGATCGAGCTCGTCGGCTTGCGCATGCCTCGGGAGGGTACCGCGCTTCCAGCGCAGTGCGCGCGACGCGATCGTCTCGGCCGAGTCGGGCGGCCCCCGGCACGGAGCGCGTGCGCACGAGGTCCACGTGGGCGGAGCGCGACGCTCCCCGAAACGCCCGAAGGGCCGGAGGCTCTCGCCGCCGACCCTTCGTTCGTCTCGTCGTTTGGACGTGCCCGGGATCGAACCGGGGACCTCTAGAGTGCGATTCTAGCGCTCTCCCAGCTGAGCTACACGCCCGAGGTCTTCGAGAAGACCGCCCTCCGAGGAGGGCCCCTCCGAAGAGGGAGCGCGACTATACCTACGATTTCTTCCCCTGCAACATCCATCGCGCCGGAGCCGGGCGCGCGGCGCAGAAGGCCGCGAGGAAGAGCGAGATCCAGCCGAGCCAGGGGCCGAGCAGCTCGTAGAGCGTCGTGCCCATCGAGCCCAGGCGCACGTCGTCGACGAGGCTCGCCTGCTCGAAGGTCCCGGTGTGCGCGACCACGCGGCCGGCCGGGTCGATGAAGGCGCTCACGCCCGAGTTCGTCGAGCGCACGAGCCAGCGGCGGTGCTCGATCGCGCGGAACGTCGCCAGCGTCAGGTGCACCCAGGGCTCCTGCGTGTCGCCGAACCACGTGTCGACGGTCACGTTCACGAGGAAGTCGGGCTGCGCCTCTTCCACCGCGTGGCGCACGAAGCGCGAGACGATGTCCTCGTAGCAGATGAGCGCGCTCATCCGGATCGGATCGTCCTCGTCGCGCCCCGGCAGCGGCAGCTCCAGCGGGTCCACGCTCGCGCCCGGCGAGAAGCGGCCGCTCATGGGCGAGACCTCGTAGAGCATCGGGAACGCCTCGCCGAACGGGAGGTACTCGCCGAACGCCAGCAGGTACGTCTTGTCGTAGGTGCCGATGAAGCGGCCCTGTGCGTCGGCGAGGAAGGCGGTGTTGCGGTCGACGATGCGATCGCCGAGCTCGGCGTGGCGGATGCCGCCGAAGATCACCGGCGTGTGCACGTCGCGGAGCACCGTGCGGTGCACGCTGTGCACGTCGTCGAGCCAGTACGTGACCGCGCTCTCCGGCCACACGAAGAGCTGGATCGCCGGATCTTCCTGCTCGAGCGCGACCGTCATCTGGCGGCTGCGATCGCCGACGCGCGGATCCTCCCAGCGATCGAAGAGGCCGAGGTTCGGCTGGATCAGCGCGACGTGCAGGCGCTCCGCGCTGGCGTCGAACGCGTCGACCTGCGCGAGGCGGTAGCCGCCGTAGGCGAAGCTGAAGATCACCGCGCCGAGCGCGATCGCCGGCCCGAGGCGCGGCATCGGCTGCCCGCGGCCGCGCGCGAAGACGAGGTCGTAGATCGCGCCGTTCACCAGGAACACGAGGCCGGTGCACGTCTCGGGGCCGGCCAGATCCGCGATCTGCGTGAGGATCGGCATCCGGTAGAGGCCGTTGCCGTAGTAGTGCTCGAAGAGCATCGGGAACACGGCCTCGGTCGCCACGTACGCGGCGGGCACCGCGAGGCTGGCTGCCCAGCCGTTCATGCGCGCGCGGCGGAAGATCCACAGCATCGCCACGAACTGCAGGCCCTGCCACGCCCAGAAGATCGTGGCGAAGAGGCTCGCGATCGCGATGGGGAACCCGCTGAACTCGGAGAGCGTGTAGGCGATCCAGTAGAAGCCGCCGGCGTACGCGACGGTGCCGAACATCCACGCGCGGAAGAAGAACGTGCGGCCGCCCGGGCGATCGAAGCCGCCGCGATCCTCGCGCGGGTCGACCACGAAGAGCGCGGGCACGAGCGCGAAGAAGCCCATCCACCACACGCCGAAGCCGGCGAAGCCGAGGAACATCAGCACGCTCGAGACGAGCAGGATCGCGTGCGCGCGCAGGCGGATCGCGAGCGGCAGGAGCGGCGGCGACGCGGTGCTCTTCGTCGCCGTCGTGCTCGCCTCGCCCGTCTCGGCCGTCTCGGTCTCGCTCGCCTCGGTCTTCGGGGCCTTCGCCTCAGCGCGGCCCTTGCCCGAGCGCTTTCCGGACTTTGCCAAGGAGCTCCTCCGACTTGAACGGCTTGGTCACGTAGGCGCGCGCGCCGGCGTTGATGCCCTCGACCATGTCGCTCGGCCGCGTCTTGGCGGTGAGCATCACGATCGGAATGCGCGCGAGCGCGGGGTCGCGCTTCAGCTCTTTGCTGAAGGTGAGACCGTCCATGTGCGGCATCATCACGTCGCACACGATGAGGTCGGGCCGCTGACCGCCGACGATCTTGTCGAGCGCATCGGCGCCGTCGACGGCCTCGGTCACGTCGTAGCTCTGCGACAGGAGCCGTGCGACGAGACCGCGCACGGCGTTGTCGTCGTCGATCACGAGGACCTTCGGTCGGCCGGCGGCCATCGCCGGGGTGTAGCACGAGTGCGGTCCTGCGCGGTCGCGCGGCGCGACTTCGTTGACACCGTCCGGGTCAGCCCGCAGCCTCGGTCGGCTCCGTCACGATGGATTCCAGCGCCGAACGAGGTGGCGGATCCCGCCCGAAGATGGACGCGCCCACGGCGTCCCCGCGCGCGCTTCCGCTGGCGGCGGTGCTGCTCTTCCTGCCGCTGGTCGGGGCGCTGCTCGAGGTCCTCGCCCATCCCGAGGTGGCGACGCAGCGCATCGGGGACGAGGCGCCCTTCGAAGCGCGCGCGCTGACGCTCTTCGATCCGCCTGCGCTGCTCGGCCCCTATTCGCGTCACCATTGGAGCCACCCCGGGCCGCTCGCGTTCTGGCTCTTCGGGCTGCCCTATCTCGCGCTCGGGCGGCACGGCGTCGTGATCCAGCTCGCGGCGCTCGCGCTCAACGCAGCGGCGCTCGCGTCGATCGTCCGCTCGGTGCGGGTGCTCGCGCCGTCGTTCGCCGCGCGTGCGCTCGGGCTCGTGTGCGTGGCGATCCTCGTGGGCAAGGTGAGCGTGACGCTCGACCCGGCCGGGACCGCGACGAGCTGGGGCCCCGCGTGCACGCTGCTTCCGTTCGCGGCGCTCGTGCTCCTCGCCGCCGAGCTGGGAACGGGCGCGCTCGGTGTGCTGCCCGCCGCCGTGCTGCTCCACGCCTTCGTGGTGCAGACGCACGTGCTCTACCTCGTCCCGGCCACGCTCGCGTGCACGCTGGGGCTCGGGCTCGGCATGCGCGCCGCGGGCGCGGAGCCCACGCGCCCTCGCGCATTGCGACGAGCGGGCGTCGTGCTCGCGCTGCTCTGGGCGCCCGTCGTCGTCGACGAGGTGCTCGTCTCCGGCAACCTCGAGCGCATCGCGGCGTTCTTCCTCCACGCGCGCATCGACACGAGCCCGAGCCCGTCCGCGGCGCTGGCGCTCTTCGTGTGGCGCGCCACCGAGCCGCTGCGCGACCTCGTCGGCCTCGGCCCACCGATCGCGCGCCCCGAGCCGATGGAGGGGATCGCCGCGGCGAGCGTCGCTGCGGCGGGCGTCGTGGTGCTGGGCGTCTTCGCCGGGCTCGCGCACGGCGCACGGCGGGGCGGGGCCGCGAGCGAGGGCGGCGTCGTGCTCGCGCGGATCGTCCTCGTGCTGCTCGTCACCGGCGCGCCGCTGCTCCTGCGCGTGGACGTGCCGGAGTGGCCGTACCTCACGTGGTGGATCGGCGTGCTCGTGCTCCTCGGTGGGATCGCGATCGGCGCGACGCATCTTCCGCGCGCGCTCGACGCGCACGGGCAGCGCATCGCCTCGATCGCGTGCGTGGCCGCCGTCGCCGTCCTCGGTCTGCACACCGAGACGGATCTGCGGCGCGCGAGCGCGTTCGCCGTCGAGAACGGGCAGCGCGAGGCCGACGCGTTCGAGCCGCTCTTTCCCGCCGTCGCCCGCGCGCATCGGTGCCGCCCGGGCCTGCAGCTCGACGTGGGCGCGCCTTCGCTCTGGGGCGTGCTCGGCGCGACGCTCACGCACTTCGGGCGCGAGGGCACGCGCCTGCACGTGGCGCCCGGCTGGGAGTTCATGTTCGGGCCCGGCTACCACGGCGGAGACGCGGACGCGCGGCTCGTGATCCTGCCTTGGGACGATCACGGATGCCCGGCCGTCGCGCGCAGCGAGCGGCTGCGCCTGGCCGATTGTCGCGGCGAGCACGGCCAGCCCGCTGCGCGCGGCGCGTCGGCCGCTCTCGCGCTCACGCCGTGGGAGGCGCGCGGTGTCGTCGGCGACGTCGCGCAGCTCTTCGATGGGGACGCGGCGGACGACGGAGCGGCATGGAACGCGCCGGGCGCGCTCGTCCTCGCGGGCGAGACCAGCAGCGTGAGCTTCGGCTTGCCGCCCGCTCGCGTGACGCGCCTCTCGATCACGAGCGACGACAACGACGTGCTCGTCGTGGAGTCGACCGACGACGGCACGCACTGGACGCCGCTCGCGCGCGTGGAGCCGACGAACACCTGGGGGCAGCGCACGCACGAGATCGCGCTCGACGAAGGACGCGTGGTGCGCGCGCTCCGCGTCTCGCCGCTCTCGGGCGACGGCGTCTACGCGATCAGCGAGATCGCGGTCGAGGGTGAGCCCGAGGCCGTGCGCGTCGTCGCGGCCGTCGGCGCGGAAGGGGCGCTCGATGCGATCACGGACGGGAGGGCCGACGACGATGCGCGCGCGGTGCTCTTCGAGGGCGAGGCTCCCTCGGTCACGCTCGAGCTGCCGCCGATCGCGGTCGCCGCGATCGCCGTGACGGCCACGCGTACGCGCGCGCTCCGCGTGGAGGCCTCCGTCGACGGGCATGCGTTCTGGGAGGTGGGTCGCATGCCTCCGGCCAGCGGCGAAGGGATCGGCACGCGCCGCTTCCATCTCGACGACGACGTGCTGCCGTCGCACGTGCGGCTCACCGCGCTGGCGGGCGAGGCGCCGTTGCGCATCGCCGAGATCATGCCGGTGCGCGACACCGCCAGCCTCGTCGACGTGGGGCTGCGCGCCGCCGGCCCGTCGGTCCGCGAAGGCTTCTCGACGCACGAAGGAGACGAGGACTGGGCGTGGATCGTGGGCCCACGTGCGGTGATCGTGGTGCCCTGGCCCGACACGCTGCCGCGCGACGGAGGCGCCGACGTGCTCGTCGCGCTCGCGCCCTTCGACGGGCTCGCCTCGCCCGGGACGCTGACCGTGCGTGTCGGAGACGCGTCGGTGCTCGTCCCGCTCGCGCCGGGCCTGCAGACGGCGCGCGCGCACTTCGCAGCGGAGGCGCTGACGCAGGCGCTCGCGGGCGGCGCGCTGACGATCACGCTCGAGCCGAGCGACCGCATCTCTCCGCAAGCGCTCGGCCGCAGTGACGACGCGCGCGAGCTCTCGCTCGCGGTGCACCGCGTGGAGGTGCGCCCGTCGTTCCCGTTCTGCGACGACGCGGGCCGTTGAGGCTCGCGCCGGGCGACCGGCGACGGCTCCTCGCCGAGATCAGGCCCCGCGCGCAGCGGCGATCACGCGCTTGACGCGATCGATCGGCCCGGTCGCGGTCTGGATGTTGAAGTTGATCACGCAGCGGTGCTTCTTGCCGTAGAAGGGCTTCACCGAGTGCACGATGTCGTAGGGCCAGATCATCAACATGCCTTTCTTGGGCCGGATGAAGTGGCTCATGCCGCGCAGGTGGAAGCAGAACGCGCCGCTGTACGGGTGATCGGCGAGCGGCTCCCCGTCCGAGAGGTAGTAGCCGCCGACGAAGGCCATCTGCGGCTCCTCTTCGGGGCTCCAGCGGCAGTGGTTGTGCTTCTGGTGCCCGCGCCCATCGAAGGGCGCGTAGTACTGCACCCAGCTCTCGGTGATGCGCGATCGGCGAGCATGCTCGACGCCGATGCCGTCGAGCAGCTCGTAGAGTGAGGCCTGCACGCGCTCGCGGATCACCTTCACGCCCGGGTGGTCGAAGGCGAGGAAGTCGTTCGGCGGCACGAAGTAGCGGCTGCCGATCGGGTTCAGCTCGGTGTTCTCGGTCCAGCGATCGCGCAGCGGCTCGCGCGGCTCGTAGCCGGCCTGTCGCTCGCCGTCGTAGCGCTCGGGAAGCTCTTGGCCCATGCGCTTCTGCGCGTCGCTGAGCACGCGCAGGCCGTGCTCGTAGACCTCGTCGTGCAGCGCGTCGTCGTCGAACACGCGCATGAGCACGGGGATCGGGGCGAGATGGAAGACGTGCGGCGTGCCCGTGGCGTAGAGCGGATCGTCGTAGCGCATGCGCGGCCTCTGCCCGCGACGGTGGGAGCGCTCGCGCGCGGGGTCAAGCGAGGTACGGCACAGAGCCGCGGCGCCGTGTTACGAACGCTCGTCCATGGCTCGGCGCGCGCTCGTCACGGTCGTCGTCGGCGACGGATATCGTCGCTTCTACGACGCGCACATCCGGGCCGGGCACGAGCGCTTCGCGCGGCAGCTCGGCTGCCCGCTCGTGGTGCTCGGGCGGCGGCTCTCGAGCGAGAGCTCCGTCGATCATCCGCACGCGAGCTGGGAGAAGGTGAAGATCCTCGAGGAGCCCGAGCTCGCGGGCTTCGATCGCCTGTGCTGGATCGACGCCGACGTCGTGGTGATCGGTGAGCCGCCCGATCCCTTCGCGCTCGCGGAGCAGGGCTGGCTCGCGGTCGACGACGACACCTACGGCGTCGCGGCGCAGGCCGCGCTCGGTCGGCGCTGGTGGTACGGCTTTCTGCCCGAGTCGGCGTGGCCCGAGCGCGTGATCAACACGGGGCTCTTCGTCGTGGGGCGCGAGCACGCGCCCGTGCTGCGCGCCGTGCTCGATGCCTACGGCGGGCGCTGGGATCAGGGCCCTCTGAGCTACCACCTGCTCGGCACGCCGGGCGGCACGCTCGGGCCGGCGGACCTGAACCGGCTCGTCGTGCATCACCTCGGCGTGCGCGGCTACGGTCCGCGATCGATGCGCGAGCTCGTCGGGCGCGCGGGCCTCTTGCACTTCGCGGCGTCGTCGGCGATGCGCACGCCGGACTACCTCGCGTGGGCGGAGGCGGCGGCCGAGGGAAGAGAGGTGGGCCTCGCGCTCGAGGCCCGCGCCTCGCTCCGCGCGCTGCGCTACGCGATCGAGCGACCGCTGCGTGCGCGTGCCGAGGCGTTCCTCGCGAGGCATCCGAGCCTGGTGGGCCGCGTGCTCGCGCCCGCGCTCGATGCGCGCATTCCGCGCCTCGGGCCGGCGCTCGCGTCGGTCGGCGCGTGGCAGGCGCACGTGCTCGCCGAGGCTCTCGCGCACACGCCGCGCTTGCTCGTCTCGCGCGCGCAGGAGGCGTTTCCGGGCTGGGTCACGGTGGATCCGGTGACGCCGATGTTGAGCGGCACGTCGAACCGGAAGTTCGGCGCCGCGGAAGAGGCCGTCATGACGCGTCTCGATGCGCTCGCCGCGGTCGAGGCGCGACCGGCGCGCAGCCTCGAGGCGATGATCGTGCTCGGCACGCTCGAGGCGCTCGACGCGCACGAGCGCGTCCCGTTTCTCCGAGCGTGTCGACGCGCGACGCGCGGGCCCGTCACGCTGCTCGTCGCGGCGCCTTCGACTCCGCGCGTGACCGACGCGCCCCTCGCGACGCAGCTCGCGCGCCGCCACGCCCTCGAGCGCGCGCCGCTCGAGGCGCTTCTGAGAGAGGCCGGGCTGCGCGCGCGCTTGCGATCGACCGACGACGAGGGCGTGCTCCTCTCGGGGCTCACGCCGCGCCCGCTGCGGCCGCCGCACGGGCACTGGCTCGTCGCGCTCGAGGAAGGCTGACGTGGAGAGCGCCTCCGAGAGCGCAGCGCTCGGCACGCGCCTCGCGCGCCAGCTCGTGACGGGCGCTTCGCTCCTCACACTCGCGAGCGGCGCGCACAAGGCGGCGATGTTCGTGATGCGCGCGCGCGTGGGCCAGCTCGGTGGCGCGCAGGCGCTCGGCGCGGTCACGAGCGTGCTCACGCTGACGTGGATGATCTCGGCGCTCTCGCACCTCGGCCTGCCCGACCACGCGCTCGTGCGCGCCGCGCTGCCCGACGCGGACGCCGTCGCGCGCGGGCGGGCGCGCCACACGCTCTTCCTGTTCTCTGCCGGCCTGGCGCTCGTGCTCTCGCTGGGGCTCGCCTTGCCGCGCGCGAGCGACGCCGGGCTGGCGGCGCTTCTCGTGATCGGCGCGATCGCGCAGCACGCCTCGAGCGTCACCTTGCAGACGCTGCGCGGTGCCGGTCGCCCGGGGCTCGAGTCGATCTCGCTCGCGATCGCCGCGACGCTCCTCGCCGCGGGCGCCTGGCTCGCGAGCGACTCGCGGTCCGTCGCGGCGAGCTACGTCGTCTCGGGCCTCGTGTTCGTCGGCGCGCTCGCGCTCGGCATGCGCACGGTGCCCGCGCTGCGGCCCGCGTGGCCCCGCGCCCAGGCCGCGCTCGACGAGGTGCGGCGCTCGCTCCCGCTCTTCGTCGTCGGGGTGACCGCGTTCGGGCTCGGGAGCTCCGACGTGATGGTCTCCTCGTACGTGCTCGGTGATGCGGCGGTCGGCCGCCTCACGTGCGCGACGATGGTGGTGCGGACGGGCTTCCAGGTCCCTTGGATTCTCGGAACGCTCGCGCTCGCGCGCATCCACGAGGCCGGCGCGGATCGCGCGCGGCTGATCCGGGCGCTCGCGCTCGTCGCGGCGCTGCTCGGCGTGGCCGCCGGCGGCACGGCGGTGCTCACGGGCGAGCTCGCCTCACGCGCGTTCGGCGTGCCGCTCGCCGAGATGGATCGGGCGCTCGTCGTGTCGGCGGGCCTCGCGCCGATCGTCTACGTCGCGGTGGTGCTCTTGCCGCTCGGGATGGCGCTCGCGCTCGGGCCCACGCTGCGCGCGACGCTCGCGGCCGCCGCGGTCGCCGTGCTGGTGAGCGTCGTGCTCGCGCACACCCATGGGATCGAGGGAGTGCAGATCGGCTACGCGATCGGTCACCTCGTGCTCGCCGCCGGCATCTTCCTCGGCCTGCGCCGGGCTCCCGAAGCGAGGGCCGCATGAGCACGCCCTTCGTGATCGCGCCGAGCTTTCCTCGCCGCACGGCCGCGAGCGACGGCCAGTCGGTGCACGTCGTGGAGTCTGCGCACGCGCTCGCGGCGCGTCGCGGCCCGCTGCGGGCGATCGCGCTTCGTCTCGGGGACGAGCCGGCGCGCGAGACCGAGGGCGCCATCGAGATCGTGCGCGTCGATCCCGGCGTGCCGATCGCCACGCCCTTCGCGCTCTACGAGGCCTCGCACTTCGAGCGCGTGATGGCGCGCCTCGCCGCGGAGGCCACGGCGCTCGTGCCGGCGCGCGCGCCCGTGCTCGTGCACGGCTACGAGCTCGGCCCGACGGCGGTGGCGCTCTCGTCGCGCGGGCATCGCGTGGTCGCGGTGCTGCACTACCTGCTCGCGCAGGAGCTCGCGCACTACGTGGCCGGTGCGGACGATCCCTTTCGGCGATCGGTGATGCCTCCCGCGCTCGGCCGCCTCGCCGCCGCCTGGCCCGCGCGTGCGCGGGGCCTGCTCGTGCGCACGGCGAGCCTCGGCGCGCGGCCGCTCTCGCACGGCGCGCTCGGCGCGATCGTGGGCGCCGCGACCGAGACGGCCGGCGCCGGGATCGTCCGCCACCAGCTCGGCAAGCTCGCGATGGAGCGCGCGCTGTTCGCGTCCGCCGCGGTCGCGGTGGGCGTGAGCGAGGGCTTCGCAGAGGCGATGCACCGCGCCTATCCGCGCGTGCGCATCGTGTCCTGTCATGCGGGTCGCCCCGAGGACGTCGTGGAGGCGCCGTGGTCGCCGGCCGAGCGCCTCCGCCTGCTCGCCGTCGGCCGGCCCACGCCGCAGAAGGGCTGGGACGTGCTCGCGCACGCGCTCGCTCGCCTCGAGGCGAGCGCTCCGGCGATCGCCGAGCGTCTCTCGCTCACGCTCGTCGGTGGCACGAGCGCGTGGGCCGGCCCGCACTCGGCGTTCGGCGTCGAGACGCGGCGCGCGCTCACCTCGCTCTCGCGCGTGGTCGTCCACGACGCGGGCCGCCTCGATCGCGCCACGCTTCTCTCGCGCTACGGCGAGGCCGACGTGCTCGTGCATCCCTCGGACTACGAGCCCTTCGGCCTGGTCCTGCTCGAGGCCATGAGCGCGGGATGCCCCGTGCTCGCGCTCGACACGGACGGCCCGCGCGACGTGATCACGAACGGAGAGAGCGGCTGGCTCGTGCGCGCCGGCACCTGGGACGGCCGTGCCGAGCGGCTCGCCGACGCGATCGCCGCGCTCGCGCGACTCGACGCCTCCGCGTGGCGAGCGCACCGCGCGGCCGCGCGTGCACGCGCGCTCTCGTTCAGCTGGGATCGGACGGCCGCGTCCCTCGATCGCTGGCTCTCGGAGGCGCCTCGCTGAAGGGCCGACACAAGACGTGTCGGAACCCTTCACTGCAGTTCGAGTTCCAGCGCGAATGCGCTGGAACAGACAGTGGTTGACCCGTATTTCTGGTCAACCACTGAGAGGGTGACAGGAAACCTGTCGCCCTCTCTCGCGGAGCGATACGAGGGGGAGGCTCCATCGGGATTCACTCTCGATGGAGGGAGCCGCGTATCGGCCCCCGAGGACTGAGCGCCTCCTTCGTGCTCTCGATGCGCTGCCACACGAAGGGCTTCTCGCCGCGCAGGTAGTCGACCGTGCCGAGCGCGCGGCCGGCGAGCTCGGCGAGGCCGGCCACCACCATCGTCGGCGCGTCTTCGGGATGCGCGCGCAGATGCTCGAGCGCCGCGCGCCCCACCTGGCGCGGCGGAAAGCTCGACACGTCGTAGTGCCGCGTGCCGCGCAGCCAGAGGTGCCCGCAGAACACGCGGCGGCGCTGATCGAGCAGCTCGCCGAGCACCGAGGGCCCGCGGTTCCACACCACGGCCTCGGGCACGTACACGAGGCGCTGGCCGCGGCGGATCGCGACCGTCTCGAGCCAGGCTTCGTCGACGACGGTCTCGGGATCGAGGCGCGGCACGTCGGGCCGGAACGCGACGAGCTCGCCCATCTTCGGCGCGCGCAGCGCGAGCTGGTGATGGAGCGCCCACTGCAGGTGGACGACGCGATCGACCCACGCGACGCGCGGGTTCGTCGGCATCGGGTGCGCGCCCGTCATCCCGACGCTCGCGTCCACGAAGGGCGCGACGAGCGCGTCGACGCAGCCCGCGCGCGGCAGCATGTCGCCGCCCGAGAGCACGCACACGCGCACGTCGGGCCGCACGCGCTCGAGGAACTGATTGACGGCCGTCGCCTTGCCGCGACGCACGGTGTCGATCGCCACCTCGACGCGCGGATCGCGCGCGGCCCACGCGCGTGCGATCGCGACCGTGCGATCGGTGCTGCCGCTCGAGACGACGACGATCTGCCGGACGTCGACGTGCGGGCCCCGCTCGCTCGTCACCGCCGCGACGAGCGCGTCGAGGTTGCGCTCCTCGTTGTAGACGGTGATGCCGATCGCCGTCGGCAGCGGCAGCGCGCCCGCGCTCACGACGCGCTCTCCGCGGCCGCGGTGCGCCGCCAGAGGACGGTCCCCAGCACGATCAGCCACAGGAGCCAGGGCACGAGGCTCGCGATCGGCGAGAGCCCGAGCAAGAGACCGAGGTTCGTCGCCGAGGGCAACGACGAGATCTCGCCGCGCGACAGGCGCGGAAGCACGAAGTCGAAGATCACGTCTCCCGTCTCCGGGGCCTCGATGCCCACGGCGGTGACCCCGAGCATGATCGCGATCGAGAGCGCGCCCACGATCGCGATCGGTGCCCGTGCGCGCGGGCGCTGCCAGAGGCGCGCGAGGCCGAAGCCGAGCACGGGCAGCGCGGGCACGAGGTGGCGCGGGCCGGCGGCCGAGCCACCCCACCACATGTAGTAGCCGGCGTTCGCGAGGTAGAGCGCGATCAGCGCGAAGGCGCCGACGCGCACGACGGGATCGGGCCCGAGCCAGCGCGGCGTGGCGGCCTCGGCGAGGGGCGCGGGTGAGAAGAGCCCGATCACCCCGAGCAGGCTGATGGGCGCGACGTAGAAGAGGCCGCGCCGCGTGCCGACGAGGAGGCCCGCCATCGCGCTCGGCGAGGGGAGACCGAGGCCCATCACACCGCGCGCGTGCCCGGCGACGAAGGTGGGATTGGCGAGGTGCGCGTAGCCAGTGCTCCACGGCGCGCCGAAGCACACCGTGTGATAGGCGCCGAGCAGGGCGACGAGCGGGAGCGCGCCGAGCGCGAGCCGAGCGAGCCGAGAGAGACGCTCGCTCGGCTCGCCGGCCGCGATCGCATAGGCGGCGATCACGCTCCCCGGCACGATCGTGAGGTACTCGCAGCCGACGGCGGCGGCGAGGCATGCGCCCGCGAGCGCGAGGCGGTGCGAGGCGCGCGGCCCGTCCAGCGCGGCGAGCGCCACGAGGGAGAGCGCCGCCGCGGGCACGTGGCCGTAGAAGCTCGTCGCGTAGGGATAGATCGGCGTTCCGAGGCAGACGAGCGTGGTCGCGACGAGCGCCGTTCGCGCGTCGTGACGGCGCCGGAGCATCGCGTAGAGATGGAGCGCCAAGACGACGAGGCTCGCGCCCGAGACGCCGAGGGAGGTCGCATAGAGCAGCTGCTGCGCGCTCGGGCTCAGCTCCACGCGCACGGCCGGGGTCTCGCCGCGCGCCTCGGCCTCGAACGAAGGCGGCTCGCGCCCGGTGAGGCGATGCGCCGTGTCGAGCAGCAAGTACGGCACGACGCCCATCAGCGCGGGGAAGGGCGCCTTGTCGCTCAGCCACGCGTCGTGCACGCGCGCGCGATCCCCGGTCGCGTCGGCCCACGCGCCGAGCGAGAAGCCCTCGCCGCTCGCCACCGCGCGCGTCAACGCGAAGCGCGACATCGGGCTCCACGTCGCCGAGGGCGTGAAGAAGGCGGCGAGCTGCAGGAGCCACACCGCGAGCAGAGGCGCGATGGGGCGGGGCGGAGACGACACGACCGCCCGAGAGTACAGCGGTGATCTCCGGAGGGGAGAGCGCTCCGATGCAGAGGCCGGCGCCTCGCCGCCATCGCGAAGAATCCCCCGGCGGGAAGGTGATAGGGTCCGCGCGTGCACCGTCGTCCGTGGGCTCGGAGTCCGTGGGCCTGGGTCGGCCTCGGCCTCGCGAGCGCCGGGCCCTTCGCCGTCGGGCTCGGCTTCGGCCACGTCTACGACGACCGCGCCACGATCGTCGGCACTGCCGCGGCGCGCCTGTCTCCCTTCGCGATCGTCGAGCAGTGCATCCGCGGCACGGGCCGCTTCCCGGATCTCTCGCGCCCGGCGATGGTGCTCTCGGCGCGCTTCGATCACGCGCTCTTCGGCGCGCGGCCCTTCGGCACGCACCTGACGAGCCTCGGCCTCTACGTGGCGGCGACCGTGGCCGCCTATGGCCTCGCGCGCGTGCTCCTGCGGCGACGCACCCTCGCGCTCGCCGCGGCGCTGATCTGGGCGAGCTTGCCGGTGCACGCGGAGGTCGTCGTGTGCGCGAGCTATCGCGAGGATCTCTTCGCGACCCTCGGCGTGCTCGGCGCGCTCGCGATCGTGCTGGCCCCGGCGCCGCAGCCGATCGGCTGGCCGCGCGCGGCCTGCGCGGCCTCGCTCTTCGCGCTCGGGCTCGCCGGCAAGGAGAGCGCGCTCGCCTTCGTGCCGCTGCTCGGGGCGCTCGCACCGACGCCGCGCGGCGAGGTGCTCGCGAGCCTGCGTCGCTGGGCGGCGCCGCGCGCGCGCGTGCTCCTCGCGCTCGCGCTCGTCCTGGTCCTCTACGGCGTGTGGCGTGCGCTGCTCGCGCAGAGCGGCGACGGCGTCGCGCGCGCGGCCTCGCACGTCCCGCACGACGACGCGCGCTATCTCGTGTGGGTCTTCGCGCGCTCGTTCTGGCCCGTCGAGGTCGATCCGCTCTTCCGCGCGCTCGGGCCCGCGAGCGCGGCGTGGTGGCTCCCGGCGAGCGTGCTGGTGCTCTCGTGGGTGGCGCTCCGCACGACGACGGCGGGGCGCGCGCTGGCGTTCGTGGTGCTCGGCGGGCTCGTCACGGCGCCCTTCGTCGGGCCCGCGAACGAGCGCGCCGATCGCTACGTGGTGCTGACGACGTTCGGCGTCGCGTGCCTCGCCGCGCTCGCCCTCGACGCGCTCGCGCGGCGATTCGGTGGCGATGCCGAGCGGCGCACGCTCGCGCTCGCTCTCGCGCTCACGGCCCTCTTCGGCGTGCGCAGCGCCTCCGCGTCGGCGCCATGGGCGAGCGATCTCGCGCTCTGGACCTACGCGACCGAGCGCGCCCCCGATGCGCCGAAGGCCTGGCAAGGACGCGCCTGGGCCGAGCGCCGCGCGGGCGATCTGGACGCGGCGGCGCAGAGCCTCGCGCGCAGCCTCGCGCTCGATCCGAGCCGGCCCGAGACGCGGCTCTCGTCGGCGTATCTCTCGCTCGCGCGCGGCGATGCGGCAGGCGCGCGCGCCACGCTCGAAGCGCTCCGCGCCGACGGCCACGCGAGCCTTCCCGGGTTCGCGCGCGCGTGGCGCTGCGCGAGCGAGCCCGCCGGCGCGCGCACGGCCGCGTGCCTCGAGGAGGGCCTGCCGTGATCGCGCTCGCGCTCGGCCTCGCGATGCTCGCGCTCTTCTCCGCGCTCGGCGCCGGGCCCAGCCTCGCGCTGCTCGGCCCGCGCTGGCGGCGCCTCTGGCCGCTCGTGGCGCCGGTCGTGGGCTTCGCGCTCGTCGCGGTCGTCGGGGATGCGCCCTCGTGGCGCTGGACGGTCGCGTCCTACGCGTGGCCGCTCTTGGCGCTGCTCTCGGCCACGAGCGTGACGCTGCTGGTGCGCCATCGTCGCGAGATCGAGCGGCGCGACCTCGCGCTCTTCGCGCTGCCGGCGCTGATCCTGCCGTGGTCGCTCGCGCCCTATCTCGCGACGGGCACGCTCACCACGCTCTCCGAGCACAACAACGACTGGGCCTATTACCTCGGCCTCGAGAGCGCGCTCCGGCACGCGCCCTACGGCGCGCCGTGGACCGACGCCGGCGATCTGCTCACCGACATGGGCGCCGTGCTCCGTCGCGGCGGATGGCGCGCCGGCCTCTCGATCGTCGGCACCTGGCTCGGCGCATTGACCGGCCTCTTGCCGCACCAGGTCGACGGCACGCTCTGGGGCGTGCTGCACGCGAGCTTCGCGGGCGCGACGGCCGCGGCGCATCGGCTGCTCGTGCCGCGCTCTTCACCACGCGCGCGTGCGTTCGTGATCGCGTCGGCCGTGCTCTCGGGCCCGGCGCTCCTGCTCCTGCGGATGTCGTTCGCGTCGCATCTGGCGGCGATGCCGCTCGTCGTGCTGGGCACGGCGCTCACCTCGCGCGCGCTCCGGGCCCGCGCCGCCTCGCTGCGCGCGCTCGCGCTGCTCTTGCTCGCCGCCACGATCACGGTGCTCGCCGACGCCTCGCCCTACTTGATCGCGATGGGCCTCGGCCTCGTCGTCTCCGCGGTCGTCGGCGCGCGCATTCCGCTCGCCCGCGTGCTGCCGCGCGCCGCGTGGGGCCTCCTCGCGCCCGCGCTCGTGCCGGCCGCGCTCTACCGGATCGTGCTCTCGCTCCGCAGCCTCGAGGTCACGGGCTATCGCCCGCCGGCGGCGCACTTCGAGGCGGGTATCGGCATCGTGCTCACGACCTCGCTCGGCCAGTACGTGCACGAGGTTCCCTGGGGCGAGATCTCGCCGGTGCTGCTCCTGTCGTCGGTCACCGGCGTCGTCGTCGGCATCGCGGTGCTCGGCCGCGCGACGCTCGTGCGAGCGCGGGCCTCGCGCAGCGCGCTCTTCTCGCCGCTGCTCGTCGGCCTCGCGCTCGTGCTCGCCTGCGATCTTCTCCGGCTCGACTATCCCGCCTGGAAGATCGCGCTCACGACGAGCCCGCTCGTCACGATCGCGCTCGCCGCCGGTCTCGATCGTACGCGGGCCCGCGGGCCTGCCGCCGCGACGCTGCTCGTGGGCGCACAGCTCGTGATGCTCGTGTGGTCGACGGTCCACGCGCCGCCGCCGATCGGCGTCTTGCCGGTGCACGAGGCGCTCGTCGCGCGGCTCGCGCACGAGCCGGGGCGCGTCTACCTCATGGGCCACCAGGGCCGCGTCGACGGCGTCGCGCACGAGCACGCGCTCGTCTACTTGTTCGGACAGCACGATCGCCCGCTTCACACGACCGCGCACCCGGCGAGCTACTACCGCGTCTCGTGGCCCGCCCAAGAGCTCGCGATCCCCGACGCGGACGAGCCGCTCCTCGTGATCGCGCTCGACCGCGACGCGGTGCTCGACGCGGGCCGCCCTCTCTTTCGTGAGGGCCCCTTCACGGTGCTGCGGCCCGCGCCCGGTGTCGCGCCCGCGAACGTCGTCTACGGCGAGGGCATCCTGGCGCCCGAGCACGAGCCGGGACGCACGTTCCGCTGGGCCGATGCGGTCGCGCGGCTCTGGGTCGATCTACCCGCCGAGGACGCCTGCCTCGTCGGCGACGTGCGCGGCATCCCCGATGGCGATGCGCCCGGGCTCCAGGTCGTGACGCGGCCTTTCGCGCGCGACACGTGGGAGCCGATCGCCGATCGGATCCTCACCGACGAGGAAGTGCCGATCGATCACGCGTGGGCGACGCGCACGCTCGCCCGCAGCGCCGGCACGCCGCAGGCCGTCGAGGTGACGTTCGTCTATCTCGGCCGGCGGCGCGGCGAGCGCGTCGACACGCGGCCCATCTTCTTCGCGCTCGGGAACCTCGACGTCCGCCGCGGCGCCGCCTGCCCGCCTCGAGCCGGCGACCCGCCCTGAGCCGGGGACAGGGACGGAGACGGCTCAGGGCACGAAGAGATCGTCCGAGCACTCGCGCATCGAGAGCCCCGGTCGCGCGACGGTGGCGCAGGAGCCCTGCCAGGGCTGCGAGGCCTGCGTGACGGGGCCGCAGCCGCCGCCGACGTTGCACGTCATGCCGGTGCCACACGTCACGTCGATGCAGTCGGTGAGGAGCGGCAGCACCAACACGCGCACTTCGCCCTCGGACGTCGTCGTGAGCGCCGTCGCCGACACGGTCTCGTCGGTGCCGTCCGCCGGGCCGAGGTGCGCGGTCGCGGTCACGCGGAACGTGCGCTCCACCCCGGCCGCATCGCGCCGCAGCACGAAGTAGAACGGAGGCCGCGTCCCGAGGCCCGCCTGCTCGTAGCTCTGATCGAGCCCGGTGAACGTCGACTCGTCGCGGTCGCGCAGGCGGCAGGCCGGATCGCCCGCCGCGGCGAGGCAGTCCACGACGAACGAGATCGTCCGGATCTCGCCGTCCGCGACCGGCCCCCCGTCTTGTCCGGCGAGCGGAAGGTTCGTGTCGACGAGCACGACGAGCTCGGTGGGATCGGTCGCCGCGCAGCTGGTGCCGAGCGTGGCGGCGGCGAGCGCGACGAGCGCACGAGCGATGGAGCGAGCGGTCATTGGAACGTGATCACTCCCGCGCGGATCGTCGGATCGAGCACCGGACGCGGTGAGTCCTGCGTCCCGAGCACCACGCCCACGGTGACCGCCGCGCCCACGAGCACGATGGCGCCGATCACCAGCCCGACGACGAGCCCGGTGTCGTCGCCGTGCGCCTCCGGCGGCGGGCTGGCAGGCGGCACCGAGCTCGGATCACTCTCCGTCGCCGACGCCGCCACTTCCGAGGGCGCGAGCTCGGAGGCGTGGAGGAACACTTCCTCGTCGCCCTCGAGCTCCACGCGCACGCGCACGCTCTGGATCATCCGCCCGCCGCGCCAGAGCGAGACCTGGCGCAGCCCCGGGTTCGCCTCGAAGCGCGTCGCGAGGGCAGGCACCGGCGTCTCGTCGAGGAAGACCTCGTCGCCGTCGCGCAGGCCCTCGACCTGGATCGTCATGTGCGGGATCAGCGCCTCGACCTCGGCGAGGCTCGTGCGCGTGCGGGCGGCGAGCTCGTGCGTGGGATAGCGCTCGAGGAAGGTGCGATACGAGTCGCGCGCCTCCACGAGCTGCCCCGATTGGCGCTGGGCCGTGCCGAGGTTCACGAGGATCGAGGGCCGTGGCGTGAGCTCCCAGGCCTGCTCGAAGAGCCCGCGGGCCTCCTCCCAGCGCTCGGCGCTGAGCGAGGCGAGGCCGCGCTCGAAGAGCTGCCTCGCTTGCTCGGTCGCTTCGGGGCTCGCCGTGGGGGTCTCGGTGCCACCGCGCTGCGCGTGGGCCGCCGGAGCCAGCACGAGCGTGCTCGCCACGCCGACCAACGCGGCGACCAGCCACCGCGCAAGAAGAGAGGAGAAACGACCAGCTCTCGTCACGACCACCGATCTACCACAGGGCCTCTCCTCGTCAGAACTCGGTGCTGATGACCGGATCGCCGCTGACCGCCGTGCGCGAGCGTCGGTGCGTCGTCGTGGGAGGCGGTGCATCGCCCGCCGTCGTCGTCGCGGTCGTCGCCGTCGTCGTCGTCGCCTCGGTGCCGCGCGGGCGCGACCCACGACCGCCGCGCGCTGGCGGGCCCGTGCGATCGGGCTCCGCCGTCGTCGTGCCCGCGATCTCCGTGCTGGGCGGCGGCTCGACCGCGGGCGGCGGCGCCTCCGGCGTGGAGGGCCCTCCGACGACGGCGGTGGGATCGGCGGCGGCGACGGTGCTGGAGGGCGGCGGCGGGACGGGGACGACCGGCGCTTCGGCCACGGTCGTGGGCGGAAGCGGCGCGCCGCGCATCTCGGGCGCACCGCCCAGCGCGCCACTCCAGACGAGCGCCGCGATCGCGACGAGCACGAGCGCAACGGCGGCCGCGGCCATCGGCACGAGGCGCGACTTGGGCGCCTCCTTGCCCGGCTCGGCCGCCACCGCGCTCGCCGCCGAGAGCGGGCCCGCGCCCTGCGAGGCCGGATCGAAGCTCGGCCGCGAGGTCAGGCCCAGGCTCTCGGCATGCCCGCGCGGGACGGCGCCCGACGCGCTCGAGCTCGCCTCGGCTGGGCTCGGTGTAGGCCCATCCATGGGCGCCGTCGCCCACGCGAGCAGCTCCTCGGGGTCGCGCACGTTCGGCCGGCCGAGCGCCGACGCCACCGCGGGATCGAGCGTGCCGTCGTTCGGCGGTGGCACGAGCAACGCGACCACGTCGCCGGCCTGCTGCGCCGAGACGCCGAGCGCTTCGGGCACGGCCGCGGCGATCGCGCGGCGCACCTCGTCGCAGCTCGCGAAGCGATCGGCGGGCGAGAGCGAGAGCATGCGCATCACGACCTGCTCGAGCGCCGGCGGCACGGGCGCGTACAGGCTCGGCGGTGCGGCCTCGGCGCGACGCACGAGATCGAGCGATCCCAAATCGTTCTCGGCGTTGAAGAGCAGGCGCCCCGTCAAGAGCTCCCACATCACCGTGCCGAGCGA
The DNA here is from genome assembly GCA_046351235.1 of Sandaracinus sp. Classification (GTDB taxonomy): domain Bacteria; phylum Myxococcota_A; class Polyangia; order Polyangiales; family Sandaracinaceae; genus JBBSAT01. The sequence goes on along the minus strand of JAXLYV010000003.1, from coordinate 843,837 downwards.
GAAGATGTCCGAGCGGCGATCGATGTCGGGCCGCCCGGTCGCCTGCTCCGGCGACATGTACCGGATCGTGCCCTTGAGCAGCCCGGCCGAGGTCGCCTGCGAAGCGTCGCGCACCTTGGCGATGCCGAAGTCGATGAGCTTCACGTAGCCCTTGTAGGCGAGCAGCACGTTCTTCGGGCTCACGTCGCGGTGCACGACGTGCAGCGAGTGGCCGTGATCGTCGGTCACCTCGTGCGCCGCGTGCAGGCCCGCCGCGACCTGCATCGCGATGGAGGCCACGATGATCGGCGTGAGGCGGCGGCCGCGCTTGGCGAGCGCGCGCTGCACCTGCGAGAGGCTGGCGCCCGCCACGAACTCCATGACGAGGAAGTGCTGGCCGTCCTCTTCGCCGAGCTCGTGGATGTGCACCACGTTCGGGTGCTCGACCCGCGCCGAGAGCCGGGCCTCGTCGAGGAACATCCCGATGAGCATCGGGTCCTCGGACATGTGCTCGAGGACCACCTTGATCGCGACGTACTTCGCGAAGCCGCCCGCGCCGGTCTTGCGGCCGAGGTAGAGCGCAGCCATGCCGCCAACGCGCAGCTTTGCGACGATCTCGTAACCCGCGAGCGTCCGCTGGGTGCGGCCGGATCGTGAGGCGGGGCTATGCACCAGCCTCAGCGTACCAGCGGTCCCGGACCACGGGAAGGATCGGCTCGTCCCACGTTCGTGGGCGTTCACGGGGGCGTTCCACGTCCCGCGGGCCTCCCGAGCGGCGCTCGGCCGGTGCGTTGACGCTCGCCACACCCCCTGTTAGCGTCCTGCCATGCTCGCGTTGTTCCGCGATCGAACCTTTGCGCTCAGCGTGCTCTTGGTGGCGACCGCGGTGATCTTCGCGTGCGGGACCAGCCGGACGCTGCCGCCGACCGGCTGCGCCGCGGTCTCCGACTGCACCGCGGCGGGGTTCCCGTCCGGCACCCAGTGCCTCGGCGGCTACTGCATTCCCCCGGGCACGGACGCCGGCTCGCTCCCGGACACCGGGCCGCAGATGGACAGCGGGCTCGCCGAGGACAGCGGCACGGTCGACGACGCCGGCGGCGAGCTCGACGGCGCGCCGGACGACGCGCCGACCTCCGGCAGCCTCTGACCTCGGGCCGTCCCGACCGTCCCTGACCCGCGCGCCCGGCCCGACGATCGCCGCCGAGCCGGTGGGCGCTCGCGCTACTTCGTTCCGAAGAGCCGGTCGCCCGCGTCGCCGAGCCCGGGAAGGATGTAGCCCTTCTCGTTGAGCCTCTGATCGACCGCCGCGCACCAGACGTGCACGTCGGGATGCGCCTCGTGCAGCGTGTGGATGCCCTCCGGCGCCGCGAGCAGGCACACGAACTTGATCGACTTCGGCTTCTTCTCCTTGATGCGATCGATCGCGGCGACCGCGGAGTTGCCCGTCGCGAGCATCGGGTCGACCACGATCACGTCGCGGTTCTCGATGTCGCCGGGGACCTTGAAGTAGTACTCGACCGCGAGGAGCGTCTTGGGGTCGCGGTAGAGGCCGATGTGGCCGATGCGCGCCGACGGAACGATGCGCAGCACGCCGTTCAGGATGCCGTCGCCGGCGCGCAGGATCGAGATGACCACGAGCTTCTTGCCCTCGATCACCGGCGCGTCCATCTCCATGAGCGGGGTCTCGATGCGCTCGGTGGAGAGCGGGAAGTCGCGCGTCACCTCGTAGGCGAGCAGCATCGAGATCTCCTCGAGGAGCTGGCGGAACTGGCTCGTCGAGGTGTGCTTGCGCCGCATCAGCGAGAGCTTGTGCTGGACGAGCGGATGCGAGACGACGTGGACCTCTCCGGTCATGGGGTTCCCTTTCGAGGCCGAGAGTACGCCAACCGGCGGCGGCCCGGGGCAGGGCATTCCGGCGGGGGGCGCGGGGGCCTATGCTGAGATCATGACGCCGCGGGGGCGAGCGCTCGGGGTGGCTCTCGTGACGGCGACCGTGTGGCTCGCCTGCGCGCCACCCCCACGTCTCGTCTCCAGCATCGACGCGGCCGTCGCTCCGCGGCGCGACGCGGGCTCCCGTGCGCCCGACGCGCCCGAGCCCTGCGGCGGCGCGTGTCTCGCGCCCCTTCGATGTCACGGGTCGACGGGGCGCTGCGTGGAGTGCGAGACCGACGATCAGTGCCCGACCGGCTCGGGACGCTGCCTGGCGAGCCTCCGCTGCGCCGAGTGCGTCGACGCGAGCGACTGTGGGCTCGGCGAAGTCTGCGAGGGCTCGCTCTGCGTCGAGTGCGGCACGAGCCAGGGATGTCCGAGCGAGCGTCCGATCTGTGACTTCGTCACCCACCGTTGCGTGGGTTGCACGGACGACTTCGCATGTGAGGTCGGCAGCGCGTGCGTCGAAGGGACCTGCAGGCCCTGCGACGAGCCGAGCGTCGAGTGCCCCGTCGACCGCCAGCTCGACGCCGTGCGAGCGCGCTACTGCGAGCGCCTGCTCGCGAGCCCCGAACGAGATGCCGCCGCGAGGGAGTACGTCCGTCTCTGCACGCAGACCGGTGCGCACGAACGCTTCGATCCGCTCGCGAACGATCTCGAGCGCGGCTTCCGGCTCGCGCCCGACGGCCAGCCCGCGCTCGCCATCGACGACGCAGCGTTCACGGCGTGCGTCCCGGGGAACGCGGTGTTCGCGGACGAGACGCTCTTCAACCGTCGCGACGTGGATCACGCGTGCGAGCACGCGTTCCATCGAAGAGCGCGCGTCGGCGACGCCTGCGCGACGAGCCTCGCCTGCGCTTCCGAGGCCTTCTGCCTCCGCGGCGCGCTGGCGGCCGCGGGCGGCCGTCAGCAGTGCGGGACGTGCACCCTGCGGGCACCCGTCGGCGGGACGTGTCGCGCGCTCGACGACGAGTGCGCCGATGGGGCGTACTGCGACGCCGTGGCCGGCACGTGTCTCGCGCTCTCGCACGACGGCGACGCCTGCGAGCCGATCCGCGGATGCCCCGGGCCCGAAGGTCTGGCCTGCATCGCCGGGCGTTGCGCTCGGCCGCTCGACCTCGGCGCGGCGTGCGCCGATCGGTCGGAGTGCGCGAGCGGGATCTGCGAGGGTGGCCTCTGTCGCGCGGCGGCGGAGCTCGACGCGTCGTGCAGCGCGAGCTGGGTGTGCGTGCCCGAAGCGCGTTGCGTCGGCGGGACGTGCGTCCCGCTTCCCGGCGACGGTGAAGGCTGCGACGCCGGCCGCTGTGCTCCGGGCCACGCCTGCATCGCAGGCACGTGCCGTCCCTCGCGCGCGGACGGGGAGAGCTGCATCGCGAGCGCGCAGTGCCCGCTCGGCAGCGGATGCAACGCGCAGCATCTCTGCGGGCGATACGTGCCCGAGAGGAGCCCGTGCGACGCGCGCGTCGCGTGTGCGCCGGGGCTCGCCTGCGTGGAGGGCACGTGCCTCGCTCTTCCGAGCGTGGGCACCGACTGCACGCGCACGGGACTGTGCGCGGCCGGGATCTGCGACGGTCGCCTCTGCCGGGAGGCGACCCTCGGCGCGCCCTGCGCGCTCGACGATCCGACGGTCGTCGATCCTTGCGGGCTCGACTCCGAGTGTGTCGTCGACGCCGCCGGTCGCGGCACGTGCTGGGTGAGCCGCGCGCCCGACTGTGACCCCGCGCTGGAGCACACCTGCGAGCCGACCAGCGTGTGCGTCGATGCCACGTGCGTCCTGCGCTGCGGCGCGGGCTGGTACTGAAGGCGGCGCACACGGCCGCACGTCGGCCCACGAATCGACGCGCGAGGCGCGGGGCCGGGCTTGCGGCCAGGGAGGTCTAGATATATCTATAAGACATATCGAGACGACCTATCGCAATGTCGCGAGCGGCGTCCTCGATCGTCGAAAGAGACCTCATGCACCCCGAGTTTCGTTCCCATCACCCGTTCCACCACTTCTTCGGCCGCCCGCGCCGGCCGCACGGCCCGCCGATGGGTGGGCCCGGCTTCTTCGGCCGCCACGGCGACTTCGAGCGCTTCGTGCGCGAGCCGGGGCCGCGGGCCGAGCGCGGCATCGTCCGCTACCTCGTGCTCGACGCCATCGAGAAGCAGCCGCGCCACGGCTACGAGATCATGACGGCCATCACCGAGAAGAGCGGCGGCCACTACAAGCCGAGCCCGGGCGTCATCTACCCCACGCTGCAGATGCTCGAGGAGAGCGGCTTCGCGAAGGGGGCCGAGACCGACGGGCGCCGCGCCTACACGATCACGCCCGAGGGCAAGGACGACCTCGCCGAGCACCGCGAGGACGTGGACGACTTCTACGCGCGGAGTGGCGGCGGCGAGGACTTCGAGTCGAGCCGCGAGGAGTTCGCCGAGCTCGCGATGAGCGTCGCCAAGCTCTTCAAGAAGCTGCGCCGCGCCGCGCGCCACGGGGGCCTGCGCCCGAGCACGCTGAAGGCGCTCCACAAGCTGCTCGCCGAGACCGCCGGCAAGGTCGACGAGCTCCTCGGCGAAGACTGATCGATGGCAACGGCGCTCTCGTCCGGCGAGATCGCGGTGCTCTCGGTGCTCGTCGCGCGAGGCGCGCTCGAGTGGAGCGCCGCGGCTCGATCGAGCGCGCTCGACGACGACGCGCTCGCCGATGCCGTCGACGCGCTGCTCCTGCGCGGGGCCATCGCGCTCGTCCGGGCCCGGGAGCCGCAGCCGGTCGCGCTCGAGATCACCACGGTCGGCGCCGCGACGTTCGCGCAGCTCGCCGAGCTCACGTGGCGCGCGCGAGCACCAGGGTCGTCAGCATCTGGGTGAGCGCCCGCTCGACGTCCTCTTCGGGGATCGACGCCGGTCGATCGACGGCGCTCGCGATCACGGCTTGGCTCACCATCACCGTGAGGAGGAAGGTCGCCGCCTCCACGTTCACCGCCGGCGGTGGCTCGGCGCCGCCCGGCAGGCGCGTGACCTTCGCGAGCGCGATCATCTGCTCGGGCAGCGCGCGGATCTCCTCGAGGTCCCAGAGGAAGGGCACCTCGCGCGAGAGCACGCGGACGAGCTCGCGACGCGAGCCCACGGCGACGAACATGGCGTGCACCCACGCCGCGAGCGCCGCCGGCGGATCGCTCGGGTCGAGTCGCAAGAAGGCCGCGGCGATCTCCTCGAGGATGCGCTGCACCGTGCGGCGCGCGACCTGCGCGACGATCGCGTCCTTGTCGGGGAAGTACTCGTAGAGCGAGCCGATCGCGACGCCCGCGGTGTCGGCGACGTGGTTGGTCGTGATCGCGGCGTAGCCGTGCTTGGCGAGGAGCTGCTCGGTCGCGTCGACGATCGCGTCGAACGTCGCGCGCGCCCGAGCTTGGGTCGGGATGCGGTGCGGGCGATGGTCGCTTTTCGGCTTTCGCTTCGAGGACATGGGCGTGCGGCGTGGACCCGAGTAGAGCACGGGTTGGGCTCCCGCTACCGTGGAGACATGGCGGAAGTACGCGTGCCGAGCGAAGGGACTGCGGCGGAGAGGCCGCGCGCCCCGGCGCGATGGCGAGGAATGGCGGGCGGTCCGGGCCTGATGGACGTGCGCCTCCCCATCGTGCCGAAGATCGCCCCGGACGACCCGCGGATCGTGGCGATGCGCGACGCGCTGGGGGAGGGCGACGCGCTCGCCGACGCGCTCGCGTCCTGGATGATCGAGACGCCAGGCGCGCGCACGCTCTTCGCGCGCGCCGTCGACGAGGGCATCGATGCAGTGAAGGACGCGCCGGCGCCGCTGCGCACGTTCTTCCGCGAGGTCGATCGCATCCCGGCGTGGCTCGACCGCGACGAGGTGCGCCTCGGCACCGAGACGATGGCGCGCGTCGGCGTCGGCGGATACACGGCGCTCGGCAGCGTCTCGCTCATGAGCGGCTACCTCGGGAGCGCCGCGGTGAAGCCGCTCGTCATGACGGGCCAGCTCACGAAGATGGCGCGGCGTCGCTTGATCGAGACCTCGAAGTTCGTGCTCGACGTGTCGATGTCGGAGGACTTCGGCCGGTTCTCCCCGGGCTTCCGCGCGGCGCTCCACGTGCGCCTGATCCACGCGATGGTGCGCCGCACGCTGCGCGCCTCGCCGAAGTGGCGCACCGATCTCTGGGGCGAGCCGATCAACCAGCACGACATGGTCGCGACGAACCTGCAGTTCTCGAGCACGTTCGTCGTGGGCCTGCTCGCGCAGGGCTACCTGATCTCGGCGCGCGAGCGCGAGGCGCTGATGCACCTCTGGCGCTACGTGGGGCTCGTCTCGGGCGTGCGCGAGGATCTCTTGCCGAAGACGTTCCGCGACGGCATCGAGCTCGGCGACCTCGTGAACCGCACCGAGGCCGGGCCGGACGAAGACAGCCGCGCGCTCGCGATGGCGCTCGTGTCGGCGTCGCGAGAGCTGCACGTGGAGGGGCTCGGGCCGGTGCTCGGCGAGCTGAAGACGCGCGTCGAGGTGGGCCTCTCGCGCTTCGTGATCGGCGATCGCGCGGCCGACGCGCTGGGCCTCGCGAACGACGGCTTCAAGTACGCGCCCTTCGTGCTCGCGCCGCTCACGATGGCCGGCGAGATCGTGCGTCGCGTCGTCCCGGGCGCGCGGGCACTCTCGATCCGGATGGGCACGCAGATCGCGAAGGACGCGATCGAGCGCTCGCTCGCCGGCAAGCCGCCGCCCTTCGCGCCGGTGCACGCTCCCGGCTGAGGGAGCTCGGCGCGAGAGGCGCGCCCATCGCGTCGCCCGTGCGTGTGCCGTCGGAGGAGCGACCCGCGTCGGCCGCGCGACGGGTCAGGGACGTAGCTCGTACCAGTTGCCCCGCTCGACGTCGTCGCGGGTGGAGAAGACCACCAGCGCGCCGGTGCTGTGGTCGATGTCCATGCCGGCCTCCGTGAGCGTGCGGTCGCCACGGAAGACGACGCCGAGCCAGCGCGGCGTACCGCCGGGATCACCCACGACGTGCACGTCGCCGACGCCGTCGCGAACGTACAGGTAGCGAGCCGCAGCGCCGTCGTCGACCACGATCTGGCAGGAGACGGTGGTCGTCACGGGGACGTACGCGATCTGCGTCGCGGTCGCCGTGCCGTCGGCGAGGTCCGCCCGTGCGACGCGGTACACCCCGCGCATCGTGGTGGTGCTGCCGGTCGCAGCTCGCCCGCAGAGGTACACGTTCGTGGCGTCCATGGCCGCGCCCGATACCTCGAACACTCCCGAGATGTCGGCGACGCGTGTCGCGGCGCCCGGCGCTTCGTCGGGCCAGCGGTACGCGGGGGTGAGCTGGGTGCTCGACGCGGCGCCGAAGCCGTAGAGGTCCTCGCCGTCGTAAGCGAGGGCTCGCGTCGCGACGTTGCTGCCGGTGGAGGTCTGGTAGGTCGCGGTCGCCGTCCCGCGGTCCCACACGAGCGGCGCCCACGCCCCCGACGCGTCGAAGAGGCGGAAGAGGCGAGGGTTCACGCTCGTGCTCGACGCGGCCATGAAGACCTGCTCGCCGATCGTGACGGCGTCGTGTCCCATCACCCGCGTGTCGAAGTCGCGCCGAAGGGTCACGGTGCCGCCCGTCCGCGGGAGATCCATCACCGCGACGAGGAAGAAGTTCTGGACGATCCGCGACGGCGTGACGACGGTCCACGACTCGTTCACGAGCAGGCTGTCGTCGTAGGGCGTGCCCTCGAGCGAGGGCCGCGTCGGCACCGGGACCATCGTCGGCGCGCTCACGCCGACGCCCGTGTACGGAATCTCCTCGACGGAGAGTGAAGAGATCGCCGAGCCGGACTGGAGCGCGAGACACACGCGCGTGCCGATCGGCGCGAAGTGAGCGAGCGGCCCGGCGGCGGCAGTCGTCGCGCAGGACGACTCGCGACCGCTCGCCCCGTCGACGATGGCGAGCCCGCCATCGAGATCGGCGCGCACGTGCGAGAGCGCCTCGGTCGTCGTGAACGAGTACCACGTGACGCCGCTCCCTTCGGGCAGACAGCTCGGGCCGTCCAGGTGATCGGCTACGAGCGGGGTGACGGGGACGCTCGCGCCCGGCGTGATCGGAATCGCGCTCGCGCAGCTCGAGCCCGGTGTCGCGGGGACGGGGATCTCGCGGATCTCGAGGTGTGCGCCGGGGAACGGATCGTCGATGTCTTGGCTCGCGAGCCAGACGTAGACGGGGCCCGCGGGAGCGCGGATCGTGTAGCGCTGCGGCGCGTTCGGGAGCGAGGCGCACGCGAGCGACTGGACCGAGCCGGTGCTGCGCTCGCATCCGCCCGAGAGGATCTCGATGCGCCGCGAGAAGCCGTTCGGAACCACACGCACGTCGAGGAGCGTGTCGTCCGCGGCCTTGTCGAAGCGCACGACGACGTCGTCGTTCACCTCGGAGATGCAGCTCAGCGCGGCGAACCGGTCGTTGCTCGTGCTGATGTCCACCGACGCGCCGGTCGAGGCCGGAACTTCGAACACGTGAGGCGCGTCGGGCGTCGCAGGCGCCGTGTAGATGGTGCTCGTCACGTCCCAGGGGTCGAAGCAGCTCGATCCCTCCGGAACGCCATCGATCTCCTCGACCGAGACCGTGATCGACTGCGCGCTTCCGGCCTCGGTCGAGACCCACACGTAGTAGTCGCCCACGCCGACTGGCAGCACGATGTCCCAGTCCTCGTGCTCGTGTGCGCAGCGCAGATGCGTGGTCGTGGCCGAGAGCGGGTCGCAGACACCCGAGAGGATCTCGACGTTCGCGCGGTTCGACACGCCGTACGTCCGCACGCGGAGCGCGCGGCCGCCGCCGCCCGGATCGCCGGGCGCCGGCGTGGTCTTGTGGACGTGGATGACCGCGTCGCCGCCCTCCACGCCGTCGAAGTCGCACGCGGCGCTGCCGTTGTAGCGGGTGCGCTGCGCGGCCGAGATCACGAACTGGTAGACGCCGGCGGTCACGCTCGTCGCGTGCTCGAGCTCGAGCGGCTGCGCGCAGGACTCGCCCGTGGGGCGCGCGAGCGCGAAGTCGAGGGCGCCGTCGCCGAGGTAGGGGTGCGCGTCGGAGACGGCGGCGCCCGCGAGGTCGTGCAGGCCGCGCACGTCGACGCGGTAGCTGCGGCCGGGCGCGAAGGCGCTGCCCGGAAGCGTGAGCACCGTGCCGCCGTTCGACCACGCGCCGTCGACGCTCGTGCCCGTGCCGCTCAGCACCTCGGTCACGAGGACGCTCGTCTCGGTCTCGTTCATCGCCTCGGAGAACGCGAGGCGGACCTGGCCGAGCGGGTTCGCGACGCCGGTCGCGCCCTCGGCGGGCTCGCTCGCGGCGACGTAGGGGATGAACGCGTCGGCGCCCGTCGTGAAGTCGAGCTGCCCGTCGCCGAGCACCGGCGCGGGACGCAGCGCCACGCCGGCGACGTCGCGCATCGCGCGCAGATCGAGCGTGTGCGTCGCCTCGAGCGCGAGCGCGCCGCGCACGTCGAAGCGCACGGTGCGCGCGTCGTCCCAGTGCCCGGGGACGGTGTGCGTCGCCGCGCCCGCGCGGAGCGGCGCGCTGGCGATGGAGGTGTCCATGTCCTCGTCGAACGTGACGACGATCTCGTCGAGCGCGTCGACCGAGACGTCGACCTGCGCCTCGTTCGGCGTCGTGTCGAGGACCTCGGGCGGCGCGTCGTCGGCGCCGGTCGTGAAGTCGATCGCGCCATCGACGAGGTACGTGACGGGATCGAGCGCGTTGCCCGAGAGGTCGCGGTAGCCCGAGAGCACCACGCGGTACGCCGTGTCGTCGGCGAGGCCGCTCATCGCGTAGACGACGTGATCGGCGGCCCACGTGGCCGTCGCTGCGTCGATCGTTCCCGGTCCGCCCTCGAGCATCGGGACGCCGGCGGCCTGATCCATCCGCTCGCTGAAGGTGATGCGGAGCGCGCGCGTCCGGCTCGGGACGCCGGGGTTGTTCTCGGCCGGCACGCTCGCGACGACGTGCGGAGCTCCCGAGTCCTCGACGGTGAAGCGCAGGACGAAGGGCTCGACGAGCGTGTTGCCCGCGAGATCGGCGTAGTCGCGGTCGAGACGCACCTCGATCTCGGTCGCGACCGGCCAGCCCATGTCCGGATGGATCGTCAGCGTATCGCCTTCGAGCGAGCCCACGACGGGGACGTCGAGCGCGTCCACGGTGCGGACGCGCAGGCTGCCGGCCTGCTGGCTCATGGGCTCGGAGAAGGTGACGAGCACGTCGGCATGGGCGGCGACGTCCAACGCGCCGTCGCTGGGGACGCTCGAGACGACGCGCGGCGCGTCCTCGTCGGTCGGGCCGCCATCGCGCGCGTCGGGCAGCGCGTGTGCATCGCCGGGGATGCGGGCGTCGACGGGCTCGCCACCATCGTCCGGAACGGTGGCGGGGCCGGGGCAGCCCGCGAGCGCGAGCAGCGATGCGAGGAGGAGCGAGCGGGTGAGGCGCGTGGGTTTCATCGTCGTTCTCCTCGGCTCAGCGCACTTCGACGAAGACGCCGGCGGCGTCGGTCTCGGTCTCGAACAAGAAGAGCGACGGGATCGCCTCGTCGAGCGCGATGCCGGTGTCGCCGCTGCGGCCGCGGGCGAGGACGCGTCCCGCGTAGGTCGGCGTCGCGCTCGACGCGTCGAGGATCGCGAACACGCCGATGTCGCCCGTGCGCGTGCTGCGGAAGTAGAGGATGTCGCGCGTCGCGTCGTAGGCGAGCGTGCCCGTCGCGCCGACCGAGACGAGCTCGGGCGGGACGAGCGGCACGGGCTGACTCGTGAGTGCGGCCCATGGCAGCCGGTACACGCTCGTGCGTGCGGCGGCCGTGCCGATGCGGACGCCGCCGGTGAAGAACACGTGCGTCGGGCTCGCCGCGACCGCGTTCACGGAGGTGGTGGCCGTGCTCGTGCCACGCGAGATCACCGCCGCTGCGCTCGCGGAGGACGCCGTGAGGAAGGTCGCTCCGGCGGTCGAGCTCGCGCCCGCCATCGCGAGCTGATCGGCGCCGAACGCCGCGAGGCCGCGCATCGCGAACGCCGGATAGGTCGAGCCGGGATCCCAGCCGGTCGGTGGCGTCTCGATCGTGCCCGCGGGGCTCACGAGCCGGAACAGGCGCGTCGCGCCGCTCGTACGCTCGTCGATCGAGAAGAGCGCGCTCCCGCGCATCGCGCCGCCGTTGCCGAGGCTCGTGGCGGCGGTCAGCACCCGCGAGGCCTCGCCGCCGGTGCGCGGCGCGATCACGAGAGCCGACGTCGTCGTGCTCGTCACGTTGATCCCCATGAACAGGCTGTCGGGCGACGCGGTGAGCCACGCCTCGCTGGTGATCGTCACCGGCGCGCCCGTTCCGTCGACCGGGCGCGTGATCGGCAGCACCGTCGGCGTGCCGACGACACCTCGCCAGTCGAGGTCGGCGACCGTGATCGCGCTCGGGCCCGACGTGGAAGGCACGGCGACGCACACGTCGCTGCCGACGGGCAGGCGGACGCCGAGGTTCGCCTGGGTCGCGTCGGCGGCGCAGCCGAGCTCGGCCGAGGTGCTCGCGAGCACCATCGCGGTCGGCGCGACGCCCGTCGTGCGGACGCTCGTCACCTCGTGGGTGGTCGTGTAGCGGTACCAGGTGACCGCGCCGGCCGGCAGACACGAGGGATGGAAGTAGTCCGTCGTCACGCTCGGCGTGATCGGCGTCGTCGCGTTCGGCGTCAGCGGGATCGCGCTCGCGCAGGACTCGCCCGGCCCGGGATCGATCTCGTGCACGCGGACCTCCGTCTGGAGGAGCGGCGACTCGGGGTCGCGCGCCACCACCCAGAGCCAGAGTGGGCCCGCGTCGGCGGAGACCTGGAAGCTGCGTGGCGTGCTCGCCACGCTGCTCTGGCACGCGATCGGCGTCGCGCTCGGCCCCTCGCAGCTCGTGCGCACCTCGAAGCCGGTCCCGGACCAGTCGGTCGACGGGAAGGGGTCCACGAAGACGTCGAGGATCGAGCCGTCGCGCCGCTTCTCGAGCTGGAGCACCACGTCGGGTCCCTGGTCGCTCGTGCGACAGCTGAGGCTCTCGGCGGTGGAGCTCGCCGCCTCGAGCGAGGTGCCGGCCGCGTGCGGGATCAGGAACACGTCGAGGTCGGGACCCGGGCTCGTGTGGATCGCGCTCGTGGCGTCGAAGGGATCGCTGCACGACTCGCCCTCGGGGATGGAGTCGACCTCTTCGATGCGGAGCTCGACGCCCGACCATGGCGACGCGCTCGCGGTGCCGTTCGAGTCCGTGATGCCGATCGAGACGAAGTGGGCGCCGGCCGGCACGTCGAGGTACTGCACCCACGAGCGGCTCGGGCCGAGGCACACCTCGCGCGAGGCCGTCGCGCCCCCGCAGCTCGACGAGACCTCGAGCGCCGCGAGGTTGAAGAGGCTCACGCGCGACATCGTCGCCGTGATGCGGAGCGCGCGACCGCCCGCTTCCCCGAGCGCGGGCGTCGTCTTCTCGTAGAGCACGATCGCGTCACGCAGGCCCACGGGGCCGCAGCTCGGCGAGGCGTCGGCGCTCGTGAACGGGCCGCCGAGATCCCACACGTGCGCGCTGCCCTCGAGCGTTGCGTCGAGCAGCGTGAGTGGATCGCCGCAGGTCTCGCCAGTCGGCCCGGCGGTCGTGAAGTCGAGCACCCCGTCGCCGAGGTAGGGGTGCGCTTCGTCGAGCGCATTGCCGCTCGGATCGGTGAAGCCGTGCAGGTCGACGTGGAGGAGGGTGCGGCCCGGGAGCGGCGCGCCCACGGGCAGCGTGAGGCGGGTGCCTGCGCCGTTCCACGTGCCCGTCAGCGTCCGCGTGATCCCGGGACCGACGAGCGTGACGTCGGTGCGCGTCGTCACCATCGCTTCGGAGAACAGGATCTCGATGCTCGCGGCGCGCGTCCCGAAGTTGCTGCTCCCTTCGCCCGGGGAGGTGAAGAGCACGACGGGCAACGACGCATCGGTCGCCGTCGTCGTGAAGACGAGGTCGCCCGCGTCGAGGTTCGTCGTGGGGTCGAGCGCGTTTCCCGAGCGATCACGGAGGCCCGTGAGATCGAGGCGGTGCTCGGCCGAGAGCGCGAGGCGGCCGGCGACGGCGAAGCGCAGCTCGGTGCCGCTCTCGTTCCAGTTGCCGGTGAGGGTGGTCGTGCGCGCGCCGTCGTCGAGGTCGGCGGTGCGCGCCGCGCGATCCATCGGCTCGCTGAACGAGAGCACGATCTCGGGGAGCGTGAGGACGTCGATGTCCGTCTGGTGGCTCGTGGGCGTCGAGTCGACCAGCGTCGGCGCGGTCGTATCGCCCGCGGTCGCGAAGTCGAGCGCTCCGTCGACGAGGTACGAGACGGTGTCGAGCGGGTTGCCCTCGACGTCCTCGAAGCCCTCGAGCGCGAGCGCGTAGGTGGTGCCGAACGCGAGCGTGCCGACGCTCACCTCGAGATCCGTCTCGCTCGTCCAGCGCTGGCCGGTGACGAGCTCTCCGGGAAGCGTCGCCGTGCCGAGGTGGGGGCTCATCGGCTCGCTGAAGCGGATGGTGACGGTGCCGAGCGCGACGTCGACGTCGGTCGCGCCCTCCATCGGGCTCGCCTCGACGACGCCGGGAGGTCCCGCGTCCAGGGTCGTGAACGAGAGCATCGTCGGCGCGCTCATCGCGTTGCCGGCGACATCCTCGAAGCCGTCGATCGTGAGCGTGACGCCTGTGGTCGTCGGCCAAGACGTCTCGGGACGAACGCGGACGACGTCCGACGTGTCGTCGAGCGTGGGCGCGGCGAGCGTGACGCTCGTGCCGTCGGTCGCGGTCGCGGTGATCGTTCCGCCCTCGAGCACGACGCGCTCCGAGAAGCGGATCTCCACCTCGCGATCGAGCGCGACGCGCGTCTCCGCGCTGCGCGGCCGGGTCGAGGTGACCCGCGGCGGGCTCGTGTCCTGGCCGCCGTCGCGCCCCGCGTCGGGGCCGCCGTCGACCCTCGCGGCGTCGCGGCCGCCGTCGGCCGCCACGAAGGCATCGGTGCCGCCATCGGGCGCGAACACCGGCCCGCCGGTTCCGTCGCATCCCGCCACGGCGAGCATGCTCACGAGGGCCCACGGACGACGTCGGACGAGGCGCATGCGCTGTCTCCCTGGGCGGCACAGGGAGCCGCCGGTAGAGCAGTGGGTGCGCCGGCCGCGATCGGCTCAAGAAATCGCGCGGTCGTCAGCCGATCGGAGGCGCGATGGTCGGCGGGACGAGGAAGTAGACGGTGCGTGCGTCGAGGACCGAGTCGTCGCCGCGCACGACGATGCGCGCGCGGAAGACGAGCGGGCGGTCGAAGCTCTGCACGCGGTCGTTGTCGCGCGGGACCACGTCCCAGCAGATGGGCGTGCCCGGGAGCAGGCTCGGGAACGCGTCGGGGAACGAGTCGCCGTCGGTGTCGGCGACCGATGCGACGGCCGTGCAGCTGCCGGTGCCGCTCGTGTTCACCTCGAGGCGATCGATGAACTGCAGGGCGTCGCCGTCGTCGCCGGGCTCGTCCATCCGGTCGATCGACACGAAGATCGGGCGCGTGCTCGCGATCGCGCGGATCGCGTCGGTGACCGCGGCGGTGACGGCGGTCTCGCTTCCCTGCACGTAGTAGGGCTCGCCGGCGGCATCCACCGACCCGGCGGCGCGCGCGATCTCCTTCAGGTTCATCTCCGGCGAGGCGGCGGCGTCGGCGTCGACACCGACGAAGATCACGTCGCTCGCCGCCAGGCGCGCGCCGGCCGCGGCGGCCGTGTTCACCGGGCAGCCCGTGCACTGGTTCGTCTCGTCGGTGATCGTGACGAGCAAGCGGATCGCGTCGCTTCGGTAGGCCGGGCACCCGACGCCGCCCGCGACGCAGTCCGCGCCGCTGCACGCGGTCGGATCGGCCACGCACGCCACGCTCTCGTAGAGCGTCTCGTTCGCGCCGCCGCCGTTGGCGCCGGGCGGCATCCGCCGGCGCGTCTCGGCGCTGTCCGCCTGGAGGGCGAGCAGGTTGTGGTAGCTGTTCTGCTCGCCTGCGTACTCGCCCACGCCGGTCCAGAGGCTGGCGATGCAGCCGGTGAGGCGCGGGTCGGCGATGCAGAGGTGCTCGGTGCTGCAGACCTGGCCGCTCGCACACTCGCCATCGGTCGCGCACGTCACGCCCGAGCTGGCGCAGGTGAGATCCTCGAGGATGCCCTCGACCGCGCCACGCATCGAGGCGATCTCGGTGCTCATCGATCCCGTGGTGTCGAACAGGAAGTAGACGTCCGCGTAGGCGATGTTGCTCCGGAAGCCGAGCGTGTCGCGCGCAGGCTCGGCCGGCTCCTGGTAGGGCATCACGAACACGAAGTCGCCGCGCGTCCGCGGATTCACGCTCGCATCGTTGGGGTCGGTACCGGCGCCGACCTCGATGAGGTCCGAGACACCGTCGTGGTCCGAGTCGGGGTCCAGCGGGCTCGTGCCTTCTTCGATCTCGGCGCCGTCGGGCAGGCCGTCGTCGTCGCTGTCGGCGTCGCGGAAGTTCTCGAGCATGTCGCCGTCGGTGTCGATCGGGCGCGTCGCGAGGTCGTCGTCACCGGCCTCGTCGGCGTCGCTCACTCCGTCTCCGTCCGTGTCGAGGTCGAAGACGTCGGGCGTGAGATCGCCGTCCACGTCGCGGCCGATCTCGTCGCCGTCCTTGATCGTGTCGCCGTCGCTGTCGGGGTCGCGGAAGTCGGGCAGCCCGTCGTCGTCGTGGTCGGCCGGGAAGTCGGTGCGGCCGTTGAGCTCGAGCACGTCGCGCGCGCCGTCGCCGTCGTCGTCGTCGTCCGCGCGATCGGGCGTTCCGTCTCCGTCCGCGTCGCCGAGACCTTCGCGCCCATCGGCGATTCCGTTCTGATCGCTGTCGGGGTCGCGGAAGTCGGGCGTGCCGTCGTGGTCGGAGTCGACGGGGCCGGTCGCGGGGTCGGCGTCGCCCGCCTCGTCCCGATCGAGGACGCCGTCTCCGTCGGAGTCGTCGTCGCGAGCGTCGGGGCGCCCGTCCTCGTCGGTGTCGATCGCGAACGTGCCACCCTCGTCGAGGTCGCTGATCGTGTCGCCGTCCGAGTCGGCCATCGAGAGATCGCCCCCGTCGGCCATCGGAGGCGTGGTGGGGCCGCTGCAGGCGACCGTGGCGAGCGGGAGCAAGAGCGACGAGAAGAGCGCGAGGGGTGCGAGGACGCGAGACGTCATGGGGCTGCTCCGTGAGTCGAAGAGAGCGCGCGCTCAGGGCGCGGACAGGAAAGCGACGATCGAGTACGGGCCGGTGACGGACGCCGCGGACTCGACGACCACGTAGTAGGTGCCCGCGCTCAGCGTGCGGTTGAGCAGCGCCGGCGAGCCGGTGCCACACGCGAGATCCGCGCCGGGCGCGGCGCAGTCCGAGCGGAGGCCGATCGAGAGCGGCTCGCCGCTGCCGTCGGTGCGCCGCGCGACGAGCGTGACGTTGCGATCCTCGGTCAGCACGAGGCGGTGGATCGCGTCGGGGCTCCCGGCGTTACCGCACGAGACGACGTCGTCCGCCGCGGCGCGCGTCGAGCTCGCGAGCGCGACTCCCTCCGTGATCGAGGATGCGCCCGCGCACGTGTCGTCGGGCGGCGGGAACGTCGGCGGCTCGATCATGGCGCTGGCCGTGATCGATCCGCTCGTGAGCGAGGTCGAGACGGTGACGTGGTGGATGCCCGCCGGCAGGCGCAGGAAGCGCTGGCTCGTGCGCGGCGTCCCGCTGATGCACGCGACGGCCGTCGCCGGATCGCCGCAGCTCGGCGCGACCGACACGTAGTGAAGGCCTCCGAGGTCGGTCGTGAGGACGACGTCCGACACGTCGGTGAGCTCGAACGAGAAGCTCGCGTCGCGGGACGCCGTGGTCGCGCCGCCGCAGCTCGTGCCGTAGTCGAGCTCGAGCATCGAGAGCGGCACCGTCGCGGTCGCGTTCGTGATGTCGACCTCGGTCGAGCACGCATCGCCTTCGTTCCGGGGAGCAGCGGGCGTGATCGTGGCGTCGAGCGTCCACGTGCGCGCGGTCGTGCTGGTGGCGGTGACCGAGGGCTCGAGCAGCACGTAGTAGGTGCCGGGAGCGAGCGAGCGGCGCCGGATCTCGGCGCTGGCGCGCTGCACGCACGCGAGCGTGGTGCCTTCGCTCGTGCAGTCGCGGACGAGCGCGAGGAACGTCGTGATCGAGCTCGAGCCGGCCGACGACGCGGTGAGCACGACGTCGCTCTCCTCGGTGAGCGTCATCCGGTACGCCACGTCGCGGAACGACGAGGTGCCCGTGTGGCACATGAGGTGGTAGTCGTCGAAGACGTCGCTGTAGAAGCCCGTGAAGTGCCCGCCGGCCGAGATGTCGAGCGTCGTGCCGCTGCAGACGTCGACGGGCTGCACCGGCGTCGCCGACTGGTAGGTGAGCGTGAGCGAGAAGGTCGCGCCGGTGCCGGTGCGGACGATGGCGACGTAGTCGCCGGCCGCGAGATTGCGCGCGAGCGCCGACTCGTCGTCGCAGTACGCATCGGGCCCGGTCGTGCAGGACGCGGCCGGGCGGATCGCGACGGCGCCGGTGCTGCCCTCGACCGAGAGCGCGATCTCCACGTCCTGCGGGGTCGCGAGCGAGAAGCGGAAGACGGTGTCGATGCCGGTCGGGCGGCAGCCGAGCGCGTAGTCGCTCGCGGCGCCGCGCGTCGTGCGCACGTACGTGCCGGGTCCGGGGAGCGTCTCGGCGGTGGCGCAGGTGTCGTTCGTCGCGGTGCACGAGAGCTGCCGGTAGTCGGTGCGCCCGTCGCAGTCGTCGTCGACGAGGTTGCCGCAGACCTCGGTCGCCTCCGGGTTGCGCGTGGCGCCGAGGACGGGGTCGTCGTCGCAGTCGTCACCGCCGCAGCGCTCGTCGGCGTAGCCGTCGTGGTCGAGGTCGCGCAGCACGAAGCTGCAGCCCGTCGCCGGGTCGCAGACGCCGACGGTGCAGGGATCGCCGTCCGTGCACGTGAGGCGCGGGCCCGGCCGGCAGCCCAGGCCGACGACGCACACCTCGGCGCCGTTGCACGCGTCGCCGTCCTGGCACTGCGTGTCGTCGGTCGTGAACGTGCACGTGTCGGTGTCCTCGTCGCAGACGGCCGTCGTGCACGCGACGTCGTCCTGGCAGATCGAGGGCCGCGCGACGCAGAGGCCGTCCGTGCAGCCCTCGACGCCGTTGCAGTAGCAGCCGTCGCTGCAGTCGGCGCTGCTCACGCAAGCGCGGCCGATCGTCGAGCCGGGCGAGCAGACGCGGCCGCCGTCGGGCGGCGCGTACGCGTCGCTCGCAGGGGCGTCGCGCCGGACGCCGCCGTCCTCGTGGGACGTGGCGGGGACGGTGCAGGCGCCGAGCGGCGCGGTGCAGAGGGCGAGAGCGAAGAGCAACGTGCGCATGCGGGGCTCCGATCGAAGCGCGGTTCTCATGGCGTCCTCGTCAGTCGAGTCGGACCCACGTCCCCAGGGTCGTGGCGTTGGTGTGGAGGAGCCACACGCTCCCCGTCGCGGGATCGATCCCGAACGAGTTGTCCTGTCGGGTGCCCGGGGCCCGCCAGAGCGGGCCGATCCAACGCGGCGTCGCGGCGCGCGGCTCCACGATCACGAGCACGTCGGCCGTCGGCCGATTCAGCGTTCGGAAGTAGAGCGCTGTCGCCGCGGTCGTGTCGTTCACGGCGATGCCGGCGCCGTCAGCGGCCAGGTCGAGGCCCCCGACGAGCTCGACCGGGAGCTGGTCGGGATCGGAGAGCATCGCGCGTGCGAGCCGGAACACGCCTTCGCTCGTCCCTGCGCGACCGGCCACGTAGACGTAGTCGGCGTCGACCGCGAGCCCGCTGACGTCGTTGACGAAGTTGTTCGTGCCGAGGAGCCGTGGGCCGGAGCCGTCGGTCGGAACGGCGTAGTAGTAGGACACGTCCGCGGTGACGAGCACCGAGGTCGCGCTCGTGGCGGCGACGAGGGTCGCGCCATCCCACGCGAGGCCGTCGAGACGCTGTCCCATCGGGTACGTGAAGCCGGTGGGGAGGACGTCGATGACCTCGGGCGTCGGCAGCAGCTCTCCGCTGGCGTCGAAGACACGGAACACACGCGAGCCCGTCGCCGTGCTCGACGCGGTGAGGCAATAGACCCCTTCCGGACGCGAGACCATCTGGCTACGACAGAGCGTTCCCGACGGAGTCAGGAAGTTGTAGAGGCCGCCCGCGGTGGGCGCGAACATGACGGGGTTGCCCGCGCGGAGCAGACGTCCCGCGCGCACGACCATCGGGCCCGAGGCGCCGAACGTCGGCGTGATGCCGAGCGACGGGTCGCGCACGATCGGCAGCTCCGTCTCGATGCCGCGATTGCCCGTGTAGGGGATCTCCTCGATCGAGAGCGAGTGGAGCGTCGGCGTGGATGCGACCGCGATGCAGACCTCTTCGCCCGGAACACCGAAGACCGGCAGCGCGCCGGAGAGATCGTCGCCGCACCGGATGACGCGGCCGCTCGCGCGCTCGACGACTGCGCCGAGCGTCGCACCGTCGCCGCGCACGAGCGCGAGCCCCTGCGTCGGCGTGAAGCGGTACCAGGTGACGCCACCCGTCGCGAGGCAGGCCGGCACGTACGCGCGGTTCGGGCGCGTCGCGGTGACCGCGTTCGCTCCGACCGTGAGCGGGATCGCGGTCGCGCAGCTGTCGCCGGCCTGGGGCTCGAACTCGCTCACCTCGATCGTCGCTGCGGGTGAGTGCGTCCATCCTCCGCCGGGGAGCGGCAGCGAGTGCTGCTCGACGAGCCACGCCGAGAACGGGCCGGCGGGGCCGGAGAAGGTCTCCTCGCGGGTCACCGCCGTCCCGCTGAACGCGGTGCAGCCGACGGCCGCGTAGCCCGCGTCCCGTGGATCGCAGCCACGGGCGATCTCGACCGCGCCGCGCACCGAGCCATCGGCCGGCAGGGCCACACGGACCGTCACCAGGCTCGTCGGGCTCGTCTTCTCGAAGTGCACGACCGCGTCGTTGCCGAGCGAGGCGTCGCTCGGCAGGCACGAGATCGCGGCTGCGTCGTCGTCCGGCTCGACGCCGCGATCGAGACCGAGCGCGTAGCTGGCGGGGATCGTCCAGCGGTGCGCCGCGCCCGGCGTGGCCGGCGGCGTGTAGATCGCGACGTCGGAGCTGGTGTCGAAGGGCGCGGCGCAGCTCTCCCCCGCGCGCACGTCGTCGACCTCTTCCACCGTGATCGTGGCGCCCGCGAACGTTGCGCCCGCCTCTTGCGAGACCCAGAGGAAGTAGTCGCCCGCGGGCACTTCGAGCCAGCTCTCCCAGCTCGTGCGCTCGGGCAGGCAGCGCAGGCGCGCGGCGTCGGCGGTCGGCGCCGTGGGGCGGCAGGCGTCCTGGAAGATCTCGAGGTCGATCGCGGCGCTCGTCGCGCCGACGGCGGTGACGTGCAGGACCGATGTCGCGCTCGTCTTGCGGTAGCGTACGACCGCGTCGGCAGGATGCCCGTCGAGGTCGCAGCGCGCGCTCCCATCGCTCGCGGTCACGGAGCCCGCGGCGAGGGTCCACACCGTGCCACTCGGGCCGACGATGGCCTGGTCCTCGGTGAGGCTGTCGCCGCAGCGCTCGCCGCGTGGCGTGGCGAGGGCGAAGTCGGCGACGCCGTCGCCGAGGTACGGGTGCGCGACGTCGAGCGACGTGCCGCCCGCGTCGTGGAACGCGCCGAAGTCGATCGTGTAGCTGCGACCGCCCTGGAGCATCGGCGCATCGAGCGTGAGGATCGTGTTGCCCGCCGACCACGTGCCGGAGACCGTGACGCTGCGGCCGTCGCCGACCAGCGTGGCCGAGGTCTGCGTCGGGTCCATCGCCTCGCTGAACGTCACGAGCACGCGGTCGGTGTCGGCCGGCGCGGCGGTCGCTCCCTCGGCCGGGTCCATGAACGCGACGAAGGGCGGGAACGAGTCGACGCCCGTCGTGAAGTCGAGCGTGCCGTCACCCAGGTACGCCGTGCCGTCGAGCGGCGCGCCGGAGGCATCGGCGAAGCCCGTGAGGATCACGCGGTGCGGCGCGACGGCGCCGAGCAGGCCGGCGACCGACGCGAGCACGCGACGGTCCCCGTCCCAGCGCGCGGTGAGCGGAACCGGTGCGCCGCCATCGACGACCAGCGCGAGCGCGCCGACGCTCGTGTCCATGGGCTCCGAGAAGCGGAGCGAGATCTGCGAGAGCAGCGCGACCTCGACGTCGAGCTGCCCCTCGCGCGGCGCCGAGGCGACGACCGTCGGAGGTGCCGCGATCGCGCTCGTGGCGAAGTCGAGGCGGCCGTCGGACCCGAGCGCCGCGAGGTCGAGAGCGTTGCCGGCGACGTCGGTGAAGCCCGAGAGCGTGAGCTCGTAGGCGGCACCGGGCGCGAGCCCTCCGACCGAGAACGAGAGCGTGGTGCCGTTCACCATCGGCGCGCCGAGCGTCGGTGTGCCCGGGCCGATCAGGACGGCCGTACCGCGATCGGTGCGGAGCGGCTCGCTCGTCTCGATCTCGATCGTCGTCAGCGAGGTGACGTCGACCGCCGCGCCTTCGTCGGGCGTCGTGCGGACGATCGTCGGCGCGACGACGTCCTCGACGCCGAAGGTGATCACCGTCGCGACGGCGAGCGCGTTGCCCGACAGGTCCTCGAAGCCGGCGATCGTCCACGTCACCGTGGCGCCAGGCGCGAGCGGCAAGACGGGCGACACGGTGAGCCGCGTCGCATCGTTGCTCCACGTGGCGGCGCCGAGCGCGACGAGGGTGCCGTCCGCCTCGAGGGTGAGGGTGCCGCTCTCGGGCGCGATCGCCTCCGAGAAGGCGGCGGACAGGGAGCCGTCCACCGGAACGTGGACAGCTCCGTCCGCTGGCGAAGTAGCGATCACAAGGGGGGGCGAGCGATCGCCGGCATCGCCAGCGGCGGAGTCGGGGAGGTTGCCGTCGGGCGCGCCCGTGTCGCGCGTGGCGGCGTCGCCGAGCACGTCGGCGTCGGCGCCGGGAACGGGGGTGTTGCAGCCCGCGAGCGCGAGGCCGGACAGCGCCATGGACATCCGCAGCGCGCGGAGCAACGGGAATGGAGACGAAGTCGTGCCGATACGCATCTCGATCACTCCACCCGCACGAAGCGGCCCGTCGACACGGTCTCGGTCTCGAAGAGGAAGAGCGCAGGGATCGCCCGGTCGATCGCCATCGCGAAGTCGCCCGTGTCGCCGAGCGAGCTGACGACGCCGACGTACGTCGGGGTGCCTCCGGGATCGGTGATCGCGTTCACTGCACCGTCGGCGTCGCGTGCGTAGAGCACGCGCGCCGTCGTGAGATCGTCGACCGCCATCGCGACGCGGGAGACGAGCGTGGTGCCCGTTCCCGTGGTGAGCTTGAGGGGTGCGATCAGCTCGGGGGTGCCCGTTCCGACGTCGGCGCGCCGGATCCGGAAGATGCCGCGCGTGACGGTCGGCGTCGTGCCGCGCACGCCGGCGAAGTAGATCCACGTCGCGTCGGCGGCCAGACCGATGAGCTCGTTGAGGTCGCTTCCGAGCGAACCGATCGTGGTGGGAGCGCCCGGCGTCGTCGGGTCGAAGCGCCGGAGCGTCGGCCGCAGCGTCGGCGCATTGCCGTCGTTCGCGACGAGGAACGACGTGCCGTCGTAGGCCAGGCCGTCGAAGGCGTCGGCAGGCCACGGGAACGCGCCGTCCCATGCGGTCGTCGTGGCGCCGCCCGCCGCGTCGACCACGCGGATCAGACGCGTCGTCGTTCCCGCGGTCGCGGTGTCGTCGAGAGACCACACGGCCTCTCCGACCGAGACTCCCGTCGTTCCGATCTGCGCGCTCGTCAGCGCGCGGAGGTCGGCGCGGACGTGGCCCTCGCGGCTCGCGCTGACGAGCCCCGTTCCGATCGCCATGTAGAGCGTCGTGGGCGTGACCGTCATCCAGTTGTCGCCGGTGATCGAGACGTCGCCCCCGGTAGCGTTCAGCGGCGGCAAGATCGCGAGGTCGGTGACGGCGCCCATCCCGATGCCGGCGTAGGCCGCGCTGGACACGTCGATGCGCCCGATCCCGCTCTCTTCGCGCACGGCGATGCAGACGTCGCGTCCCGGGGCGCCGAGCGCCGTGAGAGGCACGACGGTGGCGTCGCGCACACACCCGAGCTCGCGGCCGCTCGCGGCGTCGATCACCGCGATGGCGCCGAGCGTCGAGGACGTGGAGTCGACCGCGCCCGGGACGTCGGCGCGGAACATCGTCGCGGCCTGGGTCGCCGTCATGCGATACCAGGTGATTCCGTCGTCGAGGTGGCCGTCCCCGGATGAGGTCGTCGCGAAGCAGCTCGGCGGGTCGAGCCGCGCCGACGAGGTCGGTGTGATCGCGTTCGCTCCGGGGGAGAGCGGGATCGCGTTCTGGCAGGAGGTTCCTGGCGCGCTCGGGATCTCCTCGGCCCGGAGCCGCACGGCCGTGGACTGGTTGTCCTGCTCGGAGTTGGCGACCCAGACGTAGAGCGGGCCGCGGGGCGCGCGAACCGTGATCCGCTGCGGCCCGAGGCGGCCGCTCGTTCCGTCGCGGACGTCGGTGCGACACGCGAGCGCGGCACCCCCGGCCCCAGGATCGCAGCTCGTGCGGGCCTCGACGTCGAGATAGTAGCTACCGAGGTCGGACGGCTCGATCACCACGTTCACGAGGGTGTCGTCGGCGGCCTTGTCGATCTCCACCACGAAATCGGTCCCCTGCACCTGATCGACGTCGCACTCGGCCGCGCCGTCGCCCGGGAACTCGCCGTCCATGTCGGCGGCCTGGTACGCATCGACCGGGACGTCCCACACGTGCTCGCCGCCCACGAGCGAGTGGATCGCGCTCGCGGTCGTGAACGGCGCCGCGCAGCTCTCGCCCTCGCGGACGGCGTCGACCTCCTCGATGCGAATCGTGAGGGTGCCGATCGTGGCCGACCCCGTCTGACCCCCCCAGACGAAGTACTCGCCGGGGCCGACGTCGAGGTAGCTCTCCCAGCGATAGCGGTCCCACAGGCACGTCTGTCGGGCCGCGAGGCCCTCGGGCGTCCCGCCTGCGCACTCGTCGCGATACACGGCGAGCGACGTCCGCGCGCCGACGCCCGGGCCTTCGACGGTGACGTGCAGGTAGCGGCCGCCGCCCGATCCGCTCGCGCTCGTCTTCACGTAGCGCACGACGGCATCGGGGCGCTGCGTGGTCGCGGGTGCGCCGGCGTAGCGGCACGAGACGTCGTCGACGATCGTGAGCGAGCCGGTGGGGAACACCCACTCGTAGCCGCCGCTCGGCAGCGTGCTCGTCGCTTCCGCGATGCTCGCCTCGTCGCGGCACTGCTCGCCGCTCGGGCGACGCGTGCCGAAGTCGAGCCGTCCGTCGCCGAGGTACGGGTGGCTCGCGACGATCGGCTGTCCCGTGAGATCCACGACACCGCGGACGTCGACCTGGTAGGTGCGTCCCGTGTGGACACGACCCGCGACGTCGAGCGTCGCGATGGTGCCGGCGAGGTTCCACGTGACCGGCGCATCGAAGGGCGCGACGCCGTCGTCGACGCGCAGCGCCGTCGTCGCGCTCGTGTCCATGCCGCGATCGAACACGATCTGGATGCCGGCGAGGTGGTGGTCGGCGCTCGCCGACGCTTCGTTCGGCGTCGAGTACACGACGACGGGGGCGGTCACGTCGGCGCCGGTGTCGAACTGGATCGCGCCGTCGTGGAGATAGAACACGGTGTCGAGCGCGTTGCCGGCGAGGTCCTCGAATCCTTCGAGGCGCACCGCGTGCATCGCGTCGGGCCGCAGGCGGCCCGAGATCGGCAGGACGAGGTGCGTGCCGGACCACGTGCCCGGCAGGACGGTGCTCTCGCTGCCGACGACGAGCGTCGCGGTGCCGAGCGCCTCGTTCATCGGCTCGTCGAAGATCACCGTCACGGACGGCGTGCCGCGGAGCGACACGTTCACCTGGCCCTCGGCGGGCGACGAGTCGATCACGCGCGGCGCGTCGAGATCGGCGCCGGTCGCGAACGAGAGCGCGCCGTCCCCGAGGTACGCGACCGGATCGAGCGCGTTCGCCGCCGCGTCGGTGAAGCCCGTGAGCACGAGCGCGTACGCCGTCTCGTGGGCGAGCCCCGTGACGGGGAACGTCACGGTCTGCCCGTCGATCCAGCGCAGCGTCCCGACGGTGCCGGGCCCGCCCGTGAGGGAGACGTTGCCGGTGGCGATCATCGGCTCGTCGAACGTGATCGTGATCGTCTCGATGCGGGCGGAGACGTCGGTCGCGCCCTCGGCGGGCTCGCTCGAGGCGACGGCCGGCGCGTCGGCGTCCGCCACGTCGAACGTGAGCTCGTAGGGCAGCGCGAGCGTGTTGCCCGCGAGATCGGCGAAGTCGTCTCCGATCGTCACGCGCACGCGCGCGGACGAGGGCAGCGCGGCGTCCGGCGTGATCGTGAGCACCTCGGATGCGAACGCGCTCGCCGCGGCGATCGTCACGCCGCCGGCGCGGAGCGTCACCGTCCCGCCTTCGGCCATCGCCTCCGAGAACGTCACGGTGATCACGCCGCCCGGAGCGACGTCGGAGGCACCCTCGGTCGGGGACGTCGCGACGATCGTCGGGCGCGTGTCGTCGACGGCGGCGTCGGGCTCGCCGCCGTCCCTTCCGGCGTCGGCGCGCCCGCCATCGCGCGGGCCGCCGTCGCCGATGCCACCGTCGGCGGTACCGGCGTCGGTGCCGAACACCGGGCCTCCCGTGCCGTCGCATCCGACGAAGCACGAGGCCAAGAGCAAGACGAGCCCACGGGTGACGCGCGTCGGTCGCAACGGAGCCTCCGTGAACAATCGTGGTCGCGACGGTGACGAACGGCTCACGCGACCCGGTCGATTCGTGAGGCAGCGCGCGCGAGCGGGACGAATTGCGACGGGCGCTCGACGCGAACGCTCGCCGAAGTCAGTCGGGACGAACCTCGAAACCGACGGTGATCGCGAGCTGCGCGCCGCCGATCCGCGCGACGATCGCGCCCGATGCCGCATCCGTTCCGTAGACGGGCACGAAGATCCAGCCGACCTCGAAGCCGACGTGGAAGTATCCGGCGTAGGCGATGTGCAGCGAGACGTCGGTCTGCGCGACGGCGCTCGCGATCGCGCCGAGCTGGCTGCGCGCCTGCACGCCCGGACTGGTGCTCGCGCCCTCGAGCAGGCCCATGCCGCCGCGGATGCCGGCGCCGAAGTCGGCGTGGCTCAGCCCGAACTGCGCGCGTAGCGCGAGCAGCGCGGCGGCGGTGACGAGGCTCGTCCTCACGTCGCCGAGGCTCGAGACGCCGACCGAGCCCTGCTCGGCGCGCACGTCGACGAGGAGCGCGAGCGGCCCGAGGAGCTCGGCGTCCAGACCGAGCCCTCCGCCTCCCGAGAAGTGCAGCGGCTCGCCGGACACGCGCACGATGCCGAACGCCCGCACGCCGTAGGGGCGCGGTGCCGGCGCGAGCGGCGGTGGAGGTGGCGCGATCGCCGGCTCGTCGGCGAGGTGCTCGCGCGCCGTCTCGAGGGCGATCGCGCGCGCCTCCTCGCTGCCGGCAGCAGAGGAGGGCGAGACGTCGGGGTCGTGGGTCATGCCCAGCTCGATCCAGGAGGCGGCCAGGATCTCGGCGATCGCGATCGCGACGAGGCGCGCGCGCCCGGTCTCACCGAGCGTCAGCGTACGCTCGAGGTGCTTCTGCGTGAGCGGCTCGTCGACGACGAGACGAACCACGTCCGATTCTTCGCAGCGCACTTCCACGCGGCTCGTCGCGGCGTCGACCGGCGCGTCGAGATCGGCCTCCGCGCCGAGCTCCACGTCCAGCACGCGCCGCACCTGCGTGGCGTCGAGCGTGCCGCAGCTCGCGTCGAGCGTGACGGAGACGCGCGGCCGGTCGATCGTCGTCGCCGGCTCGTCTTGCGCGTGCGCGCCTGCCGTAGCGAGCGCGATCGCTGCGACGAGGAGCCCCCCGGATCCGAACGCACCTGCCCGCACGCGATCGTCTCACCTCGTGCCGTCGCCGTTCCTCGCTACTCGAGCCCTCCCAGGCGGCGCACGGCGGCTGCGCGGACGCCCTCCGGGTAGAGGCGAAGATACTCTTCGGCGCGCTCGCGCGCTCGCACCGGCTCGCTCGCGCGGGACCACGCTTCGACCTCGCGCGCGAGCGCATCCGACGCGAGCGACCCGCTCGGGCTCAGCGCTCGCGCGCGCGCGAACTCGTCGGCCGCCTCGCGGGGGCGATCGAGCTGCGCGAGGAGCACGCGGCCCAGGGTGAACGCGACCATCGGCGCGCGCGCGTCGTGAGCGCCGACCTCGCTCGCGCGGTGCAGATACGCCAGCGCCTCGCCCGGGTGACCGGACAGACGCGCGCAGTCGGCCGCGGCCATCAACGACTCGACGTCGTCGCTCGCGAGCGCGGTGCGATCGGCGAGCAGCATCGCGTAGCCGTCGTCGAAGCGGCCCTCGTCGGCGAGCGCGCGCCACGCCGGGCGCGTGGGCGACGGAGGAGCGATCTCGGGCGCCGGCGTCTCTTCGGGAGGCGCCGCCGCGAGGCCCTCGGGCTGCGGCGCCGCGGGCGCGTGCTCGGGTCGGTGGGGGCGCGGGGGCTCGGCGCGGGCCGAGGGCGATGGCTCCGTGGTCGAGACGGGAGGAGCGAGCTCCACGCTCTCGGTGCCGAGCGCGCCAGGCGCGGCCGTGGTCGCGGTCGCGGTCGCCACGAGGGGCATCGCGCGGGGAAACACACCACGCTCTCCCGCCGCGACGTAGGCGTCGCCATCGGGAGACCAGGTCACGTGGACGCGGCCCTCTTGGACCTCGACGACGGCGCCGTCGCCCTCGCGCCGGACCACGAAGCGAGTGCCCACGACGGACACCGTCGTCAGCCCGGCCTGCACGCGGAACGCGCGCGGGAGGCCCGGCGTGACGTCGAAGCGCGCGGCGCCGCGGGCGAGGTCGAGCTCGATGGCTCCGTCGCGTACGGCCTCGACGAGCACTTCCGTCTCGCCCGACAGCGGTGTCACCGACGAGCCCTCCGGGAAGCGGAGCACGCCGTCGGCGTCACCCGGCGCCGCGATCGCCCCGTCAGGGTGGCCGTCCACGTCGACGTGCGTCGATCCTCCGGTCGCGGGCCGCGTGATCACCAAGGCGACGGTGGCGGCGGCCGCGATCGCGAGGGCCGCGACCCCGCCGCGCGCGAGCTGTCGTCGGCGCGCGCGGGCGCGGGCGCGCTCCGCGAGGTGGACGGCGCGCAGGTCGTCCCACGCGGGCGTCACGTGCTCGCGCGCCGCGCGCGCGCTGCTCTCGATGCGCTCAGACATCGCCGAGCTCCGCGCCGAGGACGGCATGCGCTGCGGCGATGCGCCGCTTGGCGGTGGCGAGCGAGCAGCCGCAGAGCTCGGCGACCCGCTCGAGGGGCTCGTTCTCGAGATGGCGGAGCGTCCACGCCAGCCGCTCGTCGGTGGGGAGCGCGTCGAGCATGCGGTAGAGATCGGCGATCATCGCACGCTCCGCCGCGGACGCGCGCGGGTCGACCACTTCGGCGTAGTCCGCGCCCTCGTCGATGCCGAAGAAGCGACGCATGCGGCGCCGTCGCAGGACGCGCTGCGCCTTGCGCACGGTGAGCGTCGCGAGCCAGGCCTTCGCCGCGCCCGGCTCGCGGAGCTGGTCGATGCCGCGGATGGCGTCGAGGAAGACGTCCTGCACGAGGTCGTCGACCTCCTCTTTCCGTCCGAGGATGCGCGTGCCGATGTAGGCGACGTAGCGCCCGTAGGCACGGAACGCGGACGCGAGGTCCACCGGCGGGGCCGGCCGCTCGCCCACGACGGCCTCGCCCGAGGCGGGCTCGGCGGCGGGCTCGTCGCGGAGCAGGCGCAAATGTCGCGGGGGCTCGGGCTCCACACCCACAATGGTGCACGCGACCCGGTCGATCGGCTCACGGCAGCCTCGTTCGCCGTCGACGACGCACGGTGTGAGGCGAGATGCCACGCGCAGCTTCCTCATGGTTCGGCGCGCGCGAGCCGCTGATAGCCTCGTGCGCACGATGCAGGCTCTCTCCCATCACTTCCTCACCGCGGAGAACGTCCACATCGCCATCGCGGTGCTCGCGACGGCCATCCTCACCGCCACGCTCGCTTGGTACTTCGGCCGCGAGCAGCGCGGAAGGCGCGCGCTCGAGGCCATGCCGGTCGTGAAGGTGCGCGACGTGAAGCCCGGCGCACGCGTGCGCGTGTGCGGAAAGGTCGTGCTGGGGACCGCCGCGCTGCAGGGGCCCTTCAGCCTCCGCGACTGCGCGCACTACGACGCGATCATCGAGGAGAAGTACGTGCAGGACTGGCGCGAGACGTGGAGCACGATCGCGCACGAGACGAGCTCGTGCGCCTTCTTCGTCGAGGACGAGACGGGCCGCGTGGAGATCGACACCACGAAGTTCGAGGGCATCGTCGTGCGCGACCATCACCGCTCGAAGGGCGACCTCGAGGTGAGCAAGGCGCAGAGCTTCCTGGACAAGCACGGCCAGCGGACCTCGATCCCGCCGGGGCGCTTCCTGCGCTACCTCGAGGGTGTGCTCGAGCCGGGCGAGACCGTGACCGTGCTCGGGACGGCGCGCCCGCACGACCGCGGCGGCAAGCACCTCGTCCTCTTCGAC
Organism: Sandaracinus sp.; assembly: GCA_046351235.1. Lineage (GTDB taxonomy): Bacteria > Myxococcota_A > Polyangia > Polyangiales > Sandaracinaceae > JBBSAT01. The sequence continues at coordinate 814,345 of JAXLYV010000003.1, read as the reverse complement.
GTGCGCGCCAGCGACGATCCCGATCTCGTACGATGACGCGGCGGACGCTCGTCCAGTGCGAGCGCGTGCTCCTCCGGGGAGGTCCGCGTTCCACCCGGCGTCTGCCGCGTTCCACCCCGGCGTCCGCCGCGCTCGACCCCCGGCGTCCGCCGCGCTCGACCCCCGGCGTCAGCCGCGCTCTACGGAGTAGACGCCGTCGACGCCCTGGATCTTGCGCATCAGCGTCTGCAGCTTGCCCGCGTCGTCCACCTGGAAGTGGAAGAGGTTCACGGCCGTACCGTCGGCGCCGACGCGGCAATTCGCTTCCTGGATGTTCACGCCGCTCTCGGTGAACGCAGCCGTCATGTTCGACAAGAGACCGGGCTTGTCGGTGGTGATCACGCGCAGCACGACGGGGCGCGCGACCTTCACGCGATCGCTCCAGCTCACGTCGATGCGTCGTTCGGGGTCGAGCTCCATCGCCTTGCTGCAGCCGCGGCGGTGCACGGTGATGCCGCGCCCGCGCGTGATCCAGCCCGTGATCGCGTCGCCGGGAAGCGGCGAGCAGCACTGCGCGAAGCGCACCACGAGGTCGTCGGTGTCGTCGATGCGGATGCCGCCGCTCGAGCTGCCGCCGGTGACGCGGCGCACCGTCTTCTCGAAGAGGCTCGGCGTCACGGTGCTCGCCGACTGCTCGTCGCGCACCGCGAAGTCGTAGACCTCTTCCGCCTCGATCTTGCCGATGCCGACGGCCGCGAAGAGCTCGTCGGGCACCTGCATCTTCCAGTGCACGGCGGCCTTCTCGGCCTCGCCGCTCTTCATGAAGCGCGCGAAGCTCATGTCGCGCTTGTGGAACGCGCGCTCGACGAGATCGCGCCCGAGCTTCGTGCTGCGACGCCGCTCCTCGTTGCGAACGTAGGCGCGGATCTTCCCGCGTGCGCGCGCCGTGGCCGAGAACTCGAGCCAGTCCTTGCTCGGGTGCTGCGTCGCGGACGTGAGGATCTCGACGGTGTCGCCGCTCCGCATCTGGTAGCGCAGCGGCACGATCGCGCCGTTCACGCGCGCGCCCGAGCAGTGGTCGCCGACCTCGCTGTGGATCGTGTAGGCGAAGTCGATCGGCGTCGCGCCGCGCGGGAACACCTTCAGCTCGCCCTTCGGCGTGAAGATGAACACCTCCTCGCTGAAGAGATCGACCTTCACCGAGTCGAGGAACTCCGCGGGGTCCGAGACCTCCTGGAACTCCATGAGCTGCTTGAGCCAGCCGAAGCGCGCCGCGTCCTTGCTGTCGAGACCGCCGCTGCGCTCCTTGTACTTCCAGTGCGCCGCGATGCCGTGCTCGGCCGTCGAGTGCATCTCGTGGGTGCGGATCTGTACCTCGATGCGCCGCTGCCCCGGGCCGATGCACGTGGTGTGCAGCGACTGGTACATGTTCGGCTTCGGCAGCGCGATGTAGTCCTTGAAGCGCCCGGGGATCGGGGTCCACTGCGAGTGGATGACGCCGAGCGCCGCGTAGCAGTCGCTCACGTTCTCCATGAGCACGCGGAACGCGAGCACGTCGTGCACCTGATCGAAGGGCACGTTGTTGTGCACCATCTTCCGGTAGATCGAGTAGAGGTGCTTGGCGCGCCCGCTCACGTCGACGGCGAACCCGCGCTCGACGAGCATCTTGCTGATGCGCTTGACGACGTCGGTGATGTAGCGGTCGCGATCGCGCTGCACCTTCTTCGTCTTGTCGACGAGATCGGCGTGCTGCTCGGGATAGAGGTAGCTGAAGCTCAGATCTTCGAGCTCGCTCTTCAGCCAGTTGATACCGAGACGGCCGGCGAGCGGCGCGTAGATGTCGAGCGTCTCCTGCGCGATGCGCTGCTGCGCCTCCGGCTTCATGTGCTGGAGCGTGCGCATGTTGTCGAGACGGTCGGCGAGCTTGACGACGAGCACGCGGATGTCGCGAGCCATCGCGATCAGCATCTTGCGGAACGACTCGGCCTGCTGGTCTTCCTTGCTGGTGAAGTTGATCTTGCCGAGCTTGGTGACGCCGTCGACGAGGAAGGCGATCTCGTCGCCGAAGCGCTCGCGCATCTCGGCGTCGCTGACGCCGGTGTCCTCGACGACGTCGTGCAGGAGCGCCGCACACACGCTCGCGACGTCGAGCTTCATCTCGGCGATGATCCCGGCGACCGAGACGGGGTGGATGATGTAGGGGTCGCCCGACTTGCGGAGCTGGCCCTCGTGCTTGTCGGCCGCGAAGACGTAGGCGCGATGGATCAGGTCGAGATCGGCCGCCGGCTGATAGCCGCGGACCGAATCGACGATGTCCGTCAAGCGAACCATGGGCAACGTCCCGACTGCGACACTTCCCACGACCTCAAGTTGCCCCCGCGTGGCGAAAACACCAGCCACCCGAAAGGACGGAAAGCCTACCGTGGGCCCGCGAAAACCGGCAAGGGAACGACGCGTGGTCGGCGCGATCGGCGTCGATCCGCGCAGATCGGCGGATCAGAGCGCTTCGCGGATGCCGCGCTCGAGGGCGTCGAGCCCCCGGCGCACGCGCGACACCTCGCGTTTCTGCGCTGGAACGGACGGCGCTCGACCGGATTCCTGCTCAAGCGCCGAGCTCGCGGGCGAAGGGGCTCGACTCGAGCTCCTCGCGCAACAGGTCGACGAAGACACGCGACTTGAGCGGCGGCTCCACGCCCGCGGTCTGCGCGTAGACCACGTGGATCGGCAAGCCGCCCTCGGCGTTCCGCGTGCACGACCAGCCCGACATCACTTCGACGAGCGCGCCCGTCGCGAGCGCCTCGCGGATGGTCCACGCGTCGATGCGCAGGACGCCTTGCCCGGCGACGGCCAGGCTCGCGCCGAGCCGCGCGCTCGTCGTGTGCACGACGCCTTCGACCTCGACCGTCTCCGTGCGGCCGCGCGCGCGGCGGTGATGGAACGTCCACTCCATCGGGCCCGCCGTCTGAGCGACGGTGATGCACGCGTGATCGCGGAGCGCGAGGGGCGCGGCAGGATCGCCGTGCTCCGCCACGTACGCGGGGCTCGCCACGAGCTTCACCGGGACGCGCCCGAGCCCGCGCACGCGGAGCGACGAGTCGGGCTGGCGCCCCACGCGGATCGCGAGGTCGAAGCCGCCCGAGACCAGCGGCTGGTTGCGGTCCGAGAGATCGAGCTCGAGCTGCAGCTCGGGGTAGCGACGCCGGAGCTCCGAGATCCAAGGGCCGACGAGCTGCTCGCCCACCGACACCGGCATCGTGACGCGCAGGCGCCCGCGCGGGATGCCGCCCGTCAGCTCGGTCACCGCGTCGCGCGCCGATCGCCGCGCCGCGAGCAAGCGCTCGGCGTGGGAGGCGTAGAGCTGGCCGGCCTCGGTCAAGCTCACGCGCCGCGTCGTCCGGGCGAGCAGCTGGGCGCCGACCTGGCGCTCGAGCTCGGCGATGGTGCGCGAGAGGCTCGAGGTGCTCCGGCCGAGCACGCGCGCCGCGGCCGTGAACCCGCGCGTCGCGATCACCTGGAGAAGGACCTCCGCGGCGCCGAGCTCGTCGAAGACCGCGCGCGAGAGGCGCCGAACGTTCTTGCGTTTCATGCAACGGTTCCTTGCGCTGGCGAGCCATTGTCCCGCGATGCGCACGGACCATGGTGCCATGACCCCCGAGGAGGTGAGCCATGGCGCCGGCAAGACGTTCCGAGGTCGAGATGCCTTTCGTCCCCTGGTCGATCGCGGCCGTCGACGGAACGCCGCTCGCCGCGCGCTTCTACGAGGCGCAGGCGCCGCTCCGTGGCGCGGTGATCGTGGCGCCCGCGATGGGCGTGCCGCAGTCGTACTACGCGCGCTTCGCGGCGTGGCTCGCGGCCCGCGGTCATGCGGTGCTCACCTTCGACTATCGCGGCAGCGGTGAGTCGCGACGCGGCTCCTTGCGCGGCCTCGACGTCGACGTGGTGGGATGGGCGCGCCTCGATGCGACGGCCGCCCTGCGCGCCCTCGCCGAGCGTCGTCCCGGCGTGCCCCTCACGTGGATCGGCCACAGCCTCGGCGGGCAGATCGTCCCCTTCGTCCCCGATCATCGCGAGCTCGCGAAGGTCGTCACGGTCGCCGCCGGCGCCGGCTACTGGCGCGAGAACGTGCCCGCGCTCCGCAACCGCGTGTGGCTCCTCTGGTATCTGCTGGTGCCCCTCACGGTGCCCGTGCTCGGGTACTTCCCGGGGCGCACGCTCGGCATGGTCGGCGATCTGCCGCGCGGCGTGATCGAGCAGTGGCGCAAGTGGTGTCTCCACCCGCGCTACGCGGCCGGTGCCGAGGCCGACGGAGACGAGCTCTTCGCGCGCGTCACGGTTCCGATCACCTCGCTCTCGTTCACGGACGACGAGATGATGTCGGCCGAGAACATCGACTCGCTTCACCGCGCCTACGCGTCCGCGCCGCGCACCATGAAGCGCGTGGCGCCCGCGGACCTCGGCGTCACGCGCATCGGGCACTTCGGCTTCTTCAAGGACGACTCGCTCTGGGCGCGCTTGATCGAGCCGGAGCTCGCGCTCGCCGTGCCGGGCGAGCGCCGGGCCGTCGTGCGCGCGTCAGTGCACGCGGCGGAGCTCGCTGACGCCGAGTCGGTACGGTAGGCGCACGCTCGACGAGTGCACGCCGACCCAGACGCGGTAGTCGCCGGCGGGCCAGCCGCCTTCGTCGATGCCGGCGGTGACGGCGACGTGCGTGTCGCGCGAGACCTCGCAGCGGAACGTTCCATCGGGCATCAGCACGACGAGTGAGAGCGGCTCGGTCGGCACGGTGCAGTGCGTGTCGTCGCCGGCGCCGCACAGATAGAGCTGCAGGAAGTCGAAGTCTTCGCGCAGCGTGACGACGTGCGCGGGCGTCGCATCGACGAGCCCGCCGCAGCCGTTGCCGAGCAGCGTGACCTCGATCGGCTCGCTCTCGACGACCCCGGCATCGGGGATGGCTTCGGTGCTCGTCACGCCCGCTTCGCCGGTGAGCCAGCGCGGGTCCGGGAGGAAGCCGCGACGCAGGCGGATCCCCTCGAAGCGGCCCTCGGCATCGGCGTCGAGCCCGAGCTCGGTCGCGGCCGTGCGGTCGTCGCCGGCGGCGCCGACGCCCGGACGAATGCTGCGCGTCTCGGTGAAGTGCAGCACGTAGTCCGCGCTGGCGCCGAGCGTGTGCGTGCCCACCCAGATCTCGGTGCGCCCGCGCGGGAACACGCCCTCGACGCCGGGCACGTTGCCGAAGCGGTCGTCGCTGCAGACCCAGCTCGTGTGCCCGGTCCCGTCGACGAAGCGCACGGCGAGCACGAGGTCGACCTCACTCGTGGCGAAGATGCGCAGGAACCCGAAGCGCGTGTCGAACGCCATCACGTGGCTCGGCCGCTCTCCCACGAAGCCCGCGCACGCGCTGCCCGCGAGATCGACGAGGCTGCGCGCGCCGTGCGTGTGGCCCTCGACCTCCACCGGATCGGGCACGAAGCCCGTCGAGAGCGGCACCGTCGCTTCCGACATCGACGACTGCGCGAGCGCGAGCGCCGGGATCACCAACGCGAGCGCGAGCGCGAGGCGGAGCGCGGCGGAGCGCGAGATCACCACTTCGGAAAGCCGCCCTTTCGCAGCTCGAAGTAGGCGACGCACTCGGGACGGTTCACGGCGTAGCCCGCGAAGATCTCGAACGCCGCGCGGATCAGCGTGAGCGGCTTCTCGCCCGGGGCGAGGTGCTCGTAGGCCGGCGTCTGCGCGATGATCACGGCCGCGATGCCCCACGCCGCCGCGTTGATCATCGCGAAGAGGCGCGCCCAGTTGCGCCCGGACCACGTGTAGACGGCGAGGATCAGCGTGACCATGCCGGCGATGCCCGGGCAGCCGGGCACGACGATCTCTTCGGGGAGCCACACCCAGAGCTGGAAGAAGGTGAAGAGGAGCCAGCCGCCGCACACGACGCCGAGGATCTTCGGTGGGCCGTTCGCGATCGGCTTCTTCGCGTACTCGACGCGGCCCCAGTCGTACTTGCTGGGCTGGTTGTCGGGCGGCGGTGCTGCGAACTTGCCGCGGGCCGCCGGCGGTGGCGGCGCGAAGGGGCTGTCGGGATCGGTCCGCACGGCCTCGTCCGGAACCGGCGGTGGACCTTTCCGCTTCGGATCGAAGAGCGTCGGGTCGTCGGCCATGCGCGGCGAGCATAGCGCGGGGAGCCGGCGCTCGTGGTGCACGGTCTTTGCACTCTGAGCCGTGACCGTGCGAAACGGTCTATCAACTACCTTGGTTTCGCGGTCATAGTGAGGACGAATGCAGCTTGCTCGGGGGCGTGAGCGCTCGATCGTGTGGGGCATCCGAGTCGCGGTCTCGATGACGGCGCTCTTCGTCGGGGCCTGCCGAACCCACCAAGGCGCGGCGTGCCTGCCCGCGTGCGACGCGGACAACCTCTCCTCGTTCTCGGCGTGCGTGGCCAACGGCGGCCCGGGCATCCCGTCGACGGGCCCCTGCGCGGCCGGCAACCGCCGCTGCTGCGCGCTCAGCGAAGAGTGCGCCGGGGATCTCGACGATCAGACGGTGACTTCCGACACCACCGGCTGCGACACGATGATCGCGGTCGACGTCTGCGGGCCGACGTGCACGGCGCGCAACGACACCTCGTTCGACCTCTGCATGGCGCAGGGCGCGAACGGCTGCGCGGCCGCCGATCGCGTCTGCTGCGCGAGCGCCGAGGCCTGCATCGGTCCGCTCTCGGGCTACACGGTCGTCAACGACGCGTGCTGCCTCACGAGCGACGAGTGCCCGGCGGACCACGTCTGCGATCCGATGACGTACGAGTGCGTCCCGAACGGGACGGGCGACGTCTGCGGCGACGGGACGAAGGGCGCGAGCGAGGAGTGCGACGACGGCAACACCGTCACGGAGGCCTGCGCGTACGGGACACCGACGTGCACGGTCTGCGACGCGAGCTGCCACTCCGCGCAGTCCACGGGGCCTCACTGCGGCGACGAGCACGTCGACGACGCGAACGGCGAGCAGTGTGATCCGCCCGAGGAGCTCTACTGCGACTCGCGCTGTCAGGCGCTCGTGCCGCTGAGCTGTCTGAACGCGATCCTCGACGGGACCGAGTCGGACGTCGACTGCGGTGGCCGCGAGTGTCCGGCCTGCCTGAACGCCGAATTCTGCAGCTCGCCGAGCGATTGTCGCGCGCTCTACCCGGACTGCAGCGGCGTCGTGGACTGCCAGCCCACGCTGGGGTCCTGCCAGGAGATCACGATCTGCGACGACGACGACCCGTGCACGGACGATGTGTGCGATGCTGCCGGCGGTTGCACGCACGAGGCGATCGATCGTGATCACGACGGCTTCGGTCCTCACGCCTGCCAGGGCGACTGCAACGATCGGGACCCGACGATCCACCCCTCCGCCGCGGAGGTCTGCGCCGACGGGATCGATCAGGACTGCGACGACCTCTTCGACGAAGGCTGCCCGTGATCGCACGCGGTGAGGGATGAAACGTCTCGGGCTCCTCGTCCTCGCGGCGCTGTTCACCTCGGGGATCGCATCGAGCGCGCGCGCGCAGGGCGTCGCGCTCGACCAGTATCGCGCGGCCGAGACGCCGCTCGACGGCTTCGTCGTGACGCGCCCGCGGACGCTCGGGCACCTGAGGGCGGCGGCCGGCCTGCACCTCGACTTCGCGCTCGCGCCGCTGCGCGGATCGGCGTCGGCGACGGGCGCGACGCTCGTCGACCACGAGCTCGCGGCGCAGGCGGGGATCGCGCTCGGTCTGCTCGATCGCATCGTGGTCGCCGCGCGCCTGCCCGTGGTGCTCTCGATGGGCGGGCCCGGAGCGGCGGCGGGCGCGCCGTTCCTGCGCGATCCCGCGGCGAGCGGGCCGGGGCTCTCGGATCTCGCGCTCTCGGGGCGCTACCGCCTCGTCGGTGAAGAGGAGGACGTCTTCGCGCTCGCCATGGGGACGGAGGCGACGATCCCGCTCGCGGAGGCTGCCTCGAGCGGGCAGGACCTCGCGGGCGAGGCCGGCGCGACGTTCACGCCCGAGCTCGCGGCGGAGCTGCGCTTTCTTCCCGTGCGCATCACCGCGAACCTCGGCGCGCGCTTTCGCGAGCGGGCGCTCTACGCGTCGCTCCGCGTGCAGCACGAGCTCACGTGGGCGCTCGCCGTATCCGTCGATGCGATCCCCGACGTGCTCGAGGTGATGCTCGAGGGCTGGGGCGCGACTCCCTTCGATCGCTTCGGCAACGCCGTGCGCTCGCCGGTCGAGGTGCTGCTCGGCGCGCGCGTGCGGCCCCTCGCGCCGCTGTTCATCGGCCTGGCGGGCGGCGCCGGGATCGGCGACGCGTACGGCAACCCCGAGCTGCGCGTGGTGCTCACGGCGGGCTGGGCCGACGTGGAGGGCTTGCCCGCGGAGCGCGAGCGAGCGCGCGCGGCGGAGGCCGAGCCGGAGACGGTGACCGAGGCTGCGCAGAGCACGCCGGAGGACGAGACGGTCACGCCCGACGAGACCGCGACCGAGACCGCGACGCCGCGCGATCGAGTCGTCCCGCCGGGACGAGAGGCCTACGGCCAGCTCGACCGCGACGGCGATCGGCTCGTCGATGCGGTCGACCAGTGCGTGCTCGATCGCGAGGACTACGACGAGATCGAGGACGCCGACGGATGTCCGGAAGAGGACGCCGACGCCGATCAGGTGCTCGACGTCGAGGACGCCTGCCCGACCACGCCGGGCGTGCACACCGACGACGCGGAGACGCGAGGCTGTCCGGCGCGCGCGTACATCAGCGAGCGCGGCACGATCGTGATCACCGAGCGCGTCGAGTTCGCGACCGGCAGCGATCGAATCCTCGGACAGAGCGAGGCCGTGCTGGGCGACGTGCTCGCGATCCTCCAGAGCGCGGAGGACGTGACGCGGGTCCGCATCGAGGGACACACCGACGATCGCGGCCGCGACGCCGCGAACCTGCGCTTGTCGACGGCGCGCGCGGCGAGCGTGCGCCGCTGGCTCGAGGCCCACGGGATCGCGGCCGAGCGGCTCGAGGCGTGGGGCTGTGGCGAGCTGCACCCGCGCGAGCCGGGCACCAGCACGCGCGCCCGCCAGGCCAACCGGCGCGTCGAGTTCTTCATCGTCGACCCGATGCCGCCCGAGCTCCAGCTGCGCGAAGGCTGCGTGGAGGCGACGCCATGAAGCGCCTGCTCGCGGCCTGGATCGCCGTTCTCGCGCTCTCGTCGGTGGCGGCGGCGCAAGAGGCGCGGCTCGAGGACTACGTCGTGCAAGAGGGCGACTCCTGCGCGACGATCGCCGAGCGCTGGTACGGAAGCCCGCGCCGCTACGACCGCATCCACGAGCACAATCCCGAGCTCGGCCCGATGCCGCATCACCTCCACGCGGGGCAGGTGCTGCACCTGCCGCTGCCGCGCGAGCAGGGCGCCGACGCGACGCTCACGGATGCGCGCGGCGAGGTGCGCGCGCAGCAGCCGCACGAGCCGGCGATGAGCACGGCGCGCGTCGGGGCAGGGCTCACCTCGGGCGCGCGGCTCGGCACGGGAGAGCGATCGAGCGCCGAGCTCACGTTCCGCTCGTCGTCGGTGGCGGCGATTCGCGAGCAGACGCTCGTGATCGTCCACGGCGCCTCGGTCGAGCACGTGCGGGAAGAAGGCACGCACGCCGAGGTCCGCGAGGGATCGATCCTCAGCCGGCTCTCGTCGCTCTCGGGCGGCGCGCCGCTCGTCGTGACCACGCCGTCCGCCGAGGTGCGGCTCGAAGAAGGCGAGGCGAGCCTCGACGTCTCGCCGAGCGGCGACACGGCGGTCTCCGCGCACGCGGGTCGCTCGGTGAACGTGACGGCAGCACAGCAATCGGTCTCGGTCGCCTCGGGACAAGGAACCGTGGTGCGTCGCGGTCGGCCGCCGCCGCCGCCGCGCCCGCTGCCGGCCGCGCCGGAGTGGGCGAGCGGCGAGGCGCGCACCTTCCTCGGGCCGAGCGCGACCGGCGGCACCGTGCGCGGGAGCTGGCTGCCCGTGGCGACGGCGGCGGCCTATCGCGTGGAGATCGCGCGGCGCGAGGACGGTCGCGACCTGGTGTTCCAGGCCGAGGTGCCCTCGAGCGTCACGCGCTTCGAGGCCTATCACCTTCCCGCCGGCGTGTACTTCGCGCGCATCGCCACGCTCGATGCCGACCGCCTCGAGGGCCGGCCGACCACGAGCGCGCGCTTCGAGGTCGTCGGTGTTCGCTTCGTCGCGCCAGGAGAGGCGGTCCCCGAGCCCGGCCACGAGCCGGTCGACGTGCTCGAGGAGCTCGACGCGCTCGCGGACGCGACGCTGTTCGCGACGAGCGCCCCGCCGCCGCCCGAGGTGCTGCGCGGCTCGCGCGTGCTCGTGCCCGACGGGGTCGTCTGCGCGATGGGTGTGAGCGAGCCTTCGCACGAGCTGGTGCTCGAGGCGACGGGCACCGGGTTCCTCACCTGCGTCGACGGCGCGGGCGCCACGATCGAGGGCATCGACGTCTCCGTCGTCGGGATCCGCGCCGAGCTGCGCGCGGCCGACGGGAGCGAGCTCGGCGCGCTCGAGCGCGGCAGCGTCGTGCCCGTCCTCGTGCGCCTCGGCGCGGGCGCGCCCGACGAGAGCGCCGTCTTGCTCCGAGGATCGCCGGGGATCGCCGTTTCGGCGCTCGCGCCGCACGGCGAGAGCGAGCTCGCCGCCACGCTGACGGTGAGCGAGAGCGCGAGCGCCACCGAGTCGCTCGCCGTGGCTGCGCGCACGGAGCCCGAGATCGCGCTCGTGACGATCGAGGTCGCGACCGAAGCGCCGCCGCCGCCCCCCCCGCCGCCGCCCGTCGTCGTGCGCCCGTTCCGCCTGCACGAAGCGTTCGGCGCGCTGCCGAACGAGAGCTGGGTCGGTCTGCGCGACGAGCAGCGCACCGGCGTCGGCGGAACGATCGGCGTGATGGCCGCTTCGGCACGGCTCGGCGAGCCGGACGCGCGCCTGCGCTTCGTCGCCGCCGCGAGCGCGGGCCTCTTCGACGACTTCCTGCGGATCGGCGCCGCGGTGCCGCTCGACGCCGTGGGCCAGCGCGCGCGCTCGGCCGATCGCGGCGCCCGCGATCTGTTCCTCACGATCGGCTCGCGCTTGCTCTCGGCCGAGCAGACCGGCGGCTTCGGCCTGGCGCTCGAGGCCGGCGTGTGGGCGCCGACGGCGATGCACGACGGGCTCGATCGCGCGCGCTTCCAGTTCGCCGCCGATCTCTCGCTCCGCATCGGCGGAGTCGTGGCGTTGCGCACGCGACAGGCCGGCATCCTCGATGCGGCGGCGCCGAGCTCGACCCTCTACGCGAGCGCGTATGGCGTCGACGTCCGCCTCGCCGATCCGCTCACGCTCGGCGTCGAGGGCACGATGACGATCGGCCGCGAGGACGGTCGCGACTGGTACGCCGGTGGCGCGGCGCTCGCGCTCGGCCTCGACCTCGCGCCGGTCTACCTCTCGCTCGCCGGACGCTACGGCTGGGGGGACGATCTCTGGCCCCTCGCCACGCTCGCCTTCAACGCGCGCGTCGCCTTCGATCCGTAGCGTCGCCGGGACGACCGCGGAGGACGGACGCGCTCAGCGCGCGCGCCGCGCGTGCTTCTTCACGGCGCGCTGCAGCTTCGTCGCCAAGGTCTCGGCGCGCACGGGGCGCGTCACCACGTCGGCGACGCCGAGCCCGACCATGCGGGCCGGGCGATCGACGTCTTCGGCCGAGACATCGGTCAGCACGGGGACCCCGAGCGAGACGAGCGCACGCAGTGCGTCGTCGGTCGCATCGGGCGCGAACACCGCGACCGTGCCCTCCGGCAAGGACGACGCGTCGACGCGACGCGGCGACAGACCGTTCGCGCGGAGCCCGAGCACGACGTCCTCGTCGACCGCACCGATCAGCGCCACGGTCGGCAGGCTCGGCGAGCTCGGCAGCTCCGTCGCCCGCATCGGGTCCACGACCATCGGCTCGGGCTGCGGATCGCGGACCGTGGGGATCATGCGCGCCGCGCGCCCCTCGAGCATCTCGCGCCCGCGCGCCCGCTCGCGCTCGCCGAGCGTGACGGAGAGCTTGCCGAGCCGTGCCACGACGGCCTCGGCGCTCGGCCGCGCCTCCGGCGCCTTCGCGAGCATCTCGAGGATCAGCTCCTCGAGCACGCGCGGGACGTAGACGTCCGAGCGGCGTCGGCTCGGCGGCGGCGGATCCTCGTACGCGTGCTTGACGAGGAGCTGGAACGAGGCGCCCTCGAAGGGCGTCACGCCGAGGACCATCTCGTAGAGCATGCAGCCGAGCGCGTAGATGTCGGTCGGCGGGCCGACGACGCGCCCGGCGCACTGCTCCGGCGACATGTAGGCCGGCGTGCCGACGATCATGCCCTCCTTCGTCATGCGTGCCGCGTCCGGACGGTCGGCGATGTAGGCGAGGCCGAAGTCGACCACGACGACGCGATCGGTGCCGTCCTGGTTGCGCTCGAGGAACACGTTCTCCGGCTTCAGATCGCGGTGCACGAGCCCGATCTCGTGCGCCGCGATGAGCACGCTCGCGACCTGCGAGACGATGTCCACGGTGCGCCCGAGCGCGAGGAGCGGCAGCTCCGGCTCCACCAGCGCGCGGAGCGGCGCGCCGCGCAGCTTCTCCATGACGAGGAAGAAGCGCCCGAGCTCGTCGCGCCCGAAGTCGAAGATCTTCACCGCGCCGGGGTGGTGGAGCGCCGCCGTCACGCGCGCCTCGCGCTGGAAACGCACGAGCGCGTCCGCCTCGTTGCCGGCGCCGCCGTGGAGGACCTTCACGGCGACGGGGCGTCCGAGATCGATCTGCAGCGCCTCGTAGACGGCGCCCATGCCTCCCTCGCCGAGGACGCCGGTCAGCCGATAGCGCTTGGCGAGGACGTCGCCGATCTTGAGCGCCGTGCGCGCGGTGGGCTCGCTCATGGCCGCACCTCCCAGAGGTGCACGGGCTCGGCGTAGCCGGAGAGGCGGTGCAGATCGGCGTCGACCATCTCGAAGCGATCGCCGACGACGGCGCGCACGCTGTCGGTCACGAGGATCTGTGCGGGCCGCGCGATCGCCTCGAGGCGCGCCGCGAGGTTCACGACGCCGCCGATCGCCGTGTACTCCATGCGCTTCTCGGAGCCGATGTTGCCGACGACGGCCTCGCCCGTGTGCAGGCCGATCGCGAGCTGGATCGTCACGCCGTAGCGCTGCTTCCAGCGCTCGTTGCCCGTCTCGAGCCAGGTCTGCATGTCCTCGGCCGCCTCGAGCGCGCGGAGCACGTGCTCGGCGTCGTCGGAGGGTGCGCCCCAGAACGCCATCACGCAGTCGCCGACGAACTTGTCGACGGTGCCGCCGTGCTTGAACACGATCTCGGTGAGGATGGTGAAGAGCTCGTTCAGGATCGTCACCGTCACCTCGGGCGAGAGACGCTCGGTGAGCGGCGTGAAGCCCACGACGTCGGCGAAGAGCACGGTGATCGCGCGACGCTCGCCGCCGAGGCGCATGTCGGCCTCGCGCCGCACGATGCGATCGACGAGCTGCCCGGGGACGTACCGGCCGAGATCGGTGCGGATCGCGACCTCCTTGCGGATCGCCTGCTCGCTCTCGGCGAGATCGGAGGCGGCGCGATTCAACGCGGCGCCCAGCACCGCGAGCTCGTCCTTCGTGCCGACCTCGACGCGCTCGTCGAACTCTCGATCGGCGAGGCGCCGCGCGTAGGCCGTCAGGCGCGCGAGCGGGCGGCTGATCGCGCCTGCCATCGCGAGGCCGAGGCCGAGCGCGAGAAGGATCGCGGCGATCACGACGCCGACGATGATCGTCCGCATGCGCGTCAACGACGCGTACGCCACCGACTGCGGGATCTGTGCGACGAGCGCCCAGGGGCGGCCCACGATGCCGGCGGTCGAGCCGACCATCGGCGTGCCGCTCGCGCCGACGTACTCGCCCGACTGGCTCAGCGTGGGCCCGAGCATCTCCGGCGTGACCTGGGCGAGGATGCCGTCGTGCAGCGTCTCGCGCGCCAGCGTGCGCTCGGCGTCGGGATGCGCGATCAGCGCGAAGTCGCGGTCGACCACGAAGATCGCGTCCTCGCCGCCGTGGAAGTGCGAGTGCGCGAGCTCGGTGACCCGCGCCTGGATCGGCGCGAGCGAGACGGCCGAGGCCACGTAGCCCGTGGTGCGGTCGCCGACGCGGATCCGGACGGCGACGAGCGCGCGCAGGCCCGCGCCGGTGGCGGTGATGGCGCCCGTCGCGACGTGGTCGGCCTCGATCGCCGTGCGCATCTCGGCGGGGAGCGTCTCGGGCACCTCGATGCCGGCGACGCCGTGCTCCTCGATCACCGCGATGCGCGTGCCGCTCGCGTCGTAGAGCGCCGCGTGATCGATCGCCGTGCTCGCCTCGACCTCGCGCTCGAGGATCGCGAGGCGCGTCGCGTCGTCGAGCGAGGGATCGGCGAAGAGGCCGCCCAGGCGCCCGAGATCGTCCTCGGCCGCGCGCAGCTCGACGTCGATCGTGTGCGCGAGGTCGTCGAGCGCGAGGATCTGCTGCTCGCGCACCATCTCCTCGACGGCAGCCGCGTTCACGTCGACGAGCAAGAGGCCCACGACGGCGAGCGGCAGCACGGCGAGGACGCACGCCATGAGCGCGAGCTTCGCGAGGAGCGGCACGCGCACTCGGACGTCGGGAGCGGGCGGTGGCGCGGCGGCGGCGGCGTTCGTCATTCGCCGCGAGTATAGGCGGCCCGCGGCCCGGAAGGGTCGCGCGGGCCCGACGCGCAGGCAGCTCAGCGATGGCGGTAGGCGCGCTCGATCGTGCCCGGCCGCTCGCCGGTGAACGTGAAGTCGAGCGTCGTCCGCGACTTCTTCGGGAACAAGCCCGGCCGCTCGGGGCCGTGCATCGCCTTGCCGATCGCGGCCTTCACCGACGCGAGCCCCGGCACGCTGGCGTTCTCGAGGTTGTCGGCGAGGCCGACGCCCGGGACGTGCTTTCCCGCCTCGAGCACGGGGGGCGTGCGCAGCACGTCCCAGAGCTCTTCCACGGTGCGGCGGATCAGGTGCTCGCCGAAGTTCGTGATCTCGGTGTCCTCGTTCACGAACACCGCGCGCGAGGTCTTCTTGATCGAGCTCGAGATCGCGGCCCAGTCGTAGGGGTGAAGCGAGCGGAGGTCGATCACCTCGGCGTCGATCCCGCCCTCCGCCAGCTCGTCGGCGGCCTTCTTGCAGACCTGCACCATGCGGCCGTAGCAGAACACGCTCACGTCGCTGCCGGCGCGCACCGTCTTCGCGACGCCGAGCGGCACGCGCTCGATCGCCGTCTTCGGCCACTCGGGCGTCCAGCCCTCGCGATCGCCGATCGGCGCGTCGATCATCTTGCCGAGCTGGCGTGCGTCCTCCGGCTCGCCGGGGATCATCTCCTCGGGGCCTGCGGCCTTGCTGCGCATCAGCGCCTTGGGCACGAGCACCATCACCGGGTTCGGATCCTCGATCGCCGAGATCAGCATCCCGTACGCGTCGCGCGGGTTGCTCGGCATCACGATCTTCCAGCCGGGGATGCGCGTCGCCGTCGCGTCGAACGAGTGCGAGTGATAGAGGCTGCCGTGGATGCCCGAGCCGACGGGCGTCATCAGCACCATCGGCACGTTGAAGGCGCCGTTCGACGACCAGTACGTGTTGCCGGCGAGCTTCAAGAGGTCGATCGTGTTGAACGCGTAGTCGCAGAACTGGATCTCGGCGACCGGCTTCTGCCCGGCCATCGCGAGCCCGATCGCCGCACCGACGATCCCGCGCTCGTCGAGCGGCGTGTTCCACGTCGTGCGCAGGCCCTGGGTCGCCGTGAAGACGCCGCCGAGCGGCGGGCCCACGTCCTCGCCGAGGATGTCGGTCACGCCGAGCTGCTCCTCGCCCACGTGGAGCGCCATGCGAATCGCTTGAACCATGGTGGCCATGGGCTTCTCCTCAGTTCCCGTTCTTGGACGTCGGACGCGTCGACGGCGTCGGAGTCTTGCTGCTCTTCAACGTCGGGAAACTGCACGCGGGCGCGCGCCACTTCTTGTTGTCGTGCGGCGCCTTGATCGCGCTCTTGCCCACGTGGTCTTCGTCCGCGAAGACGTGCTCCCAGATCTGCTCGGGCTCGGGCGCGGGCTCGGCCGTCACCATGCGCGAGGCATCGAGCAGGCGCTTCTCGATCCGCTCGCGGAGGGCCTTGCAGTCGGCCTCGCTGCGCAGGCCGCGCGCGACGAGCTTCGCCTCGAGCTCGGTGACGCAGTCGATCTCGGCCTCGACGTAGTTCGAGCCCGAGCTCGAGCTGTGGCCGTAGAGGCGCGAGACGTAGGCCTCGAGCACGAGGGGCTTTCGCTCCGTGCGCACGTAGTGCATCGCCTGCTCGATCGCGCGGTAGCTCGCCTCGACGTCGTTCCCGTCGACGACCATCGTCTTCATGCCGAAGGGCTTGCCGCGATCGGAGACGTTCGCTTCGCCGTGCTGCTCGTTGCCGGGCGTGCTGATGCCCCAGCCGTTGTTCGTCACGATGATGAGCATCGGCAGCTCCATCGCGGGGCGGCTCGCCCACACGAGGCAGCTCGCGAAGTCGCCCTCGGCGCTGCCGGCGTCGCCGCCCTGTACGATCGTGATGCCCTTGCCGCCGTGGCGCCGCTGCGCGATCGCCGTCCCGAGCGCGATCGGGTACTGCACCTCGATGGGCGAGGTGATCGGCGCGACGTTCCACGCGCGCACGGCGTAGTGGCCGACGAAGTTGCGCCCACCCGAGTACGGGTCGGTCGCGACACTCTTCATCTGCCGCAGCGCATCGATCGGATCGGCGCCCATCGCGAGCAGGGTCGCGCTCGAGCGGTAGTGCAGGTGCAGATAGTCGTGCTCGAGGCCCTGGCCCTTGTCGACGAGCAGGCCGAGCGCGGTGTTGAACGCCTCTTCGCCCGGGCCGCCGATCCAGAAGTAGCCGTCGCCGCCGCGCTGCATGCGGATCAGGCGCTCTTCGAGGCAGCGCGCCTCGACCATCAGATCGTGCAGGCGCAGGAGCGTCGCATCGGGGAGTGCTTCGACGGTGCGAGCGCCTCCCGGGCCCTGACCCTGGGGGAACGCGCTCGGCGAGCTGTGACTCGAGACGGGGCTGCTCGACATTCGGCGACCCTTACCATGCAGGCCGCGCGCTCGCTCGACTGCGGTGAGCAATCGCGCGCTCCTGCGGGCCCGATCTCGACGCGACGCGTCAGCGTCGGCCGCGATTCCTTCAGGGGTGAACGAGCGCGTGGACTTTCATGCCGCCGGCGTCGGTGAGGAACGCCGAGCGCAGCGAGAGGCCCACCCTCCGGGCCAGGCGCGGGTCGTGGGCGATCATCGCCAGCCGCGCCTCGGGGCCGAGCGCGCGCACGAGATCGCCGAGCGCGGCGTGGAGGCGCTCGAGCCCGGCGCCGCCGTCCGTCAGACGCTCGCCCCAGGGCGGGTTCGTCACGACCGCCGGGCGCGCTCCGGCGAAGCGCAGCGCGGGCGTCTCCGAGAGCGGTGCGTGCGCGACCTCGATCGCCATGCCGGCCCGCTCCGCGTTCGCGCGGGTGCGGCGCGCCGCGGCCTCGTCGCGATCGGAAGCCACGACGGGCGCGCGGAGCGGGACGATCTCGGCGCGAGCCTTCTCGCGCGCCGCCTCGACGTGCGATGCCGTCACGAGCTTCGTGCGCTCGATCGCGAAGTCGCGCGCGAGGCCGGGCGCCGTCCGCGTCGCGAGCAGCGCGGCCTCGATCGCGATCGTCCCCGAGCCGCACATCGGATCGACGAGCGGCGCCGCGCGATCCCAGCCGCTCTCGAGCACCAGCGCGGCGGCGAGATCTTCGCGCAGCGGCGCGCGCCCCGGGTCGAGGCGATAGCCGCGCCGATGGAGGGGCGCGCCCGAGAGATCGATCGAGAGCGTGCACTCGTCGTGCGAGAAGCGCGCGGCGATCGTCACCCCGGGCTGCTCGTCGCTCGCGCTGGGAGGGTCGTCGCCCATCGACTCGCGGACGAAGCGCGCGAGGCGCTCGGCGATCGCGCCCGTGTGATGCAGCCGCGACTTCTCGGCGCTGGCGCGGAACGAGCGCGGCACGTGCGGGACGAGCAGCGCGGGCCAGTCGACCTCGCGGACCTCGCGCTCGAGCCGCTCGAAGCGATCGGCGCGGAAGCGCGCGACGCGCGCGAGCACGTGGCTCGCCGTGCGCAGCGAGAGGAGCAGGCGGAGCGCCGTGGTCGGATGGCCCGTCACGACCACGCCGCCCGGCAGCGTGCGCGCGTGCGCGAGGCCGAGCGCGTCGATCTCGCGGAGCGTCGTGGGCTCGAGGCCCGGCGCGGTGGAGACGAAGAGCTCGAGCGGCTTGGTCACGCGTCGAGCGTCGTTCCGGGGAACGGACGCATGCGCGGATAGAACGCGCTCGTCACGAGCTCCATCGAGGGCAGCACGCGGAACAACGCGGGCGCGTCGGCGCGTCGATCGGCCGCCGCGCGCTCGACCGCCATCGCCTCGAGCGCGGCCGCCGGATCGCTCGCGTCGCCGCGCACGGTGGCCTCCACGCCGCGCAGGCGCACCGCTTCGCGCAGGCCGGGCACGGAGGACTCGTAGGGCGCCCACGCGTCCACGACGACGCCCGCGTGCGAGATCACGTGCACGCGCCCGCGGTGGGCGAACACGAGCGAGCCGTGCCCCGGCGAGGGCCCCGGCGTCGTCAGCAGCACGATGCCGGGGGCGACCTCGATCGAGGCCTCCACGCCTTCGAGCGAGGGCGCGCGCCGCGCGTAGCGCGGGCGATCGAGCGGCATCGGATCGCGCGCCGCTTCGAGCTCGGCGCGAAAGACGACCCAGCGCGCGCTCGCGAGCTTGCCGTGTGCGCGCTCGATCGAGCGGAGCGCGAGCGAAGTGCAGACCACCACGTCCGCCGCGGGCCACGCGAGGTCCTGGCCGCGCGATCCGAGCGCGCGGAGCGCGACGGGATGCCGCGACGCGATGCGCTCCTCGTAGGGGGTGCTCGGCCCGGCGTCGCTCGCGTCGACGAGCACGCGCGTCCCGTCGGCGGCGACGAGCGAGAACGCGCGGCGCACGAGCGCGACGAGCGGCGAGACGAGGCGCGCGTCGGGCAGCACCGTGCGCGTCTCGACCACCACGCGATCGATCGGCAGCACCTCGGCGAGGCGCACCGGCTGCGCCCGCACGCGCAGCGCGACGGCCTCGGCGGCGTCACGCAGCGCGGCGATCCGCGCCGCACCGGAGGTCCGTCGCGCATCGTCGAAGGCGCGCAGCTCGCTCACGCTCATGGGGCCTCTTCTTCCGGCACTTTCGCCTCGCCGTCGAGCCGAGGCTATCCGGCCCCGAGCTTGGCGAGGATCTCGGCCCAGGATCGGCCGGGCTCGGCCGCGGTCGCGATCGGGAGCCCAGCCGCCTTCCAGCCTGGCGTGGTGACGCGCCCGAAGGCGTCGGTGGCTCCGCCCCAGCCCGCGAGCTGCAGGGCGATGGACGTGTACCCGGCGCCCTCGAGCAGCTCGGCCGCGCGCGCGGAGCGCGTGGCGCCGAGGCAGCCGACGACGATGGGAGCGTCGTGGCGCGGGAAGACGGCGCGCATCGCCTCGACGAAGCGCTCGTTCGGCACGCGCCCGCGCGGGCCGTCGACGAGCAGCGGCACGTGGAACGCGCCGCTCGGATGGCCCGCCTCGAGCTCCGCCACGGTGCGGACGTCGACGTAGCTCCATCCCTCGCTCACGAGCGCGTGGGCCTCCGCGGGGGTGACTCGCTTCGCCATCACGCCTCGCGATGATCCTTGAGCGCGTCGCGCAGGAAGAGCTCTTCGAGCGTCTCGCGATGCTCCGCCAGCGCGCGCAGGCGTGCGCCACCCGAGACCGCGCGCGCGACGACCGGGCCGCGCGCCTCTTCGCCTTCGATCACGACGTGCACCGCGCCTCCGTGGCGCCCGGTGACCTTCGCGCCGAGCGCCACGAGCTCGGCCTCGAGCTCGGACGAGAGCCCTTCGATCTCGAGCTCGGTGCGGCGCACTTCGGGCTTGAGCAGCGTGTCGAGCGCGCCGTACGCGGTGACCTTGCCGCGGTTCACGATCGCGACGCGATCACAGAGCGTCTCGACGTCGGTGAGGATGTGGCTCGTGAAGAGCACGGTCTTGCCGCGGCGCTTCTCCTCGAGCACGAGGTCGCGCACTTCCTTGCGGCCGATCGGATCGAGGCCGCTCATCGGCTCGTCGAGGATCAAGAGCTCCGGGTCGTGGAGCAGCGCCTGCGCGAGGCCGATCCGCTGCGTCATGCCCTTGCTGAACTTGCCGATCGGGCGATCGGTCGCGTGCGCGAGGCCGACCTTCGCGATCACTTCGTCGCTGCGCCTCTTGCGATCGGCCGCGCTCATCCCGCAGAGGCGCCCGCACAGGTCGAGGAACTCGTGTGCGCGCAGGTACTGGTAGACGTACGGGCTCTCGGGGAGATAGCCGAGGCGCCGCATCTGGTCCGGGCCTGGGCGCTCGCGCCCGAAGAGCTTCACGGTGCCCTTCGTCGGGAACACGAGCCCGAGCAGGATCTTGATCGTCGTCGTCTTGCCGGCGCCGTTCGGGCCGAGCACGCCGAAGATCTCGCCGGGCCGTACCTCGAGGTCGACGCCGCGCACGGCCTCGACCTTCTTGCGGAAGAAGCCGACCTCGAAGGTCTTCGTGAGCCCGCGGATCTCGACGACGGGCGCCGCGCTGCTCTCGGAGGGCGCGCTCACGCCGGCAGCGCCTCCTTCACGGCGGCGATCACGCGATCCACGTCGGCCTCGGCGAGCGAGGCGTGGAGCGGCAGCGCGAGGCCGCGGTCGACGATGCGCTCGCTCCCGCCGAGATCCGAGGCCCGCTCCGCCGAAGCCAGGCTCGGCAGGCGCCCGAGCGCGTAGGAGAGCTTGCCGGCCTCGATGCGGCGCGCGGCGAGGTGCGCGATCAACGCGTCGCGGCGCTCGGTGCTCGGCGCGAGCACGCCGAAGGTCTGCTCGTTGCGCGTCGCGCCCTCGGGCATCGACTGCATCACGAGCCCGGTGCCGGCGAGCGCGCGGCGATAGCGATCGGCGAGCACGCGCCTTCGCGCGATCGCGCTCTCGAGCGTCTCGAGCTGCGCGAGGCCGAGCGCGGCGCCGAGCTCCGTGAGCCGGTGGTTGCCCGAGGCCTCGACGAAGACGCCGGGCGCGCTCTGTCCGTGGTTGCGCAGGCTCCGCAGGCGCGCGGCGAGCGCGTCGTCGTCGGTGAGGCACATGCCGCCCTCGCCGGTGGTGAGCACCTTGCGGGGATGGAACGAGAGGCAGGCGATGGCGCCGAAGCTGCCGCAGGGCTTGCCGCCGAGCGTGCTGTCGATCGCGCACGCGGCGTCCTCGATCACGACCTTCGCGCGCAGCGCGTCGTGGCGCGCCGGCACGCCGAACTGATCGATCACGATCGCGGCGTCCACGTCCTGCGGGATCGCGGCGACGTTCCACTCGGTCTCGCTCACGTCGACGAGCACGGGCCGGGCGCCGCGCACGACGAGCGCGTGCGCGGGGCTCGGCCACGTCAGCGCCGGCACCGCGACGCGCGCGCCCCGGAGGCCGAGCG
The DNA here is from genome assembly GCA_046351235.1 of Sandaracinus sp. Lineage (GTDB taxonomy): Bacteria > Myxococcota_A > Polyangia > Polyangiales > Sandaracinaceae > JBBSAT01. The sequence continues at coordinate 792,795 of JAXLYV010000003.1, read as the reverse complement.
CCTCGACCGCGAGCTCGAGCGCGCTCGTGCCCGAGGCCACCGCGATCGCGTGCTTGCGTCGGCAGCGCTCGGCGATCGCCCGCTCGAAGCGCTCGACGAGCGCGCCCTGGACGAGCATGCCGCTCGCGAGCACGCGCGCGATCGCGTCGGCGGCGTTCGGAGCGAGCTCGGGGCGTGCGAGTCGGATGTCCACGAGAGAGCGCGCAGCATAGCCAAACGCTCGCCCGAAGGCTGGCCCGTGATGGCGTCCGAGAGCACGAGCAAGCCCGTCACGGCAGTCACGGTGGACGGCCTCCGCGACGAGACGGCCGTGGCGCGCGCACCACACGCGCGCGACGAGCGCCACGGCGACGGGTCCGCCGAGGGGGCGCTCAGCCCCCTGAAACCGAGCGGAGCGGACAACTGGAAGGAGTAGCGCCGGGGGCGCGCACTGAGGCCCGCGCACGCGACGAGCGACACGGCGACGAAGGGGCCCCCGCGCGTCCGAAGCGTCGTCGCTCGCGAGGAGCGAAGCGACGAGTCGGAGAGGGGGTGAGGCGGATCCGGCTTTGCCGGTCCGCCGAGGGGGGCGCTCAGCCCCCCCTGAAAAACTCAGCGCGCCTGCTGCGCCTTCTCGCGCTCGAGCATTTCCTTGTAGCCCACCGAGTAGCGGGTCCACGGGCGCAGCTCGAGGCGCTTGAAGCCGATCGGCTCGTCGGTGCCCTCGCAGACGCCGTACTCGCCGCTGTGCATCTTCTCGAGGGCGGCCTCGATCTCGATGAGCAGCTTGCGGTCCTTGTCCGCCATGCGGAACAGCCACGCCTGATCGGTCGAGCGCTGGGCGATGTCGATCTCGTCGGCCAGCACGTCTTCTTCGGCGAGCGCGTTGTCGACGCGGTTCTCGAAGTTGCCGAGCACGCGCGACTTCTCTTCCACGAGCTTGCCGTAGAGCTGGTTGAGCTCCTGCTTGCTGAGCTTGGCGTCGGGATGCGCGCGGATCACCGACGCGTCGGGCGTCGGCTTGAGGCCGAGCGCCTTTTCCTTCGCTTCTTTGCTGGCCGCCGCGGGGGCGGGCGCAGCCTTCGGGATCTCGATCTTGGCGGCGTTCTTGGCCGTCGCGGTCGCCTTGGGCTTCACGGATGCTGCCTTTCCGTTCTTCTTTTCCGATGCCCCCTTGTCGGACGTCGCGGTCCGCTTCGGAGGTGCCGCCTTGGAGGACGGCTTCGAGCTCTTCGCAGGAGACTTCGTGACCTTGGCCATGTCTACGCTCACCTCGTCGAGGAGCCGGCCCGAGGACCGGCTCCGGCGGGTGCGAGACCGCCCCCCCGCCACCGAGCACTACGCTCGGAAAAGGCGCCGAGCATTCCCGAAACGAGGCCCAGGGGCAAGCCCTCGATGGCGGTTTCGTCGCTCGTCTCGATGGAGGTGAACAGGGTGCGACCGTGCTCTTCGATCTTGTAGCTGCCGGCGCAGTGCTCGGGTCGATCGAGGGCGACGTATGCCGCGATCTCCTCGGAACCGAGCGCTCGCATGCGCATGCGGCTCACGGCGATGCGGCTCTCGCGCACGTCGGGGCCGAGCACCACGACGGCCGTGACGAGCCGGTGCATGCGGCCGGCGAGCTCGGCGAGCTGCGCGCACGCGCGCTCGGGCGTGCCCGGCTTGCCGAGGATGCGGCCGTCGAGGTCGACGACCTGATCGGAGCCGAGGATCCACGCCTCGCGGGGGAACATGCCCCGCACGCTCTCGGCCTTGGCGAAGGCGCGGAGCAGCGCCGTCTCGTCGGGCGTGCGGCCGTGGAGGGCGCTCTCGTCGCACGTCGGCGCGACCGCGACGTGGTCGAGGCCGAGGCGAGCGACGAGACGCCGACGCGCTTCGGAGGTCGATGCGAGCACGAGCACGGGTCCCGTCGACATGGCTCGCGACGGTCGCACGTGGCTCCGCTGAATGCAACGGTGGCAACCGTACGCACCGCGCCGGGAGCGAGGCCGAGTGACGCAGTCGCGTGTCTCGTCACGCCGCGCGCGCGTCTCACGCGGCGCGCACGAGATGCAGGAACGCTTCGACGTTGCCGTCGGGCCCCGGTAGCACCGACTCGGCGCGGCCACGGACCTCGAGGCCGAGCGCACGGGCGTCCTCGGCGACCTTCTCGATCGCCGCTTCGCGCGCGGCGGGGTCGCGCACCACGCCCTTCTTCAGCGCCTTCGGCCCCACCTCGAACTGCGGCTTCACCATCGCCACGATCTCGCCCGCGCCGCGCAGCACCGCGATCGCCGCGGGCAAGAGCTTGGTGAGACCGATGAACGACGCGTCGATCACGACGAGGTCGATCTTCTCGGGCAGGCTCGCCTCGCCGAGCTCGCGCGCGTTCGTGCGCTCCATCGAGACCACGCGCGCGTCTTGCCGGAGCTTCTCGTGCAGCTGTCCGCGGCCGACGTCGATCGCGTACACGCGGACCGCACCGCGCTGCAGCACGCAGTCCGTGAAGCCACCGGTGGACGCGCCGAAGTCGGCGACCACGCGCCCGCGTGGATCGACGCCGAGCGCCTCGAGCGCGCCCGCGAGCTTCACGCCTCCGCGCGAGACGAACGGGATGTCGTCGCCGCGCACCTCGAGCGGCGCGTCGGGCGGGACCAGATCGCCCGCCTTGTCGATGCGCTTCTCGCCCGAGAACACCTTGCCGGCCATGACGAGCGCGCGGGCGCGCTCGCGGCTCGGGGCCAGGCCCCGCTCCACGAGCAGCACGTCCGCGCGCTGTCTCGCCATGGGCGATTCGCTCTCGCGCGATCAGAACGGGATGTCGTCGTCGCCGAAGTCGGGCGGCGCGTCACCGAAGTCCTCGCCGCCACCGCCGCCACCGCCACCGCCACCACCGCCGCCGCCGCTCGGGCCGCCGCCACCGCCGCCGCCGCCCGGGCCACGCCCGCCGCCGCCGCCGCCGTAGCCGCCGCCGCCGCCGCCGCGACGCGGGCCGCCGCCCCCGCCGCCGCCGCCTTCGCCGCCGAAGTCCTCACCGCCACCGCGGCCCCCGCCCCCGAGGAGCAGGATCTGCGTCGCGTTGACCTCGGTCTTGTATCGCTTGTTGCCGTCCTTGTCGTCCCACGAGCGCGTCTGCAGGCGCCCCTCGACGTAGATCGTGCGGCCCTTGGCGAGGAACTTGTTCAGCGCCTCGGCGCGATTGCCCCAGATCACGACCGAGTGCCACTCGGTGCGCTCCTGACGCTCCCCGCCCTTGCTGACGTAGCGCTCCGTGGTCGCGATGCGGAGCGAGAGGACTGCCTGCCCCCCTTGCGTGTACTTGAGCTCGGGATCCGCTCCGAGGTTCCCGATCAACATCACCTTGTTCAGACCTTCCGACGCCATGGCTTCCTCTCTCCTCTCCCGGCACGCTCGTCGAGCGCGTCGGGCTCACACAGGCCAGCGTTGCGCTGACCGGGCTCGCACGGCCCAGCATCTTGCTGGGCTCCCCTTCGATCCCGACGCCGGCCTCATCCGGGCGTCGTTGTCGACTCCTTGCTCGATCCATTGCGTCGCGGGGTAGCGCCCGCGACCTTCTTCGAAGTGAGCCGCTCCTCTTCTCGGAGAAGGCCCGCCAAGCTACGGACGAGCGCGTCGCGACGCGACTGACGGTACTGGGGCCCGATCTCGCCAGCCGCGTACTCTTCGTCGAGCGCGCGCAGGTCCGCGAGCAGCTCGCGCTTGCGCTGCGCGAGGAGCTGAGGCGTGAGCGCTCCCGCGCCGCCGTCTCGGGCCGCGACGAAGACGCCGCCCAGCACGAAGAGCGCCGCGATCGCCAGCGCGATCCAGCGCAGCGGCCCCGGCTCCGGGATGCCCGTCAGGCGGATCGAGAGGTGCGAGAGCTGCGGATCCCCCGGCTGGCGCTGGATCTCGGTGCCGAGCAGCGCGCGGCCCTGGTCCTCGAAGTGGATCGCGCGCGGGAAGCCCTCGACGTCGAGCGAGAGCCCTTGGGGCGCGTCGGCGATCACGCGATAGATGTAGGTGTGCACCGGCAGCGCGATGTCGAAGTGCATGTCGGCGCCGGAGATGGGCAGGTCGTAGGCGAACACGAGCGTGACGCGCCCTGGGGGCAGCGATCCGTGCAGCGCGACGCCCTCGTCCGCGACCTCGGTGAGGTGCTGGTCGGTCATCACCGGCTGCGTCTGGAACGCGAGCCAGCCCTCGGGCAGGGGGAACATGAGCCCGTCCTCGGGGAACACGACGGTGCGCTCGCCGAGGTTCGAGAGCTGCATCTCCTCGACGACGTGCAGGCGCCCTTCGTGGAGCTCCACGAAGGTCTGGCCGATGACCATGAGGAGCTGCCGCTGATCGTGCGAGGTCGGCAAGCGCGTGACGGTCACGTCGTAGCCGCGCGTGGGCGGGAGCTGGAACGGCGTCGAGCTGTACGTCGCGCCTTGGTAGAGGACGTTGACGCGATAGGCCTGGCCCTGGCCGGTGGGCAGATCGCGGTACGTGGCGACGCCGTCGGCGCCTGTCGTCATGGGCGTGCGATCGCGGTCGCCGCCCGCGCGCATGATGCCGAGCTGCACGTCCGCGCCCGCCTGCGGCGCGCCGGACTCGTCGACGACCGTCACGCGGATCGAGCCAGCGGGCACCTCGTCGCTCTCGCCGCCGCGCGAGACGTTCGGCGGCGCCATGGCGCGCGAGAAGTCGGCGGTCTGGATTCCGCTGCCGCCGCCGCCGCCATGAGGATCGCCGCCGTGGGGATCGCCGCTGCCGTCCACCTGCGGATGCCCGGGCGGGAGCTCTTCTTCGACGGGCGGATGCCCGGGCGGGAGCTCTTCTTCGACGGGCGGATGCCCGGGCGGGAGCTCTTCTTCGACGGGCGGATGGCCCGGGGGCAGCTCGTCCGGCGCGAGCTGCGGATGGCCCGGCGGCAGCTCGTCGGGGGCCTGCGCGCGCACGAGCGGCGCCGACGCGAGCAGGAGACAGAGCGAAACGACGATGCGCTTCACGAGCTCGCCTCCTCGCTCGCGCCGAGCGGCGTCGCGCACTTCTTGCAGAACCGGGCGTCGCCGTCGTTCGTCGTCGCGCACTTCGGGCAGACCTGCGTGGCCGGTGCTGCGCTCGCCGGTGCTGCTTCGTCGCCCGCCGCGGCTTTCTCCTCTTCCTCGGGCTCGTCGGAAGCGGGCGCCTCGGGCTCGGGGACCGCGGGCGCGACCACCGGCTCGGCCTTCGCCGCCTTGGCCTTCGCCTTCTTCTTGGCCTTCCTGTCGCTCTTCTCCGCCTTCTCGGGGCGCTCGGCGGGGGCGCCCGCGAGGCTCTCCGCGCGCGAGAGGTACGGCTTCAGATCGCGATCGAGCTCGGCGAGCACGTGTTTGGCGCGCGCGCGATAGGCGCGGTCGAGGCGGGCGTAGTCCTCGTCGTCGATCTTGCCGACCTGGTGCTCGTACTCGAGGTCCTTGAGCGCGCGCAGGAGCGCGTTCTTCTCGTCCTCGAGCGCGCCGACGTCGGTCGTGCCGGCGCCGAGAAGCGCCTCGTCGTTGGACGCGCCGAGCGATGCGCGCAGGCTGGCGAAGAGGGCGGCGAGCGCGCCGAGCACCGCAGCGCTCGAGAGGACGATGAAGAAGACCGGGAGCACGGACGCTCTCTATCCGATCTACCACTCGTCGGCGAGCGGCACGCCACCGGAGCTCGGTGGCGGACGCCGCCCGCTCCCCGTGCGGCCCGTCCCGTGCGGGCGCGTGCTCGAGGACGGCGGCGGTCGCTCCCCCGGCGCCGACACGGGGTGCGCCACCGCGGTGCTGCTCGGCGGCGGCGCGGCGACGCGCGTCGTCGGCGGCGGGGCGCTCGTGGGCGGCGGCGTGGGGATCGCCACGCTCGGTGGCGGCGCCGCGATCTGCGCGGTCGGCGGCGGCGCGACGATCTGCGCGGTCGGCGGCGGCGCGATCGGTGCGGTCGGCGGCGGCGCCGCGATCGTCGTCGTGTCGGGCGGCGGCGTCACCTGGATCGAGGTCGCCTGGGACGGCGGCGGCGTGCCGAGCCCGACGCTCGGATCCGCGGGGTCGAGGCTTCGCGCGACCGTCTGATCCTGGCCGCGCAGCGTCCACCACGCGCCGGCCGCGACGGTCACGAGCACGAGCGCGATGACCCCGAGCACCAGCGGCAGGCGCGAGCCACCAGCGGCCGGCGCAGGCGCGGCCGGAGGCGGAACGTGCGGCAGCTCGCGGTGCGTGGCCGCGAGCACTTGGCGTGCTTCGAGCTGCCCCGGCGTGAGCGTGGGCGCGAGGCCCACGGAAGCGCGCACCGGGTCACCGCTCGCCGGTGGCGCGGCGGCGAAGCCACCCGAGACGCTCGCCGCTGGCGCGGCGGGGAAGCCGCCCGACACGCTCGCGGAGGCAGGCGGCGCGGCGGGGAAGCCGCCCGACACACTCGAGCTGCGCGCCGGGCGCGACGCGGGGATCGAGCCGCTCGACGATCCGGTCGGCAAGGGCCGGGTGGGCGTACCGATCGGCGCCACGATCGGCGGTGCGAGCGAGGCGGAAGGGGCCAGGCTCGGCGCGTCGACGTCGATGCTCAGCTCTTCGAGGTAGGCCCGCCCCGCCGCGCTGATGGTCATCGTCATCAGCACTTCTTCGTTGCCCTGGACGTTCTCGGCGCGCCGCTCGCCGGCCATCACGGCCGAGAGCTGCGAGGGAAGGGCCTCCCGGTCCTTCTTCATCTGCTCGCTCATCACCGCGACGAGCAGGTCGGCGACGTTCGATGCATCGACGAGCATCGCCTTCGGCATCGCCTCGGCGAGCGCGCGTCGGAACTCCTGGGCCGTCGCCCAGCGATCCTCGACCTTCGGCGCGAGCGCCTTCATCACCACCGCGTCGACCGCCGGCGGCACGTCCTTCGACAGGCGGCTCGGCGGCAGGACGCGCGGGTTCCGGACCTGATCGAGCAGGACGAGGTCGTCCTTGGCGTGGAAGAGCTTCCGGAAGGTGAGCATCTCCCAGAGGATGATCCCGAGCGCGTAGACGTCGGCGCGCCGGTCGATCGCGCTCACGCCCATCGCCTGCTCGGGCGGCATGTAGCGGATCTTTCCCTTGAGGCTCGCGCCCGTCGTCTGCTGCGACCGGTTGCGCGCCTTGGCCACGCCGAAGTCGATCAGCTTCACGTGGCCCTCGTAGGCGAGGAGCACGTTCTGGGGGGAGACGTCGCGGTGGACGACGCCGAGGTACTGGCCCTTCTCGTCCTTCAGCTCGTGCGCCGCGTGCAGGCCGGAGAGCGTCTGGATGGCGATGTGGACGGCGAGCTCGGGGGAGATGCGGCGGTCGCGGCGGGCGAGCGCGTCGAGCATCTGCGCGAGGGAACAGCCGTACACGTACTCCATCACGAGGTAGTGGACGGGGATGGCGCCGCCCGGGACGGCGGCCTCGCCGAGCTCTTCGACGTGGACGACGTTCGGGTGGTGGATGCGGGCCTGGAGCAGCGCTTCGTCGACGAACATGCGGACGAAGTCGGGATCGCTCTGGAGGTGCTCGTGGACGACCTTGATCGCCACGTGCCGGGAGAAGCCGGCCGCGCCGCGCTTCTGCCCCACGAACAGCGTGGCCATGCCGCCCGCCTTCAGACGGGCGAGGATCTCGTACGGACCGACGGTTTCACCGACCCGGAGCACTACCGCGCAAGACTACCCTGATCGTCCCCGATCCGCGAAGCGAGGGGCGCAGGTGGCCGAGATCGCGGCGATCGAGCGCGGATCGCGCTATACGGCCATCCTCATGCTCCCGGCGCTCTTCCGCACGATGAGACCTCACCAGTGGGTGAAGAACCTCTTCGTCCTCGCGCCACTCATCTTCGCGCGCGAGCTCACCACGCCCGCCTACGCGCTGCGGGCGTTCGCAGCGTTCGCCGTGTTCTGCGTGCTCTCGAGCTCGGTCTACGTGCTGAACGACCTCGTCGACGTGGAGGCCGATCGCGAGCACCCGAAGAAGAAGCATCGCCCCATCGCGAGCGGCAAGCTCTCGATCGAGGCGGCGCGCACGGGGTTCGTGGTGCTGCTCTCGCTCGCGATCGGGGGCGGGGCGCTGCTCGGCTACTCGTTCCTGTTCGCCGCGATGGCGTACCTGATCCTGAACCTCGCCTACTCGTTCGCGCTGAAGAAGGTCGCCTATCTCGACGTGGTCGCGCTCGCCGGCTGCTACGAGCTGCGCGTGCTCGCCGGCGCGTTCGCGACGGACGTGCCGGCCTCCGAGTACCTGCTCGTCGAGACGTTCCTCCTCTCGAGCTTCCTCGGTCTCGGCAAGCGCGCGCACGAGCTGTCGAACCTGTCGGGGGGCGGCACGCGCGCCGCGCTGCGCGGGTACTCGCCGCGCGCGTTGAAGGTGCTGCTCGCGGTGACGGGCCTGGCGACCTGCGTGACGTACACCGTGTACACGCTCGATCCCCACACGATCGAGATGTTCCACACCCCCTACCTCGCCGTCACGAGCGTCTTCATGTTCGTGGGCGTCGGTCGTTTCGTGCAGCTCGTGCAGAGCTCGGACGCCGAGAGCCCGACCGAGGCGATGCTCAAGGACCGCATCTTCGTCCTGACCGGCATCCTCGGCGCGATCGTGGTGCTGGCGCTGATCTACGCCTCGTTCTTCTCGGCCTGACGCGCGGCGATCGTTCTCCTCGCGCCTTCGACGCATCGGGCGTTCCGCCGCCGCGGCGTCACGGGCCTTGGGCGGCGCAGGCGACACTGGTAGAGTGCCAGGCTTCTCACCGAGACCAGGACAGGAGCTCGCCATGTCGCTTCGCTTCCGTTCCGTGCTGTTCGTCGCCGCTGCGCTCGCCTCGGGCGCTTCTTTCGCTGCGGGCTGCAGCGATTCGCACACCGTTCCCACCACGGAGAACGATGCGGGGATCGTGCTCCCCGACGGGAACATCCCCGACGCGAATCTCCCCGATGCGAGCGGTCGCCCCGACGTGGGCCCCGACACCGGGCCGCCGCCGCCGGCCTGCGGCAACGGCCGCATCGAGGGCGGCGAGTCGTGCGACGACGGCAACACGATGAGCGGCGACGGCTGCTCGGGGACGTGCACGTGGGAAGCGCGCTGCGGCGACCGCCATCCCGATCCGGGCGAGGCCTGCGACGACGGCAACCACTTGAGCGGTGACGGCTGCCGCTCGGACTGCCTCTCGAACGAGACGTGCGGCAACCACATCATCGACTACGCCACGGGCGAGGTCTGCGACGACGGCAACACGATGGATGGCGACGGCTGCGCGGGGAACTGCCGCTCGCTCCCGCTCTGCGGCAACGGCATGATCGACTCGGGCGAGCAGTGCGACAACGACGTCGCGACGCCGCCCGCCCGCTGGGACGGCTGCGGGGCCGACTGCCGCACCGAGCGCTCGATGGTGCTCCACGACGAGAGCTTCGCGGGCGCCGGCATGGGCTGCGACTACTCGGGCGACGGAAACCCCGACAACCGCTTCGCCGATGCGCTCGGCTCGGGCCTGAGCCTGCTCAACATGCTCTTCATGCAGGGCGGTGGGCCGACGATCCTCATCTCGTACTCGGGCCTCGACGACGCGTCGGGCGCGAACGATCCGGATCTGCGCGCGGCGTGGCTCACGGGCACCGACGCCGACGGGAACGCAGCGAACAACTACACGGGCATGGGCCAGTTCCGCGTCGACATGGCGTCGCTCGCGGCCGACCGTTCGCCCGCCGTCTCGCTCCAGACGTCGATCACGTCCAACGCACTGCTCGGCGGCCCCGAAGATCTCGATCTCAACCTCGGCTTCTTCCCGCTCACGCTGCGCGACGCGTACCTGCGCGGCACCACGACGGCGATGGGCGGCGAGCTGTGGTCGCTCGACAACGCGTTCATCTGCGGCGTCGTGCAGTCGCAGTCGCTCGCGTTCGTGAACGAGAGCCTCATCGCGAGCTTCGGGATGGGCTTCATCACGATCGACCCGCCCTGCGACGGCAACACGCAAGAGTCCTCGCTCGTCGACTGGCTCGCGGGTGGCGCGACGCTCGCCACGATCCGCATCCGCCCCACGAGCCCCGACGTGGATCTCGATGGCGACGGCCTCGAGACCTACGAGGTCACGGGCCGCGCGTCGGGCGCGCCGCGCTGCCAGCCGGTCATCACGGCCTGCATCGACGGCAACGGCACGCGCGTCGAAGGGCGCGACTGCTACAACGACCAGCGCTTCCAGGACGGCTACTCGGCCGCCCTGTCGACGCAGGCGATCCGCGCGATCATCACCGGCGTCAACTGACGGGGACGCCCGGTCGGGCGCCACCACGAGGAACGGCTCGGCGCGCAGAGGTGCCGGGCCGTTCTCGTTCCGTCCCTCAGCTCTTCGGCGCGCGCGCGGCCTCGATCGAGAGCGTGAGCAGGTCGGCGTAGCGACGAGCGAACGTGCCGGGGTCTTCGATCGGCGTGCCCTCCGCGATCTGCGCCTGCACGTAGAGGTCGTCCACGTAGCGGTCGATGTCGGGGTGCACCGGCTTCTCGTCGACGAGGGCGGCGAGCGCGCGGATCGTCGGGTGGTCCGGGTTGATCTCGAGGATGCGCTTGTCCTCGGGCATCGGCTGCTGGGCCCGCGCGAGCAGGCGCCGCACGTGCGCAGGCAGATCGCCCTCGGGCACCACGAGGGCGGCGGCGCTTCCCACGAGCCGGCTCGAGACGCGCACCTCCTTCACGTGCTCCTGGAGGCGGATGCGCATCCGGTCGCGCAGGTTCTTCGTGCGGTCCTCGGCGTCCTTCTGCGACGCCTTCTCTTCCTCGCTCGCCGCGCCGAGATCGAGGTCGGCGGCCGCCGCGCTCACGAGCTTGGTGCCCTCCCATTCGCGCAGGCCCTCCATCGCGAAGGGATCGACGGGATCGGCGAGGAGGAGCACCTCGTAGCCGCGCTTCTTCAGCGCCTCGAGGTGGGGGCTACCGAGCAGGCTCTTCTTCGACTCGCCCGTCAGGTAGTAGATCGCGCTCTGGCCTTCCTTCATCCGCGACTTCACGTCGTCGAGCGAGGAGAGTGCCGCCTCGTCGTTCGTCGTCTCGAAGCGCAAGAGCTTGCCGATCTTCGGCGCGAGCTCGGGCTCGAAGTGCAGGCCTTCCTTCAGGACGGCGCCGAAGCTCCGCCAGAACGTCGCGTACTCCTCGGGCTTCTCGGTCGCGAGCTTGCCGAGCAGGTCGAGCGCGCGCTTCTGCACCTGCTTCTTGATCGTCTTGGTGACGCGCGAGTCCTGGAGCACCTCGCGGCTCACGTTGAGCGGCAGGTCCTCGCTGTCCACGACGCCGCGCACGAAGCGCAGCCAGCGCGGCAGGAGCTCCTCCGCCTCTTCGAGCACGAACACGTGCTTCACGTAGAGACGCAGGCCGCCCTTGGTGTCGGGGTGGAACAGGTCGAAGGGCGGCACGCGCGGCACGTAGAGCACGCCGCGGAATTCCTGCGTGCCCTCGACCTTGAAGTGGTCGTGCGCGAGGGGCTTCTCGAAGTCGTGCGAGAGGTGCCGGTAGAGCTCCTCGTACTGTTCTTCCGTGACCTCGCTCGCGGGGCGCTGCCAGAGCGGCGCGCCCTGGTTCACCTTCTTGTAGGAAGGCGGCGTGTCCTCCTTCTCGTGCGCCTGCTTCAGCTCGATGGGGAAGTGGACGTAGTCGGAGTACTTGCGGACCAGCTCCTCGAGGCGCCACGTCGTGAGCATCGCGCGCTGGTCCTCCTTGAGGTGCAGGACCACGTCGGTGCCGACCTCGACGCGCGCGGCCGGCTCGAGCGTGAAGGAGCGCTGGCCGTCGCTCGACCACTTCCAGGCGTCGCGCGCGCCCGCCGCGCGGCTGATCACGTCCACGCGATCGGCGACCAGGAACGCGCTGTAGAAGCCGACGCCGAACTGGCCGATCAGCGAGAGGTCGCCCTTGGCCTCTTGGGCGGCCTTCAGCTTCTCCGCGAGCTCGCGCGTGCCCGACTTGGCGATCGTGCCGAGGTTCTTGCCGAGCTCTTCCTTCGTCATGCCGACGCCGTCGTCGGCGATGGTGAGCGTGCCCGCATTCTCGTCCGGCTCGAGCCGGATGCGCAGGGTGGCGCCCTCGGGGAGCAGATCGGGCTCGGCGATCGCGCGGAAGCGGCGCTTGTCGAGCGCGTCGGACGCGTTCGAGATCAGCTCGCGGAGGAAGACCTCCGGGTGCGAGTAGAGGGAGTGCACGACGAGGCGGAGGACGGCCTCGACCTCGGCCTCGAACGCGTGGGTGGACGGAGAAGGAGAGGAATCGGCGACGGTCTGGGGCTCGGTCATGATGGCTCGGCCGCACCATCGGCACGGCCCCCGCGTCCGTCAAGACCGGTCGGGGCCCGGAGCGGGCGGCTCGTGGCCGGGCGATCGACTTGTTCGCCGGCCGATCCTAGGCTGCGGCTCGATGACCGCTCGGAGCTGGAGCCTGCTCGCGCTGCTCGCCACGGGGTGCTGTTTCGACGCCTTCGCGCCCACACCCCCCGTGGCGCCGGCGCCCATTCCACCGCCCATGGCGCCTGGCTCGGGAACCGGCCCGCTCCTGCCCGGCGGCGGCGGGGTCGGCGGCGCCGGGACGCCCATCTCGTTCGGCATCGGCACGAGCGAGCCGACCTTCGCGCAAGGCTTCGCCGGCGGCCCGATGCCCGGCACGTCGTTCGACCCGTCGTGTTACGCCGGGAGCTACCCCGTGTCGCCGAGCCACGTGCTCACGATCGCCGATTCGCTCCCCTACGTGCGCGTCATGGCCTACTCGGCGCGCGGGACCGACCTCACGCTCCTCGTGCGCTCGCCGAACGGCATCGTCACGTGCGTCGACGACGCCGACGGCCTGAACCCCGTGGTCGAGCTGAGCGGTGTCGCGCCCGGCGAGTACCAGATCTACGTGGGCAACTACAGCTCGCCCTCGCCCGAGCCCTACGACCTCGGCGTGACGACGGTGAGCAGCACGCTCCCCAGCACGATGCACTTCGCGCCGCCCACGCTCGTGGCCACGCCGACGGCGACGACGGCGCCCGGAACCGTGCTGCGCACCGGGAGCGCGACGGTGACGAGCATCCGCGGCAGCGTGCCCTCGGTCGCCGCCGGCTCGTCGTGCACGTTCACGCAGACGCGCATCCTCTCCGCGGGCGGGCCCGGAGTCCTCGACTGCCAATGGCACGTGACCTGCGCGGCCGTCGATCTCTACGGCGGCAGCGTGCCGGGCGGCTACCAGCCCTGCGCCGACGCGACGTGGAGCGCGGGCACCCTGGCGATGGACAGCGCGACGACCGGCACCGACAACGATCCCACGCTGCTCTACACGGGCACGTCGATCACGATCGGGGACGACGCCAGCGGCCCCTACGGCGCGTTCACCGTCACCCTCGAGACGACGCCGACGCTCGGGGACATCGGCGCCGCGTCGTGACCGCGAGGAGCGTCGGAGCACGTCTCGGGCTGGCGCTCTCGGGGCTCGCCGTGCTCGCGGCGCTCGCCCTTCCGCGCGTCGCGCAGGCCCAGCCCAGCGCGCAGCTCACGGGCACCTACGTCCGCTGGGTCGCGGTCTCGGGCACGGGCGTGATGGTCGCGAACGATGCGCCGACCTCGACGCCTTGCTCGGCGAGCTGCGTCTGCGACGCGACCGCCTCGTGGTGCATCGCCGTGCGCAGCATGGCGTACTCCGAGCTCGGCACCGACGAGACCGCGAGTTGCAACGCCTTCACCACGCGCTCGCTCGAGACCTTCTCGCTGGCCGTGACGCGCGCGAGCACGCACGTCGTGCGCGGCACGAACCGCTTCAGCGCCCACGACCTCAGGCGGGTCGACGGCGCGAGCGTCGTCGGTCGTACGATTCGCTGGGCGGGGATCCTCGAGGACGAGATCGATGCGCCCGTGCTGCGCATCGACTCCGAGTGGAGCTACTTGCCCGACGAGCGCGTGGTGCGTCTGCGGATGACCGTGCGCAACCTCGAGGCGACGCCCGTCACCGACGTGTACGTGCTGCGCGATGCCGACCCGAGCTTCGCGGGCCGCTGTCCTCTCTCGGGCGCGGGCCCGATGGAGACGGCCAACGACGTGCTGCGGCAGCCGGGGGCCAGCGGCGCCGATGCGCTCGCCGTCGCGCTCGCCGGGGATGCAGCCACGGAGGGCGGCGTCTTCGTGCTCGGCTTCGGCGCGCACGACGCGCGCGCGCGCGCCAGCACGGGAGGGCTCGCGCACACCGACGCGACCGGCCTGTGGAGGGCCCCGACCGACACGAACGGCGCGCTCGCCAACGAGTCCGTCGACCTCGTCTTCCACGAGAGCGAGATCGCGCCCGGCGATGCGACGACGTTCGAGATGTTCTACGTGTGGGGCACGAGCGTCGCCGACGTCGAGGCGCGCTTCGATCTCGCGGGCACCGACTCGACGTGTGCGGCCGTCGCCGACGAGAGCGCGTGCTCGAGCCCGAGCGGAGCCGCGGGCACGTGCCACGGGGGGCGCTGCTGCACGGGCTGCTGGGATGCGGCGCGCGGGCGCTGCGAGGAGGGCACGAGCGCCGCGACGTGTGGCGCGCTCGGAGCGGCGTGCGGCCGCTGCGACGACGGCGATGCCTGCACGAGCGACGTCTGCGCGCTCGGCCGCTGCTCGTATCCCTTCGCCGGCGCCGAGACGCTCTGCGAGGACGGCCACTTCTGCACGGGCGGAGATCACTGCGACGGCGCGGGGCGCTGCGTGCCCGGAGCGGCCGAGGTCTGCGACGACGGAGCCGCGTGCACGAGCGATCGCTGCGACGACGCCGGCGCGCGCTGCATGCACGACCTCGCGCCGGCCACGTGCCTCGTCGGCGGCGAGTGCGTGGCCGCCGGCACGCGGGCGAGCGGCTATCCGTGCCTCGTCTGCGATCCGATCGCGACCCCGTCCGATTGGTCGCCGGTTCCGGCGGGCGAGCCGTGCGCCGACGCGTACTGCACGCTCGGCGCGCTCTTCCGCGGCGGGAGCTGCGACGGGGCTGGCGCGTGCCCGACCGCGGTCGCGCAGGCGTGCCCGACGGGAGCATGCGCCTCGACGCTCGCTTGCGAGATCCCGTGCGCGACGAGCGGCTGCCCCGATGGGCAGCGCTGCGCGAGCGACGGCCGCTGCGTGCGGCTCCGCGACGACGGGGCGAGCTGCGTCGCCGACGCGGAGTGTCGCGGCGGCCACTGTGCCGACGGCGTGTGCTGCGAGAGCGAGTGCCGCGGCACCTGCGAGGCCTGCGACCTGCCGACCCACGAGGGGCGCTGCGTGGCCGTGCCGGACGGGACCGATCCCGCGCTCGAGTGCCCCGGGGTCGCGGCGTGCGACGGAGCGCGCGCATGCGAGACGATCGCCCGCGACGCCGGGCCGGACGCGTTCGTTCCGAGCGACGCCGCTCCCACGCCGCCCACGCCGCCCCGCTCGCGCGCCGACTGCACGTGCACGGCCGCGGGCACGAGCGGCGGCGCGGGCGGCCTCGCGCTCGCGGCGCTCGCGGGCGTGCTGCTCGCGCGACGAAGGCGGCGAGCGGTCGCGACGATCGCGGCGCTCGGGCTCACGCTCGTGCCGCTCGTCGCGCGCGCGACCACGCTCGACGCCGATCTCGGCTTCTCGTTCGAGATCGACGATCGCGTCACGGGCGGGACCGGTGCCCTCGTCGGCGGCACGCCCGGCGCGTACGACTTCGCGTATCGGCTGCGCATCGGCGCCTCCGAGTACGCGCTCGTGCCCGCGAGCCGCGCCACGAGGTCGGCGGGAGGCCGCCAGATCGATCTGCCCGCGCTCGCGGTCGGCACCTCGGGCCTGCTCGCCGAGCGCCACGTATACGTGCCCAGCACGGGCGCGAGCTGGGCCCGCTACGTCGACGTGATCGTGAACCCGACGTCGGCGCCGATCACCGCGTCCGTGACCATCGTCTCCGACCTCGGGAGCAACGACGCGACGCGCCTCGTCGCTTCGTCGAGCGGGGACGCGAGCGTCTCGACGACCGATACGTGGCTCGTGACGGACGATGCCGAGGGAGTGGGGGCGCCGGCGCTCGCGCACGTCTTCGCCGGCGCCGGCGCGCCGACCCCTCCGGTGTTCGTGGGGCTCGCGGCCGACCAGCTCGCCTACGTGTTCGACGTGACGGTGCCTGCGCGCGGGCGCGTCGCGCTGATGCACTTCGCGGTGCAAGCCACGAGCGAGGCCGAGGCCGAGGCGGATGCGCGCGCGCTCGCGGTGCTGCCGCTCGCGGCCCGCGCGTATGCGGACGCGTGGGCGCGCGCGATCCTGAACTGGGACGTCGGAGCCCCCGACGCGTGCGAGACGAGCGGCGAGGGCTCTGCCTGCACCGCGTGGTCGGGAGGCGCGGGCCTCTGCCGCGCCGCCGCGTGCTGCGCCGGATGCTGGGATGGCGCTCGGTGCCTCGACGGCGAGGCCGCCGGCACGTGTGGCGTGGGCGGCGGGGCCTGCGCGTCGTGCGACGACGGGCAGGCGTGCACGGAGGACCGATGCACGAGCGGCCTCTGCGAGCACCCGAGCGCGAGCGCGGGCACGGACTGCGAGGATGGCGCCTTCTGCACGTCGGGCGACGCGTGCGACGGCGCCGGGCACTGCGCGCCGGGCACGAGGAGCCCGTGTGACGACCGCGCCAGCTGCACCACCGACGCGTGCGACGAGAGCACGAGGCAGTGTGCGCACACGTTCACGAACGGTTGCTGGATCGGCGGCGAGTGCGTGATCGAGGGCGTGCGCCATCCCGCCTATCCGTGCCTGACCTGCGATCCCACGGTCGATGCCGCGGACTGGACGCCGCTCCCCACCGGCACGAGCTGCGCCGCGCCGTATTGCGAAGAGGGCCACGCATTTCCCGAGGGCCTCTGCGACGCGACGGGCGCCTGCGTCGTGCGAGCGCCGGCGGCGTGCGCGTCGGGCCTGTGCAGCGCCGACCGTGTGCACTGCGAGGAGCCCTGTACGGAGACGAGCTGCCCGAGCGGCCAGCGCTGCGATGCGCTGCACCACTGCGTGCCGATCCGCGGGCTCGGGAGCAACTGCGCGACGGGTGCCGACTGCGACAGCGGGTTCTGCGCCGACGGCGTGTGCTGCGAGAGCGCGTGCGCGGGCGTTTGCGTGTCGTGCGACCTCTCGGGGCGCTCTGGCGCGTGCCGCGCGTACGGGGCAGGCACCGATCCCGAGAACGAGTGCGGCCGCGGGCGAGCCTGCGACGGGCGCTCGGCCTGCGTCGGCCCCGATGCGGGCATGACGGCGAGCGACGCCGCCACGTTCGACGCGGGCGCCCCCGACGCGGCGACCCCGGCCCCTGGCCCGTCGAGCGGGTTTGGCTGCCGCGCCGCTCCGCGCGGGCAGCCAGGGCTCGCGCTCTTCGGGCTGCTCGGCGCGCTGGCCGTGTGCCGGCGCCGCCGCGCATGGTAAGAGACGCGCGATGCGTACGGTCCACTGCGTGAAGCTCGGCACGGATGGCGAAGGTCTCGAGCGGCCCCCGTTCAAGAACGAGCTCGGTCAGCGAATCTTCGAGAACGTGTCGAAGGAAGGCTGGAAGGCCTGGATCGCGCACTCGACGATGCTGATCAACGAGTACCGTCTCGATCTCTCGTCCAAGCAGGGCACCGACTTCCTGCTCAAGCAGTGCGAGGCGTTCTTCTTCGGTGACGGTGGCGCCAAGCCCGAGGGCTACGTCCCGCCCTCGCACGATCACGCCGGCCACGATCACGAGAAGAAGTGAGCGCGCGGGTCGCGCGCGCCTCGGCGGAGCCGGAGCACGTCCGGCGGCGCGATGCCTTCGCTGCCGAGGCGCTCGTGCACGGCGGGCGCGCCGACCGCATCTCCGTCTTGCGGCTCGTCCTGTTCTTGGCCGCCGTGGTCGCGTTCGCGGCGGCGTTCGGGGATCGTTCGCTCGCCGCCGCAGGGCTCGGCGTCGCGCTGACCGCGCTCTTCGCCGTCGCGGTCGTCTGGCACGCGCGCGTGCTCGCCGCGAAGGAGCGGGCCGACGTCCGTCGCGAGATCCACGCCCGCCACCTGCGCCGCCTGGCCGGGACGACGGCGGGCCTGCCCGACGGCAAGGGCGCGATCCCGGACGATCATCCCTACGCGTCCGACATCGATCTCGTGGGGCCCGGCTCGTGGTTCGAGCGCTACGGCGTCGCGCACACGAGCGCCGGCACCGAGACGATCGGCCGCTGGCTGGCGGCGCCCGCGCCGATCGGCACGGCGCGCGAGCGGCAAGAGGCCGTGGTCGAGCTCGCCGATCGACGTCTCGACGTGCGCGAGGCGCTGGAAGCGGCGGTGCTCGACTCGGGGAGCGAGTCGATCGATGCGCGGCCCTTCGTCGAGTTCTGCGAGGGGCCGAAGGCGATCGCCGGGCGCGGCCCGCTGATCGCGCTGATCACCGTGCTGCCGCTCGTGACGCTCACGGTGCTCTTCCTCTCGGGCTCGGTCGTGCCGGCGGGCTCGTGGGTGCCGCTCGTGATCGTGCAGGCGCTGATCGCGCGGCAGCTCGAGGGCTCGGTGCGCCTCGCCTACGAGCGCGTCGTGCACCGGCGCCGCTTCGTGGAGAGCTATCGCGCGATCCTCGAGGTGGCCGAGACGATGCCGGCCGACGCGAAGGCGCTCGTCGCGCTGAAGGAGCGGCTCTCGGTCACGGGCGCGCGGCCCTCGGTCGAGCTCTCGCGCCTGGCGCTCTGGGCCTCGTTCTTCGAGGTGCGCGAGCAGGGCCTCGTGCACGTGGTGATCAACATCCTCTTGCTCTGGGACGCGAACGTGCTGCTGCGCATCGAGCAGTGGGCCGAGCGCGCCGGCAAGCGAACGCGTGGTTGGCTCGAGACGCTCGGCGAGCTCGAGGCGCTGGCCTCTCTCGCGACGATGCGCGCGATCGACGTGGGCGCGACGATGCCCGAGCTGGCGGAGCAAGGCGTGCTCGCGGCGACGGCGCTGGCGCACCCGCTGCTGCCCGCAGCGAGCCGCGTCGCGAACGACGTCACGATCGAGGGGCCTGGCACGGCGCTCGTCGTCACGGGCTCGAACATGGCGGGCAAGAGCACGCTCCTGCGCGCGATCGGCACGAACGTGGTGCTCGCGCTCGCGGGCGGCCCCGTCGCTGCGGCGTCGATGCGCGTCCCGGCGGTGCGCCTGCGCGCGAGCATGCGGATCGCCGACTCGCTCCAGCACGGCGCGAGCTACTTCCAGGCGGAGCTCGCGCGCCTGCGCACGGTGATCGCGGAGGCCGACGCCTCGCCGCCGATCCTCTTCTTGCTCGACGAGCTGCTGCGCGGGACGAACGCCCGCGCCCGCCACCGCGGCGCTCGCGCCGTGGTGCTGCACCTGCTCGCGCGCCGCGCGATGGGCATCGTGGCCACGCACGACATCGCGCTGAGCGAGCTCGAAGAGGAGCTCGACGGCCGCGTGAAGAACTTCCACTTCACCGACGTCTTGATCGAAGGGGAGATGACCTTCGACTACCGCCTGCGCCGCGGCGTCGTGCAGACCAGCAACGCCCTGCGCCTGCTCGCGATGGCCGGCGTCGACGTCGAGCCCGACGACAAGCTGAAGGACTGAGCCGCGGCCTCAGCGCAAGACGTGCAGCGCGAACGGCGAGACGGCGGCGATCGCCTCGAAGTCCGTGTCGCGCGTCACCACGGTCGCGCCGATCGCGCGCGCGCTCAGCGCGATCAGCACGTCGTGGGTGAGCGACGCCCGGCGGATCTCCCGGCCCGTGTCGGCGAGGCGTTGGAGCACCTCGCCCGCGGCCTCGAAGACGGCGGCCGTGGGCGTGACGGTCCGCCCGGTCCGGTGGAACGTCTCCGTCAATCGCTGGACCGCGCGTCGCCCCGGAAGCGTGCGCGCGCCGACCCGCAGCTCCATGGCGACGACGGCGCTCATGTGCCGCCGCAAGCCGGGGCCGACCACCCAAGCTTCGTGGTCGCCGCGCGCGAGCCAGTCGACGTAGAGGTTCGTGTCGAGAACGACGGTCTTCACGTGCGCCGCGTGGCCCGCTTCGGGCGCGTCCCGTACGCGTCGACGACACCGCCGACACCGCGGAGGCGCTCCAGCACCGCCGTGATCTCCGCATCCGCCAAGAGATGGTCCAGCGCCCGATCGATGGTCTCCTGCTCGGTGCGTGCCCCGAGGAAGCGCTTGGCGCGATCGATCTTCGACTGGTCGAGCTCGAGGTGCTTGTGACGCTTCATGTTCAGAAAACAGCTTGCCGTGTACATGACCCGCGAGCAATCGACCGCGCGGTGACGGCAGCGCCACGCGCGTAGGCACGCCCGCCGAACGAGCACCGCCTCCGCGCGAGCCGAGTGTCCGGCTGGCGATGCGCACGCGGCAGTACCGATGCGGAATGGAGATGGGCGGCATCCGACCTCGCCGGTGCCGCGAGGGGGGCGCCCAGCCCCCTGAGATCAGAGCGGCGTGATGCGGAGGTTGTCGATCCAGAGCTCGACTTCCCAGTCGTTGAACGCGAAGTGATCGTGGCCACGACCCTCGAGCGGGCTCGGGTCGTCGAGCTGTACGAGCTGCGTGTCGTCGACCCACGAGGTCACGGTGCTGCCGCGGCGCTCGACGCGCAGGTGGTAGGTCTGGCCGGGGACCACGCGCGGCGGCGTGCGGCGCTCGGCGCGGTCGTGGCCGTGCTCGTCCATGCGCGCGATCGCGTTGATGGTGTTGTGCCAGCCGCCGAAGATGATCACGTAGCTCGTCGCCGTGTACGAGTCGGTCGTCGCGCGCGAGGTGCCGTCGCCGTAGACCTCGCACTTGATGTCGCCGTCGGCGCCCTCGGAGCGCACGTCGAACTCGATGCGCGCATCGCGCGGTAGCGCCCGGCGCAGCCAGAGCGGGCGGTTGCGCGCATTCCGGATGTTCAGCTGCCCGTCGATGATCCGCCACGAGGCGCCCGTGTTGAACCAGTGATCGCCGAGCTCCTCGCGCTCGAAGTCGTCGGTGAAGCCCTCCGGACCGACGGAGGGATCGCCCTGCGGCGTGCAGGCGAGGCCGGCGGCAGCGAGGGACGCGAAGGAGACGACGAGGAAGGCGACGATTCGGGGGCGCACGGGGCGCGAGTATACGCGGCCGCCCGCGAGACGCCCTTCGGAGGTGCCAACCTCCACCGCGCTCGGGCATACTCCTCGTTCCCGGAAGGCGATGACCCCGCAGGAGTTCGAGCAGCTGCTCCACGACGGCGAGATCAAGCTCGCGCGCCTCAAGGCCCTGTACGAGCAGTGGTTCCAGGGCATCGAGAAGCTCGAGCCTTCGGTCGTGCGCAAGGATCTCGAGCGGCACTTCGAGCTCCTGAAGAAGAACCTGCCGCGCAACACGGCGCTGCGCTTCCGCACGCAGCAGCTCGTCGCGCGCTACTCGACCTACGGCATCTACTGGAGCCGCGTCGCCCGCCAGATCGAGGAAGGCACGTTCAAGCGCGACCTCGTGAAGGTCGCCAAGAGGCGCGGCGGCATGCGCGAGAAGCCGCGCGAGCAAGCGTGGGAGCTGGACGTCGACGTCGAGCTCGACGAGACGGAGCCGATCGAAGAAGAGAAGACCGATCCCGGTCTCGTCGCCACGGCCGTGCCCGCGCGTCCGGGCGCGGGAGCACCGAGCCAGCCGGCCAAGACCGGGCTCTCGTTCGACGACGACGATCTCGATGCGATCCTCGGCACGCTCTCGTCGCAGCCGCCCGAAGCGCAGAAGCCCAAGCCGTCGCGCTCGATCTCGCCCTTCGGCTTCGGGCGTCCCGCGCCCGGGACGGTCTCGGCGCCACCGACGGCGATGTCCGCGCCCGCGGCGCCTGCCGCGATGCCCACGCCGGCAGCGGGCTCGGTCGCGCGTCCGACGCCCGCTGCGGGCGCACCCGCCGCGAGCGCCACCTTCGGCAAGCCGAAGGACAAGGCGGCGCCGGCCTCGTCCCTCGTGCAGCCGCTCGGTGGCGCGGCGGCGCCCGCGACGAGCCCGAGCTCCGCGACGACGACGGGCCCGCACGCGGCGTTCGGCGCGGCCCGCCCCGCGACGCCGGCTGCGGGGCCCGCGCCCACGATCGCCAAGCCGGCCGCAGCCGTGGTCCCCAAGCCGGGCGCGCCTGCCGTCCCGAGACCGGCGGTGCCCGCACCCGCGGTGGCGAAGCCCGTCGTGCCGCCTCCCGCGCCGGCCCATCCCGCGGTGGCAACGGCTCCGCGGCCCGTCCCTGCACCGACCCCGGCTGCGATCCCGAGGCCGGCCGCGGCGCCCGTCGCCGCCAAGCCCGCCCCGGCTCCCGCGCCCGCCGTCGCCCGGCCCGCGCCCGCTCCGACGCCTGCCGCCGCGGCGCCCCGCCCGGCGCCGGCCGCGTCGGGGGGCAACCTCGACGACCGCCAGATGCGCGCGATCTACGACCGCTACGTCGACGCGCGTCGCCAGAACAACGAGCGCACCGACGTGCGCTTCGAGACGCTCGCCGAGAGCGTGCAGAAGATGATCCCGAAGCTCCGCGAGAAGCACGGCAACAAGGCGATCGACTTCGACGTCGTCGTGCAGAACGGCAAGGTCGGCCTCAAGCCGAAAGTCGGATCGTGAGCGCGCCGTATCTCCTGTTCGGCAACCCGAGCGCGCAGTCGGGCCGCGCCGCCGCCGTCATCACGCGCGCGGAGGCCTTGCTCCGCGCGCGCGGCGTCGACGTTCGCTTCGTCCCGACCGAGCCCGAGGGCCGCACGCCGGTGCTCGTCGCGCGCGAGATCGCCGCGCACGCGCCCGCCGTCGTGCTCGCGCTCGGCGGCGACGGCACGTTCAACGAGGTGGCGCGCGGGATCCTCGCGAGCGGGCGCGACGTACCGCTCGGCATGCTCCCGATGGGCACGGCCAACGATCAAGGTCGCTCGTTCGGTCTCGTGCCCGGCGGCGAGCACGTCGAAGAGCACCTCGCGATCGTGCTCGCGGGCCATCGCACGAGGCTCGACGTCGGCCACGTCGTCGCGCTCGACGAGCACGGCGCCGAGCGCGAGCGCGCGCTCTTCTTCGACTCGGCCTCGTTCGGCCTCGCGCCCGACATCCTCGCCGCGCGCAACCGCGATCGGCGCGAGGTCGCGAAGATCCCGCTCCTCGCGAGCCTCTATCGCGATCAGGCGGTCTACGTCGGCGCAGCGCTCGATCGCTGGCTCGGCTCCTTCGTCGAGCCGATGAAATTCGCCGCCGTCGTCGAGACCGATCGCTTCTCGCGCAGCTGGCTCGCGCTCACCGACCTCGTCGTGAAGGCGACGCCGATCTTCGCGGGCGCGTGGGTGCTCGACCGCCGCGCCGAGCCCGACGACGGCCTCTTCGAGCTCGTCGCGGTGGAGAGCCGTCGCGACTGGGCCGCGCGCGTCGCGACCGACCTCTCGCACCTCCCGCGCTTCCCCGACGTGCTCGGCATCGAGCCGGTCGAGCACCTCGCGGCGTCGCGTTTCGAGCTCTCGCTCCTGCGCGAGGGTGAAGTCGGCATCGCCTCGCAGATCGACGGCGAGGAATGGGCGCGGGGCAACCGCTTCCGCATCGAGGTCGAGGCGCGTCGCCTGCCTCTCCTCACGCCGGCCGGCTTCACGCCGCCTTGGAAGCGCTGACGCCGCCTCCGCGCCCGCGCACGCTCAGTCCTCCGGGGCCGATACGCGGCCCCCTCCATCGGGAGTGAATCCCGATGGAGCCTCCCCCTCGTATCGCTCCGCGAGAGAGGGTGACAGGAAACCCGTCGCCCTCTCAGCGCGACTTCGTCGGCGGCGGGGGCGATCCGGACTTGCCCTTCGCCAGCGTGCTGCGCGCGAGCGCCACGAGCGCCATCGCGTCGATCGGCTTCACCAGGAAGCCCGCCGCGCCGAGCGATTGCAGCAAGCGCCAGTCGGGCGCGCCGCCGGTCGCGGTCGCGACGATGATGGGCATGTTCTCGGCTTTCGGCGTCGCGCGGAACGCGGCCGTCAGCTCGATGCCGTTCAGGCCCGGCATGTCGAGGTCGATCACCGCGAGCGCGCACGCGCGCTTCTCGACCGCTGCGAGCGCGGCCTCGCCGTCCTCCACCACCACGAGCTCGGCGCCCGGGAACGCGAACGAGAGCG
The DNA here is from genome assembly GCA_046351235.1 of Sandaracinus sp. Classification (GTDB taxonomy): domain Bacteria; phylum Myxococcota_A; class Polyangia; order Polyangiales; family Sandaracinaceae; genus JBBSAT01. Next base: position 768,843 of record JAXLYV010000003.1, on the reverse strand, counting down.
TCTCGGCCACGAGCGACGCGAATGCCGCGTCGTCGTCGGCCACGAGCAGGCGCATGCCGCTCACGGACTGGCTCGCCGTCTCGCGCGCCGCGAGCAGCTCGCGCCGGAACGCGTCCGGGCTCACCGTGCGCCGCGCCGGATCCTTCACCATCGCGCGTAGGATCGCGCCGTCGAACGCGGCCGGCAGCTCGGGCCGCAGATCGCTCGGCGGCGCCGCGTCGCGCTCGACGTGCATCGTCATCATCTCGACGGCGTCGTCGGTCTCGAAGGGCAGGTGCCCGGTCAAGAGCTCGTAGGCCATCACGCCGAGCGAGTAGACGTCGGCGCGATCGTGCATCCCGGCCGGCACCACGCTGCCGAGGATGATCTCGGGCGCCATGTACGCGGGCGTGCCGCTCACGGTGCCGGGCGAGTCGCGGCGCGGGCGATCGAGGATGCGCGCGAGGCCGAGGTCGGCGACGCAGACGCGGAACGCCGGGCCGATGAGCACGTTCGTCCACTTCAGGTCGCGGTGGATCGTGCCGGCGCGGTGGATCGCCGACACGCCGCGGCAGGCCTGATCGAGGATGCCGACCGCCTCGTCGACCGCGAGCGCGCTCGAGCCGCGCTTCTGGAGCCACGCCTCGACGTGCATGCCAGGCACGTACTCCATGACGAAGTAGGGCGCGCCGTCGCGCTCGTCGAAGGCGAAGATCTCGACGACGTTCTCGTGCCGGACGCGCGCCATCGCTCGCGCCTCGTCGAGGAAGCGCTGGTGCGACTCGGGGCTCGAGACGTAGTCGGGGTGGATGAGCTTGATCGCCACGTCCCGCTCGAGGCGGATGTCCTTGGCGAGGAACACCACGCCCATCGCGCCTTCGCCGAGCAGGCGCGTGACGCGGTAGGTGCTCGCGAAGATCTCGCCGGGCGTGGGGACCCACGCGACCTTCCGCGCGATCGGCGCCGGCATGGGCGAGAGCACGCGCCCGCGCTCGGGGGACGAGTCGATGCGAGCGCTCGGACGATCGGTCGCGCGATCGCCCTCCTCGTGCTTCGGGTCGGACACCGAGCGGAACTATAGCCGTTCGCTGCGCTCGGGCGCACGCGTCGTGCGACACTCGGGGGCATGTCGGACGACGGAAGCGCGCGTTTGGCGGCACTGGAAGCGAAGCTCGCGGGCCTGGCCGGGCAGGTTCGTCGCGAGCTGCCGGAGCGCGCTCGCGAGCTTCGTGCGGCGCTCGACGGGCTCGAGCGCGACGAGGACGCCGGGCGCGCCGCGATCCAGCGCTTGGCCCACAAGCTGCGCGGAACCGTGGGCAGTCACGGGATCGAAGGGCTCACCGAGCCGGCCGCCGCGGTGGAGGGCGGTGCGAGGTCTTGGGACGCGGCGACCTTGCGGCGCGCGGTGCTCGCCCTGGCCGATCGCGTCGAGGCCGCCGGGCGCACCGAGGCCCCGGCGGCGCGGGCGCCGGTCGAGCGGCCCGCGCCCTCGGCCCCGATCGCGCGACCGCTCGACGGTCGGAGCGCGATCGCGATCGACGACGACGAGCCGACGCGCCGCTTGCTCGGCATGACGCTCTCGAACCTCGGCGGCGCGCGCGCTTCGATCGAGTCGTCGTCGGACTCGTTCTTCGCGGCCCTCGGGAAGGGCGCGTTCGACTTCGTGATCGTCGACGCGATGATGCCGGAGATGAACGGCCTCGATTGTCTGCGCCGCATCGTGGACGGCGGCCTCTCGCGCGCCGACACGACCTACATCGTCCTCTCGGCGGCGACGCGCGAAGAGCTCGCGTGGGAGCTGCCGGCGGGGCTCACGGTCGTGTGGATGCGCAAGCCGTTCCGCCCGCGCGAGCTGCTCGACGCGCTCGTGCGCGCGCGGAGCGGCGGCTGAGCACGACGAGGAGCGCGAGCCCGAGCGCCGTCGCAGAGCGCGCCGGAGCGCCCGCGCTCGCGCTGCATCCGCCCGACGCGGGAGGCGGCCACACCGTCGGCGTGGGCGCGCCCGTCGGATAGACGTCGCAGATCGCGTGCACGTCGTCCGGCGCGAGATCGCGCTTGGAGACGTCCTCCACGGGTGTCGACGCGTACATCGTCGCGCTCGGATCGGGCGAATGTGCGAAGCCGAGCAGGTGCCCGAGCTCGTGCGTGAGCGTGTTCTCCACGTCGTCGGCACCCGCGGCGGGTGGCGTCGAGGTGGAGAAGACGTAGCGCGTCGCGTTCAGGTCGACGTCGGCGTCGAGGATCGCGCCCGTGTCGCGATCGTAGAGCACGGTCGTGAGCGCGAGCGTCTCGGCGCTCGCGAGATCGGGCCAGCTCGCCTCGCGGACGACGACGCGATTGCGACCGTCGTAGCGGCCGCCATCGAGGTTCGTGCGCGCGTCGAGCGCCTCGCCCGCGTCGGTGAGCACGATGTCCGTGCAGCCGCCGGCATGCGTCCACGTCGCGAGCGAGCGATCGAGCGCCGCGCGCAGATCCACGGGCGACACGCGCGTGCTCGTGCTGCTCGCGAGCTCGACCGAGAGGTCGCGCCGGCTCCACGCGAGCGGGCGCGTGGGAAAGCCGTCGACGGTGGTGCGCTCGTACGCGTGCACGCTCGCGGGGAAGGCGAGGAGGCCCGAGACGATCGCCGTTCCGAGGAGGCGCACGACCGGCATCGTACGCGATTCATCGCGGATCGGCCTGCGAGCCAGGACGATTCCGTCGTCGTGCGGCGTCGCCGCGGGCGCGCACGGCGAGAAATCGATGCCGACGCAATCGATCCGCGCCGCGCGTGTTATGGTCCGCCCGTGCGAGGGCGTCGCCACGGCTTCCATGCCTTGATGGGGACGCTGGCGTTGTCCGTCGGGTGTGCGCCCGCGCGGGACGTCGGCGGGCCCCACGCGGAGGTGAGCGGCGTCGTGCGCGACCGTGCGACGGGGCGAGCGATCGCGGGCGCGCGCGTGAGGGGCGCCGACGGCGCGCTCGCCGAGACCGACGGTGAGGGGCGCTTCCATCTCTACGTGCGCACCGAGCGGGCGGACGTGCGCGTGAGCGCGGCGGGCCATTCCGAAGGGCGCGTGGAGATCGCCGCGGGCTTCGATGCGCACGTGGATCTCGATCCGATCGACGAGGGCTGGGCCGTCGAGGACGATCACGTCGTGAGCTTCGCGTTCGAGCGCTGGGTGCTCGACGCGTCGCTCGCGAGCGATGCGGGTCTCGCGAGCGAGGCGAGCGGCGCGCGCGAGACGCGCGAGGAAGAGGAAGCGAGCGCGCCACTCGTCGTCGCCCACGCGGGCATCGAAGGCTTCGATCGCGGCGTGGCCGATTGTGTCGCGTGCCACGTCGACGCGAGCGCGAGCACGCGCTCGAGCGCGCATGGTCTGCTCGGTGACGGAACGTCGCGGGGGACGTGCCTCGCCTGTCACGACGCCGAAGGCACGGGCGGCGAGGCGATGCGCGCATGCCCACGATGTCACGGCTCCGACACGCCCCGGCTCGTGCGGTCGCTGGGCGGCGAGCTCGCCGTCACGACGCGCGCTGCGTGGGACGAGGGTCTCGTCTACGACTACGCCGGCACGGGGCCTCCGCCGCCGCTCGACGAGCGGGCGTCCTCCGCGCGGCGCGCGGTGGACCGCGCTCGAAGCGTCCACGATCCCGAGGCCGCGCGCGCGCGGTCGGCGGCCTCGCCCTGAGGGCGGGCGGGCCGGCGTTGTCGCCACGCCCGCCATTCGCGTACGATCGCGCCATGGCCAAGGCGTCGAACGCTCGGAAGCTGCTCAAGCGCACGGCCGCCCTCGCGACGCTCGTCGTGGTCGGCGTGGCGGAAACGGCCTGTAACCTCCAGGTCTCGAATTACGAGCCGCGGGACGCGGGCCGCGACGGGGGCGCGTCGCCGGACGCGGGCACGGACGCGGGCACCGGCGCGGACGCGGCGCCCGACGGGAGCACGCCCTGAGCGAGCACGGCACGGACGGTCTCGAGCCCTTCGAGCTCGAGATGTCCGGCGCGGGCATCGAGCGGCGCTACCGCCGCATGCGCCCCGAGGTGGAGGCGCTGCCGTGGGGCTCGCTCGATCCCTCGATCTACGACGAGCCCGTCCGCGTCGCGGCGCGCGCGGCGTGGACGCGCGCGGCGTTCCAAGAGCATCGCACCGCCGCGGCGGTCACGGTCTCGCTGCGTGCGCTCGTGGAGGCACGCGCGCCGCTCGATCTGATCGGTGTCGCGACGCGCTTTCCACTCGACGAAGTGACGCACGTCGAGATGTGCGCTCGCATGGCGGAGCTGCTCGGTGGCGGCACCGACGTGATGCATCGGCCCGACGAGCTCATCCGCGCTCCCGATCGAGCCCTCTCGCCGCTCGTGCGCGCGAGCGACATCGTCGTGCGTCTCTACTCGGTCGGCGAGGCGCTCAGCATTCCTCTCTTGCGCGGCGCGTGGCACGCGGCGCGGCATCCGCTTCCGAAGGCGATCCTCGGCACGATCGTCAAGGACGAGGCCGCGCACGGCACCTTCGGATCGTGGTTCCTCGACTGGGCGCTGCCGCGCTTGTCGGCCTCCGATCGCGCGCTCCTCGCCGACTCCGCCGAGCGCGCGATCGCTCCGATCCGTGGGCTCTGGCGCGAGATCGAAGGCGCGCCGCCGCAGCCCGACTCCGAGGCCCATCCGCTCGGATGGATGCGCAGCGACGCGTACCTCGAGACGGCCCACGAGGCGATGCAGAAGAACGTGCTCGCGCCGCTCCGTGCGCGCGGGATCCCCGTCCGATGGACGGAATGAGGATCGGCCTGCACGCCGGGCCCTTGCCCACCGCGGGCTACGCCCGCTCCCGTACGGGCACGCCGGGGCGAGCACTCTCGGCGGTCAGCTCGGAGACTCGGGCGGCCCGCCCGAGAGCATCGCGCGCATCACGTGCGGGCGCGCGAGCGCGAACGCGTCGACCGTGGGATCGACCTGGCGGGTGAGGCCCGCGAGCAACGCGAAGGTGCGGCCGTAGAGCACGAGCTCCTGCGGCACCACGATGCCGCGCAGCTCGGAGATCTTCCCGAGCACCTCCGTGCGCAGCCAGTGGAAGTCCATCTTCGTGATCTCTTCGGGCGACATCGATCCGTAGCGCTCGAGGATCTTCTCGATCAGCGGGCGCACGCGCTCGGCGTCCTTCGGCACGAAGAGCCCGAGCTCGACGAGGCTCGCCGCGAAGCCGTCGATGTCGCGCGTCACGAACGCCATCACCGAGCGCAGGAGCTTCTCGTGGAACGCGCGCGTCAGGATCTTCACCTGACCGAAGTCCACGACGCAGAGCTCGGGCTTTCCGTCGGTGCCGACGCGCGCGAGCAGGTTGCCCGGGTGCGGGTCGCTCTGGAACACGCCGTCGCCGTACATCATCTTCACCCACGCCTCGATCACGAGCTCGAGCAGCGCGCGGCGGTCCATGCGCGGGTCGGCGAGCAGGGCCGGGTCGATGATCTTCTTGCCCTCGAACCAGCTCGTGCAGATCACGTTCGGGCGCGTGAGGTCGCGGTGCACGCGCGGGATCGTGATGCGCCCGGCCTCGGTCTCGAGCGTGCCGCCGAAGTTCTTGTGCACGATCTCGGTGAAGCGCGCCTCCTGGTCGTAGTCGAGCTCGGTGGTGAGCGCGCGCGCGACCTCGGCCTGGATCGGGCCGAGCTTCATCTGCGGGACGAAGATGCCGAAGAGCGGCATGAAGAAGCGCATCACCGAGAGGTCGATCGCGAGCAGCGTGTCGACGTCCGGATAGCGGATCTTCAGCGCGACCTTCTCGCCCTCGTGCGTCACTGCGCGGTGCACCTGCCCGAAGCTCGCCGCGGCGGTCGCATGCTCGTCGATCTCGAGGAAGAGCGACTTCGGGTCGCGCCCGTACGCGAGCGTCACGTAGGAGACGAGCTCGCTCCACGGGAGCGGATCGACGCGGTCCTGCAGGCCCGAGAGCGTGCTCGTCCACTCGACGGGGAGGATGTCGGCGCGCGTCGAGATGATCTGCCCCACCTTGATGAGGCCGCCGCGCATGCGGATCGCGAGCCGGTAGAAGCGCGGCGCGTAGCGCGCGTGCAGCGTCTTCCAGCGCTCGGCGCGCACCGGTACGCCGAAGCGCTCCTGACCGATGAAGAGGATCGCGTAGCCGAGCCACATCGGGAAGATCGTGAAGAACACGATCAACGAGCGGCTCACGATCAACCAGGCGCGGTGCATGGAGGCCGAAGCCTCGCGCGTGGCGGCCCGGCGCGCCAGCCGCCCGGCGGGAATGCCCCGGGGCGTCTCGGGCGTGCTAGGCATCGGCCCTCGTCGTGCGGATGCGCCTGCCGCTGCTTTTTCTCGCGATCCTGCTCGCGCTCGCCGCGGCGGCGCCGAGCCTCACGCTCGCGCAGCGCACCTACACGGTGCGCCCTGGCGACACGCTCGCCCGCATCGCGCGCCGATACCACACGACGATCACGGCGATTCGCGAGGCCAACGGGCTCTCGAGCGACGCGGTGCGCGACGGGCAAGAGCTCTTCGTGCCGCGGCCCGGCGAGGAGACCGAAGCGGCGCACGGCTCGGCGGCGAGCGAGCGCGCCCAGCGACAGGCCCGGGCGCGCGCCGATCGACTCGGCCTCGGGCGTGCGCGCGCGGGGCGCTCACTCCTCGTGCACGCGCCCGAGCGCCGCTGGATCGTCGCGGCCGGCGCGCCGCGCGGGCTCGCGGGCACGCTGCTCATGCCGGTCGCCGGCGGAGCGATGATCCGCGGCTGGGGCTCGGGCCCCGGCGGCTATCACCTCGCGATGGACATCCGCGGCCGCGTCGGGCAGCCGATCCGGGCGTGCGAGCGCGGCATCGTGGCGTACGCGGGCAACGAGATCAGCGGCTACGGCAACTTCGTGATGATCGTCCACCCGAGCGGCCTGGTGACGGCCTACGCGCACAACCGCGAGATGCTCGTCACGGCGGGGCAGGTGGTGGCGCGCGGCGACCGCATCGCGACCCTCGGCAACAGCGGTCTGTCCCACGGGCCGCACCTGCACTTCATGCTCATCCACGACGGAGAGCACTGCGACCCGGCGCCGCTCTTCCGCCCGCACATCGGCCCGCACACGCCCGAGGCGCGCTGGCGCCGGGGCCGCGCGCCCGAGGGCGTGCAGTGCCTGCCGCGCTCGGCGCGCCCGCATCCCGGCTATCGCCACGGCGAGCGCATCGACGACGGCGACGAGGGAAGCGTCGAGGTCGAGGTGGGCGACGACGACGACGAGGACGATCCCAGCGAGTGACGCGCGGCGCGCCCGCGCGAAGCCAGCCGCTCAGGGCAACGTCGGCGTGATCGTCCCGCTCGCCGTGTTCGCGCGCACGAACGCGAGCACGCGGGCCGGCACCGGGTTCGCCGCGCTCGCCGGGCCGATCACGGGATCGACGTGCGTGAGCGCGGGCGCGTCGAGGATGTCGAAGGCCGCCGGATCGCTGCGCAGCGTCCCCTCGGCGACCACGCGCCCCGGCCCGATCGGCGCCGCGCGCATCCGGCTCTCTTCGTAGTCGGCCGCCGTACGCAGCTCCGTCGCGACGGCGAGCACCGGCGCGTCCATCGCGGCTCCGTCGAACGCGCGCAGGCCCTCGCCCGCTTGCCAGCTCGCGTCCGTCTGATCGAGCCCGGCGACCGCCGCGAGGTCGAGCGGCAGGCGCGCCGGGAAGTACCACTCGGCGAAGTTCGTGCGGCCGTCCACCCAGGAGTGCGCGAGGAGGGCGTAGGGCGTGACCTCGGCGGGGGTCGCGTCGGGCGCGTCGACCCAGTCGTACGTCGCGGCCGGATCCGAGGGATGCACGAGCATGGGCCCGAGCAGGCTGGTGTAGGGCTCGAGCGGCCCGCCCGTGCTCGTGCCGACCGACACGGCGGCGAACGTGAGACCGTTGGTCGCGTCGTCGAACGCGAAGCCGAGCGCCGCCTCGTTCGTCATCGGCGGCACCGACGTCGGTGAGAGCCCGAGCAAGGTGCCGAGCAGCATCTCGCGCGCGCGATCCTCGACGATCGCGTCGGGCGCGAGCAGGGCCTCGAGCGAGAGGATGTCGGCGCGCACGTAGGTCGCGACGCCCAGGACGGGCAGGGCGAAGTACACGTCGCCGCCGCTGCGCCGCATCGCATCGAGCCCGGCCGTGGCCATGAAGCCGCTGCCGAAGCCATCGCGGTAGTCGGTCTCGCTGATCGCCGTCCCGCTCTGGCTCCCGTCGACCAGGATCACGCCCGCGAGCTCGCGCGCGCCGGTCGTGCCGTCGTCGAAGCGCCACGCCGCGTAGGTCTCGGCGAAGGTGCCGCCGAGCGAGTGGCCCATGAGGAACACGTGCCCGATGCGATCGGTCGCCGCGATGTGCCCGATCAGCGCGTGCACGTCGGAGACGAGCATCGCGAGGCCCCACTCGCTCATGAAGCCCACGCTCGCTTGGGTGCGGAAGCCGGCGAAGGCCTCGCCGCCGACCGTCTCGTGCCCGAAGTAGTAGCCGCGCGCGACGTCGGGGTTGCCGAGCGCCTCGGCCGCGTCGCTGCCGCGCAGATCCTCGAGCAGGTTCGAGCGGCGGTCGATCGCCCACACCTCGACGGGCGCGCCGCTCGCGATCGAGCTCGACACGAGCTCGCGGGCCAGGCCCTCGAAGCTCGCCGCGCCGCCGAGGAAGCCGGGCATCGCCACGACGACCGCGCTCGGCGCGTCGCCACTCGCCGCGTGGAAGCGGACGACCTGCAGGCGGTTCAGCTCGGTCGGGGTGGTCATGCCGGTCGTCGGGTTCGCCGGCGGTGCGTCGACGTCGATCTGGATCACGTCGCGGCTCACGCCCGGGACGGGCGTGGTCGACGAAGGGACGGTCATCGCCGGCCAGTCGCGCACGGCGGCGTCCACGTCCGCGTCGGTGCCAGCATCGCCGGGCATCGCGGCATCGGGCGCCGTCGCCGCGTCCTCGCTCGGGGGCGGAGGGGTCGAGCACGCGGCGAGGGACAGGCATGCGAGCGCGGAGAGCGCCTTCGAGCGAGCGTTCATCGATCCCGCCTTTCGGAGAAGAAGGGCGAAGGATAGCGCCGGATGCGAGCTTCTGCGCACCCCGGGTCGCGCGTGGGCTCTGTTACGATGCGCGGATGCAACGCCGCGCGCACCTCTTCGCACCTCTTCTCCTCGCGCTCGTCTTCGCGGTGCTCGCGCCCACCGACACGCTCGGCGCGCAGGACACGGCCACGCGCACGCTGGGCATCGCCACGCTCGCGCCCGCGGGATCGCTCATCACGGACGGCTTGCAGGCCTGGAACCGCGAGCTGCGTCGCCGCACCGGCGGCTCGCTCCAGTTCCGCATCTACGCGGGCGGCGTGCAGGGCGACGATCCCGAGGTCGTCCGCAAGATCCGCAGCGGTCGCCTCGACGGCGGCACGCTCACCTCGACGGGCCTCGCGCAGATCTATCGGCCGGCTCTCGTGTTCCAGCTGCCGGCGACGTTCCTGCAGTACGAGCAGCTCGATGCGGCGCGCGCCGCGCTGCAGCCGGAGATCGACGCGGGGATCGTGGCGGCGGGCTTCCGCATGCTCGGCTGGTCCGACGTCGGCCAGGCGCGCCTCTTCTCTTCGCGGCGCATCGCGCGGCCGAGCGAGCTCGCGGGCGCGCACCTCTGGCAGCGCGACGACGACGTGATCCTGCCGGCCTTCGTCTCGCGCGTCGGCGCGACGGGGGTCGAGATGGCGGTGCCGGAGGTGCTCGGCGGCCTGCAGACCGGGCGCGTGGACACGTTCCTCGCGCCGCCCGCGGTGGCGATCGCGCTCCAGTGGTCGTCGCACGCGACGTACGTCAACGAGATCCCGATGTCGATCATCATCGGTGGGATGGTGATCTCCGAGAGCACGTTCCAGAGCCTCACGGAGGACCAGCGGACCGCGCTGCTCGAGACCGGAGAGCAGTTCCACCAGCTCGGCCGGCGCAACTCGCGCCGCATGGAGCGGCAGTCGATGACCGCGCTCGAGGAGCACGGCCTGCAGGTCACGACGACGACCGAAGCCGAGCGCGGCGAGTGGCGCGCGATCGGCCGCCAGGTGCGCGACGCCGTGGCCTCGCAGATCGCCTCGCCCGATCTCGTGGCGCGCGCGGTCGCGTTCGGCGAGCACTGAGCCTCGGCGAGCGCTGGCCTTCGGCGAGCGCTGGCCTTCGGCGAGCGCTGGGCCTCGGCGAGCGCTGGGCTTCGGCGAGCGCTGGGCCTCGGCGAGCGCGACGGAGCCCTCCAGAAGAGCGAACGGGCGCGACTCTCACGAGGAGAGCCACGCCCGTCGCCGCTTCGGAGACCTCAGGCGTCGATCACTGCGGCGCCGTGCTGCCGCCGGTCGAGCCCGTGCTCGCGCCGCTGCTCGAGCCGCTGCACGCGCCCGCGCCACAGCTGGAGCTGCCGGTCGAGCTCGACGACGACGTCGTGCTGTCCGTGGCCGTGCCGCCGCTCGCGCCCGAGCACGACGCGCTGCCGCCCGAGGTGGACGACGACGTCGACGACTCGGTGGTGGACGCCGAGCCCGACGACGACGAGCCGCCGCCACACGCCGAGAGACCGAGCAGGGCCGAAGCCGCGACCAGGAGCGAAGCCTTCGTCTTGATGTTCATCTGGAGTCCTTCCTCTTTCTTTGTCGTCCCGAGCCGTGTCGGGCGAAGCGCGCATCTTACGTTGCGCTCCGGGGCCCGAGACAAGCCCTGATTCGCGGTGCGCTCGCTTTCGTTACCGGGGCCTCCCGAGGCCGGGGCTGGTGCGCATCGTCCCCGTGCCGAGAGGTGGGGTCGGTCGTTCTCAGCAGGAAATCACGCGAGAAATCGTGGGGACCGCCGAGACCATCGCCTCGCGGCCCGGGCTCCACGCGCGCTTCGAGGTCGGTACGCCGATTGCGCATGCCTCGCCCCATGAAGATTCGACGCACCTTGGTCACCGCCCTCGTGGCGATCACGGGCCTCGCGCTGACTCCCGGCTGTCACGGCGCCGAGGCCTCCCCCGAGCGGCCCTGGGCCCAGCCCGTCGCGCTGGAGGGCTCGCGCAACGAGGTCATCACCTCCGTCGCCGAGAGCACGCACGTGCCCGCGGCCGTCCTCTACGCGCTCGCGTATCAGCAGAGCCGCTTCGAAGATCCGGACGTGACCTTCGACAGCGCGATGGACGACGCCATCACGATCACCGACGACCCCGAGCTCGCGGCCGCGACCGATCCGTGGACCGACGCGATGCCCGACGAGGAGGGCGAGCCGCTCCTCGAGCTCGTCGACGACGCGACCGTGGAGGGCCTCGAGGACTTCCAGGCCGAGCTCGCCGCCGACCCGAGCGCGGAGGACTACCTCCTGACGGAGGAGACCGACGCGAGCGACCCGGACCTCGATCGCACGATTCCTCTTCCGGCCGAGGGAGAGCCGCTCGACGAGGAGCTCGGCGAAGAGCACCCGCAGACCGACACCGCGAGCATCTTCTTCCTGACCCCGGAGCAGGTGAGCTGGGCGGCGCAGACGCTCTCGATCTCGGAAGACGAGATCCGCGACGACCTCGAGTCGAGCGCGCGCGCGACGGCCGCGCTCCTACTCGCCGACCTCGCCGTGTCGGGCACGACGCCCGAGACGGCATCGCACCGCCGCTGGGAAGAGGCGATGGTGCGCTTCGTCGGCCTCGATCCCTCGGACGACGCCGGCCGCCTCGCGCAGGACGAGATGCGCGCGATCCTCGAGACGGGCTTCGACACCGTCACGCAGGACGGCGAGGAGATGCTGATGGTGAACGCGGGCGGCGCGACGCTGCCCGACCTCGGCTTCGTCACGCCCGAGGACGAGGGCGCGAGCGGCGCGGCGGAGACGAGCACGGGCGGCGACGTCACGATCGAGCAGGCGCTGAGCACCGACTACCCGCGCACCGAGTGGATCTCGGCCTCGTCGAGCAACTACTCGTCGGGCCGCGGCATGAGCGTGCGCTACGTCGTCATCCACGACATCGAGGGCACGATGCCCGGCGCGATCAGCGTGTTCCGCAGCCCGGGCCGCCAGGCCTCCGCGCACTACATCGTCCGCTCGCGCGACGGCCACATCGTGCAGATGGTCCGCGAGGGCGACACGGCGTGGCACGCCGGCAACTGGATCATCAACCACAGCTCGATCGGCATCGAGCACGAGGGCTACGCCGATCGCTCGCGCGGCGGCGGCTACTACACCTCGACGCTCTACCAGAGCTCGGCGCACCTCACGTGCGCGATCGCGCATCGCTATCACATCCCGGTCGACCGCCGGCACATCTTCGGGCACGGCAACGTCTCGACGAACAGCCAATCGACCTCGCTCTGCAGCGACGCACAGGCCAACCGCGGCGCGTGCGGCGGCGCCTCGCACCACCACGATCCGGGCCGCTACTGGGACTGGACGCTCTACATGAACCTCGTCGCGCGCTGCGTGCGCGGCCAGGCCGACCCGGCTCCCACGCAGCACCCGACGCCCCATCCGCCTGCCACGCACGAGCAGAGCGCGATCACCACGGGCTGGGGCGGGCAGCACGCGCTCGTCGACGCGAGCGGCGCGGTGCACGTGTTCGCGACCGACGCGGCCCATCGCCTCGTCGAGATCGTCCGCGACGGCTCGCACTGGTCGAGCTACCGCGTGATCCCCTCGGGCGGCGCGGTGCACGGCTACCCGGCGGCCATCCGCAGCGGAGATCGCCTCTTCGTCGCCGTGCGCGGCACCGACGATCACATCCACGTCGCGCGCTACGACGGGGGCTGGTCGGCCCTCGAGCTCGGCAGCCTCGTCGTCGACACGATGCCCTCGCTCTTCGTGAACCAGGACGGGCGCGTCGAGATCTTCGTGCGCGGCGCCTCGGATCGCGCGCTCTATCACGCGGCCGAGCGCAGCCCCGGTGGCGAGCTGGGCCAGTGGTGGAGCCTCGGCGGTCACCTGCGCACGATGCCGACCGTCGTCGCCGACGCGCAGCACCGGCCGCACGTGTTCGCGATCGGCGACGCCGACGGCCACGTCTGGACGCGCATGCGCACGGCACCGACCGAGTGGCCCTCGTGGACGTACCTCAACGTCACGGGCAACGCGCCCGTCTCGCCCGTGCGCCTGAACGATGGCCGCCTCGCGGTGTTCACGCGCCGGCACGACGGTCGCCTCGTCACGCAGGCGACCGACGCGAGCGGCCACTGGTCGACGCACGCGCACACGGTCGGCGGCATCTTCACCTCGAACGTGGTGGCGATCGTCGACGGGCGCGGCCGCGTGAACGTGTTCGGGCGTGGCACCGACAGCGCGGTCTACCGCGTGGTGCAGAGCACGAACGGCCACTGGGGCAGCATCGCGCGTCTCGGCGGCCGCGCGACGATGGGCCCGGCGGTGGTGCGGAGCGACGTCGGCCTCGAGGTCTTCGCGGTGGGCCGCAACCACGGCCTCTATCACGCGTACCAGACGAGCAGCACGCGGAGCGGCTGGGCCGGCTGGCACGGCCACGGCGGCCGCCTCGGCTGGCTCTGATCTCAGCAACGAGTGCTCGCCCCGAAGGACCCGTACGGGAGCGGGCGCAGCCCGCGGACGGGAGGGGCCGGAGCGGGCGAGCCGATCCTCCGCAACGAGTGCTCGCCCCGGAGGACCCGTACGGGAGCGGGCGCAGCCCGCGGACGGGAGGGGCCGGAGCGGGCGAGCCGATCCCTCAGCAGCACGGCCGGCGGGCGCGAGCCGCCGCTTGCTCAGCGCGTCGCGCTCGCGGGCGCGGCCGCCGCCTCCGACTCGCGCAGGAACTTCGCGCGGTAGTCGGGATGGAGCGTGCCGAAGACCTGATCCCAGAAGTTGAAGAAGTAGCCGAAGTTGCAGTCGACCTCGGTGTGGTGCATCGAGTGGTGCGTCGAGGTGACGAAGACGCGCGCGACCCAGGGCCAGCGCGGAAACACCTCGACGCCCGAGTGCTGGATCACGTTCCACGAGGTCGAGAGCAAGAAGTAGACGATCGTGGCCTCGGGGTCGGCGAGGATGAGGCTGACGGGCGCGGCGAAGAGCGCCACGACGAAGACCTGGCCGACGTGCTCGGTGTTGCGCACCCAGAAGCTCACGAGGCGGTAGCGGTGGTGCACCTCGTGGAGCGGCCAGAGCCAGCGCGTGTGGAGCAGGCGATGGCTCACGTAGAAGGCGAGGTCGAACACCACCATGCCGGCGAGCACCTCGAGCACGATCGCGAGCGGTCGCACCGGCCCGCCCTCGGGCGCGGCCGGTAGGAGCGAGAGGATGATCGTCTGCACGGCGGTGAGCGCGACGAGCGAGCGCGTGAGCGTGTAGACGACGCCCTGCCGCGTCTCGGCGGGCGGTGCGTGCTCGGGCTCGACCTTCCGCGCGATCGCGGCGCTCCGGAAGAGGCGCCCGAGCGACCACACGAAGCCGGAGACGATCCACCAGACCGCGACGTTCGCGACGTAGAGGAAGCCGAAGCGTTCGATCAGGGCGAGCACGCGGTCGATCGAACGGCGTGCGGCCAGACGCGTCAATCCACCTCACGGGTGGACGTACGAGCGCGATCCGACGCGAGGTTCCTCAGCTCGCGCGCACGCGGGCGAGCGCGGCGTCGCTCAGGCCGAGCGCGCTCGTGAAGATGAGGCAGCGCGCCTCGAGGTTCGGTGCGCCTGCCGCGGTGAGCACGTCGACGCACGCGCCGAGCACGCGCTCGCGCTCGGCGGCGCTGCGGATCACGTCGGCGCGCTGCGCGAGGAAGCGGCGCCGATCGGCATCGCTCGCGAAGGGCATCGCCGCGCGGACCACGTCGAGCGCCCGCCGCACTTCGCCCCCCGGGCCGCTCCCGTCGTGGCGGTCGAGGAGCGCCTGCTCCGACTCCGAGAGCGTGCCGTCGTCGAGCGCCGCCGCCGCGATCAGCTCGAGGACGGCGCCTCGCTCGGCATCGGTCGCGCTCGCGAGGAGCTTGCCCATCTCGTGCCGGTCGCTCGCGGTGCTCGTCGTCTGGCTCGTCTCGAGGTACGCGAGGAGCGCCGATGCGATGTCCATGCCCGAAGAGCATCGCCGCGGGGCGTGCGCCCTGCAAGAGGCCCGTCCCGGCTCACGACGATGCGCGCGACATCTCCTCGCGCAGTGCGCGTCGCCGCCGATCGAGCAGCGCGCGCTCGCCCACGTTCTCGGTGCGCGCCAGCGCTTCGCCGATCGCTTCGTCGGCCTCGGCCTTGCGCCCCAGGCGCGTGAGCAGCTCGGCCCGCGTCGCGTGGAAGAGGTGGTAGCCCTCGAGCGGGAGCGCCTCCACGATCGCCAGCGCCTCGGCCGGCGAGCGCAGCTCCGCGATCGCGATCGCGCGGTTCAGCTGCACGGCCGCCGTCGGCGTGAAGACGAGCAGCTGATCGTAGAGCGCCACGATCTGATCCCACGCCGTGTGCGCGGCGCTCGGCGCGTCCGCATGCACGGCCTGGATCGCCGCCTGGATCTGGTAGGGCCCGGGACGGTTCACCGCGAGGCAGAGGCGCACGAGGCCTTGCCCTTCTGCGATCGCGATCGGGCTCCACCGTGTGCGGTCCTGTTCCGCGAGCGGCACGAGCGAGCCGTCGGGCGCCGTGCGCGCCTCGCGCCGCGCGTCGATCAGGAGAAGCAGCGCCAAGAGGCCCACGCCCTCCATCTCGTGCGGGAGCAGCGCCACGACGTGGCGCGCCAGGCGAATCGCCTCTTGGGCGAGGTCGGCGCGATCGAGCGTCGGCCCGCCCGTCGAGACGTAGCCCTCGTTGAACACGTAGTAGACGACGGCCAGCACGGCCGACAGGCGCGCCGGCAGCTCCTCCGGCGCGGGCACGCGGTACGGGATGCCGGCGTCGCGGATCTTGTTCTTCGCGCGCACGAGGCGCTGCGCCATCGTCGCCTCGGGCACCATGAAGGCGCGCGCGATCTCGGCGGTCTCGAGGCCGCCGATCATGCGCAGCGCGAGGGCCACCTGCGCGCTCTGCGCGAGCGCGGGGTGGCAGCACGTGAACATCAGGCGCAGCTCGTCGTCCAGCACGGGCCCCTCGTCGATCGGTGCGGGCTCGCTCGGCCCCCAGCTCTCCACGCTCTCGGTCTCGCGCTCGGCGCGCTGCGACTCGCGGCGCACGCGATCGAGCGCGGCGCGTCGCGCGGTCGTGAGGATCCATCCCGCCGGGCTCGGCGGCAGGCCCTCGCGTGGCCAGTGGTCCAGCGCGGCGACGAACGCTTCCTGCACCATCTCCTCCGCGAGGCCGAGGTCGCGGAACCGACGCGTCAGCGTCGCCACCGCGCGCCCCGAGCACTCGCGGAAGATCCGGGCGATCTCGTCCGGCGCCGGGCCCGCCATCCGATCAGTCCTGTCCCGGGCCGTCCTGGAACGGGCGCACCTCGACCGGCGCCGCGCAGGCGCGCGTGGCCTCGGCGGCGATCTTCAGCGCGGCGTCGAGGTCCTTCGCCTTCAGCACCCAGAAGCCGCCGATGTACTCCTTGGCCTCGGCGTAGAGACCGTCGGTGAGCGCGACCTCGCCGTTCTTCACCTGCGCGACGGTGGCGCTCTCGGGGCCGTGCAGACCGCCCGCGAACACCCAGAGCTTCTCCTTCATCATCTTCTCGTTGAAGGCGCCGACGTCGGCGAAGATCTTCTGCATCGCCTCGCCGGTCGGAAGGGCCTCGCCGACACGGTGGTACACGGAAAACAGATACTGCTTCATGGCTTCTCTCTCCTCGAGGCCGGGGTTCTCGCGTGGCCTCGACCCCTGGACGAACGGCGCCGCGCCGAATCGACAGCGTGCCGATCTTTTTTTCCCGCACGAGCTTGCCTCGATCGCGGTGCGCGCGCGCGTGGCGGTTTTCTCCGCTCGCCGCACTGCGTCGAGGCTGTTAGTCTCGCGCCGCGGAAGGGGAATCGAGCCATGGCGGACGGTCAGTCGAACAACAACTGGGTGAAGGGCTGCGCGATCGCGGCGGGCGTCGTCGCTCTGCTCGGCTGCTGCGGCACGGGCGCCTTCATGTTCATGTGCGGCGGGCTCGTGAACGTCGGGCAGGAGGCCCAGATCGAGATGATCTCGGGGCGCCTGCACGCCGCGACCGCGGGGCATCCCCGCGCGACCGAGTACGAGGCCGAGCTCACGCACTTCGACTCCATCCGCCCGCAGGTCGGATTTCTCACCTTCGGCGTCCTGAACAACCGCTTCACGGATGCGACGGTGGACGGGACGATCAGCCCCGAAGAGCTCGACCACCTGATGGAGCTCGTGCGCGACATCGACGCGCACGGAGGCGACGTCGACATCAACGCCTATCCCGGCGGTCGCTGAGGCGCGGGCTCCTCGGTCGCGTCGCGGATGAACGCGGCGACCTCGTTCGAGACCGCGGGCGTCACCTCGTGATCGCCCTCGAAGCGCGTGAAGGCCACGTCGAGGCCCTGCGCGCGCATGGCCTCGACGAGTCGCTCGTCCCCTTCGAGCGCGAGCACCGAGTCGTGGGTGCCGTGGGACGCATACACGCGTAGGCCGCGGCGCGACGGAAGGCGCGCGAGCGTCTCGGGCTCGTCCATCATGGTGCCGCTCATCAGCACGAGGCCCGCGATCGGGCGTGGATCGTGGAGCGCCACGTCGAGAGCGACCATCGCGCCCTGCGAGAAGCCGCCGAGCACCAGCGGTCGATGCGGCTGCTCGCGCTGGACGCGATCGAGCAGGCTCAGGACGCTGGCGCGCGCGACGTCGGCGCCCGGCATCGGGCCGCGAGCGATCTCGGCGAAGTGCCGGGGGAGCGGCCACCACATCGTGCCGCGCGCGTCGTCGGGGATCGGCAGGGGCGCGCGCGGGAGCACGAAGCCCGTCTCTCTGGGCAAGTCGGTGCGCTCGGCGAGGCCGAGGAACGTCTCGGGCGAGGAGCCGTAGCCGTGGAGGAACACCACGAGCGGGCCGCCGCCGCTCGTCGCGCGGATCTCGAGCGCCTCGAGCGCGACCGCCGCCGGCTCGCCGTGCGCCCGCGCTCCGCCCGAGCACGCGCCGAGGGCGAGGAGCGCCGAGAGGGCCAGGCGCCGCATCACGGCTCCGGCTCGAACGAGAACGCCACCACCTGCGTGCTCGGTGCGCACGCCGGCGCAGGCACGGAGAGGCCCGAGAGGACACGCACGAGGCATTGCTCGAGCGCCGGTGCCGCGGGCGCGAAGGTCGTCCGCGTCACCTCCGCGCGCGTCGTGCCGTCGGCGCCGATCGTGAGCGTCACGACGACGCGGCCCTCGCGACCGCGCGCGCTCGCATCGCTCTCGTAGCAAGCGCTCGTCTCGTCGCCGTGCTGATCCACGACCGCGCGAACGGCGCTCGGGTCGAGGTCGGGCAGGCGCGTGCCACTCCACGCGCGTCGCTCGAGGCGTGTGCCCACGCGGACCACGGCCATGCCGATCGCGTGCTCGCCCTCGCCGGCCATCACGAGCGTGGCCTCCACGGTGGCGCTCGCGCAGTGGAGCGCCCGTCGTCCGTCGAACGCGACGCTCGCGTAGCAATCGAGCGGCCCGGCGCCGAGCCACGTGGGCGCGTCCGATCGCGGCACGAGCTGCGTGGTGCCGCCGCTCGGTGCGCGCACGTCGAGCATCGCCGCGCCCACGAAGCAGCCGGCGCGCGCGCGCAGCGTGGCGGGAGGATCGCTCGGCGCATCCGGGCAGCCATCGAGATCGCGGCTGCCGTTCACCGTCTCGGGCGCCGAAGGACACGCGTCGTAGTCGTCGACCACGCCATCGCGATCGCCATCGGTGTCGGGGCAACCGTCCCCGGGGAACGCGCGCGCCTCGCGCTCGGCGACGTCGGGGCAGAGATCGCTCGCGTCCGGGATGCGATCGCCGTCGCGGTCACCGGCGGGCCCGGTCGTGGCGCGCGGCGGACGGGCGTCGCCAGTCACGAGGGTCGGCTCTTCGTCCCCGCTCTGTGCGCCAGCGATCGAAGCCCATGCGAGCGAGAGGGCGAGGGCCCACCGGAGCGCGCGCGAGGAGGTCACGCGCGCAGCGTGATCCGTGCGCGCCCGATCCTCAACACGCCGATCAGGCGAGGTTCGTCGCGAGGAACGCGGTGACGAGGCCCCACGCCTCCTTCGCGGCCTCGGCGTCGTAGCTCGGGCGCGCGTCGCAGAAGAACCCGTGCTGCGCCTGGCCGACGTTCACCTCGGTGAAGCGCTTCTGCGACGCTTCGAGCGCGTCCGCCGTCGCGCGCCGGTTCTCCTTCGTGATGTGCGTGTCCTTTCCGCCCCAGAACAGAAGGAGCGGGCCGTGCTGCGCCGGGGCGAGATCGAGCTGCGTGTGGATCCCGCCGCCGTAGAACGACACGGCGGCCGAGAGCGGCAGCACCGCGTTCGCGACGAACGAGACGCGGCCGCCCATGCAGAAGCCGCAGCTCGCGATCCGGGCGCCCTTGTCCTCGAGCTCGCGCGCGAGGAAGGCGTAGCCCGCCTCGACGTCCGCCTTCACGCCCTCGGGCGTGAGCTGCTTGAGGTGCTCGTAGCCCGTCATCTCCGTGTAGGGCGCCTCGAAGCGCGCGCCCGCGGAGCGGTGGAAGAGGTCGGGCGCGAGCGCGAGGTAGCCGAGGCGCGCGAAGCGATCGGTCACCTCGCGGATGTGCTTGTTCACGCCCCAGATCTCCTGGAACACCAAGATGCCCGCGCGGATGTCGCCCGCCGAGGCCGGCCGCGCGACGTACGCGTCGAGGCTGGTGCCGTCCTTGGCCGAAAGAGTTGCCCACTCGTGCTGAATCGCCGTCATGGGGGCCGAGGATATCCAGTCGCTCCGAGGTGTCGATACCCACTCGGGCAGGTCCCGTTTCCGCCTATCCTCGGAGCGGCATGGGGTACGGGAGCTACAGCGAAGAGGCACACCGCGCGATCACCTTCGCGCGGGCGAAGGCGGCGCCGCGCGAGGTCTTCCAGCGCAACGACTGCGATCCGAAGATGAATCCTCGCGGTGTGAAGTACCGCGAGTCGCGCGACAGCGCGGGCCATCCGGACAGCCTCGGGATCGTCTTCGCGCTCGACGTGAGCGGCTCGATGGGCGAGATCCCGCACCAGCTCGCGACCCGGACGCTGCCCACGTTCATGTCGAGCGTGCGCACGATCCTGCCGAGCCCGCACGTGCTCTTCATGGCGTTCGGCAACGCGTACGCCGACAAGTCGCCGCTCCAGGTCGGCCAGTTCGAGAGCGAGGCGCAGCTCATCGATCGCTGGCTCGCGGCCACGCACCTCGAGGGAGGCGGCGGGGCGCTCGGCGAGTCGTACGATCTCGCGATGTACTTCGCCGCGCGCCACACGGCGATGGACTGCTGGGAGAAGCGGAAGAAGAAGGGCTACTTCTTCATGACGGGCGACGAGACCCCGTGGATGGGCCTCGCGCGGCACCACGTCGCGGGGCTGATCGGCGATGCGCTACAGGCCGACATCCCGGTCTGGGAGGTCGTGCGTGAGCTCCAGCAGAAGTTCCACACGTTCTTCCTGATCCCCGACGAGAAGCGCGCGGCCACCGAGAACTGTGGCGCCGTGTGGACCGCGCTCATGCACGAGCGCTGCATCGTGCTCGACCGGCCCGAGGACGCCGCCGCGATCGCGGCGCTCGCGATCGGCATCGAAGAGGGCGTCCTCACCGACGAGCAGGCGATCGATCGCTGCATCGTGGAGCGACTTCGCACGCCTCTGGACGGGAGAGCGCGTCTCTTCGAGACGATCTCTCCCTACGCCGAAGCGCGGTGGAAGGGGCCGATTGCCGGCCCGAACGTGCTCCAGCGCCGCACGGACGTGCCGAACGTGCGCGGCTGAGCGGCCGCCGCGATCAGTTGGCGACGACGACGACGGGGACGTAATCGACGTTGCCGTTCACGTCGTTCACGAGGATGTACACGAGGCCGTAGTCCTGGCTCTGCGCGCCGAACGGCACCGTGACCGTGAGCGTCGCGTGATCGCCGTTCACCACGCTCGACCGATCGAGCAACACGTCGGCCATGAACGTCCCCGCGCCCTGTGAGGAGGCGAAGGCGCCGATCTGGAACGAGGGCATCGACGCGGTGGACCAGGCCGCGAGATCGAACGTCACCGTGCTGCCCGGGGCCGCGAACTGCACGGTGCCCGGCGCCGGCGTCACGGTTCCGTACGGCGCGCCGTCCCAGGGCACGCACGGGTCCACGTCGCCGCGCCTCGCCGCCGCGTTCGACCAGATGCGCGTCACGGTGAAGCCGCCCTCGCGGTAGTAGGCGGCGGGCCCGAGCCGGTACTCGCAGAGGTCCGCGAGCTCCGCGCCGGCGAAGAGCCAAGGCGAGTAGTCGGCGAGCGTCGTCCCGAACGCCCACCCGGGCGCCGTGAACGGGAGCGGATCCGTGGCGGCTTCGAAGATCTCGTGCGTCGTGGCGACCTGCTCGTTCGCGAGATCCGAGAGGTCGGGAAAGGCCGAGGGGCACGAGGGAACCACCGCGTACGCGAAGAGGCGGCCGTCCGCGGTCTGGCTCTCGTTGTGGTAGCCGCCGAACGTCTCGCAGCTCCGGCCGACGAGGTCGTCCGTGATCGTCGTGCCCGGCGGGAAGTGCAGGATGTAGAGCGCGTCGTCGAGCACGCCGCCCGCGGGAACCGGCATCGTCCCGTTCGCGATTCCGTTCCGGATCGTCGCCGCGATCTGCTCGTCGGTGATCGACGAGGGCGCGCGATCGGTGCGCTCGACGACCCCGAGCAGCGTCGCGCCGTCGATGCCGTACTCACCACCGACCGTGGCGAGCCAGTCCGAGGTCGCCGCCCAGCGGGTGAGCCCCTCGTGGGCCGCGCGGTCGACGTCGTCCGCGTAGGTGATCACCACGAGCTGAGGGTGGTGCATCCGGCGGCCGCCCTGATCGGTCACGATCGGCAGCGGGCCGTGCGGCGCGACCGTGAAGGTCGGGCTCCAGGCGTCTCGGCGGAGGAAGGCGTCGACGGGCGGCGGGCCACCGTCGGGAGGACGCGGGCCCCCGTCGCGCGGCGGGGGCTCGCTATCGACGAACGACACACGGGCATCGCCGCCGCCTCGCTCGTGCGAGAGCGCGCAGCCCGTGGTGACCGAAGCCAAGAGCGCCGCCGAGCCGACGGCGAAGAGTCGAATGCCCACGTCGCGAGCGTATCAGCGGGAGGGGCTCACGAGCGAGGCGCCCGCGTAGCTCACGCCGTCCGCGAGGCCGGTGACCACCAGCGTCAGCGGAATCGCCTCGACGCCGAAGGCCGAGCCCCACGCCACCGTCTTCACGCGGACCTCGATGCGCGCGCGCTCGTGCACGGCCACGAGCACGGTGCCGACCTCGACGTCGCCGTCGTAGCGCTCCATCACGAGCACGACGCTTCCGGGCTCGATCACGTGCGAGCGTCGGATCAGGCCCTCGAAAGGCTTGGCGACCTCGTCATCGTCTTCGTCCATGGCCGACCAGCCTACCGCAAGCCCGCCCTGGGATGGGCCGGCGGCCCCCCGAGGAACGGTGTTCGCGTCATCGTGCACTGACCCCGTCCGAGCAGCCGCGGGAGCGCACAGGGCCGGAAAGCCGGGGTTGCAGCCCTGACGCAGCTCGTCAACCCTCGGGGCCGACGTGCCGGAGCCCGCCCGACCGCTGGGATCGTTCGCTCGCGCGACGCGCGAGGTGCTCGAGCTCGCGATGCCGCCGCAGGTCGCGCGGGCGCTGCTGGATCGCGCGCTGCGGGCCACCTCGCTGCGCGACGTTCCCGAGGATCCGGTGGCGTACCGCTCGTTCCTCGAGGTCACGCTCGCCGCGGAGCTCGAGCGCGTGCTCGACGCGACCGAGATCGCTCAGATCCTCGATCGCCTCGGCCACGTGGTCTGGACCGTCACCCGGGATGCGAGCGCGCTCGACCTGGCGAGCCGCTGGTCGACGGGCCACCTGCCGAGCACCGGCCGCCATCGTCGTGTCGGCGCGACCACCGTGACGACCTCGGACATGGAGGCCGTCTCCGATCGCGACGCCCTCGCACAGCGCGACGCCTTCTCGAAGAAGGACACGATTCGTCCGCCGGGGAGCAACCCGCCCGTGCGTGCGTCCTCGTCGGTGCCGGCGCCGGGCCCGCGCGTCACGTCGCAGTCGGGCGTGTCGGTGCGCCCGCCGCTCCGCCCGCCGGCGGTGCCGGGGATCGAGCCCCAGCGCAAGACCACCGTTCGCTTCGCGGCGCCGCCCTCGGCGTTGATCGTGGTGAGCCTCGACCCTTCGCTCGCGCAGCGCCTCGAGGATGCGACCGGCGGGCGCTGCCCGCTGCGTCTCGTGACGAGCCCGGCCGAGCTCGCGCGGGCGGCGACGCGCAACGGCGACCGGCTCGTGGTGCTCGTGGACACGCTCTTGCCGGCGATCGATCTCGCGACGTTCGTCGGGCTCGCGCCGATCCTTCCGCGCGGCTCGCGCGTGGTGCTCTGGGGTCTGGACGAGGCGCAGCGCCGTCGCTTCACGGCCGAGCATCCCGCCGCCGCGAGCTGGTCGGGGAGCGCCGCGCTCCGCGACGACGACTCGCTCCTGCGCGCCGTCGGCCTCGCCTGACGCGCCGCGCCGGCCGGAGGGCCGTCAGAAGTGCGTCTCGGCGAGCGTGCCGCGGAGCGAGCGCATGGAGCCGTCGGCGAGCGCGATCTCCGGCGAGCCGAAGCTCTCGTCGGGCAAGCCCATCGCGCGCATCAAGGTCACGTAGAGCTGGTTGAGGCTCGGCCCGATCGGGATCGGCCCGCGAGGCGCCCACGGCGACGCCGCGTCGCGCGGGTAGCGCACGTACGTCCCGGTGCGGAAGAAGCCGTCGCCGCCGCCGCCGATCACGATGGGCACGTCGGCGTGCTGGTGCGTGCCCGTCGCGAGCTCGGTGAGCCAGACGACGTTCGCGTGATCGAGCAGCGTGCCGGTGCCCTCGGGCAGCGAGTCGAGCATCGACAAGAGCCGCGCGAAGCGCTCGGCGTGCCACTTGTTGTACTCGATCATCGCGATCTCGCTGCGCATCAGGAAGGGCTCGCTGCCGTCGTCCACCGACGAGTGCGCGTAGCCGCCGTGCAGATCGGGATCGGCCGGATACCCGAAGTCCGGCGGCACGAGGATCGGCAGGACGACCGTCACGACGCGCGTCATGTCGCACGCGAGCGCCAGGGCGGTGATGCGGTTCCACTGATCGATGAGGTGACCGCTCGGATCGAAGGTGCCGAGCGTGCACTCGGGCATCAGCGCGTCGGAGGAGAAGCCCACCTCGAGCTCGCGCACGAGCTCGGCGTGCTGCTCGAGCTTGCGGCGGCCCTCGACGCCGAGCTGGCGCGCGGCGACGTCGTACTCGTCGGCGACCATGTCGAGCACGCTCCCGCGTCCGCCTCGGATCAGCTCCGCGCGGCTCGTCGGATCGCCGGGCGGCGTGTAGAGGCCCATCAGGTCCATGAAGGCCTGCGCGGGGTCCTCGACGCGCGGCGCGGCGGCGCCCTGCGACACGAACGAGTAGGGCAGCCAGTGGTTGGCCCCGTAGACGCGCGAGGCCCAGCGCGATCCCTCGCGCGTGCGGTCGCCGATCTCCTGATCGATCGACTTGCCGCCGCCGAGGCAGAGCTGCCCCGGGCGCTGGAGCGACTCGGTCACGGTGAGCAGGTGCGCCATCGCGAGGTTGTGCTCGTTCGGATCCCAGTCGGCGTGCTCGGCGATGCGCACGTGATCGGCGAAGAGGGTCGTCTGTGCGAGCCCCTCGATCACGGTGAGCTTGCGGCGCCAGGCGTCGAGCGGGCGCAGGATCTCCGGGGTCTCGGCGAGCGAGAGCGCACCGAAGTCCGCGGTCGCGACGTGATCGGTCGGCGCGCCGGGCATGTCGAGGTTCCACGCCTTGGGCACCGTGCCGTGCGCCTCGATCCACAGCACGAGGCGCTTGGGCGGGGCCGTGTCGCCGGCGCGTACGATGGCGTTCCAGCCGAGCGAAGGAAGGGTCGCGGCGAGACCGCCGAGCCCGAGGGCCGTCAGGAAGCGACGACGGTTCGTCCGCCACGGCGGCGCGAGGCTGCTCTTCCGTTTCATTCCTGCACCGCCTGCTGCACTCGCAGCTCCGGGCTCAGCGCGATCGCGCGCAGCATCGCCCGCACTTCGCCGCCGCTCTCGGCGAGCGCGGCGAGCGCGCGGTGGCGCAGGGACGCATCCGCGTGCTCGAGCGTGCGGCCGAGCGCGAAGCGTACCCAGGTGTCGCTGGCGCACGAGGCGACGGTGGGGCTGGTCGCGAGGCGCTGGCTGAGCTCCACCGCGTCGGCGAAGGGGCCGCTCGGGTCGACGTCGAAGAGCTCTCCGCTCGCGTCGACGGGCAGGCCGTGGTCGAGCGCGTGGAAGGAGCCCACCGCGTCGTAGTGCTCGAAGGCGAAGCCGACGCCGTTGACCTGCACGTGGCAACCGACACAGGTGGGCGAGCTGGTGCGGCGCTCGAACAGCGTCCGGTTCGTGACCGCGCCCTCTCCGGGCATCGGCTGGGGCGTGGAGAGGTCCGCCGCCGCCGGAGGCGAGAGGTGCGGCCGACACAGGATGCGCTCGAGCACGAACGAGCCCCGGATCGGCGGCGAGACGTTGCCCGAGTGCGCGTGTCCCGCGAGGAACGCGCCGCGCGTGAGGATGCCGGCTCGCTGCTCGCTCGGGAGCTCGACGCCCACCCACGTCCCGGCGTCGGGCGGGGCCACGCCGTAGATCGCGGCCATCGTCGGGTCGACCTCGGCGTGGCGGCTCGCGAAGAGCTCGTCGAGCGTGCCCTCGCCCTCGGAGGCCGACCAGCGCAGGAAGCGCAGCGACTCCTCCCGCAGCGCGGCCGGCGTCTCCGGCGTCCAATCGGGGTACTGCGCGGGATCGCGCGTGCGGTTCGCGTCGGACAGGATGCGATCGACGTCGAGCCACTGGCGATCGAAGTCGACGATCGTGTCGACGACGCGCGGGTCCTCGAGCATCCGATCGACCTCGACGGCGAGCACCTCGGGGTCGAGGAGCGCGCCGCTCTCGGCCGCGTCGAGCAGCTCGTCGTCGGGCACCGACTCCCAGAGGAGGAAGGAGAGGCGCGTCGCGAGCGCGAACGCCGAGACGCGCACGACGCCCGGTGCGTGGTCGACCACCGTGGTCCGGTCCACGACCGGGATCTCGATTCGGTAGAGGAACGAGGGCGCCTGCACGAGGGCCATCAGCACGAGCTGCACGGCCGCGCGGAAGTCGATCGTGCGGCGGAAGCCGTCGAAGCGGCGCGCGTAGCGCTCGAGCTCGTCGGTGCCCAGGCTCCGGCGGAACGCGCGCCGGCCGAAGCTCGCGATCAGCGCGCGGCCGCAGGCGGCTTGCTCCTCTTCGGTCGCGTACGACGCGCAGGGGAGCAGGCGGGCGAGCGCGGCGTCGTCGGCCGTCGCAGCGTCCGCGAACGCGAACGCGAGCGCCTCGTAGCGCGCGATCCGCAGATCGCTCGGTCCGAGCGTGCGCGCGTCGTTGGCGAAGCCGCCGACCGTCGTGTCGGCCGGCAGCGCAGGGAGCCCGGCGGGCGAGACCCCGAAGAGGTCGCGCATCGCGTGCAGGTACTCGTCGTTCGAGAGCCGCCGCAGCGGCGTCGAGCCGGCGAACGGCGCGGGCGGGGGTGGCGCGACGTCGCGGTCGTGGACCGCACACCCACCGACCACGAGCACGGCCCCCAGGACCGACGCGCGAGCGAGTGGGGAGAACGGCCTCGGCACGCATTCACGAGTGCCACGTTCCGTCCCGCGTGACAACGGGGCGTGCCAAATCGCCTATATTCCGCGCCACTCATGCGCAAAGGCGACAAGCTCGTCCTCGTCGACGGGAGCTGGCTGGTGTTCCGGGCGTTCTTCGCGCTGCCGGCCACGCTCTCCACGAAGGCCGGGCTCCCGACGAACGCGACCTTCGGGTTCGCGACGATGTTCCGCAAGCTCTTCGCCGGCCGCGCGCCCGACTACGGCGCGGTCGTGTTCGACACGCCGGAGCCGACGCATCGCGAGATCGCCTTCCCGGCCTACAAGGCGCAGCGGCCGCCGATGCACGGGGACCTGCGCTCGCAGCTGCCCTACGTCGACCGCGTCGTCGCGGCGAACCACTTCCCCATCTTGCGCGCCCCGGGCTGGGAGGCGGACGACGTGATCGCGACGCTCGCCAAGCGCGGCGCCGACGCGGGCATGGAGGTCGTGATCGTCGCCGGCGACAAGGATCTCGCGCAGCGCGTGGGCGAGCGCGTGCGCATGCAGGACACGATGCGCGACGTCACTTACGACGCCGAGCTCGTCCGCAAGAAGTGGGGCGTGCCGCCCGACAAGATCCCCGACTGGCTCGCGCTCGTCGGCGACACCGTCGACAACATCCCCGGCGTGCCCGGCATCGGCGACAAGGGCGCGGCCGCGCTGCTCGAGAAGTACGGCTCGGTCGAGGGCGTGCTCGCGAGCCTCGGTGAGCTGAAGGGCAAGCAGCGCGCGGCGCTCGAGGCGGAGAAGGACAACGTGCTTCTCTACAAGAAGCTCGCGACCGTCTCGTGCGAGGCGGCGATCGAGGTCGACATCGACGCGCTGGCGATCACGCCGCCCGATCCGGGCGAGCTCGACGCGCTCTATCGCGAGCTCGAGTTCTACTCGCTCCTCACCGGCGGCGGCGCGAGCGAGAAGTCCGAGGACACGCGCAGCGTCGCGTGCGAGGCGGTGCATCTCGACGGCGCCGTCCAGGCCTGGCTCGCGGCGGTGCCGGCGGGCAAACCGATCGCGATCCACGTGCTCCGCGGGCCCGACACGGTGCACGGGCGCGTGCCCGGCTACGCGCTCGCGTGGGAGCCGGGCAAGGCGCTCTTCGTCGACGTGCGCGGCGAAGGGCTCTCCGGGGCGCACGCGTCGCTCGGCTCGATCGCCGCGATGCTGCGCGATCCCTCGCGACCGAAGGTCGTGCACGACGTGAAGCGCCTCTACGAGTGCGTCGGGAGCGAGCAGGCGCTCGCCGGGCCGGTGCTCGACACGATGCTGGCGTCCTATCTCGTCGATCCGACGAAGGTCATCCCGCATCGCCTCGAGCAGGTGAGCAAAGAGTACGTGCAGCGCTGGCTGCCGCCGCTCAAGGCCATCGTCGGATCGGGCCAGAGCGAGAAGAAGCTCGAGGACGTCGCGGCCGAGGAGCTCGCCGCGCACGCCGGTGAGCACGCGGACGTGGTGCGCGCGGTCGCCGAGGTGCTGGGGCCGAAGCTCGACGAGGTGGGGCTGCGGAGCCTGTACGAAGAGACCGAGCGACCGCTCGCCGGGGTGCTCGCGCGCATGGAGATCGCGGGCATCTACGTGGACCGCGAGGACCTCGGCAAGCTCGGCGTGGAGCTGCGCGTGCGCAAGGCCGAGATCGAGCAGCGCATCTACGCGCTCGCCGGGCACGAGCTCAACATCGGCTCGACCAAGCAGCTCGCCGAGGTGCTCTTCGAGGAGCTGAAGCTGCCGGTCATCAAGAAGAACAAGACCGGCTACTCGACCGACGCCGAGGTGCTCGAGCGCCTCGCGCCCAAGCACCCGATCGCCGCCGAGGTGCTCGCCCATCGCGAGCTCGCCAAGCTCATCAACACGTACACCGACGTGCTCGCGGCCTCGATCTCCGAGCGCACGGGCCGCATCCACGCGTCGTTCCAGCAGACGACGGGCGCGAGCGGGCGGCTCATCTCGACCGACCCCGATCTGCAGCGCACGCCGGTGCGCACGCCCGAGGGCAAGCGCATCCGACGGGCGTTCGTGGCGCCGCCGGGGACGCGGATGATCGCGGCCGACTGGTCGCAGATCGAGCTGCGCGTGCTCGCGCACTTCTCGGGCGACGCGCGGCTGAAGGAAGCCTTCGAGAAGAACCTCGATCTGCACCGGCGCACGGCCGCGCTCCTCTTCTCCGTCGAGCCGGAGGCCGTCACACCCGAGCAGCGCAACGTCGGCAAGACGGTGAACTTCGCGACCATCTACGGGCAGGGCGCGACCGCGCTCGGGCAGATCCTCGGCATCCCGCGCAAGGACGCGCAGCGCTACATCGAGCAGTACTTCGAGGCGTACGCGGGCGTGCGCGCGTGGCTCGATCGCACGATCGAAGAGGCGCACGCGAAGGGGTACGTGACGACGCTCGTCGGTCGCCGCCGGTACATCCCCGAGCTCTCGATGCGCAACGACACCGACCGGAGCGCGGGTGAGCGCATGGCGGCCAACACGCCCATCCAGGGCTCGGCGGCGGATCTGTGCAAGCTCGCGATGCTGGCGATCGATCGCCGCTTCGCGCGCGAGGGGCTCCGCACGCGCATGCTCCTGCAGGTGCACGACGAGCTCGTCTTCGAAGCGCCCGAGGCCGAGGTCGAGGCGGCGAGCCGCATCGTGCGCGAGTGCATGGAGAAGCCGTGCCCGCTCGACGTGCCGCTCGTCGTCTCGATCGGCGTCGGCGCGAGCTGGGGCGAGGCGAAGTGACGATCGGCGAAGGCGGTCGCGACGCGCTCAGCGAGGTGAGCCGGGCGCGCGCCGCGTGACGGCCGAGGCGGCGATCGCCCACTGGCCGAGCCAGTACGTCGTCATGATCGTGAGCCGCCATGGCGTGCTCGTGCGCCACGCCTCGTCCACGAGGTGACCGCCGAAGCGGCCGACCGCGATGAGCGAGTCGCTCGCGGCGAACGTGATCGCTCCGATCAGCGCGAGGCGGGCGCTCTGCGCTCGGACGTGGCCGATGCGCGCGGCGGCGCGGTAGATCATCGTGCAGATCACGGCCGCGTAGACCGAGACGGGGAGCGCCATCGGGCCGAGGCCCGGCCAGAGCAGCACCACGAGCGCCGCGCCGTAGGCGTACGCAGGCAGGGCCCGCAGCCCGTGCGCCGTGCGCGCGTCGACGAGGTAGGCGAGCACGTAGAACACGTGCGCGACGAGGAACGAGACGAGCCCGGGCAGAAAGAGCGTCCGCGGCGAGGCCTCGAGGAACAGATCGCCCGCGAGCGAGCACACGAGGCCCGCGATCATCGCGCTCCGATAGCGGTCGGCGGGCGCCTCGCGCCACACCCACACCGCGAGCAGCACCACGGGCCAGGGCTTGCTCGCGAGCCGCACGGCGTGCACGTCGAGGAGCGCGCCGAGCGCGAAGAGCGCCGCCGCGCAGAGCGCGAGCGCGAGCAGCATCCGACGCGAAGGAGGCGTCACGGCGCGACCATCGCACGCCGCCCACCCCCCTGCGAAGGGTGCGAGAGGGACGGCGATCGGCTCGCGATCGGGGGCCCGTGGGGACCTCGACGACGGCCGGCGCGCGATCAGGGCCAGGGGCAGCCGTGCGGGCAGCCGTTCGCCGTCTCGTCGAGCGAGGTGATCCACGCCGAGACGAGCGCGATGCCGTCGGGGTCCGGGATGCGCGAGCCGATCGGTGGCATCTGCTCGGTCGCCACGCGGCTCTGCATGCGCAACGTGGAGATGCTCACCTCGGGGTGGTGGGGCGCGATGCGCAGGTTCGCGAGCGTGCCGCCGACACTCGTGGTCCACACCGAGCAGCCGCAC
The DNA here is from genome assembly GCA_046351235.1 of Sandaracinus sp. Lineage (GTDB taxonomy): Bacteria > Myxococcota_A > Polyangia > Polyangiales > Sandaracinaceae > JBBSAT01. The sequence continues at coordinate 738,453 of JAXLYV010000003.1, read as the reverse complement.
ACCGCCGTGGTGTAGGCCGGCGTCGCGGTGGGGTCGGTGATGCCGACGCGGAACCAGTAGTCGAGGCCGTGCTCGGGGGCGGGCCCGCCGTGGCAGTTGCCGCAGTTGGCGTGGAGATAGCCGAGCGCGGCGGACGTGGTCGCGTCGCCCGGGATCTGCGCGTCGGCCGGATCGATGGGCGCGGTGAGCCAGCCGTCGGCGTTCAACATGGCGAGCGTCACGCCGCCCTCGTCGTGCGCGAGCTGCACCGCCGAGAAGCCGTTCACGGTGTCGTCCTGCGCGACGGTGTGGCAGCGCTCGCACTCGGCGCGGCTCGGGATGTCGTGCCCGGTGCCGCGAACGTTGCGGACGCCGAAGGGGCTCGCGAGCGACACGGAGCGCTGATCGGCGCTCCACACCCACGAGGTCATCGTCCAGCTCTCCACGGCGCGCGGCGCGGCGATCTTCTCGAGGATGCGCGTCTCGATGCGCTCACCCGCGATGAGGAAGGTCTTGTAGACGCGCGTGCCCACCGGGAAGCCCCAGCGGTCGGGGTTGCTCGTGTCGATCTGCGTGCCGGGCGGCAAGTAGAGGAAGCGCTCCTTGTCGTTCCCGTCCGACCAGAGCTCGTAGCGCGGGTGGTAGGGCCGCACGCCGTCGGCGAGCTGGGTGCAATCGTCGCCGGTGTAGAGGCCCGGCGGCCCGACGCAGGGCGGCAGCGCCGCGTCGACGCCGACGTCGACGACGTACGCGTCGTTGCCGACGTCGATGGGGACGAGCGCGTCGGGGGGAACGAACGCGTCGAGACCGGCGTCGTCGGTGGCAGCGGCGTCGCGCCCCGCGTCGTGCGGCATCGCGGCGTCGTCACGCGCAGCCGCATCCTCGGGAGGCGCGGGCGGCGTGGGACACCCTGGGAGCGCGAGCGCCAGCAAGAGACTCGCCGCGAGCGGTCGACGACGGGAAAGCATGCGCCAGTGTAGCGGGCGCTCAGGGACAGTCGACGGGCTGGTCGTCGAGCACGACGTCGTCGATCCACACGTCGAGCGGCGCGTCCATGTCGTGGAAGCTCCAGGCGCCGACGAAGAAGCGATCCACGATCGGGCCGTACCAGAGCGAGTCGCCCGCGACCGGGTCGACGCACCCCTGCCCCGTGTCGTCGACCGTCATGATCTCGGTTCCGTCGAGCGACATCGAGAGGTGCCGTGCGATGGAGTCGAGCTCGAACGAGACGCACGCCCAGCGCGCGACGGGCATGTGCGTGGCGCTCTGGTTCCAGCAATCCTGGTAGGCGGCGCCGCCGGAGAGCCCGTCGACGAAGCTGAAGGTGTTCATCCCGTCGCGTGGGAGCGAGCTCAGGATGTAGGCGGCGTAGTTGCCCGCGAGCGGCGCGCTCGGCTCGGCGTCGCCCTCGACGCCCGCGAAGGTCCAGTGGACGCTCGTGCCGCTCGGATCGACGTACATGCGCAAGCGGCCGTACACGTGGGTCGCATGGCTGGCGAGCACGGGCGCGCCCGGGTCGGCGTAGATCCGGCCGCCGGCCGTGACGCCCTGATCGACGTGGACGTGCAAGGCGCGCACGCCGTTCGTCACGTGCACGCCATCGAGCTCCATCGTGGCCCCCGGCGTCGCCAGCGAAGCGGTCCAGAAGCCGAGCACGTCTCCGTCGGCGAGCGCGCCGACGCCGTAGCCCTCGAACGAGTCGCAGAGCGCTCCGGCGGGGCAGGGGCTCGCCCACGCGTCGGGCGCGGCGGGCGCGTCGAGGCCGCCATCGCGGGGCGCTCCATCGCCCGCGTCGTCCGTCGCGCGCGCGTCGAGGCGCGTGCCGACCTCCGCGGCGCCGCCGATCTCGCCGGTGCATCCGAGCGCGACGACCGCCGAGAGCACGAGGAAGGGGCGCGGCGCCATGGTCCCCGAGCGTAGACGGAAACGCGCGCTCTTCGCGCCGCGAAGTGGGTAGCATCGTCGGCATGGAGCCCAAGCGCGTACGCGTCGCGAGCCCTTGTCCCGTGCCCGACGTCCGATTCGAGGAGCGCCCCGACGGCACACGCTTCTGTCTTCACTGCCGCGAGGTCACGCACGATCTGCGAGACGCGACGCGTCGCGAGGCGGCTGCGCTCTACCGCGCGCACGGCGGCAAGCTCTGTGCGCGCGTCCGCGTCGGCCCGAGCGGCGAGGTCCGCTTCCGTGCCGAGCCGCCGGCGCGCGGCCTCGGCTCGCTCGGCGGTGCCGCGCTCGCGCTCGCCGTCGCCGCCTGTGACTCGGACGCGACGCGCGCGCCGGTGTCGGTGAGCCCGGAGACGCCGAGCGCGCTCCCTTCGGTGGCAGCCGAGCCGCCGCCACCGCCCGCCGCGCCGCCGCCCGCCGCGCCACCGTCGACGCTGCTGGCTGCCCCGGAGCCGCCGGAGCCGACCGCGCCCGACGAGGCCGCGATCGATCACTCGACCGACGCGAGCCCACGCGTGGAGGACCATCGCCGCCATCGCCACCGCCACGCCCCGGTCCTGCAGGACGAGAACGAGCTCGCGGGCGGCCTCGACGGGCTCTGATCGATCTCGGTGCTCGACCAGAACCGGGTCGAGCACCGATGGCTCCAGCGCACTCGTGCCGGGGAGATCGAGATGCCGTACAGGCTCCGACCCAGTTCGGGTCGGCCGCTCAGCGCAGCACGAGCGCGGCGTCGGAGGCCACGATGTGCTCGGGCACGCCGCCCGTGCGCGCGAGGAAGTAGATCCACCCGTCCGAGCGGAAGTGCGGGAAGAGCGCCTGCTGCCCCGGCTGCATGTTCGTGATGCGCGTCTCCTCGCCCGTCACGAGGTCGATGAGGTACGCGTTCGAGACGCCGCGGTAGGCGGCGAAGCCGGGATCGGTGGGCCCGGTGAAGCCGAGGTCGACGGCGTCGGCGTCGGTCGCGCGGTGGTGCGTCACGAGCCAGCGGTCGTCGAGCGAGAACGCGGGCTTGCCGCCGGGGAAGCAGTAGCGCGCGACCTCGGGGAGCTCGACGTTCGTCACCGCGCCGGTGCCGTCGCGCGTGAGGACGATGCGATGCAGCGCGTAGCCGATCGGGTTCCCCGAGACGTCGGCCAGCGAGCCCACCAGGAGGCGCATCGTCGGCGAGATGACCGAGTTGCCCTCGTAGGGCGTGATCGCCGAGGACTGGCCGCCGGCGACGAAGCCGGTGCCCGTGTTCATCAGCCGGAAGAGCGTCACCTCGGACGCGGGGTCGACGAACACCTGCGGATCCGAGAGGCTGCCGCCGGGATCGCCCGACCAGAGCGAGTTCACGACGAAGTAGTCGCCGCCGTCGAGCGAGGCGCCGACGTGCTGGTAGAGCCCGATGCGCGTCGGATGCGTGCAGCCCGCCTCGGAGAAGTTGATCGAGGTCGGCGAGCCCACCATCAGCACGCTCTGGTTGCAGAGGCCGGCGCCGAAGGGCGTGCCCTGGAACATGAAGCCGCTGTTGTCGGGGAAGAAGCCCGGGTCGTAGGCCGCCGACACGTGGACCGCGACCTGACGCTGCAGATCGACGATCGACGCGCCGCCGCCGACGCCGCCGCCGTGGGCCACGAAGCGACCGTCCGCCGAGCTGCGCGTCCAGTAGCTCGTCGCGTAGCTCGTATCGAAGAGCACGCGCTGGTGCGTCCCGGGCGTCTCCCACTCGGCGCCATACGTCGTGGTCGTGACGCGCGGGTAGGACGCGAGGCAGTCCTCGGGGCGCGTCGCGCCGGCGCAGCCGTGCATCAGGATCCCCGCCTCGGCGTTGCGTGCGGTCCAGCCGTTGGTCTGGCCCTGGGCGACGATCCCCGCGACGCTCGCGTCGACGTAGGGCACGCAGGTGCCGGGATCCTGGATGATCGGGATCACGTCGGCCACGTTCGGCGTGCCGCGGAGGAACCACTCGGTGACGATGTCGAACTCGTCCTGCGTGAGCGGCGCGTAGGGCCGCGGCGACTGCTGCACGCGGTTGACGAACGTGTCGTACTCGGTCTGCCAGCTCGCGCCGTAGGCCTGCTGGAACACGAACTGGAACCACGCGAGCGTGGCGCCGCTCGAGAAGACGCCGAGGTGCGAGGGGCGGAACGTGTGCGTCGCTTCGTCCTGGAAGCAGGCCACGATCGCGCGGGCGGCCTCGGGCGTCTCGACCGCGAGATCGGAGAAGCACGACGACCACGCCGTCGTCGAGATCGTCAGGAAGTGGGCGATGCTCGGCCGAGTCATCGCGTGGCAGTCGCTGCAGCTGCTGGTGCCGCCGGCGGCGGACGCGCCCATGATGCGCAGCGCTTCGCGCGCGAGAGCGAGGTCCTCCATCGTCACCGAGTGTCGGAGCAACGGCGCCGTCGCGTGGCCTCCGTCGGGCCCGCCGTCGACCGGCGAGATGCCCGTGTCCGGATCCCCACCGCCGCCGTCCGTCGGAGGCGTGCCCGTGTCGGTGCCGCCGCCGCCGTCGGTGGTCGTGCCGCCGTCGTTCGTCGTGCCGCCGTCCTCGGTGGCCGGCGCGGGGCCGGGACAGCCGGGAAGGAAAGGTGCGGCCATCGCGAGGAGGGCTGCAGTGAAGAGCGTGCGGGCGGTCTTGCGCGTCATGTCGGAGGCCTTGTTCTGGTGTCTTCGGGGGGCCGAGCCATTCACTGCCAGTAGTCGACGACCTGCTGGACCACGGCGGCGAGCGTATCGCCCGCGTCGAGGCCCCAGAAGCCGTCGGAAGGATAGTTGTTGCGTGCCGCGAGTCGACCGCTCGATGGGTAGAGCGTCGGATCGGTCGCGATCTCCCCGGGCCGCGCGCCGCTCATCGCGTGCTGGTGACAGCCGACGCAGTTGCCGCGGGCGAGGCCGGGCGCGCCGTCGATGTAGGGGTTCGAGCACCACGTGGGGCCGCCGCGCCCCTCGCTCACCGCGGCGAGCGCCGCGGCGAGGGAAGGTGCGTCCGCGTCGAAGCCGCCGCCGGCGAGCGGGTCGAGCTCGGTGTGCTCGACGGCCACGCACATCTTGTAGTGCGACCAGGGGCCCCCGAGCTGGGCGAACGACGCGGGCCGATCGGCGCCGAAGTCTTCGTCGGGCGTGTCGGACCACCACAGCGTGAGGTCGAGCCCGAGCGGGAGCTCGCGCGTGCGCACGTGCATCGCCGCGAGCACGTAGGTCTCTCCGTCCGGCAGGCGCTGCGTGTAGATCTCGTCCGGGCCCGGCGTCGCGGTGCCCTCGCCAGTGCCCCACGTCGGCTCGCCCGCCGCGAGCAGCGTGCGCAGGCGCTCGGCCGACGTGTCGTAGACGGGAAACGGCAGGCTCGGATCCAGGCGGCGCCACTCGGCGGCGACGGAGACGGCGTCGAACGGCAGCGCGCCGTCGAGACACGCGATCGGAGGAGCGACGATCGTGCGCGTGACGTCGACGACGACGGTGGCCGCGCGCTCGCTCGTGACGCGGACGAAGAACGAGCCGGGGCCCTCGACCTCGCACGGGTCGCTGCCGGTGCACACCGGCGTGGCCGAATCGATCGCGCTGCCCTCGAGCACTTCGAGCGCGGCGCCGACGGGCTCGGCGGGATCGCTCGAGATCGCGACCGCGAGCCGCGCCGTGCGCTCGACCGTGAAGGGCCCGAGCGTCTCGACGCCGCAGGCTCCGAGCGCGAGCGGCCGGTGCATCACCGTGTCGGTCCGCGGTGCGACCGGGATCTCGCTCGGCGGCGCTCCTTCGGCCAGGCACCGGAGGATCTCCGGATAGCTGTTCGCGAGGTGGCGTGTCATCGCGGGGCTGGTCGCGATGCGACGAACGCCGCCGATCGACGCGACGGCCTCCGAGGTCTGGAACGAAGCGACGTACGCGTCCCAGCGCTCGGGGGTCCACGTCCCGAGCGTGTCGAGGAACTCGACGTCGTAGACGAACGCGGCGTCGAGGTCGGCGGGCGAGAAGCGCGCGCGGGCCGCTCGTTGCTCGGGCGTGAGGCCTTCGTAGAGGTGCTGGAAGATGCGCTGGAAGTCCTCGCGGTCGTAGAACGTCCGGAAGCGCGGGACGCTCGCCTCTCCGAGCGGCGTCGGCTCGGCGAGCGCGACGGGCGCGAGCACGCGTGCGGCCGCCTCCCACGCGACGCGCCGCCGCTCGCGCTGCGAGGCCGCGAGCTCGCTCCATCGCGCTTCGAGCGAGGGATCGGCCGGCACCTCCGAGGCGACGCCGAGCAGGCGCCGATCGGGTGCCGAGGCGGCGGCCACGCTCGCGCGCTCGCACGTCGGCGCGACCGGCTCGGGCCCACAGGCGCCGAGCGCGAGCACGAGCGCGGCCGCGCGCACGGGCCTCACAGCGAGACCGGCGTTCCGTTCCGGACCTCGTAGCGCCACACGCCGGCGGTGCCGACGTTGGACGTCGTGCAGAGATCGAGCATCGCGGGAGTACCCGAGCCCGGGAGCGCGACCGCGCGCGTGTGATCGCCTGCGTCGAATCCAGCGACCGCGGGGCTGGGGCTCTGCTGGCCCATGAGCCAGTGGCACTCCGCGTAGCGCATCTCGACGTCGAAGTCGCCCGAGGCGCGATCGCCGCGAGGCGTCAGGATCACCTGGAAGCTGTTCGGCGTGCTGTCGTTCATGCTGAACGTGCCCACGAGGTACCAGGTCGCCACCAGGCGCGTGGCGTCGACGTACCAAGCCACGACGTTGTGCGCCGGCTGCCCGCCTCCGCGCGTGTCCACGTCGGCGCCCCACGGCTCGATCAGCGGCACCATCGATCCGGGGAGCACCGGCGAGTACGTGTTCGTCATCGCGCCGAAGCTCACCGAGCCGTTGTTGTTGACGAAGAGCCGCGTCTGGCGCGTGCCCCAGTAGTTGAGGCCCATCGGGTCGAGCCCCGAGAGATCGATCGCGGCCGACGAACCGTCGTCGTTGGACGGCAGCACGTTCGGGCCGAACCCCGCGGCGCCGCCGAGACCCCCGACGAGGATCGCCCCCCCGGTGCACGCGTTCGTCATGCAGGTCGCGGAACAGGTCAGGTCGCTCGGCACGTACACGCACGCGCCGGCCTGGCACTCGGGCGCGAAGGTCCGAAGCGTCGTCGCGCTCACGCACGTGTCGGCGGGCGCGGTGCCGCACGTCACTCCACCGACGCACGCGCCGGGCGGGCCCCACGTGCAGCTCGCCGTACAGGTCGTGGTCTGCGTGCCGCAGACCTGGCAGCTCGTCGTGGTCGTCGCCCCGGGCGCGCACACGCCCTCGCCGAGGCACATGCCGTCTACCCAGTGGCCGGTGGCATCGCAGGTCCGGTCCTGCATGCCGCATCGACCGCAAGCGACCGTCTCGATCGCGCCCGGCTCGCACTCGACGGCGCTGCAGTCTCCGAGCACCTGCTCGCACGCGTCGGAGCACGTCGCCGGGCGCGTCTGTCCGGTTGGACAGCCGGTGCTCACGCGCGTCGTGGAGCCCGGCAGACAGGCGCCGGTCTCGTTCAGACACGCGCCCATCGGCACGAGCTGACAGGTGTCGGAGCAGAACTGCGCCTGCTGGCCGCAGCGACCGCAGGTGCCGAGGCTCGTCGAGCCGGGAGAGCACGCGCCGGTCTCGTGGGTGCAGCCGCTCTCCTGCCAGACGTGACCGACCGTGCAGAAGCGCGTGTTGGTCCCGCACATCCCGCAGGGCACGTTCTCGATCGTGCCGGGCGTGGGGCACGTCTCGGCCGCATCGGGGGCGATCGCGGCGTCGGGGCTCAGCGCAGCGTCGGGCTCGACCGCGGCGTCGGGCAGCGGCGTCGAAGCGTCGCCCATCGTGGGCGCATCCACTCCGATCGCGGCGTCGGCGATCCCACCTCCGTCGACGTCGCTCGCATCGGCGGGGAGGGTGACCGTCCCCGGGCAGCCAGCGACGAGGAGCGGGAGCGCGAGCGCGCAGAGCGTGGCGCGAAAGGAAGGCATCGCCGCGAGTATGGACGCAACGCTCGCGGCGAGCACTTCTCGGCGCCGTGTTTCGTTCGGGCTCGGGCTTTCTCGCGGGAGCGTTCTCGCGTCTGCGGCACGTTGGCGCGCGTGGAGAATCGGCGGGCGTTGCGTCAGGGCTTCGACGCGACGCGTCGACGCAGGAACGCGAACTCCTTGTCCCAGGCTCCGCGCGCTTCTTTCTCGGCGGTCGACTCCATGAGACCGCCGATGCCGAACACGTGCGCCTCGATGGTCAGCTCATCGGTGCGGCGGCACTCGCCGTCGCCGAGCGCGACGACGCGGATCGTGCCCCGCGTGGTCACCGGGAGCGAGCGCGGCTTCTGTCCGGGCGGCGGCGTGACGGGCTGCATGCGCCACGTCCACGTGCCCGAGGCGCGATCCAGCGTGCCGTGGTCCTCGTACGCGAAGGCGTCGCCGAGGATCTTCTCCACGGGCCCCGGCAGGCTGAGCTTCGGCGTCACACGCAGGCGCCGCGTCGTCTCGGTCGCCTCGAGGATCTCGAGCGCCTTGTAGCCGAGCTCGCCGAGGTAGACGTCCTTGGCGAATTGCGGGTCGAGGTACGTCTTCCAGAACGTCTCGGGGGTGCAGGGCAGAACGACGGAGGCCGTGGCGGTCTTCATGCACGCGCTCTACTCGAGGCAGCGGTGATTCGGCAACCGACACGAAAATCTCGAGCGTCGTGTCGAGGACGGCGTTCGGGCTCCGACCTCGGTACGAAGGTGCGAGGATTCCCCTCGGGCCGAGCGAACAGGAGAGAGCGATGAAGTTCATGCTGATGATGAACACCCCGAGTGGCGGTCCCTACCAGATCTTGCGTTGGCCGCAGAAGGACCTCCATGCGCACATCGAGTTCATGAAGCGCTTCGGTCAGAAGCTGAAGGACGCGGGCGAGCTCGTGGCGGCCGAAGGCCTGAGCGGGCCCGATCAGGCCAAGCTCGTGCGCGCGGGGGAGGACGGGCGGCCCGTCACGGACGGCGTGTTCCCGGAGACGAAGGAGTTCCTCGCCGGCTACTGGATCGTCGACGTCGAGTCCCCCGAGCGCGCGTACGCGATCGCCGCCGAAGCGAGCATGGCGCCCGGCCCGGGCGGCAGGCCGCTGCGCATGGCCATCGAGGTGCGCGAGGTGATGAGCGCGCCGCCGCGTGACATGAGCTCGTGAGCGAGGCCCTCGGCAGGGATCTCGGGCGCCTCCTGCGCGAGCTGGCGCCGGAGGTGCTCGCGATCGTGCTGCGGCGCCATCGCGACTTCGCGCTCGCGGAGGATGCTCTGCAGGAGGCGCTCGTCGCCGCGGCCGCGCAGTGGCCCGCGGCCGGTGTGCCCGACGATGCGCGCGCGTGGCTCGTGCACGTCGCCTCGCGGCGCGTGATCGATCAGGCGCGCTCCGAGAGCGCGCGGCGCCGGCGCGAGCAGCTCGTGGTGAGCCTGGTTCCGCCCGAGGACCAGCTCGCGCTCGCGCCGGACGACGCGCCCGAGGGGGACGGCGACGACACGATGCTGCTCCTCTTCATGTGCTGCCATCCCTCGCTCACGCGCGCGTCGGCGATGGCGCTCACGCTGCGCGCGATCGCGGGTCTGACGACGGCGGAGATCGCCGCGGCGTTCCTCGTGCCCGAGGCGACGATGGCGCAGCGGATCAGCCGCGCCAAGCAGACCATCGCGAGCTCGGGCGTCCCTTTCGAGCGTCCCTCGCCCGCCGAGACGGAGGAGCGTCTCGCGTCGGTCCTTCACGTCCTCTATCTGGTGTTCAACGAGGGCTACGCAGCGAGCCACGGCGCGGCCGTGCACCGGGCCGATCTCGCGGACGAGGCGATCCGCCTGACGCGCCTCTTGCGCGTGCGGCTTCCGGAGGACGGCGCGGTGGCCGCGCTCCTCGCGCTCCTGCTCCTGACGGACGCGCGCCGGGCCGCGCGCACCGACGCGCGCGGCGGCCTCGTCACGCTCGACGAGCAGGATCGCACGCGCTGGGATCGCGCGAAGATCGAAGAGGGCCTCCGGCTGGCCGAGGAGGGCATGCGCCGCGCGCCGGGATCCCCGTACGCCATCCAGGCGGCGATCGCCGCGCTCCACGACGAGGCCGAGAGCACCGAGACGACGGACTGGCCGCAGATCCTCGCGCTCTACGAGGTGCTCGCCGCGCGTGAGCCGGAGAACCCGGTGATCGCGCTCAACGTCGCGGTGGCGACGGCGATGGTCGGAGGGCCGCGTGCGGGCCTCGCGAAGCTCGAGCAGGCGGCCCGCGATCCGCGCCTGTCGGGCTCGCATCGCGTGGAGGCGGCCCGCGGCCATCTGCTCGAGCGCGCGGGAGAGCGCGGTGCGGCGATCGCGGCGTACCGAAGGGCCGCCGAGGCGACGACGAGCCTCGCCGAGCGCGACTATCTGCTCGCGCGCGCCGCGCGGCTCGAGGCCTGACGCGGCGATCACCGCGCGAGCTCGGGCCCGCGCTACCCTCCGCCGCGATGCGCTCGCTCGCCGCACTGCTGCTCTCGCTCGCGCTGGCCCTTCCCGGCTGCGGCGCAGCGCGCTTCTCGGTGGTGCGTCCCAGCGCCGCGCCGCCGGTCTCGATCGCGCTCGTGCGCCTCTCGTGGTCGAACGTGTACTTGCTGCGATCGGACGAGGCGGCGGTCCTCGTCGACAGCGGATCTCCCGGCGACTGGGACGCGCTCGCCCTGGCGCTCGCGGCGGAGCAGCTCGCGCCGAGCGATCTCCGCGCGGTCGTGCTCACGCACGGCCACGCCGATCACGCGGGGCTCGCGGCGCGCCTGCAGCGCGAGGGCGTTCCGGTTCTCCTCGGCGCCGGCGACGTCGGCATGGCGTCGCGCGGGCACGACGATCCGCTCCGTGCGACGAGCCCACTCGGTGACCTGCTGCGCCCGCTCGTCGATTTCCCGTTCGACTCGTTCACGCCCGACGTCGCCCTCGAGCGCCCACTCTCGCTCGAGCGCTACGGCCTTCCCGGCGTGCGCGCCGTTCCCATGCCGGGCCACACGCCGGGCTCGCTCGTCGTCGAGGTGGGCCGGCGCGACGTGATCGTCGGCGACCAGCTGCTCGGCGGTCTCGGCGGCGAGCTCGGGGGCGGCAACGCGGGCGAGCACTACTACCAGGCCGATCTGCTCGGCAATCACTGCAACGTGCTCTCGCTCGTGCAGCGCGGCGTCGTCACGTTCCATCCGGGGCATGGCGGTCCGATCGATCGCGCGAGCGTGATCGGCTGGGAGGACGACTGGGCGGGCGACGTCGAGCGATGCCGCGCGCGGCGTCCTCCTCGCTGAACGGCGAGCTGCACCGACCCGTTGGGCGAGCCCGGGCAGGGGGTTTGGTCCTGCCCGTGCGCCCCGCCTGCTCCTCCGGGCGCGGGCTGGCCCGTTGCGCGATGCCCCGAGCCCCGCGCGAGCGTCAGCATCCGATCGACGCGAGCGAGCTCCGCCCGCGCGAAAGGAACGCCCTCATGACGCTCTCGCTCTCGGATCTCTCGGACGGTCTGGCCTCGCTCGTCGAGCGAGCCGGGCCCAGCGTGCTCGGCATCGGCGGGACCACCGGCATCGCGTGGACGAGCGAGCTCGCGATCACGAGCGCGTCGTCGCTCCGCTGCCACGGGGGCGCGAGCGTGGAGGTGCGCACCGCCACCGGCCAGACGCGCGAAGGCACGCTGCTCGGTCTCGACCCGGCGAGCGACCTCGCGGTGGTGCGCGTCGCCGACGGCGGCCTGACGCCCATCGCCCGGCGCGACGCGAGCAAGCCGGCGCGCGTCGGCGAGGTGGTGCTGGCGCTCGGAAGGCCCGGCCGCGCGATCCGCGCGAGCCAGCGCATCGTGGGGCTCGTGGGCAAGGACGTGCGCGCGCGCCGCGGGCTCGTGCTGCGCGACTACGTCGAGATGGATCGCGGCTTTCCGGACGGCTTCGTCGGAGGCCCGGTCGTGGACGCCGAGGGCGCGCTCGTGGGCCTGGGAACCGACCGCGTGATCCGCGGCGCCGATCTCGCGATGAGCCCGGCCGAGCTCGCGCCGATCGTCGAGCAGATCGCGCAGAGCGGCGCGCCCCGGCTCGGCTGGCTCGGCGTCGCGGTGCAGCCCGCGAAGCTCCCCGAGCGCCTCGCGGCCGAGGTGCCCGCGCTCCGCGGCGCGCTCGTGACGGCGGTCGAGAAGGGCGGGCCGGCCGATCTCGCGGGGATCGTGCTCGGTGACGTCGTGGTGGGCCTCGACGAGAGGACGATCGAGGGTCCCGACGCGCTCCTCGCGCTGCTCCGCGGCCTCGCGGGCGTGACGGTCACCCTGCGCCTCGTGCGCGCCGGAGCCGTGACCTCGGTCCCGGCGACGGTCGGCACGCGCAAGGCGTGAGCGCGCGCGGGCCGGGCCGTGCTCAGCCGATCGTCGCGTTCGCGAGATCGGTGATCGCGTCGGCGAGCTGACCGATCGTGAACGGCTTGTCGAGGTAGCCCACGCGCGGGTCGGCGCGGCGCGGCTCGGGCTCGCGGTCGTCGTCGGGATAGCCCGAGATGAAGAGCACGCGGAGGGCGCGGTCCTCCGCGAGCAGCTCCTGCGCGAGCTCGATGCCGCTCGCGCCAGGCATCACGGTGTCGGTCACGAGCAGATCGGGCCGCTCGCCCGCGCGGAGGATGGCCCGCGCCTCCTCGGCGCTTCCGGCGGAAGCCACGTCGTACTGGAGCTGCGCCACCACGCGCGTGAGCATGCGGCGGAGCGCGGCATCGTCCTCGACCACGAGCACGCGCCCGATGGTGTCCCGCTCGGTGATGGCGGGGCGCCGCCGCACCGCACGCGTGGCGCTCGCGGTCGGGCTCTCGCTCGGCGGGACGATCAGCGTGAAGACCGTGCCGACCCCCTCGGCGCTCTCGAGCTGCACGGCGCCGCCGGCTTGCTTCACGAATCCGTCCACCGTCGCCAGGCCCAGGCCGGTGCCCTTGCCGGGCGCCTTCGTCGTGTAGAACGGCTCGAAGGCCTGCTCCCGCACCTCGTCGCTCATGCCGACGCCGGTGTCGACGACGGACACGGTCACGTAGGGCCCCGGCTCGAGCGGCGGCAGATCGGCGACGGCGCTCTCGTCGAGCTCGACGCGCGCCGTTCGGATGGTGATCGTCCCGCTGCCCGGGATCGCGTCGCGCGCGTTCACCACGAGGTTGATGAGCGACTGCTCGAGCTGCACCGGGTCGACACGGATCGGGCCCACGTCCTCGCCCAGATCGAGCACGAGCGCGATCTCGTCGCGCAGGAGGCGCCTGAGCATCGGCGCGAGATCGCGGATCGCCAGCGTGGGATCGACGTTCGTCGCCTCCACGCGCTGCCGGCGGCTCAGCGCGAGGAACTGCCGCGTCAGGCGCGTCCCCGCGCGTCCGGCCTCGACGATCTCGCGCAGCGCATCGACGCCCTCGGGCGTCCCGCGCTTGCCCTCGAGCATCTCGGCGCCGAGGAGCACGACGCTGAGGATGTTGTTGAAGTCGTGCGCGACGCCCGCGCTCAGGCGCCCGACGATCTCGGCGCGCTGCATGTTGCGGAGCTCGCGCTCCATGCGCACGCGCTCGGTCATGTCGTGGATCGAGCCGACGAGGGCGATCGGGGCGCCGGCGGGATCGAGCACCGGCGTCACCGTCACTTCGCCCGAGCGCTCGCCGCTCGGAAACGTGGTGACCTGCATCCAGCGCCGCGGCTGGCCCGACACGACGGCGTTCTCGTACTCGGCCAGCACGGCCGAGAGCGCGGGCTCCGGGAAGACCTCTTCGACGCGCTTGCCGATGACGCGCGACGCGTCGAGCCCGGTGCCCTTGTAGAAGGCGGGGTTGGCCGCGGTGAATCGATAGACGCGCGGTGTGCCGTCCTCGATCGCGAGGTGGAAGAGCATGTCCGGGGCGTTCTCGTAGACCGCCGCCAGCAGCGCGTCGTTCTCGCGGAGCGCGGTCTCCGCGGCGCGGCGCGCGCTCAGGTCGGAGACGAACGCGCTGAACAGGACCTCTTCGTCGACGACGATCTTCGTCACCGCGAGCTCGACCGGCACGAGATGCCCGCGCTGGTGCTGCGCCTGCACCTCGACGCGCCGCCCGATCATCGTCGACTCGCCCGTGAGCGCGAAGCGCGCGAGCCCGGCCGAGTGCGCGGCGCGGAAGGCCGGCGGGACGATGAGCTCGGCGAGCTTGCGCCCGAGCGCGCGATCGGCGGGATGGCCGAACATCGCCTCGGCGCGCGCGCACCACGAGCGGACGACGCCGTGTACGTCGATCATCACGTGGGCATCGATCGCCGAGTCGATGATGAGCCGCGCGCGCGCCTCCGACTGGGCGAGCGCGCGATCCTTGCGGTCCCTTTGCACGGCGAGGCTCGCGATCACGGCCGCGTGCTGGGCCAGGGCCAAGAGCGCGGGCGTCGGCCGCCGCGGGCGCCGATCGTAGAGCGCGAACGTGCCGAGCACCGCGCCGCCCTCGCCGAGGATCGGCACCGACCAGCACGCGCGGAGCCCGTGCGTCAGCGCGACCGCGCGATAGGGCTCCCAGAGCGGGTCGGTGGCGATGTCCTCCACGATCACCGGCTCGCGCCGGTAGGCGGCCGTTCCACACGACCCGGCGGCTGGGCCGATCGGCTCGCCGTCGATCGCGCGGCAGAAGTCGACCGGAAGCCCCGGCGCGGCGCCGGTGCGCAGGCGACCTCGCGAGTCGACCAAGAGCACGGAGCCGATCGTGCCGTCGGAGCTCGTCTCGATGAGCCAGACGAGCGCCTGGAGGATCTGCCCGAGCGGCGCCGCCGCGGCGACGAGGCGCAGCACCTCCACTTCGCCGACGGCGAGCCGCTCGTGGATCTTCTGTTCTTCGCTCTCCACCCCAGCTCCGATCTACTCGGGGGCTCGCGCGCTGTCGATCTCGGCTTGCCTCGGGAGGGGCGCGTGTTAACACTGTTCACGTCGATGCGGGCCGAGGAAGAAAGCACCAAGTCGCGTCTGCTCATGGCGGCGCGCGACCACTTCCTCGAGGTGGGCCCGCACCAGTTCTCGTTGCGCGAGGTGGCGCGCCGCGCGGGCGTGACGGCCGCGGCCGTGTACCGTCACTTCGAGGGCAAGCAGGCCCTGCTCGACGCGGTCTGCGACGAGGGCTTCCGTGTCTTCGCGAGCTACCTCCTCGAGGCGCTCAAGGCGCGCGACCCCCTCGCGCGGATCCGGGCGTCGGGCGCCCAGTACCTGCGCTTCGGGCTCGAGCGCCCGCGTGACTATCGCGTCATTTTCATGTCGGATGCGACGGCGCTCGCCCCCGGCGCCGATCCGGCCACGAGCACCTCGTTCCAGTTCCTCGTCGACCGCGTGCGCGAGTGCATGGCGGCCGGCGTGTTTCGTCCGGGCGATCCGGAGCTCGTCGCGGTCTCGATCTGGAGCCACGTGCACGGGCTCACGTCGCTCCGCATCTCGGGGCAGCTCGCCTCGGTCGGAGACGACGCGGCGTTCCGCGAGGTCTTCGCCGCCTCGGTCGAGACGCTGCTCGCGGGGCTCGCTCGCTGATTTTTTTTCGAGGTCGGTTAACGGTGTTCACGAACAGGAGAAGCATCATGGCTCAGCTCGAGAATCGGCGCGTGACGGCACGGCGGGACGAGGGCTTCGTCGTCTTCCTCATCGGCATGCGCGTCAACGCGTGGTGGAAGCCCTGGCTCTGGCTGCCGATCGCCGGCCAGATGGGCCGCATGATCGCCGAGCTCTCGGCCGACCCCGAGCTCGGCTTTCTGGGCGCCGAGCAGTTCTTCGGGCGCACGACGCTGATGATGTCGTACTGGCGCTCGACCGAGCACTTGATGTCGTTCGCCTCCGCGAAGAACCGCTCGCACTTCCCCGCGTGGGGGGCCTTCTACAAGGCGGTGGGCACGAGCGGCGACGTCGGCATCTGGCACGAGACGTATCGCGTCGCGCCCGGTACCTACGAGAACGTCTACGTGAACATGCCGCGCTTCGGGCTCGGGGCCGTCGCGCCCCTCGTCGACGCCGTCGGGCCTCTCGCACGCGCCGAGCGTCGCCTCGCGGCCACGCCGGAGAGCACCCGCGCGGAACGCGAGGCGGCGGAGTGACGCGAGGCCGGCGCGTCAGCCGGGCGGCAGCGCCTCGGTGTCGAGCTGTGCGCCCGCGAGGGCCCCACGCGTCTCGTCGTGGAGCGCATCGAGCGCTGCGATCGCATCACGCCCGAGCGTCGTCGGCTCGCCGAGCTCGTGCACGAGCGAGAGGCCGCGCGCGTTGCCGGAGAGCACCTGCTCGCGCCGCGTGCGGAACTCCGGCGTGCGACTGATCGGGTGATCGATCTCCACGAGGCGCTGGTGGAGCCCGGCCACCGGCACGAACGCGTGCACCGCGAGCATCACGCCGGAGAGCGGGCGTAGATCGGGGCGCACGGGCGACTGCGTCCACGTGGTGCGGCCGTTCACGAGCACGGGATCGAAGTACGAGAGCACGTTGAGCTTGCCGTGCTGCGTCTCGTGCACGATCGCTTCCGCCAGCGTCAGCACGCTCGGATGCAGCGTCATGTACACGAGGCCCGGCGCTTCTCGGTACGACGCCGAGAGGTGTCGCTCGGGCTCGTAGCCGACGGGCACGATGCGGTGGAGCGAGAGCGCGAGCTCGGTGTGCAGCACGGGGAGCGCGACGCGCACCATCTCGATGGCTGCGGCCAGCGACTCGGTCCACTCCTCCACGCGGCGGCCGCCGAGATCGATCGCGTTGCCGCGCTTGTCGGGATGCTCCTCCTGCATCGCGAGCGGGTTCGCGTCGTGGAGCGCGAGGTGGGCGCTCGAGCCGGGGATCGCGTGGATCTCGGAGGTCGCGGCGAGGCGATCGAGCCGCACCTCTTCTCCCGTCGCGAGGCGCACGTCGACGCCGGCCGCGTTGGCGACGAGGCCCTGGGCCGGCGCTTCGAAGCGCGCGAGGCCGCGCCCGGGCAGCGGTAGCGCGTCGAAGGGCACGTCCCACAGGACGCTCTCTTCGATCACGCCTCGCGTGCGCGCGAGCGAGGCGAGCAGGGCGGGGATCGCCGCACGCAGCATCGGGTCGGCCGGGCGGACGCCGGTCATCATCGTGAGCAGGGGCGGCAGGGCGTCCGGGCCGCCGAGCGCTTCGAGCGTCTCGGTCGGGTGCGCCCGCGCGGCGCCGATCAGCATGCGCTGCACGCGCGGCAGGGCGCGGCGAACGGGCTCGGAGAGCCCCTGGCCGCTGCGCGCCAAGAGATCGCGGAGCACGAGCAGGCGCATCTTGCGCACGAGATCACGCAGGCGCGTGTCGGTCGGCGCCGGAAGTGCGAGCAGGCCGGTCGGGAGGGCCACGCGGGCATCGTAGCGTGCAGGGCGGGCGCCCGACGTGCGCTTCGTCTCGCTCCCAGGCCCACGGGCGCGATAGGGTCGGCGCTCCGTGCCCGAGATCTTGCTCCACGTCACGACGCGCAGACGCGGCGCGCCCCGGCTCGACGAGCCCGAGCTCGACGCGGCCGATCCCGGTCTCGATGCGCTCACACGGGCCGTGGGCTCGGAGGCCCCGATCGTGCTGGTCGGCGGTGAGCCCACGCTGCGCGCCGATCTCCCCGCGCTGCTCGGCACCTTTCCGGGCGCGACGCTGCGCACGGACGGCCTCGCGCTCGCGGGCCCAGGCGTGCTCGCGAGCCTGCGGCGCGCGGGCCTCGGCAAGCTCCGCATCGTCTTGCACTCGGCGCGCCTCGACGCGCACGACTGGATCGTGAAGACGCCGGGGGCGGCGCGCACCGCGATGCGGACGCTGCGCGCGGCGGCCGAGCTCGGGCTCGAGACGGAGATCGAGGCGACGCTGACGCGATCGACGGCTCCGCACGTGGCCGAGCTGGTCGCGCTCGCCGAGGGGGTTCGCGCGCGGAGCGTGCACCTCGTGCGGCTCGCGCATCGTGGGCCCGCGGCGCGCGACACGATCATGCTCGCGCCGCGGATGGCGCTGCTCGAGGACCCGCTCGACGAGGCACTGGCCGCGGCGATCCGCGCGCGCATCGCGCTCTTCGTCCACGGCTATCCGAGCTGCGTGGCGCCCCGGCTCGAGGCGCGCGTTCGGCCCTCGAGCGATCGTTCGCATCGCTTCGTGAGCGACGACGCGTGGGACGCCGTCGCGCGCGCCTACGCGGTCACGTACGGCGCGCGCTGTCCCGGCTGCCCGGGCGCGCCCCGCTGCGACGGCGCGGCGGCCGAGTACGTCGCTCGTTTCGGCGCGGCGGAGCTGCTCTCCGAGATGCCGCGCGAGCCGCGCCCGACGGAGCCGGCCCCGAGCGAAGGAGCGCCGAGCTCGGTCGCGCCGCGGGCCGGGCGTGCTCCGACCACGCGCCTTCGCGACGTGCGGGCCGTCGTGCGCCGCGCCGCCGTGCAGGGCGACCCGCTGATCGATCGTCCGCGGTCGGTCCCGCCGGTGCTGCGCGTCTCGCTGGCGCCGGCCGAGACGACCACGCGCGTGCTGCGCGCGCGGCTGCTCCGCGCCGCGCAGGAGGGCGCTCCGATCGTGCGCGTCTCGGGCGGGCTCGATCATCCGAGCCTGGCCGCGCTCCTGCGCGAGGCGGCGCGGCTTCCGGGCCCCGAAGTGGAGGTCGCCGGCGACCTCGCCCCGCTCGGCGCGCTCGCCGACGCGCAGATCTTCGAGCTCCAGGGGATCGTGCGCGCGCTCGCGGCGGTCTTCGCGCCCGAGGATCTCGAGCGCACGCGCGCGATCCTCGAACGGCTCTCGCGGATCGCGAAGATCGCCGGTCAGCCCTACGTCGTCCTGCGCTCGCACGACGAGGCTCCGCGGTGGGCCGCCCCGTTCGAGGCGCTCGAGGGAGAGCCCTTCGTGCGCCTGGCCGGCGCGGGCTCCCTCTCCGCGCTCGCCGCGTACGCGCGGGCGCTTCCCACCTCGCGGTGGCGCACGGCGCTCGCACGCGTGCTCCCGCGCACCTCCGACCTCGTCGTGGACGACGTTCCGCCCGCCGACGCCGCACCGCCGGCGTTCGTCGATGGCGTGTCGACGAGCGCGCCCGTCGGCGACGACGAGCCCTTCGGCGCGTTCGATCCATGCGACTGCGGTCGGCCGCACTGCCCGGGTCGGCCCCGGAGGTGGACGGCGTAGCGAACTGGCACTGCGCGAGGGCGAGTTTCGACGAGGGCGCCCGTAGGATGCGCGGGATTGTCGAAGAGGCGCGCGTGGTTCGTGGCAACATCCAGTCGCTCGAGCGAATGACGGACGGGGTCGGAGAAGGAGGAGGCGGGGATCGACGCGCGGCGGATCGCACGACGGTGCGTATTCGCGTGCGCTTCCGCTCCGCCGACGATCTGCTCGCCCGCTACACGACCGACATCAGCCGCGGCGGCATGTTCGTCGCGACGCCGGAGGTGCTGCCGCTCGACGCCGAGCTCGAGCTCGCGCTCGAGCTGCCCGATGGCGGCGAGCCGGCGATCGTCCGCGGTCGCGTCGTCTCCGTGCTCGACGAGGCACGCGCCAAGCAGCTCGGCCGGCAGCCGGGCCTCGGAGTCTCGTTCGTGAGCGATGCGAGCGCCCTCGGCGAGCGCATCGCCGCGTACTTCGCCAGCCCCGGCGGCCAGGCGGCGAAGGAGCACCGCGCGGTGCACGTCCTCGTCGTCGAGGACAGCGCGACCTATCGCGCACAGATCGAGCAGGCACTGCGCGGAGCCGGGCACCGCGTGACCTCGGTCGAGAACGGCCTGACGGCCCTCGGCGCCGCCGTGCGCGAGCCGCCCGACCTCGTGCTCTGCGACGTGAACATGCCGCTCATGGACGGCTGGCAGCTGGTCCGGATCCTGCGCGAGCGCGCGACGACGCGCGAGGTCCCGATCGTCTTTCTCACGACGCTCGGCGGCGACGCCGACCGCCTGCGCGGCTACCAGCTCGGCGTCGACGACTACATCGGCAAGCCCTTCGAGCCCGACGCGCTCGCGCCACGGCTCGCTCGCGTGCTCGAGCGGGCCCGCGCCGAGCGAGCCGACGGGACGGCGCTCCGCGGGGACCTCTCCCAGGTCTCGGTCTCGAGCCTGCTCTCGTTCCTCGAGGCCGAGCGGCGCAGCGGCGTGATCGCGATCCGCAGCGGCGCCGTGGAAGCGGCGATCCACGTGGCCCAGGGCGGCGTGACGCGCGTGGAGCTGACGGGCACGGGCGTGCCTCAGGGCGCGCCGGTGGAGCTCTTCGATCGCCTGCTCTTCACGCTCGACGTGCGCGAGGGCCGCTTCGCCGTGACGAGCGCACCGCCCGATCAGACGGGGGAGCTCGCCTCCATCCAGGGCGCGCTGCTCGAGCACGCGCGGCGGAGCGACGAAGGCTCGCGCTGACGACGTCGCCCGTGGGGCGCGCGCGGGCGTGGTAGCATCGGAGGCCGTGCGAGCGCTCTCCGCCGAAGCGATGGTGGCCCGGGAAGCGGTCGCGAACCGGTCCAAGCACTGGGTCCGCCTCGTCACGGCGTGCAACAGCCGCTGCCTCTTCTGTCTCGACTCCGACACGCCGCGGAACGTGTTCTTGCCCTTCGAGGAGATCGAGGCCGACCTGAAGAAGGGCCGCGCGCCGGTCTCCGAGGGCGGGCTCGACGCGTGGAAGGTGATCCTCTCGGGCGGGGAGGCCTCGCTCCACCCGCGCTTCCACGACGTGGTGCGCCGCGCGCGCGAGCTCGGGTACGGCCGCGTGCAGACGGTGACGAACGGCTGGCGCTACGCCGACAAGGCCTTCTTCGACGAGGCCGTCGCCGCCGGCCTCGACGAGATCACGTTCTCCCTCCACGGCCACGACGAGAAGCTGCACGACCACATGACGCAGCACCCGGGCGCCTTCCGGAACATCGTGAAGGCGATCGCGCGCAGCGTGCGGAGCGGCAAGGTCATCACGAGCATCGACGTCTGCATCAACAAGCAGAACGTCGGCTCGCTCGACAAGATCATCGAGCTCGGCTTCTCGCTCGGCGTGACGGAGTACGATCTTCTCCACGTGATCCCGCAGGCGGCCGCCTTCGATCACCGGGACGAGCTCTTCTACGACCCGCGCGAGCACCTGCCGATGCTGCACAAGGTGTTCTCGCTGAACCGGCACCCGAGCTTCGTCATCTGGACGAATCGTTTCCCCGTCAGCTACCTCGAGGGCCTCGAGGATCTCATCCAGGATCCGCACAAGATGCTGGACGAGATCAACGGCCGGCGCTTCCAGGTGCGCCGCTATCTCGACGCCGGGACGCCGCTCGACTGCCGCCAGCCCGAGCGCTGCGTGCACTGCTTCATCGAGCCGCTCTGCACCACGATGGACCGCGTCGTCGAGAAGCAGCGCACGAGCGGCTACGAGGTCTACGAGATCGGCGAGGGCGACTACGACCGCGCGCTGCCGCTGCCCTTCGGGGCGCGCTTGCTCGGCGTGCGTGTGGAGCGGCTCGCCGAGCTCGAGGCGCGCGACCGAGGGGACGGCACGGGCTTCTACGTGCGCACGAGCGATGCCTCGCCGCTCGCCGAGACGCCCTTCCCGCGGGTGCTCGTCGTGGAGAGCGAGGCGCAGCTCGATGCGTGGCTCGCGGCGGAGCTGCCCGCGAGCGTGGCGCTCGACGTCGAAGTGAGCCGCAGCACGGCCGCCGCGATCGCCCGTCACGCGGCCACGCTGGCCTCGCTCGGCGAGCGCGCGCGCCTGGTGTGGCCGACGCACGAGCACATGGCGGAGGCGATCGAGGGCGACGTGCGCGATCCGCGCGTGTTCTTCGCGTCGCTCGCGCCCCATCGCCTGCGCGTCTCGGGCCTGCCGCCGTGTCTCGTGCCCGGCGCCGAGCTCGTGCACGACCGGGCGATCCTCGACGCATCGGTGTTCGATCCGGAGACCGGGCGGCCCGAGCACCGCGGCCTCGCGCAGCACCACGTGCTCCGCCACTACAAGGGCAAGAGCGTGCGCTGCGCGGACTGCGTCGTGCGCGATCGCTGCGAGGGTCTGCACATCAACGCGGTGCGCGATCAGGGGCTCAAGCTCCTCACGCCGCTCACCACCGGGCCCGAGGCCGACGCGGCGCAGGCGAGCATGCGGCGCCTCTTCCCGGAGCCGCCCTCGCGCCTCGCGACCGCGCGCCCTGCCGAGCCTGCGGCGCCGAGCCTGCCGGGCCACGCGATGCCCGACGCCGTCCGCCCCGATCCGCTCGCGCTCATCGCGCAGGAGCAGATGCTCCGGAAGGCCAAGCGCGAGGTGCTCAAGCAGCGCGCAGCAGGCGAGGGCTGACGTGGCGAACCTCGGCTATCTCCAGCTGACGCGTGGATGCTTGCAGAACTGCCGGTTCTGCTCGAACCCGCCGACCGGCGTCGAGCTCGACGAAGCGGGCGTGCGCGAGGAGATCGATCGCCTCGTCGAGCTCGGCTACGACGGCGTGATCCTCACGGGCGGTGAGCCCTCGCTCTCGCCGCTGCTCCTTCCCGCGCTCCGCTACGCGCGCGAGAAGGGCCTCTTCAGCCGGATGATCACCAACGGGCAGCGCCTGTCGGACCGCAAGTTCTTCCGGCGCGCCGTGGAGGCGGGCCTGACGCACATCCACGTCTCGCTCCACAGCTACCGGCCCGAAGTGCACGACTTCATCACGCAGTACGACGGCGCGTGGGATCACCTCGTGAAGACGCTCGCGCTGGTGCCCGAGATGGGCATCACGAGCGACATCAACACGGTGATCAACGTCTACAACGCCGATCACCTGCACGAGAACGTCGTCTGGATCACCGACCGCTTCCCGCACGTGCGGCACTTCGTCTGGAACCACATGGATCCGGACGGGAACCGCTCGGAAGAGAACCCGGACTGCATCCCGACGCACTACGAGTTCCAGGTCTCGCTCGAGCTCGCGATGGAGTACCTGCACACGACGGGGCGCACGTTCCGCGCCGAGCGCGTGCCGCTCTGCTTCATGCGCCGATTTGCCTGGGCCTCCACCGAGACGCGCAAGATCGTGAAGGAGGAGCAGCGCTGCATCCGCTTCCTCGACCAGAAGGGCTTCGTGCACCAGCTCGAGTTCCTGCACGGCAAGTCCGAGGCGTGCGACGCCTGCCGCTTCGACTCGATCTGCGCGGGCATGTACTCGATGGCCAAGACCTACGACGAGCGCGAGCTCGCCCCCGTCTTCGACGACCCGCTCGACGTGGTGCGCCAGGTGCTCGGCGAGGAGCCGGATCCGGCGCTCCTCGAGCGCCTGAAGGCCCGCCGAGGGAGGCGGAGCCCGACCGAGCAGCCCTCGCCCGAGCAGCGCCAGAAGGCACGCCTGCGGGTGCTTTGACGCGCTGCGCGACGCCCGAGGGCCCGGCCGACCTGGATCCACGGCCGAACGGGCCGAGCAGAACCGCGCACCGGCAGCGCTTGGGGCTGGCGTCGCGGTGCCTGCCCGCGCTACCGTCCGGCCGATGTTGGATCGGGAGCTCGTCGAGGCGGTCAAGCTCGCGCGCGAAGCGGGAGAGATCCTCCGCGAGATCTACGCGACCGACTTCACGGTGCGCTCGAAGGCCGAGAACGATCCGGTCACCGAGGCCGACACGCGGGTGAACACGTTCCTCGTCGGGCGCCTCCACGACGCGTTCCCGGGGGACGCGATCGTCGCCGAAGAGGGCTCGGGCGAGGGCGGCTCGAACGGCGCGTCGCGCTGTTGGTACGTCGACCCGCTCGACGGCACCAAGGAGTTCATCGCGAAGAACGGCGAGTTCTCCGTGATGATCGGCCTCGCGGTCGACGGCGAGGCGCGCCTCGGCGTCGTGCACCAGCCGACCACCGGCAAGCTCTATCGCGCGGTCGTGGGCGACGGCGCGTTCTACGAGATCGGCGACAAGACGTACCAGCTCAAAGTCAGCGACATCGCCGACCCCGCGAAGCTGAAGCTCGTGGTCTCGCGCTCGCACCGGCCCGAGGAGACGGACGCGCTGAAGAGCACGCTCGGCCTCACGGAAGAGGTCCCCTGCGGCTCGGTCGGCCTGAAGGTGGGCCTCATCGGCGAGCGGGCGGCCGATCTCTACGTGCACTTCTCGGACAAGACCCACGCCTGGGACGCCTGCGCGCCCGACGCGATCCTCCGCGGCGCCGGCGGCACCTTCGTGGACCTCACGGGGCGCTCGATCGAGTACACGGGCGCGGACGTGCAGAACCGCAAGGGCCTGCTCGCGACGAACCGCAAGAGCTACGAGAAGGTGCTCGCGGTCGTCACCGACATCCTCGCCAAGCGCGGCGGCTGAGGCGCCGGGCACGCGCGGCTCGAGACCACGGCGGCCGGATCGCGCTTCAGAACGACACGAGCGCTGCGGCCACCGCGGTCGCGAGCAGGGTGCCGTAGCCGACGAGGTCGACGAGCGCGCCGCGCACGCGCTCGAAGCGCAGCACGCGATCGTCGCGCGTCTCGACGAACGTGGCCGCGAGCGGGGCCTCGACGGAGCGATACGTCGCACCCTTTCCTTCGGGCTCTTCGACGACGGCGGCGAGAAGACCGCGTCGTGCCGTCAGGAGCGCGTCGGGATGCGCGGCGGCTGCCACGTCGAGGAGCACGCGCGAGCCGTCGAGACGCCGCGCGCGCAGCCGCCCGCGCTCTTCGGCGTCGATCACGAGCATCTCGGTGCCGATCGGTCGCGCGAAGGTGCGGCGCAGGCGCACGAGCGCGTGCAGCACGAGGACGGACGTCGTCGCGGCCACGACGAGCGTCAGCATGCTCGGTGGCCGCGGCGCCCAGGCGAGCGCCGCGAGCACGCCGAGCGACGCGACGAGGCCCCACGCGTCGGACGGCGTCGCCCGCTCGCGCACGTACGTGGGCGTCTCGCCGAGCGAGCGGCGGCGCGCCGTCTCGCGCAGCGCCTCGAACGAGGGGCCGTCCAGCAGACGGCGCCCTTCCACCGACGGACAGCCGAGACGCGCGCCCGTGACGACCGTGATGCGACGACCCGCGCGGTCCGAGATCTGGAGCGCGCGGTAGCGCCCCGGGCCACGCGCCGTGCGCTCGTGGAAGACGGCATCCTTCCACGTGAGCGCAGTGAGCACGCGCCCCGCGACGAGCAAGGTCACGTGCTCCTCGTTCCAGCGAACGCTCGCGTCGAGCGCGTGGCGGCGCACGTAGAGCAGCGCGGGCGTCGCCATCGCGAGGCCCGTCGCGGCGATCAGCACGCCGCGTGGGAAGTCGCTCTCGATGGCGACGAGCAGCGGCTCGAGCACGCCCAGCGTCCAGCAGGCGCCGAGCGCGATCCCGGCGACGACCCGCCACGCCACCCCCATGGGCACCAGCGCGAGCACGACCTCGCGCAGGCGCGGCTCCTCGTGCGAACCGGGCCTCGCAGTCGCCACCGTCGCCGTCATCGTACGAGGATGAACCAAATCGGGCGCGCGCGCCTTGGGCGTTGGCGTACGATGCCCTCGTGGTCGACTCTCCCTCCGGCCAGACCGCCCCGCTCTGGACGCTGCGCGACGCGGTCGGCGCGCCGCTCCACGAGGATCCGAGCCGCGGAAAGCGCATCCCCGAAGGCACGCTCGTCGCCGGCAAGTACCGGGTCGGCGCCGTCCTCGGCCGCGGCGCCTACAGCACCGTCTACGGAGCCACCCAGGAGCCGATGGGGCGCGAGGTCGCGCTCAAGGTCGCCGGCGGCGCCACCGACGATCCGGTCGTGCGCGCACGCTTCGCGCGCGAGGCGCGCTTCCTCGCGGCGATCGATCACCCGAACGTCGTGCGCGTGTACGAGCTCGGCTGGCTCGAGACGGGGCCGGCCGCGATCGCGATGGAGCGGCTCGTCGGCGAGACGCTGCAGCAGCGCCTCGATCAGGTGGGCCCGATGACGGCGGCCGCCGCCATCCCGATCCTGCGCTACGTGCTCGATGCGCTCACCGAGGTGCACGGGCGCGCGTTCGTCCATCGAGACCTGAAGCCGGCGAACGTGATGCTGACGGGGCCGCGCCACGCGCCGGTCCCGAAGCTGCTCGACTTCGGCATCGGCAAGGATCTCGCCGATCAACAGCGCCTGACGGCGAGCGGCAAGTTCGTCGGCACGCCCGCGTACCTCGCGCCCGAGCAGATGAAGCCCAAGCACGCGGTCGACGCGCGTGCCGATCTCTACACCGTCGGCGTGCTGCTCTTCCAGATGCTCACGGGGCGGCTGCCCTTCACGGGCAATGGCGTGCGCGTGATCATGGCCGTCGTGGGCGAGCCGGCGCCGCGTCTCTCGTCGATCCGCGGCGACGTCTCGCCGGCCCTCGATGCGCTGGTGGACAGGGCGCTCGCCAAGGCGCCCGAGGAGCGCTTCCAGTCGGCCGAAGAGATGAGCGCCGCGCTCGCGGCGCTGGCCGACGCGTGACCCGCGCGCCGCGACGGGCCGTGCGCGGCTCACGCACGGGACGCCCCATCATGCGCCTGCTCGATCTGCTCGGGCGACGCTGGACGCTGCGGATCGTGTGGGAGCTACGCGAGGAAGGCGCGACGTTCCGCGTGCTCCGCGAGCGCTGCGGGGACGTCTCGCCGAGCGTCCTCAACACGCGCCTCGGCGAGCTGCGCGAGGCGGGGATCGTCGAGATCGCCGACGCCGACGGCTACGTGCTCAGCGCGCGCGGGCGAGCGCTGCTGCCGGCGCTCGGCGCGCTCGACGGCTGGGCACGCCAGCACCTCGGCTGATCACGGGCGCGGCATCTCGGGGGCGAACGGCTCGCGCACCACGCCCAGCACGTTCAGCTCGAACGAGATGAGGTGGTAGAAGCCTGCCAGCGCGACGAGCTCGACGAGGGCGTCCGGTGCGAGGGCCGCGGCGAGCTCGGCGTAGAGCGCATCCTCGACGCGCGCGTGCTCGTGCAGCGCATCGGCGAGGCGTAGGACGAGGGCGTCGTCGCCGGAGAAGCCGCCGGTCGCGCCGCTCGGCAGGAGCGCCGTCTCGCGGAGCTCGACTTCGGTGAAGCGCGCCTTCGCCGCGTAGGCCGCGACGTGCACGCCCCACTCGTAGTCGGCGCCGCAGCGCGCGGTGGTGCGCAGGATCATCAGCTCGCGCAGCCGGAGCGGCACGGGGCCCCGATCGAGGAGGCCGCCGCGCCGCACGCGGTCCAGCACGCGCGGCGCGTGAGCGAGCGTGCGGAAGAGCGCGAGCGGCTCGGGCATGCCGAAGCGGAGCGCCTCGAGCGTCTCGGCGACGTCGGCAGCGTAGGGCGGAGGGAGCGGAGCGAGGCGGGGGGTGGGGGTCATCGGGGTCTCCGTGTGCTACGGATATCGTAGCAGCTACGGAATCCGTAGCAACGGTCCGGTGATGGGAGCCGGCGGCGTCCACCCGTCGCCGCCGGCCGGAGCCCGTGCCACAATCGCGGCGTGCGCCCCCACCTCGCCCTCGCCACGCTGCTCCTCGCGCTCGGCGCGCTGATCGCCACCGCCGCCGCGCAGACCGAAGACGTCCCGGCCGAGCGCGGGGAGACGCCGCGCCCCTACCACGAGGGCGAGGACGGCCACGGGCCCGTCGCGCGCGCCGTTCGCCAGAGCCGCACCGACCATCGCACCGTCGTGGTGATGTTCGGCGGCAACTGGTGCATCTGGTGCCGGCGCCTCGACTACTCGCTCACGCACGATCCGGTGCTCGCGCCGATCGTCCAGCAGAGCTTCCGCTTCGTGCACGTGGACTCGCGCGCGAATCGTGCGCTCGACCAGGAGATGGGGCATCCGACGTCGCACGGCGTGCCGGTGCTCGTGGTCCTCGACCAGGACGGGCACCCGACGTTCACGCAGGACACGGGGCTGCTCGAGCTCGGCGAGGGCCACAGCCGAACGCGCGTCGAGGCGTTCCTTCGTCGCTTCGTGCCCGTCGCGCACTGACGACGGGCCCAGCGCTCGTTGACAGCGACCTCGACCGAGACGAATCTCCCCACGTGAACGAACGTCTCCCAGGGCGGGGCCGAGACGCCGCTCCTGTTGCACCCACGGCTGCCGCTTCCTCCAGGCGCTTCGTGCTCGTTGCCGCCGCGCTTCTCGCCGTCGCCTGCGGCGGTGCGAGGCCCGAGAGCGCATCGACGACGAGCGCCGCCACGACGACCGAGGCTCCTCCGTCCGAAACGACCACGTCCGAGACGAGGACCGCCCCCGAAGCCGCAGCGCGGTCCCCGTGGGTCGGCACGTTCGCAGCGATGTCCGCCGACCAGCTGCACTCGCGCCTCGTCGCGCGCGAGGGCGCCCAGGGCTGGACGGCATCGCTCGACTCCTACGCGCTCCGCGTGGAGTGCGACTACACCGAGGTGGCGGGGGCGCGCACCGAGACGACGCTCCGCGCCCACGGGTCCTGCCGCACGGTGGGGGACGACGAAGAAGTGACGAGCCGCGAGGTCGACACGACCCTGACGTTGCTCCCGAGCGGCCACGTCACGGGCAACTTCGGCACGGGGCAGCTCGATCTCGCGCCGGCGCCGCCCCCGAGCGCGCCCTCCGGGATCCAGGCACTCGCGGGCCAATGGTACGGCACGGCCGTGCTCGCCGATCTGGAGATCAGCGCCGCGCTGCGGGTGGAGAACGGCGCGCTCGTCGGCACGGCCGACGCATCGTTCTCCGATCGCGTCACGTGCACGATCGCCGAGCGGCCGAGCGCGCGCGAGGGTGGGCGCGTGCAGGTGCACGTCGCCTGCACGTGCGAGTACGAGCACGCCTACGACTTCGAGCGCGACTGCGTGCTCGAGCCGCTCGGAGACGTCCCTGGGATCGCCTCGCCCGACTGTTTCGACGACCACGTCGAGCTGATGGCGCCGAGAGACGGCGAGGCGCCCGTCATCGACTGACCGCCTCCGCAAAGAGTGCTCGCCCCGGAGCGCCCGGACGGGAGCGCGCGCAGCGCGCGCACGGGAGGGAGCGGCGCGGCGCGGCGAGCCGATCATGACCTCGGAGGTCATGGAGCGTCGCCGGCGCGTGCCGTAGGTCTCCTCGCGGAGGTGACCGATGACGCGAGATGCCGAGACGCGCTGGATCGAGACGCCGCGGGGCTCCATCGAGGTGACGATCGCGGGCCCGCGCGAGGGGGCCCCGCTCCTCTTCGTGCACGGCGCGCTGGTCGCGGGGGATCTCTGGGCGCCGGTCGCGGCGGAGCTCGCCCGCACCCACCGCTGTTACGTGCCGACGCTGCCGCTCGGCTCGCACGCACGGGCGATGCAGAGCGACGCTGCGCTCGCGCCGCCGGACGTGGCGGACCTCGTCGTCGAGATCGCCGACGCGCTCGGGCTCGGCGCGCTCACGATCGTGGCCAACGACTCGGGCGGCGCCGTCTCCCAGCTCGTGGCCGCGCGGCATCGCGCGCGCGTGCGTGGGCTCGTGCTGACGAACTGCGACGCGCTCGAGGTCTTCCCGCCGCTCGCCTACGCGTACCTGAAGCGCGTCGCCGAGCGGCCATGGCTCGCGGCGGCGATGCTGCGGGCGCTCGCGTGGGCCCCGGTGCTCGGGCTGGCACCGACCGCGTGGGGCGGCCTCGCGCGCGGCATCACGCGGCAGGACGTGCGGCGGTGGTCGCTCCCGGGCGCGCGCGACCGTGGCGTACGCGAGGACCTCGCGAAGTTCATGCGCGGCGCAGGGCCGGGGGTCACGCTCGAGGCCGCCGAGCGCCTCGCCGCGAGCCCCGTGCCGATCGAGCTCGTGTGGGGCGACGAAGATCCCTACTTCCGCCGCGAGCTCGCCGAGCGCTTCGCGCGGAAGATCCTCGGGGCGCGCGCGCGGTTCGTGCCCGGTGCGCGCACGTACGTGATGCTCGATGCGCCCGAGGCGCTCGCGCGGGCGATCCGCGCCTTCGACGACCGGCTCGCGGCGGGCGCCGGCGTCGAGGCTCGCTGATCAGGGATCGTCGAAGCGCCCCGAGATCCCGAGCTGGGCGGCAGCGAGCGCGCGCTCGGCGCCGAGGAAGGGCCAGAGCACGCTCAGGTCGACGCCGATGCGATCGCCCAGGCCGAGGCGCGCGCCGCCGGAGAGCGCGACGAAGTCGAGGCCCTCGCGGTAGCCGAAGCCCGTCTGCACCTCGAGCTGGAACGAGAGCCACTCGTAGGGGATCCAGTCGGCGCCGCCCATCGCGCGGACCCCTCCGCGCGGGAGCGGCGGCGCGAGGCTCGAGACGCCGACCGATCCGAGCACGGAGAGCGCGGCGTGCAGGCGCAGGTTCGGGTGCGCGTTCCACTCGCCGCTCGTGCCGAGCTCGAGCGCGAGCGGCTGGCTGTTCTGATCGAGGCCGCTCGTGGTCGGCAGGACGACGCGCGCCCAGGCGGCCCAGCGGCGCTCGGTGTCGGCGGCGAGCCGGAGCGAGCCGCCGAGCGTGAGATAGCCGGTGCCGAGGTAGCTCGTGCTCACCGCCGAGATCAGCGACTGGTAGCGGAGGGCCTCGAACGAGCCGAAGATCTCGACGAGGTCGTCGACGTTCACGCTACCCGAGAGCCGGCCGCCGACGCGGATGTTGCCGTAGAAGTTGGAGGGCTCGGCGATGAGCGACGCGTCTCCGGCGAGCGCGACCTCGGTGCGGAAGCAGGCACGCCGCGGCACACCGAGCATGCCGTCGAGGAGCGGCGCGCTGCTCGGGCCGAGCTGGCGCGAGGTCCAGGGGCACGCCGTGGGCGGAGTCGGCGCGATCTCGCTCTCGCGATCGCTCGCGACGTCGCTCTCGCTGACGATGCCGGCGTCGCTCTCGCTCGCAACCTCGCTCTCGCTCGCAACCTCGTGCTCGCTCGCGACCTCGCTCTCGCTGACGATGCCCGCCTCGCTCACGACCGCGGCGTCGCTCGCGCCGTCGCTCCCCTCTTGCGCACGCGCCATCGGCGCGAGCAGCCACGATGCGACGAGCGCCCACCACACGGCGCGCTTCACGGCGCACCTCCGATCCCCGGCGCATCGAATCCATCGCCGCCCCAGTCGAGCAGGAACGGGTTCGTGAACGAGTACGCGTAGGCGCCCGGCGTCACGACCGCGAACGCGTAGCGGGCTCCGTCGCGCGGCCCTCGCGGCGTGCGCGGCATCGGGCCTACCGTCGCATCGCGATCGCAGCCCGGCACCATCACGATCCCGGCGATGTCGCGCGCATCGACCACGTCGTCGTCGTTGCGGTCCACGTCGCGCCAGTCCGCCACGCCGTTGCCGTCGCCATCGCCCGTGTCGGGGATGCCGTCGCAGTCGAGATCGGCAACCGGCGGGAGCCCTTCGCCCGCCTCGACGACGATCCACGCGTCGGTCCCCGGCACGAGGCCGAGCTCGCTCAGCGCGAGCGCGCCGTCGAAGCGCACGACGGGCGCCGTGCCGAGGGGATCGGTCGGCTGCGTCAGCTCCGCCGCCAGCGTGCGCGCGACCTGCCCGTTCACCACGATGCGCACCTCGCTCACCGGCACCCAGGGCGCCGCCACCACGCGGATCGCGAGCTGCGCATCGCTCGCCGGCACGAGCGGCGAGGTGCTCGGCGCGGTTCCGTCGATCGACGCGACGATCACCGGCCCGTTCGTTCCCACCATGTGGCCGTCGCGCATCGCGGCATCGAACGCGACCTCGTCGAAGTCGGCGACCGTCTCGTCCGACCACACCAGCGTGCGTGGGGTGCCGAGCACGCTGTCGACGAGCGAGTGCGAGTCGCTGTTCGCCGTACCGGCGCGCACGATCCCTTGATTCAAGAGATAGAACCAGTACGCGCGATACGGCATGAGGTCCTCGTTCTCGGTGCCGTTCATCACTTCCTGCGTCTGGTAGTCGGCGTTGCCGAAGTGCGAGCCCGGCACGGTGCGCATCACGAGGCCGGGGCCGGTGCCGTCCCAGCCCGTGCGATCCGTGCGCGGCAGCGGCACGCGCGCGTCCACGCCGACCGCGCGTGGAAAGCCGAGATCGCGACCGACCTGCGCGGGCGCCCAGGGATGATTGAGCTGCACGATCCCGGTTGCCGCCGGCCAGCCCGCCTCGACGAAGCGATCCATGAGCGGGCCGGGCTCGACGAGCTCGTCCCAGGGCGCGCCGCGGTAGGTGCCCTCGGGATCGATCGGGAGCGGCCACACGTTCCAGTGACCGATCACCTGCGGCAGCTCGGCGCCCGGCACGAGGTCGAAGAGGATGTGCCCGGTGGCCTCGAGGCCGACCATCACACGGACGCGATCGTCGGCGTGCAGGAGCGCGCGGGCCGCCGCGTAGTCGTGCACCACGTCGTGATCGGTCGTCGCGAGCACGTCGACGCGCGCCGCGAGGAAGGCCTCCACGCGATCGAGGTCGGGGATCGTGGAGTCGAAGCTCGCGGCGCCGTGCACGTGGAAGTCGCCCGAGAGCACGCCGCTCGGGAGCACCGGCATCGTGACGAGCGCGAGCGAGACCGTGGTCGTGTCGCCGACGGCGAGCGTCGCTTCGCCGCGCGCGATCGACGCGAAGGGGCCGGCCGTCGCGTAGAACGCGTAGTGCCCGGGCGGCAGCTCCACCTCGACGTCGTCGTGCACGAGCACGCGATCGCATGCGGGCGAGCCGCCGGTGCTCGCGCCGAGGAGCGGCGCGCAGGTCGCGAAGCCGCCGAAGAGCTGCGCCTCGACGGCCTCCTGCGTCGCGTCGTCGGCCGGCGTCACGAAGACCTGCGCGTAGTCGCTCGCGCCGTCGACGGTGACGTGCAGCACCACGTGCGCGGCGCCTTCGAGCGCCAGCGTGCCCGCATCGACGCTCTCGCCCGTGGCGACGATCTCGGCACGCGCGGCCTCGCGGCCGAAGGCCTCGGCCACGATCACGTAGGGATGGCCCGCCGGGACGCGCGCCGACCAGTGGCCGCTCGCGTCGGGCGTGACCTGCGTGACGGGCGTGCGCGCCGAGCGCGCCTGCGCGGCGGTGCCCTGCTCGATCAGCAAGCTCGCCCGCGCCTCGCGGCCGAGCGTGGTGCCGGCCGGCGCACTCACGAGGCCGCTCAGCGTCGTGAAGGCCTCGCCGTGCAGCTGCCGGCGCGCCTCGAGCAGCTGATCGACGGGCCCGGCGATGGCGCTCGTCGGCTCGACGACGACGAATCGCTCGAAGACCTCGGCGTCGCGCGGCGGGACGACGCGTGGCGCGGGGCCGACGGCGCTCAGCTGCTCGGCGTGGAAGCCGTAGAGCGGCACGTTGCACGAGACCTCGCCGTACGCGACCTCGGCCGCGTGCGAGCCCGCCGCGAAGTAGGGCTGCGCGATCCAGCTCGAGACGAGCGGGCTCAGAAAGCCCCCTTGCTCGAAGCCCGCGCCCACGCCGGGCGCGAAGGGCAGCGTCTCGCGCCCGCTCCAGTACCACGCGTCCACGAGCGCCCAGGTCTGCGCGTCGGCGCCCTCGTTCACGATCTCCGTGCGGATGCGCAGGCCGGGCTCGCAGGGGCGGACCTCGTAGCGCGTCGCGACGACCGCATCCGGATGCCCCGCGAGCGCGCCGCGCACCTCGACCGCCGCGTAGCCCTCGCCGTCGTCGAGGAAGAGCGTGTCGTAGGCGATGGTGTCGGCCGGCAAGAGCCCCACGCCGTGGAAGAGGTGCGTGAGCGAGTCCTCGAGGCCGTCCTGCGAGACGAGGTCGAGCACGTTGCCGCCCGTGGGCGCGACGTAGTGCGGGTGATCGATCGCGTCGATGACGACGCGGATCTGGTCGTTCTCGAGCACGACGTCGCCCGGCGAGGCGAGCACGTCGGGGCCGACCGGGATCGCATCGCCCGAGGCGAGCACGTGCACGGCGCTCGTGCCGCCGCTGCACGCGTAGGTGAGGGCGGCGCAGGGAGTGGCCGTCCGGCAGCTCGGATCGCGCGAGCCGGCGCAGGTCTGCCGGCCGCAGCCGGTGAGCGAGAGGAGGGCGAGAAGGAAGAGGAGAGAGAGCCGGAGCCGACGCATCGGCGCGCAGCATAGCTGCTCGAAGGGAGCCCTCGCGCGCGCGTGCTCACGTACCCTACGCGCGTGGCCGGTGGTGCTCCGAGCTCGTTCCTGGCGCTGGTGGTGGTCGATGGGCCGTGGCGCGCGAGGCTCGTCGAGGCGCTGCCGCCGCGCGTGCGCCCGCTGCACGCGGCCGACGTCCACGTGACGCTCGCGTTCTTCGGCGGCGTGGGTCTCGAGCGAGCGCGCGCCGCGTTCGATGCGGCATGCAGCGTGAGCCTCGCGCCCATGGAGGCGCGGCTCGGCGCGGTCTCTCCGCTCGGGCCCGAGGGGCGCTGGACGGCGCTCTCGGCGCTGCTCGAAGACGCGTCCGCGGTGGCCGACGCGATGCGCGCCGTCCAACGCGTCGCGCTCCCGGCGGCCGGCGTCGCCGAGGAGATGCGCGCGCCGCTGCCGCACGTGACGATCGCGCGCCTGCACGCGAAGGCCACGCCGAGCGAGCGCGAGGCGGCGGTGCGATGGGCGGCGAGGACCCGCGGCGAGGGCGTGCTGCACCTCGATCGCCTCGCGCTCTACACGGGCCGGCGCGTGAAGCAGCCGGGCGAGCCGGCGTACGAGATCTTCGCCGAGCGGCGCCTCTCGTAGCGTCAGGACGCGAGGAAGAAGGCGCAGTCGTCGGCCAGCGCGCGCATCGCCTGGGCGACCATCTCGCGCGTCCCGTAGGTGCCGCTCAGCGCGAGCGCGAGGATGTCGTCGAGCGCGCCGCACGTTCCGTCGAGCGGCTTCGGCAGCTGCGGCGCGACGCGCACGGCGAGGTAGCCGACCGCACGCTCGAGCGTGAGCCGCCCCTCGTCGAAGAGCTTGGTCACGACGAGCACGCGCATCGCCGCGGCGCGCGCGGGGGGCTCCCCGCTGAGCCGCGCGAGCCGCGAGGAGACGTCGTCGATCGCGAGCTCAAGCGGCGTCGCGAGCTCGAGCAGCTCGCCTTCCACGGGCGCGCCCTCGGCGATCCGTCGATCGACGAAGTCGGAGAGCTCGCCGAGGTCCGCGAGCCCGAGCTCGATCCGCGTGGCGAGGACGACGACCTCGTTCGTCACGGCGGGTCGTCGCCGAAGAGCACGCCGACCGGGAAGTCGATCGCGTCGAAGGGCTCGGCGCGCACGATCTCGTGGCGCTCTGCGCGGAGCGCGATCATCCATGCGCCCTCGCGGAGTCGGTGAGCCGTGAGGAGCTCGTCACGGAGCTCGACCGTCCAATAGTGAGAGATGCCAGCCTCGCGATAGAGGTTGAGCTTGCGAACCATGTCCTCGCTCGCGTTCGATGGGGACACGACCTCGCAGACCCAGTCGGGGCGCAGCTCGATGACCACGCCGCGTGGCGCTTCCGGGCAGCGCTCGCGACGCCACCCCGATACGTCTGGGCGCACGATCTTCGTCGGAGACAGGCGAATCTCGGCTTCGGAATAGATCCACCAGCCGCCCGGTCCCTCGGGACCGCCACCGCGACGCTGATAGCGAGGCTTGATGACGCTGATCACCCCGCTCTGCGCGTTCGAGTGCTCGCCGCTCGGCGCGGCGCGCTCGACCACCTGGCCGTCGTAGAGCTCGTGCCAGCGCTCGTGCTCCGGGATGGCGAAGAAGTCCGCCTCGGTCGCGGGCTTTCGTCCGGGCGCGCTCACGCGATCAGCATGGCGAACCGGGCCCACGATGACAACATGCGCTCGATGCGCGCACGTGCGATCTCGACCTTCGCCTCGATGCTCTGGCTCACGGCCTGTGGGAGCGCGACGGCGACGACGGAGCCCGCAACGACGACCCCGCGCGCGACGCCCGCGAGCGAGCCTGTGGCCGATGCGCCGGCGACCGAGCACCCCTCCGCGGCCCCGAGCGCCGACGCCGAGATCTGGCGACCCGCCTCTCCTCCCGCAGCGCTCCCGCGCTTCGCATTCCGTATCGCGCTCGCGAACGCCGACGGCACGACGGGCGCCTACCTCGTGCTCGACGAGAGCGCGCACTTCTTCGATCAGATCGCGTCGGGCCCCGCGCCCACCGAGCGCGAGTGGGTCGTCGGCCCCGACTTCGTCCTCCGCCGTCCGTCGGACGGACGCGTCGCGTTCTCGCTTCGCCCCAGCGACGGCGAGCTGCGCGGCGAAGGGGACGACGTCGCCCAAGGCTCCCGGCCCGCGCAGGATCTCCACTGCCACCTCACGCCCGACGCGCACCTCGCGTGCATCCACGAGGACGGCCAGCAGAGCCCGAGCTACGCGATCGAGGGCGGTCACATCGTCGGCTGGGTCACGGGGCATCCCGAAGAGCGCGTCGTCGTGACGAGCGTCGAGCCCGCGCCGACGACTGACGAGGAGCGGCGCCTCGTCCTCTTCGTATGGGCCGCCTACGCGGTGCCTTCCGACACGGGCTCGCACGACGGCGACGAGGGCTTCTTCTGACATCTACCCGTGCGTTGGCCGGGCGCTTCGAGAGGGCTCGTCAGTTCCTGAGGTCGCACTGGAGAACCACGCCCGCCTGCGACAGGATCGCGAGCGAGCTCAGCGCGGTCGAGACGCACGTGCGTGCGCGGTTTGAAGATCCCCCGGTTTCGTGGACACCCCGAATGGCGCGAAGATGCGCGAGGAGTGTTCGATGTCGAGACGAGCGCGAAGGAAGTTCACGGAGGAGTTCAAGGCGGAGGCGGTGCGGCTCTGCCACGTCGGCGACCGCAGCATCACGCAGGTCGCGAAGGACCTCGACCTGACGGAGACGTCGCTGCGCGAGTGGTACGCCCGCGCGGAGGTCGACGCGGGTCGCGGAGCGCCGGGCGCGCTGACGACGGCCGAGCGTGAGGAGCTCGCCAAGCTGCGGCGCGAGAACAAGCAGCTCCGCATGGAGCGCGAAATCCTAAAACAGGCGGCCACCTTCTTCGCGAAGGAGAACGCATGAAGTACGCGTTCATCCTCGCGCGGATGGTGGCCTTCCCCGTCGCGATGCTGTGTCGCGTGCTCGGCGTCTCGCCGAGCGGATTCTACGCGTGGCGCGCGCGTCCCGAGCCCGAGCGCGCGAAGAGCGACGCGCGTCTCGCGCTCGACGTCGCGGCGGTCCATCGACGCAGCCGCGGTCGCTACGGCAGCCCGCGCATCCACGCCGACCTGCGCGCTCGCGGCGTGCGCGTCGGCCGCAAGCGCGTCGCTCGGCTCATGCGCGAGAACGGGCTGTTCGCACGGCGGAGACGTCGATACCGCGCGACGACGGACTCGCGACATGCAGAGGCCATCTCGCCGAACGTGCTCGAGCGCGACTTCACCGCGAGCGCGCCGAACGAGGTCTGGGTCACCGACGTGACCTACGTCTGGACGCACGAGGGCTGGCTCTACCTCGCGGCGATCATCGACCTCTTCGCGCGCCGCGTCGTCGGCTGGGCGACGAGCGACACCAACGACACGAAGCTCGCGCTCGCCGCTCTCGCGATGGCGAGCGCGCAGCGCAGACCTCCTCGCGGGCTCGTCCATCACTCGGACCGCGGAGCGCCCTACGCGAGCGAGGAGTACCGACGCGCGCTCACGACGCTCGGCATCGCGCAGAGCATGAGCCGCAAGGGTGACTGCTGGGACAACGCGGTCGCCGAGAGCTTCTTCGCGACCATCAAGGCCGAGCTCATCGACGACGAGGACTACGCTACGCGGGCCGATGCCGTGACCTCCATCGGCGACTACATCGAGCGCTTCTACAACGTCGAGCGGAGGCACTCGCATCTCAACTACGTGAGCCCGATCGAATTCGAATTGAAGTCCAAGGTCGCTTCGCTTGCTGCATAATCAAACCGTCCACGAACTCGGGGCAGCTTCAGTTGGCAGAGAGAACGCTGACCTGCTGCAGACCCCGCTCGACGCCGATGGCGAAGTGGGTGGCCCCGCAGTCCGCGATCGCCGGGGCCCGATCGGCGAGCGCTCGCTGGATCTCCGCCGCATCCGTCTGGGTTGCGCCCATCGCCGTGCACGCGAACGGCGCCACCACGAGCGACACGTCGCCGCCGCTCGCGCTCGTGCGCTCGATCTCGCCCTCGAGCGCGCAGACGCGGCTCGCACACACGTAGCGCGCACGGCTGCCGCATCCCGCCGCGTGCCAGCCACCAGCGCCGACGTCCTCGAGCGTGATGGACCCGGCGGGGCACACGAGGTCGGCGGAGGCGCGGTGACGCAGGCGATCGCGAAGCGCGCCCCCGCATCCCACGGCGACGAGCAAACAGAGCGAGGCGAGGACGAGCTTGTCCATGGGGCGGCGAGTCTCGCGTACTGGTGGGGCGCGGTCCACCGATCGCTGCGAGAGCCGCGAGCGCGTCGCTCCGCGTGCTACGGTCCGCGCTCACACGTCGCTCGGGGTGCTCCGTGCCACTGATGGCCCGGGGCTGAGAACAACCGGCACGAGTGCCCGGCGAAGCCGGGCCGACCCATGGTCGGGTCCGCAGTGCGGACCACTCCTGCCGAGACCCGGGAACCTGATCCGGCTCACACCGGCGTAGGGAATGCGACGCAGAGGCGCTTCGGCGCACGGAGATCCTTCCCATGACCACGACCTCTCGCTGGACGCTCCCGCTTCGCGGCGCGCACAACCCCTCCTCCACGCGCGCCGGCACCACGCCCGGCTCGTTCGCGAACGCGCCCGACGTCGGCGGGCCGCTCTCGTTCAGCTCGCCCGACACGCCGGGCATGCCGGCCCCGTCCACGAAGACCGCGTGGGACTTCTTGCCCGACGGCTGGACGCGCTCGAAGGAGACCGGCTTCGCGATCGCGCCCGCCGGGTTCGTCCCGGTCACGCAGCTCGAGCACGCGCGCCTCGGCATCGTCACGCCGGAGATGAAGCGCGTCGCCGAGAAGGAGCTGCATCTCACGGCGGAGCAGGTCCGAGACGAGATCGCCGCCGGCCGCATGATCATCCCGGCGAACAAGGTGCACCTCGGCCACAAGCTCGACGCGATGGCGATCGGCCGCGCGACGCGCACCAAGATCAACGCGAACCTCGGCGCCTCGCCCGTCTCGTCGGGCACCGACGAAGAAGTCGAGAAGATGCGCTGGTCGGTGAAGTGGGGCGCCGACACCGTCATGGACCTCTCGACCGGCGGCGACATCGACGCCTGCCGCGAGGCCATCGTGAAGAACAGCACGGTGCCGATCGGCACGGTGCCGATCTACTCGATGATTCTCGGCCGCAAGATCGAGGACCTCACGATCGACGTGATCCTCGACTCACTCCGCCACCAGGCCGCGCAGGGCGTCGACTACTTCACCATCCACGCGGGTGTGCGGCGGGCGCACCTGCCGTTCGTGCAGAAGCGGCTCATCGGCATCGTCTCGCGCGGCGGATCGCTGCTGGCGAAGTGGATGCTCGTGCACGGCAAGGAGTCGCCGATGTACGAGCACTTCGAAGCGATCTGCGACGTCATGCGCGAGCACGACGTGAGCTTCTCGCTCGGCGACGGCCTGCGCCCCGGAGGCCTCGCCGACGCGACGGACGCGGCGCAGCTCGCGGAGCTCGAGACGCTCGGTGAGCTCACCGAGCGCGCTTGGCGCCGCGGCTGCCAGGTGATGGTCGAGGGACCCGGCCACGTGCCTTTCGATCAGATCGAGCTGAACATGAAGCTCCAGCGCACGCTCTGTCACGGCGCGCCCTTCTACGTGCTCGGGCCGCTCGTGACCGACGTGTTCCCCGGCTACGACCACATCACGTCGTGCATCGGCGCGACGGCGGCCGCCTATCACGGCGCGAGCATGCTCTGCTACGTGACGCCCAAGGAGCACGTGGGCCTTCCGAAGAAGGACGACGTGAAGCAGGGCTGCATCGCCTACAAGATCGCCGCGCACGCGGCCGACGTGGCGCTCGGCATTCCCGGCGCGCGCGACTGGGACGACGAGCTCACGAAGGCGCGCGCCGCGCTGAACTGGGAGAAGCACTTCGACCTCGCGTTCGACGGCGAGTACGCGCGCGCGCTGCACGACGAGGACCTCGACGTGGACACCGACTTCTGCGCGATGTGCGGCCACGACTGGTGCAGCGTGCGCATCAGCAAGGAGATCCTGGAGCTCGGCAGCGGCAAGGATCCCGCCTACGCGTGGGACAAGGCCAAGAAGAGCGCCGCGCTCACGCCCGAGCAGCAGCAGATGCTCGAAGCGCGCGGCGTGCTCGCGCCCGACGAGATCCACCGCCTCGCCGGCAAGACGAAGAAGGTCGTGGACGCCGAGGTCGGCAAGGGCCTCTGCCACAGCGACTTCGTCGATCCGGACGCGGCCAAGCGCATCCAGAAGGATCGACTCGTGCAGCTCCGCACGAAGGACGACGCCACCGCGGCGGAGTGAGATCTGCCGAAGAAGAGGCGCTGAGCCGCTCCGGCGCAGCGTCGAGCGCCGCCGCGTTGCGGCGCGTCAGAGGGCGCTCAGCAGCGTGTAGGTCGACCAGGGTCCGGGCCCTGCGAGGCTTCCTTCGGTCCACGCGACGAGGAAGCCTCGTTCCGTCCACGTGCACGCGACGCCGCCCGAGACCAGACCGTCCGGGAACGCACGCAGGAGCACGGGGTCGCCGCGCGTCTCGAGTGTGAGAGGGTCGAGCTCCTGGACGTAGAGCGTGTGCATGCCCGGAAGGCCGGTCGCGGTCACGACGGCCATGGCGAGCCGCGCTCCCGCCGCGTCGCTCGCGACCACGACTTGGTGCAGTGCAACCGCGCCCGCGGTGTTGGGGATCATGATCTCGGTCACCACCGATGCGCTCGGCGGATCGACCTGCGTGAGGTAGATCGGCCCGTAGGGCGGGTAGCTCGAGATCACGTAGCCGCTGCCGTGCGCCACGACGTTGAGACCGACGTTGCCGCACGTGAATCGGAACACGTCGTCGGCGAGCGCACCGCTCGGGTCGATCTCCCGCGCCTGGCATCGGAAGGCGTCCCACGAGTCGTCTTCCCAAGCTGCGAGGGCGCGGTCGCCGTTGCGCCCGATCGTCGCCGAGAACGTCTGTCGAAAGAGCTCCGTCGGCGCGAGTGGCACCGCGTCGCCATCGAAGAGAGTGAGATCGGCCGGCACGACCGGGTTGAGGGTGCCCCAGAGTGGGGCGGTACGTAGCCCGGCCGTCGCCCAGCCCGGCGCGCTCGGCAGCGCGACGAGCGCATACGTGAGCTCCATGACCGGGCGCGGTGTCCACGTGGCGTACGGCGTTCCGTCGAGCGCGAAGCGGCCGGACACCGCACCTCGCCGAGCGTTCACTCTTCCGTCTGCGTCGGCGATCACGCCGAGCGACGTGCCGTCGAAGTCGAAGCCCCAGAGGTGTCGGGGCGCGCCGACGCCCGGGATCGCTCCGAGGTCGACGCGCTCCATCGGGAGGCCGCTGGTGTCCACGTAGCGCAGGCGCGCCGTCCCGCGCGCCGTGTAGTTCCACGAGAGCATCGGGCGATCGCCGACCCACGTGAAGCGCGGTCCGGTCGCGCCTGCGCCGACGAGATGCGCGCCCGCCGGCAGGCCCGCATCGGGGTCGCTCGCGGCATCGTTTCCCACGTCGTCGCCTACGTCGTCGGGCGTGGCCGCTGCGTCCTCGGGCACGGCCGCGTCGTCCTCGCGCGCGTCGATGCCGGCATCGATCGATACGACCGATGCGTCGTTCTCGGCCGCGTCCTCGACGAGATTCGCGTGCCCGCATCCGCAGAGCCCGAGCATGGCAAGCAGCAGCCGTAGCGGAGCGCGCATCGCAGCGAGGATGGTACAACGACAGGCAGCCGCGGGTGAACGCGGCCCGCCGAAGCCCGGAAACCTCACTCGCGCGTGTCGGCGAACGTGCGCGTGTCCATGCGATCCACGTAGAGCGTGCCGTCGAGGTGATCGATCTCGTGCTGGAGGATGCGGGCGTACCAGCCGCTCGCATCGATCACGCGCGGCGTGCCGTGCTCGTCGAGGCACTCCACGTGGACGCGGCGCGCACGCGCCACGCGGGCCACGTAGCCGCGCACGCTGAGGCAGCCTTCGGTGAAGGTCACGTCGTCGCCCGGCAGGAGGCGGAGCACCGGGTTGACGATCACGTGGAAGGGCACGGGCACGCGCTCGCGCGCCGTCCGAACCTCGTCGTCGACCTCGGCCGAGTCTTCGATCACGGCGATCCGCAGCGGCACACCGACCTGTGGCGCCGCGAGCCCGACACCTGGCGCGTCGCGCATCGTCTCGCGCATCAGCTCGATGAGCTGTCGCGTCTCGGCCGAGCGGATCTCGTCCGGCGTGAGGTCGCGCGCTCGCTCGCGCAGCACGGGATGCCCAGCCTGGACGATCTTCAGCAGCATGCGCGGAGCGTAGCGCTGCGCCGATCTCGTGCCGCTCCGCACGAAGGACGACGGCGCCGCGCCCGCCGAGTGACGCCCGCGCGACGCGGTCAGGGAAGGCGTGCCGCCGCCCGCGGAGCGCCGCCCTGGCCCCCGTCGTCGGGCCCGCCCTGCGCGAGCACGCGGCCGAGCGCGAGGAGCCAAGGCTTCCCGCGCAGCCGCGCGAGGCCCAGGCTGGCGCCCTTCGGAAGGACGACGAGCACCGCGTGCGTCTCGCTCACGTCCTCCATCCACACGAGTGCGCCGTCGCTCGTCGTGAACGATCCGCCGTGGCCCACGCGGCGCCACAGCGCTTCGCGCGCGGCCATCTCGCCGAGGAGCGAGCGACGCAGCGCTTCGTCGCTACCGTCGCTCGAGCCCTCCCACGCGAGCGGCGCCCGTGTGGCGTCGACGAGCAACGCACCGGAGCCGTCGAGGGCGTCGCAGAGCCTCCGTAGCGTGGGCTGAACCGACGTGAGCACGCCTCAGCGTCTCACGGTGCGCGGGTCCGCGCGAGCCGCGACCTGCCCGTGTTGCGCGCGCGCAGGCGACGCGAGACGCTCGTGCAGCATGTCCCCGGCCTTCTGGGTGCCCGCGTTCCTCGTGTCGCTCTTCGCGTCGATCGTCGGGCTCCAGGCGTGGATCGACGCGCGCGAGTGGGGCGGCATTCCGTGGTGGCGTCGTCGTCGGATCCTGCGCGAAGGCAAGGCCGCGACGGCGTTGATCAAGGACGAGATGACGCAGCCCTCGAAGAGCAGCAGCCGCCGCATCGTCGCCTTCGCCTCGACGCTCATCCTCGAGGTCCGCCCGCCGGGGGGCGCGGCGTACGAGGCCGTGAGCCGCATGCATCGCACGATGGGCGAGGGCCTCTACGTCGGGCCTGGCAAGGTCGTGCCCGTGCGCATCGCGACCACCGGGGAGGTCGTCGTCGATCTCGACGCGGCGCGCACGGAGCGCGAGGGCGCGCAGGGCTCGCGGAACGACGCATTTCTCGCGCGCGCCCGCGAGATCGAGGAGCGCAATCGCCGGCGCTGAGCCGCGAGCGCGCCGCGCGGCCGCGAACGGCTCCGGGCGCTCACGCTTTCAGCGCGGCGTGCGGGAGAGCTGCTCGCGCAGGCCTTCGAGGCAGAATCGCTCGTAGGTCTGCATCTCGCCCTCGCGTGCCTCGATCGCGCGCACGTAGGTGCGCAGGCGCGAGGTGTCGTAGCGGGGGTTGCGGCTCAGCGCCGCGTCGAGGGCGTCGAGCGTCGCCGCTTGCATCACGCGCGCGCGCACCGCGTGGAGCTCGGTCACGGCGTCGATCCACTCGGCCCGGCCGAGCATCGCCGCCGCGCGCAGCGCGCACACCGAGAAGCGCCGCACGATCGACGCGTCTTCGCCGCCGCCGCGCTCGCTCGCCTGGAGCGACTCGAGCATGCGCCCGAGCTTGAAGGCGCAGTCGGCCGAGTCGCCGCGCGCGAGCGCGTCCTCGGCGCTCGCGAGCACGAGAT
Source organism: Sandaracinus sp. (assembly GCA_046351235.1). Classification (GTDB taxonomy): domain Bacteria; phylum Myxococcota_A; class Polyangia; order Polyangiales; family Sandaracinaceae; genus JBBSAT01. The sequence continues at coordinate 695,035 of JAXLYV010000003.1, read as the reverse complement.
CGACCAAGCTCGACTGCCCGGTGCGCTCGCCATCGGGGCGCCGCTCGGGCTCCGCCATGCGCGCGACCGCGCGATGGGAGGCCGTCGGCGCGCGCTCGCGGCGCATCCGCTCGGAGTCCACCACGATCAGCTCGTGCGCGCAGATCGCGATCCGATCGCGGTGGCCGAGCGGCGTCGGCCCATCGATGCGCTGCCCGTTCACCCGAACGCCATCGCGACTGCCGAGATCTTCCACCACGAGTCGGGCCCCCTCCACGCGGACGAACGCGTGCCGCCGCGAGACGAGCGGATCGGAGATCCGCACCTGCGCTTCTTCGGCGCGCCCGACGAGGAGCCCGTCGGCACCGACGCGGTGTTCTTTCCCTCGGAGCAGGAGCGCCCACACCACGGGTGTCGCGCTCGCTTGCGTCGATTGCTGCATTGGCACCTCCCGCGGAAGACCGCGCACGGCCCGCTCGATCGCCCTCTTCGGACGAAATGCGCGCCGACTTGAGGTCACGTAGGCTCCCACCGTGCGGGAATCGGAAGCGCGGCGATGAGCGAGCTCGCGAGCGCCGTGGTCTCGATCACCGCGACGGCGCGGGGCCGCTTCTTCTGGGCCGCGTGGTGGACGGGCGCGCCGTCGTACGCGCCCTTCCGCAAGCCCGACGCCTCGAACGGCGGCGCGCGCACGTTCGAGGAGGCGCTCGCCGAGGCCGAGCGCGTCGCGGGGCGCCATCTCTCGCCCGTGGAGCCCTACTGGGCGCGCGCCTTCAACCGGACCTTGCGGGGCGAGGCGCCGCCGCCCCCGCCCGTGCGAAAGACTCCGCGGGCCGAGCCGAAGGCGGCCCCGGTGTCGGCGTGGGAGCGCCTCGGCCTCGTACCGGGCGCGAGCCCTCGCGAGATCAAGCGCGCCTACCGCGTGAAAGCGCTCGAGGCCCATCCCGATCGCGGAGGCAGCGACGAGGCGTTCCGCGACATCACGCGCGCCTACGAGAAGCTCCTCGCGCGCCCCGAGCGATCGCGGCGGCGCTGACACTGCACCGGAGCGGTCTCACGGCACGTGCGTTGCGCTCTTCGCCCGCGGCCCGCACCTTCTCGCGAATACCCGAGGCGGTGCGTACGTCGCACCGGCCAGCACGAAGGGAAGACCATGAGCCGCGACCCGAAGAAGACGTTGGAGATCGACGACATCCAGACCGAGCGTGTGGGGCGCCGCGCCGCGCTCGGCGTCATCGGCGGAGCGACGGCCGCGATGGCGGTGGTCGGCGTCGCGTCGACCGCGTCGACGGCCGAGGCACAGGGCTGCTCCGACTCCGATCCCTACGATCCGGGCGGCCGTGGGCGGCACTGCGGGGGCTACCCGAGCTGCAGCGACAGCGACCCCTACGATCCGGTGGGCCGCGGGCGTCGCTGCGGGGGCTACCCGAGCTGCAGCGACAGTGACCCCTACGATCCGGCCGGCCACGGGCGCCACTGCGGCGCCCCGCCGAGCTGCTCCGACTCCGATCCCTACGATCCGGCCGGTCACGGACGGCACTGCGGCGGCGGGTATCGCTCGTGCAGCGACAGCGATCCCTACGATCCCGCCGGTCACGGCCGGCACTGCTGATCGCCGCGGTCGCAAGCTCGCAGTTTCGGAGAAGCGAGGTCGAGCAGCGTTCGGTAGAGCAAGCGCATGAACATCGCGCTCTGGGCTCTGCAGATCCTGCTCGCGCTCCACACGCTCGTCGGTGCGCTCTGGAAGCTCTCGAGCTCCGAAGAGGCGGTGCCCTCGCTCGCGGCGCTCCCGCATGCCGCCTGGCTCGGCCTCGCAGGGCTCGAAGTGATCTGCGCCGCCGGGCTCCTGCTCCCCGCCTTCGGCGCTCGCTTCCGCGCGGTCGCGCCCGTGGCGGCGCTCGTGATCGCGGGCGAGATGCTGCTCTTCTGCGTCGTGCACCTCTTCTCCGGCGTGGCCGAGCACGGTGAGCTCGTCTACTGGCTCGTCGTCGCAGGCCTCTCTGGGCTCGTGGCCTTCGGACGGATGCGCACGTCGCGCTCCGCCGCGGCCTGAGCACGGAGCCCGCACGCTCGCAGTCTGCCGCCGTCGTTCGTGGGCAACTCTGCCTACGAGCTCGCGGGGAGTGACAGCGTCGATCACGTTGGTTGAGGGAACCGAAACCAACGTGATCGCGCGGCTCGGCGGGAGGGGCCCCACATCCGGCTTTGCCGGTGTGGGCGAGGGGCTGCGGGCAGCCCCTCGGGGGAAAGGAACAGCAAGAGAGCGACGCGATCAAGCGTCGCGACCGCCGCTGTGAGGGCGGGAACTCGCGTCACGGCCCGCTGTCCGAACGGGCGTGGAAGCGATTGCCTGGGAGCCGGTGCCGCGCGAGCGTGACGAGCGAGGTCGTGCGCTCCTGACCTCGGCGCTGCTCCATGGGCTCTTCTTCGGGCTCGCCTGGCTCGCGCCGCCGCAGGTGCCCGCGCTCTCGCTCGATCCCGAGCTCGCGCCGCTGCGGCCGAGCGTGCGCGTCGAGCTCCCCGCGGTGCTGGCGCCGGCGAGGGCCTCGCGCGCCGGAGCCGCCGAGGGGGAGGGTGGCGGTGCGCTCGGGGGCGTCGATCCGGGACGGGCGCCGGCGGGCGCGCGCGCCACGCGACGCGTCGCGCACGCCCGGACCGCGGACGCGCCCGATGCCCTCGGAGCCCTGGCAGCGCTCTCGCGAGCCTTCGCGCGCGCACCCAGCGAGCGCTCCCCGTACGTCGGGACGCGCATCGAGGGCGTCGATCGCGCGGCGGATCTCGGCGGCGACGGGCTCGACATGCGCGGCGTCGGTCGCGGCGCCGGCGGGGATGGCGGAGGCACCGTGCCGCTCGAAGGCATGGGTGGCAGCGGCGCGGGCTTCGGCGCGACCTGCTTCGTGGAGGAGGTCACGGTCCACACGAGCGAGGGCCTGCGCCGCGAGGAGCGCGGCTGCATCGCTGGCAACCTCGGCGTGGGAACGGGCACCGGCATCGGCACGCGCGCTCCGCGGCAGGCCCTGCCGGATCCCTTGCCCGAGCGCGCGAGCGCCGTGCCACACATGCGCTGTGGCGGGCCCACGAGCTGCCAGCCGATCGTGATCGGGAGCCTCGGGCGCGACGTCGTGCGGCGCGTCGTGCGGCGGCACCTGGGCGAGGTGAGCGCGTGCTACGAGCAGGCGCTCGCGCAGCGGCCCGATCTGGACGGGCGCGTCGTGCTGCGTTGGACGATCGGGCCGGAGGGGCGCGTGGTCGGCGCCGAGGTCGACCTCGGCGCGAGCGATCTGCGCGCACCCGAGGTGCAGGACTGCGTGGCGCGCGCCGCTCGGCGCTGGACGTTCCCGAGCGCCGACGGGGTCACCATCGTGCACTACCCGTTCGTCCTCCGCCCCGCCCCGTCGGCGAACTGAGGGCTGCCCCTTCAGGCGTTGACGCGCGCGCGCCTGCCCAGTGATCCTTCGGGCGAGCCCGATGCCCGATCCTTCCTCCGTCTTCGTGCCGCCGACCCCCGGGGTCGTTCTCGGTGGCCGATTCCGCGTGGAGGAGGCGCTCGGATCGGGAGGCATGGCCGACGTGTTCCGCGCCACCGAGCTCGTCTCGGGCCGGAGCGTGGCCGTCAAAGTGCTGCGCGCGAGCCCCGAGCAGAGCCCGGAGGCCACGGCGCGGCTGCGGCGCGAGGGCCAGGTGCTGCGGGCGCTCAAGAACCCCGCGATCGTCGGCATCGACGAGGTCACCGAGATCGACGGCGGCCGCGTGATGCTGGTGATGGAGCTCTTGCGCGGTGAGACGCTCGGAGCGCGCATGCGGCGCGGCCGTCTCGAGCCGCTCGAGCTGGCGCCGATCGTGGCGGGCACGACGGCCGGGCTCTCGGCGGCGCACGCGAACGGCGTCGTCCACCGCGACCTCAAGCCCGACAACATCTTCCTCGCGAACGGCTCGGACGGCCGCGTGCAGGTGAAGCTGCTCGACTTCGGAGTCTCGAAGGTCTTCGGCGGCGAGCGCCTCACGCAGACGGGGCAAGTGCTCGGCACGCCCCGCTACATGTCGCCCGAGCAGCTCGGCGCCGAGCCCGAGGTCGATCATCGCGTCGACATCTACTCGCTCGGCGTGATCCTCTACGAGGCACTCACCGGCAAGCCGCCCTTCCTCGCGTCGACGCCGACCGATCTCATCGTCGCGATCCTGCACGGCAAGATCACGCCACTGCGATCGCTGCGCCCCGATCTGCCGGCGTCGATGGAGGCGGTGGTGATGCGCGCGATGGCGCGTGTGCGCGACGCACGTTTCCGGGCGGCGACCGAGCTCGCGGATGCGTTCTTCGAGGCCGCCGGCGTCGCACCGGGCGCCGTGGCGAAGCCGCGCGCGGGGATGGCGACCACGCCGCTCGGGAGCCTGCGCACGCTCGATCCGGCGCTCCAGGCCGCGCCCGCGCCGGCCGCCGTGCCTGCCAAGCCTCCCCCGGCCGCGTCGCCTTCGCAGCGCGACTCGCTCACGCCGGGCACGTTCTCGGCGATGCCGGCCTTCGACGAGGCCGAGGTCCGCGCGCGAGCGGCGGCCGAGTCTTCGCCGCACCTCACCGCACCCGCGCGGCCGCACAACGTCGCGCTCGCGGCCACCGCGCTGGCGCCTCCCGGGGCGTCGCCCGCCGCGCCGCCTTCGGCCGTGCTCACCGGGCCGGCGGTCGAAGCCGCGCCGCGCGCGAGAGAGATCCCGCGCACGCAGTTGTCGGTGATGGAGCAGCCGGTCCCGGCCGTGGTCGCGGCGTCGGTCGCGATGGCCCCCGGTCACGCGGTGCCCCCGCCGATGTCGGCAGGAGCGCCGTACGCGGGCTCGATGCAAGGCGGCGCCGCGGCTCACGCTCCGCCGGGCGCATCGATGACCGGGCCGCGCCCCGCGAGCCCGGAGCTGCTCGAGCCGAGTGTCGCGCCGCCGCGCACGGGCCGCTGGGTGCTCGCGCTCGTCGGTCTCGGTGCGGGCGCGGTCACCGCCGCGATCATCGTCGGCGTGCTCGGCTTCCTCGGGCTCCTTCCCGGCACCTCGGTCGCGGCGCCTCCTCCGCCTCCTCCGTCCTTTCCGGCCGCCGCGGATGCGAGCGCGCCCGACGACGCCGGCGCGGACGCTGCGATCGAGCCCGACGCGGGCGTCGAGCCCGATGCGGCCACGCCCACGAGCAGCGGCCATCATCGCGGAGGTCATCACGCCGCGCACGACGGTACGCCGCCCCCGTCGAGCACGACGGGAGACCCCGATCCGCAGACCACCGATCCGCTCGGTGCGGCTGCCGACTGCGTGACGGCGATGAGCGGGCTCATCACGGGAGGGGGCACCCCGATCGCGCTGCGCCGCCGTGCCGACTGCCTGATGCGCATGGGCCGCACCGAAGAGGCGATCGCCGACTACCAGCGCTTCTGCCGCCTGGCGCCGGATCATCCGTCCATCCCCGAGGTGCGCGAGCGCCTCGAGGGCATGGGCCGTACGTGCCCGTGACGCGCACGGTCGGCGTGCTCTGACGCGCGCGGAGAAGCCGAGAAGCGCGGAGAAGCCGAGAAGCTCGCCGTCCCGACAAGCTCAGCGTCCCGAGAAGCTCAGCGTCCCGAGAAGCTCAGCGTCCCGAGAAGCTCAGCGTCCCGAGAAGCTCAGCGCGCCGGCCTCGACGAGCTCGACGAGCAGCTTGAGCGCTTCGTGGCGCGGCATCCCGCTCAGGTCGACGAGCTCCTCGATGCTCGTGCGGCCGTCGACGCGCGAGAGGATGAACCCCGCGCGGTGATCGAGGCCGAGCCAGCGCACCTCGGACCCGGCGACGGCGATCTGCGGGATGCGCTGTGCGCCGCCGAGTCGCGCCAAGTGCATCGCCGAGAGCCGATCGCGACAGCTCGCCGCGCAGCGCTGTGCTTCGGCGTGGGTCGGGTCCTTGCCGAGCACGAGCTCGGCCGCGAGCAGCGCGCCCGAGAAGTCGCCCAGCGCGAAGCGATCGAGCATCTCGCCCGCGAGATCGAGCACGCTCGATCCGGGAGGACGGCTGCGACGCTGCACGAGCGAGATCGCGTCGTTCTGCGTGGTCGCCTCGGCGGCGGCCTGCGCCGTGGGAAAGGGCGGCGGTGTCTCGGTGCGCGGTCGGGCCGGCACGGCCTCCGGCACGTCGCGCGCGCGCGACCACGCGTCCTCCACCTTCGCCAGCTCGGTGCTCGGCGGCCGCGCGCGCTCGGCGAAGCGTGGCAGGTCTCTCAGATCGGGCAGCGCCAGCTCGCTCGAGCCCTCTTCGACCGAGGGCGCGGGCAAGATCGGATCGTGACGGCTCGTGGGCAGCGAGAGCGGCGGCGCGCTGAACATGTCCAGCGTGATCCGCTTGCGCTTGTTGCGCTTGCGCTGCTTCGTCTCGTCGTCCGCGCTCGACCAGCCCGTGACGTCGATCTCCCCGCTCGAGTCGGGAGCGTTCTCGTCGAGATCGTCCTCGTCGTCGTCGCCGCTCATCGTCGTGGAGCCGGTTCTCAGCTCACCTTTCCGACGACGCCCTTGAACATGCGCTGCGTGCGCTGGAGCGCTTCGATCTGCTCCTTGACGCCCTTGGCGTTGCCGGCGGCCATCGCGGCGCGCGTCTTCTCGACCACGCTGCGCGCCTTCTCGACCGCATCCTTGCCGTAGTCGCTGCCGGCCACGACCTCTTCGACCTTCGGGAGCAGCTTCTGGATGTCGGCGATGAGCGTCTCGGCCTCCTGCTTGGCCTTCTCGAGCTCCTCGTCGTCGCGGCGCGCGACGGCGTAGCTCTTGGCGCCCTCGACCATCGCGTCGATCTCGTCCTTCGTCAGGCCGCTCGTCGCGGTGACCGTGATCGACTGCTCCTTGCCGGTCTCGAGATCCTTGGCGTGCACGCTGACGATGCCGTCCGCGTTGATCTCGAAGGTGACCTCGATCTCGACCGCGCCCGCCGGCGCGCGCCGCAGGCCGGTGAGCACGAACTCGCCGAGCAGATCGTTCTCGTCGGCGCGCTTGCTCTCGCCCTGCATGACGAGGATCTTCACGGCCGTCTGGTTGTCGCGGACGGTCGTGAAGATCTTGCTGCGCGACGTCGGGACGGTGCTGTTCTGCGGGATCAGCTCCTCGAAGTATCCGCCCACGACCATGATGCCGAGCGTGTGCGGCGTGACGTCGAGCAGCACCATGTCCTGGTCTTCGTCGACGAGCGCGGCGCCCTGGATCGCTGCGCCGAGCGCGACGACCTCGTCGGGATGCACACCCTTGCAGGGCTCGCGCTCGAAGAAGTCGGCGCACGCCTTCTGCACACGCGGCATGCGCGTCATGCCGCCGACGAGGATGACCTCTTCGATCTCGTCCTTGCCGAGGCCGGCCTCCTCGAGGGTCATCTCGCAGATCTGGATCGTGCGCGCGACGAGATCCTCGGTGAGCTCTTCCATCTGCTGGCGCGTGAGCAGCCGCTGTAGGTGCAGCGCCTCGTTGCGGGCGCTCGAGATGATGAACGGCAGGTTCACCTCGGTCTCGACGACGCTCGAGAGCTCGCACTTGGCCTTCTCGGCCGCGTCCTTGAGGCGCTGCAGGGCCATGCGGTCCTGGCGCAGGTCGATGCCGTGCTCTTCCTTGAAGCCGTCGACGAGCCAGTCGATGATCCGCTGGTCGAAGTCCTCGCCGCCGAGGAACGTGTCGCCGGCCGTCGAGACGACCTTGAACACGCCGGCGCTCGAGATCTCCATGATCGAGATGTCGAACGTGCCGCCACCGAGGTCGTAGACCGCGACCGTGCGGTCGATGTTCTTGCCGAAGCCGTAGGCGAGCGCGGCGGCCGTGGGCTCGTTGATGATCCGGATGACGTCGAGGCCCGCGATCGCGCCCGCGTCCTTGGTGGCCTGGCGCTGGCCATCGTTGAAGTAGGCCGGGACGGTGACGACCGCCTTGTGGACCTCTTGGCCGAGGTAGTCCTCGGCGATGATCTTCATCTCCTGCAGGATCATCGCGGAGATCTCGGGGACGGAATAGACCTTGTCGCGCAGCTGGATGCGCGGGTCGTTGTGGGGGCCCTCGACGATGCGGTACGCCACGTTCGCGAGCGCGTTCGTCACCTGCGGCGACTGGAACTTGCGGCCGATGAGGCGCTTGGCGGCGTAGACGGTGTTCTCGGCGTTCGTAACCGCCTGTCGTTTCGCGATGTGGCCTACGAGGCGCTTACCGGCCTCGGTCACCGCGACCATGGAGGGCGTCGTCTTGTAGCCGCCGCGATTGGCGATGACGACGGGCGTCCCACCTTCGACGACCGCGACGCACGAGTTGAACGTGCCGAGGTCGATCCCGATGACCTTTTCCATCGCCGCGGATTCTAGCCCGGGGGGGTGGGGGGATCTCAAGAACAGAGCATCCGACCCCGGTGAAAAGGCTGGCGTTGCGACGACGGCCACGTGACGTCACCGGCTGCTCTCCAGCCGGGATCGGGCGCGGCGGCGCGAGCGAACGCCCTGCGCCCGCGGCGCGGTCGCTCGCGCAGCCGTTGCCGATCGCTCCCGCCGTCCCCAGGAATCCCAGCACCCGCTCACGAGCTGGCGCTGCACTGTGCACCGGTCCAGTTCTTCATAAAGTAACGTTACGGGGCATTGCCACGAACGATCAGGGACCCACCCTCTTGGACGTGTCGAACAACAACCAGATCCGCCGGCCCAACCCCGGCCAACCGCTCTCCGTGATGCTTCGCTCGGGCGACCCGCTCGTGCGCGATGGCCTCGAAAAGGGGCTCGTCGCGTCCGGCGCCAAGCTGACCCTGGCGGCGCGCGAGGACGACGCTCACGTCGTCCTCTACGACCCTGGCCCCTCGCCCGACGTCCGCCGTCTGGGTGCGGAGCTGGCGGAGCTTGCCCACAAGAACCTACCCGCGGTCGTGCTCGTCACCGACGAGCCGGCGGGTCGCTCGGCGGTCGCCAGTGGTGCACGAGGCGTCGTGCGCCGTGGCGCCGATGGCGCTCGGATCGCGGCCGCGCTCGGTGCGGCGGCGGCCGGCCTCACCGTCGTCGATTTCGCTCTGGTGCCCGATCCGGCGCCTGGCGAGGCGGCGCCCTCGCTCACTCCGCGCGAGCGAGAGGTCCTCGAGCTCATCGCTGCGGGCTGCTCGAACAGGCGGATCGCGAAGAAGCTGGGAATCAGCGAGCACACCGCGAAGTTCCACGTGAACGGCATCCTCCTCAAGCTCAGCGCGAACACCCGAACCGAAGCCGTGGTCCTTGCGGCGCGGCGCGGACTGCTCATGATCTGAGCGTAAGAACATCGACGCGCAGGTTCCCCCCTTCACCTGCGCGTCCTCCCCGCGGCGCGTGCTACCCCCTCCGCACGCGCCGCTTTCCTTTGGTGCGCCGCGATCCGTGGTGCGCCGCGATCCGTGGTGCGCCGCGATCCGTGGTGCGCCGCGATCCGTGGTGCGCCGCGATCCGTGGTGCGCCGCGATCCGTGGTGCGCCGCGATCCGTGGCGCGCTCGGCGTGCCGAGCGCCCACCTACCGAGGCGCCCACCTACCGAGGCGCCGCGATCGAGGGTTCGCGTACCGGGGCTCAGCTGACCGAGCCGTACATGGTCTCGGCCATCTTGAACGAGCTCAGCTCGAGCGTCTGGAGCGCCTCGCGGATCGCGATCGCGTCCCCCGCGTCGAGCGTGCTCTTGAGCGCGTCGATGTCCTTCTTCACCTGCTCCACGAGCTCGGGCGTGACGAGATCGGCGAAGTCGGCGACGGCACGCTCGCTCGTGTAGAGCAGGGCCGCGGCGCTGTTCTTCAGCTCGGCGAGCTCCTTGCGGCGCGTGTCGGCTTCCTTGTACTTGTCGGCGTCCCCGACGAGCTGGTCGATCTGTTCCTTCGTCAGACCGCTCGAGGCGACCACGCGCACCTTCTGCTCGCGCCCGGTCCCGAGATCCTTCGCGCTCACGTGCACGATGCCATCGGCGTCGATCTCGAAGCGCACTTCGACCTGGGGCACGCCGCGCGGCGCGGGCGGGATCGGGGACAGCTCGAAGCGAGCGAGCGACTTGTTGTCGGCCGACATGTCGCGCTCGCCTTGGAGCACGTGAATCGGCACGAAGGACTGGTTGTCGACGCTCGTCGTGAAGATCTCGCTCGAGCTCGTCGGGATCGTCGTGTTGCGCGGGATCAGGCGATGGAAGATGCCGCCACCGACCTCGACGCCGAGCGAGAGCGGCGTGACGTCGAGCAGGAGCACTTCTTCCATGGCGCCCGTCATGCTGGCCGCCTGGATCGCCGCGCCGACCGCGACGACCTCGTCCGGGTTCACGCCCTTGTGCGCGGGGCGGCCGAAGAGCTCGCTCACGCGCTTCTGCACGAGCGGCATGCGCGTCATGCCGCCGACGAGGATGACCTCGTCGATGTCCTTCACGCTCAGGTTGGCGTCGCCGAGCGCCTTCTTGCAGGGCGTGAGCGTGCGCTCGACGAGATCGCTGCAGAGGATCTCGAGCTCGCTGCGCTTCACCGTCGTCACGAGGTGCTTGGGGCCCGTCGCGTCGGCGTAGATGAAGGGCAGGTTGATCTCGGTGTCGAGCGCGCTCGAGAGCTCGTGCTTGGCCTTCTCGGCCTGCTCCTTGAGGCGCTGGAGCGCGACGCGGTCCTTGCGGAGGTCCACGCCCTTGTTGTCCTTCTCGAAGATCCCCGCGAGGTGATCGACGAGGAGCTTGTCGAAGTCCTCGCCGCCGAGGTGCGTGTCGCCGTTGGTCGCGAGCACCTTGAAGACGCCGTTCTCGATCTCGAGGATCGAGATGTCGAACGTGCCGCCGCCGAGGTCGTAGACCGCGATGCGCCCGCCGCGCTGCTTCTCGAGGCCGTACGCGAGCGCGGCGGCCGTCGGCTCGTTGATGATGCGCTTGATGTCGAGCCCGGCGATCTTGCCGGCGTCGCGCGTCGCCTGGCGCTGGGCGTCGTCGAAGTAGGCCGGGACCGTGACGACCGCGCCCTCGACGGGCTGGCCGAGATAGGACTCGGCGATCTCCTTCATCTTCTCGAGCACGTACGCCGAGATCTCGGGCGGCGAGAGCTCCTTGCCGCCGGCGCGTACCCATGCATCGCCGTTGGGCGCCTGCGCGATGGTGTAGGGCACGGCCGCGACGTGGCGCTTGGCCTCTTCGGAGTCGAAGCGCCGTCCCATGATGCGCTTCACCGCGAAGATGGTGTTCTCCGGGTTCGTGCTCGCCTGACGCCGCGCCACCGAGCCGACCCGGCGCTCGCCGTCCTTGGTGAACGCGACGACCGAGGGCGTCGTGCGCGCGCCCTCGGCGTTCGGGATGACGACGGGCTCGCCGTTCTCCACGAAGGCCACGCAGGAGTTGGTCGTGCCGAGGTCGATGCCGATGACGCGCGCCATGAAGACTACCCGCGCATCCTACACAGGATCACGGCGCACGATCCAAACCTTGTCGCGCTCGCCGCACGCCGCGACGGGGCGCGGCGTCGCGACGCCTTCAGGCGGCGGGCGACTTGCGCGCGACCACGACCATCGCCGGGCGCACGAGCTTGTCGCCGAGCCGGAAGCCCGCGACGATCTCCGAGATCACCGTGCCGGGCGGGTGCTCGTCGGTCTCGACCTGCTGGATGGCGTCGTGCACCGCCGGATCGAAGCGCTCGCCGACGGACTTCACTTTCGTGAGGCCGATGCGACCGGCCTGGTCCTCGAAGAGCTTGAGCACCATGCGGACGCCCTCGACGATCGCGTTCACGTCGGAGGCGCTCGAGGCCGCCGAGACGGCTCGCTCGAGGTTGTCGATCACCGGCAAGAGCTCGCGGACGACGTCCTCCTTCGAGCGGCGGCGCTCGTCGGCGAGGTCCTTGATGGAGCGCTTGCGGAAGTTGTCGAAGTCGGCCGCCGTGCGAAGGAGCTGGTCCTTCAGCTTGTCGCGCTCCTCACGGAGCTTGGCGATCTCGGCGTCCGGGCCCGTGGCGCCCGTGCTCTCGGGCTGCTCGTCGGCCGGCGGTTGGCTGCTCTCTTCACTCACGGCCCGACAATAGACACCCGCCCGCGAGCCGACAAGGGCGCCCGCGTACGATCGCGACGCCCGGAGCGGCGAGCCGTCAGTCCTCGGGGGCCGATACGCGGCCCCCATCGGGAGTGAATCCCGATGGAGCCTCTCCCTCGTATCGCTCCGCGAGAGCGGGCGACAGGTTTCCTGTCACACTCTCTCTCCTCGGGGGCCGATACGCGGCCCCCTCCATCGGGAGTGAATCCCGATGGCGCCTCCCCCTCGTATCGCTCCGCGAGAGCGGGCGACAGGAAACCTGTCACCCTCTCAGTCCGGCTCGTGATCTTCCGCGCCTGGCCCCGCCTCGGGGTCGAGCACGTCGGTGATCACCTCGGACATGAAGCCGACGAGCGGCATCAGCTTGCCGTAGTCCATGCGGGTCGGGCCCACGAGGCCGACCGTGCCGGCACCATGGCCGCCGGCGCGGTACGGCGCCGAGATGACGCCGATGTCCGGCACGTCGACGAGGTTCGCCTCGCTCCCGACGAGCACGGTCACGCCGGAGGCGGCGATCGTGCGATCGAGCAGGCCCACCAGGCGCTCCTTCTCTTCGAACGCCCGCAGGAACGCCCGCATCTTCTCCGAGCTCTCGAACTCCGGGCGGTCGAAGAGCGCGCCCTGCCCCTCGATCACGACGTCGCGCTCTTCGGCGTTCGCGGCGGCTTCCACGACCTGGCGCGCGCGGCGCTTGAGCCGATCGTAGGCGCCCCGATCGCTCGCGACGGCCTCGGCGAGCGCGGTGCGCAGCTCGGCGAGCGTGCGCCCGAGCGCGAGCTCGGTGACGTAGTTCTGCAGACGCTCGAGCTCGCTCGCGTCGAGCGGCTCGGCGAGCGTGACGACGCGGTTCTGGATGGTGCCACTGCGCGTGACGATCACGGCGAGCACGCTGCTCGGGCCCAGCGGAACGAAGCGCAGCTGCGTGAGCGCGTCGAGGTCGGCCCGCGGGCGCGTGACGAGCGCCGCCGCGCCGGTCAGCGACGCGAGCAGGCGCCCCGCCTCGCGGACGACGTCGTCGACGCCGGGCCGCAGCTGCCGCATGCGGGCGAGGATCGAGGCGCGGTCGGCGTCCGCCACTTCTCGCATCTGCGCCAGCGCGTCGATGAACACCCGGAAGCCGATCTCGGTGGGCACGCGGCCCGCGCTCGTGTGGGGCGAGCTGACGCAGCCCGCTTCTTCCAGGTCGGCGAGCTCGTTGCGGATGGTCGCCGGCGAGAGGTTCAGGCCGTAGCGTTTGCTCAGGCGCCGCGATCCCACGGGCTCCCCCGTCGCGATGTACTCGCTCACGACGGCGAAGAGGATCTTCCGCGCGCGATAGCCGAGCGTCGGACCCTGTCCCGTACGAAAAGGAGAAGTGGGAAGCGGCTGCATCGAGACCACGCGCGCGCCCGCCGAGGCGAGCGCCTCCAGAGAAAAGTAGCGGATTCGTTCCCGCGTCGCCACGGGAGATCGAGCGGGTGGGGTGGTGAGCCGCCGCCTATTCGGCGCAGGCGGTGATCCGCGCGGCCAGCTCGGCGGCGAAGCGGCCGTCGGGCGCGGCCGCGAGATAGGCGCGGGCGTCGCTGCAGCCCTGCGCGTCGAGCGGCGTGCTCGCGCGCGCCGCCAGCCACCCGCGTGCTTCGATCGACTGCTCGCGGATCGCCTCGAGGCGCGGCGACGGGTCGCGATGCGTGCTCTCGTCGATCGTCGCGAGCAGGAGCGTCGCGTCCGGGTCGTTCGGCACCGCGTCGAGCGCCTGGCGCGCGAAGATCGTCGCGCGCCCGTTCGCATCGCCCTCCCACTCGACCCAGCCCGAGGCCACCGCGATCATCGCGGTGTCGCGCGGCGTGAGCGGCTGCTCGACCGAGACGGTCGCGCGGAGCTGGTCGAGCATCGCCTCGACCGTCGGCGCGCGTCGCCCGCGCGCGAGCGCGATGGCCCGCATGCCGAGCGCGAGGCGCCGATCCTCGGTGCGCGAGAGCGCCGCGTAGTAGGCGTCGGCCGCGTCGGACCAGCGCTCGGCCTGCGCGTAGAGGCGCGCCAGCGCGAACCGGAGCTCGCCGTCGTCGGGGCTTCGGCCCACGGCGGCGGCGATCTGCGTCACTCCGCTCTGTCCGGCCTGGTGCTCGACGAGCGCGCGCGCGCGGAGGTGATCGATCTCGCTCGCCACGAGATGCGCCTCGTCGATGCGCGAGAGCGTGAGCTCCGCGCCCACGAGATCGTGCGTCTCGAGCTGGATGCCGAGGAGCGCGATCAGGGCCGAGGCCTGCCGGGGATCGACGGCGAGCGCCGCGGTGTACGCCTCCCGCGCCTCGTCGAGATGGCCGAGCATGCGCGCCGCTTGGCCGCGCTCGCTGGAGATCTGCGGGTCGTCGTCGGTCGCGCTCGCGGCCGCCTGGAACGCGGTGTACGCCTGCTCCCACTCGGCCGCCATCGCGTGCACGCGGGCGCGCGCCACGAGCAGCAGCGGCTCGCCCGGATGGGCGCTCTCGGCCCGACCGAGGATCGCGAACGCTTCGTCGCGGTCGGCCGAGGCGCTCGCCACGTAGGCCCCGGCGGCGGCCAGGCGTGGATGGGTCGGGCTCTCCGCGAGCGCGGAGGCGATCGCGGCGCGCGCGCCTTCGAGGTCGCGCCGGAACAGGCGCAGGTGGACCGACGCGAAGGCGGCGTACGACGCGAGTGCCGGCGCCTGCCCGGCGGCGTCGTACTCCTGCTGGGCGAGGTCGTAGTTGCCGCGGAGCTCGGCGATCGCCCCGAGCACGAGGCTGCGTCGCGGCGAGCTCGTCGCGGTCTCGGCTGCGCGGGAGGCGGCCTCGGTGTCACCCGAGACGAGCACCTGCCGCGCGGTGAGGAGCGCGCGCCGGGAGGCGTCCGTCGTGACCGGGCTCGTGAGCGGAGAGAGAGTGGCCGACGCATCGAGCCGGCGGCCGATGAGGAAGAGCTGCTCGGCGAGCTCGAGCGCGAACAGCTCGTCGCCGGGCGGGTGATGCTCGGCGGCGGCGTGCAGGTGCTCGGCGGCGTGCACGGTGTCGCCATCGATGGCGTCCGCGGCTCCGAGGGCGAGCTCGGACCAACCGAGCTCGGCGGGGGTCGCGTCGCTCGCGTCGTGCACGGCCTCGGCGTCGGCGCGGATCGCGGTCGAGGGCGCGAGCGCCTCCATCGCAGTGCGCGCGCGGGCGAGGCGCAGCCCCGTGTCGTCGCCGGCGCTGTCCGTCGGCGCCTCTCCACCACCGCGCGCCGCGACCTCGATCACGAGGGCGCGATGGCGAGGCGCGTCGGGCATGGCGCTCACCGCGGCGTCGGCGGCGGCGCGGGCCTCGGCGGCGTGCCCGGTCGCGAGCTGCACGCGGGCGATCGCGTGGCCTGCCTCCGCGGCGCGTGGCCCCCGTCCCGCGACGAGCAGGGACGCGACGCGGGCGGCCTCGTCGGCGTTGCCGGCGGCGAGCGCCAGATAGGCCTGGGCGATGCGGTGGTCGGAGGCGCCGTCGGTGGAAGGATCGTGCTGGGCGAGCAGCGCCTCGGCGGGCTCCCGGTGCCCTTCGGCGCCGGCGAGCGCGGCCATCGCGTGCAGGCGCGCCGAGAGGGCGAGGTCACCCGGATGGGTCTCGCCCTCGAGCAGCCCCAGGGCTCGGTCGATCGCGGCGAGCCGGCCGGTGCGCTCGGCCTCGTTCCGGGCGGCGTCGATCTCTCGGCGGTGGTTGGCGCGATAGAGGAGGAACGCGGCCGTCACCGCGAGCACGGCGAGCGTGACGGCGATGGCCATCCGCACGAGCTTGCGCCGACGGATCTCCTCCTTCGTGAGCGGCACGTCGCGGATCTGGGGGATCGCCTTTCGCGGGCGCGGGACGGAGAACATCTCCGAGTCCGGGCCCTGCGACCCGCTCTTTCCCTCGTCTTCTCGTCGCTCCGGCTCGCTCACGCGTTCTCGCGGAGGCGATCATGCCGAACGCCTCCCCCATTGTTCCAGTTCCGTGTAAGCACACTCTTCGATCAGAGACCTTTACTTTGTTGCCTGGGCCCGTATGATCCTCTCGTCCAGACTACGTGTCTGGGCGACTCGGCGGATGGGCTCGACCCCGCAATGGTGCGAAAAACCGTCTTCCCGGCGTGTCTCGCTGGCGAGAGGTGGTTTCTTCACCGCCGCACGATCCACCGACGCTCTCCTCGTCCACGAAACGACGAGCGGGGCAGCGGATCGGATCGGGCCGCGACGGAAAGACGAATCGCGCCGAGTCTCCACCGCGGTGCGCAATGGTGCGCTCCGCACCCAGGAACGTCTCGACGTGAGCCTGGCCGTTCGTGTGGGGACTCTCCCCACGCGCACCGAGCCAGATGCCCGGAGACGCCGGCATGGCCGGGGGAGGATCGTGACAGTGAACTGTACCGAACGTCGTCAGGGTAATTCGAAGGTCTACGAGACGGAGGTCGCTCTCACCTGACCCCTCCCACCGTGTGACCGCAGCGCGCGCTCCTCGCTCGGAGGGGGCGTGCTGGAAGGGCGATGGCCGAAAGGTCGTCGCCCTTCGCCTTTGGGCCCTTCGCTTTGAGGTGGGACGCGGGCGGACTCCGACTATCTTCCGCGCGTGCGGATCGTCTCCTGGAACGTCAACGGGCTTCGCTCGATCGCAGGCAAGGGCTTTCACGACTTCGTCGCCACCGCGCGTCCGGACGTGATCGGAATCCAGGAGACGCGCGCCCGCGCCGATCAGCTGTCCGAGGAGCTGCGGACGTTGCCGGGCTACGCGCACGCCCACTTCGTCCACGCCGAGCGCCCTGGCTACAGCGGGGTCGCGCTCTACTCCCGCTTGCCGCTCGACGAGACGGTGGCGTCGCTCGGCAAGCCGGCGTTCGACGTGGAAGGGCGTCTGCAGATCGCCCGCGTCGGGCGGCTCACGATCGTCAACGGGTACTTCCCGAACGGGAGCGGCAAGGAGCGCGACAACTCGCGCGTGCCCTACAAGCTCCGCTTCTACAAGGCGCTGCGCGAGCGGCTCGCGCCGGCGTTCGCGGCGGGCGAGCCCATCGTCGTCATGGGCGACTTCAACACGGCGCCCTACGAGATCGACCTCGCGCGCCCGCGCGAGAACGCGAAGACGAGCGGGTTTCTCCCCAACGAGCGCAAGGAGCTCGTGCGCTGGCTGGACGCGGGCTGGGTCGACTCGTTCCGCGTCTTCGAGAAGGGCGAGGGGCACTACTCCTGGTGGAGCCAGCGCTTCGGCGTGCGCGAGCGCAACGTCGGATGGCGGATCGATCTCGCGTTGGTCTCGCCCGGCGCGGCGGCGCACCTCAAGAGCGCGCGGATCCACGCGTCGGTGCGGGGAAGCGACCACGCGCCGATCGAGGTCGAGCTCGACGACGGCGTGCTGGGGGCGACGAAGCGGCGCGCCGTCAGCTCTGCGAAGTGACGAAGCGCGTGAGCGCGTCGCCCATCAGGTGGATGGCGAGGCTGTGGTCGGCGACGCCTGCGCGCACGACGCTGCCGGGCATGCCGTAGATGGCCGCCGAGTCCTCGCCCTCGGCGATCACGAGGCCTCCCTGCGCCTTCACCGCGCGTGCGCCGCGCGTGCCGTCGTCGCCCATGCCCGTGAGCACCACGGCGATGGTGCGGGGCCCGTACACCGCGGCGGCGCTCTCGAAGAGTCGGTCGCCGCTCGGGACGTAGCGATCCTCGGCGCTCGGCGCGAGGGTGCGCACCCAGGGGACGCTGCCCTTCGCGACGATCTCGATGCAGCGCCCGCCCGGGCAGACCACGGCGCGGCCGGCGCGCAGCGGCTCGCGATCGTCCAGCTCGCCCACGCGGATGCCACCGAGGCGCTCGAGGCGATCGGCGAACGTCTTGGTGAAGCGCTCGGGCATGTGCTGCGCGACCACGATCGCCGCGGGCAGGTCGGAGGGAAGGCGCGAGAAGAGCGTGACGAGCGCCGGTGGGCCGCCGGTCGACGAGGCGATCACGATCACGCGCTTGGGCAGCGGATCGGCGGGCAGGGGCCGCTCGCCGTCGGTGTTGACCCGGCGCTGCAGCCCCGTGGTGGTGACGCGCGTTCCGTCGCCGAGCTTCGCGGGCCGCAGCTGGGCGACGAGCTGCACCTTCTGCTCGAGCTCGGCACGAATGCTCGCGAGCTCCATCGAGGCGTTCGTGCTCGGCTTGACGACGAAGTCGATCGCGCCGAGCTCGAGCGCGCGGAAGACGTCGGGCTTGGCGCCGCGGCCCGACACCACGATCACGGGCGTCGGCCGCTTGGCCATCAGCACCTTGAGCAAGGTGAAGCCGTCCATGCGCGGCATCTCGAGATCGAGCGTCACGAGATCCGGGCGCTCGGCGAGCACCATCGCGAGCGCCTGCTCGCCGTCGCCCGCCTTGCCGATCACCTCGACGTTGGGGATCGAGGACAGGATCTCGGCGATCGTGCGGCGGTTGAACGCCGAGTCGTCGACGACGAGGACCCGGAGACGACGCGTGCTCAAAGCTCGCCTCCTTCGGAGTCGTCACCCGGCCGACCACGCGGCTCGAGCGGCTTGCGATAGACCATGTCCGAGCTGAGGTGCGCGAGCTCGAAGGCGGTCGAGACCGAGAGCAGCGACTCGCTGTGCCCGAGCATGAGGTAGCCGCCCGGCTGCAGGCGCTCGTAGAACGTCTCGATCACGCGCTTGCGCGAGTCGGCGTCGAAGTAGATGAGGACGTTGCGGCAGAAGATGGCGTCCACGCGGCCCACGATCGTGGCGCGGTCGCGGTCGAGCAGGTTCAGGTGCCCGAACTGGCAGAGCGCGCGCACGCGCGGGTGCACGCGCTTGCCCTCGGGATCGGCGACGAAGTACTCGTCGTACTGCGCCGGCATCGCGCGGAAGCTGTGGGCCGGATAGACGCCGCGGCGGGCGAAGCCGAGCACGCGCTTGCTGATGTCGTTGCCGAAGACGCGCAGATCCCAGCCCTCGAAGAGGCCGGAGGCGAGGAGCAGGATGGCGATCGTGTAGGCCTCTTCGCCGGTGGAGCATCCCGCGCACCAGACCACGAGTCGCTTGCGACCCTGGGCGAGCGCGCGCTTCTGCAGCTCGGGGAGCACGTCACGCGAGAAGGCGCGCAGCTGGTACTCCTCGCGGAAGAAGTACGTCTCGTTGGTGACGAGCGCCTCGATCGCGTCCTCGAGCTCGCTCGCCGCCGAGGGGCCGTAGCGGAGGTAGTGGTAGTAGGCGGTGAAGTCGGGGAGGCCGAGCGCGCGCAAGCGCTCGCGGAGGCGCCGCTCGAAGACGAACTGCGACGCGTCGTCGAAGAACATGCCCGAGTGCTCGTTGACCAGGTCACGGAGCAATCGGAACTCGTCGACGCGAAGACGCGGTCCGCTGTCGAGGAAGAACGCCACGCTAGGCGCCTCCGCGATCGCTCGGAGCCGCCAGGACCTCGTCGATGGCGGCGCGCACGAGGCCATCGGTCTCGCGCTCGCGATGGGCGATCACGCTCGCGCGATCGATCGTCGCGAGCGCCAGCACGGCGGCGTGGCGCACGTCCCACGCAGGATGCGCGAGCAGCGACCGGAGCGGCGGCACGAGCGAGGGGCGCGCGCGAGCCAGCGTCACGGCGGCCTTCACCACCTCGGGGTCGGGGTTCTCCAGCGCGGCGGGCAGGGCCGCGACGCCGCGCGGATCCTCCCAGTGCACGAGCGTCGTGAGCGCGGCGATGCGCACCTCGCTCGAGGGGTCCTCGACGAGGCGCAGGATCGCGTCGGCCCGTCCCCGTGCGTCCAGCCGCGAGAGCGCGCGACAGGCCTCGGCCCGCACCGGTGAGAGCTCGCTACGGAGCTCCAGCGCGATGCGCGACTCGGCCAGCGCGCGGCCTGCCACGTCCGATCGCGCGGCCAGCGTGCGGATCGCCGACACGCGGACGTCGGCGTCCTCGTCGGCGAGCGCCATGGCCGCGAGCTCGGCGGCCTGGAGGTCCTGGACGTCGGCGAGGGCCGTCACCGCGGCGCGTCGCGTGCGTGGGTCGGCCTCGCTCAGCGCGACGCGGAGCTTCTCGATCGCCACGTCGGGCGGCAGCGTGAAGGTCGCCGAGCCCCACGCAGTCGCTTCGTCGCTGCGCGCCGCCACCACGGCGACCGACACGGCGTCCTTCGCGGTGCGACCGAGCTGGGCCACGGTCTCGGACGCTGCCTGCGCGATCGTGGCCGAAGCGTGGTTGCCGAGCGCGACGAGCGCGGGCGCATCGTCGGGCTCGGCCCACGAAGCCAGCCCGCGCACGGCCGCGAGGAGCGTCGTCTCGTCGCGCGAGGCGAGGGCCTCGCGCAGCGCTCTGCGGATCGGAGCGGCGAGCGCGCTCGCGTCGAGCGTGGCGAGATCGGCGGCGGCCTCGAGCGCGAACGCGTGGGCGCGTGGATCGAGGCCCGGCAGGGCGGCGAGGAGCGGTGGCACCGCCGCGGCGCCGAACGCGCGGAGCCCTTCGAGCACGGCCGGCCCGAGCTCGATGTCGCCTGCGAGGATCGCGATCCGCGCGAGGGCGCCCTCGTCGCGCGCGAGCAAGAGCAAGAGCGCTGCCGCGCGCGACACGTGCGGATCGCTCCCGTCGAGGAGCCGGCGCATCGGCGCCAGGGCGCGACGGTCGAGGCCCTCCATCGCCGCCGCGACCACGCTGGCGCCGCCGGGCGCCTCGTGCAGACGCGCGAGCGCCGTCACCGCCTCGGCCACGTTCGCGCGTGCGGCGATGCGGCCCACGAGGATCGGGATCGCGCCGGGGTCCCCGGTGAGCCCCGCCAGCAGCATCGCGCGGCGAGACAGCAGAGGGTCCTGCGCGAGCGCCACGATCTCGTCGAGGGGCCGTCGCGCGCCCAGCGCCACCAGCCCCTCGATCGCCGCCAGGCGCGCGAGGGGCTCGCTCGAGCCGAGAGCGCGCGCGAGGATCGCCTCGGCGCGCGGCCCTCCGATGTGAGAGATGGCCTCGAGCGCTGCCGTCGCGGTCGTCGCGTCCGGGTCGACGGCGAGCGCCGAGAGGACGCGGAGCGCCGCCTCTCCCCCGCACGCCAGGGCTGCGCAGACGAACTTCCGCGCGGTCGGCATCGCCGTCTCCAGCGCGCGCACCAGCGCCGACTCCACGAGCGCGGCGACGCTCGTCTTCGCCGTCAGCACGCAGGCCTCGATCGCGGCGTTGCGCAGGCCGACGTCGTCGGGCGAGAGCACGCCGTCGACGACCGTGTCGATCACGCCGCGGTCGGCCATGTGGCTCGCGGCGAGGGCCGCGGCGTCCTTGCGCACGCGCCAGTCCGCGTCGGCGAGCACGGTCGCGAGCAGGTTCGGATCGAGGGGGTGTGCGCTCCCGTGCTCGGTGCGGATGCGTGCGCGCAGCGCTTCGACGCGCTCGCCTTCGTCGGTGCTCATGCGTCACCTCCGCGGGGCATGCTGGGCAAGCGGCTCGCGACGTCGATCAGCTCGGCCGCAGCGCCGATCCGATCCACGTCGAGCACGAACACGAGGCTTCCGCGGTGCGCGTACACGGCCTGGATGCCGCGCGCGGCGTCCCCCACGCCGACGGCGGGCACCGGGCGGCGGTCGGCCTCGCCCACGCCGAACACTTCGGACACCGCGTCGACGACGAGCCCCACGGTGCGCGTGGCGAGCATCACGAGGATCCACTTGGTGCGCCGCGTGCGCGCCGTCTCGGGGAGACCGAAGCGTCGCCGCACGTCGAGCACCGGCACGACCTCGGCCCGATGATCGGCCACGCCGACGATGGCCGGCGGCGCATGGGGGAGCGCGACCACCGGCAAGGGGCGGATGATCTCGCGCACGCGCGCCACCTCGACCGCGTACTGCACGTCTCCGACGGTGAAGCCGACGAGGTTCTTCTCGCGGTCGCGGCGGCGATCGAGGCGCGCGAGGCGCTTGCGGGAACGCTCGCTGCCGGCGCTGGAGTCGGCCACGTCAGTCGTCTCCCCGCGCGCCGCGCGTCATCGAGAGGAGCGCGTGCGGGTCGAAGAGCACGATCACCGTGCTCCCCGCGTCGCCGTCGGCGCCCGGCTTGCGGCGCGGGCGCCCGATCCCGAGCACGTGGTCGGGCAAGTCGCCGCCGGCGATCGCCGCGGGCTCGATCTCGTCCTCCCGCAAGCGCTCGACGTGGTGCACGGCGTCGACGCGTGCGCCCATGATCTCGTCCTTCGTCTGCACGAGGAGGATGCGGGCGTGGCGCGTCGTCGGCGCGGGGGGCATCCGGAGGCGTCGGCGCAGATCGAGCACCGTCGTGATGCGGCCGCGGACCGACAGGATCCCGAGCACGTGCGCCGGCGCGCGCGGCACCTGCGTGACGGGCACGACCTTCAGGATCTCGCGCACGGAGGCGAGCGGCATCCCCATGAGCTCGTCGCCGAGCGAGAAGACGAGGAACTCGCGGACGTCCTCGTTCACGGCGCGCAAGCGCTCGGCGCGCGGCGCGATGCGCGCGGGCATGACCGTCTTCTGCTTCACGAGGCCGCTCATCACGCAGCTCCCTTCCGCTCGTGCCCGGAGGTGAGCACGTCGTCGAGGATGCTCGGCGCGTCGAGCACGAGGACCACGCGCTGATCGCCGAGGTCGGTCGCGCCCGAGAAGCCGCGCACGCCGGAGAGGCTGCCGCCGAGGGGCTTGGTGATGATGTCCTCTTGTCCCTCGAGCGCGTCGACGACGAGCCCGAGGCGTCGCTGGCCGAGCGAGGTGACGACGACGAAGCTGCGCTCGTGGCGCGGCTCGCTCCCCAGCCCGAAGAGCTCGGACAGGCGCGCGATCGGGAGGCTCGCGCCGCGCAGCGTGATCACCTCGCGGCCCTCGACGCGCCGCAGCGAGCGCTCGTCGAAGAAGAGCGCCTCCTGCACCACGTTGAGCGGGATCGCGAAGGTCTGGTCGCGCACGCGCAGCACGAGCGCGCTCACGATCGCGAGCGTGATGGGCAGGGTCAGCGTGAACTTCGTGCCGATCCCGTACTGCGAGTGCACGTCGATCACGCCACCGAGGCGGCCGATGTTCGTCCGCACGACGTCCATGCCGACACCGCGACCGCTGAGCTCGGTGACCTCGACCGCCGTCGAGAAGCCCGGCAGGAAGATGAGCTGTCGCAGCTCGTCGTCGCCGAGATCGCTCGCCGACTCCGCCGCCACCAGGCCTCGCTCGACGGCGCGCGCGCGGATCCGCTCGAGGTCGAGCCCCGAGCCGTCGTCCTCGATCTCGATGACGACGTGGTTGCCCTTCTGGTAGGCGTTCAGCGCGATGGTGCCGCCGCGCGGCTTGCCGAGCTCGCGCCGTACGGCCTCGGTCTCGATGCCGTGATCGACCGCGTTGCGGATGATGTGCAGCAGGGGATCGATCAGCTCTTCGACGATGAGCTTGTCGACCTCGGTGTCGGCGCCGGTGACGACGAGCCGGACTTCCTTGTTGCGCTCCCGCGCCACCTGACGGACCGCGCGCGCCAGCCGGTCGAAGGTCTGGCCGAGCGGCACCATGCGTACGTCGAGGATGCCTTCCTGCAGGCTCCCGAGGTGGCGATCGAAGCTGCGCTGCGCGCGGTAGAGCTCGGCGAAGATGGGCCGCAGATCGGGGCGCCCGGCGAGGCGCTCGAGGATGCGCGCCACGGCGCTCTTCACGATGCCGAGCTCACCGACCACGTTCATCAGGTGATCGAGCTTCTCGATGTCGACGCGGACCGTCTTGGCGACGGCGCGGACGGCGAGACCATCGGCGCTGGCCTCGCGCACCGGTGCGGGCACGGCCGGCGCGCCGGGGATCGGCGGCACCACGCCTTCGACCTCGTCGCTCTCGGCATCGTCGTGCGTGGGCGCGACCGGGGGCGGCGGCGGCACGGTGCGACCGGCCTCGCGGCGCGCGACGGGCTCGATGCTCCGCGTCTCGTCCCCCGCGAGCGAGTCGCGGAGCTCGGCGAGCGGGCGCCGGCTCGCGAGCAGCACGTCGAGCTCGATCGCGTCGTCGCCCGCGCCCTCCATCGACGGCAGGTACGTGATGATCTCGGCGAAGGGCTTGATGCGCTGCTTCAGGTCCTCGAGATCGCCGTCGATGCTCGTCAGCGCGAAGCGGACGCGGAGGCGATAGAGCGCGTTGCCCTGCTCGACGTTCGTGCGCAGGCGATGCTCTTCGTACTCGGTGAGCACCGAGAGCACGCCCGGCTCGAGGTCGAAGCCCGCGAGCACGTCCGCGGGGGCGCTGCCGGGGCTCGAGACGAGACCGCGGATGCGGCCCTCGAGCCCGCGCACGTCGATCTCGTGCTGCTCGCCCTTCGTCGCCGCGAGCAGTCGCTGCAGGACCTCGATGCCCTCGAAGAGCACGTCGAGCGCGTCCTGCGAGAGCGGCACCTTCCCGAGGCGTACCTGGTCGAGCAGATCTTCGAGCTGGTGGGCGACCTCGGAGAGCTCGGCGTAGCCGAACATGCCCGCGATGCCCTTGAGCGTGTGCACGCCGCGGAACACCGAGTTCACGAGATCGGGATCGGTGATGCCCTGCTTCTGTCCGTGATCGAGCAGCAGCAGGTCGCGCGACAGGGACTCGACGATCTCCTGCGACTCCGCGAGGAATTCGTCGCGGATCCGTTCGCCGTCCTCGCTCATGGCGTGAGCGCCCCGCGCTTCTCGAGGATCTCGCGGATCGCGGCGACGAGGCCCTCCGGCGTGAACGGCTTCTTCAGCCACCCGTCCGCGCCGAGCGTGAGGCCCCGCTCGAGATCCCGCGGCGAGGCCTCGGAGCTCACGACGAGGATCGGCGTGTGGGTGTGCGCGTCGCTCGCGCGCATGAGGCGGATGACCTCGAGCCCGTGGATGTCGGGCATGTTGATGTCGACGAAGGCGAAGTCGAAGCGCTCCCGCGGGAGGATGCGGAGCGCCTCGAAGCCGCTCTTGGCCTCGACGATCTCCTCGGAGAGCCCGTTCGACTCGAGCGCGGCCCGCAGGAACGCGCGCATCGCAGCCGAGTCCTCGACGATCAGCGCGCGCGGAAGATGCACCCTCGCATCCTATCGAACCGGCAGGCGGATCGGAAGAATGCGCCACGCAACGGCTCCGCGAGCCTGCCGAGAAAGGGAGCGTCACCAGCGGAGGTAGGCGGATGAGCGACGAGGGCGAACGGGGTGGGGCGAGCCAGGGCCTCCCGGCGGGGATGTCGATTCCGGTGCTTCCCCAGGCCTCGCAGCCGGCGGCCGGCGTCGAGAGCGCGCTCCAAGGGGTGGCGCGGGTGGCCGACACGGCGGGTGCGGCCGTCCAGCTCGTCGAGGGCGTCACGGGGGCCTCCGCGAACGGTGGGGGCGTGGAGGGCGCCGCGGTGGTGACGGGCGTGGCGAGCGGCCTCGGGAGCGCGCTCGGCGGCGCCGCGACCTTCACCTCCGGGATGGATCCCGGCGTCAGCCAGGCGCTCGGCGTCGCGAGCGCGGGCCTCTCGGCGCTCGGCGGGGCGAGCCACCTGCTCACGAGCATCCTGGGTCTGGTCGCCGACCAGAACCAGCACCGTGTGCGCTTCGCGCTCAGCTCGAGCGCGCTCGAGGGCGCCGCGATCCACGTGGCCTCGTTCACGTGCGAGGAGCGCATCGGGAGGCCCTTCGTGCTCTCGGTCGTGCTCGCCGCCGACGATCTCGATCTCGACCCGACGCCGATGCTGGGCGCGAGCGCGCGCCTCACGCTCGAGCGGGGCGAGGGCCGGCGTCGCGTGATCGGCGGCATCGTCTCGCGTGTCGAGATCGGGCGCACGACGGACCGCGCGCGGATCTTCACCGTCGAGATCGTGCCGGCGATGGCGCTGCTCGCGCTACGCAAGGACAGCCGTGTCTTCCAGGGTCTCACGGCGCTCGACGTGATCGACCGCGTCGTGGGCGGTGCGCTCGAGGGCTACGATCGCACGGTCGAGCTGCGGGCGCGGGGCACCTACGCCACGCGCGAGCACTGCCTGCAGTACGACGAGACCGATCTCGACTTCGTGCATCGGCTCATGGAGGAGGAAGGGCTCACGTATCTCTTCGAGTGGGACGAAGAGGGGGTCGAGCGAGTGGTCGTCGTCGATCACGTCGAGGACTGGCCGCGGCTCTTGCCGGGCGACGCGAAGGTGCCCTTCGTCCCGCAGCGCAACGAGACGAGCGACACCGAGCACGTCCACGAGCTGCTGGCGCGGGCGCAGCTGCGCACGACCGCGTTCGCGCTGCGCGATCTCGACTGGACGCAGGCCGCGAGCGCGACCTGCCTCGAGGCGCGCGCGGAGGGAGACGGGGCGCCCTCGCGCGAGCGCTACGATCACGCGCGCGCCGTGACGCTGGGGCCCTACCGCGGCACCGCGTACGGGCGAAGCGACGTCGAGGCCCGCGGGCGTGTGATCCGCGAGGCGCACGCGGCCGAGCGCCGCGTGGTGCGGGGTGCGGCGAACCTGATCGGGCTCGCGGCCGGTCGCGTCATGGAGGTCGAGCGGCATCCCATCGTCGCGCTCGACGAGGAGCTCGCCGTGATCGCCGTCTCGCACCGCGGGCACGCGCCCGAGCTGCGCGATCTGTTCGGCAACGAGCACTACGCGACGGAGGATCAGAGCTACGAGTGCACGTTCGAGGCGCTCTCCGCGAGCGCTCCGTATCGAATGCCGATCGTGACGCCCAAGCCGCGCGTGCACGGTCTGCTCTCGGCGATCGTCGTCGGCGCGAGCGGTCAGGAGATCCACAGCGACGAGCACCGGCGCGTGCGCATCCAGATGCGCTGGGATCGCGAGGGGACGCTCGACGAGCGCAGCTCGTGCTTCGTGCGCGTGCTCCAGGCCTGGGGCGGTCCCGGGTTCGGCGCGCTCTTCCTGCCGCGCGTCGGGATGGAGGTCGCCGTGGCCTTCGAGGGCGGCGATCCGGATCGACCGATGGTCGTCGGCTGCCTCTACGACGGCGACAACCCTGCGCCCTACACGAGCGAGAGCGATTGGACCAAGAGCACGCTGCGCACGAAGAGCTCGCCCGATCCCGGCGACGGCGTCGACCACTTCAACGAGCTGCGCTTCGAGGACGCGGCCGGTCGCGAGCAGGTGTACCTGCGCGCCGAGCGCGACCTCGACGAGGACGTCCAGCACGATCACTCGACCCACGTGCACCGCAACCAGACCCAACGCGTGGATGGCGACCAGAGCGAGAGCATCGGCCGCGACGCGTCTCTTCACGTCCGTCGGCATCGCCACCACACCGTCGATCACAGCGAGTGGGTCACCATCCACGAGAACCGCGAGACCGCGATCGACGGCTCCGACACGTGCGTCGTGAAGGGGGAGCATCGGTGCGAGGTCGGGAGCGACACGCACTACGTCCACCACGGCAAGCGCACGGTCCACGTACGAGGCGACGACAGCGAGGCCTATCACGGCAGCGTCGACGTCTGGGTCCAGAGCCACGAGCGCCGCACGGTGCAGGGCGCCTCGGAGACGTTCGTGCACGGCGCCAGCGACCTCCAGGTCGACGTCCACCATCGCGTGAAGAAGGGCGCGACCGAGCTCGTCGTCGCCGACGGCATCTTCGCGGGCGCGACCGGGAACATCACCCTCCTCGTCGGCGACAATCGGATCGCGATCGCGCCCGACGGCGCGATCACGATCCACGGCGCGCGCGTGACGATGGCGAACGCGGGCTCGACCGCTTCGATCGCGCTCACGGCGTCGGGCGAGGTCCAGATCTCGGGCTCGGGCGGTGTCTCGCTCTCGTGCGGCCAGAGCAGCGTTTCGCTCTCGCCGAGCGGCGTGAGCACGTCGGGCACGCAGATCAGTGCGAGCGCGATCGCGGACCACACGATCACGGGCGCGATCGTGCGGATCAACTGACGCGCGTCAGCTCGCGCTGGCGGCGGGCTCGGGCTTCTTCGATGCCTCGGGCTGGCCCTTCTTCGGTGCCGGATCGGGCCCGAAGATCATGAGCAGCGCGGGTTGGAACACGAGCGTCGCGAGGAGCGAGAACGTGAGCGCGGCCGCGATGAGCTCGCCGAACTGGCGGACCGGGACGAAGCCCGAGAGCAACAGCACGCCGAAGCCGAGGATCAAGGTCACGCACGAGACGACGACCGCGCGCCCCGTGCCGCGCGCCGATCGCAGGATCGCGGCGCGCTTGAGCAGACCGCGCTCTTCTTCTTCGATGAGGCGGGCAAAGCCGTGGGTCGTGAGATCGACGCTCACGCCGATGGCGACCGAGAACACGATGGCCGTGCTCGCGTTGAGCGGGATGCCGCGGAACACCATCCAGGCGACCGTGCCGATCTGCGGGACGATGTTCGGCGGGATGCAGAGCAGGCCGAGGCGTGCGCTGCGGAAGAGCACCGCGATCGTCAGGAAGATCACGATGGCCGAGAGCGCGAGGCTGCCGAACATGTCCTGCACGACCGCGTCCACGCCGTGCGAGCCGATGAAGGCCTCGCCGAGCAGCTGCGTGTGCACGTCGGGCATCGCCGAGAGCTCGCTGTCGAGGTGCGCCTGCACCTGATCGATGAGGCGGATGCTGCGCTGGGCGCCCACGTCCGCCAGGCGGATCTCGAGGCGCGCGTGGCGCCCGTCGGGCGTGCGGTAGCCGTCGAGCGGGTTCGGATCGAGGCGGCCGAAGAGCGTGTCGAGCGACTCGACCATCGCGCGCGATCGGAAGCTCGCCTGGCTCTCCTCGGGCGTCAGGCCCGCCAGACGCCGCCACGACTCGTGGAGATAGTCGGACTCGCTCGTCACCCGCAGCACGCCTGGCTGCTCGCGCGCCCAGGCAGCCACGCGGTCCATCGCCGCGATCACCTCGGGGTCGCGCATGCGGCCGTCGGTGTCGGCGCTGAGCATCACCTCGAGCGGGCGGATGCCGTCGAGCTTGTCCTCGACGAGGCGCACCGAGGTCACGATCGGATCGTTCGGATCGAACGTGTCGCGGAGCGAGGTGTCGACGACGATCGAGTTGTAGGCCCACACGCACGGGATCATCACGACCGCCGTGACGATGATGATCGTCCACGGCCGGCGCGTGATCCACGCCGTGCACACGACGAGCATCTTCTCGAGGAAGTCGTGCGGCGTGGCCTCTCGATCCGAGGGCGCGTGCTTCGGCGGGCCGAAGAAGGTCATCGCCGAGGGCACGAAGCTCATCAGGATGACGTAGGTGACCATCACGCCGATCGCGGCGACGGCGCCGAAGCGGCGCAGCATCTCGGTCTGCGCGACGAGCAGCGACGCGAAGCCGACCGCGGTGGTGAACGACGTGAGGAAGCAAGCGATCGCGAGGTGCTTCAGCACGCCACGGGCCGCCGCGATCCGATCGGGCGTGCGCCGCGCCTCCTCGGCGTAGCGGCCCAGCACGTGGACCGCCTCGGCGATGCCCATGACGATCATGAGCGTCGGCAGCGTGTTCATCAGGATCGTCAGGCGCTCGCCCACGAGCGCCATGCCGCCCAGCACCACCACGACGCTCATGCCGACGGTGAGCAGCGGCAGGATGGTCCCCGCGGCCCAGCGGAACGAGAGATAGAGCAGGACGATGCAGGTCAGCAGCGAGAGCGGCACCAGCAGCGTCTGATCCGAGATCATCGCGTCGCTGATCGCGCCGCGCAGATGCGGCAGGCCGGCGGCGTGGATCTCGACCCCGCTCGGCGGTGGATGCCCGCGCACCCACGCATCCACCTCGTGGACGAAGTCCAGTCGCCGCTGGCCGGTGCCGAGCGCGGGGTCGAGGATCAGGACGACCGACGCGAGCGTGTGGTCGCGGCTCACGAGCCGGCCCTCGACGAGCGGCGCGTCCTCGAGCGCCCGCCGGATCGCCTCGGCCTCGCTCTCGGTGACCTCGTCGCCGTGGACGACGCCGTGCAGGCCCTCGTCTCCCGCGCCGAGGCGCTCGGCGACGGTCAACAGGCCCAGCGGGAAGCGGTCGGGCGCCATCGCGATCAGGCGCTCGAGCGCGGCCTGGTCCGCGGGCGCCATCTCGTCGGACGTGGCCGCTTCGTCGAGGTCGTCGAGCGTCTCGCCGCCACCTTCGTCGTCGAGCGAGTCGAGGTCGTCGAGGCTCGCCTCTTGGTCGTCGACGTAGGCGCCCGGGAGCGGCGTCACCGTCAGGCTGGCCACGCGCCGGACCTCGGAGGCCTGCGCGAAGTGCCGCGAGAGGGTGTGCACGTACGAGAGCGGCTCGAGCTGCGTCACGTCGTCGGCCGTGACGAGCAGCACGATCACGCTGTCGGTGTCGCCGAAGTAGCTACGGAACTCACGAACGCGCTCCTCGTAGCCCCCGAACGAGATCAGCAGGTTCTCGGGCGCCGTGTCGGTCTCGAGGCGCGGCAGCTGGGCGGCGAAGAACGCGACGACGAGGCCGACCGCGAGCAGCACGACCTTGCGCTGTCCGGTCACGGTCTCCGCGAAGCGGTCGATGAATCGATCGAGCATCCGGCGCGGCCCGACTATAGCGACGAACCCGAGGTCGGCCGCCTTTTTTCGCCCCTGCGAAGGTCGCTTCGCAGCCCATGACGAAAGTCACTCGTGGCCAGCTGCGAGCGCGTCTCGTTCGCGCAAGAAGGCGTCGATCTCCGCGGCGAGCGCGCGCGGGCGCTCGTCGTGGATGGAGTGGCACGCGTCGAGCCGCACGATCCGCCCGCGTCGCCCGTGCTGGCTCAGGCGTCCCGCGAGCTTTCCGACCTCGCGGTGGATGTCGAGCATGTCGTCGTCGCGCGCGCCGGCCATCACCAGCACCGGCGCGCCGATGCGCGCGTAGCGTGGCGCTGCGTGGCCGCGGGGCGTCTCGGTGATGGAGTAGATCGTCTGCTCGTAGGCGAGCGCGAGGCAGGTCACGCGGTGCGCGTGATCGTAGAGCTCGCGGCGATCGGCGCGAGAGGCGAGCGTGTGCTCGCGCTCGAGCTTCATGCCTTTGAACCAGAGCGTGGGCTGCGCCTTCATCAGCGGCGCAGGCGCCTCGAAGATCCAACGGATGTAGTCGGTGCGCGAGTCGTGCGCGTCGTCCGCATCGTGATCGTCGGCCATCACCTCGTCCCGGAAGAGGCGCCGTCCGGCGGTGGCCTCGATCGCGGCCCAGTTCACGTAGTTCGTCTGCTGCGTGCCCCACACCGATCCCGGGGACCACGCGATCGACGAGACCGCGTGACCGAAGCCGCCGTGGATCGCGATGCGGAGCGCGAGCGTGCCGCCGAGCGAGCCGCCGCCGACGGCGACGAGGCGCTCGCTCACGCCGAGCACGTCGACGAGCGAGAGCGCGAAGCTCTCGGCGAAGGCGAGGTAGCTGTAGCCGTCGTCGCGATCCCACGCCGGCGCCGCGTACGTTCCGGCTGCCGGATCGCCGATTCGCTCGGGCGCGACGCGCGCGGTGTAGCCCTGGCTGGGCAGATCCACGGCGACGACGCCGAGGCCGCGCGCCGCGAGCTCGCTCGCCACCACGTCGACCTCTTCGAGCCGCGAGCCGAGGCCGTGCAGCAAGAGCACGACGCCGCGCTCGCTCGCGAGATCGCCGACCGTCACGTAGCGTGCGCGTACGACGACGCGCGAGCGGCCCATCACCACGACGTCGGCCTCGTGCTGCGTGTGGCGCGTGACGCCGACGTTCACCGGCCGGTGTGGCGCGTCGATCTCCGTCGCGACGGCGAGCCAGGGTGCGTCCTCGCCGGAAGCGAGCACGAGACCTTTGTCGTGCGCCAGCACCGGCGCGCGGCGTCGTCGCTCGTCGGGCCCGGCGTCGAGATAGGTGAGCACGCGGTGCGCGTGCGCGATGGCGTCGCCCGCGCCCGCGTGCGCGCCGAGGTCCCCGCTCCGGAGGCCCAGCTCTTCGAACGCGGTGCGCGCGCGGCGCCCGGTCACCGCGAGCTCGGCCATCGCCGCGGCCGCCTCGCGATCGGCGCTCCAGATCGAAGCGGCGCGCCGCAGCGCCGCGAGCGGATCGCCGGCGAGCTCGCGAAGCGCCCGGATCGGCCGGTGCTCTCGGCCCTCGACGACCAGCCGCGCGGGCGGTGCGCTCGCGACCCAGGGCCGCTCCACCTCCTCGTGCGCGAGGGCCTCGAGATCCCGGAGGTCGACCTGCGATCGCTTCACGATCCAGGGTGGATCGACCGCGCTCGCGCGACCTTCACCGTTCCGTCACGACGCGTCCGGGCCGGGGACCGCGTCTCCGCGGGCCTCGTCAGCGGACCATGTAGACGACACCCACGCGCACCTCGTCGGACGAGGTGAGCGCCGCGAGCATCGGCGGCGTCGGGACGCGGTCGATCTCGCGCGCGGCATCGAGCGCGGCGTCGTCGAGGATGCCGTGCCCCGAGGTGCTCGCGATCCGGATCGCGAGGATCCGGCCGTCCTGTCCGATGCGCAGCGCGAGCTCCACACGGCCCTGGAGGCCCTCGCGGCTGGCGGCGCGCGGGTAGCGCGTGTGCGCGCGGACGAGCTCTTCGACCTGGTGGACGTAGCCGCGGCGCGCGCGACGGCGGTCGGCCTCGCTCGGGCCGGAGTCGACGGCGGGCGCGGGCCGGATCGCGCTCACGAGCGAGGTGCCGTGACCGCCGGGAACGCCGCCCGCGACGCCGCCGGGCTCGCCCGCGGCGACGCTGAACGCGCTCGGCCCGTCTCCCGTGAGCGAGGCCGCAGGCGGGGGCGGCTCGCCGAACACGTCGTCGACCGAAGGCAGGGCCGCCGGCTCCGGCGCCGGCGCGGCTGGCGGCGGGGGCGGCTCGGGGGTCTCGATCGCCCGCGGGCGCTCGTGACGAACGACCGGCTCGGGTGGCGCCGCGGCGGGCGGCGGCAGCGGCGGCTCCTCGATCGCGGGCGGAGGCGGCGGCGCCGGCTCGCTGAGATCGAACGACACCCAGGTGTTCTCGAGCGCGCTCGAGACCGAGGTCTCGATGGGGAGGGAGACGAGCGCCAGCGCCGCGATCGCGTGGAGCGCCAGGGAGGCGATCAGCACCGAGGGCGTCTGCGCCGGGACCGCCGACAGCTCGCACCGTTCGGTCGCGGGGCGCGCGATGTCGTGGCTCGGAAGCTTGGCGGTGAGAGGCGTCATGCGTCGCGGTGAGGGGCGTGAGAATGAATCTCAGGCGCAAGCATTCCGATCTCCCAGGCAAAGATCAAGGGAAACCCGGAATGATTCTCACTGACGTACGCGCGGCCTGGGAGATTCAACCCCCGGACGCGTCGATTTGCGACCGAGAGGTCGCGACCGGGGAGACCGGCTGCGCGCCGCGCGCCGCGCAGATCCCACCGAGCAAAAGCAGGTGGTTCCGACCGTTTCTCCCATCTCGGTCTGGCGCCGCGCCGCGCGCGGCCGATGTCGCCAGGTTGCGTCCTTGCGGGAGATTCACCCCCCGAGGCCTAGGTCGCCAGGTTGCGTCCGAGCGGAGGCAATTCGATTCCTTCTGCCCCGCCTCCGGCCTCGAAGGCGCTCTCGATCGCCGCGCTCTCGGCGAGGTCCGGCTCGTTCTCGAGCGTCTCGGCGGCATCTGGCGCAGCGTCGCTCACCGTCTCCAGCGCCTCACTCTCCGCGGCGAGCTCCGCGCCCGGCGACGAGTCGCTCGGCGGCGCCGCCGCGAAGTGCTGGCGGATCGCCTCGGCCTGCTTGCGGCTCGCGCCCGCCGCCACGAGCTCGTCCTCCGTCGCCGCCGAGATCGCGCGCAGCGATCCGAGCACGCGCAGGAGCGTCGTGCGCGTCTTCTTTCCGACGCCGGGCACGTCGTCGAGGCCGCTCCGCAGGCGCCGCCGCCGCCCGAGCTTCTTGCGCAGCTCGTTCGAGACGCGGTGCGCCTCGTCGCGCACGGCGGTGAGGAAATGCAGCGTCGCGCTGCGCTCGCGGAGCGAGATCGCGTTCTTCTGTCCGGGTAGATAGACGCGCTCGCTCATCGTCTCCCCGCGGACGTTGTCCTTCTCCTTGGCGAGACCGCACACGGGCAGGTCCTTCACGCCGAGCTCTTCGAGCACCGCGAGCGCGATCCCGAGCTGCCCGCGGCCGCCGTCGACGACCAGCAGATCCGGCAGCTCCCATCCCGCTTCGTGGCGCCGCGCGAGCCGCCGCGAGAGCACCTCGTGCATCGCGCCGAAGTCGTCGCCACCGCTGACCTTGCGGACGTGGAAGCTCTTGTAGCGCTTGCGATCCGGAACACCGTCGAGGAGCGCCGTGATCGCCGAGACCGTGTCGGTGCCGCCGGTGTGTGAGACGTCGATGCACTCGATCCGGTGCGGCAGGCGCGGCAGGCGGAGCTTCGTCATCACCTCCGTCAGCCGCTTCTCCACGTCCTCGCGCTCGCGCTGCTTCTCCTTGAACGCGTGCTCGGCGTTCTCGGTCGCCATGCGGATCAGGTCCTTGCGCCCGCCGCGCTGGGGCACCGCGAGGCGCACCTTCTTTCCGCGCTCGTCGCCGAGCAGATCGGAGAGGCCCTCCATCGCCTCGATCTCGACGGGCAAGAGGACCTCGTCGGGGAGCGAGCCGGCGCTGACGTAGTAGCTCGCGACGAACGCCGCCACGATCTCCTCGTCGGGCAGCGCGACCTCGTCGAGATCGAAGGTGCGCACGTTCGTCATGCGGCCGCCGCGGATGTTCACGACGGCGATCTGTCCCTGGTCGCCGTGCACGAAGAGGCCGATCGCGTCCTGGTCGACGTCCTTGATCACCTCGACGCGCTGCTCTTCGCGCACGCGATCGATCGCGCGCAGCTGGTCGCGGTAGCTCGCGGCTCGCTCGAAGGCCTCCTCGGTCGCCGCCGTGCGCATGCGCGCCTCGAGATCGTGGACGAGCTCGTCGTGGCGGCCCTCGAGGAAGAGCTTCACCAGCTCGACCTGGGCGCCGTACTCGTTGCGGTCCACCTCGAGCACGCAGGGCCCGGCGCAGCGCTTGATCTGGTACTGCAGGCAAGGGCGCTCGCGGCGCGCGAAGTCCGAGTCGCGGCAGGTGCGCAGCTTGAAGAAGCGGTTGACCGTGCGCAGCGTGCGCCGCGCGCTCGTCGCCGAGTCGTAGGGGCCGAAGTACCAGGCGCCGTCGGGCTTGGGGCGGCGCAGCACGGTCAGCCGCGGCCAGCCGTCGCGCGGATCGAGCCGCAGCGAGAGGAAGTCCTTGTCGTCGCGGAGCTTGAAGTTGTAGCGAGGCTTGCGCTCCTTGATGAGCGCGTTCTCGAGCAGCGCCGCTTCCTTCTCGTTCTTGGCGACGAAGGTCTCGAGGTCGCCGATCTCGCGATCGAGCCGCTCGATGAAGAAGCGCGTGTCGCTCCCGCCGGGCTGGAAGTAGCTCCGCACGCGGCTGCGGAGCGAGCGCGCCTTGCCGACGTAGAGCACGACGCCCTTGCGATCGAGGAAGACGTAGACGCCCGGCGAAGCGGGCAGGGCGTCGAGCTTCTGGGTGACGATCTCGGGAAGGGCCATCGGGGCGCGGAGGGAACATCGTTCCGTCCAGGGCGTCTGTCGAGCGCCCGGCGCGAGAAAGGACGCTACGCCTTGTCAGGTTCGCGACGGCGTCAGTGCGAGGCGCCGGTGCCGCGCACGACCGACCACATCGCGATCGCCCGGTGCACGCCGCCGGCCGGCGGCGGGTCGAGCTCGAGGTGCGCCACGTCCTCGAGCGCCGCGGCCGGAAGGAAATAAACGAACGAGTCGACGGGCGCCGGGTCGAGATCGGCCGAGAGCGTGTCGAGGGCGACGTGCCCCGGCCCGAAGAGCGCGGCGTCCCAGGCGCGGAAGAACGCGTCCGTCTCTTCGTCGGTGAGGCCGATCGTGCGCATCGACTCGCGCAGCGCGTCGCGCCCGGGCCCCGTCGGTGGCAGGCGCGGCATGTCCGTCTCGTCGTCCACGGCGCGATCCCCGTCGGCCGCGTCGAAGTCGGCCCGCACTTCGATCGATTGGTGCGGCGCTGGCGGCGCGACGGCGAGCGTGCGGACGAGCGCGCCGTCCGACGAGAGGCGCACGAGCATGCCGGGGATCGCCGCGTCGCCCTCGTTCGTCACGCGAATCACCTCGTAGGCGCCCGTGCGCTCGAAGCGGAGCGGCGGCGTGAAGGTGCGCGCGCGCCCGCGATAGAAGAGAAAGCGCTCGCTGCGATCGCCGACGCGGACGCACGCGCCGTCGCTCGTTCGCACCGACGCGAGCGAGAGCGTCTCGCAGACCTCGCCCGCGGGCAGGTCGGCGCACGGCGCCTCGGCTGGCATCGCGAGGGGCGAAGGCTCGCAGGTCCCGCTCGGATCGATCGCGACGTTCGTCCACGTCCCGAGGGCGCCTTCGGTCGCGGCGAGCGGCCACGTCTCGAGCAGCGTGCCGCCGCTGCGCGCTTCGACGGAGACCGAGCGGAGCGTGAGCGCCGACGGCGCATGGAAGTAGAGGACCGGCTTGTCGACGGCGGTCGCCTCGATCGACACCGGCGCGATCGCGTCGAAGCGCTGCGTGTCGCCCGCGCCGCCGCGCACGAGGCCCCACTCGTGGACCTCGTAGTCGGCGCTCGGGCCCGCGGTGCGCGAGCTCGAGGGCGCCTGGCGCTCGCCCTCGCCGACCGCCGCAGGGTCGCTCGTGTGTGCCGGGGTGGAGCCGCACGAGCACGCGGCGAGGACGAGGAGGCCGGCGGCCGGGGCCAAACGCGAGGAGGGCGTGCGCATCACGCCGATCCTGACGCGCGAGACGCTCGGAAGGGTCAGGAAAACGCTCGGGCCGTGCGCCGATGCGCACGCGGAGCGCCGCCCGTCACGGAACGATGCCCTGGCACTCGTCCGCGCACGTGAACGAGCTCGCGCACGACTCGCCGTCGAGGCAGGCATCGCACGCGTTCGCGGCGTTGGGATCGTGATCGACCATGTCGTGGCAGCGCGCGCGGCACGCGTCGGTGTCGTACGAGCTGTCGAAGCAGTCGCGGTAGCGATTGCAGTCGTCGTCACAGTCCACGTACATGTCGATCTCGTGCACCGGATCGTGGGCGCAGCCCGTGAGGGCGGCGAGGGCGAGGGACGAACAGAAGAGGAACGAGGTCGATCGCATCGAGGGAAGCTCCTCGCGCCGGACGTCGGCGCGCAGGCTCCTCCGAGCACTCGCGGTGCCACGCGAGGCGGCGCGCGAGCCAGGAGCGAGCGTCGCGTCCGCGTCACGGTCGAGCGACGAGCGCACGCCTCACCGTGCGTGCGCGCTCAGCGCACGGGGCGCGCGCGCGCGTGGAACCAAGCCCGCATCACCTGCTCCATCTGCGCCTGCTGGTCGGTGGGCGCGCGCCGCCGGCAGCTTGCGATCTCGTCGCCTCCGCTCGGCGCGCCCCAGCGCACCTCGGGACAGTCGTTGGGGTTCCACGACACCTCGAACGCCGGTGCGCGCTGCACCACGTCGGTGAGGGCGAGCGTGAACGACGATCCGTCGCTTCGCGTGTAGCTCACGTGGCGTGCGGCGAGCTCCCGATCACGGCGTGCCTGTACTTCGCTCGCGATCCGCTCGGCGTCCTCGGCGCGCACGCCGTAGCGCTCGGGCCGGCGTCGCACGACGTCGGGGAAGCCCATCACGGTGTCGATCGCCACCAGCAAACGCATGTCGCGCGAGGGCGTGCTGAAGTCCTCCCACGCGCCCTCGGTCTGGAAGATGTCGATCCCGGTCGGCATGGGGATGATCTCGCCCGGGTGCTCGCGCAGGTAGCTCTCGCCGGTGTCGACCGACACGACGCGGCGCCCCACGCTCTCCTCGAGCGCGTCGACGAGCGCGACCATCCGATCGGTCGCGTCGACGGGCCGCGGGTCGACGAGCGCTTCCACGCGGTCGTACCAGTCGTCGGTGCTGCCGGCGTACTGCGCGCGCGAGAAGGGCACGAAGCCCGAGCGGCGATCGAGGTCTTCGTTCGTCAGCTCGGTGTAGGTGAGCGTCTCGTCGTCGTACGCGATCGGACGCCACGCCTTGAAGCCCGCGCCCACGTCGCGCGTGTCGCTCGTGAAGAGGAACGTGCCGCGCCAGAACGTGCGCCGGCCGATCGTGCCGTCGGGCTGCGCGTCGGCGCCGATCAGCGCGCCCCAGTGGCTCGGCCGCTCGGGGATCCACTGCGCGACGACGATCACGTGCCCGTAGGGATCGGCGAAGACGGTGCCGGGGCGGATCGACGAACGATCGAGCCCGACGGGATAGAGATCGGTGCTCTCGTCACCGGGGGCCGTGCGCGCGGTGGCCGAGTGCACGAACGACGAGATCTGGTGCGTCGCGAACCACTCGAACGCCTCGACCTCGCTCGCGAACGAGTGCTCCATCGTGCTCGTGCTCGGGAGCGCCTCGCAGGTGGGCGGCGTTCCGGCGCGCCCCCGGCTGCAGCGACGCATGCCGAAGGGCAGGTGCAGCTTCCACGCGAAGTACGCGCGCAGGTAGTAGGGCAGGTCCGCGCAGTCGGGCACGAGGTTCAGCACGGGGACCTCGTGGCCACGCAGGTCGAGCTCGGTGCGCGAGTCCTCGCCTTGGCCGAGGTGATCGTAGAGGAGGTTGTGCTCCGGATCGCGCAGGAGCACCGAGAGCCCGGTCCACGTCCGATCGTCGCCCTCCGGGAAGGCGAAGAGCTGCTCGACGAACGCGGCGAAGAACGCCTCCGTGTCGGCCTCCCACGCGATGCGCGGCTCCCACACGGCGGGATAGGGCGGCGGCAGGATCGTCGCCGGATCCGGAGGCTCGGGCGGAAAGCGCGCGACGCCGAAGTAGTCGCACGCGATCAGGTGATCGCCGTCGCCGAGCGCGACCTGGTAGCGGCCGTACCCCGCGCTCGGGATCTCGATCCAGCGCGCGAACGGGGGGCCGCCGAGGCGATGGATCTCGGGGCGCGTGCGCTGCCCGCGCCGGTCGAGGACCTCGATCACGGCGAGGCCCGGATCGTCGTCGGTCGTGACGATCACGCGCACGGTCTGGCCCTGCACGGGGTGCGCGGGCGACTGGAAGATGCGCGCGTGCACGTTCTCGGTGCACTGCGCCTCGCGCCGCGGGAACACGAGCGGCGAGGCCGGCCGCATCTGCGCGAGGTCCTGCAGATCGGGCTCCGGCGGTCGGCCGAAGACGACGACGCGCTCGAGGCGCTCGAGGAACGCGCGACGCGAGGTGCCGCGCCCGAGCTCGAGATCGCTCACGGCGACGTGCCCCGTGTGCACGACGCGATCGCTGCGCGTGCCGTCCGCCGCGGCGCAGGGCTCGAGGTACTCGGCGAAGGCGTGGAGGATGCGCGGCTCGCCTTCGCTCGTGCGCCCGAGATAGATCATCACGTGCCCGGGGAAGTGCAGCAGCACCACGCCGTGGTCGAGCGCGCGGTCGGCGATGGCGAGCCGCTCGCGCTCGCTCATCTCCGGGGTGATCGCGATCGAGAAGGTGCCGGCCTCGGCTTGGCGTGCGGAGTGACGCGGCAGCTCGAGGTCGAAGGTGGCGAGGACGTCCATCACGAGCTCGCTGCAGTCGAGCCCGCCGTCGCCGCCCCAGCCGTAGGGCTCGCCGAGGTGGCGGAAAGCCTCTTCGAGGAACGCGCGGCGCGTGAGCGTGCGGCGCGTGGGGACGAGCGTGCTCGGATCGAGCGCCTGGCTGCGGTGCAGGCCGTCGGCGATGGCGAAGCGGACGCGCGCCGGGTCGGCCGGATCGATCGGCAAGAGCACGTCGGGCCCGACCTCGAGCGTGGCGCCGTCCTCGGCGGTCAGCGTGGTGGCCCCCAGCGGATGCGCGCGCGGTGCCGAGGTGACGAGCGCGACGGCGTCCCGCGCGAGCGGCGACGAGAGTGGCGCCGCGGCGTCGATCCAGCCGAGCGCATAGCGCGTGCGGACGAGGAGCACGCCTTCTTCCCGCGCGAGGATCTGCAGCGGCTCCTGGGCCTCGACGGTGCTGCAGGCGTTGCGGTCGAGGTTCGGATCCGGCGCGCTCCCCGCGGGCGCGTCCGGCGCGGGTGCCGAGCGCAGCACCGAGAGATCGCGGCCGCAGCGCAGCGGGATGCGCGCGAGCGCGACGACGAGCGCACCGTCGGTCGGGCCGAGCGGGCTCGAGGCGTAGCGCGCGAGCACCGCCGGCGAAACGCGCTCGCCGTTCTCGGCGACGTAGCTGCCGTTCTCGAGGCGCTCGCGCACGAAGGCGAGCCGCTCGTCCACCTCGCGCTCGACCAAGGCCGCGTCCGGCGCTTCGGCGAGGCTCAGCCGCGAGAAGGGCAGATCCTCGCCGCCCCCGGCGATGGCGCGATCGTGCGAGGCGATGTCGGTCGGGGTCATCAGCGGCCGATCGAGATCGGCCGCGTCACGCCGGGCGAGCCAGTACGCGAGCGTCTGCTCCTCGGGGCGCACGCTCGGGAGCAGCTCGGGCGCCTGTCGCGCGGCCCCACACGCGGGCAAGCCGGCGTCCGGCGGCTCGGCCGGGGTGGGGGCGGAAGGCTCGCTCGCCTCGGGGTGCTCCTCGTCGACCTGCGCCGCGCCCCCCCCGCAGCTGCCGAGGCCCACGGTGAGGCAGAGCCCCACCCAGATCGTGAGAAACCGGTGCACGAGTCGCCCCTCGATCGTAGCGCCCTCGAGGCGCCCCGTCGCAGAAACGACGGGTGGGAGCCCCCCCGTTATTCTCGCGCCGGCCGGGCGCGCGCCCGCCTTCACGTTCCGAAATGCAGGGCCCCCTCTCTTTTCGGGCGCGCTCGGGCTACGCTCCTCTCTTCACGGGAGGGTCGCGATGCGCGAGCGGACGTGGCTGTGGGCGGGCCTGGTGCTTTCGATCGGCGGCTGTCAGGGCCCCGCACCTCTCGCGGGGTCGACGGTTCCGCCGGAGATCGTGGATCCGACGCCGACGCCCTTTCCGGAGCAGCCGTCGACGGACGTCTTCCTCGATCCGCGCGTGATGGAGCGCCCGACGTCGCTCGAGGTCGATCCTCCTCCGCCGATCACCGGCGGCACGCTCTTCGTCCCCTCGCGCGGTGACGTGGCCGTCGTGGCCGATCCGGATCGCAATCGCATCGTCGTCGTCGATCTCGTCGCGCGCAGCGTGATGGGCGAGACGAACGATCTGCCCCCCGGATCCGAGCCCTTCCGGGCCGCCGAAGACGGCGATGGTCGCGTGCACGTGGTCCTGCGCGGCACGGGCGACGTCTACTCGTTCGACGTGGACGCCGTCGCCGACGGCGTGCGCCATCACGTCTGTGCGATGCCGCGAGGCATCGCGTTCGACCCCGACGCGGGCTCGCTCGTCGTCGCATGTCGCTCGGGCTCGCTCGTCACGCTCGGCACCGACGGCAGCGTTCGCAGCACGGTCGAGGTGACCCCGGATCTGCGCGACGTGGTCGTCGTGAACGGACGGCTCTTCGTCTCCACGTTCCGCGCGGCGGAGCTCTTGGAGCTCGATCGCACGAGCGGCGCCGTGCTCGCGACCCAGCGCCCCGGGGTCTCGATCTCGCCCGTCCTCGTGCGTGACGAGCAGGGCGGCATCACCCAGGCCACGCTCTCGCCCTCGGTCGCGTGGCGCACGATCGGGCTGCCGAGCGGCGCACAGCCCATCGTCGCGGTGCATCAGCGCGCGAGCGATGGCGCGGTCGCGACCGAGCCAGGCGGCTATGGCGCGAGCGGCTCGCGCTGCGGCGGCGGGAGCATCGTCGAGTCCGTGGTGACGCTCTACGACGCCGACGGGATTCCGCGGCCGGGCGCGTCGATCCCGAGCGCGACGCTCGCGGTCGACGTCGCGGTCTCACCCGACGGGCAAGAGGTGACGATCGTCGCCGCCGGCAACGAGTCGGGCGAGCAAGCGGTGCAGACCTATCCGTTCTCGGTGCTCGCGCTCGGCGACGACAGCGGCTGCGTCTTCGGGAGCGGGCCGACGAACGCGGATGGCTCGCCGGCGAGGATCCCCAACGCCGTCGCGGCCGCCTACGACGGCGCGGGCCGGCTCCTCGTGCAGCAGCGTGACCCGGCCGCGCTCTACTACCAGGGTCAGCCCATCTCGCTCGGCGGCGCCGAGCGCTTCGACACCGGCCACGCCGTGTTCCACGCCAACTCGGGCTCGTTCATCGCGTGCGCGTCGTGCCATCCCGAGGGCGGCGACGACGGGCGCGTGTGGAACTTCGAGGGGATCGGCCCGCGCCGCACGCCGGCGATGCACGGCAGCCTCCGCGGCACGGAGCCCTTCCACTGGGATGGCGACATGACGGACCTCGGCGTGCTCGTGCGTCAGGTCTTCTCGAGCCGCATGAACGGCCCGGCGCTCACGACGACCCAGGTCGATCACCTCGGCCGGTGGCTCGACCACGGCATCGCGCCGCCGGCACACGAGGCCACGCTCGACGGCGACGCCGCGGCGCGCGGTCGCGCGATCTTCGAGGGCGAGGCGCAGTGCGCCGGCTGCCACGCGGGCCCCGACCTCACGAACAACACGACCGTCGACGTCGGGACCGGTGGCCCCTTCCAGGTGCCCTCGCTCGTGGGCGTCGCCTACCGTCTTCCGCTGATGCACGACGGCCTCTGCCCGACGTTGCGCGCGCGCCTGACCGATGCCGCGTGCGGCGGTGGCGAGCAGCACGGACACACCGCGCACCTCTCGGCCGCGCAGATCGACGATCTCGTCGCCTACCTCGAGACGCTCTGAGCGGCGGGCGCGCAGTGCGGCCGGCAGCGGGCGCCGCGGGGGAGGGCACGCGCTCGCTCCGCAAGCGTCGTGGCCCTCTCCGCGAGCCCGTCGCTGCGGAAGGTCGATTCGCGGAGCGCGGATCGAGCTTCGGGGCCGATGTACGAG
Organism: Sandaracinus sp.; assembly: GCA_046351235.1. Classification (GTDB taxonomy): domain Bacteria; phylum Myxococcota_A; class Polyangia; order Polyangiales; family Sandaracinaceae; genus JBBSAT01. Next base: position 652,477 of record JAXLYV010000003.1, on the reverse strand, counting down.
CTCAGCCCTCGTAGCGACAGCCCGAGGTGCAGGTCTCCATCACCTCGACGGCGCACAGATCGGGAAGCGAGGGACGGAGCCGCTCCCAGATCCATCGCGCCAGGATCTCGCTCGTCGGGTTCTCGAGCCCGGGGATCTCGTTCAGGTAGTAGTGATCGAGCTGCAGGCGGAGCGGCTCGAAGGCGCCCGTCAGGTCCGCGAAGTCGCGCACCCAGCCGCCCTTCGGATCGAGGGGCGCGCTCGCGCAGATGCGCACGCGGTACGAGTGGCCGTGCAGCCGTGCGCACTTGTGCCCTTCGGGAACGAACGGGAGACGATGTGCGGCCTCGAAGGTCGCTTCTTTCCAGATCTCGTGGCGGGCCATCAGCGGATGCCGAGCAGCTTGTGCGTCTGGAGCGAGAGGCGCCAGCGTGGATGCGCGAGGCAGTACGCCGTGGCCTCTTCCGTGTGCCGCTGGCGGAGCAGGCCGTCCATCGGCTGCAGGAAGAAGTGCTCGAAGGCCAGCCGCTCGAAGCGCTCGGGCTCCGCGCCCGGCTGCGGGTGGACGAGCTTGAGCTCGTGGCCGCGCTGCTGCACGAGCTCGGCGCCGGCCTTCGGGCTCACGCAGATCCAGTCGACGCCGTCGGGCACCGCGAGCGTGCCGTTCGTCTCGAGGCCGATCTCGAGGCCCTCCGCGTGGAGCGCGTCGACGAGCGCGCGGTCGAGCTGCAGGAGCGGCTCGCCGCCGGTGCACACGACGTAGGGGCGACCGCCCGCGTCGGGGAACTTCGCGCGCACTGCGCGTGCGAGCGAGGACGCGTCCTCGAAGCGCCCGCCGCCGTCGCCGTCCGTGCCGACGAAGTCGGTGTCGCAGAATCGGCAGACCGCGGTGTCGCGGTCCTTCTCGCGCCCCGACCAGAGATTGCAGCCGGCGAAACGCAGGAACACGGCTGCGCGCCCGGTGCGAGCGCCTTCTCCCTGGAGCGTGAAGAAGATCTCTTTGACCGAGTACGTCATCGGCGTGCGAGCGCGAGCCGGTGCTCGACCATCAGGCACCGATCCTCGACGACGCGGATGCCTGCGGCCGTGAGCGCGCGCGCGAGCCCGTCGTGGCGGATGCCCTGCTGCAGCCAGACCACGGGCGGCGCCTTCGCCAAGAGGTCGGGCAGGTGAGCCTCGAGGTCGGCCGGGCGGCGGAACACGTCCACGAGATCGATCGGCCCCTCGATCGCCGCGAGCGAGCGCACGACGGGGCGCCCGAGGATCTGCGTGGCCTCGGGGTAGTAGACGGGCACCGGGACGATCTCGACCCCCGCGGATGCGAGGTACGCCGGCACGTAGAAGGCGGGCTGCCCCGCTTGCGCCTCCGTCTTGATGCCGAGCACGGCGATGCGGCGGATCGCGCCGGCGATCGCGAGGATCTCGTCGTGGCTCTCGACGACGTAGGACATGGGGGGAAGGCATAGAGCAGCGCTCGGGCCTGTCGAGGGCCGGACGGCTCGGCGCGAGGGCGCGCACGTGCGGCATCGGTTGCCGCGCCCGCGTCAGGTCGTCTATGGTCCCCGTGCGTCGGAGGATTTCATGTCGCGATCGACCGTGTGTTGGCTCCTGGGCTCGCTCCTGCTCACGCTGGCCCCTGGCTGCGGAGGCGACGGCATCCGCCATGCGAGCGTCTCGCCGGGCCCGATGCCGGCCGGGCAGACGTTCACCGGTGTGTGGCACTCACCGCAGTACGGCGAGATGCACATGGTGCAGACGGGCTCGCAGGTCGTGGGGGAGTACACGCAGGACGAGCGCCACGGCCGCATTCAGGGCACGGCCCAGGGCGACCTGATGCGTTTCGAGTGGAGCGAGGAGCGCGAGCTCGTCATGGGCCGGCCCACGACGACGCGCGGCCACGGCTACTTCCAGTTCCAGATCGGCGGCGACGGCGACTCGTACATCGTCGGCGAGTGGGGGCACGATCAGAACGAGACCGGCGGCGGTCCCTGGCGCGCGGCGCGCGATCGTCGTCGCCAGCCGCACCTCGGCGGCGCGACCAGCGGCGGCTCGGGCTCCTCGTCGACGGGTGACTCCGGCGGGTCGGACGACGGCCTCGAGGATCTCGGTCCTTCGGGCGGCGGCTCCTCCTCGTCCAGCGGCTCCGGATCGTCCAGCACCGGATCTGGCAGCGATCTCGAAGGTCTGTGACCGTTCCGCCGCACCTGTGAGGGCGCGGCCCGGCTCCGACTTGCGCGCGAGGGATCGCTCGGGGAGACTCGTCGCGTTCGCCCGTGGGGGGGAGCCGCCGAGAGGCGGGATGCTTACGTTCCGACAGACTTGGGCCGGTCGCTGCTGAGCCGGCCCCGAAGAGAACGAACCTCGAGCCCAGTCACACGCGCATCAGAACGAACGTCCGCCCTCCCAGAGGGACCTGCCACGGACGGTACGGCCGACGAGACGGCCCTATTCCCGGAAAGAGCGCAACCGGGTGCCCAGAGTGGGCGGCGGGAAGGGAGCACGATCGTCGATGGGTCTTCTGTCCAGCTGGTCCTCGCGCGCCAAGGGCGCCTTCGAGCAAGCATCGGCCTCGACGAGCACGATCACCGAACGGGAGAGCGAGCCCCCAGAACGGGGCGGTCGTCACGTGGACGGGCGTGAGGAGAGTGCCGAGGCGCGTGTGGCCAGGATGACCTGGTCCGACATCTGCCGCGCGGACGAGTTCAAGGGCCGCTGGGTGGCCCTGTGCGAGTGCCACTACGACGAGTCGACCGGCAAGGCGACCGAAGGATCCGTCGTCGACGTCGACGACGATCTGGTCGAGCTGTGCAGCCGGATCCGCGCATCCGACAAGAAGAACTGCGCGATCCTGTTCTGCGACGAGAACGCCGAGCAGCACTGATTTTCAGGGGGGTCTGGGCGACCCCCCTCGGCGCACCGGCGGAGCCGGCTGCGCCTCACCCCCTCTCCGCTTCGGTCGCTTCGCTCCCTCGCGCGCGATCGCGCTCTCGACTCGCAGGGGCCGCGGCATCGCCGGAGCTCTCGTGGCTTTCGCAGCCGGGTCGGCTTCGCGTTGGCGTCGAGCCGGGTTTGGGCGCCCCCCCTCGGCGCACCGGCGGAGCCGGATGCGCCTCACTGCTGGCGTTCACCCTCAAGGGACCGAGGCCGTTTTCAGGATCATGGGACCAGGGGAGGCATCGCCGGATTCTCGCGGGTATCGCTCGTCCGTGGGGATCGTGTGCTTGCGAGCTCGACGGGCGACGGCCGCGAGCAGGGACCACATGCCCGCGGCGACCGCAGCGGCGATGTGCCGTCCTCTGCGCGAGAGACGGGACGTCGCCCGCGAGGAGCGAAGCGACGAGGCGAAGAGGGGGTGAGCGGGATCCGGCTCCGCCGGTCCCGCGAGGGGGGGCGCCCAGACCCCCCTGAAAATTCAGCTCAGCGCGGGGCGGGGCACCAGTCGTCGCTGAACTGACGGCGCGCCGAGCCGCCGGCGCCCACGCCGCGCAGGTCGCGGTAGAGCGCCTGGGCCTGCGGGCAGTAGCCCTGCTGCAGCAGGATGCCGACCTGGTTGCCGCCGCGCGTGTCGAGCTGCTGCTGCAGCTGGCGCGACTGCGGGGCCGAGCGTCCGACGAGGCGCTGGACCTCGCGCAGCGATCCGATCGCGCCCGCCCAGTCGCGCCGATCGAGCGCGCTCAAGCCGCGCGCGGACTCGGCGCGCGCGTTCGCCTCGTCGGCGGCGCTGACGTGCCGCTCGGTGCGGTGATCGTCGTCCTCGCTCGTGCCGGCCGCCGTGCCCGCGTCGGGCGGGGTCGTCGCGACCGAGGTCGGCGGTGTCGCGGGCGTGCCGCCCGTCGTGGTCGGCGGAACCGTCGTCGTCGTGACGGGCACGAGCGGCTGCATCGTCCCGGTGATCACGGTCGGGCCCGTGCTGGGCGGCGGCCGCGTCGTCGTCGTCGCGACCGGGGGCCCGGGATCACTGCGGCCGAACACCCACCACAGACCGACGGCGCCGATGGAGCCACCGACCACGAAGAGCGCCACGAGGCCGAAGAGGATCGCCCGCCCACCGCCGCCGCTGCTCTGCGGCTGCGGCATCGTCCCGGTGCCGTAGCTGCCGCCGACGGGCGCGGGAGTCCCGTACGACGCCACGCCGGGCTGGCTCGCGTAGCCACCCGGCGCCATCCCCGGCATCGAGGGCTGATTGCCGAACGAAGGCATCTGCCCGGTCGGCGCCATCATCGGGCCCGTGCCCATGGCGCCCTGGCCCATGCCGCCCTGGCCCATGCCGCCCATCGCGCCCATCGAGGCGGTGCCGCTCATGCCCATGCCGGTGCCCATCGGGCCGCCCATGCCGGGCGGTCCCATCGGAGGCGGCGTGTTCTGTCCGAAGCCCGCCATCCCCGTCGGCGTCGCCACGGGCGGGCGCGCCTCGGCACCCTTCGGAACGATCGCGCCGCCCGACGACGTCGCCATCGTCCACGCAGCCTGCGTGTCCTGGTAGCCCGTGAACTCCTGCAGGAACTCGAGGACGCTCGCGTGGCGCTGCTCGGGCGCCTTGCTGAGCGAGCGCATCACCGCGTTCTTCTTGTTCTGCGGGATGTTCAGCGCGTGCGGGTACGCTTCGAAGGGCGTCGGCTGCGACGTCAGGTGCTTGGTCGCCCACTCCCACGGCGTCTTCGCGTCGAAGGGCAGGTGCCCCGTGAGCATCTCGAAGACCATGATCCCGAGCGAGTAGATGTCGCTGCGCAGGTCCAGCGTCTTTCCGCTGAACTGCTCCGGGCTCATGTAGGGCGGCGTGCCGAGCACCATGCCCTGCTTGGTGAGCTTGGCCTTCTGCGGATCCTCGGCCTCACCCTTCTTCGCGATGCCGAAGTCGAGCACCTTCACGAAGTCGGTCTGACCGCCGCGATCGGTGAGCAGCACGTTCTCGGGCTTCAGATCACGGTGCACGATCCCACGGCCGTGCGCCTCGTGGAGCGAGCCGCACATCTGGATGAGGATCTTGTCGACGCGCGCGATCTCGAGCAGGCCCTTTTCCATCTCGGAGGCGAGCGAGCGCCCCTCGATGTACTCCATGACGATGAACAGGGTCTGGTCGTCGAGCGAGCCGAAGTCGAAGAACTGAATCGTGTTCGGGTGCGAGAGCTCGATGACGGTCTCGCACTCGCGGTTGAAGCGCGCGACGAGCTGCGGATCCTGCGAGAACTCGGGATGGAGGGTCTTGATGGCGACCTTGCGGGTCGCGGCGCCCATCTTCTGCTCGGCGATGTAGACGCGGCCCATGCCGCCCTCGCCGAGGAGCTTGGTGGGCCGGTAGCGGCCCTGGATCACCTTGCCGAGGAGCGGATCCGCGCTCTGTCCCTCGACCTCGACCTCGAGCATGCCTCCGCAGGAGAGACAGAACTTCGCGTGGTCTTCGTTGCTGTGCTGGCAGCGTTGGCAGATGCGCGCCATGAGCCTCTCGTGGGGGACGTTCGGGCCGATCGGAAGGGCCTTCGCCCCGGTTCTACGCGAGCGGAGCGCGTTTTCGACCGCGAGTCTAGCCTCGCGCTTGGCAAACTCCAACTCGTGCGGCGTGCTCGGCCCGGAGCGCTCGCTCCGGAGCGCCCGATCGGGCGCGTCACGGTCGGCGAGCCGATCACCGGTCGCGAGGGTCGGCCGCGCCACGTCGGCGACCGTTGCCCTGCGCGGGAGGGCATGGGAGCCTGAAAGCGGTCTTCCTTGGAGGTCTTCCGCATGCGGTTCCTCGTGGCTCTCGTCGCGTCGTCGTGTGTCCTCGGCTGCACGAGCCCGCCCGCCCCCCCCGGTGACGCGTCGACCCCAGGCCACGTCCACGTCGTCTTCGACCCGGGTGCTGGCGACGCGATCGACTTCGCGCAGGTTCCCTTCCCGGACGATCTCTACCGCAACGCCGAAGGCGGCATCGAGCTCGGGGCCTTCCCCGCGGAGCTCACCCAGGTCGCGGGTGAGGTCCCCCCCGACGCCGACATGATCCGTACGATGCGCGAAGCGCTCCGCGATCTCGATGGCTTCGGCACGAGCGCGGGCGTGTACTTCCGCGTCGACGGCGACGTCGATCCGAGCTCGCTCCCAGCGACGCCGGCTGCCTCGCTCCAGACCGGCGCCAGCGTCTACATGATGGACGCCGAGAGCGCGTCGCCCGAAGCGTTCCACCGGATCCCGGTCGAGGTGCACTGGGACGCGGCGCGGCGCCTGATCGTGGTGCGGCCCTGGTACGGGCATGCCCTCTACGAGGGGCGCACGTACGCGGTCGTCGTCACCGATGCGGTGCGCGCTTCCGACGGCACACCGCTCGCCGCCTCGGAGCGGTTCGCCACGATCCGCGACGCCACCGCGCGGCTCTCCGACACCTTCGACGAGGCGGCCCGCACCGAGTACACGCCGGTGCTCGCCAACCCGATGGTCACGCGCGCGAGCGTCGCCGGCCTGGCCGTCTATCACGTGCAGCACGTGTCGGCCGAGCTCGACGAGGCGCGCACCGTGATCCGGAGCGCGCCCGCGCCCGCGCTCACGATCCGCCGCGTCGCGACGGGCACCGACCTCGACACGCTGCTGGGCGTCCCGACGCCCGACGAGCTCGGCACCGACGTTCCGGGAGGTGTCCGCCACACGCACATCGGCACGCTCGTCGACGCGACCTTCGACTCGCCGAGCTTTCTCTCGCCGATGCCCTTCGGGCACGGGCCCTTCACGCACGGCACGGACGGCACGCTCGTGATCCAGCGCATGGACACCGTCTGGCTGACGCTCGCGCTGCCGCCCGGCGACGTCGCGGACCTGCCGCTCGTCGTCTACCAGCACGGCATCGGAGACGACCGCAGCTCGATCTTCGCGGTGGCCGACGCCCTCTGCGCCGAAGGATTCGCCGTCGCCGCGATCGACATGCCCTTCCACGGCATGCGCGCCGATCAGCCCGTGGTCGACATGAACCATGCGTTCGGCAGCGCCACCGGGCCCGATCTCTTCGGCGACATCGGGGGCACGCCCATCTACGTGTCCTTCGTCGGGGTCATCGACGCGACGGGCCCGTACGCGCCGTTCCATCCCGTCTACCCGCGCGACGCGCTCCGCCAGGCGGCGGTGGACATCATGGCGCTCGTCAACGCCCTGGACCGAAGCGATTGGTCGGGCCTGTCGGCGATGGGCGGCCCGAGCGGCTTCTCCATCTCCAGCGATCCGATCGGCTTCGTCGGCGTCTCGCTCGGCGGCATCGTCGGCACCACGTTCGTCACCGGGGAGCCGCGGGTCGGCGCCGCCGTGCTGAACGTGAGCGGCGGCGAGCTGACGAACCTCGTCGCGTTCAGCGCCGGGTTCAACTCGACCTTCTTCCCGATTCTGCTGCCGCGCGTCGGGCTCGACATCGACCAGCTCGACTACGCCGGCTCGCCGCCGCGCTTCCTGCCGCAGGTCGCGCTCTACCAGACGCTGCTCGATCGGGGCGATTCGATGGCCTTCGCGGCCGTGCTCGCGAACCAGCCCAAGCATCTGCTCTTCCAGATGGCCTACGACGACGAGACCGTCCCCAACCAGGCGACCGAGAGCCTCGCGCGCGTCGCCCAGGCCTCGATCGTCTCGCACATGCCCCGCTACAGCGATCTGACGATGGTCGAGAGCCCGCTCGCCTCGAACTGGGTCCTCGGCGCGACGCGCGTGACGCGGGGCCTGACGGTCTTCGATCCGGCGACGCACGGCCTCTTGTCCACGCGCACCTCGGAGGCCTCGGTGCAGCACCCGCCGGTGCCTCCGTTCCAGGAGCTCGCCTCGCCGACGCCGGTGGCGAACCCCGTCGACGACGCCGTCGCGCAGATGACGCACTTCTTCGTCACGTTCCGCTCGGGGACCGCCGAGATCACCGAGTGACTGTAGAGCGCGGGGAAGGGGTTGCCGTCGGATGGGGATCCGTGGCTCCATCTCCGTCTCGTTCGGAGGCAGCGATGTCGAGGGCCGTCACGTTGTTCACGGATCGCACGGAGTTCGAAGGGACGTGGCGTGCGCTCCTCGAGCGGCATGGGGTCGGCGTCACCGCCGCCCTGCCGGAGCGCCTGCCCGAGAAGGTGGGGCCCGGGGCGTCGCTGATCGTCGACGCTGCCGCGGGTGCCTACGACGAGGACGAGCTGCTCGCGCACCTCGGGCTCGCCCGCGCGCTCGGGGCGTTTCCGGCCGTGGCGCTGCCGCCGGCGCTCGCGCAGGTGGACGACCTCGTGGACGACCTCTGTGCCGGGCTCGTGGTCCGCACGGAGGCCGACGCCGGGCGGATCGCGAACGTGATCGCTCGGCGTGCCGGGGCCACCGGCTCCCCGCGCTTCGAGTACCTCACCGTCTCCCCGCGCGGCGCGGCGCTGCTCGCGATCTTGGCCGATGGGTCGGCGACGCTCGTCGACCGCCCTGCGGCACCCGAGGACGACGGCTCCGAGGTCGAGGGGATCGCGATCTCGGACGACGCCGCGACGGCGCGCGTCACGCTCGTCGGCGGAAAGACGTTCGACCTCGGCGCGGCGGATCTCGCGGCGCGCGAGCGAGAGGTGATGGCGAGCCCTGCGACGACGTCCGCCCCGGGCGACGTGCTCGCCGATCTCGATGGGCCACGCCTCGGCGCGCGCGTGCGGGCGCTGCGGCTGGCGGCGGGCCTCACCCAGGCCGAGCTCGCGCGGCGCACCGGCATCCACCGCCCCAACATCGCGCGCGTGGAGGCGGGGCGGCACACGCCTTCGCTCGAGACGCTGGCGCGCCTCGCGGCGGCGATCGGCGTGCCGACGACGCGCGTCCTCGTGGGCGACTGAGCGTCGAGCCGTCGTGAGCGCAGGGATTCGGAAGGAGACCTGAGCGCGATGCTCGACATCGATCCGCTGCGAGACGGCGTGACGCCGGCGGCGGCGGCGACCGTGATCGTCGTGCGAGACGCCGCCGAGGGGCCCGAGGTGCTGCTCGTGCAGCGCCACCGGGCGACTGCGTTCATGGGTGGCGCGTTCGTGTTCCCGGGAGGCCGCGTCGAGGCGGGCGACGCCGAGCCAGCGCTCTGCGATCGCGTCGCGGGCCTCGACATCGCGAGCGCCGAGGCGCGGCTCGGCGAGCCGGGGCTCGGCGAGGCCGCGCGTGCGATCTGGGTCGCTGCGATCCGCGAGACGCTCGAGGAGGCGGGCGTGCTGCTCGCCGAGGAAGGGCGCGGGCGGGCCTCGGCGGCGCGCGCGGCGCTCGCGGCAGGCCGAGGCTTCGGCGAGATCGCGACCGAGGCCGATCTCCGCTTCGACGGGGCGCGCTTGGTGCCGCTCTCGCGCTGGGTCACGCCGGCGGTCGAGCGAAAGCGCTTCGATGCGCGCTTCTTCGTGACGAAGGTCGATGCGGGTGAGATCGCCAGCCACGACGCGCACGAGACCGTGGCCTCGCGCTGGATGCGACCCGCCGATGCGGTGGCGAGCCACCTGAGCGCCGAGATCGATCTGCCGCCGCCGACGCTGCGCACCCTCGAGCTGCTCGCGCCGGTCGGATCGGCCGATGCGATCGTGGAGGCGGCGCGCGCCGCGCGGCCGCCGCTCGTCCGGCCCGTGTTCCGCGATCTGGCGGGCCAGTGGATCCTCGCGCTGCCGGGCGACGCCGAGCACCCGGAGAAGACTCCGGTGCTCGAGGGCACCACGCGCTTCGTGTGCCGCGACGCGCGCTGGTACTCGCGCTGAGAGGGGGACAGGAAACCTGTCGCCCTCTCTCGCGGAGCGAACCGAGGGGGAGGCTCCATCGGGATCACTCCCGATGGAGGGGGCCGCGTATCGGCCCCCGAGGACTGACCCGCCCTACTTCTTGCGGGCCGCTTTCTCGTCGTGCCCCGAGACGCCGAAACGGCGCGCGAGCTCGGCCTCGACCGCGCGTAGCGGCACGTCGCGCGAGAGGAGCCCGACCATCGCGTGGTAGATCACGTCGGCCGCCTCGCTCGCGACGCGCTCGGGCGTCTCGCTCTCGATCGCGCGGGCGAGCTCGTCGGCCTCCTCGCGGAGCTTGGCGCCGATCTTCGGCGCGCCACCGTCCAGGAGCGAGCGCGTGTAGCTCTTCTCCCCGGTTCGATGGCGGCGCTCCGCGAGCGCCTCTTCGAGCCGCACGAAGAGCGGTCCGGCGCGCCCCGTCGTGCGCTCGTCCGCCGGCGTCACGAAGCAGCTCGGTGCGCCCGTGTGGCAGCTCGGCCCCTCGGGGTCGACCAGGTAGAGGAGCGCGTCGGCGTCGCAGTCTGCCCAGACCTCGTGCACGCGCATCACGTTCCCGCTCGTCTCGCCCTTCTTCCAGAGCGCTCCGCGCGACCGGCTGAAGAAGTGCGCGGCGCCGGTCTCCAGGGTCTGCTGGACCGCCTCCTCGTTCGCGTGCGCGACCATGCGCACCTCGCCGGTGAGCCGATCCTGCGCGACCACGGTGACGAGGCCGGCGGCGTCCTTCTTGAGCTGCGCGAGGTCGATCATGCCGAGACGTATGCAACTCGGACGGATGCTCGCGCAAGCGCTCGACGCGATCGCCGTTTCGTGCGACTCGTCGGGCATGCGAAAGCTGCTGGCTCCGCTCACCGTCGCTCTCGGGCTCGCGCTCGGCTCGGTTGCGCTCCCCGCGGTCGCTCATGCCGAGCACGAGATCCGGACGCCCTTCACCGGCACGCGCCCGTTCCAGCTCGACATCCACGGCGGGATCCTCTGGTACGGCTACGGCCTCGCGACGGGCCTCCGCTTCGGGATCCCCGTCATGCACAACGGCTTCATCGACTCGATCGACAACGCCGTCTACCTGAACTTCGGCGCCGACTTCTACTACGTGGACGACACGTACTGGGCCGACGGCAACCACCACTACGGTTTCGCCTTCGGCATCCCGGTGACGCTGCACTGGGAGTTCTACTTCAGCGACATGTGGTCCGCGTTCGGCGAGCTCGGCTTCCAGATCTACTTCCCGCCCTCGCTCTGGGACGGCAACCCGCGCGGCGGCGGCTACTACGTCGAGGCCGGTGCGTGGATCATCGGCGCCGTCGGCGGCACCCTGCACTTCAACGAGGCGATCGGGCTGACGCTGCGCATCGGCAACCCGTACATCTCGCTCGGGCTCACCTTCGCGTTCTGAGCGTTCGCCCGGCGCACGCGAGCGCGGGATCAGGCGCCCGTGAGGATGCCCTGGATCTCGGCCTCGACGCGGTCTTCCTTGATCTTGCGCGCGAGGGCCAGCTCGGTGATGAGCAGGCTGCGCGCCTGATCGAGCAGGCGCTTCTCGCCGAACGAGAGGTCCTTGTCGCCCTTGAGGCGCGTCAGATCGCGCAGGACCTTGGCCACCTCGAACGGCGAGCCCGAGTGGAGCATCTCGATGTACTCGCGGTGGCGGCGGTTCCACGGCTGCGAGGTCACGGCGACCTTCGTGTCGCGCAGCACCGCGAGCACCTTGTCGGCATCCTTCTTCGAGATGACGGTCCGGAGGCCCACGCGATCGGCTGCGTCGGTGGGCACCATCACCTTCATGCCGCTGTCGATGATCCGGAGGATGTAGAAGTTCTTCTTGCTGCCGGCGATCTCTTTGGACTCGATCGACGTGACCTCACCGACACCGTGATGGGGGTGAACTGCCTTCTCGCCGACCTTGAAATCCATGCGCGAACCTCCTCGGACCCACTACGCGCAGCAGGTTCCGTCGGAAGCCGGCCACGCGCGCGAGCGTGACGGGCGGGAGACGCGGGGACGCCGACGGAGGGCCTGATCGTTAGCAGAAAACGGCCGGCCAGTCAATGACCTCGGCGGCATGTTTCCGCTGGAATTCCGGCTAGTTGGTCGTGCTGGGCGCGTCCGCTTCGAGCGCTTCCGCGATCTCCGCTCCGAAGGTGAGGTGGAGGCCGCGCGCGACCTCGGCGGCGCTGAGGGTGGCCGTGAGCGACACCGCGGTCGGGCTCGCTTCGACCTCGAGCGTGCCCAGCGCGCTGCGCAGGCCGAGCGCAGTCCCCATCGGGCTCTGGGCGAGCGAGACGGCGAGCTGGCGGAAGTTCTGCTCGGCGGTGGGCGGAAAGCCGCCCGTCAGATCGACCGACACGCGGATCGCCGATGAGCCCTCGGGCGCGGCGGCGACGAGCAGCGTCTCTTCTTCCGAGAGCAAGAGGCCTACGCCGCTCGTGCCGTCCAGGCCGAGCGGGACGGGTCGCATCGCGAGGAACGGCGCGGGGCGGCGGGCCAGAGACTGCTGGATCGGGCCGGCGACGAGCGGGGGCACGGAGCCGTCGGCCGTGCGCGTGACACGCTCGGCGAGGCTCGGGGGCCCGGTGACGACGACGACCGTGTGGGGCCCCAGGGCGAGCACGTCGAGCCGCGTCCCGTGCAGGACGCCACCGGCGCGCGCACCGGTCGTGCCGCGGGTCTCGGACTCGCGAGGAACCATGCGATGCGCGATCTCGGCGACGACGACCTCGGCGCGGAAGGGGCCCTGGAGCACCAGCACGTCTCCCTGCGCGCTTCCCTCCTCGTACCGAGCGAAGGCGAGACGATCGAGCGTGTGGACGTCGATGCCGTAGTGGACCCGAATCGCGTCGAGCTGCGCGTCGGCGAGGACGGTTCGGAGGATCGCTGCGCTCGCGTCCGCCTCGTAGAGCTCGCGAGGCCGCGCCAGCACGAAGAGCGAGGCGCCGTTCGGCAGGAACGTGCGCGCCTCCGGTTCGGCGGCAGGTGGCGTCGACGGCGGCGTGGGCGCCCCTCCGCAGCCGATCAGCAGCGCGACGAGCAAGACGGACGGCGCCCAGGCGTGCAACCCGTCCAGACGCGAGCCGGCGAGGCACGAGCCCGCGCCGCAGACGGGCTCTCGAGCCGGCTCACCCGAGCCCGGCGCCTCGAGGTGCGCGGAATCGAGGCGCGAGGAGTCGAGGTGCGCGGAATCGAGGTGCTCGGAATCGAGGTGCGCGGAATCGAGGTGCGCGGAATCGAGGTGCGCGGAATCGAGGTGCGCGGAATCGAGGTGCGCCGAATCGAGGTGCGCGGAATCGAGGTTCGACGCCGCGAGCGGGGGCACCTCGAAGGGGGCCCCCGCGCGTGACTCCACCCAGCGCGAAGCCCCCCGCCGCGCGACGCGCGAGCGAGGGGCTCCGAGGGACGATCGCGAGCGACCCGCGTGGCGAGCCACGAGGCTCGCGCTCTCGATCAAGCGCGAGCGCGCGTTCGACGATCGGTGTTGATCTTCTCTTCCGCGTCCGCCTCCGCCACTGCGGCGCGCTTGAGGCCGTGCTTCTCGAGAATCTGCCCTTCGACCCAAGCCAACATCTCCGGATGCTGCTCGAGGTAGGTCCGCGCATTGTCGCGTCCCTGCCCGATGCGCTCGCCCTGGCAGCTGTACCACGCGCCGGACTTCTCGATGAGGCCGAGCTCCGAGCCCAGGTCGAGCACGTCGCCGCTGCGGCTGATGCCCTTGCCGAAGAGGATGTCGAACTCGCACTCGACGAAGGGCGGCGCGAGCTTGTTCTTCACGACCTTCACACGCGCCCGGTTGCCGACGGCGACCTCGCCGTTCTTCAGCGTGCCGACGCGACGGATATCGAGACGCTGCGACGCGTAGAACTTCAGCGCGTTGCCGCCCGTCGTGGTCTCGGGCGAGCCGAACATCACGCCGATCTTCATGCGGATCTGGTTGATGAAGAAGAGCGTGGTGTTGGACTTGTGGACGTTCGCCGTGAGCTTGCGGAGAGCCTGGCTCATCAGGCGCGCCTGCAAGCCGACGTGGCTGTCGCCCATCTCGCCTTCGATCTCGGCCTTCGGCACGAGCGCGGCGACCGAGTCGACGACGATGATGTCGACCGCGCCGCTGCGCACGAGCGTGTCCGCGATCTCGAGCGCCTGCTCGCCGTTGTCGGGCTGGCTCACGAGCAGCTCGTCCGTGTTCACGCCGAGCTTCTTCGCGTAGCCCACGTCGAGCGCGTGCTCGGCGTCGATGAACGCCGCGACGCCGCCCGCCTTCTGGACCTCGGCCACCGCGTGGAGCGTGAGCGTGGTCTTGCCGCTCGACTCCGGGCCGAAGATCTCGACGATGCGCCCGCGCGCATAGCCACCGATGCCGAGGGCGATGTCGAGCGCGACCGAGCCGGATGGGACGGTGCCGATGTCCTTGGTGAGCTCGCCTTCGCCGAGCTTCATGATGGCGCCCTTGCCGTGCGCCTTTTCGATCGTGCTCAGAGCGAGTGCGAGCGCCTTCTCGCGGTCCCCAGACTTGTCGTTCGACATGTACGTTCCCTTTCCGTGGGCCGAGCCGCCGCCGAGAGAATCGCCCCTCCCGCGCAGTCGAGTCGCACCCTGATATCCCGTTCAGTGACACTTGTCCAGCTTTTCGAGCCGGACATCGGTGGGAACGGCGCGGCTTCGCGCGACTGACGCTTCGCGCGAAAAAAGATCAGCGGCCTTCCACCGACTCCACGACCAAGCGCAGGGCGTGATAGGCCGAGAGCATCCGAATTCGCTCGCGATCTCCGCCGAGCTTGAGGGCGTGACCCTGCGTCGGGTGCCCCTTCCTCGCGAGCGCGAGGAAGACGGTGCCGACGGGCTTCTGCTCGGTCCCGCCGCCCGGCCCCGCGATGCCCGTGATCGATACCGCGAGGTCGGCCTCGGCGATCCGTCGGGCTCCGTCGGCCATCGCCGCCGCCACCTCCGGGCTGACCGCTCCGTAGCCGCGCACGAGCTCTTCGTTGACGCCGAGCACCGCGATCTTCGACGCGTTCGAGTAAGTGACGGCGTCGAAGAGGAGGTACTCGCTGCTGCCGGGCACGCTCGTCACGAGCTGCCCGACGAGACCTCCCGTGCACGACTCCGCGAGTGCGAGGGTGAGCCCGCGCGCCCGCAGCACGCGGCCCACGTAGGCCGGATACGCCTCTTCTCCGTCCCCGAAGACGATCGCGCCGAGCGCGGCGCGCACGCGCTCGGCGACACGCGCCGCCGTCGCTTCCGCTTCGCTCTCACTCGCTCCGCGCGCGAGCACCTTCACCTCGATCTCGGGGAAGGTCGCGCGATATCCGATCGTGACGAGCTTCTCCTCGTGCTCGATCGCGGCGAGCTTCTCGCCGATCGCAGACTCGGCCAT
Source organism: Sandaracinus sp. (assembly GCA_046351235.1). Lineage (GTDB taxonomy): Bacteria > Myxococcota_A > Polyangia > Polyangiales > Sandaracinaceae > JBBSAT01. The sequence goes on along the minus strand of JAXLYV010000003.1, from coordinate 637,441 downwards.
GCCGAACGTGCGCAGCCTGACTTGGTGCGAGCGCCGCTCCACCTGTGGCGCGATGGCGGGCTCGACGTGATCGCCGTAGAGCCGGCGCATCTCCGCCGGCACGCCCGGCATGAAGAAGAAGCGCGCGCGCCCGATCGTGAGCGCGAAGCCGGGCGCCGTGCCGATCGGGTTGGACAGCACCGTGGCGCCCTCGGGAAAGTCCGCCTGTTTGGCGTTCGAGGGTGTCATCGAGCGGCCGATCGTGGCGAAGCGCCGCTCGATCGCCTCGATCGACGCCTGATCGCGGAAGAGGCGCACGCCGAGCGCCTCGGCGGCGGCGGCCGTGGTGAGATCGTCGCTCGTCGGGCCGAGCCCACCCGTGACGAGCACGAAGCGATGGCGATCGCCGAGCGCGCGGAGCACCTCCACGATGCGCGGTGTGTCGTCGTCGACGGTGCGCTGCTCGGTCACCTCGAGCCCGAGCGAGGTGAGGCGCTCGCTCAGCCACGCGGCGTTGCCGTTGACCAGCTCGCCCCGGGTCAGCTCGGTTCCGATCGAAAGGACGGCTGCGGTCAACGGAGAACCTCGCGCGAAAGAGAGTGTCCAGGGTACGCCGCCTCACCCCTCGTGCGGGCCGGGATCGTCGCCAAGCGGGCGGGGGCGTGATATCGACCCCTCCTCGTCCCGCGCGCGCAGCACATGCCGGGGCGGTGGAGAACATGATGAAGAAGAGCTCTCTCCGGCTTCTCGCGCTCCTCGCCGCGATCGTGGCGATCGGCGTGGTGAACGCGCGTGGCGCCGATGCCCAGCGCGCTCACCGCTCGCCGCCGCCGGCCACGACCGCGCCCAGCAGCACCGCGAGCGATGCGCTCGGGGCGCTCGTGATCGAGCGCGCCACGTTCGACAACGGCCTTCGCGTCGTGGTGAACCCCGACCACACGGTACCGACCGTGGCCATCGCGGTCTACTACGACGTCGGCTCGCGCAACGAAGAGCGCGGCCGCAGCGGCTTCGCGCACCTCTTCGAGCACCTCATGTTCGAGGGCTCGGCGAACGTCGCGCGCAACGAGCATTTCACGTACATCGCCGCGCGCGGTGGCGACGCGAACGCGACCACGAGCGACGACCGCACGAACTACTTCGAGACGCTCCCCTCGAACGAGCTCGCGCTCGGCCTCTGGCTCGAGGCCGACCGCATGGCCTCGCTCGACATCACGGAGGAGGCGTTCGCCAACCAGCGCATCACGGTGCTCCAGGAGCGCCAGCAGAACTACGAGTCCCAGCCCTACGCGCTCTCGTTCCTGCGCGCGAACGAGCTCGCCTACGGCGACTACTGGCCCTACGCGCACTCGACGATCGGCGACGTGCAGGACGTCGTGACCTCGCCGCTCTCGGCGGTGCAGGAGTTCTGGCAGCGGCACTACGCGCCGAACAACGCCGTGCTCGTGATCGCGGGCGACGTGGAGCCGGCCGAGGCGCTCGCGGCGGCGCATCAGTACTTCGATCGCATCCCGCGCCGCGACGTCGTCCCCTACACGCCGCCGGAGCTCGCACCCCAGACGGCCGAGCGCCACGAGACGATGCTCGATCCCCTCGCGGATCTGCCGGCGTTCCACGTCGAGTGGCACATCCCGCCGAATCGCGAGGCGGATCACTACGCGCTCGAGATGCTCTCGGAGGTGCTCGGCGACGGCGACAGCTCGCGCCTCTACCGCTCGCTCGTGCACGAGCAGGAGATCCTCAGCGAGGTCGGCGTCGGCACCGACGATCGGCGCGGCCCGGACCTGTTCTCGGTCTTCGGTCTCGTCCAGGATGGCCACACGGCCGAAGAGGCGCGCACGCAGATCTACGCGGCGATCGCCGACATCGCGGCGCACGGCGTGCCGGCGCGCGAGATGGAGCGCGTGCAGAACCGCATCCGTGCGTACTTCGTGGTGAACGTGCAGTCGAACCTGATGCGCGCCGAGCACCTCGCGGAGTACGAGCTCTACTACGGCGATGCGCGCCTGCTCCGCACCGAGCTCGACCGCTACCTCGCGGTGACGAGCGCCGACGTGCAGCGGGTCGCCGGCCAGTACTTCACGGAGACGAACCGCACGGTGCTCGACGTCGTGCCACCGCCCGAGGCGAGTGAAGAAGGAGGTGCGCGATGAGCGAGGCAGGAGTGCACCCGAAGGCGGACGGCAGGGAGCGCCGTGGAGCGCCGAGGATCGCGACGAGCGATGCCATGAAGAACGGCGTCGTGATCGGGCTCGCCTCGCTGCTCGCGCTCGGCGCGTGCGGTGGCGGCTCCACCGAGACCACCACCGTCGAGACGACGGACACCACGGGCCAAGAGGTCGCCGAGGCGCCTCCGCCGCCGCGCCAGCGCGAGCAGGCGCCGCCGTCCGGCACGCCGCGGGACGTCCATCTGCCCGCGATCGCACGGAGCACGCTGCGCAACGGCCTCGAGATCGACACGGTGCGTGTCGGCACGCTCCCGGTCGCGTACGTGCGCCTCACGATTCGCTCCGGCATGGCGGCCGATCCGGCCAACCTGCCGGGCCTCTCGGTGCTCGTCGCCAAGATGCTCAAGGAAGGCACCCGCACGCGCACGAGCGCGCAGATCGCCGAGCAGATGGAGTACCTCGGCGCCGACTTCGACGTCTTCCAGGACGCGAGCTCGGTGACGATCCAGGCGCGCGGCCTCTCCGACCAGCTCGAGACGATGCTCGAGATCGTCGGCGACATGGCGATGAGCCCGCGCTTCGATCAGGCCGAGCTCGATCGGCTCAAGCGGCGCGAGCTCGATCGGCTGACGCTCCAGTACGGCGATCCGGCGCAGCTCGCGCGGCGCGAGTTCTATCGCGCGCTCTACGGTCCCTCGCACCCGTACGGGCACGTGGACGCGACGGCCGACGCGATCCAGCGCGCGACGCGCGCGGATCTCGTGGCGTGGCACCGCGATCACTTCGCGCCGAACAACGCGATCCTCGTGGTCGCGGGCAACGTGGATCCGGCGGCGGTGCAGGCGGCGGCCGACCACGCGCTCGGGCGCTGGCGCCAGCACGACGTGCCGGCCGTCACGTTCCCCGACGTTCCAGCGCGCACGGGCCGCGACATCGTCGTCGTGCATCGGCCCGGCTCGGCCCAGTCGATGTTCAACATCGGCAACCTCTCGATCCGTCGCGCCGACCCCGACTTCATCGGGCTCGAGGTGGCCAACGAAGTGCTCGGTGGCTCGCCGCGCTCGCGCCTGTTCATGGACCTGCGCGAGCAGCGCTCGCTCACCTACGGCGTGTACTCGTCGCTCGACGATCTCGTGCAGCCCGGCCCCTACCGCGTGCGCGGCAGCGTGGGCCCCGATCCGGCGCATCCGGAGATCGACCGCACGGGCCTCGCGATGGAGGCGTTCATGGAGCACCTGCATCGCATCACCACGGAGGCGCCCGCCGCCGCCGAGATCGACGAGTCGGAGCGCTACTTGTCGGACTCGTTCCCGCTCACGATCGACACCGCGGGCCGCATCGCGTGGATGGTCGGCTACCTGCGCATCTTCGGGCTGCCCGACGACTACTGGGACGGCTATCGCTCGCAGATCCGCGCCGTGACGCCCGATCAGGCGCTCGCGGCGGCGCGCGCGCACATCACGCCGGACACGGCGCTGGTCGTGGTGGTGGGCGACGCCGAGCGCGTGGTCGATCCGCTGCGGCACTGGGGCCCGGTGCACGTGATCGACACCGACGGCAATCACATCGCGAGCTATCCGCTCGAGGCGACGGCGCCCGCCGCGCCCTGACCCGCGAGCCCCGCTCCGACGAGAGGCCCGCTCCGGCGGGCCTTTCGCGTTCCGTCAGGGGAGCACGATCGGGCTCGGCACCGGATGCGCGATGCCGTCGGGCAAGAGGCCGATCTGGCCGCTGCCGTTCTCTCCCCAGCAGTAGACGGTCCCGCCCTGGTCCGACGCGGTGAGCGCGCAGATCGTGGTGAGCCCGATCTCGGCGTCGCACACGAAGCCCGCGAGGCCGTCCTGGCGCACCGGCGCGTCGCGCACGGAGCCGGACGCATCGACCTGGCCGCGCCCGTTCTCGCCCCAGCAGTAGAGCTCGCCCGTGGTCGTGATCGCGCACGACGTGTCGGCGCCCGAGCTCGGGACGAGGCGCGCGACGTCGGCGAGGGCGACGGGCCGCGGGGCGAACGAGCAAGTGCCGGTGCCGCAGCCGGGATCGGGGGGCACGTTCGGCCCGTCGCCGAGCTGCCCGAGCACGTCGGAGCCCCAGCACACGATGCCGCTCGGCGTGAGCGCGCACGAGTGGTGGTAGCCGAGGGCGAGATCGCGAGCCCCGGCGAGCGAGGCGAGCGAGGTGTCGCCCAGCTCCTCGAGCCCCGTCGGGCCCGTGCAGATCACCGACGTGGCGGTCGCGGCGCACGCATGCGAGGTGCCGAACGCCAGCACGAGCGCCTCGTCGAGCCAGCTCGCCGGCACGCCGCTCGGGATGGCACCGGGAGAGCCCGGCAAGAGCTCGGCCTGCGCGTTGTCGCCCCAGACGATCCAGTGGCCGCTGACCTGGCGTCGGATCGCCGAGTGCGCGCTGCCGATCACGAGCCGCGCGGCATCGAGGGAGCGCACGGACGCGAACTCGGGACGGGTCACGTCGACCCGCACGTAGGAGCTTCGATTGCCGGTCGACGTGCCTTCGTTGCCGAGCTCGCCCGAGGAGTTGCCGCCCCAGCAGACGACGTTCCTCGCGGCATCGCGCGCGCACACGTGGAGCGCCCCGCAGCCGATCTCGACGATGTCGTCGAGCGGCATCATGTCGGGGCCGACGACCTCCGTGGGGAGATAGTCGTGGAGGCCGACGAGGTCGCCGTGCTGGCCGGAGGAGTCGTCGCCCCAGCAGAAGACGTGTCCGTCGCGGAGCGCGCAGGCGAAGTTGTGGCCGACGCACACGTCGGTGGTGACGCCGCAGGGCGAGGTCGGCCGCGTGCCGGCGTCGGGCCCGACGGGATCGACGCGCCCGGGATCGACGCAGACGCGCAGACCGATCGCGGTGCTGAAATGGCACTCGCCGTCCGCGGGGCAGTCGGCGCTCGACCCGCACTCGTTGATGCAGCGGTCGTTCGCACAGACGAGGCCTGCGGGGCAGGTGCGGCCGACGCCCGTCTCGCAGCCGAGATCCACGTCGAGCTGGCAGACGCCGAGGCGGTCCTCGGAGAGGATGCAGCTCTGCGCGGCGCCGCAGTCGCGGTTCGTGGCGCACTCCGCGCGGCAGCGGCCGTAGCGGCAGACCGTGGGCGCGCTGCAGTCGCTCTCGCGTGTGCACGGCGCGCCAGGGCTCGGCGCCGACTGGCAAGCACCGAGCGCGAGGCCGAGCAGCAGCGCCGCGCGTCTCACGGGAGCATGACCTCGACGTGCGTCTCGCCGTCGGAAGGGTGGTACTGCCCGACGCGCGTGACGACGCAGGTGCGGAAGCTCGAGTAGGGGCCGCCGCTCGGGCCGGTGATGCGCACGTTGGTGCCCGTCCCCGCGGGGCCGAGCTGGAAGTCGAAGGTCCAGCGGGCCGCGGGCGGCGGAGGCTCGCCCTCGAAGGTCGCGCGCCAGCAGCCGTCGAGGATCATCTGTCGCGCGGCGCGCGCAGCCGGGCTGACGGCGGCCCGGTGCGGCCTCGGCGGCCGCGGCGCTGCGGGCGCTTCTGCTTCTTCTTCCGCTTCGGCCTCGCCTTCGTCGTCGGCCTCGCTCTCGTCCGTCTCGTCGTCCTCGCTCGCCGCGTCGTCGTCGGTGTCGTCCTCGTCGGTCTCTTCCTCGTCGGCGACCGTGTCGTCGCCTTCTTCCTCGTCCTCGACCGTGTCCGCTTCCTGCGCGCCCTCGTCCTCGTCGACCGCGATCGCGGGGATCTCGGTGGCCGGCGCCGTCGGTACGCTCGTCGGGAGCGCGACCGTCGTCGGTGGCGGGGGCGGGTCGCCGCCGCCGAGCATCATCGCGACCCCGCCCACGCCGACGATCCCGAGCACCGCGAGACCGACGACGGCCCACACCCACGGCGGCACGCCGCGGGGCGGCGTCGTGGTCGGCGCCGGGATCGGCACGGCGGGCGGCGGGGCCTGGACGGGCGATGGTCCCGCTGCGGCCACCGGCATCGTCACGCCGAGCGCGCTCGCCTCGCGCGTCGCTGGGAGCGAGCTCGCGAGCGCGGTCGAGCCGAAGGCGACGCTCGCCGCGCCCTCGCCTTCGAGCACCGCGACGAGCAGCGGCACGGCCGTCTGCGCGTCGGGAAAGCGCCGCGTCGGATCGCGATCGACGGCGCGCGCGAACCACTCGTCGAAGCCCGGCGGGATCAGGCCGCCGGCCATCAGCTCCTTGGCGCGATGGCTCGCGAGCGCCATCGGCTCCACCATCATCTCCACGAGCAGCGCGGTGAGCGAGCTGCCCTCCACGCTCGGCGCGCGCCAGTAGGGCTTGCCCGTGAGCAGATAGAACGCGATGAGGCCGAGCGCCCACACGTCGGTCGCCGGCGTCACGCGCCCCACGTTCGTCTGCTCGGGCGCCATCCACATCGGTGAGCCCACGCCCTGCGTGGTCTTGGCGCCCTGCGCGTCGGCGACGAGCGCGGCGACGCCGAAGTCGAGCACCTTGAGCGTGAAGGGCACGCCCTCGCGGCGAGGCGTCGCGAGGAACACGTTCTCGGGCTTGAGGTCTCGATGAACGATGCCGGCCGCGTGCGCCGCGCTCAGCGCGTGCCCGAGCTGGCGCACCACCTCGAGCATGTCGGCGCGCGAGAGGCGGCCGGTCTTCTCGACGCGGTCCGCGAGCGTCTCGCCCTTCAAGAGCTCCATGCAGAGCCAAGGCGTCGCCGTCTTGCGATCGACGCCCGCGCCGATCACTTCGACGACGTGGTCGCTCTCGATCTTCGAGGCGACCTTCGCCTCGCGCTCGAAGCGCTCGATCGCCTTCTCGTCCGACGCGATCTGCGGGTGCATCAGCTTCAGCGCGCGCTCGCGGGCCGTACCGAGCTGCTCCACGACGTACACGGCGCCCATGCCGCCGCGGGCGAGCGGGCGGACGACGCGGAATTGCTCGGCGAACACGGCGCCGGGGGAGAGATCGACGAGGCCGCTCATGCGAGCGCGAGCGTAGTCGTTCCGCGCGAGGACGTCAGCCATGCCGCGGGGCTGGTAGGGTTCGCCCGAATGCACGGCGCTCCGCATCCCTTCACCCTCCGCCAGCTGCAGTACGCGGTCGCGGTGGCCGACGAGCTCTCGTTCCGGAAGGCCGCCGAGCGCTGCCGTGTCGCGCAGCCGTCCTTGAGCGCGCAGATCGCGCAGCTCGAGGACGCGCTCGGCACGCGCCTGTTCGAGCGGGGCCAGAGGCGCGTGCTCGTGACGGCGGCGGGCCGCGCGCTGCTCGAGCGGGCCCGCGCGCTCCTCGTCCAGGCCGACGATCTCGGCGTCGCCGCACGGCGTGCGAGCGACCCGCTCTCCGGCCCGCTGCGCATCGGTGTGATCCCGACGATCTCGCCCTACCTTCTTCCCAGCGTCGCGCCGCGGCTGCGCGCGAAGCTCCCGCGGCTGCGGATCGCCTGGCGCGAGGACAAGACCGCGACCTTGCTCGCGGCGCTCGATGCCGGCGAGCTCGACGCCGCGCTGCTCGCGCTGGACGGCTCGATGAGCGAGCTCGTGCACGAGACGATCGCGGTCGACCGGTTCCTGCTCGCCGTGCCGCGCAACCATCCGCTCGCCGAGGGCGCAGCGCCCGTCGCGGGCTCCGAGCTGCGGCGCGACGACGTCCTGCTGCTCGACGACGGTCACTGCTTCCGGGATCAGGCGCTCGAGGTCTGCACGCGCGCGCGGGCCCACGAGTCGGAGCTGCGGGCGACGAGCCTCGCGACCCTCGTCCAGATGGTCGCGGGCGGCGCCGGCATCACGCTTCTGCCCGCTCTCTCCGCGCCGACCGAGGCGCGCGCGGCCGGCCTCGCGACCCGCCCCATCGCCGTGCCCTCCGCGCAGCGCACGATCGCGCTCGTCTGGCGCCGGCGCTCGGCCGTGGAGCCGGCGCTCCGCAGCGTCGCGGAGATCGTGCGCGAGGCGTATCCCGTCACGCGATCGAGCGCTCGCGCTCGCTGACGCGCCCGTCGGCTCCCCACGTCCCCCTCCCGGAAGCGCAGCTCGCGGCGACTCGATCCGCTCGGGACGTCGGCTCGTAGAGACCACGGACCATGGACGTCACCCACGCGCTCACGTGGCTCGCCGTCGGCCTCGCCCTCCCGGGCTGTGCGCTCGACTTCGATGCGCTCGAGCGCGGGCGCGGCCCGGCGATCGACGCATCGACCGATGCGAGCAGGGTGGACGCGAGCGGACGAGATGGCGGCACCCACCCACCCGAGGATGCGCACGTCGCGGTCGACGCGAGCGCGAGCAGCGACGCAGGGCTCGACGCGGAACGCGTCGGCGACGCAGCGCAGGCCGACGACGCGGCGGTCCCACCCGCGGACGCAGCCGTCGCATGTCCCGTGCTCGACTGCAGCGATCCCACCTGCCTCGGAGCACCGTGCGACGACGGTCGCGCGTGCACCACGAACGACGTCTGCACGCTCGCGCAGGACTGCGAAGGGACGCCGATCACGTGCGCGCCGATGGAGTGCGCGACGGTCGCGTGCGTCGAGCCCGGAGGATGCCGGGCCGTCGCCGCGCTCCCCGACGCGACGCCGTGCTCGACGGGGCGGTGCTGCTACGGGCGCTGTTCGGGCTTGCGCGACAGCGGCAACTGCGCCGGCTGCGGGCTCGGCTGCGAGGAGTACTCGTGCACGGGCACGGGCGAGCCTCGCTGCCTCTGCGACACCAACGGCGGCTGCCCGCCGGGCCAGACGTGCAGCGGGGGCATCTGCCGGTGCACCGCGGGCTCGCAGTGCGCGGCCGGTCAGCAATGCATCGGAGGAACGTGCACGTACTGAGCATGCCGGGGCGCGTGTCCGTGCTCGCGCTCGTCGCGCTCGCCTTCGCGTCCCCCGCGCTCGCGCAGTCGCCCCCCGACGCCACGGCGTCCTCGGCGGATCGCGAGGCGCGGGCGCGCTTCGAGTCCGGCCGGCTCGCGTTCGACGACCAGCGCTACGAAGAGGCGCTCGCCGACTTCGAGCGAAGCTACGAGCTCAGCGGGAGGTCGATCATCCTGTTCAACATCGGGCTCGTGCACGATCGGTTGCGCCGCGACGGCGAGGCGCTCGATGCGTTCCGGCGCTACCTCGAGGCCGTGCCCGACGCGGAGAATCGCGCCGAGGTCGAGCGGCGGATCGAGGTGCTCCAGGCCGCGCTCGACGAGCGTCGCTGGGCACCCCAGCCGGCACCGATGCCGATGCCGGACGCTCAGGCGGCCCCCGCCTCTCCGTCGTCCGCGTCGATGCGCCCTCTCTTCGAGCTCGGGGGCTGGCTCGCGGGCGGCCTCGCGCTCGCGGTGGGCATCGGTGCGGGCGTGACCTGGGCGGTCGCGAACGATCAGTACGCGCAGCTCGACGCGCGGTGCGGGGCCGCGGGGTGCCCGCGCGCGGAGATCGACGCCTCGGGCGCCCCCGGGCTCGTCACGGCGACCAACGTTCTCTTCGTCTCCGCCATCGTGGCTGCGCTCTGCTCCGCGACCGCCTGGACGCTCTACGCGCTCGACGTCGGTCACGGGCCCTCGGTCACGGCCCGCCTGCGTGTCTCGCCGCTGGGGCTGACCCTCACCTTCTGAGCGGAGGCCCGGTCCAGGCCCGCCTTCCGGCCCGGGAATGAACGCTCGGGTGCCGTACGTGCTACCAAGACGGCATGTGCGGCATCGTCGGCTACGTCGGTTCGGAACAGGTCGCGGGCATCGTCCTCGACGGTCTTCGTCGTCTCGAGTACCGCGGCTACGACTCGGCGGGCCTCGCCGTGGTCTCGCCCGACGGAGAGATCAAGGTCGCCCGCGCGGTCGGCAAGCTGCGGAACCTGGAGAAGGCGCTCGAGAGCGCGCCGCTCGCGGGCACGACCGGCATCGGCCACACGCGCTGGGCCACCCACGGACGCCCCACCGAGGTCAACGCGCATCCGCACGTCGCGGGCCCGATCGCCGTCGTCCACAACGGGATCATCGAGAACCACCTCTCGCTTCGCGCGCGCCTCGTCGAGCGTGGCGCCAAGATCGTCAGCGACACCGACACCGAGATCGTCGCGCACCTGGTCCACGAGAAGACGAAGGAAGGCCTCGGCATCGAGGACGCCGTGCGCGCGGCGCTCAAGGAGATGCACGGCGCCTACGCGATCGCCGTGCTCAGCAAGAACGAGCCGGGGCGCATCGTCGTCGCGAAGTCGAGCTCGCCGCTCGTGCTCGGGCTCGGCGAGGGCGCCAGCTACTGCGGCTCGGACATCCCGGCGCTCCTTCCCTACACGCGCCGGATGGTCTTTCTCGAGGACGGCGACATGGCCGTGCTCGAGAAGGGCAGCGTGCGCATCTCGCGCGTCGACGGCGCCGCGGTGCAGCGGGAAGAGAAGTACATCGACTGGTCGCCGGTGATGGCCGAGAAGGCCGGCTACAAGCACTTCATGCTGAAGGAGATCTTCGAGCAGCCGCGCGCGCTCGAGGACACGCTCCGCGGCCGCCTCGATCGCGAGAACGGCACCGTGCATGCGCACGAGATCGGCCTGAGCGAGAAGGACGCCAAGGCGATCCAGCGCGTGTACCTGCTCGCGTGCGGCACGAGCCACCACGCGGCGATGGTCGGCCGCTACTACCTCGAGCTGCTGGCGAAGATCCCGGCGACCGTCGAGCTCGCGAGCGAGTTCCGCGGCCGCGAGCCCTTGATCGGCCCGGGCGATCTCGTCGTCGCGGTGAGCCAGTCCGGCGAGACGGTGGACACGCTCGTCGCGGCGCGCGAGGCCAAGGAGAAGGGCGCCACGGTTCTCGCGATCGCGAACGTGATCGGCAGCGCCATCCCGCGCCTCGCGCACGCGGCCTTCTACACGCACGCGGGACCCGAGATCGGCGTCGCGTCGACGAAGTGCTTCTCGACGCAGATGGCCGCGCTCCTGATGCTCTCGGTCTGGCTCGGCAAGCAGCGCGGCGCGCTCTCGGACGCGCAGGCGCGCGAGCTCGTCGAGGGCATGGCGAAGCTGCCCGAGCAGATGCGCGACGTGCTCACCGGCACGCGGCAGCTCGTGAGCAACGTGGCCAAGCGCTACCAGCACGCGCGCGACGTGCTCTTCCTCGGGCGCGGGCTCTCGTTCCCGATCGCGCTCGAGGGCGCGCTCAAGCTCAAGGAGATCTCCTACGTTCATGCCGAGGGCTATGCGGCGGGCGAGATGAAGCACGGGCCGATCGCGCTCATCGACGCCGAGGTGCCCGTCTTCGTGATCGCGCCGAAGGACCGCTGGTACGACCGCACGGCGAGCAACCTCCAGGAGGCCAAGGCGCGCGAGGGCAAGGTGATCGCCATCGCGACCGAGGGCGACGAGGCCATCCACGGGATGACGGGCGACGTCATCGAGATCCCGGCGACGAGCGAGGTGCTCACGCCGTTCCTCACGGTGCTGCCGCAGCAGCTCTATGCGTACTACGTGGCCGACGCGAAGGGCACCGACGTGGATCAGCCGCGCAACCTGGCCAAGACCGTCACCGTCGAGTGACGACGGCGCGAGGGTAGGGACCCGCCGATGATCGGAGGCCAGCGCATCGCCGTCGTGATCCCGGCGCACGACGAGCAAGAGCGCATCGGTGCGACCCTCGCAACGCTACCAGATGACGTCGACGACATCGTGGTCGTCGACGACGGGAGCGCCGACCGCACGGGCGCGATCGTGCGCGCGTCGCGGGATGCGCGCGTGCGCCTGCTCGTGCACGCACGCAACCGTGGCGTGGGCGCCGCCATCGCGACCGGCTACCGTGCGGCGTTCGAGCGCGGCGCCGACGTCGCGGTGGTCATGGGCGCCGACGGTCAGATGGATCCCGGCGAGCTCGTGCGGCTGGCGTCGCCCGTCGTGCGCGGAGAGGCCGACTACGCCAAGGGCGATCGGCTCGCGCACCGCGAGATCGGGGCGATGCCGCTCTCGCGTCGCGCGGGCAATCTCCTCTTCTCCGCGCTCACGCGGGCCGTGACGGGCCTGGCGATCTCGGACTCGCAGTGCGGCTACACGGCGCTCTCGCGGCGCGCGGCGGCCCGGCTCGATCTCGACGCGCTCTGGCCCGGCTACGGCTATCCGAACGATCTGCTGGCACGCGCGGCCGAGGCCGGCCTGCGCGTCGTCGACGTGCCGGTGCGCCCGATCTACCGCGGCGAAGAGAGCGGCATCGGCCTCTGGGAGGGGCTCGTGGTGATCCCCGGCGTCATCTTGCGCGCGGGCGCGCGGCGCCATCTGCGGACGCGCGACGACGCGGCGGCGCAGCCGGCGGAGTGACGCGTGCGCGTCGGGATGATCACGACCAGCTATCCGTCGCACGAGGACGACGCGGCCGGGCGCTTCGTGCGCACGCTCGCCGTCGGGCTCGCGCGGCGCGGGCACGCGCTCGAGGTCGTCGCGCCCTCGGTCGGCCGCCAAGACGCGCTCGATGCCGGCATCGACGTCCATCGCGTCCGCTACGCGCCGGCGGCGCTCGAGCGCACCTTCGGCCGGTTCGGCGCGCCCGACAACCTCGCGCGCGATCCGCTCGCCTGGCCCGGCGCGCTCTCGTTCCCGCTCGCGCTCGCGCACGCGCTGCGCGCGCAGCATGCGCGATGGGACGCGATCGTCAGCCACTTCGTGGTCCCGACGACGCTCGTCGCCGCGCGCTTCGCGGCCGGTCGCCCGCACGTGGCCGTCGCGCACGGCACCGACGTGCACGTGGCGGCGTCGGTTCCTGGGCTCGCGGCGCGCGTGCGGCGATCGGGTGCGCGCCTCGTCTGCGTCTCGACCGCGCTCGCTGCGCGGCTCGAGGCGCCGGAAGCCATCGTGCAGCCGATGCCGATCGCCGACGACGCGCGTCCGTCGCTCTCGCGGAACGACGCGCGCGCGCGCCTGGGCCTCGACGGCTTCGTCGCGCTCTCGCTCTCGCGCCTCGTGCCCATCAAGGGCGTAGACGCCGCGATCCGCGCCGTCGCCGGCACGAGCGGGCTCACGCTCGTGGTCGCCGGGGATGGCCCCGAGCGAAGCGAGCTCGAGCGTCTGGCCACCTCGCTCGCAGCCCCCGTGCGCTTCGTCGGTCACGTGAGCGGGGACGCGCTCGGCGCATACCTCGCCGCGGCCGACGTGCTCGTCGCGCCCTCGCGCGCGCTCGGCGCGCGCGTCGAAGGAACGCCGACGAGCGTGCTCGAAGCGCTGCGCGCCGGGCTCCCGATCGTCGGCTCCCGGATCTCGGGCATCGGCGAGGTCGTCCCGTCGGGCGCGGGCTTGCTCGCCGACGACGCGACGCCGGCCTTCGTGCGGTCGGCGCTCGCCACCTATGCCGGCGATGCGCAGCGGCTCCTCGCGGCATCGCGCGCCGCGCGCTTCGCGGGCGAGGCGTTCGGCGCCGATCGCGTGGCGGCGCGCTTCGAGGCGTGGCTCGAAGAGGGTGCTAGAGCACCGATCCATTTGAATCGCTATGAAATCCAGCGCCTTTCACGCCAGCTCCGGCTTACGTCCTCGCTGCTCACTGCGGCGTACTTCGAGTACGCCTCGTTCCGCGGCTCCGGGCGCGCTCGGACCTGACGCGAAATGCTCGGATTTCATGACGCTCTCGAATGAACCGGCGCTCTAGGGCTCGACGAGGATCGCGTCGGCCGGGAACGTCGGAGCGAGCAAGCTCGCCGGCAGTCGCGCCGGCGTCGTGATGCGCTCGAACGTCACGCGATGCGTGGCGCCACGCCAGTCGACGACGAGCAGTCTCGTCGGCGCGCCGGTCGCCGCGACCTCGAGCCAGATCCGATCGACCTGCGAGGCTGCGTCGGTGGGTCTCAGCTCGACGACGTCGCTCCCGTCGTCCGTCGCGATCCGCCGCACGGCGAACGCGCTCTCGAGAGGCGTGGTGCCGTCGAGCACCGCGAGCAGCGGCGGCAGGGGCGTCGTGTCGAGGCGAAACGACAGGAGAAGGGGCGCTTCGCCCTCCCTCGGCTGGAGCAGGCGCGCGCTCGTGCCGTCGATCGCGATGCGCGTGGGCGCTGCGTCGTCCCCCTCGAAGGTGATGCCGACCTGCGGAAGCTGCAGCGCGAATCGCCCGCGGCTGCGGAGATCCACCGTGCGATCCCGGTCGAGGTAGCGGTGCTCGAACTGGCCCTGCACGCGCGGATGCGCCCGGAGGAAGGCCAGGGCCCGGTCGAGCACGACCATTGCTTGTGACGCTCCGGTGTCTTGTGCGCGCGTCGGCACGGTAGATGCGAGGGTCGCGAGCGCGAGGAACATCACGGATGCGCCCTGTTTCCAGGCTCGTCCGCGGTTGATCCGCCGCGCGAACGTCGGTAGCATCCTCTTCATCGGTCGCATCTTCCTTGTCACGGAATCGTGGTTCTCCAGTGAAGCGTTCAGCAAGATGGAGGTCCCATGGCGAATGCGGATAGTCGGGAGAAGGATCTGGATCGCCTGCAGCGTCGTCATTCGAAGCTGAAGGAACGGGTCGCCGAGTACGAGGCCCGCGTCTTCTTGAGCAGCGGCGAGCAGTCCGACCTAGCGAAGCTCAAGAAGGAGAAGCTCGCCACCAAGGATGCCATCGCCACCTTGCGCAGCGGCTGAGCGAGCGACACGAGCGATCGGCTCGCAGAGCGCTTCCGAGGAGACTCGGAGGCGCTCTTCGTTTTTCGGGCGAGCGCTCTCGCTCTTCGGGCGAGCGTTCGACGCGGTGCGCCAAAGACCCGAACGATTTCGCGCCTCGATCGCGGCCCACGCGCGAGGCGCGTGATAACGTCCCGCGCGCTCGAAGAACGCCTCGCGAGGCGACGAAGAGGAAGAGGATCGTGAAGGAAGAGCTGACGCCCCTGTTCCGCAAGATGCAGCTGATCCGCCGGCTCGAAGAGGAAGCGGCCCGTGCCTACGTCCAAGGCAAGATCGGCGGCTTCCTCCATCTCTACATCGGGCAAGAAGCCATCGCGGTCGGGACCGAGGCGGCGATTCGCAAGAGCGACTTCGTCGTCACCACGTACCGTGATCACGGCTTCGCGCTCGTGCGGGGCACGCCGCCCGGCGCGATCATGGCCGAACTCTTCGGCAAGGACACCGGTTGCTCGCGCGGCCTCGGCGGCTCGATGCACATGTTCGACGCGAAGAACAACTTCATGGGTGGCCACGGCATCGTGGGCGGCCACGTCGCGCTCGCGACGGGCGCCGCGTTCCGCAGCAAGTACCTGAAGACCGACGACGTCGCGCTCGCGTTCTTCGGCGAGGGCGCCACGAACATCGGCGGCTTCCACGAGGGGCTCTCGCTCGCGGGCCTCTGGAAGCTCCCCGCCGTGTTCGTCTGCGAGAACAACCTCTACTCGATGGGCACGCCGACCGAGCGGACGATGCCGGCCAAGGACCTCACCGACAAGGCGCCCGGCTACGCGATGGCGCGCGACCGCTTCGAGGGACAGGACGTGCTCGAGGTGAAGAAGCGCATCGGCGCCGCGGTCGAGCGCGCGCGGAGCGGCGGCGGCCCGACGCTGATCGAGATCATCACGTACCGCTTCCGCGGGCACTCGATGAGCGACCCCGGCAAGTACCGCACGCCCGAAGAGGTCGAGGAGCGCAAGAAGCAGGGCGATCCCGTGCGCATCGCGAGGGACAAGCTGCTCGCGGCGGGCATGAAGGAAGAAGAGCTCGTCGCCATCGAGGCGGACGTGGAGAAGCAGGTGCAGGACGCGCTGAAGTTCGCCGACGAGAGCGCGCCCGCGACGCTCGAGGCGATGCATCAGTTCGTGCTCGCCCCGAGCGCGACGAAGGGAGCGGCGTGATGCGCGAGATCACGTATCGCGACGCGCTCAAGGAAGCGATGGCCGAGGAGATGCGCCGGGATCCGCGCGTCTTCGTGATGGGAGAAGAGGTCGGCTACTACCAGGGCGCCTACAAGGTGACGCGCGGCTTGCTCGAAGAGTTCGGGCCGGAGCGCGTGGTCGACACGCCGATCGCCGAGGCGGGCTTCGCGGGCGTCGGCGTCGGCGCGGCGATGACGGGCCTTCGCCCGATCATCGAGTTCATGACGTGGAACTTCTCGCTCGTCGCCTTCGATCAGATCGTGAACAACGCGGCGAAGATGTACCAGATGAGCGCGGGGCAGTACCGGATCCCGATGGTGTTCCGGGGCCCGAACGCGTCGGCGCGGCAGGTCGGTGCGCAGCACTCGCACTGCGTCGCGCCGTTCTACACGAACGTGCCCGGGCTCTACGTCGTGTATCCGTCCACGGCGCGCGACGCGAAGGGCCTGCTGAAGACGGCGATCCGCGACGACAACCCGGTCGTGTTCCTCGAGGGCGAGACGCTCTACGGCATGAAGGGCGAGGTGCCCGACGAGAGCGCCGACGAGACGATTCCCTTCGGCAAAGCGCGCATCGCGCGCGAGGGCACGAGCGTCACGGTCGTGGTGTGGGGGCGCCCGTACCACGTGGTGATGGAGCTCGCGAAGAAGCTCTCGGCCGAGGGCATCGAGCTCGAGGTCATCGACCCGCGTACGCTGCGCCCGCTCGACCACGACACGATCGTCGAGAGCGTGAAGAAGACGAACCGCTGCGTCGTGGTGCACGAGCACTGGGAGTACGGCGGGCCGGGCGCCGAGATCGTCGATCGCGTGCAGCGCGATGCCTTCGACTTCCTCGATGCGCCAGTGCTGCGCGCGACGAACCTCGACGTGCCGATGCCGTATGCGGCGCATCTCGAGAACGAAGTGATCGTCGGGCCGCAGCGGATCGAGGACGCGATCCGCAAAGTCTTGTACGTCTGATTTCGAGAGAGCGAGTCGAGCTATGGCGAAGATCGTCGGCCTGCCGAAGCTGTCCCCCACGATGGAAGAAGGGACGCTCGCGCGCTGGGCCAAGGAAGAGGGCGACGAGATCGGGATCGACGACCTCGTCGCGGAGATCGAGACCGACAAGGCCACGATGGAGTGGCGCAGCTTCGACAAGGCGGTGCTGCTGAAGATCCTCGTGCCCGAGGGGAGCACGCTGAAGCCCGATCAGCCGGTCGCGATCTTCGGCCAGAAGGGCGAGGACGTGAGCGCGCTCGTGGCGCAGGCCGCGGGCGGTGGCGCGGGGCCGGTTGCCGTCGCGGCGGCGCCGGCGAAGACGCCCGAGCCGACGAAGGAGAGCGCGCCGGTCGCTGCGGCGCCGGTCGCGGAGGCGCCCGTCTCCGGTGGGCGCGTGGCCGCCTCCCCGCTCGTTCGGAAGATCGCGCGCGAGCGCTCGATCGATCTCGCGCGCGTGCGCGGTACGGGGCCGCACGGCCGCATCGTGAAGCGCGACGTCGAAGGGCTGGCGGCCACGTCGCCGGCGCCCGCGTCCGTCTCCGCACCCGTGGCGATCACGACGCGCGCGCTCGGCGAGCGGCGTCCGCCCACGACCGTGAAGCTCAGCCAGATGCGCAAGACGATCGCGCGGCGGCTCACCGAGTCCAAGCAGAACGTCCCGCACTTCTATCTGACGATCGACGTCGACGCCGGGCCGCTCGTTGCCGCGCGCGCGCAGATCAACGCGGAGCTCGAGGCGCAGTTCAAGGCGAGCCCCGCGCCGGGTCAGAAGAGCGCCGAGAAGGTCTCGGTCAACGATCTGCTCATCAAGGCGTGCGCGGCTGCGCTTCGCCGCGTGCCGGCCGTGAACTCGTCCTTCACGCCCGAGGCGCTCGTCCACCACGACGTCGTCGACATCTCGGTCGCGGTCGCCGTCCCGGACGGCCTGCTCACGCCCGTCGTGCGCGACGCCGATCAGCTCGGCGTGCTCGCGATCGCGCGCGCGGTGCGCGACCTCGCGGGGCGCGCGAAGGACAAGAAGCTCAAGCCCGAAGAGATGACGGGCGGCACCTTCTCGATCTCGAACCTCGGCATGTTCGGCATCGAGCAATTCGCGGCCGTGATCAACCCGCCCGAGGGCGCCATCCTCGCGGTCGGCACCGTGCGCGAGGAGCCCGTCGTGAAGAACGGCGCGGTCGTCCCCGGGCAGCGGCTGCGGATGACCCTCTCCTGCGATCACCGCGTCGTCGATGGTGCCGTCGGCGCCGAGTTCCTCGCCGTCCTCAAGCGCATCGTCGAGGCGCCCATCACGCTCCTCGTCTGAGGCGCGCTCCTCTCCGCCCCGAGCCAACCATGAAGAACGTCCACGACAGCATCCTCGGCACGATCGGCCACACGCCCCTCGTTCGCCTCCACCGCATCACGAAGGGCGTGAAGGCGCAGGTCTTCGCGAAGGTCGAGACCTTCAATCCGGGCCACAGCATCAAGGACCGGATGGCGCTCCGCATGATCGAGGAGGCCGAGAAGAGCGGCGCGCTCAAGCCGGGCGGCACGATCATCGAGGGCACGAGCGGCAACACCGGCATGGGCCTCGCGATGGCGGCCATCGTGAAGGGCTACAAGTGCATCTTCACGACCACCGACAAGCAGTCGAAGGAGAAGGTCGATGCGCTCCGTGCCTTCGGCGCCGAGGTCATCGTCTGCCCGACCGACGTCGATCCCGAAGATCCGCGCTCGTACTACTCGGTGAGCTCGCGCCTCGAGCGCGAGACGCCCAACGCGTGGAAGGCCAACCAGTACGACAACCTCGCGAACTCGGCCGCGCACTACGCGTCGACGGGCCCCGAGATCTGGGAGCAGACCGAGGGCAAGATCGATCACCTCGTCGTCGGCGTCGGCACCGGCGGCACCATCTGCGGCACCGGGCGCTACCTCAAGGAGAAGAAGCCCGGCGTGAAGGTCTGGGGCATCGACACCTACGGCTCGGTCTTCAAGCGCTACAAGGAGACCGGCGTCTTCGACAAGCACGAGATCTATCCCTACGTGACCGAGGGCATCGGCGAGGACTTCCTGCCGAAGAACGTCGACTTCTCGGTGATCGACGGCTTCGAGAAGGTCACCGATCGCGAGGCGGCGCGGTTCACGCGCGAGATCGTGAAAGAGGAAGGGATCTGGGCCGGCAACTCGGCGGGCTCGGCGATCGCGGGCCTCTTGCAGATGCGTGAGCGCTTCCGCGAGGGCGAGACGGTCGTCGTGATCTTCCACGACCACGGCACGCGCTACCTCGGCAAGATGTTCAACCCGGACTGGATGCGCTCGATGGGCTACGACGACGCGCCCGGCCCGACGGCGCGCGATCTCGTGGGCACCAAGAAGGTGACCGACGTCGTGGGCATCGAGGAGACCGACACGGTCGAGAGTGCTGCCAAGCGCATGAGCGAGAACGACTTCTCGCAGATCCCGGTGCTGCGGCGCGGGCGCATCGTCGGCTCGCTCAACGAGAGCATCGTCTACGCCTCGATCGTGAAGGACCCGAGCATCCGCAGCCGTCCGGCGCGCGAGATCATGGGCAAGCCCTTCCGCTACGTGGACATCGAGACGCCGGTGCGCCTGCTCGCGCCGATGATCACGGCCGAGAGCCCGGCCGTGCTGGTGCGCGACTTCCCGAACGACCGCACGTTCATCCTCACGGGCTACGACGTCCTCGCCGCGCTGTGAGCCGAGAGGGCTGCGGTCTCGGTCGGGGCATCCCGCCGCAGCATTGTCGAGCAGCGCACCCACGCACCCGGTACGCTGCGTGGGTGCGGGAGCCGAGCCGGGCGCGAGACGTGGCGTGGGGGGTGAGCGTTCTCTGGCTCGCCCTGTGGCTCCCCGCGACGGCCTGCGCGCAGGCGGAGGCGGGCCTCGATCTCGTCTGGGCGAGCGAGGGCGGCGCCTCCGAGAGCTGGTCGCGGCGCGTGGCGCGGCGGCTCGAGGACGAGGGGCTCGACGTCCGCCGGACGGACGACTGGACGCGCGAGCTCCCGCCCGATCACCGAGCTGCGCACGAAGCGCTCGTCCGCACCGAGCGTGCGCTCGAGGGTGCGCGCGAAGCGATGCAGACGCTCGACGAGGCCCGCGCTTCGGCGCTCCTCGCGAGCGCGCACCGCGAGGTGACGAGCGCGCTCGCGCTTCCGGGCGCGGTCGCGTGGGCCGCCGAGGTGGAGCTCGCGCTCGGAAGGCTCGCGGCCCAGGCCGGCGAGCGCTCGCTCGCCCGGGCCTCGTTCGAGCGCGCCTTCGTCCTCGCCCCCGCGCGCGCGCTCGGCGCGGCCGAGGCGCCGCCCGACGTCGTGGCGATGGCCGAAGAGGTTCTGCGGAGCGTGCGGGCGCGGCCCAACGGGCGCATCCCGCTCGAGGTCGTCTGGCCGAGCCGCGCGCTCGTCTACCTCGACGACCAGCTCGTCGGCGCGGCGCCCCGTCCCATCGACGCGCGCGTCGGGAGCCACGTCCTGCGCATCGAGGCCGAGGGCGCCGAGAGCTACGTCGCGCGCATCGACGTGCTCGCCGGCGCGCGCCCAGCGATGACCGTCGCGCTCTCGCCGACGCCGGCCGTCGACGCGATCGAGCGCGGGCACGCCGCGTTCGCGCGCGGTGACGACGAAGCGCTTCGCGCTGCGATCGCGGTGCTCGGTGCGAGCGTCGGCGAGCCGGTGCGGGTCTGGTTGGTCGAGGGCGGCAGCGGTCCCTTCGAGCGCGCGCTCGTCACGCCTTGCGACGCCGAGCGATGCACGGGGCCGATGCGTCTCGAGACCGACACGCGCGAGTCGCCTCTCGCGGCGCTCGAGGCGGGCCCGGTGCGGTCGCGCGCGCGCCGCGAGGCGCTCGCGTGGCGCGACGAGGTGATCGTGGCGGACGTCGAGCCTCCACCGCCGCCCTACGATCCGTGGGCCGAGGGGTGGCCCTGGGCGCTCGTCGGCACGGGCGCCGCTCTCGTGGTGGGCGCCGCGATCGCTGGCATCGTGGTCGCCGCGCAGCCGCCTCCGGACCACGTTCTCTCCGTCGAGCCCACGTGGCCGCCGGGAGTGTTCACGCCCTGATCGACCCTGCTGGCCTCGCTGCGCGTGCTGCGCCACGCTCGCGGAGCTCGGGAGAGGAGGCGAGGACATGCAGCGGCTACAGCTCGTCGAGCTCGAAGATCTGGACTGGGTCCCGCGTGCGATCCGCGACGGCGGGACGGATCTGCTCGACCTCGCGTTCGATCGCCTCGGCTTCTACGCGGGCGTGGCGCCCGAGCTGGGCGCGCTGCTCGCGCGGACGCGTGCCGAGCGGCTCGTCGATCTCTGCTCCGGCGGTGGGGGCGGCACGCTGCAGGTGCGGGCGCGGCTGCCGGCGGAGGCGCGCGACGTCGAGATCGTGCTCTCGGACCTCCACCCGAACGAGGCGGGCCGGGCGCGGATCGCGGCGCTCGGTGATCCGCGCGTCCGGTATCGCGAGGAGCCCGTCGACGCGATGCAGGGTGGCGGTGCGCTCTCGGGCGTGCGCACGATGTCGGGGGCGCTCCACCACTTCCCGCCCGAGGCCGTCACCGAGCTCGTGGCAGGCATCGTGGCGCGGGGCGAGCCGCTCGCGTTCTTCGACGTCGCCGCTTCGCCGGCGATCCGGCGCGCGCCGATCGTGCTCTTGCCGCTGCTCGCGAGCCTGAACGCGGCGATGCTCTTCGTCGCCACGCTCTTGCTCGTGCCCTTCGCGCGGCCCTTCCGGATCTCGCGCGTGCTCTGGACCTATCTGGTCCCGCTGATCCCGATCCTCTTCGCGTGGGACGGGACGGTCTCGGCGCTACGTGCCTACACACCCGACGAGCTGCTCGCGCTCGCGCGCGCCGCCCCGGGGGCCGACCGGTACGAGTGGAGCTCGGCCGTGGCCGGGCAGGCGCTCTACCTCGTCGGCGCCCCGCGCGCGTGACGGCGCGCTCCGTCAGAGCACCCGATCCTCGGTCGTGAAGTTCTCGCGCACCCACTTCTCGAGCGAAGGCAGGCCGAAGCGATCGAGGAGTGGGAGGAACGCGCGCTCCACGCGATCCTCGCGCACGATCTGCTCGAAGGGACGCACGCCCACGTCGTGCCCGGCGAGCACGTAGGGCATGAAGCGCGTGCGACCGCTCTCCATCGCGTCGAAGAGCAGGGACGCCTTCAGGTACGCCGCCGAGACGTCCGAGAAGCCCGGCCTCACGCCGCGGAGGTAGCGGCTGAAGGGCTCGGCGATCACGCGGCGCGTCGGCTGATCGCGCAGCCCGAACTGCTCGAGCTGCATCTTGAAGTAGGCGCTCGCCGACTGCTCGAGCCCGAGCTTCTTGCGCCGCTCGAGCTCGTAGCCCTCGGCCACCACGACGAGCGCGTGCTCGGCACTGCCGAGCGCCTCGGCCACGTCGCGGATCACTTCCTCCGGAAAGCGGAAGAAGGGCAGCACGATGAGGTGCGCACGCGCGGCGACGCCGCAGTGGAGCGCGTGGCGACCGCTGCGGTTGCCCATCATCTCGAGCAGGTACACGCGCTTGTGCGTGTAGCTGTCCTCGTAGAGCCCGCGCGCGATCGTCGCGCCGGCCTCGATGCCCGAGAGAAATCCGATGGCGCGATCGCCGCCGACGTCGTTGTCGACCGACACGTTCACGAACGCGGTCGGCGGCGTGGGATCGGCCTCGCCCAGCGCATCGAAGCGCTCGAGCCAGGCCTTGGTCCCGTCGAAGGTCCCGTTGCCGCCGACCGTCACGAGGTGCGTGAAGCCCTGCGCGTGGAAGTTCCGCGCCGCGAGGTCGCGGATCTCGGGGCGGAGGAAGCCGGTGTAGCGCTCGCTGCGGAAATCGCTGCCCGGGTCGAGCACGCGCCGCCCCATCGAGCGCGTCGGGATGCCTTTCGCGAGCAGCGCGTAGCGCTCGCTGCGCGAGACGACGAGGCGCTCGAAGCGCAGGTCGCTCTGCGTGTCGTGCGTCAGCGAGCGAAAGCCCTCGGTGGCGGCCCACACCTCGTAGCCGCGCCGCGTGCCCTCTTCGGTGAGCGCGACGGCGACGGACGAGTAGCCGGGCGCATCGCCCCCGTCGAACACGCAGAGCAGACGCGGCGCTCCGCTCGTGTGCGGGGCGCGGCTCGGGCGCAGGAAGGTGCCGGCGGAGGTCATGATTGGCAGCCTACACCCGCCGCTCTCGTGAGACGCTGCGCGCGGAAGGCGAGGGAACATGGCGGAGCTCGACGTCTTGGTCGTGGGTGCGGGGCCGACGGGCCTGATGGCGGCGTGCGAGCTGCGACGGCACGGCCTCTCGGTGCGCATCGTGGATGCGGCGAAGGAGCCGACGAAGCTGAGCAAGGCGATCGGCGTCCACGCCCGCACGCTCGAGATCTTCGAGAGCCTCGGCATGGCCGACGCGTTGATCGACGCGGGCGTGAAGCTCGGCGGCGTCACCGCGATCGCCGGCGGCGAGACGATCGTGTCGGCCGATCTCGGGGAGCTCCCGACGCGGTACCCCTACGTGCTCAGCGTGGCCCAGGCCGAGACCGAGGCGGTGATCGCGAAGAAGCTCGAGACGTTCGACACGCGCGTCGAGCGGGAGAGCAAGCTCGTCTCGTTCGCGCAGGACGGGACGGGTGTGACCGCGACGCTCTCGACCGCGAAGGGCGAAGAGAAGGTGCGCGCGGCTTGGCTCGTCGGTGCGGACGGCGCGCACAGCGCGGTGCGCAAGCAGCTGGAGATCCCCTTCGAGGGCAGCACCTACGAGGAGCGCCTCGTGCTCGCCGACGTGAAGATCGAGGGGCACCTGCGCGAGGATCGCGTCACCACGTTCTTCGCCGAGGACGGCGTGCTCGCCTGCTTCCCGATGAAGGGGCATCGCTTCCGGCTCATCGGCCTCGCGCCCGCCGATCTCAAGGAGGACGAGACGCCCACGCTCGAGCGGGTCGCCTCGCTCTTCGCGTCGCGCACGGGCCTCGACGCGAAGCTCGACGACGCGCAGTGGCTCGCGCAGTTCCGCGTCCACTGCCGGCAGGTCGCGCGCTATCGCGACGATCGCGTCTTCCTCGCGGGAGACGCCGCGCACATCCACAGCCCGGTCGGCGGCCAGGGGCTCAACACGGGCGTGCAGGACGCGCACAACCTCGCGTGGAAGCTCGCGCTCGTGCACCGCGGTGCCGCGCGCGGGCTCTTGCTCGACACCTACCACGCGGAGCGCCACGGCGTGGGCGCGGCGATCCTGCGCGGGACCGACGCGGCCACGCGCGTGATCACGCTGAAGGGCAACGTCGCGCGCACGGTGCGGAACGAGGTCGCGCGCTTCATGTCGGGCTTCGAGCTCGTGCAGCGCCGCATCGCCGAGCAAGCCGCCGAGCTCTCGGTCGCCTACGAGTCGAGCCCCATCGTCGCCGAGGACCGCACGGGCCTTCTCCACGGGCGCATCGGCACCGCCGCCGGCGGCGAGACGCCGACGATCGGGTCGGTGCGCGAGTTCGATGCAGGCCCGCGCCCCGGCGCGCACGCGCGCGATGGAGTCGTCGCGATCGCGGGCGCGACCGGCACGCGCCGCCTGCTCGATGCGCTCGACACGCGCCAGCACACGCTGCTCCTCTTCGACGGCAAGAGCGAGAGCCCCGAGGGCTACGCGCGCTTCGCCTCCATCGTGGGCCGCGTGCGTGCGCGCTTCACCGGGCTCGTCCGGCCGATCGTCGTGACGCCGCGCCGCGCGCGCCCCGCGGGGATCGACGAGGACGTCCCGGTGTTCTTCGACGCCGACGGCGAGCTCGAGCGCGCGTACGCGGCCGCGACCGAGTGCCTCTATCTCCTGCGGCCCGACCTCTACGTCGCCTATCGCAGCCAGCCGGCAGACGAAGAGAAGCTCGTCGCGTACCTGAAGACCTTCCTGCGCTGATCGTTCCTGCGCGCGTCGGTCCGCTTTCTTGCTCGCGGACACGGGCCTCGTGTACTCGGAGATTCTCGGGAGCGTGCGGCGTCGAGCGGGCGAGCTCGGCGCGGAATCGCGCTTCCATCACGGAGGATCCGATGACGACGAGGAAGCTCGTGGGCGTGGTCGTGTGTGCGTGGCTCGTGATGGGAGGCTGCGCCTCGGCGGGGGCCTCGACGGCCGCGCGCCCGCAGCTCGCGACGCACGTGACCGAGGCGCCGCTCACCACCGGCAGCTCGACGACCGCGACCGCGGCCAGCGACACGACGATCCCCGCGAGCGCGACGACGACGACGCCGGACCTCGCCTCGCTGCCGTCGGCGCCGTGGGCGGGCCCGCACCTGTCCGCGAGCGATGCGCCGCGCACGCTGCTCTCGGCGTGGGAGAGCGCCGAGAACCGCGACAGCTGCGCCCCGATCGCGTCGAGCACGCTCGGCGTCGCGAGCGGCGCCCGGGCTCGTACGAGCGAGCTCTCGGGCGGCTGGCTCGTCGAGCTCGATCACCCGGGCCTTCCGGGGATCGATCGTCAGGGCCGCGAGTGCGATACCTGCGGGCGGAGCGTCGTCGGCATCGCCGGCACCAGCGTCTCGCCCGAGGCGCTCCTCGGCGAGGACGAGGGGACGCTCGCGCCGACGTACAGTGACGGCAGCCACGCCGAGACGGAGTTCACGGAGGCGGACGGCGAGCACGTGGCGTCCATCACCTTCACGGTCCCCGGCCAGAGCTGCGTCTACGAGGTGTGGAGCCTCCTCGGGCCCGAGCACCTGCAGGAGGTCGTCGCAGGGCTGCGCATCGTCGATCCGCCGGCCGTCCGCGGCGGCGCGCTGGCACGCGCCGGCCGCTGAGCTCGCCGTCTCGTCGTCTCGTCGTCTGCCTTCGAGCCCGCCCGCCTCGCGCGTGCGGGCTCGTCGCGTCTCGAGCGGTCCCCGTGAAGAATCGTTGCCCTTCTTGCGATTCCTGCGCGTTGCCCGCATGAATCGGCCCCGTGGCATCCGGCGCCATCGATGCGGCGAAACCCGCTCCGCGCTCGTCCCGACGGAACGAGTCGCTCTGGCGCGTCGTCGGCCTCGCGCGCACGGAGACGGCCTCCCTCGCCTGGGGCACGCTCTTTCTCGCCATCGGCTCGAGCGCCAGCCTCGCGTATCCGCAGGCGATCCGCGTGCTGCTCGACGAGGCCGTCTCGTCGCACTCGGCGAGCGTGATCGATCAGACCGCGCTCTTCATGACCGTGGTCCTGGCGATCCAGGCGGTGGCGACGAGCATCCGGTACGTGCTCTTCACGACCGCCGGCGAGCGCATCGTCGCGCGCCTCCGCGAGCAGTGCTACCGCGCGATCCTCGACCAGGAGATCGCGTTCTTCGACGAGCGCCGCACGGGTGATCTCCTCAGCCGCCTCTCGGCCGACACCTCCGTGCTGCAGAACGCGGTGTCGGTGAACGTGTCGATGGCGCTCCGGAACGGCGCGACCGCGATCGGCGGGCTCGTGCTGCTCTTCTACACCTCGCCCTCGCTCGCGCTCTTGATGCTCGTCGTGGTGCCGCCCATCGCGTTCGCGGCCGTCACGTACGGCCGCCGCCTGCGCGCTCTCTCGCGCGAGGTGCAGGAGGCCGTGGGCGGCGCGAGCGAGGTCGCCGAGGAGAGCCTGGCCGGCATCCGCACGGTGCGCAGCTTCGCCGCCGAGCCGATCGAGGCGAGCCGCTACGGCAAGGCCGTCACCAAGAGCTTCGAGCTCGCGCGCCGTCGCATCCGGCTCGGCGGCATCTTCGCCGGCGTGGCGAGCTTCTTCGGCCTGAGCGCGGCCTCGCTCGTGCTCTGGCGCGGCGGGCATCTCGTGCTCGACGGCGCGATGAGCGTCGGCGACCTCACGGCGTTCCTCGTCTACACGATCCTCGTCGCCGTCTCGCTCGGCGCGATCACCGACCTCTACGGCGATCTGACGAAGGCGGGCGGCGCCGCCGAGCGTCTCTTCGAGCTGCTCGATCGCTTGCCGGCGATGCCGAAGAAGGGCGACAAGCTCGCCGAGGTGAAGGGCGCGATCGCCCTCGATCACGTGGGATTCCGCTATCCGGCGCGCCCGGACGTCCAGGTCCTCGACGACGTGGACCTCGACATCGCGCCCGGGCAGCTCATCGCCATCGTGGGCGCCTCGGGCGCAGGCAAGAGCACGATCGCGTCGCTGCTCTCGCGCCTCTACGACCCGACGAGCGGCGTCGTCCGCCTCGACGGGCACGACCTGCGCGCGCTCGACCCCGACTGGCTACGCGAGCAGGTCGGCGTGGTGTCGCAGGAGCCGATCCTCTTCTCGACCTCCATCGCCGACAACATCCGCTACGGCCGCCGCGACGCGACCGACGCCGAGGTGGAGGAGGCGGCGAAGGTCGCCAACGCGCACGCCTTCGTCTCGCGCTTCCCCGAGGGCTACGCGACGAACGTCGGCGAGCGCGGCATCCAGCTCTCGGGCGGCCAGAAGCAGCGCATCGCGATCGCGCGCGCCGTGCTGAAGAACCCGCGCGTGCTGGTGCTCGACGAGGCCACCTCCGCGCTGGACGCGGAGAGCGAGCACCTCGTGAAGGAGGCGCTCGATCGCCTCATGCGTGGCCGCACGACACTCGTGATCGCACACCGCCTCAGCACCGTGCGCGACGCCGATCGCGTCGTCGTGCTCGACCGCGGCAAGCTCGTCGAGACCGGCACGCACGAAGAGCTCATGAAGCACGAGGACGGCGTCTATCGCCGTCTCGTCGAGCGCCAGCTCGCCGGCTGACAGCCCTTGGTAGGGGCCGCTCGACCGACTTGGCATACGAGCTCCGGCTGCGAGCGAGCCGCCGAGTCGCTATGGACGACGAGCGCATGCACATCGAGCTCGACGACCTCCGGCGCCCCGCCGTCCACGCGCTCTTGAACGAGCACCTCGAGGACATGTACGCGCTCTCGCCGCGGGAGAGCGTGCACGCGCTCGATCTCGACGCGCTCCGGAGCCCGGACATCACGTTCTGGACCGCCTGGGACGCCGGGACGCTCCTCGGTTGCGCGGCGCTCCGCGAGATCGATCCGGGGCACGGCGAGATCAAGTCCATGCGCACCCCGCGCGCGATGCGGCGGCGCGGCGCCGGGCGTGCGCTCCTCTCCCACGTCGTCGAGACGGCGCGTGCGCGAGGGTATCGCCGCCTCAGCCTGGAGACGGGCAGCGCGCCGGCGTTCGAGCCCGCCCGCCGTCTCTACGAGGCGTTCGGCTTCAGCCTCTGTGGCCCTTTCGACGACTACGTCCTCGACCCGAACAGCGTCTTCATGACGCTGCCCCTCGCCGAGCGGGCCCTCAGCGGAAGTTGATCACGTCCCAGCCGCCGAGATCGCTGAACCCGCAGGCGGCCTGCGTGAGATACAGCGCGCTGAGGTTCACGTAGTGACCGCAGACGTCGCCGGTCTGCGAGCCGTAGAAGTCGCAGTTCGGGCAGTTGGGGTCGTAGGCGTTCGCGCAGGCGTCGCAGCCCGCGCAGCCCGGCTGCTCGCGCTCGGCCCACATCTGCTGCAGACAGCCCTCGATGTTGTCGCGGCCCTGGCCGAGGCACTCGTTCTGGCCGTTTCCGTCGCAGACGCCGGCCTGCATGCCCCACGCGCCGTGCGGCGAGTTGTTCCGCTCGTCGCTCGTCGCCTGCGCGTCGACGCACTCCTCGACGCCCGTCCACGCGGAGTAGGGCGGCAGGCTGCGCGTCGCGCGGAGCCGGTTGATCTCGGCGATGCACCGCGCACGGAACTCCGCGTCGGGATCGCTCGTCGTGCCCCCCGCGTCGTTGCCGGGCTGCGTGCCTGCGTCGTTGCCAGGCTGCGTGCCCGCGTCGTGGCCCCCCTGGGCGCCACCGTCGGTCGTGCTGGGCGCCGGCGTGGAGCAGCCGCAGGCGAGGGCGAGGAGCGCGGAAAGCACCAACGTCGTGCGCATGAGCCATCCTAACACCGCTCGTTCCCGGTAGGCTCGGCGCTCGATGACGCGGCAGCGCGCGATCCTCGTCGGCCTCGTCGGGCTCTCGTTCGTCTTCACGCTGCTCGTGGGCTGGGCGCGCTGGGAGCTCGGCGAGATCCCGGGTGACTACGGGCCCTTCGAGCTCGCGGCGACGCGCTTCCGAGCGGGCGAGCCCATCTACCAGTACGGCGACGACCCGTTCCTCAGCCCGCCGCCCTTCGTGTTCTTCCTGCTGCCGGCGCATGCGCTCGGGCCCGTCGGCGGGCATGCCGCGGCGCTGCTCCTCGGGGTGCTCTGCTCGGCCTCAGCGCTCGCGCTCCTGCGCCGCACGCTCGTGCCGCCGCCCTCGATCGACGCGGTGCTCGCCGCCGCGCTCTACGTGCCGATCTGGCTCTCGGCGTCGATCGGCCAGTGGGGCGGGTTCTTCTTCCTCGTGACGGCGGTCGTGCTCGCGCTCGCGCACGCGAAACGCGGCTTCGAGGCCGGGCTCGTCGCGGCGCTGCTCTTCGCCAAGCCCACGTACGCGCCGTTCGCGGTGGCCATCGTCGCGCTCGGCCTCGGGCGGCGGGCGTGGGCGGGGCTCGCGCTCGGGGCGCTCGTCTGGCTCGCCGCATCGCTTCCGCTCGGCCTCGAGAGCTGGGTGCGTTGGCGTGCCCAGCTGCGGTGGATCGACGAGGTCCACGCGCTCGCCGGGCACGGCTGGCAGCACCACACGCTCTTCGGCTCGCTCCGCGCGCTGGCGGCCCTCTTCGGCCAGAGCGAGGGCGCGGCGCGCGTGCTCTGGCTGGCGATCGCCGCGCCGATGGGGCTCGCGGCGATCGGGCTCGGGGCGCGCGCGCTCCGGCGTGGGGAGGCGAGCCGCGCGTTCTCGATCGCGGCGCTCGCGACGATCGCGCTCAACGTCTACCTCCGCTACTACGACTCGCAGATCGTGCTCATCGCGGTGCTGCGCCTCTTCGCGCGCCCCGATCGATCGCGCGTCGCCGGCGTGCTCGCGCTCGCCTATCTGCTCCTCGCGAGCGCGGATGCGGCCTATTTCCAGGAGCAGATCGCGGTGCCGGTGGAGGGGCTGCTCGTCACCGCGTGGCTCGCGATCGAGCTCCGCGAGGCCTTCCTCGTCGAGCGTTCGACCGGCGCCCCCGTGCGATCTACACCCACGGCCGCATGAGCGACGCCACGCGCAAGATCGTCGACGACTTCTACACCGCCTTCGCCCGCAAGGACGCCGAGGCGATGTGCGCGCTCTACGCGAAGGACGTGCACTTCCGCGATCCCGTCTTCCTCGATCTGCACGGCGATCAGGCCCGCGGGATGTGGCGCATGCTCTGCGGGCGCGCGAAGGACTTCTCGCTCACGCACGAGGTCCTCGAGGCCACGAGCACCTCGGCGAAGGCGCGCTGGATCGCGAACTACACGTTCAACACGGGCCGCCACGTCGAGAACCGCATCGAGGCGACGATGCAGATCGAGGGCGGCAGGATCCGCGACCACCGAGACGATTTCGATCTCTACCGCTGGGCGCGCCAGGCGCTCGGTCCGACGGGCCTGTTGCTCGGCTGGACCCCCTTCGTGCAGGGCAAGATCCGCAGGACGGCGCGCGAAGGCCTCGATCAGTACCTCGCGAAGGGCGGCTGACGGCGATCCGGGACGGAGAGAGAGGTATCCCCGGCGGAGGGGGTGTCGCTCACGATCCGGATGTTCCTTGACAGGCTCGACTTCGCCGCTAATCTCCGCGACCCCAACGGTCCTGGGCGCCCTGCGTCCGCCGTGGGCCCGCTGGTTTCCGCGGGAAAAGCTCGAAAAGACTCGACTCGAAAAGACTCGGATGCCGACCATCAATCAGCTCGTTCGCAAGGGCCGCGAGGCCGTCCGCCACAAGACGGCGTCGCCCGCCCTCGAGGATTGCCCGCAGCGCCGCGGCGTCTGCACGCGCGTGTACACGACCACGCCGAAGAAGCCGAACTCGGCGCTTCGCAAGGTCGCCCGCGTGCGCCTCTCGAACGGCATCGAGGTCACGACGTACATCCCGGGCGAGGGACACAACCTCCAGGAGCACTCGGTCGTCCTCATCCGCGGTGGCCGCGTGAAGGACCTCCCGGGCGTTCGCTACCACGTCGTCCGCGGCACGCTCGACGCGTCGGGCGCGGCGGGCCCCTCGAACACCAACAAGGCCTCGCGCACGCAGGGCCGCAGCAAGTACGGCGTCAAGCGCCCGAAGAGCTGATCCCGACACCAGAGCGGCGAAGCCGCTAGACGATCCCCGCCCACCAGGAATACGAAGCCATGCCGCGCCGCCGCGAAGTCCCCAAGCGCCGAATCCTTCCCGATCCGAAGTACCACGATCGGATGGTTGCCAAGTTCTGCAACATCATCATGAAGGGTGGCAAGAAGAGCACGGCCGAGCACATCGTGTACGGCGCGTTCGACGTCATCCAGAACCGCTTCAAGGAGGACGCCATCGAGGTCTTCCGCAAGGCGCTCGACACCGTGAAGCCCAAGGTCGAGGTCAAGAGCCGCCGTGTCGGTGGCGCGACCTACCAGGTTCCGGTCGAGGTCCGCCCCGAGCGCCGCGTCGCGCTCGCGATGCGCTGGCTCGCCGAGTACTCGCGCGATCGCGGCGAGAAGACGATGGTCGAGCGCCTGGCCGCCGAGCTCCGCGAGGCCGCCGAGGGCCGCGGCAACGCGGTGAAGAAGCGCGAAGACGTGCACAAGATGGCCGACGCGAACAAGGCGTTCGCCCACTACCGTTGGTGACTCTGTTTCTGCGCGCCGCAGGCGGCGCGCGTCGGGGCACGCTGTGAAGCGACGCAGTGGGCACCCGAACCCCGTACGACCTGGCCTAGTTCGATTGGTGACTCAAGAGTGACGACTGCCACATAGGCGAATGGCCGACGCGCCGATCCCTCGAGGATCGAAATGCCGACAAGGCCTATAGCCAATTGGCTATAGGCCCCTCAGGCCGCCGACCCCATTCGAGCCCTCTCAGGAGAATCCCGGTCCGATGGTGACTGGCAGGCCTGAGGGGGCTTTCGTCTGTCCCGCTGATTCCTGTCCTACACGTTCCCACCAGCCGCCTAGAAACCGCTGCATCAGGAGCTGACCGTGCCCCGCGAATACCCGCTCGAGCGTACCCGGAACATCGGAATCATGGCCCACATCGATGCGGGCAAGACCACGACGACCGAGCGCATCCTCTATTACACGGGCGTCAACTACAAGATCGGCGAAGTCCACGACGGCGCGGCGACGACCGACTGGATGGAGCAGGAGCAAGAGCGCGGCATCACGATCACGTCGGCCGCGATCACGTGCTCGTGGAAGCCGGCGACGGGCCTCTTCGAGGGCCAGCGCTTCCGCATCAACCTCATCGACACCCCAGGCCACGTCGACTTCACGATCGAGGTCGAGCGCTCGCTGCGCGTGCTCGACGGCGCGGTCTGCGTGTTCGACGGCGTCGCGGGCGTCGAGCCCCAGTCGGAGACCGTGTGGCGCCAGGCGGACCGCTACAAGGTTCCGCGCATGTGCTTCGTGAACAAGATGGACCGCGCCGGCGCGAACTTCGAGCGCGCGATGCTCTCCATCAAGGACCGCCTCACGAAGACGGCCGTCGCAGTGCAGCTTCCCCTCGGCGTCGAGGAGAACCACAAGGGCATCATCGACGTCATCCGCATGAAGGCGTACCTCTTCGACGAGGCGTCGAAGGGCCAGAAGTTCGACACCGTCGAGATCCCGGCCGAGTACAAGGCCGCGGCGGAAGACGCCCACGCGAAGCTCGTCGAGGCGGTCGCCGAGGTCGACGACAAGCTCATGGAGCGCTTCCTCGAGGGCGACACGAACTTCGGCGCGCAGGAGATCCTCCAGGCGCTCCGGACGGGCACGCTGACCTTCAAGCTCGTCCCCGTCCTCTGCGGCTCGGCCTTCAAGAACAAGGGCGTCCAGCAGCTCCTCGACGCGGTCATCGACTTCCTCCCCTCGCCGCTGGACATTCCGGACGTGCAGGGCGAGGACCCGGACAAGCCGGACGTCAAGCTCACGCGCAAGGCGGCCGACGACGCGCCGTTCGCCGGTCTCGCGTTCAAGATCATGACCGACCCGCACGTCGGCACGCTCACGTTCGTGCGCGTGTACTCCGGTCAGGTCGCCACGGGCGCGCAGGTGCTCAACGCGACGAAGGGTAAGCGCGAGCGCATCGGTCGCCTCGTGCAGATGCACGCGAACAAGCGCGAGCCGATCGAGGACATCCAGGCCGGCAACATCTGCGCGGTCGCGGGCCTCAAGGACGTCCGCACGGGCGACACCCTCTGCGACGAGAAGCACCCCATCGTGCTCGAGCGCATGGTCTTCCCGGAGCCCGTCATCTCGCAGGCGATCGAGCCGAAGACGAAGGCCGACCAGGCCAAGCTCGGTGAGGGTCTCAGCCGTCTCGCGGCCGAGGACCCCTCGTTCCGCACGCACACCGACGAAGAGACCGGCCAGACCATCATCTCCGGCATGGGCGAGCTCCACCTGGAGATCATCGTCGACCGCCTCAAGCGCGAGCACAAGGTGGAGTGCAACGTCGGCGCGCCCGAGGTCGCCTACCGCGAGTCGATCCAGAAGCACGTCCGGGTCGAGGGCAAGTGGGTCAAGCAGTCGGGCGGTCGCGGCCAGTACGGCCACGTCTGGATCGAGATGGAGCCGAGCGAGAAGGGCGCGGGCTTCGTCTTCGAGAACAAGATCGTCGGCGGTGTCATCCCGAAGGAGTTCATCGCTCCGGTCGAGAAGGGCATCCGTGACGCGATGGGCCGCGGCGTCCTCGCCGGCTACCCGGTCATCGACGTGAAGGCAGCGCTCGTGGACGGCAGCTACCACGACGTCGACTCGCAGGCGCAGCACTTCGAGCTCGCCGGCTCGGTCGCCTTCCAGGAGGGCGCGCGCAAGGCGGGCCTGCAGCTCCAGGAGCCGATGATGGGCGTCGAGGTCGTCTGCCCGGAGGACTTCATGGGCGACGTCATCGGCGACCTCAACAGCCGCCGTGGCCAGGTCAAGAACATGGACCAGCGCGGCAACAACAAGGTCGTCACGGCCGACGTCCCGCTCGCGAACATGTTCGGTTACTCCACGGACCTGCGCAGCAAGACGCAGGGCCGCGCGACGTACTCGATGCAGTTCTCGCACTACGCGATCGTCCCGAACGCGATCGCGGACGCGATCGTCGCCAAGGTCAAGGGCAAGTGACACTCGTTTCGATGACGAGGGGCTGAGCCTACCGTCATCCAGAAGATTTCGATTCTCGAGGAGACCAGGACATGTCGAAAGAGAAGTTCAACCGCACCAAGCCGCACGTGAACGTCGGAACGATCGGTCACATCGACCACGGCAAGACGACGACGACGGCTGCGATCACGAAGGTCGCGTCGAAGAAGTTCGGCGGCAAGGAGATCACGTACGCCGACATCGCCAAGGGCGGCACGGTGCGTGACGACTCGAAGATCGTGACGATCGCGGTCTCGCACGTGGAGTACGAGTCGGAGAAGCGCCACTACGCGCACGTCGACTGCCCCGGGCACGCCGACTACATCAAGAACATGATCACGGGCGCGGCGCAGATGGACGGCGCGATCCTCGTGGTCTCGGCGCTGGACGGCCCGATGCCGCAGACGAAGGAGCACGTGCTCCTGGCCGGTCAGGTCGGCGTGCCGAAGATCGTGGTGTGGCTCAACAAGGTGGACGCGGTCGAGGACCCGGACCTGCTCGAGCTGGTGGAGATGGAGGTCCGCGACCTCCTGAACAAGTACAAGTTCGACGGCGACAACGCGCCGGTGGTCCGCGGCTCGGCGCTGAAGGCGATGCAGGGCGACCCGAAGGGCGAAGAGTCGGTGGTGAACCTGCTCAACGCGCTGGACGCTTGGATCCCCGAGCCGGTTCGCGACACGGACAAGCCGTTCCTGATGGCGGTCGAGGACGTGTTCTCGATCAAGGGGCGCGGCACGGTCGTCACGGGCCGCATCGAGCGCGGCGTGATCAAGGTCGGCGAAGAGGTCGAGATCCTCGGCTTCCGCGACATCCAGAAGACGACCGTCACGGGCGTCGAGATGTTCCGCAAGCTGCTGGACCAGGGCCAGGCGGGTGACAACGTCGGCTGCCTTCTTCGCGGCATCGAGAAGGAGCAGGTCGAGCGCGGGCAGATCCTGTGCAAGCCGGGCTCGGTGAAGACGCACAAGAAGTTCAATGCCGAGGTCTACGTCCTGAAGAAGGAGGAGGGCGGCCGCCACAAGCCGTTCTTCACGAACTACCGTCCGCAGTTCTACATGCGCACGACGGACGTGACGGGGACCATCACGCTCGCCGAAGACGTGAAGATGGTCATGCCGGGCGACAACGTCTCGATCGCGGTCGAGCTCATCACCCCGGTCGCGCTCGAGGAGCAGCAGCGCTTCGCGATCCGCGAGGGCGGCCGCACGGTCGGCGCCGGCGTCATCACCAAGATCACCGAGTGATCGGCAGGAAACCAGAATGACCACCAAGATCCGCATCCGCCTGAAGGCCTACGATCACCGCCTGCTCGACCAGAGCACGCTCGAGATCGTCGAGACGGCCAAGCGCTCGGGCGCCCGCGTCGCGGGCCCGATCCCGCTTCCGACGCGCATCAACCGCTTCACCGTCCTTCGCGGCCCGCACGTCGACAAGAAGTCGCGCGAGCAGTTCGAGATCCGCACCCACAAGCGGCTCCTCGACATCCTCGATCCCAACCAGCAGACGCTGGAGGCCCTCATGAAGCTCGACCTCTCCGCGGGTGTCGAGGTCGAGATCAAGAGCTGATCGCCGCTGGCGATCGTTTTCGGAGTCTTCGGAGCACCCCATGGCAAAGCTTCCCGTCTACAACCTCAAGCGCGAGAGCGTCGGAGAGATCACCCTCTCGGACGACGTCTTCGGCCGCGAGGTCAACCAGGATCTCCTCTACGAGATCGTCAAGGCGCAGCTCGCGTCGCGTCGTGGCGGCAACGCCAAGACGAAGAATCGCGCCGAGGTCAGCGGCACGACCAAGAAGATCTACAAGCAGAAGGGTACGGGCAACGCGCGTCACGGCGACCGCAACGCCCCGAACTTCGTCGGTGGTGGTCAGGTGCACGGCCCCGTGCCGCGCAGCTACGCCTACCGGCCCACGCGCAAGATGCGCCAGGGCGCGCTCACCAGCGCGCTCTCGCTGAAGGTCAAGGAAGGCGCGCTCACGATCGTCGATTCGTTCGACCTCGCCGAGGTCAAGACGAAGGCGCTCGCCGGTGTGCTCGAGGCCCTCAAGGTCGACCGGGGCTCGCTCCTCGTCGACGCGACGGGCAACGAGAAGCTGCGCCTCTCGGCGCGCAACCTGGCGGACCACCAGGTCCTGCCGCCCGAGGGCGTCAACGTGTACGACGTCCTCCGTCACCCCCACCTCGTGCTCACCAAGAGCGCGGCGCAGGCGCTCGAAGCGCGCTGCAAGGCCTGAAGGAAACGAGTCATGCTGCTCGAGCACGTGATCAAGCGCCCGCTCCTCCTCACGGAGAAGGGCAACAACATGCGTGAGGCCCAGAACAAGTATCAGTTCGAGGTCGCGCGCGAGGCCAACAAGCACGAGATCAAGGACGCGGTCGAGACGCTCTTCAACGTGAGCGTGGTCGACGTGAAGACGATGATCGTGCGTGGCCGCCTCCGCCGCATGGGGCGTGGGCACGCCAAGACCCAGAACTGGAAGAAGGCGATCGTCGAGGTCAAGGCCGGCGAGACGATCGAGCTCGGAGAGGGAAGCTGAACATGGCCATCCGCCACTACAAGCCGACGTCCGCGGGACGCCGTTGGTTCGAGGTCCCCGACCTCGCGGGCCTCTCCAAGGAGAAGCCGGCGAAGAAGCTGACCGAGGCCAAGAACACGATCGACGGCCGCAACAACCAGGGCCGCATCACGAGCCGCTTCCGCGGCGGCGGCCACAAGCGCCGTTACCGCATCGTGGACTTCAAGCGGAACAAGATCGGCGTGCCGGCGCGCGTGGCGTCGCTCGAGTACGATCCGAACCGCTCGGCGCGCATCGCGCTCCTCCGCTACGCGGATGGCGAGATCGCCTACATCCTCGCGCCCGACGGCCTCAAGGTCGGCGACGCGATCGTGTCGTCGAAGAACGCCGACATCCAGCCGGGCAACGCGCTTCGTCTGCGCTTCATCCCGGTCGGCACGATGATCCACAACATCGAGCTCAAGGTCGGCAAGGGCGGCCAGATGGTCCGCTCCGCCGGCGCTGCCGCGCAGCTCATGGCGAAGGACGGCAACTACGCCCAGCTCCGCCTCCCGAGCGGTGAGGTGCGCATGGTCCACCTCGACTGCCGCGCGACCGTCGGCCAGGTCTCGAACCTGCAGCACGCGCGCGTCTCGCACGGCAAGGCCGGCCGCTCCCGCTGGCTCGGCCGTCGCCCGCACAACCGCGGCGTCGCGATGAACCCGGTCGACCACCCGATGGGCGGCGGCGAGGGTCGCACGTCCGGCGGCCGTCATCCTTGCTCCCCCTGGGGTCAGCTCAGCAAGGGCAAGAAGACCCGCACCAACCAGACCACCGACAAGTTCATCGTCAAGCGCCGAGGCAAGTGATCCATGGG
The DNA here is from genome assembly GCA_046351235.1 of Sandaracinus sp. Taxonomy (GTDB): domain Bacteria; phylum Myxococcota_A; class Polyangia; order Polyangiales; family Sandaracinaceae; genus JBBSAT01. The sequence goes on along the minus strand of JAXLYV010000003.1, from coordinate 600,134 downwards.
ACGCTCTACCAAGAAGGGCCCGTTCATCGACGGGCACCTGCAGGACAAGATCGAAAAGGCGCTCAAGGCCGGTGATCGCCGCGTCATCAAGACGTGGTCGCGCCGGTCCACGATCACGCCCGAGTTCGTCGGCCTGAACTTCAACGTCCACAACGGGCGCAAGTTCATCACCGTGTTCGTCACGGAGAACATGGTCGGCCACAAGCTCGGCGAGTTCGCGCCGACCCGGACGTTCGGCGGCCACGCCGCCGACCGCAAGGTCGCCCGCCCGTCCGCCGCGCCCCCGCCGCCGGCCGCCAAGAAGTGAAGATCGGCCCGCGAGGGCCCTCGGCGAAAAAAAACGCCCCGTGATCCCCCTGTGATCCAGGGGGATCGTTTTCCCCCCGGTTCCCAGGTTCCAAACATTCCTTGAGGGTCGTGCCCCTGCGTGTTAGATCCCGCGCCCTTTTCGGCCCGGGAGCGCAGACGCCACGGCCGAGGTCCGAGACGATGGAAGCCCACGCTCAAGCTCGATTCCAGAGGATCGCGGTCCGCAAGGCCCGCACGGTCGTGAACCTCATCCGCGGCAAGAACGCGGCCGAGGCGCTCGAGATGCTCCGCTTCACCCGCAAGGCGGCGGCGCCGATCGTGTTCAAGATCCTCGACAGCGCGATCAGCAACGCGCGCCAGAAGGACGCGAACGTCGACCTGGACAGCCTGAAGATCACGACGGCGTTCGCCGACAAGGCGCCCGATCGGTTCATGCGCCGTTGGCGTCCGCGCGCCATGGGCCGCGCGACGCAGATCAAGAAGGGCATGAGCCACATCACCATCGTCGTCAGCGACGAGAGCTGAGACTCGAAAGGCATCGCAAGTGGGTCAGAAGACGCATCCGTTCGGGTTCCGCCTCGGGGTCATCAAGACCTGGAATTCCAAGTGGTACGAGGACAAGAGCTACGCGAAGTGGCTCCACGAGGACATCGCGCTCCGCAAGCACGTGCGTGAAGAGCACGCGCACGCGGGCATCGCGGGCATCGAGATCGAGCGCGCGGCGAACAAGGCCAAGGTGATCATCCAGACCTCGCGTCCGGGGATCATCATCGGCAAGCGCGGCGCGGGCGTCGAGCAGCTCCGTGCGGAGCTCCAGAAGCTCACGCAGAACGAGCTCTTCGTCGACATCCAGGAAGTCCGCAAGGCGGAGACGAACGCGCAGCTCGTCGCGGAGAACATCGCGACGCAGCTCGAGCGCCGTGTCGCGTTCCGCCGCGCGATGAAGAAGGCCGTCCAGACGGCGATGAAGTTCGGCGTGAAGGGCATCCGCGTGTACGCCGGTGGCCGTCTCGGCGGCGCCGAGATCGCCCGCTCCGAGAAGTACCGTGAGGGCCGCGTGCCGCTTCACACGCTCCGCGCCGACATCGAGTTCGGCACCGCGACCGCCAAGACGACCTACGGGACGATCGGCGTCAAGTGCTGGATCTTCAAGGGCGAGGTGCTCCCGCAGCGCCGCCGCCGAATCCAGGCAGTCTGATCCGCTCGACGGAGAGATAGAGAGTCATGCTTCAGCCCAAGCGCACCAAGTTCCGCAAGTCGCACACGATGCGGCTCACCGGCGTCGCCAGCCGCGGCAACAAGTGCTCGTTCGGCGACTTCGCCCTGCAGGCCACCGAAGGGGGCCACGTCGACTCGCGAGAGATCGAGGCCGCTCGTATGGCCATCATGCGCAAGGTCAAGCGCGCCGGAAAGCTCTACATCCGCATCTTCCCGGACCGCCCCTTCACGCGGAAGCCGCTCGAGACTCGAATGGGCACCGGCAAGGGCGGCGTCGAGGGCTGGAACGCGCACATCCTCCCCGGCCGCGTCCTCTACGAGATGGAGGGCGTTCCCGAGGATCTGGCTCGCGAGGCCTTCCGCATCGCCGGCCACAAGCTTTCGATCAGCACGCGCGTGATCGCGAGGAGTGAGCAGCTGTGAAGACGTCGGAGATTCGTGAGAAGAGCGGCGAGGACCTCGCCGAGCTCGAGAAGACGACGGCGCGCGAGCTCTGGAAGGCCCGCTTCGCCAATCACTCCAACCAGCTCGACGACACCAACAAGGTGCGTCGCCTGCGCCGCGACATCGCGCGCATGAAGACCATTCAGGGCGAGCGCGCACGCGCCGCGAAGAAGTAAGAGAGAAAGTCATGGCCGAGTCGACGCAAGCCAAGACCGAGAGCACCGACACGCGCGGCAATCGCCGCACGATCATCGGTCGCGTGGTCAACGACACCGCGAACGCGGGTCGCGCGAAGAAGACGATCGTGGTGGAGGTCATCCGCCGCCTCCGGGATCCGGTGTACGGGAAGTACGTGAAGCGCCACAAGCGCTTCCACGCGCACGACGAGACGGAGCAGTTCAAGACGAACGACGTGGTCGAGATCCGCGAGAGCCGTCCGCTCAGCGCCACCAAGCGCTGGGTCGCCATCCGCCTCGTGTCGCGCCCCGAGGAGGTCTGACGTGATTCAGCAGCAGAGCGAGCTCGACGTCGCCGACAACAGCGGCGCCAAGCGCGTCGAGTGCATCAAGGTCCTCGGTGGCTCGCGCCGCCGCTACGCCGGCCTCGGCGACCTGATCGTCGTCGCGGTGAAGGAAGCGCTTCCCACCGCGAAGGTGAAGAAGGGCGAGGTCAGCAAGGCCGTCATCGTGCGGACGAGCTACCAGTACCAGCGCTCGGACGGCAGCTACATCAAGTTCGACTCGAACTCGGCGGTGCTCCTCAATGCGCAGCTCGAGCCGGTCGGCACCCGCATCTTCGGGCCCGTGGCCCGCGAGCTCCGCGGCAAGAAGTTCATGAAGATCATCTCGCTCGCGCCGGAGGTGGTGTGATGGCGACGCGCATCAAGAAGGACGACCAGGTCGTCGTCATCGCCGGCAAGGACAAGGGCACGAAGGGGCGCGTCATGCGCGTCTTCCGTGAGTTCGATCGCGTCCTCGTCGAGGGCGTGAACAAGGTGAAGCGGCACACGAAGCCGACGCCGAAGAACCCGCAGGGCGGGATCATCGAGCGCGAGCAGCCGATCCACCTGTCGAACGTGATGCCGCTCGACGCGAAGGACGAGAAGCCGACGCGCGTGAAGGCGGGCACCGACAAGGACGGCAAGAAGGTTCGCCAGTCGGTCCGCTCCGGCGCGACCCTCGACTGAGAATCGCGGATCGAGGTTTTCGCGCGGCCGAGATTTCCGCGCGCGACGATGTGAATGAGTCATCGAGCGGTTCCGAGAACGGCTCGAAGGACGGGTGAGAAAAGTGGCTGAAGAGAAGAAGAACGAGCTCCCGCGTCTCCAGAAGTTCTATCGCGACCACGTGATCCAGGCCCTCATGAAGGACCTCGGTCTCAAGAACGTGATGGAAGTGCCGCGCCTGCAGAAGGTCGTGGTCAACATGGGCCTCGGCAAGGCCGTCGGGAACCAGAAGCTCATCGAGAGCGGCGCCGAAGAGCTCGCGAAGCTCACCGGCCAGAAGCCGGTCGTCACCAAGGCGAAGAAGTCGATCGCGACCTTCAAGCTCCGCGAGGGTCTGGCCATCGGCACGATGGTGACGCTCCGCAAGGACCGCATGTGGGAGTTCGCCGACCGCCTGATCAACCTCGCGCTCCCGCGCGTGCGCGACTTCAAGGGCGTCTCGAGCAAGGCGTTCGACGGCCGCGGCAACTACACCCTCGGTCTTCGTGAGCAGATCATCTTCCCCGAGATCGATTACGACAAGATCGACGAGATCAAGGGCATGAACATCACGTTCGTGACCACTGCCCGCACCGACGAACAGGGTCGTGCGCTCCTCCGCGAGCTCGGCATGCCCTTCCGCAAATAGTTCTGCGGCGCGCAGGCGCGCCGCGCGGGGGCCTTCGGCACCCCGAGCCCCCGTACGACGGGGCTCGACCTGCGCAGTAGAGATCCTCGAGACACCGATTTTCGAACAGAGAGAAGACGACCATGGCCAGCGCCCGTGCATTCGCGAAGATGGAGAAGGAGCCGAAGTTCCGTGTTCGGTACCGCAACCGCTGCAAGTCCTGCGGCCGTTCGCGCGCCGTGTACCGGAAGTTCGAGCTCTGCCGCATCTGCCTGCGGAAGTTCGCCCTCGCGGGCGACGTCCCGGGCGTGACCAAGTCGTCCTGGTGAGCTCGAGCCCAGAACCAACCTTCGAAGGCTTTGTGACATGAGCAGCGATCCGATTTCCGATCTTCTCGCCCGCCTCCGCAACGCGGCGCAGGCCCACCACGAGCGCACCACGATGCCGCTCTCGCGCGTTCGTCGCGAGGTCGCCGAGCTCCTCAAGCAGGAGGGCTTCGTGTCCGACGTCGAGGTCGACGAGTCCGGCCACGGCACGATCACCGTCGTCCTCAAGTACGGCAAGAACCGTCAGAGCGCGATCGTGGGTCTCCGCCGCCGCAGCCGTCCCGGTCGCCGCATCTACGTCGGCGTCAGCGAGATCCCGAAGACCCAGCACGGCATCGGCATCTCGATCCTCTCGACGTCGTCGGGAATCATGACCGACCGTACCGCGCGCGAGAAGGGCGTGGGCGGCGAGCTTCTGTGTGAGGTGTGGTGATCATGGCCGAAGCAACCCAGAACGCGCCGCGCGTCTCGCGCGTCGGTAAGAAGCCGATCGCGCTTCCCGCGGGCGTCACGCTCACGGCGGCGAACGGCAAGCTCTCGGTCAAGGGCCCGAAGGGCACGCTCGAGCGCCCGCTCCACGCCGACGTCGACGTCGTCAAGGACGGCAACAACATCGTCATCAAGGCCAAGGCCTCGAGCGGCGACGAAGGCGCCCGCCTGCAGGGCCTCACGCGCGCGCTCGTGAAGAACGTCCTCGATGGCGTCGCCACGGGCTACAAGATCTCGCTCGACCTCATCGGCACCGGCTACCGCGCCGAGGTGAAGGGCCAGGATCTCACGCTCGCGCTCGGCTACTCGCACCCGGTGAGCTACAAGCTCCCGGTCGGCGTGACGGCGCAGGTCGAGACGATCGACGTCGCCGGCACCAAGAAGCCGCGCCTTCACCTGAGCTCGGCCGACAAGGAGCTTCTCGGCCAGACGGCGGCGCGTGTTCGCTCGTTCCGGCCGCCGGAGCCCTACAAGGGCAAGGGCGTCCGCTACGTGGACGAGAAGATCCGCGAGAAGGCCGGTAAGGCCGGCGGCAAGGGCAAGAAGTGAGCTCCCCGACCCGGCAGCGATGTCGGGTCGCAGTCTGATCCAACTGATCCTAGGTGGAGTCGGCGGTCTCTCGCGAGAACGCCACCGTGTCGGTCTCGGGCGTCGCCCGGGGGCTCTGGAGGAAACGAAACGTGGCTACCGATACCGCTCGTCAGCATCGCAAGGAACGCATCCGCAAGAAGGTCGCCGGCACGCCCGAGCGCCCGCGTCTCACCGTCTTCCGCAGCGCGAAGCACATCTACGCGCAGGTCGTGGACGACTCGAAGGGCACGACGCTCCTCACGGTGTCGACGCTGAGCAAGGACCTCCGCGGCGACGCGGGCGACAAGGCCAAGACGGATGCAGCCAAGCTGATCGGCGCAGCCGTCGCCAAGGCCTGCAAGTCGAAGGGCATCGCCAAGGTCGTCTTCGACCGCAACGGGTACCTCTATCACGGCCGCATCAAGGCCCTCGCCGACGCGGCCCGCGAGGCCGGGCTCGACTTCTGAGCTTCACCTCACGGAAGAAAGAACGAACATGCCTTCCCAGATCGACGCAGAGAGCCTCGAAGACCTCAAGGAGCGGGTGATTCACATCAACCGCGTCGCCAAGGTCGTCAAGGGTGGTCGCCGTTTCAGCTTCAGCGCGCTCGTCGTCGTCGGCGACGAGAAGGGCCACGTCGGGATCGGTCTCGGCAAGGCCAACGAGGTGCCGGACGCCATCCGCAAGGGCAACGACCGCGCCCGCAAGAACATCGTGAAGATCCCGCTCGTGGGCGGCACGATCCCTCACGCCGTGCACGCGAGCGCGGGCGCGGGCAACGTGCTCCTTCGTCCGGCGAGCGCCGGTACGGGCGTCATCGCCGGCGGCGCCGTCCGCGCCGTCGTCGAGGCCGCGGGCATCAAGGACGTCCTCTCGAAGATCGTCGGGACGAGCAACCCGCACAACGTCGTGCACGCCACGATGAAGGCGCTCCTCTCGCTCGAGTCGGTCGAGGCAGTCGCGGCGCGCCGCGGCAAGGACACCTCCGAGGTCGTCCACCACACGCCGACGGCGGGCTGAGCGATCGGTCGGGCACACGATCGGAATGAATCGGTAGGGTAGCGACATGAAGGCAAAGTTGAAGGTCACGCAGGTTCGGAGCGGGTCGGGCAAGGCCGAGACGTTCCGCAAGACGCTGCTCGGGCTCGGCCTCCGCGGGCCGCACTCCTCGGTCGTCGTGGCGAACACGCCGGCGTTCCGTGGTGCGATCAAGAAGGTCCTGCACATGGTCACGGTGGAGACTGTCTCCGAGGAGAAGGGCAATGGCTGAGCAGGTACAACCCCCGATCCTCTCGCGCCTCCACCCGCCCGCCGGGTCGGTCAGCGTGAAGAAGCGCGTCGGTCGCGGCCCGGGCTCGGGTCTCGGCAAGACGTCCGGTCGTGGTCAGAAGGGCCAGAAGGCTCGTCAGCCCGGCAACATCCACAAGCTCCACTTCGAGGGCGGCCAGATGCCGCTCAACCGCCGCATGCCGAAGCACGGGTTCAACAACCCGTTCCCGACGGAGCTCGCGGTGGTGAACGTGGGCGACCTCTCCGTGTTCTCGGCCGGCGCGACCGTCGACGAGAAGGCGCTGCGCGAGAAGGGCCTCGTGAAGGGCCCCTGGGACGGCGTGAAGATCCTCGGCAACGGCGAGCTCTCGCTGAAGCTCACGATCAAGGCCGAGGGCTTCTCGGCGTCGGCGAAGGCCAAGATCGAGAAGGCTGGCGGCACCGTCGAGCTCATCAAGCACGAGCCGAAGCCGGTCGTTCGTCACAAGAACAAGAAGGCCGCCAAGCGCTGAGCCCGCGAGGGTCCGCCGCGTACCGAGGAGCTGAGCCCGCCGATGTTCCAAGCGCTCGCCAACATCGCGAAGATCCCGGAGCTTCGTCGGCGGATTCTCTTCACGCTGATGATGGTGGCGGTCTACCGCCTCGGCATCTTCGTGACGACGCCGGGCGTGAACCGCACCGCGATGCGCCAGATCGTGCGCTCGCAGGGCGGCTTCCTCGGGATGTTCAACCTGTTCTCGGGCGGCGCCCTCGAGCAGCTCTCGATCTTCGCGCTCGGCATCATGCCGTACGTGTCGTCGAGCATCATCCTGCAGCTCATGAGCGTCGTCGTTCCGCAGCTCGAGGAGCTCCGGAAAGAGGGCGAGGCCGGCCAGCGCAAGATCAACCAGTACACGCGCTACGGCACGATCGTCCTCAGCACGATCCAGGGCATCGGCATCGCGCTCTACCTCGAGGGCCAGAACGCGAGCTCCGAGTTCGGCGACGTCGTCCACGATCCAGGCTGGGCCTTCCGGATCATCACCGTCATCTCGATGACGACGGGTACGGCGTTCATCATGTGGATGGGCGAGCAGATCACCGAGCGCGGCCTCGGCAACGGCATTTCGCTCATCATCTTCTCGGGCATCGTCGCCGATCTTCCCGACGCGATGACCTCGACGGCGCAGCAGATTCGCGTCGGTCAGATCCAGCCGGTCTCGCTCCTCGTCGTCGGCGCGATCGCTCTCGCCGTCGTCGCGGTGATCGTCTTCTTCGAGCGCGGCCAGCGCCGCATCCCGATCAACTACGCCAAGCGCATGGTCGGTCGGAAGCTCTACGGAGGCCAGTCGTCGCACCTGCCGCTCAAGGTGAACTCGGCCGGCGTCATCCCGCCGATCTTCGCGTCGTCGCTCCTGATGTTCCCGTCGACGCTGGCGAACCTCCACGTGCCGGGCATGCAGACGCTGCAGGACTACCTCTCGCCCGGCGGCTGGCAGTTCGCGATCGCCTACGTGCTCATGATCGTGTTCTTCGCGTTCTTCTACACGGCGGTCACGTTCCAGCCGGTCGAGGTGGCGGACAACCTCAAGAAGCAGAACGCGGTCATCCCGCGGATCCGCCCGGGCAAGGCGACGGCCGAGTACCTCGACTTCGTCATGACCCGCGTGACCGTCGGCGGCGCGCTCTACATGGCAATCGTCTGCTCGGTGCCCTCGTTGCTCCAGCAGATGTTCCACGTGCCGTTCTTCTTCGGCGGCACCTCGATCATGATCGTGGTCGGCGTCGCGCTCGACACGGTGCAGCAGATCGAGTCGCATCTCATCACGCGGCACTACGAGGGCCTCACCGGTCCGTCGGGCCCGCGCATCCGCGGACGGCGAGGCTGAGATGACCACCGATCTCGTGCTCTTCGGGCCCCCGGGCGCCGGCAAGGGAACGCAGGCGAAGTTCCTCGTCGACCGCCTGGGCATCCCCCAGATCTCGACGGGCGACATGATGCGCGCCGAGCGCAAGGCCGGCACCGAGCTCGGCCAGCGCTTCGACTCCTTCATGACGAAGGGGCTCCTCGTTCCGGACGACCTGGTGATCGAGCTCCTCGAGAAGCGCCTGCACGAGCCCGACGCGGCCAAGGGCGCCATCTTCGACGGGTTCCCCCGGACGGTGGCGCAGGCTGAGGCGCTCTCGGCCATGCTGGGCCGCATGGGCCGCCGGATCGATCTCGTCCTGGCGGTCGAGATCCCGGAAGATCTCGTAGTTGATCGAATTTCCGGCAGAAGATCGTGCGAGCAGTGTGGACACGTCTACCACGTGCGCTATAACCCGCCCCCTCCGTCGGGCCGGTGCGAGCGCTGTGGCAGCGACCGCATCGTCCAACGGGACGACGACCGGGAAGAGAAAGTCCGGCGGCGGAACGCGGAGTACCTGGAGAAGACGCTGCCTCTGCTCAGTCATTTCGAGAAGCTCGACGCTCTCGGCAAGACGAAGGTGAAGAAGATCGACGGAGCAGGGAGCGTGGAAGACGTGACGCGGCGGATCGGCGCCGCGCTGAGCTGAAGACGGGGCTCGAGATGGGGGCCCAGCTCGAGGGAGTCGTCGAAGAAGAGGTTCCCCGAGGTCTCTACAAAGTTCGCGGCGACGACGGTCGAACCTTCCTCGCCGGCCTCCCGACCTCGAGTCGGCACGGCATCGTGAAGCTGCTCCCGGGTGACCGGGTCATCCTGGAAGTGTCGCCCACCGACGACACGCGAGCGCGAATCAAGCGGAAGTTGTGAGGGCGAGCAGGCTGCCGCCGCAAACGGAGAGAGTGCGATGAAGGTCCGTCCCAGCGTCAAGAAGATCTGCGAGAAGTGCAAGGTCGTGCGCCGTAAGGGCGTCGTTCGCGTGATCTGCGAGGACCCGCGCCACAAGCAGCGTCAGGGCTGAGGTCCTTCTGGGGGCTCGGACGACCCCCAGACCCCAGCTCGAACCCCCTCCGAAGACTGAAGAGAGAAGACGACAATGGCACGTATCGCAGGCGTGGATCTCCCGGGGCGCAAGCACCTCGTGATCGGGCTCCAGTACATCTACGGAATCGGTCCCGCGAGCGCGAAGGCGATCTGCGAGTCGACCGGGATTGCGCCCAGCAAGCGCTGTGACGACCTCGACGACTCGGACGTCAAGAAGATCCGCGACGCGCTCGAGTCGACCTACAAGGTCGAGGGCGATCTCCGCCGCGATCTGCAGATGGCCATCAAGCGCCTGATGGACCTCGGCTGCTACCGTGGCCTTCGCCACCGCCGTGGTCTTCCGGTCCGCGGCCAGCGCACCCACACGAACGCGCGCACGCGCAAGGGCCCGCGCCGCGGCGGCACCGTCCGTCGCTGATTCCTCTCGGGGGGTTCTGGACCCCCCGATCCCCCAGGGGCGGGGGAGCGCCCCCGCACCCCCCTGATGATCGCCCAGGAGCTCTGAGAGATGTCGAAGGCCGCTACGAACGCCCCCGCCGCCACTGGTGGCAAGCCCCAGAAGGGCAAGAAGAAGGTCAAGAAGAACGTCGGCAGTGGCATCGCCCACGTGCAGTCGTCGTTCAACAACACGATCGTCACGATCACGGACCTCATGGGGAACGTGATCGCGTGGTCGAGCGCCGGCTCGCGCGGCTTCAAGGGCTCGCGCAAGAGCACGCCGTTCGCGGCGCAGCTCGCCGCCGAAGAGGCGGCGCGCAAGGCGCAGGAGCACGGGATGAGCACGGTCGCCATCTTCGTGAAGGGCCCGGGCGCCGGCCGCGAGTCCGCGCTCCGCGCGTTCCAGACCGCGGGCATGCGCGTCACGCTCATCCGCGACGTGACCCCCATCCCGCACAACGGCTGCCGCCCGCCGAAGCGCCGCCGCGTTTGAAGCCGCGAGAGACGTAGGAATAGACAGCCATGGCACGTTACACCGGACCGTCCTGCAAGCTCTGCCGCCGCGAGGGAGAAAAGCTCTTCCTCAAGGGCGACCGCTGCTACACCGACAAGTGCGCCTTCGATCGCCGCCCCTATCCGTCGGGCCAGCACGGTCAGCGCCGCACGAAGGTCACCGAGTACGGCATCCGCCTTCGTGAGAAGCAGAAGGTCCGCCGCATCTACGGTGTTCTCGAGCGTCAGTTCCGCCGCTACTTCGCGGAGGCCGATCGCTCCAAGGGCGTCACGGGCGAGAACCTCCTCATGCTGCTCGAGCGCCGTCTCGACAGCGCCTGCTACCGCATCGGCTTCGCGGCGACGCGCTCGGACGCGCGTCAGCTCGTTCGTCACCGCCACGTGAAGGTGAACGGCAAGGTCGTCAGCATCCCGAGCTACCAGCTCAAGCCGGGCGACAAGGTCACGATCCACGAGCGCAGCCGGGAGACCGGTCGCGTGAAGACGGCCCTCGAGGGCGTCGATCGCCGCGGCGTGCCGGAGTGGCTCGAGCTCGACAAGGGCGCCTTCACCGCGACGGTGAAGAGCATGCCTGTGCGCGAGGCGATCTCGCTCTCGATCAAGGAGCAGTTCATCGTCGAGTTCTATTCGCGCTAGTCGCGAGCTCGACCGCTTCTGGCTCGTTTTCCGACCTGGTTCCTTTGCCGACAGCCGCGGATGGTCCGCGGCTGAAGGCGTCTCGGGCGGCCTCGAGAGAGCCCGCAGCAAGACGGTCATACTACCGATCTGGAGATGGAGAGAGACATGACGACGTTCGTTGCCCGCAATTGGCGTGATCTCATCAAGCCCAAGACCGTTCCGGTCGAGGACGCGAGCACGCACTACGCGAAGTTCGTCTGCGAGCCGCTCGAGCGCGGCTTCGGCATCACGCTCGGCAACGCGCTCCGCCGCGTGCTCCTCTCGTCGCTCCAGGGCGCGGCGATCACGGCCGTCAAGATCGACGGCGCGCTCCACGAGTTCACGTCGGTGCCGGACGTCGTCGAGGACGTCACGGACATCGTGCTGAACCTCAAGGAAGTCGTGGTCCGCGCTCACTCGCCGAAGACGCACGTCGTGCGCATCGACCGCGAGGGGCCCTGCGAGGTCACGGCGGGTGACATCCAGGTCACCGACCAGATCGAGGTCCTGAACCCGAAGCACGTGATCTGCACCGTCAGCAAGGGCGGCCGCTTCTCGGCGGAGCTCACGATCAACGTGGGCCGTGGCTACGTGCCGGCCGATCGCAACAAGACGCCGGGCATGGCGATCGGGACCGTCGCGATCGACGCGCTCTTCTCGCCGATCAAGAAGGTGAACTACACCGTCACGAACGCCCGCGTCGGCCAGATCACCGACTACGACAAGCTCACGCTCGAGGTCTGGACGAACGCCTCGGTCAAGCCGCAGGACGCGGTGGCCTACGCCGCGAAGATCCTCAAGGATCAGCTCTCGATCTTCATCAACTTCGAGGAAGAGGAAGAGACGAGCTCGGCGGACTCGAGCGAGGACGAGCCGCTGAACGAGAACCTCTTCCGCTCGGTGGAGGAGCTCGAGCTCTCGGTTCGCTCGGCGAACTGCCTCCAGAACGCGAACATCCATCTCATCGGCGAGCTGGTCCAGAAGACCGAGGCCGAGATGCTCAAGACCAAGAATTTCGGCCGCAAGTCGCTCAAGGAGATCAAGGAGATCCTGGCCGACATGGGCCTCTCGCTCGGCATGAAGATCGATTCGTGGCCGGCGATGGTCGAGCGCTGGAAGGCGCAGCAGGCTCAGGCCTGAGAAGGGCTCGCCTCCGGGCGAGACGAGAATCCGCAAGACCGCGCGTCCTGCACGAGAAGAGAAGAAGCCATGCATCATCACAAGTCGGGCCGTAAGTTCGGCCGTAACACGCCCCACCGCCGCGCGATGTTCCGCAACCTCGCGGCCAACCTCGTTCTCCACGAGCGCGTGGAGACGACGGACGCGAAGGCCAAGGAGATCCGCCGGATCGTCGAGCGCCTCATCACGCGCGCGACCCGTCTCGGGGACGACCTGACGGCCGACATCGGCAAGCTCAAGGAGGGCGAGGGCGAGAAGGTCCTCGCGCGCCGCGTGCACGCGCAGCGGCTCGTCGCGAGCTTCCTGCCGCGCACCGGCACGAAGACCAACGCCGACGGGACGACCGAAGAGGTCGACCTCGTCCACAAGCTCTTCCATGACATCGCGCCGCGCTTCATGGCGCGCGTGAAGGAGAACAAGGGCGGCGGCTACACGCGGGTCATCAAGCTGAACCCGCGCCGCGGCGACAACTCGCCGATGGCCATCGTCGAGATCCTTCCCGCCGCTGAGAGCTGAGCCATCCGCGGACGTCTTCGTCCGCGAGGCAGCCGAGCTTCCCACGAGACCATCGCGCTCCGGCGCGGTGGTCTTCGTGTTTCGGTGAGCACCCGCGTGACGACAGCGACCACGATCGCGCCGCAGTCGGTCGACCGCGGCGGGCGCCACTTCGCCGCGTCGCTCGGCTTCGCGGTGGCCGGGCTCGCGCTACTCGTCACCTCGAGCACGCACCTGGGGCTCTCGCTGGGGATCACCGGTCTGTTCGTTGCAGCCGTCCTCGGGATGGTCGGCACCTCGATCCGACGCGCGGCCGACTTCTACGGCGGCGTCTGGCTCGCGATCGACGCACCGCGCTCCCCGCACGACGGGCCTCGGGAGATGACGCTGACGATCCAGCGCGGGATCGCCGCCGCCACGCACGTCGTCGTGCGCCTCGAGTGCGAGGAGGCCGCGGGCCGCCGGCGGGTGACGAGCGCCCGCTCGGTCCTCGAGCCCTCGCCGCTCGGGGTCGCGAGCTCTCGCATCGCGCTCGACGTCCCCGCCGAGGCACGCGAGCGCACGGCCCGCCGACGGTGGTGGCTCTCCGTCGAGGCCGAGCCACGCGAGGGGCCTCGCCTCAGTCGCGCGTTCTTGCTCGAGCCGGGCTGGTGAGCTCCGCCGTCTCGCTCGGTGCTCGACCCGCCACACGGGTCGAGCACCGCCTGTTCCAGCGCACTCGCGCTGGAGCTCGCGCGGCAGCGATGGGCTCCGACCCCTCTGGGTCAGCCCTCGGTCGCGCGTTTGCTGGCGTTCACCCTCAAGGGACCGACCCGTTTTCAGGATCATGGGACCAGGGGAAGTCGTAGCGATCGGTCGGCAGCATGCCGATCGGCGTGACGCATGTCGAGGCCCGGAGCCGCGCGGCAGCGCGGCGACGTACCTCCGTCAGCGTGCTCGGCCGATGACCGGCTTCTTTGCGACAGGTGTCTTCGGCGGCGGATCTTCGTCGCGGAGCTTCGGCTTGAGCCGAGCTCGGTACGACTCGCCCTCGACGACGAGGTCGTAGGCGCTGTGGATGAAGCGATCGACGGCGCTCTGCGCGAGCAGCGTGTCGTCGAAGGCAGCGATCCACTCCGCAGTGTCGCGATTGCTCGTCACGACAGTCGGCGCGCGCCCGTTGCGCTCGACGATCAGTTGGTAGACGTCGCGGCTCTCGTCGCGCGACATGCGCTCGAGCGCGAAGTCGTCGACGATGAGCAGGTCCGTCGCCACGAGCTCGGCGATCACGGCCTCGCGCGAGTTGTCCATCCGGCTCTGCTTCAGCCGACGCAGCATGTCGTCGGCGCGCGTGAGGATCACGTTGTACCCGTGCCGCGTCGCGACGTGTCCGAGCGCGTTTGCGAGAAAGGTCTTCCCCACGCCGACGGGTCCGAGGATGAGCGCGTTCTTCTTCGCCTCGACGAAGCGCAGGCTCATCAGCTCCGTGAGCACGCGCTTGTCGTAGCGGACCTTCGAGCTCGGATCCCATCGCTCCATCGTCATCGCCGGGTCGAGCCCGGCTCGCTTGGCGCGATGTGCGCACGCGCTGCTCTCACGTCGAGAGACCTCGTCGCTCAGCAAGAGGAGCAGCGTCTCTTCGAAGCTCAGCTCTTGCGCCTCGGCAAGCGCGAGACGCTCCGGCAGCACGTCGACGAGCGGCCCGAGCTTGAGCGCCTTCAGCGCCGACCTCAGCTCGGGCGAGACCACGACGGGCGCCTTCATCGCGCACCGTCCTTGCGCGTCGCGAAGCGGTCGCTCGCTCGTGCGAAGCGTGGCGACGCGCTCGGCAGCGCGTGGAGCTTGCCGTCGTCTGCAGCGCGCTCTTCGACGACCGTCGCGTGCTGCAGCATCCGGCGAATGCGCATCACGTCGAGCACGTCGAAGTCGAGAGCGCGCTTGCAGAGCGCATCGACACGCGCCTCGCCGTGTCGCTCGCAGAGCCGCACGAGCTCGTAGCCCTGGCGCATCACCGTCCACGGCAGCGGCCCGCCGAGCAGACGCGTCGCGAAGACGCCGACGTGCTCGCCGCACTCGCGAGAGCGCGCGATGAGCGCGTCGACGCTCCGCATCGCGTACGCCGACTTGCCGGGCGGATAGTCGTTCGGATCCGTCGAGCGCTTGCCGACCCGCACGCGCGGATGCGCCTTGATCAGCTCGGTGCCGAGGTAGATCCGCACCGTGCGCTGGTCGGCGCGCACGCGCACCGTCTTGCCGATGAAGCGCGTCGGCACCGAGTAGAGCGACTTCATCACCTGCACGTGATGGTCGGGATGCACCTTTGCTTCGCACCAGTGCGGCACGTCGAAGACCTCGGCGGGCGCGGGACGCATCTTCGGCAGCTCTTCTCGCTCGAAGACCTCGCGCGGCACGGCGCGCGTCGTGCCGTGCACGCGAGCGCCTGCGATGTCGCGACACCACGCGTGTGCTGACGTGCGCGCCGTGCTCAGGTCAGCGAAGCGCTCGCCCGACCACCAGCTCTCGCGCACGTACGCCATCTGATTCTCGACGCGCGCCTTGTCCTTCGGCGAGCGCACGCGTGCCGCGTCGACGAAGATGCCGCGCGCCTGCGCGTAGTCGCTGAACGCGTCGACGATGGTCGGTCCGAGCGCGTCGGCGCGCGCCACGATCGCGGACGCATTGTCCGGCACCACGCGCTGCACGATGCCGCCGAAGAAGCGCCACGCTTCGTCGAGGCCCTCGCACACCGCACGCGTCGTCTGCTCCCACGTCGGCCAGACGAACTGGTAGCGACTGAAGCACAGCGTCACGACGAGCACGTAGAGGCGCCGCTCGCGGCCCGTCTCCGGGTCGTGCATCGTGCCCATCAGGCCGAAGTCGATCTGCGCCTCTTCGCCCGCAGGCGCGTCGTCCACGCGCACCGTCGGCTTGCGTACGCCCCAGCCGAGCTCGTCGATCACGAAGCGGCGCAGCGTCGGATACGCGACGCGCACCTCGTGGTCGCGCTCGAGCAGCGCGTGCACCTTCGTCAGTCGCAGCGGCGTGCTCTGCGTCAGCCACGTCGCGATGCGCTCGCGATGCTCCATCAGGCGCTGCCGCTCCGCGCTCGGCTCCGCCACGGCTCGCGTCTGCACGCGCGCCGCGACCTCGTGCACGAGCGCGTCGCTCAGCTCCGCGTCGCGAGCCACGCCGAGCGTGTCGAGCACCTCGACGTAGCGTCGCACCGTCTTTCGATCGAGACCCGTCGCGCGTGCGATCTCGCGCAGCCCGTGCTGCGCCTGCCATCGTCGAACCACCTCTCGTACTTCGATCATCGTCAGCTCCCTGAAGCTCACCGAGACCTCCTGCGCGACGGCCCGCGTCGGCGCGCATGAGGGTCGGCTGTCCTGTCGCTTCGGTCGCTGCGGCTCGGGCCGCTCGGTCCTCGTGGCCCTGGGTGGTCCCATGACCCTGAAAATCGGGTGGTCCCATGACCCTGAAAATCCGGGTCACGCCCCTCGCGGGGCGGTCCCATGACCCTGAAAATCGGGTGGTCCCTTCAGGCTGAAAATCTCAGCCCGGAGGTGGTCCCTTCAGCGTGAAAACCGGCACGCGTTCTTGCTCGAGCCGGGCTGGTGAGCTCCCCCGTCTCGCCACACGGGCCGAGCACCGCCTGTTGCAGCGCACTCGCGCTGGAGCTCGAGCGGCAGCGATGGGTTCCGACCCCTCTGGGTCAGCCTTCAGTCGACGCGCTCGTAGAGCACCTCGACGTCGTAGACGAACGCGACCGTGCCACTCTCGGCCGTTCGATCGAAGAGCGCGCGGAGCGCGGCGTAGAACGCATCGTGGCGAGGGTGGCCGACGGCCGGCACGTACGAAGAGCTCGCCGCTCGACCGCGGAGGCCGTCCCAGTCGAAGCGCTGCTCGTGCGTCGTGGACCAGCGCCTCGGCGCTCGACCGAAGTACCGGGTGGTCGCGTCGCTCGCCGCCACGTTCTGGTGCCGCACCTGCGCGTAGTCGACGGCCTGCGTGAGCAGCAGCTCCTCGTAGCCTTCGAGGAACGCAGTCCCCGACTCGCGCCGTGCGTTCCAGATCAACGCCGCCTGCGCGGGCCGCGCCGAGGGCCTCAGGATTCGCCGTGCCTCGGCCCGCGCCGCTTCGGGCGCGAACCAGTGGAACGCCTGCGCGGCCACGATCGCGTCGACGCTCGCCTCCGCGAGCCCGGTCGCCTCCGCGGTGCCCGCGTGTGCGCGGAAGCTCCCGACCTCGCCCAGCATCGCCACGGCCGCCGCCCGCATCGCCGCGTTCGGCTCGACGGCCTCGACGACGAGCCCGCGGGCGAGCAGCAGCGCCGACGAGATGCCCGTTCCCGCGCCCACGTCCGCGACCACGCTCCCTTGCGCGAGCTCGAGCGCGCGGACGACGAAGTCGATCGCCTCGTCCGGATAGCTCGGCCGGTACTTCACGTAGTCCGCGACCCGGTCGTCGAAGCGGCTCGTCGTGCTCATCGCGACGCTCTACCGCTGCCCTCGTCGGGTGTCAGGGAGCCGCGATCCCTGCGCGCCGCGTGCCGCCGGCGTGCGCGATCTCGTCGTGCGGCCTCACTCGAACTCGAGCCGGAACCGTAGGTCGGCGCCCACGTTGCCGAACGAGCTCGCGCTCGTGAGGTTGTAGTTGTCGTAGCCGACCTGCACGCTCGTGGTGTCCGAGAGTTGCGCCTCGATCTGCGCGCGGAACTCGCGCGTCTCGCTGAGCGCCGTCGTGGCCGAGAGGCGCACGCGGTCGGCGATGCGCTTGGCGATCGAGACCTGCGGCACCGTGCGCAGCGCGCGCACCGAGTAGGCGCTCGTGAGGTGGAATTCGTCGATCACGGGCAGCGCCCGCCGCACCTCGCGGTCGACGCCGGTCACCGTCGCGAGCGCCTCGAGCGCGGCCGTGCCGCCGAGATCGCCACCGCGCAGCGCCTCCGCCTCGATCCGCGTCATGCCGATCGTGAGCAACAAGAGGATGTCCTCCTGCGGAAGATCCGGGTCGCTGCGCGTCACGATCCGGAACGCGTCGCGCGAGCCCGAGGCGTCCAGCATCACGCGCCAGCTCGGCGCCGTGAGGTCGCCGCTCCGGCGGATCTCGGTGGTCGCGTGCACGTCGAAGTGCGGATCGACGCGCTCTTCGCTGTCGAAGCTCAGGAGGCCGCCATTGCGCATCTCGAAGGATGCGTTGCGGAAGAAGATGCGCCCCCGCGAGAAGCGCATGTCGCCGACGACGCCGTAGCGCTGGTCGGTGCCCACGATGCGGAACGGACGATCGTCGTCGGCGATCGAGATCGTCGCGTCGATCAGGTTGTTCCGCACGAGGAAGGGCTCCTCCTGCCGCACGCGGAGGTCGATCTCGACGTGGTCGTTGTCGGGGTCGTAGCTCGTGACCTCCGCGCGCTCGGTGCGCGTGAGCTCGCCGAGGGTCGTGCCGAGCTCGATGTTGTCCGTGTAGGCCAGGCGCGAGACGCGCACGTCGCCGGTGACGCGCGGCAGGCGCTCGCCCTGTGCCCATGCGAGGTGTGCGTCCACGCCGAGCGCGACCTCGAGGCCCTCCGTCGGCGTGAGCGAGAGGTCGCGCGCGGCGATGTCGATCGCGTAGCGCGAGAGCGCGCGCTCCTCGAGCGTGCCCTCGCCGCTCGCTTCGATCGTGCCACCCGCCACGTCCGCGCGCAGCGAGTCGAGCAGGACGCGGCGCGAGCTGAACGTGGCGTGCGCGGCGAGGCCGCTCACCGCGAGGCCCCGCGCCTCGATCACGCCGTTCTCGATCCGCGCTTCGCCGAAGAGCTCGGGGTCGGCGAAGGGCCCGCTCAGCGCCATGCGCATCGTCGCCGTGCCCGCGGCCGCATCGATCGCGCTCGTGAGCTGGGTGGCGATGCCGAGGTCTACGTCGGCCTCGAGCTCGAGGCCGAGGCCGCTCGTCACGCCCACGGTTCCGCGCGCACGCACGCGCGCGCCCGGGCCACGCAGGCGCGCGCGCTCCACGTGCGCGACACCGTCCTCGAGCCGGATCTCGATCGGGGACGCGTTGTGGAACGCCAGATCACCGCGTCTCAGCTCGAGCTGCGGGATGCGGATGCGACCGCCGAGCTCCTCGAGGTCGCGCATGCCGCCGTCGGTGAGCACCACCTCGGCCGTCACGAGGCCGCCGCTGCGACCGGTGGCCGCGGCGAGCTCCGCGGTCTCGCCCGTGTCGCCGCTCGGGAGGTAGGGCGTCACGTCGAATCCGTCGAGCGCGATGCGCCCGCGGAGCGGGAGCTGGCGTGTGCGGCCGATCGCGAGGTCGACGTTCAAGTGCCCGTCGAGGCCGCTGCCGCAGACGATGAACGCGCTCTCGCCGCTCGACGAGGGCTGCAAGCCATCGACCGTGTGCAGCGGCGGATCGGGGCGCCATCCGCCTCGCGCGAGGCCGATCCGGGCGAGCGGGCACGCCTCGCCCTCGGGCGCGATCGGCGAGCCGTCCTCGGCCGTCTCCCACGCGAGCGCGTCCGTCACCCACGGGTCGGCGTCGTGCGTCATCCGCACGTAGGCGCGCGCATCGCCGATCGTGCGGCCGAGGTAGACGAGGTCGGTGAGGCTCGCGTCCATGTCGACGCGCATGCGCTCGGCGGTGCCGCCGATGTCGGCCGTCGCCTCCGCGATCCCATCGAGCCCGGCGATGGTGTCGCCGATCCCTTCCACGTCGCGGAGCGCGATGCGGTCGGCGGCCGCGAACATCCGCAGGCTGCCACCGGGCTGCATTGTGCCGGCGATCGTGACGGATCCTTCGCCCTTGTGGAGCTCGACGTGGTCGAGCACGAGCTGCCCGCCGCGGTAGCCCTCGCCCCAGTCGTACCAGGTCCACGAGCCGCCCAGCGTTCCGTTCTCGAACGCGTAGCCGTTGATGGAGAGCGTCTCGATTCCGAGCTCCATCTCCGTCGTGAGCGTGCCGTTCGGCGAGTCGGTGTCGAAGCCGTGCGTGTAGTGCAGCCGCGCGTCGCCGCGCATCGCGCCCTGGTAGCCGATGAAGCGCTCGTCTTCTTCGAAGTGGAACACGTGATAGAAGTCGGCGAGCGTCATCCGGTCCATGTGCAGGTCGCCGTTCAGCTCGAAGCGATCGCGACGCCCGCCCGGATGGAAATCGAGCCGGAGCGACGAGACCGAATAGCGGCTGTCGCGCTTGACGGCCGTCACGATCGGGAAGGTCACCGCCATCCCGTCCGGGTCGAGGATGGCGTCCGACTCGACCTCGCCCATGCGGAAGTGATCGAACTCGAAGTCCGCGAGGTGCACGTGCCCGCTCACGTTCGGCGCCTGGAAGGTCCCGCCGATGTGACAGGTGGCCGTTCCGATGCCCGCGAAGTCGAACCCGGCGAGCGGCGAGGCGTCGCGCATGTCGGCCTCGGCGTGCACGTCTACGCCGAGCGCGTTGTGGAAGCCGAGCAGGACGTCGGCGAACAGGCGGCTGTGCGGCAGGTCGGCGACGACGTCCGAGAAGCGCACCGCGTCGTCGCGGATCGACCAGCGCCCGCCGAAGTGCCCGTGCGAGATCGCCAGCACCGTGCGCAGCGGCCGCTCGTCGTACGCGTTCGCACTCACCGTGAAGTCGTGCGTTCGCAGATCGATCGGCCCCTCGAGGTCGAGGCGAGCGAGCGAGCCGCGCAGGTCGAGCGTTCCTTCGAAGATCCACTCGACGATCGAGCTGTCGGACACCTCGAACTGGTCCATCAGGTGCGCGAACGAGAAGTGGTCCAGCGTCGCGCGCACGTCGAGCGGGAAGTCGTCCGTGGCGAGCCCGAGATCGCCCGAGAGCGCGAGGTGGCCGCCGCCTCCCTGCACGTCCACGAGCCCCTCCGTGATCTCGGCGCGCTCGGGGGTCACGTCGAGCGCGAGGTGCACGTGGTCCCCGAGCCCGAACTGCTCGATGCGGCCGTGCTCCACGTCGACGCCCACCGTCGCGTGCTGGCGCGTGCCGTCGTCGTCGGCCGTGACGCGCACGTGCGCGACGCCCGCGAAGCGCGGGAGCGTGATGGGCAAGTGCAGCGACGCGATGTGGCCGACGTCGTAGTCGACGCGCGCCTCCCCGATCGCGAGCCCGCGGATCGCACGCGGATCGGAGGGAAACGGCAGCGGCACGTGGACGTCTCGTGCGTGCACGGCGAGCGGGCCGATCGCGAGCCCCGCCTCCGCGACGCCGACGTGATCGCTCGCGACCTCGAGGCCCGCGGAGAGCTCGGTGAGCTCTTCGCGCGCATGCTCGGGGCCGTGCTCGACGAAGCCGCTCGTGGCGCTCGCCCGAATGGCGATCACGTGGTCCGCTTCGCCCGTCACCTCGGCCGAGACGCCACGCAGCTCGGCCTCGAAGTCCGGTGCGCCGTGCACCACGAGCACCGAGTCCCGGATCTCGAAGCGGTGGAACGGGAGCGTGATCTCGCCGCCGCCTTCGCCGGTGTCGATCGTCGGCAGGTTCCGGATCCGCCCTTCGGAGATCACGAGACTCACGCTCGCGCGGTCGAGCTCGATGGACGTGATGTCGACGCGCCCCCGCAGCAGCGCGAGGAACGAGGGGCGGATCGTCAGTGACTCCGCGTCCGCGAGCCGGCCGTAGACCGGATCGTCGAGCGCGATCTCGCGGGCCACGATCGCCAGCGGGACGAGCTGGAGCTGCACGGGCCCGAGCGTCGCCCGCAGCCCGAGCTCGTCGCGGATCGCCTCGGTCGCGAGCGTGCGGATGCGGGTGGCGGCGCCGCTCGACCGGATCACGGTGGCGGAGAAGAGAGGTATGCCGATCGCGAAGATCGCGAGCACGGCCGCCCACCGGCGCCACCTCCGCACGCTGCGCTCGACGCCCATTCGGCCGAGGAAAGGCTAGCAGCAACGCGCGAAACGCGCCTGATCCGGGCTTCTTCCGCGTTTCCTCACACGCCGGCCGAGGACTCGTGTTACCGTAGGATTCCGCGTTCGCCGGAGGGTCCACGCATGTCTTATCGCGCTGCCGCCAAGCTGGTCGGTCTCTGCATCCTCGTGCTCGCGGGTACGTGGGCTCCTTTCGGCCACGCTTCGGCGCAGGGCACAGCCATCAGTCCGTATTTCCTCATCGTCGTGGACAACTCCGGGTCCATGGACGACTCGACGGGCTGCACCGTCCACAACGCGGACCAGGCGGGCTGCCTGGCGCAGCCGGGCTGCAGCTACTTCGCGTCGAGCGCGCGGTGTGCGGCCACGACTTGCTTCACACAGACCACGAGCGCCGCGTGTGGCGCCATTCCGGGGTGCACGTGGAGCGGCGGCTCTTCGCAGTGTCGTGGCGACGCGCGTAACTCGTGTGGACAGACCCACACGAAGATCAACGACGCCCGGTGCGTCCTCCAGCAGGTCGTCAGCGCATACGGCGACGTGACGTTCGGACTGATGCGCTACACGGACTTCTGCTCGGGCTCGTCGTGCTCCGAGCTCGGCTGCAGCGGCTCCGTCTGCTCGGCGTCGGCGGGCGCCGGCCAGTTGCTCGAGCCGATCAGCGCGCAGAACGGTGCGTCGGTCGCCCGCTGGGGTGACTTCACGTGCGACCCCGGCCTCGACGCTCTGAGCGGTAACCCCGAGCTGACCGCGCGCACCAGCACGCCGATCGCCGGCACGGTGCGCGCGGCGCGAAGCTATTTCGAGGGCACCGGCCTCTTCGCCGTGCCGACCGGCGAGGTCTGTTCCTCCCACACCGACATGGCGTCGTGCGCAGGCGACACCGCGCACGCATGCGCGTGGGCCGCGGGCGCAGGGACCTGTCGCGTGCGGAGCCCGATCACGACGAGCGGCATCGACACGTGCCGCCCCGTGGCCCTCATCTTCCTCACCGACGGCGAGGAGACGTGCACGCCCGGCAACAGCACGGATCCGACGCGCGCCGCGATCGACGAGCTCTGGAACGCGACGATCAACGGAGCGACGCGGCACATCCCCTCGTACTGGATCGGCTTCGGCATCCCGCAGGGCAATGCGGATCTCGAGTCGTACGCGAGCCACGGCCACACCGACAACCCGGATCCGACCTACGCCGGCTTCTACGCGGTCGACGAGACCTCGCTGGCGCTCGCGTTCTCGCAGATCATCGCCGACTCGATTCTCTTCGAGAGCTGCAACGGCCGCGACGACGACTGCGACACGCGCGTCGACGAAGGCTTCACGCTCTACTGCAACAACGGTGGCCCGCGAAACCTCTGCATGCCGCCCACCGAGACGCAGTGCGACATGATGGACAACAACTGCGACGGTCGCATCGACGAGGGCCTGCGCAACGCCTGCGGTACCTGCGGCCCGGCGCCGCTCGAGATCTGCGACTTCGTCGACAACGATTGCGACACCGGCATCGACGAAGGCAACGTCTGCAACGGCTGCGTGCCGAGCGTCGAGATCTGCAACAACCGCGACGACGACTGCAACGGCGTCATCGACAACATCACGCAGCCCTGCGGCATGAACGTCGGCATCTGCACGACCGGCACGCAGACTTGCACCGGCGGCACGTGGGGCACCTGCAGCGGCACGAACCCGCGCACCGAGACGTGCAACAACCTCGACGACGACTGCGACGGCGTCATCGACGGCATCGTCCAGACCTGCGGCTCGAGCGTCGGTCAGTGCCGGCCCGGCTCGCAGATCTGTACGGCCGGCGCGGTCGGCCCCTGCATCGGCGAGGTTCTCCCCGGCACCGAGCGTTGCGACGGCCTCGACAACGACTGCGACACCCGCGTCGACGAGGGCGATCCGGGCGGTGGTGGATCGTGCGGCGCCGCGATCGGCGTCTGTACGCCCGGCACCTATCACTGCATGAGCGGCATGCTGGTCTGCACGGGCGGCACCAGCGGCAGCGCCGAGACCTGCAACAACCGCGACGACGACTGCGACGGCTCGGTCGACGAAGGCATCGGCGCGATGGGCCCGTGCGCGGGCGGCTCGAGCGTCGGCGTCTGCCGTCCGGGCAACATGGTCTGCACCATGGGCTCCTACATGTGCAGCGGCGCGGTGGGCCCGAGCGGTGAGCTCTGCGACAACCTCGACAACGACTGCGACGGCATGGTCGACGAGGGCAATCCCGAGGGCGGCGTCGCGTGCGGAGACGACACGGGCGAGTGCATGGCGGGCACGACGCAGTGCACGTCCGGCACCCTGGTCTGCATGGGCGCCCGCGGCGGCATGGACGAGATCTGCAACGGCCTCGACGACGACTGCAACGGCGTCATCGACGACGGCATCCCCGTCGGCGCGCCCTGCGGCAGCTCGATGGGCGAGTGCTTCCCCGGCGTATTCGTGTGCGACACCACGACCGGCATGCTGGTCTGCCAGGGCGGCGTGATGGGCGTGCCCGAGATCTGCGACACGCTCGACAACGACTGCGACGGCGCCATCGACGAAGGCGTGGGCGCGGGCGGCGCGTGCGGGAGCATGGTCGGCGCTTGCCGGCCCGGCGTGAACATGTGCGTCGACGGCGCGATCGTCTGCGTCGGCGAGGTGCCGCCGGTCACGGAGACGTGCGACTGCGAGGACAACGACTGCGACGGTACCGTCGACAACCCACCGACGGGCGGCAGCCTCTGTCCGACCGGAGGGACCTGCGTGATGTGCCAGTGCGCGTCGGCGTGCTTGCACGACGAGTTCGGGGACCGCTGCCCGTCGGGCACGACCACGTACTTCCACGACGGCACGTGCAGCTGCGTCGCGCCTCTTTGCGACACGACGTCGTGCGCGGCGGAAACGATCACCGACGGCTCGGGCGTCGTGCAGTGCGCGCCCGATCCGGGCACCGGGAACGTGGGCACCTGCATCTGCCGCAACAACGGCTGCACGTTCCCGTGCGACGGCGTGGTCTGCACCGGTAGCCTCGTCTGCAACCCGCGGACGGGCGCCTGCGTGGACGACAGCTGCAACGGGCTCGGCTGCCCGGCTGACCAGCTCTGCAACACGACGAGCGGCGCGTGCGAGCCGGATCCCTGCGCGGGCGTCAGCTGCGCGAGCGACGAGGCCTGCCGCGGCGGCACGTGCGAGGCGACCTGCGCGGGCGCCAACTGCACGGCGTCGCAGCTCTGCCACGCCGGCGTGTGCAGCGAGGACCTCTGCGCGGGCGTCACGTGCGGCGTCGGTCGCGTGTGCGATCCTTCGGACGGCACTTGCACGAGCGACCTCTGCGGCAGCGTCACCTGCCCTGGCAGCGAGACGTGCGAACCCGTCACGGGTGAGTGCCACGGGGACCCGTGCATCGGCCTGCACTGCCCGGCGATGACGGAGTGCGTGGACGGCGAGTGCGTGCGCAGCACGATGCGTCCGGACGGCGGCGTGGTCGCCGACGGCGGAACGACCCGCGACGGAGGTCGCGCCGAGGACGCGGGCGGGATCGACGCCGGCGGCGGGACCGTGGACGACCACCATCGCGTGCTCGCGAGCGGCGGCGGCTGTCAGTGCGCGACGGGCACCTCGTCGGGCTCGCGCGGCGGCAGCGGCCTCGCGCTCGTCGTCCTCGGCCTCTTGGGTCTCGTGACTCGGGTGCGGCGCTCGCGCGGAGGTGTGCGATGAGGAGCGGAGCGATGCGGTCTTTCGTGCGCGTCTCTCTCGCTTCTCTCGCCGCGCTCACGGGCGGCATCCTCGTGGCCTCGTGCCAGGTCGAGCCGTACTGCTTCGACTGTGTCGACGACACGATCGACGCCGGGGGGAGCATGGATGGAGGCGACTCCGGTCGCGCCGACTCCGGCGACGCCAACACCGCGCGCGACGGCGCGGGCGACACGAATCCGCCGGACGCGTGGATCCCTCCCGATGGCTGCACGGTCGGGGCGCCGGAGCTGTGCAATCACTTCGACGACGACTGCGACACGTTGATCGACGAGGGCGTCGTCACCGACACCGACGTGAACAACTGCGGATCGTGCGGGCATCGCTGCCTCTACGCGCACGCGTTCGGGGAGTGCGCGGGCGGCAACTGCTCGATGGGCACGTGCTCGATCGGCTACTACGACCAGAACGGCGACCCGACCGACGGCTGCGAGTACCACTGCGTGGCCACGGGCGACGAGACCTGCGATCGCCGGGACAACGACTGCGACGGGACGACCGACGAGGGCTTCATGCTCGATTCGGACCCGATGAACTGCGGCATCTGCGGCCGCGTCTGCAACCTGGCCCACACGACGGCGAGCTCGTGCGCCGCCGGTGCGTGCACGATCGGCGGGTGTCTCGCGGGCTTCGTCGATCGCGACGGAGTCCCCCAGAACGGCTGCGAGTACGCGTGCACGCCCACGGGCACCGAGACCTGCAATCGCGTCGACGACGACTGCGACGGCACGATCGACGAGGGCGACCCGGGCTCCGGTGGCAACTGCGGCAGCAGTCAGGGCATCTGCACGCCGGGCACCTTGCACTGCGTCGGCGGAGCGCTCGTGTGTCAGGGCGGCGTCTCGCCCGGCGTCGAGAGCTGCAACAACCTCGACGACGACTGCGACGGCACGATCGACGATGGCAACCCCGGTGGCGGCCCGGCCTGTGGAAGCGCGGTCGGCGCGTGCCTGCCCGGGCGCCTCGTCTGCACGGGCGGCGCGCTCGTCTGCCAGGGCGGCAGGTCCTCTTCTCCCGAGCGCTGCGATGGGCTCGACAACGACTGCGACGGAACCGTCGACAACGGCGATCCGGACAGCGGCGCGGCCTGCGGGACGGAGACCGGTGAGTGCGCGGCGGGCACGCAGCACTGCGTCGGCGGGTCGCTCGCCTGCCAGGGCGCGGTCGGGCCGGCGCTCGAGACGTGCAACATGCGCGACGACGACTGCAACGGCGTCGTCGACAACGGCTTCGATCTGATGAACGACCCGCGCAACTGTGGCGTGTGCGGCCGCGTGTGCTCGTTCGCGCACGGTGTCGCCGCGTGCGTGATGGGCAGCTGCCAGCTCGTCGCGTGCGCGGGCGGCTACTTCAACAACGACGGCAACCTGATGAACGGTTGCGAGTACATGTGCACGCGCACGAGCGCGACCGAGGCGTGCAACGGCGTCGACGACAACTGCAACGGCACGGTCGACGAGGGAGTGACCCCCCCTGCGAACTTCTGCCGGCAAGCGGGCGTGTGCATGGGCTCGACCGCGACCTGCACGGGGACCGGTGGCTTCGTGTGCAACTACGCGGCCAACGCGACCTCGCGCGGACTGGTCTACGAGCCGATCGAGATGCGCTGCGACACGAAGGACAACGACTGCGACGGCTTCGTCGACGAGCCGTTCCCGCTGCTCAACGCGGTCTGCACCAACGGCCAGGCCGGAATCTGCAACTTGCCGGGCCACCAGGTCTGCGACGCCGATGGCATGGGCATCCACTGCGACGCCCCGTCCGGCATGTCGATGTCGCGTGCCGAGAGCTGCAACGGCCTCGACGACAACTGTGACGGCATGGTCGACAACGGCACATCGTCGCGCGGGACCTGGACGCGCGTGCGCCCCGTCGGCGCTCCGACGAACGGAACCGGCGACTACTGGATCATGGCGTACGAGGCGTCGCGGCCGGACGGCACGGCGACCTCGCAGGGCTCTCTCGGGACGGGCGCGGTCTGCTCCGAGCCGTCGCGCTTGCCGTGGACCGACATCACGGCGGTCGACGCGGCGGCCGCCTGTGCGCGCGTCGGCGCTTCGCTCTGCACCGAGACGCAGTGGCAGCGCGCTTGCGAGTCTTCGGCGGGCACTGCGTGCGTCTGGTCCGAGACGACGACGTGCGGCACCTACAGCGCGACGGCCTGCAACGGCCTCGACTACGACACCGACGGGTCGATGAGCGGCAACCAGGACGCGCTCGTCAGCACCAGCGCGCTCAGCGCGACGTGCGGCGTGCCGTGGAGCTTCATGGTGGGCACGACCTCGGTCAGCGGCACCGTCTACAACATGTCGGGCAACGCTCAGGAATGGACGGCCCCCCGGAGCGCGGGCGTGAACCCCGTGCGCGGCGGCAGCTACAACGACATCTCGAGCGGGATGACCTGCGGCGCGCGCTTCGAGGCGGGCGGTAACAGCATCCACCTGCCGAACCTCGGCTTCCGGTGCTGCCGCACCACCGATCCGGCCCTTCCCTGACGTGGCCGCGCATCGACCGCGCGGTGCCCCGCCTCGCGGTCGCCCCGCCCTCGCGCGAGGCATGGCGCGAGGGCGCGAAGTGCGATAACGCCCCGCGCATGCCGAAGCGTCCACCCAAGGCCGAGCCGGAGCGGGTGGTTCGCCGCCCGAAGAACGAGCGCAAGCAGCTACCGCCGCAGCTCGAGGCCTTCGCGGCCGGCGACCCCGACGCGATCTGGCGTCGTCACGAGCGCAAGGGGCGCCTGGACGACCCGCGGCCGGTCGCGCTGATGCCGGGCGTGAAGAACGCCGATGCGCGGGCCGTGTTCGAGGCGCGCGCGGCCCGCATGAAGGCCGCGCTCGCCTCCGGCGACGAGACGGAGCTCGCGGGCGAGCTCGGCGAGGCGCAGCTGCTCGGTCTCTGGCGCGCCAACGCGGTGGTGTCGTTCGATGCGCTCGCAGAGTCGGTGCTCGGCATCGCGCTCGATCGCGCCGAAGCGCTGGCCCGCGCGGGCCGCGCCCGGCTCGGCCTTCCCGAGAGCATCTCCGATGCGCTGATCGCCGTGTGGATGCGCGCCGAAGCGGGCCTCGTGCTCGAAGGGGGCGGAGGTCGGTGCCGCGTGACCGGCGGGCGCCTCGTGATCGAGGTGCCGGTGGCCACCGCCGCGCGCGCGCTCGTCGCGATGGGGCGGCGCGAGCTGCCGCTCGTGGGGCAGGGCGAGGGCCGTGTCGTCGTCGACCGCCCGCGCGGCGTTCCTTCGATGCGGACGATCGAAGAAGAAGAAGAGCGTCGCAAGAACGAGACCTGACGGGGCGCGCGTGGCGTTCTACGAAGTCCGCGGGATCGTGAAGGCGTTCGGCGACCACCGCGTCCTCGACGGCGTGGATCTCGTCGTGAACCAGGGCGAGTTCCTCGCGATCATCGGAGAGTCGGGCGCCGGCAAGAGCCTGCTCGCGAAGGTGCTGCTCGGTCTCGTGCCGGCCGACGCAGGCACGCTCGTGTTCGACGGGCGCGACGTGACGCACCTGAAGGAGCGCGACTGGGTGCCCGTGCGCAAGCGCATCGGCGTGCTCCTCCAGAGCTCGGGCCTCTTCGACTCGATGAGCGTCTTCGACAACGTCGCGTACGGCCTCCGCGAGCAGCGCCTGCTCGACGAGCCGGCGATCGAGAAGCGCGTGGCGGAGTCGCTCGCGCTCGTGGCGCTGCCCGGGATCCAGGCGATGTGGCCGCAGGACCTCTCGGGCGGCATGCGCAAGCGCGTCGCGCTCGCGCGCTCGATCGCGATGCGGCCCGAGGCGCTCATCTACGACGGCCCCACCGAAGGGCTCGATCCGATCAACGTCGGGCGCGTCAATCGCCTGCTCGCGCACCTGCGGCGCCAGCTCGGGATCACGACGATCGTGATCACGCACCAGATGGAGACGGTCTTCGGCGTCGCCGATCGCGTGCTCTTCCTCGAGGGGGGCAAGATCGTGATCGAAGGAACGCCGGCCGCGCTCTGGGAGTCGCGCGATCCGCGGCTGCGCCCCTTCCTCCACATCGCGCGCGCGGTGATGCCCGCGCCGCGCCACAGCATCGGCTGAGCATGCACGAGCGACGCGAGCGTACGTTCGGGCTCGAGGCGGCGCTGGCCGTGCTGCGCGCGCGGCCCGACGACGTGCGTCGCATCGCCTATCACGCCGACCTCGGGCCGCGCTTGGGGCCGCTGCTGGGCGAGGCCGCAGCACGGCACGTCGCCTACGCGGAGAAGCCGGAGGCGGAGCTGCGCGCGATCGCCGGCTCGGAGCACCACGAAGGGCTCGTGGTCGAGGCGCGGGCACGGGAGATCCTCGACGACGAGGGGGTGCTCCGCGTGTTCGGTGCCGATCGCGGGCCGCTGCGCCTCGTGGTGCTCGATGGCGTCGAGAACCCGCACAACGTCGGCGCGATCGTGCGCACGGCGGCGTTTCTGGGCGCGCACGGTGTGATCGTGCGCGGGCGCCACGAGGCGCTCTTCGGGCCGGCCGCGATCCGCGTCGCGGAAGGGGGCGCCGAGCACCTCGCGCTCGCGCGCTCGCTCGAGCTCCCGCGCCTCTTGCGCGCGCTCGCGGCGCGGGGCGTCGCGCTCGTGGGCACGGAGGCGTCAGCGCCCGTGGACGCTCGCACCTTCGTCTACCCGCGCCGCACGGCGATCGTGCTCGGCTCCGAGGCGGCCGGCGCCAGCGCCGAGGTCCGTGCCGCGCTCACGCAGGTCGTCGCCGTGCCCGGCACGGGCCACGTGGAGTCGCTGAACGTCTCGGTCGCCGCCGGGGTCGTGCTCGCCGCCGCGCTCCGCCCTTGATCCCCGAACCTGCCCGTTCGCGGAGAGCCCTCCGCTTCGTGAATCTTCGTGTAACGTCCGAGCTCGAGCCGACGAACGCATGGGAAGGGAGACCGACGAGGAGCTGATGCAGGCCTACGTAGCGGGAGATCCGCGCGCTTTCGACGCGCTCTTCTCGCGCTACGCAGCGCGGCTGCACGCGTTCTTCTCGCGCTCGTTCCGGAGCGGCGCCGTCGCCGACGACCTCGTGCAGACGACGTTCCTCAAGGTGCACGCGGCGCGCGCGTCGTTCGATCCGGGCCTCCCCGTTCGACCCTGGCTCTTCGGCATCGCAGCGCGCGTCCGCGTCGACGAGCTGCGGCGGCGCTATCGCGTCGCCGACAAGATCAGCGACGAGGAGCTCGGCGACCTCGTGCTCCCGGCGGAGGGCGGCGCGGACCGCTGGCCCGAAGCGAACGAAGAAGCCGAGCGCGTGCGCAAGGCGATCGATACGCTGCCCGAGGCGCAGCGCGTGGTCGTGCTGCTCCATCGCTTCGAGGGGCTGACCTTCGGCGAGATCGCCGAGGCGCTCAGCGAGGCGGGGCCCAAGCTCACCGAGGTCGCGGTGCGTGTGCGCGCGTTCCGTGCCTTCGCGACTCTGCGCGAGCAGCTCGCCGATCTCGTGGAGGAGGCGTCGTGAGCGCCGGCACCTCGACCCATCCGGAGAAGGGGGCGCTCGCCGTGGCCGCGGCGCTCGACGCGAGCGATCCCGAGCGCGTGGCGATCGAGCAGCACGTCGCCCTCTGTCCCGACTGCGCGCGCGAATGGGAGAAGTCGGCGCGCCTCGCGGAGCTCCTCGGCGGCCTCGCCGCGCCGCCGGCGCCCGACGAGCGCAAGCTCGCCCGCACGCGCGCGCGCGTCCACGCCCAGCTCGCGGTCGAGCCGCGCGTGGTGCCGGCGGCGCGCACCCGCGCACCCGTCCTCGCGAGCGCCGCGGGCCTGCTCATCTCCTCCTGCGTCGCGCTCGGGCTCCTGGGCCCTTCGATCTCCGCGTCGCGTACGGTCCTGGCCCTCGCCACGCTCGGCGTGGCCGCGCTCCTGCCGGGGCTCGCGCTCCGCTCGAATCGGCACGCGGTGGGAGCCACCCTCGGCGCGTTCGTGCTCTCGCTGGGGGTGGGCATGGCGGACTACCACGAGGTCGCGCTCGTGCCGGGGCACGCGGTCGGCTGCCTCGTCTTCGAGCTCCTGGTCGGGGCGCTGCCGCTCCTCGTCATGCTCGGCTTCTCGCGCTCGCGCCCCGAGGTCGGGGCGGTCCAGATGGCGGCCGTGGGCGCGTCCGGCGCGCTCGCGGGGCAGGCGGTCCTGCTCACCCAGTGCGCCGCCGACGAGAGCGTGCTCCACGTGCTCTTCTTCCACGTGGCGGGCGTTTTGCTCGCGGGCCTCTACGGCGCGGGCCTCGGCGGGCTCTCGCGCGCGCTGCGCTGATGCGGCTCGCTCGCCCCCGCGAGCGCTGAGAGGGTGAGTGCGCCAGGAAAGCCTGGAGGAGGAGGAAGCGATGAGCGGATGATCGTCGCGGAAACCTCCTGAGGCGTCTGGCGGTCCTCGTTCCCGGAAGGGACGAGCTGCCTGGCAAAGCTGATCGCAGCCAGAAGCGAGTCTTGCGCGAGCCCCGTCCGCGAGGGCGGCCGCGAAGCGTAGACAGCGAGTGCGCGGGCCGCGTGGTGGAGCCCCGAAAGTCAGCAAACGTGGAGGCCGACGCCGTTCACACAGCGGAAGGCAGCACCGGAGCGCCCGACGATCATGGGCGCCGAGGCTCCACCGGGGTCGGAGAGCGGGGCACGTGCACACAGTGGCGCCCCAGGAACCTGGGAGGTCTCGTCACCTCCTCGTTCGAGCGGAGATCGGGCTCTCCGCACAACAAACCCGAGGCCTGCGTGAGCCGCGCATCGAGCGCGCAGGAGCCGCGAACGCGGAACACGAACACGACGCGCACACGAGGTACCGCCGAGCGAAGGAAACGAAGCTCGAAGCAGCATCGCGGGAAGGGTGACGAGAAGTCGGAGACGCCCGTTGTACCGATGACGCCGGGGAACTCGCCCCACGAGGACCCGGCCAGGGAAGGGGCGTCCGGAACATGGAACCGAACGAGGGAACGATGTCGGAGTCACTGAACTCTGGGAGCATCTCCACGAGACTCGCGCGGATAGCGGAGCTCGCGAGGAAGCATCCCGAGCGTGCGTTCATGTCGCTGCACCACGCGATCGACGTGGCGTGGCTACGTGAGGCGTACCGGCGCACGCGCAAGGACGCGGCGGTGGGCGTGGACGGGCAGTCGGCGGAGGAGTACGCGCGCGATCTCGAGAAGAACCTCGAGTCGCTGCTCGTGCGCTTCCGTACGGGCGCGTACCGAGCACCTCCCGTTCGACGCGTGCACATCCCGAAAGGCGACGGGCGCAGTACGCGCCCGATCGGCGTGCCGACGTTCGAGGACAAGATCCTCCAGCGCGCGGTCGCGATGCTCTTGGAGGCGATCTACGAGCAGGACTTCCATCCGGGCTCGTTCGGCTTCCGGCCGGGACGCAGCGCGCACGACGCGCTCGAAGTGCTGTGGAAAGAGATCATGTCGATGGGCGGCGCCTGGATTGTCGAGGTCGACATCCAGCGCTTCTTCGACACGCTCGACCACGGCGCCCTGCGCGGCTTTCTCGACGGGCGGGTGACGGACGGCGTGATTCGCCGTGCGATCGACAAGTGGCTGAAGGCAGGCGTGCTCGAGGACGGTGCGGTGACGCATCCGGACGAAGGCACGCCGCAGGGAGGCGTCATCTCGCCGATCCTCGCGAACGTGTATCTGCACGAGGTGCTCGACAGGTGGTTCGAGGCGGACGTGAAGCCGCGGCTGCGAGGCCATGCGTTTCTCGTCCGGTACGCGGACGACTTCGTGATCGCCTTCGCGGAGGAAGCGGACGCGAGGCGCGTGATGGACGTGCTGCCGAAGCGATTCGAGCGGTATGGCCTGACGCTGCACCCCGACAAGACGCGCCTCGTGAACTTCACGAGACCGCGACGCGACGGTGGTGACGACGAGGGCGATGGGCCCGGCAGCTTCGATCTGCTGGGCTTCAACCATCACTGGGGCCTCTCGCGAAAGGGGAACGTGGTCGTGCAGCGGACCACGATGCGCTCGCGCTTCACGCGGGCCATCGGTCGCGTACGCGATTGGTGCCGAATCAACCGGCACCTACCGATCGCCGAGCAGTGCAAGGCGCTCGGCCACAAGCTGCGCGGGCACTTCGGGTACTACGGCATCACCGGGAACTCGGAGGCGCTCTCGCGCTTCGCGTACGAAGTGGAGCGCGCCTGGCACAAGTGGCTCTGCCGTCGTTCGCAGAGACCGCACCTGCCGTGGGCGCGCTTCAACCTGCTGCTCGCCCGCTACCCGCTGCCGCCGCCACGCGTCGTGCACAGCGTGTTCGCGCCGAACGCAGCGAGCCCATGAGCCGAAGAGCCGGATGCGGGAAATCCGCACGTCCGGATCTGTGGGAGCGGCGGGGGCGAACCCCCGCCGCGACCCGACCAGGAAACCTGTCGCCCTCTCTCGCGGAGCGAACCGAGGGGGAGGCTCCATCGGGATTCACTCCCGATGGAGGGGGCCGCGTATCGGCCCCCCGAGGACTGAGCGCGGGGATCGGCCTCAGCGGCAGAGCGCGAGGACGGTCTCTTCCATCACGATCTCGGGCTCGCGCTTACTGCCCTTCAGCGCCACGTCCGCGTCGCGCAAGAGCACGAGCGCGCGGCGCAGGTCGGCGTCGGAGAACTTCCGCGCGGAGTCGCCGAGCTCGCGGGCCTTGAACGGCGGCGCCCCGGCCGCCTTCACCGCGTCCGCCGGGCTGAGGCCGCTCTCGAGGCCCGACTTCATCTTCGCGACCATGCGCACCTGGCGCGCGACCATCGCGAGGATCCGCAGCGCGGGCTCGCGATCGCCGAGCATGGAGAGCGTCGCCTCCATGGCGACCTTCGTGCGCTTCTGCGCGATCGCGTCGACGAGGGCCCAGATGGAGTCGACCCGCACGCGCGTGACGGTCGCCTCGACCGCGTCCTTCGTGATCGCGTGTCCCTCGCCCACGTAGAGCGAGAGCCGCTCGATCGCATCGTCGATCGCCGCGAGGTCGTTGCCGGTGGCGTCGAGCAGGGCTGCGAGCGCGGGGCCTTCGAAGGCGTGGCCGCGTCGCTTGGCCTCGCCCGTCGCGAAGCGCTCGAGCAGGCCGCCCTTGAGCGGCTCGACCGAGAGCCACGCCTTGCTCGCCTTCGCGGCCTTCGCGAGCTTCGTCTTTCCGTCGATCTTCTCGGCCGTGATCACGAAGCACGTGCTCGGCGAGGGGTCGGCCACGTAGCCAGCGAGCGCGTCGAGCTCGGCCGCCTGCGCGTCCTGTGCGCCACGCACGAGCACGAAGCGCGAGCGGGCCATCATCGGCAGCGTCCGGGCCGCAGCCGCGACCTTCGCGCCCGCGAGGCCCGACCCGTGGAAGAGGTCGTCGTTGAAGCCACGCGGCCCGTCGCCGACGCTCGCCTTGCGGAGCAGCCGCACGGCGCGCTCGATCAGGAACGTCTCGCCTCCGACGAGCACGACCACGGGCTCCCACTCGCCGCGGCGCGCCGCCTGGAGCAGCGACTGGATGTCGCGCTCTTCGCTCTCGTCGAACATCGGAAAGCGTCGATCGTCAGTCGGCGGCGTGGGTGTCGGCTTCGCTGAAGTCGACTTGCCCCGATCGTCTCTCTTCTTCGCCCCGCAGCTCGAGGCGCGTGTTGCCGACCTCCGCGTGGGCGACGGTGACGACCATCTCGAGCCGGCGGTTCGGGCGGAAGCGCGGGCGCGCGAGGTTCAGACGCTGCACGTACGTGCGCTGATCGCGGTCGTGCACGTAGATCGCCATGTCGTCGATGAAGTTCCGGGTGCCGTCCGTGATGTCGTAGAACAGCGCGTGGTACTCGAGGTCGCCCGGCGGGCTGTTGAACTGGACGACCATGTTCCCGAGCCAATGCCGCTGGGCGAGCTCGGTCTCGGTGGTCTCCTGCATCTGGCGCGCTTGGTGGCCACGCGCGAACCCGATGAGTGCCTTCTCGGTGAGGCCGCGCGGGATCGACGCCTGCGTCACGAAGACGGTGGCGCGCAGGCGCTGGGCGCCGGCCTCGGGCACGAACGACGTCGCGAGCATGCCGAGCGACAGAGAGAAGACGGCCAGCGCGACGAGCCACTGCGCGCGCGAGGACTGTGCGCGCGAGGACGTCTGGGCGCGGGAGGAGCGGTTCCGGTTCATGAGCTCACCTCGGTCGGTCCGGCAACGTACCAGAACCCCAGGGACGCCAGAAGGGGCGACGGCATTCATGGCGAGTCGCGAGGCACGCCCGTCGGTGCCGCAAGTCCGTCTTCGCGGCGCGCTGTGAGATAGCGCTTGCGCTCGCCCCATCGAGTGTGTTTCTTTTGTGCCGCCCTAGGGGCCCACCATGGAGGGTGAGATGTCCGAGAAGAAGACGCTGGTTGCCGAAGAGATCCTTACCGAGCGCACGCTCAGCCGTCGCCAGATGGCGCTCCTCGGTGGTGCGGCCACCGGCGCCCTCGCGGCGCTCGGCCTCGTTTCCACGACTGCCTGCTGCATGGGCGGCGGCTCGACCGGGTCGGGCTGCTCCGACAGCGATCCGACGGACGGCGTGGGCCGCGGCACGCACTGCGCCGGCGGCGCGGTGTCGGGCTGCAGCGACAGCGACCCGAACGATCCGGCCGGCAACGGCAGCCACTGCGCCGGCGGCGCGGCGGTCGGCTGCAGCGACAGCGACCCGAACGATCCGGCCGGCCACGGCAGCCACTGCGGCGCCGCGGGCACCTGAGATCGTAGGCAGCTGAGATCGCACGAGCCCGCCTCGAGCGGCTCGTGCGAGACGAGAACGACGCGCCGGCGAGAGCTGGTCGCGTCGTTTTCGTTTGGGGCCGTTTCGTGGGACGAGGCTCAAGTCGCGTCGAGGTAGCGGACCTTCGTCAGGTCCGCGGAGCGCTTCCACAGCGCGCGTGCCACCTCGAGATCGCGCGCACGCGCGGCCGTACGCTGTGCGACCGGTGCCCCCCACAGGCCGAGGGGGCCGCGGGGCCCGTAGTACTCGCCGCTCTTGGCCGCCGGGTCGGTGGCGGCGCGCAGCGTGGGCAGTGCGCCCGAAGCGGCCGACTGCGCGAAGAGCGCGTTGCCGGCGTCGAAGATCGCCGCCGTCCAGGATTTCTCGAGCCGGGGCCCCACGCCCTGGAGGTTCGTGGCCGCGTAGCCCGGGTGGCAGGCGAGCGAGATCGCGTGGGGATGCGCCTTCTCGAAGCGCCGCGCGAGCTCGAAGGTGAAGAGCAGGTTCGCGAGCTTGCTCTGCATGTAGGCGCCCCACTTGTCGTAGCGACGCTCGCCCATGAGATCGTCGAGGTCGACACGCCCGCCCTGGTGCACGGCGCTCGAGACCGTCACCACGCGCGGGGCGCTCGCGCGGGCGAGCGATGGCAAGAGCAGGCCGGTGAGCGCGAAGTGCCCGAGGTGGTTGGTGCCGATCTGCATCTCGAAGCCGTCGGCGGTGAGCGCGCGCGGCAGCGCCATGACGCCCGCGTTGTTCACCAGCACGTCGATCGCCGGGTGGTCCTTCTCGAGGGCTTCGGCGAAACGGCGGACGCTGTCGAGGCTCGAGAGATCCAGCGATCGGACCGCGACGCGCGCTTTCGGGTGTCGCCTCCGGATGCGGTCGGCCGCGCTCTCGGCTTTGGCCGGGGTCCGGCACGCCATCACGACGTGCCCGCCGCGGCCGGCCAGCACCTCGGCGGCCTCGAGGCCGATGCCGCTGTTGGCGCCGGTGACGACGAAGGTCTTGCCCGAGAGATCCGGAATGTCGCGCGCGCTCCAGCCCATGGCGCGCGAGCTTACACGCTGCGCGTCGATCCGTGCTCGTCGCGGGGCCTCGCCGTCAGCGCCAGATCATGTCGCCTTCGAGCTTCACCAGCTCGAGGCCGCTCTCGTGGCGTGGCTGCGGCGTCGGCTTGAGGACGAGCGTCACGTCCTTGCCGCCGGCGAGCTCGAGCGCGGTGATGGCGTAGACCTGGAATGCGGTCGCGTACCACTCGCCGAGCACCGCCGGGAAGTCGAGCACCTCGACATGCACGGTGTGATCGTCGACGCGCTCGGTGACGCTGTCGCCGAAGTCGAAGATCTGCGTGAGGAGGCGCGGCAGCTTCAGCGCGACCGTCTCGGGCGAGGCGAGCGAGAGCAGCCAGCGGTAGACGCCACGGATGTCCTCGCGCGCCTGGAACGCGGCGCGCCGCTGCATGTACTCGGGCACGCTCAGCCCCGAGACCTCGGCCTCGGCGCGGATGAGCGGCGCGACCGGGAGCACGTCGTACCAGCTCGAGGGCAAGAACTTCTGGTCGATGAACGCGCGGAGCTCCGGCGCTTCGAGCGTCTCGATCAGGCGCGCCATGCCGTTCGGCACTTGCTCGCGGAAGTACTTCTGCGTGCCGAGATAGATCACGCCTTTGACGTGGAACGGGCCCGTTCCCAGCGGGAGCGCGAGGGCGGGCTGGGCCCACTTCACGGAGCGCGGCATCGCCCCCCGAGGATGCCACGACCGGCGGGGGTTCCGCGCGGGGGGGGTTCACAGCGGGACGTCGAGGCCGAAGGTCGTGACGACTCCGGGGGCGAAGCCGATGCCGTCGCGCGCCGTGGTGTCGATCCCGAGCACGCCGCGCAGGTCGACGAGGATCGCGATGCCCCCGCCGAGACCGAAGCGACCACCGATGCCGAGCTGGCCGAAGGGAGCGGTGAGCGTCTCGCCACGGCCGGTACCGATCTCGGTGCCCACGCGCGCAAGCAAGAGGAAGCCGGCGGGGCCTTCGGGCGAGAAGTCTCGCTGGGCCTCGAGCGCCACGGTGAGCCAGGGTGCTTCGCGCGTGATGTCCGAGAGGACGCCGAGGACGAGGCCGAGCGACCAGCCTTCGTCCCAGCGCAGACCGAGCGTCGCGGAGCCGCCGGTCTGGATCTCGGTCGGCCCGCCGACTTGGAGCTCGAGGCGCAGTGCGGTGTAGCCGTGGAGCGGCGAGCTCGGTGCGCTCGGCGGCGGCGGAGGCTCGGGCGGCGGCGGAGGAGGGTCGGGCGGCGGCGGAGGAGGCTCGGGCGGCGGCGGCTCCACGATCACGACCGGCACCTCGACCGTCACGGGGATCTCGATCGTCGCCTCGACGGCCACTTCGGAGGTCTCGGACGGAGGCGTCCAGCCGGGCGGGCGCTGCATCCCGCGCGGCACGTCGGCGCGCGCCGTCGATCCTCCCATCGCGAGCAGCCCCGCGACCACGACTGAGAGGGTGACAGGATACCTGTCGCCCCCTCTCGCGGAGCGATACGAGGGGGAGGCTCCATCGGGATTCACTCCCGATGGAGGGGGCCGCGTATCGGCCCCGAGGACTGAGCTCCACCACGCTCGGCGCATGCCGGAGGTACGACGTGGCGCCGCGCCCGATTCTGAAAGGATGTGTAAAGCCGCCCGGGCGCGGGTCAGGCCATCGCCGCGTGCACGCGCTCGGCCCACGCCGCCTGGCGTGCCGGATCGCGCGGATGCGCGGCGTAGATCGCCGAGAGTCGCGCCACGCGCAGCGCCAGGCGCCCGAAGCGTGCCGCCAGCCGTGGCCGCCGCGCGAGGGAGCGTCCGGCGCGCACGGTCTCCGCGCTCGGCCCGGGAAAGCGCTGCTGGACGGCGGCCTCGAGCGCCGAGGGCCCGAGGATCCCCTCCGCGATCAGCGCGGTGATCTCGTCCGGCGCGAGATCTTGCGAGAGGCGCCGAAACAGATCGTGCGCCGCGAAGAGCAGGCCGAAGCGCTTCTGCCAGCCGTGCTGGTAGTCGGCGAGGTCCCCGCGCGCGATCGCCTCCGCCAACATGCGCGCGGCGACGAGGCCCGCGCCCGTGCCCGATCCGTGCGCCGAGAAGACCTGGCTCGCCGCGTCTCCGAGCACGGCGATCCGACTGCGCGCCACGATCGGCCGCGCGTACGAGAGCGGGATGGCGCGCGAGCCGCCTGCGAGCCGATCGCCGATCCACGCGTGCTCGCGCGCGAAGCGCTCGATCAGATCCTTGCCGGGCGGATGCCCGTCGGCCGGGATCGAGCCGGAGAGGAGGAACACGTGCTCGCCGTGGCGCCGCACGTTCACGATCGAGTAGCCACCCGCGACGCCCGCGTGCACGAGCACGTCGCCCTCGCGCGCGCCGTAGCGATCGAAGAAGGCGCTCGCCGCGCGCGGATCGCGGATGCGCCGCACCTCCTGTGTCGCGGCGCAGAGGTCGCGCGGCGTGCCGTGCAGGGCTCCGAGCGCATCGAGCCCCGCGAGGCCCGAGGCGTCCACGAAGAAGCGCGCGCGGTGCAAGCCGCTGCTCGTTTCCACGCGCACGTGGCTCTCTTCTTCGCGCACGCCGCGCACGGCGTCGCCGCCGCGGAGCTCCGCGCCGGCGCGCATCGCCGTCTCCTGCAGACGCGCCACGAGAGCGCGCATGTCCACGCCGAACACGTCCTTCGGATGCGCCGTGACGCGCGGCGCCGCGTCGTCCCAGCCGGCCATCATCGTGAGCGAGCCCGTGACCAGCAGCTCGTCGCCTTCTGGGCGCGGCACGCCGGCCTCGTCGAACATCCAGCCCGGCAGATCGTTGATCCACCACGCGCCCGCGCGGTCGAGCGTGCGTCGCTCGAGCACGAGCACGCGCAGCCCGCGCGCCGCGAGCATGCCCGCGAGCGCTGCGCCCGCCGAGCCCGCCCCGCACACGATCACGTCGTGCTCGCTCGGAGAGCTCAGGCCGTCCTCCGCGCGCGCGGCGGCTCGATCGCCTTGAGCGCGATCTTCTCCATCAGGCGCCCGACGGGATCGCGCGGCGCCTGGCCCTTCACGCGCTTCATCGCCTCGACGTAGTCGGGGAAGAAGCGCAGCCGGCGCGGCGTGCGCGCCTGGATCACGCGGAGCAGTGCCGTCGTGCGCCGCGCGATCGCTTCGTCGCGATCGGTCCACGACATGGCGAGCTCGGCGCGCAGTCGTGGCGGCAGGAGGCTCGCCGTGAAGATCTTGTACCAGCCGACCGCGGGCCCCGCGATCGGGCGCGGCGGCTGGAAGAGGAAGCGCGCCATGTCCTGGGCCGGCGGGCTCATCGTGATCGCGTCGCTCGCGAGCATCGCGTCGAAGTAGCGGCGGAACGCGGGCCAGTCGGAGGGCATCGCTTCGTCGGGGATCCCGAAGAGACCGGAGAAGAGGCGCGACTCTTCGTAGTAGCGCTGCTTGTCCTCGAGCGAGAGCGGCGCGACCAGGAGCTCGTAGACCTGCACGGCCGTGTCGATCAGCGTGGCCTGCACCCAGAAGAGGGCGGCCTCGTCGTTGGCCTGGTAGCGATGGCCGCGCGCGAAGCGGCCGGAGTGCTCGTGGATGGCACCGCGGATCTTCGCGTGCACCGCGTGCACGCGGCGGGCGCACGCGATCGCCGCGTCGAGGTCGCCGAAGACCATCGCGAAGACGTTCTCGAAGGTGCGGCGGAAGCGACCGACGGGATCGTGGCGCGTCGCGCTGTGCTGATCGACGGCGTAGGCGACGTAGGGATGGGCGAGCTGCAGGAGCGCCGCGCGCCCGCCGCCGAGCATCACGGCCGCCTCGCGGTTCACGCGCCAGCTGACCGAGCCGGGGCCGTAGAGACCGGCGCGCGGATCCTTCACGCGGCGCACCACGTCCGCGATGCGCGCCTCGAGATCTTCCGCGGCGACGGTCATCCTGCGAGGAGGATCCACCGCCGGGGCAGGGGGCGTCAACGCGGGCCGCTCGACGAGGCTGCTTGCGCGCGCCGCCCGGGGTCTGCTAGGCAGCGTCCGTTCCGGTCGCGAGATCGGCTCATGGCCTCGCCAACGCTGGCCCGTCAACCCTGCCAGGCCCGGAAGGGAGCAACAGTCGCGGTGACCAGCGTGTGGCGGGGCCTTTTCGTAGCAAGAGTGCTCGCCCCGGAGGGGCCGGACGGGAGCGGCGTGGCCGCGGACGGAAGGCGCCGGAGCGGGCGAGCCGTTTCACTTTTCGTAGCAAGAGTGCTCGCCCCGGAGGGGCCGGACGGGAGCGGCGTGGCCGCTTCGCGCCATGGCAGAGCCGCGTAGACCGTGACCGACGAAGACTGGATGGACCTCGCGCTGGCGCAGGCGCGCATCGCGAGCGAGGCGGGCGAAGTGCCGGTGGGCGCGGTGATCGTCTTCGACGACCGCGTCGTCGCGAGCGCGCACAACCTACGCGAGACGATCCAGGACCCCACGGCGCACGCCGAGCTGATCGCGCTGCGCGAGGCAGCCAAGGCGCTCGGCACGTGGCGCCTCTCGGGCGCGACGTGCTTCGTGACGCTCGAGCCCTGCCCGATGTGCGCGGGCGCGCTGGTGAACGCGCGCATCGACCGCGTCGTCTACGCGACCGACGATCCGAAGGCCGGCGCGACCGCGACGCTCTACAACATCGGCTCCGATCTGCGCCTGAACCACCGCTTCGCCGTCACCACCGGCGTGCGCAAGGACGAGTCCTCCGAGCTCCTGAAGAAGTTCTTCGGCGACATCCGCAAGAAGCAGCGCGAGGAGCGCGAGGCCGCGAAGAAGGCATGAGCGAGGCACGGTGATGGCCTCGGAATGGCGCCGTGCCGCGACTGGTTGAGCCAGCTCCGTGACCCGTCACGAGCCGAGCTCCTTGTTCCGGTTCGCGGCGGCGGCGTCCGCGCTACTCGCGGTCGTCTGCTTCGCGATCCC
The DNA here is from genome assembly GCA_046351235.1 of Sandaracinus sp. Lineage (GTDB taxonomy): Bacteria > Myxococcota_A > Polyangia > Polyangiales > Sandaracinaceae > JBBSAT01. Next base: position 558,337 of record JAXLYV010000003.1, on the reverse strand, counting down.
GTCGTTCGGCGATCACGCGGCGGGGGCGATCGCCATGGGCCTCTTCTTCGCAGTGTGCGCTCTCGTGCTGCTGTGGAAGCGCCCCACCGCCTACGACTCGGATGCGCGTGGACTCGCTCGCGCCGACCGGCGCGAGCCACGCCTCGACTACGATGACGTCGTGGACGTGTCGCTCCACCGGCTCGCGGGGGAGATCGCGCTCGCGACCCGCGACGGTCGTCGCGTGCGCCTCTCCTCGGAGCTCGAGGGGGTCGAGACGATCGTGGACCGAGCGCTCGAGAGCGCGGTCGCGCACGCTGCGGAGCGAGGTCGCGGTGAGCGCTTCGAAGCGCGAATCCCGCCTGCGTGGACGGTGCTCGTCATCGGTGGTGCCCTGGGCTCGCTGCCCGTGATCCTGCTTCGCACGGGGTGGGGTGCGCTCGCCGGAGCCGCGGTGCTCACGGGGCTCGGGCTCGCCCGTCGGTGGGTGCCTCGTGAGATCGTCGTGCCGAGCGGCAAACGTGAGCTCGCGCTCGTGGCATCGATGCGCACGCGCGCGCTCCGGCTGGAGGGCGCGATGGTCGCGATCCTGCGAGGCCCACACGGTCTCTGCCTCGCGCTCCAGAGCCAGACAGGCCACGCGCTGCTGCCGATCGATGGCCAGCCCCTCGCAGCGCTCGTCTCGGCGCTGCGCCGCGAGGGCGTGGTGCTCGCGCCATTCGCGCCGCGCCCGAGCTTCGCCCTGTGGGCGCGGCTCACGCGCGACGTCGTCCTCGGGCTCGCGGCGCCGCTCCTCAGCGTGCTCGCGATGGCTTGGACGTTCGCTCTTTCGGCGTCGTCACCGTGGATCGAAGTGAATGCCCTCGTCCGCGCGGGCCTCGGCGAGCGGGCGCATCGGCAGATCTCGGCGTACCTGAGCGACCATCCTCGAGATCGTCACGCGCGCCATGTCTTCGTCGCAACTCTCGACGCGATGCAGGGCAGCACTTCGTCTCGACGCGAACGTGATCTGGAGCGCGCGGAGCTCATACGGCTCGCGACGTCGGAGGATCCCGAGGACCGATTGATCGGTCTCGAAGCGCAGGGGCTCTCCGAGCTCGCGGCGGGGAGGCTCGCGTCGGCCGCTGACGCGCTCGAGCAATCGCACGCGATCGACCCACGCGACGCCGAAGTGACGAGAGACCTCGCCGAGGTGCGGATCGCGCAGCGCGATGACGCCGCCGTGCGTGCGCTGTTGCCGGCGCCGGCGACGTCGGAGGACGCGACCCTCCGCATGCGCAGTGCGCTCCACGCCGGGACGGTCGGCACGCTCACGGCGCACGACTGGGCACTCGCATCGCCCGGCGCTCGATGGATCGCGGGCATCGCCACCGGCAGGCCCGGCGAGGCCTTGCTCGCGCTCGGGGCCGGCGCACGAGCGATCGGTCTCGCGCTCCTCGCCGCGCTCATCGTTTCCGCGGCCGCCTTGCGAGCCTTGCGTCTGTTCGATGCGCGCCCGGTCGCGCTCGGCACGGCGACCGGGCTCGGCGTGGGTGCGCTACGTCTACTCCTCGCCGTGGACCCGCTCGCGATGCGAGCCCGCGCGCTCGTGACGCTGCTCGCGCTCTCCGCGACCTGGCTCGTCGCATGGCTTGCCGGCTCGCGCGCGGAGCCGGGGCTCGCGAGGTGCCGTTCCTACGCGGCGTTTGGGATCGCCGTGGGTTGCGCGTCCCTGGTCTTGCCGGCGCTCGGAGGAGCATCGCTCCTGACCGCGCTCGATGCGACGTCGCATGCCCTCGCCGGGCTCGGAATCGTCGCAGCGCCTGGCATCGCCCTCGAAGCCGACCGAGGGCGACCGCAGCCGCATCGGAAGGCGGCCGTGCTGGGCGTCCTCGCGTTGGTCGTCCTCGCACTGCCGACCTCGTCCCCGGCTTCGCTCGTGGTCGTGCTCGTAGGGATGGCGTTCGATGTGGTGCGCTCACTGCCGCGCGGCCAGACGCCGCTGCCCGGCGTGGCGGGCATGGCGTTCGCTCTCGGGCTCGCGTGGGCCCTGCCGGCGCTCGCCCTGACTCCGACGTTGCCGAGCGGCGTCCTCTCGGTCGTGTTGCTGCCCTCGCTCGTGGTGACGGTGATGGGCTGCGTCGTGCTGACGTTGCCGTCCGTCCTGTCGAGCGTCACGGCCCCACCGCCCGCGTGACCGCGGCGATGCGCAGGCCGGCGGTGCCGGCGATGGCGAGCGCGAGGTCGCTCGTTCCGTCTTGCTGCATGTACAGCGTGGTGCCGAGCGTGAGCGAGAGCGGGCCCGCGAGGTCGAGCGCGAGGTCGAGCTGCCCGCGGACCTGCCAGTGGTTCTGATCGAAGAGCGAGACCGCGAAGAAGTCGACGAAGCCGTCGGCCGTCAGCGATCGATCCCCCGCGCTCAGCACCGTCCACTGGCGTAGCTGCACCGAAGCGCCGGCACCGAACTGCGCCGACGCGCTCGGATCGAGCAGCTGCGACTGCAAGCCGGCCTGGAGCTTCACCGCGAGCTCCTGCGCGAACGGGAAGCGGAAGCCCACGGTCGGGCGCGCGAGCAGCCAGTGCCAGTCGCGCGTGTCGGGGCGCGTGAATTCCGACTCGAAGAAGCCCTCGACGTACGCGTCCGGCACGTACACGTCGCTCGGATGCGGGCGCCAGCCGCGATACGAGAGCAACGTGCGCAGCTGGATCTGATCGGCGGCCTCCACGAACGCGCCGGCGACGGTCGGATCGTCGGAGGGCGCCCACTGCGTGCGGTAGCGCGCGAGCAAGCGGTTCTCCCACGTCCAGTCGGGCGCCGTGGCCTCGACGCGCCCGTCGCCCACGATGCCGAGCGAGATCGCCGCGCCCTGCGAGAGCGCGGCCGCGTCGTAGCCCGCGGGGTTCGACACGCTCGAGCCCGAGAAGCTCCCGTCGATGGAGCCACGGATCACCCACTCCGGCGGGTCGTTCGCCGAGGGGCGCGCATCGCGCGGGTCGCGCGTGCTCTCCGGCTCGAGGGCGCGGATGACGACGTCGCGGAGCGAGTCGTAGTGGAAGCTCCCGTCGGGCAGGGTCTCGCCCAGCGTGCGCCACTCGCTCCCCTCGGGCAGCGGCGGCAGCGCGCCGTCGCCACCTTCGGCGAGGAAGCGGATCGTCGCGACGTGATAGCTCGCGCCCACCACCTCGGGACGCCCGCGGATGCGCATCGCCGACTCGTCGGGCGCGTCGTCGCCCCCGTCCTCGGGCGCCTCGATCGCCGAGCCGAGATCTTCGTCCTCGCCCTCGTCGTCGTCTTCTTCTTCGTCCTCGTCGTTGCCCCGATCGATCGGCGCGACGCCGTCGTCGGCGTCGTCGGTCCCGAGGCCCGGCGCCACGATGCGGTGCGAGCGCAGGCGAGCCTGCGCTTCGGCCAGCCAGCTCGGCGGCACGTCGGCCACGACGATGGGCTCGTCGTACTCGAGCGCGATGTAGAAGTCGCTCGCGCTCAGCTGCGCCGCGTTCGCGGCGCGGAACGACGCGTCGACCGCGTCGACGTTGAGGAACGCGACGTCGGCGCCCGCATGCTCGCGCACGACGCGCGCGGCGAGCTCGGCGACCTGCACGGGATCGATCTGCCGGCCCAGGTGGCCGCCGGGGAGGGCTCGGCCCCACGCCTCGCAGTACGCGGCGCCCACGGCCTCGGTGAACGCCTGCACGGCCGGCGCCGCGTGCGCTCCCTCGTCGTCGAAGGGAAGGGCGAGCATCTCGAAGCCGCGTCGCTGCTCGTCCGAGCGGCCCACGAGCACCTCCACGCCGCTCCCGGGCGGCGCCGAGACGATCGCGGGCACCACGGTGGCGGGCCGCGCGAAGAGCATGGAGTCACCCTCGCCCGCGAGCACCACGAGGTCGGGGCGTGCGTCGTCGTCGAGCATGCGCGCGATGGTGAACGCCTCGTCGCTCGTCACGGCCATGACCGCGACGACGAGGCTCGCCCCCGCGTGGCGCGCCGAGCGCACGGCGCCGGGCAGCACGTCGGGGATCGGCGTCACGTGCAGCCCCTCGCGGCGATCGGGCGCGAGGCGCTCGAGCACGTCGGCGTCGAGGAACGAGAGCACGGCGGCCTCCTCGCGCCCCACGCGCAGGTGCAGCACGTCGTCGCCCTCGTCGATCACGTGCTCGCAGAGCGCGAGCGCGGCGCCCTCGCAGCGCAGGTTGCTCGCGACGTAGGGCACGTGCGCCTCCGCGAGCCGGCGCGCCACCTCGATCACCCGCGCTCGTGGCGCGCCGAGGTCGTTCTCGCCGAGCGCGAGCGCGTCGTAGCCGAGGTCCACGACGAGGCGCGCCAGCGTGTCCGGCAGATCGCGCGCGGCGAAGCGAGCGACGCCGTGGGGGGTGAGCAGGCCTCCGGTGTCGATCACGAGCGGCGCGTCGCTGCCCTCGGTGCGCGCGACGAGCTCGCCCGTGAAGCGCGAGGCCTCGTGCGGATCGACGAGATGACCGTGACCGCAGCGCGGCTCGCCGAAGCGGCCCGCGACTCCGTCGCTCGCGATCACGCGCGCCACCTGACGGACGTCGCGGCTCTCGGCGGCGCCGTCCTGGGCACGCGCGGACGAGACGAAGAGCGCGAGCGAGATCGAGGTGGTGACGAGCGTGCGGCAGAGGCGCATGGCCGCGGATGGTGCGGAACGCACCGTCCGATGTCACGCCTCCGCGTCGGGTTCCGCTGGGGTCGAATCGACGGGCACGAGCGGCGTCGCGCCGTGCTCGGCGTGCGACGAGCTCGCGCTCGAGGAAGCCTCGCCCGAGCGCACGAGCGCGATGCGGAAGATCGCCGGCGCCACGATCTGGTTCACTGCGACGACCGCGAGCACGACCCCCGCCATCCCATGGCCCACGTCGGGGAACGCGCGCTCGAGCAGCTGCGCCAGCGCGATCGCCAGGCCCGCCTGCGGCAAGAGGCCCAGCGAGCCGTATCGCTCGACCGCGCTCGGAGCGCCCGCGGCGCGCGCCGCGAGCTTGGTGCCGAAGTGCAGACCGGCCGCCCGCACCACGACGAGGGTGCCCACGGGCACCGCGAGCGTCGGGAGCTCGGCGAGGTGGACGCTCGCGCCGGCCACGGTGAAGAAGAGGATGTAGACGGGGAGCGAAGCATCTTCGAACGCGTGACGGAGGACCTCACCCTTCCGGCTCACGTTCTCGACGAACATCCCCGCCGCGAGCATGACGAGCAGCGGGTCGAGGTGGACCCGCCGCCCGACCTCCGCCGCGACGAAGCACACGAGCAAGACGAAGAGGTCGAGCCCGCGGTTGCCGACGAAGCGGATCCAGGCGGAGAGGATCGCGCCGATCATGATGCCGATGCCGAGGCTGCCGAAGAGCTCCCACGCCATCGTGCGCGCCGTCCTGGCGACGTCCGCGCTCCCCGAGAGCATCGCCTCCGCCGCCGAGGTCGCGAGCGCGAAGAGGACGACCACGAGGAGGTCGGCGAGCACGACCACGCCGAGCGTGGTGCGCGCGACGGGGCCGTCGGCGCCGGTCTCGGCGCGGATCGCCACCACCACGGCCGGAGACTGCGCGACGACGACGACACCGAGCACGACCGCGAGGGCGATCACGCTCGTCGGTGGAAGGTCGGCCATGAAGGCGAGCTGCGGCGCGAGCAGCCACGTCGTGAGGCCGAGCAGCACCGCGGTACCGCAGACCGCGATGAGCGAGATCGCGGCGATCGACTTGAAGAGCGGTCGCATCGCGCGGAAGTCCATCTCGCTGCCGCCGGTGAGCGCGATGAGCGCCGTGGCCATGCCGTTCACGAGGCCGAGGCCCTGCACGGTGGAGGGCGCGAGCAGCCCGAGCGCCGGGCCCGCGAGGATGCCCATCGCGAGGTAGCCGGTGAGCTTCGGCAGGCGCATCGTCGCGAAGATCCGCCCGGCGAACCACGCGGCGATCAGCACGAAGCCGATGCCGACGACCATCGCCGACGCGGCGCGGCGCGGGTCGCTCGAGGGATCGCCGAACGACTCCACGGCCTGCATCACGCCGCAGAGGATCACGATCACGAGCAGGCGCTTGATCGTGCTCATTCGGGGGCCTCTTCGGTCGTCGTGTCGGGCGGAGCGCCGCCGGCGGGCACGGTGCTCGCGATGGCGGGCTCGTCGACGAGCGTGCGATCGCTGCTCGGGGGCTCGCGCGGAGGTGGCTCCTCGGGCTCGATGCGCGCGAGCACTTCGGGCGGCGCGCTCGGCCGTGGGCCGGGCTTGCGGCGCCGCTGGCGGCTGGAGATCTGGACCACGATCTCGAGGAGCACGCCGCCACCGACGACGGCCGTCACGATCGCCTGCACCGCCGGGCTCTCGTAGAGCGTCTGCGCCGTCACCACGAACGCGAGCGCGAGCTGGCCCATCGGCGGCAGCGCGAGGTCGCGATCCTCGGCCTCGCCGAGGGCCTCGGGCGTCTCCGAGGCCGGCAGACGGCGCGCGACGCGCGCGCCGGCGAAGCGCCCCGCGAAGCGCGCCAGCACGAACACCGGGAGCAGCGCCCAGCCGCGCCAGTCCTGGATGCGCCAGAGCGCGCCCAGCATGAGGAGGAACAGGAAGTAGATCGGCCGCTCGAGCCGCCGGAACGTGCGCGTGAGCTCGTCCTTGTCGTCGCTCGGGAGGTTCCGCAGCAGGATGCCGGCGAAGAAGCAGATGACGAGCGGCGAGAGCGAGAGATAGCCGGCCAGGCCCGCCGTGAGCGCGACCGACCCGAGCAGGAGCGACGTCTTCTCACCGCCGGAGTCGGTGCCGCGGAGCACGACGTAGACGACGAGGCCGATCGACACGGCCATGCCGAACGTGACGAAGATCCAGCCGACGCCGGGCAGCTTCCACGCGTCGTCGCCGCCCGCGCCCCCGTGGAGGAAGGCCGCCAGGCACGCGAGCGCGGCCACGCCGAGCACGTCGTCGAGGAGCGCGATGGCGCGCGCGAGATCGAGCGCGGCCGGGCTCATACGCTGCCCGATCACGCGCTCGAGCGTGGGCGCCGAGAGCGCGCCGGCGAGGCCGAGCAGGCACGAGTCGCGCGCGAGCGCGAGCGGATCGTGACCCAGGCCCACGGCCCAGAGCACGAGCGCCGTCACCCCCGAGATCACGACGAACGGGAACGTCGAGAGCAGCAGGACGACGGTCCCCGTGCCGCGCGGCACGCGATCGAGCTCGCGCGCCTCGAACGAGAAGCCGGTCTGGAAGCCGATCCAGCCGAGCCCGAACTGGAGCAGCGGGAGCAGCTCGTCGAGCGTCTGGCGGTTCAGCACGTCGAGCGCCGGCTGCTGCGCGACGAGGCCGAGGAAGACGAACGGCAGGCCACTCGTCATCACCTGCGCGATGCCGAGGCGCTGCTCGAGGCGTGCGACGCGCGGGTGGCCGCCCACGTAGGCGAGCACCATCAGGAGCACGAGCCCGATCAGCGTGCGGAGGACGTCCCGGCTGGCGGCGGCCGGCGTGGGCGGCGCGGCGCTCGGTGGGGGCTCGCTGACCGCGAGCGCAGCGCCCGCGTCGCTCTCGACCGCGGCGTCCGGCGGCGGGCCGGCGTCAGCGCTCGCGGCATCGACCCCGGCATCGCTCGGGAGCGCCGCGTCCACGACGGCCGCGTCGGTGCGCACCACCACGCGAGGCGCCGGGCGCGCGGCATCGATCCCGGCGTCGACCGCGGGCTCGGCCGGGGGCGCTTCGTGGGCCTCCGCTTCGCCGGCGTCGATCTCGTCGGGGGGCGCCTCGGCGTGGCGCTCGACACCGGCGTCCAGCCCAGCGTCCTCCGCGCGCGCGAGCGCCGCCCAGGCCGTGGCGAGCCACAGCGCGAGCGCGACACCAACATGTGCGCGACGGCCCACTCCGCCGCACTCTACCGTGGCGCCTCGACGGCGACGCACAAGAACGGCAGTCGACGATGCTGCATCGTGCCTCGGCCCCCGACCACGTGCGCACTGTGTTACCGTCGCGCGCGAGGAGAGGACGATGGAGGACTACCAAGAGGCGATGCTCAAGTCCCTGGTCGCGGTCGCGTGGGCGGACGGCCGGGTCGAGGCGGAAGAGCACGAGGTCATCGAGGCGCTGCTCTCGGCGTTCGAGGTGGCCGGCAACGACGCCGAGGCGATCCGCGACTACGCGAAGACACCGCGATCCATCGACGACATCCCCATCAGCGATCTCTCGGCCGCCGATCGGCGCGCGCTGATCCAGCACGCCGTGATCCTCACGTACATCGACGGTCACCAGAGCGACGAGGAGAAGAAGGTCCTCGACGCGCTCGTGAAGAAGGTGCGCGTGCCCGAGGACGAGGCGCGTCAGATCCTCCAGCAGGCCGAAGATCGCGCCAAGCGTCTGATCTCCCTGCTCTGACTCGTTCGACCGCCTGGAGGCTTCCGGCCGACCCCGGGACGGCGCGCTGACGACATGACCCTTCCGACTGCCGTCTTCCTCGATGCGGGGAACACGATCGTGTTCCTCGACCACCAAGCCGTCGCCGACGTGGTCTCGTCCTACGGCCACACGGTGAAGGCGCGCGCGCTGCGCGAGGTGGAGGGCGCGGCCAAGCGCCGCTACGAGGCGCTGATGCGCGCCGGCGTCTCGCACGAGGACGGCTGGGGCCTCTATCTCGTCACGCTGCTCGCGGCGGCCGGGCTCGGCGAGACGCATGCGCGCGAGATGGTCGCGCCGCTCCGCCGCGCGCACGACGCGATGAACCTCTGGCGCCGCGTGCCGGAGGGCCTGCCCGCCGCGCTCGGGCGCCTGAAGGCCGCGGGCGTGCACGTCTCGGTGATCTCCAACTCCGAGGGCGCCCTGCCCGGGCTCTTCGAGGAGGTGGGATTGTCGCCCTTCGTCGAGCACGTGATCGACTCGCACCACGAGGGCGTGCGCAAGCCCGACCCCGAGCTCTTCCGCCGCGCCCTCGCGCGCACCGGCCAGCGCGCGGAGACGAGCGTGTATCTCGGCGACATCCCCGGCGTCGACGTGGTGGGCGCGAACGCGGCCGGGATGCACGCCGTGCTCGTCGATCCCTTCGACTTCTATCCCGAGCACGCGGGCGAGCGCGTGCCGAGCGTGGCCGCCTACGTCGAGCGGCTGCTCGGCGCGAGCGAGAGCCCGCGCGTGCCGTTCCATCTCGCCTTCGCGGTGCGCGACGTCGAGAGCACGCGCCGCTTCTACGTCGAGACGCTGGGCTGCCGCGTGGGGCGCGAGGCCGAGCGCTGGATCGACTTCGACTTCTACGGGCACCAGATCAGCGCGCACGTCAGCGAGCGCATCGACACCGTCACGACGAACGAGGTCGACGGCGACGACGTGCCCGTGCGGCATCACGGGGCGGTGCTGCCCTGGGACGACTGGCACGCGCTCGCGCGCGAGCTCGAGGCCGCAGGCACGAAGTTCCTGATCGCGCCGCGCATCCGCTTCCGCGGCGAGGTCGGCGAGCAGGCGACGTTCTTCCTGCGCGATCCGAGCGGCAATGCGATCGAGCTGAAGGCGTTCAAGGATCGCGCGCGCCTCTTCGCGCGCTGACGAAGGAGCGGTGCGGCCGTGCGTGGGTTCCTCTTCGACATGGACGGGACGATCCTCGACTCCCTCGGGGACATCGGTGGCTGTGCGAACGCCGTGCTCGAAGAGCTCGGCCTGCCGACGCACCCGATCGAGACGTACCGGCAGCGCGTCGGCGAGGGGGCGCGCTCGCTGCTCGAGCAGGCGCTCCCGCCCGATCGCGGCGCGCTCGTGGACCACGCGCTCGCGCGATACAGAGCGCTCTACGCCACGCGGATGCTCGAGACCTCGCGCCCGTATCCCGGGATCGAGCCGCTGCTCGTGGCGCTCCGGGCGCGCGGGGATCGCGTGGCCGTCGTCACGAACAAGCCGCAGACGGCGGCGACGAAGATCGCCGAGGCCGTGTTCCCCGGGACCTTCGAGATCGTGATCGGCGAGCGCGAGGGCGTTCCGAAGAAGCCCGATCCCGCCCCGGCGCTCCTCGCGGCGAGCGCGCTCGGGATCGAGCCCGGGCGCTGCGTCTTCGTCGGCGACAGCGCGGTCGACGTGCGCACGGCGCGCGCGGCCGGGATGAAGAGCGTGGGCGTGCTCTGGGGGTTCCGCGACCGTGACGAGCTCGCCGGCGCCGGCGCCGAGCACCTGGTCGACGAGGCGGGGCAGATCCTGGGCCTCTGAGGGAGCGCCCGCGCGTCCACGTGACCGGACGCGCAGGCGTGCTACGGCCAGGACGCGATGAGGTTGTGCTCGGGCACGTCACCGCCGAACGGGGCCGTTCGGGATTCGCGGCTCTTGCTCGTCGCGCTCGCCGTGCTCTCCGTGCTCGGCAGCGCCGCGGACGCGAGCGCGCAGGCCGACGCAGGGGTTCCGCCGAGCGACGGCGGCGTGGCCGGCGATGCGGCGCCGCCGGTGGCGGATGGCGGAGCCCCGCCGGCCGATGCCGGTCCGCCCGCCGATGCCGGACCGCCCGCCGATGCCGGCGCGGTGGCGCCCTCGCGCGTGCCGCCGCACCTGGTGGCGGCGCCGGCGATCACCCTGCCCGAGGGTGCCGAGCCGGTCCCGCCTGGATCGGGCGTCGATCTCGTCCTCACCATCGCGGCCGACGGCACGGTCACGGATGCGACGGTCGGTACCCCGCTTCGCGAGGACATCGACGCGCTCGTGCTCGCCGCCGCGCACGAGATGATCTTCTCCCCCGCGATGCGCGACGGCGTGGCGGTGCCGGCCCGCATCCGCTTCCGGTACACGCTGGCGACGGAAGAAGAGGAAGAAGAGGAAGAGGCCGAGCCCGCGGGAACTGGCAGCGGCACCGAGCCGGGCACCGAGGGCGAGGGCACGACGACCGAGGGCGCTGGATCCGAGACAGGGGACGGCACCACGGCCGAGGGCGAGGGGCAGGACGCCGGCACCGGCACCGGCCCCGAGACCGACGCCACGACCGACGCCACGACCCCGGAGGAGGAGCTCGAGGACGACGAGGTCGCCATGTTCTCGGTGACCGGCACCGTCGATCCGCCCGAGGTCGGGGCCGCGACGCGCATCACGTTCCGCGGCGCCGAGCTGAGCACGGTGCCCGGCACCTTCGGTGACCCCGTGCGCGCGATCCAGTTCCTCCCCGGCATCTCGCGCCTGCCTTTCGGCATCCCGTTCCTGGTGATCCGCGGCGCCGGGCTGAACAACACCGGCTACTTCATCGACGGCTTCCCGGTGCCGAACCTCTGGCACTTCGGCCTCGGCCCGACCGTCATCAACACCGCGTTCGTCGAGCGCCAGGACTTCTATCCCGGCAACTACCCGGTCCGGTACGGCCGCTTCGGGCAAGGCATCGTCTCGCTCGAGACCAACATCGCCGACGACGCGCCGCTCCACATCGAGCTCCAGGTGGACGCGCTCCGCGCCGAGGGCCGCGCCTTCATTCCCTTCGACGACCACCGCGGCGTCGTCGCGTTCGCGTTCCGCCGCAGCTACTACGAGCTCTTCCTCGGCATCGCGAGCGCCGTCTCGGGCCAGCGCTTCCCGAGCCTCAGCTACGACGACTACCAGGCGCGCATCCAGTACCGCTTCGACGACCACTTCTCGGCGAGCCTCTTCGTCTTCGGCTCGGACGACGCGCTCGACAACAGCGGCACCGTCGGCAGCGGCGCTACCTCGGCCGACACGAACACGAACATCAACTACCAGTTCCAGCGCGCCATCGCGCGCTTCGACTGGCACGTCGCCGAGTCGACCAACGTGCGGCTCTCGCTCAACCTCGGGCGCGACGCGACGGGCTTCTCGAACCGCACGGCCGGCGCCACGCCGCAGGTCTTCCTCTTCGAGAACTTCGTCAGCGCACTGCGCCTCGACATCACCACGCAGCTCGCGCCCTGGCTGCACGCGAACTTCGGCGTCGACGCCGCCGGCACCTCGTTCGGCCTGAACATCACCGCGCCCACCGCCACCGGCCTCGGCGAGTACCCGCGCCCGGCCTTCGATCCGCAGCTCGTGGCAATCCAGACGCGCGTCGCGCGCGGCACGCCCGGGCTCTACGGCGAGGCGGTCTTCGATTTCTCCCCCGTCGAGATCAGCCTCGGCGTGCGCCTCGATCTGCTCCGCTACGGCAACTACACCGACATCGCGCCCGACCCGCGCCTCGTCGGGCACCTGCACTTCAGTGACGACGTGCAGCTCGTCGCCGCGACCGGCCTCTTCACGCAGCCGCCGAACGTGGTGCAGACGGTGGGCACGGGCGGCAACCCGCGCCTCGGGCCGCAGCGCTCGTGGCAGCAGTCGCTCGGGCTCGAGGCGAACCTGCCGCTCGGGATCTTCGCGCGCATCACCGGCTTCTTCACGTACATGTGGGACATCGCGCGCTTCAACCAGGTCGTCGCGATGGACGAGCAGGGCAACCCGCAGCGCATCTTCTTCGTCGCCGACCAACAGGGGCGCAGCTACGGCATGGAGGTGCTCGTGCGGCGCCCGCTGGGCGACGGCTTCTACGGCTCCCTCTCGTACACGCTCGCGCGCAGCGAGCGCGTGAACCCGGGCGGCAACTGGTTCGTCTTCGGCTTCGACCAGACGCACAGCCTCAGCGCGGTCGCGAGCTACGAGTTCGATGGGTGGCGCTTCGGCCTCTCGTTCCAGCTCACGTCGGGCCGCCCCACCTCGAGCGTCTGCAGCGCGTCGTTCGACGCGGATGCGAACGAGTACGATCCCGCGTTCTGCGATCGCGGCGAGCGCCTGCCGATCTTCCACCAGCTCAACGCCCGCATCGATCGCGACTTCAACATCGCCAACACGGTGCTCGGCTCGGTCTACATCGACGTGCAGAACGTCTACAACGCGACCAACGCCGAGGGCCTCGTCTACCAGTACGACTACGCTCGCAGTGCGCCGCTCGCGGGCCTTCCCATCCTCGGCACCATCGGCGTGCGGGCCTACTACGAATGACGCGCCACGGCCGAAAGACTTCGCTCTTCGTGGCGCTGGCGACCGCGGCGCTCGCGGTGGGCTGCAACATGGGCCTCGATGCACCGACGCTCGTGAAGACGCCCCGCATCCTCGCGATCGTGGCCGATCCGCCCGAGGCCGCGCCCGGTGAGGACATCCACGTGAGCGTGCTCGCCTTCGATCCGATGCAGCGCGAGCTGCACTACCACTTCCGCGCCTGCCTCGACGCGGCCTCGCTCTTCGGCACGAGCTCGAACGGGAACGGCGCGGGCTCGATGGCGATGTGCAGCGAGTACGACGGCGTCGGCAACGGAGTCACGATCCCCGGCAGCGCGACGAACATCACGCCCTTCCTCGCGTTCATTCCCGACCCCCAGGTGCGCGCGCTGGTCGAGACGCTGCTCGCCACGGCCGGGGTGCCCATCGAGGTGCAGGTCGAGGTGAGCGCGACGAATGCGAGCACCGGCGAGGAAGAGGTCCTCGTCAGCGGGTTCAAGCGCGTCGGCATCACGACGCGCGCGAGCCCGACCTCGAACCCGCCCTACGTGTACTTCGCGATCGAGGACAGCGTGTACCTCGGCGGCGTGGGCGACGATCCTTTCGAGTGTCATCCCTGGCTGAGCGATCCGATCCGGGTGCCGGCGAGCCCCGCCGAGGGCGATCTCGACACGCTCGACCTCGTGCCGCTCGACGATCCCGACCAGTGGCTCGAGTCGTTCCCGATCTACGACTACTCCGGGTCGATCCGCACGGGCTACGAGGGCGCGTATTACTCCTGGTACGCGACGGGTGGCGTCATGAGCAGCGAGACGACGCAGGGCCCGGCGCACGGCGCCGAGCCGACGCCCTACGACGCCGTGATCCGGAACAACGAGTGGAGCGTGCCGCGCGAGCCGGGCACGTACGACTTCTGGCTCGTCGTGCGCGACGGCCACCTCGGGACCAACGCGTGCCACACGACGATCGAGGTCACGACGCGCAGCGAGTGAGCGCGGCCTGGCCGCTCGTCGGTCTCGTGCTGCTCTCGCTCGCGCTCGCGGCCGGTGCGGCGCGCGCGCAAGAGACCTTTCCCACGTTCCCGCTCGCGATGGCGGTGGCGACGCTCGACGGCGCTCCGGTGGTGGACGACGCGTGGATCGACGCCGAGGTCGCGCAGGCCAACGCGATCTTCGCCCCGAGCGGCGTCTCCTTCGAGGTGCGCGAGCGGCGGGCACTCGATGCGCGCTTCTCGGCGCTCGAGACGCGCGCGGATCGGCACGCGCTCGGCGCCGAGATGCGGCCCGGCCTGATCTCCGTGTTCGTCGTCGGCTCGCTGCGCGACGTCGACGATCCCTCGCAGATGCGGCGCGGCGTGCATTGGCGGCCGGCAGGCCTTCCGGGCGCGCACTTCGTGGTCGTCTCGCGCATCGCCGGGCCCGACGTGCTGGCGCACGAGCTCGGCCACTTCTTCGGCAACCCGCACTCGGACGTCCCCAACGACGTGATGAGCTACCAGCGCGACGGCGTCACCCCGGCCTTCTTCGAGCGCCACGAGATCGGGCAGATCCGGCGCCATGCGCGGCGTTTCCGGGCGCGCGGCGAGATCGGGCTCTGACGCGTGGCGAGCTCGTTCTCGGCTATGCTCGCCCCGCCGATGTCGCCTATTTCCCGTCGAATCGCCCGCCGCGCCCTCTTCTTGGTCTCGCTCAGCTCGGCGCTCGCCGTCGCCGTCGTGGGCGCGTGGAGCGGGATCGCCGAGGCGGTCTCCACGCGCACGTTCGAGCTCGACGACGCGACCTCGCTCGCGGCCGGCGAGCTGCACGACGTGGCCGTGCGCTCGGACGGGCGCGTGACGCCCAGCGTGGAGCTCACCCGTGTCGCGATGCCCGACGGAGTGCCGATCGTCTGGTCGTGGGCGCGCGTGGGCGACGCGCTCTATCTCGGCACCGGCGACGACGGCCGCATCTACCGCGTGCGCGGTGACGCCATCGAGCTCTTCGCCGAGACGCACCAGCTGCTCGTCACCGCGCTCGCCGCGGGGGACGGGGGCGTGCTCTTCGCGGGCACGATCCCCGAGGGCCGCATCTACGCGATCGACACCACGGGCGCCGCGGCCGGCCAGCCCCGCGAGATCGCGCATCCCGACGCGACCGAGCACGTGTGGGCGCTCGCGTGGGACGCGCCGCGGCATCGCCTCTTCGCGGGCACCGGCCCCGAGGGCCGCGTGCTCGCGCTCACGAACGTCACGGCTGCGGCCGCCTCGGTCGACGTCGTCTGGGACTCGCTCGCGAGCCACGTGATGAGCCTCGCGCTCGCGCCCGACGGCACGCTCTACGCGGGCACGAGCGACGAAGCGCTCGTCGTGCGCATCCCCTCGCCCGGGCACGCCGAGACGGTGTTCGACTTCCCGGGCAACGAGATCACCGCGCTCGCGCTCGATCACGGCGTGCTCGCGGTCGCGGCGAACGAGTTCCTCGATCCGCCCGCCGTCAGCGCGCCGCCGACGAAGCGCTCCGCCACGGCCTCCCGCGCCGCACGCCCGCGCCCGGGCCATGGCCGCGTGTACACGGTCGGCGCCGACGGGCGTGCCGAGCGCGTGTGGGCGAGCGACGAGGCGCACGTCACGCGCGTGCAGCTCGCGGCCGACGGGACGATCTGGGCGGCGCTCGGCGCCGACGGGCGCGTGATCCGCATCGCCTCCGATCGCACGAGCGCGATCTGGATCGACGTCGACGAGCGCGAGGTGCTCGCGATGGATCTGCTCGGCAGCGCGCCCTTCGTCGCCACGGGCGACGCGGCCGCGCTCTATCGCGTGGGCGGCCCGCCGCGCACCGCCTCGTGGGTGAGCAAGGTGCTGGATGCGGGCTTCGACTCGCGATGGGGTCGGCTCACGTGGCGCGGGGAAGGGACGCTGCGCTTCTCGACGCGCTCGGGCGATACCGAGCGGCCCGATGCGTCGTGGACCGAGTGGTCGGCGCCGATGACGAGCGAGGGCCCGATTCGATCGGCCGGGGCACGCTTCCTTCAGATTCGCGCCGAGCTCGGGAGCGCCGACGCGACGATCCTCGCGGTGACGGCGTACTACCTGCCCGACAACCAGCGCCCGGTCGTGAGCGAGGTGGCGACGAAGGCGCGGCCGACGAAGCGCCCGCCGGACGTGGACGTCGATGCGCCGCAGGCCTCGACGCCGATGCTCGGTCTGACCTGGAAGATCGACAACCCCGACGCCGACCGCGTGCGGTATCGGCTCCGCTATCGCGAAGAGAGCCAGTCGGTGTGGCGCGAGATCTTGCGCGACAGCGAGACGCTCACGGCGACCGAGTACCAGTGGAACACCTCGGCGGTACCGGACGGTTACTACGTCGTCGCGGTGGAGGCGTCCGACGAGCTCTCGAACCCGGACGGTCTCACGCTGCGCTCGAGCTCGGAGAGCGAGCCGATGCTCGTCGACAACCACCCGCCGAGCGTCTCGGCGCTCACCTTCGGCGGCGGACGCGTGCGCGGCACCGCGACCGACGCGATGGGCCCGGTGGCGCGCCTCGAGGCAGCGATCGACGGCGGCGAGTGGCGCGTGATCTTCCCGGACGACGACCTGCTCGACACGCGCGAGGAGAGCTTCGCGATCGACGTGTCGTCGCTGGCGCCCGGCTCGCACATCGTTGCGGTCCGCGCGATCGACGGCGGCGGCAACCAGGCCGCGAGCGAGATCACGGTGACCGTCGCCGGCGCGGCGGCTCGCGCGCGCTGACGCGGATCGCGCTCAAGGGCGCGCGTCGATCGCGCGCGCGGGGCCGACCGACGCCTCGCGCAGCAGGAACCAGGTCCGGAAGCCCGCGTCGCCTCGGCGTGTGCCCATCTGCTGGTCGCCGCGCCGCGCGAAGCCGACGCGCTCGTAGAGCGGCAGGTTGCGCTCGCGCTGCGTGCTCACGGCGATGGGTCGCCCGTCGCTCCGACTGCGCGCCTCGTACTCGCGCATCGCGACGTCGACGAGCATCGTTCCGGCCCCGCGGCCTTGGAGGTCGGGCGCCACTGCGACGGCGTGGAGGTGGTAGTACGGTCGGCCACCGGTGAGCGCGAGGTAGCGCTCGCGAAACTCCCGATCGGCCTCGAAGGTGCGGACGAAGGTTCGAAGGCCCTGGCGGCGCACGGTGGGCAAGAGCCAGTGTCGTGCGGCGGCCGAGAGCGTGCCGGGCACGCCGCCCGGTGGCTCGAGCGTGCTCGTGCCCACCACGCGGCCCTCGTGCGTCGCGACCCACGTGAGGTCGAGCGGCCGGTGCCAGCGCAGGTTGCGCACGAAGAACGCGCGCAGATCGGCCGGGCGATGGGCGACGCGCGGGTGCATCCACGCGTAGCAGGGGTTGTCGGCGAAGGCCGCGGCGAGAACGGCAGCCGTCTCCTCCACGTCGGCGTCGGTGAGCTTGCGACAGAGCACTCGTGAGTCCGGCATGTCGAGGGGTCGACGTGCGCGCATCGAGACGGCGCACGGTGCGCACAACGTAGCTGGCTCGGGCGCCTCCGACACCGCGCCGCGTCGGCATGTCGCGCCCCGACGCGCGGACGTCCCGAGGCCGATCGGAGCGGAGCGAATCAGCTGCCGTCGACCACGATGCGGCGCAGGATCGTGCCGCCGGTGCCGACCACGTAGACGTAGCGCTCGATGCGCTCGAGGCCGCGCAGGCTCGTACGGCCGACCTCGAGATCCTCGCTCGCCGTCCACGTGCCGTCGTCCTGGCGCTCGAACGCGCTGCCTTCGTCGCCCACCGCGAGCGGGCGGCCGTGCACGCCGAGGCCGATGGCGTTCAGCGTCGGCAGCGCGTCGCTCGCGCCCGCCGCGGAGATCGTCTCGCGTACGCAGGTCGTGGCGTCGATGCGGACGAGCGTGCCTCGCTCGCCGGCGGCGTACGCGACGTCGCCGTGTCGGAACACGGCGCGCAGGCCGGGCGTGCCTTCTTCGCAGTCGATGCGGTGATGTCCCTCGCCGTCGAAGTGCGCGGCGAACCCGTGATCGCCGACCACGATCGCGTCGGAGGGCACACCGTCGACGGCCCAGAGATCGCCCACGTCCGGGATGCGCGAGGCGGCGAGCGCGCCGAGCACACCACGCAGCACGGTGCCGTCGTTGCCGACGACGAGCACGGTGTCGCCGGCCGCGACCACGTCGTGCAGCGAGGTGTGCGTGCCGCTCGCGATCTCGGTGACGCGATCGAAGTGGATCTCGACCATCGTGCCGCTGTCGCCCACGGCGACGAGGCGCGAGTCGTCGATCGTGGCGAGCGCCCCGAGCCCGGCGTCCGTCGGCGACTCGGCGAGCACGAAGCCGTGCTCGGTCTCGCGGACCACGCGGCCCCACTCGCCGACCGCGACGATCGCGCCGCCGATCGTGCCCACGTCGCGCAGCGGCACGGTCGGCCCGTCGACACGCGTCGAGACGCGGCCGTCCTCGAGCGTCGCGAGCTGGCCGCCGCCGCCCACGAGCCAGGTGCTCTCGTCGCTCGCGCCGGCCGCGCCGTGGAACGTGCCGTCGTAGCCGCTCTCGAGCGCGACGGTGTCGTCGCCCGACGCGAGGAAGACGAGCCCGCTCGCGCCCGCGATCACCGCGCGCCCGTGATCGCAGGCGATCGCGGTGAGCGTCTCGTGCGTGTCGCTCGGCAGCCTCAGCGCATGCCAGCTGCCGTCGGCGTGGCGTCGCGCGACGAGGCCATCGTCGCCCGCCGCGTAGAGGGAGCCACGCTCGCAACCGCCGATCGCGCGCAGCGTCGTTCCCATCGGCCCGCTCTCTCGCACGAAGCGGCCGGCCGCGACATCGGTGAAGTGCAGGATCGTACCGCCGGCGCCGGCGATCCACCCTTCGCCGCGGCGGGCGTGAACGGCGAGCAGGTCCGCCGTGACGCCCACGTCGAGGACGGTGATCGAATCGCCCACGAGCCGAAGCAGCGTGGCGTCGTCGCCTGCGATGAGGGTCGTCGTCGGCGAGATCACGGCGAGCGCGTGCAGCGTGACGTTCGTTCCCGAGTCGAGGCGATGCGGACCGGTCGCCGTCAGGCGCACGAGGGCGCCCCCTGCCCCCGCGGCGAGCGCCTCGCCGTGGCCCGCCCAGCGCACGGCCTCGAGCGTCGCGTCGGTGCCGCTCGCCCACGTGTAGAGGAGCCCATCGCCGAAGTGCGCCGCGGCGCCGTGCTCGCCGACCATCGCGATCACGCCCTCGCCGGCGACGTCGACGGCGAACCACGTCGGCATCGCGCGCGGCCGCGGGTTGAGCCAGCTCCAGCCCTCGGAGCCGTACGCGGCCGGCGCGAGGGCGTGCACGATCGGTGGGCCCGGTGTCGGGAGCGGCGCGTTCTCTTCGTCTTCGCGCGGCGTCAGCCTGTCGCGGCCCACGAAGAGCGCCCACGCGCCGAGCGCGCAGACCGCGAGGGCCATCGCGGCGAACGCGACCTTCATCGGGGTGCCGATTCCAGAGCCCATCGGATCTCCTCGTGTGTCGACGCCGACCGAGCGCAACGTGCGCTGGTGCTCGTCGTCGTCCTCGTCGTCGGCCTGGCTCGCTCGCGCGCGAAGCGCGGCCGATGAGTGCTCGGTTTTCGCCAGCGCTTCGTGCGTGAGCACGCGGGCCGTCGTGGCGGCCGGGCCGGGCGCGTCGGTCAGCATCGGCGCGCGCGTGTCGCCGACCATCGGCGCGAGCGCGGCGCGCACCTCTTCCATCGAGCTCGGCCGCTGGCCGGGATCTTTCGCGAGCATGCGCGCGACGAGCGCCGAGAGCTCCGGCGGCAGGTCCGTGCGCCACGTGGTGAGCTCGGGCGCGGGCTCCGTGCAGATCTTCACGATGAGCATCGGATACGAGGCGTCGTCGAAGGGATGATGGCCGGTGAGCAGCCGGAACAAGATCACGCCGAGCGCGTACACGTCGGCGCGGTGATCGACGTCGCGCTTCCCCTGCGCTTGCTCGGGCGCCATGAAGTAGGGCGTCCCGAGCGCGGTGCCGGTACGCGTGCGCGCATCGCCCGCGCCCTCGGCGGCGTCCCGGATCTTCGAGATGCCGAAGTCGACGACCTTCACGCGCTCGGCGGCGCTGCCCTCGCCGAGCACGATCGCGTTCTCGGGCTTCAGGTCCCGGTGGACGATGCCCTTCGCGTGCGCGGCGCCCACGCCGTCGGCGATCTGCATCGCGAGGCGCGCGGCGCGCCCGACCGAGAGCGGGCCGCCCTCGCGGAGGACGCGGCCGAGGTCGCGCCCGTCGAGGTACTCGAGCACGAGGTAGCGCGCGCCGCTCTCGAGCGTGCCGAAGTCGACGACCTCGACGATGTTCGGGTGCCCGATCGCCGTCGTGGCGCGCGCCTCGCGCTCGAAGCGGCGCACGATGTCCTCGTCGGAGGCCATGTGCGCATGCAGCACCTTGATGGCGACGCGGCGCCCGAGCGCGAGCTGCTCGGCCTCGTAGACGGCGCCCATGCCACCCTCGGCGATGCGCCGTGTCACACGGTAGCGGCCGCCCAGCGTGGCGCCGAGCAACGGATCGGTGGCAGGGCTCGCGCTCGTCACGCGCGCGAGTAGACGCAAGGAAACGAGGCCCCGTCAACGGCGGCCGGATCGCGCGCGGGCCCGGCGGGTCGGCCCCGCCGGACACGAACGCGTGAACCACGTCACGAATGCGTGACGGAGCGTGAGCGAGGGCCCGCCCGAGACGCGCGTGTCACTCGTTGCGACCCGAGCGTCACACGACCGTCAAGAAGCGCCCCTATCAAGGCGCCGTAACGATGCTCGAGGACTTCGGACACGGCGGAGGGGCACGCAGCGGGGCGTTCGGCGCCTCGATGGTCGTCGCGCTCGTCGTCTACGGCGGGATCGCGGCGGGCATCGTCGCCGCGAGCGCGGTCGCGCGCCAGGCGATCGTCGAGGACGACCTCGTCCAGCTCGACTTCGTGCCGCTGCCCGACGAGCCACCTCCGCCGCCACCTCCTCCTCCGCCACCTCCGCCGGTCGCGGCGCCGGTCGACGCCCCCGCGGCGCGGCTCGGGCGCCCGCGGCCCGTGCTCGAGCAGCCCACCGAGATTCCCGACGAGGCGCCTCAGGAGAGCGATGCGCCGCTCGCGCCGCCGCCCGATCCCTTCGCGCCCGAGGACGAGGGCGACCCGAACGGCGTGCCCGACGGTGTGATCGGCGGCGTCGTGGGTGGGAGCGGCAGCGCGCCCGTGGCCGTGGCGCCCGAGCCGCCGCCCGCGCCGGAGCCGCCGCGCGCGCACGGGCCGGTGCGAGTGCTCGAGGGGACCACGCCGCCGCAGGTCGATCGCGCCGCGCTCGTGTCGAACTTCGAGATCCCGCCGGCCGTCCGCAGCGCCGGCATCGCGCGCATCACGCTCGTCGTGCGCGTGACGATCGCCGAGGACGGCAGCGTGAGCCGCGTCGACGTGCTCCGCGGCCACGACCTGATTCCGAACGACGTCATCGTGCGCGCCGTCGAGCGCACGCACTTCGAGCCCGCGCGCATGGGCGACGGAACGCCCTACGCCGCCATCCACACGCTCCCGATCACGTTGGCCATCACGCTCTGAGAGAGCGGAACAGAAGAGAGAGGAAGCCATGAACATCAACCTGCTCGAGCTCTGGAGCCAGATGGGCTGGCCCGTTCGCAGCGTCGTCATCGTGCTCACGCTCCAGGCCGTCGCGAGCCTCGCGGTGGCCCTCGATCGCGTGCTCGTCCTGGCGCGCTCGGCCGCGGGCGCGCGCGCCTTCGCCGGGAAGGCCGCCCCGCTTCTCGACGCGGGCGACTTCCTCGCGCTCGAGAAGGAAGCGGCCACCGCGAAGAGCAGCCACCTCGCGGTGCTCCTCCACGCGGGCCTCCGCGTCTATCTCGACCGCCTCGCCAAGGGCGACACCACCGAGCGCGCCGCCGAGCTCGCGCGCCGGACGATCGAGCGTAAGGGCGAGTCGCTCTCGGACGACCTGAACCGCGGCCTCGGCGTGCTCGCCTCCACCGGCTCGACGGCGCCCTTCGTCGGTCTGCTCGGCACCGTGCTCGGCATCATCAACGCGTTCCAGATGATCGCCGCGAGCGGCTCGGGCGGCATCGGCACCATCGGCGCCGCCATCGGCGAGGCGCTCATCGTGACGGGCTACGGCCTCTGCGTCGCGATCCCGACCGTGCTCGTGTTCAATGGCATCACGACGCGCATCCAGCGCTTCGAGATGGGCCTCACGAACGCGGGCAACGAGCTCGTCGATCGCCTCGAGACCGCGGAGCCGGGCGCCGAGCCCGCCGAGACCCGCACCGTCGAGGTCGACGCCGCCGACGACGAGCCGAGCGAGGCGCCCGCCGAGAAGAAGCGCGCCGATCGCCCGATGGAGATCGCGCAGGCCTGAGCGAGCGCGCCCTTCGAGAGGAGACGGCGATGAGCACGAAGCGAATCGGCAGCAAGCGGAGCCGCCCGGCACCGGCGATGAACGTGACGCCGCTCGTCGACATCGTCCTCGTGCTCCTCATCATCTTCATGGTGGTGCTCCCGAGCATGGAGCACGACGCGCCGGTGGAGCTCCCTGCGATCTTCCACCCGGACGAAGAGGCGCGCGGGCGCACCGATCCGATCACGCTCTCGATCACCGCCGACCAGCGGCTCTTCCTCGAGCAGGACGCGATGCCCCGCGAAGAGATCGAGGCCCGCTTGCGCGAGATCCACGCGAGCGAGCCGCTGCGGCGCGTGATCCTGCGCGGCGACAGCACGCTGCGCTACGCCGACGTCCGCGAGCTGTTCCGCATGTGCCAGCAGATCGGCTTTCCGGGCGTCTCGCTCCGCGTGGGCGAGCGCGGCGCGCCGGCCCGAGGCGAGGAGGGCTGAGCGATGGCCTTCGAGACCGGTGGCGGTGGCGGGCGCGGCGGCAAGAAGAAGCGCGCGACCCCGAGCATGAACGTGACGCCGCTCGTCGACGTCGTGCTCGTCTTGCTCATCATCTTCATGGTCATCACGCCGATGCTGGCCAAGCAGTTCTGGGTGCACGTGCCGGCCGAGCCGGACGAGCACGCCGAGCCCGCGCCGCCGCGCGAGGACGGCCCGCCGGTCGTCACCGTCGACGCTGATGGCGTCGTGCGCATCAACCACGACGAGGTGCCGCTCGCCGAGCTCGAGGCGCGCGTCACGCGCATCCTCGCGGCGCGCACCGATCGCACCGTGTTCTTCGATGCGGCGAGCGATGCGCCCTACGGCCGCGCGGTCGAGGTGCTCGACACGCTGCGCGGTGGGGGCGCGACGACGATTGCGGTGGCGACCGAGCCGCTGGCCGACGCCCGCTGATCCGGCCGCGCTGCGGCGACCGAGAGAGCTCCCAGGGAGACGATGATGGCCGAGTCCCGAAAGACCCGATGGGCGACGTGTGCGCTCGCTTGTGTGACATCGCTCTGTGTCGCGGGGAGCAGCGTCCTCGGGATCGCGCGCGCACAGGACGCGTCGGCAGAGGCCGAGCTCTCCCCCGAAGATCGCGCCGCGCTCGAGGCCGCGGCCGCCGAAGAGGAGGCCGCGCTCGCCGAGGCCGA
Organism: Sandaracinus sp.; assembly: GCA_046351235.1. Lineage (GTDB taxonomy): Bacteria > Myxococcota_A > Polyangia > Polyangiales > Sandaracinaceae > JBBSAT01. The sequence goes on along the minus strand of JAXLYV010000003.1, from coordinate 534,964 downwards.
AGCGGAAGCCGCGCTCGCCGAGGACGCTCCGCACTGCAGCGGCACCGGTGTCGAAGGCGTCGTGCGCGACGCGGCGACGGGCGAGACGCTGGTCGAGGCGCCCGTCGTGGTCGTCGGCCGCGGCACGCGCACGCTGACCGACTACGACGGTCGCTACGCGATCGATCTGCCGGCGGGGACGTACACGCTGCGCTCCTACTACGACCTCTACGAGCCGGCGCGCATCGAGAACGTCGTCGTCACGGACGGTGCGTGCGCGCATGCCGACATCGAGCTCGGCCTCGAGACCGCGACCGGGGAGGAGGTCGTCATCGAGGTGCGTGCCGAGTCGGGGAGCTCCGCGACGCAGCTGCGGCTGCGACGCGAAGCGGCCGCCACCCAGGACGCCGTCGGTAGCGAAGAGATGGCGCGCGCGCCCGACTCGAGCGCGAGCGATGCGGCGCGACGCGTCGTCGGCGTCTCCGTGCGCGACGACTACCTCTTCGTGCGCGGCCTCGGTGGCCGCTACGTCGTCACGACGATGAACGGCGTGCTCCTCCCGAGCACGGATCCGGACGTGCCCGGCGTGCAGCTCGACGCCTTCCCGACGGCGCTCCTCGAGAGCCTCACGATCCGCAAGACGTTCACGCCGGAGGTCCAGGGCGACTGGGCCGGCGGTCTGATGGACATCACGACGCAGGACTTCCCCTCGCGCTTCCAGGTACGCGCGGGGATCACGCTCGGCGTCAACACCCTCACGTCGTTCCAGAGCTTCATCGGCGGGCGCACCGGCACCATCGACTGGCTCGGCTTCGACGACGGCACGCGTGCGCTTCCCGGGGCGGTGCCAGCCCACCAGAGCGTCGACGATCTCCCGGTGGCCGACCGCGATGCGGTCTCGAGATCGTTCACGAACGATTGGCTGCTGGGCAGTCACACCGCGCTGCCGAACATGGGCTTGAGCCTGAGCCTCGGCGACACCCTCGATGTCGGCGGGCATCTGCTCGGCTATCGGCTGATGATCGGATATCGACGGGCGGAGCGGCCCATCGCCGATCTGCTCCAGGCTCTCCGCGTCGAGGACGATGGGATGGGGGGCCGACGCGTCACGCCCCGCGAGACCCTCCAGCAGGGCGGTGAGCAGATCACGACGCAGCTCAGCGCGCTCGGGACGCTGACGTACGAGCTGGCGGCGGGTCACCGCATCACCTTCAACGGTCTGTTCAGCCAGAACAGCGAGGACTACGTCGGACGCGTCACCGGCCTGAACGAGACCGTGGGCCTGAACATCGACGGGTATCGGAGCAGCTGGACGCAGCGAACGCTCCTGTTCGGCCAGCTCCTCGGCGAGCACCGCAATCTGATCGGGAACGCGACCTTCGATTGGCAGCTGAACCTGAGCCACGGCGCGCGCGAGCAGCCGGACATGCACGATCTGCTCTACGTCGTGCAGCCGAACGGCGCGTACCGTTTCGCGGCCGGCCCGACGAGCGGCGCACGCTTCTGGTCGAGCCTCGAGGATCTGACGACCGGCGGCGGCGGCAACCTGACGATTCCGGCCGACACGCTGACGACGCGCATCGGCGGGCTCGTCCGCTACACGGACCGCGGCTTCGACGTCCGCCGCCTGGGCTGGTCGTCGCGCCCGGGCTCGGGCGCGGAGGGAGCGCTGCTCCCGCCCGATCAGCTCTTTTCCCCGCCGGCGCTCGACACGTATCTACGCCTGCGCGACTACACGCGACCCGACGACAGCTACGACGCGCAGCAACACTCGTTTGCCGCCTACGCGATGCTCGATTGGCACCCGATCCGCGAGCTGCGCTTCGTCGGCGGCTCGCGCGTCGAAGCCTTCCGCCAGATCGTGGTGTCGGCCGATCCGCTCGGCTCGGCGCCGAGCGACATGCCCCCGCCGTCGACGCGCCGGACCGACATCGATCCGATGCCGGCGATCGGCGTGGTGGTGGAGCCGATCCCGGACATGTACATCCGCGCTGGCTACGCCGGCACGGTCGCACGCCCGCAGCTCCGCGAGCTCGCGCCGTTCCTCTTCAACGACTTCGTTCGCCGACGCACGGTGTCGGGCAATCCCGATCTCCACCGCACGTACATCCACAACTTCGACCTGCGCTGGGAGTGGTTCCCTTCGGCCTCCGAGGTGCTGGCGGTGTCGGGCTTCGTGAAGCTCTTCGAGTCCCCCATCGAGTCCACCATCATCGACGACGACGGGGACGTCACCTTCCGGAACATCGATGGCGCCGAGAACTACGGCCTCGAGCTGGAGGGGCGCTTTCACCTCGGCCACTTCCTGAGTGAGCTCGATTGGATCTCCATCGGCGCCAACGTCGCGCTCATCCAGTCGCAAGCGCGCCTCTCTCCGGAGCAGCGCTCGGTCGCGACCAGCGCGCAGCGTCCGCTCGCGGGGCAGGCGCCTTATGCCATCAACGTGTCACTCGGCTTTGCCCCTCCTGGAACGAACGTGTCGTGGTTCGCCTACTACAACGTCTTCGGTCCTCGATTGGAGGACGTCGGGCAGAACGGTCTGCCCGACGTCTATCGCGAGCCGTTCCATTCGGTGGACCTTGCGGTGCAGTGGGCTCCGATTCCGGAGCTCAGCCTGCGTCTCACGGCCCAGAACGTCCTGTTCCAGCGTCAGGAGCTTCGGCAGGGCGACCAGGTGGTGCTCGGGATCAACCCAGGCACCGTGTTCTCTCTCGGTGTGAGTGTCTCCAACTGACCTTTCTTCCTACTCGTTCGACTCGAGGAACCCATGACACGCAGCTCTCTCGTTCGTGGTCTGTTCGCCTGCACGCTCGCCGTCGCGGGCTGCAGCACCAATAGTGGCACCGGATTTCCCGACACCGGCGGCAATACCCGGGATGGCGGCACCGACACCGGCACGACCCCCGGCAACGACGCAGGCAACGATGCGGGCACGCCCGGAAACGATGCCAACGTCGACGCCGGCGCGCCCGTCGACGGTGGCTCCGACGCCGGCCCGACGTATCCGGCCTACTGTCCGACGACCCCGGACTGGGGCGCTGCGCCGAGCTGCCCGGCGCTCGCGAGCCGCACGGAAGTCACCGTGTCGGGAGACCAGAACGGCGACCAGACCTGGGACTGCCAGCACACGTATCACCTCACCTCGGGCGTGTTCTGGCGCACGGGCACGCTCACCATCCAGCCGGGCACGCAGATCATCGGCGACAACGGCTCGTATCTGATCATGACGGTCGGCACCACGCTGAACGCCATCGGTCACCCCGAGCAGCCGATCGTGTTCACTTCGTCCGAAGATCCTGGCAACCGTGATCGCGGCGACTGGGGCGGTGTCGTGATGCTCGGCAATGCGCCGATCAACATCACCGGTGGCTCGACGAACATCGAGGGCATTCCGGCGACCGACGCCCGTGGCACGTACGGCGGTGCGACGGCGGACGGCAGCTGCGGGCACCTGCGCTTCGTGCGCATCGAGTTCGCCGGCTTCCTGCTCGGCACGGACAACGAGCTCAACGGTCTCACGCTCGGCGGCTGCGGCTCGGGCACGCTGATCGAGTACGTGCAGAGCCACCGCGGCCGCGACGACGCGTTCGAGATCTTCGGCGGCTCGCCGAACGTCCACCACCTCGTGGGCTCGGGCTACGACGACGACGGCTTCGACTGGGATCAGGGCTACAGCGGCAACGCGCAGTACCTCGTGATGCACCACTACGCCGACTCGGTGAGCGCCGATCCGAACGGCTTCGAGGCGGACAACAACCGCACGGACAACACGCTCACGCCGATCTCGAATCCGACGATCTACAACGCGACGCTCATCGGCGTGCACGATGCGGCGGTCACGACGGACATCGGCATGGTGCTGCGCCGCGGCACGCACGGCTCGATCCACAACGTGATCGTGACGGGCTGGGGCCGCTTCGGCGCCGACGTGCGCGACACGGCGACGATCAACGCGCTCGGCACGACGCTGACGGTCACGAACTCGATCTTCCTCGGCAACGCCGTCGACTTCGAGGCGGCTTCGCCCGAGCTCACCGCGTTCACCGACGCGGCGGCGATGAACCGCGTCGGCGTCGACCCGATGCTCGCCGCGCCGTTCGCGACGGACGACACCGTCGACTACACCGCGCCCGAGACCTCCGCTGCGGCGACCGGCGCCGTCGCGCCGCCGACCGGCGGCTTCTTCGGCCCCGGCAACTTCGTCGGTGCCATCGGCCCGGGCTGCCCGGACTGGACCGCGGGCTGGACCTCGTACCCGGTGAACTGACGCTCTCCCCCACGGGAGTCGGACCCTCGAGAGGCCGCGGAGCGATCCGCGGCCTCTTGCGCTGCGCTTCGCCGCGGCCTGCGCCTGGCCTTCGGTCGTCGACGAGCAGCCCGGACACCACCGTCCCGTGCTCCGCGCACTGCCAGCCGTCGCGTCCAGCACCCTCGGCGCGCCAGTGCGGGCCTCCCTCGCCTGGGCTCGGAGCGCCTCGGAAGGGCCTTCATGCCGGCGTCGCTGAGCGCTCGCCGTCCCGCAGCACCCGGGGTGCTCACGTCACCGAGACGAGCATCGGCCGGCCCAGCTCGCGCCGCCAGAAGACGCGCCACCCTCCGGCGTCCAGGGTGCCGCAGGGCGACGAGTCCTCGAGGCGCTGCACCGCGTGCTCCAGCGCGGCCAAGGACGCCGGCGACAGCTTCGCGCCTTCGAGGAAATACGACAGGGACAGCGCGGTCAGCCTGGAGGTGTAGTCGCTCGGCAGCGGGCCGATGCGGTGGCGCTGCTGGCTCCAGTCGTCCCTCGCCGCGGCGGCGCCGTACCAGGCCGCGAGCCGCGCGCAGCTCCACCGCACCAAGAAGTCCGACTTGAACGGCAGGAGCCCGGAAGTCTCGGTCAGCCCGAAGTCGCGCACCGCGGCGAGCCACGACTCGAAGCGGGCGAGCCAAGCGGAGTACGCGGCGCCCGGCGTGCGAGGCGGCTCGCTGCCCAGGAGCGCTGGGGCCTCCGCGTCCAGCGCCCGCACCGCCGCTTCTTCTCCGGGCGCCGGAGTGCACCAGGTGGGCATGCGCCGGAAGATCCACCGCAGCAGCGCCGCCCGCCGCAGCGCCATGAAGCGCTCGAAGACGTGCGCGACGCGTCCTGTAGACGCGTACACCATCGGTGGAGCGCCGGCCCACGAGACGTCCAACCGGCACAGCGCCAGCTCGCCCGGGTCGCGCCAGAGGAAGCCGTCGACGTCCGCTTCGCTCACGGGCACCACGCCGCCCAGCGGGAAGCGCGCCGACTTCCCCGCCCGCACCAACTCTGCGAGCAGGCACGGGTCACCCAGGGCGCCGACCGCCGCCTGGTTGAGCAGATGCACCATCGTCTCCAGGCGGGGGTCGTCGCAGCTCAGCCGGGGCTCGTCGGGGGGCTCCACGACCACCGCGAAGTGGACACCGCCCACGGTGAAGTGCGGCTCGGCTTTCGAGGATTCGTCCATCAGTCGATCCCTATCGCCACCAGGCGCGTAGTCCGCATGAACGGCCATCTGGCACCTCGCCGAGGCTAGCCCGAGGCGACGATCGAGGTCGACGGGCCTCGCTGGCCGGGGAGCCGGGGCCGAGCGGGCTGGGCCCGCGGGTGACACTCGCGACCCAAGGCGTCGGAGAGAGGCCGCGGAGCGGTCTGCGGCCTCTTTCGTTTCGTAGGAGGCCGGGGATCGGCCGCGGCCGTGAGCACTGGTACCATCGAGCCATGCGCACGGGTGGGCTGGGGCTCTTGGGTCTCTCGATCGTCTCGCTCGGGACGATGGGATGCAGCGCGACCAGCCCGCCGCTCGACGCAGGCGACGAACGGGTCGACGTCGGCACGAGGGCGGACGCGGGGCACGACGCGGCGGCGTCCGGCGACGACGCAGGAGCGGACACGGGCACGAGGGGCGATGCGGGCCCGGACGGCGACGCCGCGGTCGACCAAGACGCGGGCTGTGCGCGCACCACGTGCACGGCGCTCGGCGCGCACTGCGGGGCGCCCGACGACGGCTGCGGCACGCCGCTCGATTGCGGCGCCTGCGAAGGCGTCGCCACGTGCGTGGACGGCGCCTGCGAGTGTGGTGCCGACACGCGCGAGCCCGACGAGACGCTCGCGAGCGCCTTCGACGGTGGCGCCTACACCGATGCCGATGCCGACATCACGGTCACCGATCGCTGGCTGCACACCGCGACGGACGTCGACTGGATCCGCTACGCGATCGACGACACCACGACCGCGACGCTCGCGACGCTCTCGGCGACGATCGACGCGCCGGCGTCGGGCACCTACGAAGTGGCCCTCTTCTACGACTGTGCCGCCGGGACGAATGCATCGAGCTGCGCGCAGGGCACGAGCGACACGACCGTGGGTCATGGCTGCGTCGCCACGACCAGCGGGCCGACGCGAGCGACCGTGTCGCTCGACGTCGATTGCCAAGGGACCTTCGACGACTCCGGCACGCTCTACGTGCGCGTCTCCTCGACGGGCGCCACGCCCTGCGCGCCGTATCGTCTCGTGACGCAGATTCGCTGAAGCGTCACCCCGCGAGCGCGTGCAGCCGCACGATCGAGCGTGCGAGCAGCTCGGGCACCTCTTCCTGGAGGAAGTGCCCGGCCTCGGTCTCCTCGACGAACGCGGTCGAGAGCGCCTTCTGGTGGCGGCCGAGCGAGCGGCCGAGGATCGGGTCGCGCTTGCCCCACACGAGGCCGATCGGGCCGCGGAAGCCGAGCACCCAGTTTCCGATCGCGTCGATCGCCGCGACCGACGGATGCGTCTTCGACGTCGGCACCATCCGCGCGAGCCCGAGCGGCGCGGCGCGATCCGCGAAGCGTCGCAGCGGCCACGCGTAGGCGCGCTTCTCGCGCCGGCCGAGCGTGTGGGGATCGCCCTGCACGCGGTGCATCACGGGGATCGGGAACAGGCCGATGCGGAAGGCGAGGTCGCTCACCACCGGCGTGCGCGCGAAGCGGTGGAACGGCGTCTCGCGCATCGACGCCGAGAGGGGGAGCACGGACGTGTTCGCGAGCAGCATCGCCCGCACGTTCCCGCCGCGCGCTTGCCAGCGCGACACCGCGCCGGCGCCAATCGGGCCGCCCCAGTCCTGCCCCGCGAAGATCACGCTCCTCGGCGCGAGCGCCTCGAGCACCTCGGCGATCGCCGTGACGTGCAGCTCGAGCTGGTGATCGCGCGCGTGCGCCGGCTTGTCGGAGAGCCCGAGCCCGAGCAGGTCCGGAGCGATCACACGTAGGCCGCGCCCGTCGGGGAGCGCACGCAGCTCGCGGATCACCTTCCGCCAGAGGAAGCACCACATCGGGTTGCCGTGCACGAGCAGCACGGCGGGCGCCTCCTTCGGCCCATCGTCGATCGTGTGCACGAGACCGACGGACGTCCGCACGCCGGTGCGCGCGAAGGGGAGCTCGCGCTGGAGGAAGTCGGGGAGGGAAGGGGCGGGGACGAGCGCGTTCGTCATGAGAGCACGCTCAGGACGCTGCCGCGCTGCCGTGGAAGGGATCGAGCACCGGCTGCCCGCTGGCGGGCTGGCAGGGGACCTCGCGCTCTCCCGACTGGGACCACGGGTCGATCTCCGTGCAGTGCTGCTCGGTGCCACTCGTGGGCGCTGGCTCGGTGCCACTCGTGGACGCGGGCGGCGGGGCGTTCTCGGTCGATCGTGTCTCACTCGTCCCCGAGCCGCAGGCGGCGAGGAAGAGGAAAGGAATCACGACCGCGTAGCCCCGATCCCAGCGCTTGTGCATGGCACAGCCTACCAGAGCGCGATAGACGTGGAGGCGCATGCCGCTGCGTCGCGTCGCCTCGAACGTTCTCTCGCGCATGGCGTTCGCGCTCGAGATCCTCGAAGGACCCACGCCGCGCGCGCGCACCTACGGCCAGGCTTCGCGCACGGTGTTCCAGCTCGAGGGCGACCTCGCCGAGCTGCGCGCCTCGGGCGCGCTCGACAAGGTGCGCGGGCTCGGGCCGTCTTGCCTCGCGGTGATCGACGACGTGATCGCCGGGCGCGAGCCCGCCGAGCTCGCCGCGCTGGAAGCGAAGATCCCCGAGGGGCTGTTCGGGATCCGCCGCATCAAGGGCCTGGGGCCGGCGAAGATCCGCGCGCTCTACGAAGGCCTCGGGATCACCACGCTCGGCGAGCTCGAGCACGCGTGCAAGGAGAACCGCCTCGTCACGCTGCCGGGCTTCGGCGAGAAGACGCAGGCGAACGTGCTCGCGGGCGTGCAGGCCGAGCGACGCCACGACGGGATGCACCTGCGCGACGCGGCGCTCGAGATGGCGAACGAGCTCGCGCTCCGCGGCGAAGGAAAGCGCACCGCGTTCCTCGGGGATCTCGCGACCGGCGCCGAGCTCGTCTCTTCGATCGCGATCCTCGTCGAGGGCGAGGGCGCGCCGCACGAGGAGGTCGTCCTCGGCGAGGGCGTGAAGGCCTCGATCTTCCGGGCGCCGGTCGCGTCGTTCGGCGTCGTGCTCGTGCGCGAGACGAGCGACGAAGAGCACCTCGCGTCGCTGCGCACGCACGCGCTCGAGCGCGGCATGCTCCTCGAAGAGGCGCGCCTCGCGAAGGATGGCGGCGCCGTCGCGGTGCCGGACGACGCTGCGCTCTACGAGGCGCTCGGCCTGGTCTTCGTTCCCGCCGAGGCGCGTCGCGGCCCGGCGCTCGCGCGGGCGGGCAAGGCCCCGAAGGAGCTCGTCCAGCGCGGCGATCTCCGCGGCGCGCTCCACAACCACACGCTCGCCTCGGACGGCGTCGCGACGCTCGCCGAGATGCGCGCCGCGGCGATCGCCTGGGGCCTGTCGTACCTCGGCATCTCCGAGCACAGCCAGAGCGCCGACTACGCGCGCGGGCTCACGAAGGAGCGCATCGACGCGCAGCGCGCCGAGATCGCCGCGATGAACCGTGAGGGCTCGCCCTGCACGCTGCTCACGGGCATCGAGAGCGACATCCTCGCCGACGGCTCGCTCGACTACCCCGACGACGTGCTCGAGACGCTCGAGGTCGTGATCGCGTCGTCGCACCGGCGCTTCGCCCTCGATCGTGAGAAGAGCACGGCGCGCATGGTGAAGGCGGCGAGCACGAAGACGACCGACATCGTGGGCCACCCGACGGGGCGCCTCTTGCTCGGCCGTCCCCCGCTCGACTTCGATCTCGACGCGTTCCTGACGGCGTGCGCCGCGAACGGCTGCGCCGTCGAGCTCAACGGCAGTGCGCACCGCCTCGACTTCGGGGCGCGCGAGCTGGCGATGGCCAAGGAGCGCGGCATCCTCGTCTCGATCGCGGCCGACGCCCACGCCACCGGCGAGATCGCCGAGCACCTCGCGCACGGGCTCGCCGTGGCGCGCCGCGCGGGTCTGACTCCCGACGACGTGCTCAACACGAAGCCACTTCCGGCGCTGCGCGCGTGGCTCTCGGCGCGGCGGCTCCGCGCGGAAGGGCGCGCGTGATGCGCGGCTCGCTCGCTCGCGCCTTCGTCGTCCTCGCGCTCGCGCTCGGCGCGACGGGCTGCCCCCATCAGTCGCCCCCACCGGACGCAGCGCTCGTGGAGGCGGACACCGGCCCCGGCGATCCACGCTTCCTCGATCCGATCACGCTCGACGACACGGCCGTCATGGCGATGGATCCCTCCGCGCTCCCGGCGAGCCCGTCGGCGTGCCGTGCGCCGCTGCTCGCGCGCGTCACCTTCATCACCGACGGCGACACGATCCACGTGGAGGGCGTCACGGAGGCGACCGGCGATCTCACGATCCGGATGATCGGGATCAACGCGCCCGAGATCGCGCACGGCGCGGGCACCACGGCCGAGTGCTACGGCGACGAAGCGACGACCTTCACGCGCCAGCTCGATGGGCACTTGCTCTGGCTCACGTTCGACGGCGAGTGCTTCGACGTCTACGGCCGCACGCTCGCGTACCTGACCTACGGCCCCGCGGAGCACCAGAGCTGGGAGCGACAGATGCTGCGCCGCGGCTTCGCGCGCACGCTCTCCATCGCGCCGAACACCACGAACGCGATCACCTACGCCGAGGATGCGCGCCTCGCCGAGCACGAGGGCGCGGGGCTCTGGAGCGCGTGCCCGTGAGGCGCGTCGCGCTCGCCGGGGCGCTCGCGCTCGCGGGCTGCACGTGCGCGGGAGAGCCGCCGCCCGCGTCGAGCGAGGCGCCGCCGAGCACCGCGCCGACCGAGGCGCCACGCGAGATGCTGCCGACCGCGGCGAGCGCGGATCTTCCGGCGGCGACGCCGATGCCGGTGATCACGGTGGCCGACGATCACTTCGAGGTGTCCAACCGCGCGCTCGTGGCGACCTGGCCTCCCGCCGAGCGCGAGGCGGTCGGCCGCACGCGCCCACTCGGCGACGCCGAGTACCCGGTCGTCGAGCGCCGCATCGACGACGACTCGAGCCTGCTGCTCGTACCGGAGCTCCGCGACGCACTCCAGGCGCTCACGAGCGTCGATCGCGCACGCGCGAGCATCGTGCACGCCGAAGGCACGCCGACCGTGTTCGCGATCCGCGCCGCGCCCGACGTGCGCTTGGCGCGCGTGCTCTCGGCGGTCTACGCGGCCGGCATGGTGGGCATGCGCGAGCCGCGTCTCGTGCTCGCGAGCCCCGACGGCGAGCGCATGCTCGCGCTGCACACGCCCAGCGCCGAGGACGAGGCCGCCGATCCCGAGCTCGAGGCGGCGGTCGCAGCCGCGCTCGCGCCCTTCCGCGCGGCGGGAGAGCCGCCGCCGACGGAGGTGGACGCGGGCCTTCCACCGCGCGCGCTCCGCACACACGTGGAGCTCGACGAGGCGGGCCTCACGATTCGCCGGGGAGCCCTTCGCTACGGCCACGCCTGCGCGGCGCCGGCGGCCGAGGGCGAGGAGGCCACCATCCCGCTCGCGGAGCTCACGCCGAGCGCCGTCCGCGCGTGCCTCGACGCGCTCGACGCGGGCCCCACCATCTTCCGCGCGACCGCCACCACGCGCTACGCCGAGGCGGTGGCGATCCTCGAGCCGCTCGCGGCCCACGGCCCGCTCACCCTCGCCGCGCCGCGGCTCTGACCCGAAACGCAGCGAGCCCGCCGATCGCTCGATCGACGGGCTCGTGCGACGCGCGCGGAGGTAGCTCAGCCGCCGCTGACGAGGCGGATCGTGACGTTCACCGTGATGGTGTCGGAGACCTTGAGGCGGACGAGCGGGCCGACGCTGACGTCGTAGTCCGGGAGCATGACCGTGAACTGCGCCTGCGCGCGCACGAGGTCGCCCGTGATGCCCTGGCCGCGGAGCTCGTCGCTCGCAGGGATGTAGCGCACCTGCGCGGGGATCGAGACGTCGTGCGTGCGTCCGTGGATCGAGAAGGTGCCGTGCAGCGTCACGCGCACGACCTGGTTCGGCGTGAGCGAGGTCGCGCCGTCGACGCTCGTGATCTCGAGGACGGCGTCGGGGTGCGCGGGCGCATCGAGCCACGTGCTCGAGTGCAGGTGCTCGTCGCGGAGGTCCGAGCCGGTGTGCAGGCTGGTGACCGGCACCGTGATGCGGCCCGTCGCGGTCGAGAGGTTCGTGGGGTCGAGCGAGATGGAGCCGTTCACGGTCGAGCTCGTCCCGGTGGTGCGCTCGAGCGGCGCATCGGACACGAACTGGACGCGGCTGCCCGACGTCGTGGTGAACGTGCGCGCCTGCGCCGCAGCCGAGCTGACGCCGAGCGAGCCGGCGCCGAGCGACGAGGCGCCGAGCAGCGTGAGCGCGCCGAGAAGGACGAGGTCGAGGCGGAAGTGGCGAAGCATCGGGGTCTCCTGGGCTCGTCGGATCCGAGCGAGAATGGGTCGCAGATCGACCCGAGGGCGAACGAGGCGAGAATAGCGAACGAGAGCACGAAGGAAACGGAGATCACGCGGGCACACGCACGTTGTGCACGTGATTGCGCAGCGGGAGTCCTGCCTCGTCCGATTCCTCCGCGGCGGCCTCCCGCGAAGCGGCGGGGCAGCGCACCGGGTTCGACGTGGCAGGCGCGACGCCATTCATCAGGGCGCGCCGGGCCTCGGCGCCGGGTGCTTCGTCCGAGAGGACGATCCTCCCTGCCTGGCGAGTGACCCCCAGCCAGGCGAGCGCGCTCTCCACGTCGGGGAACGAGCGGCTCGCGAGGCCCTCCCGCGCGATCCGCGCGAACACTCCGTCGTCGGCGCCGTCGAGCCAGGCGATCAGCTGCGCGGCCGAGGTCCGCTCGCCGCGGTGCGGCCACGCGCGGGCGACGGCCTCGTCGAGGCTGCTGCCGGTCCGGCGGTAGGCGACGTCGGCGAGGAAGACGAGCGCGGCCCCCTCCCAGTACACGCGGGTGAAGCTCCGCGTGACCCGCATCGTGCGGCAGACCTCGTCGAGCGGCTCGGCGGCGTCGTGCGCCGTGCGCCCACGATCGAAGCCGTCGACGAGGGCCTCCCACGCCTGCGTTTCGGTGCGCGTGCCCTCGCGCGCGCGCAGCACTTCCTCGTAGTACGTGGCGAGCCCTTCCGAGAGCCACACGTCCTCGTTCTCCACGTGCGCGGTGAGGAAGTGCGAGAGCTCGTGCACCGCGGTCCAGTCGGCGACGAGCGACGCTTCGCTGGCGTGCTGGGACACGAAGAGGGTCACCGTCGAGCGCTGGCCACGCCCGGCGACGCCGAAGAGCACCGGCATCGAGGGCACGTCGGGCGCCGTCACGACGAGCGCCGTGAGCCGATCGAAGGGCGGCGCGCCCGTGACGCGTGCGCTCGCGGACGTGGCGGCGCGAAGCCAGTGGGCTTGCGCGTCGAACGACGCCCCGAGCGGCACTTCGCCGAGCGAGACCAAGTCGATGCACGCGCCGGGGGCCTCGATCGTGCGCGGCGCGTCGTGGACGAACGCGAGGTAGGTGACGAACGCGAAGTTGCGCTCGTCGAGCACGACGCGGCTCGGGTCGAGCGCCTCGGCCTCTCCGATCGGCGTCGCGTGCACGCCCTCGGGCAGCTCGAAGCGCAGATCGTAGTGCGCTCGCGTGGAGCGCAGCGCGGGCGCCAGCAGCCACGTCGCGGCCGGCGCGAAGAGATCGCTCCCGAGGCGCGCGCAGTCGGTGGACGAGGTGGGCGCATCGCACGCACCGAGGTCGACGTCGTAGCGCACGCACGCATCCGGCGGCGCGCTCCGGAGGTCGAAGGGAAGGGCGTCGAGCACGGCGCCGTCGCGCCCGTCGATCACCAGGCGTCCTCCGCGGACGTGGCGGCGGGCCTCTTCGCTCGTCGCATCGAGCGCGGAGGGCAGGCGCTCGGCTCGCGCCGGACAGACGGTGACGCGCATCGCGCGCAGGGCGTCGTCGAGGTGCACGACGTACGAGAGCCGCTCGGGCGGCGCCTCGCGCTCCGCAGGATGCGCGGCCGCGCCGCAGCTCGTGGCGAGGGCCGTCGCGAGGACGAGGGCCGCTCGGTCGCGCACGCCGCTACTCCGCGTCGGGCACGCTGCCGAGCAGCGCGCCGTTGTCGACGAGGAGCGCGAGGAACGTCGTCAGCTCGTCCACGAACGCCGCGTCGGCGACCCGCCCGTGGGCGCCGAGGACCACTCGCACCGAGTCGATCGCCGGCCGCTCTGCGCGCGAGAGATCCGCGAGCAGCGAGGCCCACATCGGCTCCATCCACCGCGTCTCCACGCGATGGTCGGGCCGCCGGTAGATCGCGAGGTGGAAGTGCCCGCGCGTGGGCTCGTCCTCGCCCGACACGTGCACGTTCCACTCGGTGTCGAGCAGCCGCAGCGCGGGGCTCGGCACCGGCACGAGCTCGAGGTCGAAGTCGACGCAGCGCGCTGGCCGCGGCGTGGGCCGGTAGTTCGTCGGCCACTGCGCGGCCTCGAGCCGCAGCAGATCGAGCGACCAAGGCGGCCCCATCGGCGTCTCGCGGAGCACCTCCGCGGCCCACGCACCGAACGACTCCGCGTGCTCGCGGAAGAAGCGCGTGGCGAGCGGCACCTCGGTCACGTGGCGATCCGCGAGACGATCCATCGCCTCGCGGCCGAGCGCGCGCGTGGTGCGCGGGTACGCGGTGGCGACGAGATCGCGCAGCCGCGAGCGCACGAGCTCGCGATAGAGCCCGAAGCGCCCGGCGGGGCCGCTGCCTTCGCCGTGCTCGAGCCGCGCGAGGTCGGCCGCGTCGGGGCGCTCGCCGAGGCACACGCGCTGGAAGGCCTGGAGGAGCTCGTCGACGTCGCTCATCGCGCCGCCTCCACGATCGCCGTCAGATCCGACACCTCGCCCATCAGCTCTTCGAAGGGCGGGTAGTTTCCGTCGCGCTCGAGCAGCACCGGCACGTCGGGCATGCGCCGCAGCGTGTGGGCGAGCAGCTCGCGCACCTCCGCGCGCACCGGCTCGGCGTGCGTGTCGATGATCAGGCCGTCGGGCCGCACGAAGTGGCCGGCCACGTGGATCTGCACGACGCGCTCGGGCGGGATGCGGTCGATGTACGCGCGCGCGTCGATGCCGTGGTTGTTCTGGTTCACCCAGACGTTGTTCACGTCGAGGAGCATCTTTCCGTCCGAGCGATCGAGGACCTCGAGGACGAAGTCGATCTCGTCCATGTCGCGCGGGCCGGGGTGGCCGTACGTGCTCGCGTTCTCGAGCGCGAGGTCGATCTCGAGCGCGTCGCGCAGCTCGCGCAGGCGCGCGGCCGCGCGCTCGGCCGCTTGCATCGTCTGCGGCATCGGCAAGAGGTCGTGCAGGAACGCGCCCGTTCCGCCCCAGCAGAGGTGCTCGCTGTGCCACGTGCACCCGAGCGCGCGCAGCAGGTTGCGTACGTCGCGCACGTAGCCGGGATCGGGACGCTCGGGCGTGCCGAGGCACATCGTGAGGCCGTGCGTGACGATCGGATAGCGCGCGCGCGCCTCTTCGAGCTGCGCTTCGTAGAAGCCCGCGCGGCCGATGTAGTTCTCGGGGTGGATCTCGAGCCACTTCACGCTCGGCGGCTGCTCGCGGAAGAGCGCCTCGGCGAGCTCCCATCGAAGGCCGATGCCGACGCCGCGTACGCGCGAATCGTTCACGGGCCCGAGTGTAGCGCGAGCGCTGCCGCGGGAATCCGGAAGTGCGCGAGCTCGAGCTTCACCTCGGCGCCCGGGGTCGGCGCGAGCGTCCGCTCGGCGAGCGTGGCCGATCCATCCGTGCGCACCACGAGCACGGTGGAGCAGCGCGTGCCGTAGGTCGGGAGCGTGATGCGGATCGGCGCGAGCGCGCGCTCGAGCGCGAGGCCCACGCCGGTGTCCGGGAGCTCGGCATCGGCGGCCCCGCGATCGTCGTCGAGGATCGCGAAGCAGCGATCGAGGGCGAGCGGCGCATCCGTGGCGAGCGCCTCGGCGAGCGCGTCGCGCGCGCGCGCCACCTTCGGCCAGGGCGTGTCGAGGAAGGCGTTCGAGAGCCCGTGCACGCCGGGCGCCAGGCGCACGGGCGGCACGCTCGCGCGGTTCGAGCCCCAGTAGAGGCCCGCCTCGTCCAGCGCGAGCAGGTTGAAGCCGCGCATCGCGCGATCGGCGATCGCGCCCTCGAGGAACGCGCGCGCGTCCCGATCGCTCTCGAGGTAGCCGCGCACCAGCGCGCCGCGCGAGCGCTCGCCCGGCTCCTTGGGCCGCAGATCGGCCGGGTCGCGCACGTTCGTCAGCGCGGCGAAGCGCGGCGGAGCGCCGTCCCGCACGCGCACGCCCATCCACGTGCCACCGCGCTCGAGATCACGGCCCGCGGCGATCCCCGAGCCGTCGTCCCACACGCGGAGCGGCTCGGTCGGGCGCGCGTAGCTCTCGTCGCGATTGGCGAGCACCACGAGGGCGAGGTCCGGTCGAGGCGCGAGAGCGAGCGCGATCAAGCACACGCGGCGAGTATGCGGCGCCGCGCATTCGCCGCCACCGCGCGCGCCGTGGGCTCTGGTCTCACGCACCTCTCACACGCGGTCGTTCTCGATGCATGTCCGGCTCGTCGGCGTCGTAGGGGAAGTCATGCACAGAACACCGTTCCTCTCCGCGTTCCTCTTCTCGGCCGCGCTTGCGGGCGCCGGCTGCTCGGGCACGCCCGCGACCGACGATGCCGGCGCGAGCGACGCCGGCGCGCAGGTCGATGCGCGCGCACCCGACGGCGGCGGCGGCGGCGACGGCGCCATCCCCGGCGACGCCTTCGTCCCTCTCGACGCCGTGCTCGCCCAAGGCGCGGCCTGCGGCGCATCGAGCGAGTGCGCCACCGGTCACTGCGTCGACGGCGTCTGCTGCGAGAGCGCGTGCGACGGCGTCTGCCGTGCGTGCGCCGAAGCATCGACCGGCGCGCCCGACGGACGATGCAGCGCCGCGCTCGCGATCGATCCCGACGACGAGTGCGACGCCTCCGGCTGTCTCACCGGTGCGTGCGGCGCGAGCGCCTGCGAGGTGCAGCCCGCCGGCTTCGAGTGTCGCCCCGTCGCCGGAGACTGCGACGTGCCCGAGGTCTGCGACGGCTCGGATCCCGCGTGCCCCGCCGATCTCGTGCGCCCCGCCGAGACCGCGTGCCGCGCGAGCGTGGGCCTCTGCGATCTCGAGGAGCAGTGCGACGGTCTCGCCGCGGCGTGCCCGGCCGACGCGCTCGCCGCCGCGTCTACGCCCTGTCGCGTCGCCGCCGGCGTCTGCGACGTGACCGAGGTGTGTAGCGGCAGCGACCCGCAGTGCCCGAGCGACGGCTACCAGCCGCCCTCGGCCGCCTTCTGCGGCGCCTACACGTGCAACGGCCCGTCCTGCCGCACTTCGTGCGCGACCCAGACGGACTGCTACGGGAACAACCTCTGCGTCGCCGGCGCGTGCGTGCCCGGCTATCGCATCTTCGTCACGTCCCAGCGCTTCCAGGCCAACTTCGGCGGCGTCTTCGCGGCGGATGCGCTCTGCGCCATGGCGGGCACGAGCGCAGGCCTGGGCCCCAACTTCCGCGCCTGGCTGAGCGACGCGACCTCCCAGCCCGCTACGCGCCTCTACCACTCGCCTCGCCCGTACTATCGCGTGGACGGCGTCACGCCGCGCGTGATCGCCAACGACTGGAACGACCTCGTCGACGGCATCGCCGTCGCGATCGCCTCGGACGAGCTCGGCAACCCGCAGCGCGACGAGTACGTGTGGACGGGCACGCTCGACAACGGCCTGCGTACCGGCATCGATTGCGCGGGCTGGACCTCGGTGAGCGCGGCCACGACGGGCACGAGCGGCAACGCCACCGCGGCGCTCTTCAGCACGTACTACGGCGCCCAGAACTGCTCGCGCGCGCAGCGCCTCTACTGCGTGGAGCAGCCGCCCCCGAGCTGACCGTCACGCGGTGGCCGGTCACGTGGGTCTCGAGCCCGTCGACCCACGTGACTGCGCCACGCTCTCCGATCACAGCGAGGTCTTCTTCCAGGCGGGCAGCTCCTGCATCCGGCCCATCCACGCGGCGATGTTCGCGTAGCCCTCGATCGGCAGCTTCGCCTGCGCCGCGCCCGTGAGCGGCGTCGAGATCGCGAGGTCGGCGAGCGTGAGGCGATCCTGCGCGATCCACTCGCGTCCCGCGAGGTGCGCATCGAGCACCTGCGCGCACTGGTGCACGAGGCGCTCGCCGCGCGCGACCTCGCTCGGATCGGGGTCGCCCTGGCCGAGGAAGCGCTTCACCTGGTGCTCCCAGCGCAGGACGCTGACGGCGGGCTGGAAGTGGTGTGCGTTCCAGAAGAGCCAGCGGTTCACGTCGGCGCGCGCGCGCAGCTCCGTCGGATAGACGGTCTGCCCGGGCGTCGAGTCGGCGAGGTACTGCATGATCGCGTGCGACTCGCTCAGCGCGAACGTGCCGTCCTCGAGCGTGGGGACGCGCCCGTTCGGGTTGAGCTTCAGGTAGCCGGGCTGCCGCTGCTCGCCCTTTCCGAGATCCACGAGCACGAGCTCGACGCGCGGGCCGGTGCCGGCCTCTTCGGCGCGCACGAGGCCGAGGTGATGGGCGGTCATCGTGGCGCGGCGGGCGTTGGTGGACATCGGGTTGAAGTACAGACGCATGGCTTTCTCCCTCTTCGAGATGGTGACCCTCGCGCTGAGGCGACGGCGAGACAACCCTAGACGAACGGGTTGTCATGGATGTGTCAGGTATCGCCAGGCGCGAATACGTGGCCCGTCCCGGGCGTCGAAGTCAGAATGATGGGCATGGTCGGACGTGAGCGTGGGGCTTGGGCCGGGCGCATCTTCGCCGCTCTCTTCGTCGTCGCCGGTCTCGCCGCGGTCGCGAGCGCGCAAGAGGCCCCCCCGACCCTCGTCGACGGCACGTTCGAGTCCATGCGTGGGGGCGAGCGAACGCTCTCGTCCGAGCGCGGGCGTCGCATCGTGGTCGTCTTCTACGAGGACCGGAACCACATCGACGACAACACCACGTTCAAGGGCGACTTGCAGCGCTTCGTGGTCGACAACCACCTCGACGACCGCGTCGTCGTCTACGGCGTCGCGAACCTCGGCGACGTCGGCGCCGTCCCGCACGCGCTCGTCCGCTCGATGATCTCGCCGCTCCTCGATCGCTGGGGCACCGACATCCTGCTCGACTGGGAAGGCACGATGCGCGCGACGCCCTTCTCGTTCCCTACCGATGCGACGACGTGCGCGATCATCGATCGCGCGGGCGCGATCATCTACCGCCACACCGGGGTGATCGACGACGCCGAGCGTCGCGCGTTCTATCGCGCGCTCCGTGGCGCGATCGCGCGCTGATCGCTCGCTCGTTCGGGCCCCGAGCGGCGCTGCCGACGGCGATCGCTCTCCGTCGCGACGTGGTCGACCCGCTCACATGGCGACGCGGTAGGTCGGAGCGTCGCCGCCGAGGCCCGTGCCCTCCACGACCACGTGCCCCGCGCGCGTGACGGTGCCGAGCAGCGGTGCCGTGCCGCTCAGGGAGAGCTCGCCCTCCATGTGGACCTCGCTCGGCGTCGCCGTGCCGTGCAAGCCCTCGACGCCGACCGTCGCGCTCGCGCCGAGCGGCCCACGCAGATCCGGCAGCGCGATGCTCTCCGTGCGGATGCCCAGCGGCGCGCGCCCGTCCAGCGCGAGCCCGGTCACCGTCGCGGTGGTGGCGTCGTCGTGGCGAACCTCGATCTCGTCCACGTCCGTGGCGGGCACGCCGGCCTCCGACGCCCGGGCGGCGGCATCCACGAGCGAGCCGATCCGCGCCGGCACGCCGAGCATGGAGGCGAGCGGGCCGAGCGCCCCGGCATCGACCGCCGGCCCCGTCGAGCGCATCGAGACGCGCACGCGCCCGGCGTGCACGTGGGTCGGTGTCTCACCCTCGAGCGTCACCGTCGCCGGATCGAGCAGTTCGAAGCTCGCGACGGGCCCCTCCTCCATCGTGCACGTACAGGGCGCGACGGTGGCGGTCTCGCCGCCGCCGTCCACCTCGAGCGCGAAGGCGTCGTCGCACTCGATGCCGCGCAGCTCGAGCGCCGCCCGCGCCGCACGGCGGGCCAACCACCCGCGCGCGAGCAAGAGCCCTCCGCCGCAGAGAAGACAGAGCACCACGCCCACGGCGCCCAGGGCCATCAGCACGCGCGGTCGCCGCGTGTCGGGGGCCGGCTTCGGCCGGTCGTCGTCGTCGTCGTCCTCGCGCATCGAGGCCCGGGACTATCGCGTTCCGGGCCGGTCGTCACGGCGAGCGCCGGATCGGCCTCGACACGAGAGAACGCACACGGTGCGAAGGCCGCGCGTCACCCGAACGCGCTCGCGGTGCGCATGTAGGAGAGCGCGAGCTAGCCCTCGTCTCGACGCAGACCCTGCTCGCACGAGCGCAAAGCTTGCGCCGGGCGCGTCGCTTTCGTGCGGATCTCCGCGATCTCGGCCTGGCACGCGCCTGGCTGAGTGGCCCTGCGGAGGATGCGCATGGAACTCTCGTCGAGGCAGTTCGGTCGTGGAGCAGAGGTCGCGCGGCCGGCACTGGATCCGGAGCGGGAGGCGACTTTGCTCACGGCGGCGCAGGCCGGCGATCGCAATGCGCAGGCGGAGCTCGTGCTCTCCCACATGCGCCTCGTCCGCGCGGTGGCACGGCGCGTCGCGCCGGCGCCGAGCGAGGACACGATCGCCGAGGGCGTCCTCGGTCTGCTCGAGGCGATCCATCGCTTCGACACCACGCGGGGCGCGCGCCTCGCCACCTACGCGGCGCACTGGATCCGCGCTCGCGTGCAGCGCTTCGTGCTCGCCAACCGCGGCATCGTGGGCGCGCCCGACACGCGCGCTTCGCGCCGGGTCTTCGGTCGCCTCGGCCGCGTGCAGCGCGAGCTCGCCACGCGCACGAGCGAGCCGCGCCTCGAAGAGCTCGCCACCGCGCTCGGCGTGACGGAGCGCGACGTCGAGGGAGTCCTCGCGTGCCTGCGCAACCGCGACGTCCCGCTCGACGGCCTCTCGAGCGCCACCGATCTCGAGTCGACGACCTCGCCCGAGCAGACCTTCGGCGATGCCGAGCTCGCGGCGGCCCGCCGGCGCGTGATCGATCGTGCGCTCTCGGCGCTGCCCCACCGCGAGCGGCACGTGCTCGAGGCGCGCGCGCTGGCCGACGACGCCGCGACGCTCGATCAGCTCGCCGCGGCGCTCGATCTCTCGCGCGAGCGCGTTCGCCAGCTCGAGACGCGCGCGCTGCGCCGCATCGGGGACGCTCTGGTGGTCGAGGGCCTCGCGGCGTGACCGACCGGACCACGTTCGTGGTCGGGTACGACGGGAGCGACTCCGACCGCGCGCTCGTGCGCACGGCGGCCGAGCTGGTGCGGGGGCTCGACGCCCGGCTCTCGATCGTTCATGCGCTCGACATGGCCGGCGGCGACGAGGCGGTGACGAGCGGGCCCGCGGCGATTCCGCATGCGGTGATGGCGGCGCGGATCGCCGAGCGCAAGCGCGCCGCCGAGGTCGACCTCGCGACCGTGCGCGCCGACGCGGCCAAGAGCGCGGGCGAGGGAGCCGTCACGGCGAGCCTCTTCGACGGCCGCCCTTTCGAGGCGCTCACGTCCACGGCCGCGGCGCTCGAGACCGCGTGCATCGTGGTGGGCGCCCGCCGCGGGCGCTCGATCCTGGCCCACACCGTCGATCGCGTGCTCCGGCGCGCGACGCAGCCGGTGCTCGTCGTGCCGGAGGGCGCCGCGATCTCGCCGCGGGGGCCCGTGCTCGCGAGCCTCGACGGCGGAGAGGTCGATGTCCGCGTCTGGGCGAGCGCCACCGACCTCGCCCGCCGACTGCGGCGCCCTCTGAGCCTCGTGCACGTGCGCGCGCCGAGCGATCACGAAGCGATGCAGCGCATCACGGCCCACCTGCACGTGGTCGCCCCGGAGGGCATCGGCGACGCCACGCTGAGCGTCGTCGGCGTCGAGGGGTCGATCGCCAAGAGCATCGGCGCCCACGCGGCCCGCGTCTCGGCCGCCCTCGTCGTCGTCGGCAACCACGGCCGCCGCGGGCTCGAGCGCTGGGTGCTCGGCAGCACCGCGGAGTCGCTGGCCCACGCCTGCACGACCCCCTTCCTCGTCACGCGCGCGTCATGAGCGAGCGTCGTCGCAAGCGTCGGGGCAAGACCGAGCATCACGGCGCCGCGCACGGCGTCGACGACGAGGCGCTGGCGCTCGGCGTGCGCGAGGCGCTCGACTACGCCGGCTTCGGCCCGGACGACGCGGACCGTCTCGCGGCGAGCGCGGCGCTCGTGCGCCCCGCGCTGCCGGCGATCGCGCGCGCCTTCTACGAGCGGATGCAGGCCTTCGAGGGCGCGAGCGGCGTGCTGCGCGACGAGGCGCACGTCGAGCAGCTGCGCGGGTCGATGGAGCGCTGGCTCGAGTCCCTCTTCTCCGGACGGTACGACGACGCGTTCGCACGGATGCTCGTCCGGGTCGGCCACGTGCACGCGGGCGCCGGCGTTCCTGCCCGCTTCGTCCCGGCGGCGAGCGCGCTCCTCCGCGAGAAGCTCGGCGCGGCGATGCGCGCGGGCGGCGCGACGGCCGAGCAGGAGCTCGCGCTCCATCGCCTCCTCGACGCGCAGTCGGCCGTGCTCGTCGCCGTGCAGGATGCGCATGCGGTGGCGCGCGCCCAGCGCCTCGAGCGCGCCGAACAGAGGCAGCTCCGCGAGCAGCTCGCCGAGCTCGAGGCACGCCATCCCGAGGTCGTGGATCTGGCCCAGCTCTTCGTGCTCGGCCTCGATGGGCGCGGGGAAGTCCGCTTCGCGAGCGGCGAGCTCACGCGCGCGCTCGGTCGATCGCAGGCCGAGCTCGTCGGGCGGCCCTTCGGCGAGCTGCTCGAGAGCGAGCGCGAGCCGGAAGAGCTCGAGCGCGCGCGGCAGGAAGTGCTCGTCGCGTCGATCGCGCACTACGACACCGATCTCGTGCTGGCGCCGCGGACCGGGCCGCTCCGCCGCATCCGTGCGCGCATCGGCCGGCCGGCGATCGCGCCCGAGGGGCCCGAAGAGGTCGCGCTCCTCGTGGTGGGGCGCGACGTGACGGACGAGCGTGCGCGGACCGAGCTCGCGCAGCAGCACGAGCGGCTCGTGGCGATGGGAACGCTGGTCGCGGGCCTGGCGCACGAGATCCGCAATCCCCTCCACGGTGCACTCCTGCACCTGCAGGTGCTCGAGCGCGCGATTCGGGGTGGCACGGCCGGGGCGGACGCGCAGGAGGCGCGCGCGACGGTGCAGCACGAGCTGACGCGGCTGTCGACCTTGCTCGACGAGTTCCTCGCGTTCGCGCGCCCGCGCCCGCTGCAGATCTCCGAGACCTCGCTGCGTGGGGTGCTCGAGCGCGTGCGAGACGCCGCGGCGTCGCAGGCGACGGCCGCGCACGTGACGATCGAGATCACGCCTCCCTCGCTCGACGTGTCGGTGCGTGCCGACGCCGAGCGCCTCGGGGTGCTCTTCGAGCAGCTCGTGCGCAACGCGATCGAGGCGATCGCGGCCTCCCGAAGGGGCGCGCGCGTCGTCCTCGCGCTCTCGCGCGGCAGCCGCGAAGTGATCGTCGAGGTGCACGACGACGGCCCGGGCATTCCCCAGACCGACACCCGCGTGCTCGACGTCTTCTACTCCACCAAGCCCGAGGGGACGGGGCTCGGTCTGCCGCTCGCGCATCGGATCGCTTCCGATCACGGTGGGCAGCTCACGTACGAATCCCGACCCGGTTCGACCACGTTTCGTGTGACTCTCCCGACGACCGCCTGAACGGCGGCGGAGCGAGGGATCGTGACGAGTGGATCGGCCAAGCCCCACGTCCTCTTGGTGGACGACGAGCCTGCGGCGCGCAGCGGACTGAAGATCCTGCTGGAGCAGGAGGGGTTCAGCGTCGCCGTCGCCGACGGCGGAGAAGAGGCGCTCGAGCGCTTCGGCGAGCACCCGCCCGACGTGGTGATCACCGACCTGAAGATGCCGGGGATGGATGGTATCGAGCTGACGGGCCGCCTGCACGAGCTCGAGCCGACGCTGCCGGTGATCGTGGTCACCGCGTTCGGCGAGGTCTCGACGGCGGTCGCGGCGGTGCGCGCGGGCGCGAACGACTTCCTCACCAAGCCGATCGACATCGGCGCGCTCGTCGTGTCGATCGATCGCGCGCTCGCGCACCGGGATCTGCGCGTCGAGGCGGAGAACCTGCGGCGCCAGATCCGCGGCCGCGACGAGGCGGGGCTCGACGGCCTCGTCGGCTCGAGCACGTCGATGCAGCAGGTCTACCGGACCGTGCGTCAGGTCGCGCCGAGCCGCGCGACGGTGCTCGTCACCGGCGAGAGCGGCACCGGCAAGGGCGAGGTCGCGCGCGCCATCCACGCGCTGAGCCCGCGCGCCAAGAAGCCCTTCGTGATGCTCCAGTGCGCGGCGCTCGCGCAGTCGCTCCTCGAGAGCGAGCTCTTCGGGCACGAGCGCGGCGCGTTCACGGGCGCCGACAAGCAGCGCATCGGGCGCTTCGAGCAGGCGCACGGCGGCACGCTCTTCCTCGACGAGGTCGGTGAGATCCCGCTCTCGCTCCAGGTGAAGCTCTTGCGCGTCCTGCAAGAGCGCCAGTTCGAGCGCGTGGGCGGCAACGAGACGATCCACGTGGACGTGCGCCTCGTCGCGGCGACCAACCGCGACCTCGCCGCCGACGTGAAGGAGGGCCGCTTCCGCGAGGACCTCTACTACCGGCTGCGCGTCATCCAGATCCCGATGCCGCCGCTCCGCGAGCGCGGCGCCGACGTGATGGCGCTCGCGCACCATTTCCTGTCGCGCTTCTCCGAGGAGAACCAGAAGCGCATCGTCGGCTTCACGGACGCGGCGCGCACGCAGCTGCTCTCGCATCGCTGGCCGGGCAACGTCCGCGAGCTCGAGAACGCGATGGAGCGCGCCGTGGTGCTCTGCGAGGGCGAGCGCATCGACGCGCACGACTTGCCGGCCGACATGGTCGACGTCTCGCCGCAGGTGGGGATCGCCATCCCGGGATCGACGATGGCCGAGATCGAGCGACACGCCATCCTGCGGACGCTGGAGGCCAACGACTGGTCCACCTCGCGCGCCGCGCAGGTGCTCGACATCAGCGTGCGCACCATCCAGTACCGCCTCGCCGAGTACGGAGTGAAGGGCAAGAAGGCGTAGCGCGCGTTCACGACGTGGGCGTCCTCGCCAGTCGAAGCAGGGCGCTGATCCCGTATGGCTTCGGGAGGAACACCTGCACGAGGCCGGACGCGATCGCCTCGTCCAAGCCAGGCGGGACGCTGGCGGAGCTCAGCACGCGCAGGCTGCTCGGCTGCAGGTCTCTCGCGAGCGCCAGGAGCTCGAGCCCGGTCTCGCCCCGTCGGAGCGCGTAGTCGCTGATCACGGTGTTCAGCGGCCCTCGCTCCAGGACGAACCGAGCCTCCTCGATGGTGGCGGCCTCGATGGGCTGCCAGCCCACGGCCCTCGCCGCCTTCGACAGACTTCTCATGACGAGCGGGCGATCTTCGACGAGCAGGACGAGCGGGGCGGCCATGTGGCCTTGTCGCCCACTCGGGCGCGACGTTGCGTCGCTCTCACGGCCCTCGCTCACGATCGCCCTCTGCGGCGGTTCGGCGCAACTCGCTTGGCGCAGAGCGGGCACCGTTCGCTCTGCCGCAGCTCGGTGACGCGCGCTCGGAATACGTGGCCCCGGGCGCAGGTGAAGCGAAGCGCGGAGCTCGCGTCCACCGCCGCCGTGGAGACGAGCTCGATGCCCATCGCCGACGCGGCCGCACGCACCGCCGCGAGCGTCTCATCCGCCACATGACCTTCGTTGCAGAGGGAGCACCAGCGTCCGCGGCGCACCGAGGCGAGCCTCGCCCGGAAGTCGTGTCCGCTTCGGCAGCGCCAGCGGAGGACGGCCGCGCCGCTCGCGCAGCGCGGCGACAGGCACTCACCCCCTCGCGCCGATGCTGCGGCCCGCGCCGCGTCGATGCCCAGAGCGCCGTAGCCCGCGCACACGTGGCACCAGTGGCCGCGCCGCACGCTGCTCGCCGAGGCGTGCCATCGATGACCCAGCGCGCACTCCCACTCGAGCTTCGCGGAGGAGCTCACGTACTCGGACGAAAGGCAGCGCCCTCCGCGCTTCTCCGCGTCTGCACGTACCGTCGCCAGGTCGAGCGCAGGGCCGAAGCGCGAGCGCGCCCGCGCGCACGTCGGACACCAAGTGCCCGCGCGTACGTGCCTCGCTTTCGTGCGCCACTCGTGGCCGAGCGCGCAGCGCCAGCGCAGCACCGTGTGGAGATTCGCGTAGCGGAGCGACAGGCAATCACCGCCGCGAGCCCGTGCGAGCTGCTGCATCTCGGAGATGCCGAGCCGTTCGAGCCGCTTGCAGACCCGGCACCACCCGCCCTTCCTCACCGCGCCGGGCCGGGCGCGGAACGCGTGCCCGAGCGCGCACTCCCACTCCAGATACCCGAGCTCGCCGGCCCATGCGCTCGAGAGCAGGCGACCGCCTCTGCGCCCCGCCACCTCGCGTAGCTCCTCCAAGAGCAGCGAGCTCGCTGGGCCCGGACGGCGCGCGCAGATCGGGCACCAGTGGCCGTCCGCGGCGACGCGGGCCGCGGCCGCCCGCCATGCGTGGCCCTTCGCGCACCGCCATGAGAGCACCGACGTGCCCTTCTCGCACGCGCTCGACGAGCAGCTGCCACCGCGCGCGCGCGCCGCCTCGCGTGCGCGAGCGAGCGTCATCGGCCTCGTCGTGCGGCATCGCGGACACCACTCACGCCGATGCCGGATCGCCGCGACGGAGGCCTCGAACACGTGGCCCCGTCCGCAGCGCCACCGCACCGGGGTGTCTTTGTCCGCGTAGCTCTTCGCGAGGCAAGCGCCGCCGCGCTCGCGCGCGAGCTCGCCGAGCTTCTCGACGTTCCATCGCGTTCCACGGCAGAACGAGCACCATCGCCCGAGGACGCGCACCTGGTGCGGGCTCGCCTCGAACGTGTGACCGCGGGCGCAGCGCCACGCGTGGTACACACGCGAGCCCATGTAGGCCTGCGAGAGCACCGCGCCCTGATGCGCGCGCGCCAGCTGCCGGAGCTCGCGGAGCGTGCCGCGCCGAACCCCCGCGCACGCCGGACACCAGTGCCCACATCGGAGGTTGTCTGGCTTGCTGCTCCACTCGTGCCCGCGGGCACAGCGGAACCGGAGCGGCGTCTTGATGTCCACGTAGCGACGGGAGAGACAGACTCCGCCGTGTTGCTCGGCCAGGCGCTGGACGACCTCGATCCCGAGAGGGGGCGGCATCGCCAGACGCGACTACTGAGCCACCCGCATCGAGATCCGGGTGCGTCCGCCCGACGGGATCTCGACCTCGCGCGGCGCGCCGGGCCCGTCGTTGCCCACGGCGACGCGGTGGGTTCCCGCCGAGAGCCGCCGCACCACGTGCCCCTCGCCGACCCGACGGCCATCGATCCAGATGCCGCCCCACGGGATCGCCGTCACGTCGAGCGTGCCCGGCTCGCTCCGCGAGGGCTCGTCGCCCGATGCCTCCGTGGCTTCGGGAACGGCAGCATCTGCTTCGGCGGGCGGCGTGGCAGTCTCGAGCGGCGGCACGGCCGGGATCGACGACGTCGGCGGCGGCGCGCTCGCGGGCGGAGCCGAGTCGAGCGCCGCCGAGCTCGGTGGAGGCGGCCGCTCGACGGCCGCGGTCACAGGCGGCGCGGTCACAGGCGGCGCGGTCACGGGCTCGCGACCGGCCGAGGGCGCAGTCCACGAGAGGATCGCGTAACCGGCCGCGATGACCGAGGCGAGGCCCAGCGCGAACCCGACCGCGGCGAGCGAAGCCGGCCGCGAGCGTGGGACGTCGCTCACCGTTCGTGGCGTGGTGGCCTCGGGCGACGACGCGCCCAGCGCGGGCGGCGGCATCTCGGGCACCGTCGGAGCACCGATCGCGCCGCTGACCGTGCGCTCGCCCTGCGCCGCGGCGCGTGCCTGACCCGCCGCAGGATCGGTCTCCGCGTCCGTCATCGCCGCGCGCGCGGTAGCGGCCGCGCGAGCCACAGGCACCAGCTTGCTGAGCCGCAAGCGCGCCGAGGGCGGTGGCGCGAGGGGCTCGAGCTCTTCGATCAGTGCCGCGGCGCTCGGCGTGCGCTGGTCGCGATCGTGGGCCAGCAGCCGCTCGATCGCCGCCGCGAGCAGAGGCGGCGTCGAGGGCGCGAGGTCGAGCAGCTTCGGCCGCTCGCCCTTCATGATGTTCATCATCACGGACATCTCCGTCGGGCCCGTGAACGGGCGCGCGCCGGCGATGCACTCGAAGAGCATGACCCCGAGCGACCAGAGGTCGTCCCGCCCGTCGACCTTGTGGGCCTGGACGTGATCGGGCGACATGTACTGCGTCTTGCCCTTCACCACGCCGCTCGCCGTGACCTGCACGTTCGTGAGCGCGCGCGCGATCCCGAAGTCGGCGAGCTTGAAGTGCCCGTGCCCGTCGATGAGCACGTTCGAGGGGGAGATGTCGCGGTGCACGAGATCCACGCGCCGCCCGTCGATCTCGAGGTTGTGCGCGTAGTGGAGCGCCTGGGCCATGTCGAGCGCGAGGAGCACGACCAGGTCGGTGGGCATCGGCTGCCGCAGCGCCTCGAGCCCGTCGAGCAAGTCACGCAGGTCGCCGCCCTCGCAGAGCTCGAGGCTCATCCAGTACGTGCCGTCGATCTGACCGAAGTCGTACAGACGGCAGACGTTCGGGTGCTCGAGGCGGACGGCGAGCCGCGCCTCGTCGACGAACGCGCGCACGAAATCCCGATCGCGACCGTAGGCGCCGAGGATGCGCTTGAGCGCGACCTTGCGCTCGACGCCGGCCTCGCCCCGGCGGATGGCGAGGAACGTCTCCGCCATGCCGCCCGCGCCGAGCGAGCGGAGAATCTCGAAAGGCCCGAACCGGTCGACCATCGCGCTCGGCCGACCGTAGCGCAGGAGGGGACCCGTGCGATAGCGGCCCCGACGTGCCACTTTTGTTGCTCCCCCCGAGCGTGGACGCCCACGCACGTCTCTGCTACGGGGAGCGCCGTGCAGCGGGGGTACGCAACGATGCGCGCGCCCGCTCGATAAGGCCTCGCGTGCGCCGCTCCCTCTCCATCGCTACATCGACGCTTCGGCTGTGCGCTCGCGCGCTGGCGTCCCTGCTGTTCGTTTCTGCGTTGACGGTCACGACCCTGGCGCAGGGCCAGGAGCGCACCGTCGTCGTCGTGCCCCTCGAGCTCGGCAGCGGGGCGACCGCCAACCCGCCAGCCCGGCTCGAGGCGCTCGCGAGCGCCCTCGGCAGCTCGGGCTACGTCGTCACCTCGCCCGCCGAGGCGGCCGAGCTGATCGAGGACCGCAACTCTCGAGAAGAGGTGCTCGTCGGCGCGGACGAGGTCGGCGCGCTGGTCGACGCGGTCCACGCGCTGGAGGAGATGGTGGCTCTCCGCCAGCGCGACGCCGCCGTGGAGCAGGCGCGACGCGTGGAAGAGCTGAGCCACGGCACCACCGACGTCCTGGCCACGCAGCGTGAGCTCGCCGAGACGATCTTCGCCGGCTGCGCGGCCGACGCCTGGCTCCACATCCAGCTCGGCGAGCAAGCGGCGGCGCGTTCGCGCCTGCGCGCGTGCAGACAACTGTATCCGGACGTGGTGGTGGTCCGGCAGATGACGGCCCCGCCCGTCTACGCGCTCGTCACCGAGATCGACGCCGAGCTCGCCGCGCGCCCCACGCATGCGCTCCGCATCGCCGGTGCGCCGGGCGGCTGCGCGATCGAGGTCAACCGCCGCGTGCTCGCCACCACCCCCGAGGCCGTGAGCGGGCTGCCCGCCGGCGAGTACGAGGTGGAGCTCCGCTGCCCCGGCACGGCGCACGCGCGGGTTCATTCGCTCACGATGCCGGCCGAGGATCGCACGATCACCATCGATCCGGCCTTCGACGACGCGCTCCGCACGGTCGGAGGCACCCTCGCGCTGCGGCTCGCGGCGGCCGAGGGCGACACGCGTGCCGTGGAGTACGCGCTGCGCATCGCGTCGGCCGTGCAGGTGAGCCACGCGCTGCTCGTGATCCCGAACGGTACGGGCGCGCGGCTGGTGCTCGCGAGCGTGGGCCGCAGCGAGACGCGCCGCGCCGACCTCGGGCCGACCGCCGACGTGAGCGCGACCGTCGCGCGCCTGCTCGCGGGCCCCGCGACCGCGCACGAAGAAGAGGTGCAGGGGCCGGAGGAGGGCGGCGCCCAGGGTGGCCCGCTCGACCCGGGCGCAGGCTACGCCGGCATCGTGGTCGGCTCGCTCGGCGCAGCGGCGCTGATCGCCGGCCTCGGCACGAGCGTGGGCTGGGACACCGACCTCCACACCTACTCGCCGATGGACCCGACGCTGCTCCTCGCGATCGCGTATCGCGCGCGGGCGCTCGACGAGCAGTGGGCGAGCATCGCGCTCGGCGCGGCAGGCGGCGCGCTCCTGTCGGCGTCGGTGCCGCTCTGGCTGCCTCCCGAGCGCGACGTGCCCTGGTGGAGCTGGACCCTCGGCGCGATCGGCCTCGCGGGCCTGGCGAGCTCGGCGGCCGCGTTCACCACGAGCTTCGCGACGCTTCCGTACAACTCCTCGGAGTGCCATTGCCTCGACGTCAACTACTACACGCCCTACGGCGCGGTGGTCCTCGGCGCGTCGGCCGCGCTCGTCGCGATCCCGCTCACGCACCTTCTTCGCCTCGCGGTGGGACCCCTGGCACCCTCCGCGGCCGTGGACATCGACGGCGAGCATGCGAGCCTGGCAGTGAGGGGAACATGGTGAGGGTGGCGGCAACGAGCCTCGCGCTCCTGGTCGCGGCGGTCGCGGCGCCCGGGCTCGCGCGTGCCCAGGCGGCGCGCACGGCGGTGGTGATCGGCGTGGGCGGCAGCCCCGAGGTCCCTCAGGAGCAGTGGGTGGCGGCCGAGCTCTCGGCGGCACGCGAGCTGGGGCGTCGCGGGATCGAGGTGCCGGCGGACGGCGGGATCCGGATGCGCGAGGAGAGCCCGGCCGACTGCCACGACGACGCGTGCTTCGAGGCGGCGCGCGTCGAGGCGGCGGTGGGGCTCGTGTGCGCGATCAGCGTGTTCGAGAGCGAGGACGGCTCGGGGAACGCGGGCAGCGTGCTGGTGACGCTGCGCGACGAGCACGGGACGTATGCGGCCGACGCGGCGATCGCGGGCACCGACTCGGGCGCGATCGACACGACGGTGCGCCGCGCGATGTCGGCGGCGTTCGAGGACCAGGCGCGGGGCGGGCAGCCCTGGCTCACGCTGCGCGGCACGCCCGAGGGCGCGCTCGTGGTGATCGACGGCGTCGAGCGCGGCGTGCTCCCGTGGGAAGGCCCGCTCGCCGCGGGCGAGCACCACATCGAGGTGCGCCTGGGCGGATACGTGGCGCTCGACGAGCGCCGCACGGTGAGCGCCGGCCGCGCGACGGTGATCGACGTCGCGCTGGCGCGGGCGAGCGGCGGCAACGTGGACGTGGGCTGGGTCGCGGTGGGCGGCGTGAGCGCCGCGCTCGGCCTCGTCGCGCTGGGGATCGGCATCCCGAACGCGGCCGACACCACCCGCTGCCTCGATCGCTGCAGCGACGCGCTCCCGCGCTACCACGTGGCGGAGAACGGCGTCGGGATCGGGCTCTCGGTCGCGGGCGCGGCGCTCGTCGCCTTCGGCGTCGTGGGCCTCGTTCTCGGCTTGAGCAACGGCGACCACGATCGTCCGGTGAGCCTGCGCCCCGATGGGCTCCGCATCACGTTCTGACCTCTACCTTGGAGTGACCCATGCCCCGCTTCTCTGCTGCTCTCCTCGCCGCCTCTGGCGTCGTGCTCGTCACCGGCTGCCTCGGCCACGACGTGGACTGCGCCGTGACGCCGAACGACCCGGTCTGCCCGCACTCCGACGCGAACCTGCCCGACGGCGGCCGTGACGCGAACGTGGACGCCCCGATGGCGGACGCGCACGTGCCGTGCGGCGGCGCGTGCACGGGCGCGACGCCTCAGTGCGACGTGGCGACGGACACGTGCGTCGAGTGCCTGACGAACGAGCACTGCACGGAGGCGGACGCCTCGGTCTGTAACGCCTCGCACGCGTGCGAGGGCTGCGGCGCGAGCACGGACTGCACGCACCTGACGGCGACGCCGGTGTGCGACGCCGCGGCGATGACGTGCGTGGAGTGCACGTCGAGCGAGCTGAGCGGCTGCGCGAGCGGCATCTGCCTCACCTCGACCGGCAGCTGCGCCCCGACTGGCGGCAGCACGGCGACGTGCGGCACGTGCACGCGGGACGCGGAGTGCCACGCGGGCCAGCTTTGCGTGCCGATGACGTACGACGACCCGACGACGGGCGCGGCGGACCCTGTGCCTGCCGGAAACCACTGCCTGTGGCGCGAGGACGCGAGCGGCGCCGGCGCCCCGAACGGGAGCTGCTTCGGCAATGGCCGCCCGTACGTGCGCGCGAGCTCGCTGACGAGCGTGGACGGCGTGACCGCGATGGTGTGCACCTTCCGGTCGAGCACGTGCGAGGCCCAGGCGGCTTTCAGCATGACGGACTGCATGACGCTCGACCTCACCGGCGATGCGCGCTGCGGCGAGCCGACCCTGCACGACGGCGTCTGCCGCATGGTCGACGCGACCCACAACCGCTGCACCACCTTCTGCGGCAGCGACGACGACTGCAAGCCCGGCTTTTCCTGCAACAGCGCGGCGTCGCCGCCGGTCTGCAATTTCTGATGCGCTCGCCTCGTCCATCGCCGGCGCTCGTCCTCGTGCTCGCGCTGAGCATACCCGCGTGCGGCCCGACGACGGCGTGCCCGGCGGGCACGAGCCTGGTGGGCGGGGCGTGCGTCGCCCCCGACGCGTCCCCGAACCTGCCCGACGGGGGCAGTGACGCGAACGTCGACGCCCCGATGCCGGACGCGCACGTGCCGTGCGGCGGGGCGTGCACGGGCACGACGCCGCAGTGCGACGTGGCGACGGACACGTGCGTCGGGTGCCTGACGAACGCGCACTGCACGGAGGCGGATGCATCGGTCTGTAGCGCCTCGCACACGTGCGAGGGCTGCGGCGCGAGCACGGACTGCACGCACTTGACGGCCACGCCGGTGTGCGACGCCGCGGCGATGACGTGCGTGGAGTGCCTCACGAACGACGACTGCGCTGCGACGGAGGGATGCACCCCGGCTCATGCGTGCGTCCCTTTCACGCCGGACAGCGTGGCGACGTGCGGGACGTGCACGCGGGACGCGGAGTGCCACGCGGGAGAGCTGTGCGTGCCGATGACGTACGACGACCCGACGACGGGCGCGGCGGACCCTGTTCCTGCCGGAAACCACTGCCTGTGGCGCGAGGACGCGAGCGGCGCCGGCGCCCCGAACGGGAGCTGCTTCGGCAACGGCCGCCCCTACGTGCGCGCGAGCTCGCTGACGAGCGTGGACGGCGTGACCGCCATGGTGTGCACGCTCGCGGTGAGCACCTGCGAGGCGCAGACGGCATTCCGCATGACGGACTGCATGACGCTCGACGCGGCGGGCGATGCGCGCTGCGGCGAGCCGACCCTGCACGACGGCGTCTGCCGCATGGTCGACGCGACCCACAACCGCTGCACCACCTTCTGCGTCAGCGACGACGATTGCCCGGCGGGCGTGACCTGCAACACCGGCGCAAGCCCCCGGGTCTGCAATTTCTGATGCGCTCGCCTCGTCCATCGCCCGCGCTGGTCCTGGTGCTCGTGCTGAGCACACTGCCCGCGTGCGGCCCGACGACGGCGTGCCCGGCGGGCACGAGCGAGGTGGGCGGGGCGTGCGTCGCTCCCGACGCGTCCGCGAACCTGCCCGACGGCGGCCGTGACGCGAACGTGGACGCCCCGATGCCGGACGCGCACGTGCCGTGCGGCGGCGCTCGCGATGCTGGTGTTGGCCGGGGCCTGCGTGTCCCGAGGGCCCGGCGGCCGACGCTGGCCCCCCTCGGGAACACGTACGCTTGCGGTCGCCGCGCTCTCCCCCTGCGTGGGCAGGCGGGTCGGATCATCGTCGCCTGACTCAACGAGAGCCTGATCGACGAGAGGGAGTGTTGCGATGCGAGCTCGTACGAACGCGGCATGGCTCGTCGGGACCCTGTTCCTTGCAGGGTGTCCGTCGGGGCAGACGTGCGCGACCGGGTACGCCGTCGGGGCGGATGGTCGTTGTGCTCCGAGCGACGCGGGCGGCGCGGGGGACGCGGGCAACCAGCCGTGCTCGGCGGGCACTTGGGACGACGACGGTGACCCGCGGACGGCCTGCGTAGCCTGGCGGAACTGCACGGCCGGCGAGCACATCGCGCACGAGGGCACGACGATGAGCGACCGCGATTGTGCCCCGTGCGGCAGCGGAACGTTCAGCGCCGAGCCCAACGCAGCCGCCTGCGAATCGTGGGGGACCTGCGCGCTCGGTGACGTGGAGGATCAGCCGGGCTCGCCCACGCACGACCGAACCTGCGTCGGGACTCCTTGGACGCGGCAGTTCGGAAGCACTCTGTCCGACTACGCGTACGGGACGATGGTCGACGCCAGCGGGAACACGTACGTCGTCGGCTACACGCTCGGGGTGATGCCCGGCCAGACGGCCGCCGGAAGCGAGGACGCCTTCATCCGGAAGTACGCAGCGGACGGAACCGAGCTCTGGACGCGGCAGTTCGGGACCGCGGAGGACGACGGGATCTACGCGCTCGCGATCGAAGCGGGAGGAGACGTCTACGTCGCAGGCTACACGTACGGCAGCCTGCCTGGGCAGGCGAGCAGCGGCGGCGAAGACGTGTTCGTCCGCAGGTATGCGCCCGATGGGATGGAGCGGTGGACACGCCAGTTCGGTACGACCGGCTTGGATGAGGCGGCTGCGTTGGCCGTCGATCCGAGCGGCAACGTGTACGTCGGAGGCACGACGTCGGGAACACTGCCGGGACAGTCGAGCGCAGGCACAGGCGACGCGTTCGTTCGACGGTACACCGCGGACGGCTCGGAGGGCTGGACCCAGCAGTTCGGCAGCACGGGCCTCGATCGCGTGAACGCCCTGAGCCTCTTCGATCGTGAGCTCTACGCGTCGGGCTACACGCGCGACACTCTGCCGGGGCAGTCGTCTTCGGGCGCCGACGACGCGTTCGTCCGCGCGTTCACGCTCGAAGGAACGGCGTCCTGGACGCAGCAGTTCGGTACGGCCGGGCTCGATACGGTGCTTGCCAGCGCCGCCGACTCGACGGGGGTCTACGTGGCCGGATACGTCGACGGGGCGCTTCCGGGCCAGACTTCGGCCGGCGCGATCGACGCGTTCGTGCGCCGGTACGCGTCGAACGGGAGCGAGCTGTGGACGAGGCAGTTCGGTACGACCGGCGTCGACGGGATCAGCGCCGCCGCCGTGGCCGGAGGAAGCGTGTTCGTCACGGGCAATGTGGCGGACGCACTGCCGGGGCAGTCCAGCTTCGGATCAGCCGACGCGTTCGTCCGTAGCTACGGAGCCGGTGGAACCGAGATGTGGAGCCACCAGTTCGGCACCTCGGCGGGCGACCAAGGATTCGGAGTCGCGCTCGACGCCTCGGGTCGGGTCTACGTCGGGGGCATCACGTTGGGCGTGTTCGACGGGCAGACGGGCATCGGGGCGATCGACGTCTTCGTGACGCGCATCGTCCGCTGACGCCTCGGTCAGCGCGGGCCGAGGAGGGGCGCCGTCTCGCGGTGCTCGTAGGGCGTGCCTTCGTCGTCCGTGGTGACGACCACGGTGAGCGTGGCGCCGGCGTGGAAGGCCTCGCGGGGGCCGCGCGCGACGATGGTCATCGGGTGGTTCTCGAGCGCCTCGAGGCGCACCTCGTCGGGGATCGGGGCCTCGATGCCCTCGGGCAGCTCCTCGGTGAGGTGCAGCACGAGCGGGTGATCCTGCTTGTTGATCACGTGCAGCTCGAAGGTGTTCCGCACGAGATCGCCCTCGACGACGTAGGGCATGCCGCGCATGCGCAGGAGGTTCGACTCGAAGGGCGTGCGCGAGCGCATCGCGAACGTGGCGACCGTGAGGCCGAGCAGGCCCGCGCCCACGTACGCGAACACGCGCGGGCGCAGGAAGCGGCGCTTGCCGCCCTGGAACGAGCGAAGCGAGTCGTAGCGGACCAGGCCCCGCGGCTGCTTCAGCTTGTCCATCACCTCGTCGCACGCGTCGATGCACTGCGTGCAGCCGATGCAGTCGAGCTGGAGGCCGTTGCGGATGTCGATGCCGGTCGGGCACACGGCCACGCAGCGATCGCAGTCGACGCAGCTGCCGAGCCCGTCCCGGCCCTTGCCCTTGCCGCGCGGCTCGCCGCGGCGCGCGTCGTAGCCGACGACCAGCGAGTCGTCGTCGGTCAGGATCGACTGCAGGCGCCCGTAGGGGCAGATGATCAGGCAGAGCTGCTCGCGGAACCAGGCGAAGTTTCCGTAGAGGAGCGCCGTGACGACCACCATCCACGCGAACGCCGTCGCGTGCTCGGACGGGCTGCTCTGCACCATCTCGATCAGCGAAGGGATCGAGACGAAGTAGGCGAGGAACGCGTGGGCGATGAGGCCGGCGGCGAGGACGAAGAGCGCGTGCTTGGCGATCTTGCGCCACCAGAAGTCGAAGTTGCGCGGCCCGGCGTTGCGGCGGAGGCGCTCGTTGCGCGGGCCCTCGAGGAAGCGCTCGATCGGACGGAACACGCCCTCGAGGAACACCGTCTGCGGGCAGGCCCAGGCGCACCACACGCGGCCGAGCACGGTGGTCACGAAGAGCAGCGTGAAGAGCAGACCCGTCGCGAGGAAGAACGCGAGCCAGAAATCCTGCGCGTTGAACGACGCGCCGAACAGGAAGAAGCGACGGGCCGGCACGTCGAGGAAGAGCGCCGGCCGGCCCGCGATGCGGATCCACGGAACGAAGACGAGGATGATGCCCAGGATGGCGAACACCACGTGCCGGGCCGTCGTGAAGCGTCCCTTCACGTCGGCCGGGTGCACGTAGTTGCGGTGGCCGTCCTTGCCGAGCGACGAGGCTCGATCGTAGACGGTCAGGTGCTTCTTTCCGTCGCCGGAGGGTCCGTTCGTCGCAGGGCCAGGCATGGAACCTCTACTCTACTCCCACCCCATGAGAGCCTCTCCGTGACGAAACGGTTCGTTACGGAGCGGCCGACGAGGGCGGCGGGGTCGGCGCCGCGGCGCCTTCGGCCGGTGCGGCTGCTTCCGTCGGAGCGGCCTCCGTCGGGGCGGCGGCAGCACCTTCCGCAGGGGCAGTTCCGTCGGCCGCTGCGCCCTCGGCGGGCGCGGTGCCGTCGGCCGGCGCCGCACCTTCGGCGGGGGCTGCGCCGTCCGCGGGCGCGGTGCCGTCGGCGGGCGCCGCGACGTCGGTGGCCGGCTGCGCGCCGCCGGGCACGTAGAGCTCGCCCTCGGGCCCACGGGGCCCTTCCACGTTCGTGTCGCGGATCGTGAGCACGTAGGCGACGACCGCCTGGAGCGTGCGATCGCCGAGCACCGGGCCCCACTGCGGCATGCCGCGCGTGCCGACACCATCGCGAACGGTCGCGTAGATGTCCGTGGGCGCGCCGCCGTGGATCCAGTGGTCGTCGGTCAGGTTCGGGCCGATGTTTCCCTGCCCGCGGTCGCCGTGGCAGACGACGCAGTTGGTGACGAACGCTTGGTGCCCGCTCTCGGTGGTGGAGGAGTCGGCAGAGAGGGTCACGAGGACATCATCGGTCACTTCGCCGCCGCTCGTGAGCCGCTCGGCCATCTCGGCCGCGTAGATCTCGCTCGTGCTCGGCGCGACGCCCCACGTCTCGTACACCTGCCAGTACACGAGCGCGAAGATCACCGTGCCGGCGAAGGTGGCGAGCCACCAGAGCGGCAGTTGGTTGTCGGCCTCCTCGATGCCGTCGTACTCGTGGACGATCTTTCCCTGGATGGGATCGGTCTTCAGCTCTTGCTGGCTCATGACTTCGCTCCGTGGTCGTTCGAGGGGGAGGCCGTGGGGGCGTCGTCGAGCGGCAGGGCGGCCTGCGAGGCCCAGTCGGCGGGACGGGTGCGGAGCACGCGGAAGAGCGCCGCGGTGAACACCACGAAGAAGAGGACCAGCGCGACGAGCGGTCCCGCCATCGCGGGGCTGTGGGTGAAGAAGTCGTGCGCGATGTCCCTCATGGCGTGGCTCCTTCCGCGCTGGCGGTCGCGACGGGCGCCGTCGCATCACGCGCCGGCGTGAACGCCGACGTGTCGTGGCCGAGGCGCTGCAGGTACGCGATGAGCGCGACCAGCTGCGAGTCGGGGTCGAGCTGCTCGTCGGCGGCGAGACCCTGGACGATGCCCTCGGCCTGGGCCCGCGCGTCCTCCTCGGCGTGCGCGACCTGCTCGTCGGTGTAGGGGATGCCGAGCGTCTGGAGCGCGCGGACCTTGCCCTGCGTGCCCGAGAAGTCGATGTGCGACGTCCGGAGGTGCGGGTAGGGCGGCATGATCGAGCCCGGCGACGTGGAGCGCGGGTCCTCCATGTGACGCGCGTGCCAGACGTCCGGGTAGCGACCACCCTCGCGCGCGAGGTCCGGGCCCGTGCGCTTGCTACCCCACTGGAAGGGGTGATCCCAGATCGAGTCCTCCGAGGTGGACGGCGCACCGTAGCGAGCCGTCTCCCACGTGAAGGGACGGATCATCTGCGAGTGGCACGTGTAGCAGCCCTCGCTGACGTACACGTCACGGCCCTCGACCTCGAGCGCGGTGTAGGGCTGGTGGGACGTCGAGGCGGCCTCGTTGGCGCCGATGACGACCGTCGGAACGATCTCGGCGATACCGCCGACGAGGACCGAGATCGCGGCGAGCGCGGTGAAGGGCAGCGCGCGGCCCTCGAGCAGGTGGTGCCATGCGGGACCGCCGTTCTTGCGCGCCGCTTCCATCGCGATGGTGCCGAGGATCGCGACCGCACCGGCCATCACCAGCGTCGCGCCGCTCGCGAGCTCGCCCACCATGCCGGCGGCGATGCACATCACGACGACGACGATGGAGAGCAGGACGGGGGGCGAGAAGAGGATCTTGATCATCGGGACCTTGTCGTCGTCGACGACCGTCGCCGGGACCTCGATCTTGTTCTCGACGAGCTTGGCGCCGCGCACCGTCATGACGAGGTTCCACGCCATCACGATGAAGCCGAGCAGGTAGACGGTGCCGCCCACGAGGCGCAGCCAGTAGAGCGGGCGGATCGCGTCGACCGTCTCGACGAACGTCGGGTAGAGCAGGCCGCCGCCGGGCGCCTCCGCGCGCCACATCAGGCCCTGCGTGACGCCCGACGCGTACATCGCGACGACGTAGAGCAGGATGCCGAAGGTGCCGGTCCAGAAGTGCGCGTTCGCCGCCGAGCGCGAGTGGAGCTCCTTGCCGTAGAGGCGAGGAATCATCCAGTAGAGCATTCCGGCCGCCATCATGCCGTTCCAGCCGAGCGCGCCACCGTGGACGTGGCCGATGATCCAGTCCGTGTAGTGCGCGAGCGCGCTGACCGAGCGGATCGAGAGCATCGGGCCCTCGAAGGTCGCCATGCCGTAGAACGTGACGCCGGCCGCGAAGAACTTGAGCACCGGGTCGACGCGCAAGCGCTCCCACGCGCCGCGCAGGGTGAGCAGGCCATTGATCATGCCGCCCCAGCTCGGCGCCCAGAGCATCAGGCTGAAGATCATGCCGAGCGTCTGCGCCCACTCGGGCAGCGACGTGTTGAGGAGGTGGTGCGGGCCGGCCCAGATGTAGAGGAAGACCAGCGACCAGAAGTGAACGATCGAGAGGCGGTAGCTGTAGACCGGGCGCTCGGCCGCCTTCGGCACGAAGTAGTACATGATCCCGAGGATCGGGGTCGTCAGGAAGAAGGCGACGGCGTTGTGGCCGTACCACCACTGCACGAGCGCGTCCTGCACGCCGCCGAACACGCCGTAGCTGAGGTACGACGAGACGGGCAGCGCGAGGTTGTTGACGATGTAGAGGATCGCGATCGTGACGATCGTCGCGATGTAGAACCAGATGGCGACGTAGAGGTGCTTCTCGTTCCGGATCGCGATCGTCCAGAACATGTTCACCGCGAACACGACCCAGATGAGCGTGACGGCGATGTCGATCGGCCAGATCAGCTCCGCGTACTCCTTGCCTTGCGTGAGGCCCAGCGGGAGCGTGAGGGCGGCCGAGACGATGATGAGCTGCCAGCCCCAGAAGTGGATCTTCGAGAGCAGGTCGTTCGCCATGCGCGTCTTGAGCAGGCGCTGCGTCGAGTAGTAGACGCCGGCGAAGAGCATGTTGCCGACGAACGCGAAGATGACCGCGTTCGTGTGCAGCGGGCGGAGGCGCCCGAACGTCAGGAAGGGCGAGATGTTCGCCTGCCAGAACGCCATCTGCAGGGCGACGATGACGCCGACCAGCATGCCGACGATGCCCCACACGACGGACGCGAAGGCGAAGTTTCGGGGAGTGGCGTCGTCGTACACGATCGTCCGCGTGCCGCCGGACGACTTCGCTTTCGTCTCGGGCACGCTGTCGTGGTTGTCGGTTGCAGCGGTGGTCATCGGTTGCCTCGGGTTGGAGAGAAGAGCGCTCGTGGCGAGCGAGAGTCGGTCAGGGCTCGGAGGAGCTCCGGGACGGGGAGCTGGGAGAGGGGGCGCGGGGCGCCGCGTCGTCGTCCATGGGCAGGAGCGCGAGGCGGTCGGCGTGGTCGAACGTGCGGCCGCGGAGCAGCCACGCGAACATCGCGACGAAGCCCGCCGCGAGCACGAGAGAGACGAACATCGTGAGAATCAGCGCGTCCAAGACGCCTCCTGCATGCGCACGCGGGCCAGGGTCACCAGCGCGATCGACGAGAGCGGCATCAAGATCGCGGCGAGCCAGGGGCGCATCATCCCGGCCATCGCGAGGGTCACGGCGATCCCGTTGTAGAGAACGGCGATCGTGAGGTTGGTGCGCGCGACGGCGCGCACGCGCGCGGCCACCACGAAGAGCGCGCGGATCGGCGCGAGGCCCGCCGTCACGAAGTAGAAGTCCGCGCGACCGGGGACGAAGGGACGCTCGATCGAGGGCGTCCCGGAGACGAACGCACGCGAGATCGCCAGCGTGTCGTTCAGGCCGTCTCCCACGAACATCGTGTCGTGGCGGTCGAGCTCGGCGATCCGCTCGGCCTTCTCTTCGGGGCTCGCGCCGCCCTCCGCGTGGTCCTGCGCGATCCCGACCTGCTCGGCGACGCGCGCCACGCGGCTCGGATCGTCGCCGCTCAGCACGCGGAGCTCGAGCCCGCGCGCCGCGAGGCCCTCGAGCTCGCTCCGCGCGTCCTGGCGCAGCGTCTCTTCGAGCGCGAAGCGCGCGCGCACGTGGCCGTCGACGGAGAACACGAGGCCGCCGATGCCCCGCCACTCGCTCGGGGCGGCCCAATCGGCGCGACCGAGGCGCACCACGCTCGCGCCGGACCGGCCCTCGACACCGGCGCCGACGACCTCGTGCACGTCCTCGAGCACCACGGCGGGCTCGTTCTTCGTCTCGCGCGCGATCGCGGCGCTCGCCGGGTGCGAGGACGCGCGCGCGAGGCCCACGAGCTTCGCGCGGTCGGTGCGCGAGAGCGCCTCGAGCGAGCGTGTCGAGACCAGGTGCGAGCGGCCCGTCGTCAGCGTGCCCGTCTTGTCGAAGACGATGCGGCGCACGTCGCCAGCTCGATCCAGCAGATCGGCGCGGCGCACGAAGAGGCCGCGGCGCCGCAGGATCCCGAGCGCGAGCGTGTAGGCGAGCGGCGTCGCGATGCCGAGGCCACACGGGCACGTCACGACGAGGAGCGCCGTGGTGGTGTCGAGCGCGTGTGCGAGATCGCCCGTGGCGAGCCACCAGCCGGCGAAGGTCACCGCGGCCAGGCCGAGCACGAGGCCGACGTACCAGCGCGCGATGCGCTCCCAGAACGACGACGCGTGGCTCTGGCGCTCGCTCGGCCGCATCAGGAGCGACTTGAGCGCCGAGCTCGCGAAGTCCTCCTGCGCGCGCATCGTCACGAGCTCGCCCGTCACGTGCACGGCGCCGGCAGGCAGCACCTCGCCGGCGGCGACGAGGCGGGCCTCGGGCTCGCCGGAGATCCACTCGAGAGAGAAGGTGCCCGCGACGTCGAGCTGCGCCGCGACCGGGACGACCTCGCCCGGGCCGAGGGCGAGGCGATCCCCCTTCGCGATCGACGAGGCGCGCACGACGTGGGTGCCGCTCGCGTCGATGCGGCGCGCGTAGAGGCCATCCACGCCGGGATCCTCGAGCAGGCGGTCGCGATCCTTGCGGAGCGTGCGCTCGGTGAGCCAGCGCCCCACGAGCATCAGCGCGACGAACACGGCCAGCGTGTCGGCGTAGCCCGGGTCGTGGTGGACGATGACCGAGACCGCGGTGCTCGTGCCCGCGAGCACGATGCCGAGCGCGATCGGCACGTCGAGGGAGAGCATGCGCGCGCGGAGCGAGGCCCACGCGCTCGAGAGGATCGGCGGGGCGCCCACGGCGACGGCGGCGGCGGCGAGCACGCTCTCGAGCACGCGGGCGGCCGTGGCGGCGAGGCCGCTGCTCAGGCCGAGGTAGAGCGCGAGCGCGAACGTCATCGCGTTCATCGCGAGCGCCACGGTCACGGCGGTGCGGACGAGGAGCGCATCGCTCTTCTCGCTCGGCTTCTTCGTGCTCGGGCCGACCACGTAGCCGAAGCGCTCGACTTCGCGCACGTAGCCGCGCAGGTCGAACTCCTTGTGCGCCCAGATCTCGATGCGCCCGATGCTCGGGTCCACGACGAGCCGGATGCCGCCGGGCGTGCGCCGGAAGAGCTGCTCGAGCAGCCACACACACGCGGTGCAGTGCAGGCCCTGGGCGTCGAGCGTCACCGTTCCGACGGCACCGTCGGCGAGCTGGGCCGCGAGCGGCTCCAGCCACGCGAGATCGCGGCGGCTCGGATCGGCGAACGCGACGGGCGGCTCGGCGCAGCCGCGCAGGTCGTAGTACTTGCGGTCGAGTCCGTTCTCGCGGAGCAGCGTCGCGACGCTCGAGCAGCCCGTGCAGCAGTAGACGCGGCCGCTCTCGTCCCGGATCGGCTCGGCGCCGATCGTCGTTCCGCAATGCGCGCACGCCGCGCCGACCGACACGGCCGCGGGCGAGCGAGGGAACGAGGGCGCGGAGACCACGCCCGCCCCGAGGCACGGTCCGGGCCATCGGAAACTCGGCTCCATCCGACGTTTTCGCCGTCGGTGCAGCGCAAGGGGTTCGCCCTCGACGCAAGTTCTGCGTCCGCCGAGGGCTCGCGCCCGCAGTCTCGCGAGGGAAGCGCGCGGCCTTCCGCTTGCACGGACGCGCAGCATGCTCGGCGCGATCGTGCTGGGGCTCACGCTCGGAGCGGGCAGCTCGCTCCACTGCGTGGCCATGTGTGGACCGCTCCAGGCGTTCGCCGCGCTCGATCCGGCGGGCGCCTCGTCGCCGTCCCGCGTGCTGCGCTACCAGCTCGGGCGCGTGCTCGGCTACGTGACGCTCGGCGCGATCGGCGGCGCCGTCGGTGGCGGCGTGAGCGAGCTCGTGCCGGCGTGGAGCGAGGCGCTGCTCTCGGTGGGGCTCGCCTTCTCGCTCTCCCTCGTCGCGCTGCAGCTCTGGCCACGTCCCGTCCGACCCGCCTCCGCGACGCCCACGCCCCTCGGCCTCGGCCCACGCGCGCCCACGCTGCGCGAGCGCCTCGCGCGCATCTCGACGGCGCTCGTCTCTCGCGCACGCGGAACCCCGCTCGGCCTCGGCGTGGCGAGCGCGCTCCTTCCGTGCGGTGCGCTCGCGGCCGCCGTGCTCGCGGCGGCCAGCACCGCGTCGAGCGGCAGCGGCGCGCTGCTCATGGCGGCCTTCGCGGTGACCAGCGGGCTCGTGGTGACTCTCGCCGGGCTCGCGCTGGGCCGGGTTTCGTTCACGCGGTCTCCGGTGCTCTCGCGCGCCATGGCCTTGACGCTCGCGCTCGGGGCGTTGTTGCTCGTCTTGCGGCCTGCCGCCCCCGTTTCCGAGGGATCCAGCTGCCACGGAGGCGCCGCGATGCCCTGAGCGGTCCCCCTCCCGCCGTCGCCCGGTGCGCCTCGATGTTTCGCCGGCTTGCCTCGGCGCCCGTCGTGTGAGACCGATGAGCCGGTGGCCGGGCTCCAAGCGCCGCGCGTGCTCGTGGTGGACGACGTCGAGACGAATCGACTGCTCGTCGTGGAGACGCTCGCCTCGGAGTCGATGGAGGTCGTCGAGTGCGCGAACGGCGCGGACGCGATCGCGCGCTTCGAGCAGGCGCCCTTCGATCTCGTCCTGCTCGACGTGCGCATGCCGGGGCTCGACGGGTTCGCGACGCTCGAGCGCCTGCGTGCGCTACCGGGCGGCGACGTGCCCGTGGTGTTCGTGACGGCGCTCCGCGACGTCGACACCTTCGATCGCGCGCGCGCGGCCGGCGCCGTCGACTTCCTGACCAAGCCCGTGCGCCCGACCGAGCTGCTCGCGCGCGTCGAG
Organism: Sandaracinus sp.; assembly: GCA_046351235.1. Classification (GTDB taxonomy): domain Bacteria; phylum Myxococcota_A; class Polyangia; order Polyangiales; family Sandaracinaceae; genus JBBSAT01. The sequence continues at coordinate 491,115 of JAXLYV010000003.1, read as the reverse complement.
ACGCTCCTGCGGCTCCATCGGCTCGGTGCCGAGGTGCGCGAGCAGCTCGTCGAGATCCGACGCCAGCGCGACGACCTCCTGCGCGTCCAGCTGCAGAAGGAGCGGCTGACGACGTTCGTGGTCCACGACCTGAAGAACCCGCTCGGCGTGATGCGCCTGCACGCCGACATCCTCGCGCGTGCGAAAGACGTGGGAGATGGGGCGCGCGAGTCCGCCGTGGCGATTCGCGAGCAGTGCGATCGCCTGCAGCAGCTGGTGCTGAACCTGCTCGACCTCTCGCGCTCCGACGAGGGGCGCCTGGTCGCGCTGCCGTCGCAGGCCGACGTGGGCGCGCTGATCACGTCGGTGGCGCAGTCGGCGCGCGTCTATGCCGAGAGCCGCCGCGCGGTGCTCACGGCCGATGCGGCGGCCGGGCTCTCGTGGTGGATCGACGCCGACCTTCTGCGACGCGTGCTGGAGAACCTCGTCGACAACGCGATTCGCCACGTCCCCGCGCGCGGTGAGGTCCACCTCGAGGCGCGCGAAGAGAGCGGCCGGCTCGAGCTGCGCGTGCGCGACTCGGGCACGGGGATCCCCGAGGCGATGCGCGAGCGGATCTTCGATCCCTTCGTGCAGATCGAGTCGACCGCGGGCGCGAGCCGCTCGGGGCGCGGCCTCGGGCTCGCGTTCTGCCGTGCCGCGGTCGAGGCGCACGGCGGCACGATCGCGGTGGACGGCGCCGTTCCGGGCGCGTGCTTCGTGCTCCGCATCCCCCGCGCGGAGGCCCGCCCGTGACGCTCGAGGGACCGGAGCCGGAGAGCGAGTGGTTCGACGGCACGGGCGTCGCGCTCTTCGAGTCGGCGCCCGATGCGATGGTCATCACCGATCCCGGAGGACGGATCGTGCGGGTGAACTCGCTCGCCGAGAGCCTCTTCGGGTGGGCGCGGAGCGAGCTGCTCGGCCAGCCCATCGAGGTCCTCCTGCCCGAGCGGCTCCGTCACGCGCACGTCGCGCACCGATCGAGCTACGCGGGGTCGGCCCGCACGCGCGCGATGGGCATGGGCCGCGATCTCTGGGCGCGGCGCCGCGACGGCACGGAGTTCCCGGTCGAGATCGCGCTGAGCCCGATCGAGACGCCGCGCGGGCGGCTCGTCGTCGCCGCGATCCGCGACATCACCGAGCGCCGGGCGGTCGAGCGCGCCGCCCGCGTGGCCCACGAGCGCCTCTTGAGCGCGCTCGAGTCGGTGCAGGACGCGCTCGCGATCTTCGACGCCGACGATCGGCTCGTGCTCTGCAACAGCGTCTACCGCCGGAACTTCCCGTCGACCTGGTCGGGGCCGGTGATCGGGGCGCGCTTCGAGGATCTGCTCGCGAGCGAGCTCGAGATGCTCGAGCTCGGATCCGAGACCGCCGAGCAGCACCGCAAGCGGCGCCTCGCCTACCACCGCGCGCCGAGCGGCGCGTTCGAGGTCCGTACGCGCGACGGGCGCTCGCTCCGCATCGTCGACCGCATCACGCCCGAAGGCGGGCGCGTGAAGATGGTCTACGACCTCACCGACGACGTGCGCCGCGCGAGCGAGCTCGACGACGCGCGCAAGAGCGCCGAGGCGGCCAACGACGCGAAGTCGGAGTTCCTGCGCTCGATGAGCCACGAGCTGCGCACGCCGCTGAACGCGGTGCTCGGGTTCGCGCAGCTGATCCAGCGCGACGCCTCGCTCGGCGAGCGGCCCCGACGCCTCGTCGAGCACGTGCTCAAGGGGGGCGAGCACCTCTTGCGCCTGATCGACGACGTGCTCGACCTCGCGCGGATCGAGGCGGGCGCGGTGCCGCTCTCGCTCGAGGCCGTCGCCGTGCGCGAGGTCTACGACGAGGTCCTCCCTGCGCTCCGCGCGCTCGCCGAGCCTCGCAAGATCTCGCTCGTCATCGATCCGTTCGAGCCCGACCGGGTGCCGGTCGTGCGCGCCGATCGCACGCGCCTGGTGCAGATCGTCCTCAACTTCCTCTCGAACGCGGTGAAGTACGGAAAGGTCGGCGGCACCGCGTGGCTTCGCACGAAGGTCGACGGCGGCTGGGTGCGCCTCAGCGTCGTCGACGACGGGCCGGGGATCCCGGCCGATCGACAAGAGCGCATGTTCCAGGCCTTCTACCGCGCCGGCCAGGAGACCGGCCCCATCGAGGGCACGGGCATCGGGCTCGCGCTCACCAAGCGCCTCGCGGAGATGATGAACGGCCGCGTGGGGTTCCGGAGCACGGAAGGGCAGGGCAGCGAGTTCTGGGTGGAGCTGCCGATCGACGTGACGCCCGAGATGCGGACCTCGCAGCTCCCGGCAGTCCGGAGCGAGGCAGCGCTCGCCCGCAGCCACACCCTCCTCTACGTCGAGGACAACCCTGCGAACCTCGCCTTCATGGACGAGGTCATCCGCGATCTCGGCGTCGGCAAGCTGGTCACCGCGCCGACCGGGGAGCTCGGCGTGCAGCTCGCGGAGGCGCTGAAGCCGGCGATCGTGATCGTCGACATCAACCTCCCCGGCATCAGCGGGTACGAAGTCCTGCGTCGCCTGCGCGCGATGTCCGTCACGGCGGGCACGCCCGTGATCGCGCTCTCGGCGTCGGCGATGCCGCGTGACATCAAGCGCGCCGAAGAGGCCGGCTTCGCGCGCTACCTCACCAAGCCCGTCAGGATCGACGAGCTCGCGGAGACGCTGGAACGACTGCTTCCGCGGGCTTGACCGCTTCCGCGGGCTCGGCCGCCGTCGCTGCGTCGTGGCGCTTTCCCGCGAGCGCGCGGCGGCGGAGTGCCTGCACGGACGCGTCGACGGCGAGGTAGCGCGGGTGTGCGATCAGCACGGGCGCGGCGCTCGTGCGCTGGAGCTCGGCCGCGGTGGAGCCGCCCCGCACGCGCCCTCCGCCGTGGTGGCGCTGGCCGCCGACGATCACGAGGTCGCCTCCCAGCTCGCGGGCGACCTCGTCGAGCACAGCGCCGGCGCGGCCGAAGCGGATCTCCGAGCGGAGCGGGATCTTCCCGGGGCCGGCGCTGGCGAGGTGCTCGACGAGCGCGCTGCTCGCGCGCGACACGGCGGCGACGCGCGAGGGCTGATCGGCGTAGTCGTCCTCGAGCGCGTGGACCACCACGATCTCCTGGACCACGGCGTAGTCCGAGATGGAGACGGCTTCACGCAGCGCGTCGTCGCCCGCGTCGTCGAGCGAGTGCCCCACGACGATGCGAACCGAACCCGCTGGCGCTGCACGCTCGGCGCGTGACATGTGCGCGCTCGGAGCACTTCGCGTGCCCGCGAAATCGCGTCGGTTCGCAGCGCGCCGCGAGGCCGGAGCGCAATCGCTGCGAGCCCGGACGCAAGGTCTGCACGTGGCGGCCCCGCGCGGTCAGCGGGCTCGGGCTGCCCGCGACGCCGCGCCCGTGGGTGCGCGTTTCCGTCGCGGTCGCGTCGGCCCTTCCTCGTCGTGCATGGCCTCGGCGAGGGACGCGAGCACCGCGTGGGTGGCGCTCAGCTTCGCGCGTGGCGTCCGCGCGAGCACGGCGGTGACGGCCGCCTCGACGGTGCCGGTGGTGGGCCCGTCGAGGGCGCGGCCCGCGGGGGTGAGCCCGACCGCGACGCGTCGGAGGTCGCGCGGATCGCGCTCGCGCCGGAGCAGGCCGCGCCGCTCGAGCCGCGCGAGCGTGGTCGACACCGTCGCCCCGTCGACGCAGAGCAGCGCCGAGAGACGGCCGGCCGTGATCCCGGGGAAGCGGCCGACGATGCGGAGCACCATGCGTTGCTGCGCCGTGATCCCGAGCGACTGCGTCATGCGCATCGAGAGCCGCTCGAGCTCGTGGTTGACCGTCCAGAGCGCCCGCATGAGCTCGAGCGCGGGCTCGAGGCGGGGCAGATCGAGGGGCGGCGTCGAAGGATCGGGGCGCAGGGGCCTTCGCTTCATGGGGGCAGGAGCTCTCCGTCGCGCACACGATGCCCGATTCGCTTCCGGAGCGCGACGAGCGTTTCGAGCAGCTCGTCGATGGCCGCCTGGGAGCGGAGGTAGAAGGGCGCCGCGCTGCGACGGCCCGCGCCCACGCGGATGGAGAGAAGACGCCCGGGATCGTCGAGCGCGAAGACGTCCTCGTCCGTGACGTCGTCGCCGACGTAGATCGCGGTGTCGGCGCGGAGCGCGTCGCGCAGTCGCAAGAGCGCGATCCCCTTGTGGGGTGCGCCCGGCGGCAGGACGTTCACGACGAGCTTGCCGCCGACGACGCGGGGAGGGCCGTCGAGCCGCGCGATCGCGGCGAGGATGCGGGCGTGGGCCGCGCGTCGCATGCGTGCACGCCGGAAGTGGATCGCGAGCGAGTACGTCTTGTCCTCGATCTCGACGCCGGGCTCGCTCGCGAGGGCCGCCTCGAGCACGGGCGTCCAGCGCGTGACGACGCGGCGGCATCGGTCGAGCGCGCGGCTCGGCTCGAGCCCGTGGTTGCCGATGATGGCCCGCAGAGGGATGCCGCGCAGACGGGCGCTCACGTCGTCGCGCGCGCGCCCCGAGAGCACCGCGACCGGGTAGGCGCGTGCGAGCGCGGCGAGGAGCTCGCGCGTGCGCGGGCGCAGCTCGGCGTCCTCGGGCCGCGCGACGATCGGCGCGAGCGTCCCGTCGAAGTCGAGGCCGACGAGCGTGCTCGACCACGCGAAGCGCGCGAGCCGATCACGCTGCCCTGACGCGAGCACGTCCTTCACGTGGTCACCGGCCCGCGCGAGCTCGCCCAGTCGCTCGTGAGACGACCGCTCAAGCGCTCCTTGCGGCGCAGCGAGGCCGCGTCGACGAGCATGCGTCCGGCCCAGCGATAGACGTTCAGCTCGGCCACGACGGCGCGCATCGAGCGCATGCGGACCGTCTGCTCGGAGGGCGTCATGTCGAGCGCCGCGGCCATCGCCGCGCTCGCCTCCTCGAGATCGTAGGGGTTCACGATCAAGGCTTCCGTCAGCTCGCGCGCGGCGCCGGTGAACTGGCTGAGCACGAGCGCGCCGCGCTCGTCGTCGCGGGCCGCCACGAACTCCTTGGCCACGAGGTTCATCCCGTCGTGCAGGCTGCTCACGTAACAGACGTCGGCGGCGCGGTAGTACCGATACACGGTCGGCGGCTCGTGGTGCGCGCGCAAGAGCGCGATGGGCCGGTAGTCGCCGCGCCCGAAGCGCTCGTTGATGCGCGCGCTCGTCGCTTCGACGGCCTGGTCGAGGTCGCGGTAGCGCGGGATCTGGGTGCGGCTCGGCGCCGCGAGCTGCGCGAACACGAAGCGACCCACGAGGTCGGGACGGCGCTCGAGGAGGCGCTCGACCGCGAGCAGGCGTTCCTCGATCCCCTTGGTGTAGTCGAGCCGATCGATCCCCACGCCGAGGAGCGCGTTCTCGGGCAGGCCGAGCTCGCGGAAGATCTCGGCGCGACAGGCGGCCGCAGGCGGCAGATCGCGCATCCAGCGCGAGGGCCACTCGAGCGAGATCGGGTAGGGGCGCACGAGCGTGGTGTGCCCGCCCTGCACGACCGCGTGCTTCTCGCGATCGATGCGCGACTCCACGAACGCGTCGACCCCGTCGAGGAACTGGTTGCAGTGCTGCTGCGTGTGGAAGCCGAGGATGCTCGAGCCGAGCAACCCGTCGAGCAGCTCCTCGCGCCAAGGACAGATCCCGAAGCGCTCCGCGTTGGGCCACGGGATGTGCCAGAAGGTGAGGATCGTCGCGCGCGGCAGGCGCTTGCGGATCATCCGCGGGACGAGCGCGAAGTGGTAGTCCTGCACGAGGACGATCGGGTCCTCGGAGTCGGCCTCGTCGCAGACGGCGTCGGCGAAGCGCTGGTTCACCTCGCGGTAGTGCTGCCAGTCGGTCTCGCGGAACGTGGGTCGCGCGTGCGCCACGTGGCAGAGCGGCCAGAGCCCTTCGTTCGAGAAGCCGTAGTAGTAGCCGCGCTCCTCCTCGGGGCCGAGCCACACGCGCCGCAGCACGTAGGACTCTTCGCCCGGCGGCACGCGCACGTGACCCTGCGCATCGGCGGTCTCGCGGTCGGCCGTGCCGCTGCCGTGCGCGACCCACGTGCCCGAGCAGGCCCGCATGACGGGCTCGAGCGCGGTCACGAGCCCGCTCGCCGGGTGCACGACGCGGATCGCGCCGTCGGCGGACTTCTCGTGGATGTAGGGCTCGCGGTTGGCGACCAGGATGATGCGGTCTCCTTCGAGCGCGCGCGTCAGCACGCCTTTCAGGCGCTCGGGCGTCCAACGGTTGCCGCCCTGCTCCGGCTCGAGCTCGGCGGCGAGGCGCTCGGCGAGCTCGCGCACGTCGCGGAGCAGCGGCTGGAACTCGCGCCGCTTCTCTGCTTCCTCTCCGCGCAGCACGCGCCGGAGCTGATCGGTCCAGCTGCGCCACGCGAGGCGCTGCGCGAGCAGCGTGACGAGCGAGGCGGCGAGCGCGAGCACGGCGAAGACGACCAGCATCACGCGCTGGACGTCGTGCTCGCGCCGCTCGACGAAGCTGAGGTCGTGGACGAGCACGAGCACGAGCGGGCCGCCGTCGAGCGGGATCGCCGAGACGTGCACGCGCCCGCCCGGCTCGTCCGTCGAGAAGAACCAGGCGCCGCCGGCGGTCTCGCCGCGGCGTCGCACCTCGGTGCAATCGAGGGTGCTCGGGTACTCCGCGGTCTCCGCGCGGGGCTGCGGCTCTTCGCCGCACAGCGCCGTCCCGAGGATTCGCTCGTCGCGCGTGATGCGCGTGAGGATCGACGCCACACCGGCCGTGTCGCCTCGGTCGGTGCGCAGGATCAGCGGCTCGCCGGCACCGCGCGCCACGAGCTCGGCGCGCAGCATCGTGTCCGTCTCGAACCAGCTCCGTGTGGCGCGATCCACCAGGACGTACGCGCCCCACGTGAGAACCGCGAGGCCGACGACGAGAACCACCACGAAACGGGCTGCGCGTCGCACGAGATCGAGATACGACGTTTGCTTGGATATGCAAGACAATGCTGCCGGCGCACGTCGGATGCGGCTCGAAGATCTCTCGCTCGTCGGAAACTGCCAGATCGCGGCGCTCGTCCACACCGAGGGGTCGATCGTCTGGAGCTGCATGCCGCGCTTCGACTCCGATCCCGTGTTCGGCGCGCTCCTCGATCCCGAAGGCGGCAGCTTCGCGATCGGGCCCGCCGACGGCGGCCGCGGCGTGCAGCGCTACCTGACGAACACGAACGTGCTCGAGACACGCTTCGACTGCGTGGACGGCTCGTTCCGCATCCTCGACTTCGCCCCGCGATACCGCCTCTACGATCGGATGTTCCGGCCGAAGAAGCTCGTGCGCATCGTGGAGCCGCTCTCGGGCACGCCGCGCATCCGCGTCTCGTGCGATCCACGCCTCGGATGGAGCAAGGCGGTCCCGCGTCGCGAGACGGGCTCGAATCACGTCTCGTACGCGTTCGCGGAGGAGCTGCGCCTCACGACCGACGTGCCGCTCGCGTATCTCGAGAGCGCGCAGCCCTTCGTGCTCACGCGCCGCAAGCACTTCGTGCTCGCGTGGGGCGCCCCGGTCGAAGAGCCGCTCGCGCCGCTCTGCGATCGGTTCCAGCTCGAGACCGAGCGCTACTGGCGCACGTGGGTGAAGCACTGCGAGGTGCCGGCGCACTACCAGAAAGAGGTCATCCGCTCGGCGCTCACGCTCAAGCTCCACTGCTACGAGGACACGGGCGCGATCGTCGCGGCGCTCACCACGTCGATCCCCGAGTCGCCCGGCAGCGGGCGCACCTGGGACTATCGGTACTGCTGGTTGCGCGACTCCTACTACGCGCTCGACGCGTTCCGGCTGCTCGGCCACTTCGAGGAGCGCGAGGCCTTCACCGAGTTCCTCCTCAACGTCGCCGCGAGCGCGCCCGACCTGGCGCTCAAGCCGCTCTTCCGTATCGATGGTCGCACCGATCTCGAAGAGCGCATCGAGACGGGCTGGGCGGGCTTCGACGGCGAGGGCCCGGTGCGCGTCGGCAACGGGGCGGTCGAGCACGTGCAGAACGACGTCTTCGGCGAGATGGTGCTCGCGCTCGCGCCGGCGTTCCTCGACGACCGCTTCGCCTCCGAGCTGGAGGGGCCCGCGCTCGATCTCGTGATGCGCCTCGGGCAGCGCGCGATCGACGTGGTCGGGCAGCCGGACGCGTCGATCTGGGAGATGCGCACCGCGTGGGTGCCGCAGACCTTCTCGAGCCTCATGTGCTGGGCGGCCGCCGATCGCGCGCACAAGATCGCGCTGCGCCACGCGCCGACGAAGGCCGACGCGTTCGCCGTCGCGGCGCGGCGGATCCACGCCTCGATCGTGCGCGACACCTACCGCGACGAGCTCGGCGCGTTCGCCTCCACCTCGAGCGGCAACGCGCTCGACGCGTCGCTGCTGCAGATGGCGACGCTGCGCTTCCTTCCGCCGAACGACGGGCGCCTGCAGGCCACGATCACGACCATCCAGCGCGTGCTCGATCGCGGCGGTTGGGTGCAGCGCTACCTGACCGACGACGGCTTCGGCACGCCGACGGTGGCGTTCGTGATCTGCACGTTCTGGCTGATCGAGGCGCTCGCGGTGGTCGGCGCGCGGAGCGCGGCGCGCGCGCAGCTCGAGCGTGCGCTGGGCGCGCTCTCGCCCACCGGGCTGCTCGCCGAGGACTGGGACCCCGCGGCCCGCCGGCTCTGGGGCAACCACCCGCAGGCCTACTCGCACGTCGGCCTGATCCACGCGGCGTTCGCCGTCGCGCCCTCGTGGGGCGAGATCCTGTGACCACGACCGAGCTCGGGCCGGCACCGCGCCCCTCGCGCGCGCGCGCCGTCTTCGATCGCGTGCGCGCCCGCGCCGTCGCCGCGTCGCTGCGCCTCGCGCCGAGCGAGCCCCAGCGCATCTTCGCCCTCACGATCCTGCTCGGCGTCGCGTGCGGTCTGGTCGCCGTCGCGTTCCACGAAGCGATCCGCGGCGCGCAGGCGCTGCTCATCGATCGCGCGCTCGTCGGCGGGCCGAGCACCGCGATCGTGGTGCTGCTCGTGGTGCCGGCGGCGGGCGGCCTCTGCGCTGGCGCGTTCCTCCATTGGGTGATGCCGACGGCGGCCGGGAGCGGCATTCCCCAGGTGAAGACCGCGTACGCGCTCGACACCAGCGGGGCGCGCCTCCGCGATGCGGTCGGCAAGTTCGTCGTCTGCGTCCTGCAGCTCGGGAGCGGCGCCTCGCTCGGCCGTGAGGGGCCGACGGTCCAGATCTGCGCGGGCCTCGCCACGAGCCTGAGCCGCTGGCTCGCGCTCTCACCCGCGAACCTGCGGCGCCTGATCCCGGTGGGCGCGGCCGCGGGCGTCGCAGCCGCGTTCAATGCGCCCATCGCCGCCGTCACGTTCACGATCGAAGAGATCGTCGGCACGCTCGATCAGACCGTACTCTCGGGGGTGGTCGTGGCGGCCGCGCTCGCCGCCGTCGTGGAGCACTCGATTCTCGGCGAGAACCCGGTGCTGCACGCGCCCGTGGGCGCGGGACTCCATCATGCGTCGTCGCTGCCCTTCTACGCGCTGCTCGGCGCGTGCGCGGCGTTCGCGTCGATCGCATTCACCGACCTCCTCCTCTCCGTGCGGACGTGGGCACGCAAGCCGGGGCCGGTCCCGATGTGGGCGCGCCCTGGGGTCGGGGGTCTCGTCACCGGCCTGCTCGCGATCGTGGCTGTGCTGCTCGTCGACGAGCAGGGCATCGCGGGAGGCGGCTACGCGACACTGACCGACGCGCTCTCGGGGCGCCTCGCCCTCCACGTGCTCGCCCTCCTCGCGGTGCTCAAGCTGCTCGCGACGGTCTCCTCGTACGCGAGCGGCGGCGCCGGCGGCATCTTCGCGCCCACGCTCTTCGTCGGCGCGATGCTCGGCGGGCTCGTGGGCGGGCTCGACGTGGCCGTGCTGGGCCACGTGCCGCAGGAAGAGATGACGTCCTTCGCGCTCGTCGGGATGGGCGCCGTCTTCGCGGGCGTGATCCGCGCGCCGATCACCTCGGTGCTGATCGTGTTCGAGATGACCGGCGGCTACGGGCTCGTGCTGCCGCTGATGATCGCCAACAGCGTGGCGTACGTCGTCGCGCGGCGCCTCCGGCCGACGCCGATCTACGAGGCGCTGCTCGCGCAGGACGGCATCGTGCTCCCGCACGGCACCGTGATGCGCGCCTCGCTCCAGTCGATCCCCGTCCGCGCCGCGATGACCACCGCGCTCGAGACGATGGCGGCCTCGCTCCGGGTCTCGGAAGCCGCCTCGATCGCGGCGCGCCACGGGCACGCGACGTATCCGGTGCTCGACGAGGGGCGCTTCATCGGCCTCATGAGCGAGGCGCGCATCCAGCGGACCCTCGCCGAAGGCAAGGGCGACGTCCCGATCGGGACCGTCGCCCGTCGCAAGGAGTACTGCACGCCGGAGGAGCCCTTGCTGCGCGCGGTCACGCGCATGACGCGGCTCGGCGTGCGACAGCTGCCCGTCCTCGACGCGCAGACGCACGCGCTCGTCGGGCTGCTCGCGGCGAGCGACGTGCTGCGCGCGCAGGTGCGCGCCGAAGCGAGCGCGTCGAGCTCGGCCGATCGGAGCTCGGAGCTGCCGGTCTTGGTCGAGCCTGCCGCACGCGAGCCCCCCGCCAGCCCATGAGCGACGAGCAGCTCGTGTGGGTCTCGCTCGCCGGGGCCCTCCTCGCCATCGTACTGTTCCAGGTGGCCCTCGCGCGTCGGCGCGGCGATCGTGACGATCGCTGACAACGGGAACGCACGGCTCGAGCCATGACGACCGAGACTTCTCTCTTCGCGCTCCTGGTGGTGGCGGCCCTCGTGGCCGTCCTCGCGCGGCGTCTTCGCCTGCCCTACACGGTCCTGCTCGTCACGGCGGGGATCGGCCTCGCGGCGCTCGCGGACGCCGCGCTACTCCCCTCGCTCGACGCCGTGCGCTTGACGCCGACGCTCGTCTTCCACGTCCTGCTCCCGGTGCTCGTGTTCGAAGCGTCGTTCCACATCTCGTGGCTGCGCTTCCGCGAGAGCGTCCGCGCGATCCTGTTGCTCGCGCTCCCCGGGGTGGTGCTCGCGGTCGTGACGGGCGGGGCGCTCACGTACCTGCTCGAGTCCTTGCTCGGCACGGCGATCCCCCTGACGGTCGCGGTGCTGATCTCGGCCATCCTCGCGGCGACCGATCCGGTGAGCGTGGTCGCGCTCTTCAAGGAGCTCGGCGTGCCCGAGCGGCTCGGCACGATCGTGGAAGGCGAGTCGCTCCTCAACGACGCGATCGGCGTCGTCGCGTTCACCGTCTGCGCCGGGATGCTCGGGCTCGGGCCCGCGGGCGAGGCCCCGACGGGCGGCGAGCTTGCTTTGCACCTCTGCTGGGAGATCGGGATCGGCGTCGTCGCGGGGATCGCCGTCGGGCTCTTCGTCTCGTGGGCCACGACGCTCGTCGACGATCACCTCGTCGAGATCATGCTCACGACGGTGGCCGCGTTCGGCAGCTACCTCGCCGCCGAGGCCCTCGGCGCCTCGCCCATCCTCGCGGTGGTCGCCTCGGGCATGACGTGCGGGAACGTGGCGGCGCGCATCGGCATGACGCCCGAGAACCGCATCGCCGTCGAGAGCTTCTGGGAGTACTGCGTCTTCGCCGCGAACGGCTTCGTCTTCCTGTTGCTCGGCAAGGAGGTGCACCTCGCGCGGCTCCTCGAGCACGTGGCCGCCATCGTGGCCGCGTGGGTCGCGCTCGCCCTCGCGCGCGCGCTCGTCGTGCTCGTCGTCGACCGCGTCTTGTGGCGCACGCGCGAGCGCCTCCCGCGCCGATGGCCCGCGGTGCTCGTGTGGGGCGGCCTGCGCGGCGCGCTCTCGATGGTCCTCGCGCTGGGCATCCCCGATGCGCTCCCCGAGCGGGAGCTCGTCGTCGACATCACCTTCGGCGTCGTCGTGCTCAGCATCCTCGTGCAGGGCATGACGATGACGCCCGTCCTGCGCTGGGCGACCGCCGACACGCATTCCGCGGGAGCCGACGCGGGCGCGCCCGCGCCGTGACGGAGCGCGGCACGCCCGATGCTGCGCTGGCCCGCCGATCTCGGCGCTTTCGGGTCTTGCCATGGCCGGGTCCCGGTGCGAGAGACAGGGTCTCGCGCGCGGGGGTCGCCCTCGACGCGCCTCGAAAGGAGCCTCTCGTGAGCCTGCATCTCGGAAGCACCGCCCCGGACTTCACCCAGGACTCGACCGATGGTCCGATCCACTTCCACGAGTGGGCGGGCAGCTCGTGGGTCGTGCTCTTCTCGCACCCGGCCGACTACACGCCGGTGTGCACCACCGAGCTCGGCGTCGTCGCCAAGCTCGCGCCCGAGTTCGCCAAGCGCAACGTGAAGCCGATCGCGCTCTCCGTGGACCCCGTCGCCTCGCACCACGGCTGGGTGAAGGACATCGAGGACACGCAGAAGACGAAGCTCAACTACCCGATCCTCGCCGACGCCGACCAGAAGGTCTCGAAGCTCTACGACATGGTCCACCCCGAGACCGACGCGAAGATCACGGTGCGCAGCGTGTTCGTGATCGACCCGAAGAAGAAGATCCGCGCGACCTTCACCTACCCGCCGAGCGCGGGCCGGAACTTCGACGAGATCTTCCGCCTCATCGACTCGCTCCAGCTCACGGACGGCCACTCGGTGGCGACGCCCGCGAACTGGAAGGACGGCCAGGACGTGGTGATCGTCCCCTCGCTCAAGGACCCGGCCGTGATGAAGGAGAAGTTCCCGAAGGGCTGGACCGAGATCCGCCCCTACCTCCGCATCACGCCCCAGCCGAACAAGTGAGCGCACCGGCGCGCATCGGAAGCGCTCGGCGGCCGATGCGCGCGCGTTCCTTCGCTCGCGTGGATCCGACGTGGCGGTGAGGGGGCCGGAGCGTCCGACGGGCGCGGGGCTCGTCACCGCGAGCGTGATCGCGAGCGCGCTCCTCGCCGTGGGGCTCGCGATCGTCGCGCGCGCGAGCGGATCGCAGCTCGTCCTCGCGCAGGCGGCCGACAGCACCTCCGACGCGCTCGCCGGGGCGATGCTCGCGCTCGCCGCACGCACGAGTGGGCGCGATCCCGATCCGGCGCATCCGCGCGGGCATCGCGCGGCCGAGCCGATCGCCGCGCTCGTCGTCGCCGTGCTCGCCGGCGTGCTCTCGGCCGAGGTGGCGCGGAGCGCGATCGAGACGCTCGCGAGCGGCGAGCGCGCCGTGCTCGGAGGCCCGGCGATCGCGGGGCTCGCGATCAAGATGGGGCTCAAGACGCTCGTCGTGGTGCTCGCACGCCGGATCGATCCGCGACGGACGAGCCCGGTGCTCGATGCGCTCCGCGTCGATGCGCAGAACGACGTCCTCGTCGGCCTCGTCTCGGTGGTCGGGCTCTTGCTCGCGAGCCGGAGCATCCCGGCGCTCGACGGAGTGCTCGCGCTCGGCGTGGCGGCCTACGTCGCGTACTCGGGCGTGCGCCTGGCGCGCGACAACGTCGTGCTGCTCATGGGCGCCTCGGCGCCGAGCGAGCGCGTGAGCGAGCTCCGCGAAAAAGCCCGCGCCGTACCGGGCGTGCGCGCGATCGGGCGGCTCATCGCGACCTTCCACGGGGCGGTGCTGCACGTCGAGGTCGACGTGGGCCTCGATCCCGAGCTCTCGCTCGCGGAGGCGCATCGCATCGCGCACGCGGTGGAGGCCGCGATGCTCGCCGAGAGTGACGTCGAGCGCGCCGTGATCCACGTCGAGCCGGCGTCGCTCGAAGCGCGCTGATCGGTCGGCCCGTTGCGCGCGATGCGCGCGCGCGTAGGCGAGGGGGATGGAACGTGGAGCTTCGCTCACCCGAGCGATCGTGGTGCTCTCGCTGACGACCGCATGCGGAGGCGCGAGTAGCGCCGCGCATTCGTCCGCACCGCTGGTGCCCGCGCGCGTGCACGGCATCGCCGCGGGCGCGTCGCACGCGTGCGCGCGCCACGCCGACGGGACCGTGTCCTGCTGGGGCGATGGCGGAGAGGGACAGCTCGGCGACGGTCACCGCTCCGTGCGCACGACGCCCGTCGTGGTCCTGGGGCTCGAGGGCGTCGAAGAGCTCGCGGCCGGCGCCCAGCACACGTGCGCGCGCGACGGGACGGGGCACGTGCTCTGCTGGGGATCGCGTCACCGCGGGCAGATCGGCGACGGCGGGCCCCCGGGCGACGCGGAGCCGGCGCTGCACCCGGTGCACGTGCGCGATCTCGACGGCGTCGTGCAGATCAGCGCGGGCGACGCGCACACGTGCGCGGTGCGCGCGGACGGAAGCGTGCTCTGCTGGGGCGACGATCTGCACGGCCAGCTCGGTCGAGGCGGCGAGGGCGGGCCGGACGCGCTCTCGCCGGCGCCGGTGCGCGTCGAAGGAATCGACGATGCCGTGGAGGTCCGCGCGGGTGGAGCGCACACGTGCGCGCGGCGCCGCACGGGCGAGGTGCTGTGCTGGGGCGGCGGCGCGGCGGGCCAGACCGGTGAGCTCGCGGCGAGCGCGAGCGTGCTCGCCCGACCGATCGCCGTCGCCGGCCTCGTCGACGCCGTGGAGCTGACGCTCGGCGATCATCACGCGTGCGCGCGCCACGGCCGCGGTCTCGTCGCGTGCTGGGGCGGCAACGAGCGAGGGCAGCTCGGGGATGGCACGCGCGAGGCGCGCGCGACGCCCGTCGACGTGGCGGGGCTCGAGGGCGTGGAGGAGATCGACGCGGGGCGTGCCCACACGTGCGCGCGGCTCGCCTCGTCGGAGGTGCGGTGCTGGGGCGACAACCGCGACGGGCAGCTCGGCGACGGCTCGCTCGAGCCACGCCTGACGCCGGGCCGGGCGAGCGCGACGGCGCTGCAGGTCGCGGCGGGCGGAGCGCACACGTGCGCGCTCGACGATCGCGGTGCGGTGCACTGCTGGGGGTCGAACGCGGTCGGCCAGCTCGGAGACGGGCGCAGGGTCGTCGCGCCGCGCGCGGTGCGAGCGCTCGGCGTGGCGCACGCCAGCGCCGTCCGCGCCGCCGGCGACGACACCTGCGCGCGCGAAGGCGATCGATGGTCGTGCTGGGGCGATGCGGCCTCGGGACAGCTCGGGCCCGACGTCACGGCGGCGCGCACGTCGCCGGCGCTGGTCTCGAGCGTGCCGGCGGGCGCCGACCTGCTCCTCGCGCCCGGCCGCGCGTGCGCGCTCGTCGCGGGGCGTGCCTCGTGCTGGGGAGGTGCGGGAGCGGTGCTCGACGCCGCGCCGCGCGAGGTCGCGACCGCGGTACGCGTGCTCGCACCCTCGTCGGCGTTCACCTGCGCGATCGCCGAGGACGCGAGCGTGCTCTGCTGGGGCCAGGGCACGCACGGCGAGCTCGGCCGCGGCGCGGCGCGGAGCGATCCGACGCCGCTCCACGTCGACGGCGCGCTCGCGGCCGTGAGCCTCACCGTCGGGGAGCAGCACGCCTGCGCCGCGCTGGCCGACGGCCACGTGCGCTGCTGGGGCTCGAACGCGAGCGGACAGCTCGGCGTGTCCGGCACGGAGGATCGCCTCTCGCCGGTCGAGGTCGCCGGGATCTCCGATGCGCGCGCCGTCGTCGCCGGCCTCGCGCACACGTGCGCGCTGCACATGAACGGCGCGGTCTCGTGCTGGGGCGCGGGTCGCGACGGCCAGCTCGGCGCGGGCGCGGCCGTCGCCTCCGAGACGCCGCTCCAGGTGCGAGGCCTCTCGGGGATCGTCGAGGTCGTCGCGGGCGTCGCGCACACGTGCGCGCGCGGCAGCGGCGGCGAGGTGTGGTGTTGGGGCGCGAACCGCTGGGGTCAGCTCGCGGCGGACGACCCGGAGCCGCACGCGACGCCCGTGCGCGTCGAGGGAGTCGTGGCGACGGGTCTCGCCGCAGGCAGCACGCACACGTGCGCGCTCGTCGAAGGCGGCGTCGCGTGCTGGGGATCGGACGCGAGCGGTCAGCTCGGAGACGGAGCCACGCTCACGTCGAGCACGCCCGTGCTCGTCGCGTTCGGCGGCGCCGCGGCCCGTGCGGTCGACGATCGTCCGGAGTGAGCGCGTCGCAGGCGCGCGCCGCGCTCTCGCTGCGAGAGATCTCGCAGTCGTCGTGATCGACCCACGGGCTCGACCGCCCACGTGGATTTCGCGTGACGAGTGACACGAGCGAGGCGGAGCGCCTCTCGCCAGGCGCGCGATCGCGCTTACGTTCGGTCCATGCACGGCGCCGACTTCTTCGCGGCTCATCCGCAGTGGGGCTGGCTCTTGCTCGTGGGGCTCGCGGTGTTTCCGCGCATCACGCTGCTCTTCGTCGGCGGGCCCTTCGGATGGCTCGCGTGGCTCGGCTGGCTCTTCACGCCGCACCTCTTGGTCGCGATCCTCGCGACCAGCTGGTACTGGGACACCAACCCCGTGCTCTGCGTCGTGGCGTGGTTCTTCGCCTTCGCGGGGAGCGGCGGGGAAGGGGCCGCGGCGCGGCACGCCCGCCAGCGACGAGAGCGTCGGCGCCGCGAGCGCGAGAGAGAGCGCGAGCGCGAGAGAGAGCGGCTCGCGGGAGCGAGCGTATGAAGCGCTCCTTCTCCGGGTCGGATCCGGCCACCGACAACCTGCGCGATGCGCTCGCGCGCGAGCAGGAGCGCATCGACGATCTCTTCGCGGGGGTGGTCGACGCGCTCGAGGCGCGAGATTCCACGCGCGCGTCCCGCGCGCTGGGCAGCCTGAGCCGCCGCCTGCTGGCGCACCTGCGCACCGAGGAGCGCCATCTGCTGCCGAGCCTCGCGGAGGCGCACCCGAAGGAAGCCGAGATGCTGCGCGCCGAGCACGCCGTCATCCGGAGCAAGCTCGCCGCGCTGGGGATGTCGGTCCACAGCGGCGCGCTCGCGCCCTCGCACGTGCTGGAGCTCGCGCGCGAGGTGCGATCCCACGGCGAGCGCGAGGATGCGCTCACGTACGCCTGGGCCGATGCGCACCTGTCGGCGCACGAGCGCATCGACTTGCTCGCGCGCGTGCGCGAGCGCCACGCCGAGTCGCAAGACGCGCCCGTCGGTCCCCCTCGCGCGCGCGACGCCTGAGCCGGAAGCTCGCGAAGAGGTACCCATGCATCGGCCCATCGCTCGGCACCGAGGAGGCGCGCCCGCATGACCACTCCCGACCCTGGGGATCGGCGTCCGAGCGCCCCTCACGTCCCGCGCGCCCGCACGCGCGACGACGAGACGCCTCTGAAGCACGACACGGTGCCGGCCCGCCGCGGCGCGGGGCCGCGACCGGTCGTCTCCGCGGGGCCGAGCGTCCGCGAGGGCTCTCGCCTCGGCGACTACCGCATCGTGCGACCGATCGGCTCGGGCGGCATGGCCAGCGTCTTTCTCGCGCGGGACGAGGCGCTCGATCGCGACGTCGCGATCAAGATCGCGCGCGAGGTCGGCAGCGGCTCGCTCGAGACGATCGAGCGCTTCCGCTCGGAGGCACGCGCGATGGCGCGCATCGCGCATCCGAACGTCGTCCGCATCCACGCGCTCGGCGATCTCGAGGGCGTGCCCTACATCGTCATGGAGCACGTGCCGGGCGAGGACCTCTCGCAGCTGCTCGCGCAACGCGGCGGCCGCCTGCGTCTCGCCGAGGCGCTCGCGGTGCTCGATCAGATCTGTCGGGGCGCGTCGGCGATTCACGCGGCGGGGCTCGTGCACGGCGATCTCAAGCCGGCCAACGTGCTCTTCGGCCCGGGCTTCCGCGTCGTGCTGAGCGACTTCGGGCTCTCTCGGCGCACGACGGCGCCCCCCTCGACGTGGTCCACGCCCGCGTACGGCGCGCCCGAGCTCGCGCGCGGCGACGAGCTCGCGCCCGAGCTCGCGCAGCGTGTCGACGTGTACTCGATCGCGGTGATGGCGTACGAGTTGTTCACGGGCCGGCTCCCCTTCGATCCGGAAGAGCGGCGCCTCCACGCGATCGACGGCCTCGTCCCGCCGCGGCCGAGCGCGTTGCGGTCCGAGCTTCCGCCCGAGCTCGACGTGCCCATCCTCGCGGCCCTCACCACCGATCCGGAGCTGCGCACGCCGAGCGCCGATGCGCTCCGGCGCGCGCTCGAGCACGTCCCGCTGCACCCGGCGCCCGACCACCGGCTGCGCATCCTCGTGGCCGACGACGACCCGGACTATCGCGATCTGGTGCGGCGCACGCTCGCGCGCAGCTTCCGCGGCTCCACGATCGAGTCGGTGGGCGACGGTGCCGCAGCGCTCGCATCGGCCCGCGCGATGCGCCCCGACCTGGTCGTCACGGACCTCGACATGCCCGGCCTGAACGGCGTCGAGCTGCTCGCCGAGATGCGGAGCGATCCGAGCCTCGAGTCGGTCCCGGTGGTGGTGCTGTCCGCGATCGGTGGTCCCGCGGACTGGGCTCTGCTCGGTCGCCTCGGCGCCCAGGCCTTCGTGGGAAAGCCGTTCGACGCGCAGCAGCTGACCTCGGTCGCGCACGCGATCACCGGCTGAGCGATCGCGTCGCGATCGCGTGGGCGCGGCGCGACGCGCAGGGCCGGCTCAGCGCGGAAGCGTCACCGTGAACGTGGAGCCGGCGCCGAGCTGGCTCTCGACCTCGAGCCGACCGCCGTGGGCCTCGACCACGCGCTGCGCGATCGCCAGGCCGAGGCCGGTGCTCTTCTCGCCCGAGGTGCCGGTGCGGCGCGCGCGCGCGAAGGGATGGAAGAGCTTGGGCACGAACTCCGGCGCGATGCCGATGCCGCGATCGCGGACGGCGACGCGCACTTCGCTCGCGCTCGGCGCGTCCACGCGGACGGTCACGTCCTTGCCGCGGTGGGAGTACTTGATGGCGTTCGTCACGAGGTTCGCGAGCACTTGCTCGAACCGCGCGCGATCGAGGTGCACCGCCGGGATCGCCGCAGCGTCGCTCTCGAACGAGAGCCGGATGTCCTTGGCCGCCGCCAGGCGCTCGTGGTCGGCGACGACCCCGCGCACCAGGAGGGCGACGTCGCACGGCGTTCGTCGCAGCACCAGCGTGCCGGCCTCGATGGCCGAGACGTCGAGGAGATCGTCGATGAGCTCGGTCATCGTCGCGCACGAGCCGCGGATCTTCTCGAGCATCTCGGCGACCTCGCTCGCCTCGAGCTCGCCCTCGTGCTCGATCAGCAGCTCCGCGTAGCCGCGGATGACGCCGATCGGGCTTCGCAGGTCGTGCGCCGCCATCCCGAGCAGGACGTTCTTCTCGCGCACCGAGCGCGCGAGCTCCGCGTTGCGCGTCCGCAGCTCCCGCACCACTTGGCGATGCGCGCGGGCGAAGCGGATCGCGTGCGCGAGCACGTCGGAGCCGACGCGCGCGACGTCGAGCCGATCGTCGGCGCCGGCCTCGCTCGCCTCCTGCGCGCTCTCGCGGCCGAGATCCGAGGTGACGACGATCACCGGCAGATCGTGCCCCGCGGCGCGCGCGTGACGCAGGAAGTCGAGCCCCGAGTCGGGGCCGAGGTGCCGCGCGAGCAAGCACACGTCGAAGGTCCGTCGCTCGAGGAGCGAGAGCGCTTCGGCGCTGCTGTGCGCGTGCACGGTCCGCGCGCGGCGCCAGGCGGCGTCGAGGTGCTCCCGCGCCTTCGCGTGGGTGTGCTCGTCGTCGTCGACGACCAGGACGTCCAACGGCTCGTCCGCGTGGGGCTCGATCATGGAGAGAAACGGCCTCTTTCTCCGGGCCCCAGCGACGGAAGGAACGGCGCGCTATCGGCGCGGCGGCGACGGGATCGACGACGGCCTGGCCGCGAGATCGTGGCGACGCCGATCGAGCAGCCCGGCCGCCTCGGCATCGGGCACCGGCTCGAAGCGGCCGTACGCGTCGATCACCTCCTGCACTTGGTCGACTTGCTGCAGGCAGACGAGGCCGTCCACGTAGGGATCGATGCGCGCGAGCGAGGCCCGCGTCGCGACGGGAATCGCCGCGATGATCCGGTGGGGCTTCTCCTGGCGGATGGCCTGCACGGCCGCGCGCGCCCCCGCGCCCGAGGCCGCGCCGTCGTCCACGAGCAAGACCGTCTGGTTGCGGATCGAGGCGCGTGGATGGTGGTGCACCGTCGCCGTGAGGCGATGGAGATGATGGTGCTCGCGCGCAGCGACCTGCGCGAGCTCGGGATCGGCGCTCGCCTTGTCGTGCGCACCGTGCGGATGCAGCACGTGCCCGCCGTTCTCGGCGATCGCTCCCACGTGCTCGAGCGGATGTTCTCCCGAGCCGAGGTGGTGGACGGCCCATGCCTCGAGCGGCGCCTCGAGCGCCACGGCCACCTCGTAGGCGACCGGGACGCCGCCGGGCGCGACGCCCACCACGACGGTGGAGGGACCGCGCAGCTCGTGCAGCCGCTCTCCGAGCTTTCTTCCGGCGTCGCTGCGATTCTCGAACGAGCGTGTCATCGCCCACCTCCGATGTCGTGCGTGCGTCGTGGCACCCGATCGTGTCTACGCACGGATTCGCCGGCCGCGACCGTCGTCGCCCTCGGCGCTCTGCTGCTCCAGCGCCACGGCGGCCGCCTCTTCGGACGGCGAGCGGGGCCCCGGCGGCGGCGGATCGAGCTTCGCGAGCCGATACCGCACCTGGTCTCGGTTGATGCCGAGGAGGCGTCCGGCGCGCGTCCGATTGCCGTGGGTGCGCTCGAGCGCTTGGCGCACGAGGCTCTGCTCGAGAGCCGCGAGATCCACGCCTTCGGGCGGTAGGACGAACGTGGGGCCGCACTCGGCCGAGCCTTGCGCGCGCGCCGGCGCCGCGGCCGCCGCTCGGAGCGCACGTGCGATCGTCTGCTCGAGGTGCAGCAGGTCTACCGGCTTCGGCACGTAGTCCACCGCGCCGGCGCGCACCGCGCGCACCACCGACTCGATGCCGACGCTGCCGGTGAGCATGACGATCGGGATGTCGGGCCAGCGCCCGCGCAGCTCGCAGAGCAGCTCGAGCCCGTCGGCGTCGGGCAGCTTCACGTCGAGCAGGACGAGCTGCGCGCTCTCCTGCGCGAGGGCGTCTCGTGCGTCGCTCGCACGCTCGAAGACGCGCACGTCGTACGCGCCGGACAGTGCTTCGACGAGAAGCGCGCGCGTGGCGGCGTCGTCGTCGATCGCGAAGATGCGGGGGCGGCCCGCGTGGGTGTCGTTCGCCATCGAGCCACGAATAATCACTCTGCTGCGCCGCGCTACCGAAGATCGCCACGCGCGTCGCAACTCTCGCGTCGTTCATCCCACCACGAAGTCGTGCGGATGAGGGCGGGAGTCAGGAGCCGTTCGCCGTGAGAACGAGCCCCATGAGCGACGCAGAAACTGCGCGTGGGCCCACGAACGGACGCGGGACGTGGTACGAGTCTCTCGCGCGAACGAGGAGGAACCCATGGCTCGAACGATCCTCTGTGGCACCGACTTCTCTCCTGCGGGCACTCGTGTCGTCGAGCACGCCGCGCTCTGGGCGGAGAAGCTCGGCGCGGCGCTCGAGATCGTCCACGTCGTCACGCCCATCATCTCGATGATCCCCGAGCGCTCCTTCTTGTCGGAGCTGCACGAGACGATTCGCGACGACGCGGAGGGCAGGCTCGATGCGATCGTCGAGGGGCTCGGGTCGCGCGTGCGCGTGACGGGCCACCTCGCCGAGGGACACGCCGATCGAGAGATCCTGGAGCGCGCGAAGCAGGTCGGCGCGGATCTCGTGGCGCTCGGCGCGCACGGCGCACGCGGGGCCGCGGACGCGATCCTCGGCGGCACCGTGGATCGGATCGTGCGCACGTCGGCGATCTCGGTGCTCGTCGTTCCCTCGAATGCGCCCGTCGCGCTGCCGCGCGCGATCGTCGTGCCCACCGATCTCGGTGCGCCTTCTCAGCATGCGCTCGCGTGGGCGCGCGACCTCGCGGCCCCGTTCGCGGCGACGGTGGACGTCGTGACGGGCTACTCCCTGCCGGCGCTCGCCGACGCGAGCAGCCCCGAGGCTCGCGACCGCTCCCGCACGCTGCGCGCGAAGCTGCACGAGGTGCACCCCGGTCTGGCGGACGAGCGCGTCCACGCGATCGAGGCCGAGCCGGCCACCGCGATCGAGCGGCTCGTGCTGCGGCTCGATGCCCACCTCGTCGTGATGGCGGGCGGCGGTCGGTCGCTCGGCTCGCGCCTCTTGCTCGGCAGCGTCACCGATCGCGTGCTCCGCACGCTCGCGGTCCCGACGCTGGTGGTCCGCGAAGCCGCGGCGTAGGCGCTTCGCCCCGCTCCGAGGGCGATCGGCCGACGTGTCCACCTTCGGGGTGGACACGTCGCGCCGGCCGCTCGTCACTGAACACTCGGCTCCGATTGCCCGTGCACGGAGCCCGCTGCCACCATCTCGGCCCTCGGAGGGCTGACGAATGGCGAAGAAGAAGATCGCGGTCGTGGGTGGCGGCGCGTCGGGATGCGCGCTCGCGTGGACGCTGATGCAGAGCGCGACGATGCCGCTGTGCGAGGTCACGGTGCTGCACGACGACGACGAGGTCGGCGGGCACTCGCGCACCATCAACATCTGGTTCGACAACGCCGGCAAGGGGCACGTCGTGTCGGCGGCCAACCCGGCTCCGGCGGGCAAGCAGATCTATCCGGTCGACATCGGCGTGCAGTTCGTCTGCCCGACGCTGTATCCGAACCTCTACAAGCAGCTGAAGCTCCCCGAGTTCGCCGGTCAGGTGAACCTGACGCCGCACGCCGCGCTGAAGATCGCGACGTCCTTCGGGCCGAGCCTGAACTGGGGCAATTTCCCGGACTATCAGTCGGGTGGCCCGCGCTTCTCGGCCTGCTGGGACTACACGACGCGCACGCAGGCCGCGAACTTCCAGCGCGACATGGCGTGGGGCCCCTTCACGCCGCTCGACGGCATCACCTTCTCGACCGACGTCGAGCGCTATCTCCAGGTGAAGAACGTTCCCTGGTCGTCGAACTTCTTCCGGTACCTGCTGATTCCCTATCTCTCGATCATCAACGGATACGGGACCGGAGATCTTCTCGAGACGACGTTCGAGGATCTCTATCCGATCTTCGCCAAGCTCCCGATCATCCAGAATCTCGGGCCCTACGGCTCGTTCACCGAGCCTGGCAAGGGCTGGGACCGCTTCACCGACGGCGCGACCGCGTGGGTCGCGGCGATGGCGAACTACGCCAAGACCAAGGGCGCCACGATCTCGTGCGGCCGCACGGTGCTCGCGGTGTACCCGAAGCCGAACGGCAAGGTCGTGGTCGAGCACGCCTCGAGCACCGACGTGCAGGCGGCCGCGGCGAACCCGAGCCTGCCGGTGCCGCGCACGATCGAGGAGTTCGATTCGGTCGTGCTCACGACCGACATGACGACGAATCGCCAGATCCTCGACAACCCGAACAACCCCCTCTACGGGTCGCAGAAGGACTACATCAGCGAGGACAAGTTCGCGCTCATCCCGGGTGTTTGTTACATCCACCAGGACGACGAGTGCCTCTCGCCCACGCTGCGCGACAAGAAGGAAGACGGGCAGTTCGTCGGCACCTACGCATGGGGCCAGACCGCGCCCGGCGGTAACGACTACGACCTGCCGTACGACCTGACGAACGCGTTCCAGACGTACCTGATGAAGAACATCCTCGGCACGCCGGTCGACTGCCACGTGTCGATGTACGCGGACGCGAGCAACGCGAAGCTGCCCGACCCGGCCAAGACGCTCTACAAGAAGGAGTGGCGCCACGGCCGCTGGGTCGCGAGCTTCTTCGATCAGGCGAAGAAGGAGCTCCACCGCATCCAGGGCGTCGGCAACATCTGGTTCGCCGGCAACAACACCACCGTCGACTCGGAAGAAGGCGCCCTCGTGTCGGCGATGGCGATCGCCGATCAGATGTTCAAGGAGTGGGTTTATCCCTTCGACGTCGCGTCCGAAGCGTTCATGTTCTACGAGCACTTCGAGAGCGTGATGTTCCCGGTCCCGAGCTTCCCCTGGGCCATCGGCCGCGCCGCCGCGACCGCCGAAGAGCACATCCGCAAGATGTTCGACGGCACCGGCCCCTGACCTCGGGCATCGTCCGAGACGCGCTCCCACGCCCGGCTCCCTCTCCCACGAACGTGGGAGAGGACTCCCCACGGTTCGTCGAGGTGCAGCGCGTGATCGGACTCACGCGAGCTGGAGGCTCAGGCGGCGCGACGTACGGCGTGTGCCGGGTCGTACTCGGTGCCCGCACGGAGCATCGAGCAGGCGACTCGGAGCAGGTGATCTGCGACGGCGCGATACGCCGCCGGCTTCTTCGCGCCGCGCGCGACGAGTGCGGCGAAGCGGGCGCGGCATCTGTCGTCGTACCGCACGGCGGCCCGTGCCCAGTTGAAGGCGGCATTGCGCAGGGCTTCGTTACATGCGCGTCGCATGACGACGACTCGCGAGCTGCCGCTCTGTCTCGTGATGGGCGCGACGCCGAACAGGGCGCGCAGAGCGGTGTAGTCTCTGCGGCCAAGAGGTTCACCGACCTCGGCGAGCAGCGTGGCGAGCGTGATCGTGCCCACGCCGGGAAGCGAACGGAGGATCACCTCGTCGCGCTGCTCGCGCCTAGTTGGAGCTTCGTCGTCGGGCGGCTCGTGCGCCGGGTCGGCCGCCGCCGGTGTCGTCGGCTCGTTGGTCGCGAGCTTCGACCAGAGCACGAGCTGCTGCTCGATCTCGTTGGTCGAGGCTCGTGCTTGGTCGTCGAGCAGTCGGAGTCGCGCAATGATGCTGCGCACGTGAGTCGTCGCAGCTTTCTCCACGCCGTCAGCGACGACCAGCGATGGCCTCTTCAAGATCGCGAGCACTGCGTCGGCGTCCAAGCGTCGGACGTGATGATCGCGCAGCACGCGCGCGATCACCGAACGTGAGAGCGTTGCGCCTTGCTTGGGCGTGGGAGCCTTTTCCCAGAGCGTCCAGAGCCAGCGCGCGTCGAAGTCCCCGTCCGCGAGCTCGAGCATCTGGGCGTAGTAGCGCCAGAGCTGTTCGCGCAATCGCATCACGAGGCGCGCCTTGTCGCTCACGAGCTCGTCGCGGAGTCGAAGCATCGCGCGCAGCTCGATCGTTCGACTGTCCATCGGCGACAAGCGTGTCAGCCGATCCGAGTCCGTGCGTACGGCGCTCGCGAGCACGAACGCGTCGCGACGGTCGTCCTTCGCGCCCGATGGCATGAAGCGATCGCGGAAGCGGTCCGTCTGCTTCGGGTTCACCGCGAACACCGGGAACCCGCGCTCGAGCAACGCTTCGACGATCGGTCCGCTCTTCAGCTCGACGCCGACCTGACAGCGCGCCACAGCGCCCTGCGCGAGCGTCACCAGTCGCTCGACCAAGTCGGCGAGCTCCTCCCCGGTGTGCTCGATCGTCCAATCACGCAGCTGCTTGCCCACCTCGTCGAGCACCACGACGCGGTGCTCGCGCGAGCCCCAGTCGATGCCGACGAAGAGTAGAGGAACCAGCGTCACGATTTCGGCCATGCATGCTCCTTTCGCGATGAGCGAGGCACCACGTTCCGACAGCGCATCCCTGTACTGGCGCTCGAGGCGCAACTCCCCACCGGCGCTTGGAACGCGGCAACCGACGGAGGCACGAGTCCTCTCCAGGCGCTCGTAGCGCTGGCGGGGGTGGGTGCTCTCCGACGGCTGCCTCACCGGAAGACGATCGCCGCGTCACGACCGCCGATCCAGCTGTCCCAGACGTACAGGGCGGGGTGAGGGACTGCGACGGACGTGACGGTGCTTCCCCGCTGCGATCGGGCCGTTCACCCCGGGCGAGCCCGCCCCGTCGTCACTGCCAGTGCCCGGTGCCTACGTGCGCCTTTAGGCGTTCCTCTCGCAGGTCGTGCCGTGGAGCGACCCCGAGCTGGAGAAGCTGTTCACGTTCACGCGCTTCTTCGAGACGAAGCTGCCGCAGGACGCGCGTCGAGCACCGCTGCGCCTCGATGGCGAGGTCGCGCTGAAGTACTACCGGCTCGACAAGATCAGCGAGGGCTCGATCCTGCTCGCGCGCGACGCGCCCATGCCGCTGAAGGGCCCGACCGAGACGGGCACGAAGAAGGAGACGGACGAGCAGGCGAAGCTCTCCGAGATCATCGAGGTGCTCAACACGCGGTTCGGCACCGAGTTCGACGAGAGCGACGCGCCCCTGTTCGACCAGTTCATCGTCTCGGCCGTGAAGGATGTCGAAGTCATCCGGCAGGCGAAGGCGAACCCGTTCGAGAACTTCGTGCTGCCGCTGAAGAAGAAGCTGGAGGCGCTCATGGTCGACCGCATGGACGACAACGAGAAGATCGTCACGCGCTACCTGAACGACGCGGACTTTCAGTCCGTGGTCTTCCAGTGGATCGCGAAGCGCGTGTACGACGAGATCCGCAAGCCTGCGGCGTGACAGGATCCCGAGCGCGCGCGGCCGGATCGAACGGAGGAGAAGGGATTCGAACCCCTGGTGGAGTTTCCCCCACGGCGGTTTTCAAAACCGCTGCCTTAGACCACTCGGCCACTCCTCCCGGAGCGGGCGAACCCTAGCAAATCTGGACGGATTCGCGCACGCGAACGCCCGCCCGCCTGCTTCCTGTCGCCTCCTCGGCCGGGCCCGCGCTTCGGCGCCGTCCGGCCGGACGACGTTCGCCGGCGTCGGGATCTCGCTCTGCCCGTCGGGCGGCCGTTCACGCTGCTGCGCCCGGAGTGGGCGTGAGCGCGCCGTGCGACCTTCGGCGCGGGCCGTCGCGCGTCGTGTCCCGCGGCGCGTCGTCCGCGGGAGCTCGTGCGACGACGGCCGAGTGCGCCGGCGGAGCCGCGAGAGCCACGACGAGCGGTGCGTTGCTCGCGTCGTGAGCCTAGGTGCATCCACCTCGCTGGCTCGCGGCATCCTCCGCCGAGGGGCGACACATTGGCATTCCGTGGACGCTCTGTGGACGCGAGCAGCACTCGGCGTCGGCGCATTCCTCGGCACGGATCCTGCGACGCTGCGCCGAATGCGTAGCAACCGCTCGGACCCTCGTACGCTCGTTTCTCCTGTCCTCGTCGCCGGCCGCGCAGCCTCCGACGGCGGGCCGCGCGGGGCCGGTTGCCCACGCGGCGCTCCTCGATGGCGGGTCGAGGTACTCACCGTGGGCACCGTGCTCGCGATGCTCTGCTTCGCGCTGCCGTGCACGGCCGCCGCGGACGTCATTCCGGCGGGGATGCCGCGGCCGGTCTGCGCGCCGATCTCGTGCCCGACCGGGAGCACTTCCTTCAGCACCGGCCACGGAGCGTGCCCCCGAGACTGCACGCCCTGGGCCGTCGAGTGCTCGGCGGCGGGGACGTGCGAGCCCGGTCTGGACTGCGTCCATGCGCGGCTCTGCGTCGAAGAAGGCTTCATGGGACGGACGCGCGGCCCGATCGTTCGGGGCGAGTGCGCACCCGACGGAACGTGCGCGGTGGGAGAGTGCTGGGATCGGCCGCGCTGCGTTCCGTCCACGACCGGCTCTTCGTCGACGACGTCGAGCTCTTCGTCGATGTCGTCGGGCTCGTGCACGGCGAGCCCGCCGCGCGCGAGTCGCGGCGTCACGCTCGCGGTGATCGGCGCCGCCTTCCTCCTCGCCTGGGCCGCCGCGCACCGGAGGCGGCGGGCCATGCGGGCTTCCACGGCACGACGCCCGCTGCCGTGAAGCCGCGAGCTCGCGGGTGAGCCAGCCCCTCACCGCTCACGCGCGCCTTCGATCGTACGAGAGCGCGATCACTCGGCGCGCACCGCGACCTCGACGCCATCGGCGACGCGCTCGCTCGGGTACACCACGACCCGATCGCCCTCGGAGAGGCCGCTCGTGACCTCGGCCTGATCGCGCGAGCGCAGGCCGAGCTCCAGCGGGACGAGGTGCACGACGTCGCCGCGCACCACGTAGGCGGCCCAGCCCTCGCCCGAGCGGAACACGGCGCTCGTCGGCACGCGCAGCGCGTCCTCGCGCCGCTCGACCACGACGTGCGTCTCGACCCGGTAGCCGTCGCCGAGCGATTGCCAGGCCTCGCGCTCGCTCGTCAGCGCGATCACCACGTCGGCGCGCTGCTCTTCGACCCCGAGCGCCGACACGTGCGTGCGCGCGGCGTGCTCGACGACGCGCACGCGTCCCTCGAGATCGGGCCCGCCCCAGCCGTCCAGACGCACCCGCGCCCCGGGCTCGATCCGCACGGCGTCGCTCGTCAGCACGTCGGTCACGATCTCCAGCGCGCCGTCGTCGCCGACCTCGAGGATCGGCTGGCCGGCTTGGATCACGCCCTCGCTCTCGCGCGTGATCGAGAGCACCACGCCGGCGACGGGCGAAGTGACCTCGACGGCGCTCACGGTGGTGGCGTGCGCGTCGGCGCGGCCGAGGGTGTCCTGTGCGAGCTGCACCTCGTGCTCGGCCACGCGGAGCGCGAACTCGAGCGAGGTCACCTCGCTCGCGCGCGTGCGCAGGTCCATCTCGGCCACGTCGAGCTCGCGCCCCGTGATCGTCCCCTGCGCGGCGAGGTGGCGCTGGCGCTCGGCCTCCCGCTCGGAGAAGGCGCGCAGCTCGCGCGCATGGTCGAGCGAGCTCCGCGCCTGCTCGCGCCGCGCGCGGGCGGCCGCGAGCTGCGCTTCGCTCGAGGAGCGCGTGCGCGCGTCGAGGAGCGGCGGCGCGAGCGGAAGGATGCGCGCGACCACCTGTCCCTCGGTCACCGGATCGGACGCGTGGATCTCGAGGCGCGCGAGGTTTCCCGTGAGCGGCGCGCTCACCACGTAGCGATCGATCACGCGCGTCCGGCCGGGCTCGTCGACGGTGCGCTCGATCGGGCCGCGATCGGCCACCCCGACGTTCACCGCCACGGGGGGCGTCTGGAGCGCGATCACGAGCACCGCGGCGAGCGCGAGCGCCAGCAGCAGGGCGACGCCTCGCCGCAGCCAGCGCCGGAGGCGCGAGCGTCGGAGATCGGCCGGCATCGCGCCGCGCGGCGCCGGGGCCGTGGACGGGGTCGAGCTCTTCGTGTCCTTCGTCTCGCTCATGGCGCTTCTTCTCACTCCCGCGTCTTCAGCACGGCGATCAGGTCGAGCCGGTCGAGCCGGCGGCGCACGAACACCCAGCACGCGAGCGAGGCCACGAGGATCGTGATCACCGCGTACGCGTAGGTCGTGGGCGAGATGGTGAGCGGCCAGCGATACCGCTCGGGGTCCACGCTGCTCATGATCAGCACGCAGAACCAGCGCCCGAGCGCGAGCCCCGCCGGCACGCCGAGCGCGAGGTGCAGCAGCATCTCGCCGAAGAGCACCGAGCCGACCTCGCGACGGGTGAAGCCGAGCACGCGCATCGTCGCGAGGTCGCGGGCGCGCATCGAGAGGCTCACGCGCATGTTGTTGTAGACGACGCCGATGGCGATGATCATCGCGAAGAGGGTCATCGTCGCCGTCATCACCGACATCGAGCGACCGGTGCGCTCGTGGAACGACTCGATGATCGCGCGTCGGCGCACGAGCTGCGCGATGCCCGGGTAGCGCGAAAGCGCGAGGCGCAGCTCGGGCAGGCGCTCTTCGTCGAGGCGCAGCAGCGCGACGTCGAAGGAGGGCTCTTCGTCGAGCAGCCGGCTCATCGTGCGGTCGGAGACGTGCCCGAAGAGGCCGAACATCTCGTCGGCGAGGCCCACGACGCGCATCGCCCCGGTCGGTCGCTGGCCGTCGAGCACTTCGATCCGCACCTCGCTGCCGAGCGGCGCGCCGATCACCTCGGCGAGCTTGCGGGTCAGCACGATCCCGTCGGGCGGCGTGGGCGCGACGGTGCCGTCCTCCTCGATCGTCAGGCGCATCGTCACGTCGGGGCTCGCGGCCACGAGGGGCACGTCGCGATAGCGGCCGCGGTAGGAGACGCGCGCGATCACCTGCCGCTGGCTCTCCACGCGCACCACCCCCGGCAAGTGCTCGAGCTCGTGCAGCGCGCGGACGGGCGCGGGGTGGATCAGCTGCACCGAGAGGTCCTCGCGCATGCCGTGCTCGAAGAGCTCGCCGACGAGCGCGTCCATGGCGTCGGACTGGAAGTGGCCGACGATCATGATCGCGACCGAGAGCGCGATGCCGACCGACGAGAGCACGAGGCGCAGGGGGCGCCGCTCGGCCTCGCGCAGCACGATGGTCCCGGCCATCTCGAAGAGCTGCATCCAGGGACCGCGCGAGAGCGTGCGGCGGTAGCTCGTGGGCGTCGGCGGGCGCATCGCTTCGGCCGGCGCGAGCAGCGTCACGCGCCGCACGGCGGCCAGGCCCCCGACGACGGCCGAGCCGAAGCTCACGAGCAGGCCGACGAGCGCGAGGCTCGGCGTGAGCCGGAAGCCCTCGCCGGGAAGGGCGAAGAACTCGAGGTAGAGCCTCACGAGGCCGTCGCCCATCCACGTGCCGACCGCGATGCCGAGCGCACCGCCCACGCTGGCGATGAGGGTGGCGAAGGCGAGGTAGTGCGCGCCGATCTCGCGCGCCGTGTAGCCGAGGCACTTGAGGACGGCGATCTCCGGGCGCTGCAGCTCGATCATCCGCGAGAGCGATACGTTGAGGAGGAACGCCGCGACGAACAGGAAGAGCGCCGGCACGAACGTCGCCATCCCGCTCAGCTGCTCCAGCTCGCCGGCGAGCGCGTAGTGCGAGAACTGCAGGCGCCGCGGGGTCGCACCGCGCCCGCCCCAGGGCTCGAGCACCGCGTCCACCTCGCGCAGGATCGCGCGCTCGTGCGCGCCCTCGGTGCCGAACGCGGTGACCTGAGTGTCGCGGTGCGCGAGGTCGAGCGAGATCACGACCTCGTCGAAGGCCTCTTCGAGATCGAACGCGGCCTCGAGCACGGGCGCGCGCATCCACACCACGGCGAAGCGGTCCTCGCCGGGCATCACGCCTTCCTGGGCGGCGACCACGTACTCGGGCGAGCTCGCGAGCGCGACGACGCGGACCTCGCGCCGCACGCCCTCGAGCACGAGCGGGATGGTGTCGCCGACGTGGATGCCGCGGTGGCGCGCGAAGACCTCGAGCAGCGCGGCCTCGTCGGTGCGCGCCGGATCCGGCAGGCGCCCCTCGGCGAGCACGAGCGAGCACAGGAGCGGTTCCCCCGTCCCTGGGATCGACACGACCTGGGCCGTGACGGGCTCGAGCGACTCGGGCAGCGGCATCAGCGCGGCGCGCGAGATGCGCGGGTAGACCGTGGCGACGCCGGGGATGGCCGCGAGCTCGCTCTCGATGCGACGAGGCGCGCGCGAGAGGGTGGCCCACACGTCGGCGAAGCGCGTGCGCGCGTAGTAGCTGTCACGCGCCTCTTGGAGCGAGTCGTAGGCGCCACGCACGCAGACGTAGGAGGCGACGCCGGCCGCGACGACGAGCGCGATCGAGAGCGCTTGCCATCGCTGATGCATCACGTCGCGCAGGAGCTTGCGGTTCAGCGCCTTCATCGCTGGATCACCAGGCGATCTGCGAGATGGGGACGCGCGCGGCGTTCTGGCGGTCGCCCTGCACGCGGCCGTCGGCGAGCGTCACGATGCGATCGGCCATGCCCGCGATGGGCGCGTTGTGCGTGATGACGACGGTGGCGGTGCCGAGCTCGCGGTTCACGCGCTCGATCACCTCGAGGACGAGCAGGCCGGTCTTGTAGTCGAGGGCGCCGGTCGGCTCGTCGCAGAGGAGCAGATCGGGGCGCTTGGCGACCGCGCGGGCGATCGCGACGCGCTGCTGCTCGCCGCCCGAGAGCTGCGCCGGGAAGTGATCGATGCGCTCTTCGAGGCCGACCATGCGTAGCACCTCGACGGCGCTCATCGGCGCCTCGGAGACGTCGGTGACGAGCTCGACGTTCTCGCGCGCGGTGAGGCTCGGCACGAGGTTGTAGAACTGGAAGACGAAGCCGACGTGCTCGCGGCGGTAGAGCGTGAGCGCGCGGTCGCGGGCGCGCGTGAGATCGTGCTCGCCGCCGCCGTGCCGATCTCGGTAGACGACCGTCCCCTCGGTCGGCGTGTCGAGGCCGCCGAGGATGTTCAGCAGGGTCGACTTGCCGCTGCCCGAAGCGCCCACGAGCACGACGAGCTCGCCCGCCTCGAGCGAGAAGTCGACGCCACGGAGCGCCTGCACGTCGATCTCGCCCATGCGGTAGATCTTCGTCAGGGCGCGAGCTTCGAGGACGCGGGTCACGGCGCTTCACGAGCTAGGCACGGCGGCCGAATCCGCATCCGCGAAAGCGCCGACGGGCGACGAACGGGGAGGTTGCCGGTGGATTTCGCCCCTCCGCGGCGGGGCGCGCGGTGGCCGAGGCCGAGGCGCGCGTGCCCGGGGGCGGCTGCTTCGAGAAGGCGCCGGGAGGATCCCCGCTCGAGGCGGCCGCGTGAGACGGCCACGGGGCGCCCCGTGACCGTCCCACGCGCGAGAAAAAGAGCTCCGTCGCTCGCGACGCGGGGAAGAAACGCGCGCGCTCCGGAAATCCCGCGTGGGTGCGCCGGGAGGCCGGGGGTGTCTGGCGCGCGCTCCGCGTCGTGTCTCGCGTCGGCGCCGCGGGGCGACGCGCTGCGGCGACTGGCGCGGTGGTTGCTGAGCCAGCGGGCATGAAGCAACACGCTCTCTCGCTCTCGCTCCTACTTTCCTGTGTCGCGCTCGTCGCGATCGGAGGTTGCTCCACCTCGTCTCCTTCTCCCGTCGACGGCGGCGGCACCGACGCCCGCGTGCCCGACGGCGCGACGAGCGACGCGCACGATCTCCACGACGCGAACGTGCGCGTGGACGGCGGTGATCAGCCCGATGCCTACGTCCCGCCCGACGCCTGGAGCGGTTGCGCGAGCTCCACGGAGTGCGACGACGGCAATCCCTGCAACGGCACCGAGACGTGCGCGAGCGGAACCTGCACCGCGGGCACGCCGCTGACCTGCACGCCCCGCGACGCGTGCCACACCGCGAGCTGCAATCCGGCGAGCGGCTGCGTCGAGACGCTCGTCGACGCCGACGGTGACGGGTACGCGTCGAGCAGCCTGGGCGGCTGCGGTGTCGACTGCAACGACGCGAGCGCGGACATCCATCCGGGCGCGACCGAGATCCCCGGGGATCTGATCGACGAGGACTGCAACGGCACGGAGCTCTGCTACGACGACACCGATCGTGACGGGTATCGCGCCACGACGGTGAGCGCCTCGACGGACCTGATGTGCCTCGCCGTGCGCCACCAGGCGCCGGCCTCCGCGGGGATCGACTGCCTCGACACGTACGCGCTCGTGTACCCGGGCGCGACCGAGGTCGTCGGCAACGACTTCGAC
Source organism: Sandaracinus sp. (assembly GCA_046351235.1). GTDB lineage: Bacteria > Myxococcota_A > Polyangia > Polyangiales > Sandaracinaceae > JBBSAT01. The sequence goes on along the minus strand of JAXLYV010000003.1, from coordinate 457,958 downwards.
GACGACTGCGATGGACACGAGCTCTGCTATGCGGACGCCGACGGCGACGGCTTCCGGAGTGACGGCGTGGTCACGAGCCCGGACACGACGTGTGCGCACGCCGGGCAGCTCGGACGGGACGCGACGAGCGATTGCTGCGACGCCGATGGCCGCGTCCATCCCGGACAGACCGACTGGTACACGGGCTCGTCGGGCGGCTCGGCGTGCGGCGGCTGGGACTTCGACTGCGACGGCAGCGAGCGGCGTCAGTACGGCTCGACGTACAACTGCTACACGCAGGCGGGCAGCGTCCCGACTTGCTACCAGGCCAGCCTCGGTTGGCGAAACGGCGTGCCTGCCTGCGGTACCTCGGGGAGCTGGGTGACGAGCTGCACGGGCACGGGCAGCTGCAACCTCGGCACGACCTCGCAGGAACAGGCCTGTCACTGATCGCGGTGGCCTGACGGGTCTTCCCGGACCGTCGGGCTCCTGCTCTGCCGCTCGCCGCGCCGGCGTCTCCCTTCCGCCGGCGCGGCGAGCTCTTCTTCTTTCGCGTCTGCTTGCCTGCGCCCCCAGAGCTGGGCGCGTCGTCGGCGAGCGCGGACGCTCGGTCGAGGCCGGTACGGAGCCGCCGCGAGCATCTCCGTCGAGACTCGAAGGCGTCGTGCCACGCGCCCCCACGCTCCGTCAGGGCCCCATCGCACGGGCACCCCGTGCGACGCCGAGCCCCTTCGCTCTTCCGAGGTCTTCTCGATGCAACCTCCGGGCTCGATCCGCGCGAGCGCCATCGGAACGCGCGCCCCCGCGTCGATCGACGCGCTCACGCCGCGCTCGCGCGAGCCGCGGCCCTGCGCGCCGCGCGTGGGTCGGGAGCGGCCGTGGCGCGGTCGCGGTGCGGTCCCCGATTCGGGTCACGAGACCGCCGCGCCGATCGCGGCGCCTCCGCGTGAGCCCACGTCTCGTGTGCGGGGTATGCGGATTGCTGCGCGGCTCGTACGAGCCCGAATGCGTTCTACGCCCGCCTCCATCGTTCCTTCCGCGCTCGCGCGCGCCGCGGGCCGCGGCGTCGCGTGCTCGCTCGAGGGGCGCCATCACCCGTTGCGAGCCGCCCGTGCCGATGCGTAGGTCGGTCGAGCGCGAGCAGTCTCATGGCGTCCCGACCGTGGCGTCGCCCACGGCGCTCGTGCCGCTCGTCGTGTCCGGGCTTCCGGTGACCGCGCCACCGGTCGCGGTCGACGAGCACCTCGTGCTGGGGCGCGGCGGCCCCGACGGGCTCGGGCTCGGTCGCGATCCCTACGTATCGCGCGCCCACGCGCGCTTGCGTCGCATCTCGGATGCGCGCCTCTTGCTCGAGAGCGTGGGCCCGCTCCGCGTGGAAGTGAACGGCCGACCGGTCGATCGCAGCGTGCTCGCGGACGGCGACGTGATCGGTGTCGGACACTCGCTTCTGCTCGCGCGCGCCTCGGCGGAGTCGCGGGACGCCGAGGTCGCGGGGCTCTTCGGCAACGCGCCGGCGCTCCGTGCGGCGCGTCGCCGTCTGATGGACGCAGCCCAGTCGAAGAGCCGAGTGCTCCTCGTCGGGGAGCGAGGATGCGGCCAAGCGGCGGCCGCGCGCGCCGTGCATCGCGTGCGGCGCCGCGAGGGGCGCTTCGTGCGCTGGAACAGCGAGCTGTTTCCGGGGGACCTCCACGAGGCGGCGCTCTGTGCGCGCGCTCTCTCGGAAGCGGAGAACGGCACGCTCTTCGTCGAGAGCATCACGAGCACGAGCTTGCGCGCACAGGAGCGCCTGGAGACGGCGCTCGGAGCCACCGACGAGGGGGCTCGTTCCGTCGCGCGCTCGTCCGACGTGGCGGCGGTGGCGGCGTCGTACGATGACGTCGCGGAGTGCGTTCGCTCGGGACGCCTTCGACGCGCGCTCTTCGAGTGTCTCGCGGAATCGATCGTTCACCTGCCGCCACTGCGCGAGTGTCGCGAGGACATCCTGCCGCAGCTGGCGACCTACTTCGGTGGGCCGCTGCCCCCGATGACGTTCGAGCTGCTGCGCGCGATCGTGCTGCATCCTTGGCCCTCGAACGCCGCCGAGCTGCCGCGCTTCGCGACGCTGCTGCGTCTCTCGGTCGAGGAGGCGCGCGGCAAGCGGGTGACGCTCGCGGAGCTCGCCGAGCGCCTCGACGCGGTGCGCTTCGCCAGTCGTGTGCCGGCGTAGCCGTGGAGGCCGAGCCGTGACGCGAGACATGAGACCGTCCCACGTCACGTTCCGCGTGGGAGCGCCGAGGCGTGAGGGCGCGTATCTCTCGACCATGCAGTACGACGACGAGACAGCGCTTCGCGAAGGTCGGGACCGTGCCGAGCACGCGGTCCTGGAGGGGCCCCGTGCTACGGTGTCGCACCCGAGGGACCACGGCTTGACTCGCTCGCTCGACAGCACCATCCGCGATCGCGAGCCCAGCTCGACGCAGCCGGGTCGTGTCGCGCTCGTACCGCTGGTGATCGCGGGCGCGCCCGTCGAGCCCAAGGCTCACCTGCTCACTGCGCGCACGACGCTCGGGCGCGCGGGCAGCCCCGAGGCGCTCGGGCTCGCCGCCGATCCGCGCGTCTCGAGGCAGCACGCGACGCTCACGCGCAGCGGCGGCGACCTTCTGATCGCCAACCAGAGCTCGTCGGGCACGGAGGTCAACGGCGCGAGTGTCGATCGCGCGACACTCCGCGACGGCGACCTGATCTTGCTCGGAGAGTCCGCGCTCCTCGTGCGCACCCTGCATGCGCACGAGGCGACGGCCCCCGCGCTGCCGGGGCTGCTCGGAGAGTCGGTTCCGATGCGCGCGGTGCGTCGCGCGGTGGCGCGGATGGCGCTGCAGCCGCTCACGGTGCTCCTGCTCGGCGAGAGCGGCACGGGGAAAGAGGTGGTCGCGCGCGCGCTCCACGCGGCGTCGGATCGCGACGGGCCCTTCGTGGCCCTGAACTGCGCGGCCGTCCCGGCGACGCTCGCCGAGTCGACGTTGTTCGGCCACGTCGCCGGCGCCTTCACGGGCGCGCAGAAGGCCAGCGCGGGCGTGTTCCGTGGCGCCGATCGCGGAACGCTCTTCCTCGACGAGCTCGCGGAGCTGCCGCTCGAGCTGCAGGCGAAGCTGCTCCGCGTGCTCGAGGACCGTCAGGTGGTGCCGGTGGGCTCGCTCGCGCCCGTGCCCGTCGACGTGCGCGTCGTCGCGGCGACGAACCGCAACGTGGTGGACGAGGTGCGCTCGGGGCGCTTCCGCGGCGATCTCTACGCGCGCGTCGCGGAGTTCACGTTGCAGCTGCCGCCGCTCCGCGACCGGCTCGAGGACCTGTTCCCGCTGCTCGCGCATCATCACGGCGGGCGCCTGCCGCCGATGCAGTTCGAGCTGCTGCGCGCGCTCTTGCTGCATCCGTGGCCCTTCAACGTCCGCGAGCTCCGCACGATCGCCGCGCAGCTGCGCATCCTGGCCGAGGAGGCGCCGGGCGAGCGGATCCCGCTCGCGGCGATCGGCGAGCGGCTCGCGGCCTCGCGGCTCACCCGCCACGCCTCTGCCGGCGCGGTCGCGACGGAAGAGCCGTCGAAGGGCGGTGCGAGCGCGTCGGGGCCACGCAGGCCGCGGCCGACGGCGCCGACGCGGACAGAGCTCGAGGCGCTCTTGCGACAGCACGGAGGCTCGGTGTCCGAGGTCGCGCGCGCCACCTCGCGCTCGCGCAAGCAGGTCTATCGATGGATCGCCGCGCACGGCGTGGATCCGGATCAGTACCGGGGCGAGGGCGGCTGAAGCGCGACCCGCGCAGGCGCCAGCGCGGTGCCGCACGGTAGCGTGGGCGCTCGAACCGGAAGACGACACGACCCGCCGCGAGCATTCGCTCGGGCGGGTCGTGTCGTTCGTCGGAGCACCGGGCGCGCGCCCGGAGGCTCGTCCGAGCTCCGAGCGCGCGGCTCGATCAGTTGCAGTTGGGCAAGCAGCCCGTCTCACAGCACATGGTTCCGGACCGACAGTTGCCACACGAGACGCGGTTGCCGCATTGGTCGGTGACGAAGCCGCAGACGTGAGTGCCGCACGGGTCGGGCTCCGGCGTGCAGCCGCAGGCGGTGGTGTCGCCGTCCACGCCGCCGCCGCACGTCTCCGGGAAGACGCAAGGATTGCCGCAGTCGACGGTGCGGCCGCAGTTGTCGACGATGAGGCCGCAGCGTCCGGCCGAGCACGTCGTGGAGCGGGGATCCGACGTGCAGCCGCAGTAGGTCGGCTGGCCCTCTCCACCGCAGACCGTGGGCGCGACGCAGTGGTTTCCGCAGTCGATGCTCACGCCGCAGGTCGGATCGATCACCGATCCGCAGCGCCCGTCGCACGTCAGCGCGATGTCGACGTGACACGCGTCGGTGCCGGTGTCGGAGCCTCCGGCGTCGCGAGCGCCGGTGTCGGAGGCGAACGCGTCGATGCCGCCCGTGTCGCGCGGAACGATGCCGCCGTCGCCGGCGTCGCGCGTGGACGCATCCGCGCCCGCATCGCGCTGCATCGATGCGTCGGTGCCGCCGCCGTCCTCGGACATCGCGCCGTCTCCTTCGTGGAAGCGACCGAAGGTCGTCACGGCCTCGCAGGCCGGAAGGGCAGCGAGGGCCAAGAGGGCGAGGCTCTTGCCGACGACGTGGAATCGAATGGTCTTGTTCACGAGATCACCTCCGTTCAAAAGGAAACCGAGAGCCGCCCGACGCACCCCTGGCCGCTGCACTCCGCGCGCAGCTCGGGCCCGCCCGGTTCGAGGACGAAGAGCAAGGTCACGCCGACCGCGAGGCCCACGGCGCCGACCGCGCCCAGCACGTCGGTCGTGACGGCGAGCGTGTTGCCGAGATCGCGGTCCTGCTCGAAGCCCGCCGGACACGTGCCATCGGGGCTGCAGCGGCCCTCGAGGGCGCCCTGCTGCTGGAGCGCGAGCACGCCCGTCACGATCGCCGCGACGACGGCCGCCGCACCGACGCCGCCCACGATCCATCCCACGGGCGAGCGCCCGAACGAGATGCCGCCCGAGCTGCCCGAGGACGCGGCGGCGGCGTCGTGCGGAGTCGGGGGCGAGGCTACCGTCTCCTCGCTGGCCGTCTCCCCGCCGTCGTCCGCGGCGCCGCTCGCCTGCGCGTCCAGGACGGCGAGCCGCGAGCGAAGCGCCGCCGCGCCGTCCGCGTCGGGAAGCGCGTCGAGGTAGCCCCGCAGCGCCTCGCGGGCGCGGACGAGGTCGCCCGCGTCGCGCGCTGCGACGTAGACGTTGAAGAGCAGCTCCGGTCGATGGGAGAGCGCGTAGGCGGACTCGAACTCCGTCGCTGCCTCGCGGAAGTCGCCGTGGTCGTAGTGCGCTTGTCCGATCCGGAAGAGCCGTCGCGCCTCCTCGTCGTCGGCGGTGGACGCCTGGGCCGAGGCAGTGGTCGCGATCAGCGCCCACGCCAGAAACGAGATCCCGAGACGAGCGAGCCAGCGACACGAGCGCATCGATCTTCCTCCGTGCACCGCGCCTCGAGGCGCGGGCGGCGCGAGGCCGCACGGCGCTCACTGCGAGCAGCGTGCCCAGCACGTTCTCGGCTGACGCGCGCGACCCGTGCAGGCGCGGTGCCGCCGCGGGTGGGACGTGTCACGTGACGCATCCTTCGAGCGCGCGCGTCCCGATGGCACGGCGTGCCGGCGGCGGATGCAGCCCGCCCGCGCGCTCCCCCGTGGCACGAGGTCTGCTGCCGCGTGGACCGTTGCACCGAGGCCTGGACCTGGCGATGGGAGAGACGAGGCGGCGAGAACGGAGCGCGCTCGCGCGGGGCCGCGGGGTGCTCGTCTCCGCGGTGGTCTCGCTCGGCGGCGCTTGCGGCGCTGCGCCGCCGACCGTCGCCGGGAGCGCGGTCCCCACCTCGGCGGCGCCGCAGAGCGCACCAGCGACCGTCGCGGCGACGACTTCTCCGTCGACCTGCGAGCGCACCGCGCCACCGTCTCTCGCGCCCGTCGCGGCTCCGATGGATCACGACGTGCAGACGGAGGAGCGCGTGCGCGCTCGGCTCGCGGACTGGGATCGGCCTGCGCCGACGGTGAGCCCGCCGCCCTACGGAACGGCGGCGGTGACGTGGCTGACGACATCGGTCGCGCTGGTCTGGGCGCTCACGGACTCGGTTCGGTGGGGCACGAGCTCGGGAATCGACGAGCCTCTGCCGGTGAGAGCGGCGCTGATCGGCCCGACGGCGGACGAGGACGAGGGCCTCGAGAGCTTCTTCGCATCGCACGACGTCGTGAACGAGTGCGCCGGGCTCGATGTGCTGCTCCAGACGCCGCGCTTCACCCGTGCGCCCCAGGCCCACGCGACGCCCAACGCGTATCGTGCCTTCGCCCACGACGCGCTCGAAGACGCGATCGATCATCTCGGCCTGTCCTCCGCGGCGTCCGAGGCTCTCTCGCTCGTGCGCCGACTGCGGCGCGAGCTCACGCCCTCCGGCGCCTCGCGGGCGATCGAGCCCTGAGGCTCGCGGTGGGGTCGCACCGCGTAGGACCGGCGCGCGACGCGTCACGTGACCGGCGCGCAGGGACGATTCGGCGCGGGGCTCGGAGAGGCCCTCTTCCGCGGCACGATCTCTGCTGTTCGAGCGCACATGTCGCATGCAGTGGTGATCGGCGGCTCGATCTCTGGATTGCTCTCGGCCGCTGCGCTCTCACGCGTCCACGCGCGCGTCACCGTGTACGAGCGCGATGCGAGCGCACTCGAGGCCACGCCGCGCCGCGGGGTGCCCCAAGGCCACCATGCGCACGCGCTGCTGAAGGCAGGAGAAGAGGCCATCGAGGCCCTCTTGCCGGGGACGCGCGCCGAGCTCGTCTCGCGCGGCGCGCACCGACTGAACTTCGCGCGCGACGTCGCATGGCTGCACCACGGGCGCTGGAAGCTCCGACACGAGGGCCCGCTGGAAGGGCTGATGTGCAGCCGTCCGCTCGTGGAGAAGGTCCTCTCGGATCGTGTGCTCGCCACGGGACGCGTGACCATTCATCGCGGTCGCTCCATCGACGCGCTGCGCATCGAGTCGGATCGCGTCCGCGGTGTGAGCCTCGGTGGTATCGAGGACGCGGCCGACGTCGTCGTCGATGCGAGCGGTCGTGCCGGCGCGCTCGCCCGCACGCTCGGCGTGACGGTGCCTCTCGAGTCGACGCGTCTGGACCTCCGCTACGTCTCGCGCTCGTTCCGCGCGCCAGCGTCGCCCACGGGCTGGCGCTCGCTGATCGTCTATCCCGACCCGCCCGGCCGCCGATTCGGGCTCGTCTTCCCCGTGGAGAACGGGCGCTGGATCGTCACGCTCGGCGGTTGGCACGGAGACCATCCGCCCACCGACGACGAAGGCTTCCGAGCGTTCGCATGGAGCCTCGCCGATCCCGCGATCGCGGAGGCCATCGCCGAGGCCGAGCCCCTCGGTGACATCCAATCGCACGCCGTGCCCGGCGCCGTGTGGCGGCGCTGGGATCGCGTCCCCTCGTTGCCGCGCGGGCTCGTGATGATCGGCGACGTGTGCTGCGCGCTCGATCCCGTGTTCGGGCAAGGCATGACGGTCGCGGCGCGATGTGCACTGGCGCTCGCAGAGCATCTCGCTCGTGATCCACGTCTCGAGCGCCCCCGCGAGCTGCAGCACGCGCAGGCCGGCGTCATTCGTCCCGCGTGGCTGCTCGCGACGAGCGAGGATCTGCGCTTCCCCGAGACCGAAGGCGCGCGCGCTCCCTGGCTGCCCTGGCTCCAGGCGTACACGCGGCGCGTGTTCCTCCGTTCGGCCGACGACCCCGAGGTGTACGACGCGTTCCTGCGCGTGATGCACCTCGTAGCGCCCCCGACGAGCCTGTTCGCGCCGCGCATCGCGCTTCGCGTCCTCGGCGGCGGAACGACGCGCCCACCCACACCCGCGCTCGCGACACCGAGCCGGCGCACCGAGCTCGGGAGCCCGTCGTGAGCCTGGACGACCGGCTGTCTCCGCGCGGATGGAAGATCCTCGTCGTGGACGACGAGCCGGCGGAGCTCGATCGCTTCCATCAGATCATCCGCGCGCTCGGTGGCGAGTGCATCGGTCTCGGCAGCGCGTTCGGCGCGACGAACGCCGCGGTCGAGCAGCGCGTACAGGTCGTCGTGCTCGACGAGACGATGGCGGGCCTGAGCGGCGGAGGCCTCTGGGCGTCGATGCGCGAGCGCGTCGTGCCGCGCCCGGGCGTCGTCTTCGCGAGCGACGGATCGGGCGACCCCGGCGCTCTCAAGCGACGTTTCCCGGAGGCGCAGGTCCTGACCAAGCCGGTGACGCCGGAGACGATGCTCACCGCGCTGGTGCAAGCCCGTCGCCTCGCCGGCGATTGAAGGGCGAGCGCGGGGCCCGCCCGGTCGTCGTCGGACGGCGCAGGGCAGGCCCCCGAGTCGTCGTCGTCAGCGCACGCGGTAGCCGCCCGCGGCCGCCGCGTGCTCGTTGAAGTCGATCCATCGCTCGAGCCAGGCGTCGAGCGCCGCGCCCGTCGGCCAGTCTCCGGCGAAGAAGCTGGAGAAGTCGTGGGCCAAGCTCCGGTGCTCCCGCAGACGCGCCGCGATCACCGCGCACTCGCTGGCGAGGACGAGCTCTCCGAGGGTTCCCGAGAACCGCGCGACCGGCGGCGCGTCGGGATGCGCGGTCGGGCCCGAGAGAGCCCGCACGGTCATCGGGTCCCTCACGGCGCCGACCTCGCGCATCAGCTCGCGCATGATGGACATCTCCTTTCCATTCATCGCGAACATCCCGCCGGGGCCCCCTTCGATGTGGAACGAGTAGCTCATCTTCTTCTTCCTCCTGATCGACTCGAGGTCTCGGAACCGTCGCGCCGCCCTCCGAAGAGGCGCGTCGCGCGTGCTTCGTGGGGCACGGAGAGCGAGGAGCGTCAGCGCTTCTCGAGCACGACCTCGAGGTACGTGCTGGGCACGACGAGCGACTCGCCTCGGCCTCGGTCGTGCCGCGCGAGCAGCTCGAGCAGGTCGGTCGTCAGCGCCGGCTCGAGCTCCCTCGACACGCTCGCGTACACCCGATGGATCGGGCCGTAGAACGTGCGGAACACGTCCACGAAGTGCCGCGCCGACACGTAGCGGAACGTGAACGTGCGGACCTCGCTCGAGACCACGCTCGCGCTCGGGAAGAGCTCGTCGATCCTCCCCCGCGTGCCCCAGAGCGCGGGAGAGGGCACGCTCGGCCGTGGCGGCGCGTAGCGTCCGACGACGCGGAGCAGCTCGCCGACGAAGCCGTCGGGCGTCCAGCTCGCGAGCGCCACGCGCCCTCCCGCGCGGCAGACGCGCAGCAGCTCCGCTGCCGCCAGCGGCTGGTTCGGAGCGAACATCACGCCGAAGGTCGAGAGCACGTAGTCGAACGACGCATCCTCGAACGGGAGCTGCTCGGCGTCCGCGACCACGAACTGGAGCGACAGGCCCTCGGCGTCGGCACGCCGGCGCCCCGCCTGGAGCAGCGGGGGCACGTAGTCGCTCGAGGTGACCTCGCACCACCGGCGCGCGGCCGCGAGGGAGGCGTTTCCGTTTCCGGCGCCGACGTCGAGCACGCGCGCACCCGCGCGGAGGTCGGCCGCTTCGCACAACGTCTCACCCACCAGCTGCAGCGTGGTGCCGATGACGGCGTAGTCGCCCATGCCCCACGCCTCTCGTTGGCCCGACTTCACCTGGGCGAAGTCGGTCGCAGGCTCGGCCGGTGTCGTGCTCATGCGTGCTCTCCTCGGGGGGACGACCCCGACATCGATCGAGCGTCGAGGGGTGCGGCGAGCGGAGCAAGCGCTCTGCCACCGACGAGCGTGGACGCGGTGGGCGCCCCGGGCGGCGCGCCGAGCGGTGTGAGCGAGAAAGGCGGTGCGCGCGCACGCCGACCGCATGAGACGGTCCCGCGCGCGCGCGCGTCGCGGCTCTCGGTGGCGCATCCCGCGCGGCTCGGCTCGGGCACCGCGAAGGCTGGCGTGAGGGTTGCTCCGCCCCGCGCGGACGGTCGACCGTCCGCGTCGCGACGAGCCCGCGGCGCAAGCGCTCGAGGAGCCCCCAATGAGGTTGCAAGCGGCGGCGGCGACGGATGTCGGACGAAGGCGTCGACAGAACGAGGACTTCTTCGTGTGCGACGTCGCCAAGGGTCTCTTCGTGGTCTGCGATGGGATGGGGGGCGCGCTCGCAGGCGAGGTGGCCTCGCGCTACACGGGCGCGGCCATCGACTTCGCGCTCTCTCCCGCGAGCACCGCGGGTGGCGGCCATCTGGCGGCGATGACCGGCGCGGAGCGTTTGCGTGCGGCGATCGAGCACGCGTGCGCCGTGCTCCACCGGCGGGCGCAGCACGACGTGCTCGCGCGCGGGATGGGCACGACCTGCACGGCGCTGCTCATCGAGGGAACGCGAGCGACGCTGGCCCACGTGGGCGACAGCCGCTGCTACCTCCTGCGCCACGGCGTGATGACGCAGCTCACCTCGGACCACACGTGTGCCGTCGAGGCCGTGCAGCTCGGCATCCTCACTCCCGACGAGGTCGACCAGTCTCCCTTCGCGAACCTACTCACGCGCGCGATCGGAACGAAGGCCACGGTGCAGGTCGATCTGCGGACGATCGACGTCGCGCCGGGCGACGTGTTCCTGCTCTGCTCCGACGGGCTCCATCGGTACGTGAGCTCGCTCGACGAGCTCGCACGCACGCTCGATGCTCGCGATCTCCGAGGCTCGGTCGTTCGCCTCCTCGAGCTCGCCCGCGATCGCGGCGGCCACGACGACATCACCGTGCTCGCCGTCGGCTCCGGGCTCCCGCAACCTTCTCCTCACGACGACGGGGCCGATCGGCTCGCGATCCACCCGTGACCGAGCCCCCCGCGAAGAGATCGGTGCGCGACGCGGAGCCCACCGTCTCCCTCCGTCGACGCGCGACCGGAGCCACGCGCGAGTGGTCGACCGCGCGCGGCCGCCTGCGCGTCGAGTCGCGCAGCCGCGACGTGCTCCTCTTCGAGGCGGTCGGGCATCTCGAGGTCGATCTCTTCGGGCCTTTCCGGGAGTGCGTGGAGACGGCGCTCGCGTCGGGGCGACCTCATCTGTTCTGGGACGGAGAGAATCTGACGGGCTGCGACTCGGACTTCAGGTTGCGCTTCGGAACGTACTGCGTCGAGGTCCGCGCCCGCGTCGGCTCGATGCACGTCTACACGCCGCATCGATTCGCGGCGATGGGCGTCCTCCTCGACGTGTGGCGCGGCGGAGCCTTCCAGAGGAAGCGGACGCGCGGGGAGCTCTGGGCGGCCCTCGAGGCGCAGATGGCGCGGAGCGCCGAGCCGTGAGCCACATCCTCCGTCTCGACCCCTCGCGATCGCGTTCGGAGGTGGTGCGCCGTCGTGAGCACGTGGCCCCGACGCGGGCGAGGACCCTCGCTCGCCACGGGTCGACGTCCGAGACCGAGCACGGCGCGCCGCGCCGTTCGATGGAGGTTCGATGAGCATGTCGAGTCTTTCGAGTGATCCCCGAGCCGAGGTGACTTCGCCCCTCCCCGAGCCCGAGCCGGAGGTCGCGCGCTCCGTCCTTCCTCTTCTGTACGGGGGCGTGGCCTATCTGATCGGGAGCGGTGCTCTGCTCGCGCTCATCGCGGTTTCGCTCGGAGTCGTTCCTTTCGACGCGCCCGCGACGCAGCCGGGCTCGCCCTGGATCTCGGCGTCGATGGACGTCGGGCTGCTCGCTCTGTTCGGCCTCCAGCACAGCGTGATGGCACGTCGGAGCTTCAAGCAGAGCTGGACGCGCGTGGTGCCGCCCGCGCTCGAGCGCTCGACGTACGTATTGGCCACCGGCCTCGTGCTCGTCCCGGTGCTCGTCTTCTGGCAGCCGATTCCGGGGGTGATCTGGAGTATCGAGGTGCCTCTGGTGCGGGCCGCCTTACGAGGGCTCGCCCTCGTCGGGTGGTGCTATCTGTTCGCGGCGAGCTTCGCGCTCAGCCACGTAGAGCTGTTCGGGCTGAAGCAGGTCTGGCGCGTCTTCCACGGCGAATCGAGCACCGAAGAGCCGTTTCGCGAGCGATGGATGTATCGATTCGACCGACATCCCATCATGACGGGTCTCTTGGTCGGTATGTGGTCGACGCCCGACATGACGGCGGGCCGGCTCCTCTTCTGTGCAGGCATGACCGTGTACGTCGTGATCGGCGTCCATTTCGAGGAGCGCGCGCTGCGACGCCAGTGGGGCGCCCGCTACGACGAGTACCGAGCGCGGGTCCGCTCGGTGGTCCCGACCTGGCGGGGGTGACGGGCGTCGATCGCGTCCGTCGAGGGAAGAGGCGCCGAGCGCGAGAGCGGGGCCCGCGCCCGCACCTCGCGTCGGGGGAGCCGTCGACCGACGCCGGCCCCCGGCTCCGAGGGCGTGACGAATCACCGTGACGGCGTCGTGACGTGCCACGTCGCGCGTCTCGTCTCGCTCCCGACTTCGTCGGGTGGTTGGAGTCGGGCGTGGAGAGCTTTGCTCATCCTCGACGGGCTCACGCGAACGCACGCGTCGATCTCGGCGGGCGCCTGGTACGCCGGCTGCACCGAGCGAGTCAATCATGCGCGTCCTCGTCGGAGCTTGTGCGGTCCTCTCGATGGCGGGCTGTGGGGGCGGCGCGGTCGCGCCGCTCGATGCGCAGGGAGCGCCCGACGCGTACGTGCCGGAGGTGGACGCCGCGACGGCGGACGCCGGGAGCGATGCGGGCCACGGCGGCACGTGCACGGTCACGGAGAGTGCGACCGAGTTCGGCTCACTCACGGCGGAATGCCTTCCGCGGTGTACGGCCGCCACGCTCGCGGCGTATGCGGCCTGTGCCGACAGTGCCTGCTCGATCGCCGCATTGCGCGATGATTCGATGCCGCCGGCGACGTACGTGATCTCCGGACAGAGCTACCCACTCGACTGCTTCACTTGCTACGTCCACCAGTACGGCCATTGCGCGGCCGTGGCGGGCTGTGCGGCCGAGGTCTGGGGCGTGCAGACGTGCGACCCGAGCACGGACCCGGGCGGCTGCTCCACGCAGAACGATGCCCTCACCGCGTGCATCGATGCTCACTCCGCAGCGTTCCGGACCTGTGTCCAGGATCCCGTGATGGGGATCGGGCCCTGCTTCGCCCGTTGACGGGCACGCTCGTCGCGTCCCCATGCGCGCGAGCTCGCGGCGCCACCCGGGCGCACGGCGATCCCCGCGCCGCGGTCTTCCGGCGGGTGCGCTCTCTCGAGTGGAGAATGTCGTGAAGAGAGCTCCGTTCGTCCTCGTTCTCGCTGCGCTCGCCGGGTGTGATGGCGGCGCGGCCGTCTCGCTCGACGCCTCCGTCTCGCCTGATGCGGCCCCCGCCGACACGTGCGTGCTGGTCGCGGGCGCCACCGAATGGGGATCGCTCACGAGCGCGTGCCTGCCGCGCTGCACCGCGGCGACCTCCAACGCGTACTCGGCCTGCGCCGACGGGGCTTGTCGCACGGCGGCGCTCGCGGCGGACACCACGCCTCCGGGGACGTACTCGTGGCTCGGCGAGACGTACCCCCTCGACTGCTCGACCTGCTTCGCGATCCAGGTCAATCACTGTGCGGCGCTCGTCGGATGCGCGGCCGAGGTCTGGGCGTACCAGAGCTGCGATCACACGAACGATCCGAGCGGCTGCGCGTCGGCGGACACCGCGCTCGGAACGTGCGTGAACGCCCACGGTCCGGCGATGCGCACGTGCTCGCTCGATCGCACGATGGGTGTCGCCGCGTGCTTCGGCCCTTGAGGCCTGGGGCCGCGTCAGGGCTCGCTCGGATCGCGGTCTTCGTCGTCGCCCGGCTCCACGGGCACGAGCGGCAGCTCGACGTGGAAGGTCGTGCCCTTGCCCATGCGGCTGTCGACCGTGACCTCGCCGTCCATCTTGAGCACGAGGTGCTTGACGATCGCGAGGCCGAGGCCGCTCCCACCTTGCTGGCGCGCGCGGCCGGGATCGACGCGATAGAAGCGCTCGAAGATCCGCGGCAGGTGCTCGGCGCCGATGCCTTGGCCGTTGTCCTCGACGTCGGCGATCGCGAGGTCGCCCTTCTTCGAGATGCGCACGACGACGCGGCCGCCCGAGGGCGTGTACTTGATTCCGTTGTCGACGAGGTTCACGAGCACGTGCTCGACGGCCTTCAGCTCGGCGCGCGCCCACACCTCGCCCTCGGGCGCCTCGACGGCGAGCGACACCTTCTTCTCGAGCGCCTGCGACTCGAGCGAGCGGATCACCTTCACCGCGACCTCTCGGAGCGAGACCGGCTCGAGCTCGTACACCACGTTGGGCGACTCGGAGCGCGAGAGCTCGAGCAGGTCGTCCACGAGGCGCGAGAGGCGCACCGAGTTCTCCACGATGTTGGCCACGAAGCGGCGCGCGATCTTCGGATCGTCGACGGCGCCGCCCTGGAGCGTCTCGGCGAAGCCGCGGATGGAGGTGAGGGGCGTGCGCAGCTCGTGGCTCGCGTTGGCCACGAAGTCGCGGCGGATGGCGGTCGCGCGCTCGAGCTCGGTCACGTCGTGCAGCACCGCGATCGCGCCCTTCCGCTCCGGGAGCGGCGAGACCGTCGCGCGCAGGATCCGCGGGCGCCGCGCATCGCCGAGCTCGATCTGCACGCGCCCGCCGCTGCCGCGCACGGCGCGCTCGAGGGCTTCGTGCAGCTCGGGGCTCCGCAGCGTCTCGATCACCTTGTGGCCGATCGGGTCGGCGTCGGTGAGGCGACTGAACGCGGCATTCGTCAGCACCACCCGGCCCTCGCCGTCGGCGACGACGACGGCCTCCACCATCGCGTCGAGCATCGCCCGCAGGCGCGCCTCGTCCTCGCGCACGCGCGCGAAGCGGTCGGCCAGCTGGTCGGCCATCCGATCGAGCGCGCGCCCGAGCGCGCCGATCTCGTCGTTGCGGCGCGCGCGCGTGCGCACCCCCAGCTCGCCGGACGCGAGCCGGTCGGCGGCGCGAACCATCTCGGCGAGCGGAGAGCTGACCCAGCGGCCGAGCAAGAGCGAGAGCAGCGCGGCGAAGATCAGGGAGAGCACCGCGGCGCCTTCGAGCACGCCGGCCCACTCTGCCTGCGCCGCGTCGAGGTAGGCCCAGCTCGCGCCGATCACCAGCGCGATCGCGACGCACATGAGCACGAACATGCGGAGTGGGAGACTGCGGAGCACGCCCGCGGACTATAGGACGTGTGCGGCAATCCGGTGACGAGCGCGCCGAGCGCGACCGAAAAGCGCGAGGGGCGGCGCGGCCCGGCTACGCTACGATGCGCGCGCCCATGGACGAAGCTCCCGCGCCCGCGCGCAAACCGGTTCTCGAGGTGCGAGGGCTCGCCAAGACCTACGGCGGCGGCGTCAAAGCGCTCACCGGCCTCGACCTCACCGTGCTCGAAGGCGAGGTCTACGGCTTCCTCGGCCGGAACGGCGCCGGCAAGTCCACGACCATCCGCATCCTCATGGGCATCACCGAGGCGACGGGCGGCACGATCCACCTCTTCGGCGAGCCGGTGGGCAAGAACCTCGTGCGCGCACGCCAGCGCATCGGCTACGTCGCCCAGGAGCAGAGCTTCTATCCCTGGATGACGCCGGCGCACCTCGCGCGCTTCGTGCGCGCGTTCTTCCCGGGCTGGGACGACGCGGAGTTCGCGCGGCTCGTCAAGCGCCTGGATCTGCCCACCGACCGCAAGATCGGCACGTTCTCGGGCGGCATGCGCGTGAAGACGGCGCTCGCCGTGGCGCTCGCGCACCGGCCGCCGCTGCTCTTGCTCGACGAGCCGACCGCGGGGCTCGATCCGGTGGCGCGCCGCGAGTTCCTCGAGCTGGTGCGGGCCGAGCAGCGGACGAGCGGCCACACGACGTTCTTCTCCTCGCACCTCGTCGACGAGGTCGAGCTCGTCGCGCACCGCGTCGGCATCGTGGACGATGGTCGCATGCGCTTCGAGGGCACGATCCCCGCCCTCGCCGCGCGCGTGCGCCTGCTGAGGCGCACCTTGGCTCCCGGCGAGACGCCCGATCCCGCGCGCGCGTGGCTCGTGGACAACGGCTTCGCGGTGCTGCGCGTGGAGCAGGGCGAGCCCATCGAGACCGGCGAGCGCCCGGCGCGCTTCTTCGTCGAGAGCGCCGACCCCGAGCGTCTCGATGCGCTCGCCGCCGAGCCCGACCTCGGCTTCACGGTCGAGACGCTGCCGCTCGAAGAGATCTTCATCGCGATGGCGCGACGCGACGCCGCGGGACCGACGGTCCGATGAAGAGCGCCGCGCGATGACGAGACGCCTGCTCGCCTTCACGTGGAAGGAGGTGCGCGAGCACTTCCTCGTCGTGTTCCTGCTCGCGATCACGCTGCCCTTCGGCTGGGGCATCTTCGCGCTCTCGGCGCTCGGCTCGCCCACGACGGTGACCTACCTCGAGGCGCACGCGAGCTTCTGTCGCTTCATCCTGCCGCTCGCCGGCCTCGCGCTGGGCAACCGTCTCGTCGTGCACGAGCTGCACGGGCGCACGATGCGCTTCATCGAGAGCCTGCCGACACCTCGCTACGAGCAGCTGATCGTGAAGTGGGTGATGGGCCTCGTCGTGCTCGTCGCGATCGCGGTGGGCGAGCTCTTCGCGTCCGAGGTCATGGCGCTCACGCGCGAGCCCTTCGACGGCTGGTTCCTGTTCCTCCTCCTCTCGCGCACGCTGGCGTACGTCTTCTTCGGCTGGTGCCTCTTCTTCACCATGGGCTTCTTCGGCCGCATCCGCGTGTTGATCTACGTGGTGATGCTGGTGGGCTTGCTCGTGATCGCGTCCACGACGCAGCTCGAGCTGATGCACTTCGGCCCCTTCGCGATGGTCGCGCCCGAGATGACGACCGATCGGGTGAATTTCCCGGGCGCCGAGATCGCGGTGAGCGTGGGCCTCGGGCTCGCGTTCCTCGCGATCGGCGCGGCGCTGGTGTCGATCCGCGACGGCTCGGTGCAAGAGCGGCTCGCGCAGCCGATGTCGCAGCGCGATCGAGCGATGTTCGGCATCTCGTTCATCGGGCTGCTCTCGATCTGGGGTGCCTTCGAGCACGAGGCCGAGCCCTTGCCGTACGAGATGGTCGGCCACGTCGTGTACGCCTCTACACTGCCGATCGCGATCGGCTTCGGCGACCCGCAGGTGGAGCCCGACGCGCGCGCGGTGATGGCGGAGCTCGAGCCGACCATCGCCTCGTTCCGCGAGGCGATGCACGTCGAGCGCCTGCCGCAGATGCGCGTCGTGCTGCGGCGATCGCTCGATCGGCACACCTTCGAGCAGGTCACGCTCTCGCACGGCGACGGCATGCTCGTGCGTGCGAACTTCCTCTCCGGCGCCTCGGGGGATGCCGCCGTGGACCGCTCGGCGATCTCGGCCGCGGTGCTCGAAGGGATGCTCGACGCGTACACGCGACGGCGCGCGCGCTTCGAGCCGCGGCGCTGGTGGCGCGATGGGCTCTCGACGTACTGGGCCTACGATCGGGGCCGGTTGCCGGCGGTGCGACTCGCACAGGCGGCGTGGGCCACGCGCACGCGCGGGCCGGACGTGGCGCGCATCGATCACTTCGACCGCGTGCGCGAAGAGCTGGGCGACGAGATGGCGGCCTCCCTCGCCGCGACGGGCGTCATGGCGCTCGAGCACGCGCGGCCGGGCGCGGTCGTGCAGGCGATCCCGGTCACGTTCGCGCCGAGCCCGCCCGAGGACATCCGCGCGACGCTCGCCGACTGGATGCATCCCGTGCGCGCGCAGATCGCCGGCGCGACGGGGGTCGACGCGGCCGCGCACACGCAGGCGTGGAACGAGACGCTCGCGGCGATCCGCGCGCGCCCCGACGTGCGCGAGGTGCTCGCGCGTCTGCCGGCCGCGAGCGCGACGGTGACGGTCGAGCGCGACGCGAGCGGCATCCTCAGCGTCGTCACGCGCCTCGAGAGCACGCCGGGCACCGAGGGGCTGACGCTCTCGGTGCGGCACACGAGCATCGGCCCCTTCGACACCGTCGTGGAAGACAGCGCCCTGCCGCGCGAGAGCGTGCGCGTGCCGCCCGACGGCCACGCGGAGGTGCGCCTCACCGGGCGCTATGCGGCGGGAGACCGCGTGCTCGTGCGCGTCGACCTCGAGGGCACGGTGCTGCTCGCGCCGATGCGGCTCGCGGCCACGCGCCTGGAGCTGACGCCATGATCGCCGGCTTCTTCGCCCTCTACCGCAAGGAGCTGCGCGCGCTCTGGCCGATGCTCGCGCTCTGCATGTTCGTGATCAGCGGCGACTTCGTGTTCCGCCCCTTCACCGAGCGCCTCGACGAGAACGCCTTCACCGACGTCGCGCTCATCGCGCCGGGCGACGGCATGATGCTCGGCTTCTTCGTGGGGATCCTCGCCTTCATGATGGCGTACGCGTCGTTCCCGCGAGAGCACGACGAAGGAACGATCGAATTCCTCTACGCGCTCCCGATCACGCGGCGCGGGATCTTCGTCGCCAAGACCTCGGCCGGCGTGACCATGCTCGTGCTCGCGTGCGTCATCGGGCAGGTGACGAACGCGATCCTCGTGAGCTGGAACCCTTCGAGCTTCGAAGGCCACCAGATCGGCTTCCGGCTCGCCGCGACGGCGGCCATGCTGCACGCAGTCGTCGCCGTCGCGCTCTACGGGCACGGCCTCCTCGCGTCGTTCTTCCGCGGCTTCGGCCTGCTCCCGTACGCGTTCGTCTCCTACGTGCTCATCGTCGTCTCGGAGATCTTCCCCGAGGCTGCGTGGCTCAACCCGTTGCGCATCGCGCGCTCGGAGTACGTGGGCGCCGATCTCGTGGTGCCGACCTTCGACATCGTCTTCCACCTCGGCCTCTCGGCGCTCGTCGCGCTCGTCGCCTACTGGCTCTGGATGGGCTCGCTCGATCGCGTGCGTGCCTTCTTCGCGACGCGCTCGACCGTGTTCACGGTGGCCTTCGGCTGCGGCGCGGCGCTCATGGGCTTCGTCGGCTTCATCGTCATGGGCTTCTGGGCCGTCAGCGAGTACGGAAACACGCCGCCCGAGGATCCGCGCGTGGCGCACGAGGTCGTGGAGACGCAGTTCCAGACGTCCGAGGCGCGCACGACGCACTACGCGTTCGTCTATCCGGACAACGTGCACGACCAGACGATGGCGCTCATGTCGCGCGCCGATCCGCTGCTCGAAGAAGTGACGCGCGTGGTCGGTGAGTCCACCGCGCCCTCGATCACGGTCGATCTCGCCGAGGTCAGCGGCCACCACGAGGGCATCACGGCCGGCACGCGCATTCGCATGGGCCTCTTCGACGGCGACACCGGCGGTGTGCAGGAGCCGTGGCGCCTGGTGCACGTGCTGGCGCACGAGAGCGCGCACGTGCTGCAAGGGGTGACGAGCGACGAGCGCCTCATGGAGTACGCGGGCACGACGCGCTTCTTCGTGGAGGGCGGCGCCGAGTGGATCGCCTTCGAGGCGCTCACGGGCCCGCACACGGTGATGACGGAGACCGAGCTCGCGCGCGAGCGAGATCTGCGCGGCGCGCAGCGTCTCGTCGCGGTGACGAGCTGGGAGCGGCAGCAGATGCGCTTCGAGGACCTGCTCGACAACGCGGGCTTCACGGCGCGCTGGGACACGGTGCTCGCGTACCCGCTCGGCGAGACGCTCAGCGAGGCGGTCGCGCGCGCCTGTGGCGACGAGGCCTACGGCAACGTGCTGCGGAGCTTCCGCCGTCCGGAGGTGCCGCAGGACGCCGAGCACGAGGTGCTCTTTCGCGATGCGCTCGGCTCGTTCGGCTGCGACTACGAGCGCGTCGCCGGCGCGTGGGACGGCCTGATGGCGGAGCTACAGGCGAGCGAGCGCGCGCGCATCGACGCGATTCCACGCATGTCGGGCGGCGTGGTCGGCGCCGAGGGCGACTTCGTGGTGATCGAGGCGACGCTCGACCGTGCGCCGCTTCCCGTGGAGCGCTACTTCGTGCGCGTGCGCGCCGACGCGCTGACGGCCGACACCGAAGTGCGCTCGACCGAGGGCACGATCGTGGAGGGCTCGAGCCCGCGCCGCGTGCGCTTCCGCGTGGCCCGCACGCTCGTGCGCGGCCCGCGCTTCGAGCTCCTGTTCTCGCTCGAGATCGACCCGCACGCCTTCCCGGTGAGCGAGGCCTGGCAGGGCGCCGCGACGCCCTGACGGCGGCGGGTCTACGAGCGTTCGCTCACTGGCAGCCGTCGATGCGCAGACCCTGCTGCGCGAGGCCCTCGCCATAGGCCTGTCCGGCGCACTGCGCGATCTGCGTGCTCACGGCCTCCGCGTTGCTCGCGTCCACGACGGGCGGGAGCGTGCCCTCGAGCGCGTGCGCGCACTGGGTCATCGCGATGCCGAAGAGCTCGGCGCACTGCGCACCGTCGACGCGGAAGCAGGCGCGCAGCGCTGCATCGGGCGCGCCGCAGAGCTCGGGGGTGGCCTGCTCGGTGACCAGCACCGTGAAGTCCGCGAGCGTGTACGCCTCGCCGCTCGTCTCGCCACCGGCCGACGCGTTGGAGGTCCCGCCACTCGAAGGCGGCGGCGCGCTCTCGGCGGCGCGGCCTCCTCCGCAAGCGACGAGCGAGAGGGACGCGAAGAGCACGGCGAGCGAGGGACGGCTGGACATGAGCGGAGGGCTACTACGTCCGCGCGGAAAGGCGACCGCATTCGGCGGGGCTCGATTCGGCGTCGATGCGATAGAGTCCTCTCATGGTGCGAAGCGCGGTGCCGTGGCTCGGGCTGGGCATGCTGGGAATGGCTGGATGTACGCCGACTCCGCCCCTCTCCGACGATGCCGGTGCCGCGCTCGACGCGCCCGCGCTCGACGCGCCCGTGCTCGACGCCTCGAGCGACGCACGGGCCCGCGGAGATGGCTCCTGCGACGAGGACGGCGATGGCCACGCGGCCCTCGCGTGCGGCGGCGACGATTGCGACGACGCCGATCCGCTCCGCTACCCGACCGCGGCCGAGACCTGCGACGCCGCGGGCCACGACGAGGACTGCGATTCCTCGACGCTCGGTGCGCGCGACGCCGACGGCGACGGTGCGGTCGACGTGGCCTGCTGCAACGGTGCGGTCTGCGGCACCGACTGCGACGACGCCGACGTCGCGGTGAGGCCCGGCGCCTCCGAGGTGTGCAACGCGTTCGACGACGACTGCGACGCGGCGGTCGACGAGGGCGTGCTCGTCATCGTCTACCGCGACGCCGACGGCGACGGCTTCGGCGACGTGTCGGAGACGATGGACGCGTGCAGCCCGCCCGCAGGCTACGTCTTCGACGCGACCGACTGCGACGACGCCCACGCCCTCGTGCACGTCGGAGCTCTGCCGCCCTGCGGCTGCGGCGCCGACCACCCCGCCGACTCGGACGGCGACGGGCACGTGGAGATCGCCTGCGGCGGCGACGACTGCCGCGACGATCTTCCGCTGATCTTCGGCGGTGCCGCCGGCGCGTGCGCGTGCGGCACGTTGGGTGCCGTTCGCCAGCCCTACGATGCCGACGCCGACTCCTTCGTGACCGTCTCTTGCGGCGGCGACGACTGCGCGGACGACGCGGGGCTCGTCCATCCCGGCGCCTCGGCCGGATGCGCATGCACGGCGGCGCGTCCCTACGACGCGGACGGCGACGGCGTCTCGTCGCTCGCCTGTGGCGGCCCCGACTGCGACGACGCCCGAGCCGCGGTGCGCCCGGGCGCGACGGAGATCTGCAACGCGATCGACGACGACTGCGACGCGCACGTCGACGAGGCGCCGCCGCTCGCGTGCTCGCCTTCCGTCGGCGGCGCGACGTGCACGACCGCGTGCGGCGCCACCGGGCGGCGCGTCTGTGATGCGGCGACCTGCACCGAGACGACCGCGTGTGGCGAGCCGACCTTCCTCTGGCTCGGCGCGGACCCGGCGTTGCTTCACGACTCGGGCGCGGCGGCCGACACGGACTGGTGCAGTGAGATCGAGGGCACGCGCGTGGTGTACGGCCCCGGGACGAGGTTGGTGGCGGCCGGCCCGCACGTGGCGCGCTTCTCGATGGACGGAACCTTGCTCGGAATGGTGCGCGTGCAGGTCTTCGACGCCACGGCCATGAGCACGCTCGCCGAGCTCTCCACCCCGTGCATCGCCACGGGCTCCGGGTGCGACCAGACGTTGAGCTTCGTCGCGCCGGCCGGCTGCCACGCCATCGAGCTCCGCGTGTACCTCGATACGGGAAGTGGCTTTCCCGGCTTCCCGCTCTGCGTGCACTCCGTCAGCATCTCGCCGACGTGAGGCGCGTTACTTCTTGGTGGGCTCGGCGGCCTTCGGCGCGTCCTTCACGGCGGCCCGCAGCGCTTCGATCGCGCGATCGCACTCGGCCTTCGTGACGTTGAGCGCGGGCGCGAGACGGATCACGTCGGCGCCCGCCGTCGAGACCAGCACGCCGCCCTCGCGCATCTTCGCGAGCACGCCCATCGCGTCGTAACCGGCCGCGATGCGCAGGCCGCGGAGCAGGCCCTTGCCGCGCGCCTCGACGCCGGCCGGGAGCGAGTCGTCCTTCGCGATCGCCTCGAGCGCGCTCCCGAGATAGCTGCCCATCTCCTGCGCGTTCGCGAGGAGGCCCTCTTCGTCGAAGATCGCGAGCACGGCGAGGCCCGCGGCGCACGCGAGCGGATTGCCGCCGTAGGTCGTGCCGTGGCTGCCGACCGGCAAGCTCTTGCTGAGGTGCTCGCCGAGCACCATCGCGCCGAGCGGGAAGCCGCCGCCGATGCCCTTCGCGAGCGAGCACGCGTCGGGCATCACGCCGCTCCACTCGCGGCCGAGGAACTTGCCGGTGCGGCCGTAGCCCGTCTGCACCTCGTCGAAGAAGAGCAGGCATCCGCGCTCGTCGGCGAGCGCGCGCAGCCCGCGCAGGTACTCGTCCGACCCCACGAGGATGCCGCCCTCGGCCTGGATCGGCTCGACCACGATCGCGGCCGTCTTCTCGGTGACGACGGCGCGCATCGCGTCGAGATCGCCGTACGCGACGTGGTGCACGCCGCCGAGCATCGGGCCCATGCCGGCGTGGTACTTCGGCTGCCCCGTGAGCGTGAGCGCGCCCATCGTGCGCCCGTGGAAGCTGTTGTGGGTGGCGACGAGCTCGACGCGCGCCTTGTCGCCCTTCTCGTAGAAGTGACGGCGCGCGAGCTTGATGAGCGCCTCGTTCGCCTCGGTGCCGGAGTTGCAGAAATAGACGCGCCCGAAGCCCGTCCGCTTCGTGAGCTCGGCGGCGAAGAGCAGCTCCTTGTCGGTGTAGAAGAGGTTCGACGTGTGGATCAGCGTCGCGGCCTGCTCGCCGATCGCCTTGGCGAGCTTGGGATGCGCGTGGCCCACGCTGAGCACGGCGATGCCGCCCGAGAAGTCGAGGTACTCGCGCCCGTCGGCGTCCCAGATGCGACGCCCCTCGCCACGCACCATCACGATCGGTGGCTGGCGGTAGTTCGGCAGGAGCGCGGGGACCTTCTCGAGCAGCTCGCGGTTCGTCGACATGTCCAGGGGATACCACGGGTGGGGCGAGGATCCCGCATGGTCCGTGGAGGATTCCGTGGCTGGCTGCCGAGAGCCCGCGAAACACGCACGGCCCGCGACAGGCCGCGCATTCCGCTGCATCCTGGCGAGGTGCGTGCTCTTCCGTTCTTGCTCCTGGCCGCGCTCGGTGTTCTCGGCTGCGGCGCGCGCTCGGGGCTCGTCTCGCCCGCGGCGCGAGAGGCGGGCCCCTCGTCGGCGGATGCGGCGCTCCCGGGCGATGCCGGCCCGAGCGATGCGGCGCTTCCGAGCGATGCGGCACTGCCGGTCGACGCTGCGCAGCCGATCGATGCGGCGCCGACGGTGTGTCCGGTCCCGAGCGGCGTGGGGGTGGATGTCCGCCTCCTCGGTCGCGTGGGCGAGCCGGGCACCCTCCAGTCGATGTCGCTCGCCGGGGATGGGACCGACGTCGTGCTCACGCTCGCGCGCGACGCTCGCGTGGAGCTGCTCCGCATCGACGCGGCGACGGGCGCGGCGACGTCCCTGCTCACGCGCGAGCAGCGCTTCGCGGCGCAGCCCAGCGTCGACGGCGGGATCGTACGCCTCGTGTCCGTCGACGGCGCGAGCCTGTGGACCGACACGCTCCTGCCCGGCGGGCTCGCCGAGCCGCCGGTTGCCGTGATGCCGTTCCACGTCTCGCGCTTCGCGCTTCCGTGGCGTCCCGTCTGGGATGGTGCGCACCTGATCGTCGCCGACCAGACCGGCTTCGTCGGCCCCGTCGCCCCGGGCGTGAACGGCGAGGCGTGGGTGCAGCTCTCGGGCGTGGAGAGCCTCGAGGGCTCGGCCGAGCGTCCCTCGCACGGCGCGACCGCGATCGTCGTGCGCGTCTACGACGCGGCCGCGGGCACGCTGCGACACGAGCTGCGCGTCTTCGATGCGCAGGGCACGCCGCGACCTCCGCGCGTGCTCCCTCTCGCCGATCCCTGGGGCACCCCGGTGATCGGATGGACCGCGGACGCGGACGCGCCGATCGTCGTCGCCGAGCTCGTCGGCCCGGCCGAGGCCGGCTCGCTCTTGGTGCTGCGCTTCGACGAGCAAGGCGGTCCGCGTGGCGCGTTCATGGCGCCGACCTCGACGCCGTACGGCACGCTCGACGTCTCGGACGACGCCATCGCCCCGCGCACGGTCGGCTATGCCGCGGTCGCCGCGGCGGGCAACGATCTCTGGCTCCACGCGGGCGCGCCGGACTTCGTCTCCGACGCGCGGCGCCTCCCCAACGAGAACGCGTGCTGGGACGCCGGCATCGCGGCTGGCCGCTGCGGCTACGTGATCGGCTGCCTCGACATGCTCGGCGTGCAGCTCTTCCTCGCCATTCCGCCCGCGCCCTGACCGAGGGCCGCGGCACGTCGAGTGCATCGAGCGACCTCTTCTTCCTCCTTGGCCCGGGCTGGCACGAGCGCGAGGTGACGATGAGAGCCGGCTTGCTCACGTGGCGCGTTCTCGTTCTTCTCCTCGCGTGTGTCACGTCGAGGCGCTGCAGCGGGTGCGAGTGCGCGTGCACCGCATGCGAGGTCGCGCCCGCGCGGAGCCACCAGCGCGATGCGGCCGTCGACGTCGCCTACTTCGACGCGGCCGGCCAAGACGACCCCTGCGACAACGGTCTCGACGACGATCAGGACGGAACGGTCGACGAGCACTGCGTCTGCGTGCCCGGCGATCAGCGGCCTTGCTACGGCGGGCCTCCGGCGCTCGCGCGTGTCGGCACGTGTGCGCTCGGGCGGATCACTTGCGTCGAGGTGCGCGGGATCGGCACGTGGGACGAGTGTCTCGACTGGGAGCCCCCGACCGCTGACGCGTGCCTGCCGAATGGGCTCGACGAGGACTGCGATGGCAGCGTCGACGAGACGTGCAGCCCCGCCTCGGGCGCGATGCAGGGCTGCTTCGAGGGGACGGCGGCCGAGCGCGGCGTGGGCGCTTGTCGCGACGGCACGCAGGCGACGCGCGATCTCGAGCTCGACCAAGGCGGCGTGACGACCGTCTGGGACGACTGCATGGACGCCGTCGGGCCCACCGAGGAGCGCTGCAACGCGGTCGACGACGACTGCGACGGCACGGTCGACGAGGGCCACGCGGAAGACTGCGACCTCGACGACGACGACTGCGACGGCCGCGTCGACGAGCTCCCAGGCTGCGGCGAGGGCGGCCTCTACTGGACCCGCTGGTGGCCAGGCCCGCGCGCGGCAGTCTTGCCCGCGTACGCGTCTCTCTACCGGCGCGCGAGCGATCTGCCCCTGCCGAGCGGCGGCTGCGCGGCCGACACCGTGCCGCTCGAGACGATCGCGGGTGTGGTCGGGTGCGTCGCGCCGCCGACCGAAGCGTGCACGGGCGGCGCGATCCGCGAGTGGCTCGGCGACCCTTGGAGCTGCGTCCCCTGCGACTACCTCGTCGCGCTGCCGACCGGCGAGCGTCGCTGCGCGCCAGCGCCCTCGTTCGACTGTGCCGAGACCGCGTTCGTGGCGCGCAACGATCAGTGGAGCTGCGGCGGCTGCCCCACGGCGCCGAGCTACGTGAACGGCCGCGTTTTCTGCGTCGTGCCCTGAGCCGCGCGACGCTCAGCGCGGCTTCTTGCGCTCGGCGGCGATGCGCTGCTTGGCGGCGGCGCTCTCGCGCTTCCACATCTTCTTGTGCACGGCCGCGTTGCGCTTGGCGACGAGCGCGGGCGAAGGCTTGCGGCCCGGCAACGGCGGCTGCTCCTGGTGGTGCTCTTCGAGCGCCGGCGCCTCCTGGCCGAGCTCGAAGATCGCGACCTCGCGGCGGCCGCGCTCGCCGAGGCGGATCGGGATCATGGCGGCGCCGATCCCCGCGCTCACGTACACGGCGCCGATCTTCTCGTCGCTCGTCTCTCGCTTGCCGTAGAGCCCGTGCACGTATTTGTGGCCGACGAGGCGGCCGATCGCGAGCTCGTGCAGGCTCGCCACCGTGACCTGTCCACCGTGCGTGTGGCCTGCGAGCACGAGCGAGACGCCCTGCGCCCAGAGCGCGTCGGCCTCTTCCGCGATGTGCGAGAGACCGATCGTCGGCAAGTCCTTGCGCAGCCCTTTCAGCGCCTTCTGGCGATCGGCGTGGCCGGTGTACGCGTCGTCGAGGCCCACGATCTGCAGGCGCTCGCCGCGCACCTCGAACGTGGTGTGCGCGTTGTCGAGCAGCGCCACGTTCGCCTTCTTCAGGCCCACGCGCACCTCGTCGGCGCCCGACCAGTAGTCGTGGTTGCCGAGCACGCCGATCGCCGGGGCCGCGAGCTTGCCGAGCAGCTCGCTCATCTGGTCGAGGTACGACTGCGAGTGGCAGACGAAGTCGCCCGTGATGACCACGAGGTCGGGCTGCTCGGCGTTCACCGAGGCGATCGCCGCCTCCTGCACCTCGAGCGGCGTCACGCGTCCGAAGTGCATGTCCGTCAGGTGGGCGACGCGAAAACGCCCCAGCTGCTCGGCGATGCGCCGCGTGCCGCGGAACCGCCGCACTTCGATCGTGGGCCGTTTCCCGTTGGCGAAGAGCTTCGGCGGGAGATCGGAGAGATGCAAAGCAGCCCGAGGATAGCAAGCGCCGCGGGCGAGGCAGCCCCGCCGAACGGCCATGACCGCCCTCGCTCACAGCCTCGCGCGACGAGGTTTCGACCCCGCACGGGCGCGGCGTATCATCCCGACCATGCTCAACTGGAGCCCCGATCCGCAGGTCGCCGAGCGTCAGATGCAGGCGATCATCTTCTCGCTCACCACGTTCGGTCACATCGACGGCGACTTCGACGACAAGGAGAAGGAGTTCGTCCGACAGCACATCGCCAAGCTCGTCGCCGGGCGCGTCGAGAGCGGGATGAAGGACGCGGACGCCGCGACGAAGAAGGACGTCACGACGCGCTTCACCAAGCACTTCCTCGAGGTCTTCGAGAACGTCACGAAGTACGTCGCGGACGTCATGCACGAGCCGGTGGGCAAGGACGAGAGCCGCGATGCGTTCGTGCACGCCAAGCTCAAGCTCCGCTGCTTCGAGCTCTTCAAGACCTTCGACCGCCCGAGCCAAGAGGGGCTTCTCGAGACGGTCGACGAGTTCATCATGGCCGACGGCCACATGCACCCGGCCGAGACGAAGTTCCGGAGCGAGCTCGCGCAGCTGCTGGGCTCGGTCGAGGACGCGATCGTCGTGGACATCGACGAGGCGTCGATGGGACCGGTGCGCATCTCCACCGTCGTCGACAAGGTGCCCTCGAAGGAGGATCACCCCTTCTTCAAGCAGTTCGAGGTCCACTACTCGAGCGACCAGGACCGCATGATGAAGCAGGTCGCCGCCGACCTCGCGCTGGTCGACAAGGCGATCGAGACGATCGGGAAGATGGCCGAGAAGGGGAAGGGCCAGCTCGCCGGCAAGAAGACGGTCGCCGACGTGGCGCCCGGATCGTTCTTCCTCGACGGGCACACCTACTGCGTGCGGCCGAATCCGGGGCAGAAGTTCGACCTGACGGTCGTGGGCGATCTGCACGGCTGCTACAGCTGCCTGAAGGGCGCCGTCATGCAGACGGACTTCCTGGGGCGCGTCACCGCCTACAAGAACGACCCGAAAGGCACGCCGTACCCGCTGCTCGTGCTGCTCGGCGACTACATCGATCGCGGCATCTTCAGCCTGAACGGCGTGTTGCGGAGCGCACTGCAGCTCTTCGTCACCGCGCCGGAGCACGTCGTCGTGCTGCGCGGCAACCACGAGTACTACGTCGAGTACAAAGGCCAGATCTACGGCGGCGTGAAGCCGGCGGAGGCGATCAACACGCTGAAGCCCTATCTGTCGATCGACGTGTTCCGGAAGTACATGGCGCTCTTCGAGGTGATGCCGAACGTGCTCCTCTTCGATCGCGCGATGTTCGTGCACGCGGGCATCCCGCGGGATCGCGCGCTCAAGGAGAAGTGGAAGGACCTCTCGTCGATGAACGACGCGGACCTGCGCTTCCAGATGATGTGGAGCGACCCGTCGACGGCCGACGTGATCCCCGCGCAGCTGCAGGACCAGAGCGCGCGCTTCCCCTTCGGCAAGCTCCAGTTCCAGTCGTTCATGCAGCGCATCGGCTGCCACATGCTCGTGCGCGGTCACGAGAAGATCGAAGAAGGCATCCAGACGACCTACGACGATCCGGCCGGCACGCTGATCACGCTCTTCTCGGCGGGCGGCAAGGAGAACGACGACCTGCCCGAGGGATCGAGCTACCGCGGCGTGACGCCGATGGCACTGACGATCCACGCGCACGACGGCGCGCTCGACCTCGAGCCCTTCCGCCTCGACTGGGCCCGCTACAACGACCCCGACCACAACGGGTTCTTCAAGTCGCGCATGGAGATCGAGCACCGCGTCGAGTGAGCGCGGGCAGCGACCCGATGGATCGGCGGCGCGGTCCCTTGCGCTCCGCCACGCGCGATCGTCGCGCGCGAGCAGCGCGGTGGCCGCGCCGACGGTCGCGCGATCACTACGGAACGTTCTCGGCCGCGTAGATGCCGGCGATCTCCGCCGCGCTCAGCATGCGGTCGTAGAAGCGCAGGTCGTCGCGTTGGACGACGGTCGCGCCCAGCTGCCAGTACGTCGTGCTGGCATCCCATCCGCAGCACGTGATGGTCTCTCCTTGCCGCACGCCGTCGACGTAGATCGATCGGACGAACTGCGGCTCGGTGGGCCCCCCCGCGGGGCCGGCGGCGGCGACGGCGACGTGGTGCCAGCTGTCGCGCGGGAGCGGCGTCGTCGACTCCGTCACGGCGTTCGTGAAGCCGCCGTCCCAGTAGAAGTAGAAGTCGAAGTACGGCGAGACCGGGGAGCCTCGGAAGCTCATCTGAACCGCCGCCGACTGACTGGCCGGGCCCAGGTGCGCGAACAGGTTCTCCGTGGCGGTCGTCGTCACGGCGGCCGGGACGCGTGCCCACAGGGTGACCGTCATCTGCGTGGCCTGCGGCGCGTTCACGGTCGAGCGACCATCGAGCGCGTGCGGCAAGCGGCAGTCGACGTTGCCCGGCGTGGCGTCGAGCGCATGTGCGGCCCGGCCGAGGCGATCGGTCGTGTACGTGAAGGTCCCTGCGAGCGTGGCCCAGTCGGCGCCCTGCGCGGCGTGCACGTCGCCATCGAACGGGAACCGCGCGTAGAGCCCGACCGACGTGGAGCAACCGACGAAGACGTGGGTCACGTCGGCGTCTGCCGTGCCGGCGCCGCGATGGATCTCGCAGAGCAGCGTGCTCGGAGCGCGGTCGATCGCGATGTCGTAGCGGCTCCCCACGGGCACCTCGAACGCGAAGTCCACGGTGCCGCTCGCGCCGTCGACGTCGAGGGTCTCGACTCCGTTCGAGAGCGTGAGTGACGCGCCAGCGGGGAGGCCGACGATGCTACCGCCGACGGCGACGAGGACCGGGCCTCCGTCGCGTCCGACGTCCGGCGCCTCGGACGCATCGGGGGTGCCGGCGGCGTCGGGCGTGTCGGCGGCATCCGGCGTGTCGGCGGCATCCGGCGTGTCGGCGGCATCGGGCGCCACGAACGCATCGGGCCGCCCCATCACGGTCTGCGCCTGACCACAACCAGAATTCACGATCACGAGCGCATAGAGCGCGAGGAGCGGTGAGCGCATCGAAGAGACCTCCGGGGCGCCCCGACGCAACCGATGTGCCGCCACGATCGACGCCGCGATCGGCGCGTTCCGCGGTCCACGGTCGCGCCCACGCGTGTGGGATCCACGCGCTGCGTGGCGCTCCCACGCAGGAGATCGCGCTCTTCTCGGGCGGCAAAGACGACGCGACGACCTGCACGAACGACCCAGCTGCCGCGGCGTGACGCCGATGGCGCTGCCGATCCACGCGCACGATGGCGCGCTCGCCCTCCAGCGCGACCGGGCCCGCGACGACGACCCGACAACGACGGGCTCTTCGAGCCCCGGCGTCGTGGGCCAGCTCATCCTCCACGTCACCCGCCAAAGGCCAACGCCGACGGGCCGGGCGCGCGTCGATTCGATTCCCACCGGACGAAGAGCGACGGCTCGGTGTACGCTCGTGGGGTCACTCATGTCGGACGGAGACGAAGCTCGAGCAGCAGCAGCACGCGGCGACTGGGCGGCGTTGGCAGCCGCGCATGCGCGTGGCGCGAGCGTGCTCGGCGACTCCGACCCGGAGGAGATGACGACGCTGCACGTCGCGTCCTCGTGCGGGCACGTCGACGCTGTGCTCTGGCTGCTGCGCGTCGGCCGCGCGGACGCGGACTGCGCCCGCGCCAACCACTTTCGTCCGCTTCACTCGGCCGCGATGAACGGCCGAGCGGACGTCGTCCGCCTGCTGCTCGCAGCGGGCGCCGACCCGAACGTGCAGACACGTCCGCAGGGGTATGCCCCGCTGCACTCGGCGGCGTGGGCGGGCCACGTCGAGACCGTCCGCGCGCTCGTCGTCGCCGGTGCGGACACCACGCTCGTCAACTACCGGAACGAGACGCCGGCGGAGACCGCGCGTCGTCAGGGCCACGAGAAGGTCGCGGCCCTGCTCGGCGCGCCCACGGTGACGCAGCGCGTGTCGCGGTTCGCGTGGGGCCAGCTCGAGCTCGACGGTGGCCCCACCTTCAAGGACGCGAAGCTGTGGCCGGGCGGCGCGCGCGAGTGGGACTGGGGCGAGACCGGCACGCACCACGTGCCCGGCATCCAGCAGGCGGACGTCGACGAGCTATTGAATCGGGGCTGCGACGTGATCGTGTTGTCCAGAGGTCAGCATCTGAAGCTGCAAGTCCCGTCCGGCCTCGTGGCCAGCCTGGAGAGCGCCGGTGTCGAGGTCTTCGCGCTCGAGAGCCGTGCTGCAGTGACCAAGTACAACGAGCTCGCCGCCGCTGGTCGACGCGTGGGGGCGCTCATCCACAGCACCTGCTGAGGGCGATCGATCGGGGCGTCGCCGACACACCGACATCCCGTCGATGAAGTGGTGCGGTACCGGAAGGGCTACTCGGCCGTCGGGTTCGCACCGGACGAGTGGAACGACGAGCGGACGCAGCTCAACGCATACGACCTCATCCCTGAAGACCGCGCTGACCTCGTCGTGCCTGCCACGCAGGGGTCCAGCTTGACGTGACCGTGCGCGGCATTCTCGGAGCATTGCGGGCGACTGGGGCTTCCCCGATCGGGAAGCGTAACGAGCGGGTGCGCCGACATTGCTCGCGCGACCTCTGCGATCCGGCCCGCACACTGATCGCCCGCCTCTCGGCGGCCGGCGCGGACAACGACGACATGCCCGAGGGATCGAGCCATCGCGGCGTGACGCCGATGGCGCTGACGATCGAGGCGGCGGGCGCGGTCAGACCTCGGATCTCGCGAGGCGCTCGGGGCCGCCCGCAGCGACGCGCTCGGCCGCGGAGTCGAAGGTCTCGAAGGTCGCCCAGCGCTCGCGTCCGGTGAGCCGTGCGAGCTCGTCCACGAGCGCCTGCTCTAGCTCGGTGTCGCGCTTGCCCTTCCAGAGCTTGTCGGCGAGGGCGACGAGTCGGTCCTCGAGCTCGGCTCGTGGGTCCGTCCACGCCGCGTGGGTGACTGCCACTCTGGCGACGTTGACGTTCAAGTAGCCGAGCAGTTGAGATCCAGCGAGCTCGTGGCGATGGCCCGGCGCGCGCATCTCTTCCGGGTGGATCAACTTGCCGACGTCGTGCAAGGCCGCACCGAGAAGAACGAAGCGATGGCAGGTGCTTCTCGGGAGAAGGGGAGAGAGCTCTGCGAGGAGCGCCTCTGCCGCTTCGAGGACGAGCTCGTGGTGTCGTACGAGCCACGCGGATGCGCCGCGATCAGCGAGCCACGTCAGTGCCTCGGTCGGCGCGGAGAGGACCGGTGGCTGCATCCTCGGGATGTCGGGCGCGACGCGGCGGACGACGACGTGATCGACGAGCGTGGCTGCCTCCTCCACGTCGATCGCGACATGGGCGACGTCCGAGAGCTCGCTCTCGAACAAGAACGGAAAGTCGAAGGTCGACGACTCGAGCTGGCAGATGCCCCTCGGGCCGTCTGCTTCGTGCCCTACGAACCAAAGCCCGGCGTCGTCGGCGGGGAACTTCACGTGGAGCTGCGTGATCCGCAGTCCGGGAATTCGTTCGCGCAGCTCGCCGATCACGCGCGCGATGTCGTGGGTCACGCCTCGCGCGTAGCACGGCGCACGGGACAGGGGCACGTGAACCGGGGCTCGGTGAGGCGGGGGAGAGCCTTCGAACGGAAGCTGGGCTCCTGCGCTGCGTCGCTACGGAATCGTCGTGGCCGATCGTCCGTCGCCGTTGCTCGAACGTTGCCGGCGAGGGGTAGTCTCTGCCCCGTGCAGCGCACCGGACGGGCGCCAGTCGGATGGCAGGAGAAGCTGTGCGAGACGTTCGCGCCCGTCGGGCCCGCGATCGATCTCGCGATCTTCCGCATCACGATGGCGGTGTTCCTCGCGTGGAACGACAGCGTCGTCGTGGCCGACGCGTCGGCGATGCTGCCCGAGGCCTCGCGCGTGCCGCCGTACGGCGTCGGCTGGCTCGTGCCGCTGCTCACGATCACGCCCGAGAGCGTGCGTGCGGTGCGGGTCGTGCTCTGGATCGCCTGCGCGCTCGCAGGCCTCGGTGTGCTGGCCCAGGCGAGCATGGCGGTCGCGGTGATCGCGGCGAGCTACGTGATGCTCGTGCCGCAGCTCGGCGGCGCGGTCTTCCACGATCATCACCTGCTCTGGCTCGCGGTGATCGTGGCGGCGAGCCCGTGCGGCGACGCGCTCTCGATCGACGCGTGGCTCGCACGCCGCCGCGGTGCGCCGAGACCCACGCGTGGCCGGGCGCACGGCGCGGCGATCCGCGCGGCGTGGCTGGTGCTCGGCTGCGTCTTCTTCTTCCCCGGCGTGCACAAGCTCCGCACGAGCGGTCTCGACTGGATCCTCTCGGACAACCTCCGCAACCAGATGTGGTGGAAGTGGGCCGAGGACCCGGCGACGCAGCCGAGCTTCCGCATCGATCGCTACCCCGCGCTGCTCCATCTCGGCGCGGGCGCGGCGGTCGCCTTCGAGCTCGCGTTCCCCTTCCTGATCTTCGGCCGTCGCACGCGCGCGCTCGGGGTGATCGCGGCGCTCCTCTTCCACGCGGCGACCGAGCACTTCATGGGCATCCGCTTCACCGTCCTCTGGGTCACCTACGGTGTCTTCGTCCCTTGGGAGCGGCTCCTCGCGTGGATCGACGCGCGCCCCGGAGCATCGACGCCCCCTGCGCGGCTCCCTCTCTTGCCCGAGCGGGAGAGGGTCGGGGAGAGGGACTGCGAAGAGACAGCAGGCGCAACGCTCCTGCGATCGACCTCCGCGCTCTCGCCCACGCCTGCGCGATCGATCTCCGCCCCTCCCTCGGCCCCCTCGCGCGACGCCCGCGCCCTCCGCACCCTCGCCCTCGTCGCGTTCCCGCTCCTTCTGGGCATCGCCACCGCGGGCTCGCTCGCGCTCGTCGATGCGTATCCCTTCGCCTGCTACCCGACCTTCGCCTGGATCGTCCCCGATCACATGCCCGCGCTCGAGGTCGCCACGATCGATCCCGAGTCCGGCGCGCGCACCGTGCTGTCGCGCGCGCTCTGGCGCGACGAGCACGAGCCGCGCGAGTGGGCGACCGAGTGGAGCGTCATCGGCTGCTACGACGACTTCGAGCCAGGGCGCCTCGAGGCCTACTTCCGCGCCCGCCTGGCCGCGCGCCCGGCGCTCGCCGCGGCCGCGCACGGCCGCGCGCTCGCGCTCTCGCGCGTCGAGATCACGATCGACCCCGACCACCGCGGCGAGGTGCTCTCGCGCCGGCCGTTGCTCGTGATCGACCCCTGACGCGGCGAGCTACTCGGCCGCGATCGGCACGAGGTAGGGCTCGTTCTCGGTGCCGCGCACGCCGATGCCGCGCGCGAGCAGCGGGTCGAGCACGACCTTTCGGAGCGAGCGGCTCGCGAGCGCGAGGTACGCGTCGGTCTCCATCCAACCGAGCGCGTGCACCGCGCTCTTCGGCGCCTTCGGCCGCCGCTTGATGTCGTCCCAGAGCATGTGCACGCCCTCGATCGCGCGATCGGCGACGTCCGCGAGGTGCGCCCTGTCCTCGTCCGTGAGCTGCTCGTTGGCCCAGTCGAGGAAGGCCCAGCCGAAGACGCCGTGCGCCGCTTCGTCCTTCACGATCGTGCCGAGGATCGCCTTCGGGAGCGGGTGCTCCGTCGCCTGCCACGTGCCGCGCAGCATCGGGATCGAGAGCGCCTCGCCCACGCAGAAGTTCGTCACCACGAGCTCGGCGGCGCGCATCAGCGGCGGCCGCGACGCGTCCGCATGCAGGATCATGTTCGACGGGTCGTGGAGGATCTCGGTTCCGCCGCCGAGCTCCATCGCCATGCGCGCGGCGAGCTCCACGTGCACCATCTCGTCGAGCGGGAAGCGCGCCGCGACGGCGATCAGATCGAGCGGCGCGCGCGCTTCGATCAGGCAGCGAAGCGTCTCGGCGCACGCGGCACCGGTGCGATGCTCCTGGAAGGCCGCGCCGGTCCAGCTGCGCCGCGCGGCGACGAGCAGATCTTCGGGCAGCCCTCTCGTGTCGAGCGTGCCCCACGGCATCGCCTCGACCTCGGGCCGCAGCTTGCGGTAGCGCCGCTCCCAGCCGCCGCCGAGGAGCTCGAGCTCGAAGAGCTCGCCCTTCACGACTTCCTCACGAAGTCGTGAAGGGGCGCCATCAGGTTCGCGATCGGCGGTGGGTTGGGCCTTCCGTTCGAGGTCGTCGACGTCGGCGGCGGCGGCGGGGGCACGAGGTTTCCGGGCGGCGGCGGCGGCGGCATCAAGTTCGCGGGCGGCGGCGGCGGCGGCACGAGGTTCCCGGGCGGCGGCGGATGCGGCGGCGGCGGCGGCATCAAGTTCGCGGGCGGCGGCGGCGGTGGACGGCGCGGATCGACCACGCTGGTCTCGGGCGGAAGCTGCGGCCCATCGGGCACCTCGACGGTCGTCGAGGGCACGCTCGTCGTGCTCGGCGGCGGCGGCGCCACGAGGTTTCCCGGCGGCGGCGGCATGATGTTCGCGGGCGGCGTCACGACCGTCTCTTCTCCGCAGCCCACGACGAGCGTCGCGAGCCCCGCAGTCGCCACCAGCAGCTTTCGACGCGTGAGCCCCATGCGCGAGAGCTTAGCCCGGGCGGCGCTTTCAGTGCTGCCGCAATCGCGGCCAGGCTCTTTCCCCGCGCGAAGCGCGCGCTAGACCTGCGCGATCGTGGCTCGCTTCATTCGTCGCGCCGGGGGCGTCGCGCTCCTCTTCCTTTTGGCCTCGCTCTCGCTCGCAGCGCGCGCCCACGCGCAGCCCGAGGACCCGTGCGCGGGCCGCACGATGGACGTGTGCGTCGAAGAGGCCGGCGCGCTCGCGCTCGACGACGCCACGGTGAGCCGCGCGGTCGCCATCTATCGCGCCGCCTGCAACCACCTCGACCCCGCCGGCTGCCGCCACCTCGGCGAGCTCTACGTGATCGGCCGCGGCGTCCCCGCGGAGCTGCAGCGCGCGACGGCGATGTTCGAGACCTCCTGCGCCGGCATGGACCAGCGCGGCTGCTTCCTGCTCGCGCGCTCGCTCGCCTCGCCGGAGGCGCCGAGCCCCGACGTGCCGCGCGCGATTCGCCTCTTCCAGTCGAGCTGCGACGCGCACGTCGGCGAGGCCTGCGTCGAGCTCGCGCGCCGCTACCGCGAAGGCGATGGCGTGACGGCCGACACCGCGCGCGCCGCGACGCTGCTCGAGACGGCCTGCGCCGGCGGCATCGGCGCCGCGTGCGGCGCGATCGCCGAGCAGACGACCGACGCGAGCGCGGCGGCGACCTACTGGGCGCGCGGCTGCGAGCTCGGTGAGGCGAGCGCGTGCACGCACCAGGCGGTGGCGCTCCGCGACGGCGTCGGGGTCACGCGCGACGTGGCGCGCGCGAGCGAGCTGCTCGAGCACGCCTGCGAAGGTGGCGACGCGCTCGCGTGCAATCACCTCGGCGAGCTCGTGGAGACCGCCGAGACGGGCGCCGATCCCGGGCGCGCGTTCGATCTCTTCCATCGCGCGTGCGCCGCGGGCGAGCCGCTCGCGTGCGCGAACGTCGCGCGCCTCTTGCTCGCGGGCGGTGTGGTCGACCGCAACCCCGTCGCCGCGGCCGAGCTGTATCGCCGCTCGTGCGAGGCCGGTGCGCTCGGCGCGTGCGATGCGCTCGGCGAGCTGCTCGCGCAGGGCGACGAGGGCGTCCCCGCCGACGGGCCCCGCGCGCGCACGATGTTCCAGCAGGCCTGCGACGGCGGCGCGCTACGCGGCTGTCACCACCTCGCGCTCGCGCTCGAGCACGGCCGCCTCGGCGCCACGCGCGACACGCGGCACGCGAGCGAGCTGTTCCAGCGCGCGTGCTCGGGTGGCGTCGCCGTCGCGTGCTCGGGCCTGGCGGAGATGCACGCCGTCGGTCGCGGCGTGATGCAAGACCTCTCGCGCTCGGCGTCGCTCTATCGACAGGCGTGCACGGGCGGCGATCTCGCCGGCTGCGTCGCGCTCGCGGAGGCGCTCGAAGAAGGTCGCGGGGTCGTCGCCGACGCGCCGACCGCGGCGGCGCTCTACCAGCACGCGTGCGAGGGCGGCGACCTCGGTGGCTGCACGCACTACGGGCTCATGCTCCAGAGCGGCACCGGCAACCTGCCGACCGACCCGGTTCACGCGCGCGAGCTCTACACGCGGGCGTGCGATGGCGGCGAGCTGCGTGGCTGCAACTCGCTCGGCTACATGCTCGAGCACGCGCTCGGCGCTCCGCCTCCGCCGCCGCCTCCTCCGCCGGCCCGTCGCGGTCGGCGCGCGCCTCCTCCGCCCGTCGTGGCACCGCAGCCCGACTACGCCGGCGCCGCGCAGCTCTACCAGCGCGCGTGCGACGGAGGCCTCATGCGCGGCTGCAACAACCTCGCGGCGCTCTACCTCCGGGGCGTCGGGGTCGAGGGCGGCGTGGACGCGGTCCACGCGCGCGAGCTCTTCCTGCGCGCGTGCGAAGGACAGAACGGCCTCGGATGCTCGAACCTCGGGCAGCTCTACGAGACCGGCACCGGGATCGCGTCCGACCCCGAGCGCGCGGCGCAGCTCTACGAGCGCGCGTGCGAGCTGAGCGCGGGGGCGGGCTGTTACCGGCTCGCGCTCCTCTACGAGTCGGGCCGTGGCGTCGATCCCTCGGCCGACCAGGCGCGGCACTTCCGGCAGCAGGCCTGCGCCGACGGCTACGCGGCGGCCTGCGCGGCGCCCTGACGATCGCCCGCGCGGCGACGCTCGCGCCCTCGGTCCTCGCTCGCGCGCGCCGAAACGTGCGTCGGCCGGCCTTTCCGGTGACGAACCTCTCGATCCGAGGGGCCGCGGCCCGCATTTAACGGTCGCGAAACGGAGCCGAAACAGGGCCCCGGTACCACGGCGCCAAAAGAAATTCGGCGCTCATCACGAGGGCTCGGTCACGCGGACCGAGCCGACGAGCTGCGAGACGCGAGGACAGCCATGAAGAAGGTCGAAGCGATCATCAAGCCCTTCAAGCTCGACGAGGTGAAGGACGCCCTGTCCGAGGTCGGCATCAAGGGCATGACCGTCACCGAGGTGAAGGGCTTCGGCCGCACCGGCGGCAAGCGCGAGGTCTATCGCGGCAGCGCCTACGTCGTGGACTTCGTTCCGAAGGTGAAGATCGAGGTCGTCGTCCAGGATGCGCTCGTCGCGAACGTGCTCGAGGCGATCGAGCGCAGCGCGAAGACCGGCCGGATCGGCGACGGCAAGATCTTCGTCACGACGATCGAAGAAGCGGTGCGTATCCGTACCGGCGAGCGCGGCGACGACGCGATCTAGTCGAGATGCGCTTCGCGCGACGTCCGAAGTGCCCATGCACGGCGGCGCTGACCGCGACGAACCGCACCCGAGCATCCACGAGTGCCATGAGCGCGTGAGAAGAGTCTGACTCCTGACCAACAGAGAGAGGTGGGACCCGTGAGCAAAGAAGCGATCAAGAAGACCCTGGAGCTGGCGAAGTCGAGCGGCGCGGTGATGCTCGACCTCCGTTTCTGCGACATGCCCGGTCAGTGGCAGCACACGACCGTGCCGATCGCGCGCCTCGACGAGTCGGCCTTCGAGGACGGCTTCGGCTTCGACGGCAGCTCGATCCGCGGCTTCCAGCCGATCAACGCGTCGGACATGTTGCTCCTGCCCGATCCGACCACGACGCAGCTCGACCCGTTCACGGCGCAGCCGACGCTCGTCATGATCTGCGACATCTGCGACCCGATCACGCGCGAGCCCTACTCGCGCAACCCGCGCTACATCGCCCAGAAGGCCGAGGCGTACCTGAAGTCGACCGGCATCGGCGACACCGTCTACTTCGGCCCCGAGGCCGAGTTCTTCGTCTTCGACGAGGTCCGCTACGACGTCCAGAACAACGGCGCCTTCTACGAGGTCGACTCGGTCGAGGCCGCGTGGAACACGGGTCGCGACGAGGGCCCGAACCTCGGCCACAAGATCGGCTACAAGGGCGGCTACTTCCCCTGCGCGCCGAACGACACGCTCATGGACTGGCGCACCGAGACGTGCCGCCTGCTCTCGAGCGTCGGTCTCGAGGTCGAGGTCCAGCACCACGAGGTCGCGACGGCCGGCCAGTGCGAGATCGACGTCCGCTTCCAGCCGCTCACGCTGATGGCCGACCAGCTCCTCTGGTTCAAGAACGTCATCAAGAACAGCGCGCGCGTCGCCGGCAAGACGGCGACGTTCATGCCGAAGCCCCTCTTCGGCGACAACGGCTCGGGCATGCACTGCCACCAGTCGATCTGGAAGGGCGGCAAGCCCCTCTTCGCCGGTGACCGCTACGCGGGCATGAGCGAGATGGCGCTCCACTACCTGGGCGGCATCCTCCACCACGCGCCCGCGCTCTGCGCGATCACGAACCCGACGGTGAACAGCTACCGCCGCCTGGTCCCGGGCTACGAGGCGCCGGTCAACCTCGCGTACTCGTCGCGCAATCGCTCGGCGTCGATCCGCATCCCGATGTACTCGCAGTCGCCGAAGGCCAAGCGCATCGAGGTGCGCTTCCCCGACCCGTCGACGAACCCCTACCTCGCGTTCGCGGCCATGCTGATGGCCGGCCTCGATGGCATCCAGAAGAAGATGGACCCGGGCGATCCGCTCGACAAGGACATCTACTCGCTCTCGCCCGAGGAGCTGAAGAACGTCCCGCACGTTCCGGGCTCGCTCGGCGAGGCGCTCGAGTGCCTCGAGAAGGACCACGAGTTCCTCCTCAAGGGCGACGTCTTCACGAAGGACCTGCTCGAGGAGTGGGTCGGCTTCAAGCGCACCAAGGAGTGGGATCCGGTTCGCCTGCGCCCGACGCCCCTCGAGATGCAGCTCTACTACGACGTCTGATCCGGCAACGAGCGCTCGCGCCAGAGGCGCGAGCCGATCCCCGCGGCGCGTCTCCTCGACGCGCCGAGGTTCCCGTGCGAGAGCCCCGCCGCATCCAGCGCGCGGGGCTCGCGCATTTCGGAGAGGAGAGCTCGCATGAGAGACAACACCGGCATGTTGATCGCGCTCGCCGCGCTCGTGGGGCTCACGGGCCTGTGCTGCGTGGGCGGTGGGGCGGCGTTCTTCTTGATGCGTCGCGCCGATGCGCCGGCACCGGTCGCGTACCCGCCGCCCGTCACGTATGCGCCGCCGCCGACCTACGTGCCGCCCTCGTATCCGCCCGTCCCGCCCTCGTATCCGCCCTCCACGGGCGCGGTGCCGACGGCCTTGCTCACCGAGACCGCCGACACGCCGGTCCGCGGCCCGGTCGGCGCGCCGATCACGATCCACGTCATCAGCGACTTCCAGTGCCCGTTCTGCTCGCGCGTGGAGCCCACGCTCGCGCAGATCGACGCGACGTATCCCGGTCAGATCCGCTGGGTCTGGCACGACTACCCGCTTCCCTTCCACCAGGACGCGATGCCGGCCGCCGAGGCCGCGCACGAGGTGCGTCGCCAGCTCGGCGACGCCGCCTTCTGGACCTATCACGACCAGCTCTTCGCAGCGCAGCGCACGGGGCTCGACGGGCGCAGCCTCGAGTCGATGGCGGCCTCGATCCCGGGCATCGACCTCGGTCGCTTCCGCACGGCGCTCGTCTCGCACGAGCACGAGGCGACGATCCGCGCCGGCATGGCGCTCGTGGACGCGGCGAACGGATCGATCGGAACGCCGACGTTCCAGATCGGCCCGACGTGGATCAGCGGCGCGCAGCCTTTCGAGTCGTTCCGCGCCGAGATCGATCGCCAGCTCGGCCGCTGAGCGCGCGGGGCCGCCGGAGGCTCACCCGCACGTCGTGGCGAGGGGCTGCGTGCACTCGTCCGGGCGCAGGCCGTAGCAGCCGTCCGCCGTGCAGCCGCGGACACCGAGCGGGCAGCTCGGATCGACCACGCACGGCAGGGTGCCGGTGCCGCCGCAGAGCGAGGGGTCGGTCGCCTCTGCCGCCTCCGGGCAACGCCACACGTCGGTGCAAGCGCTCGGCGCGACGCATGCGTTGCCGCCCACGTCGCGCAGCTCGAGCCGGCCGGCCTCGTGGCACGCGAGATCGAGCACACAATGTCCACTCGTCGTCGCGGGGTCCGGCGTGAGGTCCCCGGCGTCGATGCGGAGCTCGTCGAGGCCGAGGACGTCCCCGAGCGGGCCGGGCGCCTCTCCGAAGCGCAAGCCCGTCGGTCGGCTCGTGCCGAGGCAGTCGTCGAGGCAGTCGATGCGGTGCCCGCTCCGCGCGAGGCAGAGCAGGCCTTCGGTGCGGCTCACGTAGAGCTGCAGCTCTTGGAAGCGCGAGTCGCCCGGGACGATGCGCGCCGAGTCGCCGAACGAGCCCGTGCAGCCGTGGACGAGGATCTGACCAGCGACGATCGAGACCGAGATCGGTGCGCTCGTGCCCAGCTCGCGCACGAACGTGAGGCCTTCGACGTCCCCGCCGCCGAACGCGCCGTGCCAGTCGAGTGACACCGTGTAGTCGTCGGGGAGCGCGCCGGTCCACTCGACGTGCTGGCGCCCGTCCAGCGCGAGCGCGATGCCGCACTCGGCGACGGGGAAGGTCCGGATCGCCGTGCCCTCGATCGTGAAGCCGCTCGCGGGCCGTGGGAGATCGTCGAGCGTGTCGAGCCCGAGATGCGTGCCCTCGCGCCACCAGCCGAGGGGGCAGGCCGGGCCGTAGCTCGCGATGCGATCGAGCACGAGCAACGCGTCGCCTTCGCCCGTCCTCGCGAGCTCCACCACGCGACGAATCGACGCCACGGCGCGCAGGTCGACGCGCGCATACTCGTCGCCGCTCGCGAGGCTCGGCACCATCACGACGTTCGGCTGCACCGCGCCCGTGCGGCAGGTGCCGTGCGGCTGCCCCGTCTCGTCGCACGTCGAGCTCGCCCCCGGCTGCACGCC
Organism: Sandaracinus sp.; assembly: GCA_046351235.1. Classification (GTDB taxonomy): domain Bacteria; phylum Myxococcota_A; class Polyangia; order Polyangiales; family Sandaracinaceae; genus JBBSAT01. The sequence goes on along the minus strand of JAXLYV010000003.1, from coordinate 416,088 downwards.
GGCCAGCGCGACGCGGCCGAGCACGACGCCGCTCGCGTCGAGCAGCTCGATGGCGGTGAGCGCGACCGCGCCCGAGAGCTCCTGACGCGCGAAGTCGAACGAGAAGACCTCGCCGCCCGGCAGCGGCATCTCTTGGTAGAGGCGAGCCCACGCGCCCACGGGCGCGTTGCCGAGGTCGAGCGCAGCCGCGTGACCATCGCTGCCTTCGGCGACCACGCGGACGACGCTCGCGTCGAGCCCCGCGGAGGTCTCCACGCACCAGTGCGCGAGCCCGCTTCCGAAGTCGAAGTTCTCGGGCCCCACGCAGGACGGAGGCGGCGGTGGCGTGGCGGCGACGCAGACCAGCCGGCCCGCGAGCACGCAGTGACCGTCGCTCGTGCAGTCGGTGTCCTCGAGGCAGGCCGCGCGGCAACGCGCATCGGCGGCGCACACGAGGGGCGCCTCGCACTCCGCATCGCTCGTGCAGCGCTCTTGCGCGAGCGTGCAGGCGCCGCCGGCGGCGGTGGGGATGCACTCGCTTCCGTCCGGGCAGTCGCGTGTCTCCGCGCAGCCCTCGCGGCAGCGTCCCGACGCGCACACGAGCGCGCCGCACTCGGCGCTCCGTGTGCAGGGGGCTCCCCGCGGGGACGCCGACTGACAGCCGAGGGCGAGGCCGACGAGGAGGGCGCCCGTGGCGAGGGAGCGCGAGCGGCGCGCGCCGGTCACCCGCGCCCCCGAACGAAGAAGAACGGTCTGCCCGCGACCATGACGGGCTTCTAACACGCGCGTCCGGAGGCGCTTGACGAGCGAATTGACCAGAGTCATAAATGACCAAGGTCATAATGACGCGCGAGGCAAACAAAGAAGACAAGCGCGCCCGCATCCGCGACGCGGCGGCGGCGCTCTTCGTCGAGCGCGGGTTCGAGGCGACGACCACGGCCGCCGTGGCCGAGCGCGCCGGCGTCGCGAAGGGAACGGTCTTCCTCTACGCGAAGACGAAAGAGGACCTCGTCGCCCTCGTCTTCGCGAGCGAGCTCTCCGCGGCGATCGAGAATGCGCTCGCCACGCTCCCGACGGGCGGCACGATCGCCGACGAGGTCGAGCACGTCTTCGGCGCGTTCTTCGCGTTCTACGAGCCTCGACAGGCGCTCGCGCGGATCTTCGTGAAGGAGCTGATGTTCCCGGGCGAGGCGGCCGCGAAGGTGCGCGACTCGGTGGATCTCTCGTTCCTCGCGCGTCTGGTCGAGCGGATCCAGCGCGCGCAGGCGCGCGGCGAGCTCACGCAGGACGTGCCGCCGGGCATGGCGGCGAACATGTGGTTCGGCCTCTACGTCGTCGTGCTCATCGCCTGGCTCACCGGCTCGCTGCCCAGCGCGGCCGCGGCGCGCGCGATGTTGCGCTCGGCGATCGACGTCTCGATCCGCGGGCTCGGGAGCGAGCCGCGCGTCGTGCCGCCCGCGCGCCAGTCCAACGAAGAAGGAGGGTCCTCGTGTACACCACCACCGACGAAGCCAGTCACCTCTACGCCGCCTCGGCGACGCTCCGCGAGAACCGCCGGCTCTACTTCGAGAAAAACGGGTTCGGCGACGGTGGCTACGAAGAAGCGTGGGTCGCGTTGAAGACCCTCGGCCCCGTTCGACTCGGCTTTCCGAACACCGAGGCGCGCAAGCGCGCGATCCGCCTCCACGATCTGCACCACGTGCTCGCGCAGTACGGAACGAACTGGACCGGCGAGGCCGAGATCGCCGGCTACGAGATCGGCGCCGGCTGCGGCTCGCACTGGGCGGCGTGGCTCCTCAACGCGGGTGGCTTGAGCTACGGCGTCTTCATCGCGCCGCGCGCGACCTATCGCTCGTTCGTGCGCGGGCGTCACGCGCGCTCGCTCTACGGCGGTGAGTGGCGCGAGGAGCTGCTCGACGAGAACACCGGTGAGATGCGCCGGAAGCTCGGCCTCGATCGGCCTCCGAGCGAGGCTACGCTCGGCGACAAGCTCGCGTTCGCCGCGTGGGCGGTCGGCACGCCCCTGTTCTTCTACGGCCCGCTCGTCGGCATCGCGCTCGGGCTCTTCGGCCTCGTGCGCTGATCCACGCGCCCGCTCCCGTGCGGGTCCTCCGGGTCGAGCACTCTTTGCTGAGGGGGATCGGCTCGCCCGCTCCGGCCCCTTCCGTCCGCGGGCGGAGCCCGCTCCCGTTCGGGTCCTCCGGGTCGAGCACTCTTTGCTGAGGATCAGAGCGTGATGCGAGTGCGCGTGGTCTCCCCGGCGTGCACCTCGACGCGAACCGTGCGCGTCGCGTGCGTCTCGGGGTTCGTGCACACGACCGTGTGCGCGCCGCTCGGGAGCGTGTGCTCCACGATCGGCGTCTCGCCCACCGCGTGCCCGTCGATCGAGACGTTGCACCAGGGCGTCGCGTTGATCGTGATGTGGCCGGGCCCCGAGGGGGCCGCGTGCGAGTCGTCGCCGCCGCCGCCCGTGGGCCGCGGGCCCGAGGTGCGCTCGCGCTCGAGCGTGATGCTCAGCTCGCGGCGTTGGCCGCCCTCGAGCGTCAGGTCTTGCTCGTCCATGCGGCGACCCGCGTGCGTCACGCGCAGGCGGTACTCGCGCGCGGGGACGCGGATCTCGAACGGGCTTCCCGTCTCGTACCACTGGGCGTCGAGCTGCACGCGCGAGTCGGGCGGGTCCGTCGTCAGCACGAGCAGCGACTCGGTCGGCCCGAGCGGCGTGCGCTCGAGCGGCAGCGTGATCGTCTCGACCTGGCCCGCCGTGAGGAGCAGCGTGCGCGTGATGGGCACGTAGCCGTCGAGCGAGATCACGAGCGTGTGCTCGACGCCGGGCTCGATCTCGGGGACCGTGGCGGGCGTCACGAGCGTCGTGTCGCGCCCGTCCAGCAAGAGATGCGCGCCCGCGGGCGTCGTGGTGACGCTCGCGACGCCGTAGCTCGAGGCGCTCGGGCGCACCAGCGCCGCGTGCACCGTGGCGCGCTGGGCCGCGTCGGTGAGGTCGAGCTCCTGTGTGAAGGGCACGTAGCCTTCGCTCGTCACCGTCACCGTGTAGTGCGCGAGCGGTAGCTCCTCGATGGTCGCCGGCGTGTGCTCGGCGCGCACCTCGCCGTCGATGCGGATCGACGCGCCCGGAGGCTCGCTCTCCACGACGAGCACGCCCGGCCCCGTCGGTCGCCCGCCGACGCCGAAGATGGCGAAGTACGCGACGACCGCGATCGTGAGCAGTGCGAAGACGGCGGTGAGGATCCACGGCACGCGGCTCCGCTGCCGCGCGCGCACACCCGAGCGCGTGGCCTCGCGGGCCGCCTCGGCCTCCTCGGCCGCGACCTGCGCCGCGATGACCTCGGCGAGCTGCCGGCCCTCGGCGAGCATCCGCTTCTGCTCGGCGAGCTTCTCCTCGAACAGATGCTGCATCCACGAGCCGAGCACGAGCGGGCTCACCTTCATCTGCTCGGCGCGGATCATGTCCTCGAGATCGGCCTGCATCTCGCGCGCGCTCTGGTAGCGGGCCGAGAGGTCCTTCTCGAGCGACTTCAGGATGATCTTCTCGAGACGCTCGGGGAGGTTCGGGTTGAGCGCCCGCGGCCGCGGGTACTCCCCCTCCACGATCATCTTGAGCGTCTCCATCTCGCTCGCGCCGCGGAACAGGCGCTTGCCCGTGCAGAGCTCGAAGAGGATGACGCCGACCGAGAAGACGTCGCTGCGCCCGTCGAGCGGCAGGCCCTGCGCCTGCTCCGGGCTCATGTAGGGGATCTTCCCCTTGAGCTGGCCCGAGCTCGTGTCCTCCTGCGTGCTGCGGCCGGCCTTCGCGATGCCGAAGTCGACGAGCTTCACGTCGCCCGTGAAGGTGACGAGGATGTTCTGCGGCGAGACGTCGCGATGGACGATCTCCATCGGCTGCCCGTCGAGGCTCGTCTTCTCGTGCGCGTACGCGAGGCCCGCGCAGCAGCCGAGGACGATGGCGATCGCGTGCTCGAGCGGGAAGGAGGTCTCGTTGACCTTCTTCATCTGCCGCACGATCGAGCGCAGGTCCTCGCCGTGGATGTGCTCCATGGCGATGTAGAACTGCCCGCCGACCTCGCCGACGTCGTAGATGTGCGCGACGTTCGGGTGGTTGAGCGTCGCGGCGATCCGCGCCTCGGTGAGCAGGAGCTCGATGAACGCCTGGTCCTTCGCGAGGTGCGGCAGCACGCGCTTGACGACGATCAGCTTCTCGAAGCCGGCCATCGAGCGCTGGAGCGCGAGGAAGATCTCGGCCATGCCGCCGAGCGCGAGCTTCCGAATCAGCGTGTACTTGCCGAAACGCTGCGGCATTCCGTCCGCGTCCGGAGACACGGCGGTCGTCCCGGAGACGGGCGGCGGGGCGGGCGTGTTGCGAGCGGGTTCCACGAGAGCCGTCGAAAGCCCGAGTATTCCACGCGCTTCGGCGAGCGTGTCAACGGAGGGGCGGAAGACGGTCCGATGTTACGTGAGCGAAATCAAGGGGAGTCGGGCGAATCGCGCGGCGCGGGAAGGGCCATGCGTCGAAATGTGTTCCGTCCGGCTACGGCGCGGTGGGCACGAGCGCGCGCCCGAGCTCCTCGAGCAAGGTCGGCGCCGAGGCGCGCACCCGCTCGCTCATCGCCGGCAGATACTCGCCGAGGCGCGCGGCGTCGCCGTCGACCAGGGCCAGGCGCGGCCGCCGCGCGAGGATCTGGACCATCCGATCGCGCACGAAGAGGGGGTCGCGGTAGCCGTGCGGGGGGCCGTAGCGCGAGAGGCGCGCGTGCAGCTCGCGGAAGCGCGTGAGCCCGTCGCGCTCGAAGCGCATCGCCGGGAGCGTCCACTCGATCGCCATCACGGCGTCGACGTAGCCGCGCTCGACCTCCGGACGCTCGAGGAGCAGTCCGTCGAGCACGAGCTCGGTCGCCACGTGCGCGATGGCGCGGGCGGCGCCCCAGCCGAGGCCGATCGCTTCCAGGCCCAGCGCCTCGTCGCGGCAGAGGCGCACGAACGTGGGCGTGCCGTGGAAGGCCTCGTCGGTGCGGTGGTGATCGTCGATCCCCGCCGCGAGCACGGCGTGATCGTGCTTGCCGAGGCGCACGCCGACCATCGACGCGAAGTCGGGCAGCATCGCACCGAGCGCGTAGACCGGGTCGTCGGACGAGCGCGCCGCGATGAACGAGTGCCCGACGAAGTTCACCGGCGCGAGCTTCCCATGGGCGCGGCGAAGCGCATCCTGCCCGGTCGGGGCGCGACCGTCTCGGAGTGGGCGAGGCTCGATCAGGTGCGCGCGGCGTCGAGCAGCTCTCGGACCGCGCCCAAGAGCGCCTCGCCGGTGTACGGCTTGGCGAGGAAGCGCGCGCCCACGAGGCTCGGGTCGGCCAAGGGCTCGCGCGCGTAACCGGACACGAACAGCACCGGGATCGAAGGCCAGAGGCCGCGGAGCTGTTTGGCGAGCTGCGCGCCTCCCATGCGCGGCATCACCGCGTCGGAGACCAGCACGTCGATGCGGGAGCGGGTGCGCTCGGCGATCGCGAGCGCCTCGACACCGTCTCCGGCCTCGATCACCTCGTACCCGGCCCGCCGCAGCGTTCGCGCCGCGAGCTCGCGGACCGCGCCTTCGTCCTCCACGAGCAGGACCAACTCGTTTCCTCCGCGGGGCGACCGCGGACGAACCGACGGCACGTCCAGCGCGGTGCTCTGCTCCGCGCGCGGCAGCCAGACCTCGAAGCGACTGCCGCGGCCCGGCGCGCTCGTCACGCGCAGGTGGCCGCCCGCCTGCTGGACGATCCCGTACACCGTGCTCAGGCCGAGGCCGGTCCCGCGGCCGGGCTCCTTCGTCGTGAAGAATGGCTCGAACAGGTGGAGGCGAACGTCCTCGGGCATGCCCGTGCCCGTGTCGCTCACGGCGACGACCGCGTAAGGTCCGTGCGGAGTGAGCGCGCCGCTCCCGGCCATCTCGGGATCGACCGCGAGCTCGAGCACCTCGATCGTGAGCCGCCCGCCGTTGGGCATAGCATCGCGGGCGTTGACCGCGAGGTTCATGATCACCTGCTCGAGCTGGCTCGCGTCCACCATCGCGTAGGTCGGCGCCGCCGGGCTGCGCGTCACGAGCTCGATCGGCTCGCCGATCAGCCGCTTCAGCATGCGCACCATGCCGCTGACGCACTCGTCGAGGTCGACGAGCTTGGGCAAGGCGGGCCCTTTGCGACTGAAGATCAAGAGCTGGCGCGTGAGCGCCGCGGCCCGCTCCGCCGCGTGCTCGATCTCGCGCAGCTCCTCGGCCTCGGGGCTCGTTGCCGGCAAGATCTCGAGCAGCGAGCTGGCGCCCCCGAGGATGACGGTGAGCAGGTTGTTGAAGTCGTGCGCCACGCCCCCGGCGAGGCGACCGATCGCGTCGAGCTTCTGCGCCTGCTGGAGCTGTGTCTCCATCTTGCGGCGCTCGGTGAGATCGCGCGCGGCGGCGATCACCAGCGGCGGCTCGCCCGGGGGCTCGAGCGCGCTGAATCGGATCTCCACCGGCATCGTCTGCCCGCGCGCGATGCGCAGCGTGGCCTCGCGGGTCGCGACCCCGCGCGGACGGAGCGCCTCGTAGAGCTCACCCAACTGGCTCGCGTCGAGCTCGACGACGTAGTCGGCCAGGCCGCGCTCGAGGAGCTGGGCGCGCGGCGTGGCGAGCGCGACCTCGACCGAGTCGTTCACGTCGACGAAGTGTTGGGTATGCGGATCGACGATGAAGACGAGATCGGGCGCGGTGTCCACGGCGGCGCGGAAGCGCCGCAGGCCGAGGCGGGCCTCGTCGCGCTCCGCCACGAGCTCGCGCTCTTGGGCCTCGTAGCTTCGGCAGAGGACGATCGCGCGCGCGAGGTTCGCCATCACGGGCTGGAACACCTGCGCCACCGGGACCTCGGCGTGCGGCAGCTCCGGTGCGACGAGCAGGATCACGCCGACGTCGCCGACCGGCAGGCGCACGCACGTGCCTCGCGAGCGCGGCTGGACGGGCAGTGCGTCCACCGCGTCACGGTCGAGCACCTCCGAGGCCGGGCCGAGCACGAGCGCCGCGGGGAGCACGAGGCTCTCGCCCGCCCGCGAGGTCAGACCGAAGTCGCCGATCGCGACCTCGAGGGCGGCTTCGACCATGCCGTCGTTGCGGGGCTGGGGATCGAGCAGCAAGAGACCGACGGGAAACGACGTGTGATAGAGCAGGCGCTGGACGGTGCGGGTGACGAGGGGCCGCACGCGGACCTCGCCCCCGATGACCATCGCCATGTCGTAGAGGACGGCGAGGATGTGGTCGCGGTTCAGCGGGGGCTCCAACGGCTCGCGACGAGCGCCGCGTTGTGGAAGAGCGGATAGTCCCACCGCGCGCCGGAGCCGATCTCGCCGAGCGAGAGCGCACCGGCGACGTGGGTCGCTGCGCTGCGGTCCTTCAGCGCACGGATCTCCTCGCAGGCGCCTTCGATGCCGACGTGGAGCCGCCGGCCCGCGCAGTAGAAGAGGAGGACGTCGCGGTCCGCAGTGGATGGCGCGCGCGCGAGCTCGGTGACGAGCGCGTCCACCGTACCGGCGCTGTCGACGGTCGGAGCCTTGAGCAGGGTGAGCACCGAGTTCGCCGGCACCTCGCCGATGCAGAAGAGCGAGCCGTCTTGCTCGAGCGCGACCGGGATGCGCACGAGGATGACGCCGTTCGCGCGCACCACGCCGAAGGGGAAGTGCACGCCGCTCGCGTAGAAGCTCTCGCGGTCGATCTCGATGCCGTACTGCTCGCGCGCGAGCTCGCGGTAGACGTCGAAGGCCGGGCGCCAGTCGATCTGCACGATGCGGTTGCCCGCGGTGCTGGTCGCCGTCGTGAGCTTCTCGGGCACCGGATAGCCGTGGGCGATCGAGGCGCCCGAGCGGCGCGCGAGCAGGAGCGCGAGGACACCGCGCTCCACGAAGCGCGTCTCGTCGAACAGACAAGGGATGGGCTGGAAGGTCTCGCTGCCCGCGTTCGCCCCCGTGTACTCCACGCGATCGGCCAGGCGCAGGTAGAGCTCGTCGAGCAGGGTCGCGACGCTGGGGTTGAGCGCGTCGCACACGAGAAAGAGACTGCGCGGCTCGCTTCCCTCGAGGTGCGGCCTCAGCTTCGTGACGAGGCGCTCCGCCGTCGCGGACTGGGCCTCGATGGCAGGCGGCGCGTCCTCGAGCACGACGACCGGGCGCTCGTCGAAGCGCAAGAGCCACGCGCCCTCGCTCACGAAGCCCTCGTCCTTCACGAGCGCCGGGAACACGGCGCCGACGAGGCCGAGGCCGGCGGCGCGTGCGCGCTCCTGGATCCGAGGGACCTGGGCGCGCTGCGCTTCGGGCACCAGCGCGAGCACCGCGGCGCGCGGGTGCGAGGCGGCCCACTCCGCGAAGACGCCGGTCAGGGCGGCCTCGTCCAGGCTCGCGAGGTAGCGGGTGGGCTCGGTCACGGGGGCCTCCCCTCACGACATCGGCTGACCACGCCGACATCTCGAGCACGAGAGTGCCACGCGAAGGAGAAAACCACATCCAGGGGCACCGGCGGCGGAGTCGCCGATCCGACTCCGCGATCAGTGCGGAACGCCGGCGTCCGCGGCCACCCCTGCGTCGGGCGGCGTGATCGCGGCCCAACCGCCGGGGATCGGCGTGACGACGCCCGCGCGGCTCACCGTGACCGGGATCCCTTCCGGGACGTTCGGATCCGGCTGCACGTAGGCGCCGCGCGCCGGGTCGTAGCGCGGGATGAGCCCCTCGATCGGGCGCTGCACGTCGCCGCGGATGCGACCGGTGAGCACCTCGACGCGCACCGGCCGCTCGAGCGTGAACACGTAGCCGCCGGTGTCGAGCGACATCGTCCAGTGGAAGCCGTCGCGCTCGAGGTCGCGCCGGAAGCCCAGCACCTGGTTGCCCTCGCGCGTGTGCCGGCGATGCTCGAGCACGTAGCTCATCAGGCGCACCGCGATGTGGTTGTGCAGGCGGTGACAGCCGTGCGAGTGCCGCCGCATGATGCTCGTGTAGTCGACCGAGCCGTGGCTGCGGATGCCTTCGTCGCTGCCGAGGCGGACCGTGCCGTCGGGCCGCTCGAAGTAGGTCATGTGGTAGGCCGCGACGAGGCCGTAGGCCGACGCGTAGCTCGGGCCGACCTCGTGGTAGTCGGGCGCCCAGCCGTGCGAGCCGCGCGCGCCCGAGCGCACGAGCAGATCGCGCACGGGCGTGGACTCGGGCGGCAGCCACACGGGCGCGGCGACGATCTGGTGCCACACGACGGGGCCGGGCGGCGAGTTCTTGTAGCGCCAGTACGTGACGCCATCGACGAGCTCGCTGCGCCAGCCACCGATCGTGGTGCCGAAGCGCGCGAGCGGGATGTGCTGGCCGTTCCAGTCGACGAAGATCGTCGTGTGCGGGCGGCGCTCGACGGGCTGCGGCAGCTCCTCGCCGTGCGGGCCGTAGGGGAAGTCGTACCAGACGTCGCCACGATCGATCTCGACCGTGAAGTCCATGTCGGCCGCGTAGTACTCGGGCAGCGGCGGCGCCTGGAACGCGACGAGGTGCTCGCCGTCGGGCGGCAGCTCCCCGAGCGAGTCGAGGAACGCGAGCGTCGACTCCGGCGTCTGCAGGCCGAAGGCCTCGATGAGGTTCGAGCGCAGCTGCGCTTCGAGGTTCGGCACGTCGTGCGTCTGCCCGTCCGAGCCGCGGAACGTGCCTTCGATGCTGCCGTCCTCGATGACGCCCGCGGCGTGCAGTGCGCGCTCGGTGAGCACGCGGATCACCGCCTCTTGCGCGCCTTCTTCCGGCGTGCGGCGCAGCATCGCGAGCGTCTCGCGGGCGACGATGCCCCAGCCGTAGATGCGGTGGTAGCGCTCGAAGCGCGAGAGCGCCTCGTGCGTGTTCCAGTCGAAGCCGCCCTCGACGTGCCCGCCCGCGAGCCCGTCGAAGTAGCCCTCGCACGCGAGGCGCCGCTGCGTGGCGACCATCGCGAGGTAGCGCGGCCGCAGGCGCTGGTAGTCGGCGATGCGGCGCTCGTCGCGATCGGAGAGGCGATGCGTGTCGAGCTGCGCGACGTCGGTCACGCCCTGGGCGCGCATCCACTCGCTCACCTGGCGCTCGACGGTCTGGTACTGGCGCACGAAGTTGCGACCCGCGTCGCGGCTCTCGTAGGCGAGCTGTCCCTCGAACGAGGTGAGGTCGGAGAGATCGAGCGACTGCGCGCACTCGAGCTCGTGCGTGTGATGGAAGCGCGTGCGCAAGAGGCCCACGGTCGGCGCGATGCCGTAGGGCTCGAGGTACTGGTCCTCGCGCGCGAGATCGCCGTGGCGATCGTCGGGGAACTCGCCGCGCGCGAGCGCGAGGTACGTGTGCCGGTAGTCGTTCGGGATGACCGGCTCTTCGGGCGAGTCGTGCTCGGTGAAGAGGTACGGCGTCCACGCTTCGCCGAGATCGAGCACCACGTAGCCCTCTTGGCGGGCCGTCGCGGCGTCCACCTGCCGCGCGATCGCGCCGTCCTCGTAGAGAGGAATGGGCTGGTGCATCGGCGGCGGGCGCTCGTCGACCACGGTCTCGTGCGGCGGCGGGCTCGGCGTCGTGTGGGCCTCGCCCTCTTCGGTCGGCGTGCCGTCGGCGGTCGCCGTCGCGGTCGGGGCGGGCGTGGTCTGGGTGGTGCCCTGCGCTCCGTCGGTCGTCCCGCCGCACGACGCCACACCGAGAGCGAGCGCGAGAAGAACGGCCGGGAACGCGAAGCTCGTACGCACGTGACCTACCTCCACTTTTGTTCAGCGCCTCGTCGGGCGCAACTTTTCGCCCACCGAAAGACGAGGAGCCATCGGCGTGCCGCGGCGGATCGAGCGGGAAGTGCCGCGCGTCGACCTTCGCGCGTGTGGGGATTGGCACGCCGTCGCGGGCGCCCGCACGCGGTATCGTCGGCCCATGTCGGAGCACCACAGCCGTCTCACCTGGTCGCGCGGCAAGGTACCGTTCACCTACGCGACCTACTCGCGCGCGCACGAGACCGTCATGGGCCCCGCGGCACTCTCGATGTCCGCGGCGCAGGCCTACGGTGGCGATCCGACGCTCGCGAACCCGGAGGACCTGCTCGTCGCGGCGCTCTCGAGCTGCCACATGCTGACGTTCCTCGCGATCTGCGCGCGCAAAGGGATCGTCGTCGACCGCTACGAGGACGAGGCGGTGGGCTACCTCGAGCGGCCGGCGGGCGCCCCGATGCACGTGGCGCGCACGATCCTCCGCCCGCGGGTCACGTTCGGCGCCGAGCCGCCTTCGGCCGAGGCGCTCCGCGAGCTGCACGAGCAGGCGCACCGCGGCTGCTTCATCGCGAGCTCGGTGAAGACCGTCGTCACGGTCGAGCCGCGCTGATTCTCTCTCGCGTGCGCGCGGCCTTCAGTCGGGCACACCGCAGGCGAGCATCTGCGCGAGCGACTGCCGCTCCTCGAGCGTCGGCGTGCTGCCGCTCAGCGGCATGAACGTGTTCGTCGCCGCCGGGCCCGAGCCCGCGACCTGATCGATCGCATCGGCCACCGCGCGCACTCCCTCGATCGAGTCGAAGTCGTAGCCGGCCGGTGCGCCGTTGCGTGCGGTCCCCGTGAGCGTCGAGGCGTGGCAGCGCGTGCAGTGGGTGGCGAAGAACGTCTGCCCGAACGCGGCGTAGGTGACCGCGGGGCTGGGGCAGCTCGCGCCGGTGCTCGTGCCGAAGCGCGTGCCGACGTCGCGCGCCGGCCCGGTGTCGGCGGGGCTCGACGCGTCCACGCCGGCATCGACCTCGGCGGCGTCCGGCGGCGGGACGAACGCATCCGGTGCGGCGGGCGTGGGCGATCCGCAGCCAGCCAGCGAGAGCGTGAGAGCGGGCGCGAGCCAGGCGAAGCGAGACCCCATGCAGAGCGAGTACGCCCGAGCGGGCGGGGAAGATCACGCAGAAACGACCGTAGGTGACCCGGCGCGGAAGAGACGCGTCTTCCCGAGCCATCACCGGTTTGGTACACCACCCCCCACGGCCGCCATGCGTCACACGCACCTCTTTCTCCCGCTTCTGCTCCTCGCCGCCTGCGGTGGTGGCGGCGGGTCCACGCCTCCGCCGAGCTCGACCACGGTCGGCACGCCGCCCACGAGCGTCGTCGCGACGCCGCCGGTCGCGCCTCCGGGCCAGGTGATGATCACGGTGGCCGCAGCGAGCACGCCTCCCGGCGCGACGGTGACGGGCGGCGGCCAGGTGCTCGGCGTCACGCCGTTCACGAGCCAGGTGCCGGTGCCCGCGCCGCAGCCGGGCGAGACGCAGGCCTTCCAGTTCACGTTCACGCTGCCCGGCTTCCAGCCCGCGACGGTGACGGCGAGCCCCGTGAACAACACCATCTCGCTCAGCCAGGTGCTCGTGTCGGCGATGGCGCCGCCCACGACGACCGGCTTCGTGCCCGGCACGCCGCCCGCGACCACCGGCGGCTCGATGCGCGTGCGCGGCATCGGCGGCGGTCCCGTCTACGACTATCACACGACCACCTCGACCGCGACGGTCTCCTCGCCGTGCGTCATCCGTCAGCTGCGCGTCGACATCGGCGGCAGCCACACGTTCAATCGCGACCTCGAGGTCTCGCTCCGCGCGCCGGACGGCACCAGCTTCTCGCTCCAGCGTCACTCCAGCCGCAGCCCGTTCCGCGTCCACACCGTGAGCCGCGCGCGCGGCCACCTCGCGATGGGCGTCTGGACGCTCGCGGTCGAGGACACGGTGGGCGCCGATCGCGGCGTGCTGAGCAGCTTCGAGATGCTCCTCGACTGCATGTGACGGGCGCTCCGCGGCCCGCTGGGCTCCGCATCCTCGACGCGCGCTACGTCGCCACGGCGACCGACGTCGAGGGCCTTCCGCCGCCGGCGTTCGCCGAGATCGCGTTCGCGGGCCGCTCCAACGTGGGCAAGTCGAGCCTCGTGAACTGCCTCGTCGAGCGCCGGAAGCTCGTGCGTACGAGCAGCACGCCGGGCGCGACGCGCGGCATCTCCATCTTCCGGGTCGAGATGGAGGGTGCGCAGGCCGTACGTGCGACCGTCGACTTCGTCGATCTGCCCGGCTACGGCTTCGCGCTCCGGAGCAAGAAGGAGCGCAAGAGCTGGGGCCCGATGATCGAGGGCTTCCTCGAGCGGCGCGTGGGCCTGCGCGGCGTGGTGCTGCTGGTCGACGCGCGCCGGGGGATGGACGACGAGGACGAGCAGCTCGTCGAGTACCTCGCGCACATCCGGCGCCCGGTGGTGCTCGTCGCCACGAAGATCGACAAGCTCGCCAAGTCCGAGCGCAAGCCCGCGCTCGAGCGCCTGGCGCGCACCGCGGGCATCGCTCCGATCGGTGCGAGCGCCGAGACGCGCGAGGGGCGCGAGCCGGTCCTGCGCGCGGTGCTGGACCTGGCGGGTGTCCTGCGCTGAAGATCCGGCCCCTGGGGCATGCGACGCGACCTCTTCCTTCCGTTCGCCGGAGCCGTCGTCGCGGGCGGCGCGCTCGCGATCGTGCTCGGCGAGACCGGCGCCTCCCTCGCGGTGCGCACGCTGCTCCTCACGGCCGCGATGGCGCTCGTGGCGACGCGGCCGCGCGCGCCGCGTCCCTCGCCCGCGCTCGACCGTCTCGCGCGCGAGAAGGAGCGCGTGCAGGCCGAGCTCGCGCCGCCTCCCGCGCCGGTCGCGCCTCCGCCTCCGCCGGAGCCCGAGCCCGAGGCCGCACCGACGCCCGCGGGCCCGAGCGGCGAGCCCGGTCGCGAGACCTACATCGCCGCGGTCAGCCACGAGCTGCGCACGCCGCTCAACGCGATCCTCGGCTTCACGCAGGTGCTCCTCTCCGAGATCGACGGCCCTCTCTCGCCGCCGCAGCGCGAGGACGTCGTCGCGATCCACGAGGCCGGCGTGCATCTCAAGGCGCTGGTCGACGAGGTGATCGGCGAGTCGGCCGGCGCCCCGGACGCGCGCACGATCGGCCCCGTCGAGGTCGAGCCGCTGGTGCGCGAGCTGGGCCGCGGTCTCGAGGCGCAGCTCCGCGGGCGCCCGATCACGCTGCGCATCCACGTCGAAGCGGATCTACCGACGCCGATCGGCGATCCGCGACGCATGCGGCAGTTGCTCTGGAACCTCGGCACGAACGCGGTGCGCTACACGGACCGCGGCGAGATCGCGGTGTCCGTGGCGCGCGACGGCGAGCAGCTGCGCTTCTCCGTGCGCGACACGGGACGCGGGATCGCGGCCAGCGATCTCGAGCGCATCTTCGCGCCCGGTGAGCGCGTCGAGCGCCAGGCGGTCGCCCGCGCGACGCGCGCCAAGCCGACCGAGGGCTGGGGCCTCGGGCTGGCGATCGCGCAGGAGATGGCGGAGTTCCACCAGGGCCGCATCGAGGTCGAGAGCGTGCTCGGGCAGGGCTCGACGTTCTCGTTCGTCATGCCGGCGCGAGGCCTCGAATGAGCGAGGGCGTGAGCCTCGCCGCGTCCGGGCTCGTCGCGCTCGCGCTGGCGATCGCGGCGATGCGCGCGCGCCGGGAGGGGCGCGAGGAGCTGCCGCTCGCGCTCTTCGGTCTCGCGGCGGCCGTGCTCTCGGGCTCGGCGTGGGCCCTCGTGCCGCTCGGCGTCGCGAGCCTCGGCGCATGGAGGCTCCACCATCGATGGCGGGCCACCGAGCGCGAGCGCGAGGCCGCGGCGCGCTACCTCGCGTCGGTGCAGGTGACCTCCACGGGCGTGCGCCACGGCGAGGCGCCCACGGTGCAGGACGCGGAGGCCCGCGAGGCGATCGCGCTCGTGGGTCGGCTCGCCGAGGAGAGCGCTCGCCGCGCCCTCGCCGCGAAGGCCGAGCCCGCGCCGCCGCCGCCGCCGGCGCCCGCGCCCGCGCCGAAGACCTCGCTGCGACCCTCGTCGCGCTCCTCGTCGTCCTTGCGCGCGCCGGCCAGCGTGCGCGCGCGCTTCATGGCGGCGATGGGTCACGAGCTGCGGAGCCCGCTCAACTCGATCACCGGCTTCGCACAGCTGCTCGAGGACGGGAGCGATGGGCCGCTCAACGACGCGCAGCGCGAGAACGTGATGCTCGTGCGCCGAGCCGCCGAGGAGCTGCTCACGCTCCTCACCGACATCCTCGACGCGGCACGCATCGAGGCCGGCCGCTTCCAGCTCCGCAAGGAGTGGGTGGCGCCCGTCGAGGTGCTCACGCGCGCGCTCGATCGTGCGCGCGCGCTTCCCGAGCTCGAGGGTCAGCAGGTGGAGGCGCAGATCCAGCCGGGCCTCGGCGCGATCTACGTGGATCGCGCGCGCCTCGGACAGGCGCTCTGCAACGTGCTGCGCGCGATCGGTCGCGCCAAGCGCACGGTGCATGCGCGCGTGCGAGAGTCGTACGAGGGCGAGCGACCGGTGATCCGCTTCGAGATCCACGACCGCTCGCGCCCGATCACCGACGCCGAGGCCGCGCGCCTGTTCGACTCCGACCCGGCAGCGCGCCCGGCGGGTCGCTCGCTCGCGCTCGGCCTCGCGCTCTCGCTCGCCCGCGAGCTCGCGCAGATGCACCGCGGAGGCGCGCGCGCAGAGCCCTTCGACGGCGGCACCGCGTGGATCGTGTGGATCCCGGCCGAGCCGCCCCCCGATGCTCCTGGTGCGGGCGGCACGCGGAGCCGCGCGCGGGGGCCTCGTGGCACGCGGAGCGATCCCGGGGTGCGCTGAGCCCGCCCTCGGAGGTGGGGCGGCCCTCAGAGGTGGTAGGGGTAGGTGACCTCGAAGCGCGCCTGCGAGAAGGGCGGGAACGTCGCGCCGCGCACGGCGCGGGCGATGCACGAGCCCACGGGCGTACCGGCGAACGTGCCGTTCACCGTCGCGGTCGTGATGCGGCCGCTCCCGGCGATCACCACGTCGACGTCGGCCAAGCCGTGCGCGCCCGCGGCGCAGGCCCGCACCGCATCGGCGCGGCCCTCGAGGATCGTCTGGATCGTGGAGCGATCCGGCGTCGTCGGGAGCGGCGCGCGCTCTTCGGTCGCGACGGTCGCGGGGGGCGGCACGGAGGGCGTCGTCGTCGTGGTCGGCCGGGGCGAGGGAGCGCTCGAGGTGGTGGTGGGCGTCGCGCTCGCGCCCGAGCCGGACCCGGCAACCAAGGACCGATGGGCTGCGGGGCCTGCGCTCGGCTCCGCTGCTCGATCGAGGCGCCCGGCGAGGGCCGCCTCGTCGTCGGCGAGCCCACCGCCCGCGCGCGAGGAGCGCAACGCGCCCACGCTCGGTCTCGCCCGTGCGCGCGAGACGACGGGGGGCTCGCCCCCGAGCATGCCGTCGCCCTCGGCGCCGCCGGCGTGCGCCACCGCGTCTTGCGGGACGAGCGCCTCGGCCTCGAACGGCGCGTCGACGGGCGCCGCCGTGACCACGGTGGCCGGTGGAACGGCGGCCAGAGCTGCTTCCGCCGCTGGCGCGACGGGCGCGACGTAGGGCGGCGGCGAAGGCGGTGCCGGCGGCGCGATCGCACCGGTGGTGACCAGCGTCGAGCCGCGCGCCGCCGGCTCGGCCGCCGTCTCGAACAGAGAGGCCGCACCGAACACGCCGATGCCGACCGCCGCAGCCGCCGCGAACCACCAGAACGGCGAGGGGCCCTTGCGGTCCTCGGTGCGCGGCAGCTCTTTCACCGGCGCGAGCGGCGGCGAAGCGAGCGCGGGCTTGGGCGTGGGGATCGAGATGCGATCGCTGCTCGTCGTGGTGGCGCCCGCGGCCTTCTTCTTCTTCTTTTTCTTCGGGGGAGCCCCGCCGGCCTTGCCCGCGAGGCGCAGCTCGAGCTCGGCGCTGCTCAAGGGCTCGCCGCTGCCCGACGACTCTTCGACGACCACGGGCGCTCGCTTCTTGCTCAGCGAGACGCGCGCGATCGCCGCTGGCGCCGCGGCGTCCGAGGGCGCCGCCGTCGTGCCGGGATCCGACTCGAGCACGAGACCCGGATCGGAGAGCATCGGGATGTCGGGATCCGACGCCCTCGGCGCCGGCGCGGCTGGCGCGGCGATGGGCCCGGGCTCGCTCACGCGGAACTCCCCCGACTCGAGCAGCCCGGCCGTCGCGTCGCGGAGCGCGTCGTCGTCGTCGAAGCTCGGCGCCTCGGTCGGGTCGGCGATCTTGGGCAGCTCTTCGTCGAGCCGCTGCTCGATGCGCGCGGCGAGCGCCTCGAAGGCTGCATCGTCGGGCTCGGGGAGCGGCCAGACGGCGAGCCACTTCCCGACGCGCGCCGCGTCCTTGGCGTACTTGGCTGCCTCGGGATCGGCGCGCAGCGCCTCCTGCAGCGAGGGATCTCCCGCGACGCCGGCCTCCGTGTCGAGGGCCGACGAGATGCGACGCATGAGCTCGTCCTTCATGAGCCCTTGCCTCCCTTCTCATTCGCAGCGGGCCGAAGCGTGCTGCTCTCGTCGAGGAAATCGCCGAGCTTCTCGCGTAGGCGGCGCCGCGACTCGTGCACGCGCCACGCGATCGTGCCCTCGCTGCAGCCGAGCGCGTCGGCCGCTTCCTTCTGCGGAACGCCGTCGATCAGCACCATGATCACCGTCGCGCGGAGCGAGGGCGAGAGCTCGTCGAGCGCGCTCGCGAGGCGCCCGTAGAGCTCGCGCGCGTGCGTCGCGTGGCGCGGGTCGGTCGAGCCCTGCGTGGGATCGGCGACCGGCTCGGGCACGCGCGGATCCTGGATGTCCGCCGCGTCGACGCGCTTGCGGCGCCGCAGCGTGTTCAGCGAGACGTTGATGCAGATCCGATAGAGCCAGGTCGAAAGCTCGGCTCGCCCGTCGAACCGATCGATGGCCCGGAACGCGCGCAAGAAGGTCTCCTGCACGGCGTCTTCCGCCTCGCCCCGGTCGCCCAGCATGTGGATGGCGCACGCATACACGCGCCGTTGGTGCGCACGGATCAGCTGCCCGAACGCCGCCCGATCGCCGGCCTTGGCGCGCTCGATCAGGTCGGCTTCTTTGGCGTCGGGCATTCGGAACCGCGCTCGCAACGACCACGAGCGGCGTCGCGACGGCAGGCGTCCTGAGGCCCACCCAGCGGCGGCCATCGTAGGCGATCGATTCGGGCTGCACAACTGAACGAACATGGGCTCCGGGCATGCGCCGGGCCCTCGCCGGACGGACCCGCCCGGGGACGCGAGGAAGTCACGCCCGAGGCCGGATCCGGCCGCGCGCGGCCCGGTTCCGCCCGTTCAACCCCCGGGGAGGTCGCCGCCTTGGGCGCACGGGAGCCGTCGATATCTCGGCCCGGGCGTGACACCGTTGTATGGTGTCGGGGTGGCTGCCTCGGATCGGCGACTGGACCAGCGCATGGCGATCGAGCTGACGGTCGAGTACAAGCGGATGAACGCGTTCTTCGCGGATTACACGAAGAACATCAGCCGGGGCGGCACCTTCATCCGCACCGACAAGCCGCTCGAGATCGGCACCGAGTTCGTCTTCAAGCTCACCGTGCCCGGGCTCGAGCAGCCGCTGGCGCTCAAGGGCCGCGTGCAGTGGATCGTGACGCCGCCCGAGGCCACGCCCGAGCAAGAGGCGGGCATGGGGATCGGCTTCGTCTACGAGTCGGAGGCCGACCGGGCCAAGACGGCGGCGATCGTCGAGAAGCTGATGGTCGGCAGCCTCGGGCCCGTCATCTACGACAAGCTGCTGCACAAGAAGAAGCGCGAGGAGTAGGCGTTGCGAGGCGCGGGCCCGACGCCATCGCGTCAGCGGCCGCGCACACCGCAGAGCGCGGTGCACGCCTGCGACTCCACGCGGCACGCCTCGAGGCACATCGGGCGGTCCGCGCCTTCGCGCGCGCGGCACGTGTGCTCGCAGTCCTCGTAGCGGTCGGTGCAGCGGTCCAGACAAGGCGTCTGCGCGTCCGCGACGCTCGCCATCCCGAAGAACGCGACCACGATTGCCCACCGATGCATGCCGAGAGCGTCCCGCTCACGCAGGCCCGCGTCAACGGCGCTCACGAGATCGTGACTTCGCGACGGCGCGGGCGGGACCGTCGCAGACCCTCACCGGCAGGGCCGTTTCTTCGCGCAGCAGCACGTCGAGGCTCTTCCGCGGCGCGCCGCCGTCGGTGAGCACGATGCCCTAGCGCCCGTTTCGCCGGAGCCCGCCCGTGTCCGGCTGGATGCACGCGAGGATGCAAGCGCGGGCGCGCTCGCGCGCGGGGGCCAGGCATCGCTCGCGCTCGCGCTCCGGCCGGGACGGGCAGGCATGCTCGGCGGCATCCCAGTCCGGTCGGCACTGCGCGACGCACGCCAGTTGCTCCCTCGTCTGCGCACGCGCCAGCGATCCCATCGCCAGCGCGACCGCGATGACGACCCAGAGACCGACGGCGCGACGCACGTCAGCCTCGCGCTCAGGAGATCGTGACTTCGCGGAGCAGGTCGATGTGATCGAGGGTCTTGCCGCTGCCGAGCACGACGGCGCTGACGGGATCGTCACAGACCATCACCGGCAGGCCCGTCTCTTCGCGCAGCAGCACGTCGAGGTTCTTCAGCTGCGCGCCGCCGCCGGTGAGCACGATGCCCTTGTCGACGATGTCGGCGCTGAGCTCGGGCGGCGTCCGCTCGAGCGCGGCCATCACGGCCTCGACGATCGTGTTGATCGGCTCGCTGAGCGCGTCGCGGATCTCGTCGGAGTTCACCACGACGGTCTTCGGCACGCCGGCCACGAGGTCGCGGCCCTTCACTTCGAGCGTCTCGCCCGCTTCCATCGAGGTGTCGCCCGGGTGCGCGTTGCCGATGAGGCACTTCACGCGCTCGGCCGTCTGCTCGCCGATGAGCAGGTTGTACTTGCGCTTCATGTACGCGACGATCGACTCGTCCATCTTGTCGCCGCCGACGCGGACCGACTGCGAGTAGACGATGCCGGCGAGCGAGATCACGGCGACCTCGGTGGTGCCGCCGCCGATGTCGACGACCATGTTGCCGCTCGGCTCGGTGATCGGGAGGCCGGCGCCGATCGCGGCGGCCATGGGCTCCTCGATGAGGAACACTTCGCGGGCGCCGGCGCTCTCGGCCGACTCCTTCACCGCGCGCTTCTCGACCTCGGTGATGCCGAAGGGCACGCAGATGATGATGCGGGGCTTCACCAGCGTGCCGCGCTGCGTGGCCTTGCTGATGAAGTAGCGGAGCATCGCCTCCGTCACCTCGAAGTCGGCGATGACGCCATCGCGGAGCGGGCGGACCGCCTGGATGTTCCCCGGCGTGCGGCCGAGCATCTCCTTGGCGTCCTTGCCGACCGCGAGCACGCGCTTGGCGCCACGCGCGTCCGACTGCACGGCCACGACCGAGGGCTCGCACGACACGATTCCGCGCCCCTTGACGTAGATCAAGGTCGTCGCGGTCCCGAGGTCGATCGCGAGATCGTTCGAGAAGAGGCCGTATACCCAGTCGAGGATCATGGGACGGGGGGAGGTCCTTCGGTCGGGGGTCCGGGAGCGCGAGCGGTCGCGCCCCAAAAGCAAAGCCCGCAGTGCCGGAGAGCGACGCGGGAAGGTGCCTCGATCGCGTCGAGGGCCGACCTAGATAGCGGATCCCCCGGGGTGGATCAAGCGAGGCTCCCCCGAGCTGTGCCTTTCTGGCGCGATCGAGGGGTGACGGATGGGCGTCGGTGGGGCGACGCCGTCATGTTTCGAGCTGCGTCCAGCGCTCGTTGCGAGCGGGCCCCCAGTCGCCACGCGCTCGCGTCCCGACGGACGACGAGCCGTGGCGCCACTCAGGACGATGCTCCCGGCCCGGTCCCCGCGTCATGAGCATTTCTTCATCTCGATGCGTGCGATCCGCCCTCGTTCCAGCGTGACCACCCGGTCGGCGTGCTCGGTCAGGGCCGGCCGGTGTGTGACGACGATGGACGTGCGGCCTCGGAAGAGCGCCTCCAGCTCGGGCAGCAGCGCCCGCTCGGTGGCCTCGTCGAGCGCGCTCGTGGGCTCGTCCAAGATGACGATCCGTGGGTCGCGGAGGAAGAGGCGCGCGATCGCCAGCCGCTGGCGCTCGCCCCCGGAGAGGTTCTGACCGCGCTCGTCGACGGCCGTCTCGAGCCGCTCCGGCAGGCGATCGAGCAAGGGGCCCAGGCCCGCGCGGGCGCAGGCGCGCTCGACCTCTTCGTCACTGGCCTCGAGCCGGCCCATCCGCACGTTCTCGCGCAGCGTCGTCCGGAACAGGAACGCCTCCTGCGGCGCCACGGCGATCGCCGCGCGCAGGCTGGCGCTTCCGAGCTCGGCGGCCGTCTTTCCCGACCATCGCACCTCCCCTTCCGTCGGCGGCGCGAGCCCGGCCAGCACGTCGAGCAGCGTGCTCTTGCCGGCCCCCGAAGAGCCGACGATCGCGACTCGCTCGCCGGCCGCGATCGCGAGGGTCACGTCCACGAGCGCGGCCTCGCGCGCTCCTTCGTGTCGGACGCCGACGTGCGCGAGCGCGAGCGCGCCATCGAGCGGCACGACAGGCGCGTCGTCGCGGGCGGCCGGGTCGAGCTCGCTCTCGCCCACGCCGAGAAGCTCCGTCGTCGCGACCCAGGCCGGCCGGGTCTGGGCCCAGGTGCGGCTCGTGTCGGTGAGCGTGCCGAGCGCGCCCTGCACGAACACGAGGAGCGCGACGAACGCGACGAGCGAGCCCATGGAGACGAGGCCGAAGAGATAGAGCGCGCCCCCCGCGCTCCAGATCACGACGGGGAGCAGGTCGCTCAGCATCTGCAGCGCGAGCGCGGCGCGCGTCATCGCGACACCGGCCGCGAGCCCCGTCGTCCGCATCCGCTCGATGTCGTTCTCGATCGCGCGCCGGCGCACGTGCTCGGCGCCGAGGCCGCGAAGGTGCCGTACGCCGAGCATCGTCTCGACGATCGCCGCCGCGAAGCTCTCGCCGCTGCCGCGCGCCTGGGCCGCGAGCATCTCGATGCGCCGCTCGGCCACGCGCGAGAGCAGGAGCGAGAGCGGAACGGCGACCAGCGTCAGAGCGGCCAGAACCGGCTCCGCGATCAGCAGGTACGCCAGCGCGGCTGCGCCCAGGATGACGGAGGGCACGAGGCGTGAGGTGACGAGCGAGACGAATCCCTCGATCTGCGCGACATCGCTCGTGAGCCGATGCGCCAGCGTGCCCGCGCCCTGCCGCTCGACGTAGGCGAGCCGCAGCGAGAAGAGGCGCTCGACCACGTCGCTCCGGAGCCTCGCGCTCGCGCCGCGGGCGACGATCTGCGAGGCCTCGAAGGCGCGCACCGTGATCGCCGCGTGGACGGCGTAGAGCGCGACGTTGGCGAGGAGATAGAGCCCGACCTCCGGGAGCAGCGCCCGCGCTGCGGCGCCGCGGCGCGAGAGCACGTGATCGACGAGCCATGCGACGCCCGCCGAGAGCGGCAGGTACGTCAGCGACTGCAGCGACTGCAGCACGACCGCCCGAACTGCGGCGCCTCGGTCCACGACCAGGCGCGAGCCGAGCGAGCGCAGAGGCGACATCGCGCTCGTTTACGCGGCGCACGCACCGCGATCAACGAGCGGGCGGCGCGGGATCAGACGCCCGGAGCGAGGAGGGCGAGCGCCATCTCGAGGCTGGGCGGGCTCTCGGGGACCTCGGCGTTCACACGGTCGAGGTTCGGCGCGCGGAGCGGCAACCGCACCGGCGTCGGGTCCTTCAGCGTCGCGTCGATCGCGAGGCGCATCTGCTTGCGGGCCTCGTGGATTCGCCAGGCGATCGTGCCCTCGGTCGTGTCGAGAACGACCGCGGCCTCGGGGTAGCTGAGGCCCTGCATCATCGTCAGCGCGATCGTCGTCTTGAGCAGCGGCGAGAGCCGGTCGAAGGCGCGCACGAGGTGCGTGTACGTCTCGCGCAGCTCGAGCGCGCGCTGCGGGTTGCCGCCCGAGTCGACCGCGATGGCGACCGTCACGCGCGGATCGTCGAGGTCGGTCGTGCGGCGCCGCTTGTTGTCGCGCCGGACGTTCAGCGCGCGATTCAGCGCGATGCGGTAGAGCCAGGTGAAGAACTCGCTCCGGCCCTCGAAGCGGTGGATGTTCTTGAACGCCCGCACGAACGCGTCCTGCGTGATGTCGTCGGCGTCGCTCGGCGAGCCCGTCATGTGGAGCGCGAGCGCGAAGATGCGGTGCCGGTAGCGCTTCACGAGCGCCTCGAACGCGCGCGGGTCGCCGTTCCGTGCCGCTTCGACCAGCTGCTCGGCCTCGAGAGCACGCGCCTCCACACCGCCGCCGGGGGTGGGGCGAGGGCCTCCGGGGACCGGCGGCGGGACCGCGGCGGGCGCTCGAAACGGCGGGGGTCGAAGGGCCATGGACGCTCTTTGGAACCTCGGTCCGGCCGGACATTGGGTCCGAGATCGAAAGCGTGCCCGGTTCGGGGCTCCGCGTCATCTCCGGTGCCTTCTCCGACGGGCGGGCGGCCCGGAAGATCTCGCCCCCGTCTCAGGGACCGCAGGAAATGTCGAACGATCCCGCGGCCGCCGTCGTTCCGCCGCTCGCCAGCGACCAGCTCACCGCGCGACCGCCGGGGTAGGACACGGAGAGCGCGTCGGGCCCCCGGCTCCAGGCCACCTCGCCGCCCGTCATCGGGCACTCGCCGATGCACATCGTCAGCGCGCGGGTGCGAGCGGTCCAGGTCTCGCCGCCGAGCTGCACTTCGTCGGTGGCGTCGTCGACGAAGAGGCAGCCCCAGCTGTCCATCCAGCGAGCCGTCTGCGTGCTGGTGATGGAGACTGCGGCGCCACGCGCGAGCGCGCCCTCGGCGGTCACGGTCGCGTCGATCGTGCGCATCGCGGCCTCGTGCAGCACGCGCGCGTCGGCCTCGAAGGTGGCCGCGTGGCCGTTCAGCTGGAGGTGGGTCGCGCTCGCGTGGAACACCGTGCGTCCGGCGTCGGGCGCGGCGTAGGTCACGACGAGATCACCCGTCGCGTGGACGAGGTCGAACGAGCTCGCACAGCCGTCGAGGTGATAGACGATCGTCGCGCCGTCGACGCTCGTCGTGATGCACTCGTTGGGGTCGAACGGGTCCATCGCCTGGGCGGCGGCGCGCATCGCGGTCAGGGCCGGCGTCTCGGCGGCGTCGATGTTCCCGGGCACCACGAGCAGTGCCGTGATCGTCGCCGACCAGAGCGCGGTCTCGTCGGCGTCGCGCGCGGTGTCGGCCCAGGTGCGGCTCGCCGTGCACCCGGCGAGGGTCAGAGCGAGGGCGAGGATCGGGCGCGCGCGCATCCCTCTCTATACTGCCGTGACGAGCCGGGCGTTACGAGCGCTGCGGCGGCTTGCGGGCCCCGCCCCGCGGCGCATGCTGACCGTGCCCATGTTCGCGCGCCTTTTCCTGCTCTTCTCGATCGTGCCGTTCATCGAGCTGTTCTTGCTGCTCACGGTCGGGCGCGAGATCGGCGTCGTGCCGACGGTCGGCATGATCATCCTGACCGCGGTGATCGGGGCCGCGCTCGCCAAGCGCGAGGGGCTGCGTGTCTACACCGAGTGGCAGCGCGCGATCGCGGAGATGCGTGTGCCCGACGAGGGCATCACGAGCGGCCTGCTGGTGCTCGTCGGCGGCGCGCTGATGATCGCGCCGGGCGTGCTGACCGACGTCGTCGGCATCTTGCTCATGATCGCGCCGGTGCGGCGCGTCGTCGCGCGCTTCCTCGAGGCGCGCATCAAGAAGCACTTCGAGTCCGCCGCTCGCGTCGAGGGTGTGGGGCCCAGCGGCCCGTTCGCAGCCAGCGCGCGGGGCGGGGTCGCGTCGGCGGGCCCGGGCGTCTTCACCTGGCGCGTCGTGCAGATGGGCGGCGTGCCTCGGCCGGGCCCGCGCCCCGGCCCGCGCCCGGGGCCGCGCGTCGTGTCGCCCGCGCGCGGCGTGATCGAGGCCGAGGGCGTCGTGGTCGACGAGCGCCGTCCGGATGCGCCGCCAGCGTTGCCCGACATCGAAGGCGAGATCGTCGAATGAGCGAAGGCGCGCCGATCCGTCCCCTCGTGCTCGTACACGGGGGCGCGGGCGACGTGCCCGAGGACGCGCGTGCGGCGCACGCCGCCGGCTGCGAGATCGCCGCGGCGCGCGGGCTCGAGGTGCTGCGCGGCGGAGGCTCGGCGATCGACGCGGCGGTCGCGGCCGTGCGCGTGCTCGAGGACGACCCGCGCTTCAACGCGGGAACGGGCGCGTGCCTGACACGCACCGGGACGCTGGAGCTCGACGCCTCGATCATGGACGGCTCGGACCTGCGCGCGGGCGCGGTCGCGGCGCTGCCCGCGTTCCGCGAGCCCATCGCGATCGCGCGCCGTGTGATGGACGACGGAAAGCACGTGCTCTACGCCGCCGACGGGGCGCGCGCGTTCGCCGTCGAGCAGGGCTTCGTGCCCGTCGATCCCGCCTCGATGATCACCGATGCGGCGCGCTTGCGCCTCGCGAGCTACCTCGCCGGTCGCGTGCAGAGCGGCTGGGCCGGCGGCACCGTGGGCGCCGTCGTCTGCGATGCCGCCGGTCACGTCGTCGCGGCGACGAGCACCGGCGGCATGGTCGGCAAGCGGCCCGGCCGCGTGGGCGACTCGCCGATCCTCGGCGCGGGCACGTACGCCGACGATCTCGCGGGGGCGGCGAGCGCGACCGGCGACGGCGAGGCCGCGCTGCGTCTCGGGCTCACGCGCTTCGCGATCGAGCGCATGCGTGCCGGCGTCGCGGCGCAGGCTGCGGCCGACGAGGCCATCGAGGCGTTCGGCGCCCGCGTCCGCGGCAAGGGAGGCATCATCGTCGTCTCGCCGCGTGGCGAACCGGGCTGGGCTCGGAACACCGCCACGATGAGCTACGGCCTCGCGCGAGACGGGGAGCCGCCGCGGAGCGGATTCTGATCGCGCGCGAGCCGTGCGAAGCTCCACGCATGGCGAAGATCACGGGCATCGGGGGCGTCTTCTTCAAGACCGACACCGTCGCGACGGCACACTGGCTCTCGGACAACCTCGGGCTCTCGCTCGAGCCCTGGGGCACGAAGTTCCCATGGCGTGAGCGCGAGGGCGACGGCAAGGGCTACACGGTGCTCGGCCTGCACCCGCGCAGCTCCACGTACTTCGGCCCGAGCAAGCGCGATCTGATGATCAACTTCCGCGTCGACGATCTCGACGGGATGCTCGAGCAGCTCCGCAAGAAGAAGATCGAGATCGTGAAGGTCTTCGATCCCGAGCCGAACGGCCGCTTCGCGCACGTGCGCGGGCCCGACGATCTGGTGATCGAGCTCTGGGAGCCGGCGAAGGAAGATCCCTTCGATCCCTGATCGAGCTCAGGGCGCGAGGAGCGCTTCGAGCAGGCCGGGGACGTGCGCGGTCTCCATGGTCGCGTCGCAGGAGCGCAGCTGCGCGCCGTCGCGGACGAGCAGCGCGTCGCGGGCGTCGGTCGTGGTGGAGAAGACGCCCGCGACCGTGCGGACGACGAGACCGCGATCGGTGGCGGTGATCGTCGCGCGCGTGTGCCCGTCGCTCCCGACGACGTAGGCATCGCCGCTCAGCTCGTAGACGATCGCGCCGCTCGGCACTTCGGTGGCGCGAGCCCAGTCGAGCGGCGTCGTGCCGGTCGCCGTCGCCCCGACGTAGAGCACGTCGACACCGATGGAGCCGACGCGCGTGTGGACCAGGCCCGCGCGCGTCGCGTGCACGCCGCCCACGCCGGCCGCAGGCACGCCGGCGAGCACCGTCACGGCCCCGCTCGCCACGTCGAGCCGGCGCGCGACGCTCGACGGGTCGACGTAGATCGCCGCAGCGCCTCCTTCGACGAGCTGCACGTCGTGCCCGTTCGAGCCGATCGTGGTGGCCACGACGCGCAGGCTCGGGGTCGAGAGATCGACCACGTCGATCCGGTAGTCCGCGAGGTCGGGCGTCGTCCGGTCGTAGATCCGCATCGCGAGCCGGTCTCCGACCCAGCTCGCGGCCTCGATCACTCCGTCGGGCAGATCGATGGCGCGCTCGGCACCGTCGGCGAGGCTCACGATCCGCAGGTGGGGCCCCTCGGCGACCGCGACGCGCGTCGCATCGACGTCGACGAGGCCAGCGTACTCGGCGTCGGCGAGCTCGATGTGGCGCACGCGCGCGCCGCTCGGTAGCTCGCGCACCTCGACCGAGCGGCGCCCGAGGTGCCAGCGCTCGATCGCGATCCGCTGGCCGCCCGGAAGAAAGCGCGCGCGCGCGGAGATCGCGCCGTCGAAGGCGGTGAGCGCCGTCTCGGTGCGCGTGTCGATCACGCGGAGCTGGGAGCCGCGAAGGGTCTCGTGCCCATGCGGCTGCGGGTCGGGCGTCCCGACGGCCACGTAGCGACCGTCCTCGCTCACGTCCATCACGAAGCCCCGACTCCCCGGGATCGGGAGCGCGCCGGCATAGCGCCCTCCGCCGTCGCCGAGCGCCCAGCGCTCGCCGGTCCCGTCGATCGCGAAGAGCCAGGCCTCGTCGCCGACGAGCACGCCCACGTCGTCCAGCGTCGGCGCGACGAGGCGCGTCTGCCCGGACGCGTCGTGCGCGCGCGTGATCGGGCCGAGGACGAGATCACGTCTGCCGACGGTGTCGACGTCGCGCACGTTCGCGCAGTTCGGAGGCTCCCCGACGGCCGAGGCGCCCAAGCGATGTCGCGCGAGCGCGAGGTCCTCGGCGGAGCAATCGCTCGTCCCACGGCTGGCGACCGTCATGCGTGGCGTCCGGATCGAGACGACGTGCCCATCCCTGTACGTGGCACGCACGCCCGAGCCGGCGAGCGGCTCGAGATCGGCCACCCCCACCGGCGGAAGCCACTCGTGCGCGGGAGCCGGAGGGGCCCAGCGCCGCGCGTCGTCGGGGCCCAGTGCGCGCACGCTGCCGTCGCTGACGCCCGCGACGAGGGTTCCGTCGTGCGCGAAGACGAGCGTGGAGGCTCGCGCCTCGGTGTGCGTGTAGATCTCGTGGCAGTCCCCGTCGTAGTCCATCGCGTACTCGATCTCCGGCGTGAGGCCCGAGATCGCGATCGTGCGTTGCACGCTCCCGTCGGCCGCCACGACGTCGACGCTGGTGCCGCGAGAGACCGCGACCTCGCCCGCAGGCCCGAACGCCAGGGCGGCCGCGAGGCCGGGCAACTGCCAGGCGATCGTGGCGCTCGCGGCGTCGATCGAGACGACGAAGTCGTAGCCACCGACGACGATGCGGCTCCCGTCGTCGCTCGCGGCGAGCGCCGTGGCGGGGCCGCCGAGCACGCGCGACCACACGAGGCTCAGATCGCGCGCACGCCGCAGCTCGACCGTGTGGACGGTGTCCGCTCCGTCGTAGCCGGTCGGAGCGAGCGGATCGAGGTCGTGCGTGAGCGCGATGAAGTCGCTGCCGGCGTGGACGACGTGCTGGATCGCGCCCGTGCGGTACGGAAGGCACGTCAGGGGCGGGGCCGCACCGAGCCAGGCCGGATCGAGTACGGGAGATCCTGGCGATGCAGGGGGCTGCGCGCCCGCGCTCCAGCTCGCGAGCCATCCGAGCCCGACGACGACACGCGCGGCCGCGGCCCACCTCCGATGCGTGCTCACCATCGGCAGGGTACGACGTGCCCAGACCCTTCTTCCTCGGTCACGCGCCGGCGGCGCGTCGGAGATAGAGCGCCCAGTATCCGCAGAAGCTCCCGTACGACGCGGCGATGTCGCGCAGCTCCCCCTCCGTGCGCGGACCGTAGGCGCGGCGCGCGGCGCGGAGGATCGGATCGCTGCGCTCTGCGAGCCGCTCCATGCGCCCGAGGCCGCGGAAGAGGATGAACGCCGCCGACCACGGGCCGATGCGCGGGAGGGATCGAAGCCTCGCCTCCGCCTCGTCGAGCGGCGCTGCGAGCAGCGCGGGCACGAGCGCGGCGTCCGAGAACGCACGCGCGATCGCGACGATTGCGTCGGCATGCGCGGGCACGATCGCTCGGACGGCGTCGACGTCGGTGAGCGCCTCGGGCTCGGGAAACGCGCGATGCGTGACGCCTTCGTGCGTGAGCGTCGGCCCCAGCGCGCGCACGAGCGCGTCCTTCATGAGCTTGCCGAGGCGCATGTTGCGCTGCGCGAGCACGGCCCACACCGCGATCTCGAAGGGCGAGGGGAACTTCACGTGGTGGTGCCCGTGGAAGCGGCGCGCGATGGACGCGAACGCGCGATCCGTGCGCGCGCGCTCGGCGAGGGGCGCGAGATCGTCGTCGAGGCTCAGCTGGAATCGGAGGCGCGCCACGCTCGCCGCATGCGCTCGCTCGGGCCGCGGGCCTTCGCTCCACGTCGTGCACGAGAGCGCCCCCTCGCGCTCTTCGATGCGCGCGAGCACGGCGCGCCCTCCGATCGAGAGGGCCTTCGTCAACGCGCGAGGCGCGAGCGCTTGCTCGCCCGACGTCGGCGGGAACGAGCAGAGGAACGAGAGCGAGTGATCGAGCGCGAAGGGCGCGGTGACGGGGAGCGAGGAGGAACGTTCGTGGAGCGTGCTCGGCATCCCGCCACGATGAAGGCCGCGATTGTCAGCTGACTGTCATGAAACGCCGGTCGAGCCCTTCCGAGCGCCGCCGGCGGCGAGCGCCTCGAGCACCTTCGTCCGCAGCTCGCCCGGGAGGAAGGGTTTGGCGACGAAGCCGGCCAGCGCGAGGGACCCGAACCGCGCCGTCGCCTCCGACTCCGAGAATCCGCTCGTCAGCACCACGCGCACGCTCGGATCGATCGCGCGCAGAGCCTCGAGCGCTGCCTGCCCGCCCATCCGCGGCATCGTCAGGTCGAGCACGACGAGCGCGACCTCCGACGCGTGCGCGCGGAAGGTGGCGACGCCTTCGTCACCGTCGGCGGCGGTGATCACGCGCAAGCCCGCCTTCACGAGCGTGCGCTCTTGCACGCGCCGGACGCCGGCGTCGTCGTCGACGACGAGGACGAGCGGTGCCGCCGCAGCGACGGGCGCTCCACGAGGCGCGACGGGCGACTGCGCCGCCTTCTCCACGTAGGCCGGCAGGTACGCGCGGAAGGTGCTGCCGCGCCCGAGCTCGCTCTCGACCTCGATGCCACCGCGGTGAGCTCGCAGCGCGCCGACGACGGCGGCGAGCCCGAGGCCGCGGCCGACGAACTTCGTCGTGAAGAAGGGATCGAAGATCTTCGCGCGCGTCTCGGCGCTCATCCCCTCGCCGCTGTCGACGACCTCGATCTCGACGAACGTGCCCGGCATGGCGGCGTCGCCACCGACCAGCGCGGCCACGCGCACCGCGTCGAGCTGCTGCGTGCGCACCGACACGCGCACGAGCCCCTCGCGCGCGCCGACGGCGTCGGCCGCGTTCGAGACGAGATTCATGACGATCTGGCGCAGCTGCGTGGCGTCTGCTTCCACCGGTGGCAACGCGGGCGCGAGCGCGAAGCTCAGCGAGAGCTGCTTGGGCACGGCGGCCGAGAGGAGCGGCCGCATCTCCTCGAGGAGCAGCGCCACGTCCACCTTCGTGATCACGAAGCGGCCCTTGCCGGCGTACGCGAGCAGCTGGCGCGTGAGCTCGGCGGCCCGCAGCGCCGAGGCCTGGATCTCGTGCAGCGTCGCGGCCGCCGCCGAGTCGTGCTCGACCTCGTCGAGCGCCAGTCCCACGTTGCCGAGGATGCCGACCAGCAGGTTGTTGAAGTCGTGCGCGACGCCGCCCGCGAGCACGCCGAGGCTCTCGAGCTTCTGCGTCTCGCGCATCTTCGCCTCGAGCTTGCGGCTCTCGGTCACGTCGCGGACGACCGTCATCGTCGCGCCGGTCGCCGTGGCCGAGTCGAAGCGCGTCGTCGTGGCCACGCCCCAGCGCTCCTGCCCACTCTCGTGGCGGAAGCGCAGCGTCTTGCGGCCTTCGTCCGGCGCCGGAAGGGGATCGAGGGCGTGGTCGGTCAGCGAGGTCTCGAGCAGCTCGGCCGTCGGGCGCCCGAAGAGCTTCTCGGCTGCGGGGTTCGCGAACGCGATGCGGCCGTCGGAGTAGGTCACGAGGACCGCTTCGCTCATCGTGGTGACGATCCGCTCGTAGCGCTCGGCCACGCGCACGCTGGCGACCGCCACGCCCGCGATGCCGGCGATCGTCTCGAGGAAGCGCAGGTCTTCGGGCGAGAGCGCTCGCTCGCGGCCGAGCGAGGCCGCGAAGATCATCCCCACGGTGCGCCCGTGGGAGGTCATCCGCGCGTGCGCGAGAGAGCGCACGCCCGCGGCCACGAAGGACTCGCCACCGGGCATGTCGGGGACCTGCCTGATGTCGGGGAACGATGCGACGTCGCCGTGGGCCCGCATGAACCCCTCGCGCTCGCCGGGCTGGGCGCGGGTGGGCGCGAAGCCGGGCGGCGCGCCGTGCGTGTACGCGCTCGACGTCATCCCGCTCGCCGGGTCGATCACCCGGAGCGCGACCAGCTCCAGCTCGAGCCCGCGCGCGGTCTCCTCGCAGATGGCGCGGAGCGAGCTCTCGTGGCTCGCCGAGTCGACGAGGCGGGCCAGCAGGCGCGAGAGCGCGGAGCTACGCAGGTCCGCGGTGCCCGGTCGGGTCACGCCGGCGGTCGGGGAGGGGTCGAACGGCAGTCCCATGAATCCGAGGCGCTCTCCAAAATGACGGAAGTGGGCGTGGGGGTAAAGCGGCGCGGGGCGCCGCCTGGAAACCGCGTCGAGGTTTGGCCCCCGATGTACTACGCTCGCGCACGTCTCTTTCTAGGAGTGCTCGATGGCTGGAACGTTGAAGGGAAAGACGCTGTTCATCACCGGCGCGAGCCGCGGCATCGGGCACGCGATCGGCCTACGCGCTGCGCAGGACGGCGCGAACGTCGTCATCGTCGCCAAGACCACCGAGCCGAACCCGAAGCTGCCGGGCACGATCTACACGGCCGCCGAGGACATGGAGAAGGCCGGCGGTAAGGCGCTCGCGATCGCCGTGGACATCCGCGACGACGCGGCCGTGTACGCGGCCGTGGCCCAGGCGGTCGAGAAGTTCGGTGGCATCGACGTGCTCGTGAACAACGCCTCGGCGATCTCGCTGACCGGCACGCTCGAGACGCCGATGAAGCGCTACGATCTGATGCACCACATCAACACGCGCGGCACCTACGTGTGCTCGCAGGCGTGCCTGCCGCACCTCCTGAAGGCGGCGAACCCCCACGTCCTGAACCTCTCGCCGCCCCTCAACATGGAGGAGCGCTGGTTCGCGCCGCACGTGGCCTACACGATGGCGAAGTTCGGCATGAGTATGTGCGTGCTGGGCATGGCCGGCGAGTTCAAGGGGCGCGTCGCGTTCAACGCGCTCTGGCCGCGCACGGCGATCGCGACGGCCGCCGTGAAGAACATCCTCGGCGGCGACGAAGGCATGCGCCACTCGCGCACCGTGGAGATCATGGCCGACGCGGCGCACGTGATCCTGACGAGCGACGCGAAGACGACGACGGGCAAGTTCTTCATCGACGACGACGTGCTCCGCTCGGTCGGCGTCACGGACTTCAAGAAGTACGCAGTCGATCCGACCGTCGAGCCTTTCCCCGACTTCTTCGTGTGAGCGGCTCGCTCGCGCCTCGCCGGCCTCTCTCGCGGGGCCGGCGGGCCCGCGTCGCCAGAGCGGCGGCGGGACGGCGCGCCCCACCTCCCGCGAAAGGGGCCTGACCGGCCTCGACGTCTCCGGATCGCGGGCCTATGGAGGCCCCATGCGCAACCTCCGGCGAACGGCTACCTCTCTCTCTCTCGTCCTCGCGCTCGCGGCCTGCGGCGGCTCGAGCGAGCGTCCCGAGTATCCGAGCACGGCCTCGACCGATCCGAGCGCCGACGACATGGGCCTCGCGACCGCCGACGCCGACGCGCCCGCCGAGAGCGAGACCCCGGCCGAAGAGGCCGCGCCCACGCCGCCGCCGCCGATGGTGGTGCAGGGCGTGACGACGCCGATCGAGGGCACGGTTCCTTCGTTGCGCGTGACGGCGCCGCGCGCGGGGCAGACGATCCGCAGTGGCGCCGTGACGGTGCGCTTCGACCTGCGGAACTGGGAGCTCGCCTCGCCGAGCGGCCCGCACGTGCACGTGATCGTCGACAACGAGCCCTACATGGCCGTGCGCGCGACCGAGCCCTTCGATCTCGCGGCGCTCGTGCAGCAGAACCTCGGGCATCCGCTCGCCGAAGGGACGCACGTGCTGCGCATGTTCCCGAGCCGTGGTCAGCACGAGTCGGTGAAGAGCCCAGGCGCGTTCGCCGTCGTCGTCTTCCACTACGGCCACGCCACCGAGGGCTTCTCGTTCGATCCGACGGCGCCGCTCCTGACCTTCAGCCGGCCGAAGGGCTGCAACCCGGCGGGCACGCACGTGCTGCTCGACTTCTTCGTCGCCAACGCCGAGCTCGGCACCGACAGCTACCGCGTGCGCTACACGCTCGACGGGACGAGCGGCCTCATCACGAGCTGGGAGCCGCACTGGCTCGAGAACCTCGGCGAGGGCGATCACACGATCCGGCTCGAGCTGCTCGACATGGCCGGCAATCCCGTGCCCGGGATGTTCAACGACACGACGCGCACGTTCAGCGTCGCGGGCACCTGCCCCTGAGCGGTCGCGCCCCGCTGTCGCCGACTCGTCGGCGCCGAGCGTGGGCGCGGCGCGACTCCACTCGCCGTCCGAGCCCGAGCGCGCTCGTGTCGACGAGCCCTCGTGCGGGCTCGCCCGCTACGGCAGGCCCAGGACCGCGACGGGTGAGGGGCTCGCGCTGATCGGCGCGCCGTTACCGAGGCTGCCCGCGGTGTCGTCGCCCTGGCAGACGACACCGCCGCCCGCTCGCGCCGCGCACCAGCGTGCGTTGCCCACGCCGATGGAGACCACGTCGCCGAGGCCGCCGGGCAGCATGCCGCCGACGCGCACGGGGACGGTCGAGCTGCCGACCCCGTCGATCCAGTTGGTGTCGAGGCCCCAGCACCAGATCTCCTGGGCCCCGCCGTTGCGACGCTGGAGGCAGCCGTTGCGCCCGTTGAGCACCACGTCGACGATCTCCGCCGCGACCGGGAGCTGCGTCGCCGTCGTGACCGAGGGTGTCGGGGCCGATCCGCCGAGGCCGAGGCTGTAGCCCGCGCCGCCGCTCGGCATGTTGAAGCCCCAGCAGTAGGCGGTGCCGCTCCGGGCGATCGCGCACACGCCGCCCGCGTAGCCACGCGAGAGCGCGCGCACGTCGTTCGGCAGCCCCATCACGTTGCCCGCGGGCGGGCTCACGCTGCTCGGCGACGTGCTTCCGTTCCCGCACTCGCCGTTGCCGTTCGTGCCGAAGCACGTGACGTACGTGGCGCCGCCCGCGACTCCGCGCAGCACGCAGAACGTGCTCGTCATGCCGGCGACGGCGAGCGCGTCGTCGATGCCGGCCACCGCGGCGGGGCTCGAGCGCTGCGTCGGCGTGGCGCCGCCGCCGAGCTGGCCCGACGTGTTCTGTCCCCAGGTCCACACGGTGCCATCGGCCCGCACGGCGGCGACTGCGGTGTCGCTCGCGTCGACGTCGACGACGTCGGTGAGCGGCACGAGCACGGGCCCCGAGGTCGAGAAGCTGGTCGTGCCGATGCCGAGCTGGCCCGCGCCGTTCGCGCCCCAGCAGTAGAGGCGCCGTCCCGCGGTCACCGCGCAGCCGACCGTCCCACCGACGCCGAGGTCCGTGACGTCGCCGAGCGCCGAGCCGAGCGGCGCCGAGGCGTCGGCGAGCAGCGTGCTCCGCGCCGACGCGGCCGAGCCCCAACCGGCGACGCCGCCGGTCGCGCGCACGGCGATCATCGACTGCGTGTGCCCGTCGAGCAGCACGACGGGCGAGGTGTCGCACGAGCCCACCGCGGCGATGCCGCAGCTGTCGGCTGGCCCGCACGCGACGCCGCACGAGCCGCAGTGGACCACGCTGTGATCGGTGTCGACCTCGCAGCCGTCGCCCGGCATGCCGTTGCAGTCCTCGTAGCTGCCGGCGCACGTGAGCGAGCAGTGCCCCGACGCGCACGTCCCGGTCGCGTGCGGTCCGGCGCAGGCGGCGTCGGCGCCGTCGTCGGTCGCACCGTCGCAGTCGTCGTCCTGGCCGTTGCAGGTCTCGACGTTGCCCGGGAAGTTCCCCGGGTCCGCGTCGTCGCAGTCGTCGCCGAGGGGGGCCCGCCCGAGCGGCCCCATGCACGCGGCGACACCCGCGCCCGCGCCGTGCCCGTCGCCATCCACGTCGACGTACCAGAGGCGGTCCGAGGCCTCGTCGATCGTCCCGTCGCAGTCGTCGTCCGTGCCCTGGCACTGCTCGATCGCGCTCGGGTAGCGCGTGTCGTCGGTGTCCGCGCAGTCGCCCGTGCGCGCCGAGGTCCCGGCCGGTGCCGTGCAGCGGAACACGATCGAGGCGCGATCGGTCGTGCCCCAACCGTCGCCGTCGGCGTCGGGGAAGAACGCGAAGCGGATCCCGTTCTCGTCGATCTGCCCATCGCAGTCGGAGTCGACGTCGTCGCAGAGATCCGCCGCCCGCGGGTGCACGCTGGCGTCACCGTCGTCGCAGTCGCCGCCACGAGAGACGCGCCCGGCTTGGGGATCGCACGAGACGATCGGCGCCGAGCCCACGTCGCCGAACCCGTCGTGGTCGAGGTCGAGGTACCAGTTGGCGCTCGCGCTGTCGCCGTCGACCATGCCGTCGCAGTCGTCGTCGACGCCGTTGCAGAGCTCGTCGGCCGCCGGGTAGACCGCGCCGTTCGCGTCGTCGCAGTCGCTGCCGCCGCACACCACGTCCGCGACGCCATCGCCGTCGTCGTCCTCCGTGTCGCCCGGCCCGGTGCCGCGTGCGTCGGCGCGCCCGTTGCAGTCGTCGTCGACGCCGTTGCAGAGCTCCGTACCGAGCGGGCTCACGTGCGCGTCGCCGTCGTCGCAGTCGGAGCTGCGCGCCGAGCGGCCGGGCACGGGCGCGCACGAGATCACGACGTCGCTCGATGCATCCCCGAACCCGTCGGCGTCGGCGTCGACGAACCAGGGGATCGACACCGGTGCTTCGTCCGTCGTGCCGTCGCAGTCGTTGTCGACCGAGTCGCAGATCTCGAGCTGCGCGCCGTGGCGCAGGGCGCTCGTGTCGTCGCAGTCGTCGGCGACCGTCGACCAGCCCGGCGCGCCCGGGCACTGGTTGGTGCTCGCGCCCGCGGCACCGTGCAGATCGCGATCGGCGTCGGGATAGCTCGCGACGAGAAGTCCTTCGTCGGTCGCCCCGTCGCAGTCGTTGTCGAAGCCGTCGCAGGCCTCGGTCGCGCCGGGATGGGCGTCTCGCCGCGCATCGTTGCAGTCGGTCCCACAGAGCGTGGCGCCGCCGCTGCGGCTCGGGTTGCAGCACGCGGCGTCCGTGAAACCATCCCCGTCGCGATCGCGCTCGCCGAAAGTGCCCGGGTCGCAGTCTTCGTCGCGATGGATGGGATCGCAGACCTCGGCCGCGCCGGGGTGCGCCATGGCGTCGGCGTCGTCGCAGTCGGCTCCGCCGCACTCGATGGCATCGACGCCGTCGCCGTCGGCGTCGGGCTCCACGGCGCAGCTCGTGACGCAACGGTCCTGCATCTCGTCGCAGCGCTGCGAGTCGAGGCACGGCGAGGTGTGGAGGCACCCGCGCGCGTCCGCCCCGGGCATCCCGGGCATGCAAGTCTCGGCGCCGTTGCAGTAGGCGCCGTCGTCGCACTCCGCGCTCGTGGTGCAGCTCGCGGCGCCATCTCCCGTCGTCGCGGCGGGCGGGCTCGTGCACGCCCACACGCCGATGCTCGCGAGCACACTCATCCAACGCGCGCGCCGCAGCGCCCGCTCGCTCCGAAGACGGTTCCCCATGGCCCCTCGCTGGGCCGACGATACGCGAGGCCGCCGCCGCTGTCGCGGTCCGACGCGCGTCGAAACGTGGGCGAAGTGCGCGGCTACTCGTCGGTCGCGGACGTGTCGGTCTCGTAGCCGATCGTCCAGCGCTCGTCGTAGGGCGCGAGCAGGCTCGTGTCGTGGCCGATCACGCGCAGGCGCGTCGTCTGGCCGAGGCTGGTCTGGAACGCGTAGCTCGAGGTGATCGTCGACTGGTAGTCGGCCGTGTAGAGCACGTCGCCGTGATAGCGGAGCTCGAGCGTGAGCACGTGCGGGCCGGAGGGGATGGCGCCCGCGAAGATCGCGCCGTGCTCGATCTGCGCGGCGTCGGTCGACGTGAAGAGCCGCTGTCCGTCGAGCGCGAAGCTCGCGGCGAGAGGCGAAGCCCCCGTGAAGTGGTCCTCGAAGGTGAGCACGAGGCGCGCGGCTCCGCCCAGGCCGTCCATGCCGCGCACGCCGAGCAGCGCGAGCCGTCGGCGCACGTCGGCGAGGCCACTCGTGACCTCTTCGGACGACCGATGCAACCGTTGGAGCTCGCTCTGTGCGCTCTCGTCGCTGCCAATCGGCGCCTGGGCCGCGACGCGCGCGCTCGGGAGCGCGAGTAGTAGGAGGAGAGCTGCGAGAGCCGGAGACGAGCGCACCATGGAGCACCTCCGGTGCGCTCCGTTGCGCGAGCGCTGGTCGACGTTCATGCACGCCGGCGCAGAGACGAGCCGTCGCTCACGCTGCGAGGTCGCGGCTCACGATGCGCGCGCCGATCTCGAGGGCGACTCCGGCGAGCACCGCGCATCCGGCGGCGAATCCGAGCTCCAGCGTCACGCCGCCCTCGAGCTCGTCGACGAGGGCCCAGCCGAACACGAGGCTGAGCAGGCCGATGAAGAACGACGTGTACTGCATCGAGGTGCGCACGTCGCTCGAGAGGGCCGAGATGACCGTGCCGATCGCGCCGACCAGCGCGGCGGAGGCGGGCGCGCCGGCGAGGAACGCGACCCACCACGCGGCGCCGCCGCCGAACAAGGGGAAGGGCGCGAGCACGGGCAGGCGCCCGAGCACGAGGCACCCGGCCCCCACGAAGACGACGTGCAGCACGAGGGGGAGCGCGAGGGCGCCAGCGAGCTTTCCGAGCAGCATCTCGCGGCGCCCGACCGGCGCGAGCATCAGGAACGGCAAGGCAGAGGTGTCGCGATCGTGCAGCACCGAGTATCCCGAGAGGATCGCGACGTAGAGCGGCAGGTTCGTGAACACGAGCGAGCCGAAGGTCGACACGCCGAGCCGCAGGAGCGCGTCCGGCTCGACGCCCGAGCCCTCGAGCTGCGCCGTGACGAGGGCCATCGCCTCCGGATCGGCCGCGGCGCGATCGAACATCCAGAGCACGACGCCGAACACCGCGAGCCAGATCAGGTAGTTCGCAGCGAGGATGAAGAGCATCGAGGGCTGTCGCCGCTGCTCGACGATCTCGGTGAGCGCGATGCGTTGCCACGGCTTCAGCGCGCGGCGAGCGCGGCTCGGCTCACCCCCTGCGGCCCCTCCCGTCCGCGGGCGATCCCCGGTTCCGTCCGGCGCCTCCGTCGGCGAGCGCTCTTTGCCGACCGATTCTTGCCACGCCGCGAGGATCGGCCCGACGCGTGGCGCGCGGTGGGCGTCGAACGCGAGCTCGCGCTCGATGCGTCCGTCGACGAGCAGGACGCGATCGCAGAAGAGCTCGGCCGCCTCGAGATCGTGGGTGACGAGCACGCACGCGAGCCCCGCGTCCGCGCGCCGGCGGATCTCCGCGTAGAGCGTGCGCGCGACGGGCGGGTCGAGGTTCGCGGTGGGCTCGTCGAGCAAGAGCAGCTTCGGCGAGAGGAGCAGCGCCCGCACGAGCGAGAGCTTCTGCTGCATCCCCGTCGACCACGTGGCGACGCGCGCGTCGAGCGCGCTCTCGATGGCGAGCGCGGTGGCGAGGGGCGCTGCCTTCGCGTCCACCTCGTGCGGCGCGAGCCCGAAGAGCCCGCCGAAGTGGTGGAGGTTCTCGCGCCCCGTGAGCAGTGGATAGAGACCGGGCCGCGCGGTGACGAGCCCGACGAGCCCCGCGGCCTCGAGCGCGAGCCGATGCGCCGCGTGCCCGACGACGGCGACGCTCCCGCGCGTCGGCACGAGCAGGCCCGCGAGCAAGAGGAGGAGCGTGCTCTTGCCGCCGCCGTTCGGCCCGACGACTCCGAGCACCTCGCCGCGGCGCACCTCGAGGCTCACGTCGGAGAGGACGTCGCGCGCTCCGAACGATCGCCCGACCCCTTCCATCCTCGCGACCACCTCGCGCGCCTCGCGCTTCTTCGCCTTCATCGCGGCGGGAGTGTACGCCCGAAGCGAGCGCAGACGGACCGCGCTCAGGGGCCGCAGTGGCCGCGCGTGACGCACGCGCCTTCGGCGCACCGCGCGCCCGCCTCGCACGGCCCGAGCACGCGATCACCGGAAACGCAGACGAGCGTCGGGTTGTAGCAGTGGCCGCCGGAGCACTCGCCGTCGGCGCGGCACACGCGGTCGACGCACGCCGTCGCGCCGTGATGGCCGACGACGACGCGGTCCTGCCAGGGCGGGCACGAGGGGGAGACGCCGATCACGTCCGCGCGCGCGCTCGCATCGCACGCGAGGACGAGGACCAGGGGCACGGGCAGGAAAGCGAGACGCGTCGGAGCCACGCGCTTGCTACGGGCCCAGCCTCCACGGCATTTCATCGGCGCCGCCGGCAAGCGCAATGGGGCGAGAGACGTTCTCGCTCGACGGGCGCAGCGCGCCGGAACATGGTCCGTGCATGACGAAGAAGACGTCTCTGCTCGCTCGCCCCCTGCGCACGCGCTGACGTCTCCTCACGCCTCGTTTCGAGCGCCGAAGAGGCCAGCCCGCGCTGGCCTCTTTCGTTTCCGTCGCTCCGAGGCTCCATGTCGACCAAGAACCTCGCCCGCACCGTCATCGAGGGTGGGCGCTACTACTCCAACTGCGACGAGCGGCGCGCGTCGCACGGCCACGCGCGCGCGGCCGTGCGCGCGGTCGTCGGGCGAGCGCGCGGTGGTGACGACCTCGACGCGCTCGTCTGGCCCGAGGCGCGGGTCGTTCCGAAGATGTTCCACGACAAGCTCGCGCCCGCCGAGCGCTGGCTGCGCAGCCAGGCCGGCCGACCGTGGAACCGCGTGCGCAGCGAGATGTTCGAGCGCTTCGACACCCGCACGCTCGCCGGGCGGCACATCGTCTTCGATCATCTCCTGCCCTCGCGGTGGCGACACCGCTCCGAGTGGCACGTCGCCTCGGGCGTCGTCCGCTTCCACGTCGATGCGCACGGCATCCTGCGCTTCCGCGAGGTGCGCCGGAAGGGACGCTGGGTGAGCCCATCGTACGTGCCCGACCTCGCAGACGCGTTTCGCTTCGCGGCGGGCCGCCGCGTGCTCCGGCGCGGCGCCTCGCTCTACTGGGGCGTCGGGATCCAGCACGCGGGCGATCTCGCTCCGAGCTGCTATCGGCAGGACCGTGCGCTCACCGAAGCGGAGCGCGACGCGCTCGCGCGTCTCTCGGAGGGCGCGCGCGAACGGATCGAGATCGTGTACGCGTGAGCGTGGAGCCCGCCGGCGCACGATCGCTCACCGTGACGTCGCAAGCGCGCCGGCGGCGCGAGCGCAGCGAGAACCGGCGCGGAGCGCGCACGCGCTCCCTACGCGCCGATCCGCCCCCGTATTTCGCTCGCCGTGCGCGCGCCCGAGGTCGACCCCTGCGAGCGCACGGTCTACGCTGCGCCGCGAATGGCACCGCCCACGCTGCTCTCCACCGTCCGCGATCTCGACCGGCTGCGGCAGATCATCGGCGTCCTCGTGCGGCACGGGTTCGGCGAGGTCATCGGGCGCACGGCGCTCGGCTCGCTCGTCGCGGGCAAGTCCGAGGCACAGAAGAACCAGACGCTCGGCGAGCGCGTGCGCTTGGTCGTGCAGGATCTCGGGCCGAGCTTCGTCAAGCTCGGGCAGATCGTCTCGACGCGGCCCGACCTCGTCCCGGCCGACGTCATCCTCGAGCTCAAGAAGCTCCAGGACCGCGTTCCGCCGGTCTCCTTCGCCGAGATCAAGGCCGTCATCGAGGCCGACCTCTCGGGCTCCATCTTCGATCTCGTCGAGTGGATCGACGAGAGCCCGCTCGCCTCGGCATCGGTCGGGCAGGTGCACCGCGCGCGCATCAAGCTCGACGGCGGCGCGATCAAGGAGGTCGTCCTCAAGGTCCAGCGCCCGAACATCTCGTTCACGATGGAGCGCGACATCGAGCTGCTCTATCTGCTCGCGGGCGCCATCGAGCGCGCGATCCCCGAGTCGCGCCTCTACCAGCCCTCGAAGATGGTGAGCGAGTTCGATCGCGCGATCAGCGCCGAGCTCGACTTCAACCTCGAGGCCGATCACGCCACGCGCTTCGCGAAGAACTTCGAGGGCGTGCCCTACGTGCGCTTCCCGAAGGTCTACCGCGGCCACTCCGGCAACCGCGTGCTCGCGCTCGAGTTCTTCTCGGGCAAGAAGGTCTACGACGCCATCGCGGCCGGCTACGACGCCGACGCCATCGTGCGCGCGATGCTCTCGATCACCATCAAGAGCATCTTCGAGGACGGCTTCTTCCACGCCGATCCGCACCCCGGGAACATCATCATCATGGGGACGCCCGAGTCGCCCGTGATCGGCCTCATCGATCTCGGGCTCGTCGGGCGCCTCACGCCGCAGCTGCGCGACAAGACGATCGATCTGATGGTCGCCGCGGTGCAGGAAGATCCGCGCGGCCTCGCCGATGCGCTCCTCCAGATCGGCACGCCCACCAAGAAGATCGACCGCGCGGCGTTCGAGGCCGAGGTCGCGACGCTCTCCGAGAAGTACCTCGGCAAGCAGATGCGCGACATCCAGGTCTCGGCGCTCATCCGCGATCTCGTGCAGGGCTCGCAGAAGTACGGCCTCGAGATCCCGCCCGACTTCCTCATGGTCGGCAAGTCGATCATGACGATGGAGGGCGTCGGCAAGGAGATCGCGCCCGACTTCGATCTCTATCAGGAGATGAAGCCCTACTTCCTGAAGCTCCTCGCGCAGCGCTACTCGCCGGAGCGCATGCTGCCGGAGCTGCTCCGCTCGCTCTCGCGCATCAGCCTCGCGGCGAGCGACTTCCCCATCCAGTCGCAGGAGATCCTCGAGGACCTGCGCCAGGGGCGGCTCGAGATCCGCACGCGGGATCCGCAGGCCGGCGGCGCGATCGACGTGATCGGGCGGCGCCTCTACTCCGGGCTCGTGGTCGCGGGTCTCATCGGCGGCAGCGCGCACCTGCTCGGGACGGGGCACGAGATCCTGGGCACGCTGTTCTTCCTGATGGCGATCGGATGGGGCAGCGGCCACATCGTGCAGA
Source organism: Sandaracinus sp. (assembly GCA_046351235.1). Taxonomy (GTDB): domain Bacteria; phylum Myxococcota_A; class Polyangia; order Polyangiales; family Sandaracinaceae; genus JBBSAT01. The sequence continues at coordinate 374,039 of JAXLYV010000003.1, read as the reverse complement.
CGTGGTGGCTGAACCGGAAGCGCGCGAAGAAGTAGGCGCGTGCCGTTCCGGATCGAGCGCTTCGACGAAGGGCCGCTGCGGCTGCGCTCCTACGAGCGCGGGGATCTCGATCGGCTCTCGTCGCTCCTCACCGATCCGGTGACGATGGGCCCGGTGGGCGGGCCGCTGCGGCGCGACGAGGTGCTCGGGATGCTCGAGCGCTATCTCGCGCCCGAGGATCCGCGCTACCTCGTCGTCGTCGCGGCGTTCGAGGGCGAGACCTACGTCGGTAGCGGGCGCGTTTTCGTCTCCGATTTCGCGCCCGGCTCGCCCGAGATCGGCTACCTCGTCGCTTCGGGAGCATGGGGGCGGGGCCACGGCACGCACCTCGCGCGGGCGCTCCTCGGGATCGGCCACGGCGTGCTGGCCGCGCCGCGCATCGTCGCCCGCACGCACGTCTCGAACGTGGCGAGCGCGCGCGTGCTCGAGAAGGTGGGCATGGCGCCCGAGGGCCGCGACGGCGATCTCGTGCGCTTCGTCTCGAACCGAGAGAAGATGACGCTCGTAGGGACGTAGTGGGGATCCGAACATGACCTCGCATCCGCGGCGCTCGCTCGCCGCACTCACGGTCGCCGTGCTCGTCGCCGCATGCGCGAGCCCGCGGCCTGCTTCGTCGGTGCTGCTCTACGTGGACGCCGAGCCACTCACGCGCGCGGATGCGACACGCCTCGTGGTGACGGTGCGCGGCGGGCCTCCCGGGACCACGGCGATCGACGCGGCGGATCCCTTCGTCTATCCCGCGCCGATCGCGTGGCCGATCGATCTCACGATCGCGCCCGCGGGCAACGACGCGATGCGCCTGTTCGAGATCGAGGCCACCGCCTACGACGCCGGCGGCGCGCTGGTCACCCAGGCACGCGTTCGCGCGGGCTACGTGGCCGGAGAGCAGCGCACGCTGCGCCTCGTGCTCGAGGACGCGTGCCGCGCGCTCCAGTGCCCGACCGGTCTCGCGTGTCGCGCGGGCCGCTGCGGGCCGCTCGAGCCCGGCCCGGACGGTGGCGTGATCCAGGCCGATGCAGGCATGCCCCCACCGTGCACGGGCGACGACGTGTGCAGCGACGGCAACCCCTGCAACGGCAGCGAGGTGTGCAAGGGCGGCGAGTGTCATCCGAGCACCGACCGCGTGGACTGCGACGATCACGTCGACTGCACCGTGGACAGCTGCGACGGCACGGGCTGCGTGCACGCGGTCGACGACGGTGCTTGTACGGCCGCGGCGGGCGGGCGCTGCGATCCCACGAACGGCTGCCAGTACGACACGTGCAACGCCGCGACCTGCGTCTCGAACGGCTGCCAGACGGCGACGTGCCAGGGCAACCTCTGCGTGCGCACGTTCGCGTGCGCGGCCGGCGAGACGTGCTGCGGCTCGGCGTGCGTGCCGAGCGGCTGCGACGACGGCGCGCCGTGCACGACCGACTTCTGCGACACGACCGCCTCGGCGTGTCGCCACACGGCGCGCATGGGCAACTGCGACGACGGCGATCCCTGCACCGTCGGCGACGTCTGCGACGGGACGACGTGCGTGGGCGCAGGCACGTTGGCCTGCGACGACGCGAACCCGTGCACGACCGACGCTTGCCGCACGGGCGTGGGCTGCGCGCACGACGCGAACGCCGCGAGCTGCGACGACGGGAACGCGTGCACGGTGGGCGACACGTGCGGCGGCGGCACCTGCCAGGCGGGCGCGCCGATGGCGTGTGACGACGGCGTCGGCTGCACCACCGACGGCTGCACGGCAGGCACGTGCGGTCACGTCGCCTCCGACGCGGTGTGCGGACCGGGCGGGCGCTGCGATCCGCAGAACGGGTGCCAGAGCGGCTCGACGTGCGTGCAGGCGAGCTGCGCCGCCAGCGCCGGCCCCTGCGAGACGGCGACCTGCGTGGGCGACGTCTGCGTCCACACGGGGTGTGCGACCGGCACGATGTGCTGCGGCAGCGCCTGCGTCGCGGCCGGCTGCGACGACGGCAACCCCTGCACCGACGACGCGTGCGACGGTACGCAGTGCACGCACGCACCGAACACGCGCGGCTGCGACGACGGCAACCCGTGCACGCGGAACGATCAGTGCGCGGCCGCCGCGTGCGTCGGGCAGCCCGATCCGTGCGACGACACGAACGCGTGCACCGCCGACAGCTGCGGCGCGAGCGGCTGCGTGCACACGCCGCGTCTCGGCGATTTCTGCGACGACGGCAACGACTGCACGTTCGACGACACCTGCAACGCCACCGGGATCTGCCTCGGGCGGCGCTGCCCCACGCAGACCGTCTGCTGCAATGGCGCGTGCGTTCGGCCGCAGCAGTGCCTCTGAGGCGCGGCGAGCTCTCGCGCCTCGAAACGACGACGCCCGCTCGATCGCGAGGATCGTGCGGGCGTCACCTGCAGCCGGAGCGAGCGCTCACCAATCCATGATCGCGGCGCCCCACGTGAAGCCGGCGCCGAAGGCGGCCATCGCGACCTTCATGCCCTTCTTCAGGCGCCCGGTCTCCTCGGCCTCGGCGAGGAGCAGCGGGATCGTGGCGGCCGTCGTGTTGCCGTACTTGTGGATGTTGTGGATGAGCTTGCTCTCCGGGATGCCGAGCGACTGCGCGACGTACTGGTTGATGCGCATGTTCGCCTGGTGGAACACGAAGAGGTCGATGTCGTTCGCGGAGAGCTGCATCTCGAAGCAGACCTGCATGAGCGACATGCACATCTTCTCGACCGCGTGACGGAAGACGACCTTGCCCTCCATCGCCGGCCAGAGCATCTCGGCCGGGATCGTGGCGTCGCTCATCCGATCGCCCTGGAGCTTCACGAAGGGACGCTTGCTGATGTCGAAGATGCGCATGCAGAGCGCCTCGGCGTGGCGGCCGTCGGCGCCGAGCGTCCAACGACGCAGGCCGCGGCTCTGATCCGTGGTGGCGCTGATGACGGCCGCACCGGCGCCGTCGCCGAAGAGCGAGGTGACCTGCCGGCCGCGCGTCGTGAAGTCGAGCGCGGCCGAGTGCGTCTCGCTGCCGACGAGGAGCACGTGCTTGTACTGGCCGCTCTGCACGAGCGAGGCGCCGGTGCCGAGGCCGTAGAGGAAGCCCGAGCACTGGTTGCGGATGTCGAGGCAGGGCACGTAGCGGGGCATGTCGCCCTCGAAGAGCTCCGTGAACCGGCGCTGCATGAGCACGCCGCTGCCCGGGAAGTGCATGTCGGGCGAGAGCGTCGCGAAGAGGATCATGTCGATGTCGCGCGGCGTGAGCTTCGCGTTCTCGATCGCCTTCTTCGCCGCGAGCCAGCCCATCTCGGCCGAGCCCACGCCTTCGTCGGCGTAGCGGCGCTCTTCGATGCCGCTGCGCTGGTGGATCCACTCGTGGGTCGTGTCGATCCCGTACTCCTTCGCGAGCTGATCGTTGGTGACCGCGCGCGGCGGCACGTAGCCGCCGGTGCCCGAGATGTACGCCTGGATCTTCGCTTCGCTCATGGATGCACCTGCTCGTAGCCACTCCGGGTGGCGAGCCCAGGAGCTAGCACGAGCGGTGGCGTTCGCGCACCCGTCTCCGTGCGGGGAAACGGCTCGCTTCGTGGCGCAGTGCGTCGTGAGCCGGCGTCCCGGGAGCCGTGTCGGGGTGTTGCAGCGAAGGAGCGCATTGATGCAGAGTCGCCCGCTGCCTTCCGCAGGACGGAGGGCGCGGAGGTCCCATGCGCGCACGTGTCTTCTTGTTGGCGCTCGTGATCGGCTCGACGACGTTCGCAGCCGCCTGCAGCGACTCGCACACGCTCGAGGAGATGGACAGCGGAATCACGCTTCCCGACTCGAGCCTTCCGCTCGCCGATACCGGCCCGCGCCCCGACACCGGTCCCCGCCCCGACACCGGCTTGCCGCCCGAGGACGGCGGGAGCCCCGACGACACCGGGATCGTGATCCTCGGCGACGGCGGCCCGGACTCCGGCACGATGTGCGGCACGCTCGGGCTCGCGTGCTGCGGCGGTCTGTGCTCCGACGGCTCGACCTGCGTGGGGGGCACGTGCTCGGCCTGCGGCGAGCTCGGCGGCACCTGCTGCCCCGGTCGCGTGTGTGTGGCGGGCGGCGTGTGCAACGGCGGCGGCGGTGGCGGCCCGGGCACGTGCCAGGCGTGCGGCGCGCCCGGCACGGCGTGCTGCCCCGGCAACGACTGCGGCACCGGCTGCTGCGTGACGGGCACCTGCGTCGGCTCGGGCGGCGCATGCCCCGTCGGCGGCATGTGCGACATGGGCTCGTGCGGCTCGTGCGGCGGCGTGGGCGAGACGTGCTGCGCGGGCAACACGTGCACGGCGGCCGGCACGCGCTGCGACGGGGCGACCGGATCGTGCATCGCGTGTGGCGGCGACGGCGAGCCCTGCTGCGGCATGAACCAGTGCGACGCGGGCCTCGCCTGCGCGTTCGATCCGACGGGCGGCGCGGTCTGCGCGCCCTGCGGCGGCAACGGCGAGGCGTGCTGCGCGGGCCGCACCTGCGACGGCGGCTTCGCTTGCACCGGCGGTGGCCCGGGCGGCGCCGCGACGTGCGAGGCGTGTGGCGGCACCGGCGACCAGTGCTGTGCGGGCAACACCTGCGGTGCGGGCGGCTGCTGCGATCCGGCGGACGGAACCTGCGTCGCGAACGGCGGCACGTGCAGCAACGGCGGCACCTGCAGCGGCGGCGCGTGCGAGCAGTGCGGTGATCCCGGCACGGCGTGCTGCCCGGGCGGCGGCTGCAACGGCGGCGGCTGCTGCGACGGCGGCAGCTGCGTGCCCTCGGGGGGCGCGCTCGCGAGCGGCGACGTCTGCCTCGCCGGCATGACGACGTCGTGCGGCGCGACGGGCGAGCCCTGCTGCGGCCGCGGCGCGTGCGATGGCGGCGGCTGCTGCGTGGGCAATCGCTGCGTCGCGAGCGGCGCGCTCTGCGGCATGGTCACGACCTGCCAGATGGGCTCGTGCACTTCGGCGATGTTCACGTGCGGCGGCGCGGGCCAGCCCTGCTGCCCCACGGGCGGTGCGGGCGGCGGCGGCGCCGGCCAGTGCACGGCGAGCGGCCTCGTGTGCACGGGCGGCTTCGGCGGCGGCACCTGCGAGCTCTGCGGCGGCCCCGGCCAGCCGTGCTGCGCGGGCCAGGCGTGCGGCGGCGGCGCGTGCTGCGTGAACGACGAGTGCATCGCGGCAGGCGGCGACTGCGGCAGCGGCCAGGGCGCGTGCAGCGCGGGCAGCTGCATGGGCGGCACCTGCGGCTCGAACGGTCAGCCGTGCTGCGGCGGCCTCGGCTGCCCGGGCCCCTACTCGGTCTGCGGCGGCGACACGTGCGAGGCGTGCGGCGGCGATGGCCAGCCCTGCTGCGGCAACAGCTGCCTCGCGCCGTTCACCTGCGGCCGCGGCCGCGTCTGCGGCTGAGGGTAGCGGCCCTCCGCGATCGAACGAGGCGCTCTCCGGCAACGGAGGGCGCCTTCGTCGTTCGGGGCGCCGTTTGCAACGCCACGCACTTCTCGGTACGAAGGCCCGCGTGACCTCGACCCTCGCTCCGCGCTCGCCACGCGCCTCGTTCACCCAGATGACCGAGCTCGTGCTCCCGCAGCACTCGAACGTGCTCGGCACGGCGTTCGGCGGGACCGTGCTCGCGTGGATGGACGTGTGCGGCGCGATCTCGGCGCAGCGTCACTCGGGCCGCGTGTCGGTCACGGCCTCGATGGACGACGTGAACTTCGTCTCGCCGATCCGCGTCGGCGACGTCGTCATCGTCACCGGGCGCGTGAACGCGGCGTTCCGCTCCTCGGTCGAGGTCGAAGTGCACGTGCAGGTCGAGGATCGCTCGACCGGCCAGCGTCGCCGCTGCGTGGAGGCCTTCATGACCTTCGTCGCGGTCGACGAGGCGGGCAAGCCCTGCGAGCAGCCGCCGCTCGCGCTCGAGAACACCGACGACGAGCGGCACCACGCCGAGGCGTCGGCGCGCCGCAAGGCGCGGCTCGAGAAGCGCAGCGCATGACGCGCGCCCGCGCCGGCGGATGCGTGCTCGCGCTCGCGATGCTGGCGGCGCCCGCCGGGGCGCAGTCGCGCGCGCTCGCGATCACGCTCGAGCGCGCGCCCGAGCTCCACCCCGGCGACCACGCCGAGATCGTGGCGGTCGTGCACGCCGAGGACGCCGCGCGCGGGCCCTTGCTCGTGACCCCCAGCGTCGACGGCGCGGCCATCGAGGTCGTGCGCGGCCGCCTGTTCCGCTTCGACGCCGACGATCCGAGCGCGGATCCCTTGCGATTCCGCGTGCCCATCCTCGCGCGCTCGGTCGGTACGGCCGTGCTCTCGGTCCGCGTCGACGGGCACGCGTGCGAAGGCGCGCGCTGCGAGGCCGTGCAGGTGGAGAGCACGCTGCGCATCGACGTCCGTGGTGGCGCCCGGTGAGCGTGCACGACCGGCGCCGCGCGGGGCGGCAGAGCGAGTAGGCTCGACGAGGATGTGGCTCGAGCTCGCGCGCGCGGATCCGTCCTCGGAGACCGCGGTCATCGTCGAGGTCCCGCACGCGGGACGCGAGGTGCCGCCCGACGTGCGCGCGCAGCTCCTCGTCGGCGACGGAGTCATCCTGCGCGACTCCGACCTGCACGTGGATCGCCTGTACGCTGCGGCGCCGACCCACGGCGCGACGCTGCTCACGAGCCGGCTCTCGCGCTACGTCGTCGATCTCAACCGCGCGCCCGACGACGTCGACCGCCAGACGGTGCGCGACCACCCGGCGCCGCGCCCCACGCAGAGCCGCGGCGTCGTGTGGCGCACCACCACCGAGGGCAAGCCCGCGCTGCGCGAGCCGATCACCTACGCCGAGCTCGAGCGGAGGCTCGCGCTCTACCATGCGCCCTATCACGCGGCGCTCGAGGCCGAGATCGCGCGCAAGAAGGCGCGCTTCGGCCGGGCGATCGTGGTCGCGGGGCACTCGATGCCCTCGACGGGGAAGGGCGGTCGCGAGAAGCGAGCCGACGTGGTGCCGGGCTCGCGCGGACGGACGAGCGCGAGCGCGCGCGTGATCGAGCGGGTCGAGCAGCACTTCCTCGCCGCGGGCCTCACGGTGAAGCACGACGATCCCTATCGCGGCGGCTGGTCGACGCAGCGCTACGGGCACCCGAGCGAGGGCGTGCACGCGATCCAGATCGAGCTGAGCCGCGCGCTCTACGCCGACGAGGCGACGGGGGCGCCGATCGCCGAGGGCGTCGCGCGCGTGGAGCGAGTGCTCGGTGGGCTGCTCGATGCGCTGGGGGCGCTCGAGCTCTGATGCAGGGGCTCGACGACGTCTGGAGCGCGATCGGGCGGGGCTTTCATCCCGGCTACGTGCTTCCCGTGCTCGCCGGGCTGGCGCTCGCGGCGCTCTTTCCTTCGGGCACGGTCTTCCGCGATCCCGCCGTGCGCCGGAAGTACCAGCGCATCCAGCTCGCGACGCTCGTCGGCGCGCTCGTGGGCGCCAAGCTCGCCGCGATCGTCGGGGACCTGCGCTGGCCGATCGAGCCCGTCTCCGCGCACGACCTCCTGCACGTCGGCCGCTCGATCACGGGCGGCCTGCTCTTCGGGTTCCTCACGGCGGAGGCGCTCAAGCGCCTCGCGGGCTTCCACGAGCCGCCCAACGATCGCTTCGCCACGGTGGTGCCCTTCTCGATCGCGATCGGCCGGGTCGGCTGCCTGCTCGTCGGGTGCTGTCCGGGCTTGCCCACCGACTCGCTCTTCGCGCTGCCCGACGAGCACGGCGTGATGCGGCACCCCACGGCGCTCTACGATCTGCTCTTCCACCTCGCGCTGGGGATCGCCTTCGTCGGGCTCCTCCGGCGCGGCGACCTGCTCCGCGGGCGCTTCTTCGCGCTGCACATGCTGCTCTACGGTATCTTCCGCTTCGCGATCGAGCCGCTCCGGGATACTCGGACGTACGCGCTGGGGATGAGCGCGTACCAGATCTTCGCCCTCTGTCTCTTCGTGTGCGGTCTGTACGGGCTCGTTCGCAAGCTTCCGGCCCCTTCGTCCTCCGAACCTTCCTCGAACGAGAGTCGCGATGACCGACCCCGACCGCCCGCCGAGCTCGCGTGAGCCCCGCCCGCCGCGATCCGAGCAAGACCCCGCCAAGGAGGTCGCGAAAGGTGCCGCCATCGGCTGTCTCGCGGGGATGGGCGCCGTCGGCGGGGCCATCGGCATCGCGCTCCTGACGCTGGTCGCCCTCGTCGCCGTGGGCGCGTTCCTGCTCTATCTGACCTGCTCGGGGCATTGATGGGCGTGCGAGCGGCGCTCGAGCGGGCCGGCAAGGTGCGCCTGCACGCGCAGCTCGCCTCCGATCCGCGCGCGCACGCGTGGACGCTCTCGCTCTACCGTGCGGGCGAGCGCCATCCCGAGACCGTGGACGACTACTTTCCCGTCGAGCGCGCGCGCGAGCGCTGGCCCGAGCTCGCCGCCTCGATGAAGCGGCACGCCGGCGACGAGCGCGGCCACGCGGCGCTCTACGCGAAGGCGATCGAGCGCAGCGGACAGGCCGTGCTCGACATCGACCCGGGCGACGTCTTCAACGTCGTGATCCGCGCGCACACGCGCGCGAGCTGGCGCATCGGCGAGAGCGACACGTCCGACGACGTGCGCCTCAAGCTCGCGCACTTCCTCGCGCACGCGCACTTCCTCGAGAAGCGCGTCACGCGCTCGCTCCGGTACCACGCCGAGGGCTGTCGCCGCGCCGGTCGCAGCGAGATCGCCGACGTCGTCGATCGTGTGCTCGCCGACGAAGAGCGGCACGTGGGCTACACGGGCGAGGCGATCGTGGAGCTGACGCGCCCGGGCGAGCGCGAGCACGTGCTGGCGATCCACGCGGAAGGGGAGGCGCGCGCCGATCGCGCGTTCTCGGCGCGTCAACTGCGCACGTTCCTCTCGCGCTGGGGGGCCTCGCTCCCCCGCGTCGATCGGAGCTTCTACGCGGCCTCCGCGCTCCTGCTGGAGCTCTGACCGGGTCGATCGCGCGGGCGCAGGGGACCGAGACCCACCTTCCCTCCGTGGGGCCGACGGGCGGCCAGGCGCCCCGCGGCGAGGATGCGAACGAGCGTCGCGGGGGCGACCGAGGCAGCGCGCATCAGGCGCTCGGGCGCGCTGACAAGATCAGACATCGCGGGGCCGCGTTGGGCACGGCGGGTACACCGAGCGCGTAGGCCGGATCGGCGCGGCGCTGGTGTCGCGGCGCTCTCTCGCATCGCGGAGGACCTTCGGCTCGCGCGGTGCGCTCAACACGGAGAAGTCTCGTGAGAACCATCCTTCGTCTCGTCGTGTCGCTCGCGCTGGCCGTGCCGCCCGGCGCGATCGCTGGCTGTTCGTGCGGCGGCCCTGGCCCGTTCCAGTACTCCATTCCGGACGCGGCGATCCCGAGCACGCTCCCCACGGGAAGCGTCCCGATCGACCCGAGCCAGATCCAGGCGATCAGCGCCTGCTCCGGGATCGACCGCATGCTCGACGATACCCGCCTCGTGACGCTCACGACGGGCACGCTCGCCGCGCGCGCCGACGGGACCGTCGACGTCGCCTTGTCGACGGACGAGTGCGTGCACTTCACGCGCGAGATCGCCGGCGGCGTGCTCGTGAGCGCGACGTTCTACGGGTACACGGGGCAGATCGATCTCGCCTACGATCCCGCGACGGGAGAGGCGACCTACGGCGCGCGCCGCGCGGTCGTCGCGCGTTGGGAGCAGCGGGACGGCGCGCTCCACGGTCAGCTCGACGCCGACGCGCGCCTCTGGGACTCCGACGACACCACCTTCGAGGTCGAGACGATCGAGCGCGCCCGCTACTACCAGGTCACGCGCCGCGATGCGGCGAGCGGCGAGATCGCGTTCCGGCTCACCGACGACGCAGAGGTGAGCCCGCCCGTGCAGACGACCGAGCGGCAGGTCGGAGGCGTGCTCCAGGTGGTCGACACGACCGTGATGGACGCGAGCACGCTCGCGCAGGGACCGAGCACGGACGACTGCACCGGCACCGCGGTTCCCTGCGACGAGGCGACCGCCGCGCGGCTCGAGGGCCAGCTCGCGCAGGCGCTCGCGCGCGGGAGCAACTGCCTGATGGGCGAGCCGTGGATGACGATGCAGGGCCTGCGCCTGCTCTGGTCGCAGCAACACGAGTGGTCCTGCATGGCCGCGGGGTGCGACTTCGCGCAGTGGTGCGGCGTGAGCTGCCCCGATGCCGGCGCGCAGCGCATCTACGTGGACACGGCGGCGCTCGCGCGCGGTGGCGCGACCGCACAGCTCGGCGTGCTGTTCCACGAGTTCATGCACGGCGTGATCGGCACCCATCTCGGCGTCGTGGTGAACAGCGGCATCAACGACGCGCCCGACCGGCGCGGCCAGCTCATGCGTCGCTACGTCGATCCGGTCGACGCGTGCGAGGCCTACTGCTTCGACGCTGCGCCGACGCGCTGCGACTGCGCGACCTGCCTCGATACGGTGACGTGCGACCCGCGCTGCAGCGGCCTCGCGTCGTGCGTGGCGAACGACTGCTCCGGCGAGGGCGGGTGCGTGTCGATCATGAGCGAAGCGGTGGGCGCGGCGGCCGTGACGGGCTCGGGCAGCGAGGCGTCGGCCGAATGGTATCCGACGCTCGCGGAGTGCCAGATGGCGATGCCGGGCGCCGACTGCCGCAGCTTCTCGCGGAGCTGCGAGCCCGGCTGCGAGTGAGCGCGGTGGACGCCCGCGTCGAGACGCGCGCGAGCGGCTCCGAAGGAGGCAGAGCGCCTTCCTTCGGGCTCGCGCTGCACGTCGCCGCCGTCGTCGCGGCGCTCTTCGCGCTGGATCCGCGCGTCACGACGCTCGAGCGCTACGCGCTGGTGAAGGAGGCGCTGCTCGCGCTGGTCGCGATCGGGCTGTGCGTGCTCGGGCTCGCGCGGCGGCGCCCCTGGCGGCTCGACGCGATCGACGCGCTCCTCGTGTCGATCGTCGCGATCGACCTCGCCCACGTGCCGTTCGCGATCGACACCGACGTGGCGCGTCGCGGCGCGCTCGTCACGGCGATCCTCGCGGCGCTCGCGCGCGATCTGCGCGGCCGCAGCGCGGCGTCGAGGGCGCGCCTCGCAGCGTGGGCGCTCGGGCTCACCACGGTGGCCGCTTCGCTCGTGGTGATGGAGGCGTACGGTCTGGTGCCGCGGATCTCGCTGCCCTCGTACGCGCCGGGCACGACGATCGGCCAGCGCAACAACGCCGGGCACGTGATCGCGATCGCGCTGGTGGTGGCCCTCGCCGCCTACGCGCGGGCGGGCTCGCGGCGGATCCTCTGGGCGCTCGCTCCGCTCGCGTGCGCGCTCGTGCTCACGCGCTCGCGTGTGGCGTGGTGGGCGCTCGCGATCGGCATCGCGCTCGGAGCCCTCTCGTGGCGCGAGGTGCGGACGATGGCGCGCGCGGGGGTCGCGGCGCTCGTGGCCAGCCTCGGCGCCGTGGCCCCGCTCGTGCTGCGACCGGTGCTCTCGTGGCGCATCGAGAGCCCCTATGCCGACAGCGCGGCGCGCATGCTGGACGTGACGCACGGCTCGGGCCTGGGACGTCTCACGCAGGGATGGACCTCGCTCGCGATCGTGCGCGCGCATCCGCTCGGCGTGGGCGCCGGCCACTGGGCCCTCTTCTATCCGAGCGTCGCGAGCTCGGGCGATCCCACGATCCACCGCGAGGCGTGGGCGCCGCTCTCGCGCTCTTGCACGAGCGATCTCGTCGGCTCGCTGGTGGAGCGGGGCATTCCCGGCGCCGCGTTGCTGCTCGTCTTGTCGGTGCTGGTCGCGCGCGAGAGCTGGCGCAGCGATCGCGTGCGCGCCGCGGGCCTCGCCGCGCTCGGCGTCGTGGCGACGCTCGACTGCCTGACCTCGCTCGCGACTGGCGCCGTGGCGCTGGCGCTGCTCCTGCCCGCGCGGGAACAGGGCGAGCCGACGCTCCGCGCAGCGAGCGCGGGAGCGCGTGCGGTGCAGGTCGTGGCGGCCACCGCGCTGGCCCTCGGCCTCGCGGGCGCTCCCCGGGCGATCGAGCGCGTGCAGATCGCGCACGCGGCCGAGGCCGCCTCGCTCGCCACGACGCGTGCGCTCGTGGCGCGTGACCCGTGGAACGTTCCCCTCCGCGCGCGTCTCGTGGATCACGCGATGTTCACGAGCGGCTGTGCCGAGGCCCGCCCCTGGCTCGACGAGATCCTGCGCCTCCGGCCCTACCTGCCGCGTGCGCGCAGCGAGCGCGCGGGGTGCACGGCGCCGCTCGCCGCACGGCGTGCCCCCGAGCCCGACGCGCGAGGAACGGAGGGGATGCTCCCACGCGCAGACGGGATCTTCTAAGCTTCCTCGGCCTCCGAAGGAGCTCTCATGCTGGACGCGCCCCCCAAGAAGAAGAGGAGCCTCGCGACGCTCGGGCCACGCATCTCGCCCGTCGAGCGCATCTCGGGAGAGCTGCGGCGCCTGGACGAGGCGGCCACGATCGCGCTGGTGGGCTCGCCGCGGCTCGACCGCGCGCTGAAGTCCACGATCAGCCTCTGCCCGCAGTGTCTCGCGTACGTGCCGGCGCTGGTCTACGAGCGCGCAGGCCGCGTGCTGATCCAGAAGCGCTGCGAGGAGCACGGGCCGAGCACGGCGCTGCTCGAGAACAACGCGCGCTACTACGCGCTCTCGAACAAGGATCGCAGCGGCGTGCGCTTCGCCGACGACCGCGTCTTCCACATCCCGGAATTCGGCGGCGCGTGCTGCGCGCCGGGCGAGACCTGCGGACCGAGCGAAGGCGACGGTACCGACCAGCTCCTGAACCGCACCTGCACGGTGCTCGTCGAGATCACCGATGCGTGCAACCTCGCCTGCCGCGTCTGCTACTCGGAGAGCGCGGGCGATCGCTACCTCCCGTTCGAGCTCTTCCAGACGTATCTGCGGGATCTGATCGCGAAGAAGGGGCGCCTCGACTCGGTGCAGATCACGGGCGGCGAGGCGTCGCTGCATCCGCGCTACTGGGACATGATCGCGTTCCTGCACGCCGAGCCGGGCGTGAACAAGATCTACCTGCCGACGAACGGTCTGCGCTTCGCGAAGGCGAGCGAGCGCGCGCGCCTCGCGCCCTTCAAGGGCAAGCTGATGGTGCTCCTCCAGTTCGACGCGCTCTCGCGCGAGGCCAGCCAGACGATGCGCCGCGCCGAGCCCGCGGAGCTGCGGCAGACGATCATCGCCGATCTCGATCGGCTCGGCGTGCCGATGCAGCTCACGATGACGCTCGGCAAGGGCGTGAACGAGGGCGAGGTCGGGGACGTGGTCGACGTCGCGCTCGCGCACCACGCGGTCAAGCTCGTGGCGATGCAGCCGGCGACGTGGAGCGGGCGCTACGAGCTCGACGTGGATCCGATGGAGCGCCTCACGCTCTCGGACTGCGCGGCGGCGGTGATGGCGCGCGCGAGCGTGCGCGTGCGCGCCGAGGACTTCGTGCCCATCCCGTGCAGCCATCCGAACTGTGGCTGGCTCACCGTGTTCCTCCGGCGCTTCGGCCTGGTCCACAACGTCGTGAAGTACGTGGACCTCGACGCAGCGATGAACGACGTCGCCTACAAGACGATGCTCTCGACCGAGGAGATCCAGAAGGTGGTCGGCACCGACGACCGCACCGTCGTCTCGAAGGTGGCGAGCTGGCTCGCCTCGCATCCCTCGCTCTCGTCGATCGGCAAGAGCGTCGTGAAGTCGACCGACATGTTCTCGATCGCGATCAAGCCGTTCATGGATCGCTACACCTACGATCAGGATCGCGTCGCGAACTGCTGCCACCACATCACCGACACACGCGGCGGGCTGCGGAGCTTCTGCGAGTACAACGCGCTCGGACGGCGGAGCGATCCGTGGTCGCGCTTCCCCACGCTCGAGGGCGTGCGCGCGTGAGCGGGCGCGCGCCGTGATCTCGCTCGCGATCGTCTACGTCGGGCTCGCGCTGCTGGGGCCGCTCTTCGCGTTGCTCCAGCGGCTCTTCCCCGCGACCTCGCCGGTGCCGCGCGTGCTCACTCGCGCGCGCGGCGTCGACTGGGCGTACTGGCTCGTCACGCCGCTCTTCACGGGCCTGCTCACGCGCGCGGCCACGCTGGGCGCGGCGGCGGTGATCGCCTTCGCCGTGGGCTGGGCCTTCCACGGCGCGGACGATCTGCTCGAGGTGTTCCACGCGCGCTCGCCGCTCGCGGCGCTGCCCCTCTGGCTCCAGGTCGTGCTCGCGCTGGTGCTCGCGGACTTCCTCTCCTACTGGAGCCATCGCCTGCGCCACCACGCGCGCTTCTTCCCGCTCCACGCGGTGCACCACGCGGCCACCACGCTCGACTGGCTCGCCGCGGCGCGCATGCATCCGATCGACGATCTCTTCGACAACGTCTTCGTCACGCTGCCGGTGCTCGTGCTCGGCTTCGATCCGAGGGTCTTCCTCGCGCTAGGGCCCGTGCTGATCCTGCACACGCTCTATCTGCACGCCGATCTACGGCTCTCGCTCGGCCCGCTCGAGAAGGTGATCGCGACGCCGGGCTTCCATCGCTGGCACCACGCGACCGAGGTGGCGGCGCAGAGCGCGAACTACGGCGGCATCTTCACGATCTGGGACGTGCTCTTCGGCACCTACCGCCGCCCGGTCGAGGAAGCGCGCGACTTCGGCCTCGACGGGGAAGGCTTGCCGGAGACCTTCGTGGGGCAGGCGGTGGAGCCGCTCGTGCGGTGGGCGCACGCGAACGCGCGCGCGGCGCGATGACCCGTGCTCGCGGTACGCTGACGCCATGTGGCGGATGCTCTGGGTCGTGCTCGTCTCGCTCGTGCCCGCCGGAGCGAGTGCCGACGCGATCGACATGCCGCCGACGGACTGCCCTGTGGGCTCGGTCGGCGTGACCTCGCACGCAGGCGCGTGGTGCGACGCGACCACGTGCAGCGAGGACGCCAGCTGCATCGCGTACCGATCCACCCTGCAGGGCCCGATGTCGTACACGTGCGAGCCCTCGGTCGGGCTCTGCGTCGTCCGCGAGTCGTACACGGAGGGCGGGCTGCGCGGCGCCACCTCGCCCGCGCCGACACGCACGCGGGACGTCGCCGGGCGCTCGTGCACCTCGGACGCCGACTGCTCCGCCCCAGCGAGCTGCGTGATCGCGTCGCGCTGCGTGCCGATGCCCCACCCGGTGACCGGCGTGCTCGTGCACGCGTGCGGTTGCCGTGCCGCCGGCACGGGCGATCGCGCCTCGGGTCTCGTCGCCGCGAGCTGCGCCCTCGGCGTGGCGCTCGGGCTGCGGCGCCGGCGGCTCAGCCGTCCTTCTCGAGCGCTTCCTGCAGCTCGAGGAGGAGCTTCTTCGCCTTCGCCGTGAGCTTCTTGGGCACGTCGATCTGCACGACGCAGACGAGGTTGCCGCGGCCTCGGCCCTCGAGGCTCGCGATGCCCTTGTCGCGCACGCGGATCGCTTCGCCGGGCTGCGTGCCCGCGGGCACCGTCACGTCGACCTTCTCGCCCCCGAGGAGCTCGACCGGGATCTTCGCGCCGAGCGCGGCCTGCGTGAACGAGACGTGCAGCTCGTGGACGAGGTCGTCGCCGTCGCGCTGGAAGCGCTCGTGGGGGAGCACCTCGATCACGACGTAGAGGTGCCCGGCCGGCCCGCCCATGCGGCCGGGCTGGCCCTGGCCGCTCAGGCGCAGGCTGCGGCCCTCGTCGATGCCGGCGGGGATGTTCACCTTCACGGTGCGCTCGATGGGCACCTCTGCGCGGCCGTTGCAGGTGGCGCACGGCTTGCCCGGGATCTGGCCCGCGCCGCGGCACGCCGGGCACGTGATGCGGAGCATGAAGCCGCCGCGGCCCTGGACGACCTGGCCGTGACCGGCGCACGTGGGGCAGGTGCTGAGCTTGCCGCCCTCGGCGCCGCTGCCGTTGCACGCCGTGCAGGGGGCGGGGAAGGCGAGCTTCACTTCCTTCGTGGTGCCGAAGGCCGCTTCTTCGAGCGTGAGGCGCACGCCCGCCCGCACGTCGCTGCCGCGCTGGGGCCCGTTCGCCCGGCGGCCGAAGTCGCCGAAGATGTCGCCGAAGATGTCGCCGAACGAGGAGAAGATGTCCTCGATGCCGCCGAAGCCGACGCCGCCACCGCGCTGTTCGAGCCCGGCGTGGCCGTGGCGATCGTAGAGCGCGCGCTTCTGCTCGTCCGAGAGCACCGCGTAGGCCTCGGACGCCTCCTTGAAGCGCTCCTCGGCCGTCGGATCGTTGGGGTTGACGTCGGGATGCAGCTCGCGCGCGAGCTTCTTGTAGGCCTTCTTGATCTCGACCGTGGTGACCGTGCGCTCGATCCCCAGCACTTCGTAGTAGTCGCGCTTCTGTCCCATCGGTAGGCGCCGACGATAAAGCCTCCGGGAGAAGGGTCAACCCGGTCGGGCCGGGGCCGCGGCTCAGCGCGGGTCGGGGTGGGCGCCGCTCAGCGCCCGAGCACGCCGCGGAGCGCGCGCAGCGCCTCGTCGAGCTCGGCGGGTGGGAGGGTCGTGAAACAGAGGCGCACCCATCGCCCGTAGTCGCGGCCGCTCGCGCTGCCGGGGGTGAGCAGCACGCCGGCGTCCACGCAGCGCTCGAGGAAGCTCGTCGCGTCGGCCTCGCCCTCGCGCAGAGACGGGCTCGCGTCGAAGAAGAGGAATGTCCCCGCGGGTGGGCAGGGCACGCCGAGCGCGTCGGCGGCTCTCTTCGCGAGCTCGGCGTAGTGCGTGCGCGCGTCGGCGATCCAGCGCTGGCCCTCGTCGAGCACGCGCGCGGCGGCGAGCTGGAAGGGGCGCGGCGCGCAGTAGGTGACGAACGTCTGCACGCCGCGGATCGCCTGCATCGCTTCGGGCGGGCCGTGCGCGAAGCCCACGCGCGCGCCGGCCAGGCCGTACGCCTTGCTCACCGAGTGCACGACGACGGCGCGCGGACGGATGCGCGGGTGCATCCAGATCGGCGCGGGCGCTTCGCCGAAGTAGAGCTCTTCGTAGACCTCGTCCGAGACGACCCAGAGGCCGTGCTTCTCGGCGAAGTGCGCGATGGCCTCGACGTGGTGCGGCGCGAGGATCCCGCCCGTCGGGTTGTGCGGCGAGTTGACGTAGATCGCCGCGCTCTTCGGCGTCGCGAAGGCCTCGAGGTGCGCCAGCGTCGCCTCCACGTCGGGCATCGTGGCGAGGCGATCCCAGAACGGAACCTCCACGACCTTCACGCCGCGCCGCATCGAGGTGCCGCGCACGAGGGGCCAGAACGGCGCGAGCAAGACGAGCTCGTCGCCCGGCGAGAGCAGCGTGTCGACGACGACCGCGATGCCGGCGGTCGCGCCGCTCATCACCTGCACGAGCTCGCGGTCGAGCGTGACGCCCGCGCGCCGCTGCACGTGGCGGACGATCGCATCGAGCAGCGCGGGCTCGCCCTGCACCGGCGCGTAGTTGTGCAGGCGCGAGGTGTCGGCCGTGCGTTGCGCCTCGGCCTGCGCGGCGGGAAGCGGATCGAGGTACGTGTCCCCGACGTGCAACGCGTGCACGCGCCCTCCGCGCGCCCGCGCGCGCGCGACGAGCGTGCCGAACACGCGATCGGAGAGACCCTCGGAGGTGGCGGCGACGTGGGGGAACCGCGGCATGCGCGGGACTGTAGCGCCCCGCGCGCCGCGTGCGCGGTACTCAGGTGAAGATGATCTGCGCGCCCTCGGCGAGGTCGTAGAAGTCGCCCGCGGTGATGACGTCCTTCACCTGCGGAACGAGCTGTTCCTTCGTGCGCTTGAACATCCGCATCGCGAGCTCGCACGCGTAGAGCTGCGTGCCGGCCTCGTCGAGGATCTGCAGCATCTCGCGCACCGTCGGGAGCTCGAGCTCCTTCATCTGCTTCATCATCATCGAGGCGGCGAGGCTCTCCATGCCGGGCAGGCCCGCCAGCATCGTGGGCATCGGCGCGGCGGGGTTGCCGGCCATGTTCACGTGCAGGTGATCGACCTTGCTCTCCGTGATCACGTCGAGGCCCCAGAACGTGAAGAACACGAACGCCTCGATGCCCGACTGGCGCGCGGCGTTGGCGAGGATGAGCGACGGATAGGCCTCGTCGAGGCCGCCGTGGGACGTGATGATGGCGACCTTGCGCTGGGTCTGGACGATGGGGGACATGCGGTTCTCCTGCGTGCGGGATCGAGTCGTTCAGAGACAGCCGGCGGGCTTCGGCAGGCCCGCGATCTTCGCGATCGTGCGGCCCGGAGCCTTCGGGAACAGGACGTAGAAGTCCTTCGTGGTGACGCCCATGAGCTGCGTGAGCCGGCGGATGTTCGGGCTCGCCTTCGTCGCGGCGTAGTCGGCGCGCGCGGCGTCGATCACCTTCCAGTGCGCGTCGCTCATCTCGACGCCCTGCATCGCGGCGATCTTCGCGCCCACCTCGCGGGTCCACTGCTCGGGCACGCTCATGTGGCCGTCGGCGCCGAACGCGATCCCGTCGATGGTGGCGACCGGCGGTGGCGGGCCGGCCGGCGTGCTGCACGCGGGCGGCGCGGGCGCGTGGTGCTTGCGTGCGTCGGCCGGCACCGGCGGCGGCGTCGCCGCGGGGCGCGTGCGCTCCACCCCGAGCGCGCGCTTGCGGGCCCCGAGCGCGGCATCGAGCTTCGCGCGCTTCTGCGCGAGCGGCCGCGCAGCGCGCTCGGCGCTGACGATCTTCGAGGCACGCCCGACGTGGCGCATGACCTCCATCATCACCGCCATGCCGCGCTGCACCTCGTGATCGCTCGTCGCGCGCACCATGCCCACGAGGCCGATCGGCTCGGCGCTCTCGGCGTTCTGCACGACGGCGGCGGCGTCACTCGCCACGCGCAGCACCTCCGGCTGCGTCATCGCGCGCACCGTCTCGAGGATGCCCACGACGGCGGTCCCGAGCTGGCGCACGTCCTCGGGCGTGAAGCCCTCGGCGATGCGCTCGCCCACGCGCACGAGCTCGCGCCCGAACGCGAAGTAGCCCTTCTGCTCGTAGCTCTCGAGCTCGCGCGTCGCGGTGCCCATCACCTCGCGCAGGATCGGCGTGGCTTCGGCGAAGAGCTCTTCCGTCTTCCGCTGCCGCTCCACGAGATAGCCCACCTGCGCCGTGAGCGCGTCGATGCGGCTCGCCAGCGCCTCGAGCGTCACGGGGCTCGTCGTTCGTTCCATCATCGTCGACTCCTCGGAGAAAGTTCGTCTCGGCCGCTCGGCGGACCGCTCTCGCTCACGCCCACTTGCCCGCCATCACCATCCGGTGGTCGAGCGGCAGGTCCTCGCCGGCGAGGAGCAGGTTCCAGTAGACCCACTTGAAGCCGAGCTTGCCCCAGTGGTTCACCGCGCTCTCCTCGAGCAGCGTGAAGGGCCCGAGGCCCGGCAGCGGGAAGCGGCCCGGCAGGGGCTCGGTCTCGTAGTTGAAGTCGATCAGCATCGCCTTGCCGAAGCCGGTCTCGATGAAGCAGTTCGCGTGGCCGTCGAAGCGCTGCGGCATCTCGCGCCCCTCGAGGAAGGCGAGGATGTTCTCGGTGAGCACCTCGGCCTGGAAGTGCGCCACGGCGCCGGCCTTCGAAGAGGGCAGATCGGTCGCGTCGCCGAGCGCGAAGACGTTCGGATGCGCCTTCGTCTGCAGCGTGTGCTTGTCGGTCGGCACCCAGCCGCTGCCGTCGCCGACGCCGCTCGTGCGCAGCACCTCGGCGCCGCCGTGGATCGGGATCGTGACGAGCAGGTCGTAGGGGATCTCGCGGCCGTCGTAGGCCTTGATCTGCTTGCGCTGCCCGTCGACCTCGCTCACCGCGAAGTCGCCCACGACGCCGATCCGGCGCCGGCCGAGCATGTCGCCGAGCGCGGCCGAGGCGCGCGGCTTGGTGAAGGCGCCCTCGAGCGGCGTCGCGTAGACGATCTCGACTCCGTCGCGGAGCTTGCGCTCGGTGAAGAACGCATCGAGCAAGAAGAGCATCTCGAGCGGCGCCACCGGGCACTTGATGGGCATCTCGGCGACGTTCACGACGATGCGGCCGCCGCGGAAGCCCGCGAGCGCGTCGCGCAGCGCGAGCGCGCCCTCGAGCGTGTAGAAGTCGAACGCGCTCTTCCGCCAGCCCTCGCCGGTGAGGCCGGGCGTCTGTTCGGGCAGGATGCGCGAGCCGGTCGCGACGATCAGCACGTCGTAGCGGAGCGCCTCGCCGCCCACGAGATGCACGGTGCTCGCGTCGGGCACCACGCGATCGATCTCGGCGCGCCGCAGCTCCACGTGGCGATCGAGCAGCGTTCGCCGCGAGCGGATCGTCTCTTCGCGCCGATACGTTCCGAAGGGCAGGAAGAGCAGCCCGGGCTGGTAGACGTGCAGGTCGTCGCGATCGACGACCGTGATCTTCCAGCCGTTCGGATCGAGGCGCCGCACCAGGCGGTTCGCCATCATCGTGCCCGCGGTCCCGCCGCCCAGGATCACCACTCGCCTCATGGGGCCTCCGCGGACCGTCGCTGCATCGTTCGGGCCCGTCTCCCGCCACGGAAAACCAGCGTCGGCCGTGATCCGGGCGCGCAATCCATGCGTCGCGTCGGCAGGGATTGCGCGGCACTCGGCGGCGGGGCCTCGGGATCTCGCACCGACCGTCCGATGGATCGCTCGTGCGATCCTTCTTCGAGCGATCCCCTGCCTCGCAGGTGACCGAGGCCGATCTGTCGCGCCTCGCCGTGCTCCACGAGCTGATGGCCGCGCTCGGGAGCCCCGTCGCAGGGTCGGCGAGCCTCGCGCCGCTCTGCGAGCAGATCCCGGCGCTGGCCGAGCGGCTCGTCTTGCGGGCACGTACGGTCTCGCACGCGCGCGGGCCGGTCGACGTGCCGCGCGCGCTCGCAGTGCTCGGCAACCAGGGGCTCGAGGAGATCTTGCTCGGGCTGCTCGAGGATCTGACGGTGCTCAAGGCGGACCGCGACGACGCGCGCGCACGCGGCGAGGCGGGCACGCCTCGCTGAGCACCGCGCTACTCGCGCTCGGCGCGCCAGCGCACCAGCCGCGCCGGCCAGCTGCCGTCCTTGCCGTGGTTCTTCTGGAGCGTCTTGAAGAAGAGGAGCGTCGTGCTGGCGATCCATGCGGGCGGCGTCGCGGCCCACTGGATCTCGAGCGCGGCTGCGCCGACCGTGGTGCCGGCGCTCCAGCGGGCGCTCGCCTCGTGCACGCGCACCTCGTAGCGCGCGCCTTCGGCGCTCGTCTCGAGGCGCGAGAGCTCGAAGCGCGCGCCGTTCTCGGGGGGAAGCGTCATGGGAGGTCGCGAGGCCCGGTCAGGCAGGCGGGCACCATAGCCGGCCGGGAAGATGCGGCCACCGCTCGTGCGTTGTAGGGTCGGCGCCGAACGCTCATGGCCTCGCGCGAAAAGAGCGGCCGCACGGGCCTGTCGTCGCGCTCGTCGTCCATCGACGTGCGCCGGCCTCGTGGCGGTCGCACGGCGGGTCGGAAGCCCGGCGCGTGGCGGCGCTGGCTCGCGCGGATCCTCGTGACGCTCGTGGTGCTGCTCGTCCTCGGGGCCGGCAGCACCTTCGGGCTCGTCGCGTACTACAGCCAGGGGCTGCCCGACGTCGCCTCGCTGCGCACGCTGCGCGAGCCGCAGATCACGCGCGTCGTCGATCGCGACGGCGAGACGATCGGCGAGATCTTCACCGAGCGGCGCACGGTCGTGCCGCTCGAGCGCATCCCGCGCGTGCTCGTGCTCTCGGTGCTCGCGGCCGAGGACGCCGACTTCTATCGCCACGAGGGGCTCGACTACCCGGGCCTCGTGCGCGCCGTCGCGATGGGCGTGCTGAGCGGCGGGCACTTCCGCGGGACGAGCACGATCACGCAGCAGGTCGTGAAGAACCTGCTCCTGACGCCGGAGCGCTCGTTCGGGCGAAAGGTGCGCGAGCTCATCCTCGCGCGTCAGCTCGAAGAGCAGTTCAGCAAGGACGAGATCCTCGAGCTCTATCTCAACCACATCAACTTCGGGCACGGCCGCTACGGCGTGCAGGAGGCTGCGCGCTACTACTTCGGCTGCGACGTGAGCGAGCTGACGCTCGCGCAGGCCTCGCTGATGGCCGGCATCCCGCAGTCGCCCACGCATCTGTCGCCGCGGACGCACCCGGAGGCGGCGCGGCGTCGACAGCGCTTCGTGCTCGATCAGCTCGAAGAGAAGCGCGACGAGTACTGGCCCGACCTGAGCCTCGAGGACATCCGCCAGGCGCGCGAGGCCCACGTCGAGCTCGCTCCGCTGCCCGAGGCGCGCGAGGCGGCGCCCGAGATCGTGGACATCGCGCGGCACGCGCTCACCGACGTGGTCGGTGAGGAGGCCGCGCACCGCGGCGGCTACGTCGTGCACACCTCGATCGACGTGGACCTCCAGACGGCGGCGCGCACGGCGCTGCAGGAAGGGCTGCGCGCGTACGACCATCGCCAGTCGATCGCGCCGCCCTTCCGGCGTACGCGCCCGCCGCGCGGCCAGCGGACGCTGCCGGCCCTGCCGCACGTGGAGGCGCTGCACGTGGGCGCCACGTACGACGCGTCCGTCACGGGGCGCGACGACGACGCGCGCACGATCACGCTGGACGTGGGCGGCCACACGGCGGTCGCGTCGATGGCCGATCTCGACCGCTACGCGCCGGACGGGATGACGCCCACGGCGTTCGTGGAGGAGGGCGCGCGGCTGCGCGCTTCGATTCTCTCGCTGCCGGACGAAGGAGAAGAAGGCGCGCACGCACGCGCGCGGCTCGAGCTGGG
Source organism: Sandaracinus sp. (assembly GCA_046351235.1). Classification (GTDB taxonomy): domain Bacteria; phylum Myxococcota_A; class Polyangia; order Polyangiales; family Sandaracinaceae; genus JBBSAT01. Next base: position 351,342 of record JAXLYV010000003.1, on the reverse strand, counting down.
CCCCGAGGGCGCGATCGTCGTGATCGATCCGCGCACCCGCGGCGTGCTCGCGCTCGTCGGCGCGTACGAGGCGGGCGCGGGCTTCGATCGATCCACGCGCGCGCTGCGGCAGCCGGGCTCGACGTTCAAGCCGATCCTCTACGGCTACGCGATCCACGCGCACACGTTCACGCCAGCCTCGATCGTGATCGACGCGCCCGGCGTCTACGACCAGTGGCAGCCCCACAACTTCGAGACGTGGGAGTTCCACGGGCAGATGCGCCTGCGCGATGCGCTCGCGAGCTCGGTGAACCAGGTCGCCGTGCGCGTGATGGAGAGCGTGACGCCGGAGGCCGTGGTGCCCTTCGCGCAAGAGCTCGGCATCACGACGCACCTCGACCCTTCGCTCGCGCTCGCGCTCGGGGCGAGCGAGGTGCGGCCGATCGAGCTGTGCAACGCGTACGCGACGTTCGCGGCGGGCGGCACGTGGTCGCCGTATCGCATCGTGACGCGCATCGAGGACGCGAGCGGGCAGGAGATCGCGCTCCCGACGCCCGAGGCCTCGCGCGAAGTGATGACCCCGGCCGAGGCGTACGTGCTCACGAGCATGCTCACGAGCGTGGTCTCGAGCGGCACCGCGACGGCGGCACAGGCGCTCCACCGGCCGATCGCAGGGAAGACGGGCACGAGCAACAGCGCGCGCGACGCGTGGTTCGCCGGCTACACGCCCGACACGGTCGCCGTCGTGTGGGTGGGATTCGACGACATGCGCGCGCTCGGGCGGCGCGAGAGCGGCGCGCGATCGGCCTTGCCGATCTGGATGGACGTGATCCGGCACGCGACCGAGGGTCGGCCCGCGGTGGCGTTCCCCGAGCCGCCGGGCGTCGTGCACGTCGCGATCGATCCGGCGACGGGCCTCTTGCCCTACGACGGCGAGACCGAGACGCTGGACGAGGTCTTCGTGGAGGGCACGCAGCCGACCGAGACGGCGCACGATGCGCACGTGCTCGATACGAGCAGCTTCCTGATGCAGGAATTCGAGGAAGACCAGGGCGCGGACGCGGGGACCGCGCCGTGAGGCGGGCGCTCGTCGCGCTCTTGGTCGGTCTCGTCGCCGCCGCGGCGCTCGTCTACCAGGCGCGCTCCGCCTCCGACGAGGCGCGCACGTCGGCCCAGGCGCGCGCCGAGGACGACGCCGATGCCCGCGCGGCGATCGCCGGCGGCGCGATCGACGGCTGGACGCGCGCGCACGCGGGGGCGCTCGCGCCGGACGCCGCGGGGCTCGCGGCGCTCGCGCACGACCTCGGCGTGGAGCTCGCGCCGGCGAGCGCACCGATCGAAGAGCACGAAGGATCGATCCTGCGCCGCGTGCGGACGATCCCGGCCGCGCTCGCCGGCACGCCGACGCAGCTCGTGCTGCGGACGCCCGTCGTGCTCCCCGCGCGCGAGCCCACGCGCGGCACGCTCGCGCTCGCCGTGGGGCTCGGGCTCCTGCTCGCGATCCTCACGCTGCTCGCCGGCGGCGCGCGTCGCGATCGCGCGCTCGAAGAGGCGGCGGCGCGCGTCGGCCGCGGCGATCTCGACGTGACGATCGATGGCCGCGGCGCGACGGCGTCGGCCTTCAACCGCATGACGCGCGAGCTCAAGGACACGCAGCACCGGCTGGCGCGCGCCGAGCGCATCGCGGCATGGCGCGACATCGCGCGGCGCATCGCGCACGAGATCAAGAACCCGCTCACGCCCATCAAGATGGCGATGGAGACCGTGCGCAAGACGCGCGCGCGCCAGCACCCGGACTTCGACGAGATCTTCGACGAGTCGACCAAGACCGTGCTCGAAGAGACGGCGCGCCTCGAGAAGATCGTCACCGAGTTCTCGCGCTTCGCGCGCATGCCGCGCCCGAAGGCGGAGTCGCTCGACGTGCGCGAGGTCGCCGAGAAGGTCGTGGCGATGCACGACCTGCCGGCGGCGGCGGCCACGCTCCCGGAGGCGGCCAAGGGCGTGCGCGTCGAGCTCGTGGCGCCCGAGCGCTTGCCCAGCGTGCGCGCCGATCGCGAGCAGCTGACGCAGGTGCTCGTGAACCTCGTCCAGAACGCGTGCGACGCCGCGCGCGAGAAGCAAGGCGACGAAGGCGGGCGCGTCGTGGTCTCGCTCGCGCGCACGGAAGACGACGGCATCCGCGTCGTCGTCGCCGACAACGGCCCGGGGATCCCCGTCGAGGCGCGGGACGCGGTGCGCGAGCCCTACTACACGACCAAGTCGCACGGCACGGGCCTCGGCCTCGCGATCGTGGATCGCATCGTCTCCGACCACGGCGGCACGCTCACGCTCGGCGACGCGCTCGAGCTCGGTGGCGCGGCCGTGACGGTCGTGCTGCGGCGCGAGGGCCCGGCCGAGGAGAGCGAGGCGAGCCTCGGCGTGTGATCGCCGACGCTATCGCAAGAAGCGGCCGTAGCGCCGATGGTCGCGCCACACGGAGAGCGCGAGGAGCAGCCCGAACACGGTCAGGCCGATCGAGACGGTCCACGCGAAGCGCTGTGTCCGCGCCGTCATCGCGCGCGTCGGCGCGCTCACGCTGGGATCGTCGGGCAGATAGCGCACCTCGACCTGATGGAGCGCGCGCGCCACGTCGAGGTCGGCGCGCGCCAGATGCCGCGAGCTGCCTTCGTAGCGCTCGCCGTCCACGACGAGCCGGTACACGACGCGCTCACCGGCGTCGGTGTCGCGATCGCGCTCGATCGAGGTGACCTCGGCGATCGCGACGACGCCGCGCTCCTCGAGCGCCTCGGCGCGGCGCTCGTTCCGCACCGTGAGCACGAGGAAGACGAGGCCCGCGACGCAGAAGGCGAGCGCGAGGACGGCGATCTCGTAGCGAGCCACGGCGGCGGAGCTTACAGCGCCCGCTCGGGCCGGCCCGCGCGATGTCGGTGCCGAACGCAGCACGGCGCTCGTACGACGACCCGGAGCTCGGGCGTACGGCGATGCGGAAGGTCGATTCGCGGAACGCGGACCGAGCTCCGGGCGATCGCACTGGGTTGCGGCGAGCGCGAGGCCACTGGCACGCTCGGGCGATGCGGTCTCTCGCGCCTGCTCTCCTCGTCGCGCTCGTGGCGCTTCCGTCGGCGTGCGCCACGGGGGGTGGGCCCGATCGGCGCACGGTGGGTGACGCGGGCCGAGACGCGGGCGGCGCGCCGAGCGACGCGGCGGGGATCGACGGCGGCGGCCTCGCCGGGGACTCCGGCATGCCCTGCCTCGAGGGCGACACGCGCCTGTGCACGACGGGCTGCGGCACGATGGGCGTCGCGCACTGCACGGGCGGCTTCTTCGTGGACTGCACGGCGCCGGCCGAGGACTGCAACGGCGCCGACGACGACTGCGATGGGCGCACCGACGAGTCGGTCGCGGCGCGCGCGTGCTCGTCCTCGTGCGGCGGCGGCACCGAGAGCTGCGTGAGCGGGCACTGGACGGGCTGCACGGCGTCCATGCCCGGTACCGAGACGTGCAACGGCATGGACGACGACTGCGACTCGCGCGTCGACGAGGCGATCACGCGCGCGTGCGCCAGCGCATGCGGCGCCGGGACCGAGACCTGCGTCGGCGGCGGCTTCGTCGGCTGCACGGCGCCCTCGCCCCGGGCCGAGGACTGCAACGGCGTGGACGACGACTGCGACACGCGCACCGACGAGTCGCTCACGCGCACGTGCGCGAACGCGTGCGGCACCGGCGGCATGCAGGTCTGCGGCGGCGGCGCCTGGGGCACCTGCAGCGCGCCGCCTCCGCCCGTCGAGCGCTGCAACGGGAGCGACGACGACTGCGACGGCACCGCCGACGACGACGTGCAAGTGACCGTGTTCGCCGCCGCGGACCGGAACGCCGTGCGCAGCTACCAGCCCGCGTGCCCGAGCACCTCGGTCGCGCTCGACACCTGCGCCTCGGCCGCGCATCGCTGGTGCACGGGATCGGGCGGCTGCGGGGCCGTCGGCGGCGCGGGCCTGCTCGATGCGACCTCGACGACCGTGCGCCTCGCCTGCTTCGGCAACCACGCGAGCTCGCAGATGGTGAGCTTCGCGTCGCTCGCCTCGACCTACGGCGATCCCGGCTTCGACGAGTCGCTCGCGGGGAGCCGCATCGCGCAGTCGTACGCGAACCGCTTCTGCCGGGACCGCGGATCGGCGGCGGGCATCGGCCCGGTCGAGCACTCGAGCGGCAACATGTACGTGCTCTGCCTCGCCGCCGATCAGGCCGACTTCGTCCGCTACGCCACGCTCGACTTCATCCTCGCGGGCAGCTGTGATCCGACCGTCTATCCCGACGACTTCCAGTGCAGCCTCGGCGCCGACCGCATCTGCCGCAACCACGGCTACGCGGGCGGCTGGGGCCCCGTGGAGTGGAACGACACCGACACCTTCGTCGTCTGCTTCCGCTGACGCGGGCGCGCGCTTCAGCTCTTCGTCTTCCGCATGCCCCACGACGCGGCGACCGCGGCGGCACCGATCGCCACCATCACGCGCGCGGCGGCCCAGAGCGGATCCCACGCGCCGGGGCGCATGAGCGCGACGACGGCCCACACGCGCGCGATGAGCTCGAGCGCGCCGAAGGTGCCCAGGCCCGTCACGAGGCCGAGCCTCAGGCGATCGCTCTCCTCGCGGATCATCGGCGCGCTGCGCCAGTGGGATCGCAACGAGCGGCCGATCGCGGCGAGCGACGCGGCGAACGCGACGGCGGCGCCGATCGAGACGAGCACGAGCTCGGTCGAGCCGATCGCCGCGCCCTCGCGCAGGCCGTCGACGAGGAGCGCGAGCGAGATCCCGACGGCCAAGCCCACACCGAGCGAGGCCGCCACCGCTGCGCCCATCGCGCCGGGGCGCAGCCGCTTGGCCTTCGCCGTCATCGCCTTCGCGTCGGCGGGTGTGCCGGCCGTCGCCACGCTCGCGACGCTCGCGCGTGAGGCATCGATGAGCACGGTGCCGCCCGCGTTGTCGAAGGCGGTCGCGGCGGCCTCGAGCTCGTCCATCGACGCGTAGCGCTGCGAGGCCTCGCGGGCCATCGCCTGCTCGATCACCTCTTCGAGGCCCTCGGGGATCGACTTCTCGATCGAGCGCGGCCGCGGCGGCGTCTCCTCGAGCACGCGCACGAGGATCGCGCCCGAGGAGCTCTCGTCGTAGGGCGCCTTCCCGGTGAGCATCCGATAGAGCACCGCGCCGGCCGCATACACGTCGGCGCGCAGGTCCACGTCGGTCGCGCCGCGTGCCTGCTCGGGCGCCATGTACGCGGGCGTGCCCACGATCGCGCCGGTGCCGGTGAGCTTCTCGTCCGTGTCGCCGAGCTTGGCGACGCCGAAGTCGAGGATCTTGAGCGTGATGCCGCCGCCCGGATCGCTCGCGAGGAACAGGTTCGAGGGCTTGAGGTCGCGGTGCACGACGCCCTGCGCGTGCGCGGCGGCGAGCCCGCGGCACATCTGGCGGAAGAGCGGGAGCGCCTCGCGCACCGGCAGCTTGCCGCGCTCGGCGAGGAACGCCTCGAGATCGCGCCCCTCGAGCAGCTCGACCGCGATGCAGGGGCGCCCGTCGGGCGTGCGCAGCACGTCGACGACGTCGACCACGTGATCGCTACGCACGCGGCTCATCGCGCGCGACTCGCGATCGAAGCGCGCGAGCAGATCCTCGCGGCCCGCGTAGTCGAGGTGGATGACCTTCACCGCGTAGCGGCGATCGAGGCGCACGTGCTCGGCCTCGTAGAGCCGGCCCATGCCGCCCTCGCCGAGCACCTTCGTGACGCGGAAGGTGCCGGCGAGCACGGCGCCGATCATCGCGTCGTCCTTCGAGCCGGCCGCGAGCAGCGGCGAGCCGTCGAGCGGACAGACGCGGAACGCCGGTGGGTACTCGTTGCCGCAGAGGTTGCAGCGGTGTTTGTCGCCGGAGCTCGTCGTGCGCGCGGGCTCGTCCCGCGCGAGCATCGTGTCACCTTCGGCCACGGACGGAGGATACGGGAGGATGGCCGGGGATGGGCCGAGAGAATGTCAGCGCGCCTGCGCGCGGCGTTCCCCCGTCGCGCCGCGCCACGCGCCGTGGAAGCCGAGCGGCACGTGGTGAGGCAGGTGGGCGCGCGCGATCGGGCCGTCGCCGACGCGATTCGCGTCGAAGACCCACCAGGCGCTCCGATGCGTCCGTGCGTCGTACACGAGCGAGATCACCCAGCCATCTTCCGGAGCGCGCGCGCGCGGATCGCGCGGCACGAAGACACCCTCCGAGGGCCACTCGTGGCGCGCGAAGCGGTGCTCGTCGGCGGTGCCGCGATCGAGGTCGAGCTTCACGAGCACGTCGGGCGGACCGCGGCGCGCCGCTTCCGCGCTCGAGTGCTCGAGCAAGTAGAGGATGCGGTGCGGGCGAGCGTCGTCGCTCGGCGCGACGCGCGGGAACTCGCCCGTGCGCGTGCGGAGCGCGTCCCAGCGCATCGTGGCCCGTCGCGGATCGATCACGAGGCGGGCGAGCGCGCCGTCGAGCGGGCCCGGCGTACCGTGCATCACGCCGTCGATCCAGCGCGCGGTCGTCTCGAACGAGGGATAGCGGACCGCGTCGACCACGATCTCGCTGCCGCGATCGAAGGCGTTACCGACGTGCCAGATCCAGAAGGGATCGACCTCGAAGCGCGTCACCGACTGGGGCGCATCGAGCGGCACCACGATGACTTCCGATCCGCGCGAGGCGTTCCATCGCATGGCTCCGGCGAACGACGTCCGGCCGAAGAGAACACGAACGAGATCGATCTCGAGCGGCGCGGCGAAGATCACGGCGTGCGTCTCGGTGAGCGCCCAGTCGTGGACGAGCGTGGGCGCGCGCAGCGGGATCGTCGCCACGCGGCCCGCGGTGCCATCGGGCCTGAGGCGCGTGAGCTCGATCGCGTTCGGGCGTCCCAGCCGGGCTCCCACGTTGAAGATCGCGTCGCTCGCAGCGTGCCGGTGCGGATGCGCGGAGAAGGGACGCGTGACGGCGCCGCCGAGGTGCGTCTCCCCGATCGTCCCGAGCGTGTCCCCGTCGATCTCCGTCGGCGGCCCGATCTCGCAGAGCGCGAAGACGCGCTCGTCCCAGAGCAGGATCGACGTGTTCGCCGGGTTCTTGCCGCCCTCGCGCACGAAGCGGAGTGCGCGCCACGGATTCCAGCGGCCCGGCGGCTTCGTGCCGTAGCTCCCGAAGTACGCGCGCCCGCGCTCGCGCTCTTCGCGCAGGCCCCGGCTCTCGACGATCCGCGCGGCGCCCTCGGCCCGGCCATCCTGCACGCGCAGCGCGCTGACGAGCCCGTCGCCGTCGAACCAATGCGCGTAACGGTGCCCGGCGATCGAGAAGAGCCCGGGCCCGTTGCGGTACATCGTGCCGCGCAGCGCCGGGGGCAGCGTGCCCTCGACGCCGAGCGGCTCGAAGCCGTGCTCGCGCGGGATCTCGGTGAACGAGCGAAGGTAGCCGTCGGGGTCGTGCACGCGGGCATCATGGCACGCGCGCGCGGCGGCCCGCCGCGTCAGGGCGTCAGGGAGCTCGGCTCGTCAGCCGCAAGCCCCCTCGTCGATGCGGCCGTCGCAGTCGTTGTCGGCCGAGTCGCACGCTTCCGTCGCACCGGGGCTCGTCGCGTAGTCGCCGTCGTTGCAGTCGAACGGGCCGACGCCGCACGTCATGTCGGTGACGTAGCCATCGCCGTCGACGTCGCACACGGGCGCGCCCGCGTCGACGCCGCCCATGCAGTCGTCCACGAAGCCGTTGCAGTCGTCGTCCTGGCCGTTGCCGCAGATCTCGGCGACGGCGCTCACGCCGCCCTCGCACGACATCCGCGCGCTCACACACATCATGTGCCCGATGCGGCACGCGCCGATGTTGTGGCCGCACGTCGCTCCTTCGCCCGGGACGCCGTCGTCGATGGTGCCGTTCCCGTCGTCGTCGACGCCGTTGCAGTACTCCATGCCGCCGCACGCGCTCTCGTCCACGAGACCGTCGCAGTCGTCGTCGTGCGCGTTGCAGCTCTCGGCGAGGGGAAGGCAAGGCGGGCCCGCATCGACGCCGCCGGAGCAGTCGTCGGGAGCGCCGTTGCAGTCGTCGTCCTGACCGTTGCTGCAGTCCTCGGGCATCGGGCCCACGCCGCCCATGCACACGAACGTGCCGCTCGTGCACACCTGGGTGCCGGGAACGCAGATGCCGACGCTCGTGCCGCACGCGTCTCCCTCGCCCATCACGTTGTCGTCGATGGTCCCGTTGCCGTCGTCGTCGACGCCGTTGCAGAACTCGACGCCGCCGCACGCGCCCTCGTCGACCAGACCATCGCAGTCGTCGTCGTAGGCGTTGCACGACTCGGCGAACGGCGTGCACACGAAGCTGTCGACGCCCGGCGGGCCACTGTCGACCGGCTCGAGCCCCGCATCGCTGCCGGGAACCACGAAGGCGTCCTCGCCCGGCGGGCCCGCGTCCATCTCGACGATCGGGCCGGCGTCCATGCCTGGCACGACGTACGCGTCCACCGCCTCTCCGGCGTCGTCGGCTCGACCGCCGTCGTTCGCGGCTGCCCCGTCGTTCCCCGGCTGCGCGCCGGCGTCTTCGCCCGTCGAGCCGGTGACCACCTCGACGACGCTGAAGTGCGTCGTCTGGAACGACGCGATGCCGTCCGCGAACGTCGCGCCGCCGACGAGCTCCCAGGTCGTGTCGGTCTCGTCGTCGAGCCGCACGAGCGAGAGCCCCGCGCTCGGGCCCGCGTACGCGATCTGCACGGTGACGGGGACGAGGAACTGCTGGCCGTGCGGCGTCAGCGCGATGGGCGGGCTGACCGCGACCGACGCGCCCGGCGGGTCTTCGACCGAGTCGTCCGTGAGCTTCGAGATCGCGATCTCGGTCGGTGCCCCGAGCGCGCCCGTCGGGATCGTGATGGTACCGCTGCCGTGGTCGAGCGCGACCGAGCCGCCCGTCGCGTCGATCATCGATTCGCGGTGCTCGACCACCTGAACGGTGCGTCCGCCGCTGGTCTGGCAAGCGATCACGAGACCCATCGAGCCCACGACGAGCCCGCGCATCATGTTCTTCATTCCGCCCTCCTCGGATTAAGGGCGCAATCATGAACAGAGCGTTCCGGCGAAGCAAGCCCGAGTCGCGTCATCGCGTCGTCGTCACCCCATCGGCACGGGCTCGTTTGCGCTCCCGTGAGTGCATCTCGTTCGGACGACCGCGACGCGCGGCCAGGACGCGGCGTCGATGTCTCGCCCGAGCCCCCGGCTCGTGGACGACGAGCGCTCGAACGGCGCGTCGACCGCGTGAACGCTTCGCGGTGTGGTCGCGTCGCGTCCGCATCCGGAACGTCCGCGTCGCGTGGTCGCTCGTCTGCGAGGAGCCATGCCACGTCGGCGCGTCCTTCGGCCCGCCCGTGCCGGGCGTGATAGCGTGCCCCGCGATGATCGGAAGAAACGTGGGGCGGGTCGCGGCGATCGCCGCGCTCCTCGTCGCGGCGGCGACGTGGATGGCGGGAGCGACGCACGCGGAGGCGCAGGCGCGCGGAGGCGCGCGGGCGACGAAGGCCGCTCCGACGGTGTGGGATCGCGAGGTCGATCGGCTGCGCGGCGAGGTGCTGCGGCGCGCCGGGCGCGCCTCGGCGATCGTCCCGCTCATCGAGATCGGCTCGTCGTGGGAGCACGCGCCTGCGCGCTCGGTCGAGGTGCTCCACGCGCTCGGAAGCGAGCGCCGCTTGAGCCCCACGCTGCGCGTCTACGCGCGCGGCTACGAGCGGCTCCTGTTGCGGCGTCAGGGCGATCACGAGGGCGCGCAGGCGCTGCTCGGTCAGCTCGGGTTCGTGCGCCGCTGGCGCATCCTGGGGCCCTTCGACAACGACGGGCGCGCCGGCTTCACGCGCACCTTCCCGCCCGAGACCACGCTCGACGCGCCGACCGACACGAGCGCCGAATTCGAGGGCGCCGAGCGCGCCGTGCACTGGCGCACGTTGCCCGATCTGGGCCCGACGGACGCCGTGCGGCTCGGGCCGTTCCTGACGCCGGGCACCGACGTCTGCGCGTTCGCCGAGACCTTCGTGGAGCTCGACCGCGCCCGCCCCGTCTCGATCTGGGCCGGCGCGAGCGGCGCGGTGCGCATCTGGTGGAACGGCGAGCGCGTGATCGAGGATCCCACGTACCGCACGATCGATCTCGATCGCGACGCGGCGGTGGTCGTGGGGCGGCAGGGATGGAACCGCGTGCTCGTGAAGGTCTGCGGCGCGAGCGGCGGCGCGGCGTTCCTCTTGCGCGTGGCCGAGCCCGACGGCACGCCGATCGCAGGCCTGCACGCCGATCCCGAAGGCGCGACGACGGCCGCAGCCGCGCCGTCGCCGCTCCCGACGCTGCCGGCGGTCCCCACGACGATGCTCGCCGAGCTCGAGGCTGCCATCGCGCAGCACCCGACCGACGCCGTCGCGCACGAGGCCCTCGCGCGCTACCTCGCCTACACGGGCGGCGCCGACGCCTCCGAGCATCGCGTCCGCGACCTCGCGGTACACGCCACCGAGCTCCACGCGACGGTCGAGAACCTGCTCTTCGCGGCGGAGGAGCAGACGACGCGCCGCGATCAGATGCGCTTGGTGGATCAGGCCGCCACGCTCGCGCCGCGCGATCCGCGGGTGATGCTCGCGCGCGCGCGCATGGTGGGCGCGGGGCCGGGCGGCGAGCGTGCGCTCGGCATGCTCGAGGCGATCCCGCCGGGCACCATCACGTCGCTCGCCGCCCAGGTCTTGCGCGCTCAGTTCCTGCGCTCGCTCGGGCTCTCGGAGAGCGCGCACCGGCTCGAGGAACAGGTGCTCGCGGCCGTCCCGGGCGCGCCCGTGTACCTCGCGCTCGTCGCCGACTCGGAGAGCGCGCGCGGCCACACCGATCGCATGCTCGAGCTCCGGCGGCAGCTGCTCGCCATCCGCGCCGACGAGACCTCGGCGCGCCACCTGCTCGTGGACGACGCGATCGAGCGCGGCGCGCGCGACGAGGCGCTCACGATGGTGCACGACGAGCTCGCGATGCATCCGAACGACGCGGGCACGTTCGCGTGGGCCGCGAGCGTCTACGACGCGCTCTCGATGGAAGGGGAGGCGGCCGACCAGCTCCGCGCGGTCGCCGATCTCGATCCCGACGATGCGGCCGCGCGTGTGTCGCTCGGCCAGTACCTCTTGCGCCTCGGGAGCCGCGACGCCGCGCTGGCGATGCTGCGCGAGGCCCTCGTCCTGCGCCCGCAGGACGCGAGCACGCGCATGCTCGTCGAGCAGATCGAGCCCCAGGATCGCCCCGACGAAGCGTGGGCGACGCCCATCGAGACGATCCTCGAGCGCCGTCGGCCCGACGGCGAGTGGCCGGCGACGATCCTCCACGACGCGACCGTCCACACCGTGCACGAGAACGGCCTCTCGACGCGCTTCCGCCAGCTCGTCATCCAGATCCACGACGACGAGGGCGCGCGCGCCTATCGCTCGCACGCCATCTTCTACGAGCCGGGCACGCAGTGGGTCGACGTGCGTGCGGCGCGCGTGATGCGCGGCAGCGAGGTGCTCTCGTCGTACCACACGAGCGAGCACAGCCTCGCCGAGCCGCAGTACCGCATCTACTACTCGGCGCGCGAGGTCGTCGTGACCTTGCCGGTGCTCGAGCCGGGCGACGTGATCGAGCTGCGCTATCGCGTCGAGGACGTGGCGGCGCAGAACGACTTCCACGACTACTTCGGCAACGTGCACGGGCTCGCGTCGGGGATCCCGACGGCGCGCATCGACGAGATCTACCTGACGCCCGCGAGCCGCACGCTGCACTTCCACGTGCCCTCGATCCCGATGGAGCACGAGGTGCGCACGGAGGGCGCGCAGCACGTGGAGCGCTACACGGCGCTCGACGTCCCGGCGACGCACTCGGAGCCGAACATGCCCGGCTACACCGAGGTCGCACCTTATCTCCACGTCTCCACGTTCTCGGACTGGAGCGAGGTCGGCCGCTTCTGGTGGGGCCTCGCGCACGAGCAGCTCGTGCCCGACGACGACCTCGTCCGCACGGTGCACGAGCTCGTCGACGACGCGCCCGATCTGCGCACGAAGGTGGCGCGCATCTACGCGTGGGCGACCGACCACGTGCGCTACGTCGGCCTCGAGCTCGGCATCCACGGCTTCCAGCCCTATCGCGTGGCGGACGTCGTCCAGCGCGGCTTCGGCGACTGCAAGGATACGGCGTCGCTGCTCTACGCGATGCTCACGATCGCGGGCATCGACGCGCGCATCGCGCTCGTGCGCACGACGCGCAACGGCGACATCGAGAGCACGCCGCCCTCGCTCGCCATCTTCGATCACGCGATCGCCTACGTGCCTGCGCTCGACGTGTTCCTCGACGGAACGGCCGAGCACGGCGGCATCGACGAGCTGCCCTCGGGCGACCAAGGCGCGCTCACGCTGGTCGTGGGCCCCGAGAGCGCCGAGCTGCGGCACATCCCGGTGCGCACCGCCGACGCGAGCGGGCGCGCGCGCGAGCTCACGATGACGATCGGCGCCGACGGCGGCGCGACCTTGAGCGCCAACGAGGAGCTCGTCGGCACCGAAGCGATGGCGGGCCGCGGGCGCTACGAGTCGCCCGAGACGCGCGAGCAGCGCCTGCGCCAGTCGCTCGGCACGATCTTCCCGGGCCTCGAGCTCGACGCGCAGGCCTTCCCCACGGTCGGCGATCGCGAGAGCACGCTGCGCTACTCGTGGTCGGGCCACGTGCCGCAGATCGGCGAGCGCGACGGCAGCACGGTGCGGGTCGGGGGGACCACGCTGGGCGGCTTCGTGCAGAGCTGGGCGCCGCTCGCGACGCGGCGGCACGCGCTGAGCCTCGGGCCGCCCTTCCACTACGACGAGAGACGCGTGGTGCGTGCGCCCGCGGGCGGCTCCATCATCGAGACGCCCGATGGCGGCACGATCGAGTCGCGCTTCGGCCGCCTCGTGATGCGCGTCGCGCCCGGCACGAGCGAGGTGACGGTGGAGACGCACCTCGAGATGGTCGTGGACCGGATCCCGCCCGAGGAGTACCCGGCGTTCCGCGCCTGGTGCGAGCGCGCGGACGCTTTGTTGCGCGGACGGATCTCGATCGGAGGCGTGCGATGAGTCGCCCTGGATGGCACGGCCGCCTCGCTGCGGCGCTCCTCTTCCTCGCCGCCGGCTGCGGCGGCACCGGGTCCCAAGGCTCCACGCTCCCGCACACGCAGGCCGAGATCGAGCGCGTGCGCGAAGAAGCGGCCGCGCACCCGAGCGATCCGGCGGCGCAGCGGCGCCTCGCCGAGTGGGAGGCGCTGGGCGACGGAGGCGACGCGACGCGCGCCGAGGACGCGATCGCGCACGCGACGGAGCTCGCGCCCGGAGACGTCGGCCTCGCGTATCTGCGTGGCGTGTTCGCCGAGCAGCATGGGCACGCGGACGACGCGCTCGACGCGTTCCTCGCGGTGATCGCCGGCGCGCCTGCGAGCGACGATCCGCTCGCGCCGCTCTACGCGGAGTCGTCGCTCGCGTACCTCCACGACCTGCGCACCGACGCGCCGCGCTTCGTCGAGCGGGTGCGGCCCGTGGTCGAGGCGGCGTTCGCGCGGCCCGGCCACGTCGGCATCGTCGTGCGGAGGCAGCTTCTCTTCTGGCTCACCTCGCTCGCCATCGCGCGCGGCGACGCCGCCGAAGAGACGCGCTTGCTCGGGGTGATGGGCGCACCGACCGAGGTGCGCGTGGCGGGCCCGTTCGGGCTCACCACGCTCGCGCCCTTCGACGAGACGCTGCCGGCCGAGGGCCGTGGCCCTCTCGCCGCGCGTTACGACCTCGGGCCGGGGCGTGGCGAGGTCGACACGCGAACGGTGACGGCGGAGCACGGCGGCTTCGCGCTGACCTCGCACGCGCCCGTCGAGGCGCGCGGGGCGGGCACGCGCATCGTCGAGGCCACGCTCCACGCGGGCGTCGGCGGCCGCCACGTCCTCGCCATCAGCGCGACGGGCAACGTGCAGGTGAGCGTGGACGGAGAGGTGCGCGCGCGCGTGGATCGCCGCGCGAGCTGGCATCCCTCGACGATCTACCTGCCGCTCGACCTGACGGCGGGCGATCACGAGGTGGAGCTGAAGATCAGCGCGCGCGCGGCGGCACCGACGCTCTCGTGGCTGCTCGACCACGCCGCGGGGGACTACACGCCGGACGCGGGGCTCACGCTCCCCACCGATCCGGAAGGGCCGCTCGCGCTCTTCGTCACGGCCGACGCGCAGACCGATCGCGGAGACACCGTCGGCGCGCGTGAGCTGCTCCGCACGCGCGTCTCCGACGCTTCGTCGACCGCGCTGCTCTCGCTCGCCGCGCGCATCGCGTCGATCGATCCCTTCGTGCCCGACACGCGTCGCTCCGACGACGAGCGTCGCCTCGTGGCACTCGCGGCCTCGCGCGATCCGGAGGCGTACTGGCCTGCGTCGCGTCAGGCCGCGCTCGAGACGGGCGACGTCGAGTCGCTCGCGGCGCGCCGCCAGGTGGCCGATCGCTTCGCGCACATGGCGACCGTCCAGCTCGGGCTCGCCCAGACGCTGGCCTCGGCCGGCTACGTGGCCGATGCGGACGCCGCGCTCGCGCGGGCCGTCGCGCTCCGCCCCGACGCGTGCGCGGTGATCGAGGCGCAGTTCGCGACGCTCGCCGAGCGTGGGAGAATCGACCGCATCGAGCCGCTCCTCGACGCGCTCGAGGGGTGCGATGCGACGAGCACGGCGCGCTTCGATCTCCTGCTCGGGCGGCACGACTACGCCGGCGCCCGCGCCGAGCTCGCGCGCCTCTCTCCTCTCGCCGACGAAGCGGACCGTCGTGGGCTCGCGCTTCGGATCGCGCGCGCCTCGGGCGACCGTGCGGAGGAAGATCGCCTGGTCGCCGAAGAAGAGGCCGAGGCGGCTGCCGGCGCGACGATCGTGCGCGAGGTCGATCGCCGCTATGCCGAGGGCCGCCACGCGGATGCGCTCGCCGCGCTCGAGGCCGAGGCCGATCGCGCGCCCCGCCGCGCCTCCGACCTGCGGAGCCTCGAGTACGCGCTCTCGGGCCGCGACGTGATGGATCCCTGGCGCGTCGACGGGCTCGACGTCGTGCGGCGCTTCGAAGCCTCGGGCCGCGCCTACGACGGGCATGCCGCCGTGCTCGTGTTCGACTACGAGGTCACGCGCGTGTTCGCCGATGGCAGCGCGCTCGACCTCGTGCACCAGATCTTCCGCGTGCAGACGGCGGAGGGCGTCGAAGAGTACGGCTCGCTGAATCTCTCGGGCCGCGTCCTCACCGTCCGCGCCATCGGCCCCGACGGCTCGACGCGCGAGCCCGACGACATCGGCAGCAGCACCGACATGCCGCCGCTCGAGATCGGCGACTACGTCGAGTACGAGATCGTCCGCGACCATGCGCCCGTCTGGGGTGACGCGTACGAGTCGGGCGGCTGGGTCTTCCAGAACTTCAGCTCGCCCTTCGATCACTCCGAGATCGTGTTCGTGGCCCCCGTCGATTTCCCGCTCGTCTTCGACGTGCGCGGGCCGGTGCCGCCGCCGACCGTCACCGAGGCGAACGGCCTGCGCACGAGCCGCTTCGTGATGGAGCAGGTGCAGCCGCTCGTGCAGGAGCCGAACTGGGTGGCGCAGCCGCCGGTGCTGCCGAGCCTGCGGGCGGTCGCGCGCGTCACGTGGGAGCGCATGTACGAGGGTGTCTACGACGGCCTGCTCGGTCTCGACGTGGCCGATCCGGCGGCCGACCGCCTGCTCGAGGACGAGATCTTCGAGCACACGGCCGATCTGACGCCGCGCCAGCGCGTGCAGCGCATCCATCGCTGGGTGACCGACAACGTGGAGCCCGCCGACGGCGCGTTCTTCCAGTCGGCTCCGCTCATGCTCGCGGCGCGACGCGGCAGCCGCTCGCGCGTGATGCGCTACCTCTTCGAGCGCGCGGGCCTCTCGGCGCGGATCGTCTACGCGCGCGCGCTCGGGGGCGAGCAGCCCGTGGAGGGCGCGCCCGACGCGGACGTCTACGACGCGACGCTGGTGATGGTGACCCTCCCCGAGGGCCCGGTGTTCCTCAGCTCGCTCGGCCGCGGCGTGGCGCACGACTACCTCGTGCCCGGGCTCCGCGGACAGGACGCGATCGTGATCGAGCCGGGGCTTCGTCACGTGACGCTCCCCGAGGCGCAGGGCACGCCCTCGAGCCAGACGTTCGCGGGGACGGTCGACATCGCGCCGAACGGCGTCGCGCGCGCCACGCTCACGCTGACGTTCGCGGGCGGCTCGGCGGCCGAGCTCCGCACCGGGATCGAGGGCGTCGCGCCGGCCGAGCGCGCGGCCGTGATCGCCGAGCGCTTCGTGCCGTCCATCGTGCCGGGCGGCAGCGCCGATCCCGAGAGCATCCGCGTCGAGGGCCTCGACGACTGGGAGGGGCCGCTCTCGGTCTCGTTCGTCGCCGACACGGCCGGGCTCATCCGTCCGGCACGCGATGGATTCCACGTCGTGCCGCTCTTCGGGAGCGGTCTCGAGAACGCCTTCGCGCGTCTGCAGACGCGCACGACGACCGAGCTCGTCGGCGAGGTCGAGCAGACGGTGCGCCTCGAGGTGCGCGGGCCGGGCGTGCTCCACGCTCCCGAGGCCGCGCAGCTCGAGGGGCCGCTGGGCGCGCGTGCCACGCTCGCGGTCTCCCGCGGGCAGGAGGGCGCGATCGTCCTCGAGCGCCGCACCCACTTGCCGCTGGCGCTCGTGCCGGTCGCCACCTATCCCGCGTTCGCGCAGTTCTGCCGCGCCGTGACCCAGCTCGACCAGCGCTCGGTCGTCATCACGCCGAATTGAAGGAAGGAGTGCTCGCCCCGGAGGGCCCGGACGGGAGCGGGCGCAGCCCGCGGACGGGAGGGACCGGAGCGGGCGAGCCGAATCGAATTGAGGCGGCCCGCGCGCGGCCGGCGTACCATCGCCGCGTGGCGGTGCGCGCGGCGTTCCTCGTGATCGGCAACGAGATCCTCACGGGCAAGGTCGTCGAGGAGAACGTGCCCTTCCTCGCGAAGGAGCTCTTCGCGCTCGGCGTCACGCTCGCGCGCATCGTGGTCTGCGAGGACGACGAGGCCGTGATCGCGGCCGACGTGCGCGCGCTGCGCGAGAGCCACGACGTGGTCTTCACGAGCGGCGGGGTCGGGCCCACGCACGACGACGTCACCATCCCCGCGGTGGCCCGCTCCTTCGGGCGCCCGATCGTGCGCGATCCGGCGCTCGAGCAGCGCATCCGCGATCACTTCGGCCCGCGCACGACGGACGGGCACCTGCGCATGGCCGAGATGCCCGAGGGCGGCGAGCTGGTCCAGAGCGAGTCGATGTCGTGGCCCGTGCTGCGCGTGGAGAACGTGTGGGTGCTGCCGGGCGTTCCGCAGATCTTCCGCATGAAGTTCGAGGTCGTGCGTGCCCGCCTCGGGCGGGCCGACCCCTTCCAGACGCGCGCCGTGTTCACGTCGTGCGACGAGGGCGAGATCGCGGCGCTCCTCGCGAGCGTGGAGGCGCGCTTCGACGGCATCCGCATCGGCAGCTACCCCAAGCTCGGGGACCCCGAGTACACGGTGAAGGTGACGGTCGACGGCCGCGACGCGGCGCAAGTCGATCGCGCGCTCGATGCGCTGCTCGGCGCGCTCGCACACGACCGGATCGTGCGCGTCGAGCGTTGACGCGACGAGCGAGCGCGCGCGCGCGAGCGTGAGGAAGGCCGCTCGTGGCTCGCCGTAGACCGACGTACCCGTCGGCACGCTCGATGCAGCTCGGAGCAGACATGCACCTTTCTACCGCTCGCCTTCTCGCTCTCGCCGCTCTGCTCGGATGCTCGACCCCCGCGACCGACGCGCGCGACGCTGCCGGCAGCGATGCGGGCGGAGGAGGCGTGGACGCACCCGGCACGGACACCGGCGGCGGTGGCGGGGACCAGGACGCGGCCGTACCGCCGGGCCCTCACGTCGTGGATCTCTCGGCCGGCGCGAACGAGACGTGTGCGGTGCTCGTGGATGGCACGATCCGGTGCTGGGGCGACAACGGCGAGCGCCAGCTCGGCGCCGGCTCGACGGAAGCCTCGTCGGCGCAGCCGCTCGAGGTCGTGGGGATCTCCGACGCGGTCGAAGTGTCGGTGGGCGTGGAGCTCGCGTGTGCGCGTCACGTGACGGGGACGGTCAGCTGCTGGGGTGGGGGCGCGAACGGCCGGCTCGGTGATGGAACGACCGACGATCACCCGACCCCGATCGCCGTCCCCGGTCTCGACCACGTGGTCGCCGTGGAGGCGGGCGTCTACATCGCCTGCGCGCTGCGGGACGATGGAAGCGTCTGGTGCTGGGGCCGTCTCGGCGACACCGGCAACGACCTCGGTGGGACCACGAGCCCGACTGCGGTCGCGGGCCTCGCCGGCGTCGAGAGCCTCTCGCTCGCGCCGAACGGCGGCACCGGCACGAGCTCGACGCAGAGCTGCGGCGTGCGCCAGGATGGAACGGCCTACTGCTGGGGCGCGAACGACTACGGCCAGCTCGGCACCGGCGACCAGATGGACACCCGGAGGCCCGTCGACGTCATGGGGCTCACGGGCACCTCGCTGCTCGCCGCGGGTGGCCGCCACACGTGCGCCCTGACGACCGACGGCGCCACGCACTGCTGGGGCTTTCCCGGATGGGTGGGCGACGGCAACGCGTCCGACGACCGGTTCCTGCCCGTGGTGATCTCGACGCCGGTGCCCTTCCTCGCGCTCGACGCGGGCGACGGCCACACGTGCGCGATCGGCGACGACGGCGGGATCTACTGCTGGGGCGATTGTGGTCGCGGCCAGTGCGGCGACGGCACGGTCCTCGGGGGCTCCTACCAGCGGCTCGTGCCGACGCGCGTCGCCGGCATCGACGACGCGGTCCTCGTCACGACCGGCGCGAGCCACAGCTGCGCGACCACCGCGCGCGACGTCACCTACTGCTGGGGCGACACCGGCTGGGGCCAGCTGGGGTCCGGCACGGCCACGACGCTCGAGCGCGTGAACACACCGCGACCCGTGGTGTGGTGAGGGGCCGCGCCGCCGGCCCGGGGCGCGGCGACCGCGGACAAGCCTCGCGTCCAGAGATAGAGTGCGCGCCATGTCGCTCGTTCGCGCTCGGTTCGGCGGGGCACTCCTCGCGCTCTCCTTGTGGAGCACGGCCTGTGGTGGCGGGGAGCGCCCGCGGCACCATGCGGCCTCGGCCGAGACGGAGCCCACGCCCACCCCCGCGCCCGTCGTGGCCCGCGTCGATGCCCGTCCGGCGCGCGAGGTGAGCTTCACGACCAGCGACGGAGTGACGATCCACGGCACGCTCCGGCCGGGCTCCGTCGACGACGCGCCCGCCGTCGTGCTCGTCCACCAGCTCGGGAGCACGCGCGCCGAGTGGGCGCCGCTCATCGACCGGCTCGCGCTCGAGCGCTCGCTGACCACGCTCGCGATCGACCTGCGCGGCCACGGTGAGAGCGTGCAGGGGCCGAGCGGTGCGCTCGACTGGAATTCCTTCGACACCGAGGCCTGGACCGCGAGCCGGCTGGACGTGAGCGCGGCCTCGGCATGGCTCGCGAGCGATGCGTCGGGCCTGCACCCGCGCGCGATCGCCGCGGTGGGCGCGAGCATCGGCGCTTCGGCCGTGCTCCTCGCGGCGGCCGACGAGCCGCACCTCGCCGCGCTCGTCTTGCTCTCGCCGGGGCGCGCGTACCACGGCGTCGACACGATCGGCCCGGCGTCGCGCCTCGACGGCCGCCCGATGCTCGCGATCGTCGGTGAGGACGAGAGCGACAACGTGAACACCGCGCGGCTGCTCGGGCGTCTCGGGGCGACCGAGCCCGTGATCGTGCCCGGCGACGCGCACGGCGTGGTCCTCTTCGGCGCCGCGCCGGCCACGCTCGACCAGACGGAGGACTTCCTCCGCACGCAGCTCGCCTCGCCGCGCGAAGGCGACCTCCCGCCGGGCTCGATCCCGGCTCCGCCCATCACCAGCGCCGGCACGCCGGCGCCGCCGCCCACCTGAGGCCCTGCGCTCGATGGCAGAGTCCCTCGCGGCCCTGATCCGCGCCTCGCGCGCCTGCGTCGTGCTCACCGGCGCCGGTGTCTCCACGGCCTCGGGCATCCCCGACTTCCGCGGCGACCACGGCCTCTGGTCGCGCGAGGACGCGGCCCGCGTCGCCACGATCGAGGGCTTCCGCAACGACCCGCGCGGGTTCTACGCGTTCTGGTCCCGCTTCTTCGGCGGCCTCGCGGCGGCGCGTCCGAACGACGCGCACCGCGCGATCGCGCGCCTCGAGGATCGCGGCCTCGTCCACACGCTGATCACGCAGAACGTGGACGGACTGCACTCGCTCGCCGGCTCGCGCGACCCGCTCGAGGTGCACGGCAGCTTCCGCCGCGCGCGCTGCCTGCAGTGTGGCGCGCGCTACGAGACGGCACGCTTCCTCGAGGAGCTGCGCCCCGGCGAGATCCCGACCTGTACGATCTGCAGCGGCCTCGTGAAGCCGGACGTGGTGCTCTTCGGTGAGCCGCTCGACGAGAGCTTCGCGCGCGCCGAGAGCGCCGTGGGGAGCTGCGATCTGCTGGTCGCGATCGGCACCTCGCTCGCCGTCGCGCCGGTCGCCGATCTCGTGCCGCGCGCGCTCGATCGCGGCGCGAAGGTGGCGATCGTGAACCGCGATCCCACGCCCTTCGACGACGAGGCCACGCTGGTGCTGGGCGGCGACCTCGTCGAGCACGCGCGCTCCCTCGCCCGCGAGCTGGCGCTGCCGCTCGTCCCCCTGCGGTAGGCAGGCAGTTCCCGCGAGGGCGTGCTAACGGTCCCGTCCTCCCATGACCGACCGCGTTCGCTTCGCACCGTCGCCGACGGGCTATCTCCACATCGGCGGCGTCCGTACCGCGCTCTACAACTGGCTCTGGGCCAGGCAGCAGGGCGGCACCTTCCTCCTCCGCATCGAGGACACCGATCAGGAGCGCTCCACCGAAGAGAGCGTGAAGGTGATCTTCGACTCGATGCGCTGGCTCGGGCTCGACTGGGACGAAGGCCCGGGCGCCAAGGAGCCGCACGCGCCGTACTTCCAGACGCAGCGCACCAAGCTCTACCAGGAGTTCGCCGAGCGCCTGATCACGCGGGGCCACGCCTTCCGGTGCTATTGCACGAAGGAAGAGCTCGACGTGCAGCGCGAGGCCGCGCAGAAGGCCGGCAAGTTCTTCAAGTACCCGGGCACGTGTCGGAACCGCACCGACCAGCCGGACAAGCCGTTCGTGGTGCGCCTCAAGGCGCCCGCGAGCGGCGTCACGGGCTGGAACGATCTCGTGAAGGGCCGCATCGACGTGCCGAACGAGCAGCAGCAGGACGTGGTCCTGATGCGGCAGAACGGCATCCCGCTCTACAACTTCGGCTGCGTCGTCGACGACGTCACGATGGGCATCACGCTCGTCGCGCGCGGCGACGATCACGTCGTCAACACACCCATCCAGATCTTGCTCTTCGAGGCGCTCGGCGAGTCGCTGCCGAAGTTCGCGCACCTGCCGATGATCAACGGCCCGGACGGCAAGAAGCTCAGCAAGCGCACGGCGGCGGTCAGCGTCGGCGAGTACCGCGACATGGGCTTCTTGCCCGACGCGGTGCTCAATTACCTCGCGCGCCTGGGCTGGTCGCACGGCGATCAGGAAGTGTTCACGCGGGACGAGCTCGTGAAGTTCTTCGGCTGGGACCACTGCGGTCGCACCGCGGCGCAGTACGACCTCAAGAAGTTCCAGTTCGTGCAGGCCTCGCACCTGCGGATGAAGAGCGGCGCCGAGCTCGGCGCGCTCGTGCGCCCGCGGATCAAGGAGGGCGCCGCGATCGACTCCGACGCGCACCTCGCGGCAGCGATCGAGACCGTGAAGACGCGTGCGACCACGCTCACCGAGGCGGCCGAGATGGTCGACTTCTACTTCCGCGAGCCGCTCGCGTTCGACGAGAAGGCGGTGGCGAAGTTCCTCGTGAAGGAGAACGAGGCGCACCTGCGCGCGCTCCGCGAGGTCGTCCAGGGCGTGACGCCCTTCGATCAGAAGACGATCGAGGCCGCGGTCACGGCGTGGCTCGAGAAGACGGGCCTCCAGATGAAGAACGTGGCGCAGCCGGCGCGCGTGGCGATGACGGGCAAGACGCAGAGCCCGGGCCTCTTCGAGGTGATGGACGTGCTCGGCAAGGAGCGCACGCTCGCGCGGCTCGATGCGGGCGCGGCCAAGGCCGCGGGCTGACCACGGTGGCCGGGGAGGGCACGACCCGCGCGCGAGCGAGCGAGGACGGCGCGTGGGAGCTCCGGCACTTCCGGATCACCTCCAACGTGCTCTTCGCGGTCGTGCTCGTGCTCGGCCTCGCCGGCCACTTCGGCGAGCGCGCGTGGCTGCTCGAGCTCGGCCTCGCGCTCGCCGTGCTCGCGGGCGGCTACCGGATCCTGCTCGAGGCCTTTCCCTCGCTGCGCCCGAAGCTGATCTCGCTCCACCCGTTGCACTTCTTCCTCGACTCGTGGCGCGAGATCGACGCCGAGGCGGCGGCCGAGCGCGCGGCGCAACCGGCCGGCGCCTACGACTATCGCCCACTCTTCGCGCTCGCGACGGGCGCGGTGTGCCTGGCGCTCATGGAGTACTTCGGGCACGAGGCCACGTTCCGCAACGTGCTCGAGGCCTGCGAGCCGATGCGCTTCGGGCGCCCGCCGGAGACCTTCTGCGGCGAAATCCGCAGCGGCGACTTCGTCGAGCTCTGGATCTTCGTGTGGTGGGGCCTGTTCCGCGTGGGCGGCTACCTCCTGATCCCCGCGCTCGTCGTGAAGCTCGGCTTCCGCGAGCGCCTGCGGGACCAAGGGCTCGAGACGAAGGGCTTCCTCGAGCACGCGTGGATCTACGTGCTCGGCTACTGCGTGGTGTTCGTCTGCGTGATCTTCGTCGCGCGCAACGACGAGAACTTCCAGACGTACTACCCGTTCTATCACCAGGCCGGCCGCAGCTGGCTCGACTTCGGGGCGTGGGAGCTGATCTACGCCGCGCAGTTCTTCAGCCTCGAGTTCTTCTTCCGCGGCTTCTGGCTGCGCGCGATGAAGCGGCAGCTCGGCAGCTACGCGATCTTCGCGATGGTCGTGCCCTACTGCATGATCCACTTCGGCAAGCCCTTCCCCGAGACGCTCGCCGCGATCGTCGCCGGCCTCTTCCTCGGCACGCTCTCGATGAAGACGCGCTCGATCTGGAGCGGCTTCCTCATCCACGTCTCGGTCGCGATCTCGATGGACCTCGCCTCGCTCGCGGTCGCGCACGACTGGCCCGCGCAGCTCTTGCCGCCGGGCTTCTGAAGGGCCCTCGACGCGCGGCGGCCGCTCGTCGATGATCCCCCGCGGAGGCGTATGCCGGCGATGCGATGGGGGATCGGAGCCGCGGTGCTCGCACTGGTCGGGGTGGCGTGCTCGGGTGGGAGCGCGCCGCCGAGCTCCGTGCCGGAGGTCCACGCGACCCCCGAGCCGCCGCCCTCCAGCGCGCCGCCCGCGCCGCCGACCACGGCGCTCACCGAGGCGCCCGCGCCGAGCGAGGCGCCGCCGCCCGCGACCGAAGCGGCATCCCTCGCAGCCACGGCGCAGCCGGCCGAGCTGCGCGGGCGCTACGTGCAGCGCATCGACGTCGTCGACGCCGTCACGCCCGACGGGATCGCCACGGTGCGATTCCTCCATCCGTCGCCGACCGCGCGCTCGCGCATCCAGGCGCTCGTCGACGAAGACGTGCGGCAGTTCGTGGACGACGTGCGCGACGAGGGCGAGCGGGCCGAGAGGATGGACGTCGGTTGCGCTCCCGTCGCCGCGACGCGCGTGCTCGTGTCCCTCGTCTGTACCGCCGACTGGGAAGATCTGGTCGAGCGCGAGTACGAGCCGGGTTGGTCGTACGCGGACTTCACGTACGTCATCGAAGGCGACGAGGTGCGGCGCTCCACCGAGACCGGGCTCGTGGACGACATCGGCACCGCCGAGCCGGTCGTCGCGGCGCTCGCCATCGCATCGGAAGGCGGGAGCGAGGCCTACGAGCCCTACCTGACGGTCCTCGGCGACCATGCGCTCCGTGTCTACTGGGCGCCGCACCAGCTCTTCGGCGCGACGCCCGTGCACGCGGACATCCCCTACGAGCAGCTGCTCGATCACGTGAGCGCCGACGGTCCGATCGCCCGCATGCTCCGCCTGGGCGCGTTCGCTGCGGAGGCGACGGCGGAGGCCCCGGCCGCGACGCCCGGACAGGAGCGGGCCGTGGGGCCC
This sequence comes from Sandaracinus sp., assembly GCA_046351235.1. Classification (GTDB taxonomy): domain Bacteria; phylum Myxococcota_A; class Polyangia; order Polyangiales; family Sandaracinaceae; genus JBBSAT01. The sequence goes on along the minus strand of JAXLYV010000003.1, from coordinate 327,076 downwards.
TGGGCCGTGGGCCCGGCCGTTCCCTTGCGCGAGGCGGCCGTGCGCTGGGCGGCGCTCGACCCGCGTCTGCGATCCGCCGTCGGCTTCCTCGATGGCTCGGAGGTGCGCTTGGCGATCGACGCCGCCGTCGACGTCGAGACGGCGCGCGAGGCGGCGCGCGCGCTCGGGAGCGCTCCGCTCGAGCCCCTCGAGACCGGAACCGTGGTGAGCCCCTTCGTGCTCGAGCGGGCGACGGGATCGGTCAACGTGCGCACGGCGGGGACGAGCAGCAGCGGTTGGGTGGCGACGCTTCCTCGCGGCGCCGTCGTCGTCGGCACCGTCGTCGCGGGCGGCGGGCGTCGCGACTGGCTGCGCGTGGTCGTCTCGGGCGACGTGGACGGCTTCTCCTCCGGCCGCTACCTCGACGACGGGGGCTCGTGCCTGCCCGATGCCTCGGCGTTCGCCGCCACGCTGCCCGCCGAGGCGCGCAGCACGATCCTGCGGATCCGGGACCTCGCGCCCCAGGCCGGTCACCTCTCCCCGGCGGTGCTCTTCCTCGCGCACGACGCGACGCGGAGCTGGGCCTCGCTGCGTGCGCTCTCGCGCTCGTGCCGCACCGGCAGCGAGATCGGGAGCTGGACCGTCGAAGGAACGGTCGTGGACGCGCTCGTGACGCGCACCGAGCGGATGGGCGGCGAGGCCCTCGTGCTGCTCGAGACGGGGACCACGCCGAGCGCGGGGGCACGATGGCTGGCCCTGCGTGTGGGCGCCGCCGCGCCGATCTGGGAGCAGGCGGGCATGCACCATCCTTCGATCGCCAACGACGTGCTCGCGCCGGCCACCGTCGGGCCCTCGGGCCGCGGGTTCTGGCCGCTCGCGGTCCCCTCGCCGGGCGGGCCGATCCGAACGTTCCACTGGGACGCGGAGACGCACGCGCTCGTGGCGGACGCGCCGGGCTGACCGAGTCGGATGCGCTGGGTGCCCTTCGCCCTCGGGATCGGCCTCGTGGCTTGCGCCGCGCCGCCGCCGTCCGTCGGTGCCTCGGCGCCCCGCCTCGCGTCGGGCGATGCCGGAAGCGCGGACGCGGGCTCGGTCGATGCGGCGCCCACGGCGTTGCCCGCGCGCTTCGAACGATGCGCGCGCTGCCACGAGGACGCGGCGGCCGAGCACGCCGCATCGATGCACGCGAGCGCGTTCGACGACCCGCTGTTCCAGCGCGAGTGGGGGGCGGCGCTCGGCGACGGCGAGCGCTCGCCGCGCTGCGTGGCGTGCCACGCGCCGCTCGCCCGCGATGCGAGCGACCCGCGCGCGCACGAGGGCGTCGGCTGCGCGAGCTGTCACGTGCGCGAGGGACGCATCGAGAGCGTGCACGCGAGTGGACGCGCGCCGCACGAGACGCGCGTCGTCGCCGAGGACGTGCTCACCACCGACCGTTGCGCGCCTTGCCACGAGTTCGCGTTCCCCTCTCGCCACGATCATCCGGAAGCGATGCAGCGCACCGTCTCGGAGTGGCGGAGCGGCGGCGCGATCGCGAGCTGCGCGGGCTGTCACATGCCGGATCGCGCGCGCGGCGTCCGCGCCGGCCGCTCGCACGACGTGCTGGGCGGCCGCGATCCAGCGCTCACGGCCGAGGCGCTCGATCTGCGCGTGACGGCCCGCCTCGAGGGGCGCGCGACGATCGTGGAGGCGCGCCTCGTCACGCGCGCCGGCCACGCCGTCCCCACGGGGGATCTCTACCGTCGCGTGATCTTCGCGGTCACGGGCACGGGCGGCGCGCGCGCCGAGGCCGAGCTCTCGCGCCTCTTCGCGCTGGACGAGGACGGCGAGCGGCGCGAGATCGCCGATCAGCGCGTGCTCCCGAGCGCCGAGCGCGTGCTCCGCTTCGTGCTGCCCGGCCGCGCGCGCGAGGTCCGCTGGGCGCTCACGTGGCACGCGCTGCCGGAGCGCGCGCCGCTCGTCGAGGGGATCCCGCGCGCGATGCGCGAGCAGACCTGGGCGAGAGGCCGGGTGCGCGTCGAGCCGCCGCTCAGTCCTCGTGGGCCGATACGCGGCCCCCTCCATCGGGAGTGAATCCCGCTGGAGCCTCCCCCTCGTATCGCTCCGACGGAGAGGGCGACAGGTCTCCTGTCACCCTCTCAGTCCTCGGGGGCCGATACGCGGCCCCCTCCATCGGGAGTGAATCCCGCTGGAGCCTCCCCCTCGTATCGCTCCGCGAGAGAGGGCGACAGGCTTCCTGTCACGCTCTCAGTCCTCGGGGGGCCGATACGCGGCCCCCTCCCTCGGGAGTGAATCCCGATGGAGCCTCCCCCTCGTATCGCTCCGCGAGAGAGGGCGACAGGCTTCCTGTCACGCTCTCAGTCCTCGGGGGCCGATACGCGGCCCCCTCCATCGGGAGTGAATCCCGATGGAGCCTCCCCCTCGTATCGCTCCGCGAGAGAGGGCGACAGGCTTCCTGTCACCCTCTCAGGGCAAGCGCTCGATCCGCGCGCCGCGTCGCAGAGTGACGACCTCGACCGTGCTCGGCGCGAGGCGCGCGAGGAAGACCTCGTGCGCGCGATCGGGCCGCGCGTCGCCGCAGGTGTAGACGTCGACGGCGGCGCGGCGCTCGCTCGGCCACGTGTGGATCGACACGTGCGACTCGGCGAGGAGGAGAAAGCCGCTGACGCCACCGCCGTCGAAGCGATGGAAGCGCTGATCGAGCACGCGTGCGCCCGCGGCGTGCGCCGCTTCGACGAGGATCGCCTCGAGCCCCGTGGCGTCGTCGAGCAGCGCTGCGTCGATCCCGCGGTACTCGGCCAGCAGGTGCGTTCCGACGGTCGTCACGAGGAGGTCCAGCGCTCGGGGGCTCGCATCGCCTCGCGGAGATACCCGAGCACGGCGAGGTCGGCCAGCGTGGTGATGCGGGCTTCCGGCAGGCCCGTGTGCAGCGACGCCTCGAGCCGCGCGGGCGTGAGCCAGCTCGTCGGGGCCCGCAGTGCCGAGGGCCGGGGGGCCCGATCGCGCGCGCCGAGGGCCACCGCCGTGCCTCCGAAGGCGACGGGCTCGTCGAACGCGAGCGCCGTCGCCTTCAGGCCGGCGGCCTCGATCGTGCGCACGATCGAAGCGAGCGCGCGGGGCGTGGTGCGCGGCGCGCCGGCTTGGAGTGCGAACACGCCGCCCTCGGTCAGGAGCGCGGCGAACGAGGCGATCGACTCGCGCGCGAAGAGCGCGGCGAGCACCTCGCTCGTCGGATCCGGCAGATCGCCGACGACGACGTCGAAGCGCAGCCCCTCCCGATGGGCCTTCGGCGCCCACGTCCGGGCGTCGGCGTGCACGAGGCGCACGCGCGGATCGTCGAGCGCCTCGCCGCCGATCGCGCGGAGCGGCCCGAAGCGACGCGCGAGCGAGGTCACCGCACGGTCGATGTCGACGACGACGATCTCGCGCACGCGCGCATCGCGGAGCAGCTCGCGCGCGACGAGGCCATCCCCGCCCCCGAGCACCAGGACGCGCTCCGCGCTGCGCGCCGCGGCGAGCGCCGGATGCACGAGCGTCTCGTGGTAGGCGGCCTCGTCGCCCGACTCGAGCTGGAGATGACCGTCGAGCCAGAGGCGCACCGCGCCCCGCGCCTGCGTCACGAAGAGCCGCTGGAAGCGCGAGGTGCCGGCCCAGAGCACTTCTTCGTCGATCGAAGGCGCGTCGAGCGCGAGCGGCGCGACCCAGAGCGCGATCGGCACGCCGCCGCCGAGCGCGGCGAGCGCGAACAGCACGCGGGCGCGTCGCTCTTCCGCGGGATCGAGCGTGCGCTCGTCGACCTCGAGGGCCTCGTGGTGGTGGAGCGCCCACGCGAGCGAAGCGAGCACGGCGACTCCGAGCCCGGCGACGCCGAGGGAAGCGAGACCGAACGAGACGAGCGCGAGCGCGCCGTGCCTCGGCGCGAGCATGCTCGCGAAGAGGCTCGCTCCGCGCCCTGCGATCCCCGCGCACGCGCCCGCCGCCACGACGAAAGCGAGCACGGCTGCGAGGTGCTCGGCCGCGCTCGCGCCCTCGGCCAGGCGCGTCACGAGCGCGAGCGGCGCGGCCCCGAGCACGGCCATGGTGATGGCCCGCGCGCGTCCCCCTCTTCTCGGCGGCGGCGGTTCGGCGCAAGATGCTCCCCGATGATTGGGGCATCGCTCGCGCCGCTGGCGCTCATCGGAATGTTCATCCTGCTGTTCGTGGTGCTGATCGCCTTCAGCGTCCAACAGCGCAACGCCGCGATCGCCGCTTGGCAGCGCTTCTCGCAGGAGACCGGGATCCCTCTGACGGGGACCTATCCGATGACGGGGTTCCACGGCTCGTACCGAGGCGCGACGATATCGCTTCAGCACGAGATGTGGCGCGGCCACAAAGGCCATCGCCACTATCGCCACGATCTCGCGGTGCGCCTGCCCATCCACACGAACGACCTCAGCGTCACGCGCGAGGGCCTCGCCGACATGATCGGCAAGGTGTTCGGCGGTCAGGACATCCAGGTGGGCGACGCCCCGTTCGACGCCGCGTTCCGCATCCGCGGATCGTCCGAGGAGCTCGCGCGTGACGTGCTCACGCCCGGCGTGCGCGCGGCGCTGCTCGAGGCGGTCCGGAGCGCGCCGATGCTCCACCTCGACGGCGGCTGCGTCCGCGTCACGCAGGCCGGCATCGCGCGCGCGGAGCAGATCCAGCCGCAGCTCGACGCGCTCCTCGCCGTCGTGCAGGCCTTCGAGCGCGACGGCGCCGGTCGCGGCGGCGCGCGCTTCACCTGAGCGTCGGCGTGCCGCCGGGCCTCAGCGCGGCGCGCCGCTGCCGTGCAGGCCCGGCTCGTCGCGCACGTCGGGCTGGCCGGCGGCGTTCGCGAGCGAGGTGATCGTGCAGCTCGTCCCGTCGATCGCCACGTCGGCGACACGCCAGAACTGATCCTGGGGCGAGCTCGAGATCATGACCGGCCCGAAGCTCTGCCGCGGTTCGGTCGTGGAGCCCCCGCAGTAGATCCGCACGGTTACCTGCGCGCCGCCGGCCCACGCGTGCACGCCGACGCGATACACGCCGGGCTGCGGGCGATCGACGTTCACGTTCTCGGGGCCGAAGCCGTTCGTGTCGTCGATGTCGAGGTGCGGGTTGTCGTCGGTTCCCGGCGCGCCCCACTCGAGCTGGCTGCCGCCCTGGCAGTTGCGGAAGTTGCAGTCGTCGCTCCCCGTCCACGTGGTCCCGCCGGGGCGCATGACGTGCGTGTCCATGTCGGTGCCGTCGGTGTTCCAGAACACCTCGACGCGCAGGCCCTCGGTGGCGACGGCGCGCACCACGGTCGTGCAGGTCGCGCGGTTCCCGTCGTCGTCGGTCACCGCGATCTCGACCGGGTACTCGCCCGCGAGATCGGTCGGGACGCTCGTCGTCAGCTGGTTCGGCGGCGTCGGAATGCCGGCGCGCGAGCCGGGCGGCACCGACACGCTTCGCCACGACTGCGAGACGATCGTTCCGTCGTCGACCACGGTCGCGGTGACGGTCGCGGTCGCGAGCGGCGTCGTGTCCACGTGATCGGGGCACGTCACGGTCGGCGGCGAGGGCAGGCCGATCACGGTGACCATGCAGCTCGCCGACTCGCCCGTGTCGTCGGTCGCCGTGAACGTGAGCTCGTAGACGCCGCGCTTGTCGGGCGTGATCGTGGTCGACGTGCCCGTCGTCGGGCCGATCGTCGCGGCGCTGTCGGCGGGGCGGTTGTCGAGCGTCCACGTCGTGCTGACGATCGTCCCGTCGTCCATCGCCGAGGCCGTCACCGTCAGCGGCTGCCTCGTCGGCCCCGTCACGGGCATCGTCGGGCACTCCACCGTCGGCGGCGTCGCCACGTGCACCTGCACCACGCAGCGGTCCATCGCTCCGTCGGCGTCCACCGCCGTCAGCGTCATCTGGTACTCGCCCGGCGTCGCCGACACGAAGTCCACCACCGGCCCCGCGATCACGCGGATCACCGGCATCGATCCTTCGGGCTGCGACGTGATCGCCCACGTCGCCGATACGACTCCGACGTCGTCGAACGCGTCGCCCTCGATGCGCACCGGCACGTGCGCGGCCGTGCGGAACACCATCGGCTCCTCGGGGCAGATCGCGACCGGCGGGCCGACGACGGCGTGCACCGTGATCGTGCAGCTCGCGCTCTCGCCGCGGCCGTCGACGGCCGTGAAGCGCAGGCCGTAGTCGCCCTGAACCGGCGGCGTGAGCGTCGCGAACGCATCCATCGTCTCGAGCAGGCCGCTGCTGCCCGCGGGCGAGCTCTCGATCGACCACGTCTGGCTCACGATCCCGGCGGCGCTGCTCGCGCTGCTCATGACCGTGATCGGGCGATGCGGTGACGTGTAGCGGTCGTGGTGCATGCCGCAGTCGACGCTCAAGTCGCTCGGCACGGCGGTGTCGCCCGGGCCCGCGTCGTCGAAGATCGGCGGGCCGCCCTTGTCGATCTCGTTCTTCGAGCCGCAGCCCGCGACGACGACGAGGCCGAGCGCGAGCCAGCGGGCGCAAGCAGAGGGCGACGAGAGCGCGGCAAGCATGGCCGTCATTGTACGGCCCGCTTCGCAGCAAGTCTCATTCCCGCCCGGATCGCCGCCGATCGGCACGATCCTGCACAGATCCGTGAGGCGCGCTTCACGGATCGGCGTGGCCGCGCTTCACATGAGCACGTTGCAGCGGTCGCCGGCCTGCGCCGTGTTGTCGCCCTCCATGCACTCCGTCACGGGCATGGAGCTCGAGGCGCCGTCGACGCGCGCCTCGTACACGAGGTCGACGCCGGTCGGGACGCTCGTCGCCGTCACGGTGATGCGCTCGCTCCCGCCGGGCAGGAGCGCCTGCGTCGTCATCGCGGAGCCCACGAGCGTCTCGGGCGCGGGCGTCGTCTGGTAGAGCTCGACGAGCACGCCGGCGGGCACGCCGCGGCTGCCGGCGTTCGTGACGACGGCCGAGAGCACCATCGAGGAGTCGCCGCACTGCGCGACCACGTCGAGCGTGACGGTGAGGTTCGGCGCGTTGAACACGCCTGCGCCCTGCACGTTCTGGCGATAGTCGTTCAGGCCGTCGACGCTCCAGTTGTCGACCTCGGTCGTGGGGATGGCGCCGCGATCGTCCACGTTGGTGACGTGATAGGCGTACTCGTTCCAGATCGGGCGCGTGCGCACCCAGCGATCGCTCGGATCGCCGAACACGTAGATCCCCTGCGTGCCGGAGCGGAACTCCGGGTCGAGCATCGCCACGGTCGTCCCGAAGCGCATCGCGTACGCGGTGTCGCAGTGATCGCGGCCCACCGCCTGGTCGTTGTTCGCGGGCACGACGATCTCGCTGTTCCCGTCGCGATCGACGTCGGCGACGATCGGGTACTCGAGCGCGGTGCGCGACGAGTTGGGGCGCGGCATCGCGAGCACCTCGGTGCCGTTGCGGCCGTCGTAGACGTGGAGCCAGCACTCGTCGTTGTAGACGACCTCGGCCACGCCATCGCCCTGGAAGTCGAACACGCTCGAGCCGGTGACCGACGAGCTGATGTCCTGCGTCGGGGCCGACCAGCGCAGGAAGTTGGTGCTCCCCGGCATGCAGTCGCCGCCGGCGCGCATCGGGCGCTGCGAGGCCGCGGGCACGCAGTCGAGGTCGTACACCGCGTAGCGGCCCTGACCGGCCGCGCTGATCTCCGGCATCCCGTCGGCGTCGAAGTCGGCGACCGTGGGCGCGCCGCCGTTGCCGCCGCCCGGGATGGTCACGTCGAGGTCGAGCCAGTCGCCGCCCGTGCCCACGTGGATCGCGCCGGTCGCGCCGTTCCGGACGATCACGTGACCGTTCACGACGTTGATCACCTCGGGCGTGCCGTCGAGGTCGAGATCGGCGACCGCGGGCAAGCCGTCGGTCCCGGTCGTCGTCCAGAGCGCGGTCCCGTTCGCGTCGTACGCGTGACCGCCGCTCGTGATCTCGAGGTCGGGGTCGGCGTCGAGGTTCGCGATCGCGGTCGCCGAGAACGTCTGGGAAGGCTCCGCGCACGCGCCCTGGTCGGCGAGCTGGCGCAGCGTGAAGCCGCCGCCACCGGCCGGCTCGAGCGAGAGGATGTGGCAGCCGGCGACGATCTCGATGTCGCCGTCGTGATCGAGATCGGCGAGCGCCGGAGCGAAGGTGCGCGTCGTGGCCGCGCTGCCGGTCGTCTGGCGCGCGAGCTCGGTCGTGCCGTCGCCGTCGAGCACGCGGAGCGCGCCGCCCGCGATCTTGTAGACGACCTCGAGCGCGTCGTCGGCGGGATCGAGGTTGCCGACGGCGGCGCTGCCGAGCGACTGCGGAGCGTTCGCGCCGCTCACGCTCCAGAGGAGCGCGCCGTCGCGGCCGTTCAGCGCGACGAGGATGGCGTCGCCGAGATCGCTTCCGGTGTACGCCGGCACGACCACGTCGGGCACGCCGTCGCCGCTGACGTCGCCGACCGCGGGGGTGGCGGCGACGTTCACGTAGAAGTGCGTGCCGACCATGGCCCCCGCCCAGTGCCACTCCACCGCGAGCGAGACCTGATCGAAGGTGGGGCGCACCTCGCAGAGCGGCGGCGCCGGGTTCGGAAGGCAGTGCCCGATCGTGGGCTCGCAGTAGGTGCCTTCCGTGAGGCAGTCGTAGTCGTCGGCGCACGCGTCGCCCGGCGTCGTGCAGGCGTTCTGCACGCAGACGTCGCCCGCGTCGCAGCACACGTCGAGCGCCGCACCGCAGAGCGCGTGGCCGGTCTCGCAGCTCGCCGCGCAGACGACGTCGTCGAGGCAGATCTGCCCGCTGCCGCAGCACGTGAGGTGGTTGTCGCCGCAGCGCGCGTTCGCGCAGACGGGCGAGCAGAAGAGGTCGTCGACGCACTCCTCGTCGTCGCCGCAGCAGATCGTGCCGCGCCGGCACCGCGTCGCGCACGTGCCCGCGTCGCCTCCGCCGCCGTCGACGCGCGCATCGGGGCCTCCGCCGCCGTCGATCGGCGTCGAGCAGACCTGGTTCAGGCAGATCAAGCCGGTGGCGCAGTCCGCGGTGCTCGTGCAGCTCGAGCCCACGCCGTGCAGCGTGGGGCCCGCGCAGTCGCAGCCGCTCGCGAGCAGAACGAGCGCGGTCGCGGCGGTGAGGAGGAGAGCAGTAAGAAGAGGTGAAGGGCCGAGCGCCGTGCGTGCGTACATCGTTCGATCGAGAATAGCGCCTCGCGTCGGCGCGGGCGCAGAACGTCGCGTGACGAGCGAGTGAGGCGCCCCGTCAAACGGGCAGGCCGACGCGCTCTGCGCTGAGGGCCCAGAGGCGCGCGCCGATCGCCGGATCGTCGGCGATCGGTGCGGCCGGCGCCTCGCGCGAGCGTGCGAAGTAGCGGCCGCTGACGCCTTGGAGGGCCGGCGACGTGGCGACGTGCACGCTGGTCTCCGCGCCCTGCGCGGGGGTCTTGAGCACGAGCTTCGAGAGCGGCTGGAGCGCGAAGAGGAGGCGGTTCTCGCGCGTCACTTCGGTCGCGACCGAGCCCGGGTGCACCGCGTTCGAAGTGACCTCGCGCTCGCGGCGCGCGAGCTCGGCCGAGAAGATCACCTGCGCGAGCTTGCTGCGCGCGTAAGCCTCGATCCCCTCGTAGCCTTCCTCGCGATCGAGCGCGTCGAAGTCGAAGCGCGCGCCGCGCGCGACGACGCGCAGGCCGAGCACGTTCGCCGCGTGCACGATGCGCCCGCGGATCGATCCGGTGGCGCCCGCTTGCACGTGCAGGCGGGAGCTCACGTGCACGATGCGGCGATCGCCGGGGCTCTGCCGCATCCGAGGCAGGAGCAGGTGCGTCAGCAGGAAGTGCGCGAGGTGGTTGACGGCGAACGTGTCCTCGAAGCCGTCCTTGCTGCGTCGGAAGGTCGGGTGCCAGACGCCCGCGTTGTTCACGAGCACGTGCAGTGGCTCGTCTCGGGCGAGCACGGCGGCTGCGAGGGCGCGCACGTCGGCGAGCGACGAGAGATCGGCGCGGAAGGTGGCGACGTCGGCGCCCTCCGCCGCGACGGCCGCGCGGGCGGCCTCGAGCTTGGCGGCGTCGCGGCCCACCAGGCGCAGGGCGAGCCCGCGGCGTGCGAGCGCGACGGCGGTCGCCAGGCCGATACCGGCGCTCGCACCGGTGACGAGGGCGATGCGGGGAGCAGGGCGCGTCATCGTCACTCGTGCTGCGCGATGATGCCCTCGACGATCGCGCGATCCGCGGCGTCGGGGCGCAGCGCGAGGTAGCGGCGATAGGCGGCGACGCTGCGCGTGACGTCGCCGCCGCGCATGTAGGCGCGGCCGAGCTGCTTCTGCACTTCGGCGTTCGTGGGCATGAGGCGCGCCGCGTCCTCGAACTGCGCGATGGCGCCGGGCACGTCGTTGGCGAGGAAGAGACGGCGGCCCTCGTCGAACGCCCGTTGCCCGTCGCTGCGCGCGTCGCTCGCGGGAGGCGCGCTCGTCGGTGGCGGCGTGCCCGTGCTCGTCGGGCGCGGCCCGTGGATGCGGATCCCGCTCGTGGCGGGCGTGAGCGCGACGCTCGACGGCGGCTCGATCGCGGCGGTCGTGCTCGGCGGCGGCTCGATCGCGGCGGTCGTGCTCGGCGGCGGCTCGATCACCGTGGTCGTGGGCGGCGGTGCGGCGAGCCTCGTCTCGGGCGGGGCGCTCGTCGGCGGCAGGGGCGACGTGCTCGCCTGCGTGGCGCCGCTCTGGGTGCGGGCCCACCACGCGATGGCGAGCACGACGAGCAACACGACGACGGCGATCGCGGCGTTGCGGATCCCGCCGCTCGGTGCCTCGCTCGGCGCGCTCTTCTTGGTCTTCGGGGCGATGAGCGTACGCGCGGTCGCTTCGTCGCTGCCGCGCTCGCGGCGTGTGCGCTCGAGCGTGAAGGGGCCCTGCCCGAGCCGCTCGCTCGCCTCCGCGCCGAGCGCCTTGGCGGCCTTCTCGAGCGCGTCGGCCATCTCGCCCGCGCTCTGGTAGCGCTGCGCGGGATCCTTGCTCATCGCCTTCTCGACGATCTCCTCGAACGAGCGCGGGATGCCGAGCTCGGGCGCGCGCACGTGCGGCGGGATCGGCGTGTCGGTCAGGTGCTTGGTGATGATGCCGAGGGTGGTGTCGCCGCCGAAAGGCACCTTGCCGACGAGCATCTGGTAGAGGACGACGCCGGCGGCATAGACGTCGACGCGATGGTCGATCTCGTCGCCGCGCGCTTGCTCCGGCGCCATGTACTGCGGCGTGCCGCACACGAAGCCGTCGACGGTGATCGAGTTGCCCTCCTGCGGGTCGAGGATCTTCGCGATGCCGAAGTCGCAGACCTTCACGTGCTCGCGGCCGGCCCGATCTTCCCAGACGATGATGTTGTCGGGCTTGAAGTCGCGGTGGATGACGCCCGCGCGGTGCGCCTCTTCCACGGCGCGCAGGGCCGGCACCAAGATGAGCGCGATCCGCTCGGGCGAGAGCGGATGGTCGTGGTCGAGGATCGTCTGCAGATCCTCGCCCTCGAGCAGCTCCATCGCGATGTAGAGGATCCCGTCGGCGGTGCGGCCGAAGTCGATGATGTGCACCGAGTTCGGGTGCGCGAGGCGGCTGGCCGCCTTCGCCTCGCGATGAAAGCGCTTGGCGACGCGGTCTTCTCCGCCGAGGTGCTTGTGCAGCACCTTGATGGCGACGGTGCGATCGAGCGTGAGGTGCCGGGCGCGATAGATGCGGCCCATCGCGCCCTCGCCGAGCAGCTCGAGGATCTCGAACTTGTCGGCCAGGACGGCGCCGATCAGCGGATCGGGGCCGGGCGGGGGGGCGTCGCTCGTGCCCGGCCGCGTCGAGGCGCTCGGCCCGCTCTGGGGCGCGACGTTCGCGGGCTTGGGCACGACCTCCGCCATCGGGGCACGGGAGTGTAGGAGATGGCCGCGGCGCGGGAAAGGCGGGGGCGGCGGAGCGCCGGTGTTTCGAGGCCTACCGACATCGTCCGGTGGCTTGACCCCATGCGCTACGCACGAGTATCGTCGCGCCGCTGCGGTACCTTTCCGGTTGCCGCATCGCGTGAAGGAGCCACCGGTGATCGTCTGCCCCCGTTGCGGCAAAGAGAACCAGGATCACTACAAGTTCTGCCTCGGCTGCGGAGCCGAGCTGCCGCGCGACGCTGCACACGCGCCGAAGAGCTTCACCGCGCCGACGCCGCCGGCCGGCAATCCGGTCCCGCCGCAGGGCGGCTTCGGTCCCGGTCGTCCGGCGCCCGCAGGCGGCGCGTTCGGTGCGCCGCCTCCGCAGGGTGGCTTCGGTGCGCCGCCCGCGCAGGGCGGCTTCGGCGCGCCCGCTCCGCAGGGTGGCTTCGGCGCTCCGCCCGCGCAGGGGGGCTTCGGTGCTCCGCCCGCGGCGCCGCCTGCGCCTGCACCGCCCGCGCCTCTCCAGGCCGCTGCAGCTCCGGCCGCCGGTGGCGACCAGGTGAAGTGCGGCAACTGCGGGAACATGAACAACCGCAACTTCAAGTTCTGCGGCACCTGCGGTGCGCCGCTGAACGCGTCGGGTGCGGCGGTGCCGGCGGCGGCACCGGCTCCGATGGCCGCACCCGCTCCGTCGAGCGGCGCGCAGCGAGGCACGCTCGTGCTGATTCGCGCCGATGGATCGGAGGGCGACTCGTTCCCGCTCCAGGAGCGCACGCTCGTCGGTCGCGAGGCTGGCGGCCTGTTCGCCAGCGACTCGTATCTCTCGCCGCGCCACGCGACGTTCACGTTCAGCGGGAACAGCCTGCAGGTCGCCGACGAGAACAGCCTGAACGGCGTCTACATGCGCATCGCCGCGGACACGCCGACCGAGGTCCGTGACCATTCGATCTTCCGCATCGGGCAGGAGATCATCCGCTTCGAGCGCCTGCACACGCTTCCGCCCAAGGACGGCGTGGAGCTCATGGGCAGCCCGACGCCCGGGTACATCGGCCGCATCTGCCTCGTCATCGGTCGCGAGACGAACGGCAACTGCTACGCGATCCCCCAGGGCGGGATGCACCTCGGCCGCGAGCGCGGCGACATTCTGTTCCCCGACGACGGCTACGTCTCGGGCCTGCACTGCCGCCTCCACGAAGAGGGCGGGCGCATGATGATCACGGACGTGGGGAGCTCGAACGGCACGTTCATCCGGCTCACCGGCCCGGCGCAGGTTCCCTCGGGATCGATGCTGCTCCTCGGGCAGCAGCTATTCCGCGTCGAGTATTGAGTTTCTGGGGGGCCGATACGCGGCCCCCTCCCTCGCGCCGACGAAGTCGACGCGAGGGAGCCTCCCCCTCGTTCCGCTCGCTGCCGCTCGCGAGCGAGAGGGGGCGTCGCGCGCGTCGGGCACTTCGTCGCCGTGACGGTCGGTGATCGCCTCCGTGCCCTGTTCGCGCGGATGGGGCGATGGTCATTCGCTGGGCGGCGGGGCCCCTCGCTTGGGCCGATACGCGGCCCCCTCGATCGCGCCGACGAAGGCGACGCGATGGAGCCTCCCCCTCGTTCCGCTCGCTGCGCTCGCGAGCGAGACGGGGCGTCGCGCACGGTCGGCGCTTCGTCGCCGTGACCGATGGGGGCTCGGTCGCGCGTCGGCCGAACGACTCGTGCCACCGGTCCCCGCTCTCGCGCTACCTTCCGCCGCGATGACCACCACCGTTCGCGCCTGGGGCGCTGCCGCCGCTGATCGTCCGCTCGCTCCGATGACCGTCCCGCGACGCGGGGTCGGCGCGCGGGACGTGGCGATCGAGATTCTCTTCTGTGGCGTCTGTCACTCCGACATCCACCAGGCGCGCGGCGAGTGGGGCGGCGAGATCTTCCCGATGGTGCCCGGGCACGAGATCGTCGGCCGCGTGAGCGCCGTCGGCAGCGCCGTGACGCGCCACCGCGTCGGCGATCGCGTGGGCGTCGGGTGCCTCGTCGACTCGTGCCGCACCTGTCGCTCGTGCGCCGCGGGCGACGAGCCCTTCTGCGAGAAGCGCCCGGCGCTCACCTACAACGGCACCGAGATGGATCGGAAGACACCGACCTTCGGCGGCTACTCGACCGACGTCGTCGTCGACGAGCACTTCGTCGTGAAGATCCCCGACGGGCTCGACCTCGCCGCGGCGGCGCCGCTCCTCTGCGCCGGCATCACCACGTACGCGCCGCTTCGCGAGTGGGGCGTGAAGGCGGGCGATCGCGTCGCCATCGTCGGGCTCGGCGGGCTCGGCCACGTCGCGGTGAAGATCGCCGCCTCGATGGGCGCCGAGGTCACCGTGCTGAGCACCTCGGCGAGCAAGGCGGCCGACGCCGAGCGCCTCGGCGCGCGCGACGTGGCCGTCACGAAAGACCCGTCGACGTTCCAGAAGCTCGCGGGCCGCTTCGACTTCATCCTCGACACCGTCTCGGCGAGCCACGACGTCGACGCCTACCTCGGCCTGCTCCGCCCGCGCGGCGCGATGGTGCTCGTCGGCGCGCCCAGTACGCCCACGCCGATCGACGCCTTCTCGCTCCTCGCCGGCAACAAGCGCCTCGCCGGCTCCATGATCGGGGGCCTGGCCGAGACCCAGCGCATGCTCGATCACTGCGGCGCGCACGGGATCGTCGCCGACGTCGAGATCATCCCGATCGATCGCATCAACGAGGCCTACGAGCGCATGCTGCGGAGCGACGTGCGCTACCGCTTCGTCATCGACCTCGCCTCGCTGCGCGGCGCGGCGTGATCGTCACTCGGTGACGATGTCGTGCGTGCGCGCGGGGGGCGCGCGCGTCGGGTCCAGCACGTCGATGCGGGGAGGCTCCCAGCTCGGCACCCAGCCGCCGAGCGGCCCGTCCTCGTGGAGCTCGAGCTCGCCGAAGCCGAGCGCGGCCTCGCGATCGAAGCGGAGGTCGCCGACGATGGTGGGCTCGCCCGCACGGTCGAGGACGTAGGGCGCGCGCGCGAAGCGGAGGAACGCCGCGGCCTCTTCGCTCTCGTCGTCGGCAGCTCGCAGGCGCGCGAGCGGGGTGCGCATCTCTTCGAAGAAGCGCAGCGTCGCCGTCTCGCTGCGCTCGATCGGCGCGTGGGCCACCGTCATGTCCGCGGGCGGCGCGATGCGGCAGCTCTCGATCGGTGCGAGCGTCTCGTCGAGCGAGATCGCGAGGTGGCGTGCGACGAAGTCGTCGCCCTCGATCCCGAGGCCCAGCGCCTGCCAGCAGAGCGGGTTGCCCGGCGAGGGGCTCATCACCACGTCGACGAGGCGCTCGCGCGGGAACGCGCCGGCGAGCGCGCCGCGGGCGTGCACCTCGGCCTCGCCGTGCGCGAGGAAGAAGCCCGTCTCCACGGCCGCGAACAGGAAGAGCGCGAGCACCGCGCGCCCGGTCTCTCCCAGCATCCGCGCCAGCGCGATCGTCAGCCCGGAGACGACGACGACGAGGGCGAGCGCCTGCAGCGTGACGAAGGGCAGCACCGCCGAGAGCAGTGCGCCGAGCGCCGGCACCCCGAAGAAGAACGCCTTCGCGCCGCGGCTCCTCACCGAGAAGGCGAGCGGCAGCGCGAGCACCGACCAGAGCAGCGGCTCCACGATGAAGATCGAGTCGCCGAAGTGCCACCGCGAGGAGAACGGCCAGAACGGGTGCACCCCGTAGCTGTTGCCGTAGTCCATCGCGACGTGCAGCCAGCCCATCGCCGTCGCGAGCGCGAGCGCGAGGATCATCGCCCCGCGCGAGAGGCCTCCGCGCTTGCGTGCCCAGAGCCACGCGACGCCCACCGAGAGCGCAGCGAGCACGGGCGCCGCGAAGATCGTGTGGGTGTGCCCGCGGTGGTGCAGCAGGTAGCCGAGCGGCGAGCGCACGGCGCCGGTCAGCACGATGTCGAGGTCGGGCGCGTTGCTCGCGAGCATCGACGAGAGCCAGAGCGCGCCGCGCACCGTCTCGGCCTGCGGATCGTCCGGGCGCCGGATCGCGCGGAGGCGCGCCACGACCTCGGCGAAAGCCGCGCCAGCCAGCGTGTGCGTGACGTTGTCCATCGGCGCGCCTCGCTACCATCCGGCCGCGCTCGGCGCCACGCGCTTGGGCTACCCTTTCGGGATGTCGCTCCTGCCGCATGCGATGCGCGAGGTCTACCGGCGTGAGCTGCTCCCGGCGCATGCCCGCTGGTGGCTCGCCGCCGACGGGATGCAGGGTTGGTATGGGATGCTGCGTCGTGGGCTCGAGGCGCCGCTCGGTGGGCGCGAGGCGGCCGAGCGCGAGATCGTGAAGGCGGCCACCGCGGCCTACGCGCGCCGCTGGACCGTGCTGCGCGCGCAGCATCCGTGGCTGCCGAGCGACGCGGGCGCGCCGGCGCGGATCCTCGGGGCCCTCTCGTTCACCGGCGCGCGCCCTCGCACGGCGTGGGTCTTTCGCGAGCTCGGCGCGCCGCCGCTCGGTCGCCGCGCGCAGCTGCGCGCCATGGCCGAGCTCTCCCGCATGCCGGTCGAGGAGCGCTGGCGCGAGATCACGACCCACCTCGGCGAGGTGCTCATCCAGCTCACGCGGACGCTTCCCTCCGCGCTCCCGGGCGCGAACGCGACGCTCGGGCAGGTCTGCTTCGAGGGCGGCCGCCGCGCCGGCGAGCGCGCCAAGAAGATGTTCGCGCTGCCCGACACGCCCGAGAGCGCGATCGAAGTGCTGCGCATGAGCGAGTACCTGTTCCGCGTGAACCCCGAGCACTGGCACGAGGCCGATGCGGCGTCGCACACCGGCATGCTCGAGGGCACGGCCTGCCCGTGGTTCGGCGCGCCGGGCTGGTCGATGATGCACTGCGGGATCTTCGGGCAGTTCCAGTCGGGCATCTCGTCGGTGTTCGGCCTGCGCTACCAGCTCACGCAGACGATCCCGAAGCACGGCGGCTCGACGTGCCGCATCGACCTGCGCCCGCTCAAGAAGAAGGACGGCACGCCGGTCGGCGGCGCGCGCGCCGAGAGCGCCTGAGGCCCGCCACGAGCGCGAGCAGCGCGAGAGAGAGCAGGCTCGTGGACGCTCGCGCACCGGGCCCGGCCCTGCACGCGCAGCCGGCGCGAGGGGCATCGCTCGGCGTCGCGGCGTCGAAAGCGGCCGCACCGGCGTCGAAGGCGACCGCCGCATCGCTCGCGGGCGCCGCGGCGCCGTCGGGGACGTCGGCGTCCGGCACGAGCGCGGCGCGGCCCGTGTCGATCAGCAGATCGTTCCACCACTCGCGACACGCGGCATCGAGCGGCGTGCCGCAGCGGCGCGGCTCGGTGAGCTGAGCGAAGGTCATGACGGCCCGCGGCGCGTAGGCCTCGCCGACGCGCTGCACGCCGAGCGCGAAGTCGTCGTCGAGGCCGTCGCCACAGAGATAGACGTCGTCGCCGCGCGGGACGACGCACGCGACGCGGAGGTACTTGTCGACGCTCTGCGGCTCCCCGCCGCCCGCGGGGATCACGTAGAGCCCGGCGAGCGTGTTGCCGAGCCACACGCTTCCGTCGGACGCGAAGCCCAGGCCGAAGGGACGGCTCACGGCGATCGCGGCGGCGTCGATCACGAGCACGCTCGCCTGCGTGTCGCCCGCGCCGCCGATCTCGATCAATCGATCGCTCGTGGAGGCCTGCGCCACGGCGAACAGGTGATCGGCATCCGCGGGATCGACCGCGAGCAGGCGCAGCACGGTCTCGTCGCTCTCGAGCGGCACCTCGATCGCGCGGAACGTGGCGGCCCCGTCGTCCGAGACGAGCAGCCAGCCGGCCCAGCTCGAGGTGCCGACGATCATCGTCTGGCCCGAGACGTACACGCGCCCGGCGCGCGCCGGCGCGTAGCGGATGCGCTCGGCCAGGAACCCTGCGGGGAACGGATCGCCCGCGGGGGCGAACGCCTCGCTCGGGCCGCTCGCGACGAAGACGCGATCCTGCCCGTCGCCGTCCGAGCGGATCGCGGCGAGCCCACCGTCGGGGCGCACGACGACGTCGGTGACGAAGTGCCCCTCGAGCGTCGCCTCGTAGCTCGAGCGGCACGCGCGGTCGCGCCCGAGCACGAGGCCGAAGCTCTGTGCGAAGAGAACGGTGTCGTCCGCGGCGCGCGCGGCGGGGCGCATCCAGCCGCGGACCGCGTCGGGCATCCCCTCGATGCAGAGCCAGTCCCAGTGCGCGCCGCCGTCGCGGCTCGCCATCACGCCGAAGGTGCCCGGGACCACGAGGTCCGCGTCGCTCGCGCCGAAGAGCACGTCGTAGGTCTGCGGCCGCCCGCCGTGCGCCCGCGCCGTCGGGACCGCGAGGCCGAGACCGGTGGCGAGCGAGACGGCGAGGACGAGCGCGCGACGCATCACGGCGTTCCGACTCTGGCACTGCCTCGCGCGGCGGCCAACCTGCGAAAGGACGTGCGTCCAGCGCTTCCGATCGCGCCCGGGCGCGCTATGCGCTCGCACGTGAGCTTCCAGCCCGATCTCGAGGCCTACTTCATGCGCATCGG
This sequence comes from Sandaracinus sp., assembly GCA_046351235.1. Classification (GTDB taxonomy): domain Bacteria; phylum Myxococcota_A; class Polyangia; order Polyangiales; family Sandaracinaceae; genus JBBSAT01. The sequence goes on along the minus strand of JAXLYV010000003.1, from coordinate 308,726 downwards.
TTACCGCGGGCCGCGTGCGCCGACGCTCGCCGTGCTCGATGCGCTCGCGCTCGCCCACGTCACGGCGATTCCCTTCGAGAACCTCGACGTGCTCCTCGGTCGCGGGATCGAGCTCGCGCTCGATCGCGTCGAGCACAAGCTCGTGCACGCGCGTCGGGGCGGGTACTGCTTCGAGCAGAACACCTACTTCCTGGCCGTGCTCGCCGCGCTCGGGTTCGAGGTGCGGCCCGTGAGCGCGCGCGTGCGTCTGAACCGGCCGCCGGGCGTGGTCCCACCGCGCACCCACGTGGCGGTGCACGTCGTGATCGACGGCGTGCCGCGCCTGGCCGACGTGGGCGTGGGAGCGCTCTCGCCGACGGCGTCGCTGCGCCTCGACGTCGCGCACGAGCAGCCGACGCCCCACGAGCCACGCCGCTTCGTGCGCGAAGGACGATGGGAAGGGACGCTCCGCGATCCCTCCGCCAAGCTCGTCCACCAGGCGCGGCTCGGCGAGAGCTGGGTCGACGTGGCCGAGCTGACGCTCGAAGAGATGCCCGAGATCGATCGCGAGGTGGGCAACTGGTTCACGAGCACGAGCCCGGCGTCGCGCTTTCGTAGGCAGCTGATGGTGGCGCGGGCCACCGAGGACGGCCGCGTGACGATCGCGGACGACGTGCTGACGCGACGCGGGCGCGACGGCGTGGCCCACGAGACGAAGCTCGCGGGCGAGGCCGCGCTCCGTGCGGCCCTCCGCGAGCACTTCGGCCTGGTGCTCGACGAGCGCGTGCCCCTGCCGATGCCACCCTACGCCTGAGCGCAGCCGCTCACGCGCAGACGTTGTCGGGATCCGGGTAGCAGAAGCCGCTCGCGCACTGATCGCCGCTCGTGCACGGCTGTCCGGACATCAGCGGATCGAGGCAGGTGCCGTTCAGGCAGCGCAGATCGCCCGAGGCCGAGAGCGGCACGCAGTCGGCCATCGAGTCGCAGGCACCGCCGAACCGGTGCGTCACGCACATGCCCATGTAGCAGCCACCCCGCGGGCACTCGGCGTCGGCCGTGCAGCTCGTGGGCGCGGCTTGTCGGCACATGCGGACGATGCCCGAAGGCGGGCACTCGAGGCCATCGGCGCAGTCGGCGCTCGTGTCGCACTGCGACGACGTGTCGCCGGCCGAGCAGTGCGCGGCGTAGCAGATGGCGCTCGCACAATCCGGGTCGGCGCCGCAGTCGGCGCCGACCTGCCCGCTCGTGCATCGCGACATCACGCAGTAGGGCGCGTTGCAGTCGCTCGCCGCCAGACAGGCGCTGCCCACCTCGCCCGTCGTCCTCGCGCAGCTCCCTTCGATGCAGAGGTAGTGCATGGTACCTACCGTGGCGCAGCCGTCCGCAGCGGTGCATGGCTGCCCGGGCGTCGCGGCGCAGTGACCGCTCGGACCGCAGGTCCCGGTCGCGCAGTGCTCGTCGGCCGTGCACTCCTGGCCCGCGAGGCGTGACCCGAGCGCGTAGCAGGTCGCCAGCGTCCTGCCGTCGAACGCGGCGCAGAAGAGCCCGGCGCCGCACGCATCGATCCCGAAGGCGAGGCAGCACTCCTCCGAGACGGACTGCACGCGCGGCACGGTGCACGCCGAGGGATCGCCCACGTCGGCTCGCGCGCTCGCGTCGGCGGCCTCGCCGGCGTCGGTGACCGAGCGAGGGCTCGTCGTGCAGCAAGGGAGGAGCACGAGGGCGAGCCCGAGGCCCGCGAGGTGGATCGAGCGGCAGCGCATGGCGAGCCGTAGCACGCGCCATCGAGAAGGCTCCTCGCGAGGCCGCGCGGAGCGTTCCCGTCAGATCCCGCGCACGCCGAGGTAGAGCGCCGCGAGCACGGCGATCGCCGCGACGACCCACGGGATCCAAGGGCCGCGCGTGCTCGCCACCGGGCGCCGCGGCTCTTTCGGAGGCACGAGCGCGCGCGCGAATTCGCTGACCGTCTGGAAGCGCTCGTCGGGCTTGCGCGCGATCGCCTTCGCAATCGCTTCGTCGAGCCACTCGGGGATGGTCCCGTCGGGCCGCGCCGCGCGCGCACGCAAGGCCTCGCCGCTCATCTTCCGGCGCAGCACGTCCACGGGCTCGCCTTCGAAGGGGCGGCGGCCCGTGAGCATCTCGAAGAGCATGACGCCCGCGGAGTAGACGTCGGCGCGCGCGTCGAGCGTGGCGCCGGTGAGGGACTCGGGCGGCATGTAGGGCGGCGTGCCGACCGCGACGTTCTTGCCGGTGATCCCCGCGTCCGACTGCGGCGCGTGCGGCTTGGCGAGGCCGAAGTCGATCAGCTTCAGGTGGTCGCCCTCGTCGGGGATCGACTGCAGGAACACGTTCGCCGGCTTGAGGTCGCGGTGCACGATGCCGTGCGCGTGCGCGTGCGCGAGCGCCTGCAGGAGCGGCCGCGCGATCGCGAGCGCGGGCTCGACGTCGAGCGTGCGCCCGATGCCGAGCAGCTCCGAGAGCGGCTTGCCCTCGAGCAGCTCCATCACGAGGTAGGGCGCGCCGTTCCAGGTGCCGTAGTCGATGGGCGCGACGATGTTGGGATGGGTGAGCTTCGCGAGCGTGCGCGCCTCCCGATCGAAGCGCTCGAGCGCGCGCGGGTCACGGGCGACGTCGGCGTGCAGCACCTTGAGCGCCACGCGCCGGCCGAGGCCCACGTGCTCGGCGACCCAGACGCTGCCCACGCCACCTTCGGCGAGGGCTTTCACGATCCGGTAGCGTTCGGCCACCACGATCCCGGGGGAGATCGCGGAGGCGTGGCTCGAGCTCATCGCTCCGGAGCGTAGCGTCTCGCGCGCCGGTTCCGCAGCGCAATCGGCGCGCGCCGGTCACGATGCCGGGCGTGGGAACGGCGTCGCCGCCGGCTCGTCCCTCTCGAGGCTCTCGCCGAGCGCGGCGCCCCAGCAGACGACGGTCCCGTCCTCGAGGCGCGCGCAGCTCGTGCTCGCGGCCAGTGCGATCTCGACCGCGTGCGCGACGCCATGCACCGAGACCGCGCGCCATCGATCGGTGCGCGAGCCGTCGCCGAGCTGGCCGGCCTCGTTCGCGCCCCAGCAACGCACTCGGCCGCTCGCGAGGAGCGCGCACGCGTGGGCCTCGCCGATCGCGACCCGGGTCGCATCGGCCACGTCGCGCACCCGCACGGGATGCGCGCGTGCCGTGCGGGTGCCGTCGCCGAGCTGACCGCGCTCGTTGCGCCCGGCGCAGCGCACCTCGCCGAGGGCGACGGCGCAGCGGACGGTGTCGGTCGCCGCCATGGCCTCGGCGCCTCGCCACGCCTCGTCGCGGGCGAGCGCGCCCGCCGAGCTCTCGGCGCAGAACGCCTCTCCCGATGCACCGAGCGCGCACGTCCCCACGGCGCCCGTCGCGAGCGCGCGCGCGGGCTCCGGGAGCGCGAGCCACTCCTGCCCGGGGATCGCGAACGGCGAGCCCCAGCATCGAAGGGACGAGGGCGCGGCGCGCAGCACGCACGCGTCGTCGGGGCCCGATGCGATCGCGATCGCTCCCGTCGCGAGCCGCCGGCCCGCCGAAAACGTGCGCCACGAGGGGTCCACGTCCTCGCCGTGGTCGACGAGCATGCGTCCCCAGCAATGCACGTCGCCGCGCTCGGTACGCGCGCACGTGTGCTCGTCGCCGGACCGCAGCTCGACCACGTGCGAGAGCCCCCGAACGACGCGTCGAGGGCCGTCGCTCCCGCAGGCCACGCGGCCCTCGGTCGTCACGATGCACATCTGCGCGCGCTCGAGGCCGAGCCCGCGCGCGCCCGTCGCCTCGACGCGCGGCGGGACGGAGGCGGGCGGGGCGGGCGCCGTGCCGAGCGCGCCGAGCTGGCCGAAGTCGTCGTCGCCGAAGCAGCGCACGCCGCTCTCGAAGGCGCCGCACACGAAGCCCATGCCGCCCGCGATCGCGCGTGCGCCCTCGAGCCAAGCGATGGGCTCGGGGACGAGGGCGTCGGGCGTCAGGCAGATCCAATGCGCGCCGTCGCGCGCGCACATGCGGTCGTTCAGCGCGGCGAGCGCCTCGGCGTGCACGCCCTCGATGCGGGTGGGTGCCCCGCCGGCGATCGACCAACACCACAGCGTGCCCTCCGGCGCGCGCGCGCACGCGTGCTCGGACGCCATCACGAGCTCTCCCACCACTGCGGGGAGCGCGATGGCGATCGGTGCGCGGTCGAGCGAGGGCCAGCAGAACGCCGCGCCTTCGCCGAGCGCGCAGAGCTGCCAGCCCGAGCTCGTGGCCGCGAGGGCGCGCAGGCCGGTGGGCGCGACCGGTGCCGCGAGGCCCGGGTGCGGGCGCGCCGAGACGCATGCGAGCGTCCCGTCGGGGCGAAGGCCGCACGTGAAGTCGCGCCCCGAGGCCAGCTGGCGCGTCCCGGCGAGCTCGGCGGGCTCGGCAGCGACCGGATCGCCCAGCTCGTAGCGCCCCTCGCAGCGCACCGACGTCGTCGTACGCACGCAAGTGTGCGTCCAGCCGGGCGCGACCTCGCGCACGTCGGCGGGCAGGGCGCGCGGTGCATGCGGATCGAAGTCGACGCCTTCGGGGACCGAGTCCCCCCAGCTGCCCCAGCAGGCAGGGCCGCCGGGGAGCGATTCGGCGCACGCGGTCACGCCACCCGCGACGAGCGTCCACGAAGGCGAGGGCGCGGTCTCCGGCGGGCCCGCCTCGGGCGCCTCCCGCTCGATCACGGCGTGGACGACGAGCGGGGGCGCGGGCCGCGCGCCGCAGGCGTTGGCCGCGAGCACCCCGGTGACGACCGCAGCGATCGCGCTCCTCATCCCTCCTCCTCGCGCCGGAGGACGCTCGGGCGCCCCCTCGTTCTTCCCGGGCTCGCCCGAAGCGTCCACTCGATTCGGCGCGCTCAGCGCGTCCGCGGGTCGAGGCGGTCGCGCAGCTCGTCCCCGGCCAGGTTCAGCGCGAGCACGGTGCTGGCGAGCGCGCCGCCCGAGAGCAGCGCCACGTGCGGAAAACGAAGGATCACCGACGCGCCCTGATCGAGGAGCGCGCCCCACGAGCTCGCGAGGCCCGGGCCGAGGCCGAGGAACGAGAGCGTGGACTCGGCGAGCACGGCGGCGCCGAGCGCGCTCGTGGCCGACACGATCAGCGGGCCACGCAGGTTGGGCAGCACGTGCGCGAGCACGACGCGCAGCTCGCTCGCGCCGAGGGCGCGGGCCGCGGTCACGAAGTCGCGCTCGCGCACCGAGAGCGCCTGCGTGCGCGCGAGGCGCGCGTGCGGCGCCCATCCGTTCACCGCGAGCGCGAGGATCAGCACCATCACGCTCGGTCGCGCGATCATCGCCACGACGGCCACGTGCAACACGATCGAGGGAAAGCTCTGCACGAGATCGGCCAGGCCCATCACCACGCGATCGGCCCAGCCGCCCCAGGTTCCCGCGGCGGCGCCGAGGAGCGCGCCGACCACGAGCGAGATCCCCACCGAGCCGAGCGCCACGAGGCCGGCGAGGCGCGCGCCGTAGAGGAGCACCGAGAGGATGTCGACGCCGTTGTCGGCCGTCCCGAGCCAGTGCGCGGCGGAGGGCAGCTCGAAGGCGTGCCGCAGATCGATCGCCGAGGGCGAGCGCGGCGCGAGCCAGGGCCCGACGAGCGCGATCGCGAAGAACGCGAGCGCGCCGATCGAGCCGAGGTGCGCGAGGGCGCGCTTCATCCGAGCCTCACGCGTGGATCGAGCGCGGCCACGACGAGATCGAGGAGCACCTGCACGCTCACGTAGAGGAGCGCGACCACGAGCACCGTGCCCTGCAGCACGGGAATGTCGCGCGCCGCGAACGCCTCGAGCATCAGCGAGCCCAGGCCCTGGCGCTCGAAGAGCTTCTCGGCGACCACGGCGCCGCCGAGGAGCGCGCCGAGCTGCGAGGCGGACACCGTCACCACCGGCAGGAGCGCGTTCCGCAGGCCGTGGCGTAGCGCGGCGCTGGTGCGAGAGAGACCGCGGGCGCGCGCGGCGACCACGTAGGGCTCCGCGAGCGCCTCGATCATCGCGCCGCGCGTCTGCCGGGTGAGCGCCGCGGCGAGCGCGGCGCCGATCGTCGCCGCGGGAAGCACGAGCGAGAGCGCGCCCGCCTCGTCGTCACCCGGCATCGGCAAGAGGCGCAGCTCGACCGCGAACAGGAGCACGAGGAGGGGCCCGAGCCAGAGCGTGGGCAGCGCCACGCCGGAGAGCGCGACGATCCGCGCGACGCGATCGAGCGCGCGGCCGCGCGAGAGCGCCGCGAGCGTGCCGAGGGGCACGGCCAGCGTCCACGCGAGGGCGACCGAGGCGAGGGCGAGCACGACGGTGTCGGGGAGCACCTCGGCGATGCGCGAGGCGACGGTCACGTCGGGCGCGCGGAACGAGCGGCCGAGCGAGCCGTCGAGCACGTCGCCCGCGTAGAGCGCGAGCTGCTCGAAGAGGCCCGCGTCGAGGTGCAGGCGCTCGCGCATGGCGGCCACGTCGGCCTCCGTCGCCGTGTCGCCGAGGATCAGCCGCGCCGGATCGCCGGGCAGCGCGCGCACCAGCACGAACACGAGCAGCACCACGCCGATCGCCGTGGCGAGCGCGCGGAGCAGCCGTTGCGCGAGGTAGCGAGCCATCGCGCTCGGGAGGTTACTGCGGCGCGATGCAGAAGTGGCCGTCGGGTCGGTTCACGTCGGCGACGGAGAAGCGGTGGTTGATCACCTCACCGGGCACCGAGACCGAGCCGCCGTCGCCTTCGATCACGCCGCCGTCGCCGCGGAGCTCGCCGTCGCTCTCGCCCACGCAGCGGTAGCCGCGATCGGTGCGGCAGTCGCCGTCACCGTTGCAGCGCCGCATGCAGACGTTGCGCGAGAGGCGCGGCGTGTCCGGCTCGAAGCGCACGCACACGGCGTCGTCCGGGCAGGTGTCGGGCGAGCAGTCGAAGACGGTGCAGTACCCGCCCGGCTGCGTCACGTCGCAGACGCGATCGCCGTTGATGGAGCAGTTGGTCTGGCTGGCGCAGCCGTCGCCGATGCGCGGCGCGCATCCCACGGCCGCGGAGGCCAGGAAGGTGCTCGCGAGGAGCCAGAGCGGGAGCGCACGGAAGGACGACAAGGCGGCGGACCCTAGATCGAAGGTGGATCCGACGCCAGTCGGCGTGCGATCTCCTGCTCCAGCGCGGCCGAGGCGGCGGGGTCGATCTGGCCGGCGCCGATCGGCCGGGCGCGCACGGTCCGCCGGAGCGCGGTGATGCGGTCCTCGGCCTCACGCAGGCGCGATTCGAACGCGGCGTCTCGGCGCGCGCGTGCGGCGAGGGCCTCGCGGGCCTGCCGTACGAGGTCCTCGTGCTCGCAGACGAGGAGCAGATCGCAGCCCGCCTCGATGGCGCGGACGGCGCCTTCGGCCACGCCCCAGCGGTCGCGGACGGCGCGCATCTCCAGATCGTCCGAGACGATCACGCCCTCGTAGCCGAGCTCGCGGCGCAGGACCCCGTCGATGACCTCGCGGCAGAGCGTGGCCGGGAGCGTGCGGTCGACGGCGTCGAAGACGACGTGCGCCGTCATGATCGTCGGCAGGACCGAGCGCAGCGCGCGGAACGGGGCGAGCTCGATCGCGTCGAGCCGCGCGCGATCGTGCGCGACGCGCGGCAGCGCGAGGTGGCTGTCGAGATCGGTGTCGCCGTGCCCGGGGAAGTGCTTGCCGCACGCGACGACGCCGGCGGAGGCCAGGCCCCGCGCGAAGGCGCCGGCGTGCCGGATCACGGCCTCGGGCGTGCGCCCGAACGAGCGATCCCCGATGATGGGGTTGTCGGGGTTCGTGTCGACGTCGAGGATCGGCGCGAAGTCGATCGTGATCCCGAGCGCACGGAGCTGCGCGCCGAGCAGCGCGCCCGCGCGCTCGGTGAGCGCCGGGTCGTCGATCTCGCCGAAGCGGCGAGCGGGTGGGAGCTTCACGACGGGCGCGCCGAGACGCGCGACGCGGCCTCCCTCTTGATCGATCGCGACGAGCGCCGGCCCGCCCGAGGCGGCCTCGATCGCCCGCCCGAGCGCCGCGACCTCGTCCATCGTGCCGACGTTGCGCTTGAACAGGATCACGCCCGCGAGCGCGCGGGCCACGAGCGCGTCGGCCACCGCGACCGGCAGCGAGGTCCCGCCGAAGCCGATCATCAGCACGCTGCCCGCGAGGCGCTCGAGCTCGTCCATGCTCCCGAGCTACGCCGAGCGGCGCGCCGCGGCAAACTTCCGGCCGGTCTCGGGCCAGCGCGTATGCTCGCGCCGTCATGACCGACGACGCGATCTTCCTCGCGCTGAACAACTCGGTGCTCCCGGCGTGGGCGCTGCTGCTGCTCTTGCCGAATCACGCGATCACGCGGCGGCTGGTGCACTCGGGGCTCTACGCGCTCTTGCTCGGCGTGCCGTACGCGCTGCTGCTCTTCGGTGATCACCCGGGGCCGCAGGGCGCCGACTTCTTCACGCTCGAGGGCGTGACGCGCATCTTCACGACGCCGCGCACGATCATCGCGTGCTGGACGCACTACCTCGTCTTCGACCTCTTCGTCGGCAGCTGGATCGCGCGCGACCGGGCGCGCCTGGGCCTGCCGCACCTCGCGAGCGTTCCCTCGATCGTGCTCACGCTGCTCTTCGGGCCGATCGGCCTCGCGAGCTGGGTCGTGATCCGCGGCGCCGCGCGACGTCGATTCGAGACGACCGAGGCCGCCTGACGCGGGTCAGCGATCGGCGGGCCAGGGACCGAAGACCTCGACGTCGACGCCCGGGCTGAAGTGAGCCGTGCGCGGCGGCCCGGCGATGGCGGGCAGGCCCGCGGCCTCGAAGAGCGACTGCGAGATCGACTGGACCCGCGCCTCGTGGGCCGGGTAGGGGACGTGGTGCACCTGGCCCTCGTAGATGCGGCCGCCGCGCTGCGAGAGAAGAAGGTATCGCTCGAGCAGGAAGTGCTGCAGCGTGCCGGGCACCGACGCGGGCAGCGCCGGGCCGATCTCGTAGCGGGCCTCGAGCGCGGCCGCGCTGCCCTTGCGCCGGGAGACGTAGTGCACGCGCTCGCCCTCGCGCGTCACGCGCATCGCCGCGTGGTGGTACGGCAGCGACCACCCGTTGCGCGCCGCCTGCACGGCGAGCCACGAGCTCGCTTCGAGCGAGAAGAACCACACGGCGGGCCGCCCGCGGTAGTGCACGTACGTCCGCATGTTCAGCTCGAGGAAGTCGAGCGCCATCACCCGCGGTAACCACCACGGCCGGATCGCGAACATCCGGAACGGCACGAGCCCCACGTACATCTCGCCGTCCCAGGGATCGAGCTCGATCTCCTTCGGGACCAGCGGGCGCACGGCCGACACCGGCAGCGTCCAGTGCACGAAGAGCAGCTCCGTCCAGCGTTGCGTGCCGCTGTTCGCGCCTTCGGGACGGCGCGCGGGCGAGGTGCGATCGAGCTCGAGGGCCGACACGATCGAGAACGTACCACTCGGACGCGCGGGTGGGAGCCCGCGGGAGGGCCCGCGGCCCTTCCTCGGTGGGGCCCGCGGGGAGGGCACGAGCTTGCTTCGCGAGCGTAGTGGCCTCTCCGCGAGCACATCGGTACGGAACGTCGATGGCGGAACGTGGATCGAACTTCCGCGCCGATGTACTAGTCTCGTCCCGCCATGAAGCTCACGGATCTGACCCGCGACGAACAGCTGGCTCTCGGAGGGCTCGTGCGCCTGATGATCCGCGCCGACGGCGTGTTCACCGCCGAAGAAGAGGAGCGCGTCACCGCGATCGGCGACGAGCTCGGCGGCGGCGCGCTGCTCTGGCGCATCGTCTCCGACTCGGCGCAGGCGTTCCGCAGCGACGCCGACGTGCGCCGCGCGGCGAGCGACCTTCGTCGCACCGAGGCGCGCGAGCTCGTGCTCGGCGTGCTCACGAGCGTCGCGGTCGCCGACACCGTCACGCCCGGCGAGCAAGGCCTGATCGACGCGCTCCGCGCCGCCTGGGCGGCCGTCGATCGCAGCGGAGCGTAGCTCCCGTGCGCGGTGACGAGCTCGGCCAGGCGCGCGGCGAGACGCCGGCAGGCCCTCCGGCGCCGGAGCCGACGTGGATCGGGGTCGGGGCCGCCGGCGTGTTCCTCGCGATCGGGCTCTTCGGCTGTCTCGCGACGGGCGTCGCGGCGGCGGCGGCCTCCGAGGACGAGGCGGTGATGATCGCGATGCTCGGCGTTCCGCTCGGGCTCGCCGGCCTCGTCGCGCCGATCGCGGCGGCGCTCACGCGGCGTCAGGCGCCGGCGGTGGCGGTCGGCGCGCCGATCGGCTGCGGCTGCGCGACGATCACCTTCGGGATCGTGGCGATGGTCGTCTTCTTCACCGCGATCTGGCCCTCGCTCTGATCACGACACGACGCGGACCACGGGCACGGCGAGGCGATAGCCGTCGGGCGCATGCGTGATCGCCGCGCCCAGGCCGAGCTTGCGCAGCGTCGAGATCGCCACGTGCACCCGACCGCGGCGCGCGCGCGCGAGGATTCTCTCTCCCGGCCACGCGGCGGCGGCGATCGCGTCGATGCTCGCCCGTGCGTCCGGCGCGCGCTCGCTGGTCTCCGCCACCGCCCCGAGCACACGCGCGAGCACCGGCCGCGTCTCGAGCGAGACCCGCGCGGCGCCGCGCAGCGCGAAGTAGCGCGCGCCGGGCCCCACGATGAGCGCGTCCGCCGAAGTGGCGCGGGGTGGCCCCACGTCCGGCCCCGAGCGTGCGAGCACCTCGAGACGCCGCGAGATCACCGACCAGCGTGCGTGCGCGGCGTTCAGCCCGACGGCGCGCGCGATCGACGTCGCGTCGCCACGCAGGCGCGCCACGTAGGCCTCGACGAGCGCGTGGCTCGCGGCGATCACCTCGCTCGCGCCCTCCGGCGTCGTCGGCGTCGCGCCCGTCACGAGCCAGCGCCCGAGCGCGACGAAGGGCGTGAGCTGCGCCATCGCCGCGGGGCTGTCCTCCATCGCCTCGAGGAACGCCGCGCACGCCGCGTCGCGCTGCCCGCTCTCCAGCACGGCCAGCGCGCGCGCATAGCGGACGTAGGGCGCGAGCGAGCTGCCGAGCGACGCGTAGGTCGCGACCGCGGGATCGTAGTGGCGAAGCGCGCCTTCGAGGTCGCCCGCGTCGTGCGCGGCCAGCGCCCGGGTCGTGGCGATGGAGGCCGAGACGCGGCGATCGCTCGGGGCGAGCGCGAGCGCGGCCTCCGCGTCGGCCTCGGCGCCTGCGGCCTCTCCACCCTCGACCAAGTAGCGCGCCCGCAGCGCGTGCACGATCGCGCGGTCCCCGTCGGTGGAGAGCAGCGGTAGCGCGCGCACGAGCAGCGCGAGCCCGAGCCCGTGATCGCCGCGGATCCGCGCGGCCACCGCGACGACTTCCGCGTCCTCGGCGCTCTTGGGCACGGCCGTGGGCTCGAGCGTCGCGAGCGCGTCGTAGCGACCGGTGCGGAAGTGGATCCGTGCGCGCACCATGCGAGCGCGCTCTCGCGTCTCGGGCGTGCCCTCGGCTTCGGCGCGGGCGAGCGCGGCGAGGGCATCGTCGAAGGCGCCGACGTCGAGCGCCGCGCGGGCGAGCGCGACGTCGGCCTCGCCCCGCGCGAGGACCGTGCGCGCGCGATGCGTCTCGGCGACGCGCGCGTAGAGCTCGGGTCGCCCCGCTGCGCCGAACGCGTGGTAAGCGCGCGCGAACGCCGCGCGCACGAGCTCCGGATCGACCTCCTCGTGCACCAGGGCCTCGCGCAGCACGTCGGGCGGCGAGCGACGACCCGCGAGCAGCGAGCGCAGCACGAGCTCGGCGACGACGCGCGAGAGCGGCCCGCGGCCCCCGAGATGCTCGCGCACGAATTGGCGAACCGGCGGGAGCAGGTCGTAGGCCGGCCGGCCCTCCACCTCCACGCTCTCGAGCCACGAGGACATCCGCAACGAGCGCAGCACGCGCAGCGCGTCGCTTCCGGCGAGCGCCGTGGCCTCGTCGGCGTCGAAGGGCCGCTCGAGGCGGCACGCGTCCTCGAGCACGCGTCGCTCGACGGGGCCGAGCGCGCGCGCGGCGCCGTCGAGCGCGCGCAGGAGCGGGTTGTCCAAGCCCCGCACGACCCAGTCGAGCGGCCGCTCGAGGCGCTCGGCGAAGGTGCGCGCGCCCAGCTCGAGCACTTGGGGCACCAGCAGCTCGATCGCGAGCGGCAGCGCGCCGATGCGACCGAGGATGCGGCGCACGTCGGCCTCGTCCTCGACCGAGAGGGGCCTTCCCTCGCTCGCGATCGCCCACTCGGAGAGGAAGAGCGCGCCCGCCTCCGAGGCGTCGAGGGGCGCGCCCTCGATCGGCAAGGTGAGGCCCGGCACCACGAGGACGTCCTCCCCGGACGAGAGCGTCGCCCGCCGCGTGGTGGTCACGAGGCGCAGGTGGGGCAGTCGCTCGCAGAGCACCGTCAGCGTCCGACCGAGCTCCTCGTCGCCGCCGTCCACGCCATCGAGCACCAGCAGATCGATGCGCTCGCGCAGCGCGCGCACGATGGCGTCGAGGTGCGCCTCGGTGCCGAGCGCGCTCGAGAGCCAGCCGGTCGTCTCTCTCGGGCTCGCGCCGGCCCACGCGACCTCGCAGCCGACCACGCCGCGCAGCGCCTCGCGCACGAGCCGCGTCTTGCCGATCCCGGCCGGGCCTACGATCGCCAGGCGCTGCCCCTCGCTCGCTTCGATCCAGCGCCTCACGCGCTCCCGGGCGCGGCCGCGCCCGACGAAGCGCCGTCCTGTCGGCGGCGAAGGCATCCGAGCTCGAATCTACCACGCACGCGAGCACCCTCGGCGGCGTGGCTCGCCCGCCCGCGGCGCGCCGTGGAGGCCCACGTCGTGCGCCCCGCCTGCGGGGTCAGTTCAGCCAGCGAGGCTTGTCGTCGTCGCTGCTGCCGGCTCCGCCGCCTTCGATGACCTTCAGGTTCGGGCGACCCGCGCGCTTCTTCGGTGGGCCGCCGCTCGCCTTGGCGCTCTGCGCCGACCGCGAGACGATGCGCGCGAAGACGACGCCGCCGCCGATCGCGCCCAGCGAGAGCACGAGCCCGGAGAAGTTGTGCGTCCACGCGGCCTGCAGCGCCGAGAGCACGATCATCGCGCCGACCATCGTCCACGCCGAGACCGCCGGGAGCGCCACGACCCAGAGCCCGATCTTCGCGCCGCGCTGGAGCACCGCGAACGCGCCGAGCCACGCGTAGAAGAGCACGCTCGGCCCGGCGGCCACGCCGAACAGATCGGGCAAGAGCGCGCCCGCGATCATCGTAGGCAGCGCGCCACCGATCACGCCCGCCGCCATCAGCCCGAGCAGCCGCGTGCGCCCGTGCTCGCGCTCGAACTGCGAGAGCGACCAGTAGAGGACGAAGAGCGACACCGCGTGCCAGAAGATGTCCTCGGGCCGCTGGACGAGCGCGACGAGCCAGTACGTCGCCCACTGCCACGCGAGCTCGATGTGCACGCCTGGCCAGAGGGCGGCCCACGAGGCCAGCGGGATCCCGAGCACGCCCTCGGCCGCCGTCTGCCCGAGAAAGAAGACGACGAGCACGACGAGGAGCGTGCGTACGGTCGGCGTCAGCGGCGGGAACTGCGGCTGCATCTTTCCTGGATCGTAGGGGCAACCCGAGCCGCCGCAACACGAAGCGGGCGCTGCAGCGGGATCGGCGCCGCGGCCGGCCGGGGCCCCAGCAACGCGGCACGCTGCGACGTGAACGCGCTCCGCCGGAGATGCAACGGAGAGCGCCATGCTTCGAGCTCTGCGCGTTGCGGTGATCTTCGTCGGCGCGTCCTGTGCCGCCTGCACGTCTTCGTCTTCGGCCCCGGCCCCCGACGCGGGCCCGGCCGGCGATGCGTCGCCCGACTCGGGGGCGACCGACGCTGCTGCAGACGCGGCGCGTGCCGACTCCGGGCGCTGCGTCGTGGACGACGATTGCCCCGGCGATCCGCGATTGGTGCGCCGCTGTCTCGGTGGGCTCTGCGCCGACTTCGGCTGCAATCGGGAGGACGTGCGGTGCGACGACGGCAACCCGTGCACCGTGGACACCTGCGAACCCACGCTGCTCTGCGCGAACCGTCCCAACGGGGTCTGCTGCACCAACGAGGCCGACTGCGACGACGGAGACGCATGCACGACCGATCGATGCGAGAGCGCGACGTGCGCCCACGAGCGGATCCTCTCCTGCGGGCCTTGTCTCGACCGGGATCACGATGGCGCCACTGCGAGCTACTGCGGCGGGAGCGATTGCAACGACGCCGACCCGAGCGTGGGCCCGACCGCGACCGAAGACTGCACGAACACGGCCGACGACGACTGTGACGGCGCGGTCGATGCCGACGACGTGGACTGCCAGCCCGCCACCGCCACTTGCGCGGGGCGCGTCGTGCTCGCCTCGGGGGTGCGGCAGACCGGCTCGGTGCTGAGCGCGCACTACGTGCCAGACCGCTGTGGGAGCTCGGCCTTCTTCGAGCTACCGCTCGCCGTCGAGAGCGACGTCGAGGTGCACCTGACGCTCGATCCGTCGACACCCGTCGAAGGCAGCGGATTCGACACGCGCGGCGTCGAGCTGGCGTTCCTGCTCGAGACCACCTGCGGCGTGCCCAGTACGAGCCTCGTGCCTGCACCGCCGATCTGCGATCGGTTCCCGACCGCATTCTCCTTCTCGCGTGAGCGGACGATCTTCGTGCGGCGCGTTCCGGCGGGGTCGGTGTTTCCGGAGGTCCAGGAGCGGCTCGTCGTCGCCGGCGACCCGACGCTGCGGTTCGATCTGGAGGCCCACGCGCGCCCGGCCGAGCGCCCGGAGTGCGACGCCGCGCCGCTGACGTTCGATCGCGCGACGCGCTTCGAAGCGCCCGCCCACGACGGCCTGGACTGCTTCGGGCCTTGGGCTGGGATCGCGAGCCAGCGCGGCCCCGAGCGAATCCACTCGTTCACGCTCGACGCTCCCGCGCGCGTTCGCATCCGGTCGACGCCGGTCGACGGGTCGACCACCCGCGTGGGCCTCGTCCCCGGGTGCGATCCCGATGTTGCACGCGCGACGTGCGAGGAGTCCGCGCCGGGTTGCCGGACGTTCGCGACGCTCGACCGCATCTTGCCCGCAGGCACCCACCACGTCGTCGTGGAGGCCAGCGCCGCCTACGATCTCGACCTGCGCCGCGAGGTCGTGGGGGCCGCGTGCGTCGGCGCGCGCGCGCTCGTCCTCGACGGATCGCCCGCGACGGGCGACAGCACGGGCGCTCCCGACCACTTCCAGTACACCGGCTCGCCCTACTACGACAGCGTGTGTGGAAGCGCGACGGGGCCCGACGTGGTGCTGGCATTCACGCTCGCCGTCGAGCAAGACGTCGCGATCCGCGCGACGACGTCCTACCGGGCACTGCTTCGCCTGCTCACTGCTTGCGGTGGCGACACCGAGTGGTCGTCCTCGAGCGGCTCGATCGTCCGTCATCTCGCCCCCGGGACCTACTACGTGGTCCTGGATGGCGCGGACCCCACCCAGTTCGGCGCGTACTCGGTGGCACTGACGACCCCCTGACGCGAAGGCCCGCTGCCCGCTTGACCTCGCGCGCGTTCGTCCCAGGTTCCGCCCGTGAGCGCCCCCGAGCCCTACGTTCCGATCGACACTCCCGTGGCCATCCTCTCGGACGTGCACGGCAACGCGCGCGCCCTGCGCGCGGTGCTCGACGAGCTGAAGCGGCGCGACGTGAAGCGCCTCTACGTGCTGGGCGACCACCTCGTGGGGGGCGAAGCGCCGCTCGAGACGTGGAAGATGTTGATGGATGCGCGGGCCAAGCTCGTGCGCGGCCTCGGCGACACGGCCCTCGCCTCGCTCGTGCCCGAGAAGCTCGTCGCCACGACCGACGACGAGCGCGCGAAGGTCGAGCGCTTCGTGCGCACGCGCAAGGAGGTCGGTGAGCTCGTGCTCCGGCACCTGCTCGCGCTGCCGTACGCGATCCGCGTGCCGCTCGCGGACGGGCGCGAGCTCTTGCTCACGCACGGCGCGCCCTCGGATCCGACGACCGAGATCACGCACGACCTCGACGACGAAGAGATGCTCGCGCTGGTCGCCAGCGATCCGGCCGACATCGTCGCGACGAGCGGCGGCCACGTGTCGTTCGAGCGCGATCTCGGCGACGTGCGCGTGATCGGCGTCGGCTCGGTGGGCGAGTCGCCGGAGGCCGGCCACGCGCACTTCGCGCTCGTCACGCCCGGCTACGAGGGCACCGTGATCGAGCACGCGCACGTGCCGATCGACGGCTGATCACGGGATGATCAAGCCGGTCGGGCTACCGCGATAGGTGACCGACGCGCCGAGCGGCGCCCAGACGGTGAGATCGTCGAAGCCGTCGTGATCCACGTCCGCGAGCGTGACCTCGTTGCCGAAGTACTGGTCGGGCCCCACGAGGAAGGTGCGCGGCATGCCGCCGATGCCGGACGGACCGCCGTGGAACACGCTGACGCGCGCCGTCTCGACGGTGGGATCGACGACGTCGGAGGCCGCGGCCCAGTCCGCGTATCCGTCTCCGTCGACGTCGCCGACCGCGACGGCCTTCACCTGGCGATCGAGCGTGAACGAGGGCGCGTCGAGCCCGCGGCCGCCGAGATAGACCGAGGGGCCGACCACGAGGTCGGCGAGGCGATCGCCGTCGAAGTCGGCCGCCGCGAGCGGCGGGCGCTCGCTCCGGACCGAGAGATCGTCGACGACGATGCGCTCGCCGCGCTCGCTGGCGATGCCGGTGGGGCCGCCGCGGAAGATCTCGGCCGTGAGCGAGCCGAGGCTGCCGAAGCGCTCGCGCACACCGATCGCGAGGTCGCCGTAGCCGTCCCCGTCGAGGTCGCCGAGGCCGAGGGCGAAGCGCCCGTAGCCGGGGCGCGTGGGCTCGAAGTCCGTGAGCTCGCGCTGCGGCGTCGTCGTGATCGGGAGCTGGCCGCCGAGGAGCACGCGCACGATGCCGGGACGACACCAGTCCGGGCTGTCCGCGAGGAGCAGATCGCCGAGGCCGTCCCCATCGAGGTCGCCCGCGGCCAGCGCGAGCGAGCGCGCGTGGCAGGCGGAGGGCGGGACGAGCGTGCGCGGCTCGGGCTCGTACCCGCTCGGCGAGCCGTGGAAGATGCCGCTGCTCACCTCACCGCCGCTCTCGACGTCGCGCACCTCTTCTCCGTATCCGTCGCCGTCGAGCTCGAGCCCCACGCCCCATGCGGTGTCGGTCCCGGTCTCGCGCGTCGGCACGATGAGCTCCCACGTGGCGCTCACGCCGGTCGGCGTGACGACCCGCCAGTAGAGCCATCCGGGCGGCAGATCGTTCGTCGGGCGCACTCGGTCGGCGTCGGTCGTGAGGACCTCGTGGTGCGTCAGGCACGTGCGGTCGATGCAGAGCTCGACGCGCACCGACGCGGCGCCCGCGGGGCGGAGGAAGCGCAGCGTGGGGCGGCGCGAGGTGGCGCGGCTAGTGCTGAGCGGCGAGAGAAGCCGCGGGACGAGCGGCGCCGCGGCATCCGAGGCGTCCTCGGGCGCGCCGCCGTCGTGCCCGGCGTCGATCGCGGCGGCGTCGCCCCGCGCCGCGTCGGGCGATGGCTCGCCGGTGCGCTCGGGGCGCGTGTGCGCGAGGTGACAGCCCGCCAGCGACGACAGCACGAGCACGAGCGCGGTGAGCCGGGAAGCCATCGGTCTCATGTAGCACCCGCGGGCTGCGACCCCGTGCACGGCGCTCGTGCACGGGCGCGCACCCTGCGGGTCGGTCCACCGACGTCGTGCGAGACCCGCGTGACCGAGCCGGTCAGCGCGCGCGGCGACGCCGCGAGGCGCCCACGAGCACGAGGAGCGCGAGGCCGACCGCAGCGAGTCGATCGCGCGCGGCGCCCGCGCGGCAGCCGCATCCGCCGCTCGCGGGCGTGGTCGCAGCACCTCCATCGGCGCGCGGCCCGGCATCGCCCGCGGTGCCGCCGGCGTCGATCCCGGGTCCGGCATCGGTGCCGGGAAGCACTGCCGCGTCGACGTCGCTCGTGCCGGCATCCATGCGCGGCGGGCCGCTCCCGAATTCGTACGCGCCGATGTCGATCGCGCCCACCGCCGGGCGCACGACCTCGCCCGCGCCGCGGCTCGGCGAGCTGCCGGGCAGATCGAGCGGCGAGGGGAAGGGCGAGCCCGCGAAGACCGGCGGGGTGTCGCCCGCGTCGATCAGCGGGCTTCCCGTCGTCGGCACGAGATCGAGCGCGGCGAGATCGGTGACGTTGCCGAGACCGGGCGAGGTGCCCATCAGCGTGCCGGTCCACTCGGGCGGGACGTTCGTCGATCCGGTCGGCACCCAGTTGTGCGTGCCGGCGACCGTGCGCCCGTGCACCCAGGCGGCCTCGGCCTCGCGCAGCAGGTTGATGCCGCCCCCGTCGCGCGCGACGAAGACGTTGTCGTGCATCTCGACGCTCTCGATCCCATCGAAGAGCCGGAACACCGCGGCGCCCGCGCCGGGCGCGAGCACTACCGTGTTGAACGCGAAGCGGTAGCGACCGAAGGTCTGCCCGGTGCCGTCGCCGCCGAAGCGGACCACCGCGAAGTCCATCGTCTTGACCAGCACGTTGCCGACGACGTCGGAGTCCTCGCGCGCGAGGCCTTCGTCCTGGCCGTCGGGCCCGATGAGCTCGAGCTCGTGATAGAGCGAGCCCTCGATCCAGTTGAAGTAGATCTCGTTGCGCTCCGCGCGCGACTTCACGCCGTTGCCGCCGTTGCCGTCGTGCACCCAGCAGAACTGCATGCGGAACACCGAGCCCGGATGCGCGGTCTCGTCGGTGGCCATGTAGATCTGGTGGTTCTGCGTGCCCTCGCCGCAGTGGTGCACCTCCACGTGGTCGAGCGTGAGCGAGCCGCTGTCCTGATCGGCGCCGAGGATGCCCTGCAGCGGACAGTCGTGGACGACGCTGTCTCGGATCACGATGTCGTCCGCGTGATGGAAGACGCAGCGTGCGGTGCCGCCCGAGATGTCGAGGTTCTCGAGCACGTAGTGGTCGCCCTGCAGCTCGATCGTGTTGCGGCCGCCGGCGATGCGCGGGCGCGAGACGCCGCCGTCGAGGATGCCGCGCACGACGACGGGGTTGGCCGCCGTGCCGTCCGAGTCGAAGTCGAAGACGACGCCGCCGTCGTAGTCGGCGCCGCCCATCACCTCGACGATGTCGCCCGGGCCGAGCGCCGGCAGCTCCGTGAGCTGGCGGTACGTCTGGCCGGGACCGACGCGGTAGGTGGCGGCCTCGGCGACCGAGGGAATCCCCATGATGACGAGCGCGAGCGCGGCGAAGCGCGGAAGGACGGTCATGGGCCGAGGGTAGCGAAACCCACGCCGAGGCGGTGGGCCGACGCACCGGGTGCGGAGCTCTTCGCAGTCACCGCACCTTTCCGTCGATGCTCGTCGATGCGCGTCGACACGCGGGCGCCGAGCGAGGCAGGATGCTCTCCCGCGATGACGAGCTTGGCCTTCGATCGCATCGGGAGCTGTTTCGTGCTCGTGCAAGGAGAGCGCGACGCCACGGACGAGGAGTGGTCGCGCTGGGTCGACTTCGTGGTGCGCGGCGGAAACGACCTCCAGCGCGACATTCGCGTCCTCGTGATCTCTGCCGGCGGAAGCCCTACGCCCAAGCAGCGCGCGCGCATCCACGAGGTCATGCCCAGGATGGGCGGCGGTATTCCCACGGCCATCGTGACGAGCTCGCGCATCGGTCGCGCGGTGGTCTCGACGATGGCGCTCTTCAACTCCGAAGTGCGCGCCTTCGCTCCGTCCGAGCTCGATCGCGCCGTCGCGTACCTCGGCGTACCGGAGGCGAGCCGGCCTGCGCTGCGCGCGTCGGTCGTCCGCTTGCACGCGACCCTCGGCCTGCCGGCGCCAGGCTGACGCGCCCTTCGCCACGTCGGGCTCGGAGCCGAGGCAGCCTCTCGCCGCCTCGGCTCCGTCCGAACGCTTCTACGCTCGCGTCGCTACGTCACGCGCGTCACGACACCCGCACCGATGGTGCGTCCGCCCTCGCGCATCGCGAAGCGCATGCCGGGCTCCATCGCGACCGCTTTGTCGAGCGTGACGTGGACCGTGCCGCGATCGCCGGGGCGCATCGTCCCGTCGATCCCGAGCGTCGCCGTGACGCTCGTCGTGCCGAAGAAGATCACGGGCGCGTAGCCCGCGCCGATGGCCGTCTTGCGACCGCCCTCGGACGGCGGGGCCTATAGCCAATTGGCTATAGGCCTCGCCTCCCGCGAGGAGCACGATCTCCGCCTCACCCTCGCGGTGCGCGGCGAGCGAGCCGGGCAGCACCGCCACCTGGCCACGCTCGACCTCGCCGCGGCCGACGCCGCGCAAGAGAAGGCCCACGTTGTGACCCGCCATCGCTTCCGCGACGTCGGCGTGGAACTCCTGGATGCCCGTGGCGACCGCCTCGAAGCGCTCTGCGTCCGCAGCACGCTTGCCGAGGATCTCGACGCGCGCGCCGACCGCGAGGCGGCCGCGCTCGACCTTGCCCGTGATGACGGTGCCGCGACCGGGGATCGTGCACACGCCCTCGATGGGCATGAAGAAGGGTGCCTCGAGGTCACGCTCGGCGAGCGGGATGCGATCGAGCGCGTCCACGAGCTGCCGGATGCACCTCGTGCTCTCGCTCTCGAACGCGCCCTGCTCGCACGCGCGCACGTCCATGAGGGCCGACCCGCGCACGAAAGCAAGGTCGTCGAAGCCGTGCTTCTGGCACAGCTCCGCCGTCTCGAGCTCGACCAGCTGGACGAGCTCGGGATCGGCGACGTCGACCTTGTTCACGAACACGACGAGGTGACGCACGCCCACCTGCTTGGCGAGGAGCACGTGCTCGCGCGTCTGCGCCTCCGGGCCCTGGCTCGCATCGACGAGCAGGATCGCGCCGTCCATCTGCGACGCGCCGGCGATCATGTTCTTCACGTAGTCCGCGTGGCCCGGGCAGTCGACGTGCGCGTAGACGCGCGTCTCCGACTCGTAGCGCACGTGCGACGCGTTGATCGTGATGCCGCGCTCGCGCTCTTCCTTCGCGTTGTCGATCTCGCCGTACGCCTTGGCCTTGGTGCCGAAGCGGGCGTGGCTCACCAGGGTGAGCGCCGCCGTGAGCGTGGTCTTGCCGTGATCGACGTGACCGATCGTGCCGACGTTGAAGTGTTGCTTGAACATGAGGTCCTCCAGGAGCACCTCGCGCGTGGAGCGCGCGAGGGCAGAGCCGCTTCGGGCGACGGAGAGGACGTGAGCGCACCATTGCGATCGCAGGCTCTCCGGCGGGGTCCGGAGAGGCCGTGCTCGGCGCGTTCGTGGCGCGAAAGAGGCTCAGTCCGGACGGATCACGACGTCACGGCCCGCTGTGAGCGAGCACGCGACGCGGGTATCTGTCCGGAGAGCGCAGCGCATGGAACGAAGAGCGCAAGATGACCGACGCGTGCGCATGCGTCCAGCGCGAAGGCGCTTTCCGCGCGGCGCGCGGGAACGGTTGACCGCGCGGGCCTCGCTCACCGATGCTGTGCGCCGGAGGTCGCTCATGTCGGGAGGGCTCGGGCTTCGATCGGTCGACACCAAGAACAAGGTGCTGCGCTGTCCGCGCGATCACTCCGTCATGGAGGAGGTCCGCAAGAACGAGTCGTACATCGACGTCTGCAACAAGTGCGGCGGGATGTTCTTCGACCAGGGCGAGATGTTCGGCGCCTGCGGCCTGAAGGCCGATCCCTCGTACTGGGATCGCGCCGAGACGGGCGGCACCATGAAGGAGAGCCCGCTGCACTGCTCGCGCTGCGACGGGCACATGCTCGCGCAGGACGTGAAGAAGGAAGACACGCACGTCGAGATCGATCGCTGCGCGCACTGCGGCGGCATCTGGCTCGACGAGGGCGAGATCGAGAAGATCATCGAGATCTCGGCGCACATGAAGCCGATCGTCGAGAAGGAGCGTGACGAGGCGCAGAAAGAGCTCGCCTCGCTCGGCAGCGATCCGCTCGGCACCTCGACCGGCGTGATCGGGCAGTTCCTGGCGATGTTCGGCGTCCGGAAGGGATCGCCGAAGCCCAAGGCGACCTGAGGCGCGCCCGCGCTCGCGAGCGACATGACCGCGGACGATGCGGCGAGTCGTGAGCGCGGGCTCTCGGCGTTTCTCGAGCGGAACGGGCTCGCGCTCCTCGCGGCGGCGGTCTTCGCGGCCTTCGCGCTCGGGGCGGACGCGGGCCCGCATCCGTTCGACGCGGGCGAGCTGGCGGCGGCCGCCGCGCGCCTCGGAGGATCGCACGCACCGGGGCAGCCGCTGCATGCGCTGCTCGGGTGGACGGTGCACTGGCTTCCGCTCGGGAGCTTCGTGCTGCGCCTCTCGTGGCTCTCGGCGGCGGGTGCGGCCCTCGCGAGCTACGCGGCCGCCCGCACGGTCCTGACGTGGGCGGGCGCGGCGCCGCATGCGCGCGTGCTCGCGGCGTGCGCGGCGATCGCGATCGCGCTGACGCCGGCCGTCGTGCGCAACGCGATGAGGCCGGAGGTGTACACGCCTGCGCTCGCCTGCGTGCTGCTCGCGGCGTGGGCGCTGGCGGCGCGCGCGCAGGGAGAGCGCAGCGGGCTGCGGGTCGCTGCGATCCTCGCCGGGCTCGCCTTCGCGCTCCACCCGCCGCACGCGATCGCGATCGCCGGGATGGCGCTCGTGCACGCCCTCGCCAAGCGTCCGAGCATGCGCGAGCTCGGGAGCGCCGTCCTGCTCGGCGCGCTGACGACGGCGGCGCTGATCGCGTACCTGCCGCTCCGCGGCGCGGCCGGCGCGCCTTGCTGGGGGGATCCCACGAGCGCGGCCGGGCTCTGGGCCTACGTGAGTGGCGCCGCGTACCGCCGCAACCTGGGCACGCAGGGCGGCGACGTGATCGACGTCGCGCGCTACCTCCTCTTCTTCGGCGGCGGGCTGCCCGTCGTCGCGATCGCGCTCTCGGCGCGGGCCCGCGCGCTCTGGCCGGCGTGGGCGAGCGCGCTCCTCGCGATGGTGGCTGCGCTGCTGCAGCCGCTCGAGGAGCGCAATCCGGACAACGTCGCGTACGACGCGCCCGCGCTCGCGCTGATCGTGATCGCCGCCGCCGCCACGCTCGCGACCCGGAGCGAGTCGGCGCCGCGATGGGCCTGGGCGGGCGCGCTCGTGCCGCTGCCCGCGCTCGCGGCGTCGCTCGCGGGAGGCTTCCTCGCGAGCGCCGATGCGCCCGTGCTCGAGACACTCGCGTTCGAAGCGGCGAGCGCGCCTTCGCCGCGCGCGCTCGTCGTCACGCGCACGGACTTCGTCGCAGGCGCGATGATGCAGTCGCTCGAGGTCGATGCGCTGCGGCCGGACCTCGCGCACTTCGTCGAGGGCCTCTCCACCTCGTCGTGGCACTGGCGCGCGCTCGCGCGTCATCCGCTCTTCGACGGCACGCCGCGGCGCGGGCGCGGGGCGGGCGCGCACGAGGCGTACGTGGACGGAGTGCTCGCGCTCGCCGCGGGCCAGCTCGAGATCGACGTCGAGAGCGCGAGCACGGTGGCCGGGGAAGGCACGCTGCGAGGCCTCTACCTCGTGCGCCCGCCCCTGGGCGCCGGGCGTGGCCTCGACGAGCGCAGCACCGCCGAGCGGACGATGGGCGCGATCGCCTCGACGCTCGCGCGCGGGCCGGCCGGCGATCACGACGCGCACGGGCAGATCGTGCGCTTCGTCGTTCTCTCCCGCGCGCCGCTGCTCGTGGCGCGTGGACGGGGAGCCCGCGCGCGGAGCGAGCTGCGCTGGGCGGCGCCCGGCGCGGACGAAGGGCGCGCCGTGATCGCCGACGGTCCGCTGGCGGCGAGCCCGGCCGACGTGGTGCACGATCCGCGCTGGTTCCTCGCGGCGCCCGGAGACGGTCTGCGCGCGGTCGCCGTGCTCGCCGCCGCGAGCGGGCACCCCGCCGAGGCGACGCGTGCGCTCGGCGCGCAGCAAGCGGCCGGAGACGACCTCGCGCTCGCCCAGCTCGCCGCGCTCCAGCTCCACGACGGCCTGCTCGCGCCCGCCCGCACCTCGTTCGCTGCGTTCCGCGCCCGGGAGCCGGAGCTGCGCTCGCCCGCCCTCGACGCGCTCGCCGCGGCCCTCGCGCCTTAGCGATTCGACGGGCGCGAGGCGCGCTCGCCGCGTATCGTCGGCGCCGATGAGCGAGCCCGCGACCCCGGCCCCGACGGACAAGACGGCGATCCGTGCGCGCGTGCTGCTCGTGCTGCGCATCGTCGTCACGGTCGGCGCGTTCGCGTGGATCCTCTCGCGCGTCGATCTGCCGGCGATCGGCTCGGCGGCCTCGCGCGTGCCGCTCCTCATGTTCGTGCTCTCGTGCGTGCTCGTCGCCGTGAACCTCGGCGTCTCGGCGGCGCGCTGGAGCGCGATGCTCTCGGCGTACGGCGCGACGAGCATCCCGCCGCTCCTCACGCTCCTGCGCCTGAACTTCGTGGGCTTCTTCTACAACACGTGGCTCCCCGGCGGCCTCGGCGGCGATGCCGTGCGCGGTGTCGCGAGCCGCGAGGCGTTCGGCGCCGAGGGCGCGACGGGCGCGCTCGCGGTCGTGTTCGTGGAGCGCGTGCTCGGCCTCGTGGGGATGCTGGTGGTGGTCGCGCTGACGAGCGCCGTCGCGCCGCTGCCCGCCGGCGACCCGACCACGATCACGCTCGCGAGCATCGGTGGCGTGGTCGTGGGCGCGGGCGTGGTCGGTGGCCTCGCCTCCGGGGCTCGCCTCGCGCGGTTCCTCCCCGGGCCGATCGCGAAGATCGCGGCGCGCCTTCCTCCGATCCGCCACTGGGGCCCCTTCGGCATCGCGGTGCTGCTCTCGCTCGCGACGCAGACGCTCGGCGCCGTCACGGGCCACGTGATCGTGGTCGCGCTCGCGCCGAGCATCCCGCTCTCGGCGTCGATGGTGGCGATCCCGCTCGCGATGGCCACCGCGTTCCTTCCTTTCCTCGTCGGCGGCACCGGCGCGCGCGAGATGGCGTTCGTCGCGCTCTACGCGTCGGTCGGCATGCCCGAGGCCGACGCGCTCACCGCGAGCCTGCTCTGCTACGCCTCGCAGCTCGTGATCGGCCTGATCGGCGCGTTCCTGCGCGTGGGGAAGTAGCCGCCGCGACGCGCGATTGCGTCGCGCGTCACCAGAAGCAGAGATCGACGCTGCGCACGCCGCTGCCGGCGGTCTCGCCGTCGACGCTGCCGGCGAGCGAGAGGTACCAGCGCGCGTCGGGGTGGCCGTGCTCGTCGGTCGGTGGGTCGATGCGCAGCATGCCGGTGCCGCAGAGGCCCGCGCCCGTGTCGACGAGGTAGGCGATCTGATCGGCGACCGCGATCGTGCGGGTGGTGCAGCCAGTCGCACCGACCCAGCTGCTCACGCTCGAGGCCTCGACCTCGCTGTTCGTCGCGGCGCGCAGGTGCAGCGTGGTGCCGTCGAGCGCGACGTCGGCGTCGTGCGACGTGCTCCCGTCGCCGCCGCCGCCCGCGTGCGCGCCCGCGCTGTCGGAGAGCTGGAACGCCGTGCCCGACGGATCGCAGATCTCGAGCGTGAGGAGCACGCCGTCGTCGCTGCCCATGTCGAGCGTGGCGAGCGTGGGGCGCGCCTCGGAGAGCGAGACCTCGTCGCAGTCGGTCGTGCCGTTCGCGACGTCGATGTGGCAGTGCGAGGCGCAGCTGTCCGGCGCGCCCTCGCGCGCGACGCGCGCATCGTCGGGCTCGGCGCACGCATGCCCGCCCTGGCTCCCGCTCGTGTCGCCGCCGATCACGACGGGGTCCGAGCCGAACGCGGAGATCTCGCACTGCGAGAGGAGGAGGGCGACGTGGAGCAGGCAGGCGGTGCGCATCGTGGGAGCGGCGATTCGTGCACAGGGGGAGGCCCGGGGCAAGGGGAGCCGTCGCGCGCGTGGTAGGTCTCGGCCATGAAGTGCTCGCGTCTCGTCTCGCCGGTCGTCCTCTTCGCGCTCGCCGCATGCGGAGGCGCGCGCTCCACGACGAACGGCCCGGCCTCGCCGCCGCCCGCGCTCGCGCCGACCGCTGCCGACGCCGATGCGGCCGCGGCCGCGCTCGCCGATCACGTCGATCCGGCGCGCGGGCTCGCGCTGGTCGCCTACCTCGACGATCCGAGCGACGGCGAGTCGCCGCCGATGGCGACCACGGGGCTGCGCTGCGACCCGGCGGAGATCGACGCGGTCGCCGCGCAGCTCGCGCGCTACGTCGCCCAGCTCCGCGAAGACGACCTTCCCGTCGAATGGAACTGCCACGACACGCGCTGCGAGCTCGTCGGCAGCATGGAGTACGACCCGACGCGCGTGCTGCGCTTCGCCCGCACCGACGACGGCCGCACGATCGTCGTGGGCCTCGATCTGATCGACGAGCTGCTCGTGGACGAGGATCGCGTGCGCGAGATCCGTCTCGAGGTCGAGCAGCAGCACGCGGCGATGCCCGCCGGTTGCAGCGCCACGCGGTGATCGCGCCTCACAGCGGCGGTCGCGACGCTCGATCGCGTCGCTTTCTCGCTGTTCCTTTCGTCCGAGGGTCTGCCCGCAGCCCCTCGCCCACACCGGCAGAGCCGGATGTGGGGCCCCTCCCGCCGAGCCGCGGGCTCACGTCGGCTCGGTTCCCTCGACCAACGTGAGCGCCGCTGTCAACGCCAGTCGAACGTCGTGGTCCACGTCTCGGCGTAGTGCAGGCCCGCCGACTCGGCGTCGGTGCGCGACTCGTGCGTGAAGCGGTGCGGCACGAGCGTGCCGGGCTCGGCGAAGAGCGTGTAGACGTGCTCGATCCGATCGGGGCCCTGCTCACCCTGCTCGGTGCGCACGAGCTCCACGCACGAGGGGCCTTCGGGGCGCCGCTCGTCGCAGGGGCTCGGCACGCGCGTGAGCAGGCGCGTCGCCGACACGCCCGGCGCGGCGTCGGCCGGATCGACGATGCCGAGCGCGAGCGTGCGCCCGGCCCACTCGTGGAGCATCGAGTCGTAGTCGACCACGCTCAGCGGCTCCCAGCCCGAGCGATCGAGCGCGATCACGGCGTCGGCGATCGCGCCGTCGATCCCCGCGGTGCGCATCGCGGCGCGGGCGGCCTCGTCGATCGGCTCGAAGCCGCTCGTCGCGCGGATGTGGCGCCCGCTCTCGTCGAAGCGCAGCTCGCCCACGTGCTGCGTGACGTCCTGGGCGACGACGTTGCCGAGGCGCAGCGGCTCGTCGCCCTCGCTCGACTCGAGCACGAGGCCCGTGCGCGCGACGCGATAGCCCTCGTCGTCGCGCGTCACCGCGAGCTGGTAGCGATAGCGCGCGCTCACCTCGGAGCCGCCTCCGAAGTCGTGCTCGCTCGTGACCGTCACCTCGGCCGACGCGGGCGCGGGCCACGCGAGCGCGAGCGTGAGCGTGAAGACGCCGGCATCCGGCTCCGTCGCTTCGGGGGCGGGCGCGGGGGCCTCGGCCGTGGCCTCGGTGGCCGGCGGGGCGGTCGTGGTCGCCTCGGTCGTGGTCGGCGCCGGCGCCTCGGTGGCGTGCGGCGCACGGCTCGGGCTCGGCTCGGCGCTTCCCGAGCACGCGACGACGAGAGCAGCCCACCACAGACGACGCATCGGGGCGGGGACTACCACGCCGGGCGCCGATCTCCATCGCGTTGGGCGCGCGGCGCAGGCTCCGCTATGTTCCGGCCCCCGCGCATGCCCCCGAGCCTCACGCCGCCCGAGCGGACGCTTCCCGAGCGCCCGGCCGCCACGCCGAAGGCGTCGGGCGCGCTCTGGTGGCTCGTGCTGGCGCTCGCGCTCACCGAGGTGCTCGGCCACTACCTCACGGTCGCGCGCGTGCCGAGCGCGGCCGACTACCACGCGGCGCTCGGCTACGTCGCCGAGCACTGGCAGGACGGCGACGCCATCACGAGCGCCCCGCGCTGGATCGATCCCAACGTGCGCGCCGCGGCGGGCACGCGCATCGACGACCGCATGGCAGGCCGCAGCGACCTCGCCGCCTACCGGCGCCTCTGGGCGATCACGATCCGCGGCGCGCGCGCGGAAGACGCGCCCGAGCGCGCGCCCGACGAGACGCACGCCTTCGGCGAGGTCCGCGTCGAGCGCTGGGATCTGCCCCCGCCCACCGTCCTCTACGACTTCACCGATCACGTCGCCGAGGCGCACGCGTTCCGTCGCAACGGCGAGGGCCCCGAGACGCCGTGCCGCGCCGCGCCCACGCGGGGGGCCGCGCCCGGAGGCCTGCAAGCGGGGCCGCAGGCGACGGCGCACCACTTCGAGTGCGGCGCGGGCGGCGAGCCCTGGCTCTGGGTCGGGGCGACGGTGAACGAGGATCTCGCGCTGCGCCCGCGTCGCAGCATCTACCAGCACCCCGTCGAGGGCGGCACGATCACGCTGGCGTTCGACGACGTCCCGCTCGGCGATTCCATCGTCCTCTACTCCGGCGTCTGGTGGGAGTTCGAGCGATCCGAGGACGGCGCGCCGATCACGATGCGCATCCTGCTCGACGGCGAGGAGATCGGCCTCGGCGTGCACCACGACGGCGACGGCTGGTCGCCCATGGAGGCGGCGATCCCCGAGGCGCGTCGCGGCGGGCGCGGCTCGCTGCGCTTCGAGGTGCGCACGACGAACGCCTACCACCGCAGCTACTCGTGGCACGCCACGATGCGCCGCGCGGCGCCGGAGGGCGGGTCGTGACGGATCATCCCGTGCACCGCCGCGATCACCTCGTCGGCCTCTTGCTCGTCGTCGTCTACGTCGCGATCCTGCTCGTGAGCTCGCGCGACCTCGGGATGACCCGCGACGAAGGGTTCTACGTGGACGCGGCCGAGTCGTACGGCGGCTGGCTGCGCCAGGTCTTCGAGGGAGCGCCGGGCGCCTTCGATCGCGCGACCATCGATGCCGCGTGGACGAACAACCACGAGCATCCCTCGCTCGTGAAGGGCCTCTTCGCGCTCTCGTGGCTCGCCGACCAGCGCTGGCACCTGTTCCCGCAGGCCTCGATGGCCTTCCGCTTCCCGGGCATGGTGCTCTCGGGCCTCGCGCTCTGGATCCTCTACGTCTGGGGCACGCGCGCCTGGTCGCGGCGCGTGGGCCTCTTCGCGGCGCTCGCGTACGCGCTCTTGCCGAACGCGTTCTATCACGCGCACCTCGACTGCTTCGACGGGCCGATCGTGACGATGCTGCTCCTCGTCACGTACTGCTACTGGCGCGCGCTCGCCTCGCGCCGCTGGCTGCCGATCCTCGGCATCGCGTACGGGCTCTGCCTCGAGACGAAGCACAACGCGTGGATGCTGCCGCTCATCTTCCTGGCCCACTGGCTCTTCGTCGCCGGGAGCGAGCTCGTGCGGCGCCGCGCTGGCGATCGCCCGCGCATGACGCTGTTCCCGTGGTGGCTCGTCGCGATGGCCGTGCTCGGGCCGCCGATCTTCGTCGGCCTCTGGCCCTGGCTCTGGCACGACACGCAGGCGCGCTTCGCCGAGTACGTGGGCTTCCACGTGAACCACGTGCACTACAACATCGAGTACCTGGGCCACACGTACTTCGGGCCGCCGAGCCCGGCCTCGTACCCGTGGGTGATGGCGCTGTTCACCTCGCCGCTCACCGTGCTCCTCGTCGCCGTGGCGGGGCTCGGCATCCGCTTCGTGCATCTGTTGCCGCCGACCTTCTACGAGCGCGCGGGCATCGCGCCGCGCGAGGTCGATCCGCGCCGTCTCGACGTGCTGCTCTTCGGCTCGTTCTTCACGCCGATGTTCGTGCTCTCGCTCCCGTCCACGCCGATCTTCGGCGGCACGAAGCACTTCCTCGTCTCGTTCGCGTTCCTCTTCCTCTTCGGCGGGCACGCTTTCGAGCGCGTCGTCGCCTCGCTGCGCGTGGTGCTCGAGCGTCACGTGCGCACGCGCGAGCTCGTGCCGTGGGCGAGCGGCATCGCCCTGTCGATCGTGATGCTGCCCGCCGCGGTCGACACCGCGCACAGCCACCCGTTCGGGCTCTCGTTCTACTCGTTCCCCGCCGGGGGCGTTCCCGGCGGCGCCGACCTCGGCATGATCCGCCAGTTCTGGGGCTTCACCACCGGCAGCCTCGTGCCGTGGATGAACGAGAACGTGCCGCAGGGCGGGCGCATCTGGATCTGCGACAGCATCCCGACCTCGTTCATGATGCTCTCGCGCGATCACCGCCTGCGCTCGGACATCGGCATCGCCTGGGACCTCGCGAGCGCCGACTACGCGATCGTGCACCACGAGCAGCACTTCAACATCGTCGACTACCAGATCTGGGAAGCGTACGGCCGCGTCGATCCGGTGTACGTGCTGACCTACGACGGCGTTCCGATCATCAGCGTGTACGAGAACCCGGATCGCGCGGCGATGCGCGCGCGCAGCGCTCGCTGACGGCATCGCCCGTCCGAGCGCGCACGCGGCCGTCGGGATCGAGGCGCCACTCGCCGAGCGAGAGACGCGCGGCGAGCGCGTCGTCGTGCGTGACGATCAGGAGCGCGCCGGGAAAGGCGGCGAGCGCCTCTTCCAGGCGCTCGGTCGCCGGAAGGTCGAGATCGTTCGTCGGCTCGTCGAGCACCAGCGTGTGCGCGCGGTGCACGAGGCCCCACGCGATCGCGAGCTGCCGTGCCTCGCCGGGCGAGGGCTGCCCGACGTGGGCGCGGAAGAAGCGACCGGGGTCCGCGCCGAGCGCCGCGAGGAGCGCGGTCGCACGGTTCCGCTCGAGGGGCGAGAGCGCCTGGAGCCCCGCGATCGTGCGTTGGGTCTGCCGCGGATCGAGATCCTGCGGGACGAAGACGAGGCGCGGGTCCTCGACGCCCGCGAGCATGCGGGTGACGAGCGTCGTCTTGCCCGCGCCGTTCGGCCCGACGAGTCGGATGCGATCGCTCGATCCGAGCGTGAGGTGTGCGTCGCGGACGAGGACCCTTCCGGCGACGGCGATCTCGCTCTGCGCGAGGTGCAGCACGGCGCGGCGGGTCGCCGGCACGAAGTCGACGAAGAGCGCGCGACCTCGCTCGCGGGGCAGAGAGGCCGTGAGCGCGAGCGCCTCTTCGGCCCGCGCGAGCTCGTGGGAGCGTCGAGCGACCCCTCGACCGGCGCGCCCCTCGGCCCACATCGCCTTCGTCGTCGCGCCGATGCCGCGCGCATCCGAGTCGTACTTGCTGCGCATGCGCTTGGCGGTGGAGCGCCCCGCCTCGGCGCTCGCGTGCTCGCGTCGCGCGTGATCGAGGGCCCGCGCTGCCCCTCGCAGGCGCGCGCGCTTCTCGTCGCGGTCGACCTCGAGCGCGCGCGCCTCGGCCGTCCATGCGTCGCGCGCCTCGGAGTAGCCGCCCGACCACGCGCGGGCGCCGCCGGCCGCGAGGCGCACCGTTCGCGTCGTGAGCGCGTCGAGCAGCGTGCGGTCGTGCGAGACGACGACTCCGATCCCGCGGAAGCGTCGCAGCGCCTCGAGCACGAGCGCGCGCCCCTCGCGATCGAGGTGGTTGGTGGGCTCGTCGACGAGCAGCACGTCCGGCTCGTGCGCGAGCGCGGCGCCGATCTGCCATCGGCGTCGCTCTCCGGGCGAGAGCGTGGGCCAGCGCGCGAGATCCTCCGGCACGAGCGCGAGCGCGGCGCGGAGCCGATGCGCGGCGCGATCGTCGCGGCGCGCGAGCGCGTCGTCGGGCGGCGCCTCGATCGATTGCGGGATGGAGGCGACTTGCGCGTCGGGCGGGCGCTCCACGGAGCCAGCCGTCGGCGCGAGCTCGCCCCCGACGAGCGCGAGCAGCGTGGTCTTCCCGGCGCCGTTCGCGCCCACGAGCCCGGTCCAGCCGGGCGCGAGCGAGAGATCGACGCCCTCGAAGACCGCGGGCGAGAGAGGACGAGCGAACGAGACGCCGCGGAGCACGACCGCGCGCCCACCGAGATCGATGGCGACCGACACGAAGACCTCACGACACGAGAGCACCGGCGAGCGCAGCGCGCGCACACGGCAGGAAGGGCTCGTTCAGCGGGTCGTGGTCATCGTCGCGATCGCAGCTCGATCGCCCGGCAACGATGACATCGGCCGGTGCGCCTGCAACCCGGCCCTTCGAAGTGAGGGATTTGGCTACGCCGGGCCGGGCTGGCATCCTGGAGGGACTTGGCTCGGAGGTGCGCATGCCTTGTCTTCGCCGGCTGTCTCTCTTCGTGCTCGTACTGGCGCTGGGGGCGTCCGCGGGCTGCGCGCTGACGCTCGACTACGATCCGCCGGAGATCGACGGCGGTCTCGTCGCGATGGACGCCGGGCGCGTCGACGTGGGCCCGGTGCAGTGCGCTGCGAGCGACACCTGCGACGACCGGCTCGACTGCACGGTGGATCAATGCGTGGGCGGGACCTGCGAGCACGTGAGCCGATGCCCGACCGGCACCGACTGCATCGAGCGGAGCGGAGGCGTCTGCCGCCGCGCCTGCGTGGGCGACGGGGACTGCGACGACGGAATCGAGTGCACGGTCGATTCCTGCAACCCCTCCGACGGTCACTGCGAGCACACCTCGAGCTGCGACTCCGGCAAGCCGCGCTGCCTCGACACGGGCGCGTGCGTGCCGACCTCGTGCAGCACCGACGACGACTGTGACGATGCCAACGAGTGCAACGGCCACGAGCGCTGCGTGGACGGCAGCTGCGAGGCCGGCGCGCCGCCGCCGCCGTGCGATCCGTCTCCGATCGGCCAGTGCGGTGTCCTCGCCTGCGACCCGCGTCTGGGCGAGTGTGTACCGACCGCGGATCAGGCACGCTGCGACGATCAGGTCGACTGCACGAACGACGCTTGCCTCGCGGCCGGCGGAGACTTCACGTGCAGCAACGTCGCCGACGACGGCAACTGCGACGACGGCAACCAGTGCACGGACGACGTGTGCGACGCGAACAGCGGCTGCGCGCAGACGCCGGTCGAGTGCAACGCGAGCGCGCCCTGCATCACCTCGGGGACGTGCGACGCGACGAGCGGCGCCTGCGAGTACACCTACGACTGCTTGCCGGGCCAGGTGTGCACGCCCGGGGGCTGCCGCGCCGACGCGTGCGACACCAGCACCGACTGTCAGTCGCTCGTCGACCCGAGCGGCTGCTCGTTCCAGTGCGTGGCCGGTCACTGCGTCCCGCGCACGCTCTGCGCCGAGGGAACCGGCCAGTGCGGCGTCGTCGACGCGGCCTGCGCCGCCGATGCGACGGCGTGCCACTACCACGCGGACGCCGCCGCGTGCGACGACCACGACCCGGCGACCGACGACACGTGTGATCCGGGGTCGTTCACGTGCCAGCACACCTGCATCGACGCGCCCGGCGACTGCGTGACCCTCACCTACGACGACGTCGCCCAGCGCTGTGTGCCGATGCTCGACCACACGTTCTGCGAGGCACACCACGCGACTTCGGGCGTGGGCGACTGCTCGCGCTGGGTCTGCGCGGGATCCGGCGCGGGCGTGTCCACCGACGGCTGCGCGCGCGTGGCGGTGAACGCTGCCTGCGAGGACGGCTACCGTTGCTCGAACGACGTCTGCACGCTGCTGGGAGATGGCAGTGGCCGCTGCCAGCGCACCTTGCTCGACGCGATGTGCGACGACGGCGCTACCTGCACGGCCGACCATTGTGATCCGGCGAATGCGCCGACCCAGACGGGCTGCACGTACGAGGCGCACGACGACATCTGCGCAGCGGTGGTGCCGCCGCTCCAGTGTGCCGAGGCCCTCTGTGTGGGCGGCTCGGGCGCGGGCCCGATCATCGGGGGCACGACGCTGCCGAACGGCTGCGCGCTCCGCTTCTCGTCGTGCGACATGACCGGTCATCCCGGCGCCTACTGCAACCCGCTCACGGGCCAGTGCGAGGCGGCTGCGAGCTGCGCGAGCGGCATGTGCGACGACGGCAACCCGTGCAACGGCCACGAGACGTGCGTCGGCATGCGCTGCATCCCCGGGCCGCCGCTCGACTGCGGGGTGAACCCGATGGGATGCCTCCTGGTCTGCGACCCCGGGATCGGCTGTCATCTTCCGGGCGGTCCCAGCACCTGCCTCTCGCTCTGAGCGTCCGAGCTGCGCACCACGGCCTGCGAACGATTCCGCGGTCGCGGTGCGGGCGCCGTACGCGGCCTGCGCAAAGTGAACGATCTTGCACAGCGCGAGGCCGGCTTCGCGTAGGTTCCCGTGCGCACGACTCTTGCGAGAGCGCGAGGCCGATGTCCATGCGCCAACCCCTCGTTCTCCCGATGATTCTCGTTCTCGCGGCTGGAGCCAGCAGCGCTGGCTGCGGTGGCGACGGCGGGGGCCTCGCTGGTCCTCCTCACGACGGCGGTGGAGTCACCGCGCACGATGGCGGCGGCTCGACCACGCCCGACGGCGGCGGCGGCGGCGACACGGGGCTGCCGTGTGACGTCCAGGCCGTGCTCACGAACCACTGCACGAGCTGCCACGCCGCGACGCCGGTCGCGTCCGCACCGATGCCGCTCGTCACCTACGAGGATCTCGCGCGCGCCTCGCTCACGCAGCCTTCGCTCTCGAACGCGGCGCTCTCGGTGATGCGCATGCACGACACCGCGCGCCCGATGCCGCCTTCGCCGTTCACGGCCGTGCCCGCGGCCGACATCGCGACGTTCGAGAATTGGGTGAACGCCGGCATGCAGCGCGGAACGTGCGGTGGCCCGGTGACCGTGTGCACCTCGGGCACGTACTGGACGCGCCGCGATCGCGGCTCGGAGCTGATGCACCCCGGCATGGCGTGCATCGACTGCCACTCGCTCGGCGAGGGCCCGGACGTGCCGCTCACGATCGGCGGGACGGTCTACCCGACCTCGCACGAGCCCGACGACTGCAACGGCTCGAGCGAGGCGCTCGCGGGCGGGACCGTGACGGTGACGATCACGGGCTCGGATGGCGCGAGCGTCCAGCTCACCACGAACGAGGCCGGCAACTTCATGTACGACCAGCCGATCGCCTTCCCGATCACCGCGACGGTCGAGGTGGGCGGGCGTGTGCGCGCGATGACCACGCCGGCCACGTCGGGCGACTGCAACAGCTGCCACACCGAGTCGGGCACCTCGGGCGCGCCGGGCCGCATCCAGGCGCCCTGATCGCGTCTCGGATCGCGCCGCAGGGCCCGTCCTCGAGAGGGGGCGGGCCTTTGCCGTTCGTGCCTGCGAGGCCTGTGGCGGCTTCGCCCGCTCGCCCGCTCCGAGCCCTCCCGTCCGCGGGCTTCGCCCGCTTCCGTCCGGGCCCTATGGGGCGAGCACTCCTCCTTGTCGGCGGATCACTGCTCGCGCTGCAGGCCCCACGGCGGCGAGGCGTTCACCAGCATGCCGGCGCGGCAGGTCATGCGCACTTGGGCGAAGGTCGCGCCCGGCTTCGTCGCCGTCCACGTGTACGTCCCCGGGGGCACGTTCACGAAGAGCACGCCGCCGTCGTCCGAGCTCTCGGTCAGGGTGCGATCGGGGCGCACCTCGGAGTTGAAGTAGATCGGGCCCGCGCTCGCCGGCAGCGGCGGGTCGATCGTCACCGTCGCGCCCGCCTCGCCGTGCGCGCCCGGGTCGTAGAGCGAGCGCCCGATCCGGGTGATGGTCGTCACCATCTGGCAGCGCGTGGGATCGATCGTGACCGACAGGATGGCGGCGAGCGCGTCGCGCACCGGCGGCGTCACCGCCTGGAAGGTGATGCGGGTCAGACCCTCCGCCGGCACCTCGAAGGTCGCGGTCTGGATCGGGATGTAGTCGGCGTGCTCCAGCACGAGCGTGGCGTCGCTCCCGACCGGCACGTCCTCGATCACGAAGTGCCCCGCCGCGTCGGTGGTCGCATCGAGCGTGGGATCTTCGAGCACGTAGACGTGCGCGCTCGCGATGGGCCCGTCGGCGAGCCCCACGGTGAAGTCGAGCGCGTCGCCGCTGATCGACGCCGTCGCTGCGGCCGTGGAGGCCGTGCAGCTCGAGAGCGCGAGGAGAACGAATGGTGCGAGCGAGAAGGGTGCGCGGCGCTTCATGCGCGGAGCGTCGCACCGACCGAGGGCGGGCGCGAGCGGTCTTCGTCAGTCGTCGAAGCCGTCGAAGATCGGAACCGATCCCGCGACCGAGGAGGGGTGATCGCTGCCGGTCCCGCCGCCGCCGCCGCTGCCGCTGCCGCCGCCGTGTCGCCGCGGGCCGTGCCGCGAGGGGCTCGTGGTCGGTGGAGGCGAGGGCTCGGGCGTCGCGATCGTCGTGGGCTCCGGCGTCGAAGCAATCGCCTCGGTCGTCGGGGGCGGGGGCGCGGCCGGCGCGACCGGGGTGGCCGGCGGCGGTAGCGCGACGAGGACCGTGCTCGGAGCAGGGGCCGCATTCCCGCCCATGCGACCCGCGATGAGCACGCCGGCGAGCACGCTCACGGCCACGAGCGCGACGGCCGCTGCGACGAGCGCGACGAGCCGCTCGCGGCCCCCGGAAGGCGCGGCCGGCGTGGCTGCGGGGGGCGACGCGAACGACTGCCCCATGCGTCGCGAGGCATCCTGGAAGTCGACCGGTGCGGCGCTGACTTCTTGGTCGGCGTGATACTGCACGCCGGGCGCCGAGAGCGTCATCGTGCGCAGCGCGACGCCGCGCTTCATCGAGCGCTCCTCGGGCACCTCGGCCTTGGCGAGCGAGAGGCCCGACAGGCTCTCGGGCAGCGCGGCGCGGCGCGCCTCGAGCCGCTCGCCGAGCACGGCCTCGAGCACCTCCGCCACGCGCCCGGCGTCGACGTGGTTCGCGGCGGGCAGCGCATCACCGAGCCAGCGCCGGAAGTCCTGCGCCGTCGGTGGCCGCGCCGCCGGATCGGGCGAGAGCGCCGAGAGCACGACGCGATCGAGCTCGGGCGGGATCCCCGGCGCGAGCTCGCTCGGCGGCACCGGTCGCGGTGCGCGCACCTGATCGAGGATCATCAGGTCGTTGGGCCCGCTGAACATGCGGTGCATCGTCAGCATCTCCCAGAGGACGATGCCGAGCGCGTAGACGTCGGTGCGCCGATCGACGGCGTGCCCGTAGGCTTGCTCGGGCGCCATGTAGCGGAGCTTGCCCTTGAGCGAGCCGGTCTCGGTGCGCTTGGCGGTGCTGCCGGCGGCCTTGGCGATGCCGAAGTCGATGAGCTTCACGTTGCCGCTCATGGAGAGAAGCACGTTCTGCGGGCTCACGTCGCGGTGGACGACGCCGAGCGGCTGCCCATCGTCGCCGCGGAGCTCGTGCGCCGCGTGCAGGCCGTCGGCGAGGCGCATCGTGATCCACACCGCGATGTCCGGCGAGAGCCGGCGCTCGAGCTTGGCGAGCGAGCCGAGGAGCGTGGAGAGCGCGCTCCCGTGCACGTACTCCATCGCGAGGAAGTAGGTGCCCTTGTCCTCGCCCAGCTCCTCGACGTGCACGACGTTGGGGTGCTGGATGCGCGCCGAGAGCAGCGCCTCGTCGATGAACATCCGGATGAAGCCCTGGTCCTCGGCCAGGTGCGGATGGACCACCTTGATCGCGACGTGCCGCGAGAAGCCGGCGGCGCCGACCCGTCGCGCCAGGAAGAGCGTGGCCATCCCGCCCGCCTTCAGGCGCGCGATGATCTCGTAGTCGCGAATGCGACTGCCGACGTCGATGGCCACGGTCCGCTCGGAGTGTAGCGCCGGATCCGCCCCGACGTGAACGCGTCAGCGAATCACGTAGAGCAGCTCGACCTCGAGGAAGTGCACCGGCTGGGTCGTGTAGGTCGCAGAGCCGATCGGCCGCCATGCGGCCGTGTCGGGAAGGAACACGCCGTACATCGCTCGGCCCCGCAGGCCCGGAACGGGTGTCCAGATCAGCGACAGGTTGCCTTCCTGTCCTGCGTAGTTGCCGGCCACGCCGGCGGCTCGCTCGGGGATCGCGAAGACGTGCCAGTCGAGGTTGATCGTGAGCGTGTCGAGGGGGCGACCCGAGACGTGCAGCACGCCCGAGGCGCTGTTCGTCCGCTGCCCCATCACGTCCGTGTACCCGAGGAACGCGTGCGCGGTCGGGAAGAGCGGGTCGTAGGCCTCCTGCGTCGAGTCAGTGCATCCCGTCCCGGTGCACGGCGCATTGCCCGAGGCGTAGTTGCCCTCGAGCGCGAAGCGCAGTCGGTCTTCGAGCACCCACACGCCGACCTCGCCGATCGCGAACCCGGCGAGCACGGTCTGCGCGCTGCCGAATGCGCCCGACGCCGCCCGGAGCGCGCCCTCGCGGCCCGTCTGGAACGCGCCCTCGACGCGGAAGTCGACGGCCTCGAGGCGGTAGCGGAAGCGCGCGCCGATCGTCGCGCGGAGCGACCACTCGCGCTCGGCCATCGCCACCGCATCGGTGCGGTTGTTCGTCTGGCGGAACAGCGCGTACACGTCGAGCGCCGTCGTGGGCCGCGCGTCGAGCAGCGGGCCGAGGCCCGCGTAGAGACCGTAGAACGACTGGTCCGCCTGGCCGAAGCCCACGTTCGGCGTCGCGCCGGTGAGCGAGAACGCGTGGCCTTCGTTCACCAGCGTCCAGAACGCGTCGATCCACCACGAGCTCGGCTGCGGCGTGACGTGGATGCGAGCGCCGTCGAACGCGCGTGCATTCGGGTTCCAATCGAGGTTGCCGATCACGACGGCGTCGCCGTAGCTCATCTCGAAGCGCCCGACCTCGGCGCGTACGACCATGCCGAGCTGCAGGGCGAGGCTCGCCTCGTGCAGGCCGAGGAGCGCGTCGACCGTGCCTCCCGAGCTCGACGCGCCGACGCCGCCGGGCGTGCCGAGGCCGATGGTGCTCATCGCCCACGTCCCGGCGACCTGCGGCAGGAAGCGCACGATCGCGCTCACGTCGGGCCCGATCGCGAGGTTCGTGATCTCGAGACCGACGCGCGCCCGGTAGCGGATGCAGTCGCTGTCGGCGAGCGTCGGAGTGGCGCCGGCGCCGCCGTAACAGCCGGAGGTCTGGAGCGCGCGCGCCGAGCCGAGCGCGTCGTAGCCCTCGCGATGCTCGAAGCGCGTCATCATGGAGGCGAGCGGTCGCACGGTCGGCCCGGTGGGCGTGGCCGCTTCGGGCTCTTCGGCGGCAGCGGCCTCGAGAGCGGCCACGCGGGCCTCCGCCTGCGCCAGCTGCTCGTCGCGACGCGCGCTCTCGGCCTCGAGCGCGACGAGACGCGACTCGAGGCTCGCGGTCGGCTCGCTCGCCGCGACCTCGCTCGTGCTCGGTGGGCTCGCCGATCCGTCAGGCGCTTGCGCGAGTGCCGTCGAGCCGAGCCCGAGCCAGATCCCGATCGCGATTCCCCTCCGGATGACCATCCTCATCGTACGGCTCCTTCTGCGTCGCGGCCGGTGGTGGCCGCGATCTCGTGGGCGCGAGAGGCGAGCGGCTCGAGCGGGGCGTCGACGCCGTCCGCCTGCACGGCGATGCGTCCTTCCTCGTCGAGCAGCGTGACCATCGCGCTGTGAACGAACTGTCCGTCGCCGGTGCGCCGGTACTGCACGCCGAGCGCCATCGCGAGCTCGCGGATCGCGTCGTCGTCGCCGCGCAGGAGCGTGTAGCGAGGCATCGGGAACGAGCGCTCGGCGGCGAGCGCACGCAGCCGCTCCGGCGTGTCGTTCTCGGGATCGAAGGTGACGAAGACGACGCGTAGGCGCGCGCGCTCCTCTTCCGCGAGGCTCTCGTCGACCCGCACCGCTTCGGAGAGCAGGAGCGGGCACACGGTGGTGCACGACCCGTAGAACATCACGACGAGAACCGGGTGCCCGCGCAAGGTCGAGAGCGTGAACGGATGCTCGTCCTGGTCCGTGAAGGTCGCGTCGAGCTGGTAGAGCGAGGCGCCGTCGAGGCCCGGCGCGGCGGGAAGGCGCTCGTGCGCGTGGGCGGCGGGATCGTGCTGGCAAGCACAGTGCGGCGGCGGCGGGTCCTCTCCGCACGCGACGACGACGAGCGCGAAGGCGAAGGCGAGGAGCGAGATCCGAGACGGGCTCATGGGGCCTCCGATCCCTCGGCGCTGCGCACGCAGCGGAAGCCGAGGTTGTGCACCGTGTAGGAAGCGCGGAGGCTCGAGCGGAACGCGTACCGCATGAACGCCGCGTAGTCGGCGACGTCGGCCGCGCCGAGGCTCGCGCCGCCGCAGAAGCGCGAGGCCTGGGCGTCGCCGCGCGCGCGATCGTCGGCGCTGACCATCGACGCGTTGAAGTCGTCGACCCACTCCCAGACGAGACCGTGCAGGTCACGGAGGCCGTAGACGTTCGGCGTGCCACGACCGACGTCGCCGGTCGCTCCGTGCGGGCGCGTGTAGAAATCGAGGATGCGCGCCACGAACGTCGGATCGCGGTGAGCATCGCGCTGGTGCTCGTCGGCCTGCGCCGCGAGCTCCCATTCCGCTTCGGTGGGCAGGCGCTCGCCCTGCGCGCGACAGTAGGCGCGGGCCGCGTACCACGACACGAACGTGACGGGCTGGTCGGGCCGCGCCGACGCCCCGAGCTCGGTGTCGCCTGCCCAGTGCGAGAGGTACTGTGCGTCGGCGAACAAGCGCGCGATCTCGGTGCGCCGCCATCGAGGGGTGGCCGAGACGAACGCGACGAAGTCGGCGTTCGTCACCGCGTGCTCGTCCATCTCGAAGGCCGCGACGTCGACCGGCTGGCCGGTCGAGCCGGAGTAGAAGGGCACGAAGCGCGCTCCCTCGACGCGGTGACGCGGTGTCCCGTGCTGCGCCGCGAGCGGTAGCGGCGCGAGCACGCACGTCAGCGCAGAGAAGAGCGCCCACCGAGAGAGCGCGCGCATGGCCTCTCCTCAGGGGTGACCGCCCGGCGGCGGCGGCAGCGTCGCGCGCACGGCGGCGACCTGCTCGGCCGTGACCGCGTCGGCGGCCGTGTTGCCGAAGTGCGAGCGCACGTAGGTGAGGACGTCCGCGACCTCGTGGTCCGTGAGGTTCGCGAGGGGCGGCATGACGCCGTTGAAGGTCTGGCCGTTCACGGTGACGGGCCCGTTCAGGCCGGCGAGCACGATGTGGATGGCCCGATCGCGGTCGGCCATCAGGTAGTCCGAGCTCGCGAGCGGAGGGAACACCCCGGCGAGGCCGGCCGCATCACGCTGGTGACATGTCGAGCAGATGCCGATGAAGGTCGCCTGACCGGCCGCACTCACGCTCGCATCGCCCGTGGCCGTCGCGACCACGGCCTGCGGGTGCTCGCCGAAGTAGGTCTCGTCGACCTGACGCCCGGAGTAGACGACGGTGTTCCCTTCGCCTCCGACGCGCAGCATCCCGAGCGCGCCGTGGTTGAACGCACGCAGGAGCGCGTGGTCGACGAGGATGTAGTTCCCGGGGATTTCGACGCGGAAGTCCACGATCGCCGAGCCACCGGGCGGGACCGACGTCGTCTGCACGTCGGTCGTGGTGGTGGTGCCGCCCTCGACCCACACGCGATCGAAGATCTCTCCGATGACGTGGAACGAGCTCGTGAGGTTCGGGCCGCCGACGCCGAAGAAGATGCGGACCGTCTCGCCCACGTCGGCCGTGATCGCGCGGTCACCGACCAGCGCGCCGTCGCGCCCGTTGAAGAGGATGTACGAGGGATCTTCGTGGATCGCGCGCTCCATCGAGAAGGGCTGCAAGCCCGGCTCGCGGTAGTCGCCCTGCGTGTAGAAGTCCCCCTGGACCACGTAGTACTCGTGGTCGACCGCCGGGTAGCCCTCCTCGGGCTCGACGACGATGAGGCCGTACATGCCGTTCGCCACGTGCATGCCGACGGGCGGCGTCGCGCAGTGGTACACGAACACGCCTGGATTCAGAGCCTGGAACGAGAACTGCGTCTGATGACCGGGAGCGGTGAACGTGCTCGTCGCACCGCCGCCCGGGCCCGTCACGGCGTGCAGATCGATGTTGTGCGGCATCGTCGAGTCGGGCCGGTTGGCGAGGTGGAGCTCGACGTAGTCGCCGCGCCGTACGCGGATCATCGGGCCGGGGACCGTGCCGCCGTAGGTCCAGAACGTGTACGTGACGCCGTCGGCGATCTCGCGCGTCGTCTCCTGCACTTCGAGCTGCACCACGACGTGGGCGGGCGCGGTGCGTGCCGTCGGAGGCGCGGCGAGCGGGGGAACGCCGAGCTCGGCCTGCACGGTCGGCAGCGTGTCCACGTCGATCGGCGGGATCGGGCGCTCGGTGGGATCGACGGGGGGCGGCTCTTCGGCCTCGGTGGTCGGCGGCGGAGGAGAGCCGCACGCGAGCAGCGAGCCCGCGAGCGACAGGAGGATGATCGGGAAGCGCTTGCGCATGGTCGGAACCTCCGTTCCGCACCTTCGTTACGCGCCCGCCTCCCCGGGCACCTGACGTGGATCAGGTTCGGGGGTCGCGGCTCCGCGCGCCGCGATCGCTCGTGCCCCGCGCATCGACATGCGCTCGCGCTCGTCGCGTCGAACGCGCGCGTGCTCGAGCGCGCGCGGCCGATCGACGCGACGAGAACGAAAAAAACCCGCCCGGGGGCGTACGACGTACGTCCCCGCGGCGGGTCTCGCCTCGCTCGTTCGAGCGACAGCGACGGTCGCGACGCTCGAGCGCGTCGCTCTCTCGCCGTTCTTCTTGCTCAGGCGCGCGCGGCGAAGGCGTCGCACGATCCGTTCGGATCGATGCTGCCCGGCACCGAGGCGCACGTGCCGCACGCGGTCGGCGTGCCGGTGTAGAGCTGGCAGCCCGAGCACTTGCGCGCCGGATCCGCCGCGTGATCGCTGTAGTGGAGGCTGCTGCGCAGTGCGAGCTGCGCGGGGGTGAGTCCGCTCGAAGAGCAGCTCGGCCCGCCGCTCGAGCCACACGCCGCGAGCGAGGCGCCCACGATGGGCGAGGCCGCCAGCACGACGAGCGTGTGACGCAACATGGAACGACGACCCAACTTCTCGCGCTCGACCATCTCCTCGCACCTCCTGCCGATCGTCTCTCGGCAGCCCCGACGTAGGCACGGCCGCGCGTCCCGCGACCCGGCGGCGTACGAAAGACGCAGCTCGACCCAGCCCCCCGGGCGGGGCGTCGCGATGGGCCCCACGCCCCGGGCATTTCCTGCTATGGATGGGCCCGCCCCGAGTCCGATGGCCGAGCCCTCCCAAGCTGCACGCGCGCCGCTCAAGCCCGTCGTGCTCGTCACCGGCAAGGGCGGCGTCGGAAAGACGACGATCGCGGCCGGTCTGGCCGAGGCCGCGCGCCGCCGCGACGGGCAGGCGATGCTCATCGAGTTCGGCGACGGCGAGTCCGGACGCCGCGTGCTCGGGAGAAACAGCAAGGTCGTCCACCGGATCGTCGACCCGAAGGTCGCGATGGAGCAGGCGGTGGGCGATCTGCTCGGCTCGACGCTGCTCGCCAAGGTCTTCCTCGGCAACTTCGCGGTGAAACCGATGCTGCGTGCGGCCCCCGCCATCCGCGAGCTCGCGATGCTCGAGCGCGTGCGCGCCTACGCCGACGAGATGCCGGCCGGCACGCGCATCGTCGTCGACATGCCGGCGACGGGCCATGGCCTCACGTGGATGCGCCTGCCCGTACAGATGCGCGACATGTTCGCATCCGGGCCCATCCACGATCTCGCCGTGCGCGTCATCGACCGGATCAGCTCGCCCGAGAAGTGCTCGGTCGTGGTGGTGACGCTCCCCGAGCGGCTCGTGCTCACCGAGACGGTCGAGCTCTGCCACGCGCTCGATCACGACGTGAAGCTGCCGCCGGCGCGCCTCGTGGTGAACCGCCTGCCGGCCGAGATGGCGCCCGCGGCGTTCGACGAGGCGCGCGCGCTCGTGACGCGCGGCGGTCCCGAGGCGCCGGCGGCGCGCGAGCTCCTGCGCGTGATCGAGGCGCGGGCCGAGGCGCGCAAGGACGCCCTCGAGATCCTGGCGAAGGCCACGCAGCGCGGCGACGTGCACGGCGCGCCCGTGCTCTACGGCGAGCTGCTCGACGATCCGCGCGCGGAGGACGTCGCGGCCTTCCTCGAGAACGAGAAGGCGGCCTGAGGCGGCGATGAAGCTCCCGAAGACGATCGTGTGCGCGGGGGGCGGCGGCGTCGGCAAGACGACGACCTCGGCCGCGCTCGCGCTCGCCCTCGCGCGGAAGGGCAAGACGACGCTCGTCGTGACGGTCGATCCGGCGCGGCGCCTCGCGCACGCGATGGGCGTCGAGATCGACGAGCACGTGCAGGCCGCGCACGTCGAGCCCGGGGTCGAAGGCAAGCTCTTCGCGCTGATGCCCGAGCCGCGGCGCAGCACGCCGACCTTCGCGTCGATCCTCTACGAGGGCCGCTCCGACGATCTCGCGCGCGTGATGAAGAACCCCGTGTACCGCACGATGGCCGACGCGGCCGCGGGCATGCACGAGATCGTCTCCTTGATCCTCGTGGCGAAGGCGGTCGAGGAGCGCGAGTACGACTTCCTCGTCATCGACACGGCGCCGTCGCGGAACGCGCTCGACTTCGTGAGCTACCCCGGGCGCCTCGCGGTGCTCTTCGAGGGGCGCGCCGTCGCCTGGCTCGGGACGCTCGCGCAGCGGGTGAACTCGCCCGAGCACAAGGAAGACAAGAAGCCCGGCCTGCTCGCCGGCGCGCAGGAGCGCATCGAGCACCTCTTCTCGCGCATCTTGAACGCGCGCTTCCTGAAGGACCTCGCGCAGCTCTTCGCCGACCTCGCGCTGGTCAAGGATCGCTTCGCCCGTTTCGCGCGCGTGGCCGAGACGTTGATGCTCGGCGAAGAAGCGCGCTACGTGCTCGTGGCGGCACCGACCGGATCGGCCCAGGCGGATGCGGTGTTCCTGAGCAAGCGTCTGGCGCGCCTCGATCACACGGCCCGCGCCGCGGTGCTCAACCGCGCCGACGAGACCGCGCCGCCCTGGGTCGAGGTGCTGAAGAAGGCGGCCCCCGGCTGGCCCGCGCTCGGCGGCGCGATCCAGCAGGTCGAGGTCGAGCTCGCGAGCCGCAAGCGCGCCGGCGACCGCCTCGCGGCGGCGCTCACGAAGGATCTGAAGAGCGTGCCGCAGGTGCGCCTGCCCACGGTCGAAGCG
Organism: Sandaracinus sp.; assembly: GCA_046351235.1. Taxonomy (GTDB): domain Bacteria; phylum Myxococcota_A; class Polyangia; order Polyangiales; family Sandaracinaceae; genus JBBSAT01. The sequence continues at coordinate 263,847 of JAXLYV010000003.1, read as the reverse complement.
GCCGATCCGGCCGTCGTCGTGCGCGAGCTCGCGACGCAGCTCGCGCCGCACCTGACGAAGCTCGGCCTGTAACGCCCGCCCCGGCGCCGAATCGAGGGGGCGCGGGGAATCGACCGAGGCGCAGGGGCGTTGGCGGCGGGCATGCCCACGCCCCCCGGCCCTTCGCGTGTTCCGTCGTCGCGCCCGTCCCGCCGGGGCGATGCCGGTACGTTCGTCGTCGCGCTCGTGCTCGCGCTCTCGTTTCGTGTCGGCGTCGCCCAGGCCTACGAGATCGAGGGCCCGTCCATGGAGCCGACCGTCGTCCAAGGCGAGCGCGTCGTCGCGCTGCGCTGTGCGTACGGGCTCTCGCTGCCGTGGGTCGACGATGCGGTCGTCACGTGGTCCTCGCCCGTCGTGGGCGACGTCGTGATCGTAGAGAGCCCGGCCGCCGATCACGCCGACCTCCTGAAGCGCGTCGTCGGCGTCGCGGGCGACGTGATCGCGATCGAGGACGGCGTCGTCACCCGCAACGGGGAGCCCTTCGAACGTGTGCCCGCCGGTCGCTGCGCGCCGAGCCGGCAGCTCGATCCGAGCGCCGATTGCGTGCTGAGCCGCGAGCGGGACGACACCGGCGCTCGGAGCTGGCTCACGAGCCGAAGCGACCCGCGCGCGCGCGACTCGATGAGGCCGGTGGTGGTTCCCGCGGGCCACGTGTTCGTGATGGGCGATCACCGCGACCGATCGAACGACAGCCGCAGCTTCGGCCCGGTCCCCGTGACGCGCGTGCGTGGCCGCGTCCTCTTCCTGGAGTAGCGCGCGGTCGCGAGATCGCGCTTCCCGTCGCCGCCACGCCCGCGCGCGGTGGGCTTTCCAGCGCGGGCGCGGTGATCGACACTCGTCCGATGCTGCGGACCCCTCTGCTCGTGCTGGCGATCTCGCTCGCGGCCTCCACCGCCTCGGCGCAGCCCGAAGAGCGCGGGCCGCACGCGTTCACGAGCTGGGACGCGGGGCGCATCTCGCTCGACGGCACGAGCATCCCGGTCGTCGCGTACTACCCGACCGATGCCCGAGGGCCCTTCCCGGTCGTCGCGGTCGTGCACGGCGCCGGGCGCAACCTCTCGTACATGGCCGAGATGGCGCGCACCTTCGCCTCGCACGGCTTCGTCGCGCTGACGCCGAGCATTCCGTGCACGCCCATCGCGTGCAATCACCAGGCGAACGCCCGCCAGGTGCGGGCGCTCCTCGAGTGGGGCGTCGCGCAGAGCGCGCTCGACTCGTCGCTGCTCGCCGGGCTCGTCGACGGCGAGCGCCGCGGCGTCGTCGGCCACTCCTGGGGAGGTCTCGCGGTGTTCCTCGCTGCCGCGGGGCATCCCGAGATCGACGCGGTCGTCACGCTCGATCCGAACGACGATGCCGGGACCGCCGCCGCCGTGGCGGGCACCGTCACGCAGCCGAACGCGCACCTGATGGCGCAGGTGATGGGCGCCTGCAACGCGACGAACTGGAAGGACACCGTCTTCCCGCACACGCCGGCGCCGCATCTGCGCTTGGTCGTGACCGGAGCCGGGCACTGCGACGTCGAGGATCCGACCGATGGCCTCTGTGCGCTGCTCTGCACGGCGGGCGCGGGGCTCACGCTCGCGCCGGTGTTCCGCCGCTACGCGGTCGCGTTCATGACGTGCGCGCTCGATGGGGATCCGGCGATGGCGCCCTACGTGGGCGGGAGCGCGCTCGACGCCGACGCGACGGGCCACGTGATCCAGTACGTCTCCCAGGACGGGCTCGACGCGCTCGCGTGCCGCGGCGGTGGGCTGCCCGACGCCGGCACGATCGACGTCGACGCGAGCGTGGTCGAGGTGGACGCGGGCGTCGTCGCCGAGGACGCCGCGGCGGCCGACGATGCGGGCGTGCCCGGCGTCGATGCATCGCTGCTCCCTCCCGATGGGGGAGGCGCGAGCGATGGCGGCGCGAGCCCGCGCTTCGACGGCGGCACGAGCCCTGCGCCGAGCGCCGGCGGCTGCGGATGCGCGGCCGCGGGGCGCGGCGAGGGCGGTGCTCGGCTCGCGCTCGCGCTCGGCCTGCTCGTGGTCGGGCTCCGACGCCGCGCGCGCCTTCCGATGGCGTAGTCTCTCCCCCGCGTGACCTCGCCCCGACCTCGCGGCTCCCTCGACGAGCACCTCGCGACGCTCGGCGTCGTGCCCGGGCTCGACCTCGCGCTCGACGCGACCATCACGCCCCAGACGCTCGCGCGCGAGAGCGGCGCGAGCGCCTCTCCACCATCGGAGCGCAGCGTCGGCGCGCTGCCGCGCATCGCGCTCAGCGGCGCGGCGGGGCAGGGCGATCGGGTCGATCCGACCGCGAGCGCCGACCTCGAGATCCTCGGCGTGATCGGCGAAGGCGGCATGGGCCGCGTCCATCTCGCGCGGCAGCGATCGCTCGGTCGCGAGGTCGCGATCAAGATGCTGAAGGACGAGGCGGCGCTCGGCACGCACGCGTCCGAGATGCTGCGCGCCGAGGCGACGATCATGGGCCGCCTCGAGCACCCGAACGTCGTGCCGGTGCACGCCGTCGGTCTCGATGGCGCGGGGCGTCTCGTGCTCGTGATGAAGCGCATCGAAGGCGCTCCGTGGCGCGACCTGCTCCACGACCCGGCGCATCCCCGCTGGCAGGAGCTCGCGCCGCGCCTCGAAGACCGCCTCGATGCGCACCTCGGCGTGCTCGCCCAGGTCGCCAACGCGCTCGAGCTCGCGCACCAGCGCGGGATCGTGCACCGCGACGTGAAGCCCGAGAACGTCCTGCTCGGTGCGTACGGCGAGGTCTACCTCGCCGACTGGGGAATCGCGCTGCGCACCGAGGGCGCGGAGGGCTCGGATCTGGTCGGCACGCCGGCGTACATGGCGCCCGAGATGGTCGCGGGCCTGCGCGCGAACATCGACGCGCGCACCGACGTGTTCTTGCTCGGGGCGACGCTGCACGAGGTGCTGACCGGCGCGCCGCCGCATCAGGGCAAGACCGTGCACGAGGTGCTGCTCCGCGCGTTCGACGGCGAGGAGCCGACGTACGCCGCGGACGTGCCGCCCGAGCTCGCGGCGATCGCGCGCCGCGCGATGGCGAAGGACCCTTCGGCGCGCTTCGCCTCCGCACGAGAGCTACGGGCGGCGATCGACGAAGTGCGGCGTCATCGCGGCGCGATCGCGCTCACGCAGGCGTCGCGCGCCCAGCTCGCCGAGATCGAGGCCGCGCTGAGCGCGCCGAGCACACCCGGGGCCGCGCGCCTCGACAAGCTCCTCACCGAGTGTCGCGTCGGGCTCGCCACGGCGCTCCGCGAGTGGCCCGAGAGCACGGAGGCGCGCCGCGCGCTCGCGCAGTGCTTGCGCCTCGCGGTGCGCCACGAGATCGGCCGGAAGAGCCCGGTGGCGGCGCGTGCGCTGCTCGCCGAGCTGGAGGGCGGCGATCCCGCGCTCGAGAGCGCGATCGCCGCGCTCGAGCTCGAGGCGAACGAGCGCGAGGCCGAGCTCGCTCGCCTGCGCTCGCTCGACCAGGACGCCGACCTGAGCATCGGCCTCGTGCCGCGCGCGGTGATGCTCGTCTCGCTCCTGCTCGCCGGCGTCGTCGTCAGCGGCATCGCGACCTTCCAGAGCCAGGGCGATCCGAGCCGCCTGGATGCCTGGGACATCGTGCGCTTCTCGTCGCTCGTGTTCGGCACGATGTGCGCGCTGCTGGTCGTCTTCGGCCGGCGCTTGCTCGCGAACGCCATCGGCGCGCGCACGACGGTGCTCTTCCTGCTCGGCACCGGCGGCCTGGTCGTGCACCGAATCGTGGCGGCGTTGCTCGGCATCGCGCCGCGCGCGACGCTCACGACCGACCTCGTGCTGCTCGCGATCGTCGCGTCCGCGTCGGGCACGGTGATCCCCCGCGGCGCGCTCTCCGCGATCCCCGTGCTGCTGGGGATCGGCGCCGCGCTCGCGTGGCCCGATCACACGGCGGTCGTCTTCTCCGCCGCGACCGTCTCCATGGTGCTCGTGCTGATGGTCGTCGGGCTCCTCGAGCTGCGCCGGAATCGACCCACCGCGGGCGCTACGGCGCCGCGACCGGACGGTTCCGCGGATCGTCGTCCGCCGCCCGCGGATGACACGAGAAGCAAGTGAAGCCGCGCCCGGTCGCGGGATCGAAGGTCTCGGCGGCGAGCATCGCCTGCATCGAGGGGACGAGGCGGCTGTACATGAACGTGCAGGCCTCGGTGTACTGCGCGAGGACTTCCTCTTGGCCCACCGTGCCCGTGGGATAGAGGACGGGAAGGGCCGGATTGGGCATCGCGAAGGCGCGCGCCTGCGCGTCCTCTCCGTGACAGGTGGCGCACGAGAACGTCTCGCCGTAGCGCCCCGCGTCCCAGCTCGTGAACAGATCGCTCGCCCGGGGCAGCACGTGCTGCACCATGTGCGCGCGTCGCGCGTCGTGGCTCATCGATGCCCACGCGGCTGGCGGCGGAACGTCGCTCGTCTCGTGCACGGGCGTGGTGCCGGTCGGAGTGGCCGCGGGCCCGCACGCGCCGAAGAGGGAAGCGATCACGGAGAGGAAGAAACGAGCTCGCATCGGTGCCGTCATTCGCGCGCGAGGGCGCGAGCGTTACGGGCGCTCACGGGCAGCTCGCCGCGCAGCTTCCGTTGCAGCACATCGGCGTCGCGCCGTTGCAGCGCATACCGCACTGACCGCAGTTGAAGCGGTCGCCCGTGACGGGCGTCTCGCAGCCGGTCGAGTTGCGGCCGTCGCAATCGTCCCAGCCCGTCTCGCACGTCACGACCGTGCAGCGCGCCGTCGCGCAGCCGTTCTCGGTGACGTGGTCGAGCGCGCAGACGTTGCCGCACATCCCGCAGTTGGCCGGATCGGTCGCGAGCACGAAGTCTTCGTCGATGAGCCGATCGCAGTCGTCGTCGCGCTGGTTGCAGGTCTCCACGTTGCAGACCGCCGCGTCGAGGCCCGCGTCGTAGAGCGGCGCATCGACGCCGCCGTCTTGCGGACCGCCGTCGGCGCCTCGGCCGGGGATCGTGCCGGTGTAGGGCTCGAGCGCGCTCTCCGGCACGGCGATCGGCGCGCAGCCGCTCTCGCCGCACGACTGGCCGCTCGGGCACGTCACGATCTGACAGCGGAGCAAGAGATCGAGATGCAGGATGCGCGTCTGGTTCTGCACGAACGAGAACGACGCTGTGCGCGACACGAGCGCGACGCCGTTGTGGTAGCCGGTGACGAGCACGGTGTAGGGCCCGAGCGGGCCGCTCGACCACGTCATGCCGAGCGTGCGCGGCAGCGGCAGATCGCCCGTGCCGATGACGGCGCTCGAGCTCTGCATCGTGCCCGACGGGCTCGTCGACGAGACGGTGATCTGGTTCAGGCCCGGGATGTCGCTGTCGACGACGAGCAGCACTTCGGTGCGCGTGGCGCAGCCGGGGCTCAGGAGCGCCACGAGCAGCGAGAGCGCGAAGACGAGAGACGTACGCATCGTGCTCACCACGAGATCACCCCGGGGCTGAAGTTGCCGGAGATGGGCGCGTGCGCGTCGTGGTCGGCCACGCCCGCCGCGACCCCGATGATCACGCCGAGCAGCACCACGCCGCCGCCGATCGCGGTCCAGAACCACCATTGATCGGTGATGGGTCCCTCGGGGCCCTGCTCGTGCACCACGACGTGCTCGAGCTGGACGGTGCGGTGCACGCCCGAGCCGACCTCGACGACGCCCTGTGCGACCGCGGTCCCGTCGACGACCGCGCGCACCGTGTGGCGACCGGGCATCACGGCGAACTCCTCGTGCGGATCGGCGATCGGGTGATCGTCGACCGTGAGGTCGGCCGCCTCGAGGCCGTCGGGGAGCTCGGCGCGCACGAAGCCGCCGGCCGCGTTGATCTGGAGCTCGAGCGCCTGCGTCGGGGCCCGCACCGCGTCGGGCAGGTCGCTCATCGCGAGCAGCGCCGTGGCGATCTCGTGGGCCTCGGTGATCTCGTGCTCCTCGAAGAGCGTGGAAGCGAGGTTGTAGCGGATGGTCGGCGCGTCGCGCAGCGCCAGCGCAGCCCGGAAGCGCTCGGCCGCCTCCGCGTAGTGGTGCTCGCCCGCGAGGGAGACGCCCTCGGTGAACAGATCTCGCGCTCGCTGCGCGCGCTCTTCGTCCGTCCCTGCGGCGCCCGTCTCCTGCGCCGCAGCGGCGCCCGGAGCCACGAGTGCCGCGAACAGCACGAACAGAACGAAGGCCTTGGCTCGCTTCATCCCCTGCCTCTGGTACAAACCGGTTCGTGACCCTGCTGGCCGGACGATACACGCTCGAGGTACCTCTCGGCGACAGCGACCTCGGTACCGTCTGGAACGCGCACGACGAGAGCGGAAGAGCGCTGGTCGCAATTACACTGGAGGAAGACGCCGACGAGGCGACGAAGGCGCGCTTCCGGGCGCACGCGAAGGCGCTGGTCGGCTTCCACCACGCGAGCCTCGTGCACGGCGTCGCCGAGGGCGACACCGACGACGGCGCGCCCTTCCTCGTCGAGGAGCGCCTGAGCGGCGTGAGCCTCGCCGATCGGCTCGAGGAAGGCCCCGCGCTCACCGTCGGGCGCGTCGTCGAGATCGGCGTCGCGCTCGCGGAGGCGCTGGCGGAGGTGCACCACGCGGGCATCTCGCACGGCGACGTCGAGCCGGGCAACGTGCTGCTCGTCGGCGAGCCAGGGAAAGAGGTGCCGAAGCTGATCGGCTTCGGCCTGAACCGCGCGAGCGTGCGGGCCGACATCGGCGCGCGCGCGTCGATGCCCTCGGTCGGCGCGATCGGCTACGCCGCGCCCGAGCAGGCGCGCGGCGAGCAGGTCGAGAGCGCGCTCGCGGATCAGGCCTCGCTCGCCGCGATGATCTACGCCGCGCTCGGCGGGCGGCCGCCGCACATCGCGCGCGACCTCGCCGCGCTCGCGCACGCGATCGGTCACGACAAGCCGGCGATGCTCACGATGGCGCGCCGCGATCTCGCGCCCTTCGCGTCCACGCTCGATCGCGCGCTCTCGAGCGATCCCAAGAAGCGCTTCGCCGACATCGGCGCGTTCGGACGCGCGCTTCGCACGGCCGGGACGATGGCGCGCACGATCGCGGCGACCGAGGTCCCGGTGGGCGAGCGTGCGTGCATCGGCGAGCCGCCGGCGCCGGCGCTGCCGCGCGCGGCCACGATTCCGAAGCCCGCAGGGGCCGCACGTGCGGCGGTGCCGAAGCCGGGCGCGGGCGTGGTGCCGAAGCCCGGCGCTGCGGCGCCGCGGGTGGTGTCGAGCGGATCGCGCACGACCGAAGAGCTCGACGTCGCGGATCTGCAGCTCGGCAAGTCGCTGCCGGCGCCGGCCGAAGCGAGCACGGGCGCGGCCGCCGAGGTGCCGAGCAAGACGGCGACGCCGCACCCCGCGCCGAAGGCCCCGAGCGCGACGGCGACGCCGCATCCGGCGCCGAAGGCTCCGAGCGCGACGGCGACGCCGCATCCGGCGCCGAAGGCGCCGCTGCCTCCTCCTGCGGCGCCGAAGGCCACGCCCGCCGGGGCCAAGCCGCCACCGCCCGCGGTCCCTGCGAGGGGACCCCGCACGACCGAGGACCTCGACGTCAGCGATCTCCAGGCCGTCGCGGCGCCGCGGGAAGAAGGCGGGGGCGAGCTCGATCTGACGAAGCTCACCGCGAGCGGTGAGTCGGAGGCGTCGGGCGCGGAGAGTGCGGGCGAATCGCCGAAGACCGACTCGGCGAGCGGAGCCGACGCGCCGAAGAGCGAGCCGAGCGTGACGGCCGAGGTCGGGCCGGCGAGCGCCGGGGTCGAGACGAAGGAAGAAAAGGCAGCCAGCCCGCCGGCCGAGCCTGCCGGAGCCGAGGACGCGGGGCGGATCTCGCTCGAGCTGACGGCGGAGGAGCTCGTCTCGGATCCGGGCCCGCCGCCGAGCCCGAAAGCGGAGCACGCGCACGCCGAAGCCGCGCCGCCACCGCCGCCGCACACCAGGACCGAGGGCGACGATCACGAGGCGCACGCCAAGCCGCCCGCTCCGCCGAAGCACCACGAGGAAGCGCACAAGCCGCCCCCGCCCCCGAGCGCGAAGACCGACAAGAAGGACGAGAAGGCGGACGCGGCCAAGCCCGCGCTTGCCAAGCCCGTGGTCGATGCGGACGAGCCCTCGGTCGCGTTCTCGCCGAGCATGGAGAAGATCGTCGAGGCGAGCGCGAAGGCGAGCGCCAGCGAGGGCGACGACGAGCCTGCCGCGCGCCCCGCTTGGCTCGTGCCCGCCATCGTCGTCGGTCTCGTGGCGATCGTCGGGATCGCGGTGCTCGCGATGCAGTCTTCCGAGCCTCCGCCCACGAGCGCGCTCTCGGGCCACACGCTGACGGTGACGACGCACGAGCCGCCCGCGAGCGTGGCGGCCGATGCCGGCGCCGCGACGCCGCCTCCGACGACGGCGACCGAGCCACCGCCTACGACGACGGCGGTTCCGCCGCCGACGAGCACCACGCCGCCGCCGACGACGCGCGTGCCGCCGGCCACCACGACACCGCCTGCGACGCGCACGCCGCCGCCGACGACGGGCACGCGTCCGCCGCCGACGGGCACCCGCCCGCCGACGACCGGCACGCGCCCGCCGACGACCGGCACGCGCCCGCCGCCGACGGGCACGCGCCCGCCGACGACCGGCACGCGCCCGCCGACGACTCGCACGCCGCCGCCCTCGACGACGACGCGCCCGACCGTGGTCAGCGACCCGGGCTTCTGAGAGCCGTTCCGAGCGAGCTCGCTGCTTCGAACGCGACGACCCGAGCGCCGAGCGCGATGAGCGGAGCGCGAGCCCGCGCGGCCGTCAAGGTTCGCAGAGACCGCAGGGCGCGTCCCACGGGCTCGCGAATCGCGGATCCGTCAGCAGCTCTTCGTCGGTGAGGCTCTCGAGGAAGGCGACGACGTCGGCGCGCTGCTCTGGAGTGAGCGTGAAGCCGACGATGAGCCCGCTCTTGTACGGGTTGGCGCTGCCCACGCCCGCGTTCGGCCCCGACGGGATCGTTCGACCTCCCGCGGCGTAGTGGTCGAGCACCTCTTCGAGCGTCGCGATGCTCCCGTCGTGCATGTACGGCGCGGTGAGGCCGACGTTGCGGAGGCTCGGCGTGCGGAACGCGCCCATGTCCTGCGGGCGCCCCGTCGTCTCGAAGACCCCTTGGCCGCCGGCGGGATACGCGCCCGTCCCCCCCAGGTTGTAGAGGCCCGTGTTGTGGAAGCGCACCTCGCGCGAGCCGCTGCCCTCCCACACCACCGAGTCCGAGAACGCGAACCCCTGGTGGCAGTGGAAGCACTCGAGGCGCTCCGAGTTGAACAGCGTCAGGCCGCGCCGGGCGCTCTCGGAGAGGGCATCCGGCTCACCGCCGTACACGAGGCGGTCGTACGCCGAGCGGCCCGAGAGGATCGTGCGCTCGAACGCCGCGAGCGCGCGCACCGTGTTCTGCACCGAGATCGGATCAGGATCGTCCGGGAACGCGAGCGGGAAGAGCGCCTGGTAGCGCGGCTCGGCGCCGAGCCGCGCGAGGAGCGTGTCCTCGAGGCCGGAGAGGCCGAGCTCCACGGGCTCGCGGCCGAACATCGGCACCACGGCCTGCGCCTCGAGCTCGAGCAGGAGGGGATTGCCCCACGTGAGCGTGGTCGCGAACGCGACGTTCGCCAGGCCCATCGACCCGCGCGGGGTCGTCTGGCCGGTCGAGCCGATCGCGCGCCCGCGCCCGTCGGTGAACGCGAGCGTCTGCTCGTGACAAGACGCGCAGGACTGCGTCTGGTTGCCGCTCAGGCGCGTGTCGTAGAAGAGGTGGCGGCCGAGCTCGACCTTGGCGATCGACATCGGGTTGTCGTCGGGAACGCGCGGCTGCGGGATCCCCGGCGGCAGCGACCACACCCAGCCCGCGGCGCCGGCGTCGGAGGCGGGGCTGTCGAGCCGCGGCCCCACGTCCACGGGCTCGACGGGGAGCCCGTGGTCGTGGGTGTGGACGTGCGCGTCGGCGCTCGCCGCGTCGGCCGGAGGGTCGGCGGCATTGCAAGCCATCCACACCGAGGCGAGCGCCAGCCACGCGCGGGAGCGCACGCGTCACTCCACGCGGAAGACGGTCTGCGTCGTCGGCGTCTCGCTGCCGGTCGCCCAGTTCAGGCCGAGCGCGTCGAAGGGGAAGGCGCAGTCGGGCTGGAACGAGTGGCAGCTCGCGCCGTGCGCCACGTCCACGTGGGCCTTCACGGCGCCCAGGTCGACGACGATCGAGTCCGTCGCGGCGTCGAAGCCCGAGAGCGAGATCGACGGCCGGTTCGGGCGCGCGCAGCTCGTCACGGGGATGCCCATCGCCGGATCACCCTCGCACATCGTGGAGCCGAGGTGCGTGACGTGCTCGTAGGCGACGGGCGCGCCCGCGTCCTCGCCCGCGGCGTCGATGCCCGGGCCGACGGCGACGGTCCGCGTCACGCCCGCGAAGAAGAGGTGACCGAACGCCCAGCCCCAGAAGAGGCTCGTGCGGTTCAGGGGCGAGGGGAGCGTCGTGAGGTCGACGTGATTGAGGTCGAAGGGGATGCCGACGCGGAAACGAACGCCCGTGTACTCACCGTCCGGGACGGTGCCGCGGATCTCCGCGTTCGTCTCGGCGTCGCCCTGGTTGCACGAGCCGGTGCCGTCCTCGAAGTCGAGCAGCGCGACGCCCATCCGCTGGAAGTCGTTGTCGGCGAGGGTGACGGGGACCTCTTCGCCGGCGGCCGTCACGAGGCGCACGTCGTGGACGTAGAGCCGGAGATCGACCGGCTGCGCCTCGGTCGCGGGCGAGCCCATCATGTACGTCCCCGTGCACGAGAACGCCTCCGAGCCGACGCGCGGCGTGAAGCGGAGGACGACCTCACCGGGGCCCCCGTCGGTGGGCGCCCCGGCGTCCGGCGCCGTCGCGGCATCGGGCGTCGGGCTCGTGTCGGCGGGCACGGCGGCGTCGCTCGTGCAGACGGCGAGGCAGCTCGAGAGCATCGCCTCGCAGGTCGCGAGGACGTCCGCATGTGCGGTCTCGTGGCACGCCTCGGCGGCGGCGCCGGGCGCGCCGTGGCAGGCGCTCGCGATGTAGTCGCAGGCGTCGTGGTCCGACGCGGGCGCGGGCGTGGTCGAGCACGCGCTCGCGACGGTGAGGGTGGTGAGGAAGACGGAACTGCGGCGGAAGCTCGATCGCATGGGCCCGCGGGTAGCACGCCCCCGCGCGGGCCGGTCTGCGGCACGTCGTCGCATCTCGCGCGCCGAGGAGCCACGCGCAGCGGGACGCGACGTCAGCGGCCCGCGCGCCGCGCCAGGATCGTGTCGATCAGGGCCGTGGTGGACGCGTCGTGCGCGCGCCGCTCGCCGCCGCGGAGCTCGCCCAGCACGGTCTTCGCCAGCTGCTTGCCGAGCTCGACGCCCCACTGATCGAAGCTGTTGATCCCGAACACCGTGCCCTGCACGAAGATGCGGTGCTCGTAGAGCGCCACGAGCTTGCCCAGCGTGTACGGCGTGAGCTCGTCGAAGAAGAGCACGTGACTCGGGCGATTGCCGGTGAACACCTTGTGCGGCGCCAGGCGCGCGATCTCGCTCTCGGCCATGCCGCTCGCGCGCAGCTCCGCCTCGGCCTCGCTCCGCGTCTTGCCCATCGCGAGCGCCTCGCTCTGCGCGACCACGTTCGCGAGCAGGATCGCATGATGATCGATCCCCGCGAGGCCTTCGAGCGGGTACTTCGTCTTCATCGGCGCGAGGAAGTCGAGCGGCACGAGGCGCGTGCCCTGGTGGATGAGCTGATAGAACGCGTGCTGCCCGTTGGTCCCGGGCTCGCCCCACACGATGGGGCCGGTGTCCCAGCGCACGCGCTCGCCGGCGAGCGTCACGCCCTTGCCGTTCGACTCCATGTCGCCCTGCTGCAGGTACGCCGCGAAGCGATGCATCGACTGGTCGTAGGGCAGCACCGCGAAGGTGCTCGCACCCCAGAAGTGCGCGTGCCAGACGCCGAGCATGCCGAGCAGCACGGGCAGGTTCTCCGCGAGCGGCGCGGTGCGGAAGTGCTCGTCCATCGCGTGCGCGCCGCCGAGCATCTCCTCGAAGCGATCGCTGCCGACCGTGAGCGCGATGGAGAGGCCGATCGCGCTCCACATCGAGTAGCGACCGCCGACCCAGTCCCAGAACTCGAACATGTTCGCGGTGTCGATGCCGAAGGCCGACACTTCCTTGGCGTTCGTCGAGACCGCGACGAAGTGCTTGGCGACGGCGGCGTCGCCGAGCTTGCGCGTGAGCCAGCCGCGCGCGGACTTCGCGTTCGTCAGCGTCTCCTCGGTGGTGAACGTCTTGCTCGCCACGACGAAGAGCGTGGACTCCGGGCGCAGGCGCTTGACGATGCGGCCGAGGTGCGCGCCGTCGACGTTGGAGACGAAGTGCGGCGTGATGCGGGGATGCCAGTACGGCTCGAGCGCCTCGGCGGCCATCAGCGGGCCGAGGTCCGAGCCGCCGATGCCGATGTTCACGACGTCGGTGATCTCTTCGCCGGTCGCGCCCTTCCACGCGCCCGAGTGCACGCGATCGACGAACGCGCGCATCTTCGCGAGCACGGCGCGGACCTCGGGCATCACGTCCTCGCCGTCGACGAGGATCGGCCGGTCGCTGCGGTTGCGGAGCGCGACGTGGAGGACGGCGCGCTTCTCGGTGACGTTGATCTTCTCACCGGCGAACATCGCATCGCGCCGTGTCGCGACACCGCGCGCCTCCGCGAGCTTCACGAGGAGCGCGAGGGTCTCGGCGGTCGCGAGCGACTTGCTGAAGTCGCAGCGCAGATCTTCGTGCGAGCGCGTCATCGCGGCGGCGCGCCCCGGGTCGCGCGCGAACGCGTCGCGGAACGAGAAGCCCTCGAGCGCGCGACGGTGCTCGCCGAGCGCACGGTAGGTCGGTTCGTCGGTGAGCGCGGTCGTCGTCGTCATGCGCGCGATGGTACCGAACGACCGCGCAAAAGAAACGAGCACGAAAGCCGGGGCCTTCGTGCTCGTTCCGCCGCGCCTCGCGCCGTGCTCGGTCGGTCGTTCAGCTCTCGGCGTCGTCGTCGCGGATCGGCGCCTCGGGGAGCGGCTGCGGCAGCCGATCCCGGTCGCGCTCCACGCGCGGCCCACGCGGACGATCGTCGCGACGGCCGCGATCGCGCCCGCCGCCGCCCCCTCCGCCCCCGCCGCCGTGGCGGTTGGCTGGGATGATCTGGATGCGTCGCCCGAGGCCCTCGCCGCTCGACTTCGTCGAGATGCCCGAGAACTTCGCGAGCGAGAGGTGGATGACGCGGCGATCGCGCGCCGGCATCGGCTCGAGCGTCACCACGCGGCCACTGTCGACCGCGCGCTTGGCCTCGCGCTGCGCGAGCGAGACGAGCCCCTCGTCGTGGCGATCGCGGTAGTCGCCCGAGTCGACGACGATGTAGCGCCGCGAGTCGGGGAAGCGGTTCACGACCTTGTTCACGAGGAACTGCATCGCGTCGAGGGTCATGCCCTTCTTGCCGATCGCGCGCCCCGCGTCCGGGCCCGCCACGTCGAGCACCACGCGCTCGCCGTCCTCGCGCACCGTCACGCGAGCCGAGAGGCCCATCCGGTAGATGAGCCCGCTGAGGAACTCCATCGCGTCCTCGGCCTTGCCGTCGCCCGGCGCGCCCTTGCTGCCACCCCCGCCGTCGCGATCGCCCCGACCCTCGTCCTCGTCGTCGAAGAGCAGGGCCCCTTCCATTTCCTGGTTCTTTCTCTCGTCACCCACGGCGCGATCTCCCCGAGCCCTTCGGGCTCGTCCGTGCGGCCGACTTCCCGTCGTTCTTCTCGACGGTGCCGGTCGCGGTGTTCTCGGTCTCCGGGCTCGAGGCCTTGTTCGCCGCCTCGCGCGCGGCTTCCTCCTGGCTCACGCGCCAGAAGTTGAACTGCTGCTGCGCGATCGACAGACCGCTGTTCGTCAGCATGTAGAGGCACAGGCCCGAGGGCAGGAAGAGCATGAAGGCGCCCATCATGATGGGCATCATGTAGAGCATGATCCGCGCTTGGTTCGGATCCATGCCGGTGTTCGGCATCAGCTTCTGCTGCACGAACATCAAGCCGCTCAGCATCACCGGCAGCACGAAGTAGGGATCGCGCGCCGAGAGATCCGTCCAGAAGAAGACGAAGGGCTGGTGATAGAGCTCGATGTTCGTCGAGAGCGACGTGTAGAGCGCGAAGAAGACCGGCATCTGCAGGAACACCGGCAAGCAGCCGAGCATCTGCGCCGCGGGGTTCACGCCGTGCTTCTGGTAGAGCGCGAGGATCGCCCGCTGGCGAGCCTCCATGTCGTCCTTCAGCTCCTCGTTGATGCGGTCCATCTCCGGCTTGAGCTTCCGCATCGGCGCCATCGCGCGGAACTGCCGGTTCACCACCGGGAACAGGAGGATCTTCACGATCATCGTGAGGATGATGATCGCGATGCCCCAGTTGCCGACGCGCCCGTAGATCCAGCCGAGGGCCGTCGCGAAGCCACGCGCGATGACCGCGAAGGTGCCGAGGTTCACGACGTCGGGCAGGTGGTGACCGGCGCGCTCGAGCGCGTGCCAGTCCTTGGGGCCCATGTACGCGAGCGTGGTCCAGCTGTGCTCGCCGCCGACCGGCAGGTCGACCGTGGCGTAGCGCAGCGTGGAGGTGAAGAGGTTGCCGTCGACGTCGCTCGAGCCCTCGGCGTAGAAGTGCGCCGCCGAGAGGGCGCAGCGCGCGGCCGGCTCGCCGTTGCTCGGCGCGAGCGCCTGCACGAAGTAGACGTTCTCGACGCCCGCGAACTCGACGGTCTCTCCGTAGCCGTGCGGATTCTGGAGGGCCTCGTGATCCTTGCGCACGACGCTGCCGGCGGTGCTGCAGATGCCCTGGCTGATGTTCGGCGAACGACCGCCGAACATGCCGCCGCCTTCGTTCGCGACCTGGATGTAGTGATAGACGCTGAGCGAGAGCGGCGTGCGACGCGGCTCGCTGCCGACGTTGCGCACGACCACCGTCTGCCAGAGCTGGTAGGGGCCCGTGCCGGCCGAGATCGAGCGCACCACCTCGAGCCCCTGGCCGCGCCAGCGCAGCTCGACCTCGCGCTCGCTCACCTGGCGCAGATCCCAGACGGCGTCGTCGGGGATCGGCGCGCCCGGGAGCGCGATGCGCAGCGGTCGGTACTCGTCGCGCGTCGTGGTGACGAGGTCCTGCGGATGCCCTTCGGCGTCGTGGAAGCGATCGCCGCGCAGGACGAACGACGACACGCCGCCCGCGAGGTTGTCGATCGTCGCGACGAACTCGTCCGTCGTGATCGTGCCCGTGGCGCGCCGCTCCTCGCGCAGGCGCGCCCGCTCCGCCGCCGCCTCGGCCGCGCGGGCCTGCTCTTCGGGCGAGAGCTCTTCGGTGGTCTCGGCCGTGGTGTCGCCGGCCTCGGGCGTCTCGCCGCCGAAGAAGTACTGCGCGCCGTAGTAGACGAGGATGAACGCCGTCGCGGCGAGCATGATCGTCGAGAGCGACGAGCGACCCTGGGGCTCGTTACCGTCCATGAGAGGGCCTCGCGCTCGTGATGTCGACGACCGGCTTCACGTTGGGGGGTAGCTCCGGCGGAGGATCGAAGCCTCCGGGGTGAAAGGGATGGCAGCGACAGATACGGCAGGCACCCAGCCAGATTCCGCGGGGGGCGCCGAAGCGCTGGATCGCGGTCGCCGTGTATCGGGAGCAGGTCGGCTGGAATCGACAGACGCTGCCGATGATCGGCGAGAGCGTCCACCAGTAGATCTGGATGAGGAAGAGGCAGAATCGCGCGAGGATCGTCACGAGCGCTCTCTTCCGTTGGTTCCGCTCCCTCGAACTCTGGCGCTTTCCTCCTGATTCCCCTGCCTGCTGGTCCGGGGGGGAGCGGCCCGGTCGGGAGGCGGACCGCCCGCGCGGAGGAGCGCGGCCGAGGTCCTCTCGATCTCTTCGCGGGTGTCCTCGTAGCCGAGGCCGACCGCGCGATCTTTCGCGACGATGACGACGTCGCAGCCGAGGGGAAAGAAGCGGCGGTTCTTCCGGAACACCTCGCGCAGGACGCGCTTGATGCGGTTCCGGCCCACGGCGTTCGCGACCTTGCGCGTCACCGTCAGCCCGAGCCGTGCCGGCTCTGCGCCGCTCGCCCCCTCGCGCCCGAGCACGAGGAAGAGGAAGCGCGCGCTGTGGACTTTGCGCCCTCTGGACTGCACGCGCTCGAAGTCGCGTCGCAGCTTCAGGCGATCCTGGGCGAGCAGTCGCTCCTTGCCGAGCGTTCCCTCGCCCATCGTCCACCGAGCTCCCGGCCCGGAAGCAGGGCCTTCGGTCGTGGCCCTCGCTTCTTGCAACCCTTACTTCTTGTAACCGAGCGTCGCGAGGCGGTGACGCCCCTTGGCGCGGCGGCGGTTCAGCACCTTGCGGCCATTCTTGGTGGCGTTGCGCGCGCGGAAGCCGTGCGTGCGCTGGCGGCGCGTGCGGTGGGGTTGGTAGGTGCGCTTGGACACGAGGAGCTCCTAGGGACGGGCGAGGCGAAGGCCTCGCGGAAACGCGGGGCTTTTCTGGCGAAGGGGAGGGCCCCCCGCCGAAAAGAGCGCGGGAAATAAGCACGCAGTCCCCGCCCGGTCAAGCGGCGGGCGGATCAACCGCGAGATGCCCGGCGCGGACGGGCCTCCGAGGCCCGATCGGTGGCCTGCGCCGAGGCGCGGATCAAGCCGGCGTCGAGGAACGAGAAGTGGCCCGTGCGGCCGATGATCACGTGATCGAGCACGCGGATGCCGAGCAAGGCCCCCGCCGACGCCATGCGCTCGGTGAGCGCGAGGTCCTCCGAGCTGGGGCTGGGATCGCCGCTCGGGTGGTTGTGGGCGAGCACCGTGGCGGCGGCGGCCTCGCGCAGCAGCGCTCGGAACACGTCGGCGGGCGCCACCGGGCAGGCGGCGAGTGAGCCGCGCGCGATCGGCAGCACCGCGAGCACGCGCTGCCGCGCGTCGAGCGCGAGCGCGACGAAGTGCTCCACGTCTTGCTCGGCGAGGCGCGGGCCGATCCAGCGGACCACGTCGGCGCTCGAGCCGATCCGGGGCGAAGGCTCGGCGCTGCGCTGCGTGGCGCGCCGTCCGAGCTCGACGGCGGCGACGAGGCGCGCCGCCTTGCTCTCGCCCACCCCGCTCGCGCGCGAGAGAGCGCCCGGGCCCAGGCGCGCCAGCCGCGCGAGGCCGCCGGCCTCCTCCACGAGGCGTGCCGCCAGCACCGACACGGGCTCGCGCACGGTGCCGGTCCCGAGCACGAGCGAGACGAGCTCGGCGTCGGAGAGGCGCTCGGCGCCGACCTCGCGCAAGCGCTCGCGCGCGCCCGGAGAAAGAGGCTCGTTCGTGCTCGTGGTCATGCGGCCCGACGGGAGCACGGGGCGCGCCCGAGGCGAGGCTCGTGTTTCGCGGAGAAAACGAGCGCGCGGTGGCGGAGGTGGCGGCGGCCCGCCGTCAGGTCGGGGTCAAGGCAGGTAGGGCGGCAGGCGATCGACCCGGACGGGCACCGCCGAGCGCATGCCCGCCGAGGCGTTGCCGAGCTGGCTCATCGCGTTGCTGCCCCAGCACCAAACGGCCCCGTCGTCGCGCACGGCGCACGCGTGGAAGCCACCGATGCTGAGCTGTGTGACGTGATCGAGGCCGGTGACGTCCATCGGGACGCTCTCGCTCGGGGTCGTGGTGCCGCGCCCCAGGTTGCCGTCGTCGTTGCCTCCCCAGCACGCGACCGTGCCGTCGTCGCGGAGCGCACACGCGAAAGGAGTCAGGCTCGCGAAGGTCGCGCCGACCTGCACGTCGACGACGCGCCCCGAGATGGAGACCGGTGTCGGCGTGGGCGTCGGGCTGCGCGCCATCGTGAGCGCGGCGCCCCAGCACGACACGCCCTGTGTCTCCGAGACGGCGCAGAACGTGTCGACGCTGCCGTCGATCGCGATCACGTCGGCCAGCGTGCCCGCGCGCACCCACGATGCGGACGGCGACGTGTTGCCCTTGCCGAGGCCTCCGAGCGCATTGCCGCCGACGCAGTACACCTGCCCCCGCGTGCCCGTGGTCACGCACGTGCCACGGAGCGAGGCCGCGACGCGCGCGCCCACGTCCAACGGCACCGGCGTCGGCGAATTGTCGGGGGTCGGAATGATCGCCGGCGTCGTGCTTCCACGCCCGAGCTGGCCGTTGTCGTTGCTGCCCCAGCACCACACCAGGCGCGGGTGCGCGGGGTCGAAGACCATCGAGCCCTCGGCGATCGCGCACGTGTGGAGGCCGCTTCCTGCGAGCGCGTAGGTGTGGCCCGGCGTGAACAAGTTCGTGTTCGGTGGGTAGTGCGTGACGGGTGTCGGCGCGAGTCGGCTCGTCGTCGTTCCGTCCCCGAGCTGTCCGAGCGAGTTGGCGCCCCAGCACAGCACGGTGTCTCCACCGGTCGCGCAGGTCTGCCCGCTCGCGAACGTTCCGGCCGCCTCGATCAGCGTGGCCGAGCCCAGCCCGGTGGCACGCACGGGGTCGCGACGCGTCGTGAAGGTCTGATCGCCGAGCTGCGCGTACGTGTTCTGACCCCAGCAGGCCACGACGCCGCTCGCGCGCACGATGCAGCTGTGCAGGCCGCCCGCGCTGAGCGCGACGATGGGATCGCACGCGCCGTTCGCGCAGGTGCCGACCGCACCGCACGAGCGCTCGCACGAGCCGCAGTGCTCGGCCGTCGTGAGGCCATCGGTCTCGCAGCCGTCGTCGAGACGCCCGTCGCAGTCGAAGTGATCGGCATTGCAGTGCAGCGTGCACGTCGCGCTCGCGCACGTGAAGGTCGTGAACGCGGGCGAGCCGTAGGTCGCCGCACACTCGCGCGCCGTCTGTTCGGTGTTGTCGTCGACGCCATCGCAGTCGTCGTCGACCCCGTTGCAGAGCTCGAGCGCGCCGGGATGCACGCCCGCGCTCGCATCGTCGCAGTCGAGCGCGTTCTGCACCTCGCCGGTCGCGGGCGCGCAAGCGAAGTGAGGTGCGCTCGTCGCGTCTCCGTAGAGATCGTGGTCGGCGTCGACCCAGTACGACGCACGGACGCCCTCGTCGATCGCGGTGTCGCAGTCGTCGTCGCGGTCGTTGCAGACCTCGCCGGCGCCCGGGTGCACGCTGCCGAGCGTGTCGTCGCAGTCCGGGCCGCAGACCATGCCGTTGCAGCAAGCGCTGGACGTCGCGCCATCGCCGTCTTCGTCGCGCGTCCCGACGGTGGTCGGATCGCAGTCCTCGTCGTGGCTCGCGTCGCAGGTCTCGCTCGCGCTCGGGTAGCGCAGCGGGTCGGCGTCGTCGCAGTCGTCGCCACCGCAGTCGATGGAGGTCACGCCATCACCGTCGGCGTCCATGGTCGTCCCGCAGAGCGTCGCGCAGCGGCCGCCGGTCTCGTCGCACGCGGTCCCGGCGGGGCAGGGCGGCGACGTGCTCGGCACGCAGCCGTCGTCCCCGGCGCGCGCGCTCGTCGGCATGCAGCGCTCGATGCCGTTGCAGAAGATGGCGTCCGCGCAGTCGCGATCGCTCGTGCACACGGTCGGGCCCGTGTCACGCATCGCGTCGGCGGCGGCGTCCGGCGTCTCGGTCGGCGTGCTGCACGCGGCGGCCCAGAGCGCCAGCGCCCCGAGTGTCGCCACGCGAGGAGTGCGCGCTGGTCCGGAGGCGCGCACCGAGGTCCACGATCGGCTCGAGCTCATGAGGCGAACGTAACAGAGCTCGATGCGAATTGCCTCGGCCGCGCCGGGGCGTCGTCAGTCGATCGTGGTGGGCTCGCCCGCGTCGGCGCCCGCGTCCAGCGCGGCCGCGTCCTCGCCGGCGTCGTCCGTCGCGCCGCCGATCGCATCGGCGCGGATCGCGTACACGTGCCCGTCGTCGCCGCCGATGATCAGCGCGCCATCGGGCGTGATCGTCGGGTCGCCGTCCACGTTCGCACCGGTCTGGTGCACCCAGCGCAGGCGCCCGTCGGGGTCGACGGCGTAGACGAAGTCGTCGTCGGCGCCGAAGTAGATGAAGCCGTCGCGATCGACGACGGGGCCCGAGCCCACGCCCGAGTCGGTGGCCTGGCTCGGCGCGGCGGCGAAGCTCCAGCGCTCCTCGCCCGTCGCGCGGTCGAGGGAGATCACGCGCGCGTGCGGGCCGAACACCGGCACGATCAGATCGCGCCGCCGTCCGAGCGCCATCGGCGCCCGCACGTAGCCGCCGACCTCGGCGCGCCAGAGCTCGTGGCCGTTGCGGTCGAGGTGGTAGACGCGGCGGTCGTCGCTGCCGAAGAAGATCGTGCCGTCGTCATCGACGATCGCCGAGCTGTCGTTGTCGTCGGGGCGATCGCTGCGCACGCGCCAGCGCAGGTGCCCGTCCGGCGAGAGGGCGTAGAACCAGTCGTCCTGCGCGCCGAAGTAGATCGTGCCGTCGTCGGCGACCGCAGGCGCCGAGAAGATCTTCACGCGTGCGCGGAAGCGCCAGAGCGCGCGGCCCTCGGCGGAGACCGCCCAGAGATCCGTGCCCGAGCCGAAGTAGATCGTGCCGTCGGGCCCGAGCGTGATGCCGGTGTCGACGTCGTACTCCGTGCGCAGATCCCAGAGCACGTCGCCCGTCGCCGCGTCGAGCGCGAAGAAGAAGTCCGCGTCCGAGCCGATGTAGACGTGGCCCTGCCCGTCGAGCAGCGCCGAGGCGTAGATGTCGCTCCCGAGATCGCGCCGCCAGCGCACGCCGCCGGTGCGCGAGATCGAATAGAAGACGTGGTCGCGCGAGCCGATGAACGCGTTGCCCTCGGCGTCGACCGCGGCTTGGCTCACGACCGGGTGGTGCGTCTCGAGCTGCCAGAAGATCCCGGCGCGCGCCGGGCCGGCGTACGGGCTCTGGCCCGTGTGGCGGCGATCGCCCCGGTACTGCATCGGCGGGGTGCTCGGGATCGGGGCCTGCGGCGCGGTGGGCTCGAGCGCCGAGGGCGCGGGGTGCTCGTCCTCGACGTCGACGATCGGCGCCTCTTCGGTCGGGCGCGTGTGCCCGGACGCGTGGCGGTGCTCCTCGCGCACGTAGAGAAAGAGCATCACCGCGATGGCGACGACCCACATGGCGGCGAACGCGAGGTGCTGTCTGCGCACGCGCCGAGGGTTGGCGCGCCGGGCCTCCGGGCGCAACCGGAGCTGCCGCCTTGCACCGGGAGGCGGGGGAGCCCACGAGAAGTGGATGGCTCGTCTCGGCTCGGGGTCGCTTCCGCTCGCGTTCCTTCTCTTCGTCACCTCCGCTTCGGCGTGCTCGTCGCCCACGCCTGCGACCGACGCCGGCAGCGACGCGGCCGTCCCGGACGGCGGGGGGCACGACGACGCGGGCACGAGCGACGGAGGCACGAGCGACACGGGCGAGGTGCTGCCCGGCGATCTCGCGGCCGACTATTGTCGCCCGCTCGCGATGCGCCTCTGCCAGGCCGCGAGCACCTGTGGCTGCGGTGCGGTCATCCCGGGCGGCGTCTTCGACGTCGACGCTTGCGTCACGCGCTGGTCGGGGCGGTGCGTGGCGGCCTACCAGCCCTTCCTCGACGCCGGCGCCGTCGTGGACGCCGACGCCGCGGCCGCGTGTCTGACGCGCATCGACGCCGAGACCGCCACGTGCAGCGCGCCGAGCCCGGTGACGATCTACGCGCTCTGCGCGCCCTTCCTCGTCGTGCCGGCGGACCTCGGCGATCCCTGTCAGGCGCCCTACTGCGCGGGTGGCGCCGGCACGTGCGCCGGCGGGACCTGCGCGCCGCGCGCGATCGCCGGCGCGAGCTGCGACGACATGTTCACGTGCGCGACGGGGCTCGTCTGCCTCGACGGGCACTGCGCGGCACCGCTGGCGGAGGGCGCGAGCTGCACGTCGGATCTGGCCTGCACGCCGCCGCTCCACTGCGCGATCGGAGGCGCGGGCGGCGTCTGCACCGCGCTCGGCGCGAGCGGCGATCCCTGCACGAGCGCGAACGACTGCGAGGTCGGGCTCGTCTGCGAGGGCGCGCACTGCCAGCCGCAGCCCACCGACTGCTCGAGCGCCGCGTGCGGCAGCCACAGCGCGTGCGGAGGCCCGCGCGCGTGCGCGCCGCGTGTCCCGGTGGGCGGCGCGTGCGTCGAAGATCGCGCGTGCGAGCCCACGGCGTACTGCGAGGGCGGGGTGTGCGTCGCGCGGCCCGTCGACGGTGAGGCGTGTGCGCGCGGCACCGTGTGCGCGCCCGGGCTCGGCTGCGACGGCGACGGCGGCACGTGCCGTCCGCTCCCCACGCTCGATGCGCCCTGCGCGTTCGGCGAGACGGGCCTCGTGTGCGCGGACGGCTTCGCGTGCCGCGACGACAACACGTGCGGGCCTCTCCCGACCGAGGGGATGAACTGCGCCGCCGGCACGATGTGCGCCGCCGGCCTCGGCTGCGACTTCACGCCCTCGGGCAGCGTCTGCATCGTGCCGCGCACCGAAGGCGGCGCGTGCGAGAGCGATCGCTCCTGCGCGGCCGCCTTCCACTGCGGCCCGGCGGGAACCTGCACCGCGGATCTGCCCGACGGCTCGCCGTGCTCGCTCGGCAACGAGTGCGTCGGCGTGTGCGGCCTCGACGCCGGCGGCGGCCTCTCGTGTCGTGCCGCGCCGGACGCGGGCGATCCCTGTGGCACCTCGGACGAGTGCCCGAGCGCGCTCGCGTGCCTCACCACGCACGCGAGCTGCATCCCGGAGCTCTGCACGGCGCTCTGATCGCGCACGCACGGCGCTGTTCACGGAGATCGCGCTCCGTTATCGTTGGGCGTCGATCGCGGGCGAGCGATCGCGAGACGGGACGCGCACATGATCGTCATCGACGGAAGCACGGGCGAGGGCGGCGGACAGATCCTGCGGAGCGCGCTCGCGCTCTCCATCCTCACGCGCACGGCGTTCAAGATGGAGCGCATCCGCGCGGGCCGCGAGAAGCCGGGCCTGCTCAAGCAGCATCTGACGGCCGTGCGCGCGGCGCAGGAGATCTCGAGCGCAGACGTCACGGGCGCCGAGCTCGGCAGCCGCGAGCTCACGTTCCGCCCGCGCACGGTGCAGGGCAAGGTGTCGTCGTTCGACATCGGCTCGGCGGGATCGACGACGCTCGTGCTGCAGTCGGTGCTGCCGGCGCTGCTCCGCGCGACCGAGCCGAGCACGCTCACGATCCGGGGCGGCACGCACAACCCGGCTTCGCCCTCCTACGACTTCCTCGCGCGCAGCTATCTGCCGATCCTCGCGCGCATGGGCGCGAAGGTGGACCTGACGCTGGAGAGGCCGGGCTTCTATCCGGCGGGCGGGGGCTCGATCCGCTGCCACGTCGAGCCGGCCTCGCTCGACGTGCTCGAGCTCGAGGAGCGCGGCCCGCTGCGCAAGCGTCGCGCGATCGCCATCGTCGCGGGGCTTCCGCCGGCGATCGCCGATCGGGAGCTGCGCGTGGCCCGCGATCGCCTGAGCCTCGCGCGCGACGAGGTCGAGAAGCAGGAGCTCCCCGAGGAGCTCGGGCCGGGCAACGCGTTCATCGTCGTGCACGAGTTCGCGAACGTGACGATCGTGACGAGCGGCTTCGGCGATCGCGGCGTGCGCGCCGAGGAGGTCGCCGAGCAGGCGATCGGCCCGGCGCTCCGCTTCCTCGAGACGAAGGCCGCCGTCTGCGAGCACCTCGCCGATCAGCTGCTCCTGCCGATGGCGATGGGGCGCGGCGGCGTGATCTCGACGACCGAGCCGAGCGCGCACCTCACGACGCAGATCGACACGCTCAAGCTCTTCCTCGGCGGTGAGGTCGAGGTCGATACGGCCGACGAGAAGACGTACACGGTCACGATGCGCGGCGCGCTCGTCTGATGGCCGAGGACGCGAGCGGCCGGCCGGCGCGCGAGATCGCCATCGTCGGCCAAGGGCAGCTCGGAACGCTCTTCGGCGCGCTGCTCGAGGCGCGGGGCGCGAGCGTCCTGCGCCTGCGTCGCGGCGACGTGCTCGATCCGCATCGAGCGCTCGACCGCGTGCTCGTGGCGGTGGGTGAGGACGATCTCGACGCGGTGCTCGCCTCGCTCTCGCCTGCACATCGCGAGCGCGTGGTCCTCGTGCAGAACGAGCTCGCGCCTTCGAGCTGGCGCGCCCACGGGATCGCCGATCCCACGGTGGTCGTGGTCTGGCTCGAGAAGAAGGGCGATCGGCCGCCGCGCGTCGTCCTGCCCTCGCCCATCGCCGGGCCCTGGGCCGAGGAGCTCGCGCGCGTGATGAACGATGCGGGCCTGCCGGCCGAGGCGATCGATCGCGCCCTCTTGCCGGCCGCGCTGCTCGACAAGAACCTCTACATCCTCGTCTCGAACCTCGCCGGCATGGTGCTCCCGCCCGGCACCACGACGGCCGGCCTGCTCGAGCTCGGCGCGCTCGAGACCACGATGCGCGTCTTCGCCGACGTGCTCGCGGTCGAGTCGGCCCGGATCGGGATCGCGGCGGACGCCGATCTCGCGTCGGCCGCGCTCCTGCGCGCGTTCCTCGCCGATCCGCAGCACGTCGCGACTGGTCGCAGCGCGCCCAAGCGCCTGGCCCGCACGCTGGCGCGCGCCGAACGGCTCGGAATCGAGGTGCTCGTGCTGCGCGAGATCGAGCGCCGCGCGCGCGGCTGAGCGCGATCAGGCCGCGAGCTGCGCCGAAGGCGAGCGCTCCATCGCGCGCCACGCGTCGAGCAGCGCCGCCGCGTCGATGCGCGTGGGCCCCGTCGCGAGCCACCGCGCGAGCGGCTCGATGCGATCGAAGCTCGCGACCTTCGTCGACGGGCTCTCGGCGATCCGCTCGAGCGATCCGAGGAACGCGCGCACGGCCAGGCCCACGGGGCCGCCGAGCTCGACGAGGTGCGCCACGGCGCGCGTCCGCCCGCGGCAGGTGCGGATGAGGCCGACGATCGCCGCGTGGATCTCGGGCTCCACCACGGGCCGGCCCTCCATCGCCGAGATCGCGTTCACGAGCGCGACGGGGCCGAGGGTGGCGGCGCGCGCGTGGGCCGCGGCGAGCGCGCCGAGCTGCGCGGAGGTCGGCACGCCGGTCCAGCGGACGAAGACGACGCTGCCCCAGCGCGCGACGAGCGCGCGGCCGCGCCGCCACTCGACCACGAGCTCGGGCGCCGAGACCGAAGGCGAGAGGGTCGCGCCGATCATACGGTGATGCCCTCGAAGCGGAGCAGATCCGTGAGCGCGGCCTCCATGACCTGTCGGGCGCGCGCGGTGGCCGCGGCGAGCGCCCGATGCTGGGCCGCGTCGTCCTCGTCGCGGCTCGCACAAGCGCGCGAGTAGCGCTCGAACGCGAGCAGCGAGGTCACGAGCTCGGCCACGTGGTTGGGGCACTCGCAGGCCAGGCGCGAGGAGCGCTCGCGGAGCGTGCCGAGCTGCGCGTCGGTGTAGAGCGGCGCGTCGGGGAGCGCGCCGTCGCCCCCACCGCGGATCTGCGGTGGCCGGCTCGAGCCGCCGCGCGCGCTGCTCGGCTCGGCGAGCAAGCCGCGCACGATCGCGCTCATCATCTGCGTCTTGAGCATCGGGATGCTCACGGGCGCGCGCACGACGCGACGCCGCTCGCCTGCGAGGTGCTCGACGGTCGCGCGCGAGGCGTAGTCGTACACCGTGACGAGGAGCTCCGCGCCGCTCGCTGCGAGCAGGCGATCTCCCGCCGCCACCGGATCGGGGCCGAGCTTCGAGAGGCTCGCGACGATCACCTGCGGGGCCTGCCGCGCGGTGAAGCGCAGGAGCTCGTCGAGGCTGCTCCCGCTCCAGACGACCTCGAGCCCCTCGGCATCGGCCGGGCGCTCGCGGAGCTGCGCAGGGATCTGTTCGTCGAGGATCGCGACACGGATCGAAGTCGTCATGGCTCTGCCTCTCGTCTCGTCGTCGGACGCCGATGCACTTCGTAATGTTTTTGTACTGGACAAAACATGGACACGCAACCAGATCAGGGCTGGAAGGAGATCGCGATGACCCCCAGAGAGCCCCACCAGGTCGCCCCCGTGCGCCGAGAGGTCCGCGTCGAGATGGCCGCCGCGGCCCAGCTCCCCACGCAGTTCGGCGACTTCCGCTGCTACGTCTTCCGCAACGACCGGGACGGCACGGAGAACGTCGCGATGGTCCGGGGCGACGTGTTCGGCGCCACCGACGTGCCGACGCGTCTGCACTCGGAGTGCCTCACGGGCGACGTGATGGGATCGCTGCGCTGCGACTGCCGCGCGCAGCTCGAGCGCGCGCTCGCCGACGTCGGCGCGATGCCGCGCGGGATCGTCCTCTATCTCCGCCAGGAGGGAAGGGGCATCGGCCTCGCCAACAAGATCCGGGCGTACGCGCTCCAGGAGCAGGGCATGGACACCGTCGACGCGAACCTCGCCCTCGGCTTCCGCGACGACGAGCGCGAGTACGACATCGCGGCGGGCATGCTGCGCACGCTCGGCGTTCGGAGCGTCGCGGTCATGACGAACAACCCCGACAAGATCCGCCAGCTCGAGGGCGCGGGCATCGTGGTGAGCCGCCGCATCCCCCACGAGATCCCGGCGGGCAAGCACAACCGCCACTACCTCGAGACCAAGGCGCGCCGCGCCGGCCACCTGCTCGAGCTCCGACTGCCCGAGCCCCCGAGCGCCGCATGAGCACCGGGCCCACGCTCGAGATCTTCTTCGACGGCGAGTGCCCGCTCTGCCGTCGCGAGGTCGCGATGCTCTCGTGGCTCGACCGGCGCCGCCGCCTCGTGATGACGGACATCGCGGCCCCGGGCTTCGATGCGCACGCGGCGACGGGCCGCGATCTCGCCACGCTGATGGGGCGCCTCCACGGGCGCGCGCTTCCCTCGGGCGAGATCCTCGAGGGCGTCGAGGTGTTCCGGCGCGCGTACGCGGCGATCGGGCTCGGGCCCCTCGTCTCGCTCACGCGCCTCGGGCCGATCGCGGCGCTGCTCGACGCTGGCTACGCCTGGTTCGCGAAGAACCGGCTCGCGTGGACGGGGCGCTCGGACGTGGTGTGCACGAGCGATCGCTGCGCGGCGCCCTCGCTCCACGCGAGCGCCTGACGACGGGCCGATCGCCGTGGCGCGCTACCCGATCGAGGTCGCGTTCGAGACGAGGACGGTGCAGCTCCTCGTCGACGAGGAGCGCGCACACGCGATCGTGTTCGTCGATGCCGTGCCGGTCGGCCGTGCGCGCATCGCGACGGGCGCGCAGGGGCTCGATCTCGACGCGCCGGCGCGGGCGCGCTTGCTCGCGCGCCACCTCGATCCGCGTCGCGTCGCGCGCGAGACGGCCGACCGGGTCTGGGTCGAGACGCGCGCGCGGGCCGCGCTCGCGGCGGCGGTCGACGCGCCGGATCGTGAGAGCGCGCGCGAGCTCATGAGCGCTGCCGCGGCGACCTACGCGGTCGAGGCGGCGATCCCGGGCGAAGAAGGCGCACGGGCGGCGCGGGTGCGCGATCGGATCCTCGAGCTCGCGCTGCGCTTCGCCTGACCGCGTCGATCCCGTGGGTCGGGGGAACCGAGACGACGTGAGCCCCCTTTCCGCTCTGCCGATGCCGCGAGGGGCCGCGGCGGCGCGTCGAGGGAGAGGAGTCGCCAGAGAGCGACGCGATCGAGCGTCGCGACCGCCGTCAGCGGCGGCGCCGCGCGGCGAGCAGCGCGAGGCCGACGAGCCACGCGAGGCCCGCTCCTCCGCGCGCCCGGCCCGGCACCTCGCAGCCGCAGCCGCGGCGTGTCGGCACCGGCACGTCGATGTGGCCGGAGTCGAACGCCGGGCCCGCGTCGGAGGCGGGGCCCGCGTCGCCGCCGGAGCCGCCGGCGTCGGCGCCACTGATTCCCGCGTCGCGGCCAGGCATCGTGGGCACCACGCACTCTCCGGCGACGCACGTGCCGTGGCGCGGACAGACGACGCCGTCGCACGCGTCGACGCAGCTGCCGGCTCGACAGAAGGTGCCGCTCGGGCACGTGCTCGGGCAGCTCGGGTCGACGCACTCGGTGCCGGCGCTCGTGCACATCAGCCCGCCCGCGCAGACGATGCCGTCGCAGAGATCGCAGCCGGGCACGCAGAGGCCGCCGCGGCAGACCTGGCGCGCGCCACACGTCACGCCCGCACAGGGGTCGATGCATTGATCGCGCGCGCAGATCTGGCCGTGCGGGCAGACGACGCCCTCGCACTCGGCGACGCACGTGCCGCCGCGGCAGACCTGATCGGCGGCGCAGGGCACGCCGTCGCACGCCGTCTCGCGGCAGAGGCCCGTCGCCACGTCGCAGCCGAACCCGGCGGCGCAGCTGAACTCGTCGGAAGGCTGGCAGTGGTGCACGCAGCGCCCGTCGTCGCAGACGTCGGTGCCGGGGCACGTCACCGACTCGTCGAGCGTGCCGTCGCAGTCGTCGTCGACGCCGTTGCAGACCTCGTCCGCGGCCGTGGTGACCGGCGTGCACGCGAGCGTGCCCCCGTCACAGCGCGTGACGCCGCGCCCGCACGCGCCGGGCATGCCGGTGTCGCACTCCGCGCCCGCGCCCGCGCACTCGACACCGTCGACGCTCGTGACGAGATCGGTGAAGTCGTTGTTCGGCGCGGCGAAGGTGTCTTCCCACGCGAAGTAGAACTTCCGATCCCAGACCGTCGAGTCGTAGACGAGCAGGTGCACGAAGCTCGTGCCGTCGGGGTTCAGCGCGTGCTGCGAGTAGTAGGCGTAGCCGACGCCAGCCGCGTAGCGCGCGACCGACGCGCAGCAGTCGCCGCCCGCGCAGGTGCCGTGCGCCGCGTGGTCTTCGGGCGTGAGGAGGAAGAAGCCGACCTCGCCGCCGTGGTAGGCGGGGTCGCTCCGCAGATCGAGCACGACCGAGCTACCGGGCGCGCTCGAGCAGTCGAGCATCACGTGCAGGTCGTCGGCCGTCGGCGCGGAGCCCGTGACCTCGTACCAGCCGAACGCGTTCTGGAAGCGCGCCGTGCCGCGCGTGAGCACGCGGAAGGTGAGCGCGCACGTCGGAGAGAACGTCTCCGGCATCGTGTGACAGTCGAGCACCGGGTCGAGACCTGCGTGGCGGCTCGGGATGCAGCTGTTGTCGTTCGGCGCGTGCCACATGCGGCTCTCGCACGTCGCGTTCATGCCCAGGTCCGGACAGTCGGGGCCGGGCAGGCCCGACGCGCACGTCGCGCCGATGTTGCAGACGCCCGGCGTGTCGCACGCGCACGCGAACGTGGGCAAGAGGCCCGTCGGGTGGCCCGAGTCGCAGCCGGGGTCGGTCGGAATCCGCGTCCCGCTCGGCTGCGTGCACTGCGCCGCTGCGGGTGAGGCGCCGAGCGCGCTCGCGAGCAGCACCAAGAGAGAGAGTCCCCGCCCCACGACCGTCATGGCGCCGGGTTACCACGAGCCCGCGGGCCGCAGAAGTGCCTCGGTGTGCGTGTGCGCGCGCGGGCGGCGCGCCGGGACGTCACCAGCGGCGATCGTCGTAGGTCACGTCGTAGCCGCTGGTCATCCCGGGCGGGTGCACGGCGGTGACGTCGCAGGTCGTCGTGCCGCTCGCGTCGACGTGCGTGACGATGTCGGCGACGCGCCACATCGCGCCGATGCCCGCGTAGCCGCTCCGGCCGTTGAAGGCCGGGACGGTGTCGGGCGCGACGCCGTAGCTCGCGACACGTCGCCCACCGCAGTACACGTTGACGACCGGGCGCGCGATCGTGCCGGTGAAGTTCTGGACCATCACGCGGAACGCGTCGCCCTCGCGCGGCACGTCCACGTTGATGTTCTCGGGCACGCCGGTGCCCTCGGAGAGGTTGTTGTCGATGTCGAGGCGCGGGTTCGCGCAGTAGCCGAGCCTCGCCCACTGCGCGCCTTGCGGCGAGCCGCTGCAGGCCGAGATCGGGCTGTTCGCGTAGCCCCAGCTCGCGCGCGGATAGGTGCCTCCCCCGCGCATCGTGCCGCGGAGGGTCGCCTCGCAGTCGTGCCAGCCGCAGACCGAGCCCGTCGGGCCGAACGCGTCGGTCATGTCGACGTACCAGGGATCCATGTGGCCCGGCTGCGAGAGGAAGAGATCGAGATCCTGCGTCTGGCTCTCCGGGTAGCACATCTCGATGCGCAGCCCGGGCCCGGCGACGTGGATGATCCACGTGCACGTGAAGTGCGAGCCGTCGGGCAACGTCGCGTCCATCGTCACCGTGTAGTCGCCCGAGAGCGTCGGGTGGAAGGTCGCGTCCTGCATGCGCGGCGTCGTCACCGTGTAGCTCGGCGACGGAAGGATCGTGTCGCAGGGGCCGCCGGTGATCGTCCACTGCCACGCGGTCGCGGTGCCGCTGAAGAAGTCGGCGCCGTGGAGCGGGTAGGGCGTGAACGGCTGGCCCTCGGGGACGCGCGGATCGCCGGGCCCGGGGCAGGTGCCGTTCGGGACGCAGCCGACGACCTCGTCGGTGCAGCCGTTGCAGTCGTTGTCGAGCCCGTCGCACGCCTCGCCGCTCGGGGCGATGCCGCCCACGCACTCGCCCCACGCGCCGAACTCGGCGCCGGTGCACTGCTGCATGCCGTCGGCGCACGCGCCCACGTGCCGCCGACCCGGTGGGCCGCGG
The DNA here is from genome assembly GCA_046351235.1 of Sandaracinus sp. Taxonomy (GTDB): domain Bacteria; phylum Myxococcota_A; class Polyangia; order Polyangiales; family Sandaracinaceae; genus JBBSAT01. The sequence goes on along the minus strand of JAXLYV010000003.1, from coordinate 233,303 downwards.
AAGCAGGGCTGCACGGCGCCGGGGGTGCAGCTGCAGCTCTCGTCGACGCGGCCATCGCAGTCGTCGTCGAGCTGGTTGCAGAGGCCGTTCGCAGCCTCGTTCAGCGCGACGAGGCAGCCGGTCGGCACCATGGCGGAAGCGGGGCAGAGCTCGGCGACGACGCCGCCGGTGTCGAAGTCGTAGATGCTCCCGTCGGCGAGCGGGGGCATGCCGCCGTCGCCCGTGCCGGTACCGGTGCCCGTGTCGGTGCCGCCGTTCGGATCGATCCACGCGTCTTCGTTCGTCGTCGTCGCGGCGTCGTCGCCCGGGACCGTGCCGGGGCCCGTGTCGCGCCGCGGCGTGACGCTCGTCGCGCACGAGCACCCGGCAGAGACGAGACCGAGCAGAGCGAACGCGACGACGAGACCACCAGACGCGCGCATCGAGCCCTCCGACGCAGGAGGTGGAGCTCACCGCGTCGGAGCCACGCTACACGAATCGACCGCGTGAAAGCGAGAGGGGAAGCGGACCTCGGTCACGCTTCCCCTCGTCGGCTCGGCATTCCGCGCCGCGGATCAGAACGGATTGTCGGGCGGCGCTTCGCTCGCCGGCGGCGGCGTCGCCTCGTGGTGCTCCTCGGGCGGCGGCGGCGGCGGCGCTTCGCTCGGCGGCGGCGCATCGTGGTGCTCTTCCGCCGTGGTCGTGGGCGGCGGCGTCTCGGTCGTGCTGCTCGGCGGCGGCGTCGTCGTGGTCGTGGTCGTCGTGCTCGACGGCGGCGGGCGCACGCGCGAGGTCGGCGGCGGCGCGGCGGGGCGGGGCGCGAGCGTGATCGAGAGGTCGGCCGTCATCGCGTCCTCGCCCTGGACGAACGCGTCGGGCGCGAGCGTCTGCGTCGCGTCGACGTAGCCCGCGAGCGTGGCCGCCGCCGCGATCGGCGAGCTCGGCCGCGGGATCGTGACGTCGGCCGGCGCCGTGACCGTGCGGCTGCCGATGCGCACGCGCGCTCCCGCCGGCGTCGTCACGACGTGGATGCGGTAGGGGAGCGCCGTCAGCGTCAGGCGCACCGGGCGCACGCCCTCGGCCGAGGTGACCGTGCTCGTCGCGGTGGCGTAGCCAGCCAGGCGCGCCTCGATCGTGTGCTCTCCTTCGGCGAGCGCCAGCGTCTGCGGCGCGGCGCCGCGCTCCTCGCCGTCGACGACGATCGTCGCCGCAGCCGGTGTCGACTCCACACGCACGTCGTGCGTGACGGCGGGCGGCGGCGGCTCGACGGCGACGTCCGTCGCCTCGGGCGCTTCGGGCGTTCCTTCCTCCGGCGTGCCTTCCGCGACCGTCGTCTCGGGGGGGGCCTCGCTCGTGGGCGGCGGCGGCGCCGCGGTGGTGCTGCTCGGCGGCGGCGGGGTCGTGGTGGTCGTGGTCCCATCTCCGCGACCGAAGAACCACCAGCCACCGATCGCGACGACGACCAGCACGGCCGCGACCATCGGCATCAGGTTGGAGCTCGGCTCCGCCGGGGCCGGCGGGCGCTCGGCGACCGGTGCGGCGGCCTTCGGCTCGGGCTTCTTCGCAGCCGGAGGAGTGCTCGAGGACGAGCCGGTCTTCGCGGCCGCTGCCGGGCGCTCGCTCGTCGACTTCTTCGCCGGCTCGGCGGCGGGCTTGTCGGCCTTCGCGGCCTTCTCGGCCTTCGCCTTCTCGGCGGCCGCCTTGTCGGCGGCGGCCTTCTCGGCGGCCGCAGCCTTCTCTTCGGCCTCGGCCTTCTCGCGCTCCTGGCGATCCCTCTCGGCGCGCGCCTTCTTGTCCTCTTCTTCACGGGCCTTGCGGGCCTGCTCTTCGCGCTCGCGCTCGATCTCCGCGGTGCGCTGGCGCGCCTCTTCGGCCTTTCGCTCGGCCTCGCCGGTGGTCGCCTCGTCGACGCCCGCCGAGCTCAGCGCGGAGGCGAGGAACTCGCTCGCGTGACGCACCTGCGTCCGGTCTTCCGGCTTCGGCAGCTCGCTCTGCGGCGTCGTCGACGGGAAGAACTGCATCGTCGCCTTCGCCGAGCGCACGGGGCGCTTCACGCCGGCCTCGGCGGGGGCCGTCGTGCCCGCGCCCGTGGCGAGCTCGTCGTCCTTCGCCGCCGTTCCGCCGCCCGCCTCGTACTGGCCCGGCGTGTCGCCGCGGCCGGCGACGATCTGATCGACGAGCGACTTCGACTCGCCGTCCATCTTGATGAACTTGATCCCCATGCCGGCGGGATCGTTCTCGGACGAGCCCTCGAGCTCGCGCTTCCAGACGACGCGGCCGACGCCCTGGATGAGCTTCGACTCGTCCTTCAGCTGGAACTCGAACTTGAGCAGCGTGCCGATGGGCATCGGCGGGCTGTTCTTGTTGCTCTTGATGAAGATGCCGCCCTTGCTGATGTCCTTCGAGTACTGCTCGATGAACTCGTCGACGGTCGCGCTCTTGAAGCGGACCTTGAGAGAAATCGGGGCGCGCTTGTCCTTGCGCGTATCGGTCATCTTGTCTTGCCTCGGAGATGGCCCGGACGAGGAAAGCCCGCGTCTCGGCAGCGGAATCCTACTGCCGACGGAAGGAAGAAGTCCATCCTTCGACAGGAACGCGGCGGGGCCTTCCTCCAGCGCGGATCAGGGCCTCCCCGTAGCGGGGCGCGAGATCCGGCCGCACGTCGAGCAGCGGCGCGAGCGCGAAGGAGCGCTCGGCGAGGTGCGGGTGGGGGAGGGTGAGCGAGGCGGAGTCGCGGCGCACTTCGTGGCCGGCCTCGTCCGCCCAGAGCAGATCGAGGTCGAGCGTACGCGGGCCCCACCGCTCGCGGCGCACGCGCCCGAGCTGGCGCTCGACGTCGAGGCAGCGCTCGAGGAGCGCCTCGGGATCGAGCGAGGTCTCGACGAGCAAGGCCGCGTTCAGGTAGCGCGCCTGGGGCTCGCTGCCGGGCAGCGTGAGCGGCTCGGTCTCGTAGACGGGGGAAGCGTCGAGGACGGTGATCGACGCGTCGGTCGCGAGCGCATCGCGTGCAGCGCGGAGCGTGGCCGCGCGGTCGCCGACGTTGCCTCCGAGCGCGACGACGACCTGCATCACTGCGCGGGCAGGTACACGCGCGTCGGGCTCGGGCGCATCGCGACGTCGTTCTGGCCGAGCTGTCCGGAGAGGTTCGTGCCCCAGCAGTACAGCTGCGCGCCGGTGCGCATGCCGCATCCGAACGCGTTGCCCATCGCGACCGACTGCCAGTCGCTGGCCGTGCCCACCTGCGCAGGCGTCGTGTGCTGCGCGCCCGCCGCGCCGAGCCCGAGCTGCCCTTCGGTGTTGCGGCCCCAGCACCAGAGCGTGCCGGCGCGGATGCCGCACGTGTGCGTCGTGCCGGCGGCGACGCTCGTCCAGTCGGCGTCGGTGCCGACACGCGCGGGAGCCGTGGTGACGGCGACGCCGCCGTTGCCGAGCCGGCCCTCGGCGCCCTGGCCCCAGCAGTAGAGCTCGCCGGCGCGGATCGCGCAGGCGTGCGTGTCGCCGGCGCTCACCGCCGTCCACGTGGTGTCGGTGCCGATCCGCAAGGGCGAGCTCGTGTTGGTGCCGATGCCCGACGTGCCGCGGCCGAGCTCGCCGACGTCGTTCTGCCCCGTGCACCAGAGCGAGCCGTCGCTCTGGATGCCGCACGCGAAGTGGTGGCCTTGCGAGTACGCCCGCCACGTCCCGGTGAGCGGCACGAGCATGGATCGCGCGGTGAGATCGCCGAGGCCGAGCTGGCCGAAGTCGTTCTGGCCCATGCATGCGACCACGCCGGCCGCGGTGACCGTGCAGGTGCTGTCGCCCGCGCGCGCGCCGTCGATGCGCGCCCACGGCCCGGTGGCGCTCGCGACGAGCGTGGGCGTGGAGCGCGTGACCATGTCGGCGAAGCCGATCTGGCCGTCCATGTCGTCGCCCCAGCAGTAGAGCTCCGCCGCGCGCGAGGCGCAGACGTGGCCGTCGCCGAGACCGAGGATCGACCAGCTCGTCGAGGCGCCCACGCGCGTGGGGACGTCGCGGTCGACGTCGGAGGTCCCTTGGCCGAGCTGGCCCGAGACGTCGTCGCCCCAGCAGAAGAGCGCGCCGTCGGTCGCGATCGCGCACACGAACGCGGTGCCGACGCCGTAGCTCTGGATCGTGCGCCCGACGCCGCACGAGCCGCTCGTCTCGCAGATGGGCGCGGCGCCCGAGCAGGCGCTGCAGCTCGCGCCGCTCGCGCCACACGCGGCATCGGCGCGGCCCGTCTGACAGCTCGCGCCGTCCCAGCACCCGCCGCAGCACGCGCCCGCGTGGCAGGTGCCCGCCGTGACGCGGCAGCTCGTTCCCTCGGTGAGCGGCATGCACACGCCCGTCATGCAGCGGCTGCACTCGCCGCACTGCGCGTCGGCCGTGCAACCGGCGGCGTCGACCGTCGCCGCGTCGCGGCCCGCGTCGGAGCCGCCACCATCGATCGGGCCCGCGTCGGGCACGTTCGCGTCGCTCGTGCTGCCTGCGTCGCCCACGCCACCGGCATCGACGCTGCACACGCCGTTCGCGCACATCGCCGCCGGGCAGACCGGTCGCTCGGTCGAGGCCGCGAGCGTCACCACGATCGTCGATCCGTTCGCAGCGGGCACGTCGACGTCGACGCAGCCCGTCGCGATCTCCACGCACGACGCATCCCACGCGCGCGCGGCGAGCCCATAACGCCCGGCCTCGAGGCGCGGCGGCATCGGCGGCGTCTGTCCGCGGCCCGCCTCGGCGACGTAGCGGACCTCGGCGCTCGTGCAGCCACCGGTGAGGATCCGGCCCTCGACGCGCGCCGCGCGCGTGGCGAGCGCGGAGTCGGCGAAGGCGATCTCCCACGAGAGGTGCCCGACCGAGGGCTGACAGCTCGCGCCGAGCACGCCGAGCGCGAGCGCTGCGAGAGCGCGGTGCCGAAGTTCGATCCGCATGGGAGCCGGGCGACCGCGATGATACGCTCCCCCGTCGTGAGGGTCACTCGCTCGATCGCGGTCGTCGCGCTGGGCGGTGTGCTGGCGGTCCTCTCCGGGGTCGCGCCGCAGCATGCCTGGGCCCATCCCCTCGTGGACGAGGGGCGCCGCCTCTACGAAGAAGAAGCGGACTTCGTCGCCGCGCTCGACGTGCTCGGCCGGGCGGCCGCGGGCAGCGACCTCAGCGCCGACGATCTCGTCGACCTCTTCGAGACGCGGGCGCTCGTCTACCTCGCGATGGGGCGCGACGAGGACATGCGCGCCGACCTGCGGCGCCTCGCGGCGATCCGACCGGACCACGCGCTGCCGTCGACGACTCCGCCCGACGTGGTGGCCGCGTTCGCGGATCTGCGCGCGAGCAGCCCGGGCGCGCCGCGGCTCACCGCCACGATCGAGCCCTCGGCGCTGGGCGTGACGATCACGGTGCGCCTCGACAACGATCCCGCCGGGCTCGTGCGCGAGGTGCGCATCTCGGGTCGCGCGCCGGGCGGCGACTGGGAGCGCGCGACGGGCGCGCCGCTCTTCGTGGCGACGCCGAGCGGCGGCGTCGTCGAGTACTACGCGGAGGCCGTCGGTCCCGGCGGCGCCGTGATCGCGCGCTCGGGCGAGGCCAGCGCGCCGCTCCGTGCCGCACCGACGGCTCCGATCGCGGCGGGCGGTGGCGGCGACGAGGTCTGGCCCTGGATCGTGGGCGGCGCGGGCGCGGCGGTGGTCGTCGCGGTCGTCGTCACGGTCGTCGTGCTCACCACGAGCGGCGGGGGGGCGAGCGGCACCGACGTCTCTCCCTTCGTGGTGCGGTTCTAGGCCGCATGGCGAGTGACTCCGGCGATGGCGTCCTCAGCTTCGACGCCGAGCCCGAGGCGGAGCCCTCGCCGGTCCGCCGCGGCCGGATGCTCGGCCGCTACGTGCTCTGCTACGAGCTCGCGTCGGGTGGCATGGCGACGGTCTATCTGGCGCGCGCCGACGGCCCCGCGGGCTTCGGGCGTCTGGTCGCGCTCAAGCTGATCCATCCGCACCTCGCCAAGCAGAAGGACTTCGTCGAGATGTTCCTCGACGAGGCCCGCATCGCCTCGCGCATCGTGCATCCCAACGTGTGCAGCGTCTTCGACTTCGGTCAGGAGGGCGACACGTACTTCCTCGCGATGGACTATCTCGTCGGCGAGACGGTCGGTCGCATGACGCGCGCGGCGTGGAGGAACGCCGAGGTGCGCGCGCGCCCGATCCTGCCGCGCATCTTCGCGCGGGTGATCGCCGATGCCTGCGAGGGCTTGCACGCCGCCCACGAGTCCTTGAGCGACGATGGGAAGCTGCTCGGGATCGTCCATCGCGACGTCACCCCGCACAACCTCTTCCTCGGCTACGACGGCTCGGTGCGCGTGGTCGACTTCGGCGTGGCGCTCTCGGTCGAGCGCTCGCACCACACCACGGTCGGCGTGCTGAAGGGGAAGTACCCCTACATGGCGCCCGAGCAGATCGAGCAGTCGGCGAGCGTGGATCGCCGCGCCGACGTGTGGTCGCTCGGCGTGTGCCTCTGGGAGATGCTCGCGGGCCGCAAGCTGTTCCGGCGCGACAAGGAGTACGAGACGCTCAAGGCCGTGCTCGACGAGCCGATCCTGGCGCCGAGCGTGGTCCAGCCCGCGGTGCCCAAGGAGCTCGATCCGATCGTGCTCAAGGCGCTCGCCCGCGACCGCAACGAGCGCTACGCGTCGGCGCGCGAGCTGGGGCGCGACCTCGCGAGCGTGATCGGGCAGCTCGGGGGCGCCACCGCGGCCGACGTGGCCGAGCTGATGGACGAGCTCTTCGCGGCGGAGCGCGCCGAGCGGGCGCTGCTGATCGATCGCGCGCGCCGCGTCGACCCGGAGCAGCCCTCGACGTCGAAGATCGCGCCCGTGCCGACGCGCGGCGGCGGGCTCTCGAACGAGTCGGACACCGCGAGCGGCGCTGCGCCGGTGGCGGCGCCGCCCCGGCCGCGACCGCCGCCGCCACCACCGCCACCGCCGAAGCGAACGGCGGAGGAGACGCTTCCGGTCCGCACGGCGGCGGCCGAGCCCGCGCCGCCCGATCGGCGACCGCTCTACGCGGCGCTGGGGATCGCGGGCGTGCTCGCCATCGCGCTCGTGGGCGTGCTCGCCGTTTCGTTCTCGTCGGGTGGTGACGCGACGCGCACCGACGCGCCGCCCGTCTCGGCGCCGAGCGCTCCGCTCACGACCGTCGCCGCGCCGGTGCCTCCGCCGCCGCCGACGACGACGGTGGTCGCGCCGCCTCCTTCGCCGCCGCCCTCCTCGGCACCGACCGCGCCCGAGCACGGCGCCCACGCCGCGTCGCACGACGAGGATCACGAGCACGGCTCGCATCGTCCGCCCCGGACGAGCACGAGCGCTCCGAGCGGTGCGCCCGGGACGGTGAACGTCGTCACGCCGCCCGGCTGGGCCGAGATCTTCGTGCGCGGCGCACGCGTCGGTCGCTCGCCCACCGCGATCACGCTGCCGGCCGGGACCACGACGGTGCGCCTCGTGCCCTACGGCACCGGCGCGCCGATCGAGCGCAGCGTCACCGTCGAGCCGGGCGGCACCACGCGCCTGGTCGTGCGCCTCGAAGCGCCCGCGCCCTGAGGCCTTTTCTCCGACCGCCGCGCTGAGCCCGTGGCATCCTCTCGGCATGTCGGAGGGGCCGACGACTGCGCAGGGTCTCACGCAGATCGCCGTCGGCGGGGCCACGGGGCTCGTGGTCTTCGGCGTACCGATCGGCTTGTTCGTGCGAGCGACCGAGAGCGAGGTCGAGCTCGGGGGCGGCACCCTCGGTCTCGTCGGCTTCCTCGCCCTCTTCCTCGGCGGTCTAATCCTCGTGGTGACGATGCCGGGCTTCGTGGCCCCCTCGATCCCGACGTACCGGCGGGGCGCGCTCGAGCGCTCGGCGGTGAACCTCACGACGGGGAGCCCCCGCGACGGCGGCTACGAGCGCTCGAGCCGCGCGGCATGGACGCCCTGGGTGCTCGGCGGGCTCGTCGTGTGGGGGGTCGGGCTCGGGCTCGCGTTCTTCGTCTGACGACGTCGATCGCGTGGGTCGGGGGTGGGCTTCGCGGCGTGAGCCCGGTCCCGATCGCCGCTCCGTGAAGTGGCGCGCGGCCGATCTATGCTGCGCGGTCCGTGTCCTCCGCGTCTCGCCCGCCCGACCCCGCCGCCGAAGGCGCCCCCGCGCCGTACGGCGTGGCCGAGGTCGTGGGCCTCGCCCGCGAGCTGCTCGAGAAGAGCCTGCGCAATCTCTGGGTCGAGGGCGAGGTGCTCGACGCCAAGACGAGCGGCACGGGCACGCTCTATTTCACGCTCGCCGATGCGCCGCCGAGCGGTCGCGCGCGCGCCACGCAGAGCGGCGCGATCCTGCGCTGCGTGGTGTTCGCGGACGATCGGCCGGGGCTCGGCATGGAGATCGTGTCGGGCCTGCGGATCCGCGTACGGGGCCGCGCGAGCGTGTTCCCGCAGCAGTCGGCGCTGCAGCTGCAGGTCTACGACGCGCAGCCGGCGGGCGTGGGCGATCGCGCGGCGCAGGTCGCCGCTCTCCGGGCGAAGCTCGAGAAGGAAGGGCTCTTCGCGCAGGGGCGCAAGCGGCGGCTGCCGCGCTTTCCGCGCGTCGTCGGGCTGGTCACCAGCAAGAAGGGGGCGGCGATCCACGACGTGCTCACGGTCGCGCGGCGTCGCTTTCCGGTGCGCATCGTGCTCGCGCACGTGGTCGTGCAGGGGCCCGATGCGGCCCGCTCGATCGCGGCCGGGCTCGACGCGCTCGGGCGCCTGCCCGATCTCGACGTCGTGATCGTCGCGCGCGGTGGCGGCGCGAGCGAGGACCTCTCGGCGTTCGACGACGAGCGCGTGGTCCGTGCGATCGCGGCGTGCCCGGTGCCGGTCGTGAGCGGCGTCGGGCACGAGGTCGACGTCACGCTCGCCGATCTCGCGGCCGACGTGCGCGCGGCGACGCCCTCGAACGCCGCCGAGCTCGTGGTGCCGGATCGCGAGAAGGTGCGCGCCGAGCTCGCGCTCGCGATGCGGCGCATGTCGGCGCGCTTCGAAGGGCGCATGCACCACGCGCGCTTGCTCCTGACGCGCGTGGGTGCGCGCCTCGCGCAGCGGCGCGGCGATCTGCGCGGCCGTCGCGACGAGGTGCGTGGCATCGAGCGCACGCTCGAGCGATCGGCACGGAGGCGCCTGGAGACCGAGGGGCGGCGTCTGCGTGCGCTCGCCGAGCGGCTCTCGGCGGCCGACCCGCGCAGGGCGCTCACCCGCGCGCGGGGCGAGCTCGACGTGCTCGGCCCGCGGCTCGAGCGTGCGGTCCGCGCCCAGCTCGCGAGCGCCACGACCGAGCGCGCCGACGTGGAAGAGCGTCTCGAGAGCGCGATGCGCGAGCGCATCGAAGGCGGCCGCCACGATCTCGCGCTGGTCGTGGGGCGCCTCGAGGCGCTCTCGCCGCTGGCCGTGCTCTCGCGCGGCTACGCGATCGCGCTCGACGAGCGTGGCCGCGCGCTGACCCAGGCGAGCGACGTCGCCGTCGGTGAGCGCGTCGAGGTGCGCCTCGAGCGCGGCCGCCTCGTCGCGCGCGTGGAGTCGAAGGACGAGGGCCCGACGCGATGAGCGTACGCCTCGCGGTCGTCGGTCACCCCATCGCGCACTCGCTCTCGCCCGTGATGCATCGCGCGGCGCTCGCGGCGCTCGGGCGGCACGACGTCACCTACGACGCCATCGAGGTCGCGCCGGCGGCGCTCGCGTCCGAGCTCTCTCGTCTGTTCGCCGAGGGCTACCGCGGATCGAACGTGACCTTGCCGCACAAGCTCGCCGTGCTCGCGCACTGCGTCGAGGTCGACGACGTGGCGCGGGCGATCGGCGCGGCCAACACGCTCTCGCTCTCGCCACGCGGCTGGGTCGCCACGAACACCGATGCGCCCGGGCTCGCACGCTCGCTCGAAGAGAGCGGTGTCGAGGTCGGCGGAGCGCGCGCGGTCGTGCTCGGTACGGGCGGCGCTGCGCGCGCCGCCGCGCTCGCGCTCTCGGGGGCGGACGAGCTCGTCGTCGTCGGGCGCCGCGTCGAGGTGGCGCGCGAGGTCGCGACGCTCCATCGGCGGGGCCGCGCCGCGTCGTGGCTCGGGCTCGGAGACGCGCTCGCGCAGGCGGCGCTCCTCGTGCAGGCGACGAGCGCGACGTTGGGCACGGGCGCGGAGGCCTTCGCTTCGTCGATCCCGCTCGATCGCATGCCGGCGTCGAGCACGGTCGTGGACCTCGTCTACCGACCGCGCGTCACGGCGCTGCTCGCGCGCGCCGAGGCTCGCGGCCTCCGCACGGTCGACGGCGTCGGCATGCTCGTGCACCAGGGCGCGCTCGCCCTCGAGCGCTGGCTCGGCGTGCGCGCGCCGACCGACGTGATGCGCGAGGCGGTGCTCGCGGCGCTCGCTTGAGATCCGCGGGAGCGCGGTGGCGTACGATGTCGCGGTGACGTCTCCGTTCGCTCGCGCCGCGATCGTCCTGTCCGTGCTGGGCGGCACGCTCGGCGTCGCGCTCGACGGATGGCACGTGCTCACGGGCACGACGGCGTACACGCATCCGACCGCGCTCGGCATCGCGACGTGGACGCTGCCGCTCTTCGCGGCCGCGGGCCTCGGCGTGGGCTGGCTCCCCGTCGTGCTCGAGCGACGACTGGGTCTCGTCGTCACGCCGGCGTCGAGGTCGCGCGCGCTCGTGGCGCTCGGCCTCTTCGTGCTCGCGTATCTCGCGTCGGGCCTGTTGCGCGGCCTTGCGTGCGCGATCGTGCTCGCGGCGCTCTCGGTCGCGATCTGGCTCGCCGGTGATCGCGCGCCCGTGCGCATCGCGCTCGCTCACGCGGTGGCGGCGGGGCTGAGCGGCGTGCTCGTCGAGGCGACGCTCGTCCACCTGCACGCGTTCCGTCACGCCGACACCCGCCTGTTCGGCGTCGCGCCCTGGCTCCCGCTGCTCTACGCGTGCGGCTCGCTCGCGCTGACCTGCCTCGCGCGCACGGTCGCGCCACCGCAGCGCGCGGCGTGGCGGATGAGCACGACGCCGAGCGGCTCGGGCGGTTGATCGTGCCTCCGTCCCCAGCGCCGTCCGAACGGGTCGAGCGGAGCACTGCGACGGACGGGGCTCGCGTGTGCGCGAGCAGGCGCGAGGTCGCAGCGCTCGCTTCTCGTCGTGCCGCTCGCCGGTGCGGCGGTGCTCCAGCGGACCGCCACCGTCTGGCACGGCAGGTGGCGCCGACGCCACGGGCCACGCCGTGAGGCCCGCTCGCGCGCGGGTGCGGTAGGTTCACGAGATGCGGCTCCCTCTCGCGGCCCTGCCACTGGCCTCCATCGCCGCGCTCGCCGGATGCGGCTCGGGCGGAGGGCCCCCGTTGCCCTCGAGCCCGTTGCCCTCGAGCGTTTCGCTGCGCCAAGGCCCGGTCGAGGCGGAGATCGTCTATCGCAGCGACGTGGTGCGCGGACGGCTCTCGACCCTCGAGGTACGTGCGCCCATCCACGCCTCGGTCGCGCTGCCGTGCAGTGCGGGCGTCGCGGAGCTCACGAGCGTCGACGCGGCCCGCATCGCGTACCGTTGCGCGCCCGGAGAGACGTGGCGCCTCGTCTACGTGGGGGCGAGCCGCCTCTTCGATCGATGCACCCCGACCCTCGGCACGGCAGAGGCGCCCGACTTCGCGAGCGCGCCGGCCACGGTCGTCGAGGCTGCGGGGGCCATCGCTGCGTGCATGCCTGCCGACTCCGCGTCGTGGGCCGATCAGGTGTACTTCCCCGAGCTCCTCGACGAGGCCGCGCAGCGCGGGACCGCGACGCTGGCACGCGTGCTCCTCGACACGCTCGCCCACGAGGGTGCGCGCGGATGGAGCGAGCATGCCGCGAGGGTCCCCGCCTCCGAGCTCGGTTGGCACGAGGGCCTCGTCGCGGCGCTCGCCGAGGACCCGCCTTCACCCATTCGCTCGTGTCGAGCCGCGTTCGCGCTCGGCGTCGACGACCCGGTCGTCACGGCCCGCACGCCCGCGCTCATCCCGAGCTTCCTCGACGGCGTGTGCGGAGGGCCGGATACCGTGCGCCTCTTCGAGGGCCTACACCGGCACGCGCCGGAGGCCGCCACGGCGCTCGCGTGCGGGGCGCTCCAGGATGCGCACGAGGGGGACCCGGGGGGCTGGACGCTCGCGCCGCTCCATCACCTCGCCTCGACCCCCGACGCGCGCTGCGATCTCCGTGCGTGGGTCGCCTCGCTCCGCTGTCGCCCTGCGATGCGATGCGACGATCACCTGTGCCGCGGCGCCGAGCTCGAGCTCGATCTCGCGTCGCCACAGACCATGGACGCGTACCGCGCGCTTCTCGTGGTCGAAACGAGGAACGGCGCACTGCCCGAGGCGTGGTCGAGGCTCGAATCGTGCGGCGAGTGGAGCCCCGAGTAGCGAGCGAGGGCATCGAGCGCTCGCCGTCGCACGCGGGCTCGGGCCACGAAGCGCTCGCTCGCACCGGGCCGTCGTCCCTGGGGTGAGAGCGACCGCCGCTGGCGACGGCGCCGCCGAGGTGGCTGCGATCGTTGCCCGGGTCCGAACCGCCGAAGCGGGGACGCTCGCGTTCTCGCGCCCGGCGCGTCGCTCGGGGCGCCGCGGCTCAGCCCGGCTTCGAGATCTCTTTCAAGAGCTGCGCGGCCGTCAGGTTCTGCGGGTCGAGCTGCCGAACGACCTCGAGCTCGCGGCGCGCGTTCAGGGCGAGGCCGGCCGCGTGGAAGATCTTGCCGAGCACGAGGCGCGCCGTGACGTCGTCGGGCGCGAGCTCGACGGCGCGCTGCGCGAGCTTGCGCGCCTGGTGCAGGTCGCCCTTCGCTTCGAGCAGCGCGTTCGCCGTGGACCGCAGCGCGCGCACGTCGTCGGGGCGGCCCTCGACGACCTTGGCCCAGCTCGTCGCCGCGGACGCCCACTTCTGGTGCTTCTCTTCGTACTTCGCCTGCTGCTCGTAGCGCTCGGCGAGCGAGGCGGCGAGCTCGCGGGCGAGCTCCTCGTGCACGGCCGCGATGTCTTCGCGATCCGGTGCGAGCGCCATCGCGAGACGGTAGTGCTTCACCGCCGAAGCGAGGTCCTTCTGCTGCGATGCCCGCTGGGCGTCGGCGAGCACGCGCGTGAGGCGGTCCAGGCCTCCCGTGTGCGCGGCGGTCGAGCGCAGCGTGGACGCGAGATCGCGCACCATGTCGAGCTTGGTCCGCTCGGCCGGCGCCGGCTCTGCGGGCGTCGGTGCGCTCGCGCCACCCGCGGCGAGCGAGGTGCCGGGACGCGCGCCCGCGAGCCGCTTCTGCAGGAGCTCGCGCGCGACGCGCTTTCCTTCTTCGGTCGGCGTCGAGCGCGCCGGCATCGGCGGCGGCGGCGACGCCGGGCGCGGCGCCTCGAAGCTGCGCATCGTCGGCGGGGGCGCTGGTGCCGGCGGCGGCGGCGGCGGCGGCTCGGGGGCGGGCGCCACCGGCGCGCCCGGCGAGGTCTCCGTGCGCAGCTCGAGCGGGATCTCGTTCTCGCCCGAGAGCGCCTCCTCGGCCTCGCGCGCCTCGCCGATCGACGAGAGGTAGGCGTCGTACTCGTCGCGCGCCTTCTTCTTGCCGAGGACCTCGTAGGCCTCGGTCAGCCGCTTGAAGATCTGCTCCATCCTCTGGCGGTAGTTGCCGACGCTCTTGCGGAAGACCGTGTCGGGGTGGAAGACCTTCGAGAGCTCGAAGTAGGCGCTCCGGATCTCGTTCTTCGCCGCCTTGCGGCCGACGCCCAGCACGTCGTAGTGGTCGAGCAGATCGAGCGCGACGTAGAGGTCGTCGATGCGCTTGCGGCGATCGAGCGGCAGATCGATGCCGTCGTCGGGCGTCAGCTCGCTCTCGCCCGAGTCCGGGTCGGCCGCGAGGTCGATGGCTTGAGGCGGATCGGCGTGGACGACGCTGGCCGGGCCGCGCGGACCGGTCGCCGCGCTCGGCGGAGGCGCGCCCGGCGGCGCCGGGGAGCCGAGCCCGTCCAGCGGCGCCCGCGGCGGCAGTGGGCTCGCGCCCAGGACGCTCACCGCACCGCGGGGCGGCGGCGCTTCGGGAAGCGGCGTGCGCCGATCGATGCCCGGCCGCGGCGAGCCCACCTCGCGCACGTCCTTGGGCGGCACCATCGACGTCTTCGTGGGGCTCGGCCGCGGTGGCGCGATGCTCTTCGCGCTCATGCGCGGCAGGTGCACGGCGCCGTCGGCCCACTCGACCGCGCCGAGCTCGATGAGCTTGTCGAGGATGCGCTCGACCTCGGTCACGTCGAGCGACGTCAGGTCGGCGATGTCCGTGACCGTGGCCACCGCGTCGATGCGCGAGAGCACGAAACCTTCCATCGGGCCGAGAGGGAGCGCGTGGATCGCGATCCCCTGCGCGACTCGTGGAATCTTGGGCTTGTGGCCTACCAAGCGTCCCTCGACGACCGACGGTCGGTGGGAAACCTACCACGACGTGGTCGGCGGCCGGAACATTCGCTACCTTCGGCGCGCCATGGCGCGTCATTTTCTCACCCTGCTCGACCTCTCCGCCTCCGAGCTGGCCTCGCTCGTCGCCCGCGCCCGCGAGCTCAAGAAGCTGCGAGGCACGCCGGAGCACCCGCGGCCGCTCGCCGGCAAGAGTGTGGCGATCATCCTCGAGAAGAGCTCGACGCGGACGCGCGTGAGCTTCGAGGTGGGCGTGCACGAGCTCGGCGCGCTGCCGATCACGCTGATCGCGCGCGACACCCAGCTCGGCCGCGGCGAGCCGCTCGAGGACACGGCGCGCATGTTGAACGGCTACGTCCACGCGGCCGTGTACCGGACCTTCGGCCACGATCGCGTCGAGGCGCTGGCGCGCTCGGCCCGGATTCCGATCGTGAACGGCCTGAGCGACACCTACCACCCGTGCCAGCTGCTCGCCGATCTGCAGGCGATGCACGAGGCGTTCGGATCGCTCAAGGGCCTGCGCGTCGCGTGGATCGGCGACGGGAACAACATGGCGCACTCGTGGATCAACGCCGCGGCGCGCACGGGGATCGAGGTCGCGCTCGCCTGCCCGGCCGCGTACGCGCCGAGCCCGAAGGTGGTCGAGACGGCGCGCGCGCTGGGCGCGAAGGTGAAGGTGGTGACGAGCCCCGCCGAGGCCGCGAAGGGCGCACACGTGGTGACGACCGACGTCTGGGCGTCGATGGGGCAAGAGGAAGAGGCGCGCGATCGCCAGCGCGCGTTCGAGGGCTTCATCGTGGACGACGCGCTCATGGCGCACGCCGATCCGAAGGCGATCTTCCTCCACTGCCTGCCGGCCCATCGCGGCGAAGAGGTCAGCGCGAGCGTGATCGACGGCCCGCAGTCGCACGTGTGGAACGAGGCCGAGAACCGCCTGCACGCGCAGAAGGCGCTGCTCGAGCTGCTCGTCGCCGGCTGAGGCGCGCCGGCGCGATCACTCGAGGTGCGCGGCGCCGCTCTCTTCGAGGTAGCGGTAGTACCAGCCGAGGACGCGCTCGACGTAGCGGCGGGTCTCGTCGTAGGGCGGGACGCCCTGGTAGCGATCGACCGCGCCCTCGCCGGCGTTGTAGCCGGCGATCGTCAGGATGAGGTCGCCCTCGAAGTGGTTCGCGAGCACGCGCAGGTAGCGCGCACCGCCGAGGATGTTCTGGCGCGGGTCGAACGCGTCGAGCACGCCCATGCGCGCGGCCGTGTGCGGCATCAGCTGCGTCAGGCCCTGCGCGCCCACACGCGAGATGGCGCCCGGCTGGTAGTCGCTCTCCACGCGGATCACCGCGCGCAGGAACGCCTCGGGCAAGCGATAGAGCGCCGCCGCCTCGCGGATGTGCGCGTCGTAGCGGTGGTAGCGGTCGGGCGAGGCGTCGTGCGTGCCCCCGTCGGCGCGCGGCGCATCGCTGTCGTGGGCCTCGCGGGTGCGGATGGCGACGCGCACGCCGCGCCGGTGGCGGGGCGGGATGTTCGTGAAGTGAACGACGCCCTCGGAGTCCGTGTACGTGTAGATGTCGGCGCGCGCGATCGGCATCGCTGCGCCGAGCACGAGAGCGAGAGCCACGAGCGCGAGAGGGAAGCGTCGCAAGGTCGAGCCGATAGATTAGTGCGCCGAGGGCGGCCCGACAAAGAACGGGCGTTCCGGCCGGCGATATTCCGCGCGCGCCGACGGGCGGGCTCAGAACCGCGCGCGGATCGCGAAACCGGGCACGAGCGCGATGCCCTGCCGCTCGAAGCGCACCCCGCCGAGCTGGCCGGCCCAGTACTCGTAGTCGGCCGCGAGCTCGATCAGGGCGTGGATGCGCAAGAGGCCGAAGGCGAGGCCCACGACGAGGCCGCCGCGGAACGCATCCGCCTCTCCGCTCGTGGCCAGCATCGCGTCGGGACGCACCGAGCCGCCCACGTGCTCGTAGCCGAGGCGGAGGCCACCCCATGCCTCGGCGACCCCGCCGAGATCCATCGCGAGGACGAGCGGCACGAGCGCGCCGGCGCGAAACGCTTCGCCCGCGCCCTCCGGGTCCTGGTCGCGCGAGACGTAGCCGCCGTAGCCGCTGACGCCGCCGATCACACGGAGCGTGGGGCTCAGGCGCGTCGAGCCGCGGAGCTCGAGGCGCCCGGTGGTGCCGGCCACGAGCACACCGAGGTCGACCTGCCGCGAGAGGCCGAGCCGGAAGAAGCCGGCCGGCGCCACGCCCCCCGGCGAGGTGAGCCCGAGCACGGGCTGATCGGCGGGTCGCGCCAGGTCCCCGAGCGGGGCTCGCGCGCTCGCACCGATCGCGAGATCACCGCGCCCCTCGGGCGTCGTGCGCGAGCCCGAGAACGTGGAGAGCGCGGGCGCGCAGCCGGCGAGGACGAGCGCAGCGAACAGGAGCGCGCGGGCTCTCACGCGCGCACCACGATCACTTGCGGAAGCGCGACGGGAACACGTTCTTCTCGGCGCGATCCTTGAGCGCCGCGTCCTCCGGGTGGAGCTTCAGCGCGCGCTGGAGCAGCGCCGGCTCGGCCTCCGGGTGGTTCGGGTCGGGCAGGCAGCACTCGACCGGGCAGACGGCCTGGCAGGCCTCGTGATCGTAGAAGCCCACGCACTCGGTGCACAGGTTCGGGTCGATCACGTAGATGTCGTCGCCCTCGCTGATCGCCTGGTTGGGACACTCGGGCTCGCAGGCGCCGCAGTTGATGCAATCGCTGGTGATGTAGGTCGCCATGCCTTCGCTCTATGGGGGCGCGAGTATGGTGTGTCGAGCGCCAGGCGGCAAACACGCGACGCCCGCCGAGAGACGTTCCCAGATGGCTCGCGAGCTTTCGTCAGTGAGGCCGAGCGCGCGGAGGCGACCGAGGCGAGCTCGATCGGCTCTTCCGCTCCGGCTCCGTCCGTCCGCGGGCCGGCCTCACGGCCGGCGCGTGATCACGACGATCCGCCCGTCGTCCGAGCTCGGCACGAGCGTCTCGCGCGGCGGGTTGAGCCAGGGCGTCGGGCCGAGGATCGGATCGCCCTCCTCGAGACGCCGGCGATCCAGCTCGGGATCGTTGCTCGTCCGGCGCGGGTCCGGATGGAACCCGATCGCGATCTCGCCCCGCCGCCGCGCCGCGGCCAGCACCTCGGCGAAGGTCGCGTCGCCGTCCGGCACGTACTCGGCGCGGCGGCGCAGCTCGATCGCCGCTCCGCCCGGCGTGATGAGCTCGCGATAGATCGGTCCGGTCCGCGGATCGAGCAGCTCCTGCGCGAGGAGCATCGCGACGATGTCGCTCGACACGATCGAGTCGCCTGGGCGCGGCGCCACGTGGCTCGCCGAGCGCGGGTCGCGCACCTCGGTGACGATGCGGACGCGATCCGGCGTCCCCACGCTGCGGAGGCCGTGACGAATGCGAAGGAGCATCGCGAGCGCCGTCGCGTCGCCGTGATCGCCGTCGCTCGTGTGTTGGCCGAGCACGACCACGGAGTCGGCGCCACAGACGATCGGGTGACCCGTGTGCGCGAGGTCGGCGCCCGAGCGGGCATGCACCACCCACTTCACGCGGCGCTGGGTCGTCTCGAGCTTCTGCGCGAGCTCGGCCGCGCGCGCGTGCATCTCGCCCGGCGCGAGGTGCACCGTGGATCCGTTCGGCAAGAGGCTCGCGAGCTCGTCGCAGACGTGGGGCGCCGTGGTCGCCCAGCCGAGGAGCGCCACGTGCTGCGGCGGCCGCGGCGCGATCGACTCGGGCGCGATCGGGCGCGGCGTCGGGAGCGACGCGCCGAGCGTCGGTGTGGCGAGGCTCTCGGTGAGCACGATCAGGCGATCGGTCGCGGCGAGGGGCCTGCCGCCGGGGGGCGGGCTGAGGTGGATGCGACCGCCGGCGTCCATCGCGCCCACGGCGATGCCGCGGTCGAGCGACGCGTGCGCGTAGTCGAACGAGCGACCCGCCAGGCGCGCGTCGACGGGCTCGAGGTAGAGCTCGCAGCCGTCGAACGCGAGGATGTGGCGCAGCACCGCGTAGACGCCGTCCTCTCGCGTGCTCTGGGCGAGGATCGCGGCGATCACCGCGTCGGCCGCGATCACCTCGGCCGCGAGCGCGCCGGGGCCGGCCACGTCGGGCTCGGCCGCGAGGCGCAACAGATCCACGGCCTCCTCGTGGCGCGCGAGCACGAGCGCGCGCCCGGGCCAGCGCTCGCCGACCACGCGACGCAGCGCGAGCAGCGCGGCGAGCGACCACTCGACCGAGCTCTCGTCGTCGAGACTGGTGGACGGGACGATCAGCGCCGCGCGCGCGCGATGCGCCGAGACCCGCAGGAGCGCGTTCTCGGTGCGCGGGTCTCCGGTGCGGACGACGACGCGCAGGCGCGAGCCCACCACGCGCTGGGTCGAGCGGAGCGCCGCTTCCACGCGATCCTTGTCGTCGTTCGTGAGCACGACGAGCGTCGAGCGCTGCTTGCTGCGAGCGAGCTCGCGCGCCACGAGCGGCACCGTCGCGTCGAACCCGAGCACCAGGAAGTGACCGCGCTCGACGACGGGGTTGAGGCCCGAGCGGAGGTCGCCGATGCGCTCGCCCATCTTGCTCGTCAGCGCGGCGGTGACGAGCGCGAGGAGCAAGATGCCGGCGACCGTGGTCGCCAGCGCGACGCCGCGGCGGTACGGGTCGTCGCTCGCCATCGTGCCGCCGTCGAGGAAGTGCGTCAGCGTCCACCAGAGCGCGGCGCTCTCGTCGGGCACGTCGGCGTCGTGCGGATGGAGGGCGAGCTCGAGCCCGGCGAAGCCGAAGATGATCGCGGCGCCCGCGAGCGCGAGCAGCAGGAGCTGCGCGATCGGAGGCAGGCCGAGCAGCTGGTCGGCCCGGTAGACCACCCAGGCGCGGAGCGCGCGACCCGCGCGTGCGAGCCGACCGGACGAAGCGGCCATCGGGACCGATTGTGCGCACGATCCGGCTTGTTCGCACGCCGCGGAATTGCGAGTCTTCGGCGAGATGAAGCTGCGTACGTTCTATCCGGAGATCGAGCCCCACCGGACCGGGATGCTCGACGTGGGCGAGGGGCATCGGATCTACTGGGAGGTCTCGGGCAACCCGAAGGGCAAGCCCGTCGTGTTCCTCCACGGCGGGCCGGGCGGCGGGACCGATCCCAAGCAGCGCCGGTTCTTCGATCCGACGCGCTACATGATCGTGCTCTTCGACCAGCGTGGCTGCGGCAAGAGCACGCCTCACGCGTCGCTGGAGGCGAACACGACGTGGCACCTCGTGCGCGACATCGAAGCGCTGCGCGCGCACCTCGGCGTCGACAAGTGGCAGGTCTTCGGCGGTAGCTGGGGCTCGACGCTCGCGCTCGCGTACGCCGAGACGCATCCCGAGCGCGTGAGCGAGCTGGTGCTGCGCGGCATCTTCTTGCTGCGCCACCGCGAGCTCGCGTGGTTCTACCAGTCGGGCACGAGCGAGATGTTCCCCGACGCCTGGGAGGACTACCTCGCGCCGATCCCCGAGGCCGAGCGCGGCGACTTGATCACGGCCTATCACCAGCGCCTCACGCACAGCGATCCGGCGGTCCAGCAGGCGGCGGCGCGCGCGTGGAGCGTGTGGGAGGCGCGCACGAGCTTCCTCTTGCCCAAGCCCGATCACGTCACGCGCGCGGCGGGCGACGCGTTCGCGCTCGCGTTCGCGCGCATCGAGTGCCACTACTTCGTGAACAGGGGGTTCCTGCGCAACGAGATGCAGCTCCTCGACGACGTCGAGCGCATCCGGCGGATCCCGACGGTGATCGTGCAGGGCCGCTACGACGTGGTGTGCCCGGCGACGAGCGCGTGGGAGCTCGCGCGGCGCTTCCCCGAAGCGAAGCTCCGCATCGTCGAGGATGCGGGCCACTCGGCCTACGAGCCCGGGATCCTGCACGAGCTCGTGCTCGCGACGGATCGCTTCGCGGGCTGATCCGAGCCGCCGGTGCTCGTTCCGAAGGGCCTGGACGCGAGCGCAGCTCTTCAGTCGGCGACGAGCACGTGCACGACGGCACTCGCGCACGGCTTGGCGGCGTCGTCCTGGTAGGCCTCGACCGCGACGACGGCGATGCGCCGCCCTTGGCGCACGATCTTCGCGCGGCAGTGCGTGT
This sequence comes from Sandaracinus sp., assembly GCA_046351235.1. Classification (GTDB taxonomy): domain Bacteria; phylum Myxococcota_A; class Polyangia; order Polyangiales; family Sandaracinaceae; genus JBBSAT01. Next base: position 212,794 of record JAXLYV010000003.1, on the reverse strand, counting down.
CCATCGCGCGCCCGGAGCGCAGGTAGTCGATCGTCAGCGTGATCGTGCGCGGCATCGCGGTCGTGGCCGGATCGAGCATCACGGTCAGGATCGCCGTCGACTCGAGCAGCGCCGCGAGCGTGCCGCCGTGGAGCGCGGGGATCGTCGCGTCGCCCACGAGGTGCTCGGCGTAGCGCATCGTCGCGATCGCCTGGCCGTTCTCGCGCTGCATCTCCAGGCCGAGGAAGCGCGCGTAGGGGATCGCATCGAGCAGCGCGCGCACGTCGCCCGTCTCGCGCGCGTGGGCGAGCACCGCGACCAGGTTCAGCGCGTCGGTCACGACTTCCTCGCGAACGTCGCAGCGACGGTGGCGACCGGATCGCTCTCGCTCGTCGTGAAGGCCGTCGCGCGCACGAAGCAGACGTGGCGCGTGACCTTGTAGCAGCTCGCGTGGATCCGGACGTCCTCGCCCCGGAGCGCGGCCTTCATGTAGTCGATCCGCAGATCGAGGGTGGCGATGCTGCTCGGCTTGCCGAGCTTCGCCATCACCGCCATCCCGCCCGCCGCGTCCATCGCGCTCGAGATCGCGCCGCCGTGGAGCGCGCCGTTCATCGGGTTGCCGACGAGGTGCTCGGCCCACGGCAGCTTCATCCAGACCTCGCCGCGCCCGAGCCGCTCGATCTCGAGGTTCAGCGCCTTGTTGTGCGGGACCATGTCGCGGACGATCACGTTCATCCGCGCGATCATCTCGGGGCTGTACTCGTCGTCGGGGGCGCTGGGCTCGCTCATGGGACCTCGATGCCGAGCGCGCGCAGCTGCGCCTCGGCTTTCTCCGCCCAGCCCGTGTTCGCCAGAGGGCTCGCGGGGCTCGGGTGGAGGATCGTTCCGATCCTGACCGAGCGCCCGGCGAGCGCCACCCGCGCGCGCTCTTCGGCGAAGGCACCCACGCCGACGACCGTGTGCGGGCCGAGCACGGCGATCATCTTCGCGAGCGCGCGATCGCAGATCTCGAACAAGGGCTCGCGCTCCTTCGCGGAGAGCTTGTCGGGCGTGCGGTTCTTTCCGCTCGCCTCCATGAAGACGAGCGGGCAGTAGTTGATGACGAAGAAGCGCGCGAAGAAGCGCTCGGGCGTGCCGAACCGATCGCGCACGAAGCCCCAGAAGCGCTGGCCGCTCACCTCGCTGCGCGTGCACGCGAAGCCTTCGATCGGGCGCTTGGGATGCTCGCGCGCGGGCTTGCCGACCTCCGCCTCGATGCCGAGGAAGCCCTTCACGAGCGAGACCTCGCCGAAGGGCACGCCCGTCTGCGCCATCCCGAAGGGACCGGGGTTCATCCCGACGAGGACGACCTCCTTGGGGCCCGCCCCCCAGCGCTCGAGGTAGCGCGCGTGCGCGGCGCGCGCGTAGTCGAGAGGGTCGTACACGTGGGTCGTCGGTGCGGCGAAGCGGAGCGCGTCGACCTCGCGGCGGAGCGTCGCCGTGATCGTCGCGAGCTCCTTCGCGGCCGCAGCCTTCGGTGCTCGGGCGCGCGCGCTCACCCGAAGAGATCGACCTGGATCGCGGGGCGCGGAACGCTGGCGACGCCCGTGCGCTCGAGGTGCGCGAGCACGCGCAGCACCCCGGCCTCGTCCCACGCATCGCCCATGATCTGGAGGCCGATGGGCATGCCGCGCGCGTCCTTGCCCACGGGCGCCGTGCCCGCCGGAAGGCCCGTGAGGTTGCCGAGGAAGGCGAAGCGGCACGCCGCGGCGAGCTCGGGCGTGTCGGCCATGCCGCCGAGCACGTCCGCGTCGCTCACGATCGGCGCGGTGCGCGCCGTGGTCGGCAGCGCGAGCACGTCCACGTCGCCGAGCAGCGCGGCCACGTCGCGACGCAGCCCCGCGCGCAGGCGCTGCGCGTCGAGATAGTCGTCCGCGCGGAACGTGCTCATGATGCGGCAGAGCAGCTGCAGGTCGGTGCCGATCGACGCGAAGTCGTGCAGGCGCTGCGGCAGGAGCGCGGCGTACGCCTCGAGGCCGATCGAGAGATAGCCGATCGCCGCGGCGTGGCGCGCGAGGCGCAGCGTGACGGGCACGAGCGTCGCGCCTTCTTTCTCCAGCGCGCTCAGCGCCTCGCGGCAGGCGCGCGCGATCTGCACGTCGGCCGCCGAGATCTCGTCCTCGAGCACGCCGATGCGCAGGCCCTTCACGCCGCCGCCGAGCGTGCCCTCGAGCCAGCCGCGCACGAAGCCGGGGTTGCGGTGCGTGAGCTCGTCCTCGGGGTCCTCGCCGGAGACGGCCTCGAGGAAGATCGCGAGGTCGCGCGTGCTCGCGCCGAGCGGGCCGAGGTGCGCCATCGTGCCGCCGAACCCGTCGCCGAAGCGCGAGACGCGACCGAAGGTGGGCTTGATGCCGAAGATGCCTTGGAACGCGCTCGGGATGCGGATCGAGCCGCCGCCGTCCGAGCCGAGCGCGACGGGCGAGAGGCCCGAGGCGACGGCGACGGCCGAGCCCGTGCTGCTGCCGCCCGCGGCGTGGCGCGGGTTCTGGGCGTTGCGCGGCAGCACGCGTCGCGCGGAGACGCCGAGCGGCGACATGCCGTACTCGGTCATCGGCGTGGTGCCGAGGACGATCGCGCCGGCCTCGCGAAGGCGCCGCACGACGGTCGCGTCCTTGGCGTCCTTCTTCGCAGGCTGGGCGGTGCCGAGGCGCGCCCCGTGGCCCTCGAGGTCGACCTCTTCCTTCACGGGCACGATCATTCCGTCGAGCGGGCCGAGCGGGCGGCCGGCGCGCCAGCGCTCGCGGCTCTGCTTGGCGCTCTCGATCGCGCGCTCCTCGTCGTAGTGGAGGATCGGCCCCATCGAGGGCTTCTGCGCCGCGAGGTTCTTCGCCTGGCGCAGCGCCCGCTCGGTGAGCTCGACGGGATCGGCCTGGCCCTCGCGGTAGCGCGCCGCGATCTGCGCGCACGTGGGCGTGAAGTCGCGCTTCGTCTCCGGTACGCCGAGCTCCTGCGTGCCGCGCGGATGGGCACCGCGGGCCTGCCAGGGCCGCGCCGAGAGCGGCAGCGCGCCGCGCGCGCTCTCCGGGAGCGCGAGCGTCTCGTCGATGCCGAGGTCCTTGCGCATCAGCCCGCCGAGCACGCCGCGGACGGCATCTCCCTCGGAGGCGCGGACGATTCCCTTGAGCACGGCGCCGCTCAGGCGCGGAGGCGGGGGGAGCTTCATGCGTCGGACGATCCAACGCAGGCGGGGCCGCGTCAACGGCGCCGTGATCGCAGGGGCTCAGGGTGCGGGCGGATCCGACGGGACGGGGGCGACCACGACGCCGCCCGGCAGCTCGGGCGTCGACGGGGTGGGATCGACGCGGCGCCCCTCGAGCTCGCGGACGCGCGCCTCGAGCTGGTGGATGCGGCTCTCGAGGTCGGCCTGGGCGGCGGTGGCCGTCGCGAGCGCGCTCTCGGCGGAGGCCCGCGCGGCGCGTGCTTCGTCACGCTCGGTCGTTCGCGTGCCGAGTGAGGCGTTGGCCGTCTCGAGCTCGGCGCGTGCGGTGTCGCGCTCGGTGGTGCGCGTGGCGAGGTCGGCGCGTGCGGTGTCGCGCTCGGTCGTGCGGGTCGCGAGGTCGGCCCGTGCGGTGTCGCGCTCGGTGGTGCGGGTGGCGAGATCGGCGCGCGCGCCGTCGCGCTCGCTCGTCGTCGCGGCCAGCGTGCTGCGCGTCTGATCGAGCTCGGCGCGCGCGACGCCGAGGTCGTGCTGTGTCGCGCCGAGCTGCTGCGAGAGCGTGGCGACACGCGCCTCGGTGTCCGCGAGGGCGGCCTGGCTCCCGGCGAGCTCGGTGCGCGCGTCGCGGAGGGCCGCGCGCAATGCGTCGCGCGCGGCGCGCATGGCTTGCGCATCGCCTTCGGCGCGACCGATCTGCGTCTCGGCGTCGTCGAGGCGTCGCAGTGCGTCCTCGGTGCGCGCGCTCGAGGCCGCGGCGCGCGCCAGCGCATCGGCGGCGGTCGAAGCGGCCTCGTCGGCGCGCGCCTCCTCGGCTTCGCGTGCGGCGGCCTCGGCGGCCGCGGCTTTGCGCGCGTCCACCACGGCGTTCCACGCGCGCCATCCCCCGATCGCGACGACAAGGAGTAGGAGCGCGGCCCAGGGCCCCACGCGCCGCAGGAGCTTGATGCGATCGCGCGCGCGATCCTCGGGCGCGGTGAGCACGGCGAGCTCGTCGACCAGCTCGCGCGCCGTCGGGCGTGCGGCGGGGTCGATGGCGAGCCAGCGGCGGAAATGAGGCGCGAGATAGCGCAGCTCGCGCGCCTGCGGCGGCTCGATCGGCGTCTTGGCGCGCTCGGCGAGCGAGGCCTTGTCGAAGGCGCCCACGGTCGGCGCGGTCCCGGGCTCGAGCACGTTGCGCAGCGCGAGCGCGAGCGAGAACACGTCGGCCTCAGGGCCGAGGCGCGCGGCGGTCGGCCAGCCCTCGGCGAGCTCGGGCGCGAAGTAGTCGGGCGATCCCGCGACGAGCTGCTCGCCTTCCTTCGCGGCGACGCCGAAGTCGAGCAGCACCGGCATCGTCTGCTCCACGCCCGAGACCTTCGCGAGGAAGATGTTCGAGGGCTTGATGTCCTGGTGACGAAGCCCCTTCGCGTGGACGGCCGCCAGACCGCCCGCGAGCGTCTCGAACACGCGCCGCGCCTCGGCCCGATCGAGCGGCATCGCGCTCTCGAGGTCGCGCCCCTCGTACCAGGGCATCGCGAACCAGAGCCGCCCGCCGAGCCAGCCGTTGTCCTTGAACTGCACGACGGAGGGATGGTTGATCGCGGCGAGCATCTTCAGCTCGCGGAGCGCCTGGTCGCGTTGCTCGGGCGTGGTGGCGCGGTACGCGAGGATCTTCAGCGCGACGACGTGGCCTTCGATCTCCACGTCTTCGGCGCGCCACACCTCGCCCTGCGCGCCCGCGCCCAGCAGCTCGACCACGCGATACCGCTCGCCGAGGATCTCGCCGGGCTGGAGCGAGGTGACCTGTCCGGTCGAGCGCTGCGCAGTCCCACCCTGGCTCGCCACGGTCTTCTCGTGCGCTTCGGGAACGTCGCGAGCCATCGCCGCGCAGTGTGCGCGAGGTCGAGCGCGCAGGCGAGGGGGAGACTCCAAGGGTGCGTGGCGCTGAGCCACGTCACCCCTCGCGAGCGACGAGCACCGCGGTGAGGCCCGGGGCATGCTCGCGGGCGTGCCCTCGCTTCTCGACGATCCGCCGCGCATCACCTCGGGCCCCGGCTCGCCGGCCCAGCCGCTCGCGCGCTTCGCGCTGATCGGCGACGTCCATGCCGAGGACGTGCGGCTCGAGACCTTCGTCGCGCTCGCTCGACGCGAGGGAGCCGAGGCGCTGCTCTGCGTCGGCGACGTGGCCGACGGCTTCGGCGATCTCGCGCGCACCGTGGAGATCCTCGCCGAGGAGCGCGTGCACGTGGTCGGCGGGAACCACGATCGATGGTTCCTCGCGAACGAGATGCGCACGCTCCTTCCCATCCAGCTCCGCGACGATCACGCCGCGGCGGCCGAGGCCGCGCGCTTCTGGCCGCCGATCCTCGAGGTCTCCACGGTCCTCGGGCCGCTCCTCGTCGGTCACGGCGTGGCCGACGACGACATGGCCGTCCTCAAGCCGCACACCACGCTCGACGAGGTGCGCTGGATCGGCGCGTGGCGCCGCCTCGTCACGGCGGACCGCTTTCGCTTCCTCGCCGGCGGTCACACCCACGAAGCGATGGTGCGCACGATCGACGGCATCACGATCCTCAACCCCGGCACGCTCAAGCGCGACCGGTCGCCGTCGAGCGCGCTCGTCGACCTGCGCGAGGGCGTGATGCGCGTCTACGACCTCGAAGACGAGCGTGTCCCGGCGCTGCGCGTGTCCCTTCCCATCGCCCGATGACGCGTCTGCTACGTTCGGCGCCCATGAGAGCCACGCGCGCCGCGCTGCCGACCTTGCGTGTGCTCGGGATCGATCCCGGCACGCGGCGTCTCGGCTGGGGCGTGGTCGAGCGGCGCGGGGCCAAGCTGTTCCCGATCGCGGCCGGCGTGGTGAGCCTCTCGGCCCGCGACTCGCTCGCCACGCGCCTCGCCGCGGCGTGCGAGGCGCTCGAGGCGATCTGCGAGGATCACACGCCCGCCGCCGTCGCGGTCGAGGGCGTCTTCTATGCGAAGTACGCCGCCGCCGCGATCCAGCTCGCGCACGTGCGCGGCGTGGCGCTCCTCGTCGCCGAGCAGCGGGGCCTGGCCATCGCCGAGTATCCACCGGCGCTCGTCAAGCGGACCGTCGCGGGGCGCGGCGCCGCCGACAAGGCGCAGGTGGGGCGCGTCGTCGCCGCGACGCTGGGTCTGCGCGCGGCGCCGCCTGCCGACGCCGCCGACGCGCTCGCGATCGCCATCACGCACCTCTCGGCAGCGACGTTCGCGTCCCAGCGCTGACGCCATGTATCCTGGGTCCCCATGCGGACCTCGATCGTCCTTGCCAGCGCGCTCGCTCTCGCCGGCGCCCTCGCCTCCCGCGCCTCGGCGCAGCAGACCATCGCGTACGACACGCTCAGCGAGTCCGCGCCCGTCGGGCTCTCGTGCGGCTTCTGCGCGAGCGAGGCCTACGGCGTGATCTTCCGGGAGATCGGCGGCATCGCGGGCCTGCAGCCCACGGCCTTCCCGCTCGAGGTGCAGAGCGTCTCGCTGGCGCTCGGGGCGGCCGAGGTCACCGGCTCGCCGGGCCAGTGCCACGGTCTCGCGGCGGGTGGACAAGCGCTCGTCCACCTCGAGGTGTGGGCCGGCACCACGCTCGTCGACGCGGACGACATCCACGCGATGCCCGCGATCGGCGCCGCCTGGCCGGGCGAAGAGCTCGTCGCATCGTTCGACGATCTCCCGGTGCAGATGAGCGTGCCGACCGCGGACGGCGGCACCGGCTTCAACCTGATGCTCAACGAGATCCCGCTCGCGGTGGATCCCGATCCGTTCCCCACCGTCGACGAGACGCATCGCTACCTGCGCGTGGTCGTCCAGCTGCAGGACGGCGGCAGCAGCTCGACGTGCGCGCCGATGACGGATGCGCCGGCGGGCTTTCCGGTGCGCGACGACGACGGGACCATCGACGATCACCGCGCGTTCATCTTCGCCTCGGGCGGCGTCGGCTGGCTCTGGAACGACACGGCCGGCGTGCACGGTGACTGGGGCCTGCGCGTGAAGGTCCGCTCGCTGGCGCGCCCCGACGCGGGCGTGGATGCCGCCGGGGTCGATGCGGGCAGCACGAGCGACGCGGGCAGCACGGTCGACGCCGCCGCGCTCGACGGCGGATCGACCGCTCCTGCGCCCGCCTCGTCCTGTGGCTGCGCGGCCAGCGCCCCGCGCACGAGCGCGCTCGCGGCGATCGGCCTCGTGGGCCTCGCGGCGCTCCTCGCTCGCCGTCGCTCGCGTCGGTGAAGGGCCGACACGAGATGTTCGCCGCGCACGGCGTGCACCTCGGCCGGCGCGCGTCCCTGCAAGTCCCTCCGCTCGAGCCGGCGCGCGAGGCGTCCACCTCGCCGGCGCACGGGTCCGCTGCGCCCGCGGAAGGGCGGCTCCATGCGCGGGGAGGAACTGTGCCGAATCATGTTCGCAGCGCGTCAGTCGCGGTCGGCGTCGAGCGTCGGCTCGGCGATGAGACCGAGACGACCGACCCAAACGACGCTCGACTTTCGACCGCACGGGGGTGCGCGACAGGGCGCAGGCCGCAAGCCCCGCGGTACGCGCGCCGGCGTGACGCACGCGCGGCGCGGCAGGCTTGGCGGCGCTGCGCCGGTGCTCGTCACGATGAAGGTGCTTGCGGGTCTCGCGAACCTGCGCAGCCGGCGACGCTTTCGTGCGGTCCTCGCGAGCCTGCACCGCGCGAGCGCGCGCCTCGGCAGCCGCATCGTCGAGTACTCGGTGCAGAGCGACCACATTCATCTCGTCGTCGAGACGCGTGACGCGCAGGCGCTCGCCCGCGCGATGCAGGGTCTCGCGGTGCGCCTCGCGCGTGCGTTGAATCGCTCGATCGGCCGGCGCGGCAAGGTCTTCGCCGATCGGTTTCACCACCGTACGCTCACGACGCCGCGGCAAGTGCGGAACGCCCTCGCGTACGTGCTCTGCAACGCACGCAAACACCGCGTCGCGCCGCCGATCTCCGGCTGGCTCGACCCGCTCTCGTCGGCACCGTCCTTCGATGGGTGGCTCGGCGGCGCGGCCGAGGAGCGCTCGTTGCCATCTCCACGAACCTGGTTGCTGCGGGTCGGTTGGCGCCGCGGAGGTCGTCTCGACCCTGATCGCACTCCAGGCGCGCTCGCCTGAGGGGCACAGAACGGAGAGCCGATCCGCCGTCCGCGCCCGAGTAGGCGCAACTCTCCGCGAGGAGAGAGCCGCGGCGTCGCCTCGTCACCAGACGAGCTGGCTCGTCGAGACGCAACGAGCGCTCCCCGTAGCTCTGCTCATGGGGCCCATCGCGATCGCCGAGGAACGCGTCGGCGGCGCCCGACCGTGGATCGAGTGCGCCGCGGGAGAGGAGTGGTCTGCTGCCGTCGTGGGCGAGGGGCTGCGGGCAGTTCATCGGGGGAAAGGAGCAGCCAAGGAGCAACGCGCTCGCCGTCGCTCGCGTCGGTGAGGGCGCGCGCCTCCCTCAGCGGCTCCGCTTCACCGTCCAGGAGCCTTCGATCGAGAGGGGGCGTCCCACGAGCTGGGCGGCGAGGCCGACGCGCTCCGCGGCGCTCTCGAGCACTTGGGCATCGGTGCGCGGGTCGTCGGCGCGCACCTCCACGCACGGTGAGAGCAGCGCGATCCCGTCCTCGTCGATCGCGTACTGGGCGGCGGTGACCGGGCCGAGCGCGCGCTGCGCGAGCACGAGCGGATCGGGATGCATGTCGACGATGGAGATCGTGCCGCCCAGCACGCTCAGGGCGGCGCGGATCGCGTGGCCACCCATCCCGATCATGTCGCCGGGCGCGTACACGTCTGGGCTCTTGCTCCGCACGCCGATCAGCAGCTCCGCGCCGGGCGTCCCCGCGACCCGCTCGATCACGATCGTTCCGTTCGCGAGCGTCGGCACGACCGGCGCGAAGGCCGCGCGCACGCGCTCGATGCGCGGATCCGGCGCCGGCGCAGCGGCCGGGCTCGCGTCGCCGAACGTGATCTCGCAGTCGCCGATCGAGACGACGGGTCCGCGCCGATCGAGAGAGCGCAGCCGATCCATCCCCGCGGGCCCGAGCCGCACGAGCAGCATCGGCGGCACCTCCAGGGTGTGCTCCTCGCTCTCGTCGTGCTCGCCGCGCTCGAAGCGCAGCGTTCCGTCGGGGCCACCGATCCAGTACACGCCGGCGCTCGTCAGGCGCTGCACGATCACGTCGGCGAAGGGCGCCCGCGCCCGCGCCGGCTCGATCTGCACGACGTGGCGGTGGCGCGCGGCGTCCCATCTCCAGCGGACCGAGATCACCTGTTGCCCGTCGAGCCGACTCGGCTCCTGGGGCACCGCGATCTCGTCGCGGTCGTGCCGCGTGACGAGCAAGGGATCGAGCGCGCGCAGTCGATCGAGCAGCGCGCTCGTCGAGCCGCGCGCGCAGGCCGCCTCCTCGGTGGCGGTGATCCCCACGAGGAGCAGCATGTCGACGCTCCCGAGCGGCGTCACGAGGCTCCCGAGCTCGGGATCGGCGGCGACGGCGAACGCGCTGAGCTTCGAGCCCTCCGCGATCGGCCCGTGGAGCGGGAGCGTGTGCCCCGGCGCGAGCACGTGGCGCCCTTCGACGATCACGCGCGCGAGCGCACGCAAGAGGTCCATCGGCTGGGTCGACGGGCGCTCCGACGTGCGCGGGACGCGTAGGCCGAGCTCGTAGCCGAAGCCGTCGCGCGCGCCCGGGGCCGGCGGCTTCTCGCCCTCGTAGAGCGAGGTGAAGCCGTACGTCACGTAGTGCCAGTGACCCGCGGGGTGCGCGTAGACCTGGATCTGCACGAGCTCGTCGCCGCGCGGCATCGGCACCGTGAAGAAGGCGCCGTCTCGCGAGAGCCGCTCCACGTGGGCCTCCACGTGCGCTTCGATCGCCGACTTGCCGAGGGGGCGCGTCATGTCGCGAGGGTACGTGGGAACGGGGCGTGTCTCCCCATCGAAATGGCGACTCGTCAGCGCAGGCCGTGCCGCCAGAGCAGACGATAGAAGTGAACGCGGTCGACGCCGGCCACGCGTGCGGCGGCGCTGACGTTCCCGCCGCTCCGGGCGAGCACGCTCTCGAGATAGGCGCGCTCGAGCGGCGCGCTCCACAGCTCGCGCGCCGACTTCAGCGTGAGGTCGGCACGCACCGCGGGCGCCTCGCTGGCCTTCTCTCCGCCCGTCGGCTCGATGCCCTCGAGCGCCAGCGCGCGCTCCACGTAGTTGCGCAGCTCGCGTACGTTACCGGGCCACGCGTGCTCCGCGAGGCCGGCGACGAAGCGGGGCGAGCGGATCAGCGCGAGCGCGGCCTCGTCGGTCGGCTGCATCGACTCGAGGAAGTGATCGACGAGGAGCGGCAGATCTTCGGGCCGCTCGCGCAGGGCCGGCATGCGCACCTCGAGCACGGCGAGGCGGTAGTAGAGGTCTGCGCGGAAGCGCCGCGCGTTCACCTCGGCGCGCAGGTCGCGATGGGTGGCGGCCACGATGCGCACGTCGACCGGCACGTAGCTGCTCGTGCCGACGCGCCGCACCTCGCGTCGCTCCAGCACGCGCAGGAGCTTGGGCTGCAGATCGAGGCCGAGCTCACCGACCTCGTCGAGGAACACGGTGCCGCCCTGCGCGGCCTCGAACACGCCCGCGCGCGCGCCGACCGCGCCGGTGAACGCGCCCTTCTCGTGCCCGAAGAGCTCGGCGTCGAGGAGCGTCGGCGCCAGCGCGCCGCAGTCGACGACGAGGAACGGCGCCTCGCGCCGCGCGCTCGCCGCGTGAATGGACTCGGCCGCGGCCTCCTTGCCGGTGCCCGTCTCGCCGCCGAGCAGCACCGTCGCATCGTTGCGCGCCGCGCGCTCGAGCACGGCGAACACGCGCCGCATGGCCTTCGATCGCCCGCGCAGCGCGCCGAAGCGCTCGCTCGCGGAGAGCGCGGCGGGCTTGCTCGCGGTGTGCACGTCGATCCGGAGGCGCGTGCGGCCGATCGACAACACCGACCCCGAGGCGGCGTCGGCGTCGCGCACCACCACGCCGTCGAGACGCGTGCCGTTGCGGCTCCCGAGATCCCGCACACGGACGCGGCCTCGCTCGATCGCGATCTCGACGTGGAAGCGCGAGACCGCGTCGTCGTCGAGGCGAAGCGTGGCGCCCGCGTGCGTTCCGATCGTCGCCGGCCCCGCTCCGAGATCGTGGGTCGCTTCGCTCGCGGCGCCCACGAGGGTGACGTGGATCGCGAGCGGCGCCTCCTCGTCGTCGGGGAGCGAGACGGTGGCCTCGGAGGGCGCGGGATCCTCGGCGTCGTGGTCGCGCACGCGCTCACTGTCGCACGGAGTCGCGCGGGCTCGAAGGGGGCGGCGCCTCCGAGCGTGCGAAGAGCCGCGCCACGAGCTGAGCGCGCCCCGAGATCCCCAGCGCCTGGAAGGCGCGCGTGAGCTGGTTCTCGATCGTGCGCGGCGAGCGCTCGCCGCGATGGCGGGCGATGCGACGCGCCGACCCTCCGGCGAGGGCGAGGGCGACCACGGTGCGCTGGCGAGCGGTGAGGCGCGCCCACGCGACGCTGGCGCGGAGATCGACGAGCAGGTCGGTCGTGCCCCTCGGGGCTGCGCGCTCGCGGGTGATGGGTGTCGCGCCCTGTCCGCGGCGGGCGTGCTCCAGCGCGGCCACGAGCAGCGCGAGGTCGAGGCGCCGCGCGAGGCCGAAGAGGTGACACACCCGCGCCACCGCGCGCGCGGCGCTCGTGCTCGACACACCGAGCTCGGCGGCGATCTCCTTGTTCGCGCGCCCCGCACCGACCCACGCGGCCACGCGCGCGTCCTCGGGCGCCGGCGGTCCGCGGCGAGCCGGCGCCCGCGCGATCCGAAAGCCCCGCGTCCGGGATCCCCCGAGAGGTCGCGCGGTGGCCTCGCCGCGCAGCAGCGCGCGGAGGATCGCCCGCGCGCGCGCGGGAGCGAGAGGCGGCGGCAGACGGTCGCGCATCGCGCGGGCGCAACGCAGCCCTCGTGCCGCGCGGAGGCGGCGCGATCTCACGAGTGTGTGGCGGCGCGCGCAACGCCCGCGGGGGGCCGCGCGGCGCCGAGGTGTTGCGCGGGATGTAACGCCCCGGAGCGACCGCGGGCCGCGCGCGTGGACGAAACACTCATCGTTCGCCGCATGCGCGCGCTCCTACGCTCGGGGCGTGTCGGCGCGCGCGGGGTGCGCACGCCGCTTGCTGAGGTCCACGCGACGAATGCCATCGCGAGGTCGTTCATGAGCGCCGCCGCGCTTCAACCTTCCACGCCTGCGCCGCCGGGTGACGACGCCGACGGGCGCGATCTCTCGGCCGCCGTGATCGACGGACGGGCGCGCGTCGTCGCGCGCTTCGATCTCGGCGCGCGTCGCTACTTCGTCCTCGCATGCGCGCCCGTGGGCGCGAAGGAGCCGACCGCGGGCCGATGGCGGCGCGAGGCGCTGCCGAGGCTCGCGCGTGGCATGGCGAACAAGGCCATCGCGCTCGATCTCGAGCTCGCGGAGAGCACGGTGAGCCGCGCGCTCGGCGCGTGGTGCCGGGCCCTCGACGTCACCTCGCCCGCGGAGCTCGCGCAGCTCGCGCGCGCGCTCGAGGGAGCCGTCCGCGTCTCTCCGGCCTCGGGCGGCCTCGTGGTGTCGGTCGATCTCGACGGGGCCTGGTCCGCGGCGGGCCTCACGAGCGCCGAGGCGGCCATCGCCGCGCTCGCGGTTCGCGGCCTCACGAACGCCGAGATCGCTGCGCGTCGCGGCACGAGCGTGGCGACGGTCGTCAACCAGCTGCGCGCCGTGCACCGCAAGCTCGGGACCTCGGGCCGCGTGGGCCTCTCCGGCGCGCCCTCCGGCGCCTGACGCGACGTCGGCGCGCCTCGGGGCGCGCATCGCCCGCGGCGCTCGCGTAGAGTCGCAGCGTGACCGACGGCTCTTCGGCGCCTTCCCGTGCCCGAGACGAGGCTGCGGAGGAGGCGGGCGATTCCCAGGACGCCTCGCGAGAGGGGGCGCGCGCGACGAGCGTCGTCTCGGAGCGCACCGCGCCTCTCGTGGACGACGAAGCGTGGGCGCCGACCGACGCCGCGATCGCCGGGCGCTACCGCGTGGTGCGGCGCATCGGCGCGGGCGGCGCGGGTGTCGTGCTCGAGGTCGACGACAACGAGCTCGGCACGCGCGTCGCGCTCAAGCTCGTGCGCGGCGATGCGTGGGACGCCGCGGCGGTCGCCTCGCTGAAGCGCGAGATCCAGCTCGCGCGTCGCGTGACGCACCCCAACGTCTGCCGCACCTTCGATCTCGGCACACACGTCGATGCCGCGGGGATCCGCCGGCCCTTCCTCACGATGGAGCTCGTCGAGGGCGAGACGCTCGCCGCACGCCTGCGGCGCGACGGAAGGCTCTCGCTCGACGAGACGCTCCGCATCGGCCGTGGGATCGCGGCGGCGCTCGATGCCGCGCATGCCGTGGGCGTGGTGCACCGCGATCTCGGCGCACGCAACGTGCTGCTCTCGGGCGAGCGCGTCGTCGTGAGCGACTTCGGCCTCGCGCTCGACGCGGGCGCTGGCCACGTGGGGCCCTACGTGGGCACGCCCACGTACATGGCGCCCGAGCAGGTCGCGGGCGGCGAGGTCACGCGCGCGAGCGACGTCTACGCGCTCGGCGTGCTGCTCATGCAGATGGCGACGGGGAGGCTGCCCTTCGAGGCCGCGACGCCGCGCGAGGCCGCCGACCAGCGACTGCACGCGCCGCCGCTCGCGCCCCGCGCGGCGCTCGCGTCGATTCCGGCGCGCTGGAATCGCGTGATCCTGCGCTGCCTCGCGCGCGCGCCGGCCGAGCGCTTCGCGAGCGCGGGCGCTGCCGTCCGTGCGCTCGAAGCGCCCGATCGCCGGCGCGTGGCCGTGGGGATCGCGCTCGTCGTGCTCCTCGCGATCTCGGCCGGCGGCTACGCGTGGTGGGCCTCACGCGCTCGCGCCGGTCGCGTGGCCGAGCTCGTCGCGGCGGCCGCGGCGAGCCAGGACTTCCAGTCCGCCGAGACGCTCGCGCGCGAAGCGCACGCGCTCGATCCGAGCTCGCGACCGGCGCGCGCCGCGCTCGCGCACGCCCTCTTCGACCGCTCCCGCCTCGCGCCCTCGGGCCGCGCCGCCGCGCTCGCCGAGGGCCGCGCGCTCGCGGAGGGCCTCGTGGCCGAGGACCCGAGCGATCCGGCCGGCCACGATCAGCTCGTGACCGCGCTCTACTTCGGCGGCGATCGGCTGGGCGCGCTCGAGCAGCTCGCGTTCGTTCCCGAGGCGCGCCGGCTCCAGGTCGCGCCGCGCATCGAGTGGACGCTCGGCTGGCTCGAGCTCGCGCGCCGCGATCTCGCGCGCTGTCTCGAGACGCTCCCCGACGACGTCCGTTGCCGCTTCATCGAGCACTACGAGATCGAGCTGACGCGCGGCGAGGAGGGCATCGCGGCCGTGCTCGCGAGCGGCGACGAGCACCGGTACACGACGCTCGCGCGCGTTCGCATGCGGCTCCTGCTCGGGCGCATCGACGAGGCCTCGCTCGTCAGCGAGACCGGGTTCGCGACCGGCACGCTCGACGCGCTCGATGCGCCCTACCTCGACGGTTGGATCGCGGCGTCACGCGGCAACGACGACGCGGCCGCCCGCGCGCAGGCGGACCTCGACGCGCTCGTGCGCGGCGACGACGCGCCGGTGGCCATCCGCTACGCCGGCGCCGTGCAGCTCGCCGAGCTCGCGGCGCGGCGTCACGACGTGGAGGGTGCGGTGCGGGCCGCGACGCTCGCGGTGGAGCTCGGGTTCTGGGATGCCGAGCTCTGGGAGCGCGGGCTCTCCTACGCCTCGATGCGCGTCGAGCTCGCGCCGGTCGCCGCGCGGGCGCGCGCGCTGTCGGCGCAAGCGCTCGCCGAGGCGCGCGCCCGTGGCCTCGCGCGGCCTTGAGCGCCGCTACTCGCGGAACGTCACGCGACCGAAGCGCGCGGGCACGTGGAAGTCGCCCTCGAGCGGCGGCGACCAGCCCGAGCCGCGCCACGCGTCGTCGCCGCGCACGTCGATCGCGTACATCGCCACGCGCCACGTCACGCCCGCGTGCGGCGCCCCCGTGACGGGATGATCGCCGACGGCGAACGCGCTCCACGGGATGCGCATCTCCACCGTGTAGCCGTCGTCGTCCTGATCGTCGTTCACGGTGCCGCGCACGCGCGCGTGCGGCTCGAGGTGGCTCGTGTAGTCGACGTGCCCGAAGGGCTGCGGCTGCCGGCGCGTGTCGTAGAGCGTGTCGAACACCGCATTCGTGGGCGACGCCTGCAGCTCCACGTAGCTCCGCTCGTCCCCATCGGGATCGAACATCAGCTCCGCGCAGTCCTCTTCCCAGAGGTGCGGGTCGGTCCCTTCGCCGTGGGCGATCACGCGCGGATCGTCGATCTCGAACGCGACGTAGAGATACGCGTCGTCCCACGCGAAGCGCCCGCGCGCCGGTGGATCGCCGCGCGAGCCGTCCATCGTGCTCACGAACGCGTCGGTCTCCGGGACCTCGCTCCACTCGGAGAGGTCACCGTCGAGCACCGGCGGCGCCGCGAAGCGGGGCGCGTCGATCGCGGGGATCTCGGTGCGAGGCGCGCCGCACGAGCAGCCAGCGGCCAGGGCCGCCAGCACTGCGCTCGTGATCCGCACCGCGATCGACGCCGCTCGCTTCAAGCCCCGAGCTTGGCGCGGACCAGCTCGTAGACCGCGTTGAAGTTCGTCAGCTTCTTCAGATCGTCCTCGGGCACCGACATCTTGTAGGTGCGCTCGATCTCCGCGACGATCTCGATCGCCATCATCGAGTCGATCCCGAGATCCTTGAACGGCGTGGCGTCCGGGATCTCGTCGACCTCGCTCACCTCGGCGATGATCGCGCGCAGCTTCTCTTTGAGATCCTCGTTCGCCATGGCGTCTCCGACTCCGATGTTGGGGCCAAGAAATCCCCCGCGTCGCACCGTTCGCGCGGAGCCTCCGTTCCGGACGGACGCTCCGCGCGAGCCTCACTTCTTCATCTGGGCGCGCTTCTCGACCAGGTCGAGGAGCTGCTTGACCGTCTGGATCCCGACGAGCTGCTCGTCCGGGATCTGCACGCCGAGCTGGCGCTCCATCTCGCCGACCAGCTCGAGCATGCCGAGCGAGTCGATGCCGAGCGAGGCGATCGTCGCCTCTTCCTTCACGCTGGAGAAGTCCTTCTCCGCGATCTCGCTCGCCATCTTCTGGAAGGTCTGGATCAGCTCGGGCCGGGTCATCGTCGTCTCTCCGATCACGCGTGGGACTCGAGCTCGCCGCTCTCCCACAAACTCTTGGTCTTGCGCCGCTGGGCCTTGCCGCTCGACGTCTTCGGGAGCGCGCCCACCGGGCAGATGGCCACGCTCGAGGGCGTCAGGCCGAAGTTCTCGCTCACCTTCTTGGTGATCTCTTCGCGCAGGCGCGCCGCATCGCCGGAGTTGCCCTCGGCCGCGACGACGAGCTGCTCGATGCCGTCCTTCATCGTCGAGAAGGCCACCACGTTGCCGCGGCGCACGCCCTCGATGTCGCCGACCACCCACTCGATGTCCTGCGGGTAGTGGTTGGCGCCGTTGACGATGATGAGGTCCTTCTTGCGGCCGCAGATGAAGAGGTCGCCGTCGGCCGGCGACTTGCCGGTGAAGTAGCCGAGGTCGCCGCTCTTGAGCCAGCCGCCGCCGAACGACTCGGCCGTCGCCTCGGCGTTCTCGAAGTAGCCGTCGTTCACGCTCGGCCCGCGGCTCCAGATCTCGCCGACCTGGCGCTCGCCGAGCGCGCTTCCGTCTTCGCCTGCGATGCGGATCTCGTGGCCGGGGAACGGGATCCCGCAGCCGACGAGCTCGAGCGCGTCTTCCTTCGTGCTCGGCGTCGCGACGCCCTTGCGCATCGCCTCGGGGTCGACGCGATCGACCACCATCGGCGTGCCCCGGCGGTGGAAGGTGATCGCGAGGCAGCTCTCGGCCATGCCGTAGCTCGGCAGGAGCGCCTTCGGATCGAAGCCGCAGCGCGAGAACTTCTCGCCGAACTCGACGAGCGTGCGCGCGCGGATCGGCTCGGCGCCGCAGCCGGCGACGCGCAGGCTCGAGAGATCGAGCGTGCTCAGGTCCTTGTCGCTGACGCGCTTGGTGATGAGCTGGTAGGCGAAGTTCGGCGCGTACGTGATCGTGCCGCGGTACTTCGTGATCAGCTCGAGCCAGAGGCGCGGCGCGCGCGCGAACATGGGCGTCGGCATCAGCACGACGGGAAGATCCACGATCAACGTGCCGAGCACGAAACCGATGAGCCCCATGTCGTGGAACAGAGGCAGCCACGAGACGCCCACGTCCTCGGGCACGCGGTTCAGGCCCGCCGGGCCGAGGAACGCCGTCGTGTTCGCGACGAGGTTCCGGTGCCGGATCATCACGCCCTTGGGCTTGCTGGTGCTGCCCGAGGTGAACTGGAGGAAGCAGAGATCTTCCGGCGTGACGACCGGCGGCGAGAAGGGCGGCGCCTGGCCCGAGAAGTCGCGATCGGCGACGAGGATCGTGATGTCGGGACGGCGCTCTTTGACCTTCTCGAGGATCTCGAGGTTCTTCTGCACGCACACGACGACGCGCGAGCGCGCGGCCGCCATGATGTGGTCGATGGTCTCGACGTAGTGGTCGGTGACCTTGAAGGTCGCGCCCGGGAAGATCGGCACGGGCACGAAGCCGCCGACCGACGCGCCGAGGAACGTGAGCACGAACTCGTGGTTCTCGGGGCAGACGAGCGCGACGGTGTCGCCCTTCGAGAGGCCCAGCGCCGCGAGGAAGCCGGCCCGGCGATGCGCTTCCGCGCGCATCGCTTCGTACGGGAAGTACTTCTCTTCCCGATCCGTCGTGACGAACCGGAAGCCGCGCGCCTCGCCCCCGGGGAGACGATCGAGCGCTTCGACGAGCGTGGAGGGGTATCCAGGCATGCGGAAAGCGCGGCTATCTAGGGGGCGCGGGCGCCCCAGTCAAGCGCGGATCCCGCATGAAAACCGGCCGTTCGGCCGATCACGCGGCGCGAAACGAAGTACGCAGCGCGCGCTCGACCTCGGCCATCGGGGACGGGCGCATCAGGTAGCGGCTGGCGAAGCGGTGGACGCGGTCGATCTCTACGGCAGCCTCGTCGTGTCGACCCACGACGACGATCGGCACGTGGGGTCGGCGTGTGCGCGCCATCTCGAGCACCGGGAGCGAGTCGTCGGGGCAGGCGGGGAGCGCGACCAGCACGGCCTCGAAGGCGCGCGTCGCGAGCACGGCCACCGCATCCCGGAGATCGCCGAGGGCGCGAACTTTCCAGCGGGCCGTCGTCGCCAGGTACTGCTCCACGCGCGCGCGCGACAGGTCGTCGGGGTCGACGACCAGCACGGACGGGAGCGTCAGGGAGCGATGGGGCACGCCCTTCGACGAGCAACGCGCGGGCCGTCGACGCGGATCCCGTCGAGTCGCGCGCTTTTGCGGGCGCGTCACCCCTGGAGGTGACGACTCCGTTTCGAGAACGAAAGGAGGCTGACCGAACGGATTGCATCCGCGCTGACGCTTCCGGGCCCGGGTGAGGAGGATCGGTTGACGCCCGTGCAGCAGGGCTGGACGTCAGGCCTCCGGGTCACCGCGCTCGTTCTTCGGCGCCACGGAGCCGAGGGCCGGCTCCGAGAGCGAGGCGGGGGCGAACAACAGAAAGAGGACGGAGAGCACGCCCGCGCCGAGCACGGGGACGAAGCCCGCCGGCCCGAGAAACGGCGCAGCGACGGCCGCCGCGGTGAAGAGCACCGCCGGCACGAACAAGAGGCGCCGGATCGTGAGCGCCGAGAGCGACGTGCCGACCGCGAGGATGAACGCGTCCTCGGCCGCCAGATCCGCGATGGGCACCTCGCGCACCACGCCGACCAGCCGGTGCACGATCACGATGCCGACGAGGAGCATCACGGTGTACGCGATCTGCCGGCTCATGCGGTTGTGGAGCAGCGTGCGGCGGTTGCGGAACACCGCCGCACCGAGGAGCGTCATCCCGAGGGCCGAGATCAGCGTGACGCTGCGTGGCGTCGGCACGAACACCCCGGTCGCGAAGAGCGTCGTGAGCACGAGCAGGAGCGAGACCAAGCCGAACGCGGCGACACGCACGAGCTTGCGCCGCTCGTCGGCGCCGACCGCGAGATCGTGATCGGCCTCGAGCCGTCGCAGGCGCGCACGCTCGGCTTCCACGCCTTCGAGCTCACGCTCGAGCGCGAGGAGGCGCTCGGTCGTCGAGGCGGGCGCGCGATTGCCGAGCGCCGCGACGAGGCCCCGGGCGGTTCCGAGGTCGCGCCTGCCGAGCGCGTAGTCGACCATCGTGAGCAGTGCGCGCTCGCGGCCCTCGCGCGCCGGGCCTTCGGGGAGCTCGCGCAGGGCGTGCTCGTAGGCGAAGCGGCACGCTTGGAAGAAGGCGTGCACGTCGCTCTCGGGCGCGCCCTTCGCGATGGCTTGCTCGAGCGCGACGCGCTGCGCGTCGGCGGCCTCGACCAGCTCCAGCGCGGCGCGCGTCGCGACGAACGCGTCGAGCGCGCGGCCGAGCTCGCGCGCGTCCGCGAAGCGCTCGGCGCGATCGGCGTGCATCGCCTTGCGCAAGAGCGCGGCCAGCGCGGGAGGCACGTCGGAGCCGTACGCGATCGGCGCCGACGCGGCGACGGACGCGAGCACCGCGAAGAAGGTGTCGCCCTCGTGCGGAGGCCGGCCGGTGACGCACTCGTGGAGCGTGGCGCCGAGGAGATAGACGTCGCTGCGCGCGTCGATCTCGCCGCCGTCGGGGCGGAGCATCTCGGGCGCCATGTAGGCCGGCGTGCCCGCGACGTCCTCGGCCGGCAGCTTGGTGCTCGCGCGCGTCGCGACGCCCCAGTCGAGCAAGTACACCTCGCCGAAGCTCCCGATCATCACGTTCTCGGGCTTCACGTCGCGATGGACCACGCCGTGGCTCGCCGCGAGCGCGAGCGCATCGCAGAGACGGCGCACGGCCTGGACGAAGAAGCCGAGCCGATCGGGGCCGAGCTCGGCCCAGCGCGCGTGCTCGGGCTCGTGGATCAACGTCCGCAGCGTCACGCCGTCGAGGCGCTTCATCACCATCAGCGGGCCGTGGTCGTCGCGAAGGAGCGCGTGCACGGGGACGATGGCGGGGTGCTCGAGGCCGCCGGTGAGCGTGGCCTCGGCGACGAGCGCTTCGATCGCGAGCTCGTCCTTCGTGTCGCGCACGCGCTTGACGGCCACGTCGCGGCTCAGCGAGCGCTGCGTGGCGAGGTGCACGATCCCCATGCCGCCCTCGCCGAGCGTGGTGCGCAGCTCGAGCTCCGCGCCGGCCGGTGCCAGCGACGTCGCGCTCGGGGGACGACGCGTGCCGCCGGTCGAGTGCGCGCCGAAGATCGTCGTGCCCTTCAACGTCGAGCTCGGTGCGCGGGGGCCGAGACGCAGCGCCAACGTCTCGGCGAGGCTCGGGTTCGTCGTCATCGAGGTCTCCGGCGCCGCAGCGTACGCGGTCCGGCGCGCTCGGCGCGAGCGAAGCCACTCGCGCCGAGCGCGGCCCGCCGGCGCCTCAGGGCTTTCGCTGGAACTGGAGGTCGAGCTGGATGCTCACCTCGTCGCCGAGCGCGACCCCGCCGGTCTCGAGCACCGCGTTCCACACGAGCCCGAACTCCTTGCGGCGGATGCGCGTCGACGCCGAAGTGCCCACCTTGATCATGCCGAACGGGTCCTTCGACTCGGGCGAGATCGGCTCGCTGTCGAGCTCGACCGATCGCGTGACGCCGCGGATCGACAAGTCGCCGACGACCGAGAGGTGCCCGTCCGGTCGGAGCGAGACGCGCCGCGACACGAACGTCATCTTCGGATGCGAGGCAGCGTCGAAGAACTCGGCCGAGAGCAGGTGCTTGTCGCGGTCGGCCTGGTGCGTGTCGACGCTCGTGACGTCGATCTCGGCCGTCACGCGGCTGCGGGACCAATCGTCTCGGTCGACGTCGAGGGAGCCCGTCACGCCGTGGAACTGACCGCGCTGGGTCGTGACCATCATGTGTCGGATGCTGAAGCCGACGGTGGAATGAAGAGGATCGAGATCGTAGTGCGTGGTGCCCATGGGGAGCTCCTTTCGGGCGTGGTCTCTGCGGTCGAGCACGGTCGCCCGCGAGGCCGGGGGCTGCGGTTGTGTTGCCCAGGACTGCGATCTGGACGGCGTCGTCACGCGCTCGGAAGATGGACCGCGTACAACGAGGTCATGCCGACTCGACCCCACCTCGATCCCACGCGTGCGCCCGCGCCCGTCGAGCTCGCCGAGCTCCGCGCACGCGTCGCCGAGCGCGCGCGGAGCGTGGGTGTGACCGAGCTGGGGCCCTTGCAGCTCTATCGCTTCGATCGCCCCACGTTCTTCCACAAGGCGCCCACGTTCGGCGTCACGCTCGGCGTCGTGCTCGCCGGCCAGAAGCAGCTCCGGCTCGGCCCGCACCGGATCACCGTCGATCCGAGGCGCCACGTCGTGATGACGCGCGAGAGCGCGCACGACAGCATCATTCGCCCAGGGAGAGCGGGGGAGCCGTATCTCGGGGTGAGCCTCGGCTTCGGTCCCGAGCTCGTGGCGCGCGCGCTCGTGGCGCTCGCCGACTCCGGGCAGGCCCCGGTCCGGGAGGCGATGCCGGCCTTCGGGACGCCGATGGATCGCGACGTCGTCGGTGCGCTCGAGCGCATCGTGCGCGCGTCGGCGGATCCCGTCGAAGCACGGCTCTTGGTTCCGCTCGCGGTCGAGGAGATCCTCTTCCGCCTTCTCCGCTCACCGGCGGCCGTCGCCGTCCGCTCGGCGGTCGGAAGCGCCCCGGACAGCGCACCGATCCTCGAGGCGATGCACATCCTGCGCAGCGAGCACGCGGCCGATCACGACGTGCGGAGCGTCGCGCGGCGGGTCGGGATGAGCGCGTCCCATTTCGCCCATCGCTTCCGCGCCGTCACGCGAACCACGCCGATGCGGTTTCTACGCGACGCGCGCCTCGAGCGGGCGCGCTCGCTCCTCGTCGAGCCCGGCATGCGCGCCGGCGTCGTGGCCGGCGAGGTCGGCTTCCGGAGCTCCTCTCACTTCACACGCGAGTTCAAGCGCCGCTACGGAGTGTCTCCGGGGGCCTATCAGGCACGCGCAGGGTAGGGCCCGGGCGCGCGGCGCGTGCTCGCGCCGGCGGCGAGCGGCGCGGCAGCGAGCTGCCTCAGTTCACCTGGCGCGTACGCCCCTCCCAGTAGGGCGCGCGCAGAAGGAACTTCTGCAGCTTGCCCGTGGCCGTCCGCGCGAGCTCGGCGCGGAGCTCGATCGAGGTCGGGCACTTGTAGTGCGCGAGCTTGCTGCGGCAGTGCGCGCTCAGGTCGGCCTCGTTCGCGGTGCTGGCGGGCCGTAGCACGACGAGCGCCTTCACGGTCTCGCCCCACTTCTCGTGCGGCACGCCGATCACCGCGACCTCGGCCACGTCGGGGTGCGAGGCGAGGCAGTCCTCGACCTCGATCGACGAGACGTTCTCGCCGCCGGTGATGATCACGTCCTTCTTCCGATCCGAGATCGAGACGTAGCCTTCTCCGTCCACCGCGCCGCCGTCGCCGGTGTGGAACCAGCCGCCGGCGAGCGCGGTGTCGGTGGCGGCGGCGTCGTCCCAGTAGCCGTCCATCACGACGTTGCTCCGCGCGAGGATCTCGCCGTGCTCGTCCGCGCGCACCTCGACGCCGACCGCGGGCGCGCCCGCGCGGGCCAGCTTCACGGCGCGCTCGGCCGGGCTCAGCGCATCGAGCTCGGCTCGGCGGCGGTTCATCGTGAGGAACGGCGAGGTCTCCGTGAGGCCGTAGATCTGGATGAGCTCCCAGCCGAGCTCGGTCTCGACGCGCTCGATCGTGCGCGTGGGCGGCGGCGCGCCCGCGACCACGATGCGCGTCGTGCCGCGCCCGGGGATCGGGCCCTTCCACTTCGAGGCGGCGTCGAGGACCGCGGCGACCACGGCCGGCGCGCCGCAGATCAGCGTGACGCCGTGCTGCTCGACGCGCGCCAGGATCTCGGCGCCATCGACCTTGCGCAGGATCACTTGCTTCACGCCCATCGCCGCGACCGCGAAGGGCATGCCCCAGCCGTTGGCGTGGAACGTGGGCAGCACGTGCAGGTACGTGTCGCGATCACTCACGCCGGCATGCCAGCCGAACGTCGTCGCGTTGATCCAGAGGTTGCGGTGCGTCAGGCGCACGCCCTTGGGGCGCGCCGTCGTGCCGCTCGTGTAGTTCAGCGTCGCGCAGTCGGTCTCCGCGATGGCGACCTCGCGGCGTGGGGTCGTGGCGCGGAAGAGGACCTCGTCGGCGCTCTCGTCGAGCGTGAGCCGATGCGGCGCGCCCACGCCCGCGAGCGACGCGTCGAGCTCGGGGTCGACGAGGAGCAGGCGCGCGCCCGAGTGCGCGACGATGTACTCGACCTCGTGCGGGTGGAGGCGGAAGTTGATCGGGACGAGGATGCGCCCCGCGTCGCAGACGCCGTGGAGGGCGGCGACGAAGCGCGCGGCGTTCTGCGACACGATCGCGACGCGCTCGCCGGGCCCGATGCCGAGCGCATCGAGGCCCGCGCCCACGCACGCCGCGCGCGCGGCGAGCTCGCGGTAGGTGATGGCGCCCCAGCTCGCCGGGCGGTCGGGCTCGTCCACGAGGCCGATGCGCTCGCCGTACACCAGCGCTGCGCGACGCAGAAAGTCCCGAGTCGAGAGGGCAACGTGCATGCGTCCACAGTGTCTCATACGCACGACGGGCCGTCGTACGAGCACGATTCACGTTGACGGCCGCCGAAAAGCTGGGACACGGAGGCCCCCAGAAAGAGAAGAGCACCCTTGAAGTTCGAAGAGCTCGGGCTCCTGCCCGAAATCCTCTCGGCCGTGAAGAAGGCCGGATACGAGACCCCCACGCCCATCCAGGAGCAGGCGATCCCTCCCGCGCTCGCGGGCCGCGACGTCCTCGGATGCGCGCAGACCGGGACCGGCAAGACGGCCGCGTTCTCGCTCCCGCTGCTCCAGCGCCTCGACGCCATCGCCGGCAAGGACGCGACCTTGCGCGCGCTCGTGCTGACGCCGACGCGTGAGCTGGCCGCCCAGATCGGCGAGAGCCTCGCCACCTACGGCGCCGACCTCGACCTCTATCACACGGTCATCTTCGGCGGCGTGAACGAGAAGCCGCAGATCGCCGAGATGCGCCGGGGCGTCGACATCCTCGTCGCGACGCCGGGCCGCCTGCTCGACCTGATGAACCAGGGCCACGTGCGTCTCGACCACGTCGCGCTCTTCGTCCTCGACGAGGCCGACCGCATGCTCGACATGGGCTTCTTGCCCGACGTGAAGCGCGTCATCGCGAAGCTCCCGCAGAAGCGGCAGACGCTGTTCTTCTCGGCGACGATGCCCCCCGACATCCGCGGGCTCGCCGACTCGCTGCTCCACGATCCGGTGAGCGTCGCGGTGACGCCCCCCGCGACGACGGCCGAGCGCATCGAGCAGCGCGTGTTCTTCGTCGACAAGAACAACAAGCCGCGCCTGCTCGTGGACCTGCTCCAGCGCGACGAGAAGATCCAGCACACGATCGTCTTCACGCGCACCAAGCACGGCGCCAATCGCCTCGTCGAGCAGCTCGGCAAGTCGGGGCTCTCGGCGGCGGCGATCCACGGCAACAAGTCGCAGAGCGCGCGCGAGCGGGCGCTCGGCGCCTTCAAGAGCGGGCAGCTGCGCCTGCTCGTGGCGACGGACATCGCGGCCCGCGGCATCGACGTGGACGGGATCTCGCACGTCGTGAACTACGACCTTCCGAACGTGCCCGAGACCTACGTGCACCGCATCGGCCGCACCGCGCGCGCCGGCGCCGACGGCATGGCGTACTCGTTCTGCGATCAAGAGGAGCGCGAGTTCCTGCGCGACATCGAGCGGCTCATCGGTCAGCACGTGCCGCGCGTCGAGGATCATCGCTTCCCGCCCAGCTCACCGCTGCCTCCGATGACCGACCTCGCCCGCAAGGGCGGCGGCGGCCCGCGCCCTGCCCAGGGTGGCGGCCAGGGCCGGCCGCAGCACGGCCACGCACGCCCGCACCACGGCGGCGGCCATCGCCACGGCGGCGGAGGCTCGCGCCACGGCGGTGGCGGCTCGCGTCACGGCGGCGGTGGCGGCGGTCACAGCGCCCCGCGCCCGCGCTGATCCCGACGGTGATCTCGGGGCCGTGAGGAGCGACCGGAGGGGTCGGTGGCGGATCACGGCCGGGATCACGGTGCGTAGCGGCTGCACGATGGGATCTGCCGTGGGATCGCCGGCTCACCCACCGCGGGCGCGCACGATGCGCTCGAGCTCTTCGCGCGCCTGCCCGGTCTCGTCCGCGGCCGCGCGCCGCAGGATTCCGCTGGCCTCGGCGTGCTCGGCGCGCACGAGGCACTCGCGCGCGATGGCACGCTCGGCGGGCACGCCGCTGCGCAGCACGTCGATCAGCACCTCGACCGCCTCCACGCTCGAGATCTGCCCGAGCGAGTGCAGCGCGGTGCGCCGCACGTCGGCGTCCTCCGACTCGCGGTAGATGCGCTGCAGCGGGTCGAACACGTGCCCGAAGTGGAGCTGCTGCATCGCAGCGATCGCGGCCGCACGCACCTCGGGCGCGGGATCGGCGAGGCCACGCCGGATCGCGACGTAGGAGCGCTTGAAGTAGAGCGTCTTCACGGCGCCGAGCACGGCGGCGCGCACGCCCGGCTGCTCGTGCTCGAGCATCTTCTCGAGCGGGGAGAGCACGGCGTACGACTCCACGCGCGTGAGCTGCCCCGCGAGCGTCACGAGCGTGGCCGGCACGAGCTCGTCGGCGGCGTGCTGGAACATGCGCACCACGAGCGCGCGCCGCCGAACGGAGTCGCTCTGCCGCGGATCGAGCAGGATGTCCGCCATCGTCTCGGCGGGGTCGCCCTGCTGCTCCCACTCGACCACGTCGAGGCGCCAGATCTCCGGGTAGGGCACCTCGGCGCGCAGGTAGTCGGGGAAGGCGGGCGCGCTCGCGTCGTCGTCTTTCAGGCCGGAGAGGCGCGTCGCGAGACGGGTGTAGCGCTCGCGCCGCTTGTCGCCGAGGTCGAGGGTCGCCATGCGCGTGTACGTCGCCTGGACCTTCGAGTAGAGGCCGAGCTCGTTGTAGGCGTCGATCGCCGCGGCGTAGGCGTTCTCCGCCATCTCGGCGGGCGTGCCGGCGGCGAGGCCCTCGTTCGCGGCGGCGAGGTGCGCCTCGGCGCTGCGCTTTCGGTAGTGCCGCACGTAGGGGAGCGACTGGCGTCGCGCGTAGTCGGCGACCTCGCGGAAGAGCGTGGCCGCGGCGTGGAGCTCCTTGCGCTGCAGCGCGAGCTCGCCGAAGTCGTCGTAGTACTGCACGACGTAGTTCTTCAGGCCGTCCTCGCGCAGGATGCGGATGCAGTTGAGGTAGCCCTCGGCGAGGTTCTCGAAGCTGCCCTCGCGGCCGATGGTGAGGAGCACGCCGTAGCAGTCGAACGCGCGCTCGCGCAGGCCCCGCGCCTCGAAGCCGTCCGCGGCGGCCGTGAGCAGGTGCATCGCCTCGACGACCGACTTGCGGCCCGCGACGCGATCGCCGAGGCGCAGGCAGGCACGCCCGTGATCGAAGCGGACGAGGCCTCGCGTGTAGAGGTCGTTCGTGAGGCGGGGATCGGCGCCCAGGCGCTCCCAGAGGATGCGCGCGCCCGTGTCGTTCTTCGCCTCCTCGAGCGCGATCGCCGCGTGCCCGAGCCAGCCGGCCTCTTCGAAGGCGCGGGCCGCGCTCGCGTGGTCCTTGCGCGCCTGCGCGATGCGCGCGCGATCGAGCGGCAGCGTGGCGGCGCGCTCGGCGTCGCCGAGGTTGCCGAGGAAGAGGTGCGCGGCGACGAGCGCGCGGGTCTTGCCGAGGCCGGCGAAGCACGACGCGAGCAGGCGCAGATGCGCGCGGAAGGACTCGCTCTCGAGCTGCGGCCGATCGACCAGCATCCAGAGCAGCGGCAGCGCCTCGTCGTAGCGGCGCGCCTGGACCGCGCGCTGTGCGCGTCGCTCGAGGTCGCGGACGTCGATGGCGGCCACGCGCTCTTTGTCCGCCACGCGCGCGCCGGAAGCAACCGCCTCGTGGGGCGGGGCGGCTCGTCGAGCGCGCGCGCCGGGGTGCTAGGGTGCTGCGATGTCCTTCGCTTCGCGATGCCTCGGGGCTGCGCTCGGGGCCTGGCTCGCGGCGCTGGCGATGGGATGCAGCTGTGGCGCGCCTCCCGCTCCACCGATCGATGGCGGCAGCGACGCGCTCGGCGAGCCGCGCGTCCTCGGCGCCGTCACCGTCACGCACTACGACTATCGGCTCGATCTCGAGAGCGGGCGCGCCTCCGCCGACGTGAGCCTGACGGCGGACACCGCGGCCAACTGCTTCACGCTCCCGTTCCGCGCCGCGAGCCCTGCGCTCGACACCGTGACGCTCGACGGGGCGCGCGCGATCGCGAGCGTCGAGGGCGACGCGCTCGTCACGTGTGGCCCCTCCTGGCCTGCGGGCCGCGCGATGGTGCTGCACGCGGAGATGACGGTCCTCGAGTCGACGCTCGGCTCCTCGCAGGTGGGCTACTCGCGCGTGAACGACGGCCGCGCCGACTTCTGGCTCCTCATCAGTTGGGTCGGGGGCTGCGATCGATTCGGTCCCTGCGATCACCGCCCCGATCGGTTCGCCACCTATCGCTTCACGATCGAGCACGCGCCGGGAGTCGTCGTCCGGTGCCCGGGGACGATCGACGAGATCTCGCCCACCGAGACGCGCTGCGACTTCCCTTACGCCGGCGGCCCGACCTACAGCACGTTCGGGCTCGTCGCCTCGACCGGCTACACGACTCGTGATCTCGAGCAGTGGGGCTCGGTGCACGTCACGCTCTACGACACCGGGAGCGACACGCCCGCGCAGCTCGAGTCCGCCTATCACGACGAGTTCGTGACGCTCATGGAGTCGTGGTTCGGGCCCTATCCGTACGGCACCGAGCTCCGTGTGCTGACGGGGCCCACCTACTGGAGCGGCTTCGAGCACCCCGGGAACATCGTCCTCTACGACTCGCTCCCGGCGACCGCGGCCGGCTCGTACTACCTGCACCCTCTCGCGCACGTGCTCGACCACGAGATCGCGCACCAGTGGGCGGGAGACCGGACGACGCTCGCGGACACCTACGACTTCGTCTGGAAGGAAGCGATGGCCGAGTACCTCGCGTACCTGCACGAGGACATGCGGGATCCCGCGGCGGCGGCGCGCACGCTCGGCTTCTGGCACGACATCTCCGAGGGCGCCGCGTACTTCCCGGTCCCCGAGGAGCATCCGCCGCTCATCGACTACTACGGAGACGTGTACGGGCCGGGCCCGATGGTGCTCTTCCGCCAGATCGAGGGGATGAGCTCGCGCGAGGCGGTGCTGCGCGCGCTGCAGCGCGCGCTCGCGGAGCCTCGAGCGCTCTCGGTGACGGAGCTGCGCGACCTGCTCGCCGAGGAGACCGGCCTCGCGCTCGGCCCCTACTTCGATGCGTGGGTGCTCGGCACGGGCGCGCCGGACTGGCCGCTCGTGGCGGTCGCCTACGACGGCGCGACGCAGCGACTCTCGGTGACGCGCACGAATGCGGGCTCGGGGCCCATGCCCTGCGTGTTCCACGTCGCGCTCACGGGCGCCGCGGGCGAGCGCGCGCTGGTGCCGGTCGATCTGCGCGACGGTGACGTGCAGTCGATCGCGGCCCCCGCGTTGACGTTCATACCGACCGCGACCGAGCTCGATCCCGCGCACGAGTGTCTCGTCTATCCGAGCGGCGACGGGCGGGCCCTGCGCGCGCGGCACGAGCCGGGCTTCTCGCCATGGCGTGCGCCGGCGCGCGCCACGCCGTGATCACGGCGTGGGGACGAAGATCCCCGTGGACCACGCGGCGAGCCCGGTCGCGGGCACGTCGGGCTGCGCGCAGTCGCAGACCACGCAAGGCGCGTGGTAATCGCTCGCGATGCGGACGAAGAGCGGCTGGTCGATCGGGGTGCCCGACGTCGCGACGACGCTCGATCCGTTCGCGCTCACGGTGATCGCGCGCAGCTCGCCGCATCCCGTGCTGCACACGACGCCGGCCGTGACCACGGAGAGGACCGGATCGAGCCCCGAGGCGAGACGCCCGGCGAGCAGCTCGAGCTCGCCGCCGCAGCCGGCGCAGCGCCGGGCATCGACGATGTGGATCGTCGCGTACGAGGCTCCGTCGCTGGCGACGGTCACCTCGATCCCCGTCGGGACGTGGATCGCGCCGAGCGCGTCGCCGACGTGCGAGACGACGAGGTCGACCACGCACGGCGCGGCGCCGCCGCAGAAGTCGAGGTGGATGCGCGCTCCGTCCTCGACGGCGTCGTGCTCGTAGCCCAGCCAGGTGGCGGTCGCGCCGCTCGCGGGAAGCGCCATCGCCGGCTCGAAGCGCACGACGGCGGGCGCGAGGCTCGGGCGGCAGGGCCGCGCGTCGGCGGCCGCGGCGTCGGGGCGGGCCGTGGCGTCGACTTCGAGGGGCGCCGCATCGAGGGGGATCGCGGCGTCGAGCCCGGAGGGCGCGGCATCCCGCGCCACGCCCTCGGGACGCTCGTGGGCGAGACAGCCGGGGGCTGCGCCGAGCAACGCGGCGACGAGGACGAGCGAGGACCGAGAGCGCACGCCCGTCGGCGTAGCACTGCGCATGCCGTGCACGGTGGCACAGCTCGCGCCGAGCACGGCGCCAAGCCTGCACGTCGACGCGGATCCGCCCCTCACAGGGGGAGCTCCGACCACCCTTCGGCGGGCAGCGCCGGCAGCGCGACGAACGCAGCGGCCGCGCGCGGACCGTCGGCCTCGTCCCGGGTCACGACGGCGAACACCATCGAGCCGTCGCTCGCGCGCCCGCGCCACACCGCGGCGGCACCTCCGGGTGGCGTGCGATCCGCGTCGCTCATGCCGAGCGTCGCCTGCAGCGCGGGCCGCTCCCCGAGCGTGGCCGCCCCGAGCACCGCGATGCGCGGCGCCCACGGCGGCAGGTCCGCATCGCGAGGGAGCGCGTCCTCGACCGGTGCGTGCCCGCTGAAGGCGCGCCTGCCCGCCGGACGGCCGGCACGGACCACGTCCACGGACTCGGCGTAGAACGACGTGTACCAGAGGTAGCGATCGAGCGGGCGCTCCGAGGCCGGCACCTCGCGCTCGACGAGCTCGCTGAGGTGCGCGGCCAGCGCGGCGCCCACGACGAGGTCCGCGCCCTCGGCCCACTCGCGTTGCAGGACGTGACCGAGCCGATCGATCACCGGGTCGGCGTAGTAGCTCTCCTCGGCCGGAACGAACGCGGGATCGAAGCGCGCCTGCGCGAGGCCGTTGCCGAAGGCGCAGGCGACGGCCTCGTCCCACACCGCGGCGGCGAGGACGCCTTCGTCGCCCCGCGCCACGAACGCCCCGTCCATCGCGGCGCGCTCGGGCGAGCGCGCGTGCGCGAGATGCGCGATCTCGTGGTACGCGATGCCGAGCAACGTCGGTGCCTCCGCGTGGGTGTCGATCTCGCAGGGGAGGAGCGTGCCGACCTGCTGGGCGCGGGTCAGCTCGTCGTCGGGGGTCGCGACGAGCACGACGCCGAAGCGCAGCGGCGCATCGCCGAGCGTCGCCTCGTGGCGCAGGAGCGCGAGGAGCGCTTGCCCGTCTTCGCTCGCGATCCCGTCGCGCATCGCGTGCACGAGCGCCTCGAGCTGGGCCTGCATCGGGGCCCAGTGCGGCGCGATGCGGCGGTCGGCCTCGTCGATCGCGGCGCGCGCGATGGCGAGGTCGTCCTCGGAGAGCACGCCGGCGAGGCAGGTGTCGAGCGTCTCGCGGGTCTCGCTCTCGAGCGCGCACGCGAGGAACCTCGGCGTGCCGTCGTCGCGCACCGACTCGGTCCAGTGATCGCGACGCTCGCGATACGCGGCGAGCCACGCGGGCTCCTCTTCGTTCCCGAGGTCGAGCCACTCGCGCAGGTGTGGGTCGCGGTTGCGGACACCGGCCGCCGCATCGAGCGCCCACATCGTCGTCGCGAGTCGCGGCATCGTCACGGTCAGCTCCGCGAGCAGCGCCGCGCGCGCCGGGATGGCGGGCGAAGGGCTCGTTGCGCCGCCGCAGCCGATCGCGAGCGAAGCGAGCGCGAGCGCGACGCCGGGCCCGCGCGAGCGAGCGCGAGGGCGAGGGTCGAGGAACGGAGCGAGCACCGGCCATCTCATGGCGCGAGCGTATCGCCGTTCAGCCCGGTGCGATCTCGTCGACCTCGCGCGTCGCCGCGTCGAGGTCGGCTTTGCGCTGGTCGGCCTCGCTCGGGCGCGCCGCGCGCGGCGGCAGGCTGCTCCGCTCTTCCTTCGCGGCGTCGTCGACGATGTCGAGGGCGCGCTGCGCGCGGGCATCGCGCTCGTGGAGCGCCTTCTCGGTCACGATCTGCACGGTGTGCAGGCGCGGTAGGTACTCGAGATCGAGCTCGCCCGTGCTCGGCAGCATGAACACGCCGTAGAGCGTGGCCTCGTTGCGCAGCCGCTCGATCGTCTCGATCGGCACGTGACACTCGGCGTGCGTCAACAGGTAGAGGACGATCGACTTCTTCTCGCGCCGTCGCGTGCGCGCCAGGTCGCCGGCGAGCATCGAGAACACCTTGGCGTAGTTGCGGCCGTGCTCGCCCTTGAACGAGAGCACGTAGGGCACGTCGAGCTCGGTCTTGCCGCGCCGTCGCGCCCGCGCCTGCTGCACGTCGTAGAGGCGCGAGTCGAAGAACCGGAGGAACACGTCGTCGCCGCGCAGGAGGAGCTTCTTCGCGAGCGTGAGCGCGAGGCCGCGCGCGAACACGGCGCGCTGCCCGCGCATCGACGCCGTCGCATCGACCGCGAGGTAGTGCAGGCGCCGGTCTTCTTCGTGGCTCTTCTCGTGCGCGTAGTAGAAGACCTCGTTCTCGCTGAAGCGCTGATCGAAGAGGTCGTCGTCCATCGCGAGCTCGCTGAGCATCAGCGAGTCGAGCGTGCCGCGGCGCGCGAGGCCGGCGTAGCCATCGACGTTGAAGGTCTGCATGCCCGTCGCGCGCTTGGTCTCGAGCACGCTCGGCAAGAGGTCGAGCGAGAAGTTCACGACGTCGTTCGCCTCGGGGCTGCCGAGCACGTCGAGCAGGTCGAGCATGCCGAAGGCGCCCGCGGCCGAGGCCTCGGCGCCGAACATGCCGAGGAGGCGCAGCGTGTCGAGGTCGATCTGCTCGAGCGCCGTCACGAGGCGCAGCCGCTCGGCCGCGAGGTGCATCAGGAACTGCGCGTCGGCCTGCCGGTCGTACTGCCGGAACAGCGCCGGCAGCCGCGCGTCGAGCCCGGTGTAGACCTCGGGATCGAGCGGCATCGCGACCCCGATGGGGCGCCGACCGGGGCCGAGGAAGCGCTCGTAGACCGGCGCGAGCACGCGGAGCAGCACCACCGCGACGAGGTCGTCGCGCATCTTCCACGCGCGCGCGCGCTCGATCATCTCGGTCGCGGCGATCTCCTCGAGCGTCGCGATCCAGGCGGCGTGGGCCTTCGCCACGCTCTGCGGCACGCCCGCTTGCGCGAGCGCTTTGCGAGGCCCGAGCCGATCCGGTGGGCCGAGGAACAAGAGGCCGAGGTCGTTCACGACCCAGAAGGGCACGGGCAGGCCGACGCGCGAGAGCCGATTGCGCCACTCGGCCGCGCGCAGCGCCTGCATCGGGTTGTCGACCTGCGTCCCCGAGAAGAGCAGGCCCCCGAGCTCGCGCTCCTGATCGGACGAGAGAGCGATGGCCATTCATTCGCTCCGCGGGCGCATCAGGGGCAAGCGCAGGACTGGGAGAAATAGCGGCGATTCGTGCCGCCGCAGAACGGGCCGAGGCCGTAGTCCATGCACGAGCCGTTCAGCGTGTTGCAGTACTGCGTGCCCGTGCGGCCGTGCGGACAGCCCTGCAGGAAGCCGACGCTGCAGTCGCTGCAATTCGTCTCCATGCAGGCGACGCCGCGCACGTCGGCGTTGCAGGGCTGGGACTCGGTCGAGGGCGCGCTCGCCGAGCACGTGCTCGACATGCCGGCGCTCCCGGCGGAGCACGTCGGGGTCGTGCACGCACGGGTCTGCGTGCCGCTCCGATCGCAGGTGCCGACGTGCGTCTGCATGCACGTGCCCCACGCGCCGCACGAGGTCGCCCCGCACGCCGCCCCCGTCGGGCTCGCCGCGCATCCCTGGGTCTCGACCATCGGCGTGGTCGCGCACGTGCCGCTCGCGCAGACCGAGGTCGTCACCGTGCGCGTCTGTGTGCCCGTCGTGCCGCAGGTGGCGCCGACCGAGCAGAGCGACCAGGGCGTCATCGTCGGGTCCGCGCACGTCATCCCTTCGGTCACGCGCGTACAGTCCATGGACTCGCTGCTCGTCGTCTCCACGCACGCGCCGGACGCGCACGCCGAGGTCGTCACGGTGCGGGTCTGGTGGCCGAGCGTCGTGCAGGGGTCGGTCCCGAAGTCGCACGCGCCGAACTCGCCGTACGCGGGCGCGGCGCACTGCAGGCCGTCCGTCGACGCGCGCGTGCAGGCCTCGCTCTCGGTGGTGGGAGGCCGCGCCATGCAGGTGCCGCGCGAGCACGTGTAGCTCGTGACGGTGCACGAGTGAGAGCCGGTCGTGGCACAGAAGTCGGCGAACACGCAGGCGCCCCAGTCGGTCGTGGTCGGCATGCACTGCGCGTCGGTGGTGCAGCCGACGCAGGTGTCGAGGCCCGGGTCGCAGACGGTCCCGGCGAGGCAAGGAGAGATGCCGTCGTGGAGCGAGCACGCGCTCGCGCTGCACGTGTCGTGGCCGTTGCAGAGCACGCCGTCGTCGCAGCTCGCGGTGTTGGCGGTGTGCGTGCAGCCCGTGGCCGTGCAGACGTCGTCGGTGCACGGGTTGCCGTCGTCGCAGCCCGTCGACGTGCAGTCGCCGCCATCGCGCGGGCCGCCATCCGTCGCGCCGGCATCGCCGCCGCCGTCGGTCGAGCCGCCGTCGCGGCCGCCGGTGCCCGCGTCGTGGCCGCCGCCGTCCATCGCGGTGCCGGGATTGCCGAGCACGCCGCGCGAGAGCGAGCAGGCAGGGGTCGCGAGCAAGAGGGCCAGCGAGAGCGCGCCGAGGGCCCGGCCGGAGCGGCAAGTCATGCCCGGGATTGTGCCTCCGAACGGCGCCCCGGGTCGAGCGCGGCGCCGCACGGATCGCGAACGGCGCTCAGGCCATGCGGGTCACGTCCTCGAAGGCCTCGTAGTAGAGCGTGCGGAACGCGGCGAGCGTGGAGGCTGCGGCGACCGAGCGGTGGGTGACGCTGTTCCGTACGAGCGCGAGCACCTGCAGCCGGTGCGCGAGCCGCACGGCGTGGTCGGGATCGCGGCACGTGACCTCGAGCACGTTTCGCGGGCCGCTCGGGTGATCGACGGCGAGGAACATCATCAGGCGCGCCCACTCGGTCACGCTCGCCGGCGAATCGCCCGGGCGCGGGCGACGCTCGGCGAGATCGCGAAGCACGTTCACCGTCGCGCGCAGCGGCACGTCCACGCGGAGCTCGCCCACGCTCACCGGATCGGTCCAGCGCGGCACGAGCCAGCGCTGGTAGGCGGGCCAAGCGCTGCCGACGCGCTCGGTCACCTCGTAGAGCGTCGCGGGCTGGCGCTGGAGCGCCGCCATGCGCGGCGAGAGCCACGCGTGCAGGTACCCCTCGAGCGACTTGGTCCAGAGGACGATCGACGCCGAGGGGTCGCCTTCGCGGCCGGCCAGGCTGCCGAAGAGCAGCTCCGCGGTGCGCAGGCTCTTGGCGAGCGGCGCGAAGCCGCGCACCGCCGAGAGGCGCGTCCAGTGCGGAAAGAGCGCGGCGATGTCGGCGTCCACGTCGCGCGACGCGGCCGGCACGCCGGGCTGCTCCGCGCGCGCCGCGTCGAGGGCGCGGACCTTGAGCTCGAGCAGCGTCTCGTAGGCCGCGTGATCGCCGTCGATGCGCGTGAGCGCCGCGCCGAGGAGCTCGAGGAAGGGGCCGCTCTCGGCCGGCACCGCGAGGCGATCGGCGATGCGCGCGGCGGCGGCCTCGTCCGCGGTCTCCGTCACGTACTCGAGCACGGCGCGCAGCGACGAGGCGAGGCCGAGCGAGAGCAGCGCGTCGGCCGCGCGCTCCTGGATGAGCGCGTCGTCGTCGTCGAGCGCGCTCACGAGAGCGCTCTCCACGGCCGAGGCCAGGGCCGCGCTCGCGGCGCCGAGGCGACCGAGCGCGATCACGGCGGCCTCGCGCACGCGCGGGGAGGCGTCTGCCGCGAGCGTGCGGACGGCGTCGAGGGGCAGCGTATCGGGAGAGAGGCCGGCGATGCGCGCGCACGCGGCCCGCACGCGGGCGTCGGCATGGGCGACGAGCTTCGGGAGGCGATCGCGGAGGCGCGCGATCGGCGCGCGCGAGGCGCCCGGGCTGAGCGCGGCCCGCTCGAGCGCGCGGCTGCCGGCGCTGATCGCGGCCGGGTCGTCCTCGCGCCCGACGAGGAGCACGAGATCGGCGAGACGATCCTCGCCGGCCATCTCGGCGATGCCCACGAACGCGGCGAGCCGCAGGTCCGCGCGCTCCTCTTCGCTGCGCGCGAGATCGAGGAGGGCCGGAACCAGCGAGCGCGCGTCGAGGTTGCCCGCGACGTACGCCGCGCGCCGCCGCACGACGGCCTCCGGGTCTTCGAGCGCGGCCTTCACGATCGCCTCGGCGCGCGCCCGCGCCGGGCCTTCGAGACGCGTGGGACGCGCGGCGAGCTGCAGCGCCCAGAGGAGCGCGCCACGGAGCTCGGGCGCCGGATCGGAGGCGAGGCCGGAGAGCCCGTCGAGCACGCGTGAGAGTGGTGCGGACGCGCCCAGCGTCTGCGCGGCCGCGACGCGCACGGCCAGCTCGCGCGCGCTCGAGACGAGCTCGACCAGCGCTTCCTGCTCCCAGGGCTCGTTGGCCTCGATCGAGCCCGCAGCGCGCGCGCGCACGGCGAGTGGCTGGCCGCGATCGGCGGCGAGCGAGAGCAGCATCCGCGTCACCTCGGGCGCGCGCACTTCCGAGACCACCTGCACGACGCCTTCGGGATCGTCGGCGAGGAGGAGTTGCGCCTGGGCGAGCACGTCCTCCACGGGCAGCGTGCGCAGCCGTCGCGCGAGCGCCGCGCGCGTCGCGCGATCGGTCTCGGTCAGCGCCGACAGGATGCGCTCCGCCGCGTCGCGCGAGCGCTCGAGCTGGAAGGCGCGCGCCGCGCGGCTCGAGGCGATGCGCTGCGCGGCGTCGTCGTCGCGCGCGAGGCTGCGGATCGCCCGCTGCACGCGCTCGTGGCCGATCTCGGCGAGGTAGCGCACGCACGCGGCGAGCAGATCGGGTGGCGGCCCGCGATCCAGCACGGCGATCGCGGCCTCGGCGCCCGCGCTCGATCGGATCTCGGTGAGCGCCGCCAGCGCAGCGAGCGCCTCGGGGCCCGGCGCGTCGACGAACGACGCGATGCGGGTCGCGGCGCTCTCGGCCCCCATGCGGCCGAGGGCGGCGATGGCGGCCAGGCGGATCGCGTCGGGCGTCTCGGCCGTGAGGAACTCCGAGGCGAGCGCCTCTTCGAGCGCGGGAAAGCCGAGGCCTCCGGCCGCGGCGATGGCGGCCGTGCGCACCGTGGGCTCGTCGTCGCCCAGGCGCGCGTGCACGTAGGGCATCAGCCACACGTTCCGGTACGCGCGCCCGATCGCCGAGAGGATCTGCGCGCGCTCGAGGGGCGTGTCGGTCTCGCGCGCGAGCTCGAGCAGCACGAACGCGGCGCGCTCGGCGAGGGGCCAGCTGGAGCCGTACGCGCGCCCGGCGATGGCGCCGATTCCGCGGCTCGCCTCCACACGCGCGGCCCAGGTCGGCGCCGACGACGCGCTCGCCGTCAGCACCTCGAGCGCCTTCTCGGGGGCGAGCGCTCCTCGCTCGAGCTCGCGGATCGCCGTTCGCGCGTCGGTCATGGGGCGAGCGTACACCCGAGGCGTCGCGCCTCGTTCACCGCTACGCTGCGGCCGTGCCCTCGTTCCCGCTTCCCTCCGATGCCTGGCCGCGACCGCCGCTCGACGAGCTCGAGCGCACGTTCGTCGCCGAGCCGCTGCGTCCCGTCGGCGCGGGCCTCGTGCGGGGCACGTTCCTCGGGCCGGTCCGCTCGCGCGGCGCCACGCGCCTCTCCGTGCGCGCGCTCGACGTGGCGCTGTTCCGCGCCGTGCGCTGGGGCCTCGACCTCGACGCGCGGCGCTGGTGGTTCGAGAGCCCGCGGCTCGCGGCCGGGCACTTCCGCATCGTGGAAGGCCCGTCGCGGTGGCGCGATACGCGCGTGCTGCAGCTGCACTACGACGTCTCGCGTCTGCCTCTCCGCGGCGTGCTCTACGACGAGCTCAAGCCGCTCGAGGGCGGGCGCATTCTCGGCCTCGGCGGCCTCGCCTTCGATCGCGGCGAGGGCGACCACTTCTTCTTCGCGCTGGCGCCCGTGGAGAGCGCCGGGCCGGTCAGCGACGTGCGCGCCGACGCGCGATCCGGCCCGCGCTGATCGCCGCGAGCGCGAGCGCGACGATCCACGGCGCGCGATCCCCGCTCGAGCCGCTCCCGGGCACGCCGCAGCCGCAGTCGTGCGACTGACAGTCGAGCGCGAGCCCGCCGGCCGGCGTGGGATCGCATGTCTCGGGCAGGCTCCCCTCCGGGTACGTGTCGCAGATCGCGGACACGTCGTCGGTGGATAGGTCGCGCATCGTGAGCTCCCCGAACTGCGCGCTCGCGTACATCGTCGCGTCGGGGTGATCGGCGGTGGTGTGACCGATGCCGAAGTAGTGCCCGAGCTCGTGGGTCACCACGTTCTGCAGGTCCACGGGGCCGCCGTCGCGCCCGCAGCCGCTGACGGGGCAGGTGCTGCCGCCGTCCACGCAGCCGCTCGGGTCGCAGATCGTCCACACGCCGCGGCTCTCGTTGATCTCCATGTCGACGTCGACGATCTCGCCCGTGGACTCGAGGTGCCACGCGAGCGTCACGGCGAACGCGATCGGCGACCAGCCGCGCGTGCGCGCCCAGTCGTTGCCGTCCTGCACGAACATCACGGAGCTCACGTTGTTGCCGCGGCCGTTGTGCCCGGCGCGCGTGCACGCGTTGGTGCCGTCGAGCACGTCGATGTGGAAGCGCGGGCTCGCGGCGAGGCCGCCGCCGCAGTCGATGTCCTCCCAGGTCGACGCGGCGGTGCGGAAGACGTCCTGTACTTGCGCGATCGTGAGCGAGCGCGGCGGCAGCGCCGACGAGATGGAGAGCTCGCTGCAGCGGTGGCTCCAGAAGAGGTAGTGGTCTTGCTCGGTCGCGAGCGGCGCGCAGGCGGAGAAGTCGGCGGGCTGGCGGCCGTCGCCGGTCACCATGCGGCAGTACGCGTGCGCGCGCGCGGGCGTGAGCGCGGCGAGGCCGAAGGTGAGCGCCGCGATGGCCAGAGCGGCTGACGTCCAGGGCGAGCGATCCAGGCGGCTCACCGATGCACCTCGGCCACGAGGTCGCGGACGCGCGCGAGGAGCTCGTCGCGCTGCACCGGCGCGGTGAGCGCTGGCACGGCGGGCGTGAGCCGACCGTCCGGCGCGCGCTCCACCACCGAGACACCGGCGGCGCCGGGAAGGATCATCTCGCCCTCGGTGCGCGAGACGATCGGCATCTCGCCCTGCGACATCCCGACCGGCCGGAACACGGGGCCCACGTCGCCGGAGTCGAACGTGCGCAGGAAGAGCAGCATCCGGTCGCCCATCGCGTAGGGCTCTTCGCCCGCCACGCGCAGCCCGAGATCGCCGACGACCCCGCCGATGTGGCGCACCACGATCGTCGGCTCGCTCGGCCCGTAGAGCGTGTCCTCCACGCGGATCGTCGAGTCGGTGACGATGCGGTCGAGGTCGTCGTAGTGCGCCTCTTCGGCGATCACGGTGCCGACCACGATTCGATCGGCGTCGGCCGTCAGCTCCCGGAGAGTGAGCGCCTCCACCTGGGTCGCGAGCGCGAGCGCGGGGAGCGCGAGGACGAGGAGCAACGCGAGCGGGACGACACGACGCATCGAGGGAGGATGCAGGATGCGGCGGGAGGCGCAACGCATCGCGCGCCGTCCGGTCAGAACGTGCCGCCGACGCTGAGGATCGCGCCGCTGCCCTGCGCGGTGGGGGCCACCGAGACGCTCGCGAGCTGCGGGCCGTCCTCGCGCTCGGCGTCGCGCTCGAGCCGGGCGGTGCGGAGCGCGTGCTGGATCTCGATGCCGAGGATCGAGCCGACCAGGCCGCTGCCGACGATGACGCCGAAGTTCTGCCAGGGATCGAGGTCGGCTCCGAGACCGAAGACGAGCGTGGCGGCGAGGCCCCCGCCGACGAGCTCGCCGAGCATGGCGGCGCCGAAGCGGCCGCGACCGCCGGCGATCATCCCGAAGAGGGTGATCGTGGTGGGCGCGAGGCCAGCGGTCGTGAGGTAGGACATGACGAGCGCGGCGCCGTCGTCGCCCGAGTCGTGGAAGGCGGCGAAGCCGAGGCCGACGCCGAGGCCCACACCGAGGCCGGCACCGAGCAGCTCGAAGCCGATGCGGCCGCCGAAGCCCATGCCGTCGTCGGCGAGGCGATCGCGCGCGCTCGGACCCTCCGGGCGGCGCGTGTCCCACGGAGACGCGCTCGGAGGCGGCGGCGGAACGGAGGCCGCCGGCGGCGGGACCACGACGTAGGTGGGCTGGGGCTGCGGCGGCGCGACGACGACGGGCGCCGGCGCGGGCGTCATCACGGGAGGCGGCGGCGCGGGCGGGGCCGGCGCGCTCGGCGCGGGGGGCGCATACACGTGGCCGCGGAAGTACATGCCGCCGAGCTGCCCCTCGATCTCGTAGCCGGGCGGCACGGCGGGCGCGACCTGCGCCGGCGGGCCGGAGCCCGTCTC
Source organism: Sandaracinus sp. (assembly GCA_046351235.1). Classification (GTDB taxonomy): domain Bacteria; phylum Myxococcota_A; class Polyangia; order Polyangiales; family Sandaracinaceae; genus JBBSAT01. Next base: position 172,722 of record JAXLYV010000003.1, on the reverse strand, counting down.
GGGCGGACCCACCACGACCACCGGCTGCGCGAGCGCGGCGGCGGGAGCCACGAGCGCGGCGAGCGCGAGCGCGGCGGGAAGGAGAGGTGCGAGCACGGAGGCGAAGGTCGAGGTGCGCATGGGGCTCGCTCGGCACCCAGCAGCCCACGTGCCACGGCCTGGATCCCGGTGATCTCGCGATTTCGTGGCCGCGCGGTGTGGAGCGTCGGTCACGCGCCGTTCGCGGGTGGCACAGACCGGCCGAGCTCGCGGGCCACGGCGATGGCGATGGGGCCGGCGTGCTCGGTTCGCAGCACGTGCGTCGACAAGCGCGCGCGCAGCCAGCCGCGCCCAGCGAGACGCTCTTCTTCCTGTTCCGAGAGCCCGCCTTCGGGACCGACGAGCAGCCATGGGGCTGCGCGAAAGGACGCCCAGGGCAGCTCGCGCATCGCGCGCCCGTCGCGGGGCGTCAGGAGCAGGCGCGGCGCGTCGCTCGGCGCACGCGCGGCGACCTCGTCGAGCGGGGCGGGCGCCTCGAGCGTCGGGACGAGCGGCGCCTCCGACTGCGCGGCGGCCTCCTCGGCGATGCGCGCGAGGCGCTCGAAGCGCGCGCCCTCCGCACGCGCGACGGATCGCTCGGCGAGCGCGAGGTGGATCGCCGCGGCGCCGGCCTCGGTCGCGGCGCGCACGATCTCGTCGAGCTTGCTCCCTTTCGGCACGCACTGGACGAGGACCGGTGCATGCGGGTCGATCGCGCGCTGCTCGATCGCGCCGACGTCGACGACGAAGCGCCGCGCCGAGAGCTCCCGGATCACGGCGTCCGCCTCGCGGCCGAGGCCGTCGAAGAGGCGCACGGTGTCGCGCGGCGAGAGGCGCAGCACGCGCGCGTGGCGGGCGGCGGCCTCACCGAGATCGATCTCGGCGCTCGCCTGCGTGAGCGCCCCGGGCGCGCGTAGTCGCGGCGGGCTCATGCGCGGCGGCGCCGGGCCGGCTTCTTCTTCGGGCGCGGCCGCGCGCTCGGCTTCTTCGCCTTCGTCTTCGGCGCGGGCTTCTTCGTCTTCTTCGCTCTCGCCGCGGGCTTCTTCGCCTTCGCCTTCGTCTTCGGCGCGGGCTTCTTCGCCTTCTTCGCTTTCGCCGCGGGCTTCTTCGCCGCGGGCTGCTTCAGCACGATCGCGATCCAGTCGCGCTCGCGCGTCACGCGGTCGGTCTCCATCGGCGCGTACGCGGCCTTCAGCGTCTCCTCTTCGTCGGCGAGCAAGCCCGAGAGCACCAGCGTGCCGCCCGGCGCGACGCGCGCCGCGATGTCTTTCGCGAAGGGCACGAGCACGCGGCTCTCCACGTTCGCGAGCACGAGTGGGAAGGCCCCCTTCACGCGCGCGAGGGGCGTCAGGCTCGCCTTCACGCGCCCGCCCACGCCGTTGCGCTCGGCGTTCTCGTGCGTCGCGTCGACCGACTCGCGCTCCACGTCGATCCCCGCGGCCGAGGCCGCGCCCAGGAGCACCGCGCCGATCGAGAGGATGCCGCTCCCGCAGCCGACGTCGAGCACGCGCTCACCGCCCTTCACGATGCGATCGAGCTCGGCGAGCACGAGGCGCGTCGTCTCGTGCGTGCCCGTGCCGAACGCCTGCCCCGGATCGATCGTGATCACGACGTCGCCCGGGCGCGTCTGCACCTCTTCCCAGGGCGGCCGCACCACGATGTGCTCGCCCAGGCGCGAGGGCTTGAAGAACTCGCGCCAGCGGTGCTTCCATTCGTCACCGACGACGTGCTCGAGGCGCGAGGCCCACGCGAGCGTGGCGCCGGCGATGCGCGCCTCGTCCTCCGATGCGAAGTGCGCCACGAGCAGCACGAGATCGCCGGGCGACTTCTCGAGCGTGCTGCGGTCGCGCTCCTCGACGCCGGTCGCGCCGAGATCGAAGAGCTGTGCCGAGGCCTCGTCCACGTCGTCGGGCGGCACGTCCACGTGGAGCGTCGGATAGCGGGGAACGTCGGTCATGGCGGGAGGTGTCGCAGGGAAGGGCTGGTCGTGGCAACCGCTCCGGCTTTCGTCCACCATCCGCCTCGTGGCCGAGCGCAAGATCGAGCTCACCTGGGTCTGCTCGTCCTGCCAGACCCGCAATCGCGGGCGCGACAAGGTCTGCACGGGCTGCGGCAACCCGAAGGACGCCTCCGAGCGCTTCGAGATGCCGGGCGAGACTCGGAGCGTCGCGAGCGTCACCGACGCGGAGGGCCTACGCGCGGCGAGCGCCGGTCGGGACTGGCGCTGCCCGTTCTGCCGCGCCGACAACACCGCGCTCGCGAGCGCGTGCAAGCAGTGCGGCGCCGTGCGTGGCACCACGCCCGCGATCGCGCCCGCAGCTTCCTCCGTGGCTGCGGCCCGCGCTCCGCTCGCTGCGCCGACCGCCTCGCGCGTGCCGATGCTGGTCGTCGCGCTCGTGGCGCTCGGCCTCGCGCTCGGGACCTGTGTCGTCGCGGCGCTCTTCTGGGTGCTCGCGCGCTCGCCGGGGCCTTCCGACGTGCCCTACGTTCCTCCCGCCTCGTCGATCGTGTCGGCCCACGTCGAGGCGCGCAGCTGGGCCACGACGCGCGTCGCGATGCGCCACCGGCTCGTGCCGGGCGAGGGCTTCGCAGAGGCGCAGCCGCCCGATGCGGTCGACGTGACGCCCGACGGCGTGCGCCATCACCACGACGATCAGGTCGAGGACGGCATGCAGCCCGAGACCTACACCGAGGACGTCCCTTACCAGGACACCGAGACGTACACCGAGCAGGTCCCGTGCGGACAAGACTGCACGCCGATCCCCGAGACCTGCCACGAGGAGTGCACGGACGACGGCAACGGCTTCGCGAGCTGCCACGACGTGTGCTCGGGCGGAGGCCAGAGCTGCACGCCGCGCACGTGCAGCGAGACGCGCACGCGCCAGGTCACGCGCACGCGCCCCGAGATGCGCACGCGGATGGTGCCGCGCTACCGCACGGTGCCGCGTGACGCGCCCTGGTTTCGCTGGCGCGCGTGGGCGTGGGTGGAAGATCGCCGCGCCGAGCGACGTGGCACGAGCGAGCCGGTCGCGTGGGCGAGCGACGAAGAGCTCGGCGCCGGCGCGCCGCTCGGCGAGGGCGAGGACGAGCGCATCGAGACGCGCGTCGACTGGGAGGTCACGCTCCGCGACGAGCGCGGCGGCACCGAGCGCGTCACCGGCACCGACGTGGGCGAGCTCGAGGCCTATCCGATCGGAGCCGCGGTGAGCGTCGAGCTCGATCCGTACGGTCACTTCACCCGCGTGATCGAGGCGGACGCGGGGCTCTGACCGAACGACGGGGCCGTGGGGGCTCGTCGTCGCGCGCGGCGCGCGGCATCCTCGCGCGATGAGCACTCTCGATCCGGTCGAGCGCGTCGTCGTCCCGCATGCGCGCGAGCTCGACGGCATGCGCGTCGCGCGCGTGCTTCCGACGCACGGCTGTCGCGCCGTCGGTCCCGTCGTGTTCCTCGATCACCTCGGCCCGGCGCAGCTGCCTCCGGGCGTGGGCTTCGACGTGCGGCCGCATCCGCACATCGGCCTGAGCACCGTCAGCTACCTCTTCGAAGGCGAGATCGTCCATCGCGACAGCCTCGGCTCGGTCGTGACGGTCGTGCCCGGCGCGATCGACGTGATGACGGCGAATGGCGGCATCGTGCACTCCGAGCGCTCGCCCGATTCCGCGCGGCCCGCGGGCCCGCGCCTGCACTCGCTGCAGCTCTGGGTCGCCGTGCCCGCCGCCGACGAGGACGCGGCGCCTTGGTTCGCGCACCACGCCGCGAGCGAGATCCCCGAGGTCGCGCTCGAGGGAGGCCGCGCGCGCGTGCTGCTCGGCGCGGCGCTCGGCGTGACGTCGCCGGCCCGGACGGCCTCGCGGCCCGTCTTCGTGGAGCTGAAGCTCGAGCGCGGCGCGCGCTTCGAGATCCCAACCGAGATCGAGGATGCCGGCGTCTACGTGGTGGAGGGCACGCTCGGCCGCGACGACGCAGAGGCGAGCTACGGTGCGCGCACGCTCGTGGTCCGCGCGCCCGGCGCGGCGCTCACGCTCGTCGCGCGCGAGCTCACGCACGCGATGCTGATCGGAGGGCCGCGCCTCGAGGGCCAGACGAGCCGCGACCCGCGCCACATCGAGTGGAACTTCGTCGCGACGACGGAGGAGCGGATCGAAGCGGCCAAGCGGCGCTGGCGCGCGCACGCGTTTCCCACGATCCCGGGTGACGACGCCGAGCGCATCCCGCTCCCCGGCGAGAGTGACTGAACGGAAGGCTCGCATTTGCCGACAAATTTGCCGGCCGATCGGGAGCGTGATCAGGTGAGCGCATGGACGACCTCGGCTCGCGCCCGCGCGCTTTCTTCGGACTCGGCTGGACGAACCTCCGTGCGAACCGCACGGCGGTGAGCGAAGGAGGCCAGACGCGCGCGTCGGTCGCGCGCTACGACGAGCACCAGATCATGGCGCGCTGGCTGCGGCGCGGGACGAGCTCGGACATCGTCTCGCACGGCGAGACGGACGCCTGGCTCCACGTGGTCTCGGGTGCCCTCGTCGAGGAGCGCTGGACCGCGGGCGACGAGGGCTGGAGCTTCGAGGTGCGCCACCTCCGGACCGGCGACTCGAGCCACTTGCCGAAGGGCGCGCTCCACCGCCTCGCGGCCGGCACCGACGCGAGCATCGTGATGACGTACTCGCCGGGCCCGCCGGTCGAGAAGCGCGTCACGCACCCGACGCTGGTGGGCCAGCTCGCCCGCGCCCGCGAGCGCGTCCTCGGCACCAGCATCTTCCGCAACACCGCGGTCGAGCTGCACGCGCCGAGCGAAGACGACTGCTGAGCCGCTCGCGGCCCCGAAGCGGTCGCGCCACGCGCCCCCCGCCACCTACAGGCTCGAACGAGCCGATGCGGCTGGGCGCGACAGATCCGGCGACGACGCGGCTACCTGCGCGTGACGACCGGGCCCGCTCGCGAGCGCACGCGAGCGGAGCCGGGGTGAGCGGGATCCGGCTCCGCCGGTCCCGCGAGGGGCGCGCTCAGCGCCCCTGAAAAGCAGCTCAGCGCTGGATCACCGGGCACGAGTAGAAGTGGATCTGCATCGGCATCGTCTCGCTCTCGGGCGAGCTGACGCCGCGCACGAGCGGCGGATCCACCACCGGCATGCTCGGCGCGTCGAGGCAGAGCACGCTCACGTTCGTGAGCGGCAGGCCCGTGTCCGTGTCGGTCGTGAACTGGATGTTCGAGACCTGGCAGGGCTGCGTGGGCGAGGGCGCGGTCGCCGCGCAGTTGCCGCCGTAGGTGTTGCCGTCCGTGAAGGTGAACTGGCAGGTGCCGCTCACGGGGCCGCCGGTCGAGGCGACGCTCGCGTTCTGGAGCGAGACGCCCAGGTTGCGGCCGGTCGCGTCGCGCGCCGACACGGTGAAGCTCACCGAGCGGCTCCCAGCCCGCTCGGTCGTCGTGCAGCTGAAGCGCGCGCCCATGTCGCCGTTGAACCCGAAGATGTCGCGGCGCCCCGGGCTCGTGCAGCCGGAGATCGGCGTCCCGTCCTGATGGGTGCAGCGCACCTGGTAGCTCAGGTCGGCGTAGATGGGCTGGGCCGGCGTGCTGCAGCTCGCGAGCGCGAGCACGGCGACGGCGGAAGCGGCGAGGAACGAAGGAGAAAGGCGCATGGAAGCTCCTGGTCCACGTCAGGCTAGCGCGCTCGTCCACTGCGCCGCAACAAAGGCAGCCCGATCCGCTCGCACGGTCACCGTGGTAAGCACGGCCGCATGGAGCGCTCGTTTCACCTCGACACCCTCGCCATCCACGCCGGCCAGGAGCCCGACCCGAGCTCGGGCGCCGTCATGACGCCGATCGTCCTCGCCTCGACCTTCGCGCAGGACGGGCCGGGCGTGCACAAGGGCTTCGAGTACGCGCGCACCGGCAACCCGACGCGCAACACGCTCGAGCGCTGCCTCGCCGCGATGGAGGGCGCCGATCACGGCCTCGCGTTCTCGTCGGGCTGTGCTGCGATGACGACGTTCCTCCACACGCTGCGCCCGGGCGACCACGTCGTCGCGGGCGACGATCTCTACGGCGGCAGCTTCCGCATCCTCGACAAGGTCATGAAGCCGATGGGGATCGAGACGACGCAGGTCGATCTCTCCGATCCCTCGGCGCTCGAGGGCGCGCTGCGGCCGAGCACCAAGGTCGTGTGGCTCGAGACGCCGACGAACCCGACCTTGAAGATCCTCGACATCGCCGCCGTCGCCGAGGTCTGCAAGAAGCGCGGGCTCGTGCTCGCCGTCGACAACACCTTCGCGACGCCGATGCTCCAGCAGCCGCTCGCGCTCGGCGCGACGATGGTCGTGCACTCGACCACGAAGTACCTCAACGGCCACAGCGACGTGGTCGGCGGCGCGATCCTCACGAGCGACGCGGCGCTCGCCGAGAAGCTGCGCTTCCTGCAGAACGCGATCGGCGCGGTGCAGTCGGCCTTCGACAGCTACATGGTGCTGCGCGGCATCAAGACCTTGCCCGTGCGCATGGAGCGGCACGTGAAGAGCGCGCGCGGCATCGCCGAGTGGCTCGTGCGGCAGCCGGGCGTCGAGAAGGTGATCTACCCCGGTCTCGAGTCGCATCCGGGCTTCGCGCTCGCGAGCCGGCAGATGAAGGGCCCGGGCGGGATGATCTCGTTCGTGGTGAAGGGCGGCGAGCCGGCGGCGCGCGCGCTCTTGCGCACGGTGAGCGTGTTCGTGTGCGCCGAGAGCCTCGGCGGCGTGGAGTCGCTCATCGAGCTGCCCGCGGTGATGACGCACGGCTCGGTGCCGAAGGCGGCGCGCGAGAAGCTCGGGATCGACGACGGCTTCATCCGATTGTCGGTCGGCCTCGAGGCCGAGGACGATCTGAAGGCGGATCTCGAGCGCGGTCTCGCCGCGGCGGCCGGAGCGAAGGCGTGAGGGCGCTCGGCGCGCTCGGCCTCGTGGCGCTCGCGATCGCGGGCTGCGGCGGATCACAGTCGTCGTCCTCGTCGTCGGACGACGGCGACTGGTCGTGGACGCAGTCGTCGTCGTCTTCCGGAAGCAGCAGCACGACAGGCGTCGATGCCGGCGTCGACGGCGGTGCCGACCCCGTGCGCGATCGCGCGATGGCGCTCTTCGCGCGCTCGTGCACGCCTTGCCATCGCCGCGGCGGCGACCCCGACGCCGTGATCCACGGCGTGTACCTCGAGACGCCCGAGGAGATCCTGCGCTTCGCCTCGGCGTACGCGATGGGCAACACCCCGAGCAGCCTGTCCTCCGTCATCGCGCAGCGCGCCCAAGGCTACGACCTGATGGTCGGCCCCGACGACCGCACGCCCATGCCGCCCCGCGGCTCGTCGTACCCGGCGCTCAGCCAGGACGAGGCGCGCCAGATCCAGGAATGGTTCCGCCGCGGGAGCTGATCGGTCCCCGCCCGCGCGAACGCGGTTGACGGAGGCGCGGGCCCGACGCGATCATGCCGGGTCCCGTGAGCTCTGCACCGCGCGAGATCCCGCTCGACGACGTTCGGGCCGATGGCTGGTTCGAGCGGCTGGGCGAGGGCTCGGCCGCGTTCGCGCAGCTGAACGGCATCGTCGGCGCGCGCTTCGTCGCGTTCGCGGTCGTCGCGGGCCTGCGGATCACGGCGCTGGCGGTCGATCAGCGCAACCCGGACGGCTCCCAGATCGAGTTCGGCACCGAGGGCGGCCCGCCGCAGCGCATGGCGCTCGGTGAGTTCAAGCGCCGCCTCGCGGCCGCCCTGCTCGGGGACGACGAGCCCGTGGGCGCGATTCCGCTCGGCGCGACGCCGGAGCAGATCCAGTCGGCGATCGGTTTTCGCTACGTGCTCCTCGCGCCGATCTTCGGGATCCGGCTGGAGTCGCTGCGTGTGCCGATGGTGGGCGAGCCGATCGTGAAGGTCACGCGCGCCAGTGGCCCGAGCGAGCTCGCGATCTCGGCGCTGCGCGAGCTCGTGCGGCAGGGCATCCGCGACGAGGCGGCGCGCGCGACGCAGGGCCGCTCGCCGTTCTCGATCGATCTCGAGCTCGTGCGCGCGGGTCGGAGCGCGTCGGCGAACGGCGAGCACGAGCGCGTCGTACAGCTCCTCGGCACCTGGCCGGGGCCGCTCTCGATGCTGCTGCGCACGATGGAGGGGCAGAGCCTCTCGAAGGAAGTGCGCGCGACGATCGCCGAGGGCCTCGGCCTGCTCGGCTCGTCGTACGCGAGCCTCGCGCGCACCGATTGGGCGCACGAGATCTTGCGCCTCGCGATCCAGTGGGGACAGGACGGGCCGGTGACGGCCGACTTGTTCCGTCGCCTCGGCGCGACGCACCTCGCGCAGGATCGCGCCGGCGAGGCCATCGGCCTCTTGCGCCGCTCGCTCGCGCTCGGCGGGGACGAGAAGGACATCCTGCCGCTGCTCGCGGCGTCGTACGCGGCGCGCGACCGCAAGCTCGCGGCGATGCTCACGCTCGAGCGCGCGATCGGGGCGGGGGCCGAGGAGGCGGGCCTCGCGGATCTGCGCAGCACGCTGACGAGCGCGCTCGGCGAGCCCTGGGCGCGCTTCACGAGCTTCGTGCACGGATGAGCGCGCGCCTGGCCCAGGCGGAGGCAACGACGTCTCCTTCGGAGAGCCGCGCGCCGCGCTTCGGGCTGCGCTTCGATCGCGGGCGCACCGAGCTCGTGCTCGACGCGCCGCTCGTGCTCGAGAGCGGCGTGCGCGTCGAGAAGCTGCGCTCGGAGCTCGTGCCGCGCGAGGGCCGCTTCTCGCTCACCGAGGGCTGGCGCGCGTTCCGGCATCGCCGCGCCACGCTGCTCGAGATCCACGTCTCGATCGGCCTCCGCTCGCTCGCCACCGCCCTCGGCGCCGCCGTCGGGGGCGAGGTCCGGCTCGTTCCCGCCGAGGGGCCGCGCGCCTCGCTCGCGCTCTCGAGCGAGCTCTTCGCGCTCGCCGTGGAGCTCGCGTGGGGCTGGGACGGCGAGGATCTCCTGCTCGTGCTCGAGGGCGCGCGCGCGTTTCCTCGCACGCCGCGGCCGGCGATCGCGCTCGCGCACGATCTCGCGGGCGGCCTCGCGCGCTTCGACGTCGAGCGCGGGGTCTTGCGGGTCGAGCGCCCGCTCCGCGCGATCCTGCAGCAGGCGCTCGTTCCGGCAGGCGTGCGCGTGCCTTCGGCGAGCGGCCTCGCGCTGCGCGCGTCGATCGAGGGGGAGCGTCTCGTGATCGTCGGCGAGCGCGTTCCCGGAGGGCGGCCGGAGCCGGCGCGCGAGGCGCTCGAGCGCGCGCGGGCCCGCGCGGCGTCGCTCGCGGCCTGCCTCGACGGTGGGCCCGCGCCCGAGGACGATCGTCCGGTGGTCGCGCTGGCCGAGGCGCTCGCCTCCGTGCTCGACGACGAGCGCGCGAGCGCCGAGAGCGTGATGCGCGCGGCCGAGGAGCTCGCGCGGCGCGAGCGTCACGCCGTGCTCGCCTCGACGGCGCTGCTCGCGGCGGCCGAGCGCGTGACGGGCGATGCGGATCGCGCGGCCTCGCTCGCCCGCGCGGCGCTGGAGCGTGGCGGGCTCTCGGGGCCGACGGAGATCGCGCGCGCGATCGAGCTCGCGGCGGCGCGCGGCGCCGCGGGCGCGCCGGGCCTGCCCTGGGAAGAGCTCGGGCGCGCGCTCGAGGGCGAAGGGCCCACCGTGCTGCGTGCGCGCGGGCTCGCGCTCGAGGGCGCGGGCCGCCTCGAGGGCGCGCTCCACGCCTTCGCCGAAGCGCTGCGCGCCGGCGGGACCGACGTGCTCGCGAGCACCGGGCTCGCGCGCGTGCTGAGCGCGCTCGGCCGGCACGACGAAGCGATCTCGGCCTGGGATCGCGTGGCGGAGAGCTCGCGCGGGGAAGGTGCGCTCGTGGCCAAGCTGCACGCCGCCGAGTCCGCGCTCGCGGCGGGGCACGTGGACGGCGCGCACGCGCGTCTGCGTGCGATCGTGGCCGCACACGCCGGGACGGTGGTGGCGCTGCGCGCGCACGTGGTGCTCGCGCGCTCGTCGCGGGAGCCCCTCGCGATCGATCGCGGTCTGTCGCGGCTGACCGACGCGCTCGGCGCGGCCGACGCGGAAGAGGCGGCCGTCGCGCTCCGCGAGGCGATCGGGCGCGCGCTCGCGGGCGGAGATGCGGCGCTCGCGGAGGCGGAGGTGCAGGCGCTCGAGCGCACGCTCGGCGAGGCCGGCGCGGGCGAGCTCGCGATGCATCGCGCCGCGATCGCGCAGACGGCGTCGCGCTCACTCTCGGCCGACGATGCCGCGCAGCTGCGGACGCGCGCCGACGAGCTGCGTCGCGCGGGCAAGCTCGGTGAGGCGGCCCGCGTGATGGTCGAGCTCTTCGGGCGCACGCAGGACGCGGCCGTGCTGCGCGCCGCGATCGAGCTCGCCGATCGCGCCGAGACGGCGGCGGCGCGGCTCGCGGTCTTCGATCGCGCCCTCGAGCTCTTGCCGCCCGGGCCGGCGCGCGACGCGATCCGCGCGCGACGCTGAGGCGGCTCGCCCGAACGCGAGCCGATCAGCGCTCGTAGACGTCCTGGATCGAAGCGTCCTTCTCGAACTGCGCGCGCGCGTAGGGGCACGTCGCGGCGACGCGCGTCCCGGTCTTCCGCGCCCAGGCGACGAGCGTGTCGAGCAGACGCCGGGCGACGCCCATGCCCTGGAGCTTCGCGTTCACTTCGGTGTGATCGACGATGATCAAGGAAGGCGAGGTGCGGCTGTAGGTCATCTCGGCGAGGCGCTCGCCGCCGCGCTCGACGAAGAAGGCGCCTCGTCCGTCGGTCTCTTCGTGCTGCACGTTCAGCGCATCGAGGGTCATGCCCCGCACTCTACTCGACCACCGGCTCGAGCCACGCGGTGAACGGCCCGCCGAGGCCGGCCCAGCGCACGATGTGGCCATCGGCCTCGGTCAAGGTCAGCGTCGCCCGCGCCTGCGCTCCCTGCGCCGCGCGCTCGCAGGCCGGCGCGAAGTGCAGCGCGGCGCTCGCCTCGAGCGGATCGCCCCGGTAGGCGCTCCGCGGCAAGAGCACCGTCGCGCTGCAGAGGAGGCGCCCCGATCCGTCGTCGTCCGCGCCGTGGTGCTCGCGCATCTCGAGGCTCAGCGTGCCCTCGAGCGCCACCGTCACGCCGCGCGCGTCGCGCACGCCGAAGCGCACCTCGCCGGCCTCGCGGCTCGAGAGATCGACGGCGGCGAACGAGAAGCGGCAGGGCCGCTCGATCGTGTCGCAGCCGGCCAGCAGGACCACGAGCGCCAGCGCCCGACGCGCGCTCACTCGAGCGGTCGGGGCGCGAAGCGGAACGCTGCGGCCGGTAGCGGCGCGCCGTAGGTCCGCAGCTGGTGCGCGCGCGTGATCGCCGCGGCGCCCTCGAGCAGGTTCCGTGCGATCTGCACGACCGAGCGGTTCTCGGCCGGCTCGAGGAAGCTGCCCTTCACCCAGTCGTTGAACGCGCCCATCGCCGGCCCGCACCACACCTGGTAGTCGAGCTTGCGGCTCGGCTCGCCGGTGATCGCCCAGCGCGACGAGAGCCCGAGGTACCAGCGGAAGCAGAGCGCCATCTTGTGCTTCGGCGACGCGTCGGCCTTGGCGAGCTCGTGCGGGTCGCGCTTGCTCCAGAACGCCTGCGTCTCGGCCCACACCGAGTCGAGGCTCTGGCCGAGCACTTCCTTCTCGAGGCGCGCGCGCACGTCGTCCGAGATCTGCTCGATCGACTCGTGCGTGACGTAGACCTCGTAGAGGCGCTGGGCGCGCGGCGCGAACATCGTGCCGCGCTTGAGCACCTGCACCTTCACGCCGAGCTCGAACATGTCGGCCGCCGGCGCCATCACCACGTCGGCCATGCCGGCGGTGGCGAGCATCGCGCGCCCCGCCTCGCTCAGCCCGGACTCCACGGCCGACTGGTTCACCGAGCCCGTCAGCACGTAGCTCGCGCCCAGCGCGAAGGCCGCCGCGACGGCGCCCGGCGCGCCGAGACCGCCTGCGGCGCCCACGCGGATCGGCGTCGCGTAGCCGTGCCTCTGCGCGAGCTCGTCGCGGAGCGCGAGCAGGATCGGCAGGACGACCGTCAGCGTGCGGTTGTCGGTGTGGCCGCCCGAGTCGGCCTCCATCGTCACGTCGTCGGCGATCGGCACGTGCGCGGCGAGCTGCGCCTCGGCCGCGGTGACGAGGCCGTCCTTCACGAGCTGCGCGAGCATCGCCGCCGGGGCCGGCGACATGAAGTGCCGCGCGACCTCGGGCCGCGAGACCTTCGCCATCACGTGCCGCTCGCGCACGATCGTGCCGTCGGGCGCCTGGCGCAGGCCGGCGACGGCGTAGCGCACGATCGCCGGGGTCAGGCCCATGAAGGCCGAGGCCTCCACGCGTCGCACGCCGCGGCGGATGAGCATGTCGGCCACCGCCGCCTCGAGCGCGGGCTCGTTGGGCGAGTGGATGAGGTTCACGCCCCAGGTGCGCTCCGGGCCGAGCTCGCGCATCAGCTCGTCGACGGCGGCCTCCACGCGCTCGCGGCCGAGGCCCGCGGCGCCGAAGAAGCCGAGCATCTCGGCGCGCGCCATCTCGATGACGATGCGGGTCGTCGCGATCCCGTTCGCCATGGCGCCCGTCGCGTAGGGGAAGCGGACACGGTGGGCCTCGTTGAAGGCCCGATCCCCCAGCCACTCGGGATAGAGCGGCGGGAGCGTGGCGAGGACCGGGAGGCCCACGTCGGCGAAGGCGACCCCGACGGCGCCGGTCGCCGGATCGCGCACGACGTGGGTGGTCTCACGGAATCGCGTGGTCGCCTCGGCGAGCGCATCACCCGAAAAGGCGACGTCGCCAGCGGCTCGAAAGGCAGAGTGGCTCATGGCGGGGGCGCGAGACTCGCACGGACCGGGCGTCTCGGCACTTTCCAAATCGGCCGTCGGGCCGCTATTCTCGCGCCCGCTGGCCTTTCGTACTGGGGCTCACCGGACATGAATCGCTCACTCTCGCGCTTCCGCACTCCGACCGTCGCGGGCGCCGCGCTCCTCCTGAGCCTCGTGCTCGCCTCGTTCGCGCCGAGCGCCGCTTCGGCGCAGCGCCCGCTGCAGCAGGTCCTCGACCTGAACCGGCAGGCCATGGAGGCCTACAACAACCTCGAGATCGAGCAGGCGCAGACGCTGCTCCAGCAAGCGCTCGACACCGCGACGCGCGGGCACGTGACGGGCTCGCCGCTGGCGCGCACCTACGTGAACCTCGGCATCGTCGCGATCGCCGGTCTCGGCGACAACGGCGCCGGCCTCAACTACTTCGTGCAGGCGCTCCAGGCCGACGGCAGCGTCGCGCTCGACCCGCTCCTGTCGACGCCCGACATCCAGCTCATCTGGACGCAGGCGCACGCGCGCGCGGGCTCCGGCACCGGGACCGGCACGGGTCCCGTGCAGGTCGAGCCGCCGCCGGACGACACGCCGCCGAGCGGGGGCCCGGTCGGCGATCTCGTGCACCAGCCGGTGCAGGAGCAGCTGCGCCAGACGCCGGTGCCCGTCTACGTCGAGGTGCCTGGGCGCCCGGCGCACGTCTATCTCTACTACCGCGGCCACGGCATGCGCGACTTCGAGCGCGCCGAGATGGAGCGCGTGGGCCGGGGCTTCGGCTACGAGATCCCGTGCAACGACGTCTTCGAGCCCGAGGTCAACTACTACATCGCCGTGTTCGACGCGAGCGGCAGCCCGATCAGCTTCGCGGGCTCGCAGACCTCGCCCATCAGCGTGCCGATCGTCGCCACGCGCTCGACGAGCGCGCCCGCGCTGCCGGGCCGCGCGCCGCCGACCCAGTGCTCGGACGAGGAGTGCCCGCCGAACCTGCCGGGCTGCCACGGCACCTCGAGCGGCGGCACGCGCCAGCTCGGCGACTCGTGCCACTCCGACAGCGAGTGCGCGTCGGGCAACTGCGACGAGGATCTCTGCGCGATCGGGGACGGTGACGAGCACGAGGGCGGCGGCGGCGGCAGCGAGGCGCCGCGGTTCTTCGCGCGCGTGAGCGCGGGGCTCGGCGCGAGCTACGTGACGGGCGGCATGCCCACGGACCGCAACGTCTGCAACGAGGACGCCGGCGCGGGCGACGACGGCGACTGCGCCGCGGTGGAGAACCCGCAGCCCGTGCCCGCGAGCGAGTACAACCAGTTCGTCACCTACGACCGCTACCCGGGCGCGGCCACGGTCGCGGGCTGCACGCCGGGCGTGAACTGCCCGATCCCCGGCAACTCGAACCTCTACGGCTACGACGACAGCGGCCTGCTCGCAGGCGTCGGCCAGCTCGCGGCCGACCGCGCGCAGACGTGCCCGTTCACCGATCGGCACTGCTTCTACGTCGAGTCGCCCGGCTTCGTGGCCAACTTCGCGCTGCGTCTGGACATCGGCTACTACATCATCCCGCGCTGGTTCGCCGTCGCTGCGATGTTCCGGTTCCAGCCGCTCTCGGGCCAGGGAACGCTCTCGTTCATGCAGATCGGCCTCCGCGTGGAGACCGAGCTGACCGACCCCGTGCCCACCGGCTTCCACGTGCACCTGCACCTGGGCTTCGTCGCGTACGGCCAGATCCAGGTCTCGCTCGGCCGCTCGGGCGACCGGAACAACTACGCGCCGTGGGGCGCGTCGGGCTACCAGGGCATCGACTTCGGCTCGACCATCGGATACCGGTTCCTCCCGAACTTCGGCATCCATCTGCAGCCGACGTTGGTCTTCAACTTCCCCGCCTTCCTCTTCACGCTCGACATCGCCGCGGGCTTCGAGGTCGGATTCTGATCACGACGAGAGCGCTCACCCCGTGAGCCGATGGAATCGCGCGGATCCAGATCCGGTGAAGCGCCGGCGCGGCCGCTGAAGGTGCGGCCCGGTGCGCGCTACGCGTGCGCGGGCGACGGGCTCTGCTGCACCGACGTGCACCTGCTCGGTCCCGTGGCGAAGGCCGAGCGCGCGCCGATCGAGGCCCTGCGCCCGGGCGCGATCGTGCGCGGCCGGACGCTCGCCGTGCTCGCGCCGGGCACGGGCGGTGGCTGCACGTTCCTCGCGAGCGATCGGCGCTGCGAGATCCACACCACGGGCATCAAGCCGCGCAGCTGCGCGCGCTATCCGTTCCTCCTCGCGGCGACGCCCGCGGGGGGCCGCATCGGGACCGACCATCGCTGCCCCTGCCGAACGATGGGCGAGCGGCCCGCGCTCACGGTGGAGGCGGCGCTGCCCTCGCTCCTCGATCGCCGCGGCCGGCTCTCGGTCGACCGCCGCGTCGACGGGCGCATCCCGCTCGAGCGGCGCCGGCACGTCTCCTTCGCGCGGTACGAGGCGATCGAGGCCGAGCGGCTCGCCCGGCTCGCGCAGGAAGGGCTGCCGCCCGGCGATGCGCTCGCGTTCGACGTGCACGCCCTCGCGCGATCGCTCGATCGCGTCGCGGAAGCGCCGACACGCTGGGGCGCGATGCATGCCGCCTTCGCGCGTGCCCTCGAGGCGATCGCGCGACGTGGCACGCCGGCGCCCTTCGCGCGGCCCTGGGCCGAGAGCTTCGCCGCGGCCGCGCGGCGCGCGACGAGCCCCGGCGATCCCGAGGCGATGCTCGCCGACTGGGCCGCCGACGTGATCTGGTCGCTCGAGTGGACCTTCTCGACCACGCTCGAGGGGGCCGAGCGCGAGCTGCGCTGGCGCGGCGATCTCGCGCGCGTGCTGGCCCGCGCGATCCCGGCGCGCGCCGATGCGGCGATGGCCGAGGCGATCGCGATCGTCGAGGTGGTCGGCCTCGGCGACGAGTGGCTCGACGCGGCCGCCGCGCCATGACGCGCCGCGCGCCCGCTCCATTTCGGCTATGGTCCGCGCCGTGATCCCGGAGCGCTTGCGTCCCTCGCCCGTGCTCGCCGTGGCGCTGCTCGGCGCGGTGATGGCGTTGTCCGCGATCCTGCCCGGCCTGCACGCGAACACGTGGCTCTTCCGCGACGGCCGCTTCTACACGAACGTCGCCGTCACGATCACCGAGCGGCTCTCGCTCGACCAGGGCGAGTTCTGCGCGAGCTGGTACGACGGCTCGCTCGGCTGGAACCGCGAGCTCGACTCCGGGTGGAGCAACGTCGCCCTCGGAAGGAACGGCGAGCACTGGCCCAAGCACAACTACTTGCTGCCGATGGCGGCGAGCCCACTCGTCTTCGCGTTCGGCCTCGCGGGCACCCTCCTGTTCAACCTGCTCGCGCTCGGCGTCGTGTGCGCGGGCCTGTTCCGCTTCGCGCGCGCCTTCACCTCGCCGCCCGCCGCCGCGACCGCGGCGATCGCGTTCGTGTTCGGCTCGGCCATCGTCGGGCAGAACGCCTACGACTTCTCGACCGACGTGTTCCTGCTCGCGTGCTTCTCGCAGGGCCTCGCGGTGCTCGTCGAGGCGGACGAGAGCCCGCGGCGCGGCGCCCTCGCCGGCCTCCTCTTCGGCATGGCCGTCGTGGTGCGCCCGACCACGGTCGCGTTCCTCGTGCCGCTGACGTTCCTCGCGCTGGCGCACGCCGGCCGGAAGCCACTCGGCGGCGCGATCGCCGGCGGCGCCGTCGTGCTCGGCTTGGCGGGCGCGCTCAACACGTACCTGTTCGGCGCGCCGTGGATGACCGGCTACCAGCGCACGCTCGTCGTGGTGGGCGGCCACCCGGAGGCGGCCTCGCACACGGACCTCTTCTCGGTGCCCTTCGAGCAAGGGCTCGTGCGGCTCTGGGAGGGCGAGTACGGCCTGCGGCAGGCCTTCTCGATCCTCGCGTTCGCGCTGCCCGGCGTGATCGCGCTCGGTCGCCGCGCCAAGGCGCTCACGCTCGCCTCGCTGCTCGCGCTCTTCTTCTCCATCCAGATCTTCGCGCGCTACGCCTACGAGGGGCACCGCTTCCACTGGGCGGCGCTCTCGTTCTTCGTGCCGGCGCTCGCGGCCTCGATCGACCTCACGTTCCGCCTCGCTCGGCCGCTCGCGCGCGCGCGCGTGGTGCTCGGCCGGCGAGGCCCGCGCGCCGCGCTCGTCGCCGCGATCGCCGCGATCGCGCTCTGGGTCTCGGAGCTGCCCTTCGGCCTGCCCGAGCCGCGCATCGGCGGCGGCCCGCTCGCCGGCGCCGTGCGCGACGCCCTGCTCGCGGCGGGCACCGAGGATCGCGTCGCGGCGGTGGTCGCGCTCGTCGTGCACATCCTCGTCGGCGCGTTGCTCGTGGCAGCGCTCGTGCGCGTCGCCGCGCGCTTCGTCCCGGCCGAGGTCGCGGCAGGGGCGGTGGCCGTGGTCGCGGCGCTCCCGAGCGTGCGCGCGCAGATCGAGGCGGGCGGTGCGCCCTTGCTCGTGCACACGCTCCTCGTCGTGGGCATCGAGCGAGCGCTCGCGCGGCGGCGCGCGCTCGGGGCGATCTCGCTGCTGCTCGGCCTCGGCGTCGCGCTCGGCACCGAGGACGGGCGTGCGCTCTTCCGCGACGTGGTGAGCCCGCTCGCCGCGCTCGCGCACGCCGTCGAGCACGAGGGGCCCTCGCGCCTCGTCCTGCCGCTGGCTCTGCTCGCCCTGGTCGGCACGGGCCTCGGCCTGCTCGAGGCGAGCGATCGCGGCACGGCGCTCGCGATCGCCGCGCTCACGCTCGTGGGCCTCGCGCCCGGGCTCGGCACGAACGACGTGGGCCTTCGCCCGATCGCCGCGCTCGCCCTCGCGCCGGCCTCGGCCGTGACGCTGGCGTGGCTCGCCGCGGCTGCTCGTACCGGGCTCGAGCGCGGGCCGCGGCGTGTCGGTCTCGCGGCCTCGCTCGCCGTGCTCGTGCTGCTCCTCGCGATCGGCGGCGTGCGTCGCGTCCGTGCCGCGGAGGGCCCCTTCCACCTGGCGACCTACGAGGGGGTCCGGCACGCGATCGTGCTCCTGCAGGAGAACGGCCGCGACGTGCCCTGCGACTTCCTCGCCTGGGAGCACATGAGCTGGGAGTGCAGTCACTTCGACCAAGGGCTCGACGGCATGTTCGGGCTCGCGCTCTCGGGCGGGCCCATCGAGGTCGGCCACGTGCCCGAGCCGCTCGCCATCCTGCCGACCGGCCGCCGCGGGCAGATGCGCCGCATCGTGTGGCCGCACCTGCGCGCGGGCCGCGAGATCGTCGTGCGCTGGGCGATCCCCGACGGCCAGCACGGCGGCGGCGTGCTTCGCGTGCTCGTGAACGACGAGGAGCGCGCGCGCATCACGCTGCCGGCCACGCCCGACGGCTGGGACCGCTACGAGCGCATCGACACCGCGGCGCTCGCCGGGAGCGACGCGCGCCTCGAGGTCTCGCTCGCGGCGCCCGACGGGACGCACACGCCTTCGGCGGTCGGCATCGATGCGGCCTGGTGAGAAGCGCCCCGGCCTGGGTGTAGAGTAGGGCCGCTTGGCGAGAGACCTCCGCCGCCGCCGCCCGACGGACACGCTCGTGGATCTCGTTCCCGAGGGCGTGAAGGCCGTGCCCCGCGAGGGCAGCGAGCGCATCGGGAGCTCGATCGCCGGCCGCTTCCGCATCGACGCGCTCCTCGGCGAGGGCGGCATGGGCGCCGTGTTCGACGGCCGCGACGCGCAGACGGGGCAGCCCGTGGCCATCAAGGTGCTCCACGACCGCTACGCGGCCCAGCCCCAGCACGTCGCGCGCTTCCTGCACGAGGCGCGCGTCATGCGGCGGATTCCGCACGCGGGGATCCCCGTCGTGATCGACGCCGGCAAGGACGAGCGCGGCCGCGCCTACATCGCGCTCGAGCGGCTCGAAGGAAAGGACCTCTTCGACGCGCTCGACGAGGGCCCGCTCGAGGCCAAGGAGGTCGTCGAGATCGGGCACCAGCTGCTCAGCGTGCTCGCCGCGGTGCACGCGCACGGGATCATCCATCGCGACGTGAAGCCGGAGAACATCTTCCTCGCGTTCGAGGGCGACGACCTGCGGGTCAAGCTCCTCGACTTCGGCATCGCGAAGGTGCGCGGCGACTCGATGGAGGCCGACTCGATCCGCACCCACGACGGCGTGCGCCTCGGGACGCCGCACTACATGAGCCCCGAGCAGTGGCGCGGGGAAGAGCTCACGGAGCGGAGTGACGTGTGGGCCGCGGGCGCCGTGCTCTACACCGCCACGATCGGCGATCCGCCCTACGACGCCGAGGATCTCGGCGAGCTGATGGAGCGGGTGACGAAGACGAGCGCTCCCTCGCTCGCCAAGCTCCGCCCCGAGCTCGGCCCGGCCTTCACCGACACCATCGACCGCGCGCTGAAGAACGACCCGAAGGTGCGCTGGGCCAATGCCCGCGCCATGGCGGCAGCGCTGCACGAGGGCGGCATCCGGGTGGACGGCCTCGATTGGGACGAGTGAGAGGGTGACGGGAAACCTGTCGCCCTCTCGCGCGGAGCGATACGAGGGGGAGGCTCCATCGGGATTCACTCCCGATGGAGGGGGCCGCGTATCGGACCCCGAGGACCGAGCGCGCGGCTCACCTGAGCGCTGCGGTCGCGATCTCGCCGTAGCTCGGCGACGGCAGGAACACGTGCGCGAGGTCGCGGGCGCGCGCGCCGAGACGCAGCGCCACCGCGATCGGCGCGAGCACTTCGGCGGCGTGCGGGCCGATTGCCGTCGCGCCGAGGATCTTCCCACCCTCGGGCTCGGTGACCACACGCAGCAGTCCGCGCGCGTGCGGGTCGCGGCCCGCGCCGTCGAAGGTCGCGCGCAGGCTCGAGGCGAAGTCGCTCGTCAGAAGGTCGTAGGGCACCCCGCGGCGCGTGGCGCCGCCCGGTGACAGCCCGACGTACGCGAGCTCGGGGCTGGTGTAGACGGCCTCGACGAGCGTCGAAGGCACGACCGGATCCACGGGCCGGCGCGTCGCGTGGCGCCCCGCGGTCCATCCGGTGGCCTCGGCGCGCGCGCTCGACTGGCCGCCGGCCGTCGCATCGCCCACGACGTAGATCGACGGCAGCGCGCTCACGCCGAAGCCATCGACCGGGATCGTGCCGTCCTCGGCGAGCGTGACGCCGAGCTCGGCCAGCCCGAGCCGCGCCGTGTCGGCCTTGCGCCCCAAGGCGACGAACGCGCGCTCGGCGGAGTAGGTGCGCCCGCCATCGAGCTTCGCGAGCACGCCCTGCTTCGGATCGTGCACGACGCTCAGCACGCGCTTGCCGTGCACGATCTTGATGCCGCGTTCCATGAGCACGTCGCCGAGCGAGTCGGCGAGCTCGCGATCGAAGCGCGGCAGGATGCCGAGCTCGTCGAGGATCCACGTGACCTCGACGCCCATCGCCTGGAACGCGTAGGCGTGCTCGGCGCCCGTCGCGCCGCCGCCGATCACGAGCAGCGTCTTGGGGAGCTCCAGCATCGCGCGCACGTGCCGCGGGGCGAACACGAAGTGCCCATCGGGCTTGCCGGCCTCGCCGAAGAAGCCCGGCGGGAAGCGCGGCTCGGAGCCCGCGGCGACGATGGCCGCATCGAACGGCAACGTGCGCGTCGCGCCGCCCGCCGCCGTGACCTCGAGCTCCTTCGGAGAGACGAAGCGCGCGACCCCCTCGACGACGCGCGCCCCCGCGTCGGCGAGCGCGAGGCGCATGCGATCGGCGCGCGCCTTCGCGAGCGACTCGGTCTCGGCGTGGATCGCCGCGAGGTCGGCGGGCGAGGCGAGCCCCTGCGCGCGTCGCGCGCGCCGGGCCTCCGCCGCGTGCAGGAGCACCTTCGAAGGAACGAGGCTCGCGTGCGTCGCACGACCGCCGATCGCCGACTCGCTCACGAGCGTGACGCCCGCGCCCGTGCGCGCCGCTTCCACGGCCGCCGCGACACCGGCCGGCCCACCGCCCACGACGACGATCTTCACGAGGCACCTCCCGCGATTTCGGTGACGAGCACGCGATGTAGCCCTTCGGGGTCGTCGACGTGCACCCAGTGATCGGCCGGCAGCCGATGCACCGTGACGCGCGGCTCGCGCGAGGCGATGCGCTCGGCGTGGGCGCGGTCTTCGGGCGTGTACGAGATGGAGCGCTCCCCGATCACGAGGTGCATCCGCGCGCCCGGCGGCGGCGTGGCGACCACGGGCCAGTCGTCGCGCGCGAAATAGTCGGCGAGCAGCGCGCGGATCTCGCCGGGATCGAGCGCGAAGCGCACGCCGCCCTCGGTGGGCTCGGTGCTGAGCGCGAGCCACTGGCCGATGGCGCTCCCGTGCTTCTCGCTCACGGCACGGATGAACGCGGCCTTCGTGGGGAGCACCGGCGGCAGCGCCTCGACCGTGTCGAGCACGGCGAGTGGCGTGTCGCCGCCGCGCAGCGGCGCGCGCGTGCCGGGCACGCTGTCGATGCTGACGACGTCGCCGACCGGGATCTTCGTGGCGAGCGCCAGCGCGACCTTGCCGCCGAAGCTGTGGCCGGCGACGCCCGCGAGCGGCGCGCCCTTCACGAGCGCCACGAGATCCTCGGCGCACGCATCGATCGACGCGCCCGGCGTGCCCTTCGGCGAGCGCCCGTGCCCACGCAGATCGACGAGCCACGCCGAGAGATCGGGGCGCGCCTCGACCAGGCGCTTGGCGGTCGTGCGCAGGTTCTGCCCACTCCCGAGGATGCCGTGGAGAAAGAGCACCACGCGCGCGCCCGCGGCACCCTCGATGCGCTCCGAGTACAGCTCGACCGTCATGGCGCGCTGCGTTTAGCACGAGCGCTCGGGCGTCGTGATCCGGCGCGCGTGGCCGTGCTAGGGTCGCCGGCTCCCGATGTCGTACACGGTCCTCGCTCGGAAGTACCGCCCGCAGACGTTCGCCGACCTTTCCGGTCAGGAGCACGTGACGCGCACGCTCGGGAACGCGATCGCGTCCGGCCGCGTGGCGCACGCGTTCCTCTTCACGGGCGTGCGCGGCGTCGGCAAGACCACGACCGCCCGCATCCTCGCCAAGGCCCTCAATTGCGTGCAGGGCCCGACCATCGCGCCCTGCGGCGTGTGCGATCCCTGCAAGGAGATCACGGTCGGCTCGGACCTCGACGTGCTCGAGATCGACGGCGCCTCGAACAACAGCGTCGACGACGTGCGGCGCCTGCAGGAGACGATTC
Source organism: Sandaracinus sp. (assembly GCA_046351235.1). Lineage (GTDB taxonomy): Bacteria > Myxococcota_A > Polyangia > Polyangiales > Sandaracinaceae > JBBSAT01. Next base: position 150,721 of record JAXLYV010000003.1, on the reverse strand, counting down.
CGTTTCGTCCCACGCGCGACCGCTTCAAGGTCGTGATCGTGGACGAGGTCCACATGCTCTCGACGGGCGCGTTCAACGCGTTCCTCAAGACGCTCGAGGAGCCGCCGCCGCACGTGAAGTTCATCTTCGCGACCACCGAGTCGCAGAAGGTGCCGATCACGATCCGCTCGCGCTGCCAGCGCTACGACTTCCGCCTCATTCCGCAGAGCGTCGTGAGCGAGCGCGTGCGGCACATCCTCGCCGCCGAGGGGATCGAGGCCGACGATCACGCGATCCAGATCGTGGCGCGCGAGGCGGCCGGATCGATGCGCGACGCGCTCACGCTGCTCGATCAGATCGTGGCGTTCTCGGGCGGCAAGCTCGTGGGCAGCGAGGTCGCGACCGTGCTCGGAATCGCCGATCGCGCGGCCCTGCACGACGCGACCGAGGCGCTCCTCCGCGGCGACGGCGCAGCGGTGCTCGCCGCGGTCGACCTGCTCGCGACGCGCGGGCTCGATCTGCTCCACTTCGCGCGCAGCGTGGTCGAGCTCCTGCGGGATCTCGTGGTGCTGCGGACGAGCGGCGAGCACACCGAGCTCGTGAGCCTCGTCGACGAAGAGCGCGCCCGCGCGGTCGCGCTCGCCAAGGAGGTCGAGCCGCTCGAGGTGCAGCGCGCCTTCCACGCGGCCTCGCAGCTCGTCGACGACATGGCGAAGGCGACGTTGCCGCGCACGGTGCTCGAGATGGGGCTCGTGCGCATCGCGACGCGGCCGCCGCTCCGCGCGCTCGCCGACATCGTCGCGCGCCTCGACGCGCTCGAGCGCCGCGGTCCCGGGCCGAGCGGAGGCGGAGGTCGCGCCGGTGGCCCGCCCACCGGCGGTGGATCGTCCGGTCCGCCGCGCCGGGGCCCTGCGGGCGCCTCGGCGGCGCCCGTCACCGGCGGCACCCTCAGCGAGCTCCCGGTCGCCCGCATGGCGAGCGATCGCACGCCCGCCGTCACCGCGCGGCGCGAAGAGCCGAGCGCCCCCGTCGAGCCAAGAGCGAGCGTCACGCCCCTCGCCGCGGCCGCCGCCGTGGCGATCGCTCCCGTGCCGATGGCCGCGCCGGCCGTCGAGCCGCCGCCCGTCGAGCGCCCCGCGCGCGCGAGCGCCCCGCCGCCCTCCGTGTCCAGCGTCGGGACGGTCGCCGCGCCGCGCATGCCGCCGATCACCCAGTCGCCCGGCGACGCGATGGCGCTCTGGGAGCCCATCGTCGCCGCGCTCGGCGGCACGCGCCCCGCGCTCGGCGCCGTGCTCGCGCATGCCGTGCCGAAGGCCGTGACGCCCGAGCGCGTGGTGCTCGCGCTCGCGCGCGGCTCGTTCTACGCGAAGCAGGCCGATACCGAGGCGGCGAAGTCGGCCATCGCCGACATCACGGAGCGCCGGCTCGGGGGCCGCCCCCTCGTCGAGGTGATCGAGGTCGACGTCGCCGTGCAGGCCGCCGAGCCCACCCTCGCCAAGATCGAGGACGAGCGGGCCCGCGCCAAGCTCGAGGCGACGCGTCGCAAGGCGCTCAATCACCCCATGGTGGTCGAGGCGCTGGCGGTCTTCGACGCCAAGGACCGCACCGTCGAAGTGCGCGTCGACGAAGGTTGAGCGGGTTGGTATAGAGCGGCCCGCAGTCGAGAAGAGTAGAGGGATCGAACGATGACGAATCACTTCCGCGGTGGGATGAGCGAGCTCATGCGCCAGGCGAGCCGCCTGCAGCGCAAGATCGAGAAGCGCAAGGAAGAGCTCAAGACGACCACCGTCGAGGCGAGCGCGGGCAACGACCAGGTGAAGGTCGTCGTCAACGGCGCGCGCGACCTGGTCTCGATCACAATCGCGCCCGAGCTGCTCAAGTCCGAGGACCTCGGCATGGTGCAGGACCTCATCGTCGCCGCCGTGAACGCGGGCGCGAAGAAGAGCACCGAGATGGTCGACGCCGAGCTCGAGAAGGTCACCGGCGGCCTGAAGATCCCCGGCCTGTTTTAGGCCTGCAGGAACGCCCGGGCGCGGGTAGGCTCGCGCCGTGGAAGACCCGATCGGCGAGCTCGTCCGGCTCCTCGCTCGCCTGCCCGGCGTCGGCGAGCGCACGGCCACGCGCTACGTGCACCATCTGCTCGGAGAGGAGCGAGGGCTCGCCGAGTCGCTGGCGACTTCGCTCGCGACGCTGCACACGCGCGTGCACCGCTGCGTCGAGTGCGGCAACTGGGGCTCGGGCGAGCGCTGTAGCCTCTGCCTCGATCCGCGCCGCGACCGCTCGCTCCTCTGCGTGGTCGCGCGGGTGCCGGATCTCGTCGCCATCGAGCGCGGCGGCGTCTACCGCGGGCGCTACCACGTGCTGCACGCGCTCCTCGCGCCGCTCGACGGCATGGGCCCCGAGCGCGTCGACGTGGGCCGCGTGGCCGAGCGCGTGAAGGCCGACGGCGTGCGCGAGGTGGTGATCGCGACGCCGCTCTCGGTCGAGGGCGAGGCCACGGCGCTCTACGTGGCGCAGGCGCTGAAGGGCATCGACGCGCCCGATGGGCAGCCGGTGCGGGTCTCGCGCATCGCGAGCGGCATCCCGCACGGCGGTGAGCTCGAGTACGCCGATCCCATCACGCTGGGGCGAGCGCTCGACGGGCGGAGGATCGTGTGAGGCGGGCGCTGGGGGCGGAGACGTGGCTCGCGGGCCTCGTCGTATCGGTCGTCTTGATGCTGGTGCTGCCGCTTCCGACGGCGCTCCTCGATCTCCTGCTCGCGACGAACCTCGCCGTTTCGCTCCTCCTCTTGCTCTCGGCGATCTCGGCGCGCTCGCCGCTCGCGCTCTCGTCGCTCCCGACGCTGCTGCTCGTCACCACGCTCTTCCGGCTCGCGCTGAACGTGGGCTCGACGCGCCTCATCCTGCTCTCGGCGAACGCGGGGCGCGTGATCGCGGCGTTCGGCGAGTTCGTGGTGCAGGGGAACTACGCCGTCGGCGCGATCGTGTTCCTCGTGCTGACGATCGTGCAGTACCTCGTGATCGCGCGCGGCAGCGAGCGCGTGGCCGAGGTCGCGGCGCGCTTCGCGCTCGATGCGCTGCCGGGCCGGCAGATGGCGATCGACGCCGAGCTGCGGGCCGGCGCGCTCACGGCCGAGGAGGCGCGCCGCCGGCGCAGCGAGCTCTCGCGCGAGAGCAGCCTCTACGGCGCGCTCGACGGCGCGATGAAGTTCGTGAAGGGCGACGCCATCGCGGGGATCGTGATCCTCGTGGTGAACCTCGTCGGCGGCGTCGGCATCGGCGTGGGCCTGCGCGGGCTCGGCGTGCGCGAGAGCCTCGAGACCTACGGCCTGCTCACGATCGGCGACGGCCTCGTGACGCAGATCCCTTCGCTGCTCGTGTCCACCGCCGCGGGCATCGTGGTGACGCGCGTGGCCTCGTCCGACGCCGAAGGAACGCTCGGCGCCGACATCGCGGCGCAGGTGCTCGGCTCGCCGCGCGTGCTCGTGCTCGCGGCCCTGGCCCTCGCGGTGCTCGCCGTCGTCCCGGGCATGCCCACCCTGCCCTTCGGCGTGCTGGCCCTCGCGCTCGCGGCGCTCGCCTTCTACGCGCGGCGCCTGGCCGGCGCGCGCGCGCCGAGCGCCACGCCGGTCGTGGTGGAGATCGGCAGCGAGCTCGGGCGCGCCGAGGCCGCCGAGAAGCTGCTCGCCGACGCGACGCGCCGCGCCGAAGAAGAGCTCGGCGTGCCCCTGCCGGCCGCGCGCGTCGTGAGCGGCACGAGCGCGCGAGGCCTCGCGATCCGCGTGGACGGTCTCGTGCTGGGGGCGCGCGAGGCGAGCGCGGGAAGCGACGCGGCGACCGCGCTCGCCACGCTCCTCGTCGACGCCGTGCGCGCCGACGTGCGCCTCACGATCGGCCCCGACGAGGTCGGCGCGATGCTCGACGCGCTCGGTCGCGAGCGGCCCGCGCTCGTGCGCCAATCGGTCCCGCGCCCGCTCACCGTCGCGGCGCTCACCGAGGTGGTGCGTGGCCTCGTGGCGGAGGGCGTTCCGCCCCGCCCCTTTGCCTTGGTCGTCGAGGCCGCCGCGCAAGCGACCGACCCGGCCCAACGCCTCGAGCTCGCACGGAGCGCCCTGCGCCGCGCGATCACGGCGCGTTGGGCTCCGAGCGGTGTGCTCGACGTGATCGAGCTCGACGCGATGCTGGAGGACGCGATCCGCGACGCAATCCTGCGCCAGGGCACCTCGGTGCACCTCGCGCTCTCGCCCGCGATCGCGCGGGACGCGATCGACGCGCTGAGGCGAGCGGCGGCGACGACGCCTGCCCGTACGGTCGTCGTGTCGGCGGATGTGCGCCCCCATCTGCGCCGCCTCATCGCCTCGGATCTCCCCGAGATTCGGGTCCTGGCCCCGCGAGAGCTCGAGGCGAGCACCCAACTGCGAACCGTCGCCCGAGCGTCGGTGTGAACGCCACGAAGGCGGTCGCAGGGGCTCTGTGTGAACCGACGATCACGCGTCGGGGCCGGCGGCCGCCCCGCCCGGGGGGTGTCGGTCGCGATCCCGCGTAGATCCAGACAATCTGCCGCTCGTTTCGCGATTCGGGACCGGTGGCACTACGATTGCTCGAAGCTCGAGCGGGCCTCCTAGAGGGGTTGGAACATGAAGAACCGCATTCTCAGCTCCGTGTCCTTCCTGGTCGTGGCTGCCGCCTTGGCGGCGCCTACTCTCGCGTCACCTTCTCTGGCGTCGGCGCAGGTGGACACCCGCTGCCGTCCGGACGACCTGCTCTGCGCCGACGTCGGCGTCGGACCGATCGAGGGTCACCTCCGGATCGGGCCTGGCGACGCGCCGCCGCCGGTCGTCGTCGAGACGCCGCCTCCGCCGCCGCCCATCGTGGTGGCGCCGCCGCCGGTGGTCACACCGCCGGTCGTCGTGGTGCAGGGGCCCCCGCCCCCGCCCCCCGCGCAGGTGGTCGTGGTGCAGGCGCCTCCCGTGCGTGAGCCTCCCGTCGTCCAGGTGCAGACGCGCCGTGAGCGCCGGGTCGTGTACGACCTCGTGCCCACGTTCGACATGGGCCTGCACATCGATGGCGGCGCGATGTTCTCGGACCGCATCGGCATGGGCGGCTTCGACGCCGCGCTCCGCATCCGCCCCGAGTCGCACGTCGGCATCGATATCGGCACGGGCTTCTGGTACGGCAGCGACTACAACTCGCGCGAGCACTGGGAGATGCCGCTCCGTGCGGACCTGCTCATCTTCTTCAACCCGGAGCACATGTTCCAGGTGTACGCCGTGGTCGGCGGCGGCATGAGCTTCGGCAACGCGGGCGGCGTCAGCACGCGCACCGGCTACGTCGGTGGCCGCGACCTGATGTGGGCCGGTGGTGAGGCGGGCCTCGGCGCCGAGCTTCGTCTCTCGCGCTTCTTCGCGCTCAACCTCGACGTGCGCGGCTTCATCCGCCAGCAGGTCGGTGGTGGCCCGCCGGAGTTCACCGAGATCTCGGGCGGCATGGTGCGCTCGACCGACACGAGCGGCGGCGTGTACGGCACGCTCGGCATGACCTTCTACTTCTTCGGCAACCGCTGAAGCGCCGCGCGAGAGCGCGCACGACGACGAGGCCCGGGTGCAAACGCCCGGGCCTCTCGCTTTCCGTCGACGCGAGCACCGCCACCGCGGGCGGACCTGGCGGATGCGGGCCGCGTAGAGTCGAGCCTCGTGGGCCTCTGGGGCGCCGTGCGCTCGCGCTCGACCGGCGTGCGCGCGGCGAGCGAGGCGATCGATCGCCTGCGGCCGGCTGAGCGAGCGTCAGGGCTTGCGCTGGAGCAGCTTGCCGAGGAAGCCGCGGGGCGGCGGAATCTCGGAAGGACGCGTGCCCGGCGGAGGCGGCGGGCCCGTGCGCGGCGGCGGCGGCGGGCCGGTGCGCGCAGCGGGAGGGGGCGGCGGCGCAGCCTCGGCCTCGGCGCTCGCGCCTTCGTCGTCGATCTCGATCACCTCTTCGATGTCGAGCACCACGTCTTCGGCCGCCGATTCTTCGTCGCCCGTGGGCTCCTCGAGCGCGGGCGGCGGGCGCGAGAAGCGGCTCACGTCGGCCTCCGTGAACATCGCGGTCGGCTCGGGGTCGAGGTCGTCGTCGGCCATCGACGGCAGCGGCGCCGGGTCGCGCAGCGCGTCCGACTCGCCGATCAGCGCGTCGAACTCGGCGCTCGCGTCGTCGAAGGGGTCGAGCTCGGCCGTGGGCGCGGGCGCGGGCGCCGCTTCGGCGGGCGGGGCCGGCGGCGGCGCGCTCGCGCTCGTCTGGAGCGCCGGTAGCTCGTCGAGGCCCTCGAGGCCCGCCTCGGAGGCGAGGTCGAGCTCGAGCGCGTCCGATGGCGGGGGCGCGGCCGCCGGCATCGGATCGAGCGCGAGGACCGCTGGCAGATCGCTGCTGCGCAGGACGTCGTCCGAGACGCGAATCTCGCCCGACGGGGCTTCGGCTTCGTCGACGGGGGGCGCGGCCGCCTCGGGCGCCGCAGCGACGGGCTCGGCGGCCGCGGCGGGTGCAACCGCGACGGGCGCAGCCGCGACAGGCGGCGCGACCGCCGCAGGTGGCGCGGGCGCGGCCGGTGCCGGCGGCGGAGCCGCCTTCGCCTGCGGCGCCGGGATCTTCGCGGGCGCCGGGGCCGCCTTTCTCACGACGGGGGCCGGGCTCGTGCCGCTCCCGAGCGCGGCGAGCTCGCCGTCCACCTCGGCGAGCGGGAGCTTTCCACGGGCGGCGGCGGCGCTCCGGACCTCGGCCAAGCGCTCCGCGCTCACGACGATCCCATCGAGCTCGCGGTCGACCTCCAGAAGCGAGGACATCCGGCGCATCGTCGCTGGTTTGCGCGCGCGCGTAAAGGCCTCGCCGCACCACGTGCGTCGCGCAACGCTCGGCGGCGCCCGGCGACAACGGCGCATGTGTGCGCGCCCCACCGCCTTCGCCCTCCTCGCCGCGCTCGCGCTCCCGGCCTGCCTCGCGCCTCCGCGCTTTCCGGACCTCCCCGACGGTGGCGCGCGCACCGACGCCGCCCTTCCCGAGCTCGCGCTCGTCGCACTACGGATCGAGGACGCCCGCGGCACGCGCTGGCCTGCCGACGCGGTGCCCCGTCAGCCCGTGCTCCAGCTCGAGTTCTCGACGCCGCCGTTCGGCACCGAGGCGGTGCTGCTGCTCACGGGCGCCCCCGACGCCGAGCTCCTCGAGGATCTCGACGCGGCACCGCTCCGCGCCTCGACGCTCGCGCGCGCGATCGAGGTGCAGACGGCGCTCGAGGGCGCGGTGCTCACGCTGACGCCGGTCGAGCCGCTCGCCGCGGGCGCCGCGCTGACGATCGCGATTCCGCGCACCCTCGAGAGCGCCGACGGTGGACGACTGCCCGCCGCGCGGGCCGAGGCGCTCCACGTGTCGACCGCACCGTCTGCGGGCGCGCGCGCGACCGACAGCTGGCCGCCCGACGGCGCCTTCGACGTGGCGCCGGAGCTCGCGCTCGCCGCGATCCGTTTCGACGGAGCCGTCGAGGCGCCCTCGCGCGCAGTCGTGCTCCGCGACGCCACCGGACACGCGCTCGAGGCCAGCGCAGAGGTGGTCGCGTGCAGCAGCGTCGGTTGGAGCACGGGCACCTGCGTCTCGCTCGTCCCGATGGCACCGCTCGCGCCCTCGGCCGCCTACGTGCTCGCCGTCGCGCCCACCGCACGCGACGCCTCGGGCGCGCTGCTCCCCGCGTTCGAGGCGCGCTTCACGACCGCCACCTCCGCGCCGGGGCCGCTCACGACGCTCGCCCCCAGCTGCGCGCTGGGCGAGACCCTGATGGAGGACGTGTGCACGCGCGCCGACGACGAGTCGATCAGCGTCCACGGCCAGCTCTCGGCCGCCGCGCTCGTGCGCTGGACGCTCGAGACCCAGCGCGGCGCGCTCGTCACGCCGCGCGGCGCCCTGGCGCTCCGCATCGGAGATCTCGCGAGCGCGCGCGCGCTCGTGCTCGGGATCGAGGCCATCGACTACAGCGGGCGTACGACCGCGCTCTCGCTGCCGCTCACGACGACCGAGCCGTTGCCGCGCCTGGCGATCACCGAGATCCGGGCCGACCCCTTCGGCCCGGAGCCGCGCCAGGAGTACGTCGAGATCGCGAACGAGGGCGCGACCCCGATCTCGCTCGCGGGGATGACGCTCGCCGACGGCCCGATGGCCGCGGGCGATCCGCTGCCGGCGATCGTCGTCCCCGCCGGTGCACGCGCGTTGATCGTGGCGAGCAGCTTCGACCCCGACGACGACGCGGGAGGGCGCGACGCGCGCGTGCCGCCGGGCGCGCTCCTCGTGCGCGTGGACGCCTCGATCGCCTCGGGAGGCCTGTCGAACGCGGGCGAGCCGCTCTATCTCCGCGACGACATGCAGCGCTGGATCTCGGCCGCGCCGGCGACACCGGCGCCACGCAGCGGCGTGTGCGTGGTGCGCACCGCGACGAGCCTGCGCACGGGCGAGCCCGGAAGCTTCGAGTACGATGCAGACGAGACGTGCACGCCAGGACGATGAAGCCTTGAGGCCGCGAGAGACACCGGCGAGCGGCCGCGGCCCGCGGCGCGAGACGACGGTCGTCACGGCGACGATCGACGAGCAGCACTTCGCCTCGGCAGACGGCACGTGGGCGGTCGTCGGCGCCACGATCGAGCCGAGCGGCGAGGCCGCCACGATGATCGGCGAGGTCGCGTCGATGGCGCGCGGCGAGAGCGCGCGCTTCACCGGCTTCTGGGAGGATCACAGCAAGTTCGGGCGGCGCTTCCGCGTCCTCTCCTACGCGCCCATCCTGCCCTCGAGCGATCGCGGGCTCGTGCGCTTCCTCGGGAGCGGCCTCGTGAAGGGCGTGGGCGAGTCGCTCGCGACCAAGCTCGTCGCGCGCTTCGGCGAGCAGACGCTCGACGTGATCACGAAGCAGAGCGCGCGCCTTCGCGAGGTGAGCGGGGTCGGCGCCAAGAAGGCCGAGGCGCTCCGGGCGGCCGTGCTCGCGCGGCGCGAAGAGGCCGAGAGCTTCGCGTTCCTGCACGGCGTGGGCCTCGGGCCCGCGCTCGCGCGCCGCGTCTTCAAGGAGTACGGCCCCGCCGCGCCCGCGCGGCTGAAGGACGACCCCTACCTCGCGGCCGAGCAGGTGGCCGGCATCGGCTTCCTCACGGCCGATCGCATCGGGCGCGAGGTCGGCATCGGCCAGGACGACCCGCGACGCGCGCGCGGCGCGATCCTGCACGTGCTCGCGCGCGCGGCCGACGACGGCCACACCCATCTCGACGAGCGCGAGCTCGCCACCGCGATGGCGAAGCTCTCGGTGCCGGCGGCGCTCGTCCCCGACGCGCTCGAGGCGCTGGTCGAGCGCGGCCTCGTCGTGCGCGACGGGACCTCGCTCTACCCGCCGCCGCTGCACGAGGCCGAGGTCGAGCTCGCCTCGCTGCTCGCCGACCGCGCGAAGATCGGAGATGCGCCCGAGGGCGCCGCGCGCGCGCTCGAGCTCGCGATGCGGGGTGTGCAGCTCGAGGAGCTGCAGCGCGAGGCGGTCACGCTCTCGCTGCGCGCGCGCGTGATGGTGCTGACGGGCGGGCCCGGCACCGGGAAGACCACCACGGTGCGCGCGCTCGTCGCCGCGCACGAGGCGCTCGGGCATCGCGTGCTCCTCGCGGCACCGACGGGCCGCGCGGCCAAGCGGCTGTCCGAGGCGGCGGGGCGCGAGGCGCGTACGGTGCATCGCCTGCTCGAATGGAACCCCTCGCGCGGCGGCTTCGCGCGCTCGGCGGAGGAGCCGCTCGAGTGCGATGTCGTGGTCGCCGACGAAGCGTCCATGCTGCACCTGCAGCTCGCGCTGGCGCTCGTCTCCGCGCTCCCGCCCGATGCGACGCTCGTGCTCGTGGGCGACGCCGATCAGCTGCCGCCGGTCGGGCCAGGGCACGTGCTGCGCGAGGTGCTCGCGAGCGGCGTCATCCCCGTCGTCCAGCTCGCGCGCGTGTTCCGTCAGGCGGAGGCGAGCGCGATCGTGCGGGGCGCGCACGAGATCCTGCGCGGGCGCGCCCCGACGGCGACGCCGCCGGGCACCAAGGGCAGCGGCGATCTCTTCTTCGTGCGCGCGACCGATCCCGCGGAGGCGAGCCGCAAGCTGGTGGAGGTGCTGACGCGCCTTCCGAAGGCCTACGAGCTCGATCCGCGCCGCGACGTGCAGGTGCTGACACCCACGCGACGCGGGCCGCTCGGGACCGACGCGCTGAACGAGCTCTTGGCCGCGCACTTCAACCCGACGCGCGGGAGCGCGCGCTTCTCGCGCGGCGACAAGGTGATGCAGCTCCAGAACGACTACGAGCGCGAGGTCTGGAACGGCGACGTGGGCTGGGTGACCGACGTGCGCGACGGCGTGACCTACGTGGACTTCGACGGGCGCGCGGTGAGCTACCTCGACGACGAGCTCGGCGCGCTCTCGCTCGCCTATGCGGCGACGGTGCACAAGGCGCAGGGATCGGAGCTGCCAGCGATCGCGCTCGTGATGACGAACAGCCACTACGTGATGCTGAGCCGCGCGCTTCTCTACACGGCTGTGACGCGCGGCAAGCGCGTGGTGGTGATCGTGGGCGATCCAGGCGCGGTGCAGCGCGCGGCGCGCACGGCGGAGACGACACGGACGCAGTCGCGATTGGCCGAGCGGATGCGGAGCGAGCGCGCAGACACCGACGCTTGACCCGCAGGGGCCGCCTCCGCAGCATGCACGGATGCGTATCGCTCCCGTCGCCGCGTGTGCTTCTTTCTTGGCTCTTTCGGCCGCCCTCCCCGCGTGCAGTAGCCCCACCGAGACCCCCGACGGCGGAGGAGGAGCCGGCGACTCCGCGCCGCGCGACGGCGGGGGCAGCCTGCCCGACACCGGCGGCCCCGTGGACGCCGCGCGGATCGACACGGGAACGCCCGACGACGCAGCGACGACGATGGACACGGGCACGGCCGACGACGCGTTCGTCGGCCCCGATGCCTTCGTGGCACCGGACGCCTACGTTCCCCCCGACGCGTGGACGATGCCGGACGGCGGCACCGACGGCTGCGAGCTGACGACGTATCCGACGCTATCTCTCGAGCCGGTGAGCGGCACCTTCCGGGCGCCGCTCGCCTTCGTCGCGATCCCGGGCGGTGGCGGCGATGCCTACGTCGTGGAGCACGGCGGCCGCATCCAGATCATGCGCGCGGACGGCAGCAACGGCGGGATCTTCGCCGACCTGCGCTCGGTCACCGGGAATGCCACCGGCTCGAACGAACAGGGCCTGCTCGGCATGGCCCTTCATCCCGACTACGAGACGAATGGGCTTTTCTGGGTCTACTACGCGCCCGTGAACGGCTCGACGAACGTCGTGGCGGCCGGCCATCGATCGACCACCAACCCGGACGCGGCCGAGGGTGGCGTGACGCCGATCCTGACGCTCACGAACGACCTCTACTCGAACCACAACGGCGGCAACCTCGTCTTCGGCCCCGACGGCTACCTCTACATCGGCACCGGGGACGGCGGCTCCGGCGGTGACCCGCAGATGCACGGCCAGGACATCGACACGCTCTACGCGAAGATCCTGCGCATCTCGGTCGGCCCCGGCATCGCGGCCTACGAGATTCCGCCGACCAATCCCTTCGTCGGCACCGCGGGCCTCGACGAGATCTACGCCTACGGCGTCCGCAACCCGTGGCGTTTCTCCTTCGACCGCCTGACGCATGCGCTCTTCATCGGCGACGTGGGTCAGAACGCGTGGGAGGAGATCGACGTCGATACCGACGGCATGGGCGGCGACAACTACGGCTGGAACGTCTGCGAGGGCACGCACGCTTACGGCGGCGGCAACTGTGCCGCGCTCGGTCAGCACGCCCCCATCTTCGAGTACCAGCATTCGTCTGCAGGCTTCTTCGGCAGCGCGAACCAGTCGATCACCGGCGGCGTCGTCTATCGCGGCTCGGAGATTCCTGGGCTCTACGGCACCTACCTGTTCGCCGACGAGGTCGTGAGCCGCTTCGGCGGCCTGCGCTACTGCGGCGGCGTCGCCCGCGACGTGCACCTCTTCGACGAGCTCGACGGCACCTGCGCGAACCCCTCGTCGTTCGGCGAGACCGAGACCGGCGAGGTCTACGTCACCTGCGTGGGCGGCACCGTGATGCGCCTCGTTTCGCCCTGAGCGCTACGCGCTGCCCGCGGTGAGGCCGCCGTCGAGCACGAGGATCGTGCCGACGGCGCTCGGGGCGTCGAGCAGGTAGAGGATCCCGGCCGCGACGTCCTCGGGGCGGCCGACCTTGCCGATCGGATGGAACCCCGCGAACGCGCGCATCTGCGCCTCTTCGCGGCGCGCGCGCTCCTCGCCCGTCGGCATCGTCTCGCCGGGCTCGAGCCGCAGGCGCCTCGTCATCTCGGTGTCCACGATGCCGGGTGCGATCGCGTTCACGCGCACCCCCGCGGGCGCGAGCTCCACGGCGAGCGCCTTCGTCATCGCGATCACCGCGCCCTTCGTCGCCGCGTACACGCTCGTGCGCTTGGCCGGCGCGATCCCCAGCGTGCTCGCGACGAGCACGATCGACGCGCTCGCGCCGCGCTCCTTCGCGCGCCGCGCCAGATCCCGACAGAGCAGCATCGGCGCGCGCACGTTGATCGCGAAGTGACGCTCGATGCGCGCGACGTCCACGTCCTCGATCGGCGCGTGCTCCGCGACGCCCGCAGCGAGCACCATGTTCGTGATCGGCCCGACCGCGCGCTCGGCCTCGTCGACCGCGCGCTCGGCGCCCTCGGCGCTCGAGAGATCGAGCGCGACCCGCGCCACGCCGGCGGGCGGAAGCTCGCCCTCGCGATCGAAGCGAGCCACGCCCGCCACGCGCTCCCCGCGCCGCGCGAGCGCCTCGGCCACCGCGCGACCGATCCCGCGGCTCGCGCCGGTGACGAGCGCGCCCGTCACGAGCGACCTTCGATCACCGGATGCCGCGGCAGGAACGGCGGCTCGGGCGCGACCTTCGTCGGCGTCCCTACCACCTCGATCTCGTCGTCGGGGAGGAACGGCGGCGCATCGACGCAGAGGATCGACTGCCAGCGCGCCGTCGGGTTGTCGTAGCGGTGCGCGGCGCCGTGCGGCCATCGGTGCACGGTGCCCGCCGCCACCGGCTCGCCCGAGAGCAGGAGCCCCTCGCCGAGCACCATCTCGGACTCGCTCATCACGCGATGCACGTGGAGCGGGATCGACTTCCCGGGCGCCACGTTCAATCGATAGATCCCCACGTCGCGCGTCTCCGCCACGACGTCCACGCGGCCGAAGGGCTTGTCCTCGTGCGCGAGCTTCACGTCGTTCGCGTCGCGGTGCACCTCGAGCGAGGGGATGCCGTGTCCGCCGAGCGCCAGCGGCTTCTCGAGGCGCAGGGTGACCGCTTGGACGCGCGCGCGCTCTTCGCCGAGCGCCGGCGGCGCGAGCAGGTAGCGCGTGAGCGCGTGCGCCGCCGTCTCGAGCAGATCGAAGCGGCAGCTCTGGAGCAGGAACGCGAGCTGCGACGTCACGGCCGCGTAGTCGATCGTGCGGCGCAGGCGCTGGTGCTCGCCCGCCGGGGCCGTGTCGAGCTCCATCTCCACGTCGAGACGCAGTGGCTGCGGCGTGTCGCGCTCGTGCGGGTAGACGCCGACGATGCAGTCGACGCGCAGCTCGCGGATGCGGATCACGTCGCGCCGAGATCGTTCGCGCGCCTTCGGTCTTCCGGTCACCCGCGCACGATAGCGCGAGCGCGCGCGTCCATCATCGCGAGCCGCTCACGCGGCGCCGAGGCGCGCGAGCGCGGCCTCCACGCCCGAGACGTACGAGCCGCCGAAGAGCGCGCAGTGCGCGAGGAGCGGCAGCAGCTGATACAGCGGGAGGCGCTCCTCGTGCCCAGCGGCGAGCGGGAAGGCCTCGGCGTAGGCGTCGAACGTGCGCGCCGAGAAGCCGCCGAAGAGCCGCATCATCGCGAGGTCGATCTCGCGGTGCCCTCCGTAGGCCGCGGGATCGACGAGCCAGGGGCGCCCGCCCTCTCCCCACACGACGTTGCCGCTCCAGAGATCGCCGTGCAGGCGGGCCGGTGCCTCCTCGCTCCCGACGAGCTCGTCGACGTGCGCGACGACCCAGGCGATGCCGCGCTGCATGCGCGGGCTCGCGGCGCCGCGATCCACCGCGCGCGCGAGGAGCGGCACGAGCCGTCGCTCGGCATAGAACGCGGACCAGCGCTCGCTCGGGCGGTTGTCCTGCGGCAGCGTCGCGAGCCAGTTGCCCGCCGCGAGACCGAAGGCGGCGGGGCTCGCGCGGTGCAGCGCCGCCAGGCCGCGGCCGAGCGCTTCCGGGCTCTCCGTGCGGCCCGGCGTGATCCAAGCGAGAACGAGCGCCGGTGGAGCCTCGAGCACGGCGAGGACCTCCGGAACGGCGATCGCGCCCGGCGCGGCGAGCCAGCGCAGGCCCTCGGCCTCGGCCGCGAACATGCCGCGCGGCGCGCCCTCACTCGTCTTCACGAACGCCTCGCGCCCATCGCCGAGCGTCACGTGGAACGCGCGATGGATGTCGCCACCCGCCACCGCCTGCGCGTGCCGCACGGAGGTGCCGAGCGCCCGACCGACCGCTTCTGCGAGCGCGCGCTCCACCCGGCCCAGCCTACCGCGGCACCGGCATCCCCGTGCCGGCTGACGCGCCGCGCCACGATCTCGGCGCCGTGGTACAGCAGGCGCGATGAGCTCTCCGGCCACTCCCGACACGCTCGCCCACGGCTTCCGCCCCGTTCCGCGCACCGGCGTCATCTACGTGACGACGGAGGCCACGCGCCTCGGCTACGCCGCCGACAACGCCGAGTGGTGCAACCTCGGACAAGGCCAGCCCGAGACGGGCCCCCTCCCCGGCGCGCCGCCGCGCGTCACCTCGATCGCCGTCGACCCGGGCGACCACGAGTACTCGGCCGTCGCCGGGCTCAACGCCCTCCGCGAGACCGTCGCCTCGCTCTACAACCAGCGCTACCGCCGCGGCATGCCCTCGCAGTACGGCGTCGAGAACGTCGCCATCGGCGGCGGCGGGCGCGTCTCGATCATGCGCGCGTGCGCGGCCGTCGGTGGCGTGCACATGGGCCACTTCCTGCCCGACTACACCGCGTACGAAGAGCTGCTCGACGTCTTCCGCCGCTTCACGCCGATCCCGATCCTGCTCGATCCGGAGAGCGGCTACGACTTCAGCGTGCGCCAGCTGAGCCGCGAGGTGCGCGGCCGCGGGCTCGGCGCGCTGCTCTTCTCGAACCCGTGCAACCCCACCGGCAAGGTGATCGCGGGCGACGAGCTGCGCGCGTGGGTCGCTCTCTCGCGCGAGGAGGGCTGCGCGCTCCTCATCGACGAGTTCTACGCGCACTACACGTGGAAGACGGCGCCGCCCGTGAGCGCGGCCGCGTACGTGGAGGACGTCGACAGCGATCCCGTCGTGGTCTTCGACGGGCTCACGAAGAACTGGCGCTACCCGGGCTTCCGCATCTCGTGGACCGTCGGCCCCAAGAGCGTGATCCAGGCGATCGCGAGCGCGGGATCGTTCCTCGACGGCGGCCCCTCGCGCCCGATGCAACGCGCGGCGATCGAGCTGCTCGACCCCGAGCGCACGGCCGCCGAGACGCGCGCGATCCAGCAGACCTTCGGCCAGAAGCGGCAGCGCCTCTTGACGGGCCTGCGCAAGCTCGGCGTGCGCTTCGATCTCGAGCCCGAGGGCACGTTCTACTGTTGGGGCGACGTGTCGGGGCTGCCCTCGTCGATCCGCGACGGCGAGTCGTTCTTCCGCGCCGCGCTCGAGCAGAAGATCATCACGGTGCCGGGCGTGTTCTTCGACGTCGACCCGGGCAAGCGCCGCGGCAGCAAGCACTCGCGCTTCCACCATCACGTGCGCTTCTCGTTCGGCCCGGAGATGGATGTGCTCGAGCGCGCGCTCGCGCGCTTCGAGACGATGATCGCCAAGGCCCACTGACGCGATCGCGCGTCGCGGCGCTCGCCGTCGATGACAAGCGCCACGAACTCTGGTTGTCTTCCGGCCGGAGGTGGGAATGGACCGATGGGCTCGAGGGTCGGCGCTCGCAGCGCTCGCGGTGGGGCTGTTCCTTCAGGTCGGATGCGCAGGCGTCGCCGCCGAAGGACGCGTGATGGCGAACGGCCCACCGGCGCGTCTCACCATCCGCAACACCTCGCAGTTCGAGGTCTGTTACATCTACATGTCCCCCTCGAACTACAGCCAGTGGGGCCCCGACTGGCTCGGCCGCACGGAGACGCTCCTCAACGTCTCGCGCACCTTCGAGATGACCGAGGGCACGTACGACATCCGCTTCGACGACTGCCGGCAGCACGTGATCTTCCAGCGCTTCGACGTGCCCGTGCACGACGGCGACGTGCTCGAGTTCCACCAGTCGGAGATCCAGCCGCACCGCTGACGGGCGGCGCCCCTCCGTCGCCTCGCCAGGCTCGACCGCCCGCGCGGATCGTGACGATCTGCCGTTTTCTTGGGTGTACCTACATGTGCGCTTACTGTCGCACACATGGCTACATCGCAGGCGGTTGCTCGGGTCAAGCTCGCTCGTCGTCCCGCTCCCAGGCTCGCCCGCGAGGCACTGCCGATCGAGCGCCCCTCCCTTCGGGAGGCCTCGCCCTTCCTCAAGTGGGTGGGCGGCAAGGGCAAGCTCCTCTCGCAGCTGCTCCCGCTGCTCCCGCCCGGCGCCGACCGCATGCGCCACGTGGAGCCCTTCACGGGCGGCGGTGCGATGTTCTTCGCGCGCAGCCCGCAGCGTGCGCTCCTCTGTGACCTGAACGCGTCCCTCGTCGACACCTACCTCGCGGTGCGCGACGACGTCGAGGGCGTCATCGACGAGCTCGGCGTGCTCTCCGCCGCCCACGCCGCGACCGGCACCTACTACCGCGTGCGCGAGCGCTACAACGCCGAGCGCCGCGCGATGAGCCGCAACGAGCGCGCGGCCGCCTTCGTCTACCTCAACAAGACGTGCTTCAACGGCCTGCACCGCGTGAACCGCCGCGGCGAGTTCAACGTGCCCGAGGGCCGCTACAAGAACCCGCGCATCCTCGACGAGCACGCGCTGCGCAGCGCGAGCAGCGTGCTCCAGCGCGCCGAGATCAAGCACACGAGCTTCGAGGGCCTCCTCTCGCTCGCCAAGCCCGGTGACTTCGTCTACCTCGACCCGCCCTACGAGCCCGTGAGCACGACGGCGAGCTTCGTCGCCTACGGCGCCGATGGCTTCGCGCGCGAGGACCAGACGCGCCTGCGTGACGTGGTGAACGAGCTCGATCGCCGCGGCTGCAAGATCATGCTCAGCAACAGCGACGTGCCGTTCATCCGCGAGATCTACGCGCGCTACCGCATCGACACGGTCGCGGCGCCGCGCGCGATCAACTGTGATGCCGACAAGCGCGGGCTCGTCTCGGAGGTCGTGGTCCGCAATTATTGAAGTGCTTGCCGAAGCGCTTCTCGGAGAGGCTCGGGCCGCGGTGGCCCGGGCCTCTCGGCGTTTCGAGGACCGGGAACGCGCAACACGGCACGTTGTCGGTAGGGGCATGACCACCGCCCTGCGCGCCCGACGCCTGTTCCGCCGAGCCCTCTCGCGCCGCGCCGAGGCGCCGGAGGGCAGCGGCGAGCTGAACATCGTGCCCTTCCTCGACATCGTGACGAACCTGATGCTCTTCCTGCTCGCCACGATCACGATGGTCGCCACGGTGAGCGAGGTGCGGGCGGAGCTGCCCTCCTTCGGGCCCGGGCGCCGGGAAGGCCTCGAGCTGAGCGTGACGCTCACCTCCCAGGGCGCGATCCTGCGGAGCGCGACCGGCCGGATCGGCGCGGGCTGCGTCGCCGGCGCCCCGGACCCCGTCGCGGCGCGGGTCGGCGAGGGCTACGACGTGGAGGCTCTCGGCCGCTGCGCGGCGCGGCTTCACGGCGCCATGCCGGAGGAGCACGACGTGACGCTGAGCGCCGACCCCGAGGTGCCCTACGGCGCGCTCGTGCAGGCGATGGACGCGCTCCGGACCGACGGCTCGCAGCTCTTCTTCCCAGACGTGCACCTGTCGGCAGGCGTGCGCTGACGCGACCCCGAATGAGGCGACCGCGTTGCGCGTCGTCGCGCGCGGCCCCACCCTCGGGGCGTGGCGAGCCCGGATCTCGACCCCCAGATGTACTGCCCGCGCTGCGACGACGTCGTCTCGGCGATCGTCCCGTGGCATGGCTGGGCTCGCCTCCGGATCGTCTGGTGGGGGGGCGTCCTCGTCCTCCTGGTGCTCTCGCCGATCCTCGGGGCGGACTACTTCTGCATGATCCCGAGCGCGTTCGCCTTCGTGTTCGCAGGCGGGACCCTGAATCGCCTGGCCTCCGAGAAGCCCATCTGTCGCGTCTGCTCGCTGCCGCTCGAGCCGGGACGTGCCGCTGGGACCGGAATCCGGCCCCGCGTCCCGAAGACCGGCGACGCGTGACCGGACACGCTTGCGCCGAGGCCCCTCACCGGCATAGATGAAGCCGGTTTCGATGGCGGCGGTGCAGCCAGTCGGGGGCGAGGCGCTCGAGTCCCTTCCGCGTCGGTTCGGGCGCTACCAGCTCTTCGACCACATCGGTCGAGGCGGCATGGCCGAGATCTTTCTCGCGCGCGCCGACACCGGCATCGCGGGTGCCTCGCGCCTGCTCGTCGTCAAGCAGATCCACGCGGCCCTCTCGGGCGACCCGAAGTTCGCCGCGATGTTCGCCGAGGAGGCGAAGCTCTGCGCCGGGCTGCGGCACGCCAACATCGTGCAGATCGTGGATCTCGGGCGCGCCGAGGACCCGAGCGGCGCCTCGCTGTTGTTCATGGCGATGGAGTACGTCGAAGGGCTGGACCTGAACCAGCTGCTCCGGCGCCTCTCGCAGAAGAAGACGCCGCTGCCGGCCGAGTTCGCGATCCACGTCGTGCGCGAGGTGCTCTCGGCGCTCGACTTCGCGCACCGCGCCAAGGACGGCGCCGGCAAGCCGCTCGGGATCGTGCACCGCGACGTCTCGCCGTCGAACGTGCTGATGAGCCTCGAGGGCGAGGTGAAGCTCTGCGACTTCGGCATCGCGCGCGCTTTCGGGCAGACCGGCGACGAGAGCGCGGCCCAGGCGAGCGAGCGCGCGAAGGTGGTCGGCAAGAGCGCGTACATGTCGCCCGAGCAGGCGCGCGGCGAAGATCTCGACGGGCGCGCCGACGTGTTCGCGGCGGGCATCCTGCTCTGGGAGCTCTGCGCGGGCCGGCGCCTGTACCGCGGCAGCGAGGACGAGATGCTCGCGCAAGCGCGACGCGCCGAGATCCCGCCGCTGCCCGATCGCGGCTTGCCGGCGCAGGCGAGCCTGCAGGCGCTCCTCGATCGCGCGCTCGCGCCCGATCGCGAGGCGCGGACGGCGAGCGCGGCAGCGATGCGCGACGAGCTCGACGCGTATGCCGCCGAGGCGCGCATGATCGCCTCGCCGATCCGATTCGGGAGCTTCCTGAGCGACCACTTCGAGATGGAGCTGCTCGCCGGTCGCCGCGAGCGCGAGCAGGCGCTCGGCGAGGGCGACGCGGGCAGCCCGGCCAGCGCGGCGCCGGAGCGAGGCTCGGCCGTCGTGGCGATTCCCTCCGCGCCCCGCTCACCCGACGCGCTCGCCATCGCCGAGCAAGAGACGCCCGTCCCGGCGCGCAGCACGCCCGCGCCTGCCGCGAGCGCTGGGCCCGCGGCCTCGGCGCCGGTCGCCATGCCGCCGGCGCCGATCTCCACGCCGCCGGCGCCGGTCTCCACGCCGCCGGCGCCGATCAGCACGCCGCCGGCGCCGGTCTCCACCCCACCGACCTCAGCGACGCCGGGCGACGACGAGAGCAGCTACACGCTCCCGGCGGTGGTCGGCGCGGCAGCGTTGCTCCTCGTCGCCGTGGCGCTCGCCGTCTACTACTTCCTCTGGTGAGCGCGCTCGATCGCGCGCGCCTGGGCGGGCGCGAGGCCGGCCTCGCGCGCGACCTCGACGATCACGGGGAGCACGGCGTCGTAGGCGCGGCGCGCGCGAGGATCGAGCGCGGCGCGGTGGCGTGCGACCGCGCCTGCGTCTCCACGCACGACGGGGCCCGTGAGCGCGGCCGGCACGCCGATGCGGGCGACGTTGTCGGCGACGGTGCCGAGCAGCGCGCCGATCGCGCGCTGCGCGTCGCGCTGCGGAAGGCCCAGCGTGTCGAGCACGCGCACGGCCTCGTGGGCGAGCGCGGCGGCGCCGTTCGCCACGAGCGCGGCGGCGGCGTGGTAGCGCGGCCCGTGGAGCGGGCGCACGAGCGCGCGCATCGCCAGCAGCCTCGCGACACGCCGCGCCGCGCGGACCGCGGCCGGCGCGCCATCGATCACGACCGTCGTCCCCTCGAGGCGCGGCGCGCGCCGCGAAGCGAACGAGACCAGCGGATGCAGCACGCCCAGCGGCCGCGGCGCGAGCGCGGCGAGCGCGTCGATCGAGAGCGCGCCGCTCGCATGGAGCACGGGCGTGCGCGCGGCGAGGAGAGGCGCGAGCCGCGCGGCGATCGCCGGCACGTGCGGATCGGCGACGGCCACGAGCACCACGTCGATCGGCGGCGCGACGCGAGGCCAGCGGCCACGGCCCGCCCAGGACGCAACGTGCGCGCCGCGCCGATGGAGCGCGCGAGCGAGGCTGCTCCCGAGGCGCCCGCGACCGACGATCAGCACGCGCCACGCGCGGGTCATGGGTGCGGCCGCGCGCCGTAGTGCCCGCGGGCCCGCACGAGCGCGTCCACGCTCCGCGGCACGAGCCGCTCCACGCTCTCTCCACGCGCATAGCGCGCGCGCACCAGCGTCGACGAGATGGCCGGCAGGTCCGGCGCATCCTCGATCGACTCGGACCCGCTCCGGCCCACGACCCAGGGCGGCGCGAGGCTCACGACACGATCCCACTCGCGCCAGCGCGGCGTCTCGGGCAGCACGTCCGAGCCGACGAGGAGCCGGAAGCTCGCTCCGGGCATCGCCGCGTGGAGCGCCTCGAGCGTGCGCACCGTGTAGCTCGCGCCCTCGAGGGTCTCCTCGATCCGCGAGACGCGAACGCCCGCGAGCGGCGCGAAGGCGGCCTCGCACATCGCGATACGGTCGTCGTAGGGCGCCATGTCCTTGCCGAAGGGATGCCGGAACGTCGGCACCACGAGCACGCGCGCGACGGGCGCGACCGAGAGCGCGTAGGCCGCGAGGAGCACGTGGCCGGCGTGGGGCGGGTCGAACGCACCGCCGAAGACGCCGACGGCGTCGCTCATCCCGTCACCGTGAGCTTCGTCGATCCGCCGCCGAGCGCCTCGCGCACGACGGCCTTCCCGCTCAGCTCGAGGATCGCCACGAAGGCCCCGTCGCGCTCGTCCTCGATCATGGCGACGCGGCGTCCCGCGAGCGGGCCCGGCGTCACGAAGAGCCGCTTGCCGAAGCGCCGCACGCCGGCCTCGCTCGCCTTGCCGTACGCGACCATCGCGGCGTTCGCGATGTCCTCTTCGTCGAGCACGGCCTTGTCGTGCACGAAGACCACGACGCGGTCGTCGATGAGCTCGATCGCGCGCGCCGGCGCGGGCGGGAGCTTCCGGATCTGCGCGAGGCTCGCCGTGATCGCGTCGCGCGAGAGCAAGCCGTCGACGTCCTCGGCGCTGCCCGACATCGCGACCTCGAGCGTCCGGCGCCGGAAGTCCTCTTCCGTCGCGACGCCGAGCTCGGCGACCCAGCGCGCCGTGGCCGCTTCGAGGAACTCGGCCTCGCCGAGGTAGACGATCTGCTCGGCGTCCCCGGTCCCGAGCAGGAACGAGACGGCCTCGCGGAAGAGTGCCTCGTCCTCACCCGGTCCCAAGAGCCCGATGCGCACGGGGCGTCAGCTCAGGCCCGCGCGGTGGCGAGCCTCGAAGTGCGCGTCCGAGAGCGCGAACGAGACGAGCGACGTCGACTCCGCCGAGCGTCGCACGACGGCGATGCGCCCCGCGGGATCGGCAGGGAACGACGCGTCGCCCGCGAGCTTGGCCAGCGCCGAGACCGCGGCCGGCGCATTGCCCGTCATCAAGAGCGCGGCGCGGTCACCGAGCTCGGAGACGGCGAGCGGGAGCTTGGGCGGGTCGTACTCGGGTGCGCCCGCCATCTCGAAGACGACGGGGCCGATCTCTTCCTGGGCACGCCGCGGCAGCTGGCGCGCGACGCGGCGCATGAAGTCCTGCGCCGTCGCGGCGTCGACACCCATCGGCAGCTGGTAGTGCGGATCGAAGTTGAGCACGAGGCCCGCGAGCAGCGCCGCGAGCTCGGCCGGCTGCGCACGCATCGCGAGCGTCAGCTGGCTCTTGGCGATCCGCAGCGCGCGCGCGAGCAGGAACGTGCGCTCGCGCTCGTCGGCCGCGAGGAGGTCGCGCCCGACCACCAGCGCCACCGGCTGGCTCGAGACGGGCATGCACACGCGGCCCGCCGTCGGCGCGAGCCAGATCTCCACGTCGGGGAGCTGCATCCACTGCGCAATCTCCATCGCGATCGGTCGCAGCGCGGTGTCCTTCGGCCCGAGCTTCTCGGCGCGCAACGTGCGCGGGTCGAAGGGCAGCACCTTCTCGAGGGCCGCGCCGAGCAGACGGAAGACGGCGCGCGTGGGCGCCGTGAGCGTGGGCGGCGCGAGCAGATCGTCGAGATCCGGATCGGCGCCGCGCAGGCCCGCGCCCGGGGCGCCTCCCGAGGCGTCGAGCAGACGCGCGAGCTCCACGTCGACGACGCCGAGCCCCATCGCGAGCGAGGCCGCCGCCTTCGCGGCGTCGCGCTTGCCGCGCCAGCCGAGCACCTCGACGAGGCCGAGCCAGGCCTGCGTGTCCGAGAGATCGGTCATCAGCGCGTGGCGGAAGTCGACCACCGCCCGGTTGAGGTGCATCGCGTGCGCGGTCTGCGCGCGCTGGCGACCGTAGAAGTCGGCGAGCGCACGCAGCGTCTCGAGCTCCGTCGGCGCCGCGCGGCGCGCGGTCTCGAGCACCTGCTCGGCCTTGCGCGCATCGCCGCCGGTCTCGAGCACGTTCGCGAGCGCGAGCTGGTGCTTGCGGACGCGATCGGGATCGACCTCGGTCTTCGCGAGCCGCTCGAGCATCTCCGCCGCCTGCGGGGCCTGCTTCTCGCGCTGATAGAGCTCGGCGAGGCGCTCCATCGAGGCGAGGTCCTCGGGCTCGAGCTTGAGCACGCGCAAGAACGCCGCCTCGGCCCGCTTCGGATCGGGGATGTGCTTGTCGTAGATGTCGCCGAGCGTGAAGAACACCCAGCGCAGCTCCTCGCGATCCTTGCGGATGCGCGCGATGCGGATCAGCGCGTCGGCCGCCGTGCGGTAGTCCTCGCCCGCGAGGCAGAGCTGCGCGAGCTTGCGGAGCGCCTCGAGCTTCTCGGGCGCGAGCGCGAGCGCGGCCTTCAGCGCGTTCTTCGCGCCTTCGCTGTCGCCCTCGGCCTCCCGCAGGCCCGCCTCCGCGAGGTGCAGCTCGACGAGCATCGCGCCGTCGCCGCCCGCGGCCGCACGACGCCGCACGAGCTCCGAGAGCCGCGCGCGATCGCCCTTCTGCTCGAGGATCGTGCGCATGCGCTCGAAGACGTCGGCGTACGCGACGTCGATCTGCGAGGCGGCGTCGAGCAGTGCGAGCGCGCGCTCGTCGTCGTCGGCGCGATCGGTCGCGATGACCGCGCCGCGGTGGAGCAGAGCGACCTTGCGGGCCGGGACCATCGCCGCCGCGGCGGCGGCCTCGAGCGCGTCGACGGCGGCCGCGTGGGCGCCGGCGCTCTCGTGCAGATCCGCGAGCTCCTCCCAGAGCGGTCCGTGCCCGGGCGCTGCCGCCGCGAAGGGCGCGAGCAGCTCGGCCCCGCGCGCGCTCGCGGTCGGGACGCCGATCTGCGCGCGCGCGAGGCTGTGCGAAGCGCGGAGCGCGAGCGTGCCGCGCTCGATGGCCCCCGCGAGGCGCTCGGCGAGCGCGCGCTCGGCCTCGAGGGCCACGTTCGGATCTTGCTTCGCGTGCGCGGCGGTGATCACGCGGCGCAACGTCCACGGGTCGTCTCCGACGTGGGCGCGCGCGGCGAGCACGGCCTCGTCGGCGGCATCGCCGCGGGCGTCGGCCGGCGCGAGGCGCAGGCGCACGACCAGGCGCAGGTGCGCGGCCGCGTCCTCGGGCGCGAGATCGGCCTTCAGGATCTGCTCGCAGAGCGCCGCCAGATCGAGGCCGCGGTCGCTCTCCATCGCGTGGCGCTCGAGCGTGCGCAGCGCGAAGAGGTGCTTGGGGCGCAGCTCGACGATCCCCGACAGCGACGCCGCGGCCGACGAGACGTCCTTGCGCACCTCGAGATCGAGCGCGGCGAGCTCCTCGAGCGCGCGAACGCGAGAGACCTCGTCGTTCTCCGGCGCCTCCCGGAGGGCGGCGAAGCGGCGCTCCGCGACGCGCGTGACGTCGCCTTGGGCGATCTCGAGGCGATCGAGCGCGCGACGCGCGGCACGTCCCACGGCGCCCGGCACCTCGAGCAGCTCGCGCACGACCGCCGCCGCCTCGGCGGCTTGCCCCGCGTCCTCGAGGGCCGCCGCATGCGCGAGCCGGTAGGCCGGGACGAGCACCGGCGGGGCGCTCGCGGCCGCACGCTCGGCCAGCTCGGCGCGCTGCGACGGGGTGAGCGCGTCGGCCAAGCGCAGCGCGAGGTCGGCGAGCACCGGGTCACTCGGGACCAGCGCGCGGGCCTGCTCGAACGTGCGCGCCGCCGCCGCGGCATCCTCGGAGCGGACGAGCGCCAGCCGGACCAGCTGCGCCGCACGATCGAGATCGACGGTGGGCAGCGCGAGGCCGCGATCGAGCGCGTCCTCGAGCAGCTTCACGTCGCCCGTCTGGCGCGCGTGTCGCTCGAGCGCCTCGATCGAGGGCGCGTGCGTGCGCTGGGCATCGAGGGCACGGCGATGGGCCATCACGGCGGCATCGCCCTCGAGCAAGCGGCCCGCCATCGACGCCGCGAACGCCGCGCGCGCATCCGGCGCCGCGCTGGCCTCCTCGAGCCAGAGCGCGGCGGCCTCGCGCGGAGAGCGACCGGCGAGCAACTGCGCGAGCGGGCGCACCACGATCGCCTCGCCGGGCGAGAGCGAGCGGGCATCGCGCAGCGCCTGCTCGCGCGCGGCGAAATCGTTGCGCTGACCGTAACGATCGGCGAGCGCGAGCAGCGGAGGCGTGCGCGCGTCGGCGGGGGTGCGCTCGACCTCGCGCAGCAAGCCCTGGTCGACGGGCGCGGGATCGACCTGTGCGAGCCCGCCGTTCTCCGCGAGGAGCGCGGCATCGAGGGAGAGCACGTCCGCGGTGACGGGCGCGTCCTCTTCGGCGCGGGCGCGCCCGAGCAGCTCGATCTCGCGGCCCGCGTCGTCGACGTCGATCGCGACCTTCGCCGCGAGCGCGAGCGCGCCTTCCGAGCCGTCGGAGCGCCCGGCGCGGGCGGGGTCCTTGCGGACGATGCGATCGCGGACGATGCGGAGCGTCCCGAGCGAAGCATCCGCGAGCGAGGCGTCGCGGAGAGAGGCCTCGGCGGCATCGAGATCGCCGGCCTCGATCGCGAGGTCGGCCAGGCGCGCGAGCGCCGTCGCGCGATCGCTGCCGCTCGTGGCCGCGGCCCACGCGCGCAGCGCCGCGAGCTCGCGCTCGCGATCGCCTACCCTGGCCGCGAGGCGCGCGGCCGTGCGGAGCGTCGAGACGCTCGCGCCCTCGAAGGCGCCCACGCGGGCGAGCGCGGCACGACCATCGCCCGTGCGCGCCTGCGCGAGTGCCGAGCCGCGGCGCGCCGCGTCCGCCACGTCGGTCGCGATCGGGCGCTGCGCGAGCTGCGCGAGCGCTTCGGCGAGCGGCGCGGCGGCGCCGTCGGCGGCCGCCGATCGCGCGCGTACCAGGATCGCCTCGACGTCGTCCCCCGCGAGGTCGGCCCGCTTGCCTTCGCGCTCGCGCGCGCGAGCCCGCGCACGTGCGAAGAGCGCGCCGCCGAGCGTCTCGCCCGAGGCCGTCGCGAGCGCGCCCCACGCCCGCTCGGGCGCCGCACCGGGCGACGCGTCGTGGAGCGCGAGGCCGGCCGTGATGGACGCGGGCGCTGCGTCGAGCGCGCGGGTCGCGAGCTGCGCGGCGCTGGCGGCGTCGGCCAGCGGGCCGAGCTCGAGCTCGGCGAGCGCCGAGAGGGTGAGCGCCGCGTTGGCGCCCGGCAGCTCGGCCTCGGCGCGGAGCGTCGCGCGCACTTCGGGCCAGTCCGCGCGCTGCTGGGCGGCGCGGCGCGCGGCGCGCAGCACGAGGATGTCGTTCGGCGCCGACGCGCGCGCGCGCTCGCGAGCGCGCCCCGCCGTGGCGCCGTCTCCGATCGTCTCGGCCAGCTCCGCGATCGTCGTGAACAGACGCGCGGCCGAAACCCCTCGTGCCTTCTCGGCCAGCCGCGAGAGCAGATCGATCTGCGCGCGGCGGGCATTCTCGTCCTTGCCGACGAGCGGGAACAGCTCGCGACGCGGCTTGCGCGACCGAACGCTGCGCCGCGCCGCCTGCGCGCCACGGTCGACCGTGCCACGGGCGGCAGGCGCGGGGGCTGCCTCGTTGGGCGCCGCCACCTTCGGCGTGGCTTCGCTCGGCGCGGCCTCGTTCGGTGCGGCCTCGTTCGGTGCGGCCTCGCTCGCTGCGGCCTCGCTCGGCGGCGCCGAGCGACGGGACGGAAGCGGCGGCGGCGCCGAGACGCGCTCGGCGTCGGCCGGCGGCGGCCCGTCCGCTTCGGGCTCGTCGTCGTCGCCGGAGACGACGTAGGTCTCGCCCTCGACGTCCTCCGACGCACTGCCCACGACGACGCTCTCCGCGTCGTCGTCGCCGCCGACGAAGGACACGGGCTCGTCCTCGGCGGCGTCGGACGGCGCCGGCGCGCTCGCGGGTGCGGGCGGGGAGTCGTCGAGCGCGAGATCCGCGAGCTCGTCGTCCAGCGCACGTCGCGGCGGCGTCGCCTTCGCCTCGGTCACCGCGAAGAACGCGTCTTCCGCCGCCGACTCGGCCACGATCGGCGGTGCCTCGAGCGCGGGCAAGCCATCGTCTTCGTCGGACGAGACCGGCGCGGGTGGCGCCACAGCGGCCGGCGCGGGTGGCGCCACAGCGGCCGGCGCGGGTGGCGCCACAGCGGCCGGCGCGGGCATCGCGGGCGCGGGCACCGCGGGCGCGGGCATCGCCGGCGCGGCGATCGGTCCCGACGCGGGCGCCGCTGGCGGCGCCGACGCGACCGGATCGAGGCCCGCGAGGAGATCGTCGAGCTCGTCGGCGGCGGCCGCCACGGTCGGCTCGGGAGCGCTCGGCGGCGGCGCGGCTGGCTTGGGAACCGACGGCGCGGCGCCCGGCTTCGGGATCGCCCCGAGCGGCGGCCTCGCGGCTCCCCCGGGCGGCGCGACCAGCGGGGGCTTGCCGCCAGGAGCGGCCGGGAGCGCCGGCGCACCGGGGCGCGGAATCGCCGGCGCCGGACGCACGCCGGGCGTGGACGTCTTCGGTTGCGCTCGCGCGAGCGCACGAGCGAGCTCGGTCGCCGCGCTCTTTCCCGGATCGCTCTTCTGCGAGTCCGGCAGCTTCAGCGCGGCCGGGATCTGCGGCGCGGGAGCCGGCGCGGCCACCGCCGGCGGGACGGTGGGCGACGGCCCGATCGCGGCCGGCGGTGCCGAGGGAGTGCGCACCGGGTGCGTCACGCGCGGCACTTCGGCCGGGTACAGGTTCGTGTCCGAGTCGAGGCCGTCGAGCAAGCCATCGAGATCGAGATCGACGGCGCTGATGGGCGACTCCGGCTTCGTGGCGCGCGGCGCGGGCTCGTTCTCCGTCCGGATCGACACCGTCGGCTCGCGGCCGCGACGCTCGCGGTCGGAGGCACGGTCCATCAGCTCGCGGGGGATCGCGCCGACCTTCGTCGTCCCGTCGTCGTCGTCGTCGTCGTCCGCGAACGAGCCGTGGATCGCCGGTGGCGGGGCCGTGGGCATCGACGTGCGGGGCGCCGCTGCCGGCGGCGCGACCGGAGGCGGCGCGCCGCGCGCGCCTCGCATGCGGGCGATCTCGGAGGCGTCGGGCGGCTGGTAGAGCGCGCGCGCAGGGGGCGCGGCCGGCTTGGCCGGCGTCTGCGGCATCGGGCCCGACTTGGCGACGGCGCCCTTCTCGACGTCCTTCTCCCAGTCGTCGAGGGCGTCGTCCCAATCGAGCTCGAAGCCGTCTTCCTTCTTGTCGCTCTCGTCGCTCACTTAGCTCACCGCCAGACCGATCTCGCGCCGCAGCGCGAGGGTCGCCTCGGCCACCCAGAATCGTGCCACCGAACGCGTGTCGAGCGCACCCGCGCCCGACGACAGCTCGAAGCGGAGGCTCGCCATCGACGCCGCGGGATCGCTCGCCGCGATCATGCCCGCTCGGACGAGCGCCACCGTCAGGGCGCGCGCCCACGCAGCGAGCGGCCGGCCGCCCTCCCCGATCTTCGGGACGGCATCGGCGATCTGACGACGCGCGCGGCGCCCGATCGCACGCCCGAGCACGCGCGTCGCGTCGGCGACGCCGGGCCGCCCCTCGCCGGCCGCGAGCGGCGCGCCCGCAGCGACACACGCGCCGTAGAGCTGCGCGGCGACCTCGTCGCTGCCGCCCGTGAGCACGCGGAGCGCGAGCGGCCCCACGCCGAGCCGAAGCCCGGCCGCCAGCACGCCGACGCGGAAGCGGCGCTCGGAGGCCGAGATCGATCCGGCGCTCGCGCCGACGATCCACGCCGGCTTGCCCTTGTACGCAGGAACGACGGTGACGAGCGTGGGCTCGCGGCCGCCGACCCAGACGTCGCCGGCAGGCGCTCCGAGCTTCGTCGCGAGCGCGAGCACCTCGTCGACCAGAGGCGTGCCGGGCTTGCCGAGATCGTTTCGGCCCATGCCGAACGTGCTCGGCTCGAGCCGATCCGCCTCGGTCAGCGTCTCGAGCGTCGCGAGGATGATCTCGCCGACGGCGCCCAGGCTCGCCGGCGCGAGCGGCTCGCTCGCGAGCGAGGCGAAGCGCGTGTCCGAGAGCGGCAGCGTCGCCGCCGGCGGGCGCGTGATCTCCGCGTCGTCGAGCGCCGCGCGCTCCGCGGGCGTCGCGGCGCCGGTCAGCACGAGCACACGCAGCACGGCCGTGCCGAGCGCGCGATCGCCGCGCGCATCGGCCACCGACGCCAGCGCGCGCAGCGCCGTCGCGTCGAGCGGATCGCGCTCGAGGTCGGCGCGGAACGCCGCCTCCGGGCCCTCGGTGAGGTGTCGGCGCTCGGTCGCATCGGAAACGAGCGCGCTCGCGGCCCGCAGGCTCTCGAGATCGGTCGGCTCGGCGCGGATCGCGCGCCGATAGGCGGCGAGCGCATGCTCGCGCCGACCGCGCGACTCCATCTCGAGCTGCGCGAGGCGCCGCTCCACGGCCGCGCGCTTGTGCGGATCTCGCTCGACCTCGGCGCCACGCTCGAGCGCGTCGGAGGCGCGATCGAGATCGCCCATGCGCTCGGCGAGCGAGGCGACGCGCTCGTAGAGCGCGCGATCCGCGAGCCCCAGCTCTTCGACGTGGCGCAGCTCGGTGAGCGCGCCCTTCACGTCGTCGAGCTTCTTGTCCAAGAAGTCGGCGGCGCCGAGGCGCGCGATGCGCCGCTGGCTCGCCGGGACGCCCTCGGCCGACGCGATCTGGCGGAGCGCGTCGACGGCCTCGGCGAACTGCTCCTTCTGCACGTGGAGCTCGACCAGGAGCGCGAGACCGCCGAGGTGCTCGGCCTCGAGCAAGAGCAGGTTCTCGAGCGCCGCGAACGCGCCGTCGTAGTCGCCGAGCGAGCGATGCAGGCGTGCCTGCTCGTAGAAGAGAGGCGCGAGGTCGACGGGATCGTCGGTGACCTCGATGCGCGCGCTGACGAGGCTCAAGAGCCCCGCCTCGTCGCCGCGATCGGCGAGCACGTCGTGCAGGCGCGCGTAGGCGATCGGGCGCGCCGGATCGATCTCGAGCGCGCGGCGCAAGCGCGGCTCGGCCGCGTCGTCGTGCTCCAGGTGATCCATCAGCGCCGCGGAGGCCTCCTCGAGCAGCTGCGCGCGCAGCTCGCCCTCGGTGGCCTCGGCGAGGCGATCGCACGCCGCCGCGAGCAGCTCCCACGCGCTCTCCGCGCGGGCCGCCACGCGCAGCATCTCGGCCGACGCCAGATCGCTCGGTTCGGCCTCGAAGAGCTTCTCGAGCAGCGGCAGCGCCTCTTCGGTGCGGTCCGCGAGGACGAGCAGGCGCGCCGCCCCCGCCTCGATCGAGGCGCGCTCGGCGCCGCTCGTGTGCGGTGCCCACGCCGCGAGCGCGCTCGCCCGCTCGCCGATGTCGTCTTCGTCCCCGAGCGACTCGACCGCCGCGAGCGCGGCCACGAGGGAGCCCGGCGCGCGATCGGCGATGTCGGCCGCGCGGAGCACGGCGTCGCCCTCTTGGTTGCCGGCGTAGAGCTCGATCCGGCTCGCGTGCAGGAGCAGCTCCGAGGCCGCTTCCGGCGCGTCGGAGAGCGCGTTCGCGAGCGATTCGACCGCGCGCGCGCGCTCGCCGAGCTTGCTGACGTCGCCGGCCGTCATGCGGACCGCCGCGAGGCGCGCCATCACGTCGGGGTCCCCGCCCTCGGGCTCGATCGCGCTCGTCACGCGCAGAGCGAGCGCCTCGTCACGGCTCGCCATCGCCTCGCCGAGCAGCTCGTGGCCGATCGCGAGCCGCAGCTCGCCCTGATCGCCGGCGCGCGGATCGGTGGCGATCGCGAAGAGGGCCGAGAGACCGTCGACGCGCGCGTTGGGGTCCTTCGGCGGCGCCAGCGCGAGCGCGAGCGCGGCCGAGGCGCGGGACTCCTTCCCATCGAGAGCGGCGCGGAAGGCCTCGAGCGCCTTCTCCGGCTCGCCGGCCACGTCGCGACGATACTCGCCGAGCTCGAGGTTGAACCGCCCCGGCGTCCCGGACGTCAGCTCCTGCTCGGCCAGCGCCGTGAGCGCGCGGCCTTCGAGCGCCGTGTCCGATCGCTTCTCGGCGAGCGCCCGCAGCGCGAGCAAGGGCGCCAGCGCGCGCGCGTCGCGCTCGAGCGCGTCCTCGTACGTGCGCGCCGCGAGCGCGTAGTCGCCCGCGGCCTCGGCCGCCGCGCCCGCGACGAGCAGCTGCGCCTCACGCGCGCGCCCGGTGGTGTCGGCCTCGGCGGCCTCGCGCAGGATGCGGACGACCGCGTCGGCGTCGCCCTTCCGACGGTAGATCTCTTCGAGGAGCGCGACCGCGTACTTGTGCCCGGGCGCCTTCTCGAGCGCCCGCTTCGAAGCGTCGGTCGCCGCATCGTGCTGATCGTCGCGTGCGAAGGCGCGCGCGGCCGCCGCGAGGTGCGCCGCCGCCGTCTCGGCATCGCTCGCGCGCTCGGCGAGGCGCAGATGCGCGGCCGCCAGGCGCGCGTGATCGCCCTCGGCGGCCGCGAGCGTGCGCTGCGCGGTGATCGCCCACACGGCCCCGTCGGCAATCGCCGCGTCGAGCGCGGCGCGCACTTCTTCTCCCGGCGCGTTGCCGGCGACGAGCGCCGTGTAGCGCGCGTGGTGGAGCGCCGCCTTTTCTTCGGCGTCGTCACTGACGGCGAGCAAGCGATCGAGCGCCGCGCTCGTCATCGGGCCGTGGCCGAGCGTCGTCCCGACCGCGAGCATCTCGCGCAGGATCGCTGCCGGCGCCGGCGAGGCCTCGGCCGCGCGCAGGAACAACGCGGCGGCGCGCGGCGTGTCGCCCGCGACGCCCGCCGCGAACGAGGCGGCCCTCGCGAAGAGCGCCGCCTTCGCATCGGCCGCGGTCGCCGATTCGGCATCGGCCTCGAGGCGCGCGATGACCGGATCGATCTCGCCCAGCGCGAGCGAGAGATCGTCGTGCATGGCGCGGAGCACGGCCGAGCCCGGCTCGGCCGCGATCGCGCGATCGAGCGCCGCGCGGGCGCCCGCCACGTCGCCGGCGGCCTGCGCCGCCTCGGCCCGGCGCAGGAGGAACGCCGCCACGACGCTCTCTTCGCCGACGCTCGCCTGCAGCTGCTCGGCATCGGACGCGGCCGCGGCGAGATCCCCGGCCGACTCGCACGCGAGCATGTGCGCGCGGAGCAGCGACGGGTCTCCTGGCGCGATCGCGAGCGCCCGCTCGATCGTAGCGCGCGCCCCCTCGGCATCGCCGAGGCGATCGAGGCGTACGCGCGACGCCTCGAGCCAACCGGCCGCCGCCTCGGCCTGGGTGGCCTCGTCCGCGGCGTCCATCGCCGCGCGCGTCTCGAGCGCAGCCACCAGCTCGGGCGCGCGCCCGTGGCGACGCGCCGTCTGCTCGAGCGCGCGGAGGGCCCGCGGGCGCTCGTCGGGACCGAGGCGCACGGCGACCTTCAGCGCCTCGATGGCGCCGTCGACGTCGCCGTCGGCCTCGCGCTCGCTCGCGAGCTCGAGCGTGAGCAGGGTGCGGAGCGCGATCGTCTTCGTGCGCGCCGCGAGCCCTTCCAGCGCCGCACGCGCCGCGCCGGCATCGCCCGTCCGCCGCGCGTGACGCTCCATCATCAGGAGCGCCGAGATGCCGTCGGGATCGTCGGCGGCCGCCTGCTCGAAGAGCGGGCCCGCGACGTCGACTTGGCCGAGGTGGTCTTCGAGCAAGCTCGCGCGATCGATCAGCGCCGAAGCCTTCTCGACGGGCGTCGTGGCGCTCTTCAGCTCGGCCTCGTAGAGGCGGGCGAGGTTCTTGAACGAGCGCCGGCGCTCGAACATCCGCACGAGCTCGAAGAGCGGCGGGCGGAACGAAGGGTCGAGGTTGTACGCGCCGAGGTACTCCCGCACGGCCGCGGCCTCGCCGCCGCCACCGTCCTCGATCACGCGGCCGATCTCGTAGGCGAGCATCGCCTGTCGCGCGCGATCGCCGCCGCTCGCCTCGATCTCCGCGCGGAGCGCAGCGACACGCGCCGCGTCCACGCGCGAGGCGCCCGGAACGCTGCCTTCGGGGCGCGCACCGGCGACCGATCCCTCGGTGGGCCGGGGGCCCGCGCCCGACCCCTCCGGCCGCGGGCTCGCGCCGGAGCCGCCCTCGACGGGACGCGCGCCAGCGCCCGATCCCTCGGTGGGACGCGGGGTAGCGCTCGAGCCCTCGCTGGCCGAGATGACGGGCGCCGGCGTCGCGGGCGGCGGCGTCGCGGGCGGCGACGTCGCGGGCGGAGGCGGGGTCGGTGCGACCGCGCTCGGCGGCGGGACCACCGGAGGAGCCATCGGCGGGCGCGGCGGTAGCCCCGCGCCCGAAGGCACGCCCGGCGGACGCGGAATCGGCGGGCGCGGCGGCATCGCCCCCGGTGGCCGCGCGCCGGGGGCAGGCGGCGGCGGCGGCGGCGGAACGGGACGCAAGCTGAGCGGCGACTCTTCCGTGCCCGGATCTTCCGGGTCAGCTCCATCACTTCGCGGGGGCGTGCTCGTCATCGAAACGGGGTATCCGGCGGCGCGACTATAGCGGGAGGAGCGGAAAGATTGAACCGGTTCTCGTGGCGTCCGCCCCCACCGCGGCGACACCGGCGGCCGCTCGATTCCACGCGGCCGCCGCGGGCGCCCGCGATCATTCGAGACCGAGCAAGCTCGTGGCGCGATCGCGCCGGGCCGCGAGCGGATCCGGCTCCCCGGCCGGCACCGCGCCCGCGAGCACCAGGACCGACAAGCGCTCCCATCGGAAGCGCGCCGTGTCGCGCAGCGCGTGCAGCTCCTGCGCGTGGTCCACGAGCTCGCCCTGGATGCGCATCGCATCGTCCGATCGGCCGGCGGCGACCGCCGCGCGGTGCTGGTCGGTGAGCTCCTGTCCGTGGCGCGCCTCGGCCTCGAGCCAGCCGAACGCGGCATCGACGCTCGTGCCCGCCCGCCGCACGCGCTCGGCCGCGCGCCCCGGCTCGATCGGGCTCGCCGTCGCGAAGATGGCGCGCGCCGCCGCGCGGGCTTCGTCGAGGCGGATCGGCCCCTGCGTGGGCTCGCTCGGCTCGTCGACGACGAGGAGCGCCGTGCTGTTCGGAACGTCGAGGGTCCGCGCGTGATGGTGCGCGTCCGCCTCGCCCGTCCCGAGCCGCGAGAGCCCGGCCATCACCACGTTCCACGTCGCGCCCGAGCGATCGGCGTCGATCAACACCTCGCCCGGGCCGATGAGCTCGATGCTGCTCTCCGGCGTGGCGATGCGCAGCGGCGCCCGCGGGCCGGCGGGGCCAGGCGGGAGGCGCACGTGGCACATGCCGCTCGCGAGATGCAGCGAAGCGCCTCCGCGATCGCCGATCTGCGCCGTGGCCGGCCCGAAGAGGACGAGGCGATCTCCGTCGCTCGTCTCGAGCGTGGCCTCGCCGCCCTCCTCGACCGTGATGCGCGCGCGGTGCTCGAGCGCGTCGCCTTCGGCGAGGGGCGCGGTCTCGCCGCGCGCCGTGCCGCTGAGATGGACCAGGTGCACCGGCGGCGCGTCGCTCTCTTCGCGCACGGTCGGCGCCCCGTGATCGGTGACCCCGTGGGCCTCGGTGACGAGCGAGCTGCCCGTCGTGGGCGGCGGATCGGCCTGGTGACCATGACCGTGGCCGTGACCGTGGCCCGTGCTGGTGCTCGGAGCGGGCTCGCTCTCGCCGCCACACGCACCGAGCGCGAGGACGAGCGCGAGGAGCAGCGAGAGTCGCGTCACGTCAGCTCTTCTCTTCGTCCGAGGTGAGCGCGTCGAGGAGCGAAGCGACCTCGCTGATCGCCTTCGCCTCCCCGGGCTTCTTGTCGCGCGCGGCGCCGAGCTCGCGCGACGTGTTCCTGAGGCGCTCGGTGAGCACGCCGAGGAAGCTCCAGAGGAGCTTGACCGCGATCGGGTGGTCCTTGCGGATGATGTCGAAGAAATCGCGCCGCTTGATCGAGAGGAGCGAGCTCGGCTCGGCCGCGATCACGTCGGCGCTGCGCGGCGCCTTGTCGACGAGGGCCATCTCGCCGAAGTGCTCGCCCGGCCCGAGCTCGGCGATCTTCGCCTTCGCCGACTCCACGCGCACCTTGCCGGTGAGCACGATGAAGAGCTCGTCTCCGTCGGCGCCCTCGGCGACGACCTCGTCGTCGGTGTCGTACTGCTTCACCTTCGTGAGGTTCATGACCCGCACGAGCTCTTGGTAGGTGAGGTGACGGAAGAGCGGCATCTTGTGCAGCACCTCCATCTTCAGGTTCACCTCACGCGCGAGGCGATCGATGCCGGCCTCGGCATCGGGCACCTTCACGATGATCGAGGTGATGTTGTCTTTGCCGCCGCGCTCGTTCGAGAGGTCGATCAGCTTCTGCGAGAGCTCTTCTTCGGGCGTCTCGCCGAAGAGCTTGCCGAGCTCGGCCTGCTCGAAGTAGCCGTGCAGGCCGTCCGTGCAGAGGAGGAAGCGATCGCCGCGCAGCACGTCGAAGTCGATCGTGTCGACCTCGACCGACTCGTAGACGCCGACGGCGCGCGTGACCGCGTTCTTGTGCTGGAGCTGGTCGATCTGGTCGCGCGAGAGGCGGCCGCGGCGGAGCAGCTCGTTGATGAGCGAGTGATCCTCGGTGAGCTGGTGCACCGAGCCCTGGCGGTAGAGGTAGACGCGCGAGTCGCCGACGTGGCCGATGAAGCCGCGCTCGCCGAGGATGAGGAGCGCGTCGAGCGTGGTCCCCATGCCGCGCTTGGTCTCGTCGCGCTGGCCCTCCTGGAAGACGGCGTTGCACGCCTGCTGCACCGCCTGCTCCATGAGGCGGAGGATGTCCGTGCGCGAGACCGAGCCGATTCCTTGCTCGAACTGGGTCAGCATCTCGCGCTGGGCGGCGATGACCTCCTGCACCGTCTTGGCGGCGATGGACGAGGCCACCTCGCCCGCGGCATGCCCGCCCATCCCGTCGCAGACGACGAAGAGCTGCAGCTTCTTACTGACGAGGAAATTGTCCTCGTTGTGGTCGCGCACGCGCCCGACGTCCGTGACCGGCCAGAACCGCAGCGCTTCCCCTTCGGCAGCCATCTTCGCGGGAAGGTGGTAGCCGACCTCGGGCGGGGAGGTCAACGCGAGACGTCCGCGGGCGGGCGCATCCTGCTCGCTTCGCACCCCGAGGCCGGGCCCTTCCGCTACGCTCCGCGCCATGGCCGACGCGTACGAACGGCAGTACATGCAGGGCTCCGGCGCGATCCTGCATCGGCAGAAGGTCCACACGCCCGCCTGGGTCGTCGCGCTCACCGCGCTATTGCCTGCGACGGCGCTGGCGGTGATGGGGCTGACGGCGGGCGGTGCCGCGATGCTCCCTTTCCTGGGCGGCGCGGCCCTCTACGCGACGCTGATGGGCGGGCTCATGATCGCGCTCGCGGGTGGCCGCATCGCCGTGTCGGAGGGCGAGCTGCACGTGCAGATCGGTCCCTTCGGCCCGAAGATCCCGATCGCCTCGATCGCCACGTGCGAGGTCGGGCCGAGTGGCCTGCGGAGCTACGGCCTCGGGGCGCAGAAGCTCCTCGACGGGACGACGATCTACAAGCTGCTCGGCGACAACGCGAGGTCCGCGCTCCTCACGCTGCGCGACGGGCGCAAGATCGTGATCGTGTGCCCCGACGGGCCCGCGCTGGTCGCGGCGGTGAACGAAGCGATGCAGCGCCAGGCCACGCCCAAGACGCGCGTCGCGAGCGAGCTCGAGCTCGAGAGCGAGAGCGAGAGCGAGCACGCCGCCGACGCCGACGCCGACGCCGACGCGGCGCCCGCCCGCACCGAGCGCACGCGGCGCTGAGGCGCACGCCCGCCACCCGATGAAGGTGCTCGGCTACAACGGCGGCCTCGACGGCTACCTCGCGAAGGTCGGCAACTCCGGCCACGACGCTGCGGCGGCGCTCGTCGTCGAGGGCCGGCTCGTCGCAGCCTGCGAAGAAGAGCGCCTCACGCGCGAAAAGCACACGGGGCGCTTTCCGACACGCGCGATCGCCTACTGCCTCGAGGAAGGAGGCCTCGGGGACGTGCGCGAGCTCGACCTCGTCGCCACCTCGTTCTCGTACCCGCGGATGTACCAGCGCGGAAAGCACCGCGAGGCGCGCGGCGTCGTCTCGCCCTTCACGCGCGGAGCGATGGCCGCCTTCCTCGGCGGGATGCGCGCGTTCCATCGGCTCGCTGGCTACGACGACGCGCGGAGCCATCGCGTCTTGGAACGCGCGCTCGGTGTGACGGTACCCGCCCGGAAGCTCGTCGTCGTTCCGCATCATCTCTGCCACGCGGCGAGCGCCTACTTCGAGTCGCCTTTCGAAAGAGCGCTCTGCCTCACGCTCGACGCCGAGGGCGAGAGCACCTCGACGATGGTCGTGCGCGCGGTGGGAACGAAGCTCGACGTGCTCGAGGAGCGCTTCTCGCCGAACAGCCTCGGCTACCTCTACGCGCTCTTCACGCTCTACCTCGGGCTCGACGCACACGACGAGTACAAGGTCATGGGCCTGGCGCCCTACGGCGATCCGGCGCGCTACCGCGAGGCGTTCCACGCGATCGTCGCCACCCTTCCCGAGGGCGGCTTCCGCGTCGACCCGGGGCTCGTCACGCATCTGCTGTTCCGCGACGCCGCGCTCCGCGGCACGACGCACCTCTATCCTCGTCGCCTGCTCCGCGCGCTCGGCCCACCGCGACGACCGGACGAGCCGATCACGCAGCGGCACATGGACCTCGCGGCCTCGCTCCAGGAGGCGCTCGAGCGCGCGGTGCTGCACAAGCTCACGCACCTTCGACGCGCGACCGGAGAGCGGCAGCTCTGCCTGGCCGGCGGCGTCGCCCTCAACTGCACGATGAACGGGAAGATCGCGCGCAGCGGGCTCTTCGACGCGCTGCACGTGCACCCTGCCGCGCACGACGCCGGCACCTCGGTCGGCGCGGCGCTCTACGGCGCGCACGCGATCCTCGGCGCGCCGCGCCCACCGCCGCGCCCCGCCGAGGTGTACCTCGGCCCCGCGCTCGACCCGCGCGAGGTGGAGGCCGGCCTCGCCGTCTTCGGCGCGAAGATCCGGGTCGAGCGGCCGCACGATCTGGTCGGTGAGGTCGCCGAGGCGATCCGGGCCGGCGCGGTCGTCGGCTGGTGTCAGGGCCGAATGGAGTGGGGCCCGCGCGCGCTCGGCAACCGCAGCATCCTCGCCGACCCGCGGCGCGCCGACATGCGCGACCGCGTCAACCACGCGGTGAAGCTGCGCGAGGGCTTCCGCCCCTTCGCGCCGGCGTGCCTGCTCGAGCACGCGAGCGAGTGGCTCGAGATGACGGGCCTCCGCGAGAGCCCGCACATGCTCTTCACGGTGCCGGTGCGCGAAGAGAAGCGCGCGCGGATCCCGGCCGTGACCCACGTCGACGGCAGCGCGCGCGTGCAGACCGTCTCCGCAGCGCAGAACCGCCGCCTGCACGCGCTCCTGACGGCGTTCCACGCGCGTACCGGCGTGCCGATCCTCTTGAACACGAGCTTCAACGTGAAGGGCGAGCCGATCGTCGCCACCGCCGAGGACGCCCTCCGCTGCTTCCTCGGGACGCAGATCGACCTGCTCGTGCTCGGCGACGTCGTCGTGCACAAGCGTCCCGAGGTCGCGCGTGGGCTCGGGCACGAGCGCGCGGCTCCCCATGCGTGACTACTTCACGGTCCGCTACGGCGCGCTCCGCGTGAGCTACCTGCCGGAGCTCGACGGGGGCGGGATGACCTTCGGCCAGGACTTCGTGCGCCTGGTCCGCGAGCGCTTCGGCAAGGTACGCCACGTCTTCGAATTCTGCGCCGGCCCCGGCTTCATCGGCTTCTCGCTCCTCGCGCACGGGCTCTGCGAGCGCCTGACGCTGGCCGACGTGAATCCCGCCGCCGTACGCGCGTGCGAGCGCACCGTGCGCGAGAACGGGCTCGAGGGTCGCGTCGCGGTCTACGAGGCCGACGTGCTCGACGGGATCCCCGCGGACGAGCGCTGGGACCTCGTCGTCGGGAACCCGCCGCACTTCGATGCGAGCGAGGCGAGCTACGAGGAAGCGAGGCGCCTCATCGACCCGGGCTTCCGCATCCATCGCCGGTTCTATCGCGACGTCTCGCGCCACCTCGTCCCCGGCGGCTCGGTCGTCCTGCAGGAGAACCGCCACGCGAGCGACGGAGAGGTCTTCGTGGAGATGGTCCGCGCGAGCGGACTCGAGCTCGTCGGCCTCGTGGGCCTCGAGAGCGCCGGCCTCGCGCCGCGCCCGCCCTCGCCCCTCTCGCGAGCGCTCGGCGCCGCCGTGCGCCGCGTCGCGCTCCCGATCGAGCAGGCGCTCGTGCGCCCGCGCGTCGAGCGCCTGATCAAGGACAACGACCTCTACCGTCGTCTCGCGGCGCACCCGGCCCTGGTGCCGCGGAAGTTCTACTTCGTCTGGAGCCGGCGCCCTGGAGGATCCGCGGCCGCCGCGCCCGAGCGCCCTTCCCGCTCGCTCGCATGCAGCACCGCGCCCACGCACGCGCCGAAGAAGAACACCTGCGCCGAGTAGTAGACCCAGAGCATCGCGACCACGACGGCGCCGATGCCTTCGTAGAGCGCGCTCGTGTGGGCCCGATGCACGTAGAGCGTCACCAGGCTCGAGCCGAGCGCGAAGAGCACCGTCGTCACTGCCGCGCTCGCGAGCGCGTCGCGCCACGTCACCTCGGTCTCCGGCACGAAGCGGAACACCGCCGCGAAGAGCGCGAACGCGAGCAGCACCGAGGCGAGGAAGTCGAGCGCCCAGACGAGCTGGGTCACCGGCACGAACGCGATCAGCGTCTTGACCCCCGCGAGCAGCGCGACGTTCAGCGTCGCGAGTGCCACGAGCCCGAGCGCGCCGCCGTAGCGCACGCCGTACTTGTGCGCCGTGCGCCGCGCCGACTCCACGTGCTCGAGCTCGATCCCCCAGAGCTCGTTCAGGGCTCGGCGCAGCGCGCGGAACAGGCGCGTGCTCCCGTAGATCAAGAGCACACCGCCGAGCACGCCCTCGCGCGCCTCGAGCTGCTCGAGATGTGCCGTCAGGGCCTGCGCCGTCTCGAGCCCCTCGGGCGCGATCCACGCGCCGAGCGCGTCCCAGAGCGCGCCCTCGGCCCGCTCGTGGCCGAGAACCGCCCCGAGCGCCGTGAGGATCACGAGGCACATCGGCGCCGCCGCGAGCAGCGTGTAGAACGCGACCGCCGCGGCCAGGAAGCGGGCTCCACGCGCGCGGAAGATGCGGGCCGCCTCGCGCACGACGCGCTGCAACCGCGCCAGACGCGCGCGCATCAGAGACGCCCCCCGCGGTCGATCACCCCGGCCCGCCGACGGACCGCAGCCCGTTCACCACGACGACGGGCGCGGCGGCCTCGTTCACCAGCGCGCGCGTCGTGCTGCCGATGAAGACCTCGTAGGTCTTGCTGCGCCCGTGGGAGCCGACCACCACGTAGCGCGGCTTCCGGCGGTTCACCTCGCTCAAGAGCGCGACGGCCGGTGTCTCCTTCGAGTGGTGGCAGGAGACCTCGACGACGTGGCCCTCGCCGCGCAACGCTCGCGCGATCGCCTCGATCTCGTCGACGTGGTGCTCCATCGCCTGCGGCGCCTGCACGGCGTCCGGCGCGACCTCGGAGCGGACGATGTGCGCGAGCACGATGGGCGCCCCGAGCGCGCGCGCGAGCGCCGAAGTCTCCTTCACGACGGCATCGGTGAGGGGCGAGAGGTCGATCGCGGCGAGGATGGTCATGCCGCGAGCTTGGCCGAGCCGGCGATCGGGCTCAAGGGCGGGAGACGGCGATCTCGATCGGCCGGATCGAGAGCGTCACCGCCTGCTCGGCCGCGAGCTCGCCCGTGGCCCCGTCGAAGACGACGAGCCCGGGATCGCACGCCGCCCAGGCATCGCGCGAGCACGGGTTCGGGAAGAAGACGAGCCCGCTCTCGGCGTCGGCCGCGAGATCGTCGACGTGCTCGTCGGCGAACGTGTTGTAGGTCGGCATCGTCGTCGATCCCACCAGGTTGAGGTGCGACGAGGGGCCGGGACCGAACTCGGTGTGGGTGATGGCCCAGACGTGGGTGTCGTCGAGGTACACGAAGCCGCCGACCTCGGCCGTGTCCGGCAGATCGAGGTCGTGCGCGGTGAGCTCGTTCAGATCGATCTCCTCGAAGCGGCTGCCGCCGCTCAGGATCGGGCGTGGCTCGGCGACGCGCAGCAGGCCCGCCGCGCAGTCGACCGGCATGTCGAACGCCGGCGCGACCGAGAGCGCGATCGCTTGATCGCCCGGCGTGGTCGCGTCCACGTCGACGATCGGAGATGCCGCGCCGAGGTCGACGACACCGAGGGCCGGCCCGAGCGGGCTCGCTTCGCCGGTCGCGTGGACGATGCGCAGCAACTGGACGAAGACGCGCTCGCCGCAGATCGCCGCGCGGCTCGCCTCGGGCAGGCCGTCGTCGTCCGCGAGCGTCGCGAGGTCGATCGTGCGCGTGGTGTCGCCGGTCTCGAGGTCCACCAGAGCGAGCGACGCGCTCGCGAAGAAGGTGACGAGCGCATGCCTGTCGTCCACCAAGGCGACGTCGCGCGGATCGCTGCCGCGCTCGAGCGGGATGCGGCGCACGAGGTGCGCGTCGCTCGCGTCGATCCACGAGAGCGCGTCGGCCGGCGCCGGATGCACGACGACGCAGCGGCCACCCGCGCAGCGGAGGCTGGCGATCGTGTCCCCGAGTGCGGCCGTCCCACGGGCGGCCCAGGGGCTCGTGACATCCGTCACCGCGACTTCGCCGTCACGGCTCACCAGCACGACCCGCGGCTCGGCCGGCAGCTCCCCGCCGTCCACCCCCGCGTCCGTGCCGGCGTCGGGCCCGGGGCCCGCCTCCGCGAGCCACCCCGCATCGTGCTGATTTCCAGCATCCGGGCGGCGCTCGACGGGCCCCGCCCCTCCGCACGCCACGAGCCCGGCGCCTGCGAGCGCCACGATGCAACCGAGTCCACGAGCACCTTTCACGACGAGCCTCCTCGTCCCCCGCGGCCCGTTCGAGCAGGCGGCGTGCCTCGGGCGCGTGTGCCGACGCGTGCCGGGCTCGACGGCGCGCCCCGTCGTACGATGGTGGGAAGGTGGTCGGGGCAACGGGGTCGAAGGAGTCGATCGCGCGTCGCGTCGCGCGCGCGGCTGGCCTCGCCTCGGCCGTGGCCGCGCTGATCGGCGCCATCGCGACCGGCATCTTCGCGACGGAGATCCTGAACGACCGCGCCGAGGACGCCGCCCACACGACCTCACGCGCCCTCGCCCACGAGCTGCACGAAGAGCGTGCCTCCGGGCCCGCCCACGAGCGCATCGAGGACGAGATCGTCCACTTCGGCCGCATC
The DNA here is from genome assembly GCA_046351235.1 of Sandaracinus sp. Classification (GTDB taxonomy): domain Bacteria; phylum Myxococcota_A; class Polyangia; order Polyangiales; family Sandaracinaceae; genus JBBSAT01. Next base: position 108,444 of record JAXLYV010000003.1, on the reverse strand, counting down.
GAGGCGCGCTACGTCGTCACCGAGCACGGGCGCGAGGTCTACCGCTCGCCGCACGTCGTCGGCGATGCGTGGCCCGCGAGCGGCGCGTGCGGACGGGTCGAGGAGCGGAAGGCCATCGCGTGCACCACCGAGGTCGGCGCCATCTCCGTGGTCGCGATCGTGACCGAGCCCGTGGACGAGAGCCTGGTCGTGCTCGTCGCGCTCGTCGTCGCGGCGATCGCCGCCGCGTTCGGCTTCGCGATCGCGTGGGGATCGACCCGCGCCGCCCTCGAGCCGCTGCCGAGGCTCGCGCGCGGCGCCGCCCGCATCGTGCCGGGCCGGCTCGACCTCTCGGCGCTCGGCCAGGACGACGGCCTCGAGGAGGTCGATGCGCTCCGCGATCAGCTCCGGACCTCGTTCCAGCGCGCCGAGGACGCCATCGCCACGCTGGCTCGCTTCGGCGCCGTCGCGGCGCACGAGCTGCGCGCACCCCTCGCGACGCTCAAGGCCGAGCTGGAGCTGGCGATCGAGACGGGACAGATGGACGTCGTGGCGCTCGAGGACGCGCGCGCCCGCGTCGTGCACCTCTCCGATCTCGTCGAGCGGCTGCTCGTGCTCGCGCTCCCCCGCGAGCAGGCGTTCAAGGTCGAAGAGACGGTCTCCCTGCGCGAGCTGGCGGAGGAGTCGGTCGCGCAGCCCCCGACCTCGATCGACGCCGCGCGGCGCGTGCGCGCGACCCTCGATCCGGCGAGTGAAGAGGGCCGCGTGAACGGCGACCGCGCGCTGCTCCGGGCCATGATCGACAACGGCGTCGGCAACGCGTGCAAGTTCGCGCGCGGCGAGGTGCGCGTCCGCGTGCGTCGTTCGGGCGAAGAGGTCGTGCTCGAGGTCGACGACGACGGCCCCGGGCTCGGCGAGGAGGACCTCGCTCGGGGCTTCGAGCCGTTCTTCCGCACCGAGCGCGCCCGCGCCGCGGAGCCCTCGGGCCACGGCCTGGGGCTCGCGCTCGTCGCCCACGTCGTCCGCGTGCACGGCGGCCAGGTCGCGATGACGCGCGGGGACCTCGGCGGCGCGCGCCTGCGGATCACGCTGCCCGCGAGCCTGGGGTGAGCGACCGCGCCGCCCGGTCTCGTGATACCGTGGGTGGATCTGCGGCGCGGGACACGCCGCCGGGAGCGTTCGATGAAGAAGCGCATCCTCGTCATCGAAGACGACGTCACCGCGCGGACGTTGCTGATCGACTACCTCGTCGCGCGGGGCTACGCGGTCATCGCCGCGTCGAACGGCGCCGAAGGGCTCGAGCTCGCCAAGCTCGTGCGCCCCGATCTGGTGCTCTGCGACGTGCTCCTGCCCAAGCTGAGCGGGTTCGAGGTCTGCTTCGAGCTCAAGCGCCCCGCGAACGGCGGGCCGATGCCGGTGGTGCTCATGTCGGCCGTCCTCGGCGGGCCCGACGAGCGCAAGTACGCCGAGCAGAGCCTCCACGCGGACGCGGTGCTCGTGAAGCCCTTCGCGATGAGCCAGATGCTCGCGCGGGTCGAGCAGCTGCTCGCGGCGTGAGCATGGGCGCGGCGCCTCGCCCCGAGAGCTCGTGGGAGCGCTTCGCGCGACGCATCGGCCTGGACGAGGTGCCGACCGAAGCGTTCCGCGAGAAGCTGCTCGGCGGCATCGTCACTGGCTACGTGACCGCGCTCCTGCTGCTCGGCCTCGTCGCCGCGGTCGATCACTTCGGCGCGCTCCCCTCGATGGGATGGGCCTACGTTCTCGTCGGGACCAAGCTCGTCACGAACACGCTCGCGCTCGCGGCGTGGCGCGCGCGACGCCTCGTGACGGCCTTCTCGGCGCTCAACATCACGGCCGACGTGCTGACGATGACGGGCACCATCTACTACACGGGCGGCGTGCTCTCGCCGCTCGTGGCGATCTACTTCGTCGAGATCGCCGTGATGGCGCTCCTCACCAACGTGGGGCTCACGCTCACCACCACGCTCGGCTGCTTCGTGACGTATGCGCTCATGGCCGCCCTGACGCTCGAGGGGTGGATCCCTCAGCGCGCGCCGATCGTGGCGAGCGCGGCCGACATCACGCCTGCGATCGTCCTGAGCATGATCGGGTTCGTGGCGATCGTGACGGTCGGGCCAGCGGCCTACGTCGCGATCATCGTCGACTCGCTGCGCCGCAAGGAGGCCGCGCTCGCGCGACGCGCGCAGGATCTCGTGGAGGCGAGCCGCGCCAAGAGCGAGTTCACGGCCAACATCACGCACGAGCTGCGGACACCGCTCCACGGCATCCTCGGCCTCGGCGAGCTCCTCGTCGACGGCATCTACGGCCCGATGACGGAGAAGCAGATCGAGGCCGTGAAGAACATCCGGCGCAGCGCGAGCGGGCAGCTCGAGCTCATCGACTCGCTGCTCGTGCTCGCGCGCGCCGAGGCGTTGAAGCTCGAGGTGCAGCGCGGGACCGTCGACGTCGGCGAGGTCATCGGCTCGGTCGTCGCGACGGGCAAGATGCTCGTGGGTGCCCGCCGGCTCGACGTACGGGCCGACATCCAGGGCGAGCTCCCGCGCATCGAGACCGATCGCCAGAAGCTCGTGCAGATCCTGGTGAACCTGCTCGCGAACGCGGTGAAGTTCACGCCCGACGAGGGCGCCGTCGCGGTCGAAGCGCGTCCGGACGCGGCAGGCGTGCGCATCGCGGTGCGCGACACCGGGCGAGGCATCCCGAAGGACGCGCTGGGCCACGTCTTCGAGCCGTACTTCCAGGTGGACGGCTCACCGGTGCGCGAGCACGGCGGCGCGGGGATCGGGCTCTCGGTCGTGCGTACGCTCGCGGGCGTCCTGGGCGTGACGGTGACCGTGGAGTCGGAGGTCGGCCGCGGCTCGACGTTCACGCTCGTCGTACCTCTCTCTCCACCGTCGCCCGGGGCCGCCGGCGTCGCCTGAGGGGCGCGCCGCTTCACGGCCCGCGTCTTGCTGCGGCGCGCGGCCGGTTCGCTCGGCGTGCATTTCGTGACGGATGGCGTGGCGCCCTCCGTTCCGCTATGCCCGCCGCTTCGCACGAGGTCCCCCCATGTCGAACAAGCCTTTCTTTGCGGTGTCCGTCGCGCTCGTCACGCTGAGCGCGAGCGCTTGCTCCACGTCCCACACGGATCCCGGGGACATGAACGACGTCGGCATCCAGCTGCCCGACGCGGCCGCCCTGCCGGACGTCGTGACCATCGACGCCCCGGTCGTGTCCCAGATCGGGACGGCGTGCACGAGCGACCCGGACTGCGGGAGCGGCAACCTCTGCTCGGACATCTTCGGCCCGGCCGGCTACTGCACCGCGGCGTGCGACGCGGCGGCGGGCACCGGGTGCCCCGACGGATCGACGTGCGTGGGCGTCAGCCAGACCGAGGCGTACTGCCTGCTCGCGTGCGATCCCGCCGTGACGACGCGGCAGTGCGGCGGGCGACCCGGCCTCGGCTGCTCCACGGCCGGCATGACGGCGGGCCTCTGCGTGCCCGGCTGCGTCGACGCGAGCGACTGCGGCGGCTCGCTCGCCTGCGACCCGACCGGCGGCGACTTCGGCGCGGGCGCTTGCTACACGCCCGGCGCGGCGAACGGCGCGCCCTGCACCGACGACTCGATGTGCCCCGCGGGCGGCCTCTGCGAGACCGAGGACGGCGCCGGCTGGCCGGGCGGTGGCTGCGTGGTGATCGAGAATCCACCGTGCGACGTCGCGTCGAACACGGGCTGCATGGGCGACGCGCAGTGCATCGCGTCGCAGGGCGGCTTCGGTGGCCCGCCGATCGGCCTCTGTGTCGATGGCTGCACCACCTCGGCCGACTGCCGCGTGGGCTACTCCTGCGAAGCGTCCGGGACCTACCCCGATCGCCACTATTGCGCGCCTGCGTGCACGACGACGGCGCAGTGCACCGGGACGAACGTGTGCAACGTCGGCCTCGGCCTCTGCGCGCCGCCCTTCAACAACTCGCAGCTCGGCGGGACCTGCCAGCGCTTCGATCCGACGACGTGCAGCGGCGGCACCTGCTTCTCCGAGCGCTCGAGCGGCTTCCCCGACTCGTACTGCACCTACCAGGGGTGCTCGGCCACCCAGCCGTGCCCGACGGGCGGCGTGTGCTCGACGAGCTACGGCGCGACGGGGATCTGCCTCGATGCGTGCACGAGCGATGCGAACTGCCGCGCCGGCTACGCGTGCCGGCCCTCGGATCCGGCGAATGCGTCGAGCCCGCTCGGCTGCGTGCCGGCCTGCACGAGCACCGCGCAGTGCACGCGCACGGGCAACGTCTGCAACGTGGGCACGGGCCTGTGCACGGCGGCGTTCACGGCGGCGAACCTCGGCATGCCGTGCACGAGCGATGCGACCTGCACGGGCGGTCGCTGCATGACGGAAGCGGCGACCGGCTACCCGAGCGGCGAGTGCGTGTACCCGGGCTGCTCGCTCACGGGCGGAACCGGCGCGACGTGCCCGACGGGCAGCGCGTGCGTGGACGACGCGCTCGGTGATCCGGCGCTCGGGATCTGCGCGCCCACCTGCACCGTAGGCGGCACGACCTGCCGCGATGGCTACGCCTGCGTCGCGAGCGCGGGCAGCACGACCGAGGGCACCTGCCAGCCGAGCTGCACGCCGACCTCGTGCGCGGCCGGCCGCACCTGCGACGGCACCACGCACCTCTGCATGTGACGCGTGCGTGCGGGCGCGACGCTCCTCGAGAGCGACGCGCGCCGCGGACGACCACGAGAGGACGAGCACGGGGACGAGCGCCCCGTCCTCGTCCTCTTCGTTTCTCGTGCACGGGAAGGGCTCAGCGCTCGCGCTTCCTGCGTCGTAGAGCGAGTGCCGCGAGGACGCCGAGCGAGGCCGCGACCGCGCTGCCACTCGGCCGCGCGCCGGCCGCGCAGCCCTGGAACGTGACGCGGCCGACCGGATCGAAGCAGCGGTCGCCGTCGGGCACCGCCGCGTGGCCGGCGCCGTCGATCGTCACGACCTGCAGGCAGATGGGCGTCACCGCGCCCGCTCCCGGGAGCAGGAACGACATCGTGATGTTCCCGCCGTCGGTCTGGAAGTTCCGGACGCGGTCCACGAGCACCGGCGCATCGATGCCCTCGCCGCGCGTCTGGAAGAGCAGGTACTCGATCGAGCCCGGCGGGCCGTCGTCGGTGGCAGGCTGGAAGAAGGCGCCGATCCGGTAGCCGCCCTCTGGCAGACACGGCAGCGATCCGACGGCGGCCGACGTGGGCTCGGCGAGCACGACCGCGGTCGGTGCCTGGGTGTCGCGGCTCGAGCCCGTGCAGAACGCGAAGTCGAGCTCGCCGTCGACGCCGATGGCGCGTCCCACGTACGCCGTCTGCGTGCTGAGCCCTCCGTCGGGCAAGAACAGCAGCGAGTCGCCCTGGGTCTGGACGAGCCCTGGCACCGGCATGCCTTCCTCGAGCGTGCAGGTGGTGCCGCAGCTGCCGCACGTCACGAGCTGGAAGAGCATCGAGGGCGGATCGCCCGGGCCGTTCGGCCCGAAGTAGCCGGCGGCGTAGCGCACGACGACCGGCGCATCGATCGAGGCGTTCACCGCGCCCGAGGCCGGCGAGACCTGGAGCGGGCGCAGCGGATCGGAGGCGCACTCGGCGGGGTCCTGCGCGCGCGCCGTCCCGGCGGTGGAGCCGAGGGCGAAGGCCACGAGGAGGATCGCGAGAGCGCGCACTGCCGAGCAGTATAGGACGGGCCATCGCGATCGGCCGCTTCCGTGCTATCCGACCCCGGTGTCGACGGCGCCGCGTGATCCGTTTCTGTCCGCGCTGGTCCTGGCGGGCACGATCGCCGGGGATCCCGAGGTGACGGGCGCCGCGCTCGATCCGCGCCTCGCGACGCGCCTGGCCGAGGCGCTCGGCGAGCACGCGGCGCTCCGGACGCGCGATCGGGAGGCCGCCCTGCGCGAGCTGATCGCGGCGCTGGCGCCGCGGGCGCCGGAGAGCGCCGAGGCGGCCCCGGCCCGCGTGCGCTCGGTGCTCGCGCCGCTGGCGGCCCGCGAGCGCGCGGCGGCGTGGCAGCGCGACGCGCTCGTTCCGCGCAAGGGGTTCCGCGCGAGCGGCGCGCTGCGCGTCACGCTCGCGAGCCAGGCCGAGGAGGACGCATGGCGCGCGTGATCCGCGGCGCGGCGCGCGTCGTCTCGGCGGCTGCGCGGGCGAGCGCACCCCACGAGGTCGCCGAAGCGGCGATCGCGCTCGCGCGGGAGCGGGCGCAGCTGCGCGAGAGCGCGACCCGCGAGATCGGCACGCTGGCGCTCGACGTGGCGCGGCAGCTCGTCGGGGAGGCGGTGGCCCTCGACCCGGCGCTGCTCGAGCGCATCGTGGCGCGGGCGCTCTCTCGCGCGCGCCACGACACCGCCGTCACCGTCACGCTCCATCCGGAGGATCGGCGCGCGCTGCTCGCACGCATCGGAACGCCTCCCGCCGGCGTCCTGCTCGAGGACGACGCGAGCCAGTCGCGCGGCGGCTGCTGGGTGCGCGGCACGCTCGTCTCCGTCGACGCGCGCCTCGAGACGACGCTCGGCACGCTCGCCCGCGCCATGGGCGTGGATCCGCCGACGTGAGCGCGCCCGAGACGGCCGAGAGCGCCCCTTCTCCGGCAGCCGCGCCCGAGCCTCCGGCGCGTGGCCGCGATGCGCGCGCCTGGGCCATCTCGCTCACGCTCCTCGCGCTCACGCTGCTCAGCACGCTCTACGTCGGAGCGGGCATGCACGGCATCGAGGTGACGAGCCTCGGCACCCTCTGGGCCGGGGCCGACTTCGCGCTGCCGCTCCTCGGGATCCTGGTCACCCACGAGCTCGGCCACTACGTCGCGGGGCGCATCCACCGCGTCGACATCTCGCCGCCCTACTTCATCCCGATGCCCTTCGTCCTGCTCGGCACGATGGGCGCCGTGATCCGCCAGCGCGGCGCCATCCGCTCGAGCGATGCGCTGCTCGACGTGGGCGCGTCGGGCCCGCTCGCGGGGATGGCCGTTGCGGTGCCCGTGCTCCTCTACGGCCTGAGCACCTCCACGGTCGAGCCGCTGAGCGCGCTCCCCGAGGCCGCGATCCTCGAGGGCCACTCGCTTCTCTACGAGCTCGCGCTCTACGTGACGCACGGCCCGATCCCCGACGGGCAGGACATCTTCCTGACACCGACGGCGTTCGCCGGCTGGGCGGGCCTGCTCGTGACGATGATGAACCTGCTCCCGATCGCGCAGCTCGACGGCGGGCACGTCGCCTTCGCGCTCTTCGGCAAGCGCCAGAACACCTACAGCCGTGTGCTCCTCGCGCTCCTGCCCGTGGCTGCGGTCGCGGCGAGCGGCTGGTACCTCGCGGTGGCGCTCCGGGCCGGAGCGAGCGGGGACGCGCTCTGGAATGCCGGCCTCGCGGGCGTGCACTGGCTCGTCTGGTTCGCCGCGCTGCTCCTGATGAGCCGCTTCTCGGGCCTGGATCACCCGCCGGCAGGCGACCGACCGCTCTCGACGGGCCGCCGCATCGTCGCGATCGGGACGCTCGTGCTCTTCGTCTTGCTCTTCATGCCGAGCTGGGTGCGGCAGGCATGAGCGGCGGGCGCGGCGAGAATCTCGCGATGCCCATTGATCCCGAGCGCGAGCGCTGAGAGACTGGACGCTCGGAAGCAGTGCGGCGTCGGCGCTCCGGCCCCACTCACCCGATGCCCGGCGTAGAGGCGCCGGAAACGCTCGCTCCCCGCATCCCTATGATTACTCCGAACGACGATCCGCACCGCAGGGCCCGCTCGCGGCCGAGCCGCACCGAGGCTGGCCAGCCATGAGCACGTTCGAGGAAGTCCTGCGCGAAGGGATGATGTCCCTGCCGCACGACCTGAAGGCGATTCTCCGCGTGATGGAGGATCCGGATCTGGACGACGCCGGGCGGGTCCTCGTGTGCGGCACGATCCTGCACGTGCTCTCGGGGCAGAACGCGATCCCGGGCACGAAGGGCCTGCTCGCGTACGCCGACGACGTGATCCTGCTGCGCCTGCTCATCGAGCGGCTGCGGAAGTCGTCGCCGGACGTGGTCGCGCGCCACTGCGAGGACAGCGCCGACACGATCGGGATGTTCGACGATCAGATGAAGGACGTGCGCGCCCACCTCGGTGAGCTGATGACCGTCCTCGACCGTGCGGTCGACGGGATGCCGAAGACGGCCTTCGAGGGCCACACGGCGGTCGAGTGCGCGCGCGACGAAGAGCACGCCACGTGGCTCTACGACTCGGTGCAGGAAGCGATCGTCGAGCGCCTCGAGCTGAACGAGGACGCGGTCGCGCGCGCCGTCAAGAACGCGGGCGAGATCCGCGGCTTCCTCCGCCAGCGCCTGTGACGCGCGGGCGCGTGAACGACGCGCCCGCGTTCCCCCCTCCTTCGCTCGCGCCGGCTACTTCCGGAGCAGCTTCGCGAACGGGTTGTTCGCGAACTGCGCAGGCGCCGGCTTGGGCGCGCCACCGCGGCGATCGCCGCCCGGTCCGCGCGGGCCGCCCGCGCCGGGGCCTCGGGGCCCGCCACCGCCGGGCGCGCCGCGCTCGGCCGAGTCGCTCATGCGCGCCGAGAGCGAGATGCGCTTCCGCGCGAGGTCGACCTCGAGGACCTTCACCTTCAGCTTGTCGCCGACCTTCACGACCTCCGCCGGGTCGCGCACGAAGCGGTCGGACAGCTTGCTCACGTGGACGAGGCCGTCCTGGTGCACGCCCACGTCGACGAACGCGCCGAACGCGGTCACGTTCGTGACGACGCCCTCGAGCACCATGTCGGGCTTCAGATCGGAGAGCTCGCGGACGTCGTCGCGGAACTTCGGCGGCTCGAAGCTCGCGCGCGGATCGCGGCCCGGCTTGAGCAGCTCGGTGACGATGTCGCGCAGCGTCGGCTCGCCCACGCCCTCGCCCACGTACTTCTTGGTGTCGATCTTGGAGACGAGCTCCGCGTTGCCGAGCAGCTTCTCGAGCGGCACGCCGAGATCGGCCGCGATGCGCTCGACGAGCGCGTAGCGCTCGGGATGGACGGCGCTTCCGTCGAGGGGATGCGCGCCGCCGCGGACGCGAAGGAAGCCGGCGGCCTGCTCGAACGCGCGCGGGCCCACGCCGCTCACGTCGAGCACGGCGCGACGGCTCGGGAAGCGCCCCTTGCTCTCGCGGTGCGCCACGATCTTCTTCGCGAGCGAGGGCCCGATGCCGGCGACGTAGGAGAGGAGCGAGGCGCTCGCCGTGTTCAGCTCGACGCCGACGTGGTTCACGCAGCTCTCGACGACCTCGCCCAGCTTGCGCGCGAGGAGCGGTTGGAAGACGTCGTGCTGGTACTGACCGACGCCGATCGACTTCGGCTCGATCTTCACGAGCTCGGCCAGCGGATCCTGCAAGCGCCGCGCGATGGAGATCGCGCCGCGCACGGTGAGATCGAGGTCGGGGAACTCCTCGCGCGCGACGTCGCTCGCCGAGTACACGCTCGCCCCCGCCTCGCTGACGGGGACCACGAGCACCGAGCCGAGGCCGGCGCCCTCCAGCGTCTTCTTGGCGAACGACTCCGTCTCGCGACCCGCCGTGCCGTTGCCGATCGCGACGGCGAAGGGCTCGTGCTTCTTCACGAGCGCGAGGAGCAGCGCCGCCGCCTCGGCCTCGCGGTGCGCACCCTGCTGCAGGTACACGACGTGGTTCTCGAGGTACTTCCCGGTCTCGTCGACGACGGCGATCTTGCAGCCCGTGCGGATGCCGGGATCGATGCCGACGACGCGCTTGGTGCCGAGCGGCGCCGCGAGGAGCAGGTGGCGGAGGTTGTCGGCGAAGACGTCGACGGCGCCGCGGTCGGCCTTGAGCTTGAGCTCGACGCGCACGTCGTTCTCGACGCTCGGCACGAGCAGGCGCGCGAGCCCGTCGGCCACCGCCGTCTCGAGCTCGCCGGCGAACGGCGAGCTGCGATCGAGCTTCGCGATCCCGTGCAGCACGGGCTTGACGCGCTCGGTGTCGATCGTGAGCTTCGTGCGCAGCACGCCGTCGCGCTCGCCGCGGCGGATCGCGAGGAAGCGGTGCGAGGGCATCGCCGCGATCGGCTCGGCGAACGCGTAGTACTGCTCGAACTTCGTGGGCTCCTCGATCTTGCCCTTCACGCCCTCGCTCGCGAGCACGGCCTCCTTCTCGAAGGTCTGGCGCACGTAGGCGCGGGCCTCGGCGTTCTCGGCGATCGTCTCGGCCACGATGTCGCGCGCGCCCGCGAGCGCCGCGGCCACGTCCGGCACTTCCTTGGCCGCATCGACGAGCTTCTCGGCCTCGGCGCGCGGATCGCCGGTGAGCGGCTGCGCGAGGATGAGATCGGCGAGCGGTCCGAGGCCGCGCTCGCGAGCGATCATCGCGCGCGTGCGGCGCTTGGGCTTGTACGGGAGATAGAGGTCCTCGAGCGCTTGCTTGGTGGCGCACGCGAGGATCTTCTTCTTGAGCTCGTCGGTGAGCTTGCCCTGCTTGCCGATCTCCTCGAGCACGGCACGGCGGCGCTCGTCGAGCTCGATCGCGTAGGTGCGCTTCTCGGCGATGTCGCGGATCTGGACTTCGTCGAGTCCGCCCGTGGCTTCCTTGCGATAGCGCGCGATGAAGGGAACGGTCGCGCCCTCGGCGAGGAGCTTCACGACGGCCTCGACGCCGTGCAGCGGGAGGCCGAGCTCGGCGGCGACGAGCATCGAGGGATCGAAGACGGGAGCGGGGGTCGTCGTTGCGGAGATCGTTTCGGTCGTCATGCGGAGAGCGGGACCCTATAGCGAGACCGATCGCGAGCATCAACCGAGAACGTGCCGTCGTCGTGCACACGCGCGACGCCGCACGCCGCTGGCGCGCGCGGCGATGCGTCCCACACTTCCCTCATGACTCGCCCGAGCTGGCTGGACGCGATCGTGGGTGCCGAGCTGCGCGACGCGCACGAGGTCGAGGTCCACTTCGCGAACGAGGATCCGCTGACCACGGGCGACCTCGTGCTCGAGACCGACCGTGGCTTCTTCCAAATCCTCACCGCGCCCGACGAGCGTCGCGTGCGAGCCATGAGCTCCCCCGCCGACGTGCGGCTCGTCGGCGACTGGAGCGATCGCACGGGCGTCGTGCTGAAGAGCAAGAAGGCGGTCGACCTCTCGTTCCGCGTCGCGCGCGTCGACTACGTGCAGCGCGGCGACGACGTCGGCGGTCGCCGCACGATCGGCGCATGGCTGCTCGGGGACGCGTCCACCGTGCGCATGTCGATCCTGTTCGAGCGCGAGGACGCCGAGATCGGCCCCCCGACGCTGCTCTGGAGCTACCTCGCCGAGGCCGCGCGCGAGGAGCCGCGCTTGACGTTCTTCGGCAAGAAGTGAGCGCGCGTCAGGGCGTCATCTCGCCGCGCATCGGGGCGCGCACGAGACGCCGCGCCTCCTCGGCGGGGACGCCGAGCCCGAGCACGTAGGCGAGCTTCGCCAGCGCGGCCTCGCTCGTGAGGTCGGCGCCCGGCACCACCCCCACGTCGGCGAGCGCGCGGCCCGCCGCGTACGCGCCGCTCACCGTGCCCCGCAGGCACTGCGTCACGTTCACGACGACGAGGCCGCGCGCGATCGCGCGCTCGAGCCCGTCGAGCAGATCGCGCCGATGGTCGGGCGCGTTGCCCGCGCCGTAGGTCTCGAGCACGAGGCCCTCGAGCGGCTCGCGCAGGAAGTTGGCGAGGATGTCGCGTGTGATCCCGGGATAGAGGCGCAGCGCGGCCACGTGCGGCGAGAACGTCGTCCGCGCGCGGAACGGCCGCGGATCGGGCGGCAGGACGAGATCGCGACGGACGACGAGGTCCGTGCTGATCTCGCCGAGCGGCGCGAGGTTCGGCGAGACGAACGCATCGAGGCCCGTCGCGTCACGCTTCGTCGATCGATTGCCGCGCAGCAGCTGATCGCCGAAGAAGAGCACCACCTCGGGGATCGGCGCATCGATCGCGACGCGCAGCGCGCCGAGGACGTTGTCGAGGCCGTCCGATCGCAGCGCGTAGAGCGGCACCTGCGAGCCGGTGAGCACGACCGTCTTGTGCAGGCCCTCGAGCGCGAACGAGAGCGCCGAGGCGGTGAAGGCCATCGTGTCGGTGCCGTGGAGCAGCACGAACGCGTCGTACGCATCGGCGTGCTTCGCCAGGTCGTCGGCGAAGCGCGCCCAGTCCGAGAGATCGAGGTTCGCCGAGTCGAGGAGCGGGTCGTACTCGAGGAAGTCGTAGTAGGCGCGGCGCCCGTTCGCGAAGGGTGGCGTGACGAAGTCGTGGCCGTGCCGCGGGGCCGTCGTGTCCGAGAGCTGTGGCAGCGTGGCGAGCAGCGCGCGCAGGAACCCCGGCGCCGGCTCGAAGCCCCGGGGCGAAGCGCGCATGCCGATGGTGCCGCCCGTGTGCAGCACGAGCACGCTCGCGCCGTCGGGAGCCGCGCGCGTCATCCGCGGATCCACGTCATCGCGCGCCGCACGTCTTCCTTCGCGCCGCTCTGCAGCACCTCGCCGTGCGCGATGATCGCGCGATCCCACGGCATCTCGAGGATGCGGTCGAGCGAGCGACGCGCGGCGCGGCGATCGGTGTAGGCCGGGCGCAGAAAGAGGCTCCACGCGACGCCGTCGGTGAGGCCGCTCGCGCGCAGGTAGAGGCGCGTGAACGTGTCGGGAGGCATCGTCACGAAGTTCTCGACGAGATCGACGCTCACGATCGTGCCCGAGCGCGCGTCGTGGATCACCGTCTCGCCGAGCATCGAGCCCTCGATCGGCAGCGCGGTGAGCCCCTCGCCGAGGCGGCTCGCGCCGTTCCAGTCGGCGTCGATGCGCAGATCGGGGCGCTTGCGGCGAAGGCCCTCCGCCGCGTGGAGCTTCGCCTTCGGGTAGCGCGCCTGCGCCGGGCCCGCGTAGACGTGGTGGTAGCGATTGGGCGCGATCACGTGGGCGACCTCGCCGAGCGCGGCGATCTCGGCGGCGAGCGCGTCGTCGATCGCGGTCGGCGAGAAGAGCGCGAGCGTCCCGTCGGGCAGGCGCAGCACGGTCATGCGCGCGCCGAGCGAGAGCCCCATGAAGCGGTGGGGGGTGGCGTGCACCCAGAGGTCGTCGGTGATCTTCTCGAGGAGGGCCATGGCGTCAGTGCGGGATCAGGCCTCGCTCGAGCACGAAGCGCAAGAGGACGCCGAAGCCGAGCGCCGCGAGGACCACGAGCATCAGGAGCGCGGCGATCAGGACCGTGCGGGAAGGCCCTGCGGTCGTGGGCGCTCTCGGCGGCGCGATGGGCTCGCGGTGGGTCACGCCGAGGGGCGGCGTGAAGCTCCGCCCGCGCGGCGGATGGACGCTGGGCGCGGCGCGGTTCGCCTCGGGGTACGCCGGTGGCCGATCGGAATAGCGCCGCTCGCCCTCGGGCGGGATCGGCGGCGCGGCGGGCGCGGCGAACGAGGGCGCCGGGACGGCTGCCGGCACCGACGGCGCGGCGAACGACGGCGCAGCCTGCGGCGGAGGCGGCGACGACGCGAACGCCGGGCCCTCGACCGTGCGCTTCTGCGAGGCGATCAAGCGCGCCGCCGACACCCGCGGCGCGCCGATCGAGGGGCTCGCGTGCGGCCGATCGCTCACGGCGCGCACCGGCGCCGTCACCACGACCGCCGCAGCCTGGCTACCCGGCAGCACGGCCCGCGGCAGGGGCGCCGGGCGAGGGATCGCCGGTGAGAACGGATCGACGAGCGGCATCCTCGCGGAGACCTCGCTCGACTGCGTCGTGTCGTCGAACATCTCGTGCGCGCCCGAGAGCTGGCTGCGCTGCGAGTCGATCCCGAGCGCCGCCGCGTAGGCCTCGGCGAAGGCGCCGGCGGTCTGGAAACGCTCGGCCGGCTTGCGCGCGGCGGCGCGCTGGATGATCGCATGGAGCCCCGCCGGCAGATCCGGGCGCACCGACGCGAGCGTGCGCATGCGCCCTTCGAGGATCGCGCCGAAGAGCTGACCGACGTCCTCGGCCGCGTAGATCGACTTGCCGGTGAGCATCTCGAACGTGATCACGCCGACCGCGAACACGTCGGCCCGGTGATCGGTGTCCTTCAGGTTCTCGATCAGCTCGGGCGCCATGTAGCGCGGCGTGCCGAGGATCGTGCCGGCGCGCGTCAGGCGCTCTTCGCCGGCCTGCGTGACGCGCGCGAGGCCGAAGTCGAGCACCTTGCACGCGGGCGAGCCGCTCGCCGGCAGCATCACGTTCTCGGGCTTCAGGTCGCGGTGGACGACGCCCGCGCGATGCGCGGCATCGAGCGCATCGCAGAGCACCGTGATGATCGCGAACGTGGCCTCGATGGTGAACGGGCCCTGGCGGCGCAGGCGCTGCGCGATGGTGTCACCCTCGACGAGCTCCATCGCGAGCCAGCGCGTGCCGTCGGGAAGCCGATCGGTGCCCACCACGCGCACGATCCCGGGATGCCCCAGGCGCGCGAGCACCTCGGCCTCGCGCTTGAATCGCTCCGCCGCCTCGCGCTGCGCGGCCTTCTCGCGATGCAGCACCTTGAGCGCGACGCGCTGTCCGCTGACGAGATCGTGGGCGACCACGACCTTGCCCATGGCGCCCATCCCGAGCCGCCCATCGACCTGGAAGCGATCCGCGAAGAACGTGCCCGGCTCGAGCGCGGCGACGATCTCGGTGCCCTCGTCACCGTCCTCGTCGCCCCACGCGGCGTAGCGCTCGTCCTCGCTCACCGATCCATCGTAGTACGCGGGCGCGCGCTGCGGGCAACTCGTGCGCGGCGATCACGCCACGAGACGATGCGCCACGGCGGCGACCACGGCCGGTCGGAAGTCGTAGAGCACGAGGTCGAAGCGGTCGCGCACGGAGCGGACGTCGGCCTCGAGCGAGAAGAGCGAGGGCGAGGACGTCCCGAGCACCGCACGATCCACGCGCAGCAGCGCCACGAGCGCCGGGCCCTCGGCGATGAGCACGCGGTGCGGAGGCAGGCCCGCGAGGAGCGCCCGCGTCGCGTCGAAGAGCGCCTCGGGGTGGCTCGCCCACCCTTCCTCGATGCGCTCGTAGCCCGGCTTGTTGCGCAAGCGCAGGCGCGCTCGCACCGCCCCCTCCCCGATCGCGGCGCAGAGCGCCGGCACGATCGGGCGCTCCGCGAGGAGATCGACGACGGCGATCACGCGCTGCGCATGCGCGATGCGCGAGCCCGGATCGATCTCGGGCAGCGCCGGCGGCGCGATGCCCATTCAGTTCGCCTGGCCGCGCTCGACCGGGTGCCCGTCGGCCTCCCAGTGGAGGAAGCCGCCGGCGAGGAACGCCACCTGATGGCCCTGCTTCACGAGCTTCTCGACGGCCTCGCGCGCCTCGTCGGTGGAGCGCGCGTAGAGCACGCGGATGCGCCCGTCGCGCGGGACGAGCTCGGCCGCGCGCTTCTCGATCTCCTCGAGGGGCACGTTGACGGCGCCGGGGATGTGGTAGCGGCCGAACGCCGACGCGTCCCGCACGTCGACCGGCACCACGCGCTTCTGCCCGAGCAGCTGCGCCAGATCGGCCGGCTTCAGCTCGTTCGGCGCCTGCGGCAGGAAGGGCCGCACGAGCTCGAGGATCGTCTTCTTGGGCGCCAGGCCCCGATCCCACTGCGCCGCGACCTGCCCCTCGGCCACGACGAAGAGCTGAGGGATCGACTGGATGCGGAAGCTCGCGGCCACGCGGGGGCTCTTGTCGACGTCGATCTTGACGACCTTGATCTGGCCCTCGAGCTCACGTGCGACCTCGTCGACGATGGGCGACTGCTGCTTGCAGGGCGCGCACCAGTCGGCGACGAAGTCGATGAGCACCGGAAGCTCCGACTGCAGGACCTCGCGCTCGAAGGTCGCGTCGGTGACGAACGGTACGGACATGGTCGGGAGCTCTCCTCGGCCCCTTGTGTAGCCACAGCGGCGCGCCGCCACAAGGCCCTCTCCGTCCGTCTGGGCGGGCGGATCTCGTTGCCCCGGCGCGGCTCCTCTGGCCATGCTGCCGCTCGATGAGCAAGGCCAGCGAGACGACGGGCGCCGCGAAGGCCGAGGTCGATGCGTTCCGGAAGGATCTCGACGCGATCCGGGCCGCCGTCGGCGAGCGCATCGTGGGGCAGCGGGCCATCGTGGACGGTCTGCTCACCTGCCTCGTGGCGGGCGGCAACGCCCTGCTCGAGGGTGTGCCGGGCCTCGGCAAGACGATGCTCGTGCGAAGCCTGGCCGAGTCGGTCGACCTCGAGTTCTCGCGCATCCAGTTCACGCCCGACCTCGTTCCGGCCGACGTGCTGGGCACGACGATCCTCGCGACCACCGAGGGTGGCGAGCGTGCGTTCCAGTTCCGCAAGGGCCCCGTGTTCGCGAACGTCGTGCTGGCCGACGAGGTGAATCGCGCGACGCCCAAGACGCAGAGCGCGCTGCTCGAGGTGATGCAGGAGCACGCCGTCACGATCGGTGGGCAGACCTACCGGATGGACGAGCCCTACTTCGTGCTCGCCACGCAGAACCCACTCGAGATGGAGGGCACCTACCCGCTGCCCGAGGCCCAGCTCGACCGCTTCCTCTTCAAGCTCGAGGTCGGCTTTCCTTCGCGCGACGACATGCACGCGATCCTCGAGCGCACCACGGGCAAGGCGCTGCCGACGGTGCGGAAGGTCGTCGGCAAGGAGCGGATCCTCGCGATGCGCGCGCTCGCGCGCGAAGTGCCCGTCACGCGGCACGTGACCGACTACGCCATCCGCCTGCTCGAGGCGACGCACCCCGAGAGCAAGACCGCGCCCGAGAAGGTGAAGCGCTTCGTGCGCTACGGCGCGAGCCCGCGCGGCGCCCAGGCGTGCTTGCTGGCGGCCAAGATCGCCGCGCTCGGCGAGGGCCGCTTCGCCGCGTCCACCGACGACGTGCGCCGCGTGCTCAAGCCCGCGCTGCGCCATCGCGTTCTCCTCTCGTTCGAGGGCGAGGCCGAGGGCGTGCGCGCCGACGCGCTGCTCGACGAAGTGCTCGCGAAGGTGCCGGAGACGGCGTGACCACGCCGCGGCGAGCGTTGCCGTGGCCGCGGCTCGCTCGTACGCTTCTGTCAGATGCGTAAGACCGTCACGATGACCGTGAAGCTGCCCGCGCCCTTGGCGGCGCGCGTCGCGAGCCTCGCCAAGGGCCGCAAGACCTCGCGCTCCGACGTGGTCCGCGACGCCGTGGAGTCGTACGCGAGCACCCGAGCGCGGTCCGTGCTCGATCCCGTGCGCCACTTGATCGGCGTCGGCAGCGGTCCCGGCGATCTCTCGACGAATCCCCGCCACCTCCGCGGCTACGGCAAGTGAGCGTCGGGCTGCTGCTGGACACGGGGCCCCTCGTGGCCCTCTTGAACCGGCGCGACCGACACCACGCCTGGACGACGGCGCTGCTCGACTCGACCGGCGTACCGCTCGCGACCTGCGAGGCCGTCGTCTCGGAGGCGTGCTTTCTCGCCCGCAGAGCCGGGGTCCACGCGGACCAGGTCCTCGAGCTCGTCTCCGCCATCGCCGCGGGCCCCACGTTCCGGCTCGACGAGGAACGTGGCGCCGTCCAGAGGCTGCTCGCCAAGTACCGATCGACGCCGATGTCGTTCGCCGACGCCTGCCTCGTGCGGATGTCCGAGCTGCACCCGCGCGCGCGCGTGCTGACCTTCGACGCCGACTTCCGCGTCTATCGCCGCCACGGACGGCAGGTCGTGCCCACCCTCACGCCCTCCACCACGCGCTGATGTGGCCGTTCGATAGAGCACGGGCCGAGACCCGGCCCGCCGCGCGCGAGGAGGCGCTCTTCGACGAGCACTTCCTGCGCCGGCTCGAGTCGCTCGCGATCGTGGCGCGCCGCACCGTCGAGGGAAAGACGCGCGCCGAGCGTCGCAGCAAGAAGACGGGCTCCGGCATCGAGCTCGCGGACAGCCGCGAGTACGCGCCGGGCGACGACTTCCGCGCCATCGACTGGAGCCTCTACGCGCGCAGCGAGCGCCTCCACACGCGCCTCTTCGAGGAGGAAGAGGACCTCAGCGTGCACGTCGCACTCGACGTCTCGCCCTCGATGACGCTCGGGCGCCCGCCCAAGCTCGATCAGGGAAAGCGCCTCGCGGCCGCCCTTTCCTACGTCTCGCTCGCCGCGCTCGATCGCGTGTCGGTCACCACCTTCGCGAACGGCGTGATCGCGCGCCTGCCCGCGACGCGCGGCAAGGCGCGCATCTTCCGCGTGCTCGACTTCCTGCGCACGGCCGAGACCGGCACCGGCACCGATCTCGCCGCCTCGATGCGCTCGCTCACGGCGCAGAACAAGCGGCGCGGCGTGGTGCTCGTCGTCTCGGACCTCTACGACGCGCGCGGGCTCGAGACGGGCATCGACGCGCTCCGCTACGCGCGCTTCGAGCCGCGCGTCCTGCACCTCGTCGATCCTCGCGAGGCCTCGCCGGAGCTGCACGGCGACGTGGTGCTCGTCGATCGCGAGACCGGCGAGCGGCGCGAGGTCACCGTCACGCCGCGCGTGCTCGCGCGCTACCGCGAGGCCGTGCTGCGCCACGAGCGGCGCATCGACGCCTTCGCCGCCGACAAACAGGTGCCGCTCGTGCGCGTCGACGTGAGCGAGCGCTGGGACGACGTCGTGCTGGGCCTGCTCCGGCGCGGCGGGATCGTGGGATGAGCGCGCGATGAGCTGGGAGCTCGCCGGCGTCTCCGGAGCCACCGCCGCCGCGCTCTTCGGCGCTGCTCTGGTCGTGGTCACGGCGCTCTATCTGCTCGCGCTGCGACGGCGGCCCGTCGTGGTGCCCTTCGTCGATCTCTGGCGCGAGGCGCTCGAGGGCGAGCGCACGAGCCAGCTCTTCTCGCGCCTGACGCGCTGGATCTCGTGGCTGCTCGCGCTCCTGTTCTGCGGCCTCGTCGTGCTCGCGCTCGCCGATCCGCGCGGCCGCGGGCACGCCGGCTCGGGGCGCGCGCTCGTGATCGCGATCGACGTGAGCGCCTCGATGGGCGCGATCGAGGGCACCGAGAGCCGCATCGCCCTGGCGCGCGAGCAAGCGCGGCGGATCGTGCGCGGCCTCGGCGCGAGCGACCGCGCGATCGTGATCGCGATGGGCGACGAGGCGCGGCCGCTGACGCCGCTCACGAGCGATCACGCCTCGCTGCTGGCCGCGATCGATCGCTGCGCTCCGCTCGACGTGGTCGCCGACCTCGCGCGCACGGCGCACCTCGCGATCGACGTGACGAGCGGCGAGGCGAGCCGCGAGCTCGTCGTGATCACCGATGGCGCCGTCGAGGGCGAGGCCGCGGCGCAGGACGCGCTCGCGCACGCGGGCCTGCGCGCGCGGCAGGTCTCGGTCGGCAGCGACGCCGCGAACGTGGCGATCACCGCGCTCTCGCTGCGCCGCTATCCGCTCGACCCGAGCCGCAACGAGCTGCTCCTCGAGGTCACGAGCGCGAGCGAAGAGACCGAGCGCGTCGAGGTCGAGCTGCGCGGCGACGGCGAGGCAGTCGACGTGATCTCCCTCGAGCTCGCGCCCGGCGCGCGCGTGCGCCGCTTCTTCCAGGACCTCACGGGCGTGGACCGCGCGCTCGAGGCCGAGCTGCGCCGCGCCGACGGCGGACGCGACGCGCTCGCGGCCGACGACCACGCCTATGCGCGCGTGCCCGAGCGCCGCCGCGTGCGGATCGCCGTGGTCAGCGAGGACGACATCTACCTCGAGGCGGCGCTCCTGCTCGACGAGATGCTCGACGTGCAGCAGGTCGCGCCGAGCGCCTTCCCGCCGAGCGAGCCCTTCGACGTCGCGATCCTCGATCGCTTCGTGCCGAGCGCGCCGGTCGAGACCGACGCGATCTGGATACACCCTGCGCCGGCCGCGGGAGCGACGGGGCCGCTCCGCGTGACCGGCGAGATCGAGCGCCCCTTCTTCGATCGGCTGCGGCGCGAGGATCCGCTCTTGCGCCACGCGGCCCTCGGCGACGTGAACGTGGGCCGCGCGCTCCTCGTCGATCCGGAGCCCTCCGACGTGGTCGTGGCGGCCGACGAGCGCGGGCCGCTCCTCGTCCGCGGCACGCGCGAGGGCCACCGCTTCGTGGCGCTGACCTTCGACGTGCGCGAGAGCGATCTGCCGCTGCGGCCGGCCTTCCCGCTGCTCCTTCTCGACGCGATCGAGAGCTTCGCGCCGAGCGATGCGCGCTACCGCGGCAGCATCCTCACGGGCGAGGTCTCGCGCGTGTCGCTTCCCGAGGGCGCGACGCGCGCGACGCTGCGCACCGAGGGCCGCGAGGTCACGCTCCCCGTGGAGGACGGGCGCGCCACGCTGCGGCCGACCCACGCGGGCCTCGTCACCCTCGCGACCGACGCCGGCGACGTGCTCGTCGCGGCGAACCTGCCGGCGGCGCGCGAGCTCGACCTCGCGCCGCGCACGCTCGATCTCGGGCCCGCGCCCGAGGGCGGCCCAGTGGTGGAGACGGCGAGCGCGCGCCTGCCCTGGGAGTGGCTCGCGCTCGGGGCGCTGGCGCTGCTCCTCGTCGAGTGGGCGACGTTCCATCGGCGGTGGACCGTATGAGGCGCGCGCTCGCCCTCGGTGCCCTCGTCTCGCTCTCGAGCGCGGCGCTGCTCTTCGCGCTCACGCAGCACGCGACGCTCGAGGCCGCGCTCTTCGGCGATCGCTACGAGCTGGCCGAGCCGCGCGCGCTCGTGCTGCTCGCCGCCCTGCCCTTCGCGCTCGCGTGGGCCGCGCGCTCGCTCTCGGGCCTGTCGCGCGCGCAGATCGTGCTGGCCGGGGCGCTGCGCGCGCTCGTCGCCACGGTCCTCGTGGTCGCGCTCGCCCAGCCGGCGCGCACGACGGAGCGCTCGATCACCGCGACCGTGTTCCTCGTCGACGTGTCGAGCTCGATCCCCGACGCCGCCCTCGCGAGCGCCACCGAGACGGTGCGCGAGGCCCTCGCCGCGCGCGGCGAGAACGACGTGAGCGTCGTCTCCTTCGCCGGCCAGGCCCAGCGCGTCGCGATCGACGAGGACGATCCCGGGGCGCTCACGATCGAGCGCCACGAAGACGGCTCGGCGACGGATCTCGCAGGCGCGCTGCGCCTCGGCTCGGCGCTGATCCCCGAGGGGCGCCTGGGCCGCATCGTGGTGCTCTCCGACGGCGCCGAGACCACGCCCGGCGCGCTCGGCGAGATCGATGCGCTGAGCGCGCGCGGCGTGCACGTGTACTCGCGCCTCGCGACCGAGGGACCACCCGCCGACGTCGCGATCGCCGACGTGGCGCTCCCGCGGGAGCTGCGCGTGGGGGAGAGCTTCGACGTGCGCGTGCGCCTTCGCGCCACGCAGGCGGCCCACGCGCGCGTACGCCTCTACCAGAACGAGCTCCTGAACGGCCTCGAGGGCAGCCGCGAGGTCGATCTCCCGCGCGGCGCGACCGAGCTCGCGTTCCGCTCGATCGTGCACGTCGCGGGGCCGGTCACCTACCGCGCCGTCGTGATCCCGGACGACGCCGCGCTCGATCGCTTCGCCGAGAACGACGAGCTCGAGCGCACGGCGATCGTCCCCGGTCGCCCGCGCGTGCTCTACGTCGAGGGCGACGGCACCGGCGCGCACCTGTCCCACGCGCTCGAGACGGCGGAGCTCGACGTGGAGGTGCGATCGCCGCGCGCGTTCCCCACCTCGAGCGCCGAGCTCTCGGCCTTCGACTTCGTCGTGCTCTCCGACACGCCGGCCGACGCGATCTCGAGCGCGCAGCAGGGCCTGATCGAGCGCTACGTGACGCGCGAGGGCGGTGGCTTCCTGATGGCGGGCGGCCCGCACGCGTTCGGTCTGGGCGGCTGGGAAGGGACACGCCTCGAGCGCATCCTGCCGGTGCGCATGGATCCCGAGCGCCGCCGCGATCAGCCGGCCCTCGCGCTCGCGCTGGTCATCGACCGCAGCGGCTCGATGGCGGGCGAGAAGATCGAGCTCGCGAAGGAGGCCGCGCGCGCCACGGCCGATCTGCTCTCGGCCGAGGACTCGCTCGGCGTCGTCGGCTTCGACTCGGCGCCCGAGCGCATCGTGCGCATGCAGAGCGCGGCCAACCGCGTCGCCATCCAGCGCGACATCGGGCGCCTCGCGGCGCGCGGCGGCACCGCAATCTTTCCGGCCCTCGACATGGCGCTCTCGGATCTGAGCGTGACGCGGGCGCGCCTCCGCCACGTGATCCTGCTGACCGATGGACAGACGCAGGAGGCCGGGCTGACGGATCTGGTGTCGGTGATGCGCGGCGAGGGGATCACGATCTCCACGGTCGGCGTCGGCAGCGACGTGAACCGCGCGCTCCTCCAGGAGATCGCCGATCTGGGCGGCGGGCGCGCCTACTTCACGAGCGACGCGCACAACATCCCGCGCATCTTCACCCACGAGACGACCACGGCGATGCAGAACGGCGCCGTCGAGGACTACGTGCAGGCGCACGTGGTGAGGCCCGCCGCGTTCCTGCGCGCGCTCCCGATGGATGCGGCGCCGCTCCTGCGCGGCTACGTGGCGACGCGGATGCGCGGCGCGCCCGCCGAGGAGATCCTGCGGAGCGATCTCGGCGAGCCGATCCTCGCGCGGATGCGGCAGGGCCTGGGCTGGACGCTCGCGTGGACGAGCGACGTGAAGAACCGGTGGGCGGTGGACTGGGTGCGCTGGCCGGCCTTCTCGACGTTCTTCGGGGGGCTCGTGCGCGAGCACATGCGGCAGCGTCACGACGCGTCCTTGCCGATCACGGCCGAGGTCGTGGGCGATCGGGCGCGCCTCGTGGTGGACGCCGTCGAAGAGGCTGCGTCGGAGGGCGGCGCGTTCGTGAACGACCTCGAGCCGGTCGCGCGGGTGGTCGGGCCGACGAGCGCGCCGCCGGAGGAGCAGGCGACGATCGAGGTGCCGCTCGCGCAGGTGGCCCCGGGCCGCTACGAGGCGGAGGTCGCGCTGCCTCGCTTCGGGGCGTACGCGATCACCGCCGAGCACCGCCGCGGGGACGATGTCGTGGCACGAAGCACCGGCTCGCTCGTGTACCCGTATGCGCCGGAGTACGCCGCGCTGGAGCCGCGAGGCGATCTTCTCGAGGCGCTCGACATGGCGACGGGCGGTGGCTCGTACGAGGAGCCGACCGATGCGCTCGAGGCTCACGGAGAAGAGGTGCGGGCGAGGGAAGACGTGCGCCTCCCCTTCTTCCTCGCCGCGCTCGTGCTCTTCGCCCTGGATCTGGCGCTGCGGCGCATCCGCATCTTCGATCGGGGCTTCGCCAAGCCGTGATTGCCGGGGGTTTTCCGGCGTGATAACAGGGGGCCGCCCATGAACCGAGTCGTCCTGACCATGGTCGTCGCTGCACTCTCGTGCGGCGTCGGTCTCGCGATCGCCGCGCCGCACGCGCAGGCGCAATCGGATGCCGGCGTTCCGCCGAGCGATGCGGCCACCGCGGACGAGGATGACTCGGCCGACGAGGACGAAGACACGGGCGACGAAGAAGACGAGGACTGGGACGACGAGGAGCCGCAGCTCCGTCCGCCGACGCTCGACATGGGGACCTCGAGCACGGCGTCGAGCAGCGACGACGACGAGGACGAGGACGACGCGGGAGACGACGAAGACCTCGACGACGAAGAAGACGAGGACGACGAGGACGCGTCGGACGAGGACGCCGACGAGGACGAGGACGACGACACGCTGCCCTCGCCCGAGCAGGTCACCGAGCGCCTCGACGGCGCGGGCACCGATCCGACCGTGCAGCCGTGGTCGACGCCCCAGACCACGTTCGAGATGCACGGCTACCTCCGCTTCCGCGGCGAGTTCCAGGACACGTTCTTCCTCGGCCGGAACCCGAGCCTCGTCGGAGGAACGGACGCTCCCTTCGATCGCTTCATCCCGACCGAAGACGTCCTCGTGACCTCGAGCATCGACGGCGGCTGCGACGGCGGCCGCAGCGTGATGAGCAGCCTGGGCGCCTGGAGCGGCTGCACCCAGCACGCGCTCGCGTTCGCCAACATGCGCTTCCGGATGGAGCCCACCATCCATCTCTCGGACGACGTCCGCATCCACGCGCAGATCGACGTCTTCGACAACATGGTCATGGGCTCGACGCCCGACGGCTACGCCATCGACCCGCTCGTGTTCGCCAACGGCGCGGCGAACACGCGCAACGGCTACGTGCCTCTGCTCGCGCTCAGCCAGACGCAGCAGTCGCCCACCTACGGGCAGAACAGCCTGATCGACAGCATCCGCGCGCGCCGTGCGTGGGCCGAGGTCCGCAACCGCGGCCTCGGGGAGATCCGCTTCGGCCGCATGGGCAACCACTGGGGTCTCGGCATCCTCGCCAACGACGGCCGCGGCATCGACCAGGACTTCCAGTCCGACGTCGACCGCATCATGGCGATCACGCGGATCCTCGGCTTCTACGTCTTCGGTGCCTGGGACTTCGCGTCGGAGGGCTTCCTCTACAACGACCCGCGCGACCAGCATCACCTGCAGTTCGATCGCTCGCGTCTCGACGACGTGGACCAGATGGTCTTCGGCGTGGCGCGGCGCTCGACGCCGGAAGAGCAGGCGGAGGCGCTCCAGCGCGGCGACGTCGTGCTCAACGGCGGCGTCTTCTTCGTCTACCGAACGCAGAACCTGTCGACGGAAGGGACGCGGAACCCGCTCTCCGCCGCGGCACCGACGTACGTCCGCCGCGGCTTCGAGGTCTACGTCCCCGACGTCTGGCTGCAGTTCCTCTGGGGCGACCTCCGCCTCGAGGTCGAGGGCGTGGCCGCGATCGGCACCATCGACAACACGAGCAACACCTCGTTCGACCCCTCCACGCACCTGAACATTCTCCAGGGCGCGTTCGCGTTCGAGGGCGAGTACCACCTACTGAATCGCCAGCTCGGCATCTACTTCAATGCCGGCTGGGCCAGCGGCGACTCGGACGTGGAAGGCCTCAACGCCGACTCTCTGGGTGTGCAGCAGCAGGGGGGGCCCCGTGCCCCCGACACGACGACGAGCACGTTCTACTTCAACCCCGCCTACCGCGTGGACCTGATCTTCTGGCGCAACATCATGCGCCAGATCGGCGGCGCGTATTACTTCCGCCCCGGCGTCTCCTACGACTTCATCCGCAACAACTTCGGCCAGCTGCTCGGGGCCCGCGCCGACCTCGTCTACAGCCGCGCGAGCAACCCGGTGCAGACCTGGGGCAACAGCGCCGACCTCGGCCTCGAGATCGACGCGCAGGTCTACTACCGCAGCGAGGACGGCCCCGACCTGCTCGACGGCTTCTACGCGTCGATCCAGTACGGCATTTTCTTCCCGTTCCAGGGCCTCGGCTATCTGCCGGGACAGCTGCCCCCAGGCGTCTCGAGCGGCGGCCAGAACGCGCAGACGCTCCGCCTCATCCTCGGCGTGCAGTACTGACCCGGCCGCTCCGGGCTCTACGCCGATGACATCGTGACCGACGTCGTTCGCTTCGTTCCCCTCGGGGGCCTCGGCGAGATCGGCATGAACTGCATGTCGATCGAGCACGGCGAGGACGTCGTCGTGATCGACTGCGGCGTGCTCTTCGACGGGCGCGGGCTCGGGGTCGACGTCATCCACGCCGACCTCGAGCACCTCCACGAGCGCAAGGACGCTCTCCGCGCGCTCGTCCTCACCCACGGCCACGAGGACCACCTCGGCGCCGTCAGCTGGTTCCTCCGCGACTTCCCCAACGTCCCCGTCTACGGCCCGGCCTACGCGCTCGCGCTCGTCCGCCACCGCATCGCCGAGCATCCCTGGCACAAGGGCCGCACGCTCGACCTCCGCACGATCGAGCGCGGCGCGCGCTTCCAGATCGGCCCCTTCGGCTTCGAGCCCTTCCAGGTCACGCACTCGATGCCCGAGTGCATGGGCCTCGCGATCGAGACGCCCGTCGGCCTCGTCGTCCACAGCGGCGACTTCAAGATCGACGACGCGCCCCCCGAGGGCGACCGCTTCGACGAAGATCGCCTGCTCGCGCTCGGCGAGCGCGGCGTGCGCCTCTTGCTCAGCGACTCCACGAACGCGCTCTCCGAGGGCCACTCGGGCGGCGAGCGCGACGTCGCCGAGTCGCTCGAGTCGCTCGTCGCCGGCGCCACCGAGCGCGTCATCGTCTCGCTCTTCGCGTCGAACACGCACCGCGTCCGCGCGCTCTTCGACGTTGCGCGCCGCACGGGCCGCAAGGTCGCGCTCTTCGGCCGCTCGCTCGACACCCACGTCCGCATCGCGCGCGAGCTCGGCATCTTGCCCGATCCAGGCGACGTGCTCGTGCGCCGCGAGACCGCGCGCGAGATCCCGCGCGGCCGCCTGATGATCCTCTGCACGGGATCGCAGGGCGAGCCGCCGGCCGCGCTCCCGCGCCTCGCGAGCGGGGAGCATCCCGACCTCGCGCTCGAGCGCGGGGATCTCGTGATCTTCAGCTCGCGGGTCATCCCCGGCAACGAGCGCCCCATCCTCGATCTCGTCGAGACCCTCGCGCGACGAGGCCTGCGCGTCATCACGCGCGCCGGCGACCCCACGATCCACGCGAGCGGCCACGCGCACCGCGGAGAGCAGCGCCGCCTCGTCGAGCTCGTGCGCCCGCGCTCGTTCCTGCCGGTGCACGGCACCTTCGTCCACCTCGAGGCCCACGCGGCGCTCGCGCGCGAGGCCGGCGTCGGCGACACGCTCGTCGCGCTGAACGGCAGCATCGTCGAGCTCGACGAGCACGGCCTGCGCCTCGGCGGCCACGTCTGGTCGGGCCGCACGCACATCGATCGCGGCGGCGAGGCGATCGACGGCCGCGTGATCGGCGAGCGCAAGACCCTCGCCGAGGGCGGCATCGTGGTCGTCTCGGTGCGCGTCGACGCGCGCGGCCGGCGCGTCGGCCTCGTGGAGGTCGCTTCGCGCGGCGTGCTCCATCCCGAGGACGACGGCGAGCTCGCCGAAGATCTGGCCGCCTCCATCGAGCGCGAGCTGGACGAGCTGCGCACGCCGAAGGACTCGCCCGACGACGGCGAGATCCGCGAGCACGCCGCGCGCGCCGCCCGGCGCTTCTTCTTCCGCGAGCTCGGGCGCAAGCCGCCCACGCTCGTGCTCCTCCACCGCGAGCGCTGAGGAGCGCCGTGCGTCGCATCCTCGCCGCCTCGCTGCTCGCCACTTCCCTGGCGTGCACGCCGCGCGGCGAGGGCGTGATCGTCGTCCCCGATCCGCCACCGCGCGAGGGCACGCACGCGAGCGGAGACGAGACACCGCCGCTGCCCCCTCCCGTCGGCCGCCGCCCCTCCGACGACGAGACGCGCGCCCTGCACGCCCTCACGCGTGCCGCCGAGCGCATCCGTGGCCTGCGCTTCGCGCGCGAGGTGCCCGTGCGCATCCAGTCGAGCGAGGAGATCACCGCGTTCGTCGAGTCCCGCATCGACGAGCGTGAGCTCGAGCACGCGCGCGTGTTCTACGTCGCCGTGGGCCTGCTCCCCGAGGGCCTCGACGTGCGCGCGATGCTGCTCGGCGTGATGGGCGAGCAGATCGTGGGCTTCTACGATCCCGACAGCGGCACGCTCGTGATCCGCGACGACGTGATGCGTGAGCTGCGCGCGATGGAGAGCGCCGGCCGCCAGGTCACGGAGGCCGCGAGCGCGATCGTGATCGTCCACGAGCTCGTGCACGCGCTGCAGGACCAGCGCCTCGCGCTCGGCGAGCACTTCCACTTCGCGCCCGGCCACCGCGAGCGCAGCGGCGACGAGGCCAACGCCTTCGCCTCGCTCGTCGAGGGCGACGCGACGCTCGCGATGATCGGCTGGCTCGCGGCGCGCGGCGGCGGCCACCTCTCCGATCTCACCGAGAGCCCCGAGCGACTGCGCGGCCTCGTCGAGGGAAGCGACATGAGCAGCGGCGGCCCCGCGCTCGCGGGCGCGCCACCGATCGTCCGCGCGCCGCTCCTCTCGCGCTACTTCGACGGCATGCT
Source organism: Sandaracinus sp. (assembly GCA_046351235.1). Taxonomy (GTDB): domain Bacteria; phylum Myxococcota_A; class Polyangia; order Polyangiales; family Sandaracinaceae; genus JBBSAT01. Next base: position 80,571 of record JAXLYV010000003.1, on the reverse strand, counting down.
CTTCTGCGCGGCACTCCACGCGCGCGGCGGCTTCCCGATCGTCGACGCCGCGCACCGCGATCCGCCGACGACCTCCGAGCAGGTGCTGCACCCCGCCGCGTACTTCGCGCACGACGCGGGCGAGACGATCACGATCCCGGCGCTCCCGGGGCTCGAGGCGCTCGGCTACGCCGCGCACGACGAGGACACGCTCGGCGAGCTCGAGCTGAGCGTCTGGCTCGCGCTCGGCTCGGCGCACGATCGCGACGCGACGGCGGGCGCCGGCTGGGACGGCGATCGGCTCCGCGTCTATCGCCGCGAGGACGGCGCCACGGCCGCGGTGTGGTGGACGCTCTGGGACGACGAGGCCGAGGCCCGAGAGGCCGAGGTCGCCGCCCAGCGCGCCGCCGCCGCCGCCTCCGCCACGGTCCGCCGCGCCGGCCGAGCCCTCGCCATCCAGCTCGGCGTGCCCGACCCCGCGCGCCCGGAGCTCGAGGCCGCCTTCGACGCCTTCGCCGCCGCGCTCCCCGCCCCCTGATCCGCCGGGCGAAAGCCCCGCAAAGACCGTGGGATGCGCTTGACCCACCGGAGCCGCCCGGGTAGGACCGTGCGCTTCTCGCGCGGCCTCGGGTCGCGTGGGCGCGTTTCCCGTCGACCCGTTCGCCTCCGGAGCCTCCCGCATGTCATCCGTCGTCACCGAGCTCGATCCCGTCACCATCGAAGTGAAGGTCGAGGTGCCCTGGGAGCGCGTCCGCAAGACGCTCGACGACACCTACGGGAAGATCCAGCGCACCGCGCGCGTGAAGGGCTTCCGCCCCGGCAAGGCGCCGCGCAACGTCATCCAGCAGCTCTTCGCCAAGGACGTGCGCGCCGAGGTGGCCTCGAACCTGATCCAGGAAGGCCTCGTCGAAGCGGTCAAGCAGCACGAGCTGCCGATCGTGAGCAACGCGCAGCTCGAGAAGGAGCCCACGGTGGCCGAGGGCCAGCCGCTCGCGTTCTCGGCGAAGTTCGAGGTGCGCCCGAAGATCGAGAAGCTCGAGACGGACATCACGCTCGTGAAGGCGCCGGTCGAGGTGACCGACGCGCAGGTCGACGCCGAGCTCGAGAAGCTCCGCCAGCAGAACGCCACCATCGAGCCGCTCGAGACGGCGCGCCCCGCCAAGAAGGGCGACGTCGTCACGGTGGACTTCGAGGTCACGATCGACGGCAAGAAGGACGCCGAGAAGAAGAGCGAGGGCGTCACGGTCGAGGTCGGCGACGAGAACGTGATGAAGGAGATCGACGCGGCGCTGCTCGGCGCCTCGGTCGGCGAGACCAAGACGGTCACCGTCACGCGCCCCGACACCGACGAGAACAAGGACCTCGCGGGCAAGGTCGTCGTGTTCGACGTCGTCATCCGCGATCTGCGCGAGAAGAAGATCCCCGCGCTCGACGACGACTTCGCCAAGGACCTCGGCGAGCACCAGACGCTCGAGGCGCTGAAGAAGGCGACGCGAGAGAAGCTCGAGAAGACCACCAAGGAGCGCGCCGAGAGCTCGCTCCGGCAGGCCGCGGTGGACGAGCTCGTGAAGCTCAACCCGATCCCGGTGCCGCCCTCGCTCCTCGATCAGCAGCTCCGCGCGATGGCGCAGGAGTTCGTCGAGTTCCTCCGCATGATCGGCCAGCAGCCGAAGATCGACGAGGCGATGGTCGGCGAGATGCGCGGCCGCGCGGAGCAGAAGGTCCGCGCCGTGCTGCTCCTCGGCGAGCTGAGCCGCAAGGCCGACATCAAGGTCGAGCCGGCCGATGTCGATGCCAAGCTCAAGGAGATCGCCGACCGCAGCGGCAAGCACATCGCCAAGGTGAAGGTCGACTACCAGGGCGAGAAGCGCGAGCAGCTCGAGTCGCAGATCCTCGAGACGAAGCTCGTCGATCACCTCCTCGCGAAGGCGAAGTACACGACCGAGGCGCCTGCGCCGAAGGAAGAGGCGCCCGCCGCGAAGGAAGAGGCCAAGAAGGAAGAGAAGGCCTCTACCAAGAAGAAGGAAGCGAAGACCGCCGAGAAGGCCGAGAAGGCAGCCGAGACCAGCGCGTCCGGCGAGGTGGCGGCGTCCGAAGAAAAGCCCAAGAAGAGCCGAGCCAAGAAGGCCGAGGAAAAGAAGGAAGGGTGACCACCATGAGCGACCGCGATCCCGTGCGCGCCACGTTCGTGCCCCACGTGCTCGAGACCACGCACCGCGGAGAGCGGGCGTGGGATCTCGGCAGTCGCCTGCTCCGCGACCGGATCGTGTACCTCGGCACCGAGGTCAACGACGACGTCGCCAACCTCCTGGTCGCCCAGCTCCTGATCCTCGAGGGCGAGGATCCGGACAAGGAGATCACGATGTACATCAACAGCCCCGGCGGGTCGGTGACCGCGGGGCTCGCGATCTACGACACGATGCAGTACGTGCGCTGCCCGGTCAGCACCGTCTGCCTCGGCCAGGCGGCCTCGATGGGCGCCGTCCTGCTCGCGGGCGGCAGCGCCGGCAAGCGCCGCGCGCTCCCCAACAGCCGCATCATGATCCACCAGCCGCACGGCGGCGCCCGCGGCAACGCGGCCGACATCGAGATCCAGGCGCGCGAGATCCTCGCGCTCCGCGGCAAGCTCAACGACATCCTCGCCAAGCACACGGGCGTGTCGGTCGAGAAGATCCAGGTCGACACCGAGCGCGATCGCTTCCTCTCGGCCCCCGAGGCGAAGGACTACGGCCTCATCGACGAGGTCATCATCCCGCGCAAGTAGGCGGGATCACTGACGCTATCGCTGGGTCGTGCAGGTAGGGGCCGCGGAGCCGCTTTCGTTGCGGTACCGGGCGCCGAGCACTAGACTCGTGTGTAGGTAACGGACGTCGTCGCGAGGCCTTCAGATTTCGCGGCAGACGTGCGTTGTACGGTTCGTAATTCTCCGGGCGAGAGGGCGAGCGCGAGATGGCAGTCGATCGACGTCGGGACGACGGGCACGGCAACCTCCAGTGTTCTTTCTGCGGGAAATCGCAGAAGGAAGTGAAGAAGCTGATTGCCGGGCCCACGGTCTACATCTGCGACGAGTGCATTGCGCTCTGCAACGAGATCATCGCCGAGGAGGTCGATCGCGACGACGCCTTCCAGAACGGCGCGCCGCTGCCGAAGCCGAGCGAGATCAAGGCCGTCCTCGACGAGTACGTGATCGGCCAGGAGCGCGCGAAGAAGAACCTCGCGGTCGCGGTCTACAACCACTACAAGCGCATCGACTCGCGCGTCGAGTCGGACGGCGTCGAGCTGCAGAAGTCGAACATCCTGCTCATCGGCCCCACGGGCACGGGCAAGACGCTCCTCGCGCAGACGCTCGCGCGCATCCTCAACGTGCCCTTCGCGATCGCCGACGCGACCACGCTCACCGAGGCCGGCTACGTCGGTGAGGACGTCGAGAACATCATCGTCCAGCTGCTCCAGAACGCCGACCACGACATCGAGCGTGCGCAGCGCGGCATCGTCTACATCGACGAGATCGACAAGATCGCGCGCAAGGGCGACAACCCCTCCATCACGCGCGACGTGAGCGGCGAGGGCGTGCAGCAGGCCCTCTTGAAGATCATCGAGGGCACGACCGCGAACGTCCCGCCCAAGGGTGGCCGCAAGCACCCGCAGCAGGAGTTCATCCAGGTCGACACCTCGAACATCCTCTTCATCTGCGGCGGCGCGTTCGTGGGCCTCGAGCAGGTGATCGAGCGCCGCGTCGGCGAGCGCACGCTCGGCTTCGGCGCGGACCTGCCGAGCAAGAAGGAGAAGAAGCTCGGCGCGATCCTCGAGCAGGTGCAGCCGGAGGATCTCATCCGCGCCGGCCTCATCCCCGAGTTCATCGGGCGCCTCCCGATCGTGGCGACGCTCCACGAGCTGAACGAGGAAGCGCTGATCGACATCCTCACGCAGCCGAAGAACGCGCTCACCAAGCAGTACCAGAAGCTGCTCGAGATGGACGGCGTGCGGCTGAAGTTCTCGCGCGGCGCGCTCGTCGCGGTGGCGCGCGAGTCGCTGAAGCGCAACGCCGGCGCGCGCGGCCTCCGCGCGATCCTCGAGCACGCGATGCTCGACGTGATGTACGAGCTCCCGGGCCGCGGCGGCGTGAAGGAAGTGCACGTCGGCGAGGACACGATCATGCGCGGCGAGAAGCCACTGCTCGTCTTCGAGAAGGAAGCCGCCGGCTCTTCGTCCGCGTGAGCGCCGCGCTCGCGTCGGCCTGAGGCGCTCGGCTCCGCGCCTCCCCACCGCCCTCCCCCACGTTCCTGATCCCCGCGCGGGCCGAAGCCGAGAGGCTCGGCCCGCAGTCACATCGAGGCCAGCGCCATGTTCTTCAACAAGAACGACAAGAACGAACCCGGTAAGCCCCGCACGCGGCAGATCCCGCTCCTGCCGCTGCGCGACATCATCGTGTTCCCGCACATGGTGGTGCCGCTCTTCGTGGGGCGCGAGAAGTCGATCCGCGCGCTCGAAGAGGCGATGGCGTCGGACAAGGAGATCCTGCTCTCGGCCCAGAAGAAGGCCAAGACGCACGACCCGACGCCCGAGGACATCTTCACCGTCGGGACCGTGGGCAGCATCGCGCAGCTGCTGCGCCTGCCCGACGGCACCGTGAAGGTCACGATCGAGGGCAAGCGGCGCGCGCGCATCAAGCGCTTCCTGCCGATCGAGGATCACTTCGTCTGCGAGATCGAGCCGATCGAAGAGCCCGCGTCGAGCTCGGTCGAGCTCGAGGCGCTCGTGCGCAGCGTGCAGGCCGCCTTCGAGCAGTACGTGAAGCTGCAGAAGCGCATCCCGCCCGAGACGCTGATGCAGGTGCAGACGATCGAGGACGCCTCGCGCCTCGCCGATGCCATCGTCGTCCAGCTGACCGCGGTGAAGCTCCAGGACAAGCAGGACGTCCTCGAGACCACCGACCCCGCCGCTCGCCTCGAGCGTCTCTTCGAGCTGATGAACGCGGAGATCGAGATTCTCAACGTCGAGAAGAAGATCCGATCGCGCGTCAAGAAGCAGATGGAGAAGACGCAGAAGGAGTACTACCTCAACGAGCAGATGCAGGCGATCCAGAAGGAGCTCGGCGAGCGCGACGAGTTCAAGTCCGAGATCCAGGACCTGGAAGACAAGATCAAGCAGAAGAAGCTCAGCGCCGAGGCCGAGGACCGCATCAAGAAGGAGCTCAAGAAGCTCAAGATGATGCAGCCGATGAGCGCGGAGGCGACGGTCGTCCGCAACTACATCGACTGGGTGCTGGCGCTCCCGTGGAGCGACAAGACCGAAGAGAACTACGACATCGATCTCGCCGAGAAGGTGCTCGACGAAGACCACTACGGTCTGAAGAAGATCAAGGAGCGCGTCCTCGAGTACCTCGCGGTGCAGTCGCTCGTCCGCAAGCTCAAGGGCCCCGTGCTCTGCCTGGTGGGCCCGCCCGGCGTCGGCAAGACCTCGCTCGCGCGCTCGATCGCGCGCAGCACGGGCCGCAAGTTCGTGCGCCTCTCGCTCGGCGGCGTGCGCGACGAGGCCGAGATCCGCGGCCACCGGCGCACCTACATCGGCGCGCTGCCGGGGCGCATCATCCAGTCGCTGCGCAAGGCCGGCTCGAACAACCCGGTGTTCCTGCTCGACGAGATCGACAAGATGTCGAGCGACTTCCGGGGTGACCCGGCGGCGGCGCTGCTCGAGGTGCTCGATCCCGAGCAGAACAAGTCGTTCAACGACCACTACCTCGATCTCGACTACGACCTCTCCGACGTCATGTTCATCACGACGGCGAACTCGCTCGGCGGCATCCCGATGCCGCTCCGCGACCGCATGGAGATCATCGAGCTCAGTGGCTACACGGAGTTCGAGAAGCTCAACATCGCCGTGAAGTACCTCGTGCCGCGGCAGAAGACCGAGGCGGGTCTCGACGGCATCGACGTCGATCTCACCGAGAACGCCATCCGCACGATCATCCACCACTACACGCGCGAGTCCGGCGTCCGCAACCTCGAGCGCGAGATCGGCAGCGTGTGCCGCAAGGTCGCGCGGCAGGTGCTCCACGATCGCGCGGCCGGGAAGACCGGCGCGGCGGCGCCGAGCGCGACGGCCACGGATGCCGGCTCGGCTTCGCCGAGCACTCCGGCGGGGGAGAAGATCGGCTCGGCTTCGCCCAGCACTCCGGCGGGGGACAAGATCGGCTCGGCTTCGCCCAGCACTCCGGCGGGGGACAAGACCTACCGCGTCGCCGCGAGCGCGATCCCGACCTACCTCGGCGTGCCGAAGTTCCGCAGCGACAAGGCGGGGGACACGGACGAGATCGGCCTGACGCACGGCCTGAGCGTCTCGTGGTTCGGCGGGGCGATCCTCGACTGCGAGGCGGTCGTGGTGCCCGGCAAGGGCAACCTCGTGATCACCGGCCTGCTCGAGAAGGGCATGCAGGAGTCGGCGCAGGCGGCGATGAGCTACATCCGCTCGCGCCAGAAGATCCTGGGCCTCGAGGACGACTTCCAGTCGAAGGTCGACGTCCACGTGCACTTCCCGGACTTCGTGCCGAAGGACGGCCCGAGCGCCGGCGTGACGACGGCGACGAGCATCGCCAGCGCGCTGATGAAGATCCCGGTGCGGCGCACGGTCGCCATGACGGGCGAGATCACGCTGCGCGGCCGCGTGATGCCCATCGGCGGCCTGAAGGAGAAGATGCTCGCGGCGCACCGCGCGGGCATCAAGACGATCCTCGTGCCGCGCGACAACCGCAAGGACCTGCGCGACATCCCCAAGCGCGTTCTCAACGCGATGCGCGTCGTGCTCGTCGAGCACATGGACGAGGTGCTCCGCGAGGCGCTCGTGCTCAGCGATCCGAACGCCATGTTCGGCAAGCGCGTGCCGCCGGTGGAGTACGCCTACGGCAAGCTCGTGGAGCCCACGGCCGATGCGACCGAGGGCGGCGTGCCGACCCCGACGGTCGAAGCGCCGGGCGCGCAGCAGTAGCGCGCGCTCACGCGGGCCCGGCGATCACGACGGAGGCGCGCTCGGCGCGCTTTCGGCGGCGCCGCACTGGCAGGTCTGCGCGCGCCGCGTGCTGCTCGCCTCGCGCTCGCGCGCGTCGTCGCAGAGGAAGCGCGTCGCTTCGTCGTTCGGATCGTTGCGCGAGATCTCGCAGATCTGATTCGCGAGATCCGTGATCCGCGGCGCGGCCTCGCAGGTGCCGTCGCACGAGCCCGCGATGCTGGGATCGGGGTGCGCGTCCACGTCGCCCGCGAGCTGCACGAGATCCTCGTGGTACTGGTGCGCGCGAAGCGCGGCGTCGTCGCGCGTGAGATCGTCGTGCGAGATCTCGGCCCCGCCGCAGCCAGCGAGGAAGACGAACAGGAACGCCGTGGTCGTGCGCATGGCCCGGAAGCTACTGCCGACCGCCGCGCCGGGGGAAATTGCCGGCAGACGGCGCCCGATCGCTGCCGTCCCGAGCCTCAGCGCTTGAGCGCCCGCGTCGCGATCTCCTCGCAGCTCGCGAGCGCGTGCCCGAGGTCGAACTGGGCCTCGATCTCCTCCTGCCCCAGGAGCGAGCGCACGTCCGGGTCCGCCACGAGGAAGTCGCGGAACGCGCCCTCCCCCGCGAACGCCCGCATCGCGTTCCGCTGCACCCAGACGTAGGCCTCCTGCCGCGGCTTGCCCTTCCCGACGAGCGCGAGGAGCACGCCCTCGCTCGCCCAGAGCCCGTTCGTGCGGTCGAGGTTCTTCTTCAGGTTCTCGGGGTACACGACGAGGCCGCTCACGAGGCGCGTGCAGCGCTCGAGCATGAACGCGAGCGTCGCGGTCGCGTCGGGCGTCAGCATCCGCTCGACCGACGAGTGGCTGATGTCCCGCTCGTGCCAGAGGGCCACGTTCTCGAGCGCGGGGATCGCCGCCGCGCGCACGATGCGCGCGAGCCCGCAGAGGTTCTCGCTGAGGATCGGGTTGCGCTTGTGCGGCATCGCGCTCGACCCCTTCTGGCCCTTCGTGAAGGGCTCCTCGGCCTCGAGCACCTCGGTGCGCTGCCAGTGCCGCACGTTCGTCGCGAAGCGCTCGATCCCCGCCGCGACGAGCGCCATCGCGAGGTGCAGCGCCGCGTGCCGATCGCGCGGAACGATCTGCGTCGCGACCGTCTCGGGCGAGAGCCCCAGCCTGCCCAGCGCGTCGGCCTCGATGGCCGGCGTGAGGTGCGCGTAGGTGCCGACCGCGCCGGCGATCTTGCCGAACGCGATCTCGGCCCGCGCCGCGACGAGGCGCTCCCGTCCGCGCACGAGCTCGGCGTAGTGGCCAGCGAGCGCGACGCCGAAGGTGGTGGGCTCGGCGTGGATGCCGTGCGAGCGCCCGATCATCGGCGTGCGCGCGTGCTCCTTCACGCGGGAGGCGAGCGCCTCGAGGAGCGCGTCGGTCCGCTTCACGAGGCCATCGGTCGCGCGCACGAGCAGGAGCGCCAGCGAGGTGTCGAGCACGTCGCTCGAGGTCATCCCGCGGTGAAGCCAGCGCGCCGGCGGGCCGGCGAGCTCCTCGACGTGCGTGAGGAACGCGATCACGTCGTGCTTCGTCTCGAGCTCGATCTGATCGATGCGATCGGGGTCGAGGCGGTCGATCACCGGGCGCACCGTGGCGGCCGTCCCCGCGGGGACGATCCCGGCACGCTCCATCGCCTCGCAGGCGGCGAGCTCGACCTCGAGCCAGGTGCGGTAGCGGGCGAGCGGGCTCCAGAGCTGTTCGTACTCGGCGGGCGTGTAGCGGGGAATCATGGCGGGCCGGAAAATACGGCCATTGCCTGCCGAGCGCGACCGAAAGTAACGTCTCCGTGTGGCTCTCCGCTGCGAACGATGCCGGACCGCGGACCTGACGCTCGAGAGCTTCGGGGTCTACCAGTGCCCGAACTGCGGTCGCGTCGATGCCGACGGCCACGTGCTCGACGGGCGCGAGGACGACAAGACCGGCCCGCAGGTCCTCGACACGGGGCGCGCCTCGTTCGTGGCCCCGCCCCCACCCGGCGCGGGCGTCCCGATCGCCGCCGCGCCTTCCGGGGGCCGCGAGATGCCGAAGCTCTTCTTCGCCACGCTCGTGATCTCGGGCCTCCTGAACCTCGGCAGCGCGCTGATGACCCACAGCGTGCTGGGCTTCGTGATGAGCGCCCTCTTCTACGGGGCGCTCTTCACGGGGAAGAGCTGGGCGCGTTGGCTCTCGGTCTTCGGCTCGCTCGCGTCGATCGTGCTCTGCGTGCTCGTCATCGCGGTGTTCCGGACGGCGCCGCCGGTCGTGCGCATGCTGCTCACCGTGGTGGTCCTCACCGACGGCTGGTGGCTCTACGTGCTGATGCGCCCCGACACGGCCGCCTACTTCCGCAGTGCCTGATCGACGGCGCGCGCGGGCTGCGGCATGGTCTGGCGATGCGATCGCTGTCGGTACCGGCGCTGCTCCTCTCGATGCTCGGGCTCGCGTGCAGCGCGCCGCCCGCGGCTCCGGACGCGGCGACGAGCGACGCCGCGACCTCGAGCGACGCGGTGGCGATCGACACCGGCACCGCGACGCCCGGCTTCGAGACGATCGCGGAGCGCTCGGTCACGCTGCTCGATGCCCCGCGCCGCGTGGAGCTGATCCGCCACGTCCGCGACGACGGCGCACGCACCTACCTGCTCTACGTGCACGCGAGCACGGCCACCGAGGCGCCGGTCGTGATCTCGAACCAGCCCTACGCGGGGATCGACTGGACGGGAGAGGCGATCGACGCGCGCTGGGCCGCCGGCGGCGCGGGCCTGCATCCCGACGTGGACGCGCCGGCCTACGACGGGAACGACGTCATCAACTACACGCCGCAGACCGTCGAGGAGGCCGTGAACGACTGCGTCGCGTGGATCGCGAACGGCTTCGCCTGCATCGAGGTCTACGCGCGCTTCTACACGGGCGGCACGCTCGTGGACGACGCCCTCGACGCCGCCTCGGCGTACGACTTCGCGCTCTCCCGCGACGCCGAGCTCGACCTCTCGCGCATCGCCGCGTGGGGCGGGAGCTGGGGCGGCATGATGACGCTCCAGGGCGCCGCGCGCGCGCCGGCCGGAGCCCGCCCGCGCACGATCGTGGCCCTCGCGCCGCCGAGCGACTTCGCCGATCTCGCGACGTGGACGGACGTCGATCTGCCGGCCGTGTATCCGCGGCCCGCCAACGTCGAGGCGTTCTTCTCGCCCTACTGGCGCCGCGCGAGCCCCGACATCGGGCGCATGCCGAGCGACGAGGCGCGCAGCGCCCTCTTCCGTCCCGAGGGCCTCTGCCCCGCACTGCCCGCGGATACGTGGCTGATCCACGACGAGTGGGACACGTTGATTCCGTTCCGCCAGTCGGACGCGCTCGCCGCCGCGTGCCCGGCGCACGGCATCTGGTGGCGGAGGCAGACGCCGACGGACTTCGCCGACATCGGCCTCGACCACGGCGCGTTCGGGCGCGAGCCCGGCGTTCCGACGGCCTACGCGTTCGCGATCGCGCTCATCGTGCGCTCGCTCGCGCCGGCCTCGGCGCCGACCTACCTCGGCCTGCTGCACGAGCCGGCGCTCGAGGTCTTCCTCGGCACCGTGCACACCGAGCAGATGGCCGGCGGCGACGTCACGTACGCGCTCGAGCCGCTGCGCGCGCTCGCCGACGCGCGCGCGCAGATGTTCGATCCCGTGAACGCCACGTTCGCGCCCGGCGCCGACGTGGTGGCGCAGGCCGTGAACGCGGTCTGGGGCACCACGCTCGACGGCGCCGGCGTGCGCGCCCAGCTGGCGACCGGCTTGCCCTGACCAACCCCTCGGTACGCGCCACCCCGGCCCCATATTTCACGCGATTTTTTGGGGGTCCGGCGGGCAGAACGGGCCCGTTCGTCGTACCATTCCTCGACGGGCGGCCGCGCCGCCGGAGGCGATCGAGATGGACGGCATGGACTGGAGCGCGATCGGGACCTGGACGGGCACGCTGGCCCTGGGCATCGGCCTCGCTGCGGTGGCGGGCATCCGTGCCTGGCTGCCGCTCCTCGCGGCGGGCGTCGCCGCGCGTCTCGGGCTCGTGACGCTCGGGCACAACTTCGAGTTCGTCGCGTCGGCCCCCGCGCTCGTGCTCTTCGCCGTCGCCACCGTGGTCGAGCTCGTCGGCGACAAGTTCCCCGCCGTCGATCACGCGCTCGACGCGGCCGGCACGGTGGTGCGCCCGGCCGCGGGGGCACTGCTCGCGGCGGCCACGATGTACCAGATCGAGAGCCCGCTCCTCGCGTGCGTGCTCGGCCTCTGCGTCGGCGCGCCGACCGCGATGGTGCCGCATGCGACCAAGGCGGCCGCTCGCGCGGCCTCGTCCACGTTCACCTTCGGCCTCGCCAACCCGATGCTCTCCTTCGCCGAAGACGGCGTCGCGATGACGATGCTCGCCCTCGCCTTCATCGTGCCCGCGCTCGTCGTGGTCGCGTTCGTGGCGGGCGCGCTGATCGCCCTGTGGTGGATCCGCTCGCGCGCGGCGAAGAAGCGCGCCGCGGGCGAGGTGGCCGGCGCACCGGCCGCCGAAGTGGCGTAGCCGCTCGGAACGCGCTCTCATGGGCGCCCGGTGACGAACGCTTCTGCCGAGCTCGAGCGCGCACGCCGGCGTCACCTCGCGACGCTTCCGGCGCCCGCGTCCACCTCGCTCGGGCTCTCGCTCGCCGGCTCGCTCGCCGTGCACGCGGTGCTCCTGGTCGGCTTCGCGCTCGGTCTCGCGCGCCTCGGCGGTCGCGGCGAAGGCGGCCGCGAGGGCGCCGGTGGGCAGGCGGTCGAGGTCTCGCTGCTCGGCCCCGTCGCGCCGCCTGCGCCGCCGATCGAGGCGAGCGCGCCGGAGACGCCGTCCGCAGCATCGGCCGCTTCGGACGGTGCGCCGCCTTCGCCAGGCCGGTCGATCGCACGCGCCGGTCGCGACCGCGAGATCGATCGAGGCATCCCCATCCCCGTCGCTCCGGCAGCCCCCGCGGCCGCCGCACCCGAGGCTGCGCCGAGCGCGACGTCCCCGCCCTTGCCCGAGACGGCGCCCGCGGGAGAGGACGACGCCGTGACCGACTCGGGACGCTCGGCGGGTGTCGACGACGCGCGCCTGCGCGCGCTTCTCGAGGGCAGCGTCGGCGGGCGCCTCGGCGCGCCGGCCCTCGGCGACGTGGCGCTGCTCGACGAGGTCGCGCGCTGTCCCGATCCCGTCGCGGGCACCTGGACCGCGCGCCGCTACTCGCCCGAGTTCCGCGACTGGGCACGCTTCACGCTCCGCATCCAGCGCGAGGGCGACGCGCTGCGCGGCACGATCTCGACCCGCATGTGGCGCGGCATGGCGTCCGACGTGCGCCCGCCCCCCTGTGGACCGGGCGGCTGGGACTACACGGTCGAGATGACGGCGCGCGGCAGCGTCCACGGCGACTCGTTCGACTTCGGCGCGCGCGAGCACCACGTCGCGCACGTCGAGTGCGCCTCGCCGCTCTTCGGATACAACCCCGACCACTTCTCGGGCACGTTCGACGCCGAGCGCGACGAGCTCCGCACCGTCAACAACGACGGCGGCCGCGACGTGGACGCGGCCTACACGTTCCGGCGCTCGAGCTGCCAGCCCTGATTCCGTGCGCGCGGCGCCACGGCATCAGGGCGCCGCGGGCGCCGGTGCGACGACGTGACGGCGATGGCGACGCGCGCGGCGCTCCGCTTCGGGATCGTGGCCGAGCAGGAGGCCCGCCATGATGCGCGAGGGATCCTCGAGGTCGTGCGTGTGGAGCTCGAGGTGCAGATGCGCGGCCGAGCGGTGCATGCCGGTGCGCCCGACCGTGCCCACGAGATCGCCGCGGTGCACTTGCTGCCCGTGCACCATGTTCACCGTCTCGAGGTGCATGTAGCAGCTGCGCGGCGTGCCCTCGGCCGCCGTACCGTGCCAGATGCACACGTAGCGGCCGCCCGCGCCGAGCGAGTCGCGCGGATAGGCGTCGTAGCCGCTCGGGCGATCCACCTGCACGTGCTCGACGTGCCCCGGCAGATCCACGCCGGCGAACCCCACGACACCGTCGGCCACCGCGCGCACGGGCTCACCGGGCAGCGCGTCCACGTCGATGCCGCGGTGCTCGCGCATGCCGTCTTCGCGCTCCTCGCCGAGCCAGCTGAGAATCACGCGCGGGCAGCCGTCGAGCGGGCAGCCGAGCTGCACGCCGTTCCAGTCGATCGTGGGCGCGCCGCGATGCGCGCCGACGTACTCGAGCAGCCGGCGCCGATCGATGAGGATGCGCTCCTCTTCCCAGTCGCTGCGCACCCGGTCGCCCCAGACGAAGTGCGAGAGGTAGTGCCGGTGCGGCTCTTGGGCGAATTCGGCGTCGACCGTCTCGTGCTGATCGCGCCACATGCGGAGCAGCACCGCCGCCCAGTACAGGTTCGGCTCCGCGCTCAAGAGGCGCGTCGGCCCGAAGGGGAAGCGCGGCGTCGCGATCGAGCGCGTGACGATCGAGCCGCCCTCGCGCACCTGGAAGTGGAGCGCTCCGTCGTGCACGTCGGGCGCATAGAGATCGCGGGGGATCTGTGTGAGGCCGAGCCCCGGCCCCTCGATCGCGTCGGCATCCGTCTCGCAGCGGCTCTCGCGATAGACGAGCGCCGCGAGCACGAAGGGGTCGACGCCCATCTCGGCGGCATACGTGCGGATCGCATCGGCCCAGGGTCGCTCGCGATCTCGACGCCAGCTCGCGCAGAGCGTGTGGAGCGCCGAGGCGAAGCGATTGGGATCGACGGTGGGCGGCGAGGTCGGCTCCGCCGGCCACTCTTCGGTCGGCACGCGCGCCGCGAGCACGGCGTTCGGGCTGCGGCCGGTGCGCCTCCGCGCGCGCCAGGGCCCGCGGGCCTGCCCGACGAGGGCGACCGCGACGGCGAGAGCCGCCAGAGCGAAGGCCACGCGCTGCACCTCTCGACCGTCTCTCCGCGGGGGCGCGGGCGTCAAGAAAGGGCCGTCGGGCTCGTCAAGGACGGCTCGTTCGGGTACCGTTCGAGCCCATGATCGAAGGCCTGTTCATCGTGCTCGAGGGCGTCGACGGCGCCGGCACGACCACGCACACGCGCCTGCTCGCGTCCACGCTCGGCGACCGCGGCCTGCCCATCCGCACGACGCGCGAGCCGAGCGACGGCCCCATCGGCGTGCAGATCCGACAGTTCCTCACCGGTCGCCTCGTGGTACCGGGCCTGCAGGGGCCGCGCCCGCCCTCGTGGACCACGATGGCCCTGCTCTTCGCCGCCGACCGGATGGACCACGTGGAGTCCACGATCCTGCCGAACCTGAACGACGGCGTGACCGTGATCAGCGACCGCTACTACCACTCGTCGGTCGCCTACCAGAGCATCACCGGCGGCGGCGAGCCCGAGACGGTGGCGTGGGTGAAGTCGATCAACCAGCACGCGCGCCGCCCCGACCTGACGATCGTGCTCGACGTGACGCCCGAGGTCTCGGCCAAGCGGCGCATGGAGCGCAACATCGGCCGCGAGATCTTCGACGACGGCGATCTCCAGGCGCAGCTCGCTCGCTTCTACCGCGAGATCGATCAGCACTTCCCGGACGAGAGGATCGTGCACGTCGACTCGAACCGCCCGCACGCGGAGGTCGCAGCCGACGTGCTCCGGCACGTGCGCCTCGCGCGCGGCGAGAAGGTCTGACCCGCAGCGCGGCATGCAGAAGACGAACGCTGCGCGCGCGCTCGATGCGCTCGGGATCGCCTACGAGCTCCGGGAGTACGAGGTCGATCTCGAGGATCTCTCCGCGCCGGCCGTCGCCGCGAAGGTCGGGATCCCGATCGACGAGGTGTGGAAGACGCTCTGCGTGCGCGGCGAGCCTGGCAAGCACGTGGGCTTCGCCGTCCTCCCCGGCGGCGCCGAGCTCGATCTCAAGGCGTACGCGCGGCTCGCCGAGCTGAAGACGGCGGAGCTCGCGGCGCTCAAAGACGTCACACCGCTGACCGGCTACGTGCGCGGCGGGGTCACCGCGCTCGCCGCGAAGAAGGCCTATCCGGTGTTCGCCGACGAGCTGCTTCTCGCGCTCGACCGCGTCTGCGTGTCGGCCGGGATCCGCGGGATGCAGATGGTTCTCGCGCCAGCGGACTACGTGCGCGCCACGGGCGCCAAGCTCGGCCCGCTCGCGCGCTGAGCCTCGCCGACGCCCGTGGGGGCCGGGTTGCTCGCGCGCGATGCGCATGGATCACTCGTGCGCGTGAGCCTCGCTTCGCTTCTCGGTCCGCAACGGGCGATGCGAGCCTTCGTGGCGACGCTCCCCTTCGTCCTGGCTGCCTCGTGCACGTCGCACGACGCGAACGTCCTCGGCCCCCCTCCTCCCAGCGGCGGGCCCGTCGTCGACTACGTCACCGAGGTGCTGCCCATCCTCGAAGCGCACTGCTTCGAGTGCCACGGCCCCGACGATACCGCGCGCCAGGGCGGCGTCGCGCTGCACTCGCGCTTGCTCGCGACGTCGCCGACCTCGCACGGCGCGCCGATCGCGCCGGGCCATCCCGAGGCAAGCCTCGTGGTCCAGCGGATCAGCCAGACCGATCCCACGCTCCGGATGCCGCTGGGCGCGAGCCCGCTCTCGGCCGAGGACATCTCCACGCTCACCCGCTGGATCGCGCAAGGCGCGCGCTACGAGAGCTGGTCCTTCACGCCGCCGACGCGGCCGAGCGTTCCGTCGGCCGCGACCCATCCGGTGGACGCCTTCGTGCGCGATCGCCTCGCGCGCCACGGCGTCGAGCCTTCGCCGCCTGCCGATCCCGCCACGCTCGTACGCCGCGTGACGCTCGATCTGACCGGCCTGCCGCCGACGCCCGAAGAGGTCGACGCGTTCGTCGCCGATCCGAGCGACGCCGCGTACGAGGCGCTCGTCGACCGTCTGCTCGCGAGCCCGCGGCACGCCGAGCACCTCGCGCACGACTGGCTCGACCTCGCGGGCTACGGCGACTCCGACGGCATCTACTTCGACGAGCGCCGCACGATGTGGCCGTACCGCGACTGGGTCATCGACGCCTTCGCGCGCGACGTTCCGCTCGACGAGCTCGTGATCGCCCAGCTCGCCGGCGATCTGCTGCCGGGCGCGGGCCCGGACGACGCGCTCCCCACCGCGTTCTTGCGCACGCACCCGACGACGGAAGAAGGCGGCGTCGACGAGGAGCAGTACCGCATCCAGTACGCGATGGCGCGCACGACGCAGGTGGGCGCGGCGCTCCTCGGGCTGACCATCCAGTGCGCCTCGTGCCACAACCACAAGTACGATCCGATCACGCAGCACGACTTCTACGCGCTCACGGCGTGCTTCAATCGCGTGCACGATCTCCCGCGCAACCGGCCCGAGGTCGAGGCCGACGGCCAGCCGACCGTCTCCGCGCCGAGCCCGCTCGTGCGAGCGCGCCTCGAGTCGATGCGCAGCGAGCGCGCGACGGCAGCCGCCACGCTCGGCGCGATCGACGTCGGGGCGGAGCGCGCGAGCTGGGAGGCCGGGCTGCCGAGCGGCGCCGTGGCCTGGCTCGCTCCGCACTACGCCTCGCTCGGCACGGCGCTCGGCACCACGCTCTCCGCGAGCGGCGCACGCGTCACCGCGAGCGGCCCGAGCCCGGACGTGGAGACCTGGGAGCTCGTGGTCGATGCCCCGGCCACGATTCGGGCGCTGCGCATCACCACGGGCCCGATCCGCGGCGAGCCGGGCTACACGCCGCGCCTCTCCGAGGTCGACGCGTGGATCGAGTCCTCCGGGGCGCGCCGGCTCGTTCCGTTCGAGCGCGCGGTCGCTCCCGACGGCACCGATCTCGCGGCGGTGATCGACGGCTCGACGACCGTCATGCTCGAAGCGCTGCAGCCCATCGAGGTCCGCCTCGCGCCGGCGGCCCCCATCGTCCTCGCCTCGGGCGAGCAGCTCCACCTGCGCATCGATGCGCGGCGTGGCCTCGAGATCACGTTCGCGCACCTCGACATCGAGGTGAGCACCGACGCGCGCGGAACGCTCACCGACGCCGAGCTCGCGTCGCTCGCGTTGCCCGAGGCGAGCCGCAGCACGACCCAGCGCGCCGCGCTCGACGATGCCTTCGCGCGCCTGCACGCCAGCGACACGACGCGCGAAGCGGCGCAGCGCGTCTCGGCGCTCGATCGCGCGATCGCGACGCTCTCCGTGTCGCCCCTCACGCGCGTGATGGCGGACGACGACCCGGCGCGCGTCACCCACATCCTGCTGCGCGGCCTCTTCGATCAGCCGACGGCCCCGGTGAGCTGTGCGGTGCCGGCCTCGCTCACCGAGCACGGGGCCACGCCGCCCACGATCACGAACCGCCTCGACGTCGCGCGATGGCTCATGGGTCCGGAGAGCCCCACGACGGCGCGGGTGCTCGCGAACCACTACGTCCAGCACATCCTCGGACGCGGCCTCACCTCGACGCCGGGGGATCTCGGCGCGATGGGCGACGTGCCGAGCGATCCGGCCCTGCTCGACTGGCTCGCCGTCGAGCTGCGGGAGTCGGGCTGGAACCTCGACGCGTTCCTGCGGCTGCTCGTGACGAGCGCCACCTACCGCCAGTCGTCCCACGAGCGCGCGGACCTCGCGGCCATCGACCCGAACAACCGGCTCCTCGCCCGCGCCGAGCACTTCCGGCTCGATGCCGAGGTGATTCGAGATCAGGCGCTGGCGGCCAGCGGCTTGCTCGTCGAAGAGCTCGGCGGCCCCCCGGTGATGCCGTATCACCCGGAGCGCCTGTACGAGGCCGTGTCGGATCATCCCGACGCGTTCCTGATCACCTACCGACCGGACCGCGCCGTGCCGGCGCTCCATCGCCGCGCGATCTACGCGTTCTGGCGACGTGCGACGCTGCTCCCGTCACTCGCGCTCTTCGACGCGCCGGATCGCGTGACGCCCTTCCCGCGCCGCGATCGCACCGACACGCCGACGCAGGCGCTCGCCGCCATCGACGAGCCGCTCTTCGTCGAGGCGGCCCGCGCGCTGGCCGAGCGCGCCCGACGCGAGAGGCCCGGAGACGTGGATGCGCAGATCACGCGCATGTTCCGCCTCTGCGACGGCCGCGCGCCACGCGCGGAAGAGGTGGTGCTGCTGCGCGCCGCGTACGACGACGAGCTCTCGAGCGCGCGGAGCGACCGCTCGGTGCTCGGCGTGCTCCAGGTCGGCGGGTCGGCCCGAGACTCCGCCGGCGACCCCGCCGCGCACGCCGCCCTGACGCTCGTCGCCCAAGCGATCCTGGCCTCGAGCGAGACGATGACGAGGGAATGACGCCATGAGCACACGACATCGGCCTCGCCTGCCCCTCGTGCCCTCCGTGCCGCTCGGCCGCCGACAGCTGCTCCGCGGCGCGCTCGGAATGCTCGGCGCCGGCGCTCTCGCGAGCCTGCTGCGCCCAGGGCACGCGCGCGCCACCGACTTCCCGCCCCTCGCGCGCCGCGTGATCTATCTCTTCATGGCCGGGGCTCCCTCGCAGCTCGAGACGTTCGACTACAAGCCGGGCCTCGCGGCGATGGACGGGACGGAGCTGCCGGCGTCGGTGCGCAACGGGCAGCGGCTGACCGGCATGACGTCGAGCCAGGGCTCGTTTCCCGTCGTCGCGTCGCGCTTCCCCTTCCAGCAGCACGGCCAGAGCGGCACGTGGGTCTGCGATCTGTTCCCGCACACGGCGAGCCTCGTCGACCAGCTCTGCGTCGTGCGCACGATGTTCACCGACGCGATCAACCACGATCCCGCCGTCACCCTGATGCAGACCGGCTCCATGCTGCAGGGTCGTCCCTCGATGGGCGCGTGGGTGCACTACGGGCTCGGCGACGCGACGCGCGATCTGCCCGCGTTCACCGTGCTCATCTCGCGCGCCGGCACCTCGCTCGGGCAGCCCCTCTCGGCGCGCTTCTGGGGCAGCGGGTTCCTGCCCGCGCAGCACCAGGGCGTCCAGCTGCGCGGCGTCGGCGACCCGGTGCTCTATCTCGAGGACGGCAGCGGCCGGCCGCTCTCTTCCCGCGAGCGCCTCCGCGACACGCGCGCGGCGCTCGACGACCTGCACGCGGCGGACACCGCCGATCCCGAGATCGACGCACGCATCGAGGCGTTCGAGATCGCGCACAACATGCAGATGTCGGTGCCCTCGCTCGCCGACACCTCCGACGAGCCCGCGAGCACCTACGACCTCTACGGCGACGACGCACGCACGCCGGGGACGTTCGCCGCGAACTGCGTGCTCGCTCGCCGCCTGCTCGAGCGCGGCGTCACGTTCGTGCAGCTCTACCATCGCGACTGGGACCACCACAGCACGCTGCAGACCGACTTCCCGGTGCTCGCGCGCAGCGTCGACCAGGCCCAGGCCGCGCTCGTGACCGACCTCGCGCAGCGCGGGCTGCTCGACGACACGCTCGTGATCTGGGGCGGCGAGTTCGGTCGCACGGTGTACGGCCAGGGCGCGGTGAGCGCGGACCAGTACGGGCGCGACCATCATCCGCGCAATTTCGCGATCTGGATGGCGGGCGGTGGCGCGCGACCGGGCTACGTGCACGGCACCACCGACGACTTCTCGTACAACATCGTCGAGGACGGCGTGCACGTGCACGACTTCCACGCGACGGTGCTCCGGCTCCTCGGCTTCGACCACACGCACCTCACGTTCCGGAGCGAGGGCCGCGATTTCAGGCTCACCGACGTGTCGGGTAACGTGTTGACGTCGCTGACGACGCTGTGACGACTTGCGTCCCGTCTTGCGCCCGACGAGGGGTCGCGCGCACGATGGAACGATGTCGATGCGCTCCTCGCTCCGCGCCGCACTGATCTTCGCGTGCTCGTGGTCACTCGCGGCGACCGCGTCGGCGCAGATCCTCGAGCCCAACGGCCTCTCGGTGCCGCGCGCGTCGTCGAACGCCAGCGAGCAGTCGCTCGCGTCGTTCTTCGCGAGCCGCGGCGAGTCGATCGACTGGATCAACGACGCGCACACGACGCCCAACGTCTTCTCGCCGCTCTGCGGGTTCACGGCGACCTTCGTGCTCAACGAAGCGGGCAGCCACTTCGGGCTCGCTTGGTACAACGACACCGGCTCGCCCCCTCCCCCGAGCGATCTCCACGTGCTCGTGCCCGCGAACAGCGCGATCAACACGATGTTCACGGGGACCGACATCCGGAACGATCCGGCGTACACCGGCGGCAACATCGGATTCGCGCTCGTCGGCGGCGAGACGCACTACACGAACGCGGCCTACGACAACGTCTGCACGAGCTGCGCACCACCCGGCCCGTGGATCACCGCGCTCGTCTATCAGTCGACGACCACGCCCAACGCCTACTACGTCGGCTTCGAGGACGGCGGGACCAGCGCCTCCAGCTGGAACAACGACGGCGACTTCAACGACGACGTGTTCTTCATCACCGGCGTCACGTGCTCGGGCGGCGGCGCGCCGTGCGACACGCACATGCGGGGCGTCTGCGCGCAGGGCGTGGAGGTCTGCGTCGGCGGCGGCTCGCTCGAGTGCCGCCCCGTCGTGCCGAGCGGCACCGAGACCTGCAACGGCGTCGACGACGACTGCGATGGGATGGTCGACGGGGACGGCCTCTGCAGCGCGGGCTTCGTCTGCCAGCAGGGCAGCTGCGTGCACGCCTGTGACACGGGCGAGTTCGCGTGCAACGGCGGTCTGGTCTGCAACGCCGACGGCTACTGCGTCGACTCGCGCTGCGCGACCGTCACCTGCGGCCCCGGCACCGTCTGCCACGGCGGCACGTGCCGCGCGCCCTGTGACGACGTGATGTGCCCCTTCGGCACCGTCTGTCGCGTCGACCGTTGCGTCGACCCCTGCGACACGCTGACGTGCCCGAGCGGCCAGGTGTGCGACGCAGGGCTCTGCGTCGAGGTCTGCACGTGTCGTCCGTGCGCGGGCTCGCTCGCGTGCGACGCCGCGAGCGGTCGCTGCGTGCCCTCGGCCTGCGTCGGCGTCCCTTGCGGGAGCGGCACGCACTGCGATCCGGCGAGCGGCAGCTGCGTGGACGACTGCGCGGGCGCGACGTGCCCGCCCGGGCAGCTCTGCAGCGCCGGAGCATGCGTGCCCGACCCGTGTGCAACCGTCACGTGCACGGGTGGCGACGTCTGCCGTGCGGGAGCGTGCGTCGACCCTTGCGACGGCGTGACGTGCAGCGGCACCCAAGTCTGCGTCGGCGGGACGTGCACGAACGATCCCTGCGCCGGCGTCACCTGCAGCACCGGCACGCACTGCTCGAACGGGAGCTGTGTCGCGGATGGCGTCGACGGCGGCTTCTCGGTCGACGGTGGCGGGGCCTTCGACGGCGGTCGCGACGCCGGTGTCCGCGGGCCGCCGACGAGCGGCGGCTGCTGCAGCGTGATCGGGAGCGCGAACGATCGCGCGGGCGCACTGCTCACCCTGCTCTGGGTGCTCGGCTGGGTGCTCCGGCGCCGCAGTCGCTGACGGCACGAGAGATGCTGATGCCCGCTTCGAGCGCGCCGGCGGCACAGCCTGGCGCGTCGGAGGCGGCAATCATGGGCTCGGCACGATACGAGTGGGTGTGGGTGGTGGGCGCGGCGCTCGGGCTCGCGGCCGGTGGCTGCGGCCTCGCGCAGACGGCGCCAGGGCCGGACGGCGGCAACGTCGGGGGCGATGCGAGCTTCTTCCTTCCCGACTCGGCCCCCCTCGGTCACGACGCCGGGACGAGCGCCTGCGGCGCCGTCACGTGCACCGGCGGCACCGTGTGCTGCAACGCGAGCTGCGGCATCTGCGTGCTCCCCGGCCAGGGCTGCCCGGAGCTCGACTGCTCGGATGCCGGGCCGGCCCCGCACTTCTGCGGCGGACTGCTCGACACGCCGTGCGACCCGAGCGAGTTCTGCGACTACCCCGACGGCGCCGCATGCGGCGCGACGGACGCGTCGGGCGTCTGTCGCCCCCGCCCGACCGATTGCCCCGAGCCCGGCGGCGTTCCCGTCTGCGGCTGCGACGGCACGACCTACTTCGGCGAGTGCGTGGCGCAGTTCTCGGGCGTCGACGTCCTGCACTTCGGCGCCTGCGAAGGCCCGCCGCCCCTCGAGACCGTGTCGGCCACCGCCTCGTGCGCGCCCTTCGATGGCCCGGCGTGGACCTTCACCGTCGCGCAGAACGGTCCCGTCTGCGGCGGCGTCCCGGTCGCGGCGAGCCTCACGATCGAGCTCTGGGCATACCTGGAGGCTGCGACGCCCGGCACGACCTACACGATCGAGACCGACTTCGCGCACGACGGCACGGCGAGCTACTGCCCGACGGGCGGCGGCGGCCCTCCCTGCTCCACGCTGCGCGGGACCGTCACCGTCGATGCCTTCACCGCCGGCTCGAGCGCGATCCTCTCGTACGAGCTGACCGCGTCGGACGGCACCGTCTACACGCGCTCGAACGCCGCTGTCTCCGCCTGGTGCTCGACCACGCGCCTCTGCGGCTGATCGCGCGGATCAGGATCAGTCGACGATCGGGAAGCGCAAGTCGCGGCGCTCGCTGCCACGCAGCACGGCGATCGAGATCTCACTCGCCACGCGCAGGCCGGTCCAAGCGGTGAACGCATCGTCCGGACGCTCGATCGACTGACCGTTCACCGCGAGCACGACGTCCCCCGGCTGCAGGTCGACGCCGTCGAAGAGCGCCACGTCGCGGAGCTCGACGATCTCGAAGCCCACGAAGCGGTCTCCGTCCATGTGCGGTGCCGTCGTGACCCGCCCGAGGAACGCCCCGAGCCCCGCGTCGAGCACCTCGTCGAGCGCCGCGCGCGCGATCGTCGGCGCATGCACCTCGACGGGCGGCGGCGCCGCGACGGCCACCGGCTCGGCCGCGGGCGGCGGCGGCGCAGACCCACACGCGACGGCGAGCACCGGAGCGAGCGCGAGCGAGAGGCGGGCGAGACGCATGGGCGTTGCCTACGCCTCTCGCGCGACCGGCGTCCACTTTCCCACCACGGCCTCAGCCGTTCGCGGACATGCGTCGCGGGCGGGCCGCGAGGTACTGCTTGGGCCAGCGGACCTCGTCCCAGCCCTGCGCAGCGGCCGCGTGCAGCGTGAAATACGGATCCGCGAGGTGCGGCCGCGCGAGCGCGACCAGATCCGCGCGCCCCGCGAGCAGGATCGAGTTCGCCTGATCGTAGTCCTGCACGTTGCCCACGGCGATCGTCGGGATCTTCGCCTCGAGCCGGATGCGCTCGGAGAACGGCGTCTGGAACGCGCGCCCGTAGACCGGCTTCTCGAGCGGCGAGACCTGGCCCGTGGAGACGTCGATCACGTCGCACCCCGCCTTCGCGAGCGCGGCGGCGATCACGACGGAGTCGGCGGCCTCCGTGCCGCCCGGCACCCAGTCGGTCGCCGAGAGCCGGACGCTCATCGGCTTGTGCGCAGGCCAGACCGCGCGCATCGCGGCGAAGACCTCGAGCGGATAGCGCATCCGCGCCTCGAGCGAGCCGCCGTAGGCGTCGGTGCGGTGGTTGGTGAGCGGCGAGAGGAACGTGGAGAGCAGATAGCCGTGCGCCATGTGGAGCTCGATCAGATCGAAGCCCGCGCGCTCGGCGCGCTCGGTCGCAGCCACGAACTGATCGCGCACGCGATCCATGTCGGCGCGCGTCATCTCGCGCGGCACCTGGTTCTTCTTCGCCTCCGAGTACGCGAGCGGCGAGGGAGCGACGAGCTCCCAGCTCTGCTCGTCGGGCACGGGCTCGTCGTAGCCCTCCCAGAGCACCTTCGTGGCGCCCTTGCGGCCGGCGTGACCGATCTGCATGCCGATCTTCGCGTCGCTCTCGCGGTGCACGAAGTCCACGATGCGCTTCCACGCGCTGGCGTGCGCGTCGCTCCAGATGCCGGCGCAGCCAGGCGTGATCCGCGCGTCCGGCGCCACGTCGGTCATCTCGGTGAAGACCAGGCCCGCGCCACCGATCGCACGGCTGCCGAGGTGGACCAGGTGGAAGTCGTTCGGCATCCCGTCCTCGGCCGAGTACTGGCACATGGGCGAGACGACGATGCGGTTCGCGAGCGCGAGCTCGCGGAGATGGAACGGCGTGAACATCGGCGGCCGCGGGCGCACGCGCGCGGGCTCCGGCCGCTCGTGGCCCGAGCGCTCCTCGAACGCGCGGTCGAGCCCGTCGACGAACGCCGCGTCGCGCTTGTGGAGGTTCGCGTGCGTGATGCGGCGACTGCGCGAGAAGAGCGAGAAGAGGAACTGCGGCACCGGCAGCGTGTCGTGGCGCATCTCGACGGTCTCGAACCACTCGAGGCTCTGCTGCGCCGCCGTCTGGATGCGGCCGACGTCGGGCTTGCGCTCCAGCTCGTAGGCCTCCAGCGAGGCGGCGAGCGGGCGGCCCGACACGGCGAGCGCGCGGTCGAGCGCGATGGCGTCCTCCATCGCGAGCTTGGTGCCCGAGCCGATCGAGAAGTGCGCCGTGTGCGCGGCATCGCCGAGGATGACGACGTTCTCGTGCGACCAGCGCTCGTTCTTCAGCGTCGGGAACTGCGTCCAGAGCGAGCGGTTCGAGAGCAGTCGCCCGCCCGCGAGGTCCTCGGCGAAGAGCTTCTCGCAGTAGGCCAGCGTGTCGCCCTCGCTCGCGCGATCGAGGCCGGCTCGCAGCCACGTCTTCTCCTCGCACTCGACGATCACGGTGCCCGTCTCGCGCTCGAACGGATACGCGTGGATCTGGAACAAGCCGTGCTCGTTCTGCCGGAAGCTGAACGTGAACGCCTCGAAGCGATGGTTCGTGCCGAGCCACACGTAGCGGCACTTGCGCGGGTCGAGCGAGGGCCGGAACGAGTCCTCCCACCGCTTGCGCACGATGCTCCGCAGGCCATCGGCGCCGACGAGCAGGTCGCAGTCCTTCCGGAGCGCGTCGACGTCGGTCACGTCCACCTGGTGCTGGATCGAGACGCCGAGCGTGTGCGCGCGGGCCTCGAGGATCTGCAGCAGACGCCGGCGCGAGAGACCGCAGAAGCCGTGGCCGCCCGAGCGGTGCGTCTGCCCGTGCGCGCGCACCTCGATCTCGCTCCAGCGCACGAAGGCGTCCGTGATTGCGCGGTAGCTCTCGCCGTCGGCCTCCTCGAGGTTGCCGAGCGTCTCGTCCGAGAACACGACGCCCCAGCCCCACGTCTGGCCTTCGGGGTTGCGCTCGAGGACGCGGACGTCGACCCGCGGGTCGCGCTTCTTCAGGAGGATCGAGAGGTAGAGGCCCGCGGGGCCGCCGCCGAGGACGTGAACGCGCATGGCGCACTCTCGCGCGGAAACGCGCGGGAGCGGTGGAGATCCCTCACGTGAGCGCGCCGCGCTCGCACGGCACGGTGCCGCTCGACGAGCGGCGTCCGGTGCGTACGGCGCGGCGCGAAGCGAAGCGGCAGACGCCGCCTGCGCGAATCAGTCGAAGTGGTACGTCCCGGAGATCGACGCGACGTTGAACTCCTGCGTGTACGTGCCCTGGTTCACGACGGTGCCGAAGCCCTGCGGGAAGCAGCCGCGGCTCACGACCGGGTTGTTCGGGTCGTACGTGTTGCCGCCGGTGCCCGTGCACTGGCCCATCGATCCCGTCGCCGCGACCTGGCGGAAGCCCGCGTCGGCGCCGACGACGACCGTCTCGCTGAAGATGTGGGCGTACGCGATCGAGAGATCGAAGTGGTTGTCGATGCGGATGGTGCCGCCGACGTGCAGGCCGAGGCGCCAGCCCTGGATGAAGTCGTTCGTCATCCAGCGGCGGTAGCCCGTGTCCACCGGCAGCTCGAAGCTCGCGCCGGCACGGAACGAGAGGAAGCCCGGGATCACGTTCACGTCGCCGCCGAGGCGGAAGACGATGTCGTCGCTCCAGCCGTGCGCGAGCGGGAGCGTGCGCGGCACCGGGATCGGCGAGAGGCAGCTCGCATCCCCCATCGAGCAGCCGGCGGGGCGGATGTTCGCCGTCGCGCCCGCCGGGTTCGTGACGACGAAGTCGGTGACCTGGCGGTTGTACTCGTAGACCACGTCGAGCTCGAGATCGAAGAGCTCGTCCGCCATCGGATCATCGGGCCCGGGCCGAAGGCGCGCGTCGCCGGGGCGCGTGTACGCGCGCGGGCGGAGGCGGTGGCCGTAGCGGAAGCCGGTCCAGAACCGCCAGGGCTGGCCCGAGTGCAGCGTGGTGCCGTGGATCGTGGTCGCCTCCGCCTGCGCCTCCATCGTGCCGTTCGCGGCGTTCGCGTAGGGCGTGGTGGTGAGCGTCAGGTCCCCCTGCGCCGGGACGACGCCGCCGACCGCGTCGGAGATGCGGCCGCCGAGCACGATGTCGACGCTCTCGTGCGGGACGAAGTGCACGGTGAGGATCCCGGCGGGCACGAAGGGGCTGACGACCGAGAGCTGGGTGCGGATGTCGGTCGACGGGTCTTCGCTGCCGATGCCCGAGTTCGTGTAGTTCCTTAACGAGATGATGCCGATGCCCCACTGCAGCGTGAGACCGACGCGCAGCCACTCGATCGGGCGCCAGCCGAAGCCGACGCTCGGATAGAAGAGGAGCAGGTTCGCTTCCGTGAGCGCGTAGCGCGTGGGCGTGGGGCGGAGCGGATTGCCCGTCGTGTCGCCCGCGACCGTGACGGCGCCGTTGCCGTTGCCCCAGTGCGAGGCGCCGATGCCGTTCGGCGCGAGGATACCGAACGCCAGCGCGAGATCGTCGGCGAGGCGCACGTTGCCCACGATCTGCGGCAGGATCTGCGGCGGGCCGCTGTTGCACACGCGCGGGAACGCGTCGCGCGTCCAGGCGTCGGGATCGGTGGGCGAGGTGTCGAAGATGGACGTCGCGATCGTGGAGCCGCCGAGCAGCGCGCCGCCGTACGTGCCGTCGCGCTGGACGCACGCGTCGAGGAAGCCGAGACCCGCGCTCAAGTGGATCTGGCTGTCGGGCAGATCGGCGAGCATCGCCGGGTTGTAGAGGAGCGCGAGGCCGTCGTCGGCGCGCGCCGCGAACGCGCCACCGCGACCGAGCGGGCGCGTGCCGGCGCCGCTGAACTCGAAGCCGCCTGCGTGCGCCGTCGAAGGTGCGAGCGCGAACGGCGAGAGCACCGCCATCGCAGCCGCCAGTCCCCACCACTTCTTCGCCATGGTCGTGCGCATCCCAACCCTTCCCTCGGAAAGACCCCTGGCCCGCGAGAATAGTCGCGTCGCGTGCGGGCGAGAACGCCTTTCTTGGGGTTCGCTCGTGCCGCACCGCGTCGTGAGGCGGCACTCCGGCGGCTCCGTCTGCCGATTTGTTGACCCGGAGGGCGAGGCCAGATCGACTCCCCCCATGTCGATCTCGCCCGCTCCCGCCCGCCGCCGCCGCGTGGTGCTCCTCGCAACGTTCACCTCGGTCGCGACGATGGGTCTCGCGCTCGGCTACACCGCGTGGCGCGACGCCCAGGCGGCCACGATGATCGCCGAGGCGCACGCGCGTCTCGAAGCGTCGTTGCTCGAGGCGCCCGGGCTCGATCGCATCCAGGCCTCGACGGCGAGCTCGCTGCTCGAGCGCGCCGAGGCGCTCGGCGCCGGCACCGACGAGGTCCGCGGCCTCGCGCACTACGCGCGCGGTCTCGAGGATCTGCAGCGCGGCGATCTGCTGCTGGCGGAGGGCGAGCTCGGCTCGGCCGTGCAGTTCCTCGGCGAGACGGCCGACCTGCACGTGTTCGCGGCGGCGCTCTCGCGCGGACGTGTCTTGATGGACGACGCCGAGGCCGAGCTCGACCAGGCGCTCGCGATCGATCCGCACCACCCGCGCGCGCTTTTGCTCGCGGCGGACATCGCGCTCGATCGCGGCGAGCACGAGGACGCGCGCACGCGCCTCGAGGCCCTCGTCGCCGAGTACCCGACCTCGGGCCCGCTCCACAACCGCTACGCGCTCGCGCTCGAGGGGCTGGGCGATCGCGAGGGCGCCGAGCGCGAGCTGCGCCAGGCGACGCAGCTCGATCGCGTGGGCCACGATCCGTGGATCAACCTCGGCCGCCTCCTGCGCGAGACGGGGCGCCACGAAGAGTCGCTCGCGGCCTTCGAGACCGCCGTCGCGCGCGCGTCGACGAATCCCGACGCGATCCTCGGCCGCGGCCTCGAGCGCGCCGCGAACGGGCAGGTCGAGGGCGCCGAACAGGACTTCCGCCGCGCCGCCGAGCTCGCGCCGAACGACGCCGAGCCGCTGCTCGCGCTCGGGGATCTGCAGCGCGACCTCGGCATGGTGGAAGAGGCCGTGACGACGTACCGCCTCGCGATCGATCGCGAGGATGCCGACGCCGCGTCGTGGCTCAAGCTCGGCAACGCGCTCGCGCTGCTCGAGGACTACGCGCAGGCCGAGCGCGCGTACCGCGCGGCGCTCCGTCGCGCCGAGGATCTCGGGGCGGCCCACAACGGGCTCGGCGCCGCGCTGATGCACCAGGACCGCACGGCCGAGGCGCGCACCGAGCTCGAGCGCGCGGCCACGATCGATCCGAGCGATCCGAACCCGCTCATGAACCTCGCGCTCATGGCCGAGCGCGACGAGGACGTCGAGGCGCGGCGGCAGGCCTGGGAGCGCGTGCTCCGCGTCTGGCCGGAGTCCCCCATCGCCGCGCGGCGGCTCGCACGCCTGTCCGCGCAGCGCGGCTGATCGAGCGGCGCATTTCGCGCCGACCAAGGTCGCGAAGTGCGACAGGCCGGCACGGCGCGCGAGCGCGCGATGCCCTACAATCGAGCTTCGTGCAGCCCGGGGCCGGGCCGCAGAGGAGCTGCCATGCTTGCTTGGTCGCGCAGGAGAGCTGCGTCGGTTCTGTCCACGTTCGCGCTCGCGTCGTGGGGGTCGTTGGCGGGCTGCGGAGGAACGCCGAGCACCTCGGACGCAGCGCTCGTCGATGCCCACGTGCCGTCGACCGATGCCGGCCTCGACGGCGGGGCCGACGCCGGCCTCGACGCCGCCGCGCCCGACGCGGGCCCGATCGACGCGGCGCCCCGCCTCGACGCCAACGCCGATGCGGGCCCCGTCGCCGACGCGCTCGCGTTCGTCGCCACCTACCTGGGCGGGCTCGCGGTGCTGCACCTCGACGGCGCGACCGGCGCGCTCGAGCCCGTGGCCGGATCGCCCTTCGATTCCGGCGCGCATTACTACGCCGTCGCCGTGCACCCGTCGCGGCAGTGGGCCTACGCCGTCGACATCGATGCGGGCGACCTCGTCGTCTACGACGTCGCCTCGGACGGCGCGCTCACCCGGCGCACGGCGGACGTGCTCCACGTCGGCGGCTCGCCCGTGACGCTCGCGATGGGACCGCGCGGAGACGTCCTCTACGTCGGCCTCTCCGAGACCTCGACCGTGCTGCCGGTCTCGATCGACGCCGCCGACGGCACGCCCACGATGGGCACGCTCGCCGCCGTCACGCTCGACGCGGCCCCGAGCTATCTCGTCGTCGACGCCTCGGCACGGACGCTCCACGCCTCCCTCGCCGCGGGCATCGCCGTGCTCACGCTGGACGGGACGACGGGCGCGCCCACCGAGATCGCGAGCTCTCCGTTCGAGGCGACGACGCTCTTCGGCGGCGGCATCGCGATCGATCCGACGGGCGCGCTGCTCTTGCACGCGCGTTTCGCGCTGCACGGCCTCTCGGTCGCCGCGACGGGCGATCTCGCGCGTCTCTCCGGCTCGCCGTTCGCCGCCTCGGCGGGTGGCGATCCCTCGGCGACCACGGTCGCGTTCGATCCCTCGGGCGCGTTCGCCTATGCGATCGACGCGACGAGCGGCGACGTGCTCAGCTTCCGCACCGACGCGGCGGCGGGCACGGTCGAGGCGTTCGACGGTGGCGCCTCGGTCTCGTCGGCGTACTCGATCGCGATCGATCCCTCGGGTCGTTTCGTGTACGTGCCGACCGACGCGGGCAGCGTGAGCGGCTGGGCCCGCGACGCCACGACGGGCGCGCTCGGCGATCCGATCCCCGGTGGCCCGTTCGCGATCCCGGGCCTGCAGCCCGAGATGGTGATCGTCCCCTCGCCCTGACGAGCGCGGCGCGCCGCCGCGAGGAAACACGCCTCGCTCGACGCGCGCACGCGCGCGCCCCATGACGGGCGCATGCGACGTCTCCCCCTCCTCGCTTCCGTCCTCGCCCTCGCCTGCGGCGGCTCCCCTTCTCCGGCCCCCGTCACGCCCGAGACGGCGGAGGCTCCCGCGGCCGCGCGCGTCCACGCGCACGTCGACAGCGTCACGCCGCGCGCCGCCGTGGCCGCCGCGGTCTCGGCGCCCGACCGTACGGACGACGATCGCACGCTCGACGGGGGCCGCCATCCCGCCGAGGTGCTCTCGTTCTTCGGCATCGAGCCCGGCCAGCGCGTGGCCGAGCTCTTCGCCGGCGGCGGCTACACGACCGAGCTTCTCGCGCGCGCGGTCGGCCCGAGCGGGCTCGTGCTCGCCCAGAACGACACGTTCATCCTCGATCGCTTCGCGCGCGGCCCGCTGACGCAGCGCCTCGAGCGGCTCGCGATGCCCCAGATCGTGGCCGTCGAGCTGCCCTTCGACGCGCCGCTCCCGCCCGACGCGACGAGCCTCGACGCCGTGCTCTTCGTCCTCAGCTACCACGACACCGCGTGGATGCAGGTCGATCGCGCGGCGATGAACCGCGCGGTGTTCGCGGCGCTGCGACCGGGCGGCGTCTACGGCATCGTCGATCACGCGGCGGCCGAAGGCCACGGCGTCGACGACGTGCAGACCCTCCATCGCATCGAGGAGTCGGTCGTGATCGACGAGGTCACGGCCGCCGGGTTCGTGCTCGAGTCGGAGCTCGACGTGCTGCGCAATCCGACCGACCCGCACGACTGGAACGACTCCCCGCGCGAGGCGGGCGAGCGCCGCGGCACGAGCGATCGCTTCGTGCTGCGCTTCGTGCACCCCTGACGACGCGCGTGCCGACCAGCGCCCCGTCGCTCGGGCCCGCGTCGACGAGACCAGCGTCGACGAGACCAGCGTCGACGAGGCCAGCGTCGACGAGGCCCGCGGCGATCAGCCCCGCGTCCAGCCGCCTTCGCAGCCGTGGAAGAGATCGACGGTCTCTTCCGGCCCCCACGTGCCCGCCGCGTGCTCGAGCACGGGGGTCTTCTCCTTCGCCCACGCGTCGCGGATGCCGTCGCAGAAGCGCCAGCTCGCCTCGATCTCGTCGGCACGCAAGAAGAGCGTCGCATCCCCCGCCATCGCGTCGGCGAGAAGGCGCTCGTACGCGTCGGCCGGCGCCGCACCGAAGCGCTCGCGGTAGTCGAACGAGAGCGACGCCGGCGCCATGCGCATCTCGGGGCCGGGCTCCTTCACGCCGAACGAGAGCTGGATCGTCTCGCGCGGCTGGATGCCGATCGTGAGCACGTTCGGGCGGATCATGCAGAGCGATCCGTCGCGCAGGCGGCGGTTCAGCTCGGCCGCCTCCATCCCGTCCGGATGATTGAAGAGCTGCACCGGCGGCATGCGGAACTGCACCTGCACCTCGGTGAAGCGCTTGGGCATGCGCTTGCCGTGACGCAAGAGAAAAGGGACGCCGGCCCAGCGCCAGTCGTCGATCTCGGCGCGCACGGCGACGAAGGTCTCCGTTTCCGATCCCGCGGGCACGCCCTCTTCGTCGAGGTAGCCCCGCACCGGCTTTCCATCGACCGTCCCCGCGGTGTAGCGGGCGCGCACCGTGTGCCGCGCGATCTCGGCCGGGTCGGGCGCCCGAAGCGCGCGGAGCACCTCGACCTTCTGGTCGCGGATCGCCTCCGCATCGAGCGACGAGGGCGGCTCCATCGCGATGAGCGCGAGCACCTGGAGCATGTGGTTCTGGAGCACGTCGCGGAGCGCGCCGGTGCCGTCGTAATAGGCCGCCCTCCCCTCTTCGACGCCCACGGTCTCGGCCACCGTGATCTGAACCAGCTCGACGTGATGACGGTTCCAGATCGGCTCGAAGATCGCGTTGTGGAAGCGCAGGCCGAGCAGGTTCTGCACCGTCTCCTTGCCGAGGTAGTGGTCGATGCGGAAGAGCTGGTGCTCGTCGAGCACGCGATGGATCTCGGCGTTCAGCGCGCGCGCGCTCGCGAGGTCGTGGCCGAAGGGCTTCTCGATCACGACGCGGCGGAAGTCGGGGCTCGTGGGCTCGTGGCGCCGGACGATGCCGGACTCGCGCAGGAGCGCGACCGCCGGCCCGAAGAGGCTCGGCTTGAGCGCGAGGTACGAGACGCGCCCGTAGGCGCCGTCGGGGGCAAGCTCGGCGGCGAGCGCATCGAGCTCCACGCGGAGCGAGTCGAGCGAGCCGCGCTCCTCGACGTCGCCGCGCCGATAGCGGATCGAGGGCGCGACGCGCTCGAAGTCGCGGAGGGCCTCGCCGGAGAGGCCCTCGCGGAGCTCGGCGCGGAGCGCGTCGTCGCTCTTGTCGCGGCGGCCGACGGCCACCACCTGCAGGCGTGGCGTCGTCGGCGCGCGCGTGAGGCTCGCGATGGCGGGCACGAGCTTGCGCCGCGTCAGATCGCCGCCTCCGCCGAAGATGACGATCTGGACGGGCAGCCCTCGGGACGTCGACGCGCGGTTCATGGCTCCACCCTCGGGCATCGGACCGCGACTCGCAAGCGGCGTCGACGGCCCCAGCCCTGGCCGTGGGCTCCTCGGTGGTCGACCAGAATGGCTGGTCCACCACCGTCTGTTCCAGCGCATTCGCGCTGGAGCTCGAACTGCAGTGAAGGGTTCCGACACATTCTCGTGTCGGCCCTTCAGCGCGCTCCGAAGCGCGCGTCGACCTCGGTGAGCAACGCGCGCGCACGCTCGCGCGCGGCGCGATTCTCCGGGGCGTCGTCGTCGTCGTCGTCGATCGCGAGGCCGGCGGCGGTCTGCAGCTCGGCCACGTAGCCCGCGCGGTCGTGGAGCGGCACCGCGACGAAGAGCGCGTACGCGACGTGGTTGTCGGCGCGCTCCGGCGCGAGCGCGATCGCGGCCGCGAGGTGATCGCGCGCGCGCAGCACGTCGCCACCGAGGTAGGCCGGCAGGGTCGACCACGCTTCGCCCAAGAAGCGATCGGCGCCCGCGCCGTCGAAGCCGCGATCGAGCTCGGCGCATCGGCTCATCGAGGCGCGGAGCTCCACGCGCAGCTCGGCCTCGACGGGCCCTCCCGCCATGCGCGCCCATCGCGCGAGCGCGAGCGTGCGCACGTAGAGGGCAGGCACGTCGGCCTCCTCGAACGCCGAGAGGATCGCCACGAAGGGGCGCCCCGCGCGGAGCGGACGCGCGATGCCGGGCGTGCGCGCGAGGAGCGAGCGCTCGGCGCTCTCGACGGCGCTCGCGTAGAGATCGCGCGCCTCGCTCCGGCGCGCGGGGTCCGGCGCCACGAACGTCGTCGCCAGAAAGAGCTGCGCGCGGCCGAGGCGCGCCCAGAGCACGGCATCGGTGGGGCTCGCCTCGAGCGCGCGCGACCAAGCGTCGATCGCATCGCGCACGTCCCCTTCGTCGGCACGCGCCCGCCACGAGCGCTCTCCCCGGGCGACGCTCTCGACGTCCACCTGCGCCGCCGGGACCACGGCCCGGGGGCCGACGCTGGCGAGCGCCCACGCGGGGGCTCGCGTCGCCCAACATCCCGCGAGCGCGAGCGCCGAGAGCGCGATCGCGACCGAGAGCCCACCACGCGGTCGACGCGCCATCGGCCTCGTTCTCCCCGGCGCCTCCGGGGGTGTCAACGCGGCCGCGCTGCGATCCGTTGAGCCGCCGCGCGGGTTCCGGTAGGTTCGTGACGGATGACGCGCATCCGCCTCACGCCGGACTCGATCCGCACCATCCTCGAGGATGGCGGCTGGCCCTGTCATCGCATCGCGGAGGACACGTACCGCAGCTTGTTCCACGGGCAGAAGGGCTCGTTCCCCTTCCACATCCGGATCGATCCGGCGGGCTTCGTGGTCTTCGCGATCGTCCCGTTCGTGAAGTCGCCGGAGGGGCCGGAGAAAGCCGGGCGTCTCTACGCACGCCTGCTCGAGCTGAACCACCAGCTGCTCATGGCGAAGTTCTCGATCGACGACGATCTCGACGTGGTGCTCACGGTCGAGTACCCGACGGCCGAGCTCGATCGGAGCGAGTTCGACGACGCGCTCGACGTGCTCTCGTACTACGCGGACCGTCACTACGACGAGCTCCGCGGCCTCTTGGCTTGAGCCCCCGCCGCCCGCCTGGAGCGCGAACGTGAGCCTCGTCGAACGCCTCGTCCGCGCGCTCTGGATCTTCGGGATCATCTTCTTCGGCTACGTGAGCCTCTACTTCGTCACGTCCATCTTCGGGACGTGGGAGAAGGACGGCGCCACCGGGCGCGAGGTCGAGATCGTGCCCGGCTGGGTGCGCAGCTACCGCCGCTGGCTCGACCGCACGAACGCCAAGCGCCTCTTGCACGGGATGCTCTCGCTGCGCGGCGTCTACATCAAGCTCGGGCAGATCCTCTCGATCATGGGCGGGTTCCTGCCGCGCGTGTACACCAAGGAGCTCGAGCAACTGCAGGACGCCGTGCCGCCGCGGCCCTTCGCCGAGATCGAGCGCGCGTTCTTCGAGAGCTTCGGCCAGCGCCCAGACGAGGTCTTCGCGCGCTTCGACCAGACGCCGCTCGCGGCGGCCTCGCTCGGGCAAGTGCACGTGGCGTGGCTGAAGGACGAGCACGGCCGCGAGGGGCGCAAGGTCGCGGTGAAGGTGCTCTACCCCGGCATCCGCGACGTCATCCGCGTCGACATGCAGGTCATCCGCCTCGCGGTGCACGCCTACAAGTGGTTCGTGCCCGTCACGGGCATCGAGCGGGTGCACGAGGCCCTCGTGGATCTGCTGCGCCGCGAGACCGAGTACCTGCACGAGGCCGACTGCATGCGCCGCATGGCGGCGAACTTCGCGCGCGAGAAGGACATCCTCTTTCCCGAGCCGATCGCGGAGCTGACCTCGAGCGACGTCCTGACGATGACCTTCATGGAGGGCATCAAGATCAACCGCGTCGACGAGATGCGCGCGGCGAACATCGATCCTCACGCCGTCGCCACGCGCTTCGTCGAGAGCTTCTACAAGCAGCTCTTCCTCGATCGCCTCTTCCACGCCGATCCGCATCCCGGGAACTTCCTGGTGCAGCCGGGCCGCAACCCGCGGCGCCCCAAGATCGTGATCCTCGACTTCGGCGCCGTGAGCGAGGTGAAGGACGAGCTCGTCGACGGCCTGCTCGACATCATCGGCGGGCTGCTCGAGCACGACGGCAAGAAGCTCCTCGACGGCTTCCTGCGCATGGGCTTCGCCTCGCAGGAGGCGAACCGCGAGCTGCTCGAGCGCATGGTGGAGACGTACTTCCAGCGCCTCTTGCAGATCAAAGACCGCACCCCCGCGGCGCTCATGCGCGCGAACCGCAACGAGCTCGAGGCGCTCGTCGACCCCGAGGTGGCCCGCGAGGAGCTGCGCGAGCTGATGCGCTCCGTGGAGTATCCCGAGGGCTGGTTCTACGTCGAGCGCGCGAGCGTGCTCGCGTTCTGGCTCGTCGGGACGATCGATCCCGAGGTCGACGCCATGCGCGTCGGCTACCCGTACATCATGCCGCTGCTCCAGAGCCACCTCTCGAAGGGCGGCGCGATGGCGATGTTCGGCGGGGAGGCCGAGCCGACCGAGGGGGCGGCGGCGAGCGAGGCGCCCGCGAGCACGGAAGGCGAGCCCGGCCCCGTGGACGCCGCGGCCGCCGAGGCCTGATCTCGCAGCGTCCGGAGCCCGCAGCCTCCAGAGCCCGGAACTTTCTCCGCGAGCCGCTGTCGGTTCGATCGAGCCGCGAGCAAAGGGCCGCGGAGCGAGGGATCGATGCGCGAGGAAGCTTCTCCTTCTTCGGCGCCGGGGCACGTCCGTCCCGGGGCCATGACCACCGCCATGCGAGCCGCCGGAGCGGCGGTCTGGACCGACGGAGCGCCCCGCGTGCTCCGCGTGGCCATCGCCCGGGCGGGGCGCATCGAGCGCGAATGGACGCTCGAGCGCGGCACGGTGACGTACGGCACGAGTGAAGACTGCGACGTCTTCGTCGCCGGCGCTGGCCACGCCCGCCGCACGCTCTTCGAGGTGACGGGCGGCGCGATCACGCTCACGATCCCGGGCGACGCGAGCGGCCGCCTGCAGCTCGACGAGGGCCCGCGCGACCTCGCGCCGCTCGGCGGCACCTCGCTCGTGCTCCCCGCGTCGGCGCGCGGTCGCGTCGTGATCGCCGGCCAGGGCGAGGGCGCGACGGCCGTGCTCTTCCAGCAGGTGCGCGCGCCCGAGGCGCGCCTGCGGCCCGAGCTCCCCGCCTCGGTGCGCGGAGGCCTCCTCGATCGCGTGGACTGGCGGTTCACCGCCATCGCGGCGGGCTCCTTCATGCTGCATCTCGCGGTGGTCGTGGGCCTGGCCCAGAGCGACTGGCCGCTGCCGCCGAGCGTCGCGGAGATCGATCCGCGTGTCGCCGAGATCGTGTTCGAGGACGTGCCGATGCCGGATCTCGATCGGGACGATACGGCGCCGAGCGATCCCGCGGACGAGACCTCGGATCCCAGCGACGAGAGCAGCCCGAGCGACGACGCGCCGACGACGACGCCCCACGCGCCGCGGACACCGCACGCGCCGACCACGGTCGCCCACGCCGACCCCAGCGTCAGCGTCGACGCCGCGGTCAGCACCGCCGTGCAGACGCTGATCGGCGCGACCGGGGATCCGGACGGCGCGTTCGCCGATCTGCTGCGCACGGGAGGGCCGACGGTCGATCAGGCCAGCGTGCTCGCGCAGGTGGACGCGGTGGGTGTCGCGACGGCGCCCAGCACGATGCACGAGCGCGATCACTCGGTCGGCGTCCCCAGCACCTCGTTCGGGCCGCGCACGAGCGCCGTCGGGCCGATCGACGAGCACGGAGCGCCCATCACGGAGGTGGCGCCGCGCGTCCCGGGGCACGTCCACGTCGAGCCCATCGTCGATCCGGTCGATCCGACCGTGTTCGACGACGCCGAGCTGCGCCGCCTGCTCCGGAGCCGGATGAGCGCCATCGGCCAGTGCTACGAGCACGAGATCACGCGGACGCCGGGGCTCGAGGGACGGATGACCCTCTCGATGCAGGTCGAGCGCGCCGGCATCCTGAGCCACCTCGAGATCACGGAGGACACGGTCGGCTCCGACGCGCTCGGCGCGTGCGCGATCCGCGCGGTGAGCTCGATCCATCTGCGCGTCGGCCCGAGCGAGCCCATCACGGTCGAGTACCCGCTCGTGTTCGCTCAGCAGGACTGAGGCGGGCACGCGGCCAGGCCGCGAGAGCGGCCGACGAAGGCAACCGATCGACGAAAAACAAAAAGAGACCGAAAAACAAAAAGAGACCGACGAGGCACAACCCCGTCGGTCTCTTCGTTCGTGGGTGGAAAGCACGGCACCGACGCGCGCTTCGAGGCGCGCGCAGCGCAGGGCTCACCGCAGGGTGTGCGGTAGCCCCATCACTCGAGCTGGATCAGGAGCCGATCGCGGGCGCGATCGGTTCCGTTCTCACCAGTCGCCGCCGTCGTCGTCGCGGCGGCGCTTCTTGTCGAAGTCGCGCTTGCCGCCACCGCCACCGCCGCCGCCGCCGAAGCCGCCGCGACCACCGCCGCCGCCGCCGCCGTAGCCGCCGCCACCACCGCCGCCGAAGCCGCCGCGACCACCGCCGCCGCCGCCGCCGCCGTAGCCGCCGCCACCGCCGCCGCTGTAGCCACCGCCGCCGCTGCCGCCGCCGCCGTAGCCACCACCGCCGCCGCCGTAGCCGCCGCCGCCGCCGGAGCGGAAGCCACCGCCGCCGCCGCCGCCGCCGAAGCCACCGCCGCCAGCGCGGGGCGCGCGCTCACGCGCCTCGTTCACGTTGATCGTGCGCGAATCGAGGAGCGCGCCGTCCATCTCGGCGATCGCCTGATCCGCGTGCTGATCGGTGCCGAAGGTCACGAACCCGAAACCGCGCGACCGGCCGGTCTCGCGATCCGTGATCACCTTCGCCTCCGTCACCTCGCCGAAGCGCTCGAACGCCTGGCGCAGACCATCATCCGTCGTACCCCAGCTCAGACCACCCACGAAAAGCTTCTTCGCCATCGAACCATCTCTCGCTTTCTCTGTCTCACTCAGACACGAGCCGGTGACTGCACCGGCCCTCCGCACACGCGCATCATCGTGTGCGAACTCGGACTCGAGGCACCTACAAGGCCCCTGACTCTCCAGCGCGCACGGCACCCGTTGCATGCTTTCCGTCGGCGGCGACGGACTGAAGCACGCGGGGGCTCACGAAGGCGGAACGGAGGGGCAACACGAACGGGCTCGAAACGTGGAGACGTTAGCAGCGATGCAGCGGGGATGGAAGTGGTTTCTTTTTCACGCACGGGTTTTCCCGCCGCCGCGGGCCCGGGAACCTGGGGTCGGGGCGCCTCGGCCGCGGCCAGGAGCCAGCTCAGGGGCCCGTCGGAATGGCCCGCTGAGGCGGCCGTCCGGGCGGCGCCGAGAGCTGGGCCGCGAGCAGGAACGGGACCGCGAGCACGACCAGGTCCACGCTCGGATCGAGCTGCTTTCCGAGGCCTTCGGCCACGAGGAGGGCGACGTTCACGACCGTGAACACGGGGTCGATCTGGACGCGGTGGCGGCGGAGCACGTTCATCATCCCGGAGACGACGGCGCTGACCTCGACGTCGGCCAGGCGCGCCCCGTAGAGCTGCTCGAGGTACTCGACGACCTCGCGCTCGTAGACGGGATAGTCGACCGGACCGACCGTGGGCGCGTAGCCGTAGAAGAGCGCGGCGCAGCGCCGACCATCTCTCGCCGCGAGCGCAGAGAACGTATCGAGCCAAGGCCGCCGCATGTCCTCGGGGATCTCGGCGGCGAGGCCGAGGTCCAGCATCGTCATCGTGCCGTCCTCGGCGAGGAAGATGTTCCCGGGGTGGAGGTCGGCGTGCACGAACCCGTCCTCGAACACCATCTTCAAGATCGCGCGACCGCCGCGCTCGGCGAGCTCGTGGCGATTGCCGCCCACCTTTTCGAGCTCGGTCGCCTTCACCCCGGGCGCCCGCAGCATCACGAGGACGTCGGGCCCCGAGAGCGCGTCGATCACGGTGGGAAAGCGCACGCCGCGCACGCGGCGGAAGTTGTGGCTGAAGCGCCGGTTGTTCTCGCGCTCCTGCACGAAGTCGAGCTGCGAGGCGAGCGCGTCGCCGAAGCGCTGGACCGCGCCCGGCAGCGAGAGGAGCTCGACGGTCGGGATGCGGTCCACGAGCCCGGCGCCGAGACGCATGAGCACGAGGTCGCGCTCGATCTGCGGGCGCGCGTCCGGGCGCTGCACCTTGAGCACGATCTCCTCGCCGGTCACGAGGCGCGCGGCGTGGACCTGGGCGACCGACGCCGCCGCGAGCGGTGCGCGCTCGATCTCGGCGACCAGCGCCCGCTGCTCGGGCGTCCACGCGCGCGCGAGGACCGCCTCGATGGTCTCGAACGAGACGGGCGCCACGCGATCCTGCAGGCGCGCGAGGCTCGCGACCCACCCCGGCGGCAGCAGATCGGGGCGCGATCCGAGGATCTGCCCGAGCTTCACGTAGGTGGCGCCCAGCCGCTCGAGGGCCGCGGCGAAGAGCGCCCCCTGGGCGCGCTCGGCCTCGTCCGCCGTGGGCGGCGCGTCGCGCGTGAGCTGCCATCCGAGGTAGCGGAAGGGCACGAGCGCGAAGACCCACACGATCTCGAGCAGGCGTGCGAAGAGGCGCGGCGACGGCACGGCGCGCGAGCGTTACCGGGCCGCGGCGTGCGAGACAAGGCACGCTCGCCCGAACGGAGACCGCCGGGCGCTCGAGAGCCCGTTGACCCCGGCACGAGGCTGCGGTAGCTCTGCGCCGCCATGATGACGCAGCAAGAGATCGCGAACCTCAAGGCAGCGGACGCCTACTGGACCGGCCCCCGATTCGTGGGTCTGCTCTTCGTCACGCTGACCATCGCGATCGCGGTCATCTACTCGATCTCGTCGGTGTACTCGGGCGACTGGACGTGGTCGCCGCTGGCGCACGATCCCGCGCACGAGCTGCTCCCGAGCGACTGAGCTCCCGAGCGACTGAGCTCCCGAGCGACTGAGCTCCCGAGCGACTGAGGCGGGTGCGCTAAGCTGGGCGCGATGGCTCTTCGTCGCCTCGCGCCCGCCCTTCTCTTCCTGACTGCGGGCGCCTGCTCCGGACCGCCCTCACCCGCCGACGCAGCGAGCGCGGATGGTGGCCGCGACGCACGCGCGTCGATCGATGCGAGTGCCGATGCCGCGGAGACACCCGACGCGGCGCCCGAGGCCGGCCTCGTCGATGCTGCCACGGTCGACGCCGCCGACGCCGGCTCGACGGCGAGCCCGACGCGACCCGTGATCTACCAGCTCGTCGTGCGCCTCTTCGGCAACACGAACGAGACGCGCGCGCGCGACGGCACGATCGTCCAGAACGGGTCCGGCCACTTCTCGGACGTGACCGACGACGCCCTCGCCGAGATCCACGCGCTCGGCGCGACGCACGTCTGGCTCACGGGCGCGCTCCGGCAGGCCACGCTCACCGACTGGTCGAGCGTCGACCCCGCGCTCGCGGCCGACGATCCCGACGTGGTGAAAGGCCGCGCCGGCTCGTTCTACGCCGTCCGCGACTACTACGACGTGAGCCCCGACCTCGCGGACGACCCCGCGCACCGGCTCGAGGAATTCGATGCGCTCGTCGCGCGCATCCACGCGGCCGGCATGCAGGTCGTGATCGACCTCGTGCCGAACCACGTCGCGCGCTCGTACCACTCGGTCGTCCACCCCGAGTGGGACTTCGGCGCGAGCGACGATCAGAGCCGCTTCTTCGCGGGCAGCAACTCGTTCTACTACGTGAGCGGCGGCCCGCTCGTGCTCTCGCACCCGAGCGGCTGGGCGCCGAGCGGCGTCGTCTTCGACGGGCACTTCGCGCGCGAGGACGGGACGAGCGGGAGCATCGCGCGCGCGACGGGGAACAACGCAGCGACGCTGACGCCCTCGGCGAACGACTGGTACGAGACCGTGAAGCTCAACTACGGCGTCGATTTCACGAGCGGCGCGACGGCGTTCAGCCCGATGCCCACGACGTGGACGCTCGTCGATCACGTGCTCGCGTACTGGCAGGCACGGGGCGTGGACGGCTTCCGCTGCGACTTCGCCCACTACGTGCCCGACGAAGCGTGGCAGTACCTGATCGCAGAGGCGCGCGGGCGCGACGCGGACGCGTTCTTCTTCGCCGAGGCCTACGATCGCCTACCGGGCCTGCTCGCGAGCGGCTTCGACGCGGTGTATCACGACGCGACCTACGACACGCTGAAGAGCCTGTATCTCGGGCGCTCCGGCCAGCTCGAGCTCGATGCGGCCTACGGCGCGCTCGGAGACACCGACCGCAACCGCTACGTCGAGTACCTCGAGAACCACGACGAGCGCCGGCTCGCCTCGCCCATCGTCACCTCCGGCGGCACCGACGACAGCGGCTTCGGCGGCGCGTCGGCCGCGCACCAGCTCGCGGTGGTGCAGTACCTCTGGTCGGGCGGGCCGCTCCTGATGCTCAACGGCCAAGAGGTCGGCGAGCTCGGCGCGGGCGCCGAGGGCTTCGGTGGTGACGACGGGCGCACGACCATCTTCGACTACTGGTCGATGCCCTCGATGGTGCGCTGGTGGAACGGCACGCTCACGCCCGACGAGAGCGCGCTGCGCGGCTGGTACGCCGACTTGCTGGCGCTCGCGCAAGATCCGGCGGTCACGTCGAGCCGCTACTGGGGGCTCGAGTACTTCGACAACACCGCGCGCTTCTCCGACTGCCCCGACACGCTCTTCACGTTCGCCCGCTTCGCGACCGGCGGCGGTCGCGTGATCGTGGTGGTCGCGAACTTCGCGCTCGGCACCGCGACGAGCGGCCGTATCCGCTTGCCGGCCGACCTCGCCGCAGCGGCCGGCCTCCCGAGCGCGCGCGCGCTCACGGTGCGCCGCATCTTCGGCGTCGAGGGCGCGGCGAGCGAGACCGTGGCGGCGACGAGCGTCGCCGATCTCGGCACGACGGGCTTCCCCGTGTCGGTGCCGGATCAGGCCGCGAGCGTCTACGTGATCGAGTGAGGCGCTGCGGCCGGGCCGCGCGCTCCGCCCCCGCGACGTGCGGCTTTTCGGGACACCCGCGGCTGGTCTAGCCTGCCCCCATGACGTCCCGCCGCCTGATCGCCCTCGCTCTGCTCGTTCTGCCCCTCGTCGGGGGATGCCCCGGCACCTCGGATCCCGGGGGCGGGATGCGCGATGGCGGCCCGACGGGGAGCGACGTCGGCCCCCTCCCCTCGAACGCCGTCGCCGTCCTCGAGATCCAGGTGCTCGATCTCTGGGCGCAGCCCATGCCCGGCGACACGACCGTGTCGGTCTCCGTGGGCGGGATGCCGGTCACGGGCGCGGCGGCGCCGCTCGTGACCGTCCCGCTCACCGGGGCCGGGACGATCGACGTCGCGGTGACGGCCGACGGGCACGTGCCGCTCGGGCTCGCGCTCACGTTCGACGGCACGGCGCTCACCGCCGGCGCCTTCGACGCGGGCGCGCGGCACGGCCTCTCGATCAGCCACGACACGCGCACCTTCGATGGCCGCTCGCTCCCGGTCCACACCGTGTTCCTGGGCGTGCGGCACGCCTGGTTCAGCGCGCAGGGCCGGCCCGCGCGCCGCGGCAACCACGTGCGCCTGATGACGAGCGGCGAGGAAGCGTGGTCCACGGTCGCGACCGAGCTGCGCGCTGCGACCGATCACATCCACGCCGCGACGTGGTGGTGGGAGTCGGACTTCGAGCTCGAGCGCGACGCCGCCACGCACGTGACGAGCACGCCCGCCGATCGACAGGCGCACACGATCCTCGGCATCCTCGACGCGAGCACGGCGACGCGCCGCGTGCTCGTCAATCAGCTCGTCGGCCAGGACGGCCTGCTCTCGTGGGCCACGTCGGACTCGCCCATCCGCGATCGCGGCGCGGCGGCCGGCGATGGCTTCGAGCTCATGGGCGAGGCGAACGAGACGCACGGCATGTTCGACTTCGAGGTGCGGCCCTTCACGTTCGGCGAGCGCGTGCGCGCCGAGCTGCCCGAGGTCGCCGCGCGCACCTTCGACACCGAGCAGCCGATCGCGTCGACGGTGCCGAGCCGGCCCGTCGACCTCACCCTCTGGCCCATCTCGATCGACGTCGACGGCGCGTCGTTCCACCAGAAGTTCATGACCATCGACGGCGAGGTCGCGTTCGTCGGCGGCATGAACCTGCGCCGCGTGGACTGGGACACCGATCAGCACCTCGTCTTCGAGCCGCGCCGCATGCTCTTCGACGCGAGCACGGCCGACCGCATGGCGGTCGCGAGCCACGAGCGCCTGCCCGACACCGGCCCGCGCAAGGACTTCATGACG
Organism: Sandaracinus sp.; assembly: GCA_046351235.1. Lineage (GTDB taxonomy): Bacteria > Myxococcota_A > Polyangia > Polyangiales > Sandaracinaceae > JBBSAT01. The sequence continues at coordinate 37,251 of JAXLYV010000003.1, read as the reverse complement.
CGGCTCGAGGGGCCGATCGTGGAGGACGTCGAGGAGCTCTTCCACATGCGCTGGGCCCACCAGATCGAGGCGGGCGTCGACTACTCGGAGAACGCGTCCGACTACACGGTGGCGCGCGATCAGCCGGCCTTCGCCGACGGCGTCCAGGCGCAGCTCACGGCGACGCTGCCTGCGCCCTACTCCGAGAACGCCATCGCGGAGACGTGGTGGAACGCGATCGCGAACGCCGAGGACTACATCTACATCGAGGACCAGTACTTCCGCGTCCCGATGCTCCAGGAGCTCATCGTCCAGCGCATGACGGATGTGCCGGCGCTGCAGCTCGTCGTGATCACGAAGCCCATCGACGAGATCACCGATCCCGGCTGCGAGCAGACGTACATGATGGTGGAGGCGCTCGAGACCGCATTCCCGACGCGCTTCCACCTCCTGCAGCTGCGCGCGTTCGACATCGTCGACGTGGGCTTCGGGATCGACGAGACCGAGGAGCGCTACACGGACTTCGACGTGCACAGCAAGCTGCTGATCGTCGACGACGTGTTCCTGAGCGTCGGCTCGGCGAACAAGAACAACCGCGGCATCGTGTACGAGGGCGAGCTGAACGTGGCGATCTACGATCGCGCGTGGGTCACGGCCGCGCGCGAGCGCATCCTGCGGCTCATCCTCCCGTCCGACGTCACGCCGGCCTCCACCTCCGCGGGCTGGATCACGCAGCTCGAAGAAGCGGCCGCCTACAACGACGCCGTGTGGTCACGCTGGGACTCGGAGGGCGGTGACATCAGCCTCGACGGCGCGCCGCTGCCGGTCGAGTACACGCCGCGCGGCTTCGTGCACTCGATGGCGTTCGACGTGCCGAGCGAGTGCCTCATCGAGGGCGTCGGCCCCGACATGACCTGAGCGCTACTCCCAATGGAGCGACGGCGAGGCACGGATCGCCGGGCTCATGACCCAGATCGGCGTCGTGAAGTCGAAAGAGACGAAGCGGCCCTGCATCGTCATCTCGGCGGGCGTGAGGGCCGTGCAGGCCGCATCGCTGCTCGCCGCCGATGAATCGAAGTAGCAAGCGGTGGCGGGCGTCGTCGCGTTGGAGATACCGACGACGGCCGCGCTCATCGTGCCGCGCGCGTGGCCGCGCGCGTAGACCCGGACGATGACGACCGGCGCCTCGCTCTGCCCCACGAGGCCGCCGACGCCCTGCACGCCGTCGACGTCCCCGAGCGCGAACGAGTCGGTGATCGTGCCGGCGAAGGCCGTCCCGACGAGCCCGCCGTGGTTGAGCCCCGTGCCGACCACGGAGCCCGAGGCCCACGACTCCTCGATCGCGCCCGCCATCTGCGATCCGACGAGGCCTCCGACGCGGTTGACGCCGCTGACGCTCACCGTGCTCGAGCATCGCCGCACCGTCCCTCGGTTCGCGCCCACGACGCCGCCGACGTGCGCCGTCCCGCTGAGCAGGCCGCTGCTGTGGCAGTCGCTCACGGTCCCGAGGTTGTCCCCGACGAGCAGGCTCACGTGCGAGCCGCTGGTCACGGTTCCTTGCACGGTCACGCCGCGCACCAGCCCCTCGCTCGAGGCCGTGAGGATCGAGCCCGTGGCGCTCGCGGCGTCGGTGAGGTGCAGGTCCACGACCTCCCCCGTCGGCGCGATACCGTGGAAGAGCCCGGAGGCCTGCGAAGCGACGTAGTGCGCGAGGGTGTGGCCGCCTCCGTCGAAGCGCGCGGCATAGGGCACGCCCGCGGCCGCATCGCTCGGCTGACCGATCGGCCGCGGATCGATCCCACTCAGATCGAGGTCGCGCCCCACCAGGGCATTCGCGGTCGCGACCTCGGGCCGCAGCGCGAAGAGCGCGACGTGCTCCCCGAAGCAGAGGCGGTACGGATCGGCCGCGGTGCCGGTGCCGCGCAGCACCGCGGGATCGGGATGGCTGGCGCCATCGCTCGGATCGGTCCCGCAGGCGGTCTCGGTCGACGCATCGAAGCCGTCCCCGTCGACGTCGTCCCCCGACGCATCGGCGCCCACATCGTCGAGCGCGGCGTCGTCGGCGCGCGCATCGGGGGCCGCCGCATCGGCCGATCCGTCGAGCACTGGCGCGTCGACGCTCGCCCCATCGGGCGCGTCGTGCCCGGCATCGAGGGCCGGCGCAGGCGCACCGCAAGCGAGTGTCGAGAGCCAGAGCGAGCAGACGAGCGAGCGAGGCGAGCGCATGCACCTACGCCTCTACGGGCGCGCGCATGCGCGAGCCATGGTGATCGGTTGCGCGCGGGGCCCTCGGGCCTCCGCGATCCGAGCCGGCGCGGGCTCGCGCGCAACCGGGGCTCGGCTCAGCGGTGGCCCGACCAGGCGCCGCTCGACGAACGGTCCTCGCCGTAGCCCCACACGCCGTAGAACGAGCTGGCGTCGGGCGAGAACGACACGTCGAACCAGCCCGAGCCCGTGGTGCCCGACCACGTGCCGCTGCACTGGTAGCCGCGCAGCGTGCACACGTACAAGCCGCCGTTCGCGGCCGACCAGCGCAGGCCGGTACCGCTCTGGACGATGTCCACCGAGAGATGCCCGGCGCCGCGGCCGTTCACCGCGCTCGCGTCGGTCTCCCAGTGGCCCGCCGGGCTGAAGTACTGCGCGTCGGCGATCGGGGCGAGCGCGAGCGACGAGAACGAGAGAACGAGCGCGAGAGCCTGGAGCATGGTCTTCATGGGGGTTTCTCCTCGATGCCCGATGCGGGCGGCGGCGCGCGATGCGGCTCGCGTGCCATGCGCGATCACGCGGTTTCCAACGAAGGAGACGGCGTCGCCGCGTCCCGCGCGGACGCGACGCGCGTCGCCGGAAGACGGTCAACCCGGCTGCTGGCAGACGAGCGCACGTACCCCCGGGCCGAGCTCCATCCAATAGACCGGCGTGAACCCGTCGGGGATCGACCAGTCGCCCTCCGCCGGCGGAATGGCGACGCCCTCGCGCGTGCAGTTCGGATTCGCGATCGGATCGAAGGGCTCGCTGGTGAAGCTCGCGACGTGCCCGTCGGTGAAGCCGCTCACGATCGACCGAGGATGGGAGACGTCGGTCGGGCCCTCGATCACGAGCCACGTCCCGTCGTCGTCCGCGCCGCTCGTACCGGTCGCCGCGCGGAGCACCAGCCCGCAGCAGTCGCCCGCCTCGCAGATCGTGACGCCGAGATCGGTCGGGCCGACGGTGCGCACGCACGCATCGATCGCCGACGTGATCGCGCTCTCGCCCACGGAGTGCTCGCTCCCCGCGCAGAGCGCCGAGATCTCCGACGCGCGCTCGCGCACGATCGCGAGGACGTCGGTCGTCGACCCCGGCGGCATGGACGAGCGGCGCGCGATGGGCGCGCAGGCCGGGCCCGTCACGACGGGCGCGCTGGGCGGCGCGAGCGCCGGAGGGACCTGCTGCGGAACCGGCACGTACGTCGGGGACGGCGCGGGCCAGGGGCTCCGCGGAAGGAAGGGCGGTGGGCTCGGCGAGGCGAGGGGCGCGAGGGTGGGAACGGGCGCCGGCCCCGAAGGCGCGACGGCCCCAGGCGCCCCTCCGAAGCAGCAGCCCGACGACCCGACGATGGCGAGCACCGCGCACGCGACCCAGCGCGGTGCGCTCACGTTCGATCGGCTCATGGCTCCGACTCGATACGAGGATCCGCCGCTCAGGGCTGGAAGGTGCCCTGCACCAAGCCGAACGCGCCGGCGTTGTTCAGGTAGACCTCGCAGGAGCAGGGGTCGCCGATGCAGTTCCAGCCGCCGGGCTGGCACGAGCCCGCCGCATAGCCCGAGTAGTCGTTGGCCTCGTACCGGCACGTGCGTGACATCGGGCAGCCCTGCGCGGGCGCCGGATCGCCGGCGCCGTCGGCGACCGCGTCGTCCTCACTCGCCTCGGCCACTCCGTTCGCGAGCGCCATCGTCGCCACGAACATCGCCACTGCCGCGCGCGCCACCCAGGTCTCGGTCGTTCGCATCCTCGTCGTCTCCCTTTCGCTCGCTCGTCGAGCGGAAGAGGCGACTGCAGCGCACGTGCCGCGCAGGATCACGCCGGATCGCGAGCGCGATTCGCACGAGCGCGTCCGACAGAGACGCGCGGGCGTCCGCGAAGGACGAGCTTCGCGCGGTCGCGGCGAGAGGACGGTGTCCGTCGACGCCGAGCCCGGCGTGCCCCCGACCTCCGAGATCGTGGGCACCGGGCTCGATCGTCTTCAGAGCGTCGCGTCGACGCAGCCTTCCATCGCGGCCACGCCGTCGCGCGGCGCCGGCGCGATGATGTGGAACTCGACGCGGCGGTTCGCCTGGCGGCCATCGGCCGACGCGTTCGAGTCGATCGGGTGTGTCTCGCCGCAGCCGATGCCGGTCAGGCGGCCCGCATCGATGCCCTGCTCGACGAGCCAGCGCATGACGCTGATCGCACGGCGGCGCGAGAGGTCGAGGTTGCGGTCATCGCGACCGCGATCGTCGGTGTGGCCCTCGACGCGCACGCGCGTGAGCTGCGGGTTCGCGGCCATGACCGCGCGCACCTCCTCGAGGATCGGGAAGCTGCGCTCGAGGATGACGTCGCGGTTCGTCGCGAACTCGACGCGCTGAAGGATGATGATCGTGCCGGTCTCCTCGTCGAGGCGCACCGAGCGCGGGCAGCCGTGATCCTCCGGGCGGCCGGGCGCCGTCGGGCACTCGTCGTCCGCGTCGAGCACGGTGTCCTGATCGTTGTCGGGATCGGGCACACCGTCCTGGTCCTGGAACCCGTCCGGATCCTCGGGGTCGTTGGGCGCGCCGTCGTTCCCGTCGAGGACGTGGTCGCCGTCGTTGTCGGGGTCGGGGACGCCGTCCGCGTCCTGGAAGCCGTCCGGGTCTTCCGGCTCGAGCGGCGCGCCGTCGTTCACGTCGAGCACGCCGTCCGCGTCGTTGTCCGGATCGGGGCAGCCGTCCTGGTCCTGCCAGGTGTCGACGTCCTCGGGCTCGGTCGGGCACTGGTCGACGTCGTCGAGGATCCCGTCGCCATCGGTGTCGCCGACCTGCGGTGCGTGCTCTTCCTCTTCGGGGCTCGCCGCCGGCGGGTGGCAGGTGGCGTCGTAGGCCCAGCCGATCGAGAGCACGCCGCGGAAGTTCGGCGAGCCGTAGCCGCGCGTGAGGCCGCCGCCGACCGCGGCGCCGATCGTCATGTCGCACATCGGATGGATGCGCGCGCCGCCGAGCAGCTCGAAGGGCGTCCACTCGCGCGCGAAGAAGTGATCGAAGCTCGTCGCGCCGAAGCCCTCGACGGTGAGGTCGAGGAGATTCGGCACCACCACGCCCGTCACGCCCACGCCGTACGTCAGCTCCTGGCCGACCACGAGGTTGAAGAGCTGCGCCTCCTGCCGGAAGCGACCGCCCACGTTGAGCCCGATGCGCAGCCGGTTCTCGAGCAGGCGGATCTCACCGGTGAGGCGGGGTAGAAACGCGAACGAGAGCTCGCCGCTGAACGCCTCGCTCTGCGAGACGAGGTTCGAGAGCGGCGCCGTGCCGGTCAGCTGCAGACCGAGCGCGAACACGTCGTTCGTCTCGCCGAAGAGGCGGATGCGCAGGCCGAGGTAGGGATCGCCGAGCTGCGTGCCGTCGGCGTCACGCACCATGTCGGTGCCGCCGCCCTGGCTCCACAGGTTCACGGGGAGCCCGGCGTAGATCACGATGCGATCGACGAGGCCGAGCGAGAGGCCGACCGTGCCGACGAGCTGGTGCGCGACGATGGCCTGGCTCTGCGTCGACTGATCGCCGAGCCGCTCCTCGTACACGAAGGGGTTGTGCGCGTAGTCGAGGACGAGCTGCGCGCCGAAGTTCAGGTGCCCGAGGTCGTTCGGGCGGGAGATGGCGAAGCCATCGATGCCGGTCTCGGCCGGGCGAAACTGGTCGAGCGTGAAACCGCCACGCTGCGCCTCCACCTGGCTGGGGACGAAGGTCAGCGCCGCGAGCGCGAGGACCGCCGCGGCGGCCGCGGCCTTGCGGCGGCGACGCGCCACCACGAGGCCGAGCACACCGAGGACGAGCGCGGCCGCGCCGTAGGGCGCACGGCTGCTCTGCGCGCCCGGCGCCGCGCACACGCACGCGCCACCCGAGAAGCCGCCCGGCTCACGCGGGCCGCGACCGCCGTCGCCCACCGCGCCACCATCGCCGCCGTTGCCGGCGTCACCGACGCCGCCGTCGCGCACGCCCGCGTCGGCGCCGCCGCCGTCGCTCGGGTCGAGGTAGTTCGGGATGCCGTCGCCGTCGGTGTCGCCGACGCCTTCCATCTGGTCGCCGCCCATCACGCCGTCGGAGTCGGTGTCGAGCCAGTCGACGAGCCCATCGCCGTCGACGTCGTTGCCGAAGCGCAGGCCGTCCGCGCGCTCGCGCGCCGTCGGGATCGTGTCGTCGTCGTCGTCCGGGTCGATGAAGTCCGGCGTGCCGTCCGAGTCCGAGTCCGTCTGCGTGCCGCCCGGCGCCTCGGTGGAGGTGAGCAGGCCGTCGCCGTCGTCGTCCGTGTCGAGGTAGTCGGGGTGACCATCGCGATCGGTGTCGCGCAGCACGCCGCCAGGGGTCTCGATCGAGGTGAGGATGCCGTCGCCGTCGTCGTCGGTGTCGAGGTAGTCGACCGTGCCGTCGCCGTCGGTGTCCATGCAGGGCAGGCCACCCGCACACTCGAGGATCGTCGGGACGCCGTCGCCGTCGTCGTCGGGATCCATGAAGTCGGGCATGCCGTCGCCGTCCGAGTCACGGCACGGCATCGAGGGGCACTCGTCGGTGTCCACGATGCCGTCGCCGTCGGTGTCGAGCATCGTCGGGTCGAACGTGAAGTGGCTCGTCGCGTCGGCCGTGTTGCCGAGCGCGTCGGTCGCGTGTGCCGTGACCGTGTGCATGCCGGCCGCGACGTCGCTCGTCGTCGCGATCGACCACGTGCCGTCGGCGCCCGCCGTCACGGTGCCGACGACGGTGCCGTCGACGCTCACCTCGACCGCGTCTCCGGGCTCCGCCGTGCCGCGGATCGTCGGGCGCGGGCTGCCGATCGTGGCCCCCTCGGCGGGCACCGTGATGGCGACCACCGTGCTCGTGTCGACCACGAACGAGCTCGTGTCGGTCGCGGTGTTGCCCGCCGCGTCCGCCGCGACCGCGCGCACCACGTGCGTGCCGTCGGCGAGCGGCGCCGGCGCCGGCACCGACCAGCTCCCGTCGGCCGCCGCAGTGACGGTGCCGACGAGCGTGCCGTCGAGGAAGACCTGCACCGTCGCGCCGGCCTCGGCCGTGCCGCGGAGCGTCGGGCGCGTGTCGCGCGTGCGCGCGCCGTCGGCCGGGCCGGTGATGTCGACGTCCGGGGCCGTCGTGTCGATGGTGAAGCCGTGCTGGTCGACCGCCGTGTTGCCGGCGGCGTCCGTCGTCTCGGCGCGCACCGTGTGCATGCCCGCCGCGAGGTCCGCCGGGGGCACGAGCGACCAGTGGCCGCTCGCATCGGCCGCGGCCGTGCCGATCATCACGCCATCGACGAGCACGATCACGAGCGCACCCGGATCGCTGTCGCCGCTGATCGTGGGCCGCACCTCGTTCGTGTGCGTGCCGTCGCCGGGGCCGCGGATCTCGAGCGCGGGCGCCATCGTGTCGACCGTGAACGAGCCGGTGTCGGTCGCCGTGTGGCCGGCCGCGTCGGTCGCGAGCACCGAGACCATGTGCATGCCGTCGTCGAGCGCCGTCGTGACCTGGAAGGTCCAGTTGCCCTCGGCGTCGGCCGTCGTGGTGCCGAGCACCATGCCGTCGATCGTCACCTGCACCGTGTCGCCGGGCTCGGCGGTGCCGCTGAGCTCGGGCGTCGCGTCGCCGATCGGGCCGTGATCGCCGGGCTGGAGGAACGCGACGACGGTGCCGGAGTCGACCGTGAAGGTCGACGTGTCCATCGCCGTCATGCCGCCCGCGCCCGTCGCGGTCGCGACCGCCGTGTGGCGGCCGTCCGCGATCGGCGTCGCGGGGGTCACGGTCCACGTGCCGTCCGCGGCGACGGTGGCCGAGCCGACGCTCACGCCGTCGACCGTCACGGCGACCATGTCGCCTGGCTTGCCGTGGCCGGTGATCGGCGTCGTGCCGCTCCCGATCGTCGAGCCGTCGGCCGGCGCGTCGATCGTCACGAAGGTGCCGGCCATCACGGTGAAGGCGCTCGTCGCCATCGCCGTGTTGCCCGCCGGATCCGTCGCCGTCGCGACGGCCGTGTGCATGCCGTTCGAGAGCGCCGACGTCGTCGGGACCGACCACGTGCCGTCGGCCGCGACGACCGCCATGCCGACGTTCGTGCCGTCGACCGCGACCTCTACCGTGGCCCCGGGCTCGCCCGTGCCGGAGATCACCGGCGTCGCGCTCATCGTGGTCGAGCCGTTCGCGGGCGCGGTGATCGCGACCATCGTCGTGTCGTCGACCGTGAAGGAGCTCATCGCGCTCGCCGTGTTCCCGGCGCCGTCGCGCGCGTTCGCCGTGACCGCGTGCGGCCCGGCCGCGAGCGGCGCGCTCGTCGGGATCGACCACGTGCCGTCGGCCGCGACCGTCACCGTGCCGAGCGTGCTGCCGTCGAGCACCACGGTCACCATCGCGCCCGGCTCGCCGGTGCCGGTGATCGTCGGGCGCGGGCCGCTCGTGCTGCCGCTCGCCGGCGCGGTGATCGCGACCGTCGTGCGGTCGTCGAGCGTGAAGGTGCTCGTGGCGTTCGAGACGCCCGCGGCCGTGTCGGTCGCGCGCGCCGCGAGCACGTGCATGCCCGCCGCCACGCCCATCGGCGCAGGGAGCGTCCAGCGGCCCATCGCATCCGCCGTCGTGGTGCCGACCGCCATCCCGTCGATCGTGACGACGACCGTCGCGCCCGCATCGGCCGTGCCCGTGAGCGTCGGGATCGCCCGGACCGTCGTGCCGTTGGCGGGCGCGGTGATCGTGACCTCGCGGCGGCAGTCGCTGTTGCAGCCATCGCCGGGCGTCGTGTTGCTGTCGTCGCACGTCTCGGGCGCGGTGATCCGGCCGTTGCCGCAGACCGGCGTGACGGTGACCACCGTGGGCTGCGAGCCCGGCATCGACGCGTCGCCATCGGAGCTGCCCGTGAACGTCGTCATGTTGCCGAGCGTCAGGCCGACGTAGCCGACCGTCGCCGTGTTGGAGATCATCGTGGTGCCGGGATCGATCGTCACGCGGAAGGTCACCGTGAACGTCGTCCCCACGTTCACGCGCCCGCCGACGGTCGCGTTCGCGCCGGTGCCGAGCCGCACGTGGATGCGCCGCATGGCGGCCACGAATTCGGCCGTGTCGTCGCCGGTCGCGTCGGTGCGCGCGGCGCCGCCGACCGTGATCGAGCCCGGAACGTAGGTCGTGCCCGCGGGCACCACGTCGTCGAGCTGGACGTCGAGCGCGGGATCCATGCCGTTGTTCGCGCCGGTGATCGTGTACTCGAGCTGATCGCCCTCGAGCAGCATCCCGCCGTTCACGTCGCGCACGCTCTTCGTCAGATCGATCTGTGGCGCGAAGATGTCGGTCTGGAAGCCGAGCACGCCGAGCTCGATCTGCTCGCCCGAGGTCGAGAGCGCGACGCGCGCGGCGCGACAGCTCGCGGGCAGTGCGTTGTTCTGCGAGAAGAAGTCGGCGTCGAACCCGAGCGTGTTCGTGTACGCGGGGTTGCCCGTCGCGCGCGTCCCGTTGATGGTGACGGTGCTGTTCGCGATGTCCGTCGTCGGGTTCGTCGGCGCTGCGCCCATCGGCACCGCCATCGACGCCGGCATGGTGCAGGCGACCGTCGCCTGGTCCCCGAGGCCGCGGTCGCCCTCCCACGTCACGAGCGCGATGCTCGTCGTGGTCGTACCGGTCGGCGGCGTGACGAACCCGCTGATGTCGAAGCTCGTCCCCGCGTTCTGGTACTGGACGAAGCCGTCGTAGACGGTGAGGTTGCGGAGGGGAAGCGTCGGGTCGGCGAGCACCACGACGAGCGACCACCCGCCGCGGAGGTTTCTCTGCGCGCCCCCACCCGTGTTCGAGGTGCTGTTCGTGCACTGGATGTTCGCGACCGTGTACGTGCCGCCGCGCGCGGCGGCGACGATCGAGGTCACGTCCGCGAAGGCCATGTAGCGGCCTCCGATGTGATCGACGGTGGCCGCGGGCGTCGTGACGGTCTGGTAGGCGGCGGCACCGGGCACGCGGAGCCGAACGGTGCCGTCCAGCGCGGCGACCGGGGCGGGATCGCCGACGTTCGAGTCCTCGCAGCTCCAGTAGAGCCCCGCCCACGTCACGGTGGCGGTGGCGGGCACGGCGAGATCGGCCGTGCTCGAGTCGAACGTCATCGCGTCGCCGTCGACGTCGATGAGCTCCATCGGAAACCCGTTGTTGATCACCGCCTGCGTCCCGGTGTCGGCCTGGGCGGTCGCGCAGGCCACGCCCGCGACGCTCCCCTGGCTTCCGTCGGACGTGGAGCCCGTCCGACACGTCAGGATCGAGTTGCTCGCCATGGCGAGCGCGCCGTGGATGTTCGCGGAGGTCCGCTGGCTCGGGGTCCGCTGCGCCTCGGCGTGCGCGCCGAGCAGCGTGACCATCCCGAAGACAAGAACGAGCTCGAGCCAGCGTCTCGACGACATGAGGAACCCTCCGGAGGCGCCGCAGCGCATGCCGCGGGCCAGGTCGCGTGGTGTGAAACGACCCAGTCGATTCGGCAACAAATACTGTGAGGCTACAGAATCACTGTTCGCCCACCGGGAGACTGCTCACAGGTTTCACCCCGCACGTGGCGTGGGAATCTCCCGACACCAGCTGCTACATAGGCGCCGTCGTGAGCACCGTCGTCCTCGAGAACGTGTCCTTGTCCTTCGGGGCGCGCCCCATCCTCGAGGAGCTCTCGCTCCGCGTCGCCGAGGGCGACCGCATCGGCCTCATCGGGCCGAACGGATCGGGCAAGAGCACGCTCCTGCGCATCCTCGCGGGCGACCAGCAGCCCGACTCGGGAACCGTCCGCACCGCGCGCGGCGTGCGCATCGGCTGGCTCCCGCAGGACATCGCGGTCGCCGGCGGGCAGGGGCTGCTCGCGTTCGTGATGAAGAGCGTCCCCGGGCGCGCCGCACTGGAAGCGGATCTCGCCGCAGCGGAGGCCCTCGTGGAGAGCCTCGCGGCGAAAGAGGACCACGACGAGATCGTCGGCGCCTCCGAGCGGCTGGCCGACCTGCACGCCGAGCTGGCGCGCTTCGACGCGCACTACTCCGAGCACGAGGCGCTCAAGATCCTCGCCGGTCTCGGCTTCAAGACCGAGGACGGGACGCGCGACCTCGGCGAGCTCTCGGGCGGCTGGAAGATGCGCGCCGTCCTCGCTGCCCTCCTCTTCTCCCGCCCCGACGTGCTGCTCCTCGACGAGCCCACGAACCACCTCGACATGCCCTCGGTCGCGTGGTTCGCGGACTTCCTCAAGGGCTACTCGCGCGCGTTCGTCCTCATCTCCCACGACCGCGAGTTCCTCAACGAGCAGATCGCGCGCGTGGTGACCTTCGAGGTCGAGGGCGTGCGCCAGTACCCCGGCAACTACGAGCGCTACCTCGTGCAGCGCGCGGAAGAAGAGGAGATCCTCGAGAACAAGGCCAAGAACCTCGAGCGCGAGCGCGAGAAGGCCGAGCAGTTCATCAACCGCTTCCGCGCGCAGGCCACGAAGGCGCGCGCCGTGCAGTCGCGCATCAAGGCGCTCGACAAGATGGAGCACGCCGAGACCTACCGGAAGCGGCGCACGATGGCGTTCAGCTTCCCCGAGGTCGCGCGCGCCGGGCACGAGATCGTGCGCATCGACGGCGTGAGCAAGAGCTACGGCGAGCGGCGCGTGCTCTCGGAGGTGACGCTGCGCGCCTACCGCGACGAGCGCATCGGCATCATCGGGCCGAACGGCGCCGGCAAGACGACGCTGCTCAAGATGATCGCCGGCGAGATCGAGGCGAGCGGCGGCGCGATCACGCTCGGCCACTCGGTGACGCCCGGCTACTACGCGCAGCACCACGCCGACCTGCTCACGCCGAAGAACACGGTGCTGAACGAGGTGTCGGCCGAGAACCGCGAGGTCGGCCAGACGCGCGTGCGGAGCGTGCTCGGCGCGTTCCTGTTCAGCGGCGACGACGTCGACAAGACGATCCAGGTGCTGAGCGGCGGGGAGCGCGCGCGCGTTGCGCTCGCGAAGCTGCTCGTGCGCCCCGGCAACCTGCTCCTCCTCGACGAGCCCACGAACCACCTCGATCTCGACTCGTGCGAGAGCCTGGTCGAGTCGCTCTCGGGCTTCGGCGGGACGATGATCTTCGTCAGCCACAACCGCGCGCTCATTCGGCGCCTGGCGACCAAGATCTGGGTGGTCGAGGGCGGCACCGTCACCGAGTACATGGGCTCGCTCGACGACTACATGGCGCGCGAGCGCGCGCGCCTCGTGCAAGCGGCGAAGGACGCGACGGCGACGACCACGAGCAAGAGCGTGGCGCCGCCGAAGGCCGAGCCCGCGCCGAGCAAGAAGGCGCCCGCCGCGGCGGCCGCACCGGCGCCCACGCCCGCGCCGGTCGACGAGAAGCAGCGCCGGCGCGAAGAGGCGCAGAAGCGCGAGCAGCGGAACAAGGTGATCGCGCCGCTCAAGAAGAAGGTCGAGGAGCTCGAGCTTCGCATCGCCGAGATCGAGACCAAGCAAGCGGAGCGCAACGCCAAGCTCTGCGATCCCGCGGCGTCGCTCACCGACAAGGAGCGATTCGCGCTGCTCGACGGCCTCCAGGTCGATCAGGGCAAGCTCGACGAGCTGACGGAGCGCTGGGAGCACGTGCAGAAGGAGCTCGACGAGAAGGAGAAGGCGCTCGCGTGATCGCGGGCGAGGCGCCGGACCTCGCGACGCTCGAGGCGCTCGTGGAGCGCGGCGACGTCCGCGACCGCGCGTTCGTCGACGGAGCGCTGCGCCTCGCGTGGGCCCGCGAGAGCTCGCCGCGCGAAGCGCTCACGGCGCTCCACGATCACCTCGCGGCGCGCGCGCTCGAGGCCCACACCGCCACGCGCGACGCGATCCGCGGCGGCTCGCTCCGCGGCGCGCGCCTGCGCTCGCACCTCGATGCGCTCGCGCCCGAGCTCCGCGAGCACACGGTGGAAGAGCTCCTCGGCATCGCGTATCCGCCGCTCGCCGAGCCCGCGCGCGAGCCCGAGATCATCCCCTATGCGCCGAGCGGCTACGCCGAGATCGTGCACGCGCTCGACGTGACGGGTCTCGGCGAGGGCGGCGTGCTCCTCGACGTCGGCGCGGGCCTGGGGAAGGTCGTGCTCCTCGCGGCGCTCCTCACGGGCGCGCGCGCGATCGGGATCGAGCGCGACGGCCCCCTCCATCGCGCATCGGTGGACGCGGCGCGCGCGCTGGGGCTCGAGCACGACGTCGATCTCCGCGAAGGCGATGCGCGCGTCCTCGATGCGGGCGACGTCGACGTGGTGTTCATGTACCTGCCGTGCACCGGGTCCGCGCTCGAAGCGGTGCTCGCGCGCCTCGGCACGCGCCGCTTCCGCCACCTGTGCGGCGGCTCGCTCGACCTCGCCCGGCATCCCTCGCTCGTCTCGATCGAGCGCCCGCGCGGCTGGCTCCAGATCTACGGCCGCCGTGACGCGCTTCACTCGTGAAGCGCGGTGATCGTGTGCGCCGCCTCGACGACGGCTCGGCGCCCGTCGATCGAGAGCGTGACGCGCACGCGGCCCTCGCCGCCTCGCACCGGCGCGAACGTCACGTCGAGCACCTCGTGCGCGTGGCGGCCGATGGCGACGACCGGCGCTCGCCGATGCCGCGGCTCGCTCCGCACGAGCTCGCTCTCGAGCATCACGTGGAGGTCGCTCGCGGGCTGCCACGCGGTGGAGCCTTCGACCTGGACCTCGACCGCGATCACCCGCACGCGACTTCGCGTCGCGCCCGCCACGAGATCGATGCGCGCCTGGCCGATCGCGTCACACGAGACCTCCGGGCTCGACCAGCACTCGGTGTCGAGCGCGCGCGCCACCGTCGCGTCCTGCGCCCGCGCGCCCGCGCCCGCGCCCGCCAGCGCGAGCAGAGCCAGGGCCCCGCCCGCCACTCGCCGTCCCCTCGCGCCCGTCCCGTCCACCTCCGAAGCGCAGCAGATCCTGCACCGCGCCGCAACCTGGCGCCGGACGCCCGCACCGCGAGAACTTTTCCGCGAATTGGCCGTCCACAGAAGCGCGCGGATACGATCGCGCCAGCCCATGAACGGTCCGTCGAGCACCTCCCTCCCTCCGGCCGTCGAGCGTTCTGGCTGGCTCGATCGCATCCTGCGCGTTCTCTCCGACGTGCGCGCCGGCGAGGCGCTCACGGCGGTGCTCTTCGCGAGCTCGCTCTTCGTCGGGCTCTTCGCCTACTACGTCCTCAAGACGCTCCGCGAGCCGCTGATCCTGGCCACCGGCGGCGCCGAGGTGCGCAGCTACGCGACGGGCGTCCAAGCGCTGGTCCTGATGGTGCTGATTCCGCTCTACGGCGTGGTGGCGCGCCGAGTCGACCGCACCCGCCTCATCCTCGGCACGAGCCTCTTCTTCCTGCTCTGCCTGGAGCTCTTCGCGGTGCTCGCGCACTTCGAGGTGCCGTACGTCGGCATCGCGTTCTTCGTCTGGCTCGGCGTCTTCGTGCTGAGCTCGGTCGCGCAGGTCTGGTCGCTCGCCAACGATCTCTACGCGAGCGCGAAGGGGCAGCGCCTCTTCCCCATCGTCGCGCTCGGCGCGCCGCTCGGGTCGGCGCTCGGTGCGCTCGCGGCGGGCCACCTGTTCGGCGGCGGCCTCGCGATCCCGCTCCTCATGCAGCTCGCCGCGGGCCTCTTGCTGCTCCAGCTCGCGCTCCTCGCGGTGATCCTCCGCCGCCCCGAGGCGAAGGCCGCGCCCGCGGCGCCGCTGACCGAGGGCGGCGGCTTCGCGCTCGTGCTCGGGAGCGAGTACCTGCGAGAAATTGCGCTCCTCCTCGTGCTGCTGAACCTCGTCAACACCACGGGCGAGTACCTTCTCTCGCGCGCGATCCTCGCGCAGGCCGGCGACGCCCTCGCCGCCGCCGGCCCCGTCGCCGACGTGGCGACCTTCCGCGCCGACTACCTGCGCCACACGTACGGCGACTTCTACTTCGTCGTGAACGTCGCCTCGGTGCTCGTGCAGGCGCTGGTCGCCTCGCGCCTCGTCTCGCGCTTCGGCCTGCGCGGCGCCCTCTACGCGCTGCCGCTCGTGGCGCTCGGCGCGTACGGCGCGATGGCTGCGGGCGCGTCGTTCGTGGTCTTGCGCACGCTGAAGATCGCCGAGAACGCGACCGACTACTCGCTCGAGAACACCGCCAAGGCGCTGCTCTGGCTGCCGACCTCGCGCGACGTGAAGTACAAGGCCAAGCAGACGGTCGACGCGTTCTTCGTGCGCCTCGGCGACGTGCTCGCCGCGCTCGTCGTGCTGGTGCTCGCCGATCGCCTCGCGCTCTCGAGCACGCTGATCGCGGGCGTCAACGCCGCGCTCGCCGCCCTCGCGGTGATCGTCACCGTGCGCGTCGCGCGCGCCCACGACCGCCTCGCGAAGCCCGCCTCGTAGACGCTCCCACGGCGCCGCCATTGTGCGGCGCTCGGCGCACGCATCGCACAAATCGACGCAGCGCGGCGCGCGGCGTTCATTCCGTCCGAGACAGCGCACACGCACCTCGTCTAGGTTGGAAATCGCGCCGCGGAATGGATCACGTCGGCAGTTTCCTCGTGGAGGTCGCATGCGCTTTCTCGTGCTGGTCGCTCTGGCCGCGACGATTTCCGTTCTACCCGCTTGCTCGTGTGCATCGGGGCCCGGAGGCGGCGCCGGGCCGCGCGTCGACGGCGGCGTTCCGCTCGTCGATGGCGCCTCGGGCTTCGACGGCGGCGGCGGCACGACGATCCTCCCCGATGGCGCCGTCGTCCTTCCCGACGGCGCGGTCGTCGATCGCCCCGACAGCGGCGTGACGCCCGGCACCGATGGCGGCACCGGCCCGGGGAACGACGCGGGCCCTGGCTGCGGCCCGCGCGAGATCTGCGGCAACGGCCTCGACGACGATTGCAACGGTCGCTCCGACGAGAACTGCGGATGCGCCGAGGGCCAGGTCCAGGATTGCTACTCGGGCCCGAGCGCGCTCGCGGGCGTCGGCCTCTGTCGCCGCGGCAACCAGACCTGCATCAACCCTGGTGGCGAGTTCACGTCGTGGGGCGACTGCACGGGCGAAGGAGCGCCGAGCGCCGAGGTCTGCGATGGCTCGCAGGACGAAGACTGCGACGGCACCGTCGACGAGGGCTGCGGCTGCTCGGTCGGCACGAGCCGCGACTGCTACACGGGCGACGCGTCGACGAACGGCACCGGCCCCTGCCACGGCGGCACGCAGACCTGCGTGCTGACGGGCGGCGTCGCGGACTGGGGCCCCTGCGAGGGCGAGGTCACGCCGATGCCCGAGCTCTGCGACGGCATGGACTACGACTGCGACGGGGCGGCGAACACCGGCTGCATCTGCGCGCTCGGCTCCACGCGCTCCTGCTACGAGGGCCCGACCGGCACCTCGGGCGTCGGCATCTGCCACGACGGCGCGCAGACCTGCGTGCCCGCCACGGGCGGCCCCGGCGCGGACTGGGGCCCGTGCGAGGGCCAGGTCACCCCGCAGGCCGACATGTGCGACGGCATCGATTACACGTGCACGGGCGTGCCCGGCGTCGGGTGCGCCTGCATCCTCGGCTCCACGCGCGCCTGCTACGGCGGCGCGCCCGGCACGCGCGGGGTCGGCACCTGCCACGACGGCACGAACGTCTGCACGAGCGGGAGCACCGGCCCCGAGTGGTCGGCCGCGTGCAACGGCGAGGTGCAGCCGGTCGCGGAGATCTGCGGCAACCACCTCGACGACGACTGCGACGGCGTGCCCGACGACGGCTGCGGCGGCACCATCATGTGCCCCGGGAACGTCAGCGTGCCGGCGGGCGACCCGATCGTGCTCTCGCCGATCGCGATGGGCATCAGCACGTACTCGTGGCGCATCGTATCGGCGCCGACCGGCGGCGCCGCGACCGCGGTGTGGGCGCCCACGCCGCCGACGGCGATGACCGAGACGTTCACGCCCACGATCGTCGGCGACTACGTGATCGAGATCAGCGGCACGGATGCGGGCGGCCGCACGGTGACGTGCCAGTTCACCGTCACGGCGCTCCCGCACGGCCTGCGCGTGCAGCTCACCTGGGACGGCGCAGGCGACATCGACCTGCACATGCACGCGCCGACGACGACGGCATGGTTCACGACCGACGACTGCTACTACAGCAACCGCACGCCGGCGTGGGGCGCCTCGCTCGACTTCGACAACACGTCGCAGAACGGGCCCGAGAACATCTCGATGGACAACCCGGTCGTGGGCAGCACCTACACGATCGCCGTGCACAACTGGGCCCGCGGCGCCGGTCGCCTGGCAACCGTGCAGATCTTCTGCGGCTCGACCACCTCCACCACGCCCACGGCCACGTACACGAGCCGTGCGTTGAACGGCGGAAGCTCCGGAAGCTGCAGCGGCAACGACTTCTGGACCGTCGCGAGCGTGCGCTTCACGTCCGCCACCGCGTGTACCATCACGCCGATCGGCACCTACCGGACGAGCAGCTCGGCCTGCTCGTCGTTCTGACCGCGGAGCTCGCATGCGCTCGACCGCCCTCGCCCTCCTCGTCTCCACGCTCGCTGCTGCACCCATCGCCGGTTGCAGCAGCCCGACCGGAGGCGACGCGGACGGCGGCGGCGGCGGGCGCGACACGGGCGCGGGCGAGATGGACGCGGGAGAGGGCGTGGACGGCGGCGGTGGAGGCACCGACACCGGCACGCCGCCCCCGGACACGGGCCCGCCCGGGCGCTGTGGCGAGAGCGGCGATCCCTGCTGCACGGCGGGCGCGCCCTGCGCCGACGGCCTCTCGTGCGTCGCCGGCCAGTGCGCGCCCTGCGGCGCGACGGGCGCCTCGTGCTGCCCGAGCGAGACGATGAGCTGCACGGGCACGCGCATCGTCTGCGACGGCAGCGAGTGCGTCGCGTGCGGTGGCCACGACGCGCCCTGCTGCCCGGGCAACCAGTGCGCGACGGCGAACGACGTCTGCTTCGACGGGCACTGCACGACGTGCGGCATGCCCGACGGCCCCTGCTGCGCCGGCAACGCCTGCTTCGCCGGCGCGACCTGCAACACCTCCGGCTTCTGCCGCGGCTGCGGCGACACGGGAGAGCCTTGCTGCCCGGGCGCGCGCTGCACGAGCACGACGGACACGTGCAACCGCAGCCAGACCTGCGTGCACTGCGGCGCGCCTGGCGAGCCCTGCTGCGGCGGCACGACGTGCGACGCCGCGAGCGTGTGCCGCCTGAGCGTCTGCTACGCGTGCGGCGGCGCGGGCCAGCCCTGCTGCGCGGGCGGCAGCTGCGGCGGGGGCCTCGCGTGCGGGAGCGGCGGCACCTGCGGCAGCTGCGGCGCGCCGAGCCAGCCCTGCTGCACCGGCAACGCGTGCGCGACCGGATCGACGTGCTCGCTCGGCACGTGCGCGGCGTGCGGCACGACGGGCCTCGCGTGCTGCGACGGCTCGGTCTGCGCGACGGGCTCGGTGTGCCAGGGCGCGAGCTGCGTCGCGTGCGGCACGCTCAACGGCCCCTGCTGCGCCGGCGACACCTGCGGCGCCTCGAGCCTCTGCGACACCGCCACGCATCGCTGCACCGCGTGCGGCGGGATCGGCCAGCCCTGCTGCGCCGGGAACGCCTGCGATGCGGGCGGCAGCTGCAGCGGCGGCATGTGCGGCACCTGCGGCGGCGTCGGCCAGCCATGCTGCCCGGGCGGGACGCAGTGCTACGCGGGCGCGAGCTGCACGGCCGGCACCTGCACGAGCTGCGGCAACCCTGGCGAGCCCTGCTGCGCCGGGAGCACGTGCGGCACCAACCTCGCGTGCAGCGGCGGCTCGTGCACGCCCTGCGGCCAGCGCGGGCAGATCTGCTGCACCAACCCCGCGGCGTTCCCCTACCCGTGCGTCGCTCCGAACAGCTGCACGGCGGGCACGTGCACGGCCTGCGGCTACTCGGGCGAGCCGTGCTGCGACGGCACGTCGTGCGGCACCGGCTACATGTGTGATCCGGGCACGGTGCGCTGCGTGCCGCGCATCAGCGGCTGAAGCCGACGCGGCGGACACACCCCAGCGCGTGGGGTATGGTCGGCGCGTGCACGTGGTGGTGAACGGCGAGGCGCGCGAGCTCGCGCCCGAGGCGACGGTGGTGACCCTGCTCGAGGCGCTCGGGCTCGGGGGCACGCTCGTCGCCGTCGAGCGCAACGGTGAGATCGTGCCGCGCGCCGCACACGCCGCGACGCGCCTCGAGGACGGCGATCGTCTCGAGGTGGTGCACTTCGTGGGAGGCGGCTGATGCAATCGGAACGGCCCGGCGCGAGCGCGCCGGCGGATGCGCTGACGATCGGTGGCAAGACGCTGCGCTCGCGGCTCTTCGTGGGCACGGGCAAGTACGCGGACCTGGCGCAGACGCGCGCAGCGCTCGAGGCATCGGGCGCCGACGTGGTCACCGTCGCGGTCCGGCGCGTGGATCTCGCGAAGGCCGACGCCGAGCTCGGCAAGTACCTCGTGTCGGGCGGCCACACGATCCTGCCGAACACCGCCGGCTGCTACGACGTGGAGACGACGCTCCGCACGGCGCGCCTCGCGCGCGAGATGCTCGGCACGCCCCTCGTGAAGCTCGAGGTGATCGGCGACGCCGAGACGCTCTTCCCCGACGTCCCCGGCACGCTCGAGGCGGCGAAGATCCTCGTGAAGGAGGGCTTCGTCGTGCTGCCGTACACGACCGACGATCCGATCACGGCCAAGAAGCTCGAGGACCTCGGCTGCGCCGCCGTGATGCCGCTCGCGGCGCCCATCGGCAGCGGCCTCGGCATCCGCAACCCCTACAACCTCGAGATCATCCTCCAGCGCGCGAAGGTCCCGGTGATCGTGGACGCCGGCGTGGGCACCGCGAGCGATGCCGCGCTGGCGATGGAGATGGGCTGTGACGGCGTGCTGATGAACACGGCGATCGCGGGGGCCAAGGATCCGGTGCTGATGGCGAGCGCGATGCGCAAGGGCGTGGAGGCCGGCCGCGAGGCGTTCCGCGCCGGCCGCATCCCGAAGAAGCTCTTCGCGACCGCGTCGTCGCCGCTCGTGGGCGTCGTCGGCAGCAAGCTCTGAAGCGATGCGCGCGCTCCTGATCGCCGGCCTCTTCCTCGCGCCCTTCCAGTGCGCGAGCCAGCCACCGCCCGATCGCGCGCGCGAGGACACGCCGGGCGATGCGATCTACGACCTCGCGCAGCGCTTCGGCGAGGAAGGTGACGAGGCCGCCGAGCGGCGCGCGATGCAGTTCCTGCTCGAGCGCTATCCGGACTCGCGGCACTGCGAGGCGGCGCGGATGTGGCTCGCCGAGCACCCGGCGCCGTGATCGGCGTCCGGCGCGCGCCCTTCGATCTCCTCGTCGTCGTCGATCCCCGTGACGGCGCAGCGCTCGAGGGGCTCGGGCGCCTGGGCCAGCACTGCCGCGGCGATCGGATCGCGGTGCAGCTGCGCGCCAAGGACGCGAGCACCGGCGAGCGGCTGGTGATGGCGCGCGCGCTCGCGGGCGTGCAGCCGCCGGGCTCGCTCACGATCGTGAACGGCGACGTCGCGCTCGCGCGCTTGATCGCGGCCGATGGCGTGCACCTCCCGGAGGCGAGCGGCCCCGTGCGCGAAGCCCGCGCCCAGCTCGCGCAGGGTGCGCTCGTCGGCGCTTCGTGCCACGACGAGGCCGGCGTGCGCCGACGCAGCGACGAAGGCGCCGACTACGTCGTCCTCGGCCCGCTCGGCGAGGTGCCGGGCAAGCCCTCGATGGCCCGCGACGAATTCGCGCGCATCGCCCGCGCGACCGCGGTGCCGATCGTCGCGCTGGGCGGCCTCGCCTCGCTCGTCGACGCCGAGGACGCGCTCGCGCTCGGAGCCGCCGCGATCGCCGTGCAGCGCGCGATCCTCGCGCCCGGGGCGCCCGACTGGCTCGCCGCGTGGCTCGCCTCGCGTCAGGGCGCCCGCCCCGGCCCCGGCTGATCGAAGCCCGGGCCGAGGTCCTGCTCGAGCAGCGCGCGCGTGCGCGCGACGAGCTCGTCGAGCTCGCTCTCCGTCACGACGTGCGTCTCGCCCTCGAACGGGAAGTGGCCCTCGGCCCAGGACTCCGGCTGCCACGAGATGTGCACGAGCTCGCGCGGCGCCTGCGCACCGAGGTGCGTCACGAGCGAGAGCGGGCGCGCGGAGGTGCCGCCGCACGCGCCCTCGAGCAACGAGGACGTCTCGCCCGCGGCGAGCGCGTCCTCGGCGCGCCAAGGGCGGACCCACTCCTCCCCGTCGGGGAAGTGGCGATGCGTGACGAGGTGGTTGTCGGGGAGGCGCCGCGACGAGTCCCACCAGCGACCGTCGAGCAAGCCCATGACCGCCCGGCTCACCTCGCGCGGCTGCACGCCGAGGCGATCGAGCGCGGCGCGCAGGTACGCGACCTCGAGCCGCTCGTAGCTCTCGCGGCTCTGGTAGCCGTGCACGTCGAGCAGCGCGAGCGCGAGATGGATGCCGAGCGCGTTCGAGTAGAGGTCCTCGATCGAGAACGCCGAGGGCTGTTCGGAGAACCCGGGGACCGACTGGTAGCCGAACCACGTCGCGACCTCGTGCCACACCGAGATGCGCCACGTGATCCACGCCGCGAGCTCGCCCGCGATCGTGATCGCTCCCTCGCGCTCGACGAGCTCGGCCGGGATCGGATCGACGACCACCGTCGTGGTGCCGCCGAGGCCGGGCAGCTCGACGGTCGTGCCCTCGCGCAGGTGCGGCGCGAGGCTCAGCGCGAAGAAGAGCGCATCGTCGGCGTTCTCGTGCACGTGCGCGGTGTCGATCCATCCGCCCCGGCACGTGTAGACGAGCCCGTTCGTCTCGTCGTCGGGCATCACGTCCAGCACCGCGTACCGGTGCGCCGTGATGTCCGAGGGATCGATCACGTTGCCGACCTCGAAGAAGGGCACCTGGAGGCCCGCGAAGTCGACGTGGAGGTCCATCCCGAACGCGCAGCACGGGCGCGCGTGGTGCGGCGGATCGAGCGTGGGGACGTCGGCGGCCGTCTCCGGAGCGCGCGGCGGCGGATCGCCGAGAGCGAGCGCGACGGCCCGTGCATCGGCGCCCGCCGTGACGGGAGGCTCCTGCCAGGTGCCGACGCAGCCGGCGAGCGGGAGCGCCGAGAGGAGCAGTAGCGAGGAAGCTCTGGTGCGGATCATCGCGGAGCTCCCGAGCGAACGGCGCGCCAGCGGCCGAGGCGCGGAACGGCGCGATCGACGCCGGCCCCGCGTGCGTGCGCGCCTCGGTCGAGGCACGCCGCCCCATGCTCGCGCGTCACCACAGGAACGGCACCAGGATCTTCCGGCTCGTCGGATAGTCGGGGAAGCGCTCCCGGTACCAACGATGGGTCGAGATCGCGCGCGGGATCAGGTTCGCCGCGCTGATGGCCAGGATGTACAGGCCCGCAGGCGACCACGTGAAGATCGCCAGGCCCGCCCAGAGCACGAGCTCGGCGAAGTAGCTCGCGTTCGTCACGCGCTCGAAGAGACCACCGCGCGGGATCCGATAGACGCGCTCGCCGCGCTCTACTTCCGCCTTCGTGCGGAGCGTGCGCAGCACGTGATCGGCGTGCAGGTTCGCGGCGAGCCCGCCGTAGTAGAGCGCGATGCCCACGAGAAAGCGCGGGTCGCCGAGCCAGCTCCAGCCGGTCTCGGGATGGTAGGTCGTGACCCACGCGGCGTTCAGATAGCCGTGGAGCGAGGTCACGACCCAGCCGATCGCGATCACCATGAGCCCGAAGGTGCTCTTCTGGCCCTTCGGCACCCGCATGAAGAGCGGCATGAGGAAGCCGCGGTTCAGGTAGTGGCAGCACCACACGAAGAGGAAGAAGAGCGGGAACGGGTCCATGCAGTGCGGCCCGCGGAAGAACGTCGCGAGGAACGTCACGCTCGCCGGCAGCTCCATGAGCATCCATCCGAGGCGCGGATCGAGCGCCGGCCCCCAGCGCGCGTTGGCGAAGCGCCCGTACGGCGTGGCCACGAAGGGCGCGCTCAGCGCGGTGACGAGCACGATCGCGAACGCGATGGTGAGCGGGAGGTCGAAGGCAGGATCGCCGGTCGCAGGAATCACGAGCGCAGAGTGCAACGAGACGCGCGCGCTGTGTACCCTCGGCGCGTGAGCGAGACGATCGCGAAGGTGCTCCAGCAGATCGACCGGGTCCACGACGAGGATCCCGTCCGCACGGGCGACGGGCGGGCGCGCGAGCGCGTCTATGCCGAGCGAATGAGCGCGTGGCTCGCTCGCCTCGTGGAAGCGCCGAGCGATGCGCTGCGGATCGCCGTGCGGGCCCAGCACCTCGCGCGCTGGCGCTCACCGCGCGACGCCTACCCAGAAGGGCGTGTCGGCTACCTGAAGTGGCGCAAGGAAGCCGGCGAGCGGCACGCTGCCGACGTCGCCGCGATCGTGCGCGACGAGACGCGCGACGAGGCGCTCGCGGCCCGGGTCGCGTCGCTCGTGACCAAGAAGGATCGCCTCCGCGATCCGGAGTCGCAGGCGCTCGAGGACTGCGCCTGCCTCGTATTCCTCGAGCTCGACTACGCCCCGTTCGTGGCCAAGCACGACGACGACGCGAAGGTGATCGACATCGTGCGCAAGACGTGGGCGAAGATGTCGGCGCGCGGGCGCGAGGAGGCGCTCCGCCTACCGCTCGAGGGGCGCGGCCTTCGCCTGGTGCAGGCCGCGCTCGCCTGATCCCTCGCCCCGAGGTTGCCGCCCGTCCGTGCGGCATGCACCATGACGACCGGATGGGAACTCGTTCGGGGCTCGGGTGGCTCGGGGGGCTCGGTGCTCTGTTCGTGGTGGCGGCGTGCGCGAGCCCGCGCCCGGCATCGCAGGTCCGAGTCGACATCGATGCCCAGCCACGCGTGCGCGGGCTGACGACGGAGCTCGTGATCCGCGTCTCGGGCGGGCACGACGGGGAGGCGTTCACCGAGGTCGCCGAGGCGACGACCGTGCGCGCGCCGATCACGTGGCCCTACGACGTCACGGTCGCCCCGGCCGGCGCCGACGCGACGCGTTTGTTCGAGCTCGAGGCCACCGCGTACGACTCGGGCCATCGCCTCGTGAGCCAGGCACGCCTGCGGGGCGGCTACGTCCGCGGCGAAGCGAGGCACGTCACGCTCACGCTCGAGGACGCGTGCGTCGGCGTCAGCTGCGCCGCCGGCCTCGCGTGTCGCGCCGGCCGTTGCGTTCCGATCGAGACCCCCGAGACCGACGGCGGCGTGCCCGACGGCGGGGACGGCGGCGTGACCCCGCCCTGCCAGCGCGCGGCCGACTGCAACGACGGCAACAACTGCAACGGCATCGAGGCCTGCCGCGACGGCACGTGCATCGCGGGCGCGCCGCTCGACTGCGACGACCACGTCGGCTGCACCACGGACACCTGCGACGGTCAGCAGTGCGTGCACACGCCCGACGCCACCCTCTGCCCCGGCGCCGGCGCCACGTGCGATCCGGTGAACGACTGTCAGCTCCCGACGTGCAGCGCGACGAATTGCGCGAGCGATGGCTGTCGCACGGCGAGCTGCAGTGGCACCACGTGCGTGCGCGCCTTCGCGTGCGCGGCCGGGCAGACCTGCTGCGGAACGAGCTGCGTTCCCGCGGGCTGCGCCGATGCGCTCCCCTGCACGACCGACTTCTGCGGCACCTCCGGCACGTGCGAGCACGTGCCCCACGGCGGCGCCTGCGACGATGGCGACGTCTGCACGGGGGACGGCGTGTGCAACGCGCGCGACGGCACCTGCGGCGCTGGCGCCGCGCTGCCCTGCACCGACGGAAACCCGTGCACCACCGACACCTGCGACCCCGCGACCGGCTGCCGGAGCACGGCCAACACGGATCCGTGCGACGACGACAATCCGTGCACGGACGGCGACGTGTGTGCCGGCGGCGCGTGCCAGCCGGGGACGCGCAACCCGTGCGACGACGGCGTCGCGTGCACGAGCGATCAGTGCTCGCGGGTGACCGGCGCCTGCACGAACGCGCCGAACGACTCGCTCTGCACCTCGCCCGCGACCTGCGACGCGCACGCCGGTTGCCAGGTGAGCGGCGCCTGCAGCGCGGCGACGTGCCAGCCGACGCCGGGCAGCTGTGAGACCGCCACCTGCGTCGGCACGACCTGCATGCGCGCGAATCGGTGCAGCACGGGCCAGACGTGCTGCGGCGGCGCGTGTGTCCCGGACGGGTGCGACGACGGGAACGTCTGCACCGACGACGTGTGCAACGCCGGGATGGCGCGCTGCGACCACACCGGGACCACGGACCCCGCGCGCGCGTGCAACGACGGCAGCAACTGCACCGTGAACGATCGCTGCGTCGGCGCGACGTGCTCGGGGGTGCTCGACTGCAACGACGGCAACGAGTGCACGGACGACTCGTGCGGCGGCACCGAGTGCCTCCACGACCCCTCGCTCTTCGACACCGCCTGCGGCGCGTCGTTCGGCTGCGTCCGGCAGCACTGCGACGGCGCGGGCAGCTGCGTGGGCTACGACTGCGCGGGCTTCGAGGTCTGCTGCAACGAGCGCTGCGTCCCGCGCGGCGACTGCTGAAGGGCCGCCGCTTCAGGCGAGGAAGCGGCCGGCGGCGAGCCCGAGCGAGAGCACCGCGAGCACGACCGGCGGGATCCAGGGCTCCTTGCGGCGGGCGTGCGTGGCCGCGGCGCCGAGCATCAAGACGGCGAGCGCGAGGGCCGCGACGGGCGTGAGGATCGGCAAGATGCCGGTCGCGTAGGGTGCGACGAGCCCGATCGCGCCGAGCACCTCGGCCAGGCCGATGAGCTTGATCTGCGACGAAGAGAAGTCGTTCGCCCATCCCATCATCGGGTTGGCGAGGAGCTTCTCGCGCGACTGCGCGAGCTTGTTGCCTCCCGCGGCGAGGAAGACGAGAGCGAGCAAGCCTTGAAGACCCCAGAGCGCGTAGTTCATCGACGTTTCTCCTTCGAGCCCGCACACTGTCGGGCGCGCGGGCGGCTGGGCCAAGGGGTCGGCTCGCGACTATACTGTCCCACTCATGGGACGCTCCGCCGGGCTCGATGCCGCCGCCATCTTCGTCCGCGTCGTGGAGGCGGGCTCGCTCCGCGCGGCTGCGCGCAGCCTCGGCATGCCGAAATCCAGCGTGAGCCGGCGGCTCGCGGCGCTCGAGCAGGAGCTCGGCGTGCGCCTGCTCCAGCGCACCACGCGCCGGCTGAGCCTCACCGATGCCGGCACGGCGTATCTGCGTGGCGCGAGCCAAGCGCTCGGCGCGCTCGCCGAGGCCGAGGACGCGGCCCGCGATCTCCACGCCGAGCCGAAGGGCCTCTTGCGCGTGACGGCGCCGGTGACGTTCGGCACGCAGATCGCGCCCGGCCTCATCACGCGCTTCCTGCATCGCTACCCCGAGGTCTCGCTGATGCTCGAGCTCACCGACCGCTTCGTCGACCTCGTGACGGAAGGATTCGACGTCGCCGTGCGCGCGGGCGCCCTGCCCGACAGCAGCCTCGTCGCGCACCGGCTCGCGACGGCGCAGTTCGTGACGGCGGCGAGCCCGCGCTACCTCGCGGAGCACGGCACGCCGCGCGTCCCCGAGGACGTGCGCGCGCACGCTTGCCTCTTGCACGGGACGGCGACGAGCGGCCGATGGACGTTCGTCGAGAAGCGCTCGGCGCGCCAGGTGCCCGTGCGCGGGCGCTTCGCATCGACGAGCTTCGCGGTGCTCGCGAGCGCCGCCGAGGACGGCTTCGGTCTCGCGCGGCTCCCGCTCATCGCCATCACCCCCGCCCTCGAGCGCGGCACGCTGGTGCGCGTGCTCGATCGCTTCGATCCCCCCGACGTCTCGATGTACGCGGTCGTCCCGAGCCGCCAGCACGTCCCGGCGAAGGTGCGCGCGTTCATCGAGGCCGTCGAGAACGAGCTCGCCACGCTCCCGGCGAGCGTCGTCGGGCGCCCGCGCGCGGCGCCTCGTCCCAAGAAGAGCACGAGCTGACCGCGCGCGCGCCGGGCCTCAAGCGAGCACGCGCGCGAGCGTGCACTTCAGATAGTCGCCCTCGGGAAAGGCCGCCAGGCGCGGATGGTCGGCCGGCGCGCTCCAGCGCTCGAGGATCTGCACGACGAGCCCGATCTTCTCGGCCGCCTCGAGCAGCGTGCGGTCGAAGAGCTCGCGCCCCACGTGGCTCGAGCACGACGCGGCGAGGTAGAGCGCGCCCGGCGCGAGCAGGCGCAGGCAGCTGCGGTGGAGCGCGCGGTAGCTGCGGACGGCCTCGGGCACCGAGGCCTCGTTCGGCGCGAAGCTCGGCGGATCGGAGACCACGAGATCGAAGCGCTCGCTCGCGCCGCGCAGCTGCTCGAGCACCTTCGGCACGTCGCCCGCGATCGCCTCGTGCGCCGCGGGATCGAGCCCGTTGCGGGCCCAGCCCTCCGTCGCGAGCGCCAGCGCGCCCGGCGCCACGTCCACCGTCGCCACGTGGCGCGCGCCGCCGAGGCCCGCGGCGATCGAGAAGCCGCCGGTGTACCCGTAGAGATTGAGCGCGCGTCCGCCGCGCGCGATCTCCCGCGCACGGCGCCGCGACTCGCGGTGATCGAGGAACAGGCCCGTCTTCTGTCCGTGCACCAGATCGGCGCGCAGGATCATCCCGTGCTCGCGGACGTCGATCGGCCCCTCCGGCAGCGCGCCGCGCACGAGCTCGGTGGTCTTCGCATCCCCCCGCCCGCGCCTCACGAGGATCGACTCCGTGCGCGCCGCCGCGAGCGCCTCGAGCACGAAGGGGAGCAGCGTCTCGCTCGCCGTGCCGTCCGTCTTCACCACGAGCGTGCTGGCGTAGCGATCGACCACGATCCCGGGCAGGCCATCGCCTTCGCCGTGCACGAGCCGGAGCGCGTCGGTCTCGGGCGGCGCGATCCGCTCGCGCAACGCCAGGGCCGAGGCGACGCGCCGCCCGACGAGCGCGCCGTCGATGGGCTCGTCGCGCCGCGAGAGCACGCGCGCTCCGATGGGACCGAGCTCGACGAGCGCACGCGCGACGAAGCGCCCCTCGCGGTCGACCACCCGCACGTCCGTCCCGATCGGGACCTCGTGCGGCACCAGCGCATCGCGCCAGATCCACGGATGCCCCGCCTCCACGGCGAAGCGCACGTCCTTTCGGAGCACGATCGAGGGCCCCGTTCGCTCGCGACGCTGCCGTTCCTTCACGGCCGAGGACTACCACGGCGCAGCCCTCGCGCGGGCGCGCGCGGTCCCTGGCATCATCCGCGGCGATGCACGGCTTCCTGAACCGCAACGCTCCCGACGACCTCGTGGCTGCGGCGCTCGTGGCGCTCGCAGTGCTGCTCGGCTCGGCGGCCCTCCGCCGCTACGCCTTGAAGGGCCTGGCCGCGCTCGCCGCCAAGACACCGACGATCATCGACGACCTCGTGGTGCACTTCTTCGAGAGCATCCGCGGCTGGGGCTGGGTCGCGATCGCGCTGCTCTCCGGCGTGCTCTTGCTCGACTGGACGCCGACGCAGGAGCGCGCGCTCCATCACGCGTTCGTCGTCGCCTTCGCCGTGCAGCTCGGGCTCTCGCTCCAGGCCGTGCTGATGCTGGGCGTCGAGCGTACCCGCCAGCGCGAAGGACGCCCCGGCACCGCCACGACCGCGGCCGCCGTCGGCGCCGTCGGTCGCCTCCTCGTCTGGAGCGCCATCGTGCTCGTCGGCCTCTCGAACCTCGGCGTGGAGGTCTCGGCGCTCGCGGCCACCCTCGGCGTCGGGGGCCTCGCGGCGGCCTTCGCCGTGCAGAACGTGCTCGGCGACCTCTTCGCCGCGCTCTCGATCTACTTCGACCGCCCGTTCGACATCGGCGACTCGATCCAGGTCGACACCTTCGGCGGGCTCGTCGAGGAGATCTCGTGGCGCAGCACGCGCGTGCGCAGCACGAGCGGCGAGCAGATCGTGTTCGCCAACAGCGACCTGACGCGCGCCCGGATCCTCAACTTCCGTCGCCTGAACGAGCGCCGCGTGCTCCTGACGTTCCGGCTGCCGCTCGACACGAAGGTGGAGAAGCTCGAGGCGATGCCAGGGCGCGTGCGCGGCCTCGTCGAGGGCTTGAAGGACGTGCGCTTCGAGCGCGCGCACCTCGTCGACGTGAGCGACGGCGGCTACCAGCTCGACCTCGTCTTCTGGTGCACGAGCCCCGAGTACGAGCGCATGCTCGACCGGAAGCAGAGCGTGATCCTCGGCGTCCGGCGCATCCTCGACGAGCAGGGCCTGACGCACGCGATCCCCCGCACGCTCGTCGAGCGAGGCGCCGCCACGTGAGGGACCAGCCCGCTTCGCCGACGGCGGCGCAGCGTCTCAGTGGCGCTGCGCGCGCTGGTCGTAGTGGCGCAGGCCCGAGAGCAGCGCGCGGTAGAGCATCTCGCCGATGACGCGATAGCCCGCCGGCGTCGCGTGCCGGAAGTCGCCGCCCGCGAGGCGCGGCTCCTGGCGGAACCAGCGGCCCATCGCGCCCTCGCCGCCCATCGCGGTCCAGGTGTCGAAGAACGCGCAGCCCTCGCGGCGCGCGGCCGCGCGCATGCCCTCGACGATGAAGGGGATCGTGGGGAGCGTGGTGATCGCGCCGCGCTCGTCGCGCTCGGCCTGATCGAGCGGCGCCATCAAGAGGCAGCTCGCCTCGGGGCGGGCCTGACGCACGAGGCGCGCGACCTGGCGGAAGGTGGACTCGAACTCGGCCTGCTCGCGCTCGTCGTCGGCGTCGTTGCCGCCGAACGCGATCACGACGAGCGCCGGATCCCGTGCCGCGAGCTGCGAGGCGAGGTGCGCGGCATCGAAGCCCAGCATGCGCTGCGCGCGCGCGCCGACCATGCCGAGCGAGTCGTAGACGACGCCGTGATCGCCGTTCTCGAGGACGACGCCGTAGAGGCGCACCTCGCCGTGGCCCATCGTGCGGATCGAGAGGCGGTGGGCACCGGCCGGCACGTCCACGTCGAGCACGGCGTCCTCGGCACGATGGCCCGTGGTCGGCCCAGCCTCGGCCTCGGGCTCCACGGCGGGCTCGACCTCGACGGCCTCCGTGCTCTCGCCTTCGGCGCGCAGGCGCGTGTCGATCGAGACCCAGGGGCCATCGTCCACGCGGTAGTCGAAGCGGCCGCCGCGATCGTGGCGCTGGTAGAGCACCTGGAAGCGCGTGACCGACTGGCCGACCACGGAGCGCTCGGGCGTCTCGAAGAACGCCGTCGCGCCCGAGCTCGCACGGGCCTGCGCGCCACCGAGGCCGTAGCGGCCGTCGGAGAGCGACTGGTGCGTGATGTCGAGCAGGCGCCACTCGCCCTCGGCCTCGGCGCGCACGTGGTGGTGGCCGTAGGGGAGCGTGCCGCGCGTCGTGAGGACGAACCCGCTGCCCGCGTCGCCGAAGCGGCGCTGCATCCGCTCGCGCACCGTCTGCGTGATGCCGTCGAACGCGATGGTGCTGTCGCCGAAGTGCGCGATGCGCGTGATCACCGGCTCGCCGCGCGCCGTGCGCGCGAGCGAGCGATAGAACGCGTCCATCGCGTGGTGCTCGTCCTCGATCTCGATCGGCGCGCCCGCCGCTTCGCTCGCGCTGACGAGCGGCGCGGTGTCGGTGGCCTCGTCGGGCGTCCCGGCGTCCTCGCCCGGGACGCGCTGCGCCGGCGGCGCGACCTCGGGCGAGGCCTCGGGAGGCCCGTCCTCGTCTTCGCGCGCGGCGGCGAGCAGCACGGGATCGAGCGCGATCTCGGGTGAGGCCACGTCGGCGCCCTCGGGGTCGACGGGGCCCGCCGGGTCGATCGCGCTCGCCGTCTGGAGCTCGGCGCCACGCTGGTAGAGGCGCACGATCGGAATGCCTTCGCCCGGCTCCCAGGGCTGCCAGCGCAGGAGCGAGCGGGAGGCGTAGGTCGAGAGCGCGAGGACCGTGCACACCGCCGCGACCGTCGCGAGGTGCACGAGGCCCGCACGCGGGAACGGTGGCTCGGAGAGCGACGACGCATCGAGGGCCGGCGCGGCGACCGCGGCTGGCGCGACCTCGCCGAGCGCGATGGGCGCGGCGGCCGGCACGCTGACGCGCTTCCGTTCCTTCTCCGATTTCTGCCGCTTCTTCGCCATCAGAACTGGAAGTAGATGTACGGGACGGTCTCGCTGGTGGCCACGGCGGCGAGCACGGCGAGCACGGCCGAGAGCACCAGGCCCTGGGCCACGGCGGGCGCCGCCACGAAGCGCACGCGAATCGCCTCGAGCCACGCGCGCGGCGTGTAGTGGAGCGCGTAGCCGACGAGCAGCACGGCCCACACGCTGGCGGCGACGTTGGCCGTGGAGCTCGTGCCCGAGAAGAGGCGCGCCGTGACTTCGCCGGCGTTCGTCAGGCTCGTCGCGCGGAACAGGATGCGCGTGAAGACCGCGAACGAGAGCGTGCCCGCCACCTTGAGCACCACGAGCCACGCCGGATCGCGGGCGTCGTCCTCCGGCTTGCGGAGGGCGCGCTTGGACACGAAGCGATGGAGCGCGACCGCCGTGCCCTGGAGCGCGCCGTAGATCACGAAGGTCCACGAGGCACCGTGCCAGAGGCCGATCAGGAAGATCGTGAGCCAGAGATTGAAGTAGGTGCGAACCGGCCCGAGCTGCGAGCCGCCGAGCGGGAAGTAGAGGTAGTCGCGCAGCCACGTCGAGAGCGTCATGTGCCAGCGCCGCCAGAACTCGGCCGGGCTGCGCGCCTGGTAGGGGCGATCGAAGTTCTCCGGCAGCTCGATGCCGAAGAGCTTCGCCGAGCCGCGCGCGATGTCGGTGTAGCCCGAGAAGTCGCAGTAGATCTGCAGCGTGAAGCCGAAGAGGCCGATCACGGTCTCGACGCCCGAGTAGTGCTCGGGGTCGTCGAAGACGCGGTCGACGAGGTTGACCGAGAGGTAGTCGGCGAAGACCACCTTCTTGATGAGGCCGACACCGATCAAGAAGAGCGCATCGCCGACGCGCGCGCGGTCGATCACCGGCGGCCGGTCGAGCTGCGGCAACAGATCGGCCGGGCGCGCGATGGGGCCCGCGACGAGCTTGGGGAAGAACGTGATGAAGAAGAGGAGCTTCAGCGGCGTCTCGGCCGGCGCGCACTTGCGACGGTAGACGTCGATGCAGTAGCTGAGCGACTCGAACGTGTAGAACGAGATGCCGACCGGCAGCGCCATTTGGAGGAGCGCCGGGCGCACGTGCACGTCGAGGAGCGCGAGGCCGTCGGTCACCGCGCGGGCGCCGAAGTCGTAGTACTTGAAGACGCCGAGCAGCGTCAGGTTCATCACCACGCTCACGGCGAGCCAGCGCTTGCGCTCGGCCTCGACCTCGGTGGCGTGGATGCTGCGCGCGACGGCCCAGTCGACGAGCGTCGAGAGCAGGATGAGCCCCAGGTACCAGGGGTTCCACGCCATGTAGAACAGGCAGCTCGCCACGATGGTGAAGAGCAGCCGCGCCCCGAGGCGACGGACGAGCGCCCAGTACCCCGCGAGCGCGAGCGCGAGGAAGAGCGCGTAGTCGAGGCTGTGGAAGAACATCGCGCGGGCGGCTGCGCGAGCCGCGGATCGCTAGACGAGAGCCCGTTCGATCAGCGGAACGCCCAGCCGATGCCGAGCGTGATGCGCCACGACTCGATGGTCCCGCTGTCGCGGCACCAGCCACCACAGAGGTCGCCCGGAAGCGTGCCGCCCGGGTCGCTGAACGTGGCGTAGTTGCCCGCGTAGCCGAAGCGCGCGCGCCACGAGAAGCCGGGGTCGATGATGCCGGCGAGGCCGAGCGACCAGTCGATGCCGCCGCCGCCGGGCGAGCCGAAGTCGGTGTACTTGAGGTCGCCCCAGTCGGCGACGATGCGGCCGCCGAACGCGCCTTCGAGGATCAGGTAGTCCTCGAAGAGGCGCACGCGCGCCTGGATCTCGGGGCGGACGTACCAGATCTGGTAGGAGGGGAAGTCGCGGGTGCCGACGCAGCGCGTCTGATCGGGCGTGTCGCTGTCGCACGTGGCGTGCGCCGCGCCGCCCCACGACGAGCCCGCGACCACGGCGTCCGCGAGGCCGAGACCGTCGACGCCCGCACCGACGGTGCCGACGAGCTCGAAGATCTCGGCGATGGTCCCCGCATAACCGACGCCGAAGTCGAGGCCGTAGAGGTTGAGGGCGTGCGGCGCGACGAGATCCGGATCGTCGACGCCGTAGTAGCTGAGGCCCGCCGAGAACTCGCCGTTCACGTACGCGTAGAGGCCGCGAAGGGCGTCGTCGTTCTGGGCGAAGGGGCGCGTCTCGAGCCAGAACGCGATGACCGGCGCGAAGCCGACCGAGAGGTTGTCGGTGAAGCTCGGGTTGCCGCCCGTGCCGCCGGAGGTGCCGGCCGACATGTTGCGGACGTCGATGCCCACGAGGCCGCGGAAGATCGGCTGGGCCCAACGCGACGAGTCGCTGTGGCTGAACCCGTCGTCGTCGTGCCGCTCGGCGCCGTGCTGGCCGCGGGGACGTCCGGCGACCTCGTTCTCGATGTCGTAGCTGGGGTCGTAGGTGTGCTGCTCGCCCGTGCCCGTGCCCGTCTCGGTGCCCGTGCCCGTCTCCGACCCGGTGCCGGACTCGGTCCCCGTGCCGGTACCCGTGCCCGTGCCGGTGCCCGTGCCCGACTCGGTGCCGAAGCTGTAGTCCGGGCCAGTGCTGGTCGTGCCGCCGTGACCGCTCGCGTGGAGCTGGGCCATCGCATCGCCACACGCACGCAGCGCGGCCGTGGTGAGCTCGCCCTCGAAGCCGCGCCCGCTCGGCGAGCCCGTCGTCTGCGTCGCGAGCTGGTTGCCCTGCGTGTCGGTGACCCAGATGGTCGTCGTCGCGCGCGCGCCGCGTCCCGAGACGCTGCCGCCGATGACGAGCTGGATGTGGAGGCGCGCGACGACGGCGCCGAGGCCCTCGGGCGTGCCCGGATCCACGCCCATCTGCATCGCGGTGTCGACGGCCTGCTGCTCGCTGATCACGTCGTACGCGGCGTTCAGGCCCGACTCGATCGCGGCGCGCGCCTGATCCGAGTTCCAGCCCTCGAAGCTCAGGATGATCGCGCGCGTTCGCGTCGCTTGGGCCTGGGCGTGCGGCGCGCCGACGAAGAGGGCCGCGCAGGCAACCGAGAAGAGGAGGACGCGAGCAGCGAATCGACGCAGACTGTCCATGGTCCGACTCCCGAAGAAGTGGCGGACCATACGCGAATCCGCGTCGGACGGCTACGGCGAGAAAAGGCCTAGCGGCAGCGTTCTCACGCCCGGCCGCGTCGTCACGGTGACGAGCCCCTCCGCGCCTCGCGTGGGCCCGCGCCGGTCACGGCGTGGCTCCGCCCGAGAGCTGCATCAGGGCGACCGCCCCGAGCGCCCGGCGGAGCTCCTCCACCGTGAACGTGGTCCGGCCGTCGAGGGCCGTCCCCTGTTCGGTGAGCTCCAGCGCCTCGAGGGGCCGGGCCAGGCCCGCCGCCCGCACCAGCATCTGGCTCGCGTAGTAGCCCGCCTGCTGGGCGACCCACTCGCGCGAAGCGTGGGCGTGCTCCGCCGTGTCGAAGTCGCCGTGGAAGCGCACCTCCACGCCGTGCGTGGTCGGATCCTCGACGACCCAGAGGTCGTAGCGCTGCGGCGGCTCGGGCCAGCCGGGGCGACGCGGCGGCGGCTCGTCCACGTGGATCACGACGACCTCGTTCGGCGCGAACGCGAGCGCCGGATCGATCGCGTCGGCGGCGGCCGCGCGACGGCGCGCCTGATCGCGCGCGACCGAGGCCACGCGGGCGACGTCGTCGGACGGCGTGAGCACGACCTCGTGCTCGGCCGTGAGCACGACCGAGTGCGGCACCGGCAGGCTCTGCGGCGGCACCGCGACCGCGAGGCCGTCCTCGTCGCTCCACGTGGGCGCGGCGCCACGCGCCACGCTCATGCGCAGGATGGCATCGCGCACGGCCGCGTCGGTCTCGGTGTGCCGGATCAAGATGGTGCGACGATCGGCGTAGACCGCGTCGGCGCCGATCACGATGGCATCGAACGACGCGATGGGGTCGATGCCCGAGCTGCCCGCGTACGTCTGCCACGACTGCGTGGAGCGAATCGCCGACGCGATGTCCGGGCCCACCGGCGAGGCGCGGATGCGCGAGACGTCGATGCGCGCGAACACGCGCGAGGGCATCACGAGGAAGCTCGGCGCCGGTCCCGTAGGCGCCGCGGTCTCGCCGCCGGTCGTCGTCTCGGTGGTCTCTTCGTGGCCCTCGAGAACGGGCGAAGGGGCGCAGGAGGCGAGGAGCCACAGTCCCACGAGAACCAGCGTGCGTCGCATCCGCCGAATGTAGTTTGCCCTTGGGGGTCGCACCACGTCGGCTAAAGTCGCACCCATGCGCCGTCGTCTCCTCTCTTTCGGTCCGTTCGCGCTCGCGATGGCGCTGCTGGGCGTGCCTTCGCTCGTCGCCGCGCAGAGCGACGCGGTGCCGACCCAGAGCCCGTCTGCGTACCGCTTCTATCGCGCGCCGGGGCATGGCTTCGTGCTCGTGGACGACGCGCAGGTGCTCGGCCAGCTCACGCCCTACGTCGACGTGACGCTCGACTACGCGCACCAGCCGTTCCGCATCGTCGACCTCGCGTACTACACGGGCCGACCGATGGCCCCGGTCCCGACCGGGGCCCACACCGACATCGTGGGCGGGATGCTCACGACCCAGATCACGGGCGCGCTCGCGATCGGCGACCGCGTGCAGATCGGTCTGAACGTGCCGATCATCCTCTACGCGTGGGGTGACGGTTTCCAGTGGAACCAGGTGAGCGGCAGCGGTGGCGGGCTCATCCCCCGCAGTGTGCAGGGGGGAAGCATCTCGACGTTGGGGGATCCCCGGCTCCACGTCCTGGTGACGTTTCTCGACCCGAGGGAGAGCGGCTGGCTCGGGCTCGCAGCAGCGGTCTACGGGACCGCGCCCGTGGCCAACGCGATCGCCCAGACGTATGTCGATGCGACGCACCCGATCCGCTACCTCTACACCGGCGATCCCGCCGCCTCGGTCGGCGGGCACTTCGTGATGTCGGTGCACGTCGAGCACTTCCGCGGCGCGATCAACCTCGGTGCCGCCTATCACGAGCCCGCGCAGCTCATCTACAGCCGGCGCACCTCGGAGATGACGTACGGCGCGGCCGTCTCGTACGACTTCGACACGATGGTCTCGGTGATGGCGGAGATCACCGGCCAGACGACGTTCGGTCTCTCGTTCGACGACGAGGCACCGACCGAGATCCGCGCGGCCGGCCTCTTCCACTTCGGCGACTTCACGCTCCACGCCGGGCTCGGCGCCGGCATCGCGTACGCGATCGGCGTGCCCGTGGTGCGCGCGACGATCGGCGGCTCGTGGTCGCCCACGGTGGTCGCCGACAGCGACGGCGACGGGCTACGCGACGACGTGGACGCGTGCCCGTCGGAGGCGGAGGACCGCGACGGCCGCATCGACGACGACGGCTGCCCGGAGGAAGACGACGACGAGGACCACGTCCTCGACGCGAACGACCGTTGCCCCGATCAGGCGGAGGACATCGACGAGTACCAGGACGAGGACGGCTGCCCCGACGAGGACGACGACGGCGACGGCGTCGCCGACGGCTACGACTCGTGCCCGCACGTGGCCGAGGATCGCGACGGCGACCGCGACGACGACGGCTGCCCCGATGGCGACCGCGATCGCGACGGCGTCGAAGACGCGACCGACCACTGCATCGACCAGGCCGAGGACACCGACGGCTACGCCGACGAGGACGGCTGCCCCGAGGTCGACGCCGACGGCGACGGCGTCGCAGACACCGACGACGAGTGCGGCGACCAGGCCGAGGACCTCGACGGCTACCAAGACGGCGACGGCTGCCCGGAGGAGGGCCCGACGGCGCGCGCGGGCCGCGGCACCGGGACGAGCCGGCCCTCGACGACGGGGACGACGACCCCGCCGAGCGAGCGCGGATCGCGCGGCGGCGGCGGCGGCGGCCGCCATCGACGGCGACGCCCGCGCTGAGCGGCGCGCGCCTCCTGCGCATGCCCTCACCCAGCCTCTCCCACGAAGTGGGAGAGGGGCAGCGCTCCGTGTCTCGCGTCGGCGTCAGGCGATCCAGGCGTGCGCACGACGCCCGCAGCCTGCACGAAGCGGTCCCCTGGTACGAAA
>JAXLYV010000002.1:0-1047358 GCA_046351235.1 Sandaracinus sp. | reverse complement strand
GGGGCAGCTTCAATCCGGTCGCCTTGTGCGGGATGGAGAACGTCGAGGCCCGCGGCTACTACGTGTTCGGCTTCATCGCGCTCGGCGCATCGTTTCGGTACTGCCGTTCCTTCGGCCCGTACCAGAGCTCCATCGAGGCAACCGTAGAGATGCGTATGGTGGCGGACTGATGCGCAGGGCGAGCATCCCCATCGTGATCGTGCTGGCGCTGGGTGCGCTCGCCGCCGGCTGCCAGCAG
Source organism: Sandaracinus sp. (assembly GCA_046351235.1). Classification (GTDB taxonomy): domain Bacteria; phylum Myxococcota_A; class Polyangia; order Polyangiales; family Sandaracinaceae; genus JBBSAT01. The sequence goes on along the minus strand of JAXLYV010000002.1, from coordinate 1,047,120 downwards.
CCTGCCGTCGAAGGTGAGCCGTGCCACGACGACGTGGACTGCGCGCCCGACCTGGAGTGCGGGTCGGGCCACACGTGCGTTCCCGCCGGGACGACGATGGGGCCGCCGATGACGATGGTGTGCACGCCAGGCCAGCTCGTGTCGTGCAGCTGCTCGGGAACGCCGTTCGCCGGTAGCGCGACCTGCAACGCAGCGGGCACCGGCCTCGGGCCGTGCTCCTGCCTCAGCTCGTTCAGTTGTGGCGACGGGCTCTGCCGCAGCGGCGACGGCGAGAACTGCGTCACGTGTCCCTCCGACTGCGGCGCGTCCTGTCCGAGATCGTGCCCGACGTTCAACGCCGCGATCGCCCCCTACGGTCCGTCCCGATACTACTGCGGTCCGGCCGACGGCTTCGTGGCCGCAGGGATGCGGGACGTGAACACCTTCTGGAACAGCGCCGTGCAAGCCTGTGTCGAGGGGAGCGACCTGTACCCGATGTGGAGGAACAACGCGGTGTCCTTCATCGGAACGGGATACATCTACTACGATCCGGCAATCCTGCCGACGTGGAGCGCGGCAGGCAGCCTGTTGCCCCCGGTCTACGTGTTCGCGCACGAGACCGGACACGAGATCCAGGGTCGTTGGGGCACGCACACAGGGGTCTCGATTCGCGACGAGCTCGGGGCGGATTGTCTCGGCGGCTACTTCGTCGGATGGCTGGTCTGCCAAGGACGGGCGAATCAGTCGGACGTGATGGCGACGTTCAGTCGCCTTTGCGAGCTCAACCAGGACAGCCCGTGGTGGGCTCCGATGAGCCATGGGATGTGTGCAGATCGGGCTGGCGCCCTGCAACGGGGAATCTCGAGCTACCTAGCCGGTGTCCCTCCGCTGAGCGGCTGCAACTTCTGAGCGCGCATGGGGGTCGGGTGCGGGCAGCTCGACGCCGGATGCTCTCGCGGCGGGCATCGGTCGAGTGATATCGAGCGCCGATGGCCACCAGTTCCTCCTCGGTCGCTCCGCGCGCGCGTAGGTGGCGTGTGGGCTGCGTGGTCACAGCTGCGCTCGCGTCGTGCCTGTGCGGCGGGGCGCTCGACCTCGTGGGCGTCGTGTCCCTGCTGCCCCACCGTCCTCGTCACCTCGAGTCCGGCATCGCGCTCACCTACGCGTGCGATGCGCCAGTGGCGCGCGGGGACGCGGACGGGATCGACAAGCGGCTCAGCCATCTCGGGCTGAACGCGATCGCGGACATGGTCGATCCGACGCACGTGCGGGTGCGGATCGATGGCGACGCGAGCGACGTCGAGCGGGTGCGCGCGCTGATGACGCCGCATCGGCTCGAGATTCGCCCGGTGGACGAGGGCGCGACGCGCGCGCTCGTGGGCACGCCGCTGCCGAGCGGGGTGACGGTGGATGCGGCGGGCTTGCCCACGGCGAGCGACGAAGCCGCGCTGTCGATGCTCGCGGCGGCCGACGGGACGACGCTGGTCACGGGATGCCCGCACCCGCCCGAGTGCCACGCGTGGATCGTGGGGCCGAGCGAGCTCGGCCGGGAGCACGTGAGCGATGCTCGGGTCGGCGACGGGCCAAGCCTCTTCGTGGAGCTGGTGCTCACGCCCGACGGCGCGCGTCGGTTCGAGGCGCTGACGCGGCGAGTGGCGGGCCAGCGCGTGGCGCTCCTCCTGGACGGCCACGTGCGGATGGCGCCCGTCGTGCAGGAGCCGATCACGGGCGGGCGAGTGAGCCTCGCGATGGACGCTCGGACGACGCGCGACGAGGCGGAGGCCTTGGCGATCTCGCTGCCTACGCAGCACACGGAGTGCGCCGCGTGGGAGCTCGAGAGCGAGACGACGTTCTGAGCGCGTGGGTCGCGACGGCTGCGCGCTAACGCGCGCACGGTTCCTCGTAGTCGCAGGCGATGCCCCACGCATCGCCCCCGGGCATGAGCCGGCAGCCACGGAGCGGCACGCCCGGATGGACGCCGGCGTCGGGCAGGTGGGCGTCGGCACCGTGCGTGTCCGTGCGACCGGCGAGGAGATCACAGACCGGCTGGCAGTCGTCGCGGTTGGGGATGTGATCCGCGGGCAGTCCGTGCGTGATCTGCCTCGCGGTGGCGGGGTCGATCACGTAGTGGAGAGTCGCGCCGGGCGGGCCATCACAGCAGCCGCAGCCCGAGAGGAGCGCGAGCAGCAGCGCGGTGGTGACCGCCGCCGGAATCGAGCTGCGCGTGGCCCTGTCACGAGGCACGTGGGGATCGTACGCCGATGCGAGGCTCGCTGCGCGGACGGTGCGCGCCGTCGCGAGGCCGCGCCGGTCGGGTGCGCCGTTTCGATCAGCTCGGGACGCAGTACCGACGGCCTTCGGCGTCGGGGCTGGTGCAGCGCTCCCTCGGCGCGCAGCTCGTCGGGCTCGGTCCGCAGTCGGCGTAGCAGGCGGCGTGGCGGCCGTTGCGCTCGACGCAGAAGGCGTGGTCGCACTCGCTCGCGTCGGTGCACTCCTGTCGGCACGCGTAGGCGGTGTCGACCGGGTCGCAGTAGGCGCAGGACCCGTCGCTTGGCGTGCACGCGGTCGCGGCCGCTGCCTGGCAGCCGAGATCGGGGTCGCAGTTGCGGGACGCGCAGTCGGAGGCACGCGCGCAAGGCGTGTGGAGGGGAGCGGGAGGGCCGCAATGGCAGTTCGTGCCGTCGCAGGCGGCGTCGCGCGGCGCGAAGCAGTGATCGCCACCGAGGCAGCCGCACGTGTCGCAGACGCCGTCGGTGAGGACGAGGTCGGTGCACGCGACGACGGCGCCGGACGCGCAGAGGCGCCCGTCGTGCGGGCCGACGTAGCGGAAGCCGTCGGGGCACGTGGCGCTGCACGTGACGGGCTGCGAGGGGCCGTCGACGAGGTGGAAGCCGGCTCGGAGTCGTGGTCGCTCGCGCTCGCGATCCACGCCGGAGTGGCTCGTCGGCGAGGTCGTCGAGCATGCTCGGAGGCCGCCGCCGTGAAGCGGCGCTCACCCGCCCACGGCGCGCTCGAGCGACCCCGGCGCGGGGACCACGATCCAGCCCTCGACGCGCGCGGCCTCGCGGTGCTCGGCGGGGATCTCCTCGACCGCGCCGATCTTCGCGAGCCGCGCGATCACGGCGGCGACCACGGCGTCGAGCGCGTGGTCCACCGTGCGCGCCGTGCGCTCGTGGCTCTCCGAGGCGAAGGTCAGCCAGGGCATGCGGGCGCGCAGCGCGGCCCAGAGCTGGCCGCAGGCCTCGACGCGCGCCTTGCCCTTGTACGGCACGCGCGGCAGGCCCCAGAGACGCAGCGCGAGCGCGGGGTACACCTCGAAGACGCGGCCGTCGCCCGAGCGATCGGTGACGCCGAGCGCGCGCAAGAGGTGCTGGCAGCGCATCGCGGGGACGGCGATCAGATCCGACGAGACGCTCAGCGGGCGCGCTCGGTGGATCTCCTGGAGGTAGAGGTCGGTCGCGCGGTAGCGCAGCGGCGCCCTCGCCTTCACTTGCTCGGCGGGCTCGACGAGGGCGCCGTTGACGAGCGCCACGAAGGGGCGCGGCCAGCCGAGGGGCGCGTCGATGCCGAGGGCGTCGGCGCTCCGGTGCGCGAGGATCGCGGCGTCGCCGACGTGCTCGTGGATCTCGGCGCGCGCGCCACCCGCGTGCCAGTCGATCACGGCCATCGCAGTGTTCGCGGGATCTCCGGCGAGGTCGACGCCCACGGTGCGCATCGCGCGCGAGGGTCCGCCGTGGCGCGGCGGGGATCAAGGGCGTGCGAGCGGCGCCAGGGGTCGTGAGCCCCGCAACACGAGGTCGCCGCATCGCAGGTCCGTCCGCGGACGCGATGCCCGCTGCGGGCGCGCGGGGGCGGGCCCTTGCGAGCCTCGACGCGCGACCCCAGGCTCGACGTGCTCAGCACGAGCCCTGACGAGGGCGACCCGTACCAGGTAGGAACGACGGGCCGTGGAGAGGTACGTCCATGGCGTGGGTCGTGTTGGTGGTGGCGGGGCTGCTCGAGGTCGCTTGGTCGCTCGGGCTCAAGTACACGGAGGGCTTCACGCGCCTCGGGCCGAGCGTGGCGACGGGCGCCGCGATCGTGGCGAGCATGGCGCTGCTCGCGCACGCGGCGCGCACGCTGCCGATCGGAACGGCGTACGCCGTGTGGGTCGGCATCGGCACGGTGGGCGCCGCGATCGGCGGCGCGGTGCTGTTCGGCGAAGCGATGACGCCGATGCGCGGGGTGTTCCTCGCGATGATCGTGATCGCCATCGTCGGGCTGCGGCTCACCTCGCCGGGGTGAGCGGCGCGAGGGCGCGGCGCTTCCGATCGCAGAGGCGTCCGCCGTCACGATCTCCGCAGTCCCTCTCCCCCACCCTCTCCCGCTACCGCAGGAGAGGGTGCCGCGCGCGCGGGTCGCGCCGGACGGGCGCCCGATGCGGCATTCGCCTCGTCTCACCGAGCGGTCGCGACGCCGTCAGCGCGAGAGCGGGCGCTCGATCCACCAGGCGTCGGAGCGGATGCGCGAGCGGTCGCCGTCGCCCGTGTGCGTGAGCGGGCCGCGCTCGTGGCCGCCGGTGAAGAGCATGCCGCCTTGCACCGTGAGCGCGCGGAGCTCGGAGGCGGGCGCGGTCGCGGGGAGGAGCGCGTCGAGGCGCGTCACGGTGCGCGGCGCGGCGCCGTCGAGACGGGCGAGGTACGCGTGGCCGGCGGTGAACAGGCTGCGCCCGTTCGGGTTCTGCTCCCATCCCGCGGACCCGCCGACGTAGAGCGTGTCGCCGTCGTAGGCGGCGGCCTCGACGAGCGCGGAGCTCTCGAGATCGAGCGTGCTCGTACCGAGCGGCACGCCCTCGTGCGTGAGCTCGGCGACCATCGCGTGCAGCTCCGTGTTGTCGCGGCCGAGCTCGCGACGGCTGCGACCGAAGACGGCCACGCGCGTGGGGCCCACGGCGAGGCCTTGCAGCTCGTCCTCCACGTCGACCGTGCCGACGATGGTGGAGAACGCGATCGAGCCGTCGCGATCGATGCCGACGACGAGCACGTCGCTCGTGTTCTCTCGCGGATAGAGCACGTCGCGGAGCAGCGAGTGGTGCGTGCCGTTCGCGGCGTCGTGGCGATCGACGCGGCGCTGGTCGGTGTAGGTGGCGACGAACGCGCGGCCCGTCGCCGCGTCGATCCCGAGGTGCAAGAGATAAGGCCCCACGTACGAGTCGAAGTCGTCGTAGCTGCCGCCGATGCCCATGATGGGCGAGACGGCGATGCTCGGGCTCACGAGCGTGCGCGGCCCGCGGGCGAACGCCGCGCCCGTCCACGACCAGCGATAGGCGAGCAGCGCGCTCTCGCGCGTGGGGATGGCGACCACGACGTCCTCGCCGTCGGCCGCGACGGAGATGCCGCTCTCGGTGAGCGAGGCCACGCGCAGCTCGGGCGCGAAGCCGCCGATCGCGGCCCAGGGGTCGGTCGCGATCGCGGGGTCGTCCAGCGTGATCCGCGCGCGCAGGCCGCGGACGTCGCCGCGCGCGAGGAACACGTGGTTGCTCGCGTCGACGCCGACGGCCGACCAGTCGCCCGAGGCATGGAGCGTGGCGTCGACGAGGCGCTCGTCCTCGGCCGGAGCCCACACGACGATCCGATCACGCTCGAGCCGTACGAGCGAGCGCGGGCCGAGCTCGTGCTCGCCGAGGTAGATCGGCTGGCCGGCCACGCGCTCCTCGAGCCACCACGTGCTCGTGGCGTCGCGGCCGACCAGCGCGACCACGGCGCGGTCCGGGACACGCCGCTCGCGCGAGGGCGCGGAGCCGTCGAGCACGGCGGCGTCGGAGCCGGGCGCGATCGTCGACGTCGCGCACGCACCGAGCGCGAGACCTACGAACAGCGCGAGAGCGAGAGCCGACGAAGAAGAGGAAGGAAGTGGCGCGCGATGCATCGAGCCTCGATCGGCGTCCCCGATGCACGCCCAATCCACGACGCGTGCCAGCGGGCGCTGGCGCAGGTCGGCCCAGCCGCCTCGGTGCGATGCGCGGCCGGCGGGCGCGGGCGCCGCCGTCGAGTACATCTCGCTACCGATGCCTCGCCGCGCCGCGCCCCTGCCCTACATGGAAGCCGGCACTCTCGCCGCCATCCTGCTCGCCAAGCTGCCGGCGGCGGTGGTCGCGTTCCGCGAAGGCTGGGGTGTGCTCGCCGTCGCGCTCGTGGACCTCGTGCTCTCGACGCTCGGGATGGTGTGGGCCGAGCCGCGCGGGGCGAAGGCGCTGCGGCCGATGCTCGCCGCGCAGTACGTCCTCGCGCTCGCGCTCCTCTGGATGACGCGCGACGACGGCTTCCTCGTCGTGATGCCGCTCGTGAGCATGGGCGTGTTCTTCCTCCCGACGGCGATGGCCCTCGGGATCGCGCTCACGCTGCTCGCCGCCATCGCCGCGATCGCGGCCGCGTACTACCCGCCGGGCACCGCGATGCAGGCCTCGTTCGCCGTCGCCGCCTCGGTCGGCTTCGTGTGGATCTTCTCGCGCCTGATGGTGCGCGAGCGAGCGGCGCGCGGCGAGGTCGAGCGGCTGCTCGCGGATCTCTCGGACGCGAACGAGCGGCTCGGCTCGCAGATGCACGAGATCGAGCGGCTCGCGGCGGCGGCCGAGCGAGGGCGCATCGCCCGCGAGATCCACGACGGGCTCGGGCACACGCTGACGGTGGCGCGCATCCAGCTCGAGGCGGCCCAGAGCGACGCGCAGCCGAGCGAGCGCATCACGCGCGTGCGCGAACTGCTCGGCGAGGGGCTCGGCGAGCTGCGGCGCTCGGTGTCCCTCCTGCGCGAGGACGACCCGCGCGCGAGCGCCTTCCTCGACGCGATCACCAAGCTCGTGCACGACGCGGAGACCCCCGCGTGCAAGGTGCGCTTCACGCTCGAGGGCGAGGTGCGCGCGGTGCCGGCGGCCGTGGGCTTCACGCTGTACCGAGGGGCGCAAGAGGCGCTGACGAACGTGCGCAAGCACGCCGGCGCGACCGAGGTCGACGTGACGCTCGCGTTCGACGACGACGCCGTGCGCCTGTGCGTGAGCGACGACGGGAAGAGCGACGCGGCGCTCGCGCCCGGCAATGGCCTCGCCGGGCTCGCGGAGCGCGCGGCGCTCGTGGGCGGCGCCATCGAGGCCAAGCGCGCGAGCGCGAGCGCAGGCGTGGAGCTGCGTCTGTCGATTCCACTCGCCGGGAGGCCCTCGTGAGCCGGGTGCGCGTGCTCTTGGTGGACGACCAGGCGCTCTTCCGCGAGGGCCTGCGCGCGGTGCTCGCGCGCGAAGAGGCGGTCGAGGTCGTGGGCGAGGCGGCGAACGGGCGCGAGGCGCTCGCGCTCTGCGAGCGACTGAAGCCCGAGGTCGTGCTCATGGATCTGCGGATGCCGGAGCTCGACGGCGTCGGCGCGACCCGCCGCATCACGGCGCAGTACCCGCGCATCCGCACCGTGATCCTGACCACGTTCGACGACGACGAGGCGATCTTCGAAGGCCTGCGCGCGGGGGCCGTCGGCTACCTGCTCAAGGACGCGAGCGGCGCGCGCCTGGTCGAGGCGATCGGCGCGGCCGCGCGCGGCGAGGCGTTCCTCCAGCCCTCGATCGCGACGAAGGTGATCGCCGAGCTCTCTCGCCTGCGCGAGCGCCCGCCCGCGAGCGAGTCGATCGTGACGGCGCGCGAGCACGAGGTGCTGCGCCTGCTCGGCCGCGGCGTCGCGAACAAGGAGATCGCGGCGGCGCTCTTCGTCACCGAGGGCACGGTGAAGAACCACCTGACGAGCATCTTCGAGAAGCTCGGCGTGGCGAGCCGCACCGAAGCCGTGGTGCGCGCGCGCGAGCTCGGGCTGATCTGACAGCGTCGATCACGTTGGTTGAGGGAACCGAAACCAACGTGATCGCGCGGCTCGGCGGGAGGGGCCCCACATCCGGCTTTGCCGGTGTGGGCGAGGGGCTGCGGGCAGCCCCTCGGGGGGAAAGGAACAGCAAGAGAGCGACGCGATCAAGCGTCGCGACCGCCGCTGTGACGGGGTCGGTCACGGGGTCATGGGGGATCCATGACGTCGGGTGGTGACCTTCGTGGGATGGGCCGCAGGCCGCGGCTCCGCCACATCACGGCATGCCTCGCTCGCTCCTTCTCCTCGTGCTCGCCGCGCTCGTGACGAGCGCCGGTTGCGTGACCGTGCCACGCGTCGCCCCTCCCGACGTGCTCCTGCACGCCGAGCCGATCCCGACGCGGCCGACCGATCCCGATGCGCCGCTCGCCGCGGTGATGTGGACGATGGGCTACGACCTCTCTGCGTTCGACACGGTGTGGGCGTGGCTCGAGGCGCTGCCGCCCTCGCCCGAGCGCTCGCGCGCGATGGGCGCGGCGGCGATGCTCGGCGTGTGCGAGCTCGATCGCACCGAGCTCGCCGAGCCCGGGCTCGCGGCGTTCGAGGACGCCATCGTCGCCTTCCCCGACGACGAGCGCCTGCCGATGTGGCACGCGTACATGCGCGCGTCGGTGGCGCGCGCACACGGAGACGATGCGGCGTTCGCAGCGGCGCTCGTGGATCTTCGCGCGGCGGTGACGCGCTACCCCGCGTTCAACCTCGTGGGCCTCACGCTCGCGATCGGCGGCTACGACGACGCCGACGAGGCGCTCCTTCGCGAGGAGTCGGACGCGTTCGAGGCGGTGCTGCGCGAGACGGAGGCGCTGCAGGTCGCGAGCGACCGCGTCTCGGTCGAGCGCACGCGCCGCGTGTTCGACTCACCCATCGCGCCCTACGGGATCCCGGCGCTGATGGCGATGATGGGCGATCTCGCGCTGCGCCGCGGCGACGTCGACCAGGCGCGCGTGCAGTACTACACGGCGCTCCACGCGAACGCGGCGCATCGGTGGCCGTGGCGCGACGAGGTGGATCGGCGCCTGCGCATGGCCGAGGAGGTCGCGGCGGCGATGGCGGCGCGGCCGGCGACCGAGCACGCGCTGGGATCGGCGGCGCTCGGATCGATGGGCGTGCCCTCGCCGCGGCGCGACACGCGCTTCGGTGGCCGCCTCGGCAACGGCTCGTGCACCGTCTGCCACACGCACCTGAGCAACGCCGACGACGGCGCCGCGATGCCGGAGGTGGGCTGGATCCGCGGCCGCTTCGCGCCCGTCGAGGGCGTGCCCTCGCCGCTGCCCACCGTCTTCGCGCTGTCCTCGCCGGACGCGAGCGCGCCGCCGGGCGGCTTCGGCATCGGGCCGGAGATCCCGTGCGATGCGCCGCGCGACTTCCACGAAGACGCCGCGCGCGACCGCACGTTCTTGGTCCCGGTGGCGCCCGGAAGCTGGTTCATCGCCGCGCGGACGCGGATCGACGGCGTCGACTACCAGGGATACGCGGCGCGCGAGCTCCTCCAGCCGCTCTTCGTGGACGTCGCCGCGGGCGAGGTCACCGACATGTCCGACCTTCCAATCGTCCTTCAGCCGCTGTGAGGCCCGCCATGATGCGCTTCGTCTTCGTCTCGCTCGTTTCGCTCTCCTCGTTCGTTTCGCTCTGCTCGTTCCTCATGCCTTCCCTCGCCTCGGCCCAGCGCGCGGAGGACCGCGCCGCGCTCGAGATCGGCTTCGACCACGGCCTCGGCGAGCTGCGCGAGCCGGGCGAGGAGCTCACCGTCGTCGGCGCCACCGCCCACCTCGACGTGCGCCTGCACGCGCCGAACGGCTTCGGCGGCATGGCGCGCGTGGGCACCACGTTCGGGCGCGTGCTGACGGTGGAGGCGAGCGTGGGCGCGAGCTACCGCGCGATGCTCTTCCGCGAGGGACCGCGGGGGATCGAGCTCGGCGGCGCGATCGGACCGTCGCTCTACTACAACGCGTGGGCGCCGCGCGTGGGCATCGCCTCGAGCCTGCTCGCGGGCGGGCTCGCGATGCTCCACGTCGACTACCGCGAGCACGGGTTCTTCGTGGGGCTGGCCACCGACTGCCGGTGGCTGCCGATCGGGGGCGTGCAGGGCGGGATCGACACGTTCGCCTACGGGCTGATGCTGCGCGTGGGCGGCGAGGTGTCGTTGTGAGCGCGGCGCCGTCCGCCGAGCGACGCCGTGCGCCGAGGAGCGTGACGGCGCGACCGCGCATGCGCGCGCCGAGCTGGCGCGTGTCCCTCCACGTGCGGATCCCGAGCGCTAGACTCCTTCGTCATGGCGCGAGGTCTTGCCAGATGGCTCTCCCTGCTCGCGCCGTGCGTCGGCATCGCCTGCGGCGCCCCGGCGCTCGTCGAGGCGCAGACGACGTACGCGCACGCCGACTCGGACGCGCCCTTCTGCGCTCCATACGGCGACCAGGAGTCCTGCGAGAGCGCTGCGATGCGCCTGACCCGAGAAGACACGTTCGGGGCCCCGGGATGCTCGTGCGCGCAGCTCTCGTCCACGTGGCTCGGAGTCACCGCGAACGAGGGCGAGGACGGCGCGCTCCGCGTCGAGCTCGCGACACCGAGCGCTTCGACGGGTCTGTCGGTGGACGAGGCTCTGGCGCGCACCGGCCAGCAGCGCCGTCGCGGTGAGGTCCACTCCACGGAGGTGTCGCTCCAGACGGTGCGCGGCGCGCGCGCGCTCTACGTGGTGCGCATCGCCGAGTGGAGAGTCGCGAGCCCGAGCGTCGAGACGACGGAGGAGACGCTCTTGCTCGTTCGCGTCGCGGGAGACGCCGCCCCCGAGGTGCTCTGGGTGGGGATCGGCGGGCTGAGGCTCGACTGCTTCTACGACTCGGAGGATCCGGTCGATCCCGAGTGCGGCTGCGTCAGCGAGCGCACCGTGCGCGTCGTCGTCTCGTCGGGCGTGGCTCGTGTCCGCAGCCGCATCCGGTTCCACGATGGCTGGGGGCCCGACGGAGACACGCCCTCCGAATGCGTGCGCCCTGCGCCCATCCGCGTCGACGTCCCGATCCCCTGACTCGCTCTCGGTGACGGCCCCGACGAAGGGCGCCGACGCGCCCTGCTGGTCTCGGAGGACGCGGTGCGTAACACCTCGCCCCGCCCGGACGAACCACGGGTCACGCACAGGAGACACTCGATGCGGCGCGCGCTCTTCGCTCTCTCGGCCTTCCTGCTCGCCACGCTCGCACACGACGCGGGAGCACGCGCGCAGACGGCGTCGGACCAGACCGTCCTCGGGCCCGGGCTCTACGTCTTCCAGACGCGCACGGTGTCGGCGAGCTGCGGCGACGACGAGCGCACGGGCTACGTCTCGTCCTGGGTCGCGGCGATCGACGGCGTGCCGGGGAGCGCGTCGATGACGATGCACGTCGTCGACAACCAGTATTGGAGCACGTGGACGCTCACGATCTCGGCCGACGGCGTGATCTCGGGCGAGTCGTTCCTCACGGGCTCGAGCGGGCCGAACCGACCGCGCAACACGTTCCACGTGACGCGCGACAGCGGCGGCCGCTTCACGGGGCGGAGCGTGCGCAGCTACCAGCGCACCGAGGGCGGCGTCGCCCAGCAGTGCGAGGTCACCTCGGACGCGCTGCTCCGCCGCATCGATCTCTGACCGATCAGTCCTGCGCCGCGGGGGGCAGCGCGATCGCGAGCGCGCGCAGGCGGGCGTCGCGCTCGTCCCCGGCGAGGGCGTCGAGCGTGCTGTCGGGGCTCGCGCTCTCGAAGCCGGCGTGGCGCAGGTCGGCGACGAGCGCGTCCACGTCGCGGCCGACGATCGGGGCGAGCGCGGTGAGGGGCGCGGCGGTGAGGCGGTCGACCGCGGCGCGCGTGGGGTTGACGCGGTCGCGGCCGCCCGAGCCGCCGAGCGCAGCGGCGAGCGCGATCACGACGAGCGCCGCGCCGACCACGAGGCGCGGCGGGAGGCGCGCCGCGTGCGCCTTGAACGCCGGCGCGTTGCCGACGAGGTGGAGCGTGACGGCGAGCATGAAGAGCCAGCCACCCCACTCGTGTAGCGTGCCGACGAGGCCGCGCTGGAGGTGGAAGAACAGCAGCGCTCCGGTCACGGCCATCGTGACGAACGCGGCGGCCGCGAGCGGCGTGGACCAAGTGCGCGAGACCTTCATCGGCGTGCCTTTCGTGCCCCGACCCTCCGACGCTCAGGGTGGGGCTGCGACTCGCGCGCGTCTCGCGAAGTAGCGTGAAGAGTCGCTGAGGAGATTCTCAGGCCCGGCGGCTGCGGACGAGATCGAGCAGCGGCTCGATGCCCTCGCGGCGATCGAGCGGCGTCGCGGGGACGCGGCGCTCGACGAGCTCGCCGAGGATCATGCTGCCGTAGGGGAGATCGCCACCCCAGATCGCGTGGACGGTGCCGGCCGGCGTGCGCTCGAGCAGATCCGCGAGCTCGACGGGCTCGATGGCCGGGAACTCGACGGCGTCGACGAGCACGATGGCGGGGAAGCGACTGTCGCGGCCGAGCAGCGCCGAGAGCTCGGCGCGCGTGGTGAGCGTGCGCGCCGACACGCGGCCCGGGCCGAGCGTGGCCTCGAGGCGCGTGGCGACGTCCTCCTTGCCGGCGAGCACGAGCACGGAGACGGCGCCGCGGTCGCGCGTGACCTCGAGCGTGGGCTCGTGCTCGCGCCGGTACTTCGCCACGTGGATCGGCTGCGCGGGCGTGAGCGCAGGGCCGACGATGGCGCGCAAGAGCTCGACGAGGTCCGAGATGATCACGTCGCGCTCGGTGCTGCGGACGCGGCGGCCCAGCACGCGCGAGAGCGGACCCTCGACGAGCGCGAGAGTCGCTTCGCCGGTGGAGGGCGGGCGGCCGCCGCTCTCGGTGAGCGCCTCGAAGAGCACGCTGGCCGCGAGCTCGGGCGCGAGAACGGACTCGAGCTTCTCTCGGACGAGACGCAGCTCTGGCCGTTCCACGTTCATCGGACGTGTACGCTATCACGGGCCTGACGAGGGGCCCGTCGGCGATACGAGGAGAAAAGGAATGGCGACGCGGCCGGACGGGGGCGGCCTGGCCTACCGCAGCGGAAGGGGGGCTGCCCGAGCTTCGCAGCTGCGAAAGACCGAGAAGGAACGCGCCTCTGCGATCGCGCCACCCATCCCCCGCACGCGCCCGCACTTCGACTCGGCCCTCCCCGACCGGCCTGCTATCGTCGCGACCCCCATGGGTCCCCGTACCAGTCGCCCCCCCGAGGACGATGCCGCGATGGACACGATCGCGGCCGCCGCGATCTCCCACGAGCAGCGCGACAAGCTCGGCGCGCTCGCGCTCGACGTCCTCTCGCGGCAGGCCGAGGCGCGCGTGCTCTTCGCCGGGCGCGAGTTCGTCGACAAGCGCGCGAGCGAGCACGACGTCACGCGCGAGACCGCGGCGACCGCGGCCGGGAATCTGCGCACGATCCTCGAGCGCGGGCCCGAGACGGCCCACGAGCGCGGCCTCGTCGCTGCCTTCGCCGTCGCCGGCGCCGACGCGCGCTTCGAGAAGGCCGACGCCGAAGAGAGGAAGGTCCTCGTCGACCGCTTCGCGCGCCACGTCGACTGGCTCGAGGCGGCCACCCCCTACGAGGTCTGGCGCCTCGTCGACCGCGTGGGCTCCGAGCCCTTCGCGCGCGCGTTCTGGGATCGCGTCGCGCAGTCGATCGTGGACGACGCCGGCGAGCGCACGCGCATCGCCGCGGCGCGCGGGCGCAACGCGGCCCGCCTGAGCGCGCTCGAGCTCGCGAACAGCGACGCTTCCCGTGCCGCGCTCGAGAAGCTCGCCGCGAGCCGGCTCGATGCCGTGAGCGCCGCCGTCGTCAGCGCGGTCACCGGGCAGGCCGCGCCCGCCCCGTCCACCGGCAAGGCGCACGTGCGCGGCCGCGTCCGATCCCCGCGCTCGGCCGGGGCGCTGCGCGCGCTCGCGCTCGTCACCGGCTACGCGATCGTGGCCTGGATGGCGCGCGGCATCGGCACCCTCGCGGGCATCCGTCGCGAGGCCGAGCTCTCGCTGGGCACCACGGAGATCGAGATCCGCGAGCGCCGCTTCGCCTTCGGCCGGCAGATCCGCGAGCGCACCGATCGCGTGGCGCTCAGCAGCATCCTCTCCATCGGGCGCGAGGTCCGCTACCCGAGCATGCACCTCTACGTGGGGGCCATCGCGCTCGCGATCGGCATCCTCGTGGGTGGCACGTGGATCTTCGAGGGCGCGCGCTCGGGCGAGCTCGTGCTGCTCTCGATCGGCGCGGGCCTCTTGCTCGGCGGCGCGGTCCTCGATCTGGCGCTCGACGTGCTCGTGCCGGCGACGCGCAGCCGCGTGCTCGTCGAGCTCGCCGTGCACCGCGGCCGCACCGTGCGCATCGACGAGGTCGCCCTCGCCGACGCCGACAAGTTCCTCGACGCCGTGCGCGCCGCGCGCTGAAGGGCCGACACAAAATGTGTCGGCAGAGACGCGAGCCGTGGCTGCGCTTCGTGTCCCGCGCTGAGCACGCGCGCGAGGCGTTCAGTGCCGAATCAAGCGAGTGGGCCGGGAATGCGATCGGGGTCGAGGCGCCCTCCGCGGCGCCAGCCCACACGGAGCAGCCAGGTTCGTGGCGAGGGGAGTGCGCGATCTTCCTGCGTCGCTGCGCGAAGCCATCCATCGAACGAGGGCGCGGAGGAGAGCGGGTCGAGCCAGCCCGAGATCGGCGGCGCCGCCCGATGCTTGCGTGCGTTGCAGAGCACGTACGCGAGGGCGTTCCGCACCTGCCGCGGCGTGGTGAGCGCGCGGTGATGGAAACGGTCGGCGAAGACCTTGCCGCGCCTCCCGAGCGAGCGGTTGAGCGCGCGCGCGAGGCGCACCGCGAGGCCCTGCATCGCGCGAGCGAGCATGCGCTCGTCCCGTGTCTCGACCACGAGGTGGAGGTGGTCGCTCTGCACGGAGTACTCGACGATGCGGCTGCCGAGGCGCGCGCTTGCTTTGTGCAAGCTCGCGAGCACCGCGCGAAATCGCCGTCGGCTCCGCAGGTTCGCGAGGCCCGCCAGCACCTTCATCGTGACGAGCACCGGCGCCGCTCCGCCTAACGCGCCGCGCCGCGTGTGCTTCACGCCCGCGCGAGCGCCGCGAGGCTTGCGCCCTGCACCGGGTCGCGCGCCACCATGGGGCCGGAAGTCGAGCGTCGTCTGTGTCGGTCGTCTCTTGCCCATGTCCGAGGAGACGACGAGCACTCACGCGACTGACGCGACGCGCACATGATTGGGCACTGTTTCTTTCTCGCCGGTGGAGCCTGGGGGCGGGCGAGATCGGAGCTGTGCGGCTCGCGGGCCTGCCCGCGTGGCTCGAGCGCATGCGGCACCGCGAGGGCCGGAGATGCGAGGAAGGCGGTCCCTCGAAGCTGGAGGGGAGGCCGCGCGGGGAGCGTTGATCGAGCGGGTGATGGGGGCGGCGGGCGTGTCCTCTTGCGACGCTCCGCGGCGACACGGACGGGCGGGCCTCGAGCCCTGCGGTCAACGCGGTGCTTCCGCGAACAAGAGCGTCAAAGGGAGGTCTTCCGCGCCTGGGGGTGCGCACAGCTTCGCGGCGCGATCGACGCCTCGAGACTGACGACGGACCTCGGGCGGCGCATCTCGAATCATGGATACGATCTGCGCGCGTAGCCGGGCGTCAGGTGATAGCTCCGCGTAGCGCCCGCCGTCTTCGGGATCGCTCCGCCACGTCGTCGCGCTCGCGGCTTCTGCCATCAAGAGGTCGAACAGCATCCTCCACCACGGATGCTTCGCTGTGATCGCTTCGTCGACGAACACGTAGAGAAGCGACGAGCGCATGGGTATCCCGATGCGCGCCTGAATGGGGCGTGGATTCACCGACGACTCCCGGGGCTACCACCTCGGCTCGAACGCGTGCTCCATCCTACGCGGGAATGTCGTCCACGGGCACGCAGTCCACGCCGCGCGGCGAGAGACGGTGCCTAACGAGGGCGCGCGCGCCGTCGAACGCTGCGTACCGAACCCACTCCCGCTCGTCCCGCTTCTCCGCTGCGCGGGGAGAGGTCGAGTGAGGGCACCGGCCGAGCGGCGCCCCCGACGCGTCCTCTCCGCGCTCGCGAGGACTCGAACAGACAGGCAGCGAAGGGCTCCGACACATTCTGTGTCGGCCCTTCAGCCGAGCATCGGCTCGAGCTCGGGCAACCGTCCCTTCAACTGGCGCAGCCGTCCCTCGCTGAAGAAGAACATCACGTGGCCGCACGCGAGGCACACGCGCGCGCGGTCGACGGCGAACGTCTCCGAGCTCGCGCGGAAGATGCCGCCCGTGGGGTCCTTCCGCGCGAAGTGGAGGTGGGCGTTGCCCTCGCTGGGGTCGAACTTCGTGAGCGGGCCGAGCTCTTCGCTCTGACAACACGGGCAGCGCTCGATGCGATCGGGAGAGCGGTACATGCGCGCGATCCGACGCGCCTCGCGCCGCCGCGTCAAGCGCGCCGCGCGCGCGTCAATCCTCGATGGGCGCGGGCGGCGGCTCGGGGCCGTCGACCATCTGGATGCGCGCGTGCCCCATCTGCTCGCGGATGAGGGCGACCACGTCCTCGAACGCGTCCTGATCGAGATCGAGCGTCGCCACGAGATCGGCGCCGCGCGGCTCGAGATCGATGCGCCGCAGCGCCATGCCCGCCGCGCTCAGGCGCACGAGCGGATCCTCGAGCGCCGAGTCGATCGCCGCGCGCGCTGCCTCGGACAATCGCCGCGCCTCGCTCTCGCGCGCGCAGGCGACGGCCAGCGTGAGGCCGATCCCACCGTGCGCGAGCGAAGCGCCGATCGCGACGGCGTCGCTGCCCGTGAGCGGCGTGAGGCCCGGAGCGCCCTCCAGCGCGTGCCCGATCGCACCGCGCCACGCGTCGGGCACGATCGCGGCGACCGCGACGTCGTGCCGCGCGACCGCGATCGCATAGAGGCGCGAGAGCGTCGCGTCCTGCATCGGGTGCGCGCTACCGTGATCGAGGTGGATGAGCTCGCGCACGAGCGTCTCGTCGCCGCCCACGACCGTGTCCGCCGCGAGGAAGGCCGCGCGCCCGTCGCCGCGGTCGCTCGCGATGGCGCGCACGCCCTCGATGCGCACCTCGTGGATGCCCCCGCCGTCGTCCTCGACGACCTGGCGCACGCAGGTGCCGAGCCGATCGAGATCGAGCGGGCCGCGCGCGAGGAAGGCGAGGTGCGCGAGCGGGCTCTCGTCGGATCCCACGACGTAGACGTCCGCGGTGTGCACGCTCTCGAGCGGGCTCGCGCCGCAGAGGCGCTCGATGCGCGACATGCCCTCGTCGTCGTGCACGTACGCCTGCCAGAGGGGCGAGCTCAGGATGGCGGCGACGTCGAGGTGCGCGACGATCGTGGTGCCTTCGGGGGCCATCTCGAGCGTCGTGCGCGGCGGCGTCTCGGTGCCCAGGAACGCCGCGGCCGCGGCGATCGCCACGCAGCCGACGACGACGATCCCGAGCGCGGCGCTCCGCTTCATCGGCTCACTTCCAGTCGCCGCGCATGCGCCGCACCTCGGCCTCGAGGCGCTCGCTGCTCGCTTCGGCCGCCGGGATGGGCTCGCCCACCTCGAGCTCGATCTTCGACCAGAAGCGGCGCATCGGGCGCGTCATCGCCGGCCCGCCCTGGCGGCTGAAGAACGAGCCCCAGAGGCCGCGCAGCGCCATCGGCACCACGGGCACCGGCGATTGCTCGAGGATGCGATCGACGCCCGGCCGGAAGGGATTGATCTCGCCCGTGTAGGTGATCACGCCTTCGGGAAAGATGCCCACGAGCTCGCCCTCGTCGAGGCACTTCTTCACCTCGGCGAAGGCGCGCTCCATCAGCTCGGGGTCTTCCTTGCGACCGGCGATCGGGATCGCCTTCGCCATGCGGAAGATCCAGCCGAGGAAGGGCGACTGGTAGATGCGGTAGTACATGACGAAGCGAATCGGGCGCGCGCAGGTCGCGCCGACCACCAGCGAGTCGACGAAGCTCACGTGGTTGCAGACGATGAGCGCGGCGCCCTTCTCCGGGATGTGCTCCTGCCCGCGCGTCTTCAGCCGGTACATCGTGCTCACGAGCAGCCACGCGCAGAAGCGGACGAAGAACTCGGGGACGACCGTGTAGATGTACGCGGCGACGAGGGCGTTGAGGATCGCGCCGACGAGAAAGACCTCGGGCACGCTCATGTGGAAGAGCGAGCGGCAGACCTGCGCGAGCACGGCGGCGCCCACGATGAACGCCGAGTTGACGATGTTGTTGCCGGCGATGATGCGCGAGCGCTTCTCGGCGTCGCTGCGGTGCTGCACGAACGCGAAGAGCGGCACGCTGTAGAGGCCGCCGAAGAGGCCGATGAGCGCGAAGTCGGCGAGGATGCGGAGGTGGTGGCCGTCGGTGAGGACCGTCGTCCACGAGAGGCCGGTGCCCGCCGCGTGGTGCCACTCGCTCGCGAGGTAGAGGTCGACGCCGAAGAGCGAGAGGCCGATGGAGCCGAGCGGCACGAGGCCGAGCTCGATGTGCCCGCCCGAGAGGCGCTCGCAGAGGAGCGAGCCGCTGCCGACGCCGAGCGAGAAGAACACCATGCAGAGCGTGACGACGTTCGTCTGACCGCCGATCACCTCTTGCACGAAGGTCGGCAGCTCGCTGAGGAAGATGGCGCCGTAGAGCCAGAACCACGAGATGCCGAGGATCGAGAGCCAGACCGAGTGCGTCTCGCGCGCGAGGCCGATCGTGCGCCAGGTCTCGGCGAAGAAGTTGTAGCTGACCTTCAGATCCGGGAGCGCCGAGGGCACGGACGGAACGGCGCGCGCGGAGAGGTAGCCGGCGACGGCGAAGGCCACGAGCAAGGCGCCGACGAGCGCAGTGCCCCAGGTGGGGATGGCGACGATCTCGGCGCCGGCGATCATGCCGACGAGGATGGCGACGTAGGTGCCGGCCTCGACGAGCGCGTTGCCGCCGACGAGCTCCTTCTCCTCGAGGACGGCCGGCAGGATCGCGTACTTCACGGGCCCGAAGAACGTGGCCTGCAGGCCCAGCAGCGTGAGCAGCGCCAGCAGGAGCGGGATGCTGCCGATCTGGAACGCCGCGGCGGCGAGCAGCATCAGCACGACCTCGAAGAGCTTCGTGCCGCGGATGAGCGCGGCCTTGTCGTACTTCTCGGCGAGCTGGCCGGCGGTGGCCGAGAACAGGAAGTAGGGCGCGATGAAGAGCGCCGACCCCCAGAGCGAAACGCTCTCGGCCGACGACGACGCCGCGGCGAGCGCGTAGATGACGATCGCCTGCTTCAGCGCGTTGTCGTTGAAGGCGCCGGTGAACTGGACGAGGAAGAACGGCCCGAAGCGCCGCTCACGGAGGAGATGCCCCTGGCTCATCGGCGCGCGTTCCTCGTGGCCCGCGCCCTCCGGTCTCGAGCACTTCTTGCCGGCACTGTCCGGCTCGACCCCTCCGGCCGCTCCCGTACGCGCGCTGCGCGCGCTCCCGTACGCGACCTCCGGTCTCGAGCACTTCTTGCCTTCACTTCGGGGCCATGCGCAGTGCGCCGTCGAGGCGGATGGTCTCGCCGTTGAGGTAGTCGTTCTCGGCGATGTGGACGGCGAGCGCGCCGAACTCGCGCGGGTCGCCGAGGCGCGAGGGGTTCGGGATCGAAGCGGCGAGCGCGCGCTTGGCCTCGTCGGGGAGCATCTGGAGCATCGGCGTGTCGAAGGTGCCGGGCGCGATGGTGACGACGCGAACGCCGATCTTGGAGAGATCGCGCGCCGCGGGGAGCGTCATCGCCGTCACGCCGCCCTTCGACGCGGCGTACGCGATCTGGCCGATCTGCCCGTCGAAGGCCGCGACCGAGGCCGTGCAGACGATCACGCCCCGCTGGCCGCCCGCGTCGGGCGTGTTCTTGGCCATCGCGGCGCTCGCGAGGCGGATCAGGTTGAAGGTGCCGACGAGGTTCACGTCGACGACCTTGCGGAAGAGCGCGAGGTCGTGCGGCTTGCCTTCCTTGTCGACGGTGCGCGCGGCCCAGCCGACCCCGGCGCACGCGACGGCGAGCCCGAGCGGCCCGCGCTCGGCCGCGCCCTGGATCGCGGCGATCATCTGCCCCTCGTCGGCGACGTCGGCGGACGCGGCCCACGCGCGCCCACCGAGCTCGTCCGCGAGCGCCGTCGCGCGCTCGGCGTCGCGATCGACGATGGCGACCTTCGCACCGCGCTCGACGAGCGCGAGCACCGTCGCGCGCCCGAGGCCCGACGCTCCGCCCGTGACGAGGGCGACCCGATCCCGCAGATCCATGCTTGCTCGCTTCCGTTCTCTCTCGCGCGATCAGCGCTTGATGTTCTTGTCGTTCGAGTGGATGACGGCGTCGAAGAGCTGGCCGAGCAGGCCCTCGCCGCCGCCCGAAGCCGGCTTGCCCCCGTGCGAGGGCGCGCCGCCGCCCACGAGGCTCCCGATCAGCGCCTGTCCGGCCTGCGACGCGGCGAACCCGGTGACGGCGCTGAGCCCCTGCTGCGCGAGCTGCATCTGCTGCTGCTGCTTGGCCTGCGCCTCGCGCTGCGACTTGCGCTGCTCGGCGCCGGCGAAGGCCTCGTTGCAGCCGGGGCACGCGGTCGCGGTGAGGAAGGCGACCCGGCCGCAGAAGACGCAGCCCTTCGTGAAGGCGGCGCCGCACATCGCGCACGCGCGCCGGTCGGCCGTGTTGAGCTCGCTGCACGCGGGGCAGCGCACGCCGGCGCTGCGGCCGACGATGGGCATGTCGCAGAACGCGCAGCTCGCGAGCCCGTCCTCGTAGGGCGCGCCGCAGTTGTCGCACTTGTTCGCGGTGGTCTCGCTCATGGCTCGCCTGGATGTTCGCGCGGCGGCGGCAGCCCGATCAAGCGCGGTGTTTCGCACAGCCCGCGGGCGATCGACCTCGACCGGCTCGGCCATGGAGGCGCCGCATCTCCCCCGCCGGTCTGGGCCACCGCCGCGATCGCCACCGGCGAATGCCCGGGGGGAGCTCGATCGCGCAGACGCGACCCGCTCAGCGCGGATGCGTCGGCCGCGGCGCACGGTCGACCGTCGCTCGGAGCGGGCTCCCGACGTAGCGGGCCTCCCACACGACCTCGCCCTCCGGGCGCGTGCTCTCGCGCACGAGGCGCACGAGGAACGCGCCGTCGCAGCGCTGCGTCTCGACCAGCTCGATCACGCCGTCTCCGTCCACGTCCACCACGCCCTGCCAGCGGGCGCGGCAGTGGCTCGTCTGCTCGTCGCCGAAGCCCCCGTGCGAGGGGCGCGCGATCACCACCGAGGCCTGCCCGCCCCGCACGCGGGCGAGCGCCGCCACGCTCACGGCGCACCCGACCTCGTCGTCGCATCGGGGGCCCGTGAGCAGCAGGTACGCATCGCTCCCCTCCGTGTAGCCGCGCGGGGAGTCCCACTCGACCTCGCCCCGGTAGTGCCCTGCGCGCGCCGCGGCCTCTCGTGCGAGCGCGAGCGCCGCCGCGAATCGCTCGGCCGTGCCGTCGACCGCCGCGGGCCAGGGCCAGCGCGCGTCGTGGCCGAGCACCGCGAAGAGCGGCTCGTCGCTCGGGCAGCCGCCCACCGCCGCCACCAGGCCCGTCTGCACGTCGCCGACCGCATCCGCGATCGACGCGTCGGCGCGCGCCTGCGTCGTCGCGTCGCACGTCCATCCGTTGCCCACCACGCGCACCGGGACACCGCCGCCCTCGCCCGCTCGCTCCCCCGGCCGCGCGAGCACGCCGCCGCCCGCGACGAGACGCAGATCGATCGACCCGCGCCCCTGCGCGAGCGCGCCGGCCGTGATCGCCGACGCCGCGATCGCGAGCCCCAGCGCCGCGCGCCTCACTCGTCCTCGCCGTCGCTCGCTGCGGGGCTCGCCGGCCCGAAGAGCAGATCGTGGTCCGGCGCGAAGGACGGCGGCGGCGCCGAGCTCGGCTGCTGCCCCGAGTACATCCCCGAGCGCCGGTAGTACGCGAGCCCGCGCACCACGAAGATCTTCACGACCGCGGCCACCGGCACGGCGAGCAGCACGCCGAGGAAACCGAACACCTCACCGCCGATCATCAACGCGACGAGCACCCACACCGCCGGCAGGCCCACCTTGTCGCCGACGATCCGCGGCACCACCACGAACCCTTCGAGGAACTGGCAGACGCCGTACGCCACGATCACGAGGATCGGCTTGGTCCACCCGGTCCAGTCCACCACGCACATGAGGAGCGCCATCACGAGCGCCGAGCCGCTGCCCACGTAGGGGATGAACGCGAGCAGCCCAGCGACGAGCGCGATCGGGATCGCGAGGCGCACGCCCACGAGCGAGTACGCGACCGCGTAGAGCACGCCCATCGCGATCATCACGAGGAGCTGACCGCGCACGAACTGGCCGAGCACGCCATCGATCTCGCTCGCGACCTCGACCACGTACGCGCGGTAGCGGAGCGGCACCAGATCCCGCGCGCCCTCGACCATGCGATCGAAGTCGTAGAGCAGATAGAAGACGAGCACGGGGATCACGAGCGCGCCCGCGACGGCGCCGATCACGGTGACCGTCCCGCCGAGCACGTAGCTCAGGATCTCGCGCGCCGGCGCGGCCGCGCGCTCGGCGAGCTCGGTGGGCGCGAGCGAGAGCTCGGCGAGCGCCTCGTCGACCGTGTGCGGCACCGGGATCCCGTGCGCCGCGAGCCAGGGCTCGGCCTGCGCGTCGAGCGCGCGCATCTGCGCCGGCAGCTCGCGCGCGAACTGCACCACCTCACCGATGATCGCGGGCAAGACGAGCAGGAGGAAGAGCACCGTCACGAGCGCCAATAGGCCGAGCACGATGGTGATGGCGACCCCGCGCGGCACGCCCGCGCGCTCGAAGCGATCGACCACCGGGTCGAGCAGGTACGCGACGCCGAGCGAGAAGAAGATCGGCGAGAGCACCCCCCGCAGGGCGTAGAGGATCGTCCCGGTCAGCGCGACGAAGATCACGATGGCGAGCGCGCGCAGGCGCGGATCGTCGCTCCAGGAGCCGCCACTGCCCGTGCGTCGCGCCGCCATCGCCCGCCCCTCGTTGCGTACGCCCATGGTCCGCTGTCCTTGTAACACGCATCGCGCTCGCCTCTTCCGTCGGACCTTCGTTACGCTGGCGCGCGATGCTGCGGCTCGACTTCTACGTGCAACACCTCGTTCGACAGGGCGCCGCCGAGCTGATGCTCGCCTCGGGGGAGCCCGTGCGCTTCCGGTTCGGCGACGGCGAGACGCGACAGAGCAACGCGCCGATCGATCACGCGCAGGTCGTGCAGCTCGTGCAGGAGGCGGCTCCCCCCGCCTCCGTCGACGAGCTGCGGCGCACGCGCACGACGACCTTCCCGCACGTGACCGAGGCCGGCGTGCGCGTGGACGTCCAGGTGGACGCGAGCGGCCCACAGCAGTGGCGCGTCGGCGTGAAGCCCGCCGGAGCTGCGCCCGTCGTCGCGCCCGCCCCGATCACGCCCAAGCCCGTCGCCTCGGCGAAGAAGTCGGCCGGCGGCGCGCGGAAGTCGTCGCGGCCGGCGCCGATCGCCGGCGCCGCGATCGCGCCCCCCGCTGCGGCTCCGACGCCCGCCGCGGCGCCCGCCCCGGCTGCCCCCGCGCCGGCCGCGCCTCCGAAGCCCGAGCCCGCGCCGAAGGTCAGCGCCGTCGCCGCCACGGGCACCCGCATCGAGCCCGTGCCCGGCGAGCCGAAGCTCAACCACTGGCTGCGCATGATGGTCGCCGTCGGCGCGAGCGATCTGCACTGCACGAGCGACACCGTGCCGCTCGTGCGCCGCCACGGCGAGATGGTCCCGCTCTTCGATCGCGCGCCCGTCTCGTCCGACGAGCTGCGCAACGTGCTCATGGAGATCATCCCGGCGCGCAACCGCGCCGAGTTCGACGAGAAGAACGACAGCGACTTCGCGCATGCGATCGAGGGCGTCGCGCGCTTCCGCGCCAACTACTTCGTCGACCGCCGCGGCATCGGCGCCGTCTTCCGCCAGATCCCGTTCAAGATCCTCACGCCCGAGCAGCTCGGCATCCCGCCGAAGGTGCTCGAGCTCTGTTACCTCTCGAAGGGCCTCGTGCTGGTCACGGGGCCGACCGGCTCCGGCAAGAGCACCACGCTCGCAGCGCTCATCGACGTGATCAACGAGAAGCGCTCCGATCACATCATCACGATCGAGGACCCGATCGAGTTCGTGCACCCCACGAAGAACTGCCTCGTGAACCAGCGCGAGGTCGGCGTGCACACGATGAGCTTCAAGAGCGCGCTGCGTGCCGCTCTCCGCGAAGATCCGGACATCGTGCTCGTCGGCGAGATGCGCGACCTCGAGACGATCGCCATCGCCATCGAGACGGCCGAGACGGGCCACCTCGTGTTCGGCACGCTGCACACGACGAGCGCGCCGAGCACCGTCGACCGCATCATCGATCAGTTCCCGGCCGACCGGCAGGAGCAGATCCGCACGATGCTGAGCGAGTCGATCCGCGGCGTCGTCTCCCAGATGCTCTGCAAGAAGAAGGGCGGCGGCCGCGTCGCGGCGTACGAGATCCTGATCGCGACGCCCGCCGTCGCGAACCTCATCCGCGAGGGAAAGACCTTCCAGCTCGCGAGCGTGATGCAGACCGGCCGCGCGCTCGGCATGCAGACGATGAACGACCACCTGATCGAGCTCGTGAAGACCGATCAGGTCGAGCCGACCGAGGCCTACATGAAGTCGAACGACAAGAACGGCTTCAAGGACATGCTCGCGAAGAACAACATCAAGCTCGCGCTCTGACGGCGCGGCGCTACGGGAGGACGCTCTTGCGCTCGCCGCCGCCGCGCCAGGCCCAGAGCACGAGAGCGACCGCGACGCCGCCGCCCACGCCGACGAGATCGAGCGAGTAGCGCGGCACGGCGGCGGCCGCGAACGCCGAGAGCAAGAGCGGCGGCGCGCCGAGGAGCAGGCGCCGATCGAGCGCGATGCCGAGCGTCGCGAAGCCGAAGGCGTAGATCACGGGCGTCATCGCGATGGCCTCCTCCACGCCGATCCCGGCGAGCGCGCACGACGCGAAGAAGAGCTCGACCGCGAGCGCCAGGAACGAGAGGCCGCCCCAGAGGCGGCGGTTGGCGCGGTTGGCGAGGTAGCGGCCGCGCGCGAGCCAGGCGAAGGGGCCGAGCACGAGCGCGAGCAGGACGCTCTCGACGAAGAGCTCGCGATAGCCGAACGGCATCACGCCCGATCGGTGCACGAGCCCCAGCAGGATGCTGAACACCGCCCAGAGGAGGCCCAGCACGCCGAAGAGACCGCGCCGCGCGGCCGTGCCGAACGAGAAGTCGAGCTCGCGCTCCATCTCCTCGAGCCCGCGCTCGTAGCGCTGGCGCGCGGCCACGTCGGCCTCGAGCGCGGCGATCTTCGAGGCCAGCGCCGGCGGCAGCGGATCGAGCTCGCGAGAGAGATCCCGCGCGGCATCGAGCTTCTTCTCGAGGACGGCGTGCTCGATGCGGCGCGCGACGAGCCCGCGCTCCACCTCGGCCACGCGCGGGTGCGCGGCCCACGTGCGACGGACCTGGAAGAGCGCCACCTCTGCCTCGGCGAGGAGCGCCTGCACCTCGGCGTCGCCCTTCACGTGGGCCGCGAGGCGCGCGTCGATCTTCGTGAGCGTCTCCTCGGCGCGCTCGAGGTAGTGCTCGGCCTCGCGATGCGCGAGGAAGGCCTCGACCGCCTCGCGCAGCGCCCGCGCGCTCTCGTAGCGAGCGTCGACGTCGCGCTGCATCGCGCGCGTGAGGATCGCCGCGAGCCCCTTCGGCACCTCGGGCCCGTAGGCCGGCGGGTCGTCGGTGTAGGCGCGGAAGAGCGTGTGGAAGAGGTTGTCGCCCTCGTGGCGCATGCGGCCCGTCACCACGTGATGGAGCAGCGCGCCGAGCAGATACACGTCGGTGCGCGGGCCGATGCGGTCGTGGATCGCGGCGGCGAGCTCGGGCGCCATGTAGCCCGGCGTGCCGGCCGGCAGAGACATCTCCTTGCCGGGCGGGAGCCACGCCGGCCCGCCGGTCGTGGACGCGGCGAGGCCCCAGTCGAGCACGTAGACCTCGCCGAGGTCGCCGATCATCACGTTCTCGGGCTTCAGATCGAGGTGGAGGATCCCGCGCTCGTGGGCGAAGTCGATCGCGTGGCACACCTGCACGAACACGCGCAGGTGCGCCTCCAGCGCGCCCGGCCCGGTGAAGCGCGCGTGCTCGTCGGGCATCGCGAGGATCTCGGCCCAGCTCACGCCGGCGACGCGCTTCATCACGACGGCGGCCTCGCCCTCGAGCTGCGCGAGCGTGTGGATCGGGACCACGCTCGGGTGCTCGAGCGCGCCGCCCGCCCACGCTTCCTTCAGGAGCGCCGCCTGCGAGAGTGGGTCGTGCTTCTCGAGCACGGTCTTGATGGCGACCTCGCGCCGCAGGCTGCGCTGCACCGCGAGACGCACCTCGCCCATCCCGCCGCGACCGAGCAGCTTGCCCGCGGCCAGCTCTTCGCGCGCGAGCACGATCGAGCCCGGCTCGGCCTTCTCGCCCTCCGCCAAGAGCGTGGGCGACGAAGCGCCGAGCGTTCCGTCCTCGCGCGCGCGGAGCGAGCTCACCTGCACGCCACGCGAGGCGAGGAGCGTCTGGAAGGAGGCGAGCGTCTCGGCGAGCGGCGTTGCCGTCACGCGGCCTGCCTCCGCTCGAGCGGCCACGCCAGGCCCACCGTGGCGAGCGCGAGCCCCGAGCCGACGCCGAGGATCGTCCATGCGTGCGCCGGGAAGATCGGCGCGAGCACCAGGGCGACGCCGGCGAACAGGACGGACGGGACGAAGCGCAGGCTCACCAGCGTCGTCACGCCGCCGCCGGCCAGCAGATACGCCACGCCGACCACGAGCGCGCCGCGCTCGAAGGGGACGCCCAGCATCCAGAGCACGCCCCAGAGCGACTGCATGGAGAGGAACGAGAGGATCGCGACGCCGAAGAGCACGCCGTTCGCGTGGTTGCGGAAGAGCGCGCGACGCTGCGACCACACGTACGCGCCCACGGCCGCCATGATGGCGAAGCCCTGCACGATCATGGCGCCGTACGAGTGCGGGACGACGCCGGCGCGGTCGGCGAGCCCGAACACCACGTTGCCGACGAGCAGCACCAGGGAGAAGAAGAGGAGCACGAGGCGCCGGAAGCGGCTCCCCTCGTCGAGGTCGGCCTCCTTCGCGAGGCTCTCGAGGGAGCGGACGCGGCGCGTGCGCTCGGCGGCGCGCTCGCGCAGCTCGCGCAGGCGCGCGGCGAGCTCCTCGGGCGTGTCGGCGAGCTGCGCGAGGTGGCTCTCTGCGACCGGGATGTCGCCCGCCGCGAGCGCGCTCCGCGCCATGGCGACGTGCATGCGCTCGTGGAGCGCGGCCTTGCCCTCGTGATCGGGGCGCGCGCTCTCGGCCTCGGCGAGGGCGAAGCGCGCGGCGCCGAACGCGCGCGCGATCTCGATCTCGCCCGCCGCCTCGTCCACCGCGAGCTCGAGGCTCCCCACGCGCAGGCGCGCCTCGGCGATGCGCTCTTCGGCGCGGCGCTCACGCGTGAACTGCTCGATGGCGTCGCGCAGCGCTTCGACCGAGGGGAAGCGGTCCTCGGGCGCGCGGCTCATCGCGCGGTGCAGGATCGAGACGAGCCCCGCGGGCGTCTCCTTCGGATACGTCTGCGGCTCGGATCGGTACGCGCGCATCATGCGATCGATCGCCGTGCCGCCCCGGTGCGGCGCGCGGCCCGTGACGATCTCGTGGAGCACCGCGCCGAGCAGATAGACGTCCGTGCGCGGCGAGATCTCCTCGGCCGCGACGCTCGCGATCTCGGGCGCCATGTAGTCCGGCGTGCCGGCGACCGATCGGATCGCGTCGGCGCGCGGCATCCAGGGGGGCGCCTCGGGGCCGAACGACGCCGAGAGGCCCCAGTCGACGACGCAGATCTCGCCGAAGCGGCCGAGCATCACGTTCTCGGGCTTCAGATCGAGGTGCAGCACGCCGCGCTGGTGCGCGTGGTGCACGGCGTTGCACACGGCGACGAGCACGCGCAGGTGGAACGCGAGCGGATCGCCGTGCTCGCCCTCGGGCAAGAGCGCCGGATCGCGCATCACCTCGCGCCAGCTGCGCCCGGCGATGCGCTTCATCACCACGGCGGGCTGCCCGTCGAGCTCGACGAGCGCGTGCACGGGCGCGACGTTCGGGTGCGCGAGCAGGCCTCCGACCCACGCCTCTTTCAAGAGGCTCGCGAGCCCCGACTCGTCCGCGTGATCGGCCAGGCGCTTGACCGCGACCTCGCGCCGGAGCGAGCGCTGCTCGGCGACCTGCACGATCCCCTGACCGCCGCGCCCGAGCAGCGCGCCGAGCTCCAGCGGCTCGCGCGCGAGCGTCGCGCGCGTCGTCTCGTCGAGGCGCAGGCCGCCGGCCGACTCGGTCATGCCCGTGGTGAGCGCGCGATCGGAGGCGGCGAGCGACTGGCTTCCGTCGGCCGCCTCCGCGAGCACGACGCCGCGATCCCGCCAGAGAGTCGTCAGCGCGGCGTAGTCGTCGTCGGGGCGCGAGGCGCGAGGCTCCACGGTGCCGAATGCTACACGCGCGCGCGGGGCGGATGAGGAACAGAGTGGGGCCCTGCGCCCGGACCGACCACGCCGTCATCCACCGGAAATCTGCACGTGGGTCGCGTGTCCAGCGAGGCCTGGCGCTCGCCGCCGCGGCTCCGCCTTCGCCGCCCGCGCACGCGTATCATCGGCCGGCATGGAGCCCATCCTTTCGCGCCCCGACGACGACGATGCGGCGCGAACGACGCGCCACCGAGCGCGCGGCCTCGTGGGCGCGGCCTCCGCGTCCGACCGGGCGCTCGCCACCGGAAACACCGAGCGCGGTGGTCCTCGTCGCGACCGGCGAGCCCGAGCCACGAGGATTTGCCTCGTGTCCTTCGTCGCCGCGAGCCTCGCCGCCTGTGCTTGCGGCACTCCGCAGGACGG
Organism: Sandaracinus sp.; assembly: GCA_046351235.1. Taxonomy (GTDB): domain Bacteria; phylum Myxococcota_A; class Polyangia; order Polyangiales; family Sandaracinaceae; genus JBBSAT01. Next base: position 1,018,321 of record JAXLYV010000002.1, on the reverse strand, counting down.
GTGCCCGAGGGCGCTCGACCCGGTGACCTGCCCCGGCTCGATGTGCACCATCCCGTGCGCACTGCCGGCCAGCTGCCGCTTCGACGTGACCGTCGTCTGGTCGAGCCAGCTCGGCTGTCGGGACACGGTCGACCACGCGGGCTGCGTCTGCTCCAGCGCGGGCCTCGTGAGCTGCCCGACGGAGCCGTTTCCCGAACGCTTCGCCGCGCCGCACTGCATCGATGCCGACGTGTGGCAGCCCGACGACGCGTCCGTCGGGAACGACGCGAGCACCGACGCCACGATCGACGCGACGCGCGGACGTTGACGAGCCGACCGATCGCGGATCGGGCGTCCCGAGCCGCATCCGGGACCGGCTCCGCAGCGAGCGCGACGGGCGGCAGCGGGGCCGGAGACTTCGTGGTCGACGCTGACGCCGATGGGGCGCACAGCCGCGCGAGGTCGAGGTGCAGCCGTGCGGCCTCCCGTGATATCCGGACCGGATGAGCGGGGAACGCCTCTATCTCGGCATCGACGTGGGCACCACGAGCGCGCGCGCGGCGCTCTTCGATCGGCGCGGCACGCGACGCGGCATGGGGGTCGCGCCCTTTCCCGTGTGGAAGCCGGCGCCGGACTTCGTGCAGCAGTCGTCGGCCGCCATCTGGCAGAGCGCCTGCGACGCGACGCGCGCGGCGATGCAGGCCGCGGGCGCGGCGCCCACCGACGTCGTGGGGATCGGCTTCGACGCGACGTGCTCGCTCGTCGCGGTCGACGCCGCCGGCGGCCCCGTGAGCGTCTCGCCCGACGGCGCGCCCGAGCAGGACGTGATCGTGTGGATGGACCACCGCGCGCTCGATCAGACGGCGCGCATCAACGCGACCCGCCACGACGTGCTGCGCTTCGTGGGCGGCACGATGTCGCCCGAGATGGAGCCGCCGAAGCTGCTCTGGCTGAAGGAGAAGCTGCCGAGCGCCTGGGCGAAGGCGGCGCGCTTCTTCGACCTGCCGGACTGGCTGCTCTTCCGCGCGAGCGGGGCCGACGTGCGCTCGCTCTGCACGACCGTGTGCAAGTGGACCTACCTCGGCGAGCAAGGCCGCTGGGACGACACCTTCTTCTCCGCGGTGGGCCTCGGTGACCTCGCCGCGAACGACCACGCGAAGATCGGCGCGAAGGTCCGGCCCATGGGCGAGCGCGCCGGCGCGCTCACGGCGGAGGCGGCCCGCGAGCTCGGGCTCGCGCCGGGGATCGCGTGCGCCGTCGCGATCATCGACGCGCACGCGGGCGGCCTCGGCCTGCTCGGCGCGGGGGCCGCGTCGCTCTCGCCCGACGTGCTCGAGACGCGCCTGGCGCTGATCGGCGGCACCTCGACGTGCCACATGGCCGTGAGCGCCGCGCCGAAGTTCATCGACGGGATCTGGGGGCCCTACCACTCCGCGATGGTGCCGGGGCTCTGGCTCACGGAGGGCGGGCAGTCGGCGACGGGCGCGCTCATCGACCACGTGATCGACAGCCACGCGCGCGGCCCCGAGCTGCGTGCCGAGGCGCGGGCCAACGGGACGAGCGCCTACGCGCTGCTCGATGCGCGCCTCGATGCGCTCGCCGAGGGAGCGCCCTTCCCCGCCGCCCTCACGCGCGACCTGCACGTCGAGCCCGACTTCCACGGCAACCGCTCGCCGCGGGCCGATCCCACGCTGCGCGGGATGATCAGCGGGCTCTCGCTCGACGCCTCGGTCGATGCGCTCGCGCTCCTCTATCTGTCGACCGTCCAGGCCATCGCGCACGGCACGCGCCACATCGTCGATGCGATGAACGCGGCGGGCTATCGCATCGACACCATGATCGCCTGCGGCGGCGACACCAAGAGCCACGTCTTCGTGCGCGAGCACGCCGACGCGACGGGCACGAAGGTCGTGCTGCCGAAGGAGAAGGAGGCCGTGCTCCTCGGCGCCGCGATGCTCGGGGCCGTCGCGAGCGGCGACATCGCCGACCTGCCGACCGCGATGGCCTCGATGAACGAGGTCGAGCGCGTCGTCGCGCCGGCCGACGGCGCCGTCCGCGCGTTCCACGAGCGCAAGCACCGCATCTACCAGCGCATGGCCGAGGACCAGCGCGCCTACCGCGCGATCATGGCCGACTGAAGGGGCCGGGGCGGGGATCCCCCGGATCCGGCCGATTTCGGGGCCGAATCCGCGCGTTTTTCGCGTTCTTCACGTCCGGCTGGCCGACGGGCGCACCGCGGGTACAGTCGGGCCCCGTGCCGCCCTCGTCGTTCGGTGCAGGCTTCTATCCGCAGCCCAACGAATGGACGTGTGGGCCGGTCGCGCTCAAGCACGCGCTGCTCGCGCTCGGCCGCACCGTGGACGTCGTCCGGCTCCGAGACACCGCCAAGACGCACTGGTGGTCGGGCACGAACGAGGTCCAGATGACGCGCGCCGCGCGCGCCGTGGGCTGCGACCTGGTGCTCCACCGGCGCACCGATCCCGAGTCGGCGCGCAAGATGCTCGTCTCGCACCTGCGCGCGCGCACGCCCGTGCTCCTCTGCGTCGAGGAGTGGTCGCACTGGGTGACGGTGTTCCGCGTGGAGGACGGGCGCTTCGTCGTCGCCGACTCGACCGACGACCCCACGCTCTCGCTCCGCACGTGGTCGCAGATGTGGCGCTGGTGGCGCTACCGCGAGCCCGCGACCGAGGGCGCCCCGTCGCGCACGCTCTACGACCTGATGGCCGTCGTCCCGCACGTGCAGACGCGCGTGCGCGCCGATCTCTCCGTGCGGCGCGTGCGCTACCTGCGGCGCCCCGAGAACCGCGGCCTGGCCCACCACTGGGACGAGTACCTGCAGGACCTGCTGCAGATCTGCCGGCCGCGCGCGAGCGTGATGGCGAGCCCCGTCTCGATGGGCGAGTTCCTGCGCCGTCACCAGCGCCTGCTCGTGGAGCGCGTGGTGCACTGGCACGGCGAGATCGCGCAGGACGACGTGCGCAAGCTGCTCCGCTGGCTTCGCTTCGTCTCGGAGACCTACAAGCTCGTGATCCCGGCGGGCATGACGCGGCGGGCGCTCGCGGATCTCGCGGTGCTCGCGGCGCTCTATGCCTGCGCACGGCACGGCGTCGACGGCATGTTCGGCGCGCTCGGCACGCGCGCGCGGCCGACGCCGATCCCGCCCAAGCCGAAGTCGCGCGGCCGCTCGAGGAGCAAGAGCCGCTGACGATCGACGCGGTCAGCGCGTGGGGCGCGTCATCTCTTCGGGACGCACGAGCGCGTCGAGCTCGTCCCCGGTGAGCGTGCCGAGAGCGATCGCCGCCTCGCGCAGCGTCGTTCCGTCGTGGTGCGCCTTCTTCGCGATCGCGGCAGCAGCGTCGTAGCCGACCCTCGGCGTGAGCGCCGTGACGAGCATGAGCGAGCGCGCGACGTGCTCGGCGATGACCGCGCGGTTCGGCTCGATGCCGCGGGCGCAGCGCTCGTCGAAGCTGCGCATCACGTCGCCCAGCAGGCGCACCGAGGACAAAAAGCTCGAAGCGATGAGCGGCTTGTAGACGTTCAGCTCGAAGTTGCCCTGCGAGGCGGCGATCCCGATCACCGCGTCGTTCCCCATCACCTGCACGGCCACCATCGTCAGCGCCTCGCACTGCGTGGGGTTCACCTTGCCCGGCATGATCGACGAGCCGGGCTCGTTGTCGGGGATCGTGATCTCGCCGAGCCCCGCGCGCGGGCCGCTCGCGAGCCAGCGCACGTCGTTCGCGATCTTCATGCACGCGGTCGCGAGCTGCTTGATCGCGCCGTGCGCGCCGACGAACGCGTCGTGCCCCGCGAGCGCGGCGAACTTGTTGGGCGCGCTCACGAGCGGCAGGCCCGTGCGCTCGGCCAGGCGCGCGGCCACGCGCTCCGCGAAGTCCGGGTGCGCGTTCAAGCCGGTGCCGACGGCGGTTCCTCCGGCGGCGAGCTCGCCCAGCGCCGGCACCGAACGCTCGATCGCCTCGATGCCGAGCCGGATCTGGCGGGCCCAGCCCGAGATCTCCTGGCCGAGCGTGAGCGGCGTCGCGTCCATCAGGTGCGTGCGACCGATCTTCACGACGCCCGCGAAGGCCGTGCTCTTCTCCACGAGCGTGGCCTCGAGCGCGCGCGCCGCCGGCAAGAGGTGGCGCGTGACGGCCTCGACCGCCGCGAGGCTCATCGCCGTCGGGAACGTGTCGTTCGACGACTGCGAGAGGTTCACGTGGTCGTTCGGGTGCACGGGCGTCTTGCCGCCGCGCCCGTGGCCGGCGAGCTCGTTCGCACGCCCGGCGAGCACCTCGTTCACGTTCATGTTCGTCTGCGTGCCCGAGCCCGTCTGGAAGACGACGAGCGGGAACTCGCCGTCGTGCTGGCCGGCGAGGACCTCGTCGGCGGCGCGCACGATCAGATCGCGCCGCGCCGGATCGAGCAGGCCGAGATCGGCGTTCACCTCCGCCGCCGATCGCTTCAGCTCCACGAGGGCGAGCACCACCTCGCGGGGCATCCGCTGCTCGCCGATGGGAAAGTTCGCGAGCGAGCGCGCCGTCTGGGCGCCCCAGTAAGCGCTCTCCGGGACCTCGACCTCGCCCATGCTGTCCGTCTCGCGCCGCGTGCCCATCGCCTCGGCGTACGCCTCGCGCGCGGAGAGTGCACGCCGTCCTTGACGTCTCCCGGAGGCCGCGCTACCTACGCCGTCCTCTCTGCGGGACTAACTCAGTGGTAGAGTGCAACCTTGCCAAGGTTGAAGTCGAGGGTTCGAATCCCTTGTCCCGCTCTCGATTCCTTGCCCAGTACCCCGAAAGCTCCCCGGCGCTCTGAAGCGCCGCCGGCTTAGGCGACACGGGCAAGACGCACGCTCGCTCCTCGACGCTGCCTCGGCGCCTCCGCCACCGCGCCTCTGCCACCGCGCCTCTGCCACCGCGCCTAGGCCACGGCGCCTCCGCCACGATGCTGCGCCGCAGCCCGCGCGCGAGCTGAACCAGAATGTCCGGCGAGGCCGCGCGGAGAAAGAGGTCGGCGGTAGCGCCAGGGTCGCGCCCCATGTGTGGCCCCCGGGCGCGCTCCGGCGTCACCGGTGTGACGTGCGCGCCCCACCGAGCGCTTGATTCTCGACTGGGCGCGTTGGAACGGCGCTCGCTCGAGGCTCGAGCATGCCTGGCGAACCGACCACTGCTTCCGATCCGTGGGGCTCCCCCGTCCTCGCGCACGCGCTCCTCGATCTGGGCGCCACGATGCAGCTGCCGCAAGGAGTGCTCGCCCCGCTCGAGACGGCGCTCGCGCCCGACGAGCACGGGTGGATCCCGGCCGAGATCGAAGACCGGTTCTGGCAGGACGTCGCCGCGCTGCCCGAGGCGCGGGACTTCGCGGTCGACGCGGCGCGCGCCGCGCGGCCCGGCGCGTTCGGAGCGGTCGAGCTCGCGGCGATGACGGCGCCCGACGTCCGCGGCGCACTGGCCTCGCTCTCGGCGGCGTCCGACGTCCTGCACGACGACGCGATCTTCGACCTCGCCGAGCGCGAGGACGGGAGCGCCGCGCTCGTGCACCGCGCGGCCCACGACGCGCGCACGGACGGCGGCGCGCTCGCCCGCGAGACCGCGCTCGCCGTGGCCGTGGAGCTGATCCACCGCAGCACCGGCGAGCGGGACGCCTCTCCGCGCGAGGCCTACGTCGCCGCGCCGATGCACACGCGGCGACGCGCGCTCGAGCAGGCGCTCGGCTGCGAGATCCACGAAGGCGCCGCCGTCGATCGCCTCGAGCTCGGTGCCGACGTGCTCGCGCTGCCGATCCGCACGGCCGACGCGCGCATGCACCGCCTCGCGCGCCGCCTCGTCGATCTCGAGCGCGCGCGGGCCGCCGACACGCGCCTGGCCATCGCGGCGCGCCACGCGCTGCAGCGCATCGTGCTCTCCGGCGGAGCGCCCCTCGAGCAGCTCGCGACGCAGCTGGGCCTCGCGCCACGCACGCTCCAGGCGCGCCTCTCGCGCGAGCGGGCCCACGTGCGCGTGCTGATCGACCAGGCGCGACGCCAGGCCGCCGACCGCCTCCTCTTGAGCGGCCTTCGCCCGATCGACGTGCGCCGTGGGCTCGGCTACGCCGACCTCGCTTCGTTCCGCCGCGCCTGCCGACGCTGGTGGGGAGCCGGCCCGCAGGAGCGCGCGCGCCAGCTCCGACAGTGACGCCTCCGGATCGCATCCGGGGTTCCCGGCGTGCCTGATCGCGGCGCGAATCGTCCCCCGCGCACCGCGGTCATCGGCGCTAGCAAACCCTCGTGGCTTACGTGCTGGTGATCGAGGACGACGACGACCTGCGTTTTCTTCTCCGCGTCACGCTCGAGATGGCCGGGCACGTGGTGGTCGACACCCGAGACGGCGCGCAAGGCATCGAGGCCGTGGCCGCGCACGGCATCGAGTGCGTGCTCGTGGATCTCGGGCTGGGCGACGTCGACGGCGTCGAGGTCCTGCGCGGTCTGCGCGCCCGCGACCCCGAGCGGCGCTTGCGGCTCGCGGCGCTGACGGGGCACGCTGGCGAAGCGCATCGACGTCGATCCCTCGAGGCGGGCGCCGACCTCCACCTGGTCAAGCCGCTCCCGCCCGACGAGCTCGTCCGGGCCCTCGCCGAGCTGCTCGCCGAGCCTCCGCACCGCTGACGCCCGTCCACCGAAAAGCTGGCGCACCTCGCGCTCTTGCGCCTCCTTTTGCGGATCCATTCGGCGGCGAGCTTCGATATGCTGCCGGTCCCTGCTCCGACCCTCGGGAGCACGGAAGAGGACGACGCCATGAGCGATCTCGATCCCCGTCTCCAGTCTGCCCTCGCAGCCGTCGAGGCTTCTCCCGACGATCTCGGCCTCTGGGACGAGCTGGAGGACATCGCCGCGAAGCTGCAAAAGCCCGATGAGGTCGGACAGCTCTACCGCGACGTGCTCGCCCGGAACCTGACGGCCGCCCAGGTCGCGGCCATCGGCCCGCGCGCCTCCGGCTTCCACGAGGAGTGGTTCGGCGAGGAGTCGCCCTACCTCGCCGAGGTCCTGACTCGGGTGCTCACGCTCGATCCCCGCGCCGACTGGGCGCTCGCGCGAGTCACCGTGCTCCTGACCGTCCGCGAGAAGTGGAACGACCTGCTCGGTCTCTACGACCGCGCGCTCGCCGCGGCCGAGGACAGCTACCGCAAGACGCAGCTGCTCGAAGAGGCCGTGCAGCTCGCCAAGGACTTCGCCGGCCAGCCCGACCGCGCGATCGGCTACCTCGCCGAGCTCTCGTCGCTGCGCCCGAACGATGCGCAGCTGAAGGTCTCGCTCGAGCGCCTGCTCGAGCGGCAAGGCCGCCACGAAGAGCTCATCGCGCTCTGGCGCAAGGGCGACGACGCCGAGACGGCCGAGCGGCGCCTGCAGATCGCGCGCACCTACCTCGACGACATCGGCAACGCCGGCGCAGCGCTCGAAGAGGCGCGCGCGCTCCTCGCGGCCGGCCAGGCGAGCACCGAGGCGACCGCCCTCGTCGAGCGCGTGCTCGCCCTCGAGACCGCCTCGCCCGAGGTGCGACGCGAGGCGCTCAACGAGCTGCGCGACCGCTACAAGGACGCCGGCAAGCCTGCCGACTACGAGCGCGTCACGCGCGCGGCCCTCGCGTTCTCGACCGGGCCCGACAAGGTCGCCCTCCACCGCGAGCTCGCCAACATGGCCGAGAGCGCCGGGCAGCCCGAGGCAGCGCTCGAGCAGTGGGCCGCCTTGCTCGCGCTCGATCCCTCCGATGGCGAGGCCGAGGACCGGCTCGCGAAGGTGGCCGAGCAGATCGGCGCGCACGGCCCGCTCGCCGACGCGCTCGAGGTCGCGGCCGCCGCGGCCAGCAGCGGCTCGCGTCGCAACGAGCTGCTCGTCGCCGCAGGTGACGTCCGCGCGCGCACCGATCGCGCGGCCGCCGAGGCGCTCTATCGGCGCGTGCTCGATGCCGAGGGCGCGAGCGCGGCGCGCCGTCTCGAGGTCGCGCGGAGGCTCGCGAGCCTGCTCGGCGCGGCCACGGATCGCCGTCAGGATCTGCTCGCGCTCCTCGAGCAGCTCGCCACGCTCGAGCAAGACGCGGGCGAGCGCCGTCGCGCCCTCGGAAGCGCGGCGCGCCTGGCCGCCGAGCTCGGCGAGCGCGATCGCGCCCTCGCCTCGTGGGACCGCCGTCTCGCCGCCGATCCGGGCGACCTCGAGGCGCTCGAGGCCAAGAGCCACCTGCTCGCGGAGCTCGGCCGGCACGCCGATCGCGCGACCACGCTCGCCGCGCGCGCCGCGCTGCCGCTGCCGCCGGCCGTGCGCCGCACCGACCTCGTCGAGATCGCGCGCATCCAGGAGATCGAGCTCGGCGACGCCAGCGCCGCGATCGTCACGTGGCGCGGCATCGCCGACGAGTTCGGCGAGACGAACGAGAGCGTCGACGCGCTGTCGCGCCTCTACGACGCGACGGGCGCGCACACCGACAAGAACGAGCTGCTCGATCGCGCGAGCAAGCGCGACGCGGAGCGCGCGGTGCAGATGCTCGTGCGCCTCGCCGCGCTGCGCGCCGGCCCGCTCGGCGACGTCGACAGCGCCGCGCGCCTCTATCACGAGGCCATCCGGCTCGATCCCGGCCACGCCGGCGCGCGCGGCGGTCTCGCCACGCTGATCGAGGTGCCGAGCGCGAAGGCCGGCGCCGTCGAAGGCCTCGCCGAGGCCGCGCGGCGCACGGACGACGTGGACGCCCTGCTGGGCCTCCTGCCCAACCGGCTCGAGGCGGCGGGCAACGACGCCCGCGGCCGCGTGCGCCTGCTGCGCGAAGCGGCGCAGCTCGAAGAGCAGCGCAAGAACGATCAGGGGCGTGCCTTCGAGCACGTGCGCGACGCGTTCACGCTCACGCCCGAGGACGACGCGCTCGAGCGCGAGATGATGCGCCTCGCGAGCGCTTCGGGCCGCGACAAGGAAGCGGCGACGGCCCTCGCCGCGGCGAGCGGCACGCTGAGCAACGATCCGCTCCGCGCGCTCGCGCTCGCCAAGCGGGCCGCCGATCAATTCGAGGCGCTCGGCGCCGGAGCCGAGGCCCTCGAGGCCGCGCGCGCCGCGTTCGCCCTGCAGCCGAAGGACACGGGCGTCGCCGTGCAGCTCGTGCGGCTCGCGGCAGCGGCGGGCGACTTCACCACCGTCGCGCACACGCTCGTCGACTCGAGCTTCGCGCTCCGCGCCATCGAAGAGCCGCTGCTCGCGGCCGTCGAGGCGAGCGCCGAGGCCAAGGGCGCGTGGGATGCGCTCGCGGCGGCGACCGAGCCGGCCCTCGAGGCCGAGGCCGGGCGCCTCTCGGCCACCGAGGCCCGCGCGGCGTCGGATCTGCTCCGGGGCTTCTTCGTGCGCCTCGCCACGTGGCACCGCGATCGCCGCGGCGACCTCGAGAAGGCCGAGACGCTGCTCGCGCGCGCGCTCGCGTTCGATCCGGCGCACCAGGAGACGCTGCGCGAGCTCGCGCGCCTCTCGTGGCGCGCGCCCGGCAAGCGCCTGGTCGACACGCTCCTCGCGCTCGCCGATCAGCTCCCGGGCGATCTCGACACGCTCTTCGACGCCGCGAAGATCGCCGAAGAGAACCTGAAGGACCCGGTGCTCACGCGCGAGATCCTCGGGCGCCTGCAGCGCACGGCGACGCGGCTCTGGCTCAAGGGCGAGCCCGCGCGCGGCGAGCGGCCGGCCGACAAGACCGCGCTCGACGCGCTCTCGGCGCTCGTGCGCCTCGAGACCGAGGCGGGTCGCATCGCGCACGCGATCGACTGGCTCGTCGAGGGCTCGCGCCTCCCGCTGCCGCCCGCCGAGTCGCGCGCGCTGCTGCGCCGCGCCGGCGACCTCGCGATGAGCAAGCTGAACGACGAGGCGCGCGCGATGCGCCTCTACCAGCAGGTCATCGAGGACACGCTCGAGGACGGCGAGGTCGTCGATCGGCTCGCCAAGACGTACGAGGCGCGCGGCCGCGTGCCCGAGCTGCTCGCGCTGCGCAAGCGCGAGCTCGAGCTCGAGCTGCCCGCCGACCGCAAGCTCGTGGTTCGTCTCGAGGTCGCACGCCTGCTCGGCCACCTCGAGGACAAGGGCGGCCGCGTGGAGATGCTCCGTGCGAACCTCTCCGATCAGCCCGGCCACCAGGACTCGATCGCCGAGGTCACCTCGGTGCTCGAGGGCAAGGGCCGCAGCGCCGAGCTCGCCGATCTGCTCGGCGGCCAGGCGCGCCGTCTCGAGGATCAGGATCCGGCGCGTGCCGCGGGCCTGTGGAGCCGCGTCGCGAAGATCGGCGAAGAGCAGCTGCGCGACACCGAGCGCGCGCTCCAGGCGTATCGCCGAGTGGTGGGCCTGGCGCCCAGCATCGACGCGCTCGAGGCGCTCTCGCGCATCCACCTGGGAAGGAACGAGCCGGCGCTCGCCGCCGAGTGGCTCGAGAAGCAGCTCGACGCGACGAAGGGCGTCGAGGCACGCAACCAGGTCGCGCTGCGCCTCGCCGACGCGCGCCTGGCCGCGGGCCGCACCGACCGCGCGATCCTCGCGCTCGAGCGCGCGGTCGGCGAAGACCCGACCTCGTCCACGGCGCGCGATCGCCTCGCGGACCTCTACCGCAAGTCGGGCAAGCAGCTCGAGCTCGCGAACCTCTTGCGTGACGGCGCGACGCACGCCACGGGCGACGTGCAGGCCGCCTACGTGAAGGAAGCGGCCGGCCTCTACCGCGAGCTCGGCGTCTCGGAGCACGCGATCGGCATGCTCGAAGCGGCGCGGCAGCGCGGCGAGATCGATCAGGATCTCAAGAGCACGCTCGCCGAGGGCTATCGCACGGCGGGCCGCCTCGACGAGGCGCGCGCCGTGCTCGAGCAGATGATCACGGACTTCGGCCGCCGCCGCTCGCCCGAGCGCGCGCACGCGCACTACCAGCTGGCGCAGGTCGCGCACGCGGCCGGCGACATCAAGGAGGCGCTCGACCACCTCGACAAGGCCTCGAGCATGGACCTCGGCCACGCCGGCATCCTGCGCCTGCTCGGCCAGCTCGCCCGCGAGGGCGGCCAGCTCGACCGCAGCGAGCGCGCCTACCGCGCACTGCTTCTCCTCGTGCGGCGCCAGTCGCCCGACTCGCCCGACGTGCAGGTCGGCGCGAGCGAGGTGCTCTACGAGCTCTCGCGCCTGGCGCGCGAGCGCGGCCAGGACGCGCAGGCGAACGAGCTGCTCGAGTCGGCCGTGGAGACGGCGCAGCAGAGCAGCGCCGAGGCGGCGCGCTTCACGAAGGTGCTCATCACCCGCAAGGAGACCGAGCTCGCCGAGAAGATCATCGCCAAGCGCCTCTCGCTGGACGAGTCGGGCCTTCCGCGTGCGAAGGTGCTCGCCGATCGCGCGCAGCTCCTCGAGGAGCTCAAGAACGATCCCAAGGCCGCGCTCGACGCGCGCATCCAGGCGATGGAGCTCGCGCCCGAGTGGACCGCGCAAGTGACGCTCGCGCGCGCCACGGCGCAGAAGCACGGCGAGAGCGCCAAGCTCGCCGAGGCGCTCAAGAAGCTCGTCGAGCGCTCGACGCGCCGCAAGGACGACGCACCGCTCGCGTCGGATCTCCTGATGAGCCTCGCCGACATCCTCGAGAACGACGTGCGCGACCTCGCGGCGGCGGCCGAGGCCTACCAGCGCGTCGAAGCGCTCGGGGTCCGCACCGTCGACGCGTGGCGCGCGCTCTCGCGCGTCGCCGCGGCCCGCGGCGATCGAATCGAGGAGATCCGCGTGCTGCGCCGTCTCGTGGCCGCCGGCGTCGACACGAGCACGCTCGGCAAGCCCGAGGACGACATCCCCGAGAGCGCGAAGACCGACGCGCTCTACCGCATCGCCGAGGTCGAGCTGCGCGACGCCGAGACGCTGCAGAGCGGTCTCGACACGCTGGCCGACGCCGTGCAGCGCGACGGAGACAACGCGCGCGCCGCGCGCGCCGCGGCCGAGGCAGCCGCGCAGTTCCCGACCGACGCGCGCTCGGGCACCTACGACGGCCTCGCCGCGCTCTGGGAGCGCACGGCGCGCGCCTCGGGCGACAAGTCGCTCCTGCTCGGCTACCTCCTCGAGCGCATCCAGGGCGAGGGCGCGTCGGTCGACGACGTGCGCGAGGCCTCGCAGGTGGCGATCGAGCTCGGTCGGGAGGCCGACGCCGAGCGCGTGCTCGTGAAGGGCGCCGAGATCGCGCGCGCCTCGCTCGACGGGCTCGCGGGCGCGCTCTGGATCCCGACCACGCTCGCCGAGCGCCGCAAGGCCGCCGGCGATCTCGCGGGCGCGATTCGCTGGACGCAGGTCGCGGTGGAGGCGTCCGACGCGTCGGGCGACGCGCAGCGCACCGAGCAGCTCTCGAAGGACCTCGCCGCGCTCGCGGCGCAGCCGGGAGGCGACCCCGCGCTCGCCGCGCAGACGTACGCGCGCCTCATCGAGGCCGAGCCGCGCGACCGCGCGCTCTGGGGGCCCGCGGCCGACGTCTTCGTCGCGCTGCGCGATCGCGAGGGCTTCGAGCAGCTCGTGCGCCGCACGCTCGAGGGCCTGATCGAGCCCGAGGATCGCAACGCGCTCCGCATGGAGCTCGCCGCGCGCCTGATGGGCCCATTCGCCGCGCAAGAGGACGCGATCTCGGTGCTCCGCGAGGTGCTCGAGGAGGATCCGGATCACCTCGGCGCCTCGCAGGCGCTGGCCGACGTGTTCGAGCGCGCCGGGCGGAACGAGGAGCTCGCGGATCTGCTCCGCCTGCAGCTCGATCGCGCGCGCGATCGGAATGACGCGACGGCGGTGGCTGCGCTCTCGCTCCGCACCGGCGGCCTGTATGCCAAGACGCGCCGCGAGGACGCGATGGAGGCGTACCGCGCTGGCCTCGACTGGGCGCCCGAGGACGCCGCGCTGCTGCGCGCGCTCTACGAGCTCTATGGGAAGAACGACGACGCGCGTGACCGCGCGACGCTCGGCGAGCGACTGCTCGCCGTGGAGACCGGCGAGGCGGCGGCCAAGCTCGCCCTCTCGCTCGCCGATCAGCTGACGGAGCTCGAGGACGCCGACGCGGCGCTCCGCGCGCTCGACGTGGGCTTCAAGGCGGCGCCGACGCACGAGAAGCTGCGCAAGCGCCTGGAGAAGACGCTCCGCGAGCGGAACGACCTCGACGCGCTCGCCGAGATGATCGCGTTCGACGCGGCGCACCGGGACACGGAGGCGGCGCGCCTGACGCGCTTCCGCGAAGCGGCGGCGCTCTACAAGAACGAGCTCGGTGCGCCCGAGCGCGCGGCGGACGTGCTGCGCGAGGCCGCGGCGCTCGCGCCCGGCGATCTCGAGCTGCTCGGGGAGCTCGTGGACGCGCTCTCGCAATCGGGGCGCGTCGACGACGCCGCCGAGGCCGTGCGCGTGGCGCTCGACGCGCATCCGAATGCCGACAAGAACCGCGCGCGCCTGCTGGCCTCGCGGAGCGGGCTGCGCCTGACGCTGCGCGACACGCAGGGCGCGCTCGAGGACGCGGAGGAGAGCTTCCGCATCGACCCGAAGAGCGCGCAGGCGACGCTCGTGGCCGCGCTCGATGCGCATCGCGAGACGCTCGCGGATCAGGGCGACCGCGAGAACGAGCGCACGGTCACGCTGCGACTTTCGAGCGTGCTGCGCGCGGGCGGGGACGGCGCGCGCAGCCGCGACGTGCTCGCGGCGTGGGTCGATCGGGATCCCTCGGACGTGACGGCGCTGCGCACGCTGGTCGAGCTCGACTCGGGCGCGCAGCGGTGGGCGGACGTGGTCTCGCACGCGACGCGCTTGATCGCGCTCGAGACCGGCGAGGCGCAGGCCGAGATGGCGCTGCGCCTGCACCAAGCAGCGGCGGAGGCGGGCGACCCGGCGGGCGCGCGCGAGGGCCTCGAGCGCGCGCTCCAGGACCAGCCGGCGAATCCGGAGATCCGCAACGCGCTGCGGGCGCTCTACGAGAGCATCGGCGCGTTCGAGGAGCTCGCGGCCGTGCTGCTCGTGGACGCGCAGGAGAGCCAGGGCGAGACGCGCGATGCGGCGCTGCGCCGCGCAGGCGAGATCTACCTGCACGACCTGCAGTCGCCCGCGCGCGCGATCCCGCCGCTGCGCGAGGCGCTCGCGAGCAAGGAAGACGACCTCGACCTGCTCGTGCTGCTCGTCGACGCGCTCATCGGCTCGGACGCGCTCGCGGAGGCCGTGGAGATCCTCCAGGGCGCCATCCAGGCCAAGGGCAAGAAGCGCAGCCCCGCGCTCGCTTCGCTCCAGCAGCGGATGGCGCGCATCGCCGGTCTCTCGGGGGATCCGCAGACGCAGCTCGAGTGGTTGAAGGTCGCGCTCGAGACCGACAAGCAGTCGAACCTCGTGGCGGCCGAGCTCGCGGAGCTGGCGATCCAGCTCGGCGACGACGCCTCGGCGATGAACGCGCTGAAGGTGGTCACGCTGCAGAAGACGCCGGGCCCGATGAGCAAGGCGGTCGCGTTCCTGCGCCAGGCGCAGATCGCGAACCGGCAGGGCGATCACCAGAAGGCGGTGCTCTGGGCGCGTCGGGCGCGCATCGAGGACGCGGAGCTGCGCGAGGCGGAGGAGTTCCTGCACTCGATCGGCGAGGGGTGAGCTCCGCGGAAGTGGCGGCCGTTCGATCGCAGAGACGCGATCCGGCGCCCACTTCGCAGTCCCTCACCCCAACCCTGGTACGAAAATGAAGGTCTAAGTGTCGAGAATGGCTCGATACCGATCTGGCGGTCGATCACCAGGCCGCGTCGGTCGGGAGCGACCCTTTGCCCGCGGACGCTCCGCGCGAACGACGGCGCTCCGCTCATCGCGTTCAAAGCCTCGCACCCGCCCGACGCTACCCATGAGGTGGGCTGCTTTGAAAAACCGCGGCGCCTTCGGCTCCTCCACAGCCGAACCGGCTCCGCCGATTCGGCGCAGGCGAGGGCCAAGCCCTCGCGCTCCCGGAGAAGGTGCCGCGCGGAGACGAAGGTGGGGAGCGCGAGGGTCCACCCTCGCACGTCGACGAAGCTGCGCAGCGGCTTCGTCTGTGGAGGAGCCGCAGGCGCGTCTGGTTTTCAAAAGCAGGCTTCCCCATGGGTAGCGGCGGGCGGGTGCGACGCTTTGAACACATTCCGCAGCGAGCCGCTGTTTGCTCGCAAGGCGTGGGCAAAGGGGCGCTCCCGCCCGGCGCGGCAGGCGATCACTCGATGGGAGGCCCATTTTCGTTCACCGCAGATGCGCCGCCGGCGCAGCCCAGCTCTCCCGCGAAGCGGGAGAGGGGGCCGCGCCGGTCGTGCTATCGCGCGCGGCTCGCGCCTCGACCTCGACCGAACGATGCGCGTGAGCCTCCATGCGACGATGCCGACGCGGCCCTGTCGGTTCTGCCTCTGCCTCCAGGACGGCGCGGTGTTCTCGGACTGGGACGTCGACGACGCGGGCCGCGTTCGGCTCGTCCGCATCTCGTACGACGGATACGGGTGCTGCCCTGCGCCGATGACGATCGAGGCGCTCGGCGAGAACGAGTCGAGCGCTCTCCTCGCTGCCGTCGCTCGCGGCGACGTGAGCGAGCCCGCGGTCGCGGATCTGCTGCGCCGCTTCTTCAGACAGCACGCGGCACTCCTGTGGGCCGAGGCCCTCGAGAGCCACGGACTGACCTGACGAGACCGGCTTCGGAGCCGCACGCGCGACACGGAGCTCGGGGGAGCGCGAGGGCAGAGCCCTCGGCCGCCGTTCGCGCGCGATGCGGTAGCGAGGAGCGCCCCCCGTGCCCGCCGCGGCTGCGACAGGCGAGAGATGGGCGGAGCTCGTTGTCAGCGCTCGGAAGAGGAGAAGAGAGCCGAGACGGCTCAGAATCCGACGCGGCGCATCACGAAGCGGGGCATTCCGCGGATCACGCCCATCACGGCGGCCCAGGGCGCGGGCGCGTACACGACGGGCTCGGCGCGATCGATCGCGCGCACCACGCGCGCCGCGACCTCGTCCGGCTCGCCCGCGAAGGGCGGCGGCTTCAGGCCCGCCGTCATCGCCGTCTTCACGAAGCCGGGCTTCACGGTGATCACGCGCAGGCCATCCGCGTGGTGCTTGTGATCGAGCCCTTCGAGGTACGCCGTGAGCCCGGCCTTGCTCGCGCCGTAGAGAATCACTGGCTTGCGCCCGCGGTCGCCCGCGACGCTCGAGAACACGCAGAGCGTGCCGCCGCCGCCCGCGAGCAAGAGGCGCTTGGCCTCCTCGCAGAAGAGCACCGTGTTCGTGAAGTCGGCGGTCAAGAGCTTCGCCGTGAGCGCGGCGTCCTTCTCGAGCGCGTCCTGCGTCGCGAAGAGCGCCGCCGTCACCACGATCGTGTCCACCCCGCCGAGCGCGCGGTCCGCCGCCGCGAGCGCCGGCCCGAAGGTCTCGGGCCGCAGCAGATCGCACTCGGCCCACTTCACCTCGCTGCCGGCGTGCACCGCGAGGTCGGCCGCCGAGCGCTCGAGCTCGCCGCGATCGACGCCGAGCACGAACACGCGGTCGCCGCGCTTGGCGAGGCGCCGCGCGAGCGCGCGCCCCATGCCGCTCGTCGCACCGAGGATCGCCACCGAGAGAGGACGCCGCTGCTTCATCGTGCTGCCTCTCCTACCGCCCGGAGGGCGCGGCCGCATCCCCGAACAGGCGCACCGACTGCGCGCTCCGGATCTTTCCCTCGGGATCCCACTTGCGGCGCACGTCGAGGAAGGCTGGCAGCCGCGGCTCCATCGCGCGGAAGTGCTCCGGGCGCGTGAAGCCGTCCTTCGTGAGGTAGATGCGCCCCCCCTCACGGATGACCTGCTCGTTGAGCTGGTCCACGAGCGCCTGCGTCGCGTCGCGCACCGGGATGTCGAGCGCGATCGACACGCCCTCCATCGGGAACGAGAGCATGCCCTTCCCTTCGGGCCCGCAGTCCTTGATCACGCAGAGGAAGCTCGCGCCGCCCGCACGCGTGAGAATCTCGAGCACGCGCCGCGCCGCCCCGGGGCGCTGCTTCTCGGGCACCACGCACTGGTACTGCGTGAAGCCGCGCTTGCCGTACATGCGGTTCCACTCGTCGACGATGTCGAGCGGATAGAAGAACGACTCCCAGTGCACGATCCCCTCGCGCCGACGCGCGACGTGGCTGCGGAAGTACGCCTCGTTGAACGCGGCGACCGAGAAGCGCCCGAGCAGCCAGCTCGGCAGATCGAAGGGCAAGGTGGGCCGCAGGTGCGGCGCCGGGAACTTCGACGGCGCGACGTCGGGGCTCGCCCAATCGCCCGCCATCAAGATGCCGCGCCCCATGCCGCGCCCGCGCTTGAGGCAGTCGATCCAGCCCATCGTGTACGGCAGGCGCTTGGCGGCGTCGCCGAGCGCGGCGAGGAACCCGTCGAGGTCGTCGACGCGCACGCTCTCTTGCTGGATCCACGGCGAGCGGATGCGGCGCAGCGGCACCTCGACCTCGAGGATGTGCCCCGTCAGGCCCATGCCGCCGATCGTCGCGCGGAACAGGTCGGGGTGCTCCGTGTCCGAGCACCAGAGCACGCGACCGTCGGGCACGCGCATCTTCAGGCGCGTGACGTGCTCGCCGAAGCAGCCGTGCACGTGGTGGTCCTTGCCGTGCACGTCCGAGGCGACCATCCCGCCGAGCGTCACGAACTGCGTGCCGGGCGTGACGGGAACGAACCAGCCGCGCTCGAGGAAGAGGCGGTTGAGCGCGAGCAGCGACGTGCCCGCCTCGGCGCGCAAGAGCCCCGTCTCGGGATCGAAGGCGAGGAGGCGATCCGCGAGCGCGGTGCCGATCACCTCGCGCACGCCCGGCGGCGGGAGCGAGCTGTCGCCGTAGCTGCGGCCGAGGCCGCGCGAGAGCACGGCCGACTCGCTCAGTCGCTCGAGGTTGGTGGAGCGGACCTCGACCCCGGGGACCCCGAGGCGGCCCCAGCCCGTCACCACGGGCTCTGCACTACGCACGTGCGCCGTCAATGGATGCACGAGGGTGGGCTATCGCGCCCGGCGGGCCCCGTCCACCGTCTCCCGCCGAACGGATGCGATCGGAGGCCGAGCCGCCCCCGGAGCCCCTCGAATGGCGGGACTTCCGCGCGGACCGTGCGTTCCCCGGCCCCTCCGGTCCCGGGGCCGTCCGAAAGGCTTGCCCTCGGCCTCACCTTTGCGTAAGCACGGGGGCCCGTCACCAGGGGTGGTGGGCTCGGCTCGTCTCCACGGTCCTCCCCGCGCGCTCGCGAGCGCGTGTCCCGGGCCGCCGGGACGAGCTTTCCTGGTCTCGCCTCCGAAGGATCTTCGTCATGACGCGCGTGCGCCTGCTCGATCTCCTGTCCGCCGCCCTCGTCGGCACTCTGTCGCTCGCGGCCCTGTTGCTCGGCGCCCAGCCCTCGCTCGCCGCGGCCGACGATCCCGAGCCGGAAGTCTCCGACCAGGTCGAGCCGACGCCGGCCACCGATCCGATGCACCAGCGCTGGGACCGCCTCCTCGGCGTCGAGCTCACGGGCGGCGTGGACACGCCCTACGGCGTCGTCGGCGCGAGCCTGCTCGCGCAGCCGCTGCGCAACCTGCGCATCGATCTCGGCGGCGGCGTGAGCCGTGACGGCGCGCGCGTGGCCGGCGGCCTCTCGCTCGTGCTCCCGCAGGATCACTTCGCGCTCGTGCTGCGCGCGGGCGCGGCCGGCGGCCCGCTGACCTGGGACAGCAGCGATCGCGCCGTCCACATCCACCGCTACTACAGCTTCGCGGCGTACTTCGACTGGTCGCTCGGCCTCGAGTACCGCTTCGACGAGGGCATTCTCCTGCGCCTCTACGCCGGCGGCGAGACCGTCCTCAACAGCGCGAGCGACAGCTGCGTGGCGACGGCGCCCGACACGACGACGGGGCTCGAAGGGAACTGCGTGAACGCGTTGGGCGACCACCCCTCGCGCCTCTACATCGGCCTCTCGGTCGGCTACATGTTCGACATCTTCCTCTGAGCGTCATTCGAGCCTCGGGGAGGCTCTCTCGAGAGGCCCATCGCCCCAGGGCGGTGGGCCTTCGTCGTTTCGGGAGCGTGCGTCGTCGCGGTTGAGGTCGGGGGCCGGGAGCGTCTACTCTCCGCGGCCATGCGCATCGCCTCGCTCCGCTACGCCGCCCCGTTCGCGCTCGCCTCGTCGCTGCTCGCGGCCTGCGGAAGCGAAGCGCCGCCGCCCTCGGACCCGGAGCTGCCGCCGCTCGTGGGCGCGCTCGAGGTGCCGATCTCGCTGCGCAACGACGCGACGACGCCGAGCAACGCGCTCCGCATCGAGATCACGAACACCGAGATGCACGTGGACGGGCACGCGCTCTACACGCTCACGCGCGGCGTGCCGCCGGCGAGCGAGGTGACGTCCGATGGCTACGCGCAGCTGCGCGAGCGCATCCAGGCCGCGCCTGCCCGCTCGCTCGCGGCGCTGACGATCCACGGCATCGTGCCCTACGGCACCTTCGTGGGCGTGGTGCAGACGCTGCTCTCGTCGGGCTACCACGAGATGGCCATCGCGGTGCGCCTCCCCGACGGCAGCCCCGTGATCCACTGGATGACCATCTCCAATCCCGAGGTCGTGCCGAGCAGCGGCCCGGTCGCGTTCCCGGGCAGCGAGCGCCCCTGGGAGGACTTCACCTCGCACTGGAGCGAGGTCTACGACGCTTGCCGCGGCGGCCACTACGTGGACTGCGACGGCCAGCCCACCGTCGCCGCGCCCGGCGGGCACCTGCAGCTCGTGCTCTGGACGCGCGACCAAGGAATGAGCGTGCGCTTCAACCAGGTGGACGTGGCCGACGCGGGCGTGCCGCCGGCCTCGACCGTCGCGATGATCCCCGGCGTGCCGCAGCCCGTCAGCGACGAGGAAGCGCCGCCGCGGCCGTTCACGACGGGCGCGTTCTCGTTCCGCGCCGACGAGGGCACGCGCGCGGAGTCGGCCATCAGCGCGACGACGCGCTCGGTGTGCGGCGCCGCCGTGTGCGCGACCATCGTCGAGGCCGATCAGGGCACGACGTTCATGCGCGTGGCCTCGCTCCTCGGCGCGGCGTTCCCGAACGCCTCGACGACGCCGCGCCTCGCGTTCCGCATCCCGTCGCGTTGAAGACGCGTCACGCGCGGCGCGTGACGCGGGCGAGCTTCTCCGGGTTGCGCACGCAGTAGATGGCCGTGATCTGCGTGCCGTCGGTGTCGATGCTGAGCACCTGATCGAGCACGCCCTCGACGAAGAGCAGGATCGCGGGCGCGCCGTTCACCTCACCGAGCTCCGCGGCATAGGCCGCGCCCTTCGCGAGGCCCTGCTTGGCGACGCCGAGCCAGAACTTCGCCGTCTTCGCGCGCCCGACGAGCGGCTTGAGCGCCGCCTGCACGCGGCCGCCGCCGTCCGTGCGCGTGACGACGTCCTCGGCGAGGATCGCCTCGAGGCCCGCGAGATCGCCCGTCGACACCGTCGCGAGGAACTGGCCGAGCATGCGCTGGTGATCCTCGGGGCGCGTCGTGAAGCGCGGGCGGCCCTCGCGCACGTGCTCGCGGGCGCGCGAGAGCAGCTTGCGCACCGCGCCTTCGTCGCGCTCGACGACGGCGGCGATCTCGCCGTGCGTGTAGTCGAAGACCTCGTGCAGCAGGAACACCGCCCGCTCGAGCGGCGAGAGCGACTCGAGCAAGAGGAGCAGCGCGAAGCTCAGGCTCGAGGCGCGCTCCTCGGGGCCGCTCTGCACGGGCTCCGGGAGCCAGGTGCCGACGTAGCTCTCGCGCGTCTTGCGCCCCGAGCGCAGCACGTCGAGGCAGAGCCGCACCACGACGCGCGTGAGATAGGCGCGACGCGAGCGCATCTCGCTCTCGGGCACGTGCTGCACGCGCAGCCACGCGTCTTGCAGCACGTCCTCGGCCTCCGACGCGCTCCCGAGCATGCGGTAGGCGACCCCGAACAGATACGGGCGGTCCTCGCCGAGCGGATCGCTGGCCGCGGTGCTCACGACGCGCTCGCCTCGGTGAGCGACGCCGCGGGCAGTGCCGCGAGCGCGCGTGCCCGCCGCCCGACGAAGGGCCGCCAGCGGTAGTCGATACCGCGCGCCTGCCAGCGGATCGCGGCGATCGTGTAGCGGCAGATGCCTTCCTTCACCCAGACCGCGGCGCGACGGCGCAGCACGCGTCCGTACGCGTCGATCGCGCCCTCGTGGCGGCCGAGGCTGATGCAGAACCCGTTCGGCTGGAAGACGAAGGGCAGCACGGGCTCGCCACGGACGCTCGCCCACGCCGCGTCGGCGGCGTGCGCGCCCATCGGCATCGCGCTCTGGCAGCCACGGATCATCGGCTCCCCCGCGAGCGTACCCTCGGGCGCTGCCAGATCGCCCGCGAGAAACACATCGGGCCGGCCGCGCATCGCGAGTGTGGTGTCGGTGAGGACGCGCCCCATCGCGTCGGTCGGCCCGGACAGGAAGGCGGGTGCGCGCGACGCGAAGCCCAGCGTGTCGATGGCAAGATCGAAGGGCACGCTGCGTTCGCTCGTCCGGGCGCGGCCACGCTCGATCTCCTCCACGCGCTCGCCCAGCACGAGCTCGACGCCGAGGCGGCGCAGCACGCCCTCGATGTGCGCGCGCGCGGCCGGCGTCTGCATCGGCACGAGCGCGCGGGTGACGAGCGCGACGCGCTTTCCGGGCGTCGTCTCGGCGATCTCGGCGGCCACCTCGACGCCGGTGAGCCCGCCGCCGAGCACCGCCACCCGCTGCGCGCGCGAGAGCTCGTCCCGGAGCCCGGCCACCGTCCCGGGCTCGAGGGCGTGCGCGTGCTCGCGCGAGCCTGGCGTGCCCCGTGCGATCTCCGAGCCGGTCGCGACGATGCAGCGCTCGAAGGGCAGATCGCGCCCGTCCTCGAGCGTGACCGCGTGGGCGCGCAGATCCCGCACGCGCCCGCGGACGAGGTGGATCCCGCAGCGCTCGGCGAGCGCCTCGAGCGGGACCTCGACGTCCCGCCCGTGGACGAGCGCTTCGTGCAGACGCACCCGCTCGACCAGCTTCAGCACCGGATCCACGAGCGTCACGGCGCCCGGCCCCGCGTGCGCCGCCAGGCGCACCGCCGCCAGCACTCCCGCATACCCCGAACCGACCACCACGAAGCGCGTACCCATGGCCATCCTCCGTTCCTCGTTTCCGAACGAATGACGAGCCACGTCCCGACGCTGTGACGTCGCCTCGGCCTGCGAAGGTATCTCCGGGCGGCCTTGGACCCTCCGCGCTGGCTTCTGTGCGCATCGAGCAAGGGTCCTTCCGAGCGACCGAACGCATCAGGGCACCCTACCGTGCACCTCCCTGGCTCCCGCTCGGAGGCACAACCGATGTCGCGAGACCCCAGCAAGCGCTCGCGAGGTTCGGCCCTCTCGTACTAGGGGCCTGACGACCCCAGATCGTGACTCGTCGACGACCGACTCCAACGGCTGGATGCGCCCAAGTGGCACGGAGCTTGGGCAAGATGGCGCACCACAGGGTCGCCCGATGTATCACGTGCCCGGTTCAGTCAGCAGTGCAGAATCGTTGGCACCGGGTGGGACCATCGGGCGTGTCGCTCACGCAGACCTCATTCGTCGCGCAGATGCGGGACGCGTTGCAGAGGCAGCGACCGGTGGAGTCGCAGCTGTCGGCTGCGGCGCAGGTCGCGTACGTGTCGCCCAACTGAACACAGCTCACGTGCGGGATGGCGCCAGCGGCCTGCGCCCACGCGCGATCGAAGCACATCTGCAGCTCGGCCGGGGTGCACGAGGGAAAGATGATGTAGTCGTGAGGACAAGGGCCGGTGTCGGTGGTCGGTCGTCCCGCATCTCGCGAGCCCGCGTCATGCTCGGGCGCGTCTGCGACGAACGCATCGAGTGGCGGCGGTGACGCCGCGTCGCGCTCCGGGCGCAGATGACTCGCGTAGCAGCCCGACACTGCTGACGACGAGATCAGGACGGCGGTGATCAGGTTCCGCTGCATATCGGCACGCAGCGCGTGGGCCCGCCCGGCGTGTCGCTGATGCAGACCTCATCTTGGCGGCAGAGGAGCGTGCCGCTGCAGGTGCAGAGGAAGTGCATGGGGTCGATCTCGCAGTCAGCTCCTCGAGTGCACGTGAACACGTTCCCATCGCAGCGAGACGCAGCTATCGTGCCGCTTGGCGCGAGGGTTTGAGCCCATGCTTGACACGCGACGTCAGCCTCTGCCGTGCACCCGCCATTGAGGAAGGTGGGACTGGTCGGATTGCACACCCATGCATCGCCGCCTGTTTCGCCCGCGTCAGCGCCGACGGTTGCATCTGCCGACGTTCCCGATTCCGAGGCGTCGAGCTCATGGCTCACCGCGCAGGAACATCCTCCCACCGCAAAGCACGATGCAACCGCGACGAGCCACGTGAGTCCGAAGTAGTCGGCGGTCGGTCGCATCATGGGGTGTAGCTGACGAAAGCGCCGCGAACAACGAGACCGCTGGCGGCGCGGCCGGTCCAGACCGGAAAGAACGTTCCTCCGTCCGCACCAGGGAACAAGTCTGGGTTCACCGCGCTCATCCCTTGATAGTCACCGAGGCCGCGACCGGACGCGGCGGTCGGAATGTCGAACGTCGTCTCGATCGGGAGCGCCACGCTCCAAGGCTGCGTGAGATCCGAGCTGCGAGCTGCGAACCAGCGACTCACGCGCGGCGTGTTGTTCGTATCCGTCTCGTAGAAAGACAGCCCGATGTTCCCCCGGCCGTCGCCAGCGATCGCGGGGTGGCCCATCGTCCTGACGGCAGCGGTCGTGAACACCGTGTCGGCCACCCAGTTGGTTCGATCGATGCTGTAGAAGACGCGGATCCGGTTGGGGCTCTCGACGATGGCGGCCCAGTAGGTCCCGACAAAGTCGACGTCGAACGAGAAGTTGCGGAAGCCTTGGGTGAGCGTGTTCCTGCCGAAGCACCAGTTGAAGTCGTGGCTGTCGAAGATCTGGTGGCTCGCGCTCCAGCTGTGCCCGAAGTCCGGGCTCGAGTTCGAGAACCAGCGCATCTCCAGCCCTCCCGGACATCCGCTGAATTGGTCGTGATCGCTGTTCGAGTACACGACGGTCAAGAGGTCGCTGTGGTGCCGAACGCGCACTCCTCCCACCCCGAAGAACGGCGTGCGGTCGACGTTCTCCACCTCGTACGTGGGCCCGAGCCACTCGATCGCGTACTGGCCGGGCACGACGTAGAAGCCTCGGACGCAGAGGCCGTAGGTGGCCATGCCTGCGTGGCGCCACGCCACCCAGAACGTGTCGGTGGTCGGGTCGTAGCTGAGGTCTTCCTGATCCTGTCCCCCTTCGTCGCATCCGTCGCCGCTGCCGTACGGGTTGACCTCCTGAGTCGAGATCCAGTTTCGTCCGCCGTCGATCGACATCGAGACGACGACGAGCCCGTTCTGATGAAAGTACGGCTGGGCACGATCGGCGATGTTCGCCGCCATGACGATGCCGCTACCAGGCAGGCCGGCGGCGACGGCCGGGTCCCCTCTGAAGTTCCCTTGCTGAACCGCGACAGGCATCGGGCCGCCGTACCCGCATGAGAAGAGGTCGCACGGGTGCCAGTTGCTGCCGTCTTCCGACCACGCGGACATGAAGACCGTCGAGCCACCGTTCGATTGCACGACCATCGTCGCGGGCCCGGAGGGCGATGCCGCGGAGAACGTCGCGGCCGTTTCCGAGCCGGGCATCACCGTCGTAGGGGTCGACGCACTCGGTGTCGGGGTGCACCCGAGGAGAACGACGAAAACAGCGACCGATCCACTGGCCTTGTTCATCCGGAACCTCCGATCGTCGTGACGGAAAATCGGAGCGGTTCAGGTCCCGGTCGGTGCCGTGGGGCCCGTGGGCGCCGTCGGCTCGCTCGCGCGGCGCGCGGCCGCGTTGTCCGTCGCCGTCTTCACGCGCTGGTTCCAGCCGTCGCGCAGGGCGTGCGTGTAGGTGACCGCGGTTGCGTCGAGCAGGCCCTCGCGCTCGAGCGCGCCCCAGTTGCTGATCACGCGCTGCACGAGGCGCACGATCGTGCGCCGCGCATCGAGCATGTCCTGCGGCGTCACCACGGCGCCGTCCGAACCGAGCGTGCCTCGCTCGGTCGCCTTCGCTCCGACCGCGCGCGCGTCCGCCTGGAGGGCGTCGAGCTCGCTCTCGAGCGTCCGCGCGCCTGGCATCGGAAAGGACGCGAGCCACGAGCGATGCTCGGCCGTGAGCAGCTCGGCGCGCACGAGGCCGAGGCCCGCTTCCTCCGCGTAGCTCGCCGTGATGAACGACAGACCCATCGGGAAGAAGAGGAGGAGAAGGTCACGCGCCTTTTTCGCGATTGCCTCATCTGGATGACGCGTGAAGGCCTGGAGGCTGAGCACGACGAAGCGACCGCGGGCGTCGTGACGCGCATCGAGCGCGACGAGCTCCTCGGTCAGGCGAGCGAACGCGCTGTCCTCGCGCGGCATGCTCGCCAGCAGCGCCCGGGCGCGCTCGATGGCCGGAAGAAACATGCTCGCCGTCGTGTCCCGCTCGAGGAACGCACGCATCGGACTGTCTGTCAGGTGCGGAACCGGGCCCAGGCAACCGTCGCGTCCAGAAGCTCGGCCGTCGTCATCACGCTCGCGTTCATGTCGTCCCCTCCCGATCGACTGCGCTGCGGGCCTCACGATAGTCGATCGGAGCCGAGGACTTCAAGCCTCGATCTCGGCCGCTGACGCTACTGCCGCGCCGGCGCCGGCGCGGGCGTCTCGCTCGTGATCGTGAGCGCATGCTCGCAGGCCGGCGCGTACCCGGCCGTGCACGCCCGCTGGTAGTACTGGTGCGCGCGGTCGAGCGAGGGCGCCGTGCTCAAGGCGCCCGTCTCGTAGAGGCGCGCCATGTTGAAGCAGCCGCGCCCTTCCCCGCCGTCGCACGCGCGGCGATACAGATCGGTCGCGCGCCGCATGTCGACGGTCGCCACGCCCGTGCCCGTCTCGTAGAGCGAGCCCAGGTTCGAGCAGGCGAGCATGTTGCCGCCCTGGCAGGCGTGATCGAAGAGCGGCACGGCGCGCGCCGGATCGCGCGGCACGCCCGCACCGCGCGTGTAGAGCGTGCCGAGGCTCGTGCAGCCCGCGAGGATCGCGCCGTCGCACGCGCGCCGGTACAGCGTCGCCGCGCGCGCGGCATCCTCGGGCACGGCACGCGCGTGCTCGAGCATGTAGCCGAGAGCGTTGCAGCCGCGCAGGTCGCCGCCGTCGCAGGCCTGCGTGAACAGCGCGACGGCGCGCGCGTCATCGGCCGTGACGCCGGTGCCCGCGCGGTAGAGCAGGCCGAGGCGCGTGCAGCCGTAGAGCTCGTGCTGATCGCACGCCGTCTGGTAGGCGCGCAGCGCGCGCCGCAGGTCGCGATCCACGCCGCGCGCCTCTTCGTAGAGCACGGCGACGTTCACGCAGCCGAGCTGGTCGCCGCCGTCGCAGGCCTGCTGGTGCAGCTCTCTCGCGCGCGCGAGGTCGGCCGTGACGCCGTGCCCCGTCTCGTAGAGCAGGCCGAGCATCGTGCAGCCGAGCATCTCGCCCTGATCGCACGCGGTGTCGTAGAGGCGCACGGAGTCGGCGTAGCTCTGCGGGCGCCCGCGGCCGTCCTCGGCCATGCGCCCGAGGTTCACGCAGCCGAGCTGATCCGCGTGCGAGCAGGCGCGGCCGAAGAGCTCGACCGCCGTCGCGACACTCTGCTCGACGCCGCGGCCTTCCTCGTGGAGCAGGCCGAGGCTCACGCAGCCGCCGCCGTCGCCGCCGTCGCAGCCGCGCTGGTAGTGCTGCACCGCCGACGCCATGTCTTGCGGCACGCCCTCGGCCCCCGCCTCGAGCAAGTGGCCGAGGTTCGAGCAGCCCACGGGCTCGCCGTGCTCGCAGGCGTTCGTGTAGTAGGCGGCGGCGCGCTCGGCATCGCCGGCGGCCTCGTCGAGCAGGCCCAGGTCATTGCACGCGCTCGGATGCTCCCCGGCCTCGCACGCGCGCGTGAGGAAGCGGCGCGCGCGCGCCACGTCGGCGCGCACGCCGGTGCCGCCCTCGGCGAGCAGCGCGCCGAGGCGCTCGCAGCCGTCGAGCTCGTCGTGCTCGCACGCGCGCTCGTACATACGCCCCGCGCGCGCGAGGTCCTGCGCCGCGCCGCGGCCTTCGGCGAGCATGTCGCCGAGCATCCAGCACGCGGGCGGATCGAACGAGCTGCCGTGCCCTTGGCAAGAGGCCGTGAAGAAGCGGACGGCGTCGGCGCGCTCGCGGTCACCGTCGCTCGGCGCGAGCGCCTCGGCGAGGTGCGTGCACGCCTCCCAGTACTGCGACGTGCAGCCGCGCTCGAGCCAGCGGCGCGCGGTGACGAAGTCCTCGGTGACGGCGAGCGGGCGCTCGAACAGGCGCGCGAGCTGGAAGCACGCCTCGCCGTCGTGCGCCTCGCACGCGGTCTGGAGGTTCACGCGGGCTTGCGTGCGGTCCTGCGAGACCCCGCTCGTGCCCTCGAGGAACATGACGCCGATGCGGCGGCACGACTCGGGGTGGTGCGCTGCGCAGCCGCGCCGGTAGAGATCGACGGCGCGCGGGACGTCGGCGGTGACGCCCGTGCCCGTCTCGAACGCGACGCCGGCCTGGGCGCACGCGTCGGCGTGGTCCGGTCCGCAGCGCTCGGCGAGCGCCTCGGGCGTGGCCGCTGCGGCGCCGCGACGCTGCGCGGAGGCCGGCGCGAGGCCCGCGAAGAGGACGAAGACAGCAAGGAAAGCCGAGACGGAGCCCACCCCGAGACGCGACATGGCGCGATCCTAGACGAGCCGAGGGCGCCCGCTCTTCAGAATCGCGCGGTTCGTCACATTTCGACGCGAGCGCGCATCGTCCCGTGGGCTCGCGACCGAGGTCGCAGCGCTCCCCCGCGATCAGTCCTCGATCGCCGACTTCACGTAGAGGATACGCAGGCAGTGCATGCAGCTCATGACCTCGGTGGCCTTCGAGAGCTGCTGGAAGCGGTTCGGCGCGATCGAGATGCGGCAGGCGAGGCAGATCTCGTTGGCGGCCTCGGCGACCGGCGGAGAGAGCTTCGTGCGCAGGCGTTCGTAGAGGCGGAGGTTCTGCTTGTCGATCTTCGCCGCGATCTCGCTGCGGCCGACGAGCGTCTTCTCGCGCTCGATGCGCAGCTCGGCGAGCTTGCCCTCGGCGGCGGCCTCGGCCGCGGCGAGCTCGGTCTTCTGCTCGGCGAGCGCCTTCTCGGGCTCCACCAGGCCGGCGCGCGTCTTCTCGATGCGCTCCTTCAGACGGTCCCGCTCGCCCTCGCCGTCCTTGATGGAGCGGCGAACGGTCTCGAGCTCCCGCTCGGCGGCCTCTGCCTCGCGCATCGTGCGCGCCTTGGCGCTCTTGCTGCGGGACTTGCCGAGCTGGTCGTTGCGCGTCGCGAGGTCGGTCTCCTGCTGCGAGTGCAGGCGCTCCGCCTCGGCGATGCCGGCCTTCTGCCGCGCCACGAGGTCCTCGAGGCGGCGAACGCCCTGACGACGCTCTTCGAGCTCCGCAGGAATGCCCTTCAGGCGATCGTCGATGTCCTTCGCGAGGGAGTCGATCTCAGCAAGCTTGACCAGCGCCTTCAGTTGATCCCTCACGCCGCGCGACTCCTTCTCTGCTGCTCGGGGAATGGCTAGGTACCGCTTCGCGCGCCGTGTGGCAAGCGGGAAGCGGCGGTCGGCACGGTTCTGGCCTCTGGCGCGCCCGACGGGCCGGGATCCTGTACGCTCCGGAGCGATGCTCGCGGCGCCGCCGCCCCTCAGCGACCGAGACGAGGTGCTCGCCCTGCTGCGCGCGCTCCACGCCGAGAGCCCGAGCACGCGGCGCGACCCGGCCTCGCTGAGGATCCGCGCGATCGTCGCGACGCCGGTGCATCGGATCGCGATCACGCGCGTGGCCGAGAACCGCGGCCTGCGCGTGCAGCCGCGGATGCCCGCGCCGAGGCGGCCACCCACACCGCAGGCGCTCGTGGACGCCTGGCAGATGCCCGAGCTCGATCTGCCCGAGGGGAGCCCGATCGGGCAGCGCGCCGAGAAGCTGCTCGACCACCTGCCCGAGCGGGTGTCCGACTGCGAGCGCTGCCGCGGCGCCGGCAAGGTCACGTGCACGCTCTGCAACGGCGCGGGCGTGCGCGGCCACGGCCAGCATCGACACGTGTGCGCGGCCTGCTCGGGCCACGGCTCGACCGAGTGCGTTCCCTGCCACGGCATGGGCGGCTTCGCGGGGCCGCCGATCGCGTGGTCGGCGATCGTGGAAGGGACGGCGACGCGCATCGTGCGCGCGCCCGGGATCTCGGACGAGGCGGCGCTCGACGTGGACGCGGTGCTCGCGAAGGGCCGCGGCGCGGTGGTGGTGCGCGACGACGCGTGGAGCGGCGGCTTCGACACGAGCCTCGGCTACCGCGACAGCGGGAGCGCGACGCAGCTGGGCGACGAGGTGCGGGCGCTCTTGGCGGAGCTCGAGCAGACGACGATGGGCCGCGTGCGCGGGCACAAGCTCGAGATCCGTCGCGCCGCGGTGTACACGGTGACGCTCGAGGACGGCACGAGCTTCGTGGTGTGGGGAACGCCCGCGAAGGTCGCCCCGGAGGGCGCGCTCGACGTGCGCGGCGCCGAGATCCGCCGCGTGCTCGGGCTCCTGCTCGTCGGCGTGGTGATCGCGCTCGTGGTGATCTGGCTCGGCCACCACCGGTAGCGTCGCCTTCGTCTCCGCGCGGCACCTTCTCCGGGAGCGCGAGGGCTTGGCCCTCGCCTGCGCCGAATCGGCGGAGCCGGTTCGGCTGTGGAGGAGCCGAAGGCGCCGCGGTTCTTCAAAGCAGCCCACCTCATGGGTAGCGTCGGGCGGGTGCGAGGCTTTGAACGCGATGAGCGGAGCGCCGTCGTTCGCGCGGAGCGTCCGCGGGCAAAGGGTCGCTCCCGACCGACGCGGCCTGGTGATCGACCGGCAGATCGGTATCGAGCCATTCTCGACACTTAGACCTTCATTTTCGTACCAGGGTCGGGGAGAGGGACCGCGAGGCCCGAGCCGCTCGACGCCCCTGCGATCGCAAACGCTGGCTCGCTCACCGCGGTGCACGACGAGCGCCTCCGACCTCGACCGCCTCCCACCGCCCGCGCTACAAACCCGGCCCTCCCCGGGCCCATAGCTCAACCGGTCAGAGCTCCCCGCTCATAACGGGGCGTGTGCTGGTTCGAATCCAGCTGGGCCCACTCACGCCGCGCTGCGTGCGTCGGCGCTCGCGGCCGCCTCGGTCGGGCGGGTGAGCTTCGCGATCCACTCGCCGAGCCGCGTCGCCTCCACCGCGCACAGGCGTGCGTGGCGCTCGGCGCCGGTCGCGATGCGCTCGAAGCTCGGGTCGAGCTCGAGCGCGGCGTCCACGGCGCTGCCGCGCGCGGTGACCACCAGCAGGCCGAAGCGGGCGCCGGTCACGGCGCGCTCGCGGACCACCACGTCGGCGCGCAGCACGCCCTCGGGGAGGGGCGCAATCACGCGCAGGCGCGCATCCTGCGGGGCGCCGCGCACGTCGAGGTGCACGACCGGCATCAGCGCGACGGGCGTCGTCTCGTCGAGCACGACGCGCGCGCGCGACGCGAACGAGACCAGGCGCGTGAGCGCGAGGAGCGGCGGCTCGGCGCGGCGCGCGCGAGGCGCATCGAGCATCGCCACCAGGCCGACCGCGAGCGCGATGGCCACTTCGCCCGCGGCCGGCGCGGGCGCGCGCAGCGCCGCCGCGAGGGCCAGGCCCAGAACCGCGTTCCCGGGCAGCGTCGTGGCGTCGAGCCAGGCATCGAGGCCGAGCGCGCGGCGCCAGCGGGCCTTGCGCGCGGCGATGCGGATCGACGGCGTCGCGTGGCGGAACGAGCCGAGCTTGGGCGCGGTCACGCTCGGCGCCGCGCGCGAGACCCCGAGGGCGGCGAGCGCCAGCGCGAGCGGCGCCACGGTGAGCACGCCTCGCCCCACGAGCGCGACGCCCAAGAGCCCCGCGCCGACCGCCAGCGCGAGCAGCGCGCGCGCCGGATCGGGGAGCGGCACGAGCGGATGCTCGTCCACGCGGTCGTCTCGCTCGCGGGCGCGACGGCGGAGCGCACGGAGCGCCACGACGAGGCTCGCGATGGCGAGCGCGATGCCGCCCTGCCACGGGGCCCGCGCTGCGCTCGCCTCCGAGCTCGCGAGCGTGCGCGGCGCCGGCGCGGGCGCGCGCACGGCCAGGCCCGCGTCGAGCACCCCCTCGGGCACGAGGATCTCGATCGGCCACTCGCGCGTGCGCGCCAGATGCGCGCGCGTCAGCGTCCACACCTCGCGGCCGTCCACGCTCGCGTGCGCGCTCGCGATCTCGTCCTCCTCGGCCACGAGCGGCGCCGCGCCCGGCGGCAGCGTGAGCTCCACGACGACCGAGTCGAGACCGCTCCGCCAGGCGGGGAAGGTCCAGTGCACGTGCGCGCCGTCGTCCGCGCCGACCGCGCGCTCGGCGAGGCTCGCGTCGTAGGCGAGGTGCACGAGGTACTCGCCGCGCCGCGGCGAGGTGCGACGCCGCGGGAACGAGAGCACGAGGACGCCGTCCTCGCGCAACGTCACGGTCGGCTCGAGCGGCTCGGCCACCTCGCCCGCCGCGAGCTCGTCGGGCGTCGGCTGCGTCTGCATCGTGACGGGATCGCTCGCGTCGAGCGTCAGCCCCGGGTCGAGCCCGTCGATCTCGAGCGCCTCGAGCCAGCCGCCGTCGATGCGCAGCGTCGCATCGATGCTCACGTGCGCGTGCGCGTGCTCGTCGATCGCGACGCGCGCGCTCGCCGAGCGAACGGTCGCGTCCACCCACGCGTGCGCCGGCGACGGGAGCGCGATCAAGAGAAGCGAGCCGAGGAAGAAGACACGCACTGCCCCGCGACCCTACGCGCGGGTCGCGAAGCGGCGCAAAGAATCAGGAAACGGCGGGGGCCGCGATCGATCGGCGACGGAACGAAAAAAGGCGCGCGGCTCTCGCCACGCGCCTTTCTCCGCGGCAGCTGCCGGACTTCAGTTGATGAGGTCCTTGAGCTTCTTGAGCGCCGTCGCGCGAACCTTGCGCGACGCCGGCTTCGCCGGGTACTGCTTCATCTCGCCCGTGAACGGGTTCTTGCGCGTCTCCGCCTTGCGGGCCGCGATCTCCTTGACCTTCAGCTTGAGGAGGTCCGGAATCACGAACTCCTTCGGGCCGCGCTTGCCGAGCTCGCGCTTGATGAGGCCCGAGAGGCTCTCGAACACCTCGCCGACCTGCTTCTTGCTGAGGCCGGTCTTCTCCGCGATCTCGCTGATGATCTGCGCCTTCGTCAGCCGCTTGCCTTCGCTCATGGGTTCCTCCGACTTTCTATCCGTCTCGTTCAGACAAAAGACGCCCGTCACGCGACTCGTGCTGTCCGTCGAGACCCCCGGACTACACGAGCGCGCTGGAGACCGACCCGTCTCGCCACCCGCAGCGGGCAGCGTGCCGTGTCGTAGGACAGCCCACCGGAAAACGCCCCCGGTGGTACCGGCCCCTTCCCGAAGACCCCATTTTTCCGGGGCTTCGTGCGTTCGGGGGCATCGATGCCACGTGATTTTGGGCCTGTAAAGCCCTAACTGCGTTTCACGCCGAAAAAAAGCCGGATCCGAGACACAAAGCACACTTTCACGGCTTTTTCGGACGATCGCGGGCGATCGCACGCTGCTTCCGCGGGCGATCTGCCTTCTCCGCCGCGGCGATCAGCGCATCGGTGCGCGCCGTCATGCGCCTTTCCTCGGTGCGCGTCGCGTGATCGTAGCCGAGCAGATGGAGCAGGCCGTGCGCGACGAGCATGGTGACCTCGCGCTCGAGCGAGTGCTTCTTCTCTCGCGCCTGGCGCGCGGCGGTGTCGAGCGAGACGACGACGTCGCCGAGCATCGCGCCCGCGAGCTCGGCGTAGGGGCCCTCGCGCAGCGCGAACGCGAGCACGTCGGTGGGCTTGTCCTTCTTCCGGTAGTCGCGATTGAGCGCGTGGATGGTCGGATCGTCGGTGAGGACGAGCGAGAGCTCGGCGCCCTCGAGCTCGAGCGCGGCGAGCATGCGCGTCGCGCGCGTGCGGACGAGGCGGGGCGAGAGCTTGCTGCGCGGGCGCCCGCGCGTCTCGAGGTGAACGGTCACGGTCCGACCATAGCGCTCAAGCGCGAGGGTGCCTCGGCCGATCTCCGTGGCGTGAAGAAGAAGCTCGCGCTCGGGCTCGTCGTGCTGGTGCTGGGCGCCACCGGCGGATGGCTCGCGCGCCCGAGCCTCGAGCGCGCGCTCGGCATCGGAGGCGAGGTCGACGGCCGCGTGGTGGCCGAGCGGCGCGACGGCGACCGGCTCGTGCTGACGCTGCGCATGGGCGACGACACGATGATGGCGACGTTCCGCAACCGCGTGGACGACATCGCCGAGCTCGTCGAAGTGGGAGACGTGATCACACTGCGCGCGCGCAACCACGTGTTCGCCGACGACGTGCCCATCGTGCGCGTGACGCGGCCCCCGCCCGAGCCTCCCCCGGCACCGCCGCCGGCGCCGCGAGGCCGACGACGTCATGCGGCCGCCGCGGAGGCGGAGCACGCCGAGCCTGCCAGCGAGGCGCCCGCAGCGCCCGCCGAGGGCGAGGCGTCGGCACCCCCGCACATTCCGGATCCGAGCTGATTCGCGCGGCGCCGATCGGCGCGCCGGTGCTTCAGATCTTCGCGCGCCCCACGAGGCGCTTGGCCTCGCGCCGCGCGTCCTCGACGACCCGCTCGCCGTCGAGCCGCCGGTGCTCCCGCGAGAGCACCACGATCTCGCCGTCGACGAGCACGTGCTCCACGTCGGCCGCGGTCGCCGAGTACACGACGCGCGCCGCGGGATCTCCGCCCGGCTCGCAGTGCGGGCCGTCCACGCGCACCACCGAGAGATCGGCGCGCTTGCCCACCTCGAGGGAGCCCACCTGGTCGTCGATCCCGAGGACGCGCGCGCCCTCGATCGTGGCGAGCGCCAGCGCGTCCATCGCCGCGAGCGCCGCCGCATCGCCCGTGACCGCCTTGGCCAAGAGCGCCGCCGAGCGCAGCTCCGTGAACGGATCCATCCGGTTGTTGCAGGGCGCGCCGTCGGCCCCGAGCCCCACGACCATCCCCGCGGCGCGCATCGACACCACGTCGGCGATGCCGCTCGCGAGCTTCAGGTTCGCGCTCGGGCAGTGCACGAAGCGCGTGCCGCGCTTGCCGCACGCCTTCTTCTGCGCCGCCGTGAGCTGCACGCCGTGCGCGAGCACCGTGCGCGGCCCGGCGATGCCGTAGCTCGCGAGCACGTCCACGTCGTCCTTGCCGAGCAGGCGCCGCACCTCGTCCCGCTCGCCGCGGTGCTCGGCCGCGTGCGAGTGCACGATCACGTCCTTCTCGCGCGAGAGCTCGGCCGTCTGCCGCAGGAGCTTCTCGCTGCAGCTCAGGATGAAGCGCGGCGCGAGCGCGTAGCCGAGGCGCCCCGCGCCGTGCCAGCGCCCGATCAACGCCTCGCTCTCGCGCAGGCTGTCCTTCGTCGACTCGCGCAAGCCCGCGGGCACGCCGCTGCCGCGGTCCATCATCGCCTTGCCGGAGAAGCCGCGGACGCCGCTCTCGCGCATGGCCTCGAAGACCGCGTCCTCTTCGCGCACGGTCCCCATGTCGAGGATCGTGGTCGTGCCGGCGCGCATCATCTCGTAGAGGCCCAGGCGCGCGCTCGCGCCGTTCGAGCGCCCGTCGTGCGCCGCCTCGAGCGGCCAGATGCGACGCCGCAGCCACTCCATGAGGGGCAGGTCGTCCGCCATCCCGCGGAAGAGCGCCTGACAGAGGTGCACGTGCGCCTGCACGAGCCCGGGGAGCACCACGCAGCCCGTCGCATCGAGCGAGCGCGCGCGCGTGTGCGCCGGGAGCCGCCCGATCGCGGTGATGGCGCCGTTCTGGACGAGCACGTCGCCGCGCACCACGCGGCGCGCGGGATCCATCGTGACGACCGTGCCGCCGCGGACGACGATGTCCATCGCCGCGAGCGCCTCGCTCACGACCGACCTCGCTCACCGCGCGCCGGATCCACGACCTCGGCGTGCGTGAGCTCGGCGCCCGTGCCGGCCGCCACCTTCAGCGCGACGCCGACGAAGGGATCGCCCGGGCGCGGCAGGATCGAGTCGCTCGGCGGCGGCGTCGAGGGGGCCGCGGGGCGATCGGTGTCACGCCGATCGTCCGAGGTCCCCATCACCATCGTCGAGCGCTCGGGCTCGATGCCGAGCGAGGCCGGGCCGAACGCGTGCGGCAGGAGCGCCTCGGTCGTGCTCTCGAGCGTCTCGCCCGCCTCGGACACGCAGCGCACCACGAAGCCGGGCGGGAACTCGGCGAGCACCTGCCGGCACATGCCGCAGGGCGAGGCCGGATGCGCGCCGCCGCTCACGATGGCGACCGCGGTGAAGCGCCGCGCGCCCGCCACGACGGCCGCCGCGATGGCCGAGCGCTCGGCACAGATCGCCAGGCCGTAGCTCGCGTTCTCCACGTTGGTGCCCACGAAGACGCGCCCGTCCTCGGCCTGGAGCGCCGCGCCGACGCGGTACTGCGAGTACGGCGCGTACGAGCGCTCGCGCGCGGCCCACGCCTGCGCGAGCAAGGCCGTCCAGTCCACGGGCGCGGCGCTCACGCGGCGCCTTCCGTCTTCGAGAGCCGGCCGAGCACGCCGCGGAGCAGCGACACGAAGCGCCCACGCGCGGCGCGCGCCGTCTCCTCGACCTCGGCGTGATCGAGCGGCGTCGCCGAGAGGCCCGCCGCCTTGTTCGTGATGCACGAGATGCCGAGCACGCGCGCGCCCATGTGCCGCGCGGCGATGGTCTCGAGCACGGTGCTCATGCCGACCGCGTCGGCCCCGAGCCGCTGCGCCATCCGCACCTCGGCCGGCGTCTCGTACGCCGGCCCCAGGTTGCCCGCATACACGCCGCGCACGAGCTGGAAGCCGGCCGCGCTCGCGGCCTCGAGGGCGACCGCGCGAAGGCCCGGATCGTAGGCCGTGCTCATGTCGGGGAAGCGCGGGCCGAGCGCGTCCTCGTTCGCGCCCGTGAGCGAGCTCTGGCCGGTGAGGTTCAGGTGGTCCTCGATCAGCATCAGATCCCCCGGCGAGAACGCGGGGTTGGCGCCGCCCGCGGCGTTGGTGATGATCACCACGCGCGCGCCCATGCGGATCATCAGGCGCGCGCCGAAGACGACGTCGGCCGGCGGATGCCCCTCGTAGAGGTGCACGCGGCCCTGCATCGCGACGACGTCGATACCCTCGCTCTTGCCGACGACGAGGTTGCCGGCGTGGCCCACGACGCGGCTCACCGGCATCGACGGAATCTCGGTGTAGGGGATCTTCGTCGCGCCCTCGATCGTGTCGGCGAAACCACCGAGGCCCGACCCGAGAACGAGCGCCACCTTCGGCTGGGCGGGCGTCTTCGTACGGATGGCGGCGAGCGCGCGCTCGAGCCGCTGGCTCTGGGAGCCTTCGTGGGTGCTCATGGAGCGCATCGAATCGCGCCCGCGCCTTTCGGTCAAGCGAACGGCGCGCCCGCCAGCCAGTCGCGTCAATCGCCGTCCGCGTCGGAGAACGCGACGCTCAGACCGAGGCGCGCTGCCACGTCGGTCGCGAGCGTGGTCTCGAGATCGTCCATCCGGCCGTACGCGGTCTCGCCCACCGCGTGGTCCGTGCCGGCGGCGTAGCCGGGAAACGTGGCGGGCTCCGTCTCGGCGACCACCGCGAGCGCGCCCAGGCCCGCGACGGACGCATCGAGCCCGCCCCGCACGCGCTCTGCGAGCGCCGGGTCGCGCGACGCGAGGAGGCCATCGAACGAGCGCTCGGGCTCCGTCCAGAGGGAGCGCGCGCCCTCGAGGTCGGCCTTCATCAGCACGACCGACGCGCTCGCGTAGGGCGACTGCACCGCGGACGGCGTGGGCATGTTCGTGCGGTGCCCGATCGGAATCCCGAGCTTCGTGTTCTTCGCGAGCTTGATCGTCTCGAGCACCTGCGTGAGCAGCGCGACGAGCGCGGTCTCGCGATCGGGATAGTCGGCGTTCTCGGGATCGCCCGCGCTCGCGAGCACCTCGCCGTAGCCGCCGCCGTCCGGGTGCCAGGCGACCGCGAGCGCGTGGGCGGTGCGCGCGAGGTGGTCGGCGAGCGCCACGGTGTACGCGCAGCGGCGCGGCGTGACCTCGAGGTCGGCGACCACTTCGTCGTCGGTGCGGAGCGGCGCGGCCGCGTCGGGCGTGCCGCCGAAGAGCAGGTACGAGAGCGCGACGAAGCCCTTGCTCCCCGCGCCGAGCGCATCGACGTAGGCCGCGTCGATCGGCGCCGCCCCGGCCACGTTGCGCTCGATCGTCGCCGGCGACGTCGGCCAGAAGCCGATCTCGGAGGCGAGGTTCATCTCGCGCGCGGGCCCGATCTGGTAGGCGCTCGTGCGCTCGAAGGCGACATAGGCCTCGAGCCACGCGGCGCGCGCCGCCTCGAGCCCGGCGCGGTCCGGCGCCGCGCAGAGCGCGCCCACGCTCGCATCGAGATCGGCCGCCGCGCCGTCGAGCGCGTCGTAGCCCGGCACGATCACCTCGTCGACGGCGTCGCGCAGCAAGCCCGCCCGATCGTAGGCGGGCGGCGCGTCGCACGACGCGCTCAGCCCGGCGAGCAGCATCGCGAGCGCAGCCCTCGGCGCGCTCGCGAAGAGCCGCGCGAAGGGCGAGCGCACGCGAGAGGGAGTCAAAGCGATCGCAAGAATTGCACGAGCGCGTCGCGATCGCTGCTGCTCATCGCGCGGAAGGCCTCGCGCGACGCCTCGGCCTCGCCGCCGTGCCAGAGGATCGCCTCTTCGAAGCCCCGCGCGCGCCCGTCGTGGAGCAGGTACTCGTGGCGGTTCACCGTGCGCAGCAGGCCGATGCCCCAGAGCGGTGGCGTGCGCCACTCGGTGCCGCTC
The DNA here is from genome assembly GCA_046351235.1 of Sandaracinus sp. Lineage (GTDB taxonomy): Bacteria > Myxococcota_A > Polyangia > Polyangiales > Sandaracinaceae > JBBSAT01. Next base: position 980,454 of record JAXLYV010000002.1, on the reverse strand, counting down.
GCCTCGAAGTCGGGCCGGTGGTCGGCGAGGTCCTCGCCCATGTCGTGCAGCAGGAGATCCGTGTACGGCCAGATGTGCTGCTCGCTGAGCGCCGCGACCGTCTCGTGGTGCTGCGTCGTGAACGAGGGCACGTGGCAGTCGGCGCAGCCGGCCTCGCGGAAGAGCGTGCGACCGCGGAGCACCGTCGGGTCGCTCGCGTCGCGGCGCGCCGGCACGGCGAGCGTCTCCCCGTAGAACACGAGGAGGTCGAGGATCTGGTCGCTGAGCTCCGGCGCGCCGCCGTCGGGCGCCATGCTGCACTCCAGCTGCGTCGGCCCGCAGTTCTGATCGGGGTTCACCGACGAGGTCATGCCGATGTCGCCGAGCATCGCGCCCGCCGTCTGCTGCCGCAGGCTCGGCTGGTTGGCCTTCCAACCGAAGCGGCCGAGCGCCACCGCGCCGAGGTCCGGATCCCACACGCGGTTGGGGCGGCCCGAGATGCCGTCGTGATCGAGGTCGTCGGGATCGGCGTGCGCGAGGATGTCGGCCTCGCTCACGTTCTCGAGCAAGCCGAGGCCGTACTGCGGCCCGGCGACGCGCATCGAGAACATCGTATCGGCCTGCATCGCGCCGTACGCGAGGCTGGTGAACTCCAAATGAGGCCGGCGGAGCGAGTACGCGGTGCCGTCGGCGTAGGTGCCGGGCACCTCTTCCCACGTCAGGCTCGTGCTGCCCTCCCCCGGCACGCCCGGGATGCCCCGCGGCTGGAACTGCCCGCCGTACACGGGCTCGCCGAGCGGCCCGCCGTGCGCGTCGGTGCCCGGCACGCTCAGGCGCACGAGCATCGAGAGCATCTCCTGCCCGTCGGGCGGCGGCTGCCCGCGCCCGTCGCGCGAGTGACAGGCCGAGCAACCGGTCGCGTTGTAGAGCGGCCCGAGCCCGTCTCGCGCCACGGTCGAGGCCGGCGCGACGACCCAGTCGTCGGCATCGAACGAGTTGCCGACCTCGAAGTCACCGACCTGTTCGAAGGTGAGCCCCGGCATCGGCTGCGTGTAGGCGTCCTGCGAGCGCGACACGGTCGTGCCGAGCTCACCGCCCGCGCGCTCTTCCCCGGGCTCGAGGCTGCTCGATGCGCTGGGGGCGCAGCCGAGGAGCCCGGCCGCGGCGAGGAACGAAGAGACGCGAAGAACGATCGATGATTGGGCGCGCACGAGCTCTCCTCGGGTCAGAAAGGCTACTGGGAAGCGAAGTCGCTCGCGCTCAGATCGATGCCGAGCGCCGTCGCGACCTGGGCCAGGCCGATCGCGATCGCGTGGAGGTCGTTGATCAGCTCCTGCACGGCCATGCGACCGGGGTCGGTGTCGACACCGAGGATCAGCTGATCGAAGGGGCACTCGCCCTGGAGCGCCGCGCTGGGACAGCTGGCGACCTCGGGCCACTCTTGGATGTCGGTGAGCGCGTCCTGGAGCGCGTCGCGCAGGCGGTCGTCGAGCATCGGATCCCGCGCGTGCACCAGCGCCGAGAGGCTGTGCGCCGGATCGCCCACGGTCGTCCCGTCCGTGCGCGTGTAGGTGCCGAAGTAGGCGGACACGAGGCCGCGCACGTCGTTCGTGTAGTCGGCGACCGTGTTGTCGCTGAAGCAGGAGTGCTCGTCCTCCTGGTCCTTCGTGGTGAAGGGCGTGTGGATGCGCTGCCCCGCGAGCTCGCCCTCGGCGAGCTTGCCCATGCCGAGGAGCACGAGCGCGAGCGCCTCGCGCGGCGGCATCGCGACGAAGTCGGCGCGGTAGTTCGCGGCGCCGGGATCCCACTCGGTCCGCACCGCGGTGACGTCGTCGATCAAGAGCTGCGTCGCGACGTCGAGGTACTCGCGGCGGCGATCGGCGTCGGTCCCGGTCCCGACCACGTAGTCCGTGAAGGGGCGGTTGCCGGGGCCGTCGGCCGCGAAGTCCTGGCCCCAGAGGAGGAACTCGATCGCGTGGTAGCCGGCCGTGATGTTCTTCTCGCCGTCGGCGCCGTTGCGGTCGATGAGGAGCTGCTCCTCGATCGCCACGCCGGGCATGTTGATGAGGCCGTTCGAGACGACGCTCCCGCCCGGGCCCTGCACGTAGTCGATCACGTTCTCGTCGAGCGGCCACGAGTTGAGGAGCGCCTCGTAGTTCGACATCGCGGGATCGCCACCGAACGCCGCGTCGATCGGGCCCTCGTAGAAGCGCGCGTACTCGGACTGCATGTAGGCCGGGCGGCTGTCGCGCCACGCCTGGCGGGCGTCGTCGAGGGCCTGCTGGGTCGCCGTCCCCGAGAAGAGGGGCGTGCACGCGGTCCGCAGCTCGGTCGCGCCGGTGAGCGCGTCCTCGTACTGCGCGTGCAGCACCACGGCGTAGTTCTCGAGGACCGGCGCTCCGTCGGCGAGCGTATCCGCCGGCTGCGCGCAGGAGGCGAGCGCGAGCATCACGAGGAGAAGCGGTGCGGATCGGGAGCTGAGATGCATGGAAGGACGCCTCCAGTTGATTACGACTCTCATTCTATACGCTGTTGATTCCCGTTCGCAATGCCGACCCCACAAAAACGCGCCATTTCGTGAGATGGCGCAGGACGAGCGCCACACCGGTGGCAGGCAGTCTCGCTCCGGCGACCCCGACAGGCGCCCTGCGTAGGTACGCACGTTGCGACGGAGCGCGAGCATGTCCTCTTCATCTTCATCCACGTCGTTTCGTCTGCGTGCGCTCGCCCTCCTCGCGCTGGCGTCGAACGTCGCGTTCAACGCGGTCTACGACCGGGTCGGGCTCCCCCTCTCCTCCGTGCGTGCGGTCAGCGATCGCTACGAGACGCTCTTCACGCCGGCATCCTACGCGTTCGCGATCTGGGGTGTGCTCTATGCGGCGCTCGCCGCGTGGTGCGTCGTGGCGCTCGTTCCTGGGCAGCGCGCGGTGCGCGTGCACGATCGGATCGCGCCGCCCTTCATCGCTTTCCAGATCCTGGCGAGCGTCTGGATCGCGACCTTCGCGTCGGGCCATCCCGTCGCATCCACCGCGATCGTGCTCGTCATGGTCGGGCTCGGCGCGATCATGGTGCGTCGCGCCGCCGAGGGCACGACCGAGGTGCGACACGGCAACCTCCTGCTGCTCCCCTTCACCGCGCTGCTCGGCTGGCTGAGCGTCGCGGCGATCGCGAGCGTCTCGCAGACGGGCGTCGCGCTCGGCCTCTCGCCCAAGCTGCTCGCACCCGCCATCGTGATGTTGATCGTCGCGCTCCTGCTCGGGCTTGCGATGGCCGTGCGGTTCGCCGACGCGGCGTACCTCGCCGTCGTGTGCTGGGCCTCCATCGCGCTCGCCGTCGCACAGCGCGGCGAGACCGACGTGTTCGCCGACCTCGCCATCGTCGTGGCGACCGCCAGCGGCGTCGCCGTCGTAGCCCTGCTGATGCTGCACGCCTACCGGGCGCTCGCGCCGGGCGCGCCGCCACACGATCCGCTCTCGCGGGCGACGTGAGAGCGGCCGCGGGAGCGACGACGCCCCCGGCTGGAATCGAACCAGCGACCGTCCGCTTAGAAGGCGGCTGCTCTATCCGCTGAGCTACGGGGACGAGACGATCGATTCGGGGTGGAGGGATTCGAACCCCCGACAACGAGCACCCAAAGCTCGTGCACTACCAGGCTGTGCGACACCCCGAGAGAGAGCCGAACGAGAGCGAGCGTAGATCAACGCGCGCGCGCTCGCCACGCACGCGCGTCGACGAGACGCAATCAACGACGCGCGCGGAGCCACGACGCGAGCGAAGGCGCGAGCGCGCGACACGCGACGCCGCGATGGCTGATGGCGTCCTTCTCCGCGTCGTCGAGCTCGGCCATCGTGCGCCCGTCGCGATCCACGGGGAGGAAGATGGGGTCGTAGCCGAACCCGTGCGCACCGCGGGGCGCGCGCGCGATGGCGCCCTCGCAGCGCCCCGTCGCGAGCAGCGGCTCGTCCGGGCGTGCCGGATCGACGACGGCGATCACGCAGCGGAAGCGCGCCGTGCGCGCGGCCTCGGGCACCCCCTCGAGCGCGGCGAGGAGCTTCTCCACGTTCGCCTTCGCGCCGGCGCCGCTGTAGCGCGCCGAGTGGATGCCGGGCGCGCCGCCGAGCGCGTCGACCTCGAGGCCGCTGTCGTCGCCGAGCGCGATCTCGCCCGTGTGCAGGGCCGTCTGCCGCGCTTTGAGGATCGCGTTCGCCTCGAACGTCGTCCCGGTCTCGTCGACGTCGGGCATCTCGGGCGCGAGCACCGTGATCGGAACGAGCGAGACACCGGGAAGCGCGACGAGTCGCTCGAGCTCGGGCACCTTCCCGGCGTTGCGCGTCGCGACGACGATGCGCGTCGTCACGCGAGGCCCAGCGCGTCGAGACGCACGCCCGCAGCCTCGAGCGCGCGGTTCTGCGCCGCCCGCAGCGCCGGCATCGAGGCGAGGCCGAGATCGACGAGCGCATCGAAGTCGGCCCGCGCGACGGGCGCGCCCTCGGCGGTGCCCTGCACCTCGATCACGTCGTCGACGCTCGCGGCCACGACGTTCAGATCGACCGCGGCCTTGCTGTCCTCGACGTAGGCGAGATCGAGCAGCCGCTGCCCGCCGACCAGCCCCGCGCTGATCGCCGCGACGGGCGCGCGCAGCACGCCGCTCCCGACCGCGCCGCGCTTGCGGAGCGCCTCGAGCGCGAGCGCCAGCGCCACGAAGCCGCCGGTGATCGACGCCGTGCGCGTGCCGCCGTCGGCGTCGAGCACGTCGCAGTCGATCGTGATCTGGCGCTCACCGAGCTTCGTCAGGTCGACCGCCGAGCGCAGGGCGCGACCGACGAGGCGCTGGATCTCCTGCGTGCGACCGTCGATGCGACCCTTGCGGCCCTCGCGCTCCTTGCGCTGCGGGTTCGCGCGCGGGTGCATCGCGTACTCGGCCGTGACCCAGCCGCTGCCCTTGCCGCGGAGCCAGGGCGGGAGCGTCTCCTCCACCGAGGCCGCGATCAGCACGCGCGTGCCACCGCAGCGGTAGAGCACCGAGCCTTCCGGGTTCTTCTGGTAGCCGGTCTCGATGTCGATGGGGCGGATCGCGTCGGCGCTGCGGCCGTCGAGGCGCGTCGTCATGGGCGGTGGGGTCTTTCTTCTCGCAGTGAGGGCTCAACCGTTCGCGAGCGGAGCACCGGGCGAGAGCTCGCTCGACGCGGGCTCGGCGATCGGCAGCCAGATCGTGAACACCGTCCCCGCGCGACGGTCGCCGGCGGGGGCCGCGTCCTCGCATCGGACACGGCCGCGATGCGCTACCACGATCTCGCGGGTGAGCGGTAGCCCGAGACCGGTGCCGCGCTCCTTCGTGGAGAAGAACACGTCGAAGACGCGCTCTTTGCGGTCGTCGGGGATGCCCGAGCCCTCGTCGCGCACGAAGATGGCGACGCCGCCCTCTTCACGGTGCGCGCCGAGCAGCACGCGGCCGCCGCCGGGCATCGCCTCGCGCGCGTTGCGCAGCAGATTGAGGAGCGACTGGCGGATCTGCGCCTCGTCGATGGCCACGAGCGGCAGGTCGTCCTCGACCTCCACCTCGAGGCGCACCTGCGTGCTCTCCATCTCGCGCGCGACGAAGCGCGCCACGTCGCGCACGAGCGCGCCCGGATCCTCGCTCCCGAGGCGCGGCGCCGGCAGGCGCGCGATGCGCAGGTACTCCTCCGTGATGCCCGTCAGGCGATCCACCTCGCGCTGGATCGAGCGCAGGAGCGCCGTCGCCTCGGGGCCGCTCGCGCGGATCTCCTCCTCGAGCATCTCCACGTTGAGCCCGATGCTCGAGAGCGGGTTGCGCACCTCGTGCGTGACGTGCGCGGCCATGCGGCCCATCGCGGCGAGGCGCTCGGTCTGGATGAGGCGCTCCTTGGTGCGCAGCTCGTCGGTGACGTCGTCGGCCACGACGAGCACGGCGCGGCCCGGCGAGGCGGGCTCGGCCTCGCCGAAGGGCGTGACGAGCACGTCGAGCGAGCGCGCCTCGCCGTCGACGGTGCGCTTGGCGCCGAGCAGCGTCGCGCGCTCTTCGCCCGCGCTCACGCGCGCCACGGCTCCCGCGAGGCCCTCGACGTCGGACGCGACCCCGAGCTCTCCGAGCGTGCGTCCGTGCGCGCCCGGCCCGATCCCGAGGATCGCGAGAGCGGCCGCGTTCGAGGTGCGCACGGCGCCTGCCGCGTCGAGCACGACGACGGCCGCGCGCAGGCTCGCGACGATCTGCTCCTGCATGCGCTGCAGCTCGCGCAGCTCGCTCGCGGCGTCGCGCAGCTGCTGGTCGCGCGCGGCGACGGCGCCGACCATGCGCTCGAACTCGGTCGCCAGCTGGCCGATCTCGTCGTCGCGCGCGCCCTCGAAGCGACGCGAGAGATCACCGCGCGCGACGGCGACGACGCGCTCGCGCAAGCGCGTGAGCGGAAGGATGAGGCGTCGCGCCCACAAGCTGATCGCCAGGCCCGCCGCCACGGCGAGGAGCGTGGAGACCGCGAGCACGTAGACCGACTCGTTCTCCGCCTGCGCGGCCGCGCGGCTGACGACGCCGATGCGCCGCTGGATGCGGTCGAGGCCCCGCCGGAGCGCGCGGTTCGTGTCGTTCTCGTGCTGGCGGAGCGCGCCGACGGCGTCGGCCACGCCCGCGGCATCGTCGTGGGCATCGGCGCGCACGATGTCGTCGAAGAGCGTCTCGTCGGCGCTCCACTGCGTCTCGACCGTCTCGAGCGCGCCCCGCAGCTCGGCGAGCACCGTCTCGTCCTCTTCGGACGGCGCGAGCCCCTCGGCCCGCTCGATCCGCGCGAGCGCGTCGCGCACGGTGCTGCGGCGACCGCGGCGCGCGCGGCTGAGCCACGCGAGCGTCTCGCGGCGATCGCTCTCGGCGGGAAGGCGGTCGACCATCGCCTCGAAGACGCCGTCGTCGGACTGCATCACGCCGAGGCGGATCGCCAGCGGCAGGTAGCCCTCGTGGAGCAAGCGCAGCGTGTGCGCGGTCTCCCCCTGGGTGCGCAGGCCCGCCGTCGACACCACGCCGAAGGCGACGATGACCGCGAGGAAGCCGACGAAGATCCGGGTCGGGATCGTCGGGCGCAGGCGCGCGGCCTGCGCATCGGGCTTGGCCTCGGCCTCGGCCATCGCTCGACTCTACGCGGCACCCGCCCCAGCGTCACGGATCGAGCTGCAGTCCCTCGGCGAGCGGGCGGCCTTCGGCCTGGTTCCGGAGCGCCTGCGCGAGCCAGCCGTGGAAGCGCTCGTCCATCGCGTCGCTCATCGTGTGACGCCCGCCCGCGATGCCGACGAGCTCCACGTCGTGCCCGCGCGAGCGCAGGTCGGTCACGCACTCGAGCGCGAGCTCGTAGGGCACCCGCTCGTCCTCGAGCCCGTGCATCCAGCGAATCGGCGGCGAGCTCTCGAGGCGCGGCGCGCGCAGCTCGGGCGGAGCCCATCCGGCGAGCACGAAGAGAAGCCCCACGTGCTCCGGCCGGCGCATCGTGGTCGCGAGCGCGACGTGCGCGCCCTGCGAGAAGCCGGTCAGGAATACCCGTCCGAGGACCGTGCGATCGGCGACGAGCGCATCGAGAAACGAAGCGACGCGGTCTGCCTGGACGGAGAGGGTCGCCGCGAGCCCTTCCGGCTCGTGGTCGAGCACGCGCACCGAGGACCATGCGTACCCGCGGCCCCAGCGAACCGGACCACGCGGCAGCACGATGCGCACCGCGACACCGAGATCAGCGTAGGGCCAGCGCGGAAGAACGGGTGCCGCGCCCAGACCGTGAAGAACGACCACGAGTGGGAGCGCGGCGCACGGGTCGTCCGTGCCGAGCACGACGTCGAGAAAAGGCATCCCGTCGAGCTCCGCCTCGCGACCGAGCATGCCTTCATCGACGCGCGTGTAGGCGCCACACGCCGTCTGCACGACCCCGTCGTGCTCGGAATCATTGGCAGAGCCGGTGACGCGCCGCAGCGCGCTGGTGGATCCGCCGCATGCCGACAGCAGCGCCGCGAGCAGCCCCACCGAAACGACGGGGAGAAAGCGCCCAAGCCCGCGCGCCCGCGAGGCTCGAACTCGATGGGCTCGGACGACCCGTTTCAAGGCGAGGCGAGGCCGTTCGAACGTGTGCTCATCCGCGAGCACCTATTTTGCACTCCCCACGATCGTGATCCCACAATCCAGTGGTCCCCCCGGACGGAGGAGAAGTTCCGTGCGGCGAGCCCCTCTCGTGCTCTCAGGTTGGATGTCCGTGTCCGTCGCGCTCGCGACGTCGACGGCGGCGGCCGACGACACACCGTGGAGTGTGGCCGACGACGAGGCGACGGGACCGAGCGCGCTCGTCTGCTCCGTGGCGCCGGCAGCATTGCCCACGAGCACGAGCTACGCGCATCCAGCGGCGAGCTTCCTCGCGCCCGTGCGGGAAGCCGTGGCCATGGACCTCGACGCGGGCGACGGCGCGGCCGCGCTCGCTCGCTACCGCGCGCACCTCGAGGCGGGTGACCTCGCCTCGGCCGCGGTCGCGCTCGAGTCGGCGCGCGTCGCGGCGCCGGGCCTCGCAGACCGCTTCGCGCTGCTGCGCGCCGATCTCGAGATGCGCATGGGCCCCACGCGCGAGACGTGCCCGCACTACGACGCGGCGCTCGAGAGCCCCCTGCCCTCGATCGCGGCGCGCGCGCGCGTCGGCCGCGTGCACTGCTTGCTCGTGACGGACGCGCGCGACGCCGAAGAAGAGCTCGCCGCGCTCACGCGCCGCTACCGCGACCTTCCCGAGCGCCGCCAGCTCGACCTCGAGCACGCGGCCTGGCTCGCGCGACACGGCTCGGTGCGCGAGGCCGTGCTCGCCTACGACCGCATCGACCGCGACGATCCCGGCACGCCCGAGGCCGCCGACGCGCGCGACGCGCTCGACGAGCTCGCCGCGCAGGGACACCCGCGCCCGGCGATGACGACGGCCGCCGAGGTGGATCGCCTGGAGCGCCTCGCGCGCTCGGGCCCGCCCGAGATGGCGCGCGCCGAGGCCGAGCGTCTGCACGCGCTCTCGCTCGACCGGCCGAGCGCCTCGCGCGTGACGCTGGTCCTGGCGCGGCTCGCGCGGCTCGAAGGTCGCTTCGAGGACGCCGCCGCGCTCATCGCCGAGGCGCGCGGCCTCGATCCGACCGTGGGCGAAGACCCCGACGCCGTCGCGGCGCAGCAGGTGGATCTGGCGGCGGTGGCGCGCGGGCGCGTGGTGGAGCAGGCGCGCAGCGACCTGCGCCGCCTCGGCTGGAGCGGAGGCCCGCTGCGCCGCACCAACTCGGTGCGCCTCGTCTCCATGCTGCGGATCGCGGCGCGCGCGGGCATGCAGGAAGAGTCGACCACGCTCGCGAACGAGCTCGCCTCGCGCGAGACGGCGCTCTGCACGACGCGCTTCGATGCGGCCATCCTCGCGAGCGGCACGGCGAGCGACGAGTCGGTCGTGGCGCTGCTCGATCCCTGCGCGGGCGAGAGCTCGACGCGCGAGATCGCCTCGCGCTACCACCGCGCGCGCGCGCTCGAGCGGCTCGGGCGCATCGACGACGCGTGCGAGGAGCTCGAAGCCGTCGCGGCCTGCGATCGCGACGACGCGCGCATCTACGCGGTGCTCGCCGAGGCGCGCCTCGAGGCGGCTCGCCATCGCACCGTGCGCGATCCGCTCGCCGTGCCCGCGGACGACGACGCGAAGGAAGACGACGAGACCGCTGCACCGAGCCCGACGCCCTTCGACGCGCTCGCAGCGCTGGCCGAGCTCGGGCCGCGTCATCCCGAGCTGCCCTGGCTCGCGCGCGCGCACGACGAGCTCGCGCTCGGGGACGCGACGGCGGCCTCGGAAGAGCTCTTCACCGCCTACTCCGCGTGGGCCGAGGCGCTCGGTCGCTCGCCGCTCCGTGCCGGTGTGGAGGCCGTGTACCGGAACGCGTCGGCGCCGCGCGTGCCGACGACGATGGAGCTGCGCCGCGCGCGCCGCGCGCTCTCGGACGAGGATCGCGTCACGCTCGCGAACGTGGCCGATGCGCTCGGAGAAGCCGGCCTCGCGATGCGCTTCGATCCGTCCCGCGTCTCGCGGCATCCCCGGCCCTACGAAGAGGCCGTGCAGGCCTCGGCGGCGCGCCACGGGCTCGACCCCAACCTGCTCTTCGCCGTGATGCGCGTCGAGAGCGTCTACAACCCGCGCATCGTCTCGTACGCGGGCGCCATCGGCCTGCTCCAGATCATGCCGCGCACGGGCCGGCTCATCGCGCACAGCATGGGCAACGACGACTTCGACGTCGCCGACCTGCTCGACCCGGCGACGAACATCGAGATGGCCGCGTGGTACCTCTCGTCGCTCATCGCGCGCTTCGAGGGGCGCCTGCCGCTCGCCATCGCTGCCTACAACGGCGGCCCGCACAACGTGCGGCGCTGGATCGCCGATCACGGGAGCGCGATGCCCATCGACGCGCTCTGCGAGGAGATCCCCTTCGAGCAGACGCACCGCTACGTGCGGCGCGTGCTCTCGCACTACGCGGCCTACCGCGCCGAGGCCGGCCTGCCTCCGGCCACGCTCGATCTCGATCTGCCGGCGCTCGGCCCCGACACGACCGCGTTCTGAGCGCCGATCACGAGGGCCAGCGGTAGCGCGTCACGGCGAACGCGGGGCGCGCGCCGAGCTCGCGCACGAGCGCGGTGAGGCGCGGATACGGCGCGAGGCTCGCCGTCTCGCGCCACTCGACGTGCTCCACGAGGCAGACGAGCGTGACCTCGAGGAGCGAGAGCGTGCGCTCCGGCGGGAGCGCGGCGATCGCCGCCTCGGCGTGAGCGTCGAGCCAAGCGAGCGCGCCTCGGAGCGCGTGGCCGAGCTTGGTGACGAAGGGGCTCCCCGGATCGAGCGGATAGACCTTCGTCGCGAGCGCGAGCTGCACCTGGGTCGTGCACGCCGTCCACGCGACCTCGTGGGCGTTGCGCGCGATCGTCGCGCGCACCTCCTCGGGCCAGACGATGCGGCCCTGCTCCGGCCGGGCGAGCGCCGCGAGCGCACGGGCGGCGCTCTCGGCGCCGAAGAGCACCTCGCCGTCGAGGCGCAGCGCGGGCACCTTGAGCGAGGGGTTGCCGGCGTAGCCCGCGGCGTCGGTGCTCGTCAGATCCGGGACGAGCTCGAGCTCGCAGGGAACGCCGAGCGCGTGCGCGACGACCCGCGGGATGCGCGTGAAGTGGGAGCTCGGGCGGCCGACCACGATGGCGACGGAGGCGGTCACGACGCGAGCCTGGATCGGAAGAAGGCGAGGATCTCGTCACGCGCGGCGCGTGTGGGCGAGCCCGCTTCGTCGACGAAGTGCGCGGTCACGACGCTGTGCGGGCAGCCGACGACCTCCGCGAAGAAGGGCGGCGGCGTGGCGAGCGCGGCGGAGTCGGGCAGGACGCGCGCGACGAAGCGGTCCCCGAGCGCGGCCGCGTACGCCTCGAAGCGCTGCGCGGTGCAGTGGCGGTCACCCTCGAAGCGATAGGCGAGCACCGTGAGGTCGCCCTGCTCGAGACGCGCGCGCACCGCGGCGGCCTCGTCACGCGCGAGCGAGATGGCGCGGGGGTCGCCGAGCGGGAGCGAGGGCTGGCAGGCGACCGCGGCGCGCACCGCGGGCTCGAGCACCATGCTCACGGCGAAGCCGCCGGTGAAGCACATGCCGATCGCGCCGACGCCGGGCCCGCCGCACTCCGCATGCGCCTCGCGTGCGAGCGCGCGCAGCCAGTCGGCCACCGGGCTCGCTGCTTCGGCCGCGAGCGCGCGGAACTCGGCGCTGATGCAGGCTCGCTTCAGCACCGCGAGCCCCTCCGCGGCATGTGGGTAGCGGCCGTCGCGCCCGAAGAGCGAGGGCATCATCACGGTGAAGCCTGCCGCGCGCACCCAGCGCGCGAAGCGTGCGACGTCGGGGCTGATGCCCGGCATCTCGGAGAGCACGATCACGGCGGGCCCGGCGCCCGCGACGTGGACGGTGCGCGTCACGCCGAGGAGCGAGACGGGGCGAGGCGTGAAGTCGTCCAGCGGATCGTCGGCGGCATCGAGAGACATCCCACGATCCTGCGCAACGGCGGCACCCAGCGCGAGTGGCAGGATCGACAGGTTTCGGTCTGTTCCTGCCTCGCGGCTCAGCGGGACGCGCGCGTGCTCACGCGCCGCGCCATCCTTCGCGCCAGCACGAGCGCGGCGAGCGCGAGCCCCAGCGTGCTCGCCTGCATCGCCCCGCGCCCCGGCAGGACGCTGCAACCGCCGGCGAGCGTGGCGCCACCGCCGCGCATCGGCGACGCACCGCCGTCGGGGTACGCGCTCGAGGCGTCTGCGCGCGGAACCAGCGGCATGCCGGCGTCGGCGCCGATCACGGGCGTGCCTGCATCGGCATCGGGGTCGGGCATCGGTGCGGCCGGCGGCGGCGCATCGAGCACGTACACCGCGGGACCGCTTCCTTGCACGAGATACGGGCGCGCCGCGAGATCCGCGTCGCCCGCGTAGCCGTCGCGTGTGGTCGCATCGACGCCCGCGATGGCGCCCCAGTCCAGGCGCCACGCGTCCATCGCCTCGGGGCTCGGCACGTGGCGGCGCGTGGCGCGCCCGCCGCGCACGTCGGCGACGTACACCGCCGGATCGCCGCTCACCGCGAAGAGCATCGGCGCGCGCGGCCAGGGATCGCTCTCGGCCCAGCCCGCGAGCGTCGCGTCGTCGACGTGCACGACGTCCAGCCCCGCGAAGTGCCACGCCGCGTACGAGTCGGGATCGACGACGTGGCGGCGCACGGCGGGCGCGAAGGGCGCGGCCGGGCGCGCGCACTCCAGCGTCGCGGGCGAGCCCATGAGGAGCGCGTTGCCGCCGCCCGCCGCGCCGATCCCGTAGGCGAACACCGGGCGCGCGACGCCGTCCATGAGGCCGTAGGGCACGGGCATCGAGAAGCCGTGATCGCCGACGTCGTCGCGATGCACGTTCGCGTGGATCGGGAAGCCCACGGCCGCCGGATCCCCCGCCGGCCCACCGACGTACAGGTGCACGTCGATCGCGCCGCCGAAGTCCGGATCGAGCGCCCAGCCGCGGATCCCGTCGCAGGCCGCGGCGTCGATCCAGCCGGTGGGAAGCTGGTCGGAGTGCGCCAGCGCCTGGAGCTGCTCGAAGGTGCCGTTGAAGACGTTGCGATCGACGTTGCCGCCGATGCCCGGCACCGAGCCCGTCGACGTGTACTGCCAGAAGGTCCAGTCGCTCCAGCGGTCGTTGATGTTCGGACAGGGCGCGCTCGTGTACTGCGCGTGCCAGAGCGGCAGGCCCGCGAAGTCGCTGCTCGCGACGTAGGGATCCCAGTAGTAGCGGCCCGTGTAGATCATCGGAGGCCGTCCGGTGCCGTTCGTGACGCGCTCGACCCAGCGGTGGATGCGGGCCGTGTACTCGGCGGGGCCCACCGAGGGCGAGGGCGCCTCCACGTCGAGCGTCACGGGCATGTCGTTCGGCCCGAGCACGCCCACGGCGGCGATCACGATGTCGGCCTGCACGTCGGGATCGACGCCCGGCTCGAAGAACTGGTAGGCGCCCCGGAGGAGGCCGGCCGCCTGCGCGCCGTTCCAGTTGGCGGCGAAGGTGCGATCTCGATAGGTGCCGTCGCTGATGCGGACGATGGCGAAGCGGACGCCCGAGCCCGCGACCGCATTCCAGTCGATGTTGCCCTGCCACTCCGAGACGTCGATGCCCTCGACCGTCGGACCGTGCCCGCAGACGGTCAGCTCCCCGGGCGCCTCCGAGACCGGCTCGGGACCGGTGGCGCAGGCAGCGAGCGCGAGGGCGAAGGTCGCGAGTGGGAGGCGGGCAGGCGTGCGCATGCGATGCGAGGGAGCAACCCCGGCGCCAAGCCCTTCGTGCTGGGAGGGTCGGGAATGCGCACGCCAGGCGGCACCCCACGCCACGCCGAGCGGCCGGCGGGACCGGACCGACCGGAATTTGGTCGCCCTCCCACGAGGCGAGGAACGTCCGACGGGTAGGCGCCGTAGCCTCGTTCGCGGGTACTCTCCCCGCCCGGAGGCTCCTTTCATGCGCGCACTCGTCCTCACGCTCACCGCCGCTCTCGCTCTGACCGGCACCGGATGCGTGCGACGCGCGCGCGTCGTGGAGAGAGACGTGAGCGTCCCCGTCACCTCGGGCGGCTCGAGCACCGGGAGCAGCGGCGTCGTCATCACCGAGACCCAGGCGACCACGACGACCGTGCAGGCCCAGGGCGAGCTCCTCTACATCCCGGCCGAGGCGGCCGCGTACCTCGAGCAGGTCGCGCGCATCGTGGTGCAGACCTCGAGTGGTCAGGTGATCGAGCTGACGCGCGCCGATCTCGTGCAGGCCGCGTTCGGGCGCATGGCGCTGCGCATCCCCGCGGGCGTCACGACCGGCACCGTCACCGTCTTCTTCCTGAACGGCCAGCAGTACTCGACCACGTTCCACATCGCCGTCACGGGCGGCAGCGCGCAGATCGTCGGCAGCGTCGGCAGCTACGAGGATCCCTACTGCCACGCGATCGACGGCACCTGGGTGGGCAACATCTCGAGCGACCCGGGCGCGCGCGCCACGATGCAGGTCGAGGTGCTCGGCGACTGCCGCACCATCCGCGGCTTCATCCACTTCGAGCAGGGCGGCGGCTCGGTCGACAGCACGATCGACGGCACCTGGGACGCGCGGCAGGGCATGCTGATCGGGCGCGACACGCAGCTCTTCAACGTGGCGCCCGGCCCCGGCGGCGGGTTCTGCGCGACCGACCAGTACGTGTTCCACCTGGAGCAGGACGGCGCGACGTTCACGGGCCGCAACATCACGCGCTCGTACGGCTGCGAGGGCGACTCGCCCGTGTTCCTGCAGCACGTCTCGCGCTGAGCGGCGGCTCCGCGCGGCTTTCCGATCGACGAGCGGCGTCGCACACTGCCCCCGACGGAACGCCGCGATGAGCGAAACAGAAGAGACCGGGCCCATCGAGGTCCCGAGCCCCGGCGTGCCCATCAAGGCGTGGGTCCGGGGCGTGCCGTTCGACGCGAGCGCGGAGCTGCAGCTGCGCAAGACCGCGATGCTCCCGATCGTGCACGGCTGGGTCGCCGTGATGCCCGACGTGCACACGGGCATCGGCGCGACCGTGGGGACGGTGCTGCCGACGCGTCACGCGATCATCCCGGCCGCCGTCGGCGTGGACATCGGCTGCGGGATGATGGCCGTCCGCACCTCGCTCGACGCGAACGAGCTCCCGCGCTCGCTCGCCACCGTGCGCGACGCGATCGAGCAAGCCGTGCCGCACGGGCGCTCCGACGGCGGCGGCAAGAACGACCGCGGCGCGTGGCGGAGCGTGCCCCCCGCCGTGGCCGAGACGTGGAGCGAGGAGCTCGCGCCGCGCTGGAAGGCGATCACGCAGAAGCACCGCAAGCTCGGCCACGGCGCGACGGCGGAGCAGCTCGGGACGCTCGGGACGGGCAATCACTTCATCGAGGTCTGCCGCGACGAGAGCGAGCGCGTCTGGCTCATGCTGCACTCCGGCTCGCGCGGCGTCGGCAATCGCGCGGGCAGCTACTTCATCGAGCGCGCGCGCGAGGCCGCCGCACGCGAGGACCGACAGCTCCCCGATCGCGATCTGGCGTGGCTGGCCGAGGGCTCGCCCGACTTCGACGACTACGTGGAGGCCGTGCTCTGGGCGCAGGACTACGCGGCGTGGAACCGGCGGCTGATGATGAGCGCCGCCCTCAAGGCCGTGCGCGAGAGCGTGCGGCGGCGCTTCTCGACCGACGAGCTGGCCGTGAACTGCCACCACAACTACGTCCAGCGCGAGCATCACCTCGGCGAAGAGCTCTGGATCACGCGGAAGGGCGCGGTCCGCGCCGGCAAGGGCGAGCTCGGCATCATCCCGGGGTCGATGGGCGCACGCAGCTACATCGTGCGGGGCCTGGGCAACCCGGAGTCGTTCGAGAGCTGCTCGCACGGCGCAGGCCGCGCGATGAGCCGGAGCGAGGCCAAGCAGCGCTTCACGCTGAAGGACCATCGCGCGGCGACCGAAGGCGTCGAGTGCCGCAAGGACAAGGACGTCATCGACGAGACGCCGGCGGCGTACAAGGACATCGACGCCGTGATGCGGGCGCAGCGAGACCTCGTGGAGATCGTGCACACCCTGAAACAGCTCGTCTGCGTGAAGGGCTGACGCCCGCGCGCGGCCGCGCGGTACGCTGAGCGCCATGCGCGCGCGCTCGCTCCTCGCCGTCCTCGTGGCCCTCGCCGCCTGCTCGAGCGGGCCTCCGGCGACGCGAGGCGACGCGGCGCAGGTGGAGCCCGATGCCGGCAGCGACGCCGGTGAAGGAGACGGCGGCCGCGTCGCGCGGGACGTGGGGACGGATGCGTTCGTGCGCACGCCCGCGCCTGCGTGCCCGAGCGCGCCCGTCGTGACCCCACCCGCCTGCGGCACGGGCGCGCCGCGCGTCGGCGTGCTCGCCGCGGAGGCGACGATCGACGACGCGGCGCGCACCTTCGACCGCGGCTTCGTCGCGATCGTCGCGCGCTACACCGGCGTGAACAGCGAGGCCATCGCGGTCGACGACGCCGCGCGCGCACGCATCGACGCCTTCCTCGCCGACCCGAGCGCGACGGACTTCGAGGCGTTCGACGGCGCGCCGATCGAGAGCGTCGTGTCGTGGACGAAGGTCGCCGGCGCGTACGCCGGGGCGGGCGCCGCCGCGGACGCGTTCCGCTACGCCGTGCTGCGCGACGAGGGCGCGCCCTGCGACGAGGTCGACGCCGCGCGCGCCCAGCTCCACGCGGCCATGGACGGCATGCACCGCGCGGTCGCGATCACGGGCGTGCCCGGCGTGATCGCCCGCGGCTACCAGCGGCGCGATCGGCCGGGCTTCACGCAGACCACGACGCCGCTCTTCGACGGCAGCGGCGCGCCTCTTCCACCGGAGAAGACGAACGGGACCTGGCGCGACGACCACAGCGTGGGCGGTCTCTATCCCGAGTACGCGTGGGAAGACTCGTGCAGCCGGGACATGATCATCGGCTGGGTGCTCGGCATGGTGGCGGCGTGGGAGGTCGCGCGCGGCGATGCGACGATCGACGCCGCACGCCTCGCGACCTTGGCCGACGATGCGTCCGCGATCGCCCACTCGCTGATGGAGGTGGGCGCCGAGGGCTACGACCTCGAGATCCACGACGCCGACGGCCGCATCACCTACAACGGCTACCTGAACGAGAGCGCCGTCGACCGCAGCTACGTGCCGCGCTTCCGCAACAACGGGCAGCACGCGATCATGTCGCTCGGGATCCTCGCGGCGCTCGCGCGCATCTCGGACGATCCCGGGGTGGCCGACTATCTCCACAACGATCTGATCCGCGCGCGCGACCTGCCGGGGATCGCGCGCGACCACGTGGACCTGATCGACTTCGCGGAGACGACGAACTACTCGAACTACAACATGGCCTTCACGGGCGGCTGGCTCGCGCAGCGCTACCTGTGCGAGGAAGAGGCGCGCGAGGCCGTGCGCAGCGCGATCCTCGACGGGCTCTACGCGACGAGCGGCCGGCCACGCCAGCCCGTGGAGCAAGGGCAGTCGTTCTACGACCTCGTCGCGCTCGCCGCAGCGGCCCGCGGCACGGCCGACGCCCCGCTCGCCTCGGCGGACGTCGACGCCTCCATGCTGACGCGCGCGAGCGCGACGCTGCGCGAGTACCCCGTCCCCTACTGGGCCGAGAGCCACGTGAACTGCGACGACGCCGAGATCGCAGCGCACGACTGCACGGGCCTCGACGGCACGCACTTGCCCCTCTCCCTCACGCTGGGCCGCGGCGACAGCGTCGTGGCGACGATCCCGGTCCCGATGCGGATCCGGCCGCCCAGCAACTTCATGTGGCGCAGCGACCCCTATGGCGTGAACGGCACGGGCGATCCGCACGCGTACTACCCGGCCGTCGACTTCCGGCTCGCGTACTGGATGGCGCGGCATCTGCGCACCGCGCCCTGATCGTCAGCGCCCCTGATCGTCAGCGCCCGGGCCGTGCCCGCGCGAGGAGCGTGCGCAGGAGCGGCGTCCACGCGGCCCAGTCATGGCGTCCCGCGACGGTCGCCACGTGATCGGGCGGCAGCACGGCCGCGAGCGTGCGGGACGGGCCATCCTGCGTCTCGCCCTCGGCCCAGCCGACGTAGAGCGGGGGCAGCTCGTCGGGATCGTCGACGTAGCCGCGGAGCGTGGCCCACACGAAGCGCGTGAAGCTCGCATCGTCGATCTCGCGAGGCAGTGGGCCCGGATGCCAGTCGCCCAGGCCCGTCTCGACGACCTCGCGGCGCACGGGATCGATGCCGAGGAAGGGCGAGAGCAGGATCACGCCGGCGATCGACGCGCCGTGCTCGCGCAGCGTGAGCGTGACGCCCATCGCGCCGAGCGAGATGCCGACGAGCCAGACCTCGTCGTAGCCGCGCGCGAGCGCCGGATGGAGCACGTCCTCGTAGAGCACGTCGGCGACGTGGCCGCCGAAGTAGTAGCGGTAGTGGAGGTCCACGCCGACCGCGTCGCAGGGCGCGCCGCTCTCCGCCAGCGCGGCCAGCGCGTCGTGCTCGACGAACGAGTCGGGCCCATCGAGCAGACCAGGGACGAAGACGACGAGGCAGCGCGCGTGCTCCCCGCCGCTCGTGCGCGCGAAGAGCGCGGGCACGGGCCGCGTCGGCGAGCGCGAGAAGTAGCAGCCCGCAATCAGCGTCCCCACGAGCGCGAGCGCCGCGGCTCGCACGCTCACGCGGGCTCGCGGAGAAAGCGCGCGATGCGCTCGGCGACGCGGGCATCGTTCATGATCAGCGTGTGGATCACCGGCACTTCGTGGTGCTCCGCGCCCGGCAGGTGCGTCTCGTCCACCGCCACGACGCCGTCCGACGCGACGGTGCCGAGCGGCAGCCAGCGCGCGCGCGGCCCCTGCGTGCCGGCGAACACGAGCGTGGGCACGCTCGGGATGGGGAGCGACGCGTAGAACGCCTCGTCGGCGAGGCGCTGCCCCGCATCACGCGTCAGCGCGCGATAGAGCGGGTGCGCCGCGAGCCACGCCGCCATGCGCGGCGGGCGGTTGGGCGGCGCGAGCATGGCGATGCGCGTGAGCCCCGGCGGGAGGCGTGGGCTCGCGAGGCGCGCGATCACGTTGCCGAGCGAGTGACCGACGATCGCGTAGGGGCCCGTGGCGCGCTCGTGCACGTGCGCGGCGAAGCGCGCGGCGATGGCCTCGAGATCGTGCTGCTGCACCGAGTAGCCGAAGCGCGAGGTGTGGATCCCGGCGCGCTCGAGCCGCGCCGCGAGCAGGAAGAACGAGCGCGGCGAGCGACCCATCCCGTGCACGAGAAACGCCTGCACGTCGATCGCTCTACCACGAAGACGCGCGCGTCGCGCTACCATCGGCCGGGGAATGCAGGCGCTCGTCTACCGGCTGCTCGTCGGCTTCTTGCGCCTCGTGACGCGCTTCTTCTTCCGCACGGTCGAGGTCGTCGGCGTCGATCACGTTCCGGCGAGCGGCCCCGTGATGCTCGTCGGGAATCACCCGAACTCGCTCGTCGACCCGGTGGTGATCACGACGACGTGCCCGCGCCGCATCGCCTTCGCCGCGCGCGACGGCCTGTTCTCGATGCCGCATTTGAAGCCGATCCTCTGGGCGCTCGGCAGCGTTCCGATCAAGCGGCGCCAGGATCAGGCGAGCACGGCCGGCGCCGTGGTCGACAACGGCGAGGCCTTCCGCGCGATCCACGATCTGCTCGCGCACGGCAACGCGTTCGGGATCTTCCCCGAGGGCGTCAGCTACACCGAGCCCGAGCTGCAGCCGCTGAAGACGGGCGCCGCGCGGATGGCGCTCTCGGCCGCCGCCGAGGGCATCCCCGTGGTGCTCGTGCCGGTGGGCCTCTCCTATCGTCGCAAGCAGCACTTCCGAGGGCGCGTGCTCGTGCAGTACGGAAGGCCCCTCGCGCTCGACGAGGCGTGGAAGGCGCGCTGGAAGGCCGACCCGCGCGAGGCGGCCCACGCGCTCACGGACGCGTTCGACCTCGCGATGCGCGCGCTGACGATCAACGCCGATGACTTCGACACGCTCAAGGTGCTCGACGGCGTGCGGCGCCTCTACGTGCCCGACACGCGCGACCTCTCGCTCGCCGACGAGGCCGAGCTGGTGCGTCGCCTCGAAGCCCACTGGAAGGGCAAGCGCGACGTGCCGGAGGTGAAGGCCTACTACGACGACGTCGCGAGCTACCTCGCGCTGCTCGACGCGCTCGGCTTGAGCGACTGGGATCTGCGGAGGCCGATCTCGCGCTGGGAGTGGACGCGCCGCGTGCTCCGCCACGTGGTGCTGCTCGCGGTGGACGTGCCGCTCGCGCTGCCGGGGCTGATCTTGCACGCGCCGATCCTGTGGGGCGCGACGCGCGCCGGCGAGATGGTGCTCGAGCGCGACGACGTGCGCGCGACGATGCGGATGATGATCGGCGTGGGCGGCGTGGCGGTGGTGCAGCTCGGCCTCGCGGCGCTGGCGTTCGCGCTCGATCCGACGCCGCTCGGTGCGGGCCGCGCGCTCTTGGTGCTCGCGTTCCTGGTGACGTCGGGCATGGCCGCGATCCGCGTGCTCGAGAAGCAGGCCGTCGTGCGCCACGGCCTGCGCGCGCTCTCGCGCATCCTCGCGCTGAAGGGCGAGCTCGAGGCGCTGCGCACGCAGCGCGACGCGCTCCGCACGCGCCTCGCCCCGCTGATCGACGCACACCTCGACCCCTCGCTCGAGCGCATCGTCCCGCGCCCCGAGCTGACGGCGTGAGGTGCTAGGCTCGCGCGGTTCCCGCCGGGGTGGCGGAATGGCAGACGCAGGGGATTTAAAATCCCTCGTCGCGCGAGCGACATGAGGGTTCGACCCCCTCCCCCGGCAACACGGTCCTCGGACCGAAGAGGCGAGGATGCCCGAAGCCAGCACGCTCACCGTCGAAGCCGTCCGCCGCCGACCGGCGATGTACCTGGGGTCCTTGGCTCATCCCGCGGCCGCGCTCGAAGAGGTCCTCTCGAACGCATTCGACGAGTACCTGGCGAGCCGCGCGCGCCACATCGAGGTCACGCTGCACGCGGATGCCGGAGTCACCATCGCCGACGACGGGGGCGGGATCCCGCGCGCGACGATCGAAGGCGCGCTCCGCTCGCCCCACGACGCGGCGACGTTCGACGACCATCGCCCCCACGTCCACCTCGGGGGGCTTCGCGGCCTCGGCCTCTGCGTGGTGGCCGCCGTGTGCTCCCGCTTCGCCATCGAGACCGTCCACGCTGGGCATGCCCATCGATGGGAGCTCGCCCGCGGCGTTCCCACGCGCGCGCTCGTCTCGACGCCGCACGCCGGGCCGAGCGGCACGCGCGTCCGCCTCGCCTTCGACCCAGGAATATTCGAGAGCGTCGCGCTGCCCAGGGTGTGGCTTCTCGAGCGCCTCGAGCAGCTCGTCGACCTCTCGCCCGGGCTCCGCGTGACGCTGCGCGACGAGGGGCACGTGATGGCATCGCCACCTCGCGGGATCCTGGCGCGCGTCTCGGGCGAGCCTCGGATCGAGCTGAGCGGCGTCGCCGAGGACACGCGCGTACACCTCGGCCTGGCGTGGCGCCCGAGCTTCGACGAGCGCCGCGAGCCGCGCATCGAGAGCTTCGTGAACTGGCAGCGGACGCGCGATCACGGAACGCACGTGAGCGGCATGCTCGATGGTCTCGCGCTCGCCGAGGCGGAGCTGAAGCCGCGGCGTCCGCTGCGCGAGCGGCTCGACGCATGCCTCCTCGTCGTCACGCGCGATGTGCAGTGGGGCTCCCCCACGAAGGACCAGCTGCGCTCGCCTGGGCTGCGCCCTCTCGTCGCCGAAATCGTTCGGCGTGAGCTGCTCGCGCACCTCGGAGAGCACCCGGAGAGCCTGGATGCGCTGCGCGAGCGTCGCTTCCGAGGCGCATGAGCGGCAAGACCGCTAGGCGCTCCGTCGTCACCGGGATGAGCGGCACGACGATCGACACCTTCGAGCGAAGCGCGCGCGAAGTAGTCGCCCGGGTCAGCCGTTCGACTTGCCGGTCTTCCCCTGCTCGTCGTCCTCGGCACGCTCGAGCGCATATCTGTGTAGGGGCATCGTCTCGGGTGGCTCAGCGCACTCGACGTTCGTGCCTTCGAGGTACTGCTTGAAGCGGCCGTCGTACGTGTAGACCGTCGTGACGTCACCGGCAGCAATCGCTGTCGCGGCGATGTAGATGTCGTTCATCTTCCGCCAGCGCGAGCCCATCGCGCCGCACTTCTCGCACGCCTTCGCCCCCGTGTGTGTCCAGCACAGGTCGCAGAACACCGCGCGGTCGAGACAACGTCGGGCGATCGCGACTGCGTGCTCCTGGGCGAGGGCATCGAACGGCTCGATCCGGAGCTTCGCGCGAATCTCGTCGATCAACGCCATCTCATCGCGCCGGAACGGCCAGCCGAGCTCGAAGCCAGTGATCGACGCGACGCGCACGACGGGCGATGACATCACCAGCTCGCGCGACTGCCGGTTTCGGTGAGCGGCCCGTTCGTCGTCCTTCTCGCGCCGCCCGCGCACGGCAGCATGTGCGAGCACGACCGTGTCGAACATCGGTCCGCTCACGACTCGTCGTCCTCGAACTGGCTCCACAACGCGTCGAGCGAAGCATCGGAAACGCCCCTGCCGAGCGCGGTGAGCATCTGTGGGCCGGACATCGGCGTCCAGGGCGAGAGCCGCATCAAGCGGGCGCTGCCGACGTCCATGACCGGCTCCCCGGCCTCGCCCCGATGCCACGTCGCGTGGAGCTTGATGCGCGCGAGTCGCGTCGGATGCTTCGCCGCATCGAAGAAGCGCTCGAGCTCTTCGCCCTCGGCTTCGAGAGCGATGTCGATGGAGCGACCGCCGAGAACGACGCGGGCGCGCGGTAGCGATCCCGGCTCCTGCCGTCCGACGCGCAGCACCGGCGAGTAGATGTCCGTCACGCCTTGGAAGAGCACGACCGCGGCATTCGACTGCTTGGCCGCCGCCTGCACGGCGGCCACGAAGTTCCCGTCGAGCTTCGAGATCACTCGGCGACGCCGATGGAA
This sequence comes from Sandaracinus sp., assembly GCA_046351235.1. Taxonomy (GTDB): domain Bacteria; phylum Myxococcota_A; class Polyangia; order Polyangiales; family Sandaracinaceae; genus JBBSAT01. The sequence goes on along the minus strand of JAXLYV010000002.1, from coordinate 957,391 downwards.
GCGGCCGCCCACGCCAGCAACGTCCGGCGAGTACTTCGCGAAGACGGCCGCGACCTCGCGAAGCGCTGGCCGGTCCTGTACGGCACGCATCGGGTTGTCGACGACGGCGATCAGATCGGAGACGTGCGCCGCACCCTGCTCGTCGCGGCCACGCACGCTCGCCCGCATGTCGAAGTTCTGCACGACCATCGTGACCATGCCGTCGTCGTCGCCCGCGGCACGGAGCGCGTCGGCGAACATGCGCGCGACCGTGGCAACGCGCTCAGGGGTGGCGGCGCCATCGATCGCGAGCGTCAGCTCTTCGAGGACGGGCAGCTCTTTCTCGCGAGGCACGCCGGAAGTGTCCCAAGAAGGCCCCGACGGGTCCAGAACGAGATGTGCGGGGGCGATGGGCATGCCGCTCTGTCGGACGCAGAGCACGATCGTTGCCGGCGCTCACCGGGCGGGCTGGAAACGAGCTTGCTCGGGCTCAGCGAACGGTGACACGGGTGACGACGTCGCCGCTCCCCAAGTCATGGGGCCGTCCTTCGACACGGTACTGACGTCCCCACCGACGGCGCTCCAGGCGGCTGCTGACGCGACGCGCGCGAGCGACGCACGCTGCGAATCGGCAACGAGCGCAACCGTAGACGTGCACCTCGGACGGCAGGCGTCCGACCTCCTCGACCTCGAGGTCTCCCGCTCGGATGCGGACGACGGAGCCCCGCCGTGCCGACCGCGTGCACCGGTCTCCGGGTCGCCGGCTCGAAGCGCGGATGCGTCCGCGAGCATCGAAGCTCGCGGGCGAGACACGATGTACAGTCATGCATCTCGATGAAGCCGATCCGCGAGCGTCTCGATGAAGCACTCACCATCATCGACTCCGTCGATCGAGCGCGTGCGCTCAACGAGATTGCGTTCGAAGCCGAGGAGACCGCATTCGGCGGTCTTCGGGGCGAGGCGATCACGATTCTGGAGCGGATCGCCGCGCTCGATCCCGTCGACGATCTGCTCGACGCTGCCATCGCCAACGCGCATGAGCACCTCGTCATGCTCGGCGTTCGCGAAGAGCCGGCGCTCGCGACGATCGTCGCGGGGCTGGAGCGCGACTTCGGCGCCCTTCCCGAGCGCGAGCGCTTGATCGCGACCGCGACGACGCTGGTTCGTGCGTACGGGCCGCAGCGCCCAGGTGCGTACGCGGTTGCGGCCAGGTTGCTCGACGCCGCGAGCGCCATCGCGCCTCTGAAGGGCAAGCTCGTGAGGCTTCACGACGAGGTGCGAGCGAAAGCCGGCGCGACGCGCGGCCGCTGATCCCCTCGAGCGGGCCTTCTTGTCCGTTGGGCCGCCGAGGCTGGACGAGATGCGAGCGCGGAGGGCCGCGTTCTCGATCGAATGACGTGTCGGCCCAGTTCGAGGAAGCGCTTGCATCTCGTTCGCACGCGAAGCGTGCGAGCTCCGCGAAGGGCGCCCGCGCGATCGTCCGGAAAGCGAACGCACCCGCACGCTCGTCGCCGCACGGCGGCTGGGCGCGGCAGAAGCTGCGCCGTCTGGACAGCGAGCACCTCGTCGCCTCGGTGCGCCTCGGGATGACCGTCGACGATCTGCATGCTGCGACCGGTCACGTCTGGACACGGCGTCCCACCGTGGCCCGCACGTACTGCGAAGCTGCCGACGTGCCCGTACTGACCGCGCTCGATGCCGAGGGGCGCGTCGCGTGCATCCGTCCATGGACGCAGTACTGCCCGTCCCCACCGACGGCGGTGCGCTCCGGGTGTTCGGTCACTCGACGCGGACGAGCGACGCACGCTGCGAGTCGGCAACGAGCGCGACTCCCGGCTGCGGCCAACCGTACAGCTGCACATCGGGCGGCAGGCGTCCCACCTCCTCGACCGCGAGGTCTTCCGCTCGGATGCGCACGACCGCGTCCGCTCCGTGCCGGCCGCGTGTGGACACCAGCCAGCCCCGTGCATCGCGATGGCCGGGGGGGACGTAGAACGACGCACGAAGTGCGTCGGCGCGCTCCACGAGCACCTCGCCCGTCGCGCGATCGCGACACCGCACGACGGCGGTCGAGCCGTGCTCGACCGTCACGAGCGTCGACGCATCGGCTCCCAACACGCAGAGGCCCTCCGGAGCGAAGACCGCCCAATCGCGGTCGATCAGGTGATCCGCCCCGACGTCGAGGAGCTCCATCGTGTGCTCTTGGCAGCCACCGTGACCGAGGGCGACCGCGCCGCCGCTCGCCGTCAGCTCGATCATCGATGCGCTCGCACCGTCGGCCTCGATGAACACGCGATGCAGAAAGCGCCCATCGCGTAGGTCGACGAGACACATCTCGGATTCCTCCGACGCGAGCCAGAGCAATGCGCGATCGCGACCCGTGACGCGGAGAGCGACGGGCCACCCCCCCACGTCGCCCAACGAGACCGCGCGCGATCCTCCGCGGCCGACGGCGCGCAGCGCGAGCGCTCCGCGAGGCTCGCGGGGATGCGTACGCTCGGCGAAGACGAAGTCGCCGTCCGTGTCGAGGTCACCGCAGGGAACGCCGGCGTCCACGAGGTACGACGCGACGCGTTCCAACGACCGTCCGACACGAATCGCAGTCAGCCGGGGGACGGACACATCACCGAGCTTCTGCCGCCGGACGCCGACGATCCCGCCCGCGCCGAACGACAGGGCCTGGTCCCAGCTCGATACCCAGAAGCGATCCGGCGCGGCGGCAACGTGGATCGCCGTGCCCGCGTCGAGGTCGACCGACTCCATCGTGCGGAGCACGGGGGCCATCGTGGCGGAGAGCCCGCGAGCGCTCAAGCTCGTTCAGAGCGAGCTCGATCTCGTTCCTCGGTCGCGGGCCGCGCGCACTCGATTCGGCAGAGATGCTCTTCGACCGCTCGCGGTCGTGTGCGCCACGCGGAGATCGCGCGAGACGGCACGAAGGGCCGCATTCGCTTGCCGAAGATCGCGAGATGGCCAGGCCGCACCGAAGGTCTACACGGGGATGCGCCAGATACGGTCGGCGTCGGCGACGACGAAGCTCGCCGATGCCGGGTCGAACACGGCCGCGCGGGCGACCGCGCGGCGGACGGTGAGCGCGTCGAGATCCGTGACGCCGTCCTCGAACGCGATCCATCTTCCGCAGGGTGACGAGGCGAGGATGTCGCCCACCGCCTCGAGACCGGCGACGAGCGAGCCGTCCTCCGCGCGCCACACCTGCGCCGCTCCGCGCGTCGTCGTCGACACCAAGAGGCTGCCTTCCCCGCCCCACGCCAGCGTCTCGACGTCGCCCTCGACCGACCACGACACCAGGGGTGCGCCGCTCGGGTCGTGAACGCGCAGCAGAGCGAAGTCGCCGCAGGCGAGCCGCCCCGACGCAGGCTCGAAGGCTCCCTCGAGGACATCCCCCAGCGCGAACGTACGGAGGCGCCGTCGGAGCGGGACGTCCCAGACCGCGACGCACTCCGGATCGCCCACGAGGACGAGGCTGGAGCCGGGAGGGCTCGACAAGAGATACCGCCCGTTCACGTCACCGGTCGCGAGATCCATCACCGCCTCGCCCGTGTGGAGGTCCCACACACGCAGACCGTACGCCGTGAGGCCGTTGCCGAGCGCACAGGCCAAGTGCGCGCCGACGAACGCGAAGCCGTGGAGCAGTCCGTCGCCCATGGCAGGAGGGATCGTGTGCTCGAACCGGAGCGCGCCGTTCTCGTCTCGCACCTCGACCCGATCCCAGTTCGCACGCGCCACCCAGGCTTCACCGTCGACCAAGCCCATCGCTCGGGGCTCGAGCGGGTAGGCGTGGCGATTCGTCTCCCAGCCACCGAGCGAGTGCGGATTCGCGCGGCCCATCCGCGCTCGATGCTCGACTCCGCGACGAGCCGCGTCAACACATGAGCCGCATCGCACGGGGCTCCACGAAAGTGCTACGGAGACCCCATGCGCGCGTTCACGCTCGAGCTCGATGGGTCACCGCTCGTGGACACGCTCTCGCTCGTGGCGCGCGATCTGCGCGAGCGCGAAGAGGTGCGCGTCGACGATTCGTGGCTCTCCCGGCACGGCTGCCGCGTGAAGCCGTACGACCGATTCCGCGAAGCGCTCACGCGCGAGATCGAGGCGACGCGAGGAGGACGCCGCGCGCTCGAGGAGCGACGGACGATCGAGCTCGTGATCGCCGCATGTCGTCGTCCTATGCTGCGGGCGGCGCTCGACCTGGCCGACCTCGAACGTTCCGTCCGCTTCACGCATTGGGTCGACGCGTAGCGCGCGTCGACTTCCCGCGATCTCGGCCGCCATTACTCCGTCTCCTTCACCGCTTGCGGGCGCATCGCCGCCGGGCGACGCTGCGGCCGTGCGAAGCGAGCTCTCGGTGGTGATGGAGCGCGCCCAGCGCTCGATCGAGCGAGGCGGCTTCGTCGCGGGCGGGCTCTCGTTCTTGGCTGGCCTCTGTACGGCGTTCGGCTTCTGCCTCTTGCCGCTCGGCCTCGCGCCGTACTTCCTCGGCCGCGCCATCGAGCGCGGCGAGACGGGCGAGCGCGATCCGAGTCGGAATGCCGACCTCTTCGCGGCAGGAGTCCTCGCGTACGTGGGCATCTTCCCGTTCCTCGGATCGATGTGCGTCGCGATGTGGGTGCTCGACTCGTTTCTCGACCTCGCGCCCGACGCGCTCGGCTGGGCGCTCGTGGTCCAGGCGGTCGCGTGCGTCCTGGGGTCGGCCGCGCTCGCCCCGATCATGGCCGCCGGGCCGCTGCGGCTGACCACGGCCCCCTCGGCGCCGCGCGCGCTCGGGGCTTCGCTCGCGCTCGCTGCGCGGCGGCCTTTCACCACCGCGATCGTGGGAGCCGCACAAGGGCTCGCGTTCTCTCTGCCGGTGGGCCTGATGCATGTCGTCGGGGGACCGGTCGGGATCGTCGTGGCGATCGCCGGCTGCGCAGGCGCGTGGTCCCTCTATCCGACGCTCGCGTCGGGTCTCGCGGCACCCACGACGCGGGCCCCGCGCTCGCTCGCGCTCGTGCTCGCTCCCACGATCGCCGCGCTCGCAGCAGTCCCCGCGGTTTGGCTCGTCGTCTCGCTGCCCCTCTGGCAACCGTTCGACGTCCGACACACCACGCCCCTCTCGGATCGGGAGCTGGCTCGCGCGCTGGGCGACGACGGGGCTCGCGCCGGCGCGCTGTGGCTGGCCCCCGATGCGAGCGGCGAGCGGCCGTACGTGCGCATTCCCCGAGAGATGTCCCCTGCCCAGACAGAGCTCGTCCGCGACCGCGAGAGCGGACGTCGGGTCGTGCTCGTCCGCGACGCGGGCGTCGGCCTCGGCCTCGGCGTTCCCGTCGACGACGACTTCCGTCGGCTCGACGACACGCCCGTCGATCGGATCCGCGCCCGCGTCTCCCCGGGGCTCGTGGTCTTGGCGCTGCTGGCCTTCGCGGCGCTCGCTCTCGCCGCGAGCGCCGCGCGCAGCGCACGGCGATCGCTGGGCGGGGGCGCGCGCCTTCTGGTGACGACGCCCGTCGTCGTGCGTCTCGGCGACGGCGCGACACTCGAGAGCGATGGCGAGACGCTCACGGCCTCGGGCGACGCGTGGCTCGAGACGCGCGAGGGTGACGGGGGCGTTCGCATCGATCGCCCTCTCGCGTTGCCCACCACCGACGCAGCGCCGCTCGTCGACGGGACGGTGCTCGTCCTCGTCTCGCGCGACCATGCTCCTCGCTTCGGACCTCGCACTGGCGCGGCTCCGCTGCCGGCGCACGCGTGGCTCGCCGGCCCGGACGGAGTCGAGGGCGCGCTCGCCCTTCACGCCACGCGCGCGGCGACCCTCGCGCCCACGCTCGGGATCCTGCTGGCGCTGCTGGCCGGTTGTGCCGGCGTCTGCGCGCTCTGACCGGGGTCGCATCCTCGGCGCACGGGCCGCGGACGTGCCAGACCTCCGCGATGCGCGCGATGGTCTATCGGAGCTACGGCGGTCCCGAGCGGCTCGAGCTGGCGGAGCTGCCGGAGCCTGCGGCGCGCGCCGGGCGCGTGGTGATGCGCGTCGCGTGCGCCAGCGTGAACCCCGTGGACTGGAAGAAGGCCGAAGGGCAGCTCCGGTTCTTCCAGCCCGCGTCCTTCCCGGTCGTCGCCGGCTACGACGTCGCCGGCACCGTCGTCGCCGTCGGCGCGGGCGTCACCGGCTTCGCGCCCGGCGATCGCGTGCACGCGCGCATCAAAGAAGGGCGCGGCGGCGCCTCGGCCGAGCTCGCGAGCGCGGGCGTCGACGTCACGTGCAAGATGCCGCCTTCGATGAGCTTCGCCGACGCCGCGGCCCTGCCGCTCGCGGGAATGACGGCACTCCAGGGCCTGCGCGACGGCGCGAAGCTCCCGCTCGAGGGCGCACGCGCGCGTGTGCTCGTGGTCGGCGCCTCGGGCGGCGTCGGTCACTTCGGCGTGCAGATCGCCCGCGCGATGGGCGCCGAGGTCGTCGGCGTGTGCAGCACGCGCAACGTCGAGCTCGTGCGCAGCCTCGGCGCGCACCGCGTGATCGACTACACGCAGAAGGACGCGTTCGCCGGGGAGGCGCCCTTCGACGTCGTGCTCGACTGCGTCGGGCCCGACATGCCGAAGTGGCTCGCGATGCTGACGCCGAAGGGCCGCTACGTCTCGTGCCTGCCCGGCCCCGACGTGATCGCGCGCAGCGCGCTCAACATCGTGTGCGGAAAGAAGACGCACCCCGTCCTCCTGCGCGCGCGCGCGGCCGACCTCGCGATCCTCGATGGGCTCTACGAGGCCGGCAAGCTGCGCGTCGTGATCGACTCGCGGCACGCGCTCACCGACCTGCGCGCAGCCTGGGAGCGAAGCCGCAGCGGCCGCGCCGTGGGCAAGATCGTGGTCGACGTCGCTCCGTCGTGAGCGCTCGCGCCACGCGAGAGCTCGTTCCACGGTCTTGCTTGCCGACGAGCCCTGCGGCTGACCTATGATGAGACGATGCAGTTGCTTCGAGTGTCGGTGGTCGTCTCGCTCGTCGTTCTCTCGCTCGCCGCGCTCGGGTGTGACGCGCAGAACGGGCCCCCGACCTCGGGGAACGACGCGTCGGTCGGCCGCTGCGCCACCGACCGCGACTGCGACGACGGAGTCTTCTGTAACGGCGCCGAGCGCTGCGCGCCCGATGCATCGGCCGCGAACGGCCGTGGCTGCGCGCCCGCGCTCGCGCGCCCCTGCGAGGATGCCGGCGTCTGCAACGAGAGCACGGACGCATGCGTCACGAGCTGCCCGGATGCCGACGGCGACACGCACACGGATCTGGGCTGCGGAGGCGACGACTGCGACGACTCCGACGCGAATCGTTTCTCCGGCCACCCGGAGGTCTGCGACGTCGCCGGGCACGACGAGGACTGCGACCCGCGCACGTTCGGTGTGCGCGACGGCGACGGCGACGGCGACCCCGACGCGCTCTGCTGCAACGGAACGACCTGCGGCACCGACTGCGACGACACGCGCGCCGGCGTGCACGTCGGCGCCACCGAGGCGTGCAACGCGATCGACGACGACTGCGACGGCGCGACCGACGAGGGCGTGCTGCAGCTCTACCTCCTCGACCACGACACCGATGGCTTCGGCGTCGACGGTACGGGCACGATGGCGTGCGGCCCGACGGGCGAGCAGACGGCGGTGGTCGGCGGCGACTGCGACGACATGGACGTCTCGCGTCATCCGGGCTCGACCGAAGCCTGCGACATGGCCGACCAGGACTGTGACGGCCGCGTGGACGAAGGCGCGCTCGTCACCTTCTACGCCGACGCCGACGCGGACGGCTACGGCGACCGCACGGCGACCATGCAGGGCTGCGCAGCGCCGCTCGGGTACACCACGGACCAGCGCGACTGCGACGATACCCGCAGCTCCATCCACCCCACGGCGCCCGAGATCTGCGACGGGCTCGACGACGACTGCTCGAGCGGCGGCGGTCGCGAACCGCGCGAGGACGGAGACGGCGACGGGTTCGCTCCGCCGAACGTGACCACCGCGGCGAGCTGCTCGCTCAGCGGGCCGGGCGTCCTCCCGGCGACGGACTGCCTCGACAGCAACGCCCTCGTGCACCCCGGAACGATCGACTTCCAGTCGCGCCCGGCGTGCCCGACCGGGATGAGCGCCTGCTATGGCGTGAACGTCACGCCGCCCACGATGTTCACCGGATGGCTCTGTCTGCCGAACAGCGAGCCGTGCCCGACTGATGGCTCGGCGATCCTCGGCGGCATGCGCCTGCGCGCGAGCTGGGACTGGGATTGCTCGGGGGCCTTCGAGCGCCCGGCGCCGCTCGGAACGACCGGCGTCTGCCCGCGAGGCACCCCGGGAGGCCCCGTGTGCAACGCGGTCGGCCTCCAGTACGACACCCGCTTCCCGCCGGACTGCGGCGCGACGACCACGCTCGACACGTGCGTGATGGGCATGTTCCCCGGGATGTGCTCACTCGTGCACTCGTCGGCGACGATGCCCTGTCGCTGACCACGCCGCGCCAGGGGATCGGTGCCCGCCGGAAAAAACGAAGGGCGGCCCGTTTCCGGACCGCCCTCCTCCCCCTTCGTCCCCTGCTTCCCTGCCCGTGAGGGCTCAGCCCTGCTTGACCACGTTGACCTTGATGGTCGCCGTGACGTCGTAGCCGAGCTTGATCGTGACCGGGTGCTCGCCCAGCGCCTTGATGTGGTCCGGCAGGACGATCTTCTTGCGATCGACCTTCTGGCCCTTCTTCTCGAGCGCCTCGGCGATGTCCTTCACGCCGACCGAGCCGAAGAGCTTGCCCTCTTCGCCGGCCTGCATCGCGATCTCGACGGTGAGGCCGTCGATCTTCTTCGCGACCGCGCCCGCGTCCGACTTCAGCTTCGCGGCGCGCGCCAGAGCGACCTGCTTCTCGTGCTCGACCTGCACGATGTTGCCGCGCGTGGCGACGACCGCGAGACCGCGGGGCAGGAGGTAGTTGCGGGCGTAGCCGGGCTTGACCTTCACGATCTCGCCGGACTTCCCGAGCTTCTCGACGTCGTCCCTCAGAACGACCTGGATGTTCGCTGCCATGGTCGTCTCCTCACTTCCCGGTGGTGTACGGGAGAAGCGCGATCTTGCGCGCGAGCTTGATCTGCTGGGTGAGCTGGCGCTGCTGGCGCGCGTTCAGGCCGGTGATGCGGCGCGGAACGATCTTGCCGCGCTCGCTCACGAAGTGACGGAGCGTGCTCGGGTCCTTGTAGTCGAAGACGAAGTCGGGGCCGGCCACGAAGGACGGCGCGCGCTTCTTCCCCATGCGACGGCGCATGCCGTCGTCGCCACCACCCGGGGCGCCACGGCCGCCGGTCTGGCTGTCACGATCACGTCCGCCATCCATCGGCGGCTTCGCAAAGAACTTCATGTCTCAATCTCCTGTTCGAGTGGGTTCGATGCGCGCCGGGCGCCCGCGCGGGGCGCAGCAGTGCGCGCGCTTGTCTCAGGCCTCGCCGCCCTCGTTGCCTTCGCCACCCTCGTTCGTGGGCGGAAGGACCTCGTCGAGGTTCGGGATGTCGTCGTCGTCCATGCCGTAGTCGTCCGAGCGCTCGCGCGGCTTGACGTTCAGGCCCAGGCGCTCTTCGACCGTCGGCTCGACCTCGTCGGGGCTCGGCGCCTCGATGCGGGCGAACTTCACCTGCTCGGGGTCGACCGTGACCTTCTCGAGCGAGTCCACGATCGTGTCGAGGCGGACCGTCTGGAAGCGGACGACGGCATCGGCGTTGCGGAGGTTACGCTCGATCTCGGCGACGAGGTCGCCGTAGCCGACCATGCGCACGCAGACGAACACGCCGCGCGTCGCCTTGTTGATCGGGTACGCCAGCTTGCGGCGGCCCCACTGGTCGACCTTCGTGATCTTGCCGCCGAGCTTGCCGACGACTTCCTGCAGGCGCGCCGCGATGCGGTCGGCGTCATCCGCGTCGACCTGGGGCGTCATGATGTAGACGAGCTCGTACTCGCGCGCGATCTTCTTCTGGGGCGCGAGCTGGACGGACTGGGCTTCGGTCATTCTCTTCTTCCTCTCGGGCGGACCTCGGTCTCTCGCGAGACTCCGGTCGGGCTCCGACGTGGCCGAGCACGAGGCGCGGTGTCGGTCGGAGCGAGGAACGGCACGCTCACCACGAGCTTGCCGTCATCCCGGGCTAGTTCTTCGCGGGCTTGTTCGACCCGCGACCACCCTTCCCGTGAACCTTGTTCATGGCCGCGTCGGCACCCACCTGGAGCACCGCCTCGGCCGCGAGGGCCGCCGCATGTAGCACATCGGGCAGCTCCGCGCTCTCCATCGCATCGAAATCCCCGAGGACCCAGGATTCCGTCGTCCCGCGGGGCGGTTTGCCGATCCCCATGCGCACCCGGACGAAGTCCGCCCCGCAGTGCTGCATGATCGACCGGATCCCGTTGTTCCCGGCGTGGCCGCCCCCGACCTTGATGCGGACGTCCTTCCACGCGAGGTCGAGCTCGTCGTGCATCACGAGGACGTTCGCGAGCGGGACCTTGAAGAAGGCCATCGCCTTCTGCACGGACTCGCCCGAGAGGTTCATGTACGTCTGCGGCTCGAGGAGCACGAGCTCCTCCCCGGCGAACGACGCCTTCGCCCACAGGCCGGAGAACTTCTCCTTCATGGCGCCCGCGCCCCAACGCGAGGCGCAGAGCTCGAGCGCGCGGAAACCGATGTTGTGTCGGTTCTTCGCGTACTGCGAGCCAGGGTTCCCGAGGCCGACGACGAGCCACATGCAGAGACCCGCGAGCGAAACGTCGACGCGCGACCGGGGGCCCCTCGCCGAAGCGAAGGCACCCCGATCGCGCGCGTACGATCACTTCTTCTTGGCGTCCTTGGCCGGAGCCGCCGCCTTGGCGTCCTTGGCCGGAGCCGCGCCCGCCGCCGGAGCCGCGCCCGCCGCCGGAGCCGCGCCCGCCGCCGGAGCCGCGCCGCCCGCCGCCGGGGCCGCCGCGCCGAAGAGCTCCTCGTCGGTCTTCTCCTTCTCCTTCGTCTCGACCGAGACGACGGGGCGCTCGGGCGGGTACGCCACCGAGACGCCGGCCGGGAGAGCGAGATCCTTCACGCGGATCGCCTGGTGCAGGTCGAGCGACGTGACATCGACCTCGATCTTCGCCGGGATCTTGTCGGGCGCGCCGAGGACCGGCAGCGCGCGATAGATGACGCGCAGCACGCCGCCCTGGGCGACGCCGACCGCGCGGCCCTTCGCGATGAACGGCACCTTCGCGCGAACCGGGCGCTCGCGCGAGACCGAGTAGAAGTCGACGTGGAGGACCTTGCGCGAGAGCGGGTCGATCTCGAGGTCACGGACGACCGCGAGCTCCTTCTGGCCGCCGAACTCGAGCGTCACGATCTGGTTGCGACCGAACTCGCCGCCGACGAGATCCGACACGTCGTCGGGGCTCACCGTGAGGTTCGCCGGCTTCTTGCCGGGACCGTAGAACACCGCCGGGATCAGCCCTCGCATCCGGAGCTGACGCGCGGGCCCCTTTCCGCCTTCCGTGCGGACCTCAGCCTTGAGCGTCTGGGTTTCCATCGACTACCTGCCTCCATGCTTCGTGCGCGACGACCGCGCCGAAGAAGGCGGCGTGGTTAGCGCGAGATCCGACAGGGATCAAGGAGGCGACGACACGTCAGAAGCGGATGCCCTCGGACGAGAGCTCCGCCACGTCGTTCAGAAAAGCCAAAGGCATTCCGATGGCCGCGCCGAGCACGAAGATCACCGCGCCGGTGATCGCCATGGGGACGTTGATAGGATCTTGGTCGGACGACCCCGTCACTCGGTTGTAGTGACTATCGCCTTTGACGGCGAGCGCGCCGAACACCAGCCCGAGGGCGGCAACCGCAGAACCGATGAAGGTGATCCAACCGGCGATGCGCAGCCCTTCCCGATCCTCGAAATGCACGTCGAGGAGGAAGTCGCCGGGACGGAGCTCGATCGGGCGACCGCGACGCGACGCCGTTCCGGTACCGCGCGAGATCCCGAGCTGATAGGTGCCGGACGCGATGTCGACATCGCACGGCAAGTTGCAGACCACAGCGAATTGGTCGACGGTCGCCTGGCCGAAGCCGCGGCCGGTCGGGACCGTCACCGTCGCCGTCCCATTCAGGCGGTGAAGCGAGAGGTCGTCCGAGTCGGCCCGTGCATGCAGGTGGGTCGTCGCTTCGGAGGGCTCCGGGGACGATGCGATCCGTGACGCCAAGGGCGGCGTGATCGTGGTCGGAGCCGTGTCGGACGCGGTCGCGGCGCCTTCCGACTCGACCTGATCGCGTGCGAACTCGCGAACCTCTCCGGTGAGCGTGGTGAGGACGACGTGCTCGGGCGTGCTTTCGACGATCGTGCCGCGATAGTAGGAGCCGTCGACGAGCCGGACGACGTCCGTGCCCGCCTGAGCGTAGGCGATGGACGCGGAAGACAATACGAGCAGGAGCGCGACGCCGTGAATGCGAACCGTGTTCATGGGCCGGCTCACACGAAGAGGCTCGAGACGCTGTCCGAGTTGTGGATGCGCTTGATCGCCTCGCCGAGAAGGCGCGCGACGCTGAGCACGGTGAACTTGCCGGAGGCCTTGGCCTCCTCGCTGAGCGGGATGGTGTCGGTCACGACGACCTGCTCGATCGCGCTCTCGACGATGCGCTTGGTGGCCGGGCCCGAGCAGACGGGGTGGGTGGCGATCGCGAGCACGCGCCGAGCGCCGCGCTCCTTCAGCGCCGCCGCCGCGTTCGTGAGCGTTCCGGCCGTGTCGATCATGTCGTCGACGATCACGCAGTCGCGGCCCTCGACGTCGCCGACGATGTTCATGACCTCGCTGACGTTCGCCTTCGCGCGGCGCTTGTCGATGATCGCGAGCTCGCCCCGCAGGCGCTTGGCGTAGGCGCGCGCGCGCTCGACGCCGCCGGCGTCCGGCGAGACGAAGACGGAGTCCTCCGCCAGCTTGGGGCGCAGGTGGTCGAGGAAGACCGGCATCGCGAAGAGGTGATCGAAGGGGACGTTGAAGAACCCCTGGATCTGACCGGCGTGGAGATCCATCGAGAGCACGCGCGAGACGCCGCTCGCGCTGAGCAGGTCGGCGACGAGCTTGGCGGTGATCGGCGTGCGCGGCGCGACCTTCCGGTCCTGCCGGCCGTAGCCGTAGTACGGCATCACGGCGGTGATCGAGCCGGCCGAGGCGCGCTTGAGCGCGTCCACCGTGACGAGCAGCTCCATGAGGTTGTCGTTCACGGGCGCGCACGTGGGCTGCACCACGTACACGTCGACGCCGCGGACGTTCTCCTGGATCTCCGCGAACACCTCACCGTCGGAGAAGTTCGAGATCTTCAGCCGCCCGACGGGCAGCTGGAGGTACTCGGCGATGGACTCCGCCAGGTGTGGATTGGCGTGACCAGAGAAGATGCAGATCGACTTGAACAAAGCCCACCTCTCCTGTCACGTTGCCCGCCCTCGATGCCCCAACGAAGAGAGGGAACCGAGCGCGGGAAGGCGGCCGGATTAGCAAACGCGCAGGCGCGGTGTCAACGCGCGGACCGTGGGCACGCGGCGCGATGAGCGAAGCGCGACGCCCCGCCCGCGTGCTCGTGGTCGACGCCGTGCGTGGCGCGGCCGTGATCTGCATGATCCAGTGGCACTGCGCGGACGCGTGGGTGCGCCATCCCGAGCGCGACGGTTTTTTCTTCGAGCTCACGCGGATCGTCGGCGGCTTCGCGGCGCCGCTTTTTCTCTTGCTCGCCGGGTTGTCGGCGGCGCTCGTGCACGGGCCGGGGCGGAGCGCGGCGGGCATGCGGCGCGGGCTCGGGATCTGGGTCGTCGGCTACGCGTTCAAGCTCTGGGCCTGGACCGTCGACTACAGCGCGATCCTCGAGCGGAGGAACTGGCCGGCCATCGCGCTCGACACGGTCGCGCTGGGCCTCGCGTGGCTCGCCACGCAGGAGAAGAGGAGCGCACGGGCGCGGCTCGGGCTCGGAGTCGGCGCGGCGCTCGCGTGGAGCGCGATGGTCTTCGCGCTGGCGAATGCGACGCGCACGCCGAGCGTCGTGCTGCGCCTGGACGTGCTGCAGGCGATCGGCGTCTGCCTCGTGCTGGCAAACGCGCTGCTCGCGGCGGTCACGCGCACCAAGCACGCGCCGCTCGGGATGCTCGCGCTGGCGATCCTGGTGGCGCTGGTGACGCCGTCGTTCGTAGGTCTCGATCTCGGCTGGCTCCCGACGCGCGTCGCGGACTACGTCGCGCGCACGACGGCCGACCCCTCGCTCGCCGCGAGCGGCGCGCGCTTTCCGATCTTTCCTTGGCTCGCCTACGCGCTGCTCGGAGCCTCGATCGGCCTCGGCGTGCGCGCGCGGCCGAGCGCGGGCGCGTGGGACGTGCCCTTCGCGCCCAGCGCGTGGGTGGCGCTCGTCCTTGCGCTCGTCGTGGGCGGGCTCGTCTACGAGCCGACCCCGAGCGCGCAGTGGCTGCTCTCGCACACCGAGCAGGTGCGGAACCTCCTGCGCCTCGCGTGGAACGCGTCGATCGCCACGGCCTTCGCCGCGCTCGGCGCGCTCGTGCTGTCCCGGCTGCCGCGCCTCGCGACGTGGATGCTCTCGCTCGGGCGACACTCGCTCGTCGTCTACGTCGTCCACCTCGAGATCGCGTTCGGCCTCCCGTGCACGCCGATTCGCCAGACGCTCGGCTTCGGCACGTGGGCGCTCGGCACCACGGCGCTCACGGCCGCGATGGTCGCGCTCGCGTGGGGCCTCGACCTGCGCGAGGCACGCGCGAAGCAGAAGGCGCGCGCCGCGACGCCCGCCGACGCTCCTACCAGGTGAGCACGATCTTGCCGAACGTCTCGTTCGACTCGAGCAGCGCGTGCGCGCGCGCGATCTCGCTCATCGGCAGCACCTGATCGACCACTGGCACGAGCGCCTTCTCTTCGAAGAGCGGCACGAGCTCGCGCGTGAAGCCCTCGGCGAGTGCCGTGCGCTCGGCGGCGCCGCGCGAGCGCATGGTCGAGCCGACGATGCGCGCGCGCTTGCCGAGGAGCATCCCGAGCGCGAGCGTGCCCTGCACGCCGCCCACGAGGCCGATCGTGACGATCGTCCCGCGCACGGCGAGCGCGCGCACGTTCTCCTCCAGGTAGCTCGCGCCCACCGTGTCGAGGATCACTTCGACGCCCGCACCCCCCGTGAGCTCGGCGACGGAGGCCGCGAACGAGGGCTCGCGCTCCACCACCCAGCCGGCGTCGAGGCCCATCGCCAGCGCGCGCTCGAGCTTGCTCGAGGTGCGCGAGGTCCCCGCGATGCGCGCTCCGTAGGCCTTCGCGAGCTGGATCGCCGCCGTGCCGATGCCGCTGCCGATCGCGTGCACGAGGAGCGACTGCCCGTTCCGGAGGCCCGCCTGCACCCACACCGCGTCCCATACGGTCGCGAACACCTCGGGGATGGCGGCGGCCTCTTCGAGCGAGAGAGGCTCGGGCACCGGAATCGTCTCGCCCGCCGGGACCACGACCTCGGTCGCCATCGCGCCGCCGCGCACGAGACCCATCACGCGCTCACCGATGCGCTCCGACGGGACGCCCTCGCCGACCTCTCGGATCGTGCCGGCGTACTCGAGGCCCGGCACGTCGGCCGCGACGCCCGGCGGCGCAGGATAGAGACCGCGCCGCTGCAGGAGGTCCGCGCGGTTCAGCCCCGCGGCCGCGACCTCGATCCGGACCTCGCCCTCCCCGAGCGGCAGCGCGGCGCGCTCTTCGATCGCGAGCACGTCGGGACCGCCCGCACCTCGGAGGACGACGACCTTCATCCGGCGATGGTATCCCGCGGCCCCCGCCGATCCCATGGCCACGGCGAAGCTCGCGGCCGAATCAGGGAGCGAGCAGGTTGTTCCCGCACACGTCGATGTTCGGGTCGCTGTCGCAGACCGGCGCCTGGCAGTGGCGCGTGGTCTCGCAGCCCGCGCCCGTGCAGTGCTGGCAGCAGATCATCTCGCCCGCACAGCGGAGCTGCTCGTTGCACTCGGCGCCCGGCGTCGTGATCTCGTGGCACTGCGCGGCGTCGACGCAGCCGCGGATCGCGTCGAAGACCTCGAGCGGGCCGCACTCGCACCCGGGAGCCACGCAGTCGAGATCACAGTGCTGGCCGCACACCGTGTTGCAGCAGATGCCCGTCGCCCACGTGCCGCCCGTGGCCTCACAGAGCTCCATCGGCGGAAGCGGATCCACGTCGGGGCAGGTCGCGTCGAGGAAGCAGCCGCCGCGCGCCGGGTCGAAGCTCCGGCCGTCGCCGCAGTTGCAGATCGGCATCCCGACCAAGCACTCCGCCGGCTGGGGCTGGCCGCAGTGGTAGTGCCGGCACTCCGAGTCGTAGAAGCGCCACTCGCCGCCGCTCGAGCGGCAGAGCTCCGGGATGCACGTGGCGTGGAGCGCCTGGCACTCCGCCATCGAGTGCGGGAGCGCGCCGCACGCGCTGCCCGTGCACGCGCCGCAGTCGATCTGCACGCAGCGCTCGCCGTCCCACGCGAACGAGTCGGGACCGTCGCAGATGGCGCTGCACGGAACCTGCTGCGCGTCCTGGGCGTCACACGAGGGCGCCGGGCCGGCGTCGTTCGGAGCGCCGGTGTCGGCGACCGGGCCGCCGTCGCTCCCACCCGTCCAGGCGTCGACCTCCGCGTGCCCGCTGTCCCCCGTGCTCGTCCCGCCGTCGGTCCCCTCGATCCCGTGCGCGTTGCCGCAGCCAGGAGCGACGACGAGCGCCGAGCCCAAGAGACAGGAGACGAGGAGAGTCCGGGGGTGTGCCATGGCGAGCCTCGCTGCGGCCGGAGCAACCACCGTGCCGCGCGCCCGAGCTTGCGGTAGGCCTCTTTGCATGCGGCGCGAGGTTCGTGCGTTTCGTCTCGGAACGGTCCCCTACGCAGAGGCGCTGGCCCTGCAGGAGAAGCTCGTCCTGGCGCGCACGCACGGGCTCGTGGGCGACGTCGTGCTCGTGCTCGAGCATCCGCCGGTCGTCACGCTCGGCCGCGGCGCGCGCAACGAGGACCACCTGCTCGTGCCTCGCGAGGGCCTGCGCGCGCGAGGCATCGACGTGCACGACGTCGGCCGCGGCGGCGACGTGACCTACCACGGGCCCGGACAGATGGTCTGCTACCCCATCCTCGATCTCGCGCCCGATCGACAGGACGTGCGCCGCTACGTCCGCGACCTCGAAGAGACGATGATCTCCGTCGCCGCCGACTACGGCCTCGTGGCCGAGCGCATGGAGGGCAAGGAGAACATCGGCGTGTGGATTCGCTCGCGCGACCGGGGCGACCGCAAGCTCGGCGCGCTCGGCGTCCGCATCAGCCGCTGGATCACGATGCACGGCATCGCGCTGAACGTGACGACGAACCTCGCGCACTTCGGGCTCATCGTCCCCTGCGGGATCCGCGACAAGGCGGTGACCTCGCTCGCCGTCGAGCTCGATCGCGCGCCGGCCATGGACGCGGTGGTCGAGCGCTGGCTCGGGCACTTCGGGCGCCAGCTCGACGCGGACGTGGTGCGCGCCGAGGGCGATCCGCTCGCCGGCGTCGACCTCGCGGCGCTCGAGGCGAGCGGCAGCGCGAGCCCGGGCTGATCGACGTGAGCGATCGAAGAGGGCGTGCGTCGGGCGTGCTCGGCGTGCTGATCGCGGCCTGCGCGTGGGGCTCGTGGAGCGTGTTCCTGCGCCCGACGGGGCTGCCGGGCTCGGTCACCGCACCGCTGCTCTTCGCGGGCGTGGGCGTGCTCTCGATTCCCTGGGCGCTCCGCGATCCGGTGCAGGCGCGCTGGGACCGCGCGAGCGTGCTGCTGCTCCTCGCGTACACGGCGAGCAACGCGACGAACGTGGTGACGTTCTTCTCGGCGATGAGCACGACGAGCGTCGCGGTCGCGGTGCTCACGCACTCGGTCGCGCCGGTGCTGGTGGCGGTGCTCGCCCCGCGCGTCGATGGAACGAAGGCGCCGCGCGCGGTGCCGGCCGCGCTCGTCGCCCTCGCGGGGCTCGCGCTCGTGCTCGAGCCGTGGCGCCCGGAGGCGTGGCAGGGAGAGGTGGCGCTCGGCGCGATGCTCGGGCTGACGAGCGCCTTCGCGTACGCGGCGTGCGTGTTCATGCTCGGGCGCCTCGTCGTGCGCCTCGGTGCGGCGCGCACGCTCAGCCTGCACTCGGGGCTCGCCGCGCTGCTCGTCGTGCCCTTCGCGGGGCGCCCGCTCCTCGACGTGGAGAGCGCCGACCTCGTGCCGCTCGCGGGCGCGGTGGTCTTTCCCGGCGTGCTCGCAGGCCTCGCGTTCTCGCACGGGCTGCGCGTGCTCGGCTCGGCGCGCACCGCCGTCCTCGCGCTCCTCGAGCCCGTCGTCGCGTGCGCGATCGGCTGGGCGCTCTGGGGCGAGCCGCTCGGCCCCCTCGCCATCCTCGGTGGCGCGATGGTCGTGGCGGCGGGCGCCATGGTGGCCGGCGATCGCACGCCCGCGGCGTGACCGATCTCCGGCGGCGGCCACCGCGTTTCGGTCTACGCTTGCCCCGTCGTGGCCTTCCGGGACGATCGTGAAGCGAGCCAGCAGCGCGTCGACGCGCTCGAGCGCGAGCTCGCGACGGCGAAGGCGGAGCTCGACGGCGCGCTCCTTCGGGCCTCCGAGAACGAGGACCTGAAGAAACGTCTCGCCACGCTCGGCGAAGAGAACGCCACGCTCCGGCGCGGCGTCGAGCCGAAGAGCGCGGCGCGCCTCCGGGCCCTGGCGCTCACCTTCGTGGCCGTGGTGGGCGCCTTCGTGATCGCCGCGGGGGTCGCGTGGTCCGTGATGTCCGCCGAGCTGCAGCGCGCGCAAGTGGGTGAGCAGCTCGCGGTCTCGGCCGTCCAGCAATGCGAGGCCCAGGTCGGGCCGGTGCGCCGGGAGCTCGAGAGCGCGCGCACCGAGCTCGCGGGCATCGACGATGTCCATCGCGAAGAGACAGCGCGCCTCGAGACGCTCCTCTCCCACGCGCAGCTGCACGAGGTGGGTGCCGCGCTCCTCGTCACCGCGCACGTCACCGCGCGCGAGGGCAACGTGCCCACCGGCACGGCGGACGACTGCGTGCTCGCCATCCGCGACACGGGCGCCGCGGGCGTGTGCGTCGCCACGGTCCTCTGCGGCACGACGCGCGTCTACCCGTTCCTCGAGCCGGCGCCGACCGTCGCTTGCGCCGGTGCCGCGGGCGCGTGGCGCGCCGACGGTGCGGCCCCGCTCCTCACGGCGACCGCGTCGGCCGACTCGCGCTTGCCGCCACTGCTCGACTACGACGGGCGCGCGCGCACGCTCGTGGTGCGCGAGACCGGCGCGCCGGTGTTCACGCTGCGCCTGCGCGTCACCGACGTGCTGCCCTTCCGCCTTCCCTCGCGCGATCCGTGAGCGACGAGGCCCCTCCTCCGAGCGGCGCGCCCACCCCGGCCCTCGAGCGCCGGCTCGGGCTCTTCTCGGCCACGACGCTGATCGTCGGCTCGATGATCGGCTCCGGCATCTTCATCGCGCCCTCGATCATGGCCGGGCAGGTCGCCGCGCCCGGCGTGCTGCTCGCGCTCTGGATCGGCGGCGGCGCGCTCACGCTGGTCGGCGCGCTCTCGTACGCCGAGCTCGCCGCGATGATGCCGCGTGCCGGCGGCCAGTACGTCTTCCTGCGCGAGGCGTTCGGGCGGCCGCTCGCGTTCCTCTACGGCTGGACGCTGCTGCTCGTCATCCAGACCGGCTTCAACGCCGCAGTCGCGATCGCCTTCGCGAAGTACCTCGGCGTGCTGGGCCTTCCCGTCGGCGAGAACGACGTGCTCGCCTCCGTCGGGCCCGTGTCGATCACCTCGGCCGGCGTCGTCGCGTGCGCGGTCATCCTGACCCTCGTGCTCGTGAACATCCGCGGCGTGCGCGAGGGCGCGCTCGTCCAGGACGTTCTCACGGTCCTCAAGGTGCTCGCCGTCGTTCTCCTCGTCGCCGTCGCGCTCGCGCTCGCGCCGGGCTCGAGCGCGCACTTCGCGCCCCTCGCCTCCACCGCGCTCGGCCCGGTGGCGCAGGCCGCGGGGCTCGGCTTCTTCGCCGCGCTCGGCGTCGCGATGAGCAAGGCGCTCTTCGCCTACGACGCGTGGAACACCGTCACGTTCGCCGCCGAAGAGGTGCGCGACCCCGAGCGCACCCTGCCGCGCGCGCTCGTGCTCGGAACGGTGATCACCACGCTCGCCTACACGGCCGCGACGGCCGCCTACGTCTACGTGCTGCCGATGGACGCGCTCGCGGGCGTCGAGGAGCACCGCGTCGCCGCCGAGGTCGCGACGCTCTCGCTCGGCCAGACGGGGCGCATCGCGGTGGCCATCGCGATCCTCATCTCCACCTTCGGCTGCGTGAACGGGCTCGTGCTCGGCGGCGCGCGCGTGTTCTTCGCGATGGCGAAGGACGGGCTCTTCTTCGAGGGCGCCGGCTCGATCCACCCGCGCTTCCACACACCGGCGCGTGCGCTCGTGGTCGAGGGCGTCTGGAGCTGCGTGCTGGCGCTCAGCGGCAGCTACGACGCGCTCCTCACCTACGTCACGTTCGCCTCGCTCGTGTTCAACGCGCTCACCGTGGCCGCGGTGATCGTGCTGCGAAGGCGCGCGCCCGAGCGGCCACGCCCCTACCGCGTGCCGCTCTACCCGCTGCCGCCGCTCCTGTTCCTCGGCGGCGCGGGCTTCTTCGTCGTCTACATCTTCGTGGGCGCGCCGCGCGAGGCGCTCGTCGGGCTCGGTCTCGTGCTCACGGGCCTGCCGGCCTACGCGTGGCTCGCGCGCCGGCGCGCCGCGTCGTGAGCGCTCGCCACGCTCACTGCCCGGGGTGCAGGTACGGGCAGGTCGAGCTCTCGAGGCAGTGGTGCCCCGCGGGGTCGCTCAGGTAGGGCACGTCCTCGCCGGAGGTCGCGAGGTAGCGCGAGAGCAGGTTGAACGAGTACACGGCGCTGTCGAACCCGAGCGAGGGATCGAAGAACGTGTTGAAGCCGTGGATGCCGTTCGGGATCACGTAGAGGCTCACGACCACGCTCGTGCGCTCGCCCGGGTGGTAGCGCCACACCTCGTCGTCGCCCGGGCGCGCCATCGGGCGCGAGAGGCGTGACCAGCGCAGCGGCGGCGACGCACGCACCGGCTGCACGCCGCCCATGTCGGGCGGCAGCTGCGTCTCGCCGTCGCCCGCGAAGTAGAGCAAGCCGTCGCTGAGATCGTCGATGTCGGCGAGGAACGTGGGCCCGCCCGGCACCGGATGGCGCTCGAGCCGCGGCACCGCCTCGATCGCGTGGTAGCCGAGCGCGAGATCGTTCGGCGTCGCGAAGCCGGGATGCTCGGTGGCGAAGCTCGCCGGCGCACGGAACTCGGCGAGGTGGTCGGGAGCGTCCGGCGGCAGGAACGCCTCGACGCCCGCCGCGCGCGCGAGCGAGTAGCCCGTGGCGATGACGACGTTCGGATCCCCGGTCGTCATCGCCATCATCGACGAGCGCACGTGATCGGGCACGTCGGGCGCCGTGATCGGATCGAGGAAGAGGCGGCGCTGGAAGTTGATCGGATCGCCGCGCTCGAGGCCGATCTGCGCGAGCGACATCAGGCGGCGGAAGTCGGGCGTCTGACGGCGCAGGCCGAAGCCCGCCGCCGGCGCCACGAGCGGATCGCCCACGTGCCACTCGGTCTGTTCGAACTTGCCGCACTGCGCACAGTTGCCGGCGCCGCTGCCGTTGCCGGACTCCCACGTGTCGATCACGCGGTCGGGCGCGGCCGGCGGATTGCCGAGCCAGCGGCAGTCGCCGAAATGGATGCGGTCCGTCGCGTGGTGATAGAGCTCGATCGTCCAGCGGTCGCCCGCGTCGGAGGGGATCGGCACGCGGAACGCGCCGATGGCACCGCCCGTGGTGCCGCTGCACGAGACCTCGCCGTTGTCGAGGTTGCGCACGAACAGGACGTCGTCGTTCGCCGCCTCGGCGCCGGGGAGACAGGCGATCTCGGTGCGCACCGTGTTGTCGAGCGAGGGGACGACCGCATAGAGCGAGACGTCGCCCGCGGCACAGGCGCTCTCTCGACCGGGGCCCGTGCTGACGCGCCCCGCCACGAGGGGCCCGATCACGCGCAGGATCATCGCCGGTAGCACGCTCCCGTTCTCGGTGCGCAGCGCCACGTCGGCGAGACCTCCGCCCGGCACGACCGCTGCGGCGACCCCGATCGCGGGCTCGACGCCTTGCATCACACCGGTGATGATCCCGCCGAGCGAGCCGCCTGCGAAGCGGATCTCCTGGGCGCCCCCGAGATCCGGAACGCCGTTGCCGTCGAAGTCGCCCGCGAGGTCGGGCTGGCCGTCGCCGTTCACGTCGCCGTCGAAGTCGAGCGTGGCGCCCGCGCTGTTCACGAGCGAGATCGGCGCCGCGCGGCGCGTGCCGTCGAACGAGCGCAGGATGCGGATCGCCTGCATCTGGTCGACCACCGTCTGGCGGACCGAGTCGCGCGTGTGGAACACGTAGGACGTCCAGAAGTCCACGCCGCTGTCGACGCTGCCGTCCCCATCGAGATCGCGCGCGCGCCCGGCGAGCAGCGCATCGACGAGCGGGCCGACGCACTGCTGGCCGAAGAGGCTGTGCAGGACCGCGTTCGTGGCGCGATCGACCGAGAGACCGTGGCCGTGCGCGTTGACCGCGACGACGGCCTGGCCCTGTTGGACGAAGAGCCCGGCGTACACGAGCACCTCGGCGCTGTTGCTGCCGTGGCCGTGCACGTACACGAGCGGCGCGAAGGGCTGCTGGTGCGCGCTGGTGTCGCGCGGCACGAACGTGAGCATCGAGACCACCTCGCGCGTCATGCGCGCGCGCCCGGTCTGGGCGTCGAGGTCCCACGCGTCGTCGAGCTCTTCGTGCTCGGGATCGGTGAAGAAGTAGGGCACCTCGAAGAACGCCACCGAGATGTGGTCGAGGCTCTGGTAGCTCTCGACGAGCGCCGCGACGCCGTCCTCGCTGAGACCGAACACCGCGCCGCCCGCCGACTGCAGCACCTCGCGTAGGCGCTCGCCCGGCGCCGTGTAGACGTTGCCGATCAGATCCATGCGGCAGCCCTGGCCGCCCTGCACGGGGGCCGGCGCCACGTTCGGCGGGAACTCGTTCGCCAGGCGCTCGAAGGGCCCGCGGCCGTAGAGGCCGTCGCGCAGCGCATCGAGGTCCGTCGTCACCGACTGCGTGGTGAAGGTCCACGCGAAGGCGACGTGCGACCACGTGTCCGTCGCGAGGTCGCCGTACAGGTCCGCGTGATCCTCGAGCAACCGCGGGAGCGCCGCGAGCGCCTGCGTCTGCTGGATCGGGTGCACGTACTCGAGGCTGCTCCGCACCGGCGCGCCGTCCTCGCCGTGCAGGCGATCGGTGACGACGACGGCGTAGGTGTGGCGCTGCTCGAGCGGGAGGATCGGGCGCAGGAGCAGCGTGTTCGTCTCGCGCTCGTAGAACCACGTCATGCGGTCGTAGGTCTCGGTCGGGGTGCGGCCGAGGCGCCCGTCGATCGTCGCCGGATGATCGAGCACACCGTCGAAGTCGGTGTCTTCGCCGGGATCGAGGCGCCCGTTGCGGTTCAGGTCCTCCTCGACGGTCTCGAGGAGCAGGTTCGACTCCCCGTTGCGCGGGTCGTTGTCGAAGTACGCGTCGGGGCGGACGACGGCCGCCGGAAAGTCGCCGGTGCCGACGTCGAGCAGCATCGGCAGGCCGGTCGTCATGTCGATCAGGTAGATGGCGTGCGCCGGGAAGCTCGACGTGTGGAAGTGGTCGGTCCCGCCCTGGCGCGCGACGAGGTCCTCGAGATCGAGCGGCGCGTCGAACGGGATGCTGATGGGCGCGAACGTCCCCCAGCCGTCGAGCTCGTCGAAGTGCGCGCGCGTCGTCGCCTCGAGCTGCGTGGGGACGATCTGGCTCGCATTGAGCCGCAGGCCCGTCGGCGAGGTCGGGTCGGGCCAGGTCGCCACGTCGTTCGGGAGCGGGATCGTCGGGAGCGGCTGGGCCAACACGTCCCACGCGACGCGCGGCCCCGTGCCGTCCGGGGTACGACGCCAGCCCGCGGCTCGACCGCCGCCATCACAGCTGGCGAGCAAGGCGACGAGGACCGAGAGAGCCACGCGCGGAGCGGAAGAAGAAAGGAGAGCCGACCGGGACATCCGGCGAGCTTACGACATCCGCGCACCTCTCGACCGCGGCGTTGCGCACGCCCCGGCCGGAAGTGGAGCCGCGGGTTAGGCACCCCGAGAGGTGACAACGGCCGTCCACGTAGGGCCCCGCGCCCACGATCCCGGCGCGTCGTGGGGCCCGACCCCACGGCGTCGGACGCGCAGGGCGCACGACGGGCCCGCGCGCGCGGCCGATTCAGCCGCCGCCCGCGCGGTGAATCCGGGCACGTGGGTTGCTCGTATCTAGGGGGGGAGGCGAGTTGAAGCGCGATCGATCACCGACGTGGTTGCTCCGCGAGCCGAGCGCTGGCGACTTCGGAGAAGTCTACCTCGCGCTGCTCGGGGCCGAGATCGAGGCGGGCGGTGCCGATCGCGGCGCGCCGTTCCTCCCGTGCGAGGCCACGCGACGGGGGCTGCTCGCAGCGCTCGGCGGCGACTTCGAGATGTACGCGCACGCGCTCGAGACGGGCGATCCCGGGGAGAGCGCCGTCGAAGATGCGCTCGAGGCGTCGGCGCAGTGGTCGGCGCGCGTCGTCGAGGGGCTCTACGCCCGTCATCGGGACGAGCCCGCCCGAGCTGCCGGAGCGGCGCGTCTGGCCCAAGCGTTCTTCCACGCGAGCCTCGCGCGGCGCCTCCAGGCGCTCGGTGTCTCCACCGTGTCGCGCGACGACGTGCGCTCGATCGAGCGCCGGCTCGAGAGCGCCGAGGACGAGAACGTCCGCCTCGTGCGGGCGGCCCGCGAGCGGCTCGAGCTCCTCGCCCGCATGTCGCACGACCTCCGCACGCCGCTCAACGCGATCCTCGGCTTCGCCGACGTGCTCGAGCGCGGCGACGCGGGCCCGCTGAGCGATGAGCAGCGCGAGCACGTCCGCGACATCCATGCGAGCGGACACCAGCTGCACCGTACGCTCGCCGACGTGCTCGACCTCGCGCGGCTCGAGTCGGGTGGCCTCGAGCTGCGCCCCGAGGCGACGTCGATCGCGCGCGTGCTCGCCTCCGTGTGCGAAGGTCTCGCCGAGCCCATCCGCGCGCGCCGCATCGCGATGCGCACGCGGATCGAGGTCGGCCTCGACGTCGTCCATCTCGACCCCGCACGCCTCTCGCAGATCGTGCGCGTGTTCGCGTCGAACGCCGTGCGGCACGGGCTGGTGGGCTCGGTCGTGGAGATCGAGGCGAAGTACGAGGGCGCGTCGGCGTTCCGCGTCGAGGTCTCGGATCGGAGCCCCGGCATCGATCGCGAGACGCGCCAGCGCCTGTTCGACCGCGGCATTCCCGAGCGGCGTCGGCGTGGCGGCGCCGGGCTCGGCCTCGCGCTCGCGAAGCGCCTGGCCGAGGCGATGGGCGGGACGGTCGGCGTCACGAGCGCCGAGGGCGAAGGAAGCTCGTTCCACGCGATCCTTCCGCTCCGGGCCGGGCGGGATCCGCTGCCGCCGCCGCGCGAGATCGCGGGGCGCGACCCGAGCGCACCGCGCGTGCTCGTGGTCGACGACGACGACCGCGATCAGCGCCGCATCGCCGAGCCGCTCGCGGCCGCAGGGATCGCGGTCGACTGCGTCGCGAGCGGCGCCCAGGCGATCGACGCGCTCGCGCGGCGCAGCTACGACGCGATCACGCTCGACCTGCTGCTGCCCGACACGAACGGGCTCTCGGTGCTCGCCGCGCTGCGCCGCTCGCGAGGGACGCGGCGCCTACCCGTCGTGATCGTCTCGGTCGCGACCGAGCGCGCGACGGGCGGCTTCGTCGTCTCCGACGTGATCGAGAAGCCCGCCGCGCCCAGCGAGATCCTCGAGGCGCTGGCGAGGGCCGGCGTCGCGGCTCCGGCCGCGCCGGTGCTGGTCGTCGACGACGACGAGCGCTCCGTGCGGCTCGCGGCGGCCGCGCTGTCGAAGGCCGGATTCGCCGTCGACGTCGCCGAGAACGGGGCGGTCGGGCTCGCGCGGGTGGCGGCGCGCCCTCCCTCGGCCGTCGTGCTCGACCTGGAGATGCCGGTGCTCGACGGCTTCGGCTTCCTCGACCGCTTCCGCGCCGACCCGCGCTTCGCGAAGGTGCCGGTGCTCGTCTGGACGGTGCGGGACCTCGGCCCCTACGAGGCGCGCGAGCTCGCCCGCCGCGCCGAGGCCGTGCTGCCCAAGGACGGCCGTGGCGCGGAAGAGCTCGTCCTGAAGCTACGCGCCGAGCTCGGGCGACGCGACGAGCGCGGAGGGTGAGCCCACGCGCTCGGTGCTCGACCCGCGATCCGGGTCGAGCGCGGTCCGTTCCAGCGCACTCGCACTGGAGCTCGAACGGAACGTCAGCGCCCGCGCCGCCGGCCGCCCCCGCGACCACCCGTGGTGCCGGCGCCGTGCAGGCGCCAGAACACTTCGTCGGTGTGCACCGCGCCGCGCTCCTCCACGAGCTGCTGGTAGCCGCCGCTCATCCGCACGTCGGTCGCGTGCTGCGCCCACTGCTGCCACACGTAGTGCGTCAGCTCGCCGACCGTCGTGACCGAGTCCTGCGGGTCGTCGTCGGCGCCGCCCTGGATGCCGAGGCGCAGGAAGTGGCTGAGGTAGCCGCCCGCCTGGAACTCGGAGGCCACGGCGCTCGTGACGTCCTCTTCGCTCGAGAAGAGGCCCACGACGCCGTCGCGGTGCACGACGTCCTTCGCGAAGCCGCCCGAGAAGCACGAGTCGAGCGCGAAGAGCGAGAGCGCGTGGATCTGGTCCATCCACTCCGCCATCTGGTCGTCCATGATCTCGCCGTCGTAGACGAAGATGTACTCGTCGTGGCCGTCGAGCTCGTCGGAGTCGGTCGTCGTCGCGCTCGCCTGGCCACCGTGGCCCGACCAGAAGAACACGAACGTGTCGTTCGGCTGGATGCGGCTCGCGACCGTCTGGAGCGCATGGTGGATGCCCTCGCGCGTCGCCGCTCCGTCGGTGAGCAGGAACTCGGTGTCGGTCGTGCTGAGGCCCTGGTTGTGGAGCGCCTCGACGATCTTGCGCGCGTCGTTCGCGCACTCGGGCAAGTGGTTGGCCGGGTTCGGGTAGTCGGTGATGCCGGCCGACACGACCCAGACGCGCGTCGAGTCGCCGGGCGAGGCGGCCGGGCCCGTGGGCGCGGTGGGCGGGACCGAGGTCGTCGTCGGCGGCGAGGTCGGTGCGCCGCTCGCGTTGCCGTTCACCGTGAGGTCGTAGGGCCCGCGCATGCCCGGCGCGTAGCTCGTCACGAGCACGCGATACTGGCCGGCCTCGCTCGCGACGAAGTCGAGCGCCGCGTTGAGGTTGCCCGGCTGCTGGTCGTCGTTGTCGGTCTGCTGGCCGCTCGGCGCACGCAGGATGAGGTACGTGTCGAACGCGCTCGAGGTCGCCTCGAGGTGCACGGGCGTGCCGCTCGCGAACGTGTAGTCGTACTCGTCGAACCACTCGCCCGAGCGCAGCTGGCTGTCGCCGGCGGCGAGCTCGCCGTGCTCGGTGCGCGCGCCGCTCGGGGCCGCGCTCGTCGGAGGCGCCGTGGGCGCCGTGGCCGTCGGCGCGCTCGGCGCGGACGCCGCGGCGACCGAGAGCTCGTAGGGCCCGGTCTCGCCCGCGCGGTAGCTCGTCGCCGCGATCCGGTAGTCACCGGCCGCCGTCACGTCGAGGTCGAGCGACGCGTTGCGCGTCCCGCCGCTGTCGTCGTTCTGCAGGCGCTCGCCCGAGGGCGTCGTCACCACGAGGTACGAGTCGATGCGCGTCGACTGCATCGAGACCGTGTAGTGGCCCGGCGTGGCTGCGAAGGCGTAGTAGTCGGCGAACTCGCCCGAGGGCAGGGTTGCGTCGCCCGCCGCGAGGGTGGCCTGGAGTCGATCGCCCGCGTGCACCGTGACGGCCGTGGGCTCGGCGCTCGAGGCCGAGGGCGTCGTGCCCGCGAGGTACGAGCGGAAATTGCTCGGCAGCTGGTGGAACGTCGGCACGGCGACCGCCACGGCGGCGGGCGGAGCTGCGGTCACGCGCTCGACGTGCACGTGGTAGGTGCCGGTCGCGCCTGGCGCGAACGTCGTCACCGACACCTTCAGATCCCCCGTCGCGTCGGCGACGACCTCGAGCTCCGAGCGCGTGCGGTCGCCCGCGACGTCGTCGTTCGTCAAGGTCCCCGAGCCCGGCATGCCCACGCGCAGGATCGTGTCGAGCGTCTGGGAGGTGACGGTGACGCGCAGCCGCTGGCCGGCCTCGACGTGCACGTCGTAGCGGTCGACGTAGCTCGCCCCCATCCGCGTGTCGGTGGCCGCGAGCGTCCCGTCCGTGTCGAGGAGCACGTCCCCGGAAGCGCCCGGCGCGCTCGGCGGGGTCGCGCTCGCCACGGTCGTCGGCGGAGGCGCCACGCTCGGAGGCGGCGCGCTGGACGGAATCGGCGTGTCGCTCGAGCCGCAGCCGAGAGAGGCGAGAATGCCGAGGAGAGCGAGGCGACGCAGGACCCGTGACGTCTGCATGCCCCATCCTACGCGCGCGCGGCGGATTTGTTCACCGCACCGTGCGCCCTCGCCCGCCCCCTCGAGGCGCGGCGCGCTACGACGAGCTGGGCGCGTTCTCCCCTTCGTGCATCCACTTCTTCACGAAGGGCGTGAGGATGGCGAGGATCACGGCCGCCGCGAACGACGCGATCGCGATCTTCACGAACACGTCGGAATAGAGGTGCAGCGTCTCGGCGGGCGGCGGGATCACCTGCGGGCCCTCGCTCTCCTCGCCCGAGACGCCGGTGAGCATCGCGATGAGGCCGGCGAAGAACTGCGAGAACGCCGTCGCGAGGTACCAGGCGCCCATCATCGTCGCGACCATGCGCGCCGGCGAGAGCTTGCTGACCATCGAGAGGCCGACCGGTGAGAGGCAGAGCTCGCCCGTCGTGTGCAGCAAGTAGGCGAGCACGAGCCAGGTCATCCCCACCATCCCGCGCTCGGTCGCGCCCTCCCCGCCGATCCAGAGCACGAGGAAGCCGCCCCCCAGCTGCGCCAGCGCGAAGACGAACTTCGTCGGCGTCGACGGCTCGATGTTCCGCGCGCCGAGCCAGGTCCAGAGCGCGGTGAACACGAGACCGAAGAGCAGGATGAAGATCGGGTTCGTGGCCTGGAAGATCGAGGCCGGCACCTCGGAGCCGCCGACGCCCATCCCGACGTGCTCGCGCGTGATGTGCCAGGTCGCGTGCGCCTCGCTGCTCCCCGCCGCCTGCGCCGCGCCGCGGGCCGCGCTCAGGCGATCGAGCGTGAAGGCGCCGGTCGCGCCGGCCGAGCCGTCGGGATAGCCGAGCTGCTCCTGGTTCAGCACGAGGTCCACGTCGTGCCCGACGTCGGCCTCCGTGATGTGGCGTGCCTCGCTCACGCGATCGACGTTGCGGTCGGTGAAGTTGTTGATCGAGCTGCCGGCCTGCTCGAAGAAGGCCCAGAAGAGCATCGAGAAGACGCACATGATCAGGATGACGAAGAGCCGCTCGCGCTCGATCTTCGAGACGCGGAACGCCTCGAAGAGCACGTACCCGAGCGCCACGGCGCCCACGACGTAGAGGATGTAGCCCGCCACGTCCGGGTTGCGGCAGAGCCACGCGAACGCGGGGACGACGAGCACGACGACGAAGACGACGAGGAGCTTCTGGTTCAAGGGCGTGTTGTTCTTCGCCTGGCCCGCCTCGGCGGGCAGCGCGCCGTTCGCGAGGGCCCAGAGCGCGAAGATCATCGCGACGACGAGCGAGATCGCGACGAAGACGTTGAACGCGAGCGCGATCCCCGGCTGCGCGAGGCCCGTGTAGACGAGCGCGAGGGCCGAGCCGAGCGCGCCCAGGCCGATGAGCACCTGCGTGACGATCGTCGGCGCGACGAAGATCGCGAGGCCGATCATCATGCCGATGGTCGCGAGCCCGAACCCGTAGTGCCAGCCGTAGGTCTCGCCGACGTAGCCGCAGAGCAGCGGCGCCATCGCCGCGCCGAGATTCACGCCCATGTAGAAGATCGTGAAGGCGCCGTCGCGCTTGTGCTCGAGGCGCGGCACGCCGTAGAGCGAGCCGAGGATGGTGCCGATGTTGGGCTTGAAGAAGCCGTTGCCGCAGATCAGCAGCGCGAGCGCGGAGTAGAAGGCCCAGTCGTTCTCCACGGTCATCACGAGGTGACCGAGCGCCATGAGCGAGCCGCCGAGCACGACCGCCGCGCGCTGGCCGAGCAGCTTGTCGGCGATGAGGCCGCCGATGAACGGCGTCATGTAGACGAGCGCCGTGTACGCGCCGTAGACGCCGTAGCTGCGGTTGTCGTCGTAGTGGAGGAAGCCGCGCGTCATGTAGAAGACGAGCAGCGCGCGCATGCCGTAGTAGGAGAAGCGCTCCCACATCTCGGCGAAGAAGAGCGCGAAGAGCGCCGGGTGGTGCCCGACGCGCTTCTCGAACGGGGTGACGGGAGAGTCGACGACGTTCCCGGAGGAGGCGGCTTCTGCGCTCATGGAAGCCCGTCGATATCCCGCTTGGCCCCGCGAAACAAGCCGGGAGTGCCGGGCGAGCGCACGCCGCGGCCCCGCGCCCAGGGCCGGCCGGCGCGATCAGGGGTGCATGAGAATCGCCGCATCCGACACGGCCGGTGCCCCGAGCATGGGATCCTGCTGGAGCTGGCCGCGGTCGTTCGCGCCCCAGCAGTAGAGCGCGCTCGTGGACGACAGGCGGACGCACGCGTTCTCGAAACCGACGATCAGCGAGCCTGCGGCGGCGTCGGCGAGCACCACGCCGCCGACGTCGAGCACGGGATGGCCGATCGACGCGACACCGGCGTCGGTGGGATCGGGCACGCCCGCCTGGAGCGCGCGGTTCTCGCCCCAGCACTCGACGTGGCTGTCCGCGCCGGTGATCGTGCAGGTGAAGCTCGCGTCCCCCTGCGTCGCGATGCCCGTGAAGTGCGCAGGCGCATCGAGCGCCCGCGGCGAGCAGGGCACGCCGCAGTCGAGCAGCGATCCGTCCGGCGGCTCGAGCAGTGCCCCGTGCCGGTCACTCCCCCAGCTCGCCGTGATCGACGTGTGATGGATCGCGACGCCGTGCTCGCGACCCGCGCCGATCGCGCGCAGAAGCGTGGGCGTGGGCCCTGCGGACATCGTCTGCCCCAGCGAGCCGTCGCCCCAGCAGTGCGGGTCGCCGTGGATCGTGATGCCACACGCGAAATCACCCGACGCGCTCCCGTGCCCGAGCGCCAGCCACGCGAGCGGTGCGCTCGCGCCCGGAGGAGTGAACAGCCTCGGCGTGTCGTCGTCGGCGAAGGTCCCGAGAACGCCGGCGTCTCGGCCCCAGCACCAGAGCTTGCCCCTCGAGGGCTCGAAGAGGCAGGCCTGCCGGCTCGTCGCGAGGATGCGCGCGTCGGCGCCCGGCACATCCGGACCGGTGAACGGCACCGGCATCGCGTACGAGGAGCAGAGGGCCGCCGGCGGCTGCCCGAGCTGCCGCGCGTCGTTGCGCCCCCAGCACCAGACCTCGCCGGAGCGCAGGTGCGCGCACGCGAACTCGGCGCCGCACGCGACGCCGTCGGCGCCGACCAGCGGGCCGCCGACGGTCTGCACCGTTCTCGCGGTGATGTCGTAGTCGGAGGCCCCCGTCAGCAGGGTGCAGTCGGCCGTCCCGGTGCCGAGCGTTCCCCACTTCGCGTCGCCCCAGCAGTGGACTTCTTCGGAAGGGCCCTCGATCGAGCACAGGAAGCCCCCGCCACTGCAGACGTGCGCGGCCGGCATGGGTGGCGGTGAGAAGCCGGCGTCCCCGCCGTCGCCGCTCGCGTCGAGGCCGGCGTCGTCGCCGCCGTCGGGCGACGTCTGCGCCGCGTCGTCTCCCGCATCCTCGGGCGCGGGCCCCGCATCGGGCGCGGGCACGCGCGCATCGAAACAGAACGAGATCGCGGTGCCCGGGACCGCGCGGCACTCGCCGTCGGCCGGACAGTCGGCCGCGGTCTCGCAGGTGCGCACGCACTGGCCGCCGAGGCAGGTGAGGCCGCTCGCGCAGCTCGTGCCCGTGCCGCCCGAGCACGAGAGGTCGACGTCGATGCTGCACGCCCCCGCGCCATCGCTCGCGAGGAAGCACGTCGAGCCGGCCGGACAGTCGTCGTTCCGCGTGCATTCGGCACGACATCGTCCGAAGCGGCAGACGAGGCCACCGCTGCACTCGCTCGCGCGCGCGCACGCCGCACCGAGGTTCGGCACCGACTGACAGCCGGCCAGGGCGAGGAGGAGCCCGATCGCCATCGCCCACCCGTCCGAGCTTCTCTCCCGCGCGATCCCCAAGCGAGACCCAGCGTCGCGGAGGCGCTCCCGTGCGTCAACCGAGGATGATCTCGCGCCCCCGTTTCTCCGCCCGGAGCAGACGGGAAACGCAGCAGACACGGACGCTTTCTTCGTAGGGGATTTCCCTGACGACGAATGGGGCTGCCTCGTGCACAGTCGTCGACGACCTCTTCGTCACGCGGCCCTCACACCCCGTTCACGCGATGCACCGATACGCCCTCCGTGCAGGTCGACAGACGTTCGGGCTCACGCCCGGCACCTATCGCATCGGGCGCGGCCCCACCTCCGACATCCGGTTCGACGATGCGAGCGTCTCGCGCTCGCACGCGTGCATCCGGGTCGAGCGGGACCGCGTCCTGCTCGAAGAGCTCGGCTCGCGCAACGGCGTGCGCGTCAACGGCGCCGCCGCGCGCGGCCCCGTCGCGCTCAGCCCCGGTGACCGCGTGGAGATCGGAGCCGTCGAGGTGCTCCTCGTCGAGGCGGACCCCACGCCCAGCGAGGCCGAGGCCGCGGCGACCCGGCCGGTGCCGAAGCTCGAGACGATCTCCGAGCGGCCGCCAGCGATCCTCAGCGCGCGCGAGCGCGAGGTGCTCGCCGGGATCGCGCGCGGCGTGACGCAGCGAGAGATCGCGGAGTCGCTCGGGCTCAGCATCAAGACGGTGGAGACGTACCGCGCGCGCATCGCCGACAAGCTCGGCCTCCTCACGCGCGCGGAGCTCGTCGACTACGCGCTCCGCGCCGGGATCCTGCGCCGCCAGTCGTAGGCGCCCGAGCCCGGCGCGCTACGGCGTGAACGACACGAACGAGATCGGCGGCGAGACGCCCTCGGTCGTCGTGTAGAAGCCCGCCGGGCCGACGGCGATCGACTCGCCTTTGGTCTCCGCCGGGACCGGCGCCGCGCACGGGAGCGTGCCCAGGATCGTGTCGGCGATGCTGGCGCCCGGGGCGCGCGACCAGACGTTGATGGCCCGCAGGCCGCGGATCGCGATCCATGCGCCGTCGGGGGAGATATCGGCCGAGGTGATGGCGATGTCGGTGCCGTCGCCCGCGAACACCGCGCCCAGCAGCTCGAGCTCGCGCGCGACCGCCGGCGTGTGCGGGGCCGCGAGCCGGAACAGCTCGTTGGGGCGCGAGAACCCGTTCTTCGTCACCAGATAGAGATCCTGCGTCGCGGGGTCGACGAAGAGCGCCTCGGCGTTGTCGCGGTAGCCCGCGGGATACGTGAGCGGGAGCGGCTCGACACGATCGAGCATCCCGGTGAAGCGCACCTGATCGGCGCTCACCTCGGGCTCGGGCGCGCGATAGACGACGATGGTGCTGCGGCTGCCGTCGTTGTCCCCGATGTCGGCGACGTAGAGGTAGTCGACCGACGAGTCCGGCCCCGGCCCGATCGCGATGTCCTCGTAGTCGATCGCGACACCGGCGACGCGGTACGTCGCGAGGAGCCGACCTCGGTCGTTCACGGCGTGCACGACCGGCGCGCTGCCGCTGTCCTCGATCACCCAGAACACGTTCGGGTGGCGGCGGCTCATCGCCATGCCGCTGACCTCGTCGAGGGAGGCGTCGGTGATCGTGCCGAGGACGACGGGCGCCGCGAAGCCGCAGGCATCGAGCTGCGGCCGACGGGGGATCGCGGCGTCGACGTGCGCCGCATCGCGACCGGCGTCGGGCGTGGCCGCGTCGATCTCGGGCGCGTCGAGGAGGCTCGCGTCGTCCGGGCCCGAGGCGGCGTCGATGCCTCCATCGAGCGCGGCCGCCGCATCGTCGTCGGCGCCCGCGTCGAGCTCCTCACCGTCCGTGTCCGGTCCGGACTGGGACGAACGGCGCGGCTCCTCGAAGACCACGCAAGCCGGCAGCGATGCCGCGAGCGACGCCACCAGCGCGACGTGGAACGCAGCGGCCCGCGCGCTCATCGCATCGTCGAGGCGACGTTCGCCTCGCCCGGGGTCGGGTTGGTCGGGCAGAGCACGTCGGTCCCGTCGACGACGCGACCGAACGCCTCGCCGCCGAAGACCGAGCTCGGGTACTGGAACGCGCAGACGACGGCGAGCGCGTCGTCGAGCAGGTACACGCGCTCGCCGCTCGCCGAGATGCCCCACGACGCGTGCATGCACGGCGGCGGCGCACCCGGCAGGCAGTCATCGGTGCGGATGCCGGGCTGCGGCGCCGTGAGGTTCGCCCAGAGAAAGAGGAAGCGATGCGGCTCGAGCACCGTGCCCACCGGCACGACGGTTCCCTCGGCGACGTCGGGCGAGCCGGCGTTGTCGTCGGTGAGGACCCAGTTCGAGATGTTCACGGGCTGATCGCTCCGGTTGTAGATCTCGACGTAGTCCTCGCCGGAGCCGTCGACCTCGTTGATGACCACGGGGCCCGTGCAGTCGTCGAAGGTCACGATCGAGGCGACCACGCAGCTGCGATGAGCGTCCGGCTCCATCGCGGCGTCGACGGGCTCGACGTAGGCGTCGGGGCTCGAGAACGCGTCGGGCGCGCTCCAGGCATCTCTCGGCGCGACGAACGCGTCGGATGCGCTGGTGTCGCGACGAAACGACGCGTCCACGGCGCCGCGATCGCCCGTGGGCGCCTCGAACACGACGCAGCCGCTCGCGAGCGTGGCCGCGAAGAGCGAGACGGGAACCGGGAGCATGGAGCGCGTCATCACTCTCCTCGCAGGTAGGGGTTCGTCTCGAGCGCGCTGCGCGCGGGCGCGGGCGGCGCTGGCTCCGCGCTCGGGGGCGGTGGCGCCGCCGAGGGCGCTGCGCTCACGTGGGGCTCGGGCGACACCGGCGCGACCGGCGGCGTGGGCGGCTCGTCGAGCGCCGGGCGCCCCTCCGGCGCGCTCGCCGTCGTCGGCCGTGCTCGCCCACGCGGGCCTCGGAGACGCGAACCGACGCTCGCCGCGGGGATCGAGCGCGCATCGACCGCCCGCTCGTCGGTGAGCGCCGTCGGCTCCGGAAGTGCCTCCGGAGCAGGTGCCGGCGTCGACGGCACCTCGCGCTCGGTCGCGGGCCCCGGCTCCGCCGTGCTCGCCTCACGCGTCGGCTCGGCCGTGGGCGCCGCGCCCTCCTCGGCCGGCGGGCTCTCCTTGCTCCACACGAGCGCGAGCGTCCCGAGCGCCACGCCCAGGATCGCCGCGGCGATCCAGGGAACCATGCGCGCACGCGCCGGAGGTGGGCTCGACGTCGGAGCGGGCGCGGCGGCGTTGCGCGACCCCGTCGTGTCCGGCGTCGACCACAGCCGCGGCAGCGCGACGGTCCCGCTGCGGGTCGGCGGATCGGCGGTCGCTGCGATCAACCTCC
Organism: Sandaracinus sp.; assembly: GCA_046351235.1. GTDB lineage: Bacteria > Myxococcota_A > Polyangia > Polyangiales > Sandaracinaceae > JBBSAT01. The sequence goes on along the minus strand of JAXLYV010000002.1, from coordinate 921,741 downwards.
GCCGCTTGGACAGCTCGTCCCCGAGCGTCTCCTGCACCCACGCGGCGACCTCGGCGGGCGCTCCGAGGAGCCCCTCCGCGAGCGCGACCTCACGCAGCGCGTCGCCGAACGCCTGGGCCGTGGGCCAGCGCGCCTCGCGGTCTCGCTCGAGCGCGCGCATCACGACGCGATCGAGCGCGAGCGGCGCACCGAACGTGCTCGGCAACGGGATGGTCCCGCCGATCACGTTGTGGATCGTCGAGGCGTCGTTCTCCGCGCGGAAGGGATGGTGGCCCGTGAGCGCGACGTAGAGCGTGACGCCCGTCGCCCACACGTCGACGCGGCGGTCGAGATCGGGCTCGCCGCGCATCTGCTCGGGCGCCATGTAGGCGAGCTTCCCCTTGTGCACGCCCGCCTGCGTGTCGGTGAAGCGCGCCGTCGCCTTCGCGATCCCGAAGTCGATCACGCGGCAGCCACCGTCCACGCCCACGAGCAGGTTGTGCGGGGAGATGTCGCGGTGCACGACGCCGTACGGGACGCCCTCCGGATCGGTGAGCGAGTGGACCGCGTGCAGCCCGTGCAGCGCCTCGAGCACGATCGGCACGAGGAGTCGCGCGGGCCGCGCCCCGCGATGGCGGCGCAAGAGGGCGTGGAGCGAGCCGCCCTCCACGTAGTCCATGACGAGGTAGTAGCTGCCGTCCTCGCTGCCGATGTCGACGACCGACACGACGTTCGGATGGTGCAGGCGCGAGGCGATGTGAGCCTCGTCGAGCAGCATCGAGAGCGCCTCGCGGTCGTCCTCGAGCTGATGGCTCATCACCTTGATCGCGAACAGGCGCGCGAAGCCCGCCTGCCCGCTCTTGCGCGCGAGGTAGACGCGCCCCATCCCGCCGCGCGCGAGCTCCGCGAGCACGACGTAGTCGCCGAGCACGCGCGCCTGGGAGGCGCGCGCTTCTCCGCTCGGCCGGGAATCGTCGGGGCTCGTGTGGCTCATCGTGCCTCCTTCCCCATCAGTCGAAGGTTCCGGCCCAGCCGAGCATCGCGAGCTCGCCGCTGACCGCGAGCGTGGGACGCCCCCACGCGTGGGCCTCGCCCTCGCGCGCGGGCGTGCCATCCCAGTCGGTGAAGATCGCGAGCACGAGCGTCGTGATCGCGAAGCCGCCCGTGACCGCGAAGAGGACGTTCGTCCGCGTCTCGAGCTCACGCCCGTGCGCGAACGCGGCCTCCGCGTCGGCCGCCGCGGGATCGTAGTGCGAGTGCGCGTCCAGCACGTCGACCCCCGACCAGATCGAGAGCGCGCCGCCGACCGCCGTCAGCACGAGCGCCGTTCCGAAGAGCCAAGGGGTGAGCCCGTCTCCGTCCCCGGCGGCCACGGTCGGCTGTGCCGTCGCGGGTGCGCCGAGATCGATCGCCGTCCGCTCGCCCGCGTGGAGCGCGACCTCTTGCTCGCTCCCGAGCGCGCCACTGCCGAACGAGGCGCGCAGCCGGCGCGTGCCGGGGCGCGCGTAGATCACCCGCTCCTGGGCGGCGCGCCCCGGCACCACGCGCCCGTCGATCGTGACCTGACACGCGCGGGCGCAGCGGACCTCCACACGCGCGAGCTCGCCCTCGGTGCGCCGCAGCACGTCCTCGGCGAGCGTGCGGCTCGATGCCTCGACGGGCGTGCGCGCGAGCAGGAGCGCGGCGTGCGTCGCCGCGGTCGCGTGCTGTCCCGCCTCCATCGCGGCGCGCGCCGCGCTCCGCAAGGCCTCGGGGCTCGGCGCGATGCGGTCCGCGAGCGCGTAGAGCTGCGCGGCCTCCGCCCAGTCGCCCCGCAGCTCGGCCTGCTGCGCACGCACGAACGCATCCGCGGCGGCCGTGACGTCACCGTCCTGCGCGTCCTGGGCGCTCGTCATCGATGCGAGCAGCACCGACGCGAGCGCGAGCGCGCCGGCGACCCCGCGCAGGCGCGCGCTCACGGGCACGCCCCGTTGGGCGCACGCGGCGTGCCGAGGTCGTCGCCGCCGGTGGCCGTGAAGAACGAGGTCGTCGAGAAGCACCAGTGCGCGCCGCTGTCGTTCGCCGTCGCATCCGTCGAGCCGGGATCGAGCGAGAGCGTGTGCCCTTCCATCGTGTCGGGGACCGGGAAGCCGTTGGCCGCCGAGTACGCGACGGTGTCGATGATCATTCCGCCGCACTTCAGCGTCGGCGCGTCGCTCGTGCCCGAGAGGCCCGTCCCGGTCGCGCCGTACACGTCGTCGGAGACGAATCCGTGCGTCGCGATCGTGAACGCCGCGCTCGAGAGCACCACGTCGCCGCCGGGCGGCACCAGCAACGAGTGCCCGATCGTGTAGTCGTCGTCGGCGGGCTTGTCGGAGAAGACGCAGCCCGCGAGCTCGTAGGTGACCGTCGTGCTCGGGTTGTGGATCTCGACCCACTCGGCGAGCGAGTCGTCTGCGTAGCCGAAGGGCGCCGCCATGATCTCGGTGATCACGAGATCGCCCGGGTTGGGAATCGAGGGCGGCACGTAGGCATCGGGCGGGACGAACGCGTCGGGCGGGCTGAAGGCGTCGACCTCGGTGAAGGCGTCGATCCCAGCGAACGCGTCGGTCTCGGAGAACGCGTCGGTGCCCGCGAAGGCATCGGTCCCCGCGTCGGCCGTCACCTGCGCGTCGACGCCTCCATCGGCTCCACCGCCGCCTCCCGAGTCCGTGCCGAGGGTCGTGGGGTTGGTCGTGCAGCCGGCACAGACCGCGAGCGCGGCGGAGCACAGCGTGGCGATCGGAAGACGCGAAGCAGCGAGACGTTGACGGGGCATGTTCTCTCCTGGTCGGGGGTGGGAACGAGGGCGCACCTCGGCGCTCCGCTCTCCGCAGCCGCGGGGAACGCTGGCGCCTCTCAGCGCGTGGCGAAGAGGTAGACGGCGATCGCGATCGCGATCGCGAGGAGCGTGGGACCGACGATCGCGGCGCGCGCGATCGCCCGGCGTCGCGGCGGGCCCGTGGCCGGGTTCCCTCTTCCTTCGTCGACCGTGTCGCGCAGATCGCTGCGCGCTCCATCGCGGCGACGCGGCACGAGCGGCACGGTCGGGTCGCGCCCGTCTCGCGCGGGGGCCCGCTCCGGGAGCGGAGAAGGCGCGCGACGCGGCGGCCGCGAGTGCCGGCGCGACTTGCGAGGCTCGTCGCGCGGCGCGAGCTGCTGGACGATGCGCCCGACGTCGCTCGTCCGCGCACCGCCGACGCGCGCGAGCCAGCGCTCGAGCGCGTCGCCCAGCGCCATCGCCGTCGGGTGACGCAGGCGCGCTTCGGATCGAAGTGCCTCGCGCACGATCGCGAAGAGCTCGTCGTCGACGCCGGCGATCGGCGGCACCGCCGGGCGGAGCACCGCGCCGATCGTGTCGAGATCGGTGCTACGCCGGAAGAGCGGCTCGCCCGCGAGCAGCTCCCAGAGCAGCACACCGAGCGACCACACGTCCGCGCGACGATCGACCTCGCCGCCGAGGATCTGCTCGGGCGCGATGTAGGCGAACTTGCCCTTCACGACGCCCACGTTGGTCGCGTGGATGCGGTGCGCAGCGCGCGCGATCCCGAAGTCGAGCACCTTCGTGACGCCGTCGCGGCAGACGAAGACGTTCTGCGGCGAGACGTCGCGGTGCACGACGGCGAGCGGCGCGCCCGCGTCGTCGGTCAGCTCGTGCGCCGCGTGCAGGCCCGCGCACGCGTCGGACACGATGCGCACGGCGACGCGCTGCCACCGCGGGTCTCCGATCACGCCGGCGGCGACCGCGGCACGCCGCAACGCGCCGAGCTGCACACCGTCGAGGAGCGGCATGGTGAGATAGAGCGCGTCGTCGACCTCGCCGAAGCGGTACACGGCGCACACGTTCTCGTGCCGGATGCGCGACGCGATCCGCGCTTCGTCGAAGAACATCTCGACGAAGTCGCCGTCGTCGGCGCGCTCGGCGAGCACGATCTTGATCGCGAAGACCTCCGGCTCCGGCGTCGCGCTCGTGCGCGCCGCCGGAGCGAGCGTGGCGACGTGCACGCTCGCCATGCCGCCGCGCGCGAGCTCCTGGCCCACGCAGAAGGGGCCGACGCGGCGCACGCGCACGTAGTCGGCCGAGTGTGCGCGCGCCTCGCGCTCCACCGCGGCGCCTTCGTCGAGCGCTCGTTTCGGCTCGCCCATCGATCGCGAACGTGCCCGCTCGCGTCGGCGCGGGCCATCGGGGAAACCCTGACGACGCGCGTCGGGGGTTGCCCCGACGCAGCGTGCGCGCGCGCTCGGTACGTTCGCGATCTCACCCAGGAGGTCGCATGCGCCTGAGCACCCACCGAGCCGCCGTCACCGTCGCGATCACGTTCGTCGCTCTCTTCGCTCTCGGGCTCCCGAGCCGCGCGGAAGCGCGCGATCTCCTCGTCACCACGAGCCGAGACGCCGGCCGCGGATCGCTGCGCGACGCGCTGCGCCTCGCCAGCGCGAGCACGCGCCCCGAGCGCATCGTGATCACGCGATCGTGCTTGCACGTGGTGCTCGAGAGCCCGCTCGTGTACGCCGGCAGCCAGCCGCTGCGCATCGAGGGTGGCGGCATGCACGTCACCACGGCCGGCGCGTTCGACGTGCTCGTGATCGACGGCGGCGCCGACGTCTCGCTCTCGCGCATGGTCCTCGAGGACGGCGGCGCGCGCGGCGTGGTGATCGACGCGCCGGCCACGGCGAGCGGCACGATCGATCTCTCGCTCGACGACGTGATCGTGCGCGGCATGGCCGCCGAGGGCATCCGCATCGACGAGCGCAGCGACGGGATCGGCGCCGGCGAGACCTCGAGCGCCAGCATCGGCCTGCGCTTGATCGACACGACGATCGAGGACAACGGGTGCTCGGGCCTCTTCGACGACGTCGACGGCATCCGCGTGGACGAGGGCGGCGCGGGCGACGTGACGAGCATGATCGTGCGCTCGCGGATCCGCGGCAATGCCTTCGACGGCGTCGAGCTCGACGAAGAGGGCGACGGCTCCGTGCGGGTCGAGCTCGCGCTCGTGTCGATCGAGGCCAACGGCGAGGGCAACGACATCACGGGAGAACCGGACGACGGCTTCGACGTCGACGAGGCGGGCGCCGGCGACGTGGACGTCGCGGCGCGCTGGGTCGCGGTGGACGGCAACTTCGACCAGGGCCTCGACCTCGACGAGGCGGACGACGGCGACGCGCGCGCGACGATCGCGTGGAGCCGCCTCACGGGCAACGGCGCCGAGGGCGCCAAGATCTCCGAGGACGGCGCGGGCTCGGTGACGGTCGCGCTCGACTGCGATCAGTTCCTCGGGAACGGCGACGACGGCTTCCAGTTCGAGGAGGCCTCGACGGGCGACGTGACACTCACGGCGCGGCACGTCGTGTCGCGACAGAACGGCAAGGACGGCCTGAAGCTCGACGAGGCCGGCGCCGGCTCGCTCTTCGCGACGCTCGACGACGTGACCTCGAGCGATAACGCCGACGACGGCCTGCAGTTCTCCGAGGGCGGCGCGGGCGATCTCGTCGCGACGATCGCCGACGCCGAAGTGACCGGCAACGCCGCCGACGGGATCAAGCTCAAGCAGTCCTCCTCCGGCACCGGCACCGCCACGCTCAGCGCGCTCGTCGCGTCGGGCAACGGCGACGACGATCAGGACCTGAGCGGCGTCACGGCGACGCTGCTCTGATCTTCACATCGCAACCCGAGGGCCTCGCCGCCGGCACCGCCTTCGAGGCGGAGCCGCCGCTCAGAGGCCCACGTCCAGGCCCCCGTGCAAGGACGCCTGGATCGACCAGGACTGACCGAGCCGGTACGCGAAGGGCTCGGTCGTGTGCCACGCGTCGAGATCGAAGAGGAGCTCGAGCGCGCCACCGACGGGCGCATCGAGCTGCGGGTCCGTGCGCACGAAGGCCGTGAGCGCCGCCTGCGCTCGTTGGCCCACGTGGCGATCCCACCCGACGATCACGGGGACACCGGTGGGAGGCGGCGACGTGAGCGCCGTGGCGTCGTCGACGGTGGCGATGACCCAGCCGAGGAACGATGCGCCGACATCGACCCAGTGCTCGACGCGCACGGCCGCTTGGATCTCGAGCGAGGGCATCACGTCGACGGCGCCGCGTGCGGCGGGCTGTGGGCCACCGATGTTCGGATCGATGGGGAAGAAGATGGGCACGCTCGCCACCGCGTGGAGCAGAAACCAGGGGATGCCGAGCGTGTAATCGACGGTCGGAACGAGCGTGACGGTCTCGTCGGACCACGCCGCGCCGTCACGAACGGTGATCTGCCACGCGCGCGTGCGGACACGCATGCCGGTGGTGCTGCACGGGTCGAGACACGTGGGGTCGGTGCCCGAGGGCATGACGAGCCCGCCTCCGAGCAAGAGTCGCTGCGTGGGGTCGAGCGGGACGTCCGCATAGGCCTCGACGGACGCATTCCCGACCTCGGCGTTGTCGATGTCGCGCTGCCACTCGGAGAGGTAGCCGAACGGCAGCGTGCCGCGCACGAGGAGGCTCCCGAAGTCGAGCGAGACCGAGAGCGCATGGGCCATCACGAACGTGGGGTGCCGGAACGAGAGCGTGCCGTCCTCGAGGTAGACGGCGAGGACCGAGAACGCGCTGCTCCACGCCGCCGAGAGGCGAAGCGTCCCCACCGCAGGTGCGCCGAACGCAGGAGGCGGAGGAGGCGCCGACGGCGGCACCGGCGCCGGTTGCGGCGCGGCCTGAACCGGTGCTGCGAGCTCACGCGCCTGCGCGGAGGCCGAGGCCGTCCAGCCGAGGACGAGCCACAGCACCCACCAAGACATGCGCTTCACGTCCGTGCCTCCCCGCTCTGCAACGCCACGTCCTCTTCTCGGCAAGCCGTGTCGGCCGTTGCGCCATCGAAGCTCGCCTTTCCAATGTCCGTCGGGAAGGGCTCTAACACTCTTCGGGGGGGTCCCGTCAGGATCGAGCACACCTCGGCAATCGCTCGCCGTTCACTGCTCATCCTCGCTGCGGACGAAGGTTCCATCACGCCCCTTCCGCGAAGAGCAAAGCGATGCCCGCTGCGCGATCGATCGCCCTCGGGAGCGGGCAGGAGAGCGGATGATCCGTAGCCTCCGCCGAACGTCGGATGCGCGCACGAAGGGCACCGGCACCTCGCTGCCATCGAGCGGTGCGCAAACATGTCGCGCACTCGACCGACGACCACGTCCGGCGCAGCACGCGGCGCTGGCGGGGAGGACGTCGGTCCCGTAGACGTGGTGGATGGCGTCGCTCGCGCACCATCTCTTCATGCTCGCCCATCAGAACCAGTGGGCAAACCATCGCCTCCTCCGCGCGTGCGCGGCGCTCGACGACGCCGCGTTCGCCGCGCCTCGCACGAGCTTCTTTCCGTCGCTGAAGGCGACGGCGAATCACATCCTGACGGTCGATTGGTACTACGTGGATGCGCTCGAGAGCGCGCTCCGCGGCACGCCCGTGCGGCCCGATGCGCTGCGCGCGTTCTTCGATCCGGAAGAGCCCTTCGCCACGTGCGCAGAGATCCGACGCGAGCAGCGCGCCGTCGATGCGCGCCTCATCGCCGTGTGCGCGACGCTGCGCGACGCGGATCTCGATCGGCACGTCGGCGTGATGCGCAGGAGCGGCGTGCAGTACGAGACGTTCGAGCGACTGCTCGCCCATCTCTTCGAGCACCAGATCCATCACCGCGGGCAGATCCACGCGATGCTGGCCGGGACCGGCGTGGCGCCGCCGCAGCTCGACGAGTTCTTCTGCGCGAATGACGCAGGCCTGCGCGCGCGTGAGCTCGCCGAGCTCGGCACGTCGGAAGAGGAGATCTTCGGCGCGCTAGCGGCCTCCGGGTAGACGCATCGCGAGAAGGACCGACGCCGCGCGCCGCCAGGTGAGACCGGTGTGGCCCGAACGGGCGCGCTCTCGCCTCACAGCCCGACGGGCGCGGCCACGTAGGCGTTGACTGCGTCGTGGAACGCGTTGCCGTCGGTCGTCCAATCCGTCTGCCGCCCCGCGCCGGTGCCGAAGACCATGCCGAACGACCCGGCGGCCACGAGCTCCTCGGGGTGCGAGAAGAAGTAGTGCACGCGGTTGTCGCGCCAGTGCCCGTCGCTGCCGCCGCCGGGGCCGCCGCAGGTCGTCTCGGGCGCGCCGAAGGGCAGCTGCCACCACAGCGCGGGGCGACCGAGCGCCGTCGTCAACGCCGACACCCAGTGGAGGTGGTCGGTGAAGTTGGGGCGCGTCGCGTTCGTCTCGTCCCAGTACACCGCGCCGCGGCTGCCGCCCGTCACCGAGCACGTGCCGGCGTTGCCGCCGTTCGTCTCCCAGAAGCCCGCGTCGCGATCGAGCGCCTCCACCGTCACGAACTCCACGAGGTCCGCGCGCATCGCGGTGAGGAACGCGGCGACGCTCTGCGCCTTGCCCTCGATCTCGCTGCTGCTGGCGTTCCGGTCGTCCCACGAGTCGCCCCACGCCGAGGCGTGCAGGCCGATCAACGCCATCGGCGCGAGCGCGTCGCGCATCCGCACGAAGCACTCGACCAGGCCCGCCGCCGTGGCCGGGACGCTCGCGCACTCGGGGATGTCACCGAAGTGAAGCTCCGCGGCGTACGCGTCGGGCGTCGTGCCCATGTCGCGCATGCGCGCCTGCAGGTAGCCGAAGAAGTCGGGCTCGAACTGCACGAGCGCGGGATGGCCGTAGTCGCCGAGGCGCTGGAAGAGCAGGCGCACGTCGCTCAGGTACACGTGCATGCGATCGGCGTCGCGGAGCGCGTCGTTGCCGTTCTCGTACTCCAGCGCGAGCTGGTAGTACGTGAACATCGGCGCGAGGCCCCCGTTGCGCTGGCAGGCGTCGGCGAGGATCGTGGCGAAGGCGCCGTCGGTGTTCCACGTGCTCCAGCCGCCCTGGTCGGAGTAGCCCGTGAGATAGGTGTAGTGGATGTCGAGCGTCGTCCCGAGCGTGTACACGCCGGCGCGGTTCGCGTCGTAGGTCGGCGCGCCGTCGAGGTCGTTGCCCATGCCCACGAGAAGGCGCGGGCTGCCGCGCAGCGTGGTGGCGATGGCGCGCGCGCGCTCGGCGACGGTGCCCGAGGGACGGCCCGCATCGGAGCGCGGCACGTACGCGTCCACCGGCGGCGCGTTCACGTCGGCGCCGTTCCCGTCGACGGGCGCACGGAACGCGTCGGCCGCGCCGGCATCAGTGGCCGCCGGCGAGGGGGAGCAGCCGGACGACGCGAGCGCGACGAGCACGCCGACGAGAGCGGCGCACGGGACGCGCGCCTCGCGGCCGTGACTCTCCAGTTCCGGATCGGGACTTCTTGTCATGGCCTCGACGCAGCACGACGTGTGCCGGTGCGAATCGCCGCGGGATGTGCGTCGAAGCGGCCCCGGGCTGGGGGCTAGGATGCCCACCCCGCGGGAGCGCTGGCGGGTTGGACCCCGCCAACGCATCTCGTTCGAGGGGCGGCACCAAGACGAAGGGCGCCGGCCTCTCGGCCTGGCGCCCTTCTCTCTACCGATGGCGAGTCAGCGGGGAGCGACTCGACGATCCGACGGCACGGGGATCAGGCGCGAGCGCCCTCTTCCTCGTCGTCGTCATCCTCGTCGTCGTCGTCGTCCTCGTCGTCGTCCTCGTCCTCGTCGTCCTCTTCCTCTTCGGCGGCCTTCTTGGCAGCTTCCTCGGCCGCCTTCTTGGCCGCGGCCTCTTCGGCCGCCTTCTTCGCAGCCGCTTCCGCCGCCGCCTTCTTGGCCTTCTTGCCCTTCTTCTCGGACTTCTCCTCCGCCTTCGGCTCCGGCTTGCGCTCCGGCTCCGCCTCGGCCGAGCCGATGCGCATCCCGTAGAACGAGCGGTGCACGAAGTAGGCGCTGACGACGAAGAGCGCGCCCGCGATCGCGAGGCGCATCCCGTTGCCCATGTTGCCCTCGAGGATCTCCGCGAGCTCGACCGCGAGCAGACCGAAGAGCGTCGTGAACTTGATGACCGGGTTCATCGCGACCGACGACGTGTCCTTGAAGGGATCGCCGACGGTGTCACCGACGACCGACGCGTCGTGGAGCGGGGTGCCCTTCGCGCGGAGCTCGGTCTCGACGACCTTCTTCGCGTTGTCCCAGGCGCCGCCCGCGTTCGCGAGGAAGAGCGCCTGGTAGAGGCCGAAGAGCGCGATCGCGACGAGGTACCCGATGAAGAAGTACGACTCGAGGAAGGCGAACGCGAGCGTGCCGAAGAAGACCGTGAGGAAGATGTTGAACATCCCCTTCTGCGCGTAGACCGTGCAGATCTCGACGACCTTCTTGCTGTCCTCGATCGACGCCTTCTCGACGCCCTCGAGCTTGATGTTCGCCTTGATGAACTCGACCGCGCGGTACGCGCCCGTCGAGACGGCCTGCGTGCTGGCGCCGGTGAACCAGAAGATCATCGCGCCGCCGGCCATGAGGCCGAGCAGGAAGGGCGGGTGCAGGAGCGAGAGGTTCATCAGCGCCGAGCCCTGCAGGCCCTGCGTGAGCACGACGATGACCGAGAAGATCATCGTGGTGGCGCCGACGACGGCCGTGCCGATGAGCACCGGCTTGGCGGTGGCCTTGAACGTGTTGCCCGCGCCGTCGTTCTCCTCGAGGAGCTCCTTGCCCATCTCGAAGTTCGGCTCGAACTTGAACTCGTCCTTGATGATCTTGGCGATGTTCGGGACGTTCTCGATGAGCGAGAGCTCGTACACGCTCTGCGCGTTGTCGGTGACGGGGCCGTAGCTGTCGACGGCGATGGTGACCGGGCCCATGCCGAGGAAGCCGAACGCCACGAGGCCGAACGCGAAGACCGGCGAGACGTCGACGCCGTTGAGCGTCATCATCGAGCCGATCGAGATCGCCGTCCCCGCGTCCATCGTCGTCACGCCGTACGCGACGCCCATGAGGAGCACGAACACGATGCCCATCCAGTAGGCGCTGAAGTTACCCGCCGTGAGACCGGCGAGGACGTTCAGCGAGGGGCCGCCCTCCTTCGAGGCCTGGACGACCTCGCGGACGTGGCCCGACTCGGTCGACGTGAAGACCTTGATGAGCTCGGGGATGATCGCGCCGGCGAGCGTGCCGCAGCTGACGATGATCGACAGCTTCCACCAGAGCGTGGTGTTGCCGCCGACGTCGGGGATCAGCCAGTACGAGACCGCGAAGGTCGCGATGATGGACACGATCGAGGTGAGCCACACGAGGTACGTGAGGGGCTCCTCGAAGTTGAACTTCACGGCGTCCTTGTAGCGGCCGCCCATCACCGACTCGTTCACGAAGTACGAGACGACGCTGGTGACGACCATGATGATGCGGACCATGAAGATCCACGTCAGGAGCGACACCTGGTACTGCTGCTCGACCGCGAGCAGGATGAACGAGATGAGCGCGACGCCGGTCACGCCGTAGGTCTCGAAGCCGTCGGCGCTCGGGCCGACCGAGTCACCGGCGTTGTCGCCCGTGCAGTCGGCGATGACGCCGGGGTTACGCGCGTCGTCTTCCTTGATCTTGAAGACGATCTTCATGAGGTCCGAGCCGATGTCGGCGATCTTCGTGAAGATGCCGCCGGCGATGCGGAGCGCCGAGGCGCCGAGCGACTCGCCGATGGCGAAGCCGATGAAGCACGGCCCGGCCCAGTCGTGGGGCACGAAGCACAGGATGCAGATCATCAGGAAGAGCTCGACCGAGATCAGCAGCATGCCGATGCTCATGCCGGCCTTCAGCGGGATCTGATAGACGGGCAGGCCCTTGCCGCGCAGCGACGCGAACGCGGTGCGCGAGTTCGCGAAGGTGTTGATGCGGATGCCGAACCAGGCGACGCCGACCGAGCCCGCGATGCCGATGCACGCGAAGAGCAGGATGACGATGACCTTCGTGATGCGCTCGCTCGTCTCGAGGTCGGCGAACGCGAACATGCCGTAGTACACGGCCATGACGGCGCCGATGAAGAGGAAGAGCTGGCCGATGAAGCGCATCTGCGTCTGGACGTACGTCTTGCACGTCTCGTAGATGAGCTCGCTGACGTCGAGCATCGACTTGTGCGCCGGCATGCTCTCGAGGTCGCGGTAGATCCACATCGCGAAGCCGAGGCCCGCGGCGCAGACGGCGAGGCCGCTCAGGAGCAGCGTGCGCGCGTTGATGCCGGCGAGGGTCGCCTCTTCGAAGGCCGGAAGGACGAGGTTCGCCTCGCCACCGGCGTGGTGACCGGCCGCGTGCCCTTCGGGCGGCAGCAGGTCGAGTGCGAACGCGGGCGAAGCGACGAGCGTCGCCGCCAGCGCCGCGAGCAGGGCAGACGTCTTCTCTGCAGCTCGCGTGACCAGGGAACGGACGGGACTGTGCGACATGAACCTCTCCTCGGAGGACGTACCTTCGGCGGCCCTGGCCCACGCACCGTCGCGGTGCAGCGACGTGAACGTGACTTCTGTGACTGCCGCCCGTGGCGGGCCGGCCTGTCAGGGCCAGCCCCTTCGGGGCGGCCGCCTCTTACCACGGAGGCGATGTGTGTCGAGTGGCTTGGCGCGCCCACCCGAGGGGCCCTAGAACGGCGCGATGGCGCGCGCGCTCCCGGTCGTCTCGTCGCGGCGTGCGGCAGCCCGCCCCGCTCCGCCACGACCCGGCGATTTCGTTGCGGATGCCCCGCTCCGGGACGCCCAGGGGCGTACCTATTCCTATGCGCGCCTGAGCGTCACCGACCGGTGCGACATGGCCTGCATGTACTGCATGCCCGAGGGCGGCGAGGCCGAGCACGGCCTGCGCGCGGAGATCCTCGCGGACGCCGAGATCGCACGGCTCGTGGCGGTCCTCGCGCGGGCGGGCGTCCGGCGGTTCCGCCTGACGGGCGGCGAGCCGCTCGTGCGGCCCGGCGTGCCGGCGCTCGTCGCGGCGATGCGTGCGGCGGGGGCGACGGAGGTCGTGCTCACGACGAATGCCTCTCTTCTGGCGCGCCACGCGGCGGCGCTCGCCGAGGCGGGCCTCTCGGGCGTGAACGTGTCGATCGACTCGCTCGCGCCGGCGCGCTTCGCAGCGATCACGCGCGGCGGCGATCTCGAGGCCGTGATCGGCGGCATCGACGCCGCGCTCGCCGCGGGGCTGCGCGTGAAGACGAACACCGTGGTGCTCGGCGGCGTGAACGACGACGAGCTCGCCCCGATCGTGCGCTGGGCGTGGGCGCGCGAGATCGTGCCGCGCTTCATCGAGCTGATGCCCCTCGGCGAGGGCGCGACGCTCCCGACCGAGCGCTTCGTGAGCGCCGAGCGCATGCGCGCCGCGCTCGCGCCGATGGTCGAGGACGAGCGCGGCGCCCCGACCGACGGCGCCGGCCCCGCGCGCTACGTCCGCGAGCGTGGAGGCCGAAGGCGCGTCGGCTTCATCACCGCCGTGACCGACGAGTTCTGCGGCACCTGCAACCGCGTGCGCGTGACGTCGCACGGCGAGCTGCGCGCCTGCCTCGCCGACCGCGCGGCGGTGTCGTTGCGCGACGCGATGCGCGCCGGCGCGAGCGACGAAGACCTCGCCTGGTCGATCGCGTGGGCGCTCGGCGCGAAGGCCACCGGCCACGAGTTCACGGGGAGCACCACCGAGCACGCGCGCGTGGGGATGAGCCTGATCGGCGGGTGAGCCGGGCCGGGGGCCTTCCGCCGCTCAACGCGGCGGCTTCTGCTTCACTTTCCGCCACTCGTGTCCATCCCACCAGGACACGTCCTCTCGGGTCAGGCTCACCAGCACCGGAACGGACCGCGTTCGGACCACGCCGTCGAGCGTCCTCCAGTGCCTCTCGAAGCAGGCGACCTGCTCTGGCCCGGTCATGTTCGCCGACGCCAAGCACACGATCACCCAGCCGCGGGCCGTCACCTCCGGGATCCAATCGATGTCGGGCTTGGCCGGGTCGTCCGGGTAGAGGTCGCCGTAGCTCTGCCATGCGGGTCGGCAGCTGCTTGCCCAGGCAGCGGTCGAACCACCAGACGAGCCGCTCCTCCCCCATCGTGCGCGCTACGCCGCGCGCCGCAGCGACTCGAAGCGCAGCGCGTCCGCGATCTCGGACTCCGGCACCTCGAAGTCGCGCGCCAGGTCCGCAGGATCCTCCCCGGCGAAGAACCGATCCGCGATCGCCGACGTCTCGATGTTCGTGCGTACGAGCACCGGCCGGCCGAAACGCCGCCGCGGATCGATCACGATCGTCCGTGGCCCATCTTCCTCACCGTCTCGTGTGGGCGGGAACATCCGGAGCGCCAGCCCGTGCTCGTCCCGGTCGATGCGGTGCAGATATCGCTCGAGCACAGGACGCAGCGACTGCTGCGCGTGCGTCACGTTCTCGAGCTCACCCAGGAACTCCACGTAGATGTCGACCCAGTCGGTGTGGACGTCGACGTCGGCCAGCGGATGAGACGTCTGCAGGCGGGCGCGAAGCCGCGCCGTCGCGTTCCGGATCTTGTCCACACCGACCCGCCGGATGGCCTCCTCGGGCTTGCGCCAGTCTTTGCCGCGAAGCGCGCTCAGGACGTTGAGCTCGACGAGGTTGCGGAACGAGAGGCGCTTGTGGCGGGCATCGGCAGGCTCGATCAGCGGGTCCCACGTGCGGGTGCCCGCGCTCGTCTCGTAGGGACGCCCGAACGCCCACGTCTTGATGGTCGCGGGGCTGACGCGGAGGATCCGCGCGACTTCCGTCGGCGTGTAGAACGGCAGCGCTCGCGGGTCCTGCCCTCCGTAGATGTCGACCGTGTCGCCCACGCCGCCATCGTAGCCCAAACCCCGACCATCGCCGGACCGGGCGCGCGCCCATCCCCCGAAAACACGTGCGCGCCGAAGGTCGCCCGACGGCGGAATGACGAACGACGTCACCCCCAGGGGTGATTTTCAGGCAGCGCGCGTCGTGTTACCCCGGCGATCGCAGGACGGCTTGCGACACGATGGTCACGATCCGCAATGTCTGGAGGCCGTTCCTTCCCTTGCATGGGCTCCTGCGTGAGGTCGACGCCACGTCGCGCACGAGCTGCTCATCGACCCCAACGACGAGCGCGGCATCGAGCTGGGCTGTGTACGCGCGCCGGTTGCGAGATCGCGCGGATGCTCAGCCACGTCGACGACACCGACACCGAGGGCTGGTGTTCAGCCGCGAGTGCGCGGAGTACGACGTGACGACGCCGCAGGGAACCACGGTGATGCTCCTGGCGAATCACTTCAAGAGCCGCATCGGCGGCGCCTCGGGGAAGCTGCGCGAGCGGCAGGCCAAGCGCGTGAAGGCGACCTACGAGTCGATCGTGGCGCGCAGGCAGAAGAACGTGGTGGTGCTCGCGGATCTCAACGACGACGTGAGCTCGACGTGGATCGCGCCGCTGGTGACGCAGACCGACCTGAAGGACATCACGACGCACCCGAAGTACGTGGGCGACGGGCGGAACGGGACGTACGGGAACGGGACGGACAACGACAAGCTCGACTGGATCCTGCTGTCGCCCGCACTGTGGTCGAAGGTGAAGGCGGGCGGGATCGAGCGCCGCGGCGTGTGGGGCGGGGCGCACGGGACGCTGTTTCCCCACCTGCCGGAGATCACGAAGCCCGGGCAGGCGGCGAGTGACCACGCGGCGCTGTGGGCCGAGGTGGAGGTGTGAATGGCCATCGTTTCACGGGGATCGCTCTAACTGGTTTCAACTCAGCGATTTCGACGATCCCTGCGGCACCCGCGCACCCGTCGGCCCCGTTCGGGCTCGCCCTCCCAAGAAATGCGAGCGACACATGAGCAAGAAACTCGTCGACGAGCTGATGCGTCAGCCTGAACTGCCCGGGCAAACGGAAGCAGTCCACCGCGTCGGCCACGCCGATCCTGGTCTCATCTCGCATCGCCTCGCGTTCTACGCAGCCACCGGCAACCCCGCCATGCGCGACCGCGCCGTCGCGCTGGCGCGCATGTTGGGACTCTCGCTCTCGACGCAATCGTCATTCGCTGGAGCAAAAGCGCGTGGCGAGGAGGCGGTATGGCACGTGAGAGGTCGCCTGGAACTGAGCCCGAGTCACACCAGACACCTGGCATCGCTGGTACCGCCGCCTCTCTCGCCGGTAACGGACCACGTTACCGTGGACCTCAGCGACGCATCTCTTCTCGAGCCCTTCGCGCTCGCAGCGATCGCGTGCAGGCGACCGGAGCTACTACGCGCAGGAATGCACCTTGACATTAGAACCGATCCGGACGTCGGGGCCAACGCGTTCGCGTTCGCTCTCGGCCTGCCTAGCCTGTGGACGACCGGAATCGTACGCCCGGCAAAAGAGAAGGAACGCACACATCCCGTGTCCATGATCAAGACGTACGCGGAGATGGAGAAATTTGCGCTCGACGTCGCGGCACGAGTTTCCCCCGATGACGACGAGGTGCGAAAGGCCACCAAGTACTGCCTTGTAGAACTCATACGCAACGTAATCGACCACTCGGGCAGCGAGGCCTACGTTTGCGCGCAACGCATGGACGCCGGACGCGGCCTCCGCAAGAAGGAGCACGTTCAAGTAGCCGTCGCCGACTGCGGACTCGGACTTCGCCAAACTCTGAGTGCGATGCACGAATGGGTGAGCGCCGATTCCATCGCAATCGCCGCCGCGATGTCACCTCTCATCTCTCGCACATTCCCGGGTGGCCGCTACGATCTAATGAAAGACAACGCCGGCCTCGGACTGCATTTCGTATCAGAACTTGTGAGACGCAGCGATGGTCGCTTCTTGCTTTGGAGCGGAAACCACGCTCGAATCATCATTGGAGACCCGGACTCAGAGGAGGGGGCACAAGAGACTGAAATCGCAATGCCGCACTTCTCCGGCACGCTCGCAGCGTTCGAGTTCGAGATCGGATTGATCGAGGACTTCGCTGAGTTCTTTGCATTCCTGCGCGAGCAAGTTGAAAAACTGGTGCTTGCAGGGAAGACTGGCTCAACCGTGCTGACGAGAAACAGCGAAGCCGAAGGTGATGCACCTCGCATCGGCGTCCTACACCTGAAGGAGGACACATCACAAGCCCGAGCTTATCGACGCGAAGTACTGATACCGCGAGTACGCTCGTCGAGGCAAGTCATCATGGACTTCCGCTCTTATCACCATCTCAGCCCGAGTTTCGCTCACGCCCTTATGCACGAAACCATCCGCGAGGCGTCTCTAGCAAATTGCAACATAGTCGTCGCCAACGCCGACGATGCGGTTTGGGATGCCCTGGCCCAGGTGGAGACCTATGCGCTCGCAATTGCGGCCAAGCCTCTCTGACCACGTAGCTGCACGGAGCGCGCCATGGCCTGGGTCGTACGAGAGCTCGAGTGTCTGACCCGTCCCGACCCGGGCACACCGCCAGGGCGCCGCCACGTCCGCCAGTTCGAGGGCGTCTCTCGGTCGAACTCGCCAAGAACCCCGTGTCTGCCCCCATCCCGAGCCGGCCACGCCACCAGGCCGCCACGACATCCGCCAGCTTGAGAGAGCGCGCAGAGAGGCCCGGGTGTCTGCTCCTATCCCGAGCTGCAAGGAGCGAAGTCGCGACGCCGGCTGAGCCGCCGTCGAGGGTCATTGGCTGACTCGACCCGGGAACCGCCGCGTTGCGCCGTGAATGACGTGTCTCTCCGCCCGCAAGCTCTGGCACCTGTTCCCGGCGCGAACACCTCGAGGTTCCCGACACCGTGGCGCACCGGGTGTCCGACCCCTCCCCTACGCGGGCGCCGCCTCGCGGCGGTCAGGAGCCGAACGTGGCTACTTCTTTCCGGAACTGGGACGCCTCGACCGCTGATGTCCCCGCATCGCGGCGCAGAGCGTCTGCGTATACGGAAGTCCCTTCCGCTGATCGCGGCTCACCGTCCCCGCTCGCTCGATGAGCTTGACGCACTCCAGAAACGGCGGCGCAGACGCCCGCCCAGCATTCGCTAGCACGGCATCGATCGGAGCGAGGTATCTTTCCATCTTCGACGCAGAAGTCGGCACAATTGCCGGCACGAGGAGATGCCGAAACAGCATCAAGATATGCCACTTCCACGGCTGGTACTTCCGAGGCACATAATCATTCCCAAACGCCAACTCCAACCGATAGAGCGCCTTTGCCGCGGTGTAGTACGCGTGTTCGAACTGATCCGACCGAAACAACTGCGCCGACCGCTCCGCCATGACTTGCGTCGGGTACATGTACGCGAGGTGAGGAAGATCAAGGAACATTGACGCATAGACCCGCGCGAGCTTCGGAATGTCGAAGATCCTCAACTTGCTTA
Organism: Sandaracinus sp.; assembly: GCA_046351235.1. GTDB lineage: Bacteria > Myxococcota_A > Polyangia > Polyangiales > Sandaracinaceae > JBBSAT01. The sequence continues at coordinate 903,563 of JAXLYV010000002.1, read as the reverse complement.
TATTCAGCCCAGCAAACTGGTTCGTGCGGCGCTCGAAGCAGAGAGGCTGATCCTCCGGGTCCGCCCCACTGCTCGCCCGCGCCACAAAATACGCCTCCAGCTTTTGCGCGAAAGGCTTGATCGAAACAAACTGCGACTCGTTCACCGCGCTCTGGCTATTCGTCGACTCAACCAATTGCGCCACAACACCCGCATCCTCAGCCTCGATGAGCTTGATGGGCACCCACACATCTGGACTAAGCTTCTCTCGGTTGCGAAATAGCACATGGCTCGTTTGACACCCGTTGACGATCTGAAAGTCCTCAACGGAGACCTTGTCACTCTGAACCTTCACCTCCGAAGCGACAATCGTCACACCATTGTTGTTGATTGCGAAGCGATCATGAAGCCCACGATTCTCGAGAGCCTCCCTGATTCTCGCATTAACTTCGTTTTCTTCACCAAGGAACGCACGCACATTCTGTTCGAAAACAGAGGAGCGGATGCGGCCCTCCTCGTCGGCCAGCACCTTTTCGACCAAATCCTGGGCGCGAACGAGCGCCAGATAAGCTTCGGTCACCTTGTCAATCTTTGGAAGGGAAACCGGACCCTTGACCTCGAACGTCGCGGACACCGGAGTGCGCGAGCGGTTCCATAGCTTGATTAGGCGCTCACGGTCAACCGGCTCGAAGTCCACCTGGTGAAACAGGTTTAGATCCAACAACGTCTTCTTCGTAGGGGCAATCGACTGCGCATCCAAGCCATTGGTATCCAGCCATGCGCCGGTCGCAGCAAAATAGAGACTAATGCGGGGTCGCCCATGTTGAATCTTGCCTAAACAGCATCGGCGAGTTCCTGGATCATACGAACCGCGCGACATGACCAGCCACCATCTCCGGGTAGGCCTTGAAGGTCTCGAAGGTATCGACGAGGGCGGCGTCGCGCTCGTCGATGGTTCTGTAGAAGCGGTTGTGTGTGGTGCGCTTCTTGGTCACCTTCCACACGCCCTCGATGCCGTTCAGCTCGGGCGAGTACTTCGGCAGCCGGTGCAGCTCGACGCGATCGCGATGACGCGCGAGCCACGCGATGCCTTCGGGCTCGAGGCGATGGCACGGGCCGTTGTCGATGATGAGGAAGACCTTGCGGCGCGGACAGCGCGCGATCAGCTCCTTCAGGAAGTCGAGGAACGTGCGGCCGTTGAAGACCTCGGCGAACTGGTAGACGAAGTGCGGGCGCTCCTCGATCGAGATCGCGCCGTACACGTGCGCGGTCTTGCGCATGCCGAACGTATCGACGCGCGGCTGCACGCCGACGCGCGACCACGTCTGGTGCAGCGTGCCGTCGAGCCAGAAGCTCGCTTCGTCGCCGAACATCACGACGCCGCGACAGGCCGCCGCTTTTTTTTGATCGCAGGCAGGCGCTTGCGCAGCCAGTACTCTTGCGCGTCGCGGTCGGCGCGCGCGAGACGCTTGCGCGGGCGCTGCACCGAGAAGCCGAGCTTGTGCAGCAGCGCGGGCACGCTGTGGTTGTGGTACCGGTATCCGAAGCGCGCTTCGATCAGGTCCGCGATCATCGGGCCGGTCCACACGCCCGAGCCGTACCCCGCGGCCATCGGGCCCGCGTCGATGAGGTCGCCCAGCTCGTCGTGCTGCTCTGGCGAGAGCTTCGGCGGCAGCCCTGGCGCGATGCGCGTGCGGATCCCAGGGATGCCGAGCCGATTGTACCAGCCGAGCCAGCGATTCACGGAGCCGCGCGTCACGTCGAGCAGCTCGGCCAGCTCGATGACTCGCTTGCCCTCGATGTACCCGAGCACCGCGCGACCGCGACGCCATTCGTCGAGGTCCCCGTTCTTCTTCGCCCGCGCGATGAACCGCGCGAGCGCCCTCCGTGATGTTCTGCCGCGTCGCTTGGCGCTGATCGCCTCGCCCGTCTTGGATCGAGCCATGACCACCCTCCAAGGTGATCGCGGCAGGCTGATCCTCGACAGATCTCACGTCAACCCCGATGGATCGGAAGCTCGCCGATCCTGTTTAGGCTCTCCAAGAGCATCTGGTGGATCGCAACAAATTCCTCGGCTACATCGTCGTTCGTCCGAGATCCGGCGTCAAAGAGGCCCTTCGTGCCAATGCCGAATTTCAGCATCTCACCCGCGTCGAAACCGTCGGAGCGCTTTGCTTGCACAAAGACGTAGTGCGCCGAAATGGACCGTCGTGCGGGCAGCGCTTTGAGCACGTCGCTGGCTTCCTGAGCGGTGTAGACAACGTCGTCGCCGAGTAGCGTTACGATCCCGTCGATTGAAGGATCGGCGTCGGACGTTGTGATACGTTCCAAGTCAACCTGTTCGCTTGTGAACTGCGCAACCACGCAATGGTTCACGAAGCGTTCAAACTGCTCGGCCTCGCCCAGTTGCTTCAGGCCGTGCTCGTCCGCAAAGACCCGCAGATACGCACGGATTACCGGATGCATCTATTGTCCTTCCTCATGTTCCGAGCATGGTAGCGAGCGTGGCGCACGTTGAGAAGCCGTACTCAAACCTCAACGCAACCCGCGCTCACGCGGTCAACACGCGTATACACTGAACGCGTGTTTTCGCCGCCCGGGGTGACTGACATCTGCGTCTCGACCGGGGCACTCGCGGCCGACATGCGACGAGTCCTCAATTTCCGAGGAGTGCGCCGACGACGCCTTCTCGGCTCGAGAGAAGGCTGACGAGGTCGAACATCAGCTCGAGCCCCACGATCCCCGCCAACTGGATCCCTGTGCGAGGGAACGTATCGACGTCCACCGAAGTGACGAGCCCATCCGCACCGATGACTGGGCGCGTGTCCCACTGAAACCCGCCGAAGCCGCCGAAATACACGCCCTGGGAGAGATTGCGTGCGCGGCCCCCGAAATGAATCGACACGCCTTGAAGTGGCGCGCCCGTCGTCGACGTCAGCAGGACGCCTGCGGCGAGCATCACGTCACGCATCCGAAAGCCGATGAAGGCATTGACCGACAGCGCCGGTATCACCGAGTCTGCATCCCAGCGGTACGTTGCCGGATCGTCCGGCAGGATCTCCCCGGTCATCGGATCGCGCGCAGGCTCCGCAGACACCGCGCCGAACGGGGATAGCTCGGCCGTAGGCTGAAGCAGCAGGCCCGCCGCGAGCGCCACACCGCACACCACGGAGAACATCGGCAGAGGCGCTACCTCCGTCGCGTCGGTTCCTCCCTCCTCCGCAACGCGAGCCAAGAGGCGCTGGTCATCGACGAGATCGACCGGAAAGACGCGCGACGCGTAGCCCGACTCCCCGTGCATGGGCCGTTCGTCCTCTCCGCCGCCGTGATCGAACTGGCCGTGTCCCAGCGCCGACGCCGCAATCCGCAACGCGGCCTCGCCGAGCGGCATCCCACCATGGCCACCGCTTACGATGTCCACCGTGGACGACGGATCAATATTGCGGACCCAAACATATGCAGCCCCCGCGAGGTGGAAGCCCGACGCGACGACCACAGCATCCCGAGCGTCGACGTTGACGATCGTGCAGCCGCCGCAGGCCGCGACGTCCACCGACTCATAGATCGCGTTGCAATGCCGAGCGAGGACGTCAGAGGGCAGCGACTCGATTAGTTCCCGAGCCGCGATCCCCGCGCGATCAAGAGCGTCCTCGAATCCCTCGGATGACGGATCCAAGGATGCGGCCTCGCTCACCGTTTCCATGAGCAGCGGCCCGCGAGACATCCACGCCCGGGGCGCTCGAGTGATGTGGCGATGGAGCATCCCTCGCGCGTGGACGAGGTCGGCGTGCCGACCGAGTTCGAGCAACTCGGAGATCGTATCGAGGTACTCGCCCACCGATCGGACGTCGGCAGACTGCCAGCCACCGACGAGGGTGCACTCGAAGCTGTCGCGCTCCGCATACCCCCGAACGACACTCCGAATGGCGGCTGGCGCCCGTGCGGCAGCAGCACTGAGTGTGCCGTCGGCGTCCATCACGAACGCCCCCCCGCGCCCCTGCGCGCTGGCGGTTCCGGCGACCGCAAAGACGGCTCCCCATGCGAGCAGAGCCAGCACACCCGACGCTCGAGCACGACGCCACAGGCCATAGGCGTCCCGGAAGTCCATGCTCTGAGCTGATGCTCCGTACGATCGCGGGCACTTGTCCGACATCCCCATGAGTCCCCCTCCTGACGTACCAACCTATTGACTGTGAAGTGCGACGAGTCGCCGCTGAACACTCCGCCCACGGCCGTACCGCCGCCGGACATGGGCGAGTTCGTCGACCGCGCGGATTCGTCCGGGGTGGTCATCGCAGGCCGCTGATCGCGCGTAGCTCGTCCGCGAAGTCCCGGGCTTCTTCTCGGGGACCGCGGCGGCGGTACGGGCAATCCACTTCATGGGGAAGGACCGTCGCACGGAGCGGTGGCGGGCTTCAATCACCCCACGGGGTGACATGGCGTTTCAGAACGCCTCGCCGGTGTCTACCCCAACTCGCCCACTCTTCGCGTCGCTGCAGCACCGCACGCTCCGCGGCGAGCCGTAGCCCGTCAGTCGGCGCCGGCGCGTCCGTCCTCCTCGCATGGGCGAGGTGCGGCATTGGCGGACGAGGGCTCCCGCGGGGTACGGTTCGAGCGTGAGCGCGCGCGACTACACGGTGCACGTCGAGGGTGTGGAGGCGTTCGACCTCTCGCTCGCGGCCCTGCGCGACCTCTGCGACGTGCTCACCGCCGGGGCCGAGCGCGCCGCGCGGCTCGCGGTCGAGGGGCGCAGCGTGTCTCGCGGGACGGCGCCGGCCTGGCTCGCCCGCGCGGCCGAGCTGCGGCTGCGGCGCTTCGTGGCGGGCTCGCTCGACCTCGGGGTCGAGGCTCGCCGGCTCGTCGACGTCGAGCCCGCGCTCTTCGCGCAGCAGGGGCTCTTCGACGCCGGCCTCGACCCGGACCGCACCGCGCTCGACCTCTTCCTCGACGCGGCCGACGACGCCGCGGCCGGGAATCGCGACAGCGATCGGCTCGACCCGGGCATCCTCGACGTGCTCGCCCGGACCGAGGCGCTCTTCGGGGCCGGCGCCACCCTGCTGCGGGTCGAGCGCGCGGGTCGGTCGCGGCCGGTCGCGATCGACGCAGCGAACGCCGCGCGCATGCGGCAGATGGCCGTCGAGACACCGGCCGAGCGCATCACGCGCGTCCGCGGCGTGCTCGACTCGCTGACCGTCAGCACCGAGTCGATGGCGCTCCGGCTTGAGGACGGCCGGGTCCTGCGCGGGCACGTCGGCGCGCTCGGCATCGCGGCCGTGCGCGAGCAGCTGGGTAAGGCCGTGGTCGTCGAGGGCGTCACCACGTTCCGTCCCTCGGGCGATGCGCTCCGCATCGTGGCCGAGAGCGTCTGGCCCGCGTCGGATGGCGACGTCGTCTGGGCCAAGCTCCCGCACGTCGAGCCGGCGTCGACCCGTGCCCGATCCATCGCGCCCACCGGGGGCACCGGTCTCGACCGCTTCTTCGGCACCTGGCCGGGCGACGAGACCGACGAGGAGATCGCCGCCGCGCTGACGGCCTTCTCGTGAAGCACCCGCACGAACCGCTGGTGCTCGACACCAACATCGTCGTCCAGTGGCTGCGCGGCAAGGCGGGCGCCGAGCGTCTTCGCGCCGACTACGACCTCGGCGGACGGCGGCCGCGGCCGGTGCTTCCCGTCGTCGTGAAGGGGGAGATCCTGTCGTTCGCGCGCCAGAACGGCTGGGGCACGGCGAAGATGGATCGCCTCCACGCGCTCGTCGCCGAGCTGCCGGTCGCGGACATCTCGTCGGAGGCCGTCATCGACGCGTACGCCGTGCTCGACGAGCTCTCGATCCGCGCCGGTCGGCGGATGGAGAAGAACGACCTCTGGATCGCAGCCGTCGCCCGCGTCCTCGGGGCCGTGCTGCTGACGACCGATGGCGACTTCGAGGTCCTGCATCCCGGCATGATCCGGGTCGAGCGGCTCGATGCGCTCACCCTCTCTCAGACGTGACGCACGCGCGGACGCCGCGAGAAGCCCTCTTTCGAATCAACGCTGGCCGGTGGCGGAAGGCGGCGAGCGTTCTCGTTCGCCCGTGAACTTGCCCGCGATCCATTTCCGTGGTCCCACTCCGGCATGACGAGCCTCGCGGACGTGCTGACCTCGACCGACAAGCGCAAGCAGGTGGTGGACGACTGCGTCGTCGTCCTCGATCAGGAGGTCGCCGACAAGGGAGGCCTCTCGGGCATCGCCATCAAGGGCGCGTTCAAGACCATCCAGGGCATCTCGCCCGGCTTCGTCCGCAACGTCGTCAACGACCTCCTCCCCGAGTTCGCGAAGGCGGCCGACCCGGTCTTCCAAGAGGCCAAAGAGAAGAGCATCCCCGTCTCGCGCCACTTCGAGACCGAGGCCGGCCGCGTCGCCGATGCCCTGCTCGCGATCACCGATCGCCGCGCCGAGCGCACGAAGTACACCTCGGCCAAGAAGCTCTACGAGACGCTCCGCGGCACCGCGAAGAAGCACGTCGAGTCGGCGATGCCGCGCGTCGGCAAGCTGATCGAGAAGCACGCCGTCTGACGGCGCGCGCGGTGGGCGCCCGCGGTATCCTGACGCAACACCCACGCTTCGGTCCCCGACAGAGGGCCGAGGTCGCGAGATGGGGAAGGTCATGACGCCGATTCGACTCACCAACGCTGCCGACCGGACCCAGGCGCTCGAGGGAAAGATCGAGGCGGCCGCGGTGCGGACCGTCCAGCTCGAGGCGCTCGTCGACACGGGGGCCACGATGCTCGTCATCCCCGCGGACGCCGCGCGGCAGCTCGGTGTGCCCGTCGAGGGCACCCGCAACGTGAAGATGGCCAACGGGGAGCGTCATGCGATCCCTTGGGTGGCGGCGCTGCGGCTCGAGCTCTGCGGGCGCGAGATGACGTGCGATGCGCTCGTGATGCCGGAGGGCACGACGGCGCTCATCGGCCAGATCCCGCTCGAGGCGCTCGACCTGATCGTCGACCCGAAGAACCGCGAGGTCCGCGTGAACCCGGAGTCGCCCGAGTCGCCGTTGCTCGATCTGCTCGCGTGCGCGTGACCGGCGGGCGCCGGTGATCCAAGGCTGCTTCCTCGTGTCGCGCCTCTTCGCCGTCGCCCTGCTCGCCACGCTCGCCGCTTGCGGCGCGCGCACCGGGCTCGCCGTCGCCGTGCGCGATGCAGGCCCCGTCGACGCGGCCGCGTCGGACGCCGCGGCGATCGACGCCGCACGGCCGCGCACCGACTCTGGCACGCCGTGCCAGGTCGACGCCGACTGCAACGACGGCATCGACTGCACGCTCGACACCTGCGGCCGCGAGGGCTGCGCGTACGCGACGCACGACGAGCGCTGCGACGATGGCCTGTTCTGCGACGGTGGCGAGGTCTGCACGCTCGCGGGCTGCGTGTCTCGGGGCTCGCCGTGCGGCGATGCGATCGACTGCACGGTCGACGGCTGCGACGAAGCGGCCGACGCGTGCACCGAGCAGCCCGACGACGCGCGCTGCCCGCTCAGCAACGTCTGCGACCCCCTGCGCGGCTGCCTGCCGCGCCTGCTCGCGCAGGATCCGACGTCCATCTACAACATCGCGCTGCCGAGCGGCGAGGTCTCGCGCATCACGCGCACCGACGTGCCGCTCACCGACATCGCGCTCGCCGAGGACGGCACCTTCTACGGCGCCACCACGGGCCGCGGCCTCGTGCGGCTCGATGCGCGCACCGGCGCGACCACGCCGGTGATCGGCATCCCGGGCCGCTTCTACGGGCTCGAGGCCGACCCCGGATCGAGCGCGCTCTACGGCGGCCGGGACGATCGCATCGTGCGCTTCGATCTCGCGACGAGCAGCTTCGTGGAGGTCGCGCGCCTGCCCGCCGGCGAGATCGTCAGCGGGGACTTCGCGTTCGTCGGCGGGCGCCTGCTCGTCACGGCGACCACCCACTTCCGCACGGCGCCGGACGACCTCTTCGAGATCCCCACCGCGGCGAGCGGCGCCCCGGTGCGGATCGGGAACACGGGATACCCGTGCATCTGGGGCCTCGCGGTCTACCGCGACACGCTCTACGGCCTGACCTGCGATGGCCTCGTGCTGGTGATCGATCCGAGCGACGCGAGCGCGACGGTGGTCTCGCGCACCACGATCGAGTTCGACGGCGGCGCCGCGCGCTGACGCGGGTCGTCGCGGCTCGTGACGCAGCGCGCCGTGCTTGCGACGCGCGCGCCACGCACAGGTTCCGAGCTGGGGCCGATACCGCATCGGCGCTTGCCCGGGCGGCGCCGCGAGCCCATTCTGCCCGGCTTCGTGGAGGCTCCGTATGCTTCGTAGTCGTCGTCTCGCCCTCGCCTTCCTCACGCTCGGCGCGCTCGCGCTCGCCGGCTGCCCCGGCGGGAACAACCCGCCCGGCGACGGGGGCCCGCCCAACGACACGAACATGCCGGGCAACGACGTCGGGCCGCACGACGGCGGGCCGGGCAACGACGCCGGCACGATGATGATGTCGCCGGTCACGATCTGCCCCGGCGACGCCACGCCTCCGCTCGCCTCGGGCGCGGTCTGCGAGGTCACGGGCTCGGGCCCCGGCCTGCTCATCCAGGCCGACATCCTCTCGCCGCACGAGGTCTTCCGCGGCGGCCAGGTCTTCGTCGACGGCACGGGCACCATCCAGTGCGTGGGCTGCGACTGCTCGGCCACGGCGGGCGCCGCGGCAGCCACGCACGTCACCTGCCCCGACGGCGTCGTCTCGCCGGGCCTCATCAACGCCCACGAGCACATCACCTACCAGGGCCAGCCCTACGTCGGGAACATCACGAGCGGTGAGCGCTACGAGCACCGCCACGAGTGGCGCCGCGGGCAGGACGGCCACACGGAGCTCACCACGCCCGGCATGGCTCCGGTGACGGCGATGCAGTGGGCCGAGCTCCGCATGGTCATGGGCGGCGCCACGAGCATCAACGGCTCGGGGACGTCGGCGGGGTTCCTCCGCAACTTGGACAAGGCCAACGATGCCATGGAGGGCCTCGGCCAGGAGCGCGTCTACTACGACCCGTTCCCGCTCGACGACAGCAGCGGCACCATGATCACCAGCGGATGCGCGTACGCGGGCTCCCGCCGCACGGCCGCCGACATCGCCGCCAGCGACTCCTACACGCCGCACATCAGCGAGGGCATCAACGCCGCGGCGCGCAACGAGTTCCTCTGCCAGTCGATGATGGGCGACACCCACGACATCATCGCCGACCAGACCGCGCTCATCCACGGCGTGGCGCTGCTCCCGATCGACATGCAGACGATCGCGCTCGACGGCGCGATGCTCATCTGGTCGCCGCGCTCGAACGTGACCCTCTACGGCGACACCGCGCGCGTGGTCGAGTACGACCGCATGGGCGTGCCGATCGCGATGGGCACCGACTGGATCTACAGCGGCTCGATGAACATGCTCCGCGAGCTCCAGTGCGCGGACGAGCTCAACGCCACGTACTACGGTCACTACTTCAGTGACGAGTCGCTCTGGCGCATGGCCACGATCAACGGCGCGATCGCCACGGCGACCGACGACGTCATCGGCTCCATCGCGGTGGGGCGCGTGGCCGACCTCGCGATCTTCGACGGCGCGATGCACGTCGATCACCGCGCCGTGATCGACGCCGCGGCGACCGACGTGGCGCTCGTGCTACGCGGCGGCGTGCCGCTCTACGGCGAGGACGCGGTGATCGCCGCGCTCCCGAACGGCGGCACCGGCTGCGACACGATCGACGTGTGCGGCGAGGCGCGCCGCGCCTGCGTGATGCGCGAGACCGGGATGACGCTCTCGGGCCTGATGGGCGCGAACGGCAGCGCGTACCCGCTCTTCTTCTGCGCCGACCCGACGAACGAGCCCTCGTGCCGCCCCGAGCGCGACGGCACGGGCAGCGGCTACCCGTCGCCCATGATCAACGGCTCGTCGATCTACTCGGGCATGGCGAGCGCGACCGACGCCGACGGCGACGGCATCGCCGACGCGGCCGACAATTGTCCCATGGTGTTCAACCCGATCCGCCCGCTCGACATGGGCATGCAGGCCGACGGCGACGGCGACGGCCTCGGCGACTCGTGCGACCCCTGCCCGCTCGATGCGGCCTCGACGAGCTGCGGCACGGCGAACCCGAACGACCGCGACCGCGACACGATCGACGACTCGATCGACAACTGCCCGACGATCGCGAACACGGACCAGGCCGACACCGACAGCGACGGCCACGGCGATGCGTGCGACGCGTGCCCGAGCGTCGCGAACCCCGGTACGAGCGCGTGCCCGGCGACCATCTACCAGGTGCAGATGGGCACCGTCGCGAGCGGCCAGATGGCGGCCGTGCACGGCGTCGTCACGGCCGTGGGCTCCACGGGCTTCTTCCTCCAGACGGAGACGAGCGACCCCGCCTACACGGTGCCCGACTACTCGGGTGTGTTCGTGTTCACGGGCGGCGCGCCCACCATCGCGCGCGGCGACGCCGTGACCGTCTCGGGCACGGTGAGCACGTACATGAACGAAGTGCAGATCGGCAGCTCGCCGACCGTGATGCGCACCGGCGCCGGCTCGATTCCGGCGCCCGTGGACGTGACGGCGGCGGAGATCGGCACCGGCGGCACCCGCGCGCGCGCGCTCGAGGGCGTGCTCGCCACCGTGTTGAACGTGAGCGTGACCAACACGATGCCCGCGCTCGGCATGGGCGACCGCGCTCCCTCGAACGAGTTCGAGGTCGCGGGCGCGCTCCGTGTCGACGATCAGCTCTACTTGCTCACGCCGCTGCCGGCGATGGGCGAGAGCTTCGGCTCGATCACGGGCATCGTGGCCCAGCGCTACGGCAACAGCCGCCTGCTTCCGCGCGACGCGGCCGACGTGGTCGGCGGCACGCCCGTGCTCGCCGGCCTCGATCCCTCGCTCTCGTATGCGTACGTCGGCGACGTCGATGCGATGACGATCCCGACGCCGCTCACCGTGCGCATCTCGCGCGCCTCGCCGACGCCCATCGCGGTCACGCTCTCGAGCTCGAGCCCGACCTCGCTCGCCGTGCCGCCCACGGTGACCATCCCGGCCGGGCAGACCAGCGCGCCGGTGCTGGTGACGGGCGTGATGATGGCGAGCGCCGTGACGATCACCGCGACGCTCGGCGGCTCGCTGATGGCCGACGTGCGCGTGCTCGGTGCCGCCGAGGTGCCCGCGAGCTTCACGCTCTCGCCCTCGATGGCGACCGTGATGGTCTCGGGCACGCAGCGCTTCACCGTCACGCTCGACATCCCGGCGCCGGCGAGCGGCCAGGCGCTCACGATCGCGGACACGACGGGCGGCACCGTCCCGACGACGGTCACCGTGCCGGCGGGCCAGACGAGCGCGACGTTCGACTACGTGGCGCCGGCCGCGGCGGCGTCCGGCACGCTGACGGTCAGCGGCGTCGGCACGCCGCAGACGGCGGACGTGATGGTCACCATGGGATCGCCCGGCCACCTCGTGATCAACGAGGTCGACTACGACCAGACCGGCAGCGCCGCGGACTCGCGCGAGTTCGTCGAGATCTACAACTCGTCGAGCGCGCCCATCTCGCTCACCGGCATCCAGCTCGTGCTCGTGAACGGCGGCACCGCGGCGATGAGCAGCTACACGACCGTCGACCTCGCGCCGGCCGGGATGCTCCTGCCGCACGAGTACCTCGTCGTGGGCAGCGCCACGCTCCTCGGCACCATCACGGCGGATCACGAGATCACGCTGACGCCTGCGACGAACGCCATCCAGAACGGGCCGACGGACGGTGTCGCGCTCTTCGACTCGGCCTCGATGCGGGTCCTCGACGCGCTCAGCTACGAGGGCAGCGTGACGAACGCGGCCATCGGCACCGGCCACTTCTCGCTCGTCGAGGGCACGGCGCTGCCGGCCTCGGTCGCCGACTCGAACATGGTGGAGGGCTCGCTCTGCCGCCTGCCGAACGGCACCGACACCGACAACGCCGCGACCGACTGGGCCTTCAGCCCGATCATCACGCCCGGCGACGACAACCGCGCGATGTGATGCGCGAGACTCCCGCGGCTGGCTCTACGCGCCCAGGTGCGCGCGGAGCCGCGCGGGAGCCTCCACGGCGCGGACGCCGTACCAGAAGAGATCCTTTCCATCGACGAAGCACACGCGCGCTGCTCCCTCGCTCGCGCGTGTGATCTCGTCCGCGTCGGCGGGCGCGAAGCGATACGGCTCGTCGGGGAGCAGCACGAGCTCGGGCTCGCGTGCGAGCGCCTCGGCGAGCGTGGTGCGCGGATAGCGCGTGTCGCGGTCCGCCGGGACCGCGCTCGGCGCCGCGAGCCCCAGGTCGGCCGCGAGCGGATAGCGCCGCGTGCGGTCGGCGAAGACGTTGGTCATCCCCGCGTGGGCCAGCACGTCGGACGCGAACGTGCGCCCGTCGAAGGTCATCCACGGTCCTTTCCAGATCGGCACCCACACCCGCACGGGCGCGCTCGGCACGGCCGACCGCAGCTCGGCCAGTCGCTCCCGCGCCTCGACGATGCGCGGGTGCCGCTCGGGGTCGAGCCCGAGCAGCGCGGCGAGCGAGGCGAGGTAGTCGACGGACTGCGCGACCGTCCGCGGAAAGCTCACGTGCACGCGCAGCCCCGCGTCGATCAGCGCCTCGACGTCCCGGCGCGACGACTCCTCTTGGTTCGCGAGCACGAGATCGGGCGCGAGATCGCGCACGCGTGCCACGTCCACGTTCTTGGTGCCGCCGACGTCGGCCACCGCGAGGGCCTGGGGCGGCTCGACGCAGTAGCTCGTCCGCCCCACGAGGACGTCCAGACCCCCGAGAACCACGACGGATTCCGTCTCGCTCGGGACCAGCGACACCACGCGGCGGGCGGGGCGATTCGAGGGGATCCGGCGGCCCAGGGCGTCGACGACCGCGTTCCCCCGCTGGCTACGCACGGTGTGTGATAGCATGCGCTCGTTCTGGGCCGCGAGGTTGGGCGCGCGTCTCGGGGCACTCAGATCGAGGCATGGCGACGGACGTGAAGCAGTTGAAGGCGGAGCTGACCTCGGCCGGCATCGAGATCTACCGAACGAAGAAGACGGAGATCCACATCGCCGAGCGGATCCGGCTGCACATCATGGACTCGGGCGTGCGCCTGCAGGTGCTCGACACGGGCGCCGGCGAGGAGAGCCCGCAGAGCTCTCCGACGGGCGAGCGCTTGCGCGTGCTCTTCACAGCGCGCTCGCAGCGCTCGGACTTCCCCGATGCGGCGGCCGACGTGCTGTTCGACAAGGTGCGCGCCGCCGTCGGTGCGCGCGCCACCGAGCGCGGGTTCAGCGAGCTGTCCTCGAGCACGACCGAGGTGAAAGACCCGATGGACGCCGCGCGCGTGCTCGACGTCTGGCACGAGGTCACGTACCAGAAGGACGCGAGCGACACGAGCTCCGCGCTCGACGAGATCCGCTGGGCGCTCGACCTCGAGCGCTACGTCTCGCGGAACGGCTAGGGCTCCCGGAGCGGCGAGCCCCGGAGCGGCGAGCCCCGGAGCGGCGAGCCCCGGAGCGGCGAGCCCGGAGCGCGGCTCGATCAAGCGTTGCGAGTCGCGAATCGACACGATCCGCGTCAGGCGTTGGTCGTCCTCACGATTTCACCCAGCGCGCACCGCGCACCCACGTCGCCGAAGGCACCGCGCACCCGCGTCGCCGAAGGCACCGCGCCCCCACGTCGCCGAAGGCACCGCGCACCCCACGTCGCCGAAGGCACCGCGCGCCCCGCGTCGCCGAAGGCATCGCGAGACGCACCCGTGCACGAGGCCCCGGAGACCTCGAGCGAGCGCATCGGCGGAGCCCTCCCCCCGAAGAGGCTCGACGCCGATCTCGGCGCGCGGTTTCGCGTCAGTCGACGCGGACGACCTTCTCGGCCAGCGGGCCCTTCGGCCCTTCGCGAAGCTCGAACTGGACGACCTCGCCCTCACGGAGCGTGCGGAAGCCGTCCCCCGAGATCTGCGAGTAGTGCACGAACACGTCCGGGCCGGTCTCCTGGCGGATGAACCCCCAGCCCTTCGCGTTGTTGAACCACTTCACCGTCCCCTGGATCCCGTTCGCGTTCATCTTCGAGCCCTCCCAGACTGCAACCGACTACTGGAGACCGCACTCGCAAGCGAAGCGCGCGTGAGACAAGCGAAGCGCGCGCGCGACAAGCGTGAGAACACCATGCGACGCGGAGCGAGCGATCCTCGCCACCCGCCGAGCAGCGTCGCGACTCACATCACGCGACGCCCTAGAAAAAGACCCAAGCCCCCTGAAGGCTCGGCAAGCCTATTGACTTCGCACCCCCGGTCAAGCGGGTTTGCGGAGATCCACGCCGTGCCGCGCAAACAGGCGCAAGAGCCGCGGAAAGCTGCCGTGACCGTGCACCAGGAGGCCGCTGGGAGGGCTTTCCGGAAGGGTGATTCGCGCAATCGCGGGATCGGCGAGCAGCCGCTCGCGCAGCGCCGCATCGTCGATCGCGATCCAGCGCACGAGCTCGCTCGCCACGAGCGTCGCGCGCGCATCGGGGAGCGCCGCGAGCGCCTCGCGCCGCACGTCCTCCGGCGCGCCGGCGCGCTCGAGCGCACGCGCGAGCGCGTCTTTCTCCACGGCGAGCGGCGCGGCGCGCGCGGGGTCGAGCACGAGCACGACGCCTTCGTCGACGGCCGCCCGCGCAACCGGAGCGAGCGCGAGCGCATGAACCACCCGCGTGTCCGGGTGCAAGCGCGCGCGCGCTCCGTCCCAGCTCGGGAGCACCTCGTCGCTTTCGTCCTCGGGAGGCTGCGATCGGAGCGCGCGCGACGCGAGCCGCAGCGCTCCGTCCTCGGCGACGTCCACGAGCCCCAGCGTCGGCAGCGAGACGCCGAAGACGACCTCGAGCGCGCGCTCGAGCGAGGGCGATACGTCGGCCGGCGCCGCGCGCGCCGCCTCGGCGAGGCCGAGCTCGATCCCCTCGGCGCGCAGATCCGCCTTCGCGATCGCGATCACCTCGGCCCTCGGCACGAAGCGGCCGCGCGGCAGGCCGAGGAGCGTGCTCTCCGCGAGCTCGCGCAGCGCGACGATGCCGGTGGCCACCGCGCGTCGCGACGCGCGCGCCGGATGCAGACGCGTCTCGTCACCCACCGCGCTCGTGCGGTAGAGCGCGACGAGCGCGGGCCCCACGTCGCGCACGCGCGCGGTCCGGAGCGGCAGCGCGCGCATCAGGCCGAGCAGCAGCTCGGCGCGCTCGGGCCGCACGTGGAGCGCCTTGGCGACGCGCGCGAGCGCGCTGCGAGGCGCCGGCGCGTCGGTGCGCGAGAGATCTCCACTCGCCATCCGCTCGACGAGAAGCGCGAGCGCGAGCGGCCCCGGATCCTCGGCGAGCTCGGCGCGAACCGTGTCTTCTTCGCTCGCCTCGATGCGCGCGCGCACGTCGGCGCGCCGTCGCTCGAGCGCGGCCCGCCGCTCGCGGCCCGCGACGAGCGCCACTTCCGTCGGAAGCACGTAGCGGTCGCCCGGCACCGGCACGACGAGCCCCGACGAGAGCAGCGACTGCGCGACGCCCCGCAGCGGGAGGCCTCCCCCCGTCCCGTAGCGCGCCGGCTCGCGCGTCACGTCGAGGAAGGTCTCGCGCGCGACCTCGCCTCCGCGCGCCTCGATCGCCGAGAGCGCGAGCCGATCGGCGAGCGGCGCGCTCTCGATCTCGCGCGTGAGCAGGCGCGGATCCTCCACGCGCTCGAGCAGCTCGCCGAGGCCGAGGAAGCGCGGCCCCCCGGCGCGCTCGCGCAACGCGCCGTGGTGCAGCACGCGCAGGGTCTCGTCGCTCAGGCGCGCATAGAGCGCGCGCGCCGAGCGCGGGTCCTCGCCCGGCGCGGCCGGCAGCTGCAGGCGGATCGCCGCCGGGCAGACCACGTCGTCGTCCACCACGAAGGCGAGGCCCGCCTCGACGAGCGCGAGGGCCGCCCCACCGAGCTCGGCGCGCGGCACGATCCCCGGCGCGGGCACGAGGCGCTCGAGGGCCGCGCGGGCCGTCGGCGAGAGCGAGGCCCAGCGCTCGCGCGTGACGACGGCGAGCGCGCGCATCGTCTGCTCGCCGGGCGAGAGCACCTTGCGCGGATCGATCGCGAGGCCGCGCGCCGCGAGCAGCTTGTCGCGCGTCTTGGGGCTCAGCCCGAACGCGATGTCCGAGAACGTCGGCACGGCCGCTCTGTAGCGCTTGCTCCCGGTGCCGGGTAGTCCATCGGCCGATGGAGCTGGCGATCCTCGATCTCGAGACGACGGGGGTCTCGCCCGAGCAGGGGCGGATCGTCGAGATCGCGATCGTGCGCACGCGCGGCCTGACGGAGGTGTCGCGATGGTCGTCGCTGGTGCGGAGCGACGTGCCGGTCGGCGCCTCCGAGCGCATCCATCACCTCTCGGACGCGATGCTCGCCGAGGCTCCGACGCTCGCGGCGCTGCGAGACGAGATCGGCGCGCGCCTCGAGGGGGCCACGCTCGTCGCGCATCGCGCGCCCTTCGATCTCGCCTTCCTCGATGCGGCCGTCGCGCGCGGCGAGCTGGTGTCGCGGCCCGCCACGGTGATCGACACTGCGGCGATCGCGGAGCGCGTGCTCGGCGACTCGCGTCTGTCGAGCGTGGCGAGCCGCGTCGGCGGGCGCATGCCGTCGCACCGCGCGCTGCCCGATGCGCTCGCGGCCCTCGACGCGCTCGCGGCCTGCGTGGAGACGCTGGGCCCGATCGACGCCGCCGAGCTCGCCGAGCTCTCCGAGACGCGCGCCTCGATGCGCCGAGCGGTCCGCGAGCAGCTGAGCGACGCGCTGAGCCGGTCCGTGGCGCTCGGCCTCGTCTATCGGCCCGCGAGCGGGCGCCTTCAGCGAGACGTGCTGCGCGTCGAGCGCCTGAGCCCGCCCTACGTCACGGGGATGTTCGAAAAGCGTGGTCTTCGCAAGGACTTGCGCGGCGACCGCATCCTGCGCGCCTTCGATGGCGAGCCGCCGGATCTGCGCTTTCTTTGACGGCGGGGGCGGTCGTGCGGCATGCGTCCACGTAGGAGGCAGTCGTTCATGAGCGCACATCACCACACGCACCGCCAGGATGGGTCGGATCAGGGCCGCGGGACGGCGATGGACCGTGACCACGCGCTGAACGTGCGCATGCTCCGCTATCGCCACCGCCCCGAGCGCGAGGAGCCGGCCCTGCTCGCGCGCGAGCTGCTGGCCCGCGGTCGCGCGGCCGACGTGGTCGAGCTGACCGAGCTCGCGCTCGCCCGGGACCCGGGCGACGTGGATCTCGAGCTGGTGCGCGCGCAGGCGCTCCTGATGCTCGGAGAGACCCAGCGGGCCGAGGAGAGCCTCATCCAGGTCGCGCGCGCCGCGCCGCAGTGGGCCGCGCCGCTCAGCGCGCTCACGCGCCTGCTCCAGAGCCGAGGAGATCAGGCGCGGGCGCTCCGGCTCGCGCGCCGAGCCCGCACGCTCGGCGCCGACGACACGATGGTCGGCCGCCTCGCTGCCGAGGACGAAGAGAGCGCGAAGCTCGATGCGCGCCTCGCGCGCTTCCGCACGGACGCGAACGCCGAGGAGCCGGTGCTCCTCTCGCGGGCGCTCGAGAGCGCGGGCCGCACGGCCGACGCGGGCCTCGTGCTGCGGATCGCGCTCGGGCGCGATCCCGAGGACGCCGACGTGCTCGCCGCGCTGGCGCAGCGCGAGCGCGCGAACGGCCACGCGGACGAGGCAGTCGAGCTCTACCGCCGCGCCCGCGAGCTGGCGCCGGGCTGGGAGCCCGTCGAGCGCGCGCTCCTCTCGCTCGTGGGCCTCGAGGTCCCGATCGAGGTGACGGCGCCGCGCGGCCGCTCGGCCTACGGCGAGCTGCCTTCGGTGGTCGTCGACCCGGGTGTCTTCACGGAGGCGCGCGCGCTCGACCTCGACGCGCAGGTGGACGCGATGATCGGCAGCCTGCGCGAGCGCCGCGACTCGACCATCGTGTTCTCGACCGAGGCGAAGGACACCGTGCTCGGTGCCCCGGCCTCGGAGGCGACGCTCGTGGGGATGCCCGCGCCCGAGGCGACGGGCCTGCGCGGCTCGTCGTTCCGGCCGACGCTGCGCGCCAAGCCCGAGCCGATGCCGGCGCCCGCACCGGCGTCGAGCGCGCCGCCGCGACGGACGGCGAGCGGCTTTCCGGCGCGCCTCGTGAAGCGGGCCAGCGCCGCGCCGAGCGCTTACGTGCGCGTGCTCTCGGGCGACGCGCGCCGCCACATCGTCTGAGCGTCGTCGCGACCCGAGCGCGCCGCGACGGCGGCTACCAGCAGCCGAGCTCCATCACGGCGGCGGCGTCGTCGTCCTCGAGATAGCCCTGCCGCGCGAGCTCGAGCGCCTCGGTCAGCGGGAGCGCGACGTACATCTCGCGATCGGCATCGGAGCGGAGCGGCACGAGGCGCTCGCGCACGCCGAAGCGCTCGAGCAGGCCGTTGAGCGCGCGCACGAGCCCGCGCAGCGTCACGGCCTGGCCCGCGCGCGCCGCCTCGATGTCGCGCAGGTCGATCTCGCCGGTCTCGAGGTTCTCCTCGTAGTCGTCGAGCAGCGCCGCGAAGTGCTCGCCCGCCCGGAGCACGAGCGGGCCCTCCTCGCCGCCGCCGATGCGCTCGAGCGCGATCTCGCCGAGCTCTGGCGCGAGCGCGCCGAGGTGGTTCAGGAGCGCGGTGGTGCCCACGGGCACGTCGGCGCGCTGGCAGAGGAAGCGATCCACGCTGCGGCGCGTGCCCGAGAGCGACTCGTCGCCGTTCGCATCGTAGTAGGCCTCGAGCATGTCGGCCTGGCGCTCGACCATCGGCTCGGCGCGGGCACGCCGTGCGACGCGCGCGAGCTCCTCCCCGACGAGGTCGGGCGCGAGCCCCGCGCCACGAAGCGCGGTGGCGAAGGCTTGATCGTCGCGGGTGACGGGGGAGCTGGGCGGCGAGGACGAGGGGGCCACGGTGCTCTCGGGGGGCGAGCTCTGCATGCGCGAAGGTCTCTCGATTCTGGGGTGTCCGTGCGCGGAGATCCAGCGGGACGAGCAGCGCGACGTCACGCGCCGGGGCCAGCGCGGCTACTTCTTCTTCGGCACGGGTGGCGGGGGCGGCGCTTTCGAGGCACGCGGCCCGCCGCCGGGCGGCGGAGGGGGCGGTGCCGCGCTCGGGCGCGCCATGCCGGGCGGCGGGGGCGGCGGCGCGGCGGTCGCGCGCGGCGGCGGCGGCGGTCGCGAGCCGTGCTTCTCGGCGATCATCGCGTCGAGCGCGCCCAGCCCCTCGCCCTCGGCCTCCTCGATCTCGTCGACGTCCTCGACCTCGTCGATCGGCTCTTCGACCTCGCCTGCGTCGAGCTCGTCGTCGTCGACGGCCTCGACCGCATCCAGCGGATCGGCGTCGAGCACCGCGTCGAGCGCCGCGTCCGCCTCGGCCTCGGCCTCTCGGAGCGACCCCATCGCGTCGAGGTCCCCGAGCTTCGCCGGCGGCTCGTCGGCGCTCGGCGGCGGCGCCATCACGTGCCGCTTGCTCGCCTCGGCCTCGACCGGATCGTCGCTCGGGCGGAGCGCGTCGGCCTCTCCCGGCGTCGGCGCGGCGTCGGCGAGCTCCTCGGCCTGCTCCATCTCGGCCGCCGAGGCGAGCTCGGTCTCGTCGTCGAGCTCGCCCTCGGTGATCCGGCGATGGCCGGCCGCCGGATCGACCGCCTCGACCGGCGGTGCTTCCGCCGGCGGCGCGACGCGCTCACCGGTCTTCGCCTCGTCGTCGTCGATCGCCTCGACCGCGCTCTCGAGCGGACGCTGCTCGGTCTCGGGCTCGGGCTCGCGCGGAAGGCGCACGCCGCGATCGGTCGTCTCCTCCGGATCCCGATCCCGGAGCGTGCCGGCCTTGATCCGCGCCACCGCCTCGGTGGCCTCGGCGTCGTCCGGCGCGAGCGCCAGAACCTTGTTCCAGGCGTCGATGGCCTCGAAGCGGTTCTTCAGGTCCCGCTCCCAGGTCTCGGCCACTTCGCGCGCGAGCGGGAGCTTGGCCGCCGGGTCCTTCGCCTTCTGCAGCTCCTGACCGAGCGCGAGCAGGAGGTCCTGGTGCTTGCCGGCGCGGCGCAGCGAGGCCCGCAGCTCGCGGCGCACCTCTTCGTCGTTGGGCGCGAGGTTCTTCAGGCGCGACCACGCCTCGGCCGCCTCGGCGTGCTTGCCCTCGCTCGCGAGCAACGCGGCGCGCCGCCGGATCAGCGCGCCGGCCGTCTTCGCGTCGAGCGCATCCTCCACGAGCTTGTCGAGGTGCTGGTCGAGCGCCTTCGTGCGGCCGAGCGCGCGCGCGAGCGTCTCGAGCGCGCTCTGCGCCGCGTCGTCGAAGGGCGCGAGCGTCGTCGCGCGCAAGAGCGCGCCGTAGGCGCTGTCCTTGTCGCCGAGATCGCTCTCGTACAGGCGCGCCGCGCGCACGAGGAGCGCCGCGCCGGCCCGCGGGTCGGCCTCCATGTCCTCGGCGAGCTGCGCGAGCACGTCGACGAGCGCGTGCATCATCGAGGGCTCGCTGGTGCTCGTCATCGAGCGGCACGCCTGCTCCACGCGCGCCGCCGTCGACGGATCGCGCACCGAGAGCGCCACCGCCTGCGCGAGGAAGCCGAGCGCGCGCTCGCGATCGGGGATGCGCTCTTCGCAGGCCACCGTCGCGCGCAGCAAGGCCTCGACGCGCGCCGAATCGTCCTGCGCGTCCTTGCGCCGGCGGTCGTAGACGACGAGCAGGTCTTCCGTGCGCCCCGCCGCTTCGGCCACGGCCTCGGCGTGCGCGAGCACGGTGTCGTCGCCCGGCACGAGCGAGCAGGCGCGCAGCAGGCGATCGAGCGCGCCGCTCGCATCGCCCGCCTTCTCTTCGAGGATGCGCGCATGCCGGACGAGCAGGCGCACCTTCGCGTCCTTCTCTTCCGTGCGCCGTACCAGCGTCTCGTAGACCTGCGAGAGCCGCGCGTGATCGCGGGCCAGCGTGGCGAGTCGATCGGCCTCGTCGAGGTAGCGGAGGTCGGGCGCGCCGCCGCCGCTCGAGAGCACGACGCCGAAGGCCTTCAGCACGAGCTCGAGCGCCTCCTTCGGGCGACCGAGGTACTGCTCCTCGACGCCGGCCGCGTCGACGAAGCGGCGCTGCTTCTCCTCGGGCTCCTCGCTGTCGGTCGCGAGCGTCGTGTAGAGCTCGACGAGCGCCCCACCCCGCTGCGTCTCCTTCGCGAGCTGGCGCAGCGCCGTCTCGGCCGCGGCATCGCCTCCGGCCACGCGCGGCACGAGCCGTCCCCAGCTGCGGTCGACGTCGCCGAGCTTGCGATGCGCCACGTCGGCCGCGCGCAGCACCGCCGCGCCGATCGCCGCGTCGTCCTCTTCGAGCTCGCTGAGCTGATCGAGCGCGACGACGAGCGCGTCCCAGCGCCCTTCCGCCTCGAGCAGCGGCACGAGCCTGCGCACCGGCACCGGATCCATGAGATCCGCCTCGCTCCAGGCATCGAGCGCGGCGATCGCGCGCCGGCGATCCTTCAGCTGCTCCTCGGCGAGATCGGCGAGGCGCTGCGCGACGGGCACGCGCAGGCCCGGGTCCTCGAGCACCGCGAGCGTCCGCTCGAGCGCCTCGGCCAGGCCCGCGTGGTCCCCGATCGACTCCGTCAGATCCCCGAGCTGGCCGAGCGCCGGCAAGTACTGCGGATCCACCTCGCGCACGACGGCGCGCAGGATCTCGATCGCCTCGGCGGGCTTGCCGAGCCCCTCGGCCAAGAGGGTCGCACGCTCGACCAGGAGGTCGCGCTTGCGGGTCGTGTCCTGCGCGATGCGCGCGAGCCGCTCGAGATAGCCGGCGACGCCCTCGAGATCGGCCTTCGCATTGGCGCGGTCCTTCAGGAACTCGAGCGCCTCTTCGTCCTCGCCGGCGGCGAGCACTTCCTGGAACGCCTCGGCCGCGCCCTCGTCGTTGCCGACGCGCTCGTGGAGCGTGCGCGCGATGCGCCGGTAGATGGCGGCGCGCGCGGCGGGGTCGCTCTCTTTGCGCGCGCGATCGCGGAGCAGGACGACGAGATCGCGGTAGCGCTCGGCGCGCTGGTAGGCGCTCGAGAGCGCATCGAGGAGCGACTCGTCGCCCGGGGAGAGCTCGAGCGCGCGCGCATAGAGCTCGGCCGCGCGGTCGAGGTCCTTGAGCTCGGCGTCGGCGATGTCGCCCATGCGGCGCAGCGTGGCGGCGCGCTCGGGGCCCTCCTCCACGTCGGCGCGGTAGGTCAGCGTCGAGAGCAGCCGCTCGGCGTTGCCCGAGCGCTGGTCGATCGTCGCCATCGCCTCGAGCGCCTCGAGGTCGCGCGGCAGGTCGTCGAGCAGCCGCGTCCAGATCTCGAAGGCCTTCTCTTCGTCGCCGAGGTGCGCGTACGCGCCCGCGAGCGTGCGGCGGAGCGCCGCGCGGCCTTTGCCCGGCTCGGCCTCGGCGATGCGCTCCTCGAAGAGCGGGATCGCGTCGGTGAGCTCGTGCTCGCGCACGATCAGCAGATCCGCGAGCCGATCGCGCGCGGCTCGGTCCGTCGGCGCGATGGCGCGCAGGCCGCGGAGCGCCGAGATGCCTTCTTCTTCGTCGTTGCGCTTGCCGAGGTGGACCTCGACCAGCTTGCGGAGCTGGTCGGCCTGCGCGGAGACGTCGTTCTGCGCGGCGATCTCGCGCTCGAGGGCCTGCGCGAGCTCGTCCCACTTCTGGCCCTGCTCGAGCAGGCGGAGCAGCGCCGCGCGCGCGTCCTTGTCGACCGGATCCAGCGCGACGATCCCCTGGTGGGCGCCGATCGCGCCCTCGAGATCGCTCAGGCGCCGCTCGCAGATCTGCGCGACCTCGCGCAGGCGCAGCTTGCGCGCGTCGAGCGCGAGGCCCGGCACGCGCACCGTCGTGAGATAGAGGTCCTTCAGCTCGGCCCACGCGCCGCGCTTGCGCAGCTCGCCTTCGAGGTACGCGAGCGCTTCGGGATCCGCCGCGTCCACCTCGAGGATGCCGCGTGCATGCGTGCTCGCCGCGGCCGCATCGCTCGCGCCGATCGCGAGCTGCATCATCTCGCGGAGCTTCGGCACGCGCGCCGCGGGCGGCAGGCTGCGCGCCGCGACCTCGAGCGCGCGCATCGCGTCGGCCTCGCGGCCGAGCTGGCGGTAGAGCCCCACGAGCGTGTCGGCCGCCTCGGGGTCGCCCTCTTGGAGAAGCCACTCGAAGCACGACGCGGCGTAGTCGAGCTGCCCCGCCTCGAGGTACGCGTTCGCGAGGCGCTTGCGGCGCTCGCGCGCGCTCGGCCCCTCGGGCGCCCGCGCGAGGAAGGCCACCCAGCGCGGGGGCAGCAGCTCGAAGTGATTCACGCGCTCGGCGATGCGCTCGAGCAGCGAGAGCGCGCCGTCGTGGTCGGGCGCCGCATCGAGCGCCTGCGCGAGGGTCTCGACCGCCTCGCTCGGGCCCTGGTTCTGCGCGATGTGCCACAGCGAATCGGCCGCGCGGCGGCGATCGGCGTCGGCGATCAACGGGTCCTTGGCGCGCTCTGCGCGCGCCATGTACGCGCGCGCGAGATCGCCCTGCACTTCGAGATCCTCGGGCGCTTCCACGCCCGCGCGCTTGAGCGCGGCGAGCGCGCCGTCGGGATCCTGCAGGCTCTCGAGCCGCAGGTGCGCCAGCTCGCGCAGCAGCGCGAGGCGCCGCTCGCCGTCCTGCTCGGCCTTGATCTCCTGCTCGAGGAGCGTCGCGACGGCCTTCATGTTCCCGGCGTGCCGGTAGATCTCGCGCGCCGCGTAGATCGCCGGCACGAGCGTGGGGTCGAGCTCGAAGGCGCGGCGGTAGTGGAGGATCGCCTTGTCGGGGCGCTGGAAGGTCGTCTCCCAGAGCTCGCCGAGCCGGTGGTGCAGGCCCGCGACCATGCGCGGGTCGGCATTCGTGCGACCGAGCGCCTCCGCATGGCGCTCCGTCACCTCGGCCAGGCGCGCGAAATCGCCGCTCGACTCGTAGACGCCCGAGAGCCGGCCGAAGGCGCCCTCGTGCGTTCCGTTGCGCTCGAGCGCGCGCTCGTAGAAGTGGACGCCGCGCGCCTGGTCGTGGAGCGCGCCCCACGCGAGCTCGCCGGCCTCGAAGAGCGACTGGGCCGCATCGGCGGGGCTCGCGACGCGACCTGCCCAGCCTTCGAGCAGGTTCACGAGCGACGCGAAGTCGCCGTGTCGATGGTAGTGATTGCGAAGCGCACCGTAGGCAGCGACGTCGTCGGGATTGCGTCGCAACCTCCCGATCAGCTCCTCGGCGGTCGCATCCATGCAGGCTCCAGCTCCACGCCGTTTCCGGGCCGTGGACCGACGCGAAAAGGCGGCGCGGACGGTAACACAGCGTTCTCGCGCCTGTCGTGGGCGCTTCGCGGGAGTAAGTTTGCGATCGATGAACGCCCCCGCCGTACCTTCTTCCCCCACCCCCGACCCCATCGCGCTCTTCCTGGCCGATCGCGAGCGCGCCCGCGCGGCCGGCGAGGGCTGGGACGCCACCGCCGCCGCGCTCGCGACCGTGAAGGCGGGCGGCTTTCCCAGCGTGCGCTTCGTGCTGGTGAAAGAGGTCGCGGCGGACGGCTTCCGCTTCTACACGAATCGACACAGCCAGAAGGCGGTCGAGCTCGAGGGCGTCCCCCACGCGGCGCTCGCGTTCCTCTGGGTGAAGGTGGACGTGCAATTCCGGGTGGAGGGCGCCGTGCGCCGGCTCGACGACGCCGACTCCGACGCCTACTTCGCCTCGCGCCCGCGGATCAGCCAGCTCGGCGCCTGGGCGAGCCACCAGAGCGAGCCGCTCGCTTCGCGCGAGGTGCTGCTCGGGCGCCTGACGGAGCTGGAAAAGAAGTATCCCGAGGGCACGCCCGTCCCCCGCCCGCCCCACTGGGGCGGCTACTTGCTGACGCCCGAGCGGATCGAGCACTGGCAGGCGGCACCCTTCCGCCTGCACGAGCGCACGCTCTACGAGCGCGACGGCGCCGGCTGGCGCGGGCAGCTCATCAATCCCTGAGGAGGATGACGCGCTCGCTCGCGATCGCCCTCGTCGTGCGGCTCCTCGCCGTGGGGCTCGCGCTCGGGCTGCTCTACGGCCTCGTCGTCCTCGAGCGCGTCGTGCTCGCGATGCTCCCCGAAGGCGCGGCGCTCTGGTGGGCCGAGCACCCGGACGTGCAGCCCTTCGTGGATCTGCCGATCGCGCTGCTGGTGCTCGGGGGAACGCTGTTCCTCGTCGACCGCGTCCTCGCGCGCCTCGGCGTGAGCAAGCCGCCGGTGCCACGCGCGCGCCGCTGAGAAGCTCGCGCGTGCAGCGCGCTGCACACGCCGCGGGCCTGTTCGTGCAACACGCTACGCGCGGGCCCAGAACCAGCGCGGTTCTCGGCGGTCCGTGGAGTGCAACGGAGGCACGCCATGACCCTCCGCACCTCGCTCGCCGCCGCGCTCCTCACCGTCGTGCTCTTCGTGCCCTCGCTCGCGAGCGCGCAGCGCGAGCCGAGCCTCGTCGAGCGCCCGACCTCGCATGCGGTCACCGGCGCCTCGGCGCACGGCACGCACCTGCGCGACGAGCACGAACAGCTGCGCCCGCCGAGCGCAGGCGAGTGGGTGCTCCCCATCGGCTCGATCATCCTCGGCGCCGGCGGCGTGATCGCGGGCGGCATCTTCACGGTCGGCGCGCTGCTCGGCCTCGCGCTCGAGGGCACGGCGCACCTGGCGGGCGGTGGCGACGACGACACCTCGCGCGATCTCGGGCTCGCGCTCGGCGCCTCGCTCGCGGGGCTCGCCGTGGGCGCCGTGCTCGTGGGCGTGGGCGCCGCGGGCGTCGCGAGCTTGCGCCACCGCGCGCGCGAGACGAGCGGGCCGAACCTTCTCGGCGTGAGCATCGCGCCCACGCCCGACGGGCTGAGGGTGACGGCCTACGGTCGGTTCTGAGCGATCGATCCACGGAGCGCCGAGCGACCCACGGGTGCGACGCGCGCCGCGTCGATGCGTGCGCGCTTCGCATGCAGCGAGACACTCGGACGCCGCTTCTGGAACGCCACCGACTCCATGACGAGGACGTCGGCCGGTTGCCGGAGGAACCACGCGAGAGCGCCCCGCTCGTCGTCGATGGGCTCGGGCCTCCCCCCGTGCATCTCGCCCCAGACCCACTCGACGGGCCAGCCCTCGTCTCCGAGGCGCGCCCCGATGCGCTCGACCCGCGCCACGAACGCCGACGCGGGCTCGAGCACCACGACCGCGCGCCCGTCGCGAATCGCGGCGCCGAGGTCCTCGTCGAGCGCGGTAGGACGCGACACGTGGATCTCGGCGCGCTGTTTCGGCGCACCGGCGCGCTCGAGGCGCAGATGCCCGCGGCTCGCCGCCGGGCGAATCATCCAGAGGTTTCCCACCGCATCCACGGGCCCGACGAAACACTTCATGAAGTTCCTCGCCCGCGCCCCGGAGCACTGCGCGTGCCGTGCCGATCCGGGCCGTTCTCGCGCTGCGCCGTGCACGCGCTGCGCAGATCGGAGTGGCGAGCCGTCGCGCATGAGGCGGAGACGCGCAGGATCAGCCGATGTCGGGGCTCTCGCTCGCCTCGACGAGCGAGAGCAGCTGCGCACAGGCCTCGCGCATGAGCGGGTCGTGCGTGCGAAAGCGCAGCCTGCCGAGCGCCCGGGCGACCTCGTCCCCCACGTGTGTCCAGTCGCGGAGGATCGGGCCGAGCAGCCGCAGGATGAGCGCGTCGAACGGGTCGAGCGAGACCCCGGCGCTGGGCACCAGCCCGACGTAGACGGTCTCCCGCGACCAGACGCCGACCGTGTCCAGCGAGAGCTCGAGAGCGGCCGGGCAAGCGCGCATCCCTTCGTGGATGCCTGCGAGCCGCACGGCCGCGTCCACGAGCACGTCCGCCACGCTCGCGGGATCACGCTCGTCGAGCGTCGCCGCGAGCCGATCGCGAAGCGAGGGACGAATGCGGAGCACCTGCCACAGACGCCAGCGCCCCTGCCCGTCGCTCGCGAGCGCGATGCACCGCGGCGTCGAGAGCACGCGTAGATGCTGCGCGTGCAGTCGCGCCCAGCGCACGAGCGCGTCGCGCCCGCTCTCGAGGTCGTCGTACACGGCAGTCGCGGGAGAGTGCATGCGCCAGCCGTCGTCGGTCGTGCCCGACCAGCCGCCCGTGACGCGCACGATCGCGGGCGCACCCGCGGCGGCCTCGGCGAGCTGGACGCGCCCGTCGATCGGCGGCCACACGAGCCCGGCGGGCACGGTCTGGTCCGGCGCCGGGGGACGGGCGTCCTCGTCGGGAGCCACGCGGACGGTCCGCACGAGGGGCGGCTCCGGCTCGATCCCCAGCGATTCCAGCATGGGCACGGGATCCGCCGTCGCTGTCGGCGCGTCGCTGCGATCGTTCTCCTCGGCGCGCATCCGCTCGTAGAGCGACGCGGGATCGTCGATGGGCCGGGCGCGCTCGAGCGTGCCGGCGCTCGCCTGCTCCCGCACGCGATCGAGCGCGAGCCGGACGGCGAAGACGAACGCCTCGCGAACCCCGTCGCCCGCCGACGCCGTGGTCTCCACGACCTGGATGGCGCGCCCCGCCGCGGCGAGCGAGGCCCGCAGATCAGCCACCGGGATCGCGTCGGGCAGGTCGCGCTTGTTCGCCTGCAGCACGACGCCGACCGGCGTGCCGTCGAGCTCCGACGGCAGCTGGGAGAGCGCGTCGAGCAACGATGGCAGCGACGCCGCGGTCACCGGCGCCACCATCACGATCACGTCCGCCGTATCGAGCAGCGCGCGACGCCGGTGCCCGAGGAGCGCCTGGCCCGGCACGGTGACGACCTGGCAGCGGAGCGGGCGCCCGTCGAAGTATCCGCCCGTGTAGTCGAGCCAGTCGAAGAACAGTGTCCGCTCCCCCGCCTCCTCGGGCGTCGTCACGGGACGCCCGAGGCTGCGGCCGAGCGCGCGAACGCTCGTGGTCTTCCCCGCTCCTGCCGGCCCGTCGTAGACGACCCGCAGGACGATGGCGTTTCGAGCGCGGTCGAGGAAGGCCATCGGGGACGCGCTCAGGCGAGCGAGGCCGCGTGCCGCGCGACCGCCGTGCGGACGAGCGCGAGGTTGCTGCCGGCGCGATCGGCCGCGAGGTAGAGGAAGGTGCCCGGCGTGACGAGCTTGATGAGGTGGATCTGATCGCCGAGCGTGATCAGCATGTCCTCGAGCACGGTGTTCAGGTTCAAGACCTTCATGGCCTTGAGCTTCTGCTTCACCATCTCGCTGTTGTAGGCGCTGGCGAGGCCCAGATCGAAGTCCGGGCGACGCGACCTCGCCGCGAGCGTCATGCCCGACTCCAGGTCGACGAGCGACGCCGCGACGAAGCCGGGCAGCTCGCTCTCGATGCGTCCGATGACGTCCAAGATGTCTCGTTCGGTGGCCATGTGTTGGGGTCCTTTCTCTCGCCGCTCAGAGCGAGAGCTCCTTCTCGAGGCTCGTCAGCTGGAGGCGCGCCATGGCCAGGTTCCCGCGACCCTTGTCGAGCACGAGATAGAGGAAGAGCGCGTCGTTGGACCCGAGCGGCCGGATGAGGTGGTACTGCTTGCCCAGCGTGATCAGGATGTCGTCGATCGCGTCGGTGATGCCGAGCGCCTTCATCGTCTTGCGCTTCGAGCGGACGACCTCGGTGTTGCCGGCTGCGGCGACCTCGAGGTTCACGCCTCCTCCGGCGGCCCCGAGCATCATGCCGCTGTTGCTGTCGACCGCGCAGCACCCGAGCGCGCCATCGATCTCCATGATCTTGCCGAGCGTGTCTTTCAGATTCGCCATGTCGAGAGTCCCTCTTCTGTTCGAGTCGGTGGTGGTGGATGGGAACGGAACGTCGGTGGATGCCCCGCTGGCACCCACGAACTCGGCGGTGATGCTCGCCCTGCGGCGGGGAGCGACCTCGGCGAACGGGAACGTGAGCGCCTCCGCGTAGGCCCTCTCGGGAGGACGCGCGACGAAGACGGCGCCAGCGCTCGCGAGCGTGACGAGAGTGCGGAGCACGTCGACGATCTGCAGGCGCAAGAGCTCGCGCACGAGCCCTTCGTCCGCGATCTTCGAAGCGATGAGCGTCTCGCCGAGCGGCAGGCGCTGCGTGCGGCACCGGTCGACGAGCAGCCGGAGCACGGCGGGCTCGACGTTCGCGCGCTGGGCGAGCTCGCGGCTGAACGAGAAGCGCCCGAGCGAGCTCGTCGCCCAGGCGACGCGCCCGTTCTGCAGGTACACGATGGCCGTGACCTCGCGCGTCTTCCACGAGAGCTCGCCGGTCACTCCGCGCGCCGCGTAGTCCTCCACCGTCTTGATGGCGGCGAGCGCTTCGTCGCGGTGCTTCATCGCGAGCCCTCTCGGAGCACGGCGAAGCGGCCGCTCGCCGGGCGCACGAGACGCTCGTGCAGCGCGTCGAGCACCGTGCGCCAGGCATCGAGGTCCCAGTCCCCTTCGTCGAGAAGCCGGTCGGTGTCCTCGTCGAGCCCTGCGAGGCGCTCGAGCTTGGCTCGCAAGCGGGGCTCGATGGACCTCGCGCCGGCAAGCGCCGCGGTCGCGTGCGCGACGAGGGCCGTGTCGTGAGCCACGAGCTCGTGGCGGCGACTCACGTCCGCCGTCAGCCGCGCGAGCCCTTCGACGTCTTGCCAGAGCCGCGCCACCTCGACCGGCTCCGCACCTCCGGCGCTCGCGAGGGCGACGCGCGCGGCGAGCGCATCGATCTGCGCGCGGTCGTGGGAGCGCGCGATCGGATACGCATCGCTCCGCACGAGCATCGCCAGGTGCACGCGCGCACGCTCGAGGGCGCGCCGCGCGTCGTCGGCGCTCGCGAGAGGCAGCGCGACGCGCAGCACCGCACGCCGGAAGCGGGCGTACGCGCGCCGCGTCGTGAGCGACTGCGCGAGCATGAGCTCGCTCGTGACGCCGCCCTCCTCGGCGCCGTTCATCGCGATGTCGAGCGCGCTCAGCGTTCGCGCGATTCGGCGGAGCGCGCGCCGCGCTTCGTCGAGGCGCTCGGCGTCGCCCGAGGCGAGCGCGAGACGCTCGCGGAACGGCCGCAGTTCCGCGCGCGCCATGAACGCGACGTCCCCCGTCGGGTCATCTCGCACGAGGAGCTCGCCGAAGAGTCGGAGGGCGCGGTCGAGCAGCGCATCCACGACGCCGGCGACTTCGTGAGACGCATCGAGCGTGGAATGCTCTTGCGCGACGAGCGCATCCGCGACGTCGCGCAAGGCGACGCGGATCTCATCGGGTACCGCGACGGTCGGGAGGATACTGCTCGATTCCTCCCCCCCGGTAGCAACTCTGACGATTGTGTGGATTTGTGACAATCGAAAGTCACCCCACGGGGTGACATGCGAGCACCGTGTCCAAATGCCACTCGCGGATCCAGGCCAAATCGGGCGCGCCTGCGCTTCGCCCGCCGCTCACACGTAGCGATTTGCGTCACCAGGCCTGCGACGCGGGCCGAGCAACAGAGCGTGGGGTCGATCAGGGCGCGCAGCGCAGGCCGACCGTGACGTTGTCGAAGCGCGTCGTGTACATGCTCGAGCACAGGCCCGTGCACCCCGTCTGGAAGTACGGGCCCACGTAGCCGAGGCTCTCGCCGGTGTGCGTCGCGTCGGTCGCGCTCCCCGTGAACGAGTAGGTGCCCGCCGCCGGATTGGCGAAGCTCGAGCTGCCGTCGCTGCGCGCCTCGAGCGTCCAGCGATGCATCGTGGTGTCGTAGGTCACGCGCACGCTGAAGTAGGCGTCGACCGACTGCGCGCCGGACTGCACCAACGTCGTGAGCGTGCCGTTGCGCAGGCCGTTCTCGAAGCGCACGAGCCGCACGCGCGCGCTGCTGCCGCCGATCACCACGGCATAGCCGCTGGCGGTCGCGCTCGCGCCGCAGGTCGACGCGCTCGCCACGAGGCCGCTCGCGCTCGTCGCGCCGAGCACGAAGGCCAGGCCCACGGTGTTGCCGTTCTGGCTCGAGGTCGAGCTGCAGGAGAAGCCGCCGTCGGTGCTCTCGGGATCGTCTCGGTGCAGGTTGAAGCTCCAGACGATCGACTCGCCCGCGTTCGCATCGAGCACGGGCTGAAACGGCGCGGCGAACGTGGTCGCGACCGGGACGAGCGCGTGGCCCTGGCCGTGATCGGGGCTCGACGAGCGTGCATTGGTGATCTCGAGCCGTCCGCTCGTGATGCGCACGCCGTGGTTGGCCGTGGTGAACGCGCGCCATCGGCTCCCGTTCACCGCCGCGTCGCTCCCGCTGGTCCACGACGTGGACGAGGGCGAGGCGAAGTCGTCCGAGAACACGGTCGTGAGCGTGGGGGGGCAGGTGAAGCCCGCGCACGAGCCGTCGGCGCGGCAGACGTCGCCCATCGTGCCGCCGTTGCCGTCGTCGCACGTCATGCCCGTGCGCATCGTGGGCGCGCAGCTCGCGGTGCCGTTGCACGCGTAGGTCGTGCACATCGTGCTCGCCGGGCACGTCACGCCCGTGCCGCCGCCGCAGCTCCCGGCGCCGTCGCAGCTCTCGCCGTAGGTGCAGGCGTTGCCGTCGTCGCAGCTCTGCCCGGTGCGCGGCGTCTGCGTGCACGTCGCGGTGCCGTTGCACGCGCGCGTGAGGCACGCGGTGCTCGTGCACGTGATGCTCGTGCCGGTGCCGCAGACGCCCGCGGCGGTGCAGGTCTCGCCGTAGGTGCACGCGTTGCCGTCGTCGCAGCTCTGGCCGGTGCGAGGCGTCGTCGTGCAGCTCGCCGTGCCGTTACACGACGCGATCGTGCAGGCCGTGCTCGTGCAGGTCAGGCGCGTGCCGCCGCAGACGCCGGCGACGCAGAGGTCACCGTACGTGCACGCATCGCCGTCGTCGCACGCGCTCGTGGTGCGCCACGACCAGAGGCCGCCGACCTGCGTGCACACGTAGCTCGTGCCGCCGCAGGTGATCGACTCGCAGAGCGAGTGGTTCGTCGCGTCGCACGGGTGCACGGCGCCGCCGAGGCAGCTGCCTGCCGCGCCCGCCGGCCCGCACCCTTGGCAAGTGCGCATCACCGTCAGCTGGCTCGCGCCGCAGATGTCGGCGCACGTCCCCGCCTCGGTGCGGCAGCCGCTCGCGCCGCAGCTGCCGAGACAGCACTCGTTGCCCGCCCCCGGCGCGCACGCGGTCGGGGCCGCGCCGCGGCAGGTGCCGCTGCCGTCGCACGCATCGCCCGTCGTGCACGCCATCCCGTCGTCGCACGTGACGCTGGTGGGCTGGAGCGCGCACGCGCCGGCGCCGTCGCAGACGCCCGTCGTGCCGCAGCTCGACGCTGCCTGCGAGGCGCACTCGTCGTCGGGATCGGTGCCCTCGGCGTGGAGCGTGCAGATCCCTTCGAGCCCCGGCAGGGCGCAGCTACGACAGGCGCGGTCGCACGGGGCGTCGCAGCAGAAGCCATCGACGCAGGGGCGTGCGCCGCACACCTCGCTCGCGGTCGCCGCCGTGCAGTGCACGGGGCCCGCGTCGCCGGGGATCGCCGCGTCCTCGGCGAACGCATCGGGCTCCGTGGCGGCGTCGAGGGCGGACGCGTCGGCGGCATCCAGCGCCGCGGCGTCTCGGTCGGCATCGAGATCGGCGGCGCCGCCGTCGTCGCGCGGGCGCCGGCCGGTGCTACCGGTCGCGCAGCCGAAGAGCGCCATCGCGGCGACCGACGAGGACACGACCCACCACGACACCGCGCTCGCTCGCATGGGCGCGAGGATGAACGATTCGGCGGCAGGGCGGATCACGCCGCAACATGCGGTCCCACGCCCGCATGAGGCACCTCACGCAGGCTCAGCGCCGGCGCGCGCCGGCGTGACGGGCGCGCGGCGCGGCCACCTCGTCGGGATGCGGCGCGAGCGGGGCCTCCACCGGGCGGTCGGCGTCCGTGACGACGTGCGGCGCGGGCACCTCGCCGCGCGCCGCGGCTCGCTCCCCGAGGCGCTGGATGTAGCGCGGGCCGCCGTCGAAGAGCGCGGCCGGATCGATCGCGTGCCCGCGGTCCCAGAGCTCGAAGTGCACGTGCGGCCCGTGCGCGATGCCGGTGTGGCCGACGAGCGCGATGCGCTCGCCACGGTGCACGCGATAGCCCGCCTGCACCGTCGTCCGCGAGTTGTGCGCGTAGAGGGTCATCCAGCCGTTCGCGTGCACGAGGAGCACGACGTTGCCGTAGCCGTGCAGGCCGTTGTCCGAGTACGCGACGATGCCGTCGGCCGCCGCGCGCACCGTCGCGCCCTCGTCGCCCGCGATGTCGGCGCCGCGATGGATCAGATCGGGCCGCGTGCGTCGCACGTAGCCGAAGCCGCGCACCCAGCGCCCCTCGTCGACGGGCCAGAGCAGCCGCGAGGGCGCACGCCCGCGGGCCGCGGCGATCCAGCGATCGTCGGGCGCGCCACGCAGGAGCGCGTGCGCGCACTCGAGCGTGCCGAGGCCCAGGCTCTCGGCGCGCGCGAGCGAAGCGCCTCGCGGCGTGGCCACGCGGCGCGGCCCGTCGGACCACACGAAGGGCCGCGGCGCTCTTGCTTCGCCGGTGGACGGCGCGCTCGCGCCCTCGCCTGCTTCTGCTTCTTCTTCGGAGGCGACCTGCGCCTCGACCTCGGCCTCGGCGCTGGCGATCTCCGCCTCGCGCTCGACCTCGGCGCTCGCGGGGCTCGCGCTCTCCTCCCCGGGCGTCGCGAGCGCCGGCGGCACGCCCGCCAGGCCCACGAGGACGATCGCGAGAACGAAGATCCGGCGCATGCCTCGACCTCTGCGCCCACTCCGCGCGATCGGTCAACAAATCGGCGCGCCCCACGGAACGCGCGCGCGATCGAGAACGTCTCGCGGCGGCTCGCTTTCCGTCCGGCGCGTGGTACCAGGCCCGCGCGATGGACCTCTCCCTCGTCCAGGCCAACACCTACGAGCTCCCCACCTCGCGCCGCGTCGGCGTCATCGTCCACGATGGAACGACCGACCTGCGCCTCTGGCCCGCGCCAGGCCCCGACCGCGACCTGCTCTCGGCGTACGGGCCGGATCTGCCGCGCAACCTCGAGGCCGAGCGGAACCGCGCGGGCGGCGCGCTCGCGATGGGCTCGCTCCTGCGGCTCATCCCGGGTCGCCTGCACTGCGACTACCTCCTCTGGGTCGCGACGCGCGGCCCCGAGGACCGCGGCACGCAGGCGCCCGCGCCCGACAAAGAGACGATCGAGGCGGCCGTGCGCGCCGTGCTCGAGTACGTACGCGAGCGGCACGTCGTGCGCGTCGCATTCCCCGCCCTCGGCGCCGGGCCCGGGCAGCTCGACGACGCCGAGCGCCTCGCGATCATCGCGCGCACGTGCACCAAGCACTACGAAGAGAACCTCGCGACCGGGCGCTCGACGGGCGTCGAAGAGATCGTGCTCTGCGATCAGCGGCTCAGCGTCGTCACCACCGCGCGGCGTCTGGTCGGCCAGCTCGCCAAGCTCGCGGTCGACACGCCGGCGCGCGTGCCGCAGAGCTCGCCCCCGCCGCGCGCGAAGTCCGGCGGTGGCGGTGGTGGCGCGAAGGCGACGGCGGCCAAGCGCGGCGCGCCGCGGCTCGAGCCGGGCGAGGTGCAGCGCGCGCGTGCGGTCGCGCGCCCCTGGGATCGCGCGGTCCGCTACGGGATGAACGACTTCTTCATCCACGCGAAGTTCGGCGTCGGCAAGGTCGTGGACCTCACGCCCGACGGCTTCATCGTCTGCCTCTTCGAGGATGGCGAGACCCGCAAGCTCATCCACGCCAAGAACTGAACCGCTCTTCCCCGCCGAGCGCCTCCTCCCCGAGCACCAGCGCATGCGCCTCGAGATCAACGCCCAGCACCCCGAGCCCCGCAAGATCGCCAAGGCCGTCGAGATCCTGAAGGACGACGGCGTGATCGCGTACCCGACCGACACCGTGTACGGCCTCGGCTGCGACTTCTCGAGCAAGAAGGCGGTCGAGCGCATCTACCAGATGAAGCGCATGAAGCCGGACCAGCCGCTGGCGTTCATCTGCGCCGACCTCGGCGAGATCGCGAAGTACGGGATCGTGTCGAACCACACGTACCGCACGATGCGCCGCCTCACGCCGGGCCCGTACTGCTTCATCCTGGAGGCCACGCGCGAGGCGCCGCGCCTGATGCACATCGGCAAGCGCAAGACGGTGGGCATCCGCGTGCCGCACCACGAGGTGGCGCTCGCGCTGGTGCGCGCGCTGGGCTCGCCGATCGTGTCGAGCACCTGTACGCGCGACGGCGAGACGTTGAGCGACCCGGCCGACATCGCCGAGGCCTACCCGGGCGCCGACCTGATCCTCGACGCCGGCTACGGCGGCGTCGTGCCGAGCACGATCCTCGACGTGAGCGGCCCCGACATCGTCGTGGTGCGCGAAGGCGCAGGCCCCGTCGACACGCTCTAGCGCGCCGCCGTTGCGGCGGCGTGCGTCCTGCGATACACCGCTCGCCTGTCCATCGGGACCCTTAGCTCAGCTGGATAGAGCGACGGCCTCCGGAGCCGTAGGTCGTGGGTTCGAATCCCCCAGGGTCCGCTTCGTTTCTCCTTCGCCACGGCGACCGGACGCCGTCCTTCCCGGCGAGAGCGGCGCGCGCCGCTCCCTCTCCCACTGCCTGGGGTCCGGCGGGAAGACGTGCGGCCGGGTCTGCGCGCCGCGCCGAGCACGCCTGGGAGCGCGAGGGCTCTGCCCTCGCCTTCGCCGAAGCGGCGGCGCCGGTTCGGCTGTGGAGGTGCCGCAGGCGCCGCGGTTCTCCAAAGCAGCT
The DNA here is from genome assembly GCA_046351235.1 of Sandaracinus sp. Classification (GTDB taxonomy): domain Bacteria; phylum Myxococcota_A; class Polyangia; order Polyangiales; family Sandaracinaceae; genus JBBSAT01. The sequence continues at coordinate 867,857 of JAXLYV010000002.1, read as the reverse complement.
GACCTTCATGGGTAGCGGCGGGCGGGTGCGAGGCTTTGACCGCGATGAGCGGAGCGCCGTCGTTTGTGCGGAGCGTCCGCGGGCAAAGGGTCGCTCCCGACCGACGCGGCCTGGTGATCTCGAGAAGGACAGACTCGGGCGATCGCAGTGAGGGGATCCGGCTCGAGCTACTCCCCAACCCTCTCCCACGGAGTGGGAGAGGGAGCCGCGCGCGGGCGTCGACACGTGTCGCGCGGCGGCGCGCCTCGCTCGTCAGCGCTCGCCGCGCGGCGGCGACGAACGGGGGGCATTCGGCGTTGCGCGCACGGCGAGCGAGGCGAACCTAGCGCACGCGATCGGGGATGCGCTCGGATCGAAACCAAACGTCACCCAGATCGCCTCGACGCGTGACGGCGCGCCTCAGCCGAGCGCGCGCGACAGATCCTCCCAGAGATCCTCGCGGTCCTCGATGCCCACGCTCATCCGCATCAGGCCGTCGGTGATGCCGCCGCGGATCCGATCCTCGCGCGGCATCGACGCGCTCGTCGTCGATGCGGGGTGCGTGATCAGCGAGCGCACGTCGCCGAGGCTCACCGCGCGCGCCACCAGCTCGAGCCGATCGTAGGCGCGCTTGCCCGCGGGCAGGCCCCCCTTCACCTCGAACGCGATCATCGCGCCGAAGCCGCGCTGCATCTGCCGCTTCGCGAGCGCGTGCTGTGGATGCGAGGGCAGGCCCGGATAGTGGACCACCTCGATGCGCGGATCGGCCGCGAGCTTCTCGGCCAGCCACGCGGCGCTCGCGCTCGCGCGCTCCATGCGCAGGCACAGCGTGCGCGCGCCGCGCGCCACCAGCATCGCCGTGAGCGGCGCCATCGGCGCGCCCGCCGTGCGCACGCCGCCCTCGCGCATCGCCTTCACCACGTCCTTCGCGCCCGCCGCGACGCCGCCGATCGTGTCGCCGTGCCCGGAGATCGACTTCGTCGCCGAGTGCAGCACCACGTCCGCGCCGAGCGCGAGCGGCTGCTGGTGGTAGGGCGTCGCGAAGGTCCCGTCGACGACGAGCTTGGCGCCCGCCGCGTGCGCGATCTCCGCGAGCGCCGGCAGGTCGGAGATCAGCAGCGTCGGATTCGCCGGCGTCTCCACGTAGAGCACGCGCGTGCGCGGGCGCATCGCGGCGCGCACCGCGGCGAGGTCGGTCGTGTCGACGAACGTCGTCTCGATCCCGAAGCGAGGCAGGCGCTCGCGCATCAGGCGCGCGGCCTCCGCGTACATGCTCGCGGACGCGACCACGTGATCACCCGCGACGAGGAAGCTCTCGAGCGAGGCCGCGACCGCCGCCATGCCGCTCGCGAGCGCCACCGCGTCCGCCGCGCCCTCGAGCGCCGCGATCTTCTCTTCGAGCGCGCGCACGGTCGGGTTCGACCAGCGCGTGTAGATGTGCCCCTCGGCCTCGCCGCGGAACTGCGCGGCCGCGTCGTCGGCCGAGTCGAACGCGTAGGCGCTCGCGAGCACGATGGGCGGCTCGAGCGCCTTGGTGTGGGGGTCGGCGTGGTCGCCGGCATGAACGGCGAGCGTGTCGGGGCGCAGGCGTCGCATCGCGCGGCGCTTACCACGGCCGCGAGGGCGCGACCGCCCGCCCGCGCGAAGCGTGGCCAGGGCCCCGAAAACCCACTACAACGGCGCGCCACCCATGGAATCGATGCTTTCTCTTCGGGATGCCGTCTGGTCGTGGGCCGGCCTGCCGGCGATCGTCCTCGCGGCCTTCGTCGTCACGGTCGTCCTCCGCTTCCCGCAGGTCACGCGCCTCGCGGACGCCTTTCGCGCGGTGAACGCGCCCGATCCGCGCGCCGAAGGCTCGGTCCATCCGGCGACGGCGCTCGCGCTCTCGGCCGCGGCGTCGATCGGTGCCGGTGCGGTGGTGTCGGCCGCGACGGCCGTGGGGCTCGGCGGGCCGGGGGCGCTCGCGTGGCTCTGGCTCTTCGGTCTTCTCTTCGCGCCGATCCGGCTCGCCGAGGCGCTCCTCGCGCGGACCTCGCCACCCGGCAAGGCGGGCCAGCGCGTGAAGGAGAAAGAGAAAGAGAAGAAGAAGGACAAGGCGAAGGGCAAGGCCAAGGCCGACGAGGCCGCGCCGGAGAAGGACCACGGGATCGTGGCCGGCACGAGCGGAAGCCTCGCGGGCCGCCTCGCGGCGGACGCCACGCCCTGGGTGTCGGCGCTCGGTCAGGCGCTCTTCGTGCTGATCCCGATCGCGGCGATCGCCATCGTGGGCGGCCTGCACGGGACGGCCGTCGCCGAGGCCGCCGAGCAGCTGCTCCCCGGCAGCGCGCTGCCGATCGGGCTCGGCGTGGCGGTGGTCGCGGCCGCGCTCGCCGTGTTCGGGCAGGGCAAGCCCTGGCTCGGCTGGCTCGCGCTCGTCTCGCTCGTCGTGCTCGTGTCGGCGTGCGTGGTCGCCATCCTCTACGACGTCGAGCGCGCGTTCGGCATGCTCGGCGCCACGCTCGAGGACGCGTTCGACGGCGCGCCGCAGGCCCGTCAGTTCTCGGGCGCGCTCGTGGGCGAGATCGCGGCCGCTGCGCTCGGAGGCCTGCTCCCGGTGTTCGCCGGGCCGACGGGGATCGACGGCGCGATCTCGTCGCTCGCGCGCGCGCGCAGCACCAAGGCGCAGGCCGCGGCGGCGATGCTCCCCGTGCTCGCGCACGTGCTCGTCGCGACGATGGTGGGCCTGGCGATCGGGGCGACGGCGACGCACGCGCGCGCGGTCGAGGGCACGCGCGGCCTGGACGAGATGCACTTCTACGACTCGGCGTTCGAGACCACGAGCCAGCGCCTCGAGCCCGAGCGCGTGTGGCACGGCCTCATCCGCGTGATCGACGGCACCGCGCAGGCCACGCCGCTCCAGATGGGCACCGAGCGCGGCATGGTGCAGGAGCCGCACTTCGAGGAAGAAGACGGCTCGCCCGGCGACTTCGCGATGCGGATCGAGGACGGCCGCGTGACCGCCCTCTTGCGCCGCGACGACGACGGGGCGCTCGCCGAGGTCGCGAGCGATCAGATCCGCCACGTCGTGGTGCGCGGGCGCATGCTGCCGGCGCGCGGCGCGCTCTTCGCGGCGGCGATGACGCGCGGCGGTGGCGACGTCGCGGGGCGCGCGGCGCTGGCGGCGCTGATGCTGCTCGCGGCGCTCGGCGCGGCCGCCTTCGGGCTGGCGCTCGGGCGCATGTTCCGCGAGCGCACGACGGAGACGAACGCGCGCCTGATCTCGGTGCTGCCGGCCGTGGGCCTGGGGCTCGGGGCGACGGCGCTCGGCGCCACGCTCTCGGTGGCGGGCGGGATCGCGGCGGCCCTGGTCACGCTGGTCGTGGCGATCGCCGTGGTGGCGCGGGTGCGCGAGGTCATGGCGTGACGGCGTCGATCGCGGGGGCGCAGGCGCCCCGCGCGATCGGCCCCACCTCCGGCTGGCCGGCAAGGGGAGGCTTCGGGCAGCCGCTCGGCAGGAGGGACCGCGGGCGAGCGACGCGCTCGGGCGTCGCCGTGAGGGGGTCCGCGGTGGGGCGGTAAGGCCTTTTCAGGCCCCCCTCCTTGCGGGGCCGCGGGGAAGGCGCGAATCTTTCGGGCAGGTCGATGGATCGCCCGGACCCCAGCTCCCGCGTGCGCAGCTCCGTGCGGAGCATGACGGGCCACGGCGTGGGCAGCGCGCCGCTGCGCACCGGGCGCGTGGAGATCGAGATCCGCTCGGTGAACCACCGCTACCTCGAGGTGCGCTCGCGCTTGCCCCCCGAGCTCGTGGAGCACACGCCGGTCGTCGAAGAGATCGCCAAGCGCTTGCTCGTGCGCGGGCGCATCGAGATCGCGGTGCGCACCGAGGGCGAGACGTTCGACGACCCGATCCTCGACGCGAGCCGTGCGCGCGCGGCGTTCGAGCAGCTGGTGGCGCTGCGCGACGCGCTCTCACCGCGCGATCCGGTGCCGCTCGGCCTGCTCGCGTCGGTACCGGAGCTCTTCGTCGCGCGCGGGCAGCCCGACACGGGCGTGGTGCGCGCGGCGCTGACGCGCGCGACCGAGCTCGCCTGCGAGGGTGCGCTCGCGATGCGGCAGCGCGAAGGCGCCGCGCTGGCGGTGGACTTCGAGGCGCGCCTCTCGCGGCTGCTCGAGCTCGTGCAGGCCATCGAGCACCGCTCGCCGGCCGTGGTCGCCGCCGTGCGCAAGCGCCTCGAAGAGCGCATCGAGAAGCTCGTCGGGCCAGCGTTCCCGCTCGACGAGCGGCGCCTCGAGCTCGAGGTCGTGATCTTCGCCGACCGCTCGGACGTCACCGAGGAGTGCACGCGCCTGCGGAGCCACGTGGAGCAGTTCCGCATGATGCTCCTCGACGACGACACGGTGACCGGTCGCCGCCTCGACTTCCTCCTCCAGGAGATGGCGCGCGAGTCGAACACGATCGGCCAGAAGAGCGCGGACGCCGAGCTCGCGCGCACGGTCGTCGACCTGAAGACCGAGATCGAGCGCCTCCGCGAGCAAGTGCAGAACGTGCTTTGAGCACCTCTGGTACGGAACGCGCGCCGCGTCAGGCCTGCCGATCGAGGTCGCCGAGCACCTCGACCCACGCGTGCTTGCGGTCGGTGTAGACCTCGAAGCGCGGAGCGGGAAAGGTGGGATCGGCGAACGCGCCGAGCGCCACGCCGACGAAGCCGGGTAGACGCGAGACGCGGTAGTAGACCGTGGTGCCGCAGTGCGGACAGAACTGCGAGGTGAGCTCGCCGCCGCTGTCGGTCTTGCGCGTGTAGGAGGTGGACGCGCCGCGGACGCGCACCGCCGACGCGGGGAAGCGCGCCTGGGCACCGAAGACGCTGCCGGTGCGGCGCTGGCACTCGAGGCAATGGCAGACGGAGATGCGGACCGGCTCGCCGTCGGCCTCGAGCGAGAGCTGTCCACAAGAGCAACGCGCGTGACGGGTCATGCGCCGAGGATTGCGCGGATGCTCGTGCGCGCCAGGTGCCAGTGGCGCGATCGGCGATGCCTCAATGACGGCCGTGGCCACCACCGGCATGCCAGTGCGGGCCTTCGCCGCCGTGGCGGCCGTGATCGAAGTGACCGTGCGCCTCGACGCGAACGCGCGGCGGCGGAGGGCCGTGCGCCTCGACGCGCACGCGCGGCTCGGGCGGCCGCGGGCCCACCAGCACCACGCCGGGCGGCCCCGGCGGGACGAGCACCACGGCGGGCGGGCCCGGCGGCGGAGGCGGTGCGACGACGAGGACGCGCGGCTCGGGCGGGCGTGGCGCCTCGACGACCACGGTCGGGCCGTGGGGCGGGGGCGGCGCGACCACCTCCACGCGCGCGTGAGGCGCCGGCGGCGCGGGCACCTCGACGGTCACGGGCGCGGTGCCCACGACGACGGGCGCGCTCGGCGCGACCACCACGAAGACCGGCGCGCTCGCCTGCACGGGCGTGCCCGCGAGCACGACGTCCACCGAGATCGGCCCGACCTGCGGCGCGACGCCGATCGTCCCGACGAAGGTCGCGCTCGGCTCGTCCCAGACGAGGGGCGCATCGTGCACGACTCCGTCGACGCCCGGCACGTGCACGAGCACGGTGGTCGTGGGCCCGCGCGCCGTGCTGGTGGCGATCGGATAGGCCGTCACGCGACCATCGGCTTGGGCCACGAGCTCGAGCGGCTGCGCGCCGACCGAGAGCACGACCCCGCCGTGCTCGGCAGGCGGCAGCGGGTCTTCGCACATCCAGAGGAACATCATCGAGGCGGCGAGAGCGAGACGCATCGGTCTATCGTGACGTGCCTGGGGGCGAGAGCGTTCAACAAAATCGCGGTCTGCGGCGAGGCGCCACGTCGCGCGCACACGAACAGCGCAACTTTCCGCGAGCCTCGAAGCGGTGACGTGGATGGCTACGCCTCGGCGCGATGCGACGGGCGCGGATGAGCGAGCCGCTCGATCTCGTGACGTCCCGCCTGGACGCGAGGGAGCGGCGCTTCCTCGCGACCCCGACGAGCATGCGCGACGCGTGAGCGCCGGCCTCAGCGCGCGCGCGGCAGCGCCGCGGCGAAGGGCTCGAGCGGCAGCGACCGCCGCACGATCCCGCGCTTGATGCCGAGCATGCTGCGCACCATCTGGTTGCGCACCGGCGGGATCGCGAGGCCGATCGGCATGAAGAGGTCGCGCAGCGTGCCGAAGATCGACGCGTCGCCCTGGAAGAACGGCGTCAGCCAGCGCGTCGCGAACTGATAGAAGCCGAGGTGCGCGCGTCGCTCGCGATCGTAGCGGGTGAGCGCGCGCACGACGTCGGGCTCGGCGGCGAACGACTCGGAGAGCACCTTCGCATCGAAGAGCGCGAGGTTCGCGCCTTGGCCGAGCTGCGGGCTCATCGCGTGCGCCGCATCGCCGAGATAGACGATCCCCGGGCCCGTGAAGCGGCGCATCACGACGTCGCGGTAGCGCGCGAAGAGCAGATCGCTCGGCGCGGCGAGCGCATCGAGCACGAAGCCGGCGCGCGGGTCGTAGCCGAGGATCTCTCGCTTCCACGCGCCGAAGTCGCCCGCACGGAACGCATCGATGCGATCGGCGCGCACGCTCCAGTAGAGGCTCACGGTCGGCGTCGGGTCGCTCGGGCCTGCGCCCGTCGGCAGGAACCCGAGCATCACCGCGTTGCTGCGGACGACCTGATAGAGCATGCCGCGATAGACCCGATCGGGATCGGGCACGATCGTCCAGAGCGCGCCCCACGCGTAGGGCGTGACGCGGCGCGCGAGCGGCTGATCGTCCTCGAGCGCGACGCCGGCGCCCGCCGCGACGACGACGAGATCGAAGGGGCCGTGCGTGCCGCCCGCGCGATCGCGGAGCACGCGCTGCGCGCCCTCGGTCGCGACGGACGTGATCTCGACCCCGAGGCGCAGCGTGATGCGGCTCTCCTTCCGGACGGCGTCGAGCAGCGTGACGAAGAGGACGCCGCGATGAAGACCCACGCCGTGCAGCGAGGGCGCGACCATCGCGTACTCGAGGTCGACGAGCGTGCGCTGGGTGGTGGTCTCGCAACGCAGCCGATCGAGGCGCGCGCCGCGCTCGAGGATCGGCCCGAGCAGGCCGAGCTCGGCGAGCACGAGCTGCCCCGTGGGCTGCAGCACGATGCCGGCGCCGACGGCCGTGGGCGCGGGCACCTCCTCGAAGACCGTGACCCGATGCCCCGCGCGCGCGAGATAGAGCGCCGCCGCGGAGCCGGCCGTGCCGGTGCCGACGATGCCGATGTCGAGCGCTCGATCCAAGTCAGCGCGTGCCGGCGGCGAGCCGGTCGAGCATGTCGGCCAGACGGAACGCGGGCCCCTGGCGCCACTCGCCGTTCCACATCGCGATGCGCCGCGTGAAGGTCTCGCCGAGCGCGAGCTGGATCTCGAGCGCCGGCCGAGGCTCGTCCGGCAGGCCCTGCGCGCGCAGCGGGCGCAGCAGCCACGCGCCCGAGAGCGCGAGCGACTCGAGGAGCGCCTTCATGTGCATCGCACCGAGCGCCGTGCGACGCGTGGCCGGCACGGCCTGCCCCGGCGGGCGCACGACCACGATGCGGTCGCCGTTGCCGAAGATCTCCATGCGCAGCGCGCCGTGCACGGGCGAGTCGTACGCCGACCAGCTGAGCACGAAGTTGCCGCGCCGGTCGGGCTGCTCGACGAGCTGCTGCAGCTCGGTGACGAACGGCATGTCGTGCTCGCGCGGTGCCTCGCCGTGACGGAATCCGAGCCAGTCGTCGGCGAACTCGAGCGCCGCGGCCGCGTGCGGCAGCTCGTCGCGCGCGGCGCGCACCGCCACGCGGCTCTCGCGGCCGAGCAGCTCGAGCGCATCGAGCGCGCGCCAGCCGAGCGCCGCCTCGGAGCCGCCCGCGACCACGCGCGCGACGCGGCGCGCCGCGTACACCGCGCCGCCGGGGCCGAGCGCGCGCAGGCGCTCGACCGTGCTCGGATCGCCCGACGTGAGCAGCGTGTCGAGCGCGACCTCGGTGGCGGCATCGATGCCCGCCTCGCGCAGCGATCGCGCACGCTCGATCGCGAGCGAGGCGACGCCCGTCATCGGCGAAGCCCCTCCGGGCGCCGCCCAGGGCCGCACCATGCCGGCGGCGCGCACCGGATCGTAGGCGAACGCGACCGAGAACGTCCCCGCGCCGCGCCGGTCGAAGGCGAACGAGAGGTCGAGCCCCGTCGTCGCCGTCGAGCCCGGATCGAGACGGATGAACGCCTCGGGCGGGTGCAGCACGTTCACGTCGCCGAACGAGACGCGGATGTAGGGCCGGTCGGGCTTGGGCGGCGAGACGCGCAGCGCGCGCGGGTAGCGCTTCACGAGCCCGAAGAGCCAGACGGGCACGAGGCCCCGGTTCTCGACGACGAGCTGGAGCTGGATCGTGCTGCCCGCCTCGAGCGCCGACTCGGGCGCGCGCAGGCCGAAGCGCACCCCCTGCACGGCCTCGCCCCACACGATCTGCCCCGGCTGCGGCCGCGCCCCCGACACCGTGCCGTAGATCTGCTGGGTCTCGTCGTCACGCCTTGCCATGAGTCTCCGCCGGCGCGATCAGCGCGCGTGTCGAGACGACGAGGCGATCCACCGCCGCATCGAGATCGGTGATGCGACCGTCGAGCATTCCCTCCACGGTCGCGATGACCATGCCGAGAATCAGCGCCGCGGCCACGTCGGCAGAGCGTACGTCGGCCGCGACGAGAAGATCCCGCAGCTGATCGCGCCCCGTGCCGAGCACCGACCGGAAGCGATTCGCGAAGGGCGACGCGGTGTCGCGACGGTGGCGCAGGAACAGCTCCGTGATCAGGCGATCGGCGGCGAAGCCGTCGAGCGCGGCGCGGAAGGCGCGACGCAGGCGCCCTCCCCCCGCCGAGCCCTCCTCGGCGTCGAGCACGGCCCGCTGGCTGGCCAGGATCGCGATCAGACGCGCCCCCGCGGCGTCGGCGGCCATCTCGATCGCGCGATCGAGGTCGGGGAAGTGCACGTAGAACGTCGGCTGCGCCAGCCCGGCGCGCTCGGCGATGCGCCCGGTCGTGAGCGCCAAGGGCCCGGACTCGTGGAGGATCTCGAGCATCGCGTCGATCAGGCGCTGCTGGGTTTGGGCCTTCGCCTCGCGTCGGCTCGTCATCGCGAGCGCAAGGGTACCCGGCCGCGAGCCCGGCGACCGAAAAATCCAAGGTCCCGCCGTAAGACGGGGTCTAGGCGTCGGCGACGGGATGATGGGCTTCACTCGGATGGGCGGCTCCGGCTACGCTCGGGGGGCGATGCGCGGCGTGCCGCGGCGGGCTCGGACGTGGGGATCGCGGCTGGGGGCGCTGGCGCTCCTGCTCGCGGCGGGAGCGTTGGGCCGCGCGGTCGGGCCGGCCTCGCCTGCACGCGGTGCGCATGCTCGCGTCACGCTCCCGGTGTCGGTCGCCGAGCGCGCGGTCACCCTCCCCGATGGCCGGCCGCTCTCGGGCCGCGTCCGCGTCGAGGCAGCGCCTCACGCGCTTCCGGCGCTCCGCGCCGAGGTGCCGTGGTCGGTGGGCGGCACGCTGTACGGCTGGGGCTCGGTGCGTCTGTTCGCGCACCCGCGCGAGAACGAGCTGACGGTGAGCGCGATCGTGGACGCGCCGAGCCCGGCCGCGCGCTGGAGCCCTTCGTGCGAAGTGCACGTCACGCTCGACGGCCGCGAGCTCCCGCTCACGGCGAGCTACGTCGGGGCGCCGATGCGCGGCGGCGTCTACGACGCGATGCGCATGGAGCTGCCGATCGAGGACGTGCGCGCGATGGCGCGGGCGCGCGAGGTGCGCGGCTCGATCTGCGGCGACTCGTTCGTGCTCGACGACGCGCAGCGCGGCACGCTCGCGGACTTCGTGCACCACTTCGATCTGCTGGCGCGCCCGGATCGCGCGCCGCACGAGACGCCGGCGCAGACGGGGCCGCGCGAGCCCGAGATGCCGGGTGAGGCCGACGAGGGCTGGCAAGAACAGGGTTGAGGCGTAGATCCCGGCGCGAATGGCGCGCCCCGTCACGCATCGCTACGAAGATCCGCTCGACCGCATCTGGATCGGCTGCGCCGAGCGCGTGGGGCTGCGCGTGGTGCGCGATCCGCACGCGTTCGCGACGACGGATGGAAAGGGCACGCTCGCGATCGCGACGCCCGAGGGCCTCGACGCCGACGACTGCCTCGCGCAGATGATCTTCCACGAGCTCTGCCACTCGCTCGTGCAGGGCCCGCGCTCGCTCTACCAGCGCGACTGGGGGCTCGAGAACGAGGCGATGGACCTCTTGAGCGGCCCCGACGCGGTGCGCGAGCACGCCTGCCTGCGCCTGCAGGCGCTGCTCTTGCGGCCGCTCGGCCTGCGGCGTGCGCTCGGGCCCACCACCGACTTCCGCGCCTACTACGACGCGCTGCCGGAGGATCCGCTCGCGGGCGACGACCCGGCGATCCCGCTGGCGATCGCGGCGGCGGGCCGCGTGCACCAGGCGCCGTGGAACCCGCACGTGAGCGAAGCGCTCGCCGCGACGGCCGCGATCGCCCGGCAGGTCGCGACGTACGGCACGGCGGCGCCCGGCTCGCTCTGGTCGCTCGTCGATGCACCGGTGAAGGCGCATCGCGCTGGCTTCCCGATGCCCGCCGCGGGATCGACGGCCGCGCGCGAGACGTGCGGGAGCTGCGCCTGGGGCCCCACGCGCGGGAAGGCCGGCCGCTGCCGAGCGTCGGGCGAGCGCACGGCGGAGACCGAGCCGGCATGCGAGCGCTGGGAGCCCGAGGCGCTCGACTGCTTCGCGTGCGGCGCGTGCTGCCGCGAGGCGTTCCACACGGTGCTGCTCACGCGCAACGACGTGCTGCGCAAGACGCGCCCGGATCTCGTCACGATGATCGACGGCCGCCCCGAGATGCCGCGCCCGGAGGGCAACTGCCCGGCCCTCGAGCGCGGCGCGCTCGGCTACGCATGCACCGTCTACGACCAGCGCCCGCGCAGCTGCCGCGACTTCGCCGTCGCGGGCGACGCGTGCCTGCTCGCGCGCCAGCGCGTGGGAATGACGCGCTGACGCGCACCCTCACGGGCTGACCGACTGCTCCCAGTACACCACGCGGCCGGCCTGGCTCGCGACGAAGGTCACGCCGCCGTCGTGCGAGATGACGATGGCGAGGCCGCCCGGATGATCGTGCACGAAGCGGTACGCGGCGCGGTGGCGCGTGCCCACGCGCTCCACGTCGTCCTCGCGCACCTCGCGGCCCTCGGCGTCGAGCGCGCGCCACACCACTTCCGGTGTCGGCAGCTCCGCAGACACCTCCACGCCGAAGCCGAGCAGGCCGAAGCGCTTGTCCACGACGACGGCGCCGTCGATGGCGGCGAGGTTCGCGAAGACGCGGCTCAGCTCGAAGACGGCGTTCTCGAGACGCTCGAGCTCGGAGCTCTTGCTGCTCGCGAAGTCGGACCAGCCGACCGAGGGCTTCTCGGCCGCCGCGATCACGGCGTCCAGGATCTGGAAGAGCAGCGTGCGGTAGCGGCGCGTCGGCTCGTCCCGCTGGAAGCCGTACTTCGGGCGCAGCGAGCGCGGGAGCGGCCCCTCGCCCGCGTCGAGCACGAGGAACATGCCGCCGTGGCGCGCGCCGCGAACGAGCTGGATCGCCCGCCGCAAGAGATGCTGGCCGATGAGACCGACGAGCGAGGGCTCCACCGCGCTCGTCGCGCCCGCCGCGTGCGTGGCGCGCACCTCTTCGCGCTCGCGCGCGAACATCGCCGGCAGCCAGCGCGACTCGAAGACGTCGAGGCGCGTGTCGACGAGCTCCCCTCGCTCGAGCGCGCCGACGAGCCCGCCCGCACACCGCACCGCGAGCTGCCCGGGCCCCGTCACGTGGATGATCGGCCCGTAGGTCCAGTTCGGCACGATCCGCCGGCCGCCCCACGTCGGCGCGAGCCACGCCGGCCCCGAGTGCGCGATGCCCCAGATGCGCAGCTCACCCTCCTCGACGTGGGCGCCGATGAGCGAGGTCTCGAAGGGCACGGCGGGCGCGAGGCGCCGCAGCTCGTCAGGATGGAGGGGCCGGCTGCGCTCGAAGAGCAAGCGCAAGACGCCGCGGTTCGGCTGGCCCTCGCTCGGCAGGCGATCGGGCGGGGTGAGCAGCAAGCGGAAGCGCGTGGGGCGCGCCTCTTCCTGCATCAGCGACGCGTGGTAGGCGACGTGGAGCGCCTCGGCGAGCTCGTCGACCGACACTCCGAGCGGCGAGCCCTTGGGCCAGTGGGCCTCGACGTAGCGCGCGAGCTCGGAGGGATACGAAGGAAGGTCGGCCACCTCCGTGCACTGAAGCTCGGCGCGCGGAACGTCAATCGCCGCGCGCGCGGATGTAGGCGACCAGCTCCCGATAGAACGTGTAGTGATCGAAGTCGTTGAACAGGCCCGGCCCATCGCCGATGAGCTGCCCGATCTCGTCGAGGTGATCGGCGGGAATGCAGCCGAGGAAGATGCCGTGCCGCGCGCTCGCGGCCGTGACGAGGCCGTCGTTGGGGACCGGGTGGAAGAGGTCGTCGCCGTTGAGGATCGCGTTCGTGATGCTCAGGGCCGGATCGATCGGGTCGAGCTGGCGATCCCAGCGCGAGATGAACGAGGGGCGCCCGGGGACGTCGCAGTCGGCGCCGCCGTCGTGGCTCGCGCTGCGGCCGCCGATCGAGAAGTAGGAGACCGACGGAGCGTCCGGGTAGGCGGCGTTGAACGCGGTGATGTTCGGCGTGTTGAACTGATCGATGCCGCGCCAGACGCTCGTGGTCGCACCCGTCGTGTCGTAGAGCGGCGTGTAGACCAGGCTCGCGATCGCGTTGAGCGCGTCGCGCAGGCGCGTGTCCGAGACGAGCTCGTCGAGCACGTCGGAGACGGCCGTGCCGCCGTGCGGCGTCGCGATCGTGTAGACGGAGGCGACCCACTCCGGGTGGTCGTGGGCGACGACGCGCGCATCGAGCCCGCCCTGCGAGTGGCCGACGATCACGACCTGGCGATAGCCGGTGGTGTCGAGGATGTGCTGGATCTGCTCGGCGAGCATCGCGCCGCGCACTTCGGAGGTGTTGAAGGGGTCGACGACGGTGAAATACACGTTCGTCTCGCCCGACATCTCGAGCGCCTGGCGCACGTGGAAGAAGTAGTCGACGTAGTCGATGCCGGCGAAGTGCTCGAAGCCGAAGAAGCCGTGCGCGAACACGATCGGGTACGGCGGGCCGAGCGTGTGCGGTGGGCCCGTGTCCACGTGGGCCGCGTCGCGACCGGCATCGCCGTTCTGCCGCGCGTCGATCGCGGGCGCATCGGCCACCGCATCGCGCGCCGGGCCCGCGTCGGGCGCGACGGACGTCTGCGGCGCGCTGCACGCCGGCGCGAGCAGACCGAGAGCGAGCGCGAGGACGAGCGCAACACGCATGCGGAGAAGCGCCCAAGAGTGTCGCGCCGCCCGCGCGCGTGCGTCAACGCCGCGGACGAGCCGCGCGTTTAAGTCGCATTTCAGCGGGGCGCGCATCACCTTCGCCCGCCATGCGATGGCTGAAGGTCGGTTGTCTCGCCGCCGTGGTGCTCGGCTGCCTCGGCACCGGGATCCTCTTCGCGGTCGCCCATCGCGCAGTCGGAGCGGTGCAGGACGCCGAGGTCGCGTGCAGCGGCGCGCCCGTGCCAGGAGCGACGGGCGGCGGGCCGACGCGAGCGCTGGGGTTCGTGCGCGACGCCGCGGGGGCGCGCTTCCACTACGCGGGGACGCTCTTGCCCAGCGCGTTCACGCGGGCCACGGCCGCGAGCGAGGCCACGGTCGTGCTGTGCATCGAGCCCGACGTGCGCACGACGGTCGAAGAGTGCTCCTACGTGGATGGCAGCAGCATCACGCGCTACCGGCACGCGCGCGAGGTTCGCGCGGTGGCGGCCGCCGACGGGCACCTCCTGCGCTCGATGCTCGTGAGCGGGCCCGAGCCGGCGGCCTGCCCCGACGCGCTCGACACCGGAAGCGGTGGGCCCGGGATCGGCGTGCGCGTCATGGGCGTGCCCGTCGGCACGGTCGGCGGCGGCCCGAGCGCGCCGACGCAGGAAGCCTACGACGGCGGCTCCGTGAGCGCGGAAGACATCGCCCCCGTCTTCGCCGATCTCGCGCGCTGACGATCGCGCCGCGACGAGCGCTCCGCTACGCTGCGCTCGCCTCCGTGACCCGAACGTTCCTGCCGCTGCTCGCGCTCACTCTCCTCGCTTGCTCCGGCGGGGAATCTCCCTCGGCCGCGCCCCCGCCCTCGAGCGCGGCACCCGCCCCGCCTTCGTCCGTGGTGCTCGAGCCCGCGGCGGTGCCGACCTGGCTCTACGAGATCCAGACCGAGAGCCAGCCCTCGTACGTCTTCGCGGCGCTCGATCCCGGCGTGCCGCTCCACGAGTCGTTCCCGCCCGACTACGAGGCGCTCTACACGTACGCGCGCGCGGTGATCGTGCCGATGGCGTGGGACCCCGAGCAAGAGCGCGCCTTCGCGGCCGAGCACGGGCTCGACCCCTCGTTCCACCTCGATCGCGTGATCGGGAGCGAGCGCTTCGAGCACTTCGTCGCGCGCACGGGCGCCCCCGCGGAGCTCGCCGTGCACGTGCGCCCCGAGGCGGCGATCGAGCTCTGGCTCGGAGCGACGGTGGCCGATCTCTCGCATACGCGCATCGAGGACACGCGCCTCTCGCCCACGCACGACCTGGTGGCGCGCCGCCAGGCCGCGGGCCTGCCCACGCTCTCGCTCGCGACCCCGGCGCGCGCGACCGAGCTCTTCGCGACCCTCGAGCGCGGGGCCGCGGACACGCTCTCGGCCATCCTGGATCATCCGGACGAGACGCGCGCGAACCTCGCCGACGTCCGCACCGCCTACCTCGCGGGCGACGAGGCGGCGCTGCTCGCGGCGCACGCGGTGCCCGTGATCGGCCGCGACGAAGACAGCGCCCTGCGCCGCCGCGAGAACCTGCGCCTCTTGACCGAGGGGATGCCGGTCATCGAGCAGGAGATCCGCGCCGGCAACGCGCTCGTGCTCTTGCCCTACGGCATGGTGCTCACCGAGGACGGGCTGCTCGCGCGCCTGCGGACGAGCGGCCTGATCGCGACGCGCATCACGTCGACGAGCCCGGCCTCGGCCACGCGCTGACCTCCACGAGCGAGCAGGCGCCTCGGCCATCGCGCGCTGCGTCATTCACTGCGCGCGCGCTGGCCCTGACCTTTGCGACGCCCGGTGGTACAAGGTCGCACCCGATTTCCTCGCTCGCCGCCCTGCCCTGCTGCCCCTCGCGTCCGCGAGAGCTCCCGGCGCACCGCGACGATCCCTCTTCTGACCATTCGTTCGAAGGAGCATCTCGATCATGACGACCTGGCCCGCGCCGAAGACCGGCACCCCGATCACGATGAACAAGGACGGGAAGCTGAACGTCCCGAACGACCCGATCATCCCGTTCATCGAGGGCGACGGCACCGGGCGCGACATCTGGAAGGCCTCGGTGCGCGTGCTCGACGCGGCCGTCGAGAAGGCCTACGGCGGCAAGAAGAAGATCGTGTGGCACGAGGTCTATGCCGGTGAGAAGGCGTTCAAGACCTACGACAACTGGCTGCCCGACCAGACCGTCGAGGACTTCAAGAAGTACCTCGTCGGCATCAAGGGCCCGCTCACGACGCCGATCGGCGGCGGCATCCGCTCGCTGAACGTGGCGCTGCGCCAGATGCTCGACCTCTACGTGTGCTTGCGCCCCGTGCGCTGGTTCAAGGGCGTTCCCTCGCCCGTGAAGACCCCCGAGAAGGTCGACATGGTGATCTTCCGCGAGAACTGCGAGGACATCTACGCCGGCATCGAGTGGGAGGCGGGCAGCGAGAACGTGAAGAAGGTCACCGCCTTCTTGAAGGAGAACTTCCCGAAGGAGTTCGGAAAGATTCGCTTCCCGGAGTCGAGCGGCATCGGCATCAAGCCGGTCAGCAAGGACGGCACCGAGCGCCTCGTGAAGGCCGCGATCGAGATGGCGCTCAAGTACAAGAAGAAGAGCGTCACGCTGGTCCACAAGGGCAACATCATGAAGTTCACCGAGGGCGCGTTCCGCACGTGGGGCTACGACCTCGCGGTGCGCGCGTTCCGCGATCAGGTGGTGACCGAGCGCGAGACGTGGATCCTCGGCAACAAGGAAGCCGACGCGAGCCTCACGACCGAGGGCAACGCGCGCCAGGTCGAGCCGGGCTACGACATGCTCCCGCCGAAGCAGAAGGCGGAGCTGCACGCCGAGGTCGAGGCCGCGCTGAAGCTCTGGCCGACGCACGGTGAGGGCAAGTGGAAGAAGCTGCTCCTCATCAAGGACAGCATCGCCGACATCACGCTGCAGCAGGTGCTCACGCGCCCGGCCGACTTCGACGTGATCGCGACGCTGAACCTGAACGGCGACTACCTCAGCGACGCGCTCGCGGCGCAGGTGGGCGGCATCGGGATCGCGCCGGGCGGCAACATCAACTACGTCACCGGCCACGCCATCTTCGAGGCGACGCACGGCACGGCGCCGAAGTACGCCGACAAGGACCAGGTGAACCCCGGCTCGGTGATCCTCAGCGGCGAGATGATGCTGCGTCACCTCGGCTGGGACGAGGCCGCGGACCTCATCATCAAGGGCATGGACGGCGCCATCGGCGCCAAGACCGTGACCTACGACTTCGCGCGCATGATGGAAGGCGCGACGAAGGTGAAGTGCTCCGAGTTCGGCGACGCCATCATCAAGCACATGTGATCGCGCCAGCGCGGTGAAGGCCGCGCGAAACGAACGAGAAGAGGCAGGCGCCGAGAGGCTCCTGCCTCTTCTTCTTTGCGCGCGCTGTCGCGGCTGTGGGCTGCCGTATGCTCGACGCACGGACGGCGCACGCGCGACCTCGCGAGTCGGATGGAGCGATTTCATCGCGCTCGCCGACGACGATCGCCGCGAGCTCGTCGATGGCGTGCTCGTGGCGGTCGAGGTGCCGAACAAGTGGCACGAGTGGATCGTGGGGCAGATCCTCTTTCACCTCACGCTCTGGGCAACCAAGCGCAATCTCGTGGTCCTGCCGTCCGGCTACAAGGTCCGCATCAACAACCGACGCGGCGCCATGCCGGACGTGCAGGTGCTGACCGCCGAGGCCTATCGGGACGCCGATCCCCATGGCCTCTCACGCGGCCGTCCCGAGATCGTGGTCGAGGTCATCTCGCCGACGAGCCGCGGACACGACCGCGTGCGCAAGCTCGGCTGGTACGCATCGATCGGCGTGCCGGAGTACTGGATCATCGACCCCGAGGCCCGAACGCTCGAGCGCTGCGTTCTCGACGAGGGCGTCTACTCCGTGCGCGAGACGGCCGAGGGCGACGTGACCTTCAAGCCGAAGGGCCTGCGCGGGCTCACGATCCCGCTCGAGCCCATCTGGGCGCGCCTGCCCACGACGCGCCGCCGTCGTGGACGGCCCGGCCAAGGATGGCGGGCCCGAGGGGTCCGATGGCCTCGATGCGTCCCGCGCTCGCCCTCGCCCTCACCGTCGCCCTCACCCCTGCCGGTTGCGCTCACGCCGTGCCGGACGCGAGCGCGCTCGTGCGCGAGCCCGAGACGGATGGGCTGCACGGCAGCGCCGACGGACGCGATGGCGCTCCAGGGGCTGCGGCAGCGCCGGCTCCCGTCCGCCGGCACGTCGCGTGGCGCGACACGTTCTCGCCCGACCGGTGGCGCGACCTTCCCGAGCGGCCGTCGCAACCGCTCCCGGTTCCCTACCCCACGATCGAGGTCGAGACGCGCCTCGCATCGCTCCCGGCGTTCGAGCGCCCGTGGTGGACCGGCATCGCCGACCTGAACGATGCCGAGCTCGTCGCCCTCTTCGCGTACGAGCGCACCCACGTCCATCCCAGCGAGGTGAGCGCGAGCTGCCCGGGAGGTCGACGCGCGCGCGTAGGGAACGCCGACGGTACGGCGGCCGAGCGCGTCGACGTTCTCCGCGCGTTCGGTCGACGTTGCTTTCTGCCGATCGGCGCCATCGTGGCGTGCGAGCTGGCCGTGCGAGAGCACCCGTGCGTCGACGCCGGCGTCGGCCTCCGCGAGTGCATGGCGGTGGACGCGTGCCACGACCGCATCCGCGCCGAAGCGGAGCAGGACATCCACGCCGCCGAGCGCATGTGCTTCCGCTGAGGACCGCGCGCCCGCGTCAGTGAATCGCGTCCCAGTCGATCAGGAGCTTCGACGCATTCGTGGGCGAGATGCGCACCGGGATCGTGGCGCCGACCTGGAGCGCGGCGATGTCCACGTCGAGGATCGGCTCCTTGTGCGTCAGCTCGTAGGGCGCGCCGTTCGGCGGCATCACGCGCAGCGCGACGGTCGCCTTCACCACGGTCCCGTACGTCCGACCGCCCTTCACGCGGATGCCGTTCCCGATGGCGAGGACCTGCAGCACCGTCGCCTGTCCCTGCATCCCGGTCGTGAGCAGCCCGCGCCCCGGGACCCAGAGCCAGAACGCGAGCCCGCTGAGCACCGCGCCTGCGATGGCCGGGCCGAGCACCGGCGCGACCATCGGGATGAGCATCATCGGCCCCCGCATCCCCATCACCCCACCGCCGAGCGAGCCCGCGAAGAGCGCGCTCGCGATGGCCCCCAGCGCGAGGACACCGCTGATCACGAGCAGCAGAGGCCCGACGCCCGCCATCACGAGCGAAGTGATGCGGAGCATCTGGAACAGATTGCGCCGCCGCTCCCGCTTCTCCGTGTTGCGCACGCGACGCACGAAGTCCGGATCGTTGCGAGCGGAAGGGTCCGTGAGAAGGCGCAGCTCGTCGGGGCTCATGTTCTCAACGTACACCCGGAGCGCCCGCCCGCGAGCGCCCTCGCACCGCCCACGGTGCGCGCGCTTTCGCAGCGCCGAAAGGGGCGCATCTCGCGCGTGCACGTGCCCCGCATTGTCGGTAGAGTCCGCGCGCGTCGTGCCCCGAGGGGCCGTTCGGCGCGACAGAAAGAGGAGTGAGCGATGGCGCAGCGGAAGAAGATCTCGATCATCGGGGCGGGCAACATCGGTGGTGAGCTCGCGATGCTCGTGGCGCGGCGGGAGCTCGGCGACTGCGTGCTCCTCGACATCCCGGAGAAGGCCGACTTCGCGCGCGGCAAGGCGCTCGACATCATGCAGACGGGCGCGCTCGACGGCTTCGACTGCACCGTCACGGGCACGAGCGACTACAAGGACATCGCGGGCTCGGACGTCGTGATCGTGACCGCCGGCGTGCCGCGCAAGCCCGGCATGAGCCGCGACGACCTGCTCAGCATCAACCTGAAGATCATCCGCGCCGTCGCGACGGGCATCAAGGAGAACGCCCCGAACGCGTTCGTCGTCGTCATCTCGAACCCGCTCGACGCGATGGTCTACGAGATGAAGAAGGTCACCGGCTTCAAGGGCGGTCAGGTCGCGGGCATGGCTGGCGTGCTCGACTCGGCGCGCCTGCAGTGCTTCCTCGCGGCGGCGGCGAAGTGCAGCGTCAAGGACGTGCGCGCGCTCGTCCTCGGCGGCCACGGCGACACGATGGTCCCCGTGCTCAGCTACTGCACGGTGAACGGCATCCCGATCAAGCAGCTCCTGCCGGCCGACGTGCTCGACGGCATCGTGAAGCGCACGGCGGGCGGCGGCGGCGAGATCGTCAAGCTCATGGGCACGAGCGCGTACTACGCGCCGGCCGCGGGCGCGATCGAGATGGCCGAGGCCTACCTGCGCGACGAGAAGCGCATCCTCGCCTGCGCCGCGTACCTCGACGGCGAGTACGGCTACAAGGACATGTACATCGGCGTGCCCGTCGTCATCGGCGGCGGCGGCGTCGAGAAGGTCGTGAACATCGAGCTCACGGCCGACGAGAAGGCCGCGCTCGACAAGAGCGCCGAGGCCGTCCGCGGCCTCATCGCCGACAGCGCGAAGCTCTGATCGACGCGCGAAGCTCGTCCCTCGAGGCGCCCGCCGAGCGATCGGCGGGCGTTTCGCGTTTCGCCCTCGGGTTGCGCGGCGGCGTGGCGCGCGCGCATCCTCGAAGCCGTGTCGCGGCGACGCGGGATACGGACCGATGCGCCGCTCGAGGCGCGTGACTTCGGGCTGCTCGCGCTCGTCGCGCTCACGGGCGTCGCCAGCGTGGCGATGCTCGCCGCACCGAGCGAATTCCACGCTGGATCGCTGCACCTGCTCGCCACGGCGTCGGGCGTGGCGTCGGTCGGCCTCCTCGTGTCGTGGCGGCTGCGGCGCCAGAGCGAGGCGCGCGCCCTCGCGGCCGAGCGTCAGGCGCAGCGGGCGATGGAAGCAGCCGAGCCGCCTGCGCCGCCCTCGCTCGTGGTGCTCGTGCTCGCGGTCCCGTCGATCGCGCGTGCGCCGCTGAGCGCGATCGCGGCGGGCGCGCCGGTGCACGAGCTCTTGGCGCACGCCGCGGGCTTCGTCGCGCGCCATCCGTGGCGCGCGAAGGCATCCCTGGTCGTGACCCCGTCGAAGGCGGGCGCGCCGATCGATCCGAGCGCGGCGCTCGACGAGCTCTCGGCGCGGCATCGCGCCCCGCAGGAAGCGAGCTACCGCGGCGGCACGGCCACCCGATCGCGCGAAGGAGCGGGCTGGTCCGTGATGGCCGTCGCGCTCGTCGTGCGTGGCGCGGGCCGCGCGATCGACTTCGGCGATCGAACGGAGCTGCGCGCGGCGATCGACGTCGTGATGCCCGCGCACACCGATCGCGTGATCGCACGCGAAGTGCGGTGGATCCCCGATGCCGACACCGCGGCCCTCGACGACGAGGCACTGCTCACGACGTTCCCGACCCTGCTCGAGCTGCCCGCGGCCTGAGCGCCGACTTCCGCCCCGCTGAACGCGGTGGAATCCGCTCGGAACGCCCGCGTGCCCACGCGTCGATTCTCTCCCCGGCGCGCCCGCGCTGAGTGAGAGTGGAGCTCGCACGATGGAACCGAAAGAGATGCTCACCGCGTCGGCCATGCGCCTGGCGCGCGCGATCCGCGAGGGAGAGACGACGAGCGTGGACGTGGTCCGCGCGCACGCAACGCACCTCGAGCGGCACGAGCCACCGATGAACGCGGTGGTCGAGACGCGCCTGACGGCCGCGCTGCGCGAGGCCGAGGAGGCCGACCGCAAGAAGCGCAACGGCGCGGCGCTCGGGCCGTTGCACGGCGTGCCCTGCACCATCAAGGAGTCCTTCCAGGTCGCGGGCATGCCGCTCACGGCGGGCCTCGTCTCGCGCATCGGCACGCGGAGCGCGAGCGACGCGGTCGCCGTCGCGCGCCTGCGCGAGGCAGGCGCGATCGTGCTCGGCGTCACGAACGTCTCCGAGCTCCTCATGTGGATGGAGAGCGACAACCGGGTCTACGGCCGCGCGAACAACCCCTACGACCTCGATCGCACGGTCGGCGGCAGCTCCGGCGGCGAGGGCGCGTCGGTCGGGGCGGGCTTCGCGCCCTTCGGCCTCGGCGCCGACATCGGCGGCTCGATCCGACTGCCCGCGTTCATGAACGGCGTGTTCGGGCACAAGCCGAGCGGCGGGCTCATCCCGAACGCAGGTCAGTGGCCGCTGCCCGCGCCCGAGGGCATGCGCTTCGTCACCACGG
Source organism: Sandaracinus sp. (assembly GCA_046351235.1). GTDB lineage: Bacteria > Myxococcota_A > Polyangia > Polyangiales > Sandaracinaceae > JBBSAT01. The sequence continues at coordinate 846,297 of JAXLYV010000002.1, read as the reverse complement.
GGCCGATCGCGCGCCGCGCCGAGGATCTGTGGCCGCTCGTGCGCGTGCTGGCGGGGCCGACGCCCGCCTCGAGCGAGGTGCTCCCCATCCCGCTCGGCGACCCGAGCACCGTCGCGATGCAGGGGCTGCGCGTGCTGCACGTCACGACGAACGGCGTCTCCACCGTCCATCCCGCGCTGATCCGCGCGCAGGATCGCGCGGCGAGCGCGCTCGAGGCCGCGGGCGCGCGCGTCGAGCGCGTGAAGATCCCGGGGCTCGAGAAGTCGGTGCTCTACTGGGCGGCGCTCCTCTCGGAGACCGGCGGGGAGGACTTCGGTCGCATGCTCGCGGGCGGCACCGGCCGGGTGCGCCTGGGCCGCGAGCTCGCGAAGCTCGCGATCGGCCGCTCCGCGCACACGCTGCCGGCGCTCGCGCTCGCCGCGATCGAGCAGGTGCCGAAGCTCTTGCCGGGGGACACGCAGAAGATGGTGCGCGAGGCCCACGCGTTCCGGCGCACGCTCGAAGAGCGCATCGGCGACGGCGTGATGCTCTATCCGACGTACACGCTGCCGGCCCCGCACCACGGTGTCGCGCTGCGGCGGCCGATCGACTGGGCCTACACGGCGCTGCTCAACGTGATGGAGCTGCCGAGCACGGCCGTGCCGCTCGGCCTGAGCGACGACGGCGTGCCCCTCGGCTGCCAGGTCGTCGGGCGCCACGGCGCCGATCACCGCACGGTCGCCGTCGCGCTCGAGCTCGAGAGGGCGCTCGGCGGCTGGGTCCCTCCGCGACGCATCTTCGGCTGAGGCGCTTCAAGGCGTCGGAGGAGCCGACGGCGGTGGAGCGGAAGGCGCCGGCTCGTTCGGGAAGTCCGTCACCGGCGGCGTGAGCACGGGCGGCGGAGGCGGAGGAGGCCGCCGCAGCATGCCCTCGAGCATCTCGAGGATGCGCCGCAGCTGATCGAAGGTGAGCGCGCCCTCGACGTGCAGCGTCTCGTCGGTGGCCTCCATCTCGATCTCGTAGAGCGGCACCGAGAAGCCCATGATCTGCACGAGCGGGTTCGCCGCCGCGCGGTTGCGCAGATCGTCGAAGCACTCGCGCGCCGAGCTCGCGTGCTCGGCGGTGTCGAAGTAGGCGTTGCCCACGATGTCCACGCCGTCGTGCGTCTCGATCATCGCGACGCGCGCGCGACGCGCGACCTCGCAGGGCGAGCGCCGCACGAACGCCGCGAGCCCCTCGGCCTCGAGGCTCAGCGCTTCGTTCTCGCCCATCGAGAGCAGCGCGTCGGCCGGGCTCGTCTCGTCGTCGTGCACGCGCGCCGCTGCGATCGCCAGCACGCGCGGCAGATCGTCGGGGCGACAGAGCACCACGTGCCGCTCGTCGAGGATCGCCACGCGCCGGTCCGCGCCATCGGGGCTGTAGAAGGGCGCGCTCGGCACGCCGTCCTCGTCGTCCCACGCGAGCGTGTGACCGTTCGCCTCCGCCACGCGCTCGGCCACCTCGCGCGGCGCCGGCGCCTCCGGCGTGAGCGCGCCCGCCACCACGATGTTCGATCGCAAGAAGTTCGGTGTCGCGATCAGCACGCGCGACAGATCGCGCACCGGATCGATGCCCGAGCCGCCGAGCACCGCATCCCAGTCGGGAATCGCGCTCAGCAGGCGCTCGACCTGCGGGCGCAGCGGCGAGGCGCGCACGCGGTCCATGTCGATCCGGAGCGCGATCTGCGCGCCCGGTGGCAAGAACGCGACGGGCGCGCCCGCATCGCCGCCGCCCGCACTGGCCACGAGATCTCCGCCATCGACACCCGCATCGCGGCGCCGACGCCGTCCCGCATCCGGCCGCCCCGCCTCGAGCCCGCCGTCGCTCGGCACGCCTGCGTCGAGGCCCTCGCCCGCGGGCGTGCCCTCTCCCGAGCCCGCCGGCGCGGGCGGCGGCTCCTCGGGCGGCGGTGCAGCGGGAGGGGCCTGCGCCGCCTCGGTCGCGTCGGTCATCCCGAGGGAGACCTCGATCGGCGCGGTGAATTCGAACCCGGTGTCGAGCGGCCGGCTCAGCCCGAGCACGAGCAGCACCGCCAGCACGTGCAGCGCGCCCGACGAAGCGAGCGCCGCGGCCAAGCGGCGCAGTTCCGGTGTGGCCGTCACGCGCGGCGCTCCCTTGACCTCGAAGAGGTCGCGTGAAAACAGATCGCCCCTCGCTCATGCGCACTCGGTCCACACGCGCCGCCGCTGGTGCGGCGCTCGCCTCGCTCCTGGTCGGCCTGATGGCCGTCGCGTGCGGCAGCGCGAGCGAAGAAGAGACGCACGAGCCCGACGCCGGTGTCGTGGAGGAGCCCGACGTCGGCGTCGACGCCGGGCCGCCGCCCGACGCGGGCCCGCCGCGCCGCATCTTCGCCAAGCGATTCGTGGTGAAGGTGCACGCGCGGCCGGATCGAGAGTCGGAGCGGCTCGGGTACCTCCGTGCGGGCGCCGTGCTCCAGGCGACGACCGCGCTTCCCGTCGGCACCGAAGGCTGCCGCGAAGGCTGGTACGAGCTTACGACCGGGGGCTACGTCTGCAACGGGCGCGACGTCCTCGCGTTCACCGGGCGCCGCATGCCCGCGCGACGGCCCGCCCAGCCCGACCACGACGCCCCACTCCCCTACGAGTACGGGCGCACGCGCCGCGACGGCGCGCCGATGTACCGGCGCCTTCCGACCGACGAAGAGGCCGCGCAGTACGAGGGCTACCGCATCCCGGGGCTCGAGCCGCCGCCCACCGAGGCGGGTGCCGAGGGAACGACCGAGGGCGGGAGCGCTCCGCCGCCCGAGCCCGCGCCGCCACCGATCGTCGAGACGGAGGTGATGCCCGCCTCGGGCGTCGCGGCGACCGCCGGCGCCGAAGGCGCAGCGCCCGACGGCGAGCCGGAGGAGGAAGAGGTGCTCACGCTCGCCTCCCTCGAGGGCGAGCGCGGCGGCGTGCTCGCGCGGCGGCTCGTCAGCGGCTTCATCGTCAGCCTCGATCGCGACGTGCGCACGGGCGCGCGCCGCTACTGGCGCACGCTCTCGAACGGCATCGTGCCGTACTTCCAGGTCGGCCTCGTTCACGGCTCGGAGTTCCACGGCGAGGCGCTCGAGCGCATCGCGGCGAGCGCGGAGGTCGACGCGGGAACGGAGGACGCCGGGGTCGACGCCGGCACGACCCACGCGCGCCCCCGTCGCGGCGTGCCCACACTGAATGGCGTCGAGCTGAGCGAAGAGTCGGGGATGGTGCTGCCTCTCGGGTACGTGACGAGCAGCAAGACCAGTCTCTTCACGCGCAGCCGCGAGGGCCAGCCGCCGCGCCGCGGTCGCGCGCCCGGCTATCACCACGTCTTCCGCATCCGCGCCGAAGAGGACATCCGCGGCGTGCACTACGTCGTCGCGAGCGACGCCGAGATGTACCGCGAAGACGAGGTCACCGTGATCCGCGCGGCGACCACGCGGCCCGAGGGCGTGGGCGAAGAGGAGACGTGGATCGACGTGGACCTCTCGCACCAGACGCTCGTCGCCTACGAGGGCCTGACGCCCGTGTTCGCGACCCTCGTCTCGAGCGGGCGCATCCGCGATCCCGACGACCCTCTCCAGACGCACGACACACCCACGGGGCTCTGGCGCATCCGCAGCAAGTACGTGACGCACACGATGGATGGCGATCACGCGACCGACGGGCCCTACTCGATCGAGGACGTGCCCTACGTGATGTACTTCGAGCTCGCGTTCGCGCTGCACTCGGCGTTCTGGCACGACGGCTTCGGCCGGCCGCGCAGCCACGGCTGCGTGAACCTCGCGCCGCTCGACGCGCGCTGGCTCTTCGACTGGGCGCACCCGCGCCTGCCCGAAGGCTGGCACACGATCTTCCCGAGCGAGGCCGACCCCGCGACCTGGGTGTACGTGCACGGCACGACGCCCGAGGGCTGAGGGCGAAGACGCGGGCGGCGACGTCGCGGGCGCGAGCGCTCATGTCGACCAGAAAGACTGGTCAACCACTGTCTGTTCCAGCGCATTCGCGCTGGAGCTCGAACTGCAGTGAAGGGTTCCGACACAGTTTGTGTCGGAACTTCAGTTCGCTTCGCCGCTCGCGACCTCGTCACGCGCCGCGGCGCGCGGCCGGTCGAGCATCTCGCGCAGCTCGGCCACGCGCGACTCGAGCTCGGCGAGCTCGCGGCGCGCCACGTCGCGCTCGTCCTCGGCGACCGACACGCGTGCTTCCATCGCGTGCAGGCGCCCGTAGGTCGCATCGAGCTCGTCGCGCAGGCGCGACACCTCCGTCGCTCGCGCCTCGGCTCGCACCTCGGCTGCGGCGAGCTCGTCGCGCAGGTCCGCCTGCTGCTCGTCGTTCTCGGCGCGCTCGTCGGAGAGCTCCTCCTCCACCGCGCGTCGCTCCTGCCGCTCGTCGCGCAGGAGGTCGGCCGTCGAAGCGAGCGTCGCCTCCGACTGCCCGAGACGCGCGCGCACGAGCACGATGTCGTTCGCGATCTGATCGCGCTCGGCGATGAGCGAGGCGATGCGGCTCCCGAGGATCTCGATCTGCCCCTGTGCCGTGGCGAGCTGGTTCGCGAGCTCGGAGCGCGAGAGGCGTCCCTCCTCGTACTGCTGCATCAGCTGCGCGTGATCCTGATCGAGCGCCTGGCGCCGCGCTTCCTCGACGAGCAGATCCGCGCGCACGTTCGCCACCTCGACGCGGGCCGCGTCGATCTCGCGCCGCTGGATCTCGGACTCGCGGTTGAACACGTAGACGACGGCCACGAAGATCGCCGTGACGCCCGCGAGCATCGGCACGAGCCAGCTCAGCGTCTTGCGCGTGCGCGCGCGCCGCTCCTCGGGGCGCGTCAGCACCTCGAGCTCGCGCGCCAGCTCGTCCGCGGTCGGCCGCTCGGCCGGGTCGGCCGCGAGCCAGCGCGCGAAGTACGGGCGCAGGAACTTCAGATCGCGCCGCGTCGGCAGCGGCGGCGGCTGCGTGGCGCGCCGCTGGATGAAGGCCTCGACGGCACCGGCCGGCACGTCTTCTTCCGTCTCCGGCTCGAGCGCGTTCCGGAGCGCGAGCGCCAGCGCGAACACGTCGGCCTTGGGGCCCACGGCCTCGCCGCCGATCTGCGCGTAGTGCGCGGCCACCTCGGGCGCGAAGTACACGGGCGTGCCGCCGATGAGCGCCTCGTGCTCCTTGGCCGCGACGCCGAGGTCGATGAGGATCGGCAGGATGCCGCCGTCCTCGTCGCCGGCGCCGCTGATGCCCTTGATGCGCGCGAGGAAGACGTTGTCCGGCTTGATGTCCTGATGGCGGATGCCGCTGCCGTGCAGCGTCGCGAGCGCGCGCGCGAGCGGCTCGAAGATGCGCCGGGCCTGGGCGCGCGAGATGCCGAGGCGCCCGTCCTGCACGCGGCGCATGCGCGCCTCGAGCGTCTCGCCCTCGTACCAGGGCATCACGAACCAGAGGCGATCCTCGAACCACCCGTGGTCCTTGAACAGAACGAGCGAAGGATGGAAGACGGCGGCGATCAGCTTGAGCTCGCGTAGCGCCTCGTCGCGCGCGGCCTGAGAGAGCGCGGGCTCGCGCAGCATCTTGAGCGCGACCCGATGACCGGGAACGTCCTGGTCGTCGGCCTTGTAGACGTCGCCGAACGCGCCGACGCCGACCCGCGAGACGATGCGGTAGCGGCCACCGACGAGGGTTCCGCCGGTGAGCCCGGCGCGCTCGGCGCCTGCGTCGTCGCGGCGCTCGGCGGCGCTCGCGCCCACGAGCGCGAACGCGTCGACCACGACCTGGGCGGAGAAGGGAATCCCGCCGAGGAGCTTTCCGATCTCGCGCTGGGCCGCGACGAGGGCCCGCTCGACGTCCTCTTCACTGCGATCCAGCACGCACGCGAGCTCGACCGGAAGCAGCTCGCGCGCGAAGCGCAGCTCGAGCAGCTCACGCGCGGCCTCGGAGAGCTCGGCGCGGATCAGATCGAGAGCCGTCAGGTACCCGCGCTCCGCGTCCCCGGGCGTGCGGTACAGGGGCGGATCCTGGCTCGCGATCGGTCGCTCGAGACGCTCGCGCGCGATGCGACGCGCGAGCCGGTAGACGCGGGCCTTCGGGCCGGGATCCTGGACGAGCTCGGAGGTCGGCGTCGCGGTGACGAGGCGACGAAGCTCGCGCAGCGCCTCCTCGGCGGCGACGAGATCTCCGAGGCGCAGTGCGAGGAACTGCCGGAGGCCCTCGGACCAGGGGCCGAGCAGGCGTCGCCGGAGCGCGTCCGGCGAGGTCGCGAAGAGGCCCGACAGCTCGATCGACGCGAGCGTCGAGTGGCGCCCCCGGCTCGACGAGGTGCCGGGCGCCGGAGCAGGTGGATCGCTTCCGTCGCGGCGGACCACGAGGGGCATCACGGTCTCGGAGAGCGCCTGGGGCGTCGACTCCGCCGTCTTCTTCGCGCTCGCCTCGCCGCCGTTCACCCGCGAAGCTTTGGGCCTGAGGTCCCGGGGCGCAAGAAACCGTCGCACGCCCGGATACGGTTTGAGATAGGATGACCGGCGAGCGATGTTCTGGCTGGCCCTGGGCGTGTTCGCCGTCGTGCTGCTCGTCGTGAGCCTCGTGCGAGGCCGCGGTGGGAGATCGGCTGCGCCCGTTCCGGCGAGCATGCCGGTACCCGCGCCCGAGCTCGCCGCCCCGCCCTCGAGCCTTCCGCCCCCCGCCGATCCCCAGGACGACGGTGGCACCACGCTCGCCGCCGACGCGGCCGCCACCGCGCGCCGCGGGGTGTCGATGTCGTCGCAGACGATGAGCACGGAGATCGAGGTGCCGTTCGAGGCCACCGCAGACGGCGGCATGGCCGACGACGATCCCACCGGCCCCGTGCCGAAGATCCTCGTGTCCGCGCACGGCGGCACCGATCAGGGCCGCAAGCGCAAGCACAACGAGGACGCGTACGTGGTCCTGCCCGATCACTCGCTCTTCGCGATCGCCGACGGAATGGGCGGATACGCGGCGGGCGAGGTCGCGAGCCAGATGGCGGTCGACGTGCTGAAGACCTCGTTCGAGCAGCGCCACTTCGGCGGGGCGCCGATCCCGGGGCTGCCGCGCCGTGGCGACGAGCTCGTGCGCGCGATCCAGAGCGCGAACACCGCCATCCTCACCCAGGCGCGCGAGAACGAGCACCAGCAAGGCATGGGCACCACGCTCGTGGCGGCGCGCTTCGCCCCGAACCGCAAGCGCGTCTACATCGCGCACGTGGGCGACAGCCGGGTCTATCGCCTCCGCGAGGGACGTCTCTCGCAGCTCACCACCGATCACACGCTCGGCGCGGCCGGCGTGACCGGCCCCTCGGCCTCGAAGCTCAGCCGCGCCGTCGGCGTGTTCGACGAGGTGGAGGTCGATCTCTCGATCGACGAGCCCCTCTCGGGCGACCACTACGTGCTCTGCTCGGATGGCCTCTTCAAGATGGTCCCCGACGAGAAGATCTGCGACATCATCCAGAGCGCGCCGACGATCCAGGACGCGGTGGACGGCCTGATCCGCGAGGCGAACTCGCGCGGCGGCAAGGACAACGTCAGTGTGATCCTCGTGCGCGTCGACGAGCCCGACCCGCGCACCTTCAACTGACGGCGCGCGCGCCGTGGCGCGCCTGGGGCGCTCGGCTACCCTGCCGCGCGTGCCGACGTTGCGTGCCTGGCTCGCCGAAGAGCCCTTCGAGCTCGTGCTCACCTCGGGGTTCTTCGGCTTCTTCGCGCACGCGGGCATGCTGAGCGCGCTGCTGGACGCCGGGCTCGCGCCGCGTGCAGCGGCGGGCTCGTCGGCCGGCGCGCTCGTCTCGGCCGCGTGGGCCTCGGGCGTGCCGATGAGCGCGCTCGTGCAGACGCTGCGGACGCTGCGGCGCGAGGACTTCTGGGATCCCGGCCCGGGCCTCGGCCTGCTGCGCGGGCGCTCGTTTCGACGCCGCCTCGAAGAGATGCTGCCGGTCGCGCGCTTCGAGGACTGCCCGGCCCCGCTCTCGATCTCGACCTACGACGTCACGCGCCGCCGCACCCACGTGATCCGGCGTGGCGAGATCGCGCCGGCGGTCGTCGCGTCGTGCGCCGTCCCGCTGCTCTTTCATCCCGTGCGGCACGACGGGCGCTGGCTCCTCGACGGCGGGCTCGCGGACCGCCCCGGGCTCGCGGCGGCGGGGAGCGGGCGCAAGCTCGTGCATCATCTCGCCTCGCGCTCGCCGTGGCGCGTGCGCCTCGACGTCCCGCGCGCGCCGCTCGCGTGCACGCTCGTGATCGAAGGGCTGCCGCGCTCGGGCCCCGGCCGGCTCGAGGACGGGGTGCGGGCGCTGGCGCTGGCACGAGAGGCGACGGCGCGCGCGCTCGACGAAGAGGTCCAGGAGGGCGTCGTCCGCGTCGTCCCGTGAGCACGGGGCTCGATCAGGAATGCGGGCGAGCATGCTGCGTCGGACCTTCAGCGCACGACCACGCCGAGGCCGAGCGTGACCTGGACCTCGACGTCATCGCCGGGGATCCAGTCGTCGACGAGCAGCGCCGTCGCGCGTGCCTCGAGGCCGAGGTGCTCGTCGACCAGGAGATCGACCGGCACGCTCCAGGCGGCGTACCACGTCGGGTCGAAGCCCTCGCGGAGAGCGAGACCGAGCTCCGGCAGGAGCACGCCGTAGAAGGTCGGTAGCCGAAACGTGTCGTGCGTGGTCGCGTAGGCGAGCGCGGGCGCGATGCCGATCAGCACGTCCCAGCCCACCGGCGCTTGCGACGGAAACGACGCGAGCGCGTGGGCTCGGAGGTCGGCGCCGAGCACGTCGCCCACGAGGAGCGCGAAGATCTCGTCGTCCGAATGGCGTGGGACCCAGGTGTAGCGGAAGCCGACGCTCGCCTCGCCGCCCGCGAGCCCGATGCCACTCGAAGCGAGCACGGCGCCGCTCGCGAGAGCGCCGATCTCCCAGCCGTAGTGCTCGCGCCGGGACAGCGACATCCACGCGAGGGGCTCGGTGGCGACGGGGGCGCCGTACGACGACGACGCCGTCTCGGGATGCTGCCCGAAGATCCACGCGATGCTGGCGAGCCCCGGATCGGAGCGCAGCGCCGCGACCTCCTCCTCGAAGTGCTGGCGGTCGGTCGGGAAGTCTCCCACGTCGGCGATGGCGTGCTCGAGCTCGAGGAGGTGGCCGCTCCCCGGGCACTCGGGGACCGTGCAGTCGCGCACCGAGATCACGGGCGCGCAGCGATGGCCGGCACAGGCGGAGAGCGGCGCGGCGCCCAGGTCGGGAGCGAAAACGCGCTGGCTGCGGACGAGGACGCCGGCAGACTCGGTCGTCAGCGCGAGCACGCGGGCCTGCCGGGGCGAGGCCTGCGCCTCGACGCGGGAGGCGAGCCCGAGCACGGAGAGAGCGAGGAGGAAAGACAGGGCGTGGCGGGACACGCGCGTTGGGACGCCCGAGCGCTCGTGACGATCTCTCGATCTTTTCGGTGAATGCGCGGGACGGCTCGCCCGTCCGACGCCCCCTCGACGAGCCGGCCGCCCTCAGATCTCGGTGGTCGGGCCCGTGGGCTCGAGCTCGATGTCGACGGTGACCTGCATCAGGCCCACGCCGTCGTCGAGGTGCACGCGCCCGCGCACCAGGTCGAGCGTCATGCGCGCGTCCCCGTCCACGGCCGATCCTTCCGCGTCGACGACCAAGCGCGCGTCGTCGCTCGCGTACGTGTATCCGGTGTCCTCGGCGCCGTAGAGCGTCTGGTCGCCGCAGCGGACGACGACCCGGCTCGCGAAGCCGTCGACGATGGCGGGGCGGCGGGCGACGACGCAGGCGGTGCCCACGGCGACCGCCGTCGACGTCGTGACGTGGCCCGCTCGCAGCATGACGCGCTCGATCGGCGCCTCGGTGGTCAGCGGAAGCGAGACCTCGTCGCTCAGCGGATCGAGCGCGAGCTCGATGCGCGATCCGCCGGAGGCGAGCACGGCGCGGCCATCCCACGACTCGAGGCGCGCATCGCCGTTCACGAGCGAGAGCTCGTAGCGGACATCGCCATCGGTCTCGCTCGCCCACGCGACACCGAACGCATCCGCGAGCGCCGACGCCGACGGCGCGTACAAGGTCTCCTCGCCGCAGGTCACCGTGAGCGCCGAGATCGGATGCACGCGCGAGACGCCGTCCGAGGCGAAGGTCGCGTCGATTTGGCAGGCCTCGCCGGGCTCGTGGCTCGTAACGCCGGAGGCGCGTGCGATCGAGGCGCCGAAGACGGCGTGCACGGGCGTGGTGGTCGCGGCCACGGGCGCCGCCGGACGGTGCCCGTGACAGCCGGCGCGGGAGCCCGCCGCGAGATGGATCGCCGAGAACGAGAGCCCCCCGACGAGAATGCTCGCGGCGATCACGAGCACGCCGACCTGACGTCGGAGCGCGTCGGGTACGCCCGACGGCGCAGCCCCGCCGGAGAGGAAGGCCGCCCCTCCGGGAAGAAAGGCGCGCAAGCGCTCGACCTCGGTCGCCTTCCGTACGTTCGAGGCGCGCAGCCTCTCGAGCTCTTCCTTCGTCTCCGCGAGCTCTCTCGCCTGGGCCTCGAGCTTCGCGTTCAACGCTTCCCGATCATCCCGATGCGGCATGAGTCGAGTATGCCGACGACGCGCGCTCCGTTCCAGGCTCACCTCGTCCTACCTGGGCGGTCCGGCAGCCCGATCCTCGCCGCGCCCTGCGGCGCCGCGCGCCGATCAGGCGTGGAGCACACGGACCTCGCTACGCCCCGCCCCCCGCGGCGTCACCTCCACACGCGCTGCGAAACGCTCGGCGACCTGCGGCACGTGCGTCACGATCGCGATCTGGCGGCCGCTCGCGCGCAGGGCCTCGAGCGCGCCCAACGCGATCTCGAGCGAGGTCGGATCGAGCGCGCCGAGCCCTTCGTCGAGGAAGAGCGAGCTCGTGCGCAGCGTGCCACGCCCACCTTCCGAGGCCGTCATCGACGCGAGACCGAGCGCGAGCGCGAGCGAGACCAGGAAGGTCTCTCCGCCCGAGAGGCTCTGCACGCTGCGACGCAGCGGGCCGCTCTCCGCATCGACCACCGCGAGAGCCAGCTCGCCCGCCGCGGGCGCGCGCACGAGGGTGTAGCGTGGCGCGAGCTGCGCGAGCTCGGCGTTGGCGAACGCGAGCAGGCGCTCGAGGGTGATCGACTGGGCGTGCGCGCGGAATCGCTTCCCGTCGGCGGCTCCGATCAACGCATCGAGCCCTTCCCAGCGCGCCTCCTCGGCACGCGCGCGCTCGATCGCGGCATCGAGGGCGTTCGCGCGCTCGCGCAGCGCCCGATCCTGCTCGAGCGCCGCCTGCGCCGCAGCCTCGGCGCGCCGCGCGCCGTCGCGCTCGCGCTTCATGTCGTCGATCGCTTGGTCGAGCTCGGCCGGCGCGGGCCCCGCCGCTTGCTCGAGCGCGAGCTCCTCCGCCGCACGACGCGCCTCGCGCTCCTCGAGCCGGGCCCGGGCCGACGCTCGCTCGCGGTCGATCCGCTCGAGATCGGCGCGCGCCCGGCGGAGCCGAGCCCGGTCGACGTCCACGATGCGCTCGAGCGCGGGCCGATCGAGCCCGAGGCGATCGAGCTCGAGCGCGAGCGCGGCCCCCGCCTCTTCGCGCGAGCGCGCGGCCACCGCGACGAGCTGGGCCTGCCGCGCGGCCGCCTCGGCCAGTGCTCGCGCACGCTCGGCCACGAGGGCCGCCTCTTGCTCGGCCCGCGCCCGCGCCTCCTCGAGCGCCCTGCCCTCGCTCTCGCTCGCGCGCTCCACCTCTCGCAGGCGACGCTCGGTCTCGGCGAGCTCCCGCTGCGCGGCGCGCTCGCGACCGAGCGCCTCTTCGAGCCGGGCTCGCTGCGCCGCGCATCGCGCCTCGCGCGAGACGAGCGCCTCGCCGAGCGCTTCCCGTGCCGCCGAGACCCCGAGCCGCTCGCAGCGGAGCGCGAGCTCCGTCTCGATCGCAGCGGCGCGCTCGCGGGCCGCCGACGCGCCCGCCGCGCCCTGCGCCGCGCGCTGCTCGGCGACCGAGACCTCGCGCTGGCTCGCCTTCAGCTGCCCCTGGACGCGCCCGAGCGTCGTGCGCGTTCGATCGAGCGCGAGCGCGATCGTCGACGCGCGCGCGACGCTCTCGTCGATCCATCGCGGGACCCCACCCTCGCGCCCGTGCGGGTGCTCGGTCGCGCCACAGAGCGGACAGGGCTCGCCGTCCACGAGCTGGTCGCGGTGGGCATCGAGCGAGCGCGCCGCGATGGCCCGATCCCGCGCACGCTGGGCCTCGTCCAGACGCGCCGCCTGCGCGGCCGCATCGAGCGCCAGCTCGCTCGCGCGGGCATCGAGGCGCTTCACGCGCGAGGCGCTCGCCATCGCCGCCTCGCGCCCCTCGCGCGCGAGCGCCGTACCGGTGCGCTCGGCCTCCGCGGCCTCCGTCCAACGCTGGAGCGCCGCGCGGCACGCGACGAGCTCCCGCTCCTCGGCTTGGAGCGCCGCACGCACGCTCTCGTCGACGTGCCCGACCGCCTCCAGCGCGGCCTTGGCCTGCGCCACGCTCGCCCGCGCCTGATCGGCGGACCCGCGCGCGCGCGCCGCCTGGGCCTGCCGCGCCTCGGTCGCTCGCTCCCTCGCGGCCTGCGCCGGGCCCAGCGCCGCCTCGGCCTCCGTCGACGCGCGCGCGTCGATCTCCAGCCGCGCACGCGCCTCGCGCTCGCTCGCCTCGGCCCGGCGCAGCGCACCGAGCGGCTCGACCCCGGGCTCGGCGCGCTCGGCGCGCTCGACCTCTTCGCGCGAGAGCTCCACCAGCGTCCGCTGGCGCTCGAGCTCCGCGAGCGCCAGCCGTGCCTGGCTCTCTTCCTCTCGGAGCCGCGCCACGAGCGCGCGCCGCTCGCGCTGCGCCACCCACGCGCCGACCTTCTCTTCCGCGCGCGCGGCGTCGAGCTTGGCCGCGAGGCTCACGCTCTCGAGCCGCTCGCGCTCGGAGGGCTCGAGCACCGCGAGCATCGCGCGCGCGGTCGCTGCGTTCTCCCGGGCGCGCGTCGCCGCCGCCGCCTTCTCGTGCACGACGCGGGAGACCTCGGCGAAGATCTCCGCGCCCGTGAGGCGCTCGAGCAGACGCGCTCGCTCGTCGGCCGGCGCGTCGAGGAACGCCGCGACCTCGCCCTGCGGCAGGAGCACGGCCCGGCGCAGCTCGGCGAGGCCGATCCCGAGCGCGCGCTCGGTGGCCGCGAGCACCTCGCCCTTGGTCCCGCTCGTGACGCGCCCGCTCGCGAGGTCGGTCAGCGAGAGCTCGGCCGCGCGCAGGCGCCCCGTGCGCGCGCGCTCCACCGACCAGCGTGCGCGGTACGAGCGCCCGTCGCCCCCGACGAAATCGACCTCGGCGTACGCATCGCGCGCGCCGCGGCGCACCAGCGTGCGCGCGTCCCGCGCCGTCAGCTCGCTCGCATCGTCCTCGTCGAGGCGCTGCCGCGGCGTCCGCTCGAGCCGCGGCGTGGTGTCGAAGAGCGCGAGGCAGAGCGCATCGAGGAGCGAGCTCTTCCCCGCTCCGGTCGGGCCCACGATCGCGAACACGCCGGCCGATCGCAGAGGCTCGGACGAGAGGTCGATCTCGAAGGGCGCTTCCAGGCTCGCGAGCCGAGCGCCGCGCAAGGCGAGGATGCGCATCAGTCCTCGAGCTCCCGGCGCCGCGCCGCCGCCGCCAGCGGGCGCACCCAGGCGCGCTCCGCTTCGAGCTCCACACCGCGCACGCTCTGCGCCTCGAGCCGCGCGCGTGCCTCGCGCGTGGCCTCGTCGAGCGCGTCGAGCACCGATGCGTCGGGCGGCTCCCCGTGCTCGGCCTGCCAGCGCGCCCTCAGCACGTCCCGCACGTCGAGGGAGGCGAGCGCCGTCGCCTCGCGCATCGCGCGCTCGCGCTCGGCGTCGGGCACCTCGACCGCCACCCGCACCAGATGGAGCGCACGCCTGCCCGCCGCCTCCTCGATGCGCTCGACGACCCCGCGCTCGCCCGCCGCCGCGCGCACGCGGACCTCGACCCACGGCCACCACGTCTCGCCCGCTTCGGCCGCCTCGCGCGCGGGGAACGCGGCGAGCGCCTCGAGCGCTTCACCGACCTCGAGCAGCCCCTCGTCCGGCACCCGGCGCAGCTCCACGCGCCGCGGCACCGGCACGCCCTCGCTCTCGGCCCTTCCCTCCGAGACCCGTACGAAGCGCACCTCGTGCTCGAGCTGGCGCTCGGCGAACGAGAGCGGAATCGGCGCGCCCGCGTAGCGCGCCTCTCCGCGCGGGAGGCGCCGCACGAGCTGCGGCAGATGCAGGTGCCCGAGCGCCAGGTAGCTCACCGCCTCGGGATCGACGACGTCGACCGGCAGGGTCCCATCGACGCCCACCGCGAGCAGACGCTCGCTCTCCCGCGACATCCGCGCGCCCGCCGCCGCGAAGTGCCCGGTCGCCACGATGGGCACGCCCGACGCGAGGGAGCGCGCGTAGGCGAGCACCTCGTCGTAGACGCGCCGGCAGCCGCGCGCGTGGGCGCCTTCGCCCTCCTCTTCGCCGGAGGCGAGCACCGGCAGATCGGCGCTGCGCAAGAAGGGAACGGCGGCGATCGACGCTTCGATGCGGCCTTCGCGACGCAGCGGCACCACGAGCCGCTCCACGTCCACCCGCCCACTCCCGTCGAGGACGCTCCCGATCAGCGTCACGCCGTGCGCGCGCACGAGGGCGTCGGGCGCGGCCAAGCGCGCGGGCGAGTCGTGGTTGCCGGCGACCACCACGATCGCGAGCTCGGGCACGCGCCGACGCGCCTCGGCGAGGAAGCCGTAGAACATCGCCTGCGCGCTGCCCGAGGGGCTGCCCGAGTCGAAGACGTCGCCGGCGACGATCAGCGCGTCGGCCCGCCGCAGGACGAGCTGGTCGAGCAGCCACGCGAGGAACGCCGCGTGCTCGGGCTCGCGCGAGCGCCGATAGAGCGTGTGCCCGAGGTGCCAGTCCCCGGTGTGACAGAGCGTGAGCATCGACCGGACGACGTTCTATCGCGCGCGGACTGACACGGGGCGTGCGCGCGGCGAACCGAATCACGTTTTCCGTCCGAACGATTGGGTTTTTCGCGGCCTCGGCGTCGCTCGCCCACCCCGCGACGCGATCCGTCGGCCGCCCCGTCCGGGGCCTTCAGACCGCCGCCGGCACCGGCGGCGGCGCGACGGGAACGAGCCCGGCGAGCGCGCGCTTGCCGCGCGTCAGGTCGACGATCTCGATCACGAGCCAGAGCGTCGCCACGATCCCAGGCAGCGGGATCAGGCCCCACTCGAGGATCGGAGTCGTCTGCGCGAGGATCCGGCTCGCGATCGCGACGACCACGATCAGCCAGCGCGTGAGCGGCGCGTACGACTCGTAGCAGAGGAACGAGACCATCCACGGGATCACGAGCAGCGCCCCGTCGTAGTAGAAGAGGTATCCGTTCAGCGCGACCGTCGCGAGCACGAGGATCGCGATCGCGCGCATCGAGAAGCGCCGCTCGTCCGGCGCCAGCGCGCGCCGCACCGCGAGCAGCGACGCGAGCCCGAGCGGCAGCACGATCGACAGGTACATCGTGCGCGCGGCGAGCATGTCCATCGCCGCGTGCGAGGTGACGGCGCGCAAGAACGCGTAGAGCGTGAACTGACGCCACCACGTGGAGTCGGCCCCCTCGAGCGCCTCGGCGCACCACGTGGCCTGCTCTCGCCACTCCACGATCGCGTCGACGCCCAGGAAGGGAATCGAGAGCGCCCAGAGCAGCGCCACGCCCACGAGCGTGACCGCGAGCATGAGCCACGCGCGGCGCACCACCGCCACGACGAGCACCACGAGCGCGAGCTGCGGCTTCACGCAGAGCAGCGCCGTGAGAATGCCGGCCGCGATCGAGCGGCCACGGCCCCGAGCCTCCGCGCGCGGCTCCACGAGCCACACGAGCGGCGGCACCAGCAGCACGAGATAGAGCCCCGTGAGCTGCCCGAGGTACACCGCGAACCAGATCGACGGCATGGAGCAAGCGACGAAGACCGAGGTGAGCGTGGCCCGCCGCTCGGCGCGACACGCGCGCGCGGCAATCGTCAGCGCGAGCACGTAGAGGCCCATCGTCACGAACGCCGCGATCACGAAGGCGGCGTGCTCGGGCACGTACGAGAGCGCCACCACCGCGGGCGCGGAGATCGGCGTCAGCAGGAAGGGGATCTCGTCGTGCTGGTAGACCTCTTCCCCGGCCCGGATGCGCTCGCCCGCGTGATAGAAGTTGTGGAAGTCGCGGTGCGTGAACTCGGCGTCGTCGCTCCACTGGTCGCGCACGAAGTTCGACATCGCCACCGCGTAGACGACCATCGTCACGACGGCGGCGAAGCGCGCGGCGTGATGGCCGTCGAGGCGGAAGCGGCGAAGACGGACGGACGACACCGCCGCCGAACCTACTACACGCGCCGCGCGGGCGCGTAGCCCGAGCCGCTCAGCCGTCGAGGCGGCCGATGCTCGCGAGGTAACCGCGCGCGAGCTCGTAGTCGTCGCGCTGATCGGGATGGAAGTCGGGCCGCAGGTAGTCGCGGATCGCCGTGCGGAACATCTTCGCGCGGCGCTCGTTCTCCGCGATCATGCGCGGGTCCTCGCGCGCCCACGCGGCGTACGCCTCGAGGTCGGTCCCGCGCGCCGCTTCCTGCGCGAGCAGGTGCTTGGTCGCGGCGCGCCAGCTGAGGAGGAGCCCGCCGAGCGCCACGGCGAGGCCCGCGACACGCACCGAATAGCGACCGTCGACCTTCATGAACACGTCGAAGGCGACCGACTTGTGCTCGATCTCCTCGGCCGCGTGCCAGCGCAGGAGCTCGGCCATCACCGGGTGCGCGTAGTCGAGCAGCTCTCCGGTCAGGCCGTTGAGCGCCATCGTGGCCGTGAAGTGCTCGAGGGCCGCCGTCACGGCGAGGCGCAGCGCCGGCGGCGCGTTCTTCTCGAACAGGCCGTAGGCGAGCTTCTCGTGCTCGCGCAGGAAGCTCTCGATCTCGTAGCCCTGCTCCTCGAGGATGCGGTTCCAGCGCTCGTGCTCGTGGCCGTGGCGCCCTTCCTGCCCGAAGAAGCCCTTCACGCGCTTGACGAGCTCGGGATCGTCCTGGATGCGATCGAGGTAGTGCTTCACGGAGCGGATGAAGAAGCGCTCGCCCTCGGGGAAGAGCGAGTTGAGCGCGTTCGAGTAGTGCGTCGCGTGCGGCGAGCCCATGAGCCAGAAGCGCGGGACGTTCCGCTCGACGAACGCGAAGCCCATGGCGCGGACCGGGATGGCGCGCTGGGGACGCCGAGGTGCGGTCTCGGGGCGGGGGTCGGGGATCGAGCCTGCGGCATCGAGAGCGAGCGTCGTCATCGCGTCCTCCGCGGTGGCGAGCGATGCGCCCGCCTATTGAACGAGGTTCAACAGAGGGATGACAGGCTATTGAACCGAAGTCAACACCGCGCGAAGATCGGCCTGGAGCGATGACCCGCGTCCGCAGCGCAAGTAGCCGAGATCGAAAGCCGAAGGCGGCGCCCCGCGCGCGCCTCGAGCTCGACGCGCGACGCGCCCAGCTCCTCGTCCTCGGCCGCGAGCTCTTCGGACGGCGCGCCTACGACGAGATCCAGATCGAGGAGATCGCCGAGCGCGCGGGCGTCTCGAAGGGCCTGCTCTATCACTACTTCGGGAGCAAGCGCGGCTTCTACGTGGCCACCGTCGAGACCGCGGCGAGCGCGCTGCTCGAAGCCACGCTCGAGGATCCGAGCGCGCCGCCTCCCGAGCGCGCCCTGCGCTCGCTCGAGACCTACCTCGACTTCGTCTCCGAGAACGCACCCGCCTTCAAGGCGCTGCTCGGGAGCGGCATCGGCACCGACGCCGAGGTCGCCGGCATCGTCGAGCGAGTGCGCGCGGAGTTCGTGCGCCGCTTCCTGGTGGGCCTCGGCCTCGAGGGACAGTCGCGCCCCGTGTTCGAGCTCGCGGCGCGCTCGTGGATCGGCTTGGTGGAAGCGGCGAGCCTCGCGTGGATCGACCGCGGCGGCGTGGATCGGGCGACGCTGCGCACGTTCCTCCTCGACACGCTGACGCAGGTGCTCCTCGCCGCGCTGCGCCTCGATCCCGAGGCGCCGATCACGCTCGCGCCGCCGGGCGCGGGCTGATCGCTCCGCCGTGCCCCGGCGAAGCCGGACGTGGGGGCCCTCCCCCGACGCGCGCGATCGCGTCGGGCCCGCCTCCCTCCACCGACGTGATCGGCACCGTCAGACGCGTCGCACGTCGAGCGCGCTCACGCGCGCGAGCGCGTCGAAATCACGGTCGCGGTGGACCACGGTGAGCCCGTTGCGGAGCGCACAGCTCGCGATGACGCAGTCGACACTCGACCGCACGGTGATGCCGGCACGCCGGGCCGCGCGGTAGAGGTCCGCCGCACCGAGGAAGACATCCTGCGACATCGGAGATTCGACGATCGGTAGGGCCAGCATCGCGCCACGCGCGAGTCGAAACGCGCGGTCGTCGCGGAACCCGGCGAGCACTTCCTGCACCACGGGGAGGCAGGTCGCGATCTCGTCCATCGGGGCAACGGTCGTGAGGTCGATGCGAGCCGGTCGGGCGAACACTTCGATCCAAACAGAGGTGTCAACGAGCAGCACGCCGCCTCCGCTTCAGCGGGGCGGGTGCGTCCTGCCGCATCACCGCGAGCTCGCCTTCCCAGAGCCCACTGCCCGCGAGCTCGAGGATCTGACGCGCGCGCGCGCGCCGCACGTAGTCCGCCAACGCGCGCTCGACGGCTCGCGAGTACGTACGCTCGCCGCTGACGCGCAGGGTCTCGTCGAGCAGCTTGGCGTCGAGCACCAGATTCGTACGTTTCATACACACGATGTGCCAGAGGCGGATCCCCCGGGCAACCGTGACCGCGCACGCTCGCGCCGCCGGGGCGCGCTGATGCTCAGTGGTTGACCAGAAATACTGGTCAACCACTGTCTGTTCCAGCGCATTCGCGCTGGAACTCGAACTGCAGTGAAGGGTTCCGACACATTTTGTGTCGGCCCTTCAGCCGCAGGTGCAGTCGGTGCAGCCGTTCTTCGCGCAGGCGCCGCAGGCCGAGAGCAGGCCGCGCCGCAGCGCCTCGCGCGCGCGGTAGATGCGCACGCCCGCGTTGCTCGCGGTGATGTGGTGGCTCTCGGCGAAGGCCTTCACGGCCGCGCCGTCGACGTCGATCTGCCGCAGCGCCTCGGCGTACTCGGGCTTGAGGCCTTCGGCGATGCGCAGCACGCAGCGGCACACGCTCGTGGGCGACGCCTCGACGGTGTCGATGCGCTCGTCGAGCTCGGCCGCGAACGCGTCGAGCGCGCGCTGCTCGGCGCCGCGCCGGCGGCTGCGATCGACGATGGCGTTGCGCAGCGAGCGGTAGATCCAAGCGAGCGCGGCGTGCTCGTCGCGGAGCGTGCCCTCTTTCTCGATCGCGTGCGCGAGCACGGACTGCACGAGGTCCTCGGCGAGGGCGCGGTCGTGCACGCGCTTCTCGACGAAGCCGACGAGCTCGGCACGGCGCTCGGTGAGGGGAACGAGGCTGGACATGTCGCGATGATCCTAGGGCTGGGAGGAGCGGTGCCAAGGCGGCGCGCGCGGAATCGGAGGGCTCCGATGCCGCGCATGCTCACCCGTCGTCTTCAGCGCTTCGCGTGGCTGCACCCCGCGCAGCGGCACTGGTCGCCGCAGCGACAGGCCTCGCCGCAGGCGCAGGCCGGGGCCTGCTTCTCCGTGCGCTGGCTCTCGGTGCGGGCGGTGCAACCACAGCTCTGGCTCTTCTCTTCGCTCTTCATGGCGTCTCACTCTTTCCGAAGCCGGCTCGTCTCGGTGGCTTCGTGGGTGCTGACGCAGGCCCCGCCCGGGCATTACAGCGCGTGCCCGGCGGATCTCAGGTCGCGAGACGTATCAGCTCCGCCACGTCCTGCGTGAGCCGCTGCCGCGCACCGGCATGGAAGTACATCATGTGCCCGGCCTCGTAGGTCCGCTCGTGCACGCGGCGCACGACCCCGGGCTCGCTCCCGAGCTGTCGCGCCGCGAGCTCGGCGCCGAAGAAGGGCGTCGCGAGATCGTAGAGGCCGTTGCAGAAGAGCACGTGCATGTGCGGGCTCGAGAGCATCGCGCGGCGCAGGTCGCGCACGACGTTCACGAAGCCGCCCGAGGTGTCCTTCTCGGGCACGGGCCACTTCCACTGCGCGTTCACCTTCCAGCTCAAGAGCTCGTACTCGCGCTCGTCCTTCACGCCGAGCGCGCCGCGCAGGTACTCGTTGGCGAGCGTGGTGAACGCGGGCCCGGCCGCGTGGTGCGCCGGGTCGCTCTGCATCTCGGAGTGGCCGAGATCCGGCTCGTGCCCGACGTAGCGCGCATCGAGGCGCCCGACCGTGAGCCCCTTGCTGCGCAAGAGCTCCTTGAGCACGCGCGCGTCCACCAGACGCAGCCCTTGCTGCTCGATCCACGTGGGCGAGAGCCCCGTGAACGACGCGAGCCGCTCGACGATGCGCGCGCGGCGCGCCGCATCGAGCCCCGCGCCGTGGAAGAGCGCCGGCAGATACTCGTCGAGCGCGAACGCGCGAACGTCGCGCAGGAGCGCTTCGAGGTCGCGCGCCCCCTCGCGAGGCAGGCCGTGATAGGCCGCGAGCGCCGCGTAGGAAGGAAGGAACGCGACGCTCGGCACGAGGTTGCCGAACTGGAACTCGAGGTGCCCGAAGTCGAGCGCGGGCGAGACGAGCACCACGCCGTTCAGCGCGATGCCGCGATCGAAGAGCTGCGCCGCGAGCCCCGCCACGCGCGTGCCGCCGTAGCTCTCGCCGGCGAGCAGGCGCGGCGAGTTCCAGCGCCGGTGCCGCGTCAGGAACAGACGCACGAGCTCGGCCATCGAGTCGAGGTCTTCCTTCACGCCCGTGAACTGCTCGAGCTTTCCTTTGCCGATGGGACGGCTGAGCCCCGTGCCGATCGGATCGACGAAGACGAGATCGGCGTACGGGAGCAGCGTCTCCGCGTTCGAGACGAGCGCATAGGGCGGGGGCTTGGGGAACTCGGGGTCCGGGAGCTCCGCGCGCATCGGGCCCCACGCACCGAGGTGCAGCCACGCCGAGGCCGAGCCCGGGCCACCGTTGAACGCGAAGACCAACGGCCGCTTCGGGTCGGCCACCTCGCCGAGCGCGTAGTAGACGTGGAACACCTCGCCCTGGGGCTCGCCGTCCTCGCCGCGCAGGTGGAGTGTCGCAGCGGTCGCGACGTAGGGCCGCCCGTCGGGGAGCACGTGGCGCGTCTCGATCGCGAGCTCGGCGGGCGCCGCCTTGTCGGGCTTCTCGCTCCGCTCGGCGCTCTCGGCGGGGGGCTTCGGGGCCTTCTCGGCGGGGTCGCTCATCGGGGTCTCGTTTCTCAGGGCGTCACGAACGTTCGGGCCAAGAGCACGTGCACGCCCACCGGATCGGGGAGCGCGCCGGGCGGCACCGCGAGCGCGTGATCGTGCTCGATGGCCCACAGGAGGCGCCCATCGGCGAGCGGCACCGCGCCCGCCGAGCGCTCGACGTTCGGCACCATCGTGCCGTTCGCCTGGCGGGCCCAGCCGATCACGCCGGTGCCCTGCGCGTACGCGGCGACGAAGGCCGCGTTGCCGACCGAGGAGAGCGTGCCGCGCGCGCCCATGCCGAGCTGGCCCTGGAAGCCGCCCGACAAGAGCACGTCCGAGCCGGACACGACGAGGCCCGCGATACCGTTCACGTGCCCCGAGAGCGCCGCGCCGTACGCGCCGGCGCCGAACGTCGGGGGCGTGACCTCGAAGAGGAACCCGTTGCGATCCCCGCCTCCCGTGATGGTCTGCCCGCCGAGGGCGTAGCTCCCCACCGGGAACACGCCCGCGACCGCGACGTTTCCGTTCGGCAGCGCGGCGACGCGATAGGCGAAGTCGTCGCCGAGCGAGGAGCCGAACTGGAAGCCCGCGATCGGCGCGCCGGTGGTGCGGTTGTAGTCGGCGATGAACGAGTCGTAGTAGCCCGCGCTACCGGTCGGGCCGAAGCCGAAGTCGCCCGAGCCCGACGAGTAGCCGACCACGATCAGGTTGTTGTTCCCGTCGATCGCGAGGTCCTGCGGGATCTGATCGTAGTCGCCGCGGATCGGGCGCACCCACTCGAACACCGGCTGCGTCCCCGTCTCGCGCGCCCGGAAGACGAAGCCGTCGTACGCGTCGGCGACGCCGAGCGCGCGATTCGCGCTGCCGCCATACCAGCCCGCGCCGTAGACGTACGTCGACATCCCCACGCGCTCCATGGCGAGCGCGCGGATCTCCGCGGGGCCGCCCGCGGCCACGATGATGCCGTCGGCGTAGTTGCAGGCGGGCGACGCGGCGTTCGCGAAGCGCTGGAAGAACGCCTCGCAGCCGGTGATCGGGCCGCCGCAGAGGCTGGCGTTGCAGATCGTGCCGCCGACGACGAAGCCGGTGAGGTCGGGCGTCATCGCGGCCGCGGTGATCGCGTCGTCGGAGGTGCCACCCCACCCGTTGGCCCACGCGGCGGTGTCGTTCGCGCGCATGCGAGCGGCGAAGCCGTCCCAGCCGCCGGCCGAGGTGAGCGTGAAGCTCCCGAGGCGGAGCGTGTTGCGAAAGCGACCCACCACGATGTAGTCGGTGCTCCCGGGGAGCGGGAGCACGCGCGCGACCTCGATCTCGGAGCCCGTGTCGGTGAGATTGACGAGCGAGCCGAGGACCGGGCCACAGCGGCCCGACGAGCAGGACGCGACCGGGCTCGGGCACGCCTGGCACGAGCCGCAGTGGAGGGGATCGCTCCGCAGATCACTCTCGCAGCCGGGAACCGCCTGCGCGCAATCGCCGAAGCCCGTCTCGCAGGCCAGCGTCACGCAGCTGCCGGCGACGCACGCCATCGTCGAGTGGGCGAGCGTGCAGCTCGCGCTCGCGCTCGGGCCCTCGTCGGTGGCGCCGTCGCAGTCCTGATCGATCGCGTCGCACGTCTCGTTCGCCGTCGGCGAGCGCGTGGCGGAGGTATCGTCGCAGTCACCGCCGCGGCGCACGTAGCCGGCGGGCGCGGTGCACGCGGCGCGCACGTCGCTCGTGCTGCCGTACCCGTCGCCGTCGGCGTCGCGATAGAACGCCACCTGTGTCGCGTTCTCGTCGACGCGGCCGTCGCAGTCGTTGTCGCGCCCGTCGCAGGCCTCGATCGTGCCGGGCCCGCTGCTCGCGTCGCGATCGTCGCAGTCGACGCCGAGCGGCGCGCCGCAGGCGGCGTCGGCCAGGCCGTCCCCGTCGTCGTCCTCGAGGTCGCCCGGCGCGAGCGCGTAGTCGGCGACGCCGTTGCAGTCGTCGTCGACGCCGTTGCAGAGCTCGGCGGCCGCCGGGCTCACGCCGGCCTGCGTGTCGTCGCAGTCGGTCCCACGCAGCGAATAGCCCGCGGGCACCGTGCACGACGAGGTCGTGCCCGAGCGCGCGCTGCCGAAGCCATCGCCGTCGAGATCGCGGTACCAGGGCACCGCCGCCGCCGACTCGTCGATGCGCGTGTCGCAGTCGTTGTCCTTCGTGTCGCAGAGCTCGAGCTGGGCGGGATTGCGCGCCGGGTCGTGGTCGTCGCAGTCGCCGGGGTCGGCGCTGAAGCCCGCCGCCGTGGTGCACGCCGAGAGCGGTGCGGCCGCGTCGCCGTACCCGTCGTGATCGGTGTCGGCGTAGCCGGCCGTCGCCACGTTCTCGTCGATGCTCGCGTCGCAGTCGTCGTCGACGAGGTTGCAGACCTCGGCGCCTCCGGGATGCGCGCTCGCGTGCGCGTCGTCGCAGTCGTCGCCGCACGCCGTGCCGTTGCAGCAGCGCGCGTCCTCGTAGCCGTCGAAGTCGGCGTCGACGGCGCCGTGCGTGGCCTCGTCGCAGTCTTCGTCGTGCCCTCCCGCGTCGCAGACCTCGTGGTTGCCCGGATAGCGCGCGGCGTCGGCGTCGTCGCAGTCCGCGCCGAGCGCGGTGCCGGTGCCGTCCACGCAGCGCGCGTCGCCGTACCCGTCGCCGTCCGCGTCCGGCGGCGCCGCGACGCAGCGACGATCACGCTCGGAGCAGCCGTCGGTCGTGCAGGCGATCCCGTCGTCGCAGACGACGAGCGGCCCGCTCACGCAGCGCCCGTCGGCGGTGCACGCCTCCGCGCCGTTGCAGAAGAGGCCATCGTCGCAGTCGGCGGCCGACGTGCACGGGCCGGAGGCGTCGACGGCAGCATCGGACGCCCCCGCATCCTCACCCCCGGCCGGGCCCCCGCACGAGGCGACCAGCGCGGCGCACGACCACAGAAGCGAGGCGAAGGTGCACGAGGCCCGTCGAGCGCGCAGCGAAAGCATCGCGCCACGGTAGCCCAACCGACGTCCTCGCGGATCCACGAACACGCGACGAAAACTGCGCCCGTGGAACGGCCTGGCGTAGGGTGCCTGCGATGCGTGCCTATCTCCTCGTCTCGCTCGGCGGCGCCATCGGCACCGCGCTGCGCTTCGGGCTCGGGCGCGCGATCGGGCCCTGGACGCCGCCGGCGTTCCCGTGGGCGACGTTCGCGGTGAACGTGCTCGGCTGCTTCCTGCTCGGCGTGATCGTAGAGGTCGCGGGCGATCGCCGCTGGGCCGACGTGGAGGTCCGCCACATCCTGGGGGTCGGCGTGATGGGCGGTTTCACGACCTACTCGTCGTTCGACCTCGAGCTCCTGCGGCTCGGCGTCGGCGGCGCGACGCCGATGGCGCTCGGCTACGGCGCGGCGACGATCGTGCTCTGCCTCGTCGCCGGTGCGCTCGGCATCATGCTCGGCCGCGCGCTGCGCTGAGGGCCGAGCGGCTTCCCCGCTCCACGATCTCGCCGCGGAGGGCGCGCGGGCAGAATGACCATGGCTGCCGATGAACTGCACTGGCAGCGTCGCCGTGGGAGGCAGCAAATGGGATCTCGCATGGGCCGCGCGACCGGGATCGCGGGGGTCGTCGGCTGGCTCGTCGTCGCGGGGTGCGGAGGGGGCGAGACGCCGAGCACGCCCGACGCGGCGGCCGACACGGGGATCGACTCGGGCGCTCCGGCCGCCTGCCGATCCGACGCCGACTGCGACGACCACGCGTACTGCACGGGCATCGAGCGCTGCAACCCCAGCGCCTCCGGAGCGGACACGCGCGGCTGCGTCCTCGGGACCGCGCCCTGCTCGGCCACGCAGCGCTGCGACGAGGGCATGGGCCGCTGCGTGGCGACGAGCTGCGGCGGCGCGGCCGCCGACGCCGACGGCGACACGCACCGCTCGATCGATTGCGGCGGCGACGACTGCGACGACGCCGACCCGAACCGGCATCCGGGCAACGCCGAGTCGTGCGACACGAACATGCACGACGAGGACTGCGACCCGACGACCTACGGCTACCGGGACAGCGACGGGGACGGCGTGCCCGACGCGCGCTGCTGCAACGTGGACGCGAGCGGCACGGCGAGCTGCGGAACCGACTGCAACGACATGGGCGCGGCCGTCCACCCGGGCGCGGTGGAGGCCTGCAACGGCGTCGACGACGACTGCGACTCGGCCACCGACGAGGGCGTGCGGCTCACCTTCTACGCCGACGCCGACGCGGACGGGTACGGAGACGTCGACCCCGCCGCCGACACGACGCAGGCCTGTTTCGCGCCGGCGGGCTTCGTCGACGATCACACCGACTGCGACGACGCGGACAACATGGTCCACCCTGGCGCCGCCGAGGTGTGCGACGCGCCCGACGGCGGCGCGCCGCGCGACGAGAACTGCGACGGGATGACGAACCCGCCCTCGCTCTGCACGTGCTCCGGCATGGGCTCGCAGCCCTGTCCACTCCCGGGCCGCTGCGGCTCGGGCACGCAGAACTGCTCGAACGGACACTGGACCGACTGCTCGATCCTGCCTGCGACCGAGACGTGCAACGGCGTCGACGACGACTGCGACGGCGTCATCGACAACGGCGTGCTGGTGCCCTGCTTCGCCGACGGCGACGACGACGGCTACCCGGCCGCGAGCGCCGCGATGTCCGATCAATGCCGCACGTCCGGCCGCCCGCCCGTCCACGGAGAGTGCCCGCCCGGCTACACGGCGCGCGCTCCGCTCGGGGCGGACATCGACTGCCGCGACGCCGACGCGACGATCCACCCGGGCGCGACCGAGGTCTGTGACGGGCTCGACAGCGACTGCTCGTCGGGGGGCGCCACCGCGAGCGACGAGGACGGCGACGGCGACATGCACGCACCGCCGACCGCGGGCTGCGTGGGAGGCTTCGCGCGCGACGACTGCAACGACGCCGTCGCCTCCATCCACCCCGGCGCCACCGAGATCTGCGATCGCGTCGACTCGAACTGCTCGAACGGCGTGAGCCCCGGCGGCGTCGCGATGGAGGAAGACGTCGACGGCGATGGGCATGCGCCTTCTCCGACGACCGTGTGCAGCTCGGGGCCCGGCGGCCTTCCGGTCGACGACTGCAACGACACGAACGCGAACGTGCACCCGGGCCAGACCGCGTACTTCGCCGACCCGATCTGCAGCATCGGGATCTCGACCTGCAGCACCTCGGGGACGACCGTGCGCGTCTGCGGCACGTGCCTCTGCGCGGGCAGCTGCACACCGTCGAGCTGGGACTACGACTGCAGCGGCACGAGCGACCGGGCTCCGTCGCGCACGACGTGTGGCATCGCGATCGTCTGCTCCGGCGACTGCGCCGACGCGTTCGAGTACACGGGAACGCCGCAGTGCAGCGCGGCCGTCGCGACGATGCACGACTGCATGTGCACCGCGAGCGGGCTCGGAAACCGCTGCACCGAGCCCGGCTCGCCCACCGCGGGCGCGCGCGTGCCGTGTCGGTGAGGACGGCAGCGGGCGGGCGCTCGCGGTAGCATGGCGCCCATGCGCCGTGCCCTCCGCCTCGCTTGTCTCTTCGTTCTCGTCCCCTCCTGCGGCACGCCCGCGGCTACCACCCCGACCATCCCGATCATCGCCGGGCCCGGGACACGCTGGGCGCTGGGCATGCAGGCCTTCGAGGAGCACACCCACGACGTCGGGCTCGACGGTGCGCTCGGGACGCGCATCCACGCGATCGACTACGACGGCGACGGCTGGACCGATCTCTTCGTGCTCAACGGTCGCGCGGTCGTCGGCGACGGCCTCCGATGGTCGCGCCTCTTGCGCAACGATCAGCACGGCAGCTTCGTGGACGTCACGGCCGAGAGCCACATCCTCGCACGGCGCTCCGGCGATGCGCAGGAGCGGCCCGTCGACGTGGCGGTCTTCGGCGACGTGGACGGCGACGGCGATCTCGATGCCTACCTCGGCGTCTCGACCGAGAATCCGACGAACAACGGCAACGAGCACAGCGAGCTCGTGCTGCAGAACGCCGATCACACCTTCTCGCTCGCGCCCGAGACGACCATCGTGCGCCCCATCGACGAGGTCATCGGCGAGCTCACCGACTCCCCCTCCGGCGCCTCGTTCGTGGACTACGACGTGGACGGGGATCTCGATCTCTTCGTCTCGGAATACGGCTTCACCACGACCAGCGGCTCGTTCCTCGTGACGAGCCGCCTCTACGAGAACGACGGCGCCGGTGGCTTCCACGACGTCACGACACCGAGCGGCGTCCTGACGCAGGACTGGATCCGCATCGACGACATCGACGCGGGGCTGGGCCACCCGCGCGCGTGGTCGGCGAACGCGTGCGACCTGAACGACGACGGCCTTCCCGATCTGCTCGCCGCGTCCTACGGGCGCGCACCGAACCACTTGTGGCAGGCGACGCGCGAGGGCACGGGGCCCGTCACGTACACCAACCGCTCGGTCGCGTCCGGCTACGCCTACGACGACGAGATGGACTGGACCGACAACCAGTTCGCGCTCTGCTTCTGCCAGAGCACGCCGACCTCGGCCGGCTGCCCCGCCAACCCGCGACCCGTGCTCCAGTGCCCCTCGCCCGCGCAGTGGGACCCGAGCACGGACACGCACGCCTTCCGGCTCGGCGGCAACAGCGGCGCCACGATGTGCGGCGACGTCGACAACGACGGCGACCTCGACCTGCTCACGAGCGAGATCCAGCACTGGTGGGCCGGCGACAACTCCGACCACGCGGAGCTTCTCGTCAACGACGGCCAGCACGACGTCACCTTCGATCGTCCGGGCCGCGACGCGATGGGCATCGTGATCCCGCACGACGATCCCAACGGCTGGAACGAAGGGATCATGTCGGGGGCGATCTTCGACTTCGACAACGACGGCTGGCTCGACCTCTACTTCGGCATGAGCGACTACGCGGGCAACCACGGCGTCCTCGTGCACCAGACGAGCGCGCTGCACTTCGAGAGCGTGCCGATCGCGCAGGGCATCGATCACCACCGCAGCCACGGCATCGGCGTCGCCGACTTCGATCGCGACGGGGACCTCGACGTGGTGGTCGGCCACTCGCGCGCGCGCTGCGACGCGACAGCGCCGGACGACTGCTACCCGACCCAGCAGATCCGTTACTTCCGGAACGTGATCGGCGGCAACTTCATCCAGCTGCACCTCGTCGGCACGACGGCGAATCGCCCGGCGATCGGCGCGCGCGTCGCGCTCACCATCGACGGCGTCACGCAGCGCCACGACGTCGAGGGCGGCCACGGCCACTACTCGGCGCAGGACGATCTCGTGCAGCACTTCGGCCTCGGCACCGGGCGCGAGGCGGACGTGGAGATCCGCTGGCCCGCGCCGGGCCTACCGACGCAGGCGTTCCACGTCGTGGCGGGGCACCGCTATCGCGTCGTGCAGGGCGAGGCCCCGGTGCTCGAGGACGTGACGGCGACGAGCCCTTGAGCCGGGGCGCTCAAGGGTGCGACGCGGGGCCGCGACGCACCTGGTAGTAGGTGTTGTCGACGCGCCCCGTGCGATCGAAGCCGACGACGAGCGTGGGCCCGGCCGGCAGGCTCGGATCGCCCGGGGCGTGGCCGACCTCGTAGGTCCAGTCCGAGCCGCGGAAGCCGTGCTGCGCGCAGACGTCGCGTGTGCCGCAGTCCTGGCCGCGGCCGAGCGCCTGCTCGACCTCCGACTCGAACATCCCCTCGAGCACGCCGCTCTGCACGATGTCCTCGACGAGCTGGTTGTGGTCCTCGAGCGTCGTCGCGTCGGTGACCTCGCCGTCGATCGCCGTGCGCAGGCGCGGCAGGGTCGTCTGCCGATCCATCGTGTGCGGGCAGCCGGTGAGCGCGAACGGCGCGAGGAGGAGAGGGAGCGCAGCGAGGCGGTTCATGCGCTCCACGCTAACACGCGCGCTCGCGGTGCTGCCGTCAGTCGAGCGCGAGCGAGCGCTGCGAGGTGCCCTTCTCGCCCCAGCGCGCCATCCACTCCTTCATGCGGAGCTTCTTCATCGCCGCATCGGAGCTCATGTATCGGACCATCCCGAAGATCGGTCGTTCCGGCGCCCAAGGGCGATCGTAGAGGCCGAGCACCCACCCGATGTTGGTGTACGAGCTCGGGTCGCGCCCATCGACCGACCAGCGATCGTTGAGCGTGACCATCGTCTCGAGCGCGTCCTCCGGGCGCCGGCTCCACTCGAGGATCTTCTTGCCCCAGAGCATGCGCAGGTAGTTCTGGATGCGGCCCTCCTCGCGGAGCTGGCGCATCGTGGCGTTCCACACCGGATCGTGCGTGCGGCCTTCTTCGAGCGTCCCGAGGTCGTAGGCGTGCGGGCGCGGATCGGACGCGTGCGCTTCGAGCGTGGTGCGCGCGAACGCCGGCAGATCCGCCCAGCCGATCGTGTCGCGCCCGCGGCTCGCGCGGGCCAGGCCGAGCTCGCGCCACGTCACGAGCTCGTCGAGGTACGCGTCGGCCGCGTCACTCAGGTTCCAGAAGCCCTCGCGCCGCCCGTGCGCCTTCGCGCCGAGCTTTTCGCTCGACCAGTCGGTGTGGCGAGCGAGCGACGCGAAGATCTCGTGCGCCGAGAGGTGACCGAAGTGCAGGTGGAACGAGAGGCCGCTCGCCGCGCCGTCGTCGGGATGGCTGCGGTCCTCGTGGTAGGCCGAGAGGCGCGAGCGCACGAAGGCGGCGAGGCGCTTGTGCGCGAACGCGTGGCCGCCGCGGTCCTCCACGATGGGCACGCGGTGATCGATCGCGAGGCGAGACACGAGCGCGGCAGGCGCCGCGAGATCGGAGGCCGGCACGCGCGGCCAGCGCTCGGAGACCGCCCGCGGCAACGCGACGGGCACGAGCTCCGCGCCGCGCAGCGGGTCGGAGGCGGGCAGCACTTCGAGGTGCGGGCGGATCGTCTTCTGGACGAAGCGGCGGAACTGGTGCGCGAAGGTGAACGACTGCGTCACCGCGCGCAGCGGAACGAGGCCGTTGCCGTCGATGGCCTCGAAGCGCACCGGGATGCGTGGCGAAGTCGCGGCGAGCATCCGCGGGAGGAAGAAGAACGGCGCTTCGTCGGTGACGACGACGCACGCGTCCTTCGCGAGCTCCTCGACGAGCCCCTTGCCGGCCCCTGCCTCGGGCTCGACGTAGGGATGGTAGAGCGCGCCCGAGCCGGAGAGCGCGGCCTCGTTGTCGCGCATGCCGTCCATCACGAAGGCGTGGAAGCGATCGCTCGCCCACGGATAGCCGATGCGGAGCGGCTCGAGGACCACGAGCCCCTTGCCGAGCTCGCGCGCCCAGTGCACCGCGCGCTCGAGCGCGAAGTTGTAGGAGATGCGGCGCGCCGCCGTCATCCAGTAGAGGACGTACGCGCCACCCGCGCGCGGCTCGGTGTCGCGCAGGATCGAGATGCGGGTCGGGGGAACCGAGCCTCGAGACTTGCTCATCGGTGCGAACGTTGTCCGAAGGGGCGCCTTCCGCCAGCCGCCGCGAGGCCGCGCGCTACTTCTTCGGCTTGCGCACGAGCGCGCTCACCGGCACGTCGGGCCGGCGCCGCACGGGCGCGGTCACCGGGCCGAAGAGCTTGCGCGCCAAGTAGAGGAGCGCGAGCCCTTCGATCACGGCCACGGCGGCCCACTGCCAGGTGTCGCTCACCCGAAGAGTATGGCGCCGAGGACATCCGTCGTCGACGACGCTCGCCGCGTCTTCACAGCATCTTCTCGTAGAAGCGATCGCACCCGTGGTGGCCCGTGGATCCGCAGGCCCCCGCGATGCGCGTGAAGCCGAGCTTCACGTAGAGCGCCTGCGCCTGGTCCATCCCCGTCAGCGTCTCGAGGTAGCAGCGCTGGTAGCCGAGCGCGCGCGCGGTCTCGAGGCAGCGCTCGAGCATCGCGCGCCCGAGCCCGAGGCCGCGTGCCTCCGGCAGGAAGTACATCTTGCGCAGCTCGCACGTGCTCGCGTCGCCGCCGTCGAGCGGCGCGATGCCGGCGCCGCCGAGCACGACGCCCTCGCGCTCCACGACGAAGTAGGCGGCCCCCGGGCGTGCGTACGCGGCGCTCATGCCGCCGACCTCGGCATCGTGGATCGCGAAGCCGGGGCCGCTCGCGCCGTAGCTCGTCATCACGCTGCGGATGATCGCCGCGACGGCGGCATCGTCGCGCGGCTCGATGGGACGAATCACGGGAGCGCTCATGGAGCGGAGCTACCCGCGCTCACGCGCGCGAGCAAGCCTCGGCGACCCGCGCCGGGATCGAAACGAGCCGGGCCTCGGCGAGGTGCACGGCCGCGAGCGTGATGCGCGCCTCCACGAGCACGGTCTCGCTTCGCACCACCCGCTGCGCGTAGACGACGCGCGCGCGTGTGATCGACTCGACCCAGCTCTGCACGTGCACGAGGTCGTCGAAGCGCGCGGGCGCCCGGTAGCGGAGGTCGGCGGCCACGACCGGCAGGCCGAGCCCCGACTCGGCCTCGAAGGCGCGGTAGTCGAGGCCGCGCGCGCGCTGGTGCTCGATGCGCGCCTCCTCGAAATAGGCGAGATAGGCGGCGTGGTGCACGACCGAGGCCTGGTCGGTGTCGCCGTAGCGAACACGGATCGCATGGCGGGCGCATCCCGCGGGCGCAGAAGAGAGGAACGTCGACGACGTCATCGCGGGGCGAGCCTCGCAGGCGCGCGCGCGAGCGTCGACCTCCCGTGCGAAGACGTCGCGTCACGAGCGCAGGCGCGCGCGTGACGAGATGTCGAGGCCAGGCCCCGACGAGTCGGTGGATCTCGTTCTTTTGCGGGGCCGCGCGGATGGCACTCGACGTGCTGAGCAGAGCCGCATGGAGCGCACCCTACCCGTCGACGCCGATTCCGAGAGCGGCACGCCGCTCGTCGATCCCTTCGCCCCACCACCGCCGTCGGAGCCGCCACCGCAGACCCCGAGGCCACCGCCGCTCACGCTCCGCGCGATCCTCCATCACTCGTTCGTCGAGTACGACCCGCGCTACCTGATCAGCGCCGTCCTCGTGCTCGCCGGCCTCACGCTGCTCTCGTGCGGCCTCGGCCAGCGCGACGCCGCGGCCGGCCTCGGGCTCTCGTTCGTCGCCGAGCTCTACGCGCTGTTGCTGATCGGCGGCGCCGCGATGCTGCGGCGCTTCGGGCAGGGGCGCATGGCCGTGATGCTCGGCCTGCTCGCGGCGCTCTACCAATGCGACCTCACGCTCCACGTGGAGCGCGACGCCTTCCTCGGCGCGGTGGGCCTCGCCGCGGCGCTCGGGTGGATCGCGCTCTTCGCGCTCAAGCTACGCCTGCTCGCGCGCGCCCTCGGGCTGCGCCTGTCGCGCGCTGCGCTCTTCGTGGCCCTCGCAGGTGCGTGCTCGGTCGCGCTCACGCCGCTGCTCGCGCACGCGATGTGGCGCTGGGGCCAGGAGATCCGCACCCTCGGCGTGTTCGCCGCGGTGATGCCCGGGCTCTTCGTGCGGCGCACCGTGGAGAGCGAGACGGGGTTCGACTACCGCGGGCGCCGCGCGGTCCACGGCACGTGGGCCCTCTGGGGCGCGGCCGCCGTCGCCCACGCTCTGTTCGACGGCATCGACCCGGTCCCGCTCGGGTCCGTGCTGCTGCTCTTCGCGACGCGCTGGGCACGGAGCGAGCGCACCTTCTGGGCGCTGATCGCGCTCGCGCTCGCGCCCACGCTCGCGCACTTCGGTGATGCGACGGTGACGCCGCTGCTCGTCGCGATCACGCTCGCGCTGCGCGCCTTCCGGAGCGCCTCCGACCCCGCGCGGCTCGAGCCGCCGGCGCCGGTCCCCTCGCCGTATCGCGGCGGCCCCGCCGAGCCGGCGCTCGTCGTGCCCGCGCTCCTCGAGCCGACCTACGCGCCCGCCCCCGAGCCCTGGCGCGCGCGCTACCTCGTCACCGCGCTCGCGCTCGGGCACTTCGCGATCTGGCGCGCGCTCTTCCCGCAACACGGCGGCTTCCCCGAGCCGGCGCTCGAGCACGTGCTCGCGCTCGACCTCGTCCTCGCGGCCGCGTGCGCGCTCTGGATCTGGCGCGCGCGCCGCCCGCTCCCGGTGCTCGCGCTCGCGCCGACCGTGCTGCACGGCCTCGTCACCTCGGGCGCGCTGCGGGTGCCGCGCAATCTCGCCGAGTGGGGCGCCGGCTCGGTGGCCGTGGGCTTCGGTCTGCTCGCGAGCGCTCTCGCGACGGCCTGGTGGAAGGAGCGATTCCCGCCCGAGATCGGCGTCGGTGGAGCGCCGGAAGCGCCGCGCGCGCGTGACGCGCCGTTGCGCTGAAGGGCCGACGCCCCGTCCGAGGGAGCCGGCCCGGGGCTCCCTCGCGCGTGCGCGAAGATCCATCGTGCCGAGGCTCGACGCGATGGATCTTCGCGATAACGTCGGCCTCCGTGACGGCGACCCCGAGCTCCTCCGCCCCGCGCAAGCGGCCCATCCAGAAGATCCTGTGCGCCAACCGCGGCGAGATCGCGATCCGCGTGTTCCGCGCCGCGACCGAGCTCGGTCTGTCGACGGTGGCGATCTACTCGCACGAGGATCGCGTCCACCTCCACCGCTACAAGGCCGACGAGGCGTACCTCGTGGGCGCGCTCCCCGGCGGCAAGCGCAAGAACGCCGTCGCCGCCTACCTCGGCGTCGAGGAGATCATCGAGATCGCGAAGGCAGCGAACGTCGACGCGATCCATCCGGGCTACGGCTTCCTCGCCGAGAACGCGGGTCTCGCGAAGGCGTGCGACGAGGCGGGCATCGCGTTCGTCGGTCCTTCGGCCGACGTGCTCCGGCGCTTCGGCGACAAGACCAGCGCGCGCTCGCTGGCCAAGGAGGTCGGCATCCCGACCGTGCCAGGGACCGACGGCCCCGTGGCGACGATCGACGAAGCGCGCGCGTTCGTCGAGAAGGCCGGCCTTCCCGTCATCATCAAGGCCGCGATGGGCGGCGGCGGGCGCGGCATGCGCGTCGTGCGGGAGGCGAGCGAGCTCGCCGAGGCCTTCGATCGCTGCCGCAGCGAGGCCCTCGCGGCCTTCGGCGACGGCACCGTGTTCCTCGAGCGCTACGTCGATCGCCCGCGCCACATCGAGGTGCAGATCCTCGCCGACGCCGCCGGCGAAGTGATGCACCTGTTCGAGCGCGACTGCTCGGTCCAGCGCCGGCACCAGAAGGTCGTCGAGATGGCGCCCGCGCAGGCGCTCGATCCCGACGTGCGCGCCGCGCTCTGCGCCGACGCCGTGAAGCTCTGCGCCGCGGCGGGCTACCGCAACGCCGGCACGGTCGAGTTCCTCGTGGACGGCGGTGGCCGCAAGGGCGCGCGTCACTACTTCATCGAGGTCAATCCGCGCATCCAGGTCGAGCACACGGTCACCGAAGAGGTCACCGGTGTCGACCTCGTGCAGTCGCAGATCCGGATCGCAGGCGGGGCGACCTTCGCCGAGCTCGGTCTGGTGCCCGGCGCCGTACAGGTGCGCGGCGTGGCCGTGCAGTGCCGCGTCACGACCGAAGACCCGCGCAAGAACTTCCAGCCCGACACCGGCCGCATCGAGGCCTTCCGCGCGGGCGAGGGCATGGGCATCCGGCTCGACGCCGGCAGCGGCTACGCGGGCGCCCAGATCGCGCCCGACTACGACTCGCTCCTCGTGAAGGTCACGGCGCGCGCGCTCACCTTCGAGGACGCGATCCACAAGCTGCACCGCGCGCTCGCCGAGTTCCGCGTGCGCGGCGTCAGCACGAACATCCCGTTCCTCCAGAACGTGCTGCGCCATCCGGACTTCGCGCAGGCGAACACGTACACCGCGTGGGTCGATGCGACGCGCGAGCTCTTCGAGCTGCCGAACCGGAAGAACCGCGCGCAGCGCATCCTGCGCTACCTCGCCGACCTCGCGGTGAACGGCCCCGAGCAGGTGGGGATGACGGCGAGCGGGCCGATGCCGGCGAAGATCGAGCCGACGCCGCCGGTGATCCCGCCGACCTACGCGTCGCTCAAGTCGCCGCCCCCGCAGGGCTTCCGCGACGTGCTCGTGAACCTCGGGCCCGCGGCGTTCGCCAAAGCCGTGCGCCAGCACCGCGGCCTGCTCGTCACCGACACGACGTGGCGCGACGCGCACCAGTCGCTCCTCGCGACGCGCGTGCGCACGCTCGATCTCGAGAAGATCGCGCCCCACACGGCGCGCCTGATGCCTTCTCTCTACTCGCTCGAGTGCTGGGGCGGCGCGACGTTCGACGTGGCACTGCGCTTCCTGCACGAGTGCCCCTGGGATCGCCTCGAGCGCCTGCGCGCGCTCGTGCCGAACGTGCCCTTCCAGATGCTCTTCCGCGGCGCGAACGCGGTGGGCTACACGAGCTACCCCGACAACGTCGTCTACGCGTTCGCGAAGATGGCCAAGGACAAGGGCGT
The DNA here is from genome assembly GCA_046351235.1 of Sandaracinus sp. GTDB lineage: Bacteria > Myxococcota_A > Polyangia > Polyangiales > Sandaracinaceae > JBBSAT01. The sequence goes on along the minus strand of JAXLYV010000002.1, from coordinate 810,624 downwards.
CGACGTCTTCCGCATCTTCGACTCGCTCAACTACGTCGAGAACCTGAAGCTCGGCATCGATGCGGTCGGCCAGGCCGGCGGCGTGATCGAGGCCGCGATCTGCTACACGGGCGACGTCAGCGACGCGGGGCGCACCAAGTACTCGCTGCAGTACTACGTCGACCTCGCGGGGCAGCTCGCCAAGCTCGGCATCCACGTGCTCGCCGTGAAGGACATGGCCGGCCTGCTCAAGCCCCGCGCGGCCACGATGCTCATCGGCGCGCTGCGCCGCGCCTTCCCCGAGCTGCCCATCCACGTGCACACGCACGACACGGCCGGCACCGGCGTGGCCTCGATGCTCGCCTGCGCCGAGGCCGACGCCGACGCGGTCGATCTGGCGCTGCCGGCGATGGCGGGCCTCACCTCGCAGCCGACGATGAGCGCCGTCGTCACCGCGCTCCGCGGCACGGCCCGCGACACCTCGATCGATCCCGACGCGATCCGTCTGCTCAACGGCTACTGGGAAGAGGCGCGCGCGCTCTATGCGCCCTTCGAGACCGGCATGACGGGCTACGCGCCCGACCTGCACGAGCACGAGATGCCAGGCGGCCAGTACACGAACCTCCTCTTCCAAGCGCAGCAGAACGGCCTCGGCGATCGCTGGAGCGCGATCAAGCGCTCGTACCGCGAGGCGAACCTCGTGCTCGGCGACATCATCAAGGTCACGCCGAGCAGCAAGACGGTCGGCGACCTCGCGCAGTTCATGGTGCAGAACGATCTCGACGCGAAGAGCGTGGTCGAGAAGGCCGACACGCTCTCGTTCCCGTCGAGCGTCGTGGAGTTCTTCGAGGGGCGCCTCGGCCAGCCACACGGCGGCTTCCCCGAGCCCCTCCGCACCCGCGTCCTGCGCGGCAAGAAGCCGATGCAGGGCCGCCCCGGCACCGAGCTCGCGCCGCTCGATCTCGAGAAGCTCAAGAAGGATCTCGAGGCCGAGCACCCCGGCATCTGGATCCGCGATCACGACATCATGAGCGCGGCGATGTACCCGGACGTGTTCCGCGACTACCGCAACTTCCGCACGGAGCGCGGTGACGTCTCGCGCCTCCCGACGCGGCAGTTCCTCGTGGGGCTCGCGAAGGGCGAGGAGCTCATGTTCGACATCGAGCGCGGCAAGACGCTCGTCGTCACGCTGCGCGCCATCGGCGAGCTCGACGAGGAGGGCAACCGCCGCGTGTTCTTCGATCTGAACGGGCAGCCACGCGCGATCACCGTGGCCGACAAGAAGGCCAAGACGAGCGTGAAGCAGCGCGAGCGCGCCAACGTCGGCGACCCGGGCTCCATCGGCGCGCCGATGCCGGGCACGGTCGTCGACGTGCGCGTGAAGCAGGGCGCGAGCGTGAAGAAGGGCGAGCCCCTCTGCGTGCTGAGCGCGATGAAGATGGAGACCGTCGTGGCCTCCCCGATCGACGGCACGGTCCAGCGCGTCGCCGTGGCCAAGAGTGACGTGCTGAAGGCGGGCGATCTCCTCGTCGAGATGACGCTCGCGAGCTGAGCATGTCGGGCGACGCGCGAGCGCACGTCCTCGCAGGGACGAGCTTCGAGGGCGAGCGCTTCGAGGGGCTCGACCTCGCGGGCGCCGATCTCGCCGGCAAGGACTTCGCGCGGTGCGTCTTCGTGCGCTGCAAGCTCGGCGAGACGCGCTGGCGAAGCGCGCGGCTCGAGGACGTGGAGATGGACGCGTGCGATCTGACGCGCGCGAAGGTCGAGGGGCTCGCGCTGCGCGGAGCGCGCTTCACGCGCTCGAAGCTCATGGGGGTCGACTGGTCGGGCGTGTCCGACTTCCCGGACGTGGCGTTCGCCGAGTCGAGCCTGGAGTACGCGATGTTCGTGGGCCTCTCGCTCCGCAAGCTCTCCCTCGATCGCTGCAACCTGCGGCACGCGAGCTTCGTGCGGGTGGATCTCCAGAAGGCGCGCTTCGATGGCTCGGAGCTCGAGGGCGCGCGCTTCGAGGACTGCGACCTGCGCGGCGCGAGCCTCGCCGGCACGCGCGGCGCGCTCGTCGACCCACGCCAGAACCGCGTGCAGGGCGTGGTGATCCCCGAGGAGGCCGCGCTCGCGCTCGCGGACCTGTTCGGGATGAAGGTCCGCCGCTGATGAATCGGCTCGTCGGCTCCGGCCCCTTCCGTCCGCGGGCCGACGCCGCTCCCGTCCGGGGCCTGCGGGACGAGCACGGTTCGGCTCGCCTCGCTCCGCGCCCTCCCGTCCGCGGCTTCGCCGCTCCCATCCGGGCACTTCGCGAGGCGAGCACTCTTGCCGATCACTTCTGCCTTCCATCGATCAGCGCGCGCGTCGCGCCGAGATCGCGAGCGCGATCCAGCCGGCGATGAGCGAGACGCCGCCGAGGGGCGTGATCGCGCCGAGCCAGCGCGGCGCGCCGAGCGCCATCGCGTAGAGCGTTCCGGCGAACACGCTCGTCCCGACGACGAAGAGCGCGGACGCCACGCGCGCCGAGCGAGCGCCTTCGCTGCGCTCGTGGGACCACGCCGCGAGCGCGCACGCGAGCGCGTGGATCAGGTGATAGCGGGCGCCGGTCTCCCACCACGAGAGCCGCTGCTCCGCATCGGCGACGCTCGCGAGCATCGTGCGCAGCCCGTGCGCGCCGAACGCACCGAGCGCGACGCCGAGCCCTCCGAGCACCGCGGCCACGAGGAGCCATCGATCGCTGACACGACGAAACTCGGCTGATTCTGGGTTGTTCATGGTCATCACTCGAATCTAGAATTTGTCTGGATTTCAGGGATGAAATGCGGCCGTCGCGATCATGACAGGGGCAGTAGCCACCCGTGACGCTCGGTCGCAATCGTGGCACAGCGCGCGGCCCACATCGGCCCCATCGGGCGCGCGATTCGAGAAGGCACGTTTACCATTCGTGAACGCTCGTCCCGTGGTCACGTGAACAGGGAATCGGCACCGCGCGTGCACGCCGGCCGCCCCGTCATGGTCACCTCGTCCGCTGCGTTTCGACTCGGGGGCTCCGCCATCCTCTGCATCGGCCTTTCCGCCGGTCATGTATCCGCTCAGCGTGTACGACCTCCGGAGCGCGAGACGATGGAGCTGGTCCTCGCGCGGATTTGTGCGCACGAAGCCTCGCTGCCGATTCGCGACGTGAGCGACGCGGACGGCGACGGTGATCACGAGGAGTGGGTGCGACGCCGCGAGCCCTCGATGCCCTACGGCGCCGACTGCGCCGCCATCCACGAAGTGCTGCTGCGCGGCGCCTATCACATGGACCTCGCGCGCCGCGAGCGGCTCGAGAGCGAGGGCCACGACGCGACCCCGCTGCCGCGCGAGCGCGCCTACGTTCTCTTCGCGCACGCGTACTCGACACGCATCTTCGATCCGACCGACACCGACACGAATCGCTGGGCCGCCGATCTGCGCAGCGACGGATCGGAGCCTGCGAGATGGCGAACGACACGCACCGTGTGTCGTGACGAGGTGTGTCGGAGCGTGCGGAGCCCCGCGTGGTCACGCTCGGATCGCGACGCGTGGCTCTTCGTGCTCGGCCTCGCACGCGGTCTCGTGGCCCGAGAGCTCGACGATGCGCGTACGTGGTCTCCGTGCGAGAGCGAGATCGACGACTGGGGTGGGCGCATGGATCACGACCACGCGCGCTCGATCGGGCTCATCCCGGTCAGCTGCGGCGCGCCGGGGAGCACGGCGAACACGTTCTACGCGCGGCCCGGCCGCGTCGCGATCCGCGAGCGCCTCGCCGCCACACCCATGCTCCATTGACGCGAGGGCGCGGGCTTGCGGGCCCGCGTTCCTTCTGCGACGCCTCGCTCATGTCGCGTCGCTTTCGCCTCGTCCTCGCGCTCACTCTGGCGGGCTGCGGAAACAGCCCTACGCCTCCGGCAGAGTATCCGGCGATGCCCGACGAGAGAGAAGATGCCGGCCCCGCGGAAGCGGTGACGGGTGGCAGCCCGATCGAGCTACTGAACCATCGCGCGCGCGCGGGCGCCGTCACCGAGACGATCCACGGCGTCGCCGTCGACGATCCGTTCCGCGCGCTCGAGACCGACGACGCGCTCACGCGCGAGTGGATCGACGTGCAGACCGCGCGTACCGCGAGCGCCATCGTGAGCTGGTCGCGCCCGGCGACGTCGCGCCGTCTCGACGAGCTCTTGCGGATCGGCTCGGTGAGCGGCGCGCTCGTCGCAGGCTCGCAGGTCTTCTACCTGCGGCGCGAGGGCGAGCGCGAGCAGCCGGCGCTCTACGTGCGCGGCGTGTCCGAGCCCGACACCCGCGCGCGCGTGCTCGTCGATCCGCTCACGTACGGCGATCACGCGGCGCTCGACTGGTACTTCGCGTCGCCGAGCGGGCACCTGCTCGCGTTCGGCATCTCGCAGAACGGCGACGAGCGCAGCACCATGCACGTGCTCGACACGCGGACGGGCACGCTGCGCCCGGACACGATCGAGCACACGAAGTGGTCCGACGTCGCGTGGCTGCACGACGAGTCCGGGTTCTACTACCGGCGCTATCCGCGCGAGGGCGAGCCCGATTGGGACGCAGCGCATCCGGACAGCTACCACATGCGCCTCTTCTTCCACGTGCTCGGCACCGATCCGGCCGGCGACGCCCTCGTGTTCTCGCCGCCCGACCCCACGCACTTCCCGGGCGCGAGCGTGTCCGACGACGACCGCTACGTGGTCGTGAGCAACGTGATTGGATGGTCGCAGACGGACCTCGCGCTGCTCGATCGCGGCGCCCGCGCGCAGGGCCGCGTGAACGCTCCCGACGATGCGCATCCGCTGACCCCGATCGTGACGGGGCAGGACCACCTCTACTCGGCGCGCGTGCACCGCGGGCAGCTCTACGTGCTCACGAACGAGGGCGCGCCGCGCTACCGCCTCATGCGTGCGGTGGCCGGCCCGGCGGCTGCCGATCGATCGACGTGGCAGGTCGTCGTGCCCGAGGGTAGCGCCGCGATCGAGGGCTGGACGATCGCCGGACAGACGCACGTGCTCCACGTGATCGACGACGTGCGCTCGCGCCTCTATCTCCACCGCCTCGACGGCTCGCTCGATCACGAGATCGCCCTCCCCGGCCGCGGCGCGGTCGCCGGCCTCGACGCCGACGAGGCGAGCGGGCAGCTCGTCGTCTCGTACTCGGGCTACGCCGACGCGCCGCAGCTCCTGCTCCGCGACCCGCGCGCCCGCGCGCCCCGACGCGGGACGACGGCGCCGGAGCTCGCGCCCTTCGTGACGATCGACGTGCCCATCGATCTCTCCTCGCTCGAGGTCGTCGTGGAGCACGTGCCCTCGACCGACGGCGCGTCGATCCCGGTGACGCTCGTGCAGCGTCGCGGCACGCCGCGCGACGGCACGACGCCGGTGCTGCTCAGCGCCTACGGCGGCTTCAACATCTCCCTCCTGCCCGGCTTCGCGCGCAGCCCGCTCTACTGGGTGGAGCGCGGTGGCGTGTACGCCGTCGCGAACCTGCGAGGCGGCGGCGAGTTCGGCGAGGACTGGCACCGCGCCGGGAACCTCGAGAACAAGCACCACGTCTTCGAGGACATGGAGGCGGTGATCCGCTGGCTCAGCGCGAGCGGCCTCTCGCGCCCGGATCGCATCGGCATCACCGGCGGCAGCAACGGAGGGCTCTTGATGGGCGCGATGATCACGCGCTGCCCCGACGCCTTCGGCGCCGCGGCGAGCTACGTCGGGCTCTACGACATGGTCCGCTACCACCAGTTCCCGCCGGCCGAGCTCTGGGTCACGGAGTACGGATCGAGCGAGAGCCCCGAGCAGTTCCGCTGGCTCTACGACTACTCGCCATATCACCACGTCGTCGACGGCACGCACTACCCGCCGATCCTCGTGGAGACCGCCGACCACGACACGCGCGTGTTCTGGGGCCACTCGACGAAGTTCGCCGCGCGGCTGCAGGAAGCCGTCGGCGGCCCCGACCCCGCCGTGTGGTTCTACCGCGAGCAGCAGGTCGGGCACGGGGCCGGCACGCCGGTGAGCGCGCTGGTCGCGCGCTACACGCGCATGTACGCGTTCCTCGAGCACGCGCTCGGGATTCCAGCGTCGGCACCCGCCGAAGCGGCCGCGAGCGCCGAGTGACGACCGGGGCGGATGCCCACGTCCTCCCCCGAGACCGACACCCTCGTTCGCAGTCGATTCAGGCCGCGGTCCGCGCTAGCCTACCTCCACGCATGGGGCGCGAAGCGGACGAGACCACACGCATCTCCGAGCGTTCGGCGACGCCGGCCAAGGGGCTGACGCGGCGTCGCCCGCGCCTCGTCTTCCTCGCAGGAACGAACGTCGGCGCGGTGTTCCCCGTGGGGCACGGCGTCGTCCTCGGCCGCGCGTCCGACGCCACGATTCCGATCGACTCCGACGAGGTCTCGCGGCGCCACGCCCGCATCGTCGAGGGCGCCGGAGGCTGGCTCCTCGAGGACCTCGGCTCGCGCAACGGCACGTTCTTGAACGGCCAGCGCTTGAAGACGCCGCAGCTCCTGGCCGACGGCGACAAGGTCGAGCTCGGGGACGGCGTCGTGCTGCGCTTCGCGCTCTTCGACGAGATCGACGAGAACTACCACCGCACGATGTACGAGTCCTCGCTCCGCGACGGGCTCACACGCGCGTTCAACCGCAAGTACCTCGACGAGCGGCTCGACCAGGAGTTCGCCTACTCCGTGCGCCACGGGACGGCGCTCTCGCTGCTGCTGCTCGACATCGATCACTTCAAGGTCCTGAACGACACGTACGGCCATCCCGCGGGCGACGCGGTGCTCGTGCAGCTCTCGGCCCACCTGCTCAAGGTCATCCGCGCCGAGGACGTCTTCGCGCGCTACGGCGGCGAGGAGTTCGGGATCCTGTCGCGCGGGATTGCGCTGGAGGCCGCGCGCGCGTTCGGCGAGCGCGTCCGCTCGAGCGTGGAGCGCTATCCCTTCGTGCACGGGGATACCCGGCTCTCGGTGACCGTCAGCATCGGCGTGGCCGCGGTCCCGCACCCGGAGATCCTGCAGCCCGCGATGCTCGTCGACACCGCCGACAAGGCGCTCTACCGCGCCAAGCAGACGCGCAACAGCGTGCGGTGAGGCCGGCGCGCGCGCTCAGCGCCGAGCGATCACGCCCTTGAGATGCGGCTCGCTGCCGATGGGCGCGGGAAAGTCCACGGGCGCCGGGAGATCGCGCAGCGAAGCGAGCCGGATCTCGGTCGCGCGCGATGCCTCGTGGAACGCCGCCCGCAGATCGCGCTGGCTCGCGCGCCGATCGTTCGTCGTCGCGAGCACGGCGCCGTGGGGCGCGAGCACACGCAGCACGCGCGCTGCGAGCTCCTTCCACATCTTGCCCGACGTGAAGCGCGTCTTGCCGGCCGACGAATAGGTCGGCGGGTCGCAGACGACCAGATCGAAGCTGCGCCCGCGCCGCGCGAAGCGATCGAGCACGGCGAACGCGTCGTCCGCGATCGTCTCGTGCGCTCTCGGATCGAGCCCTGCGAGCTCGAAGCCGTGCGTGCCGCGCTCGAGCTGCTTGCGAGCGGCATCCACGCTGACGACCTCGCGTGCGCCCCCGAGGGCCGCGAAGATGCTGAACGCGCACGTGTACGAGAACAGGTTCAGCACGCGCGCGCCGCCGGCGAGCTCGCGCACCCGCGCCCGATGCGCGCGCTGGTCGAGGAAGAGCCCGGTCGAGAGCCCGTCGCCGAGCCTCGCCCGCAGCCGCACGCCGCTCTCGAGCACGTCGATCTCGCTCTCCGCCGTGGGCTCGCCGGCGATCGGCTCGGGCGGCGCGAGCGCGCGTGCGGTGGCCTCGTCGAGATCGTTCGCCCGCTTGGGGCGCCGCTTCAGGTACACGCCGCGCGCACCGAGCTCGACCAGCGTGCGCGCGAGCATGCCCACGTCGCGGTCGTCGTAGACGTGCAGGACGACGTGCTCGCCGTAGACGTCGAGGGCGAGCCCGGGCGCGCCCTCGGCGGCGTCGTTCAGCCAGCGGAAGCAGCTCGTGCCGGCATCGTGGGCGAGCGCGTGGCGATGCTCGGCCGCATCGCGGAGGATCTCGCGTGCGTAGCCGACGTCGACCGTGGGATCGCAGTGGAGGCCCGCGAGAAAGTCGCCGAACGAGCGCGGTGGATCGACGCGCGCGTCGAGATGGCCCGGGATCGCGAGGTGCACCGACGCGAGCAAGAGGCGCCGCCAGGGGGCACCCCCGTACCACGCATCGCCGGCGATCGGCGCGCCCCGATGCGCGAGCTGCGCGCGGATCTGGTGGGTGCGCCCCGTCTCGATGCGCAGGCCCACCAGCGCGCGCTCTCCCCGTCGCTCGAGCACGCGCATCTCGGTCGCGGCGACGACGGAGCGCGGCGAGCCCTTCTTCACGACGCGCACGACGCCGTCCTCGTCCTCGCGCAGCGCGTCCTCCCAGCGCGCCCGGTCCGGCAGGGCGCGGCCGCTCGCGACCGCTGCGACGTACTCCTTCGCGACCGCGCGGCCCTCGAAGGCGCGCGCGAGCCAGGCGTTGGCCTCGCGCCGCTTCGCGTACACGACCAGACCGCTCGTCGCGCGATCGAGCCGCTGGTGGACCCCCACGTAGGCGTCGGCGTCGCCGCGCGCGGCACGATGGGCCGCGAGGCGCGCGGGCAGGTCATCGGCCGCCGCCCCGCTCGCCTGGCAAGGGACGAATGGCGGCTTGTCGACGACGATCACGTCCTCGTTCTCGAGGACGATCGCGCCATCGGGGAGGGCCGGAAATGCGCGCTCGCGCAGCACGCGCCGACCTTAGGTCCGCCGGCGCTTCGAGTCGATCCGCTCGTCGGGCCCGCCAGCCTCGCGGCACCACGGCGAGCCCTCTCGCTTCCGAAGGATCCGCTCGGCCGCGCCCGGCGGGACCGTCCGCGGGCCGGGACCTTCGGCCACCTACTGCGCGCGGCGCTTGCGGCCCACGCGCGTGGACTCGAGCGCGACCTCTTCCACGTCCCGCAGATCGAAGGGCTTGCGCAAGAGGCCGTCGGCGCCGAGATCGGGCACGGCGCTCGCGCCGCTCATCACGACCACGCGCCGCGCGAGGTGCCGCGCGACGAGCTGCTTGACGAGCGGCGCGCCGGAGGCCTCGCCGAGATCGAGATCGACGAGCGCCACGTCGAAGCGCTCCTCCTCGGCGGCCGCGATCGCCTCCGCCGGCTTCGCCGTCACCACGACCTCCGCACCCCGCGCCGTCAGCGCCGAGGCCACCAGGTCCGCGAGCGAGGCGTGGTCGTCGACCACGAGCACGCGGCGGCTCGCCGAGCGCGCACGAACGCCCGAGCTGCCCGCCGCGGCCTCCGCCTTGGGGAGCTCGACGCGCACACAGCTGCCCGAGCCGAGGCGGCTCGTCGCGCGCACGGCGCCGCCCGCGCGACCCACCAGCTCGCGCACGACCGAGAGGCCGATGCCGCGCCCGGCCCGTGCGCCCTCGCGCTCGGCCTGCGACGCGCGGAACAGACGCGCGAGCTTCTCGTCCGTCATTCCGCGCCCGTCGTCCTCGACGAGGATCTCGATCTTGCGATCGGCGTCGCGCACACCGACCTCGACGTGCCCGCCCGTCTCGCACGCCTCGATCGCGTTCTTGACGAGGTTCACGACGATGGAGCCGAGCGCGGCACGCGACATGCGCACGTTGGCCTCGTCGATGCGACGGCAGGTGAGCTCGACCTTGCGCGACGCGGCCACGGGCAAGAGTCGATCGACGGCCTGGCGCACGGCGCGCGCGACCTCGGTCGAGCCTGCGCTGCTCGCGTCCTCGAGCAGCAGGGGCGCGACGTCCATCGCGTCCCGCGCGCTCTCCTGCACCATCGCGATCGCCCGGCGCTGGCGCGCCGCGTCCTTGCTGTCGGCGGCGATCGTCGCCCAGCCGGCGATGGTGGTGAGCGCGTTGCGGAGCTCGTGCGCGACGCCGGCCCACGCGAGCGACTCGGTACGCAGCGCCGCCGTCGAGTGGACGACGACGCTCTCGCCCTCGAGCCGTGCGGCGAGGCCTGCGGCGCGATCGACGGCCGCGCCCTCGCGACGCGCCTCCTCGATGACACGTGTCAGCGTCGGCAAATCCGTCGCGAGCTCGCGCGCTGCAGCGGCCGTCGCCCCGGCGCGCAACGCGACGCAGCGGACCCCGAGCTCGGCGAGCGCGCTCTCGCGGAACTGCTGAGCGGCCATCGGATCCAAGTTACGGGACACCTCTCGTTGGGTAAAGGTGTTCTTTTGTTCCAGAGCGCTTCACGCGTCGCAGCGAGAGAGGACGAACACACCGAGAGCGATCAGCGCGAGCGCGGGTAGGAGCACGCGTACGATTTCCCACACGCCGTCGAAGAGCGCGCGACGCTGGAGCTTTCGGTAGCGCTTCTCCCCACCCACGCGACGCACGAGCTCACGCTCACTTTCTGCGCGCTCCCCCTCATCCATGGGGTCGTGTCCGGCGAGGTAGTAGAGATGGTGCTGCGCTTCGTGCTCGATCGTCTCGGCGAGCTCGCTCTCCCAATCGAAGCGAGCGCTCTCGCGGTGCTCGCGCTCGAAGGTCCGATAGTAGAGGCGCACGACGAAGCGCGTGCCCGCGTCGTCCGTCTCGGGCGCGTACGAGCCGAGCATCGGCACGCCGCCCGAGTCGACCTCGGGGACCCCGAGCTCGATCTCGAGCGCGAGCCCGCCCGCGTCCATCTTCCGCCACGTCGCGTCGGCGATCGCGCGCGCGCGATCGGCGAAGGCGGCCGCGTCGGGGAACGGCGCGCGCGCGCTCGGCGCCCGCTCGTACTGGCCCGGCGAGAGCTCGCGCGGCCAAGGCACCTCGAGATCGCAGATCGTCTCGCAGCGTGCGCACGTGAGGCTCGCGATCGCGCGCGTGGGATAGGCGAGCGCGAGGAACGCATCTTCGACCACGCTCCATGCTTCGTCGGGCGCGGCCGCGAGCGCACGCGCGAGCGCGCGGGGCTCGTCGATCACCGCGCCGCGCTCGCCCTCGAGCGCCACGATGCCCATCGACGCGAGCAGCTTCGGCGTCACCTCGAATCCGTCGCTGCCCTTCTTGCCGAGCTGACGCCAGAAGAGACGCGCCGTGCGCACCTCGACGGCCTTCGCGCGCACGTGCGTGTAGCGCCGCTTGCCGAGCGCGAGCGGCGGGTCGAGCGCGAGCCGGACCTCCGCCGGGATCGCGTCGTCCTCGTAGCGATCCTCGAGGTCCTCGGGCGCGAGCTTCGACGGATCGAAGTGGAGCGGCGCATCGCAGTTCTCGCACGCGAAGCTCTCGACCTCGCCGGGCACGAGGCCCTCGCGGATCGCCAGATCGCGCAGCACGTGGAAATCGCCGACCGGCAGCGCGTCGATCGCCGCCGCGTCGAGGCGCCCCGTCTTCGGGTCGCTCACGCGCATCCGATCCGAGCCGACGACCGCGAGCGCATCCCGGAAGAGCGAGCGCTCCTCGACCGCGCGGCGCGCCCCGTTCCGATCGATCACGACCTCGACGACACGCTGGCTCGGCAGGATCACGCGCCGCGCCTGGGAAGGCGCCCGCTTCACGCCGGCTCGCTCTCGGGCCGCGCGCGTACGGCACGAGCGAGCTCGGCCGCCGCGCTGCGTGGCAGCGCGCGCAGCGGGCCATCGCGGAAGTACGCCTCGTAGCTCTGCAACGCCTCGCGCTCGCGACCGCGCCCGTGGACGTGCGACCACGCGTACCAGAACAGGCCGTCCGCGCGCACCTCCACGGCCTCGTAGCGCTCGGGATCGCTGCCGTCGTTCCAGCGCACGGTCGTCGTGAACAAGCCCATGGGTCGACGTTGGCACGAAGCAGAAGAGCGGGCACCATCGCTCCCCATGGACCGGAAGCCGCCTCCGCCGCCCGCCTCGGCCCGCTCGATCCCGCGGATGCCGCCGCCGCCCCCGCCCAAGCGCCCCGCCGCACCGACCGCGCCGGCGCCCGCGGTGGCGCCCGCCGCCCCGCCGCCGCCCGCCGTCGCCAAGCCCGCGCCCGCCGCGCCCGCCCGCCCTTCCGACCCCGGGCGCATCACGAGCACGCAACAGCTCATCGACGCTGCCTCGAGCGCCGCGCGCTTGCGCGACGAGCAGCTGCAAGCGCGGGTTCGCTACTACCAGCAGGACATGAAGACGAACGCGGAGCTCGACGCGATCACCGCGCAGGTGGTCGAGGAGCTGCGCTCGCTGGGTCGGATCGCGGCCGAGCAGAAGCCGGTCGTGCGGCCCGTGGCCGAGGTGGAGATCGAGCTCATCCACGAGCTGCGCACCTGCCTCGAGAAGCTCTTCGCCGGCGCGCGCAACAAGCTCCTGACGCGCAAGATCGAAGAGGTCCAGCGTCGCATCACGCAGCTCTTCTTCAACAGCGAGCTCTACGCGCGGCTGGCCGAGGGATCGCGCGACGTGCCCGCCGCGACGTGGCCCGAGCAGGTGCTCTACTTCGCGATCAAGCGCCAGGAGGCGGCGATCACCGCCGAGCTCGACGCGCTCCCGGTGACCGATCCGAGCGTGCGCGAGCGCGCGCACGAGGAGCTCGAGCGCTACCTGAAGTCGCTCACGACCGACTTCCTCAGCAAGACGACGCCCGAGCTCGAGCGCCTGCTCGCGATCTACAAGGAGCACCTCACGCGCTTCTTCGCGACGACGTTCCCCGAGGAGCTCGGCGACTTCGCGTGGGAGGTGATCAAGCAGTCGCGCGTCGCGCACGGTACGGACCTCGGATACAAGATCACGGCCGACCGCTTCCACGCGTTCCGCGAGGCCTTCGACCGAAAGTTCCTCGAGCACCTCGTGCTGAACGTGCAGACGCCGATCGCGAAGCAGGCGGCGGCCGAGGCCGGGAGCTTCCGCGAGGCCACGCGCGACTTCGTGGCCGACCCCCACATCCACGCCGAGATCTGCGCCGTGATCAACGACGCCCTCTACGACTACATGCACGGCGAGGGCTTCCTCGACCTGCCGACCGACTGGAAGCGGCTGCTCAAGGATCAGTGAGCCCCCGACGGCCGGCCCGCCCGAGAAGGCGCGCCCCGAAACCGTTTCCTTGACGCGGTCGAACAGGCGTGTGCTTGATGTTCACGCCATGTTCCAAGACCTTCTGAAGGACGTCGTCTCGCGCACCGAAGGCGGCCTCGCCGCGCTCGTCATGGGCCTCGACGGCATCTCGGTCGACGCGTTCATCGCCGAGGGCGATGCGCCCGTCGAGGTCGAGAACGTGGGCATGGAGTACAGCGTGATCCTCAAGGAGATCAAGCGCGCGGCCGAGCTGCTCGACGCGGGCTCGGCGCGCGAGGTCTCGATCCAGGCCGAGAAGATGACGACCGTGATCCGCATGATCAACGACGACTACTTCGTCGCGATCGCGCTGCGCCCGGACGGCAACTACGGCAAGGCGCGCTTCCTGCTGCGCACGAACGCGCCCAAGCTCGCGAGCGAGCTCGGCGGCTGATCGCGTTCCCCCCGCTCTCCGCACGCGCGAGCGATGTACTACGCTGCGGGGATGGACGAAGCGGGCATCCTCCGGGTGTTGATCGAAGAGGCGCGTGCGCTCGGCCTCGACGTCTCGCACGACGAGATGGCGATGCGGCGCCTGAACGAAGCTGCGCGCAAGGCGGCCGTCGAGCTCCGGCACACGCAGCGGACGGACGTGAGCCTCCCCTTCCTCGGCGCGACCCGCGCGGGCCCCGTGCATCTCGCCGTCGCCCTCCCCGTCGGCGCCGCCGGGCCTCGCCTCGACCCCCGGGAGAAGCTGAGCTGATGCGCATCCTCGTCCTGCACGGGCCCAACCTGAACCTGCTCGGCACGCGGGAGCCCGAGATCTACGGCAAGACCACGCTCGCCGAGATCGACCAGCGGCTCGCCGCGCTCGCCAAGGAGCTGGGTGCCGAGATCCGGTGCCAGCAGTCCAATCACGAGGGCGAGCTCATCGAGCACGTCCACGACGCAGTGCGTTGGGCGAGCGGCATCGTCGTGAATGCCGGCGGCTACACGCACACTTCCGTCGCCCTACGCGACGCGATCAAGGGCGTGGGCCTCCCCGCCGTCGAGGTGCATCTCTCGAACACGCAGGCGCGCGAGGCCTTCCGCCACGTCTCCCTGATCGCACCCGTCTGCGTCGGAACGGTGGCCGGCTTCGGCGCGGACTCGTACTCGCTTGGCTTGCGGGCGCTTCTCGGGTATCTCCGGCGCGCGGAGACGTGAGCCGGGCCGTTCGTTCCGCCCGTCACGACGCGCGTGAGATCAAGAGGAGTTTCATGGAGATCGATCTGAAGCAGCTTCGCGAGCTGATGCGCTCGCTCCGGCAGTTCGACGTCACCGAGGTGGAGATCGAGAAGGACGGCGAGCGCATCTACGTGCGGCGCGGCCCCGATGCGGCCTCGTACGCGTCCGTCGCGGCGCCGCCGCCGGCGATGGTCAGCATGATCCCCGCGCCGCTCCCGCCGCCGCCCGCACCGCCGGCGGCGAGCGCAGCCCCCGCGGCCAAGGCGAGCGCGGCGCCGGAGAACGACGCGTCGATCACGACGATCACCTCGCCCTTCGTCGGCACCTTCTATCGCGCACCCTCGCCGCAGGCCCCGGCCTTCGTGGACGTCGGCAGCGAGATCCGCCCCGGCACGGTGCTCTGCATCGTCGAGGCGATGAAGCTGATGAACGAGATCGAGGCAGAGATCGCCGGCACGATCGTCGAGATCGTCGCCACGAACGGCAAGCCCGTCGAGTACGGCGATCCGCTCTTCCGCGTCCGCAAGGCCTGAGCGGAAGGATCGGCGGCGTGCCTGTGAAGGAGAAGAAGAAGGTCCAGAAGGTCCTCATCGCCAATCGCGGCGAGATCGCGCTCCGCGTGATCCGCGCGTGCCGCGAGCTCGGCCTGCAGACCGTCGCGGTGCACAGCACGGTCGACACCGAGGCGCTCCACGTGCGCTTCGCCGACGAGGCGGTGTGCATCGGCCCGGCCAAGAGCATCCAGAGCTACCTGAACATCCCGGCGATCATGGCGGCCGCCGAGATCACGGGCGCCGACTCCGTGCACCCGGGGTACGGGTTCCTCTCGGAGAACGCCGAGTTCGCCGAGATCTGCGAGCAGTGCGGCCTCACCTTCATCGGGCCCGCGCCCGACGACATGAAGAAGTGGGGCGGCAAGGTTCCCGCGCGCAATCTCGCGCGCTCGCTCGGCATCCCGCTCCTGCCCGGCACGGGCGTGCTCGCCGACGCCGACGAGGCGGCGCGCGAGGCAGCGAAGATCGGCTATCCGGTCATCCTCAAGGCGAGCGCCGGCGGCGGTGGCCGCGGCATGAAGATCGTCCGGAACGAGGAAGAGATCCGCCGCCTGCTCCCGCAGGCGCAGCAGGAAGCGCTCGCCGGCTTCAAGAACGGCGACGTCTACCTCGAGCGCTACGTCGAAGAGCCGCGACACATCGAGTTCCAGGTGCTCTGCGATCCCAAGACCGAGATGGTCATGGTGCTCGGCGAGCGCGAGTGCTCGATCCAGCGCCGCCACCAGAAGGTCATCGAAGAGGCGCCGAGCGTCGCGATGACGGAAGAGATGCGCGCCGACATGGCCCGCACGATCACGCGCGCGATGAAGGAGACGGGCTACCGCAGCGCCGGCACGCTCGAGTTCCTGCTCGACGAGCGCGGCAACCTCTACTTCATGGAGATGAACACGCGGATCCAGGTCGAGCACCCGGTGACCGAGATGGTCACGGGCATCGATCTGGTCGCCGAGCAGATCCGCGTCGCCGCGGGCTGGCCGGTGGAGTTCCCGCGCGAGCCGGTGAAGCCGCGGGGCCACGCCCTCGAGTGCCGCATCAACGCCGAGGACCCCGAGTCGTTCGCGCCGTGGCCGGGCCTCATCAAGGAGTTCGTCGCGCCGGGCGGCGCCGGCGTGCGCATCGACGGCGGCGTGTTCAGCGGCTGGCGCGTGCCGGGCGACTACGACTCGCTGATCGTGAAGCTCATCACGTACGGACGGAACCGGAACGAGTCGATCGTCCGCATGCGGCGCGCGCTCGACGAGATGATCGTCGAGGGCATCCGGACGAACATCCCGCTCCACCGCCGCATCATGGACGAGCCCGACTTCGTGAACGGGAACCTCTCGACGAAGTTCCTCGAGCGCCTCTTGCCGAAGATGAAGGAAGAGAAGCGCGCGAAGGCGGCGGCCGAGGCCGAAGGCGCGGGCTGAGGCGAGGCCCGCGCCGCGGATTCGGTGCTCGACCAGGAATGCGGGGCGCGCACCGTCCGTCCGAGCGCATGCGCGCGGGAGCTCGAGCTAGCGTGGAGGGTTCCGACACGTCGCGTGTCGGAACCTCAGCGGCGACGCCCCGCGACGCGTGGCACGGCGCCGGGCTGCGCCGCGACGTGGAGCGAGCGCACCGTCTCGAGCACCCGCGATCGCAGGCGCAGCGGCACCGGCACTTCGCACTGGTGTAGCCGCCCGAGGCACCAGTCGATGCACTCTTCGAGCGTCGCGTACGTCACGTTCGGGCACGGCGGGTCCCACATCCAGAGCAACGCCTGGAAGAACGCGCGCTTGGCGGCCGAGTCGAGCTGCGTGGCGGCGCCGACGCAGAGCCGCGCCTGCACGTCCCGATGCTCGTTGGCGAATTCCGTGAGCGCGCGCCGCTCACGCGCGCCGGGCATCACCTGGACCAGGCCGCTGTAGCTGACGACGGCGAAGCGCTCCTCGCGCTCGTAGAAACGCTGGAACTCGCGCGCCTGCCGATCGACCCACGCCATGTCCATGACGGGCGGGCTGACGACGACGAGGATGGGAGCCGTGCTGTCGACGAGCGCGGGGAGCACCACCCGTCATCGGACGAGACGGGCCAGAGCTTCAGCGCTCAGGCGCCGGCGGCGCTCGCAGGTGGCACGCGCTGCCGCCAAGGCCGCGCCGCCTCGAGCTGAGCGGCGAGGCGGAACAGCGACGCCTCGTCCCCGAACCGTGCCGTGAAGCAGGTGCCGATCGGGAGCCCGTCGGCCGACCACCAGAGCGGCACGCTCATCGACGGCTGGCCCGTCACGTTCGCGATCGGCGTCGACGGAGCGAAGTTGTAGGCGCGCGCGATCGCGCGATCGAGGATGCCCGGGATGCGGAGCAGCGCCGCGAGGCCGTGCCTCGACACGCGATCCTGGAGCAGGCGCTCGAAGCCCTGCGGGCCGAGCACGCCGTGGGCGACGGGCGGCCGCCCGAGCGTGGGCGCGAGCAGCACGTCGTACTGCCGGTGGAAGCGGTGCACGGCGCGGGCCGTCGCCTGGAGCTCGCGGATGGCCGCGCTCAGCTCGCCTGCCGAGAGGATGCGCGTGCCGATCATGCCCATGATGCGCGTCGTGGGCTCGACCTCGTCGGCGCGTGGCATGCGGCCGCGCTCGCGCGTGACGAGCGCGAACTCACCGCCGACGGCGGAGCAGTAGAGCGTGAAGAACGCGCGGGCCGTGTCGCTCGCGTGCACCGGCGGGTGTGCCTCCACGACGTCGTGCCCGAGCGAGGCGCAGAGCTTCGCCGCGTCCTCGGTCGCGCGCACCACCTCGGGGTCGAGCGTCGCCGGCAGGATCGGCCGCGTGGTGTACGCGATCCGGAGCTTGCCCGGCTCGCGGCGCGTCTCCTCGAGGTAGCTCGTCGTCTTCGGCGGCGCCCAGTACGGCGCGACGTCCTCGGGGCCTGCGCTCGCATCGAGAAACGCTGCGCTGTCGCGCACCGTGAGCGAGAGGACGTGCTCGGCCGCGAGGCCGTGCGCGCGCTCGGAGCCGTCGGGGCCCATCGGGTTGCGGCCGCGCGTGGGCTTCAGGCCGAACACGCCGCACGCGCTCGCGGGGATGCGGATCGAGCCACCGGCGTCGCCGCCGTGCGCGACCGGGACGATGCGCGCCGCCACGACCGCGCCCGCGCCGCCGCTGCTGCCGCCGACCGTGTGGCCGTGCTTCCAGGGGTTGTGGCAGGGGCCGTAGAGCGTCGACTCGGTCGTCGGCAGGATCCCCCACTCGCTCGTGTTGGTCTTGCCGAACACGACCACGCCGGCCGCGAGGTAGCGCCGCACGAGCTCGCCGTGCTCGGCGGGGACGAAGTGCTCGTAGAGCTTGCTCGCGCCGCGGAGCGGCACGCCCGCGTAGGCGGACGCGAGGTCCTTGAGCAGCATGGGAACGCCGGTGAAGGGCCCCTCCGGCAGCCCGCGCGCGATCTGGGCGCGCGCGAGCTCGTGCATGCGGATCACCACCGCGTTGAGGCGCGGGTGGAGGCGCTCCGATCGGGCGATCGCCTCGTCGAGCAGCTCCGTCGCGGAGACTTCCTTCTTGCGGACGAGCTCGGCGAGGCCGAGAGCATCGTGGGTGTCGTAGGCGCGCGCGATCGACATCCGGCGACGATCGCCGATCGGCGCGCGCCCGCGCAACCGTGCTGGTCCCTGGAGGGCCGCGCGTAGGGCGCGCCCGATCAGCGGCTCGGGCTGCGCATCGTGACGAGCTCTTCGGCGGCCGTCGGGTGCACGCCGATCGTGGCGTCGAGCTGCGCCTTCGTGGCGCCCATCTGCACCGCCACGGCGAAGCCCTGGATGATCTCGGGTGCGTCGTCGCCCACGACGTGGATCCCGAGCACGCGGTCGCTCGGCGCGTCGACGACGATCTTCACGTAGGTGCGGGCGTCGATCCCCGTGAGGCGATGCTTCAGCGGCCGGAACTCGGTCTCGAAGACGCGCAGCGCGTGGCCACGCGCGCGGGCACGCTCTTCGGTGAGGCCGACCGCCGCGACCGGCGGCATCGAGAAGACCGCCGTGGGCACCGTCTCGTAGGGCACGGGCGCGCGCGAGGTGCCGAAGAGCCGGTGGGCCACGACCATCCCCTCGGCGAGCGCGACGGGCGTGAGCTCCATGCGCGAGATGACGTCGCCGATCGCGAAGACGCCCGGGCAGCTCGTCTCGTAGTGCTCGTCGACCGCGATCGCGCCGTCGCGCACCGCGATGTCGAGCGACTCGAGGCCGAGGTTCGTCACGCTGGGATCGCGGCCGACGGCGAGCAGCACGCGCTCACCGCGCGTGCGGCCGCCGAGCCCGTCCACCACGGCGACCCCGTCCCCCTCGCGCTCGATCGCGACGAGGGCGCCCCGCCCTTCGTGCACGCGCACGCCGTGGCGCGCGAGCGCTCTCGGCACGAAGGCGCGAACGCCCTCGTCGAAGCCCTGGAGCACGTGGCTGCGCGCGACCACGTCCACGGAGACACCGAGCCCGGCGACGACGCTCGCGATCTCCAGTGCGACGTAGCCGCCGCCCACCACGACGAGCGAGCGCGGCAAGGACGTCCACGCGAAGAAGTCGTCCGAGACGTCGGCGAGCTCGGCGCCCGGCACGCTCGGCCGCCGCGGTCGTCCACCCGTCGCGACGATGACGTAGCGCGCCTCCAGGCGGCGCTCGCCGACGCGCACGGCGAGCCCGCTCGCGTCCTTCTCGAGCTGCGCGCGCCCGCGCACGATCTCGACGCCCGCGCTGCCGAGCAGCGTCTCGTAGATCCCGTTCAGGCGACGCACCTCGGCGTGCGTGCGATCGGCGAGCTCGCGCCACTCGATCGAGGCTTCCCCGATGCGCCAGCCCATCGCGCGCGCCTCTTCGATCTCGTGCGCCGCGTGCGCGCCGTAGGCGAGGAGCTTCTTCGGGATGCAGCCGACGTTGACGCACGTGCCGCCGAAGTCGCGCTCCTCGACGATGGCGACCTTCGCGCCGAGCGAGGCCGCGACGCGCGCCGTGCGCACGCCCGCCGAGCCTCCACCGATCACCACCAGGTCTCTCCGCTCGTCGCTCTGCATCGCTCGACGGGATGCTACGCCGGCTCGCGACGCGCGGCCCCTCGCGGATGCGGCAGGTGCGGGCAGCGCCCTCCCGCGCCAAGATCCCCCGGTCATGCGCGCCCCGGACCTCGCCCTCTACCACTACGACTCGTGCCCGTTCTGCTTCCGCGTTCGGCGGGCCCTCTCGCGGCTCGGCGTCGAGGTGGAGCTGCGCAACATCCACGAGAGCCCGGAGCACCTGCGCGCCCTCGTGGAGGCGCGCGGCGCCAAGACCGTGCCCGTGCTCCGGATCCGCCACGAGAACGGCCAGGACGAGTGGATGCCCGAGTCGGCGGACATCGTGCGCTATCTCGACCAGCGCTTCGGAGGCGCCTGACCGGGCATCTCCCGGTCACGACGCTCGATCGCGTCGCTGTCTCGCGGCGTCTTTCGCCGAAGGGCTTCCCGCCCCGCGATCGCGTCGGTGTCGGCTCGCGCCACCGACGTGATCGACGCCGTCACTCCTCGTCCAGCACCCCGCGCACGCGCGCGAGCAGCTCCTGCACCGTGAACGGTTTCTGGAGCACGGTCTCGTCGCGTGTCTCGCTCGAGGTGGGCGTCGGCGCCTCGCCCGGATAGCCGGACATGTACAGCACGCGCAGCGCCGGGCGCGCGGCGAGCAGCCGCAGCGCGAGGCGCGGCCCGCTCATCTCCGGAAGCACGACGTCCGTGAGCGCGAGATCGATGGCGCGCTCGCTCTGTGCCGCGAGCTCGAGGGCCTGACCGGGCGTGGCGGCCTCGATCACCTGGTAGCCCTCCGCGCGCAGCGCCCGGGCGAGCACGTCGCGCAGGGCCGCCTGGTCCTCCACGAGCAGCACCGTCTCCCCGCGGCTCCCGCGCCCTCCACCGGCCGCGCGCGCCTGCGCCGGCGTCGCGCTGCCGCCGGCCGCTGGAAGATGGACGCCGAACGAGGAGCCATGCCCGACCCGGGTGCGCACGAGGATGCCGCCGCCGGCGCCCTTCACGATCCCGTACACCGTCGAGAGGCCGAGGCCCGTGCCCGAGCTGGTCTCCCGTCGGCTCGTCGCAGAGTCCTTCGTCGTGAAGTAGGGCTCGAAGATGCGGGCCGCGACCTCGTCCGTCATGCCGACGCCGGAGTCGCTCACCTCGAGCACGACGTAGGGCCCGGGGCGTACGCCGCCCAGCTCCACGGCGAGCTCGCCGTCCACCTCGACGCGTCGCGTCTCGATCGTGAGCTTGCCGCCGTCGGGCATCGCGTCGCGCGCGTTCACCACCAGGTTGAGCACCACCTGCTCGAGGTAGACGCGATCGAGCTGCACGCCGCCCGCCTCCGGCGAGAGGTGCATCACGAGCTGGACGTCCTCCCCGATCACGCGCCCCAGCAGGCGGGCCAGCTCCTCCACGAGCGCCGTGACGTCCTGCACGTCGCCGCCGCGCGGGCCCGCGCGCGAGAAGGCGAGCAGCTGCTTGGTGAGCGCCGTCGCCTGCCCGCTCGCCTCGAGGATCGCGTCGACGAGCGAGCGCGCCTCGGGATCGTGCGAGAGGCGCCGCGCGAGCATCCCGGCGTTGCCGAGGATCACGCCGAGCAGCGTGTTGAAGTCGTGGGCCACGCCTCCCGCGAGCCGGCCGATGGCCTCGAGCTTGTGCGTCTGCCGGAGCTGCTGCTCCACGCGCGCGCGCTCGGCCACCTCGCGGCGCAGCTTCTCGTTCGACTCGCGCAGCTCGCGCGCGCGCTGCTCCACGCGCTCCTCGAGATCGCCCCGCGCGCGCCGGAGCTCCTCTTCCACGCGCTTGCGCGCGAAGAAGTCGGGGATGGGGACGGCCGCGCGCTCGATGCTGCGTGGCGGCGTCTTGCGCCGGTGCTCGGCGAGCCGCGCCTCGATGCGGTGCGGCGGCGCCATCAAGAAGCGGCAACGCGCGTCCCCGCAGGCACGGCACTCGACCTCGGTCGAGACGAGCACGCGCCCGAAGCTCTGCTCGCACCAGCCCGACGAATAGCCCGCATTCATGATGCAGACCGGCGCGTGCGCGCTCTTGCCGGCGCGGAGCCATGCATCCGACTCGAACGAGTACGGATGGTCGTAGAGCATGAAGTAGTCGTCGTCCAAGCTCGGCTGCGAGCTCGGATCGATCTCCACGCAGGCCCAGCCCGTGTGGCTGAAGTGGATGGGCCCCGCGGAGAGCCGCGCGATGGGCTCCTCGAGCGCCATCTTCTCGTGGAACTTCGCGGCGTCGGACTTGCCGATGGCGTGCGCGAGGTCGAACAGGATGTTGCGCGCCCACTCGTCGGCATCGCGCTCGCGCTCGGGCCCGAAGAGCTCACCGACGAGCGAGAAGAACTCCACCGACAGCGAGGCGGCCCGCACGAGCACGTAACGCTCGCCCGAGATCTCGATCGTCCCGAGGGACGGATCGAGGCGCATCTCGGAGAAGTACCGAGACACGACGTCCTCGGCGACGCGGAACGCGCCCTCGAGCTCCTTCGGGACGTGGACGGTACGCACGCGGCTCCCCGCTCGGCATGATACGCGAGGAGCCGCGCCCGTCGTCAGGCGCGCGTGGAGCCCGCGGGCGAAGCCATCACTCGCTGACGCTGAACTCGACCTGCCCGATCACGTTGCCGCCCGCGTCGCGGACGACGGCGCGCCACTGGCCCGGGCGCGCCCCGGTGCGCGCGACCGTGTGGTAGTGGCGCTGCGCGGGGACCGTCAGGTGCGTGGTGCCGGTGCCGGTACCGACGGGCTGATCGGCGCGCTGGAACTGCACGGTGATCTCGCTCTCCGCGCCCGTCGTGTTCTCGACCGTGATGGCGATGTAGATGCGACCGTCCGCGTGCGTGAACGACGTGGCGGGCCCCACCGCGCGACCGTGCTCGAAGCCGTGGGCCGCGACCACCTCGCTCGCGGTCACGCTCGCGTCCTGGGCGAGGGCCGTGGTCCCGAACGCCGCGACCAAGGTCGCCACCAGCACGCTCAGCATCTTCTTCTGGCTCATTCCGAATCTCCCTTCGATGGGCCCGCCCCTCGCGGGCCGTCCTCCCCCGTACGCAACCGCCCTGCCGTCCGAGGGATGGCGAAAATAGCGCGAATCGAAGCGTCACGACGTGGCAACCGAGCCACGGCATCGTTCCACTGCGTCAGGGCGTCGCGAGCGCCAGGAAGCGTGCGAGCGCGCGCGTGCGGCGCACGAGGCTCTCGAGGCTGCACCACTCGCGCGTCTCGTGGAAGAAGCGGCCATAGGGGCCGAGCCCATCGAGGCAAGGAACGCCGTGGTGCACGAGGAGGTTCGCGTCGGAGCCGCCGCCCTGCAGCGGCGCCTCCTCGGCCCCCAGCCCCACCGCCGTCGCACAGGAGGCGTAGCGCTCGAAGAGCGACGCCGTGCCCGCGAGCGGCTGCATCGGTGGCCGCGTCATCCCGCCCGAGAGCACGAGCTGCGCGCGACGCAGGCGCGCCGGCGCGATCGCCTCGCCGAGGCCCGCGAAGGGGTCGGCCACGATCGAGCGCATGCCCTCTTCCACGCGGCGCACTTCGTCGGTCGTCTCGTAGCGCGCGTCCAGGTGAGCGACGGCGCGCTCGGGCACCGTGTTCTTCGCCGTGCCGCCCTCCACGAGACCGATGCTGAGCGTGGTGCCGCGCGCAGGATCGCCGAGGGCCTCTACCCGCGGGAGCGCGAGCGCGAGCGCGACGATCGCGTTGGTGCCCTCGAGATAGGCGTTTCCCGCGTGCGCAGCGTGCCCGCGGGCCTCGATCGTGTAGAGGCC
Organism: Sandaracinus sp.; assembly: GCA_046351235.1. Classification (GTDB taxonomy): domain Bacteria; phylum Myxococcota_A; class Polyangia; order Polyangiales; family Sandaracinaceae; genus JBBSAT01. The sequence continues at coordinate 787,107 of JAXLYV010000002.1, read as the reverse complement.
GCCGCCGCGGCGACGCGTGACGATGCGGTCGGCTTCGCGCCCCGCTTCGAACACGAGCGCGCCCGTGGTGAGCGGCGCGAGCCGCGCGTAGAGCGCCGCGCTCGAGGGCGAGCCGATCTCCTCGTCGCTCACGACGACGATCCGGAGCGCGAGGCGCGAGGCGAGCTCGGGCACGGCCGCACGCAGGGCCGCGGGCCCCGCGAACAGCGCGCTCAGGCCCGACTTCATGTCGAGCACGCCCGCGCCGCGCGCGACGTCTCCTTCGCGCCGGAAGCGGGCCAGGCCCATCGCGCGCGGAAACACCGTGTCGAGGTGGCCGACGAGCGCGAGCGCGCGCGTCGTGGGCGTGCACGCCGCCGTCGCGTACACGCGGTGCGCCGCCACCTCGCCGCGCGCGTCGGGGACGGTCTCGATCGTCAGGCCGAGCTCCTTCGCCCGTCGATCGAGGATCGCGAAGCACGCCTCCACGTCCTCGGGCTCGCGGCTGCAGCTCGACTGCTCGACGAGCGCGGCGAGCAAGGGCAGCTGCTCGCGCTCGAAGGCGGCGTCGACGGCGGCATCGAGCAGGGTCGCGGTGTCGGGGGCCACGGCTGGGCTATACACTACGGCGAGCGGCGCGCCTTGAATCGGCGCCGTTCCTCCTCCGTCGGATCCCCGAGGCGCCATGCGACGACCCGCGATCGCCATCGTCCTGTCTCTCGCCGTGCTCTTCGGCGCCGCCGCGGCCCATGCGCAGGGCGGGGGACGCCGCCACGCCCCGCCGCCCCCGCGGCCCATTCCGATGGCCGGGACGCGGATCGACTGGACCGTGTTCGTCGGCGCGTTCGGCGAGGCCGGGCCCTCGCGCAGCACGATCGGCGCCGAGGCCACGCCGGTGACGCTGCCCGAGAGCACGGGCTGGTCGTGCACGGTGTCGGTGCCGACCCGGGCCGCCGTCGACGGCGATCACTGGTCGGAGGTGCGCACGGTCGAGTGCCGCCGGGGCGACGCGATCCTCGCCACGAACGGCTTCTGTCAGGTCGTCGGCGCCAGCTGGGGCGCGCGCGCCGCGGTCCTGAGCCTCGGCAGCACGGCCCAGGACGAGCGCGTCCAGCTCACGGTCGACTGCACCGTCGCGAATTGACGACAGCAGTGCTCGTCCCGGAGGGCCCGGACGGGAGCGGGCGTCCGCCCGCGGACGGAAGGGGCCGGAGCGGACGAGCCGATCGAATCGAATGGAGGGCCCGGCGCGACCCGGCCCGAGCGAAGGCCGCGCCCTCCCAGAGCCCCTTGCGACGCTCGTGCGCCCCGGCTAGGGTTCGCGCCCTTCGGCGAAATCCCGCGCTTTTCGCGGCCCCCGCCAGCCAGGTCCGCCCATGCTCGAGCTCTTCCAGCAGCGTTTCCAGACCGTCGTCCTCCTCCTCACGGTGCTCGTCCTCTGCGGCGTGTTCATCCTGCAGTTCGGCGGCCCCCAGGCGCGCGGCTGCACGCAGAACCTGAACGAGTCGCACTTCGCGGCGCGCGTCTACGGCGAGACGATCAGCGAAGGCGACTTCCGTGCGGCCTACGCGGTCACGAACTTCTCGCAGTACCCGACGAAGCAGGCCCGCACGCTGCGCCTTCGCGAGCTGACGATGGACGGCCTCGTCGAGCGCGAGCTACTCGCGCACGAGGCGGAGCGCATCGGGTTCCGCGTCGATCCCGAAGAGGTGATGAACGAGTTCGTCGACACCGGCGTGATGTACCGGAACCCGCCCGTCGACGCGCCCGCCGGCTACCCCGGGCCGGAGCTGAGCCCGATCGACTTCACCGACGACGGCGGCAACTTCTCCAGCAAGAACATGCGCCGCTACATCAACAACCACCTGCGCCGGAGCTCGGAAGAGTTCACGCACTGGCAGGTGCGCGAGCGCTTGGCGGCGCGGATGCGCGAGGCGGTGGTGGCGCAGGTCACCATCGCGCCCGAGGAGATCCACGACCAGTACGTGCGCGACACCGAGCGCGCCCAGCTCAGCTACGCGCAGTTCCGGCAGTCGTACTACCAGGATCGAGTGGACGCGTCGGAAACGGCCGTTCGCGCGTGGATGGAGACGCACCAGGAAGAGGTGAACGAGGAGTACACGCGCCAGCGTCACCGCTACACGGACCTCGAGCCGCAGGTGCGTGCGCGTCACATCCTCATCAAGGCGTCGGAGAGCGCCCCGCAGGCCGAGCGCGACGCGGCGCGGGCGCGCGCCGAAGAGCTGCTGCACCGCGCGCAGGCGGGCGAGGACTTCTCGGCGCTCGCGCGCCAGTACAGCGAGGACGAGGGCTCGGCGCCGTCGGGCGGCGATCTCGGCTGGAACGCGCGTGGCCGCATGGTCGCGCCCTTCGACGAGGCGCAGTTCGACACCGAGGCCGGCCACATCACCGACCACGTGGTGGAGACGCAGTTCGGCTACCACGTCATCGACGTCGTCGGGCACCGCGAAGGCGACGTCCCCGAGGACGAGGCGAAGCTCGAGATCGCCACCGGCCTCTACCAGGGCTCGCAGGCGACCGAGCTCGCGCACCAGGCGGCCGTCCGCGCCCTGGCGTACCTGCGCGACGGCCACACGATGGACGAGCTCGACCAGCAGCTGGCGCACGACTGGGCGCCGCCCCCGCCCCCGCCCGAGGGCGTGCCGGGCGCCGAGGCGCCCACGCCGGTGGAGGAGCCGGAGCGGGATCCGTCGGCACCGCAGGTCCGGCAGACGCGCTCGTTCGGCCACACGGACACGCCCATCTCGGGCGCGTTCGACGCCGGCCCGCTCACCCGCGCCGCGTTCGAGATGACGATGGAGGACCCGCTGCCGACCGAGCCGCTCCAGCTCGGCAGCGACTGGTTCGTCTACCAGCTCACCGAGCGCACGCTCGCGACCGAGGACGGCCTGACCGACGAGGTGCGCGAGCGCATCCGCGAGTCGCTCCTCGCCACGAAGCGCACCGAGGCGCTGCGGGCGTTCGTGCGTGATCTGCGCGAGCGGGCCGAGGCGGACAATCAGCTCCGCGTCGAGCAGAACATGCTCGACTACGGCGACGGCGAGGACGCGGACGGCGAGCACGACGACGAAGAGGAAGAAGGAAGCGAGGAGGAGTCCGCGCTCGATCGCCTCTTGCTCGAAGTGCCGACCTGATGGCCGGCACGGGCGGGGCGCGCACGCTCCACGTCCTGGCGAACGGTCTGCGGGTCGCTCTCCACCCGGCCCCGCACCTCTCCACGGCGACGATCGCTCTCGCCGTACGGGTGGGCTCGCGCTACGAGCGGCCGGTCGAGAACGGCATCAGCCACTTCCTCGAGCACATGCTCTTCCGGGGAACGACGGAGCATCCGACCTCGTTCGCCTGGAACGATGCGTTCGAGCAGCTCGGGGGCACGCTCAGCGCGTCGACCACGGCCGACCACACGCTCTTCGACGTGACGGTCGCGCCCGAGGACGTGGGCCGCGCGATCGATCTGCTCGGCGAGATCTTCGCGCCGATCCTGTCCCACGTGGACGTGGAGAAGCGCGTCGCGCGCGAGGAGATCCTCGAGCACCTCGACGAGGACGGGCGCAACGTCGACGCCGACGATCTCATCCACCTCGCCGCGTTCGGCGACCACCCGCTCGGACAGCCGATCCTCGGCAGCGAGGAGAACCTCGCGTCGTTCGATCGCGAAGGCCTGGCCGCGTGGCACCGGCGCCACTACGTGGCGGAGGGCGCCGTGCTCGCCGTCGCGGGCGCGTTCGACCCGGTCGCGACGAGAGCGGCGGCCGAGCGGGCCGCCTCGCGCATGCCCGCGGGGGCGCGGATCGTACCGCCGCCCTTCGTGCGCACGCCGAAGGGACCGGCGTTCCGCTACGTGGACAGCGTGGGCGCGCAGACCGACGTGCGCATCGCGTTCGCCACGCCCGGCGAGAAGGACCCTCGACACGCGGCGCTCAGCATCCTCTCGCGGATCGTGGACGACGGGATGAGCGCGCGCGTGTTCCGCACCGTCGTCGAGGATCGGGGGCTCGCGTACGAGGCGTTCGGCGAGCTCGCGACCTACGAGGACACCGGGCTCTACGTGCTCGGCGCGAGCACGGCGCCCGAGAGCGCGGTCGCGGTCACCGAGAGCCTTCTCGAGATCGTGCTCGCCCTGCGCGACGGGCCCATCGGCGAGGAGGAGCTCGCGAAGGCTCGAACGCGCGCACGCTTCGGCCTGCGCGCGGCGCGCGACGACGCGGGCGCGCTCGCCGAGCTCGCCGCGCTCGGGCTCCTCTTCGACACGAACACCGAGCTCGACACGCTCGCCGCCGAGCTCGATCGCGTCACGGTCGACGACGTCCGCGCGATCGCGCGCGAGGTGTTCCGCGAGGAGACGCTGCACGTCGTGGCGGTGGGGAGCCTCTCCGAAGCGGAGGAGGCCGGCATCGAGCGCGTCGTCCGCCGCGTGCGCACGAGCTGACGCGGCCGCGATCGCGACGCTCGCTCGCGTCGCGCCCTCGCTGCCCGCAGCCCCTGGCGGACACGGCAGAGCCGAAGCGGTCCCCCGCCGAGCCGCGGATCACGGGGTATGGGCTCGCTCCGCCCACGGGATCGACGTCGTCACTGCTGCCACTGGGCGACCACCCCCGCGCCTCCGTCGACCGTGAAGGGCACGAAGGTGGGCACGCGCTCGTCGTCGTGCGGGTCGTGGTGGAAGACGAGCCGCACGAGCGCGAGCAACGCGAGCTGCAGGTTCCACGCGAGCGCGTGTGCCGTGGCGAGCGACTCGATGCCCAGCCCGGCGTCCGGCGCGCGCGCGAAGGACGTGGTGAAGCCGTAGCTCGACGCCGCGATCCCGATCGCCGCGACGAAGAGCTCGACCGCGTCGAAGGCATGGCTCGCCGCCTGCGGACGGAGCGCTTCCACCAGCAGGAGCGGGCTCGGTGCATAGGCCGCCAGCAAGGTCAGGCCGACGTTGGGATCGCCGGGATCGAAGCCGGTCAGGACCGGCCGGCGGAGGGCATCGCCCATGCTCCACCGATCGGGCGGGCGACGGATGTCGAAGGCGTAGTCGACCCCATCGTCGGCGCGCACCGGGGCTGCCGCCAGTGCGAGGCCCATGGCGAGAGCGACGGTGAGCAGGACCGAGAGGCGGGGCACGACGATCCCCGCCGCACGGGCCGTGCCTCGCCGAGCGCGGGGACCCGGCGTCGAAATCGTGGCGGTCCGGTCACGGGCGCGCCGCCGCGTCGCACCTCACGGGCTCGACGCCGATCGCGAACGTAATAGTATCGCGCCGTGCCCGAGCCGGTCGCCAAGCGACGCCTCACCGTCGACCCCCGACAGATGGCGCTGGACTTCACGGCGGCTCCGGCTGCGCTCGAGCTCGTCGACGTGCCTGCGCCGCCCGCGGACGCGCCGCCGCCGCCCGCCCCTCTGCCGGAGTCCCTCGATGCGGCCGCGTCGCGGATCGCCTCGCAGCTCGTCCCGAGCCTGGGCCCGTCGGACGTGGTGTGGACGCAGAACCGCCGCACCGTGCTCTCGAGCCACCGCAAGGACGGCCGGATCGTGGTCCGGATGAACCGGATCTTCGCGCAGGCGCCCCACGAGCTCGTGGACGCGATCGGCAAGTACCTCGCGACGGGCGATCGGCGCTCGTCGCGCGCGATCTCCCGCTACACGGACACTCATCGCATCGCGATCGCGAAGGCGCGTCCCCGCGCGCTCGACCCGAGGGGCGCCGTGCACGATCTCGCCGCGATCTTCGCCGAGCTCGAGCAGTGCGAGCTGCCTGGGCGGCTCGAGGGCGTCGGCATCACGTGGGGCCGGCACGGGCCGCTCTCGCCCGGGCGCCGCCGATCGATCCGCCTCGGCACCTACTCGCACGACGACCACGTGATCCGCATCCACCCACGCCTCGATCAGGAGTGGGTGCCCGTGTTCTTCGTGCGCTTCATCGTCTTCCACGAGATGCTGCACCACGTGGAGCCGGCGCGCGTGACCGAGCACCGCACCGAGTTCCACACGCCCGAGTTCCGAGCGCGCGAGCGCGCGTACGCCGACTACGAGCGCGCCATCGCCTGGGAGCGCGCGAACCTGGCGCGCCTGCTGCGCGTCTGACGCGCGAGCTCGGCCCTTTCAGCGGCGCCGCACGCCCGCGTCGACCGGCGCGCGGGCCGGCGTGAGCGTCTCGGTGTGCCCATCGGCGAAGATCGCGACCGCCCACGTCTCGTCGCCATAGGGCCCGCCCGGCACGGGCGCGCTCCAGTCGAGGTTCAGCCACGCGCGGCAGCTCGCGTCGCTCCGGTAGCTGACCTCGCGCACGGTCTGGCGCCCGAGGCGCCGATCCCAGTGCCGGCGGAAGTGCGTCGCGAGGCGCGTCGCGATGTTCTCCGGGTCGTCGTCGATGCAGACCTCGACGTAGGCGTGCCCGCCCGCGGGCCCGTTCATCATCACGATGCGCGTCTCGCCGCCGATCGCCTGCGTCATGGCCGAGAGCGCGATCGCGAAGTCGTCGCAGTCGCCCGCGAAGCCGTTGCCGATCGTCTCGCTCGCGCGGGCGAAGTACTCGGCACCGCGCGGGTCGTTCACGTAGTTCCAGCGCACGCGCACGTGCGTCCAGATGTCGGCCACCTGCTCGACCGAGAAGGGGCCGCTCGTCTGCGAGGCCACCTGCACGGCGAGATCGCGCGTCACCTGGTTCGACGGATCGATCGCGGCGAGCACGGCGGCGACGTCGTGGAGGCGGATCGACTCCTCTTCGGGGCTCGGGCCACCCGGCGTGGTGCTCGGCGGCAGCGGATCGCCCTCCGGGGTCGAGGGCGGGACGAGGTGCGTCGTGTCGCCCTCGCGCACGTCGTGCACGATCTGCGTGACGCGCCCGAAGCGCTGCTCGTCGCTCACGAGGAGCACCACGCCCACGGCCGCGAGGCTCAGGAAGGCGAGCCCCGCGAAGAGCGCCGGCCAAGGCGAGCGACGCGCGCTCGTGCCGAACACGAGGCCCGTGTTGCAGTGCGGGCAGTTGATCTCCCCGCGCTGGAAGCCCGGCGGCAGCACGCCGAGCTTCTTGCAGCTCGGGCAGCGATACCGGCCGAAGCGCGGCATCGCCATGATGGTGTCGCCGATGCCGCCGCGGCGCAGGAAGGGCAAGAGGCGCGGATCGCCCCAGGGAAGCGGCGTGCGACCGAGGCGCACGTCGGCGCCCACGCGCACGACCGCGCGCTCGATGCGCTCGCCGTCGAGCCAGGTGCCGTTGGCGCTCCCGAGGTCCTCGACGACGAGCTTGGGCCCATCCCAGAGCAGCCGCGCGTGGCGCCCCGAGACCGAGCCCTCGGCGATGCTCACGTCGCACTCGGCGAGCCTGCCGAGGACGACCGAGCTCGGATCCGTCGCCGCCACGCCCGCAGACTACCGCGCTTCGGCGATGGCCGCGCGCGCCGCGTCGTAGTCGGCCGGCTTCTGCACGCTCACGCACGCGGCCTTCTCGGTCGTGCGCTTGATCATGCCCGAGAGCGCGTTGCCGACGCCGATCTCGACGAAGAGGGTGACGCCGTCCTCGACCGCGCGCAGCACCGACTCGTCCCAGCGCACCGAGCGGCTGACCTGGCGCACGAGCGCGTCCTTCGCGGCCGCGGCCTGGGTCACGGGGGCCGCATCGACGTTCACGATCACGGGCCGCGAGGGATCGGCGAAGGCCACGTCCTTCATGCGCGCGGCGAGGCGCTCTTCGGCGGGCTTCATCATGCGGCAGTGGAAGGGAGCGCTCACCGGGAGCGGCATCGCGCGGCCGCCGGCGGCGTTGCACTTCTCGCTCGCGGCCGCGACGGCCGCGGTCTCGCCCGCGATCACGATCTGGCCCGGCGAGTTGTAGTTCACCGGCTCCACGATGCCGTCGGTCTCGCGGCAGATCTTCTCGAGCACGTCCCGATCGAGCTTGAGGATGGCGGCCATCGCGCCCTGCCCCACCGGCACGGCCTCCTGCATGTACTCGCCGCGCGCGCGCACGAGGCGCACGGCCTCGGCGAAGGCGAGCGTACCGACCGCGACGTGCGCCGAGTACTCGCCGAGGCTGTGGCCGAGCGCCACGTCGGGCGTCTCGCCGAGCCCGCGGAAGAGCGCGATCGACGTCGTGAGGATCGCCGGCTGCGTGTTCTTCGTCAGACGCAGCGTCTCGTCGGGCCCCTCGAAGCACAGCGTGGAGAGCTTCTCGCCGAGCGCGTCGTCCGCCTCGTCGAAGACGGCGCGGCAGGTGCCGCCCGCATCGAACGCCTCGCGCCCCATGCCCACCTTCTGCGAGCCCTGCCCCGGGAACACGAACGCGACCTTGCCCTTGGAGATCGGAGCCTTTGCCATGCGCGGCGGTTATCGCGGCGCGAGGCGTTCGGCAAGGGGGGCCGCGCGCGCAACGCACGGCCCCGTGAGACGAGAAGAGCGGCGAGGTCCCCCATGCAGCTACTCCAGATTCTCTCGCCGCTCTTGTTCGTCCCTCTCGCGCTCGCCTACTACTCGTTCGCCACTCGGTGGGCACGAGGACCGGCACTTCCCTTTCTCGCGCCCGGCCCGGTGCGGAGCGCGGGCGCGCTCGCGAGCACTCTGGGGCTACGCGTGATCGAGGGAAACCCCGACAGCCCCGTGGGCGCCCTCCCCCACACGTTCGGCGACACCCGGCTCGCCCTTCGAATGGAGGGTGTCCGTGACGGACGTCGCGTCCGGCTCGTGCATTTCCTCGAGCGCATCCACGACGGGCAGCTCATGGGCCGGCGCTGGACCGAGAGAGTCGATTGCCGAATGCTCGTGGAGCTCGCGAGCGCAGGCGAGGTGGAGCTGATCGCGCGACCGACCGCGGGCCAGGTCGTCGGTCGCCTCGCTCAGCCGGAGATCACCCTGGGCGTCCCCGATCTCGACGCCCGGTTCGTGGTGCGCGCGAGCGATGCACGCCTCGCCCGCGTGCTCGCCGCAGCCCTCGCGCCGCTCGGTCAGGTGCCGTTCGGGCACATCACGCTCGACCGGGGCGCGCTCACGCTGCACGAGCACCGCGGCTCCCAGCTGCTCGCCCTCCATGCCGAGATGGCGCTGCCGCTACTGCTGGACGCGGCGCGTACGCTCGACGCTTCCGCCGAGGAGGCACCCACGCTCGAGCACGCGCCTTTTCCCTCCGCCGTTCGGCCCCGCGAGGAGGGGTTGGGCGAGGTCGTCGGCATCGGCCGCGTTCCGCTCCCGCGCGTGCTCTTTCTGGGATGCACGGGGGCGTTCCTGATCGTCTGCGCGCTCTTCGTGCTCACGGGATCGGCGCGCCATGCGCTCGCGACCGCGGCGGTCTGCGCGGGCCTCGGTGCCGCGACGATCGCGCTCGCCGTCGCGGATCGACGCACGACGCTCGTTCTGCGCGAGCACGGCTTCGAATGGACGACCTGGTCGCAACACCTCGCCACGCGCTACGACGCGGTCGAGTCGGTCGAGCCGCTCGTCCACCGTGGCGGGGGCCGAATCGAGCTCGGTCTGCGGGTCGACGGGCGACTCGTGATCATCGCCGCCGTGGACGGCGTGGAGCGCCTCGCGCAGGTGCTCGCGACCCTCAGCCCTTGTGATCGTGCTTCCGGTAGCGCTCGAGGATGAAGAAGCCCACCGGGATCCGGATCGGGCCGAGCGCCACGTAGGCCTTGCCGAGCAGGAGATCGGGATTGTCCGGGTAGACCTGCACGAGGTAGTCGCGCAGCGGCGGGCCGAAGGGGCCGTTGCCGCCGAGGCCGTAGTCGAGCAGGAGCGCGTTCGGGTAGTACGAGTCGCGCGCGCCAGGCACCGGCGCGTGCACGCGATAGTAGCCGTGCCGATGCGGCTTCTCGTCGCTCGGGGAGTAGAGGTGCGGCGCCTCGTCGGCGTTCTGGCGCACGATCACGTTGTAGCCGTGGATGTGCGGCGTCGGCCCCTTCGCGCTCCGGTCGGCGCCTTCGTAGAAGCCCTTGGCGAACTTGCGGATGCCGATCAGGCGCGTGAGCACCGACCCGTTCGCGCCACGGAACTCCCAGCCGACCAGCGACTCGAACGTGGGCGCGGTCCCGGTCCGCATGATCGTCTCGCGCAGGCCGTTCGACGCCGTGTTGACGAGGCCGATCCAGTCGTAGCGCAGGCCATTGCTGCGCAGGAAGTAGCTCTGGCTGGGAACCAACGCGGACGAGGGAGCGGGCTCGGTGACCGTAGCGCTCATGGCGGGCGATCCTAGTACACGGCGCGTCCCGCTCGACTCGCATTCGACACCTCAAGTTCCGCGCGCGCTCGTCCGATCGCCGAAGTGATGAAACGTCACGCGGTTGCCTCGTTGCTCGTGCTGCTCGCGCTCCTCGGATGTGAAGGGGACCTCGCGATCCACGGAGCGGGCGACGCGAGCGCGGGCGATGCGGCCCCTCCCCCGGCCCCCACCGACCTGGCCGTGACCCCGGAGGGCGGCTTCGCGGCCGAGCGCGTGGCGCTGGAGATCGCGCTCGACGCGGGCGAGCCGCGCACCGTGCTCGTCCTGCACGAGCGGCCCGCGAGCGCGCTCGGAGGCGCCGCGCCCGACGTCCGCGCCCAGATCGGCGCCGTGGTGCCGGCCGAAGATCTCGTCTTCGCCGCCGCCACGTTCCCCGTGCTCGCGCTGCGCCTGCGCACGCGCGCGCAGCTCGATCGTCTCGACGCGATCGAGGGCGTGCTGCGCGTCGAGCCCGAGCGCGCGCACGTGCTGGGCTCGCCCTCGCTCGATCTGATCCACGCCGCGACCTCGATCGCGGCGGGCGCCGACGGCACCGGCCTCGCGGTGGCCGTGGTCGACACCGGCGTCGACTACACCCGCGTCGAGCTCGGCTCCTGCACCGGCGTCGGCACGCCCGCGAGCTGCGCGGTCCCGTACGCCCACGACTTCGCCGCGAGCGACGGCGCCCTCGACGCGCCCGAGCGACACGGGACGAACGTCGCGTCCATCGTCCGCTCGGTCGCGCCCTCCGTGCGCATCCTGGCGCTCGACGTCTTTTCGGGGGCGAGCGCGTCGTCGGTCGACATCGCGGCCGCGATCGACTGGATGGTCACCAACCGCACGACGTACTCGATCGTCGCGGCGAACTTCAGCCTCGGCTACGGCGCGTTCAGCGCGCCGTGCGGCGACGACGTGCTCGCCGTCGCGATGCAGCGCCTGCGCGACGCGGGCATCGTCCCCGTCGTCGCGACGGGAAACGCGGGCGTGACGAACGGCATCTCGTCCCCCGCGTGCGGCCCGGCCTCGGTCTCCGTCGGCGCCGTGGACGGATCGACGGGCAGCGTCGCGAGCTTCTCGAACTCCGCGTCGTTCCAGACGCTGCTCGCGCCTGGCGTCGCGGTGTCGGGGGGCGGCGTGATCATGAGCGGCACCTCGCAAGCGACGCCGCACGTGGCGGGCGCGGTCGCGGCGATCCGCACGCTCTTCCCGAGCGAGTCGATCGACGATCTCGTGCTCCGCCTGCGCACCACCGGCGTCGCGACGACCGACACGCGCAACGGCATGAGCTTCCCGCGTCTCGACGTGGGCGCGGCCGCGAGCGGCGGCGACGGCCTGCCTCCGACGGGCACGCTCACGCTGCCCGCGTTCACGCGCACGACGAGCGTGCCCTTCACCCTCACGGCGAGCGACGCGAGCGGCGTCGCCTCGATGTGCGTGACGGCCGCGACGACGTGCACGACCTTCGTCCCCTACGCGAGCAGCGGCACCGTCACGGTTCCCTCCGGCGCCGGCGTGAAGACCGTCCGCGTCTGGCTCCGCGACACGCTCGGCCACACCACGCCCGCGCCCCTCACCGCGACGGTGCGGCTCGACGCGACCGCGCCCGGCAACGGCGCCGTCACCGCGACCGGTGGGATCGACCACGTCGACCTCTCCTGGGCGCGCTTCACGGACGCCGCCTCCGGCATCGCGCGCTACCGCGTGATGGTCTCGAGCACGTCCACCGCGCCGGCCTCGGGCTGCGCTGCAGGGACGATGCTCACCGAGACCGTCGAGACGACGTTCGCGCACACCGGCGTCACGAACGGTACGACGTATCGCTACCGCGTGTGCGCCATCGACAACGCCGGCAACGTCTCGTCCGGCGCGACCGCGACCGCCATCCCCGTCGCCGAGCTCGATCCGCCGACCGGCGCGAGCGTCGTCATCGCGAGCGGCGCCGACTGGACCCGCACGACCTCGGTCGCGCTCACGCTCGCGGCGAGCGACGCCACGAGCGTGAGCCAGATGTGCGTCTCCACGGTGGCCACCTGCAGCGCCTGGCGCGCCTTCTCCACGAGCACGACGATCTCGCTCTCGAGCGGGAGCGGCACGCGCACGGTCTACGCGCGCTTCCGCGACCCGTGGGGCAACGCGACGCCGACGGCCGCGACCGACACGATCGGGATCGACACCGTCGCGCCGCCCGCGCCCACCGTCACCGCGACCGCGGGCTCGCAACAGGTGACGCTGTCCTGGCCGGACGTGGTCGATGGCACCGGCGGCAGTGGCCTGGTCCGCTACCTCGTCGCGACGGCAGCGCGGCGCGCGCCGAGCAACTGCACCGGCGGCACCGAGGTCACGCTCGACGGCAGCGCGCCGCGCGTCTTCGCCGCCTCGGGCCCCGCCGGAACCGCCCTCGGCTGGCGCGTGTGCCCCGTGGACCTCGCCGGCAACGTCGGCGCTGGCCGCACCGGCACCACGACGCCGCTTCCGTGACGCCGCGCCCGCCCCTGACCGACGCGCAACGCGCGTCGTGCACCGTCGACAAGACGCGTGGAGACACGCGCCATGGACGACTTCCTCCCGCTCGCCGAGCTCGCGATGATCGCGGTCGGCCTCGCCGCTCTGCTCGCGCTCGCCTACGCCCCCGCGAGGAACTCGCGGTAGCCCACGCGCGGCGGCACGTCGCTGTTCCGCACGACGGCCGTCTTGCGCAGCCACGAGCAGAACGTCGTGCAGGCGCCCATCACGCCAGGCGCCGTCTCGGCGAGGAAGCCGAGCTCCACGACGCTCGTCTGCGTCGCCGGGTGCGTGAAGCGCATCGTCACGAACTGGTCGCGGCGACGCACGACCTCGGCCATCTGCTCGATCATCGACGCGTCGGTGTTCGTCGCGAGCACGGCGCCGGGCGACAGGCTCCGCTCGATCGTCGCGAGCAGCGCGCGCCGCGAGCGCAGATCCCCGAAGGACGTCTCGATCACGAGGTCGCTCGAGCCCACGCTCGAGAGGTCCGAGACGAAGTCGATCCGCGCGCGCGCGCGATCCCGCTCCGCCTCGCTCATCTCGCCGCCGTCGAGGTGCCACTTCAGGCGGCGCTCGACGCGCCGCGTGGCGAGGCGCATCTCGCCGCGCGCGGCGCGGGCGATCGTGACCGGGACCTCGACCCGCGCGATCGCGACGGCGATGCCGCACGCGACCGGACCGGCACCGACGATCGTGACGGAAGTGAAGGACACGCTCGCTCACAGCGTGCCGATCGTTCTGCGCCCGGTCAACGCGGAGTGTTTCGCGGGGCTAGAAGCTCGTGCAGCGACAGCGTGTGCTGTGTCTCCGCTTGTCGCGTTGACGAGGCGATCCTCGGTCCGTACAGTCGGCCCCCGTGCTGGCGCTGGCCACGTCGAGTGCACGGACGCGCTTCCGTGTTTCTTCGGTGACCCTCGCGAGCGAGACCGTGCGCCCCGACGTTTCGGGCGTAAGCAGCCCCCCGAGGAGAGACCGATGACCACGACCCGTCGCACCAAGTACATCTTCGTGACCGGTGGCGTCGTGAGCTCCATCGGCAAGGGCCTGGCGGCGGCCTCGCTCGGCGCGCTCCTCGAGGCGCGCGGCCTCAAGGTCACGAACGTCAAGCTCGACCCGTACATCAACGTCGACCCCGGCACGATGTCGCCCTACCAGCACGGCGAGGTGTTCGTGACGGACGACGGCGCCGAGACCGATCTCGACCTCGGTCATTACGAGCGCTTCACGTCGTCGCGCATGACGCGCCAGAACAACTTCACGACCGGTCGCGTGTACGACGCGGTCATCAGCAAGGAGCGCCGCGGCGAGTACCTCGGCGCCACGATCCAGGTCATTCCGCACATCACCGACGAGATCAAAGCGCGCATCGTGGACGTCGGGCAGCGCGCCGACGTGGCCATCGTGGAGATCGGCGGCACGGTCGGCGACATCGAGTCGCTGCCCTTCCTCGAGGCCGTCCGCCAGCTGCGCCACGAGCTCGGGCCGCAGAACACGGTGTCGATCCACGTCACGCTCGTGCCGCACATCGCTGCGGCCGGCGAGCTCAAGACGAAGCCCACGCAGCACTCGGTGAAGGAGCTGCTCGGCCTCGGCATCCAGCCCGAGATCCTGCTCTGCCGCACCGAGAAGCCGCTGCCGCGCTCGACGAAGGAGAAGATCGCGCACTTCTGCAACGTGCCGGTGAGCGCCGTGATCGCGGCGCCCGACGTCAGCGTGATCTACGAGCTGCCGCTCGCGCTCCACGCCGAGAAGTGCGACGACCAGGTCACCGAGCGCCTCAACATCTGGTCGCGGCCGCCGGACCTCTCGCAGTGGCAGCGCACGGTCGAGATCCTGAAGAACCCGCCGAAGGGCAAGGTCTCGATCGCGCTCGTCGGCAAGTACGTTCACCTGCGCGACTCCTACAAGTCGCTGCACGAGGCCCTCGTGCACGGCGGGCTCGCGAACGAAGTGAAGATCGACGTGCGCTACCTCGACAGCGAGACGCTCGAGGGCGATCCCTCGGTGGTCGAGCGCGAGCTCGGCGACGTGGACGCGATCCTCGTCCCGGGCGGCTTCGGCGGGCGCGGCAGCGAAGGAAAGATCCGTGCGATCCAGTTCGCCCGCGAGCGCGGCATCCCGTTCTTCGGCATCTGCCTCGGCCTGCAGATGGCGGTCGTCGAGTTCGCGCGCAACGCGTGCGGCATCGCGGGCGCCAACTCGACCGAGTTCGATCCGAACGCGAGCGAGCCGGTGATCGATCTGATGCCCGATCAGCGCGGCGTGAAGAGCAAAGGCGGCACGATGCGCCTCGGGGCCTACCGCTGCCAGATGAAGCAGGGCTCGCTCGCCGCCGAGGTCTACGCCTCCACCGAGATCAGCGAGCGTCACCGCCACCGCTACGAGTTCAACAACGTCTACAAGCAGCGCCTCGAGGACGCGGGCCTCGTGATGAGCGGCGTCTCGCCCGAGCTCGGCCTCGTCGAGATGATCGAGCTCCCGAAGACGAGGCACCCGTACTTCATCGGCTGCCAGTTCCACCCCGAGTTCAAGAGCAAGCCGCACGCGGCGCACCCGCTCTTCGCGCACTTCGTGAAGGCCGCCGTCGAGCGTCGAGATGGAAAGCGCGGCGAGGCGAGCCGCGAGGACAACGAGGCCGAGCGCACGAGCGGCCCGGCGACGCGCGCCATCAACTGACCGCTGCGCGGCGCGCCCGCGACAGGAATGTCGCGATCGGAAGCCCTGCGGCGCGTCTTCTCGGGGGATTGGCGCGGATGGCCCGAGGCGTGCTCAAATGGTCTCTCGACCGCGCGGGCGTCTCGCCCGTCGGTCCCGAGAGCTGCGAGGCAGCTCGCGTGGAGTCGGAGGAACGGATGCGTCACTTCTCTTTCGTGCTGTCGTCGTCGTTGGCGGCTCTCTTGGCGATCGCGGGCTGCAACAACACCCCGAGTCGCCCCACGGATGCCGCGTCGGGCCACGACGCGGGCGGCACCGGCGTGGACACGGGCATCCCAGGCCACGACAGCGGCCCGCCCGTCGACACGGGCGTTCCCCCGACCGACACCGGCGGCTCGACCGGCGCGTGTGCCTTCGGCGGCGGCTGCGACCTGGTGACGCACTCGTGCCCCGACGACGCCTCGGGCGCGCGCCAGGGCTGCTACATCGGACAGACGATGACGACGTGCGCGCCGGCGGGCGCGCTCGGCGAGGGCGCGACTTGCACCGATCCCACGCAGTGCGACGAGCACCTCACCTGCGTCGTGACCTCGGCCGGCGCGACGATGGGCACCTGCGTGCGCGTGTGCTGCAGCGTCGCCGACTGCGGCGCCGGCGAGACGTGCAATCCGCTCGGCGACGGCACCGGCACGCCGCTCCCGAACAACATCGGCACGTGCCACCGCCCGACGGCCTGCACGCCGGTCCCGAACACGGGCTGCACCGGGACCGACCAGTGCGTCCTCATCTCGTCGGACGGGACGACCGACTGCACGGGCAGCGGCACGTTGACGGAAGGCACGACGTGCGGCGGCGCCGGCTCGACCGATTCCTGCGCGCCCGGCCTCGGCTGCTACGGCACGGAGGCGGCCGGGTTCACGTGCTCGCGCTTCTGCCGCCTCGCGATGGGCGCGACGAACAATCCCGATTGTACCGGGACGCTGAGGAACTGCGCGACGGGCTTCGGCTCGACCTTCGGCCTCTGCCGGTAGTCCCGCGTTGATCGAACGGGCGAGCTCTCTCGTGGCGCGCCGGGGCGAAAGTCCCGGCGCGCTCGCGCTTGCGCTCGCGCTCGGGACGGCCGCAACCACCGGCTGCTCGGGCACGAGCCCTTCGAGCGTGGACGCCGCGCTCGCGCGCGATGCCAGCGTGGTGGACTCGACGCTCGCGTCGGACTCGGGCGCGACCTGGGATGCTCCGAGCGCGGACGCGAGCGCAGAAGACGCCGGCGCGGCGTTCTGCGGGGGCGCCTGCGACCCGAGCGACGCGCGCTCGTGCGCGGGCTCGTCTCAGGTCTGTCGCGTCGACGCGCAGGGTGCTCGATGCGTCGACCTCGCCGACGCCGGCACCGCGGGCCTCGGCGCCGCCTGCAGCGCGCAGGCCGACTGCGATCCGGGCCTGGCCTGCTTCGCGCAGGCGACCGGCGCCCCGGGCCAGTGCCTCGAGCCGTGCTGCGCCGCCGGTGCGCCGTGCGGCCCGGCGCAGCGCTGCCGCGGCACGGCGATGCTGGCGGACGGGACCACCAGCCCTTGGCACGCATGCCTCGCTCCCATGACCTGCGATCTCGCCGGGGTGGAGCATCCCTGCGGCATGGGCGAGGCCTGCTACGTGGTCGACGACGTCGGAGCCACCGAGTGCCTGATCGCCGGCAGCGCCGCCCCGGGTCAGCCGTGCACGATCCCGAGCGACTGCGCACCAGGCAGCGTGTGCACGGGGCTCACGGCGCGCACGTGTGTCCGGGTGTGCTTTCTCGCCTCGATCGAGCCGCGCCAGGGCTGCGACGACGGCCAGCGCTGCCAGGCACAGGCCTACTCGCCGCCTGGCACGGGGATCTGCACGCCCGCGATCTGACCGCGCTCCGCCAGGCCCGGCGCCGTCCGCTTCGGTCGCGCGACGAATCGTGTTATCCTCCCCGCGTGACCTCGTCGAGAGCGCTCGGAGCGCGGTCGTTCGCGATGCATTGGCTCGTTCTCGGCGCTGCCGCCGGGATCGCGTGCTCGGCGCTCGGATGCGCGTCGGGCAACGCGGTCGAGGGCACCGACGCCGGACCTCCGCGAGACACGGGCACGCGAGACACCGGCGCGCCTCGCGATACGGGAGCGTCCGACACGGGAGCGCGCGATGCGGGCCCGCCGCGCGACGCGGGGTCCGACACGGGCGGCGGCCGCATGTGCGGGACGATGGTGTGCACGGGCTTCACCCACTGCGTGGGCTCGACGTGCGTCGCGTACCCGATGTGCCCGGGCAACGGGATGTGCCCGACGCCCGGCGACGTGTGCACCGCCCGGCGCTGCGTCCCCGGCACCGACGACGTGGACGGCGACGGATCGCCCGCGGCGAGCGACTGCGACGAGACGGATCCGACGAGGAGCCCGCTGCTCCCCGAGGTCTGCAACAACCGCGACGACAACTGCAACAACATGGTCGACGACGGCGATCCGTCGGCGCTGTGCATGAACGATCCGGCCCACGGCACGTGCACGAGCGGGATGTGCGGCTGCCCGGCGGGTCGCGCCGACGTGGACCTCTCGGTGCCGGGCTGCGAGTGCGTGCTGACGCCCGCCGACGGCGCCGCGTGCGGCGCGGCGATCGATCTCGGCAGCGTCTTCGACGAGGCGACGAGCGGCACGCAGATCCTGACGGCGATGGGCAACGCCGTGCCGGACGGCCGCGAGGTCTGGTACCACTTCCACGCCGTCGACACGGGAGACGCGACGTGTGACCACTTCGACGTCCACGTCTCGTTCATGACGAACCCGAGCTCGACGTACGAGTTCCTGGTCCTCCGCGGCGACTGCAGCGCGACGCCGTCGTGTCCCGACTGCACCGCCGACACGTGCGTGAGCTTCACCGACTACCGCTTCGCGATCGATGGCCCCACCGGCCAGTGTCCCTGCCAGACCACGCCGAGCACGAGCGTGAACCTGTGCAGCGACGATAGCGGCGAGTACTACGTGCGCGTGCGGCGACGGACGGGCGCGGCGCCCACGTGCGACCAGTACACGCTGCAGATCACGAACGGCATGATGTGAGCGCGGCGGTCGGGCGCCGAGCGCGCCGCACTCGGAGCGCGCTCGCGTGCGAGCGCCCCCGAGCGCGCACGCGTTCGGCGCCCAGGGCCCGGGCCCCGGCGAGCGGACGCGCCCGGCCGACGAGATGATGCTCCGGCCCGACCGGGAATCGTCGGTGCGACGCGCCCGAGAGAACGCAGCCTGAGAGAATGGCGACCTCGAGAGCACGCAGCTCGTGAGCGGGGACCTCGGAGCGCCGACCTCGAGAGCGCTGACGCCCCCGAGACGCCACCCAAGAGAAAAGGCCCCGGGCATCGCTGCCCAGGGCCTTCGTTCTCCTCGCCCCGCGTGCGCGGGGCCTGCGCTCAGGCGCAGCCGGGGTGCGCGTTGCGGATCCCGTTGAGAACGTCGATGTCGGTCGTGTCCGGGATGCCACCCGTGCCGCCGATGTGGATCGTCAGCGAGAAGCTCGGCAGCGGGATCGTGCCGAGGTTCGTGCCCGTCCCGCCGCGCGTGCCGCGGCCGAGTCGATCCCCCACGTAGAAGAGCCCGCCCGGAACCGTGACGGGGCCGTCGTCGCCGGGGTGCGTCTCGTTGCCGACCGTCTGGATCGGGCCGACGTCGAGGCCTTCCGACGTCGAGACGATCTCGAAGCGCGCGACCATGTCGGCCGCCGTGCGCGAGCGGAGCTCGGGAGCGAGCTCGTTCTGCGCGCGCCACGCGATGAGCGCCTCGCTCGTGATCTCGATCTCGACCGGCACCGCCGTGGGGCTGCCGTTCACTTCGTCCGCCGTGAGGAGGAACGACGAGAGCGTCGGATCGAGGAAGAGGTCCGTGCGACCGTCGAGCGAGCTGTCGACCGTGATGTCCTGCTCGAGATCGGCCGTGCCGACCGAGCTACCGCCGCCCGCGCATCCGCCGAGCGCCATCGCCATTCCCACCAGCGCTCCACCGAGCATCTTCGCCTTCGTCATCCGACCCTCCTGGCCCTCGGGCCTACGATCGCTTTCGTCGAAGCGCGGAGCATCGCACGACAGGTGCTCCCGCGACAGTGACCCGCATCCGAGGCCACCCGTGAGGGGCATATCAACCGGCGTGCCACGTGCGATCCCCCACGAAACGCCCCGAAACCGCCCTCTCGGGATCGCGCGGCCCGGCCCACGTCAGTTTCGTAACGCGCTCGGGCCCTCGGCAACGCACGGCACCGATTCTCTCCGCGAGGGAAAAGATCGCCTTTGGAAACGCCGTGATATGCTCCACCCGCCCAACATGGCCATCGCCCCACGTTCCGCCGACGAGCTGCTCCGCGACGTCCCCGTCCTCGGACAGCTCCCCGCCGCCGACCTGCATGCGCTCGCGGAAGCCGCGGAAGTCCGCAAGGTTGCGCGCGCCGCCCCGCTCTTCAGCGAGGGCCAGACCGCCGAAGGCTTCTTCGTCGTGCGCACGGGCGAGATCAAGCTCACCAAGAGCGGGCGCGACGGCCGCGAGCAGATCATCTACCTCGCCCGCCCCGGTCGCCCGATCACCGAGGGTGTGCGCTTCGACGGTGGCACCTACCCCGCCAGCGCGGTCGCGATGCGTGCCGGCAGCGCGCTCCTGGTCCCGAACGAGACGATCAGCGCCATCGGCGAGAAGCGCCCCGGCGTGCTCCGCGCGATGATCGATCTGCGCGCGCGGCGCACCGATCGTAGCCTGCGCCTCGTCAGCGATCTCTCGCTGCGCACGGTCCCGGCGCGGCTCGCGTCGTTCCTCTGCACGCTGGCGGCCGCCCGCGAGAACCGGGGGGAAGATGCCCGGCACCTGGTGCGCGACCTGACGACCGAGACGGTCGCCGGCCGTCTGGGCACGGTGCGCGAGGAGATCTCGCGCGGCCTCGCGTTGCTCGAGCGCGAGGGCGCGCTGAAGGTGACCCCCGACATGATCGAGGTGCTCGACCTCGCGCGGCTCGAGGCGATCGCCTACGGGCGCAAGAAGGGCGCGCCGCCGACCTGAGCGCTGCGCCGAGCGCACGCTCCACGCCGATGCAGACGCCCCCACGCCGCAGCGCCGTCCGGCCCTGGGCGGCGGCGCTCGCGGCCTCGGTGCTCGCGTTCCTCGGCACCGCCCTGGTCGCGCCGCGCGTGCCGCTCGATCCGGGAGCGAGCCTCGCGGCCGCGATCGCGTCCTACCTCTTCTCGTACGCGTGCGTGTCCGCCTGCACGCTCGCCGTCGCGCGCGTCGCGCCCGATCTCGGGCCGCGCGCGCTCGGCGTGGTGGTGCCCGTGGTGGCGCTCCTCGTCGCGCTGCACGGCGCCGAGGCGTCTCTCGCGACCGCCGCGATCGTCTTGGGCGCGCTGCTCGCGGCGGGGACGAGCGCGGGGGCTGCGCTCGGTGCGCGCGTCCAGGCGGCCGGGCACCTGCTCCCCGTCGCGATCGTCTCGTCGGTCGCCGACGCGGTGAGCGTGCTGACGCCCGGCGCCCCCTCGCAGCTCGCCGTGGACACCCCGGCCGTGCTCTCGCTCGTGGCGCTGCCCTGGCCGTTCGTGGGCACTTCGGATCAGCCCGCGATCCTGGGCGTCGGCGACGTGGCGTTCGCCGCGCTCTACCTCGCGGCCGCCCGCAAGCACGGGCTCTCGCTCGCGCGCACGATCGTGGCGCTGGCGATCGGGCTCGGCGCGACCGCGCTCGCCGTGGCCGCGACGTCGCTGCCGCTCCCCGCCCTTCCCGCGCTGGGCCTCGCGATCGTCGTCGCGCATCCCGAGGCGCGGCGCGTGCCGCCGGCCGATCGCACCGCGGCGTGGATCGGCTGCGTGCTGGCGATCGGCGTGGGGGTCTTCGTCTGGGCCCGGCGCGCCTGGTAGCGCCGCGCGCCGCGTGTCAGAGCCGGGCCATGAAGACGCTCGAGCTCGGCGGTCTCACGGTTCGGCTCGTCGGTGGAACGGATCGGGAGGGCGGCGGCACGGGGCCGCTCGTGGTGCTGCTGCACGGCTTCGGCGCGCCGGGCGACGATCTCGTGGCGCTCCATCGCGTGATGGACGTGCCGCGCGAGGTGCGCTTCGCCTTCCCGCACGCACCGATGACGCTGCCCTGGCCGATGGGCGACGGGCGCGCGCGCGCGTGGTGGATGATCGACGTGGAGGCGATCGAGCGCGGCATCCAGGAAGGACGGCCGCGCGATCTCGCGGGCGAGGTCCCGGAGGGCATCGAGCCGGCGCGGGCGGCCGTGGAGAAGGCGATCAACGAGCTCCGCGCCCAGCTCGCGCCGAGCAAGCTGGTGCTCGGCGGCTTCTCGCAAGGCGCGATGCTCTCGACCGACCTCGTGCTGCGCACGCGCGTGGAGGTCGACGGGCTCTTGCTCATGAGCGGAACGCTGCTCGCCGAGCAGGAGTGGCGGCCGTTGGCCGCCGGGCGCAAGGGCCTCCGCGCGATGGTCTCGCATGGAACGCACGATCCGCTCCTGCCCTTCGGCGCCGCAGAGCGCCTCGCCGCGATGCTGCGCGACGGAGGGCTCGAGGTGGACTTCGTCCCCTTCCGCGGCCAGCACGAGATCCCGCCGGTCGTGCTCGATCACGCGAGCGCGCTGGTACGCCGGATCGCCGAGTGACCCGTCCCGCCGAGGCACCCCTATCGCCGAGGGAACGAGGCGCGCGCGCCGCTCACCAGTTGGCCATCGCGCCCAGGTCGTACACGTCGTACCCCGCGGCGGCGAGCGCGGCGGCGGCGCGCGCGCTGCGGCCGCCCGAGAGGCAGTAGACGACCACCGGGTGATCGTGCGGCACCTCGCTCATGCGGGAGTCGAGCTCCTGCACGGGGACGTGGATCGCCCCCGCGAGATGCCCCTCCGACCACTCACCCTCGGTGCGCACGTCGAGGAGCGTGGCGCCCTGCGCGACGAGCTCGTGCGCCCGCGCGGAGTCGACGCGCCGTGACTGGCTCTCCGCGGAGCCACACCCGGTCGTCGTCACGAGCACCGCGGCGCTCGCCGAGACCAGCCACCCCGCGAGCACGGCACCACGAATCGTCCTCATCACGAACCTCCTCGGCGTCCGGGAGCGAGCCGCGTGCCAAGACGGGCCCGCGGCGTTTCAGCGAGCTTCTGTCTACGCACCGAGCGAGGCTGAAACCAGGTGCATCTTCGTGCAACGCTCGCTGCAACGTCGCGCGCAACGCCTCGCGCGGGCCCTCCTGGTCTTCTTCGCGCGATCCCCCGCTCGTTCGCTCACGCGCGCGCAGGTGGTACGGCCCCTGCTGTGCGATCCTCGCGATGACTCCCGTGCTCACGGTGTCGCCCGATTCGCCTCCACGCCCGTCCCCTCAGCCGCTCGTCGTGGCGCTCGGCGTCGCGGTGGCCGGCGCGCTCGCGCTCGCCGTCGGGCAGGCGGGATCGGCCCGCGGTCTCGTGCTCTTCGCGATCGGCCTCGGCCTCGGCGGGACGCTCCTCGCGGCCGACTTCGGGTTCGCGGGGGCGTTCCGGCGGCTGGCGATCGAGCGCGATCCCTCGGGGCTGCGCGCACACCTCTTCACCTTCTCGGTCGCGATGCTCGCCATCGTCCCGCTCGTCGCGCTCGAGCACGTGCTCGGTGTCGACGTGGACGGCTCCGCGCACCGCATCGGGATCGCGCTGCTCACCGGCGGCGCGCTCTTCGGCGCCGGCATGCAGCTCGCAGGCGGCTGCGCGTCCGGCACGCTCTACCAGCTCGGCGGCGGCACGGCGAAGCACGTCGGCACGCTCGCAGGCTTCCTCGCGGGATCGGTGCTCGCCGCGACGCACCTCGAGCGGTGGTGGCAGCTCCCCTCGTTCCCCGCGCTCACGCTCTTCACGCTCGGGCCCTGGCCGCTCACGCTCGGGCTCGCCGTCCTGGCGATGGCGCTCGCGTTCCGCGCGATCCCCGGCACGCTGCCGCGCCGCATCGTGATCGGCGGCGCGCTGCTCGCGCTCCTGAACGCCGCGACCGTGCTCGCGAGCGGGCACACGTGGAGCGAGACGTGGGCCTTCACGCTCTGGGGCACGCAGCTCGCCGCGCGCGCGGGCGCGCACCCGGACACGTGGCGCGTCTTCCGGGACACCGCGTGGAGCACGAGCCCCTGGGTCGAGCGCACTTCGATCATGGACATGGCGATCCCGACCGGCGCGCTGCTCGCCGCCGGCGTGCTCGGTCGCTTCCGCTTCACCGCCGCCTCGCCGCGCGCGTGGGTCGCCGCGACGATCGGCGGCCTCGCGATGGGCTACGGCGCGCGCCTCGCGGGCGGCTGCAACATCGGCGCGTACTTCAGCGCGATCGCGACGGGCGACCTCTCTGGCTGGGCCTGGGCCCTCGCCGCGCTCGGCGGGAGCGTGCTCGGCGTGCGCGCGCGGGCGCGCCTCGAGGGTGTGCCCGCGAGCCCGCCGCCTCCGGCCACGGTGCTCGCGACCGAGACGGCGCGGCCCGAGCGGAGCGCGTAGCGGCGCCCGCCCTCAGAGCATCGCGACGAGCAAGCCCATCACGGCGCCGTAGATCGACGCGCGCTCGGGCGTGGCCCAGAGCACGCACGTGCCGTCGGGGCAGCCGGCGACGGCGTGGGTCGCGACGCCGATCAGCGCGCCGGCGATCATGAAGGCGAGCGCGCGGATCGTCGCGCGCCGCTTCGAGCGCGTCAGCGCCTCGAGATCCGGATCTTGCTCTCCCGCCACGAAACCTCTCCTCGTGCGCGTGAGAGCCGCGCGGCGCGAGGAGGGTTCGCGCGTCAGGGGGCCAGCACGTCGCCGCGCAGGACCAGCACGCGCGTGGCGTGCGCGGCGCTGCGGCTCGCATCGAGCCCGGCGCTCGCGCCCACGGTCGGCACGTCGTGCAAGGACGGCAGGCGCGCGGCAACGCCGGCGCGCGTGGTCTCGCCTCCTTCGACCGCTCGGCGCACGAGCCGGAACGCATCGTACGCGTAGGCCGAGAACGTGTCGGGCTCGGTGCCGAAGCGCGTGTGGAACGCGTCGACGAACGTGCGCGTCTCCGGATCGGTCGAGGCCGCGTAGAACGGGGCCGCGAACGAAGCGCCCTGCAGGTAGCGGCTCGTTGCGCGGATCGTGCGCTCGTCGAGGGCCACGCTCGGCACGAGCAGCGCGATGCCGCGCGCCGTGCCCGGCGCCGTGCCGCCCTGCGGCACCGAGAAGAGGCCGCCGGCCGCGAGCGCCGGCGCCACGAGCGCGAGCTTCTGCGCTCCATCGGCGACCAGCACCGCATCCGGCCGCGTGGCCACGAGCTGCGTGACGGCGGGGCCGAACGTGGTCGCCGTCGCCTCGTACGTCGCATCGCCGACGAGCTCGCCGCCCGCAGCGCTCACGGCGCGCTCGAACGCCGTGTGCATCGCGTTGCCGTAGCCGGAGGCGGGCCGGAGGATCGCGAAGCGGTGCGCGCCGCGCCGGATCGCCGCGTCGACGAGCGTGCGCGCCTCGGCGTCGAGCGTCGGGAACAAGCGAAACACCATCGGCCCCGCCGACGTCAGCTCGCCGCGCGCCGAGAGCGCGATGAGCGGCACGCCCAGCGCCTGCGCGCGGGCCGCGGCGGCCTCGGCGACCGGGCCATCGAGCGGCCCGATGATCGCGATGGCCCGATGCTGCGAGACGAGCTCGTCCACGGCCGTCACCGCACGCGCCGGATCGCTCGCGTCGTCGCGGAAGACGAGCTGGGCCGAGCCCGGAGGCGGCGGCCCATCCGGAGGCGCGCCCGACGCGAGCACCAAGCCGCGCAGCGCGTGCTGGCCGATCTCGCGCGCCGGTCCGGTGAGCGGGAGGATCGCGCCGATGACGGCGGGGTCGGCGTGCTCGATGCGCTCGGCGCGGCTCACGATCTCCGCGAGCTCGCTCGTCAGCTCGACGTGCTGCGCGTGGAGCGCCTCGGCGATGGCGCGCACGCGCGCGACGTCGGATGCGTCGTAGGCGGCCCGGAGCGATCGCACCGCCACGAGCGGCCAGGACACGCGATCTCGGCGCAGCTCGTCGTAACCGCGCGCCAGCTGCTCGGGCGAGATCTCGGACTCGACGATCGCGCGCGCGCGACGCTCGGCGTCTTGCCGCTCGGCATCGCTCGCGGCCGACGCGTGGCGCTCGTCGAGCGCCGAGAGCGCGAGCACGAAGTCCCCGGTGCGCGTCGCCGCCGTGGCGAGCGTCTCGAGCAAGAGACGCGTGTCGTCCGGATCGGTCGTCGCCCCGCGCAGGGGAAGGAGCGCCTCGACGGCCTCGGCGTCGCGGTGGAGGAAGAAGAGCGCGATGCCGCGGTGGAAGCGCGCGCGCTCCTCGACCACGTCGTCGCTCGAGCCACGCGCCAGATCGAGCTCGGCGAGCGCCTCCGCGGGCTGACCGTCGGCCAGCAGCACCCGCCCGAGCCCGAGGTGCGCGAGCGGTACGAGCGGGTCGCTCGGATGCTCGGCGAGGAACGCTTGGTACGCCGTGCGCGCGTCGGCGGTGCGCCCGTCGAGCACGGCCTGGTCGGCGGCGTGAAGATCGCTCTCGGCGTCCACGTCCTCCGTGTGCAGGGCCGGCGCGACCTCGTGCACCGCGAGCCCGGGGCCCGGACAGCCCGACATGCCGAGCGCCACGAGGAGCGCGCCGAAGAGCGGGGGCCGCGCCCAAGAGGGCAACGTGGGCAGCCCCAGAAGAGGGGGCGATTCTCGGAGCGCGGCTTGCACCGGACGGGCGTGCCACCACGGGTCGCCGCGCGCAAGGAATCGGCCGGGCCGCCCGGTGGCCGCGTCGCGCCCTGCGCTCCGGCAGGGCGAGCAGAACGAAGCGCGGCCGAGGCTCGCCGCGAGCTCCTGCCGGAGCCGTTCGCTCTCGGCTCCCTTCGTGGCGCGACGCTTGCTGTCGAACGCGCTCGTCCGTTCCTCGCTCCTCCCCCCCGAGATCGCGCAGCACGGCTGCGCGGAGGCGTTCGATGCGCAAGCTCCGATTCCAAGTGATTCTGCTCGCGCTCGCCGCGGCGACACTCGCGGGTGGTTGCAGCCAGGAAGGCACTTTCGCCGACGGCGGCTCGGCCGATGGCGGCTCGGCCGATGGTGGCGACGACGACGGCGGCCGCGACGGCGGGACCGATGCGTTCGTGCCTCCCGACACGGGCGGCTGCGCGGTCGCTCACGACGTCGACGGCGACGGGCACGACGCCATCGCGTGCGGCGGCGACGACTGCGACGACGCCGACGCCACGCGCTACCCGGGCCGCCAGGAGAACTGCGACCCGAGCGACCACGACGAGGACTGCGACTCGACCACGTACGGCGTGCGCGACCAAGACCGCGACGGCTTCGCCGACGGGCGCTGCTGCAACGTGAGCGAGACCGGCACCCGCACCTGCGGCCCCGACTGCGACGACGCGCGCGCGACGGCCAACCCGACGACGGCCGAGGTCTGCAACGGGCTCGACGACGACTGTGACAGCGCCATGGACGAGGGTGTGACGGTCACATTCTGGCCCGACGCCGACGACGACAACCACGGCGTGCACGATCCATCGATGACGCGCACCGGCTGCGCATCGATGGCGCCGGCGCACTTCGCCGAGCACGACGACGACTGCGACGACACGCGCGCGTACGTGCACCCCGGGCTGCCGGAGAGCTGCGATCGCGCCGTCGACGGGATGAGCCACGACGAGAACTGCGACGGCAGCGTGGACGAGGGCTGCGACTGCATCGGCAGCAGCACGCGCGCGTGCCCGGGTGCGGTCGGCGCGTGCGCGAGCGGCCTACAGACCTGCGTGGCGGGCCGCTTCAGCGCGTGCTCGGTGATGCCCACGACCGACGTCTGCAACATGACCGACGACGACTGCGACGGCTCGATCGACGAGGGCACGACGGTGCTCTGCTACCCGGACGCGGACGAGGACACCTATGCCGAGATGGGCACGACCGGCATGAGCGCCTGCCAGGCGAGCGACCGACCGACCGTCGGGGGATGCCCCACCGGCAGCACGAACCGCGCGCCGGTCGCGGGCGCGACCGACTGCGACCCGCGGAACGGCCGCATCTCCCCCTCGGGCATGGAAGGCATGGTGTGCGACGGCCTCGACCAAGATTGCAACGGCGTGCGCGACGACGGGCTCACGTTCACCTGCTATGCGGACAACGACGACGACAGCTACGCGCTGCTCGGCAGCGCCGGGATGCAGGTCTGCCCCGACCCCGCGCGTGGCATCCGCGGCTTCTGCCCGTTCCGCATGACGGACCGGATGCCGGCCACCGCGACGACGAGCGACTGCAACGACGCGACCGGCGTCGCCGGCGCCTCGACCTACCCGACGGCGTCGGAGGTCTGCGACGGCGCCGACAACGACTGCGACACGCGCATCGACGAGTCGACGATGGTCAGCTGCTACGGCGACGCCGACAACGACACGTACGCGCCGGCCGGCGCGAGCGCCTCGAGCGTGTGCCGCGTCGTCGGGCGCGACGGCGCCGGTGGCTGCCCGCTGGGCTCGACGTTCCGCACGCCCGCGAGCGCCGTGGACTGCGACGACGCGAACCCGCTGCGCTACACGGGCGCGATCGAGCAGTGCAACAGCTCGGACGACGACTGCGACACGCGCGTGGACGAGGGCGCCTCGGTGCTGTGTTACGTCGACACGGACAACGACACGTACGCCGCGACGGGCGCGAGCGCGTCGATGCTCTGCGCGGACGCGAGCCGGCCGCTCGTGGGCGGCTGTCCGGTGAACACGACGAACCGCGCGCCGACCGGAGGCGCCGCGAACGTCGACTGTCGTGAAAGCGACGCCAACACCCATCCCGGCGCGACCGAGGTCTGCGACACGCTCGACAACGACTGCGACGGGTCGGTCGACGACGGGACGACGCGGCAGACGTGCTACCGCGACATGGACAACGACAACGCCGCTGCCCTCGGCGCCCCCTCGTCGCTGCAGTGCCCGGACGCCTCGCGCTCCGGCTACGGCAACTGCCCGCCCGGCTACACGGGCAACGCGCCGATCCCCACGGCCTACGACTGCGCCGACGCCGATCCCTCGCGCCACTGGCCGACGATCACGTGCTGGCCCGACGACGACGGCGACGGCTTCGCCTGCCCGACGAGCGACACGGCGGGCTACGACTGCCGCCGCGCGGGCGGCGGGATGACGAGCGCGCCGATCGCGCAGTGCCCGATCGCCGCCGGCACCTGCGACGCGCTCACGACGGCCACCAACCCCGGCGCGGGCCCCGGCGCGAGCTCCGACTGCAACGACACGGCCGGCGCGCAGCACACGTGGGCGAGCTGCTTCTCCGACGGCGACGCGGACGGCTACTACGGCACGACGGTAGGCGGCTACCACTGCGCGGGCGCGGGCGCGGGCGCGACGAGCTGCCCGGCCGGCACGAGCCCGACCACGAACGACTGCTGCGACAGCGACGCGCGGGCGCATCCGGGCGGCACGGCGCAGACGACGGCGCGCGCGTGCGGGGGCGCGGGCGGGTTCGACTTCGACTGCGACGGCGTCAGCACGCCGAGCTCGACGGCGGCCGCGTCGCTCTCGTGCTCGTACTTGCCGGGCGAAGGGTGCATCCAGAGCGGCGCGCCGGGATGGCAGGGAGGCGCGCCGGCCTGCGGCGCGTCCGGGACCTATCGCACGGACTGCGGCGCACCCACCGGATGCCCGGTGCTGATCGCGATCCAGACGCAGTCCTGTCGCTGAGGGAGGCCGCCCGGCGCCGACGGCGCAGGGATTCGAGGGGCCGTTTGATGCTATGGATGGGGGCGAGGAGCCGATGAACGCCCAAGCCCCCGCCGCGCCCGCGAGCACGCAAGCCCAGCAGGTCGAGCGCCTGGTCGGTAGCTTCGGGGACCGCATGGTGCGCTTCGCCGAGGAGCGCCTGGGCGAAGAGCTCGACGCGCGCATGCAGCGCATCGTGACACGCACGAACGAAGCGGGGGTCGACCCCTTCGGCTTCGATCCGAAGGTCGCTCGCTACGCGCTCGCCATCGCCGCGTTCCTGCACCGCTTCTATTTCCGAACCGAGGTCTTCGGCATCGACCGCGTGCCGGAGGGGCGCGTGCTCGTGATCGCCAACCACTCGGGCCAGGTGCCGATCGACGGGCTCATCCTCGGAACCTCGCTGATGCTCGACACCGGCGACCGGCCGCGCTTCCCGCGCGCGATGGTCGAGCGCTGGAGCGCGGAGCTGCCCTTCGTGTCGGTGCTCTTCCCGCGCTGCGGCCAGGTGATCGGCTCGCCCGACAACGCGCGCCGCCTGCTCGAGCAGGACGAGGCGCTCGTGGTGTTCCCCGAGGGCTCGCGCGGGATCAGCAAGACCTTCGATCGCCGATACCAGCTGACCGACTTCGGCCTCGGCTTCATGCGCCTCGCGCTCGAGACGAGAACGCCCATCGTGCCCGTCGCGATCGTGGGCGGTGAAGAGCAGTACCCCTCGATCGCCGACGTGAAGCCGCTCGCGAAGCTCCTCGGCATGCCCGCCTTCCCGGTGATCCCGCAGGTCTTCGTGGGGATGCTGGCGCCCTTGCCCACGCGCTACCGCATCTACTTCGGCGAGCCGATGCACTTCCAGGGCGATCCGGACGACGACGACTCGGTCGTCGAGACCAAGGTCGCCGCGGTCAAGACGACGATCCAGACGATGCTCCAGCGCGGCCTGCGCGAGCGGCGCAGCGTGTGGTTCTGATGCGCTCGCTCGCCGGGCTCGCGCTCGTGCTGGCGCTCGGCGCGTGCACGCCGGCAGCGACGCCGCCGGACGACGCCGGCAGCGACGCCGCGACGGTCGATGCCGGGCTCGACACGGGTGTGGACGCGTTCCGGCCGCCGCGCATGGACGCGGGCCGCGACACCGGCACCGACGGCGGCCCGCGCTGCGCGCCCGTCGACGGCGGCGAGGTCACGGTCTGCAACGGCCACGCGGAGCTCTGCGCGCGCCGCTTCGACGAGGTCGCCTACGCGACCACCCACAACGCGATGTCGAGCGAAGAGCGCAACTTCCTCGGCCCGAACCAGCACTACGACCTCTACCGGCAGCTCGAGGACGGCATCCGCGGCCTCATGCTCGACGTCCACGCTGCGAGCGACGGCACGGTCTCGCTCTGCCACGGCAACTGCGCGTTCGGGCAATACCCGCTGGTCACGGGCCTGGCCGACCTCCGCTCGTTCCTCGACTGCCACCCGGGCGAGGTGCTCACGATCATCTTCGAGAGCTACGTGCCCGAGTCGGACATCGCCGAGGCCTTCACGATCAGCGGGCTCGATCGCTACGTGCACGCGCAGCCCGTCGATGCACCGTGGCCGACGCTCGGCGAGATGATCGCGGCGGGCGAGCGGATGGTCGTCTTCACGGCGGACACCGCGCGCACGCTGCCCTGGCACATGTACTCGTACGACTACGCGTGGGAGAACCCTTACGCCGCGCCGATGCCCAGCGACCTCTCGTGCCGCCAGGATCGCGGCGATCGCGCGCGCTCGCTCTGGATCTTCAACCACTTCCTCACGAATCCGATCGCGAGCCCGGCGCTCGCCGAGATGATCAACCACGATCCGTTCTTCACCGATCGGGTGACCGCGTGCCGGAGCGACGCCGCGGGCGATCTGCCGAACTTCGTGACCGTGGACTTCTACGACATCGGCGACGTGCTCTCGGTCGTCGACGCGCTGAACGGAGTGTGAAGAGCTCGCGCGCGGCGTGAAGAGGACGGCGCCGAGATCGTCTACCCTCGCGCCATGGCTCTCCATCCGTGCCCGTCGTGTGCCCGCCACGTCCGCCAGACCGAGGAGCGCTGCCCGTTCTGCGATGCCGCTCAGCCAGCGCACGAGGAGAGCGTCGTCACGACGAGCGCACGCCTCGGGCGCGCCGCGATTTTCGCCTTCCGCGCCACCGCCGCGGCCGCTGCGCTCGCGGGCTGCGGGCCGACCGCCGAGCCGCCGCAGGGCTCGACCATCGTGCAGCCCTACGGCGCGCCTCCGAACCCACCGCCCACGCCGGTCCCCGTGCCGCCCCCGACCTCCAACGCGAACCAGCCGCCCTCGCCCGACGAGCCTGGCCAGGTCGTGGCGCTCTACGGCGGGCCCGTGCTTCCGCCGCCCTCGAGCACCACGCCGACGCCGCCACCGCCCTCGAGCAGCGCGCCCCATCACCCCGCGCCTCCGGTGCCTTCGGGGCCCGGCGCGCCGGCCGCGGCCTACGGCGGCCCGCCGATGGAAGGCCCCTCCGTGCCCTGAGAGGGTGACAGGAAACCTGTCGCCCTCTCTCGCGGAGCGAAACGAGGGGGAGGCTCCATCGGGATTCACTCCGGATGGGGGGGCCGCGTATCGGCCCCCAAGGACTGAGTACCGCTCCCCGCGGTACTGAGCCTGCTCAGGACACGACGGCGCGCACGGTCGACTCGAGGTCGAAGCTCGGCGCGAAGCCGAGCACCTCGCGGGCGCGCGTGTCGTCGACCATGCAGACGTAGCGAATGTGATCGAGCTCGGGCGTCGGGAACGACGTGAGCCGGTAGCGCCAGAGGCGGTTGAGCACGCCCTCGGCGATGCCGCCCGGCACCGGCACGGGCTTGCGCCCGAGGATGCGGAAGATCCGCGAGAGCGCGACCTCGCCCGGGCCCTTCACGTTGAAGATGCCCTTCACCCCGGGCCGCAACGCGAGCTTCAGCGCGCGCGCGACGTCGCGCTCGTGGATCACCTGCACCATCGGGTCGAACCCCATGAGCGTGATGGGTCGCTCGAAGCGCAGGTAGTTGCTGGGCGCGTTCTTCACCGTGCCGAGGATGTGGCAGGGCCGCAGGATGACGGTCTCCACCTCGGGGTGCTTCCAGAAGAAGCTCTGTGCGAGCATGTCGACCTCGACGAGGTCGCGGATCTCGCTGAAGTGCTGGGCGCCGAGGAGCGGCGCCTCTTCGCCGAGGAATTGCGGATTCTCCGGGCTCGGCCCGTAGACGTTCGCGCTCGAGAGCACGACGAGCTTGGGCACGCGGAACTCGGCCGCGTACTCGAGCAGCTTCTGGAAGCCCACCACGTTCCACGTGTGGTGCTCGCGCGAGCTCGCGCGCAGGTCGTGCATCACGCCGAGGTGCACGATCGCGCGGATGCCGCCGGCGCGGAACACGTCGCGCGTCTTCTTGCGACGCAGATCGAACTGGTGGTGGACGACGTCCTTGGGCTTGCCGTGGAAGGGCCGTCGATCGATGCCGATCACGGCGCCCTCGCGGTGCATCAGGCGCGCGAAGATGCGGCCGAGCCGGCCGCAGATGCCGGTGACGAGGATCGCGCCGTGCTCGTCGTTCGGGATGCGCGGCGCGCTCGTCTCGCCCGAAGAGGTGGGCGAGCTCGAGGTGCGTGGCGGGGTCGTGACCCGGGGCGCCTCGCGTACCGGCGCGGGCGTCGCGTCGGCCTCGGGACGCGCCGGCGGAGCCGTCGAGCCGCCGCGCTTCACGCGCGCCGCCGGTCGCTTCGGCTCGCCCGACTCCCCCATCCGTCGCCTCAGTTCGCGAGGACCGGCTCGCCGTCGAGCTGGACCTGCGCCTCGAAGATCTCACCGCCCGCGATCGTGAAGGTATTGCGCCCCGCGAGCGGATCGGCGAGCCGCGGATCCATGTACTCCCAGCGCATCACGAGCTGGCGCTCGCCGTGATCGAAACCGAGGATGCGCATCGCGCGCCAGGGCGTGCCCTCGAAGGCCTCCGAGAACCAGGTGCGCACGGCGGCGCGCCCGTCGTGGCGGTAGGGATCGCCCGTCGTCGTGACGGTGAAGGGCTCCACGATCGACCCCGTATCGGCGAACAAGCTCGCCACCGCGTCGGCATCACCGCGCGTGAACTGCGCGACGTAGCGGCGCGCGATCTCCTCGTCGCCGAGGAACGTGGGCTGCATCGGCTCGAAGACCATGCGGACCTCGAAACCGCCGCACCAGCGCGAGCGCTGCACGAGCACCTCGAGCCGGCGCCCATCGCGCCGCAGCTCGCCGGGGCGAGGGGGCTCGGGCTGGCCGAAGCAGGCCGACGTGGAGGGCACCGCCACGCGCGCGATCTCTTCCATCCGGAGCTCGCCGCGGCTCTCCGGCGGCGAGACACGCTGCACGATCGTCTGCTGGCAGCCCTCGTTCACGTACGCGCTGTCGTAGACCAGGTCCAGGCTCGCGCCCGCCTGCGCGATGCGCAGCGTCGAGGAGTAGCCGCGCGCGGCGAGATCGAGGGGGCCCTCCGTGCAGTACGCCGAGACCCAGTGCCACTGCGTCCCATCGAGGTCGGTCGGCACCTCGGCGACGAAGGAGGGATCCGTCGAGCCGCCCGACGAGTCCGACGACTCGTCGACGACCCGCGTGTGCGAGCCGCCGCCGCAGGCGGTGAGCCCGCAGGAGGTGACCAGGAGCAGCGCCGTCGCGCCGAGCAAGCGCGTGGGAACGGCGTGCGCGCTTTCGAAGGGACCCGTGACCATAGGGCGGAACGAAAGCCCGTCGGAGGCGCTCGGTCAAGTCGCGTCTGCCCGTCGCGGGCGTCGGGCGCGAGAAAACGTACGCGCGGCGCTCCGGGCGACGGAAACGAGAACGGCGGCCCGGGGGGGGCCGCCGTCTCGAGGAGTCTCACCGGCGCGAGGCCGGAGAGCACGGGCTCACTGGCACATGGCGTTGATGCACTCGTTCGTGCCGGTGCACATGTCGGAGGTGCGGCACTCCGGCGTGGTGCTGCCATCCGCGACGCAGAGGTAGCGGCTGCTCGCCGTGTCGAGCTGGCAGTGGGGGAGCTGCGAGTCGATGGTCGAGCACTCGTTGTCGGTCATCGTCGGGCAGGGCGTGCGGCAGACGTGCGAGAGGCACACGCGGCCGGCGGCGCAGTCGGTGTCGAGGTTGCAGGTGATGTGCGGCTGCCAGCTCGGGTGGCAGAACTGGTCGTTACCGCAGTAGCTCGTCGAGCGGGTGCCCGCCGAGGGGCAGCTCGTGGTGCCGTGGCAGTCGACCAGGCAGCGGCCGCCGACGCAGTGCTCACCGCTCGCGCACGTCGCGCTGGTCTCGCAGTCGACCTGCGCCTCGCAGTGGTGGCTCGCGCTGCACACGTCGCCGGCGACGCAGTCCGCATCCGTGCTGCAGACCGCGGTGCACTCGGCGTTCACGCACGTCGAGCCGGCCGGGCAGTCGTGGTCGAACTGGCAGGTCGAGTCGAGCGGCGTGCACTGGCCTTCGATGCAGAGGTTGCCGGACTGGCAGTCCGCGCTCGTGCGGCACTCGTTCGCGCCGTGCGGGACGCAGGTGTTGCGGAAGTCGCACCACGCGCCGGCGCCGGCGGGCGAGCCCACGCAGTCCGTGTCCGTGGAGCAGGTCGTCGAGACCTCGCAGACCTGGACGTCGCACATGTAGCCGACGTCGCAGTCGCCGTGCGTCAGGCAGACACGCTGGCCGGGCACGCACGAGCCGTTCTCGCAGTGCTCGTCACTCGTGCACTGCCGGTCGCTCGTGCAGGTCGCGCCTTCGCAGACGCCTCCGACGCACGTCAGCCCGGTCGGGCACGGGTTCGACACGCTGCACGGCAGCGGCTGTCCGTTGTCCGAGTAGATGGGGCAACCGGGCAACACCAGGGCGAGCGGGAGGGCGATCCAAAGGACCTGCACCTTCGAGCCACCCAGCCGCTTGGAATCGAGGATATTCATGTCGCGCCTCCTTCGGCGTTCGGACCTGGTCAAAGCTACGATCGTGCCAGCGTGATCTCTCCCCGCGCGCAGGGTTTTCTGGGGGTCTGGCGCGGACGAGTGAACCCGAGTTCACTCGTTCCGGTGGGGGATCGAAAACGAGTCTTCACGGGCCGTCCAGTTCCTCGACCTCGTCGGGGGCGTCTTGCGGGGCTTCCGAGGACGGGGTGGCGGGCGCCGCGGCGGGGTCGGGAGAAGGTGGGGTCATTCGGGGCATCGGGTCGACGGCGTGCCCCGCCACGTGCAGCTCGAAGTGGAGGTGGGCGCCGTGGGCCAGCCCCGTGTCGCCGACCGCGGCGATGACCTCCCCGCGCGCGACGTGCTGGCCGGCGACGACGAACGTCGCGGAGCAATGCCCATAGAGTGTGACGCTCGCGTCGGCGTGGACGATCAGCACGGCGTTGCCGTAGCCGCTCATGCCGTTGTCGGAGTAGACGACGAGCCCCTCGTTCGCCGCCAGGATCGGAGTGCCCTCGGGCGCGCCGATGTCCACGCCCTCGTGCGCGTGGCGCCGCCGCGTGCGCCGGATGCGCCCCCCGCGCCCCACGGCGATGCCGGCGTGGATGCCGAAGCCGCGCCAGACGCGTCCCCCGGCGACGGGCCACGCGAGATCGGGCGCCGGCGTCCCGGCCGCCAGGGCCCACGCCTCGCGCGGCGCCTCGATCAGCGCGCGCCGTGCGGCGCCGTCCGTGATGCCCAGCTCGTGGGCGCGCGCCAGGTCGACCTCGCTGGGGCGCGGAACGCGGCGCGGGCCCTCGCACACCCGGCGCCCGCGCGCGCGGTGACACTCGCGGCCCTGGCTCTCGGCCCACACGAGATCGTCGCGCACACCGGCCGGCACGCGGACGCCATCGACGACGCGCTCGGCGGCGCTCGGGCCGGCAACGCTCGGGCCGGCAGCGCCCGCATCGGCGAGCCCCGCGTCCTGCGCCCCGCCGTGCAGGGGCGCGAGGAGCACGAGGGCCATCACCAGCGAGCGGGCACGCACGCTCGCCCCTACTGCGCGCGCACGCGGATCGTCTGGCCGACCTGGTCGAGCATGCGGCGCAGCTCGTCGTAGTCGGGGTGCTTCATCCGCAGCCACGCGTTGGCCATGTAGCCCGCCTCGACGGGCTGCGTCGGCGTGCCCGGCGGCGGGAAGTGCGCGTCCAGGATCCACTGTCCGTAGTGACGCTCGATGGTCTGGATGCCGTCGTAGCCCGTGATGCGCCCGTCGCGCTCGGGGCGCAGCGCGATGATGCCGGCCGAGAAGCGGCGCGAGGGCGGCTTGCCCGGATGCCCGTGGACGATCGCCATCGCCCACTCGCGATAGATGTCGATCTCGTTGCCGGCCGCGTAGAGATCCCACGCGCGCACGCCGGGCGGGCGGCAGCCGATCTCGCTGAACTTCAGGCCCTTCGGCCCGAAGAACCACTCCATGTGCGTGGCGCTCGTGCCGATGTCGAGCGCGCCGATGACCTTGCGGCCGAGGAGCTTGATCTCGTCGTAGCCGGGCGCCGAGTCGATGCGGTTGGTCGCGATGAACTGCGGCGAGATCCACCGCGTGCGCATCGCCTCGAGCACGTTCGGGTAGTAGTGGCAGACGAACTCGTGGGCGACGCGGCCCCCGATGCTGATCGTGTCGTAGAAGCCCTCGTGGCCCTCGACGAACTCCTCGACGGCGATGCCCCCTCCTGGCGACGGAGCGCCGCGGCCGATGCGCATCGCGGCGATGCCCTCCTCGAGCTCGGCGTCGCTCGTGACCTTGCGCGTGCCGCTCGCGCCGGCGCCATCACGCGGCTTGAGGATCAGCGGGTAGCCGACGCGCCTTGCGAACGCGCGGATCTCGTCGGCGGAGTCGGACCCGAGCGAGGCCGCGGTGGGGATGCCCGCCTCGCGCAGCACCTCTTTCATCGACGGCTTGTCGCGGCAGAGGTACGTCGTGCGCACGCTCGTGCCCGGGATGCCGCACTTCTCGCGCACCTTGGCGGCCGCCATCACGTGCGCCTCGACCACGGCCTCCAGCCGATCGACGCGGACGCGGCCCTGCAGCCAGCGCACGACGCGCTCGATCTCGGCCTCGCTCGTCACGTTCGAGACCTGCTCGTAGTGCGTGAGCCACTCGCGCATCTCGGGATCGAGCGAGCCCTTGGGCCGCTCGCCGATGCCCGTGACGCGCGCGCCCACGGCGTGGAGCGCGCGCACGAACTCGCGCTGGTTGGCAGGGAAGCAGGGCTCGATGAAGACGACGTCGATCGGCATGCGCGCCGAGACTACCACCGACGACGCGCGCGGCGGCGAACGAGCACGGCCAGCCCGGCGAGCGCGAGCGCGAGCCCGCTGCGCACGCCCTGTCCGGCTCCCGCGGCGCTGCAGCGACAGCCACCGCCGCCCGAGAACGTCGAGCCGATTCCCCCGTCGGTGCCGGTGGCCGCGTCGGCGCCGCTGCCGCCGCCGTCGAAGGGGCCCGCGTCGGTGGTCGACGCGTCGGGGAGGCCCACGCCACCGTCGGGCGTCGTCGTGCCGGCGTCCGCGACGCTCCCGTCGAGGACCGCGGCGTCGATGCCGGCATCGGGGGGCGGCACGTACGTGACGCGACATGCGTCGCCGCCCGCCGGCTCGTAGCAAGCGCTCGTCCCGCCGCCCGACGCGCAGCGCATGTCGTCACATGCGTTGGGCGCGCCGTCCCCGTCGCAGTCGCCTTCCCAGAAGCTCGAGGTCGGGTCTCCGGCTGGCGTCGTGAAGCAGTCGAAGCCGATCGACGGCGTCGGGGTGCACGTCGCGTCGGCGAAGTCCGCGTACACGCAGATGCCGTCGCGCCGAACGCCCGGCGTCACGCCCACGGGAAGCGGCAAGCACGTCCCGTTCTGGCCGGCGAGCATCGGGCACTGTCCGCGGACCGGCGCTCCGGTCTGGCAGAGGAACAGGGTTCCGCAGGAGGGCCGGCAGCGCGGCACGTCACTCCAGCCGTCCTCGCACGTACCGATCTCGCACGGCAGCGCGGCACCGCCGGTGCGGCACGCGCGGGCCACGCCACAGCTCACCCCGCTCGCGTCGTACGAGCAGGCGAGCGCACGCGGCGACGCGCAATACGAGCTGTCGAAGCCGTCGGGCAAGGCGCAGGCGCTCGGGTCGGCGTCGCAGGGGTCCGTGTCGAGCCCGTTGGCGCAGCCATCGCCGTCGCAGTCACCGCGGTAGTAGTCCTCGGTGAACGCGCCCGTCTCCGGATCGGTGTGGCACGCGTGGAGCCGAGCCACCGTGATGTGCAAGCCCGGCGTCGTGCAGTACGTGATCTGCGCAGCGAGCGGGCGCGCCGACGCGCGGTACGTGCACGCGTTCGGGGCCGAGGTTCCGTTCGACGACTCGACGGGATCGCACGTCGCCGCGATGCCGTTCATCGGTGGACAGTCGGCCGCTTGCCCGCAGCCGAACATCGTGCCGCAGTCGGGCACGCAGCGCTGGCCGCTCATCGGTGGGATCGCGACGCACGCGTAGTCGTCGGTCCTCGTGCCGGTGACGCAGTCGCCCTCGGTCGCGCAGCCGCGGAGACCGACGCACAGGCGCGCGCCGTCGACGTCGAGGTCGCAGACGCTCGGCTCGGCGCGGGCGACGGGCACGACGAGCCACGCAGAGAGGATCGCGAGCGCCAGACCACCCGCGCGCACGGAAGCAAAGCAAGTCATGAAGCACCTCCGGAGCCCGAGGGCCCCCCGATGCTTCCATCGTCGACCAGGCGCGCCCGACGATCAACCCCCGGAGCGGTGCGGACGGAGGCGTCGGAGGGGGCAATTCGATCGAATTGCGTTGTCCCGAAGGCCGCCCGCGGCGTTACGATGGCAACGGAGATGGCGGGCGAGCACCAGTACGAATTGCTCGAGCGGATCGGCGTCGGCGGGATGGCGGAGGTCTACCGCGCCAACGCCCTCGGCGCGGAAGGCTTCGAGCGCCCGATCGCCATCAAGCGAATCCTCCCGAACCTCGCGGAAGACGAGGACTTCGTGAAGATGTTCATCGACGAGGCCAAGATCGCGGTGCAGCTCTCGCACCCGAACATCGTCGGCATCTTCGATCTGGGGCGCTTCGGCGACGACTACTTCATCGCGATGGAGCTCGTGCACGGGCGCGACCTCCGTCAGATCCAGGATCGCGAGGCGCAGCTCGGCCGGCGCCTTCCCATCGAGATCGCGCTGCACTCGGCGATGAAGGTCTGCGAGGCGCTCCACCACGCGCACTTCAAGGGCGGCGGCGGGCTGATGGACGATCGCGTCTTCATCATCCACCGCGACGTCTCGCCGCAGAACGTCCTCGTCTCGTACGACGGGCAAGTGAAGGTCACCGACTTCGGTCTCGCGAAAGCGGCGGGCCGGGCCGTGCAGACGCAGGCCGGGATCATCAAGGGCAAGCTCGCGTACATGTCGCCCGAGCAGCTGACGAGCGTGACGCTCGATCAGCGCAGCGACGTGTTCGCCGCCGGCACCCTGCTCTGGGAGATGCTCACGGGGGAGCGCCTCTTCCTCGGCAAGAACGACCGCGAGACGATCCAGAACGTCTTCCAGGCGCGCGTGCAGTCGACGCGCGCGCTCGATCCGGCGATCCCCGAAGACCTGGACCGCGTGGTGATGCGCGCGCTCGCGAAGGACCGCGATCAGCGCTACCGCACGGCGCAGGAGCTGCACGACGATCTCGAAGAGGCCGCCTACGCGTGCAACGCGATGATCGGCGCGCCCGCCGTGTCGGCGTACATGCGCGCGCTGTTTCCCGAGGCCGAGGTCTCCGGATCGGTGCGGCGGCGCGATCCGCGCGCCGCCACCGCGGAGATCCGTCTCTCGGACGTGGGGGGGCCGGGCCGATCGGGAGCCGGCGCCCTCTCGCCCGCGCCTCGCGGAGGCGTCAAGAGCGCGATGCCCGACGCCGAAGAGCTCGACGCCGACGAGCTCGAGGACGACGACGAGCCGGAAGAGATCGACGACTTCGTCGAGGCAGAGCCCGACTCGATCGCGCCGCCGGGCTACGAGGCGCCGCGCTACCCGAGCCCCCTCGCCGAGCTTCCGGACGCGGATCCGGAGCGGGACCCCGAAGAGAGCCGCCAGACCATCCCTCCCATCGGCCTGCTCGACGCCGCCACGCCCGCGATCCCCGAGCCGCCTCCGGCGATGACCGAGGCGAATCGCGATCCGGCGCCCGTGACCGCGTCGCTCGCGTTCGCCGACCTCACGCCCGATCCCATCAGTGCTCTTCGCGCGACGCCGGTCGCGCGAGACGCCCCGCCCACCCACGGAAGCGGCCCGCGAGCCGTCGAGCCGCCCGCCGTCGCGCAGATTCGCCCCCCGCCCGTCGTGGCGCCGGTGCACGCCTCGTTCGCCGACGACGAAGGCGAGGGCGATCGCACCATGTACGGCGCGCCTCCCGCCGCCAGCTTCGACGCGACCCTGGACCTCGCGAAGGCGACGGCCGAGTACCGAGGCGAGCTCGACGCCGCGCTCGCGGCGATGGAGGGGCTCGAGTCGTTCGACGCCGGGCCCGAGGGCCGCGTGCTCCCCGAGGAGATGCTGACGACGAAGCACCATGCTCCCAGCACGGATCTGCTCGCGCGCTCGCGACGGGATGCGCCGAGGCTGGGCGGGCTGCCGGCCACGCCAGCCGAGGTTCCGCGCGCCCAGCCCGACACGATCCCGCCACCCGACGCCTACGACGATCACACGGTCGTCGGCGGCAGCGGCACGCACGCGCCCGAGCCCGGCTCGTTCCGCGCGAACGACTGGGAAGACGAGACGACGCCCATCGGCGGCGAGGCGCGACAGCGTCGTCGCTGAGCGGGCTCGGCCGCGCGCGTGACGCGCTCCGCGCCGCGGTGCTACGGGCCCACGGTCTCCGGCGCCAGATCTCGCGCGAGCGCCTCGAGGATCACCGAGCGCCACGAGCGCCAGGCGTGCTCGCCGTCGAACTCGATCGCGCGCACCGGGATCGCGTGCGTCTCGAGGTGCGCGACGAGCGCGGCCGAGCCGACCCGCACGAACTCGCGATCGCGGCTGCCCCACGCGATCGTGAGGCGCGCGCCGTGGAGATCGCTCGGGCGCCGCCAGACGACGAACGGGTCGTCGGCCTCGATGCGCTCGCGCGGCTCGGGCGGGCCGAACACGTGATGCGTGGGGATGATGACGTTGTTCAGCGGGTCCTCGATGAAGGCGATCCGGCGGTCGGTGTCGAGCGAAGGCCCGCTGATGGCCGTGACGGTCCGGAACGTCCCCGGCCGGTGGACGGCGAACCGCAGCGCGCCCTCGGCGCCCATCGAGACGCCCATCACGTGGCAATCGCCCGGGCACTCGGCGGTGTGGAGCTGGCGCGCGATGCGCGGCACGAGCTCGTCCATCACGAAGTCCTCGTAGTGGCGCGAGTTGTCGTACCAGTTCGCCCAGAAGCCGAGGTCGCCCTCCGGCACCACGACCACCGCGCGCGGGATCGTGCCGGCGGCCATCGCCTCGGCGATCGCGAGGCCGAGCCCCGCGCGGTCGAGGCAGTCGGGGCCGTCGCCGCCGCCGTGCAGGAAGATCACGATCGGAAGACGCTCGTCCTGCGCGACGTCGGGCGGCGCGTAGAGCGCGTACTGCATCCACACGCCTCGCATCGCGGGGCTCGGCATCGTCGTGTACGAGAGCGCGCGAGGAAACGTGTCGCAGCCACTCGCCGCCAGCGCGGCGAGCGCGGCCAGCCCCACCGCCTGGGCCCGCGATCCAAGCATCCTCGTCGGTCGCGTGGGGCCCTGGGTCACGGGATCGGCGGCGCCTCCACGCACACGGCGCGCGCCGTGTCGCACGACTGGCCCGACGCGCAGTCGGTCGCCATGGTGCAGCCGATGCGTCGGCAGAGACCGAGGTAGGGCCCGTTCGTGACGCAGCGGGTGCCGATGGCCGTGCAGTCGGCGTTCGTCGTGCAGGCGCGCGTGCAGTGCCCGTCGCCGAACACCTCGCGGCCGCCGAACGCGGGCCCGCTACCCCCGGCGAGCATCTCGTCGCACACGTACCCGGTGGCGCACTCGCTCGACGCCGCGGGCAGGTTCGTCGAGTTGGCGGCACCACAGAAGCGGTCGACCTGCTCGCAGAAGCCGTACGTCGCGCCCGCGTGGTCGACGCGGCAGAACTCGGTGTCGCTCGCGCAGCCCGCCGCCACGCCGATGCCGCCGGGCACCGTGCACCGCGGGACGCAGCGATTGGCGTCGTTGCAGGTCTCGGTCGCGGCGCAATCGGTGTCGGTGTTGCAGACGCCGATGCAGTAGCCGGTGTAGCCCCCGATCGCGGCTCCGACCGGAGCGCACACGTTGCCGGCGCCGCAGTCGGCGACGGTGTTGCAGCCGCGCAGGCAGACCGTCTGCGTCCCGCCCGTGCCGAGGCAGATGCCGCGGCCACCGTCACACGCGGTCCCCGCGGTCCCGCACTCGAGAGCACCGCAGAGCCCGCCGGCGAAGCACATCCCGACGCCGGGCGCGCAGTCGCTCGCCGTGTCGCAGGCATCGCCCACGTGGGCCGTCGCGACGCTCGCGCGCGGCACGCAGCGACCCACCGTGGTGTCGCAGCGCTCGTCGCCCACGATGAGGCTCAAGAGCTCGCCGTCGTACGCGGCGCCGTAGTTCATGTTGCACTCGGCGTCCGTGGTGCACTGTTCGACACAGACCTCGGAGAAGGCGTCGCAGGTCGTGGCGGCCGGGCACGCGCCACGCGTCGCGGGGTCGTAGGCGCAATCGAGGCGGCACGAGCCGCTGTTCGCGTAGGCCGGCATCGCGTACGCGAGGCGCGCGCCGCCGAACGCCTGGACGAGCGGGTTCTGCGAGAGCAACCCGCTGCACGTCGCGCACGTGCCGCAGCCGTCGGTCGCTGCGTCGAGATCGCACTCGCTCGTGCACATCGTACCGAGGAAGCCGTGGAACGGCGGATCGTTCGCCGGTACCTGCGCGGCCGCCACGCGCGCGTAGCCCGGATGCGCGGGATCGTTCTCGACGCCCTGGCGCACGCCGCCGAAGACCTGATCGACGCTCATCGCGGAGAGATCGTTGAAGCACGCCGCCGTGCCCATGCAGAGCCCCGCCGCGCAGTGCGCGCCCAGCGCCCCGTCGGCGATGGAGCAGGCGGGCGTCGCGCAGACGCCGCCCATGCACGCGAGCGCGCCGTTGCAGCTCGCGCCGCAGCAGGCTTGCCCGAGCTCGCCGCACGCGGGGCAGAGCCCCGCCGAGCAAGCGGCGCCGTTCGCGCACGCGGCGCCGCTGAGCGGGCTGCAGCAGAGCTGACCCACGCCGCCGCAGGGCGCGCACGTGCCGTTGATGCACGTCTCGCTCGCGGCGCACACGTGCGTGCAGTCGCCGCAGCGGAAAGGGTTGCTCGAGACGTCCGTGCACACGCCGCCGCACGCCATCGAGGGCGCCGCGCACGTGCAAGCGCCGTCGACGCACGACTCGCCGTCGGCGCACGTGACGAAGCAGCCACCGCAGTTCGTGCGATCGGTCCGATCGTCCACGCAGGTCAGGCCGCACGCGAGCGTGCCGTCGGCGCAGCGACACTCGGAGCTCTGGCAGTGGGAGCCGCCCTCGCAGGCGAGGCCGCAGCCGCCGCAGTGGGCGTCGTCGCTCGTCG
Organism: Sandaracinus sp.; assembly: GCA_046351235.1. Classification (GTDB taxonomy): domain Bacteria; phylum Myxococcota_A; class Polyangia; order Polyangiales; family Sandaracinaceae; genus JBBSAT01. Next base: position 743,510 of record JAXLYV010000002.1, on the reverse strand, counting down.
TGTCGATGCAGCGATCGACGCAGTGCTCGAGGCCCGCCCCGCACGTGCAGGCGCCGCCCGAGCACGTGCCGCCGGCGCCGCAGTCGGCCGCCGCGTCCTCGTCGATGCGCGTGTCGCAGTCGTCGTCGGCGCCGTTGCAGCGCTCGGTGCCCGTGCTCGAGACGAGCGGGTTCGAGTCGTCGCAGTCCATGCCGCCGCACACGCGCGGCGGATCGCCGTCCATGTCGCCGTCGAGCGGAGAGAAGAGGCACACGCGCGCGGCGGGATCGCATCGCTCGCGCGTCGTGCAGGCGTCGTCGTCCATGCAGTCGGACGTGGTGGCGCAGGCGCGACCGGGCGTGCAGCCGGTGAGCGGGCTGCACGACTCTCCGGGGCCGCAGAGCGCGGGCGTGAGCACGTGCGTGCAGACGCCGCTCGGCGTGCACGCATCCGTCGTGCAGTCGACGCCGTCGTCGCAGTCGCTCGCCCGCGCGCACGGGCCGGCGTCACCGCGCACGAGCACGTCGGTCGCGACACCGCCGTCGGCGCTCCCCACGTCCATCCGCACGTCGCCACCGTCCGCGGCGGGCGTGGCTCCACCACCACAGCCGGCGAAGACGCCGAGCCCGACGACGATCGAACCGAGCTCCAACCCTCGAGCGAACCGCGATGCGCGCATGGCAACCCCCACGCGCCGAGGCTCGTCTCCGCGGCGCCCGAGGTCAAGCGCCGATGCGCCGGCGCGATGCGCGGCAGAGCGCCGCGCCGCCATCGCCTCACTCCATCTGCACGCCCGACGCCTTCAGGAAATCGACCACCACCGGGTTCTTCGAGCGCAGGATCTCCTGCGGCGTGCAGCTCTCTTCGATGCGCCCCTTGTAGAGCATGTTCACGCGGTGCCCGATCTTGAAGACGCTCGCCATGTCGTGCGTGATCACGAGGCTCGTCACGCCGTAACGCTCGCTCGTCTCCGCGATCAGATCGTCGACGAGGCGCGAGCTCACCGGATCGAGACCGCTCGTGGGCTCGTCGTAGACGATGAGCTCCGGCTCGAGCACCAGCGCGCGCGCGAGCGCGACGCGCTTCTGCATGCCGCCCGAGACCTGCCCCGGGAGCTTGGGGGCCGCGTGCGCGACGTTCAGGTCCGTCAGGCGCTGCATCGCCCGGTCGTGCACCTGCTTGCGCGTCATCTTCGTGTGCTCGCGCAGCGGGAAGGCGACGTTGTCGAAGCACGTCATCGAGTCGAAGAGCGCGCCGAACTGGAACACCATGCCGAGCTTCTTGCGCACCGGGACGAGCGCCCAGTCGTCGAGGGGCACGATGTCCGTCCCGTCGACGACGATCTTGCCGTCGTCGGGCTTCTCGAGGCGCAGGAGCTGGCGCGTGAGCACGCTCTTGCCCGCGCCGGAGCCGCCGATGACCACGTTGATCTGGCCGCGGAGGATGTCGAAGGTCACGCCGCGCAAGACCTCGGTGCCGTCGTAGCTCTTCTTCAGGCCCTCCACGCGCACGTGCACGGGCTCGCGCTCGGCGGCCTCCCGCAGCGCGCCGGCGCGCGCTTCTCTCTCGCTCGGGGGCGCGGGCTCGCTCTCTCGGCCCATCGTCAGCCCACGAAGAAGAGGCTCGTGATCACGTAGTCGAGCACGAGGATCGCGACGGCGCTCTGCACGACCGCGCGGTTGGTGGCGCGACCGACGCCTTCGGCGCCGCCGCTCGCGTAGTAGCCCTGGCGGCACGCGATCATCGTGAGCGTGAAGCCGAACACCGCGGCCTTCACGAGGCCCTGCACGAGATCGATCGGATCGACGAACCACGTGACGCGCTCGATGAACACCCCTCCGTCGAGCCCGTCGATCGCCACGGCCACGAAGTAGGCGCCGGTCAGCCCGATCAGGTTGAAGAGCAGCGCCATCACCGGCGCCGTGAGGATTCCCGCGAGCACGCGCGGCACGACGAGGTACTGCACGGGGCTCACGCTCATCGTCGTGAGCGCGTCGATCTGCGAGGTGACGCGCATCGAGCCGAGCTCGGTGGCGATGGAGCTCCCGGCCCGCGCGCTGATCATGAGCGACGCGAACACCGGCGCGAGCTCGCGCGCGAGCGCGACGCCGATCACGGAGCCCGTCTGGTTCTCGGCGCCGAATTGCCGGAAGCCGTCGACGAGCTGCAGCGAGAACACCGAGCCGACCGATGCGCCCGTGAGCCCGACGATGGCGATCGATTGCACGCCGATGAACTCCATCTCGTCGACGAGACGGCCGAAGCGGTACGGCGGGCGCACGGCCCAGAGCACCGTCTCGACGGTCAATCGTGCGACGGTCCCGATCTCGGCGAGGAGCGCGATCGGGAACGCGAGCATCCAATCGAAGCCCGACGCGAGCCACGCGAGCGTCGCGTTCGGCGCGCGCTCCGGCGCGGCGAGAGGCGTGTTGGGATCCGTCGGCTCGGCCACGCCCGACATCTAACACGCCCGTCGGGCGCGCGGCGGGCTCGGCGGAGGCAGCAACCTCGCGTGTGGCTGCACTCCCTACCCACACGCATCGACATGGTGCGAGCCTTCTTCGACGCGAAGGGCGCGACCCTCTTTACAAAGGCTCGAAACGCAGGCGTATCTGATCGACCGACATGAATCTTCGTGGGCTGTGGCCGACGGCGCTCTCGCTCTCTCTCGTTCTCGCCGCCGGCTGTACGGGCCAGGCGCTCGTGGGCGGCCCGCCCGGCATGGACGGCTCGACGCCCTGCCCCGCCGCGCAGATCTCGTGTGGAGGGCGCTGCGTCGACCCGAGCTCGAGCAACCTCGACTGCGGTCGCTGCGGCAACGTCTGCGCGTCGGGGTTCGCCTGCGTGCTCGGGGAGTGCGTTCTGAACTGCCCGGCGGCGAACATCGCGTGCGGCACGGAGTGCGTCGACCCCGACGTCGACCCCGCGCACTGCGGCAGCTGCGGGAACGCGTGCGCGACCGGCATGGTCTGCAACGCCGGCCACTGCGACACCACGTGCGGCTCGCTCACGCGCTGCGAGCCCACCGGGCAGCGCCCCTACTGCATCGACCCGCTGACCGATCCGGCGAACTGCGGCGGCTGCGGCCAGGCCTGCGCGACGGGCCAGACGTGCATCGGCGGCACCTGCCAGATCCTCTGCCCCGCGGGCGAGCATCTCTGCGGCAGCGCGTGCGTGGACTTCGCCTCCGATCTCGGCCACTGCGGTGGCTGCGACCAGCCCTGCGCTGCGGGCGAGGTGTGCTCGAGCGGCACCTGCCAGACCTCGTGCGGCGGCGGGCTGACGAACTGCAGCGGCATCTGTCGCGACCTCGACACGAGCAACGGCAACTGCGGCAGCTGCGGGCACGCGTGCGGCACCGGCACCGTGTGCGCCGCCGGGACCTGCGCCACCTCCTGCGGGGACGGCCTCACGGACTGCGGCGGCACCTGCCGCGACCTCGCGACGAGCCGTCTCGACTGCGGCACCTGTGGGCACGCGTGCGCGGCGGGGGAGATCTGCTCGAGCGGCACCTGCACGACCTCGTGCGGGGCGGGCCTCGTCGACTGCGGCGGCACCTGCCGCGACCTCTCGTCGGATCGCGCGAACTGCGGCACGTGCGGCACCGCCTGCGGGGCCGGCGAGGTCTGTTCCGGTGGCGCGTGCGACGTGAGCTGCGGCGGCGGCTCGACCGACTGCGGCGGTAGCTGTCGCGATCTCGCGGTCGATCGAGCCAACTGCGGCGACTGCGGCATGGTGTGCCCGACCGGCGAGGTCTGCTCCGCGGGAACGTGCGGCCTGACCTGCGTCGGCGGAACGACCGACTGCGGCGGCGCCTGCCGCGACCTCGCGACCGACACCGCGAACTGCGGCGCGTGCGGCGCCGCCTGCGATCCGGGCGAGGTCTGTGCGGGCGGCACGTGCCAGACGACCTGCTCGACGGGCCTGACGAACTGCTCCGGCGTCTGCCGCGATCTCACGACGGATCGGTTCGACTGCGGCGCCTGCGGCCACCTCTGCGCCGCGGGCGAGGTCTGCGCGGCCGGCAGCTGCGAGACGAGCTGCGGCGCAGCGCTCGCAGACTGCGGTGGCGTGTGCCGCGACCTCACGACCGACCGCGCGAACTGCGGCGCCTGTGGCCGCGCCTGCGGTGCGGGCGAGATCTGCAGCGCAGGCACCTGCGCCGTGAGCTGCACGCCCGGGCTCACCGACTGCGGCGGCAGCTGTCGCGACCTCGAGACCGATCGCCTCGACTGCGGCAGCTGCGGCACGACGTGCGATGCAGGCGAGGTCTGCAGCGCCGGCGCGTGCGAGGTGTCCTGCGTTCCTGGGCTCACCGACTGCAGCGGCAGCTGTCGCGACCTCGCGACCGATCGACTGAACTGCGGGGCGTGCGGCATGCCCTGCGGCGCCGGCCAGCTCTGCTCGGGCGGCGTGTGCGGGACGACGTGCGGCGGTGGCCTCGTCGACTGCGGCGGCGTCTGCCGCGATCTCGCCAGCGACACACGCGCGTGCGGCGCGTGCGGAACGAGCTGCCAGGCCGACGAGCTCTGCGTGATGGGCGTCTGCCAGCTCGACTGCGGCGCGAGCGCGACGAACTGCGGCGGCACGTGTCGCGACCTCTCGGTGGACCCCGGCCACTGCGGCGCGTGCGGCACCGCGTGCGGCCCCGGACAGGTGTGCACGGGCGGCGTCTGTGCGCTGACGTGCAGCGCGTTCGAGACCGCCTGCAGCGGCGTCTGCCGCGATCTCTCCACGAATCGCCTGAACTGCGGCGGCTGCGGCATCGCCTGCGCGGCCGGCGAGATCTGCAGCGCCGGCGTCTGCCAGACGAGCTGCGGCGCGGGCCTCACCGACTGCGGCGGCAGCTGCCGCGATCTCGCGAGCGACCGCGGGAACTGCGGCAGCTGCGGCAACACCTGCGGCGCGGGCGAGGTGTGCTCGGCCGGCCGCTGCGAGGTGAGCTGTGGCCCCGGCCTCACCGACTGCGGCGGCACCTGCCGCGACCTCTCCACGGATCGCAACGACTGTGGCGGCTGCGGCCTCGGCTGCGCGCCCGGCGAGATCTGCAGCGCCGGCCGGTGCGAGACGAGCTGCAGCGCGGGCCTCACCGACTGCGCAGGCACGTGCCGCGACCTCACGATCGATCGCGGCAGCTGCGGCGCGTGCGGGCGCGCGTGCGCCGACGGCGAGGTCTGCTCGGGCGGCGCCTGCGTCACGAGCTGCGTCACCGGCACGACCGACTGCGGCGGCGTCTGCCGCGATCTCGCGACCGATCGCCTGAACTGCGGCGCGTGCGGCACCGTCTGCGACGCAGGCGAGATCTGCAGCGGCGGCACGTGCCAGGTGAGCTGCGGCGCGGGCCTCACCGAGTGCAGCGGCGTCTGCCGCGCGCTCGACGACGACCGACTCAACTGCGGTAGCTGCGGCCACGCGTGCGCGCCCGGCGAGCTCTGCGCGGGCGGCGTCTGCGGCACGACGTGCTCCGTCGGTCTCACCGACTGCGGCGGCGTCTGCCGCGACCTCGCGACCGACGTGCTCGACTGCGGCACGTGCGGCGAGGTCTGCGTCGCCGGCACGCGCTGCACGGGCGGCGTCTGCGAGACCTCGTGCGGCGCAGGCCTCACGAGCTGCGGCGGCGTCTGCCGCGATCTCACGACGGACCGAGGCAACTGTGGAGGCTGCGGCGCCCCGTGCGCCGCGGGCGAGATCTGCATGGGCGGCAGCTGCGTCGTCAGCTGCGGCACTGGTCAGGTGGCGTGCAGCGGCGTGTGCCGCGATCTGGCGACCGACGTCGGCCACTGCGGCACGTGCGGGCGCAGCTGCGGCGGCGGCCAGGTCTGCTCGTCGGGCGCGTGCGTCACGAGCTGCGGCGCGGGCCTGACGAGCTGCGCGGGTAGCTGCCGCGACCTCGCGACCGACCGCGCGAACTGCGGCGGCTGCGGGATCGCGTGCGGCGCCGGCGAGGTGTGCGCGGGCGGGAGCTGCCAGGTGAGCTGCGGCAGCGGCCTCCTGAGCTGCGGCGGCGTCTGCCGCGACACGTCGACCGACCTCGCGAACTGCGGCGCCTGCGGGCACGCGTGCGGCGCCGGCGAGGTCTGCTCGGGCGGCGCGTGCGTCGTCTCGTGCGGCCCGGGCCTGACGAACTGCGGCGGCGTCTGCCGCGACCTCGGAAGCGATCGTCTCCACTGCGGCGGCTGCGCGACGAGCTGCGGCGCCGGCGAGATCTGCAGCGCCGGGCGCTGTGCGCTGAGCTGCGCGCCGGGCCTGACCGACTGCGGCGGCGTCTGCCGCGACCTCGCGAGCAGCGCGAACGACTGCGGCAGCTGCGGGCGCACGTGCGCCGCCGGCCAGGTCTGCTCGGCAGGCGCGTGCGTGACGACGTGCGGCGCCGGCACGACCGACTGCGGCGGGAGCTGCCGCGACACGTCGACCGACCGCGCGAACTGCGGGGGCTGCGGGCGCGTGTGCGGGGCGGGCCAGGTCTGCGCGGGCGGTACGTGCGTCGTCAGCTGCGGCGGCGGGCAGACCGACTGCAGCGGCGTCTGCCGCGACCTCTCGAGCGATCCGCGCAACTGCGGCGGCTGCGGCATCGCCTGCGCCGCCGGTCAGCTCTGCGCGGCGGGGACGTGCCAGACGAGCTGCGGCGGCTCGCTGGCCAACTGCTCCGGCACCTGTCGCGACCTGACGACCGACACGGGCAACTGCGGCGCCTGCGGCCGCGCGTGCCCGGCAGGCCAGCTCTGCTCGGCGGGCACGTGCCAGGTCACGTGCGGCGCCGGCACGACCGACTGCGGCGGCGTCTGCCGCGACCTCACGACCGATCGGCTGCACTGCGGCAGCTGCGTGATGTCGTGCCCCTCGGGCCAGGTGTGCAGCGCCTCGAGCTGCAGCCTCTCGTGCGGCGCCGGGTTCACGTCGTGCGCGGGCGCGTGCCGCGACCTCGCGAGCGATCCGAACAACTGCGGTACCTGCGGCCGCGTCTGCCCGGCCGGCACCTTCTGCAGCAGCGGCGCCTGCGCCGTCACCTGCGGCGCGGGCACGACGAATTGCTCGGGCGCCTGCCGCGACCTCACGACCGATCGACTGAACTGCGGCGTGTGTGGCCGCGCCTGCCCCGCGGGCCAGCTCTGCTCGGCCGGCAGCTGCCAGGTCACCTGCGGCGCCGGCACCACGGACTGCTCGGGCGTGTGTCGCGATCTCGCCACCGACGCGAGCGCGTGCGGGATGTGCGGGCGCGTCTGCCCCGCGGGCCAGCTCTGCTCGGCGGGCACCTGTACGGTGAGCTGCGGCGCCGGCACGACGAACTGCTCGGGCACGTGCCGCGATCTGTCGACCGACACGAACAACTGTGGGACGTGCGGCCGCGTGTGCGCGGCCGGCAACGTCTGCTCCGGCGGGGCCTGCGTACCGACGTGCGGCAGCGGCACGACCAACTGCTCCGGGGCGTGCCGCGACCTCGCGACCGATCGCCTGAACTGCGGCGGCTGCGGGATCCCGTGCGCGCCCGGCACGATCTGCAGCGGCGGTGTCTGCACGACGAGCTGCGGCGCGGGCCTCACGAACTGCTCGGGCGCGTGCCGCGACACGCGCGTCGACAGCGGCAACTGCGGCAGCTGCGGCGCGAGCTGCACGGCCGGCACGGTGTGCAGCATGTCGAGCTGCATGGTGAGCTGCGGGGCGGGCCTGACGAGCTGCTCGGGCGCGTGCCGCGATCTCTCCACGGATCGTCTGAACTGCGGCATGTGCGGGCGCAGCTGCGGCACGGGCCAGGTCTGCAGCGGCGGCGCGTGCGTCACGAGCTGCGGCGCGGGCCTCTCGAACTGCAGCGGCGTGTGCCGCGACCTGACGACCGATCGCCTGAACTGCGGCGGCTGCGGCGTGACGTGCCCGTCGGGCCAGATCTGCTCGGGCTCGAGCTGCGTGATCAGCTGTCCGAGCGGCCAGACGGCGTGCGGCGCGAGCTGCCGCGACCTGACCACCGATCGACTGAACTGCGGCGGTTGCGGCGTGACGTGTGGCCCCGGCCAGATCTGCTCGGGCAGCGCCTGCGTGATCTCGTGCCCGACCGGACAGGTGCCGTGCGGCGCGCGTTGCCTCGACAGCCCGGGCGGCCCGCTGACCTGCGCGTCCCCGTACAACTTCGGCAGCATCGCGTCCGTCGGGAGCTCGATCGGGCCGCCGCGCGTGCAGCCGATGACGGGCACCGTCGACTGGTACCAGATCAACTTCCCGCTCAACCCCAACTTCGAGCAGCACGGCGTGGGCGCTCCGCGCATCCTGTTCGGCCAGAACGACGGCTCTGCCTTCCGCTTCGACGTCGTGGGCACGTGCGGCGGCGCCTCGCTCTCGTGCCAAGTGGAAGGCGGCGGCTCGACGGGACTGACCGACTGGCAGTTCTACGACGGCTGCGCGGCCGGCAGCTGCTCGAGCCGCTCGCGCACGTGGCCCTCGACCGTCTTCGTCCAGGTGCGCCGCATCACGGCTGGCCTCGACTGCAGCACGTATCGCCTCACGGTGTTGCGGTGATGCGCGCGCTCGTTCCCGCTGCGCTCGTGCTCGCCCTGCTCGTGCCCCCGAGCACCGTGCGCGCGCAACGCGCGCTCACGCTCCACGCCGAGGGCGATGCGGGCGTGATGCTCACGAGCCGCTACCGCGACCGCTTCGACTGGGGTGGTGGCTTCTCCGGGCGCGTCGGCGTCGAGCTGCTCGGGCCGGCGCTCGAGCTGCGCGCGAGTGGTGGCGCGGCGTGGTTCCCGGTGCCGGGCCAGGAGCCGGGAACGCTCTACACCGTGCTCCTCGGCGCACGCTCCACGATCCGGATCGACGACACCGCGCTCGGCGGGCCCTTCCTCGACGTCGATGGAGGCCTCGGCATCACGGGCCCGCTCGCGCGCTTCGTCATGGACGTGGGCGTCGGCTGGTCGTTCGCGCCCCTCGATGCGCTCTTCGTCGGCCCCGTCGCGCGGTACGTGCTCGTGGTGCAGGACCCCTCCGATGCCGTGCCCGATCTCGGCCACCTCGTCTACGTCGGGATCGACGTCGCCGGCCGCATCGTGCTCGACGCGCCCGCGCCTGCCGCAGCGCCCGCCACGCGCGCCGAGGACTTCGATCACGATCGCGTGCCCGACGACGTCGATCGCTGTCCCGAGGAGCCGGAAGACGTCGACGGTACGCTCGACGACGACGGCTGCCCCGATCCCGACGACGACGGCGACGGCGTCCCCGACGTGGCCGACCGCTGCCCGGGCGCGGCGGAGATCCACAACGACTACGAGGACGAGGACGGCTGCCCCGACGAGGCGCCCGCGCCCGAGCCGCCGCCGCCCGTCACGCAGACCGTCGTCGTGATCCCGCACGGCACCCCCGGACGACCGCTCGAGCCCACCGTGCTCTTCCGGGTCGGCTCGGCCCGTGTCTCGCCGCGCTATCGCGACGCGATCGACGAGGTCTGCCACCTGGCCCTGGGCGAGCCCGGCTCGCGCCTGCGCGTGATCGGCCACGCCGACGAGCAGGGCACGCCCGCGGGCAACCAGCGCCTCGGCGCCGAGCGCGCGGGTGCCGTGGCCGAGCAGCTGATCCTGTGCGGCGTCGCGCCGGATCGCATCGAGTCCGTCTCGTACGGCGATCAGCGTCCGACCTGCACGGACGACAGCGAGGAGTGCCGCGAGGCGCGACGTCGCGTGGAGTTCGAGATCGTCGAGCAGCCCACGCTGCCCTCTGCGGAGCCGTCCCCGTGATCGAGCGCTCGGTGGCGCTCGGCGCCTCTCTGATCTTGCTGGTGCTCGCTCTGCCCGGCTGCGACACGCCGCCTGCGGGCTGCGGAAGCGTCGGAGGACGCGCGGGCACGTGCACGATCGGCGAGGCCTGCCTCGACAGCCTCGACTGCGAGAGCTCGAACTGCGCGGCGCAGCACTGCGAAGAGAGCTGCTCCAGCGCCAGCGACTGCGAGGCGGGCGAGATCTGCATCTCGCTCCACGACGGTCGCGGCACGCGGCGCGCCTGCCGCAGCGACTGCCCGAGCGATCCCTTCCACGTCGTGGGCGACACCGGGGGGCTCGCGTGCGTCGACGGCGTCCTGCGCGCGTGCAGCGAGCTCGCCGATCCGGGGCCGGTCTGCGATCTGTGCCGGTGCGCGGCGGGCCTGCGCTGCGTGGTGCCCGCCGGCTCCGAGTGCCGCACGGCCAGCACCGCCTGCAGCTGCGTCGCTCCCGCGCCCGTGGGCGCGCCGTGCACCTCGAACGCCGGTTGCCTTTCGTTCAACTGCTCGGGCGAGCCCGGCGGCGGCGCGCGCCACTGCCAGATCCCGGCCGGCGTCGAGTGCGACGCGACGAGCGACTGCGTCCACTGCGACGAGCCCAGCGAGGCGGGCGCGCCGACCTGCCGGCAGAGCTGCGAGCGCGACGCCGACTGCATGGGCGGCGCGTGCGTGCCGCGCACGAGCGGTGAGCCTGCCTGCTACGTCGACTGCACGGTCGACGGGCACTGCCCGGCAAGCCAGACGTGCGTCGTGTTCGAGGGCGATCCGCGCGGGCGTCGCTACTGCGCGCCCTCGGCGCCCTGATCGGCACCGCTCTCGAGATCGCTCGCGCTGTCGAGCACGCTGCCGTGATCGAGCGGCTCCAGCACGCGGAGCTCGGTGCTCGTGCACGGGCAGATGGTGTAGTGGCTCGCGGGCGCGGAGAACACGCCGCGATAGCGCGGGCTCTGCGTCATGTGCGGAAACCACGTCGGGAAGACGACGAAGTAGCGCGGATGCACCTCGGCGAAGAGGCCGGCGCCGACCGAGCTCACGCGGTGCTCGTTGAGACCGGCGAGATCGAGCACCGGCCGATCCGAGAAGATGCGGATCGCGCCCGCGTCGTGCGTGGCGACCCACTCGCCGGGGCGCGTGTGCTCGTGGAGCCAGAGGCCGATCCGGACCTGCATCTCTTCGATGTTCTGGCAGTTCCACGCGTAGTCGCGCGCCGAACGATCGAGCCGCATCGGCAGCACGGCGAGCGGCAGCACGAGCGACGCCGTCGCGATCGCCCCGATCGCGAGCGGGCGCGCTGCGCGCTCGGTGCGGAGCGCGAGCACGCGCGGGAGAGCCTCGCGCGCGCCGACGGCGACGAGCGCGAGCGTCCAGGGCTGGTGCGGGAGCACGTAGCGCAGCGTGGCGAACGCGCGCACGAAGAGGATGTCGTGCGCCCACGCGATGCCGGCCAGGAACACGAGCGGGCCGAGCAGGACACCGAGACGCCGCTCGCGGTCGAGCTTCGCGTCGCGCCCGATGCGCACCACCGCGAGACCGAGCAGCACGAAGCCGCTCCCGAGGAAGAACCAGCTCTGCGCGAGCAGCTGCGGGCCCACCATCCGCGGCACGTCGCTCACCACGTCGAGCAGCGAGTGCGGATGATGCTTCGCGTAGAACGTGTTCGGGAGCGGGCGGCCGGCGACCACGAGACAGAAGCCCGACCAGAGCCCGCCCGCGATCGCCGAAGGCACGAGCAAGCGCGCGAGGCGCGCGGCACGCTCGCTCTTCGACACGCGTCGCGCTTCGAGCCCGGCGAGCAGCACCGTCACGAGCGCGCACTCGGGCCGCGCGAGGAGCGCCGCGGCGAAGAGCCCGCCGGCGAGGCCTGGGCGATCCTCGAGCCACGCGAGCAGGCCGCCGAGCATCGCGGCGGCCGCGAGCGAGACCTCCATGCCCGACACGGCCGCGAACGCGAGCGAGGGATCGAGCGCGACGAGCAGGCCCGCGACGAGGCCTACGCGGCGCTCGCCCGAGAGACGCGTGGCAAGCCGATCGGCGAGCACGCTCAGCCCGGCCGAGAGCGCGACGCCGAGCACTTTCGTCGCGAGCGCGACCATGCGCGGATCGCTCGTCACCGCCCAGATCGGCGCGAGCGCGACCACCCAGAGCGGGCTCGTGAAGCCGGCCTCGGGCCGGCCCGGCACGTACTCGAAGAGGCCGCCGTGCGCGAGCGAGCGCGCGTAGACGTCGTGGATCCACGCGTCGTCGAGCGGGAAGCCGATCCACGCCGCGTCGGTCCCGGGGTCGCGGCGGAGCACGAAGAACGCCGCCACCGCCGCGTGCACGAGCACGTAGCCGAGGACGATGGAGAGCTCCTTGCCGCGCGCGCTCACGCGGCGCGACTCTACCCTCCGACGTACGTGCGAGGCACGCGCCGCGAGACGGCCGTGAGCACGTCGTACGCGATCGTGCCCGAGAGCGCGGCCACCTCGTCGGTCGTGATCGTCTCGGTCCCCTGCGCGCCGAGCACCACGACCTCGTCGCCCCCCGCGACGCCGGGCACGGCGGTGACGTCGATCATCGTCAGATCCATCGAGACCCGACCGATGATCGGGCAGCGCTGCCCGCGGACCAGCATCACACCGCGGTTGCCGAGCTGGCGCGGCAGGCCGTCGCCGTAGCCGATGGGCACGGTGGCCACGAGCGTGCGATCGCGCGCGACGAAGGTGCCGTCGTAGCCGACGTGTGTGCCGGCCTCGATCGCACGAAGCGAGATGATCTCGGTGCGGATGCGCATCGCGCCGCGCAGCTCGCGCGCCTCTTTCAGGCCCATGCCGATGCCGAACAGCGCCCCGCCCGGCCGCACCATGTCGAAGCGCGCCGCCGGGTGGACGAGGGTCGCCGCCGTGTTGGCGACGTGCAGCGTGCCCGGCGTGTGGCCGGCCGCGAAGACGAGCGCGCGGGCCTCGTCGAAGAGCTTGAGCTGCGTGCGCGTGACCTCCGCATCGGTGTCGGCGCTCGAGAGGTGCGTCATCAGGCCCGAGAGCACGCAGCGCGGGAAACGCTCGAGCCCCTCGAGGAAGCGTGGCAGCTCGCGGAGCGGCACGCCGAGGCGCGTCATCCCGGTGTCGACCTTGAGGTGCACGCGGTAGGGCCGATCCGGCGCCGCGCGATCGAAGGCCTCCACCTGCGCGAGGTCGTAGACGACCGGGGTCAGCCCCGCCTCGAGCACGTCGCGATGCGCGCGCCCGTAGACGCCGTTGAGCACGAGCACCGGCGCGCGAACGCCCGCCTCGCGCAGCTCGAGGCCCTCTTCGGCCAGCGCCACGCCGAACCCGTCGACGCCCTCGTCCTCGAGCCGCAACGCGACCGGAACCACGCCGTGCCCGTAGGCGTCGGCCTTCACGACCGCGAGCACGCGCGCCGGAGCGGCGAAGCTGCGGACGACGGCGAGGTTGTGCGCGATCGCCTCGAGATCGATCTCGGCGCGCGTGGGCCTCATCGACTCGTCGGCGAGCTCGATGCGGGGCCGGAACGTGAGCGTGTGCTCGGGGCGTCGCAAGGCGGAAGCGGGCATCCTACCCGTGAGAACGCTGGGCGCACGCCCGTTCCTTCCCGCCTCGGTCGAGGCCCCCGCGCCGCGGAGCCAGCCCTCGCCGCTCGGCCAGGCTGACCTCGAGCGCGCGGCCGGAGTACCCTCCCGGCCCATGATCAAGCCCGGCGATTCTCTCCCCGAAGCCTCCCTGTTCGAGTCCACCGAGTTCGGCGAGTTCTGTCCCGTCGCGCCCGCGAAGGTGAGCACCACCGAAGCGGCGAAGGGAAAGCGCATCGTGATCTTCGGCCTGCCCGGCGCCTACACGCCGACCTGCTCGGCCAAGCACGTGCCCGGCTACCTCGCGAGCCTCGACGCGCTGAAGGCCAAGGGCGTCGACGAGGTCTGGTGCGTGAGCGTGAACGACGGCTTCGTGATGGCGGCGTGGGGCCGCGACGAGAAGGCCATCGGCAAGATCCGCTTCCTCGGCGACGGCAGCGCCGAGCTCACGAAGAAGCTCGGCCTCGAGGTCGAGATCCCCGGCATGGGCGTGCGCATGAAGCGCTTCTCGATGCTCGTCGAGCAGGGCGTCGTGAAGACCGTGAACGTCGAGCAGCCCGGCAAGTTCGAGGTCTCGAACGCCGAGACCATGCTCGGACAGGTCTGAGCGATGAGCGCTCCCGCCCAGGACGAGCGCGCGCTGCGCGTCGATCTCGCCGCCTGCTATCGCCTCGTCGCGCTCTTCGGCTGGGACGACCTCGTCTTCACGCACATCTCGGTGAAGCTCCCCGGAGAAGAGGCCTTCCTCATCAACCCGTACGGGATGCTCTTCGACGAGATCACGGCCTCGTCGCTGGTGAAGGTCGACGCGAGCGGCAACAAGCTCGCGCCGAGCCCCTATCCGGTGAACCCGGCCGGCTTCGTGATCCACAGCGCCATCCACGCCGCGCGGCACGACGTCGTCTGCGTCCTGCACACGCACACCGTCGCGGGCGTGGCGGTGTCGGCGCAGCGCGAGGGCCTGCTCCCGATCTCGCAGCAGAGCACCATCTCGCTCGCGTCGATCGGCTACCACGACTACGAGGGCATCGCGCTGCGCGACGACGAGAAGCCGCGCCTCGTGCGCGATCTCGGCGAGGCCACCTGCTTGGTGCTGCGCAACCACGGGCTGCTCACGGTCGGCCCCAGCGTCGCGGACGCGTTCCTCCAGATGTACAACCTCCAGCGCGCCTGCGAGATCCAGATCGCGGCGCAGGCGGGCGGCGCGGGCCTCGGGAACGTCGACCCGCGCATCGTGCAGGGCGTGCGCGCGAACGTCGCCGCCGTCACGCGCGGCATGGGGGGCGCGCTCGCGTGGCCGGGCCTCTTGCGCCGCCTCGATCGCGCACTGCCCGGCTACGCCGACTGACGAAGGCCCGAGCCTTCAGAATGCGCAGCCGACCGTGAGCGGCTCGGACGACGCGCGCGCGCCTTCGGGCACCCCGGGCCCCGTGAGGATCAGCGCGATGCGCACGGCCGAGCCGCACGCGACGATGTCGCAGCCCGAGAGGCCGGCGCCGCCCGCGAGCGAGCCGTCGGTCTTGGTGAACACCATCGACGCAGACGCGCCCGGCGCGATCGCCGGCAGATCGATCGGCTCGACGTCGAACGTGGCGAGCGTGTCGCCGCCGAGCAGCTGCACGACGAGCCCGCTCTCGACGTGAATCGGACCGAGCGAGGTGCTGCCGGTGTTCGTGATCTGGACCGTCCCGGTGATGGGGAGCGGATCGGGAGGCACGGCAGGCATGCAGTTCTCGGAGAGCGACGACACGAGGGTCATCGCCGTGAACGAGACACCGGAGTCGCTCGGCGCAGCCGTGTCTGCCCCCACGTCGACCGAGGCGGCGTCGCCGCCGGAGGCATCGGGCGGCACCGTCGCCGAGCCGCAGCCGAGCGCGGCCGCTCCGAGCGCGAGCGCGATCGCCGCGCCGTCCATTCGCCACGCATTCATCGAGCGCCTCTCTTTCGTGCTCAGGGCGCCTGCCGCGGCAGGCCCTCGGGCGCGACCCAATAGATCGCGTCCCCGTTGTCGTCGGCGACGAACATGCGCCCATCGGGCGAGAAGCGGACGTCGGCGGGCCGCAGCATCCGCGCGACCGACGCGTTCTGCGTGCCGAAGCCACCGAAGAACATCGTGAACCCATCCGTCGGCACATGGGTCGTGGGATCCGTCGGCGTGCAGTAGACGCCCTCGCCGACCCAGGGCGGCGACGAATAGAAGCTCCCGTGCTGCGCGATGCAGAGCACGCCGCGCATCGAGCCCTCCCAGAGGCCGGGCTCCCAATCGAAACCGAAGGGCGAGTTCCCGAGCGGGATGACGATCTCTTCCTCCGTGACCGCCCCGCAGCTCGCGCTCGGCGTCGCCGGAAGGTCGGGCCCCGCGCAGCAGGGATAGCCGTAGTCCGTGCCCGGCCGGAGCACGAAGAGCTTCTCGCGCGCGCCGTACGACGCGCCGCCGTCGTCGCCCATCTCCGCGACCAGGCAGAGATCGGCCTCGGGATGGCAGCGCATGAACATCGGGTTGCGCAGGCCGCGCGCGAGCATCGTGGGCTCGCCGCTGCCGAGCTCGGCCACGTAGCCCACGTCGGCGGTCGGGCACGTCGCGACCACCACGCCGTTCGAGACGTAGGTGGTGCCGCTCGCCGTTCGCGCGAGGCCGTGCGTCCAGCGGCCGGGCGACGGGATCGTGCTCACCATCTCGGGCGTGCCGGTAGCGGCGCGGTCGCCCACCGCGTAGGCGACACGCATCACCGCGCTCGTCGTGGTGAAGTAGATCGCGTCGGCCTCGACCACGAGGCCGTGCACGTCGGGGACGCCCCCGAGGAACGTGTGGATCTCGGCCGTGCCGTCGCGGTCGTCGTCGGTGAGCACGAGGATCGCGCCCTGCCCGCCGCTCGCGCCGCCGGGCGTCGGCATCGAGGGCGCGCTCACGAAGAGGTCGCCGTTCGAGGCGAACGCGAGCCCGCGCGGCTCCCTCATCGGCGAGTGCGAGAGCACGCCGTCACTCGAGGCCGAGAAGATGCGTGCGCAGTACCCGGCGGGCAGCATGGCCTCGGGGACGGGCGTACCGACGCTGCACCAGGTGCTGCCGGGCGTGACGTTGGTGTCGTTCGCCCACGCGTCGCGCGGGCCCGTGTCGACGACGGCCGCGTCGGGACGCGCCGCGTCCGTCGGCGGCGCGGGCGTCTCGCAGCCCGCGAGCGCCGACGAGGCGAGCACGAGCGCGCGCGCGTCGCGCGCCCATCGCGCCCAGAGGGTCGAACCGTGCGTTCCAGTCATCTCGGTGCTCCGTCGGCGATCCATGCGTAGAGGACACCCGCCTCCGCGAGCGTGAAGCCCTCGGAGATGGGCGAGAGAGGCGGCATCGGCTCGCCACACGGGCGGCTCGCGTCGCTGCATCCGGGCAGCTGCGTGTAGCAGCCATCGAGCTTGAGCCAGAGGAAGCTCCGCTCGGGGTGGCCCGGCGTGACGCGCGGAAGGCCCGGGAACGCCGCCGACGGATGATCGACGAGGTCGTCGTACACCGCGTCGCCGAGCAGCGTGAGCGAGCCCTGCCCTCCTTCGCCGTGGCAGGCCGAGCCGGCCGCGCATCGTCGAACGAAGAGCGTCTGGACCTCCGCGAACGTCGCCGGTCCAGCGGCGTCGATTCCTTCGGGCCCGCAGTCGATGCTCACGGCGGCATCCGGGCCGGGCGCTGCGTTGCTTCCACAACCGACGAGAACGACCAGGAGAACGCACGCGGCATGCGAAGAAGACACCCCGCAACCATGCGCGCCGTTCGCGCTCGCGCATGGGCAAAACTCACATCACGCGCGGAAAGGTCCCGTGAATCGGCCGTGAAGAACGCCCGCCGCCACGCGTAAGATGGGTGCGCTTGACGTCCTCCGTGCTGGGCCCGGGCAGTCGCATCGCCGATCGCTACGCGATCGAGAGCCCGCTCGCGTCCGGCGGGATGGGGGTCGTCTACCGCGCGACCGACACGCGCCTGTCGCGGCCGGTGGCGATCAAGCTCCTGCTCGCGCAGCTCGGCGCCGAGCCGAGCCAGCTGGCACGCTTCGAGCGCGAGGCGATCGCGGCCGCGCGACTCAGTCATCCGGGCATCGTGCAGGTGCACGACTTCGGAAGGACCGAGACGGGCCTCTCGTATCTGGTGATGGAGCTCGTCGGGGGCACCACGCTGGCGAAGGTGCTCGACGGGTCGCGACTGACGACGCCGCGCGCGCTCGACGTCGGGGAGCAGGCGCTCTCCGCGCTCGCGGCCGCGCACGCCGCGGGCATCGTCCACCGTGATCTGAAGCCCGGCAACATCATGCTCGTACCGCTCGGCGGCGGGCGCGAGCACGTGAAGCTGCTCGACTTCGGGATCGCGCAGCTCAAGTCGGGCGAGGGCTACGCGCGATTGACCGCGACGGGCGAGATCCTCGGCACGCCCTCGTTCATGGCGCCCGAGCAAGCCCGCGGCGAGAGCTGTGATCCGCGCACGGACGTCTACGCGATGGGCATGGTGCTCTGGTGCTGCGTCACGGGGCGTCTCCCGTACGCACAGCTGCCGATCGCGAAGGTCGTCACGGCGCTCCAGACCGAGATGCCGCCGCGCGCCGACGCGATCTCGGCCGAGGTGTCCAGACCGCTCGCCGACGTGATCGAGAAGGCCATGCAGAAGTCGCCGACGCGCCGCTTCGGCTCGGCGGACGAGCTCGCGGCCGCGCTGCGGAGCACGGCGCAAGCGAAGACGACCGGCACGCCGATGATCCCGGCCACACGGCCCCAGAGCGCGGCCCCCTCGATCCCCACGGTCCCCGAGCGGCCAGCGGCGCTGGGCCCGAGCGCGCCGGCTCCGGCGCTCCCCCCCGCGCCGATCGCCGCGCGCGCGCCCGCCGTCTCGCCGGTGCCGGTCCCCGTGCAGGCGCCCGTCGCCACGCCCGCGCCGGTCTCCGCGCCGGTCCACTCGCCCGCGCCGGTCGCCACGCCCGTCCCGGCGAGTGCCGCGGTCGACTCGGCAGCCGCCTCCGCGCCCCAGCCACGCAAGCCGCGCTGGTGGCTCCGCATCCTCCTCGCGCTCCTCGCGCTCGGGCTGCTGGCGGTGCTCGCCGTGGTCGCCGTGATCGTGGCGATCGGCGTGTGGGGGCTCGAAGCGTTCGCGAGCCTGCCGAACGCGGAGCATCCCGCGGCCGGGATCGTCGACGCGGTCTCGATGCAGACGTGCGAGGCCGCGGCGCGCTGCTGCGTCGCTGCGGGCGGCTCGAGCTGCGACGCCTACCGCGCGCCTCCGCTCGACGTCGCATCGTGCCGACGAGGGATCGGCTCCTTCGGCGACACGCTCCTGAGCCGGGGCGAGGATGCGCAGCTGTGCTCCCCCACCTACAGCGGCCCTTGAGCCCATCGGCCGAGCCGAATACCGTCGCGCTGGTGGAAATCAAAGGCACCGCGTTCGTGGCCCGGAAGGCCGCCCTCGAGAAGCGCTTCGGCGTGGAGCGTTTCGCCGAGGTGCTGCGTGCGCAGGCCCGCGAGGACGCCGTCTTCGCCGCGCCCATCCTGGCGACGAGCCGCCTGCCGATCGAGGCGTTCCTTCGCCTGCAAGACCGCATCGTCCGCGAGCTCTACGCCGGCGACACGCGGTCGTACTTCGACGCGGGCGTCGCCTCGGCCGAGTTCGCGCTCGGCGAGAACGGGCCCTATCGCGTCCTCGTCACGAGCCGGGACGTCGCGTCGTTCACCGCGTCCGCGCCCCGCATCTACCGAACCTACTTCGACGAGGGGGAGGCCGTCGGGACGTACGACGGTGCGCGCCGCGTGACCCTGAGGCTCAGCGGCATCCCGATCCGACACGTGTACTTCGAGTACGCGATCTGCGGCTACTTCGGGCGCGGGCTCGAGCTGGTGACGGGCAAGCCGGTGACGATGAAGTGCGTGCGCGGCTTCGCGCGCGGCGACGCCGACGTGCTCTACGAGCTCGACATCGGCGCGTGAGAGGCGCCGCGGCGCGGTCGCTCACCCGCAGGCGTCGGCCAGCGGATAGAGGCGCTTGTTCTCGATCGTCATGCGGCGCCCGAGCTGCTCGAAGCAGCCGAGCACGTCGAGGATGAAGCTCCTCGGATCGGCGCTCACCTGCTCGGCCCCCGGCCAGCGCTGCTCGAGCCGGTCGAAGGTCGCGTAGAGCGGCCCGACGTCGGCCAAGAGCGCGCTCGCCTCCTGCCGCACGGCCTCGTCCGCGTGCGCGAGCAGCTCGGGATAGAGCGCCTCGTTCTCCATCCGTGCGTGCACGCGCAGCTTGCCGCCGAAGCGCGCCAGCGCCGTGCGCACCCCGCGCGGGTCTCGCTCGACCTCGTCCAGCGAGAGCCGCCCCCGCAGCTCCGCCGCCAGCTGCGCGAGCTCCGCGTGCTGGCGCCGGAACTTCTCCGTCCGTCGCATACCGATCCCTACGGGCTGGCCGCGCGTTCGGATCGACCTCCCCCGGCCGTTTCTGCGATTCTCCCCCCGATGGCGCGCTCCCTCGTCTCCCAGCTCTTCGCACGAAAGCCGATCGCGGACCTCGACCCCGACGAGGAAGGCAAGTCCGGTCTCACCCGCAGCCTCGGCGCGATGGACCTCGTCTTCCTCGCCATCGGCGCGGTCATCGGCGCCGGGATCTTCGGCTCCATCGGCACGGCTGCCGCGGGGGAGACCCGCGTCGATGCCGAGGGCGTGAGCCACGTCGTGCGCTACGGCGCCGGGCCCGCGCTCGTCGTCTCGTTCCTCTTGCTCGGCGTCGTCTGCGGGCTCTGCGCGCTCTGCTACGCGGAGCTCGCCTCGATGATCCCGCAAGCGGGCAGCGCCTACGCCTACTCGTATGCGACGCTCGGCGAGGTCGTCGCCTGGATCATCGGCTGGGACCTCATCCTCGAGTACGCCGTCGGCAACGTCGCGGTCGCGATCGCGTGGGGCAACTACTTCCAGTCGCTGCTCGAGGCCGCGGGGCTCGGCCTGCCTCCTTGGCTCGTGCACGGGTACTTCGACGTCTCGCTCTCGACGCACCCGGAGGTGCACGCGCTGCTCGACAGCGCGCCCCGCGTGCTCGGGATCCCCGTGCTGGTGAACCTGCCGGCGTTCGTGATCGTCGTCGTCATCACCGGCCTCTTGCTCGTGGGCGTCAAGGAGAGCGCGCGCGCCAACAACGTGATGGTGCTCGTGAAGCTCGGCGTGCTCGCGCTCTTCTGCGCGATGGGCGCGACGCGCATCGACACGCACTATTACTCGCCCTTCGCGCCGAACGGCTGGACCGGGATCCACCAGGGCGCCGCGGTCGTCTTCTTCGCGTACATCGGGTTCGACGCGATCTCGTGCGCCGCCGAAGAGACGCGGAACCCGCAGCGCAACCTGCCGATCGGCATCCTCGGGGGCTTGGCGATCTGCACGGTGATCTACGTGCTCGTCGGGCTCGTGATCACCGGCATCGCGCCCTGGCAGCGCCTGAACGAGCAGGGTGATCCGCTCGCGTTCGCGCTCGAGTACGCCGGCCTGCCCGTCGTCGGATGGCTCGTGAGCTTCGGCGCCGTCGTCTCGATGTCGGCCGTGCTCCTCGTGTTCCAGTACGGCCAGCCGCGCATCCTCTTCGCGATGGCGCGCGACGGGCTCTTGCCCGAAGCGGCCGCGAAGCTCCACCCGAAGTACCGCACGCCCTGGGCGATGACGATCCTCACCGGCGTGCTGGTGGGCGTCGGCGCGCTCATCGGCGACGACGACGTGACGTACGACCTGACGAACATCGGGACGCTCTTCGCGTTCTTCCTCGTCGCGATCGGCGTGATGGTGCTCCGCGTGAAGGACCCCGGGCGCAAGCGCTCGTTCCGCGTGCCCGCGGTGTGGGTGATCGCGCCGCTGGGCGCCGCCGCGTGCGTGTACACGATGGCCGGGCTCCCGCTCGAGACGTGGATTCGCTTCTTCGTGTGGCTGGCGATCGGCCTCGTGGTGTACGCGGCCTACGGCTACCGGCGCTCGCGCCTGCGCGCGGGCTGAGCCCGATCAGAGCGGGAAGCAGGTCCGCGTCAGCGGGTTGCACGCGACCAAGCACTGCGCGCTGGTCCCGCACATGCAATCGCCGCCGACGCAGTGATTGGCGAGCGACGAGTCGCACGCACGCCCGCACGAGCCGCAGTTCGACATGTTCGTGTCGGTGTTCGTGCAGATGCTGCTGCAGCACTGCTGGCTCGCGCTGCACGTCCGGCCGCAGGCGCCGCAGTGCGCGACCGACGACGAGGGGTCGACGCACGAGTTGTTGCAGCAGAGCATCGGGGCCACGCAGGGCGCACCGCTGCCGCACTGGCAGTGACCGGCGACGCAGGTCTCGCCGGCCGAGCAGGACGGCGTGCACGTGGCAGGAGGCTGGCACGTGCCGCCGACGCAGGTCTCGCCGGTCGCGCACGGGTGGTTGCACGAGCCGCAGTGATTCGTGTTGGTGTCCGTGTTGACGCAGCCGCCGCCGCAGCACGACGTCGCCCCGCTGCACACCGGGCCCGCGCCGCAGTGGCAGGTGCCGCCGCTGCAGGTCTCGCCTGCGCCACACGCCGGCGAGCACACGCCGCTGTCCGGCGTGGCGGCGTCGCGGCCCGCGTCGCGCGAGCCACCGTCGGTCGGGCCCGCGGCGTCGGTTCCCGTGTCGGCCGCACCGCCGTCGCCCGCGCCGGTGTCGGCGGCTCCGCCGTCCGGCCCCTCCGCCGCGTCGGCGCCCGTGTCGGCCGCGCTCCCGTCGGTGCCGCCATCGTGAGCGCCGCCGTCCATCGGACGACCTGCATCCCGACCGCCGTTGGGCTCACTATTGCCCTGCGCGCAGCCTGGCGCGACGAGCGCTCCGAAGAACAGCACGAGGAAGACGCGTGCAGGCATCGAGGACCCCATCGGGAAAAGGAAGACATCGCTGCGGACGCAGCGGCGGCGGTCGAGCCAATCGTAACGTTGCGTGAGATCGCGGATCAAGCGAGGTTGCGCACGATGCCGTCCGCACCGCCACCGAGCTCCGACGAGAAGAAGCTGCGCGGGCATCCGCTCGAGCACCCTTTTCACGTCGTCCTGCACGAGCCGGAGATCCCGCCGAACACCGGCTCCGTGGCCCGGACGTGCGCCGCGACGGCGAGCCCCCTGCACCTGATCCGGCCGCTCGGGTTTCGCATCGACGAGCACGCCGTGCGACGCGCGGGCCTGGATTACTGGCACTTGGTCGACGTCCGCGTCCACGACGACTGGCGAGCGTTCCGCGCAGCCGAGGCATCGCGCCGCATCCATCTCTTCTCCGCGAACGCGTCGGCCAGCTACCTCGAGGCCGACCTCGCGCCGGGCGACGCTCTCGTCTTCGGCAAGGAGTCGGTGGGGCTGCCGGCGTGGCTCCTCGCCGAGCATCCCGAGACGACGTGGGGGATCCCGACGATCGGCGCGGTGCGATCCCTGAACCTGTCGAATGCCGTCGCCATCGTCCTCTACGACGCGCTTCGCCGGCACGGCGCGCTCGACCGGCCCGAGCACCGCTGAAGGGCGGAGCCCGCGCCACGACGACGCGGTCGGGGCGTTCCACCGCGCGCCGCGAGGGCACGCGCGCCGCAGGATGCGCTGGAAAACGCCCGTGGTACGTCGCATGCTGAATCGCACGCCGCGGAGCCACGTCCTGTGCGGAATGCGCAGCGATCGATGGCTGGCGCACGGGGCCCGCATGCACCTCCGTCCGAGCGTCTCGCCGTCACTGCGTTTCCTCCTGGTCGCGAGCGCGCTCGCGCTCCCGTTCTCCGCGCCGCGCGCCCACGCGCAGGACGGCGTGCTCGCCATCGACGTGGTGGGCGGCCCGAGCTGGGCCGAGACCGTCGCCGCGCTCGAGCACGACGTGGGAGCGCAGGGCAGACGCCTCTCGCTCCGCGTCGTCGATCGGCACGGCCAGGTCGCGCCCTGTGGCTACTACGCGCTGACCTTCGACGAGGCCGGCTCGCGTGCGTTCTCGGTGGGCGCGTGCGATCCGGCGACGAGCGCCACCGAGGTCACGCTCGTCTCGCGCACGGATCTCTTCTCGCACGAGGGCGTCGTCCCCACGCCGCGCACGATTCGCCTCACGGCCACCGAGGTCCGCCGCGGGGACGAGTCCGGCGGTGCGGCGCAGACCGGCGGCGCCGCGCTCGACTGCTCGGTCGGCGTACGCCCCTATCTCGACGACCTCGAGCACGGCACCGTCGTCTACTTGCAGCGAGATCGCTTCGACGTTCGTCCCGCCGACACGTCGATCACCGTCGAGGCCTGGAGCGATGGCTGGTCGCTCCGCGGGCGTGCGCGCGCCGAGCTCACGATCGCCTACGACGTGGTCGAACGCACGACCGGCGCCGTCGTGCTCCACTCGCAGGCGACCCTGGTCTGCACCGATGCACCTTCGACCACCGGAGGCGTCGTGACGCCGCACCACGAGACGACGATCGAGGAGCGCACCGAGCGGGTGCTCGTGACCTCGGGCGACGATCCGGGACGCGCCGCCGAGGTCATCGCCGTGGTCGACGTGTCGGGAGCCCAGGCGAGCGGCGCCGAGGGCCTCTGGCTCCTGCGGCGGCGCGCGGCCGAGCTCCACGCCGATGCCGTCGTCGGCGTCGAGCTCCATCGCGGAACGCGGCGCGGGCCGGCTCGGCTCTCGGGCCTCGCGGTCCGCTACCTGGAGCACTGACGTGCGCGCCTTCTCCACGCTCGCAGGCGCTGCGCTCGTGCTGCTCTCGGTCGGTGGCTGCGTGCGCCGCACCGTCGTGCCGGGCGTCACGGTCGCGCCCTACCCGGCGCCGCAGACGCAGGCCCACGTCCCGCCGGTCCCGTACGCGGCGCCGGACGCGATCGAGCACGTCCAGCTGATCGCCGGGATGCCGCCGGCGACGTGCGAGGTGATCGGCCTCGTGACCGCCATCGCGCGCCCCGGCGAGGGGGATGCCGCGCTCGACGAGCTACGCGCGCGCGCCGCCGCGCTGGGCGCCGACGCCGTCGTCCACGTCCGCCTCCACGTCGAGAGCTCGCCGGGCGACGAGTCCGTCTCGGGCGATCCCGAGTGGGAAGCGATGCTCGACGAGGCCGCCGGCACCTGGGAACAAGGCGTGCGCGTCACGGGCGAGGCCGTGCGCTACCGCGAGCCGATCGTGGAGGGACGCCGCTACCTCGTCGTGGGCCGCATCGGCGTGACCGATCGCGTCGGCCACGAGCACGAGGCGCTCGAGCGCCTGGCGTCGCGCGCCCGCTCGATGCGCGCCGACCTCGTCATCGACATCGAGGTGACGAGCCATGGGCCGGACAGCCCGTTCGAGGTCCACGGGACCGCGATTCGATTCATCGAATAGAGCGTGCGCGATCGCGTGGTAGGGATCGCGGCATGATCACGCGCACGCTCACCGCCATCGCCGGCAACACCCAGCGCCTCGACGGCGGCGCCATGTTCGGCAACGCGCCACGGCCGGTGTGGGAGAAGTGGATCGCGCCCGACGAGCGCAACCGCATCCCCCTCGCCTGCCGCGCGATGCTCGTCGAGGAGACGGATGGCGCCTCGACCAAGCGCATCCTCTTCGAGACGGGCATCGGTGCCTTCTTCTCACCGAAGATGCGCGACCGCTTCGGCGTGGTGGAGAGCGAGCACGTGCTGCTCGAGAGCCTCGCGAAGGCGGGCGCACCCCACGAGACGATCGACGTGGTGGTGCTCTCGCATCTGCACTTCGATCACGCCGGCGGCCTGCTCACGGCCTACGCCGAAGGCGAGGCGCCGAAGCTGCTCTTCCCGAAGGCGAGCTTCGTCGTGGGCCGCGAGGCGTGGGAGCGCGCCAAGCACCCGCACGCGCGCGATCGCGCTTCGTTCATCCCCGAGCTCGTGCCGCTGCTCGAGGCGAGCGGTCGTCTCGAGGTCGTCGACGGCGAGCGGAGCGCGGCGCTCGGGCCCGCCTATCGGCTGCATCGCTCGAGCGGCCACACGCCGGGCCTCGTGGTCGCGGAGGTCCCGAGCGCGAGCGGGCCGATCGTCTTCGCGGCGGACCTGATCCCGGGCCGCCCCTGGGTGCACCTGCCGATCACGATGGGCTACGACCGCAACGCCGAGCTGCTCATCGACGAGAAGACGGCGTTGCTCTCGGATCTCGTACGGCGCGAGGGGCGCCTCTTCTTCACGCACGACCCCGCCGTCGCCATGGCGCGCGTCGTGCGGGACGCGAACGGCAAGTTCGGCCCCGGCGAGGACTGGCCGGCACCCGACCACCTCGCGATCTGACGGCGAGGGTGCCGCGGAGCGGGGTCGTGTAGCATCGCGCGCGATGGAGAAGTCTGCGCCGCTCGACGACCTGGGGGTGTTCGTCCACGTCGTCGAGCTCGCGAGCATGAGCGGCGCGGCCCGCCGGCTCGGGGTTCCCAAGTCCACCGTGAGCCGCGCGATCGCTCGGCTCGAGGACGGCCTGCGCGTGCGGCTCTTCCAGCGCACGACGCGCTCGCTCTCGGCCACCGATGCCGGGCGCGCCCTCTACGCCGAGGTGCTGCCGCACATCGAGGCGCTGCGCGCGGCGGCCTCGCTCGTCACACGACAGAACGAGGCGCCCTGCGGTCCCTTGCGCGTCACCGCGCCCAACGATCTCGCGACGATCTTGCTCGCCGACGTCGTCACCCGCTTCCGGCAGCGCTTTCCCGAGGTCACGGTCGAGCTCATCGCCACCCCGCGCACGGTCGACCTCGTGGCCGAGGGCGTGGACCTCGCGATCCGCGCCGGCGTCCTGCGCGACTCGAGCCTCGTCGCGCGTAAGGTGCTCGCGACCGACCTCTGGCTCTGCGCGGCGCCGAGCTACCTCGCGCGGCGCGGCACGCCGCGCACCGTCGCCGAGCTCGCCACGCACGACGCGGTCGCGTTCCGCCCGAAGAACGGCCGCGCGCACTGGACGTTCGAGTCGCGCGGCGACAAGGCGAGCGTCGAGGTGACGGCGAGCATCTCGAGCGACGACTACGCCTTCCTCACGGCGGCGGCGGTGAGCGGCGCCGGCATCGCGCTGATGCCGCGCTTCACCGCCGACGCCGAGCTCCGCGCGGGGCGCCTCGTGCGCGTGCTCCCGACCTACGCGAGCCCGGGGGGCGCGGTGTACGTCGTGCACGCCTCGAGCAAGCACGTGCCACCGAAGGTCGCCGCCTTCCGCGACTTCCTCGTCGAGTCGCTCCGCAGCGCCTCGATCTGAGCGGCGCGCGGCGACGGAACGAGAACGGCGACCGCGCGACGAGCGTGCGATCGCCGTCTCCGTGCCTTCTCGCTCAGGCGAGCTTGTGGACCATGCCCTCGCGAACGAGCCGCTTGATCAGCACGAGCTTGCCCTCGTCGTCGAGGTCGCCCGGTAGATCGCGGACGGCGAACGAGGCCGTCTCGAGCGCGTAGCGCGTGGGCTCCGCCGCGTACGCCGGCAGGCGCATCTCGGCGCCGTAGCACGACACGATGAACTGCCCGTCCTTCTCGCGGTACCGGTAGAGCAGGTTCGGGCGCGCGCCGACGCGGTCGTCGAGGCTGAGCTTGGAGAGCCCGAGCACCTGCATGAGCTGGCCTTCGAGCAGCGCGGTGCGCGAGGAGACGAGATCGTCGGCGAAGTGATCGAGCGCCGCATCCGCGTCCGCCCGCTCGGCCAAGCGCCGGAACATCTCCTTGAACTTCGCGCGCGCCTCGGTCCGATCGAACTCCGTGCGCGCGTAGCCCGGCGGCAGCGAGCGACGCATCTCGAGATCCGAGAGCGCCATCTTCGCGACGGCCTCGAGCACGGCCTCGGTCCACGTCGTCTGGAGCGCGCCCACCGTGATGTGGAGCGTCTCGCCCTCGCGCGTCTGCGCGTCGTGCATGATGCCGCGCGGCAGATAGAACATGTCGCCCGGCTCGAGGTCGAACTCCATCGTGACGGCGCCGACCGGCGTCTCGGCGCGCTTGAAGGACTGGCCGCGGAAGGGTAGCTCGATCGGCGTGTCGAAGATCTGCCAGTGCTTGGTACCGTGCACCTGGAGGATGAACACGTCGTGGCTGTCGTAGTGGGGCGGGAAGCCCTGCGAGCCCGGCGGCGTCATGTAGATGTTCGTCTGGAAGCGGCACGAGAGCTCGCGCTCGAGCGAGCGACAGAAGTCGTGCAAGCGGGGCACGAACGTGTGCAGCTGGTTGAAGCCGATCGTGCCGCCGTCCGCGAACTGCTGGTAGAGGCGGGCGAGGTCGACCACGCCGTCGGGGAACGTGTACGCCTTGGCGTCCACCGGGTTGCGCGCGTTGGCGATGAACGCGTTCGAGTTCGTGAGGGTGTTCGACGTGATGACGCGGTCGAGCGCCTCCAGCGTCAAGAGGTCGCCGTAGTACGCACGGTCCTTGCGGCGGATGAGGAGCGGCTTCTTCTCCCAGTAGTCCTCGAAGAACTGCTTCTTCGAGATGGGATGGAGAATCGATTCGAAGTCGTATTGACGCGCGGAACGCTGGGCCATGCGGGTCCCTCCGCGTACGCCCTACGCGCGCGGCCCCGACCTCTTAGGAGCCCGCTCACACGAAAAACGCCGCGCGCGAGCGTATCGCCCGCTATTTCAGGGGCCGCTGCACGTGCTCCTTGCCGTCGAAACGGAGGAGCGTCGGCTTCTGCTCGACCTTCGTGTGGATCTCCACGGGTCGCCGCCAGAGGCGCACGAGCGACTTGAGCACCTCGCGCGCCCAGTCGACGCGCAGGTCGATGCCCTGGTGATCGTGCACGAGCAAGAGCTCGCCGCGGTTGCCGAGGTTCGAGTCCTCCACGTAGATGAAGGGCTGGCCCGCGTTGGTCAGCTGGAAGAGGAGCTTCTCCTTCACTTCCTTGAACTTGCGGGTCTCGATCTCGAAGCGGTCGTTGCGCGCGCTCCAGCCGAACGCGTAGAGCTTCTGCTCGGCGGCGAACTCGGGCGTGAGGAACTCGTCGATGAACGTGACGTCGTTGTAGAGCGCGCGAACCTCGAAGATCTTCTTGCGGCCGAGGCCGGTGCGGCGGTTCCAGTGGCGGCGCGCCTCGAGGTCGTCGCACTCCTCCCACTCCTTGCCGAACTGGCCCTTGTCCCACCGCTCCTCGATGTGGCGGTAGAGCTCGACGCCGAGCTTGTAGGGATTGAGACGCCCGTTGCCCGTCTCCATCACGCCCGCGTTGCGCTCGGCGTACTCGATGATCTCGGCGTCGTCGCAGATCTTCTCGGTCATGAGCCGGCTGTGCCAGAAGCTGGCCCAGCCCTCGTTCATGATCTTCGTCTGCATCTGCGGCCAGAAGTAGTAGGACTCGGCGCGGATCGCCCAGAGCACGTCGCGCTCCCAGCGCTCGAGCGGCGCGTGGTCGAGCAGGAACCCGAGCACGTCGCGGTCGCGCGTTTCGGGGATCTTCTTGCGCTGCTCGCGCTCGTCTTGCGCCTTCTTGCGCTGGCTCTCCACGAACTCGCGCGGGTTGATGAAGTCCTCCATGTACTCGCGGTCGACGCGGAGGCGGCCGCCGTCGTCTTCCTCGCCGCCGCCCTCGAGCAGCTCGAATTCCTTGCGCGGGTCGGGCGTCTTCTTGGGGAGGAAGGGCTTGTTCGGATCGATCAGGTTCTCGAGCGAGAGGCAGTGGTCGACGAGCTCCTCGACCTTCTCGACGCCCACGCGGTCTTGCCAGCGACGCACGGTCGCGCCGTGGTTGGCCATCGTGTCGATCCACTTGCGGATGGCGTCGCCGTTCTCGCGATCGCGCCCCTGGTCGGTCGCCTTGAAGCAGAAGTTGTTCTTGAAGAAGTCGACGTGCGCGTACACGTGCGCCATCACGAGCTTCTGATCGACGAGCGAGTTCCCCTCGAGCAGGTACGCGACGGCCGGGTTGTTGTTGATGACCATCTCGTAGATCTTCGAGAGGCCGTACTCGTAGCTCTTGCTGAGCTGCTCGTACTCCATGCCGAAGCGCCAGTGCGGGTAGCGCACCGGAAAGCCCCCGTAGGCCGCCAGCTCGTTCATCTGGTCGTAGCCGACGACCTCGAAGAGGATCGGGAACGTGTCGAGACCGTAGGCCTTCGCGTGGGTGTCCACCTCGCGCTGGATGTCTCGGAGGTAGCCGGGTAGCGCGGTCGACGTGGGCGCTCGCATCGGTTCCGAGTGTCGCACGACGAGCACATCGCTGGCATCCCGCTTCGACGCAGGCCCCCGTTCGACGGAGCCCACCCCGTCGGGCGGCGCCCGGCGTCAGAGGGTGTGGGCGCGGAAGAAGGCCCAGATCTCTTCGGAGGCGTTGATGTCGCGCGTCAAGGGTCCCGTGTCGTTGCCGAGGGGAGAGGTCGTGAGCTCGCCGCCGGGCCAGCGGTGGCCGCCGCCCTCGATGCGATAGACGACGACGGACGCGCCCGAAGCGCACGACGGATAGGTCAGCCGCGTCACGGTCGTGCCGTCGGAGACGAGGTCGGGGAGCGCCTCGCTCGTCGGCGTGGTGTCGCAGCCATCGCGCATCGCCCAGCCGGGCGCCGAGGCCGTGCCGACCATCGACGCATCGACCGCGATCTTGTCGCCGCCCTCGGCGCAGCTGCCGACGCCACCCGCGTAGGGCCAGCACGGATCGGCGGTGCCGTGGAATTCGAGGACCGAGACCTCGCGGGTCGGGCTGCACGTGCTCGAGGTCGAGAACTGGTTGCCGCCGGCGACCGACGCGATCGCCGCGAAGCGATCGGCGTGCGTGCAGGCGAGCCGGTGCGTGAGCGCCGCGCCGTTCGAGAAGCCGGTGGCGTAGACACGCGCTCGATCGAGGCTCAGCACGAGCTCGACGTCGGCGAGCAGCGCGTCCACGTACGCGTCGTCGTCGACGCCGTCTTGGCAGGCGCGGCCGCTGACGCAGGTGTAGCTGCCCGTGCCGCCGCCCGCGTTGAAGGTGCGCACGTCCGGGCGCGCGTAGCCCGTGCCGTTCGCGAACGCGATCGCGAAGCCCTCGCGATCGGCGACGGCCGTGAGGCATCCAGGATCGGTGAGCACGCCGCCCGGGCACGTCACGGTGCGCATCTCGAGCGCGTTGCCGCCGCCGCCGTGCAGCGCGAGCACGAGCGGGATGGGCGTGCCGCAGACGTAGCCGGGCGGCACGTGGAGCTCGTAGGGCCGATCCGCGAAGCCGGGCACGTCGCGCGTCCGCTCGCTCGCGCCGGAAGGAGCGATGCAGCCCGCGTCGGGGACGATGCTGCCGTCGCTCCCGCCGGCGTCCGCCCTCCCCGCGGCGTCGTGTCCCGCGGCGTCCCCCGCCGAGGCATCGGTCGCGTCCGTCGTGGGCTCGCCGCACGAGGCGAGCGCGAGCACGAGAGAGAGAATCGCCGAGCGCCGAGAGGAGGGAAACTGCATCGGGGCGATTCTGACAGCAGCCCGTCGCGCCGGCATCGATCGTCGTCGTGCGGGGCAGAGGCGCGCGCTCGTCGCGATCCTGCGCGCCCACACGTCCCTCGCAGACGGCGATGCATCGCGGCGCCGCGCCGCATTGCGCGCCTCGAGCGTGGCGACGCGGCGCTCTTCGAAGCGCGCGCGTGCCCGTGCGCTCGCCCGCACGCGCAGGCATGGCCGCTGCAATCGAGACGCGAGCACGGAGGTTCGCTCATGAAAGGAATCGTGAAGGGTGTGGCCACGCTGGCCGCGGTCGGGCTCGTCGGATGGTGCGCGGGATGCGGCGGCGCGCCGGCTCCCACACGCCAGCAGTCCGACGCGGTGGCGGCGGTGCGTTCGGCCGAGGCGCTGGACGCGGCCGCGACGCCTGCGTCGGCGTATCAGCTCGAGCTCGCGCGCGGAGAGATGCAGCAGGCCGATGCGTTGATCCGGCAGGGTCGGATGGAAGCAGCGCGCGACGTGCTCGAGCGCGCGAAGGCCGACGCCGAGCTCGCGATGGCGCTGCGGCGGGAGGCACAGGCGCGCGACGAGGCGCAGGCCGCCCACGAGCACCTCGACACGCTGCGCACCTCGCAAGAGGAGGTCACGAGCGGCGGCGCGATGCCGCCGACGCAGGCCGAGTCGCCCACGGGCGCTCCCACCGGAGCCGCCCAGACGACGACCACCACCACCGTGACCACCACGGCGACGCCCTGAGGCGCCATCGACTCGCAGAGGAAGAGGAGACGAACATGAAGAACGACAAGACCTGGATCGCGCTCGGTCTCGCGGCGGTGACGGCCGGAGCGTCGATGGGATGCGGGCACGCGGCGGTGTCGCCGCAGCTCGTGAGCGCGCGCCGCACGATGGAAGAGGCGCGCGGCGGAGCGGCCGGCCGTCTCGAGCCGGACGAGCTCCTCGTCGCCCAGCGCACGCTCGCGACGGCGGAGGGCCAGGACGATGGGTCCCCGCGCGAGCAACACTTCGCCTACCTCGCCGAGCGGCAGACGCGCGTCGCGATGGCCGATGCGCGGCGCGACGAGGTGCAGCAGGGCCTCGAGCAGGATCACGAGGCCTACCAGCGCGAGCTCGAGCGCATCGCCCACGAGCGTGGGCGCGCCCTCGAGGAGACGCGCGGCGCGCTCGCGGCCCGCGATCAGACGCTGACCCAGCAGCAGCGCGAGCTCCAGGAGCGCGAGGCACAGCTCGAGGCAGAGCGCCAGGCGCGTGCCGAGGCCGAGGCGCGCGCCCAGGATGCATTGGCGCGCCTGCGGGACCTCGCGACCGTTCGCGAGGAGCCCACGCAGACCGTCATCACGCTCACGGGCGACGTGCTCTTCGAGAGCGACCGCTCCGAGCTGCGCCCCGAAGCGCAGGAGCGCCTGCGCCCCGTGGCCGACGCCATCCGGGCGACCGGCGACACGGCCGTGATCCTCGGGTTCACCGACTCGCGTGGCTCGGACGAGTACAACCGCCAGCTCTCGCAGCGCCGCGCCGAGTCCGTGCGCAACTTCCTGATCGGCGAGGGCGTGCAGGGCGACCGCATCCGCGCCGAGGGGCGCGGCGAGACGAGCCCGATCGCGAGCAACGACACCGCCGAGGGGCGCGCCGAGAATCGCCGCGTCGAGATCTCGTTCCACCCGAGCCAGGTCGCTGCGGCCGAGGGCACCGCGAGCAGCGCCATCGCCACGCGCTGAGCACGCGACCGCGATCTCCGAGACGAGGCAGATGCGCGCGGCGCGTCTGCCTCGTCTCCATTCCGTCCGGGCTCAGCGCTGGAGCATCACGTAGACCGCGACGAAGATCAGGATCATGAGGATCCAGAGCAAGAGCGGCCGCCAGCGTTGCACCGGAGTCTGCACCGGCGCCGTCACCACGGGCGGCCCCTTCACGTGCGCGGCGACGATCGCGCAGGCGTCCTCCCAGCGCTCGCCGAAGAGAGCGCGCGGCAGGACGACGACCTCTTGGCGCGTGCGGCCAGGGACCGAGGGCGCGCGCAAGGAGAGGACGCTGCGGTGCGACTCGACCACGTGCTGGGCGAACATGAACCACTCGTAGTGCTTCTCCTCGCGCGTCCCGTCGGGCCTCGTCCATCTCACGCCGAGCCCCTCGGCGGAGACGGTGAACCGATAGACGAGATCCGGCAGCGCCGTGCGGCGCATGCGGAGCGCCCAGAGCAGGCGCGGAGCGAGGAGGACGAGCGCCAGCGCGAAGAAGACGACCCCGTACGTGAACAGGTCGGCCATCACCGCGATCGCGCTCAGCACGAGCAGCAGTGCCATCGTGAACGCTGCGTCGCGCGTCAGCGGCGCGAGACCGTACGCTTCGCGCGGCATCGCGCCTTCGACGACGATCGGCTCGCGTGGCGCCTCCGTCGACGCGGAGCTCAATGCGCGGCGCCGCGACGAGCCGCGGCCGCGTGAGGCCCGCTCGGCGCGAGGTCGAGATAGTGCTGGTACGCGCCGGCCGCGTCGGCCGAGTGCGCGTCGTGGAGCACCTCGCCGAGGTAGAACCACGCGTCGGGGGTCGCGCCCTCGACGGCCGTCGCCTGCTGCAAGAGCAGGAGCGCCTGCGCCTGATCGTGGCTCGCCATCGCGACGCGCGCGCGCAGCACCGTGAGGCGCGTGCGCAGGAGCGGCGGCCGGATGCGGTGCTCGAGCGAGCTCGTCGCCCGCTCGAGCAGCGGCTCGGCGTCGCGCGCCTCGCCGGCCTCCACGTGCAGCTCGGCCCGGCCGATCAGCGCCTCGGGCAGCTCCGCGTCGATCCCGAGCGCGCGGTCGAAGGCCTCGCCCGCCGGGCCCGTCTCGCCGGCCCCCGCGAGCGCATCGCCGAGCGCCGAGACCGCCGTGACCGACGGCGTCTCGCCCTCCGTGAGCGGGCGCAGCTCGCGCACTGCGTCGCCGAAGTGCCCGTGCGCCATCGCGAGGTGCGCGATCGTGAGGTGCGCCGAGGACGCCGTGCGGTCGGCGCCCCGCACCGACTCCATCTGCACGTCGGCGTCGTCGAGGCGGCGCAGGCCGATGAGGGCCTCCACGCGGCCGAGACGGCCCGTGAGCGCGAGCGACGCGCCCGAGGCGCTGCCCGCCATCCGCGCGAGCTCGGTGTAGATCGTGTCGGCGCCCGCGTAGTCGCCGGTGTCGAGCAAGAGGCCCGCGAGCGCGACCTTCGCGTCGACGAGCTCGGTCGAGAGCTCGACGGCACGCCGCAGCTCGGCCTCGGCGTTCGCCGCGTCGCCGCCCATGCGGTACGCGCGACCCATGAGGTAGTGCCCTTCGGCGTCGTCAGGATCGGTGCGCGTGACGATCTCGAGCGCTTGCTGCGCCTGGCGCGCATCGTGCGCACGCAGCGCCGCCTCGCCGAGCGCCAGTGCCGGCACCGGGTCGCCCGGGTTGTCGTGCGCGAGCTGCCGCGCCGCCTCGAGCGTGGGGCCCGGATCGGCGTTGCCTGCCACCGCGATGCGGATGCGCAGCGCGCGCAGCTCGGTGCTCGCGTCCTCGTGCCCTTCGACGTACGTGTCGATCGCGCCGGCCGCCGTCGAGAGCGCCTCGTCGGAGCCCACGAGCAGCGCTGCGCGCGCCGTCATCACGAGCACGTCCGGGTCCTCGGGCGAGAGCTGCGTGAGCACCGTGAGCGCGCGCGCGCCGTTGCGACGCGCGAGATAGATGCTCGCGAGGAGCTTGCGGAACTCGGGGTTCTGCGGCGCACC
The DNA here is from genome assembly GCA_046351235.1 of Sandaracinus sp. GTDB lineage: Bacteria > Myxococcota_A > Polyangia > Polyangiales > Sandaracinaceae > JBBSAT01. The sequence goes on along the minus strand of JAXLYV010000002.1, from coordinate 709,207 downwards.
GCGCACCGCTTCCGTCGCGGCGTACTCGGCCTGGAGGAACCGGTTCTCCGCGCGCGCTGCCTGCGCCACGAGCGCGAGCAGGCGCGGCTCGGACGCGCCCGCCTGGAGCGCGGTCTCGACCGCCGCACCGGCCTCGTCGTGATGACCCTGGCGCCGCAAGAGGTGCGAGCGCGTGAGCTGGTAGAGCACGTGATCGCTCGGCGCGCCGTGCACGAGGCGCGGCTCGAGCGCCGTCACCGCCGCGAGGGCCGGCTCGACCTCGTCGTCGTCCGCCGTGAGGAAGCCGCGCCAGAGCTTGGCGCGCAGGTTCTCCGGATCGCGCTGGAGCACGCCGTCGAGCAGCGTGAGCGCGTCCTCGTGCCGGCCCTCGTCGTGACGCGCCTCGGCGAGCGCGATGGACGCGGCGGCGAGCTCGGGATCGCGCTGCGTGGCCGACTCGAGGCGCTCGAGCGCGTTCTCGTCGCCGAGGCGCTGCCCGAGGCGACCGGCGACGTAGAGGACGACCGCATCCTGCGGCGCGCCCGCGAGCGCGGCGTCGATCTCGCTGTGCGCGGCCGTCGCGTTCTGGTTGCCGACCGCGATGATCGCGTTCGCCGCGTGCACGTAGTTGGCGTCGCCGCCGGTGCGCTCGGCGCGCGCGACGGTCGGCGCGAGGTAGCCGATCTCGAAGGCGCCGTCCTCGAGCGCGCGCTGCATGTGCACCACGAGCAGGACGGTCGAGTTGTCGGTCGAGTGGGCGTCGAGATCGCGCGCCTGGCGCAGGAAGCGCTCGGCGTCGACGAGGTCCTCGTGATCGCCCGTGCGGGCACCGACGCGGGCCTGCTCGGTGAGGCGAGCGGCTTCTTCGTGCCGCTGGCGCACGTACTCCTGCCAGCCGAACCAGCCGCCCACGGCGCCCGCGATCGCGAGCACCCAGACGCCGACGAGGATGCGCCCGATCGTCGTGCGCTCGACGCGCGCCTCCTTGCGGGGTGCCCAGACGGCCGCATCGCCCGTGGGCGGCTCGAAGATGCCCTCGCGCTGCAGCATCTCGAGGACGTGGTCGGGATCTTCGGCGACGCCGTACTGGTCGCCGGTGGGCTCGTCCGGCGCGGGCTCGGGCGGCGCGCCGTCGTCCTGCGGTACGTAGGGCGCCGCGTCCCCTTCGAGCGGTGGCTCGGAGAGCGCGCGCGGCTCGTCCACGGCAGGCTTGGCCGAGGAGAAAGGCTCGGACTGCCCGAGCGACGCGGACGGGAACGTGGGGGGATCTTCGAGCGAGTCGCGCTCCGCGGCCGCCGGCATCGGCGGTGGCCGGCGGGACGGCGCCTGTCGCGGTCCCTCGCCTGCCTTCTCCGGCGCGGAGAACCCGCCCGGGCTCGTGGACGCGTCGATCGCCGCGGCCGGCCGAAGCGCACCCGGCGGAGGAGCCACCGGCATGGGCGCCGCCGCGGCAGCGGGTGCCGCGGGCGGGAACGGCGCCGGACGCCCCGGCGCGGGCATCGGACGCGCCGCCGCGGGCATCGGACGCGCCGGAGCCATCGGCGGCGGCTTGGCCACGTCGGGCAAGCGGCCGACCGTCGTCGGCTGATCGTCTTCCTCGTCGCCGAACGCGTCGGGCGCGGGGCGCGCGGCCGGACGCGCCGGCGCCGCCGGGGCACGCGCCCCGAGCACCTCGTCGGCCTTCTCGCGCGTGACGGCCGCGAGGCGCTCGGAGAGGTCGGGACGCACCATCGTGCGCTCTTCCGGCGCCTCTTCGGAGGCGGGCTCGAACGCGGCGCGGCTCTGCTCGGCCGCCTTGTCGTGGTCGCTCTCGGCGATCTTCGCCAAGCGCAGGGCCCGCTCGTGCAGGGCCTGGATGGCGCGGTCGGTCTGGTCGATCCCACGCGCGCGCTCGAGCACCTTCGCGGCACGCGCCGGATCGCCCCGCTTCATCAGCACTTCGCCGAGATAGCGGTAGGGCTCCTTGCGGGTCGCACCGACGCGCGCCGCCTTCAGCAGCGCGGCTTGGGCCTTGAGGAGATCTCCGCCCGCGAGCTCGGCGCGCCCTTCGACGAGGAGCAGATCGAGGTCGTCGGGGCTGGCGCGAAGGCCGGCGGCCGCGATCTCGAGCGCGTCCGCGTTGCGGTTCGCGACCAGGAGGTCTTGGGCAAGTCGCGCCGCGTCCTCGCTGCCAGGACGCGTACGGAACTTCAGGAGACGGGTGTCGAGCTCGTGTCCGGATGACACGGCGGCATCCTAACCGCGCCGAGGCGCCGGCGGACGGAAATTCCTCGAAACGGATCGCGAGCCATCGGACGGCGGGGTTTTCCCCGCGGCGCGCTCATGCCGCCGCGCCGATGGCGTCCTGCACCCGCGCGTAGCCCTCGGCCCGAGCCCGCGCGAGCAGGCCCTTCGCGATCGCGCCGGGCGTGCCCGGGCCGCCGTAGACGAAGCCGGTGTAGAGCTGGACGAGGCTCGCGCCGTGCACGATGCGCTGCCAGGCGCCGTCGGCCGTCGAGATCCCGCCCACCGAGATCAGCACGAGCCGGTCCTTCACGCGCCCCCGCAAGAGCCGCAGCACCTCGAGCGAGCGCGCCTCGAGCGGTGCGCCACTGAGCCCGCCGACGCCGGCGGCCTCGACGAGCTTCGGATCGCTCGCGAGCCCCTTGCGGGCGATGGTCGTGTTCGTCGCCACGATCCCCGCGAGGCCGATCGACTCGGCGAGGTCGGCGACGGCGAGCACGTCGTCGTCGGCCAGATCGGGCGCGATCTTCACGAGCAGCGCGGGGCGGCGCGCGCTCTCGCTCGTGCTCTCGTCGATCGCCTCGCTCACCGCCCTGAGCAGCGGCCCGAGCTTCTCGACCGACTGCAGATCGCGCAGGCCCGGCGTGTTCGGCGAGCTCACGTTCACGACCAAGTAGTCGGCGTGCGGCGCGACGAGGCGCGTGCTCTTCACGTAGTCGGCGATCGCGCCGGGCTCCGGCACGACCTTGGTCTTGCCGACGTTCACGCCGACGACACCGCGCGATCGGTCCCGCGCGCGCAGGCGCGGAAGCGCGGCGGCGGCGCCACCGTTGTTGAAGCCGAGGCGGTTCACGAGCGCGCGATCGGCCGGGAGGCGGAACATCCGCGGCTGCGGATTCCCGGGCTGCGCCTCGCCGGTGAGCGTGCCGATCTCGACGAAGCCGAAACCGAGCGCGAGCAGGGCATCGAAGCCGACGGCGTCCTTGTCGAACCCGGCCGCGAGACCGACGGGCGTCGGGAAGGTGAGCCCGAGCGCCTCGATCGCCAGCGCGGGGTCGCGCGGCGGCCCGTAGAGCGCCGACAGCAGCGCACGACCTCCGGGCATCGCGGCCGCGAAACGGAGCGCACCGAACGCGAGGTGGTGGGCGCGCTCGGGGGGCAGAGAGAAGAGAAGAGGACGCGCGAGCGAGTACATCGAGGCCGCCGGGCGGTGCTCTACCACGTCCGGCCCTCGTTTCGCGGCGCGACGACTCGACGCGGAGGCGGTCGGCCGTTCAGAGCCGCACGCGGCCCATCACGTAGCTGTCCTCGTGCGCGCCGCGGCGCAGCGCCATCGCGCGCTCGACTCCCTCGAGGACGAATCCGTGGCGCCCGTAGAGGGCGCGCGCACGCGCGTTGTCGACGAAGACCTCGAGCATCACGCGATGCAAGCCCAGCCAGCGATCGGCGTGATCGAGCGTCGCGCGCATCAGCGCCTCCCCGACGCCGGCCCCCTGCATCTCGGGCAGAACGGCGATGCCGAACGCGCGCACGTGCGCGAAGCGCGGGCTCTGTCCGAGCGGGAAGAGCCCTGCGCTCCCGACGAGCCTCCCGTCGACCTCGGCGGCGAGGATCGTCGCGCCCGGCGCAGTCGACGAGAAGCGCGCCTGCCAGCCGGCCTCGGTCTGGTAGGGCAGCTGGAACGTGCCCTCCATCACCGACTCGGTGGAGTGGAGCGCCGCATAGGCCGCGCCATCGGTCACGCGACGTGTGCGAACGACGACCTCGCGACGCGGGCCCCGTGGCGGAATCGGAGGCGGCTCTCCGAGCGCCGGGAGCGGCCTCCAGCCGGGCCGCAGGCGCGCCATGCCGAGGCAGTCGCGCGGCGTCCCGTCGACGAGCATCTCCCCGCGCCGCCGCGTCTCGACGACGAACCCGTGCTTCTCGTAGAGCGCGACGGCGGCCGCGTGGTCGGCGAGCACGCCGAGCTCGAGGCGCGTGTAGCCCCACCAGCGATCGGCCGCCTCGACGAGCGCGCCGACGAGGCGCGTGCCGACGCCGCGCCGCTGCATCGAGGGACGCACGGCGACGGCGAGCCGTGCGACGTGGCGGCGCCGCACGGGCATCTCGCCCTCGAGATGGGCCCAGCCGACGAGCACGCCCTCGTCGAACGCGCCGAGATAGAGGTCTTTGTCGGCGCGCGCGCCCGCGAGCCGAGCCGCCGTGTCCTCCTCGCGCTCGAACGGAGTGCCACCGAGCGTGCGAGCGACCTCCGGCTCGACCGAGATCGCGTGGACCGAGGGCGCGTCGCGCGGCTCGAGGCCGCGCAGAACGAGGGCGAGAGTCATGCGCTCCACGCTGCCCGTGGCCCGCGTGTCGAGCAAGCGGCCACGACCCTTCAGAGCTCGATCGCCTCGATCCGCCGGTTCTGCGCGCGCCCCTCTTCCGTGTCGTTCGACGCGACGGGCTGCGTGTCGCCGTAGCCGACCGCCTCCACGCGGCTTCCGTCGATGCCGTGCGCGACGATGTACGCGCGCACCGCCTGCGCGCGCTGCTCGGAGAGCTGCTGGTTGCGCTGCGGGTTGCCGACGTTGTCGGTGTGGCCGGCGATGCGGATCCGCGCGCTCGTCCGGTGCGTCATGTACTCGACCACGCGATCGAGCCGCGGGTTCGACTCGGGGTCGAGCGTCGCGCTGCCGCTCTCGAAGAGGATCCCATCGAGCACGAGGTGCTCGGGCTCGGGCGTCGCGGCCGGCGTCGTCTCGGCGGGCGCGGCCGAGAGCTCCGTGCGCGGACGGCGGTGGCGCCGGTAGCGCAGCGTGAGGCGGATGTCCTGGTTCGGCCCCGCGGGCACGTCCACGTGCGCGGCCGTCGTGGTGCGCCCGAGGCTCAGGTACTCGAGGTCGTAGCGCTGGCCGGGGTTGACGAGCACCTCGGCGTAGCCCTGCGCGTCGGTCTCGTCGGTGTAGTAGATGCGCCCGTCGGCGCCCTCGAGCTTGATCACGATGCCCTGGAGCGCACCGGCGTCGGGGTCGACCACGAAGAAGCGGAGCGCCGCTTCGGTCGCGCTCGATTGGATCTCCGAGGGATGGTCACCGTGGGCCGACGCGGCGTCGGTCGAGTCGCTGAGCTGGAAGCCCGCGCTGTCCTCTTCGTCGCTCGAGGCCGATCCCGCGCCGCCACTGGACGAAGCGCCCTCCCCTCCGCTCGTGCCTCCGCCGGACGCGCCGGAGCTCGACGACGAAGACGACGAGGAGCCTCCTCCGCCGCAGCCGGAGACGAGGGCGAGCAGGGAGAGGGCGACGAGTGCGTGTCGGGTCATGGCCTCGCAGGCTAACAGAAACGCCCGGCTCTCCTGTCGGGAGAACCGGGCGCTCTCGAATCACGCCCGACCGCGCCCGTGGCGCGACGAGCCTTCGTCGACGGGGCTCAGGCCGCGCTGAACGCGTCGGTCGGGATCTCCACCGCGCTCTTGTCGCCGCTCTGGAGCATCTTCGCCTTCGCGATCACGTCCGGCAGGATGTTCTGCGCGAAGAAGATCGCCGCCTGCTTCTTGCCTTCGTAGAAGTTCCAGTCGCGGCTGCCCTTGTCCGTCTTCTGCTGCTTCTCGTGCGCGATCGCCGCACCCTCGAGCAGGAGCCAGCCCACCGCGGTCTCGCTCATCATCTCGAGGAAGCGGTTGGCGTTGAGCGGCACCTTCTCCATCTCGCCGCCCTTGAACCAGCCGAGGAACTGGAACGCCGCGCCGCCCACGGCCTCCTGCGCCTTGCCCAGGTTCTTCACGCTCGCGCCGAGCACCGCGTGCTCGCCGTTCGCCGCGATGAACTTGCCGAGGTCGGCGAAGAAGTCCTGCGCGTGCTTGCCGCCGCCCTGCCCGAGCTTGCGGCCGACGAGATCGAGCGCCTGGATGTGCGTCGTGCCCTCGTAGATGGTGAAGATCTTCGAGTCGCGCAGGTACTGCTCCACCGGGTAATCGCGGGTGAAGCCCGCGCCGCCGTGGACCTGCACCGCGAGCGCGCAGATCTTGAACGCCTCTTCCGACGCGTATGCCTTCACGAGCGGCGTGAGCAGCTCGACCTGGCCGTGGTGATAGGCCGCCTGCTCGTCGCTCTTGCCCGCGAGCGCCGTCACGCGGTCCTGGTGCATCGAGAGCTTCACGATCAGCGCGCGGATGCCCTCCACCTTCGCCTTCATCTCGAGCAGCATGCGGCGCACGTCCGGGTGCTCGATGATCGCGACGCGCGGCGCCGCCGGGTCCTTCCACGCCTGGATGCTCGAGCCCTGCTTGCGGTCCTTGGCGTAGTCGAGCGCCGACTGGAACGCCGCGCCGCCGAGCGCGAGGCCCTGGATGCCCACGCCGATGCGGGCGTAGTTCATCATCATGAACATCTGCTTCATGCCCTGGTGCGGCACGCCGCCGACGAGGTAGCCGACGCAGTCGTTCTCTTCGCCGAACGACATCACGCAGGTCGCCGAGCCGTTGATGCCCATCTTGTGCTCGATGCTCGCGACCTTGGCGTCGTTGAGCGCGCCGAGCTTGCCGGCCGCATCCACGCGCACGCGCGGCACGATGAAGAGCGAGAGGCCCTTCGTGCCCGGCTCGGCGCCGTCGATGCGCGCGAGCACGAGGTGGATCATGTTCTCCGCCATGTCGTGATCGCCGCCCGAGATGAAGATCTTCGTGCCCTTGATCTTGTAGGTGCCGTCGGCGAGCGGCGACGCGGTCGTCTTGGCGGCGCCCACGTCCGAGCCCGCGTGCGGCTCCGTCAGGCACATCGTGCCGCCCCACTTGCCCTGGAACATCTTCGGGCAGAAGAGCTTGCGCTGCTCGGGGGTCGCGCAGTGCTCGAGCAGCTCGGCCGCGCCGAGCGCGAGGCCCGGGTACATCATGAACGCGACGTTGCTGCCGCTGAACATCTCCTCGACGAGCACCTGGAGCGTGCGCGGCGCGCCCTGCCCGCCGAAGTCCTCGGGGCCCGAGAGCGAGCGCCAGCCCGCCTCGTAGAGCTTGTTCCACGCGTCCTTGAAGCCCTTCGGCGTGATGACGCGGCCGTTCTCGATCTTGCAGCCCTCGCGATCGCCCACCGCGTTCAGCGGGCCGAGCACGGTCTTCGCGAACTCGTAGGTCTGGTCGAGGACCATCTTGATCTCGTCCTCGCCCCACGCGGCGAAGGGCTCCTTGCCCAAGATGTCGCCCATGCCGAACTGCTCGAAGAGCAGGAACTGGAGCTCGCGGAGATCGGTCTTGTAGCGGTTCTGAGCCTGCGACATCGGGCGATTACCTCGTGTGGGCCGCGACGATGAATCGCGGTTCAGTCCTTCACGAAGGATGCGTCGCCAACGCGTCGCGTCAAGGGAAACACGCCTGCCGCGAGGCGGAAACACACGGTGCGGGCCGGCCTCACATCGCTCGGACGCAGTAGACCGGCCAGCGCTCGCTGCAGCCGAGGCCCGAGCCCCCCGAGAACGCGTGGAGCGAGCTCGGATGGCCCCCTCGCCCGCCCTCCACCGCGCTGGCGCTGGTCCAATCGAGGCAGGTCTCTCCAGGCCCGGCGGGGGTCGTGTAGCTGAACGTCATCCCGGTCCACGTCGAGACGTGGTCGGCCGCGCTCGAGCGCTGGCCTGCGGCATCGAACAGGATCGGCAGCGGCTGGCGGTAGACGGGACCGACCACGGCCACCCGGCCATCGGTCCGGACCCACGGCGCCGGGCGCGGGACGCGCGATCCCGCAGCCGCGGACGTCGTCGCGACGAGCGCGACGTAGCTGCCGGCGAGGCCGGCCGCGCTCGCCTCGGCGTTGCACGCGGCGTCCATCGCGGCGAGACCGGCGTTGCCCTGGAACGTCGCCTGGGAGACGAAGATCGGCGTCGCGTCCCCCGCCAGACGCGGCCCCGCCGGGACGGGATACGTGGGGCCGCTGGTCGCGACCTGAAAGCAGGCCAGGTGCGCCGGCTGACTGCAGGGCTGGTAGTTGTAGGGCAGCGACGTCCACTCGGTTCCCGCCTCGGTCGTGAGGCCGAGGACGCTCGTGCCACTCGAGCCCGAGGTGCTCGTGAAGTTCTGGCAGGTCTGCGCCGCGCTCGTCACCGCGATCGCCCCGCTGGGCAGCGTGTTGGTCCAGAAGTTGAGCTCCGTGTTGGTCGTGACCTCGCGACCGGTCTCGGTGATCCGAAGGCTCGAGACGAGCTGCGCGCTCGTGAGCGCGGCGAGGCTCGCGGCCAACGGGACGCCGTCGATGCGGACCCATCCGCCGCGGGCCCCCGCGAAGCGCGACGCGGCGCTGACCGACGTGCTCGAGAGCCACGCGCGGTAGCTGCCGGGAAGGCCCGCGCCCGCGGCCGCCGCGCTGCAGATCGCGTCGGCCTCGGCGTCGGCCGTCGAGGGGTCGCCGAGCAGATCGCCGTCGTAGACCGTGTCCGTCGCGAAGGCGAGGTAGCCGAGCTGGCCCACCGTCGCGGTGACCGTCACGTCGCCGGTCATCGTGACGTCGCACGTCGGCCCGCTGCACCCCGAGACGCTCCACGACGTGACGCCCTGCCAGCCCGGATCGTGGCGGATGTCGATGCGCGCCACCGTGCCCTCGTCGAGCTGGAACCCGCAGCTCGATCCGCCGTAGCAGCCGCTCGTCCCCGACAGCTCGGTGTTGGTCGCCGGGCTCCACGCCTCGATCACGGTGCCGGAGGCGGTCGCCCCCGTCGTGGTGACCGAGAGCGTGTAGCGACGTACGAAGCTCGCCGTGACCGTCTCGGGACCGGACACGGTGAACGTGCAGGGGAGGCCCGCGAGACAGCCGGCGCGACTCCAGCCCCCGAAGCGATACCCGCTGCCGCCGGTGGCGGTGAGCGTGACCGTGTCACCGTTCGCGATGCGAACGACGCAGCTCGCGGAGGTGCACGTGAGCACGGTGGTGCCGTTCACGCGCGCGGTCACCGTGCCGCCGCTCGCGGGCGCGAGCTGCACGGTGACGTCGTACCGGACGGGGCCGAACGAGGCGTCGATGACGGTGTCGGAGGTGATCGTGCGCATGCACGCGCTCGTGCCGGCGCAGCCGCCGGTCCACCCGTCGAAGCCGCTGCCCGGGCCGGGCGCAGCCGCGAGGTTGATCGCGGTGCCGTAGGGCACGGTGACGACGCACGTGCTCCCGGCGCCCGGCGCGTTGCCGCAGTCGAGACCATTGCCCGTGACGCGGCCCTGCCCGCTGCCCGAGAGCGTGATGCGGACGTCGAAGGTGCGCGGAACGAACGTCGCGGTCGCGCTGCGCGGCGCCGTCATCGCGAGGTCGCACGAGCCGGTGCCCGTGCAGTCGCCGCTCCAGCCCTGCAGGCGATAGGCTGCCGTCTCGAGCGCGCTCAGGCTCACGGCCGTACCGTTCGGCAGATCGACCGCGCACGTGCCCGGTCCCGAGGCGGCGCAGTCGATCCCGTGCGCGAGATCCTGGGCGCGCCCCTCGGCCCCGACGACGCTCACGGCGAGGCGGCGCGGTGTCGGCGCGAAGGTGGCGACGACGTTCGTGAGCATGGTGACGGAGAGCGTGCAGTCGCCGCTCGCGGCGGTGCAGCCGCCGCTCCAGCCGACGAAGTCCTGGCCGGCATCCGGATATGCGCGGAGCGTGATCGTCTCGCCGACGCCGACGGTCTCGCTGCAGTCCCCGCTCGCCGTGCGACAGTCCGCGATCTGCGTGCCGCCGACCGAAGAGACGCGCCCGCTGCCGACGACGGTCACGTTGAGCGAGTTGCTGATGGGCGTGAACGTGGCGCGCGCGCTGCGCGCAGACGTCATCGTGAGCATGCAGACGTCGCCGGTCGCGAGCACGCAGTCGGCGCCCCACGTGACGACGACCGTGGAGGGATGCGTGGCCGTGAGCGTGACGAGCGTGCCGTGATCGTAGGTGTTCACGCAGGGTGCGGCGCCGGCCGTGCAGCTCGCGACGCTCGGAGCAGGCGCGATCGCGACCGAGCCCGTGCCCGTGAGGCCCGCCGCCATCGCGGCCACCGCGGTCACGTCGAGATCGTAGCGAGCGCGTGCGAAGGTCGCCGAGACGGAGACGTCGGTGAGACCGACGGTGACGGTGCACGTCGCGCCCGAGGTGCCCGCGCAGTCGCCGCCCCACGCCACGAGCTCGTAGCCGGGGTCGGCGGCCGCGACGAAGTCCATCGACGTCCCGTCGGCGACGCGCGCACTGCAGGTGCCGGTGGTGACACCGCCCGCGAGGTCGCAGTCGATGCCGTCGGCGAGCGAGCGCAAGGCGCCGTCGCCCCCGCTCGACGAGACGGTGACCCGTCGCTGGGCGCGCGCGAACGTCACCGTGCCGGAGACGTCGGCGTTCACGACGAGCGAGCACGAGTCGCCCGAGCAGCCGGAGAGCCCCGACCAACCGCCGAGCTCGTAGTGGAGCGCGGCCGTCGCCGTGAGCAGCAGCGAGCTGCCGTGATCGGCGCTCATCGTGCAGGCCGCGCCCGTGCACGCGAGGCCGCTCGGCGTCGAGCTCACCGTGCCGCTCGTGGCGCCGCCGAGGATGCTGATGCCGACGGTGTGACGCACGGGTCGGAAGTGCGCGGCGACCGCGACGTGGGTCGTGCCGGTCGGGACCGTGAGCGTGCAGCGATCGGGCGGCCCCGCGGTGCAGCCATCCCAGCCGGCGATCTCGTAACCCTCGGCCGCCATCGCGACGAGGGTGAGGCTCGCGCCCGGGCTGACGACCTCCTCGCAGTCGCCGGGGCACGCGATGATCGCCTCCGGGGTCGACACGACCGAGCCGCCGGGATCGACGCTGACGCTCAGCACGGGCCGTCCATCCGTGAAGGTCGCATGCAGTGAGGTCGCCCCCGCGAGATCGAACGCGCAATCGGCCGAGCCCACGTCGGTGCACACGCTCGTGCCGCTCCAGGCGCCGAAGACGTCGGTCCCGATCGCGGCGGCGTGCAACGCGACGTGCGTCCCGATGGGCAGCTCCACGCTGCACTGGGAGCCGCCGCCACCGCAGTCGATCGCGCCGTCCGTGCTCGTCACGCGGCCGGCGCCCGAGACGCTGACCTCGAGCGTCGTCATCGCGCCGACGAACGTCGCCGTGACGTCACGGTCGGCGCTCATCTCGATCGTGCAGGTCGTCTCGGCGCCTGCGCTCGCGCAGTCGCCGCCCCAGGCCGAGAACGTGTGCGAGGCATCGCCCGTCGCGACGAGCGACACGCTGGCGCCCATCGGCACCGGGACACGGCAGTCGTCGGTGCAGTCGAGGCCGAGCGCGGCCGCACGCACGTGGCCGACGCCCGCGACGTGCACCGAGAGCGCGAAGCTGCCGGGCGCGTCGGGGTAGCTCGCATCGCGGCCCGCATCGGGCCGCGGGCCGGCGTCGGTCGCGCCGTCACCGGGGCCGGTACCGGCATCCTCGGCGCCGAAGGATCCGAAAGGCGTCACGAGCGTGCAGCCGGTCCCCGCGACCGCGAGGCCCGCGACGAAGAGCACCAGGGCGAGATTCGCGTAGCGCATCGGGAGCTCCTCAGAAGTGAAGACGGAAGGACACGCCGCAGCCCGTCGGCCCGCACGAGGCACTGGCCGCGGGCGCCTCGGCGACCGGGTCCTGGAGCACGAAGACGAGCACGAGGCCGGTGACGAGTGCCGCGCCGCCCACGCCCCAGAGGACGTCGGTGGCCGTCGAGAGCGCGAGGCCCGCGTCGCGATCGCTCTCGTAGCCGGGCGGGCAGAGATGATCGGCGCCGCAGCGTTGCTCGAGCGAGCCGTAGGTGGAGAGCGCGAGGCCGCCCGTGACGGCGCTCGCGACCAGAGCGGCGGCGCCCACGCCGAGCACGGCGAAGCCGATCGGCGAAGGCTGCGTCGCGGCGGGCGCTGAGGGGGGAGGCGCCTCGTGGGCTGCGTCGTCGTGCGCGTCCGGGTCGGTCTCGGCCTCTTGCGTGCGCGCCGCGTCCTGGGCGGCGCGTTGCGCGAGCTGCTCGTCCATCGCCGCGAGCCGGGCCCGCAGCTGCGCCGCGTTCGCCGCGTCGGGCACGCTGTCGAGGTAGCGGCGCAGCGCGGCCGAGGCGCGATCGAGATCGCCGATCTCTCGGTACGAAACGTAGACGTTGTAGAAGAGCTCCGGGCGATGCGAGAGGCCGTACGCCGTCTCGAACTCGGTCGCGGCTGCCGTGTACTGGCCCGCCTCGTACTGAGCCTGCCCGATCCGGAAGTGGGCGCGAGCCGCCTCCTCGTCGGGGGTGAATGCCTCCGCGTCCTGCGCGCGGGCCGCAGGCGCCAGGAGCGAGAGACCGAGGACCACGAGCGCGAGCGCCGAGCGGAGCGCGGAAGAGGTCATGCCGACGCTGGAGCGAGAACCGATCCAGCGGGAAGGATGCCGGTCGCTGCGTGTTTGCGGCCCACGCGGCGCGGCGGGCCCGCGCCGAACCGTTCAGGAACGGTTGATGAACGGTTCACGGAGTGCGCAGCGAGCCGAGAACGGCCGGCACGGTCTCGACGAAGAGCGCGAACGAGATCTCGCTGCAGTCGTCGGCGGATCGGCTCGAGGGGTGGACGTCGGCATGCTGGCGGAGATAGTCGATGACGGCGGCCGGGAAGGCCCCCGTCAGGTCGTCGATCGAGATGCTCCCGCCGAGCAGCATGCGCGTCGGCGCGCCGTCCACGGGCAACGGCATGCGCAGGCGGGGCCCGTTGGTCCGCGCCTCGATCGTCGTCCCGGGGACGAGCGTCTCCTGCGAGGGAAAACGCGCGTGGATGACGCCGTCGATCACGCAGGCCGAGGTGCTTCGGCCCGTCGAGGGGAGGTAGTCGAACGTCAGGCCTGGGTCGAGCAACCCGTCGCCGTCGGCGTCCATGTCGGTGGGTAGCGCTCCGACCGGAAACACCCCCGTTCGCTGGGTGACGGCGATGCAGTCATCGTCGGTCCCCGCGTCGACGTGCTCGAGGATCACCAGGCCGAGGCTCTCACCGCGGAGCGAGCGCTCGCGGCTCATCGCCTCGAGATCGACGTTGGTGAGATCCTCGTAGGCCTCGAAGATGGGAGACAGATTCGTGTCGATCCCGGGGCTCCCGTCGGGCGCGACGAGGTCGGGCTCGCCGCAGATGGCCTCGGACGTCGCGTCCAGATCGAATCCGTCGCGACGGCCCTCGGCGTCGGCGCGGTTGAGCAGCAGGCTGCGTCCCACGAGCACGAGCGTGCTCCCGCCCGTGCATCCACCGGGCGGCGGAGGAGGGCACGGATCGTCGTCGAAGGCGAGATCGTCGAAGTGCGTCAGCGCGGTGCAAGAGCCGACGAGCATCGCCGCGAGCAGCACGGCGAACCGAGCAGCCCCTTGGAGCGCGCGCCGCATCGTCAGAACGCTCCTCGCACGAGCGCGACGCACCCGTCGGCGTCACACGATGCGCTCGGCGCGGAGGCGGCGCTCGGGCCGAGCACGGCGGCGAGCACGAGCGCGAGGCTCGTCGCGCCGAGCGCGGCCGCGCCCGTCCCCACGACGTCGGTCGCGACGGCGAGCGAGAGGACGCGATCACGCGCCGCGACCGCCGACTCGGGGCACACGAACCCGTCGCACGCCGCGGCCAGGCGCGCGCGCTCCGACACCGAGAGCCCGCCGAGCGTGGCCGCGACCGCGACCGCCGCGACCGCGGCGATGCCGACGCCCGCGCCCGCCCACGCGAGCCCCTCCTCGGGCGCGCTCGACCCCGGTGCGACGCTCTCCGCGTGACGCACGAGACCGATCGCGAGTTGATGCGGCGTGCCCGGCGCGAGCACGAGGTCGAGCGTCTCGCTCTCGTAGCCCTCGCGCGCGATCACCACGACGTGGCGCCCCGGATCGACGAGCACGCTCGCATCGGGCTCGGCCGTGGGGATCTGACCGTCGATGCGCAACGTGGCGTCGGCGGGCTCGAGCTGTACCTCCACCCGCGAGACGAACGCACGCGCGCGGGCGAGCAGCTCCTCGACGTGGGCGCGCTGGCTCTCCGTGAGCGGCCGCTCCGTCGCGGCGAGCGAGGCCTCGAGCGCGTGGACCGCGGCGACGTACTGGCGCAGCTCGAACGAAGCCATCCCGAGACCGCGCAGGGTGCGGCCGCTCGGCGCGAGCTCGTTCGCGCGGCGGAACAACGCCTGCGCCTCGGCGTAGCGGCCGGCGTCGTACTCTGCCACCGCCTCGACGAGCAGCGCGCGCACGGCTGGCGAAGGCTCCGCGACGCCGTCCTCGGGCGCGCTCTCGATCGCGCCGGCGCTCGGCCCGCTGGAGGCGCTCTCGGTCGATTCCTGGGCGGCCGCGCGCGGAGCGGCCCCGACGAAGAGCGAGAACAGAGCGTAGGCGACGAGCAGATGGCGGGACACGAGCGGCACCGTGCCGAGCTCCGGCGGGCCGACGCGGCCCTCAGAGATCGTCGAGGCCGAGTCTACCCGCGCGTGGCGTCGGCGTGGAAGGCGCGACGCTCGCCGGCGGGAGATCCGACACAGCCGGCGCAGGCTCGAGCTCGGTCGGTGTGACCTCGGCCGCGGTCACGGGCGGCGGCGCGGAGGCCGTTCGACTGGCCGCGCGGCCCGTCGAAGGCGAGCGCGTGGCCGGGGGCGCAGGTCGCGGGGCGACGCTGACTTCGGCGGGACGCGTGGGAAGCGAGACCCCCGCCGTCGAAGGCGCACGCGAGGCCGGCGGCATGGCGCCGCTCGGCGCGGGCTCGAGCGCGGGCGAGGGCGGCGTCGGGTGCGCGAGCGCGGGCTCCGCGGTCGACGAGGCGCTCCGCCATGCGAGCGCGAGCCCGATCGCGATCGCGATCACGGCGAAGACCACGAGCGCGCTCGGCGCGGGGCGTCGCGCGCGGCTCGCTTCGTCGCTCGCCGGCGCCTGGCGCGTCTCGGGCAGGCTCGGAGGCCGCTCGTCGCGCGTCTCGGCGGTGGGCGTGGGTGCCGCTCGCACGACCGCGGTGGGCGGGGCCTCCCGCGCATCGAGCGTCGGCACCTCGAGCGCCGGCGACGCGCGGCCCTCGACCGGGGTGCTCGAGGCCGTACCGAGCTCGCGCCGCATCGCCACCACGAGCGCGTCGGCGCTCGGAAACCGCGCGTCGGGATCTTTCGCGAGCGCGCGCCCCACCAGCTCCGACACCGACGCCGGCAGATCGGGGCGCAGCAGACCCAGTGGGCGCGGCGCCACCGTCGCGATCTCCACGAGCAGCGCGGGCACGTGCGCGTGTTGGTGGGGCGGGCGCCCCGCGAGCATCTCGTAGAGGATCGCGCCGAGCGCGTAGACGTCGACCCGATGATCCACGTCGGAGGCGCTCCGCACCTGCTCGGGCGCGAGGTACTGCGGCGTGCCGAGCACGACGCCGGTGTCGGTCAGATCCGTCGGCTCGGGCTCGGCGATCTTCGAGATGCCGAAGTCGAGGATCTTCACGCCCTCGTCGGGGCCCTCGCAGAGGAACACGTTCGCGGGCTTGAGATCCCGGTGGATCACGCCCGCCGCGTGCGCCGCCGCGATGCCGCGACCGATCTCGATCGCGAGCGAGAGCGCGGCGTCGACTGCGACGGGCCCTCCCCGCGCCATGCGCGCCGCGAGCGTCTCGCCGTGCAGCTCCTCCATCACGATGACGGTCGAGCCCTCGTGCTCGACGACGTCGTACACGTCGATGACGTTGGGGTGATGGATGCGGCCGGCGGCCCGCGCCTCGCGCGCGAAGCGCGACGAAGCGCGCGGCGAGCTCTCGTCGAGGATCCACTTCAGCGCGACGCTCTTGCCCGTCGCCTCGTTCGTCGCGGCCAGCACCCGGCCCATGCCGCCGCGCCCGATGAGGCGCCGGATCCGGTACTTCCCGGCAATCAGCGTGCCGGGTGCCGGAGCGTCGGTCTCGTGCCTGCGGAGCGCATCCCCCACGGACGGAGAATGGCTCGGCACGGGCCCTGCGAGCAACGGGCGCCATGATACGTTGGCGGTCCATGGGCCCTTCGTCGACGCTCGAGGCGGATACGCTCGATCCGTCGGTCGGCGCCGTCATCCACCTCCCCGCGCGCGCCCCCGTCCTGACCCTCGCCGTCCACCCCGACCTCGAGCGGGTGGGGGACCGCGCCGTGCTCGCCGAGCTCGCGCACGTGGGCGAGCTGGTCCTGAGCCGGGCGCAGCCCTCCTTCCTCGACAGCGGCGGTGCGAGCCGCGGGCCCTTGCACGACCCGCACGTGAGCCGCGCGCCGGTGCGCCTCTTCGCGCGCGGCGGCGACGTGCTGGTCGACGCGTCGGAGGTGCGCGGCGGGATCGTCGTGAGCGGCGCGCCGCTGACCAGCCAGCGCCTCGTCACGGAGGCCGAGCTCGAGGAAGGGCTCACGCTCGTGCTCTCGGGCGCGGTGATGCTCGTGCTGCGGAGCGCCGCGCTCGTGCCGCCCGGCCGCGCGCGTCACGGGCTCGAGGGCGACAGCGACGAGATCGAGGAGATCCGCGCGGCCATCGATCTCGCCGGCAAGGACGCGGAGTCGGTGCTGCTGCTCGGCGAGTCGGGGACGGGCAAGGAGCTCGTCGCGCACGCCATCCATCGCGCGAGCGGCCGCGCCGAGCGCTCGTTCGTCGCCGTGAACGCCGCGACGCTCACCGCGTCCACCGCCGCCTCGGAGCTCTTCGGGCACTCGCGCGGCGCATTCACCGGTGCCGACGGCTCCCACGGCGGCTACTTCGGGCGCGCCGACGGCGGCACGCTCTTCCTCGACGAGATCGGCGACATGCCGCCCGACGTGCAGCCGATGCTGCTGCGCGCGCTCGAGAGCGGCGAGGTGACGCCGGTCGGAGGCCGAGCCGCGCGGCGGGTCGACGTGCGCGTCATCGCGGCGACCGATCGCGCGCTCGGCGACGCGGTCGAGGCCGGCGCGTTCCGCACGCCGCTCCTGCACCGGCTCGCGGCGCACACGATCCCGCTCGCGCCGCTGCGCGAGCGGCGCGAGGACATCCTGCCGCTCTTCGTGCGCTTCTGGCGGCGGGAGAGCCCGCGGGCGCGCGGCGCGGATCTGCCGATCGAGGTCGCGACGGCGCTGATCGGGCACGGCTGGCCCGGCAACGTGCGCGAGCTCCGCAACGTGGCGCGCGCCTACGCGCGCAAGGGCGCCGAGGCGCTCGGCCCCGGCATGCTCGAGCGCGGCGAGCCCCGCACCGCGCCCAGCGCCGCGAGCGGACCGGGCCCCCGCTCGATCGACGACGCGATGGTGGTCGCGGCGTTGCGTCGCAACCACTTCCGCATCGGCGCGACGGCACGCGATCTCGGGATTGCGCGCAACACGCTCTACAAGCGCATGGAGCGCTGCGCCGGGCTGCGGCGTGCGCGCGATCTCGAGGAGCGCGAGATCCGCGAGGCGCTGGAGGCGCATCCCGGGGACCTGGAGGCCGCCGCCGGGCAGCTCGAGGTCTCGGCGCGCGGCCTGCAGCTGCGCGTGGCCGAGCTCGGCCTCGGTGCGCGAACGGTTCCGCCCGGGCGCTGAACCGTCGTCTCGCGCTCGCGCGCGCGAGAGACCCCGCGTTTCGGCGGCGCGCGCGTGGCGCGCTTCTCGCGTGAGGCGCGCGGGCGCCGGCTTCTCTCCCGGCGTCCAGGAGAACGCCATGGATCGAGCCCGCCTCCGTTTCCTCGCCGCCGTCGCCACGCTCGCGCTCACGCCCGTCGCCCTCGCCCAGGTCGCGCCCGCGACGCTGGGTCGCGCCCAGACCGTCGTCGTCCCGGCTGCACCCACCGTCGCATTCGAGGTCGACGCGCCTGGCGAGTACCGCATCGACGCGCAGGGCGGCGACATGGACGCCCAGCTCTTGCTCGTGCAGGGCGGCTCGATCTTCACCTCCGACAGCGACTCGGGCGAGGGCGTGGATGCGCGCATCGTCGCGTTCCTCGCGCCCGGCTCCTACGCGGCGCGCGTGACCGAGTACCAGGGCCGGGCGATGAGCGCGCGTGTGACCGTGGCACGACTGCCGCCGCTGACACCCGTCGCGACCGTCACGCCAGGCGCGCCGCCGACGCTCGTCGCGGTGCCGCGCGGCGACGACGCCCGCTCGGGCGCCGCCGAGGTGACCCTCGAGATCTCGGCCGCCGGCAGCTACCGCATCGACGTCGTCTCGCCCGACGCGAGCGCGGATCCCGAGCTCACGTTGATCGCGCGGAGCGCCGTGGTGGCGTCGGACTCGGACTCGGGCGAAGGCACGAACGCGCAGCTCGTCCGCGATCTCGCACCCGGCACGTACACGTTGCGCGTGCGCGATTGGCAGAACCGCGCGGCCTCGCTGCGCGTGACGGTCGCGCGGAACTGATCGGTTCAACGCCGCTCCGCGAACGTTCGGCGCCGCCGCCCGAACCGTTCAGCCCACGATCCGACTCGAAAACAGGGCCCGAACGAGCGCGCGCGCATGGCGTGCTTCCTGCGACGGGCCCGCTCGCTTCGGATGGAAGCGGAGGAGACATGAAGAACAAGACGAGAATCATCGGGCTCGGTGTCGCGTGCGTGCTCGCCCTGGGATGCGAGACGCCGACGACGACGACACCAGGCAACGACTCCGGCACGCCCGGCAACGACGCCGGGATGGGCGGTCACGACGCGGGCACGACGGGGAACGACGGCGGCGGCACCGGCGACGACGGCGGCGGCACCGGCGACGACGCCCACGTCGCGGCGGACGGCATCGAGGTCACCGGCCTCGGATCCGTCGCCGTGCCGAACGGCGGCCGCTACGAGCAGGTCTCGCTCGACGGCGTTCCGCCCTACAGCGACGGCGTCGCGGATCTCACGATCCACAACCTCACGAGCGCCGCGATCGTCGTGCACTCGATCACGCTGACGCCCGTCGGCGCGACCGAGGCCTACGAGTGGGCGCTCAACCAGACCGGCACCACGTCGCGCTCGCCCATCACCGTCTCGGAAGAGTCGATCGACGTCGACGGCGGCTTCTCGTTCGGCCTCTTCTTCTATCCGCTGACGAGCGGCCCGCGCGACGTCGAGGTCGACATCGCCTACGGCACCGGCCAGCACTACACGTTCACCGTCGCCGCGCGCGGCCGCGACAACGCGACCTTCAGCCCCGTCGTCTCGAGCGCGTTCGAGCGCCTCTTCGGTCGCTCGAACGCGAGCGGCAGCAACAGCTTCGAGCCAGGCGGCCTCGTCGCCGACGCGGCGGGCAACCTCTTCTTCGACGGCAACGTCCGCCAGTGGAACGACGGCTTCAACACGAACGTCGTCATGGTGCGCGTCGCCGCGGACGGCTCGCTCTCGTGGGTGCGCGAGCTGCAGGAGCCCTTCATCCAGGAGTCGCGCGACATCGGCAACAACGGCGAGATCGGCGGCGGCGAGGACAGCATCGCCGTCGACGCGACCGGTCACGCCTACCTCGCGGCGGAGCGCGGCCTCTCGAGCTCGGTGACCGACGGCTGCCTCGTGCTGCAGGTCGACGGGACGAGCGGCGCCCTCGGCTGGGCGCGGCAGCTCAACCTCAGCGCGTCGATGGAGGGCGCGCCGATCGCGGCGCAGATGCTGCGCTGCCAGGCCGTGGACGCCTCGCTCGGCGATCGCGTGATCGTCTCCGGCCAGGTCGCCGACTCCGCGGGCGGCTTCCTCGCCGCGCTCTCGAAGACGGACGGCTCGCTCCTCTGGGCGCGCACGTTCGGCGCAGGCGCCACGCGCGTCGGCGCGCTCGTGGTCGACGCGACCGGCGGCAGCGCCTACGCGGCGGGCACGATGAGCGGCGGTCCCTTCGCGGCCCGCTTCGATGCCGTGTCCGGCAGCGCACCGACGGCTGCGTGGATCCGGCCGATGGGGCCGGGCCTCTCGAACATCCACGGCCTCGCGCTCGACGGGAACGGCCTGCTCGCCGCCTTCGACGTGCGCGGCGCGACGACGTTCTTCACGGGTGCGCGCATCGCCACCTCCGATGGCAGCATCGTCTGGTCGCGCACGTGGGACGGCGCGGGAAGCGCGACGAACCGCTCGCTCTCGGTCGCGCTCCACGGCGGGCAGGCGATCTTCAGCGGGCGCGTGGGCTTCCAGCCCTTCGACACGACGCGCGGCGACGGGTTCTTGCTCGCGCTCGATCCGGCGACGGGCGGCTACGAGTGGGGCTCGTTCTACTACGGCGGGAAGGGCAACGAGGAGATCATGAACACGCTGGTGACCGGGCTCGTCTCGACGAGCGCTGGGCTCTGGGTGCTCGACTACCAGACGCCGGGCTCGGGCAACCAGCACCACTTCTGGGGCCGCTGGTACCAGGCGAACGACGACACGCTCACGCTCCCGGGCGGCGACGGCGCGATGCGCCTCGAGGACGCCGGGCTCACCGCGAGCGCATCGCTCTCGACCACGCTGGCGACGCCGGCCAACTTCACGTCGCACGCGGCGTCCGTGACGCCGGCCGAGTGGGCCGACGTCACCGCGATGGAGACGTACGCCGAGCCCGTGCAGGCCGAGGCGGACGCTTTCCAGGCCGGCACGCAAGCGCTGCTACAGCGCCTGACCATCACGCCGTGACGCGCTGAAGCAGGCGCACGGAGACGAGGAGGGAGGCTCGACGAGCCCGGCCGCGCCGAGAGGTGCGCCGGGCTCTCGCCTTTCTCGCGACGCGGTGCGCGCGGCTCAAGGCTCCGCGACGCTCCGCCGCCGGACGAGATCCTGCGCGATGGCGCGGAGCAGCGCGATGCCGAGCCGACGGTAGCCGCTCTCCGTGAAGTGCAGCTGATCGTCGCGCTCGAGCGGCGCAGGCGCGGCGAGCCAGCGCTCGACGGCGCCCGGGCCGCCCTGCCAGCCCGTCGTGTCGAAGTACGCGCAGCCCTGTTCGGCCGCGATCGTGCGCTGCGCTTCGCGGAGGACGGCGAGGATCGGCGGCGTGGTGAAGCCACCGCTCCCGTCCGCCAGCCGTCGATCGCTCGGGCCGATCACGAGGCAGCTCGCCGCGGGGAAGTCCTCGCGGATGCGCGCGAGCATCTGGCGGAAGTGCTCGACGTGCTCGTCGTCCTCGAGGTGCGTGTCGTCGCCCTCGTTGTTGCCGTACGCGACGCTGATCAGGTCGGGCCGGCGCGTCTCGAGGAAGGTGCGCCAGAGCTCCCGATCCCAGAACAGCTGGTGGCGCGCCTTGCTTCCCGCGAGGCCCAGCTGGTCGACGACCACGCCGTGGTCGGTCTCGCGCTCGAGCACGAAGCCGTACACGCGCACCGGCGGGCTCCCCGAGGCCTCGATCTCGATGCGGTGCGCGCCGTCGGGCACGCCGTAGACGTGCAAGCCCGCCTCGGGCCGCTCGCTCGCCGTGTCGATCGTCTCGATGGGCTGCTCGTCGATCCGCACGTCGAAGCGCCCGCCCCCCGGCTGCCGCAGATAGAGCACCTCGAGGTGCGAGGCCGTGGAGTAGTCGGTGCGCGCCGCGGCCCAGCTGTGCACGTCCGCGTCGAACGCGATCCCGGCGAAGCCGTACGCGTCGACGCCGAAGTGCTTGAAGTCCGGGTACACCGAGCTCCAGCCCTCCCCGTCGTCGATCTGCGCGCCCGACTGCCAGTAGTCGGTGATGGGCATCGCCGCGAGCACGAAGCCGTGGCCCGCGTTGCCGAGGTGGCGCTGCAGGCGCGTGCGGATCTCGGCCGTGTAGAGATCGCTCGCCGTGTGCGATCCGCCGTAGAAGACGAGGCGGGCGATCCCTTCGTGGCGCGCCGCGCGCACGAGCGCCTCGCCGAGCCGATCGAGCGCGTGCCCGCTGGGGTCCTCGAGCGCCGTCTCGACCGTCAGCCCGTCGGTGGGCGGCGGCGGCAGCGCCTCGAGGATCTGCGCGCCCAGCTCGCCCACCGTCGTCGCCGGCGGCGGCGGATCGGGCTCGCGCACGGCGGCATCGGCGGGCGGATCCGGATCGCACGCGACGACGAGCAGCGAGAGCGCGACCACGAGCCGCGCGAGGGGCGAGCGAGGCCTCAAAGCGATCCGAGGGACGCGGGCCGCGCGCGCGCGCGGAGGAGGTGATCGACGAGCACGATCGCGACCATGGCCTCGCCGATCGGCGGGAAGCGCAGCGCGATGCAGGGATCGTGACGCCCGCGCGCGCGCACGGTCGCGGCCTGGCCGCGGCGATCCACGGTCGGCAGCGGGCGCGGGAGGGTGCTCGTGGGCTTCACCGCCACGCGCAGGAGAAGAGGCATGCCGCTCGAGATGCCGCCGAGCGTGCCGCCGTGGTGGTTGGTCGCCGTGCGCAGCGCGCGCGGGTCCCCGGGCAGGAACGAGTCGTCGTGCGCGCTGCCCCGCATCGTGGCCGCGGCGAAGCCGCTGCCGATCTCGACGCCCATCACGGCCGGGATCGAGAAGAGCGCCTTGGCGAGATCGGCCTTGAGCTTGTCGAAGACCGGCTCGCCGAGGCCGGGCGGCAGGCCGCGCGCGATCACGGCGCAGACGCCGCCAATCGAGTCCTGGTCCTTGCGCACGGCCTCGACGAGCGCCTCGATGCGCGCTGCCGCGGCCGGATCGGGGCAGCGCGTGGGCGTGGCCTCCACGTCGGCGAGGCGCAGCGCGGTGGGATCGCCGACGGACGCGACGACGTCCCCCACCTGCGCGACCCAGCCGAGCACGTCGATGGCCGACGCGGCGAGCACCTTCTTGGCGATGGCGCCCGCGGCGACGCGCGCGACGGTCTCGCGGGCGCTCGCGCGGCCGCCTCCGCGGGGGTCGCGGCGGCCGTACTTCGCGTCGTACGTGTAGTCGGCGTGGCCCGGGCGATAGAGCTCGGCGAGCTCGTCGTAGTCGCGGCTGCGCGCGTCCACGTTGCGCACGAGCACCGCGATGGGCGTGCCCGTCGTGAGGCCCTCGTACACGCCGGAGAGGATCTCGGGCGCATCCGGCTCGGCGCGCTGGCTCACGAGGTGGCTCTGCCCCGGTCGCCGCCGCGCGAGGTCCGTGGCGAGGTCCGCCTCCGAGAGCGCCACCCCGGGCGGGCAGCCGTCGACGATCACGACGTGCCCGGGCCCGTGGGACTCGCCCGCGGTCGTGACGCGAAAGAGCGTTCCGATGCTCGAGCCGGCCATCGCGGCGCGAGCCTATCGCGGAATCGGCGGGCGTCACGCCCCCTCCTTTTCGCGGGCGCGTTCCCGCGCCGCCCCACCCGCGCTACCATGCACCCAGGGATGACCTCGACCCATACGAGTCGCATCTACGAGCAAGAGCTCACGGATCTGAAGACGCGCATCCTCGCCATGGGCGGCCGCTGCGAGCAGCTCATCCAGATGGCGAGCCGCGCGCTCGACAAGCGCGACGTCGATCTCGCGCACCGCGTCGAGGCGACCGACCGCGCGATCAACGTCGAGGAGATGACGATCGACCAGATGACGGTCCGCATCCTCGCGCTGCGCCAGCCCGTGGGGCGCGACCTGCGCTTCCTCGTCACCTCGCTGAAGGTGGTCACCGACCTCGAGCGGATCGGCGACGAGGCCGTGAACATCGCCGAGCGCGCCGCCGAGCTCGCCGTGGAAGCGCCCATCCCGCACCTGCAGCACCGCTTGCAGGTCCTCGCCGACGCCGCCGGAGCGATGGTGCGCCGCGCCCTCGATGCGTTCGTCGCCGAGGACGAGGCCAAGGCGCGCGAGGTGCTGCGCGCCGACGACGAGGTCGACGCGCTCTACGGCGAGACGCTTCGGGACAGCATGGAGTACATCCGCCAGAACCCCGAGCGGGTGAACGACGGCTGGCGCTACGCCTCGTGCGCGAAGTACCTCGAGCGCGTGGGCGACCACGCGACGAACATCGCCGAGATGGTGGTGTTCATGGTCTCGGGCGCCGACGTGCGGCACCACGCGAGCGCGGCCGGCTCGGTCGCCGGCACGCTCGAGGCCGCGCAGCGCGAGCAAGGGAACAAGAAGTAGGCGCGTCAGGCGTCGAGGATGGTGCGCGCGGCGCGCTCGCCGCTGGCGATCGCATCGGGGATGCCCACGCCGAACAAGGAGTTGCCGGCGAGCGCGAGGCGCGGGTGCTTGGCGAGCTCCGCCGCGACGGCCGTGGCGCGGGCGGGATGGCCGAGCGCGTAGCGCGGCATCGCCCGCGGATAGCGGAGCGCCTTCACGAAGAGCGGCTCGCCGCGCGTGCCGAGCAGCTCGTCGAATTCGCGCCGCGCGGCGCGGATCAGCGCCTCGTCGGACCGCGCCTCCACGTCCTCCTCGTCGGGCGCGCCCACGAACGCGCGCAGGAGCGCGATGCCCTCGGGCACGCGACCGGGCCACTTCTCGCTCGCGAAGGTCGCCGCCATCACACGCCGACGCTCGACCGAGGGCGTGACGTAGCCGTACGCGTCGAGCGCGTGCGCGACGTCCTCGCGGCGGAACGCGAAGGTCACCGTCGCCGCGCTGCCGTGCGGAATGGCCGTGAGCCCGCGGGCCGCCTCGGGCGCGACCTCGACGAGGAGAGACGACGCGCGCGGCGCCGAGAGCGCGAGGACGACGGAGTCGGCCTCCCAGCGCCGCTCGCCGCCCTCGAGGACGAAGCCAGGGCCCTCGCGGCGCAGGCGCTCGACCGGCGCGCGCAGCTCGATCTCGCCGTCGATCGAGCGGACGAGCGCGTCGATCAGGACCTGCATGCCGCCGTCGAACGCGAAGAACATCCCGTAGCGGGCGCCGCTCGCCTGCTCGCGCGGGGGCGCGGCGGCGAGCGCCCGACCGACGCTGCCTTGCGCCTTCTCCATCGCGAGGAAGCGCGGCAGCGTCGCGGCGAGGCCGAGCAGCTCGGGGTCGGCGCCGTAGATGCCCGACGCGAGCGGCTGCGCCAAGCGCTCGAGCCCTTCCCAGCCGACCCGACGCCGCGCGAACGAGGCGAGCGTCTCGTCCTCCTGCGGATCGCTCGGCACCCAGCGCTCGATCGCGGCGCGGACGCGTCCCACCGTGTCGAGCACTGGCGAGCGGAGCACCGCGCGCGCATCGCCCGGCGCCACGAGCGACCAGCCCTCGGGGATCCGCTCGAGACGGCCGCGGGCGACGACGTAGGCGCCGTGCCGATCGGTGCGCGTCTTGATCACGTGCTTCTCGATGCCGAGCTCCTCGACGAGCGCGCGCGCCGCGGGCTTCTCGCCGAGGATCGAGTCGGGGCCGAGCTCGACCACCATCTCACCGCGCTCGGTCGGGACGCGCACGCTGCGCAGCCACCCGCCGGGCGCGTCCTTGGCCTCGAGCACGCGCACGTCGTGGCCCGCCAGACCGAGGCGGCGCGCCGCGACGAGCCCCGTCAGGCCCGCGCCCACGACGACGACGCGGCTCACGCGCCGCTCCGGCGTGCGATCCCCATCCGCGCCTGGACGAGCCTCATCGCTACGGAAATACCACGCCGCGCGGCGAAAGGCCGCGTCAGCGGCGCGCGGACTTCTCGTGCACGTAGTCGACCAGCGCGCGCGCCGTCGCGATCGTGGCCGAGGGCAAGATGCCGTGGCCGAGGTTGAACACGTGCCCCGGACGGCCGCGTGCGCCCGCGAGCACCGCGTCGGCCTTGCGGAAGAGCGTTTCCTGCGCGCCGAGCAGCGAGGCCGACTCGAGGTTGCCCTGCACGGCCACGTCGCCGAGCAGATCCCACGTGGCGCCGAGGTCGGCGCGCGCATCGATCCCGATCACGTCGCCACCCGCGTCGCGCAACGCCGGATAGAGCGCGGGGTTGCCGGTGCCGAAGTGGATGATCGGCACGCGGCCCTTCACGGGCGCGAGCGCGCGGCGCGTGTGCGGCTGCACGTAGCGCACGTAGTCCTCGACCGAGAGCGTGCCGATCCAGCTGTCGAAGAGCTGCACCACCTCGGCGCCCGCATCGACCTGCGCCGAGAGGTAACGGCCGACGGCATCGGCGAGCTTGCCCATGAGCGCCGAGAACGCGCCCTCGTCGGCGTACATGAGCTTCTTGGTGTGCAGGTACTCCTTGGAGCCGCTGCCCTCGATCGCGTACGAGGCCAGCGTGAAGGGCGCGCCCGAGAAGCCGAGGAGCGGCACGCGGCCGCCGAGGTCCTTCTTCGTCGTGCGGATGGCCTCCATCACGTAGGCGAGCGAGCCTGCGGCGTCGATCTCGCTCGCGACGCGATCGACGTCGTTCGCCTCGCGCACGGGGCGCTCGATCTTGGGGCCGTCGTCCTTCGTGAACTCGAAGCCGATGCCGAGCGGCTCGAGCACCACGAGGATGTCGGAGAAGACGATGGCGGCGTCGACCCCGAGATCGTCCACCGCGCGCAGCGCCACCTCGGAGCACAGCGCGGGCGAGCGGCAGAGCTCCATGAAGGAGACCTTCTCGCGGATGGCGCGGTACGAAGGCTGGTAACGCCCGGCTTGGCGCATCAGCCAGATGGGCGTGTACGGGGTCGGCTTCTTCGCACAAGCGTCGAGCAGAACGCGGTTCATCGTGCGCGAGGGTGCGCGCCCCGCGTGCGGACCGCAACCGTTCTGGGGGCTCGCATGCGTGACGGCCGCGCCTCGCCCCGACGTGCTAGGCCGCGTCGATGGAGAGCGAGCTCGTCCTCGTCACGGGTGGCACCGGCTTCGTCGGCGCGCACTGCATCCTCGCGCTGCTCGAGAAGGGCTACCGCGTGCGCACCACCGTCCGCTCGCTGCGCCGCGAGAAGGACGTGCGCGCGATGCTCGAGACCGGAGGTGCCGCGGCCGACGCGATCGCAGGCGTCTCGTTCGTCGAGGCCGATCTGACGTCGGACGCAGGCTGGTCCGAGGCCGTGAAGGGCTGCACGTACGTGCTCCACGTCGCCTCGCCCTTCCCGCCCGGCGCGCCGAAGCACGAGGACGAGCTCATCGTCCCGGCGCGTGAGGGCGCGCTCCGCGTGCTGCGTGCCGCGCGCGAGGCCGGCGTGAAGCGCGTCGTGCTCACCTCGTCGTTCGCCGCGATCGGATACGGCAAGGCCCAGCCCGGCCACGTCTACGACGAGAACGACTGGACGGACACCTCGGCGCCGGGCCTCGGCGCGTACCAGAAGTCGAAGACGCTCGCCGAGCGCGCGGCGTGGGACTTCGTGAAGAAGGACGGCGGCTCGCTCGAGCTCTCCGTCGTGAACCCCGTCGGCATCTTCGGCCCCGTGCTCGCCGCCGACACGTCGACTTCGATCCAGCTCGTGAAGCGCCTGCTCGACGGCACGATGCCCGGCCTCCCGCAGCTCTGGTTCGGCGTGGTCGACGTGCGCGACGTCGCCGACCTGCACCTGCGCGCGATGGTCGATCCGGCCGCGAAGGGCGAGCGCTTCCTCTGCGTCGCCGGCGACTTCATGACGGTCGCCGAGATCGCCGATTCGCTGCGCGCGCGCATGGGCGAGAAGGGTAAGCGCATCCCCGAGCGCGTGCTGCCGAGCTGGCTCCTGCGCACGGTCGCGCTCTTCGACGCCACCATCGCGCTCATCACGCCCGAGCTCGGCAAGCCCAAGAACGGCACGAACGCGAAGGCCAAGAAGCTGCTCGGCTGGGCGCCACGCTCCAACGAGGAAGCGCTGCTCGCGACGGGCGAGAGCCTCGCGAAGCTCGGCCTCTTGAAGCCGACCTGAAGGCCCGACAGGAATC
This sequence comes from Sandaracinus sp., assembly GCA_046351235.1. Lineage (GTDB taxonomy): Bacteria > Myxococcota_A > Polyangia > Polyangiales > Sandaracinaceae > JBBSAT01. The sequence goes on along the minus strand of JAXLYV010000002.1, from coordinate 681,561 downwards.
CTCCTGTCGGGTTCCTTCCAAACCCCAAAAACCCGAGCGATTCTCGCTCGGGTAGGACGGGCGCGACAGGTTTCCTGTCACGCCTCGAGCTGCGAGCCGATCAGGGAAGAGGCACCCGCGTCGGGCCGTGCACCGTGATGTCGGCGGGCAGCCCGAGCTGACCGAAGTCGTTTCGCCCCCAGCAGTACACCTCGGAGTTCGAGGTCACCGCGCACGCGTGGTCGCGCTCGACGCGCACGATCTGCGTGGGCGGCAGGCTCGCGACCTCGTGGGGCACCGACATCGCGCCACCCACCGTCCCCGCGCCCCAGCAGTACACGGCGCCCGGCGCGTCCATCACGCAGAGGTCGTCGGTCCCGTGAACGCGCGCGACGTGGGCGAGCATCGCGACGCCCGTGTCGATGACCCCGGGCGCGCAGATCGGGGCGCCACAGTCGATGCCTGCGCCGATGCTCGTCGCCGAGCCCCAGCAGATCAGCTGCACGGGCGCGCTCGTGAGCGCGCAGCTCGCGTGGACGCCCAGCATGAGCTCGGTCGCGCCCGAGACGCCGGGCACCGCGATCGGGCCCGCGAACGCGCTGGCCGACGTCGGCTCGACCTGGCCCGACTCGTTCGCTCCCCAGCACACGACGTGGCCGCTGCCGTCGATCCCACACGCGTGGCGCGCGCCGACCGTGATCGTGTGCACGTCGATCGGCGCCGGATCGATCACGGCGGCGTAGGGAGAGGGCGTGACGGTCCCTTGGAGGAACACGTCCCCTGCGTCGGCGCCCCATCCGTACCAGTCGAAGGGGGTGTTGACGCCGGGCGCGAGCGCGCTTCCGTCGAGGACGAAGACGCCATCGAGCCCGGCCACCGGCATGCCGGCTCCGGTCTCGACGTGCCGCGCGCGCTCGCCCGTCGCACCGGCACCGCGGCCGAGCGGGGCACCAGCGGCGCCCCAGCACAGCACGTCCGCGTCGGGCGTCTGAAAGCACGCGCCGGCGCCCTGCGCGTCGAGGACGCCGGCATGGAACGCGTCACCGACGCCCTGTTCGGCGTCTTCGGCCCGCACGGGCGCGGGGGTCGGGCACGCCGCGTCGGCGACCGTGCCGTCGCATCCGCTCGCGTCCCCGTCCCGCCCGAGGCGGTCGCGCCGTCCCCAGCACACGACGCGCGTCGAGCGCTGGACCGCGCAGGAGAAGCCGTCTCCGACGGCGACCTCGAGCGCGAGCGAGCAGGGGGCATCCACACCGCAGCCGGCGTCGGCGCCCGCCTCGACGCCGCCGCCCGCATCCCGCGAGGCGTCGGGGGCGAGAGCCGCGTCGTCGAACGATGCATCGGGGAGCGACGCGTCGACGCCGTCCGTGCGCACGCAGCGGGCGCGCCCGTCGTCCGTCGGCGCGCACGTCGAGCCGGCGGGGCATTCCACGCCGACCGAGCAGAGGTTCACGCACTCGCGCCCGACGCACGCGAGGGGCGACGCGCACGAGCTCGCCGTGCAGTCGGGATCGTCGACGAGCGAGCACGAGCCCTGCCCGGCCTCGTCGAGCAGGCACGACGACGGCACGGCACAGTCGCGCTGCGCCGTGCACTCGGTACGGCAGCGGCCGAAGCGACAGACGAGCGGCGAGGAGCAATCGGTGTTGCGCGTGCAGGCAGCGCCGACACTCGGCGCCGTCTGACAGGCGCCGAGCAGCGTTGCGACGAGGGCGACGGCGACGAGTCGGGCACGCACGGTGCGACCCTATCGCGTGCGGCACTCGATCACGAGCGCGACGTGCGTCACGCGTCGAGCCCGACGGCCGCGCACACGAAGCGCACGGCGGGCGCCGCCAGGCGAAAGCGCTCGGCGATCTCCTTCGGCAGCGAAGGAGACGTGAGCGCGGCATCGGGCAGATCGAGCACGAGCCCGACGCTCTTCTGCTTCAGGTCCTCGGCATGCTCGTGCTCGGGGTCGAAGCCCTTCGGCACCTTCTTCAGCGGCTCGCCCGGGATCACGCGCCCGCCGGCGGCGAGCACCTTCTGCTTGGCCTTCCTCCATGCGGCGGCGTCGGCGACCATCGCGGCGCGGATCTTCGCGAGCGCCGTCGGGCCCGGCCGCCACACGCCCGCGCCCACGGCCGACTCGCCCGGCCCGAGCCGGACGAAGAAGCCCGGCGAGAAATCGTCCGTCCCGTCCTCGTGATGGAAGTGCGCGAACAGGTGCGTCTTGTACGGGCTCTTGTCCTTGCTGAAGCGCGTGTCGCGATGGATGCGCGAGAGCGAGCCGCCGCTCGGCCGGAGGTCGACGACGAAGTGCGGGCTGATCTTCGCGAGCACGGGCGCGAGGTCCGCCATCAAGCGCTGCGCCGGCGCGCGCACGCCCTCTTCGAAGCGCGCCTTGTTCTTCTCGAACCACGCCTTGTCGTTGTGCGCCTTCAGCTCGCGCAGGAAGCGGACGCCGTCGCTCGTCAGGTACCCGTCGGCCATGCGCGCGAGCTTCGCACGAGGCCCCCGCTCGGCGCGACGCCGGCGCTTTCCTCGTGCGCGCGGCCGTGTATGCTGGCCGGCCCCGACGATGTACGGCGACGACTCCGACTCCCCGCGCGCGGCGCCCACCGGGCGCATCCCTCCGCACTCGCTCGACGCCGAGCGCGCCGTGCTCGGTGGCATCCTGCTCGAGAACAACGCCCTCAACACCGTGCTGCAGGTGCTCACGGCCGAGGACTTCTACAGCCGCGGGAACGCGCTGGTGTTCGAGGCGATGGCCGAGCTCTTCCGGCGCGGACAGCCGGTCGACACCGTCACGCTGCGCGCGTGGCTCGTCGATCGCGGGCACCTGCAGAAGGCCGGCGGCGACGAGCACCTGCTCTCGCTCACGAACCAGGTGCCGACCGTCGCCAACATCGAGCAGCACGCGGCGATCGTGCGCGAGAAGGCGGTCGTGCGGCGCCTCATCACGGCGTGCCACGAGATCGCGGCGACCGGCTACGGCGACTACGGCGAGGCCGCCGAGTACCTCGACACCGCCGAGAAGCGCGTGTTCGAGGTCGGCAAAGAGCGCACGTCGTCTCCCTACGAGCACGTGAAGGTCGTCATCGAGCGCTCGATCAGCCGGCTCGCGGCCGCGCTCGAGAAGGGCGAGCGCCTCACGGGCATGCCCACGGGGCTCGATCGCCTCGACGAGATGACGGCCGGCCTCAAGGGCGGCGAGCTCATCATCATCGCGGGTCGTCCCGGCATGGGAAAGACGGCCTTCGCGCTGAACGTGGCGCTGAACGCGTGCCAGAAGCGGCGCCAGTCGGTCGCCATCTTCTCGCTCGAGATGCGCAAGGAAGAGCTCGTGAGCCGCATGCTCACGGGCGAGGCGCGCGTCGACGGCGCGAACCTGCGCACCGGCCAGCTCTCGAGCTCGGACTGGACGAAGCTGATCCACGCGGCGGGCCCGCTCTCGGAGCTGCCCGTGTTCATCGACGACACCGCGGCGCTGACCGTCATGGAGCTGCGCGGCAAAGCCCGGCGCCTGCGCGCCGAGCACGGCCTCGCGATGGTCGTCGTGGACTACCTCCAGCTCATGCGCTCGGGCAGCAAGAACGACTCGCGCGAGCAGGAGATCAGCGAGATCAGCCGCTCCTTGAAGGCGCTGGCGAAGGAGCTCGACGTCCCCGTGATCGCGCTCTCGCAGCTGAACCGCGGCGTCGAGACACGCCCCGGCAAGGACAAGCGCCCGCAGCTGGCCGACCTGCGCGAGTCGGGCGCCATCGAGCAGGACGCCGACGTGATCATGTTCGTGTACCGCCCCGAGGTGTACGCGAGCGACGAGGAGCGCCAGCACCTGCGGGGCCTCGCGGAGATCATCGTGGGCAAGCAGCGAAGCGGCCCGACGGGCATCGTGCGCTGCAAGTTCTTCCACGAGTACACGCGCTTCGAGAACCTCTCGGACGACGAGTACGAAGGGTACGCGCGCGACGACGAGTGATAGCAACGAGTGCTCGCCCCGGAGGGACCGGACGGGAGCGCGCGAAGCGCGCGGACGGGAGGACCCGCAGCGGGCGAGCCGACCACCATCAGCAAGGAGTGCTCGCCCCGGAGGGCCCGGACGGGAGCGCGCGAAGCGCGCGGACGGGAGGGCCCGCAGCGGGCGAGCCGATCACTCACAGCAACGAGGGCTCGCCCCGGAGGGGCCGGGCGGGAGCGCGCGAAGCGCGCGGAGGGGAGGAGCCGGAGCGGGCGAGCCGAACAGTGATCGGCTCGGCCCCGCTCGGAAGGGTGTGACCGAGGCCTCGAGCGCTCAGCGCTCGTACGCGCTGTGGTCGCGCCGCCGCTCGCTCGTGAACGTCTCGGCCGTCTGCGCCGTCACGATCTCGTAGAGGAGCGCGTGCTTGCCCTCGCGCTTGCGCAGGATGCGGCCGAGGCGCTGCACGTGCTCGCGCACCGAGCCCGAGCCCGAGACGACGATGGCGACGTTGGCGTCGGGCACGTCGACGCCCTCGTTCAGCACCTTGCTCGTCACGATCGCCCCGTAGCGCTTCGCGCTGAGCCCCGCGAGGATCTCGCTGCGCTCCTTGATCTTCGTCTGGTGCGTGATCGCCGGGAGGAGGAAGCGCCGCGAGAGCGCGTAGCAGGTCGCGTTGTCCTGCGTGAAGAGCAGCACGCGGTCGTCCTTGTGCTCGTCGAGCAGGCGCTCGACGTAGTCGAGCTTCGCCGGCGCCGAGAACGCGAGCTCGCGCTGGCGGCGATAGGCCTGCATCGCGCGTCGCCCCTCGGCCGAGCGCGAGCTGCGCATCACGAAGTCGCTCCAGCCGTGCTCCTTGCTCATCTGGATGCCCGCGCGCGCGAGGAACGTGCGGTAGATCGCGCGCTCGGCGTCGTGCTCCTTGCGCTCCTCGGGCGAGAGCTCGACCGAGATGCGGATGGTGTCGTAGTCGGCGAGGAACTGCCCCTCGAGCTCGACGATGTCGCGGCGATAGACCGTGGGGCCCACGAGCGTGTCGAGCAGGCTCTCGCGCCCGTCGGTGCGCTCGGGGGTGGCCGTGAGCCCGAGGCGGAAGGGCGCGATCGAGAGCTCCGCCGAGAGCGCGTACGTGGCGCTCGGCAGGTGATGCACCTCGTCGAACACGATCATCCCGAAGCGACTGCCCAGGTGCTCGGCGTGGATGTACGCCGAGTCGTAGGTCGTCACGGTGATGGGCCGCACCTCGTGCGAGCCACCGCCCACGATGCCGACCGGCATGCCGAACGTGGTGCGGAGCAGGTCGTACCACTGGCGCACGAGATCGAGCGTGGGCGCCACGACGAGCGTCGCGCGGCGGCGCAGATCGATCGCCATCATCGCGACGTGCGTCTTGCCCGCGCCCGTCGGCAGCACGACCACGCCGCGCCCCTTGGCCTTGCGCCACGCCGCGAGGGCCTCGTCCTGGTAGGGCCGCGCCGCGCGATGCACGAGCGCGCCGCTCGGCAGCTCTTCGTAGGCCCGCGCCCGATCCTCGAGCGCCAGGCCGGCGTCGCGGAAGAAGAGCACGAGGTCCGCATACGCCCGCCCCGGCGCGCGATGCGTCGCCGTGCGCGCGTCCCACGCGCACACCTCGGGGAGCGCGAGCCCACTCGGAACCTCCGAGAGCTCGAGCGTGCCGCCGCGGTACGCGAGGATCGCCATCGGTCGGTTGTAGCAGGGCGCGCGCGAGCGCGGCGCGCGCACGAGCAGGGGCTCCCGTGCGCAATCGCCGCGTCACACCCGCGGCGGCGGGACGATCTTCGGGGCGGCGGCCGCGTAGTCGACCTCGACGAGCGCGACGCCGTCGGCCCGGATCAACACCGTGGGCGAGTGCGACTCGGGGAGCTTGCGCGCACGCGGGCGCATCTCGCTCACCGCCGCGCGGCCGACGAACGTCGCGGCGATCTCCCACGACACCCAGATCGTGACGAGCGGGGGCGTGCCCGCTTTCGCGCACTCGGCGATCTCGGCATCGACCGCGGCGCGTGCCTCCGCTTCGGTGCTGCCCGCCGCCACCTGTCCCGAGACGGCGATGCCGCGCGCGAGCGGCGAGCCGAGGTGCCCGACGAGGAGAGCATCGCCGCGCTCGCTACGAGCCGTCCCGGCGCGCATGCGACGCGCGGCGGCGAGCATCGCTCCATCGTCTTGGGTGCGCGAAATGCGGGTCATGCGAGCCTTTCTACACCTCGAGAGGCGCCTCGGAACGATGCGTCAGAAACGGATCCCATCGCCCAGCTCTCGGATGTCGGCGTGGTCGTTCAGGAAGATCAGCGCGAAGCCGATGATCTCCGAGACGCCGAAGATCACGGAGCCCGCGATGATCCAGGTGAGGAGGTTGCGGTCGTCTCCGAGGCCACCGAGCATGACGCCGCCGCCGGCGAGCATGCCGCCGATGAAGACGATCCAGCCCGCGATGCGCGCGCCCTCGCGGCTCTCGTACTCGAGGTGCAAGCCCATGTCGTGATCGATCGTGAAGAGGTTGTGATCCGCGCGGCGCGCATCGCCCTGCCCCTGCGAGATGCCGAGCCGGTAGGCGCGGGGCGAGACCTCGAGATCACACGGCGCCGTGCACATCGGGGCGAACTGATCGACCGAGACGGTGGCGAACCCGCGGCCCGTGCTCACGACGGCCGTCGCGCTCCCGACGACCTCTTGGAGCGTGAGCTCGCCGGCACCCTCGTCGGCGCTGACGTGGAGATGCACGCCGCGCGGACGCGGCGGCGGCGGCGGCGTCATGGGCGCGGCCGGGATGACCTCCTGGAGCGGCGCAGCCTGCGGCGCCTGGCCGGTCGGGCCGGCGTACGTGATCTCGGGCGACGAGATCACACGCACCTCGCCGGTCACGAGCTGGATGGTGACGTGGTCGCCCGGAATCGCTTCGACGATGGTGCCGCGCACCATCCCTCCGCTCGCGAGCTGAACCACGTCCGGAGGAACCGCGGCCTGCGCGGCGACGACGCTCGCCGAGGCGCAGAGGACGAGGGCGAGGGCGAGCCAGCAGGAAGCGAAGGTCTTCACCCGGGGGAGCGTCTCACGAGATCGGGGCCCGCGATCAACGGTCACCGGTCCACCGCGTGGCCTCGCTGGACGATCTCGCGCACCGCATGGAGGCGCGGAGCCCTCCGGCAGCTGACGCGGCGGGATCGGCATCGAAGACGACGAATGGCGACGGCGTGCACGCGCTCGGGCCGCGCGTCGTATACGCTGCGCCGCGATGAGTGATGCCCTCGAGATCGCGATCCCCGCCGGCCGCTGGCGCCTCGAGCGTGGGCTCGCGAAGCTCGCCGCGCGCGATGCGCTGCCGGGCGCGAACGGATGGGACCGGGCGGCCGCGGCGTTCCGGCGCGCGTCGACGTCGCTGCCGCGGGATCACTTCCTCGCGCCGGCGTTCCCGACGAGCTGGATGGTGAACAGCCGCGCGCCCTCGCGCGTGTTCCAGCGCTGGCTCGCGCCTCCGCTCGCGGACGCGTGGCGCGCGCTGATCCAGCAGACCGCGGGTGGGCCCGAGGCGTGGCTCGCCGCGCCGCCGTCGAGCCGCGCGCTCGTGGAGGAGACGGTCGCGACGCTCTCGATCGACGGCCAGGGCCCGTGCGCGATCAGCAAGGTGCTCGCGCTGCTCGTGCCCGAGACGGTGCCGCTGATGGACGATGCGGCCATCGCGTTCCTCACCGGGCTCGTGCCGATGCCGGCGAGCGCCGACGATCCGAAGGCGCCGCCGAGCGCGTTCGTCTCGATGCTCGACGCCTTCGCGCAGGCGACGCTCGACGCCGAGCCCCTGCTCGTCGCGCTCGCGCGCGCGCACACCGCGGTGCCGCTCGACACGGCGCAGGTGCTCGACCGCCTGCTCTGGGTCGACTCGTGGGGGCACCGCGTTCTGAAGCTCGGATGACGATCGCCTTCAGCGCCCGAGGCGCTCGGCGAGCTTCTTCGCGTAGAGGTACGCATCCCCGGGCCAGCGCGCCGACACGTAGCGGCCATCCTCGACCACGAACGCCGCCCGATCGTCGTCGCGGGTTCCGCGCGTCGTGAGCACGCGAGGCCCGCGCACGAAGTCCTCGGGGCGCGCGAGCGCGGCGCAGACTTCTTCCTCGACGTACTCCGGATAGGTCCGGTAGTAGTCGCCGAGCTTCCACGCCGTCAGCAGCCACGCCGAGCGCTCCATGTACTTCGGCAGGCACGTCGTCTTCCGCCCCGCGAGCACGCTCTTGCCCGTCGCCGGATCGCGCGTGCGCGCGAGCACCAGCGGGCCGTGGCAGATGGCGGCGAAGGGCTTGCCCGAGCGCACGAACTCGAGCACGCGTGCGTGGAGCGCCGGCGCGCCGAGGTACTGCCGCATGCCCTTGGCGTGGCCGCCGGGCAGATGGAGCGCGTCGACGGCGCTCGCGTCGAGCTCCGCCCAGCGCCGCGGCTTCTGGAAGCTCGGCGTCGCGATCATCTCCTCGTAGAAGCGCTTGGGCTCGGGCTCGGCACCGAGCTGGCCGAAGAGCACGCCCGTGAGCAGCAGCGGATCGGCCGCGGCCATCGCGCCTGTCTCGGTCGCGAAGAGCACGTCGTGGCCCGCCTCGGTCCAAAGCTTCCAAGGCACCGACACTTCGGTGACGTCGAAGTCGCGGTCGGGGAGCGGAACGAAGATGCGCGCCATGGGCGCAGCGTACCTCGCGGCGCCCGCCGCTCAGGGCGTCTCGGTCGCCGGCGGTGCGGTCGGCGGCGGCTCCACCTCGTCCGGCGCGCCTTCCGCCGCCGCGCCCTCGGCCGCGCCGCCCTCGTCGGCCGCCTCGTCGCCCATGCATCGCGCCATGTACGCGTCCATCGACTCGCCCTCGTCGGGGAAGTCACCGCAGGGACGGGCCGGCGCAGCGCTCGTGGGCGTGTCCGACGGAAGCACCGTGTCGGCGCCTTCGGGGCAGCGCTCCATGTAGTCGCTCATCGACTCGTCCTCGTCGGGCAAGTCGCCGCAGGGGCGCACGCGCGCTCCGCTCGGAGGCGCGACCACGGTGTCGGCGCCCTCGGGGCAGCGCTCCATGTACGCATCCATCGACTCGCCCTCGTCCGGCACGTCGCCGCACGCACGCGCGGCCGCGCCCGGCACGACCGTATCGGACCCCTCCGGGCAGCGCTCCATGTACGCGTCCATCGACTCGCCCTCGTCCGGCACGTCTCCGCACGCGCGCGCGCCACCCGCCGCCACGCCCGGCTCCTCGTGCGTCGTCTCGGGCTCCTCGATCGGCGGCGGCGCGTGCGTCTGCGCGCTCTCGGGCAGGAGGCCCGTGCTCAGCCAGGGCACGTACGTCGTGATCATCAGCGCCGTGAAGAACACGCCGATGAACGGGATGACCACCTTGTAGAGGTCCGGCACCGGCCGCCCGAACCGGAAGCCCGCGATGAACAGGTTCAGGCCCATCGGCGGCATCAGGTACCCGATCTCCAGGTTGATCAGGAACACGATGCCGAGGTGATAGGGGTTGATGTTGAAGTGAATCGCGATGCCCATGATGAGGGGCACGATCACGACGATGGCCGAGAAGATGTCCATCAACATGCCCACGATCAGCAGGAACACGTTGAGGGCGAGCAGGAACGAGATCGGCGAGTCGATGAGACCGCCCGCGCTCTCTCCGTGGCGCTGCAGCGCATCGACCGCCTCGCGGCACTCGTAGAGCGTGTCGCTGTGCGCGGCGAGGTAGTCCTGCGCCGGCTGACCGCACGTGAGCGCCTCGAAGAGGTGGTCGGCGGTCTGCGCCTGCACGAAGTAGAACGTCAGCACCGTCGCGGCGCAGAGCTTCACGAAGATCGCGCCGACGAGCACCATCGAGTCCGGCACGATGCGCGGGATGTCCACCGAGAGGCTCAGGTCGCGGTAGACGAACACCTCGATCACGAACACGTAGAACGCCGTGAACGACGCGGCGCCGAGCGGGCCGGCGAACACGAGCCCGAGCGCGACCACGAACGGGATCGCGAGCTCGAAGGCCACGTCCTTCAGCGCCGCGAACGCTTCCGCCGCGACGAACTCGCTCCGCGGCACCTTCTTCGAGACGCCGGTGAACATCGCGTACGCGATCATCAGCCCGACGAGCACGAGGCTCGGCAAGAGGCCCGCGAGGCCGAGCGTGTTCAGATCCACGCGCTCCTGCCCGGGCGGCATCTCCTGCAGGCCCGCGACGATGCCGTACACGATGAGCGGCAGGCAGGGCATGAACGTGATGCCGAGCGCGCCGCCGCTCGTGACGAGGCCGAGCGAGAAGCCCTCCGGGTACTTGTCGCGCAAGAGCGCCGGCAAGAGCAGGCCGCCGATCGCCACGATCGTGATGCCGCTCGCGCCGCTGAACACGGTGAACACGAACGACGCGAGCACGGCGACGACGGCGAGGCCGCCCGGCAGCCAGCCGAGCCAGGCGCGCGCGAAGCGCACGAGGCGCTGCGGCGTCCTGCTCTCGCTCATCAGGTATCCGGCGAGCGTGAAGATCGGGATCGTGGGCAGCACGCTCATGCGCGCGAAGTGCGTACCGAGCACGTCCTCGACGGCGTTGCCGAGCGGCGTCACGGGCACGTCGGCCGAGCCGTGGAGCCAGAGGAAGAGCGCGAGGCCTCCGAGGAACGTGAAGAGCGGCGCGCCCATGAGCGCCATCACGGCGAAGAACGCGATGCCCATCCCGAACGAGACGTTCGAGAGGTTCTGGACGGCGACGTACGTCAGGCCCAGCGTCGCGAGCGTGCCCACGAGGCCGATCGCCATCGGCCCGGGCGCCGGCGTCGCGTACTCGTGCGGGAACGGCGAGGTCGGCGCCGTCGACTTCGTCGAGCGCACGCGCAGCGCGAAGGGGATGCCGATCGAGGCGAGCCCGCCGAGCGCCGCGAGCGTGATCGGCACGAAGGTGGACGTCCCGGACGAGAGCACGACCGGCACGACCATCGCCGCCATCGCGATCCCGATCTCGACGGGGCCCGCCTGCGAGAAGGGCGAGACGCGGTTCGGGTCGTCGTTGGCCGACGGCGCGCCGTCGGGCTCCTCGTGCGGCTCGTCCTTCGCCGCGGCGGGCGCCGGCGGCGGAGGCTGCACGCGCTCGCCCTTCCCCGGCAGCGACGCGGCCGCCATGAACTCGTGGAAGCCGTGGAGCAGGAGGCGGATCGCGATGAGCGCGAAGCCGGCCGGGATCATGAACTGGAACTGGTACCCCTCGTCGATGCGACCGCCCGCGATGCCGGACTCGGCCATGTTCGCGATCTGCTCGGCGACGTTGTGGCTCTGCTCGACGAGCGAGCTGTAGACGCCCCAGCCGAGCGCGGCCGCGACGACGGAGCCGAACGTGCTCGAGATGGCGACGATGATGCGCCGCCCGCGATCGGGGAGCAGGCGCCCGAGCGCATCGATCGCGAGGTGCTTGCGGCCACGCGTCGCGAAGCTCGCGCCGAGGAACGCCGCCCAGACGGTGCCGTGCATCAGCACGTCGCCCGCGGCGCGCAAGAGCGGATGCTGGATGTGCAGCATGCTCCCGACGCCGTCCGCGACGCCGAACACGACCATCACGAGGACGATCACGACCGACAAGGAGCTCTCGGCGAGAAGAATTCCCCGATCGACGAGATCGAGGGGCTTCAGGAAGGGAGCGGGTTTCGCGGAGGGAGCTGCGCCGGCCATGTGTCGGCCTTTGTATCGAGAAACCGAGCCTTTCGGCAACGCCGGCCTGCCCGATCCCCGCCGGCAAGGGCCGCCCTTCGCCGGCCACGGGCACCCATGGTAGAAAGGCGCCCGTCGATGCGCGCCACGTTCCTCGCGTTGGTCTCGGTCGCGGTGCTCGCCCTGCAGCTCTCGCTGCCGGTCGCCCTCGCGCTCGGGATCGACCCCTGTGCGAACGCGGGCGACCACGACTGCCCGCCCCTCGGCGACGACTGCCACGACTGCGCGCGCTGCAGCCCGATGCCCGCCATCGTGCCCGCCGCGCCGATGGTGGTCCTCGAAGGATTCGACGTCCCCCAGGAGCTTCCGGAGTGGACGGTGCAGAGCCGCCCGCCGGAGGCCCCGCGCGAGCCTCCGATGCGCGTTCCTCGCGCGTTCGCCTGATCGTCTGGCTCGCGTGCGCGCGGCTCTGCGCGACGTCGTGATCCCTTCGTTCTGGGTCGAGGGCCCCGCTGCGGCGGGAGCGAGGAAGAAGAAATGTCGACGAGAATCTCGAGGTGGAGCCACTGGGGCTCCGCGCTCGTGCTCGCATGCACGTGGGCATGCGGCGGCGGCGGCGCGAGTGGAGACGAGAGCGCGAGCGGGAGCACGGACGAGCCGGCGGCGGCGATTCGCCACGTGGTCACCCTCGACGACGACGTGCGCGCGCGCGTGACCTTCACGACCGTCCCGGTCGTGCGGCTCGCGACCGACGCGCCCATCGCCGCGATGGCCGAGACCGGGGTGGACGAGCACCACTACGCGATCGTCGATGCGCCCGCGCCAGGGCGCGTCGTGGCCCTGCTGGCACACGTCGGAGACGTGGTGGCCGCGGGCGACCCGCTCGCCGAGCTCGCGAGCGGCGACGTGGGCGAGCGCCGCGCGCAGGTCGCCGAGGCGGAGGCCCACGTGCACACGCTCGAAGCGCGCCTCGCGCGCAGGCAGGCGCTCACGGGCGAGCAGCTCGGCACGCAGAGCGACGTCGAGGACGCCGAGCGCGAGCTCGCGTCGGCCCGCGCCGAGCTCGATCGCTCGCGCGCCGGCCTCACGGCCGCCAATGCGCGGGGCGGCTCGCGCACCTCTCTTCTCGTGCGCTCGCCGATCGCGGGCACGGTGCTCGAGCACCACGCCTTCCCGGGCGAGTCGGCCGCGCAGGACGACGCGCTCTTCGAGATCTCCGATCTCTCGCAGCTCTGGCTCCTCGCGCACGTCTCGGAGGCCGACGCCACGCACCTGCACGAAGGCGACGTCGCGCGTATCAGCTTCCCTTCCGGCGCCGCGGCGCCGCTCGAGCTCCCGATCGCGCTCGTCGCGCCCCGCGTCGACGAGCGCACGCTCTCGGTCGAGGTCCGGATGGATCTGCCGAACCCGGGCGGTGCGCTGCGGCCCGGGATGATCGCGACCGTGATCTTCACGCCGCCCTCGGAAGGCGCGACCCTCGTGGTTCCCTCGGGCGCGGTGCAGCACACGGCCATCGGCTGGTGTGTGTTCGTTCCGCAGAGCGAGACCGAGATGGAGGTGCGCCCGATCGCGCGCGGTCGCGACCTCGGCGGGGAGGTCGAGATCCTCAGCGGCCTCTCCGCCGGCGATCAGGTGGTCCTCCAGGGCGCGTTCGTCCTCCGCGCGCTCGCGGACGCCGGTGACTGGGGCGAGAACGGATGAGCGCGCCCTCGGCCCCGAGCGGCCCTCGCCCGGCCCTGACCGCGATCGTGGAGTGGCTCGCCGAGCATCCCTTCGTCGGGATCGCGCTCGTCGTGCTGGGCCTCGTCGACGGCGCCGTCGCGTTCGGCGACCTGCCGCGCGACGTCTTCCCCGACCTCACGACGCCGACCTTCAACGTGATCGTGCAGTCGCCCGCGATGGGCTCGGAGGAGATCGAGCGCCGCGTGGCGATCCCGATCGAGCGCGCGATGGCCGGCCTTCCCGGCCTTCGGCGCGTGCGCTCCACCTGCCAGGCGGGCGTGGTGCAGACGACCGTCGAGCTCGATCCCGACTTCGACTACTTCCGGGGCCGGCAGCTGGTGGGCGAGCGCGTCGCGATGGCGCAGGCCTCGCTCCCGCCGGGCCTCGAGGCGCCCGTCGTCTCCGGCGTCTCGGGCCGCCTGAACGAGGTCGCCGAGCTCGTGATCGAGCCCACGAGCGAGGGCTCGGCCGACCCGATGCGCCTGCGCGACTTCGTCGAGTACGAGCTCCGGAACCGCCTGCTCGCGGTGCCCGGCGTGGGCGGCCTCGACATCGTCGGAGGCCTCTTGCGCCAGGTGCAGGTACGCGCCGATCCGGATCGCATGCGTGCCCGCGACGTCTCGCTCGAGGAAGTGCTGCGCGCTTCCGAAGGCGCGAGCGCCTCGGCCTCGGCGGGCGTGGTGCCGGCCGGCGAGATCGAGTGGGCCGTCGAGCTCGACGGCCGCGCCGACAGCGCGTTCGAGCTCGGGCGCACGGTCGTCGCGGAGCGCGACGGCACTCCCGTGCTGCTCTCCGACGTGGCCGAGGTCGTGGACGGCGGCGCGTTCCGGCGCGGCGTCGCGCGCCACCGCGGCGCCGAGGTCGTGCACGTCCGCATCGTGCGGCAGATCGGCGCCGACGCCGTGCACGTCTCGGCCGCGGTGCGCTCGGCGCTCGCCGAGCTCGAGCCGCCCGACGGCCTCTCGATCGCGGTGACCTACGACCAGGCCGAGCTCGTGGACGGCGCGCTCGGCGGCGTGGGCCGCGCGGTGGCCATCGGCGCCGTCTTCGTCGTGCTCGTGATCCTGCTCCTGCTCGGCGACTTCCGCGCCGCGCTCGTCGTGGCGCTCTCGATCCCCATCTCGGTGGCGCTCGCGATCGCGGCGCTCGGGCGCGCGGGCGGCGGCCTCGACACGATGACGCTCGGGGGCCTGGCGATCTCGGTCGGCATCCTCGTCGACGCCTCGATCATCGTCGTGGAGAACGCGGCGCACCGGCTGAAGGACGCGCACGGGAGCATCCCCAAGCACTGGGTCGTCACGCACGCGGCGGGCGAGATGGCGCGGCCCATCGTGTTCGCGACCTTCGTCGTGATCGCCGTCTTCGTGCCGCTCTTCGGCATGGCCGGGATCGAGGGCCGCATGTACCGCGCGCTCGCGCTCTCGGTCATCGCCGCGATGGGCGCCTCGCTCTTCGTCGCGCTCGGCGTGACGCCTGCCGTCGCGGGTCGCGTGCTCTCGGCCAAGCACGGCCAGGAGGGAAAGGGCCTGGTCGTGCGCGTGATCGAGCGCGCCTACGCGCCCATCCTGGGCTTCGCGCTGCGGCACCCGCGCGTGATCCAGCTCGCCGCGCTCTGCATCACGGTGCCCGTGATCGCGCTCGGCGCGTCCGTCGGCGCCGACTTCGTGCCGCACCTCGACGAGGGCTATCTGATGCTCGAGACGGGCGTCGCGCCGGAGGCCTCGCTCGAGACGGCCGATCGGCTCGTGTCCGCGGTGGAGGACGCCGCGGCCGGCTTCGATCAGGTCCGCAACGTCACGCGCCGCCTCGGCCGTGGCGAGCGCACCGAGGACCCGATGCCCCACACGAACGCCGACGTGCTCGTGGAGCTCGTCGCGGATCGCACGATGGACGACGAGGCCATCGCCGAGGCCCTGCGCGAGCGCGTCTCGCACGCGCCCGGCACGCAGGTGCTCTTCACGACGCCGCTCCAGATGCGCATCGACGAGGGCCTCGGCGGCTCGCCCGCGGATCTGCAGGTGCGCATCTTCGGCACCGATCTCGACGTGCTCGCCGGCGTCGCGAACCGCCTGCGCGACGAGATGCGACACGTGCGGGGCCTGGCCGACGTGCGCACCGACGTCGCGGGGCAGAGCCCCGAGCTGCACGTGCGCCTCGATCGCGTCGCGCTCGTGCGCGCCCACCTCACGCCCGGGGACGTGACGCAAGCGGTGCGCACCGCGACCGTCGGCCGCGAGGCCGGCGTGGTCTTCCGCGGCGGCCGGCGCCTCGACGTGATGGTGCGCCTCGGCTCGCCCGGCTCGATCGATCCCGAGGAGCTGCGGGTCCTACCGGTCGAGACTCCGGACGGAACGCGGCTACCGCTGTCGCGCGTGGCCGAGATCACGAGCACCGCGGGCCCGAGCATCGTGCGCCGCGAGGCCGGCCAGCGCCGCGTGGGCATCGAGGCGAGCGTCGTCGGTCGCGATCTCGGCAGCGCGGCGGAAGAGGTGCGAGCGCTCGTCGCGCGCGCCGTGCGCGGCTACTTCCCCGAGGGCACGTTCGCGTCGGTCGGCGGGCGCATCGAGACGCAGGACGCGGCCAACCGCGCGCTCGCGCTGGCGATCGCGCTCGCCGTCGCGCTCGTGCTCGTCCTCGTCTACATCGCGCTCGGCTCGCTCGCCGAGACGGCGCTGATCCTGGGGACGCTGCCGAGCGCACTCGTCGGAGGCATCGTGGCGCTCCTGATCGCGGGCGAGACGTGGAACGTGTCGTCGCTCGTGGGCTTGCTCGGTCTGTTCGGCATCGCGGTGCAGAACGGCCTCGTGCTCGTCTCGCAGACGCGCGGCCTCGAGGCGCACGGCGCCGCGTACGACGAGGCCGTGCGCGAGGCGAGCCTCGGCCGCGTGCGACCGAAGCTGATGACGGCGAGCACCGCGATGCTCGGCCTCTTGCCGCTCGTCGTGCTGCCGCTTCGTGGCGTGGAGCTCGAGCGGCCGCTCGCCATCGTGATGATCGGAGGCCTCGTGACCTCGACGCTGTTCACGCTCGTGGTGCTCCCCACCTTCCTCACGGACCTCGGGCGCTTCCGGGCGCGCGGAAAGAACGAGAAGGCGCAGGAGAGAGAGGAGGCCGCGTCGTGACGACGAAGACGTGGACGATCGCGCTCTGCTTGCTGGTCGTGCCGCTCCCCGCGAGCGCGCAGGTCTCGCTGACCGTGACGGCGCCGACGGGCACCACCGGGACGCGCTACGGGCAGTACGTCGAGCGCGTGATGGCCGAGAGCCCGACGCTCGCGCAGGCGCTCGCCGAGGTGCGCTCCGCGGAGGCCGCGATCGACGTGGCGCGCGTGCTCCCCTCGCCGCGCCTCTCGGGCGGCGTCGCCTCGGTCGACGTCTCGGGGCACAACGCGCCGAACGCGACGCAGCTCGTGCTCACGGTGCCGATCGACTACGCAGGGCAGACCGGCCGCCGCGTGGACGCACGTGCGGCCGAGCAAGAGGCGGTGATGGCGAGCGCCGAGGCCGTGCGCCGCCAGCTGGGCCAGCAGGCAGCCGAGCGCTTCGTCGACGCGCTCGAGGCCGAGCTCGCGCTCGCACGGGCGACCGAGGCCGCGGCGGCCGACGACGCGCTGCTCGCGGCGATCGAGCACCGGCTCTCGGTGGGCGAGGCGACCGCCCTCGAGGTCGGCCTCGCGCGCCTCGCGGCCGCGCAGGGGCACGCGCGGCGCGCGGAAGCGGAAGGGCGCGCGCGCACGACGCGGATCGCGCTCTCGACCCTGCTCGGCGAAGCGGATGGCACGCTCGTCCCGGTGGGCGATCTGGGCGTGCCGCCGCAGCAGTTCGATGCGGCGAGCCTCGTCGAGGATGCGCTCGCGCATCGGCCGGAGATCCGCGCCGCGCAGATGCGCGAGGCCGCGGCCGGCCGCACGCGCGAGCTGGCGAGCGCCGCCCGGTGGCCCGAGCTCGACGTGCAGGTCGGCTGGTACCACTCGTTCTCGGCCCTCGAGCCGGGCTCGATCTTCAACCAGCCGGAGTACGACGCGCTGATCCTCGGCGCGACGATCGAGATCCCGATCCGTCTCGCGTGGGACGGAGATCTGCGGAGCGCGGACGCGGCGATCGAGCACGCGAGCGCGGCGCTGCGCGCCGAGGAGCTCGTCGTGGAGCTGGAGGTGCGCGAGGCCCTCGCCCAGTACGAGGCCGCGCGGGACCAACTGGCGGCGCGCGAGACGGCGCTCGCGGAGGCGACGGCGCTGCGCCGGGCGGCGGCCGAGGCGCTGACGCGGGGCGCGAGCACGGTGGTGGAGCAGCTCGCGGCGAACGCCGCCGCGCGCGAGGCCGAAGCGGCCTATCTCACCGCCGCCGCCAGCCACGCCCGCGCCCTCGCCGTGCTCCTCGCACGCGTCGGGCGCGAGGCTCCCGCGTTCTGACGCAGGAGCTCGCGACCCCGCTCAGGCGCCTTCGAAGATCTTGTCGAGCAGCGCGCGGTCGCCTTGGACGGCCGTGCGCTGCATGTAGAAGCGCAGGCCGCGCTCGCCGCCGAGCTCCTCGCCGCCACCCGCGCGGCCGGGGCCGCCATGCACGCAGCTCGGGAGGACGAGGCCGGGCGAGATGGCCTGATCGGCGATCTTGCTCGAGCCCACGAGCACGCGTCCGTGGAAGGGCGCGATGCCGAGCACGAGCGCCTTGAGGAGCGCGCGGTCGTCACCGTACACGCTCGCCACGAGGCCGCCCTCGCCGCGCGCGACGAGCGCGACCGCGTGCGCGGCATCGCGATACGGCATGAGCGTCGCGCAGGGCCCGAACACCTCGTGCGCGTGCACCGCGTGCGCCTCGTCGGGCGCGTCGGCGCGAAGCAGCACCGGGCCCACGAAGAAGCCCCTCCCGGCCGGCACCCCGATCGGCGAGGCCGTGCTCGGATCGCCGTGCACGATCTTCGCGCCGGACGCGACGAGCTTGGCGACGCCAGCGCGGAAGTCTTCGAGCTGCTGCTTGGTCGCGAGCGGGCCCATGCGCACCTCGTCGAGCGAGGGCAGGCCGAGCTTCACGCGCGCGAGCTCGGCCGAGAGGTCCTCTTGCACGCGATCGACCAGCGCCTCGGGCACGAAGATGCGGCGCGTCGCCGTGCACTTCTGCCCCGTCTTCTGCGTCATCTCCTTCGCGACGTCGCGCAGGAACGCGCGATAGGCCTCGTCGCCCGTGTCCACGTTCTCGGCGAGCACCGCCGAGTTGAGCGAGTCGGCCTCGATGTTCACGCGCACCGACTTCGCCACGACGGGCTGCGCGCTGCGGAGCTTGGCGCCCGTGTCGGCCGAGCCGGTGAAGGCGAGCGTGTCCTCGGGCCCGAGCCGGTCGAGCAGATCGCCCGCGCTGCCGGCGACGATCTGGAACGCACCCGGCGGGAGCACGTTCGCGGCGACGAGGATCTCGGCGATCCGCACCGCGACCGGCGCCGTGCTCGTCGCGGGCTTGGTGATCACCGGCGCGCCCGCGAGGATCGCGACCGCGAGCTTCTCGCCGAGCCCCCACGCCGGGAAGTTGAACGCGTTGACGTGCACGGCGACGCCGGGCCGCGTCGTCCACACGTGCTGGCCGAAGAAGCGCGCGCTCTGCGCGAGCTGCTCGCTGGGCTCGGTCAGGATGCGCGCCTCGCCGAGCTTGGCGCCCACGCCCGCGTAGTAGGCGAGCGTGCCGGTCGCGCCGTCGATGTCGAACTTCGCATCGCTCCGCGTCGTGCCGGCGCTCTTCATCGAGAGCTCGATCAGCGCGTCGCGCTCGGCGTGGATCGCCTTGCTGATCGCCTTGAGCCAGCCGCCGCGCGTCGCGAACGTGGCCGCGCGCAGGGCCGGGCCGCCTTCGCTACGCGCCCAGGAGAGCGCCGCGCCGAAGTCGAGCCCGCTCGTGCAGGCCTCCGCGATCGGCTCCTCGGTCGACGGGTCGACGAGCGTCTGCGTCTTGCCCGAACCGAATTGCCAGCTGCCTGCGAGATAGCTCTTGAGCGTGATCATGATCGGTCCGCCTCTCCGCCGCCTACCGTCCGCGCGCGCTGCGCGCTCCCGCCCGGCGACTGCGCGCCGGACCCCCGTTGCCGTTGCATCGGGGGGCGCAGCATGCCCTTCCGAGCATGGCGCGTTCGTGCGAACGCTCACCGCGGCGCGGCGCGCGGCGGCGTGTGGCTCAGCCGAACAGGAACACGATGGCGAGCACGTGCAGCGCGCTCCCGGCGAGCACGAAGCCGTGCCACCACGCGTGCATCCACTTCCGCCGGTGGAGGAAGAACGGCACGCCCGCCGTGTAGGCGATGCCGCCGAGCACGAGGCAAGACAGCGCACCCGTCGGCAGCGAGGCCCAGAGCGAGGGCAGCGCGAGCGCGCCGACCCAGCCGTTGCCGAGATAGAAGCCCATCGAGAGCCGCTTGCGCAGCCGCAGCGCCGTCGTCTCGACCACGATGCCCGCGAGCGCGAGCGACCAGATCACGCCGAGGCCGATCCAGCCGGCCCTTCCGCCGAGGCCGCAGAGGGCGAACGGCGTCGCCGTGCCGGCGATGAGCAGATGGATCGCCGCGTGGTCGAGCATCTGCAGCGCGACCTTCGCGCGCCGGTAGGACGCGGGGAACGCGTGATAGACGGTCGACGAGACGTAGACGGCGACGAGGCTCGAGCCGAACACGGCGGCGGCGACGACCGACTGCGTGTCGCGGTGCGCGGCCGCGTACGCCACGAGCCCGACCAGGACGCCGACCGAGAGCAGCGCGCCGAGGCCGTGCGTGAGCGCGTGGACGACTTCTTCACCCAACGTCGGCTGCTCGGCCGGCGGCGCTGCGCTGGGGCGCTCGGACGGCGCTGCGCTGGGGCGCTCGGACGGCGCAGCGCTGGGGCGCTCGGACGGCGCAGCGCTGGGGCGCTCGGACGGCGCAGCGCTGGGGCGCTCGTGCGGGGAGGCGGGGCGCTCGTCGTTCTCCCTCATCCACCGAGAGCCTGACGGATCCCCTCGCCGGTGTGGGTCACGGTTGCGTCACATCGTCGGGAGCGCTCCCCAGGCGCGATTTCGATCGGCTCGTCCGCGCGGGCCCTTCCGTCCGCGGGACGAGCTCGCCTGCTCTCCTTCACTCGGTGGGCGGCTCCCCGAGGCGCTCGACGGTGTAGCCGTGCTGGGCGAGCGCCTCGAGCACGCTGCCCCCGCCGAGCAGGTGCCCGAGCCCGACCGCCACGAACGCGTTGCCGCGCTGGATCTGCGGAAGGAGCGCCGCCTCCCACGCGCGGTTGCGCTGGAGGAAGAGCGCGTCGTGGAGCGCGGGCGTCATCCCTTGGCCGATCGCCTGCAGGATCGCGATCTCGTCGAAGGCGAGGTACGCGGAGCGCAGCGCCGCCATCTGATCGATCGCCTCGGCGCGATCGTCGACGAGCGCGCGTAGCTGCGCGAGCGCGTCGCTCTCGACCCCCGTCCCCTCGAACGGCACCATCGCCTGCTCTGGCGTCTCGAGCGCCACGAACGAGCAGCCGTCGGTGATGCAGTTCTGGAAGATCGTCTCGTCGAGACGCGCCGTCGACGGGACGCCCGGGATCGGCTCGCGCCCCTCCGCGGCCGCCTCGACCGCGGCCAGATAGACCTGCTGCAGGTAGAGCGAGATCAGGACCGGTGGCGCTTGCCGCAGCACCGCCTCCGGCACGTGGCCATCGACCTCGGCCACGAGGCGCGCCCAGGACTCACGCCCGAGCTGGCGATCGAGCGGGCGCACGCGGCGCCGCGGCGCGTGCTCCCCTTGCTCGCGGAAGAAGCGCTCGGCCTCGCGCAGATCCACCTCCATCACGAGCACGCGCGCCTGCGCGAGATAGTCGTCGTACGGGTGGGGCAGCGCATCGGGAAGGCGAATGCCCACGTGCATCGTGCCGAGCACGTACGAGGGCGCGGCGGCATCGCCCCCCGAGATGCGCCAGAGCCAGGCCTGCGGCGCCTCGACCGGTCGCTCGGTGAGCGTCTGTCCCGTGACGGAGCTCCCCGTCGTGGTCGAGACCGTGCCGGCGCTCGTCGCGCGGATCTGCGTGTGCGGGCCGCACGCGAGGAAAAGGACTGCCCACGGCGCGAAGGCGGCGAGGCGAGCGAGGCGCGACATCGGCCAGAGTGTAATCTCGGAACGTGCGCGCTCGGCTGGACATCGATCTCGGCGAGCTCCCGGAGGAGCCCGAGGCGCTCTACGCTGTGGCGCACCTCGCGAACGTGGCGTGCGGCGGCCATGCGGGTGATCGTGAGAGCGTCGCGCGCGCCGTGGCGCTCGCCCGCGCGCACGGCACCCAGATCGGAGCCCATCCCTCGTACCCGGATCGCGAGGGCTTCGGGCGGCGCGCGATGGCGATCGCCCCCGAGGCGCTCGCGGCGTCGATCCGTGCCCAGTGCGCGCTCTTGGCCGCGATCGCACCCGCGGCGCACGTGAAGATGCACGGCGCGCTCTATCACGCGATCGATCGCGACGAGGCGCTCGCGCGTGTCGTGCTGGCCGCGTGCCGGGAGACGCTCGGCGAGATCGAAGTGCTCGGCCCGCCCGAGGGCGCGACCGAGCGCGTGGCGGGGGCGCTCGGGCTCCGCTTTCTGCGCGAGGGCTTCGCCGATCGGGGCCTGATGCCCGATGGCTCGCTCGTCCCGCGCGGCGCGCCGGGCGCGCTCCTCGAAGACCCGGTGCTCGCGGCCGAGCAAGCGCGTCGCCTCGCCACGAGCGGCCGCTTCGACGTCCTCTGCGTCCACGGCGACGGTGCGCACGCGGTGGCCATCGCGCGCGCCGTACGCGAGGCGCTCGATCGATGACGGCGCTGCCCCTCCAGCCGGTCGGCGATCGCGCCGCACGCCTGACGATCCCCGCCGGTGTCTCGCGCGCGGCGCTCCTCGACTGGCTGCTCGCGCAGCCCGGCGTGCGCGACGCGAGCCTCGCCGCCGAGCACGCGCTGATCGTGGTCGACGGCACGCCGCCGGCGCAGCTCGTGCTGCCTGCGCTCGACGCGATCCCGGCCCCGCTCGGGCGCGAGCACCGCGTGGAGGTCGTCTACGACGGCGACGATCTCGACGAGGTCGCCGTGCTCGCGGGCCTCGCCTCGCGTGAGGAGGTCATCGCCCGCCACGTGGCGCGCCCGCTCGAGGTGAGCTTCCTCGGCTTCTGCCCGGGCTTCGCGTACCTCGTGGGGCTGGACGAAGCGCTGGCCGCCGTTCCGCGGCGCAGCGATCCGCGCGTGCGCGTGCCGCCGGGCAGCGTGGCGATCGCGGGCGGCTACGGCGGCATCTACCCGGCCGCGCTGCCAGGCGGCTGGCGCCTGCTCGGGCGCGCGGTCGGGCTCGATTTGCTCGCGCGAGAGAGACCGCACTTCGCCGTCGGTGATCGCGTGCGCTTCGTGCCGGTCTGATCGGGGATCGGCTCGCCCACTCCGGCCCTCCGGCACGCGCCCTCGTTGCCGATCACGCCGGACGCGGCGAGACCGCGACACCCCGCGCGCCGCGGGTGCTCCGGATCCGCTGCACGAGCGCGGCGAGCACGAGCGCCGGGACGCCGAAGTAGACGGCGAGACCGAAGATCACGAGCCCGGGCAGGTGCCCGTCGGTCGGGACGAGCGACGCCCCCTCCGCAGGCTGCACGGTGAGGAAGTACATCAGCGCGCTCTCCCCGAGGTAGGGCGCGTCGGCGCCGTGCGAGACGGCGCGCGGGAAGAACAGCGTCCCGTCGGGCAGCGTCCAGCTCGCGGCGCTCATCTCGCTCTCGAGCGCGAAGGCGTGATCGAAGCGGCCGTGGCGACGCGCGGCGGCGATCCCGAACGCGCTCGACGCGGTGCCGAATCCATCGACGACCGGCCCCGCATCGATCTCGAACCCGTTCTCCGGCGCGCTTGCCGGAGCCCATTCCCGGAACCCCGCCGCCCAGCCCCGGTCCTGCCAGAACGCGGACGCGTAGCGCGCGTACCAGTCCTCGGACTGCGCGGGCCACAGGTCGGGCGTGAAGACCAGCACCCACGACATGCCGATGCCGCGTGCGGGCTGTACCTCGAGCGCCTCTTCGTTGCCCGGCGTGAGCAGCACCCGGTAGCGCACGAGCCCGGCCGCGTCGGCCTGGTCGCCGGTGAACGCGCGGAGCGCGCGCGCGACGAACGCCGAGTGATCGGTGCCGAGCACGCCGTCGGCGCGGCGGATCCACGCGACCGCGACGAGCACGTCGATCGGGTAGCACTCGTCCGGATAGTCATCGAGCAAGCCGAGCGGCGAGGCGTCGAGCGCGGCCGCGAGCGTCTCGACCTGATCGCGGAGCATCGGCTCGTCGGCGGGGTCGCGCGTGAGCGCGAAGTGGCTGGTGAGCCCTGCGATGAGGAGCGCGCGGAAGAAGACGTTCTCGCGATGGAGGTAGTCGTCCCCCCAATGCGTGCGCACCCAGGTGTGGTGCACGGGGTCGACCACGAGATCGCGCGCGGCATCGACGGCCTCGCGCGAATACGACATCGGCTCGGCGTCCCCCGGCGCGAGCTCGCCGCGCTGCCAGGCGGCCTCGAGCTGCTCGGTGCCGAGCAGGTAGAAGACGCTCGTGAACATCGGCCACTCGGTGGTGGGCACGTCGTGCAGGGGCGCGCTCGCCGCGCGCTGCGTGCGCACGCGCTCCTCGGCCCACGCGGCGATGCGCGGCGTGACGTCGTGGTGCACGTCGACGGCGCGCCGCGGAATGCCGGGGCCGCGCAGGGCCGGATCGCGCAGGTCGCGGACGAGCGCGAGGCCGGGGCCGAGGAACACGCCGAGGGCGACGAGGACGACGAAGAGCCAGCGGAGACGCTCGAGGTTGGACATGCGCGCAGCCTGGGCGCCGCCCGAGCGCCGCTCCGCTGCCGAGCGAACGAGCGGTCGGGGAGCCGGCACGAGCGGTCGCGGCCGAGGGATCGAGCGGCGACGTCAGGTGAGCCCGAGCCGCCGCCGCAGCCCGCGCGCGGCCTGGCGCGACACCGGCACCTCCGCGCCGCCCGCGACCGTCGCGACGTAGCCGCCCGTCTCGAGCGGCCGCAGCTTCTCCACGTGCGCGAGCGAGAGCAGCGCGCGCCGGTGCACGCGCTCGAGCTGCGGCAGCGCTCGCTCGAGATCGGCGAGCGACTTCTCCGTGAGGAGCGCCTGCACGCCCGCATGCACCGTCGCGAGCTGCCCGTCGTGCACCACGTGGGTGACGTCGCTCGGCCGGACCAGGCGCACCTCGCCGCGGACCTCGATCGCGATGCGGTCGAGCGGGGCGAGGCCCGGCGCAGAGCGCTCGCCCTGCCCTTCGATCCGCGCGCGAGCCCGCCCGAGCGCGCGCGAGAGGCGCTCGCCGTCGACGGGCTTCAGCACGTAGTCGACCGCGCCGCGCTCGAACGCCGCCACCGCGTGCTCGGCGTGCGCGGTGGTGAAGATCACCTCGACCCCGAGCTCTTCGGCGAGGCGCGAGACGTCGAGCCCCGAGACCGCGCCCATGCTCACGTCGAGAAGGGCCACGTCGACGTCGATGCGATCGAGCTCGCGCATCGCGGCCTCGCCGCTCTCGCACTCGCCCACGACGACGAGACCCTTCTCCGCCTCGAGCAGCCGGCGCAGGCGCTTGCGCGCCATCTGCTCGTCGTCGGCGAAGAGGATGCGGAGCGCGCTCATGCCGCGATCATGCCTCGGGCACGAGCGGCCGTCGCGGCAGCACGAGCGTCGCCACCGTGCGCGTACCCTCGGCCCCGATCGCGAAGCGCGCCGAAGCGCCGTAGGCCAGCGCCGCGCGTCGCTCGACCATCGCGATCCCTTGCCCACCCTCGCGCCGCCCACGGAACGCGCCGGGGTTGTCCACGCGCACGCGCACCTCGTGCGCGTCGAGCGCGATCGCGACGTGGACCTCGCCGGCGTGCCCGGCCGACGGGCCGTGGGTGATCGCGTTCTCGACGAGCGGCAAGAGCAGCATGGGCGGGAGCTCCACGTCCGCGGCGCCCGCGCTCGGGAGCGAGAGCACGAACCGATAGCGCGTCTCGTCCCGGGCGGCGTACAGACGCGTGAGCGCCTCCACGAGCGCGAGCTCGCGCGCGAGCGGCCAGCTCGGCAAGCGGGACCCCTCGAGGATCGTGCGCAGCATGGCGGCGAGCTCGAGGGTCGCCTTCTCGGCGCGCTCGGGGTCCTCGCGGCACCACTCCGCGATGGCGTTCAGCGTGTTGAACAGGAAGTGCGGATCGAGCTGCGCGCGCATCGCGACGAGGCTCGCCCGCTCGGCCTCGAGCGCGAGCCGCTCGGCGCGCCGCTCGGCCGACTCGATGCCGAGCTCGAGGTCGATGTCGCGCCCGACGCCCCAGCCCCCGACCGACAGGATCACCCAGAGCATGCCGAGGGCCGGCGGGTCCACGACGTACGTGCCCGCCAGGCCGAGCGCGCGGGTCGCGAGGACCGCGGCCACGACGAGGCCCGCCGCGGCGAGCGCGAACGTGCCGTACGCTCCGATCCACGCGCCCGGCGCTCGCCGCACCTGCGCGGCCGCGCGGCGCCAGGCCGCGGGCGCGACGAGACAGAACGCCGCGCAGAGCCCCGCGTCCACGACGCAAGCCCGGGCCGACCCCGTCACGAGCGCCTCCGACGCGACCAGCGTCGCCACGACGATCCCGAGAGGGACCGCTCGACGCGGCGCGGCCAGCGCGCGCAACGTGGAGAGGTACGAGGGCATCCGTCCCTGTGTACCACCGCACGCCCGACACCCATTCCTTTCGCCCTGGGCGAGCCGTCGTGTAACCTGCGTTTCGTGGCCGAGCCGCCCGATCTGGTCATCGTCGAGGCCGACGGGTCCGTGCGCGTCCCCGGTCGGGGCGCCGATCGACGCTTGCGCGATCGACACGGGCGCTACCGCCTCGTCGCCGACGCGCCCGGCCTGCTCGTCCTGCGCGCCGATCCCGATCCGGGCGACGGATCGGCGGCCGACAAGCCGCGCACGCGCGTGCTCATGGCGGGCGAGATCGTCTCGCGCATGACCGTGCTCGAGATGATCAACGTCATCGCCAGCGCGAACTGGCGCGGCGAGCTGCACATCTACGCCCCCGAGGGCAACCGCATGCTCGTCCTCGATCAGGGCGCCCTGAAGAGCGCGCGCAGCGACCACCCCGACGACCGCCTCGGGCAGGTGCTCTATCGCAACGGCCTGCTCAGCAAGTCGCAGCTCGACGCCGTCCTCGGCGAGGTGAACGCGGAGCGCCGGTTCGGGCAGCTCGTGCTCGAGAAGGGCTTCCTGACGCAGGACCAGCTCTTCGTGCAGCTGCGCGCGCAGATCGAGCAGATCTTCTTCTCGTCGCTCCTCGCGCGCGAGGGCTCGTACGTGTTCTCCCTCCCCGACGAGAGCGCCGACGCGCCCGTCCACAGCGTGCACCTGCCGATCAACGGCCTCTTGATGGAGGGCGTGCAGCGCATCGACGAGATGGCGCTCTTCCGCGAGCGCGTGCCGCACGGGGGCCTGGTGCCCGAGATCGTGCCGCGCCAGAGCGCGCACGGCCTCGACGAGACGGCCCAGCTGGTCCTCGCCTACGCCGACGGCGTTCGCACGATCGACGACATCAGCCGCGAGACCGGCCTCGGCGAGTTCATGACCACCAAGTCGATCTACGGCTTGATGCAGCAGGGCATGATCCACCTGCGCGCCAAGAAGACGATCGATGAGGACGCGATCCGGCGCCTCGTCACCGAGTTCAACGCGGTGCTGCGCGACGTCTTCATGGCCGTCGCGGCGTACGGCGGGATGGACACGACGCGCTCCACGCTGGAAGCGTGGATCCAGGGCAGCGGCTACGGCCCGATCTTCGGCGAGCACGTGCTCGACGACGGCTCGGTCGACGTGGAGTACGTCGTCGCGGCGCTCGCGAGCGTGCAGGTCGAGAACCCGATGGAGGGCCTCCTGCAGGCCTTCCACGAGCTGAGCGCGTTCGCGCTCTTCGCGGCCACGACGTCCCTGCCGCGCGATCAGGAGCTCGCGCTCTCGCGCGACGTGACGCAGCGGCTGAAGAAGATCCGGCTCTGACGCCATGACCTACCTCGTCACCGCGCTCGAGGCGCGGCCGCTCCGCGTTCCGCTCGTCGAGCCCTTCGTCATCGCGTCGGCGACGATGACCGAGACGCGCGCGGTCGAGATCCGCGCCGTCGTCACGCGCGGCGGCGAGACCGCGACCGGGCTCGGCGAAGCGGCGACGCTCGCGCCCGTCACGCGCGAGAGCGACGCGCAGATCCTCGAAGCGATGCCGACCGCGCGCGCGGCGCTCGTGGGCACGCCGCTCGAGACGATCGACGCGCTCGCGACGCCGCTCGACGCGGTGGCGGGCGCGATGCCGGTGTTCCGTGCGGGTCTCGAGTCGGCGATCGTCGATGCGATCACGCGCCTCGAGGGGCGCTCCGTCGCGGCAGAGCTCGCGGGGCAGGCATCGGCGCCACCCACGCTCGTCACCGACATCACGCTGCCGATCACGCGCGACGAAGCGCACGCCGTGCGGCTCGCCCAGGGTTGGGCCGCGCGCGGCTTCGACACGTTCAAGGTGAAGGTCGGCCGCGACCGCGAGGCCGACGTGCGCGCTCTCCGTGCCGTGATGGCGGCCGTCCCCGGCGCGCGGGTGCGCCTCGACGCGAACGGCGGCTACGCGGCCGCCGACGCGCTCGCGCTGCTGGATGCGCTCGACGCCGAGCGCGCGCGCATCGAGTGCTTCGAGCAGCCCTGCGGCAAGCAGGACCTCGCCGGGATGGCCGAGGTCACGGCGCGCGGCGGCGTGCCGGTGGTCGCCGACGAGTCGGTCGCGACGCTCGCCGATCTCGACGCCGTCCTCGCGGCGCGCGCCGCGCACGGCATCAACCTCAAGCTCGTCAAGCAAGGCGGGCTCCTCGCCGCGGTTCGCCTCGGCGCGCGCGCGAAGGCCGAGGGCCTGCGCCTGATGGCCGGCGCGATGGTCGAGACGCGCCTGGGGCTCGTCGCGATGGCCCACGTCGTCTGGGCGCTCGGCGGCGTCGACTTCGTCGACCTCGACACCGCATTCCTGCTCGAGGGCGATCCCTACGAGGGCGGCTGGGCCGGGATCGACGGGCGTCGGCTCGCGCTCGCGGGCGGCCCGGGCCTCGGCGTGCGAAGACGCGACGAGAGGTGACCATGCCGACGCCCAGCCCGCTCGACCACACCGAGATCCAGCACGCGCTCGCCGCCCTTCCCGACTGGCGCTACGAGGGCGGCGCCCTCGCGAAGACCTTCGAGCTCGGGAGCTTCCGCGCCGCGATGAGCTTCCTCGTGCGACTCGGCTTCGAGGCCGAGCAGCGCAACCACCACCCCGAGATCCGCAACGTCTACGGGCGCGTGGAGATCGTCTTGCGCACGCACGACGCCGGCAATGCCGTCACCGCGCTCGACGTCGAGCTGGCCCGGGCGATCGAGGCCTTCGCCTGGACGTGACCGCGTTCTCCGCGCGTGCCGCCCTGGCGAGCCTGCGCACCGCGTCGGCGCCACACGCCTCGGCGTGACGCGCGAGCGCGGCGTCGAGCGCGTCCTCGTCGAGCGGGACGCCCTCCTCCGGCCAGAGCCGCTTCACGACGAGCGTGCGCCCCGCGATCTCGGCCTCGAGCCGACCGACGAGGCGCCCGCGATGGAGCAGCGGGCAGACGTACCAGCCCCAGCGGCGGAGCTTCGCCGGCTTGTAGACCTCCCACACGTAGTCGAAGCCGAAGGCGTGCCGCACGAGCGCGCGATCCCAGAGCAGCGGATCGAGCGGCCCGAGGATCCGCATCGCATCGTCGAGACGCGCTCGCTTCTGCGCGCGGAGACCGGCGGGGGCCAAGTAGGTCGCGGCGCGTCCCGCGACGCGCACGCGCTCGATCACGCCTTCCTCGATCGCCGACTCGATCAGCGCTCCCCCACGTGCGTGGCGCAGCATCGACCACGAAGGGCTCGCGCTCTCGGCGAGCAGGCCGGCGCCGCGCACGCGCTCGAGCAACGCCCAGCGCTCGAACGCGTGCTCGCAGCGCGCATCGTGATGTCGAGGCAGCGCGCGCTCGGGCACGTCGTAGATCTTGTCGCGCCCGCGCCGCCCCGTGACGACCACGGCGCAGCGCGTCCACAGCATCTCCAGCGCCATCTTCGCCGCGCTCGAGGTGCCCTTCCATCCGCTCCAGTCGATCGGCGTCACGCGGCCGTGGTCGGAGAGCTCGGAGGCCGCGAGCGGGCCGCGAGCGCGCACCTCGGCGAGCACGGCCTCGAGCGTCTCGGGCGCGACGCGCTGCGCCCGCTCGCCCGTACGCCACCACGGGGTCTCCACCATGCGGTCGCGGTAGTAGGGAAACGCGCGCGCCGGGAGAAGGCAGCGCTCCTTCGCGAAGTGCTCGAACCCGTGGTGGGGCAGGATGGACGCGTAGACGTCGCCCTTCCCGAGAGCGCGCACGCGCGCGAGGGCCACCAGATCGGCGTTGGTGCCGATCGCGTCGAGCGGATCGAGCTGCACGGCGCCGAGCGTATCGAGCATCG
Organism: Sandaracinus sp.; assembly: GCA_046351235.1. GTDB lineage: Bacteria > Myxococcota_A > Polyangia > Polyangiales > Sandaracinaceae > JBBSAT01. The sequence goes on along the minus strand of JAXLYV010000002.1, from coordinate 651,799 downwards.
CGCGCGCCCCCGCGACGCCGCGCTCTTTCCGGTACGACGCGAGGCCGAGATGCTCCACGAGCAAGCGCGCAGCGTCTGTGGGATCGATCTCGATCGTGCGCACGGCTCTCCGTCACGGAGTATGCCTCTATACTCGGAGCCAGAGACTCTCATGACGCGCATCGCTTCCCTCGCACTCGCCCTCGGGGCATCCCTCCTCACCTTCGCTGCCGTGGGCTGCGACTGCGCAGGAGGCCCGGGCCCGCGGCGCACGTGCTCCACGAGCAACGACTGCACGGGGACCGATCTCTGCGTCGACGGCACGTGCGTGCCCGCCGGCACCGATGCCGGCCCGCGTCGCGACGGAAGCGTCGACGCGCGCGTCGACGCGTACACGTGCCCGGCCGAGCAGACCTGCGGCGCGAGCTGCTGCCGCACGACCGAGCTCTGCTACGGCGGCGACACGTGCGTGCTCGACAGCGGCGCGTGCACGACGACCGACGACTGCCCCGGCGACTCGTACTGCGAGCCGACGCTGATGCGCTGCATCCCGTACGGCACGCCGCCCGGTCACGACTCCGATCCGAGCTGCTCGCGCCTCGTCGCGGCCGGCACGTTCTCGCCCACCGTGCAGTGCGCCTTCACCGCCGCGCCCGCGGGCGATGCCTTCCCCGGGCATCTGCACGTGCTCAGCACGCCGATGGTCGTCGACTTCGGGATCGGGCGGACGGCGGGCTCGCCGCGTCGCCCCTCCATCGTCGCGGTGTTCGACGACGGCGACGCCGCGGGGCCCGACGGCGGCAGCGAGCAACCGAGCGGAGTGATCCGGATCCTGGACGGCGCGAGCTGCGCTCAGCGAGCGGAGCTCGGCTCGCTACAGCTCGTCTCGGCGAGCTCACCGCCCGCCCTCGGGGATCTCACGGGCGATGGCCGCCCCGAGATCGTGGCCAACCAGGCGGGCGGCGGCGTCGTCGCGTTCACCTACGACGACGCCACGAGCGCCTGGCGCGTGCTCTGGCGCTCGACGGCCGCCGACTGCACGACCCCGTACAACGTGATGGGGAGCGGCTGGGCCGGGCCGAGCCTCGTCGATCTCGACGCCGACGGTCTGCCCGAGGTGCTGCGGGGCGGCATCGTGATCGGCCACGACGGCTGCCTGATCGACGACGCCTCCCTCGGCCTCCACGGCTACTCGCAGGGCATCTTCGGCGTCGTCGCGGACGTGGACGCCGACGGCGCGCTCGAATTCGTCGCCGGGGACGGCGTGTGGCAGTGGGACGGCGCCGCGCGCCACTGGACGGCGGAGAGCTTCGTGACGACGGGGCAGGCCCCCGGCCACGTCGCCATCGCGGACTTCGGCGACTTCCCGGGGTCCCACGGCTGGCCGGCGGCGACCCCCGAGGTCGCCGTGATCTCGTCCGGGAGCGCGCGCGTGCAGACGCTCGACGGCACCCTCGTGTTCGGTCCCGTCGTGCTGCCGGGCGGCGGCACGGGCGGCCCGCCGACCGTCGGCGACTTCGACGGCGATCACCGCCCCGAGCTCGCCAGCGCGGGCGCGAACGCGTACTCCGTGTTCGACCTCGACTGCACGACCGGCACGCCGATCGGGACGTGCGCGACCGGCGCCACGAACGGTGTGCTCTGGTCTCAGCGCTCGCAGGACCAGTCGAGCAACGTGACGGGCTCGAGCATCTTCGACTTCGAGGCCGACGGTCGCGCCGAGGCGGTCTACGGCGACGAGTGCTTCGTGCGCGTCTACGACGGCCGCGACGGGACGGTGCTCTTCAGCCAGAGCCGCTCCTCGTGCACCTGGTACGAGAACCCCGTCATCGCGGACGTCGATGGCGACTTCAACGCCGAGATCGTCATCGGCGACAACTGGAACTGCAGCAACAGCTCGAGCGGGCGCGACTGCTCGGGCTTCGGGCTCGAGGCGCGCAACACCGACCCGCTCTTCGCCGGCCTGCGCTGCGCGGCGGACGACGAGTGCACGAGCGGGCACTGCGACAGCGGCTTCTGCCGGTGCACGAGCGACGCGGAGTGCTGCGTCGGCGCGGGCTGCGAGACGTTCGTCTGCGAAGCGCCGCCGGCAGGCACGCCGGGCACGGGCAACACCTGCCGCGCATCGCGACCGATCGGCACGCTCGGGATCCGCGTCTACCGCGACGGCGCCGACCGCTGGGTGCGCTCGCGCATGGTGTGGAACCAGCACGCGTACTTCGTGACGAACACCGAAGAGTTCGGGCAGATCCCGGCGACGGCGGCGTCGAACTGGCTCGACACGACGCTCAACAACTTCCGGCAGAACGTGCAGGGCGACGCGACGCCCGGCGCCTCGCCCGACCTGACGACGAGCGGCATCCCGCTGGTGTGCGACGGCGCGGGCGCGCGCCTGACGGCGCGGATCTGCAACCGCGGGACCGAGCCCGTGGGCTCCGGCGTGACGGTCGGCTTCTACGTCGGCGATCCGGCGGCGGGCGGCACTCGCATCTGCGACGGCGCGAGCGTCGGCGACCTGATGGTCGGCCAATGCGAGATGGTGCAGTGCTCGTGGCCGGACGCGCCGCAGTCGGCGCCCGGCATGGACATCTACATCGTCGCCGACGACGGCTCCGTCGCGGGCGAGTGCCGCGAGGCGAACAACATCACCGTCTTCCGCGGCGTGTACTGCGGCTTCTTCGGCTGAAAGGGGCTCGCTCCGTGGGGCGCCTGATCGTCGTCCTCTCCTGCTCACTCGTCGCCTGCGGCGGCAGCACGAGCAGCGCCCCCGCGGGCACGCTCGTCCGGAGCGATCTGATCTGCACCGAGACCCTCCCCAGCGGGCAGGCGGAGTGCGAGGCGCGCGGCTGCGCGTGGGGCCCACCGCTCTGGTGTAGCGGCGTCGCCACCGAGCCCGAGGAGAGCGCGCACGACGCGAGCCGCCCGTGCGCCTGCACGTGCCACGACGACGTGATGCGATGCATGTCGGTGCCCTGACCCTGCGCGCCGAGCGCGATCGACCGCGGGTGACACGCGTCGCCTCGCGCGCTCTCGCGTGTCTGCTCGCGACGCTCGCGCTCGGCAGTTGCGGGCCCCGCACCGATCGCGTGGTGTGCGAGCACTGCTACTGCGAGCCCTGGGGAAGCCGCGACGCGAGCCATCCCCTGAGCTGCAGCACGCTCGGCCGCGACATCGTCTGCTGTGTGGCCGACTCGTCGTGAGCGACACGCCCGGCGCCGCGGATCTCGCTCGGCTCACGCCGGCCCGAGCACGCGACCCAGGATCATCGCGAGGCCTGCGTACGACACCAAGAACACGAGCGTGCGCACGTACTTCACGCCGAGCGCATAGAGCGGCACGTACGCGACGCGCGCCGCGAGGAACACGCAGGCGCCGATCGCGGTGACGTCATTCTCGCGGCGAGCGAGGTACGCGAGGAGCACCGCGATCGCGAAGAGCGGCAGGTTCTCGTACAGGTTCCGCTGGGCACGCTCGAGCCGCGCCGTCACCGGCCAGACGGGCGGCATCGCCGCATCGCGCGCGCCCACGTTCCAGTCGGTGCCGTACTGCCGCGTCCGCAGCACGCTCGGCAGGCCGATCTGCACGAGCGCGAGCACGAGCGTCCACGCCAAGACGGTGAGCTCGAGGGTCATGACGCCCTCGCCGCAGGTGCGCGCCGGTGACACGGCCGGGAGGAGGAGACGCGAGACGAGAGTGGAAGAACGCAGCGCATGCGCCGGGGAGAGCACGCCGCGTACCGCGCATGGCTCGCCTCGAGGCGCCGCCAGCGGCTCCGCGACGCTCAGTCCGCGAGCGGCACGTTGAGGAGGTGCCCCTGCGCTGACGAGCGTCGAAGGATGACGCGGAGGTCCTCGCTTCGCGACAGTGCGGGACTTCGATCGCCATCGCGCTCGATCGCGTCGAGCGCGACCCGCCTCGAGCTCCGCAGTCCCTCTCCCCAACCCTCTCCCGCGTTCGCGGGAGAGGGGGCCGCGCGCGGACGTTGGTGCGGCGCGTTCGCTCGGAGCGACGCGCGCCGCGCTCAGAGCGGGAGGTTGTCGTGCTTCTTGCGGGGGTTCTCGAGCTGCTTGTCGCCGATCAGCCAGAGGCCCTTGGCGATGCGCTCGCGCGTCAGGCGCGGGGCGATCACCTCGTCGACGAAGCCGAGCTCGGCCGCCTTGAACGGGTTCGCGAACTTCTCCTTGTACTCGTTCACGAACGCCGCCTTCGCCGCCACCTTGTCCTCGGCGCGGTCGATCTCGCGGCGATACACGATGTTCACCGCGCCGTCGGGGCCCATCACGGCGATCTCGGCCGAGGGCCAGGCGAAGTTCAGGTCGCCGCGCAGGTGCTTGCTCGCCATCACGTCGTAGGCGCCGCCGTAGGCCTTGCGCGTGATCACCGTGATCTTCGGCACCGTCGCCTCGGCGTACGCGTAGAGCAGCTTCGCACCGTGCTTGATGATGCCCCCGTACTCCTGGCCGGTGCCGGGGAGGAACCCGGGCACGTCCACGAAGGTGACGATCGGGAAGTTGAACGCGTCGCAGAAGCGCACGAAGCGCGCCGCCTTCACGCTCGCGTCGATGTCGAGGCAGCCCGCGAGCACCTGCGGCTGGTTCGCGACGATCCCGATCGGGCGGCCGCCGATGCGACCGAACGCGCAGACGATGTTCTCGGCGTAGCTCTCCTGCACCTCGAAGAACGTGCCGTCGTCGACGACGTGCGTGATCACCTGCTTGATGTCGTAGGGCTTCTGCGAGTCGTGCGGAACGAGCGAGTCGAGCGCGAGGTCGGCGCGATCGATCGGATCGGCGCTCGCGCGCACCGGCGGGTCCTCGTGGTTGTTGAGCGGCAGGTAGCCCATCAGCTCGCGGATGCGCGCGATGCAGGCCGCGTCGTTCTCGTCCGAGAAGTGCGCGACGCCGCTCTTCTCGTTGTGGGTGCGCGCGCCGCCGAGGTCTTCCTTCGTCACCTCCTCGTGCGTCACCGTCTTGATGACGTCGGGGCCGGTGATGAACATGTACGAGGTGCCCTGCACCATGAAGATGAAGTCGGTGAGCGCGGGCGAGTACACGGCGCCGCCCGCGCACGGGCCCATGATCGCGCTGATCTGCGGCACGACGCCGCTCGCGAGCACGTTGCGCTGGAAAATCTCGGCGTAGCCGGCGAGCGACTCGACGCCCTCCTGGATGCGCGCGCCGCCCGAGTCGTTGAGGCCGATCACCGGCGCGCCGACCTTCAGCGCGAGGTCCATGATCTTCGTGATCTTCTGCGCGTAGGCGCCCGAGAGCGAGCCGCCGAAGACCGTGAAGTCCTGCGCGAAGACGAACGCCTTGCGCCCGTCGATCGCGCCGTAGCCGGTGACGACGCCGTCGCCGGGGATCTTCTGATCCTGCATGCCGAAGTCGGTGCAGCGGTGCACCACGAAGCGATCCATCTCGACGAACGTGCCCGGGTCGAGCAGGCGCTCGATGCGCTCGCGCGCCGTGAGCTTGCCGGCCTGGTGTTGCTTCGCGATGCGGTCTTGTCCGCCGCCTTCCTGCGCGCGCCGATCGAGGTCGGCGAGGGCCGTGCGAGGATCGAACGAGCCGCCCGTGCTTCCGTGAGACATCGGCCGGAGACATACGGCCGAGGGGGTGGCCGTGGCAACGAGAACGCGCGGCCGCTCGCGGCGCTACCGCCGGCGACGTCGAGCGCCGAGGAGCACGAGGACGACGCCGACGCCGAGCCCTCCGAGCCCGTTCTGCGCGGGACCGGCCGCGCGACAGCCGCAGCCCGAGCCGCCGCTCGGCGGCATCGCCGTGGCGGCGTCGGCGACGGCGCCATCGGAGGCGAGGAACGCGTCGGGCGACGACATCCCGGCGTCGGGCGTCGGCGTGCCGACCGGGACGACCTCGAGCGCGTCGCAGACGATGCCGATCATGTCGGCCGAGGGCTTGCCGCTGTCGTCACCGAGCAGGACGGAGTAGTCGGTGCCGGCCTCGAACGAGAACGTGCCGAGCGAGTGCTCGGAGGCCGAGGCCTGATCGATCGCGACGTCGGTCGTTCCGCCCGCGTGCGTGATCCGGTAGGGGGCCATGTGGCTCTCGGCGTAGGGCGCGTCGGTGTGCACCACGAGCTCGTGCATGCCGGGCGCGGCGAAGCGCAGCGTCCAGGTCGCGGTGTTCGAGGGGCCGCTCGCGGAGATCGCGTTCGTCCAGCGGAGCGAGCCGCCGTAGCCGGCGTCGGTCGCGGTGCGCCAGTAGCGCAGGTCGCCGCCGAGCGTGACGCAGGGATCGGTGTCGTCGATCACGCCGCCCTCGGCCGGGATCGCCTCGCAGACCGGCGCCATCGCGCCGGCCCAGAACGCCGCGCCCATCTCGTCGTAGACGGCGTGGAGCGCGTCCGAGTAGTGCATGAAGCGCGTGTCGTAGACCGAGCAGCCCGTGGGCGTGCAGCCGTTGTAGTAGTGCGTGACGGTCTGGATCCACTCCATGTGGCCCGCGCCGCCGACGACGACCGAGTTCATCCACGCGAGCGCCTGCTCGTTGGTATCGACGCCGGGGATGTAGATGGAGCGGATGACCATCGCGAGGACGAAGTCGATTGCTGCGTCGACGTTGCCGGCGATGAGCAGGATGCGATCCCCCTCGCGCGCGAGCGTCTGGTCGTAGGTGCCGGCGTCGAACTGGAACATGCCGAGGCCGCCCTGCATGTCGGCGCAGGGGCCGTCGCCCGCGCCAGCGATGACGGGGCCCCCGCCGCAGTCGGTGCTGTTCGGGCCCTGGCAAGCCCAGGTGGCCTCGCTCCAGCAGTGCGCGAGGCCGGTCTCGTTCTGCGCGATGCCCGCGAGCAGCACACCGTTCGTCAATCCGCGCGCGGCAGCGGCATCGCGGATCTGCGTCAGGCGCACGCGGCGCTCGGCCGCGGTGAGATCGGACTCGGCCGCGCCGTAGGGCGCCGGCTCTTGGGCGCAGGCGCCGAGCGCGAGAATGGCGAGGAACGCGAGCGCGCGAGAACGGGAAGACATCGGACGAGAGTAACGCGGGCGATGGCGTGCCGGGGATCGCTCGATGGGAGGCTCTTTTCGTTCATCGCAGATGCGCCGCCAGCGCAGCCCAGCTCTCCCGCCTCGGCGGGAGAGGGAGCCGCGCGGCAACGGCGGCGCGACCTCGACCTCCTGCGGCTACTCGTCGAGGATCGACAGATCCGGCGCGAGGAGCGCGTGCACCTCGGGCTGCGCCATGTTCTCGGCGGTCACCATCGTCGCGCCGGTGTCGATGCGGGTCTCGACGTGCTCGCCGCGGAGGCTCGCCACGATCGTGCGGACCGCGAGCTCGCCCATGCGCGACGGATTCTGGAGCACGAGGCCGTCGATGTCGCCGGCGCGCAGCGCGTCGACCATCGCGTCGTTCGCGTCGAACCCGACCAGGCGCACGCGGTGCTCGGCGGCGGCCCCGGCGCGCGAGGCGTCGCGGAGCGCGCGCAGCATGCCGAAGGTGGTCGACTCGTTGGGCGTGAAGGCCGCATCGACGTCGGGGAAGCGCACGAGGAGCGCCTCGGCCGTCTGGTACGCGCTCTCGGTCGTCGCGCCGCCGTACTGGTTCTCGCTGACGATCTCGATCCCCGGGTGGTGATCACGCATCGCCTCGAGGAAGCCGCGCTCGCGCTGCGCCGTGGAGTCGCTGCCCTCCTGGTAGCGCATCACGATCACGCGGCCGTGATCACCGAGCAGCGTCGCGACGCGCTCGGCCGCCAGCGCGCCACCCGCCGCGTTGTCGGTGGCGACGAACGAGACGAGCCCGTCCCACGTCATCCCGCTGTCCATGCCGACGACCGGGATGTGCTCGCCGCGCGCCTCGCTGGCGACCGAGTTGAGCGCCGTCGCGTCGAGCGGCGCGAGCACGATGCCGTCCACGTGCCGCGTGATCATGTCCTCGACCACGCGGATCTGCCCCGCGCGATCATCCTCGCGCTGCGGGCCCTGCCACACGATGTCCACGTCGAGATCGTGCGCCGCGCGGAGCGCACCCGCGTGCACCGAGCGCCAGAACACGTGCGTCGTGCCCTTGGGGATCACCGCGATGGTCGTGCGATGCGCCGGGGCGGTCTCCGTGCCAGACGAGGGCGCGGGCGCGCTCTCCCCGGAGCCGCAGGCGACCGCCAACGAGAGCAGAGAGAGGAGGAGCGCGAGGCGGGTCCGCATGAAGGCTCGATCGCGCGGATCGGGGGTGGGTGTCAATCGCCGCGCGTCGCGCTCTCCCTGTTGCCGCGTCCCGCGGTAACCTCCGCGCCATGACGAAGAAGGTGGCGGTGTTCTGGCCCGGTGATGCGCGCGCCAAGCCCAACGAGGTGGCCCTTCCCTCGATCGAGGCCGCGACGCAGCAGCTCGAAGCGGCGCTGAAGAAGCTCGGGCGCGCGCCCTATCGCGTGGAGGGCTTCCTCACCAAGCCGCACGAGTCGATCGCCAAGCTCGGGCCCATCGACGATCCGATGGTCGGCGTCTGCGTGCACTGGTTCTACGGCCCGCACACGACCGATGGCGTGATGACGAAGGACAACCCGCTCCTTCTCGCCTCGAACTTCTCGGGCCAGTGGCCGGGGCTCGTGGGCCTGCTCAACACGGGCGCGTGCCTCGAGTACGTGGACCGCGCGCACTCGCGCATCTGGACCGACGCGCCCGACTGGACGAAGGACACCGCGTTCATGGAGCGCCTCGATCAGTGGTGCTCGTCGGGACGTGTCACCTACTCCACCACGGGCCTGCACGCGCACGCGCCGATCTCGGAAGGCGCCTCCGCGCGCGCGAGGAAGGTCGCGGAGGGCTTCCGGAAGAAGCGCGCGCTGCTCCTCATGCTCGGCGACACCTCGATGGGCATGATCAACGGCTACTTCGGCCCGCGCTTGCTCAAGGACGTCAGCTTCGCCGAGCACAAGATCGACCAGGCGTGGATCCTCGATCGCGGCAAGCGCATCGCAGAGAAGCGCATCGACGACGCGCTCGCGTTCGTGAAGGACAAGGGCGTCACCTTCCACTGGAAGGAAGAGATCGGCGGCGAGACGAACGCGCAGGACTTCACCGAGGACGCGACGCGCGAGCAGCTGCGCGACTACCTCGTCGCGCTCGATCTGCTGAAGGAGTACGGCGCCGACTGCCTCGGCTGGCAGTACCAGCTCGGCCTCATCCCGCTGCGCCCGCCGAGCGACTTCGCCGAGGGCCTGCTCAACAGCGCGTGCCGCCCCGAGAGCGACGGCCATCCGATCGCCACCGCCACCGAGGCCGATCAGGGCAACGCCGTGCCGATGGAGATGCTCAAGCGCCTCTGCCTGGAGAAGGGCCTGCACGAGGCCGTGATGTTCCACGACGTGCGCTGGGGCGCCGAGCACGAGGGGCGCTTCCTCTGGGTGCTCCTGAACAGCGGCTCGTGTGGTGCGTACGCGTTCAACCACGATCCCGGCACGCTGAAGGGCGTGCACACCTACCGGCAGCCCTCGATGTACTTCCCGACGCCCGGCGGCACCTTCGCGGGTGAGTCGCTCCCCGGCGCGATGACGTGGGCGCGCGCGTACGTGAAGGGCGGCAAGCTCTGGATGGATGTCGGCAAGGGCGAGGTGGTGAAGCTCCCGCCCGAAGTGCGCGATCGCTGGTGGCAGGGCACCACGCGTCAGTGGCCGTTCATGGCGGCCGACATGGGCATCGGCCGAGACACGCTCATGGCGCACTACCTCTCGAACCACGTCGCAGTCGCGTACGGCGACGTGTTCGAAGAGATGGTCGCCCTCAGCCGCGAGCTCGGCTTCCAGGTCCGCGTCATGCGCGACTGAACGGGGCGACGGTGCTCGACCAGCATTCCTGGTCGAGCACCGAGCGCGTCGGTCACGTGGGCGGAGGAGAGGGCCGCGCCGCCGTGAGCGCGTCCCTCAGCGGTGGCAGAGGACGATGGCGCCGAGGTAGGTGCCGCTCTCGCCGCCGCCCTGGCCGCCGCCGCCTACCACCTCCCAGCCCGCGGGGATGAGGATGGTGTGTCCGATGTCCATCGTCTCGGCATGCCCGTCGGACCCGACGTCGAGGCTCTCCTGTCGGACGACGGCGCAGCGCGCGTACTGCACGCCCGCGGTCTGAGCCTGCGCGGGCGGCGCGCTCGCATGAGCGCCGAGGAGCACACCGGCGAGACCGACGAGAGCGAACGAGAGAGCGTAGCGATGGTCCTTCATCGAGATCCTCCGGCGGCGAGGATACGTCCACGAGCCGCCGTGGCGCGCGCGCATGTCGCGCTCAGTGGTTGACCATGAATGCTGGTCAACCACTGTCTGTTCCAGCGCACTCGCGCTGGAGCTCGAACTGCAGTGAAGGGTTCCGACACATTCTGTGTCGGCCCTTCAGCGCGCTGGCGCCACACGTCGGCGCTCGCGCGACTCGTTGCGCGCCCGCGCGTACGCGACGGAGTCGTCCGCCACCGCGGACCCGTGGCGATGCTCGCGAGACGTGCCTCGAGGCGCGGGTCCGACGCGAGCGCGGTCTCGAAGCGAAGCTCTGCGTGGCGTAGGTCTCGAGCAGGGTGAGCGCTGGGGCCGAGTCGCGACGAGGTGAGTGGAGCAGGCGTTAGGGCATGCCTCGCTCCCCGCAACGACGATGCATCTGCCCAAGAGGGGGGCGAATTGGTAGGGTCGACCGAATGTCGTTGGACAAGGTGGAGTTGTTCGAGGACCACCGTCCTCTCGTCGTGGTCGTGAGCCCCGCGGTCGTGACCGCCGCGACGATCGACGCGATGGCGAGCGCCTACGAGCGGCTCTTCCAGCGCGGGCGCCGCTACGCCTCGATCTCGGTCTCGCGTCGTGGCGGCGCGACGGTGGGCGCGCGGGAGCGCCGCGCGATCGCCGAGTGGGCCAACTCCCCCCGCGTGCGCGAGATGTCGAAGGAGCTCTGCGTCGGGAGCTCCACGATCGTCGAGGGCGCGCTCCAGCGCGCAGCGCTGACGGCCATCCAGTGGTTCTGGACGCCGATCGCGCCGCATCGCGCCGTCGCGACGGCGGCCGAGGCCGTGGACTTCTGTCACGAGCGCTTGAAAGCGTCCGGTCTCACGCCGATCGTGCCGCGCGAGTCGAGCATCGCCTGGATCGAGAAGCAGTTCTGAGCGCGTTTCCGGCCGCCCGCTGTGTCGACGGCGAGCGCACGGCGTGTCCACCGGGCCACGTGCGTGAGGGGAGGCAGCGCGAAAGCGCGCCGAAAAGCCGCTGGCCAGCCGCCTGCACCGAGACCGTACCGAAAGGTAGGACGGCGATGGCGAACGAGGGACGGATCGGTTGGATGATCGTGGCGGCGCTCGTGGGCGGGCTCGCGGGCTGCGGAACGAGCGCGAGCGAGGCGACGACGGCCGCCCCGGAGCGCGAGACCCCCGCCGCGGCGACGCGCCCGGTGGAGCACGCGGAGCCGTCGGTCGCGCTCACCACGGTCACCGCGCCCACGACGCCCTCGCGCACGAGCACCTTGGTGGCGCCAGCGCCCTCGCCCTCGCCCTCGCCGCGAACGAGTGAGCTTCGCGTGCGTCGCATGCAGGTCACGAGCGGCATCGAGGGCCGCGAGCCCGTCGACCACCCGAGCTCGTTCGGCCCGGACGACGGTCGCGTGTACGCGTTCGTCGAGCTCTCGAACCCGGGCGATTCGCCGCGCGAGCTCGTCGTCTCCTTCGAGCACGGCACGCGCGCGACGGGCCTGGTGACGCTCGAGGTGCCCGCGCACATGCCGCGCTATCGCACGTGGGCGTGGACCGAGGGCGTGCACCACGCGCCGCACGGCGACGCGCCCGAGACCTGGACCGCCGTGATCCGCGACGAGGCTGGCGACGAGATCGCGACCGACACGTTCACCGTGGAAGCCCGCTGAGCCGATCGACGGAGAGTCGGCCGGCGCGGCGGATCGCTCACGCGCCGCGCCGGCGCACCGTCTCGACCGCGGCGAGCAGATCGGCGCCGTGGACGAAGGCGCCGAGCGCCGTCAGCTCGTGGCCCATCCACGCGACGGCCGGCGCGATCGCCTGGAAGCGCTGGATGCGGGGATTCGAGACGCCGAGCAGCCGCGCCGAGCTGCGCGCGAGGCTGGCCGTGAGATCGTCCCCGAGGAACACGGGCGCCACGCGGGCCTTGGCGTAGGCGCCCAGCCGATCGACGGCGCCGCGCTGGAGCGAGCGGACGTCTTGGCTCACCATCGGCGCGCCCGCCTCGACGACCGAGAGCAGGCCGACCGGGACGTCCCGCGCGCGCGCCCCCTCGAAGAACCCCTCGCCTCTCTCGAAGAGGCGTGGGTCGAGCGGGCCGCGTCGCACCTGGACGAGGACCGTCTCCCGCCAGACGGCTGCCGTGTTCGCTTCGTCGTCGAGCCAGATCTCGAGCTCGGAGTCCGAGGACCGCACGACCTGGTTGTACGAGGACGCGGGGCCCTCGCGCAATCACGGCGCGACTCGCCCGCCGTGCGCCGCGCCCTCCACGTATGCTCCCCGTCATGAGGCCGAGGCCGTGGTGCTCGACGATCGCGCGCGACGCACGCGAGCCCCTCGCTGCGAGCGCCAGTCACGCGAGCGGCTGCGTGCTGATCTCGTATCCCAAGCGGCTCTGGGGACGCGTCGCCATGGGCTCGCGCGGCCTGCCCGAGGCGCTGGTCGAGGCGTGCGCGCAGCTCGGCGAGCAAGGCTCGATCGCCACGCGCCTCGTCGCGCACGAAGGGGAGTGGCGCGAGGAGATCGAGGTCTGGCGTTTCCCCGAGGGCGTCGTGCGCCGCCGCGTCCCACTCGCCGACGCCGCACGCGTGCTCGAGCCCGGGCGCGCCATGGACGGGGACCCGGTCGCCCGTCCGCTGGTCCTCGTGTGCACGCACGGGATCCGCGATCGCTGCTGCGCGCTCTTCGGGGGCGAGCTCGTGCTGGCGCTCGGCGCCGCGCCGCGTGCAGCCGAGGTCGAGGTGCGCGAGGCCACGCATCTGGGCGGCGATCGCTTCGCGCCCACGGTGCTCTTGCTCCCGAGCGGCAGGATGTACGGGCACCTGGCGCCCACCGACGCCGGCACGCTCATCGAGGCCGCGCTCGGCGCGCCGACGCTCGCGCCGCGCTTTCGCGGCTCGCTCTTCCGGCCGCCCGTCGAGCAGCTCGTCGAGTGCGTCGCGACCGAGCTCGCCGCCGAGCGGGGCGAGGCCCGTGTTCCGGACATCGAGCGTCTCGACACCGACGAGTCGGGCGAGCGCGTGATCCTGCGGGCGCGGCTGCGATTCGCGGCCGCACGTCTCGACGTGACCGTGCGCGCGCGCCTGGAGAAGCGGCTCGTGATCGGAGACTGTCGGCACGCCGAGACCGACGAGCGCGGCAGCGTCGCGATGTGGCGTCTCGACGAGCGCGAGGTTCGCGAAGCGGCCCTCTCCTGAATCGCCTATCGTCGCCGCATGACGACGCAGCGCGCCGGCGAGATCGAGCGGTGGGAGCGCATCGCGCTCGCGCTGGTCGTGCTCGTCGGGCTCGTCGTGCGCGCGGCGTGGCTCGCCGAGGCCCGCGGGCTGCCCTTCTTCGAGCTGCCGCAGACCGACGACTTCGTCTACGCGCGCGGCGCCGAGCGCATCGTCTCCGGTGACGTGTGGCTCTCCGGCGAGACGCTGCGCTTCGGGCCGCCGTACTTCTATCTGCTCGCGCTCGTGCGCGCGGTGCTGGGGCCGAGCACGCTCGCGCCGCGCATCGTGCATCTCGTGCTCGGTGGCGCCGTGATCCCGCTCGTGTGGTGGGCGTGCCGCCGGCTGACCGAGGCGCGCTGGGCGATCGGCGGAGCGCTCGTCGCCGCGCTCTACGGCCCGGCGATCTTCTTCGAGGCGCTGCTCTTGCCCGAGACCGCGATGACGCTGGTGCACGCGGCGCTGGCCGTGGCGCTACTCGTCGCGGTGGGCGGAGAGCGGCGGGCGTGGGCCGTCACCGGCGCGCTCGCCGGCCTCGCGATCGCCTTGCGCCCGAACACGCTGCTCTTGATCCCCGCCCTCGTGTGGCTCGCGCGGCCGCGCGAGGAGGGCGGCCGCGCCGCGTCGCTCCGGCTCTCGATCGGGCTGGCGATCGGCCTCACCCCGCTCGCGCTCCGGAACCTCGTCGCGCTCGGTACGCCCTGGGGCGCGAGCACGGCCGGCATCAACGCGTTCCTCGGCAACGGCCCCGGCGCGACGGGCGGCTGGCGGGTGCCCGCGGAGGTGCCCGAGGCTGCCTCGCCGCTCGGCCAGTTCACGGGGTTCCGTGACGCGGCCGCGCGCGCGCTCGGGCATCCGGTCGACGACGCGGCCGCCGATCGCTACTGGCTCGCGCGCACGCTCGATCACGTGCTCGGCCATCCGCTGGACGCCGGGGCGGTGCTGCTCCGCAAGGCGCACCTCTTCTGGAACGCGCGCGAGCTGAGCAACGTCGTGGACTACGACTTCACGTGTGGTCTCTCGACCACGCTGTCCGCGCCGTTGGTGCAGTTCGGATGGATCGCCCCGCTGGCGCTCGCGGGCACCGTCCTGCTCTCTCGCCGCGAGCGCACGCGCGAAGAGCGCGCCATCGCGGCGCTGGCCTGGACGGCGTTCGCGGCGGTCGTCCTGGTGTTCGTGCAGGACCGCTACCGCGTGGTGTTCGTGCCCTGGCTCGTCGTCGCCGCCGTGTGGGCCGCGCGCGAGGTCGTGCGCCGCGCGAGAGAGAAGAAGGCCGGCCCGATCGCGCTCACCGCGGTCGCGATCTTCGCGGCCTATCCCGCCCTCCCGGTGCGGGCCCACACGGAGCAGCGCTGGGCCCAGCTCGGCCTCGGCTACGAGCAGCTGCACCGCGACGCCGAGGCCTGCGCGGCCTTCACGCGCGCGCTCGCGCTAGCGCCGGACCTCCCGGTCGCACGCGAGGGGCGTGCGCGCGCGTGCGGCGATTGATCGTCGCGGGGCCGTGGCCACGACACGCGGCTCGCCTCGCCGCTCCCCCCCTGCCCCGTCGTGTTAGCTTCGCAGCGATGCCCTCGCCGGTGACCGCGATCAAGCGTCTGCTCGAACGTCCGATGCGCCTTCCGCGGATGAGCGCGTACGTGCCCAAGCCCGACGATCCGGCGATCTTCTGGTTCAACGGCGAGCGCGACGACATCGTGCGCGAGGTGGTGCGGCGCCTCGAGCTGCGCCTCGGGCCACCCGGGACGCCGAGCAAGCCGCCGCTCGAGTACATCCTCAACGACGCCGCGAACGAAGAGGCGCGGCGCCTGCACTCGCAGAAGGACGACGAGACGCGTCAGTCGCTCCAGTTCTGGCGCAGCGTCATCAAGCGCGTCGGCAAGATGAGCGAGGAGACCAAGCGCGCGACCTACCACGACATCTGCGAGCGGATGGCGAAGGACGTCGCCGGGAACTTCGACCCGCGCGTCTACTCGTTCGCCACGCGCGTGGTCCCGCACGCGCTCACCGGCATCCTCAAGCCCTCCAGCCTCCCGGGCGACCTCGCCTCGATCGGCTCGGGCCGCGGCAGCCCGGTCGACGAGCTCATGACGACCGAGGGCCCGATCGATCGGATCCGCCGCCTCGGAAAGATCGGCACGCTCGTCTTCGTCCCGACGCACCTCTCGAACCTCGACTCGGTCGTGCTCGGGTACGCGCTCATGCGCGACGACCTGCCGCCCGTCGTCTACGGCGCCGGCAAGAACCTGTTCTCGAACCCGATCGTCTCGTTCTTCATGCACAACCTCGGCGCCTATCGCGTCGACCGCCGGATCCGCGCCCAGCTCTACAAGGACGTGCTGAAGGCGTACTCGTGCGTGATGATCGAGCGCGGCTACCACTCGCTCTTCTTCCCGGGCGGCACGCGTAGCCGCTCGGGGATGGTCGAGCGGCGGCTCAAGCTCGGCCTCGCGGGCACGGCCGTCGAGGCCTTCGCGAACAACCGCGTGCGCGGCATCTCGCGCCCCGTGTTCTTCGTGCCGACGACGATCAACTACGCCCTCGTCCTCGAGGCCGAGACGCTCATCGAGGACTGGCTCAAGGAGTCCGGCAAGGCGCGCTACATCATCGAGGACGACGAGTTCTCGCAGCTCGATCGCTGGGTCGCCTTCATCCGCAAGCTCGGCGAGGTCGAGAGCCCCGCCGTGATCCGCTTCGCGCAGCCGATGGACCCCTTCGGCAACCCGGTCGACGACGAGGGGCGCTCGGTGACCCCCGACGGCCGCCCGATCGATCCCGGCGGCTACGTGAGCGCGCGCGGCGTGCCGAAGGTCGACCCTCGGCGCGACGCCGCCTACACGCGCGAGCTCGGCCGCCACCTCGTGGAGGTCTACGAGCGCGAGACCGTGCTCATGGGCACCCAGGTCGTCTCCCACGTGCTCTTCCGCCGCTTGGTGCGCGACACGCCCGGCGTCGACCTCTTCGGTCGCCTGCGTCACCGCGGCGAGATCACGATGCCGCGCGAGGAGCTCGTGCGCGAGGTCGCCTTCGCGCAGGATCGACTCCGCGCAATGGAGCAACGCGGCGAGGTGCGGCTGAGCGCTGCCGTGCGCGCGCTGGCGCCCGAGCAGCTCGTCGAGCGCGTGTTCACGGCCCTCTCCGGCTACCACCGCCGCACGATCGTCTCGCGTGACGCGAGCGGGGGCGTGGTGCTCGAGGATCCGACACTGCTCCTCTACTACCAGAACCGCCTGATCGCGTACGCCGAGCGCATCGCGAGCGAGCAAGACCTCGGCGCGGCCCGCGAGATCGCGCGCCTCGGCCTCGCGTGAACGGAAGAGCGATGACGGAGAAGCACAAGCACAAGCTCTCGGTGGGGATCGTCGGCGGCGGCACGTTCGGCCTCGGCCTCGCGCGGGCCGTCGAGCGCGTGGGCAACGAGGCGCTGATCTTCTCGCGCCGCAGCGCGGCGATCCCGCGCAGCGAGCGCGTACGCGCCACGGGCGAGCTCGGAGATCTCGCGGCGATGGATCTGATCCTCGTCGCCGTGCCCTCGACGCACGTGCACGAGGTCGCGCGCTCGCTCGGCAAGCACATCGACGGGCGCCACCTCGTGGTGCACGTCAGCCGCGGCCTCGTCGGCGAGGAGCTCCGCACGGTGAGCGAGGTCTTCCGCGAAGAGACGGCCGCGCGCCGCCTCGGGTGCCTCGCGGGGCCCCTCCACGCGCGCGCGCTGCTCGAAGGCACGCCGGCGGGCGGGATCGTCGGCTCCTCGTTCCCCGAGGTGGGCGAGGCCGTGCGCGAGGCCATCGCGGGCAGCGCGATGCGCATGTACCAGACCGAGGACCTGATCGGCGTCGAGCTCGCCTCGGCGCTCGTGGGCCTGCTCGCGCTCGCCCTCGGCTACGCGCAGCAGCTCGGCTTCGGCCCGGGCGCGCTCTCGGTGATGATGACGCGCGGCCTCGCCGAAGCGGCGCGGCTCGGCATCTCGTTCGGCGCCGAAGAGCGCACCTTCGCCGGGATGGCGGGGGTGGGCGATCTGATGTCGGCCGCGTTCGGTGACGAACGCCCCGAGATCAAGCTCGGCCGCGCGCTCGGGCGCGGCGCCACGCTCGAGCAGGCCGGTCGCGAGGCGAACGCCTACGTCGAGGGCATCGCCATCGCGCGCCGCATGCAGCGCCACGCCGCGCGCCGCGGGATCGAGATCCCGATCACCGACGTGCTCGCCGAGATCCTCGACGGTCAGATGACGCCCGAGGCCGCGGTCGCGCAGCTGATGGCGCGCCGCGTCCACCGCGAGTGAGATGTACGAGGAGCCTCCCAAGCGTCGCCCGCGACGACGACGCCACAAGAGCCAGGGCATGGCCTCGCTCGCCGAGCTCGTGCCGCGCGCGATGCCGAGCAAGGAGCCGGCGCACGCGAAGCTCGCCCGGCTGACGGCGCTCTGGGAGCGCAGCGTGCCGCCGCGCGTAGCGCAGGAGGTGGTGCCCGTGCGCTTCCGCGACGGGACGCTGCACCTTCACGCGCGCACGAGCGTCTGGGCGCAGGAGGTGAGCCTGCTCGCGCCCCGCCTCATGGAGCACATGCGCGCACGCGATCCACGCATGGGGGTCGAGCGTCTGGCGCCGCGCGTGGGCCCGCTGCCCGAGCGCGTCCCCGTGGAGCCCGAGCCGCCACCGGTCGCGGTGACGCCCCTCGATCCCTCGGCGCTGCCGCCACCGCTCCGCGCCGCGCTCGCCGCGGTGAGCGACGAGGAGCTGCGCCGGGCGCTGAGGGACGCGGCCTGCGCGGCGCTCGCCCCGATCCCACGCTGACGCGGTACCCTCGCGGGCCATGGACCGCACTCTGTTCCGCGAAGAGCACGATCTTTTCCGCAAGGCCTTCCGCGAGTTCGTCGATCGCGAAGTGAAGCCCGCGCAGCCGAAGTGGCGCGAGCACGGCGTCGTGGATCGCGATGCGTGGCGCAAGGCCGGCGCCGCGGGCTTCCTCTGCCCCTGGCTCGAGGAGAAGTACGGCGGTCCGGGCGGTGACTTCCTGCACTCGGTGGTCGTGATGGAGGAGCTGGCGCGCGCCTACGACGACGGCTTCGCGATGGCGCTGCACTCGGACATCGTCGTGCCCTACCTGCACGCGTTCGGCACCGAGGAGCAGAAGAAGAAGTGGCTGCCCGGCTGCGCGAGCGGCGCGATCGTGACGGCCATCGCGATGACCGAGCCCGGCACCGGGAGCGATCTCGCGAACGTGAAGGCCACCGCGCGGCGCGAGGGCGACACCTACGTGCTCGACGGCAGCAAGACCTTCATCTCGAACGGTCAGCTCTGCGATCTCTGCATCGTCGTCGCGCGCACCGGCGATGCCTCGGTCGAGCCGCACCGCGCGATCTCGCTCTTCGTGGTGGAGGCAGGCACGCCCGGCTTCACGAAGGGAAAGCTGCTCGAGAAGATGGGCCTCTCGTCCCAGGACACGAGCGAGCTGCACTTCGAGGGTTGCCGCATCCCCGCGGCGAACCGGCTCGGCGACGAGGGCGCCGGCTTCCTGATGCTGATGCAGAAGCTCCAGCAGGAGCGCCTCTGCGTGGCCATCGGCTGCCAGGCCGCGGCCGAGCAGGTGCTCGCCGACACGCTGAAGTACGTGGGCGAGCGCAAGGCCTTCGGAAAGCCGATCGGCAAGATGCAGAACACGCAGTTCAAGCTCGCCGAGTGCGCGACCGAGATCGAGATCGGGCGCGCCTTCGTCGACCGCCTCGTGGCCGATCACGCCGCCGGAAAGTACCTCGTCAAGGAGTGCTCGATGGCCAAGCTCTGGGTCAGCGAGATGAACCAGCGCGTGGTGGACACGTGCCTCCAGTTCTTCGGCGGCTACGGCTACATGATGGAGTACCCGGTCGCGCGCGCCTTCGTCGACGCCCGCGTGCAGCGCATCTACGCGGGCACGAGCGAGATCATGAAGGTGATCATCGCCAAGCAGATCGGGCTCTGACGCTTCCTGCGGGCCTTCAGTCCGCGTGAAGCGTGCGCAGCTCTTCGAGCACCTCGTGAGGGTCGCGGAGCTGGGGATCGATCGTGTCGCCGTCGGCCACGCGACGAAGGCCCTCGATGAGGACGTGCTCGTTCTCCTCGAGGCCGTTCTCGACCACGTAGACGTGCGGCATCTGCTCGCCCAACGTCACCTCGCGCGCATGCACGACGTGATCGTCGCCCACGACGTACACGAACGTGCGGTCGAGCACTCGGTAGGTCGCTTCTTGCGGGATCACGAGGACGTGGGGGAGCGTCGTCGTCATCAAGATCTCGCCCGTCTCGCCGTGCCGCAGGAGGTTGTTCGGGTTCGGGAAGCCGGCGCGAAACGCGATCGTGCCGGTCTCGTTGTTGAAGTCGGCCTCGATGGTCTGGATCACGCCGGGCTGGTCGAAGATCTCCCCGTTCGCCATGCGGAGCTGGACGGGCACGGGATCTCCGACCTCGTGGTGGCGGCGGTAGTCGAGGTACTCGGCCTCGCTGAGGTTGAAGTACACCCACATCTGGCTGTTGTCGGCGAGCACGGTGAGCAGCTCGCCTTCCTGCAGGAGGCTCCCGCGCCGCACCATGAGGCGGCCGACGATGCCGTCGAAGGGCGCGTCGAGGCTCGCGAAGCGCAGGTGCGCCTGCGCGAGGCTCCGCTGCGCGGTCGACTGATCGAGCGCCGCCTGCGCGAGCGCGAGCTCCTGCGGCGAGACGACGCCCGCATCGCGCAGCATCTGCGTGTTCTGGAACTCGATCTGCGCGCGCTGCTGCTCGGCCGACGCAGCACCGAGCTCGGCCTGGTACACGGTGGGCATGATCTGGAAGAGGTGCTGCCCGCGATGCACGGCCTGCCCCTCGTCGATGAAGATGTCCGAGAGATAGCCGCTCTCGAGCGCGCGAACCTCGATGTGCTGGATCGCGCGGATCTGGCAGACGTACTCGTGGACGAGGTCGGTGTCCTCGCGGAGCACGGAAGTGACCTCGAACGCGGCTGGCGCTTCGGCGTGCTCTTCGTGGTGACTGCACGCGGCGAGCATCGCCGCGGCCAGGGCGAGCGCGGAGAGCTTCGTGTTTCGATTCGTCATGGCTGGGCACCCATCGGCTCGGGATCGGCAGGCTGGTCGTGCACGCGCCATCCACCGCCGAGCGCCTGGTAGAGCGTCACGGTGGCCTGCAGCTGGCGCTGCTTGGTGTCGACGAGGTCCATCTGGGCCTCGAGGTAGTCGCTGCGCGTGGTGAGCACCTCGAGGTACTCGGCGCGCGCCGCGTTGAAGAGCAAGGTCGAGAGATCGACCGCTTCCTGCAGGCGCGCCACCTGCTCCGATCGCGTCTCGTAGGCGCTCGCGAGGTTGCGCACGCGCGCGAGGCCGGTGCTGACCTCGACGAAGGCCTGCAGGATGGTCCGCTCGTAGCGCAGCACCGCCTCCATCTGCTGCGCGTTCGCGGCGTAGTAGTCGGCCGTGATGCCGCTGCGATTCAGGAGCGGCGCGGTGAGGCCGCCGAGCAGGTTGTAGAAGATCGAGGCGGGCGTGGTGACGAGCTGCGTGATGTCGTAGGAACGGAGGCCCACGCCGGCATCGAGCCGCAGCGCCGGATAGAACGCCGCACGCGCGGCCGAGACGCTGAGCTGCGAGGCGGTCAGCTCGTGCTCGGCCTGGCGCACGTCGGGCCGGTTCTCGAGCAGGCGCGTGGGCACGCCGGCCCGGATCGCGGGCGCCGGGATCGCGAGGAAGTCGTCCGTCGTGCGGTCGACGTGCTGCGGGAAGCGGCCGAGGAGGAAGTTGATCTGGTTCTCGCGCGCGACGATGTCCTGTTGGATCTCGAAGCGTCGGCTCTGGAAGCCGAGGAGCTGCGCCTCGAAGCGCCGCACGGCGAGCATCGTGACGTGCGCCGCCTGCTGCTGGATGCGCACCATCTCGAGCGCGGACTCCTGGAGCGCGATGGTGTCGTCGAGGATCCGGAGGCGTCGATCGAGGGCGAGCAGCTCGTAGTACTCGGTCGCGATCTCGGCGACGAGGCGGGTGATCATGAAGTTCCGGCCCTCGGCGCTCGCGAGGTAGCGGTACATCGCGGCGTCCGCGGTGTCGCGGAGGCGGCCCCAGATGTCCGCTTCCCACGACGCGTACACGCCGATCTGGAAGTCGGGCAGATCGGTGGGAACGCCGTTGGCCTCGTCGCTTCGGCCCTGGCTCGTGATGCTCCCGACGCGCTCGACGCCCGCGCCGACACCTGCCGAGAGGCTCGGGAAGATGTCACCGCGGCGGGCCATGACCTCGCTGTTGCGGACGATCATCTCCTGGACGGCGATGTTCAGCTCCTGGTTGTTCTGGAGGGCGGCGTCGATGAGCGAGACGAGGTGCGCGTCCTCGAAGAAGTCGTGCCAGTCGACCTCGGCCGAGCTCGACTCGTCCTCTCCGGCCGCCGTCGCCCCATCGCTCGCCCCCTCGCCGCCGCCGTCGGCCGGCGTCTCGCCGCCGAAGGTCGCGGGCACGTCGGTGTGGGCGGCACGCGCTGCGCCCCCGGGCGGATCCGGGATGCAGCCGGGAAGGAGCGCGGCCAGACCGAGCGCCGCGAGCACCGCGACGAGAGAGGTCCGCCGCGTCACGGCTTCTTCTCCTTCGGCTCGTCCTTCGTATCGACCTTCGTCTCGTCCTTCGGCTCGACCTTCGGCTCGTCCTTCGTCTCGTCCTTCGGCTCGACCTTCGTCTCGGCCTCGCCCGCCGTCGCGTGCGCCGGCTCCAGCGCGGTCTTCGTCTCCGCAGGCGGCGCGCTCGAAGGCAGCGTCGGCGGAGGAGGAGGCGTCGACGGAGAGGGCTCCGGCATCGCCGCGTGCGTCGGCGGAGGCGGCGGCGTCGAGGGCGACGGCTCGGGCTCCGCGACGGGCCGCAAGCTCGCCGGCTCGGGCAGATCGTCCTCGACCTCGGGCAGCGGGCCGTGCTCCGTGAGGGGCTCGAGCTCTTCGTCGCGGATCAGCTTCCGGCCGTCGGCGAGCTTGCCGAAGATGTAGTAGAGGCCCGGGATCACGAGGACGCCGAAGATCGTCCCGAAGAGCATCCCGCCGAGAGCGGAGGCGCCGATCGTGTGGTTGCCGACCGCGCCCGGGCCCGTGGCGCGCACGAGCGGCACGAGGCCCGCGATGAACGCGAACGAGGTCATCAGGATCGGTCGGAAGCGGGCGCGCGCCGCCTCGATCGCCGCGTCCTTCAGCTCGAGCCCGGCGTTGCGTCGCTGCACGGCGAACTCGACGATCAGGACGGCATTCTTGCCGAGCAAGCCGACGAGCATCACGAGCCCGACCTGCGCGTAGATGTCGTTCGCGAGGCCGAGCGCCCGTAGCAAGAGGAAGGCGCCGAAGATGCCCATCGGCAGCGACAAGATGACGGCGAACGGGAGGATGAAGCTCTCGTACTGCGCCGCGAGCACGAGATAGACGAAGGCCAGGACGATGAGGAAGATCACGATGGCTTCGTTGCCGCGCCGCGACTCGTCGTAGGAGAGACCCTCCCACGCGATGTCGTAGCCGCTCGGTAGGGTCGCCGCGGCGACCTCGCGGATCGCGGCGATGGCGTCGCCGCTCGTGTAGCCCGGCGCCGGACGGCCGCGGATCGCGGAGGAGTTGTAGAGGTTGTAGCGGGTGATCTCGTTCGGGCCCTGCGTCTCGCGCAGCGTCATGAACTCGCGGTAGGGCACCATCTCGCCGCGGTCGTTCTCCACGTAGAGATCGAGGATGTCCGAGGGCTGCCGCCGGTACTCCGGCAGCGACTGGACGTACACCTTGAAGAAGCGGCCGAAGCGGATGAAGCCCTGCTCGTAGGTGCTGCCGACGAGGATGTCGAGGTTCTCGAGCGCGCGAGAGATCGTGACGCCCTTCTGCATCGCGAGCTCGTTGTCGATGACGAGCTCGTACTGCGGATAGTTCGCCGCGAAGAACGTGAAGAGGCCGGTGAGCTCCGGGCGCTGACGGAGCGCGTCCATGAGCTCGCGGTTCACGCGATCGAACTCCTGGTAGTCGGTCTCCTCGCCCATGTCGAGCAAGCGCAGCGCGAAGCCGTCGGCCGCACCGTAGCCGGGCACCGACGGCGGCTCGAAGAACTCGACGACCGCGCCGATGTCGTGCGTCTGCTCTTCGAGCTCCTCCACGATCTCGTGCACCGAGTGCGTGCGCTCGGCCCACGGGCGGAGGTTGATGAGGCAGGTGCCGGCGTTGCTGCCGCGGCCCTCGGTGAGGATCTCGTAGCCGGCGAGCGACGAGACCGACTCGACCCCTTCGATGCCGCGCGCGATCGTCTGCAGCTCGCGGACGACGGCGTTCGTACGCTCGAGCGTCGTGCCCGGCGGCGTCTGGATGATGGCGTAGATCTGCCCCTGGTCCTCGTTCGGGATGAAGCCGGCCGGGAGCGTCTGGTTCACGCTGAAGATGCCGAAGCCGAAGAGCGCGAGGATCACGAAGGTGACCGAGCGCCGCGTGACGATGAGCCCGAGCAGCTGCACGTAGCGGTTCGTCACGGCATCGAAGCGGCGGTTGAACCAGTCGATGAAGATGCCGACCGGCGTGCGTCGCTTGGGCGCCCCGTGCGCGTGCGGCTTCAGGATCATCGCGCAGAGCACGGGCGTGAGCGTCAGCGCGACGATGCCGGAGAGGACGATGGACGAGGCCATCGTGATCGAGAACTGGCGATAGAAGACGCCGACCGGCCCGGTCATGAACGCGACCGGCACGAAGACGGCCGCCATCAGCAGCGTGATCGCGATGATCGCGCCGCTGATCTCGCCCATCACCAGGGTGACGGCCTTGTAGGGGCCGACGTGCTTCTCGGCCATCTTCGCGTGGACGGCCTCGACCACGACGATGGCGTCGTCGACGACGACGCCGATCGCGAGCACGAGCGCGAAGAGCGTGATGAGGTTGATGGTGAGATCGAACGCCTGCATGAAGATGAAGGCGCCGATGAGGGAGACGGGAACGGCGAGCGTCGGGATGAGCGTCGAGCGCCAGTCCCCGAGGAAGAGGAAGACGACGAGCGCCACGAGGACGAAGGCCTCACCGAGCGTGTGGATGACCTGCTCGATCGACGCGTCGAGGAAGGCCGACACGTCGTAGTTGATCGAGTAGTGCATGTTCGGCGGGAACGTCGTGCGCTGGAGCTCCTCGAGCCGCTCCTTGACCTGGTCGATCACCTCGGCGGCGTTGCTGCCGTAGTTCTGCTTGAGGACGATCGCGGCCGACGGGTGATCGTCGAGGTTCGAGTAGATGCTCTGGAACTCGCTGCCGAGCTCGACGTCGGCGATGTCGTGCAGGTGCAGCGTCTCGCCGTCGGGCGTGGCCCGGATGATGATGTTCGCGTACTGCTCGGGCTCGCTGTAGCGGCTCTGGTAGGTGAGCACGTACTCGATCGACTGCGCCGTGCGGCCCGAGGCCTGTCCGGTGCGGCCCGGTCGGCCGATGATGCTCTGCTCACCGATCGCCTCCATCACCTCGTCGATGGAGACGTTGTAGGCGCGCATGCGATCGGGCCGCAGCCAGATGCGCATCGCGTACTGCCGGTTGCCGAGGATCGTGACGCGGCCGAGGCCGGGGATGCGCTGCAGCTCGGCGACGAGGTGAACGTTCGCGAAGTTGTAGAGGAACGTCTCGTCGGTGTTCGGATCGGTGCTGTAGAGGTTGACGTACATCAGCATGCTCGGCTGCACCGGCATGACGACGACGCCCTCGAGACGCACGAGCTCGGGGAGCAGGCTCATCACCTGATCCACCCGGTTCTTCACGTTGACGACCGCGATGTTCGGATCGGTCCCGGGCTCGAAGACGACCTGGATCGTGGCCTCGCCCGCGCTCGTCGCGTCCGAGGTCATGTAGCGCATGCCTTGCACGCCGTTGATCGACCGCTCCATCGGGATGAGCGCCGACTCGACGAGCACGTGCGCGCTCGCGCCCGGGAACGAGAGCGTGACGGCGACGACGGGCGGCGCGATCGACGGGAACTGCGAGATCGGCCGGCTCCGGATCGCGAGGACGCCGACGAAGACGATCAGGATCGAGATGACGATCGCGAGGACGGGACGATGGATGAACTTCTGGAGCATGGAGTTCGACGGACGACGAAGCCGTGCCCGCGACCCGGTGC
This sequence comes from Sandaracinus sp., assembly GCA_046351235.1. Classification (GTDB taxonomy): domain Bacteria; phylum Myxococcota_A; class Polyangia; order Polyangiales; family Sandaracinaceae; genus JBBSAT01. Next base: position 626,330 of record JAXLYV010000002.1, on the reverse strand, counting down.
GGGTGAGCAGGGGATGGCCCAAAGACCTTCGCGGTCCGCGCCGCCCCTCCAGCAGAGCGCGTGCCATCCGGCGAGCGCCCGCAACGTGCGGCTTCTCGGGCTCCCGGGCGGGGCGAGCCGCCCGAGGACGGAGGCGAAACGACCCGGACAGGGGCGCTTCGCCAGGGCCCGGGCGTGCGCGGTGAGACTCGCCACACGACCATTTTCACGGTGGATTTTCGCCACACCACCGGGCGGCTCGGCGTGCGCGAGCGCTCGCTCTCGGAATCGGGCACCATCGCGCGAGCGCAGGCCCGGGGCCGGGCGGCGCGACCAAGGAGATCGCCGAACATGATGGTTCCCGAGCGCACCGGCTGGGTGCGCACCGTCCTCCGCTACAAGGGCAGCGAGCTTCCGCGGACCAAGAACCGCATCCTCGGTGTGCTCGTCCTCTCGATCGTCGTGACGGCGCTCGAGAAGTCGGACGCCGAGCAGATGTTCGACGTGCGCATCGTCCCGTTCACGCTGATCGGCGTCGCGCTCTCGATCTTCCTCGGCTTCCGGAACAACGCGGCGTACGAGCGCTGGTGGGAAGGCCGCAAGCTCTGGGGCGCGCTCGTGAACACTTCACGCACGTTCGCGCGTCAGGCCGTGACGCTCATCGCGCCGCCCCACGGCGCGTCGCCCGAGGTGGTGGCCGAGGTGGAGGCGCTCGAGAAGGACCTCGTGCACCGCCAGATCGCGTTCGTGCACACGATGCGGCACGCGCTGCGCGACGAGGACCTCGGTGAGGAAGTGAAGTCGCTGCTCCCCGCCGACGAATTCGAGGCGCTGAAGAAGGAGACGAACAAGCCCTCCGCCGTGTCGTTCGCGATGGCGATGAAGATCAAGGGCGCGTTCGACAAGGGCTACATCCATCCGATGCACCTGCCGACGCTCGAGCAGACCCTCGTCGCGCTCACCGACATCCACGGCGCCTGCGAGCGCATCAAGTCGACGCCGATCCCGTTCTCCTACACGACGCTCATCCACCGCATCGTCGCCGTCTACTGCTACACGCTGCCCTTCGGCCTCGTGAACGAGGTCGGCTTCCTCACGCCGATCGCGGCGCTCGTCGTCAGCTACGCGTTCTTCGGCCTCGACATCGTCGGCGACGAGATCGAGCAGCCCTTCGGGCTCGATCCGAACGACCTCCCGCTCACGGCCATCTCGAAGATGATCGAGATCAACCTGCGGCAGCGTCTGGGCGAGTCGCCGCTCCCGGCGCCGATCAAGCCGGTCGACGAGATCCTCGCCTGACCGAGAGCGACCCGCGCGGGAAGATCCCTCGCGCGGGCGGAGGATCACGCGAGCCGCTGGCGCGCTTGGGCGATCACCCAGTCGCCCACGGCGCGCGTGCCGAGCTCGCCGCCGACGTCGCGCGTGCAGCGCTTCTCTTCCACCGCGCGCCGCACGATCTCGACGAGGATCGGCTCGACACCTTCGAAGCCGAGGTGCGTGCTCATCATCCCGACCGTGAGCACCGTCGCGAGCGGGTTCGCGAGGTCCTTGCCGGCGATGTCGGGCGCCGAGCCGTGCACCGGCTCGAACATCGCGACGCGCCCGGGGGCGTGCACGTTCGCGCTCGCCGCCATGCCGAGCCCGCCCTGCAGCGCGGCGCCGAGATCGGTGATGATGTCGCCGAAGAGGTTGTTCGTGACGATCACGTCGAAGGCCTCGGGCGTACGCACCATCTGCAGGCACAGCGCATCGACGTAGATGTGCTTGGCCTCGATGGCGGGGAACTCGGCGGCGACCTCCTTGAACGTGCGCTGCCAGAGCCCCCCCGACTGCGGCATCGCGTTGGCCTTGTCGCTCATGTGCACGCGCTTGCGTCCCTGGGCGACGGCGTAGGCGAAGGCGGCCCGGATGACGCGCTCGACGCCCTTGCGGCTGTTCACGTCCTCGTTGATGGCGATCTCGTCGGGCGTGCCCTTCTTGAAGTTGCCGCCCACGCCCACGTAGACGCCCTCGGTGTTCTCGCGGAACACGACCATGTCGCAGTCGACCGCCCGCTTGTCCTTGAGCGGCAGCAGGCGGTCGGCGAGGCAGGTGATGGGCCGGACGTTCGAGAAGAGGTCGAGGCCGAAGCGGAGGCCGAAGAGGATGTCGCGCGCGTAGCCGAGATCGGGGACGCGCGGATCACCGAGCGCGCCCAGGAGCACGGCCGAGGCGGTGTCGCGAATCATCGCCTGATCGGCCTCGGGGAACGTCGTGCGATCGCGGAGGAACCGATCGGCGCCGAGATCGAGCTCGACGAGCTCGAGGGGCAAGCGGCGCACCTCCCGCAGCGTCTCGAGGAGCTCGCGGCCGATGGCCATCACTTCTTTCCCGATGCCGTCCCCCGGGATCAGCACCACCTTCTTCGTCGGCGTCGCGGTCATGAGGGCGCGGACGCTACCACGCGCGCCCGGCGCGACCCCTGCACATCCGTTCGGCCGTGCGCCCGGGAGCCGGCGGATGTCATGACGATGTCATCGTGGCTTGACACCGATTGCGGGGTCGGCGAGCTTTCCCTACAGCGATGCAGATCCTCGCCGCAGGTGTCTCCGACGTCGGGCAACAGCGCGAGCACAACGAGGACAGCTTCGCCATCCTCCCGGAGTTCGACCTCTACATCGTCGCCGACGGGATGGGCGGGCACCGCGCGGGAGACGTGGCGAGCAAGATGGCGACGCACACGATCGCGTCGTTCTTCCAGGCGACGCAGAAGGAAGACGCCACGTGGCCCTTCCACTTCGACCCGCATCTGACGGTCGAAGAGAACCGGCTCATCACGGGCATCCGCGTCGCGAACAAGCGCATCTTCGACACCAGCTCGCGCTACCGCGAAGTGCAGGGCATGGGCACGACGGTCGTCGGCTGCCTCGTCGCGCGCGAGCGCAAGCGCATGTACGTGGCGCACGTGGGCGACAGCCGCTGCTACCGCGTGCGCAACGGCGAGATCACGCAGCTCACCCGCGACCACTCGCTCCTGAACGACTACCTCCTCGTGATGCCCGACCTCACGCCGGAACAGCGCGACGAGCTGCCGAAGAACGTGATCACGCGGGCGCTCGGCATGCAGGAGTCGGTCGTCGTCGATCTCGTGCCCGAGCAGCCCGTGGCGGGCGACGTCTACGTGCTCTGCTCCGACGGCCTGAGCGGCATGATCACCGACGCCGAGATCCTGACCGCCGTCACGTCGCACCCCGGCAGCCCCGAAGAGGCGGCCAAAGATCTCGTCGCCCGCGCGAACGCGAACGGCGGCGAAGACAACGTCACGGTCGTCGCGATCGCGATCGCCGAGTAGCACGCGGCGCGGAAGCGCGAGGGAGCGGGCACCGGTTGCGATCGGCCGCGGGCGCGCCATGAAAGCGCCATGCACGTCCACGAAGCCGTCGCGGCGCGCCGGAGCATCCGCGCGTTTCTTCCCGATCCCGTCCCGCGCGAGACGCTCGAGCGCGTCTTCACGCGGGCGCAGCGCGCGCCCTCGTGGTGCAACATCCAGCCCTGGCGCGTGTGGCTCGCCTCCGGCGAGACCTGCGCGGCGATCAAGAGCGATCTCGTCGCCGCGGCCGAGAGCCGGATGCCCTCGCCGGACGTGCCCTTCCCCACCGACTACCCCGAGCCCTACCTCCAGCACCGGCGCGCGTGCGCGAAGGCGCTCTACGAGGCGATGGGCGTCGCGCGCGACGACGGGCCGGCGCGGCACGCGGCGTGGCTGCGGAACTTCGTCGCCTTCGACGCGCCGCACGTCGCGATCATCGCGATCGATCGGCGCTTCGGGATGTGGGCCACGCTCGACGTGGGCTGCTGGCTGCAGACGGTGATGCTGCTCGCCGAGGAGGAAGGTCTCGCGACGTGCGCGCAGGCGAGCCTCTCGCTCTACCCCGACGTCGTCCGCGCGCGCCTCGGCATCCCCGACGAGGTCCTCGTGCTCTTCGGTCTGGGCCTCGGCAAGCCCGACCCGTCAGCGGCCGCGAACCAGTGCGTGACGAGCCGCGAGCCGCTCGACGCAAACGTCCACTTCGTGGGTTGACGACGGGAGCCGCGCGTTCCGTCGGGGCAAGACGGCACGACTTTTCTGTTCGTGGCGCCTGCAGAGCCGATAGTGTGGGGCGTGATGGCCACCGACCCGCAGGACGTCGTCGGCAACCGCCGCCAGCTCCTCGAGATCGGCATGCTCGCGGTGTTCGGCGCCTGCGTGGTGTTCGGCGCGCTGCGCCTCGTGACGGAGCTCGTCACGGGGCTCGCCACGCCGTGGTGGGGCAACCTGGGCGGCGCGGTCCTGATCGGCGCGCTCCACCTCTGGTACCGGCGCGCGCCCGAGGCCCGCTCGACGGTCGCCGTGCACGGCACCGCGCTCGTCGCCACGATCGCGCTCGTGATCCCGGCCGCGTACGACATGCCGTCGTCGAAGTGGTGGCTCTCGCTCGTCGGCTTCTCGGTGCTGCTGATGGGCCGCCGCACCGAGGCGATCGTCTGGACCGCGATCACGATCGCGCTGGTTCCGCTCGTGGCGTGGCTCGAGCCCTACGTCGTCGTGCCCAACGCCGTCGGCGAGTCGACGGCCGAGCGCACGTTCGCGGGCCTCGGTTACGTGCTCATCCTCTTGAGCATCACGCGCGCGTTCCGTCGCGTGGCCGCCGCACGCGCGCGCGAGCTGAGCGAGACGGCGCGCTCGCTCGAGCGCGCGAACGCAGTGCGGAGCCGATTCCTCGCGCACATGAGCCACGAGCTCCGCACGCCGCTGCACGGCGTCATCGCCATGACCGATCTGGCGCGACGGGGCGAGGCCTCGACCGCCGTGCGCGAGCAGGTGACGGCCGCGCAGGAGTCGGCCCACGTCCTGCTCGGGCTGCTGAACAACGTGCTCGACTTCACGCGGGCGGAGGCCGACGCGATCGCGCTCGATGCGCGGCCCTTCGCGCTCGACGAGGCGCTCGCCGACGTGCTGCGGCCGTTCGTGGTGCAGGCCGAGGCCCGCGGGATCGCGCTCGCCGCGCAGGCCGAGCGGGGCATCGTGGCGCGACGCGTGGGCGATCGCGTGCGGCTCGTGCAGATCGTGCTGAACCTCGTGGCCAACGCGCTGAAGTTCACGCCGACGGGCCGCGTGACGTTGCGGGTGAAGGCCGCCGCCGATCCCGATCGCGTGATCCTCGAGGTCGAGGACACCGGGCGTGGCATCCCCGAAGAGAAGCTCGCGACCGTCTTCGAGCCCTTCCAGCAGGGCGCGCGCGAGGACGCGGCGATCCAGGGCGGGGTCGGGCTCGGCCTCGCGATCGTGCGCGAGCTCGTCAAGCGCATGCACGGGAACATCGCGCTGAAGAGCACGGTGGGCGTCGGCACCACGTTCACCGTGGAGGTCGCGCTGCCGCGCGCGCCTGGCGCGACGACCACGCTCGCTCCCGATCTGCTGGCGGTGCGCGAGCGCAAAGCGAGCGGCCCGCTCGCCGGGACGAGCGCGCTCTCGATCCTCGTCTGCGACGACGAGCCCTTCAGCCGCCGCATCCTCGACAAGATGCTCTCCAACACCGGGCACCGCGTGACGCTCGCGGAGGACGGGCAAGCGGCGTGGGAGCTGCTCGCGGAGCGCGAGTTCGATCTGCTCCTCACCGACGTGGAGATGCCGCGCCTGAACGGGCTCGAGCTGGCGCGCCTCGTTCGTGCGCGCGAGGCCCGCGAGGGCCGCCCGCGCCTGCCGATCCTGGCGGCCACGGCGCACGTGGGCGAGGACGAGCAGCACCAGGTGCTCGGCGCGGGCATCGACGTGCACCTGCCCAAGCCCTTCACGCAGGCCTCACTGATGCGCGCGCTCGAGCGCGCGATGCAGCGCCGCGCCTCGGACGCCACCGGCTGAGAGGGTGACAGGTTTCCTGTCGCCCTCTCTCGCGGAGCGATACGAGGGGGAGGCTCCATCGGGATTCACTCCCGATGGAGGGGGCCGCGTATCGGCCCCCTCGGACTGAGAGCGTGAGTGCGCCAGGAAAGCCTGGAGGAGGAGGAAGCGATGAGCGGATGATCGTCGCGGAAACCTCCTGAGGCGTCTGGCGGTCCTCGTTCCCGGAAGGGACGAGCTGCCTGGCAAAGCTGATCGCAGCCAGAAGCGAGTCTTGCGCGAGCCCCGTCCGCGAGGGCGGCCGCGAAGCGTAGACAGCGAGTGCGCGGGCCGCGTGGTGGAGCCCCGAAAGTCAGCAAACGTGGAGGCCGACGCCGTTCACACAGCGGAAGGCAGCACCGGAGCGCCCGACGATCATGGGCGCCGAGGCTCCACCGGGGTCGGAGAGCGGGGCACGTGCACACAGTGGCGCCCCAGGAACCTGGGAGGTCTCGTCACCTCCTCGTTCGAGCGGAGATCGGGCTCTCCGCACAACAAACCCGAGGCCTGCGTGAGCCGCGCATCGAGCGCGCAGGAGCCGCGAACGCGGAACACGAACACGACGCGCACACGAGGTACCGCCGAGCGAAGGAAACGAAGCTCGAAGCAGCATCGCGGGAAGGGTGACGAGAAGTCGGAGACGCCCGTTGTACCGATGACGCCGGGGAACTCGCCCCACGAGGACCCGGCCAGGGAAGGGGCGTCCGGAACATGGAACCGAACGAGGGAACGATGTCGGAGTCACTGAACTCTGGGAGCATCTCCACGAGACTCGCGCGGATAGCGGAGCTCGCGAGGAAGCATCCCGAGCGTGCGTTCATGTCGCTGCACCACGCGATCGACGTGGCGTGGCTACGTGAGGCGTACCGGCGCACGCGCAAGGACGCGGCGGTGGGCGTGGACGGGCAGTCGGCGGAGGAGTACGCGCGCGATCTCGAGAAGAACCTCGAGTCGCTGCTCGTGCGCTTCCGTACGGGCGCGTACCGAGCACCTCCCGTTCGACGCGTGCACATCCCGAAAGGCGACGGGCGCAGTACGCGCCCGATCGGCGTGCCGACGTTCGAGGACAAGATCCTCCAGCGCGCGGTCGCGATGCTCTTGGAGGCGATCTACGAGCAGGACTTCCATCCGGGCTCGTTCGGCTTCCGGCCGGGACGCAGCGCGCACGACGCGCTCGAAGTGCTGTGGAAAGAGATCATGTCGATGGGCGGCGCCTGGATTGTCGAGGTCGACATCCAGCGCTTCTTCGACACGCTCGACCACGGCGCCCTGCGCGGCTTTCTCGACGGGCGGGTGACGGACGGCGTGATTCGCCGTGCGATCGACAAGTGGCTGAAGGCAGGCGTGCTCGAGGACGGTGCGGTGACGCATCCGGACGAAGGCACGCCGCAGGGAGGCGTCATCTCGCCGATCCTCGCGAACGTGTATCTGCACGAGGTGCTCGACAGGTGGTTCGAGGCGGACGTGAAGCCGCGGCTGCGAGGCCATGCGTTTCTCGTCCGGTACGCGGACGACTTCGTGATCGCCTTCGCGGAGGAAGCGGACGCGAGGCGCGTGATGGACGTGCTGCCGAAGCGATTCGAGCGGTATGGCCTGACGCTGCACCCCGACAAGACGCGCCTCGTGAACTTCACGAGACCGCGACGCGACGGTGGTGACGACGAGGGCGATGGGCCCGGCAGCTTCGATCTGCTGGGCTTCAACCATCACTGGGGCCTCTCGCGAAAGGGGAACGTGGTCGTGCAGCGGACCACGATGCGCTCGCGCTTCACGCGGGCCATCGGTCGCGTACGCGATTGGTGCCGAATCAACCGGCACCTACCGATCGCCGAGCAGTGCAAGGCGCTCGGCCACAAGCTGCGCGGGCACTTCGGGTACTACGGCATCACCGGGAACTCGGAGGCGCTCTCGCGCTTCGCGTACGAAGTGGAGCGCGCCTGGCACAAGTGGCTCTGCCGTCGTTCGCAGAGACCGCACCTGCCGTGGGCGCGCTTCAACCTGCTGCTCGCCCGCTACCCGCTGCCGCCGCCACGCGTCGTGCACAGCGTGTTCGCGCCGAACGCAGCGAGCCCATGAGCCGAAGATGCGGGAAATCCGGATGCGGGAAATCCGAACCCCCGCACGTCCGGATCTGTCGGCCTCTCTCGCGGAGCGGCCATCGGGGGCGAACCCCGCCGAGACCCGACAGGAAACCTGTCGCCCTCGCTCGCGGAGCGATACGAGGGGGAGGCTCCATCGGGATTCACTCCCGATGGAGGGGGCCGCGTATCGGCCCCCGAGGACTGAGAGGGCGACAGGAAACCTGTCGCCCTCGCTCGCGGAGCGATACGAGGGGGAGGCTCCATCGGGATTCACTCCCGATGGAGGGGGCCGCGTATCGGCCCCCGAGGACTGAGCGGGCGAGGCCGCGCGCCCCGCTCAGGCCACGCGCATCACGATCGCGGCGGCGCCGGCGCCCACCTGGTCGGCGGGATCGGTGAGCAGCGCCGCGAGCACGGCGGGCGGCGTCTTGATGTCCTGCAAGAGGACGCTGACGACCTGCGCGATCGACTTCACGGAGAACGCCGTCGCGCTCCCCGCCATGACGAGGTCGCCCGGCTCGAGGGTGGCCGAGCAGTGGGCGAATCGCGCGCGCAGCACGCCCGTGGGCGTCTCTTCGCGCGGCGTGAGGCGCTGCGGCTTGCCCGAGCGATGAAGGTACACGCGCGCGGGCCCGGCGCTGACGACGTGGAGCTCGCCGCCCTCGAAGAGCACGGCCGCGAGCGCGCAGTCCGGTAGGCCCCGCTCGACGAGCTGATCGCAGGTCTGCGCGAGCTCGTTGCGCGCCCGGTCGCAGGCGTGCACGAGGCGCTCGGCGCCGCGCCGATCGAGCTTGGTCTCCTCGAGCCCCTGCTCGAAGCCCCGCAGGACGGCGCCGTTGGCGATCCACCACGTCCGCGGCAGGCCGAGCCCGCTCACGATGGCGAACGCGCGCCCGCCGTCCCAGCGGCCTCCCGCGTGGCGCGAGAGCTGCCCCTCGCGGACCTGGGCCTTGGCGACGCTGATGTGCGACTCGGTCCTCAACGCCGCGACGATATCACCGTCGCGGGCCGGAGGGGATCTCGGCGCAGACCTCGCTCAGGCCCGGCCGAAGCCGACCTCGCTCGTCTCCACGACGACCGAGGCGAGCATCACGAAGAGCAGCGTCACGACACCGACGATGGCCGCGCAGACGCCCATCGAGAGGTCGGGCACCCAGTCGGCACCGAAGCCGCCGCGCTCGAGCCCGGCGAGCTCCTGGCAGAAGTAGTTCATCGACGCGAAGCGCGCGACGCCGGGCAAGAAGCCGAAGACGAACTCGAGCGAGGCGAGGTGGAGCGTGGACACCAGGCCCGAGGCCTCGACCACGAGCGCGCCCCAGAAGAGGCAGATCGCCGAATAGCAGAGCGAGAGCAGCGCGAGCGCGCCGGCGTAGCGGAGCGTGTCCGAGATCTCGTCGATCATGTCGGAGGGCTCGCTCGCGTAGGCGCCCACGTGCAAGAGCAAGACGCCCGTCACGAGCAGCCCGGCGCTGAACGACCAGGCCACCAGAAGCTTCGCCAGCGTGAGCGAGAGGCGCCCCGAAGGCCGGGTCGCGAGGAACGTGAGGGTCCGGTTCTCGACCTCTTCGGCGATGGCGCCCGAGGCGAACAAGAACGGCAGGAGGAACGCGAGCATCCAGAAGAAGCCCAGGCGCACCGCGGTGCGCACGACCTCGGCCGGCTCGGCCTCGTCGGCCAGGTAGCGCGACGCGACGGCCGCGATCACCACGAGCGCCGTCGCGACGGCGCCGAGGCGGAGCTTTCGCCCTCGCACCGTGCGCACGTAGCCCAGCTTGGCGTGGGCCAGGACCGACGCGCCGAAGCTCGGCACGTATGCCTTGGTGGGACCGTTCATGATCGCCCGGCTCCTTCGTCACTCGTCCGCGCGGCGGGAATGCTCTCTCGGCCCATGTTCACTCCTTCGCCGCCGGCGGCGCCGCGGCCGCCGCGCCCGGCGCGAGGGCCCGCTCGTACCCCGTGGTCTGGAGCGCCGGGCCGCCCCCGCCGCCCGACGCGCGATCGGCGCCGCTGCCGGACATGCGCGCGCTGCGCTCGACGAGGTAGTGGAAGAGCGCCTCGAGCGTCGCGTCGGGGCTCGTGAGCGCCTTGATCGAGATGCGATCCTCGACCGCGATCTTGGCGACCGCGGCGTACGTCGTGTCGGGGGTGCGCGTGAGCAGCTCGACGACGTCGTCGCTCTCGACGTTCACCGCGACCACGCCGACGCCCTTCTCGAGCACGCGCGCCGCGAGCTTGCGCGCCTCGGGGGAGTGCACGCGCACGTGGTGTGGGTGCTCGTTCAAGAGATCGCGGATCTCGTGCACGTTGCCCTGCGCGACCACCTGGCCGCGCGCGATCAAGAGCACTTGCTCGGTGAGCGCCTCGACCTCGTGCAGCACGTGCGTGGAGAAGAGCACGACCGCGCCCTTCTTCGCGCGCGCGCGCACCTGCTCGAGGATCACGGCGCGCGAGGTCGGGTCCGTGCCCGTGAGCGGCTCGTCGAGGAGGATCACGTCGGGCTCGTGGACGACCGCCTGCGCGAGCTTCGCGCGCTGGCGCATGCCGCGGCTGTAGCCGCCCATGCGGCGATCCATGGCGCTCTCGAGGCCGAAGTCGGCGAGCGACTTGCGCGCCCGATCGGCCGCCTCGCTCTCGGGGAAGCCGCTGAGGCGCGCGAGCGCGGTGACGAACTCGAGGCCCGTCAGGTCGTCGTAGAGCGCGTCTGCCTCGGGGCACAGGCCGATCCGCGCCAGCACGCGCGAGTTGGCGAAGGGCCGCTCCCCGCAGACGCGCACCTCGCCGAGGCTCGGCTTCAAGAGGCCCGCGCAGATGCGCATGAACGTGGTCTTGCCCGAGCCGTTCGGCCCGAGCAGCCCCCAGATGCCGGGGTCGAGCTTGAGCGTCACGTCCTGCAGCGCCGTGACCTTGCCGTACCACTTGCTGGCGCGGACCGAGACGATGGAGGCCTTGTCGCCCTTGCTCACGTGATCACCTCCGCGGCGCGCAAGCGGTGCAGAGAGAGCGCGATGGCCCCCGCGACGAAACCGGCGAGCACCGGCGCCGCGTGCCACCAGTGCAGGTCCGAGTCGCTCTCGACGCGGAACAGCGCGTCCGCGAGCACGCCCAAGAGACCGGTGAACGAGCCCAGGTAGAGCCAGGGCCAGTGACCGATCGCGTCGACCACCGCGGCGAGCGCGTGCGGCACGACGAAGCAGAGCACCCACGCGCTCATCGTGAGCGCGCGCGACTTGCTGAGCGACGAGACGGCCACCGAGCCGGCGCCCATCACGACCGCGAGCACGAGCGAGTACACGACGCAGGGCAGCAAGAGCCCGAGCGCGTCCGTCGCGTGCTCGGTCGGCAGCATGGCCACCATCGTGATGTCGACGAGGACCGCCGGGACGAACGTGACGCCGAAGACCGGGATCGCGACCGCGAGCGCACGCCCCGCGTAGTACTGCTCGGGAGTCACGGGCTTGGCGAAATAGAACTGGAATGCGCGGAACGTGAGGTCCTCGGCGATCGAGGGCGCGCCCGCGCCGAGCGTGAGCAGGCTGACCGCGAGCCACGTCTCGGACGTGTAGAGCAGGCGCAGCGGCTCGGAGCCGTCGAAGTCGTCGAGCGCGTCGGTCGCCCCCATCGAGCGCGTCATCCAGAGGCGCAGGACGACGTACACCGCGAACACGAGCAGCGGGCCGCCCGAGAGGAAGATCGCGATCTTCACGAGCCACGAGGCCCACGCGCGCGAGAGGCCGTGCCGCAGCATCACCCACGCGTTGTTCGATGGAGGCAGGCGCGCGCCCTCGTAGGGGCGATAGCCGAGATCCCTGACCGTCATGGCGGCGCGACCATAAGCCGACCCCGCGCGGGCGTCGAGCGGCCTGGCGAGCCGGTTCCTGGCGCCTAGGGAGGAACCTGCCGGACGCTGGCGGCGTACGATGACGGGACCGGTGGTGGTATCATCGGCCAGTGGCTCCGCGAGGAGTCCGGGGGACGAGGGGACTTGATGCACGAGCTCGGAAGAGGTTGGGCAGCGCTGGCGCTGGCGCTCGCCTTCGCAGTCTCTGGCTGGTCGGCGAGCGCGCGGGCCCAGGAATCGGACGACGACGCCGCGCGGCGCCACTTCCGACTCGGCCAAGCGCACTACGAGAACGGCGAGTTCGCCGAAGCGGCGACCGAATTCGACGAGGCCTATCGGCTCTCGCAGCGACCCCAGCTGCTCTACAACGTGTACGTCGCCTACCGCGACTCGGGCGACATGCCGCACGCGGCCCACGCTCTGCGCCTCTACCTGGATCTCGTGCCCGACGCGGAGAACGCCTCGCAGCTGCGAGCGCGCTTGACCGCGATGGAGCGGGTGCTCGCCTCCCAGACGACCACGACCACGACCACCTCCACGGACACGTCCACCGACACGTCGACGCCCGGCGACACGACGACCACCACGACCGACACGTCGACGGACACGACCACCCCCAGCGACACGACGACGTCGACGAGCGACACCACCACCGACACCACGCCGCCGGCGGCGAGCGGTGGCGGAGGCTTCGGGAGCTCGCCCGTCGGATGGATCGTGGCCGGCGTCGGGGTCGCGGCGATCGTCGGCGGGATCATCACGGGCGCGATGGCGCTCGATGCGCAGAGCACGCTGGACAACCAGTGCGGCCCCGACCGCCGCAGCTGCCCGGCCGGCTTCGAGAGCACCCGCAACACCGGGCAAGCCCTCGGCGCGGCGACGGACGGCCTCCTGATCGGCGGCGGCGTGCTCGTCGCGACGGGGGTGGTGCTGCTCTTCGTGCTCGACGGCGGCTCCTCCGAGCCCTCGCCCGTCAGCGCCGCCTGCGACGGAACCGGCTGCGCCGCGTTCGTCTCCGGCACGTTCTGAGCGTGTGCGGCGCGCTCGATGCGCGCCCGCGCTCCTCGCCCGCGAGCCTCCGCCCTTCCTTCTTCTCTGGAGCGTCCATGACTCATCGCCACGCCGTTCTCCGCGCCCGCATCGCTCTGGCTCTCGCGTCGACCCTCGCGATCTCCTTCGCGCCGGGCTGCGAGCTGACCACGCACTTCGGCGACTTCCAGAGCGGCAGCGACACCGGGCTCGGCACCGACGGCGGCGCACGCGACGCGGGAGACGGGGGCGCGCGCGACGGTGGCCCCGACGCGAACCTGCCGCCCATGGACGGCGACGTCCCCGACGTCGGCACGAACGACGCGGCCCACTCGGACTCGGGCCTGCCGACCCACACCGTGACGGTGACGCTCGGTGGAGACGGCATGGGGACGCTCACGTCGAGCGACTCGGCCTTCACGTGCTCGGCCACGAGCTGCAGCTGGACCGTGCCCGAAGGCCCGCTCAGCATCACGGCGAGCGCCGACGCGAACAGCACGCTCGCGCACTGGGATGGCGCCTGCTCGACGACGGCCGCGAGCGAGACCACGTGCACGGTCGACGTCCAGGCGGACGTCGCGCTCGGCGCCACCTTCGACGTACGCCAGGTCACCCTCGACGTCGGCGTCACGGGCCTCGGGCGGGTCACGTCGACCTCGCCGGCGTCGCTCACGATCGATTGCACCGGCGGCGCGACCGGCTGCAGCCAGACCGTGGCCGCGGGCACGAGCATCACGCTGCACGCGACGCCGAACACCGACTACGTGTTCCGCGGCTGGACGCTGCCGAGCTGCACGGGAACGGGCGACTGCACGTTCACCATCGTCGACGACACGCACGTCGAGGCGCAGTTCACCGATGGCCGTACCTCGGTCGGCGTCTCGGTCGACGGCGGCGACGGCAGCGGCATCGTCGTCTCGGACGTGGGCGGGATCGACTGCGGCTCGACGTGCTCGGCGCTCTACGTGCCCGGCACCCACGTCACGCTCACGGCGAACGCAGCCGTGGGCAGCAACTTCACCTCGTGGGCGAACTGCCCGGTCGCCGCGGTCGGCAACACCTGCGCGTTCGACGTGCCCTCGGGCACGCTCCCGACGATCACCGCGACCTTCACGCTGCGCCGCTTCACGCTGACCGTGCGTCGCGCCGGCGGCGGAACGGGCGCGGTCAGCTCGGCCTCGCCCACGATCAACTGCGGCACCGGGGCCGGCTGCGTGGCCACGAACGTCGCGTACGGCACGCCGATCTCGCTCGCCGCGATGCCTGGCGGTGACTCTCTCTTCGGCGGTTGGGCTGGCGTCGCGGGCTGCGCCGCGACCTCGCCGTGCTCGTTCACGATGACGGCCGACACGACGGCGACCGCGACGTTCAACCTGCAGACCGTGCACGTGAGCGTGGCCGGGACCGGCGCCGGCAGCGGCACCATCGCCACCGACGATGGGATGATCAACTGCACCATCACGTCAGGCGTCGAGAGCGGCACCTGCAGCGCCGACTACGAGATCCATTCGGCGATCACCGCGCGCGTCACCGCGGCGACCGGCTCGAGCTTCGCGAGCTGGAGCAGCATGCCGGGCGGCTACTGCACCGGCACTTCGTCGTCCTGCGACTTCACGGCCGAAGAAGACCTGACGGTCAGCAAGCAGTTCAATCTGCGCTCGTACGATCTCGACGTGACCGCGCTCGGCACGGTCGCGAGCTCGATGACCGGCATGGGCAGCGTCACGATCGCGCCGGGGCCCACCACGCCCACGTGCACGAGCTCGTCGGCGCCGGGCACGACGTGCACGAACAACTACACGTACGGCACGATGGTGACGCTCACCGCGGCGCCGTCCGGCTCCTCGTCGGTCTTCACGGGCTGGGGCGGTGACTGCATCGGAGCGGGCACGTCGGCGACGTGCATGGTGACGATGGCTGCGGCGCGGAGCGTGACGGCGACGTTCGCGCCGAACGTGGCCTCGCTCAACGTCACGACCTCGGGCGCCTCGCAGGGCACCGTCATGGACGACATGGGCCGCATCAGCTGCGGCACCACGTGCAACGCGACGGTCACGTCGGGCACCACCGTGATGCTGACGGCCACGGCCAACACGGCGTCCGGCTACGTCTTCCAGGGCTGGACCGGCGCGTGCGCGAGCGCGGGCACCGCGACGACGTGCTCCGTGACGATCAGCGGCGTGACGAACGTCGGGGCGAACTTCGCGCTCTCGACGCGCACCGTCACGGTCGCGATCGGAGGCTCCTCCGCGTCGGGCACCGTCACCGAGAGCGGCGGCGCGATCTCCTGCCCCGGCACCTGCTCGAACAGCTTCCCCTACGGCTCGGCGTTGACGCTGACCGCGACGGCCAACCCCGGCTACGCGTTCAACGGCTGGAGCGGCTGCCCGATGGCGGCGGGCCCGCAGTGCACGATCTCGTCCCTCACGACCAACCAGAACATCACGGCGAACTTCGTCCTTCAGAACGTGACGGTGACCGTCGCGCTCAACGGCGCCGGGAGCGGCGTGGTGTCGGGCTCCGGCATCACGTGCCACAACCCCGGCGGCTTCCCGGGCGACACCTGCGCGATCACCGTCCCGTCGGGGACGATGGTGAGCCTGACCGCGTCGCCCAACGCGGGCAGCACGCTCGGTGGCTGGGGCGGCCCGTGCGCAGGCGCGGGCAACGCTTGTACGTTCACGGCGACGGCCGCGACGCCGACGGTGACGCAGGTCTTCAACCTGCAGCAGTTCCTGCTCACGGTGAGCCGCTCGCCGAACGGCGCCGCGGGAACGGTCGTCTCGACCTCGCCCTCGAGCGCACTCAACTGCGGGCCCACGTGCAGCGCGAGCTTCGACTACAACAGCGTGGTCCACCTCGTCGCCACGCCCGCGAGCGGCTACCGCTTCGTCGGGTGGTCGTCGGTCGCGTGCGGTAGCAATCCGACGTGCGACGTCACGATGACGAGCGCGCAGAACATCACGGCGACCTTCGTCGCGGTACGCACACTCCAGGTCACGATCCCGGGCTCGAGCACCAGCGCTGGCTACATCCGGGGCTCGAACGTCAGCTCCACGTCGCCGACCGGGCTCAACTGCACGAACGGGAACGGCAGCACGTCGGTGACGTGCATGCTCGACATCGACGTCGGCGCGAGCGTCCAGCTCGTCGGGAACAACCCGCTCACGCGCTACTTCGGGGCCACCAGCTGGGCGTTCAGCGGCAGCGGCGCCGGCACGTTCTGCGGCGCGAGCGGCTCGTCGTACCGATCCGAGTGCGGCTTCACGATGCCCGCCGGCAGCGGCTCACTGAGCCTGACGGTGACGTTCGGACAGCTCGGCAATCTGGTGTTCCTCACCGAGAACAACTACACGCCCGGCACCGCTCCATTCACCGGCGTGTCTGCGGCCGACACGATCTGTCGCACCGAAGCCGCCGCAGCCGGCCTGCCGGGAACGAGCTTCCTCGCGGTGTTGTCGGCAACGGTGAGCCAGAGCTTCGTCAACCGCCTCTCCGCCGTCACACCGGCGCCTGCGGGCTGGGTACGGCCCGATGGGCGCCCGGTCGCAACCACCGCGGCCTCGCTGACGAGCGGCGCGCTGATCCATCCGCCGATGCAGGCGGCCGGCGGAGGCTTCCAGCCCAACAGCCTGTTCTGGTCGAACACCAACGACACCGGCACCGTCTTCTCGTCGGCCGACTGCGGCGGCTTCGCGATGTCGACGGGCTCGACGACCCTCGGACACCCCGGCCGTACGACGCGCTGGGCCACCGACCCCTTCGGCGGCAACAACCCCTGTAATCTCCCGCGGAGGCTCCTCTGCGTCGGGACGGACGGCGCGTACGCATCGCTTCGCGGCCCGAGCATTCCCGCGGGCAATCCGATCGTGTTCACCAGCTCCGCCGTGGTCGCCGGAGACGGCTCGCTCCCCACGATGGACGCCGCGTGCGCCGCCGAGGCCCAGAGCGCGAGCCTCCCCGGCACGTACGTCGCCTTCGTGTCCTCGCGCGATCCGGCCTCGAGCCGGACCATGCGCACGGGGCCACTGACGCGGCCCGATGGCTGGACGATCGGGCCGATGGCTGCGTGGAACGGTGGCACGGGCCAGGCCCTGGGGACGTTCGCAGCGACGGCCGCCGGAGCGCCGCTCAACGTGACGGCCGACTGGACCGGCATGACCGTGAGCGGCGGCGCGAGTGGCGTCGGCAACGCGTGCGACGAGTGGACGGACAGTGCGATGACCGGCACGGTCGGTATGCCCAACAGCGCGGTCGCCGGCGAATGGGCCGTGGCCAGCACCTCCACGCAGTGCACTCGCACCTTCAACATCATGTGCATCCAGCAGTGAGGTGGTGCACGCTTCGGGAGTGACGACCCGACGCTCGCTCGCCCTCGCGTCGACGCTGCTGCTGTTCTCGTGCGCGCCGCCCGAGGCGCCGGGCGCGAACGTCCGCATGGACTTCGCGCGCAGCACCTCGCTCTTCGATGCGCCGTTCCCGTCGGCCGACCTCGTGCGCGACGACGGCACCGTCGACCTCTCGCTCCTTCCCGCCGGCGGCACGGCGCACATCGTCGATCAGATCCACTCGGCGCTCGAAGGACAGCACGGGTTCGGCACGACGAGCGCGATCCACTTCTCGCTGACCGAGCCGGCCGACGAGTCGATGATCCCGCACGCGGTCGCGGCGAGCGACCACGAGGCGATGATCCAGGTGATCGACGTGGAGCCCGGCTCCCCCTCGCTCGGCGAGCGCGCGCCGCTCGAGGTCTACTACGTCGAGGACGCGGGCCCCTTCGGCGACCAGCAGCGCCTCTTGACCGCGCTGCCGGTGCAGGGATGGCCGCTCCACGCGAGCCACCGCTACGCCGCCGTGGTGCTCGACACGCTGCTCACGGAGGACGGCCGGCGGTTCGCGCCGAGCCCGGCGATGCGCGCGCTGCGCGACCACCACGCCCCCGAGGGCCTGAGCGGCGACGCGGCCGACGACTACGTCGACGCCGCCGTCGCGCTCGATGGGGCCGGCATCGACCTCGGCCACGTGGTCGGCATGACCGTCTTCCACACACAGGATCCCGTCGGCGTCCTCTCGCGCGCCGTGGACTCGGTGCGCGGGCGCGACGCGATCACCATCGAGGACCCGGGCTTCTCGCTCGAGACCGTCTACGACGACTACTGCGTGTTCCACGCCGTCGCGAGCGTGCCCGTCTACCAGGCGGGCACGCCGCCCTTCGCGTCCGAGGGCGGGAACTGGACCTTCGATCAGACGGGCGCGCTCGTCCTGCAGGGCCGCGAGCGCGCGAACGTGCTCCTCACCTTGCCGCGCACGACGATGCCGACCGACGGCTTCCCGCTCGTGACGCTCGTACGCACCGGCGCCGGCGGCGACCGCCCGCTGGTCGATCGCGGCATCGACACGGCGCGCCACGCGGGCGCGACGCCCGGGACCGGGCCCGCGATGCACTTCGCGCGCGAGGGGATCGCCGGCATCCAGATCGACGGGCCCCACGGAGGCCTGCGCAACGTGAGCGGCGGCGACGAGCAGTTCCTCGTCTTCAACATCATGAACCCCGTCGCGCTGCGCGATAACCTGCGCCAGAGCGCCATCGAGCTCGATCTCCTCGTCGACCTGGTCGGCACGCTCCGCATCGACACCACGGGCTGCGACGGCCTCGTGACGAGCTCGGGCCACGCCCAGATCGACACGCGCCAACTGGCCCTCATGGGCCACTCGATGGGCGCGAGCATCGCGCCGCTCGCCGCCGCCTTCGAGCCGCGCTACCGCGCCATCGTGCTGAGTGGCGCCGGCGCGAGCTGGCTCGAGAACGTGATCTACAAGCAGAGCCCGCTGCCGGTGCGACAGGTGGCCCAGGGCTACCTCGGCTACACGGGATCGCGCGCGCGCGTGCTGCGCGAGGACGACGTGGTCGTGAACTGGCTCCAGTGGGCCGGAGAAGAGGCCGACGCCGCGGTGTACGCGCCGCTCCTCGTGCGCGAAGCGAGCGGCTCGCCGCGCCACATCCTGATGTTCCAGGGCGTCGTCGACACGTACATCATGCCGCCCATCGCGAACGCGATGACCGTCGCCACCGGGCTCGACCTCGTGGGGCCGGCGCTCGACCGGGACGAGCCACGCCTGGACGCCTACCAGTCGATCCTCGACGTGCTGCCTCTGCGCGGGCGCTCGCAGCTCTCGTTCCCCGTGGTCGGCAACCTGGCGACCGACGACGGTGGCCACGTCACGGCGGCTGTCGTGCAGCATCTCGAGGACGGCATCGAGGACGGCCACGAAGTGATGTGGCAGCTCCCCGACGCGCAGACGCAGTACCGCTGCTTCCTGCGCTCGTTCGTGCGCGACGCACAGCCGACGATCGTGGACCCGAGCGTCGGCTGCCCCTGAACTCCTGGTGAGCCGGCGCCGCCCCGCCTTCGCGGGGCACCGACCGCGCCCTGCGTCGTTGCTGCGACGGCGACCGGCGTGCGATCGTCTCCGCATGCGTCACACGCTCCCCGCGCTCGTCCTCGCGCTCGTCTCCCTCGTCGCCGCGCCGGCCTCGGCCCAGCTCGTCGTCGGCCCTGGCCAGACGTACACGACCATCGGCGCTGCGGCGGCTGCGGCGACCGACGGCGACACGATCGAGATCCAGGCCGGCACCTATCACGAGGAGGTCGTGTGGTCGGCGAACGGCCTCACGATCCGCGGCACCGGCGGCGACGTCGTGATCGACATGACGGGGATGGCCCTCACCCGGCAGGGCGGTAAGGGCATCTTCATCGTCGACGGCGCCGACATCACGATCGAGGGCATCACGTTCGTGGGCGCGAGCGTGCCCGACGGCAACGGCGCCGGCATCCGCTGGCAGGGCGGCGGCATGCTCACGGTGCGCAACTGCGTGTTCCGCAACAACGAGGACGGCATCCTCGGCGGTAACCACGGCGACAACGTCGCGCTGATCGAGAACAACGAGTTCGTCGGCAACGGCCTCGGCGACTTCGGGTTCACGCACAGCGTCTACATCAACGAGATCGACACCCTCACCTTCCGCGGCAACTGGTCGCACGATCTCGCGGACGGCCCGGACATCGGCCACCTCTTCAAGTCGCGCGCGCACCACAACTACGTGATCGCGAACCGGCTCACCGCGCAGGCCTCCCACTCGAGCTACGAGCTGCAGCTGCCGGAGGGCGGCATCGCGTACGTGATCGGCAACCTGATCGAGCAGAGCGCGGCGGGCGGCAACCACAACATCGTCAGCATCGGCGGCGACGGGATGCAGTGGCCCGATCACCACGTGTTCCTCGTGAACAACACGATCGTGAACGACGACACGAACGGCCCCTTCATCAACGCGACGGCGCCGATCGATCTCGAGATCGTGAACAACCTCTTCATCGGCCCCGGCGCCGTGGTGAGCGGCGGCCACGTCGTGCGCATGGCCGGCAACCTGCAGCCGCCCGCGAGCGTGCTCGTGGACGCTGCCTCGTTCGACTACCACCTCGTGGACGGCTCGATGCCGATCGACATGGGCGTCGATCCCGGGAGCGACGGCGCGATGTCGCTCGTGCCGATGCTCCAGTACCTGCACCCGCGCAGCACCTCGGCGCGCACGATCGTCGGGAGCGCGATCGACGTGGGTGCGTACGAGCACGGCCAGCCCGTGGTCGAGGTCGACGCGGGCACGACACCGGGGAACGACGCGGGCAGCACGCCGGGCACCGACGCCGGCAGCACGCCCGGCGTGGACGGCGGCGGAACGGCCCTGCGCGACGGCGGCAGCACCGGCACGCCCGCGAGCTCGTCCGGCTGCGGCTGCCGCGCAGGCGCACGCGGCCCCGGCCTCGGTGCGCTGTCCCTCGTGGCGCTCGCGCTCCTCGGCGCCACACGCCGCCGTCGTCGCCGTTGACGGTGGGCTGCGTCCGGATCCGGTCGCGATCGAACACGCCCCTCCCCTGCCGCGCGGCTTGATCGGGAACCGCCGATCCCGCTACGGTCTCGCGCCCGCCAGCGCGCGGCAGGAGTCGCATGAACATCCACGAGTACCAGGGCAAGAAGCTCTTCGCCCGCTACGGCATCCCCGTTCCGAAGGGCATCCCGGCGTTCACCCTCGACGAGGCCAAGAAGGCCGCCGAGACGCTGATGGCCGAGACCAAGAGCGACGTCGTCGTCGTGAAGGCGCAGATCCACGCCGGTGGCCGCGGCAAGGGCGGCGGCGTGAAGGTCGCCAAGGGCATGGCCGCGCTCGAGGAGAAGGCCAAGGCCATCCTCGGGATGAACCTCGTCACCGTGCAGACGGGCCCGGCGGGCAAGATCGTCAAGCGCCTCTACATCGAGCAGGGGATGAACCTCGAGGGCGCGCGCGAGCTCTACCTCTCGATGGTCGTCGACCGCGCCACGCGCCGCGTCGCCGTGATCGCCTCGACCGAAGGCGGCATGGACATCGAGAAGGTCGCGCACGACACGCCGGAGAAGATCCTCACGGTCGTGATCGATCCCATCGAGGGCATGCAGGCCCACTACGGCCGCGAGCTCGCGTTCCAGCTCGGCCTCAAGGGCAAGGCCGTCGGCGCCTTCTGCGACATCACGAGCAAGCTCTACGAGCTCTTCGTGAAGGAAGACTGCTCGCTCCTCGAGGTGAACCCGCTGCTCGCGACCGCCGACGAGAAGATCATCGCGCTCGATGCGAAGGTGAACTTCGACGAGAACGCGAGCTTCCGCCACCCCGAGTGGGAAGAGATGCGGGACGCGAACGAAGAAGAGCCCACCGAGACGGAAGCGAAGGCCGCGGGCCTGAGCTACGTGAAGCTCGACGGCACCATCGGCTGTCTCGTGAACGGCGCCGGCCTCGCGATGAGCACGATGGACATCATCAAGCACTACGGCGGCGACCCGGCGAACTTCCTGGACGTCGGCGGCGGCGCCACGAAGGACCAGGTCACGCGCGCCTTCCGCATCATCCTCACGGATCCGAACGTGAAGGGCATCTTCGTCAACATCTTCGGCGGCATCATGAAGTGCGACGTCATCGCCGAGGGCGTCATCGCGGCGGCCAAGGAGCTCGGGCTGAAGGTCCCGGTCGTCTGTCGCCTCGAGGGAACGAACGTGGAGCTCGGCCGCGAGATCCTGAAGAACAGCGGCCTCGCGATCACGCCGGCGGCGTCGATGGCCGAGGGCGCGCAGATGATCGTGAAGCTGGTGAAGGGCGGAGGAAACTGAGATGTCGATCCTCGTTGGCAAAGACACCAAGGTCCTCTTCCAGGGCATCACGGGCAGCGCGGGCGGCTTCCACGCCGACCAGTGCATCGCGTACGGCACCGACGTCGTCGCCGGCGTCACGCCGGGCCGCGGCGGCCAGACGTGGACGGGCGCGACCAGCAAGAAGAACCTGCCGGTCTACGACACCGTGGCCGACGCGGTGAAGCAGACGGGCGCGAACGTGAGCTGCGTGTTCGTGCCGCCGCCCGCCGCCGCCGACTCGATCCTCGAGGCGATCGAGGCGGGCGTCGAGCTCGTCATCGCGATCACCGAGGGCATCCCGGTGATGGACATGATGCGCGTGCGCCGCGTGCTCGACGCGCAAACGGGCGACAAGAAGACGCGCCTCATCGGCCCCAACTGCCCCGGCGTCATCTCGCCGGGCGGCAAGTGCAAGATCGGCATCATGCCGGGCCACATCCACCGCCCGGGCCGCATCGGCGTCGTGTCGCGCTCCGGCACGCTCACCTACGAGGCGGTCGGTCAGCTCACCGCGCTCGGCCTCGGCCAGAGCTCGGCCGTGGGCATCGGCGGCGACCCGATCAACGGCACCGACTTCGTCGACGTGCTCAAGCTGTTCAACGCCGACCCGGAGACGGACGGCGTGATCATGATCGGCGAGATCGGCGGCTCGGCCGAGGAGACGGCGGCCGAGTACATCAAGCAGCACTTCAAGAAGCCGGTCGCCGGCTTCATCGCGGGCACCACGGCGCCGCCCGGCAAGCGCATGGGCCACGCGGGCGCGATCATCAGCGGCGGCAAGGGCACGGCGAGCGCGAAGATCGCCGCCATGCAGGAGGCCGGCATCAAGATGAGCCCCACGCCCAGCCACATGGGCGAGACGCTCAAGTCGATGCTGAAGTGACTGCCGCCGAGGCTCGCTCCCTGCGGCCCTGCCGTCCGCGGGCGGAGCCCGCTCCCGTACGGGTCCTCCGTGAGCGAGCACTCGAGGCTGCGACCTGAACGCATCTTCAGAATCTCACCCCAAAACGAGGAAGCCTGTCGATCCCTAGCGGACGACAGGCTTTTTCCATGCTACGTCGCCGGCCGTTTTCGGTGGGCGCGTGTGCGCTCACGAATACCCAACAGGAAGTGAGCTTCGAATGGCCATCGAGAAGACGTTCGCGATCGTGAAGCCCGACGCGGTCGAGAAGAACCACATCGGCGGGATCCTCTCGCTCATCGAGAAGAACGGCTTGAAGATCAAGGCGATGCGCATGATGCACATGACGCGCCCGATCGCCGAAGGCTTCTACTACGTCCACAAGGAGCGCCCCTTCTTCGGCGAGCTCGTGGACTTCATGACGCGCGGCCCGTGCGTCGTGATGGTGCTCGAGGGCGAGAGCGCGATCGCCAAGTGGCGCGAGACGATGGGCGCGACCGACCCGAAGAAGGCGGCCGACGGCACCGTGCGCAAGCTCTTCGGCGCGAACGTGGGCGAGAACGCGTCGCACGGCTCGGACGGCCCGGACACGGCCAAGTTCGAGATCGGCTGGTTCTTCCCCGGCTACGACGTGTGAGACGCCGACGCGGCGGGTAAGCTCGCCGCGTGAAGCGGATTCGGTCCCTGGCTCTCGGCGCCTGCCTCTGCGCATGCGGCGCGAGCCCGGCGCCTGCGACGGCGACGAGCGCTCGCGATTCCGATCGCGCAGCGCTCGTCGCGCGTTTGTGCGAGCCGCTCCCGACCCGCGCCCACGAGTGCGTCGTCGGCTGGCCGGCGGCCGTCGCGCCGCGCCACCGGGAGGCGCTGGAGATCGCGAGCGAGGGCTCGTTCTGGGCGCGCGGCCCAGGCGTGCGGGCGTTCGCGCACTGCACCGATCGCGCGGCCGAAGACGGGCCGGTCGCCGAGATCGTGGTGGTGCTCGTCGACACGAGCGTCACCACGCCCCGCGCGCTCGCGGAGCAGTTCCCGATCCCCGGCGTGCGGTGGAGCGGAGCGTGCGAGAGCGGCGACGAGTGCCGGAGCTATCTCGGCTCCGTCGAAGGCGACCGCCTCGTGCTCCGCCGGCGCGTGGAGCGCCCGGTGGGCACGGACGAGAACGTGGCGCGTCTCGCGTGCAGCGCGGTGGTGGATGGCGCCGAGGAGGCGCGCGCCCGGGTCGACGCCGAAGGCGCCCTGGTGCGCGAGGTGGACGTGCGCTCCGCGGGCGTCCAGGTGTCGACGCGACGGCCCGGGGGCCGCGGGGGGACCGAGCAGAGGTACCGGTCGTGGGAGGAGCTCGGGCTGCTCGCGGGCGACGAGCGGATCGAGCGGGCGTCGGACGTGCGCCGCGCGACGGTTCACGCGCCGCTCATCGATCCGGAGCGCGCGGACGTCTCCGAGGTCGGGCTCGTCGATCGCCAGCTCGCGGCGCGGCGCGCGCAGCTGGAGCGAGGGCGCTCGCCCGAGGCGCTCGAAGCGCTGGCGCGGCTCGCCACACGCGCCTTCGAGGCGCATCCGTCCCACGCCGAGTACGCCGAGACGGCGGTCGAGGCGGCCGTGGAGGACGGGGACCTCGAGACCGCGCGGCGCGTCGCGACCGCACTCTCCGATCTGATCGGGGAGACCGAGCCGGAGACGGCGCGCGTCCTCGCGCTCGTGGCGATCGCCGGGCGCGACCCGCGAGCGCTGGAGCGCGTGCTCGCGCCCGAGGCGCCCGAGCTGCCGGCGCCGGTCGTGACCGAAGTGGCGGAGGCGCTGATCACGGCGCTCGGCCCGCTCCCGCTCACGCACGACGCGATCGCCAGCCGCGAGGCCTTCACGCGCGTCCTCTTCTCCGCCGCGCGCGCCGCGAGCGCCGGCATGCGGCGACGCGAGGCGGTGACGCTCTCTCCAGCGAGCGGCGCGGCGTGGGCGATCCTCGCGGTCGCGCGCGAGGCCGAGCGCGAGCGGGTCGTGGTCTGCAGCGACGCGAGCGCCCGCGGCACCGGGGAGCGGCGCGCCACGCCGCGCGGCCACGACCTGACGATCGCCGTGCTGGGCCATTGCGTGGGCGCCGAGATCGAGGGGGCGAGCGCGCTCGATCACGGCGAGGCGCTCGCGGCGCTACTCCCGAGGGTCGAGGGCCCGGTGCGCATCCTGCTCGAGCACGACGGCGCATGGATCGGCCTCGGCGGCCGCGTCACCGCGGCGGGCGCCCTCGAGGTCGATCGCGCGACCCCCAGCCTCGGCTCCGCCGACCTCGCCCGCGCCCAGGCGCGCGTCGTCGCCCCGATCGCCGCGATCGGCACGCGCGTGTTCCCGGCGCCGACGTTGCACGTCCCGGTGCCGACCACGGAGCGCGAGGCCGCGCTCTCCGCCGCATCGAGCGCGGACACCGTCTGCGCCCTCGAGACGACGGGCGTGGCTTGCACCCCACGCGCCGGGCGAGAGACCGACGTCCTCTTCGACGCCGCCCTCCGCATCTTCGACGCCGAGTGAGCAGGGGACGCCGTCAGTCGGTCGCGTCCGAAGGCTCTTCGTTCGCCGGCTCGGCCTTCTTCGCGTCCGCGTCCGCCGGAGCCGCCTCGGTCTTGGCGGCACCCTCGTCTTCCTCGTCCTTCGACTCCTCCTTCGGCGCCGGGAGGATCGAGCTGAGGACCACCGATCCGACGAGGAGCGCGCCGACCACACCGAGCGAGATGCCGTCCGGGATGTGGATCCCGAAGTAGCGGATCAGGAGCTTCACGCCGATGAAGATCAGGATGATCGAGACGGCCTTCTCGAGGAACCGGAAGCGCGGGAGCAGCTCGTTCAGGATGATGAACACGTTCCGCAGCCCGAGGATGGCGAACATGTTCGAGGTGAACACCAGCACGCCGCGGGTCGTCACCGCGAAGATCGTCGGGATCGAGTCGACCGCGAAGATCAGATCCGAGACCTCGACCACGACCGCCACGAGGAAGAGCGGCGTGGCCATCAGGATGCCGCCCTCGCGCACGAAGAACTTGTCGCCGCGCCAGCCCTGGGTGATGCGGCGGCCGAGGAAGCGGCGCGTCAGCTTCACGACGCGGTTGTCCTCGACGTCCTCGTCCTCGTCGTCGTCGTCGCCGCCGAAGAGCAGGCGACCGCCCGTGTACACGAGGAAGACGCCGAACAGGTAGAGCACCCACTCGAAGCGCGAGACGATGGCCGCGCCGAGAAGGATGAACGTGCCTCGTAGGACGATGGCGCCGAGGACGCCCCAGAAGAGCACCCGGTGCTGGTAGTCCCTCAGGACCGCGAAGCCCTTGAAGATGAGGACGAAGACGAAGAGGTTGTCGACGCTCAGCGCCTGCTCGAGGACGTAGCCCGTGATGAACTGGGACGCCGCGTCGGGCCCGAAGCCCGGCAGCGCCCAGAGCAGGCCCGCGAATCCCATCGCGAACGAGGCCCAGACGACGATCCAGAACGACGCCTCACGGAAGGTGACCTTCCGCGACTTCCGGTGGAAGACGAAGAGGTCGAGCGTGAGGACGACGCCCAGGAAGACGAGGAACCCACCCCACAACATCGACTCGCTGATGGTCGGCATCCCGTCTTTGGCCCCAGAGCGAAGGCGCTACCTTCGCACAACCCCGAAGGGCGTCCAGTAAGGAAAGGGAGGAAAGCCCGCTCGGTCCGGCAGGCCGGGGCAGGCCCCCGGGACGAAGCGACGACGGCGGTGGTAGAAACGCCGCGGTGAAGTTCGAGCTCACCCGGCAGCACCAGCTCTACGTGGTCCTCGTCGCGCTCTTCGTGACGTGCCTCCTGGTCGCCGACATCGTGGCCGGGAAGTTCTTCCGCATCGGCACGCTCTCCATGTCCACGGGAACCGTCGCGTTCCCGATCGCATTCCTCCTCACCGACATCGTCAACGAGTACTACGGGCGCCGCGGCGCGCGCGTGATGACGAGCGTGGGCATGGGCATGCTGGTGGTCGGCTTCGCGATCATCATGGCGGCGCGCCTCGCCCCGGTCTCCGAGGAGACGTACGTCTCGCAGGAGGCGTTCGACGCGGTGTTCTCGCTCACGGGCCGCCTCTTCGGCGCCTCCCTCGTGGCGTACCTCGTCAGCCAGCTGCTCGACATCTACACGTTCCACATCGTCAAGCGCGTCACCGAGAGCCGGCACCTCTGGCTGCGGGCGATCGGCTCCACGGCGCTGAGCCAGATCGTGGACACGATCTTCGTCAACTTCGGCGCCCAGCTCGGGCACCTCTCGGTCGAACGGATCTGGGAGATCACGCTCTGGAGCTACGTCTACAAGCTCGTCGTGGCCGTGCTGCTCACGCCGCTCTGCTACGTGGCGCACGAGATCATCACGACGCGCCTCGGGATCGATCCCGCCCCGCACGGGGACGAGGAGTGAGCGCGCGCGAGGGCGGTCGGGCGCGCATCGTCGCCCGTCGATCGCTGCGCTACGCGGACGGGGGAGATGCCGCCGCGGGACGGCCGCCGCACGTGCGCGCGGCCTCGGGCCTCGCCTGGCAAGAGCACGAGGGTGCTCGCGTGCTCGTCGCGCCCCAGGACGACGCGAGCTTCCTCGCGGTGCTCGTGCCGCCCGACGGGCCCGTCTCGGCGATCGCGCTCGACTACGCGCCGGGCGGCGCGAGGGTCTTCGAGGCGCGCGCGGGCACCAAGGCCCTGAAGCTCGACCTCGAGTGCATCGCGGCGATCGACGGCGGGCGCGCCTGGGCGCTCGGCTCGGGCTCGCACGCGAACCGGCGCCGCATCGTGGTGCTCGAAGGCCGCACGCACCGCGTCGTCGACGCGGGCGCGCTCTACGATCGGCTCGCGGCCGAGACCCGCTTCGCGGGCGCCGAGCTGAACGTCGAGGGCGCGACGAGACGCGGCGACCAGCTGCTCCTCGCCAACCGCGGGAACGGCGCGCCCCGCGAGGACGTGCCCGCGGTCGATGCGATCGCCGCGCTCCGGCTCGACGCGATGGAGGCCTTCCTCGCGGGGCGCGGGCCCGTGCCGGCGATCGAGCGCGTCGAGCCCTACGACCTCGGCACCGTCGAGGGCGCGCGCCTCACGTTCACGGACCTGGCGACCGACGCGCACGGCGCGCTCTGGTACCTCGCCTCGGCGGAGCGCTCTCCGAACGCGTACGACGACGGAGAGGTCGTGGGCGCCGTCGTCGGGGCGATCGACGCCGAGGGCCGCGCCCGCCACGCGCGCATCGTCGACGAACAGGGCGCACCGAGCCGCGGCAAGCCCGAAGGGCTGGCGCTCGCCGGCGAGATCGCGCCCGGTCGCGTGCGCGCCTACGCGTGCCTCGACGCAGACGATCCCGACACCGCGAGCGAGCTGGTCACGTTGGAGATCGAGCTCGGCGTGTGATCGTCAGGCGCGCGTCGCGAGCTCCTGCGCCCGGCCACCCGCACGCTCGGCGTTCGAAGTGATCGCGCCGAGCAGCTCGCGCCAGAGCGGCCGCGGGATGTCGTGGGCGAGCGAGTCGAGGACGACGAGGCGGGCCCCGTCGATGGCGCGCGCGGTGGCCTCGCCGTGGGGCAGCGGCAAGAGCGGGTCGAGGCGCCCGTGGATCACGGTCGTGGGCACGCGCACCTTGGCGAGCAGCGGCGAGCGTGGCGGCGCGGCGAGAATCGCGGCCATCTGCCGGGCCGCGCCGAGCCGGTAGGTGCTGCGGGCGATCCCGCGCTCGACGGTGCGGCGCGCCTCCACCGGATCGAAGTGCGCCGGACTGCCGATCGTGCGCAGCACCGTCACGCCGAATTGGATCGCGGCCTCGCGCTCGCGCGGCGGCGCCTGGGTCAGGACGCGCAGCGCGGCCGTCTCGCCGCGCGGCAAGCCATGGTCGAGCGTGCTGGACGCGAACGAGACGAGCGAGCGGACGCGCGCCGGATGCTCGATGGCGAAGGTCTGCGCGATCATGCCGCCCATCGACATGCCGACGACGTGCGCGCTCGGGATGCCGAGGCCGTCCATGAGCCCGGCCAGATCGCCTGCCATGTCCGAGAGCGAGTACGGCGCCCGCAGGCGCTGGTGGGCGAGCGTGCGCAGCGCGACGCGCGCGACCACGTTCGGGACGCCCTCGGCGTGGAGCTTCGTGCTCAGGCCCACGTCGCGATTGTCGAAGCGCACGACGTAGAAGCCGCGCTCGGCGAGCGCACGACAGAAGTCGTCCGGCCACAGGATCATCTGGGCCGCCAGGCCCATCACGAGAAAGAGCGGCTCGCCGCTCGGATCGCCGAACGCCTCCCACTCGAGCGAGATCCCACGACCGACCGAGAGCTGAGCCATCGGAGGAGGATGGCCGACGCGGGCCCGGCGCGGTAGCTCGCATTCCGAAGGCGCGAGGCGACTCCCCGCTCGGTGCGGGCGCGTGTAGCATCGCGCGATGCCCTCGCAGCGCGTCCTGGTCGTCGACGACAGCCGCACGTTGCGGCGCGTCGTGGCGCGCGTGCTCGAGGGAGCGGGCTACGAGGTCGAGCTCGCGGCCGACGGTCGCGAGGCGATCGAGCGCGCCACGGCGAAGGTGCCCGACCTGGTGCTCACGGACTTCGTGATGCCGCACATGAACGGCCTGCGCTTCGTCCAGGCGCTCCGTGCGGTGCGCAACCTCGCCCGCGTGCCCGTGGTGCTCATGAGCGCCAAGGCCGACCGCATCGCGGAGAGCTTCGTGGAGCAGACGGGCGCGCTCGATGCGATCACCAAGCCCTTCTCGCCCGAGGCGCTCCTCGCGGTGACCACCCACGCCCTCGCGCGGGCGAGCGCAGCGGACGCGGCCCACGCCGTGGAGAGCGAGGCCTCCCGCGCGCGGACGAGCCCCGGCGCCACCGAGGCCCCCGGCGCCGAGCCCGAGCTCGACGACGCCGCGCGTCGCGAGGCCGCCGAGCGAATCGCGCAGAAGCTCGGCGAGCTGATCGTGTCGTCGCGGGTCGCCATGAACGAGAGCGCGGTCGCGACGGCCGTCCTGCGCTACTCGTCGCCCGACGTGCTCCTGTCGTGGGCGTCCGACCTCGGAGCGCTCGTGCCCGCCGCGCGAGGCGAGCACGCGCTCGCAGGCGCCATCGATCAAGTCGCGCTGGGCGACGTGCTCGAGCTGCTGCGCCACCAGCGCCAGACGGGCGCGCTCGAGATCCACGGCGCCGGCGAGGCGCGCACGATCACGATCTGCTTCTCCCAGGGCGCGATCGACCTCGCGCTCGAGCGGCCGCCCTCCCCCGAGACGCGGATCGGACGCTACGCGGTCGAGGAAGGGCTCGTCGACGCCGAGGAGCTCGAGCGCGTGCTCGGCGCCCGCACCGCGTCGCGCGACCTCGTGGGCACGCGCCTCGTGAAGCTCGGCATGCTCCACGCGGCCGACCTCACGCGCCTGCTCACGCGGCAGACGAGCGAGCTCGTGTACGAGGCGCTTCGCTGGCGGCGCGGCCACTATCGCTTCACGCGCCTCGCCACGCGGCCCGAGGCCTCCCTGGCGCGCCTCGCGATCCCGGTCTCCAGCGTGCTCATGGAGGGGCTCCGCCGCGTCGACGAGTGGCGCCTCGTCGAGGAGCACGTGCACTCGTTCGACGACGTCTTCGTCCGCGACGAAGAGGCGCTCGCGCGCATCGATCGCCACCGTCTGTCGCGCGAAGAGCGGACGGTGCTCGAAGCCGTCGACGGGGCGCGCACGGTGCGCGAGATCGCCGCGCACGCGCGCATGGGCGGCTTCGAGGTCGGCAAGATCCTCTTCCAGCTCGTCACCTCGCGCCTCGTGAGGCGCCGGGCTTGAGCGCGATCGCGCGCCTCTCGCCGGGCACCCTGGTCGCCGAGCGCTTTCGCATCGAGGCCGAGGCCGGCGCCGGCGGCATGGGCGTCGTGTACCGCGCGCACGACCTCCGGAGCGACCAGCCGGTCGCCCTGAAGATCCTGGCCGAGCTCGGCCCGGTGGAGGCGGCCCGCTTCGCCCGCGAAGGCACGCTCCTCGCGCAGCTCTTGCACCCGGGCATCGTGCGCTTCGTCGATCAGGGGCGCACGAGCGAGCATCCCGGCGCCGCGCCCTGGATCGCGATGGAGTGGCTCGAGGGCGAGACGCTCTCGGCGCGGCTGCGGCGCGGCCCCCTCGCGCCGGCGCTCGCGGCACGCGTCGTGCGCGACGTGGCCGCGGCGCTCTCGGTGGCGCATCGCGCCGGGATCGTGCACCGCGACCTCAAGCCGGCGAACGTGTTCCTCGTCGGCGGCGATCGCGGCAGCGTGAAGCTCCTCGACTTCGGCATCGCGCGCCCCACCGGCCGCGGCGCCGCGACGCTCACGACCACCGGCACCGTGCTCGGCACGCCCTACACGATGGCGCCGGAGCAAGCGCGCGGCGGGCGGACGCTCGACGCGCGCGTCGACGTCTACGCGCTCGGGTGCGTGCTCTACGAGTGCCTGACGGGCGCGCGTCCCTTCGATCACGAGAGCGTCGCGGCCGTCCTCGCGGCCGTGCTGCTCGAGGAGGCCGTGCCGCCGCGCGAGCGCGTCCCCTCGATCCCCGAGTCGCTCGATGCGCTCGTCATCCAGATGATGAGCAAGCGCGCCGACGCGCGGCCCGAGAGCGGCGAGGCGGTGCGCATCGCGCTCGACGCGCTGCTCGAGGACGAAAGCGCCCTGCGACCCACGCTGGCACCGGCGCCCCGAGCGCTCACCGGGCGAGAGCAGCGCGTGGTCTGCGTCGTGCTCGTCCTCGGGGATGCGGCGCTGCACGCGGGGAGCACGCTCGCCGCGGGATCGGGCGAGGATCGGGAGGGCCGCGTGCGCGAGGTGGTCGCGCCCCGCGGCGGTGACGTGGTCGCGTTGGCCGACGGATCGCTCGTCGTCACCGTCGACGGCGCGGGCACGGCGTCGGACCAGGCGGCGAGCGCGGCCCGCGCGGCCCTCGCGCTGCGCGCGGCCCTTCCCGACGCGCCGATGGCCGTCGCTGCGGGGCGCGTGCTCTTGACCGGCCGCGTGCCGGTCGGCGAGCTGGTGCAGCGCGGCAGCGAGCTGCTCACGCAGCGCGTCCTCGCCTCGCCGCCCGGGCGCATGCTTCCGATCCGCCTCGACGAGGCGGCGTCCGGTCTGCTCGACGCGCGCTTCGTGATCCGCAGCGAGGCCGGCGTGAGCTATCTCGAGGGTCTCGCGCGCGATCCCGAGACGCCCGGGGCGCTCACCGCCGTGGCCGCGCCGCTCTTCGGTCGCGAGCGCGAGCTGGCGCAGCTCGAGGGGCTCTTCGAAGAGGCCGTGGGCGAGCCGATCGCGCGCATCGCGCAGGTCACCGGCGCCCCGGGCTCGGGCAAGACGCGCTTCGCCGCCGCCCTCCGCGAGCGCCTCGCACCCCGCTGCGCGCGCGTGATCGCCGTGCACTGCGAGCCGCTCGGGGCCTCGGCCCCGCTCGCGCTGGCGGCGGAGCTCGTCCGCGAGGCCGCCGGGATCCGCGACGGCGAGCCGCTCGCGGAGCGACGCGCGAAGATCACGGCGCTGGCGCACGGGCGCACGGCAGCGATGCTCGGCGAGCTCTCGCGGACGCCTTTCGACGAAGCGGCAGACCCGGTCCTCGCGGGCGCGCGCCGCGATCCGATCCAGCGCGGCGACCTCGAGCGGCGCGCCTTCGAGGACTGGCTCGCGGCGGAGCTCGCGCGCGGCCCCGTGCTGCTCCTCGTCGACGACGCGCAGCACGCCGATCGCGCCTCGCTCGCGCTGCTCGAGCGCGCCTCGCGCCTCTCGAGCGAGCGCCCTCTCACCATCGTGCTGCTCGGCCGACCCGAGCTCGAGCCCGTGGCGAGCGAGGTCTTCGCGAGCGCCGAGCCGATGCGCCTCTCGCTCGCGCGCCTCGTGCCGCGGGCGGCGCGCGCGCTCGTCGAGCACGCGCTCGGGACCGCCGCGAGCGACGAGGCCGTGCGCCGCGTGGTGGAGCGCGGCGACGGCAACCCGCTCTACCTCGAGGAGCTCGCGCGCGCCGTGCGCGAGGGCGAAGCGGCCCTCCCGACGAGCGTGTTGGCGATGGTCGAGTCGCGCCTCGCCGTGCTCGACCCCGAGGCGCGACGCGTGGCCCGCGCGGCCAGCATCTTCGGGATGCGCGCGCCCCTCGCGGGCGTGCAGCGTCTCGTCGGCGAGCGCGCCGTCGAGGGCCCGCTCCTCGCGCTCTCCACGCGCGACTTCGTCACCGAGGAGCGCGGTGCGCGCGAAGGGAGCACGTTCGTGTGCTGGCGCCACCCGCTCGTGCGCGAGGCCGCGTACGCGACGCTCACCGACGACGACCGCGCGCTCGGCCACCGGCTCGCCGGCGAGTGGCTCGCCGAGAACGCCGAGGTCGAGCCGAGCGTGCTCGCGCAGCACTTCGAGCGAGGCGGCGCCGCCGAGGTGGCCGCACGCGCCTGGGCGGGCGCCGGCGAGCTCGCCCTCGCCGCGAGCGATCTCGGCGCGACGCTGGAGCACGTGGCGAGAGGCCTCGCCCTCGCGCACGAGGGCGCGCTCCGAGCCACCCTCCTCGCGACGCGCGCCGAGGCCGCGCGCTGGCGGGCAGAGTATGCGGCGGCGCTCGCCGATGCCGAGGAGGCGCTCGCGCTCGCCGCGCCCGGCACGGCCACGTGGCTGAGCGCCGCCTCCACGTTCGTCTCCGCGGGCACGCGGCTCGCGCGCCGCGCCGACGTGTCGGCGCTCGGCGATCGCATCGAGGCGATCGAGACCGAGCTCGCGACGCGGCCCGTGCAGGTGGCGGTGCTCTGCCGCGTGGCCGCGCAAGACCTCGGCGCGCGCGACGAGGCGGCGTTCCTCCATCGCATGGCCCGGGCCGAGGCCCTCGCCGCGAGCCTGCCGCGCCCCGATCCGATCGCACGCGCCTGGATCCGCACGCTCTGGTCCTCGCGCGCCTACGACGCGGGCGAGATCGACGCGTTCGTCGACGGCACGACGGAGGCGGTGCGCGACTACGAGGCCGGAGGCGACGCGCGCGATGCCTGCAACCAGCGCGTGCGCCTCGGGCACGGCTGGCTGCGCCTCGGTGAGCCCGCGCGCGCGCGCGACGAGCTGCTCCTCGCGGCCGAGGCCGCGCGCCGCATGGGCCTTCGCCTCGTCGAGGGCTACGCGCTCCAGAACCTCGGCCACGCGCAGGCCTCGCTCGGCGCGAGCGCGGACGGGCGCGAGACGCTCGCGCGCGCGATCGAGATCGCCCGCTCGCTCGACGACGGGATGCTCGAGGCGGGCGCGCGCGTGTACCTGGCCGAGCTCGCGCTCCTGGAGGGAGAGGCCGCCCGCGCGCTCCACGAGGCCGAGCGAGCGGCGAGCGCCTCGGACGGCACGCTCCGGAGCGTCGCGCGCGCGCTCGTCGCCCGCGCGCAGACGGCGACCGGTCGCCTCGCCGAGGCGCTCGCGCTCGCGACCGAGCTCCGCGCCGCGACCCCGGAAGACGACGCCGAGGCCGACCCTCACGTCGCGCTGGCGCTCGCCGAGGCACGCCTCGCGTCGGGGCTCGATCCGGATCGCACGACGGCCGCCGACGCGCTCGGGCGCGTCGAGGCTCGCGGCGCACGCATCGCTTCGGCGGCACGGCGCACGCCCTTCTTCGAGCGCGTCCCGGCGCACGCGGCGCTCCGCCGCCTCGCGCTCGCCCGATGACGAAGAGCCCCCTTCCGCGCAGGCGGAAGAGGGCTCCCCGCTCGAGCGCCGGACGCGACCCGATCAGGTCGGGCAGTACGCGGGTGCCGCGCAGACCCCGCCCGTGCACACGCCGCTCGCGCACGCGCCCGCGCTCGTGCAGCTCGCTCCGTTGTCGCCGATCTCGACGCACGTCGTGCTCGTGCCGTCGCACACGTACCCTTCGGCGCAGCGGGCGCCGAGCAGCACCGAGGCGCACGCGCCCGAGGTCGGCAGCGGCGCGCACGTGCCCGCGAGGTCACCCATCGCGAGGTTCGTGTCGCTGCAATACGAGCCCGTCGCGCACTGATCGGGGACCGCGATGTGGCACGCGGCGCCGTCCGCGAGGCCGTCCATCTGGCAGGTCTGCATCGCGGCGCCTTCGACGACGCAGGAGAGGCCTTCCTGGCAGAACTGGCTCATCTGCACGTTGCACGTCGCACCGGAGCCGGCCGCGAAGACCGAGCTCGGCGTGTGGCAGGTGCCCGACGCCGTCGCCGTCCCACCGACGCACACGAGCCCGCCCGCGCAGTCGACGCCCTCCGTTCCCTGGCACGCCGCGCCGTCCCCGGCGGGCGCCTGGCAGGTGCCGTGCGCGCAGCGCAGGCCCGACTGGCAGGCCTCTTCGCCCGAGCACGCCGTGCCCGATCCGCCACGCGCCTGGCAGGTGCCCGGGCAGCCGGCGCCCACGTTGCAGTACGCGTCGCCCGCGCACTCTTCGTTGATCGCGCACGCGCCGCCGGCCGCGACCGTGCCGACGAAGAGCGCGTCACACGCCGCCGGCGCGCGCGAGGTGGCCGCGTTGCAGCCGAGCGCGCGGAGCGCGTCGATGCACGCCTGCGCGTGCGTGCCGTCGTAGGTCATCGTGCCCATCGCGATGGCCGCCTGGAACCGCGGCAGCGCGCCGTTCGTGTAGGCCTGCTCGGCGCGGTTCTCGCACGCAGCGGTGCTGCTCGCGCCGGTGAGCAGCCCGAGCACGACGTCGCCGTAGCAGTCGTGGATCAGCTGGCAGCTGACCCCGGCGTACGAGGCGCCGAGGTTCTCGATCGGCGTGCTCGACGGCGTGGAGCTGGAGCAGCCCACGAGCGCGAGCACCGAGACGGACACGAGACGAAGAGACGAGAGCGTTCGACCCACGAGAGCCCCCTTTCGCGAGGCGGCCCGTTCGGAGCCGACTCAAGGCGGCGAGAGGATCCCACGTTCTTCGAGCATGCGCACGATCGCGGCCGCATTGTCGGCTTTTTCCCCACCGTGCTCGGACACGCGCAGCTCGGGCGTCTCCGGCGGCTCGTAGGGCGAGTCGAGCCCCGTGAAGTCCTTGATCTCGCCGCGCCGCGCCTTGGCCCAGAGGCCCTTCGGATCGCGCTCCTCGCAGAGCGCGAGCGGCGTCGCGACGTGCACCTCGAGGAACTGCCCTGGCGCGAAGAGCGCGCGCACGCGCTCGCGGTCACGACGGAAGGGCGAGATGAACGCCGTGAGCACGACGAGGCCCGCGTCCGTCATCAGCCTCGAGACCTCGCCTGCGCGTCGCACGTTCTCTTCGCGCGCCGCGGCGTCGAAGCCGAGATCCGCGTTGAGCCCGTGCCGCAGGTTGTCGCCGTCGAGCACGTAGGCCGCGATCCCGCGCGCCACGAGCGTCTGCTCGACGATGCGGCAGAGCGTGCTCTTGCCGGAGCCGGAGAGCCCGGTGAGCCACACGGTGGCGGCGCGATGGCCGAGGAGCTTCGCGCGCTCCTCCGGCGAGACGTTCCCGGCGTGCCAGCGGATGTTCGTGCTCACGGCGCCGACACTATCATCGGGCCGCCCGAGCGGCTCGCGTCACACGCACGTCGGCGCGACGTCGCGGGACCGTCGCGAAGCCCACCCGTGTGCCCGCCACGCTAGCGCGCCATGCGCCACCTCGCGTTCTTCTTCTCCGCCTCCTCGTGCCTGGGCGCCGTCGCCCTCGCCGCGTGCAGCCCTTCGCCGGTCTCGCCGGTGGACGACGCGAGCGTCGAGACCGACGCGGGGCTCGACGGGGGCCCGCCCGACGCACGGCCACCGCGCCGCGACGCCGCGCTCGTCGACGCCGGCACTTGGTCGTGGAGCGAGTGGCCGGCGTGCGATCCGAGCGCGACGAGCCAGCGCCTCACGTTCGTCCACGTCAACGACCTCCACGCGCACTATGGCCTCGATGCCCAAGGCATCTCGCCATGGGCGCGCGTCCGCCACTTCTACGAGCGCACGCGCCTCGAGAGCCCCTACACGATCTTCACCGACGGCGGCGACGATCACGAGAAGGGCTCCGTGGCCGAGCTCCTCTCGGAAGGCCGCTCCACCGTGGAGCTCACGCGCGCGATGGAGTTCGACGTCCGGGTCCTCGGCAACCACGACTTCGCGTGGAGCCTCGACGAGCTGCTCGACCACGCGAACGACCCGCACGCCATCGTCCTCTCCGCCAACCACCACCTCGCGAGCGGCGACCCCTCGCGCTGGCACGCCGAAGAGGCGCGGGTCCTCACGATCGGATGCGTTCGCGTCGGCTTCGTCGGCCTCACGTCCACGCCGTGGGACGAGCGCGATCGGACGATCGACGAGCCCTTCTATCCCGAGCTCACGGCCGACTACGACTACGCCGCCGAGGCGCAGCGGGTGATCGATGCCCACGCGGGCGAGGCCGACGTCTGGGTGATGCTCGACCACATCGGGCAGAGCCAGGACGAGGCGCTCGCGGCGGCGGTCCCCGACGTCGCCGTCGTGCTGAGCGGTCACTCCCACACGTACACGCCCGCCCCGGTCTCGTCGGGTCACGCGGTCGTGATCCAGTCCGGCTCGGAGGCGCAGTTCGTCGTGCGGCTCGACGTCGACGTCGATCTCACGACGCATGCGGTGACCGTCGCCGACTACGCGACGCAGGTCGTCGGTGTGGAGCCACCGAGCCCGCGCATGCAGGCCGCCGTGGCGCAGGCGCTCGCGACTTACGCGCCCGAGGCGAGCCGCGAGCTCGGCCGCATCTCGCGCTCGCTCGACGGCGCGCGCATCGCCGACGTGGCCGCCCAGGCGGCGCTCGCCGTCCACCACGCCGACGCCGCGCTCGTCGACACCGACACCGTCTGGACGTCGTGGCAGGCGGGTCGGGTCACGCAGCAGTCGTTCGCCGACGCCTTCCGTGTGGAGCGCGAGCGCCCCGGCTCGCCGGGCTTCAGCAGCTTCTATCGGGTGCAGGTGAGCGGCGCGGTCCTCGCGGAGCTCGCCGCGATGCACGGCGCTCGCTTCCGCTACGCCGGCATCGCGACTCCCTCGCCATCGAGCACGTACACGCTCGTCGTGCAGAAGCGCGGCGCCTTCCATCCGGACGAGCAGTTCGGCGACACCCTCTCGTTCGCGAGCCCGCCCGAGCCGCTCGAAGAGGTGTGGGAGACGCTCGACACCCACGCGCGGGCACGGACCGCGGCGTGCCGGATGCTCGACACCGACACGCCGCTGCCGAGCTGTCCCTGACCCTCGTGATCGACGCCCTCAGGGCGCGGCCGCCGCGGCCCGCTCGCGCTCGCGCAGCGCGTCGACGCCGTCGAGGTGCGTGCCGTACTCGGCGCTGAACTGGTGACGGCGCCCACCGCGCGCGACGAAGTAGAGGTAGTCGTGCACGGCCGGGTGCAGCACCGCGCGGATCGACGCCATGCCGGGGCTCGAGACCGCGCCCGGCGGCAGGCCTTCGTGCCGGTAGCTGTTGTAGCGGTTGGCCGCGTCGTCGAGCATCGCGCGCGTGATGTGGCGCCCGTCGAACCCCGCGCAGGAGGGCGCGAGCGCCGGCTCCTGCCGGCAGCCGTAGGACACCGTGGGATCGGCCTGCAGGCGGTGGCGCGGCAGGAACGTATCGCTCCGCAAGCGGTTCAGGAACACGCCGGCGATGATCGGCCGCTCCTCGGAGACCGCGGCCTCCTCCTCGACGATCGAGGCGAGCGTGACGACCTCGTGGATCCCCCAGGGCTCGCCGCTCTCGGTGCGCAGATCGGCGAGCGTCGCGAGCCCGTTCTCGATCTCCGGCCGCGCCGTCACGCGCCAGCGCGAGACCATGCGCTCCACGATTTCCTCGGGATCCTGGCCCACCTGCAGCTCGTAGGTGTCCGGGAACAGGTACCCCTCGGCGGTGCTCGCGGGGACGTCGAGCGTGCGCACGAGCTCGGCCGAAGAGCTCGCGTCGAGGAACGCGTCCGCCTCGCAGATGCCCCAGTGCTCGAGGCGCGCCGCCACCTCGAAGCGCGTGAGCCCCTCCGGGATCATCACGTCGACGAGCGGCCGCCCCATGCCCTCGGCCACGCGCATCAGCACCGTGCGCGGCGTCATGTCGTCGGCGAGCACGATCTCCCCCGTGCGCAGGCGCCCCTCCGCACCGAGCAAGCGCGCGTAGATCGCGAAGGCGGCCGGATGCTCGATCACGCGGGCCTCGGCGAGCTGCGCCGCGAGCGCGTCGAGCGTGGTGCCCGCCGCGATCTCCACGTCCACCTCGCGCCCGCGCCCGCCCCCCCGCCGCGACGGGTACCAGATCAGCAGCCACGAGAGCAGCGCGAGCGCGCCCGCGACGACCGCGAGCAGCGGCCGCGCGCCTCGTCCCACCGTGCGCGGGCGGCGGGCCATCCCTCAGAGCCCTCGCCGGGCCGCTGGGCCCGCGTCCAGCCACGACTGCAGGAGCAGGCACGCCGCCGTCGAGTCCACCAAGGCGCGCGCCTCGCGGGCGCTCTTGCCCAGGCGCGAGAGGTCCCGGCTCGCCGCGACCGTGCTCGCCCGCTCGTCCCAGAGCACCACGTCCAGGCCCTGGGCCCGCAGGCTCGCCGCGAGCGCGCGAGACTTCTTCGCCGCCAGGCCCTCGCGCCCGCTCATGTCGATCGGCAGCCCCATCACGACGTGCTCGGCCGCGAGCTCGCGGGCGAGCCGGGCGACCGCCGACACGATCTCGCCCGGCTGGCGCAGTACGAGGGCCGCCCGGGGCATGGCGATGACCCCGTCGTCGTCGGCCACGGCGACGCCGACGCGCTTCTGACCGGGATCGATACCGACCGCGAGCACCGAGCACCTCTACCAACGCCCTGGCGATCCGTCGACGAATGGGCGGGCACCCCTCGACATTTTCGCCCCGTTGCCCGACAAAGTGACCCGTGGCGAGCCCCCGACCCGAGATCCGCGGACAGCGCTTCCTCGACAACAAGGGCCAGCCGACACTCGAAGCGGTCGGCCTGCCGCGGGCTCCGCTGCGCGACCTCTACCACCGGCTCGTGATCGCACGGTGGACCACGTTCATCTTCGGCTGCCTCGTCGTCTACACGCTGCTCCACTTCTTGTTCGGCGCGCTCTACTCGCTCGCGCCGGGCTGCGTGTCCAACATGGAGAGCTTCGGGGACGCGTACTTCTTCAGCGTGCAGACGATGATGACCATCGGCTACGGCACCATGAGCCCGGTCACGACGTACGCGCACGTGCTCGTGTCGATCGAGGCCTACCTCGGCATGTTCCTCACCGCCGTGCTCACCGGCCTCGTGTTCGCGAAGTTCGCGACGCCCACCGCGAACGTGATGTTCGCGAACACGGTCTGCATCGCGCGCCACGAGGGCAAGCCCACGCTCTCGATGCGGATGGCGAACGCGCGCGGCAACCGGCTCGTCTCGGCCTCGCTCGACGTCGCCGTCGCCAAGACGATCACCACGCTCGAGGGCGAGACGTTCCGCAAGGTCGTGGACCTCAAGCTGGTGCGCCGCACGAACCCCCTCTTCTGGGTCGGCTGGACCGCGATGCACGTGATCGACGAGACGAGCCCGTTCTTCGGCGAGACGCAAGAGACGCTGATGCAGAAGGGGATGGAGATGATCGTCATCCTCACCGGCGTCGACGAGCACACCTCGCAGGGCGTGCACGCGCGCCGCAGCTACGGCGCCGACGAGATCAAGTGGGGGGCGCGCTACGTCGACATCATCGCCGCCGCGCAGACGGCGGGCGGCCTGCGCCGCGTGGACTACCGTCGCTTCCACGACACCCAGGCCGCGCCCTTGTGAGGCGCCCGCAGGCGGCGCGTGGAGAAGCGCCCCGCCCGCGGTTGTCGTATAGCTCCTCACCTCATGCGACAGGCTGAACCCACCCTCCGCGGCGCCGCGCTGCTCGCCGATCCCTTCTTCAATCGCGACCTCGCCTTCACGCCCGAAGAGCGCCGCGCGCTCGGCATCGAGTCGCTGCTGCCCTCGCGCGTGATGACGCTCGCCGAGCAGGTCGCGCACACGCGCGCGCAAGTGCTCGCGCATCCCGACGCGCTCTCGCGCTACGTGGCGCTGCGCGAGCTCGAGTCGCGCAACGCGGTGCTCTTCTATCGACTGCTCGCCGACCACCTCGAGGAGATGGCGCCGCTCGTCTACACGCCGACCGTGGGCGATGCGTGTCGCGACCTCGGCTTCGTGCACCGTCGCCCGCGCGGCCTCTGGATCGGCCCCGGCCAGCGCGGGCGCATCGAAGAGGTGCTCCGGACGTGGGCGGCGACGTGGAGCACGCACGGCCCGCTCCAGCTCGTGGTCGTCACCGACAACGAGCGCATCCTCGGTCTCGGCGACCTCGGCGCGGGCGGCATGGGCATCCCGGTGGGCAAGCTCGCGCTCTACACCGTCGCCGCAGGCATCCATCCGGCGCGCACGCTGCCGATCTCGCTCGACGTGGGGACCGACAACCGCGCCCTGCTCGACGACCCGAGCTACCTCGGCCTGCGCGAGCCGCGCCTGCGCGGGCCGGCCTACGACGCGCTCGTCGAGGAGCTCGTCGTCGCCGTCGCGAAGGTCTTCCCCGAGGCGCTCCTGCAGTGGGAGGACTTCAAGAAGGCCAACGCCATCGCCCTGCTCGACCGCTACCGCGAGCGCCTGCTCTCGTTCAACGACGACATCGAAGGCACGGCCGCCGTGGCGCTCGCGGGCGTGCTCGCGGCCACGCGCGCCCGCGGGCTCGCGATCGAGGACGAGCGCGTCGTGATCGTCGGCGCCGGCGCGGCCGGCCTCGGCATCGCGCGCCTGATCGGCCTCGAGCTCGCCTCGCGCGGCGTGCCGGCCGATCGCGTGCGCCGCTCCATCGGCGTGCTCGACAGCCGCGGCCTGCTCGTGGAGGGCCGCAGCTTCGACGAGCCCTACAAGGCCACGCTCGCCTGGCCGCTCGCGCACCTGCGCGCCCTCGGGCTCGACCCGGCCACGGGCGATCTCGCCGCGGTGATCCGCGCGTTCCGGCCCACGATGCTCATCGGCACCTCGGGCACGCGCGGCGCCTTCGACGAGGCCAGCATCCGCGCGATGGCGCAGGGCTGTGATCGCCCCGCGATCTTCCCGCTCTCGAACCCCAACAGCGCGGCGGAGGCCGACCCCGCGGATCTGACGGCGTGGACCGAGGGCCGCGCGTGGATCGCGACCGGAAGCCCCTTCCCCGACGTCGCGCACGGCGGGCGCACGCGGCGCATCGCGCAGGGCAACAACGTGTGGATCTTCCCGGGCGTGGGCCTGGGCGCGCTCGCGGCGAAGGCGCGGCGCATCACCGACGCGATGTTCGTCGCCGCCGCGCACGCCGTCGCCGAGGCCGTGACGGCGGAGGACCTCGAGGCGGGCGCGCTCTACCCGTCGATCGACCGCCTGCGCCGCGTCACGCCGGTCGTGGCCCGCGCGGTGGCCCTCGCCGCGATGAAGAGCGGCGCGGCGCCCCAGGTCGGCGACGGCGAGCTCGAGGCCCGGATGCGCGCCCTGCGCTGGGAGCCGGCCTACGCCTGAAGGGACGCGCGCGGCGCCCCGGGGCCCCGTCCCGACCGTGTAGAGTCGTCCTCGCGAGGGCGACCCAATCGACATGGACGACGTGGAACGACGACGCCTCGAAGAGGACGGCGCGCGCTGGCGGCGCTTCGGGCCCTACCTGAGCGAGCGCCAGTGGGGCACGGTGCGCGAGGACTACTCGGCGACGGGCGACGCCTGGCGCTACTTCCCCCACGACCACGCGCGCTCGCGCGCCTACCGCTGGGGCGAGGACGGCATCGCGGGCTTCTCCGATCGCGAGCAGCACCTCTGCTTCGCCATCGCGCTCTGGAACGAGCGCGACCCGTACCTGAAGGAGCGCCTCTTCGGCGTCACGAACGCCGAAGGCAACCACGGCGAGGACGTGAAGGAGCTCTACTACTACCTCGACGCGACACCGAGCCACTCGTACCTGCGCTACCTCTACAAGTACCCGCAGTCGGCGTTTCCCTACGAGGCGCTGGTCCAGGGAAGCCGTGCCCGCACCCGCGCCGAGCCCGAGCTCGAGATCCAGGACCTCGTCCCCTTCGAGAGCGGCCGCTACTTCGACGTCTTCGTCGAGTGGGCCAAGGAGGCGCCCGAGGACTTCGTGCTGCGGATCACCGTGCACAACCGCGGGCCGGAGACGGCGCCGATCCACGTGCTGCCGCACGCCTGGTTCCGCAACACGTGGAGCTGGTCGATCGATCGCACGGCGCGCCCGGTCGCACGCCTGGAGGACGGCGCGATCGAGCTCGAGCACTGGGAGCTCGGCCGCTATCGCCTCGAGAGCGCCGAGCGCGACGCGGTGCCAC
This sequence comes from Sandaracinus sp., assembly GCA_046351235.1. Classification (GTDB taxonomy): domain Bacteria; phylum Myxococcota_A; class Polyangia; order Polyangiales; family Sandaracinaceae; genus JBBSAT01. The sequence goes on along the minus strand of JAXLYV010000002.1, from coordinate 583,182 downwards.
TCTTCACCGAGAACGAGTCGAACGGTGAGCGCCTGTGGGGCGTCCCCAACCGCGGCCCCGTGAAGGATGCGTTCCACGAGCGCGTGGTGCGCGGGCGCGAGGACGCCGTGAGCGCCGAGCGGCGCGGCACCAAAGCGTGCTTCTGGCTGCGGCGCGAGGTCCCGGCCCACGGCCACGTCGAGCTGCTCTTCCGCGTGAGCCACGAGGACCACGCGCGGCACGCGACCTCGATGACGGACGTCGTCGAGCGGCGCCGCGCCGACGCCGACGCGTTCTACCGAGGGCTGCTCGATACGCCGCACGCGCGCGGCAACCCAGCCTGCGACGGCCCGCCCGAAGAGCGCGCCCGCATCGTGCGCCAGGCGCTCTCGGGGATGATCTGGGGCAAGCAGACCTACCGCTACGACGTGCGCGAGTGGCTCGCGGGCGACTCCGCGCAGCCGCCGCCGCCCGTGGAGCGCCAGCAGGGTCGCAACGCCGAGTGGGTGCACCTCCACAACACGGAGGTGCTCTCGATGCCCGACAAGTGGGAGTACCCCTGGTACGCGGCGTGGGACCTCGCGTTCCACGCGATCCCGCTGAGCCTCGTCGACGTCGAGCTCGCCAAAGAGCAGCTCGTGCTGCTCACGCGCGAGTGGTACATGCACCCGAACGGCCAGCTTCCCGCCTACGAGTGGGCCTTCTCCGACGTGAACCCGCCCGTGCACGCATGGGCCACGTGGAAGGTCTACAAGCAAGAGGAGCGCACGCGCGGCAAGGGCGATCGCGCGTTCCTCGAGCGCGTCTTCCACAAGATGCTCCTCAACTTCACCTGGTGGGTGAACCGCAAGGACGCCTACGGGCGCAACATCTTCCAGGGCGGCTTTCTCGGCCTCGACAACATCGGCGTCTTCGATCGCAGCGCGCCCCTGCCCACGGGCGGCATGCTCGACCAGGCCGACGGCACGGCGTGGGTCGCGGCCTACGCGCTGCAGCTGATGCGCATCGCGCTCGAGCTGAGCCGCGAGAACTCGGTCTACGAGGACATCGCCTCGAAGTTCTTCGAGCACTTCCTCGGCATCGCGATGGCGATGACGAACATGAACGGCAAGGGGCACGGCCTCTGGGACGAGGACGACGGCTTCTACTACGACGCGCTGCACATGCCCGACGGGCGCGTGCAGCCGCTGCGCGTGCGCTCGATGGTGGGGCTCTTGCCGCTCTTCGCGGTCGAGGTGCTCGAGCCGCACGAGGTGGATGCCGCGCCCCAGTTCAAGGCGCGCCTCGAGTGGTTCCTCGCGCACCGCCCGGATCTCGCGGCGCTCGTGTCGCGCTGGTCCACGCCCGGCCAAGGGCAGCGGCGCCTGCTCTCGCTCCTGCGCGGCAGCCGCATGAAGCGCCTCTTGCGCCGCATGCTCGACGAGACCGAGTTCCTCTCGGACTACGGCATCCGCGCCCTCAGCAAGTACCACGAGGCGCACCCCTACGTGTTCGCGTACGGCGCCACGCGCCTCGAGGTGCACTACCAGCCGGGCGAGAGCGACAGCGCGCTCTTCGGCGGCAACTCGAACTGGCGCGGCCCGATCTGGATGCCGGTGAACTTCCTGCTCATCGACGCGATGCGCGAGTTCCACCGGTACTACGGCGACGACTTCCGCATCGAGTGCCCCACCGGCTCGGGCCGCATGGTCTCGATCGACGAGGCCGCCGACGAGATCGCGCGGCGCCTGACGCGCCTCTTCCTCCCGCGGCCCGACGGAACGCGGCCCTTCATGGGCCAGTACGGGGCGCTCGCGCGGGACCCGCACTTCCGGGACCACCTGCTCTTCCACGAGTACTTCCACGGCGACAGCGGCCGCGGCGTCGGCGCGATGCACCAGACCGGGTGGACCGGACTCATCGCGAACCTCATCGCCGGCGTCGGCGCCGACGGTCGCTGAGCGCCCGACGCCGAGCCTCGGCCGGCGGAGGACGCGCGGGCGAGTGACTCGTGGCCCTCACGAATCACGACCGCCCGCTCACGCGCGATCGAGGAACCCCTCGTCGTACTGGCACGCGCGGAACGACTCGTGGTTCAGCGCGCGCCGCAAGAGGCGCAGGTTCGTGATCAGCGGCCCGATGCGCGTCTCGGCGATCACGCGATCGAGCGTGAGGATCGCCTCGTGCCGCGTGGGCGCGTACGTCGTCACCGTGGCGAGCATCGGGTCGTGGTCGGCGCCGATCTTCGAGCGCGCCTGGATGCCCGTCTCGATGCGCACGCGACCCATCGGAGAGGGCGGCCAGCGCACGTCGTCCGTGCGGCCCGGGAACGGGCGGCCATCGCGCGGATCGAGCGCAGCATCGATGCGGCCCTGCACCGCGTGGCCCGTGGGCTCGGCGCGCAGCACGGCGTCGGGCACGCCCTCGCCGAGCGCGAGCACGACCTCGACCTCCACGAGATCCACGTTCGCGCACATCTCGACGAGCGCGTGCTCGGGCGAGAGGCGCGGTAGGAACCCGGCGAAGTAGAACGCGCCGCGCGCATCGATCAGGAACTGCACCGACCCGACGCCGCGGAAGCCGGAGTAGGCGACGAGATCGAACGCGGCGGCCCAGATCGCGGCCCGCACCTCGTCGCGCCCGTGCAGGGCGTCGATCGCCGGCGCGGGCGACTCCGAGAGCACGCGGCGGTGATCCTTGCGCGCGCTGGTCTCGAGGTCGCCCAGGACGCCGATGTGGCCGCGCCCGTCGGCCACGACCTGCACCTCGACGTGGCGCGGCCGCTCGATGTAGCGCTCGAGGATCATCGCCGTCCCGTCGAGCTCGAGCGTCTCGAGGTGCTTGCCGAGCTCCTCGTCGTCGTTCGCGACGAGCAGCGCGCGCGGCTCGGCGAGGCCGATCGCGCGCTTGAGGACGACGGGGTAGCCGAGCTGTTCGGCCTCGGCGCGCAGCTCTTCGAGCGTGGACGCCGCAGCGCCGCTCGCCGGCAGGACGCGCAGGCCCGCCTCGATCGCCGCCTCACGCAGCGCGAGGCGATCGCGATGGAGCACGAGCGTCTCGGCCGTCGGCCCGATGAGCACGAGGCCCGCTGCCTCCGCGCGCCGCGGAAGCTCGAGGCTCTCGTCGAAGAAGCCATAGCCCGGATGGATGGCCTGGCAGCCGTTCGCGAGCGCCGTGGCGACGAGCACCTCGGCACGGAAGTGATTCTCGGCGGCCCCGATGCGGGCGATCGCATCGCACGCCTGCGCGTGCACCGACTCCTCTTCTCCGTCGGCGCACGTCGCGACGGTGTCGGCGCCGAGACGGCGACAGGTGCGCGCGACGCGCGCAGCGTTCTCTCCACGGCCGGCGACGAGGATCTTCTCGAACATCGGGCGCGATGGTAGCGCGCTCACCGCCGCGCGCGAGCCCCGGGATGGGCCGGCCGTGCGCTCGCACGCGACGCACGAAAAAGGCCGCCGAGCGTGCCCGGCGGCCCTTCGACTTCTCCCTATCGAGCAGCGCTCAGTATTGCCCCTGCGGGATCAGCTCGCGACCGGCGGGGCACGCGATCTGATCGCGCGTCATCGTCTGGCCGTCGGTGGTGCGCAGGATGCGGAACTCGACGCGGCGGTTCTGGTTCCACGCCTCTTCGACGTGGCGCGGGTCGACCGGGCAGCGCTCGCCGTAGCCGGCGCTGCGGAGGCGGTCGCGCGCGATGCCGCGCGAGACGAGCGCCTCGAGCACGGCCGCGGCGCGGTCGGTCGTGAGGCGGATGTTGTAGTCGTCGCTCGATCGCTCGTCGGCGTGCCCCTGGACCTCGATGAAGAGGATCTGCGGGTTGCCGACCAGCGTGGCCGCGACGGCGTCCACGATCGGGAACGACTCGGGCAGGATCTCGGCGCTGTCGCGCTCGAAGAGGATCTGCTGGAGGATCTGGATGCCCGTCTCGGTCACGATGACCGGGCCGCGATCCGGGCAGCCGTCCTCGTCCTCGGTGCCGTTGTAGGTCTCGGGATCGTTCGGGCAGCTGTCGTCGTGATCGAGGATGCGGTCGGCGTCGTTGTCCGGATCGGGGCAGCCGTCCTCGTCCTGGAAGCCGTCGCGATCCTCGGGATCGTTCGGGCAGAGATCGTCCACGTCGAGGATGCCGTCGCGGTCGTTGTCCGGATCCGGGCAGCCGTCCTCGTCCTCGAAGCCGTCGCGATCCTCCGGATCGTCGGGGCACTGGTCGTCGGCGTCGAGGATGCCGTCGCCGTCGCGATCGCCCTCGTTGCCCTCGGGGCAGCCGTCCTCGTCGGCGTCGCCGTCGCGGTCCTCGGGGACCATGTCGCACTCGTCGTCGATGTCGAGGATGCCGTCGCGATCGTTGTCCGGATCCGGGCAGCCGTCCTCGTCGGCGAAGTTGTCGAAGTCCTCCGGCTCGTTCGGGCACTCGTCGGTGTCGTCGCGGTAGCCGTCGCCGTCGCGGTCGCCGATGGAGGGCTCGAAGATGAAGCCGAGCATGCCGCGCACGTCGGCCTGCTGGATGCCGCCGACCGGAAGGCCGCCGCCGCCCGCGAGCACGAGGTAGCTGTTGCGGTCGACGAAGATCTTCATGCCGCCCATCGCCTCGAGCGAGGTGCCGCCCTGCGTGCCGAAGGCGCTGAAGATGCTCGCGCCGTAGACCTCGGCCGTGAGCTCGATCGGCGAGTCGCCGAGCCGGAAGCCGGCGCCGAGGCCGTACGTGAGGAACGAGCCGTAGTTGATGGCCGAGCCACCGGAGACGGCGCACATCTGCATGCCCATCCCGCACGTGCGCGCGCCGCCCGCCACCAGCAGGCCCGGGTCCGTGGACGCGCCGGCAGGGATGCCGCTCGTGCCGCTCGTGAACAGACGCGCGCCGACGTTGAGGCCGACGCGGATCAGGCGATCGGGGCGCCACTCGCCGAGCAGGCTCGGCCAGAACACGACGTCGCCTTCGCCGACGAACTGGCTCGGCGAGCCGCTCGGGAACTCGACCTGGAGGCCGACGCCGAGGCCGAGGCCGCTGTTGCGCTCGGCGCGCAGGATGCGGAGCTTGGCGTGCAGGATGATGCCGCCGAAGCCCTGGTAGCTGTCGGCCGCGGGGTTGCCCATCGTCGGGTCGTTGAAGATCCCGGGGATGGTGACGTTGCGGCCGCCGACGAAGCCGACGGGAACCTGCGCGCCGACCTCGAGGAGGTTGAAGAGGCCGAGGTTGAACTGGAGCGTGCCGGTCGCGACGTAGTCGATCGCGCGGCCGCAGAGCAGATCACGACCGCAGTACCCGCTCGGCGTGTAGCCCATCGGCACGGCCTGCGTGGGATCGTTGACGAAGCCGTTGTACGGCATGAGGCCGCCGCCCATGTCGACGACGAGGCCGAACGCGAAGTCGAGGTGGCCGAGGATGTCGGTGCCGTTCACCGACAAATAGCCCTTCGAGTCCATCGCGGGACGGAAGAGATGGAGATCCATGCCGCCCGAGCGGAGGCGACCGGCCTGCGCTTCGGCGCGTTCTCCATGACCGGTGATCGCCGGGCCGAAGAGCAGCGCGAGGGCGAGGGCGAAGAGCCCGAAGGCGCGGGCGGAGGGGAAAAGCCGGGACATGAGAGCTCCGTGGTCGCCGCCAGAGCGCACACGTACAAAACGCGCGCGATTCCGCGGGGCGGGCGCGATTATCGCCGAGCCTCGGAGGCTGTCAACGACGCGGCGTGCTGCAGCGCGACCACCGCGGCGGAACGCCGCCCCGACGGAGCCACGAAACGTCGCGTTCGCGCGTGCTCGCGCCCGCGGAGCGAGGGCCCTTCCGCCATCGGCCCGACCGGCCTTCACCGCTCGACACGGCGCGCGCCGGGACCGCGTGCTCAGGGACGGGTGCTCGCGGACGCGCTCACGGGCACTGCGCTCGCGCAGGCGCTGACGGGCACCGCGCTCACGGACACCGCGCTTGCGGACGCGCTCACTGACACCGCGCTCACTGACACCGCGCTCACGGACACCGCGCTCACGGACACCGCGCTCACTGACACTGCGCGGCGGAGTACTGACGAATCTGCGCCTGCTGTGCGGCCGTCACGCCCGGCGCCGTGAGCAGCTGCCGCGCCGTCGTGCACGCGCCGGCCCGATCGCCGGCCGCGCGCTGCGCGCCGAAGAGCGCACGCAGCTCGGCCGCCGAGTGAGCGCGACCGCGAAGCTGGTCGATCACGCAGTTGTTGTCGCCGGCCGCGAGGCAGCGCTGCCACTCGGCGCCCGCCGAGACGCTCGACGGCGGCGCGGAGGTCGGCGGCGGCGTCACCGCGCGCGTCGTCGGCGGTGGAGCCACCACGCGGGTGGTCGGCGGCGGCGGCGTCACCGCGCGCGTCGTCGGCGGCGGGGCCACGAGCACCGGCCGGTGGATGGGCGCATGCGCCACGCCGCGCGGGCGCGTGCGTCGCTCGACGTCTTCGGCCCGCGCGGTCAGCGAGGGGTCGACCCCCGTCATCACGAGCACGCTCGCCGCGAGGCGGTTGGCCTCCGTCGGGTTCGAGTCGGCGAGGGCCTCGGCCTGCGTGACGGAGTCGCTCGCGAAGTGGGCCATCGTCTCGGCGACCTCGGGCCGCGCACGATAGGCGCTGTCGACCGGCAGCGACTCGAAAGCGACGTACGCCGCCGCCCAGTCGCCGTTCTGCATGTGCGCGAGGCCGGCCGCGAACGTCGCGCCTTCGTCGCGCTCCGCCGTGGCCCGCTGTTGGCAGTCGAGCGCGGCCGGATCCCCGGGCCGGTACTGCAGCGCCTCGGCCGCACGCGCGAGCGCGCCGTCGAGATCCCCCGAGTTCAGCGCGGTGTTGCACGCGGCGATCGCCGTCGTGGCGAGCACGTTCGGATCGGCGGCAGGCGCTGCCGTGGTCGTGACCGGGGCGGGGTCGGTCACCGACACCACCACCGACGTCGGGGGCAGCGCCACCGTCGTCGGCTCGTCGCTCCCACCGCCCGAGAACACCACGATCGCGCCCCCGAGCAGCGCCAGGACCAGGATCGCGCCCGCGGCGTACATCGCCGTCCGGTTCGGACCCGCGGGCTCGGTGGGCAGCGAGACCGCGTCCATCTGGATCGTGCGGCCCTCGTCGAAGGTGAACGCCTCGCCCGCCGGAACGAAGCGGAAGCGCACCTGACCGAGCTCGACCACGTCGCCGGGCCGCAGCTCGTGCGACTTCGTCTCCGCGCCGTTCACGCGCAGGCCGTTGGCGCTCGCGAGATCCTTGATGATGAGGCGCCCGCCTTCGTTCACCACCTCGGCGTGCTCGCGCGAGATGGAGCGGTGGTTCACCCAGATCTCGAGGTCCTCGGCGCGCCCGATGCGCATCCGCTCGCGCGAGAGCGCGTACTCGGCGCCCGGCGCGGGCGGCGACATCATCACGAAGCGCGCCGGCGGCCCCATCGAGGGCGCAGGCGCGCTGATCATCGCGGTGACGACCTCGGTCGGCGCGACCGCCGCGCTCGGCGCCGTCTGCTCGGGGAGCGTGGCGCTCGCGGTGTCCCCGTCGAGCTGCAGCGCGAGCTGGTAGTCGCCGATGAGGATCTGATCGCCCGGCTTGAGCGACGTCTCGGCCGCGATCTTCTTCCCGTTGACCTTGACCCCGTTGTACGAGGTCAGGTCCTCGAGCACGAACGCGCCGTTGCTGCGGCGGAGCTTCGCGTGCTTGCGCGAGACGTTCCGCTCCGTCAGGCGGATCGTGTTGCCTTCCTTGCGACCGATCGTGATCTCGTCGCGAACGAGCGGGACGACCGTGGTCTTCCCCTCGTCGTCGGCGATCAGGAGCTTGAACATTCCGGCCACGATGACGCTCGCTCCGGTGGAAGGAGCTCGGGACGGAGGATGGTCGGTCCGTGGCTCGAGTGTCAACGACGTACCGCTCCCCGGCCCTCTCTTCGCGGCGATTTTTCCGCGACCGGGCCGAAGGATGGGACCACCGGGCCCGGGCGAGCTTGGGGCGTGTGTGCGAAGATGCCGGGGTGCGCTGGCGGTTCGCGCTCGTCGGAGTGGCGCTCGCGGCCTGTAGCGGGCCCCGCGGCGGTCTCTCGCTCGACGCCGGCCTGCGGCGCGATGGGGCGAGCCTGCCCGACGGCGCGCTCGGGCCGACCGACGCGGGCTACGAGCGTCCGGATGCGCTTCGCCTTCCGCCGGCCGACCTCGAGGTCACCCTTCCCTTCGAAGGTCCCGAGGCCACGACGGATCTCGAGGCGAGCGCGGCGCTCGGCCGGCTCGACGTGGTCTTCTCGATCGACGCGACGGGCAGTTACGGAGGCGAGATCGACGAGCTGCAGGGCGCGCTCGTCGACGTGGTGGTGCCGGGCCTGACGGCGAGCGTGCCCGACGTCGCCTTCGCGGTCGTGCGCTTCGAAGACGTGCCCTTCGCGCCCTTCGGCGAGCCGAGCGATCGCGCCTACACCCTGCTGACGCCGATGACGACCGACGCGGCGCGCGTGCAGGGCGCCGTCGCGCAGCTCGACAGCCCGCTCGGCTCGGGCGGTGACGAGCCCGAGGCCGGCATCGAGGCGCTCTACCAGATCGCCCGGGGCACGGGGCTCGTGGTCGACGGCGAGGTGCTCGCCGCGCCGTGGTCGGGGCAAGCCGCGGGGGGCGGCGGGAGCGATCCCGGCGTGGGCTTCCGAAGCGATGCGTTCCGCGTCGTCGTGCACGCGACCGACGCACCCTCGCACGACGCGAGCGACTACGCGGGCGTGGTGCCGGGAGCGCATGGGCGCGCCGAGACGCTGAGCGCGCTCTCCGCCGCGCACGTGCGCGTGATCGGCATCGCGTCGAGCGAGCGCGCGCGCCCCGACCTCGAGTCGTTCGCGCGCGCGACGGGCGCGGTGGTCGCGGCGAGCGGCGGGCGCTGCCTCACCGGCATCCGCGGCGCGGCGCGGAGCCCGGACGCCGACGGCACGTGCCCGCTCGTCTACGACATCGACGAGAACGGGGTCGGCTTGTCGCGCACGGTCGTCCAGGCGATCGGCGCCGCGACCGACGCGCTCACCTACGACGAGGTGTGGGGCGAGCCCGTGGACGATCGTCTCGGCTTCGTGCGGGCCATCGAGGCCGTGAGCGCCACGCCGCCTGCCGGCGGGACGGCGCCGCGCCGCGCGGACCGGCGCCCGGCCGGCGACGGTGTCGACGACACGTTCGAGGGCGTGCGCTCGGGGACGATGGTCGTGTTCACGGCCCACCTCGCGAACACCACCGTCGAGCCGGCCGACTACGAGCAGGTCTTCCGCGTGACGATCGCGCTGCGCGGCGACGGCCTCGAGCTCGTGCGCCGTACGATCCGCATCGTGGTCCCACGCGGCCGCCTGGACGCGGGCCGCGCGCACCCCGACACGAGCACGAGCGACGCGGGCCTCGACGACGCGGCCACCGACGACGCGGCCACCGACGACGCGGCCACCGACGACGCGGGCATCGACGACGCGGCCACCGACGACGCGCGCGCGCGCGACGCGGGACCTTGAACGAGCGAGCGTCCCGCGCGGCTCCTCTCCCACGCCGTGGGCGAGGGCCGGGGTGAGGGCCCGCGGAGCACGAGACGGAGCCCGCGTCTGCAATCGGAACGCCGCGGAGCTCCGCAGCTCCCACCCGACGTCCGGGGCCGGCGGCCTCGGCTCCGGCTCGACCTCGGCTCAGTGCATCGCCCAGTAGATGCCGAGCAGCGCGAGGCCGACGAGCACGCCGAGCGCGATGCCCCCGGCGATCCACGCGCTCGCGCCACCGCGCGCACGGGCACGCGTCTCGGGCACGCTCGCCTGCGAGGCCTCGAACGCCGTTCGCACGCTCGGATCCGAGATCGCAGGCGACTCGGTCGAGGGCTCGGTCGCGCGCAGCTCGTCGAGCACGTTCCCCGCGAGCTGTGTTCGCGTCGTCGCGGGATCCGAGCTCCCTCCCGGAAGCTCCATCGCCGGCGTGCGATCGGTGACGAGCGGGCCCGGCGTGCGCGTGCGCGTGGGGTCTTGCGGGCTCGCGGGCGTCGGCTCGCTCGACGCCGACGCGCGCGCGCCCTCCGCGATCGCCGTCGCCACGACGAACGGCTGCGAGGCATCGGAGCGGCGCGCCTCTCCGGTGGCCCTCTTCACCAGATCTCCGAGGATCTTGCGCGCCGTCGGCGGCGGGGCGATCTCGACGAGCGCATCGAGGAGCTCGCCCGCCGACGCGAAGCGCCGATCGGGCACGGGATCGATCAGCCGCTCGACGATCGCCACGAGCGCCGGCATCGTGCCGGGCACGAGCTCGGCGAGCGGCGTGCGGCGCCCCGACTGGATCAGCGTGAGCGTCTCGAGATCCGTGCGCCCCTCGTACGGGCGGCGGCCCGCGAGCACTTCGTAGAGCATCACGCCGAGCGCGAAGAGATCGCAGCGCGGATCGAAGCGCCCCTCCATCGCGTACTCGGGCGCCATGTACGGCACCTTGCCTTTGATCATCGCGGTCGTCGTCGCCTTGCGCGAGCCGCGCAGCACCTTCGCGATCCCGAAGTCCGAGAGCTTCACCTCGCCCGCCCGCGAGACGAGCACGTTCGAGGGCGAGATGTCGCGATGCACCACCGGCTGCGGGCGCTTGCCGTGCGCGTGCTCGAGCGCGCTGGCGATCTCGGCCGCGAGATACACGGCGAGGCCGGGCGTCATCCGCTCGCCGTGGGCGCGCTGCCACTCGAGCAACGAATAGAGGTCCATCCCGTCGACGAGCTCGAGCGCGAGGAAGGGCAGGCCGTCGACGACGCCGAAGTCGAGCACGGAGACGACGTTCGCGTGGCGCAGGCTCGCCGAGACGCGCGCCTCGTCCTGGAACTGCGCGACGAAGCTCGGGTCCTCTTCGAGCGCCGGCAGGATGCGCTTGACGCAGACCTCCTGCGCGAAGCCGGCCGGGCCCATCCGCGTGGCGACGAAGGTCTCGGCCATTCCGCCGCGCCCGAGGCGGCGCACCAGCGCGTAGGGTCCGAAGTGCTGTGCGACCGACGACATTCCGCCCGGTGCCCGCACGCTATCACGCGGGCTCAGCGATCGTAGCGACGCTCGTCGGGGAGCGGCGTCTGGTCTTGCACCGCCTGCGCGACACGGAGCACGAGCGGCAGATCCGCAGCCGCATACCACGCCTGCTCGAGCGCCCCCTCCCCGCGATAGACGGCGAGCGTCGGCCCGTGCCCACACGCGCCGAGACAGCCGGCCTCCGTCAGTCGCACCGTGCCGCCCTCCTTGTAGTAGGCGAGGCGCCTGCGCTCGAGCGCGTCGGTCGCCTCGCGGAACAGGCGCGCTCCCCCCGCGCGCCCGCAGCGCGGGCCGGCGCAGAGAAAGAGGTGTCCCCGAGTCGGAAAGTAGGGCGGCAGATCCACGAAGAACGCATGATACTGTCCCGAGCGATGGTCGACCCCAAGGACCCGAAGCGGAACAAGAAGAACAGCACGACGCCGGGCTTCGGACAGTCGGAGTCGCTTCCTCCGTTCGAGGTCGCGGAGGTACCGCCGACCGTCGACGAGCCCGGCCAGGTGCTCGGGATGGAGCCCGCACCGCCCTCGGGAATGGTCGACATCAGCCACCTCGCGCCGCTCGCCATGCAGCAGCCCGCCGGGATCGCCCCCGCCCCCGCCGCGGCCCCCGCGCCGGCGCCCCTCCCCGCGCCGATGCCGATGGCGCCGCTCAAGCGCGTGAACACGCCGGCCGTCGACATCGACCTCGTCTACGAGAAGCGCTCGGCGCCGCTGCCCGACGCGCCCTGGACCTTCCTCGAGATCTGGACGCGCAACACGATCTACGCGCTCGACGCGCGCCTGCACTGCGTCGACGTCATCGATCAGGCGAGCAAGCGGAGCCTGCTCGATCATCCCCTGCGCGGCGCGCGCCTCGTGGGCGGCCAGGTGCGCGAGGGCGACGCGATGGAGCTCTCGCACCCCTTCCCACGGCCGGGCTCCGAGGCCGTGTTCGAGCAGGCGCAAGGGCGCCACGTGCGCTTCTCGCAGACCTCGAGCGTCACGCGCGTGGTGATGCGCCTGCGCGTGCTGACGGTCACGCCCGACCAGCTGCTGCCGACCTGGGAAGAGGTCACCGGCAAGCACGACGCGGTCGACATCCGCGGGAAGAAATAGCCCGGCCGCGCCGTCGTGGGCTCGCGCGAGAACTTCCCACCCTCTCGCGCGTCGATCGCGCTCGTGCTCTTCCGCTTCCTCGGCCTGGCGGCCCTCGTGGTCGCCTCGTTGGCTGCGCCCGCTGCTGCGCGCGCGCAGTCCTATCCGGCCCTGCACCCGGTGAGCGACGCGATCTATCTGGGTGGACGCCTCGAGCCCGACGGAGCTTGGCTCGCCGCGTACGATCTCGACATCCTCGCGACCGACGCGCGCTCGGGAGTCTCACTGGGCCCGAGCGTGTCCATCTCCTTCGGCGCCGACGGCGGCAACGAGCTGGGCCGCCACCAGGAGTGGCTGATCGCCGCCGACCTCCTGCGCGCGCGCGTCTCGCTGATGCAGGAGTACGGGCTGCGGCTCATGGTCCTCGGCGGCGCGGGCCTCTGGGTGGCCTCGCTCCCGGAGCAGGTCACGGTGCCGCGCCCGGTCCTGCTCCCGGATGGGACCTCCGCCACCGTCTCGGAGCACTTCGGCGCCGCGTTCACGCCCGGCGCGCTGATCACGCTGGGCGCCGCCGCGGACTGGTACTTCGACCCGCGCTGGGCGATCTCGGCCTACCTCGTCGGCCACATCCGGCTCGACGAAGAGAACCGCATGCCGGCCTTCTGGATGGAGCTCGGCGTGGGCTTCCGGTTGGGGTCGTGATGGGCGGGCGACGCATCCTCCTCGCCGTGCTCGCGCTCGCGCTGCTCTTCACGCCGGGCTGCGGGTTCCTGTTCGTGACGATCGTCGGCGCCGTGCAGGGCACGGGTGGGCCCCTGCACGAGAGCGGCCACGTGCAGGGGCGCACGACGGGCAGCTTCAGCCGGCGCTCGATCTCGTGCGGCGCCGCCTCGAGCTCGCCGCAGGTCGAGCACGCGTTCGTCGCGCCCCGCGGCGGAACGTACACGTTCGACTCGACGACGAGCGACTACGACGGCGTGATCGCGGTCTTCGACGCGAGCGGCGTCGAGCTCGCGTGCAACGACGATCACGGCTCGACCCGCGCCTCGGAGGTGGTCGTCACGCTCGCCGAAGGGCAAGCCGTCACCGTCGTGCAGGGCGGCTACGCGGGCGGCGCCGGCAGCTTCGAGCTCTGGGTGACCGGCTCCGGCGGCGGCACGCTCACGCTCGCCGACGGAACGGTGGTGCCCGCGCCGCCCGCCGCGCCGCCGCAGCCGCTGCCCGTGAGCGCGAGCGTGCAGGGCGACACGACGGGCCTCGGCGCGATCGCGGGCGTGTCGTGCCCACCGATGAGCCCGATGCAGGAGTGGGCGTTCACCGCGCCCGCGGACGGCGCGTACGTCTTCCAGGTCGACAGCAACTACGACGCGTACCTCGGCGTGCTCGACGACGCGGGCACCGCGCTCGCGTGCAACGACGACTTCGGGAGCACCACGCACGCGCGCGTGACGGTGGAGCTCGCGCAGGGACAGACGGCGCGCGTCGTGGTGGGCGGCTACTCGAGCCAGTCGGGCGCGTACTCGCTCACCGCCGTCGGAGCGAGCACCGGCGGCCGGCTGACGGCGGGACAGCCCGTGCTCTTCGCCGCGAGCGCGACGAGCAGCGAGCCCGACGTCTGCGGCGCCTACGCCGGCTCGGTCGATCGCACCTTCACCTTCTCGCCGCGCGCCGAGGCGTTCTACGCGTTCAGCCTCGACACCAGCGCGATCCTCGTCGTGAGCGACGGCCGCCACGAGACCGCGTGCTTGCCGCTCGACGGCACGCGACGCGCGGGCCTCGTGCTGAAAGCCGGCCGCACCTACCGCTTCGTGCTCGAGCTCGGCGCATCCGATGGGCAGTCGCACACGTTCTCGATCGACCGGGTCGATCCGGACGCCGCCGACTGGCAGGTGCCCGTCGACGCCCCGCCGATCACGGCGTTCACCACGCCGACCGCAACGACGACGACGCCTCCGAGCACGCCGTAGCGAGCTTCCCACGAAGAATCGCCCGCCGCGCCGAGGTTTCGCTGTATCTTCGCGCATCGATGAGCGCGAGCCTCTCGGAGCTGCTTCGTCGAGAAGGCCTCTTGGTCGAGGGCGACGACGTCACGATCGCGCGCGCGATCGAGCGCGGCTTGCTGGGCGAGGACGTCCTCGCCGATCTGATCGCGCGCGAGGCCGGCTCCGTGGTGATCGATCTCGATCGCGGCACGGTCGAGCGCGAGGCGATCTGGCTGGTGCCGGAGAGCCTCGCTCGCACGCATCTGGCGGTGCCCGTCGCCGTGGACGCCAATCGCACGCTCTCGGTCGCGTTCGCCGATCCGCTGGATCGTGCCGGCGCGAGCGCGATCGCCGAGGCGACGGGACGCGCCGTGCGCGCCCTGGTGGGAACGCTCTCGTCGGTGCGGCGGGCGCTCGATCGCGAGTACGGCAAGCCCGGCGAGGTGAGCGGCCCGCCCACGCAGGTGCTGCCGGGCACGCGGCGCCGCTCGGAGCCGCCCCGCACCGAGGAGATCGAGCGCGAGTCGATCCCCAGCGCGGCGCCGCTCGCGCCCGAGAGCACGCAGCAGCTACGCGCGACGGGGACGCAGCCCGCCCATCGCATCGAGCAGGAGGCGAGCGCGGCGCAGCGTCACGAGGCGCTGCTGCTGGCGCTGATCGAGCGCGGCGTGCTGACGCGCGCGGACTACGCCGCGGCCCTGCAGCGCGTGCTGGGCCGCAGCGAGGGCTGACGCTCGCCTCCGCCTCGCGGCCCGCTCCGATCGCGACCGGCGTGCGTTGCCTCCGCGATCCGTTAGGGAGCTGACGGCTGCGGCTCCCATGTCGCGGTGCGCCTCGCGTTTCAGTGAAGAAGGCCGTTCCCACGCATGGCCTGGTTGGTGCACCACGGGTCCTCCGTGCGCGGCGCGGGAGCCTTCCCGAGCCTCGTGCGGGTGCGTGTGTGACGAGGTCCGGTCACGTGCGTGCCTTGACTGCGACGGGGCCGCCGATTACAAGACGCCGTTTTTTGCGCGCCTTCGTTCGCGAGGGCGCGCGGTCGATCGGGAGAGTTTCTGGAGTTCGGGAGGCCGGGGCTCGCGAGAGCGCCGGGCGATGGGAGCGCGCCGGATCGCGGCGCGGTTGCGTACGGGTTCGAGGACGTGGTCGCCCGACGGGCGATGACTTGGAGGAGTCGAATGAGGAATCGCCTTTCGTTCGTGCTTTTGTTGGCCGCCGCCGGCGGCTGTAACCCCCCGCCGCCGGTCGCGACCGATGCGGGCTGCGGCTACGCCGGTGGACCGGTGTGCCTCCGCGACGGCGGCGGCGACACGGGCACGACGCCGGACACCGGCGCCGACACCGACACCGGCCCCGAGGTCTGCAGCAGCGCCACCGGCAACCCCGGCTCGCACTGCCGCATGGGCCAGTGCCTCAACGGCGCGACGTGTTTGCAGGACATCAGCACGATGGGCACGTTCCAGATGTCCTTCGGCCTCACCCAGGGTGAGATCGTGGACGGCTGGGGTGTGGTTCAGACGCCGGTCGACCCCACCGAGGCGGCTCCGTTCAACGCGGCGGTCGGCACGCTCTGCGCGACGCAGTGCGACCTCGACGCAACGGCGGATTCGTGCGGCAACTGCAACTCCTGCAGCCGCACGTTGACGCAGATGCCGGCCGTGGCGACGTTCGGCGGCGTCCGCACGGTCCTCGGCACCTCGGCGCGCTACGCGAACACCGGCTTCTGCCGCACCGACTGCACCTGGTCGGCCACGGCGGCGAGCCCCGAGTGTGCTGACTCGACCTTCGCGTGTGACTCGTTCGGCGCGGTCTGCGTCGAGGCGTGCACGACGGACGTCGAGTGCAACACGAACGTCGCCATCACCTACGACGGCGAGATCGTCACCTTCGTCAACGACCAGTCGCCCGACGTCTGCAACCACACGACGGGCCGCTGCGAGCCGGCGACGAGCGACGACACCGCGATGGTCGGCGACACCTGCACGAGCAACGCGGACTGCCCGAGCACGGGCGTCTGCCTCTCGGGCGGCCACTGCGCCACGTTCGGCTGCACCACGGCCACCTGCACGGGCGCCGTCTGCGTCGGCGTGAGCGACACGTCGCACCCGCAGACCCTCTGCATCAAGGGCTGCAACACGGTCGCCGACTGCGGCCCGGGCAACACCTGCTCGCCGCTCAGCGGCACGGTCAACGGCTTCACCGGCATCTGCCTCGGCGTCTGCCAGACGGATGACGAGTGCGCGGCGACCGAGACCTGCTCGGACACCACCACCACGAACGCGATGGGCCAGACGGTGACGAACCCCGGTCAGTGCGTGCCGCGTTGCGGCGGCACCGGCGCGGCGATCGCGGTCGGCGCGGTGGGCACGATCCCGGTGGGCATGGACGTGCCGGCGGGCTCGGGCAACTGCAACGCGGACGAGTGGTGCCAGCCCGACCACATGGGCGCGACCTACGGTCAGTGCTCGGCGCGCCAGGGCTTCTGCGGCGAGTCGGACACGATGAACCTCCCGGCCGCGAGCACCGAGTGTGCGACGGGCGACGTCTGCGACGAGACGCTCGCGACGCCGCATGCAATGCCCGGCATGTCGGGCGGCATGGTCGACGGCGAGTTCGCCGGCGACGGCCACTGCACGCCCGCCTGCGCGAGCGACGCGGACTGCTCGTCGTTCCCGGCCGGCTCGACCTGCGTGACCGACGCCGCGAGCCCGCTCCACGGCCTGTGCCGCGTGCCCTGCGCGGGCGCTGGCGACACCTGCCCGGCGGATCAGGTCTGCAACCCGACGCTCGGCCGCTGCGTCGAGGTCCAGACGATGTGATCGCATCGGCCTGACGGCCGAGCCCCTGAAGACGCCCGGAGCGCTTGCCGCCCCGGGCGTCTTCGTTTATGAAGCGCGCTCCCTTTCGGCCAGCCTCGGGCTCGCCGCCTTTTCAGAGGATCAAGCCATGTATCTCGTGATCTCGAAGAATCCCCGCAAGAAGGACCGCTCGCGGGGCAAGCGCAAGACGGCGAAGCTCAAGGCCAAGAATCGCCGCCGCGTGAACCGCATGGCGCGCCGCTCGCTCGGCCGCAGCGGCTCGGTCTCGCGCGCGGGCTGAGGCCCTCGAGCCTCGCGTGTGCGGAGGGCCCGTGCTCGAAGGAGCACGGGCCTTTTGCATTCGTGGTACGACCAGGCGATGGATCCGCAGATCTTCGTGGTCAGCGACTCGACGGGCGAGACCGCCGAGCGCGTCGTGCGCGCCGCGCTGCTCCAGTTCCCCCACCACCGCGTGCGCCTCCGTCTGTTCACGCGCGTGCGCGACGAGGCCGCGGCGACCGAGGTGCTGAAGAAGGCGGGCGAGGCCGGCGCGATGGTCGTCTTCACGCTCGTCGCCCCCGAGATGCGCGAGAAGTTCCACCAGATCGCCGCACGCGAGAAGGTCGAGGCGGTCGACGTGATCGGCGGCCTCATCCACAAGGTCGCCGGCTACATCGAGGCGCAGCCCTTGAACCAGCCCTCGGCGACGATGCCGCTCTCGGAGGAGTACTTCCGGCGCGTCGAGGCGATCGAGTTCGCGGTGAAGAGCGACGACGGCAAGGAGCCGCGGAACCTCCGCAAGGCCGACCTCGTCCTCGTCGGCGTGAGTCGCACCTCGAAGACGCCGCTCTCGACCTACCTCGCGGGCCGTGGCCTCCGCGTCGCGAACGTGCCGCTCGTGCTGGGCGTCGCGCCGCCGGCCGAGCTCGACGATCTGCCGCCCGAGAAGGTCGTGGCGCTCACGATCGGTGTCGACCAGCTTCTCGAGATCCGGCGCTCGCGCCTGCTCCAGCTCGGCATGCCCGCCGACGCCGTGTACGGCCTGCGCGACCACGTGCGCGCCGAGCTCGACGCCGCCGATCAGCTCTTCAGCGCCCACCCGCAGTGGATGGTGATCGACGTGAGCGGCCGCGCGATCGAAGAGACGGCCACGATGATCCTCGAGTCGATCAAGGACCGCGAGGAGACGCGCTTCAAGGCCGAGATGGCGATGTAGAGGCGCGCGACGGCGGATCGGCGCCGTGGATCGATCGCAGCCACGAGGTCCACCACCGACTCCGCAGTCCCTCTCCCGCTGCCGTGGAAGAGGGGGCCGCGAGCGCGCTCGTCGCTCCGATGGGTGAGACCGCCACCCGCGGGCGCTCGAAGCGCTCAGCCCGGGCTCGAGGAGCGGCTCTTCGGCACGTAGGTCTCGGCGATCGAGCCCATGAACTGGGCGATGATGCCGTCGGCCACGCGCAGCCGACGCGAGAGCTCGCGGGCCACGTTCATCACGAAGAGCGAGTACGCCTTCAGGTCGCGGCGGTAGAGCAGCTTGTCGACGCTCTCGGCGCTGATGCGCAAGAGACGGCTCGGCGCGGTGGCACGCACGGTCGCGGAGCGCGGCTGCACGTCGAGGATGCTCATCTCGCCGAACCAGCCCGAAGGGCCGAGCAGCGCCACGCGCACCTCGCCGCCCGACGCGCTCTTCTTCAGCACCTCGAGCTCGCCGTCGAGCACGACGAACATGTCGCGCGCCGGATCGCCCTCGCTCACCACACGCTCGGCGACCTGCACCCGCACCTGCGGCAGCTCGCGCGCGAGCACCGCGAGGGTCTCGTCGTCCAGACCGCCGAACAGGCCCACCTCGCGCAGCCGCTGGGGATCGACCAGGTCGAGCGGGCTCGTGCGCGGGCGTTCGGAAGTCATGCCCTCGATCTGCGCCCTCCCCTTCCCGATCGCAAGCGCGCCGAGGGCCACCTGGGGTATGCTGAAGTACGATGGGGCGGCACCGCGTCGCCGCATCGCGCTCGCCCTTTGGGACTCGACGATAACCTGGACCTGCCGCGGCCTTTCGGGCCCTACACCCTGCTGCGCCGATTGGCGGTCGGCGGTATGGCGGAGGTGTACGTCGGCAAGACGAAAGGCATCGGCGGCTTCGAGAAGCTCGCGGCCATCAAGGTCATCCATCCCCGCTACTCGGAGGACGACCACTTCCTGAAGATGCTCGTCGAGGAGGCCAAGATCTCGGTCCTCCTCACGCACGTGAACATCGCGCAGACGTTCGATCTCGGCCAGCACGAGGGCACCTACTACATCGCGATGGAGCTCGTCGAAGGCGCCGACGCCTACCGCGTGATGCGCAAGTGCGCCGACGCGAAGAAGGCGCTCCCGCTCGACGTCTGCGCGTTCGTCGTCAGCGAGATGTGCAACGGCCTCGACTACGCGCACAGGAAGCGCGACCCGCACACGCAGCAGCCGCTGCACATCGTGCACCGCGACATCTCGCCCCAGAACGTGCTCATCAGCTTCGCGGGCGAAGTGAAGATCGTGGACTTCGGCATCGCCAAGGCCACCTCGCGCAGCGAGCACACCGAGGCCGGCGTCATCAAGGGCAAGTACTACTACATGAGCCCGGAGCAGGCGTGGGGCGATCCCATGGACCACCGCTCCGACATCTTCTCGACCGGCGTCGTGCTCTACGAGCTGCTGACCGGTCGCATGCTCTACAACGACGACAACATCCCGGTGCTGCTCGACAAGGTCCGCAAGGCCGAGATCGCGCCGCCCGAGAAGCGACGCCCGAGCATCCCGAAGAGCCTCAGCGACATCGTGATGCGCGCCCTGCAGAAGGACGCGGCCGATCGCTACCAGTCGGCGCAGGAATTCGGGCACGTCCTGACGCAGTGGCTCTACACCAACAGCCCCACGTTCAGCGCGACGCGCCTGGGCGACCTCATGAGCGCGCTCTTCCCGGAAGAGATCGCGCGCGCGGCGGCCCTCGGCGAGGCCGGCAGCTCCGGCCTGCTCAACCTCCCGCAGCACCGCCCCGCGCCGGTGCCGCAGGTGCAGCCCAAGCCCGCGGTGCAGCTCTCCTCGCTCGCCGACCTCGGGGAGGACGAAGAGGACGTCACGCGCCACGACGTGCTCCCGTACCGGAAGGCGAAGAGCGCGAGCGCGAGCGCGGTGGCCGTGCCGGCGCCTGTCGCCGCGCCCGCCGCGGCGGGACCCGAGCAGCGAGCGACCTTTCGTCCTCAGAAGGGCGCAGCCGCCAGCCGCGAGACGGCGCCGCTGCCGCAGCCCGCGCCGCTGCCGAGCCTGCAGCGCCCGGTGGAGGCGATCACCACGAGCCCGCTGACGCCGAAGCACGAGCCCACCGAGCAGACGGGAAACGTCGAGCAGTGGGAGGACCCGACGAACCTCCGCGACGACGAGGCGCCCGCCGCGCTGCGCGATGCCGGTCGCGCCGCGATGAGCGGCGGCGAAGACTTCGAGGACTCGACGGTCGTCGACAGCCAAGGGCTGTACAAGCAGGTGCGGCAGGGCCTCGCGGGTCAACAGGTCGTCGAGAGCGCGCGCGGGCGCGTGGTCGTGAAGCAGCCTCCCGTCCAGGGCACGCGCCCCGGATCGGTGCCGCCCCCTCCGTCGCGCGCCGCGTGGGCCGGCAAGCCGGTGGTGCACGCGCCGCCTTCGCCGCAGCCCGCCGCGCGCGCGCCGCAGCCCGCGCAGCAGATCCTCGCGACGTACGGCACGCCCTCCCCGGGGCCGGCGATCGAGGACCAGACGATCCCCTTGTCGGCAGCGGAGGCCGAGCTGGTGCAGCGGGCGCTCGCGGCGCCGCAGGTGCCACGCACGAGCGCGCCCCAAGCCTTCACGCCACCACCGGCGCGCACCGTCTCCGCGCCGCCGTCGCAGGGCCCCTGGCCCGTCGCACTGCCGACCTACGCGCAGCCGACCCGCCCGATCCACGATCCCTTCCACGCCCCCGAACAGCCGACGGTCCCGCGCGGCGCCGACCCGTTCGCGCCGCCGCCGCCGGCCCAGCCCCTGCCGGCCGAGCTGGGCGGCCCGGCGCCGAGCCGCCTCGGGACCTACGTGATCGTGCTGCTCGGCTTGCTCGCGATCGGCGCGGTCGCGGTGTGGCTCGCGTTCCCACGCGCGGCGAGCCCGGAGATCTCGATCATCTCGATCCCGACCGGCGCCGAGGTCTTCATGGGCCCGCGCAGCCTCGGCATCGCGCCGGTGCTCGTGCAGGAAGATCTCGAGGTCGGCAACGCCTACGAGTTCACCGTCACGCACCCGGGCTACCAGCCGTGGCACGCGACGATCCAGGCGCAGCCAGGGCCCGTCCAGCAGACGGCGATCCTCGCGGCGCTGCCGGCATCGCTCCACGTCGACACGACCCCCCCTGGCGGGCTCGTGACGGTCGGCGGGAGCCCGCGCGGCGTCGCGCCCGTCGACGTGGATGGATTCCTCGTCGGTCAGAGCGTGGAGGTGCGCGCGAGCCGGCCCGGCAACGTGCCGGTGATCCAGAGCGTGGTGCTCGACTCCGAGCACACGTCAGTGACGCTCACCGTGCCCTGAGCGCCGCGCGCGCTGATGTTCGCGCACTCCCGGGGTGAGCACTCTTGCTGGTCACTGTTCGGCTCGCCCCGCTCCGCGCCCTCCCCTCCGCGGCTTCGCCGCTCCCGTACGGGCACTCCGCGAGGCGAGCACTCTTGCTGGTCACTGTTCGGCTCGCCCCGCTCCGCGCCCTCCCCTCCGCGGCTTCGCCGCTCCCGTACGGGCACTCCGCGAGGCGAGCACTCTTGCTGGTCACTGCAGCGTCGGGCCGGCGTCGATCGTGCCGTAGCGCTCTTCGTAGCGCGCGAGCGTGTCGCCGAGCGCCGCGTGGAAGCGCTTGGCGTGCTGCGGCGAGAGCAGGATGCGCGAGAGCAGCCACCCGGCGCGCCCCTGCACGAAGGCGAAGTCGAGCACGAAGCTGTCGACCGCGCTGCCGACCTGGGCGAGGTTCGAGAAGCGTCCCTTGGCGACCTCGTCCTCGGCTTTGATCGTGATGTCGGCGGTGTTCTCGGGGCGGGGTCGATCCATCGGGTCCTTCTTTCGCGCGTCGGCTCGGTATAGCCCCGCGCGAGCCCGCGCGTGAAAAACGTGGCGGAGCCGCGCGATCACAAACGCGTGCGATCGATGCCCGCGTCGCGCCGGAACTCGAGGCACTGCCAGCTGCCGCGCTCGAACTCGCGGCACGTCGTGCCGCGGATCTCGTAGATGGCGCACGCGTTCGGCGACGCGCTCGTGCCGAGGTGCACGCAGCTCCCGTCCTCGCGTGTGGCGAAGCCGACCTCGCCGAAGTGCCCGGGCTGCACCTGCGCGGCGAGGTCGTCGCGCCCGAGGCGCCGCCACCGCAAGAGATCCTCGGCGGGGACGAGGATCCGGCCGTCGTGGCCGGTCCGACAGCAGGCCCCGCACGTCAGGCAGTCGAGCTCGTCCTCGGGCATCACCCTCGAGCTTACGAGAGCCCGCTGCCGCGCGCCGCGATCGGGCGTATCGTTCCCGCCTTCTCTCCAGGTCCTTCCCGGGAGCCTCCGATGCTCGACTCGACCCCGCTCCGCTCGCTGATCGGCTCGATCCCGTTGTTCCTCGCGCTCGGCTGCGGTGGCAGCACGCCCGCCACGCCGGACGCCGCCGTCGTCGCGCTCGACGCGGGGGACGTCGACGCGGCCGCGCCACGCCGGCTCGCGTTCACCGCGGGGCCGGCCTATCCCGCCGCGCTCGCCTACGCGACCGCCACGATCCTCCCGGTCGGCACGCAGCGCTATCTCTACGTGGTGGGCGGGGCCGATGCGACGGCGACGGCGCTCAACACCGTGACGGCCGCCTGCGCCCGCGCCGAGATCCACGCCGACGGAACGCTCGGCGACTGGGAGGACGCCGGCGCGATCGACGGCGGCAGCGGCCCCTTCCCGCTCGTGGGCCACGGCGCGCTGCGCCTCAACGGCGATCTGGGCGAGGTCGGCATCGCGGTCGCAGGCGGCGGTGGCCCCTCGGGCGCGCTGCCCTTCGTGCTCTCGGGGTTCGTGCAGAGCGACGGAACGCTCGGCGCCTGGGGCCGCTACGATCCGACGCTCGACGGCGCCCAGAGCTTCGGCGCCTTCGTGCCCTTCGAGGCGCACCAGCTCGCGCTCGTGGGTGGGCTCACCGGCCCGCAGGGGCTCGACCCGACCGATCGCGTCGTCGTCGCCGCGATCATGAACGGCACCACGTCGCCGACCTGGCGCACCGGGCCCTCGCTTCCCGTGCCGCGCTTCGGCCACGCGTGGACGCGCTGGAACGACCAGCTCTACGTGGTCGGCGGCGAGAACGCGTCGGGCGGCGTCGCCGAGGTGCTGCGCGCGACGCGCGACGCGGGCCTCGAGGTGAACGGCTGGGCCATCGCGGGCACGCTGCTCACGACGACCTCGTTCCCCGCCGTGCTCGCTCGCAACGACGAGCTCTGGATCCTCGGCGGCATCGACGGCGGCCGCGCGACGGGAAGCGCGAGCTCGCGCGTCGCACGCGCGCCCATCGGCGCCGACGGTCACCTCGGCGACTTCGCGCGCGTCGCCGGGGGCGATCTTCCGCTGCCGATCGCCGCGAGCGCCGTCGCCTACGACGACGAGACCGGTCACGTCTATCTCGTCGGCGGCCTGACCGGCGCACCGCTCGCCGCGACCGACCGCGTGATCGTGGGGACGTTGCCGTGAGGCGCGCCCTCTCGATCGCATCCTGCGTGCTCGCGCTCTCGCTCGCCGCTTGCGGCAGCCCGGCGAGCGACACCGACGCTGCGCTCGTGGACGCCGCCACGGTCGACGCCGCCGTGCCGCACGGGATTCGCTGGGCGATGGGACCGGCACTCCCGACGCCGCTCGCCTACGCGACGGCCGTGGTGCTCGGCATCGGAGAGACCGACTACTACGTCTACGTCTTCGGGGGCTCGTCGGCGCTGCGCAACGACCTCGTCACGATCTCGAGCGCGGTCTATCGCAGCCGCATCGAGGGCGACTCGCTCGGCCCCTGGGAGCCGATGGGCGACATCGCGCCCGGAGGCGTGGTGCAGGGGCTCGTCGGGCACGGCGCGCTGCCGATCCGCGACGCGATGGGAAACCCCGGTGCGACCTTCGGTGGCGGCGGCTCCTCGTCGGGCACGCTGCCCGTGATCCTCGCCGTCTACGCCGATCCGACCGACGGCCACCTCTTCGACTGGAGCCGCTATCCGCAGGTGCTCGCCGACGGCCAGCTCTTCGGCGCCTTCGTGCCGGTGACGCCCTTCGACGACGCGCTCGTGGGCGGGCTCGTGCACGGCACCTACAGCGATCGCGTGGTGATCGCGTCGACCCGCAACGGCGAGACGCGCACGACCTGGACCGATGGGCCCTCGCTTCCCGAGCCACGCGCGCGCCAGTCTTGGGTGCTCTTCCACAACGCCATCTACCTCGTCGGCGGCGAGAACGACGGCGGCCCCGTCGGAGCCGTGACGCGCACCACGCTCGACACAGCGGGCAACGTGACCGGGTGGGAGCACGCCGGCAGCATCGCGAGCCCG
The DNA here is from genome assembly GCA_046351235.1 of Sandaracinus sp. Classification (GTDB taxonomy): domain Bacteria; phylum Myxococcota_A; class Polyangia; order Polyangiales; family Sandaracinaceae; genus JBBSAT01. The sequence goes on along the minus strand of JAXLYV010000002.1, from coordinate 558,821 downwards.
CCGGTCGCCGGCGCAGCGTTCGTGAGGCAGGGGGAGCTCTGGCTCGTGGGCGGCGTCGAAGGGCGCACCTTCGATGGCGCGGCGAGCACGCACGTTCGGCACGGCGCCTTCGACGGCGACGGCCAGGTCGGCGCCTTCGAGGATGCCGATCCGCTGCCGCTCTCGCTCGCGGCGAGCGCGCTCGCGACCGACTTCACCCACTACTTCCTGGTCGGCGGCCAGACCGGCGCTGATCTCGAGGCGACCGACCAGGTCGTGATCGGCACCGCCTACTGACGATCGCGGGGCGGCGCGCCGGCATCGATGGGCGAGCGCACGTCGAGATCGGCCCGCGAAGGTCCGTGCACGGGGCGCGCGACGTAGCCGAGACGCCGCGCGCCCGCCATCACGAGCGCGCTGCCGACCGCGGCGACGAGGATCCCGAGACCGGGGCTCACGTCGAGCGGCGCGCCGTGGCTGTGCGCGGCCTGCTGCGCGGCGCCTTCGAGCACGTGGAAGTACGAGTAGCCGATCGCGAAGAGCGGCGCGAGCCCGAGCAAGAGCACCGAGAGACGCGCGCTGCGCATCTTCGCGAGCGAGCGGCGGCGACCGAGGATCGCGATGAGGAAGACGCCGACGAAGGGCACGGTCCACAGGTTCGGCGCCTGCGCGCTCGCGGCCTCCATCGCCGTGAAGCCGCGCGCGTCGCCCTGCACGCGGATCTGCACGAAGGTCATCGCGAACGACGCCACGAACGCGAGCGCGCCGGCCGTCACCCACCCGCGACCGAAGCGGAAGTCGAAGGGCGGCAGGCTCTGATCGTCGCGCGGGAGATCGGCCTCGGCGTCCTCGAGGTTGCGCGGCAGCTCGTCGAACGGGACGAGCGCGAGCTCGTGCTCGGGGCAGCGCGTCTCGCCCTCGAAGCACTCCCGGCAGAACGGGCAGAACAGGATACGCGCGTCGTGGGCCATTTCGTCCCCGCCCGAGGTGCCGGCTCCGGAGAGGAGAGGCGCCGAGGCGAGCCGTGGAGCATGTGCCATGCATTCAGGACATCCGCCCGCGGCCCGGGTTCCCGGAGCGGACCGGGTCCACCCCCGCTGGATCCGGCGGCTGGGCCCACAGGGCGCCGCGGGCCCCGCGCGGACCGCATGGTATCGTCGCGGGCGATGCGCGCTTCGCTTCTTCGTTCGTGCTCGATCCTCGTCCTGGCTCTCTCGCTCGCCTCGCTCGCCGCCGCGGGATGCAGTTCGCCGGCCGTGCCGGCCGACGACGCAGGCGCAGCGAGCGACGCCGCGCGCGCGGATGCTTCCGACGGGAGCGCGACCGATGCGCGCGCCGACACGGGACTGCCGCCGACCGACGCCTCCGGCGTGGATGCCGCGGCCGACGACGCAGAGGTCGCGGATGCCGGCGCTCCGGACGACGCCGCTACGGAAGATGCCGCCGCGAGCGTGGACGCGTCCGCGACCGACGCGTTCGTGCCCATGGACGCTTTCGCGGTCGACGCGGGAGCCGACGCCGGCGCCAGCGCCGATGCCGGTGCGAGCGACGCCGGCCGCGCCGACGCGGGCCCGCCTCCCGCCGTACAGCTCTCGGAGGTCTTCGCCGACCCGCCGGGCGCCGACGCGAACAACGAATTCGTCGAGCTCCGGTGCACCCCGGGGATCGCGCTCGGCGCTTACGCGCTGGTCATCGTCGACGGCGATTTCGCCACCGGCACCGACACGCGCGGCGTCGTCACCGTCAGCAAGGCGCTCACCGGCCTCTCGTGCGGCTCGAACGGGATCGTCCTCTTGCAGCGCGGCACCGTCTACGACGGCGTCGCCGGCACGACGTACGGCAACCGCTTCTTCACCGACAACATCCAGAACGGCTCGCAGACGTATCTGCTCGTCCAGGCTTCCGCCGCGCCCGCCGTCGGGACCGATGTCGACGGGACGGCGAACGACGGCGTGATCGCGGATGCCACGCTCGCCGCCGCGGTCGTCGACGGCATCGCCATCCTCGACGGCGACGCGACCGACCGCGCCTACTCGCCCGCCGTGATCGTCTTCGCCAACGCCCACGCGGCGACGCGCTTCTCGGACGGCAACGCCCTCGACGGCGCGAGCTGGTACTGCGGCGCCGTCATCGGCCCCTCGCCCTTCCACTACGACCCGGCGGACGTCTCGCCGAGCTTCCCGGCGACGGGCGCGCTCAGCCCCGGCGAGCCGAACACGCCCTGACGGCGGCCCTCGAGGCCGTCTGGCCCGGACGGCGATCCCATGCGCCGCTCACGCCACGATCGCGAGCCGCCGGCGATCGCCACCGCGCCGCTCGAGGCGCATGCGCCAGTCGACGCCGACGAGCTCGCCCTTCGTCATCGGCGACCAGACGTTCTCGCCGTGGAGGATCTCGCTCGAGAGGACGAGGTGGTTCACCTGCCCCGTCTGCGTCTCCGCCTCGCAGTGCGGCGCGAGGTGCCCGCACGTGTCGCGATCGGCGCAGCGGCGCTTGTAGGTCGAGAAGAAGAGCTCCTTGCCGCCCTGGTGCGCGACCATCGTCACGCCGTCGGTCACGATGCACGTGAGCAGGTTCGGCTTCTCGACGGGCTGCGGCGCGAGGCGGTCGACCTCTCCGAGCGTCTCGGCGAGCGCGTCCATCACCTCGGCGGCTCCGCGTGGCGCGGCGAGCGGACCCACTGCCGCCAGGCGAGTCAGCAGCATGAAGAAGATCACCTCGCTGTCGGTCTCGCCGAGCACGAAGCGCCGCAAGCGCGGGCTCACCTCGGCGAGCAAGGCTTCGCGATGCTCCTCGCCGAAGCGCGGCACGTCCCCGTTGTGCGCGAACACCCATCGCCCGTACTGGAACGGATGGCAGTTGAGCACCGTGTGTGCGCCCTGCGTGGCCTTGCGCACGTGCGCGAGCACGGTCTCGCTCGACACGACGCCGCTCACGCGATGGAAGAGCGCATCGGAGAGCGCGTGCGCCGGGCTCCGCGTGACGTGGGGCGCGCCGTCGATGTAGTAGGCGACGCCCCAGCCGTCCGGGTGCTTGTCGCTCTGCCGCACGAGCGCGTTCTCGGCGGCGATGAGCGAGCGATGCATCTGACTGGGGATCACGCTCCGGAAGCCGAAGAGCCTGCACATCGTGGCCTGGCGATCATAGCGAGAGACGGCCCCGCGCGCGATCCGGGCGCCACGCGCGTCTTGCTCGGCTCGCGCCGCTCCCGTCCGGGCGCTCCGTGGCGCGAGCACTCTCTGCCCATCATTCGGTGGCGGTGACGTCGAGCCGGAAGTGGCCTCCCGCGGGCGAGAACGAGTCGACCACGACGACGTAGTCGCCCGCAGGGACGCTCGTGAGCTCGAGGTGCGAGAGCCAGCTACGCATCGAGCCCGGGGTGTCGTCCCCGCACCACGCGACCACGGGCGCGGTGCTGCAGCTCGCCATCACGTAGATCGTGGTGTCGAACGTCGTGTAGGCGTTGTCGGTCGAGAGCACCACCGAGGACGCGGCGCGATCGAGGTGCAGGCGCAGCGAGCCCTCGGGCCGGCCGACGGGATCGCCGCTCGAGCACCCGGCGGGAGCATCCCAGAGCGAGGGCCCGGAGGCCTCGCCGTCCACGAAGCCCGCGCCGGCGAACGCATCGAGCACCGGCGCTGCGCCGCACTCGCTCGTGCGCGCCGTGGCCACCGCGACGCAGCGGCTTCCGCCGCCGGTGGCGGCGAGGCAGACCGAGCTCACGCAGCGATCGAACCCCGATGCGTCGCACGTCTGTCCCACGTTGCGCGTGGGCGCGGCCGCGCGCGGCGCGCGCATCGGATCGCTCTCGTGCATGCCGCGATCGATCGCCGTCACGCTCACCGCGGCCACGTCGATCGCGAACTGATCGCTCGCGTCGAACGCGTAGAAGAAGTGCCCGCCCACGCCCGCCGCCGCGACGCGCGCATGGAACGTCGTCGACTCCGGAACGCCGTCGCCGTCGAGATCGAGCTCGACCGGTGCATCGCTCGCGTCGAAGAACGAGAGCACGAGCTCGGAGACGTCGTCGTCGGCGTCGGTGCCCTCGACGAGCACGCGCACCGCCCCCGGATCGCTCATGTAGGCCGCGCGAGTCAGCGCCGGCGGCGCGCCGGCCACGCACACCGCGGGGACCGCGGCCGGGCAGCCGAGCCCGTCCGCGCACCGGTTGTCGACGAAGCCCGGATCGCAGATCCCTCCGAGCTCGACGACGGGCTGCGCCGTCAGCGTCACGTGCTGCGTCGCCGAGGCGAGCCCGAGCGCGTCGACCGCGCCGACGTCCAGCGCCGCGAGCGTCGGAACGGCCAGCTCGAGCCCCGTGATCACCACGAGGCCATCACTCTCGTCCGGGCCGACGATCGGCGCGCTCAGCGCGACCACGGTCTGGTTCGTGTCGAGCAGGCCGTCGCCATCGCCGTCGAACTGCACGATCGGCTGCCCCGCATCGTCGAAGAGCGCGAGCGAGAGAGACGTGAGATCGCCGTCGGCGTCGGAGGCGCGCACGGCGATGCGCACGTCGTCGCCGAACCGGCCGCTCACCGCGGCCGTCGCCGATACGAGCACGGGCGCGGCGCGCGCGAACGCATCGTCCTGCGTCTCGGCCCAGGCGTCGTCGCCCAGCGCCGCGTCGTCACCCTCGGGCGTGCCCGCGTCGCTCCCCGCGGCCGGCGGCGCACACGCGACGAGCGCTCCCGCTGCGATGCCCCACGCCCAGCCTCGGGCCCGTCGCCCGCGCCCCGCCACGTCGTTCTCGTTCGTTCCGATCGCCATCGTCGTCTCCTCGCGCCCACCCGCACGGGGCTCGCCCGGCGCCGAGGAGCACGTCCCGTGCTCACGCCCGATCCCGCCATCGGAGCGCGCGACGCAGGTGCGCATGCGGGCGATTCGCGGCGGATCTCCTGCCGCGCGCCTCCGGCCGCGCGCGCCGAGCGTCGAGATTCCCACGCTTTCATCGAACGCTTGACGCTCCCCCCGCACTTTCGGCCCCCGGCTCAAGGCCGATCCCTCGTCGTCCGAAGCGCTCGGTGACTGGCCCGCGTCTTTCATCCGTCGGGGCAAGGAGAAGGATCCATGAGCGCAAAGGTTTGGAAGAAGGGCCTGGCGGCTGCGACGGTGCTCGCGGCTGCGGGCGGTTGCATGGGTGAGCCCCCCACGGGCTCGATGGCCGACTGGGGCAACGCCGAGGACTACCCGGAGATCGGCGGCGCCTACGCCTCCCTCACCGCCCTCGACGGCACGTGCACGTTCGTCGCGATGACGGGCGTGATGACGATCGACGCGAACAACGCCGACCAGACGATCATCATCGGCCGTCGCGCGGTCGACTCCGCCATCCTCGTGAACGGCGCCACGTGCGGCTCGCCCGCGGCCACGAGCACCACGCTCAAGGTCCTGAACGTGAACCAGGGCATGACCGGCGATCAGGTCGTGATCATCGACTACGTCAACGGCCTCTTCGCCACCGGCACTGCGTCCGCCCGCGGCGTCAACATCGACCTCGGCGCCGGCACCGACTCGCTGCGCATCCGAGGTACCACCGGCGCCGACGTCTTCACGTTCGGCGCGTCGGGTCTCGCGATCAACAACGACACGAACCGCGACATCGACGTCGCCAACGTCGAGTCGTTCAACGTGAGCCTCTCGAGCGGCACCGACTCCTTCACGGCCGCGGGCGGCGCGGGCGGCGCGGGCGCGGCCTTCGCCTCGGCGGTCACCGTGTACGGCGGCGACGCGAACGACGTGATCGTCGGCAGCGCGCAGGACGACACGATCTACGGCGGCGACGGCGCCGACACGATCACGGGCGGCCTCGGCGACGACACGCTCTACGGCGACGCCGGCAACGACAGCTTCCTCGAGGGCTCGGCGACGAGCGGCGACGACATCTTCGACGGCGGCGCGGACAGCGACACGGTCAGCTACGCGACGCGCACGAACGCCGTCACGGTCACGGTCGGCGACGCGAACACCGACGACGGCGAGAGCGGCGAGGCCGACGACGTGCAGAGCACCGTCGAGGTCGTCACGGGCGGCGCGGGCGACGACACCCTCACCGGCGACGGCGGCGCGAACACGCTGAACGGCGGCGCCGGCGCCGACACGCTCCTCGGCGGCGCTGGCAACGACGTGCTCAACGGCGACGCCGGCGACGACACCTTCGACGAGGAGGACGCCTCGAACGGCGGCGACACCTTCAACGGCGGCGCGGGCACGGACGTGGTCGACTACTCGGCGCGCACGAACGACGTCGTGGTCACGATGGACGGCGTGACGGCGAACGACGGCGAGTCGATGGAGACCGACAACGTCAAGAGCGACGTCGAGAACCTGATCGGCGGCGCGGGTGACGACACGCTCACCGGCAACGCGTCGAACAACGTCCTCACGGGCTCGGACGGCGACGACACGATGGACGGCGGCGCGGGCAACGACACGTTCGCGGAGGAGGCGGCCGACAGCGGCAGCGACGTGATGAACGGTGGCACCGGCGCGGACGTGGTCGACTACTCGCTCCGCACCGGCGACCTCACGGTCACGATGGACGGCACGGCGGCGGACGACGGCGAGAGCGGCGAGGCCGACAACGTGAAGGCGGACGTGGAGGGCATCCTCTGCGGTGACGGCGACGACAACGCCACGGGCAACGCGCTCGCGAACGACATGGACGGCGGCGCCGGCGCGGACACGCTCGACGGGGCGGCCGGCAGCGACACGCTCTTCGGCGCAGCGGGCGACGACACCCTCACCGGCGGCGCGGGCGACGACATCCTCGACGGCGGCGCGGGCGACAACGACCTGACCTGCGGTGCGGGCGACGACATCGCCTACAACGAAGGCAGCGGGATGCGCGCCGCGGACTGCGAGCTCTGACCGAGCGGGCGCGAGCCCGACCCCTGCGCGAGAGGCCGCCGAGGACGAGCGATCGTCCTGGCGGCCTCCGCCGTTTCCGTCTCGCGCGCGAGCGCTACCCGAGCATCCCGACGCCCGGCGGCGCAGCGGGGTCGAGCTCGATCTCGAGCGTCGTGGCCGCGTGGTACTTCTCGGTCTGGCCGTCGGTCCACACGATGCAGTTCGTCACGCGGCCGCTGAAGCGCTCCGCGACCGTGACGCCCTTCGGCGGATGCGGCACGCGCGGGGCGAGCGTCCCGACGCCGTCGCCCACGGTGCCGAAGTGCCAGCCGCGCCCGTAGTAGACGCCCGTGTCGAGATCTCGCACGAGCGGCTCGCGCGGATCGGGCCGCACGTCGGTCGAGAAGATGCCTTGATCGCGCGTCAGCACGTAGACCTCGACGCGATGCCCGACCGGGATCGCGACGCAACCGAACAGGCCGATGCTCCGGGTGCTCATGGCTCGTACCCCAGCGTCGGGCCGAGCCAGCGCTCGACCTCGGCCACGCTCATGCTCTTGCGGTCCGCGTAGTCGGCGACCTGATCGCGATCGACCTTGCCCACCGAGAAATAGCGCGCGTCGGGGTGGGCGAGGTAGAGGCCGCTCACGCTGGCGGCGGGCGTCATCGCGAAGTGCTCCGTGAGGCCCATGCCGATCGCCTTCGCATCGAGCAGGTCGAAGATCTTCCGCTTGTCGGTGTGATCCGGGCAGGCGGGGTAGCCGAGCGCCGGGCGGATGCCGCGGTACTTCTCGGCGATGCGCTCGTCGTTGGTGAGAGGCGTCGCCTCGCCGTAGCCGCACTCCTTGCGCACGCGCTCGTGGAGCTTCTCGGCGAAGGCCTCGGCGAGACGATCGGCGAGCGACTGCACGAGGATCGCCGAGTAGTCGTCGCCCGCGGCCTTGTACTGCGCGGCGATCTTCTCGACGCCGACCCCGGCGGTGACGGCGAACGCGCCGACCACGTCGGGCGTGCCGCCACGCGGCGCCACGAAGTCTGCGAGGCAGAGCTGCGGGCCGTCGTCCTGCGGACGCTGCTGGCGCAGCATCGGCAGGCGCGTGCGCTCGGTCTCGCGTCGCTCGTTCGAGAAGAGGACGATGTCGTTGTCCTCCGCGCACGCCGGCCAGTAGCCGTAGACGCCCCACGCCTGGAAGCGCGGATCGGCCGCGAGCTTGCCGAGCATCACCTGCGCGGCGTCGAAGAGATCCTTGGCCGCCTTGCCCTGCTTCGGGTGATCGAAGATCGCCGGATAGCGCCCGTTGAGCTCCCACGCCGAGAAGAAGAACGTCCAGTCGATGTAGGGCGTGAGCGAGGCGACCGTCTCCTCGACGGTCTGCGTGCCCAAGAAGGGCGGCTTCACCACCGTCGTCGCATCGAACTTCGGCTGGGCGCGCTTCTTGTTCGCCTCGGCGTACGGCACGAGCGCGCGCACGGGGCCCCCGGCGAACGTGCTGCGGATCGAGGCCTGCTCGGTACGGTTCTTCTCGTCGAACGCCGGACGCTGATCTCTGCTGAGGAGCGCGCTCACGACGTTCACCGCGCGCGAGGCGTCGAGCACGTGCACGACGGGCTCGTCGTACTTCGGCGCGATCTTCACGGCCGTGTGCTGGCGCGAGGTCGTGGCGCCACCGATGAGGAGCGGCTTGTTCATCCCACGCCGCTTCATTTCGGCCGCCACGCCCACCATCTCGTCGAGCGAGGGCGTGATGAGCCCCGAGAGGCCGACCACGTCCACGTCGTGCTCCGCGGCGGCGTCGAGGATCTTGTTCGTCGGCACCATCACGCCGAGGTCGATGACCTCGTAGCTGTTGCAGCCGAGGACGACGCCGACGATGTTCTTTCCGATGTCGTGCACGTCGCCCTTCACGGTGGCGAGCAGCACCTTGCCGTTGCCCTTCTGGACCGCGCCGCTCTTTCGCTTCTCCTCCTCCATGAACGGAGTGAGGTAGGCGACGGCCTTCTTCATCGCGCGCGCGCTCTTGACGACCTGCGGCAGGAACATCTTGCCCGCGCCGAAGAGGTCGCCGACGACGCCCATGCCGCTCATCAGCGGCCCTTCGATGACGGCGAGCGGCGAGCCGAGCTTCTGTCGGGCCTCCTCGGTGTCCTGGTCGATGAAGTCGATCATGCCGTGCACGAGCGCGTGCTCGAGGCGCTTCTCGACGCTCGCCTCGCGCCAGGCGAGATCGAGCTCCTTCTTCTTGCCGCCGCCCTTCACGCGCTCGGCGAAGGCGACGAGGCGCTCCGTCGCGTCGGGCCGGCGATCGAAGAGCACGTCCTCGACGTGCTCGAGCAGGTCCTTCGGGATGTCGTCGTACTGCGCGAGCTGGCCCGCGTTGACGATGCCCATGTCCATCCCCGCCTTGATGGCGTGGAAGAGGAAGGCGGCGTGCATCGCCTCGCGGACCACGTCGTTGCCGCGGAACGCGAAGCTCAGGTTCGAGACACCGCCCGAGATCTTCATCCCCGGGCAGGCCTTCTTGATGCGCTGGGTCGCCTCGATGAACTCGATCGCGTAGCGGTTGTGCGCCTCGATGCCCGTCGCGACGGCGAACACGTTCGGATCGAAGATGATCTCCTCCGGCTCGAAGCCGACCTCCTTCGTGAGGATGCGGTAGACGCGCTCGGCGATCGCGACGCGGTGATCGGCCGTCTCCGCCTGACCGCCCTCGTCGAACGCCATCACGACGACGGCGGCGCCGTAGCGGCGGCACGCGCGCGCCTGCTCGACGAACTTCTCCTCGCCTTCCTTGAGCGAGATGGAGTTCACGACGGCCTTGCCCTGCACGCACTTGAGGCCCGCCTCGATCACGCTCCATTTGCTCGAGTCGATCATGATCGGGATGCGCGCGATCTCGGGCTCGCTCGCCACGAGGTTCAGGAAGCGCGTCATGGACGCCTCCGAGTCGAGCATTCCCTCGTCCATGTTGACGTCGAGCAGGTTCGCGCCGCCGCGCACCTGATCGAGCGCCACGTCGAGCGCCGCGTTGAAGTCGCCGGCCTTGATCAGGTTCATGAACTTGCGCGAGCCGGTGACGTTCGTGCGCTCGCCGATCATCAGGAAGTTCGACTCGGGCGTGACGGTGAGGGTCTCGAGGCCCGAGTAGCGCGCGAGATGATCGGGCGCCGGCGTCTTGCGCGGCGCGACGCCGGAGACGCTCTTGGCGATGGCCGCGATGTGCTGCGGGGTCGTGCCGCAGCAGCCGCCGACGATGTTCACGAGGCCCGCCTCGGCGAACTCGCGGAGGAACCGGCCCGTGTCCTCGGGCTTCTCGTCGTAGCCGCCGAACGCGTTCGGCAGGCCCGCGTTCGGGTAGCAGCTGATGCGCGTGTCGGCGACCTTCGCGAGCTCGCTCAGGAAGGGCCGCATCTCGACGGCGCCGAGCGCGCAGTTGATGCCGACGCTGATCGGCCGCGCATGACGGACGCTGGTCCAGAACGCATCGACCGTCTGGCCGGAGAGCGTGCGGCCGCTCTTGTCGGTGATGGTCACCGAGATCATGACGGGCAGCCGCTTCTTCTTCTCGGCGAAGACCTGCTCCACGGCGACGATGGCGGCCTTGCTGTTCAGCGTGTCGAAGATGGTCTCGATGAGGATGAGATCGACGCCGCCGTCCATCAGGCCGCGCACCTGCTCGGCGTACGCGTCACGCACCTGATCGAAGTTGACCGCGCGGAAGCCCGGGTCGTTCACGTCGGGCGAGAGCGAGAGCGTGCGGTTCATCGGGCCGATCGCGCCAGCGACGAAGCGCGGCTTGTCGGGCGTGCGCTTCGTCCAGAGGCGCGCCTGCTCCACGGCGAGCTCGGCCGAGCGGACGTTGAGCTGGTAGGCGAGGTGCTCGAGCTTGTAGTCGGCCTGCGCGATCGCGGTCGACGAGAACGTGTTCGTCTCGACCAGATCGGCCCCCGCCTCGAAGTACCAGCCGTGCAGCTTGCCGATGATGTCGGGGCGCGTGAGGCAGAGCAGATCGTTGTTGCCCTTCAGGTCCACCGAGTGGCCCTTCAGCGCGTCGTTGCGGAAGTCCTTCTCTTCGAGGCCCTCGCGCTGGATGAGCGAGCCCATCGCGCCATCGAGGATCGCGATGCGCTCGTCGAGGAGCTCCCGGAGGTACTTCGGATACGTCGTGTCGTTCGTGGTCATGCGACTGCTTTCAGAGGGGGAACGAGCGAGGAACGAGGTCGAGGTCGAGGTCGAATCGAGAGCGTGGTCGCGCCCCATGCCGACGCGCGGCCCCCTCTCCCGCTCCGCGGGAGAGGGTTGGGGTGAGGGACTGCGAAGAGCCGCGCCGGACACCCCTGCTGCGATCGGATCGGCCCACCACCTACCGCCGTCCGACCGCGGTCACCACCGAGAAGAACGGCTCCCGCCGCTCGCGCGACGTCACGTCCACGCGCGCGCACGAGAGCCCGACCTTCTCCAACATCTTCTGCACCTGCTTGGGCCGGAACCCGGCATGGACGTGCCCGTACTGCGCGGCGACGTCGAGGTGCTCGTGCTTGTCGAGCGTGACGACCAACACACGCCCCCCGGGCCGCAGGACGCGTGCGCACTCCGCGAGCGCCCGCTCCGGATCGCGCACCGAAGCGAGCACGTGCAAGAGGAGCACGGTGTCGAACGAGGCCTCCGGGAGCGGCAGCGCCTCCACGTCGCCCACGAGCACCCGCGCCTTCTTCTCGAGGCGCGCGCGTGCGGCCTCCACGAGCCGCTCGCTCTTGTCGAGGCAGGTCAGGCTCGCGGCGATCGGCGCGATCATCGAGGCGACGGTTCCGTCGCCGCACCCCGCGTCGAGCACGTCGCCCACCTCGGCCAGCTGCAAGAACGCGAGCGCCATCGACTCCCAGGTACGGCCCGGCGAGTAGTGCTTCTCCATGCGGCCCGCGACCGCCTCGGGCCACGTCTTGTCGCCGCCCTCGCGACGCTTCACGAGCGCCGCGGCGCGCGCGAGGTCTCCGTCGAGCGCCTTCGGATCGATCGAGCGTCGCGCGATCGCGAGCGCGTCGCGCGCTTCGGCGCTGAGCGCGTCCTCGTCCACCGACGAGAACGTGCTCGTGCCGGCCTTCCGGTCCTTCAGCACCCCGGCCGTGCGCAGGCGCGAGAGCTGCGTGGAGACGCGTGACTGCGCGACCCCGAGCAGCTCGGTGAGCTCGGCCACGCTCAGCTCGTGCTTGCCCAGCACGCACGCGATCCGCAGCCGGGTGGGATCCCCCAGCACGGCGAACAGATCGGAGAGACCCTCGAGCGACGCATTCATCACTGAATCCAGATGAACGGATGCAATGATGACGGGGCGCCCGAGGGGCGTCAAGCGCGAGGTGCGAGGCTCAGATCATCGGCGGGCTGTCGCACGCCCAGGTGCCGCCCGAGCAGCTGCACCCGAGGACCGAGGTGACGCGGCCGCTGTGCTCGTTGCCGTTGTACGAGTAGTAGTGGCACGTCTGGTCCGGCGTCGTGCAGCCACTGCCGCCCGCGGGCATGTTCGCCGGGCAGCCCTCCTCCGGGAGCGTCGGCTCGCTGCTGGAAGAGCTCGAATCGGGCTGCGCGCCCTCCCCGCCGGTGGTCGAGGTCTCGGTGGTCGAGCTCGCGCCCGTCTCGCTGGCGCTGCCGCTGCTCCCGCCACCGCAGCCGAGCGCGAGCAAGAGAGCGAGACCGGGGGCGAGTCGAACGATTCGAATGGTTTGCATGGTGCAACCCTAGACGAACGAGCGCCCCGACCGGTCTCGAAAGCGCGCAGCAAATCGATCGCCGAGCTCGTGCGTCCAAGAGCCCATGCGCGCCGGCCCGTCGCACCTCTTTCTCGGATGGGCCGTCGCGACGCTCGCCCTCGCACCCTCCCCGTGGCCGAGCGAGGCGCAGCAGCCGATCGTGCATCACCTCGCGCCCCCGGCGCCGTGCGAAGGCGTGTCGTGCTCGAGCCACGGCCAATGCGTCTCCGAGGACGCGCAGGCGTACTGCTTCTGCGACGAGGGCTATCGCGCCGAGGAGCTGCGCTGCGTCCGCGCCCCGGCCTCCCGTGCGCGCGCGGCGCCGCCCGCCTCGGTCGACGGCACCCACATCGTCGAGACGGCCCTCGCCGAGCACGGCCACACGCTCGCCGAGGTCGGCGCGATGCGCGTCCTGCCGCCGGGCCCGCTCTCGCAGTGGGTGAGCGGCACGCTCTGGTGCAGCGACTTCGTCTCGTGGGTCTACCGCGCCGCCGGCGTTCCCTTCACCGGCGGCTACGGCGACGGGGGCGGCTGGCACCTCACGAGCAACACGACGATCCGCGCGTGGTACCAGCGCCACGACGCGTGGATCGATCGCAGCGCACCCGAGTGGTCGAGCTTCCGTCCGCGCCCCGGCGACTACGTGCGCATCTCGACCTCGCGCTGGGGCCACAGCGGGATCGTGCGCTACGTGGAGGGCGGCACGCTCCACACGATCGAGGGCAACGCCGACGGCCACGTGATCACGACCCACTACGGCGGCTACCGCGCGCACGAGCGCATCGACGGCTTCGGCCTCACCACGATGGCGGCGCCGCGGATGGCCGCGCTGCGCGCGCACCGCGACGCGTTCACGGAGTAGCACGCGCGCATGGTAGCCTCGCGCGCATGTGGGGACGGGCATGGCTGCTCGTGGCGATCGCCACGTGCGTGATGGGCTGCGAGACGGGAACGACGACACCGAGCGACGTGGACGCCGCGCGCGGCGACGCCGGCGACGACGCGAGCACGCGCCTCGACGGGGGCGGTGCCGATGCGGGCCGGGACGGTGGCCCGGTCGGAGCCGATACGGGGACGGATGCCGAAGCGCCCGCGGACGCAGGCAGCGATGCGTCCATGCCCGAGGACGCGGCGTCGATCGACGCCGGCCGGTGCGGCGACCTCGCGATCCAGCCGGGTGAGACCTGCGACGACGGAAACACCGACCCCGGCGACTACTGCGCCGCCGACTGCTCCGCCATCACCGGCACCTGTGGCGACGGAACCACCCAGACCAACGAGGTCTGTGACGACGGGAACACGGCGCCCGGCGACTACTGCGCGAGCGATTGTTCCGCGGTCACCGGCACCTGTGGCGACAGCACCCGGCAGACGAACGAGGCCTGCGACGACGGGAACACGGCGCCCGGCGACTACTGCGCGAGCGATTGTTCCGCGGTCACCGGCGCCTGTGGCGACAGCACCCGGCAGACGAACGAGGCCTGCGACGACGGGAACACGGCGCCCGGCGACTACTGCGCGAGCGATTGTTCCGCCATCACGGGCCGCTGCGGCGATGACGTCACGCAGTCGAACGAGGCGTGCGACGACGGGTCGACCAACGGCACGGGCGAAGGGTTCTGTCTCACGACGTGCCAGGGAACGCAGCACTGCGGTGACGACGTGCCCAACGGCACCGAGGTCTGCGACAACGGCACACGCAACGGCATGGCGGGCCGGTGCGACAGCGCCTGCATGTTCGTGTGCACGGGCGCGTGTCCCGCCCGCGTGCGCGTCGGCGCGTCGGGCGGCGACGGTCGCTCGTGGACGACGGCGTATGGCTCGATCGCAGCGGCCGTCTCCGGCTCGCCCGGCGCCCCGATCTGGCTTTCGGGCGATCATGCGATCGGTGCGTCCTGGGACCTGCCGGCAACGCCGATCACGGGCGGCTTCGCGGGATCGGAAGCGCTCCCGAGCCAGCGTCCGACGGGCAGCCTCTCGCGACTCTCGATCCCGTCGAGCATCGGCACCACCCGCAACGCAGACCTCACGGGATTCGACATCCGACCGGGCGCCGACGTGGTGCTGTCGATCCCCGCCTCGACGCGGTTCGTCTTCCGCGACGGCAACATCGCGGCGCTCCAGATCGCGCTCGCGAACACGGCCGAGGTGGAGCTCGATCGCGTCCAGGCCACCTCCGCGAGTGGCCCGCTCGTGTACGGCCCGGGGAGCAGCTCCAGCTTCGTCGCACGGGATCTCACGGTGGGGGGGACCGGCGGCACGTTTCAGGGAGCCGCCCGCCTCGACTGGGCGCGGGTCCGTGTCGCCGATTCAGTGACGTTCGCCCCCACGGTCGTCGCGAACGTCGGCGCGAGCGTCCGGATCGAGGACTCGATCTTCGACAGCCCGACCGGCCTCTTCTTCAACGGGGCACAGGCAACGCTCGTCAACGTCAGCATCCCACGCATCGGCATCGACGTCCGGTCGAGCGGGGTGTTGTCGATGATTGGCTGCAGCGTCCAAGCGACGATCCAGGTCATCGGCGCCACGCTCTCCCTCGACAGCTCCGTCGTTTTCAATCCGACCGGGCCCGCGCTCACGACGAGCGGCGCGTCCGTGACCGTCACCCGGAGCTGCCTCAACGCGACGGTCCCCGGAGGAACGACACTGACCTCGACGCCGTTCGTCGTGATCCCGTCGCTGCCCCGAGATCTGGCGCTCGCCGACGCGACGGCATGCCGTGATCTCGCGTCCGCGGCGTCGCTCACGGCCGCGATGGTGCCGTGGACGACGCTGAGCACGCAGGCGAGCGGATGCTTGGACGACGCGGTGCCGGACGCGGGGCGCCATCGCACGACGACGAGCACCGTCGTTTGTCCCTGAGGGCGCCGGATCACGGCGGAGCGAGCGAGCGCCGGACCCGTGAGAGCGCCTCCGCGAGCGGCGTGGGCGAGAACCCGATCGCGGCGCGCAGCGCGTCGATACGGAGCGTGGTGTCGTCGGTGACGAGGGTGCCCGCGCGCGTGAACGGCGTCGGAACGATCGCGTCCTCGGGGAGGCCGAACGTGCGCGCCACGAGGCGCCCGATCTCCTCGCGCGTGAACGTCTGCTCGCTCGCGAGGTGATAGATGCCGGGCGCGAGGCGCCGCGCGCACGCGGCCTCCGCCACGTTCGCCACGTCGCCGACGAAGAGCGGCGTCCGGCGCTGGCTCGTGTAGAGCGGCAGCGCGCGCCCCTCGCGCAGCGCGTCGAGCGTCCACGCGAGAAAGCCGCCCGCGCGATCGAGGTGCGCGCCGACGACGAGCGCGAGGCGGAGCACGTGCGCGTGCGGATGCGCCTCGAGCGCGGCGCGCTCGGCCCGCGCCTTCGTGTGCGCGTAGATGCTCGCTGGCGTCGGCACGTCGCGCTCGGCGTAGGGGGGCGCGCTCCCGTCGAAGACGAGGTCGGTCGAGGCGAGCACGAAGGGAATCCCGCGTGCGGCCGTCTCGAGCGCGAGGCGCCGCGTCCCCTCGACGTTCACGCGCTCGGCGCGCGCGGGATCGGCCTCGCAGGCGCTCACGGTCGCGATCGCCGCGCAGTGGACGACCGCCTCGACGTGGGCAGGCAGCGCGGGCGTCTCGAGCGAGAGCGGCTCCCAGGCGACGCCGGGAATCGCGACCGGCGCGCGCGCGTGACGCGTCGCGATCACTTCGTGTCCGCTCCGCGCCAGATCGCGCGCGACGTTCGCGCCCACGAAGCCCGTGCCGCCGGTGACGAGGATGCGCATCGACGGCCCACGTTCGCGCGCTCGCGGGTGGACGTCCAGCCTCGGCCTCGGTGGACCGTGCGGGCGCGCGCGCGCCACGGCAGGATCGCCCCGTGAGCCTCGAGCCCCTCCTCCGTGCGATCCTCGTCCCCGCGAGCCCCCGCTCCTTCGACTCGCCCGCCGCGTGGTGGCGCGAGCATCACGCCGAGACGCATGCCCTCGCGCGCCCGATCGATCGCGCCATCGTCGGCGCGACGCTCGTGGACGCGCTCGGCTTCGCGTTCGCCGGAGGCTACGCGGCGGCGCTGCAGTCGATGGTGCCGAGCCTGCCGAGCGATCGCCTCGCGTCGTTCGCCGCGACCGAGGAACAGGGCGCGCATCCGCGGAGCATCCAGACGACCCTCACGCCGGCCGAAGGCGGCGGCTTCGTCGTCGACGGCCAGAAGCGCTGGGTCACGCTCGGCCCCGACGGTGGCGAGATTCTCGTCGTCGCGCGCCTCGCGGAGGCGAGCGCCGAGCGCCCCACGCTGCGCGTCGTGCGCGTCGATGCGCACGCCGACGGCGTGACGATCACCCCGCTCCCGCACGCCGCGTTCGTGCCCGAGATCCCGCATGCGTCGGTGCGTCTCGAGCGCGTACGGGTGGACGCCGACGCGATCCTTCCGGGCGACGGGTACGACGCGTACCTCAAGCCCTTCCGCACGATCGAGGACGTGCACGTGCACGCCGCGCTGTGGGCATGGCTCGCGGCGACGGGCGTGCGGCACGGGTTCCCGCGCGAGCTCGTGGCGCGCGCGACGGCGCTCGTGGTCGGCGCGCGGGCGCTCGCCGAGGCGAGCCCGAGCGAGCCGTCGGTGCACGTCGCGCTCGGCGGAATCGTGGAGGAGTCGAAGGCACTCGTGGCGGCGATGGAGGGCGCATGGGCGCTCGTGCCCGAGGGGCTGCGCGCGCGATGGGAGCGCGACCGCGTGATCCTCGGCGTCGCCGGCAAGGCGCGCGCACAGCGCTTCGAGAAGGCGTGGACGAGCCTGCGCGGCGCGTGACGGCCCTTCAGCGGAACGCGTAGCCGAGGTAGAGGCCCCAGCGGAAGTTCTGGTCGTTCACGGTGTCGTGGATGCCGCCGACCACCGTCGAGCCATCGCTCCCCACGGGCCAGATCTCCCAGAGGTCGTTGTTGTCGTAGGGCTGCGCCCCGATCGGCGCGCACGACGACGACGCGCAGCCCACCTGGCCGCGGAAGCTCGTCATGAACTGGAAGTACTGGAAGCGGAGGCTCACGAAGATGCCCTGCGCGAGCCAGTTCGCCTCGTGCTTCAGCTCGAGGCTCACGTCGAAGCCGCCCTGGAGGCTCGAGTCCGTGCCCCACACGTTCCGCGCCTGCGTTCCGAGGCCCACGCCGATGCGGTAGCCCGCGCGGAGCTGCACGAAGAGGGCGTCCGGCACGATGCCGTAGTCGAAGCCGGCACCGATCCCCACCCACTGGTACTCCATGGGCGGCGTGATCGAGTCGAAGTCGAGCTGCTGCAGCGCGCCGGTGTCGAACGTGAACGTCGAGTAGCCGTACACGACGTCGGCGAAGATCTGCACGTCGCGCCGATCGGCGCCGAGCCGGTAGCGACCGCGGAGCCCCGCTTGCAGATCGAGCTGGTCGGTGTTGACCCCGACGTGCCCCGCATCGCCCACGCAGTCGGGCGAGCTGCGGCGGCACGCCGTCGAGCTGAACGGGATCGAGTGTCGGAACGACGCGATGATCCCGAGATACGGAAAGGGCTGCGAGCCGAGCGCCCCCGGGAAGAACTCGGCCTCGAGCCCGAGCTCCGCGTTCCCGATCCCGCTCGATCGATATCCGCGCTGCTCCGAGGTGAGGTCGCTCGCCGGATCGCTCACGGCCATCCCGCGACGAATCGCGTAGACGTCGGCCGTCGTGAGCATCGAGCGCCAGAGCGAGCCGCCCGACGCCGAGATGCGCAGCCAGTCGTAGCGCGTGTGCGCGTCGCCCTCGTCGGCGCTCTCTTCGGGCTCTTCGGCGAGCTCGGGATCGGCCCCGCCCTCGAACCAGGGCCGCTCTTCCGGTTCCGGCGGAGGGGGTGGCGTCACGGGCGCCGGCCCGCGCGCGGCGTCGAGGAACGGTCGAAGACGCGCGGCGCCGTTGCGGCCCACCCCGTCGATCGCACCCTGCGTGCGGCCGCCCCAGCTCTCTTCGCCCGCGACCGCGCCGTCGGCGCCATCGCGCACGCGCACCACGAGCCGCCACGCACGATGGGCGTGCCCCACGCGCCCGTCCACGAAGGCCACGACCGACAGCGAGCGCGCGAGCGCCACGTACTCCGCCGCCTCGAGCGCGCCCGCGCCGTAGCCGAGCTCGCGCCGTGCCGCATCGATCTCGCGATCGCTCACGACCGTGTACCCGGCGTCCTCGAGATCGCGCACGAGCAGGCTCCGTGCGTGCGCCGCCCGTGGACCTCGGAAGCGCTCGACGGCGACGCGGCGCGATCCCTGGGCGCCCGCGAGCGCGGGGGCGAAGCTCGCGAGGAAGAGCGAAAGAGCCAGCGCGACGAGGCCGATGCGCATCGGTCGCGAGCCTACCGGATCCCGCGCGCGCGGCCGCCTCAGAATTCGCAGACGTCGGCGCAGCGGTCGGCCTCGCCACACTCGCTCTCGTCGAGGCACGCGCCGCATGCCGCGCTCTGCGCGGGGGCGAGCCCGTCGAGCCGCGCGTCGGCCGCGCGGAGCACGCAGCGCAGCTCCGCCTGCTCGTCGCAGCGCGCGTTCCAACGACACACGGCCGCATCCGGGCCTGCGAGCGAGGTCGCGAGCGGTCCCGCGCAGATCCCCAGCCCCCCCAGGATCACCAGCGCGCCGATGCCCGGCGCATACGTTCGCTCGCTCTCGCGGGGCATCGTCCCCTGCGAGATCGCGCAGAGCCGGAACGCGCCCCAGAGATCGAACGCGAGGAGCACGGGCCAGAACAGGATGGCCAGTGGCACCCCGGCGGTGAAGGCGAGCCAGCCGAGGATCCCCACGACCAGGAACGAGAGACCTTGCCGGTAGCGGCGTGCATAGAGGTGGCCGCCCCCGGGAATCATCCACGCCGCGACGAAGGCTACGCGTCGCAGACGGATTCCGCCGACGGCCTCGTCGGTCGACGCGGCTCCGGAGCGGTAGGTCGCGGGCTCCTCGGGCGGCTCGGGCGCGGGCTCGCCTGCGTCGAGGGCGGCGATCACGTCGCGGGCGCGGGCCGCGTCGGGCTCGGGAACGAGGATCACGATCTCGACGTACCCGCCGAGCGCGCCGACCATCGAGCGATGCTCGAGCCCGGGCGTGGCGACCTCCATGCCCTCGGTCCGCAAGAGCTCCGCGATCTGACGGGAGAGCACCGGGTCGTGGGACCGGTAGACGGCGACCAGGTCGCCCTCTACCGCGTCGGTGGCTCTCGCGGCACGTTTCGCCATGGGAAGAACGATGGCACGTCGGCCCGCGCCGGGACACCGTCAGTCGGCGAGCGTGGTATCCGTCCCCCTCGCATCTGGGCCGCCGAGCGGCCCCGGGAGGATCGGTTCGTGCTGACTTTCCTGCGTGTCCGAAGCTTCGCGATCATCGACGAGCTCGAGGTGGAGCTCGGCGCCGGCCTCAACGTGGTCACGGGCGAGACCGGCGCCGGCAAGTCGATCCTCGTCGACGCGATCGACCTGGTGCTCGGCGGGCGCGGCAAGCCCGAGGTGGTGCGCACGGGCGCGAGCCAGGCCGAGGTCGAGGCCACCTTCGACATCCGGGGCGATGCGCTCTTGCGCGAGCGCCTGCTCGCGCGCGGCATCGAGGACACCGACGAGCTCATCGTCCGCCGCGTGGTGTCGGCGAACGGGCGCACGCGCGCGTACGTGAACGGCACGCTCGCCACCCAAGGCGAGCTGGCGGAGCTGGCCTCGGGCCTGGCCGACGTGAGCTCGCAGCACGAGCACCACTCGCTCACCGATCCCACCCACCACCTCGGCTATCTCGACGCGTACGGCCGGCTCGAGGGCGAGCGCGCGAAGATGAAGGCCGCATACGTCGCGCTCGATGCGGCCGCGAAAGCGCTCGACGAGGCGCGCGCGAGCGCACGGGGCCGCGAGGATCGGGAAGACGTGCTCCGCTTTCAGCTCAAGGAGATCGAGGCGCTCGCGCCCGAGCCGGGCGAGCTCGCCAAGCTCGCGAGCGAGCGCGACCGGCTGAGGCACGCCGAGCGCCTGCTCGATGCGGCGCGCGGCGCGGAAGAGGCGATCTACGCACGCGATCACTCGATCGTCGACGAGCTCGCGCAGCTCGGCCGCGCGCTCTCCGACGCCGCCGAGATCGATGCGCGGCTGCGGGGGCCCTCCGAGCGCATCGAGGCGGCGCGCGCCGAGCTGGAAGAAGCCGCGCGCGATCTGGGGCACTACGCGCGCGGTGTCTCGTCGGATCCTGAGCGCTTGCAGGAGGTGGACGAGCGGCTGCATCGGCTGCAGCGGCTCGCACGCAAGCACGCTGCCGAGGCGCCGGCCGGCGAGACGGACGCGATCGTCGGGATCCTCGCGTTCCGCGACCGCGCGAAGGCCGAGCTCGAAGCGCTCGGCAACGCCGAGGAGCGGATCGAGGCGCTCGAGGCGAATCACGGGGCGGCGCTCGCGGAGGCCTCGCGCTTGGCGCGCTCGCTCTCGGGCGCGCGGAAGAAGGCAGCCGAGAAGCTCGGGCGCGCGATCACGAGCGAGCTCGCCTCGCTGGGCATGGGCGGCGCCGAGGTGCACGTGGATCTCGCAGCGCTCGAGGCGCGCGGCGAGCGCACGGTCGACGGCGCGGGGCTCTCGGCCACCGGCATGGATCGCTGCGAGCTCCTGATCGCCCCGAACGTCGGCGAGGACGCGCGGCCACTGCGCCGCATCGCCTCGGGCGGCGAGCTCTCGCGCGCGCTGCTCGCCATCAAGCGCGTGCTCGCCGGCCTGCGCGAGGCGGAGGGGCGCGCGTCGGGGCTCTACGTCTTCGACGAGGTGGACACCGGCGTGGGTGGCGCGGTTGCCGAGGTGATCGGCCAGAAGCTGAAGGACGTGGCGCGTCACCACCAGGTGCTCGTCATCACGCACCTGGCGCCGATCGCCGTGTACGCCGACCGTCACTTCCAGGTGAAGAAGCGCGTCGAGGACGGCCGCACGCACAGCACGATCGAGGCGCTCGGCGCCGCCGACCGGCTCGAGGAGGTCGCGCGCATGCTAGGCGGCCTCTCGATCACGAAGAAGACGCGCGACGCCGCGCGCGAGCTCCTGAAGAACGCGCAGGCCACCGGCCAGAACTGAGCCGCCGAGCCGAGGCGCCGAGCCGAGGCGCGAAGCCGACGCGCGGAACCGAGGCGCGGAACCGAGGCGCGGAACCGAAGCGCGGAGCCGAGGCGCGTGTTCCGACGGTGTGCGTAGCGTCGCCGCGATCGGCGCGGCCCGGCCCTGGCGCCGTGCCCGCGCGGCGCTTGACGGCGACGGCCCGGATCTGCCATGAACCGAGGGCTCGCGGGCTTAGCTCAGTTGGTAGAGCGTCAGCTTCCCAAGCTGAATGTCGTGGGTTCAAATCCCATAGCCCGCTTCCGATCGATTCCGCGCTCCGGCGATTCCGCGCTCCGGCGCGAGCGAGCATGGCTCGTCCTCGATCCAGCTCACGGTCGCGACGATCACGCCGCGTGAGCGACGCCGCACCACGTGCGACGCCTCGGGCGCTCGGGCCTCGCGGAGGAAGAACGCGTCGGGCGCGTCCTCGGGAGCTCGCACGACCGCGCTTCGCAGCACCATGCCCCGGAGACGGCCGGGCCCCGGGCGACTGACGCGCGGCGCCCGAGGCCAGGGACGCCTCGGCCGCGCGCAACCGCGTCGCTCTCTTCGAGTCCCCGCGCGCCGCCGCTAGAGCGCCGTCGCGCTCGCGCGCTCGATCTCTCGCGCGCGCTCGAGCCCATCCAAGATCAGCTCGAGCCCGAAGCCCAGCTCGTCGCCGTACGCGTAGCCCGGCTGCAGCACGTGCTCGCGCGTGAGCTCCGCGAGGTGCGGAAAGAGCCCGGCCGGCATCTGCGCGAAGATCGCGGCCGCCACTTCCTGCGTCTCGGGGCCGTTCTGGAACGGCAGGCTGAGCTCGGTGTGCACCAGGCCGAACACGAACGCATCGAGCACCGCGTACGCGTGCGCCGTGAGCGCGATCGAGAAGCCCGCCGCGCGCAGGCACCCGATCATCGCGTCGTGGTGCTTCAGCGTCGTCATGCCGGGCTGCGCGCGCGACTCGATCACGCGCAGCGCCCACCGGTGGCGGAGCAGCACCTCTCGCATCGACACCATCCGGCGCCGGATCGCCTCGCGCCACGGCAGATCGAGCCGCGGGAGCTCGATCTCGGCGAAGACGAGGTCGACCATGCCGTCGAGGATCGCGTCCTTGCTCGGGACGTGGTGGTAGAGCGACATCGCCTCCACGCGGAGCTCGCGCGCGAGGCTGCGCATCGTCAGCTCCTCGAGCCCGCCCGCGTCGGCGAGCTGCATGGCGACGGCGAGCGCCCGCTCGCGGGTGACGGGCTCGCGCTTCGCTTTCCGCGCGGAAGAGGCTGGTTTGGCTTTCGGGGTCGGTGTCACTTGACAAACTTACTATGTAAGGTCCATGTTCGGAGCACAACCTTACGACGTAAGGTTTGCTCACAAGGAGAAGCTCTCATGGAATCTGCCTCGGTCGCCCTCGCCCCCTCGTTCCAGGCCCTTCCCGCGGTCTCGACCATGCGGGCCCTCGTCCAGCACCGCTACGGCGGGCCCGAGGTCCTCGTGCTCTCGGAGATCCCCTGCCCCGCGCCCGGCCCCGGCGAGGTCCGCGTGCGCGTGGAGGCGGCCGGCCTCGACCGCGGCACCTGGCACCTCATGACCGGGCGCCCCTACCTGATGCGCCTGCTCGGCTTCGGCTTCTTCGGCCCCAAGCAGGCGATCGCGGGCCTCGATCTGACCGGCACCGTCGAGGCGCTCGGCGCCGGCGTCACGCGATTCGCCGTGGGCGACCGCGTGTTCGGGATCGGCAAGGGCTCGTTCGCCGAGCACGCCATCGCCCGCGAGGACAAGCTCGCGCGCGTGCCTGCCTCGGTGCGCGGGGCCGAGGCTGCGCTCTTCGGCGTGTCGGCGATCACCGCGATGCAGGCGCTCGATCGCGCCGCACTCCGCTCGGGCGAGCGCGTCCTGATCATCGGCGCCTCGGGGGGCGTCGGCTCGTTCGCCGTCCAGATGGCGCATGCGCGCGGCGCGCGGGTCACCGGCGTCTGTCGCACCGAGAAGGTCGCGCTGGTGGCCTCGCTCGGCGCCGAGCGCGTCGTCGACTACACGCGCGAGAGCTTCACGGACGGCCGTGAGCGCTACGACGTCGTGATCGACGCGGGCGGCAACACGCCGACCTCCGCGCTCCGCCGCGCGATGACGGAAGAAGGCCGGCTCGTCTTCGTGGGCGGGGAGAACGGCGACAGCCTCACGGGCGGGATGGGTCGCCCGCTCGGCGCGATGCTGCTCGGCGCCTTCACGCGGCAGCGCTTCTTCATGCTCGCGAACCGGGAGCACTACGAGTACCTCGAGCGCGTCGCGGCCCTCGTCGATCGCGGCGAGCTCCGGGCCGTCGTCGATCGCCGCTGCGGGCTCGCCGAGGTCCCTCAGGCCCTCGCCGACCTCGAGGCCGGCCGCGTCCGCGGCAAGGTCCTGGTCGAGATCCGCTGATCGCGGGCGCCCGCCCTGCCGACCCGCTCAGCGGCCCGCGAGATCCTCGATCGCGCGCACGAGCGACGCGGCCGGCGTGGGCTTGCCGAGCACCTGGGGCCCGAGGTCGAGCAGGCGGCGGTGGCGCCGCAAGAGATCCGGATCGTCGGTGACGATCACGAGGTGCGACGCGAGGTCCATCCGCTTCTCGGTGAGCCAGTTCGCGAGCACCGGCGTCTCCATCGCACCCAGGTCGCACACGAGCACGTCGACCCGCGACCCCGAAGCGATCATCTCGATCGCCTCTTGGGCATCGCCCGCCATGAGCACGTCGTAGCGGCGCGCGAGCACGCGCGAATAGGCGCGCACGAGGTGATCGTCGTCACCGACCACCAGCACGGCGAGCCGGCGGTCGGGCGAGCCGAGGCGCGGAATCGTCCGCGAGCGCAGGCGCGCCGCCCGCATCTCCGCGTCCGACGAGCGTGGGATCAGCACCACGAAGGTCGCGCCCTCTCCGTACACGCTCTCGACGAGGAGATCGCCCCCCATCTTCCGCATCAAGTTGCGCGAGATGGAGAGCCCGAGGCCCGTGCCGAGGTTCGCGCGCTTGGTGGTGAAGAAGGGATCGAAGATCCGCTCGATCGCGTCGGGCGGAATGCCCGGGCCCGTGTCGCTGATCGAGATCGCGACGGCCTGGTCGTCGGCGCGTGCCGAGATGCGGAGACGATGGACGTCGCGCGCGACCTCGCGCATCGCGTGCGTCGCGTTGACGATGATGTTCGTGAGCACCTGCGTCAGGCGGGCCTGCGGGAGGATCACCTGCGGGAGGTCGCTCGCGAAGTCGCGCTCGATCACCGCCATCGACTGCATCTCGCGGCCGACGAGGCGAACCAGCAGATCGAAGATCTCGGGGATCGCCACGATCTGCGGCGCCTCGGCGTCGTCGGTCTGCGCGAAGACGCGGAGGTCCTTCACGACCTCCTGGATCGTGGCCGCGGCCATGCGCATCTCTTCCGTGTCGCGCACGAGCTCCTGGCGCGTGCCGGTCATGCGCCCCAGCGCCGCGATGCGCACCACGTCGTCTCGGCCCAGCGCGCGGCCCTCGTCGGCGGCGCGCACGATCTCCTCGACGACGTCGGCAGCCGCCCCCACCTGCGTGGGGAGCATGTCGAGGCCCAGCATCACGGCGGAGAGCGGGTTGTTCACCTCGTGGGCCACGCCGGCCACGAGCGTGCCGAGCGCGGCGAGCTTCTCCGCCTGGGCCACCTCCACGCGCTCGCGCTCGCCTTGCGCGCGCAGCGACCCGCGCACGCGCGTGCGATCGATGAGCTCGAGGACCTGCGCCTTGTCGTGCACGTCGATCGCCATCGCCTCGTCGGCGCCCGCTTCGATCGCCTCCACCGCCTCGGACCGCGTGCGCGCGAGAACCCCGACCGGCAGCCCCCCGAACTCGAGCCGCGCTTCGTCGATGCTGCGGCGCAGCGCGCCGCCGAGCACGCGCACGACGATGGCGCCGGCCGCCACACGCGTGCCGAGCCCCTCGCGCAGCGGTTCCGCCGTGCTCGCCTCCGCCACCAGCATCACGAGATCGGGCGTCAAGCGAGGACAAGCCTGTCGGACAACCCCTGCGTGACGCAAGCCCCCCCGCGCAGACTGGGCGCTTCCGTCACGCTGGAACCGGACGCCGGGCCAATCCACGCCTTCCCGTTCGCGCGAATCTCGGTAGGATGCGCGCGGGATGTTCGAGCGAGCCCTCGATCTCGTCGGAGCGCACTGCGATCTGGAGCAGCGCTTGCGAGACATTCCACCGAGCGCGCGCGCACGAGGGATCTGGGTGCGCCCGTTCGAGGGCGCGCTGGCCCGTCGCGGGCTGATGGATCGCTACCTCGCGATCTTCGATGCGCCCGTCTCGGCGCTGGCCTGGCACTCGTGTGGAGAGGTCGCCGCTCGCCTTGCGGTCGCGGGCGCGCTCTACGCGAGCCCCGGCGAGGTGCATGCCGGAATGCGCGAGCTCGGGCGCGCCCAAGCCGTTCACTTCAGCGAGAGTCTGCTCGGACGCACGCTGCTCCGCATCCTCTCCCCCGATCCGGTGCGCGTGCTGCAGCAGGGCGCGGCCGCCCGGCGCCAAGGCTGCGACTACGGGCACTGGGAGCACGACTTCTCCATCCCGGGCAAGGCGATCGTCACCCACACCGACGAGTACCTCTGGCTCGACTCGCAGGTGCTGGGCAGCGCCGAGGGCACTTTCGAGGCGATCAAAGTGCCGGCGCGGTTCGAGCTGCGCATGACCAACGCCTACAACGGCGTGACTGAAATCACGTGGAACAACGGCTGAGCTGCGGATTTTGCAATCGGTCGCATTGATCGAGGGCGCCCGGCGGAGTAACGCCGGGCCCCTATGGGTCTTGCAATTCCTCCCGAGGTCTGTTCCGGCGACCACGACGCGCCGCGCTCCGACGTCCATCACGTCTCCGACGTCTCGAGCCGTCCGCGGGTCGACGTGGACCCAGAGCTCCCGATCCGTGCGGCGCGCGCGCTGATCGAGGCGCTCGTCCACGCCGGCGTCGACACGTTCTTCGGGATCCCGGGCGGGCCCGCCGCGCCGATCTTCCAGGCCCTCGACGAGGTCGAGGGAGCGCGTTTGGTCGAGTCGCGGCAGGAGTCCGCCGCGGGCTTCGAGGCCGCCGGCTACTTCCGCGCCACGGGGCGCGTCCCGGCCGTGGTCGTCACCGCGGGGCCCGGCGCGACGCAGGCCGTCACGGGCATCGTCAACGCGAGCCTCGAGCGCGTGCCCATGATCGTCGTGGCCGCCGACGTCGCGTGGTCGGTCGCCGGCGGGCGTATGCTCCAGGACAGCGGGCCCGACGGAATCGCGATCGAGGACATGTTCGCGAAGTCGACGCGCACGCAGGTCCGCGTGAGTCGGCCCGAGAGCGCGGCCACGCAGGCGATGGCGGCCCTCGACTGTGCGCTCGACCCCGAGCGCCCCGGCCCGTCTCTGCTCGTGGTCCCGATGCAGCACGCGGCCGCGAACACCCGCCGCGCGACGTTCGCACGACGCTCGCGCGTGCGACACGCGACCATCGACCCGACGGCCGTCGCCGAGACGTGCGATCTGCTCGCGGCGGCGCGACGCCCGCTGATCGTCCTGGGCGGCGGCACGCGTCGGCACGCGGCGGCGATGCGCCAGCTCGTCGACGTCCTCGACATCCCGTTCGTGACGACGCCGACCGGCAAGGGCGTCGTGAGCGAGGAGCACCCACGGAGCCTGCGCCACGGCGGTCTCGCGGCCAGCGCATGGGCGCGCGCCTACACGTCGCTCGGCGTCGACGTGTGCCTCGTCCTCGGCACCGATCTCGACGACATCGCCATCGGCCCGACGCGCTACGTGGCCGAGGGCGGCAAGCTGATTCACGTCGATCTCGACTCCCGCGTGTTCCACCGGAACCTGCCCACCGAGCTCGCCGTCGTCGCCGACGTCGAGGTCTTCGCGGACTCGGTGCGCGCGCACTGGAGCGCGTGCGGGATGCGCCAGGGGCGCGTCATGAGCGAGGTCCGAGCGCTGAAGAAGACGACGAGCCCGTACACCGCGACGACCGAGACGACCGCGGATCGTCCGATCGCGCCGCACCGCGCGATCGCCGATCTGTGCGCTGCGCTGCCCGACGCGCGCTACTGCTCCGACATCGGCGAGCACATGCTCTTCGCGCTCCACTTCGTCACGGCGAAGGACCCGAGCGCGTTCCACATCCAGCTCTCGCTGGGAAGCATGGGCTCCGGGATCGCGACCGCCGTCGGTCTCGCCTTCGGAGACCGAGGCCGCGACGTGGTCTGCATCGCCGGCGACGGCTGCATGCAGATGATGGGCAGCGAAGCGCTGGTCGCCGTCCAGCACCGGCTGCCGATCGTCTTCGCCGTCTTCAACGACGCTCGCTACAACATGGTCCATCACGGGATGCGTCAGCTCTACGGCCGCGCGCGCCAGTGGAGCGCCGGCCCGATGATCGACTTCGCCAAGTGGGGCGAGTCGATGGGCATGACCTGCCGGCGGATCAGCCGGGCCGGAGAGCTGACGCCGGCCTTGCTCGCGAACCTCCGCGCCGACGGCGGCCCGGTTCTCCTCGACATCCGCATCGACCGCGACGTCCGTCTCGCGGGCGCGGGCCGGGTCGAGGCGCTCCAGCAGATGAGCTCCCACGAGATGACGACAGGAGGTTCGCGATGAGGTCGACGATTCTTGGGCTCGGTGAGTGGCGCCCCAGCACGCTCCGGACGAATGGCGACTGGCCGGAGGCCGTGGTTCGCTCCTGGTCGGAGCGGCCGAAGGCCGGCCCCGCCGCGGGCTCGACCGGCACCGGCGTGGACATCACGGCGCTGAACGACGCCCCCGACCTCGCTGCCGCCGATCGGCTGAGCGCCGAAGGGTTCGTCCGGGACATGGAGGACGCGTTCCTCTTCGCCAAGGAGCGCTACGTCGCCGACGACGCGACGACCTCCATCCAGGCCGGCGCGTTCGCGGCGCGCGAGGCGCTGGCGGATGCGGGGATCTCCCCGCTGGACGTCGACGTCATCATCCACTGGGACGCGGTGCCGGATCATCCGGGCTGCCCGGGCGCGCCGAAGCTCGCCGAGCTCTGCGGGGCCACGAACGCGCACGCGTTCGACATCCAGCAGGCTTGCGCCAGCGTCGTTTCGAGCCTCCAGCTCGCGGCGGCCCTCGTGGAGTCGGGACGCGCGCGCTACGTCCTGTGCACCCAGTCGCACCTCGTGATGCGCCTGTTCGGCTTCGAGGCGCCCGTCTCGGCCAACACCGGCGACATCGCGACCGCGATGGTGGTCGGCCCGAGCGAGCGCCCGGGGATCCTCGCGACGCACGCGCACAGCGACGGCCGCTTCCAGAACGGCGTCATCATCGCGCGCGGCAAAGACGACGAGACCGACACGCCTTGGTGGAAGCCCGGCGGGGCGTTCGTCTTCGGCACCAAGGACCGCGCGCTCGCGCAGCTCATGATGAAGGAGACGGTCAAGATGGGCGCGCTCACGATTCGTGAGGCGTGCGAGAAGGGCCGGCTCGACGCGAAGCAGATCGACGTCGTCTGCGCGCCGCACCCGCGGCGCTGGATCCCCGGCGCCGTCGCCGAGACGCTCGGCCTGCCGAACGAGCGCGCGCCGCACACGTACGAGACGACGGCTCACGTCGGCGGCTGCGGCGCGGTGGCGAACCTCCTCGAGGCGCGCCGTCGCGGCATGCTGCGCGAGGGCTCGCTCGTCGCGCTCTACGCGCAGGGCCAGGGCATGACGCGCGGCGCGGCGCTGGTGTCCTGGGCGAGGTAGGACAACCCTCGATTGTGCCGTACCGCGCCAACGCGTGGCAAGGTCCGACACAGCATGCCCTTGAGAGAGAGCTCCGAGATACGTGGTCTTGACATCGATAGGTCGCCAATCCGTCAAACGAGACTGTCGAAGGGGAGGGGGACGCCCGACTCCGGCTCCGGGTCGTGGGGGGGGGGACCAGCGACGCCGGCACGAGGATCCAGAGGAGAAGTCGATGATGCCTCCGAATGGCGGGGTACATCGCGCCCGCCAGGCGACATCACGCGGGCACGGCATCGCGCGGCGCACTTGGATCCCGCGAACGGGCCCCGCTGACGCACGCGCAGTTGTGCGGTAGGCGTCGATACGACGACCGGAGCGCGATCCGTGATACCGCGTCGACCCGCTCGTTCAGCGCCGAGCCGAGTGTCTGCGTCGACGGCGTTCGAGTCACGCACGAGCGCCGGCTTGACAAACAGTTCCTCGACGCAGACGCTCACTCTGCTTCTGCCTCGCACCATGGCCAACCCGTCCACCAAGCCACGCGCGACACCGATCGACACGGCATCGTTGATCGATCTGCTGCGCGCGCAGACGGCGAGCGAGGCCGACATGGCCAGAATCGAGTCCGCCGTTCTGCGCTCCGCGGCAGCGGCTCGGCGCCGCCGTGCGGTTCTGCTAGCCGTCGCCGTGCTCGTGTCGGTCGCCGCTGCCGCGCTCTGGCGGCTGCGCTGAGCGCGCATCGCGCCTATCGACCACTCTCGATCGGCTCGCGCGTGAGGAAGGGTCCCAGCCACGCGTCGTGCGCGTCGACCCTCGTAAATACCGAGCTGCCGGCACCGCACTCGGCGGAGCGCCAAGAGGCCACGCCGACCAAAGCGCCCGACTGGTCGACCAGCGCGCCACCAGAGTCCCCATCACAGACCAGGGGATCGGTATAGATTGTCTGTCCGTCCGCGACGCGCACTCGGCCACTCCGCAGACCGACGCGCTCTACTCCTGTCGAAGCGAAGACGATGTCGCCCCGGAGGACCCGACCTCCACCAGCCAGCCCGTCGTACCCCTCGCCGGGCTCGACCACCAGCAGCGCGAGGTCGCGTCCGGAGAGGTCTGCGAGGATCTCGTATCTCTCGATCCTCAACACCACACTCGACACTCGCAGAGTCGTGCTTCCGCGATGGAGCAACAACCGGTCGGCCCCGATGGCCGCCGGCGCCCCCGGCTCCTCCACGCAGTGTTGAGCCGTGAGCGCGAGACCCGTACGCAGGATGGTGGCGAGGCACCGTGGAGATCCGTCGAGCGTGAGCGACATCGTCGACGCGGCCACCACCTCCGAATGTTCGGGATCCCGCGCCTGCTCGCTGCAGGAAAGAAGGACGACGACACCCGCGAAGTACCGGGCCGTGAGCGGATACCTCACGCGCCTTCGTGCCAACGAATCGTCGCGATCGTGCTGGCGCTCGCCGACCACGGACTGGGCGCTGCCGTCCCAACGCGCCGAGACGGCCGCGCTAACCCCGGCAGGTAGACGAACTCGAGGGTGTGATCGCCGGGCCCAGCAGCGCTCTCCAGGGAGAAATCGACCGACTGAGGGCGATCGCGCTCCACGTGCGCAACAATTCGCGCATCACCGAGCGTCTCCACCATCTCGCCATCGAGAAGGACGGCCACCGCGATTGCGTCCACCATCACGCCGCACTGACTCGACGAGCGAGCGCTGGTATCGGCCTGCACGCGAAGTCGCAAGCGCGTCGGCGCCGCCGGCTCGACGAGGACGCCCGCGGAGGGGACCTCGACCCAGCCATCACCCGCTGGCAGAAAGATCGACGCGCAGGCGGCGGTCGGGTCGTGCGAGGCCGGCACGAACCCGGGCGTGACTCGCGGCGGAGCCGGCGCGTCCGCCGTGTCGCGCAGAACCGTGAAGGTCGCGTAGTCGTCATAGACCCGCGGATGGCCTGACGTGGAGAAGTCGTAGCGTGCTCGAACGTGGACGCGAGAACGACCTCGCGGAAACTGGCCCGCCGCGACAGTGACAGTCAGCTCGCCGAGGCCATCATCGAGGGGCGCCGCCGCCGAGGCGACCCCCGATTCTCCGAGGCGAGCGAGCACGCCATCCACGAAGATCTGCACGCGAGCCTGCCCGTCGGGCGGCAACTCCATTCCGGTCATGAATCGCACCCGCACAGCGATCCCCGGGCCATCGGAGGCGACATAGTAGGCGTCGCGTTCGTTGTAGTCGAACGGCAGCCAAAACTGAGTGTCGTACCCGCGTCCGACCGGTCGACGAAACTCGACGCCTCGATCGAGCCACACGGGCTGCGACGAATGCACCGCATCACCGTCCCATCGTGGCGCCGAGCGCGCCTCGTCACAATCACCCGATAGGACGGAAGCGCTCGGGATCGCATCTGGCGAGCCACAGGCGACGGCGAGTCCGGTCCAGATGAGGAACAGTACCCGCCGTCGACCTTCCGTCACGGACAGTTGCCGCCGACCTGGCCCCCGGACACCGCCGGACCGTTCGCGGTGAGCCTCGTCGCGTTGATGTCGACGTCGATGATCCGTCCGGTGCCGCACACGTCGGTTGTCCGCCACTCCGCGCTGTTGAGATCGCCCAGATTCCAGCGCGAAGTCTCGATCGAATTCTGACCGGTGTTCGTCACCGTCGAGAAGTAGTTGCGATTGACCCCCTCGGTCAGGAGGAAGCCCCGGGCCTCCAGAACCGTGTTCGGCAACGCCGAATAGGTCGTCATCGTGACGTTCGTACCGTGACGCGCGTAGGGCAGCGGGAATGGGAACGGGATCC
Organism: Sandaracinus sp.; assembly: GCA_046351235.1. Taxonomy (GTDB): domain Bacteria; phylum Myxococcota_A; class Polyangia; order Polyangiales; family Sandaracinaceae; genus JBBSAT01. The sequence goes on along the minus strand of JAXLYV010000002.1, from coordinate 526,709 downwards.
ACGTCAGATTGTAGAACGAGGTGTATCGGACGCAGACGCCGTTGTTTCCGCAGAGGTCGATGACCGGCGGATGAGCGGTCAGAGATCCGCCCGGCTCCAAGTAAGAGGCGGTGTATCCCTCGCAGTCGCCATCGGGATCCACACACAAGGTCCGATCGCCGATCTCGAGGCGCCCCTGCGCACCGCCCAGATAGGCAAGAATCGGATCACCGATCCTGAACTGCGCGTCGAGCTCACGGTCCTGGAAGACCGGGCCTCCGACGATCGTATACGAGCCACCCACGCTCATTTGCCCGTCGGCGTCGTAGGCGACGGTCCCTCCGAACGTCTCGAGCAGAGCCTCCATAACATCTTCCGAGCTGTCGAAGTGTCGGACGCCCCGCGCGATCGGGTAGAAGATCCGTGCGTCGGACGCATCGATGCGTGCCGGCTCATCCGCGCTTGCCGCGGTAATTGCCGTTCGCTCATCGGGCTCGGTCGAGTCCACGAAGGAAGCTTCCGACGGCCCATCGATCAGTACATCGTCGCGGTCGAGGGCCGCTGCCGTCCCATCCACGCCGCCCCCGTTGCACGCTCCGACGAGCAGTGCCGCACTGCAAATTGCAAACCGTCGATTGTTCACACGCACCCCACCAGTTTGTGGCGCGGCATTGGCCACGACGACAAGCACGTTGCCCGTAACGAATGGTGGAGTCAAGGCCGAACGAAAAGGTCACTGAAACGTTGCGCTCGCACGCAAAGCACCAAGGGTGATGGGGTGACAGCGGTCGTGCAGCATGGTCTCGAGCAGAACGACCCACCCTCATTGCGCGCGATACACGCGATACACAGCGGAAGGTGACGCACGGTGGTCTCGCGACTCGCGAATCAGCGCTTGCGGTGCGTGCCTGCGCCAGCGCGGTGGGCGCTCCACGAGCCCGAGCTCTCGCGTGAGCGCGATGATCGTGCCGTCGATCGCGACGGCGCGCGACGCGTCGCGAATCACCTCCGCCGCACGGTCGTCAGGATTTGCGTTGCGGCGCGCGTCCCGCGCAGCGCTCGTTCGCCGCTGGCCCGCGTCGCGTTGCCATCGCAGGGCTGGCCGTGGAATCGTAGCAGCATGCGGTCGAGGAGGGGGCCGATCCGCGGCGCGAGCGCCGAGGAGACCGTGCCACGGATGCGAGCTCAGCCGGCGTCAGCAAGCGCGCCTCGGCCATTGGTTCCGTCCGTTGCTCGGGTGCTCAGCTGCGCGCCGGCGTCACGGGCGTACCGGGAATCACCGGCGTGGTGTCGCTCGCAGCGGCGCGACGCGCGGCCGCGTTGGCCGTGGCCGTACGGACACGCTCGTTCCACTGGTCGCGAAACGCTCGCGTGTAGTTCTGCGCGGTGCCGTCGAGCAGGTGCTCGCGGTCGAGCTGCGACCACGCGCTCAGCACCTGCTGGATGTTCCGGATTAGCGCGCGACGCGCGTCCAAGATCGCCTGCGGCGTGGGCAGCGAGCCGTCCGAGCCCAGCGCAGCGCGCTCGTTGATCTTCACACCGATCAGCCGCGCGTCCGCCTGCAGGAGATCGAGCTGGCCGTCGAGCGTGCCGCCGCCCGGCGTCGGGAATGACGCGAACGCGGCGCGCCGCGCAGGCGTGAGCAGCTCGTCGCGGATGACCGCGAGACCTGCCTCCTCGGCATAGCTCGCGTTCACGAAGGAGAGACCATCCGGGAAGAAGAGGAGGAGCAGATCGCGGGCCTTCGTCGCGATCGCCTCGTCGGGGTGATGCGTGTACGCCTGCAGAACGAGGACGATGAAGCGACCGCGCGCGTCGTGCCGGCCATCGAGCTCGACCAGCTCGTTGGTCAGCCGCGCGAGCTCACCACCCTCGGCGGGGAGGCTCGCGAGCAACGCACGCGCGCGGTCGATCGCCGGCAAGAACATGCTCGCGGTCGGCGAGCTCTCGAGGAACGCGCGTGTCGGGCTCGCAGCAGCGTTCGCTGCCGGCGCCCACGAGACCGTCGCGTCCAGAAGCTCCTTCGTGTTCATCAACCCTGCCGGCATCGAGACCCTCCCAGAAGACGCCGCATCGACGCGACGCGGTGGCGAGACGCTACCCAAGCCGCAGGTCGGGAACAAGCACGAACGCTCTCGCCACGCGCTTCGGAACGTGGCAACACGGCTGCCCATGTCCGACAAGCACGGCGGCGACATCATCGGCGAGGTCCTCGCGGAGCGCGGGATCCAACACCTCTTCACCCTCTGCGGCGGGCACATCTCGCCGATCCTCGTCGGCGCCAAGAAGCGTGGCATCCGCGTCGTCGACATGCGGGAAGAGGTGAACGCCGTCTTCGCCGCCGATGCCGCCGCGCGGCTCACCGGCAACGTGGGCGTCGCCGCGGTCACGGCGGGCCCGGGCGTCACGAACACGGTCACGGCGATCAAGAACGCGCAGATGGCGGAGTCGCCGCTCCTGCTCTTCGGAGGCGCGACGGCCACGGTGCTGCGCGGGCGCGGGTCGCTGCAGGACATCGACCAGCTCTCGATCCTCTCGCCGATCACGAAGTGGGCGACGCGCGTCACGACCGTGAAGAGCCTGCGTCCCACGGTCGAGCGCGCGATCGACCTGGCGCTCGGCGGCGTGCCCGGGCCCGTCTTCGTCGAGGTGCCCATCGATCTCCTCTATCCGGAAGAGACGGTGCGGAAGTGGACGATGGGCGAGGCCACGATGAAGGGCCCGCTCGGCGATGCGTTGCGCTTCTATCTCCGCGGCCACCTCTATCGTCAGTTCGAGCAGCCCCACGTGCCGCTCTTCGCGCCCGAGCTGCCCTCGCCCGCCGACTTCACCGTCTCGCGCGACACGGACGCGCAGATCGCGTCGGTCGCCGCCGAGCTCGCGCGCGCCAAGAAACCGCTGCTCGTCCTCGGCAGCCAGACGCTCGTGAACCAGACGAATCCCGAGCGGATCGCCGACGCGGTGCGCGCGCTCGGCATCCCCGTCTACCTCGGCGGCATGGCGCGCGGCCTGCTCGGAAAGACCAGCGCGACCCAGTTCCGGCACGAGCGCGGCAAGGCCTTGAAGGAGGCCGACCTCGTGTTGGTCCTCGGCTTCCCGTTCGACTTCCGCCTCAAGTACGGCCAGGCGATCCCGAAGAGCGCGAAGCTCGTCGGCGTGAACCTGAGCGCGGCGACGCTGCGGAAGAACCGCATCCCCGACACCGCCATCCGCATGCACCCTGGCGAGTTCCTCGTGTCGCTCGCACGCGCGGCAAAGAAGGTGGAGCGCCCCGAGTGGATCGCCGCGCTGAAGAAGCGCGAGGACGCGCGCGACGCGCAGATCCAGGAGCAAGGCGCGCCGCTGCCCGAGGGCAAGAAGCGCGTCGGGCCGATCCGCTTCTTCCTCGAGCTCGAGAAGAAGCTCGCCGACGACGCGGTGCTCGTCGCCGACGGCGGCGACTTCGTGGGCACGGCGTCCTACATCCTGCGGCCGCGAGGGCCTCTCGCCTGGCTCGATCCGGGCGTGTACGGAACGCTCGGCGTGGGCGGCGGCTTCGCGGCGGGCGCGGCGCTCTGCCGGCCGAAGAGCGAGGTGTGGATCCTCTGGGGCGACGGCTCGAGCGCCTACTCGCTCGCCGAGTTCGACACCTACGTGCGCCACGGCCTGGCGCCCATCGCTGTGATCGGCACCGACGCGCTCTGGGCGCAGATCGCGCGCGACCAGACCGAGCTGCTCGGCGACGACGTGGGCACGACCCTGCGCGACACCTCCTACGAGAAGGTCGCCGAGGGCTACGGCGGCGTGGGCCTCTTGATCGACGAGGAGTCGAAGATCGGCCCCGTGCTCGACGAGGCCAAGCGCATCGCCAAGAGCGGCAAGCCGGTCTGCATCAACGTGCTCCTGGCGCCGAGCGACTTCCGCAAGGGCTCGATCTCGGTCTGAAAGGGCCGACACAGAATGTGTCGGAGCCCTTCACTGCACTTCAAGTTCCAGCGCGATTGCGCTGGAACAGACGGTCGTTGACCAGGATTTCTGGTCAACCACCGAGACGGCGCGCGCTTCAGAGCTCGTGGCGCTCGCGCAGATGCGCGAGCAGCCCGAGCGAGGCTCGCTCGCAGATGTCGAAGACCTCCGCGAAGCCGCCCGTGTAGTACGGGTCTGGCACCTCGGCGCCCTGCGCGCCGGGCTCGTGGTCGCGGAACAGCCGCACCTTCGCGCGGTGTGCCTCGCTCTTCGCGAGCGCGAGCACGTTCTTGCGGTTGCTCTCGTCCATCACGAGCACGTGGTCGAAGGTGTCGAGGTCGCTCGGGCGAATCTGCCGCGCCCGATGGGTGATCTCGATGCCGCGCGTGCTCGCGTGCGCGCGCGTCGGCGGATGCGCGAGCTCGCCGGCGTGCCAGTCGCCGGTGCCCGCGCTGTCGATCTCGAAGCGCTCGTCGAGCCCCGCCGCGCGCACATCCCGCGCGAACACGGCCTCGGCCGTCGGGGAGCGGCAGATGTTGCCGAGGCACACGAACAAGACCCGGACCGGCTTGGCGCTCATGAGTGCATCTGCCTCCACAGCTCGGGGAACGTGAGGGAGCCGAAAATCGCGAAGAGCACCGCACCCACGACGGCGCTCGTGATCAGCATCGGAATGGCCGCCGAGAGGATCGCGACGAAGAGACCTGCGAGCGGCGCCCGATCTTCCCCGAGGCCGTGCACGCCGCGCGCAGCGCCGTAGCAGGCGAACCCGGCCCACACGACGAACGCGAGGCGGGTGGCGGACTGCAGCGCGACCCCGATCCCCGGGACCATGCCCACGACGAGGATGGGCAAGAGCCACGCGCGCACGGCCGAGGTGTAGAGCATCGCGTGGAGCGAGGCGCGGAAGCTCCCGCGCCCACCGAGCGCGGCGCAGATCGCGTGGAACACGAGACCGTGCACGAGCTCGACGAAGAGCGAGCCGACCACCAGCAGGAATGGCAGCGCCCCGATGAGGCCGCACGCGAGCCCGGTGCCGAGCCCGCGAAACGAGGGCGGCATCCACTGCGCGAAGAAGAGCGGCACGATCCCGAGGCAAGGCGCGAGCACGACGTACGGCGAGTATCCGATCGCCGTCGCGATCAGCGCGAACGCCGTCCCGCTCGCGAGATCGGGCTCGCCCACGCGTGCGGTGCCGAGCGCGGCGAAGGTGCCGATCGGATCGCGGGTCGCGCGCCAGATCGTCTGCGTCAGCCGCTCGAAGAAGCCGAGCGTTCGATCCTCCCACACGATCGGCGCGCTCATCGATCGCTTGATAGCACGCGACGGATCGCGCGCGTTCGTGTGCGCGCGAGTAGGGATCGCACCGAGGCGCTCACGAGAACACTCTGGATTTCGACGACCCGCGCACCCGACCGCGGATCATCGATGATCCCCCTCTTCTCTCGCAGAGCGCGATTCGTAGGATGGCTCGCCATGCTGCGTTGCTCGTTCTGTGGTCGCGACCTGGCCTACGTGCATGGCCACGCCGCATGCATCTGTCCCGAGTGCCCGCTGCGCGGGCTCAGCCAAGCCGACTGCTGCGCCGGCGAGGAGATGGCGTCGTGCACCGCGCACGTCGTGCCGCGCACACCGATGGCCGATCCGCGCACGAGCGGCATCTGGGCGATCACGCGGGACACGGGCGGCACGCCCGTGCCGATCGAGGACGCGGAGCCGGCGCCCGCACCCTACGCGTTCGCGCGCCCGCGCTGAGATCCACCGGCGCTCGTCACATCAGGACGCCGTTCTCGTCCGGCTTGAGCATGGGGAGCACGTCGGCGTCGCCGAGGCGGTCGCGGAGGTTCGACTCGATGGTGCGCGAGAGCGCCGCGAGCGGGAGCGCGTTCCAGAACGTGTTGAAGGGATCTTCGAGGACGCGCCCGGCCTCGTTGATCAGCATGAACGCCATCGAGAGCACGACCGAGAGCGGGATCGCCAGGATCCAGAGCTCCTCGAAGATCGCCATCGGGAACAGGAGCCCGAACACGCGCGTGAGCTGGGCGCCCAGGTAGCCGTAGACCGGCGGCATGGGCGTGCGCTTGATGCGCTCGCAGCCCCCCTGCACGTCGAGGAAGCCGGCGATCGAGCGATCGAGCGCCTCGAGCCGCAGGTCGCTCAGCCGCCCCGCGTTCGCTTCCGCCGCGACGAGCAGCGCCATCTCGTGGACGATCGCGTGCGTCGGGTTGCTCTGCTTCGAGAGCCGCGCACGCTCTTCGGCCGTCGAGAAGCGCTTCACGTCCGCGTCCTCCCACGGGCTCTGCTCGCGGAGCAGGCAGCGCAGCACGTGCACGTAGAGGATGCAGCGTTCGACGCAGCGACGCTGGATCGGCGAAGGCGCATCGCCTTCGGACGGAAGAAAGGCGAGCACCTCCGTGGACCACGTGCGCGAGAGGTTCACGAGCCGGCCCCAGAGCTGCCGCCCCTCCCACCAGCGCGCGTACGCCGCGTTCGTGCGGAAGCTGACGAAGATGCCGAGCGCGCCGCCGAGCACGCCCACCGGCAGCACCGGAATCTCGAACCAGTCCCAGCCGAGCAGGTCGCGAATCGCCGTGACGAGGCAGGCGACGGCGGCGAAGTAGAGCACCGAGTGCTCCTGCCACCGGACGAGGTTCCAGATCGAGAACTCGCGTCGGACGATCATGCGTCGCGAGCCTATCAGCGCGTGCGCGAGCGCGCGCCTCACCGGATGCGCAGATGACAACGGCGCCGCACACCGTAGAGTCGGCAGGATGTCGCGCCCGCGCACCGAGCCGAAGCCCCCCCTCGAGTCGAGCGCGCCGGCCCTGCCGCTCGGGCCTCGCGTCGAAGCCATCCTCGAGGTCGCGGTGCGCGCGCGACGGCCCGTGCTGCTCGAGGGCCCCACCGGCATCGGCAAGTCGCAGCTCGTCGCGCAGGTGGCGCGCAAGCTCGGCATCGCGCACGTCGTGCTCGACCTCTCGCTCCTCGAGCCGCCGGACCTCGTCGGTCTTCCCTCGATCGAGCACGGGCGCACCTCCTACGCACTGCCGCGCTTTCTGCCGCGCGACGGCGCGGGGATCCTCATGCTCGAGGAGCTCAACCGCGCCGAGCGCTACATCCAGCAGCCGGCGCTCCAGCTCCTGACCGCCCGCACGCTGCACGAGTACACGCTGCCCGAGGGCTGGAGCTGCGTCGCGGCGATCAACCCGGAGAGCGGCGACTACCAGGTCACGCCGCTCGATGCGGCGCTGCGCGCGCGCTTTCTCCAGGTGCCCGTGCGCGCCGATCGCGGCGCGTGGCTCGCGTGGGCCGGCTCGAACGGCGTGCATCCCGCGGTGATGGCGCTCGCGCGGGCGCACGAGCGCATCTTCCAGGACGTCCCGCCGCGCTCGTGGACCTTCGCGTCGGACGTGCTCCTCGCGATGCGACCCGACGAGCTCGCGCAGCCGTCGCTCGTGCGCGACGTGCTCGGCGGCTACCTGCCGCCGGTCTGGGTGGAGGCGCTCGCAGCGAGCGCATCGCTCGGCGCGCGGCCGCTCGATCTCGACGTGCCGGCGCTGCTCCGCGACTACGGCCCGAAGAGCGCGGGCAAGGAGACGTTGCGCGGCTGGCGCGAGCGCGGCGAGACGGACCGCTTCGACGAGCTCACGGCGCGCCTCCGGACGATCCTCGCCGGCCCCGAGTGTGGCGTGCTCGTCGCGCAGAAGGCGCTGACGCTCGCTTCGCTCGAGGCGCTCTTCGCGGATCTGCCGGGCGATCAGCGCGAGGCCGCGCAAGACGCGCTCGCCGGCAATCCCACGGCCGTCGTGCTCCTCGACGTGCGTCCCGAGGACGTCGTCACGAACTACGGCGGCTCGGCAGCGATGGCCCGCGTGGAGAGCTGGAAGAAGGACGCCGGAAAGCAGCATCGCGTGGGCCTCTTGGTGACGGCCGTGCGCGCGCACGTGCTCGCGCCGCACGTGGCCGCGGAGCTGCGCCGGAGCAACGGGCAGCGCATCTCGCTCGGGCACTTCCTCCTGCAGGTGGGCGACCGTTGGGGCATGCCGCTCGTCGACGCCCTGCAGAAGCTCGGCATCACGCCCATCCGGCCCACGTGAGCGGCGCGGCGCGAAGGAGCGAGGTCGATCTGCGCGCGTGGCTCGACGCCTTCGTGCACGATCGCTCGTTCCTCTCGCGCTACCCCTACTACGCGCACGTGCTCGCCTCGATCGTGCCGGTGCTCGATCCGAGCGTGCCGGCGATGGGCGTCTCGCTCCACACGGGGCCCGACGGGCGGGCTCGGTACTACCTGCACGTCAACGTCGACGCCGTGGCGCGCGAGCCGCAGTACCTCGTCGGGCTCCTGCTCCACGAGGTGCACCACGTCGTGCTCGGGCACCTCGCGCACCCGAAGTTCTTCGACGTGCCCTCGCGCGAGCTGATGCTCGTGGCCCAGGAGACGACGGCGAACGAGCACGTCACCGAGTCGCTCCCGTCGCCGATCCTCTGGCAGCACTTCGAGCGCTTCGGGCTGCGGGCGGGGCAGAGCACGATGGAGCGCTACGCGCTGCTCTCGCACGCGCAGGCCGAGGGCGCCTCGATCGCGCCCAAGCCGGGCACGGGCCCGGTCGACCGTCACGACTGGGACGAGAACGAGACGCCGACGCCCGGCGGAATCGAGGAGACGCGCGAGGCGATCTCCCGCGCGCAGCGAGAGGGAAAGGACGACGCCGAGCGCGCGAGAGTCGACCGGCCCGAGAGCGTGTGGGTCGCCGGTCACTCGCCGAGCGAGCTGCTCGCGATGCTCGGCGCGAGCGACGAGGCGCCCGCGGTCTACGTCGACTGGCGCGACGCGCTCCGCACCTTCGTCGCCCGGGCGCGCGCGCCCGTCCACACGTGGTCGCGGCCGAGCCGCCGCTTTCCCGATCGCGTCGGCGCCGTGCCCGGTCGCGCCTACCGGCCGCGCAGCGTGCTGCGCCCGACGATCCTCGTCGCCGTCGACACCTCGCTCAGCATGAGTGAGCGCGAGCTGACCGAGATCGCGCGCCAGCTGCGCCCGATGAGCGAGGTCGCGCAGCTCGTGATCGCCGAGTGCGACGCCGCCGTCGCGCGCACCTATCCGTTTCGTGGCGCCATCGCAGCCATGAAGGGGCGCGGCGGCACGGATCTGCGCCCCGTCTTCGCGCCCGCGCTGCTCGCGCGCCACGGCGCCGACGGCGTCGTGTACTTCACCGACGGGCAGGGGCCCTTCCCGGCCCAGCCGCCGCGCGTGCCCGTGCTCTGGGCGCTCACGAAGCCCGAAGATTTCGCGTGCCCCTGGGGCGATCGAGCGCGCCTGTCGCGGCGTTGATCGGCCCGCGCCGTCAGAGCTTGGCGTGCGCGAGGATCCAGTCGATCACGACGCGCACGTGCGGAGCCATCCGCGCTTTGGGATGGACGAGCGAGAAGGAGCGCGTGCGCCCGCCGTGCCTCTCGAGGACCTCGACGAGACGGCCCGCGCGCACTTCGTGCGCCACCATGAAGCGGTAGATCTGGCAGAGACCGAGCCCGGCGAGGGCGAGCGCGACCAGCCCCTGCGGGTCGTCCATGCAGCGATAGGGCGTAGGGCCACTCGGCACGAGCTCGAGGCTCGGGCTCGCGAAGAGCCACGGGAGCACGCGCCCCGAGCGCGGCAAGACGAAGGGCAAGAGCACGTGCTGCGCGAGCGCATCGACCGTGCGCGGCCGCCCGTGCCGGTCCAGGTACGCCGGGCTCGCGAAGACGCCGAGCGGGGCCTCGCCGAGCTTTCGCGCCACCAGCGAGGCGTCGTCGATCGTGCCGAGCCGGATCGCGAGGTCGCAGCCCTCGCGCACGAAGTCGGCCACCTGGTTCTGCACCTGGAGCTCGAGCACCACCTCGGGGTGTGCCTCGGCGAAGCCCGCGAGCGCCGGCACCACGCGATGCAAGCCGTAGGTGGTCGGCAAGCTGATGCGCACGCGCCCACGCGGCGGCCCCTCGGCCCCCCGCGCATCGCGCTCGGCGAGCGCGAGCAGGCCGAGCGCCTCGACGCAGCGGGCGTAGTAGCGCTCTCCAGCGGGCGTCGGGCGCAGGTCTCGCGTCGAGCGTCGGAACAGAAGAGTCTCGAGCTGCGCTTCGAGGCGCGCCACCGAGCGGCTCACCGCCGCCGGCGTCACGTGCAGCAGGCGCGCGGCGGCCGTGAAGCTGCCGGCCTCCTTGGTGCGCACGAACGCGAGCACCGTGGGGAGCGAAGCCGTCGGCTCGGCGGATTCGAGCACACGATGGAACGACTGATTCATTCCATTCGAGCCTACCGAGAGGGCGTTCCCACGGCCAGAGTCTTCGTGTCGCCAGCCGCTTCGGCGCGACGAACAGGAGAGCTCCCCATGACCACGTCCCGCGTCCTCCTCGTCCTCACCAGCCACGACCGTCTCGGCGACACCGGCAAGAAGACCGGCGCCTACCTCGCCGAGGTCACGCACCCGCTCGCCGCGCTGCGCGCCGCGGGCCTCGAGGTCGACTTCGCGTCGGTGAAGGGCGGGGCCGTCCCGCTCGACGGCGTCGACCGCAAGGACCCGGTGAACGCGGCCTTCCTCGACGACGCGGCCCTCTCGGCGCGCCTGCACCGGAGCCTCGCGCCGCACGAGATCGACGCCACGCGCTACGACGCCATCTTCTACGCGGGCGGCCACGGCACGATGTGGGACTTCCCCGGCGAGGCCACGCTCGCGAAGATCGCGGCCCGCATCTACGAGCGCGGCGGCGTGGTCGGCGCCGTCTGTCACGGGCCCGCGGCGCTCGTGAACGTGACGCTCTCGAACGGGCGCCCGCTCGTGGAGGGCAAGGAGGTCGCGGCGTTCACGAACGAAGAGGAGAGCGCCGTCGGGCTCACCTCGGTCGTGCCCTTCCTGCTCGCCGACGCGCTCACCCTCAAGGGCGCGCGCCACCGCCCGGCGCCGAACTGGCAGAAGAACGTCGTCGTCTCGGAGCGGCTCGTCACGGGCCAGAACCCCGCATCGGCCCGCGGCGTCGCCGAGGAGATGGCGAAGCTGCTGGTGGCCCGGCGCGAGGCCCCCACGGCCCGCGTGTGAGCGTCAGGCCTTCGGGCCGAAGGCCGTCACGACGTAGCCGCCGCTCTTGTCGTCGTGGGCGAGCTCGAGCAGGCCTCGCTTCTGCGCGTCCTCGAGGATGTCGGAGAACGTGCGGTAGCCGTGGAAGCGCTCCGAGAACTCGGGGCGCTTGCGCTTGATGGTCTGCTTCACGAGCGAGCCGTGGAGCGCTCCGTCGCGGTCCTGGAAGAGCGCCTCGACGACGTCGAGGATGAGCTCGATCGCCTCGCGCTGGCGGTCGGCGAGCGGCTTGCCGCCGCCCTCCTCGCTCGCCGCCGCGGCAGCGGCCACCGCCGACATCTCGCCGCTCTCCGTCGCGGGCGACGCGGCCGCGCGCGGGCGCGTGGGGGCCGAAGCGCCCTTCGGGGCGTGCGTCGTGCCGGCCTCGCTGCGGCGCGCGTCCTTCCGCGCGCGGACGAGGTCGTCGTAGTAGATGAACTCGTCGCAGTTGTCGATCAACAGGTGGCTCGAGCTCGACTTCACGCCGAGGCCGATCACGCGCTTGTCGTTCTCGCGCAGCTTGCTGACGAGCGGCGAGAAGTCGCTGTCGCCCGAGATGACGACGAACGTGTCGACGTGGCGCTTCACGTAGCAGAGGTCGAGCGCGTCCACGACGAGTCGAATGTCGGCCGAGTTCTTCCCGCTGTAGCTCACGTGCGGGATCTCGATCATCTCGAAGGCGGCCTCGTGCATGCCGCGCTTGGCGTGCTTGTAGCGCTCCCAGTCGGCATAGGCCTTCTTCACGACCACCTTGCCCTTGTCGAGCAAGCGCTCGAGGCAGAGCTGGATGTCGAACTCGTCGTAGCGCGCCTCGCGGACGCCGATCGCGACGTTCTCGTAGTCGCAGAAGATCGCCATGTTGGGGGCTTCGTCGAAGCGCTCGCTCATCGGCGCGGATGGTAGCGCGTTCGCCCGCCCCGCGACTCGTGTTAGCGTCTCGCTCATGCTGGCGTCCGCCGAGCTGATCCGCCTCGCTTCCGAAGCGCTCTCGCTCGCGCTCTGGGCCTCGGCCCCCGTGCTCGCCGCGAGCCTCGTCGTGGGCCTGCTCGTGGCGATCGCGTCGGCGACCACGCAGGTGCAGGACGCGGCGCTCTCGCACGTGCCGAAGATGGCGGCCGTCGCGCTCGTGCTCGTGGCGGCGGGCGGCTGGATGTCCTCCGAGATCGCGGACTTCACGCGGCAGCTCTTCACGGCGCTGCCGACGCTCGTGCACTGACGCCGCGTGGACGCGCTCCTCGCCGCGCTCGACCTCGGGCTCTCGACGCGAGAGGCGACGCTGCTCTTGCTGCTCCTCGCGGCGCGCCTCGGCCCACTCGCGTGGATCGCCGCGTGGATCGCCCCACCCGGCGCGCCTGCGCTCGTCCGCACCGGAACGCTCGGCGCGCTGGTGCTCGCGCTCGCGCCCTTCGCGGCGCCGCAGGCCGTGCTGCCGCCGACCTCGGCAGCGCTCGTCCTCGCGCTCTTGCGGGAGCTGACGGTGGGCCTCGCGCTCGCGCTGGCGACGAGCGTGCCGGTGGTCGCGATGGAGCACGTCGGGCGCGCGCTCGATGCCTGGCGGCCGAGTCGCGAGACCGGCGAGGGCGCGCTCACGCGTCTGTTCCAGGCGCTCGCGGCCGCGGCCTTCGTCTCGATCGGCGGCCTGCGCGTCGGTGTGCGCGCGCTCGCGGAGGGCCTCGTCACGCTCCCGCTCGGCGCACCGCTCACGACCGATGACGCGCAGGAGCTCGCGCTCGGCGCCGTACGGATCCTCGCGACCGCGATCGGCTTCACGGTCTCGCTCGCGGCGCCGGCGCTCGTCGCGCTCGTCGTCGCTGAGCTGGGCATCGCCCTCGCAGTCCGCGCCGCGCGCCTCGGACGCGCGCTCGACTCCGCGCTCGGCCTGCGCTCGGCGCTCGTGCTCGCGGCCGCGCTGCTCGCGGTGGCTGCGGCGCTCCCCGAGCTGCCGGCGCTCACGCGCTGGGCGGTCGAGCGCGCGAGGGAGATCGCGTCCTGATCGATCGACCGCCCGCCGCCCGGATCAGTCTGGGTCGGCGACGCACCACACGCCGCCCTCGCGCACCAGCTCCACGCGGAAGCGCTCGCCGTAGGGCAATGTGGCGTGATCGCCGTGCTCCTCGATGTCGCCGTCCAGGGCCGCGCGCATGCCGGCCACGAGATGATCGAGCGCCTCTTCACCCTCGCCGACGAGCATCGCGCGGAGCTGCTCCTCGTTCGTCGCGACACGATCGGCCTCCGGCAAGAGGCGCAAGAGCACGTCCCAGCGGCGCGCCTCCACCGCGCGCACGAACGAGCGCACCGCGAGCCGTGGCGTGCGCTGGGAGTACCAGTCCACCACGTCCGACACGACGCGCCACGTTCCGTCCTCGCGCCGCAGCACCACGGACTCGTGCGCCCCGTAGGCGATCGTGGCTTCCATCTCGGCCTCGCCGTCGCGCGCACGCAGCCGCTCGGCCTCGTGGGCGATCTCGGGCTCGTCGGTGAAGAGCGCGCGGAACTCCTCCAGCGTCACCTGCTCGCGGTAGCGCCGCGACATGAGCTGGTAGGCCCCGTCCACGTCGCGCCGCTCGAGCGCGCTCGCCAGCGAGGCGACCGCTGCCTCCGGGCTCGCCGCGTCGAGCAAGCCGGCGCAGCCGCCCGTCAGCGCCAGCGCCGTGATCGCCCACGCACACCGCCCTCGCGCGCGCCCCATCGCGTGCTCAGTGCTCGCCGTGCGGACGGCGCCGCGACCCGGTCGTGGTGGGCGGCGGGCTACCGGTCGCCGGCTCGCCGGGCCGAAGGATCGTGAACTCGACGCGGCGATTGAGCGCGCGCCCGTCCGGATCGTCGTTCGGCGCGACCTCGTGCTGGTCGCCGTAGCCGCGGTACTCGAGCCGATCGCGCGAGACGCCACGACCCACGAGGTACTCCACGACCGCGCGCGCACGGCGGTAGCTGAGATCGAGGTTGTAGGCCGGTGTCCCGGCGCTGTCGGTGTGCCCCTCGACGCGGATTCGCAGATCCGCCGAGAGCGCGTTGATGACCTCGGCCACCTGATCGAGCAGCGGCATCGAGACCGGGCGGATCGTGTCGGTGTCGTACTCGAAGTAGATCGTCTCGCCGATCAGGATGCGCGTGTCCGACACCGTGACGGGCGCCGTGCGCGGGCCCGGCTCGGGGCAGCCGTCCTCGTCCTCGAAGTCGTCGCGGTCCTCGGGATCCATCGGGCACTGATCGAGCCCGTCGGGGATGCGGTCTTCGTCGTTGTCGGGCTCGGGGCAGCCGTCCTCGTCGTTCCAATCGTCGTCGTCCTCGGACTGCGAGGGGCACACGTCCGTGCCGTCGAGCACGCCGTCGGCGTCGTTGTCGACCTCGGGGCAGCCGTCCTCGTCCGAGTAGCCGTCGACGTCCTCGGCGTCGTTCGGGCACGCGTCGAGCTCGTCCTCGATGCCGTCGCCGTCGTTGTCCGGGTCGCGACAGAAGTCGCCGTCTTGGAAGCCGTCCTCGTCCTCGGGGCCGCCGGGGCAGGCGTTCTGCTCGATCGCGTAGCGCAGGATCGCGAAGCCGCGCACCGAGGGCGAGCCGTAGCCCGCGATCACGCCGGTGCCGGCGCCGACGTCGATCGTCAGACCGCCGACCGGGCGGATGCGCAAGCCGCCGTCCACCTCGAGCGGCGTCTCGGCCGAGCCGATCGGCTGACCGCCGAAGCCCGTCCGGCCACCGATGCCCGCGCGGAACTGCCCCTCCGCGACGATCGCGAGCTCGGGGATGATCGGCACCGCACCGCCGACCATCAGCTGCAGCTCGTCGTCCTGCTCGAAGTCGACGATCGCGCGCCGCTGCCGCAGACGATAGCCGAGCGAGGCGCCGATCTGCACGGGCCCCGGATCCCACGCGAAGACGAGCTCGGGATAGAGCGTCCAGAAGCGGTTGCCCATGAACTCCGGGCTCTCGCCCATCGGCAAGCCGACGACGAGGCGCGCCGCGAGCGAGACCTCGCCACGCACGATGGGCATCTTCGCCGAGAGGCGCAGATCGCTCAGGCCCGCGAGCGTCTGGTACTGGAAGGTGGAGCCCGCGCCGTTGAGCAGCGTGTCGGCGCGCGTCTCCGCGAAGGCGACGTCGACCGGCAGCGCGAGCCCGAGCTCGAGGTACTCGAAGAGACCGAGGGCCGCGAGCACGTCGGCCTGCATCAGGCCCCGCACGACGTCGTCGGGCGGCGCGCCGTCGGAATGGGCGCGCACGAAGGGCTGGTGCGCGTAGCTGACGCCGAGCCCGAAGGTGGCCGTCAGGTGGTGATCGACGCCGGGGCGATCGAGCGTGAAGGCCGTGCCCACGTTCGGCGTGGGCAGGAAGAGCTGCACGTCGATGTCGCGGTCGACCTGCTGCGCGCGCGCGACGGACGCCGAGGAGGACGCCACCAGCAGCGCCGCCGCGATCCCAAGCAAGCCAATCTTCGCCGTGCCGAAGCGGGGCACCACGCCGCGGATCCTACCGGGGACGCGTGGGGAATCCAAAGACTTCTACGAGCTTCGGAGCGCCTCGAGGGCTCGGGCGAGATCGCTCGGCAGCGGCGCCTCGAAGCGGAGCGGGACGCCGGTGACGGGATGCGGGAAGCCCAGCACCGCGGCGTGGAGGGCCTGGCGGCCGAGCACCTCGCCGAGGGCGCGCAGCGCAGGGCTCTTCGGCGGCTTGCCGTAGACGGGATCGCCGAGCAGCGGGAAGCCGTGCTCGGAGAGGTGCACGCGGATCTGGTGCGTGCGCCCCGTCTCGAGGCGGCAACGCACGAGCGAGGCGCCGCGCAGGATCTCGACGCGCTCGACGTGGGTCACGGCGCGCTTGCCGGAGCGGACCTTGGACGTGAAGCGCTTGCGGTCGCGCGGGTGACGCCCGTGGAGCGTGTCGTAGCTCGCCTCGAGAGGGTGCTCGCCGACCACGATGCCGAGATACGCGCGCTCGAGGTCGTGCGTACGGAAGCGCTCCATCAGCCCTTCGCGGGCGATCGCGGTCTTGGCGATCACCATCGCGCCGCTCGTGTCGCGATCGAGGCGATGGACGATGCCGGGGCGCGTCGGATCGGCCTCTTCGTCGTCGGCCTCGCCTCCCACGTGATGGAGATAGGCGTTCACCAGCGTCCCCGAGGCGTGCCCGGGCGCCGGATGCACGACGAGGCCCGCGGGCTTGTCCACGACGAGCAGGTGCTCGTCCTCGTAGAGGATCGCGAGCGGGATGTCCTCCGGGCGCGCCTCGGTCGTGCGCGGCGCGAGGGGCGTCACGTCGACGGTCGCGCCCTCGCGCACGCGGCTGCTCGCCGTGGCGAGCGAGCCGTCCACGAGCACGTTTCCGGCCTCGATCCAGCGCTGGATCTCGGCGCGCGATTGCTCGGGAAAGTGCGTCGACACGACGCGATCGAGACGCTCGCGCGCCTCGCTCGGAAGCACGACGAAGCTGCGGGCGCCCTGCCCGCTCACGAGGGCCTCACCACATCTTCGAGGCGACGTGTCCCTTGTAGCGGACGATGATGTCGATCAGCGCGCGATCGTAGAAGCCCTTCACGAAGAGCTCCGGCGCGACGCGGCTCTTGAAGAGCGCGCGGCCCTCCTCGATCTCCTCCGCGAGCGCATCGAAGAGGTTGTCGGCCTCGATGCCACGCACGATCTTCTCCTCGTTGTAGAGCGAGAGATCGCTGGCGATCGCACGCGCGAGCCTCCGAGCAGCGTCATCGGTCTCGATCAGGGCCATGGGCGCGAACCTCCGAGGAGATCGTTAACAGCCTGGGCGGCCGCCTGTCAAAGGACTGCCTGGAAACGTCAGGTCGGGCCGAGCACGTAGGTGACCTCGACCTCGCCGGCCGCGGCGCGCCGGACGAGGGGGGCGATGACGCGTTCCTTCACGATCTCGGCGGAAGGATCCCCCCGCAGAGTGCCCGTGAGCGCGAGAGCGACGCGCGAGCCGTCGTCGGCGATCTCGACGACGTCGACGCCGCCCCCGTCGACCGCGAGGAGCGGGCGGAGGATCTCGTCGATCGCTCGTTCGATGTCGGTGCGGCGGCTCATGCGCGGGGCGCAGCCTACACCACTCGCGCCCCGGGCGCGCTTGACCCGTGGGAACGGCGACGAGTACGGTCGCTCCGGCTCGTACTCCGTGGAGGTCCCGTGCGAAATCGTGCTTTCTCTCGCGCCTGGCTGATGAGTTTCCTCGGAGGCTCGCTGGTGGCGTGTGGCAGTGGCCCCGTCACGAGCATGCCGGACGGCGGCGGCAACACCGACCCGGTGCTCTACGACGACCTCGCGCCGACCTGCGCGATGAGCTGCGCGGCCGGCACGATCGCGACGGCCTGCACGTGCACGCCGGTGACGTTCGGCGCGGGCCACGACACCACGCGCACCTCGTGCGCATCGATCACCGGCGGGCGCGCGCGCACGCCGGAGCGCGACTACTGCCTCGACGGCGCCTCGGGCACGGCGCCGGATCTCTCGTGCATGATGACGCCGCCTGCGCACGCGATGAGCTACGCGAGCTGCAGCGACCCCGGCGCGCGCTGCGTGACGCTCTACGGTCTGGTCGACATCTTCGCGAACGGTGGCGACTCGAACAACATCACGGTCGAGGTCTTCCGCGAGGGCCCGAGTGGCGCGCTCGGCGAGATGGTCGGCAGCTACGTCTCCACCACCGGGATGGAGAGCGGAGCCACCGCGAGCTGCGCCGAGGAGGAGATCGAGGTCGACAGCTCGGGCACGCCGACCAACGAGACGCGTCGCCTCGGCTTCTATCACATCGAGAACGTGCCCACCGAGACGCCCCTCATCGTGCGCACGCGCGGCGAGGGCGGCCTCTGGAGCCCGCTCGTCACCTACAACTTCCGGATCCTGAACGCCGAGGTCGCGCCCATCCGCAGCGCGTTCTCCGCGTGCATCTCCGGCGCGCCCACGGGCGACGGCTTCTTCTATCGGGCGCGCGTCCTCTCGCACGACGACTACGGCACGATCCCGCTCACGGCCGGCCTCGCCTCGGGCATCGCGCCCGGGCACGGCGCCATCGCCGGCGAAGTGCACGACTGCGGCGACGTGCGCGTCTCGCTCGCGCAGGTGGGCATCTCCCCGGCGCCGCGCGCGCGCGTCTACTTCAACGACATCGCCGACAACCCGCTGCCCGCCGTCGGTCAGATCCAGGGCACGAGCCTGCTGGGCCTGTACTCCGGTCTCGATCTGCCGCCCGGCCCGGTGGACGTCGCGGCGATCGGCTACGTCGACGGGCAGACGGTCTCGCTCGGCTGGTACCACGCGCAGATCTTCGCCGACTCGGTCACGGCGGTGACGCTCCGCGGAATCCGCGCGAGCCAGGTCCCGTGATGGCGAGCGTCGCGCTCCGGCGAGCTCTCGCGGCCGCGTCGCTCGCGCTCGTCGCTTCTCCCGGCCTCGCGCTCGCGCAAGGCAGCGCGCTCGCGAGCGCGCGCGCGTCGCTCACGCGCTACGACGCGACGGGGGACGGCACGCTCTCGACGCTGCGCTCGCTGGCGCCGGTCGCGACGGGCACCTCGTCGGACGCGGCGGAGGCACGCTACCTGCGCGCGATCGCCGGCGCGGATCTGCACGTGGCGGCCGTCCTCTCGGGGGACACGGCGCTCGATGCGCGGCTCGCCGGGGCGCTCGGTACCACGCCCGAGGCGCTCGGCACCGAGCTGCGCACCGAGCTCCGCGCCGCACGCACGGGCCTCTACCGCGCGCCCGTCGACGAAGAGCTCGCGCTCCTCGACGCGACCGACCGTTTCGTCACGGGGCAGGTGCCGGCGACGCACGCTGCGCCGCGCCTGGCCGCGCTCTTCGCGCTCGGCGCGAGCACGCACGCCAGCGACCCGACGGCGCTCGCCGCGCTCCCGGCCGCCGCCGACGCGCACACGCCTTCCGACCTCGACGCGACCACCACGCACGCCATCGCGGCGCTGCGCGATGCCCTCGCCAGCACCGATCGGGCGAGCCGTGCCGCGCGGGAGGGCGATCCGCTCCTCGCGCTCGTGGCCTCTCGCCTCGACGCGGCCCGCACGGCGCTCGCGGGCGCGCGCCTCCGCGTCTCGCCCGCGGCCAGCGCGGACATCGCCGCGGCCGACGCGGGCGCACCGGCAGCGGCACCGGACGCGCTGATCGTCGTGAGCGAGACCGCCGTCCTCGTCTCCTGCGGCGCGCTCGTGCACGTCGTCGACGCGACGCGGATCGAGTCGACGCCCGCCGCGCCGGGCTGCCCGGCCACCGCGCTCTCGTTGCCGGTGCCGGCCTCGCTCCCGACCGTGCCGCAGGCGGTCGACGCGTGGGTGAGCGCGCTCTCCGGCCTGGGCCTCTCTGCCGGCCAGACGATCGCGCTCGCGCCGACCGAGCACACGCCGCTCCACCTCGTCACGCGCGTCATCCGCTCGCTCGACCACGCGCACCTCGCGCCGTCGGCGTTCGCGCTGCGCACCGAGACCGGCGCGCTCTCGCTCGTCCCGCTCCCGCTCGCCCAGAGCACGGACACGCCGCCCCTCACCGTGCACGTGCGCCTCGGCGGCTACGCCGTCGGGCGCGCGCACGGCCACGACGGGAACCTACCGCGGATCCGGGGCGCCTCGGGCCTGGCCTACGATCACGCGGGCCTCGCGACGCTCGCGAGCACCGAGGCGCCGGCCGGATCGAGCCTCGCCGTCGACGGCATGGGCACCGTGCCCGCGGTCGAGGTCGCCCGCGCGATGCGGACGCTGGCGTCTTCCGGCGCGCGCGTCACGCTCGCCTTGCCGTGACCACGAACGAACTCTCCGCGCTCGTCCCGCCGCTCTTCGAGGCCCCCGAAGGCCAGCGCGGCGAGGCCACGCTCCCCCTGCGCTACGAGGACATCGCCCAGGACGGGCGCCTCGGCTGCCGCGCGATGACACACTCGCTCGGGCCCACGCTCTGGGAGCGCGTGCTCGTGCAGCACCCGATGTCGCGCCCGCTCGCGGCGCTGGGGATCGTGCCGATCCTCTCGCGGCTCTCCGTCGTGAGCCTCGAGTCACCGATCGGGTTCGGGAGGCGGCCGATCACGCGCGGCGCGTTCCAGCTCGCGCGCGCGGTGGATCCACGCGGGCGCCCGCGCTTCCGCCTCGACATGGCCGTGGCGCTCGAGGGCGTGCTCGGTCGCACGCACGGCCCGCCGCCGGAGGGCGCCGGCCGCCCGCTCTCGCTCGGGCGCGTACACGCCGAGCACGTGCTCACGCGCCCCTTCGGCCCGCCCGAGGCACGCCGCGTCGACGCGCTCCCGGAGGGCCTGGGCATCACGGCCGTGGAAGCGAGCTGGCACGAGCCCGAGGCCTCGCTCGCGCTCCCGGCGGGCGCGCGCTGGCTCGAGCAGGCCGCGCGGCGTGATCCGCACGTGCTCGCGCTCGGCCTCGGCCACACCGACTCGAACCAGCACGTGAACTCGCTGGTCTATCCGCTCGCGATCGAAGAAGCAGCGCTCCGCCACGCGGGGCGCCCGCGCACGGCGAGCTTCTGCCACCACTTCGAGCTCGCCTTCCGCAAGCCCTTCTTCGCCGGCGAGCAGCTCGCGGTGGAGCTCCGGGCCTACGAGCGCGGCAGCGCATTCGGCGTGATCGCGCGCTGCCTCGATGCGGCGACCGGCGAGGCGCGCACCTACGGGCGGCTCGAGCTCGTGCCCTGACGGGCGCGTCGGTCGAGACGCCCCACGCCACGGATCAGCGCTCGCCGCTCTCGTCCTCGGCGTAGGCGGCTGCGATCAGCCGCGCATGGTGGTCGTCCCTGAGCTTCTCGTACGGCACCTGTGCTCTACGAAAGCGAAGCGACGCGTACTCGTCCGCCCGGTCGCGCGCGGCATGCTCGACGACGTTCCGGATCGTCTCGTCGGCCGTCTCGAGCCAATGCTCCTCCCTCACGGATCGGTCCCCGAGGTACTGCACTCGGTACCGCCCGCCCTCGTGGTGGATGTGGAGCTCGTGGGCGCCGAAGGGTGTGAAGTTGCTGTCGACGGCGACCATCCTCGCGTAGTGCTTCGCGAGCGCCTCGCGCACGTGGGCCACGGGAGCGGACACGGTCGTCTTCTTCCTCGTCGTCGATGGCGGCGGCGTCGGCGTCGGCGGTGGCGCTGGCGTCGGTGGCGCTGGCGTCGGCGGCGTCGACTGCTGCGCCGGCGTGTCGAGCTCCGAGATGCGATCCTGCTCGAACCACGCGAGGGTCTGCTGGCGACGCCAGGCCCATCGTGCGCCGAACGAGGCGAGCGCCACGCACGTGAGCCACGACCACGACGAGGGCAGCATCGTCACGACCGCGATCAACACCAGCAGCTCCAGGGCCGTTCGGTCGTGAAAGCGCTCCCAGACGCCTGCACGCTCGCCAGGAGCAAGTGTGGAGATGGACGTCTCGTCCTCCGCTTCGAGGGACCAGCCCTCCGTCCCACCGCCACGGTACGTGCCTTCCTGCGGACGCCGCAGCGCGCCTCGGACGGTCACGCGCTGGTTGCGCGCCAACACGGCGACACGCTCCCGCTCGCTGGGCCCCGGGCGGCTGCGCGTGAAGAGCCGCGCCTCGAAGCGACCATGCGAGGGCGGGGTCACGAGCACGCGCTCGCGCCCCTCGGTCACGACGACGAAGCGCTCGGCCCGGACGTCCCGTCGCTGCTCGACCCAGCGAGGGATCCCCCACGAGCTTCGACGTTGCTCGAGCACGCTCACCTCGAGCGGCGTGCTCGCACCGAGCCACTCCACCTTCCCGGAGATCGAGGCTTGCCCCACGGCGAGCGGCGCCGTGGAGCGCGCGGTAGCGACCGCGACCGCGCGTCGACGCGCTTGGCGACGGCTCATCACGAGCACGGCGAGGAACGCCGCGAGCAGTAGTCCGATCAGGACGCCGAGCACGTGATCCAGCATGGTCCGCGTGAAGCTCTCCGAGCTCCCGCCCCCGTCAGAGGATGAAGCGCGAGAGGTCCTCGCTCTTCAGGATCGGTGCCAGCGTGTCCTCCACGCGCTTGCGATCGATCACGATCTCGATCTCGCCGAGCTCGGGCGCGCGGTAGGAGAGGTCCTCGAGCAGCGCCTCGAGGATCGTGTGCAGGCGCCGGGCGCCGATGTTCTCCGCGCGCTTGTTCGCCTCGGTCGCCACCTCGGCCATCGCCTCGACGGCGTCGGCGGTGAAGCGGAGCTTCACGCCCTCGGTCTCGAGCAGCGCCTCGTACTGCTTGGTGAGCGCGTTCTTCGGCTCGGTCAGGATGCGCACGAAGTCCGCCTTCTCGAGCGAGTCGAGCTCGACGCGGATCGGGAAGCGGCCCTGCAGCTCGGGAATGAGGTCGGAGACCTTGGCGACGTGGAACGCGCCCGCGGCGACGAAGAGCACGTGGTCGGTCTTCACCTGCCCGTACTTCGTGCTGACGGTGCTGCCCTCGACGATGGGCAAGAGATCCCGCTGCACGCCCTCGCGCGAGACGTCGGGCCCCGAGTGCGCGCCCTGGCGGCCGGCGATCTTGTCGATCTCGTCGAGGAAGACGATGCCGCTCTCTTCGGTGCGACGCACGGCCTCGGTCTTCACGCGGTCCGGATCGACGAGGCGCGCGGCCTCTTCGTTCTCGAGGATCGTGCGCGCCTCGGAGACCTTCATCTTCCGGCGCTTGCTCTTCCCCTTCATGCCGGGCATCTGCGAGAACATCTCGCTCAGGCTCTGCTGCATCTCTTCGAGGCCCTGGCCACCCCCGCCGCCGCCGAAGAGCTGCAGGATCGGCGGGCCCTCGGGCGCCACGTCGAGCTCGATGCTCTCGTTCTCGAGCTCGCCGGCGCGGAGCTTGGCGCGCAGCTCGCTCGCCTTCGCCTCGTCCACGCGCGGCGCGCTCGATGCCGGCGCAGGCGTGACGAGGAAGGGCCCGAAGGGCTGGTTGCGCGTCGCCTGCACCGGCGGCGCCGGCGGCGGGCCCGCGAGCAGCGTGACGAGCCGCTCCTCGGCCGCCTCCTGCGCGCGCACGCGCACGTTGGCCATTTCTTCGGCACGCACGAGCTTCATCGCGTTCTCGACGAGGTCACGCACGATCGACTCCACGTCGCGGCCGACGTAGCCGACCTCGGTGAACTTGCTCGCCTCGACCTTCACGAAGGGCGCGCTCGCGAGCTTGGCGAGGCGCCTCGCGATCTCGGTCTTGCCGACGCCCGTCGGGCCGATCATCAGGATGTTCTTCGGTGCGATCTCGTCGCGCAGCTCGGGCGCCACGCGCTGGCGCCGCCAGCGGTTGCGCAGCGCGACGGCCACGGCCTTCTTCGCCTTCTGTTGGCCGACCACGTAGCGGTCGAGCTCGCTCACGATCTCGCGCGGCGTGAACTGGCTGCCGAGGGTGGCCCGCGGCGGGCTCGAGTCGCGGCTCATCGCTCGCCCTCCGCCACCTGCAGCTCTTCCATCGTGATCTCGCCGTTCGTGTACACGCAGATGTCTCCCGCGATCCGCAGCGACTCGCGCGCGATCTCGGGCGCGCCGAGCGACGTGTGCGCGAGCAGAGCGCGCCCGGCCGCGAGCGCGTAGTTGCCGCCCGAGCCGATCGCGAGGATCGACCCGTCGCCCGATCGATCCGGCTCGATCACGTCGCCCGTGCCCGAGATGAGCAGCGTGCTCGAGGCGTCCATCACGACGAGCATCGCCTCGAGGCGCCGCAGGAAGCGATCGGTGCGCCAGTCCTTGGCCAGCTCGACGGCCGCGCGCACGAGGCCGAGCTTGTGCTCTTCGAGCTTGGCCTCGAAGCGCTCGAGCAGCGTGAAGGCGTCGGCGCTCGCGCCCGCGAAGCCCGCGATCACGCGGCCCCCGGCGATGCGCCGCACCTTGCGGGCGGAGGACTTCATCACCGTCTGGCCCAGGGAGACCTGGCCGTCCCCGGCCATCGCCGCGCGGGCGCCGCGCCGGACGGCGACGATGGTCGTGGAGCGAATCTTCGCGTCGTCGGACATGGGGATCTCCGCCTCGTGTACGCCGAAAGCTGGCATGCGTCGACACCCGCGGGCGAGCATGCATTTCATGGCCGAAACGCCCTCCCCGCTGCTCGACCAGGTCGGCCGCTTCCTCGGGCACCTCGAGCACGAGAAGCGCAGCCCCGCGCGCACGCGCGAGACCTATGCACGGGCCCTCGAGGAGCTCGTGCGCTTCGTCGAGGACAAGCGGCTACCGGCCGATGCGACGAAGCTCTCGCACGTGATGCTGCGCGCCTTTCTCGCCGAGCTCTCGCGGCGCGGGAACGGAAACGCGACCATCGCGCGCAAGCTCGCCACGCTGCGCGCCTTCTACAAGTACCTGCGGCGCATCGGGGTCGCGAGCGCGAGCCCGGCGGCGCGTCTCGACACGCCCAAGGTGGTCAAGCCGCTGCCGCGCTTTCTGACCGTCGACGAGGCCAAGAACGTGGTCGAGGCGCCGGGCGACGACGTCGCGCGCGCCGGGCCGCTGCGCGCTCGCGACGCCGCCATCCTCGAGCTGCTCTACGGCGGCGGCATCCGCGTCTCGGAGCTCGCGGGCCTCACGCTCGAGAGCGTGGACCGAACGGCGCGACGCATGCGCGTGATGGGCAAGGGCCGCAAGGAGCGCATCGTGCCGTACGGAGCGCCCGCGGCGGCCGCGCTCGAGGCGTGGATCGAAGCGCGCCGCGAGCTCCTGACCCAGCCGACCGACGCCCTGTTCCTCGGCGCGCGCGGCACGGTGCTCACCGTGCGGCAGATCCAGAACGTGGTGCGCCGCTACGGGGCGCTCGGCGCGGGCCGCTCGGACCTGCACCCGCACGCGCTGCGCCACACGGCCGCCACGCACCTGCTCGATGCAGGCGCCGACCTGCGCGCCATCCAAGAGCTGCTCGGCCACGCGAGCCTCTCGACCACGCAGCGCTACACGCACGTGACGATCGATCGGCTGATGGTCGTCTACGACACGGCGCACCCGATGGCGAAGACGGGCTCCGACCGCTGACCCGGGCGCTCGGGCTCGGCGGTCGGCCAGAAATGCGGGTCCATCAGCGCGTGACGCGACCGAGCTCGATCTCGTTCCGGCGGAAGAGCGGGCTCCACGGGCCCTGCCAGCCGTAGGCGAAGGGCCGGCCGTCCTCGCCGACCGCGAGCGTGATCGTGCCGCGGCCGAAGCCGCCGTCGAAGTCGAGCCCGAGCAAGCGGCTGTCCCACTGGTGGAAGTCGCTCGTCGCGTCCGCGACCTCGACCGACCAGGCCTCGTCGAGCCCGGGCACGCGCACCGGCATGCCGACGACGATCGCGACGTGCCCGGTGAGGCCTTCGGTGCGCTGATCCTGCGGCGTCTCCCATGCGATCACGTCCCCGGGGCGCAGCGCGTCGGCGCGCGCGAGGCGTCGCCATCCGTTCGTGTCGGCGTCGGCGGGCGCCTCGTGGATCGCGCGCGCGAAGTCCTCGGCCACCGGGCGGTCGCGGCCCATCGCGGCGAACGCGACGGGCGCCGCGCGCGACAGCACCCAGCCCGCCATGCCCGAGGCGTCGAAGTCGTAGAGCCCGCGGGCTTCGTCGATCTCGGTCTCGTGGCGTACGCGCGTCGCGCGGACGCGACTCTGCATGTCGTCGATCTGCGCGATCACGCGCGCCGCCGCTTCGGTCGCCGGCGTGCCGCCCTCGGGCGCAGGCGCGAAGGGCGCGAGGCCGAACGAGATGCCCGGGATCGCGTAGCGACCCTCGCGCTCGGTGCGGCTCACGGCGAAGAGCACGCCCAGCGCGAGCGCGACCACGGCGAAGGCGCGGCGGCGATCGGGGCTGGCCTTCTTCTCGGGCTCACGGGAGGACTGGCGGATCGGCATGGGCGGCGCGAGAGTGCGAGCATCGCATGACCGATGCGCCTGTCACCTTCGTCGCGCTCCACGGCTTCGCGAGCAGCCCGCGCTCGAAGAAGAACGAGCACTTCGCCGCCCGCTTCGCCGCGCGGGGCATCCCGCTGGCGCGGCCCGACCTGAACCAGCCGAGCTTCGCGAAGCTCTCGTTCGCTGCGATGCTCGGCGAGGTCGAGCGCACGTGGCGCGCGGGCGGAGAGCGACCGCTCCGGATGATCGGCTCGAGCCTCGGCGGCTACGTGGCGGCGCTCTTCGCGGCCGCGCATCCCGAGCGCGTCGATCGGCTCGTGCTCCTCTGCCCGGCGTTCGATCTGCGCGGGCGCTGGCAGGGCGTCGTGGCGCCCGCGCGCCTCGCCGAGTGGAAGGCGCGGGGCGTTCTCGCCTTCGACGACGCGACGGGGCGGCCCGTCGACGTGCACTACGCGTTCTTCGAAGAAGGCGCGGCGATCGAGCCGCTGCCGCGCGTGACGTGCCCGACGGGGATCGTGCACGGGCGAGGCGACGAGACCGTGCCCTTCGCGCAGTCGGAGGCCTACGCCGCGTCCACGCCCGCCGTGCGGCGCCTCGTCGCGGTCGACGACGACCACCACCTCTTGCGCTCGCTCGACGCGATCGATGGGGTGATCGACGAGCTGTTCTTCTCCGACTCCTCGGGCCGCGAGGGCGCGCGATGATCGAAGCGAAGTTCTGCCTGCGCTGCGGGACGGCGCTCGCCCCGCACGAAGAGGAGGGCCGCGCGCGGCCGAGGTGCCCGGCGTGCGGCTGGACGCACTACGGCAACCCGACGCCGGTCGTCGCCGCCGTGCTCGAGCACCGCGAGACGCCCGAGGGAGAGCCCGCGATCGTGCTCGTGCGCAACCACGGCTGGCCGCCGAAGTGGATGGGCATCGTGACGGGCTTTCTCGAGGCGAACGAGACGCCGGAGGAAGGCGTGCTCCGCGAGGTGCGCGAAGAGCTCGGGCTCGAGGGGCGCATCGCTTCGCTCATCGGCGCCTACGCGTTCCCGCAGCGCAACGAGCTCATCGTCGCCTACCACGTCGAGGCCACCGGCCCGATCACGATGGGCGCCGAGCTCGAGCTCCACAAGCGCGTCGCGATCCCCAAGCTCCAGCCCTGGCCCTTCGGCACCGGCCTCGCCGTGCGCGACTGGCTCGCGCGCCGCGGCTGAGCAGCGAGCTCTCGCTGTCGTCGATCGGCTCGCCCGCTACGGCCTCTCCCGTCCGCGGGCTGCGCCCGCTCCCGTCCGCGGCCTCCGCGGACGAGCACTCCTTGCTGTCATTGCGGCATCGGGCCGCCGGTGCCGCCGTCGGGGAAGGGCTCACGCAGCGTGAAGATCCCGCGCGGCTCGTTGGTCACGTCGATCACGACGCGGCCGTCCTCACTGCGGGCCTCCCACGGAAAGCCCTCGGCGATGCGCGAGCGCTCGAGTGGCATGCGACCGAGCTCGCGCGGCGAGGTCCCTTCGCGCACCACGAGCCAGCGGTGCTCCTCGACCTCGTCCACACACTGCCGCGCCTGCTCGAGCACGCTCGCGCCGCCACCGACGGGCCGCGTCTCGACGTCGTGGAACGGGCAGCGCGTCTCGTCGTGCGCACAGCCGGTGCGCACCGCGAACCCGAAGATCCCGAGCGCGAGCACGGCCGGCGCGGCGCCGATCGTCACGAGGATCGGCAGCCACCACGGCGTCTTCTTCTTCTCGGTCTCGGTCACGCCGTCGCCTCGACTGCCTCGTGGGTCTCCGGCGCGGGCGGCAGCTTCGCCCGCACCCGCTCGGCGCCCACGGCCTCGAGCCACGCGGGCAGATCGGCGAGCGCGCGCTCGGCGAGCACCGCGTGACGCTCGCGCCCCTTCTTCGGCGGACCGTCCGCAGCCGCCGGCGGGAACATGCTCCAGAGCACGTTCGAGGGCTGGAAGCGCTCGCTCGGTGTCCGCAGGTGCCGGTACAGCGCACCGAGCGCCGTCGTCCGGGGCGGAAGATGCTCGGTGGCGCCCCGCATCCGCGCGCCGAGGAGCGTGCCGAGCACGAGCCCGCACGCCGCGCTCTCCACGTAGCCCTCGACGCCCGTCACCTGCCCGGCGAGGTGCACGCCCGGCCGCGCGCGGAGCGAGAGGTCGTCCTCGAGCACGATCGGGGCGTTCACGAACGTGTTGCGGTGCACCGAGCCGAAGCGCAGGAACTCCGCGTTCTCGAGGCCCGGGATCATCGCGAAGACGCGCTTCTGCTCGGGCCACTTCATCCGCGTCTGGAAGCCCACGAGGTTGAAGGCCGTGCCCTCGCGGTCCTCGGGCCGCAGCTGGAGCACCGCCCAGGGTCGGCGCCCCGTCTTCGGGTTCGTGAGCCCCACGGGCTTCATCGGGCCGAACGAGAGCGTCTTCGGGCCGCGCTCGGCCATCACCTCGACGGGCAGACAGCCCTCGAAGTACTTCGGCTCCTCGAACGCGCGCGGCGGCACCTTCTCGGCCGCGACGACCGCGGCGACGAAGGCCTCGTACTGCGCCTTGTCGAGCGGGCAGTTCACGTAGGCGTCGTCACCCCCCTTGTCGTATCGGCTCTGGCGGAAGACCTTCTCCCAGTCGATCGACTCGGCGCTCACGATCGGCGCGATGGCGTCGTAGTAGGCGAGCGCGTCCTGGCCGATCACGCGCGCGAGGTCCGCCGCGAGCGCGTCCCCGGTCAGCGGGCCCGTCGCGATCACCGTGGGCCGGTCCTCGGGGATGGCGACGACCTCGCGATGCTCCACGCGGATGCGCGGCTCGGCGGCGATGCGCGCCGTCATGATCCGGGAGAACACCTCGCGGTCCACCGCGAAGGCGCCGCCCGCCGGCACGCGCGCCTCGTCGCCGACGCTCATCACGATCGAGCCGGCGCGGCGCATCTCCTCCTTGAGCAGGCCCACCGCGTTCGTGAGCGCGGCGCCGCGGAACGAGTTCGAGCAGACGAGCTCCGCGAGGCCATCGCCGCTCTGCGCCGGCGTGCGGCGCTCGGGCTTCTGCTCGACGAGCGTCACGTCGACGCCGCGCGCCGCGAGCTGGAACGCACACTCGCAGCCCGCGAGGCCGCCACCGACGATGGTCACCGAGCTCATGGGCCGAGAGCTATAGCGCCCGCCCGCAGCCGAGCCAGCGCCGCCGCTTCGCTCCGTGGTTGACCAGAAATCCTGGTCGACCCCCGTCTGTTCCAGCGCATTCGCGCCGGAGCTCGAGCTGCAGTGAAGGGTTCCGACACGTTTGTGTCGGCCCCTCAGCGGAAGTCCATGACGAGGCGGCCTGCCACGAGCTCGGCGGCGATCGGCGCCGGCTCGGCGTGCGCGCGCGCGAGCGGCGGGCAGACGTGGCGCATGCGGTCGGCGATCAGCAGCGCGGCGGCGGCATCGCGCGGCGTGATCGACGCCTCGATGCGCTCCTCGCCCATCGCCTCGATCCGGTAGCTCGCGAACGAGCGCAGCGTGGTGAAGAAGCGCGCGAGCGCGGCGCTGCCGATGCCGTGCGCGGGCCCTGCGACACCGACGAGCACGAGCGCCTCGACCGGATGCGCGGTCGGCACGAGGCCGACGAGCGGCCCGTCCTCCTCGGTCACGACGTCGTCGCGCGTCCCGAAGCACCACGCGAAGGCGCTCACGCCCGGGAGCGCGCGGAGCGCCTCGAGGGCGTCGGGCCGCGCGCTCGCGAAGAGCTTCACGTAGGGATCGTCATGCCGAGGATGCGGCGCGAGACCGAGCGCGAGCGTCGCGCCCAGGGCCTCGCGCGCGGGCTCGCTCTCCCACGCGCCCGCGAGACGCTCGTGCACGGCGCGACCGCGGTACTTCTCCGGAAAGGGCCCCTTCGGCCAGCGCGGCGGTCCCGACACGCGCCGGACCTTGGCAGACGCTGGCGTCCTGCGCGAGCGACGAGGCGGACGACAGCGCCTCGGCGGCCTTGTCGGCCTTCGGGGCGCCGCCGCCGTGCTCGCGAAGGCAGCGCTCGAGCGCGTCCTGATCGATCGTCCCGTCGGGCCGGCGCGCGAGCGCGTAGCAGTCGATCGCCGGCGCTCCGATCGTGCGCGAGCGGCGCTCCACGGGTGCCGCCTCGTCGAGCGCAGGCGCGGTGGCCACGGGCGCCGCGCCGAGCTCGGCGTAGTCGTCGCCGAACGCGTCGGCGACATCGACGCGCCCTCCCATGCGCGCGGGCGCGGATCGCGACATGTGCGCGGCGGGCGGCGCCGGGCTCGGAGACGCGGTGGCGCCCGCCAAGAGCACGTCGACGCCCGTGCCACTCCCTCCCCCACCGCCGGTGCTCGTCGAGGCCGTGACCGTCGCCGGCGGAGCCGCGCCCGCGCCCACACCCTCGGGCAGCTGGCTCGGCTCGACCACGCGCGCGCTCGGCTGGTCCACGTGCGACGTCTCGTCGACCGCCAAGAACGCCGTGTAGTCGGTGAGCAGGTGGTACGCGAGACCGATCTGCGTGACCTCTTCCACGAGCGCGGGCGTCTCGGCGAGCGTCATCGCGGTCGTCAGATCGGAGACCCGCGCACGGGCCCACATCGAGCGCAGCTCGGGCCGCGTCTCCCCGCTCGAGGCGAGCGAGATCTCCACCGGCTGCTCGAAGGCGCGCCCGGCGATGCGGCCGCGGATCGTGACCGTCGCGCGGCCGCCGTTCGCGTAGTGGCCCTCCACGCGGATCGGGCGGTCGGCGAAGAGATCGGGCAGGCGTCGCGGATACACGTCGCTCACCGCGAGGCCGCCCCAGTCGATCGACACGTCCGTCAGGAAGGGACGCGCGATGCGCGCGGCGAA
Source organism: Sandaracinus sp. (assembly GCA_046351235.1). Classification (GTDB taxonomy): domain Bacteria; phylum Myxococcota_A; class Polyangia; order Polyangiales; family Sandaracinaceae; genus JBBSAT01. The sequence goes on along the minus strand of JAXLYV010000002.1, from coordinate 496,135 downwards.
CGCATCGGCCGCGGCCGCCGGATCTTCGCCCGGGAGCACGACCTGCACGTCGCCGCGTCCTTCTTCGGCCACGCGCGTCAGCAGATAGCGGTTCACCGCCGAGCCCACGCCGAGCGCGAACACGCGCGACTGGCCGAGCGAGCCGCGCACCGCTCGGAAGACCTCGGTCTCGGTCCCCAGGTAGCCATCGGTGAGCAGGAGCACGATGCGCATGCGCCCGTCCTCACCCGCGGGGTCGAGCGCTGCGTGGATCCCGTCCACCATCTCGGTCGCGCCGAGCGCCCGCAGCGCGCGCACGAAGGTCACGCCGCGCGCCACGTTCTCCGGCGTCGCCGGCAGGGCCTCGGGCGCGAGCGGCTCGACGGTGTCGGAGAAGCCGAGCACACGGAAGGTGTCGGTCGGCCGCAGCCCGCCGAGCGCGCGCACCACCGCCTCCTGCGCGAGCGCCATCGGGCGCCCGTTCATCGAGCTCGAGGTGTCGAGCAGGAACACGAGCTCGCGCGGCATCACCTGTTCGTCCTCCACGTGCAGGCTCGGATGCAGCGCGAGCGCGAACGTGCCCGCCGCGCCGTCCACCGGCGGGCTCGCCTCCACCGCGACCGTGGGCGCGGCGCCCGCGACGTGGAAGCGCACCTCGAGGTCACGGTCCGGTCGGGCCGCTTCCGAGAGCGACACGTGCGCGCGATCGTTGCCCTCGCGGCGCACCTCGAGCGCGTGGGTCGGCGAGTCGATCTCCGCGACGCTCGTGCCGAGGTCGGCGTCGATCGTCACCTCGACGCGGTCCGGGCGCTCGCCGTTCGGCGCAAGCACGACCTGGTGCAGGTCCGCGGGCGCGCCTCCCGTCGCCGCGCCCTCGGCCGCATCGCCCGGCACGTAGCGCGGGCCGGCGACGAGCGGGTACGTGAAGCGATAGCTTCCTTCCTCGTAGGCGAGCGCCGTCACGTACGTGAGCGCCACCGTCACCGAGCTCCCCGGGCGCAGGTTCGCGACCGACTCGCGGAACAGGTTCGGCCGCTCTTGCTCGAGCAGGCTCGCGAGCACGCCGCGCTCGCGCGCGTCGCGATAGTCCTGCTGCGCGCGCTCGCGCCGGTCGATGTGCGCGCGCACCACGCGGTCACCGGACGTGAGCGTCATCGAGTCGACGGCCGAGCTCTCGGGCAGCGGGAACAGGTACACGGCCTCCACCGGCCGGTCGTAGGGGTTGCGGAACGTCTGCTCGACGGACACCTCGGCGACGAAGCCCGTCACGCGCGCCGACACGCGCGTCGACTCGAGCGGGAACCCCGCGACCTCGCCGTCGCGCGGTGGCGTTCCGAGCACGAGCGAGCCCTCGCTCGGCCGATCGTCTTGCTCGGCCGTCGCCACATCCCCGACGACCGGGCCCGCGTGCCGCGCGTTGCCGCCCCACATGTGCCAGCCGTCGAGCGTGTCGTCGCCGACCTCGAGCCCGACCACGCCGCCGCTCGTCGTGGACGCATAGACCCAGCCGTGCGCGACCGTCGGCTGCGCGGCGATCGGCTCGCCCACGTCGTAGGCCCACGCCGTCATGCCGGTGTCGATGTCGAGCCCGTAGAGAACGCCCTCGCGCGTGCCGAAGACGAGGAGGGAGCCGGCGATCGCGGGCGAGCTCGCCGGGCGCTGATGCACCTGCTCCGTGTAGCGGCGCCGCCAGAACAGATCTCCCGTGCGCGCGTCGCGCGACTGCACCTCGTTGCCGATCGTCTGGTACATGCGGCCGTCCACGATCGTCGGGCGCGAGCCCTCGTAGGCCCAGCCCGACTGCGTGGAGCCGTCGAAGATCGGCCCGCGCAGGAACGCTGCGTCCACGCCTTCGAGCTCGCGCAGGGTCTCGCCGTTCGAGGCGCGCAGCACGAGGGCGCGCTCGACCGTGCGCGTGTGGCCGTCCTCGTCGCGCACGCTCTCGCGGCGCGTCAGGTGCAGCTCGTCTCCGTCGAGGAAGGGCGCGCTCGTCGCGTGGAGCTGCCGCTGCCAGAGCACGCGGCCCGTCGACTGCGCGAAGCGGTGCACCACGCCGTCGAGCGTCGAGACGTACACGCTCGTGTCGTCGAGCACGGGGGCGTTGATCACGTCGCCGCCGAGGTCGCGCGTCCAGATCGGCTCGCCGCTCCCGAGGCGCATCGCCGTGAAGCCGTAGCCGCCGCCGTCGCGGATGTGGCCGGAGAACACGCGGCCGTCGTTCGCCGCCGGCTGGCCCATGATCGGATCACCCAGCCAGCGCGACCAGCGCTGGCGGCCCGTGCGCGCGTCGACGGCGAAGAGCGTGCAGCTCTCGGTGTTGAAGAGGATCTTGTCGTCGACCGCGATGGCCGCCGTGGGGCCGCCGTCGGGCGCGGAGGCCCGCCACGCGATGTCGCCCGTGCGCGCATCGAGCGCGTAGAACTGGTTGCTCGAGAACCCGCCCCCCACGTACACGCGGCCGCTGCCGTAGATCGGCGTGAGCGGGTTCTCGCGCGTGTACTGCGCGACGCGCGTGAGCCAGCCACGGCGGCCGCCGTCGAAGGTGAAGCGCGAGGCGTGACCGTTGCGCGTCGCGGGGATGGCGACGTGGCGCGCGGCGACTCGCGCCGTGAGCGGGACGAGGTCGTCCGGAATCGCCGGCTCCTCGGGGCGCGCCGCGGCGCCGGCCACGTCGGCGACGGGCGGCGGCGGCGACACCTCGGGCGAGGAGTCGACGGCGTTGCTCGTCCCCTGCGCGACGGCGGGGATCGGCGAGGGCCGCGCCTCGTGGCCGCCTGCGCAGCTGGCCGTGGCGAGGCCGGCGGCGAGACAGAGCGTGACGATCCTCGAGAGACGGACGGATCCGTCCGTGCGCGCGCCGAGCGCGCCCGTGCTGGGGGCCATGGGTTCCTCCGGGGTCGGGAAGGAGCCGATGCCGCAGGCTCCGGAGCGAGGGACCCCCGCGCCGCCGCCGACCTTGGCAACGAGCGAGGGAGAATCGCGATAAGGGCACGTATGGGCCCGCGCGCGCGCACGCTCCTCCTGGACGGTCCGGGCTATCCGGCGGCGCTGCGGCGCCTCTCGTCCCCGCCGGCCCGTCTCCACGTCGACGGCTCGCTCGACGGTCTCGAGCGCGCGGTCGGGATCGTGGGCACCCGTCGCGCGACGCCGGCGGCGCTGGAGCTCGCGCACGAGATGGGCGAGGCGCTCGCTGCGGCGGGATGGGTCGTGGTCTCGGGCGGCGCGGAGGGCATCGATCGCGCGGCGCACGAGGGCGCGCTCGCCGCGAGGAGCGGCCGCACCGTCGCGGTGCTACCGACCGCGCTCGACCAGCCCTACCCGCCGAGCCACGCGCCGCTCTTCTCCCGCATCGCCACGCGCGGCGCGCGCCTCTCCGAGCACGCCGAGCGAGGCCCCATCTACCGAGCGCACTTCCTCGAGCGCAACCGCATCATCGCGGCGCTCTCGCGCGTCGTCGTCGTGGTGCAGGCGCCAGCGCGCTCGGGGGCGCTGCGCACGGCGCTCGACGCGCGCCAGCTCGGCCTGCCCGTCCTCTCCGTCCCGTGGTCGCCGCGCGAGCCGCTCGCCGAAGGAGGCGTGGCCCTGCTCGTCGATGGTGCCCGGGCGTGCCGCCACGCGGACGACGTGCTCCGCGTGCTCGGCGACGAGAGGCCCACCCCCGCGAGAAAGCCCTCGCGCGCTCACGCGCCACGCGACCCCGACGAGCAGGCCGTGCTCGCCGCACTCGGCCACGAAGCGACCAGCCGTGACGCGGTCCTCGGCGCGAGCGGGCTGCCCGCGGCCCGGGCCCAGGCCGCCCTCCTCCACCTCCTGCTCGAGGGTCAGATCACGGAGGACGCGCAGGGTCTCCACCGCGTGACCCGCCGCCCGCGCCGATGACGCGCATCGACGCGCGGTCGATGCGACCGGCAACAACGATCTGCCACGCGCTAGGACGGAACGACCGAGCCCCCGCCGTCCGAGGACGACGAGGGCTCGATGCGGGAGCGAATCGCCGATCAGTTCGCCGCGTTCGCCGAGCCGCAGGTCGGGTTCACGCAGAACCCGTGCTCGTCACCGGGCGTGATGCCGGTCGGGACCCGGTCGTCGCCGCCGAAGTACGACGACGCGGTGCGGTGATCGCAGACGTAGCTGAGGAGGCCGGCCGCCGTGCAGTCCGCGTCCGAGGTGCACGCGATCTGGCAGGAGCGGTCGAAGCTGTCGCAGGCGAGCGGGCGCGGGTTACCGGCCACGGCCGTACCGGCGCTGCACTGCGCGGTGCCGCCCGTGACGATGCCCGTCGCCGGGTCACACGGCGAGCCGAGCTGCGCGTCCGCGTGCGTCGAGGGGAGGATCGTCTCGTTGCACTGGAGGCGAACCTCGGCGCCCGGAACGGCGCTGATCATACTGAGACCGATACGCTGGTTGCAGCCCATCGGGATCATCGACCAGCCAGGAACCTCGTTGTCGCGCGTGTCGTAGGCCCAGCCCGGCAGCGTGCCGGCGCCGCTGTGGCCGACCTGCGTGATGCGGCAGACCTCGCGCGTCACCGACGTGCCGTCGCTGTTCATCGTGGTCTCGGTGTGGTCGAGCTCGTACGCGGTGGGGTTCTCCGCGATGAGCTGGTCGCAGCGCTCGTACGACGCGCCGCTGCCCACCGGCGGGAGCGCCTCGAGCACGTCGCAGTCGACGTTGCCGTCGGCGTCGGGGTTCAGCTGACGCGCGAGGCACGCGCCCGAGAGGGCGTTCGACACGATGCGGATGATCTCCGAGAACGCGGCGCTGAAGTCGGTGTTGCAGATCGACTGCACGGTAACGGCGGCGCCGGCGCCGTCGAGCTGGCGCGCGAGCTCGGTCATGCGGATGGCGGGGTACGCGACGCCGCGGCCGCCGGGCGACACGCAGGCCGGGAGCAGGCGCGTCGGGTTCGCCGGGTCCTGCTGCTCCATCATGGCCGGGTCCATCAGGATGGCGGCCGGGTCCTGACCGGCGCGCTCCGGCGGGATGCCGGTGATCGCGGCGTAGATCAGGAGCGCCGGGTTCTGGCGCAGGCCGAGGAAGCCGTCGCGGTAGCGATCGATCGGGTAGAGCTGGTCCTGGTAGACGTGGCAGCGGAGGTTGAGGTCCGTCGAGTCATCCAGCGAGAAGATGTTGAAGTTCTGCGTGGAGCAGTCGTCCTCGTCGTTGATCGTGACGATGGCGAGCGCCGAGTCCGCGCGGAGGAACGCGCCGTTCGTGGCCGGCTCGTTGCCGTGGCCGTAGGTGGGGCCGGCGAAGACGGGCGGCACGTAGCCCGTGTGGACCCAGGTGGGGACCCCGTACTCGGGGCTCATCGAGAGCGCCTTCAGCGGCGCCTCGAGCTCGAACTCGAAGCCGCAGCCGTCGGTGCCGAGGGTCGCGACGCACGCGACGTCCTGCGCGAACTGGGCCGGCGTACGCGAGCCCGCGACGTCGAAGTCGAAGACGCTACCCGGGTAGGTGCCCGAGTAGTCGCTCATGCAGCTGCCCGTGGGGTGGCGCGCACGGATCTGCATCAGGCCGTCGTCACCGAAGCCGGGATCGCAGGTCGAGATGCCCGAGATGTTCCCGAGGCCCATGTCGGAGTCGATGATGCCGATGTGCAGCGAGCGCGCCGGCGTGAAGTCCGGGATGACGCCGCTGTTGTCGTGACCCGACGTGAGGATCTCGACGATACGCGGGATCTCGCTGACGACGGAGGCCTGCTCTTCCGTCATCGAGTTCGAGTTGTCGATCATCAGGAGCATGTCGACCTTGTCGACGCTGTTCACCTGGATGACCTGGCCCTGCACCGACGTGGTGCACGGGTTCACGGGCTTGAGCGCGCGCTCGAAGCAACCGTACCCCAGCCCGGCGACGGCGAGCAGGAGCCCGCCGATCGCGACGCGGCGCTGGCGAGGAAGGGAAAGGGAGAGAGAGGTACGACGATCCATCGGGGGGCCTCCTCGGGAGCGGCGACCGACGAGGTGCGCGCTCGAGAGCGTCCGCGGAGACCCGAAAAACCCGGGGTCCGCAGGGCGCGAAGACTCTACAACTCGTGGGAACCGAAGATCAACACGGGAGTACGGAAGCTCGACGCCGGCGTGGCGAAGGGGCTGCGACCAGCAGTCACACTCCGTCTCCACCGGACGTGGTGCAGGGCCCGCGCCGAGCTGGATCACGCGAGAAACCCGCCTTCCTCGGCCGGCACGCGCCAACGGCGTTGGCGTCAGGCGGGCCGGAGGGTCCCGGAGAACACCACGCGCTCGTGCTGCCCGTCGGCGATCCGCAGGGCCCCGCTCGGGGTGAGGCCGAGCAGCGTCCCGCGCAGCCCGTCGACGTCGACGTGCTCGCCCACCAACGCGAGCCGCTCCTCCAGCCGCGCGATCGTTGCGGCCACGCCGCGCTCGAGCAGCGCATCGACCGCCCGCTCGACCGACGCGAGCAGCTCGGCGAGCACCTCGTTCCGATCGAAGGGCGCGCGGCCGCCGTGCAGCGCCCGCCCCACCTCGAGCAGGCTCGTCGCCTGCCCGGTCAGCTCCTCGGGCCAGGCGAGCCGGTTCACGCCGAGGCCGATCCCGATCACCACCGGGCCCTGCGCCGCGCCGGTCGAGCTCGACTCCACGAGCACACCCGCGACCTTGCGGCGATCGATCCACGCATCGTTCGGCCACTTCACGCGCACGCGCGTCGCGATCTCGGGCACCAGCGCCGCGATGGCGTCCGTGACGCCGAGCCCCACCGCCAGCGTCACCGTCGGCAGTACGGCGGGCTCGAGCGGCAGCCGCTCGACGATCGACAGGTAGAGATCGACCCCGGCCGGCGACGACCACACCCGCCCGTGCGATCCGCGCCCCTGCTCCTGCGTGTCGGCGACCACCACGTGCCCACGCGGCGCGCCCGCGAGCGCGGCCTCGCGCGCGTCGTCGTTCGTCGATCCCGTCCGCGCGCGCACGTCGAGCGAGCGCCCGAAGCGCCGCGTCGTCAGCCGCGCCGCGATCGCGCGCGGATCGAGCTGCTCACGCGGGGACGTACGACAACCACTCGGCCACGGGCGGGCGCTGCCCGCGCACGACCTCGAAGAAGCGCGACTGGATGCTCGCCGTGATCGGACCGCGCGTGCCGGCGCCGACCTTGCGGTCGTCCACCTCGCGCACCGGCGTGACCTCGGCGGCCGTGCCGCACAGGAAGACCTCGTCGGCGATGTAGAGCTCGTCGCGCGCGATCGCGCGCTCCTGCACCGGCACCTTCATCTCGTGGAGCAGGTGGAGGATCGTGTCCCGCGTGATCCCGCCGAGGATCGAGCTGCCGTACGCGGGCGTGTGCACGACGCCGTCGCGCACCATCCACACGTTCTCGCCCGAGGCCTCGGACACGTGGCCCTCGGCGTCGAGCAGGATCGCCTCCTGGTAGCCGCCCGCGAGCGCCTCGCGCTTGGCGAGGATCGAGTTCACGTAGTGGCCGACGACCTTGCCCTTGGCCATCAGCATGTTGATGCCCGGGCGCTGGAAGGAGCTGACCTTCGCGCGGATCCCGTTCTTCAGGCCGTCCTCGCCGAGGTAGGCGCCCCACTTCCAGCACGCGATCGCGACGCGCGTCGGGTTGATGGCCCCGAGGCCCATCGCGCCGTCGCCGAGGAAGGCGAGCGGGCGCAGGTAGCAACCCTTGAGGCCGTTCGCGCGCACCGTCTCGAGGCAGGCGTCGATGATCTCCTGCTCCGTGTACGGCATCGGCATCGTGCAGATCTTCGCCGAGTCGAAGAGGCGCCGGACGTGCTCGCGCAAGCGGAAGACGGCGCTCTGGCCATCGTGCGTCTCGTAGCAGCGGATGCCTTCGAAGACGCCGAGCCCGTAGTGGAGCGTGTGCGTCATGATGTGGACGTTGGCGGCATCCCAATCGACGAGCTTTCCGTCGAGCCACACTTTCGAGACCTTGTCGACCATCGCCGCCTCCGCCCTTCGGGCTCGGGGCTTCTAGCACGGGCTCCGCGGCCGATGCGATGCTCGATCCACACGCGCCCCGCGCGTGTCGAGAGCACCGTCACGGATCGACGTCGAACTCGCCGAGCGGCACGGTCGTGAGCGTGCGCCCCGCGCTCGTCCCGGCGATCGGCAGGCGCGCGCCGTCCTGCACCTGGAACGAGAGGCGGAAGTGCGCGGGCCCCGTGAGCGGCATCTCGGAGGCCGTCGGGATGCGCAGCGTGCACGGATCGTCGAGGTACTCGCCCGCGCGCCAGCGGGGCGTCGGGTAGCGCGACTCGAGCGGGAAGTGCCAGCAGTGGAAGTGCTCGGGCAGGCCGAGCCCCGGGGGGCCCTCCACGATCACGCCGAAGAAGAGGTCGTCGTCGGTCTCGCTCGTCACGTGGTAGTAGAGGTCGAGCGGGAGCGCTTCGCCGCGACGCACGCGCGGGCGTGGCAGATCGGCGCCGAGCAGCTCGAACGTCGGATAGACGACCCCGAGCGGCGTCGTGGGCGTGGGCGCGTGCGCGAGCCGGTGCGAGGCGACGAAGGTCTCGTAGACGTTGTCGGGAAGCCCCGCCTCCGCGACCCACGCGCGCAGCTCGCCCAGCATCCGCGCCGTCTCCTCGGGCCGGTCGTCCGAGAGATCGTGCTGCTCGCCGGGATCGCTCGCGAGGTCGAAGAGCTGCACGCGGCCGTCGCGCGACCACCAGAGCAGCTTGTCCTCGCCGCGCCGGAGCATCTTCACGTCGTAGGGGTGTAGGCCATCGGGGAGCAGCTCGGCCACGATCGGCCGCTCGCGATCGAGCGCGCGCTCGCCGGTCAGGATGGGCAAGAGCGACTCGCCCGAGATCGGCGTCGTCATGCGCGCGCCCGCGAGCTCGACGAGCGTCGGCGCGAGATCGATCAAGGAGACGTTCCCCTCGATGCGCTGCGCGGGCACGCCGGGGATCCGGAAGAAGAGCATCGGCAACATCTCTTCTTCGTAGAGCGTGGTGCTGTGGCCGAAGGTGCCGTGCTCGCCGAAGGCCTCGCCGTGATCGGAGGCGAGCACGACGACGGTGCGCTCGGCGATGCCTCGGTCGTCGATGGCGTCGAGCAAGCGCTGGAATTGCGCGTCGGCGAAGCCGATCTCGGTGTCGTAGCGATCGACCTCTTCGTCGCCGTAGCGCGAGGGCACGCCGTCCTGGAGGAAGGGTGCGTGGCAATTGAAGAGGTGCACCCAGAGCAGGAACGGCTGCCCGCTCGTGCTCAAGGTCTCGAGGATCGGGAGCGCCTCGTCCACGCCGCGCGGGCGCGGCGGATCGTAGATCTCGAACTGATCGACGGTGTCGAAGCCCTGGAAGAAGCCCTCCATGCGCTGGAAGTAGTTCGTCGCCATCACGGCGGCCGTGCGGTAGCCGTGCGCGCCCAGGATCTCGGCGACCGTGCGGTTGCCCGGCAGGAGCGCCGGCCAGAGGTACTCGGGCCCCCACGCGATCTCCGAGGGATAGAGGCCCGTCCACATCCCGGGGATCGATCGCAGCGAGCGCGACGAGCTCGGGATCGGATCGAGCAGCTGCACGGCCGTCTGCGCGAACGCGTCGATGTGCGGAGAGGTCGGCCGCGCGTAGCCGTTCGTGCCCAGGTGATCGCGCCGGAGCGCGTCGATCGTGACGATGACGAAGTTGGGCGTCGGGATCGGCGACGGGCGCGTGCCGAAGCGGCCGTCGCCGTGCGGGATCACGTCGGGCGAGCCGTCGCCCGCGAAGCAGTCCGAGTCCACGCCGTCGCCGGGCCGATCGGGCGCGCCGGGATGCACCGTCGCATCGTGATCGTCACAGTCGCCGCCGCCGAAGGTGGCGTTGAAGCCGTCGTGATCGGCGTCGCCACGCGAGGCGTAGAACCGCACCAGGCGCGCGCCGACGAGCGAGCGCTGCTCGACGACGCTTCGTACGTGGTTGTTCCCGCCGTAGCTGTGGGCCGCGATCGCGTAGAGCGCCCAGACGAGCCCGGCCACGCCGAGCGCGAGCGCCGAGAGCGTGCGCGTCGGCATGCGGCGCGCGCGGGCGAGCGTCCACGCGATGGCGACGAGGAACGCGAGCACGAAGACCGGCGCCGCGATCCACCAGGGCGGGTCCACCCCCTCGAGCGCCGTCGTGCGCGAGAGCAGCACGAGCACCGCGATGGCCGCGGGGACCGCGAGCGCGAGGAACGTCGCGAACGACGCGAAGCGCCCGAGGAGCTGCGCGGCCGAGCGGAGCACGGCGATCAGCGCCGCGTACACGACGAACGAGAGCACGACGAGCCCGACCACGAGCCCGGCGAGCGCGTAGCCCGCGAGATCCTGGCGGTGGAAGCGCGTCGCGAAGTCGGCGTAGGCGCGCTCGACCACGAGGAAGACGAGCCCGAGCGTGCCGAGCCACGCGAAGGGCTGCGCGAAGCGCTCGGGATCGGGGCGTGCCCAGCGCGAGGGCGCGCCGTAGAAGTCGCGCGTGCGCGCGAGGAAGGGCGCCGAGCGCACGAGCGCGAGCAGCACGCCGAGCACGAGACCGAGCGCCGCGCCGAAGGGGAGCGCGAGCGCGATCAGATCGAGCGCCCCGACGAAGAGCTCCCCCGCGCGCACCTCGACGCCGCTCGCCACGAAGGTCGCGCGCAGCACGTCGTAGACGCAGGCGAGGAGCGCCCCGAGCACGCCGGCGAGCAGCATCTCGGGGATCGCGCGACCCGGCGTCGCGGGGAACGCTGCGCGGCCCTCCACGGCTCGGGCCTCTTTCGAACGCTCGCTCGCCACCTCGGGTCAGACGCATATCACCCCGCGCGGCGCCGCACAAAAGAGGACGGCCGCGCTACCGGGGAGAAGCGCGGCCGAGGGGAAGTCCCGGTCGAGCGGGACAGGAATGGGAGCGGCGCTCAGGCCGTGGGCTCGGAGACGAGCTTGCGCGAGACGCTGCGCGACCGCTTGGCGGCCGGGCGCGCCTTCTTCGTCTTCGGGGCGCGCTTGGGGGCGAGCTCCTTCTCGAGCGTGGAGAGGCGCGCGTGCACCGTGCCGTGCGCGCGAGCGAGCGCGTCGTCGGCGAGGCGGAGCAGCGCGCGCTCGAAGCCGCGGGGAGAAGAGAGGCGGGCCGCCTCGGTGCGGACGAGGTCGCGGCGCGAGACGACGAAGATGCGCCACTCGTGCGCCTCGGACGCCAGGGCGCGCGCCAGGCCGTCGCCGGCGCGGCGCGTGCGCGTGACGAGCGCCAGGCTCTCGCGCGCGAGGTGGCTGCGGGTGTCGTCGATCCGTTCGATCAGCGTGGCCATGGAACCTCCTCGACGAAGTGGATGCCACGGCTGACACGGCGCGTCAAAGAAATTGACGCGCCACGACAACGAATCTTGTTAGGCGAAATCAGGCCATTCGTCGCCGCTCGGCTCCGCCGCCGCCTTCCGAGCCTGCGTGCTGAAGTAATAGGCGTGCTTGCGGGCGCGCATCACGCTCCCGAGGGGCCGGTGCGCCTCGAGCGCGTGCCACGGATCGAACGAGAGCGTGCCCACGAGCGCATCGAGACGCGCGCGCTTCTCGGGATCGCCGCTCGCCGTCTCGAGCGCCAGCGTGCCGAGCTTCTCGAAGGGCGAGCTCCAGCTCACGTCGCTGCGCTCGATCGGCGTCTCGGCCTCGCTCGTGAAGAATTGGGCCTCGAGCGCCCAGCGCAGCGCGTGCTTGCCGTGCCGCGCCTCGACGTCGGCGCGCAGGTACGACGCGTCCTTGCCGGCCCGCGCGGCCGCGTCCTTCTCGTGCAGCGGCCGCAGCGCGAGGCGCGCCGCGAAGGGGCCCATCGCGATCGGCGCGGCCGTGAAGTAGGTGAGATCGGCGAGCGTGCCCCGCTTGCCTTTCACGGCTCCGACGACGCGGCCGATCAGGCCGAGGGCGCCGAAGAAGCCGAGCTCGCCGATCAGCCTCTGTGGCAGGCGCTTGGGATCCTTGCCGGCGCGAACGACGGCCATGAACTCGTCCACCGAACGGAACGGCAGCGCGGGGGCATCCACGAGCAGGAAGTCCTGCGTGCGCGCCTCGCCCAGCACCTTCTTTCCGTCGACGCCCAGCACCTTCACCGCGAGGCCGCGCAGATCGGGCTCGCGATCGTGCTGGAAGCGCCCCGCGCCGTTCGAGAAGCGCACGTACGCGCGGTGCGTCCCGGGCGTGGCGAAGAGGCCTTGCTGCGCGTGCGCCGGAAGCCCGGCGTCGATCGTGAGCGTCGCGCGCGCGCCGAGGTGCTGCTTGGGATGGAGCGCGCGGTGCTCGGCCGTGCCGCCGTCGCGCTCGCGCGCGATCTCGGCGAGCTCGCGCCCGATCTTCTCGAAGAGCGCGTCCTCGCCCTCGGGGATGGTCTCTTTCCAGTCGGGGCTCGGGCTCGTCATGGGGGCAGAGCTTGCACGCTCCGGCGCGGCGAGGAAACCGCCCGCCCCTTGGCTCGCCGTGCCAGCCGCGATAGATCGGGCGCCGCATGGCGCGCAAGCTGTTCGGGACCGACGGAATCCGTGGAGTGGCCAACCAGGGCGCGATGACGCCCGAGATCGCCTTCCGCATCGGCGCGGCGATCGTCTACCAGCTGAAGAAGCGCGTGAAGCACCCGCCGCGCGTCGTCATCGGCAAGGACACGCGCCTGTCGGGCTACCTCCTCGAGACCGCGCTCGCCTCGGGCGTCTGCGCGTGGGGCGGCCGCGTGATGCTGAGCGGGCCGATGCCGACGCCAGCGATCGCGCATCTGACGACGAGCATGCGCGCCGACGCGGGCGTCGTGATCAGCGCGTCGCACAATCCCTACCCCGACAACGGCATCAAGATCTTCGCGAGCGACGGCTTCAAGCTGCCCGACGAGGCCGAGGAGGAGCTCGAGCGCCTCATCGAGACCGACGCGCTCGATCAGGGCCGGCCGACCGGGGGCGACGTGGGCGCGGCCGAGCGGCTCGACGATGCGGGCGGTCGCTACGTGGCGTTCGTGAAGCAGACGTTCCCGAACGATCTGACGCTCGAGGGCCTGAAGATCGTGCTCGATGCGGCGCACGGCGCGGCCTACCGCGTGGCGCCCGCCGTGCTGCGCGAGCTCGGGGCCGAGGTGATCTCGATCGGCGTCTCGCCCGACGGCCGGAACATCAACGCCGCCTGCGGCGCCGTGCATCCCGATGCGTGCGCCAACGAGGTGCTGAAGACCGGCGCCCACCTCGGCATCGCGCTCGACGGCGACGCCGACCGCGTGATCGTGATCGACGAGAAGGGGCGCGAGGTCGACGGCGACTGCGTGATGGCGCTCTGCGCGACGCGGATGATGCGCGAGGGAAAGCTGCGCGGCGGCGCCCTCGTCGCGACCGTGATGAGCAACCTCGGCCTCGAGCGCGCCATCCACGCGGCGGGCGGCAAGCTCGTGCGCACGGCCGTCGGTGACCGCTACGTCGTCGAGGAGATGCGCAAGAGTGGCTACAACTTCGGTGGCGAGCAGTCGGGGCACATGGTCTTCCTCGATCACGCCTCGACGGGCGATGGCCTCGTGGCGGGCCTGCAGCTCTGCGCCGTGATGCTGCGCGCCGGCCGGCCGCTGAGCGAGCTCGCGAAGGAAGCGATGACGCGGGTGCCGCAGGTGCTCGTGAACGCGACGCTGCCGCAGCGACGCCCGCTCGAGGAGCTCGCGCAGACGACGCGCGCCATTCGTGCCGCCGAGGCCGAGCTCGGCGCGAGCGGTCGCGTGCTGGTGCGCTGGTCCGGCACGGAGCCGAAGCTGCGCGTGATGATCGAGGGCGAGGACGAGGTGCGCATCAAAGTGCTCGCCGAAGGCATCGCCGCCGAGGCGAAGGCCGAGATCCGGTAGCGGTCAGCGGGCGATCGCCGCGCGACGCAGCCGCGTGAGCACGAGCAGGTGCGTGCTCACCACGAGCGGCACGAGGAACGTGGGCAGCCACGCGCCCGGGAGGCCGATGAGGATCGACATCGTCTCGGGGTGATCCGAGAAGAGCAGGATGCGCTGCGCGGTGGCGATGACCAGCAGGATGTCGCCGAGGCCCACGATCGACCACGCGAGCCAGACGCCACGGTGACGGGGCGCGAAGATCGCGAGCCCCAGCGCGAACAGGCCGCTGACGAGGTCGCCGTAGCCCGCGACGCGCGCGAAGGTCGCATCGAGCCCGAACGACACCAGGAGCAGGAACGTGGCCCCGATCGGCGCGCGCACCGACTGGAAGAGCGCGACCCAGCGCAGATCGATCGCGTCGGCGACGCGACGGAGCGCGCCCACCCCCGAGCGGTAGGCGACGAGCTGCGCCACGACGAGCGTGACGATCGTGAGGGGCACGAGCGCGCGGCGTGGCAGCGAGTAGAGGCCGCTCGCGCCGATCGCGGTCGCGAGCGCGATCCAGACGGCGAAGAGCGCGAGCATCGCGCGCTTGTCGCGCGGCGCGATCGAGGAGGGGGCGGGGGCGTCGAGCGTGGAGGTCGGGGTCATCGTCGTTCTCCGGAGAGGGATGCCCGTCCTGCTCCACGGCCCGTGCCGTGCGCGATCGCCCGCGGAGCGGCGCGGTGTCGTCGGAATCTCGACAGTCGTCGTCGATCTCTCGGCAGTCCGCGCCTGGCGCGCTCGTTGCTCCGTGGCTCCGCGTGGCTGGCTACGACGCGATCCGACGCGCGCAGATCGAGGCCGTGGGCGGCAGCTTCCTGCGCGCACGACCCTGGGTGACCGCGATCGGCGCGAGCGTGAACGCGGCGCTGCTCGCGACGTCGGACGTTCCGCTCGCCCAGCGGCTCGCGCTGGGCGGGGCGACCTTCACGCTCGTCGCCGCGTTCGCCGTGGAGGCGAGGCTCCTCGCGCGTCGTGATCCCGACGCGCGCTGGCTCGCGAGCTCGCTGGCCCTCACGACGGCCGCGCTCGGATCCGCATGTGCGATGTCGGGGGGCGCGACGAGCCCGCTCCTGCCGCTCCTCTTCGCGCCGATCGCGATCTCGCTCGCCGCGTTCGGCGCCGGGCCGGGCGCGCGCCTCGTGCTGAGCGTCGCCGCGCTGGTGCTCGCCCTGCTCGTCCTGCTCGCGGCCGGCGTCGTGCCCCTCCCCTTCCCCGCGATCCCCGCGCCCACCGCCGAGCGGATGACGCTCGTCGGCGCCGCGACGTCGGTCACGCTCGTGACGATCGGCGTCTCGCGGCTCGCCGACGCCCACCGCCGCGCGGGCCTGGCGCTCGAGCGCACGCGCGCGGGCGTGCTCGACGACGCGCTCGACCGCGCGCGCCTCGCCGAGGTCACGGGCCTACGCGTGGCGCACGAGCTGCGCACGCCGCTCACCTCCATCAAGGCGCTCGTCTCCCTCGTGGCGGGCGCCGACCTCGAGCCGCGCCAGCAGAAGCGGCTCGAGGTCGCCCACGCCGAGATCGAGCGCATGGAGGCGCTCGTATCGGACTACCTCTCGCTCGCACGACCGCTCGAGTCGCTGGCGCCGCGCTCGACGGAGCTCGGCGCGCTGATCGCGGAGGTCGCCGCGGTGCTCGAGGGCAGCGCGCGCGACGCCGGCGTGGCGATCACGGTCGAGACGGTGCCCACCTCGCTCGTCGCCGACGCGCGGCGCCTGCGCGAGGCGCTCTTGAACCTCGGCACGAACGCCATCCAGCACCTCGCGACGCACACCGGCGCGCGGCGCCTCGTGCTGCGCGCACGGCCCGAGGGCGGTGGCGCGCGGGTCGAGGTCGAGGACAGCGGGGCCGGCCTCTCCGAGGGCGCGCGCGCGGCGCTCGGCCAGCCGCTCCAGAGCGGCCGCGCCGGAGGGCTGGGCCTCGGGGTCTTGCTCGCGCGCGGCGTCGCGGCGCAGCACGGCGGCGCGCTCTCGTTCGAGGCCGGCGAAGGCGGCGGAACGCGCGCCGTGATCGCGCTGCCGGCGGCGCCGCCGCGCGAGCCCGAAGACCTCGGCGACGGCTCCGTGGGAAGCTCGGCCTGATGGCGCACGTGCTCATCGTCGACGACGAGGCTCCCATCCGCTTCGCGCTCTCCGAAGTGCTCGGCGAGCGCGGTCACGACGTGCTCGAGGCCGAGGACGGCGTCGCCGCGCTCGAGCGGATCGGCGAGGCCGACGTGGTGATCACCGACCTCGCGATGCCCCGCATGGACGGGCTCGCGCTCCTCGCCGAGGTGCGGCGCCGCAGCCCGCAGCTGCCGGTGATCCTGCTCACCGCGCGCGGCACCGAGCGCACGGCGGTCGCGGCGCTGAAGGGTGGCGCGTTCGACTACCTCACCAAGCCCTTCGAGGTCGCCGAGCTCGGCGCGGCCGTCGATCGCGCGGCCGAGGTCGCCGTGCTGCGCGCGCGCGATCGCCGCAGCGCCGCCGAGCGCTTCCTCGGGAGCGCCGTCGTCGGTCGCTCGGCCGCGATGGAGGCGCTCTGGAGCCGTGTCGAGCGGCTCGCCCGGCGCGAAGTGCCGGTGCTCGTCACGGGTGAGACCGGCACCGGCAAGGAGCTCGTCGCGAGCCTGCTCCACGCGGCGAGCGCGCGAGCGGAGGGCCCGCTCGTGCGCTTCAACTGCGCGGCCATCCCGGCCGAGCTCGCCGAGGCCGAGCTCTTCGGGCACGAGAAGGGCGCGTACACCGGCGCGACGCAGGCGCGACGCGGGTTCTTCTCCGAGGCGCACGGCGGCACGCTGGTGCTCGACGAGGTGGGAGAGCTGCCGCTCGCGCTCCAGGCGAAGATCCTGCGCGCCGTGCAGTCGGGCGAGATCCAGCCCGTGGGCAAGGCGAGCGTGGAGAAGGTCGACGTGCGCATCGTGTCGTGCACGCACCGCGATCTGCGGGCCGAGGTGAGCGCCGGCCGCTTCCGCGAGGACCTCTTCTATCGGCTCGCGGTCGTCGAGGTGCGCGTGCCGCCACTGCGCGAGCGCCGCGAGGACGTCGCGCCGCTCGCGCGCGCCTTCGCGGCCCGGCTCGCCGAGCGCTTCGCGATCGACCGCGTGCGTCTCGAGCCAGCGCTGCTCGATCGCCTCGCGGCCCGCGAATGGCCCGGCAACGTGCGCGAGCTCGAGGGCGCGATCGCACGGCTCGTCGCGACCAGCGAGGACGGTGTGCTGCGCGCCGCCGACCTCGAGCCCGAGCGCGCCCCCGAGCCGAGGGCGGGCGGCGGCACGTTCCGCGAGAAGGTCGCCGCCTTCGAGCGCGCGCTCCTTCTCGAAGCGCTCGACGCCGCCGACGGCAACCAGAGCGAAGCGGCGCGCCGCCTCGGCCTCTCGCGCCCGACGATGATCGACCGCCTCAGGCGCCTCGGGATCGGGTGATCGACGAGGCGCGCCGGCGCTCGATCAGATGTGGATCGACTGCGGGATGTTGCTCGGGAACAGGTGCGGGTAGCTGATCCAGCGCTTCTCGTCGCGCTCCTTCGAGGCCTGCTCCACCTCCTCGAGGTCCTTCTGGAACGTCGCGATGGCCTCGCGCACGCGGCCGTCGAGGAACGTCGTCAGCCCGTACTTCCCGAGGTGGTTCACGCGGAGCGACGAGAGCTGGTAGACGGTGTGGAGCTGCAGGACCGCGAGGTTGTAGGGCGGGAGCAGCTTCGCGTAGAGCCCCGCTTCGTCGAGGTTCGCGGGCGGCCACTGGTTCCACAGGGCGCCGATCATGTTCGGCACGCAGCCCATGAACGGGTACTGCGTGAAGTTCACCGCCGCGTGCTGACCGCTGGCGATCCACACGAGGCTCGTCACGAGATCGACGAGCCCCTCGATCGTCTGCGGCCGCGGCACGCCGCGGATGCGGCCACCGTCGGTCGCGCCGAGCTCGGTGAGGAACGCCGCGAGCTCCACGTCCGCTACGACGTCGGCATCGCTCGCGTAGAAGAGGTGCACGTAGCTGTCGACGAAGCGCCGGATCGCGGCGACCACCGGCAGCGCGTCGTCGCGGTACGGGTGGTCGCGCAGGATCGCGCGATCGTCGAGGCCGCGCGCCGCGAGGTCGGCCGCGACACCGGCGCGGGAGAGGTCGAACGAGTCGAGGCCCTTCTTCACGAACGACGCCGACGCTTCGATCGTGCCACCGAACACCGCGTCGATGGCGCCCCCCGGCGCGATGAGGTTCGTCGCCGCCGAGTGGTTGATCGGCAGCGTGAACTCGCAGTGCGGCCAGAGCAGGCGGTGCAGCGGATGACGCGAGCTGAGCTGGCGCTTGAGCGCGAGGGCCACGGCCTCCATCACGAGGTGCGTGCGGCCGAGGTGCGAGACGGTCTCGTGGTGGTTCGCGTCCCCGATGTGCGTCGCGAGCTTGCCGATCTTCCAGAGCTCGCCGTCCTTCGGCGTCACGTTGCGCGAGCCGAGGCGCTTGCCGAGGTGCACGGCGAGCGGCTGCAGCTCGCCGTCCTTCGCGACGAACGTCGCGTAGACCGCCGGCAGCCACTTCGGGTTGCCGAAAGTCTTCCCGGTCGGGACGCCGTCGAGGAACGTGTAGTCGCAGGCGAACACGCGCCCCTCGGCGAGCGCCGCATCGAAGCTGCCGTCGGTGCCGAAGACGCGCGCGTACTCGGACTGTCCGATGCCGATCTCCTTCGGCATCTCGGTGATGCGCGTGAGCGTCATCGGGTTCACGCCTGCGATGCGCTGCCACGCGAAGGTGCGATCGTCCTGCCACTTCCCCCCGACGGTCGGCGCGAGCAGCTTCGGATAGAGCGAGTCGTAACCGTCGAGCGTGGGCGGCGTGCGCTGGGCCACGTAGCGCGCGAGGTCGTTCGCGACGCGCAAGTACCAGTCGCCGATGTCGCCCGGCTTGAGCGAGACGACGCGGTGCGCCTCGTCCTCGAAGAACTTCGTGAGGCCTTCGCGCTCCTCGACGATGTCGAGCAAGCCGATCGTGTTCTTGAAGATGTCCCACGCGCTCGGGAGCAGCGCCGCGATGTAGCCCGCCGAGTACGTGTCCGCGCGCGGCACCTCCGCGGCAGTGGCTACCTCGGGCGGCCAGTCGTACGCATAGCGATAGGTGTCCCGCGCGGCGGCGAGCTCGGCGGCGCGCGCCTCGGGCGTCGTCTCGTGGTGGGGGAGTAGCGCTTCGACGAGCTCCTCGATCATCCCTGGCCTCCGAGACCCATGCTGCGGGAACGCGCGCTCTCGCCGCAACGGGGAACCGCCAATCCCGTGACGCTGGAACGAGCCCGCGATCACACGGAGCGGAAGCCTCTGCGTGATACCGTGGCGAGGTGCTGCCCACGATTCCTCGCGCGGACGGCGACCCGGCCGGACGCAAGGCCCAGCTCGAGCAGGCGCGCGCAGAGCTCGCGTACGCCTACGACCGCCCCGCCGGCATCGCGATGGCGCGCGAGGTACCCAAGCGCCTCGGCTTTCCCGCGGGTGTGATCGCGCGCGTCGCGGCGGCCGAGGCGGAGCTCCTCGCGAACCGCGCCGCGGTGCGCCTGAAGGAGGGCCTGCGCGGCATCGACGCGAGCGCGCCCACCACACTCGCGAGCGCGCGGGATCTCTTCGCGCTGATCGCGCTGCCCGCGATCGCCGCTCGCCAGGACGATCGCGCCTTCGCATGGCAGCGCGTCGCGGGCGCGTGCCCCTTCGTGCTGCGGCGCGTCGAGCGACTGCCCGACGCGTTTCCGGTCACGAGCGCGCACTACGCGCGGGCGGTGCCGGACGACTCGCTCGACGCGGCGCGGGCCGAGGGGCGCCTCTATCTCGCCGACTACGCCGTGCTCGAGGGCCTGCCGCGCGGCGAGTCGAAGGGGCGAGCACGCTTCTTCTCGGCGCCGCTCGCGCTCTTCGCGCGCGAGAAGAACAGCCCCGCGCTCGTCCCGGTGGCGATCCAGTGCGCGCAGACACCGAGCGCGACGGCGCCGATCTTCGTGCCCGGCGACGGAGCCGCCTGGGAGATGGCGCGCCTCGCGGTGCAGGTCGCGGACGCGAACGTCGAGGAGAGCTTCCATCACCTCGGACGCGCGCACTTCCTGATCGAGCCCTTCGCGATCGCGACCGAGCGCCAGCTCTCGGCGCGCCATCCGCTCCACGTGCTGCTCACGCCGCACTTCCACGGCACGGTCGCGATCAACGGCGCCGCGCGCGAGAAGCTCGTGGTCCCCGGCGGGCAGCTCGACGAGCTGCTCGCGCCCTCGCTCGAGGGATCGCTCGAGCTCGTGCGGCGCGGGCTCTCCTCGTTCGCCCTCTCGGATGCGACGTTCCGCGGCGATCTCGCGGCCCGCGGGCTCGACGACGCGAGCGCGCTTCCCGAGCATCCCTACCGCGACGACGGCGCGCTGATCGACGATGCGATCCGCGCGTTCGTGAGCGAGTACGTCGCGATCGCCTACGCCGCCGACGACGCTGCGGTGCAGAGCGACGCCGAGCTGCACGCGTGGCTCGCCGAGCTGCGTGCGCACGACGGCGGTCGCCTCGCGGGCCTGCCGGAGGCGCTTCCGACGATCGCCTCCGTGGTCGAGCTCGTCTCGTTCGTGATCTTCTCGACGAGCGCGCGCCACGCCGCGCTGAACTACACCCAGGCCGACTTCATGGGCTTCGTGCCGAACATGCCGACCGCGGCGTTCGCGCCGCCGCCCACGGCGAGCGGCGGGGATCGCGAGAGCGCGTGGAGCGCCGCGCTGCCGCCGCACGGCCTCGCCGCCGCGCAGCTCGAGTTCATGTGGCAGCAATCGCAAGTCCGCGACGACCGGCTCGGCGACTATCCCGCCGGGCACTTCACGGACCCCCGCGTCGCGCCGCTCCTCGCGCGCTTTCGCGCCGCGCTCGACGAGGCCGACGCACGCATCGCCGAGCGCGATCGCGCGCGCATCGTGCCCTACCCGTACCTGCGCCCCTCGCTCCTCACGGCGAGCATCCACATCTGACACCGCCCGAACGCCTCACCAAGGACGGCCGATGACGCGCGCGATTCCGACCCTGCCCCAGCACGCCACCGATCCGCGCTCGCGCGAGGACCGTCTCGCTCGCGCGCGCGACGCGTATGCCTACGACTTCTCCTACGCGGGGCTCTGCTTCGTCGAGTCACTGCCCTTCCGCGAGGAATTCCCGCCGCGCTACCTCGCGCAGGGCGCCGAGGTGACGGTTCGCCTGCAGGCCAACCGCGCCGCGGCGAAGGTCGGGAGCTGGCTGCATCGGCGCGGCGAGTCGATCGACGATTGGGCCACGATGTTCCCGCTCCTGCCGCCGCCCGCCGCGATGGCGCACTGGCGAGAGGACTGGTGCTTCGCGTGGCAGCGCCTCGCCGGGCCCACGCCGATCGCGCTCGCGAGCATGACGAAGCTGCCGGAGGCGATCGCGATCACCGACGCCGAGCTCGCGCGCGCGCTCGGGCGCGAGCGCGCGTCGGTCTCCGAGGCGCTCGCCTCGCGCGTGCTCTTCAGCGTCGACTACTCGCTCTTCGCGGGCGCCGTGACGGGCGTCACCGATGGGCACGCGAAGTTCCTCTGGGCGCCGATCGTGCTGTTCGCGGTGGACGCCGGCTTTCCCGGCAAGCTCCGGCCCGTCGCCATCCAGACCGCGGGCCACGGCGGTGGTCGCCGCTCGCTCTACTTCCCGTGGGAGCCCGACTGGATCCTGGCGCGCACGGCCGCGAACGTGGCCGACGAGAACCTGCAGGGCGTGCTCGTGCACCTCGGCTACTGCCACATGGTGATCGAGCGCTTCATCCTCGCGACGCATCGCTGCCTCTCGGAGGACCACCCGCTCTTCGCGATCCTCACGCCGCACTTCGAGACGACGCTCGCCGTGAACCAGGTCGCCAAGAAGAGCGTCGTGAATCCGGGCGGCGTGCAGGACCGGCTGCTCGCGCCCCGCATCGACGTGCAGACGGCGATCCTCGATCGTGGCGTGGCGGCGCTCGACCTCGCCTCGCTCGATCCCACGATCGAGCTCGCGCGGCGTGGCGTCGACGACGCGGGCACGCTGCCGCTCTATCCGTTCCGCGACGACGGGCTTCCGATCTGGGAAGCCGTGCGCCGCTTCGTCGAGGCCTACGTGCGCCTCTACTACACGAGCGACGCCGACGTCGCGGCCGACCTCGAGCTGGCCGCCTTCGTGCGCGAGGTGGGCGCCGCCGACGGCGGGCGCTTGCCGGTGATGGTCGCCGGCGTGTCGCCCCGAACGGTGCGCGACGTGATCGACCTCGTCGCGCGGGTCGTCTATCGCGCGAGCGCCTATCACGCGGCGATCAACGACGCGAACTACGACTGGGCCGCGTTCGTGCCGAGCATGCCGACGGCCGCGTTCGCCGAGCTGCCGGAGCGCGGCACGGGCGAGGCGGCGCTGCCGGGTCTGCTGCCCTCGAGCGAGATCGGGTGGGAGACGATCACGGCGACCTACCAGGTCGCGAACCTGCACGTGACGCGGCTGGGCGTGTACGGCGACTTCGCCGACGCCCGCGTCACGCCGATCGTGCAGGCCTTCCAGGCCGATCTCGCGCGCGTCGAGGCAGATGGCCCCACGCGCGCCCAGGGGCGGCCCATGCCCTATCTCTTCCTCGTGCCCTCCAAGGTCACGGCGAGCATCAACGCCTGAGGGCAGAGCGCCGCTTCCTCGCCCATCGGGAATGCGTCGACTATCCTCGACGGTCTCGCGGGAGGAGGAACACGTGCGCACGCCCTTCACGAAGATGCTGACCGGCTTCGCAGGCCTCTCGCTCGTGACGGCCGCCGCCCTGCCGGCCTCGCTCCTCGCGCAGCCGCCGGCCGGCACGCCACCCGAGGCGCTCGAGACCCACGGCCGCACCGCGGATCTCCACCTGCCTTCGGGCACCGTGGGCCTGCATCGCACGGAGCTCGACCTCGCCGAGACCGCGCGCGTGACGAACGTGCGCCTGGCGGCCTCGTTCCTCGACGGCGCGACGATTCGCCCGCGCCACCAGCTCTCGTTCGACGACCGCATCGGCCCGCGCACGGAGGCCCGCGGCTTCCTCGACGCAGAGACGCTCTTGAACGGTGTGCCCACGCCCGGCATCGGCGGCGGGATCTGCCAGGTCGCGACCACCCTCTTCGTCGCCGCGTGGACCGCGGGCCTGCCGGTGCGCGAGGTACATCCGCACACGCGCCTGCCGCACTACGCGCGGCCGGGGATGGACGCCGCGATCGCCGATCACCGCTACGACCTCGTGGTCGAGAACCCCTTCGACCACCTGCTCACCATCCACGCGCGGGTGGAGCGCGACCGGCTGATCGTCTCGCTCACCACCGAGGACGCGCCGCTCGAGGTGGCGTGGGACGCGGTGATCGAAGAGACGAACGTGGCGCGCGATCAGGTGCAGCGCGATCGGCACCTGCCGGTCGGCGCGCGCGAGGTGGTGGACGAGGGCGCCACCGGCTGGTCGGTGCTGCGCACGCGCGTCGTTCGCCAGGGCGATCACGCGCACCGCGATCGACAGCACGTGCGCTATCACGCGTTCCCGCGCGTCGTGCGCGTCGGCCCGCGCGAGAGCTGACGCGGGCCGCGGCCCCTCAGAAGTCGAGCTCGCGGGTGATCCCACCCGTCGAGGTCGACGACGTCGTCGTCGGTGCGGGCCGCGCGCCACGCCGACCGCCGGTGCGATGCGATCCCGAGAAGGCGTGCGTGGGCTCGGGGGCCTCCGTGGGCGCCGCGGTCGCGGGGAGCGGCTCCGTCGGCGTGGCGAGCGTCGCGGGCTCCGTCGTGGTGGGCGGCGCGGCCGCGACGTGCGTCGACGGCGGGACCGTCGGGCTCGAAGGTGCGGCCGTCTCCGCCACCTCGGGCCCGGAGGACGTGGACGCGGACCACACACCGATCAGCGCGAGCACGAGCAGCGCGACCACGCCGACGCCGACCCAGACCCCGACCGACGAGGTGGGCAGCTTCGGAAGCGACGCCGTAGGCCGCGCGTCGGCCTTCTTGCCGCCGCGATCGGCAGGCTCGGCGTCCATCGTCTCGAGCTCGCGCCGCGCCACGGCCCTGTTCCGCCCGCTCGGCGGGATCGAGAATCGCCCCGTCGTGTCGACGGCGCCCATCGCCTCGACGATGTCGCGCTGCATCTCGCGCGCCGTCTGGTAGCGGTCGGTCGCGCGCCGCGACATCGCCTTGGTGGCGATCGCGCAGAGCTTCGGCTCGTCCGGGCGCAGCTCAAGCAGCGGCGTCGGCGTCGAGTCGACCACCATGCGCAGGACGCGCGAGGGGTCTTCGTCTTCGAAGGGCAAGCGCCCCGCGAGCATCTCGTAGAGGATCACGCCCACCGAGTAGAGGTCGGTCCGCCGATCGAGCAGATCGCCGTACGCCTGCTCGGGCGACATGTACTCGGGCGTACCGACCACGGTGCCGTCGCTGATCTCTTCGGACGTCTGCGAGATGCCGAAGTCGAGCACCCGCGCGAACTCCCCGTCGGCGTCCTCGGTGATGAAGACGTTCCCGGGCTTCATGTCGCGATGAATGATCCCCGCCGCGTGGATCGCGTCGAGGCCGCTCAGCACCTGACGCACGACGTTCGCGATCGCGTAGGGCGACAGAGCCCCGCGGTAGAGGCGCTCGTCGAGCGCTTCGCCCTCGAGCAGCTCCATGATCATGTAGGGCTCGACGACGCCCTCGTGCTCCATCACGCCGAAGTCGAGGATGTCGACGACGTTCTTGTGACGCACGGACGCAGCGACCTTCGCCTCGTTCAGGAAGCGCTCGACCCGCTCGTCCTCGCCCACCGCGACGCGCGCATCGACGAACTTCACGGCGACGGGGCGGTGGAGCGTCTCGTGCGTCGCCATCCACACCGACGCCGTGCCGCCCGTCGCGATGCGACGCACCAGGCGGTAGCGTCCGCCGAGGACCTGCCCCTCGAAGCCGACCGTGGCCCGCTTGGTCGCCTCGGGGCGAACCGCGTGCAGCGTCGGACGATGCTTGAGCTGGGGGGACGCGGACATACGACGACGGGTCCAGTCCAACGGTAGCCGACCGATGCGGCTTTGCACAGCGCGCAGAAACGGTGATAGTCGGAATGTGCTCCTGCCGTACCGCGGCGCCCGCGTGGCGTTCTTGCTCTGGCCGACGCTCGCGACCGTCCTCGTCCTCGTCCTCGTCGGTTCCGCGCCGCGGGCCCACGCACAGGACGACGCGCGGGCCTCGGCGGCAGCGCGCGCCCTCTTCCAGGAGGGCGTCACGTGCGCGGATGCCGAAGACTGGGCTTGCGCCGCCGAGCGCTTCACGCAGGCGGCGCGTCTTCGCGCTTCGCCCGTGATCCTGTCGAACCAGGGCGTCGCGCTCATGCACCTCGGGCGCCTCGTCGAGGCCTCGGAAGCGTTCCGAACCGTGATGCGGGACGCGACCGCGAGCGCGGCGCTCCACGCCGACGCCGAGCGCTACGTGGCCGAGATCGAGCCGCGTCTGGGCCGGCTCACGCTCGCACTGGAGGGCCCGGGCGAGGGCGTGGTGGTCACCGTCGACGGGCAGGACCACACCTCGCTCGTCGGCCTGCCGGCACCCTGCGATCCGGGCTCTCACGAGGTGCTCGCGCGGCGCGACGGTGAGGTCCTCGCGCGCGCCACGGTCGAGGTCACTGCGGGCGCGACCGCGAGCACGACACTCGCGATCCCGCCGCGCCCCGTCGTCGCCACGGTCCCCGACCCGAACGAGACCGTCGCCTCCACGAGCACGGCGCCCGACGACACCACGGCGGATCTGGGCCGCGCCCTCGCGCCCGACCCCGCTCCGACCGATAGCCATCCAGAGATCTACGAAGAGTGGTGGCTCTGGACGATCGTGGGCGTCGTCGTCGTCGGCACAGCCGTCGGCGTCGGCGTGGGCGTGGCCACGAGCAATCCGGGGACCACGCTCCCGATGGGGACCCTGGGCGTCATCGACACGAGGATGTGAACGTGCAGACGACTCGCTTCGGGCTCCTCGCGCTTTTGGCCCTCGCCTCCGCGCTCGCGGCAGCCGCGGGCTGCTCGGCGGCACAGGTCCAGACGGGCCTGACCGGCGTGGAGATCGACGTCACCTACGACGTGCCGCTCGACCAGCTGCGCTTCGAGGGGTCGCTCCGAGCGGGCAGCACCGAGACGGAGGCGTTCGCGCCCATGGCACGTCCGGATGGCGCGCGGCCTCTCTCGCCGACGGGCGAGAGCGTCGTCGTGCTCCTGCCCGAGAGCGCCGACAACGCGACCTTCGTCGCGCGCGTCGATGGGCTCTCCGGCGGCGGCGTCGTCGCGTCCGGCGCGGGCACCGTCGACGTCGTCGCGGGCACGATCGTCCGGATCTCCCTCCACCTCGGCGCGCCCGCGATCTGCGGCGACGGCGAGGTCCGCGCGCTCGTCGAGGAGTGCGACGATCACGGCACCGAGAGCGGTGACGGCTGCTCGAGCGAGTGCCGCATCGAGCTCGGTTGGTCGTGCACGAGCCCGCCCGGGGCGGCCTCGACCTGCACCTTCGGGTGCGGCGGCGGCCCGGCCTGCGACGCGGGGCAGCGCTGCGATGCGGCCGGCACGTGCGTGTGCGATGCGACGAGCTGCCCGTCGGGCTGCTGCGACGGGAGCCAGTGCCGCACCGGCAACGAGCCCGGCTTCTGCGGCAGCGCGGGCCAGGCGTGCGAAGCGTGCCCGACGGGCCAGACCTGCAGCGGCGGCGCCTGCTCGGGCTGCGACGCCACGAGCTGCCCCGACGGCTGCTGCACGGGCGCAACCTGCCTGCCGCACTCGACGATGGCCTGCGGCTCGACCGGAGGCAGCTGCCGTGTGTGCGACCCGGTCCGCGCCGACACGTGCGCGCTCGACGGGACGTGCGCCTGCGGCGAGGACGTGATGTGCCAGGCGGGCCAGCGCTGCGTCGCCGGCCTCTGCGTGTGCGATGCGGCCTCGTGCCCGGCGGGGTGCTGCGACGGCGCGACGTGCCGTCTCCGGGCGCTCGGGACGTGCGGCATGGGCGGGGCGAGCTGCGTGGCCTGCGACGCGATGCTCGCCAACACGTGCGCGGCCACCGGCACCTGCGGCTGCGGGACCGGCCCCGCGTGCCGCGTCGGTCAGCACTGCGTGTCCGATCGCTGCGTGTGCGACCCGTCCTCGTGCACGGGCTGCTGCAACGGCGACGTGTGCGAGCCCATCTCGTTCACGACGTGCGGGCCCGCCGGCGGTACGTGCAGCGCGTGTGACCCCGTCACGACCGACGGCTGCGCGGGCGGCGTGTGCCGCTGCGGCGGCGGCGGGGCGTGCGCCGACGGCCAGCACTGCGTCGGCGGCGCGTGCGTGTGCGACAGCACCTCGTGCACCGGCTGCTGCGCGGGCAACGTCTGTCAGCTCGGCACCAGCAGCGCCGCGTGCGGCAGCGGCGGCGGCGCGTGCGAGTCGTGTGGCGCCGCGGCGTGCGACGCGGGCGCTTGCGCGGGGTGCGCCGCGACGTGCGCGAGCGGCTGCTGCAGCGGGAGCACCTGCAACCCACCGAGCGCCACGTCGTGCGGCAGCGGCGGCAACGCGTGCGTCGCGTGCGACCCGGTCCGCGCCGACGCGTGCGTCGGCGGCAACTGCGCGTGCGGCACCGGCGCCGCGTGCGCCGTCGGGCAGCGCTGTGTCTCCGGCGCGTGCGTGTGCGACGCCACCTCGTGCCCGACCGGGTGCTGCGACGGCACGACCTGCCGCGCGCTCACGCCGACCACCTGCGCGGCGCCCGGCGCCACGTGCGCGGCGTGCGACCCGACGAGCGCCGACCGCTGCGCGTCCGACGGCGCGTGCAGCTGCGGTGGTGGCGCGGCGTGCGAGGCGGGCCAGCGCTGCGTCGCCGGCGCATGCGTGTGCGATGCGACCTCGTGCCCGAGCGGATGCTGCGCCGGCAACGTCTGCACGCCCCCGAGCGGCACGGCGTGCGCGGCGCCCGGCCAGCAGTGCCTCGTCTGCGATCCCGCGATGAGCGATCGGTGCGACGCGGCCGGCCGCTGTAGCTGCGGCGCGGGCGGGCCGTGCGCCGCGGGCCAGCACTGCGTCGGAGGCGCGTGCGTGTGCGATTCGAGCTCCTGCTCCGGCTGCTGCGCGGGCAACACGTGCCAGTCCGGCAGCACGTCGGCCGCGTGCGGCTCGGGCGGCGCGGCGTGCGCGGCGTGCGCGCCCGGTGTGGCCTGCATCGGCGGCGCGTGCGCGGGCTGCAACCAGACGTGCACCACCGGGTGCTGCAGTGGCTCGGTGTGCACGACGACGCTCACGGCGAGCGCCTGCGGCATCGGCGGCGCGGCGTGCGTCGCCTGCGACGGTCGCTCCGACGGATGCACGAACGGCGCGTGCACGTGCGGGACCGGTGCGCCGTGCGCGCCCGGCCAGCGCTGCGAGGGCGGCACGTGCCGGTGTGACGGCCTCTCGTGCCCGTCGGGCTGTTGCAGCGGCCTCACCTGCCAGACGCGCTCGACGAGCACCTGCGGCAACGGCGGCTCGGCCTGCGTCGACTGCAGCACGACGGGGGTCGGGGACGGCTGCTCGGCCACGGGCGCGTGCACCTGCGGCGCCGGCGCGGCCTGCGGCGCGGGCCAGCGCTGCGTGGGCGGCGCGTGCGTCTGCGACGGGGTCTCGTGCAGCGGCTGCTGCCAGGGCACGACGTGCCTGCCCGGCACGTCGGCGACGGCGTGCGGCGCCGGCGGCAGCGCCTGCACGTCGTGCGGCGGCAACCTCTGCGTCTCCGGCGTGTGCGCGAGCTGCAACGCCACGACGTGCCCGAACGGATGCTGCTCGGGCTCGACGTGTCAGTCCCCGCGCACGGCCGCGGCCTGCGCACCGGCGGGCGCCTCGTGCATGTCGTGCGGCAACCGCGCCGACGGCTGCAGCGCGAGCGGCAGCTGCACGTGCGGTGGCGGCGCGATGTGCGCCAGCGGCCAGCGCTGCGTGAGCGGGACCTGCCGCTGCGACTCCACGTCGTGCCCCAGCGGTTGCTGCGCCGGCGGCTCGACCGGCACGTGCATGTCGCGCTCGCTCACCACGTGCGGCACCTCCGGCCAAGCGTGCGTCAACTGCACGACCATCGGCGGCGACAGCTGCAACTCGGGTGGCCAGTGCCGCTGCGGTGGCCGCAGCGCGTGCGGCGCCGGAGAGAGCTGCACGCTCGGCATCTGCCACTGACGCGCGGCGGGCGCGCCGGCCTTCAGCCCAGGCCGGCGCGATCGAGCCCTTCGCGCATCGTCTCGACCAGGCGCGTCGTGCTCGCGCGCTGCGCGACGCGGAGCGCGTTGCCGATCGCGCGCTCGGTGCTGCGGCCGTGGGCCTTGATGCACAGGCGATCGAAGCCGAGGATCGGCGCGCCGCCGTACTGTTCCCAGTCGGTCACCTGGCGCACGCGCTGGATCGCCGGGGCCAAGAGCGCGAGGCCGGCGCGATACTGCAGGCTCTTCTCGCCGGCGTAGCGCGCCAGGCGCATCACCGTGTCGCTCACGCCCTCGAGCATCTTGAGCACGATGTTGCCGACGAAGCCGCCGGTGACCACCACGTCCGCGGTGCCGCGCGGGATGTCCATGCCCTCGACGTTGCCGATGAACTCGATCCCGGCGACCTTCTTGAGGCGCTCGTGCGCGGCGACGACGGCCGGCGTGCCCTTGCCTTCTTCGCTCCCGACCGAGAGCAGCGCGACGCGCGGTCGCTCGTTGCGCGAGATGCGCGACGCGTACGCGCTCCCCATCACCGCGAACGCGACGAGATCGCTCTCGGTCGCTTCGAGCGTGAGGCCGGCGTCGAGGATCAGCGAGAAGGGATCGTCCTTCTCGCCGCGCCGCCGCTCGGTCGGGTAGACGGCGCCGAGCGCCGCACGCGAGATGCCGGGCAGGCGCTGGAAGCCGCGCGCGCAGGCGAGCGTGACGGCGCCGGTGTTGCCGGCCGAGACCAGCACGTCGGCCTCGCCGGCGCACACGAGCTCGACGGCCCGCACGATCGAGGCGTCCTTCTTCTCGGCGAGCGCGGCCTGCGGCTTCTCGTCCTGCCCGATGACCTGGCTCGCGTGCACGATGCGCAGGCGCTTGGGATCGTGCGGATGCCGGTCGAGCTCGGCGTGGAGCGCCGCCGCGTCGCCGACGAGCACCAGGTCCGGCGCGCTCGCGTGCCGCGTCACCCGCGCAGCGCCGGCCACCGTAGCAGCCGGGCCTCGATCACTTCCCATCGCGTCGAGCGCGATCGCGCTGCGTTTCTCCACGCCCGGGATGGTACGCGATCCCGCCGCTCCTCGGCCCCGCACGCGGCTCGACATCGCGCCCGACGGAGCGCAGAACCGAGCCCTCGCCGATGCCCCTCCTGTTCCTATCGCTGTTCAGCAGCATCCTGGGGCTCTCGATTCTCTTCCCGGTGCTCGCTCCGCTCGGCCGGGAGCTCGGGCTGACGGAGTCGGAGATCGGCCTCACCTCGACGAGCTACGCCATCGCGCAGTTCCTCGCCGCGCCCTTCTGGGGACGCCTGAGCGAGAAGCTCGGCCGCAAGCCCGTGCTGCTCGTCGGCGTGATCGGGTTCGGCGTCTCCTTCCTGGGGCTCGCGCTCGTGGCGGAGGCCGGCGCGCGCGGAGAGATCCGCGGAACGCTGCTGCTCGGGGCCCTCGTCCTCGTGCGCCTCGTCGGCGGCGCGCTCTCGTCGGCCACGCTCCCGACGGCGCAGGCCTGGGCCGCGGATCTCACCGATCGCGAGAACCGCACGAGCGGGATGGCGGTCGTCGGCGCCGCCTTCGGGCTCGGGCTCGTCTTCGGCCCGGTGATCGGCGCGTTCTCGTCGCGCTTCTTCGGGCTCTTCGCGCCGATCTGGGTCTCGGTCGGCATCGCGGTGGTCAACGCCGTGCTCGTCGCGGCGCTGCTGCGCGAGCCGGCGCGGCGCGCGCGCACGGGGCCGCCGCCGAGCTTCCAGCGCGTGCTGGGCAAGGCCAGCACGCTGCTCGCGATCGGCTTCACCACGACCTTCGCGAGCGTGCTCATGGAGCAGACCGTCGCCTTCGCGTTCGAGGATCGCCTGCACCTCTCGCACGACGAGACGCCCTACTTCGTGGGCCGCGCGCTCGGCGTCTACGGCGTCGTGGCGGTCTTCGCGCAGGGCTTCCTGGTGCGCCGCTTCCGCATCCCGCCGGGCCGCCTCTTGATGATGGGGCTGCCGCTCACGACGCTCGGCATGGCGCTCCTCGTCGTGGCGAACGACTTCACGATGCTCGCCGTCGCGATGGCGCTCCAGGGGCTCGGGCAGGGGCTCGTGATGCCGGGCGTCACGAGCGCGCTCTCGCTCTCGGCCTCGGAGGACGAGCAGGGCGACGTGGCCGGCGCGAACAGCTCGGCGCAGGGCCTCGGCCGCCTCGTGGGCCCGCTGGTCGGGCCGGCGCTCTATCAGCTCCAGCAGCCACTGCCCTTCGAGGTCAGCGCGGGCTTGCTCGCGCTCGTGCTCTTGTTCGTCGTGGCGACGCCGCGCGTGAGGAACCTCGGGGCGGCTCCGATGCCGACCGACGAGCCTTCGTCCCCGCGCTGAGCCCCCCTCGTCCCTCCGGATCCCGCGCGCGCCGAGCGCCCCGCGTCAGCCGCAGGTCCCGAGGCGGTCGGCGACGATGCACAGCGGCGTGCAGCCGCAGACGAACGCGCCCGTGCACGTGGTGCCAGGGCCGCAGTCGGCGTCGTCCCAGCACTGGCCGGCCGGCGGGCGGAGCTTGCAGACCATGTCGCCCGCGGGCCCGACGCACTCCTGACCGCGACCGCCGCAGTCGAGATCGCTGCGGCAGCACATCGTGCCTCCGCAGGGCGCCACGGAGCCCGGGCACGGGCCGTCCGCCGCGAAGCCGACGCCGGCCCGCTCGCGCTCGCACGCGCTCGCGTACGAGACGCCGTCGCAGCCGCACTCGGGCGCGCACGTCGCCGGGCAGCTGCGCGGGCGGAGCATGCACATCCCGGTGGCGGTGCACATGCCGTCGGGCGTGGCGCAGTACTCGCCTCCGAGGCAGTCCGCGCTGCTGGTGCACGCGCCGCACGCGCCGTCGTGGTCGACCGAGACGCGCGCGCGCGCCGCGAGGCAGGAGTTCGTGTACGTCGTGCCGTCGCAGCCGCAGACCGGCGCGACCAGGCGATCGCAGTCGAGGGGGCCGGGCACCGGCGCGCACACGCCGTTGCCGCCGCACATGCCGGGCGGAGTCTCGCAGTACTGGGTGAGGCCGCGGCAACCGCGCCCGGGACCGCAGCTGGTGCCTCCCGCATCGACGGCCGAGCCGCCGTCCACGCCCGTGCCGCCGTCCACGTCGGTGGCCCCGCCGTCCGGGGCCGTGCCGCCGTCCACGTCCGTGCCGCCGCCGTCCACGTCCGTGCCGCCACCGTCCACGTCCGTGCCGCCGCCGTCCACGTCCGTGCCGCCGCCGTCCACGTCCGTGCCGCCGCCGTCCACGTCCGTGCCGCCGCCATCGCGATCGCTGGCGCCATCGGGCCTCGGCCCACCGTCCGCGGGCGCGCTCCCGTCGGTGCGGGCGGCGTCGGTTCCCGCGTCGTCTTCCGTCACGGTCGGGCCCCCGCTGCAGCCGGCCCCCGAGAACGCGACCCACGCCAGCACCGAGCAAGCCAAGAAGATCCTCATGCGGCCTCCGCAGGCGAGGATACCCAGGTCGGTTCCCGGACAGAAGCCCGTCGCCACCCACGCCCGCGTCGAAGGAACTGTCTTTCGCGCCATCGCCTGTGTGAGAATGCGCCAGGGCATCTCGAGGAGGACGATTGAGCTTCGTCAAGTCGCGCTGGCGCAGTGAGAGAACGGGGGTCGAGGCGACGCTCTGTCGCTGGGGACACTTCGGACAACCGGTCCTGATCTTCCCGACGGCCGGGGGCGATGCCGAGGAGATCGAGCGCTTCCTGCTCATCCGCGTGCTCGAGCCGCTGATCTCCGCTGGGCGCATCAAGGTCTATTCGTGCGACTCGGTCGCAGGGAAGACCTGGTTCGGCAAGGAGGGCACGCCCGGCCACCGCATGTGGATGAACAACCAGTTCCACCAGTACGTGAAGAACGAGGTGGTGCCGGCGATCCACAAGGACTGCGGTGGCGCGCAGCCGATCTGGGTGACGGGCGCGTCGATCGGTGCGTTCCACTCGGTCGCGGTCACCTGCCGCTTCCCCGACCTGTTCAGCCGCGCGCTCGCGATGAGCGGCACGTTCAACCTCATGCGCTTCATCGAGGTCGACCGCTACAACGACGACTACTTCGTCAGCTCGCCGCTGCAGTTCGTGCCCACGCTGAACGGGCCGCACCTCGATCGCCTCAAGAAGAACTTCATCCTCTTCGCGAGCGGCGCCGGCCGCGCCGAGAACATGGGCGAGACGTGGGCGATGGCGCGCGTGCTCGGCGACAAGGGCATCCCGAACCGCGTCGATCCGTGGGGCCCCGACTGGCACCACGACTGGGTCACGTGGCGGAAGATGCTTCCGCAGTACCTCGATCAGTGGACGAGCGAACCAGAGAAGAAGAGCTGAGCCTGGATGGAAGACACGCGCGATCACAAGAAGGTCGAAGGCGAGCTCGCAGGCGAGGACCGGCGTCGTTTCACGCGCGCGATCCTCGCGGACCTGCGGGCGCTCGAGCGGATGCTCGCCGAGAACATGTTCGAGAGCGGCGTCGGTCGGATCGGCGCCGAGCAGGAGATGTTCCTCGTCGACAAGGCCTACCAGCCGGCGCTCTCGGCGCTGAAGGTCATGGAGAAGCTCCAGGAC
The DNA here is from genome assembly GCA_046351235.1 of Sandaracinus sp. Classification (GTDB taxonomy): domain Bacteria; phylum Myxococcota_A; class Polyangia; order Polyangiales; family Sandaracinaceae; genus JBBSAT01. The sequence continues at coordinate 462,673 of JAXLYV010000002.1, read as the reverse complement.
CCGCACTTCACGACCGAGCTGGGCCTCTTCCAGCTCGAGATGAACGCGGACCCGCAGCCTTTCGAGGGCAAGGGCATCTCGGCGCTCGACGAGCAGCTCAGCACGCTCTACGAGCGCGTGCGCACCGCGACGAGCGAGCTCGAGCTGCACCCGGTGCTCGTCGGCATCCTGCCGACGATCCGCAAGAGTGACCTCGGCCTCGAGAGCATGGTGCCCTCGCCGCGCTACATGGCGCTCAACCGCGCCACCACGAACATGCGCGGCGAGCCCTACGACTTCTCCATCAAGGGCGTCGACGAGCTCATCGTCCGACACGACTCCGTGATGGTCGAGGCGTGCAACTGCTCGTTCCAGGTCCACCTGCAGGTCGACCCGAGCGAGTTCGCGCGGATGTACAACCTCGCGCAGGCCGTGCTCGGCCCGGCGCTCGCGGTCGCCACGAACTCGGCCGTGCTCTTCGGCAAGCGCCTCTGGGCCGAGACGCGCATCGCGCTCTTCGAGCAGGCCGTCGACACGCGCAAGCCTGGCCATCACCTCCGCGACTCCATCGCGCGCGTCAGCTTCGGCAAGCGCTGGGTCCAGAAGAGCGTGATGGAGATCTACAAGGAAGACGTGGCGCGCTTCCGCTCGCTCGTCGGTACGGACCTCGACGAGGATCCGATGGAGGCGCTCGAGGCGGGCCGCATCCCGCAGCTCAAGGCGCTGCGCCTGCACAACGGCACGGTCTACCGCTGGAACCGCGCCTGCTACGGCATCCACGGCGACAAGCCGCACCTGCGCATCGAGATGCGCGTGATGCCTTCGGGCCCCTCGATTCCCGACGAGATCGCGAACGCCGCGTTCTGGCTCGGGCTCATGAAGGAGCTCGGCGCCACGGTCGAGGACGTCACCAAGCGCATGGAGTTCGACCAGGCGCAGGCGAACCTCTACGCCGCCGCGCGGGAAGGTCTCGGCGCGCGCTTCACGTGGCTCGACGGCGAAGAGGTCGAAGCGCAGGAGCTCGTCGTCGACAAGCTCTTGCCGCTCGCCGAGGCGGGCCTCAGGCGCGCGAAGATCGACGAAGGCGACATCAAGAAGTACCTCGGCGTCGTCGATCAGCGGGCGCGCACGATGCGCACCGGCTCGCGCTGGATGCTGCAGTCGCTCGCCGGCATGCAGAAGAAGGGCAGCCCCGGCGAGCGCCTCAACGCGCTCGTGGCCGCGACCGTCGCGCGCCAGAAGACCGGGCGCCCCGTGAGCGAGTGGGAGCGCGCGCGCCTCGACGAGGCCGCGAGCGCCAAGCACTCGTACAACAAGGTCGCGCAGTACATGACGACCGACATCTTCACCGTGCAGCCCGACGACGCCGTCGAGCTCTGCGCGGATCTGATGGGCTGGGAGCGCATCCGGCACATCCCCGTGGAGGACGGCACCGGCAAGCTCGTCGGGCTCGTGAGCTACCGCGCCGTGCTGCGGTACCTGAACGGCCTGCGCAAGACGAAGGGCGACGCGGGCGATGCGGGTAGCACGCCGGTCTCGGACATCATGCGCCGCGATCCGATCACGGTGACCCCCGAGACGCCCACGCTGGAGGCCATCGCGCTCCTGCGGCGCTACCGCATCGGCTGCCTGCCCGTCGTGCAGGACGGGCACCTCGTCGCGATCCTCACCGAAGAAGACTTCATGGGCATCGCGGGCGACCTGCTCGAGCAGAAGCTCACCGAAGAGTCGTGACCGAGACGTGGACCTGCCGCTCACCGGTCGAGGACGGCCGGTGAGCGCTCCTGCCTTCGGCCGGGTGATCGGGCGCATCCTCGGGGACTTCCCGGGGCCCACGCTGCTCGTCACGACGCTCATCCACGGCAACGAGGTCGCCGGCGCCATCGCCGCCGAGCGCGTGCTCGCGCGCCTGCGCAGCGAAGAGGTCTCGCTCCGCGGCGAGCTCGTGGTGCTCGGCGGCAACCTCGGCGCGATGCGCGAGGGCCGGCGCCACCGCGGCAAGGATCTGAACCGCGTCTGGACCGACGAGAAGATCGCCGCGCTCCGCTCGCGCGACGCCACGACCGACGACGCGGAGGACCACGAGCAGCGCGAGCTGCTCGACGAGATCGATGCGGTCTTCGCGCGCGCGGCCGGGAAGGTCTTCGCGATCGATCTGCACACCACGAGCGCGGCCGGCTATCCGTTCGGCATCTACGACACGCGGGCGCAGGAGAGCTTCGCGCTGCGCTTCCCACTGCCGATGATCCGCGGCCTCGCAGCCGCGCTCGCGGGCGTGCTCTCGAGCCACCTCGTGCGCCGCGGCGCCATCGCCCTCGCCGTCGAGGGCGGGCAGCACGACGACCCGAAGACGATCGATCACCTCGAGGCCTCTCTCGTCGTCGCGATCGAAGCGGCGGGCCTCGCCACCGCGAGCCAGCTCTCCACGCTCGCCGCGGCGCGCGCGCACCTCGACGCGGTGCGCGGCGGAATTCCCCGCGCGATGGAGGTGGTCGCGCGCTACGCGATCACGCCCGACGATCGCTTCAAGATGGCGCCCGGCTTCGCGAACATCGCGCGCGTGCACCGCGGGCAGCTGCTCGCGAACGACGCCGGCGGAGAAATCCGCGCTCCCGCCGAGGGCCTCGTGATTCTCCCGCTCTACCAGGGCCAGGGCGACGACGGCTTCTTCTTCGGCCGCGAGGTCCCGCATCGCCGGCCTTGAACCGGGCCGGAGGGCGGGGTAGCGAAGGCGCCATGCCGGTGACGTCGCGTCGGGCGCCGCTGCACACGACGGTGCCCTCGTGGCTGCCGCTCGTGCTGCGCTGGCCGATCGCGCGCGCCATCACCGCGAGCCGTCACTACGCGCCGGGCCTCACCCGCCCACTCGAGACCGCTGGCCGCATCAGCGCGATCGGTCTCGTGCTCGTCACGGTCGCGGCGTGGGTGTTCTCGTCGCGCTGGGGCTTCCGGCACGACGGGCCGGTCGTGATGTACGCCGCGCACCTGGCGCGCACGGGGCAGCACGTCCCGTACACGCAGATCTTCGACATGAACCAGCCCGGGACGTTCCTCCTCATGGGGATCGTCGACGGGCTCTTCGGCCCGAACGACTTCGCGCTGCGCATGGTCGACATCGCGCTGATGGTCGTCACGTGCCTGCTCACGCCGGCCGCGCTGCGGATGCCGCGCGCCCTCCCCGGCCTGGCCGGCAGCTTCGGCTACGCGCTCTTCCATCTCCGCGCGATCGGCGCCGACGCGCTCCAGCGCGAGGTCTGGGTGCTCGCCGTGGCCTTCGCGTGTGGCGCGTGCCTGCGCTGGCGCGCGCCCGTCTGGGCCGGCGTGCTCGCGGGGCTCCTGCTCTTCGTCAAGGTTCACGCCTTCGCGTTCCCGATGCTCTTTCTCCTCGGCCACCTCGAGCGCGCGACGCGCCTGCGCACGATCGGCCGCTTCGGGCTCGGCATCGGGATCACGATCGTGATCATGGTCTCGGGTCTCTACGCGCTCGGCGCCCTCGAAGCGTGGTGGTGGATCACGCGCAACTACCTGCCGCTCTATGCGCAGATGGCCGGCCGCCTCTGCTTCGAGCCCGATCCGGTGGCGGGCTGGCTCGAGCGCGCGCGCCTGCTCCACGATCCGGAGCACGCGCCCCTGCTCGCGTACATTCCTTTCGGCGCGTGGCTCGCGCTCCGCACGCGCGCGGGCTCGCCGTGGGAGCGGACGACGTGGATGTCGCTCGGCCTCTTGCTGGCGGGCTGGCTCTACCCGGCGATCGGCGGGAACTTCTGGACCTACCAGCACACGCCAGGCTGGATGGCGGTCGGCGTGCTCGTCGCGCTCACGCTCACGGTTCCGCGGCGCGCGATGGCGGCGCCCTGGATCGAGCGCGGCGCGATCCTCTATCTGCTGCTGCCGATGGCCTACGCGTCCCTGCACCCGTACGTGGACGAGGCGCGCGCCAACCAGCTCGGCTCGGGGCGCAACAACGTCGCTCAGTACGTCGCGCGATTCCTCTCCGAGCACCTCGAGCCGGGGGACACCGTGCAGCCGTTCGAGACGGTCACCGGCGCGGTCGACGGCATGTGGCGCGCCGATGCGCCGCTCGCGACGTCCTTCGCCTACGGCTTCTACTTCTACCAGAGCCGTGACAACCCGATCATCCTCGGGATGCGCGAGCGCTTCCTGCGCGAGCTGGAACGGACGCGGCCGCGCTACTTCCTGCGCGCGGCCGGCGCGCAGTGGCTCTGCGGCGGGCCGCACACGACCGAGAGCTTTCCCGAGCTCGACGCGTTCATCGCGCACCACTATCGGCGCGTCGACGGAATGCCCGGCGCGATGGACATCCTCGAGCGCCGGGATCCGTGGGAGGAGTGAGGTGTCGGGTCAGGGCACGTAGACGACGAGCGGGATCGAGTCGTAGTCGGAGGTCGAGTGCACGACCTCGAGGTACACGAGCACGTAGCTCTGGCTCGGCGTACCGGCCGGCACGTCGACGGTGAGCGTCGCGGTGTCGCCGTTGTTCACGGTCGTGCGCGAGACGCTCACCGGCGGGTTGAACGTGCCGCCCCCGACCGCCGCATAGAGACCGAAGTCGGGCGCGGGGCGCGAGGTCCACGCGGTCAGCGTGTAGGTCACCGTCTGGCCCGCGGTCGCGGAGACGATCGTGTCGGGCGACACGGAGACCATCGAGTACGGAACCGCCGGGTCGGCCGGCTGACATGGATCGCGATCGTTGGCGGCCGCCGCCGCGTTCGACCAGATGCGCGGCGCCACGTGGCCCGCGTCGCGCACGAACACGTCGCTGCTCACGCGCAGCGCGCAGAGGTCGGCGATCTCGGCGCCGACGAAGAGCCAGGGCGAGGGCGAGAACGTGCTCTCCGAGAACTCCCACGCCGGCATCGTCAGCGGCAGCGGATCCGTCGCGGCCTCGAAGAGCTCGTGGGCCGCGCTGACCTCCTGCGACTCGCGCAGCGTGAGCGCGGGCGAGAAGCCCCGGCAGGTGGGGAGAACGGCGTAGGAGAACGGATGCCCGTCCTGCGTCTGCGCCTCGTAGTGGTAGCCGCCATACGATTGGCAGCTGTCGCCGAGCCCGTTCGCGTCGTGGATCCGCGTCGACTCCGGGAAGTACACCATGTAGAGGACTTCGTCGTAGCTGCCGTCGCTCTCCGCCGGGAAGGTGTGGTCGGCGATGCCGGCCACGAGCATCGCGATGATCTCGTCGTTCGAGGTGACGCTCGGCGCGTTCGCCGTCAGGTGCACGTTGGCGAGCACGGTCGCGGCGCCGACGCCGTACTCACCGCCGGTCGTCGCGAGCCAGTCCGAGCTCGCGAGCCACGCGGCGTCGGACTCGATCTCGGCACGCGCGGGCTCGTCCGCGTACGTGATCACCACCATCTGTGGATGGGCCATGATCGGCCCGGATTGACGCGGCACGGGCATCGGCGCCGCGTGCGGCGCGATCTCGAAGGGCACGTACGCATCCGGCGAGGCCGCCGCATCGACGCCCGCATCGCCTGCGCTCGCATCGGGCGGGCCGCCGTCGACGGCGGGCGGAGGCGGGTTGTCACACGCGATGACGAGAAGAGCGCTCAGGCAGACGAGACGACGCAACATCGCGTCGAGCGTCTCATGCTTCGCGCGTCGCGGCCACGCGCACCGCGCCTATTGCGCGCAGTTGCTGCTGTACGCGCAGAAGCAGGCGCCGCAGTTGCGGGGCGAGCAGTTGAAGTTCAGCCAGTGGCCGTTGCGGCAGACCTGACTGACCGAGCCGCTGCCGCACGCGGAGTCGCCGCTCACGCAGCGCCACGTCTCGGCCGGAACCCCCGCGCACGAGTCGCCGCCGTGGCCCGTGCCCTGGTGGCCGTACCGGCAGTCCGCGGCACAGCTCGAGCAGGTCTCGCCGCTCTCGCAGCTCGAGTTGCCGCACACGGGGCCGCAGCTCGGGCACGCGCTCCACGCCGACCACGCGCCCCAGTTGCAGCCGGCCGCCGTATCGCACGAGCGCGTGCGGGTCTGGTTGGCGCAACCGCCCGGGCACGCCTGCGTCTGCATGTCGGTCTGGCCGGGGGAGCACGCGCCGCTCTCGCCGCCGATGCAGGCGCTCCACGCGCTCCACGCGCCCCACTGGCAGCTCGCGCTGTCGCAGCTGCGCGAGCGCGTCTGCGTGCCGTTGCCGCAGGTGCCGCACGCCTGCGAGCCCGAGTCGGTCATCCCCGCGACGCACACGCCTTCGTCCATGCAGGCCCAGGCGCCCCACGTGCAGTCGGCCTGGCAGATGCGGGTCTGTGTGCCGCACATCCCGCAGGTGCCGCCGGTGTCCATGTCGCCCGGCGAGCACGGCCCGCCGCCCGTGCAGAGGCCCGAGTCGGTCCACACGCCGTCCTGGCAGATCTGCTGCTGCATCCCGCAGCGCATGCACGCGATCGTGCGCGGCGGCTCGCCCGCCGTGCAGTCGCAGCTCGCCGGCGCGGTGCACGCGGCCCACGTCCCGTTCGTGCAGCGCTCCACGCCGGTGCCGCAGCTCGAGGAGCACGAGCGCTCGCTCATCGTCCCGATGCTGGCGTTCGCGTCGTCGCAGTCGGTCGACGCCGGCACGCCGTCTCCGTCTCCGTCCTCGGTCGCCGCGCGGCACACGCCCGCGACGCAGGTCTCGGTCCCCGAGCAGGGCGGGTCGCAGTCGGGCGCGCCGGTGTCGGGCGCCGCGCCGTCGCGGCCCGCGCCGCCGTCCCGCGTACGAGGATTCACCGCTTCTCCGCTCGCACATCCCGCTGCCGAGAGGAGCCCGAGAAGGCAGGCGGCGGCCACACTGCTTCGCCGAGAAAAGGCCACCACCGATTGAAACACGGTCTGCGCGCGGAAGCCAACGCCGGGCGCGCGAACCGTGATCAGACGATCAGGATCCCGGTCAGCACCTCGCCCGTCGGCGGGGCCTCGAGGAGATAGCGGCCCCGCGCGATCGTGCCGGCGGGAAATCCCGGGACGTCGGTCTGCCACGTGCACTCGAGCACACCGTCCGCGGCGTGCACGTGCAGCGCTCGAAACCCCATGTAGGTGCGCGACAGCGGGAACTGGGCCTTGTAGAGCGCCTCTTTCGCCGAGAACAGCACCAGCGCGCGCCGCGCGCGCTCGCTCTCGGGGAGCGCCTCGAGCGCCTCGATCTCGGAGGCGAGGAACACCGAGGGCCAGAGCTCGGGCTTGAGCCCAGCGCGGTGCTCCACGTCGATCCCCACCGACCCGTGCTCGGCGCGGCAGACGGCGACGAGCGCCCGCGTGTCGCAGTGGGTGACGCTTCCGCGGATCCCGGGAGGCCAGATCGGCGCGCGGTCGGGGTCGTTCAGCAGCGGCGGCGCGTCGATCCCCAGCCGGCCGAGCGCCTGCCGCGCGAGCTTGCGAGCGGTCGCGAACTCGCGCTGGCGCTTGGGGTGCGCGGCCGCGACGAGCGCGCGCTCCTCGGGCGCGATCTCGTCGAGCGCCGACGGATCGATCGGCGCGTCGAGCAGCACGACCTCCGGGCCGAGCAAGGGCGCCAGCAACGACATCGCCGCGAGCGTGCGCCCGGCGGGCGCGCTCGTCGAGGGTCGCGGCGGAGCGCCTTCACCGGAGCGCCATGCTTCTTCACGTGCCGGCACGGCGCGCACGGGCAGAGTGAGGTCATGCGCGTTCCGGCGTCGCGGCTCGTCGTCTTCCTCTCGATCGTGGGCTCGGTCGTCGCGCTCCTACACGGCTACGCGTGGTCGCGGGTCGTGCACGACCCGGCGTGGCCGGCCCCGATCGCGGTCGTGCTCACCGTGCTGCTCGTGGCGCTGGCGATCTTCCTGCCCACCTCGCTCGTCCTCGCGCGCACGGCCCGCGCGCCGTGGAACCAGCGCCTCGGCTGGGCCGGCTACGTGTGGCTCGGCGCGATCTTCTATCTCGACGTCTCGCTCCTCGCGCTCGATCTCGGTCGCGCCTTGCTCGAGGGCGTGGCGTACGCGAGCACGGGCAGCGCTCTACCGAGCTCGGAGGGCGTGGGCACCGCGCGTGCGCTCGCCGGCGCGGCCTCGCTGCTCGCGCTCGGCTTGGTCGGGATGGGCGCGCGGCGCGGCCTCGGCGATCCGATCGTCCGCGAGGTGGAGGTGCCCATCGCCGGGCTCGACCCCGCGCTCGACGGCTTCCGCATCGTGCAGCTCAGCGACGTACACGTGGGCCCGGTGATCCGGCGCGCGTTCGTGGAGCGACTGGTGGCGAAGGTCGGCTCGCTCGCGCCCGACCTCGTCGCGATCACGGGCGATCTCGTGGATGGATCGGTCGCCGAGCTCGCGAGCGAGGTGGCGCCGCTCGCCGAGCTGCGCGCGCCGGCGGGCGTCTTCTTCGTGACCGGCAACCACGAGTACTTCTCCGGCGCCGACGCTTGGTCCGCCCACGTCGAGACGCTCGGCATGACGACGCTCCGCAATCGCCACGTCGAGATCGCGCACGCGGGCGCTCGCTTCGTGCTCGCCGGCGTCGACGACGCGCACGCGCCGCGCTTCGGAGGCCACACCGACATGAAGGCGGCGCTCGCCGGGCGCCCCCCTGCCCTGCCCGTCGTGCTCCTCGCTCACCAGCCGCGCAGCGTGCGCGAGGCCGCCGAGCTCGGCGTCGCGCTGCAGATCTCGGGGCACACGCACGGCGGCCAGATGCAGCCCTTCGGCGCGCTCGTGCGCGTGGAGCAGCCGTTCCTGCGCGGCCTGCACCGGGTCGGCGAGACCGCCGTGTGGGTGAGCGAGGGGACCGGCACCTGGGGCCCACCGCTCCGCATCGGCACGCACTCGGAGATCTCGGTGATCACGCTGCGCGCCGCCGAGGCCTCCGCAGGCGCCCGCACGGCGAGCTGAGTCGCTCGCCCGCGCCGAAGGGCTCCGCGCGAGGCGCACCGGGCCCCCCCGACGTGGCGAAACGTCGCGAGCTCGCGGGGCGCAACTAAAGTTGACACCCCGGGCGTACGAATTCTTTCGCGTGCACCCTCCTCCCCAGGACGCATCTCCGTCGGGCCCGATCGACGAGTCACGCCCATCGTGGCTGGACCGCTTGATGGTGGCACTGCACGCCGTGGCCGCCTCGAGCGCGGTCAGCGCCGACTTCGCGACGCTCGCACCACCGGCCCGCCAACCTCCTGCGGCGTCGACGCGATGACCATGTCCTCCGCCCGCGCGAAGCGGTTCGGGGCCCTGCGCCTGCGTCGCGCCCGGACGTCGGCGCATCGGCTCGCCAGCCGCGCCGTGCTCGCCGCGTACGTCGCCGCCATCGCGCTCGCCGGCACCCACGGCGTGCCGGCCCTGCTCGCGACGCTCGGCTGCGCCGCGGGCGGCCTCGCCGTCGCGCGCCTCGCCATCCGGCGCGCGGCGTGGGCGCGGATCAGCCGGCTCGTCCTCTCGTTCGATCTGCTCGCGGCCACGTTCGCGATCGAGCTGCTCGCGCAAGGCCGCGACGATCTCAGCCTGGCTCCCATGCTCGTGCTCCCCACCGTCGCCGTCTACCGCGACGGCCCGCTCGTGCGCGTGACCACGATCGGTGCGATGGCGATCGCGCTCGTGGCGCCGGGGGCCACGCCGCTCGAGACGGGGCTCCGCATCGTCACGCTGGCGGTCGAGGGCTTCCTCTGTGACCGGGTCGCGAGCCGCAGCGCGGCGCGCATCGAGCGCGCGGCGGCGTCGGCGGCCCGCGAGCGCAAAGGGCTCCTCGACGCGCTCGACCTGGCGCGCGAAGAGCTCGCGGCGAGCGAGCGCGCTTCCGCCGAGCGCGACGCGGCGCAGGCGAGCGCGAGAGAGGCCGTCGCGGCGCGCGCCGTGTTCCTCAACCACCTGAGCCACGAGCTCCGCACCCCACTCAACGCCGTGGTGGGCTACCTCGACTTGCTCGGGACGACGTTCCTCGATCCGGAGCAGGAGGCGCACGTCGCCGGCGCGCGCACGAGCGCTCACCACGTCCTCGCTTTGGTCCACGACGTGCTCGACCACGCGAAGATCGAGGGCGGGAAGCTGGAGCTCGCGCGCAAGCCCTTCGAGCTCGCCGACGTCGTCCGAAGCGCGGTCCGGCTCGTCGAGACCTCGGCGCACGCCAAGCGGTTGAGCCTTCAGCTCGATCTCGCGGACGAGCTCCCGGACTGGCTCGAGGGCGATCCGCTGCGGGTACGACAGGTGCTCCTGAACCTGCTCACCAACGCGATCAAGTTCACGCCGAGCGGCTCGGTTCGCTTGACGGTTCGACGCCTGGCACCGGGGCCCGGCGTGCGCTTCGACGTCTCGGACGACGGCGTCGGCATCCCCGAGTCGGCGCGCAGCCGCATCTTCGATCCCTACCGGCAGGCGAGCGCGCTCGTGGCGCAGGAGCACGGAGGAACGGGCCTCGGGCTCTCGATCTCGCGGCGCCTCGCCCATGCGATGGGCGGCGACCTCACCTTCGACTCGCAGCCCGGCGTAGGCACGACGTTCCACTTCGACGCGCCCCTTCCGACGGCCGAGAACCCCGCCGCGGTGGACACCGCGCGGATCGAGCCCGCGGGGCCGACCCGGCCGCTCCGCGTACTGCTCGCCGAGGACAACGCCACCAATCGCTTCGTCACCACGCGCCTCCTGCAGGCGCTCGGGCACGACGTCGTCACGGTGGAGAACGGCCTGCAGGCGGTCGCGCGTTGTCTCGCGGGATCGTTCGACCTCGTCATCATGGACGTGGAGATGCCGGAGCTCGACGGCCTCGGCGCGACGTGCTGGCTCCGCGACGCGGGGATGACGCTCCCGATCCTCGCGTTCACCGCCCACGAGTCCGCCGAACGGGACGCGGCGTGCCGTGCCGCTGGAATGGACGGCGTGCTCCACAAGCCGCTCGAGCTCGCCGAGCTGCGCCGCGCCGTCGTCCGCTACGCCCGCGCCTCGGCGAGCGACGACGGGCAGGTGGCGCCCGAGGCGATGCCCCCCCGCGACCGCCCGATCAGCGGCTGGGTGGATCGGGCGGCGATCCGCGCCAAGCTCCAGGGCAACCAGAAGCTCGAGGGGCAGCTCATGCAGACCGTCGCCCACGAGACGACCGCGCTCGCCGAGCAGCTGCGCATCGTCATGGATCGGCGAGATGCGTTGGGAATCCGACGCGCCGCCCGTGCGCTGGCGGTCTGCATCGCGAACGTCGGCAAGCGCGAGGTCGTCGCATCGCTCGAGCGCGTGGAGGAGGCCGCCTCCGCAGGAGACGCCGATCTGGCCGCAAAGCTGGGCGGGCCGGTGCTCGCGGCGATCGCCGCATTGAAGAGAGACCCCGACCCGGGCTCGGACCCGAGCCGCCACGCGGCTTGATGGATCGGCCGTTGCTTGAGCCCGGCGCATGGACGTCATCGTCGTCGAGGACTCGCCCTCCGAAGCTCTGCTGCTCGAACGCCTGATCGCCTCCCTCGGACACACGGTCCGGGGCGCGCGAACGGGCGGGAAAGCCGTCGAGATGATGAAGGAGCGCCTGCCGAACCTCCTCGTCACCGACGGCATGGTCCCCGAGCTCAGCGGCGAGGCACTGACGCGCCTGGTCCGCTCGCAGGAAGCGGCCCGCTACGTCTACGTCATCTTCGTGACGAGCCGGGGCGACGCCGAGATGCGCAAGCTCGCCTTCGCCGCGGGAGCCGACGAGTTCCTCGCCAAGCCGCTCGAGCGGGACGAGCTCGTCGCACGCCTGCGCATCGCCGACCGCATCGTGCACCTCGAGACGCGCCTGCGCGGCAAGGTCCGCGAGCTCGAGACCGCCCTCCGCCGCCTCGATGCCGCGGCGGCGATCGCCGGCAGCGCGGCGATGGCCCGAGCGAACCACGCGCCGCAGGCCAACCACGAGGGCGACGCCCTCGTTCCGCGAGAGCTCGCCGAGAAGCCGTCTTGGCGACGCATCGAGTCCATCGTGCAGCGCATGCTCACCGAGTTCTCCCAGAAGGAGCTCTCTCCCGTGCCCCTCGCGCCGGACTTCAAGCCGACCTATGCGCGGGCGATCACGCTGACCAGCGTCGCGCTGGTCACCGAGGTCCGATTCACGATCACGGTGGAGAAGCCGGCGCTCCTCGACATCGCGACGGGGCTGTTCGGGCCCGACCCAGACGACGCGCTCATGGAAGACACGCTCGCCGAGCTCGCGAATCTCGCGATGGGTGGCGTGAAGGCGGCCTTCGCCGACGACAGCGTCACCCTCACGAGCGGCCTGCCGGTCTCCGTGCCCCCCGATCAGCTCGAGCCGAACGCTCTGCATCGACGCGAGCAGCTGTACGGCGGGCCGAACGTACGGATCGGCCTCCGTCTCGAGGTCGCACGGTGCCCGACCAAGCGCGTGCGGAGCTTCGAGCTCTCGGACGGGATGATCCTCGCGGCGCCGGTGACCACCGAGGGCGGGGTGATGCTCGTCCCGGGCGGCGTGCGCCTCGTGACGAACACCATCGAGCGGATCTCGAAGACGCTCCCGGACGGGACGTTCGAGGTGATCGTGCCGCGCTGAAGCGGTCGTTCGCTCCCGAATCGGAACGAACGAAAGGACGAGGCGATGACCGCCTCGTCCTTTCACGCTTCCTCGGAGAGGAGCTCAGTGGTTCACCAGAAAGGCTGGTCAACCACCGTCTGGTCCAGCGCATTCGCGCTGGAGCTCGAACTGCAGTGAAGGGTTCCGACCCATCTCGTGTCGGCCCTTCAGTCGCGGGTGGCGAACGCCGGCACACTGGAGAGCGCGCGGAGCTCTTCCCGCAGCGCCGCGACGCGCGGATCGTCGGGCCCGTGCACCGACGTGATGACGTCGATCTCGCGCCGCATGAAGGCACGCGCGCGCGCCACCGCACCGCGTCCCCGGTAGAGCTTGGCGAGGGCCGCGAGGCTCGGCGTCACGCTCAGGTGATCGGCGCCGATCTCGCCTTGGAGCAGCTCGAGGGAGTGGAGGTACGCTTCTTCGGCCCCGGTCTCGTGGGCGGCGAGGAATTGCTTGGCCACCGTGATGCGCGCCCCGATCTGGGCCGCATCGACCGGCTTGCAGACCATGTCGTCGGCGCCCGTCTCGAACGCCCGGTAGGTGTGCTCCCGCTTGGAGAGCGTCGTCACCACGAGGATGTAGGTGTAGCCCGTCCGCGGCTTCTCCCCGCGGATGCGGCGGACCAGCTCGATGCCATCCACGTTGGGCATCATCCAGTCGGTCACCACGATCGGGAACGGGTCGGCGAGGTGCTGCGCCCACGCGTCCGCCCCGTCCACGGCCACGCTCACTTCGAGCCCGAGCCCTCGGACCACCCCCGCCACGAGCGTCCGCGTCGCGAGCTCGTCATCGACTACCAGTGCGCGCATCGAGCCTCCGTCGTGTCCATCGGACGAGTGAGCGCGCAGGTTGAGGGCCGTCTCGGAGACCGCGGTGGCGGCCGTCGGGGAACCGTCGCCTTGCTGCATTTCGCGCTGAGGTTTTGACGGCCAACGACCGACAGAGGGGGGAATCCGGCGTGATCCGGTGCGAGGTGCCCCGGCACGACGTGTGCTCATCGGCTGCCCAGGTTGGACCAAGCGAGAGGGAGCGGAATGGACGAGGACATCGTCAAAGAGTTCTTGGTGGAGAGTCACGAGAACCTGGACCAGCTGGACCAGCTGCTCGTGGAGCTGGAGGAGAACCCGACGTCGCGCGAGCGGCTCGCGAACATCTTCCGCACCATCCACACGATCAAGGGCACGAGCGGGTTCCTCGCGTTCGGCAAGCTCGAGAAGATCGCCCACGTCGGCGAGAATCTCCTGAGCAAGCTGCGCGATGGAGAGCTCGTGCTGGACGCGGCGCGCACCGACGCGCTTCTCGCGATGGTCGACGCGATCCGACGCCTCCTGCGGAGCATCGAGGCGACCGGCGCCGAGAACGACGAGGATCCGTCGGACCTCGTCGCGTACATCACCTCGGTCACCGAGGGCGGGCCCGCGAAGCCGGCGCCTGCGCCCGCCCCCGTGGCGGCCGCTCCTGCCTCACCGGAGGTCGCCGCGCCGTCGCGTCCCTCGCTGGTCGTCTCGAACGGTGGCGCCTCGGGGCGCCCGCGTGCATCCGTCGCTCCCGCTGCCAAGCCGCGCTCGGTCGCGCCGGCCGTCAAGCGCGCCTCGCTCGCGCCTGCGACGCGGAGCCCGAGCCTCGCACCGGTCGCCGCCACGGCGGCGGCCGCGCTCAAGCGTGTGCCGGAAGAAGTGCACGAGCCCGAGGGCGCCCACGGCCCGCGCGCCGCGGAGTCGAGCATCCGCGTGGACGTGCAGCTGCTCGATCGCCTCATGAACCTGGTCGGCGAGCTCGTGCTCGCGCGCAACCAGGTCCTGCAGGTCACGAGCGGCGTGGACGACTCCGCGTTCCTCGCCACCTCGCAGCGCCTCAACCTCGTCACGACGGAGCTGCAGGAGGGGATCATGAAGACCCGGATGCAGCCGATCGGCAGCATCTGGGGCAAGTACCCGCGCGTCGTCCGCGACCTCTCGGTGGTCTGCGGCAAGCAGATCCGGCTCGAGATGGAGGGCGCCGAGACCGACCTCGACCGCAGCATCCTCGAGGCGATCAAGGACCCGCTCACGCACGTGGTGCGCAACTCCGCCGATCACGGCATCGAGACGCCCGAGGTGCGCGTCGCGCGCGGCAAGCCGGCGCAAGGGGTCCTCCGCCTCCGCGCCTTCCACGAGGGCGGCAAGGTCAACATCGAGGTCTCCGACGACGGCGGGGGCATCGACAGCGAGCGCGTGCGCGAGAAGGCGCTCATGCGCGGGCTCATCACGCCCGAGCGCGCGGCCGCGATGACCGAGCGCGAGCTGCAGCAGCTCATCTTCCTGCCCGGCTTCTCGACCGCCGAGAAGGTCTCGAACGTCTCGGGGCGCGGCGTCGGCATGGACGTCGTGCGGACGAACGTGGAGCGCATCGGCGGCACGATCGATCTGCAGAGCCGCCGCGGCGCCGGCACCACGCTCCGCATCAAGATCCCGCTCACGCTCGCCATCGTGCCGGCGCTGGTCGTCGCGAGCGACGGGGATCGGTACGCGATCCCGCAGGTGAACCTGCTCGAGCTCGTTCGCCTCGAGGGCGAGCAGCGCAAGAGCGCGATCGACGAGATCCAGGGCACCAAGATGCTCCGCCTGCGCGGTCAGCTCTTGCCGCTCGTGCACCTGCGCGGCGTTCTCGGCCTCGACGAGCTCGTCGGTGATCACGTCAACGTCGTGGTGCTCCAGGCCGACGACCGCACCTTCGGGCTCGTCGTCGACGACATCAGCGACACCGAAGAGATCGTCGTCAAGCCGCTCGGCAAGGAGCTGAAGGGTCTCGGCGTGTACGCCGGCGCGACGATCATGGGCGACGGGCACATCGCGCTCATCCTCGACGTGATGGGCCTCGCGGAGCGCGCGGGGCTGCTCGAGGAGTCGCGGGCGAAGGGCCCGATCGAGGCGGCCACCGTCGGCCGGGACGAGCAAGCGTCCACCCAACGTCTGCTCGTGTTCCGCGCCCCCGGCGGCGCGCGCAGCGCGATCCCGCTCGACGCCGTCGCGAGGCTCGAAGAGCTCAAAGCGAGCACGATCGAGCGGAGCGGCCACGACGAGGTCGTGCAGTACCGCGGCGAGCTGCTCTCGCTCGTTCGACTGGGTCACGGCGGCGAGGAGCCGGAGACCTTGCACGTCGTCGTCTGCAGCGACGGCGGCCGCTCGGTCGGGATCATCGTCGAGCAGATCGAGGACATCGTCGAGCAGACGGTCGACCTCTACGCGTCCACGCAGGCCGGCACGCGGGTCGGCTGCGCTGTGATCCAGGGCCGCGTCACGTCGCTCCTCGACGTGGCCGCCATCATCGAGCGCGCCGACGTCGGCATCGTCCGCTCGCGCGCCGCCTGACGACCCAGAAGGAGAACGAACGTGGGCAGCATCCAGATGTGCACCTTCACCCTCGACCGATACCTCTTCGGTGTCGACGTCCGCCAAGTGCAGGAGGTCCTGCGCGCCCTCGAGAGCACACCGGACGAGGACGCGGAGGCCGAGCAGAAGCGGGCCGAGCACCACGCGAGCGAGCACACGATCACGCACGGCGAGCTCGCGCGTGCGCGCGCGAGCGAGCTCTCGCGTCGACCGGCCACGTCGGGGCCCGTCCTCGCCAGCGCTGCGCTCCACCCGGCGCGCGCGCGACGGCACGGCTGACCCTCCCACGATCCCGAGACGGCCTCCGCGTGACGAGATGCGCGGGGGCCGTCGCACGTTTCAGCTGCCGTAGCGCGCCACGATCTCCTTCACCTCGCCGACGAACTTCGCCTGGTGGTAGCGCTCGAAGCCCTCCCAGGTCGTCAGCGTTCGCGAGTCCTCCACGCGGTCGACGAAGAGCTTCCCGTCCAGGTGATCGACCTCGTGCTGGAAGGTGCCCGCCGAGATGCCGGCCGTGACGAAGTCGAGGTCGTTCCCGTCGCGGTCCCACGCGCGCACGCGCAGGCGCGCCCAACGGCGCACGCGCCCACGCAGGTTCGGCACGCTGAGGCAGCCCTCGAAGTTCCAGAACGTCTCGTCGCCGATCGGCTCGAGCACCGGGTTCGCGAGGATGGTCAGCGGGATCTTCGTCTTGTACGGGTAGCGCGGGTTGTCCCCGCGCACCTCGATCGCGACCAAGCGGATGGGCTCGTAGACCTGGATCGCGGCGAGGCCCGCCCCGTTCGCGTCGCGCATCGTCGCGACGAGGTCGTCCACGAACCGCTGCACCTCGGGTGATCGCAGCTCGTCGCGCGTGAGCTCGCGCGCCCGCTCGCGCAGGATGGGATGGCCGATCTGGGCGATCTTGCGGAGGGTCACGACGAGGAGCGTAGTACGCCGCTCGCGCGCCCGCCGCTCAGCCGAGGAAACGGCGATCGCAGGTCAAGCAGCGATACGGGAGGATCCCGAGCCAGGAGATCCAGCGCTCGAGACCGCGGCGCTGGGAGCGACGCACGTCGCGCGCGGTCTCGCAGCGCGGACAGGCAGGCCATCGCGGCTTGCGTGGCGCGGCGGGAATCGGCGGGCTCATCGCGCGCTCCCGCTCGTCGAGCGCTGCGCGCCCTCGCCGGGCCGGACGGGCCGCGACCCGACGAACGAACGATCCTTGCTGGTCATCCCGCATCACTCCCGAGAGGCCGTGTGGACGACGGGCGGAAGGCCGCGCGCGCCGCGCTCGACGGGCGAGCGCGAGCGATCGGGACGCCAGTCGTCGGAGGAGCGCTCGAAGCCGTGCTCGAACGCTCGGATGAACGTGTTCTCGAGCACGCCGACGAACGCCTGGAGCGCGTTCACACCGGGCTGGTCGAAGCTGCCGGAGACGTCGACGCGCGTCGCGAGGCGATCCGTGCCGTGGTTCTCGAGCAGATCGGCCACGACCTGCACGAAGAGATCGAGCGCCTGATGCACGACGTCCCCGTCCTCTCCGAGCTGGAAGAGAGAGAGATGCTCGATCATCGGCTTCACGTAGCCGGTGAACTCTCCGTGACGAGACGAGATCTCGCTGTACACGTAGAAGCGGCCCTGTTCGGCATCGACGAAGGCGTAGGCGCGCAGGAAGTCGTTGAGCTCCGCCGCGCGCAGCCCTTCGAGCGCGACGGCGAGGTCCATCGTGGGCTGCTCGTCCCACGGGTCGAGGTCGATGATGGCGTGCAAGTCTCCGCTCCGCTGAACCCGGCTCCGGAGGTCGATGTGCGCCGGCAGGGGATCGCTCTCGTCGTGCACCGTGCTGAGGCCGATGGCCTCGACCTCGAGCGCGCTCGCCACGACGTCGACGCGCGGGCGCGACGAGAAGTCCCGGTAGTGGACCTCGCCGTGGTGGATCGCGAGGTGGTTGATCGTGATCGGCACGAGGTCGTCGACGGCGCTGCGCCAGTCGGTGCCCGCGCCGGTCTGCTCGGTGCGCCCCCCGACGAACGTCAGCACCGGGTGCTCCATCTCGATCTCCGCGACGACTCCGCCGCGAAAGAGCGTGCCCCACTCGATGGAGACGTCGATCCGATCGGCCGTGAAGAACGGCGCCGGCACGTCCTCGTCGATGCGCTCGATCCGCATGTCGTCGAGCACGTAGGCTCCGCGCCAGAGCGCGATGTCGACGTCGAGCACGCGCCCCGCGTAGCCATCCAGGTGCGCCAGACGGTCGTTCACCACCGTCTTCACGATCGTGGGCAGCGCGAGCCGGAACGCCACGAGCAGCCCGATCACCGCGAGAAGGCCCTTGCCGCGCGGGGTCCACAGGAACGTCCTGAGCCGTTGCCAGCGAGTCATCGGGCCCGGGTGCGAGCAACGCGCGTACCTCCGAAAAGCACGAGCACCACGCTCGCTCGCAGCGGCGGTCGAGACGAGCACGTCACGATCGAGACGCCGTGCGCCACAGGGGACCTGCGCCGCGCGCACCGGCCCACCTGAGGCGCATGCGACGCGTGCTCGTCGCGCAGCGCCGCGAAACGGAAGGGCTCGCGCATCGTCGCGGCGCGGCACGCGCGTTGCGACGCGACAGGCGCCTCGCGCACTGCGAGCGACGACAACGTGAACTCAGAGGAGAGATCGAACATGGCAAGCAAGGCAGTCTTCGGAATCGTGCGCACCCGTCCCGAGGCGGAGGCGATGGTGGGGGATCTCCAGCGCGCGGGCTTCGGCGCATCGGACATCTCGGTGCTCTTCCCCGACAAGGGACAGACGCGCGACTTCGCGCATACGCAGGGCACCAAGGCTCCGGAGGGCGCGCTCATCGGGTCGGGCGCCGGCGGCCTCGCGGGTGGCGTGCTCGGCCTGCTCGCCGGCATCGGCGCGATCGCGATCCCCGGCCTCGGCGCGCTCATCGCGGCGGGCCCGGTGATGGCGGCGCTCGGCGGAGCGGCGGTCGGTGCGGCCGCGGGCTCGGCGGTCGGCGCGCTCGTCGGCCTCGGCGTCCCGGAAATCCAGGCGAAGATCTACGAGGGCAAGCTGCGCGACGGCAACCTCCTCGTCGCCGTCCACACCGACGACGCGCAGCAGGTCGACGCGGCGAAGAAGATCTTCGAGGCGCACCGCGCCGAGGACGTCTCGGTGACGCGCGAGGCCGCCGTCCCCGGCAAGGACGACAAGAAGGCGTCGCCGTCGGCGCCGCGCATGTGATCGCGGCCCTCGAGACCACGCAGAAGGGAGCCCACCGATGAAGCTGACTCGTACCTTGCTCGTCCTCGCGCTCGCCGCCGCGCCGCTCGGCATCGGCTGCTCGCACGACGACGATCACCACGACGACCACCCCATGGCCCACCAGGGCGACACGAGCGGTGGCTCGCGCGTCCACACCGAGGACCGCGATCACGACGGAACGGACGACACGGTGGTCGCGGAGGACGACTCCGCGCCCACGGCGCTCGACCAGTCGGAGGACTCCTCGGACGTGGAGATCACTCGCCAGATCCGCGCCGCGGTCGTGGGTGACTCGTCGCTCTCGTTCGGCGCGCGCAACTGCGTGATCGTCACGCAGCACGGCGTCGTGACGCTGCGCGGCGACGTGACGCGCGCGGAGCGCGACGCGATCGATCGGCACGCGCGAGAGGTCGCCGGCGTGACACGCGTCGACGACATGCTGCACGTGACCGACGCCGACGCCGCGCCCTGAAAGAAGGAGTCGCCGATGCCGTGGCTCCGTCGCGGGAGCCACGGCGCTCGTGGGGCTCGCCCTCAGACCATGAGCGGCACGAGCGGTCCCTGGTACTCGGCGCGCGAGACGAGATCCCGATCGCCGAAGTAGCTCACGTCGGTCAGCCCTACCGCGTGACAGATGCTCGTGAGCAAGCGGTTGTGCGGCACGCGCTCGCTGCTCGCGATGTTCCGGAGGCGCAGGTACCGGCCGAGCTTCAGCACGCGACCGCCGCCGCCCGCGATGATCGCCGGGTGACGCGTCTCTTGGTTGTCGTGCCCGTCGTGGCCGAACTCGTTGTGCCAGAAGACGATGGTGTTATCGAGGATCGAGCCGCCGTTCGGATCGAGCGGATCGCTCATCCCGTCGAGCACCTCGAGCACGTGCGCGAAGTTCACCGCGTTCCAGCGCAGCCCGGCGCAGAAGCCGTGCTGGAGCTCCGTGCGGTCCGAGCCCGACGCGCCCCAGTAGTCGTGCACGAGGTTCTCGTGGAACCGGAAGGTCGTGCTGCCGTAGTGGCCCACGATCCACGGCGTGCGGACCTCCGGCAGATCGCTGTACCAGTTCGGGTAGTCGTTCAGGATCTGGAGCGTCGCGACGCGCGAGCGACCGCACGCGAAGGCCTGTGCGATGACCTGCGCGTGCGCGCGCGTGACCGCCTCCACGTCGGCGACGCTGTTCAGGCTGCCGTCGTTGTTCGTGCCGTCACCCAGCGTGACCGTGCATGCGCCCGCGCCGCCGCCGCCCGCCATGGGCTCGCGCGCCATCATCGCCGCGATGTGCCGCTCGATGCGGACGCGCTCCGCTCCCGAGAGCCGATCGCGCAGCGCGCGCAGGTGGGCGAGGTCGTGCTCGAAGATCGCGCGCTCCGCCGGGCTCGTGTCGACCATCCCCGGCATCGGCGGGACCCAGTCGGCCGGGAACGCCGACCGGAACAGGTCTCGCGGGCTCGGCTCGGGCGGGCGCGCCTGCCCGGCGGCGTCGAAGCTCATACACTTCCACGAGCCCGAGCCGTCGACGCTCGCCGTGAGCAGCACCGGCGCGCCGAGACGGCCGTGCAGATAGAAGTCGAGCGAGGGATGACCGTCGAAGTTCGCGCTGTCGCGATCGAGCGGCGGCTCGGCGCCCGTGAGCATCGCGCCTTGCTCGTTGTGACCGTGGTAGTCGCGCCGATCGGGCCGCGTCGCCTCCTTGCACACCTGCGAGTCGAGGCCGTCGAGGATCGTGATCTTCTGCCGCCAGTCGGTGAGCGGCGTGAGGATCGCGTCCTCTCCGGTGAAGCCGAGATCCATCAGGTCGACGTCGGTGCCGCGCGGCTCGATGCCGGTGCTCTCGCGCGGGATCCAGTGGTCGCGATCGACACCGTGCGGGGAGCGCACGGCGAGGAAGCGCACGGGCGGGTCGACCTGGGCACGCGCGCGCTGCTCGAAGATCGAGGGGACGAGCGCTGCGCCCGCGGCAGCGCCGCCGAGGAGCAGGTTGAACTTGCGTCGAGACATCGTCATGGCTGGTCTCCGATCGAAGGACGATTCAGTTCTCGCGCTCGACGAACGCGGGGTGGCGGACGAGCGCGACGAGCAGCTCGGTGAGGCGGTCGTCGTGGCTCGCGAAGCTCGTCGCGGTGTCGCGCAGCCACACGCTCGTCGCGGGCGTGCCGACCTCGGCGCCCACCACGAAGTTCGCGAAGCGCTGGAGGAAGCAGCTGCGGAAGCGGCCGCTCTGGGTGAGCGCGAGCGAGAGCGTCGGCGCGTTGTCGAAGCTGCCGACGCCCGGCAGCTCGATCATCGACTCGACGGGCCGGCCGTCGGGGTAGACGGTCTGCCAGCGGCCGTCGCTCGCGTAGCTCTCGAACGCGAGGCCCACCGGATCGGCCGTGTGGTGGCATCCCGCGCACACGCCCGCGCTCCCCCGGGCCTCGACCGACTCGCGGACGGTCGGGTTCGGGCTCATCTCGAGCTGCGCCTGGAGGGAGGCGATGGGCAGATCGGGAGGAATGATCTCGTTGCACATCGCGTCGCGGTAGACCCCCATGCCGCGACGCACGACGTTGTCCTTGCCTCGCTTGCCGTGCGAGACGAGCCACGCGCCCATCGTGAAGAGGCCTCCTCGCTGGGTGGGGTCGAGCTCGACGCGGGCCAGGCCGCCGCCAGGATGCGAGACGCCGTAGACGTCCGCGAGCTCGGGGCCGACGAAGGTGTGGCTCGCCGAGAAGACGTCCTCGAAGGTGCCGTCGTTCTCCACCACCACGTCGTCGACGAACGCGCCGTACTCCTCTTCCATCTGATCGACGACGGTGCCCGAGAGGCCGACCTCGGTGCCCTGCGAGCGGAGCGAGCCGAGGTGGAGCCACTGCCAGAAGAACTGGCGCCACACCGGGCTCGAGCGCGAGACGAGGCGGCGCACCTGGCGCTCGCGCTCGTCGGGGCTCTGGAGCGAGCCCGCGGCGGCCCGCAGCTCGTCGTCGGGCGGCGCGTCGGTGATCGCGAACGCGATCAGGTTGGCGATCTCGTCTCCCGTCATCGTGGTGCGTGCGCCGGTGGCGAGCGGCGTCGGGCTCGACCCGAGCTCGGTCCGGTACAGGAACTCGGGCGACATGAGCACCGCGCGCACGACGGCGGCGAAGGCGAGCTCGTACTCGTAGTCGGCGTCGAGGTCGGTGAAGAGCGTGCGCAGCTCGCCGATCTCGGCGTCGCTCGGCGTGCGGCGGTAGGCGGCCGCCGGGAACCAGGCGAGGAAGCTGTCGACGCAGGCAGGAGTGCCCCAGGTGCTGCCGCAGCGCGTGGCCGTGTCACCGTGAGCGACGACCCAGTTGGCGACGACGCGCGCGCCGTCGATGAGCAGCGTGACGTTGCCGTCGTCGATGCCGGCGTTCTCGGCGATGTTGTCGAGGTTGTGCTGGCTCGCCGTGGCCGGCAGGCCGATCGCGGGCGCACCGTCGCCGAACATCCGGACGAGCTCGGCGTCGATCTGCGCGCCGGTCAGGCGCCAGACGCGCGGCGGCAGGCGGTCGTCCTCGGCGACGACGCGCGCCGTGCCGGGCGGGCCCAGGGGCTCGTCGGTGTCGAAATCACCGGTGCAGCCGGGCGCCACGCAGCCCAGCGCCGCGAGGACGGCCGCCGAGGCCCATCCTCTCGACCTCGATGCGCGTTTCGAACGGGTCGCAGCTCGCATGGGAGGCTCCTTGGTCGAGCCAGGAGCCTAACGCGGGAGTCGAGATGTTGCGCTCGGTTTCTCACATCGAGGTCGCCAAACGTAGCGAGACGTACGCGGCGTGAGTGCGTATCGGTCTCTCCACGCCGGGACGCCGTCTCCCGCGCGATCCGCGCGCGCGCCGTGTCACCCCTGGGGGTGATTGACGCCGCCCCCGCGACGGCGCGTGATGAGGGGATGCCGCAAGCCTCGACGACACCGGTGGTCACGCGGCGCGCGGGCGCGTCGATCGAGACGACGTTCGCGGGGCGCGTGACCGGATCGATGATCGAGGAGGCGTGCGCGGGCTATCGGCGCGAAGGTGGCGCCGCGCCCTGGCTCCTCGACGCCTCGGCGACGCAGTCGTACGCGCCCGAAGCCGTCGAGCGCGCCGTCGCTCAGTTCAACGAGCTGCACGCCAAGCACGGTCTGCATCGCATCGTCGCCGTCGTCGTCGCTCCGCTCGTGCGCATGGGCGCCTCCATCGTTGCTGCGACGCTGCGGACGATGGGAAGCCCGCTGACGATCGACGTCGTCGACTCGCGCCAGGCCGGCGAGGCGATCGTGGCCGAGGCCGCGGCGGCCGCGCGACGCCCGGCCCGCTGATCACCACGCGGAGCGCGCACGGCGGCGGTCGCATCCCTCGGCGTCGCTCGCTCGCGGCTGCGTTCTCCCGAGGGCACGCCCCTTCCCGCGCCCGCCAACCTCCCGGCCGCGTGGGTCTCGCTCTCGTTCCCGGACGGGATCGATGCCGTCAGCGCTGCATCGAGGCCACGACGTCGCCCATGGCCGGCGCGAGCTCGCGCGGATCGCGCAGCAGGGAGTGACTGCCGGCGCGGAACATCGAGGGCAGCTCGTGCCGCGCCTCGCGGTCGATCGCGAGCGCGTGTACGTGCACGCCGTGGGCGCGCGCCTCGAGCACCGCATGCGCGACGTCGGCGACCCCGTAGCGGCCCTCGTAGCGATCGTAGTCGTTCGGCTTTCCGTCGGTGACGAGCAAGAGCAGCCGGCGGCGCGCGGCACAGCGCTCGAGCACGGTCGTGGCGTGGCGAACGGCAGGGCCGATGCGCGTGTAGCCGGCAGGCTCGAGCCCGGCCAAGCGCGGGCGCGCGCGTGACCAGGGCTCCCGCATCCCTTTGACCACCACGAACCGGCAGTCGTGGCGCGTGTGGCTCTGGAACGCGGCGACGCCGAGCTCGTCGACCCAGCCGTCGAGGGCCTCGGCGAGGACGTCGGTCGCCTCGCGCTCCACGTCGAGCACGCGACGTCCCTCGACCCAGCCGTCGGTCGAGAGGCTCGCGTCCACGAGCAGAAGGACGGCGAGATCCGGCGTCCGCCGTCGGCTGGATCGATAGAGACGCTCGGGTGGCGTCGCGCGCGCGGCCAGCGCCGCGTGACGATCGACCATCGCGTCGTCGTCGACCTCGGGCCCGTCGAGCTGTCGCGAGCGGGGCCGGCGCGCCAGCGCGAGGCGAGCGAGCTCGGCGCGCACGGCCTCGACGCGGGCCTGCCGCGTCGCGTCCGGCGGGGTCGCGCTCGCGCTCTCGGCCACGCGCACGTGCACGCGACACCACCCATCGCGAAACGACTGCCGAGACTCGTTCCACTCGTCGTAGGGGACGCCGCCCGCTCCGCCCTCCGGCGCCGCGAGATCGGGCACGTCGCCGTCGAGCATCGCGTCGGAGCGGAGGAGCGAGCGCGCGGCCTCGTCGGAGCGCACGACCTCGCGCAGGTCGAGCTCCTCGAGGGCGTCGGCGTGCGTCGCCAGCTCGTCCGAGCCGTCGAGCGCCTTGTTGCCTCCCTGGTGCTCCTCGAGCGTGTGCACCTTCTCGAACGAGTGGACGAGGGGATTGTCCTCGGCGGCGCGCGCCGGGAGATCCTTGCGCACGATCCGATCGCGCGTGCGCATCCTGCGCTCGGTGCCGTTCGGGAGCGCCTCGGGGCTCGAGGGCTCTCCCGCGACGGCGCGCCCGGCCTCCGCGCTCGCGACCCAGCCCCAGAGAGGCACCGCGGCGACGGGCGCAGCCCCTGCGAAGGCGAGCGCGTGGCGGCGGGCCAGCGCGACGAGCGCCTCGGCGCTCGTGGGTCGTGCCGCGAGCACCTCGGCGAGGAGGGGCCCTGCGGCCGCCGTGTCTCCGAGCGCTGCCCGGACGAGCGCCTCGAGCGGCGCCTCGCTCGGCGCTCGGGCCGCGAGCGCGGCGGGCGCGAGCGCGGCGAGCGCGAGCGCGGCGCCGGGGAGCTCGCTCTCGAGCCAGTCGCCGGCCGTTCGCGCGGCGATCACCGTGGCGACGACGCGCTCGACCGGCGTGAGCACCGCCTCGTGCGGCACGATCGCTGCGCGCTGCATCGCCGCCGCGAGCGCCGTCCGCGCGACGAACGCGCGCTCGTTGTCGTCGCGCCCCTCGGCGAAGTCGAGCGCCTGCGGCAAGAGAATCCGGCGGAGCGCGACGCCGCCCTCGGCCTCCGCCTCCCGGATCTCGATCGGCCCGCCCGCGATCGCGACGGCAATTCGGTGAAGGCGATCGGCGTGCTCGGAGAGCGCGACGCGCCGCGCGAGCACGACGGGGCTCTCGCGCGGGGCGAGCAGCGCGCGGCCACGCTTCCACATCCACCCGAAGAGCGTCTCGTCCCAGGCCATGGCGCGCTCCGTCCTCTGGGGCCGATACGCGGCCCCGACAGGTTTCCTATCGCCCTCTCCGTCCTCTGGGGCCGATACGCGGCCCCCTCGTATCGCTCCGCGACAGAGGGCGACAGGTTTCCTATCACCCTCTCAGAACGCGAGGTCGATCAGGTCACCGAGCGCGCGCAGCGTCGCGGCGTCGTCGGTGAGTGGCTCGGCGATGGCGACGCGGCACGCGGCGCGCGGCGCGATCCCCGCCTTCACGAGGCGCGCCGCGGCGACGAGCAGGCGCGTCGAGGCCGTCTCGCTCAGGCCGGCCTCGTGGAGCGCGCGCACCTTGCCCGCCAGGGCGACGAGGCGCTTGGCGACGCCCGCCTCCACGCCCGCCTCCGTCGCCACGATCTCGGTCTCGATCGCGGCCTGCGGATAGCTCATCCCGATCGCCACGAAGCGCTGCCGCGTGCTCGGCTTGAGATCCTTGGGGCCCCGCCGATAGCCGGGGTTGAAGCTCGCCACCAGCGCGAAGCCGGGCGCCGCCCGCAGAGACTCGTCGTGCCGGTCGACGAAGAGCTCGCGCCGGTGATCGGTGAGCGGATGCAGCACCACGATCACGTCCTCGCGCGCCTCGGCGACCTCGTCGAGGTAGAGGATCGCGCCCGTGCGCACCGCGCGCGTCACGGGCCCGTCCTGCCAGACGGTCTCGCCGCCGCGCACGAGCCAGCGTCCGAGCAGGTCGGCCGCGCTCGTCTCGTCGTTGCACGCCACGGTCACGAGCGGGCGCCCGAGCTCGTGGGCCATCGCCTCGACGAGGCGCGACTTGCCGCAGCCGGTCGGCCCTTTGAGCAGCACCGGCAGCCGCTCGTCGATCGCGCGCCGAAGCACCTCGCGCTCACGCTCGACCGTCCGGTAGTAGGGCGCCGGCGCCTTCAGCTCGCCGTCCATCGTCATTCCGCCGGGCTCGGCTCGCCCTCGTCCGACGCCTTGGCGCCCGCCGCGGCGTCCGCGCTCGCACTGCCGCCCTCGAGCTCGCCCTTCGGCAGGCCGTGGCGGATGAAGTTCCACACGTAGGCCGCGATGCCGACCGTGAAGAGCGTCGCCGCGAGGAGGAGGCCGATGAAGTGCACCTCGATCTCGCGCTGCACGTCGAGGAACTCCATCCCCACGCGCCGCTCGAGCACGACCTGCGTCACGCCGGCCACCGCGAACGCGAGCGTCATCGCGATCATGCCGATGTTGCTCGTCCAGAACGCGAAGGTCGCCTCCGGCGCGTCGTGCAGCTTGCGCCCGGTGAGCGAGGGCGTCGCGTAGGCGATGATCGCGAGCACGATCATCGCGTAGGCGCCCCAGAACGCCATGTGCCCGTGCATGGCCGTCACGAGCGTCCCGTGCGTGTAGAGGTTCACCTGCGGGATCGTGTGCGCGAAGCCGAGGAAGCCCGCGCCCACGAAGCTCATCACGCCGCAGCCCACGGTCCACGCGAGCGCGGTGCGGTTCGGGTGCCGGCGGCCGCCGCGACGCGCCAGCGTGATCGCGTACATCGCCATGCCGAGGAACGCGACCGGCTCGAGCGCGCTGAAGATGCCGCCGATCATGAGCCAGTACCGCGGCGTGCCGATGAAGTAGTAGTGGTGGCCGGTGCCGAGGATGCCCGAGAGGAACGTGAAGCCCACGATCACGTAGAGCCACTTCTCGACGATCTCGCGATCGACTCCGGTGAGCTTGATCAGGAGGTAGCTGAGGATCGCCCCCATGATCAGCTCCCAGACGCCCTCGACCCAGAGATGGACCACCCACCAGCGCCAGTACGAGTCGAGGGTCTGGCTCGCGGTCGGGATCATCCCCGGCAGATAGAGGAGCGCCGACATCAGGAGGCCGAAGAAGAGAACGGCGCTCGTCGTCGTGATGCGCTTGCCCTTCCACACCGTCATGCCGATGTTCGCGATGAAGAGCAGAACGTCGATCACGACGAGGAAGTCGAGCGGGCGGGGGATCTCGAGGAACTTCCGTCCCTCGAACCAGTGGAAGTGGAAGCCGATCACGGCCGTCACGCCGACCAGTACGAACGCGCCCCACTGCACGTAGGCGAGCCTGGGCCAGTAGAGCTCGCGGTCCGCCTCCTCGGGCACGATGTAGTACGCGGCACCGAAGAACCCGGAGAGCAGCCACATCACGAGAAGGTTCGTGTGCGTGGCGCGCGCGACGTGGAAGGGAATCCAGTCGTGCAGGCCGTCCCAGCCCGCGTGGGCCGCGCCCATGAGGAAGCCGTACACGAGCTGCAGGCTGAAGAGCAGCATGCAGGTCGCGAAGAAGTACCAAGAGACGCGCTGCGATTCGTATCTCACGACGGACCTCGTGCGTGCAGAGTGCGGAGCCAGGTGGAGAGCTCGTCGATCTGGGCTTCGCTGAGCGGCAAGCGCGGCATGCGCGTGCCGGGGCGCACGGAGCTCGGGTCGTGCAGCCAGCGCGGGAAGAAGTCGTCGGGCTGGCGATCGGCGACGCCGTCGAGCGCGGGGCCGACGTTGCCGCCGTGTCCACCGAGCGAGTGACACGCGACGCACATCTGCCCGAACACCGCGGGGCGCCCGTCGTCGGGCGGCGCCTCGGGCGTGCCCGCCGGCGAGGTGCGCATCGCGAGCACGGGCTCGGCCGGGAAGCCGTTCAGGTCCATGCCGTTCACCCACTCGAAGAACGCGATGAGGTCGTCGATCTCGCTCTCCGAGAAGTCGTACTGCTGCATCCGTCGCTGCCCCGGGTACATCGCCGAGGGGTCGTGCAGCATCGCGCGGATGAACTCGGGGCCGCGGCGCGCGTAGACCCGCGTGAGCTCGGGCGCGTAGTAGCCGCCCTCGCCGAGGATCGTGTGGCAGCCCATGCAGTTGCTGCGCTCCCAGAGATCCTTGCCGCGCGCGACGGCCGGCGTGATCGCCTCCTCGTGCGTCTGGGCGGGGATGCGTTGGAAGGTGTCGATCGTCAGACCGACGAAGGCGATCGTGCAGAGCGCCGTTCCTCCCAAGAAGAAGGACCGCGCTGCGGATTTGGACAGCATCGTGAGGCTCTCGCTCCCCGCGAGCGCCACCTGCGCTCGCCGTCCACTTCGAGATAGACGCGCGGTGGAGCGGGCCCCTGATCCAGATCAGTCGCGACGACGCGACGGCGCGCGCTCGGCACCGAGCGTGCGCCCGAGCGCGTCGATCGACGGCAACACGGTGGCTTCGCTCTCGAGGACCAGCAGGCCCTCGCGTCGCCATGCGCTGAAGCAGCGGATCACCGTCTCGACGCGCGCATCCACGTAGCTCGCGACTTGATCGCGGCTGAGGGCGAGAGGAATGGCGACGCTCCCGTCCTCGCGCTCGTCGCCGAAGCGCTCGGCGAGATCGAGGAGGAACGTGGCGATGCGATCGGGCACGGGCCCCGCCGTCAGCACGTCGATCTTCGCGTGGAGCAGGCGCGCATGGTCGAGCAGCGCCCGGTTCAGCGCTCCGGCGAGCGCCGCATCGCGCGGCAGCCGCTCGAGGATCGGGCCCGAGGGGATCGCGAGCACCTCGAGCTCGCCCGTCGTGGCGAACGAGTCGGCGATGAAGCGCTTGCGCTCGAGCGCGACGGGAACGGCGGGGCACTCTCCCGGGCCGAAGAAGGCGACGAGCGTGGGCTCGTGCCCCGCCGTCGCGCGCCGCAGCTCGAGGACGCCGCGCAGCACCTGGTAGAAGTGCTCCGCGGGCGTCCCCCGCACCCAGAGGCGCTCGCCGCGCGCGAGCCGGTGGAGCGTGGCGCCCTGCCCCAGCTCCCGAACGAGCGCGTCGTCGGCGCCGCGCAACAAGCGCATCCCGCGCACGCGCCGGAGCACCTGTTCGCGCTGACTCTCACTCGTTCGCGGAGCGTCGTTCATGCCTGTCTCCGCCGCGCTCCCTGCGCGGCTTGCATCGCCGCGAGCGCGCGCGGAAACACGATCTCGTTCTCGAGCCACACGTGGTGACGGAGATCCGCATCGTGGTCGAGCAGCCCATCGTAGAGTCCGCGCCAGCTGGCGCACGCCTCGGCGGGCGCGCGGAAGTTCTCGGTGAGAGCCGCGATCTGGGCCAGGAGCGCGCCCGCGTGCTCGTGCTCGGCCCTCATCACCGACACGGGCCCGGCGAAGCTCGGCAGTCCCGGCGGCTCGCCGAGCTCGAGCGCGCGGATCGCGGGAAAGAGCACGCGCTCCTCCTTGACCATGTGCCGGTCGAGCTCGTCGAAGAGCGAGTGAACGGCTCGCTCGAGCGAGAGCAGCTCGGCGTGGCTCGAGCCGTGGCGCCGGGCGACCTTCGTCGCGAGCGCGCGCAGTCGCTGGCCCTCGGTGCGCGAGAACTGGTGGTGCGCGTGCTCGACGTGGGCAACCACGTCGGCGAGCGACATCTGCTCGAAGCTCCGTACGTCGAGCGCACGCGCCCCTGCCTCGGCCTCCACGCGGGCCACCTCGTCGGCGAGCTGGCCGACCGTCGTCCCGGCCTCGGCGCAGGCATGCTCGAGGGTTCGACCGGCACCACAGCACCAGTCGATGCGGTAGCGGTCGAGCACGGAGAGGGCGGCCGGGTGCTCGCGCAAGAGGTCTCGGACGAGCATCGACGATTCGAGGTGCTTCTGGGTCATGCGAAACGAGACGTACGCACGCCGCAACATTCGAGCTGATCCAGATCATCCCGATGCGCCAGCGCGAGCGTAAGCCTTGCCCACGGGGACACGGTTCCCCGCCGAAAGACGAAGAGGACGAGATGATGCCGGATGATCGAACGAAGATGGGTCGGCGCGACGTGCTCCGCCGAGCCCTGGTGGTGCTGGCCGCGAGCCCCGTGTTGGCCGCCTGTGGTTCCGGTGAGCTGCATTGCACCGACGGAAGCCTCACACCGCAGCAGCTCGCGCTCCGCTCCACCCTGCACTACGTGGAACAGGCAGCCGATCCCGGGCGGCGGTGTCAGGGATGCATCCTCTACACCGGCAGCCCGACCGCGTGCGGTACGTGCTCGGCGGTCCCGGGCGCGATCCACCCGGGCGGCTCCTGCGACTCGTTCGTCGCCCGAGGCTGAGGATGGCGATCGCGCTGGGACGTGCGCCGCGCGCCATAGCCGAGACTCCCGAGGCCCTTCTCCTCGCCTGCCACGAGAAGATGCGCACCTTCGCGGCGCGTGCACGAAGCCTCGCCGCGATGGAGCCACGCGCGGAGAGCGACGTCGAGGTCTCCGAGGAGGCGGCGGCGATCGCGCGCTACTTCGGCGAGTCGCTCGCGCTGCACGTGCGCGACGAGGAGGAGAGCATCCTGCCGCGCCTCGTCGGTCGATCGCCCGCGCTCGATCGCGCGCTCGAAGCGATGGAGCAGGATCACGCCGAGCACGAGCCCTGGCTGCAGGCGCTCGTGCACGCGCTCGGGCGCATCGCCGAGCAGCCGCAGTGTCTCCGCGAAGAGCAGCTCGACCTGGCGACGGCGGCGCGCGAAGTCGAAGATCGCCTGCGCGTGCACCTCGCCGCGGAGGAAGCGACCGTGCTCCCCGCGCTCGGCGCACTGAGCGAGACCGAGCGCCTGGCGATCCTCCGGGAGATCCGCGCGCGACGGCGCCCCGCCTGACGCGCGCCGCGCCGCACCGCCCGAGGGCTCGGTCGGTGCGCGTCGAGTCGCCTATGCTTGAGGCGCGTGTCCTCCCCGCCCTCGCCTGCCGAGCCCTCGCGCCCCGCGGCGCTCCGAGGTCTGCTCGCGCTGGCGCTCGTCGGGCTCGCCGGCGCGCTCGCCTGGCCCGGGGACGCGCCGCCGCGCTCGACGACGTGGAGCGAGCTCCTCGCACCGGTCGCAGGAGGGACGCCGGTCGCCGGCCACACGCTCGCGTCGATCCGCCGCGGCGAGGAGCACGACGTCGTGCTCACGCTGCGCGAGACGGGGGGCGAAGGCGCGATCGAGGTGCACGTGCTCGACCGCGGCCGCTGGCCGGGCGTGCGCGAGACGGAGAGCTTCGGCGTCGCGTACGAGGCGCCGCTCTCCTCGTCGCGCGCGGAGGCCTGCGAGCGCGTGACCGAAGAGGTCGCCGCCGCGCTGCGCGCGCACGATCCGGGTGGTCTCGGGCCGGTCGACGTGATCCCGATCGCGAGCGAGCCGGCGCCACCCGCGATCGCGCGCGCCCTCGATCGCGTCGCGGGGGTGCGCGGCGCCGCGATCGGCCTCGCGCTCGCCGGGGCGAGCTGGCTCCTCGGGTCCTTGCCTTGCGGCGCCGCGCTGGGCGCGCTCTGGCTCTTTCTCCTGGGCCTCGCGCTGCGCGTGCCCGCGCTCGACGTGCCCTTCGTCCGCGATCAGGACGTGCAGCGCATCTTCACGGGGCATCTGCCGCTGAGCGAGATCCTCACGGGCCGCGGCCTGACGGATCGCCATCCGCCGCTCTATTTCCTCGTGCTGCACGGAGCGCAGCTCTTCGGGCAGGGCGAGGCCGCAACGCGGGCGCCCGCCGTCCTCGCCGGCGCGCTCGTGGGGCCCGCGGTCGTAGTCGCGACGCGCACGCTCGGGCGCGCTCCCTCGGCCGGCGTGCTGGCCGGCCTCGCCGCGACGGTCTCGGTCGAGCTGATCGTGCGCTCGCGCGAGGTCAGCTCGCTGCCGCTGCTCTCGCTCCTCTTGCTCGCGCTCGTGGTCACGCTCGTGCGCCACACCGAGCGACCGTCGCGCACCGACGCCGTGGGGATCGCCGGGAGCATCGCGCTCGCCCTCGGCACGCATCACGTGGCGCTCTTCGCCCTGCTCGGTGCGCTGCTCGGGCTCGCCGCGGCGCGAAAGCTCTCGCGCGCGGTGGCGCGCCCAGTGCTCGCCGGTCTCTTGCTCGGCGCACCCGCGCTCGTGCTCGCGGCCGCGACGCTCGCGCGGGATCGCGACGCGCGCCTCGCCGCCGAGCTGCATCCTGGGCTCGCATGGGGCTCGCACGACGTGCTCGGCATGGGCGTGCAGCTCGTGAGCCTCGCCGCGAGCGCGGTCGGCCCCGCCCTCGCGCTCCTGTTCGTGCTCGGCGCGGCATGGGCCACCGCGCGACGCGACGCGACGGTCCTCGTGCCCGCCGCGGCCGCGATCGCGAGCGTGCTCGGGATCGCGTGTCTCGCGCCGGTCGCGCGCGTGCAGCCCTACTACCTCGTCGGCGCGCTGCCGCTCGTGCCCCTCGCGCTCGGCCTCGCGGCCACGCTCCCCTTCTCACCCACGCGCCCGTGGCTCGCGCTCGCGGCGCTGAGCACCTCCGTCGCGCTCGGCACGATCCCGAGCCTGCACGAGGCGCGCGGCGCGTACCTCGCAGATCCCGACGCCTTCGTGCCGGCGCTCGCGCGTGCGATCGCCTCTGGCCCCGAGCGACGCGTGGCGCTCGTCGTGGAGTACGATGCGCCCCTGCTCGCCTACTACCTCGCGCGCCCCGGGCGCGTGCCGATGGACTGGGATCGGATGCGTGAGGACGAGGACGGCACGATCCACCTCGAGGGCCTGCCGCAGCAGCTCCTGCCGCTCGTGCGCTCGCACGCGATCGACGCCGACCCCGACACCACCGCGCTGGCAGCGCTCCGCCGCGCCCGCGCGCGCGGCCCGCTCCTCGTCGTCTCGCGCGAGGCCTTCCGCCTGCCGCGCACGGAGCGCGCGCTCGAGGACGAGTGCACCGTGCGGATGCGCGCCGGAACCGGCACCCTGCACGCGTGCCCCTGAAAGGGCCGCGAGAGCGCGACGCGATCGATCGTCGCGACCCCGCGATGAGGCGCGTCAGCCGAGCAGCGCGCGGCGATACGCGGCGGGAGAGCGGCGCGTCCAGCGGCGGAACGCGCGCGTGAAGGCCGCCGTCTGCGAGAAGCCGAGCGCGACGGCGACCTCGGCCACGCGCGCCTCCGGAGCGGCCAGGAGCAGCTCGGCGGCACGACGGCGCTCGGCATCGACGAGCTCGCGGAAGCGCACGCGGCGCTGGGCGAGCCCGCGCTGGAGGCTCCGCACACTGAGCCCGAGCGCGCGCGCGACGGTCTCGATCGTGAGGGCGGGATCGGCCAGGCGCTCGCGCACGAAGAGCGTGACGCGCTCTCCGAGATCCGCGCGCGCCGCCGTCAGCGACCGCTCGAGCTCGTCGCGCGCCACCTCGGCCGCGCGCACGAGGTAGGCGCCGAGCTGCGGATCACCGCCGGGAATGGGCCGAGCGAGCAGGCTCGCGTCGTACTGCAGCTCGTTCACGCTCGCGCCGTGCTCGACGTCGACGCCGAAGAACGCGCGATAGGGCGCGCGAGCGAGCGACGACGCATGCCGCATGCGCACGCGACGCGCGGCGAGCGGGGCGCCCGAGAGCAGCGCGAAGAACGCATGCCCGCTGGCGAGCAGAGACTCCACGGGCTGACGGAGCGCCTCGAGGGTCGCATCCTCCGCGATCCGCACGATCAGGCGATCCCCGGTCACGCGGTAGGAGAGCCGCGCCTCCCCGTCCACGAGCGACTGGAAGCCGACGAAGCGATCGAGCGCCTCGCCCAGCGTCGCTGCGCTCGCGGAGAGATAGCCGAGCAGGCCGAGCGACTCCTTGCGCCACGTCGTGGCGAGCTCGAGACCGAGGTGCGACGACGGAAAGCGGGCGAGCAGAGCCCGCCAGAGCGCGTGGGCTCGCTCCACCGGCACGCGCTCCTCGGCGCCGAGCGTCGCCGGCAGCTCCACGCTCGCGGCGAGCGCGGCGCGGTCGAGACCCTTCGCCTCCGCGAGCGCGAGCAGGCCGAGCGGCACCATCGCGTGCACCGAAGGCCCCGGCGCCGCCGCCGGTCGCGGCGTCGCGGCGCGTGCCGGCGCTTGCGATCGAGCGCGGCGATGTCGCGGCGGGTCAATGGTTTGGCGCATGGAGTCCTGTCGCTCTCGCGGCCCCGAGCGTAGCCCTGACGCATGGCCTGGTACGACGTGTTCTCGTCCTTCTACGACACCTCGCTCGAGGAGCTCTACCGCCCCTTCCGCGAGGCGGTCGCCACGCGCCTCGAGCTCGCACCGGGGCAGCGCGTCCTCGATGCGGGCTGCGGGACGGGGCAGAGCTTCGACGTGCTCGCGCCCGCGGTCGGCCCGACCGGGCTCGTGGTCGGCCTCGATCTCTCGACCGGCATGCTCGACAAGGCGCGACGGCGCGCCGAGACGAAGTCGTTCGCGAACGTGCGCCTCGTGCAGGGGTCGTTGCTCACGCTCGACCGCGAGACGCTCGGGCGCGAGCTGGGCGAGGCGCTCCCGGCCGGGCGCGGCTTCGATCGGGCGCTCACGTTCCTCGTGCTGAGCGCGATGCCCGAGTGGGAAGAGGTCACCGAGCGCGTCTGGCGCCTGGTGGAGCCCGGCGGGCTGATGGTGATCGCCGACGCACACGCCGAGACGCTCGGCCTGCAGGGCCATCTCGTGAACCTGACGGCGCGGGCCGACATCCGCCGGCGCGTGTGGTCACGGCTCGAGGCGCTCTCCGAGGGATTCACGCTCGAGCGCCTGAAGGCGCCCGCCTCGGTGGGCGGCGACATCGTGGTGGCCAAGGGACGCCGTCGCTCGCGCTGAGCGGCGCGCGGAGATCGCTCGGGCGACGCCGATGGAGGTGTGCACTCGCGATCGCGTATACCCCCTCCATGGCCTCCTCGGTGCGCTCGGGTCTCGCGATGCTCGCTCTCCTCCTGCTCGTCGCTGGCACGCACGTCGTGCGCGCGCAGACCGATCCGCTCGCGAGCGCCCTCGCCCACCGCGCCCAGGTGCTCGAGGGTCGACTGGCGCGCCGGCCCACACCCCGCGACCGCTGCGAGCTGGGCTTCATCTATCTCCGACAGGAGCGCTCGCCCGACGCCGCGACGACGCTCGACCAGGGCATCCGCGAGCTCGGGGCGCCGACCTCGGCCCTCGATCGTCGCACGCTCGCGGCGTGCCTCTACTCGCGCGGCCGCGTCTTCGAAGCCGCGGGTGACCCCGAGCACGCCCGCGTCGCCTACGAGCGCTCGCTCGAGCTACGCGACGATCGCACGACGCGCGAGCGTGTGCTGGCGCTCGCGCTCTCGCCTTATCCTGCCTCTCACACGCGCCCTCGAGCGCTCGCCGCGCTCCCCGCCGACGAAGCGGCGGCTGCTTCCGCGGGAACGATGGCGCGTCGGGACGACGGCACGGCGCTCGTGGAGACGATCGCGAGGCCCGCGCACGCCGGCGAGGTCACGTGGTCTCTCGTCGGATGGGAGAGTCGATTCGGTGGAAGCGAGCGCGGCCTCTCGGCCGTCGCCTGCACCGCGGCGGGGTGCGTGGCCGACGTGGTGGATGACGACACGACCCTCGGCGGCAACGGGAGCGCGAGCATCCGCTCGTTCCTCGTCCACGAGGGCTCTCCCTCGGTCCTCGAGGTGCGGATGCAGCGCGACGCCACCGAGTCCGACGGCGAAGACGACGTGCCGACCGTCGACGAGACGACGCTGCACCTCTGCGGGCGGATCGAGCGCGGGGTGCGCTGCGTCGAGGTCCCCGTCCAGGACCGCATCGAGGGTGTGACCTACGACGCGGCGTTCACCGACGGCCATCTCGTCCTGCACCGCGTGTCGGGCCGCCCGCCCGCGAGCCAGCCCATCCCGCTCGATCGGCCGCTCTCTTTCGCCGAGCTGGTCGCCGCGATCGACGCGGCGGACTGACCAGTCGCGCCGCGTGCACGGGACGCTCACCCGCGGGCACGTGCGGCGCGCGCGCAGCGCACCACGGACCAGACCCCCGCCGCCGCGAGCCCCATCGCGAACGAGCCGATGCAAAACGCGCGGGCCTCCGCGCCGCGTCACCATCCGACCGCGCCGCCCCGCGCCGGATCCGCGCGCGCGCCGCCTCGTCCGCACACGACGCGGCGGCCGCGCGCGCCGCGCGCTCGTCCTTCCTCACGAGCGCACCATCTCGAGGCCTCGTCGCGCATGCGCCGCGACGCGCTCCCCGAGCCCGACGTCGCCGAACGCGGTCCAGCGCGCGGCCGCGTCGAGCTCGCGCGTCGCGTACGTGAAGGTCTGTCCTCCGGTGAGCCACGCGAGCGCGGTCGCCGCCCCGCGCACCATGGCCGAGTCGGTGACGATGACCGTGCGCTGTCCTGCGACGTCGACACCGCGCGCGTGGAGCGCATCCACGATCACGCGCCGCTCGCCCGCGCCCGGCGGATCGCCCATCAAGTACGTGAGCCCGCCCCGACCGCCGAGCACGCTGGCGCTCTCGGTGAGCGCGATGCACTCGTCGGCGTACTGCTTGGCGATCGAGGGCGTCCATCGGAACGGGCCGAACACCGTCACGCCGAGATCCCACACGACGCCGTACGCGATGCGGCCATCGCAGAGCAGCGTGGGCTCGATGTCGCGCCGCTGGTTCATCTTCGCCGTGTAACGACGCACGCGCGGGCACGCAACCCGCGTCACGTGACCGAACGTCGGTCGTGACAGGCGGGCACACGGCGGGCGAGCGCGGGGCGCTCAGCCGGGCGTGAACGTGGGCGCGAGGCGAAGAAACGGCAGCTCGCCGGCGAGCGACGCGGCGAGAAAGGAGGCGAGCCCCCCGTCGTGTCGGTGCACCACCGGCGCGGCGGTGCGGAGCCCCGCGAGGAACACCGTCTTCCACGCGTGCGGCGCGCCCGCGGTATCCCAGCCCAAGAGGCCTTCGGGGCTTTCGCCGATGGGCAGCAGGCCCTCCGTCACGCCACTCCAGAGGAACGGGACGATGCCGAGACGAGTGCGGATCGGATGCAGCCCCGGCAAGATCTCGAGCCACGCACATACCGTCGCGTCCGGGGGCGCGATGCGCAGCGAGCCGAACGAGCCTGTCCCGTAGGCGCGCATCAGCGCGCCGAAGTCGGGCGGTAGCGCACTGCCGAGGAGCGTCGCGACCTTGCTCCAGTCGGCGCGCACGGGAACGCTCGGAGGCAGGGCTGCCGCCATGATCCGCTCGATCGAAGGCGTCGGCACGAGGGCCGCGTCGCGGT
This sequence comes from Sandaracinus sp., assembly GCA_046351235.1. GTDB lineage: Bacteria > Myxococcota_A > Polyangia > Polyangiales > Sandaracinaceae > JBBSAT01. The sequence goes on along the minus strand of JAXLYV010000002.1, from coordinate 425,371 downwards.
CCGCCCATACGGGGCTGCCGGCGAAGTCGGCGAGGGACACGACCGAGAGCGACTGCTCGGCGACGAAGCGATCGAAGAGCCGCCGCACGTCGCCCTCTCGGTCGGCCGGATAGCTCCACGAGGAGAAGAGGCCCGTGAAGTCGCCGCCGAAACGGGCATCCACCTCGGTCAGCGCCACGGTCACCCAGGCCGCGCGGTACTCGACGCTGTCGGTCGCATCGCGCTCCACCTTCACCGTGCCGAGCAACGCGCGGAGCGCGGCGGCATGCGTCGGGAGCGAGGTCCCGCCCGCGAGCTTGGCCTGGACGACGACCTTCTTCTCGAACGGTTTGAACGCGTTCTTCTTCTTTTTCTTCGCGACCCCCAGGATGCCGGTCGGGTCCTCGCCCTCGAGCAGCTGCACGAGGAACGCGGTCCACGTGCCCTCGAAGACGAAGCGCTCGGTCTCGTCGCCGTCGAAGACCACCACCGTGCGACCGTCGTCGACCCAGACCGAGTCACCGTTGCCGTTGCCGGCGATCGGAAAGAGGCCGCCTCGCTCGGGAGCGAACGCGAGCCCGCCGACGACGTCCTCGCGGTTACCCGCCGCCCGGTGCACGCGCATCGCGCCGAGGTCGTTCGTCCGCGTCACCACGTTTCCGCGCCGCGGATCGTGCACGTCGAGCGAGCCGTTCATCGGGCCGGTGATCGCCCCGGCCCCGTAGCGCTCGAAGAACGCACGCACCGGCGCGGCGAAGACGAGCCCCGCGAGCCGCTCGAGGTCCTCCCACGAGAGCGCGGGCTCCGCGGCGGCCTCGGGCGGCGGAAGGATCTGGATCAACCGGTCGATCATGCTCGCTCCTCGCGTCGGGGATCGCGCGTGAGCGCCGAAGCCCCCGCGTCGCTCGGCGCAGCGTAGCGCGCCCGCCTCACTCGGCGGCGCGTGACGCGCGCGCGGCGCGGAAGGCGCCGGGGGTCGTGCCTCGCGCATGTCGGAAGAGCGCGACGAGCCGCGACGCCGAGCCCACCCCCACCAGCGCGGCGATGGCGCCGAGGTCCAGCTCGGTGCCTTCGAGCAGGCGCTCCACGCGCGTGACGACGTGCTCGAGGCGCACGGCGCGAAGCGTGGTCCCCGCCTCGCGCAGATGGCGCTGCAGCGAGCGCACGCTCACGCCGAGCCGCCGCGCGAGCTCGGCGGTGGACGGCATCGCTTCGTCGGTGTCGAGCGCGACCCGCACGCGGCGCACGATGTCGGGCGCGCCGAGCAGGCCCGCGCGGAGCGACTCGTACGGCTCGACGAGCTCGGGGCGGCCGAGCCACGTGAGCGCCTCGCACACGTCGTCGAAGGTGCCCAGCGTGTAGCCACGCGTGGCGATCTGCAGACCGCCGAGCACCGTGGCACTGGCGAGGCCCCCGTCGTGCAGCATCGCTTGGGGGCCGGCGAGCTTGGTCCAGATCGGGTTCCGCGCGAGGAACGTCCGCACGAAGCTCTGGAAGGCGAGCAGGTCGACGGCCTCGAGCGCGCGCAGATCGGTGAGCACAGGATCCTTCCCGCGCGCCGAGCCGAGGTGCATGTCCCAGCACGCGACCATCGCGGTGATGTCGCGCTCGTCGGGCCGCCCCCAGAGCACGGTGCCGTGGACGCCGCCCGCGGACTGCCAGAAGGCGAAGGTGCGCTCGATCAGCACGAGGTCGGCGGGGGGCGAGGCGAGGAAGGCTCGTCGATCGCGGACAGGCATGAAGGGCGCGTGCGCCAAGTCGTTCCTCGTTCGCGCCACGGAGCGGCGCCGGTCGGAGGGGCCAGCGTACAACCCTGCGCCGCGCGTCGCCCGCGCGTCGAGGACGGAGACGATGATGCAAAACACCACTCTCACGATCGCCGCGATGGCGCTCGCGCTGGGCTGCGGCGGTGGGCCCGGCTCGAGCGCGACGGACGCGGGCGCCCCCACCGACGGCCGCGCACCGCTCGACTGCGCGAGCCTCGTCGCGTGCGCCGCCACGTGCGGCACGAACAGCGCGTGCGTCGACGGATGCGTGGCGAGCGCGTCCGCCGATGCCGTCCTCGAGATTCGTGCGCTCGGTGCGTGCGCCGACGGGGCCGGGTGCAACGAAGACGACGCGTGCATCGCCGCGCACTGCCCGGCCGAGGTGCAGGCCTGCGGCCTGAGCGTGCCTCCGCTCGCCGACGCGGGCGTGCCCGACGCGGGGACCACGGACGCGTTCCCCGCGCGCATCACCGGCACGACGCACGACGCCACGCCGGCGACGGGGCTCGACTCGAACGGCACCGTGGTGTTCGTGCGCGACGACGCGGCCGGCGAGGCGGCCGGCTTTCCGATCACGAGGCTCGCGTTCTACCGCCTGGAGTCGATCACCTATCGCGCGACGTGGATGACGGCGAGCGCCGGCTGCACCAGCATGGCCGACGAGACGGAGACGTTCGAAGACGCTCCCGCGCTCGAGAACTACCTCGTCATCGAGCGCGAGGCGGCCACCGACGGACTGCACCCGTACCACCTCGGCACGTCCTTCACGGTGCGCCACGACCAGGGCCTCGTGACGACCTGCCCCGCGCCGATCGGCACCACGTACGGTCTGTTCAACTCCGAGCACCACTGCGGCTCGGGAACGACCGAGCCCCACACCGATCTGCAGTCGTTCACGGGCTCGGCGACGGTCTCGCTCCGAGACCTGTCGTGGGATCTGCACCGCGCGGATTGAGCGCGTCGAACCACGCTCGGCGAGAGCCGACACTTCCGGGCCTCGCCGCCTTCCCTACTCTCGAGCCCGCTCACGCGATGCGCGGTCCCGGAACGTCATAGCGGTCGATCTCGCGGGCCGCCGCGAACAGCGTGTCGACGACCACGTGAGCCGGCATCGTGCGGCGACTGACCCGCGCGCGGTCCTTTCCTTCGCGCGTCCATGCCGGCGGCCACACGTGAATCGCCTCGTCGAACCCGAGCGACCGCACCTCGTCGCGCCAGCTCGGCCAGCGCGCCTCTTCGTAGAACGACGCGACGTCGGCCTCGTCGGTGAGCAACCACGCGAGCCAGGCCGAGTAGCCCGCGCCGAGCGGCTCCCATCGCAGCGTGTCGGGGCCGAAGTAGTGCACGCCCGCTCGCTCGACGCCGCCGAGCGCGCCCGCATCCATGGCGAACACGCCACCGAGCACGTCGAACCCGACCACACACAGGCTCGGCGTCATCGCGAAGATGGGCGCCGCCCCCAGACCGTTCCAGCTCGCGAGGTCGGCGTGCATCCCGTCCGCGCCGCTCGCGAGGATGCGGATCCAGCCGTCGTCCACGGCGATGCCCGCAGCACGACGCGCCACCGCGTCGAGCAAGGCTCGAGACGACACGCCGAGCTCGCCGGCCACACGAGCGCCGCGTCCGTCCGCTGCCGGGAGCACGCAAGGTCGGTCACCGGCACGGCCGAGCCATTCGGCGAGCGACGCCGTCGGGTCGTCGAGGCTCATGGCGGCGAGCGTATCGCGTTCGCGCAGGGCGCGATCCAGCAGCGGCAGGGACCACGCCAGTGACCGCGCTCGACGCGCCGCGCCGCCGCGCGACCCGCTGCCCCAGTCGCGCCGGGGTCGCGGATCGATGCGCTGCGCGAGGCGCCGTACGCCTCGATCGCGCACCGCATCGCCTGCTGCGATGGACCGGGCGCGCGTGGCTGCCAGCACGAGGCGTGACGACGCCCGAGTCGAGACCTCACGCCCATTCGTGCGAGGTCCAGAGAGTCGGGGTCACGCCCTCTGCCGTCTCGAGCCAGCGATCGACCCCGGGCGCTCGCCGGGAGGCGGCCTTCCCACGGACCGCCCCGCGCCGATAAGCTCGTGCAGATGACGATGCATCGCCTCGCGCTCACCGCGCTTCTTTCGTTGGCATCGCTCCTCACCCCCGGCACGGCGCTCGCGTTTCCTGCGGACCTCTCCGCCATGCCGTCGAATCGGCAATCGCTCGGCTGTGCGACCTGCCACGTCACCTCGGGCGGCGGCGGCGCTTGCATGGGCGGAGGCCGGTGTCTCAACCCGTTCGGCACGCAGTACCGCCTGAACGGCCTCAGCTACGCGGCGGTCAGCGGCCTCGACGCCGACGGCGACGGCCAGTCGAACGACTTCGAGCTCACGCCGACCGCGACGCTGCCCGGCTTCCCGAACGGGCCCGACAACGCCGGTTGCGACATGAGCGTCTGCGCGCAGGCGCGCTTCGACGACTGTGGCGTCGCGGGCGTGCGCTGCTCGGCGACGGTGAGCGCCACGGGCGACTACTCGTTCGCGTTCGCCTGCGACCACGCCGGCTACAGCTTCAGCGGCCCGCCGAGCTTCAGCTGCACCGCGCGGAACGAGTGCGCGCCGAATCCGTGCGGCGTCGGGAGCTGCACGCAACGACCGCTCTCGGGCTGGACCGCGCCCGGCTACGACTGCTCGTGTCCGACGGGCTACGGCTCCAACGGCACGACGTGTGTCGTCACCAACGACTGCGTAGCGGGCGCCGACGACTGCGTCGCGATCGCGACGTGCAGCGACCTGCCTGGCGCCGGCAACTTCACGTGCGCGTGCCCGAACGCCGGGTACGGCGGCGATGGTCGCGCGAGCGGCTCCGGATGCTTCGACATCGACGAGTGCTCCACCCTTCCGTGCGGCGCGGGCAGCTGCGCTCCGATCGCGATCTCGACGTGGGTCTCCCCCGGCTACACGTGCGCGTGCGACGCCGGCTACGCGTCCGACGGCTCGACCTGCGTGCTCTTCGACGAGTGCGCTGCGGGCGTGGACGACTGCGTCGCGATGTCCAGCTGCGTCGATGTCTCCACCGCGGTCGGCGATTTCGTGTGCTCGTGCCCTCCGGGCTTCGCCGGTGATGGGCGCGCTGCGGGGAGCGGCTGCAGCGACGTGGACGAGTGCGCGATGGGCCTCGACGACTGCGCGCCCGAGGCGACCTGCGCCAACACGACCGGATCGTGGGCGTGCACCTGCAACGCCGGCTTCACGGGGGACGGCCGAACGTGCACGGATGTCGACGAGTGCACGAGCCCCGACCTCCACCACTGCGACCCGAACGCCACCTGCACCAACTCCATCGGTGCGTTCGTCTGCACGTGCAACGCGGGCTGGCAGGGGTCGGGGGCCAGCTGCACCGACGTGGACGAGTGCGCGGACGGTACGGGCGGGTGCGGCCCGAACGAGACCTGCGTCAATCAGATCGGTGCACCGAACACCTGCCCGTGCGCGCCCGGAGCCACGGGCAGTCCCTGCGCCGTCCGATGCGGCGATGGAACGCGTGGCGCCGGGGAGGCGTGCGACGACGGCAACACGGCGGCGAGCGACGGCTGCGACGCCGCGTGCGCCGTGGAAGCGGGCTGGACGTGCCTCGAGCCGGCCCCCGGCGGCGCGTCGACCTGCTCGCGCGCCTGCGGAGACGGCGACCTCGACGCAGGCGAAGAGTGCGACGACGGAGCGTCGAACTCCGACACCGCACGCGACGCGTGTCGCACCAGCTGCGAGCGCGCGTACTGCGGAGATGGCGTGGTCGACACCGGGGAGCTCTGCGATCGCGGCGGTGGCGCCGGCGGGATGGCCGGCGCGTGCACGACCCTGTGCGTCGCCGACGGCGGCGCGGCCGATGCGGGCAGTGCGGCCGATGCCGGTCGCGCGGGCGATGCGGGCAGCCCGCCGCCCAGTGTCGGTGGCTGCGGCTGTCGGGCAGCGCCCGCCCCGGCGCCGACGTGGCTGCTCGCGCTCCTGCCCGCCCTCACGCTGCTACGCCGCCGTCGCACCAAGCGCGGCGGCTCGGAGACGAGGTAGACGCGATCCGGGACGAGCGGGCCCGGTCGCGCGATCCGACGGCTCTCGTCCGCGCCGCGCGCACACGTCGCCCAGGCGTCCGGCGCAGGCGTCCGTCTTTCGGATGAAGCTCGTTTCTGCCTGGCTCGGCCCCTATGCTCGGCACCGATGGCGGCGGACGCGTACGTTCGGACGATCACCCTCCTCGTCCCCGGTCCGTGGGCCACCGCGGAGCCCCTGGTCGAGGCGCTCGCGGCCGATGGGATCACGGCGCGTGCTCGCGAGCCCGAGCGCGACCTCGCGCCGGGCGAGGTGGAGATCGAGATCGTGGAGGACGCCGCGCTCGCGGGCGTGTTCGGCGATCGGCATGGCGCAGCGAACGCCGCCGAGCGATCGGCGCGTGCAGGCGCGTTCCACGCGGCGGCGCTCGTCGACGTCGCCATCGAGCTCGAGCGCCCCGGCTCCGCGATGCGCCTCGCGGCCCTCGGGCGCGCGCTCCGTCGACACGGCGGCACCGCGGTCCGGATGGAGCTCTCGGGCGCGACCCACGACTGGGACACCTGGACCCGGCACCTCGACGCCGGCGTCGCGCCGGCCCTGCTCGCGCTCGCGCTCCGCTTCGTCAGCGACGGTCGCACCGTCTTCACCTGCGGCATGCACCACTTCGGCGCGCCCGACGCCGAGATCGCGATGGACGACACCTCGGCGGCCGCGTCTTGGCTGCAGTCGTTCCAGCTCTTCGTTCTGCACGAGTCACCAGTGCTCGCGAGCGGTCACACGTTCCGTCCGAGCGAGCGATTCGCGCGACGCGTGCTCGAGCGCTGGCCCGACGCGCGCCACGCCCCCGGCGACGGTCGCCGGAACCCGTACGGCGTTTGGCGCTTCTTGCCCGAAGGCGAGCCGGGCCTGCCCCCGAACGAGCCCGTGCCGACGATCCTCCCCAGCCTCGTCGCGGTGCTGATGGCGCGCGAGAGCACGCTGGGCCGCCCCCTTCGGCGCGACGAGGTCGAGTCGATCACCGACGCGTGCCCGGCGGTCGAGCTCTCGCAGCGCGAAGCGCAGATGATGGAGCGCGCCCGAGGCTACGCCGACATCGAGCCGCGCCTCGCGTGGGAGCAGTGGCAGATCGTGCGCGCGAGGTGACGAGTCCCCCGGCGCCAGCGGGGGACCTAGCGCAGCAGAGCCATCGGGCTCGCGCTTCGCAGACCCTCTTCCGCTCCGGCGGGAGACGGGGTCGCGCCAGGTGCGATCGCAAGCCTCGAGGTCGGCGTCGGCCTCCGCTCCGCGTCGGCGTCGGCCTCGCCCTCGATGGCTAGAGAAGGGGGGACGGGACTTGAAAACACGCCCCCGCTGGCGAGCCCGAGGGATCTTCGCGAACCTCGCGCCCAACGGCCGCGGGACCACGTCAGGAAGGGCGCAAGAATGCGCTCGTCGAGAACGTCGAAACGCCATCGGGGACACGTGTCCCCGAGCTCGCGGAGCGTGCCGATGCGTGAGCCACGACGCTGGGTGTGGCAACATACCGAGGCCATGACCGCCAGCGCCCGCAAGAACGCCCCCCGCGGCACGCCGAAGAAGCGGCCGGCGCGTGCGCGTCCGGCCACCAAGCCCGCCCTCGGCAAACCGAGCCGTCGCGTGGCGCGTGTGAGCGAGGGCCCGGTCGGCAAGCTCGCGGTTCTGGCGAACGACGCGGACTTCCAGAAACAGATCGCGCAGCACATCGAGCGTGGTGTGCTGGCGCAAGGGCTCGCGAACGCGTTGCGGGAGATCTTCGCGAGCGCGAAGTGGACGCGTGAGCCGGCGGTGAGCGGTGATGCGATGAAGGCCGCCGAGGAGTTCCTCGCCGAGGTGGCGAAGCACAGCGGACCGCCGCCGTCCGACGACGAGCTCGAAGAGATGCTCCGTTCGTGGGCGTGACGCTCGACACGGGCGCGCTCATCGCACTCGAGGCGATCGCGGGCGGCGCGGCCGAGAACCGGACCGCGTACAAGCTCGCCGCGTTGCTTGCTCGTGCGCCCTCGGCGGCGCGCGAACCGCTGATCGCGACCACGCCGGCCGTCGTCGTCGGCGAGTGGTGGCGTGGACAGCGTGGCCCGGCGGCAAAGCTGCTCGACACGAGACGGATTCGGGTCGAGGACGTCACACGTGCCATCGCCGAGCGCGCCGGGCGAGTGCTCGCCGCGATCAAGGTGACCCATCGCGCCGAGCGTGAGCGCCTTCTCCTCGTGGACGCGATCGTCGTGGTGAGCGCCGCAGAGCGGGGCGACGTCATCTACACGAGCGACGTGGAAGACCTCGAGCGGCTCCGCGCCGCCGGAAACTTCGACGTCAAGATCTTCCGCGTGTAACCCCGGTCGGGCCCGTCGCGGCGACACTCGGCCCGTCTCGGGCCACTTTCATGCGAAATCTGAGCGGGGTGGACGGGACTTGAACCCGCGGCCTCCGGCGTGACAGGCCGGCGTTATAACCAACTTAACTACCACCCCGTGGTGGCCTCCGTCGTGGGTCTCCCCGCGAAAGAGGCCGCGTTCGTAGCTCGGGTCTTCGAAGCTGTCAACGGTTCACGAGCAACTTCGCGAGCCGATCAGCTCCCGCCGTCGCCGGCCACGCCGCCATCGCCCGCGATCCCCGCGTCGCCACCACCGCCGCCGCAGCGGTTCGGGGGCATCGCGGCGATCCACTCGCGCAAGAGCGCGGCGCCCTCCGCGTGGTGCAGCACCGAGGGGAGCTCGGGCATCTTCACGCCCGCCTCTTCGCTCTCCACGCGGTACATGAGCACGCTCTCGTCGGGGAAGCCCGGCATCACGTCGACGCGGCGGCCGCCCGCGGCGTGCCCGGCGGCCGCGGGGATCTTGCAGACGCCGAGGCGCACCGGGTCGGTGATCTCGATGCCGAGCAAGAGGCCGCTCTGATCGCTGCCGCCGCCCTCGCGGTGGCAGGCCGCGCAGTTCGCTGCGAGGTAGCTCCGCGCGCGCGCGTCGACCGGTGCCGTGCCGAACGGGTCCACGAGCGGGTGGCGGTCGGCCGGCGCCGGCGCCGAGGCGAGCACCCCCAGCGACACGAAGTGGTCGAGCTGGTTCACCATGCCGGCGCCGTAGTCGTGCTCGCGATCGAGCTGCCGCACGTGCACGCCCAGCAGGTGCACCGGGTCGTTGCCGCCGTGGCAGTTGTTGCACGTCACCGCATCGGGGATGCGGTAGTCGATCGAGACTTGCTCGCCGGCCACGTTCGTCCACTCGACGGGCACGCGCCGCCCGTACTGGTAGAGGCGCGCCTCGCGCCCGTCCGCGTCGTAGACGTAGACGAGCGGATCCCAGCGGCCGTTGCGGCGCACGAGCAGGCGCGTCTCGATCAGGCGCTCCTCCGAGGTCGGGTCGCGCAGATCGGCGAGGAAGCCGAACGTCTTCACGACCACGCTCCCGTCCGGGAACACCATGTCGCCGTTCGCGTCGTACGTGATCTGCTCGCCCTCGGGCACGCGGAAGAATCGGTGTTTCGTCGCGTAGTCCGAGAAGAGCGGCGCGATCACGTCGTAGGGGATCACCCCCTCGGCCGGAACCTGGTGCGGGAGGTCCGTGAACAGGCCCCACTCGCTCAGCGTGAGCGGGCCCGCCGGCACCGTCGGGTTGCTGCTGCTGGAGTCACACGAGGCAGCCAGCGCAGCGAGACAGAGGATCGCCGCGCTCGTACGGACGCGCGCCATGGCCCTCACCTCACTGCCCCAGCACGACCGCGGGGATCACCGGAGTCATGCAAGCGGCGGCTTCCGCGGGGATGGTGTCCGAGGGGGGATCGGCGAAGCCGCCGCCGACGTCGATCGAGCGGAAGTTGCCGCTCGACGCGATGCAGAGCTGCGGCGGCACGTTGTCGGCCGGGGTGACCTCGTCCCAGAGCACGTCGACCTCGACGGTGCCGTCGAGCTGCGCCAGGCCGCCGACCGCCGGATCGGGATCCCTCGAGTTCGCCATCATCGTGTTGTCGTGCACGTACACGTGGCGGAGGCGCCCGTCGTAGGTCGCGTCCATCGACGGGTCGGCGCCCGCGACCACGGCCGTGTCGTACGAGACGAGCAGGATGCCGGTGGTGCCGTTGCCCGAGAGCGTGTTGCCGTGGACCTCGATCTCGTGCGCGCCCATCACCATGATGCCGAGGCCCACCGGCACGTACTGGACGATGCCGCCGGCCGCGAAGTTCATGTGGTTGTTGTTGCGCGAGATGTTGTCGTGGACGCTGGTCGTCATGCCGCGGTGCAAGAGGCCGGGCAGCTCGAAGACGAGGATGCCGGCGGTGTTGTTCTCCGCCGTGTTGCCGAAGACCTCGCAGTTGGTGCTGTTCTCGATCTCGAGGCCGGCGACGTTGTCGTGCACGAGGCTGTTCGAGACGATGCAGTTCGTGGTCTGACCGACGTAGAGGCCGGCGTCGGCGCTGCCGTAGGCCTCGCAGTGATCGAGGCGCACGTCCTCGGACTCGACCGGGTAGATGGCGTACGCGCCGTGCTGCGGGCGGTTCACCCAGCCGGCGACCACGTGCTCGACCGTCACGCCGTGGCAGCTCTTGAAGTAGAGGTCGTCGTGCGTCGCGTCGAGGATCGTCATGTTCTGGACGGTCACGTCCGTCATGTTCGTGAAGCTGATCGCGCGCTCGTCGGCGGTCATGTGCTGGAAGTCGAGCACGACGTCTCCCGGCTCGGCGCCGAGGCCGCGGAACGTGACGCCCGTGCGCGTCGCCATCGCGACCGACGCGTTGAACGTGTACGTGCCGGGCGCGACGCAGATGTCGGCGTCGTCCTGGGCGTCGACGAAGGCCATCTGGAAGGCGGTCTGGTCGTCGGCGCTCGGGCGAAGGACGGCCGTGCAGCCAGCGGTGTTCAGGCCGTCGCCGCTGCCGCCGTTGCAGCTCGCGATGGCTGCGGCGAGAGCGAGGAGAGAAGCGTTGCGAAGCGTCGTGGGCATCCGGCGATTGTCGCACGTGGCGTGCACGCCTGCCCAGACTTCACGCACGCCGGCGCGCTCGGCCCCGCCTCGTTCGGGCGATCCAGAGCGCGAGCGCCACGCCCACGAGCGAGACGCCCACCACGTAGGGCAGGTCCCGCGGGCGATAGCGCAGCGTGACGCGCTGGCGCCCCGCCGGAAGGTCCACGGCCGCGCGCCCGTCGTCCGCCACCAGCGTGCCGCGGTCGGGCACGTAGGCCTCGAACCAGTTCTGATCGAACACCACGCGCCCCGGCTCGTGCAGATCCACGTCGGCCCAGAGCGTGAGGCTCGTGCGGTTGGCGTCGATCACCGTCCCGGCCGACTCCGGCGCGAGGCGCGCGAAGGGCTGGTCCCCCGTCCACAACGAGTGGGAGATGTCCCAGGGAACCGGGTCGTAGCACTCGCGCGTGCCCACGTTGCGCGACGGGTAGTTCGCGTACTCCTGCAGGTAGCCGAAGCCGTTGGTGACGAGCTGGAAGTGCTCCTCGGTCTCGCCCTGCGCGAGCACCGGGCCGTCCCAGCGATCCACCACGGGCCAGGTCACGCTCCACACGTCGGCCACCATCGACACGAGCAGGATCACCGGCAGCGCGGCGGCCGCGCGCTCGAGCGGGCGGCGCAGATCGATCGAGCGCGTGCTGCGGTCGAGCGCGTCGAGCGCGATCGCGCCGAACATCGCCAGGTGCCAGACGATCATGAGCCGCCAGCGCGAAGGCACGTGGATCGATCGGTAGAAGGGCAGGTGCTGGAGCAGCGGCCAGGGATGGTGCGGGCTCGCATTGCCCTGCGTGAGCGCGACGAAGAGCACCATCCCCAGGACGAGGATCGCGAGCTCGATGCGCGGCCGGCTCGGGCGCGGCTTGGCGGCGTCGGCGATCGCGACCGAGAAGCCGATCACGGCGAGCAGGATCGCGCCCCAGCCCACGTAGGCGCCGTACTCCGGCCACATCCACTGGTGCCCGGGGAACGGCGCCGCCTGATCGCGCACCGTGAGCACGTGCAGGATCTCGTCGAGCGTGAGCGCGTCGGTGTCGGGCACCGGGTGCGGGTGCGCGGTGATCGCGAGCAGGATGGGCACGAAGCGCGCGCAGCCCATCAGCCCCGTGAGCCCGCCCGCGACCACGGCGCCGAGGAGCGCACGCCCGCGCCCGGTGCCGCGCACCACGAGGCGCAGCGCGAGATCGAAGGTGAGCCAGAGGACGAAGTAAGGGAACGGGTAGTGGCCGCCCTCGAGCACGATGAGCACCATCAGCCCGGCGACGGCCGACGCGTAGCGCAGATCGCGCGCCGAGCGGCGCCAGCAGAGCATCAGGAGCGGCCCGTAGTAGAAGGCGAGGAACGTCGCGTGGCCGCCCGCGCTGTGCCAGGCGAAGTAGCCGCTCGTCGTGAAGAGGATCGCGGCGAAGGTCGCGGCGATCTCGGTCACGCGCAGCTCGCGGCGCGCGTAGAGGTACGTCCCCGCGAGCCCCACCGCGCAGTGGAAGATGACGAAGAGCTTGTGGCCGATCGTCGTGCCGAAGGGCAGCGCGAGCAGCAGGTAGGTGGGCGCGAACACCTGCGCCTGCGGGTTGCCCCAGAGCGGAACGCCGCCGCAGTGGTGCGGATCGAAGAGCGGCGCCTCGCCCCAGCGCTGGATCGCGACGCGGCCGGCTTCCCACATGTGGTGGAACCACTGCCAGTCGCCCCAGCCGCTCGCCTGCGGGTGACGGAACGCGGGCGCCCAGAACACGAAGCTCGCGAAGGTCGCGAAGAGCACGAGGGCCAGAGAGCCCCGACGCGAGCCGGGCGTCATGCAGGCTCCCGGGTCACGCGGCGCGCTTGCTGCGGGCGATCATGACGATCCCCTCGGGCAGCGCCGGCCAGGGCGCGCGCAAGAGAGGCGCCGGCACGCCGGAGAGGAGGCCTCGCGAGACGCGCGCCGCGAGCTCGAAGTTCGTGCCGCGGGCGAGGATCGAGGCGACGTACTCGAGGTTGTACACGCGGTGCGCGACGTCGATCCCGAGCACCTCGAGCCCCGCGGCCTCGGCCGTGCGGGTGAGCGTGTCGGGCGTGAAGAAGAAGAGGTGCGCGCGGTGGTAGTGCACCCAACGCGCGCCGAGCAGCTTCGCGCCGCGCGAGCTCGAGTCGTTCGTCGCGCAGATCACGAGGCCCCGCGGCACGAGCAGGCGATCGACCGCGCGGAACGTGGCGACCGGATCGCGCACGTGCTCGATCATGTCGACCATCGTGACGACGTCGAAGCGGTCCGTGATCGGGGGCTCGAAGGTCTCGATCGAGCCGCGCAGGATCTTCCGGCCCGGGCGCGCCGCCGGATCGGTCGGCGCCAGCGGATCGAGGCCGACGGCATCGAAGCCGGCGTCGGCCGCCGCGAGGAGCGAGAAGCCGAGGCCGCAGCCCACGTCGAGCAGGCGCTTGCCGCGCGTCAGGCCGAAGTGCGGGCGCGCCGAGGCGAGCAACGACGCGAAGGTCGCGCGCTTGGTGCGCACCAGGCCCTGGTCGGAGGCGTGCTCGCCCTCCACGAAACCGAACTGCTCGTAGTAGTGCTCGTCGTAGATGGCCGCGAGCTCGGCGTCGGTGGGCTGCGGCTCGGCGCGACGCAGGCCGCACGCCTCGCACTCGACGACCCAGGGCAGCTCCTCCGGGAACACGGCCCGCATCCGCGTGTCCCCGCACAGCGCGCAGCGCGCGCGGAGCTCGGGGGCGGCAGCGACGGCGGAGGGCTGCATGGGCGGGCTGGTGTAGCCCGGGTCGCGCGCGGCGCCAAGAACGGCCGGGGGCCGACGGCGCTCAGAAACGACCGGCCAGGGCGAGGCCGGTCGTGCTCGGCGAGAGGAGTGGCACGAGCGCGACCGAGGGCTCGGCCGGCTCGTCGTCGCCCGAGACGAAGATCCCGATCCCGACGAACATGAAGATGGCGCCCGCGGCCTGCAGGATGCCGTCGAGGATCAGCCACTCGTCCCAGAGATCGGGGTCGGAGTTGGGGCGCACGGCGAGCTGGATCCACGGGCCGGCGATGGGCACGAGCGAGCTCGCGCGGAAGCCGTCCCAGGCCGGATCGAACGTCGACGAGCACGAAGAGAAGACGCACGAGTGGTAGCCGGCGAAGAGGCCGAAGAGGATGTTGAAGACCCACCCCACGCCGAAGGACACGGCGCCGCCGATGAGGAAGCCGGCCTCGCGCTGGTGCCCGCGACGCGGCGCCTCGGGCGGCGGCGCGGCGTAGGGCTGCGGCGCGGCGTAGGGCTGCGGCGCGGCATAGGGCTGCGGCGCGGTCGTGGCGCTCGCCGGGGCGACCGGTGCAGGCGCCGGCGCCGGCGGAGCTTGGAGCTGGGCGGTCGAGCCCCAGGCGCCCCCGATCGGCGCGGTCGGCGCGGGAAGGATGGCCGCGAGCAGGTTCGCCGGGAGCGTGGCGAGCGAGGATGCATCCGTGACGACGTGCACGCTCATCGCGCTGCCGTCGTGCGACGCGATCCCCACCTGCACGTCGTAGCCCGTGCTCGTGGCCGCCACCCAGACGGCCACGCCGCGATCGATCGACGAGCGCGAGACGATGCTCACGAGATCGGTCGGCGCCGAGGCGTCGAGCGAGCCGAGCACCGAGCCCGCGCCGGGCGTGACGACGTGGTAGCCGAGCGGCTCGGCCACGCCGCGCAGCGAGACGCCGATCTGCGCCGCGAGGCTCGGATCCGAAACGCCGACTGGGTCGAGCACGAGAAACGTCCCGGGCGCCGGCCCCTGCGCGTGGGCGCGCGAGGCGGCGGCGAGCACGAGCACGGCGAGGAGCGCGACGAAGGAGGCGCGATTTCGCATGAAGCAATGCTAAAGGACGACGGGGCTGTCACGCACTTCCGCGCGCCCGCCGCGACCGTCCCTCCCCCCGCGAGAGCCCACGTGATCCGACGCCCGAGCGCCCTGCCCTTCCCCTGCCTTCTCTTCGCGCTCACGTGCGTCGGCTGTGGCGGCGGCACGCCGGGTACGAGCGACGCCGCGGTCACGCACGACGCGGGGACCGACGCGGGCACGGCCGAGGACGCCGCGACGGCCTCCGACGCGAGCGTGCCGAGCGACACGGGATTCCCGAGCGACACGGGATCGCCGAGCGACGCGGGATCGCCGAGCGACGCGGGATCGCCGAGCGACACGGGATCGCCGAGCGACGCGGGATCGCCGAGCGATGCGGGATCGCCGAGCGACGCCGGCATCGCGACCGGCGTCCTGCTCGAGTACCGAGGCCATCGGGGCACGCTCGATCGCGCCTGGCTCGGCTACCACCGCACCGGCGGCACCATCGACGGCATCTACTTCGAGATCAACCGCGGCGGCGACGCGGCGTGCCCCTCGGCGACCTCGCCGGTTCCCTCGCAGCTGATCTCGCTCGACGGAATCCGCGTCGGGCCCGTGCCCTTCTCGCGCACCGAGGCGGACGCCGTGATGGTGCAGTTCTTCGACTTCGAGGGCACCTTCCGCAGCGAGATCGCGCCCGCCGTGCCGACGGCGCTCTCGATCGACGTCGCGACCCTCGACACGGGCGCCGGCACCGCGCACGCGCGTGTGTCGCTCAGCTTCGGCGCGGACGGCAGCGCCGCTGGACATCTCTACGCGACGCACTGCGACTCGCTCGACTCGGGCAGCTGATCCGGGGCTCGGCCATCGAGCCGGAGACGCGCCCCCGTCAGCGCTCGACGCCGAGCGCCTCGGCGACGTCGATCTCGATCGCGTCGAAGGGCTCGGCGCGCACGACCTCGCCGGGCTCGGCCGAGAGCACGTTCACGTACTCTCTCCATCGATCCGCTCGATCGCCTCGCCCGCCTCCAGGCGAGCGATCACCTCGGCCACGGTGGGCAGCGTACGCGCGGGGCCGGCCATCGAAGGATGGTAGCCGAGCGCGCTGCGCGTCGCGATCACCTCATCGGCCGGTCCACTTCGGCTCGCGCTTCTCCGCGAACGCCATCAGCCCCTCGCGCGCATCCTCGGTCATGAGGACGGCGCCGAGCTGATCGCGCAGCATCGGGAGCGAGCTCGCGAGGTCGCGATCGGACTGCGCGTTCCACGCGGCGAGCCCGAGGCGCATCGCCGTCGGCGACTGCGCGGCGAGCTTGCCGGCGAGCGCGGCGACCTCCTCGTCGAGCTTCGCGTCGGGCACCGCGCGGCTCACGAGCTCGATCTCGGCCGCCGTGCGCGCGTCCATCTTCTCGCCGAGCAGCATCATCTCCATCAGGCGCCGCTTGCTCACCACGCGGCGCAGCACGGCCATGATCATCATCGGGAACAGGCCGCGCTTGATCTCGGGCGTGCCGAGCACGGCGCTCTCGCCGGCGATCGCGAAGTCGCACGCCGCGACGAGCCCGAGGCCGCCGCCCATCGCCACACCCCGGACACGCGCGATCGTCGGCTTGCCGAGGGCGCCGAAGCGCAGGAGCAGATCGACGTAGTCGCCGCGCTGCGCGAGCGCCTCGCGCCCCTCGGCGTCGGGGCCGCTCGACATCGCCTTGAGGTCGCCGCCCGCGCTGAAAGCCTCGCCCGCGCCCGTGAGCACGACGACGCGCACGTCGGCGGCTTCCTTCGCGTCGTCGAGCGCCCAGCACAGCTCGTTGACCATCTCGTTGCCGAGCGGGTTCTTCCGCTCGGGCCGGTTCAGCGTGATCGTCGCGACGCCGTTCTCGACGCCGACCCGGATCGTGCGGAAAGCGCGGCTCATGCCGAGACCGCCGCGCTCGCGTCGGCCTTCTTCGCGTGCCCGACGTCCGTGGCCGCCTGGCGCCCGGCCTCGACGTCGTAGAGGTCGAGGATCTCGCGCGCCTCTTCCACCGTCGCCGGCTCGCGCCCGATGTCCCGCGACATGCGCGCTGCGACCTCGACCATCGCGCCGTTCGACGACGCCATCTGGCCGTTCGGCAGGTAGAGGTGATCCTCGAGGCCCGTGCGGATGTTGCCGCCGAGCACGAGCGCGCTCGCCAGCATGCGCCAGTGGCCGTGCGAGATGCCGATGACCTCCCACTCGCTGCCGGGCGGCATGATCTTCGTCTGGAGCTGGAGCGACTCCACCGTCGCCGGGATGCCGCCGAGCACGTTCACGATGAACGAGAACTGGTAAGGCGCCTTGAGCGCGCCCATGTCGAAGAGCGGCCCGCAGCCCGCCGTGTGGCCGGTGTCGAAGCACTCGAGCTCCGGCTTGATGCCGGCCTCGTTCATCGCGGTGAGGAGCTTGAGGATCTTCCCGTAGGTGTTGGGGAACACCATGTCGAACTCGAAGGACTTCTTCTTCTTCGAGTACTTCGCGTAGTTCATCGTCCCCATGTTCACGGCGCCGATCTCGGGCCGCGACTCCTTGAGGTAGGCGATCTGCTGCGAGACGTCGTCGATGATCGTGCCGGTCGAGAAGTTCAGGATGATCGGGCAGCGCGCGCGGATCTCCTTCTTGATCTCGGCGAACACCTTCGGCTCGAACGTGGGCCCGCCCTCGGGCGTGCGCGCGTGGATGTGCACGACGCTCGCGCCCGCGTCGTAGGCGCGCTTCGCTTCGTCGGCGATCTCGGCCGGCGTGTAGGGAATCGCGCCGTTCTGCTTGCGGCTCGCGAGCACGCCCGTGAGCGCGCAGGTGATGACGACCTTGTCGCCGTGGGTCTTCTTGTCTTCCGCCATGGGGTCGTCCTCCGGGCTCTCTCGATCGATGGGTCAGCCGTTCGCCGCGTCGCGGCGCTCGATCTCGGCACGCACGCGCTCGGCGAGCGTGGACAGGATGCGGCGCAGCGCGCGCCGGTCGTCTTCCTCGAGCGAGCGCAGCGCCGCCCCGAAGACCTCCATCGCCGAGACGGGCACGCTCGAAGCGAGCGACATCCCCTTCTCGGTCGCGCGGATGAGCACCACGCGGCGATCGCTCTGGCTCCGCTCGCGCACGACGAGCCCGTCGCGCTCCATCCGGTCGACGATGCCGGTGATGGTCGAGTTCCGGGCGCTCATCTTCTCGGAGAGCTCGGTGAGCGAGAGGTCGCCCATGGCCTCGAGGATCTTCAGGACGGAGATCTGCGGGCCCGTCAGGCCGTGCTCGCGCGCCTGCGTCTTGGTGACCCGGCGGCTCTCCGCGTAGAGAAACAGAATGGTCTCGACGATCCGGTCGAGGTCGAGACGCTCGGCCGAGCCCTCGCGCGCGCGGCCGCGACGCTCCCGGGCCGGCTCGCCCTCCACCAGGCCGCCTTCCTCTTTCTGAACGCCGCTGCCGCCATGCGCCACGAAGCACCCGAGGGTTGGAGCGAGCCCGACCGGCCCCAGAAACGACGTGAAGACGCCCCTGAAGTTTCGTGTGCGTAATATTCGTGCTCGGCAGCGCCGTCAAGGAGGCTCGTCGAGCCGCCGGCGTTTCGCGCGCGGTGGTGCGGTTGCGGCCCGTCCATCGTTCGTGTCAGTCTCCGGCCGCATGCATTCGCGGTTCCGCAGGGGGGCCGCGATCGGGAGGATCCTTTGCGCTCCAACGGCTTGAACCGCGCCTTCGGCAATGCTGTCCGGAACTTGCTCGTCGCTGCCGCGGCCTGCGCCGCGTTGGCGGTGGCGAGCGCGGCGGTGGCCCCGGCGCACGCCTCGGCGCAGTGCACCGGCTCCGCGTGCACCCCGGTCCGCCCCGATGGCAAGGGCATGATCGGCCTCGGCCTCATCGGCGGCGAGATCGGCCTGATCGTACCGGCCATCATCCAGAACGCGGCGCACACGAACGAGTGGTGGCCCTACCTGGTGTTCCCGCTCATCGGCATCGGCGCCGGGATCGGGGGCGGCTACGGGCTCGAGGTCGCGACGGGCGGCTGGGGCTCGGGCAACGCGAACCAGCCGGAGATCGACATCGGCATCATGGTCGCGGGCCTCGTGCTCGTCGTGCCGGCCATCGTCGGGACCCTCGCGCTCGCGTCGTACTCGCCACCGGGCGAGAGCATCGACAGCGGAGACGAGGACATCACGTACGAGAGCACGACCGGCAGCGGCGACTCGGTCGAGGCCGTCCAGGACGGCTCGGGCGGCGGTGAGTCCTCCGGCGATACGTCCTCGGGCGACACGTCGTCCTCGTCGTCGACGGGCCCCACGTCGTCGCTCTTCGGTCGCACGCCCCGCGAGGCGACCCTCGGCGGCCCGGGCCTGCTCCGCTTCGACGCCGACAGCCGCCGCGTGCTCTTGGGCGTGCCGGTGCTCGGCATGATGGCGCGCTACACGCAGGAGGAGCTCGCCGCGCTCCACCTCCAGCAGGACTACGACGTGAACGTCCCGGTGGTCTCGCTCTCGTTCTGAGCGGGAGCTCCTCGACGAAGAGAGGCCGGGCGTCCCTTCGGGGAGCCCGGCCTTCGTCGTTTCCGCGCCGGTGTGCGCCGAATCAACGCGCCACGAACACGCTCTTGCGGTAGTAGCGGAGCTCCTCGATCGACTCGCGGATGTCGTCGAGCGCGCGGTGCGAGCCCTTCTTCTTCGGGCGCGCCTCGTACTCGACCGGGTACCAGCGCCGCACCAGCTCCTTCACCGTCGAGACGTCGACGTTCCGGTAGTGCAGGTGCTGCTCGAGCTTCGGCATGTAGCGCGCGAGGAAGAGGCGGTCCTGGTGGATCGAGTTCCCGGCGAGCGGCGCGCTGCGCGAGCCCACGTGCGCCGCCACGAACTCGAGCGTCTGCCGCTCGGCCTCGGCGTCGTCGATCGTCGATCGCCGCGCGCGCTCGGTCAGCCCCGACTCACCGTGGTGCTTCTGGTTCCAGTCGTTCATCGCGGCGAGGATCGCCTCGGACTGATGCACGACGAGCTCGGGCCCCTCGGCGATCACGTTCAGCTCGCCGTCGGTCACGATGGTGGCGATCTCGAGGATGCGCTCGCGCTCCACCTCGAGGCCCGTCATCTCCAGATCCACCCAGACGAGTCGGTCGCTCTCCATACGCTCCTGATCCTGCGCTCGTGGCGTTCTCGTGCTGGCGCGCTCAGGGCGCCTGGCATCCGAGCGACGCGAGCACCGCGCCCGGCAAGCCGTAGTTCGTGAGCACCGCGGTGCCGCCGTCGCCCGTGACGACCGCATACGCGCTCGGAGTGCCGGCGAGCCCGCCGCTCACCATCGAGGGCGGGAACTCGGCGCGCACCGAATCGAGACTCTCGGAGAGCACGAGAACGAGCGCGCCAGCGCCTTGCCCGCGGGAGTTGGTGGCGTCGAAGCGCGTGACGATCGCGCCGAGCGGTGAGGCGTCGAGGCGCAGCGGCAAGCCCGTCCCCTGGCTCGGGGCGCCGTGCGGCGTACCGAGCCCGGTCGCCGAGACGTGCGCGATCTGGTGATCGAACGCGTCGTGGTAGGCGACGAGGTAGTCGGTCGTGCCCGCCGCCAAGGGGCCCGCGGCCAGCGTGCTCGGCGTGGAGACGGTCGCCAGCACGGCGCCGTCGGCCGCCGCGAAGAACGTGAGCTCGCGGTCCTGGGTCGGCACCACGAGCGAGCTGCCGACGCTGGCGACCGCGAGCGGCGCCAGCGCAGCGATGCCCGTCGCGATCGGCATCGGCGCCGCCCAGCTCGGGCTCGCCATCCAGCGATCGAGCACGAGGTCGTCCCACACGACCACGAACGAGCTGCCGAGCGCGGCCACCCGCAACGCGTCGGGGCGTGCGTCCATCGTGGTCGTCGCGACGGTCGTCACCGTGCCCACGCGCAGCGTGCTTCCGTCCATCGTCAGCGCGTAGGCTTCGACGACCGCATCGGTATCGCGCGCGCGTGCGACGGCGAGCACCGCGCCGGCTTCCGTCGACGCGAGCGCGGCGAAGAGCACCGCGTCGCTCGTGACCGGCGTCGGCGGCGAGACGCGGCCCTCGAAGTCGGCCGTGCGCAGGCGGAGGCCGCCGGTCGAGGGCGTGTCGGTCAGCACCATCACGTCGGCGATCGCCGCCACCGCGATCTCGTCGGTCGCGGTCGCCAGCAGCGTGCGCTGCACGGAGGGCGGGGCCATCTCGTCGATTCGACCGTCGCAGTCCTGGTCGCGTCCATCACAGAGCTCGGCCTGCCCGGGCGCGACGAGCGCATCGGTGTCGTCGCAGTCCTCGCCACAGGGCGGCGGGCCCACGCCGTCGAAGTCGCCATCGCGGAACGGCGCCACCACGCTGCACTCGCCGGCCACGCAGCGCACGTCCTCGCAGCCGCTCGAGGTGCAGTCGCCGTCGCCGAAGCACGCGATCGCGCTACCGGGGGGGATCGGGCCGGACGGTGGCGAGCTCCCGCAGCCGTCGAAGCCCGGCCCGGTGAGCAGCGCCACGACCAAGATCGGCGCCACCGGGGAGAGCAAGCGAGGAAGCGGAGTCATCGCCGCCAGAGACTAGTACATCGGCCCGGAAGTTCGATCGGCGTTCCGCGAATCGACCTTCGGCACCGACGTGCTCGGGGAAGGCGCGGTCCCTCCTCGGGCTCCCACCCGCACGTCCGACAACCCGGAGCTCCGGGCGTCGTACGAGTCCATCGGCCCGAGTCGGAGCAGCAGGGGCTATCCTCGGCGTCGATGGGCCTCGTGGCGCGGGTGAGGAGGACGATCCGCGAGCGCGCGCTGCTCGAGCGAGGCCAGACCGTGCTCGTCGCGGTGTCGGGAGGGCCTGACTCGACGGCGCTGCTCTCCGTGATGGCGCGCGTGGCGCCCGAGCTGGGCCTGCGGGTCCTCGCTGCGGGGATCGATCACGGCCTGCGGGCCGAGGCGGCGGCGGAGCTCGACCTGGCGGCGGCGCGCGCGGCGGAGGTGGGCGTCCCGTTCGAGCGGAGGCGGATCGCGCTCGAGCCGGGCGACGGGATCCAGGCGCGAGCCCGCCACGGGCGCTACGCCGCGCTGGCCGAGATCGCCGCGCGCCAGGGCGCCGCGCGCGTCGCGGTCGGTCA
Organism: Sandaracinus sp.; assembly: GCA_046351235.1. Taxonomy (GTDB): domain Bacteria; phylum Myxococcota_A; class Polyangia; order Polyangiales; family Sandaracinaceae; genus JBBSAT01. The sequence continues at coordinate 403,776 of JAXLYV010000002.1, read as the reverse complement.
CACCCAGGACGACCAAGCCGAGACGGTGCTGTCCCGCGTCCTGCGCGGCGGCGGCCTGCGCGGCGTCGCCGCGATCGCGCCCGGGCGCACCGACGGGATCGTGCGGCCCCTGATCGATGCCACGCGCGCCGAGGTGCGAGCGTACCTCGACGAGCACGGCATCCCTTTCGCGAGCGACCCCTCGAACGCCGACGATCGCTTCGAGCGCGTACGAATTCGCGATCGCCTCCTCCCCGCGCTCGTGGCCGAAGATGCGCACGCCGTTGCGCACCTCGCGTTCCTCGCCGACGAGGCCCGCGAGGCCGACCAGGCGCTCGAGGCCCTCGCGCTGCGCGCGCTCGCGGATGCCACGACGCCCCGCGGCATCTCGCTCACCGTGCTCCAGGGCGCCCCGGCGGCCGTCGGCGTGCGCGCCCTGCGAGAAGCGTTGGGTGGCGCCACGCTCTGCCGTGCCCACCTTTCGGATCTGCGTCGCTGGCTCCAGGAACCCCGCGAGGCATCCGAGGTCAGGTTACCGGGCGGGCGCACCGCTCGGATCGACGGCGGCCACGTCGTCGTCTCCCCCACGCACGACGGGGACCCGCGTGAAGAAGCATGAAAACCAAGCACCTGCGCCTGCTGGATCGTTGATGCTCCCCACCCGCCGTGCTTAACTTTCATCGGCCCGGAGAAGGCTCGCCGCTTCCTCCGCGTCCCGAGGTCACAACGTGAAGCAGAGCCACAAGACCCTCCTCCTCTGGCTGCTCCTCATCGTGATGATGATGGCCATCTACTCCCTGATCGCCGAGCCACCGTCGGCGCAGGAAGTGGCCTTCAGCGATTTCGTCGCCGACGTGCGCGCCGGTCACGTCGATCAAGTCGAGGTGACGGCTCGAGGCAACGGCGAGGCCGACTTCACCTACTACCACACCGATGGCGCGCGCCGCGATCTGCGGACCACCGTCGGCATCGTGGGTGAGGAGCTCAACCAGGAGCTGCTCGAGCACAACGTCCGCGTCACGTACCTCTCGGCCGACCAGCACAGCTGGGCCATCTATCTGTGGACCTGGATCCCCACGATCCTGGTGATCGGTCTCTTCGTCCTCTTCATGCGCCAGATGCAGGCGTCGGGCGGTCGGGCGATGAGCTTCGGCAAGTCGCGCGCGCGCTTGCTCAACGAGTCGCAGAACAAGGTCACCTTCGCCGACGTCGCGGGCATCGACGAGGCCAAGGACGACTGCGAAGAGATCATCGCCTTCCTCAAGGACCCGAAGAAGTTCCAGCGCCTCGGCGGCCGCATCCCGAAGGGCGTGCTGCTCATGGGCCCGCCCGGCACTGGCAAGACGCTCCTCGCGCGTGCGATCGCCGGCGAGGCGGGCGTGCCCTTCTTCAGCATCTCGGGCTCGGACTTCGTGGAGATGTTCGTCGGTGTCGGCGCGAGCCGCGTCCGCGACCTCTTCGAGCAGGGCAAGAAGCACGCGCCCTGCATCATCTTCATCGACGAGATCGACGCCGTCGGTCGCCACCGCGGCAGCGGCCTCGGCGGCGGTCACGACGAGCGCGAGCAGACGCTGAACCAGCTCCTCGTGGAGATGGACGGCTTCGAGGCGAACGAGGGCGTCATCATCATCGCGGCGACGAACCGCCCCGACGTGCTCGACCCCGCCATCCTCCGCCCGGGTCGCTTCGACCGCCGCATCACCGTGCCGGCGCCCGACCTCCGCGGCCGCACCGGCATCCTCCAGGTGCACACGCGCAAGGTCCCGCTCGGCGACGACGTGGAGCTCGAGCGCATCGCCCGCGGCACGCCCGGCTTCTCGGGCGCCGACCTCGAGAACATCGTGAACGAAGCGGCGCTGCTCGCCGCGCGCCAGGACAAGGACGCCGTCACGATGGCGGACTTCGAGATGGCGAAGGACAAGGTCTCGATGGGCGCCGAGCGTCGCTCGGCCGTCATCAGCGACCACCAGAAGAAGGTCACGGCGTGGCACGAGGCCGGTCACGCGCTCGTCGGCTGGCTCACGCCCGGCCACGACCCGGTGAACAAGGTCACCATCATCCCGCGCGGCCAGGCGCTCGGCGTCACGATGTACCTGCCGGTCGAGGACCGCGTCGGCTACTCCCGCGAAGAGGCGCTCGCGCGCATCGCGTCCGCGCTCGGCGGCCGCATCGCGGAAGAGCTGAAGTTCGGCACCATCACGAGCGGCGCGTCGAGCGACCTGCAGGCCGTCGCCGGCATCGCGCGCAAGATGGTCACCGAGTGGGGCATGAGCGAGAAGCTCGGCCCGCTCGCCTACAGCGGCGAGCGCGGCAACAACTTCCTCGGCGGCGGCATGCGCCGGAAGAACTACTCCGAGCGCACCTCGCGCCAGATCGACGCCGAGGTGAAGAGCATCGTGAACGCGCAGTACGCGTACGCGAAGAAGCTGCTCGAAGAGAACCGCGACAAGCTCGATCGCATCGCCGAGGCGGCGCTCGAGCGCGAGACGCTCGACCAGGTCGAGCTCGCCGCGTGCATCGAGGGGACCGAGCTCCCGCAGCGCGAGAAGATCGTCATCCCGCGCTACTCGGAGAAGGCGGCGAAGGCCAAGGAGAAGAGGAAGACGAGCATCTTCCAGCCCCGCCCGCGCGAGGTCCCCACGGGGAGCTGAGCGTCCCACGCCGCGCGCGCTCCGACCGGGGCGCGCGCTGGCGCGTGGAGCAGGTGGTGTCGGAAGTGCTCGGGTGTCGTAGGAAGGTCGTGGGGGCGTGCACGATGGAGATCACAAGCCAGCGGCTCCGCCGCGCGCCACGCACGGGCGCGAAGGGCTGATCTCGACCGAAGCGGCCCCGAGCCCGGCAGAACTGCAGCGCGGAGCGTCGCTCGCCGCTGCCAAGATCTCCGCCTGGGGGCCCGAGGTCTGGGGCGTCCTCAACGTCACGCCCGACTCCTTCAGCGACGGCGGGCGCTACCTCGCGCGCGACGCGGCCGTCGAGCGCGCCAAGACCATGCTCGCGCAGGGCGCGGCGGTCATCGACGTCGGCGCCGCCTCGTCGCGCCCGAAGGGGCAGACCTACGGCGAGGGCGCGGCCTACGTCTCACCCGAGGTCGAGGTCGCGCGCGCGCTGCCCATCGTGGAGGTCATCGCGCGCGAGCTCGGCGCGCGGGTCTCCATCGACACCACCCGCGCCGCGACGGCCGAGGCGGCGCTCCGCGCAGGCGCCGAGATCGTCAACGACGTGTCGATGGGCGCCGATCCGGCGCTGCTCCGCGTCGTGGCCGCGCACGAGGCCGAGCTCGTGCTGATGCACACGCGCGAGGACGGCGCGATCACGCCGCGCACCACGCGCTACCGCGACGTGGTGACCGAGGTGATCCGCGAGCTGGGCGATGCGATCGTGCGCGCGGAGCTGGCGGGCATCCCGCGGGCGCGCCTGTGGGTGGACCCGGGGCTCGGCTTCGCCAAGACGCCCGAGCAGTCGGCCATCCTGCTCGCCCGCTGCCGCGAGCTCGCGGCGCTCGAGACGCGCGTGCTCGTCGGCGCCTCGCGCAAGGCCTTCCTCGGCATGCTGGTCGAGCGGAACGGCAAGCGCCCGGAGGCCGGCGAGCGCCTGGGCGCGAGCGTGGCGGCCGCCGTCGTCGCCGCGCGCGCGGGCGCTCGCGCGGTGCGCGTGCACGACGTGGTCGAGACACGCCAGGCGCTCGACGTGATCGGACGACTGGAGCCGCGCCATGCGTGAGCTCCTCGAGCTCTTGCCGCGCCTGCACGGCCTCTTCGCCGAGGGCGTGCTGCGCTGGGTGGCCGACGGGATCGACGTCTTCCTCGTCGCCTACCTCGTCTATCGCGTGCTCCTGCTCGTGCGCGGCACGCGCGCGATGCAGATGGCGCAGGGCCTGGGCCTCGTCTTCGTCGTCTACCAGCTCGCGCGCATCATCGGCCTCGTCACGCTCTACACGCTGCTCGACTCGCTGCTCACGTACATCGTGCTGCTCGTCGTGGTGCTCTTCCAGAACGACATCCGCCGCGTGCTCGCGCGCGTGGGCACGCAGCCCTTCTTCCGCGGCGCCGCGCAGCAGCGCGAGGTCTTCGCGATCGAAGAGGTCGTGAAGGCGGCGGCCGTGATGAGCCAGCACAAGATCGGCGCGCTCATCGTGTTCGAGCGCGACGCGTCGCTCGACGAGTTCGTGCAGCAGGAAGGCACCACGCTCGATGCGCGCCCGAGCAAGGAGCTCTTGCTCTCGCTCTTCGTCGCGAGCGCCGACAACCCGAACCACGACGGCGCCGTCGTGATCCGCGACGGCCGCATCTGGCAGGCCGGCGTGTTCCTGCCCATCGCCGGCTCGCCGAAGCTCGATCGATCGCTCGGCACGCGCCACCGCGCGGCCATCGGCATCTCGGAAGAGACCGACGCGGTCGTGGTCGTCGTCTCCGAGGAGCGGGGCGCGATCAGCCTCTGCTTCAACGGCAACATGGCGCGCGAGCTCGATCCGGGCTCGCTCCGGCAGGCGCTCCTCGGCCTGTTCCAGGGCACACGCAAGCGACGCGCGGCCGAGCCCTCGGGCAAGTTCGCCTCGGGCGCCACGTCGAGCCGCAAGAGCCTCGTGCCGCCCAGCATCCCGCCCGGCGCGCTCGGCGAGGCCACGCGCAGCGCCTCCACGCCTCCGCCCGCCGGCGCCCCCGTGCTCTCGGAGCGCGCGAAGGCCGAGGAGAGCACGCCGTGACCGAGCTCGAGATCGACGTCGAGGAGCCCCGTGCCCAATCGCGCTGAGACGACGCCCGCCAGCACGATGAAGGCGATGCTCACCGAGAACGTCGCCCTCAAGGCGTGGTCGCTCGTGATCGCGGTGCTGCTCTTCTCCGTGATCCGTGGCGCCGAGGACGCGCAGCGCTCGGTGCTCGTGGACGTGGTCGCGGTGCTGCCGGCTCCGGCCGAGCCGCGCATCCTGACGAGCGATCTGCCGGCGAAGGTGCGCCTGACGCTGCGCGGTAGCCGCTCGCTCCTCAACTCGGTGCGCACCGACGACCTCGGGCCGATCCAGCTCGATCTCTCCGAGACGCGCGCGAGCGTCTACTACTTCGATCCCGAGCAGTTCGCGGTGCCCGCCGGCGTGGAGGTGACGCAGGTCTCGCCCGACAACGTGCCCCTCACGTGGGCCGAGCGCGCCGAGCGCACGCTGCCGATCGTGCCGCGCCTCGACGGGCGGCCGCCGCCGGGCCTGATGATCGTCGGCGAGCCGACGGTGCGCCCTTCGACGATCACGGTGCGCGGGCCCGAGGTGGACCTCGCGACGCTCGAGCGCGTGGCGACCGAGCCGATCGCGGCCGCCACGTTGAGCGAAGGCCGCATCGAGCGCCGCGTCGCGCTCACGCGCCTGGGCTCGCACGTGGAGATGGTGGGCGACGACCACGTGACGGTGGTGATCGACGTCGCGCCCGAGATCGCCGAGCGCGCCGTGCCGCGCCTCGAGGTCGCAGTGGTGGGCGGCACGCTGCGCGAGGTGCGCCCGGCGCGTGTGCGCGTGACGCTGCGCGGCCCGCCCGAGCTGCTCGACGCGATCGACGCGCCCTCGATCGTGCCGTACGTGGACGCGAGCGCCATCGATCCGGCGGGCGGCGCGCAGTCGGTGCTGGTGCGCGTGCGCGGCATTCCCGATGGCGTCGAGCTGGGTGGCGTGGACCCCGAGGAAGTGCTCGCGACGCCGCTGCCGGCGGCGCCTCACCCGCACTGACGCCTCACCCGCATCGCATCGGGCGCCACCCCATCGCATCCGGCGCCACCCCATCGCATCCGGCGCCACCCCATCGCATCCGGCGCCACCCCATCGCATCCGGCGCCACCCCATCGCATCCGGCGCCCACGTCGTGGCCGGTCCGTGTGAGGCCCCCCACCCCGCCGAGCCCCCCGCCCCTCGCGGCGACCGTGTCCGCGCGGAGGACTGGACCGAGCGTGGAGCGACTCGCTCCCGCGCGGCCGGTGCGCACCAGAAAGACCGAGGTCGAGATGGCGAAGGGGACGGGGACGACGGCAACCGAGGCACCGACGGCGGACGAGCTCGCCAAGAAGGAGCGCAAGCGCCTGAAGAAGGAGCGCAAGGCCAAGGAGAAGGCCGAGAAGGTGGCCGCCAAGGTGAACGGCAGCGCTCTCGGCGACGACGAGAAGAAGGAGCGCTCCCCGCTCTCGGAGAAGAAGTACGAGAAGGAGCTCAAGCGCCTCCAGGTGGAGCTCGTGAAGCTCCAGTTCTGGGTGAAGCACAAGGGCCTGAAGGTCGTGCTGATCTTCGAGGGCCGCGATGCCGCGGGCAAGGGCGGCACCATCAAGCGCATCACCGAGGGCATGAACCCGCGTGGCTGCCGCGTCGTCGCGCTCGCGACGCCCTCCGATCGCGAGAAGACGCAGTGGTACTTCCAGCGCTACGTCGCGCACCTCCCGAGCGCGGGCGAGATCGTGATCTTCGATCGCAGCTGGTACAACCGCGCCGGCGTCGAGCGCGTCATGGGCTTCTGCACCGACGCCGAGCACGCCGAGTTCATGCGCGCGTGCCCCGAGTTCGAGCGGATGCTCGTGCGAAGCGGGATCATCCTCCTCAAGTACTGGTTCTCGGTGAGCGACGAGGAGCAGGAGCGCCGCTTCGTGGCGCGCCTGCGCGATCCCATGAAGCGCTGGAAGTTCAGCCCGATGGACGTCGAGTCGCGCGACCGCTGGGTCGAGTACTCGAAGGCCAAGGACGAGATGCTCGTGCACACGAACATCCCCGAGGCGCCCTGGTTCACGGTCGACTCCGACGACAAGGAGCGCGCGCGCCTCAACTGCATGCGCCACATCCTCGTGAAGGTGCCCTACGAGGAGCTGCCGCCCGACACGGTCGAGCTCACGCCGCGCAAGCCCGCGGGCAGCTACGTACGGCCGCCGCGCTCCGAGCAGTTCTACGTGCCGCAGTACTATTGATTTTCGGGGCCGGTACGCGGCCCCGCCGCGACCGAGCAAGTCGGATCGGGGCCCCACTCCGCGTTCCGACGCTCCTGCGCGGGCTCCGCCCGCTCCGTGCGCGCGAGCGAGCACGCCTGCCTCGGGCACATCGCATCTCGTCGCCGCAGCGCAACTGGCTCGGCGCCCCCCCGCGTCGCCGCCGCCCCCGCGGCCCCGTGCGCGCTCAGGCCGCGGCGGCCTTGCGCTTCTTCTGCTTGGCGCCCTCGGGCGCGGCCTCGCCCGCCTCTTCGAGGGTCTTGAAGAACGCGCGCTCGAGCGTCTGCACGAGCGGCGCGAGATGCCGGAGCTGGTGCCCTCCCTCGACCGCGGCGCGGAGGATGTCGTCGGCGCCCTTCCCCTTCGGCGCGCGCACCTCGAGCGAGCTTCCGTCGCGCTTCACGATGAAGCCCGACTCCTCGAGCGTCTTCTGCAGGCCCTCGGGGCTGCCCTTGCAGCGCACCTCGAACATGCCCTCTTCGGGCGAGACGAGCGGCGCGAGCTCGCCGGCGTAGAGCACCTTGCCGCCGGCGACGACGACGACCTGATCACACGTCTTCTCGACGTCGGGGAGGATGTGCGTCGACAGGATCACGCTCGCGCCCGTGCGGCGCGGGATGTCGAGCACCAGCGCGAGCATCTCGTCGCGCCCCGCGGGATCGAGGCCGCTCGTGGGCTCGTCGAGCAGGAGCAGCTTGGGGTCACCCACCAGCGCCTGTGCCAGGCGCGCGCGCTGGCGCATGCCGGTCGAGTACGAGCCGAGGCGGCGGTAGCGGGCCTCACCGAGCCCCACGTAGTGCAGCACCTGGTGCGCGCGCCCCGTGGCCTCGCTGCGCGGCAGGCCGCAGAGCTCGCCCGCGAGGGTGACGAACTGGAGCGCCGTCAGCTCCGGCAGCACCGAGTCGCCCTCGGGCATGTAGCCGATGCGCGAGCGCACCTCGAAGGGCTCGCGGCTCGCATCGTGATCGAAGACCTTCACGGTCCCGTGATCGGGCTTGAGCAGCCCGAGCAGCGACTTGAGGAGCGTGCTCTTGCCCGCGCCGTTCGGCCCGAGCAACCCGATGCGCCCGGCCTCGAGCGTGAGCGAGACGTCCTTGAGCGCGCGGAGCTCGCCGTAGCGCTTCTCCAAGCCTTCGATCTCGATGAGCGGCACGGGCGCGAAGGTACGCGGCGCCCCGCGGCGTGTCGAGCCGGGGCCCCCGCCCCGCCCGTGCGCCCTGGCGGGGCCGGGGAGATCAGGTGGCCGGCGTCGCGGTGAAGGAGCCCATCACGTGCAGGCGACGCGAAGCGCTGCCGCCGCTGGGGATGATCCCCTCGACGACGAGGTCCACGTGCAGCGTGGCCTCCGTCGCGCTCAGGCGTGTCACGTCGAGGGTGCCCGTGACGTTCTGCACGAAGGGCCCGAGTCCGACGTCGCAGAAACAGCTGATCGTCGCCGAGACGGAAAGCACCTTCGGGTCGTGGCCGGCGCCCGGTGCGAACGTCCGTGTGAGCGTGCCGGTCCCGCTGGCACGGGTGAGCGTCGCGACCCCGTCCACGGTGAGCACGTCACCCATGCGGGCCTCGGGGCCGAGATCGATCTCGAAGGCGTAGCTCGCGCCCGCGTCGCTCACGTTGGGCGGTCCGGGGTCGGTCAGGATGAGCGTGACGCGCGGGTGGCCCGCGGCGTCGGTCCCCAACGCCGTGGAGACGCGCGGGTCCGACACGGCGACATCGTCGACGACGAGCACGGGCGATGGGCTCGCACAGGCGCCCAGGAGGAAAGCGAGCGTGAGGACCGCGGCACGCATTGGCATCATGCTCGCGCGAACAGCACGGACCATGCCGCGCGAGCGCTCGCGCAGGGTCAGCTGCCGCCGGAAGCGGCGTCCTGGTCGAAGATGCGCTCGAGCTCCTCGCCGTACTTCTTGGCCGACTCGATGAGCTTCTTCGGGTCGTCGCGGTGCACGTGCATCTCGCGCACCTTCTCTTCGTCGTACGCGGCGAACTGCTTCACGGTGCGCTTGGCGTCCGTGCGCTCGATGCCCAGCTCCTCGAGCACGCGCTCGGCGGCCTGCAGGCTGCCGGCGAAGTTCTCGCGGATCACGATCTCGACGCCCGCGCCGTAGAGCGCATACGCGTGCTGCCGGTTCCGCGCGCGCGCCACGACCTTCAGGTTGGGGAAGTTCTCCTTCACCACCGTCAGCGTCCGCATCGACGCCTCGAAGTCGTCGATCGCCAGCACGAACACCGACGCCTCGTCGGCCTTCGCCGCCCGCAAGAGATCGAGGCGCGAGGCATCGCCGTAGTAGATCTTGTTGCCGTAGGCCCGGAGGAAATCCACGTGCTCGGCGCTCGCGTCGAGCGCCGTGAACGTGATGCGACGGAGGCGGAGGATGCGGCCGACGATCTGCCCCACGCGACCGAAGCCGGCGATGATCACCTGACTGCCTTCGCCGTGGATCTCGTCGAAGGGCCGCTGCCCGTCCTTCGTGCGGCGCGCGAGCACGCGGTCGCGCACGAGGAACAGCAGCGGCGTGAACGCCATCGAGAGCGTCACCACCACCACGAGCAGGGCCGAGGTCTCCGACGAGAGCACGCCGTCGCGCACGCCCTCGCCGAAGATCACGAACGCGAACTCGCCGCCCGCGCCCGTCGCGATCGCGAGGCTCGCCGCGCTCGTCCGCGACTCGCCGCGGACGGTGCCGATGCCGAAGAGCAGCGCGAGCTTCACGAGCACGAGCAGCGTCGCGAGCCCGAGCACCACGAGCGGTCGCTCCACGATCAGGTGCAGGTCCGCCGACATGCCCACGGCCATGAAGAAGAGCCCGAGGAGCAGGCCCTTGAAGGGCTCGATGTTCGACTCGAGCTCGTGCCGGTACTCGGAATCGGCGAGCAGCACGCCGGCGATGAAGGCGCCGAGCGTGGTCGAGAGCCCCACGAGCTCCATCAGGATCGCGGTCGCGATGATCACGAGCAGCGCCGACGCGATCGAGAGCTCGTGGCTGCGCGCCGAGGCCACCACGCGCAGGAGCGGCCGCAAGAAGAAGCGCCCCGCGAGCACGAGCCCCACGATCACGCCGACCGCGACGAGCGCCGACACCCACCCGGGGCGCTCGCTCTCGCTCGCCGCGCGCTCGGTCGCGAGCAGCGGGATGAGGGCGAGCGCGGGGATCGCGGCGAGGTCCTGGAAGAGCAGGATCGCGAACGCGGCGCGGCCGTGGCTCGTCGCCATCTCGTGCCGCTCACCGAGGATCTGCGTGGCGAACGCCGTCGAGGACATCGCGAGCGCGACGCCGGTCACGAGGGCCGCACGCCCGTCGAGCCCGAGCGCCATCGCGAGCCCGGCGATCACCGCCGTCGTGAGCGCGACCTGCAGGCCGCCCGTGCCGAACACGGCGCCCCGCATGCGCCAGAGGCGGCTCGGCTCGAGCTCGAGGCCGATGAGGAAGAGGAGCAGGACCACGCCGAACTCGGCGAACTGCATCGTCTCCTCGACCTCGTGCACGTAGCCGAGGCCGCTCGGGCCGATGAGCGCGCCGCCCGCGAGGTAGCCGAGCACGCTGCCGAGGCCGAAGCGCTTGAAGAGCGGCACCGCCACGACGGCGGCGGCGAGGAAGATGGCGGTGAGCTCGAGCACGAAGGGCCTCGGGATGCGGTCGGTGGAGAGGTCAGTGGAGAACGCGAGAGGACGGAGGCCGCTCCGCGAGCGCGGGCGAGACGCCGGTCGGCGGCGAGAGATCGGGGAGCACGAGCGGCACGCGGCGCCGCAGCAAGAGCAGCGCGAGCAGCGCGGCCGAGAGCAGCGCCCAGCCGATCGGCCCGAAGAGCGCCGCGCGCGGCCCCGGATCGAGCCCCTCGACCACGAAGGGCGCGCCGGTCGCGATCGTCACGATGCTGTTGGCGACCACGCTCGTCGTGAGGCTCTGCGAGGCGACGCGCAGCCAGCCGAGCAGCACACCGAGGAGCGCGCACGTGACGAACGTGGACGGAACGCGCGCGAGCGAGGCGGGCGCGCCCTCGGGCCCCGTCACGAGCACGACGGGCACGTACCAGAGGCCCCACAGGAGCGCGTGGATCCAGAGGCCCGGCCAGGTGCCGAAGCGCTGCATCCCGCGGACGAGCACGAAGCCGCGCCAGCCGATCTCCTCGGCGAGCGCCTGGCCCCACACGAGCAGGAGCGAGCCCATCGCCGCGGCGGTGACCAGCAGCGTGCTGGCGAGCGACGGCCGCGCGATCTCCGTCGGCGCGGCGAGCGCGGTCTCCTCGATCCCCACGCCCGCGAGCGATGCGACGAGCGTCGCTCCGAGCGCGAGCCCGAGCGGCGCCACCACCGCGAGCACGCCGAAACCGCGCCGCGGCGCGCGTCCGGTGATCTCGAGCGGCACCCTCGGCTCGACGAAGCGTCGCACCAGCCACAGGGCGACGAGCGGAGGCCATGCCGTGGTCAGCGCGTAGAGCACCGTCGCCGCGAGCATGCGCGTCGCCGCGTCGAGCCCGCGCAGCTCCACGCTCGCGAGGCGCAGGCTCGCCGCCATCCACCAGGTGCCGAGAAACGCGATGGGGAGAAAGAGCGCGAGGCCCGCGACGCGCGCGCGTCCCGCGGCCTCCGGCGAGGGGCGCGCGCGCCCCGCTTCGTCTCCGTCTTCACCCGACACCGAGCGACCGTCGGGTCCGCGGCGCGAGGTGTCAATCGCCGACGCCACCGCCCGGCCCCTTCGGCCAGTGCGGCAATCGGCCTCGTTTCTCCAGCAATTCGCGCGTCAGCCCTCGAGCACCATCATCGGCTCGCGCGCGATGCAGATGCGCCCCTCACCCTCGCTCTTGGCGCGCAGGAGCGCGCGATCGGCGGCGCGCAGCAGCATGTCGCGCGTCTGCACGCCGGGCGACGGGAAGAGCGAGATGCCCACCGACACGGTCGCGCGGATGCCGCCCGTGCCGCCGTCGATCGGCTTCTCGGCCACGGCCTTGGCGATGCGCTGCGCCACGGTGGCCGCGCCCGAGAGGTGCGTCGACGGAAGCAGCGCGACGAACTCCTCACCACCGTAGCGCGTGAGCACGTCGATCTCGCGCACCGCCCCGCGCAGGCGCGCGCCGATCTCCTTGAGCACGGCATCGCCCGCGTCGTGGCCGTGGCGCTCGTTGACCACGCGCAGGTGATCGACGTCGACGAAGGCGACCGCGAGCGGCTCGTGGTGGCGCTCGGCGCGCTTCCACTCCTCGGCGAGGCGCGTCTGCAGGTAGCGCACGTTGTAGAGGCCGGTCAGCTCGTCGAGGATGCTCGTCTCGCGCAGCTTGTCGCGCTGCGCGCTCATCGCATCGAAGCTCTTCTTCAGGCGCACGAAGCTCGCCACGCGCAGGAGCAGCTCGCGCTGGTCGAAGGGCTTGGCGAGGTAGTCGTCGGCCCCGATGCGCAGGCCCTCGAGGCGGCTGTCCGGATCGGTGCGCGAGGTGACGAGGACCACGGGCAAGAACACGCCCGTCGCCTTGAGCATGCGGCAGCACTCGATGCCCGAGAGCCCCTCGAGCACCACGTCGAGCAGGACCAGATCGAGCTCGCGACGCTGGTGCATCTCGAGCACGCGCCCCGCTCCCTCGAGCGCGTGGACCGTGTAGCCCTCGGCCCGCAGAAGCGCGGCGACGCGCTCGCGCTGCACCTTGTCGTCGTCGACGACGGCGACGCGGCCGAGAGAGCCTGGCGGAGTGGACGCCATCGTCGATGGATAGCGCAGAACCGCCCTCGTGCGCACGGGTTGACGCGGCTCTTGGAACCTCGCAGCTTCGCCCCGTGGGTGAAGCGCGGAAGAAGAACAAGCGTGGCGGGGGCCCTTCGCGGCCCGAGGCTCCGGCCGAGACGCCCGCGCCGGAGACCCCGGCGTCCACCCGGCCGGCGGACGCGCGCCGCCCGATGACGAGCACGAGCCCCGCGCGCATCGGCGCGGTGGCGCTGCTGATCGTGGTCTTCTCGTTCGGCACGATCTGGTGGCGCACGAATGGCCAGGCGACGAGCGACGGCGAGCACGGCAGCACGTCGCACGCGAGCAGCCACGACGGCGGCAGCGCGCCGCCGCCCACGAAGCACACGACGAGCCGCCCCGAGGCGCTCCGCGTGCACGTGCTGGCGACGCATCCGCACGACGCGGACGCCTTCACGCAGGGCCTGCAGTGGATCGACGGCCAGCTCTACGAGGGCACCGGCCTCGAGGGGCGCTCGCAGCTGCGCCGCATCCACTTCCCCGACTGGACGGTCGAGCAGCACGTCGACCTTCCGCGCGACGTCTTCGGCGAGGGCATCGCCGTGGTGGGCGACCGCATCTTCGAGATCACGTGGCAAGAGGGGATCGCCTACGTGTGGAACCGCTCGACCTTCGAGCGCGTGGGCCAGTTCGAGTACGACGGCGAGGGCTGGGGCCTCTGCTACGACGGCACGCACCTCGTGATGAGCGACGGCTCCGACCAGCTCTTCTTCCGCGATCCGGCGACGTTCGAGGTGGTGCGCCGCGTACGCGTGCGCCGCGCGGGGCATCCGGTCGATCAGCTGAACGAGCTCGAGTGCGTGGACGGCGTCGTCTACGCGAACATCTGGCAGACGGACACCATCGCGCGGATCGATCCGACGAGCGGCCGCGTGACGGGGTGGATCGATGCGAGCGGCCTCCTGACCCGAGAAGAGGAGGTCGAGTCCGACGTGCTGAACGGCATCACGTACCTACCGGACAGCCACCGTTTCTTGATCACCGGCAAGCTCTGGCCGCACAGCTTCGAAGTGGAGTTCGTGCCCGAAGAGGACGGCGCGCACGGGCACTGACAGCGTCGATCACGTTGGTCGAGGGAACCGACACCAACGTGATCACGCGGCTCGGCGGGAGGGGCCCCACATCCGGCGCTGCCGGTGTGAGCGAGGGGCTGCGGGCAGCCCCTCGGGGAAAGGAACAGCAAGAGAGCGACGCGATCGAGCGTCGCGACCGCCGCTGTGAAGCGTCCAGCGCCCGGCCCGCGCTACGATGGGCGCGGGAGGGCGAGATGACCGCGCGAGGTGTCCTAGCGGTGGCGTGGATGATCGCGGCGCTGGTCCCGGCGTGCGGCTGCCGGACCCCGACCCACGGCATCGCCGACGCCGGCGCCGACGGGTCGCCGGCCGACGTGAGCCTCGACGTCGGAGCTGACACGAGCTGTCCCCCGCGAGGCGGCGTCGTGACGCTCGAGCTCGTGGCGCCGGGCGTGAACGACGGGGATTGCCTGACGCCCGTGCGCACCGAGGACGCGAGTGTCGTGGTGCTCCCGGCGCGCATCGTGTCGGCGCCGCCGGGTGATGATCTCGTCGCCGCGCTCGACTTCTGCAGCCCGGCCGATGCTTCGTGCATGAACCGGACGGGCTCGCTCACGCTGCGCGGCGCGCCGCTCGCGTGGTTCCAGTCGCAGCAAGGGCTCGTGCCGGACACGTTCGTGGAGATTCACTGGCGGAGCGCCTCCCCCGAGGGCGGCGGCCGCTGCACGCACGAGCTCGAGGTGTGGAGCCTCCCCTCGTGGGACGGCGCCATGCCGGTCACGCCCGGCCTCGACCGACGCACGCTTCTTCTCTCCGCCGCCCACGGCGTGCCCTCGTCCATGCCGAGCTCGCTCGTCACGGTCGGTGCCGAGCCCGTGGGGGCGGTGAGCGGGGATCCCCCGTGCCCGAGCGGCGAACTCTACGCCCTGCGCTTCGCGGTCGCCGGCCAGACGCCGACGCGCGTGGAGCACGCGCGCTCGGGCGTCGCTCCCGTGTACGGGTTCGACGTGTACGAGCTCTTCGACGTCTCCTCGCTCGTGACGCCCGGCGCGGGCCCCGAGGCACCGAGCTTCGAGTGGGTCGTCACGATGACTCCGGCAGCCGAGTGAAAGCGCAGGGTCGTCGACGCTGAAGCACTACTCGAGAGCCGCGCGCACAGCACGATGCGCCGCGCGAATGATCCCTCTCGAGCTCGTCATCCGGCCGAACCGCGTCGTCAACGGGAGAACAACCGCTCGGTACTTCCGTACCGCAATCTTGATGCCCCAGCGAGAGAGATCGTATTTCGCACGCCCCTCGCGTCGTAGATGCCACAAGACCTTCGAACACACCGGTCGCCGCCGCGACGAGCTGCGTCGCCGCGTCGTTGACGCACTGGGCTCCCGCAACGTCCTCTACGTCGTTCGGATCGAGGTCGGGAAGCGCAGCGAGAGCGGGACGCGCCATGGCCTCTTCCGAGTCGCGGAAGCACCGATCGACGGCACCCGCCATCGTGTCCACATCCCCCGCGAGCGTCACGAGCACGAGACGCGCGCTCCCGCGGAAATGCTCCGGGTCGAGCCTCGCGGCACGAGCCGCGCCCCGGAGGTGACGAGCCAGCGCGTCCGATACTTCCGCGTGCTCTTTCGCCGCCACGTCACGAAGCATATCCGAGGCAGTCCTCGTGATCGAAGTAGTGCCCCTCGCACAACTGATCGATGCTGGCAGCGAGGCCCTATCCCTTTCGCGGCATCGTATGCACGGTGTGCCGAGCGACATGGGCGAGACGCGGCAAGGAGCCAAAGCGCCGCCAGCCATCCTCGTCCATGGACAGCTCCACGAGGGCTCGCAGCGCGGGAAGAGTCTCCAACTGTTCCTGCACGGGGCCCGTCAGACGGAGGTACTTCAGAGACGTCGAACGAAGGACCTCCTCGACCGTTCCCGGCAATGCCGACGAGCGAACGAGATGAAGCTCCTCCAACCTCGGAAGGTTCGCTACCGCAGCCACCGTCTGCGAGTCGTTCAGGCATGCGCCTGACAGATGCAACGTCTCGAGTCGCGGCAACATCAGCGGGCCCACGACGGGTATCTCGGGTATCTCACGGGCCCACGAGTGGAACGACAACCTTCGGAGCTGACTCGGCAAGAGGCCCAGTCTCATCGCCCCGCGAATCCCGATCACGGATACGTCGCGCAACCGCTCGAACCGTCGCAGGTCCGGCGTGGACGCGGAATCGCCCGAGCGGTCGAATCTGAGGACCAGAGACTCGAGGGACTCCCACAGCTGGGCATTCTCGGCGATCTGCGGCGGCAGCTCGTCCTCGGTCGAATCGAGACGAGCTTGCAGGTGGAGCGGCCCGGCGGGTACGGAGCTCAGGGAATCGGACAGCGTTCCCACGGATCCATCGACGATCGTTCCGAGCGCAATCTCCACGAAAGCCCCCTCATGGGCAGAGCCTCCACCGGGGTCGCCACGCGGTGGAGGGCCGTGCTTGGGACCGTACCAGATGAGGTCGCGCAGCGCGGGCTCGTTGGGCCGCTTCGCGCGGCCCGGGGACGCGGCGGACGGAGCGTGGCAACCTTCCCGACATGAGGCGACGAAGCGCTCGGGCCTGGGCAGCGCTCTCGAGCGTCGTCCTCGCGGGTTGCGCGGGCGGGTCCATCATGCCGACCGATGCCGGTGTTCATGTGCCGGACGTCGGGCCCGACGCCGTTGCGTGGGACGCGGCGGTGCGCGAGGACGCGCCACAGCCCGACGCGTTCGCGCCGCGCGACGCCGGCCCCGACGCGTACGTCTCTCCGTGGCGGCCGCCGGCGTTCGAGCCTCACCTCGTCGAGTCGCATCCCGAGGTCGTCTGCCAGCCGCTCGACCTCGGCTTCGATGCGCCGGTGCGCGAGCCCGCGCATCCCGGAGACGTGCGCTGGGTCTACGAGATCGATCGAGACGCCAGCCTTCCAGACCTCCTACGGCGAACCGGGTCGACCTCCACCCAGATCGAGGACGACGGGCTGACCGGGACGACGAACGGTGGCGTCTCGTTTCACGTCGGGCCGAACGCAGAGGTCGGCATCACCAGCGCGGGGACCGTCGCCTTCGTCACGCCGGCGCAGCCGCGGGCACGTGGGCCTTCGGTGCGACTCGACCGCCGCCAGGCGTTCCTATCTCTCGAGGAGACTGGCCAGTACGCGTTCCGCATTCGCGTGCCGGGCTCGACGGATCCCGCAGTGGGCGTTCGCATGCCCGACAGCCTCGAAGGAAGTCCCACGGACGTTCCTCGCGTGAACGACGCTCGGCCCATCGTCTTCGCGCAGACCGGCGTGGTCGTGTGGCTCGCGCGCTCCGGTCTTCTCGCGAGCAGCTGCCTGCACGACGGCCGACTGCGCTGGGCGCTGGCGTTCGACGACCCCGAGGACATGCCGGACTACCCACCGGTGATGGGCGGGCTCGCGGATGGGAGCACCGTGCTCGAGGCTCGGCCAGGGCATCTCGTTCGCGTCGCCGCCGACGGCTCGGTGATGCTCTCGCGTTATGAGGACGGCTACTCCTTCAGCAGCGTGACCGACCGTTGTGGCGTGCTCGCCAGCACGATCATCGACAACCACATCCGCTTCGAGTGGTGGACCGTGGACGCGTTCGAAGCAGGCCCTTCGTTTCCGTTCGCCGAGGATCCTCCTTTGAACGAAGCCATCAGCTCGGCGATCTCCGTGCTCTCGGATTGCCGGCTGCTCGCCGGACGCCGAGTCCCCGACGGCCCGACGCGTCTTGTCGGCTGGGGCGAGTCAGGGATGTGGGCCACGGTGCTTCCCGACGTGGGTGGCCAGCGACAGCGCATCGTCGCAGGCTCGGTGGCGCTCGCGAACGCAGCCGCGCTGGTGATCGCTATCACCGACCACCTCGTGCTCACGCTCGTCGAGGGAGACGGAACGACACGGTGGGCTCGCGACTACCCGGAGACGGGTGTTCCAGATCTCTCCGCCCCTGCAGGCTTGGGCGCTGTCCTACTCACCCCCGACGGCACGCTGTATCTCTTGATGCGCCGGGACGGCTCGGTCGGCGGGCACTATCTAATGGCAGTCGAGATCGGCGAGGGTCCCGAGGACATGGTCGTCGTCGGCACCGGCTGGGGCGGGATCGGGCTCAACTGGGCGCGCACGTCGGCACCGCTACCGCCGTAGACGAGATGCCGCGCAGCTGCGCAACCCCTGCGGCCGTGCGCACGGGGTTGCGCAGAGCTCAGCGCGCGCTCAGGTGCAGCTGGTCGCGCCGGTGAAGGCGCGCGCGCTCGTATCGCCGCTGCACTGGACCGTGCAGGCCGTAGCGCCGGCGGCGCACGTCAGGCTGCACGTCGAGGTGCACTCGAAGGCGCAGCTGGACTCGGATCCGCACGTCGCGGTGCTGCCCTCGCCCATCGTCACGCTGCAGTCCGCTCCGTCGCGGCACGCGTACGACACGCTCGCGCCTGCCGTGACGTCGCAGCTCGCCATCTCGCAGCTCGAGCTCGAGCTGTCGCCCACGGTCACGACGCACCGTGAGCCGGCGTGACAGTCGACGCCGCAGCCGCTGCACGTCCCCGTGCAGACCGCGCCGGCCATGCAGTCCACCCGCCCCGCGGTCGGCGGGACCGTGCAGGCGAACCCCGCGGCGCAGGACACCGAGGTGCCCGTCACGGTGCACCCGGGGCCAGGGCAGGCGCTCGCGGTCACGCCGCCGTCTCCCGCTGGCGCAGCGCCACCACCGCAGCCCACGACCGACACGGCCGCACACATCCCGAGAGCCCGAAGCATCCAATGCATGGTCCACCTTTCGACGAAGAAACGCCGCCCGCTCGACTTCTGATCGAGACGCGGCCCGCCGCCGACCGTGCACGGCGCGCGCCAGCTCCCCGCTGTCGCGCGATGCTGCTAGCATCGGCGCCGTCCGATGGCGCACCTGGAATTCGAGAAGCCGATCGTCGAGCTCGAGCAGCGGATTCGCGAGCTGAAGCTCTACGGTGTCCGCGAGAAATCCTTCGAGAGCGAGCTCGCCAAGCTCGAGGAGCGCGCCATCAGCCTCTCGCGCGAGATCTACGCCGACCTCACGGTCTGGCAGAAGGTCCAGCTCTCGCGCCATCCCGACCGGCCCTACTTCCTCGACTACGCCGAGCGCCTCTTCGACGACATCGTCGAGCTGCACGGCGACCGCGCGTTCGGCGACGACCCGGCCATCGTCGCCGGCTTCGCGCGCCTCGACGGGCAGACCGTCGCGGTCATCGGCCACCAGAAGGGCCGCACCACGAAGGAGAAGGTGCGGCGCAACTTCGGCATGGCGCACCCCGAGGGCTACCGGAAGGCGATGCGCATCATGGAGCTCGCCGACCGCTACAAGCGGCCCGTGCTCACCTTCATCGACACGGCCGGCGCGTATCCCGGCATGGGCGCCGAGGAGCGCGGGCAGAGCGAGGCCATCGGGCGCTCGCTCCTCGTCATGTCGCAGCTCGGCGTGCCCGTCATCGCCACCGTCATCGGCGAAGGCGGCAGCGGCGGCGCGCTCGCGCTCGGCGTCGCCAACCGCGTGCTCATGCTCGAGTTCGCCACCTACAGCGTCATCACGCCCGAGGGCTGCGCCTCGATCCTCTGGCGCGACGGCGCGCGCGCGCCCGACGCGGCCTCGCAGCTCAAGCTGCTCGCGACGGATGCGCTCCGCCTCGGCGTCGTCGACACCATCGTCTCCGAGCCCGTCGGCGGCGCGCACCGCGACACCGACGAGGCCGCGCGCCGCCTGGGCGACTCGCTCCGCAAGGAGCTCGCGGGCCTGCGCGACGCGCATCCCGACACGCTGCGCGACGAGCGCTACGCGAAGTTCCGCGCGATGGGCGTGATCCTCGAGGGCGGCGCGGCCGGCAGCGGCACATGAACGGCCTGCCGCCCACGCGGCCGATGGCGACGCAGGGCGCGGGGCCGAGCGCGCTGCCCGACCCCTATCGAGGCCGCCACGCCGCGGGATGCGTGCTCTGGATCCTCGGGATGATGGCGGGCGCGGTGCTGCTCGTCTTGATGTTCGGCCTCTTGCCGCTCTTCGAGGCGAACCCCGAGCAGACCTTCCTCGCGATGTGCATCGGCGCGTTCATCGCGTTCCCCGCGATGGTCGTGTACCTGACCTTGCCGCGCCTGCTCGATCGCTACGATCCCGAGCCGGCGTGGGCGCTCTTGCTCGCGCTGCTCTGGGGCGCGGTGGCGGCGTGCGGCGTGGCCGCGCTGATCAACACCGGCATCGACATGGTCGTCAGCGCCGTCGTCGGCCCCGAGGCGGGCGAGGCGGTGAGCGTCGTGATGTCGGCGCCGCTCTGTGAAGAAGGCATGAAGGGCCTGCTCGTCCTCGGCATCTTCTTCTTCCTGCGCGATCAGTTCGACGGCGTGGTCGACGGAATCATCTACGCGACCTTCTGCGCGATCGGCTTCGCGGCCACCGAGAACGTCATCTACTACGCGAACGCGATGCAGGGCGGCGGCGGCGTGGGCGACCTCGCGGTGACCGTGCTGCTCCGCGGCGTGCTCGCGCCCTGGGGCCACCCGCTCTACACGTCGATGACGGGCATCGGCCTCGGCCTCGCGCGCGAGTCGGAGAACAAGGTCGTGCGCGTGCTCGCGCCCTTCGGTGGCTATGCGGGCGCGGTGTTCCTGCACGCGCTGTGGAACGGCACGTCGCTCATCGGCGGCGGCGAAGCGTTCCTGTGCATGCTGCCGCTCTGGCTCGTCTTCGTGGCGTCGTTCATCGTGCTCGTGATGGTGCTCGTGGCGCGCCGCGGGCGGATCATCCGCGAGCACCTGCGCGACGAGGTCGCACTGAAGAACATCTCGAGCGCGGAGCTCGAGCTCGTGTGCTCGGCGTTCGGCGGGCTCGTCGCCTTCTTCCGGCGCGGCCGCAAGGGCAGCGAGTTCGTGCGCGCCGTCGCGCGCCTGGGCCTCAGCAAGTGGCACACGGCGCGCGCGATGCGCGGGCAGAACCGCACCTTCAGCATGGACTTCATCGTCCCGCTGCGCGCGAGGATCCGCGAGCTGCGCGCCCAGGGCGCGAGCCCGGTCGGCTGACGCGGTACTCAGGACGGCGCCGGCATCACGCGGCGGAAGCTCACCGCGACGACGCGATCGCCCTTCGCGACCAGCGCGCCGTACCGGCACTTCTCGACGAGCCGGCCGTCGATGGCCGAGCCGTCGCGCTTGATCGCCCGCACGGGATCGCCCTCGCGGAGCGCGGCGTAGCGGCGCGTCTCGGCGGCGATGATCGCGAGGCCCTCGGCCGCGCGAGCGAGCGGCCGCAGGCGCTCGGCGCTCGTACGAACGAAGCGCCCTTCCCCGATCCACACGTCGCGCGTGGATCCTTCGACGCACACGACCACGCCATTCGCCTCGTCGCCACGCTTGAGCGCGACGATCACGAGCTCCCCGGCGCCCGGCTCGGTCGCGAGGCGCCCGCCGAGCGCCTCGCGCGCCGCGTCGATCGAGGGCTCGGCGTCCACGTCTGCACCGAGCCCGAGGGTCGGCAGAGAGAAGCGAGAGCGCTCGGCCACCCCTTCGTGATGCGGCCCGCGCGGGGCGCGCGCAAGCCGAGCCGCTCACCTCGGCCGCCCGAGTGAATCGGTCTGCCTCACCGTCCTGCCGGTCGCGACATCGGCGAACGATTCGCGTGGACCACGGGTCACGATCGCTCAGGTAGGCTCGCGCCATGCCGCGACCGCGAGGCTCCCACTGGCTCACGCCCACCGTCGTCCTGCACGTGCTCGAGGCCGAGGCGCCCGGCCCCACCGTGCTGATGCAGGCCGGAATCCACGGGGACGAGGTCGCGGGCGTCCACGCGCTGATGGAGATGCTCGAAGAAGGGCTCGCGCCGCAGCGCGGGCGCCTCCTCGTCTGCCCGGTGATGAATGCCCCAGCGTACCGAGCGCGCCAGCGCGCGGCGCCGGGCGGCCTCGATCTGAACCGCTGCTTTCCCGGCGACGCGAGCGCGCCCGAGCGCGAGAAGCGCCTCGCGCGCGTCTTCATGGACCTCGTGCTCGACGAACGGCCGGCGCTGGTCTGCACGCTGCACGAGTCGACCAAGCGCTACGACCCGGCCGTCGTGCCTTCCTTCGGGCAGACGCTCGTCTACGGCGTCGATCCGATGCCGCCCGTCGTCGGACGCGCCGTCGATCGCCTCAACGCCACGCGCCGGAGCGACGACGAGAAGTGGGCGCCGCAGTTCTATCCGGTCGCCACCTCGTCCACCGAGGTCATCGTCGACGCGATCGGCTGCATCGGCATCTGCGTCGAGACGTGGATGGGCTTTCCGGAGGCGCGCCGCATCGAGATGCAGCGCGAGGTCGTGCGCGTGCTGCTCGACGAGATGGGGACCCTCCCCTTCGCGTGATCTGCGTTCGGCGCTCCCGCCGCGGCCCCGTCCGAGCGCTTCGCGAGCCGTCTCTGCCCCTCCGCGGCAGCGCTGCCCCTCAGCGGCAGCGCTGGCGGCCCACCGAGGTCGACGAGGCGCAGGAGCCGCACGCTCCGGCCGCGCACGTTCGGTACGTCACCGCGCCCCCGCACGCTGCGGCCTGGGTGATCGGGAACGGCGTGTCCACGAGCGGCATCGTGCAGGCGACCATCCCCGACACGCCGGTGCACGCGCCGCACGTCGAGCGCGGGCCGCACGCGCTGTCGCACGCGGCATCGCCCGAGGGCACCGGCGCCTCCCGCGTGGCAGAGCGGTCGCAGTCGTAGTCCCACGTGGGCCCGCTGCCGTCTGTGACCATCGCCTCGCAGCGCACGTCCCCGGGCAAGCGAACGCCGCACACCCAGCTCGTGCCCGACAAGCACGGCACCCTCGGCGAGCACCCGTAAGGCACGTCCTGGAACGCGGCGCCCGGATGCGCGAGCGGCTCGCCGTCGTCGCAGTCGTCACGCGCGAACGAGCTCGGCGTCTGCTCGCACCCCGTGAACGTGCTCGACGTGTGGCCATCGCCGTCGGCGTCCTCCGCGGCGTCCGCGCCGCCGCCCGAGGAGCAGTCGTCGTCGAGCGCGTTGCAGATCTCGCGCGCGCCGGGATAGATCGATGCGCTCGTGTCGTCGCAGTCGTCGACGAGCGTCGCGGTGTACTCGCCCTCGGGGGCGCAGAGATCCATGCGCACGTCGGCCGGATCGCCGTGGCCGTCGTGGTCGTGATCGCGCGCGAGCATCTGCTGCACGCCCTCGTCGGTCGCGCCGTCGCAGTCGTCGTCGCGGCCGTTGCAGACCTCGGCGGCGCTCGGATGCACGGAGGCGCGGGTGTCGTCGCAGTCGGTGCCGCAGCGCGAGGTGCCATCGGCGCCGACGTTGCAGCAGGTCGCGTCGGGCTCGCCGTCGCCGTCCTGATCACGCACGCCGAAGGTGGACGGATCGCAGTCCTCGTCGTGCTGGCCCGGATCGCAGACCTCCATCCGGCCCGGGAAGCTCGCCGCGTCGGCGTCGTCGCAGTCGTCGCCGCCGCACGAGGCCGCGGGGCTCCCGTCTTGATCGGCGTCCACGCAGCCCTCCACGCACGTGTGCGCATTCTCCACGCACGAAGACGCCGCGCACGGCGCCACGCCGATCGCGCAGCCGCGGGCATCGGCCGTCGACGCGTCGGGCGCGCAGATCTCGGCGCCGTTGCAGAAGCGGCCGTCGTCGCAATCGCGGTCGCTCGTGCAGTGCGCGGCGGCGGCGTCCATCTCGGCGCTGGGCGCGGGACCGCCGCTGCAGCCGGAGACGATCCCGAGAGCGAGGCCGAGCACGGACGACGCGAAGCGAAGAGACATGCGACCTCGATGGTGCACGTTTCGGCGTCCCGCGTCATCGCCGGCTGCGGCGCGTTGACACTCGCCTCCGCAGCCGGGAGGCTCGCGGCCATGAAGACCTGGCTGGGCTCGTTCCCCTCCACGCGCATGCGCCGCATGCGCCGCGATCCCTGGAGCCGCCGCCTCGCACGCGAGAACGTCCTGACGCCCTCGGACCTGATCTGGCCGCTCTTCGTACGCGAGGGCGCGGGCACCGAGGCCATCCCCTCGATGCCCGGCGTCGAGCGCCTCTCCATCGACGCCCTCGTCGAGCGCGCGCGCGCCGCGAGCACGGCCGGCATCCCCGCGATCGCCGTGTTCCCCGTGATCGATCCCTCGCTGAAGACGCCCGACGGCGACCTCGCGACCGATCCCGACAACCTCGTCTGCCGCGCCGTGCGCGCCGTGAAGGCGGCGTGCCCCGAGCTCGGCGTGATCTGCGACGTCGCGCTCGATCCCTTCACGACGCACGGGCAGGACGGCCTCGTCCGCGAGGGCTACGTCGTCAACGACGAGACCGTCGCCGTGCTGGCGCGGCAGGCCGTGGTGCAGGCCCGCGCCGGCTGCGACGTGATCGCGCCCTCCGACATGATGGACGGGCGCATCGGCGCGGTCCGTGCCGCGCTCGACCGCGAGGGCTTCGAGCGGGTCCGCATCCTCTCCTACGCCGCGAAGTACGCCTCGGCGTTCTACGGCCCGTTCCGCGACGCGGTCGGAAGCAAGAGCGCGCTCGGCACCGGCACGCCGCCCTCGCAGGCCGCCAACCCGAAGGCCACCTACCAGATGGATCCCGCGAACGGCGAGGAAGCGCTGCGCGAGGTCGCGCTCGACGTCGCCGAGGGCGCCGACATGGTGATGGTCAAGCCCGGGATGCCCTACCTCGACCTCGTCTTCCGCGTGAAGGAGGCCTTCGGACTGCCCACGGTCGTCTACCAAGTCTCCGGCGAGTACGCGATGTTGCGCGCGAGCGCCGAGCGCGGCTGGCTCGACTGGCCCCGCGTGATCCAGGAGTCGCTCGTCGGCTTCAAGCGCGCCGGGGCGGACGCCGTGCTCACGTACGCCGCGCTCGAGGTGGCCGAGGCGCTCGCGCGCGAGCCGCACGATCGTCGGCCCTGACGACGAGGGCGGCCGGCGCTCCGCCTCGGGCGGAACCGAGCGGGCAGAACCGCCCCACCCATGATTGGAAATGCAGAATCGCACCGCGGGGTGCGCGACGCACCCTTCCCAGCGAGCCGCCCGCGGCGCTAGGTTCGCGAGGCCCGGATCGAACGCATGAGCTCCCACATCGACGTCATCGAAGCGAACGACGACTGGGTGCTCGGCGCCCGGGGCCGGCTCGTGGTGAGCGTGTGGCGCACGGGCGTCACGCTCGAGCGCGTGAACAAGATCGACGCGACGATCCGCGCCCTCGTCCCGCGCGCCGGCAAGGCCGGGTACGGCTCGGTGACGGTGCTCGAGCCGAGCGTGTCTCTGCGCATGCCCGACGACGCGCGCGACGCCTCCACGCAGCTGCAGCGTCGCTGGGACGAGCACATGCGCTGCTCGGGCTACCTGGTCGAGGGAAGCGGGTTCCTGCCGGCGGCCGTGCGCACGATGACGGCGGGAATGGCGCTCTTCACGAAGTCGAACGCGCCGATCAAGGTCTTCCCCGACGCGCTCTCGCTCAGCGAGTTCGTGGCCCCGCACGTGGGGCTCGATCCCCGAGAGGTCGCGCGGACGCTGCACGAGCTGCGGAGCGCCGGCTACGACCGGCGACCTTTAGCGCAATCGCGTTGAGCGCGAGGCCCACGGGTCGAATCGAGGTCGGTCAGATCGAGGTCGGTCGGATCGAGGTCGGTCAGACCGAGGTCGGTCAGACCGAGGTCGGTCAGATCGAGGTCAGGAGCCGCGGCTCGACGAGATGCGGCGTGCCGTTCAGCGAGGCGAGCGAGAGGCGGCCGTCGCGCACGGCGATCTCGGTGATCGACCCGTTCCGGAGGTGCCACATCACGTCGAGCAGGCCATCGACGTCGAGCCGGTGCACCTCGGCGACGATGGCGGAGATGGCGCCGCCGGAGGTGAACGCGACGGTCGTCCCCTCGCTCGCGCGCATGCGGTCGACGAAGCGGCGGATGCGCGCGCGGAACACGTCGAAGGCCTCGACGTCCGGATGGGTGAGCTCGCCGCGCGCCCAGGCCGGGATGATCGCGGCGAACACTCTCGTCATGGCCTTGCGCATCGCGGCGTGATCGCTGCGGCCGAACGCGTCGCGCGCGAGGGCCCCGAGCTCGTCGTCGCGGGCGCCCAGGCTCGGGCCCAGCGCCACGAGGAGCTGGACGGCGTGGTGCTCGTCGAGATCCTCGACGTGCTCGGGCTCGGCCCACGTCGCCGCCTTCGCCTCGGCGTGCGTCTGCACGTGACGGCGGCGCGGGCCCACGAGCACGCGGTCGGGCGCGAGGCCGAAGCGCTCGAAGTGGCCGCCGAGCAGGCGCGACTGCTCGCGCCCGAGCTCCGAGAGCTGGTCGTAGTCGCCGGCGACCGCCGACGCTTGTCCGTGCCGGACGAGGACGACGCGCGCCGTGCGGGCCACGTCAGTCCTTCATGACGCGCATCACGCCGTCGACGACCGGTGCGAGGCCGAACCAGAAGTAGACGGTCGAGACGATCACGAGGCCGACGAGCTGCGCCGCCGCCATGCCGAGCCAGCGCGGATCGCGCCACGAGGGGCCGGGATCGCGCATGAGGCGCGTGACCTCGAGGCCGCCGCCCGAGGGGACGACGTTCGCGAGCACGGGCATCGCGGTGCGCATCGCCTGGTTGGCGGCGCGCGTCGCGTTCTGCCCGACGCGCACGCGGAGCGGCCGGCCCCCCGCGACGAGGGCGAGGCCCTGCGCCGTGTTGGCGACGAGCGCACGCACCCAGCCCGGCTTCTGGCCGGTCTCGATCTCGGCGGGCGAGACGAGCGGCGGAACGTCGAAGCTGTCGGGGACCTTGGGGCAGAGCGGCAGCACGCCGCCGAAGCCGCGACCGCCGGCGCCGATCATCGAGATGCAGTGGACGATGCCGATCGAGAGCATGCCGACGCTCACGACGCCGATGGAGAGCATGCCGACCGTGAACACGCCGCGCGCGAGCTGGCCGATGGCGACGACGCCGGTGGCCATCTGGCCGATCGCGATGACGCCCGTCGCTTCTTGACCGATCGCGATGAAGCCCTCGGCGAACTGACCCACGGAGAAGAACTGCATCGGGCCGGATGGTACGCCGAGTCGGAACCGCGATGCACGGTTGACGTGAGGCGAGGCCGAGACCAGAAGCCGCCCATGGCCGAGAAGCGGACGGTGCTGCTCACGGGGGGCTCCGGATTCGTGGGGCAGGCGCTGGCCAAGGCGCTGGCCGCGCGCGGCGACCGGGTGACCCTGACGAGCCGCGATCCCGATCGCGCGCGTCGCGCGGTGCCCGAGGCGAGCACGGTGGTGGCGCGGGCCGACGCGGCCGCGCTGCGCGGCGTGAGCGCCGTGGTGAACCTGGCCGGCGAGCCCGTGGCCGGGCGCTGGAGCGCGAGCAAGAAGCAGGCGATCGAGCAGAGCCGCGTGGACGGCACGCGGGCGATCGCGCGGGCGATCGGCGAGCTGCCGGTGACGGATCGGCCGCGCGTGCTCGTGTCGGCGAGCGCCATCGGCTACTACGGCGACCGGGGCGAGGAGATCCTCGAGGAGACGAGCGCCGCAGGGAGCGACTTCCTCGCCAGCGTGTGTCTCGCCTGGGAGGGCGCGGCGAACGAGGCGCGCGAGAGCGGCGTGCGGGTGGTGACGCCGCGCATCGGCGTCGTGATGGGCGACGGCGGCGCGCTCGCGGCGATGCGCCCGCTCTTCGCGATGGGCTTCGGCGGGCCGCTGGGGAACGGCAAGCAGTGGTGGGCGTGGATCCACCTCGACGACGTGGTGGGGCTCCTGCTGCTCGCGCTCGATCGCGAGGATCTCGAGGGCCCGCTGAACGCGACGGCCCCCGAGCCCGTGCGCCAGGTCGACCATGCGCGCGCGCTCGGTCGTGCGATGCACCGTCCGGCGTTCGTGCCGGCGCCGAGCTTCGCGCTGCGCACCGTGCTCGGCGACTTCTCGGTCGAGCTGCTCGCGAGCCGCCGCGTCGTGCCGTCGCGCGCTCTCTCGCTCGGCTTCGCGTTCCGGCATCCGCGCGTGGACGAGGCGCTCGCGGACGTGTTCCGGAAGTAGAGTGGGATCGCGCGGGGGGCGTCGGCCCCCTGGTACGAAAATGAAGATCTAAGTGTCGAGAATGGCTCGACACCGATCTGGCTGTCGATCACCAGGCCGCGTCGGTCGGGAGCGACCCTTTGCCCGCGGACGCTCCGCGCGAACGACGGCGCTCCGCTCATCGCGTTCAAAGCCTCGCACCCGCCCGACGCTACCCATGACGCGGGCTGCTTTGAATAACCGCGGCGCCTTCCCGGCGCGGCAGGCGATCACTCGATGGGAGGCCCATTCTCGTTCACCGCAGATGCGCCGCCGGCGCAGCCCAGCTCTCCCGCGCGCGAGAGAGGGTTGGGGTGAGGGCCTGCGACGGCCCCGGACGCCACGAGACGACTGCGATCGGACGCCCGCCCGCTCAGACGATGCGGGCCACGACGCGCGCGTCGTCGAGCCGCGAGACGACGAGGTCGGCATCCGCGAGCGCCGCGGCGTCGTAGCCGCCCGTCGCGACGCCGATCACCGTGGCACCGATCGCGCGTGCGGCCGCGATGTCGCGCGGCGTGTCGCCGATCACGACGACCCGCGCCGCACCGACCGAGCACCCGAGCTTGGCTGCGCCGCGCTCGGCCCCGCGCGCGAGGAGACGCGCACGATCCTCGTGATCGCTCCCGTAGCCGCCGAAAGAGAAGCGCTCCCAGATCGCGCCGTGCACGAGCTTGAGGCGCGCGCCGGTCTCGAGGTTGCCCGTGCCGAGGCCGACGGCCACGTGGGCGTGGCGCTCGAGGGTCTCGAGCAGCGAGAGCACACCGTCGAGCACGCGATAGCCGGGCGAGCGCGGCAGCTCGCTCTCGAGGTGCGCGAGGTAGCGATCGAGCACGCGCCCGACGAGCGAGGGCCCGACCTCGTGGCCCGCCGCGAGCGCCGCCTGCCGCGCGATCGCCGGGTCCGTCATGCCGCCGAACGGAAAGCCGCCGGTGTCGCTGCGCCCGAGCACCTCGCCGAACGCGCGCTCCATCGACGTACGACCCGCGCCCCCGCACGTGATCAGCGTCCCGTCGATGTCGAAGAGCGCGACCGTGGGCCTCGGCACGGAGCCGATCGTGCGCGATCACGCGCCTGGGCGCCATGGGCCGCGACCGAGCCCTCCGCGGTGCCAGCGGCGCTACTCGAGCCCGTGCTTGTGCAGCTTCTCGTGCAAGGTCGCGCGACCGATCGCGAGCCGCCGCGCCGCCTCGGATCGGTTCTGTCCACACTCGCGGAGCGTCGCGATCAAGATGCCGCGCTCGTAGGCGTCCATGCGCTCCTTCAGCCCGAGCGTGGGCGCCTCCGCCATCGCCGGGCCCGGCAGCAGCTCGGGATCGATCGTGCCCTCGCTCGAGAGCGCCACGACGCTCTCCACCGCGTTCTCGAGCTCGCGCACGTTCCCCGGCCAGCGATGCGCCGTCAGGCGCGGGATCACGCTCGTGGGCACGGTGAGCGGGCCGGTGCCGAAGCGCGAGACCGCGCGCGCGAGGAAGTGCTGGAAGAGGAGCGCGATGTCCTCGGGCCGCTCGCGGAGCGGCGGCACGGCGAGCTGCACGACCTTGAGGCGATAGAGCAGGTCCTCGCGGAACGAGCCCTTCTCGACGAGCTCGGCGAGGTTGCGATGCGTGGCGGCGAGCAGGCGCACGTCCACCGGCACCGCGCGCTCCTCGCCGACGGGCCGCACCTCGCCCTCCTGGATCACGCGCAGCAGCTTCGCCTGCGTGCGCGGGTCGAGCTCGCCGATCTCGTCGAGCAGGATCGTCCCGCCGTGCGCCTCCCGGAACAGGCCCACGCGCGCACGATGCGCGCCGGTGAACGCACCCTTGCTGTGCCCGAAGAGCTCGGCCTCGGCGAGATCGGGCGTGATGGCGGCGCAGTTGAAGCGCACGAAGGGCTTCTCGGCGCGCGGGCTCGCACGGACGATCGCCTCGGCGACGCGCTCCTTGCCCGTCCCGCTCTCGCCCGTGATCAGCACCGTCACGTCGCGCGGCCCCACGCGCTGCACGAGCATCGCGAGGCGGCTCATCGCCGGCGACTCGAACACGAGCGAGCGGCCGAGGTTGCGCTCGGCCTCCGCGCGCTCCTTGCCCGCGCTCAGCTGGGCCACGCGCTTGGCGCGCTCGATGGCCTGGCGGAGCGCGTCGGGCTCGAAGGGCTTCTTGAAGTAGTCGAACGCGCCGAGCTTCATCGCTTCGACGGCGTGACGCTCGCTTCCCTGCGCCGTCAGCATCACCACCAGCGGGCGCGGCTCGGGGCGCTCGGCGAGCTTGGCGAGCAGGCCCATGCCGTCGAGGCGTGGCATGCGCAGATCGGTGATCACGAGCGCCGGGCTCGTGGCCTCGATCTTCTCGAGCCCGGCAACGCCGTCCTCGGCCTCGCTCACCTCGAGCCCCGCGTCCTCGAGGTAGGCGCGCAGCGTGTACCGGACGGCGACGTCGTCGTCGACGACGAGCGCGGTGAGGGGGGACGGGGCGCTCACGCGGCGGCTCCTTCGAAGGGTGTCTCGGGGGGTGCCGAGGGCAAGGTCACGATGGCCGCCGCACCGCCGCCCTCGCGGCGCTCGAGCACCAGCTCGCCGCCGTGCTGGCGCACGAGCCCGCGCGAGAGCGGGAGGCCGATCCCGTTGCCGCGCGGCTTCGTCGTCGCGCCCACCTCGAACAAGCGCGCGGCCACGTTCGGGTCGATGCCGCTGCCGCGGTCGAGCACGCGCAGCTCCACGCCGTCGTCGCGCTGCGCGAGCTCGAGCCGGACTTCGCCGCCCGGCCGGCTCGCGTCGAGCGCGTTCTGCACGAGGTTCACGATCACGGCGCGCAGCTTGCGCGGATCGCAGCGAACGCCCGAGACCTCGCCCGTCACCACCACGCTCGCGCCGCGCTCCTGCGCGACGCCCTCGTGCATCTCCACGACCTCGCGGCAGAGCTCGGCGAGATCCACCTCGCGCGCCTCGATCGGCACGAGCGGGCGCGAGTAGGCGAGGAACTCGTCGAGCGTCGACTGCATGCGATCGACCTCGCGACGCATCACGGCGACGCGCTCGGCGAGCTGGCCGCTCACGTCCTTCTGCACGAGCGCCGCGAGGCCCTTGATGCTCGCGAGCGGGTTCTTCAGCTCGTGCGCGATCTCGGCGGTGAGCGCGGTCGCGGTGCGGTTCTGCTCGGCGTGCATCTCGAGCGCGCGCTCGCGGTCCTCGACCTGCTGCTCGACGAGGTCGTCGATGGTGGCGCGCACGAAGCGGCCGAGGCCGAGGCCCGCGAAGAGCATGACCGTGTAGATGCCCGCCGCGATCCACGGGCCGATGCCGCCGTGGCCGGCGCCGACGTAGAGCCCGTCGAAGAGCGTGTGGCGCAAGCTCGGCACGAGCGCTCCCGTGCTCTGGAGCCAAGCGAGGACCCAGATCGCAGGCAACGCCACGATGGCGATCGAGGGAGCGGAGAGCGAGCGCGGCGCGACGATCGCGATCATGGCCGCGAAGAGCGCCTGCACCGGCACGAGCGGGCTCGCGATGCCGCCTGCGCCGACCACGACGAAGACCTGGCCGATGGCCATCACCATCACGTTGACGAGCAAGCGGCCCGCCGTCGGCGGGTGGTCGATGCGGCGCAGCTCGAACACCGAGATGGCACCGATCACGCCGATGCCGACGCAGAAGAGCCCGATGCGCACCGGATCCGGATCCAGCACCGCGAGGGCGCTCGCGAGGAGCGCGACCATGCCGACTCCGAAGATGCGCGCACGGATCAGCGTCCGCAGCACGCGCGCGCGGACGAGCTCTTCGAACTGTGCGCGCCGGGCCTCTGCCGCCATCGCCATGCGCGACAGCAAACCGCGGGCCGAGGGCGCGCGCAATCCGTGCGCGTGGATTCGCTCTTTCTGCGCGTGCACGGGCGCCCGCGCGCGCGCGCGCGCGTACGGACCTCCGGACGGCGGCGTTCGGAAATCCGGACACCTCGGGCCCGAGACCGCACGGACGCAGGGAATTTCCCCGAGGCACGGGCGTTGCGTTCGCTCCCGGCATGCAGCGCCCCCTGATCCTCGCCGCCCTCCTCTCCGGGCTGCTCGTCTTCGCGCTCTACGCCCGCATCTCCGCCCAGCAGGCGGCCGAGTCCGGCCCCTCGGGTGGCTCCGGCGTCATCGAGGGCACGAGCTACGACCTCGGCTCGCGCATCGGGGGCCGCATCCAGAGCATCGCCGTGCACGAGGGCCAAGACCTGCACGCGGGCGATCTCGTCGCCGAGCTCGACTGCGCCGAGCCGCGCGCGCATCTCGCCGAGGCCGATGCGCGCATCTCGGTCGCCGAGGCGCAGGTCGAGGCGGCCCGCGCGCAGGTGCAGGTGGCGCGTCGCTCGCGCGGCGCGGCCTCGGCCCTCGCGAGCGCAGCCGATGCCCAGGTGCAGGTGCTCGAGACGCACGAGGCGACGGCGCAGCGCGAGCTCGGCCGCATCGGCGCGCTCGGTGAGTACGCCCCCGCCCAGCGGCGCGACGCCGCGCAGGACCAGGTCGACGCGCTCCGGCACCAGCAGGAGGCGGCCGACGCCCAGCGCCGCGCCTCGCGCGCCCAGGCGTCCGTGTCCTCCGCGCAGGGCGATGCTGCGTCCGCCGCCGTCACCGCGGCCGAGCGCACGCTCGAGGCGCTGCGCGCGGTACGGGCCATCGCGCAGATCGCCGTCGACGAGTGCCGCATCGTGGCCGCGCACGACGGGACGGTGGACGAGGTGCTCTTCGAGGTCGGCGAGGTCGTCGGTCCCGGAACGGCGGTCGTGCGTGTCGTCGACCTCACGGACCTCACGGCGACCTTCTATCTGCCGAACGCCGAGCTCTCGGCCGCGACCCTGGGCGGGCACGCCAACGTGATCGCCGACGCCTGGCCCGGCCGCAGCTTCGAAGGAACGATCCAGACGGTCGCGACGGAGGCGGAGTTCACGCCGCGCACGGTGCAGACGCGCACCGATCGCGATCGTCTCGTCTATCCGATCGAGATCCGCCTGCCGAACCCCGAGCGCCTCTTGCGCCCCGGCATGCCGGTGCAGGTCACGTTGGTGAGCCCGTGAGCGCGACCCGCACGGAAGCGCCCGCCGAGAGCGGGCCCGCGCTCGCGGCCGACGCGCTCGTGAAGCGCTTCGGCAAGAACGAAGCGGTCCGCGGCATCTCGTTCTCCATCGGTCGCGGCGAGCTCTACGGCCTGGTGGGCCCCGACGGCGCCGGCAAGACCACGACGATGCGCATGCTCGCGGGCCTCGTGCGCCCGAGCGGCGGTGCGGTGCGCGTCCTCGGCGTCGATCCCTTCGGCAAGCAGAGCAGCCGCGTGCGCGACGCGCTCGGCCTCGTCCCGCAAGAGCACAGCCTCTACGGCGACCTCTCGATCGAGGAGAACCTCGACTTCTTCCGGCATCTCTACGGCCTCTCCGCCGCCGACTACGCCTCGCGCCGCGGCCGCTTGCTCGAGATCACACGGCTGGCGCCCTTCCTCTCGCGCCGCGCCTCGCAGCTCTCGGGCGGCATGTACAAGAAGCTCGCGCTGAGCTGCGCGCTCCTGCACCAGCCCGAGGTGCTCCTGCTCGACGAGCCCACGAACGGCGTCGACCCCGTCAGCCGCCGCGAGCTCTGGGAGCTGATCTACGAGTTCGTCGGCCAGGGCATGTGCGTCGTCGTCTCGACGCCCTACATGGACGAGGCCTCGCGCTGCCATCGCGTCGCGCTCGTGCACGCCGGGCAGATCCTTCGCGAGGGCGCGCCGGGCGATCTCGTGCGCCAGTTCCCGGGCGTCACCGCCGAGCTCGAGGGCGGCGACCGCGAGGCGCTGCACACGATGGTCGCGACGCTTCCGGAGATCGTCGCGGCCTCGCCCGCGGGCGCCAAGCTGCGCGTGGTCGTCGCGCCGGGCGGCGAGGCCGCCGTCACGGCGAAGGCCGCCGCGCTCGGCGCGCGCCTCGTGCCCTCGCCGCCCGACTTCGAAGACCTCTTCCTCTACGAGATCGCCGTCGCGACCCACGCCGCCGCCGCCGCGCCGCCGAAGGAGGCCGCGTGACCAGCGAGAGCCACAGCATCGAGGTCGAGCACCTCATGAAGGTGTTCGGCGGCTTCAAGGCCGTGAACGACGTGACGTTCCACGTCGAGCGCGGCGAGATCTTCGGCTACCTCGGCGCGAACGGCGCCGGCAAGTCGACGACCATCCGCATGCTCTGCGGCCTGCTCGCGCCCACGAGCGGCCTCGCGCGCGTGGCCGGCCACGACGTCGGCAAGCGCCCCGACCTCGTGAAGAAGTCGATCGGCTACATGTCGCAGAAGTTCTCGCTCTACCTCGACCTCACGGTGCAGCAGAACCTCGAGTTCTTCGGCGGCATCTACGGCGCGATGGGGCGTGAGCTGCGCGGCCGCATCGATCGCGCGCTCGACGAGGTCGGCATGACCGAGCTCCGCGGCGAGATGACGGGCGCCCTTCCCGGCGGCCTGCGGCAGCGCCTCGCGCTCGGGAGCGCCCTCCTGCATCGGCCGGAGATCGTCTTCCTCGACGAGCCGACGGCCGGCGTCGACCCCGCCTCGCGCCGCGACTTCTGGCGGCTCATCCGGCGCCTCGCGAAGGGCGGCACCACCGTCTTCGTGACGACGCACTACATGGACGAGGCCGAGTACTGCGCGCGCATCGGCCTGATGGTCGCCGGCAAGCTCGTGGCGCTCGACACGCCGGCCGAGCTGAAGCGCACGCTCGTGCCCGGCCGGATGATCCGCATCGAGGGCGAGGGCGTGCTGCGCGCGCTCCCCGCGCTCCGGAGCACGGAAGGCGTGATCGGCGCGCAGGGGTTCGGCACCGGCCTGCACGTGCGGGTCGCCGAGGGCGCGCTCGACGAGGACGCCCTGCGCGCCCTCGTCACCGAGGCCGGCGCACGCGTGGGCCTGGTCGAGCGCGTCGAGCCGACCCTCGAGGACGTCTTCCTCGCCGCCGCCGACGCCGGCACCGAGGCCGCGATCCGCGGCGCGGAGAAGGCGGCGTAGATGCTCTCGCCTCGCCGCATCGTCGCCATCGCGCGCAAGGAGGTCCTCCACGTCGCGCGCGATCCGCGCTCGCTCTACCTCGCGCTCGGGATGCCGGCGGTCTTGCTCGTGCTCTTCGGCTTCGGCGTGAGCTTCGACATGGATCACCTCCCCGTCGCCGTGATC
Organism: Sandaracinus sp.; assembly: GCA_046351235.1. Classification (GTDB taxonomy): domain Bacteria; phylum Myxococcota_A; class Polyangia; order Polyangiales; family Sandaracinaceae; genus JBBSAT01. Next base: position 368,959 of record JAXLYV010000002.1, on the reverse strand, counting down.
GACGAGGACCGCTCGGTCGAGAGCCGCGCCGTGACCGAGCACATGTTCGCCTCCGGCGAGTTCGAGCGCGTCGAGGCCGGCGACCTGACGCCCGAGCGCGCGCGAGAGATCTTCGAGCTGCGGCAGGCCTCGGCCGTGCTCGTGATCCCGCGCGGATTCGGCGACGGCCTCGGGCGCGGTGAGCACCAGACCGTCCAGATCCTCGTCGACGGCGTCGAGGCCAACACCGCGACGCAGATCATCGGCAAGATGGACGCGGTCCTGCGCACCGTCTCGTCGGAGGTCGCGGCCTCGCGCGGCCTGCGCCTCTCGCCGCCCTACGACGTGCGCGTCACGACCTGGTTCAACCCGGGATCGCGCTCGGCGCTCTATCTCGTGCCGGGCCTGGTCGCGTACGTGCTCGCGATCGTCTGCGTCCTGCTCACCGCGCTCACGATGGCGCGCGAGTACGAGCGCGGCTCGATGCAGCAGCTCTTCGTGACACCGGTCGGAACGGCCGAGATCATGATCGGCAAGCTCTTGCCCTACTTCGCGCTCGGCGCGATCGCGGCGCTCGTCGTGCTCGCCGCGGGCACCTGGGTGTTCGACGTGCCGGTGCGCGGCGACACCGTCGCGCTCGCGCTCGCCTCGGCGCTCTTCCTGTTCGGCATGCTCGGCCAGGGCCTCGTCATCTCCATCGTCGCCAAGAGCCAGATGGTGGCGACGCAGATGGCGACCATGTCGTCGATGCTGCCCTCGATGCTCCTCAGCGGGTTCCTCTTCCCGATCGAGAACATGCCGCTCCCGCTCCGCGTGATCAGCAACGTGGTGCCGGCGCGCTACTTCATCCACGCGCTGCGCGGGATCCTCCTGCGCGGCAACGGCTTCGCGGAGGTGCAGACGGATCTCGTCGCGCTCGCGATCTTCGCGACCGTCATGTTCTTCATCGGAACGCGGCGCTTCAAGCGGGAGCTCGCCTGACCATGTGGGCCTCGCTCTTCGCCGTGATGATGAAGGAGATCCGCCAGACGGCGCGTGACCGCCGAATGATGGGCCTGCTGCTCGTCGCGCCGATCCTCCAGCTCTTCGTCTTCGGCAACGCGGCGGATCTCGACGTCGACCACGTCCCGACGATCGTGGTGGACCAGGACGCGACGGGCGCCTCGCGCGAGCACCTGCGGCGCATGTTTGCCGACGGCACGCTCGAGCGCGTCGACACGCGCGCGACGGCCGAAGAGGCGACGAGCGAGATCGTGCGTGGCCACGCGGCGGCGGCCGTGATCATCCCGCGCGGCTTCTCGCGGCGCCTCGCCCGCGGCGCGGCCGGCATGCCGGCGCAGGTGCAGGTCATCGTCGACGGATCGGACCCGAACCGGAGCGCCGTCGCCGGCTCGGCCGTGGCGCGCTTCTTCGGCGACGCCACGCTCGACGTGATCGAGGCGCGGCGCGCGCGCATGGGCGCGGCGGCGACGGCGCTGCACCTGCCGGACGTCGAGCTGCGGCCCCGCGTGCTCTACAACCCGCACCTCGAGACGGCGATCTCGATGGTGCCCGGCATCGCCTCGATGCTGCTCCTCATCATCACGACCATCGTCATGGCGATGGGGCTGGCCCGCGAGCGCGAGATCGGAACGCTCGAGCAGATCCTCGTGACGCCCGTGCAGCCCGCCGTGCTGCTCGTCGGGAAGATGCTGCCCTTCGCGATGATCGGCCTCTTCGACTTCATCCTCGCGATGGTGGTCGGCGCCTACGTGTTCGACGTGCCACTTCGCGGGAGCTTCGTCCTCTTGATCGGCGCGACGCTGCTCTACCTGATGAGCACGCTCAGCGCGGGCCTGCTGATCTCGACCGTCAGCAACACGCAGCAGCAGGCGTTCATGACGGGCTTCCTGTTCATGATGCCGGCCGCGCTGCTCTCCGGCATCACGACGCCCATCCGCTCCATGCCCGCGTGGCTGCAGCCCCTCACGATGGTGAATCCGCTGCGGCATTACACCGACGTGCTGCGCGCCGTGCTCGTCCGTGGCGCCGGCTTCGACGCCGTCGCCCCTCAGCTCGCGATCCTCGCCGCGTTCGGCGTGGTGCTCGCGACCGTCGCCTCTCTCCGCTTCCGCAAGACCGTGGAGTAACGCCCATGCACCGAGTCGTCTCTCTCGCCGCGATCGCGCTCGCGATCGCCGTGCCCTCGCTCGCCCTCGCGCAGGACGTCGCCGCGCCGCCCGCGCCCGCCGCCGCGCCCCCTGCGCCAACGCGCTTCGATCTCGCGGCTTCGCTCGCCGAGGGCGACGAGGAGCTGAGCGCGGCGCGGGCCGTCGAGCTCGCGACCGGCCACTCGCCACGCATCGAGGCCGCACGAGCGAGCGTCCGCGTCGCCGAGGGGAGCCTGCACGCGGCCACGGTCGCGCTCGTGCCGCGGCTCGATCTCGGGGCGCGCTATGCGCACGTCGATGGGTTCCCCGACGGGCAGCTGCAACCCATCCCCGGCGGCCCCTCGGTGGCGTTCCACATCCCGCGCGATCAGGGCGCGTTCACCGCGCGGCTCACCGTGCCGCTCTCGGACATCTTCTTCGCGGCGCTCCCCGCGATGGAGGCCGCCGACCAGCGCCTGCGCGCCGAGCGCTCCCGGATCGACGCCGCCGAGGCCGACGTCGCGTTCACCGCCGTCGAGGCCTTCTTTCGCTACGTGGAGGCGCGAGGCGTGCTCGCCGTCGCCACGAGCGGGCGCGATCAGGCGGCGGCGCTTCGGGATCAGATCGTCCGCTACGCCGACGCGGGGATCCTCGGCCCGGCGGATCGCGCGCAGGCCGAGGCACGCGTGGCGCAGGCCGAAGAGGCGCTCGCGCGCGCCGAGGCCGCCGTCGAGGTGAGCGGGGCGGCGCTCTCGATCGCGCTCGGGACCCCCGCCGGGATGCGCTACCGCGTCGCGGGCGCCGTGCCGGAGACGATTCCCGCGGCGCCCGGCTCGCTCGAGGCGCTCGAGAGCGCGGCGCTCGAGCAGCGCGCGGATCTGCGCGCGATGCGCGAGGCGATCGCCGCCACGTCGCGTGCGCGCGACGCGACGATCGCCACGGGCTATCCCCACGTGAGCGTGTACGGCTACGCCGAGGAGTCGAACCCCAACGCGCGCATCATCCCGCCGACGCAAGCATGGAACCCGCTCTGGGAGCTGGGCGCGGCGCTCACCTGGTCGCCGAACGACACGGCGAGCGCGCTCTTCCACGCGGACGAGATGGCGGCGCAGATCGCCGCGGCGGAGGAGCAGATGCACGCGACGGAAGACGCCGTGCGGCTCGAGGTGCGGCAGGCGGTCGCGGAGCTGCGCACGTCGGAGCGCTCGCTGGCGGCGGCGCACGCGAGCGCCGAAGCCGCGGAAGAGGCGTACCGCGCGCAGCTCGCGGCGCTCGGCGCGGGCGAGTCGACGCTGAACGATCTCTTGCTCGCCGACGGGCGCGCGAACGAGGCGCGCCTCGCGGATCTGCGGGCGCGGATCGCGGCGAGCCTGGCCCGCGCGCGGCTCGCGCACGCGACCGGCGAGATGGCGGGCGAGGCGCGCTGAAGCCCGCGCGTCAGTGCACCGTCACGTCGAGGTGCACCGGCCCGACGTCGGCCGAGGTGTGCCCGGTCACGCTCACCACGACGATGGCCGGGCCGCCGAGATCGGTGAAGTCGGCGGTCTGCGCCGCGCCGCTCGCGCACGCGGCATCGGCCACCGCACACTGCTCGGTCCAGCCGCCATCGTGGAAGAACGAGAGGTCGACGCTCGTGGGCGAGCCGCAGCTCGAGACGGTGATCGTCGGGTAGGGGCCGAGGTAGCAGGCGTACGTCCAGTAGAGGTGGCTCGGGCCGCTCGCGCCGCAGGTGCTCGGCAGGCCTGCGCCCGCGCCGATCGAGGTGTCGAGCCCGAACGCGGCGCCCCCGGTCGCCAGCGGCAGCGGCTCGACCGGCACCCCGTCGGGCACGGGCAGCACGTGGACGTGGAAGAGCGTGGTCACGGCCGCGTCGATCACGAAGGGGTACGAGCCTGGCTCGAGCAGCCCGCCGATCTCCGCGTACGAGCGACACGCCGAGTGACACGCGGGCGCGACCGATCCATCGCAGCGAGAGACCCAGCCGATGGATCCTCCCTGGAGCGCGTCCATGTAGATGGCGACGATGGCGCGCTCCGGAAGGTCGAGCACGTAGACCTGATCGGGCAGATCCGGATCGCAGCCGGCCGCGCTGCTCGCGAGGCCCGCCGGCTCGAAGGTCACGTCCGGCAGCGTGATCGGGATCGCGCCCGGGCACGTCGGATCGGCGCCGGCGTCGGTGCCCCCGTCCGCGCCGCCGTCGCTGCCCGCGTCGGCGATCGCCGCATCGGGCGGCGGCCCCGCATCGGACGCGATGGCCACGCACGCCCCATCGCTGCACACGCCATCGGGGCACTCGACGAGCGAGCCGCACGCGTTCACGCACGCGTCGTCGACGCACACGAAGCCGCGCGCGCACGCATGCGTCGCACAACCGTCGACGGAGAGGGAGCACACGCGCGAGCCGCTGGTGGGGTCCACGAGACAGCGCGCGCCGACCGAGCAGTCGGCGCTGGTCGCGCACGCCGCACGGCACCGACCGATGGCGCACACCAGCGGCGAGGCGCAGTCGGAGGCGCGGGCACACGCATCACCGATCGGAGGCGAAGACTGACACGCCGCGAGCAGGACCGCGGAGATCACGAGCCGCGCGCGCCTCATGGCCACACCGAGGTCGGGGTCGGCTCGTAGAGCGTCGAGACGCGGCCTCGCCCGAGCTGACCGTGATCCTCGGCGCCCCAGCAGAAGAGATCGCCCTCGCGCGTCACGGCGCAGGCGGTGCGCTCGACCGAGGCCTCGACGAAGCGCCGGTCGCTCGCGACGGCGACGGGGAACGGGAGCGCGTCGTAGGGCTCTTCTTGGGATCCGTTGAGCGCGTAGAGGCGCCCCACCGGATCGAGCGCGAGGAACGTCCCGTTGCTGTGACCGAAGAGGCGCACGAAGGGATGCCCGGGCGGTGTCGCCATCACCTGCGGGGTCGGTGTGCACGCGAGGTAACACAGGCCCGCCGAGCCATCGAAGGGCGGCGCTCCGGCGGCGCCACCGAACATCGGCGCCTGCTCGCCCCAGCACCGGAGCGCGCCCGCCGTGTCGATCGCGCACGCGATGAGCGCGTTGGTGGCGAGCGAGGTCGCGCGCAGCGGCGTCGTCACGGCGTGGAGGACGTCGCTGTCGGGCACGCCGGATCCCACGACGCAGCACAGATCGTGGCCGACGGCGCGGATCGTGCCGTCGCGCGCGAGCGCGTGCGTGTGGAGATTGGCGGTCTCGATCGCGACGAGGTCCGTGCCGAGCTCCGTCGCCTGCACCGCGACGGCAGCGACGCGCGCGTCGCCGGTTCCGAGGCGCCCGGACGGCCCGTCCCCCCAGCACCACGCCTCGTGGTCGGGCCCGCGGAGCACGCACGACGAGTTGCCGGCGACGAAGAGCGCGCTCGCGTCGTCGATCGGAATGGGTCCACTCGGGCTCTCGCGGAGCACGCGAACGCGATCGAGCGTGTCGAGCGAGAGGCCGTCGCCGAGCTGGCCGGCGTAGCCGCGCCCCCAGCACCACACGGCGCCGCTCCGCTGGCGAAGGCAGCCGAAGTTCCCCCCGCCGCGCGCTTCGGCGACGTCGGCGAACGGCTGCCCGCTCGGGTCGAGGATGCGCACCGGCGTCAGCGCGCAGTCGTCACAGCCGGGGTGCGCGACGAGCCCGTCGCCGAGCTGGCCGTGGACGGCGCTGCCCCACGCCCACGCGGCGCCGGAAGCCGTGGTGGCGTAGACGTCGTCGGAGGCGACCGAGACGCTCACGACGGGATCGCAGCCCGGGCCGTGACAGTCCGTGCCGGCGTCGGGGGCGGACGGCGCGTCGCCCGCGGCATCGCCGGCATCGCCGGACGGGAGCGAGGCGTCGACGGGGTCGCGTCGAGCGACGCAGATGGAGTCGACGCACACGCCGTCCGGGCACGCGACGACGTCGCCGCACAGGTTCACGCACGCGCCGTCGCGACAGGCGAGGCCGGGCGCGCAGGCGGTGGTCGTACAGTCGTCGAGGCGCGAGAGCGAGCATGCGCTGAGGCCGGTCGAGGGCTCCACCAAGCAGCGCTCGGTCGGCGCGCAGTCGCGGGTCGATCGACAGGCCTCGCGGCAGCGCCCGAGCGCGCAGACGAGCGACGCGCCGCACTGCGCGTCGCGCACGCAGGGATCGCCGGCCGCGGCCGCGGTCTGGCACGCCGCGAGCGCGAAGGAGAGAACCGCGAGCACGTGGGAGCGCACGAGCGAAGAGTCTCCCAGGCCCCGCGGCGGTCAAGCATTGCGTGCGCGCGATCGTCTGGCAGCCTCGCGGGATGTTCTCGCGAGGTTGGAGGATCGTGCTCGCGCTGGCGGTGACCGCGTGTGGCGCACCGGAGACCGCGAGCGATCTCGCGCCGCCGGACGAGCGCAGAGAAGAGGCGCCCGATCGAAGCGAGGGGGAGCGGCAGGCGGGACGACCGGGGTCCGATCGCAGCGAGGGAGATCGGCTGGAGCTTCGAGGTCCCTCTCCCCAGCCCTCTCCCGCGCTCGCGGGAGAGGGCGCCGCGCAGGACGGGTCGTCCTCGTCGTCCTCGTCGTCCTCGTCGTCCTCGTCGTCCTCGTCGTCCTCGTCGTCCTCGTCCCTCGTCGCAGTGCACGCGGCCGCTCCGCCCGTGCTCGACGGAGCGCTCGACGACGACGCCTGGCGCGATGCACCGCCGATCGCGATCACGGCGGACTACGCGGGCGTGCCCGTCGCGTCCCCGACGACCGCGATCCGCTTCGCGTGGGACGAGGGCGCGCTCTACGTCGCGTTCGAGGGCTCGTTCGATGCGCCGCTCACCGCGCCCGCGACGCCGCCCGAGATCGAGGCCGAGCATCTCTACGGCTACGACGTCGTCGAGCTCTTCGTCGACGCCGACCCCTCGACGCCGCGCACCTACCGCGAGCTCGAGCTCGGGCCGCGCGGCCACTTCCTCGACATCGCCGTCGACCTCGACGCACGCCCGCACGGCGACGTCACGTGGTCGAGCGGGCTCACGCACGCCGAGCGGATCGAGGACGACACCCACCGCTTCGTCGTCGAGGTGCGCCTTCCCGCCGCCGCGCTCGATCTCGAGGCCCTCGCGCCGCGCGCCATGCACATCGGGCTGTTCCGCATCACGGGCCATTCCCCCGCGCCGCGCCTCTTTCTCTCACGCTTCCCCACCGGGACACCGCGGCCGCAGTTCCACGTGCCGGAGCGCTTCGGCACGCTCACTCTCGCCCCATGAGCGCGCCGCGCGCTTGAATTCGGCCCGTTCCTCGATCATAGGGGCCCGATGATCGCCCAGCGCGTCCTCGTCCTCACGACCCTCGTCGCCGCGGTGGCGGGCTTCGTGTTCGCGTCGGTCTCGACGTCGGACTTCACGGCACACCTCGATCGGCAGGTGCACGCGATCCACTGCTCGTTCATCCCCGGCGCCGACACGCCCGACGTGTCGGGCACGAGCGGCTGCCACGTGACCTTGATGAGCCCCTACTCGTCGGTGATGCGCGACAGCGTCTGGGGCGGCATCCCGGTGGCGCTCCCGGCGATGGCCGTGTTCGGCTACCTCGCGTTCGTCGCGCTCGCGCTCCTCGTCACGCGCAAGGACGGCGACCCACGCGCCACCGGTTATCTCGCGCTCGCGTGGGGGCTGCCCTTCCTGACATCGGTCGTGATGGGCTACCTCTCGCTCCACGAGCTCGGCGCGGCGTGCCGGCTCTGCATCGGCATCTACTGCTCGAGCACCATCGGCCTCGTCCTCGCGATCGTGTCGTGGGTGCGCGCGCGGAGCGCGTGGGCGGCGCCGCTCGGTGACGTCGATGACGAGCCCGCGCCGAAGATCCGGACGAAGGATACTCTGGAGTCGTTCGGCGCGGCCGACACCGTCGAGGCGCCGCCGACCCTGCCCGACGAGACCGAGGTCGACGAAGAGGCGGGCGCGCGCATCCGACTCGCGACGGCCTCGGAGATGGATCGCCGCATGAAGGCGGGCCGCGTCGGCAAGCGCGCGCCGCAGCGCGGGCCCGAGCCGGTGTCGTTCGGCGTGCTCGCGGGCGCGTTCGCGCTCGGCCTCGTCTTCGTGCTCGTGCCCGTCGTCGCCTACGCGAGCGGCGCGCCCGACTTCTCGCACTACGTGGGCAGCTGCGGAACGCTCGCCCATCCGGACGCGAGCGGCGGCAGCGGAACCGGCAGCGTGTACGTCGCGCTCGGCCCGCAGACGCGCGGCGTGACGATGACCGAGGTGCTCGATCCGCTCTGTCCCTCGTGCCGCGCGTTCGAGAACCGCTTCGCGCAGCACCGCGCCGCCGCCGAGGTGAGCCGCCGTGCCGTGCTCTTCCCGCTCGACCACGACTGCAACTGGATGATCACCGAGTCGATCCATCCCGGCGCGTGCGTGGTGAGCGAGGCCGTGCTCTGCGCCGAAGGCGACGCCGAAGAGGTGCTCGCCTGGGCCTTCGAGAACCAAGAGCGCATCCACGAGGCCTCGCAGGGGCCGCACGGAAGCGAGGCGGTGGACCGCATGGTCCGCGCCCAGTTCCCGGCGCTCGCGAGCTGCATCGGCTCGGCGACGGTCGAGGCTCGCTTGAACCGGTCGCTGCGCTGGGCCGTGGCCAATCAGCTGCCCGTGCTCACGCCGCAGATCTACGTGGACGACGTGCGCCTCTGCGACGAGGACACGGACCTCGGCCTCGACTACGCGCTCTCGCGCTTGCTCGATCGCGAAGAAGGAGGTGCGCGATGAGCGGCAGGGCGATCTTGGTGGGCGTGATCGCGGTGATCGCGCTCTTGATCCCCACGGTGATGGTGCGCTCGTGGCAGTCGGCGGCGGCGAGCCGCCTCGTCGAGGCGCAGGCCGCGGAGAGCGACGAGCCCGAGGTCGCCGTGGCGGCCGAAGCGGACGAGGCGTACTGCACGCCCGCGCTGCGCACGATCCTGCGCCGCGTGCTCACGAGCTGCGGGCTCATCGGCGGCAGCGGCCGCGGTTGCCAGCCGGTCGAGGCGCGCAGCGTCGCGACGATGAGCGGCGACGACTTCAACGCGCTCTTCGTGCCGATGCGCGAGCGCGGCGGCATCGTGCAGTTCGAGCGCGCGTCGAGCGATCTCGACGGCAGCGCGACGCAGCTCGTGGACCGCGTCTTCGCGGATCGGCGGGGCGCGAGCTACTTCTTCGTGGTCGCGCGCGCCTCGCCCGACGGCTCGGCCGAGGTGAACACGGCGCTCTCGCACGATCGCGCGCAGGCCGTGATGAGCCACCTCGAAGCGACGTTCCACGACCCGGATCTCGCGAGCCAGGTAGGCTTGCTCTGGCTGGGCGAGGAGTTCGCGCAGCTCGACCCGAGCTTCTGCGGCTGGACGCGGAGCGGCGCCGAGACCGCCTGCACCCCCGAGGACCTCAACCGGAGCGCGTTCATCGCATGGATCGACTGCCGACTCTGATCGACTTCGTCCCCGCATCGTCGCGTGGCGCGACGATGGGGGGGAGGCGGGAAGGCGACCCGGGCATCGCAGGAAGCGCCGAGCTGCGGCAGCCATCGTTCGCCTCCACGCGGCTCCGAGGCGGCGCGGCGCGCTGCGCCGCCGATGTCCCTGGGGCGCGGGCGACGCCCGCGCTGAGAAGGGCGCTCGTGGGAACGATGATCGCACTGACGCTCGCCGCCTGCGGCGAAGAGACGACCGTCACGCCGGAGCCGCCGACGCGGCGCAGCGAGGCGGTGGCGGCGCGCCACGAAGATCCGGCCGAGCGCTTCTGCGACGTGTCGCACCCGGCGGGCGAGGGCCCGCTGCTCGCGCTGCCGCACACCGAAGGCGCTGCGATGCCGACCGAGGGCTGGCGCTGGATCAACGTGTGGGCGACGTGGTGCCACCCGTGCCTCGAAGAGATGCCGACGCTGCGCGCGTGGCCGGCGCGCATGGCCGCCGAGGAGGCGCCGGTGACGCTCTCGTTCTTGTCGGTCGACGCGACCGCCGAGGCCGTCACGACGTATCGCGCGGCGAACGCCGACGCCCCCGAGACCGCGCGCCTGGACGACCCGGGTGGAATGCCCGCGCTGCTCACGGCGCTCGGCCTCGACGCCGGCGCGACGATCCCGATCCACGTGCTCGTCGACCCGACCGGCCACGTACGCTGCGCGCGCACGGGCTCGATCACCGAGCGCGACTACGCGACGCTGCGCGACATCGTCCGCGGGCGCTGAGCACCCCGGCCGAGCCGGAGCTCCGCGCGCTCATTCCCCGGGGGGCCGATACGCGGCCCCCTCCATCGGGAGTGGATCCCGATGGAGCCTCCCCCTCGTATCGCTCCGCGAGAGAGGGCGACAGGTTTCCTGTCACCCTCTCACTCCTCGTCGCGCTCGGAAGCGGGGCGCTCGTCCGCGGCGGGCTCGGTCTCGCTCGCGCGCTTCTTCGACGCTCCGCCGGCGTTCACCGGGCGGATGTCTCCGGGCTCGTAGTCGACCTCGAGCGCCTCCTGCGCGGGGCGCTTCTCCTCCGGGACGTGCTCGAGGTTCACGCGGATGCGCCACCACGCGGTGTAGCGGCCGCGCATCGCGTCGGTGAGCACGTCGGCGGGCGCGAGGAAGGGCACCACGTCCGCGTGCTTGGCCTTCCAGCGCTCGAGGCCGGCCACCGCGTCTTCCTTTCGCTCGGCGCGCGCGATCTCGATCACCGGTTTCGTGCTCTTGCGGCGCGACTTCGGCGGCAGCTCGCCCGGCGCGCGCGGCATCGGCGGCGTCCACGGCTTTCGCGGCGCGCGCGGTCGCGGCTCGGCGCCCTCTTTCCGCGCGCGCGAGGGCTGCACGCGCGCTGGCTCGCCTTCCTGCTTCTGGTAGTGCGGCGGCCAGGGAGCATCGCCGAGCCCCTCGCGCTCGTCACGCGCGCTCATCTCGAGCAGCTTCTCGATCGAGCACGGGTGCGCGTCGATCTCCGCGTGCCGATCGCCGATCGCCGCGAAGCGCGCCGGCATCGTCCGCAGCGTGAAGTCCTCGGGGCGACACTCGGCGAGCTCCTCCCACGTGAGCGGCGCCGAGACCCGCGCATCGGGCTTGGGCCGCACCGAGTACGCGCTCGCGACGGTGCGGTCCTTCGCGTTCTGGTTGTAGTCGAGGAAGACGCCGTGCCGCTCTTCCTTCCACCACTTGCTCGTCGCGATCGTGGGCGCGCGCCGCTCCACCTCGCGCGCGAAGGCGAGCGCGGCGCGACGCACCTCGGAGAACCCCCAGCGAGGCTCGATGCGGATCACGACGTGGATGCCGCGCGAGCCCGAGGTCTTGGGCCATCCGACCATCCCGAGATCGGCCAGCACCTCGCGCACGACCCCGGCGACGTCGCGGATCTGCGGCCACTCGACGCCGGGCACCGGATCGAGATCGACGCGCAGCTCGTCGGGGTGATCGAGATCCTCGGCGCGCACCGGATGCGGGTGCAGCTCGAGGCAGCCGAGGTTCGCCATCCACGCGAGCGCGGCCGGCTCGCGCGGCACGAGCTCCTCGGCCGTGCGGCCCGAAGGGAACTTCAGCGCGACGACCTCCAGCCAGTCCGGTCGATGATCGGGCGCGCGCTTCTGGAAGAAGCCCGGCTCGCCGATGCCCTCGACGTAGCGCACGAGCACGTTCGGCCGCCCCCCCGCGCCACGCAGCGCGCCCTCGGCGACGGCCAGGTAGTACTGCACGACGTCGAGCTTCGTGACGCCGGCCTCGGGGAAGTAGACCTTGCTCGGCGACGAGATCGACACGTCGCGCTCGCCGATCCGCAGCGTGATCTTCTCGCTCTTGCTCGCCACGCGCAGAGGATAGCGCGAGGGGCGCGTCAGCCGTCGAGGCGCGCGCGCAGCGCCACCAAGCGCGCGCGATCTTCGTCGTCGAGATCGCGCGCGCCCAGCGCGGCATCGATCGCCGGCAGCGCCTCGGCGCCGTAGGTCGCCGTGATCAGCGCGGCCGCTTCGCGCGCGGTGCTCTCGGCCGTGGCGAGCAGCACCAGATCCGGAAGCACGTTCGGATCGGCGCGCGCGTCGGGGCTCATCCCGAGCGCGCGGTCGTAGCGCTCCAGCGACTCGGCCATCCAGTGCATGCGCGCGAACGCATGCCCGAGCAGGAGCACGGGGCGCGCGTCGGCGTGGTGCGCGTGCGCGTACTCGGAGATCTCGCGCAGGTCGCGCCGCTCCGGCGGCCGCGCGCGATCGACGAGCCGTCGGAGGCGCGCGAGCGCGGGCGGCACGTCGTGCGACCACGGATCGACGAGCGTCACCGTGGCCGCGGCGGTCGAGGGCGCGGGCTCGTCCGTGGTCACCGCCGTGGTCTCGGGTGAGGGCGAGGGCGAGGGCACCGCGACGGTCGAAGGCGGCGGCGAGACCTCCGGCGGCGCCGAGCCGGAGCGCGGGTCTTCCGGTCCCGCGAGCGCGGGCGAGGGCTGGGGACTGGGACTGCGTGGCTCGAGGGGGGCGCCGTCGCCGCGATCGGTGCCGCCCCCCACGACGGTTTCCTCGGCACCGCGACCACCGTTCCACCACACCACCAGGCCCGCCCCGAGCGCGAGCACGACGAGCGCCGCGATCAGCCTCGGCCCGATCGCCGGCCGCCCACCCGCCTCACGCGCGGGCGCGACCGCACCCTTCCCCCGCTCTTGCCGCGTCTCACGCAGGCCCGCGGGCGGCGCGTCCTCGCGGATCGTCGCGCGCTCGTCACGCCCCGCCACGGGCGCGGGCGGCGGCCGCGACACGACCGGCGGCGCGAGCTCGGCCGAGATCGTGGCGAGCGCCAGCGCCAGCTCGTTCGCGCTCGGCCAGCGCGCGTCGGGGTCCCGCGCGAGCGCGCGCGCGACCGTCTCGACGAGCGCGGGCGGCACGCTCTCCCTCGACGGAAACGCCTGCATCGACGGCGCCTCCTCCGTCATCTTGCGCCGCAGCACCTCGATCGCCTCGCCCTCGAAGGGGCGGCGCCCGAGGATCATCTCGAAGACCAGCACGCCGACCGCGTACACGTCGGCGCGCGCATCGAGCACCGCGCCCGTCGTCGCCTCGGGCGCCATGTACCAGGGCGTACCGACGACCATCCCCGTCTTCGTCAGCGAGGGCCCCGCGTCCTCCGCGAGCGCGAACCCGAAGTCGAGCAGCTTCACGTGATCGGCGTGATCGGGCAGCGCCTGCAGGAACACGTTCGCCGGCTTCAGATCCCGATGCACGACGCCGCGCGCGTGCGCATACGAGAGCGCGCGCAGGAGCGGCTGCGCGATCTGGATCGCGCGCAGCACCGGCAGCGGCCCTTCGCTCAGGAGCTCGCCCAGCGTTCGCCCCTCCAGCAGCTCCATCACGAGGTAGGGCGTGCCCTGCCACACGCCGTAGTCGTTGATCGCCACGATGTGCGGGTGCGCGAGCGAGGCGAGCACCTTCGCCTCGCGCTCGAAGCGCTCGAGCATGCTCGGGTCGTTCGCAATCTCGGCGTGCAGCACCTTCACCGCGATGCGCCGGCCGAGGCCGATCTGCTCGCCGATCCAGATCGCGCCGACGCCGCCCTCACCCAGCGGCCGCAGCAAGCGATAGCGCCCCTCGATCTCGACGCCTGGCGAGAGCCAGCTCGGCACGCGCGCGCGCGCGACCTCGGGCCCGGGCACCGGATCGATGAACGTCGGCTGCACGAGCCGAATCGTACGCGAAGGATCGCGGCCCTCGTCGTCCCGATCGCCTCGCGCGCGATGAAACGGCGCCTCCGCACCTAGCGCGGGCGGACTTTTCCGATCTCCGCGCGCGCGCGACGGATCGCGGCCGCTCGACGCGCACACCTACCGCAGGTAGGCCTGTGCCGTGTCCACCGACATCGACCTCCTCGTCGCACGCGCCCTCACGCGCCTGCGCGCACCCGAGAGCCCCGCGCTGCTCGCCCTCGTGGATCTGCTGCTCGACGCCGCGCTCGCGCGCCCACTCGCCAGCACGATCGATCCCGAGCGCGTGATCGCGATCACGACGAAGGTCGTCGAGGCCGATCGCGTCGAGCGCGCGCTCGGGACGCTGGTGCGGCCGGCGTGGGATCGGCAGCGCGCGCTGCTCGCCTCGCGCGGCGACCGCATCTCCGACTGGCTGCCCGAGGGCGGTCGCGCGCTCCTCGACGACGTGCTCGCGGGCGCGAAGCTCCCGAGCGGCGAGTGGACCCAGGGCCTCGTCGACACCGCCGACGTGCGCGAGCTGATCGCGCCGGTGCTGCAGGACACGCTGCTCGCCTTCGCGCGCAAGCTCCCGCTCGTGGGCAACGTCACGGAGGCCGAGGGGCCGGCGCGCGCGGCCGGCAAGCTCTTCGGCATCGCGCGCGAGCTCGCGCACAACGCCGGCGAGCGCGCCGGCAAGCTCGCCGATCTCGGGCGCGGCGTGCTCGGCGGCCTCGGCGGCGAGATGGAGAAGCGCATCCACGCGGCCGCGCGCGAGTTCAGCCAGGGCGCGTTCGAGCCACTGCAGGCGTCGTTCGTCGCGCGCCTCGAGTCCGACGAGGGGCAGGCGATCCTGCGGCGCATGCGCGAGCGCGTGGTCGACCGCGTGCTCGCGGCGAAGGCGGCCGATCTGGCGAGCGATGCCGACGCTCTGCCGCGCGAGGCGGTCGACAAGCTGGCGGCGCGCGCCATCGCGTTCGGCGCCTCGCGTCCCGAGCTCGCGGAGATGCTGAAGGCCGAGGTCGCGGCGTTCGTGAAGGCGAACGAGGGCAAGACCGTCGCGGAAGTGCTCGGTGCATGGGGCCTCGCGGATCTCGCCCGCACCGAGCTGCGGCGCGAGCTCGTGAGCATCGCGACGCAGACGGCCGCGAGCGATGCCACGGAAGCGTGGCTGCGCGCGCTCCTCGACGACTGATCGACGGCGCACGCGCTCCCGACGACCCGACGGGAGCGCGAAGCGCGCGCTCGGCGGCGGTCCGACCCGTGATCGGCGCGGCCGCGAAAGCGCTATCCTCGGAGCATGCGGGTCGCCCTCGTCGCGGTCGCGTGTCTGGTCGCATCCACGGCGCTCGCACAGGATCCGGCCCCTGCGCGGGCGCCCGGCCCGACGCCGCCCACGGAGGCCGAGCTCTCGCGTGCCGTCGCCCGTCTCCTCGCGCGCCACGCCGACGCGAGCGCGTGTCAGCCGCCCACCGTCGAGGGCGGCGAGCTGCGCTACGAGTGCCGCGTCACGGAGTGCCCCGGCGCGTGCCAGGTCGTCGAGCACTTCGTCGTCCTCGCGTATCGGCGTGGCCGCTTCGTTCGCCTCTCGGATCGCCGCGAGCACCGGGGTGACACCGGCGCGTGCGGCTGCTGCATCGACGGCTACGAGTGACCGGCTCACCCGCTCCGGCCTCTTCGATCCGCGGGCCGAGCCCACTCCCGTACGGGCCCTCGGGGCCGAGCACCGTCAGCCCAGCCGTGATCAGAGCGGCCGCGGAGCGCGACCGAAAATCCTCGCGAGCTCGTAGGCCGGCGTGACCTCGAGCTGATCGTAGCGGCAGTCCTCGGGCCGCTTGTCCTCGCGCCACCGCTGGAACGTGGCTGCGTGCCGGAAGCGACTGCCCTCGAGGTGGTCGTACTTCACTTCGCACACGCGCTCGAGGCGGAGCGGCTCCCACGAGAGATCCTTGCCCTGGCTCCAGCGGCTCTGGCCTCCGGGCATCCGCTGCATCGCGGAGGGATCGCCGCCGGTCTCGGCCACCATCGCCTCCATCCACGCGCGCCACGGATGCGCCTGCATCGCGCCCTCGCGCAGCGGCGCGAGCAGCGAGACCAGCTCGCGCCGCTTCTGCATCGTGAACGACGACGTGACGCCCACGTGCTGCAGCTGCCCCGCGTCGTCGTAGAGCCCGAGCAAGAGCGATCCGACGCGCTCGCCCTCCCCGTCCTTGTGCCAGCGGAAGCCGGCGACCACGCAGTCCGCCGTGCGCGCGTGCTTGATCTTGAACATCGTGCGCTTGCCCGGCTCGTAGGGCGCGGCATCGGGCTTGGCGATCACGCCGTCGAGCCCCGCGCCCTCGAAGCGCCGGAACCACTCGGCCGCGAGCGCCGGATCGCGCGTGCTCGGTGTCACGTGGATCGGCGGCGCGACGCCCGCGAGCGAGCGCTCGAGGCGCGCACGGCGCTCGACCTGCGGCAACGCGCGCAAGTCCTCGCCCGCGAGCGCGAGCAGGTCGAAGGCGACGAACGAGGCCGGCAGCTCGGCCGCGAGCTTGGCCACCCGTGAGGCCGCCGGATGCAGGCGCAGCTGGAGCGCCTGGAAGTCGAGACCGTGCTCGGTCGCGATCACGATCTCGCCGTCGACCACGAGGCTCGCGGGCAACGCCTTCTTCAGCGCCTCGCAGAGCTCCGGGAAGTAGCGATCGAGCGGCCGCAGATCCCGGCTCTGCACGTAGAGCGCGTCGCCCTCGCGGAAGACGAGCGCGCGGAACCCATCCCACTTGGGCTCGTACGAGAGCGCCCCCTCCGGGATCCCCTCGCCCTCGACGGGACGGCTGAGCATCGGCTCGACCGGCGGATCGATCACGAAGCCCTGGGGCGGAGGCGGAGGCGGTTTGCCGTTGCGTGCGCGTGCCACGGCCCACGATAGCGCCTCCGGCGCGAGCCGCGTTACCATCGACGTGCGCAGAAGCGGATGCGGCTGGGCGCCACGCCTCGATCGCGCGCACGAGCACGACGTGTCGAACGACGACGAGACGAGGAGCGATCCGGCGCGCACGCCCGCGGAGGCTCCGAGCCCGCAGCGCCCGGCGAGCCTCCCTCCGCCCGACGCACGCTCTTCGCCCGGCGACGCGGCAGCCCCGAGCGGCACCGGGGGCACGCGCAACACCGGTCTCGGGCGCGCGGCGCTCGGCAGCCAGCACGTGGGCGACCTCCGCCGCGCGCGCCCGGTGCTGCTCTTCGCGGTGATCACGTGGCCGCTCTTCGTCCTCATCGATCTCGCGCACCTCGCCTCCGGCGGCGCGGGCGACCTCGCCACGTTGCTCCTGCTCCGCGCGCTGCCGATGCCCTGGTTCCTCTACGCGCTCGCCCGCGTGCGGCGGCGGCCCACCATCTCGCTCCGCGAGTTCACGTTCCTCCTCTACGGCACCGTCTTCCTGCTGATGGTGACGCTCACGCTCGAGGCCGCCGTCACGGGTGGGATGCGGAGCCTCTTCGCCGAGTCGACGCTCGTCGTGCTCGCCGGGACCACGATCGTCCCGCGGCCGGCGCGCAAGCACGCGTGGCCCATGATCGGCGCGGCGCTCGTCTATCCGATCGGCATGACGATCGGCGCGCTCGCCTACGCGCCGATGCGCGGGCAGCTGAGCGACCGCGACGCGCTCTATCACTTCGGCGCGCACGTCAGCCTGATCTTCACCACGACCGCCATCGTGGTGCTCGCGAGCAATCGCCTCTTCCAGCTGCGCCGCTCGATCGCCGAGTCCCACAGCATCGGGCGCTACGCGTTGCGGCGCCGCATCGGCAAGGGCGGCATGGGCGAGGTGTGGGCGGCCTGGCACCGTGGCCTCGAGCGCGAAGTCGCGCTGAAGATCCTGCGCATCGGGGACGAGACCGACGAGGTCGCCGCCGCACGCTTCGAGCGCGAAGTGCGCCTCTCGTCGGGCCTCACGCACCCCAACACCGTGCGCGTGTTCGACTCGGGCCGCACCGAAGATGGCTTGCTCTACTACGCGATGGAGCTTCTCGAGGGCGCGAGCCTCGGCGAGCTCGTGAAGCGCGAAGGGCCGATGCCGCCTGCACGCGCCGTCTACCTCGTGACCCACGCCGCGCGCGCGCTCGCCGAAGCGCACGATGCCGGCATCGTCCATCGCGACGTGAAGCCCGAGAACCTCTTCGTCACGAGCGCCGGCGGCGAGGGAGACTTCGTGAAGGTGCTCGACTTCGGGATCGCCCGCAGCGCGAGCGAGCAGGCGAGCCACCTCACGCAGACGGGGGCCGTCGCCGGAACGCCCGCCACGATGTCGCCCGAGGTGATCACGGGCGGCGCCGCGACCGCGGCGAGCGACGTCTACGGGCTCGGCGCGGTCCTCTACTTCGCGCTCACGGGGCGCCCGCCCTTCAAGGGCGACTCCCCCGGCGCGACGCTGCTCGCCCACTTGAACGACGCACCGGTCCCGCCGAGCGAGCGCCAGCGCGGCGTTCCGCCGGACGTCGACGCGATCGTGGCGCGAGCGCTGGCCAAGAAGCCGGAAGACCGCTTTCCCGATGGCCGCGCGCTCGCGGAGGCGCTCGCCCGCTGCTCGGTCGCGAGCGCCTGGACGCCTGCGCCGGTGACCGATCTGCCGCGCGCCCGGGCGCTGCCGCCTCCGTCCACGCCGCCGCCGCCGAACGAGGCGGACACACGGGTCGAGGTGAGACGACACACCGGCTGAGCCCGCGCGGAGGGTGGAAGAACACTGAAGTTTCGACCCACCGCGGTCGATGAGATCGCGTGGGCCCGTGGCGGGCCACGCACCCCCCGTGGTACCGAAGAAGGGGAGCCGGATGACGACCCAGACCGCGAGTCTCGCTGCCGCCGCCGAGTCGACCCCACGCCAGCTCGACGAGGCCCTCGAGCGCCAGCTCGGCGCCTCGCCCGACTTCGTGTGCGTGCTCGCTTCGCCTTCGCTCCCGCTCGACACGATCGTGGCCGGTCTCGCCGCGCCGGGGCGTACGGTCGTGGGCGCCAGCACGGCGGGCGAGTTCACGGGCGAGCGCGAGACGCGCGGTGGCCTGGCCCTGATCGCGATCTCGAGCGACGAGCTCCGCTTCACGGCGGGGATCGGGGGCGGCCTGCGCGAGAGCCCCGAGGCCGCCGTCGCGAGCGCGCTCGAGGGCCAGCCCGACGCGATCGAGGGCTTTCCGTACCGCACGGGCATCACGTTCCTCGATCCGCTCGCCGGCAACGGCGAAGAAGCCTCGCTGCTCGTCGCCGAGCGCCTCGGCGACGGCACGCCGCTCGTGGGCGGCGCCGCCGGAGACGATCTGCGCATGGTGGAGACGCGCGTCGCGTGCGGCGCGACCACGCGCTCGAACGCGATCGTCGTCGCGCAGGTCTTCTCGCGCCGTCCGCTCGCCGTCGGGGTCGCACACGGGCACCGCGCCCTCTCGGGCCCTCTGCGTGTGACGCGCGCGAGCGGGGCCACCGTGCACGAGATCGAGGGCCGCCCGGCGTGGGACGTCTGGCGCGAGGTCACGCGCGCGCGCGCCCGCGAGCGCGGGATCGACGTGGACGCGCTCCCCCCGAGCGAGGCGCCCGGCTTCCTCCTGCGCTTCGAGGCCGGCCTCGCGAACGGCGAGGGCTACAAGATCCGCGCGCCGCTCTCGCTCGGAGAGGGCGGCTCGATCCAGTTCGCCGCGGCGATCCCCGAAGGCGCCGTGGTGCGCGTGACCGAGAGCGACGAGCGATCGCAGCTCGAGAGCGCGCGCCTCGCCGCGGAGCGCGCGCGCGCCGGGATCGAGGGCGAGGTCGCGGGCGCGATCGTGTTCGACTGCATCTGCCGCAAGCTCATCCTCGGCGACGGCTTCGAGGGCGCCGTGCAGGCCATGAGCCGTGCGCTCGGCGGCGCGCCGCTCGCGGGGCTCGAGACGTACGGCGAGGTCGCGCTCTCGACCGGCGAGATGAGCGCCTTCCACAACACGACGAGCGTCGTGCTCGCGTTCCCCCGATGAGCCCGGCCCCCGACACGAGCGGAGGGCGATGACCACGATTCGGCGCGGGGACATCGTGGAGCACCTCGCGTCCATCGTCGGTCGCGAGAAGGCGGCCGAGCTCGTGGACGAGGCCGCGCGCGCGAGCGGCGCGCACGCCGCCGACCCCGACGAGGCCGAGCGCATCCTCGATCAGCTCGCGACCGTACGCGGCGCGGTCGGCGTCTCGGCGCGCATGATGCGCCAGCGCGTGCGCGGCTCGGGCGCACACCGCGCCCCCGAGACCCTGCGCACCGACCCACGGGCCCCGGGCCCGCCGGCGGATCATCCGAACGTGGCGCGCCTCGTGAACATGCTCGCGCCGGCGGTCGGGGCCGAGCGAGCGGCCGAGCTCGTGAGCGACGCGCTCGCCACCCTCGGCCGCGATCGACGTGGGCTCGACCGCGCGGGCGCGCTCGCCGTGCTCGAGAACCTCGCCTCCCGCGGTGGCTTGATCGGAACGGTCGCGCGCTTCGCCAAGGCCCGCGCGCACTTCGAGCTCACGGACTGACGGGCGGCGCGGCGAGCTACTCGTCCTCGCCTTCGTCGTCGTCGTCGCCGCCTTCGTCCTCGCCATCGAGCCGCGCGAGCGCGCGCCGGATCTCCTCGGCGGCCGCCGCGTCCTTCTCGGCGAGCCCCGCCGCGCGCACGAGCATGCGCCGTGCTTCGTCGTCGAGCCCCAGGCGCTCGAGCACCCGCGCCGCGTGGCGGTGGTAGGTGAGGTGGTTGGCCTTGTCGCTGCCGCGTGCGAGCGAGGAGTAGAGATCGGCCGCGCGCACGTCGTTGCCCTGCTTCTCGCTGAGCTCCGCGAGCGCCATCGCGGTCGCCACCGGAAGATCGGTGGTGCCTCGCTGGACGAAGAAGCGCAGCACCTTCTCGAGCACCTCGACCGCCTTCGCGTCGTTTCCCGCGTCGCGATGCGCGAGCCCGAGCTCCTGGTGCGCGAGCCAGCTCGGCCGATCCTCGTCCATGTGATCGATCGCGAGGTCGAGCAGCTCGATCGCCTCGGCGGCGTGCCCCTTCAGGCGCAGGTACACGCCGAACTGCAGGTACGGGCGCGGATCGTCGGCCATCGCCTCGATCCCCTTCTCGTACTGCTTCATCGCCTTCTCTTCGTCGCCGGCGCGATCGGCGATCAGCGCGAGCGCTTCGTAGGCGCGCACGCGCGCCTCGCTGCGGTCGTCCTCGGGAACGCGCTTGAGGAACGTGCGCAGCGCCTTCGCCGTGCCTTCGTCGTCCTCGCAGCGCTGTCGGGCCCGCGCGAGCTCGAGATAGAGGTAGACCGGCGGCGGATCGTCGTCCGCATGCTCGGCCTTCAGCGCCTCGAGCTCGTCTCGGGCGCGCTCGTTCTCGCCCTTCTCCATCGCGACGAGCGCCGCGCGGAAGCGCTCGCCGTACTCGTCGTACTCGGCCTGTTGCGCCTCTTCCCACTGCGCGGCGAGCAGCAGGATGCGCTCGTCGTCGGTGGGCTCCTCGTCGGCCTGCGCCTGCGCCTGCGCGTCCTTGCGCTCGGCCTTCTCGAGCCGGCGCTCGGCGTCGCGGCGCACGCGCTCCGAGGCCGCGACCTCCATCGCGTTCGCGAGCTCGGTGCGCGCCATCACGAGATCCCCGTGGCGCAGGTGCTCCTCGGCCTCGCGGATGCGCGCCTCGGCGAGCGCGTCGCGGCACGCGTCGACGCGGGCGGCGAGCGTCTTCTTCAGCGCCTCGGTCGCGTCGCGCGCGTCGATGGCGTTCTCGTAGGCGGTCTTCGCCTCGTAGAAGTGCTTCGCCTCGAAGAGCGCGTCGGCGCGCTTCTTCTCGTCCTCGGCCTTCGCTCCCCCGAACAGGCGCCCGAAAATCGACATCTCAGCCCTGACCACCCTTCTTGCTCAAGCGCTGCATCGCGGCCGACTTCACCGCCGCCGCCACGCCGCGGCTGCGCGAGAGGTCGCGCAAATCCGACACGTGCATGTGCGAGAGGAAGCGCATCGAGATCCCCACCGGCGTCTTGGGGTTGAACATGAGCGCCTTCTTGAGCTCGTAGTTGCCGAGCCATTCGCGCTTGTTGCCGATGAATCGGAGGATGTCTTCTCCGACCTGGCGGCTGTGGGCCATGTTGTTCGCCTCGGCCTCCGTCGTCGACGGCGAGCTGACGGCCGCGAACGCGACCTGCTTGTTCGAGTCGCGCACGAGCAGCGCGCGCGCCGCTGCGTTCCCCGTCAGCGTGAGCCGCAGCTTCTCTTGTGTGTTCATCCCCGCGATCTGGTTGGAGAGCGGCAGGTACTTCTTCCGCACTTCCTCGGTGCCCTCGGCCTTGTCCTGCTCGTGCGGATCGCCGCCATCGTCCTCTTCGAGCGCTTGCGCGAACGCCAGATCGGACGGGAGCGGCTCGTCGCTCGCCTCGGGGATGAGCTGCCCGGCGATCGCCTCGGCGTGCGCCTGGAAGGTCGCGATGCCCTCGAGCACGACGCCGTTGCGCACGCAGAGCTCGATGAGGCGATCGATGGTGCTCATGCGCGTGAAGCGGTTCTTGTAGAGCGCCTCGACGATCGCAGGCGCGGCGAGCATCCGCTGCTCGTTCAGGGCCACGCGCTCGGCCACGCGCTCGGAGCACGTGCGCGCGATTCGCGCGATGGTCGCGTCGGCGAGCGCGGGGTTCGAGAGCAGCCGCTCGAGCCGCTCGTCCTGCCCGCTCAGCCGATCAGCGAGCGCATCGAGGAACGCGGGATGGAAGGGCGCATCGCACGCGGTCTCGAGCACCGCGGCAGGGAGGCCGTCGAGCGTCGCTTTCGCGCTCGTCGCCACCGCCTCGACGGGATCGGCCGCGAGCTGGAGCAGCAACGCGACGAGCTCGCCGCCCTTGATGGGCACGAGGCCGCGCGCCGCGATCGTGCGCACGCGCTCGGGCGCAGCGGGATCGCCGAAGCGACGCAGCGCCTCGGGAAGCTCTTCGACGGGGAGCGGCAGCGTGAGGGACGGGGCGTCCACGGAGCGATCGTGTAGCCGAACCGGCGCGCGTTAGAAAGGGCTCGTCGACCCGCCCGGCGCGCGCCCGACCATTGACAAGATCGGACACGGGCGGACACTGGCCGCGTGCTCGTGTCTCGACGCGACACGCGATGCACCGCGCACGGTGCCCGCGTGTCCACGCTCGCGCTCCTCCATCCGCGCTTCCGGGTCCACCTGGTGGAGAACGAGCGCGTGATCTGCGACGACGCCCTCGCGCTGCGCGCCTTCGATCGCAAGGGCGAGCTCGGCCGCCCCGTCGCGACCTTCCTCGTCGAGGGGCGCGCGCGGCTGCGCTGGCACGGCGAGGAACGCTGGCTCTCGCCGGGCGCCGTCGCGCTCTTGCCGGGAAAGAGCGGCGTCGAGATGCGGCAAGAAGCGGAGCCCCGCTACGGAGCGATCGTGGTCGAGTGGGAGCCAGGCACGCTCTTCGTCGAGCGCCCCGGCTCGCTCGAGACGCGCGAGGCGACGCCGGAGGCGCGTGCGCAGGCCCTCGCTTGCGCGGAGCGGCTGCGCGCGGGGGACCGCGAGGTCCTCGTGCCACTGCGCGCGCTCTTCGCTTCGCTCGGCCTCACCCCGACGGCAGCGCTTCCCGAGGCCGACGAGGCCGAGCGCTTCGCACCGGTGTCGGAGGCGCTCGACCGCGCGCTCTCGCTGCTCGATGCGCAGCCGATGAGCGTCGATCTCGAGCGCGCGCTCGCGCTCTCGGCGCGGCAGGTCAACCGAGTCGTGTCCGAGCTCAACCAGCGCTACGGGTTCAACGCGGGCACGTGGCGCGATGCGCGCAACCGACGGCGCCTGCTCGTCGCGGCGGCGCTGCTCAGCCTCCGAGACGTCGCGCTGGGCGAGGTCGCGCGCACCGTGGGCTACCGGTCGGAGACCGCGCTCTGCCGCGCGTTCGCCAACGCAGGGCTCCCCTCGCCCGGCTCGATCGCCGCGCTCGTCGCCGACGGCGCGCACCCTCACAGCGGCGGTCGCGACGCCTGATCGCGTCGCTCTCTCGCCGTTCCTCTCGCCCAGCCCTCGCCCCCCCCGAGACCTTCGACCCGCGCGATCGACGCCGTCAGGCGCCGCCGACGTAGTAGGCCCAGAAGAAGCACATCTCGTCGTAGAAGCCGGTGCCGAACGTCACCGTGTCGTCCGTGTTGTTGAAGTAGTTGCACGTCAGGCGCACCTGCTCGCCGGGCGCGAGCACGAGCGGCGGATCGAACACCTCGAGGGGCGGATCGGACCAGTCGAGGTTCTCGAAGACGCGCCGGCCGGGATCCCCGTCCGAGCTCGTGATGTCGAGCGTCGCGCTCGTCCCGAGCTGATGCGTGTGCGTCGTCATCGCGAGGATCTCCGATCCGTCCGGCAGCGCGAAGAGCCCTCGCACCGTCGTCGCCTGGTGCGGCGGCAGACTGAGCGAGCCGTTGCCGGTGAAGAGGATGTGCACCTCGCGGAGCGAGGGATCCGCGGGCACGAGGTCGAAGTCGACCGAGCCCTGGATGTCGATCGCGGTGGGCGTCACGTCGATCATGTGCAGCTCGAGCCCGATGACCTGATGCGGCGCCATCGGCAGCCCCGTGCCCGGCGGATAGACGAGCTCCGACTCGTGGCTCTCGGCGATGAAGATCGACTGCCCGATTCCGTGGGTGAGCGGCGCGCAAGGCGTCGGCGTGGGATCGACCGGGTACCCGTCGGCGCGCGAGACGACGAGGTGGTGGCTGCCGTCGGTCAGGTGCGTCCGCACCGCGCGCAGCATCATCGGCTGGTCGTTGCCCAGATCGAGCGTGATGCAGAGTGTCTGCTCCACGCCCGGGGCCACGTGGTAGGGCCCCGTCACGAGGCTCGTCGTCGTGACCGGCACGTTCGCGTCCTCGCGCCGCACGTAGGCATCCACCGGCATCGCGGCGTCCACGACGGGGGTGCTCGTGTCCGCGAGCGGGGTGGCGGCATCCACGGTGGGTGTGGCGGCATCGTTCTCGGGCGCGGTGATCGCCGTGCCGCATCCGATCGCCACGAAGAAGAGAAGAAGCGAGGCCGAGCGAGCGAGCGTGCGCATCCACCCAATGTAGCGTGGCTGGCCGCGGACGCGTGTCTCGGCGCGACCGAAGGGCGCGACTTAACCCCGATTAACAGACGATGGAGGCGACGACCGCGTGGGCGTGGTCGGCCTCGCAGCGGATTTTTCCGACCGCCGCCGGAACGACCGCCGAGCGCCCGCGCGGGATCTCGAGCCGGAAGCCATCGCCCACCAGGCGCACGACGCCCTCGAGCACGGTCCACGCCTGGACCGCCTCGACCCGCGGCAGATCGAGCGGACCCGAGCCGGCGAGCACGCCCACGTCGAGCTCGGCGCTGTGCAGACGCGCGCCCGGGCCGCACACGCGGGCCAGCTCGGTCGGCGTGTCGAGATCGACGTGCACGCGCGCGCGCACGCGCGACAGGAACGCCGCGCCGCGAGGCGCGTCCCAGCGCGTGACCGCGAGCGCACGCGGCAGGTGCAGGGCGCGCGGCTGCCCGTCGGGGGACGGGCGCCCGTCCTCGCCGTAGCGGCGGTTCCAGTCCCAGTAGCGGTACGTCACGCCGCGACGGCCCGGCAGCACGCGCTGCGGCTCGACGAGCGTGATCCCGGCGCCGACCGCGTGCGGCGTGCCGGCCGGGACCACGAAGAAGTCTCCGGCCTCGACCGGCACGCGCGTGAGCCAGCGCGAGGCGTCCTCCCCGTTCTCGATGGAGGCGCGCAGGCGATCGAGCGTGGCTTCGTCGGAGAGCCCGAGGTGGATCGCCGCTCCCCGCTCGGCGCGCACGACGTACCAGGCCTCCGGCTTGCCCGACTCGTCGTGCGCGAGCAGCGGGTCGGCGTCGCTCGGATGGATCTGCACCGAGAGCGGCTCGGCGGTGTCGAGCAGCTTCACGAGGAGGGCCGAGCTCCCGCGCGTGGCCTCGCGCCCGAGAAAGCGGGCGCCCCCTTCGCTCGCGACCTCGGCGAGCGTGCGGGGCTCGCCCTCGATCTGGCTCGGCAGCTCGGGCCCGAACGACACTTCCCACGACTCGCCGACCGGCTCTCCGGCGGTGGCGACCCCGCGCTTGAGCACGTCGGCGAGGTAGTGGCCGGCCCAAGGGGTGCGCGCGAGCGGCGTGAAGTTGTCGGGGCGCGTGAGCAACGGACGGTCTTGCACGGCGCCAGTCTAACGCATCGGCCCCGGAGGTCGGTCCGGTGCATACTGCCCGCGATGCTCTCGGCCCCTCGGAGTGCGCGTTCGTGCCGCGTCGCCTCGGCCTGACGCAGATCGTCGGGCTCCTCGTCCTCGGGCGGGCCCTGCTCTACGTGACGGTGCTCGTCTTCGTGGGCATCGCGATCGCGACGCGCGGGATCGATGCCGCCCGCGCCTGGCAGCTCGTGCTCGGCGACCCCTTGCCCCTCGGCGCCGCGCAGCTCGCGGCGCTCACCGCGGTGATCGTGCTCGGCACGAGCCTCGTGCCCGGCGAGGTCGAGCCGGCGCGGACGCTGGGGCTCGAGCGCGTGCCCTCGCGCGAGCTCGTGCTGGCGCTGCTCGCCGGCCTGGGGCTCCAGCTCCCGATGGTGCAGCTGACGACTTGGCTCGTGCACGCGCTGCCCTTCCTCGCGCGGCCCGCGGAGGTGGACGCGGCCATCGAGGCCGTGACGCGCATGAGCTCGCCCCTGCGCGCGCTCACGGTGCCGCTCTCGTTCATCGTGATCCCCGCGCTCACCGAGGAGCTGCTCTTCCGGGGCCTCGTGCAGCGGAGCCTGCGCGAGCGCTTCGGCCCGCGCGCGGCGATCGGGATCACGGCGGTGCTCTTCGGCGCGTTCCACATGGACGCGCAGGCGCTGTTCTTCGCGTCGACGATGGGCGTGCTGCTCGGCGTGCTCGCCGAGCGAAGCGGCTCGACGTTGCCGGGGGTCGCGCTCCACGCAGGCTTCAACGCCCTGCCCGTGCTCCTGCCGCGCGACCTCGTCGTGATCGCCGGCTTCAACGACGGGAGCGACGCAGACCTTCCGCTCGGTTGGGCCCTCGGCAGCACGCTCTTCGCGCTCGCCGCGCTCGTCGGGCTCTTCGTGCTCGTGGGGCGCCGCCCGCCCGCCGAGGAGCACGAGCCCTGAGCGAGGGCTTCGGCCGAGAAGCGCGCGCGCCGACGTCCCCCGTGCGCCGATGGGCTCAGCTGTCGTGGAAGAGCGCCGGCCGTCGCTGCAGGAAGCGCTCGATCGCGGCGCGATCGCCGGGCGAGAGCGCCACGAAGCGCACGCCCATCCCCGGCGAGCCCTCGCCGATGCCCTCGCCTTGGGCCTCGCGGATCCACGTGACGAGGCCCGGCGCGGTGATCGGATGGCCGCCCGGGAGCACGAAGGAGACGGTCACCTCCGTGCCGAGCGGGAGCGGTGCCCAGGTGGCGACGAACAGGCCACCGCGCGAGATGTCGCCGCTGAGGCCGGTGAAGAACTGCGTCGCGCTGTGCAGGCCGATGTCGGCCGTGAGCTCGAGGCGCTCCGCGGTGCGGCGCTCGGCGCCCTCCATCATCGGCGAGCCGCTCGCACGATCGACGAGCCCCTCGTCGGCATCGGGCACGAGCTCGAGCGCCTTGCGGCGCTTGCGCTTGAGCGGCACCGCGTCCGCACCGTCGGGCGGCGGGCGGCTGCTCGGGCGGCGCGCCTCGGCGGGCGGCGGCTCGGAGGCCGGGCGCGCCGCAGCGGGGCCCGACGGGGGCTGCGAGCGCTTCTTGCCGACGAAGGTCAATGCCTCGCTCGGCGTCGCCTCGCGCAGCAGCGCCGCGGGCGGTCGCGAGATGCGCGTCTCGGCCTCGGCCTCTCTGCGCTCGGGCGCGCTCGGTGGCGAGGGACGCTTGGGCGCGGCGTCGTCGGTGCCGCGGATGAGCGTGCGGCGCGCGATGGAGGTGGGCACCTCGGGCTGCATGAGCTGCGCGAGTGGGATCATCGGGCTCGAAGGCGGCGCGACGCCCGGCGAGGTGCGGCGCTTGGGGCGGCCGCCCTCCTCGGGCTCGTCGTCGTCGTCGCCGCCGCTCTCGGGAGGCGGCACCGGTGCGCTGCGCGCGCTCTCGAGGGCCGAGAAGCTCGGGCTCGCGGCGCGCGCCGGCAGCTCGACGACGGGCGCGCGCACCGAGCCGCTCTCGCGCGAGCTCTCACCCTCGCTCGCCGCCTCCAGCTCACGCTCGAGCCCCGCGCGCGCCGGATAGAGGACGGCGAGGCACTTCGCGATCGAGGCGCCGGCATCGTCGAGCGCGCGCGCCGTCCCAGGCTCGGCGAGGCGTGCGAGCACGCCCGAGAGGACGCCACTGGCCTCCCGCAGGCGATCCCGCACGCCCTCGGGCTCGCCGACCTCGGCGCCGTAGAGCGCGGCCACGGCGAACGCGAGACGGCCCGCGAGCGCGCGGCCCTCTTCCCCCGCGCCGGCCGCCTCCAGCGTCGCGATCGTGCCCGCGAGATCGACGCGCGCCTGCCGCGCCGCGAGGACCCCCGCGTGCTTGAGCTCTCGGCGTCGCGCCCGATCCAAGGTGCCCCCGCGTCAGGTGACGATTACTCGTCGTAGAACATCGGAGGACGCTTGCGGATGAAGCGCAGGATGAGCTCGCGCGCCTCCGGGTCGAGCCCTTCGAACTGGATGCCCATGCCGGGCTCCGACTCCGCCGTCAGATCCATCGGGTCGCGCACGAAGCGCACGAACCCGTTCACGTCCTTGGCGAAATTGCCCGGCAGCGTCACGTGCACGCGCATCGGCGTGCCGCGCGGCTGGATGTTGTAGGTCGCGCAGAACACGCCGCCTTCCGAGATCTCGCCGGAGAAGCCGACGTAGAAGTTCGAGTCGGTCGTCGCACCGATGTTCACCTCGACGGCGACGCGGTCTTTGTTGTTCTGCCGGTAGGCCCCCTGCTGCTGCGGCTGCGCGGCGGGAGGCTGGTACGCCGGTGCTTGCGTCGCCGGAGGCGCCGTGCCGGGGAACGCTGCCGCGGCCGGAGCGATCGGAGCGCCGAAGGGCTGCGCCGGCTGCGCGGGCGGCGGCGTGTACGCGGCCGGCGCGGGCTGCCCGAACGACGGCTGCGCCGGCTGCCCGAACGACGGCTGCCCGAACGACGGCTGCGCGGGCTGCCCGAACGACGGCTGCGCCGGCTGCGCCGGCGGGTGCGGGGCGGGGGACGGCTGCTGCGGGTGCGTCGCGCCGAACGCGCTCGCCGGCTGGACGCCCGGCGCGTACTGCGGCGCTCCCTGCTGCGTGATGACCGGCGCCGGCGCGTAGCCCGGCGAAGGAAGCCCCATCATCGGCGCGCCGCCCATGCCCGGCGCGAGCGGCTGTGCGGGCGCGGGCGGCCGGATCGATGCGGCGGTGGTCAGCGGATAGAGCGCCGACATGCACTGCGCGATCGACTCGGTCGCGAGCTGGATCCCGCGGTGCTGGCCGCGCACGTCCTGGAGCAACGCGAGCGTCTGCCCGATGACGCCGAGGCCCTTCTTGACCGCGGTCTTTCCTTCGGTCTCGCCCGGGGCCTTCTCGGCCTCGAAGAGCGCGGCCATCGCCTGCGCCATGTTCTGCACGATCGCGAGCACGTCCGGCGGGATGTTCGGATCCTCTTGGAGCGCGGCCAGGGCCTTGCCCAGGTTCTCGCGCGAGGTCTTGGCAGTCTGCGCGCCCGAGTAGCTCATCGTTCGGAGTCCTCTCCCACCTGCGCCCCGATCGGCGCTGGGCAGACGATAGCGCGTCCGATGGGTCGTGCGGAAGCGACCTGTGGGAGCCACGACGCCTCGGTTTCCGCGGGTGAGGCGGCCGTGAACGGCGCTCGCGCTCGGGCGGCTCCCGTCCGTGCGCTGCGCGCGCCGCCGTTCGGGCAGCCCGCGGGTCAGGCCGGGAGGAAGAGCTCTTTGGTGAAGACGATCCGCGCGCGGCTCGTGCCCGCGTAGTCGGGGTCCTCGATCACCTCGAAGCCGAGCGCGCGATGGAAGTCGATCGAGCCTTCGTTGCCAACGTTCGTGATGGCCTTGAGCCGCACGGCGCCGGCGACACGAGCCCGCTCGGTGAAGCGCTCGTAGAGGTGCTTGCCGACGCCCCGCCGGCGGTGGTCGGGATGGATGCCCACCATGTGGATGTAGGCGACGACCCGGTTCGGCTCGGGCGGGTCGTGGCTGAGCGCATGGAATCCGAAGAGGAACCCAGCGACCTCGCCGTCGATCTCGGCGATGAGCGCCTCGCGTCCGAGCTCGTAATAGAAGAGCGGATGCGCGAGCTCGCGCGAGGGGCCGCCCCACCAGCGATCGAGCACCGAGACGACGAAGTCGTAGTCGGCTTTGGTGATCTCGCGAATGCGCATCGATCGGAGGGACCCTAGCACGCTATCCTTCGGCCATGGCCGAGGACCCGTCGACGAGCGTGGAGCTGGTGAAGGCGCCGGCCGTGGTGCCGCTCGAGGTCGTGGCGGGAAGCGCCGCGCCGCCGACGGGCGCGAACGGCGTCGCGGCGAAGGCCGAGAAGAGCGCGAACGAGACGAGCGGCGAACATCCGCTCGAGGCGCTCGAAGCGCCGAAGCCGGTGCCTGCTCCGGACGCCGCGGCTGCAGTCGTGGAAGCGCCAGCCGCTCCCGCGCCCGTCGTGGAGGCTGCCCCCGAGGCCGCCCCGGCGCCGGAGACCCGCAGCGCGACCTTGCGCCGCAGCCGGAGCGCGCTCGAGAACGTGCGCGGGGGGCTGCGGGAAGCAGGCCGTCGCCTCGACGACGAGGCGCGCCTCTGGGACGCGCAGGCCGAGGCCGCTGCGCTGCCGGCCATCGGGAACGAAGCGCCCCTCGCGACGCTCGCCGCACGGGTCGACCGGGAGTCGGCCTACTGGCGCTCGTTCGCGGTGCGCAACCTGCGGCCGGGCGCGGCGCGCAACATCGCGATCGCGGGGGCGGCGCTCGCGCTCACTGCGGGGCTCGCGCTCGGGCTGCTCGCGACGCTGGCGACGCTGCTCGGCAGCGGGACCGTGGCCGCCGGCGCGCTCTGGGCGGCGGGCGGGGTCACCACGTGCGCGCTCGTGGCGACGATGCTCGGCGTGCTCTCCGAGCGCGGGCGCGTGATGGCGGCGCGCGAGGCGCTCGCGCGGGCCGATCACGCCGAGCGGCGGCTCGAGCGCATCGTGGCCATCCTCGCGCTCGAAGACGTGAGCGGCGCGAAGTACGCCGACGCGCTCGCCCGGCTCGAGCGCGAGCGCTGAGAGGGTGACAGGACCTGTCGCCCTCTCTCGCGGAGCGATACGAGGGGGAGGCTCCATCGGGATTCACTCCCGATGGAGGGGGCCGCGTATCGGCCCCCGAGGACTGAGCGTGACAGGAAACCTGTCGCCCTCTCTCGCGGAGCGATACGAGGGGGAGGCTCCATCGGGATTCACTCCCGATGGAGGGGGCCACGTATCGGCCCCCGAGGACTGAGGGCGAGGCCCTCCGCGACGCTCGCGCGGCGCCGTGCCGTGCGGCAGGATGGCGACATGCGCCTGCTCGTCGCCGCCTCGCTCACCGCTCTGCTCGCCGCTGGCTGCGGCTCGTCTCCTCCCGCGACGGCCGACGATGCCGCGAGCCCGGGCCACGACGCCGGTGCGCGCCCGGATACCGGCCCGCTCCCCGACACCGGCCCGCTCCCCGACACCGGCCCGCTCCCCGACACCGGGACGCCCGCGTCGTGCACGGGCGCGCTCTCCGCGACCGGCGAAGCGACCTACTACGACTTCGCCAGCGGCGCAGGCGCGTGCGGCTTCCCCGCCGTGACCTCGGGCGAGCTGCTCATCGCCGCGATGAACATGCCGATGTTCGATGGCTCGGGCGTGTGCGGCATGTGCGCGCACGTCACCGGGCCGACGGGCGAGGTCACGGTGCGCGTGGTCGATCTCTGCCCCGAGTGCCCGAGCGGCAACCTCGATCTCTCGCCCGACGCCTTCCAGCACATCTCGCCCCTCTCGGCGGGCCGCGTGCCGATCACCTGGGAAGAGGTGCCGTGCGAGGTCACCGGCCCGATGGTCTACCACTTCAAGGACGGCTCGAATCAGTGGTGGACGGCGCTGCAGGTGCGCAACCACCGCACGCGCATCGCCTCGGTCGAGGTCGAGTCCGGTGGCACGTGGATGCCCATCGAGCGCCTCGACTACAACTACTTCGTCGCGAGCAGCGGCCTCGGCACGGGCCCCTATCACCTGCGCGTGACCGACGTCTTCGGCCACGTCGTCGAGGACACCGCCGTACCGGGCGGGCTCGCCGATGCCGACACGCCCTCCGGCGGCCAGCTGCCGCTCTGCGAGTGATCGTCAGGCCGGCGCGAGCCGCGGGTCGTCGCGCCGGAACACGACGCTGAGCGCGACGAAGACCGCCCAGAGCGCGGCGAAAATCCCGATCATCGCGGCGCCTCCCCACGCGTGATAGACGCGGCCCGACAAGAACGGGCCGACGACGAGGCCGCTCGCGAAGAACACGTTGAAGATCGAGTTCGTGCGCGTGTACTCGACGGGCCGCGCGATCACGCCCTGGAGCGCGAGCGAGAGCGGCGGCATCGACGTGATCGCGCCGCCGGCGATGACCATCACGACGCAGAGGATCGCGAAGGAATCGATCAGCAGGAAGGCGACCATGCCCAGCATTCCGGCGAGGGCGAGCAGGCGCATCACCGCGAGGTGACCGATGCGGTCGCCGAGCCGGCCGGCGGGCGAAGCGAAGAGCAGCATACCGAGCCCGACGAGGCCGACGACGACGCTCGCGTGCTCTTCCGGGACGTGCCGCTCGTCGACGAGGAAGCGGGGGATGAAGAGCGCGCCCGAGGACTGGAAGAACCCGGTCGCGAACGTGGCCGCGCAGCTCGTCTTGATGCGCCAGGCGAGCTCGCGCACGCCGCGCGCGGGGATCACGGCGCCCTCGGCGGCCCCTTCGTTCTCCGGCTCGCCGTGGGCGTGCGCGACGTCGGGATCGGGATCGAGCCCCGTCGCGACGAGCACCGCGGCGACGCACGCGATGGCGCCCGCGAGCACGAAGCGATGCTCGGGCGAGAGGAAGCCCGAGACACCGAGCGAGATCGCGGCGCCGATCGGGTAGCCGCTCATCGTGAAGCTGGCCGAGAGGCTCGTCGCGAGCGCCTTGTCCTCCTTCGGCGCGCGCCAGAGGACGAGCGTCTCGCCGCTCATCCACGTGCCCATCGAGAAGAGGCCGTCGACGAAGCGGTCGATCGCGAGCGCGGTGTAGGTGCCGAGGAGCGGGATGATCGCGATCATCACGCCGTAGCCCACGATCGAGACGGCGAGCGTCCAGCGCGCCGAGAGGCGCCGGATCACCGCGCCCGAGGGTGCCGCGAAGAGCACGAGCCCGAGCGCGAAGAACGACGCGAGCTCGCCGATGACGTCGGTGCCCATGTGCCGGTGCTCGAGCACCATGGGCATCACGGCGAGCGCGATGCCGTACGCGGTCGAGAGCACGACCATCGTCCGGTAGACGACCCAGAGGTTGCGATCGGGGAGGCGCGCGCGCAGCGAGGCGAACAAGGCGGGCGGACTCTACGACGGCCCGCCTCGAACGCGAGCGCTGCGCTCAGGGCACGGGCTCGGCGTCCTCGGTGCACGTCTCCTGGTTGCCCGTGGTCGTGTCGCTCGTCTCCATGGTGAGGGTGGTCGGCCCGGCCACGGGTGCGGCGAACGCGATGCTCGCGAGGGAGGTCCCCACCGTGCCGATGTCCTCTCCGGCGCAGGCGACCACGCTCGCCCCGGCGAGCGGGCAGGAGAAGTCGCCTCCCCCCACGATCGTCAGCCCGCCGTCGTCCGTCCCACGCCAGCCCCAGGCGCCCGACAGCACGCAGGTCGCGGGGTCGAAGGCCTCGATGCTGACCTCGGCGCGATAGAGGCGGCAGCTCGAGCGCCCCGCCGCGGTGTCACCCGCCCGCGCCTGCTGGAGGTGCTGGCCGACGAGCGTCCGGGCGAACGGCGCGAGCGAGCAGTCCAGGGCGGCGTCGGGCGCGAGAAACGCGTCGGGCATCTCGGAGGTCGGGCTCGAGCCGCACGCGCCGGTGACGAGGCCGGTGAGCGCCGTGGCGAGGAGGATGCGAGCCACGTGGGACGAGTCGAGGGGAGCGGGGGATCGGCGGACGAAGGGCATTCCGTTGCGACGCAGCGCGGGGTCGGCGATTCAAGCGCGCGAGCCGAATCCGCGCGACCAGAGTCTCGCGCGGGCGTGCCGAGGGTCCCGCTCAGCGCGCTCGACGCCGTGCGCGGCGCAGCGCCACCATCGCGCCGAAGAGGCCCGCGGCCCAGCCGAGCCCGCTCCGCGCCCGCGCCGACGCGCGACACGTGCACGAGAGCGGCACGCGCGGCACGCCGCCGCCGTCGGCCGTGCTGCCGTCCGCGCGGCTCGCGTCCCCGCCGCCGCCGTCGCTCCGGGCCGCGTCGCCGAGCGCGCCCGCGTCCTCGGTGCTCGCCGCATCGACGGGCACGCCCGCGTCCGCGCTCGTCGCGGCGTCGATCGGCGTCGCGGCGTCGTCCGCCACGCCGGCATCGCACTCCACCACGATGCACGTCCCCGCCCCGCACGTGTCGCACGCGCCGCTGCACGCCGTGTTGCAGCAGATGCCGTCGACGCAGTGGCCGTGCGTGCAGTCGTCGTCGGCCGCGCACGCGCCGCCGTCCGGCTCGCTCACGATGCCGACCCAGGCCCGACCCGCGTGCGCCGCGCCGCCGACCGTCGACGACGAGGCGGCCACGACGAGCGCATGATCCACGAGGAGCGCCTGACCGAAGCCGGTCCCGCTCGCGCCCGTGAAGTCCGGGATCACGTTGCGCTGATGCCACATCCCGTCGGCGCCGCGCCGGTAGAGGACGACGGTGCCGAGCGTCCCCGGGGCGCCCACGGCCATCCAGTCGCGATCGACCGCGACGCTCTCGCCGAAGCGCGAGCCGCTGCCGAGCGCGCCGAAGAACGTCTGCACGAGCGCCCCGCTCGAGCGATCGTAGATGTACACGGCGCCCGTGTTCGTCCCCATCGTGTCGTCGTAGCGAGCGCCGACGTAGATCCGCGTCGCATCGAGATCGACCGCGATGCCGAACTGATCGTTGTCCGCGGGCGTGGGGTTCTCGATGGTGCGGACCACGTCGAGCGAGGTGCCGGTGTCGTGGTAGAGGCGCACGAGGCCGCCGTTCGGTACGCCTCCGATCGGCGTCCGGAGCGCGCTGATCAGGACGTCGGCGCCGTCGATCGCCATCGCCTGCCCGAGCAGCTCGTAGTCCGAGGTGCCTCCGACGCTCGTGGAATTCGAGAGCGTCCACGTGAACGGATCGGTCGCGTTCCGGAGGACGGTGAAGCTGCCGCGCGCCGTCTCGAGGTAAGGCTGGCCGATCAAGAGGCGACTGCCCTGGATCACCGGGGTCGAGAACAGAGGATCGCCGTGCACGACGCGCGGGTTCACGAAGCGCGTCGCCTGCGACCACGTGGTCCCGCTGAGGAGGAACTCGTAGACGGCCGGGCCGTCGACCGCATAGCGCGCGCTCGCGACGAGGCGACCGTGGTCGATGGCGATGGTGTCGGGAAATCCGGTCGTGTCTCCGGAGGTCGCGACCACGACCTGCTCGAGCGTCGCGGTCGTGCCGTTCCACCGGTACACGTCGATCGCGCCCGGTCGGTTCATGGCGATGCGCTCGCCGTCGAACGAGGCCGTGAATCCCCAGAAAGACTCGGCCGCCAGCGTGGCGCCCGGCGTGAGCTCGGCCCAGGAGACGTCGAGCGGCTGCGCGCGGGCCACCGGCGCTGCGCCCAGCAGCAGAACGACCCCTGCGAGCGCCCCCACCAACGAATCGAGCTTCATGCGCGCACGTCCTCGTCTCGAGAGAGATGCCCGCGTGGGGCGCCACGACACGAGCAACCCCCGTGCCCCGCGGCGATCGGCATTGTGCCGGAGCTCGCGGCCCCCTGGGGCGTGCTCCGGCCACGATTCGGCGTGTCGCCGACACGCGGCTCAGTCTTCGGGGGCCGATACGCGGCCCCCTCCATCGGGTGTGAATCCCGAAGGAGCCTCCCCCTCGTATCGCTCCGCGAGAGAGGGCGACAGGTTTCCTGTCACCCTCTCAGCCGAGGAAGGGCTTCACCCACTCGCGCGAACGGGCGACCAGCTCGTCCTGACCACGCACGTCGTGGGCGAGCGGATTCGGCTCCTTCACGCGCTCCTTGTCGTAGTAGAGCCCGCTCTCCCGCGCGAGAGCCGGATCGGTCGCGCACCGGACCTGGGTGCGAGCGCCCTTCTCGTTCGTGATCAGGAAGGGCTTGAGGATCAGCGCGAGGAGCTTGCTGCGGCGCTCCCAGATGTCCGACGCCACGGCGCCCGGATGGAGCGAGTAGGTCGTGAGCTTGGAGCCCTCGAAGCGGCGCGCGAGCTCCTTGGCGTACATCACGTTGCAGAGCTTGCTGAGGAAGTACTCGGGCAGCGCCGTCGTGTGGGCGGTGGGCTTGCGCTGGGCGTCCCAGTCGAAGATCTGCGTCGGCTGGAAGGCGCGGTGGCGGTAGTGGCCCTCGCTCGACACGTTCACCACGCGGCCCTGGGGCGCGCGCTGGACGAGCGGGAGCACCTTCTCGGTGAACAGGAAAGGCCCGAGATGGTTGGTGCCGAAGGTGATCTCGAAGCCGTCCTTCGTGAGGCCCTGCAGGCCTGCGATGCCGGCGTTGTTCACGAGCGCATCGATCGTCCAGTCCTTCGCGAGCACCTCGTCCGCGGCGCGGCGCACCGACGCGAGGTCGCCGAGGTCCATGGCGAAGAACGCGGTCTCGACGCCCTGCGCCTTCAGCGCCTCGAGCACCGGACGCGTCTTGTCGGCGCTGCGCGCCGCGATCATCACGCGGCTCGCGCCGCGCGCGCCGAGCGCCTCCACCGTGGCCCTGCCGATGCCCGTGTTGGCGCCCGTGACGAGAAACGTGCGGCCTGCGAGATCCTTGTCCGTCATGCCCGCGACCGTGCGGCTCGGGCGCCGCGCACACTACTCACATTCACGTTTCTTCACCGGGCTCGCGCCGTCGAGCCCAGCGTCACTCGGCGAGGACCTTGTCGAGGATCTCGTTGACCACGGCCGGGTTCGCCTGGCCCTTCGTCGCGCGCATCACCTGACCGACGAAGAAGCCCCGCACGGCGACCTTGCCGGCCTTGAAGCTCGCGAGCTCCTTCGGGTGCGCGAGGACCACGTCGCGGATGGCCTTCTCGATCGCGCCGGTGTCCTTCACCTGCGCGAGGCCCTTCTCGTCGACGATCTTCTTGGCGCCCTTCCCCGTGCGCGCCATCTCGGCGACGACTTCCTTCGCGATCTTGCCGTTGATGGTCTCGTCCTCGATCAGCGCGAGCAGCTCGGCGAGCGCGTCGCTCGTCACGGGAAAGCGGGCCTCGAGACCGTTCGTCGTGACGAGACCGAGCACCTCGGCCTGGATGAAGTTGGCGACCTTCTTCCCCGCGCCGGGCTTGAGGCGCTGGCTCGTCACCGTCGCTTCGAAGTAGCGCGCGATCTCCGGGTGCCCCGTGAGCACGCCCGCGTCGTACGCCGTGAGGCCCCACTCCTTCTGCCAGCGCGCGCGGCGCGCTTCGAGCGACTCGGGCAGCGCGGCCTTCGCGCGCGCGAGCCACGCGTCGTCGATCTCGAGGGGCGGCAGATCGGGGTCGTCGAAGTAGCGATAGTCGTGCGCCTCTTCCTTGCTGCGCATCGAGAACGTCTCGCCGCGCGCGTCGCTGTAGCCGCGCGTCTCCTGCACGATCTTGCCGCCGCCGCTGAGCACCGCCTCCTGGCGCGCGATCTCGAGCTCGATCGCCTTCTTCACGAACTTGAAGGAGTTGATGTTCTTCAGCTCGGTGCGTGTGCCGAGCTTCTCCTGGCCCACGGGCCGGATGCTCACGTTGGCATCGCAGCGGAACGAGCCCTCCTCGAGGTTGCCGTCGTTGACGCCCGCGAACATGAAGATGTCGCGCAGCGCCTCGAGGTAAGCGACCGCTTCGTCGGCACTGCGCATGTCGGGCGCGCTCACCGTCTCGATGAGCGGCGCGCCGGCGCGGTTGAAGTCGACGAGCGTCGCGTCGCCGCCACCGACGCCGTGGAGGTTCTTCGCGGCGTCCTCTTCGACGTGGATGCGGATGACGCCGACCGTCTTCGTCTGCCCGTTCGCCGTGATCGTGAGCGAGCCGTGCTCGTTCAGCGGGAGATCGAACTGCGAGATCTGATAGCCCTTGCTCAGATCTGGATAGAAGTAGTTCTTCCGCGAGAAGCGGCTCGTGCCGCGCACCGTGCAGCCCACCGAGAGGCCCGCGCGCACCGCGAGCTCGATCGCCTGGCGGTTCGGCACCGGCAGCGCGCCCGGCATGCCGAGGCAGACGGGGCAGACGTTCGTGTTCGGCGGCGCGCCGAACGACGTCGAGCAACCGCAGAACATCTTCGTGCGCGTCGCGAGCTGCGCGTGCACTTCGAGACCGATCACCGCTTCGTATTGCGTGGCCATGCCATCGACTCCATTCATCGCGGGCGGTGCCGGTCCCTTCCGCCGGCAGGCGCCCATTCTCGCGCCGGGATCAGCCGAAGATCGGGGGGTGGCGGTCCTTCCACGGGCTCGCCTCTTCGTAGGCGTGCGCGAGGGCGAGCACGCCCTCTTCGTCGAAGGCCTTGCCCGTGAGCTGCAGGCCGACGGGCAGCGCGCCGTCGAAGCCGCAGGGCACGTTGATCGCGGGAAGGCCCGCGAGGCTCGGCGGCAGCGTGTAGATGTCCGCGAGGTACATCGCGAGCGGGTCCTTCGTGCGCGAGCCGAGCGGGAACGCGGCGCTCGGCGAGGTCGGCGAGAGCACGAGGTCGCACGTCTCGAAGGCCTTCGCGTAGTCGCGCGCGATCAGCGTGCGCGCCTTCTGGGCCTTCGCGTAGTACGCGTCGTAGTAGCCCGCCGAGAGCACGTAGGTGCCCAGCATGATGCGGCGCTTCACCTCGGGGCCGAAGCCCTCCGCGCGCGTCTTTCCGTAGACCTCGGTGAGATCGGACCCCGCGGCGCGCGGCCCGTAGCGCATGCCGTCGAAGCGCGCGAGGTTCGAGCTGCACTCGGCGGGCGCGACGATGTAGTAGGCGCTGACGGCGTGCTCCGCCGTCGGCAGCTCCACGTCGACGAGCGTGCAGCCGAGCTTGCGGAAAGTGTCGAGGGCCGCTTCCATCGCGGCGCGCACGGGCGCTTCGCAGCCCTCGCCGAGCGAGGAGCGCACGACGCCGATGCGCACGCCCTTCGGCGAGCGACCGATGGCCGCCTCGTAGTCGGGCACGGCGACGTCGGCGCTCGTCGCGTCGCGCCGATCGTGGCCGGCGATCACCTTCGTGACGCGCGCAGCGTCGCGCACGGTGCGCGCGAAGGGGCCGATCTGATCGAGCGAGCTCGCGAACGCGATGAGGCCGTAGCGCGAGACGCGGCCATAGGTGGGCTTGAACGCCACCGTTCCCGTGAACGAGCCGGGCTGCCGCACGGAGCCGCCGGTGTCCGAGCCGAGCGCGAGCGCCGCGACGCCGCTCGCGACGGCGGCCGCGCTGCCGCCGCTGCTGCCGCCGGGCGCGCGAGAGAGATCCCACGGATTGTGGACGTTGCCGTACGCGGAGTTCTCGTTGGACGAGCCCATCGCGAACTCGTCCATGTTGACCTTGCCGACGAGCGTGGCGCCGGCGGCGCGCAGGCGCGTGACGACGTCGGCGTCGTAGGGCGCGACCCAGCCGGCGAGGATCTTCGAGGCGCAGGTGGTCGGGGTGCCACGCGCGCAGAGGTTGTCCTTCAGCGCGACGGGGACGCCCGCGAGCGGCCCGAGCGCCTCGCCCGCGGCGCGCGCGCGATCGACCATCGCTGCGGAGGCGAGCGCGCCCTCGGCGTCGACGTAGAGGAAGGCGTGCAGATCGCCATCGCGGCGCGCGATGGCGTCGAGCGAGGCGCGTGCGATCTCGACGGCGCTGACGTCGCCCTTCTGGACGTGCGTCGCGATCTCGGTGGCGCTCTTCTTCAGGATCTCGTGCGGCCGGGAGGTCGTCATCGCCATCACTCTCCGTCGAGGACCTTCGGCACGGCGAACGCGCCCGCCTCGCTCTTGGCGGCCGCGGCGAGCACCTCGTTGCGCTGCAGCGAGGGCTGCGGCACGTCCTCGCGCAGCGGGACGTGCATCGCGATCGAGTGCGTCGTGGGGGGCACGCCGTCGGTGTTCAGCTTCTCGAGCGTGGCCATGAACGAGAGGATGCCCTCGAGCTCGCCCTGCATGCGCTCCACGTCGTCCGGGCCGAGCGCGAGCCGCGCGAGGCGCGCGACGTGCTCGACCTCTTTCTTCGAGATCCGCGTGGTCATGATCGGCCCCTCGCTACGCCGCCTACCGTCCGCGCGCGACGCGCGCTCCCGTCCGCCGGCTCCGCGACGGGCACTCTTGCTTGGGTCATGAGGCGCGGACGCTAGCACGCGACGCGAACGGCGGAGCGTCCGAGGAGCGCCGGTCGCCAGAGCGGGCCGCGCGCGCCCGCGACCGGTCTCACGAGCGGCGCGGAACCGCGATCACGCCGAGGCCGACGAGCACGCCGAGCGCGCCGAAGAGCCCGACACCGAGCGCGCTCGCGCCTTCGTCGGAAGGCGGCCCACGAAGCGCCAGCACGGCTCGCTCCGGGTGTCGTGGATCCCGGTAGCATCCGATCGACGCTCCCGGTGCGTGCGTGGTGACGGCCGCGCGCGCGGCGGAGCCCTCGTCCCAGTAGACGTCCGAATAGCGAAACTGCACGCCCGGAACGTCGCCCGCCGGGGTGTGGACCGTGAAGGTCGCCGCGAGAGAAGCGCGGCGCCCGTCGTCCGCCGTGCGGAGGCGGAGGACGCGCACGGCCGTGATGGTGCACGTGCCTTCCACGTACGAGCGCTCCGCGACGTACTGCGCCCGCTCCGCCTCGTCGTCCTGCGAGATGGCGACGCCCAGCGCGACGAGCCCGAGACCACCCGCGACGACGAGCGCGCCGAGGCCGAACCGCGCGGCGGGCTTCATGGTGCGAGACAAGGTACGACCGGGCCGGCCGCTCGCCTTGCCACATGGCCATGCGACGCGCCGAGCGCTCGCGCTTGCTCTCGCTCCCGATCGCGGCCGAGCGCCCCACGGCTCGCCCGGCGCGCGACGTGCAGTGTCGGCGGGCTTGCAGCTCGACCCCAAACGCCACCTTCGTGGCGAAGAACCGCGCAGCGCCGCGCGGCGGCAGCGCGTCAGGTCGCTCGCGCGAACGTGACGAGCGTCGCCGCATCCGCGACGACGAAGGAGCCACCGTCGTGCGAGAAGCCGAGCACGCGGGCCTCCTCGATGCGAACGCGCAGCACCTCGATCGCGCCGGCGGGCGTGGTGAGCCAGAGGCCCGCGCGCTCGTCGAAGGTGACTTGCCAGCCGTCGGCCGTCTGGCGCGGCAAGCGTCCGCCGTCGATCCCCGCCACCTCCACGTCGCGACCGGCGAGCGGGCCGATGCCGCGGACGGGGCCGCTCGAGACCGGCGTGGGATCGCGGGCCACGCGCTGCCCGCCGACCGCGTCGAAGAGCCCGCGGCCGTTCGCGGAGACGACGAGCCAGAGCTCGGTCCCCGCGGCGTTGCCGGCGCTGCGGAGCCCACCGACCGGATGCGATCCCGTGCGCCGGAACACGCTCCCGTGCTCGCCCGCGGGGGCGGAGCGCACGGCATCGAGCAGGGCCTTCGGAGCTCCCATCACGGAGAGAATCCCCGATCTCGGCGAGCGCGCCAGACCGCCGATGCAGAACGCATCGCCCCGCGTTCCAGCGCTGGAAGAAGCGCCGATCGATGCTTGTGCGGTGACGCGCGCCGCGCATACGCTGACCTCGATGGCCGAGGCCGGCACCCAGAGCGGGACGCGCGAGGTCGGCTCGCGCATCGCCGTCGTCGTTCGCTACGTCGTCTACGTCGCGCTGCCCGTCCACCTCGTGCTGCTCGTGGTGTTCGCGCTCACGGGCGTCTACGCGATGGCGTACTTCAACGTCTGGAGCGTCGCGATGTGGATCGGCGCGTGGGTCGCGAACAGCCGGAACCGGCCGCGCCTCGCGTCGATGCTCCTCAACGTCGAGGTCTCCGCACACGCCATCGCCGCCGTCTCGCTGCTCGGGCTGCGCAGCGGCTTCCAGTACTACCTCGTGCCGATCATCGCGCTGCCGCTCTTCAACGATCACGTGCCACCACGGCGCGCCATCGTCGGCTCGGCCGCCGTGGTCTTGCTCTTCGTCGCCGTGCACTACGTGTTCGCGGACGTGCCGATGCACCCGGGCTGGGCGCCGATCGCCCTTCCCTTCGAGGTGGTGAACATCCTCACCGCGCTCTCGTTCGTCAGCATCATCTGCGCCTACTTCCGCTTCGCCTCGATCGACATCGAGAACAAGATGGAGGATCTCGCCTCGAGCCTCGAGCGACGCGTCGAGGAGCAGGTCGCCGAGATCGTCGCGCACGCGGGCGAGGTGGAGTCGCTCAACAAGCAGCTCAAGGCGCAGGTGAAGGCGCGATCGGACGAGCTCGCGGTCGCGCTCGCGCGCCTCGCGCAGCAGCCCGAGGCCGGGGGCCTGCGGCCGGGCTCGGTCGTCGACGACCGTTTCGAGGTCGCGCAGCCGATCGGTGCCGGCGGGATGGGCGTCGTCTACTCCGGGCGCGATCGGACGAGCGGCAAGCGCGTCGCGATCAAGATCGTGCGCACCGGCTCGAGTGGCGACCTCGAGTCGTTGCGACGCTTCGTCCGCGAGGCCGGCGCGGCCGCGACCGTGCCGCATCCGGCGGTCGTGAAGATGGTGCACCTCGGCCTCTCGGACGAGGGCCTGCTCTACCAAGTGCAGGAGCTCGTCGACGGCGTCGTGCTCTCGCGCTGCGTGGGCAAGCCCTGGGCACCGGCCGACGCGGCGCGCCTCGGCGCGGTGCTGCTCGAGGCGCTCGCCGCCGCGCACGCGAACGGCGTCGTGCACCGCGACGTGAAGACCGAGAACCTGATGCTGACCGCGGCCGCGCCCGGTCTGAAGCTGCTCGATTTCGGGATCGCGAAGCTCTACGACGCCGTCTCGGCCGGCAACGGCACGATGACCCACACGGGCCACCTCGTCGGCACGCCCGCGTTCATGGCGCCCGAGCAGGCGCGCGGCGACTCCGACGTGGGCGCACGCGCGGACGTGTACGCCGCCGGCACCGTCCTCTATCTGCTCCTCACGGCGCGTCTCCCCTTCGAGAAGACGGCCTCGCCGGGCTGGTTCCTCATGCGCGCCATCGAGGACGCGCCCGACCTGCGCGAGCACGCGCCCGAGACGCCCGAGCCGCTCGCGAAGCTCGTCATGGCTTGCCTCGCGCGCGAGCCCGGTGAGCGACCGGCCGCCGCCGACGCGGCGCGCTCGCTCGCTGCCTTCGCCGACGCGAACGGAGCGCGCAAGCTCGAGACGATGTCGGGCGAGATGGAGACGTTCGCCGGCACGCCGATGGAGTCGGGCGTCGCTTCGAAGCCCGAAGGCGCGACAGCGGCCGCGCGGCCGAGCGGCACGCGCGAAGTCGGGTGAGCGAGCGCGCGGCGCACGTTCCGGCGGAGCGTCGCACGATCGTGCGCGCGCGGTCGGCCTCGTGCACGATCGGCCTCATGACTTCCGGCTCGCTCCTCCTTCGCGCTGCGGCTCTGGTCGCGCTCGTCTGCGCGCTCGCATCGTGTGGCAGCAAGAGCGACGAGGCGATGCCTCCCGCGCCGGCCGCCGGGGGCAGCGCCGCGCGCTTCGGCCCGCTGATGATGCAGATCGGCCATCGCCTCGAGCTCGCGGGGCGCGCCGCGCGCATCGGCCGCTGGGAGCTCGCGACCTACGAGGTGGAGGAGCTGACCGAGGTCTACGAGGGCCCGCTGCTCGAGGCCCCGGCCCCGCCGGAGATCCACGCGCGCATCGAGCCCTTCATCGACAGCTGCCTCGTGCCGCTCGAGGCAGCGGCGCGCTCGCACGATCTCGCTCGCTTCGAGGCGGAGTTCCGCACGACGACGATCGCTTGCAACGCGTGCCACCAGATGGCGCACGTCCCGTTCATCGAGATCCCCGGCGAGCTCGAGGTCGAGATCCCGCGGATGACCCCGCCCACCTCCGAAGCGCCCGAGCCCGTTCCCGCGCGCTGAAGCGCGAGGCTCGGCGCCCGACCACCACGTGCGGTGGAGCTTCAGCGGAACGCGTATCCGACCGAGACGTAGATGCGGTA
Source organism: Sandaracinus sp. (assembly GCA_046351235.1). Taxonomy (GTDB): domain Bacteria; phylum Myxococcota_A; class Polyangia; order Polyangiales; family Sandaracinaceae; genus JBBSAT01. Next base: position 325,083 of record JAXLYV010000002.1, on the reverse strand, counting down.
GCCGCCGTCCTGGCCGTGGGTGCCCGAGGCGAGCGTGCCCGGCGCGCCCGAGAACGAGTGGAAGTACTGCGCCCAGCCGCCCTCGACGGACCACGCGAGACCGAAGTCGGTCGCGCCCGAGAGCGAGAGCATCCCGTCGAGGCCGAAGCTGTCGCCGCCAGCGCCGAACGCCCCGCCGAGCCCGTCGCGCGAGAAGAGCGCGCGGTAGCCCGCGTCGAGGCCCAGCACGAGCCACTCCTCGACGAGGCGGATGCGCACACGAACGGCGGGGCGCAGGTACGGGTAGTCGATCGTCGGCAGCACGGCGTTGGTGCCGAGGTCGTAGTGCTCCCAGCCGAAGCCCACGCTGGCGCCGACCTCGAAGAAGCGGTCGATCGGGACGAGGTAGCCCGCGTGGATCGAGAAGCGCAGGAAGGTGGCGTCCACGCGCGTCGTGTCGGGAAGGCGCGAAGCGAGGCCGAGCGCGTAGCCGAAATCGCCCCAGAGGAAGAGGCCGCGGCCGTAGCCGGCGTCGTTGCCGAGCGGGCGTAGCTCGAGGCGGGCGTAGAGCTCGACGAAGGGATTGGCGTGGTAGGTGCGCGCCATGCCGCCAGCGACATCGACCGACGTGTCGCGCGAGCGGATGCCGAGGCCGAGCGCCGCGGTGAAGATCGGCACCGGGGCGCCGAACGAGCTGCCGGAGGCGTCGGCGGTCGCGGGCGACGACGAGGACGCGGACGCGGACGCGTCGGAGTCACCGGCGCCGTCGTCGGTCTCGCCGTCGTCGCCGAACGCGGTGAAGCCGCCCTGCGAGCCCGAGCCCGAGCCAGAAGTCGTGGAGGTCGTGGTGCTGCTGCTCCCGCTGCCCGAGCCCGTGCGCGCCACCTGGGGAAGCGCCCCGTCGAGCAGCGACGTGACGGCGCGCGCGAGGGCGCTCGCCCGATCCGAGCGCGCGCGCTCGGTGCCGAGCGATGCGCCGGAAGCGTCGCGCGCCTCGAAGGTGAAGGTGCGCGAGTGCCCGCGCCCACGGGCCGTTCCGGTGATCGTGAGCGCCGCGCCCGAGTCGACGACCTCGACCCGCGCGTCCTCGGAGAGCGCGTCGGTGACCGCACGCCGCACGACGGCGCCGCCATCCACGTCCCCGACCGAGACGCGAACGCGGTCCTGCGCGAGCGCGGGACCGGCCGCACAGAGCGAGGCGAGCACGGCGAATCCGAGGACGATCGGGAACGAGCGGAGCACGGCGGAGCGCATACGAGCGCGAAGATAGAGGAGAACCGCGCGCTACGGCAGCCCCCACGAGCGCTCGACCCCCGTCGGGCAAGTCCCTCTGGAAACCGTCCTGGGATCGGCATACCGTTTCTGGATGCGTCGAGACCGGACGACCGCTCGCGTGCTCGCCGTCGCGCTCGCCCTCGGCGCCGTCGGCGGCTGCTCGGGCGAGGTGGGCCTCGGCCCTTCGTCGCCCGGCGGTGACGGCCTCGGCACCTGCCGCTCCATCGACTGCGACGAGCCCTCCCCCACCTCGCGGGTGCCGCGGCTCTCGCATCCGCAGTGGGAGAACGCCACGCGCGACCTGCTCCGGCTCGATGCGGCGAGCGGCCTCTCGAGCACGTTCCTGAACGACTCGCGGCGCGGCACCTTCGACAACGCGGGCGGCGACCTCGTCGTCGGCGAGCCGCTCTGGACCGCCTACCAGGGCGCGGCCGAGCAGCTCGCCGGGCAGATCGCGGGCGACCCGGCCGCGCTCGCCCGGATTCTCCCCGCAGACCTGCCGGCCTCGCCCGCCGACGCACGCGCCCGCGCGTTCCTCGCCGACTTCGGCGGCCGCGCGTTCCGGCGCCCCCTCACCAGCGCCGAGCTCGACACCTACGCGACCCTGTTCGCGCAGGGCGCCACGCTCTACCCCGAGCACGACGCGTTCACCGCCGGCGTCGAGGTCACCATCGAGGCGATGCTCCAGTCGCCGTTCTTTCTCTACCGGCCCGAGCTCTCCACCGCGGCGAGCGGCGGCCGCATCGTGCTCAGCGACGACGAGCTCGCCTCGCGCCTCTCGTTCGCGCTCTGGAACACGATCCCGGACGACGAGCTGCTCGCGGCCGCCGCCGCGCACGAGCTCTCCACCACCGAGGGACTGCGCGCACAGGCCGCGCGCATGCTCGAGGATCCGCGCGCCCGCCAGATGGTCGCGCTCTTCCACGCCGAGCTGCTCGGCACGCGCGCGTACGGCGACGTCACGCCGCGCAGCACGACGCTCTTCCCGGAGTGGACCGACGGCCTGCACGGCTCGATGCAGCGCGAGACGGCGGCCTTCGTGGACGACGTCGTCTTCCACGAGCGCGCGGGCTGGGCCCGCATGCTCACCGCGCCGTTCACCTACGTCGACACCGACCTCGCGCGGGTCTACGGCCTCTCGGGCTCGTTCGGCAGCGACATGACGCGCGTCGAGCTCGACCCCGCACGCCGCGCGGGCCTCCTCACGCAGATCGGCTTCCTCGCGCTGAACGCGAGCGCGACCGACGCCGACGCGATCCATCGCGGCGTGTTCGTCAATCGCCGCATCCTCTGCGCGCCGCTGCCGCCCCCGCCCATGAACGTGCCGCCGCTGCCCGCGGACGATCCCTCGATGCCGCTCACGATGCGCGAGCGCATCACGCGCCACACCGGCGCCGGCACGTGCGGCGCGACGTGCCACGGCACGCTCATCAACCCGATCGGCTTCGCCTACGAGCACTACGACGCGCTCGGCCGCTGGCGCGACACCGATCGCGGCCGGCCGGTCGACGCGACCTCCACCTATCAGCTCGGCCGCGAGACGGTGCACTACGACGGCGCGATCGAGCTCGCGGACACGCTCGCCTCGCAGCCCTTCTCGCACGAGTGCTACGTGCAGAACTGGATCGAGTACCTCCACGGGCGCCTTCCGGCCGGCAACGACGGCCCGACGATCGTCCGCCTCGGCACGCGCTCGGTCGCCGAGCAGACCCCGGTCCTCGACCTCGTGCTCGCGATCGTGACGAGCCAGGGATTCCGGACGCGCTCGACCACCGAGTACGACCGCCTGACGGAGACGCCATGAGCTTCTCGCGAAGACGCTTCCTCGTGGGCATCGGCGGCGCGATGGTGGCGCTGCCCCTGCTCGAGTCGCTCGACGGAATCCGGCGCCCCACGCGGCGGCGCGCGGGCGTGGCCCATGCCGACGACGGCGTGCCGCATCCGGTCGTGTTCGTGCGCGCCGGCAACGGCGTGCAGCAGGCGTGGAGCGACGAGCCGGAGCACTTCTGGCCCGCCGCGACGGGCGCGCTCACGAGCGCGATCCTCGGCGGCGCGGAGAACGCCGATCGCTCGACGAGCGAGCTCGCCGCGTTCGCCTCCAAGCTCGCGATCGTGCGCGGCGTGGACCGCCCCTTCGGCACGCCCGCGTGCGGCCACGCGGAGTCGATCTGCCAGGTGCTCACGGCGGCGCAGAACACGGGCGGCACGGCCAACGACCCGCTCGCGCTCGGGATGTCGGCCGACTGGCGCATCGCCAACCAGCTGAACCCCGCGGGCCGCGAGCCGATGGTGCTCATGGCCGGGCCGAGCTCGGCCTACATCGCCGAGGGCCTGTCGTGGCGCGACTCCGGCATGCGCACCTCCGCCGAGCGCTCGCCGATCAACCAGTACATGCGCATGATGGGCATCTCGGGCGCGCCGCCGGAGATCCAGGAGCGCATCCGCATGCGCCGCGCGAGCGTGAACGACCTCGTGCGCGCCGAGCTGCGCGAGCTGATGGGGCACGCGCAGCTCTCGGCCGGCGATCGGGCGCGCCTGCAGCAACACCTCGAAGCGATCCGCGACACCGAGCTGCAGCTCATGTCGTGCGCCGCCGATCCCGCGATGGAAGACGCGCTCGCGGCCATCGACGATCCCACCGCGAACGACGTGCGCCCCGAGGTGGTACAGCGCTTCATGGACGTGATCGCGCTCGCCTTCGCGTGCGGCTACACGCGCGCGGCCACGTTGCAGATCGGCGAGGGCAACGACCAGACGCAGTACACGATCGACGGCGTGCAGCTGCCGCGCTTCCACTGGATCTCGCACCGCATCTACTCCGACGGCGCCGACGGCGAGCCGATCCCGCAGGCCGTCGAGCTGCACGCGAAGGTCGACCGCCTGCAGATGCAGCTCTATCGCTACCTGCTCGAGCGCCTCGACGCGATCCGCTCGCCGGTCGCGGGGCACACGCTGCTCGACGAGTCGATCGCGGTGTGGACCAACGATCTCTCCGCGGGCCCGCCGCACGGCGGCGAGAACATCCCGTGGCTCCTGGCGGGAGGCGCGGGCGGCGCGCTCCGCGTCGGCCAGTTCCTCGACGCGGGCGGCGTCACGCACAACAAGCTGCTCAACACGATCCTCACGGCCGCGGGCTGCACGAAGGACGACGGCTCGCCCGTCGACGACTTCGGCGACGCGAGCCTCGAGGGTGGCAACATCCCGGCGCTCGTCGCGGGCTGACATCCCGGCGCTCGTCGCGGGCTGACATCCCGGCGCTCGTCGCGGGCTGACATCCCGGCGCTCGTCGCGGGCTGACATCCCGGCGCTCGTCGCGGGCTGACTCCCGGCGCTCGCGCTCGCGTCAGGGCGGTGCGCCGGCGTCGATCCAGTCGCGGAACGCGTCGAGGTAGCGGCTCGCGAGCATGCCGCCACCGCGCGGCATGAGGCCACCGCACACGGTGGGATCGTTCAGCTTGCGATAGAGCAGCGATCCGGCGGCATCGCCGGGCACGACGAACGCGCCCTCGCCCGCGCAGCCGAAGAGCGGGCTCGCGCTGCCGTCGAGGAGCGCCATCCGCGCCGCGTCGCGCTCCGAGAGGTCGAGCCCGCCCGCCGCCGAGGCGCCGTGGCAGCTACTCTGCGCGCAGCGCGTCTGCACGACGACCTCGTAGAGGCTCGACCACGTCGGCTGCACCGCGACCACGACGTAGGGCTGCGTGTCGCCGACGGGCAGGCACGTGCGGTGCGCGAGATCGCAGGCGCCCGTGAGCACGCAGTCGGCATCGCTGGAGCACGCCGTCGCGCTGCCCAGCCCCCCCGTGCGCTCGATCATCGACGCGCCGCACGCGAGCCAGTTGCGCAGGGTCTCGCGCCCTTCGGCCGTGCCGAGGCCGGCCATCGCGTCGAGCGTGCCCGCGTCGTCGAAGGTGCCGTAGAGCGGCTGCTGCACGCGCGCGCCGGCCGCGCCCGGCGGCATGCTGCCGCGCAGGATCGAGTCGTAGATGTCGTCGCGGTGCGCGTAGATCGCGATCTGCGCCGCGCGCAGCTGCGCCGCGCCCGTCGTGGGATCGGCGACCTGATCGGCGAGCTCGGGATCGAAGTCGAGATCGTGCGGCGCGCCGTAGCGATCGGCGCCCGTCGCGCCCGCCGAGTGGCAGAACGCGCCGCCGCCACACGAGGTGATCATCAGCGCCTGCCCGGCGTAGGCCGGCAGGCCGTCGCGCCGATAGACCACGCTGCGGGCGAGCGCGGCCGAGGTGGGCGGACAGTCGTTTCCGACGCGCGCGCGACATCCCGCGCTCGCCAGCGCGAGGCCGGCCAGCGTGGCGATCGCGGCGGCCGAGCTCGAGGGCACCCACCTCATCGCGCGCATCATGCCGGCTCGCGCGCGGCGTGGCCATCCTTCGCTCGCCGTTCGCGCGGGTCCTCCGCCGGGTCCTGCGCGTAGGCCTGCCGCAAGAGATCGTAGAGCCGCGGGTGCTTGTCGCGCAGGCGGCGCGGCTGCTCGAAGAACATCTCGGTCGCCACCGCGAAGAACTCGGCCTCGTTGGTCGCCGCGTACTCGCGCAGGATCGACTGGTGCGCGCGCACCCGACGCGTCTCCTCGTGCACGAGGCGCAGCCACGGATCGACGGCGCGCCACGGCATGAACGCGGGGACGCCGTCCGCGTGCCCCACGTCGAAGTCGAGCACGTGCGCGAGCTCGTGCAGGCCCACGTTGCGGCCGTCGTGCGGGTTTCGGAAGCCGTCGCGGAGCGCCTGCGCCGAGAGCAGGATCGGGCCCGCACCGTGCACCATGCCGAGGTACTTCGGATCGCGCGTGTCGTCCCGATAGCTCTCGTCGAAGGCGCCTTCGTACACGACGACGTCGCGGGTGCGCGGATAGTGGAAGCCCCGCCGCCCGAACGCGACGATGACGGCGGAGGCCGCGACGAGCACGCGGAGCTCTTCGTCGAGAGGCGCGCCGCGCGGGCCGGTGATGCGCTGCTCGGCGAGGAAGACCGCGACCGCCCGCTCGAAGCGCCGCCGCTCCTCCGTCGACAGACGGCGGTAGGCCTCGACGTCGGCCTCGAGGATGCGCCGCTGGCTCTCGGGGAACGGCGCGCGCTCGATGCGCCGCCGCCGGAAGAGAGGTGCGAGCACGACCGCCGCGCCGAGGGACGTCACGAGCAGCGCCACGGCGAGCCCGGCCACGGGGCCCGCCCGCAGCGTCGGCAGGATCGCCGCGGCGGTCGCGATCAGCAGCACGGCGAACAGGGGCAGCCGGGCTTCGGACATCGCGCGCCGAGCCTACCCCACCCGGCCCGCGGACCGCATTTCGTCGACCGGACGATGCGCCTCGGCGGGCGTCGTATAGAGTACGCGCCGTGCAGCCGGTCCACCGCTTCCTCACCCTGGTCACGCGCGAGCTCGAGGCCGCCGACGCCCGCATCGAGATCGGCGGTCGCCCGGACGCGGGAACGATCTGGGCGCCGCTCCAGGACGAGTTCCGCGTGGTCGCCCTCTTCGATGCGCCGCCGGCCGACCCCGACGAGAAGCGCGCGGCGCTCGCCGCCCTCGCGGCCTCGTTCAGCGGCGTCGTCGCGAGCGTGGCGTTGCCGCACGGGCGCGACGACCGCGACGCGGTGGTGCGCACGCTCGAGGACGCGCTCGATCTCCTCGTGCACCGCGCGCGCGCCGAGAGCGCGTGGGTGATCGACGAGAGCTCGCCCGAGATCTGGGGCAGCTCCGAGCCGGGCCGCCCCGATCTCGACGTGGAGGATGCGGTCTGGCTGCGCACGCTGGACGCGGCGCTCGCGGCGATCGGCGTCTCGATCGAGCACAGCGATGCCAGCGATCCCTCGCTGGTGCGCGCGCGTGCGCTCGAGGCCGGCAAGAGCGCGACCGACGCCGCCGCGCTCGTGCGCGACGTGGAGCGCCTCGTGCAGCTGCCCATGGGCGCCCTCGAGCCGCGCTCGCTCCGCGCGATGCGCGCCCTCGGTGGCGTGCGATCGGGCGAGTCTCCCGAGCGGACGCTGACGCGCACGTTCGCGACGATCTACCGGCTCGTGCTCGTCTTCGCGAGCGAGCCGAGCGAGCTGCACGCCGAGTCGGCGCTGATCCGCGCACTGCCGGTGATCGAGCGGCTCGTCACGTCGCTGCCGCCGCGGCGACCGGACGGCTCGGGACCGGAGACGGCAGGCGCGAAGGTGGCGGTGCTGCGGCGCCTGCGATCGGTATGAGATGGCGCGCGCGCTCTTCGTCGCCTTCGCGATCTCGCTCGCAGCCTGCGGCGGCGGCGCCACCTCGACGCGCCCCGCGGCGAGCGCGCCCCGCGACGAGCACCACGGACCGAACGGAGAGATCGTGGGCCTGACGAGCCGAAGCGAGATCGAGGCCGAGCTCCCCGCGTGGCGCGACGCGATCGCGGGCGCCTCCTTCGACACCGATGCCGCCGAGCGCCTGCGCGCGGTGCCCGCGGGCGCCGAGGTGGAGGTGATCCTCGGGACGTGGTGCGGCGACAGCCGGCGCGAGATCTCCCGCTTGTTCCGCGCGCTCGAGCACGCCGAGGCCGGCGGGGCCCTGCCCTTCACGATCCGCTTCGTCGGGGTCGATCGCGCCAAGACCGCGCCCGGCTTCACCGAGGGGCTCCAGATTCGCTACGTCCCGACGATCGTCGTGCGCCGCGAGGGCGCCGAGGTGGGCCGCATCGTGGAGAGCGCGCCGCAGGGCGTGGATCGCGCGCTGCTCGGCCTGCTCGACGGCTCGATCTCCGGCACCGTGACCGGCCGGGTCCATCTCTGACCGCGAGCGCGTAGCTTTCCGCCGCACGCGGGCGACAGGCCCGTTTCCCGGGGGTGAGGCGCGTTCTTTTCGCGGCCGCGATGGTACTGTTCGCGCGCACGAGGCGAGCCCGGGGAAGCAACGCCCTCGCGCCGCGTAGATCGCGCGCGAGCGGGAAAGAAGGGCTCGGTTCGAGGGAGGCCATGACGGGCGCGCGCCGACACGACGACGTCGAACCGGGACGAGACCCGTACCGCGTGCCCGGCCACGGGCGCCCGGGCGCAGCCGTCACCGCCGACGCCGTGCTGCGCGTGCTCGTGGGGCGCGAGCACGTCTTCGCGCTCGACGACCAGGGCCGCGCCCACGGCTTCGACGCGAGCGGCGCGATCGTCGCCTCGGTCGCGGTCGGGCCTCTCGCCGATGCCGCGCTCCACGACGAAGAGCGCGCGCTGGCCGTGGCCTCCTACGGACGCGGCGTGACGAGCCTCGGCGAGGGCGGGCGAGAGACGCGCTTCGTCGAGCACCCCGCCGCGGTGCTCGCGTGCGTCGGAACGAGCGAAGGCCTCGTCGTCGGGGATCAGGCGGGCGGGCTCGCGCTCCTCGTGCCCGAGCGCGGCGCCGCGCGTGCCGAGGCGATCGCGCTGCGCGCGCCCATCCTCTCGATCGCCGTGGACGGCCCGACGCTCGCCGTGGTGACGGAGGCCGGCGAGGCCCTCGTCGGCGGATGGCCTCGGTCCGGGAGCTTGTCGCCGGTGCGAGGCTTGCGCGCCGATCGTCCGTTCCACGTCGCCGCGCGGCCCCTGCGCTCGGGCTTCGCGGTCGTCGACCGCGTGCGCGTGCACGACGTCGTGGGCAGCGAGGTGGAGCGTACGAGCCGCGACTTCGACGAGGGCGTCGCCGCCTACGTGCCCACCGTCGACGGCGGCTGGCTTCTCGAGGAGGACGGCAAGCTCCACCACCTCGACACGCAGCTGCGGGCCGCGCCCGTCGCGCTCGACGTGGCCGGCAGGCCGCGCGGGCTCGCGGCCTCGGCGGATCGCGCGCTCGTGTGGACCACCCGCGGCGAGCTCGTCAGTGTCGCGGCGAGCGGGCGCGCGCGGCTCGTCGCGAAGGAGGGCGTGCTCTCTGCGGCCACCGACGCGCGCAGCGGCGAGATCGTGGCCCTCACCGGCGGCCGAGCGCTCGCCGTCTCGCGATACGCGCGGAGCTGACGCCTTGCCCAGCGCTCCGAGCCTCGACCTCACGAAGGTCGACTTCGACGCCGGCCTCCCGGCGCTGCGTGCGCGCGCCCACGACCCGGCCGGCCGCCTGCGCCTGGCGGAGTGGCTGAGCCTCAGCGCGATCCGCGGGGCCTACCAGCCGGCGCTCGCGCGCATCGCCGAGGCCCGCGCGCTCGATCCGTCGAGCCCACGGCACCGGCTGCGCGAGGCGCTCACGCACCTGCGCTTCGGGCAGACCGCGCGCGCGAGCGAGGTGCTCGAGGCGCTGCCGGAGAGCGTGCGCCACGGAGAAGAGGTGGCGATGCTCCGCGCGCTCGCCGCCTTGCAGGAAGGCGAGCTCAAGCGCGCGAAGAACATCGCGAGCGAGCTCGCCGACGCGGCGCCCACCCGGCACGCGGCGAAGTTCGTGGCGCTCGATGCGCAGATGCGCGTCGCGCTGAAGGGGAGCGAGCGGCGCCTCGGCGAGCTCCCGCGCGAGCCGGGCACCGAGGCCCCGTGGGCCGATCTGCTGGTGAAGATCGCGATGCTGCGCCCCGAGGACACGCGCGCCGTCACGCAGCAGCTCGAGGCCCGCAAGGTCTTGCCGAAGGAGGGCGCCGAGCGCGCGGCCGTGGACGAGATGCTCGCGATGGGCGCGCTCGACCTGCCCGCGCTGATCGAGCGCGTGCGCGCGGCCGAAGCGGGCAGCCGGTTCGAGGAGCTCTTGCTCGTGCGGCTCGGCGCGAAGCTCGCCGAGAAGCCGCGCGCCGAAGCGCTCGCGCTACTGCGCGAGCTGCACAGCGCGCTGCCTCGACGCGCCTCGGTGCGGCGCCTCTTCGTCTCCGCCCTCACGCAGCACGCCGTGGAAGAGGCGAGCCAGTCTCGCTTCGAGGAAGCGCTGCGCGCGGTCGAGCCCTGCATCCGGCTCGAGCCCCACGAGCGCATGCACCTGCAGAACCGCGCGGCGCTCCTCACGCTGATGTCGGACCGCGACGCCGCCGAGCACGCCTGGCTGGAGCTCGAGCGCCACCAGGCGCGGCTCGCGCTCGCGGGCGCGTTCGAGCCGGCCGTGCTCGCGCTCCCGCATCGCATGGTGGCGCAGCAGGCGCGCCTCTCGCCTGCGAAGCCTCCGCGCGCGGTCTTCAAGCTCGACGTGCTGCCGGGCGCCAAGGACGGCGGCGCGCTCCACCTGCTCGTCGACCAAGCGTACGTCGATCGCGATCCCGAGCGGCTACGCCAGTGGATCCACCACCGGGCGGCCGAGCTCGTCTTCACGCACGCAGCGCTCGGCAAGGGCGCGCTGCTCGAGCCGCTCGATCGCGCCGAGGCCGAAGAGCGCGCGCAGGCGCTCCACGAGCTCGGCCACTCGCTGCGCGTGCTCGTGGGCGGCGAGGGCGAGCGGCTCGCCGAGGCGCTCGACGGCGCGTTCCGCAAGCTCGCGGCCCGCGCCCGGCATCGCTACGACGCGCCCGTCCCGAGCGAGGCCCAGAAGGACCTCGCGCGCGCGCACCTCGAGACGCTCGGCGACGTGGCGCTGCTCTGCCTCACCTACGACCCCGGGCCCGACGCGCGCCCGATCGTCGACGAGATCCTGCGTCTCTTGCGCGGCGTCGCGCCCTTCCTGGACACGAAGCTGCTCGCCGAGGCGCAGCGAAAGAGCACGGCCGACACGCCCGACGCGCTGCCGCGCCTCGAGGGCGTGCTGCGGAGGCTGCTCTCGGTCGAGCTCGGCGAGCTCGCGGTCGGCCTCCCCGAGCGGCGCCGGCTGCGCGCGTTCTTGTCGGCCCAGCTCGAGGTCGCCTGGGTCGCGGCGCGCCTGCGCGCGCAGCCGAATCCCTCGCACGCCGAGACCGAGCGCCTGCTCGGGGTGCTCGATCGCGCCGAGCGGGAGTCGCCCGGCGACCCGGTGGTCCTCTACTGGAGCGCGCGGGTCGCGCTGATGGGCAGCCTCTTCGACGACGTGCCGCGCTACGTGTCGGCGTTCCACCGCGCGCTGAAGGGACAGCACCATCCCCTCGTCGAGCGCATCGAGGAGCTCGAGGAGACGCTCGCGAAGTACCGCAGCGCCGGCGTCGAGGGGCGCAAGCACGTCGACCTCGGGCCCCTGAGCGACGCGCGCAGCGCCGAGCGCGGCGAGGCCGAGCTCGTGCAGGAGCTCGATCGGCAGCCGACCGCGATCCGCCTCTACGAGCAGCTCGTGCGCCTGTTGCTGATCGACGCGCGCTTCGGCGAGGCCGAGACGTGGGCCGATCGCGCGGTCGCGCGATGCCTCAGCGCCGCTTCGCAGCGCAAGGCGCGTGCGCTGCATCTCGACGTGCTGGGCCTCGCCGCGCTCGCGCGCGTGCTGGGGGATCGCGGGGGAGCGGATCCGGCGCTCCGCGCCTACGCCCAGGGCGCGCGTGCCGCCGCGCAGGCGACGCTCGCGAAGGTGGAGATCGGCGCGGGCGGCTACGTCCTCGAGCACCTGCGCGGGCAAGTGCTCCTCGCGGCGGGCGAGCGCGAGCAGGCGCAGGCCGCGTTCCGCCGCGCGCTCGCGGCGTGCGATCGCGGAATGCACATGGTGCTCTTGCGACCGCTCGCGGCGAGCCTCGACTCGGTCCTCGTCGAGCGCCTGCAGACGAGCGTGGATCCGCTGATCGCGGCAGGGCAGCACGCCGCCGCGCTCGCGCGCGTGACCGAAGCGATGCGCGAGATGAGCGAGCCCGAGCACGCGCTCGCGCTCCTCGCCGGGATCCAGCACGCGGCCGCGCTGGCCGCGCTGGCACCCGGCGCGCGCGCCGTCCTCGTGGAGGCCTCGAGCCTTCCGCCCGCGCTCGCGAGCAAGCTGGGCGCCTCGCTCCGCGGCGATGGCAGCGCCCGCGCCCGCGCCCTCGCCGAGCTCGCCGTGCAGCTGAGCCCGACGAGCCAGGCGCCCGCACGCTCGATCCTGCGGCGCGTCGAGCAGGCGGAGACGCAGCGGGCGCTCGCGGGCACCCTGGAGAAGGCCCACGCGATGACCGAGGCGGGCCAGATCGACGCCGCGCTCGCGCTCCTCGGCGCGCTCCCGGCGCCGCAGCGCGAGGACCCGCGGGTCGTTCGCCAAGAGGCGCTCTCGCTCCTGCGCGCCCACCGCCACGAGGACGCCGATGCGGCCGTCGCACGGCTCGCCTCGAGCGAGCACCCGATCGCGGTCGAGCTGCGCGAGCGCTGGCCGGCCCTGTGCTTCAAGCATCGCCTCGCCGCGGCCCAGCGCGCGCTGCGGGCGGGCGAGCTCGCGCGCGCGGGCACGCTCCTCGCGAGCACCACCGCGCCCGGCGAGGACGAGGCGCTCTCGCTCGCGTACACGGTCGGCTTCCACGGCGCCATGCTCGCCGAGGCCGCCGAGAAGAACGGCGCGCACGACGAGGCGCAGCATGCGATCGCCGTCGCCCTCGACGCGATCGAGCGAGTGAAGAGCAAGGCCCGCGAGCGCGGCCGGGACGACCTCCTGAAGCTCTACGAGCAGCTCGAGCAGCGCTCCGCGATCGTGGAGCGCTCGAGGAAGGCCGGCCGATGAGCGACCCGAAGCGCCCGCGCCCGGAGGCCGGGCTCACGATCGACCCCTACAACGCCTACGCGCGCCTCGGGGTCTCTCCGCTCGAGAGCACCGACGCGATCCGCGAGATCTTGCGCGAGAAGCGCAAGGCCGCGATGGAGGCGCGTCGCGGGCGCGGCACGGACTCGTTCGGCGAAGAAGAGGCCGAGATGACGCGGCTGCAGGCGATCGAGGCCGAGATCGGCACGCCGCGCGCCCGCGCGCGCTACGACCTGCTCCACCCGCAGAACGCGCTCCTCACCGTGCAGCCGCTCCCCGCGGATCGACGCCTCGAGGAGCGCTCGGCGCTCGGCCTCGCGACGGCGTGGCTGCGCGAGCGCCTGGGCCCCGAGGGCTTCCTGCCCTCGCCCACCACGCAGTCGCTGTGGGCCCCCGACGAGAGCGACCCCGAGCTGATGGCGCTCCTGCGCCAGCACCAGAAGCGCGAGAGCGACGCGCGACCGAGCGAGAGCGTCACGAGCGACAGAGCAGAGAAGGGATCCCCATGAGCTACCACCGCGTCATCGGCATCGACCTCGGCACGACCTACTCGGTCGTGGCCGCCTACAACCACGACAAGCACGACGTCAAAGTCATCCCGAACAAGCAGAACGAGCCCACGACGCCCTCGGTCGTGCACATCGCCAAGAGCGGCCACATCGCGATCGGTCGCCCCGCGAAGCAGAAGCTCGCGCGCGATCCCGACGGCGTGATCTTCGAGGTGAAGCGCATCATGGGCGAGGCCGCGCGCACCGGGAAGAAGGCGATGGTCGAGGCGCACGGCAAGACCTACGACCCCGAGTTCATCTCGGCGTGCATCCTCAAGGAGCTGAAGGGCTACGCCGAGCGCGTGATCGACGGGCCCGTGCACGACGCGGTCATCACGGTGCCCGCGTACTTCACCGAAGCGCAGAAGAACGCCACGCGCGAGGCCGCCAAGATCGCGCGCCTGAACCCGCGCCTCATCATCAACGAGCCGACGGCTGCCGCGGTCGCCTACGGCCTCGACAAGGGCGAGGCGCAGACGTTCATCGTCTACGACTTCGGCGGCGGCACCTTCGACGTGTCGATCGTGCGCGTCGAGGACGAGACGAGCGTCGAGGTGCTCGGCACGGGCGGCGACGCCCACCTCGGCGGCGGCGACATCGACGCGAAGATCATCGAGTGGATCCTCGGCAAGATGAAGGCCGAGCACGGGCGCGACTTCTCGGGCGACAAGAAGTGCGTCGCGAAGCTGCGCACCGTGGTGGAGGACGTGAAGATCCTCCTCAGCAACGAGTCGGCGCCGCAGGAGATCTTCGTCGAGAGCCCGGCGGAGGACGTCGACTCGATCACCTACACGATCACGCCGCAGATCCTCGAGGACATCGCTCGGCCGCTGCTCGCGCGCACGATCGAGCAGGTGGACGTGGCGCTGAAGAGCGCCGCCGACCGGCACGGCCTCACGCTCGACGACGTCGAGGCGTTCATCCTCGTGGGCGGCTCGAGCAAGCTGCCGATGGTCCCGAAGCTCCTCAAGGAGACCTATCGCAAGCCGGTGAAGAACGATCTCAACCCCGACGAGATCGTGGCGATGGGCGCGGCGCGCATGGCGCTGAACTACGACCCGAGCCTCGCGGCCGAGGTGAGCGACGACAAGCCGCTCCAGATCGACAAGAGCGCGCCCACGCCCGAAGGGATCACGAGCACGCACATCAAGGACGTCGTGAGCCACACGCTCGGCGTCGGCCTGATGGACGACGTGTACGACCCGCTGATCCCCAAGGACCACGTGATCCCGCACCGCATCAGCCGCGGCGGCTACACGACGGCACGCGACAACCAGACGAGCATCTTCGTGCCGGTCTACCAAGGCGACAACCCGAAGGCCTCGCAGAACACGATGCTCGGCCAGGTGGTGATCGACGGGCTCGCGCCCGAGCCGAAGGGTCACCACAAGTTCGAGATCACGTTCGCGCTCAACGCCGACGGGATCTTCCAGGGCGAGATCCACCAGGTGCAGACCGGCGTGCGCAAGGAGATCAAGCTCGACCGCGGCGACATCGGCCTGACGGCCAAGAAGCGCCTCGCGCTCGCCGAGATGCTCGACTCGGGCGCGCTGCCGGCCGGCAAGCCCATGGGCGCGGCACCGAGCCTCGGGGGCGGCGGCGGCGCCGGGCAAGACGACGCCGTCGTGGGGCTGCTCTCCCAGGCGCGCGAGATCATGGGCACGCTGCCGGCCGATCGACAGCGCGAGTTCGCGCAGGCCATCGAGGCCGTGGAGACGGCGCGCCGCGAGGGCGACGCCGACGGAACCGCGAAGGCGGTCGCCGCGCTCACGCTCCTCGTGATGCGCATCCAACACTGAGAGAGCGATGGCGAGCGAAGGTCAGAGCCTACCGCGAGGGACGCTGCGCACGAGCGCGAGCGGCGCCGTCGAGGTCCGCCTCGAGGTGGCCGCGGGCGAGCAGCGCGACCTCGAGCGCCTCGTCGAGCGCTTCGGGCGGCTCGATCCCGCACGCTTTCTCGCGCCCGAGCACGTCGCGTGGCACGGCGAGGGCGTCACGCTGCGCTATCCGCGCGAGCCCGAGGGCACGATCGAGCTCGCAGAGGCGATCGCCCGCTGGCAGGAGGAGCGGGGCGCGCATCTTCCGATCTTCCTCGACCTCACGCGCTTCCTGCTCGAGACGGGACGCGCGCTCGCCGCCGCCGAGCTCGGTGCGTTCGCGTTCGCGCCGGTGCAGCTCCGCTACGCGAAGGGCGGCGAGAGGCCCTTCCGCGTGCTCCTGTTCCCGGTGCCGACGCTGCGCCTCGAGGACTGGGCGCGCGCGGACGAGCTCTCGTGGGGCTGGCTCACGCCGGCCGCGCTGCTCCGTGACGATCCACGCGGCGCGCAGGCGCACTCCATCGCCGCCGCGCTGCACACGTGCCTCGCGCCCCTCTTCCCCGAGGGGTCCCCCGCCGAGTGCTTCCGGCGCGTGCTCGAGGGGCGCTCGCTCGCCGAGGCGCGGCTCTCGCGCGCGCTCGACGGCGTGATCCCGCGGGGCCTCGAGAGCGAGCGCCACGAGCTCGCGACGTGGATCACCAGCGCGATGAAGAGCCCGGCGTCCCTCGACGCGCGCTGGCACGAGCAGCTCGTCTCGCTCCATCAGCGGCTCTCGCCCGAGCGCCTCGCGGCGCGCTGGGAGTACGAGCGGCAGTCCACGCTCGCGCGTCGCGTGCTCGAGGTCGCCGCATCGCACCACGCGATCGCGTGGGATGGCTTGGCGCGCCTGCGCGCGCGCGAAGGCCAGTGGAGCGGGGCCATCGAAGCGGCGCTCGCGGCGCTCGGCGAGGCGCCCGACGTGGGGCCCGTCTTCGATGCGCTCGCGCTCGTCCGCCACATCCCGGAGCCGAGCCAGCGCGGCGGCGCGGCCGTTCGCGTCGTGGAGGCCATCGACGATCGGCTCGAGCGCGGCGGCGTGCACCCGCTCGCGCTCGAGGAGATCACGCTGCACCTGGCCGATCTCGAGCTGCGCGTCGTCGGCGACGCGGAGGCGGCACGGCGCCGGCTCGACGTGACCTTCACGGTGCCGTGGAACCAGGCGCTCCGCGCCGTGATCCTCGGTCATGCGTTCGTGCGCGCCGGGGAGAACGTGCGCGCGAGCAAGCTGTGCGCCGAGGGCCGCGCGCTCGTCCTCGGCATGTCCAACCACGGCGGCCCGCCCGGGCGCTGGGCGATCGCCTACTTCGCGTATCTCGAAGGGATCGCGAACTTCGGCGCGGTCGCGATGTTCTCGGACACCTCGTATCTCGCCGATGCCTACGAGGCGTTCGTGCGCGCGGTGGACGGGGCGATCGACGCCTACGGCGCGAAGGACCCGCTCGTCGAGGGCGGGGCCGCGTGGCTGCGCTGGCTCGTCGCGTTCGCGGCGTCGACACGCGCACCGAACCTCGCGACCGTGAAGATGGGCGTCGAGGCCTACCTCCGCGCGCGGCAGCTCGGCGTCACTGCGCCCGAGCGAGCGCCGCTCTTGATGTTCTACGACGCGGGAGTGCTGCTGCCGCTCTCGCAGAGGCTGTGAGCGCCGTGCGCGCACCCTCGGGAGGCTCGTCGCCATGTCGATCCTGAATCTCGTCATCCTCTGGCTCTGCCCCGTGATCGCCGGCGGGCTCGCGTGGCTCGTGCTCGCCGATGCGCGCGAGCGGCGCGCCGAAGGGCTCGTGCCGACGCGCGGTCGCGTGCCGGGCGTGGTCGCGATCACCGTGGTGGCCGTCGCGCTGGCGGGGATCGGCACCTACCTCACGTTCCCGCCCGCGCCTCCCGAGCCGGAAGCGCTCGCGCCCGAGGTCGCCGCGCGCGTCGCCGAGCGCGAGGCACGCCTGACCGAGCTCCGCACGGAGATGAGCGCGATCCAGGACGAGCTCGACGAGCTCGTGCCGCCCCCACCGGCCGACGTGGGCGCGGCGCGCATGGCGTGGATTCCCTGGCTCGTCGTGCTCTCTCTCCTGCTCGTGATGGGCGCGATCACGTGGGCGCTCTTCACGGACGTGCCGCGCGCCCTGCGCGATGCGCGCGACGCACGGAAGGACCGCGACGACGAGAGCGCGCTCGCGAAGCTCTCGCGCGCGGTGCAGACGCGCCGCTGGAAGGACGGCGTCGCGATCGCCGAGCTCGAGAGCGGCGACGATCTCGACGAGATCGAGCGCGTCGACTTCCGCTACGCCGCCGCCTACTGCGCGCTGATGCGGGCGACCGCGCCGCGCACGAAGACCGATGCGGACCCCGAGGAGCCCGCGAGCGACCCCGAGCGCGTGCTCCTGCTCGACCGCGCCCGCGCCTGGCTCACGCGCCTGCTCGACGGCGCGCCGAACGCGATGGAGGCCCGCTACCTCCTCGGGCGCGTGGAGGCGGCCGCGCGGAACTGGGAGAAGGCGATCGCGCACTTCGAGGCTTGCCGCGGGCAGGTGCCGGGCGAGGTGCCGCTCGCGCACGACCTCAGCGTCTGCCACCTCTCGCTCGCGACCGATCGCCTCGCCTCGGGACAGCTCTCGCAGGAGCACTTCGATCGCGTCGCGGATCTCGGCGTCCTCGGCAAGCACGTGCCCATCACGCTCCTGGTCCATCGCCTCGACGAGGCGCGCGCACACGTGCGCGAGGGCAAGTTCGCCGACGCGCGCAAGGCCATCGAGCACGTCCGCTCGCTCACCGGCCTGGACGAGAAGCAGAAGCGCGACGCGCAGCTCGCCTGCGACGCGCACGAGATCCTGGTGCGCTTCCACGAGGGCGACGCGACGCGCACGCTCGAGGCCACGACGGCGTTCCTCGACCGCTGGCTCCCGAAGGACCTGCCGCCCGTCGACGACCAGACGGCCGACGAGTACCTCTTCCCTGCGGTCGACGCGAAGAAGCTCCCGCTCGCTCCGCAGGCGCTGCGCGGCTTCCTCTTCCTCGAAGCGGTCACGCGCATGTCGCGCTTGCCGGCCGGGGCCCCGAGCCGCGCGCAGATCGACGAGCTCGCGCGACCGCTCCTGCGCGCGCTCCAGCTCTCGCCGCGCCACCGCGAGGTGCTCGCCTCGCTCGGGGCGCTGTACTACTGGCTGCGCCCCGACCGGCAAGACAAGGCGCTCGAGTGGGTGCGCGCGGCAGTCACCATGGGCGTGCGCAGCCCGAAGGTGCGCAAGCTGCTCGCCGACGCCGAGCGCGAGAGCCGCGAGCAGAACGACCTCGCCGCCACGTTCCGCCTGACGGCGGCGCGCTACCTCACCGATCCGTCCGTGAAGCAGCGCGTGCGCACCGCGCTCCGCGAGGAGCTGGGCCGCTTCGCCGAGCTCGCGCCCGTCCTCTTGGAGATCGACGAGATCGCGGCCGACGAGGCGGGCGCCAGCCCGACGATCGAGGCCTTGGCCGAGCGCGCGCGCTACCTCGAGAACGTCGCGAGCACGATGGCGGCGCGCGGAAAGAAGACGCGCCTCGAGGAGGCGCAGCGCGAGTACGCGGGCGTCGTGAAGACGCTGACCGAGACGGCGCAGCGCCTCGAGATGCTCGAGCAGCGCGTGGTCGAAGAGATGGGGAAGGCGGTGCTGCGATGACGGGACACGACGAAGAGAAGGAGCGTGCGGCGAGCGGCGCGGCCGCGGCGCCCGCCGAGCCGAAGGCGAGCCCTGCGACGCCAAGCGTCGATCCCCGGGCCATCCTCGGGGCGAAGGGACGGCGCGCGCTGCTCGCGAAGCTCCCGCCGATGGGCGTGCCGGGCGCGCAGATCCTCGACGCGATGAAGCTCGAGGCCGACGGCGACCTCGCGAAGATCCTCGAGCTGACCGCCGACGACTTCCTCGATCCGCTCTGGGAGCGCATGCAGGGGCGCTCGTCGTGAACGGGCGGTTGCCGCGGAGGGCGTCGTGATCGTCTGCGCGAACTGCGCGGCGAGCATCGACGACGCCGCCCTCGCCTGCCCCTACTGCCGCGCGCCCGTCGGCGCGGGTGGCCTCGCGCGCGCACCGAGCGCCGACGACGGGCTCGTCCACGGCGAGGACGGCATGTACACGCGCGCCGACGACTTCCTCACGCGCGAGCTCGCCGAGCAGCTCGAAGCGCCGCTCACGCTCGCCGAGCTCACGCCGATGCTCGTTCGCGAAGAGGCGAAGCTGCCGGATCTCGATCGTCTCGAGGCCATGCTCACGCGCGACGTCGACACGCAGCTCGACGGCATCACGCTCTCGTCCTTGCTCGATCGCAAGGGGCAGGACGCGAAGATCCTCCAGCGCGGCCTCGTCTTCCTGCGCAAGCAGCGCTGGGCCGAGGCCCTCGAGTGGTGGTCGCTCCACCGCGAGGGCCTCGACGAGACGCAAGAGCGTCTCGCGCTGCTCCTGATGCTCATGGAAGCCTTCACGCTCGACCTCTCCGGCGACGCCCCGCGCGCCGCCAAGATGCGCGAGCGCATTCGTGCTCAACCGCTCATGCAGAGGCTCCGTCGATGACGAACCGAACGACTCTCCACGCCGCCGCGCTCGCGCTGGTGCTGCTCGTGCCGACCGCGGCCTCGGCGCAGACGCCGCTGAGCGACTCCGAGATCGAGCTGCTCACCGCGAACGCGCGCGGCGAGTTCATCACGAGCGCGCTAGAGGACGGCCTCGAGGGAGACGCGGTCGACATCGTCTTCCGCCTCGAGGTCGCCTCGGCGCCCATCCTCGAGCTCGCCTCGTCGGTCTGCCCGATCATGGTGCACGTGAACAACGTCACCGACGCGCCCATGTTCGGTGCGTCGTTCGAGATCGGGCAGAGCTTCGAGCGCAGCGGCATCCCGACCGAAGGCGGCACCACCACGCACCTCGAGATCCCGATCGTTCCGCCCCGGACCCGCGTGCGCGCCCGCATCGAGTGCGTGGAGCCGCCCTCGAGCGTGCTCTGGGGAACGGGCTACGGCCCTCCGGTCTCGCGCACGGTGCAGTTCTCGACCTTCGGCGACGTCTACGGGCTCGAGGACGAGGGCCTCCACGCCATGGCCGAGGGGCAGGCCGCGTTCTCCACCGAGTACGGCACCTACACGCCCGGACGCTCGATCCACTCGCTGCTCTGGCACGTGGTCGACGACACCGAGATCGGCGCGCCCTTCGAGGCGCTCGTGACGCGCCTGATGGCGAGCGCGGACGGCCGCGCGACGTTGTTCCGCTACCTCGCCGACGTGCCGAACGGGCCGCGCGGGCAGAGCATCGCGTCCGCGGTCGCGGACCTCCCGGCCGCGCAGCTGGGCGAGGTCTACGGCAGTCTGCCCGTGGACGTCGCAGGGCAAGCGCTCTCGATGCTCGACGACGCGGCCTACACCCGCACGGAGCGCGCGCTGCGCCGCACCCCCGAGGGACGCGCGGCGATCCTCTCGCTCCTCGGCGTGACCGACCGCGCCGATCGGTTCGCCGCCATCGCAGCGACCGTCGACGACGAGAACCTCGACAGCGCGCTCATCGCGCTCGCCGCCGGCTCGTACCTCGAAGAGCAACGGACGACGCTCTTCGATCAGCTGAGCGTCCGCGCGCACACGCTCCCCCCGGAGCGCCAATCGGCGCTCGCCGTCACGCTCTTCACGCGCTGGCTCGACCACCGCATCCCCTCGCTCGCGATCGAGAGCCGCATCCCGGCGCTGCGCGACCTGGGGCGCACCGAGGTGGACGCGCTCGTTCGTCAGCGCGCCTCCGACGCGGACACGCTCTTCGCCTACGGGGCGCTGCCGGAGTCGATGGACGCGCTCGAGCTCTATCGGCTCGTCACGACCGACCTCGCGGACTGCGCCTCGACGCAGGCGCGACTGGCCTCGTGCGCCGACACGATCGACGCGAGCCCGGCGCTGCTCGGAGCGACGCAGCGCGGCCTGCAGCCCTCGTTCCTCGCGCGGGCGCAGACGACGCTCTCGACCTCGCTCGACGCGGACACGGCCGCGATCGCGCATCGATGGCAGGCCTGGGGCCTCGATCTCACGCCGATCATCGCTGCGGCGTGCGCCGGGGCCCAGCCGTACTCCTACAGCTACGACCCCGAGGCGATGCGCGCCTACGCGGCCGCGCTCGATCCCGACGCCTACTGCCTCCGCGAGATCGCCGAGCGCGAGGCCAGCGAGCGCGCGAGCCAGACGGTGCGCTTCGGCATGGGCTGCCTCGGGCTCGTCTTGGTCATCCTGGGCGTCTACTTCTTCGGGCGCCGAGGCCTCGCGCACCTGCACACCGTCCGCCTCGAGGACGCCAAGGCGCACCCCGCCGAGGAAGGCGGCCGCATCGAGAAGCGGATCGCGCCCGAGATCTTCGCGACTTCGTTCACGCGCGGGCTGCGCGGCACCGAGGCCGCCATCGAGGGAGAAGGAACGCCCGAGTCCGCCGAGGTCGTGAAGGCGCTCGCCGGGCTGAAGCCCCACGAGCGCGAGCTCGCCGAGACCGCGCGCGAGCTGGCTCGCGAGGTCGTGGCGCACGGCGAGGTTCGCTCGGAGCTGATCGAGCTCGGCGGAATCACCGTCTACCTCGTGGTCGTGCCCGGGATGCACGACCAGCCGCAGGCGTTCCGGAGACACGAAGCCTTCTCGCACGGCTGGCTCGCGCACGTGGACCGCCTGAAGTCGATGCTGGCGCGCTCGAAGCTGCCGTCGCGCCTCTTGACGCTCTTCTTGTTCGTGCGCCCGGACGGGACGGAGACGGCGCTGCTCGTCGCGCTCGAGGACGGGAGCACGCGCTACCTGCCCTTCGGCTTGCTCGACGAGCAAGAGGTGCACGCGAAGGTCGGTCGCCAGGGAACGCATCGAGAGCAGTGGAGCGCAACGGAGGGGAGCGTCTGATGGGAGCCACCGTCGAAATCGGAATCGATCTGGGCACGACCAACTCGGCCATCGCCGAGCAGCGCGGCAGCAGCGCCACGTTGCTCCCCGCCGCCGATGGCTCCGTGCTCCTTCCCTCGGCCGTGCGCGTCCATCCCGATGGGCGCACCGAGGTCGGCCGCGCCGCCCACGCCGCGATGCACGAGCATCCGGACGAGGTCGCCGTCGAGTTCAAGCGCCTCATGGGCACGGGCGAGAAGCGCACGATCGGCGAGCGCAGCTACTCCCCCGAGCAGCTCTCGGCGATGGTGCTGACGGAGCTGCTCGGCCGCGTGCGACCCGAGCTCACCCCCGTCCGCGCGGCCGTGATCACGATCCCCGCGATGTTCCAGCTGCCGCAGTGCGACGCCACGCGCCGCGCCGCCGAGCTCGCCGGCATCGTGCACGCGCCGCTCTTGCAGGAGCCGATCGCTGCGGCGATCGCCCACTCGGGCAGCGGCACCGGCCGCGAGGGCTACTGGCTCGTCTACGACCTCGGCGGCGGCACGTTCGACGTCTCGCTCGTGCGCGCGAAGGGCGGGCGCCTCCAGATCCTCGACCACGGCGGCGACAACCACCTCGGCGGGCGCGACTTCGATCGCGCCATCGCGCGGCACGTCGCCGACACGATCCGGAGCGGCAAGCAGCACGGCGAGCTCCTGCGCACCGACCCGCGCTTCCACGGCGCGTTCGCGAAGATCAAGGCGGCCGCCGAGCGCGCCCGCATCGAGCTGAGCGAGCGCGAGCAGGTCGAGGTGCGCATCGAGAAGCTGATCGAGTCCGGCCCCGGCGCGGGCATCCCGGTCGCGCTGACGATCGACCGCGGCTTGCTCGAGTCGCTCATCACGCCGCTCATCAAGCGCACGACGCGCCTCTGCAACGATCTGCTGGCCCGCAACCGCGTGACGGCGGCCGAGCTCAAAGGCCTCGTCATGGTGGGCGGCCCGACGCTCACGCCGTGCCTGCCGCCGATGATCTCGAAGGACGTCGGCATCGAGGCCAAGCACTTCGTCGATCCGATGACGATCGTCGCGCAGGGCGCGGCGCTCTTCGCCTCGACGCAGAAGGTGCCCGCGGCCCTGCGCGCGGAGAGCACCAAGCCCGGCGGCGTGGAGGTGCAGCTCGAGTTCGAGGCGATGACGACGAACCCCGAGCCGCTCGTCGTCGGCAAGCTCGACCCGGCGCGCTTCGCGAAGGGCAAGGCCGAGCTCCGCGCGACCGACGGCAGCTGGGCCTCGGGCCCGCTGCCCATCGGGCCGAAGGGCTCGTTCGCCGCGGACGTGAAGCTGAAGAAGGACGCGATGAACGTGCTCTCGCTACGGCTCTGGGATCCGAGCGGCGCCGAGGTCCCGTGCTCGCCGAGCGAGATCAAGATCCTCCACGGCTTCAGCGTCGCGAACCCGCCGCTCTCGCGCTCGGTCGGCGTGATGCTCGCCGACAACACCGTCGCGTGGTTCCTCCGGAAGGGCGCCGTGCTTCCCGCACGCGGCCGGCGCACGCACACCACCACCGTGCCGCTCAAGCGGGGCGACAGCGGCGAGGCCATCCACGTGCCGCTGATCCAAGGCGAGAGCGACCGCGGCGACCGCAACAAGGTCGTGGGCGTCCTGCGCATCCAGGCCGAGCGCATCGGCCGCGACCTGCCGGCGGGCACCGAGGTCGAGATCGAGATCCAGGTCGACGAGTCCTCGCGAACGACCGGCCGCGCGTTCGTGCCGGTGCTCGATCAGCACTTCGACGACGTCGTGCTCTTCTCGATGGAGACGAAGGAGGCCGCCGACGTGAAGAAGGGCCTCGCGGCCCAGAAGGACCGGCTGGCGCAGCTCAGCAAGCTCGCCGACGACCTCGATGGCGACGGGAGCACCACGGCCGACGCGCGCGTGAAGGAGGTCGAGGCGCTCATCGAAGAAGGCGACCGCGACTCGGTCGATCTCGCCGATCAGCTCGTGCGCATGATGACCGAGAAGATCGACGCGGCCGAGGACGTCTCGCGCAAGAAGAAGATCACCGACTTCCACGCGCAGCTGCTGAAGGAGGCCGAGGGCGTGCTGCCGAAGTACGGCAACGACGCCGAGAAGCGCGAGCTCAAGGCGCTCGCAGAGGAGTTCAAGGAGGCGATCAAGAACGACGACCTCGAGCTCGCCACCGCGAAGAACCGCGAGCTCGATCAGCTGATCGGCAGCGTCCTGTACCGCACGCCAGGCTACTGGATCGCGCTCTACGACAGCCTCGTCGCGCGCCTCAAGCAGCTCGGCCTGCTCGGCGGCGCGATGGGCATCGTCCAGCGCGGCGAAGCGGCCATCAAGCGCAACGACATCAAGGAGGTCTCGGTGTGCGCGATGGAGCTCCACAAGCTCCTGCCGTCGGCGCAGCGCCAGGAGATCCAGATGCCCGGCGTCACCTCGCAGGTGAAGTGATGGAGAGCACGACGATGACGACGGACGAGACGAGCGCGAGCGCGCGCGACCAACGCAAGTCGCCCGGGCTCATGGCCTTCCGGGTGAGCCCGTTCCGCGTGCTGCGCCTGCCGACCAGCGCACGGCCCGAGGAAGCGGTGTGGCAGGCCGAGAAGGTGCTGACGCGCATCCGCGCGGGCGTGGAGCCCTCGGGCGTCGACCTGCTCGCGTGGCTCGAGCCGAACGACGAGCTCGAGGTGCAGGAGGCGACGCAGAAGATCGAGGAGCCGCTCGCTCGCGTCGTGGCCGAGTCGCTCTGGTTCGATCTCGAGCTGGACCCGGCCGGTGCGCAGCTCGCTGCGGCACTGCCCGACGGGCCGGGCCCGGCGCTCGAGGCGTATCTCGCGATCGACGAGAAGAAGCTCGCGCTACCGCCCGAGGCAGGCGACGACGTGGAGGACGTCGAGCTCGTCAAGAAGGCCAGCGCCGAGCGCATGCGGCACCTCGTGGCGCACCGCATGAACCAGGCGAACCTGCGCCTGCTGCTCGCCTTCGCGGCCATCCACCGCGCCGAGATCACGCGCATGAGCGACCTGCCGTCGGCCCTCTCGATCGAGCGCGAGGCCGGCAAGGGCGCGCGCGTGCACGACCCGCACCGCGTGCTCGCGGTGGAGGAGAGCGCGCACGAGGAGCACTGGGCGGCGCTCCTCGAGCAAGGGCTGGCGCGCTGGGACGCGCTCGCCACCGATCCCTGGTATCGCGCGCAGATCGAGCACCAGATCGAGCGGCTCGGCGACGACCTGCTCACGCGCGACGACGCAGAGTCGGTAGCGACGGCCGTCAAGACGCAGATCGCCGATCTCGTCGTCGCCGAGATGAAATCGCGCATGATCGCCGGCCGCCTCGATCAGCTGGGCGCGATCCTCGACTGCGTGGCCGAGTCGGTGCACGACGCGGGGGTCTGGAGCGCGGCGATGCGGCCGCTCCGCACGCTCTTCAAGCACGAGGTCGACGAGCTGCGCGCCATCTTGAAGACGGACACCGGTGTGGCCCGCGTGGACGACCTGCTCATCTACGTGCAGCGCGTGTCGGCGCTCGGCAGTCGCTGGAAGGACCTCGACACCGTGGGCTTGCTCGGCCTCAAGGCCACGCTCGACGAAGCGCTCATCGTCGGCCTCAACACGCTGCGCCACAAGCCGACCGACGATCCGGCACCGACCGAGGCGGTGCTCGCCGCGATCGCGAAGGCGACGACCTCGAAGTCGGTGCACGAGCGCGTGAACGGCTACCGCACGATGATGCAGAACGACGTCGACGCGCTCTGCCACTTCTGCAAGGCACGGCAGCGCGACGAGAAGTTCTGCGGCGCGATGAAGGGGCGCCGCGAGACCCATCGCGAGCCGATGTTCAACGGCGTGCGCATCCACTACCAGGTGACGGCGGGGCCGATCCCGCGCTGTGGCGTGTGCGCCGAGGTGCACGAGTTCGTGAGCCGCGCCGGCTGGGTGGGCGTGGCCGCGGGCCTCGTGCTCGGAATCTCGCTCGCCCTGATGTTCGGGAGCGCCGACGCCTTCGTCCCCCTCGGGGGCGCCGTGATCGCGATGGCGATCGTCGGCTGGTTCGTGGGCAGGGAGGTCGCGTCGCGCACCGCGCGGCTCGAGGGCGAGGCCTCTCCCTCCGACTGGGCGAGCACGAAAGTGCACCAGCGCATCCGCGCCGACGGCTTCTACGAGATCCGCGTGGACCTCTCCAAGCACGCCTGGCGAGACCTCAACGCGAGCGGCCGCATCACGTTCTGATTGCCGCGGCGCCGCGCGCCGAAGCCCTTCAGCCGACGACGAGGTAGTGCAGGTGCAGCATCCGATCGCCGCGCCGCACCAGCACGTCGAACTCGGGCGAGAGGCG
Organism: Sandaracinus sp.; assembly: GCA_046351235.1. Lineage (GTDB taxonomy): Bacteria > Myxococcota_A > Polyangia > Polyangiales > Sandaracinaceae > JBBSAT01. The sequence goes on along the minus strand of JAXLYV010000002.1, from coordinate 298,739 downwards.
GATCGTCTCGAACGCGCGGCGCGCGCCGTCGGGGCGGGCGAGCGCGTGGTCGTCCACGGCGAGCACCACGTCGCCGTCCTCGAGGCCCAGCGCGCTCACCTCGTCACGACCGGACGACTCGATGCGCAGGCCGACGACCACGTCGTCCTCGACGACGGGGGCGAGCGCGGTGCGCTCGAAGCGGCCGGTCGCGAGCCGATCGAGGAGGGTGCGCGCCACCACGAAGCGCGCGTCGCCGACCGCGACGACACTCGCGTCCTCGCGCACGAACGAAGGCGCGTTCGCCGCGTAGCTCACCACCTGCTGCAGCGCGACCACGGCGAGGACGAGCGCCACGAGGCTGGCGATCACCGGTCGCCCCCACGGCTCACGCGCGAGCGCGCCCAGCCAGTCCGGCTCGCTGAGCGCGCGGTCGGCCGGGGTCGGCTTGCTCTCGTCTTGCCGCGTCGGCGCCAGCGCACGGTCGATCTGCTCGAGCTCGTCGAGCAACGCAGAGCGCCGCGCGCGCAGCGCCGCGACGGAGTCGCGGTACGGGGCGCCCGCGGCGCTCGCGCCGTTGACAAAACGTCGCGTTGCCGGCTCGTCCTCGGACGCCCTGTCGTCCTGGAACGTTCCGCGAGGCGCGATCGCAGGCTTTTCCGGCGGCATGCCGCCCACCGTGCAGACGCCGTGCCGGGTCGCGTCTCGATCACGGGAGCCGGAGGATCACCACGCGAGGCCAGTAGGCATCGGGGTCGCGCGCGCGCCGCTCCGCCTGGTCCTCGCTCGTCGAGCCGATCGAGTAGCTGACGATCAGCCGGTGCGGATCGAGCGGGTCGAGCAGCTCGCGATGGATCTGCGGGCCCGCGCAGTACGCGCCCGGATCGTCGGCCGGCAGCTCGCACGGCGCGAACGTGACCGCGCGGGTCCACGGGCCCTCCGGCGCGGGCGCCGTGGCCAGGCGCAGCTCGCGCCCGAAGCCCGCGGCGTAGAGGTGCAGCAAGCGGGACGGGTCGCGCGGATCGCTCACGACCGCCGATCGATGCGGGCCCGAGCCGAACACCGGCGCGGCGAGGCCGATGCCCCAGCCGCGCTGGCCCCACATGGTCCACGCGGTCGGATCGTCGATCCGATCGATCGGCGCACGGCCGACGACGCAATCTTCCTCGAAGTCGTGGGCCGGGCCGGGGCACCCGTAGGTGTACGCGAAGCCGCCCTGCACGAGCGCCGCATCGCCCGGGTCGGCGAAGTCGTCGAAGACGATCTCCCCAGGGAACGAGAGATGCCCGTCCACGACACGACCGAGCTCGACGCCGAGCGTGCGCACCCCGAACGGCGCCGTCGGATCGATCGCCCAACGGCGCGCCAGCGGTCGGACGCCCGCGGCCGTCGTGAAGAAGCCCTGCACGTTCACGTAGCGATCGCGCTCGTGCACGTCGTCGAGCGGAAAGACCGGCGCGCCGAGCGCGTCGCAGCGCGCGCCGACCGCCGCGCCGAGGAGCTGCACGCGGCCGTCGCCCTCCGCAGGGAACACCCACGTGCACGTATCGTCGATCGGGATGGGCACCGGCGACTCGTGCACGCCATCGGCGAAGAGCGGCTCGCCGCGGAGCGGAAGGCACGTCGTCTCTTCGGCCCAGGGCCGCTCGTAGGGCCGGCTGCCCGGCGGGCACGCCCAGACCGCGCCGTCGCACCCCGCGTCGACGAGCTCGAGCGGCTCGCACGGGCCCGCGCGGCGCGTGCACACGGGGCGCGCCGCGAGATCACAGCCGCCGTCGGCGACGGGGCCCGCATCGCCCCCGCGAGTGTGAGCGAGCGCGCATCCCGCGAGCGCGCATCCCGCGAGCACGAGCGCGAGGAGCGGAAGACCCGAGGACGTGCGCATGACCGCGCACCGAGCACGCACCGTGCCGCCCGAGAAGCCCACGGATCTCGGCGCGCGCGTGAAGCCGCGTCACGTGGCGCAGGCACGGGCGGGCCGCGGAGGCACGGCCACGCCCTACACGGCGGCGCTTGCGAGCGCACCTCGCGTGGGCATATCGGGAGCAGCGCTTCTCGCCGCGAAAGGCCCCGTCGTGCTCGGCATCGGACTCCAGATCGCTCTCGACTGTCCTCATTGCGTGACGCCGATGGCCGTCGACGCGCTCGTGCCCGCCGTGCACTGCCCCTCGTGCCGGCGATCGCTCGCGCTCCCCGCCGAGCTGTGGAGCAAGGTGCTGGGCGAGGTCGTCGAGGGTGCCACGCGCTTGCGCGAGGGCGCGCCCGACGTCGTGGTCGCGTCCACCGCAGCTGGCGACGTGAACGTCGTCTTCGAGCGCAAGACGCCGACCTGCGGGATCTGTGATCACCCGATCGATGTCGATGCCGCGCTCCGCCAAGCCACGACGACGCAGGGCTGGGCCCAGTGCGCACGCTGCCACGGCTGGCTCGCGTTCCGGCCGCCGCCGATCGCGATCCGAGCGAACGTCGTCGCGATCGCGTGTGAGCGCTTCGCCGCCTCCGCCGAGGCCGACCCTTCGAAGGCGACGCAGCCGCTCTCGTTCTCGTGCCACCAGTGCGGCGCCGTCCTGCCCGTCGACGGAACGAGCCGCATGGTCACGTGCCAGTACTGCCGCGCGTCGGTCGTGCTGCCCGACGCGCTGTGGAAGACGGTGCGCCCTTCGGGCAAGGCAGCCTACTGGTACCTGCTCTGTCGCTGAGCCGTCGCGTCGGGTGTTGGGCGGCGATCAGCGGGCGCGTCGCTCTCGACGAGCCTCTTGCCGCCGATGCGCCGCGAGCACACGACGCTCGTGTCGATTGCGTGGTGCGGCCTCGGGCGCGCTCGAGAGACTGCCGCTCACGGTGAGGATGTCGCTCGGCGGCTCGTCGACGAGCTCGCGCACGCACGCCTCGAGCGCCTCGATTCCTTCGGTGCCCGCGTGCCCGTTCGCCGCGAGCCATCGCCGGAACGCGAGCACCGCGTCGCCGAACGCGCGCGCAACCATACCGAATCCCATCGCCCGGACGCGGTGAACGACCGATTCGCCGCACGCATCCCACGAAGGCGTTCCGCGCGCGATCAGCACGTCGCTCGCGAGACAGATCGCGCTGGCGTCGCCGACGAGCATGTCCTCGCTCACCTCCCCGCGCCCCGTCTCGGCCACCCAGGCATCGATCAGCTCGTAGGTTCGAACGGTGAACGGATCCACGACGCTTCCGCTGCGCCGAACACTAGTCAGCTCCATGAGCACCTCCGCCGCCCTTGTCGGCGACCTCGCGGAGGCGTTGCAGCGGCGGCGCGTCAGCCGACGCCGCCGAATTGCGTCGGCGCGCCCGCTACGGCCCCTTCCGTGCGCGCGCTACGCGCGCTCACGTCCGGGGCCTCCGGGGCGCGCACTCCTGCCAGATCAGCCGACGATCGGCTCGAGGCAGCGGTGGTGCGCGTCGACGAGCGCCATCACGTCGACGTCGCACGCGCCCTCGAGCTTCACGCTCGCGCCGCCCACCTCGCCGATCGCCTCGAAGGGCACGCCGTGCTCGGCCGCGATCGCGCGCGCCCGCTCGAGCCGCTCCTTGCCGACACTGATCACGACGCGGCTCGGCTCCTCGGAGAAGAGGCGTGCCGCGACGGGAATCGAGCCGTCTCCCGGCACGCGCACGCGACAGCCCTTGCCGAGGCCGATCGCGCTCTCGACGAGGCACACCGCGAGGCCGCCGTCGCTCACGTCGTGCGCCGAGTGCAGCACGCGCGCGCGCGCCATCGCCAGCACCGCGCGCTGAAGACGCGCTTCGGCGTCGAGGTCGATGCCCACCGGGTCGCCGCCCGTCGCGCCGGACTTCTGCGTGTGCCACTCGCTCCCACCGAGCGCGCCGCGCGAGGGCCGGCCGAGGTGCACGATCACGTCGCCGTCGGTGCGGAAGGCGAGCCCCACGCGGTCGTCGGGGCTCGCGAGCTGGCCCACGATCGCCACGCTCGGCGTCGGCAGGATCGGCTTTCCGTCGGTCTCGTTGTAGAGCGACACGTTGCCGCTCACGACCGGCACCCCGAGCGCGTTGCACGCGTCGGCGATGCCCTCCACGGCGCGCGCGAAGCGCCACATCGTGTGCGGCTTCTCGGGCGAGCCGAAGTTCAGGCAGTCCGTGAGGCCGAGCGGCTCGCCGCCGGCGCACACCACGTTGCGCGCGCACTCGGCGACCGCCATCGCCGCGCCGTCGTGCGCGTCGAGCAGCACGTGCCGCCCGTTGCAGTCGACGCTGAGCGCCAGGTACTTCACGAGCGCGTCCTTGTTCTCGGCGTCGCCGTCGTTCTTCGGCAGGAACACGCGGACCACGGCGGCGTCGCTCTGGCCCGGCCGGAACACGCTTCCGTCGCGCACGACGTGGTCGTACTGGCGGTAGATCCACTGCCGCGAGCCGATGTTCGGCGAGCCCACGAGCGCGAGCAGCTCGCGGCCGAGGTCGAGCCCTTCGAGCGCCACCGGGCGCGCCTCGGGGATCGCGGGCGGCGCCTCCTGCGGCCGATCGTAGAGCGGCGCCTCGTCGGCGAGCGCCGGGATCGGGATGTCGACGACGACCTGCGGATCGCGCGCCGCCTTCGCGTCCACGTAGGGATCGAAGCCCGGCGTCGCCTTGCACACGAAGCGGCCCGTGGTGGTGACGCGGCCGACGACGGCGTAGTCGAGGTCCCACTTCTCGCAGAGCGCGAACACCTCGTGCTCGCGGCCGCGCGCGGCGACCATGAGCATGCGCTCCTGCGACTCGCTCAGCAGCATCTCGTAAGGCGTGAGCGCGCGCGTGCGGCGCGGGATCGCATCGAGATCGAGCTCGATGCCGTTGCCCGCGCGCGCGGCCATCTCCACCGACGAGCTCGTGAGCCCGGCGGCGCCCATGTCCTGCACGCCGACGAGGCAGCCTGCCGCGAAGATCTCGAGGCACGCCTCGAGGAGCAGCTTCTCCTTGAAGGGATCGCCGACCTGCACCGTCGGGAGCTTCTTCTCGGCGCCGCCGTTCGGGGAGTCAGCGTCGAACTCGGCGCTCGCCATCGTCGCGCCGTGGATGCCGTCACGGCCCGTGCGCGCGCCGACGTAGATCACCGGGTTGCCCTCGCCCTCGGCCTTGCCGAAGAAGAGGCCCTTGCTGCGCGCCACGCCGACGGTGAACGCGTTGACGAGGATGTTCCCGTCGTAGCTCGGGTCGAACTGCACCTCGCCGCCCACTGTCGGCACGCCGATGGAGTTGCCGTAGCCGCCGATGCCCGCGACGACGCCGCGCAGGAGCGCCGGGGTCTTGGGATGATCGGGCCGGCCGAAGCGCAGCGAGTTGAGCCCCGCGACCGGCCGCGCACCCATCGTGAACACGTCGCGCAGGATGCCGCCCACGCCCGTCGCCGCGCCCTGGTAGGGCTCGATGTACGAGGGGTGGTTGTGCGACTCCATCTTGAACACGGCGCAGTAGCCGTCGCCGATGTCGACGGCGCCCGCGTTCTCGCCGGGGCCCTGCACGACCTTCGGGCCCTTCGTGGGGAGCTTGCGCAGGTGGATGCGCGAGCTCTTGTACGAGCAGTGCTCGCTCCACATGACGCTGAAGACACCGAGCTCGGCGAAGGTGGGCTCCCGCCCGAGCGACTTCACGATGCGCTGCCACTCGCTCTCGGTGACGCCCATCGTCTTGCCCAGCGCGGGGCTGGTCTCGGGATCGCCCGGGAACGGGATGGGACCACCGGGAAGCGTGTCTCGACCGAGCGTGCGGTTCGCGTCGTGGCTCATGGGGCGCGGAGGGTAGCGAGCGCCGCCGCGGGGGCAAAGGCGATCCCACACGGCCCGATCCGCTCCCAGCGAAACGCGGCACGAATCGCGCAACGGCGCGTAGGATCTTCCGGACATTCGGATCCCCTGGGGATGGGGACCGAGGAGGGGTTCATGCGCGCAGTGAGCGTCGGTGCGATCGTGCTGGCATCGTGTCTCGTCGGTTGTCCCGGCCCGAGCGCGCCGCCGGCGGACGACGACGGCGGCCCGACCGACGCCGCGACGACGGACGCGCGCGCGGACGGCGGGCACGACGCCGCGACGGCGCCGGACGTGGGCCTCGACGCGAGCTGTCCGGACGCGGACGGCGACACGCACGCCGATGCCGCGTGCGGCGGCGACGACTGCGACGATCGCGATGCCGACCGCTTCCCCGGCAACGGCGAGACCTGCGATGCGTCGGCCCACGACGAGGACTGCGACCCGACCACGTTCGGCGTGCGCGACGTGGACGGCGACGGGCACCAAGACGCGGCCTGCTGCAACGGCACGCTCTGCGGCGACGACTGCAACGACGCACGAGCCGACGTGGCTCCCGGACAGACGGAGGCGTGCAACGCGATCGACGACGACTGCGACAGCGCGACCGACGAGGGCGTGCTCGTCACGCTCTATCCGGATGGCGACGGCGACGGGCACGGCGCCGGCACGGCCGAGGCGCTCTGCCCGGGCCTGCCGCACTACGCCACGAGCCACGACGACTGCGACGACACCGACGTCTCGCGCTACCCGGGCGCGACCGAGCTCTGCGACGACCACCTCGACAACGACTGCGACACGCTGATCGACGAGTCCGGCGCGCGGGTGTTCTACGCCGATGCCGACGGCGATGGCTTCGGCGATCCCGGCAACAGCACGATGCGCGCGGAGTGCACGCCCCCGACCGGCTACGCGGCGAACTCGCGCGACTGCAACGACGCCATCGCCTCGATCCATCCGGGCGCGAACGACCTCTGTGACGGGCTCGACAACGACTGCAGCATCCCCGGCAGCGGCGGCGTCGAGCTCGCCGAGGATCGCGACATGGACGGGCATTCGCCCGCGAGCGCGACCTGCAGCGGCGGCGCGCCGAAGGACGACTGCAACGACACGCGCGCCGACACGTTCCCCGGCGCGACCGAGCTCTGCGACGCGCGCGACAACGACTGCTCGAGCGGCGGCGGCACCGATCCCGCCGAAGACGCCGACGGCGACCGTCACGTCGCGCCGACCACGCTGTGCAGCGGCGGCAGCTACCCGGCGGACGACTGCGACGACGGCACCGCGACCGTGTACGGCGGCGCGCCGGAGCCTTGCGACGGCGTCGACCAGAACTGCTCGACCGGCGGTGGCATGGCCGCCGACGAGGACGGCGACGGCGACGGCCACGCGTCGAGCTCCGCCGCGTGCAGCGGCGGGCCCCTGCCGAAGGACGACTGTCGCGACGCGGACGCGAACAGCTACCTCGGCGCGCCCGAGCTCTGCGACCGCATCGACAACGACTGCTCGAGCGGAGGCGGAGTCGTGACGGGCGAGGACGCCGACGGTGACATGCATGCCGCGCCGGCCGCCGCGTGCAGCGGCGGCTTGCCGAAGGACGACTGCAACGACGGCGTCGCCACCACGTACCCCGGCGCGCCCGAGCTCTGTGATCGCATCGACAGCGACTGCTCGGTCGGCGGCGGCACGGAGACGGCGGAGGACGCCGACTCCGACGGGCGCGCGCCGACGACGGCGACGTGCACCGGCGGCCCGCTCCCGCGCACGGACTGCAACGACGCGGCGGCCAACGTCTTCTCCGGCGCCCCCGAGATCTGCGACGGCGTCGACAACGACTGCAGCACCGGCGGCCTCGCCGACGCCGGCGAGGATGCCGACGGAGACCTGCACGCCTCGCCCGCCGCCGCCTGCGTGGGCGGCCCGTACCCGAAGGACGACTGCGTCGACTCGAGCGCCACGATCCATCCCGGCGCGAGCGAGCTCTGCGATCGGATCGACGACGACTGCTCCACGGGCGGCGGCGTGCTCGCGAGCGAGGACGTCGACGACGACGGCCACGCCGCGCCGACGGCGGCGTGCAACGGCGTACGGCCGCGCGACGACTGCGACGACGCCGTGGCCACCACCTACCCCGGCGCGCCCGAGGTCTGCGATCGCGTCGATCAGGACTGCTCGGTCGGCGGCGCGCCCGAGACCGCGGAGGACGCCGATCGCGACGGCTTCGCTCCGATCGCAGCGGCCTGCACCGGCGGCTACCCGCGCACGGACTGCAACGACGCGAGCGCGACGGCGCATCCCGGCGCCACCGAGACCTGCGGCGGCGGCGACGAGGACTGCGATGGCTCCGCCGATCCCGTCGACACCGATGCCGGCGCGTGGTGCGGCGTGCGCGCGACGTGCAGCGCGAGCGACCGCTGCCTCGTGGCCCGCCCGATCGCGACGGGCGGCCAAGGCTCACAAGGCGTCACGGCGGCGCTTCGCTCCGGGGCGCTCTACACGTGGGGCCAGGGCAGCGCCGGAAGCCTCGGCACGGGCAGTTCTGCGAGCGAGCCCCGCCCGCGCCCGGTGCCGATCGCGGCGGTGACGACGGCCGTCGGCGTGACGGTCGGTAACCTACACTCGTGTGCGTGGCGCAGCGACGGCACCGTGGCGTGCTGGGGATCGCACACGGAGCTCGGCGTCGCGAGCGACGTGCTCGCCCCCACCCACGTGGCAGCCGTGGCGGGCGCGATCGAGGTCGCGGCGAACGACACCTTCACGTGTGCGCGCTTCGCCGACCGCACGGTGAGCTGCTGGGGCGACGGGCATCCGACACCGGCGCCCGTGCTCGGCATCACGGGCGCGACGCAGATCGCGGCCGGCGGAAACGAAGTCTGCGCGGTGACCGCGACGGGCGTTCGGTGCTGGACGACCTCTTCGTTCGGGGGCGTCTCGGCGGTGTACGCGGTGAACAGCACGAGCGGGGCGATCGAGGTGGCCGTGTCGCAGGATCTCGACTGCGTGCGCTACGCGGATGGCACGGTCGGCTGCTGGGGCACCTCGACCCGGTCCGACGGACAGTGGGGCGATGGCACGCCCGCCGGTCTGCGGAGCGAGCCGAGCACGCGGGTGCTCGGCCTGACCGACGCCATCGCCATCACCGCGGGGCGGCGCACGGCGAGCGGGAGCGGTACGGCCTGCGCGCTCCGTGCGACGGGCGCCGTGGTCTGCTGGGGCTCGGGCGTCAACGGTCGTATCGGCGACGGCGGCACGACGAGCCGCGCCGTGCCGACCGCCGTCAGCGGGCTGACCGACGCCGTCGCGATCGGCGGCGCTGGCACGCACACGTGTGCGCAGCGCGCCTCGGGCGCCGTCGTCTGCTGGGGCTCGGCGGATTCCGGCCAGCTCGGGGACGGCACCGACACGACGGAGGTTCCGTTCGCCGTGCCGGTGTCGGGGATCGGCGACGCGGTGGAGATCAGCGGTAGCAACGCGCACTTCTGCGCCCGCCGCGCCGGCGGAAGCGTGCTCTGCTGGGGCGGCATCGGCCCACTCGGAGACGGCAGCACGAGCGCCAGCGCGACGCCCGTCGCGGTGTCGGGGCTCACCGACGCGATCGATCTCGGCTCGACCCAGGACGCTACGTGCGCCGTGCGGAGCGGCGGCGCGATCGCCTGCTGGGGCCAAGGGCCGCTCGGCGACGGGTCGAGCTACCAGACGACGCCCGTCGCGGTCACCGGCATCGCCGATGCGCGATCCATCAGCGATGGCGTGAGCTTCCCGGGCGGCGGCGGCCACTTCTGTGTGCGCCGGGCCGGGAATGCGCTCGCGTGCTGGGGCACCAACGGCAGCGGCCAGCTCGGGAACGGCGCGACGATGGACTCGCCCACTCCCGTCGCCACCTCGTTCTCGATCGCCGACGCGACCGGGCTCACGACGGGCTCGGCCCACACGTGCGCCTCGCGAACCGCGGGGACCGTCTCGTGCTGGGGCAACAGCGTCTCGCTCGGCAACGGCACCAGCGCGAGCTTCGTGCCCGTGCTGGCGACGGGCCTCGCGGACGCCGTCGAGGTGAGCTCGGGCAGCTTCCACACCTGCGCGCGCTCGAGCACCGGCGTGGTGCGCTGCTGGGGCTACAACCAGCAGGGCCAGCTCGGCGATGGAACGACCTCGGATCGCCCGACGCCGACCGCGTCGCCGATCAGCGATGCCATCTCCCTCGGTGTCTACGATCAGACCAGCTGCGCCGTGCGCGCCGACGGCACGGTCGCGTGCTGGGGCGACGGCGCGGGCGGCGCGCTCGGAGGGCTCCGCTTGCCCGACTTCTCGACCGCGGCCGTGCCCGTCGTCGGCGTGAGCGGCGCGACGAGCGTCGACTGCGCGTCGGGCAGCTGCTGCGCGCTGCTCGCGAGCGGCGCCGTCTCGTGCTGGGGCTACCGCGACGCGCTCGGCAACCCGAGCGTCACGCCGCGCCCACTCGCGCCGGTCACCGTCGTCGACTTGCCCTGACGCGCGTCAGGGCCGGGCGGTGGTCTGGTGGCAGACCTGCTGGAAGAGCTGCTGCACCTGGTTGCAGCGCGGATCGTCGCGGTGACCGCGGTCGTTGCACTCGTGCTGCGCCCACGCGGTGGTGCCGAAGATGTCACCCTGCGCCGGCACGCCGTCGCAGACACCGGGCGTCGGCGTCGCGGCGCGGAAGCAGCGGTTCAGGAAGATCGAGCCCTGCGTGAAACAGGAGAGCGTCGCCACCTCGCACGCGTCGACTCGCCGCAGCGTCTCTTCGCGGCAGCCGGCTTGATCGTGCGTGGCGGCGAACGTGTCCGCCTCGGCGACGGTCTGCCGCGCATCGCCCGTCATGTCGGTGAGCCACTCCTGCGCCCGAAACGCGCCGAAGCCTCCGCAGATCACGCAGACGAGCCCGCCGAGCCCGAGCGCGATGGCGAGCACGATCAAGATCTGCTTCGTGCGCGGGCTCATCGCGCTCAGCCGAGCAGCGACTCGAAGAGGCGTTTGCCGTCGTCGTTGCCGAGGATGGCCTCGCTCGCACGCTCGGGGTGCGGCATGAGACCGAGCACGTTCTTGCCCGCGTCGTAGACGCCCGCGATGTCGGCCTTGCTGCCGTTGGGGTTGCCGCCCTCGCCGCCTTCGGGCGAGACGTAGCGGAACGCGATGCGCCCCTCGCCCTCGAGGCGCGCGAGCGTCTCGTCGTCGCAGTGATAGCGGCCCTCGCCGTGCGCGATGGGCAGGCGGAGCACGGTGCCCTCGGCCATGCGCGTGAAGCGGCCCTGCCCCTTCACCTCGAGCCACACGTCGCGGCACTCGAAGCGACGGCTCGCGTTGCGCACGAGCGCGCCGGGCAAGAGGCCCATCTCGGTGAGGACCTGGAAGCCGTTGCAGATGCCGAGCACGGGGCCGCCGTCGCGCGCGAACTTCGCGATGGCGTCGGCGATGGGTGAGAAGCGCGCGATGGCGCCGCAGCGGAGGTAGTCGCCGTGCGCGAAGCCGCCGGGCACGATCACGAAGTCGGTCGCGCCGAGCGAGGTCTCCTTGTGGAAGACGAAGCGCGCGTCCCATCCCATCACGTCGCGTGCGACGTGGAGCGCGTCCCAGTCGGCGTTGCTGCCCGGAAACTGAACGACGGCGACCTTCATGCGGCGCGAGGATAGAGAGGTGCGCCGCGGGCGGCAACGCGCGCGACCGCCGGCGTCCTCCCACCCGTGCGCGCGGGCCCGAAGAAAGTCGCTGGACAGAACCGTGAACGTCATTTACAAAGTAAACATGGTTCACGAAACGACGGCGACGCCGCGCGCGATTCGACGCGAGCAGGCGAGCGAGCGGATCCTCGACGCCGCCGAGCGGATCCTCGGCGCGGAGGGGCTCGAGGCGCTGACGATGCAGCGCCTCGCGAGCGAGCTGAATCTCACCGTCGGCGCCGCCTATCGCTACTTCCCCTCGAAGGAGGCGATCGTGGCGGCCCTCCAGCGCCGCGTGCTCCTCGCGCTCGCGAGCGATCTCGCCGCGGAGCTCGAGCACGAGATCGCCGATCCGCTGGAGCGTGTCGCGCGGATCGCTCGCCTCTACGCGTCGCTCGCCGCGCGCCGCCCGCTCCACGCGCGCCTCCTGTCGCGCATGATGGGCGACCCCGCGAACCTGGTGGACGCGGAGAGCGGCGCCGCCAACACGCGCGTCGCCCTCGAGATCGGCGCGATCGGCGTGCGCGAGCTCGCGGCGGCGCGCGAGGCAGGGGCGCTCGACGTGGGGAGCGACATCGAGCGCACGCTCGCGCTCTTCGCGGCGCTCACCGGCGTCGCACAGACGCGCAAGCTCGAGCGCTGGAACGTGCCGGGCCTCTCGGCGGACGCGCTCGCAGACGAGGTGCTCCGCGCGCTCCTCGTCGGCTGGGGCGCCGATCCGGAACGCGCCGTAGGCGCGATCGCGCGCGCGAAAGAGAAGACGGATGCGCCACGCAAGAAGCGCGAGGCGCGGTCGAGCGAAAGGAAGCAGCGATGATGGCGTTCACGATCGGTCTCGGCGTCGGTGTCGTGCTCTGGACCCTGCTCGAGTACGTGCTGCACCGCTTCGTGTTCCACGATCGGATCCTCGGCGCACAGGCCGCCAAGGAGCACATCCTGCATCACGCGAAGGTCGACTACTTCGCGCACTGGACGATGAAGGTCGCGGTGGCCGTGCCGGTCCTCTCGGTCGTGATGGGGCTCTCGTCGCTCGCGGTCGGCTGGCAGCTCGGCACGAGCGTCCCGCTCGGCGTGCTCGCGGGCTACACGTTCTACGAGGTGCTGCACCGGCGCATCCACGTGAGCGCACCGTGGGGCGCCTACGGCCGCTGGGCGCGGCACCACCACCTGCTCCACCACTTCGGCCACTCCGACCTCAACCACGGCGTGACCAGCCCGATCTGGGACGTCGTCTTCGGCACCCGTGCGCCCCGCGAGACGGTGCGCGTCCCGCGCCAGCACGCCCGGAAGTTTCCTTGGCTTTTCGGCGCCGAGTCGGCCGCGATTCTGCCTGCCTACGAGAGTGATTATCGCGTCGGGTGAGCTCCGAGAACGAGACGCGGCGCGGCGGGACGCGGTACATTCGAAGCTCAACCTCGCTTCACGTGCCGGAGGTGCCCATGCTGCGACGTCGGCTCGTCTCGCTCTCGTTCGCCGTCACGCTCGCCCTTCCCTCGCTCGGCCTCCCCTCGTGGGCCCATGCGCAGGCGAGCCTCGTCAACGGCCTCGGCGGCCCACGCGACTTCGGCACGAGCTGCCTGAGCGGCAGCGACGACGGCTCCTCACCCGCGATCGATCTCGGCGCGGCGTTCCCGGATGGGCTCAACTTCTTCGGCACGACGCAGCACACGGCGTTCGTGAACGTGAACGGCAACATCACGTTCAACGGCCCGCAGGCCTGCTACACGCCGAACCCGTTCCCGATCGCGATGCAGCCGATGATCGCGCCGTTCTGGGGCGACGTGGATCTGCGCCGCTTCCTCAGCAACAACATCCTCGGTGGGCGCAACTGTGACGGCCCCGAGGGCATGACGACGTGCCCGCCGATGACCATCACCTCGTGCTCCAACCCCGCGAGCAACGGCGTCTGGTGGTCACTCTCGCCCGGCCGCATGGTCGTGACCTGGGACGCGGTCGGCTACTACCAGTGCCGCGACAACACCGGCACGCGCAACAGCTTCCAGCTCGTCCTCACCGCGGTCCCGGGTGCGTGCGGCGCCACGTCGAGCGGCACCGACTTCGACGTCGAGTTCCGATACAACGCCTGCCACTGGGAGGTCGGCGAGGCGAGCGGCGACTCGAACGGCAACGGCCTCTGCTCGGCGGCCGAGTTCACCGCGGGCTGCGTGCCCGCGCAGGCCGGCTTCGATGCCGGCAACCTCCGCGACTACACCGAGATCATGGGCTCGCGCACGCGCGGCATCGCGACCGCGCTCTGCAGCGGCTCGAACACCGTGCCGGCGCAGCCCGGTGTCTGGCAGTTCCAGGTGCGCGGCGGCGTCGTCATGACGTGCCCGAACGCGGGTGACGCGTGCACGGTGCCCGGCCAGCAGGGCGTGTGCGCGAACGGTCGCCTCGACTGCGCGACCGGCACGAGCACCGCGACGTGCGTGCAGCAGGTCACGCCGAACGAGGAGCGCTGCGACAACCAGGACAACGACTGCGACGGCATGGTCGACGAGACCTCCGGCGGCAACCTCTGCGATCGGTTCCAGACGTGTCAGGCCGGCGCGTGCATCGACGGATGCTTCGAGGGCACCTGCCCCGACGGCTACACGTGCGACAACGATCACTGCGTCGACGCGCTGTGCATCGGCGTGACGTGCAACACCGGCGAGCGCTGCCTCATGGGCAGCTGCGTGCAGCCCTGCGACGGAGTGGTGTGCCCGCACGGCCAGTCGTGCGCCGAAGGGCGCTGCATCGATCCCTGCCGGGGGATCGGCTGCGACGAGTGCACGGCGTGCTCGAACGGCGCGTGCATCACGCGCTGCACGATGGGCGGCAGCTGCGCGGGCGGGCAGACGTGCGACACGAGCACGGGCCTCTGCGTGGAGACCGCGTGCATGGGCGTCAGCTGCACCGGCGGCACGTTCTGCCGAGCCGGCACGTGCGTCGATGCCTGCGAGGGCGCGACGTGCCCGCTCGGTCAGGCGTGCATGGCCGGCGAGTGCGTGCAGCTCGACCGCCCCGACGCCGCCGTCGTGCAGGTGGACGCGAACATCCAGCCGGTCGACGCCGGCCCGCCGAACGACGCCGGGTCGACCACGACCATGGACGCCGGCAGCACCGGGATGCCCGATGCCGGCCGCCGCGCACCGCCGGCCTCGAACGGCAGCTGCGGCTGCCGCGTCGACACGCGGGCGAGGACTGGGTGGCCGGCCCTCGCCGGTCTCGCGCTCGTCCTCGCACACGTCTCGCGCCGCGTTCGCCGCGCGCGCTGATTCTCGATCGAGCGCGAAGCGCCGCTCGCGTCGACACCGTCGCGAGCGTTCAGATCCCAGCGAGCTCGCGCGCGAGGAAGGTGAGGCCGAACGACGCCTCGAACGCCGTCGTTCGGGGCACGACGATCGCGGCCGGCGCCGTTGGCGGCAAGCGGCGCCGGAGCGCGGCCGCGTTGGCGCCGGTAGAAGCGTCGGCGAGGGCAGGCGCCGAGAGCACGATGGCCGCGGGCGCGCGGCCCGCGCGAGCGAGCGCATCGAAGGCCGCGTGCGTGGCGCTCAGCGTGCCGAGACGATCGGAGGCGACGAGCACCACCCTGGCAGCGAGCGCGGCCGCGAGATCGCGCGCGTCGTGCTCCCACGTGAGCGGCGAGAGCACGCCGCCCGCGCCCTCGACGAGCACGACGTCGGCCCGCTCGCCGTAGGCGCGGAGGGCCTCGACCAGCCGATCGAAGTCGAGCGTCACGCCCTCGCGATCGGCGGCCATCGCCGGCGCGAGCGGCTCGCGCAGACGCACGAGCGCCTCGCGCGGCGCCTCCTGTCCCGTCGCTGCGGCGAGGCGTGCCGCGTCGCTCTCGCCGTCGGCGGCGCCCGACTCGAAGGGCTTGATCGCCAGCGTCGGGCGCTCCTTCGCGAGCGCACGCGCGAGCGCCTCGGCGACGAACGTCTTGCCCACCCCGGTGTCCGTTCCCGTCACGACGACGAAGCGCGCCATGGGCCCACCGTAGTACGCCGTCGCGCGCTCCGCTTCTCGCTGGCTCCGGACACGTGCACCGGTCATGGTCGCTCGGATGGGTCGCTACGCGATCGTCGGCGCGGGCGCGGTGGGTGGCGCGATCGGCGGAACGCTCGCGCGGGCCGGGCACGCGGTGACGCTCGTCGCGCGGGGCGCGCACCTCGAGGCGATCGGGGAGTGCGGCCTCTCGCTCGTCACGCCCGAGGGCACGCAGACCGTGCGCACCGCGGTCCTCGGCGATGCGCGGGCCCTTCCCTTCGCGCAGCTCGATGCCATCGTGATCGCGACGAAGGCGCAGGACACGGCCGCGGTGCTCGAAGCCCTCTCGGCGTGGCAGGGCCCGCTCGTCTGCGCGCAGAACGGCGTCGCCAACGAGCGCCTCGCGCGCGAGCGCTTCGCGCACGTGCTCGGCGTGCTCGTCTTCGCTCCGCTCTCGCACCTCGAGCCGGGCGTCGTCACGATCCACGCCGCCGCTCCCTACGGCGGGCTGGAGGTCGGGCGCTGGCCCGCGGGCGCCGACGCGGTCGCGGACGTGCTCGCGGCCGATCTCGTCGCCGCAGGCTGGGACGCGCGCGCCGTGCCGGACATCGCGCGGTGGAAGCTCGGCAAGCTGCTCACGAACCTCGGCAACGTGCTCGAGGCGGTGGGCGGCCGCGCCGCGCTGCGCCCCGAGTGGCTGCGCGCGATCGGGGCCGAGGCCGAGGCCTGTCTCTCCGCCGCGCGCCTCGATCACGCGAGCGCCGCCGACGTGTTCGCGCGCTTCGCCTCGGTGCGCGAGCTCCTCCCCCGCCGCGGTGGATCGACGTGGCAGAGCCTTCACCGCGGCCTGCCCCTCGAGACCGACGCACTGAACGGCGAGATCGTGCGCCTGGGGCGTGCGCACGGCGTCGCGACGCCGTGGAACGACGCGCTCGTCGCACTGTCGGCCCGCGCGCGCACCGAGCGATGGGCTCCCGGGGCGTCCTCGCCCGACGCGCTCCGGGCGCTCCTCCCACCCTGAGCGCCGCCCCGCTACGGCGCGGCCGCGACCTCGATCTTCTCTCGCGGAGACTTCAGCGGCGTGCCACTCCGGACGCGATCCTGCACGGCGAGCCAGTCCGGGAACTCGGTGCCGAAGAGCCAGTCCATCGTCGCGATCACGAAGCCGTAGTGCCCATCGAAGCGCGCGTGGTGGAGCGAGTGGTACGAGATCGGATTGCTGATCGTGAGCGTCGTCAGACGCGTCGCGCGCACGGGCCAGAGCTCGGCGTTCGCGTGGCCGACGATGTTGCCGACCCAGAGCACGAAGAAGAAGAACGCCCAGCCCGCGGTCCCGAGCAGCCCGAAGCGCGAGAGCACGATCGCGGGCACGAGCATCGCGAGCGTCCAGCCTGCGGCCTCCGACGGGTGCATCGAGAAGCCCGACAGCGGCGTGGTGACGACCGACTCGTGGTGCCAGCGGTGCATCCAGAAGAGGCGCCGGTGGTGCATCGCGCGATGGAAGAAATAGTAGAAGACGATGAAGCCGTACCAGGCGACGGCGAAGCCGAGCAGGTTCGCGAGCCAGCCGCTCGAGAAGCGAATCAGCCCCGTGTGCAGCGCGTAGACGAAGGGCGGCACGAAGACGAGGTGGAAGAGCAGCGTGCCGATCGCTTCGTGCCGCAGCTGCCCGCGCCGGAGCGGCATGTCGAGCACCTTCCGCCCCGCGCGCTGGGCCGAGCGCTCCACCGTGAAGCCCAGCGCGATGGAGAAGAGCGTCGTGAGCACGAGGACGCCGGCGACGAGGAAGGAGAGCAGCCCGAGAGGCATCGTGTGCAGCGAGCTCATGCCGGCAGCATTGAGCCTATCGATCGATAGGTCAAGCGCCCAATCACTCGATAGGCGCGCGCTCGATCGGCACCACGCGCGACCACCACGCGCACTCGCAGGCGCAGAACGAGTAGTCGAAGACGAGGAACGATCGATCGGGCGCGATCTCCACGGAAGAGAGGTGATCGGCCCCGTCCTCGTCGACCTCGAAGTGGGCGCTTCCCACGTCCACCGAGACCTCGAGCCGAGATCCGTCTTCGTCGTCGATCGACGTGGAGGCCGTGACCCGCACGTCGCCCGCGGCGAAGACCGTCGTCCGCGCGTCCGACTCGTCGTCGCGAGAGAGGACCGAGAGCGGCGCGAGCGAGCGAAAGCCCTGCGCACGGAAGAGCCGCTCGGTGCGGCGGCGGGCGCGCACGTCGGTGTGCGGCACGAGCTCGTCGCCCACTTCCCGCCACTCTTGCGGATAGGGCCAGGAGCGAATCGTGCGGCCCGTCGCCGTGTCGGCGAGCTCGAGGTCGGCGGGCCCTTCTTCCTGCTCGCTGAGCAGCAGCACGCGGCGACCGTCGGCGCTGAGCGCGGGGAGGCCCCGCACGCTCAGGCGCCCCTCCTCGCCCGGCACGAGCGCGGGCTCGTCGCCCAGCGTCGCGTCGAAGGCCGGCGGAGTCTCGGGCGCCGACGGCACGCGGCCGTCCTCGACCGGGCCGGCGTCGCCCTCGATCGCGCCGGCATCCCTCGGCGCGCCAGCGTCGGCCTCGACGGCCGGCACGGCGCTCGAGATCGGCGCGACCACCTCGGGCGTCTCGCCGGCGGCGGAGGGCGGAGCGACGGCCGCCGTGGGCGCGCAGCCCGTGGCGAGCGTGAGAGCGACGAGGAGAGCCCGAGCGCGGTGCGAGTCCATGCCCTCCCACGAGCAGCCCTCGTGCCGGCGCGCGCGGCCGGGATCGGGGCCGATCCGCCCTCTCGGACGGGTCCGCGGCACCACGCCCTCGCGGTCGAGGCGCCACGGCGAGGCGCGGACGAGCTCCCACGACGCGCCGCGGCGGAGCGTCACGGATCGGTCATCCCTCACGAAACACCCTTGCCGACCACGCCGATCGCGGGTTTGGTAGCCCTCCCCATGGCGGAATCCCCCTTTGCGCCCGTCGCCATCGTCGGGCGGGCATGCCTCCTTCCTGGTGCGCGAAATCCGGCCGAGCTCGCGGCCCTGGCCCTCGAGGGGCGCGACGCCGTCACTCCGGCCGCGGAGGGGCGCTGGGGGGTCGCCAAGAGGCGCGTGATGGGCCCGACCGGGGACAGCTCCGGCGACCGCGCGTGGTCCGATCGCGGCGGCTACGTCACCGATTGGGAGAAGGTCGTCGACCCGCGCGGCTTCGACGCCCTCTCGGAGCGCTCCGTGCGCGCGCTCGACCCGCTCTTCCAGTGGGTCCTCCACGTCTGCCGCGAGGCGATGCGCGACACGAAGAAGATCGACCCCGCCCGCACGGGTGCGATCCTCGGCAACCTCTCGTTCCCGACCGACGCGATGAGCCGCTTCGCCTCGAGCGTGTGGCTCGGGGCTGCCGGCACGAGCGGCGAGCGGCCCGACGCGCGCAACAAGTTCATGTCGGGCTTGCCCGCGCACCTGCTCGGCCCGGCGCTCGGCCTCGGCGGCCCGCGCTTCTGTCTCGACGCGGCGTGCGCGAGCTCGCTCTACGCGATCGCCCACGCGTGCGACGCGCTCGCGAGCGGCGAGGCCGACTGGATGCTCGCCGGTGCGGTCTCGCGGGCCGACGACCTCTTCATCCACGTGGGCTTCTGCGCGCTCTCCGCGATGAGCAAGAGCGGCCGGAGCCGGCCCTTCCACGCGGACGCGGATGGCCTCGTGCCCGCCGAGGGCTGCGCGGTGGTGGTGCTGCGCCGGCTCGCCGACGCCGTGCGCGACGGGGACCGCATCCTCGGCGTGATCCGCGGCATCGGCCTCTCGAACGACGGGCGCGGGCGCGGCCTGCTCGCGCCGAGCGAGGACGGGCAGCTGCGCGCGATGCGCCAGGCCTATGCGCGCGCCGGCGTCTCGCCCGCCTCCGTGAGCTACGTGGAGTGCCACGCGACTGGCACGCCGGTGGGCGACGCGACCGAGCTCGCGAGCCTCGGGCGCTTGCTCGACGAGGCCGGCGGCGCGGCGCGCGGGCCGCTGCCCCTCGGATCGCTGAAGGCGAACCTAGGCCATCTCGTGACCGCGGCGGGCGCCGCCGGCGTGCTGAAGATCCTCGCCGCGCTCGAGGCGCGCGCCCTGCCGCCGACGCCGCACGTGGACGCGCCGACGAAGGCGCTCGATCCGGCGCGCTTCCGCGTGCTCGGCAAGCGCGAGGCATGGACGCCGGCGCCCGGCGCGCCGCGACGCGCGGCGATCAGCGCCTTCGGCTTCGGCGGCAACAACGCGCACGTGATCATCGACGAGTGGCAGCCCGAGCTCGCGGCGACCGAGAAGGCCGTGACGGAGGTGGGCATCGAGGTGCGGGCGACGCCACGCATCGCGATCACGGCGATCGGCGCGCGCGTGGCCGACGGGCAGTGCGCGGCGGATCTGATCGCGGCGTGGAAAGAGAAGCGCTCGCGCGTACGGCCGCGGCCCGAGGGCGGCGTCGTGTCGGCGCACGCCGACGAGGTCGTGCTCGAGCTCACCGGGCTGAAATTCCCGCCGACGGATCTCGAGAAGACGATCGCGCAGCAGACGATGCTGCTCGCGGCCGCGCGCGAGGTGGCGGCCAGCGTGCCGCTGCCGGGCGCGCGCACGGCCGTGTACTCGGGCATGAGCTGTGATGCCGAGGTCGCGCGCTGGGGCGCGCGCTGGCGGATCGCGGAAGTGGGCCAGGAACGCGGCGAGGCGTGGGTCGCGGCGGCGCGCGATGCGATCGCGCCGAAGCTCGCGGCGGCCACCGTCGTCGGGACGATGCCGAACGTGCCGGCGAATCGCCTCAGCTCGCAGCTCGATCTGGGCGGGCCGAGCCACACGGTGGCGGCCGAGGAGCGCTCGGGCATCGTGGCGCTGGGCCTCGCGCGGCGTGCGCTCGAGGAGCGGGAGATCGATGCGGCGCTCGTGTGCGCGAGCGAGGTGTGCAGCGAGCCGGTGCACGAGGCGGCGCTCAAGGAGCTGCGCATCGAGGCCGTGACCGGCGACGCGGCGATCGTGCTCCTGCTCGAGCGCGAAGAGGACGCGAAGAAGAGCGACCGGACCATCCTCGCCTACCTCGGCGACGACGGCGACGCGAAGACGACGTGGCGGAGCGAGCGCTCCGAGGTCGAGCGCTTGTTCGGGCGGCCGCACGCCGCGGTGGGCCTCTTGCACGTCGCGATGGGCGCGATCGAGCTCGCGTTCGGCGAGGCGCGCTCGGCCGGCCTGACGATCGAGGTGCCGAGCCTGGACGGGCCGACCGAGCGCGTGACGCTCGTGCGCGGAAGTGCCGAGAAGCTCGCGGCGCCGCCGGCGCCGGTGGGGAGCGGGCCGGTGCTGCGCTTCGCGGCGCACCCGCCGCGACCGCGCTTGCCCGCGAGCGCGCCCGCGACGGCCGCGGCCCCGACGAAGACGAACGAGACGAAGAGCGAGACGACGACGATGAGCAAGACGACGAACGGGAATGGCCACAAGAACGGCGCGCGCCAGATGCCGCGCGCGCCGGCGCTGCCGCCGGTCGCCACGATCGTGGCGCTGCCGAGCGTGCCCGCCGTGCCGAGCGTCGTGACGACGCCCGCGGCGAGCGACGCACCGACCTACGAAGCGCCGTCGGCGGACGGCGGAGCGCTCGCGGCGATCCTGATGCACGCGGCCGATCACCAGCGCGTGCTGGGCGCGCTGCACCAGCAGTTCGTCGCCGACCAGGTGGCGATGCACCAGCGCTTCCTCGCGATGCGCGCGCAGATGGCGGAGATGCTCGTGGCGCCCGGCTTCGCCGAGGGCGCGGTGCCCGCGAGCGTCGAGCCGAGCGCGTGGGCGCCGGCGATGGAGGCGGTCGTGCCGGTGCAGACGCAGGCGGCCGTCACGCTCGCGACGCCCGTGAGCCGGCTCGAGTCGACCGATCGCAGCAGCGAGCTCCGACCCGTGCTCCGCAGTCCCTCTCCCCCACCCTCTCCCGTTCCCGCGAGAGAGGCGGCCGCGCGCGCGGAGTCGGGCGCGAGCACGGGGACGGCGCTCGCGAAGGCGCTGCCCGGGAAGAAGAAGAAGAAGGGCGGGCTCGCGCCGGCGGCCATCGTGCCGACGCCCAAGGGGCCCTCGTTCGATCGCCGTCAGCTCGAGATCCACGCGTCGGGGAAGATCTCCGAGATCTTCGGGCCGCTCTTCGCGCAGCAGGACGTGCACGCGGTGCAGGTGCGCATGCCCACGCCGCCGATGCTGCTCGCCGATCGCTGCACCGGCATCGACGCCGAGCCGGGCAAGCTCGGCAAGGGCACCTGCTGGACCGAGACCGACGTCGTCGAGACGAGCTGGTACCTGCACCAGGGCCGCATGCCCCCGGGGATCTGGATCGAGAGCGGCCAGGCCGATCTCTTCCTCATCTCCTACATGGGCATCGACTTCCTCAACCAAGGGAAGCGCTGCTATCGCCTGCTCGGCTGCGAGCTCACCTATCACCGTAGCCCGCCGCGGATCGGCGAGACGCTCACCTACGACATCCACGTCGACGGCCACGCCAACCAGGGCGACGTGCGCCTCATGTTCTTCCACTACGACTGCCGGATCGGCGGCGAGCCCGCGCTGACCGTTCGCAACGGGCAGGCCGGCTTCTTCACGCGACAGGAGCTCGACGACTCGGCGGGCATCCTCTGGAAGCCCGAGACGCAGGAGATCGAGAAGGACGCGCGCGTCGACTCGCCGCGGGTCGCGCTCACGAAGAGCTCACTGAGCCGCGAGGACCTCGAGGCGCTCGCTGCCGGCCGCCCCGATCGCTGCTTCGGCACCGGCTTCGAGGCGGCGGCCTCGCACGTGCGCAGCCCGCGCATCCAGGACGGGCGCATGCTCTTCCTCGATCGCGTCACCGACGTCGACGCCAAGGGCGGGCCCTGGAAGCGCGGCTACTTGCGCGCCGAGCAGGACATCCGTCCCGACCACTGGTTCTTCGACGGCCACTTCCATCTCGACCCCTGCATGCCCGGCACGCTGATGTTCGACGGCTGCATGCAGACGATGAGCGTCTACCTCGCGGCGATGGGCGTGACGCTCGACAAGGACGGCTGGCGCTTCGAGCCCGTGACGGGCGAGACGTACAAGATGCTCTGCCGCGGCCAGGTCACGCCGACGAGCCAGAAGCTCGTCTACGAGGTCTTCGTCGAAGAGCTGCGCGACGATCCGGCGGGCCCCGTGCTCTACGCCGATCTGCTCTGCACCGTGGACGGGCTCGGCGCGTTCCACGCACGCCGCATGGGCCTGCGCATGGTGCCCGACTGGCCGATGGAAGAGCGGCGTCGCCTCATCGCCGCCGACGCGCCGGTCGTCTGTCCCGGCGACGAGCCCGTCTCGCTCGTGCAGACGAGGCCCGAGCGCCCGGTCGCCGTGGCAGCGAGCGGCCCCTCGAAGGGCTTCCCCTTCGACTACGCCTCGCTCGTCGCATGCGCATGGGGCAAGCCGAGCACCGCGTTCGGCAAGATCTACGAGCGCTTCGACTCGCACCGCAAGGTCGCGCGCCTGCCGGGGCCGCCCTACCACTTCATGTCGCGCATCGCCGACGTGAAGGGCGAGATGGGCGTCGCCAAGGCCGGCGCCGAGGTCGTCGTCGAGTACGACGTGCCGCCGGACGCCTGGTACTTCCGCGAGAACGGGCACGCGGTGATGCCGTATGCGGTGCTGATGGAGGCCGCGCTCCAGCCCTGCGGCTGGCTCGCGAGCTACGTCGGCTGCGCGCTCCTCAAGGACGAGGACCTCCTCTTCCGCAACCTCGACGGCAAGGCCACCGTGCACGCCGAGGTCACGCCGGACAGCGGGATCCTGAAGACGGTCAGCAAGCTCAAGAGCGTCTCGCTCGCCGGCTCGATGATCATCGTCGGGTTCGACGTGACCTGCACGCTTCCGGAGCGAGGCGAAGCGCTCGTGTACTCGCTCGACACCGTGTTCGGGTTCTTCCCGCTCTCGGCGTTCGAGAACCAGGCGGGCTTGCCGATCAGCGACGCGCAGAAGGCGCTCTCCGCGGCACCGAAGCAGAACGAGATCGATCTCGTCTCGCGGCCCGCGCATCTGACGAGCGGCACGGCGCGCCTGGCCACGCGCTTCTTGCTGATGCTCGATCGCATCGTGCACCTCGATCTCGAGGGGGGCGCCTCGAAGCTCGGGGCCGCACGCGCCGAGAAGACGGTCGACCGCGACGAGTGGTTCTTCAAGGCGCACTTCTTCCAGGATCCGGTGCAGCCGGGGTCGCTGGGCGTCGAGGCGATGTGCCAGCTGCTCCAGCTCGTGATGCTCGAGAAGGGCCTCGCCGAGGGCCTGGCCTCGCCGCGCTTCGAGGCGGTCGCGCGCGGCGTGCAGCACGTGTGGAAGTACCGAGGTCAGGTCGTGCCGAGCAACGGCGTGATCGGCTGCTCGCTCGAGGTCACCAAGATCGAGAAGGAAGCGAACGGCGTCGTCGCGATCGCCGACTGCTCGCTCTGGGTCGATGGCAAGCGCATCTACGACGCCAAGGGGCTCGCGATGCGGATCGTCTCGGGCGACGGGACCTCGCCCGATGGGCACGAGGGGCCGCGGCGGGATGGGCGTGGGAGCGGGTCGTCCGATCGCGGGGGCGTCGCGCATCGTGAGCTTCGCGGTCCCTCACCCCAGCCCTCTCCCACGGGCATGGGAGAGGGGGCCGCGCGGGAAGAGGTGCTCGATGCGTCGAAGGACGCGTGGCTCGCCGATCACTGCCCCACGTGGGTGATCCCGGCGCTGCCCGCGATGTCGATGCTCGATCGCGTCTTCGCGGCGGCGGAGGCGCAGACGGGGCGGCCGATCGCGGCCGTCGAGCACCTCCAGATCCAGCGCTGGATCACGCTCGACCCGACGGCCCGGATCCGCGCGCGCGTCGAGGCGGGCGCCGACGAGTGGCACCGCGTCGTGACGCTCGAGGTGTTCCGCCAGGCCAAGGACGCGCGCCTCTCGCGCTTCGAGCCCGCCGCCGACGCCGTCGTGCGGCTCGGCGATCCGGGCGCGCCGCCGCCCGCGCCCGCCCCGCTCACGGGCGCGCGCGAGGCCGGCAATCCGTACGCGGAAGGCCGCCTCTTCCACGGCCCGCGCTTCCAGCTCCTGCGCTCGCTCTCGCTCGGCGACACCGGCTCGACCGCGATCCTCGACGGGAGCGCGACCGACGCCCCGCGCGGGCGCCTGCACCAGGTGCTGCTCGATGCGTGCACGCACGGCATCCCGCACGATGGCCTGCACGCGTGGTCCGCTTCGCTCGCGAGCGATCGCGCGGCGTATCCGTTCCGCATCGAGAACGCCCGCTTCTTCGGCGCGCCACCCTCGGGTCACGTCCGCGTCGAGGCGCGCCTCGTCGAGGCCTCCTTCGATCGCGCCCGCGTCGCGCTCACCGCGATGGACGAGCAGACGAAGAAGACGTGGATGTCGCTCGAGCTCGTCGAGGTGCTCTTGCCCAAGGGCCCGATCGGCACGGCGGCGCCGAAGGCGCGCGAAGCGTTCCTGCGCGATCGCGCGTTCGTCCCCGGCGTCGGCCTCGCGCACGTCGGCAGCGCGCCCGGCGAGTCGGCGCTCGCGCTCACCGACCTCGTCGCCTCGAACTGGCTGCCCGGCACCGTGCAGAAGGTCTACGGCATCGAAGGCGCGAGCGATCCGGTGGAGATGGCGTTCCGCGCGCTCGTGAAGGATCACGTGGGCCAGGCGACCGCGACGCATCCCTCCGAAGTGATCGTCACCGGCGACCGCGGCGCGTGGAAGGCGCGCAGCACGCACGAGCCGCTCGCGCTCTTCGCCGGCACGACGAAGACGACCGACCAGGGCCTCTCGGTGCACGCCGCGCAAGGCCTCGACCTCGGCCCCGTGCGCGACTTCTGGCGGAGCTTCCTCG
Organism: Sandaracinus sp.; assembly: GCA_046351235.1. GTDB lineage: Bacteria > Myxococcota_A > Polyangia > Polyangiales > Sandaracinaceae > JBBSAT01. The sequence goes on along the minus strand of JAXLYV010000002.1, from coordinate 273,521 downwards.
GCACCGGCGCGTGGCCCGGCGAGGACCTCTACTTCTCGCTCATCGAGCGCTTCGTGCGCCGCGTGCGCGTCGAAGACCCGGCGGCGCTCGCGAAGGTGCGCGGCAAGAGCGTGCTCTTCCTCGGCAACCACCAGGTCGGCATCGAGTCGCTCCTCTTCGGCATCACGGCCTCGGCGCTCACGGGCACGAGCACGCTGACGCTCGCGAAGAAGGAGCACCGCGAGACCTGGCTCGGCAAGCTCATCCTCCACGGTTTCGCGTACCCGGGCCTGCGCGACCCGCGCGTCATCGCCTACTTCGACCGCGAGGACCCGGCCTCGCTCCCGTCGATCCTCCAGGACCTCGCGGCGATGATGAAGGCCGAGGGAAAGAACGTGATGATCCACGTCGAGGGCACGCGCTCGCTCTCGTGCAGCAGGCCGGTGAGCAAGATGAGCGGCGTGTTCATCGACATGGCGCTCACGCTCGGCGTGCCGATCGTCCCCGTGCGCTTCGTCGGAGGCCTGCCGCGCGCCGAGGTCGAGACGCGCCTCGAGTACCCGTTCGCGATGGGACGTCAGGACTACTACCTCGGCGCGCCGATCCATCCCGAGACGCTCGCGAAGCTCCCGTACAAGGATCGCACCGAGCACGTGCTCGCGCGCATCAACGCGCTCGGGCCGGGCCACGAGCACGAGATGTCGATCGACGCCGACCCCGAGCTCGAGGGCCGCGTCGCGATGCGCGTCGCCGAGAGCGACGCCCTCCCCGCCTTCGCGACCATCCGCGCCGTGCTCGAGCAGCGCGGCGCGAGCGATCCCGCGATGAAGAAGCTCGTCGAGAGCGCCCGCACCGGCGCGCCGCTCGTGCTCGACGGCAGCCCCGAGAGCGCGTGGCTCGCGAAGATCGCCGAGTGGATCTTCGGCCCGCGCGGTCCGGTCATCGAGCGCGGCTGAAGGGCCGCGCCCGTACCCTCACCACGACCAGGTCCCCTCGCAGACGAAGTCGGCGGTCGCGTTGCATCCGCGGTCGTCGAAGCGGTTCTCGCGAAAGTCGAGGGCGAGCATCGCGCAGTTCTCGTCGTTGTTCTCGGTGTAGTCGAAGTCGTTCGGCTCTCCGCCGGCCCAGGGCGCGGTGCCCTGCACCGCCGGAATGCCGTAGGTGTTGCCCGCATCCGTCCACTGCCACCCCGCGACGGTGCTCGCCTGATCGCGGCTCTGTCGGAGCGCGATCCAGCCCTCGTTCGCGCTGAGCGCTCCGACGAACGCATGCTCGGTCGCGTTGCCGATCACCGCGAGCGAGCCGGCGGTGTCGCTCGCACAGTCCGTGCTGGCCTGCATCGAATTGCGGTCGTGATCACACCACCAGTAGACGTGATCCCAGAAGGTCGAGCCGACGCAGTGCGAGCCGCCGCAGCCGACGCCCTCGTCCACCACGCCATCGCAGTCGTCGTCCACCCCGTCACAGCGCATCGCCTCGGCGGGATCGCCGCACGGGCCCGGGGGAGCGACGGCCTCGCAGAGGATCGCGTGCTCGCCCTTGCCTTGGTCGGCCCCGTACGTGCCCCCGGCCTCCAGGAGGCCGAAGGGCGTCGACGGCTCGTTCCCGCCGATGCTGCTCGGCGCCTGGCTCGTGGATCGATCGCGCCAGACCCAGCGCCCGTTCTGCTCGAACGCGTTGAGGCCGATCCAGTGCGCCTCGGCCCCATCGCGGATCGCGGCGAGCGCCGCGGCCACGTCGGCGCGCTCGTTGGGCCCCTCGAGCTGGGCGAGGTCGTAGCCGTGGGCGAGACGGCGGCACGCACCCGCCCACGCATCGAAGCCCGTGAACGGCCCGGGACAGTGGAGGTAGGCGTGCCCCTGGAGGGTGAACGCCGTGCAGCCACCGCAGACGCCGTCGTCGATCAGGCCGTTGCAGTCGTCGTCGATGCGGTCGCAGAGCATCTCCGCCGACGCGCTGGGAACGCAGGTCGGGCCTGCGTCGGTGCCCGCATCGCCCGGCCCTGCATCGAGCACGATCGCGCCGTCGTCGGGGATGCCCGCGTCGAGGCCGGCTGCATCGACGCCGCTCGCGTCGAGCCCGCTCGCATCGACCCCGACGCTCCCGTCTTCGGTCGACGAACCGAGCACGCCGCGGGGGAGCACACAGCCGGAGAGCGCCGCCACGAGGGCGAGCGCGCTCGGCGCGACCACGAAACGAACGTGAGAGAGCCGCACTCGATCGACGATACACCGAGTCCGAGGATTCGGGACGAAGTGAGCGACTCGGGACGACGTGAGCCCTACGTAGCCCCGCGCGCACGGATCTCGGCGACGGCGCGGTCGAGGTCCGAGAGAAGCTGCCGCGCACGCCCGAGGAACGCCTCCCCCGCCGGCAAGAGCTGCATCCCGCCCGGCGTGCGCTCGAAGAGGGGCCGCCCGAGCTCGTCCTCCAGCGCACGGATCTGCCGGCTGAGCGGCGGCTGCGAGATGTGGAGGCGCCGCGCGGCGCGGCCCACGTGACCCTCCTCGGCGACGGCGACGAAGTAGCGGAGCTGCGCGAGGCTCATGGCGATGCGGATCGTAGCGCGGTCTCCGGCGGGAGCGTGAGGATCTCCGGGCCTTCCCGGCCCACCAGCACCGTGTGCTCGAACTGCGCCGACCACGACCCGTCCGCCGTGACGACGTTCCACTCGCCATCGGGGAGCACGACCTCGGCGCGACCGAGGTTGATCATCGGCTCGACGGTGATCGCCATGCCGGCGACCAGGCGCGGCCCGCTGCCGCGCACGCCCACGTGCGGGACGTGCGGCGCGAGGTGCATCGCCCGACCGATGCCGTGCCCGCCGAAGTCGCGCACCACGCTCATCCCCTCGCTCCGCGCGATCTCCTCGATCGCCGCGCCGATGTCCCCCAGGCGCGCCCCGTGGCGCACGACCGCGATGCCGGCGTCGCGACAGCGGCGCGCCGTCTCGACGAGGCGGCGGGCCTCGGGCGAAGGCTCACCGACGAAGAAGGTGATCGAGGTGTCGCCGTGGTAGCCGCCGAGGCAGCTCGTCACGTCCACGTTCACGATGTCGCCTGGCGCGAGCACGCGGCGGCGCGAGGGAAGTCCGTGACAGACGACCTCGTTCGGGCTCGTGCAGACGGTCGACGGAAACCCGTGATAGCCGAGCTGGCTCGGTATCGCCCCGCGCGCCTCGGTGTCGGCGCGCACCCACGCGTCGATGTCGGCGGTCGTGATCCCCGGGCGGATCCTCGCGCCGACCGTCGCGAGCGTGGCCGCGGCGACGGCGCCGGCGCGCCTCATCTTCTCGATCTCGGGCGCGCTCAGCGTCGCGAAGGCCATCGCGTCCGGCTTGTCGCGCGCGGCGAGCGCGATCCAATACCGTTTCGATCTCGCGCGCGAGAGGGACGGCCTCTCTACTCGGGGTCGGGGAACTGCTCCGGCACGCGCGCGCGGATCGCCGACTCGAGGGCGATGCCGCACGCGATCATCGCTTCCTCCCACGGAAGATCTTCGACGCCCGGGCCCGCGGGCGCGGGCAGATCCAGCTCGCAGCGCAGATCGAGCGCCAGGCAAGGCGCCCACCGCGGAGGCACCGCGAAGCCGAGGCAGGGCGTGGTGCACGAGGGAACGACGTGCTGGCCGAGGACCCGCCCGACGTAGTGCGGCCCGCGCACCTCGATCGTGCTCACGTCGGCGACCGTCCCGCGCTGGAACGAGTACGTGCGCTGCGTGAGCTCGGAGCGGGAGCCGTCGCTCCGCAGGTCGTACGCGTACCACTCGAAGCTCCCCTCGCACCACGTGTCGCCACAGATCGAGTTGCGGGCGTCGAGCTCCTGCCGCGCCACGGCGAGCGGCAACGTGGAGACGAAGTCGCTCGTCGCGAGCGGCACGTGCGTGAGGTCGTCCCCCGGGCAGAAGCCCGGGGAGCCGACGGGCTGCTCGGGCGAAGCGGGTGGCGGATGCAGCGACGGAGCCGCCGGAGCGGTCGGCGCAGACGCGCCCAGGCAGCACCCCCCGAGCGCGAGCGCGGCGGCCACGAACGAGGCGCGCATCACCACGCGGAGCTCAGTCCTCGGGGGCCGATACGCGGCCCCCTCCATCGGGAGTGAATCCCGATGGAGCCTCCCCCTCGTATCGCTCCGCGAGAGATGGCGACAGGTTTCCTGTCACCATCTCAGTGCGCGATCGCGATGCAGGTCGATCGCTGCTCCACGGTGCCGTCGGGATCGGTCGTGGTCGTCGGGGTGCCGGTGGACTGGCCGCCGAACTGGTGATCGCCGTCGACGTAGGCGAGCACCATGCACATCTCGTCGGTGCGGTAGGGGCCCCACGTCACGGCGTCGCTGCCGGGGTTCTCGTAGGTGCAGCGCAAGCGCAGCCCGGTCGCGCCCGTGAGATCGAAGGGCGTCTCGAGCCGCCCGCCGAGCGGATCGCCGATGCCGCTGCTGGTACCGTAGACGAGCGCGCCGTCGCTCGGGCCGCCGACGGCGAAGAGCTCCCAGCCCGTGGTGAGCCCGTGGAAGTGCGGCAGCACGTAGTGGATGCGCGCGGTGAGCGGACCGCGCACGGCCGCGTCGAGATCACACGAGAGCTCGACCCGCGTCGTGGAGTGCGGCGCGATGTCGATCCCGCGGTCGTCGAGCGCGAGGCCGTGCAGGAGCGTCGTGACGTGCGTCGAGGGAAGGCCGTGGACGGTGAAGGTCAGCGCGGTCGAGACCGGATCGGCCGTGAGGTTGAAGACGTGGATCGCGCCGATGATGCGCGCGTGCGGCGGGACGAGGAACGCCGCGCCCGGCTCGAACGACTGCACCTCGTGGGTCGCCTGGGTCGACTGCGCGAAGAAGACCCCGCCCCCGCCGAGCGCCGCCGCGAGCTCGTCGAATTCGCGATCGCGGCAGCGGAAGGTCCCGTCGTCGCCCGGAAACTGCGTGTCGGGCACCCACATCCAGTTCGAGTGGTGCCAGCCCGGGCCGGCGTCCATCGTCACCGAGTCCACGTAGATCGGCTCGTCGTTGTTCAGCGTCCAAGCCTGGCAGAGCTCGAGGCGCTCGTCCCCGGCGGCGAGATCGACCGTCGGGAACGTGTGCGAGAGCATCGCCTCGGGCGCCGGCGTGATCGCGGCGTCGCTCGAGCGCGGCCCCGCATCGGGGCGCGCGGCGTCCGGCGCGGCATCCCCAGGCGCGCTCGCGGCATCGAGCGCGGAGCTCGCCGCATCCTCCGGGGTCGCGCTCGGCGAGGCGACGCAGCCGAGGGCGAGAGTCGTCGAGAGCAGCCAACCCGCGCGGACACGCATGCCGAGAGTGTCTCCCGTCGCCCCGCGCCCGTCGAGGAGTGTCGAAAGGCGTCAGGCGCGACGGCGACGCACCAGCGACGAAGACGTTGCGTGCCCCGTCCCGAGTCGCCATATGTACCCGCGATGTCGAGCGCGGAGCTGCCGTATTGCCCCAGCGCGACGCTGCGCTGGTCTCGCGCGGCGGCCGTCGTGGCGGCGTTCGCGGCCCTCACGCTGGGCGCCACGCCGGAGGTGCTCGAGAGCGCGGGCACCGAAGCGTTGCTCTGCGACGACGACGACGACGACGACGTGCGCCGCGCGCGCGCGGCACGCGAGGGGCACGCGCGCCCCGCCGCTTGCCGCGGGGCCGCGGCCGAGACGTCGAAGCGCCCCGCGGAGCGCGAGCTCGCGACGGTCGCGCACGCGCGCCCGGCGATGCCCGCGCTCGTGACCTCCGGCACCGCGGTGCGCCGCGCGCAGGAGCACGCCGCCGCTCCGAGCCCGTGGCCGCGCGCCGAGCTCGGCCTCCCGGGTGTCGATCGAGCGGCTCCGGCTCCGGTCGCGCTCGTGCCCCTCCCGGGCCTGGGGCCTCGCCCTCGAAGCGTGCTGCCGCCGAGCGCCTCGCCCGAAGTTCCGCCCCGCGCAGGCCCCGATCCGCCGGCCGCCGCGCTCCCCGCTCCTGCGATCCCACTCGCCCACGCGAGTCGCGCCATGGCAAGCGCCCACGAGGCCGCCGCGCGACCGCACCGATGCGGCGAGGATCGCCACGAAGAATGCACGCGCCGACACGTCGCGAGGGCCACCCGCGTGCCCCGCGAGAGGACGACATCCGTCGACGCACCGAGCGAGGTCCCATGAGCGAAGCGCCGATCCCCGAATCGTCTCCCGAGAGGAGCCCGGAGGAGCGCAGCGCCGCTCCCGAGCCCCCCGCGCCCGAGCCGGTCGAGCCCGCGCTCGAGCTCGCGCCCGCGCCGAGCGCTCGCGCACGATGGCTCGACCGCGGTGTCGGGGCCCTCGTCGGCGCCGCGCTCGGAGCCATCGCCATGGGCGCGCTGCAGGGCTCGGCCCCAGCCGTCGACGAGGCAGAGGCCGAGGAGCCTCCGCCGAGCGATCGCGTCACGATGCGGCCCGAGCTCGCGCGCCGCGCGGGAATCCGGGTGGAGACGGTGACCGCGCAGCCCATCGTCGCCACGACCGAGGTCGTCGGCACGGTGGACTTCGATCCGGCCGCCGTCTCGGTCGTCGGCGCGCGCGTCCAGGGGCGCGTGTCGGAGGTGCTCGTCGAGCTCGGCCAAGAGGTGCATCGCGGCGACGCGCTCGCGCGGGTCGAGACCGCCGACCTCGGCCCCGCCCTCGCCGACTGGCTCACGGCCGAGGCCGAGCTCACCGCGGCCCACGCGCACGAGGCGCGCGAGCGCGATCTCGCGACGCACCGCCTGACGACGGCAACCTCCGTCGAGCAGGCGACGGCGAGCTCGGACTCGCTCGAGGCGCGCGTGCGCGGTACCGAGCAGGTCCTGTTCGCGATGGGCCTCACGCGCGCCGAGCTCGAGCGCGCGCGCGCGGGTCGCCCGGTCGACGCCGTCACCGTGCGCGCACCGATGGACGGCGAGGTCATCGAGCGCCCGACGACGCTCGGGCAGGTCGTCGGCCCCACCGATGCGATCGTACGGATCGCCACGGTCGACACCGTGTGGGTGAACCTCGACGTGTACGAGCGCGATCTCGACCGCGTGCACGAAGGGGACGAGGTCGTGCTCGTGGGCGACGGCGACGAGGAGCGGTCCTACACCGGGCGCGTCGAGCACGTGGGCCCCGTCGTCGACGAGAGCTCTCGGACCGCGCCGGTGCGGATCGAGGTGCCGAACGTCGACCACGAGCTGCGCCCGGGCCAGTTCGTGCGCGCCGAGCTCTTCCACGAAGAGACCGCCCGCGACGGCATCACCGTGCCGACCGCGGCCGTCATGCAGCTCGGTGGCGTTCCGGCCGTCTTCGTCGAGGTCGGCGACTTCGCCTACGAAGTGCGGGCCGTCGAGCTCGGCGAGACGGTCGACGACGTCGTGGAGCTGCGGGCCGGGATCGTGGCGGGGGATCGCGTCGTGGTCGAGGGCGGCTTCGCCCTCAAGAGCGAGCTCCAGCGGTGAGCCGGCAGGGCGGAGTCTGACGCATGCTCGAGAGCATCACCGACCTGGCGGCACGCCGCCGCGGCGTGTTCCTCGTGCTGGGGCTCGCGCTCCTCGCGAGCGGCGCCTCGGCGCTCCCGCGCCTCCCGATCGACGCGCTGCCCGACGTGACGAACGTGCAGGTCGTCGTGCTCACGGAGGCGCCCGGCCTCTCGGCCGAAGAGATGGAGCGCTTCGTGACGTTCCCGATCGAGATGTCGATGACGGGCACGCCGCGCCTCGACGAGCTGCGCTCCGTCTCCCGCGCGGGGCTCTCGGCGGTGACGCTCGTCTTCGACGACGGCACCGACCTCTGGTTCGCGCGCCAGCTCGTCAGCGAGCGGCTGCGCGACGCGGAGAGCTCCATCCCCGAGCGCTTCGGCCGCCCACAGCTCGCGCCGGTCACCACCGGCCTGGGGGAGATCTATCGGTTCGTGCTGCGGAGCGACACGCGCTCGCCGATGGAGCTGCGCGATTTCCTCCAGTGGGATCTCTCGCCGCGCCTGCGCAGCGTGCCCGGCGTCATCGAGGTCAACGCGATGGGCGGCGCGTCGAAGGAGTTCCAGGTCGTGCTCGACCCGGACCTGATGCGCGCGCACGACATCGCGCTGCCGGACGTGCTCGACGCGCTCGAGCGCGGCAACGCGAGCGTCGGCGGCGGATGGATCGAGCGCGGCCCCGAGCAGCTCACGATCCGCGGCGAGGGCCTGCTGCGGACGACCGACGAGATCGGGAGCGTCGTCGTCGCCGCCGACGCCGACGGTACCCCGACCCTCGTTCGCCACCTCGGCGAGGTGCGCGTGGGCGCCGCCCTTCCCTACGGCGTCGTCACGCAGGACGGCGAGGGCGAGGCGGTGACGGGCGTCGTGCTGATGCTCATCGGCCAGAACTCGCGCGACGTCGTGCACGCCGTCCACGCCGAGATGGAGCGCATCGAGGCCGACCTCCCCGAGGACGTGCGCATCGAGGTCGTCTACGACCGCACGAGCTTCATCGACCGCACGCTCGAGACCGTCGCGCACAACCTCGCGGAGGGCCTCGTCCTCGTCGCGATCGTGGTGCTCGTGTTCCTGCGCTCGTGGCGCGCGGCGCTCCTCGTGACGCTCGGGATCCCCTTCGCGATGATCGTCGCCGTCTGGGGGATGATCGCGCTCGGCGTCGACGGCAGCTTGATGTCGCTCGGTGCGATCGACTTCGGGCTGCTCGTGGACGGCCCCATCGTGATGGTCGAGGCGGTGATCGCGCGCCTCGCGATCGAAGAGGCCTCCCGGCGACGGCCGGCCGCGACCGTGGCGGCCGCGATACGCAGCGTGGTGCGCCCCGTCGTGTTCTCGGTCCTCATCGTCCTGCTCGTGTACCTGCCGCTGCTCGCGCTCGAGGGCCAAGAAGGAAAGATGTTCCGGCCGATGGCCGTGACGATGGCGCTCGCGCTCGCAGGCTCGGTGATCTTCTCGCTCTTCGTGTTCCCGGCGGGCGCGGCGCTGCTCTTGCGCCCGGGCGGGCACCACGAGGGCGGCGTGCTCGCCTGGCTCGCGCGGCGCTACGAGCGTGCGCTCGCGCTCGTGCTCTCGCATCGCGTGCCGGTGCTGGCGCTCGCGTGCGCGCTCTTGGCGCTCGCCTTCTTCGTGGCGGGCTCGCTCGGCGCGAACTTCGTGCCGCGGATCGAGGAGGGCGATCTCGTGGTGAACGTGCGGCGCATCCCGAGCATCGGCCTCGGCGAGGCGCGGCGCCTGGACCTCGAGACCGAGCGCGTGCTGCGGCGCTTCCCGGAGGTGATGCGACAGCTCGCGCTGACGGGCCGCGCCGAGGTGGCCACCGACCCCGTCGGCGTCGACACGACGGAGATGCTCGTGCGCCTGCGCCCGCACGAGGAGTGGACGACGGCCCACGACCTCGACGCGCTCGCGGAGGCGATGAAGCAGGCGATCGAGAGCGAGGTCCCCTCGACCTTCGTCTCGATCTCGCAGCCGATCGAGGACCGCACGAACGAGCTCATCTCCGGCTCGCGCGCCGACGTCGCGGTGCTGCTCTTCGGCGACGACCTCGAGCGCATGACCGGGATCGCGCGACGGATCGGCGAGGTGCTGCGCGAGGTCCCCGGCACGGGCGACGTGCGCGTGGAGCGTGCGCTCGGCCTGCCGATGCTCACGGTGCGCCCCGATCGACAGGGCCTCGCGCGCTACGGCATGCCCAGCGAGACGCTCCTCGCCGCCGTCGAGGCCTCGCGGCAGGGACGCGCGGTCGGGCACGTCTTCGAAGGCGAGCGGCGCTACGACCTGCGCGTGATGCTCCCGCCCGAGGAGGCCACGCTCGAAGGCATGCGGCGCCTCCCGGTGGGCGCGGCCGACGGCACGCTGATCCCGCTCGGCGCCGTCGCGACCGTCGTCGAGGAGGACGGCCCGGCGCAGATCAGTCGCGAGGGGCTCCACCGCCGCCTCCGCGTCGAGGTCAACATCCGCGGGCGCGACCTCGTCTCGTACGTGCGGGAGGCCCGCGCGCGCGTGGAAGAAGAGGTGCCCTTGCCGGACGACGGCTACTGGCTGGTGTGGGGCGGCCAGTTCGAGAACTTCGAGCGCGCGAGCGCGCGCCTGGCGATCGTCGTCCCGCTCGCGCTGGGGATCATCTTCGCGATGCTCTTCGGCGCGTTCGGCGAGGTCCGCTACGCCGTGGCCGTGTTCTCCGGCGTGCCGTTCTCGCTCGTGGGCGGCGTGCTCGGCCTCGCCGTGCGCGGCATGGAGTTCAGCCTGCCGGCGGCCGTCGGCTTCATCGCGCTCTGCGGCATCGCGGTGCTCAACGGCGTCGTGATGGCGAGCGAGGTGCGGCGCCGACACGAGGAAGGCGCGGGCGCGGACGACGCGGTCTCGAGCGGAGCGGTCGCGGTCCTGCGCGCGATGCTGCTCACGGCGACCGTCGCGGCCATCGGCTTCCTGCCGATGGCGCTCTCGACCTCGGCCGGCAGCGAGGTGCAGCGGCCCCTCGCGACGGTGGTCATCGGCGGCATGGTCTCGAGCACGTTGCTCGGTCTCTTCGTGCTGCCGATCCTCCTGCGCATGGCGGTGCCTTCCACGCGCGATGCGTCGGCGGACGACGACGGGATCTGACCCGCTCCGCGGCGCAACGCGTCATCGGCACGACGCGCGAGCGAGCGCGAGAGCGAGAGCGAGAATCGCTCGCCCACGTCGTTCGGTACACCACGCGCTCGCGCGAATCGGCTACAAACGATCGCGAGGGCGACGTGGATCGCGCACGTGCGTGGCGCATCGCCCGAGGAGACGCGCGATGACGACCCGCGGAGATTCGAAGCAGCCTTCCTCCGTCTCTCGAGCGCTCGCCCTCGCGCCGCTCGTCGTGCTCGCGGCGAGCGCTCTGTTCGCGCTCGGCTGCGACTGCGCCGGCCCCACGCGCCCGAGCGATGGCGGGCCCGTGATGGACACCTCCGTCGGCGACGCCGGCCGCGACGGCGGCGCGCGCGACACCGGCGCCGACACCAGCCCCGATGGCGGCCCCGCCCACTGCCGCAGCGATCTCGACTGCCCCGCAGGGCTCCTCTGCTTCGGCGGCCTCTGCCAGCCCGATCCCTGCGCGACGAACAACCCGTGCGGCGACACCGAGCGCTGCCGCGCCGTCTGCGTCGCGCTGGTCGATCCCTGCGCGGGCGTGACCTGCGGCGCCGACGAGACCTGCATCGACGGCAGCTGCTTCCCCGGCTGCCTGCCCGTCGCGTGCGAGGGCGTCTCTTGCCCGACGGGCCAGTACTGCAACCCGGCCACCGGCAGCTGCGCCGACCTCACCCCGTGCGACGCGGCCTGCGGCACCGGCCACGCGTGCAACCTCACGTGCACGCCGCGCTCGGCCTGCGAGGGCGTCACGTGCCCCGAAGGGCAGTTCTGCCGCGCGGGCACCTGCCTCGCGAACCCCTGCTTCGGCGTCACCTGCGATCCGGGCCAGGTCTGCAACAACGGCCACTGCGTCGACACCTGTGGCTGCGATCCGCCGTGCATGCCGCCGCAGCGCTGCATCGCGAACCACTGCGAGTGCATCACGCACTGCCCCGCGGATGCGGCGTGCGGCGCGCCCGACGGCTGCGGCGGCTTCTGCAACGGGAGCTGCGCCGGCGCCCACGACGTCTGCAATCCCGACACGGGCCTCTGCGAGTGCGTGCCCACGTGCACGGCCGCCTCGATGTGCGGCGACGACGACGGCTGCGGCGGACACTGCATGGGCCCCTGCGCGGACGGTCGCGTGTGCATGGCCGGCGCGTGCGTGTGCACCGACACCTGCGCGCCCGCGAACATGGTCGACTGCAACGTCGACATCCCCGACGCGTGCATGGGCGGCACCGTCTGCAACGGCACCGGCACGCGCTGCCCCTCGGGCAGCGACTGCATGGCGGGCGGCTGCTGCCCCAACTGCCCGGCCGCAACCGGCGTCGCGTGCGGCACGACGATCCCCAACCAGCAAGACCCCGGCGGCGGCACCTGCCGCACCTGCACCGGCGTGGGCTCGCAGTGCCCGAGCGGCCAGAGCTGCGTGAACCCGCCCGGCACGACCGCGCCCACGGCCCGCGAGTGCTGCGGCAACTGCGCGGCGGCGAGCACCGTCGCGTGCGGCATGCGCATCCCCGACGTGCTCGACGCGAGCGGCCACGTCTGCCGCACGTGCACCGGCTACGGCACCGCCACGTGCGCGTCGGGCACCACGTGCACCGGCGGCGCGACCGGCACGTGCTGCGCGAACTGCGCCGCGGCCAACACGGTGGCGTGCGGCGATTCGATCCCCTCTTCGAGCTGCCGCACCTGCACCGGCGTCGGCTCGATGTGCCCGTCCGGGACGAGCTGCATCCAGCCGCCCGGCACCACGATGCCCGCCGACCGCGAGTGCTGCGGCACGTGCGCGAGCGCGAGCACCGTGGCCTGCGGTCAGCCCGTGCCCGACCAGATGGCCGGCGGCGTGGTCTGCCGCGACTGCGGCACCGGCACCATGTGCCCGAGCGGCTCGAGCTGCATCGGCGGCTCGTGCTGCCCGCAGTGCCCGAGCGCGAGCAGCGTCGCCTGCGGCGTCGACATCCCCGATCAGCGCGACGGAACCGGCGCCGTCTGTCGCACCTGCGGCGCCGGCACGATGTGCGCGAGCGGCAGCACGTGCACGGGCGGTTCCTGCTGCCCGGCGTGCCCCGCGGCGAGCTCGCTCGCCTGCGGCACCGATCCGAGCGAGCCGGCGGGCTGCCCGATGTGCCCGAACGGGACGATGTGCCCGAGCGGCGAGCGCTGCCGCAGCGGCTCGTGCTGCGCGCCGAGCTGCACGCCTCCGTCGACGCGCGCGTGCGGCGATGCGCCGAGCGACGGCTGCGGTGGCACCTGCACGCCGGGCACGATGTGCACGGGCACCGGCCAGACCTGCACCGGCTCGCCGCTCTCGTGCCAGTGCACACCCTCGTGCGTCGGGCGTCGCTGCGGCGAGGCCGACGGCTGCGGCGGCGAGTGCCTCGGGACCTGCGATCCGGGCTTCCAGTGCTCGGAGCGCCCGCCGCCGACGGCGCCCGGCGACTACCAGTGCGAGCCGAGCGACTGCATCCCGGCCTGCGCGGGCCTCTGCACCTCGTGCGTGCTCGGCAGCTGCGAGCCGCTCGTGTGCGCGCCCGGCGAGTCGATGTGCGCGATCACGTGCGAGTGCTGCGCGGCAGGCGAGATCTGCACCGCGCACGGCTGCAGCGTGCTGGGGTGAGCGGCGATCCCGGAGCGCACGCGGCGCGATCCGGAGATCAGACGAAGAGCGCGTAGCTGTTCGTCTCGATCATCCGGATCGCCGCCCAGATTCCCCACGCCGGGAACACGATCCAGATCCCGTTCGAGAGCCCCACGAAGATGGCGAGGTCGCGCATCGTGTGGCCCGCGTAGCGCTTGTTGAACACGTAGCTCGCGAAGTAGACGACGGCGCCGTAGCCCATCTGGTAGCAGGCGATCAGCATCACGAGGCCGAGCGTGCGCGCGTCGACGGGCTGGTAGGTCAGGCCGTAGAGCACGGCGCACGACGTGAGCACGGTGGTGAAGCCGTTGCCGGTGTCGATCCAGAACCCGAACGACTTCCGGTCGGCGTAGGCCTGATCGAAGAGAGCGTAGGTGGACCAGATCTCGGACCACGTCGTGGGCGAGAAGATCTCGCCGAAGGAGAGCTTCTTCAGGAAGAAGTCCCAGACCCGCGCGAGGGGCCGGCCGACGTAGTCCTTCTCGAAGCGCGCGAAGTCCTGCTCGATGCGGTCGATGCGCAGGAAGAGACAGATCTCCCAGAGCGCGATGATGGTGTTCAGCCAGAGGAAGAACGCGAGCGCCATCTGGTGAACGTTGAAGACACCGTGCACCTGGTGATGCAGAGCGATGGGAGCGAGGGTGCCCGCGACGACGGCGAGCACGACCACCTGATAGACACGCATGGCGCCGCCGCATAGCACACGCGAGGGCGCGACACGCCCCCGTGCGTCACGTGCACGCTCGCCGGTCCTTCGTGCAGGGCGCTGCACACGCGCTGCACACGCGCGCGCGCGCACCTCGGTTTTCGCGGCGGATCCGCGCGGTCCGGCGGTTGCGACGAGCCTTCGCCGACATCCCACGGAGGCTCCCATGACTCGCACGCTGATCGTCGCCCTCGTCTTCCTGTCCTTCGCTGCGCCGGCGGCGGCGCAAGAGACGGCGCCGCCCCCGACGACCGGAGCCATCGTCGTGCAAGCGCCGCCCAGCGCACCGCCCCAGGCCCCGGCGTACGCCGCGCCCGCCCCGGTCGGCCTGGCGCAGGCACGCACGGCCCCAGCGACCCTCCCCGCCGGCTACCTCTCGTTCCCGCCGCGCGATCGTCAGGGCCGCGTGCTCGTCGGCACGCGCCACGAGATGCAGAACGACCGAGGCCTCTGGGGCGCGGGCCTCGGCCTCTTCCTCGGCGGCTGGGTGCTCGACCTCGTCGGGACGGCGATCGCGAACGCGGTCTCGGCCGATCGCACGGACGCCGACGAGCAGGACGCGCAGGCCTGGTCGATCCTCCCGCTCGCCGGCCCCGTGATCCAGCTCGCGGTCGAGGCGCCACACCCCGCGATCCCGATCACCTCGGGCTTGATGCAGATCACCGGCCTCGTGATGTTCGTCATGGGCATGACCTCGCAGCACGACGCCGAGGTGCCGATCTACGCCTGGGGCCCGACGGCCGACGCACGAACGCCTCGCCTCGGTCTCGAGATCGCGCCGACGCAGGGCGGAGCGATGGGGACGCTCAGCCTTCATCTCTGATCGGAGTCGGAGCGGAGCAGCGTCCAACTCTCGGACACCTCCGCGTCCGCGAGCGCCCTCTCTCGCGCAACCTTGGCTCGATCGGCCCGGCCCATCGCTTCCCGGCGGTGGCGCTGGGCCGCGGCCGTCGGAGGCACGCGCGTTGCGGAGCGCGTCGGCGTGGGTCTCGTCGTGCTCGACTCCAAGCAGCTCTGCGCGGTCTCGATCGCCGCCCTCGTGCTCGTCGCTTGCACCGGCGCGCGCGAGGAGGCCACGACGAGGGCCCAGTCTCTCGGCGGCATCGCCGCTCCCGGCCCGCAGCCCGATCGCCCGATCGATCGGGGAGCGCCGCTCGGTGAGCGTGCCGAGGAGCCCGAGGCGCTGCTCGATGCGCGAAGCGACGGAGCACGCCTGCTCGGCATCGTGCTCGCGGCCCCGCTCGGAGGCGATCCCGAGCGCGTGCTGCGCGTGCGCGCCGAGAGGCTCGAGCCCGCGCTCGTGGAATCGCTCGCCGGGCAGCGCGTGCTCGACGCCCGCTTCGCGGGCGAGGGCGTCGTGATGCTCGGGGTCGACCACGTGCTCCGCTTCTTCTCTCCGGAAGGCGAAGGAACGGCGATCGACGCGCAGGCGCAGCCTCCGCTCTCGGTCGCCGGCGCTCGCGTGGCCTACGCGCGCGGCGAGATGCCCTTCTTCGAGCTCGCACGCGCCGACCTCGCCACGGGCGCGGTCGTGACGCTGACGGAGGGCCTCGCGCCGGTCTGGTCGCCGGCGCTCTCGGAGGACGGCACTGCCGTCGCGTTCGTCTCGAGCGCCTCGGGCCGTCCGCGCCTCATGCGCCTCGAGCCCGACGGCTCGCTCGTCACGCTCCCCGCGGCGCGCTTTCCGACCTCGCCGCGCGCGCCGCGATGGGTCGGTCGCACGCTCACCTTCGAGGACGAGCGCGGCACCGCGACGATCGATCTCGACCAGGAGGTTGCGCCGTGACGCGCGTCTTCGTGGTCGCGCTCGTGCTCCTCGCGTCGGCCGGCCCGGCCCGCGCACAGAGCGTCCGCTACCGGCGCCCCTACGACGAGGGCTACCGCCTCAACTACGGCTACGACCACGACGGCAGCGCCGCCGGCTGCACCGACTACTCGTGCGGCGGCAGCTGCTACGACGGGCACTCGGGCTCCGATCTCGGCACGCCGCTCGGAACCACCGTGCTCGCGGCGGCGAGCGGCGTCGTCACCGGGACCAACGACGGCTGCGCCAACTACGGCGGCCTCGGCAACACCTGCGGCGGTCGCTGCGGCAACTACGTGCGCATCCGCCACGACGACGGCTCGGTCTCGCTCTACTGCCACATGCTGCTCGGCTCGATCGCCGTCTCGTACGGGCAGCACGTCTCGTGCGGCCAGCCGATCGGGCGCTCGGCCTCGAGCGGCAACAGCACGGGCCCGCACCTGCACTTCGGGCACACGAGCCCGGGCGCCGGCTCCTCGAGCGATCCGTGGGCCGGCGGCTGCAGCCGCAGCACGAGCCTCTGGGTGGACCAAGGCGGCTATCGCGGGCCTCCGAGCACCGAGTGCAGCGATCGCTGCTCGCCGAGCGGGGAGAGCTGCAACGGCGTCGACGACGACTGCGACGGCCGCACCGACGAGGACCTGCGCCGCGGCTGCGGCACGGACGTGGGCGAGTGCGTGAGCGGCATCTCCTCGTGCAGCGGAGGCCGCTGGGGAAGCTGCGACGGCGAGGTGCCGCCGCGCGAGGAGGACTGCAACGGCCGGGACGACGACTGCGACGGATCGAGCGACGAGTCGCTGGTGCGCCGCTGCGGCACCGACGTGGGCGAGTGCGTGAGCGGCACGCAGCGCTGCGAGAGCACGGCATGGACGGCCTGCGAGGGGTCCATCGTTCCCGTCCCCGAGCGCTGCGACCGGCTCGACGACGACTGCGACGGCGCGACCGACGAGGCGCAGACGTGCGAGCGCGAAGAGACGCTCTGGGGCGCGCCCGTCTACGCCGCCGCGCATCGGACGAGCTCCGACGTCGACGGCGACGGGCGCGCCGATGCGTGCGCGGTGTCGGGCGCGGGCCTCGCCTGCTTTCTCGCGACCGCGCATGGCTTCGAGCGTGCGATCGGCGGCGGCGCGCCGATCGGCGGAGATCTCGCGAGCGCGGCCTCGCTCCGCACCGGCGACGTGGACGGCGACGGGCGCGACGACCTCTGCTTCCGAGCCGGCGATCGCTTCGCGTGCCAGCGCTCGCTCGGCGACGCGCTCGGCCCGCTCGACGATCACGGCGAGATCGCCGGCGCGACGAGCGCCGAGCTCGCCGACATCGACGGCGACGGGCGCCTGGACGCATGCGTGCGCGACGCGAGCGGCCTCTCGTGTCGGCTCGCGAACGGCCACGTGGCGCTCCTGCCCGCGCTCTCGGACGACGCGGGCTTCGCCGACGTCGTGCACCATGGCTCGTTGCGCTTCGGCGATCTCGATGGCGACGGGCGCGACGACGTCTGCGCGCGCGACGCGAACGGCGTGGTCTGCTGGATCTCCGAGGGCGAGCGCTTCGGCGACGCGTGGCTCGGCCCGCGCTGGAGCGACGCCGCCGGCTTCGACGCCGTCGCTTGCTGGGGCACGCTGCGCCTCGCCGACGTGGACGGCGACGGCCGCGACGACGTCTGCGCACGCACGCCCACGGGCTTCTTCTGCGCACGCTCGCTCGGCCGCAGCTTCGGCGCGCTCCTCGCCGGCCCCGCGATGCAAGGCGAGGCGTGGCTGCGCGCCGACGGCTACGGGACGATCCGCATGGGGGACGTCGACGGCGATGGCCGCGAGGATCTCTGCGCACGCGAGGACGAGCACGCGCGCTGCTGGCTCTCGAGCGGCCACGCGCTCGACCGCGTGGTCGAGGGCCCCTCGCTGCGCGACGACGAGGGCTTCTCCGATCACACGATGCGCTACCGCTCGATCCGCTTGGCCGACGTGGACGGCGATGCGCGCGCCGATCTCTGCGCGCGCTACGCCGAGGGCTTGCGCTGCTTCACCGGCGGCCCGCACGGCTTCGAGCGCGAGTGGCGCCTGCCCGCCTGGTCCGACGCGAGCGGCCCGTCGAGCGACGCGGCGAGCGCGACGATCCGCCTCGGCGGGCTCGACCCGAGCGCGCGCCGCGGGCTGCACGTCGAAGGGGTCTTCGCCTGCCGTGCTGCGCCGGGGCGTGCGCCCGCCGGCCTCGCCGCGCTCGCGCTCGGCCTGATCGCGCTCAGTGGTAGAGCTCGCGCACGAAGAAGCCGATGATGCGCGACTGCAGGCGCCGCATGATGAGCGGCTCCGGCACCATGTGCGTGAGGCCCGCGAGCGGCAGCATCTCGAAGGGCCGATCGGCGCGGAACATCGCGTCGACGAGCTTGATCGAGTGCGAGAAGTACACGTTGTCGTCGGCCGTGCCGTGCACGACGAGGAGCGGTCGCCGATCTCCCTCTTCGCGCGCCGCGTACGTGAGCACGCTGCTCCGCGCGTACGGGCCCTCGGCGCCCTCCGCCTCGGGCAGGCCGAGGTAGCGCTCGGTGTAGTGCGTGTCGTAGTCGCGCCACTCGCTCACCGGCGCGCCCGCGCAGCCCGCGCGGAACACGTCGGGGCGGCGCAGCGTCGCCATCGCCGAGAAGTAGCCGCCGAACGACCATCCGTAGATGCCGACGCGGTCCATGTCCATCTCGGGATGCTGGGCGCCGAGCGCCTGGAGCGCCGCCACCTGATCCTCGAGCGGCACGGTGCCGAAGTCCCCGCGGATCGCGCGCTCCCACTCGCGCCCGCGCCCCGGCGTGCCGCGCCCGTCGAAGCTCACGACGATGAAGCCGTGATCGGCGAACCACTGCTGCAGCATCCAGCGCTCGCGCTCGGCCACGACCTGCCGTACGCCCGGCCCCGCGTACACGTTCACGAGCACCGCGTAGCGGCGCGAGGCGTCGAAGTTGCGTGGGCGAATCACGATCGCGCGGTAGTCGCGCTCGCCCACCGTCTCGAGCGTCGCGCTCGGCACGAAGGGCGTCGCCTCGGCGTGCGAGACGATCGGCGTCGTCTCCTCGCTCGCCGTGCGGCGCAGCGTGGCCGAGCGCGCCGCGTCGAGCGAGCGCGCCACGTCCACCCAGAGCGCGCAGGAGCGCGAGAAGGTGGGCTCGTGGGTGCCGACGCCCGTCGTGAGCGCGGTCGGCGTGCCCTCGCCCGTGAGCGAGACCGAGTGCACGTGCATGCTCGTCGGATCGCTGCTGGCCGTGACGTAGACGCGCCCACCCGCCTCGTCGACCCCGACGATGGACGCGTAGCCGAAGCCGCTCGCCGGCGTGAGCGCGATCGGCGCGACCGCCGTGTCCATGCTGCGCAGCTCGAGCTGCCACTCGCCGCCGCGCTCGCTCGTCCAGAGGAAGCGCTGCCCGTCGGCGAGGAAGCGCGGCACGTCCTGGTCGAGGTTCAGCCACGCGTCGTCGTGCTCGCGCAGGAGCTCGCGCGTCTGACCGCTCGACGGATCGACCGCGAGCAGGAGCTCGGTCTGCTGCGCGCGATCCTGCACGAGCACCACCGGCACGCCGCCCGCCGGCCAGCGCACGGTCGCGACGTAGGGGAAGGCCTCGCGGTCCCAGGTGAGGTAGCGGAGCGCCGCCGGCCCGGGGCTCGACGCGCTCACGAAGCCCAGGCGCACGACCGCGTTCGGATGCCCGGGCCGCGGATAGGGCGGCGCATCGGGCGTGCCCTCGGGGTGCATCGGATCGAGGATGTGCATCGTCTCGACGCCGCTCGTGTCCGACTCCTCGACGAGCAACGTCGCCGAGTCGGGCGACCACCAATAGCCCTCGAAGCGGCTCATCTCTTCCTGCGCGACGAACTCGGCCGAGCCGTACTCGACGTGCTCGCTCGCGTGCTGGGTCAGGCGTCGCTCGGCGCCGCTCGCCACGTCGATCACGAAGAGGTCGCCGTCGCGCACGCAGGCGATCGAGCGGCCGTCGGGCGAGAAGCGCGGATCCCCCGCGGCGCCGTTCGTGCTGACGAGCTCGCGCACGGCGCCCGCCTCGCCGGCACGCGCACGGTCGACGAGGAAAAGGCGCCCCGAGAGCGGCACGAGCAGGGTCGCGCCGTCGGGCGAGAGATCGAAGCTCGTGATCCCGCGGGCTGCGAGGCGCATGCGCTCGCGCCGCGCGCGCTCCTCGGCGCTGAGCTCCTCGGTGCCGCCGCCGAGGATCGTGTCGGCCGTGAGCAGCACGCGCTCTTGGCCCGTGGCCACGTCGACCGCGTAGAGGTCGTTCACGAACGTGCGCGGCCCCGAGCGCAGGAAGAGCAGCGTCCGATCGTCCGGCGTGATGCGGAAACCGTTGGGCGCGCCTTGGGCGAATCGGTACGTCACGGCGAATTGCTCCAGGAAGCTCGGGTCCGAGGCGTCCTCGGGGGCGGTCGTGGTCATCGTCGTCGGCTCCGTCGTGGTGCTGGGCGGCGGCTCGGTGGTCCCGCCGCAGGCGGCGAGCGCGAGAGCGACGGAGAGAGTGGGGAGGGCCTTGCGCATGAGCGCCGGAGGATCCGAGGCCGCGGGCGGCGAGTCAAACGGCCCTCGGCGCGGACGGGGCGAGCGTGCAACGCGCTGCACGCGATCCCACACCGGCGGCGTGCAGGCCGCTGCACGCGCAGGCGCGAATTCCGCGAGAAACGCGCGGTCACCCGCGCGGCACGGCCGCTGCGTGGGGTGGTGTCGAAAGGAATCTCGCCATGCGCCCCCACGCTCCCCACGGCTCGCTCGCCCTCCTCGTTCTCGTCGCGCTCCAGGGCGCAGCGGTGGCCCACGCGCAGGACGCCGCGACCACGGCCACGACCGAGCGCGCCGAGGCGACAGCCGCGCGCGCGTCGCGGCCCGCGCCCCCGATCCGCGTCGACGTGGAGGCGCCCATCGTCGGGCTCGGCGCGGCCAGCGCCGACCCCCACGGGACGATGTTGTTCTGGGGTGCCGGCTTGAGCGTGGTCGAGCCGGGCGGCAACGGCGTCCGCGTCACGGTGACCCGCTTCACCACGAGCCTCGGCGACGGGCTCCTCGGCCCCACGTCGGCGCGCGTGGAAGGCGACGTGGTCGACGTCGGCTACGTGCGGCGCATCCGACTCGCGGGAGACGATCGCCTCGGCCTCGGCCTCGACCTCACCGGCGGGCTGACCGTCGCGCACATGAGCTTCGAGCAACCGACGAGCGGATGGTGCTGGAGCAGCTGCGGCCCCACGCCGAACGTGGACGAGCACTTCGCGGACGGCTGGCAGGCCGGCACGCACGTGGGCGGCTCGCTCGACGGCCGCATCTACGGCTTCACGCTGGGCCTCCAGGTGCGCGCGCACGCCTACGTCGGCCTGCGGCCCCAGGCCGGCGACGACCTCGTCCAGGGCGACGTCACGGCGAGCGCCTACTTCGGCTTCGGCTTCTACTGAGGGCGGCCCGATCACCCCGGGCTCCGTGCGCGATGGCACGCACGGAGGCACGGGCCGGGAATGCTTGCGATAGAATGCATTCCATGGCGGTCGACCTCCAGCGGATGCTCGAGATGGCGCGTCGCGATCAGTGGCAGATCGATCGCGACCTCGATTGGTCGGTGAAGCCTCGCTCGCTCTCGCGGCAGGACGAGATCTCCATCGTCCAGTACTTCACCGACATGGCGGGCATCGAGCAGCTCGCCGGCGCGCTCTTCGCGGTGCAGCGCGACAACGCGACCGACCCGACGCTGCGCGCGATCTTCCAGACCTTCGTGATCGACGAGGAGCGCCACAGCCGCGTGGCCGAGCGCCTCGCGCGCCACTACGACGTGCACCGCTACAAGACCTACGAGCGCAACCCGCACCTCGTGGCCTTCGCCAAGCACTTCGTGAAGGCGGCCCGAGAGCTCACGCCCGACATCGCGAACTCGTACATCACGACGGGCGAGCTCCTGCTCGACATCGCGCTCTTGCGCTCGATCGACGACTACGTCGACGACGACATGAGCCACGCGGCGATGAAGCTCATCAACCGCGACGAGTCGCGGCACATCGCGGTCGACTACCACATGAGCGAGTACTACGCGTCGGCCGAGTACGACGCGTGGCTCGAGAAGCAGCCGCGCCGTCGCAAGCGCGATCGCGCGCGCGCGGCCGTGGCGCTCGCCGGCGTGCTCTTCCACGCGCAGCCCTTCTTCCGCGACGTCTTCTTCGGGCCGATGGAGCTCGTGGACGCCGACGGGAAGCGATTGCGCGAGGCCTTCAAGCGCATCCAGCTGCTCGGGCTCAAGACGGGCAACACGCGGCCCTTCTCGAAGTTCCTGCGCTCGATGTTCGACCTCTACAACCACCCTCGCTACGGGCGCGTCACGGCGCCCTTCGTCACGCGCGTGATGGGCGTCCCCGAGCGCGTGCTCACGCACCTCTACTCGGAGGACGAGGAGCGCAATCTCGCGAACGTCACCTACGCGCAGATGGCCGACGACGCGCTGAGCGCGAAGACGCTCTCGTAGCGGCGCTCCGGCGGCGCGGCGAGCACTCTTGCTGTCACCGTTCGGCTCGCCCCTACGGCTCCTACCGTCCGCGGGCAGAGCCCGCTCCCGTACGGAGCCGCCGAGGCGAGCACTCTTGCTGTCACTGCGGGGCGGACGAGAGGTCGACCGGCATCTCGGAGAGGCGCGCCGCGCAGTGGCCGGCCTGGCAGAGGCAGCCGCCGCCGCAGTCGAGCGTGCCGTAGCGACACTCCATGGTGCAGACGGCGTCGCCGCACGCCGGCGCGCTCGCGCGCGCGACGCACGCGGCCGCGTGACAGCAGCCGGCCGGCACGCAGTCGGCGTCGGTGGTGCACGGATCGGTGCCGACGACGATGTGCGGATCGCTCGCGGCCGCCGTGTCGTGCGACCCGGAGCCGGTCGTGGTCTCGCCGCCGCCGGACGCGCTCTCGGGTGACGAGGACGACGCCGGGGCGGGGTCCTGGCTCGCACAAGCGACGAGGCCGACGAAGCAGAGGACGATCAGGGCGCGCAGGTGGGTCATGGTCGCTTCTTTCGACGCCGCGCGCAGGCCCGGATTCAAGCGCACCGGAGCGAGCCGCGCGGGGCCGGATTTGTTACCATGCCCCGCCGTGCCTTCCGACGTGAACGATCGCGACGACGAACGTACCGACCCGCACATCGTCGCGCCGAAGCCAGCCGCGGCGCCGGCCGCGGCGCCCTCGACACCGCTCGGCGCCGCGCGCCCCTCGACCGTTCCTCAGCGCCCCAGCGTTCCCATCACCGGGACGATCCCCCGCCTGGCGCCGCGCACCAGCGATCCCGGCGCGCCCGGCGCTCGCCCGCCCATCCTGCCTGGAGCACGCCCGTCACCGAGCTCGGCGCCGATGGGCGCGGTGGCCTCCTCGCCCGGCGTCCTGCCCAGCGCGGGCGCGCCGGAGCGGCCCTCCGATCTTCCACCGGGGAGCGGTCTGACCGCCGCGATGCTGATCCCGCGCCCCAGCCAGCCCGCGCTCGCAGGGCGCCCCACGGATCCGGCGGCCGCGCCCGATCCGCTGCGCGAGCGCCTCGCGCAGGTCGAGGTGCAGTCGGCCGCGACGCGCTCGATCGCAGCACGCGTGGAGACGGAAGCGGCGCGCGCCCACCAGCGTCTCGATGCCGCCGATGCGCGCGTCGCCACGCTCGAGACGACGACGAAGGAGCGCCTCGGCGCCATCGAGGGCGCGCTCGACGAGAGCCGGCGCTCGCTCGAGACGCGCCTCGCCGAGCTCGGCGAGCGGCCCACGGCGCCGATGCTCGAGGACCCCGGCGAGATCGCCACGCTCCGCACCGCCGTGGGCACGCTCCGCGCGCAGCTCGGCGAGCACGACCGCCAGTTCGAAGCGCGGCGCGCGCGCGTCGAGAGCGTGGAGAGCCGTCTCGCGGCGCTCGATCCGCGCCTCGTCGATCTGCGCCGCGCCGTGGAGGGCTTCGATCTGCGCCTCGTCGCTCTCGAGCGCGCGCAAGAGGCGCTCCGCGCCGACGTGGACGCACGCCTGCGGGCCCTCGAGGCGAGCGCGGCCGCGGCGCCGGCGAAGAAGGCCGCCGCGCCCGAGCCCGAGCTGAGGCGGATCAAGGGCATCGGCCCCAAGTACGAGAAGGCGCTGCGCGAGGCGGGCATCACCACGCTCGCGCAGGTCGCGGCGATGACCGACGACGATCTCGCGCGCATCGCGGGCTTGCTCGCGGTGCCGGTCGAGCGCGTGCGCAAGCTGGGCTGGCCGGAAGCCGCGCGCGCCCTGAGCACGGAAGCGCCGTGAGCCCGCTCGACGCGGACGTCGTCGTCTGCGGGGCCGGCGCGGCGGGCCTCTCGATCGCCGCACGCCTGGCGCGCCTTCCGCTCGACGTGCGCGTCGTCGATCCGCGCGACGGCTATCGCCGCGACCGCACGTTCTCGTACTTCCGCGCGCGCTCGCATCCCTTCGAGGACGCGGTGAGCCGCCGCTACCGCGCGATCGAGGTGCTCGGCCGTGGGCGGCGCGTGGCGCGCAACGTGGAGGCGCGGCCGTACGAGACGATGCCCGCCGATCGCTTCTACGCCTCGGCGCTGGCGCACCTCGGGCGCAGCGAGCGCGTGCGCCTCGATCTCGGCGTGGAAGTGCGATCGATCCGCGATCTCGGCCCGCACGCCGAGGTCGAGACGAGCGCGGGCGCGCTGCGCGCGAGCCTGGTGATCGACGCGCGCGGCTCGCACGGCACGCCGCGCTCGCGGCCGGGCGACGTGCACTGGGTGCAGCACTTCGTCGGCCTCGACGTGGAGGTCGAGAAGCCGATCTTCGAGCCGGCGCTCGCGACGCTCATGGACCTGCGCGTCTCGCAGGTCGACGGGCCCCACTTCGTGTACGTGCTGCCCACCACGACGCGGCGCGCGCTCGTCGAGGACACGTACTTCGGCCCCGCGCCCTTCCCTCCCGAGCGCTACGAGGCGAGCCTGCGCGCGTGGCTCGAGGCGCGCGGCGCCGGCGCCGTCGCGATCCACGGGCGCGAGCAGGGCGCGCTGCCGATGACGAGCGGCGAGATCGATCGCGGCGCGGGGCGGGTGCTGCGCGTCGGGCTCTCGGGCGGCGCGGCCAAACCGAGCACGGGCTACGCGTTCCAGTTCATCCAGCGCGACGCCGACGCCCTCGCGCTCGCGCTCGAGAGCTGGGATCGGCGCACGCCGCTCGTGGTGCCGCCGCCGCGGAGCCGCACGGCGCTCTTCTTCGATCGCGTCTTCCTCGCCTACCTCGCCGATCACCCCACGCAGGCGGAGCAGACCTTCGTCGGCCTCTTCGCCGGCACGAGCGGCCCGCAGATCGCGCGCTTCCTCTCGGAGGACGCGCAGGCGAGCGACTACGCCGCGATCATGGCCGCGGTCCCGAGCCTCGGCGTGCTGGCGCAGGCCGTCCGCTCGCGCGAGCTCTGGCTGGGCCGCTGAAGCGCGTTCCCGCGACGACGCTGCTCAGCTCCCGGGGGCCGATACGCGGCCCCCTCCATCGGGAGTGAATCCCGATGGAGCCTCCCCCTCGTATCGCTCCGCGAGAGAGGGCGACAGGTTTCCTGTCACCGTCTCAGTCCTCGGGGGCCGATACGCGGCCCCCTCCATCGGGAGTGAATCCCGATGGAGCCTCCCCCTCGTATCGCTCCGCGAGAGAGGGCGACAGGTCCGGTCGGGTCGCGGCGGGGGTTCGCCCCCGCCGCTCCCACAGATCCGGACGTGCGGATTTCCCGCATCCGGCTCTTCGGCTCATGGGCTCGCTGCGTTCGGCGCGAACACGCTGTGCACGACGCGTGGCGGCGGCAGCGGGTAGCGGGCGAGCAGCAGGTTGAAGCGCGCCCACGGCAGGTGCGGTCTCTGCGAACGACGGCAGAGCCACTTGTGCCAGGCGCGCTCCACTTCGTACGCGAAGCGCGAGAGCGCCTCCGAGTTCCCGGTGATGCCGTAGTACCCGAAGTGCCCGCGCAGCTTGTGGCCGAGCGCCTTGCACTGCTCGGCGATCGGTAGGTGCCGGTTGATTCGGCACCAATCGCGTACGCGACCGATGGCCCGCGTGAAGCGCGAGCGCATCGTGGTCCGCTGCACGACCACGTTCCCCTTTCGCGAGAGGCCCCAGTGATGGTTGAAGCCCAGCAGATCGAAGCTGCCGGGCCCATCGCCCTCGTCGTCACCACCGTCGCGTCGCGGTCTCGTGAAGTTCACGAGGCGCGTCTTGTCGGGGTGCAGCGTCAGGCCATACCGCTCGAATCGCTTCGGCAGCACGTCCATCACGCGCCTCGCGTCCGCTTCCTCCGCGAAGGCGATCACGAAGTCGTCCGCGTACCGGACGAGAAACGCATGGCCTCGCAGCCGCGGCTTCACGTCCGCCTCGAACCACCTGTCGAGCACCTCGTGCAGATACACGTTCGCGAGGATCGGCGAGATGACGCCTCCCTGCGGCGTGCCTTCGTCCGGATGCGTCACCGCACCGTCCTCGAGCACGCCTGCCTTCAGCCACTTGTCGATCGCACGGCGAATCACGCCGTCCGTCACCCGCCCGTCGAGAAAGCCGCGCAGGGCGCCGTGGTCGAGCGTGTCGAAGAAGCGCTGGATGTCGACCTCGACAATCCAGGCGCCGCCCATCGACATGATCTCTTTCCACAGCACTTCGAGCGCGTCGTGCGCGCTGCGTCCCGGCCGGAAGCCGAACGAGCCCGGATGGAAGTCCTGCTCGTAGATCGCCTCCAAGAGCATCGCGACCGCGCGCTGGAGGATCTTGTCCTCGAACGTCGGCACGCCGATCGGGCGCGTACTGCGCCCGTCGCCTTTCGGGATGTGCATGCGTCGAACGGGAGGTGCTCGGTACGCGCCCGTACGGAAGCGCACGAGCAGCGACTCGAGGTTCTTCTCGAGATCGCGCGCGTACTCCTCCGCCGACTGCCCGTCCACGCCCACCGCCGCGTCCTTGCGCGTGCGCCGGTACGCCTCACGTAGCCACGCCACGTCGATCGCGTGGTGCAGCGACATGAACGCACGCTCGGGATGCTTCCTCGCGAGCTCCGCTATCCGCGCGAGTCTCGTGGAGATGCTCCCAGAGTTCAGTGACTCCGACATCGTTCCCTCGTTCGGTTCCATGTTCCGGACGCCCCTTCCCTGGCCGGGTCCTCGTGGGGCGAGTTCCCCGGCGTCATCGGTACAACGGGCGTCTCCGACTTCTCGTCACCCTTCCCGCGATGCTGCTTCGAGCTTCGTTTCCTTCGCTCGGCGGTACCTCGTGTGCGCGTCGTGTTCGTGTTCCGCGTTCGCGGCTCCTGCGCGCTCGATGCGCGGCTCACGCAGGCCTCGGGTTTGTTGTGCGGAGAGCCCGATCTCCGCTCGAACGAGGAGGTGACGAGACCTCCCAGGTTCCTGGGGCGCCACTGTGTGCACGTGCCCCGCTCTCCGACCCCGGTGGAGCCTCGGCGCCCATGATCGTCGGGCGCTCCGGTGCTGCCTTCCGCTGTGTGAACGGCGTCGGCCTCCACGTTTGCTGACTTTCGGGGCTCCACCACGCGGCCCGCGCACTCGCTGTCTACGCTTCGCGGCCGCCCTCGCGGACGGGGCTCGCGCAAGACTCGCTTCTGGCTGCGATCAGCTTTGCCAGGCAGCTCGTCCCTTCCGGGAACGAGGACCGCCAGACGCCTCAGGAGGTTTCCGCGACGATCATCCGCTCATCGCTTCCTCCTCCTCCAGGCTTTCCTGGCGCACTCACCCTCTCAGCGCGCCATCATCCCGCGGAGCGGCGGCAGGCGGACGTCGTGCACGGGCAGGCCGCGGTCGCGGAGGATCGCGTTCGCAGCGATCATCCCGCTCGTCGCCGCGCGCTCCATGAGCGCGCTCGCGAACGGCAGTCGCACGAAGTCGCCAGCGAGCAGTACCTCGGGCACGTCGGTCACCGGGCGCGGCCGCGTGCGATGGCTGCCGGGGTGGAACGCCGGGCAGTCACGCCGCACGAGCCAGCGCTCCTCGAGGATCTTCGCCTCGCGCGTCTCGGGATACGCCTCGTGCATCCCCGCGAGCAGCGCCTCGCGCGTGCGCGTGTCGGCCGAGGCCGGATCGACCGCGTAGGCGTGCAGCTCCACGACCGAGCCGCCCGTGCGCGCCGCCCACGCGCGGCTCTCGTCCTCGAGCTTCTCGAAGATCGAGACGTTGTCGATCGGCCCGAGGCCGGTCGTGCCGGCGAAGGGCGCGCGATCGGCGCGCGGCGCGCGATCGAGGAAGAGCCGCAGCACCGCGAAGGGCCACGTCACCTCGAGCGTCGAGACCTCGTGCGCGAGGCGCTCGGAGAGGCCGCGCGAGGCGCGCACCACGTCCTTCAGCGCCGGCACCGCGAGCGCGAGCACCACGGCCTTCGCCGCGATCACACCGTGCTCGGTCTCGACGCGCACGCGCCCGTCCTGGCGCTCGATCGCGCGCGCGGCCGTGCCGCGCCGGATCTCGACGCCCAGGCCCTCGAGGCGCCGCGCGAGCGGCTCGAACAGGGCGGTCGAGAACGGCTGCCGCATCACGTCGAAGACGAGGCCGTCGGGATTGCCGAGGAAATAGAAGTGGAACATCGCGAGGAGCTCGGCCGCCGAGTACTCCTCCTCGGGGTTGAAGAACGAGTGCGCGAAGACGTCGAAGAGCATGTGCCGCGCGTCGTCGGGGAAGCGCAGCGAGTCGAGATACGCGCGCGCCGTCACGTCGTCCCAGCGCTCGTAGCTCGCGACCGGATCGAACGAGAGCATCTCGACCGCGCGGCCCACGTCCACGCGCATCAGATCGCGCAGGCCGAGCGTCGGCGTGCGGCGCACGAGCTCCATCAGGTTGAAGGGCGTCCGCGTCGGCAGGTCGGCGAACGACTCGCTCGCGCCCTTCGGGCCGAGGAGCGGGTAGTCGCTCATCGGCGCGAGGAACGAGAGCGCCGGATCCACGCGGCGCATCAGCGCGCGCAGGTTGTGGTACTGCCGGAAGAAGGCGTGGAAGCCGCGCTCCATCTGGAACGGCGTTCCGTCGGCCAGCGTGTCGCCCCAGCTGCCGGCGCGGCCGCCGAGGAAGCGCTCTCGCTCGACCACGACGACGCGCACGCCGCGCTCGGCGAGCATCGTCGCCGCAGAGAGGCCGGCGATGCCGGCGCCGCAGACCACCACGTCGGTCTCGTTCTCGCTCGCGCTCACGGCGCGGCCATAGCACGCGCGACGACGGGCGAGCGTCCGTTCCCGCACGGAGAGTGCGCGGGCGGGATCCGTGGTGCACGATGCGATGGATGTTCCGCACGCCTCGCCGCGCGCTCCTCTCGCTCGCGCTCTCGGCGCTCGCCGCGTGCGGCAGCGGCAGCGGCGGACGCTGCACGACGAGCGCGGAGTGCCAGACGGGCCTGCTCTGCGTGGAGACCTCGAGCGGCGCGCTCGACGGGGGAGCCGCCTCGAGCGCGCGCTACTGCATGTCGAGCTGCGATCGGCTGCCCGATGGCGGTGGCGCGCCGGAGCACCTCTGCAACAACGGGCTCGTCTGCCTGACGCTCGAGAGCCAGAGCGTGTGCTTCGTCGGCGGCTCGCACCCCTTCGGCGAGGCCTGTACCGGCCCGCTCGATTGCGAGGCCGGCACGGTGTGCGCGCCCGACTCGCTCCGCTGCGAGCAGGCCTGCACGCCCGGCGACGACCGCCCCTGCTCGGACGGGGAGACGTGCACCGACGTGGGCGGCGGCGTGTGCCGGCCGACCGTGGTCGTGGCGCCCGACAGCGCCACCGCCGACGGCGGCGTCAGCCAGTAGCCTTGACCGCAGCGCGCCGCGCGAGGACATTCGAGGCCCGATGGGCACCGGTTCCATCATCCTCGGCGCGTTCGCGTTCATCTGCATGATCGCCGGTGCGCTCTTGTCCCTGGTGCCCTTCCTCGGGACGATGCTCTCGTTCCTCGCGCCCGTGCTCGCGCTCGCGGGCATCATCCTCGGCGGCGTCGCGCTCTCGCGGGCGAAGGCGGGCGCGGGCGAGAGCGAAGGCCTCGCGGTCGGCGGGCTCGTGACGAGCATCATCGCCTTCATCCCGTCCGTGCTGGTCGCGCTGACGTGCGGCCTCTGCAACGTGTGCGCGACCGGGATGTACCTCGACCCGAACTTCGGCACCCACGACAGCGGCGTGCACGACGGCGGGCACCCGCTCACGAACCCGTCCTACCCGACGCCCGGGATCGCGCCGATGCCGAGCCCCGTGCCGACGCCGACGACACCGGTGGCTCCGCCGCCGACCCTCGTGTTCCCGCCGCCGACCGCTGCGCCGCCGTCGGCCGCGCCGCCGTCCGCTGCGCCGCCGTCGGCCGCACCTCTGCCCCCGACCCCGGGAGCTGGCTGAGCCGCGAGCCGTGCTCCCGATCGTCTACGACCTGACGCTCTTCGGCGTCCACCGCCCGATCGGCGGCTACGGGGTGTGCGTCGCGCTCGGCGTCTTCCTCACGTGCGCGCTCGTGGCGCGCGTCGCGCATCGCCTGCGCACCGACGTCGGGGCGACGATCGCGACGCTCGGGTACACGATGATGGCGGGCTTCGTCGGCGCCGCGCTCATGTTCGTGCTCGTCGAGTGGGCGCGGAGCGGCGATCCGATGCAGGGCATCCGCTCGGGCGGCGGCCTCGTCTTCTACGGCGCCGTTCCCGGCGCGGCGCTCGCGTCGTACGTGTCGGCGCGCGCGTTCGCCCTCCCCTACGTGCGCATCCTCGATCTCTCGGTCCCGGCGATCGCGATGGGCCACGCCATCGGGCGCATCGGCTGCTTGCTCGGTGGCTGTTGTTTCGGTGCCGAGTGGCACGGCCCGCTCGCGATCACCTACACGGATCCGATGGCGCCGGCCTCGCATCCCTCGGTGCCGCGGCATCCGACGCCGATCTACGAGGCCTCCGGCCTGGTCCTGCTCGCGCTCGTCTTCGCGCTCGTGCCCGCCAAGCGCATCGGCACGGGCGAGCGCATCCTCGCCTACGGCGTGCTCTACGCGATCCTGCGCTTCCTCGTGGAGACGACGCGCGGCGACCTGATCCGCGGCGTGTTCGGCGCGCTCTCGACCTCGCAGATGACGTCGATCGCGCTCTTCGTGGTCTGCGGCGCCGCGCTCTACGTCCGCCGCACGCGGCGCGAGCCTGCATGAAGCGCGTGCTCGCCGTGGTCGGCGTCAGCGCGCTGGTCTCGACGGCCGTCGCGCAGGCGCCGCTGCGGATCGAGACGCCCACCCTCGTTTGGATCCCCGGGGGCAGCTTCACGCAGGGCGCGAGCGACGAGGACCTCGCGTTCGCGGCACAGCTCTGCGAGGACGAGCTCGAGGTCGAGGTGCCCCCCACCGACGACGGGAGATGCGACGCGGGACGGTTCCTCCTCGAGGCGCCCGCGCGCCGCGTCTTCGTCGCCACCTTCGGCATCGATCGGACGGAGGTGACGCAGCGCGCCTACCGCCGCTGCGTCGCGGCCGGTCGCTGCGCCCCCTCCGCGCTGAGCGATCGCTCCGACCTCGCCGCGCCCGACCATCCCGTCGTCGGCGTGCGCTGGACGGACGCCGTCGACTACTGCGCGTTCGTCGGAGGCCGCCTGCCGAGCGAGGCCGAGTGGGAGAAGGCCGCCCGTGGCGACGATCCCGCGCGCCGCTTTCCCTGGGGCCGCAGCTACGACTCGCACCTCGCGAGCCACGGTCGCGCGCCCGCGCTCGAGGACGACCTCGACGGCTACCTCCGCACGGCGCCGGTGGGCGCGTTCCCGGCGGGCGCGAGCCCCTACGGCCTGCTCGATCTCGCGGGGAACGCCGCCGAATGGACCTCCGACGTCCCCGCGATGCCGATCGAGCTCGGCGTCGATCTCTCGGCGTCGCGCACGATCCGCGGCGGCTCGTACGCTCTGCCGCCCACGGATCTGCGCGTGACGGCGCGACGCTTCGCGACCACCGACACCGCCGCGAGCGACGTCGGCTTCCGCTGCGCCTACGACCCGTCCTGAGGCATCCCTCGCGGGCGAGGCGGTCCGACCGCGAGCGGCGGCCACGCGCCGTGATGCCCGCTCGGGATCGCCTCCGCCTCGCCTCGCGGGCTCAGCGACACTCGCCGTTCGCACGACAGCGCACGGTCGCGCCGAGCTGCTGGCAGAACGCGTTGCCGCCGAGCTGCTGGCAGGGCGGCGCGCACGCGCCGACGAGCGTGTAGCAGACGGTCGAGTCCGGCCCGGTGCAGTCGCCCGCGCTCGCGCACGTGCAGCCGAACTCGTCGGCGAAGGCGTTTCCGTTGTCGTCGATGCCGTTGCAGCACTCGCCGACCTGATCCTGGAACGGCGCGCAGGACGAGTCGCTGCAGTCGCTGAGGCCGTCGCAGTCGTCGTCGGTCCCGTTCGAGCAGTCGGCGACCGTGTGCTCGTCGGGGATACACATCGAGCAGGTCGGCGTGCCGAGACACACGGGATCCGCGCAGTCGATCGCGAAGTTGCAGTCGTCGTCGACGCCGTTGCCGCAGATCTCGAAGCGCGAGGTCGGCACGCAGCACGAGGGGTCGCCCGTGCACACCGGGTCGCTGCAGTCCGAGAGGCCGTTGCAGTCGTTGTCGACGCCGTCGAAGCACACCTCTGGCCCGGTCGGGAAGCAGCACTCGGGCGCCGAGACGCAGGTGTCGTCGCTGCAGTCGAAGAGCTGATCGCAGTCGTCGTCGATCCCGTTGGCGCACTGCTCGGGCCCGGTCGGGATGCAGCAGAGCGGATCGAACTGGCAGTCGGGATCCGCGCAGTCCGTGCGCCCGTCGCAGTCGTCGTCGAACGAGTTCTGGCAGACGAACTCCTGGAACTGACAGGCGCCGCAGATCGGATCGAAGTCGCAGTCGCTGTCGTCGCAGTCGATGAGGCCGTCGCAGTCCTCGTCGAAGCCCGTGTTGCAGATCTCGGCCACGCAGAGGCGGCAGAGCGGGTTGTTCCGGCAGTCGGCGTCGTTGCAGTCCGTCTGGCCGTCGCAGTCGTTGTCGCGGCCGTCGCGGCAGCCCGACGTCTCGTCCGGCAAGCAGCCCGGGTTGCAGACCGGGTTGCCCGTGCACGCCGGATCGTTGCAGTTCGTCAGGCCGTTGCAGTCGTCGTCGATGCTCGTCGAGCAGATCTCGAAGGGCAGACAGATCTGGCAGGCGGGGCTGCCGGTGCAGTCGCTGTCGGCGCAGTCGAGCTGGCCGTCGCAGTCGTTGTCGCGGCCGTCGCGGCAGATCTCGCTCGGCGTGCACATCACGCAGGCGGGGTTGCGTGCGCAGTCGCTGTCGGCGCAGTCGGCCTGGCCGTCGCAGTCGTCGTCGCGGCCGTTCGTGCACGTCTCGGTGGTGCACATGCGGCACGCGGGGTCGAACGCGCAGTCGCTGTCCGAGCAGTCCGTGCGGCCGTCGCAGTCCTCGTCGCGGCCGCCCGTGCAGACCTCGGTCGTGCACGTCCGGCAGAAGGGATCGAGCGCGCAGTCGCTGTCCATGCAGTCGACGATGCGGTCGCAGTCGTTGTCGATGCCGTCGAAGCAGCTCTCGGGCACGGCCACGCAGCCGCAGGCCGCGTTGCCGAAGCAGTCCGGATCGGCGCAGTCGCGCAGGCCGTCGCAGTCGTCGTCGCGGTTGCCCGTGCAGACCTCGGGCACCGGCGAGCACACGACGCAGAGCGGATCGCGGAAGCAGTCGGTGTCGAGGCAGTCGATGGCGCCGTCGCAGTCGTCGTCGAAGCGGTCGTTGCAGACCTCGGGGAAGCACATCTGGCAGAAGGGATCCCGCCCGCAGCTCGCCGAGTCGCTGCAGTCGGTCAGGCCGTCGCAGTCGTTGTCGATGCCGTCCGTGCAGACCTCGCGCGAGGGCATGCAGCAGATCGGGCTCGCCGTGCAGTCGGGGTCGGCGCAGTCGATGCGCCCGTCGCAGTCCTCGTCGCGGGTGCCGTTGCAGACCTCGACGCCGCTCGGCATGCAGCAGAGCGTGCTGCCCGCGCAGTCGGTGTCGGCGCAGTCGATGGCGCCGTCGCAGTCGTCGTCCTGGCGGTCGCTGCAGAAGACCTCGCTCGTGCGGCACATGCGGCACGCCGGATCGCTCGCGCAGTCGGTGTCGGCGCAGTCGCTCGCGCGGTCGCAGTCGTCGTCGCGGCCGTTCGTGCAGAGCCCCGTCTCGCTGCGCGTGCACATGCGGCACGCGGGGTCCATCGCGCAGTCCGCGTCGCCGCAGTCGACGGTGCCGTCACAGTCGTCGTCGGCGGTGTTGGTGCAGCGGCCGACCTCGTTCGTCGTGCACATGCGGCACGCCGGATCCGTCGCGCAGTCGGGATCGGCGCAGTCCGTGCGCATGTCGCAGTCGTCGTCGCGCCGGTTGCCGCAGAGGCCCGCCTCGGTGGGCGCGCACACGTTGCAGAGCGGATCGGCGGCGCAGTCGGGGTCGCTGCAGTCGGCGAGGCCGTCGCAGTCGTCGTCGGTGCGGTTGCCGCAGAGGCCGGTCTCCCGCGTCGTGCACATGCGGCACGCCGGATCGGCGAAGCACTCGGTGTCGTTGCAGTCGGTGAAGCCGTCGCAGTCGTCGTCGGTGCGGTTGCCGCAGCGGCCCGTCTCGGTCGGCAGGCACATCATGCAGCCCGGCGTGCGTGCGCAGTCGGAGTCGGCGCAGTCGGTCTGTCCGTCGCAGTCGTTGTCGCGCCCGTCCGTGCAGACCTCCGGGACGCAGCCCATGCAGCTCGGGGTGGTCGCGCACGCCGGATCGAGGCAGTCGGCGAGGCCGTTGCAGTCGTTGTCGAGGCGGTCGGTGCAGATCTCGGCCGCGCCCGGGTGCACGCTCGCGTTCGTGTCGTCGCAGTCGCCGCCCGTGCAGGCCTGCGCCACGAAGCCGTCCATGTCCTGATCGCGATCGAAGAAGGTGCAGCGGCTCGTGCGCTCGTCACACACGTCCGTCGTGCAGACGTTCATGTCGTCGCACGTGACGGGCGTGCCGGCGCGGCAGCCGGCCATCGCCGAGCACACCTCGATGCCGTTGCAGAAGCGCCCGTCGTTGCAGCGGAAGTCGAGCGGCGTCGAGGTGCAGGCGCGCGCCGTCTCGTTGCACTCGTCGAGCGTGCAGTCGATGCGATCGTCGCACGCGACCGGCATGGTGCCGACACAGCGGCCCCCGACGCAGCTCTCGGTGCCGTTGCAGAAGATGCGGTCGTCGCACTGCTCGTTCGTGTCGCAGACGCGCATCGAGCAGCCCGTCGTCGCATCGCAGGTGCCGCCCGGGCAGCGCGAGTTGTCGGGCAGGAACTCGCAGGCGCGCGTCGCCTCGAGACAGCGATCGACGGTGCAGTCGATCCGATCGTCGCAGACCACGTCGGTACCGCGCTGGCAGCGCCCGGCGACGCACGTCTCGGCGCCGTCGCAGAAGAGGCCGTTCTCGCACTCGAGATCGGTGAAGCACTCGATGCCGGAGTCGCCCGCGTCGCGGCCCCCGTCGCCCGCGTCGCGCACGCCGCCATCCGAGCCGCCGTCGCGCGTTCCGCCGTCCACGTGGACCGGGGCGCCGTCGCGGAAGTCGTTCAGCGCCGTGCGGCCGCAGCCGGCGAGCGTGAACAGCGCCAGCGCACAGGCGCCGAGGAGCGAAGAGGAGCGGCGGGGAAGCGACGTCATGCGGGGCTCCGAGGAGGAGAAGAAGCAGCGAGCGGCGAGCCGAGATGCGAGCGGGACCACGGCAAAGAGGAACGAAGCACCGAGGGCCCTCGAGACGGGTCGAGCCGGCCCCCTTTCGGCCAGTCTACCGATGCGCCAGGCGGCCTTCACGTTCGCGACAGGACGCCCCAGGCTGCGTACGCAAGCAGCGTTCCCGTGCCAACCAGGGCCAAGGAGACCTGCACATCGGTACACGTCGCCCCCCGCTTGTTGGACCGCGGCCGACGGCGGGCGCCACGATCGCGGGATGCGAAGTCGACATGCCGTGTACGTGGCCGCAGGGCTCGCAGGCTGGCTCGGAATCGTGGCGGGGGCGCACGCGGACGAGCCCGCGCGGCCCCGCGAGCCGGCCGGGCTCCGCGCGCGCGCCGTGGACGAGGACTGCGCTCAGGCCACGGCCCCCGAGGAGCGATCGAGCCAAGACGTCGCGCCCGAAGTGCCGCTGGCGCACGGCCGAGCCGTCAGCGGGCTCACGCCCGACGAGTGCCGCGCCAGCCTCGATCGGCTCGGGATCCGCTACGAGGACGCCCACGGCGAGGGCGCCGCGGTGGACGCCATCGAGCAGCCGATTCGGCTCGGCGGCCCGCTCGGATCGCTCGAGGTGCGGCCCCACGGCGGCGATCCACGCTCGATTCACTCGATCCTCGACTGTCGCCTCGCGCTCGCGCTCTACGAGTGGGGCCCGACGTTGCGCGCCGCGGGCTTCGTCGGCATCGAGCACGTCTCGGTGTTCCGCCCGGGCGCGCGCGTCGCCGGCTCGCATCGCGCGAGCGGGCACTCGCACGCGCTCGCGATCGATGCGCTGCTCTTCGTGCGCGCCGACGGGACGACGTTCTCCGTGCTCGACGACTGGGCCGTGCGCACGCGCGGCGCCGACCCCTGCGCGCAGTACGACGAGCCCGTGGAGTCGCGCGCACTGCGCGAGGCGGTGTGCGCGGGCGCGCGCGACGAGCTCTTCGAGGTGATCGTCACGCCCCACCACGACGATGCGCACGCGAACCACGTGCATCTCGAGGTGGTGCCCGGCGTCGACTGGACGGCGCTCCGCTGAGCCTCCACCATCGCGCGCGCGCCGTGGCGCTTCGCGACGACGCTCGGTCGATCGCGTTTGCTATGGTCGGCGCATGACGCGCCTCGTCCTCTCCGGAACGCTCACCCTCGTCTTCGGCCTCGCGCTCGCGGCGCTCGCCCCGGCGACGGCCCGCGCCGACCGCACGATGTACGCCGGCTTCGGCGCCGGCCCCTACTTCGACTTCGACTGCTGCGCCGTGCACGGGCGCGTGCAGGGCGAGATCGGCTGGCACTTCGGTGGCAACGACACCGGGTTCCTGCTCGAGATCGACGCGATGGCCAACTTCGGCCGCGACTACTGGATGTTCGTCGGCGGCCTGCGCCTCGGCGGCGACATCGAGGTGCACCACGATCGGCACTTCCAGCTGCTCTTGCGGCCGAGTGGCCTCGTCGGGCTCGGAGCCCGCGACTACAACGACCCGCCCGGGCCCTACGGCCTCTTCGTGCTCCAGCCCGCCTTCGATCTGCGCTTCGTGGTCGCGGACGGGCTGCTCGCGTTCTGGGTGCGGCCGGTCGGGATCGACATCCTCTTCTTCTGGGATCGCAACGACCACCCGCGGGACGTCTACGTGAGCGCGGCCTACCAGCTCATGGGCGGCCTCGACTTCCAGTTCTGAAGGCCCGACAGGAATCCTCCTGTCGGGTTCCTTCCAAGCCCCAAAACCCGAGCGATTCTCGCTCGGGTAGGACAAGGCGCGACAGGTTTCCTGTCACGCCTTGATCGTCAGTCCGCGAGCATCACCGCGCCCATGAGATGCGGCGGCGGCGGCGGATGCATGCGACCGTGGCGCTCCTGCTGCTTGCGGCGCGTGAGCTCGCGCTGCTCGGGCGTCGGCAGCGTGCAGGGCTCGCCCTCGCCACCCGGCGGCGCGACCTCGCCGGTCTCGTGCGTCGCGATCGGGGGGGTCGGAGCGGGATCGGGGCTCGCGACGGGCATGCTCACGCCCGTGGCGAGCGAGCCACCGAAGCTCCCGGTCGTGCCGCTCGTCACCACGACGAGCGGCGCCGCATCGTCGCCGCCATCCACGGGCACGGTCTCGCTCTCGACGGCCGCGACGCTCGGGCTCGCGCTCTGGTCGGGGTCGGCGCCGCACGCCGCGAGCGCGCTCGCGAGCACCAGCGGCGCGAGGCCCTTTCGCCGCGGCTCGGGCGCGAAGGTCGGGAGACCCTGCGCATCGGCCCGTACCCGCGCGCACACCTCGCCACCGCGCTCGCGGATCAGCTGCTCGGCCACGCGCTGCGTCACGCGCGTCAGGTCGAGAACGGTCGTGTCGCAGCGGGCGCAGTGACGCCCCTCGCCGCGCAGGCTCATCGCGCTCCAGTCTTCCTGGCACGGGCTCTCCACGCGGATGGGCAGGCGTCGGCGCAAGCGGATCCCCCTCGTCGGCGGCTTGGACGTGGCTCGGCGCGAAGAGCTTGGGTCCGCCCCGCGGCCGGGCGTATCTCAGCCCGGCGCGTAGCGGGCGAGGAGCTCGCCGCTCGGCCGGAAGAAGGCCACGACCCGCGGCCCGAGGGCGACGAGCACGTCGGGGGCCGGCCAGAGCAGCGCGCTCGCCCCTTCGATCGCCGGCAGCCGCATCCGCGTGAACGAGCCGCTCGCGCGCACGATCTCGATCGGCTCTCCTTCGATCCTCCCTCCGGGCCGAGCCACGGCGACCGCGGATCCTCCGGGCTCGAGGGCCAGCGGCGCCACGTCGGGCGCCCGCTCCTCGGCGCGCGCGAAGGGTCCCGGGATGCGCGCGAGAATCGCGCCGCCGTCGAGCACGAGCGCCTCTTCGCCGTGCTCCGCGTCGTGGCGCACGATCCCCACCGTCCGGGCTCCGGCGGCGAACGCGAGCGCCCTCACCCCCGAGATCGGGAGGTCCACGCCCGGCTCGCCGTCGAGGCTCCGTCGCGCCAGGCCGCGCTCGGTCGCGAGCCACACGTCGCCACTGCCCGGCGCACACCACACGCGCTCGAGATCCACCCGCTCCGGGAGCGGCTCGGACCGAACGATCGCCCCCGTGCTCGGATCGAGCGCCACGAGGGCGTCGGCGTCGAGCCCGTGCACGAGCCCGTCGCGCCACGCGAGCACCTCGAGGGAGCGCGACGCGGCCGGCGCTCGCAGCCGCGCGAGAGGCCCGCCGCTCGAGACCGAGAACGTCGTCGCCCACGCGCCGGGCGTGTCGTCGGCCGCGCCCACGACGAGGCGCTCGCCGCCCGGCGAGAGGGCGAACGAAGGGGCGGTCAGCCGGGCGCTGGCGA
The DNA here is from genome assembly GCA_046351235.1 of Sandaracinus sp. Taxonomy (GTDB): domain Bacteria; phylum Myxococcota_A; class Polyangia; order Polyangiales; family Sandaracinaceae; genus JBBSAT01. The sequence continues at coordinate 234,928 of JAXLYV010000002.1, read as the reverse complement.
GCGCCGAGGCGTGAACGCGACCGCTGCGGGTGTCGAGCACACCGACGGCGTTCTCGAGGTGATTGAAGCCGAGGCGGCGTCCGTCGCTCGAGAACTGGAGCCGAGAGCCCGACCGGGGAGCGGCCGAGACGCCGCCCTCGACCGGGCTCGTCACGCGAGGCGCGCTCCGCGCGATGTCCCAGATCGTCACGCCCACCATCGGCGCGTCCGGCTCGCGCGCCGGAGCCCCGCCCGAGCCGGTCGCGATCGCAGAGCCATCGCTCGCGCACGCCACGGCCACGATCGGGGTCGGATGCGGCCAGGGCATGCGCTCGTCCCCGGACGCCGGAGGCGAGGACGAATCGGACGCGGCAGGGTGGACGAGACGGAGAAACATGCCCGGGGCGGCCGAGCTTACGTACGGGCGTGAGCAATCTGCCCTCGGCTCCCCCCGGGAGGCACGATCGGTCGGCGGACCGACGCGCGTTTGCTCTACGATGCGCGGATGCGCCGTGCCGTCTTGCGCTCCCTCACCCGCTCGCTTCTCTTGTCCGCCCTCGCGCTCGGTTGCTCGAACGGGCCCTCGTTCCCGGTGACGCCACGCGAGGCAGGCGACCGCACGCCGCTCACGGCTGCCTGCTCGCCCTTCGACACCGAGCGCTGCATGGTGCCCTTCCCGGCGAGCAACTTCATGGTCGCCGACGAGAGCACGGCGACCGGGCTGCGCGTGCAGTTCGACGATCACGTGGTGAACGCGCGCGACGCCGGCGGCGAGCGACTCTCGCACGCGGACGGCTTCTCGCGCGTCTCGAGCCTCGTGGTGAGCTTCGAGGAAGAGCTCGACGAGGCCTCGTTCGGCGGGCCGCGCGGCGGCGTGCTCCGCCTCTTCGTCGCGACGCCGGGCTCACCGCACTACGGCGAAGAGGTGCCGTTGCGCCTCGAGACCTATCGGGACAACGTGCGGCAGACGAACCCACCGCGCCGCTCGGTGCTCGTCGGCGATCCGCTCGCGGTGCTCGAGCCCGAGACCGACTACCTCGCCGTCGTCACCGACGATCTGCGCGCGACGGGCAGCACCCCGGCGCCCATCGCGAATCGCGCGACGCGCGTGGCCCTCGGTCTCGACGCCCCGACCTCCACCGAAGAGGCGGCCCTCGCCGGCTACTACGTCCCTCTGCTCGACGTGCTCGACGACGTCGGCATCGAGCCGGCGCACGTCGTTCGCGCCTGGGACTTCACCACGCGCTCCGTCGAGAACACGACTGCGCCCCTCGACAGCATGGTCGCGGCCGCGATCGCGGCCGTCGATGCCGGCTCGATCACGATCGAGTGGGACGTGGTCCAGCACCGCACCGACGGCGGCCCCATCGCCTCGATCCTCGAGGGGCGCCTCGTCGGCATCCCGAACTGGCTCGACCCGTCCGGCGCGCTCGTCACCGACGAGAACGGCATCCCGATGCAGCAGGGCACGACCGAAGCGCCGTTCCGCGTCGTCGTCCCGGCAGGGACCGGCGACTACCGCGCGGTGCTCTACGGCCACGGCGCGGCCGGCAACTACCACGACAGCGCGTTCGACGACACGCTGGCCGGCCACGGCATCGCCAAGGTCGGCGTCCAGTTCTACGGCTGGACCGACACCGACCTCATCCCGACCCTCTCGGCGCTCGCGGCGGCACTGCTCGACGGCGCGCACCACGCGTTCGCGCCGCTCATGCAGGCGAGCGCGCACGCGCTGGCGATCGGCCACGCGCTCGACTCGATCCTCGACGACGCGCTCGCGGCGCCGATGCTCGACGGCATGACGAACCCCAACGCCGGGCGCCACGTCGACTGGTCGGAGCCGACCTGGGTGGGCGGCTCGCTCGGCGGCACGATGGGCCTGGTCGTGTCGGCGCAGTCGCACGACATCGGCGTCGGCGTGCTGAACGTGCCCGGCGCGGCGTGGTCGCACTGGTGCTTCCAGTCCACGATCTTCGAGACCTTCCTCGCCGGCATCGCCTCGCGCCACGGCGGCATCTCGAACGTGGTCACGCTGATCGCCGTCGCGCAGACCGTCTTCGACGGCGCCGACGGAGCCTCGTTCGCCGATCGCGCGCGCGCCGACGGGGACATCTATCTCGAGCAAGAGAGCATGGGTGACGAGGTGCTCCCGAACCCGGGCAACGAGATGGTCGCCATCTGCACGGGCGCGACGCAGATCGGGGTGCCGCTCCATCCCATCGAGGGCCTGCACGACGCCGACCACGTGACGGGCGCGAGCGGCATGACGCAGTTCATGGTCGGTGACACCGGCCTCTACGACGTGCACGGCTTCGCGGCGCGCAACACCCCGGCCGGGCACGCCGCGTTCGATCAGATCCAGAGCTTCCTCGACAGCGCGTGGGCCGGGACACCGGAGATCACGGTGCCCCCCGGCTGCCCGGCGAGCGGCTGCGTGTTCCCGGCGAGCCCTTGATCGGTCGTTCTGCCGCCTCTGGATCGCGCCGGAGCGGAACGCGCGTGCCCGGTTGCGGCGGCGCCCGATCCCGGCGAAGAATCGGCCCACGGGGGGCAACCGAACGGTCCTCTCGAACGTAGAACGCTTCGGATGACCGCTCCCGGAACCCTGCTCGCTGGCCGCTACGAGCTACGCACGCTCGCAGGACGCGGAGGCATGGCGGAGGTCTGGAAGGGCGTGCTCAAGGGCGCCGCCCAGTTCGAGACCGAGGTCGCGGTCAAGCGCATGCTCCCGAGCCTCGCCACCGATCCGGCCCTCGTGACGATGTTCGTGGAGGAGGCGAAGATCGCTTCGCTCCTCACGCACCCGAACGTGACGCGCGTGTTCGATCTCGGCGCCGACGAGGGCGGCTTCTACCTCGTCATGGAGTGGGTCGAGGGCATCGACCTCTCGCGCTTCGTGCGCTCCTACGTGAGCCACGGCGAGCTGCCGCCGTGGTCGATCGTGCTGCAGATCGTGATCGACGCGTTGCGCGGGCTCGCGAGCGCCCACGACCGCGTGAACGATCAAGGCGATCCCGCGCCGGTCATCCACCGCGACGTCGACCCGCAGAACATCCTCGTGGGCATCAACGGCGTCGCGAAGCTCACGGACTTCGGGCTCGCGTTCGCCGTCGATCGTGCGCGCCTCACGCAGCCCGGCACGGTGAAGGGCAAGCTCGGCTACGTCGCGCCCGAGATCCTCGACGGCCGGGAGCCGACGGCGCAGAGCGATCTCTACGGCATGGGCGTCGTGCTCTGGGAGTCGCTCGCGGGCGAGCGCCTGTTCCTGGGCCAGACCGATCGCGAGACGTTCGTGAAGGTGCAGGAGGGGAAGATCCCGCCGCTCACCGACTACCGACGGGATCTGCCGCCCTCGCTCCACGACGTGCTCGCGAGCGCGCTCGCCAAGCGCCCGGAGGATCGGGTCGAGACGGCCGACGAGCTGTACGAGCTGCTGGAGGACGTGCTCCACGACGAGGCGATCCGGCCGAGCCCGCACGTGCTCGCCAAGTGCGTGGCCCAGGCGCGCGCGCGCACGAAGGCCCAGGAGCCGGCGCCACCGGACCGCGCGGCGATCGCGGGCGCGCTCTTCGGTCCGGGCGGCAAGCCCAAGACCCAGGCGCCGCCCGTCTCGCTGCCGGAGGCGGAGCTCGAGGAGCTCGACCCGGTGCGGGATCAGTACGTCACGCCCGAGGTCCCGCTCACGCGCCGGAAGTAGGCCGGGAAGATCGACCGCGTTCCGGCGTATCCTCCGCCCGGCGCCGCGGTGGCGCGCAGGGGACGCAGCCATGCTCGAGACCTTCCGTCGGGTTCTGAACAACATCCGCCTCGCCATCGCGGTCATCTTCGTCGTCCCGTGCCTGTTGCTGGCGGGTGTGTTCGCGGCGGTGCAGTGGTGGAACGGCAACGGCACCGTGCACCTCGTGCCCTCGCCCGGCGAGACCGTGGGCGTCAGCATCGACGGCGCGCCGCCCGAGACCGTCTACGAGAACCAGCACTGGCGCCGCGATCTCCCGCAAGGCACGCACCACGTCGTCGTCACCGGGCCGCTCGGTGTGCAGCAGATGGACGTGAACGTCTCGAGCGGCTTCGCCAGCGACCTCATCCCGACGAGCCCGAGCCAGTGCTGGGTCGAGCTCGACGCGACGCACTTCTACTTCGGCGCGAGCCGCTCGCTGCCGACGGTGCTGAACCGCTACCCCGCCACGGCCACGATCTCGGTGGGCAGCGACTATCTCTCCGAGGACGAGCTGCCGTCGAGCATCGACGACCGGTCGACGGTGCGGATGCTCGTGCCGATCTCGTGCGGCGTGATGGGCCAGCCCGACCCGCAGCTGATCGACATGCTCGGCTATCGCTGAGCCCCTCGTCAGGTCGCCGGATCGGAGCTCGCCGCGACCTCGCCCCCGGAGCTCGCCTCGAGTGGCGTGTACGTGCCCTTCGCGACGCGCTGCGAAGGGTCCACGACCACGCTGCCGTTCTCGATGCGGACCGCAAACCACGCGAGGTCGTCTCCAGCCGGGCCATGGGTGACCGTCCCGTCGGCGGCGAACTCGCTCCCGTGGCAGCCGCAGTGGAAGGCGCCCTCCGCCGTCGGCGCCACGCCGCACCCGAGGTGGGTGCAGCGCCCGCTGATCGCCGCGATGCCTTGCTCCGTGCGCACGAGGAAGACGTCGTAGCTGCCCAGGCGCGTCGGCGTGCCCGCCGTGAGCGTGTCGGGCGCGCCGTAGACGACTGCCTGGCCGGGGATCGAGGCCCCGCAGCCCTGCAGCATGCTCGCGCCCGCCGCGATCACCGGCAGCGAGATCAACATCGCGCGGCGGCTGATCGGTGCCTGAAGGGCTCGGCTCTCGTCGCGTTCGTCCGCCATCCTTCGCCTCCCCGCGCTCGGCGCGTCCACGGTGTACGCGCGACTCGGTGCGATGGATCTTGCCCGAGAGCGGCACCCTGCCGATAGAGGTCTCGGCGCTCGACGGCGAGCGCTCGCGGCGCCACCGATCAGTGCGTGGCGCCGCCCGTGACCTTCGCGTCGCGGCGCGTCGCCAGCGCCGTCGCGATCGCGATCTCGAGCGCCCGGGTCGTGGTCGCCGTCGCCATCGTCGGCGTGCGCCCGTCCTCTTGCAGCTCGCAGCGCGGCACGTGCACGAAGCCGCCTCGCACGCCGGGGCGGCGCGCGAGGGCGCGCATGAGCTCGTAGAAGACGTGATTGCACACGAACGTGCCCGCCGTCTGCGAGACGGCCGCCGGGATCCCCTGCTCCTCGAGCGCGCGGGCGATCGACTTGATCGGCAGGCGCGACCAGTAGCCGACCGGGCCGCGACGCGCGATCGGCCGATCGATGGGTCGCCCGCCCGCGTTGTCGGCGATGCGCGCGTCGTCGACGTTGATCGCCACGCGCTCCACCGTGATGCCGGGCCGCCCGCCGGCCTCGCCGCACGCGATCACGAGGCGCGGCCGCAGCGTGCGGAGAGCGCCGCGCAGCGCCTCGGCCGCGTCGCCGAACACGCAGGGCAGGATGCGCACCACGACGCGGTGCCCGGCGATCACCCGCCCATCGAGCGGGCGCACCGCGAGCTCCGACGCGTTCACACGGTCGCCGCCGAAGGGCTCGAAGCCCGTGACCAGGACGGTGCGCGCGGGGGCCATCAGTGGTTGACCAGAAATACTGGTCAACCACTGCCTGTTCCAGCGCATTCGCGCTGGAGCTTGAACTGCAGTGAAGGGTTCCGACACATCTTGTGTCGGCCCTTCAGTACCAGATCGTCTCGAAGACCACTTCGGGGCGCGGGTCGAGCACACCGCCGCCGTGGCGCTCGTCGATCCACACGACGAGGGTGTTCGAGCCGGCGCGCGCGACCGAGAAGAGCGCGGTCTCCTCGATGAAGCGCGCGTGCGGCACGCGGACCTCCTGCGAGAGCGTCGCGCCCGGCGCCGCGATGCGCGCGGCGAACATCTCGATGCGCCCCATCGTGGGATCGCCCGCGTGCGATCGATCGTCGGTCCACACGAGCGTGCCGCCGCCGCCGGGCGCCGGATCGAGCGTGGGCTCGGTGCGATACTCGGGCGGCAGCGTCGCGAAGAGGCCGAGGCCGTTGCCACGCGAGGCCGCGAGCATTCCGTTCGGGCCCACGTCCACGAGACGGAACTGAGCCGGCGGATTCGGATCGGCGCTCGTCAGGTCGGTCTCGGGCCAGACGAGCGTCGCGCCGCTCTCGGTCGTCACCACGCGGCCGGGGTACTGCCAGAAGTACGACGTGGGCATCCCCGCGTACTCCTCGCCCGCCGGCGTCAGCGAAGTGCCGAAGCGCACCACCTGCACCTTCGGCACCGCGAGGCCGAGCGTGCTGTCGAAGCGATCGCGCGCGAAGGCGGCGACGAAGTGCGTGGGATCGACCTGCGCGAGCGAGATCGTACCGAACGCCGTGAACGGGCCCATCGGGTCGCCTTCCATGCCGCCCATCGAGAGCACGGCCGGGCCCGCGAGCGCGGCGCCGGTCTCGTCCACGCGCACGGCGGCGAGCACCTGGCCGCCCGTGGTGTTCGATCGGAACAGGCCCACGAACGCCGTGCCGTCGAAGAGCACGTCGCCGCCGACGTAGCCCACGGCGCTCGAGGGCTCGAGCGCGATCGGCGGCGCGACGAGAGCGCCGGTGGCGGGATCGGCGACCGCGAAGAAGTTGGAGTACGGCGTGCCCGCGCGCTGGAAGAGCACGCCGACGTGGGCGCCACCGAACGCGACGCGCGCCGCGAGCGTGGCCTCGGTGTCCGAGAGCGCGACGCGCACGGGGCCGCCCGCCCGCGCGCCGGCGCCATCCAGGCGCTGGAGCCAGAGCGAGCGCGGGAACGCCCCCTCGTGCTCGTCGCACCAGCTGAGCCAGAGCTGCCGCCCGCTCGACGCCTCGACCCAGTGCAGCTCGGGCGTCGCGGCGACGCCGTCCGCGCCGTACTCGGTGAGCGCGACGCCGCTCGTGCCGAGCGAGAGCGTCGCCGTGCCCATCGCGGTGTCGGTGCCGAAGCCCTCCGCCATCGCGCCCACCGTGAGCGGCGTCGCGCTCGCCGCGATCGGAACCGAGGCGATCCAGTCGCGGTCGCCATCCACGTCGAGCGCCTCGGCGACCTCGCTGCCGATCGTGACGTGCACGGCGCGCGCGTCCCCATCGACGCGGACGTGAATCGGCAGGTGCGGGTAGATCTCCGGGTCGGCCCAGAGCGCCCCGTCCACGGCCTGCGGGAACGCGAGCGCCGTCACGGGTGTGGGCGGGTGCCACGCATCCGGCGAGGGAGGCGCGTCGACCGCGAAGACGTCGTCTGCGGGCGCGTCGGGCGGCAGGCCGGCGTCGATCGGCACCGGCGACGTACTGCACGCACATCCGGCGAGCGAGAGAACCAGGCCCAGCACCGAGGCGCGCCCCACCCTGCCCATGCGCGAGTTCTATCATGGCAGGCGCTTCGCCGAACGGGACGGTCACGATAGGATCGCGTGACGAGGCATGGGGGCGAACATCAAAGGCAGCGCGATCACGGCGCGGGTTCGCTACGTGCGCGAGCACTACGGCGAGCCCGGCGTGCGCCGGCTGAAGGACGCGCTCGGCGCCGACGCGCGGCGGCGCCTCGACGAGAAGGTGATGCCGCACGACTGGGTGCCGCTCGAGACGTTCTACGAGGTGTGCACCGAGATCGATCGCCTCTACGGCCACGGAGACCTCGCGCTCTGTCGCGAGCTCGGTCGCTACGCCGCGAAGGTGAACCTGCCGACCCTCTACCGGATCTTCTACGCGCTCGGCTCGCCGCGCTTCATCCTCGCGCGCGCGCCGCGCGTCTGGGACGTGCACTACGACTCGGGCCGCATCGCCGCGAGCTTCGAGGCCCGCAACGTCGTCGAGAACGCGACGCTCGTCGTGCGCGACTTCGCACTGCCGCACCGCGCCCACTGCCTGAGCGTGCTCGGCTGGGCCGAGCGCTCGGTCGAGCTCTCGGGCGGCGAGATCACGGAGGCGCTGGAGTCGACCTGCCGCCTGCGCGGCGGCGACGCCTGCCGCTTCGTGATCACGTACCGAGCGTGAGCGCCGGCGAAGCCACGCGCGCGCGAGCTGCGTTAGGATGCGGCCCATGACCTCCCTTCGCCTCGCGCGCGCGCTCGTGCTCGCGGCCTCGGCCTTCGTGCTCGCGGCCTGCTTCCACATCGGCAACCAGGACATCGGCTGCGGCGCCGGCCAGACGTGCACGTGCGACGGCATCGGCAACTGCACGCAGACGTGCCCCGCCGGCGGCTGCCACTTCGTGTGCTCCGGGATCGGCAACTGCAACGTGTCGTGCGCGGGCGGCGGCTGCGACCTGATGTGCTCGGGCACCGGCAACTGCGTGCTCGACTGCGCGGGCGGCAACTGCACGAGCAACTGCATCGGCCGCACGAACTGCGTGTGCGAGCACTGCGACGAGTCGGACGCCGGGCTCACGGACGCGGGCGACGCGGCCACGGACGCGGCCTCGAGCGAGGACGCCGCGACCGAGAGCGACGCGGCCTCGAGCGAGGACGCCGCGACCGAGAGCGACGCGGCCTCGACCGACGCGGCCTCGAGCGAGGACGCCGCGACCGAGGACGCCAGCACGTCCGACGCGGGCGACGACGCCAGCACGGGCACGTGACGCGCCGGCAGCTCGGGCTCTTCGGCGACGAGCTCGGTCCGAAGATCACCGATCACGACGCGCTCGTGGGGCTCGCCGCGCGCCTGCCGCCGCACGTGCGCTTCGGCACCTCGAGCTGGACCTTCCGGGGCTGGGGCCGGCTCGTCTACGCCGAGACCGACGTGACGCGGCCCGACTTCCTGCGCGAGGCGCTCGCCGAGTACGCGCGCCATCCGTTGTTCCGAACGGTGGGCATCGACCGAAGCTTCTACGCGCCGATCCCCGAGGCCGAGCTGCGCGCCTACGCGCTCGATCTTCCGGAGGGCTTCCGCGCGGTCTCGAAGATCGGGTCGGAGATCTCGACGCCCGTGTTCCCCAAGCACGAGCGCTTCCGCGAGCGGGCCGGGCAGCCGAACCCGCGCTTCCTCGATGCGTCGATCTTCCGCGAGCAGATCGCGCTTCCCTTCGAGCGCGCGTTCGCCGCGCACCGGGGGCCCTTCGTCCTCGAGATCCCGCCCTCCCCCGTGCGCCTCGACGCCGACGCTTTCGCGGAGGCGCTCGCGCGCTTCTTCACCGAGATCCCCGAGGGCCTCGACCTCTCCGTGGAGCTGCGCGACCCGCGCCTGATGACGCCGCGCTACTTCGAGGTGCTCGCGGCGCACGGCGCGACGCACTGCTTCAACCTGTGGACGCGCATGCCCTCGATCGGCGACCAGCTCGCGCGCCCCGGCGCGTTGCGGCGCGAGACGCGCGTGGTGGCGCGCTTGATGGTGCCGCGCGGCAAGAAGTACGAGGTGCTCGAGAAGGAGTGGGCGCCCTTCGACGCGATGCGCGTGCCCGACGAGGGGATGCGCGCCGACGTGGCGCGCCTCGTGCACGAGGCGGGCGAGCTCGGGACCGAGCTCTACGTGATCGCCAACAACAAGGCCGAGGGCTGCGCGCCCCTCACCGTCCGGGCCCTCGCCGAGCGCATCGCACGGCCCTAGAACGAGGCCGATGCACCCCGATGCCGAGAACGTGCTCGCCTACTGGACCGAGGCGGGCCCGAAGAAATGGTTCGAGAAGGACGAGGCCTTCGACCGCGACTTCCGCGAGCGCTTCCTCGCGCTGCACGAGCGCGCCGCCGCCGGGGAGCTCGACGAAGACTGGGGCGAGGAGCCGCGCGCGGCGCTCGCGCTCGTGATCCTGCTCGATCAGTTCCCTCGCAACGCCTTCCGCGGCTCCGCGCGCGCCTTCGCCACCGATGCCCACGCGCGCCGCGTCGCCGATCGCGCGATCGTCGCGGGCTTCGAGTCCCAGGTGCCGAGCGCGCTGCGCTTCTTCTTCGCGATGCCCTTCGAGCACTCCGAGAGCCTCGCGGACCAGGACCGCTCGATCGCGCTCCAGCGCGGCCTCGGCACGCTCGAGTGGGCCGAGAAGCACCGCGAGATCATCGCGCGCTTCGGCCGCTTCCCGCACCGCAACGCGGTGCTCGGGCGCGAGAGCAGCGACGAAGAGCGCGCCTTCCTCGCGAGCGGCGGCTTCGCCGGGTGAGGCTCACCGCCAGCGCGTCAGGATCGTCTCGCGCGAGAACAGGCGCACGGCGATCGCCAGGAGCGCCGCGTCGATCGCCGTCATGAGCGCCACGCCCCAGAGCACCCAGGTCACGTCGATCGTGACGGCGCCGAGCAGCGCGGAGATCCCCATGCCGAGCAGCGGGATCACGAGGAAGCCCGCGAGCCCCTGCGCGGTGCGGGGATCGTTCACGCGCGAGCTCACCGCGATGCTCGTGAGCGCCGAGGTCGCCGCCACGAGCGGCGCCAGCAACGCGAAGGCGAGCGGCCAGACCGGGCGCGTCGCCGAGGCGAGCACCAGCGCGGGGCTCATGCGCCAGAAGCCGAGCAGCGTCGCGCCGTAGGCGAGCCAGGTGAACACGACGCCCGGCACGATCGAGACGAACGCCTTGCCCATCAGGAGCTCGGCCGTGCCCACCGGCGTCGCCAGGATCGGCTCGAGCGTGCGCTCGACCTTCTCGCCGATCACCGCGTGCGAGGCCACCGTCGAGGGCAGCGCGGTCGCGACGATGAGCAGCATCGTGAGGAACTGCTCGTTCAGGAGGATGAGCACCGCCGTCTTCGGCTCGAGCCCTTCGGCGGCGTAGCGCTCGAGGAGCGCCGGCATCGAGCTGTCGAAGCGGAACGCGGCATCGGGCGTCGCCAGGATCGCTTCTTCGGTGAGGAGCGAGACGAGCACGAGCACGCTCGGCACGATCGCCATCGTCACGAAGATGATGCGGCTGCGCGAGAGCTCGAGCAGCTCGTGGCGCACGACGGCCCGAAAGCGGCGCAGATCGAAGCTCATGCGCGCGCTCCCGCGGCCCGCTCGGCCTCGGCCTCTTCGGCCTCCGCCTCGGCCACCGTCTCGCCGAGCAGATCGAGGTACACGTCCTCGAGCGCCTTCTCTTCGCCCTTCACCTCGACCACCGAGGCGCCAGCGGCCACGAGCGCGCGCACGAGCTCGGGGTTGTTCGCCTCGGGCGCGTCGTTCGCGACGCGCAGCGCCGTGCCGCTCGCGGTGACCTCCTTCACGAAGGGCAGCGCGCGGACGCGCTCGACGTGCGGCGCGGCGTCGGCGCCCAGCGTGACCACCGTCGCGCGCCCGTAGAGGCGATGCCGCAGCTCGGTCGGCGTGCCCACGTGGACGAGGCGCCCCTTGCGCAGCACGCCGATGCGATCCGAGAGGCGATCGGCCTCGTCGAGGTTGTGCGTGCAGAGCACGACGGTGCGGCCCTCGCGCTTGAGCTCCGAGACCATCGCGCGCACGACCTTCGCCGAGGCCGGGTCGAGCGCCGACGTGGGCTCGTCGAGGAAGACGACCTTCGGGTCGTGGAGCAACGCCCGCGCGAGCGCGAGCTTCTGCCGCATGCCCTTGCTCAGCGCGCCCGCGGCTTCCTTCCGGCGGTCCCAGAGATCGAGGCGCTTCAGGAGACCGTCGATCTTCGCGCGTGGATCGGGCACGCCGTAGACGTCGGCGAAGAAGGCGAGGTTCTCGACCGCGTCGAGGCGCGGGTAGATCCCGGGCGTCTCGGTCAACAAGCCGATGCGCGCGCGCACCGTCTCGGCGTCGGTCGCCACGTCGGCGCCCGCGATGAAGGCGCGCCCCGAGCTCGGCGCGACGAGCCCGGTGAGCAAACGGAGCGCGGTCGTCTTGCCTGCGCCGTTCGGTCCGAGGAGGCCGAACACCTCTCCCTCGGCGACGTCGAGATCGAGCTCGGCGAGCGCGAGGTGCTCCCCGAAGCGCTTCGTGAGCTTCTCGGCGCGGATGGCAGAGGCGCGTTCGCTCATCGTGGCTCCGCCGGGGCGGTGGACGCGCGCGGCGCTGGCAGGCTCGAGGGCAAGCTCCCGACTCGTACACGGACGCCACGCCCGCGTCGAGCGCCCCTTCCGCCCGGGTATCCGACACGCGGGCGCGGGTGTATCCTCGGCTCGCCGCATGCGCGAATCGCGGGAGCACTTCGACGGCCTCGCACGGCTGCACCGCATCGAGGATCGGGAAGAGAGGCGTGCGATCTTCCGCCAGAGCTTCTCGCAGCTCGGCGCGGCCGCCTCCGAGTACCGACCCGTGCCGCTCGAGGGCCTCGATCCCGCCGCGCTCCGCGAGTCGACCAAGGTCGCGCTCGCCGATGGGCTCGTGGACGACCTCGCCTGGCTCTCGCCGCCGCACCGCGCCGCCGCGATCTACGAGCTGGCGGCCGCGATCCCGCCCGGCGACGAGAAGCGCGAGCTCGGACGGCGCACCCTGCTCGCGCTGCAGGAGGGCGACGCGCAGACCTTCGTCACCGTCGCCACGCAGCTCGCGACCGGCTCGCGCCGCGGCCTGAGCGGGCCCGGCAACCGCGCGCGCCTCGCGCTCGCGCTCGATCTGCCCATCGGCAGCGGCGTGCGGGCCGACGCGCTCGCGCTCGCTCTGATCTCGCGCACCGATCTGGCCGAGGAGTGGCTCGTCACGCCGTCGTCGGGCTCGCTCCCGTCGCGACGCCTGTCGGCGCGCCTGCTGGAGCGCGCGGCCCGCGAGTGCGCGCGGCGCGTGGCGAGCGGCGACGACGCCATCGTGAGCATCTTCGATCGGCCCAACGTGCGCGCCGCGTGGGAGCGCCTGCTCCGCGATCGCGAGCCGCTCGTGTGGCGCCACGTCGCCATCGCGCGTGGCTTGCTCGCGGCCGTCGTGGCGCGCTTCGACGCCGAGCTCGTGGACGGCCTCAAGCCCGACCTCTCGCCCACCGAGTGGCGGCGCGCCGCGGCCTCCATCGCGAGCACCATCGCCGTCGATCCCACGGGCGCGCGCGATCGCTGCCAGAAGATCCTCGACTCGGAGATCTTCAAGCGCGACCGCGGCATCGCCTCCGCGATGATCCTCGGCCTCTCGCGCGCGGCCGAGGCCGAGCCCGACGCGGCCGAGGACCTGCTCGTCGCGCTCGTCCGCATCGGCGGGCTCGACGCCGTGGAGGCGCTCGTCGAGCTCACGGAAGAGCGGCTCGGGAACGACTTCGGCGACTGGGCGGCGCGCCTCGCGATGACGCGCCTCACCGATCCCGAGGTCCGCGGGCGCGAGGCGGACGACGGGCGCGACGCGCTCTGCGAGGCGCTCGAGCAGGAGCTGACGCCGCGCGACGAGATCGAGCGCGAGCCCACGCTGCGCGAGCTGCTCGACGACGCGCGCGACACCTTCGCGACGGGCAACGCGCGGCAGGCGCATGCCAAGGCGGTGGCCATCGTGGGCGTGCTCGAGACGCACATGACGCGCCTCGAGAAGGCGCGCGAGCACACGACCGAGGGGCGCCGCGAGGCGTTCAAGGTGCTGCGCGAGATCGACCAGGCGCTGCTCGAGACCTCGGCGCTCTCCGACCTGCTGGTGCTGGGCGTCGAGGGCAACAAGAAGGGCGTGCCCGTGCCGGCGCTCGCCAGCGTGGGCGAGGTCTTCGAGCGCCTCACGCAGTGGCTGGTGATGCGCGAGCGCGAGCCCGTCTTCCCGGGCGAGACGGTGGCGCACACGACCCTGCGCGTGCGGCGCCTCCGCGCGCTCCTCCACTGCGTGGACGCCGACGGCGCGTTCGGCGAGGAGAAGACGGCGGACCTGCGCGAGCGGCGCCTCCGCGCGACGCGGATCCTGCTCGCGCGCGCGAGAGACGACGCGCCCTCGCCTCTCCGCCGCATCGTGCACGCAGCGGCCGCACGCTCGTGCGAGGCGCTCCTGCGCGAAGAGATCGCGGAGCTGTCCGACGTGCTGATCGCGGTGGTGTCGCACCTGTCGAGCGAGAGCGATCTGACCACGTTCGCCGAGGCCTCGATGATGCCCGAGGCCGAGAACGTGTTCCGCGCGTACGCCTCGCTCGTGGAGCGCACGGAGCGCGCGGCGCGCATGACGAGCGCGCGCACGAAGGCGAGCATGGACGCGCTGCGCCTGCTCACGCGCAACCTGCCGGCGGCGAGCGGCCCGCGCGTGGAGGCGCTCCGCGGCACGTTGATCCGCTTCACGGCGGCGCTCGAGACGATCGGCGCGGCGAGCTCGATCGCCGAGCTGGCCGGCGAGCTCGACGATCAGGGCTCGCGCTTCGGGCCGCTCGCCGACGTGGCCGAGAAGCTCGCGCGCCTGGTCGAGGGCGCCAAGCGCCGGCTCGGTGAGCAGCGCCCCGACGAGGCGCCCGCCGTCGCGGCGGCAATGCACCTGATGGACATGGGCGCGATGCACGCGCTGCGCGGGAGCGACACCGCCTACGCGGATGCGGTCGCCGGCGCAGTGGACGCGCTGCGCGAGGAGCTGCCGGCGCACGTGGCCGAGGTCGCCGCGAACGTGCTCGTGACGACGCTGGCGTACCCGGTGCAGGCGGCGCCGAAGACGCGCGAGTCGGTCGTGCCGCTCCTCAAGAAGCGCTCGGCGCCGCTGCCGCCGTGGCTGCCGCCGTCGCGCACGCTGGGCGGCTTCTTCGTGCTGCGCGCGCTCGGCGCCGGCGCGGTCGGCTCGGTGTTCATCGCGCGACGCGTGGAAGAGAAGGCCGACGACAAGGCGCCGAAGTTCGCGCTGAAGGTGCCCGAGTTCGGCGGCACGGCGGCGCGCACGCTGAGCGAAGAGCAGTTCTTGCGGCTCTTCCGCGACGAGGCGGGCGCGCTGCTCGCGATCCCGAAGCACCCGAACCTCGCGCAGCTCGTGACCTTCGATGCGGGCGCGCGGCCGAAGCCCATCCTCGTGATGGAGCTCGTCGAGGGGCCGACGCTCGAGCGCTTGATCGAGACGGGCGGGCTCGACATGGCGCGCGCGGTCTCGGTGCTCTCGGGCGTCGCGGCCGGGCTGAACGCGATGCACGACATCGGGGTCGGGCACCTCGACCTGAAGCCGTCGAACGTGATCTTGCGGGATCCGGACGGGCCCGGGCCGGCGCTCGAGACGCCGGTGCTCGTGGACTTCGGGCTCGCGGGACGGAAGGTGCGCCCGGGCTGCGCGACGGCGAACTACGGCGCGCCCGAGGTGTGGGGGCTCTTGCCGAAGGGGCACACGCCTTCACCCGGCGCGACCGACGTGTACGCGTTCGGCTGCATGATCTACGAGGCGCTGACGGGGCGCGAGCTGTTCGACGGCGACAGTGAGGTGGGGATCCTGACGGCGCACCTGTCGCACGACGGCGATCTGCCGCAGCTCGACGCGCTCTCGATGGACGATCAGCTGATCGCGATCGTGGACTTGATCCGCGGCTGCCTGCGGCAGGACCCGCGCAAGCGCTGGACGATCTCCGAGGTCCGCGACCGGATCGGCCTCGCGGCGAAGACCTTGCTTCCGATGCGCTGGCCGCTGGTCGCGGCGTAGCGAAGTGCGACCTCCACTCAGCGCTCGCACGCACGATCCACCGTCCGTTCGCCGCGACTCACGATCGCTGCACGATCTATGATGAACGCGTGCGGCGTCGTGCATCTCTCGTCGCGTCTCTGGCGCTCACGATCGCCTGCGAGACCGCGATCACCCCGGCGAACTGTGTCGTCGGGAGCAGCATCGCTTGCCACTGCGACGGCAGCGCCGGCTTCTCGATCTGCGAGCCCGGCGGGAGAAGAGGCGCGTGCGTGTGCGACGCGCGCGGTAACGCCTGCGTTCCCGGACGCAGCACGGCATGTACCTGCCCCGACGGCGCGCCGAGCGTCGCGGTCTGCGACGCGACCGAGAGGGTCGGCCCCTGTCGTTGCGAGGGCGATGGCGGGCTGCCGGACGCGCCCGATGCGGGCCCTGCGGCGTGCAATCCGTACGCGGGCGATACGTGCGGCTGCGGCGAGCCCATCCCCCCGCTCACGCCCACGCTCGATCCGATCCCCGGGCCGCGCACGCTGGGCACCGGTCCCGAGACACTCGTCGACGTCCTCGTCGGCCCCGAAGGGATCTTCGTGGTCTTGCGCGACGAGATCCGACTCCTTTCGCGAGCGGGAGAGCCGCTCGCGGCGTGGCACAACCGGATCGAGATCACGGCGGCGCTGCGGGTCGGCGCGCGCCTCGTCGCGGTCGACCGCGCGCGCGTGACCTGGCTCGAGGCCGACCTGCGCGAGCGCGGCCAGTTTGCGCCTGTGGAGCCGTGCCTCCATCCGCTCGCGGCCTCGTGCGATCGTCTCCTCTGTGCGCAGCCTGGGCTCGTCGAGTGGACGCGACACACGTACGAGCTCGCCACCGGCCGAGACCTCTTCGACGGGACGCTCTCGCAGGCCAGCGGGACCCCGGCGGCCACCGTTCCCGGCGTCGATGCGTTCCTGACGGCGCCCTACGGCTACAGCCCGTCCAACTTCTGGTACCACCGCGTGCAGGCCGACGGAACGCTCGAGCTCGTCACGGACGCTCCCTACTGGGGCGAGTACGACGCGAGCCCGGTCTTCGCGTTCGTCGGCTGGCCGGCGACGCAGATCGTGACGCAGACGGGGCTCCCCCTCCGTCTCGACTCGTGCTTCACGGCGAGCGCCGACGATCGAGGTACGTGCTTGCGACTCTCACGGCGGCTCGTCGGGTTCGGTGACGACGACACGCTCGCGATGGATGGCGGGCGCGACGGCGTCATCACGTCCGTTCGCGCACGGCGTCACGCGTCCCCGTTCGAGTCGCCGTGCATCGCCGGTTGTCGCATCGAGCGCATCGATGCGCTCTCGCAGGAGTCCGTGAGCAGCCGCCCCATCTCGTTCCGGGGCGGTGGCTACGAGGTCCGGGTACGGAACGACCCGTGGAGCGGGCGCGCGGTCGTCTCGACCCCGCTCTCGTGCGAGCCCGACTATCCGAACCATTGTGAAGGCTGGGAGGTCCGCCTTGAAGCGCCGTGAGTCGTGGGTCTGCTTGCCCTTCGCCGTCCTCGTCGCGTGCAGCGTCGCGACCGAGCGAGCACCGCGCTGCACCGCGGGCGCGACCGTGGCGTGTGCGTGCGCCCGCGGGGGGGTGGGCGTGCAGTCTTGCTCGGCCGACGGGACGCTCGACCCCTGCGATTGCTCGATGTCGGCGCGCTGCGAGCCCGGGGCGCTGTTCGCGTGCGCATGTGAAGGCGGCG
Organism: Sandaracinus sp.; assembly: GCA_046351235.1. Classification (GTDB taxonomy): domain Bacteria; phylum Myxococcota_A; class Polyangia; order Polyangiales; family Sandaracinaceae; genus JBBSAT01. The sequence continues at coordinate 217,806 of JAXLYV010000002.1, read as the reverse complement.
CGCGCGGCGCACAGACGTGCAATGCATCGGGCACGTTCGACCCGTGTGTGTGCGGCATGCCGACCACCAACACGTGCGTCCCCGGCACGGCTGCGGCGTGCGCCTGTGCGAGCGGCGCGATGGGCGCACAGGTCTGTACGGCCGAGGGCGTGTTCGGAGCCTGCGCGTGCGAGGTCGCGCCGGAGCGCTGCGTTCCCGGCGCCACCCAGGCGTGCCCTTGCAGCGATGGCTGGAGCTCGGTCCAGACGTGCAGTGACGAGGGTCGGTACCTGCCCTGTGAGTGCGGGTTCCTCGACGCCCAGATCCCCGATGCTGGGGCCGATGCCGCGCCGCCCATCTGCGACCCGTACCTCGGGCAGACGTGCGGATGTCCGGAGGTCATCCCGCCGGCCTCACCTACGCTTCCTCGGCCCGCGGCCGGGCGGGTCGCGGCAGGGAGCGAGACGCTCGTCGACGTGTTCGCGACCGAGAGCGGCATCGCGGTGGTGCTGCGCACGGGCGTCCGGCTGCTCTCGCGCGCCGGCACCGAGCTCGCGCGCTGGGACGCGCCGCGCGAAGTGCGGGTCGCGGCGTTCGACGGGGCTCGCCTCGCCGTCGTCGACCCATCGACGATCACGGTGCTCGGGCTCGACCTCGTCGAAGGCGTGCACGTCGCGCTCACTGCGGACTGCACGGCCGCCGCGCTGATCTCGTGCGGCCGCCTCGTGTGCGCGGGGTCCAGCTCCGGCGGAGCGATGGGCGAGCTCGGGCTCTACGATCTGATCGGCGCGCGCCAGCTCTCGAGCGCTGGATTCGGCGGCGGAACCTCGGCCCTACGTCGCGTGCCGGGTGTCGACGCCGTCGTCGCTGGGCAATACGACAGCTTCCTCATCGCCGACGACGCCAACCGTCTCCTCACCACCGGCAGCACGTTCGCGCTGGACGTGCGAGCGATCGGGTTCCACGGCTCGCCGGCCCGCCACATGATCACGTCCGACGGGCGCATGTACCGGCTCGATGCGTGCACCGTTCCCTTGACGTACGACCCGCACTGCTTCGAGCGAGAGGGCTCGATCGGAACCCTTCGAACCGGGGAGAGCATCCTCGCGATGGAGCGCGGTGCCGACGAGCGCCTGTATGCCCTCGTGACGCCGACGGCGCCGACCTACCCCAACATCGTCTGCAACACCGGCTGCTCCGTCCAGCGGGTCGACGTCGATGCGCACGTGATCGAGAGCGCAGGCTCGATCGTGCTCGCGACGCCGACCATCGCGGACGCGGTTCGTCTGCGTCACGACCCGTGGGCCGGACGCGTGCTCCTCGGCCTGCCCGGGACGTGCTCGTCGAGCTATCCGTACACTTGCTCGGGCTGGAGCGTGGCGATCGCGGCCTACGACTGATCGGATGGCATCCGCGGCGCGTCGGCGCGGGTACGTCGACCGCCGCTCGAACGACCACGACCCGGCGTGAGCGCGCGCGGCCCGGTCACGCACACCCGGTGTGAATGCGGCGGCGAGGAGCCCCGTCGGAGGCCGCACCTTGGACTTCTTCGCTTGGCGCCGCGCGGCCGGGGGCTGCGTGGTGGGCCTCGTCTGCCTCGCGGCGGCCGGCTGCCACCTCCCGATGCTGCACCCGATTCGGCTTCGCGAGGGGCCCTACGTCGGCGTCTCCGCCTCTGCGCAGGTGGGTGACGGCGTCAGCGGCGCGTGCGGCAACCCCGGTGGCTGCATGACCACCTCGAGCAGCGGCGCCGGCGGCGGCCTCTCGTTCCCGCAGCTCTCGGCCGGCTACGCGCACCTGTTCACGCCGAACGTCGGCTTCCTCGCCGGCGGCACGATGTTCACGATGCGCGATCAGCGACTCGACGAGTGGTACGCGCTGAGCTCGTTCGTGCTCTTCGGCGTCGTGCAGTCGGACGAGCTCGCCGTCGGCGGAGGCGCCGACTTCGGTGCGGGCGCCGCCACGCTCGAGGTGGCCGCCGAGGCGACGTTCTGGAGGTTCGACGCGCTCTGGGACATCGGCCTGGCCGTCTTCGCGCGCCGCACGATCCCGTACCACGAGGCCCCGCTCCCGACCGGCTCGGGCTTCGCGTTCAACCCGAACGTGTGGTCGTACGAGATCGGCGTGCGCATCCCTTTCGGGCCGATCTTCGTCGAGTACTCGTACTTCCGGCTCGATCGCGGCTTCGTCTACTACCCCGTCTGGGAGACGGCCGGGTTCTCCGAAGGGCTGCACATGATCACGTTCGGCATCACGGCCGATGGGCGTGCCTTCTTCGAAGACCGCTACGAGCACTGAAGCTCTCGATGCACGTTCGCTGCGGACACTCTTCGAGGGCCGACGCCGACCGCGTACGTTCTGCCCCATGCGCGCTCGGGGTCTGTCGCTGGCGCGGGGAGTCTTGGTCGCCTCGCTCTTCGCGCTCGGCTGCGCCGAATGGGAGTGCGGCTACGGAGGGCCGGGCTGCTCGGCGCCCGGGCTCCAGGGCGTCTGCGGCGGCCAGCTCGTGCGCGAGGCGCCGACCGACGTGCGCGTCGTCTATTTCGATGACACCGGCGCCCACGAGGCGCGGGTCACGAGCGTCGACGCGAGCGACGCGATCGAGGTCGCGCAGCTCTCGATGGGACGCTTCCGACTGACCGGCCACGTCGACGGCGCGACCACGCTCACGATGCAGATCGAGGGCTGGGCCGCGCCGCAGCACTTCGACCTCGTGATCGCCGCGGGCGATGCCGGCGCACCGGATGCCTCGGCCAGCGCGGACGCCGGTTGCGCCGGCGTGCGCGGGCGCTGACCGGGCCGCCGCGTCGATCGACCCTGGTCGAGCTGCCGTGTTGCGTCCGAGAGCACTGGCCGACCTCGCGCCGCGCCTGGCGAGCCGACCGAGCAGCGCGCGGACGCGTGAGCCGATCGCATCGCGGATCGGTCTCCCGCGCGCCAGCCCCACGCCCGCCGCCGCGCTCGCTATACTCGTGTCATGTCCGCCGAGCCGGCACGGAAGCTCACGCTGCGCGAGTACGCGGCCCTCGAGGACGCCGCCGATCGCAAGCACGAGTTCCACGCCGGCACCGTCGTCGCGATGGCGGGCGGGACACTCGAGCATGCCCGTCTGCAGGCCGCGGTCGCGCGTGAGCTCGGTCTCGCGCTCGCGCGGGCCGGTCGCCCTTGCAACGTCTTCGGGCCCGACGCGCGCGTGTACGTCGAGGACGACGCGCGCGTCTTCTATCCCGACGCCTCGGTCGTGTGCGGCAAGCGCCAAGTCGCGTTCGACGATCCGCACGCCATGACGAACCCGACCGTCCTGGTCGAGGTCCTCTCGGATGCGACGGAGAAGGACGACCGCGGCGCGAAGTTCGCTCACTACCGGCGCCTCGCGTCGCTCGAGGAGTACGTCCTCGTCAGCCAAGCCGAGCGGCGCATCGAGGTCTTCCGCCGCGGGCCCGAGGGCTGGGTCCTCTCCGAAGCGGGGCCTGGGGCACAGCTCGAGCTGCGCTCGCTCGGCGTGAGCGTGGCGGTCGACGCGCTCTACTTCGATCCCACCGCGGAGTGATCTCGACCGGGACTGACACCCGCGCACCGCGGCCGCCCGCTCGCCGGCTCAACGCCGCGCTTCGATCGCCAGCGCCGCGGCGTGCCTCGCCGCGTAGAGCGTCGCCGCCGTGGGCCGATCGACGCGATCCACCTCCTCGAAGAGCCCGGACGCGATCTGCATCGCCTCGGCCTCGCCGCCGCGCGACGCGAGCAGGTGGAGGTACTCGTAGTCCTCGAGGCCCTCGCGCACGAGCGCCATGCGGATCGAGGCGAGCGGCACGTCGGTCGTGCCGCCGATGCGATCGGGACGGCCCGGATAGAACATCGTGCCGTCGCCCGCGCCGCCGAACGAGCACGGATCGTCCCACGCGCGGTCGAGCGCGTACGCCGTGTCGAAGTAGAGCTCGCCCGAGACGCCGCGCGCGTAGCTGAGCCACTCCATCGCGCGGTTCTGCATCGCGCTCGCGTCGATCACGTACGAGGGCTGCCCCGTCACGTCTTCGTCGGCGCTGCCGCACGCCGTCTCCGCGCCGCAACCGTGCGACATACACGACTGGTACCACCACAGGAGGTTCTGCGCGTCGGCACCGAGCCACGCCGCGTAGTCGCTCACCGGCTGGTAGACCGTCGAGACCGGCGTCGGCGGCCGCGTGTACGTCACGATCGGGACGAGGATCTGCACGGCATCGGCGAAGCCGTTCGGCTCCGCGTAGCGCAGCTGCGCCGTCACGAGCGAGCGCGCACCGCCCGCCCTCACGATCGCGGCGCGATCGGTGATCGCGGGGCAGGTGCCGCCACCGGGGCAGACGCCGTTCGACTCCGGCTCGTCCACCGTGTAGTCGAGCACGACCGCGTCCCAGCCCCTCGACGCGACGTGATCGACCATGAGCTGCGTGCGCGCCGTCGAGGGCGGGCCGTTGTACTGGATCTGCAGGGTCGTCAGGTGCGAGCCCGCCAGATGCGTCGGCGCCGTGCCGTCGAGGAGCGCGCCGTACGTCGCATCGAAGTGCGCGAGACCCGCCGCATCGCTCGGGCCCACGTACGTCCCGCCGCCGAGGCTGATGCGGTACTCGAGCGCGAGCTGCATGTACTGCGTGCGGTAGTGCTCGGTGAGTCGATCGCCGTCGCCGCCCGGATCGGTGTCCGCACACGCATCCCACGCGCCGCCGCTCCACGCCCCCACGTGATGCGCGATGCAAGGCGCATCGCCCACGCCGCCGAAGAGCGTGCGCAACGACGGGGTCGAGGGGAGCGCGAAGTCGAACACGTGGAGCGAGACGGGCACGTCGAAGTCGGCGATCGAGCTGACGACGTGCACGCTGCCGGTGTAGTCGCCCGGCGCCGCGCCTTCGGGCACGAGCACGTCGATCCACACGGCGCGGATCTCGAGGCCGGGCACGTCGATGGGGAACGCATTGCGTGGCTCGCCCGCGATCAGATCCACGACCGGCACGAGCGGATCGGGCCACGGCCCCGGCGCGCCCTCGGCGTTCGACGGCGAAGGCAGCGTGACGTAGCGCTCGGCGTACACGTACGAGGCGCTCGCGGGGATCGTGGCTCCGCCCGGGCCCACGAGCGCGCTCGGCGTGACCGAGGTGATGCGGATTCCTTCGGTGCCGCCCGAGAAGGCGATCTGGTAGGGCTCCCACTCGTTCCGCGCCGCCTCGATCGTGGCGACGCGCTCGGTCGGCAGCGTGGCCGCGGGCCGCAGCTTGATCGTCCCGTGCGTGACGCCGACCCACGTGGGCACGGCGCCACCGGCGTCGCTCCGCGGCGCATCGGCGCCGGCATCGCGCACGGCGCCGTCCGTGCCCGCCGCCGCATCCCCGCCCGGCGCGGGGCCGGAGCAGGCGAGCGTGCCCATCAGCGTGGCGAACGAGAGCAGCGCGGGAGAGCGTGGCCGGCGGAGCATCGTACGAGCGTGCCGAACCCTCGACCACACGCGCAAGTCGGCGAGGGCCGGCCCCGAGGCCGAGGTGTCAGCGACCGCAGGTCTCTCGAGGCGAGGCCAGGATCGCCGCGAGCTCGTCGGCCGGGATGGACTGCGCGGTGTACGCGACGCCGCGCGAGTCGAGCTGCATCGCGAAGGAGCGCAGGTGGTTGCGCGATCCGCAGGCGAGCGCGTCGTAGAGGGCGAGCGCGTCGGCCTCGGTGGTCCGCGACCGGAACGTCGCGATGTCGTGCAGGTCGAGATCCTCGATCGTGGCGCCGACGCGGAGCGCCGCGACGGCGTCGCCGCGGCCCTGCTCGACCAGGCTCGTGTGGAGCGCGTCGAGCGTGGGGTCGATGAAGGCGCCGGGCGTGTCGTCGGTCACGGGGTCGGCGATGCCCCGCGCGGAGAGCACCGCGGCGACTGCGTCGGTGTGGGTCTGCTCGGACATCGAGATGTTGTCGAAGATCGCGAGCCCGCTGTCGGCCGCGAGCGCGAGGTAGACGTCGCGCGCGAGCTTCTCCTCTTCTCGGAGGAAGCAGAGGTCGGCAGGCAGACCCGGCTCACACGGACGGAGACCCGCGTCAGGGCTCGCGGCGACGTCGAGCAGCGCATCGGTCGTCGGCCGCGCGTCGGTCGGCGGGCCGGCGTCCGGCGAGACGGTCGAGCCCGCGCAGCCGATGCCGAGCCACGAGACGAGAGCGACGAGCAGGTACCGAGTCATCTTCCACCTCCTGGAGGATGGGGCGCGACGTGCCCCCGAGCGCAGCAGCGCGGCCGAGCAAAGGCGCTCGGCTCGACGCTCGCGCTCGGCCGTTCGCTGGAGGAGCGCGCCGTCCACGTCCGTGCGAGCCACGGAGCCACGAAGAGGTTCGCGGACGTCGCCGGTGCGCGTCTTTCGGCTCCCCGGCGCGCGGCGCGTGGCGCTGCGGCATGCTCGGCGGTGCGACTGGCCTCGGCCGAGGCGAACCCTCGCGAGGCCCGACAGGCTCTCACGAGCCGGACGGGAGATGGACATGAGTGACGTGGTGAACGAGGCGCTGGTCGAGGTGACGCAGGCGGATGCGTACCGCTTCGTCGTGAGCTTCCCCGAGCGAGACTTCGACCCCATCGTGGGCGACGAGCCGCCGCCCCTCGGCAAGGATGCCGGGCCCAACCCCGTGCGCATCCTGGGCGCCGCGATCGGCAACTGCCTCGCCGCGAGCCTGACGTTCTGCCTCGGCAAGCACGGCGTGAAGGTCGCCCGCGGGATCTCGGCGAAGGTGACGCTCCAGGTGACGCGCAACGAGCAGAAGCGCTTGCGCGTCGGCAAGGTGAAGGTCGATCTCGTGGCGCCCGCGGAGGTGCCCGCCGAAGCGCTCGAGGCGTGCCGGAACGTGTTCGAAGACTTCTGCACCGTGACGCAGAGCGTGCGGCACGGCCTCGACGTGGACGTGGCGTTGGGCCGGAGCGCGTGATGCGCACGGCGGCCCTGCTCGCGCTCGCGCTCGCAGCGTGTGGCCCGCCCGCGTCGCCGCCTGCGACGGAGCGGGCACCCACCCCGGCGACACCGGTGCGGGCCCCGACCGGCGCGCCGACCCCCGACGACCTGGCGCTCGCGGAGGCGAACGCCGCAGCCGACGAGCTCGGACGCACGCTCCGTGCACGGCTCCTCGGCGCGCTCGCGGAAGGTGGCCCGGCGCACGCGGCCGAGGTGTGCTCCACCGAGGCGGCCGCCCTGACGGCCGAGGTCGGTGCTCGCCATGGCGCCACCGTCGGACGCGGCTCGCTGCGCATGCGCGGCGCTGCGCCACCACCCGGGTGGGTCGAGGCTTGGCTCGACGCGCAGGGGGAGCGAACCGCCGAGGGCGTGACCGGCTTCGCCCGCGTCGAGGACGGGCACGCGCGCGTGCTCCGGCCCATCGCGATCGAAGCCCCGTGCCTCACGTGCCACGGCGCGAGCCCTGCGCCCGAGGTCGCCGCGCTCCTCGCCGAGCGCTACCCCGGCGATCGCGCGACAGGCTATGCGGTCGGTGCGCTGCGCGGTGCGCTCTACGCGGAAGTGCCCGTGCGCTGACGGGCGACGCCGGAGGCGAGCTCGATCCGCCGACCTCCGGATCGACGGTGCAGGGCGAGACCGAGCGCCGCGCGGCCTCTGCTACCTTGCCGCGATGCGAACGCGCGTCTTCGGCTCCACCGGTCTCTCGCTCTCCGTCATCGGCCTCGGCGGGATGCCCATGTCGATCCAGGGGCGCCCCGACGAGGCGCAGAGCCTGCGCACGATCCACGCCGCGCTCGACGCGGGCATGACGCTCATCGACACCGCGAACGTCTACTGCCTCGACGATCGCGACCTCGGCCACAACGAGCGCCTGCTCGCGAAGGGCCTCGCGTCGTGGGGCGGCGATCGCAGCGCGGTGCGCATCGCCACCAAGGGCGGGCTCGCGCGCCCGGGCGGTGCGTGGCGCTCCTCGGCGCGGCCCGAGGCGCTCCGCAAGGCGTGCGACGAGAGCCTGCGTGCGCTCGGCACGGATCGCATCTGGGTCTACCAGCTGCACGCGCCCGATCCCGCGGTGCCGCTCGAGGACAGCGTCGGCGAGCTCGCGAAGCTGCGGGCCGCCGGCAAGATCGAGCACGTGGGTCTGTCGAACGTCGACGTCTCCGAGATCGAGCGCGCCCGCAAGCTCGTTCCGATCGTCAGCGTGCAGAACCGCATGAACCCGCACGACCGGCGCAGCATCGACAACGGCGTGCTCGCGCACTGCGAGAAGAACGGCATCGCATTCCTTCCCTACAGCCCCGTCGGCGGCGGCCGCGGTCGCGCCAAGATCGCAGCCGACACCACGCTGGCCGCGATCGCGAAGAAGCACGGCGCGACGGCCCCCGAGATCGCCATCGCGTGGTGCGCGCAGGCCGCGAGCGTGTGCTTCCCGATCCCCGGCGCGAGCAGGCCGGAGTCGGCGATCTCGAGCGCCCGCGCCGCCGCGATCACCCTCGACGCCGAGGATCTCGCCGCGCTCGCGTGAGGACGCGATCAGCGCGCCCCCGAAACGTGCTAACGCGCCCGGTCGAGGTCCTCCGTGACGACGCCGAGCCGCACCGCGCCGGGCATGCCCACCGATCTGCTGCCCCAGCAGCGCCCTCCTCGCGACCGCCCCGCGCACGTGAAGCTCGTGCTCGTGATGGTGGGGCTGCCGGCGCGCGGCAAGACGCACATCGCGCGCCGCGTCACGCGCTACTTCACCTGGCTCGGCTACCGCACGCAGGTCTTCAACGTCGGCAACTACCGGCGCGAGCGCCTCGGCAGCCAGAAGGACCACTCGTTCTTCGCGCACGACAACGTCGAGGCGCGCGGCGCGCGACGGCGGGTCGCGATGGAGTGCCTCGACGACCTCGTGACGTGGATGCGCAACGAGGGCGAGATCGCGATCTACGATGCCACGAACTCGCAGGTGGAGCGGCGCGCGCTCGTCGCCGAGCGCTGCCGCGCGGCGGGCTTCCAAGTCGTCTTCGTGGAGTCCGTCTGCGAGGACGAGCGGATCATCGAGAGCAACATCCGCCAGACCAAGCTCCACATGCCCGACTACGCGGGCATGGATCCCGATCGCGCGGTCGCCGACTTCCGCGAGCGCATCGCGCACTACGCCGCCGTGTACGAGCCCGTGCGCGAGAGCGAAGGCAGCTTCGTCCGCATCATCGACGTCGGCCGCAAGCTCGAGATCCACCGCATCCAGGGCTATCTGCCCTCGCGCCTCGTCTACTTCTTGATGAACATCCACCCGATCCCGCGCCCCATCTACCTGACGCGGCACGGGGAGAGCCTCTACAACGTCGAGGGCCGCATCGGCGGCGACTCGGGTCTCTCGCCGCGCGGCGAGGCCTTCGCTTCGCGCCTCTCGCGCTGGGTCGACGAGGAGATCCCGCGCACGCAGGATCTGGTCGTGTTCACGAGCACGCTCGTGCGCACCATCGACACCGCGCGCTGGCTCGGTCGCCCGACCGTCGAGTGGCGCGCGCTCGACGAGATCTACGCCGGCGACTGCGACGGGATGACGTACGACGAGATCCGGCAGCACGACCCCGGCGCCTTCGAGGCGCGCTCGCACGACAAGCTCAACTATCGCTACCCACGCGGCGAGAGCTACCGCGACGTGATCCGCCGCCTCGAGCCGGTGCTCGTGGAGATCGAGCGCGAGCAGCGGCCCGTGCTCGTGGTCGCACACCAGGCGGTCCTGCGCGCGCTCTACGCGTACCTGATGGACAAGCCCTCGCGCGACTGTCCGTTCCTGCCGATCCCGCTCCACACGGTGATCAAGCTGACGCCGACGACCTACGGCTGCGACGAGGCGCGCCTCGAGCTCGGCCCCGCGACCGACACGCGGGACAGCAAGAGCCCGCCGGCCGCGCTCTGAGAGGCGAATGAGGCGTCGCATCCTCGAGAGCGCGCTCCTCTCGCTCGTCTGGCTCGGGCCGCTCCTGGTCGCTCCCGGCGCACTGGGGGACGCGCTGCACACGGGCGGCGTGCTCGCACCTCTCTTCCTGCTCGCCGCCGGTGTCTTCGCGGGCGCGCGGCGCGGCGTGCGGCGGAGCCCGATCCCGCTCTTCGCGACCGCAGGCGTGGCCGAGCTCTGGGCCTGGCTCGCGGGCGAGGGCTCGGGCGCGGTGGCCGTGTACGCCCTCTCGATCGTGGGCTCGTGGCTGCTCGTGGCCCCGCTCCTGCGCACGCTCGAGCCGGTGGACGCGCTCGAGGGGCGCTTCCTCGTGACGCTCGTCGCCGACGCCACGGCGATCCTCGCCTCGGTCTCGGTGGCGGTGCTCTTCGATCTGCGGATCGCGCTCGGCGGCGCGCTGGCGGTGGCGCTCGCGCTCGTCTCGGTGCGCTATCCGGCCGCGCGCGAGCGGGCCGGCGTCGCGGTGATGGCCGGTGGGCTCCTGCACGCGTGGCTCGGGCTGCCCGGGCTGCTCGAGCCCTCCGCGGATCTGGCGAGCACGACCGTGTCGCTCGAAGACACACTTCGTCGCTCCGCGGTCCTCGCGAGCACGGTCGCCCTCGCGGCAATCGTCCTATCGACGGGCCAGGGCGCCGAGCGCGAGCGACGCTGATCGCGCGCCCGTGCGTTTCGGTTTCCCACGGGGCACGGCGCCCTCTATTTTGTGTGGATGACGTCCGCTCGGCTCGCGCTCTGCGCCCTCGCCTTCTCGTCGCTCGCGCTCGCCGGATGCGAGTGCGGAACGCCCATCACCCCGGGCGCGTGCACCTCGAACGCGCAGTGCTCGGGCGGCGCGGTCTGCGTCGACCGCCACTGCACGCAGCCGATGGACGGCGGGGGGCACGACGGCGGGCGCGACGCCGCGGTCGAGGACACGGGCGACCACGACGCCGTCGCGGTGGACGCGGCACGCTACGACGCGAACTGCATCCCGGTCACCTGCGGCACGACCGAGCTCTGCTTCAACGGCGTCGACGACGACTGCGACGACAGCGTCGACGAGCACTGCTCGTGCGTCCCCGGCTCGACCGCGCGCTGCCTGCCCGGTCGCCCCGATCCCTCGACGCCGCGTTGCTCGTGGGGAGAGATGGTGTGCGCCGGCGGCAGCGAGTTCGGCGAGTGGGGCGCCTGCACGGGCGCGGGCGGCGGGGACGCGGGCATCACGCCCTACGGCTGCCGACGCATCGGCATCATGGGCGCGCCGGGCGCGAACACGTCGTCGAACTTCCAGACGTGGCTCGAGATGCAGGGCGCGATCGCGATGCGCTTCCACGCCGACGCGGCCGCGCCGACGTTGCACATCGAGGAGCTGCGCACCTTCGATCTCGTCGTCGTCGACTGGCTGCAGCGCACGTACACGACGGAAGAGGCGACCACGCTCGCGCAGTGGGTGAACGAGGGCGGCGGCCTCTTCGTGATGACCGGGCACGACTCCGGGCACACCGCCGATCGCCAGATCTCGCTGCTCTCCCAGCTCGGGCCCAACTACGACCGGCGCGACTGCTCGGCCTGCATGGCGGGCGAGGTCTGCGATGGCGGCATCTGCGTGCTCAACGGCCCGGCGAACCTGTTGCCGACCCCGCTCACGGGCGACGGCGCGGGCGGGACGCTGCCGCCGATCTCGTTCTACGGCGGCCTGCAGGTGAGCGTGCCGGCCTCGATGTCGAGCACGTTCCTTCCCTTCGCGACGATCGGCACCTACGTCGTCGGCGCCTACGGGCCGATCGGCGCCGGGCACGCCGTGATCTTCGGCGACGAGTGGATCGAGTTCGACAGCGAGTGGAGCACGATGCCGCCGATCCCGCGGTTCTGGCAGCAGTCGGTCTCGTGGGCCTCGCCCGATCCGATGATCGCGCCTGCGTGTCCTTGAGCGCTCTGGCCCCGACCTTGCTCTGCCTCGGTCCCGCGCGTACGGAGGCGCACGGCCTACGTGCGCCCGTCCTAGCCCCGGAGAGATCATGACCCGCCCGTTGCTCGTGCTCTCGTGTCTCGCGCTCCTCGCCGCTTGTGGCAGCTCGTCCACGAGCGAAGCACCCCCGCCCCCGGCCACGCCGACCCCGACGCCCGTGGCGAGCGTCGCGCCGTCCAGCGCGGTGCCCCCGCCGTCGTCGGCACCGCCTACCAGCGCGGCGCCGCCGCCGCTCCCGGGCCACTTGTGGGTCGCGCAGACGTTCGTCGAGGCCCAATCCGATGCCGAGCTCTCGAGCCCGCCGGAGGGGATCTCGCTGGAGGTCGACCAGCCACGCTTCGGAACGGAAGAGGAGCTCGCCGCTCCGCCGCAGATCGCGCTGACGGCGTCGCGCCCTCTCGACGCGCCGTCGCCGGTGGCGGAGATCCTCGCGTACGCGAGTCGCGTGCACGCCAGCGCCGGCGAGGGCTGCCACCTCGGCGTCGGGCGCTCGCTCGCGGAGATCGTCGAAGACACGCCGCGTACGTTCGACTACAGGCTCGTCTCGTTGTGCCCGGTGCCTGCGCTCGACGGCGTGCAGCCCGACCTCTACGCATCGGCGGCGGGCGAGGATCTCTCGGCGGGCGAGATCGGCGGTGTCACGCTCATGCTCGACTTCCATCGCTCGCTCGCCGACGTGCTCACGGAAGATCGCGTCCTGGCGCTCGACGCGCCGGGCGTCGACTTCGTCCTCGTGCAGACGCCCTCGTCCGACGATCCGACGCGCTCGCTCGTCGAGATGCACGCCGACGAGGTCGACCGTCCGAGCGCCGCGACGACCCTCGCCGCGTTCGCCGGCCGGCCGATGACGATCGAAGGGCCCTGATCACGCCGATCTCGAGCGCGCACGTGGAAGGCTTCCGGTAGATTGCGCGCATGAAGACACGCGCTGCCGTCGCCTACGAAGCTGGAAAGCCCCTGGTCGTCGAAGAAGTGGACCTCGAAGGGCCGAAGGCCGGCGAAGTGCTCGTGGAGATCAAGGCCACGGGCGTCTGCCACACCGACGAGTTCACGCGCTCGGGGGCCGATCCGGAGGGGCTCTTCCCCGCCATCTTCGGCCACGAAGGCGCGGGGATCGTGCGCGAGGTCGGCGCGGGCGTGACGAGCGTCGCGCCCGGCGACCACGTCGTGCTCCTCTACACACCCGAGTGCCGGCAGTGCAAGAGCTGCCTCAGCCGCAAGACGAACCTCTGCACCGCGATCCGCGCGACGCAGGGCAAGGGCCTGATGCCCGATGGAACGAGCCGCTTCAGCAAGAACGGCAAGACGATCCATCACTACATGGGCTGCTCGACCTTCTCGAACTACACGGTGCTCCCCGAGATCGCCGTCGCGAAGGTCCGCAAGGACGCGCCCTTCGAGACCATCTGCTACGTCGGCTGCGGCGTCACGACCGGCATCGGCGCGGTGCTCTTCACCGCGAAGGTCGAGGCGGGCGCGAACGTCGTCGTGTTCGGCCTCGGCGGCATCGGCCTCAACGTGATCCAGGGCGCGAAGATGGTCGGGGCGAGCCAGATCATCGGCGTCGACATCAACCCGGCGCGCGAGGCGCTCGGGCGCTCGCTCGGCATGACGCACTTCGTGAATCCGACCGCCCTCGACCAGGGAGGAAGCAAGGGTGATCTCGTCGCGCACCTCGTCGAGCTCACGGGCGGCGGCGCCGACTACAGCTTCGAGTGCGTCGGCAACGTGAAGCTGATGCGCCAGGCGCTCGAGTGCTGTCACCGCGGCTGGGGCGTGAGCGTGATCATCGGCGTCGCGGGCGCGGGCCAGGAGATCTCGACGCGTCCGTTCCAGCTCGTCACCGGCCGCGTCTGGAAGGGCACGGCCTTCGGCGGCGCGCGCGGGCGCACCGACGTGCCCAAGATCATCGACTGGTACATGGACAAGAAGATCGTGATCGACCCGATGATCACGCATCGCCTGCCGCTCGAGCGCATCAACGAGTCCTTCGACCTCATGCACTCGGGCGAGTCGATCCGGACCGTGGTGAGCTTCGCGTGAGCGGCGCGCTCGTGACCCGCGCGGAGCACGCGTGCTTCGGCGGGCGCCAGGGCTTCTACGAGCGCGCGAGCGCGGCGTGCGGCGGGCCGATGCGCTTCTCGGTGTTCCTGCCGCCCGCGGCGCTCGCGGGAGCGAAGGTGCCGGCGCTCTACTACCTCGCGGGCCTGACCTGCAACGAAGAGCACCTGCCGACGAAAGGCGGCGCGCAGCGGCTCGCGGCCGAGCTCGGACTCGCGCTCGTCGCGTGCGACACGAGCCCGCGCAGCGCGCGCACCCCGGGCGACGACGCGAGCTGGGACTTCGGCGTCGGCGCGGGCTTCTATCTCGACGCGACCGAGGCGCCCTGGTCCTCGACCTACCGGATGGAGACGCACCTCACCGAGGAGCTCGTGCCCTGGGTCGAAGCGGCCTTCCCCATCGCCGCCGATCGCCGCGGGATCTTCGGCCACTCGATGGGCGGCCACGGCGCGCTCACGCTCGCGCTGCGACACCCCGCGCTCTTCACCAGCGCGAGCGCGCTCGCCCCGATCGTCGCGCCGAGCGAGGTGCCCTGGGGCCAGAAGGCGTTCACCGGCTACCTCGGCGAGGACCGCGCCCGCTGGCGCGCGCACGACGCCTGCGCGCTCGTGCGCGAGCGACCGCGACCGGGCACGACGTTCCTCGTCGACCAGGGCCTCGCCGACAAGTTCCTCGAGCGCGAGCTGCGCCCCGAACGCTTCGAAGAGGCGTGCGCCGCCGCCGGGCAGCCGCTCGTGCTGCGGCGGCATCCCGGCTACGACCACAGCTACTACTTCATCACGACGTTCGTCGGCGACCACCTGCGGCACCACGCAGCGGCGCTCGCCCGCTGAAGGCCGGGCGGGCGTCAGCGCATCGCGCTCTGGAAGCGCTCGACGTACCAGCGAGGGTCCACGGCCGGGCCCTCGCCGAACGCGCCCGGCGTCTCGCGCGTCTTGAACCCGTACGTGCGCGCGCCCGCGACGCCCACGATCTCGCCGCTGACCTCGCGCGCCGCGTCGGAGAGCAAGAACACGACGAGCGCGGCGACGTGCGCCGGCGACATCGCGCCCTCGGGGATCGCGGCGAAGGTCGGCAGCTCCTCGTTCGCGCGCGTGCGCGCCGTCGGCACGAGCGCGTTCACGCGCACCTCGTGGCGGCGCAGCTCGAGCGAGGCCGTGCGCGCGAGCGCGACCACGCCCGCGTGCGCGCTCGCGAGGGCGCCCTGGCCACGCGCCGCGAAGAACGCGTCGGCGCCCGAGGCGAGCACGATCGCGCCGCCCTCCTTCTGCTCCACCATCGCGGTCCCGGCCGCGCGCACCAGCGCGAAGGGCACCCGCAGGTGCAGGTCGAGCACGCGCGAGAGGAGCGCGTCGTCGGTCTTCAGCACGCTGCGCTCGGCGACGAAGCCCGCGCACGAGACCACGCCGTCGATCCGACCGAGCCGCTCGACCGCGAGCGCCACGAGCGCGCCGGGCGCGCCCGGGCCCGTCAGGTCGCTCGCGTCGGTCACCACGTCGCCGCCGAGCGCGCGCAGCGCCGCGCCGGCCTCGGCGATCGCGCTCGGATCGACGCCCGTGCCCTCGCGATCGGTGCCGGCGTCGCTCACCAAGAGGCGCGCGCCCTCGCGCGCGCAGAGCTCGGCGACCGCGCGACCGATGCCTCGCGCCGCGCCGGTGACCGCCACGGCCTTTCCCTCGAGCATGCGATCCGTCATCGCGTCAGCGGGTTGCGCAGCTCGACGAAGCCCTGCCCCGCCGTCAGGCGCGTGTTCGTCGCGGTGCCGTTGACCTGGAAGTACATCAAGTTGTTCGAGTCGCCGTAGCTCGTGTCCGCGATGGTGTCCCCGCCGCCGAAGGGCGCACACGGGTTGCTCGCCGTCGGCGTCTCGCCCGCGCCGCACGGCCGCGCCATCTCGGTGTTGTGGAACAGCCCCAGGAAGTGGCCGCTCTCGTGCGCCGCGATCTGCGCCGCCATGCGCCCGCCCGCGGCGCCCGTGCCGACCACGCCCGGATCGAACGCGATCACCACGCCGCTGTGGCTCGAGCCGTGGATGCGCGGCGGGCCGGGGATGCCGCCCGAGATGCCGAGCGTGTTGAACTCGCGCGAGCTGCCCGCGCGCACCTGCTGCACGAGGAAGAGGTTCAGCACGTTCTCGGTGGTGCCCGTGCTCGTCCGGAACAGCTGCGAGAGCTCGCTCGCCTCGCCGTCGGCACTGTCGATGACGGCGAGCGCGGGCGCGTTCACGTCGACGTAGCTCACGTCGGCGATGGTGATGCCGACCTGCGCGAGGATGCTGCCGTAGGTCTGGAGCATCGTCTGGACGCGCACGTCGGAGGCCGCCGTCGCCGCAGTCACGCCCACGTTCACGAAGTGCAGGCGCAGATGCAGCGTGCCCGCCGTGGGCGGCGCGCCGACGACGAGGAGCGCGTCGACGTGCACGTTCACCGTGCCCGTGCCGCCTTCCATCTCGGGATACGCCGCGAGCGAGAAGCGCAGCCGCCCCGGCCGATACGTGTAGACGTCGGTCGTGGAATTCGGGATCAGCATCGCCGAAGCGCTCGTGCTGTCGAACGGGTACCAGCGCACGCGCTGCGGCTGGTACGTCGACATGCCCTCGAGCGAGAAGATGCGCTCGGCCGCGTCGTAGACCTCGTACCAGGTGAGCTCGAGCGGCGTGCCGCCCGTCTGCCGCGCGCGCAGCGTCACGCTCTGCGTCTCGGGCGGCGTGGCGAAGACGAGGTCGGTGATCCCCGAATTGGCCGGGATCATGTAGTCGCCGACATCGATCGTCCGCACCTCGGTGCCGGACGCGGGCGCCGGATCGTAGCCGCAGCCCATGAAGGTGCCGCCGCCCCAGGGCACGCTGGTGCAGTGCTGGCCGCGCAGGCAGCGCGCATCGGAGTCGCAGACTTCGCGGCACTGGCCACCCACGCAGGCCGACGAGCTGCACTGGGAATCGCTGGCGCACGCCTCGGCGTTGCCGTGGGCCGTCGCGGAGTACGGCATGCAGTACGTGCCGACCACCCCGCCGATGCTCGCCGGGCCGCAGAGCGAGTCGAAGCGCAGCGCGAGGCACGCGTCGACCGACGTGCACGGCACCGAGCACACGCCGCCTCGATCGGCCGGCAGGCAGATGCCGCTCGCGCACTCGCCCGCGCTCGTGCACGGCGAGCCGGGCGCGAGCATCGGGCCGCCGCCGTCGACGGGCTCCACGCAGTGCCCGCCGGTGCAGACTCGCCCGCCGCCGCAGTCTCCGGGCACGGTGCACTCGGGACCGATGCAGCGGCCGCCCGTGCAGGTGCCGAGGCCGCACTGGCCATCGGCATCGCAGGCGGGCTGACAGGCGCCACTCCAGCACTGACGCCCCTCGGGGCAGTCGCCGTCGGCGGTGCATGCGGCGAAACAGACCGACGCGCCGAAGGCGTCGTTGCAGACGGCGCCCGACGGGCAAGGCGTGCTCGCGTCGCAGACGGCGGTGCAGTAGCCGCGGCCGTCGCTGGTCGGCAGACAGGAGAGCCCGCCGGCGCACACGGTGTCGGGCCCGCAGGCCGCCCCGAGCTGCGGCGGCTCGTGAACTTCGCCTCCGCCGCAGCCGCCCAGCGCGAGCGCGAAGAGAAAGAGGCGCGTGGAGGCAGGCGGCGAGAGGCGGAACGGCATCCGGGGTGAGTGCAAGTATACGTATTCCTGCGGCCCGAGGGCCGGTAGACTCGGCTTCCGCGTCCCGTCCCCGTCCCGTCGATGTCGAACCTGCCTCGCCTCGGTCGCTACGAGCTCGTCCGCAAGATCGCTGCGGGCGGGATGGCCGAGATTTTCCTCGCGCGGCAGTGGGGCGCGGGCGGCTTCTTCCGCGACGTCGTCGTCAAGCGCCTGTTCCGCAACCTCGCGGAGCATCCGGCGCAGCTGCGCATGTTCCAGGACGAAGGGCGCCTGCTCAGCGAGCTCTCGCACCCGAACATCCCACAGGTCTACGACGTCGCGTTCTCCGACGGCTACTGGTACATCGCGATGGAGCACGTCGACGGGCCGACGCTCGCCGACCTCTGGCACCGCGGCGCGCGCAACGGGCATCCGATGCCGCTGCCGGTCGCGATCGCGGTGGTGCTCCAGATCTGCGAGGCCCTGCACCACGCGCACGAGCGCACCGACCGCGCGCGCCGTCCGCTGCGCATCGTGCACCGCGACGTGACGCCGCAGAACATGATGCTCACGCGCGACGGCGTGATGAAGCTGATGGACTTCGGTGTCGCGCTCACCGCCGCGCGGCGCGAAGAAGAGAACCGTGGCGCCGTGCGCGGCACGCTCGCCTACATGGCGCCCGAGCAGGTGCGCGCGCGCCCGCTCGACAAGCGCGCCGACGTGTTCGCGCTGGGCGTCGTGCTCTACGAGCTGACGACCGGCATGCGCCTGTTCCGCGGCAGCGACGTGCAGGTGATGACGCAGGTCGTGGAGCAGGACGTGCCCCCGCCCTCGAGCCGCATCCCCGACTACCCGGCCGATCTCGAGCAGGTCGTGCTCGAGACGCTGAGCCGCGATCGCGGGCGTCGCACGCCGAGCGCGGCGCACCTCGCGTGGAAGCTGGAGGAGCTCGCGATCCGTCGCGGCATGCTCGTCGGGCCGCGCACCATCGCGCGCTACGTGGGGCAGACGATGCCCGCCGAGCGCGTGGAGGAAGACGCGCTCGCGATGGTGCCGAGCTCGCTCTCGATGGCGGCGACGCCCGAGCCTGCGCACGCGCCCGCGCACGCGTCCCATCACGATCACCCGAGCGGCGAGCCGCCGCACGGCCACGACTACGACGAGGACGGCCTGATGGACGACCTCCAGCTCCTCTCGCTGCCGCCCGACGGATCGCACGGCGGCACGGAGCCCGACTCGCTTCCCGACCCGCTCGATCTGCCGCTCGACGACGAGGCGAGCGCGCCCGGTCGCGATCGGGTCTCGGCGCCGCTGCCGCTCGTCACCAAGAGCTGGAACGGCGCGCCGGCGCCCCTGCCCTCGGCGACGCAGGACGACGAGGACGCGCTGGAGGAGCTGCTCCGCTCCGAGCTCCCGCCGCCGATGGGCGAGGCGGCCGGCCCGAGCGAGGACCTCGTGCTCGACGCGTTCGAGGACGAGGCGCCCGCCGAGCGCCCGGTCGTTCTGCTCGGCGAGCGCGATCGAAAGACGAATCGACCGCCGGGCGAGCCGGAGCCGCCGAGCGCGCAGGGACCGCGCAGCGGCGAGTACATGAGTGATCTCGCGCGTCGTCTCGAAGGCGACGACGACACCTGAGGGGCCGACACGAGCGGGTCGGAGCCCTTCGTGACCGCTCGAGCTCCCGCGCGAAGGCGCTCGGACGGGTGGTGCGGACCCGCATCTCGGGTCGAGCACCGAGGCGCGCCGGGATCGAGCGCCGGACGGCGATGGTCGCGGCGACCGCGCTTTCTGGCTATCCTCGCGCCGCTTGACCCCGACCGAGGACGATCCGGCGCTGCGCATCGCGACGACCCTCGGGGTGGTCGATGGCTCGCCCTCGGACGACGCACGCTGCGCGCTCTGGCTCGGCCAGATCGGGCGCGCGCGAGAGCTGGCCGAGGCCGCCATCGCCGCCGCCGAGGTCGGGGTGGACGAGGTGGCCCGCGGCTTCGCGCTCGCCGCGCTGGCGGGCGTCGACGCCCGCGAAGGCCACCTCGAGCGCGCCATCGCGCGCTGGGACGAGGCGAGCTCGGTGCTGGGGCGCGAGGGGCGCCACGCCGGCGCCGCGACGGCCTCGCTCGACGCGGCCGAGGCATTGCTCGAGCGCGATGGCCCGGCCGACGTCTCGGCCGCCGCCAGCCGCCTCGCCGCCGCGCGCACACGCATCACCGATCACGGGCTGGAAGCACTGCGGCCGCGCCTGCGGGTGCTGCTCGCCGCGGCCCGAGGCGCCACGGGGGACGTGGAGGGCGGGCTCGCGGATCTGGCGGCGCTCGAGCCCGAGCAGCGGAGCGCGAGCGCGCGCGACATCGCGTGGCGCATCCACGCGGTCTCGGCGCGCCTCGCGACGCTGGCCGGCGCCGAGACGAAGGCGCGCAAGGCGGCCGAGCGCGCGCTCGAGATCCTCGAGGACGTCGCGACCTCGCTCCCCAAACAGGCGCGCGACGCGTTCTGGTCGGTGCCGGCCCGCACGAGCACGCGCGGCACCACGAGCGGCCGCACCGAGCGGAGCGCCACGAGCTCGGATCTCGCGCTCGGCGGGCGCTGGGCACGCCTGCTCGAGATCACCAAGCGCCTCGCGACCGAGCGCGATCTCTCGCGCCTGCTCGCGCGCATCAACGAGAGCGCCGTCGATCTCTCGGGCGCCGAGCGCGGCTTCGTGCTGCTCGTGGGCGAGGACGGAAAGCTCGAGGCGCACGCGGTCCGCGACGCGGCGCATCCCGACGATCCCCACGTGGCCTTCAGCCAGTCGATCGCCGAGGCCGTGCTCATCGACGGCGAGCCCATCGTCACCGTCGACGCGCAGACCGACCGTCGCCTCTCCGAGTACGTGTCGGTGCATCGCCTCATGCTCCAGTCGGTCGCGTGCGTGCCCATCCGCGCCGCCTCGATCCTCGAGGGCGAAGAGCCGGGGGCGAGCCGCGGCTCGGCGATGCTGGGCGTGCTCTACGTCGAGCACCGCGTGCGCCGCGCGCGCTTCGGGCAGTCGGACCTCGAGCTCCTGCTCGCCTTCGCCGATCAGGCGGCGATCGCCCTCGCGAACGCCAAGCTCTACCGCGACCTCGACGCGCAGAGGCGCGAGCTCGCGGAGGCCAACGAGGCGCTCGAGAAGGCGAAGGACGACATCGAGCGGCTGCTCGACGCGCGCACGGCGGAGCTGGACGAGGCGCGCGGCGAGCTCGTGCGCACGCGCGACGCGCTGCGCCTCTCCTACGAGCGCCACGGCATCGTCGGTCGCAGCGAGGGCATCCGCCGGGTGCTCGGCGTGATCGATCGCGTCGCGCCGCTCTCGGTGCCGGTCGTGATCCAGGGCGAGAGCGGCACCGGCAAGGAGCTCGTCGCGCGCGCCATCCACTTCGGCGGCCCGCGCGCCAAGCGGCCCTTCGTCGCGCTGAACTGTGCGGCCGTCCCCGAGACGCTGCTCGAGAGCGAGCTCTTCGGCCACAAGCGCGGCGCTTTCACCGGTGCCGATCGGGATCGCAACGGCGTCTTCGTGCAGGCGCACGGCGGCACGCTCTTCCTCGACGAGATCGGGGACATGCCGGCCAAGATGCAGGTCGAGCTCCTGCGCGTGCTGGCCGATGGGCGCGTCAAGCCCGTGGGCGGCGAGGAAGAGACGGTCGTCGACGTGCGCATCGTCGCGGCGTCGAACAAGTCGCTCAAGGAGCAGGTCGAGAAGGGCCTGTTCCGCGAAGACCTCTACTACCGGCTCGCGGTGGTCGAGATGCGCCTGCCGTCGCTCCGCGAGCGGCGGGCCGACATCCCGCTCCTCGCCGAGCACTTCCTGACCGAACAGGCCAAGCGCGAGGGCCTGACCAAGAAGCGCATCACCAAGGACGCGCTCGCCGTGCTCGCCTCGCATCCGCTGCCCGGCAACGTGCGCCAGCTCGAGCACGTGCTGATGAGCGCGTCGATCATGTGCGCCGGCGACACGATCGGCGCCGCCGATCTCGCCGTGCTCACCGGCGGCGAGCCCGTCTCGGTGGCGCCCGAGATCGAGGAGATCGAGGAGATCGCGCCCGCGCGCGCCCCGGGGGAGCCGCCGCCGGCGAACGTGGAGGAATGGAAGGCCCACGAGCGCCGCAAGATCCTCGAGGCGCTCGAGGCGTCGGGCTGGAATCGCGTGCGCGCCGCCGGCAAGCTCGGCATGCCGCGGCGCACGTTCTACCGGCGCCTGCGCGAGTACGGGATCCTCGAGTAGCCGCCGGGCTCAGGTGGCGGCGTCGTGGCCCGCGTCGGGAGCGCCCGCGTCGGGAACGTCGGCGTCGACGGCGTTCGCGTCGGGCGTCGTGGCCGCGTCGTCCGCGCCCGCATCGTCCGTCGCCGCATCCTCGGTGGCGGCATCGTCCGCCGCCGCGTCGTCGCCCGCGTCGAGATCGGCGTCGAGGCCCGCGTCCATCGCGCCCGTGTCGAGCGCCGCGTCCACGGCCGCTGCGTCCACCCCGGTGTCCGTCCCAGCGTCGCGGCCGGCGTCCATCGTGAGCACCGAGCCGTCGATCGGCACGCACATGCCGACGAAGCCGCCGTCGGGAATGCCGGTGTCGATCGCCTGGCAGTAGTAGCCCTGCGCAGAGAGGCAATCGACGTAGGAACGGCAGGGCCGCTGCTCGAGCGAGACCGGCTCGAGGGAGCAGCCGGCGAGCGATGCACCGAGGGCGAGCCACGCGAGGGCGAGCGCGCGCATCAGAAGACGCCTTCGAGCGAGATCCCGAGCGGGGTCGCGCGGAGCGACACGCTCGGGGCGCTCGCCGCATCGGGCGCGGCCGAGGGGGCCGGCGTCGAGAAGCAGAGCACGATGACCCACGTCAGGCCGATGCCCGCGAGCGCAGCACCCACCGACCAGAGCACCTCGGCCGCGAGCAGGAAGTCGTTCGCCGTGCGCGACGAGTTGTAGGCGTCGGTCTGCGTGGTCAGCGGATCCCGCGCGTGCGCGTTCAGGTCCACGGCGTAGCGATCGATGCCGGTGCCCACCGCCACCGTGATCGCCCCGATCGAGAGCGCGAGCCCGGCCGTGAGCCAGTGCTCCATGCGCGTGCCCCAGGGCGAGGCCCCGAGCTCCGAGGGCGCCGAGGACGTGCCCGTCGCCGCCACCGAGCTCGGGCGCGGGGTCTGCTCGGGCTGCGCCGACACGCGCGTCGTCACGGCGAACGTGAGGACGAAGGCGACGAGCGCGGCGAGGGAGACGAGACGAGAGGGCACGGGAGAGCGCGACCATAGCGAATCCCCCGGCCGGCGCCACCGCGCGCGGGGCGCGCTTTCTCGGTGCCGGGGGGCGCTTCTGCTATGTCCGCCGGATGCACGTGCATCTCGTGGGCGTCGCGGGCACCGGCATGGGCGCGCTCGCCGGCCTCCTGAAGGCCGCCGGCCATCGCGTGAGCGGCAGCGACACGGCCTTCCACCCGCCGATGGGCGAGGCGCTCGTGCGCTGGGGCATCGAGACGAGACAGGGCTTCCTCGCCGAGCACGTGCTCGCGCCGCGCCCCGACCTCGTCATCGTCGGAAACGTCTGCCGCAAGGACAACCCCGAGGCGCGCGCGGCGATCGACGGAGGCATTCCGTACGACTCGATGCCCGGCGCGATCGAGAAGCTCTTCCTCGGCGCGCGGCCCGGCTGGGTGGTGGCCGGCACGCACGGAAAGACGACGACGACGGCCTTGCTCGCGTTCCTCGCCGAGCGCGTGGGCCTCGATCCCGGCATGCTCGTCGGCGGCATCCCGAAGGACTTCGGCGAGTCGTTCCGCGTCGGCGGCGCGAGCGCGCCCTTCGTGATCGAGGGGGACGAGTACGACTCGGCGTTCTTCGAGAAGTCGCCCAAGTTCCTGCGCTACCGGCCGCACGCCGTGATCCTCGGCTCGATCGAGCACGACCACGTCGACATCTATCCCGACGAGGCGAGCTACGTCGCGGCGTTCGACGCCCTCGTCGAGAAGATCCCGGAGGACGGCGTGCTCGTCGCGTGGGCGGGCGATCCCCTCGTGCGGAAGGTGGTCGCGAACGCGAAGTGCCGCGTGGCGTGGATCGCGCTCTCCACCGACGACGTGGCCGATCTCTCGCCGACGTGGGTGGCGGCGCCCATCGCGGCGCAGGGCGGCGCGCAGCCCTTCGATCTCTTCGTCGGCGGCTCGAGCGCGGGCCCGGTGCTCTCGCCGCTGCCGGGCTCGCACAACGTGAAGAACGCGCTCGCGGCGATCGCGCTGATCAGCGAGGCCACCGGCGGGCGCGTGCCGCTGACCTCGCTGACGCACGCGTTGCGCTCGTTCTCGGGCGTGAAGCGCCGCCAGGAGCTGCTCGCCGAGGCCGACGGCGTGCGCGTCTACGACGACTTCGCGCACCACCCGACGGCCGTGCGCGAGACGCTCGCCGCCCTGCGCGCGCGCCACCCCGAGGGCCAGCTGATCGCGGTGTTCGAGCCGCGGAGCGCGACCGCGTGCCGGAAGATCCACGAGCCCGAGTACGAGACGGCCTTCGCGAGCGCCGACGTGTCGATCCTCGCGCCGCTCGGGCGCAGCAACGTGCCCGAGAGCGAGCGCCTCGACGTCGCCCACGTGGCCGCCGCGATCCGCGCGGCCGGCGGCGATGCCGAGGCCCCGCCGAGCCACGACGAGGTCCTCGCCCGGCTCGATCGGAAGGCGAAGCCGGGCGACACGATCGTGCTGATGTCGAACGGCGACATGGGCGGCCTGCACGACCGGGTGATCGCACGCCTCGCCACGCGGCGCTGAGCTCGGTGCTCGACCAGAGATCCGGGCCGTGCGTCCCAGCGCGCTCGCGCCGGGGCTCGAATGGCCGGGAATCGGCCGACGGTTCTCGCGTCGGCGCCCGCGCGGGCCGAGGGAGTGCCGCCGCCGCGTCGGCGTACACTCCGTCGGCGCCTCCGTGCGCACGCCGAGGTGCCCGTGACCCCGAGATCCCTCGCTCGATGCGCCGCGCTCCCGTTGCTCTTGCTGGCCTGCGATTGCGGGGGCACCAGCGATGGCCTGCCCGCAGCGCTCGCGCGCTATCCACGCGACGTCTATTCGGTCACGCCTACGGACGAGACGAGCGTGCCGGGGCTGCGCTTCTATCGCGTCACCACGATCGGCGAGCTCGACCACTCGAGCACGAGCCTCGTCGCCCTGGACGAGCACGACACGCTGCTCGAGGGGAGCGATCTCTTCGTGCGCTTCTCGGGAATGCCCCCGGACGAGCTCGCGCGGCGCGCCTGCGTGACGCTCACGGACGGATGCACGCCCCTCGCCGAGGGCGATCCGAGTGGCGCGATGTGGGTCGGCGGCGAGGCGAGCCGCATCCACGCGCCGCGCATCGAAGAGGGCCACCTCGTCTTCGACGCGGTCGTCGGCGACATGGCGCCGAGCGTCGTGCACATGACCGTCGACGTCGCCTCCGGCACGATCCTCTCGCGCGAGACGCTGAGCCGCGAGCCGAGCGAGAGCCCCGCGACCGAGACCGGGGTGCGACCGATCCACGCGACGGTCGCGATCGGCGCAGACCGCTTCGTGACCGCGACGCTCGAGGGCCGCGCGGTGATCGGCTGCGTCTCGAGCGTGGTGGGCACGTGCTTCGCTACGCTCCGCGTGCCGCTCGACGGCGCCGCCGAGGCCGAGCTCGCGCAGCTCCTCGCCGACGTGCGCGCCATCCAGCTCTGCGAGCCGGAAGCGATCGTGCCCGGCGACCTCGACTACCAGCTCTCGTGGGAGGGCGCCCCGCGCGCCTACGCCGGGCACCTTCCCGCCGACGAGTCGAACATCGCCGCGCGCGGCAGCGGCCCGTGTCGCGCCGACGCGCGCCTCGCGTGGTGGATCGCGCGGTGGATCCTCGCCTCGAGCCGCGCGGCGAGCGAGATGCCCTCCCCGCTGAGCGTGACGCTCGACGTGACGCGCGACGCCGGGCCGAGCTTCGTGAACGCCACCGTGCACTGGACCGGCGCGCGCCCGACGATCGAAGGCTGCACTGCGGCCGTGGGCGGCTCGTGCCGCGCCACGCACCAGGTCGAGCTCGACGAGGCCCGCGCAGCACGCCTCGCGGCGCTCGTCGAGGACGTACGCAGCGAGCCCTGTCACGTGCCCTTTCCTGCGGGCGCGCCGCTCTCGATCCCGATGAGCCTCGCCTACGACGGCCGCTGCGGCGCCGACGCGGCGCTGGCGTGGTGGGTCGCCGAGGCGCTCGAGCCGGGCGCCTTCGCGGCTGCCCCGTGACGAACCAAAGCGCTTCTCGCCGCGGCGCCTTTCTCCTACGCTCGCGCTCGTGATCGCCTGTCCGCGTTGCTCGCAGCAGCTCCCCGACCACGCGACGTTCTGCATGGCGTGCGGGATGCAGCTCGCGGGCGGCTACCGCGAGCCGCAGGCGCCGGCGATGAGCACGGGCCCGCGCGCCGGCTTCTCGCGCGACGGCATGCGCATCTGTCACTCCTGCGGCGCCATCGCGCCCACGGATCGGCAGGCCTGCTCGATCTGCGCACATCCGTTCTCGCGCCTCGAAGAGCGCGCGCCCGAGCGCGCCGACGGCGCCTACTGGGCGATGATCCGCACCGAGCTCACGTGCCGGCAGTGCGGCGGCAAGTCGCCCATCGACGAGCCCGACGTGGAGGGCACCGTCACCTGCCTCTCGTGCCACACGATCCAGGCCTTCGACACGTCGATCTGGGAAGAGGCCTTCGCGCACGCGCACGCCGTCGCCGACCTCGCCGGCCCCGATCCGGAAGGGCGCACGCGCGGCAGCACCTCGATCGCGGCCGACAACCCCTATGCGTCGATCGGCGTGGGCAACACCACGAGCACGCTCGAGCTCACGGGCATGAACATCTCGGGCGGCGTGATGCGCACGCGCAACCTCGCCGTCGCCGTCTCGCCCGGCCATCCGCTCTGCACCGTGTGTCACACACCGATCGACGCGCGCATGGAGCCCGGCGCGCGCGTCGTGACGCGCTGCCCGACCTGCGGCGACGGCGGCACGTACTCGTTGCCCTACGCCGTGACGCAGCAGTACGCGCAGCTCGTCCTCGCGATCTCCGAAGACCTGCGCGTCGATCGCCCCGATGCCCAGGTGAAGGCCACGGCGGCCGGCATGGTCGCGGCGCTCCACTGCCCGAGCTGCGGCGGCGCGATCGACGTCGCGCCCGGCGAGCGCGCAGCCACGTGCCCGTTCTGCAAGACGGTGTGCCGCATCCCGCAGCGCACGTTGCTCTCGCTGAAGAAGCAGAACGATCGCCCGCGCCCGTGGTGGGCGTTGTTCCGCGGGCCCTCGCCCAAGCGCGTCGAGCTCGAGCGCGGGATGTCGGCGCCGGCCGAGATGGCGTTCTCGTCCTCCCGCGGCGACGGTGGCGGGCCGCCGCTCGAGGAGCCGCGCAAGCGCGTCGATCCCGTGCGCGATCGGCTCGATCTGGCGATCCGTATCGCGGTGCCGCTCGCCGTGCTCGGCTTCGTGGCCGTCGTCTTCTTCTTGCCCGTCGTGTGGGGCTGGCTGAACGGCTACGGCTCCGACACGCCGCCGCCGCCGCTCCCGTTCCCATGAGCGCGAGCGAGCCCGAAGGCGAAGGCGAGGCGCGCTGCCCGACGTGCCGCAAGCCCACGTGGGCCTGCGTCTGCGATCGGGTGAGGCTGCTCGAGGTCCGCACGCGCGTGGTGATCCTCCAGCACCCGCAGGAAGACGACGTCGTGCTCGGCACGGCCCGGATCGTGACGAGCGCGATCCCGAGCGCGCGCATCCTCGTGGGCCTCAGCTGGCCCTCGCTCGAGGCCGCGCTCGAAGAAGAGGTCGACCGCAGCAAGTGGGCGAGCGTGTGGGCGCACAAGCTCCCCCCCGAGCTCGAGGGCCGGAAGGGCGCGGTCGTGATGGACCGCCACGGCGCGGCGACGACCGAGCGCCCCGAGGGGATCGTGCTGCTCGACGGGACGTGGTCGCAGGCCAAGACGCTGTGGTGGCGCAACCCCTGGCTGCTCAAGCTCGGGCGCGTGGCGCTGCGGCCGGCGCAGCCCTCGATCTACGGAAAGCTGCGGCGCGAGCCGCGGCGCGAGCACGTGAGCACGCTCGAGGCGACCGGTGCCGCGCTCACGGGCCTGGGCGAAGATCCCGCCGTCGAGGCCGAGCTCGGCCGCCTGATGCGCACGATGGTGCAGCGCGCGCGTGACCACGGCTACGACGCGCGCGCGACGGCCCCCGCACCTCGTAAGCCCGGCCCGGCACGCGACGGCTGATCCCAGCAAAGAGTGCTCGCCCCGGAAGGCCCGCACCGGAGCGGGCGCAGCGTGCTCGCGCGGGCACCGTGAATGCGTCCGTACACCCTCGCAACGGTGAGGGCGCTCGGATCGATGCCGCGTGCTCCCCCTTTCGCGGCGCGGGGAGCTTCGCAGGGTTCGGGCGCTCACGTCGCAACGGAGATCCCGATGGCGCGCTCTCGTCTCGCGTCGGCGCATGCTTGCGCCGCGCTCGTCTCGTCGTTCCTGATCGCGTGTGGAGACCCCGGCGCGGCGGCCGACCCCGATGGCGGGGCTCTGCCGCTCGGCGATGCCGGTCGCGTCGACCCGGGCGTCGACGCCGCGCGCCCGGAGCGGGATGCGGCGGTCGTGGGCTGCCGCACGGACATCGAGTGCGACGACGGCGATCCCTCCACGAGCGACACGTGCGCAGGCGGCCTCTGCCAGCACCAGACCAGCGGCTGCACGGCCGATTGGGACTGCACCGACTGGGACGCGTGCACGCTCGACACCTGCGTCGCCGGCAGCTGCGCGTTCGCGCCGATCACGGACTGCGCCGGCTGCCACTCCGACGCCGAGTGCGACGACGGCAATCCGAGCACGACCGACCTCTGCGACACCTACACGCGCGCGTGCTCCAACTTCCCGAACGATCCGTTCTGTTCGACCGCAGCCGACTGCGACGATCACAACCCGTGCACCGGAGACCAGTGCAACTCGGGCACGTGCGCCTGGGGCTCGATCGGGACGTGCTGTTTCCGCGATACCGACTGCAACGACTACGACCGCTGCACCGCGGACACGTGCGACGTCGCCTCCCACGGCTGCGCGCACGAGGCGATTCCGGGATGCGGCACGAGCTCCTGCATGGACGTCGACGGCGACGGCCACGGATCGAACTTCTGCTTCCCGGTCGCCGGCGACGACTGCAACGACTTCGACGCTTCGGTGCATCCGGGCGCGACCGAGCTCTGCGACAACGGCGTCGACGACGACTGCGACGGGATGGTCGACGGCACCGACGACGCCTGCGCGAGCCACAACACGATGTGCGGCGGCGCCACCATGCTCGCGCTGCCCGGCACGGCGCACGGCGTCCTCGTGAGCCCCGCCTCGACGACGACGACGGGTGGCGCCTGCGGCACGAGCCTCTTCTACTCGTTCTCGGTCACCGAGACGTCGGACGTGGATCTCACGATCCGTCTGGGCGACCTCGCGCCGCCACCCACGTGCCCGGGCTGCCCGCCGACGAACGAGATGCACCAGATCTGGCACAACCTCCTCGTCGAGCGCACGTGCGGCGACGCCGCGACCGCGGTCGCTTCGCTCTCGTCCGGAAGCGGTTGCTACGTCTGGGATCCCTCGGGTGGCTTCTTCGGCGGCAGCCGGGACCACACGCTCACGATGCGGCGCCTGGCCCCAGGCACGTACACGATCGAAGTGCAGGCCAAGGACTGGCTCGGCTGGCGCGCGCTCGCGATCCCGTTCGATCTGACGCTGAGCGCGACGCCCTCGGAGATGGCGGCTTGCGACGGAGCGCCACTCGTCGACGGCGCGTCGGTGCACGCCACGACGGTCGGCGCGCCGGACGCGTTCGGCCTCGACTGCAGCGGCGCTCCCTTCAGCGCGCCCGAGCGCGTGCACGCCTTCGACCTCGCCACACGCAGCCGCGTGCGCCTGATCGGCACGCCCACCGTGACCGGGGCCGCGACCGCGCCCGGCATGCAGCTCGCGCTGCGCTCGGCCTGTGATCCCGACACGACCCCGACGGCGTGCGTCGACACGAACGGCTACACGTGCCAGCCGAGCGCGTCGATCGAGCGCATCCTCGATCCGGGCCACTACTTCGTGGAGATCGATCCGCGCACGGGAACGACCGAGTACGACCTCACGCTCCTCACCGAGACGGTCGGCGCCGCGTGCGCGGGCGCTCCGGTGATCGCCGCGAGCGGCTCGCTCAGCGGCGACAACACGGGCCGCGTCGATCACTTCCGATGGAACGAAGAGTGCGGCGGAGGCGCGGCGGGCGAGGTCGTGTACTCGCTCGAGGTGGCCGCGCGCAGCCGCGTCGTGCTCGACCTCATCGCGAGCGCGTCGACGCCGGTGCTCCGCGTGCTGCGCGGCTGTGGCGACGCGACGGTCGCGGGCAGTGCGGGCCGTGCGCACATCGACACCACGCTCGAGGCCGGCACCTACCAGGTCGTCGTCGACGGCGGCACGGCGAGCGACGTGGGCACGTTCGTGCTGAACGCCACGCTGCTCGCGATGTAGCGAGCGGCCCTCGACGCGCCGGACGCCCAGCCCCAAGCTCGGCCCGTGAGCGAGACCCAGCCGAAGAACGAAGTGCGCGTCGCCGATCTCTCGATGCGCTGGACCGAGCGCGGCAGCGGGGACGAGACGCTCGTGCTGGTGCACTCGAGCGGCATGAGCTCGCGCCAGTGGCGTCGCATCGCCGAGACGCTCGAGCCGAAGGTACGCATCGTGCTCCCGGATCTGATCGGCTACGGCGAGAGCTCGGAGTGGCCCGCGACGGAGCGCTTCCACTTCACGCTCGACGTGCTCGCGCTCGAGGCGATGCTCGATCGGCTCTCGGCCGAGCGCGGTCCCGTGCACCTCGGGGGCCACTCGTACGGCGGCTTCCTCGCGCTGCTCGCCGCCCTCCACCGCCCGAAGGCGGTGCGCTCGCTCGTCGTCTACGAGCCGGTCTCGTTCGGCGTGCTGCGCAGCCGCGGCGATGCCGAGGCGCTGGCGACGCTCCTGCCCGGCGACGAAGAAGCGCCCTTCCCCGACTCCGCCGAAGCGCTCGAGGCCTGGCTCGAGCGCTTCGTCGACTACTGGAACGGCCCCGGCGGCTGGCGCGGCCTGAACGAGCCGGTGCGCGAGACGTTTCGCCGCACGGGCCGCAAGGTGGTCGGCGAGGTGCGCAGCCTGAGCGCCGACGGCACGCCGCACCACGCGTACCGCGCGATCGAGGTGCCCGTGCTCCTGCTCGGGAGCGAGAAGCCCACGCTGGCGGCCGATCGCGTGCTCACCCTCCTCGAAGAGTGCGCGCCCCGCGCGCGGCGCGTCCCGATCCGCGGCGCAGGGCACATGGGGCCGCTCACCCACGCGCCCCAGGTCGCCGAGCAGATCGCCGCGCACCTCGGCGTCTGACCGCTTCGCCCAGGACTTCGGGCCGGCCTTTCAGCCGAGGCCGTAGCGCTTGAGGCGCTCGTTGAGCGTCGTGCGGCTGATGTCGAGCTCGCGCGCGAGCTGCGTGCGGTTGCCGCCGGTGCGCGCGAGGCCACGCTCGAGGATGCCGCGCTCGAGCGCCTCGACGGCTTGCGCGAGCGTGCCCTCGGGCTCTCCGGTCGCCGCGGGCGGCGCGGGCTCTGCCGCGAGCGGGCCCGGCGGCGGCATCGACTGCCGCGCCCGCGCGAAGCCGCCCGCGTCTCGCACCTCGGGCGAGAGGTGCTCGGGCCGCACGAGGTCCTCGTCCGCCGCGACCACGCCCCAGCGCGCCACCTCGGCCGCGAGCTCGCGCACGTTGCCGGGCCAGCCGTAGCGCTCGAGGCAGCGCATCGCCTCGGGCTGGATCGCGAGCGGCACGTGCGGCGTCTTGCGCTGGTAGTGCGCGAGCAAGAGGGGCAGATCCCCGGCGCGCTCGCGCAAGGGCGGGAGGCGAATCGCGAGCACGTGCAGGCGATAGAAGAGGTCCTGCCGGAAGCGGCCCTCGGCGACGAGCGCCGACAGATCGCGATGCGTCGCCGCGATCACGCGCACGTCGGCGCGGCGCGGGCTCGTGGCGCCGACGGGCAGGTAGCTCCCGTCCGAGAGCACGCGCAGGAGCTTCACCTGCATCGCGGGGGACATCTCCGCGACCTCGTCCAGGAAGAGCGTGCCGCCGTTCGCCGCGCCGAAGAGACCCCCTTCGGCGCGCAGCGCCCCCGAGAACGCGCCGCGCACGTGCCCGAAGAGCGCGCTCTCGAGCATCTCGTCGCTCATCGCCGCGCAGCTCTGCGCGACGAAGGGGCCCTTGCTGCGCGCGCCGTGATCGTGGATGGCGCGCGCGACGAGCTCCTTGCCCGTGCCGCTCTCGCCGAGCACGAGCACCGCCGCCTCGCTGTCGCCCACCTTGCGCACGAGCTCGAGCACCTCGCGCATCGCGGGCGACTGCCCGAGGATGCCGAACGCGCCGGGCTCGCCCTCGCTGCGGCCGCGCGTGCGCTTGCGCTCGCGCAGCTCGGCGTCGGCGATCTCTTCGGCGGCGACACGCAGGATCGCGCGCACGACGTCCACGCGGTCACCGCGTACCTGCGGCAGCTTGCGCACGAGCTCGCCGGCGTCGGTCAGGCCCGGATCGAGCGCGAGCAGCTCCCGCGCGAGCCGCGCGGGATCGGGAGGCGGCACCGAGGAAATCGCCGTCGCGAGAAAGCCGCTCGCGGCGACCGCGGCGATCACGTCGCCCTCGACGATCACCGGCACCGAGACCGTGGCGAGCCCGAGGTGGCAGGGCCCGGCCGTCTCGACGTCGCGCGCCCCGAGCCCACGATAGAAGGCGTCGCAGCGCCCGAAGCCCTCGCGCGAGAAGAGCACGCCCCGACAGCACTCGGAGGACGCCGCCATCACCCCGCCGCGCGCATGCGCCGAGGGCCCCTCGGCCGAGGTCACGACGAGCTCGAGCTTCATCGCCGCCTTCAAGGTCGCGCGCAGCGCCGCGATGGCAGGCAGGCGTTCGAATCGCTCGAGCGGGGTCTCGTCCACGGGCGGTGCAGGATACCGCAGCGCTCCGGGCGGCGGCGCGTGCACGCGTTTGGCAGCACCGAGCGAGGGGGATACGATGGCGATCTCGTGCCGATCCTGACGCCGCAAGAGCGCATCGGTCTGACGATGGCGGGCAAGTACCGCCTCGAGAGCATCCTCGCGACCGGCGGCATGGCGACCGTCTTCGCCGGCGTCCACGCGTGGACCGAGCGCGAGGTCGCGGTGAAGATCCTCAACTACGAGCACGCGCGCGAGCCCGAGGTGGTGCGGCGCTTCCTCCAGGAAGCACGCGCGGCGGCGCAGCTCAAGCACCCGAACGTCGTCGACGTGCTCGACATGGGCGAGGACACCGACGGCACGGTGTACCTGGTGCTCGAGCGCCTCCACGGCGAGACGCTCAAGGCGCGCATCCGCCGCGGGCCGCTCTCCTTGCGCGAGGTGGCGGCGTCGATCCTGCCGGTGATGCGCGCCGTGGCGAGCGCGCATCAGAAGGGCGTGGTGCATCGCGACATCAAGCCCGACAACATCTTCCTCGCCACGACCGAGCCGGGCGTCATCGTGCCCAAGCTGCTCGACTTCGGCATCGCGAAGGTGAGCGCCGCGACCGACTCCGGCTCGACGCGCACGGGGCTCATGGTCGGGACGCCCTCGTACATGGCGCCCGAGCAGGTGCGGGGCGAGCGCGACGTGGGGCCGCGCGCCGACGTGTGGTCGATGGGCGTCGTGCTCCACGCCGCGATCACGGGGCGCGTGCCCTTCGAGGCGGAGTCCAGCGCGGCCGTGCTGGCGCGCGTGATCACCGAGCGCGCCGCGCCGATCCAGACGCTCGCGCCCCAGCTGCGGCCGAGCGTGGCGGCGGTGATCGACCGGGCGCTCACGTTCGAGGCGCACGCGCGCTTCGCCGACATGGGCGAGATGGTGGCCGCGCTCGAGGCGGCGCTCGACGGGCCCGCGCAGGGCGTGGTCGCGAGCGCGGTGGCGCCCCGAGCGCCCGCGCCGATCGTGAACCTCGCCGCGGGCGGAGCGAGGCCGCTCGCCTCGCAGCCGGGGCTGCCGCCGGAGCTCCTGACCGAGGCGCCGACGGTGAACCTGCCGCTCAGCGACCTCGACGTGACGACGCAGCCGGGGCCGATGACGCCCGAGGCCGCCGCGAACCTGCCGGCGACGACGCCATTCGCGTGGGCCCCGGCGCCACCGCCGGTCAGCGCGCCGGCCCCGAGCGCGGCGCGCTGGCCCTGGGTCGTGGGCGCCGCCCTCGCGGTGGTCGTCGCGGCGGGTGGGATCGCCCTCGCGTGGACGTCGTCGGCGAGCACGTCGGTGGTGGCGGCGCCGCTCGCGCCGAGCGAGGGGGTGGCGTCCTCGCGCAGCGGCGATGCGCCGCTCGGGCTCCGCAGTCCCTCTCCCCAACCCTCTCCCACTCCCGCGGGAGAGGGGGTCGCCGGGGCCCTCTCGACGTCTCCGTCGGGCGCGGTGGCGGTGCCCGTTCCGGCGCCGGTCGTCGCCCCGATTCCGACCGCTCCTTCCGACGAAGTCGCTCCGCCCGTCATCGCGCCTGCCCCCACCGCGATCCTCGCGCCGACGTCGGCGTCCGTCGCCGTCTCCGACCTCGACGCCGGCGTGAGCGCGGCGCGAGAGGACGAGCGCGCCTCGCGCCCTTCGCGTCCCACGACGCGCGAGCCGCGCCGGGGAACGCGCGGGTCGTTGATCCTCCACTGACCGCGCTCGGGCTCCGGCGGATCGGCCCTCGTCCGGCGCGCTGCGTTATCATCGCGGCCATGCGCGCCCTGCCCTGCCTCGCCTTCGTGGCGGTGATGCTCACCGCCGCCTCGGCGCTCGCGCAGGAGTACACGGCGGCCGAGCTGATCGAGCACGGCGTGGCGCTGCGCGAGGACGGGCGCGACGACGAGGCGCTCGCCATCTTCCAGCGCGCCTACGACACCGAGCCCTCGGCGCAGGCGCTCGCTCAGATCGCGCTCGCGGAGCAGGCGCTCGGGCACCTCGTGGACGCCGAAGAGCACCTCGCGCACGCGCTCGAGGATCACGACGACCGATTCATCCGCCGCAACCGACCGCTGCTCGAGCAAGCGCTCGCCGAGATCTCCGCCGAGCTCACGACGCTCACGATCACGTGCGACGTGGCCGGCGCCGAGCTCTTCGTCGACGGGCGCGATCGAGGCCCGCTGCCGCTCGCCACGCCGCTGCGCGCGCAGGCCGGCACCGTGCACGTCGAGATCCACGCGGCCGGCTACGAGCCCTACACCCGCGAGGTGATCGTCAGCGCGGGACGCGCGGTCTCGCTCGCCGCGGTTCTCGAGCCGACGCCGGCGAGCACCGAGCCTTCGCCGCCGCCTCCACCGCAGACGCCACCGCCGCCCGTGCACACGCACGACGACTCGGCCGCGGCGTGGCGGATGCCGCTCGGGATCGGCCTCGCCGCCGCGGGCGTGGTGGCCTTCGCCGTCGGCGGAGGCTTGATGGCGTGGCGCGAGGACAACGCGCGCGCGCGCCTCACGTGCAGCGACACCGAGCCCGACTGCCGCGCGCGCTACCAGACCGCGTACGACGCGGAGACGGCGGGCATCACGACCTTCGTGGTGGGCGGCCTGCTCGTGGCCGCGGGCGCGGGGGTCCTCGTGTGGGATCTGCTCGACGGGCACGCCTCGTCGAGCGAGGCGCGCCTCACTTGCGCGCCCGGCGTGCTCGGGCTCGGCTGCACCGGCCACTTCTGACGGCGCACCTCACGCCAGCGCATCCGCGCGCGCGCGCAGGTGCGCGATCAGCGGCTCGACCGAGAGCGGCGCGCCGGTCGCGCGCAGGACGAGCGTGCGCGTGTCGTACAGGCTTCCCCAGCGGTGCACGCGCTCACGGAGGAACGAGAGCAGCGCCGCGAAGTCGCCGCGCTCGATGCGCGCGTCGAGATCCCCGACCTCCGCGCGCAACGTGGCGACGAGCTGCGCCGCGATGCAGTTGCCGATCGTGTAGGTCGGAAAGTAGCCGAACATCCCGTCGGCCCAGTGCCCGTCGGAGAGGCATCCCTCGACGTCACTCCCGATGCGCACGTCGAGCGTCTTCGCGTAGGCCTCGTTCCACGCGGCCGGCAGATCCCCGACGCGCAGATCCCCCGACACGAGCGCGCGCTCGAGCTCGGCCCGCACGAGGATGTGCAGGTCGTAGCTGAGCTCGTCGGCGCGGATGCGCGAGGCGCCCACGTTCACCGCGGCGATCCCCTCGAAGATCTCGTCGGCGTGCGCGGCCCCGAGCGCGCCGCCGATCTTCGGCGCCGCCCGCGGCCAGAGCCAGCGCCAGAACGCGCGGCTCCGCCCGAGGTGGTTCTCGAGCAGGCGCGCTTGCGACTCGTGCATGCCGAGCGAGGGCGCCTCGCCGACCGGCGCGCCGAAGTGCTCCTCGGGGAGGTACTGCTCGTAGAGCCCGTGCCCCAGCTCGTGCAGCGTCGCGAAGAGCCCGCCCGTGAAGGCGTCCTCGTCGTAGCGCGTCGTCAGCCGCACGTCGCCGGGGCCGATGCGCGTCGTCGACGGATGCACGGCCGTGTCGAGACGCCCGAGCGTGAGATCGAAGCCGAGGTCGGCCGCGAGCGCCTGGCAGATCGCGTCCTGCACCGGCGCCGGCACGCGCTGCGCGAGCAGCACGGAAGGCGGCCGCCGGTCCCGCACGCGCGCGAGGAGCGGGCGGCTCGCCTCGGAGAGGCGCGCGAGCATCGGCGCGAGCTCGCCCCACGTCAGCCCCTCTTCCCACTCGTCGAGCATCGCGTCGTAGCGGCTGCGCCCGCGCGCGACGCAGTCGGCCTCGGCCTGCTTGAGCGCCAGCACGCGCTCGAGCTTCGGCAGATAGGCCCGCACGTCGCCGCTCTCGCGCGCCAGGTGCCAGGCATCCGTCGAGAGCGTCGTGACGCGCGCGAGCTCCTCCACGAGCGAGCCGGGAACGAGACGGGCCTCTTCGTGCTCGTCCGCGAGCGCCTTCAGGTTGGCGCGAACGACCGGGTCGCGCGCATGCTCGCCCTCGAGCGCGCGCGCGAGCAGCTCCCCGAGACGCTCGTCGGTCGCCTGCGCGTGCCCGAGACGCGCGAGGAGCGCCTGCTGCTCGGCGCGATGAGCCGCGCCGCCCTCCGGCATCGTGACGTCCTCGTCCCACTCGAGCAGCGTGGCGCACGACCCGAGCACCATCTGGTCGCGCGAGCGCCGCAAGAGCTCGCGATACGCTTCCTCGGGGGTCATCGCGCCCAACGTAGTACGCACGCGCGCCGCCGTCGCCCGAGCAGGTCTGCGCTCCGCGCCCGGCTGGAATCGCACGAGCCGGTGCGTAGATCGCTTCCATGCGTACGCCGGTCGAGGAGGCGGGCCTCGCGGGGGCGACGCTCGCCGCGCAGGTGCGCACGGCGCTCGCGGCGATCCCCGACGACGCGCTCGCCGACGTCATGCACCGGATCGAGGCGCTCTCTCGCGCGCGCCGCTTCGTGTACGAGCACGAGGGGCAAGCCGAGATCATCCGGCTCTTGCCGATGCCGATCCCGGCGCTGCCCGAGCAGCTCGCCTACGTGCGCGTCGCGACGCTCGCGCTCCACGCGGCCCTCAAGCGCCTGCCCGACGCGTACTTCGGCGATCCCGAAGTGCGCGCGGTCCTGCGCCTGCCGGATCGCGAGGAGGCGTGGCTTCGGCGCCACTGGACCGAGCGCACGCGCCGCCAGAACACGGTCATCGGCCGCCACGACGCCGTGATCGACTTCGCATCGGTCGACTGGAAAGGGAGCCTGACCTTTCTCGAGCCCAACATGGGCGGCGTGGGCGGCTTGCAGCTCGTCCCGACGGCAGCCGGCATCCTCGCCGAGACCGTGCTCCCGGCGATCCGCGCGCGCGATCACGCGCTCGCGCTCGAGACGGCCCAGGATCCGCGCATGCTCCTCATGCAGGAGCTCGTCGATCACCTCGAGACGACGGGGCGCCGCGGCCGCACGATCGCGCTGCTCGAGCCCAAGTACAGCGGCGCGGGCCCCGACGAGCAGGCCGAGCTCTCGCGCTTCGTGCGCGCCCACTTCGGGATCGAGGTGCTGCACGCCGACCCGAGCGAGCTCTCGATCCGCGGCGACGAGGTCACGCTCGAGGGCCGCGTGATCGATCTCGCCTACCGCGACTACGCCGTCGAGGACATCCTCGAGATCGAGGACGAGGGCGTCGACGTCTCGCCGATGGAGCGCCTCTTCGCCGAGAGCCGGATCGTGAGCACGATCGCGGCCGAGCTCGATCAGAAGAGCTGCTTCGAGGTCTTCACCGATCCGGAGCTCGCGTCGCGCCATGCGTCGATCGACGAGCAGCGCTTCTTCCGGCGGCACGTGCCGTGGACGCGCCTGGTTCGTGCGGCGCGGACCACGCTGCCCGACGGAACGACGGGCGATCTGCTCGAGCACGCGCGCCGCGAGCGCGAGCACCTCGTGCTCAAGCCGAACCGCAGCTACGGCGGTCAAGGTATCCGGCTCGGCCCCGCGACCTCGCAGAGCGAGTGGGAGGAGCAGCTCGACGTCGCCGCGAGCGCGGATCCGGAGGGCGAGCGCTGGGTCGTGCAGCGTCTCGCCCCGTTGCCGGTGCTCGAGCTGCCCTTCTTCGACGAAGCGGGCGCGCTACGCCGCGAGCCCTTCTTCGTCGTCTACGGGTTCGACGCCAGCGACTACGGCCTCGGTGTGCTCGGCCGCGCGTCGCAGGGCCGCGTCGTGAACGTCGCCCAGCGCGGCGGCGTGTGCGTGCTCGTCGTCGGGCACCCGCCCGGACGCCTCGTGCTCTGATCACGGCGCGGGCGTCAGGGCGCTTCGCAGACGTACGCGTAGCGGTCGGCGCACGCGGCGTCGCTCCAGAGCCCGCTCGTGGCCCGCATCCGCACGCAGGTCCCCGTCCCGTTGGGCTCGGCCGGCTCCCACGCCATGTACCCCGGCGCCATGCCGCCCTCCCACGCGAGCGGCATCGTCGAGAGCCCGATCCACACGTAGGAGCCGAGGACGCCCACCATCTGCGCCTGACCCTGGACGAACGTGTTCTCGGCCGCGTCGTCGATCACCACGAGGTGGTAGCCGAAGCTCTCGCACTCGGTCTCGGCGTCGACGCGCCGGAGCACGGTCGGGCAGAGCGCGTAGGAGTGCCCCCCATACGCGCGCACTTGGCAGCCGAAGCCACCGGCGCCGCAGCGGGTCACACCGTCGTCGATGGTGCCGTCGCAGTCGTCGTCGAGGCCGTTGCACGTTTCGTTCGCGCCGGGATGGATCTGGGAGACGAGATCGTTGCAGTCGCCGCCGCGCGGGATCGTGCGCATTCCGACCGGCGGGCCCACGCACGAAGGGATGGGCAGGCCCACGTCCCCGTAGCCGTCGCCGTCCGCGTCCGGGTAGTAGACGACGAGCGCATCGCCGCAGCCGCCATCGGTCGGCACGAACGCGTCCACGCGCGCCGCATCGACGCGCGCCGCGTCCACTGCCGCTGCGTCCCCGAGGGCGGCGTCCTCCGGCGGCAGCGCGGCGTCCATCGACGCGTCGGCGCGCGCAGCGTCGATCCCCGCCGCGTCGAGCCCGGGGCTCCCGGCCTCCCACGGATCGAGCGGCCGAATCGCGGTGCACGCGCTCGCGGAGATCGCGAGGAGCGCCACGAGCGCGAGGGCGACGAAGCGAAGAACCACCCGTCGATGGTCGGAGCGAGCCGTCGACGCGTCAAGCCCCGCGCGATACGATCGAGCGCATGTCGTTCCGCAACCTCGACGACGATCCCCTCGCGGACGTGGGCCCGAAGCCCTCCGCCGAGGCCGAGACGCTGCGCTGTCCTTCGTGCGGCGCGCCGGTGGAGTTCGAGGCGCGCACCTGTCGCCACTGCCAAGCGGAGCTCGCCACCGTCCGCTGCCCGACGTGCTTCGCGCTCGAGCGCGCGGGGCGGCCGCACTGCAGCCACTGCGCCGGCAGCCTCGAGCTCGAGGGCCTCGAGGGCGCGACGAGCGCCGCGTGCCCGCGCTGCACGAGCGTGCCGCTCGCGGCCGTGCGCGTGGGGGAGCATCGCGTGGCGGAGTGCATGCGGTGCACGGGCCTCTTCGTGGAGCATCCGGTGCTCGAGCGGATCACGCGGCGCACGGAACAGAGCGCGGGCCTGCGCCTGCGCCCGATCGGCGTCGCGCCCACCGAGCCCGAGACGACGACCTACCTGCCGTGCCCCTACTGCCGGAAGACGATGGGGCGTCGCGGCTTCGCCGATCGCTCGGGCGTGATCATCGACTACTGCAACGAGCACGGCGTGTGGTTCGATGCCGACGAGCTCGCGCGCGTCCTCGAGTTCATCGACGCAGGCGGCCTCGCGCAGAAGGAAGAGCGCGAGCGCCGCGCCGCCGCGATGAAGCGCTTCGCGCCCGGCCGCGTCGAGGTGGGCGACCTGCCCTCGTACGACATGGTCGCCTCGTTCCTCAGCTCGCTGCTGCGGCCGTAGAGGCGAGCACGCTCTGCAAAGGGGCCGGCTCGCGCGCTCCGGCCCCGCTCCCGTCCGGGTCCTCCGGCGCGAGCACTCTCTGCTGGGTCAGCGCATCAGCACGTACGTGCTGCCGCCGCCACGGCGGAGCAGGATCACGGCCGAGCCCGACGCGGCGGCGTAGGCGCGCTGGAAGTCGGTCGCGCTCGCGACGCCCGTGCCGTTCGTCTCCACGATCACGTCGCCCACGTCGACGCCGGCCGCGTCGCCCGCCGAGCCACGCGTGACCTGCACCACCACCGCGCCGCGCGTGATCCCGCTCGGGATCTGGAAGAGCGCGCGCGTGGTCGCGTCGAGATCCGCGACGGCGAGCCCGCCGACGTCCGTCGTCGCCGGCGCGCCCGAGGGCGGCGGCGCGGAGGCCTGCGGCGCAGGCGCACGCGGATCGGGCGTGGCGCTCCCCGAGCCCCAGCCGGGCGGCGCGTTCGGCCCGCCCCAGCCCGGCGGGAAGAGCGGCTGTCCCGGCACGCCGAAGCTCGGCGGCACCGCCCAGGGATCGATCGGCGGCTGCGTGCGCGGCGGCGTGCGCGGATCGGGCGGCGCCGGCGTCCGCGGCGCCACGCGCTGCCCGGGGCGCGCGCCCAGCGTGACGGGCACGGTGCGCCGCTCGCCGCTGCGCTCGAGCGTGAGCTGCACGTGCGCGCCCGCCCCGCGCGTGGCGACGAGGTTCCTGAGCTGCGCGGGCGAGGTGAGGTGCTCGGTGTCGAGCTGCTCCACGATGTCGCCGCGCAACAGGCCCGCCTGCGCGCCCGGCGAGCCGGGCTCCACGTCGGTCACGAGGACGCCTTGCGTGCTCGTCGCATGCATCGCGTGCGCGAGGTCGGGCGTCAGGTCCTGGATGGACACGCCGAGCCAGCCGCGCGTCACCTGCCCGTGCGCCAGCAGCGACTCGACGATCGGCTGCACCATCGCCGTCGGGATCGCGAAGCCGATGCCCACCGAGCCGCCGTGACCGCCGGGGCCACCGCCGCCGCTCAGGATCGCGGTGTTGATGCCGATGAGCTCGCCGCGCATCGAGACGAGCGCGCCGCCGGAGTTGCCGGGGTTGATCGACGCGTCGGTCTGGATGAAGTCCTCGTACTCGGCGATGCCCATGTCGGCTCGGCCGACGGCCGACACGATGCCCATCGTCACGGTCTGCCCGACGCCGAAGGGGTTGCCGATGGCGAGCACGGTGTCGCCCAGACGCAGCGCGCTCGAGTCGCCGTAGGCGAGCGGGACGAAGTGCGGCGTCTCGCCCGTCGGCGGCGTGACGCGGAGGAGCGCGACGTCGGTCATCTCGTCGGTGCCGACGACGAGCGCCGGGTACTCGTGCCCGTCCGAGAAGTGCACGGTGATGCGCGAGCCGTTCTCGACCACGTGGTTGTTCGTGACGACGAGGCCGTCCTCGCTCACCACGACGCCCGAGCCGAGGCTCTGGCCGACCATCTCTTCGGGCGGGCCGCCATACGGCGAGCGCCGCGCCGATCGCGTCGCGCTCGCGATGTTCACGACGCTCGGCAGCACGCGCGCCACGACGTCGGGGAGCGAGACGTCGCCTTGCGAGAGATCGGCGACCGGCAGCGGCGCGGGGGGCGGGGGCGGGGGCGCGCTCGGCGGCGGCGTCGTCGCCACGGTCGTGGCCGCGGGCGGCGGCGACGCGGGCGCGGCCACCGGCGCGCTGAGGTGGACGTACATGGCGGCACCGGCGAGCGCGAGCGCCACCGTGGTGATGCTCCAGCTCGCGAGGAGAAGAGGGCTCGTGCGGTTCATGGCGGGACCGATCGCTCCGTAAGTCGGCGCGACGGATTTGTCACCAGGTCGCCGACGCACGGAGGACGCGCGGCCCCGGCCCCTTCTTCCGCGCCCTCGCCCAACCCGCCGGCCAGGGGCCCCATACCTCTTTCTCTCCTCCCGTTCTCGACGACCGGCCGAACCCGTGCCACCTTGCCCGCCCGCGTCGCTTGGGGGCGCACGCCCCCGACGCGCGCGTCGGAACCGGATCGGATCGGAACATGAGCAGCAACGGCACGGCCCTCGTCATCGTCGAGTCGCCCGCAAAGGCGCGCACCATCGCCGGCTATCTCGGCGACGGATACGTCGTCGAGTCCTCCATCGGGCACATCCGCGATCTCCCCAAGAGCGCGGACGACATCCCCCCGGCGCTCAAGAAGACGCCCTGGGCCAAGCTCGGCGTGGACGTGGAGAACGACTTCAAGCCGCTCTACGTCGTCGACGCGGACAAGAAGCACCACGTCGCGCACCTCAAGCACTTGCTCAAGGACGCCGACGAGCTCTATCTCGCAACCGACGAAGACCGCGAGGGGGAGAGCATCGCGTGGCACCTGATCGAGGTGCTGCAGCCCAAGGTGCCGGTGCACCGGATGGTGTTCCACGAGATCACGAAGAAGGCGATCACCGAGGCGATCGAGAAGCCGCGCGAGATCGACCGGCGCCTCGTGAACGCGCAGGAGGCGCGCCGCATCCTCGACCGCCTCTACGGCTACGAGGTCTCGCCGGTGCTCTGGAAGAAGGTGCTGCCGCGCCTCTCCGCCGGCCGCGTGCAGAGCGTTGCGACGCGTATCCTCGTCGAGCGCGAGCGCGAGCGCATGAAGTTCCGGCCCGCCGTGTACTGGGATCTCGAGGCCACCCTCGCGACGAAGGACGGCGTCGAGCTGACGGCGACGCTCCAGACCGTCGACGGAAAGCGCCTCGCCACCGGCAAGGACTTCGACGGCACCGGCAAGCTCGTCAAGGCCGACGCGCTCGTCCTCGACGAGGCCGGCGCGCAGGCGCTCGCGAAGGGGCTCGAAGGCCGCACGCTCGAGGTCGGCTCGATCGAGCGCAAGCCCTACCGCCGCACGCCCTCGCCGCCCTTCATGACGTCGACGCTCCAGCAGGAGGCGTCGCGCAAGCTGCGCTTCAGCGCGCAGCGCACGATGAAGGCCGCGCAGCGCCTCTACGAAGGCGGCCACATCACCTACATGCGCACGGACTCCACGACGCTGAGCGACACCGCGCTCGCCGCCGCGCGCCGCACCATCGAGACGCTCTACGGCAGCGAGCACGTGCCGCCCGCGCCGCGCACCTACGCGAACAAGGTGAAGAACGCGCAGGAAGCGCACGAAGCGATCCGCCCCGCCGGCGACACGTGGCGCACGCCCGACGAGATGTCGGCGACGCTCGAGCCCGATCAGGCGAAGGTCTACGAGCTCGTCTGGAAGCGCACGGTCGCCTCGCAGATGAAGGACGCCGCCGGCGAGACCGTCAGCGTGCGCATCGGCGGCAAGTCGGCCGACGGGCGCGCGGTCGAGCTGACGACGTCGGGCCTCACGATCACCTTCCCCGGCTTCTTCCGCGCGTACGTCGAGGGCTCCGACGATCCGGACGCCGAGCTCGAGAACCGCGAGAAGCACCTGCCGCCGCTGAACGAGAAGGACGCGCTCGCGGCGCGCTCGCTCCGCGCCGACCGCCACGAGACGCAGCCGCTCGCGCGCTACACGGAGGCCTCGCTCGTGCGTCGCCTCGAAGAGCTCGGCGTGGGCCGCCCGTCCACGTACGCGAGCACGCTCGGCACGATCCAGGACCGCGGCTACGTGATCCGGAAGGGCACGGCGCTCGTGCCCTCGTTCACCGCGTTCGCGGTGGTCTCGCTGCTCGAGAAGCACTTCCCGCGCCTGGTCGACTACGCGTTCACCGCGAAGATGGAGGACGACCTCGACGCGATCGCGACCGGCAGCGCGTCGGCGGTGCCCTGGCTCAAGCGCTTCTACTTCGGCGGCGCGCCGACCTCGGCGGGCAACGTGCCCTCGCCGGAAGCGGGCGCGATGCTCGAGGGCGACGGCCCGCTCGAGATGGGCCTGCGCGCGCTCGTGAACACGAACCTCGGCGAGATCGACGCACGCGCGGTGAACTCGATCCCGATCGGCAAGGACGAGAACGGCGTCG
Source organism: Sandaracinus sp. (assembly GCA_046351235.1). Lineage (GTDB taxonomy): Bacteria > Myxococcota_A > Polyangia > Polyangiales > Sandaracinaceae > JBBSAT01. The sequence goes on along the minus strand of JAXLYV010000002.1, from coordinate 173,905 downwards.
ACATCGTCGCGCGCGTCGGCCGCTACGGCCCCTACGTGCAGCGCGGCGAGGACACGGTCTCGCTCGCGGAGGACATGGCGCCCGACGAGCTCACGGTCGAGAAGGCGCTCGCGCTGCTCTCGGCGCCGAGCGGCGATCGCGAGCTCGGGAGCGATCCCGCGACGGGCCAGCCCGTGCTCGTGCGCGTGGGCCGCTACGGCGCGTACGTGCAGCTCGGCGAGGCCGGCAACGCCAAGGCCGAGAAGCCCAAGACGGCGTCGCTCTTGAGCAGCATGCAGCCCGCCACGATCACGCTCGAGGACGCGCTCAAGCTGCTCAGCCTGCCGCGCGAGATCGGCCACGACCCGGCCGACGGCGAGATCATCACGGCGCAGAACGGGCGCTTCGGCCCGTACATCACGAAGGGCAAGGAGAGCCGCTCGCTCGCGAGCGAGGATCAGATCTTCGGGATCACGCTGCCCGAGGCGCTCGCGCTGCTCGCGCAGCCCAAGGAGCGCGGGCGTCGCCGCGCGGCGGGCGCGGCCGCGGGCCCGCTCAAGGAGCTCGGCGACGATCCGGTGAGCAAGAAGAAGATCGTGCTCAAGGAGGGCCGCTTCGGGCACTACGTCACCGACGGCGACACGAACGCGACGCTGCGCAAGGGCGACTCGCCCGAGTCGATCACGCCCGAGCGCGCGCAGGAGCTGCTCGCCGAGCGGCGCGAGCGCGAAGCGAGCGGCCAGGTCGGTCGTGGCCGGCGCGGTCGTGGCCGGCGCGGTGCGGCCCCGAAGGCGGCGGCAGCTCCGAAGGCGGCGAAGGCCCCGAAGGCGGCGAAGGCGCCGAAGGCCGAGGCCGCGCCCAAGGCGCCGAAGAAGAAGAGCGCCGGGAAGAAGAAGCCTGCGGCGAGCGAGGGCAGCGAGCCCTCGGCGTGACGACGCTCATCGCCGGCTGCGGGTACGTGGGGAGCGCGCTCGCCGCGCGCCTCGTCGCCCGCGGCGAGCGAGTGATCGCGCTGACGCGATCGGCTCGCGCGCTACCCGAGGGCGTCGAAGGGCTGCAGGCGACGCTCCCCGATTCTGCCTTGTCGCTCCCGCGCGAGATCGAGCGGGTGGTGTACGCCGTCGCGCCCGACGAGCGGAGCGATGCCGCCTACGAGCGCGCCTATCCGGCAGGCGTGCGCTCGGTGCTCGACGCGCTCGCTCGCACAGGCGCCGCCCTCGAGCGCTTCGTGCTCGTCTCGAGCACCGCCGTCTACGCCGAGGATGCGGGCGGGCTCGTCGATCCGGCCGGGCCCTACGCGACGGGCACGCCCGAGCGCGTGCTCGAGGCCGAGCGCGCCTTGCCCATCGAGACCGGGATCGTGGCGCGCCTGAGCGGCATCTACGGCCCCGGGCGCGATCGCATCGTGCGCGCCGTCCGCGAGGGCCGCACCGTCGGTGAGCCCGGCCGCGTCGGCAACCGCATCCACCGCGACGACGCGGCCGCGGCGATCGAGCACCTGCTCTTCCTCCCGCGGCCTTTCTCGCGCGTCTACGACGTGACCGACACGGCGTCGGTGCCGATGGGCGAGATCTTCGCGTGGATCGCGCGCGAGATCGGCGTCGGGCTCGACCCCGCGCTGACGAGCGTGCCGCCGACTCGCACCGGCAAGCGCATCGAGCCGAGCTACCTCGCCCGGAGCGGCTTCTCGTTCCGCTACCCGAGCTACCGCGAAGGCTACGGGGAGATGATCAGGGGATCGACTTCGTCCCCGTGAGGCTCTCGCGCGAGCGCTCGAGCATCGTGCGCGCGCCCGTCATCTCGCTCACGCCGCCCGAGACGACGAAGGCCATGAACTGGGCCGGGTCGGCGTCGACGTACTCGACGCGGTCCTTCGGCACGAGGATCACGTTGCCGGCGAAGTTGTAGGCCTGCGGCAGGTACACCGCGACGTAGCCGGCGAGCCGCACGTCGTCGAAGCGCTGGCACGTGACGAAGCCGAACACCTTCGTCTTTCCTTCGCCATCGAGAGCGACCATCGCCGGGCGGTCGAAGCTCTTCTTGTCGCCGACGAACGCGCCGAGCAGATCCTTGAGCGAGGTGTAGAGCAGGCTCACCACCGGCAGGCGCTTCACCGCGTTCTCGAGCGCGCCGATCACCGCCTGGCCGATCACGTTCGAGGCGACGAAGCCGGTGACGAGGATCAACGTCAGCGTGATCACGAGCCCGAGCCCCGGGATCGGCACGCCGATCGCCGAGTCGATCCAGCTCAGGACCAGCCAGATCGTGTAGGCCGTGCCGACCGTCGGGACGAGGACGAGCAGGCCTCGGCCGAACGCGCCAGCGAGGACGGTGAGCGGATTCGTGGTGGGACGACGACGCGCCATAGGCGCGGACCTTAACGCCCCCGGGCGCGATGCGCCGGGCGCTCGAAATACCGCCGCCGAGCGACCCGTAGAGACACGGAGAGCGACCCACGTCGCCCCCGAATCGGCAGCTCGCCGCGGCCTTCGCGCGCGCGGTGGGCCCCGCTTCGTGTCGAAAGGAGCCACGGTCCATGCGTTCCCAGCCCGTCCTCGCGCTCGTCCTCGCGCTCACGGCCCTCGCGCCGCTCGGCGTCGCCCACGCCGAGGATCGCGACGTCTCCACCTTCGGCGGCGACGCCTACGTCCGCTACGGAGAGATCGTCGACGACGTGTCCGCCTTCGGCGGCTCGGTGCACGTCGACGGAGAAGTGCTCGGCGACGTGTCGGCGTTCGGCGGCGACGTGCTGCTCGGGCCGACCGCGATCGTCCACGGCAGCGTCGACTCGGCCGGCGGCCACGTCGCGATGGCGCCCGGCGCGCAGGCGCTCGGCGGCGCGAGCGCGATCCCGCACGACGCGCCCGTCGTGCACCGCGGTCACGATCACGGCCCGGGGGACCTCGACGGCGGCGAGCCGGCGGCGCTCGTGCGCGGCCTCGTGTTCTCGGCGCTCCTCTTCTTGCTGGCGCTGCTGCTCACGGGCGTGGTGCCCGAGCGCATGAGCGCGATGCACCTCGCCATCATCCGCGAGCCGGCGCGCAGCGCGGGCGCGGGCCTTCTCGGCTACATCGCGACCGGCATCGTGCTCGTCGCGCTCGTGATCACGATCGTCGGGATCCCGATCGCGCTCGCGCTGGCGGTGGTGGTGCCGGTGGCGACCTACGTCGGGCTCGCGGCGGCAGCGACGGTGATCGGCGCGGCGCTCCCGAGCGAGCGCCTGCGCGGCCGCCCCATCCTGCAGATCCTCGCCGGCGTGACGTGCCTCTTCGTGGTCGCGCAGATCCCGGTGCTCGGCTCGATCGCGCTCGCGGTGGTCGCGTGCATCGGCCTCGGCGCCTTGCTCCGCACGCGCTTCCGCGCCGAGGCGCCGCGCGAGCTGACGATCGGGCCGGCCGACGGCCCGTACCGCGAGCCGGCCGCGAGCTGACGTAGCGAGCGCGCGACGGGGGCGCGAGGGCGAGCGATCGCTCTCGCGCTTTCTCATTTCGGTGCCGGGCGCGATCGCAGAAGCGCCGCCCTTCCGCGGCTTCGCGGTCCCTCTCCCCAGCCCTCTCCCGCTCACGCGGGAGAGAGGGCCGCTCGTCCTCGGCGCTCTCGTTCGGACGACCGCCGACGCGCAGCGCTCTCGGGCCGGTCGTCCTCGGCGCTCTCGTTCGGACGACCGTCGACGCGCAGCGCTCTCTCGGGCCGGCGCCTTCGCGACTCTCCCGCGAACGCACGGTCCACGCGCTTCCGCTGGCGGGAAGCCCGGCGTTCGTTCAAGACGCTCAACCGGCTCGCGCTCGGGCCGACACGTCTTCATGAGCGATCTCGATCAGCGCCTGCAAGAACGCTTCGGCCTGCCGTCCTTCCGGCCCTGGCAGGAAGAGGCGATCCGCGCGCTGCTCGAGGGCCCGGGGCGTGCGCTCGTCATCGCGCCCACCGGCGGCGGCAAGTCGCTCACCTACCAGTTCCCGGCCACCGAGCTGCCCGGCACCACGATCGTCGTCTCGCCGCTGATCGCGCTCATGGACGACCAGGTGCGCGGCCTCGAGGCCCGCGGGATCGCCGCGACCTATCTCGCCTCGACGCTCGATCCCGACGTGCGGCGGCAGCGCGAGCGCGAGCTCGCCGAGGGCAAGTACCGGCTCGTGTACGTCGCCCCCGAGCGCCTCGGGAACGCGGCGCTCCTCGATCGGCTCAAGCAGCTGCGCGCGCCGCTCGTGGCCATCGACGAGGCGCACTGCATCTCGCAGTGGGGCCACGACTTCCGACCCGACTACCTGCGCCTCGGCGAAGTGCTGCGCGAGCTGGGCGCGCCGCGCGTGCTCGCTTGCACCGCGACCGCCACGCCGATGGTGCGCGAGGAGATCCTCGAGAAGCTCGGCCTCGACCCGGCGAGCACCGCCGTCGTGCTGCGCGGCTTCGCGCGCCCGAACCTGCACCTCGCGGCCGAGGAGGTCGACTCGCCGGGCTCGCGCCGCAGCGCGATGACGCGCGTCTTGAAGGACGCCCTCGGCCCCGCGAGCCGACCCGCCGGCGGCGCCATCGTCTACGCGGCCACGCGACGCGGCGCCGAGGACACGGCCCGCCGCATCGCCGCGCTCGGCTATCGCGCGGCCGCCTACCACGCGGGACTTCCGGCGCAGGAGCGCGCGCGCGTCAGCGAGGCCTTCGCGACGCGCACGGTCGACGTCGTCGCCGCCACCAACGCGTTCGGCATGGGCATCGATCGCCCCGACGTGCGGGCCGTCGTGCACGTCTCGCCGCCCGGCTCGATCGAGGCCTACTACCAGGAGGTCGGCCGCGCCGGCCGCGACGGCAAGCCTGCCTTCGGGCTCCTGCTCTCGTCGTCGTCCGACATCGCGCTGCGCCGCCGCATGGTCGAGCGCGGCCCCAACGACTCGATCGTGGATCCCGCCGAGGTCAAGCGGCAGTGGAACCTGTTCCGCGACCTGCTCCGCTACGTCGAGGCGGGCAGCTGCCGGCACGACTTCATCCTCCGCTACTTCGACGACGACGAGGAGCTCCTCGGCGGCTGCGGCCACTGCGACGTCTGCGAGCGGCTCGAGCAGGGCGGCGCCAAGACCGCCGCCTCCGACGAGGACGCGCTCGTGGTGCGCAAGGCGCTCTCGGGCGTGGCGCGCGCCGATCGCCGCGCGGGCATGCAGGCCGTCGCGAACATGCTGCACGGGCTCGACGACGAGAAACAGGCACGCCTCGGCTTCACGCGCCTCTCGACGCACGGCCTCTTGCGCGACCGCTCCGCCGAGTGGGTGCTCGCGCTGCTCCGGCGCCTGGTCACGGCGGGCCTCGTCGACCTGACCACGGGCGATCTCCCCTGCCCCTACCTCACGGCGACCGGCGTGCGCGCGATGCGCGGCGACGATCCGATCCGCGTCCTCTTGCCCGACGCGGTCGTCTCGCGCGCCGACCGCCGCCGCGCCGCCGCCGTCGCTGGGCCCCGCGCCGCCACCGGCTCGCTCGCGGGCGCCGAGCTCGCCATCTTCGAGCGCTTGCGCACCGTGCGCCGCGAGCTGGCCGAGAAGCAGGGCGTGCCGCCCTACGTCGTCTGCCACGACCGAACGCTGGTCGAGATCGCGCGCGCCAAGCCCAAGTCCCGCATCGAGCTCGGCGCGGTGCACGGGATGGGCCCCGCGCGCCTGAGCAGCTACGGCGACGTGTTCCTGCAGGCCGTCGGTAGCAGCTGAGCCCCGGCCGAGGAGCGAGGGGACCGCCCAGTCCCCCGAACGCTCACCGCCGGCGGCGCGGGTGCAGGCGCGCCTCGAGGGCCGCGTGCTCGACCATGCGCTCGACGTTCGGCGGCGCCTCCTCGAAGAGCGGCGTCGGATCGGCCGGGGCGCCGCTCCGGTAGAACTCGAAGTGCACGTGCGGCCCGTGCGCGAGCCCCGTCGCGCCCACGAGCGCGATCTGCTCGCCGCGGTGGACGAGCTGGCCCGTGCGCACCTGGATCTCGGAGTTGTGGGCGTACGAGGTGCCCCACCCGTTCGGGTGGACGATCACGATGAAGTTGCCGAAGCCGTCGATCGCGTCACCGGCGTAGACGACGACCCCATCGGCCGCCGCGACGACCGCGTCGCCCGTGGGCGCGTTGATGTCGACGCCCAGGTGCGCGAGGTCGGGGCGCCCGGCGCGGGTGTAGCCGAACCCGCGGCCGAAGTGGCCCGTCGCCACCGGCCAGAGCAGGTGCTCGGGCGTCTCGCCCGCCAGCTGGGCCGCCTCGACGATCTGCGGATTCGGGGGAAGGCGCATCACCTGCAGCGCCGTAAGACGGGTGCCGAGGTGCAGCTGCTCGGTCAGGAGCTCGGGCGAGGGCACGGCCTCGACCACCGGAGCGGCCACGTCTTCGGCGGGCACGGCCTCGACCGGCTCGGCCGCGGCGGGGGCCTCGACGACGGGCGCCAGGGCCTGCGTCTCCTCGTCGCCGAGGTCGGCGGCGGCCGGAGCGCGCGGGCCGAGCACGAGCGTCATGATGATGCCCGCGAGCAGGAAGGGGCCCGAGCCACGGAGCTTGCGGCGGATGCGGAGGCGGCGGAGGCCGGCGTCCGAAGCGGCGCGAACGGTGGCCGCAGCCGCCGCGAGCCGGTCCATCCGAAGGGCTCCCCGTTGCAGTCGTACCGTCATGACCCCTAGGAGATCAGCGAAACGCTCCTCGGGCAACCCAAATGCGCACCTCGCAACGCGGATCTGCGCATTTTTGTACGCACATGTGGGAACGGCACGTTCCATGGGCGATTCTGCGGTCGATGTCCGCATTTCCCAGGTTTTTTGTGCGTTTTCGCGGAACGAGCCGCGAAATTGGCTACTTTCTTGACTCGAGGTGCTCCCAGCGCGCGTAGAGCGCCGCCACGGCCGCCTTCTGGGCCTCGGCCGCCGCCAGGCGCTCCTTCACCTCGTGGCCGCGCTTGGCGAACAGGTCCGGATCGTTCGCGGCCGCCTCGAGCTCGGCCAGCTTCGCCTCCTCGGCGCCGATCCGATCGAGCAGCCCCTCCAGCTCCAGGCGCTCGGCATAGGTGAGCTTCTTGGCGCTCGGCTCGCTCGCCTTCGCGGGCGCCGGCGGCGGCACGGAGACGGGCGCCGCCCCCTTCTGGGCCGCGGCCTTCTCGGCCTGCCGCTGCTCGCGGAGCGTGACGTAGGTCGACCAGTTGCCCGCGTACCGGACGACCTTCCCGTCGCCCTCGAACGCCAGGATGGCCGTGGCGACCCGGTCGAGCAGCCAGCGGTCGTGGGTGACGATCAGCGCCGTCCCGTCGAAGGTCACCAGCATGTCCTCGAGCGCCGAGAGGGTCTCGGTGTCGAGGTCGTTCGTCGGCTCGTCGAGGACCAGCAAGCTCGCCGGGGAAAGCAGCATCCGGAGGGTCAGCACGCGCGCCCTCTCCCCTCCCGAGAGCGACCCGACCGGCTGCCGCTGCTGGGCGGGAGAGAACAGCATCTCGTCGAGCCAGCCCCGGATGTCCCGGTTCTCCCCGCCGATCTCCACGCGGAGGCGCCCCCCCGCGATCGAGTCGATGACGGTCTGGTCCGGGTCGAGACCCGAGCGTGCCTGGTCGAGGTAGGCGATCTGCGTCGCCGCCCCGCGCTGCACCTTGCCGGCCGCTGGCGGGATCTCGCCGAGGAGCGTCCGGAGCAGCGTGGTCTTGCCCGCGCCGTTGGGCCCCACGATGCCGACGCGCTCGCCCTTCGTGAGCGCGAGCGTCAGCCCGTCCACCAGCACGCGGCCGCCGATCTCGATCCGGAGGTCGGATACGTCCACGATCGTCTTGCTGGTGCGCGAGGCCTCCATGCTCAGCGCCACCGTCCGCTCGCGCTCGGGCGCGCGCTGGGCGATGGCCGCCTCGGCGCGGTCGATGCGCGCCTTCTGCTTGCCGGTGCGGGCGGCCGGCGTCCGCCGCAGCCACTCGAGCTCGCGGCGCACGAAGTTCCGGCGGTTCTGCTCCGCCCGGGCCTCGTGCTCGGCGCGCTCGGCCTTGGCGCCGAGGTAGTCGCCGTAGCCGCCGTCGTACGAGTGGAGCAGGCCCCGCGAGAGCTCGATCGTGCGCGTGACGATGCGGTCGAGGAAGTAGCGGTCGTGCGTGACGAAGAGGATCGCGCCCTGATACGAGTCGAGCAGGTAGCCCTCGAGCCACTCGATCGTGTCGGCGTCGAGGTGGTTCGTCGGCTCGTCGAGGATCGCGAGGTCGGGCTCGAGGGCGAGCAGGCGCGCGAGGGCCACGCGACGCTGCTCGCCGCCGCTCATCGTGCCGATCGCGCGCTCGGGGTCGGGGACCTGGAGGTGGTCGAGGAGCGAGCGGACGCGGTGCTGCGGCTCCCAGCCGCCGAGGTGATCGATCGCCGCGAGCGCGCTCGCCTGCTCTTCGAGCCACTTCTCGCCCGTGTCGCCCGCCTCGATCCGCGCCGTGGCGGCGTCCCAGCGCGCCTTCTGCTCGTTCCAGCGCGAGAGGCCCTCGCAGGCGATGGACCAGGCCGTGCGCCCCGGGTCGAAGACGGGGACCTGCGGAAGGTAGCCGACGATCGCGTTGCGCCGCCGCGCGATCGTGCCGCCGTCGGCCGGCTCTTCACCGCCGAGGATCTTGGCGAGGGTGGTCTTGCCGGCGCCGTTGCGGCCCACGAGGCCGACGCGCTCGCCGTCCTCGATGGTGAGCGAGGCCCCGTCCAGCAGGACCTTCTCTCCGAACGACTTCCGCAGATCGCGCGCGTCGAGGACGCTCATGGCGGCCTCGCGTACCCCGGCCGGGCGCTCGGTGCCAGGCGCGGGACCGTGGCGTTCTCGCCACGAGCTGCCAGACCTCGCGCCATGTCGACCCTGCCCGCTTGCCCGATCTGCACCCTGAACGACGTCGCCGAGGCCAAGGACCACTACGAGTGCCTGACCTGCGGCCACGAGTGGCCGAAGGCCACCGAGGCGGCGAGCGAGGACGATGGGCCGCGGGTCGTGAAGGACGCACACGGGACGGTCCTCGCGAACGGCGACGACGTGGTGCTGATCAAGGACCTGAAGCTGCGCGGCAGCTCGACCACGCTGAAGGGCGGGACGAAGATCAAGAAGATCCGCCTCGTCGACGGCGATCACGAGGTCGACTGCAAGGTCGACGGCATGAGCGTGATGCTCAAGGCGATGTACCTGCGGAAAGCGTGACCGAGCGGGCCCCCACCCCGCGGGGGCGGGTCGAGGTCGTCGGCGTTGACACCTGACCCCACACACGGGGATCATGCGCGGACCTTCCGTCCATGTCGGCCCTCACTTCGCTGCTCGCCCGTGACCAGGCTGTACCGGTACGGAAGATCGAGGAAGCCCTGCAGAAGCAGGTCGTCTCCGGCGGCGACATCGCCACGGTGCTCCTCGAGCTCGAGGCGATCGCCGAGAACACGCTGGCGGCCTACCAGGCCGCGCTCGCGGGGGTGCTCCCCGCCACGCGCGACGAGGTGATGAAGGTGGCGCGCGACACCGTGCGCCTCGTGCCGCGCGAGGTCGCGGAGAAGCATCGCCTCCTTCCGCTCGCCGTCGATGGGCGCGCGCTCTTGGTCGCCACGGCGAGCCCGCTCGCGCCCGACGTGGAGTCGCAGCTCGGCTTCTTGCTCGGCTACGAGCTCGTCGCGCGCATCGTGTGCGAGGTGCGCGTGGCGGCAGGCCTGCAGCACCACTACGGCGTCGAGCCCTCGGCCCGGCATCGGCGCCTGATCGAGAAGCTGCGCCACCGCGAGGCGGGCGAGGTGCCCTACGTCGCACCACCGCAGCAGGGAAAGGTCGACCGAGGCGCGCTCGCGGAGCTGCCGACCAAGCCGCGACCGAGCGCCGCGAGCTGGCTCGACGAAGAAGAGGACGAGCCGGCTCCGCCGCCTCCGCCGCGCCCCTCGCAGCTGCCGCCGAGCGAGGGCCGCACGACCGATCCCAACGGGTTCCCTTCCAAGCGCGCGTCGATGGCGCCGATCGCATCGGTCGCGCCGCCCGCGTCGGTCGCGCCGCCGGCCTCCCTCGCGGCGGCCTCGGTCGCGCCGCCCGCGCCGGGCTCGGTCGCGCCGCCTGCGGCGACGCCGGCGTCGGTGCTCCCACCCGCGTCGATCGCCCAGCCCACGGAGACGAGCTTCGACACGAGCCTCGATCTCTCCGAGCACCTGCCGCGCACCACGACGCCCGGCGTCGCCCCGCCGCAGCCCACCAAGCACGCGAGCGTGCCCGCGCCGCGCATCGAAGGTGCGATCCCGGCGCCGGTGCTCGGCGTCGGCGTGCGTCGCTCCTCGCACCCCCCTCCGCGCGCGACCGAGAACGATCCGCGGCGCGGATCCACGCGCCCGAAGCCGCCCAGCGCACCGAGCGATCCGCCCGAGATCACGCGTGCGCAGAGCTCGCCGGGAACGCCCCTCGCGGAGCTGCGGCGACTGCGCGGCCCGCTCACGGCGGGCGCCGCGGCGAAGCTGCTCGACCAGGCGACCGGGCGCGACGACGTCCTCGCGATCTTCTTCGCCTTCGCGCGGCAGTTCTTCGATTACGCGGCGCTCTTCGTCGTGAACGGCGACGTCGCGGAGGGGCGCGACGCATTCGGGCCCGGCGCGAGCGCCGACGAGGTGCGCCAGCTCCACGTGCGGCTCGACGTGCCGGGTCGCTTCGCGATCGTGCGCCGCCTGCGCGAGACGACGATCGAGCCGATGAACACCTCGGACGCCGACCGCGAGGTGATCGGCAACCTGCGGCGCCCGCCGAGCGCGACGACGCTGCTCGCGCCCGTCGCTCTGCGCGAGCGCGCGGTGCTCATCCTGTACGCCGATCGCGATGGCGATCCCTTCACGAGCTCGGACATCCCGGAGCTCGTCGCGTTCGTGCCGCGCGTGGCGCTCGCGCTCGAGCGCATCATCCTGCAGCGGAAGAAGAGCTCGAAGAGCGAGTTCGCGAAGTCCCCGAGCGCGCTGCCCGAGCGCAGCGATCTGAAGGCCGCCGCCCGCTCGGTGGGCGCCCTTCCCGCGCCCCGGGTCTCGCGCAGCCCCGATCGTTGGTCGGCGCCGCCGGCGGCCGATCGGCCTCGGGTGGAGCGCGCCTCGGCGCCGCCGCCGAGCGACGCGATCGCACCGCGCTCGCTCGTCGACGCGATCATCGCCGCGCCGAGCGTGCCCGAGTCCACGCCGCCCCCGCCGCGAGAGGAGGGCTCGCGCGAGGCCGCGCTCCCGCCGCCGCCGTCGAGCGCCTCTTCGTCGCTGCCGCCGGCGCCCGACGTCGCATCGGTCGTGCGCTCCCCGGGGCGCGCCGCGGCGCTGCGTCAGATGGTCGGCATCCCGCGGAGCGCGCCGCCGCCGCCGCAGAGCGATGCGCTCGATCTGGGAATCGGGCTTCCGCTCGCGGGGCCCACGGGCTTCCCGGCGCCGAAGAGCCCGAAGAGCGTCCCCGTGCCCACGCCCGCCGGCGAGCCGGCCATCACGATGCCGACGGCGATCGGTGTCGGGCGCGACACGATGCCCGAGAGCCTGCTGCCCATCCAGGGTCGCTCGACCGAGCCGGCCCCCCCGCCGAGCGAGGAAGACGACGGCCCCGAGATGGTCGTCGGCACGGTCGAAGAGGGCGAGCTCGACGACTTCGACACCTCGGGCGAGTACGAGAACGACGGCGAGCGCGACGGCGAGGAAGACACGGCCGGGCACGCGACGCAGAGCACGCCCGGCGAGCGCCACGCGCCCCCGCGAGAGACGTATCTCTACAAGGACACGAAGGTCGACGTCGTGGGCACGCCCAAGCGTGGCCAGAGCGTGCGCCCCGCGCCGGGCCGCAGCGCGCCCACGGAGAGCAGCTCGGGCCGCGATCCCGCCGCGCGCCGGCGCGCCGATCCGCGCCGCGAGGACGACGAAGAGATCCCCGTCACGATCGAAGAGAAGGTCCGCATCCCGACCGGCAGCTACTCGCGCGGCGCCGTGTCCACACGGCCGGAGAAAGCCACCGTCTCGCACCGTCCCGGCCGCGCCTCGCCGTCGATCCCGCCGCAAGCCGCGCAGCGCTCGGTGATCGTCGACATGGGCGACAACGTCAACGACCTCGTCGTGGAGCTGATGCACGCCGGCCCCGACGGCGAGAAGGCGATCGTGGACGCGCTCCTGCGCCTGGGCGATGCGCCGCTGCCCTCGCTCGCGCAGGCCTTCCCTGGCCCGCTCTGGTTCGACCGCCGTCGCCCGCACCGCAAGCAGCCGCGCGGGCGCGACGTGAGCGCAATCGCGCGGGCGCTCTTCGCCTACCGCGAGCGCGCCGTGCCCTATCTCGCGTCCATCCTCGGCAGCGGCGACACCGAGCACCGCTTCTACGCCACGATGCTCGCGAACGAGCTCATCGCGGGCGGGCTCGTGGAGCCGCTCGCCGCGCGCGTATTCGACGACGACGAGCCGACGCGCAAGCTCGCGGCCGAGGCGCTGCTCAAGCACCGCGGCCTGCCGGAGATGGTCGAAGCCCTCACGGTGCTCCGACGCACGGGCCGCATCCGCGGCAAGGATCCGCAGAAGCGGCTGCGCGCCATCGCCGCGCTCGGCGCGATCCGAGACGCGGGCGCGCTGCGGCTGCTCGTGGATCTGCTGGAGGACGAGGACGGCGCGGTGGTGCACGCGGCGCACCTGGCGCTCGTGGAGATCACCTGCGAGGACCTCGGCGCGGGCGCCCGCAAGTGGAGCGCGTGGGCCGACCGGAACGAGAGCCGGCACCGCATCGAGTGGCTCATCGACGCGCTCACGCACGGCGACGAGACGCTGCGCGCGGCGGCGGGCGAGGACCTCAAGACGATGACGCAGCAGTACTTCGGCTTCCACCCTGGCGCGGGCAAGAAGGACCGCGAGGTGGTGCAGCAGAAGTACCGCACGTGGTGGGAGACGCAGGGCCGCGCGATCCACAGCGCGCGCTGACCGGGTGTCACCGCGGCGGTCGCGACGCTCGAGCGCGTCGCTCTCTTGCGCTTCTTCTCTCCCGAGGGCTGTCCGCAGCGCTCACTCGGCGCGGTCACTCGCATCGGATCCATCCGCTCGCGGTGGCGACCGAGCGTCGCGCGAGACGTTTCTTCACGCGGCCTTCGCGAGATGCGAATGGCGAGCCCGGCCCGGCCGCGATAGCTCCGCGCGATGCGAGCCATCTGGATCACCAAGCACGGCGGCCCCAACGTCCTCGAGGTCCGCGAGACCCCCGACCCCGAGCCGAAGCGCGGGGAGGTGAAGATCCGCGTGAAGGCCGCGGGCCTCAACTTCGCCGAGGTCACCGCGCGCCAGGGCCTCTATCCCGACGCGCCGAAGCCGCCCTGCGTCGTGGGCTACGAGGGCGCGGGCGTCGTGGAGAAGCTCGGCGACGGTGCGACCGGCCCGGCGGTGGGAACGCGGGTCCTGTTCATGTCGCGCTTCGGCGGCATGAGCGACGTCGTGGTCGTGCCGAGCACGCAGGTGGTCGCGATCCCCGACGCCATGTCGTTCGAGATCGCCGCGGCGATCCCGGTGAACTACCTGACGGCGCACCACATGTTGTTCTCGGTCGCGCGCATCCGCAGCGGCGACCGCGTCCTCGTGCACATGGCCGCGGGCGGCGTGGGCACGGCGGCGCTGCAGCTCTGCCGCACGGTGAAGGGCGTCACCACCTTCGGCACCTCCAGCGCCAGCAAGCACGACTACGTGCGCAAGCAGGGCTGCGATCACCCGATCGACTACCGCACGAAGGACTACGTCGAGGAAGTGAAGCGCCTCACGAACGGCGAGGGCGTCGACTTCGTGCTCGATCCGCTCGGCGGCAAGGACTGGGGGAAGGGCCACTCGCTGATCCGCGAGGGCGGCCTCTTGATCTGCTTCGGCATGGCGAACGTCGCGACGCCCGGGAAGGCCAACTGGTTCCGCGCGATCGGCACGGTGCTGAGCAACCCGAAGTTCGATCCGATGAAGCTCATGAACGACAACAAGGGCGTCGCCGGCGTGAACCTCGGCCACATGTGGCACCTGCAGCCGATGATCCAGTCCGGGCTCTCGGAGTGCGTGCGTCTCTTCGAGGCGGGCCAGATCGCGCCGCACCTCGACGGCGTGTACCCGTTCGACAAGGCCGCCGACGCGTTCGGCCGCCTCGAGCACGGCAAGAACGTCGGCAAGGTCGTGCTCGTCCCGACGGTGTGAGGGCTGCAGATCAGGGCGCGCGCGGACGCACGCGGGTGAGGAGCACGAGCGTGCGTGCCTCGACCGTGGCCTCGAACGAGAGCTCGCCCGCCGTCGCGAGCGCGTCGCCGAGCCCATCGAGCTCGGCGTAGCGCGCATCGCCGGGAGGGAGCGCGAGCGCGTACGCGGCGGTGACCTGCGCGGCGCGCGCGGCGTGGAGGTGGCCCGCGCCCAGCGCGGTCGTGCGCGCGGCGGCGGGGACGTCGGGGCGAGCGAGGGCCGCGCGCACGTCTTCTTCCGTGGCGCCGACGATCCAGCGCGTCCCGCGCCGCGCGATCGACCCGCCCGCGAGCGTGGCCAGCGCATCGCCCTCGGGCGCGCTGACCCCGGCGGCGGCGAGCGCGCCGTCGATCCGCGGCCCTTCGACGACGGCGATCCACCGGTCCCAGAGCGCGCCGCTCTCGCTGGGCATCCACGCGAGCGCGATGCGCTCCGACTCGCGCAGCACGAGCGCGGCGAGCGCCGCGCGATCGCTCGGTGGCGGCGCGGCGGGGGCGCGGCGCGTGCGCGGGACGGCGGGTGCGCCCACGGCGAGGGCGTAGCGGGAGACCGCCTCGTCCGGCAAGAGCGCGCTCAGCGGCGCGACGTCGCGCCAGCGCTCGGACAACGGCGCCTCCATCGTCGCGACCACGCCGCCCGCGTCGGGCGCGAGCACGATGGACGCGTCGCGACGCGCGAAGAGGGGGACCTGCGCCGCCGGGCGCCAGTCGAGGGTCGCGATCTCGAGCGTCGGCCCATCGATCCATCCGCGCGTGACGCGACGGAAGCGCGCCGAGCGCGAGAGCGCCCGTGAGACGATGGGCGGGCGCCCGAGGAGCGTCCGCGCCGTCTCTTCGTCGCCGAAGACGACCACGCGATCGCCCGTGAACAGGTAGAGCTCGTCGTCGATCGTCGTCGCGGCGTCGCCGCGCCGAGCGAGCGTCGCGAAGCGCTCGACCGTGACGCCGCCCAGATCGACCTCGACGCGCGCGCGCTCCGAGAAGGCGAGGGCATCGGCGTCGCTCGCCCCCGGCGCGGCGAGGAGCCGATCGAGCACGAAGGGCGTCGGGCCCGCCATCATCGGGAGCGTGCGAGCGAGATCCGCCGCCCCGAGCGCGATCCACGGCGCGCTGTGGGCCCCGAGCGGGCGCCGCGCGAGCGAGGCGCGCAGCACGTCGCGATCGCGCACGGTCGCGACGCAGACCCACGACGACGGGCCGCTGTCGGCGAGCGCGCACTCGATCGGCCGCTCGCCGTCCAGCCCGCCCGAGGGGCCGAGCTCCGCGCCGCCATGCTCCTCGACCCAGGCGCGGATCGGCAGCGCGAGCACGGGATCGGCGCCCTCCCCGGTCAGCGCCGAGACGAAGCGCGAAGGCATCGCGAGGCGCACGAAGCGCCAGGCGTTGCCGCTCAGCACGCGCGCGAGCGAGTCGCTCGCGAGCAAGCGCACGGCCTCGGCGGAGGGCGGGCTCGGGCGTCGCGCACGGCGCAAGCGCTCGGCCTCGGGCGCGAGCCGCGGATCCCGAACGAGCCCGGCGCCGCGCGCCGCGAGGTAGAGCGCCGCGTCGTGATCGACGGCGCTCGCGAGCGCGAGATCGGACGAGGCCTCCGCGCCGCTGCGCACGAGCGCGGGAGCCGCGGCGAGGCGTGCCCGATCGTGCGCATCGCCCGCGGCCGCGAGCGCGTGGACGATGGCTGCGGCGAGCGCGCGATCGGCCGGGGCGAGCGGAGCGTGCATGGCGTCGAGGCGCGTGCGCATCGCCGCGAGGTCGGTCGCACGAGGACGAAGCCCGTGCGCGCGAACGGCCTCGAGCGCGAGCCCGGCGTCCTCCGTCTCGATCGTCCGGCGCAGCGTCTCGGCGTCCACCGTGTCCGGGCGCAGCTGCTCGGCGGCGAGCGCGACGAGACGGAGCGCGCGATCCGAGCCGTTCATCAGCTCGTGCGCGAGCTGCGTGCGCGCCGAGAGCGGCAGCGCGACGAGGGCCTGCACCTTGCCGAAGGGCGGCAGCCCGTCCGAGGGCGGCACGGCGGGCGCGGGCGCGAGCACGAGATCGCGCGCCGCGACGAGCGCGCCGGCCGGATCCCGTGCGGCGAGCTCGACACCGCGCCGCTGCGCCGCGGGATCGGGATCGAGCACCGCCTCGAGACCGAGGCCTCCGAGGTGCGTGCTCTCGGGCTCGGCCACCGCGACGCTCGTCGGCGCCAGCGTCGTCTCGGCCGCCGCAGTGACGACCTCGCTCGTGGCCACGGTGGGGGCCACCGTCGTCTCGGATGTCTCGGGCGTGGCCGCCGTGACCTCGGTCGGCATGGGCGCGGCGGCCACGGTGACGACCTCCGCGAGACGGCGCGAGGCCTCGGCGGCCCGCCGCTCGGCCTCGGCGGCGCGCGTCTCGGCCTCGAGCGCGCGCTGCTCGCCGTCGACGACGCGCGTCTCGGCGCCCGAGGCCCGCGGCCCCGCCTCCGAGGCGATCGCCTCGGCGTCGGCGGCGCGCGCAGCCGCGGTCGCGACACGCTCCTCGGAGACCGCGACGCGTTGCTCGGCCTCCTCGGCGAGGGCACGCGCGCGCGCCGCTCGCTCGGCGGGCGTGGGCGGCGGGAGCTCCGGAGAGTAGAGGACGTTGCCCTGCGCGGGCGCTACCGGCGGCGCCGTCGGCTCCGCCGTCGCGACCTCGCTCGGCGGCGTCGGGGCCGCGCTCGACGTGACGGGCGCGGTCGTCGGCGTCGCCTCCGTCGGCGCCTCCGCCGCACGCTCGGCGGTCGCAACCGCGGGCGTCGGCGTCGGCTCCGTCGTCGTCGGCGGCGTCGGCTCGGGGACCGCGGCCGCCACGGGCGTCGTCTCCGTCGACTCGGGGACGGCGGCCACCGCGGGCGTCGGCTCCGTCACCGCCACGGTCGTCTCGGGGACCGTCGCGCTCGCCGTCGTCTCGCTCGCGCGACGCGACGCCTCCGCGATCCGACGCATCTCCTCGATCGCCGTCCGCTCCGCGAGCGCCGCGCGCGCATCGGCCTCCGCCGCGCGCCGCTCCGCCTCGACCACGCGTCGCTCCGCCTCCGCCGCGCGTGCCTCGGCGTCGCTCGTCGTCTCGGCCGTCGGCTCGGTGGCCGCACGCGCACGCGCGCGCGCCTCGATCGCACGTCGCTCGGCCTCGGCCGCACGCCGCTCGGCCTCGGCGACGCGCGCCTGGGCCTCGCGCTCGCGCGCCTCGGCCGCCGCCGCGCGCTCCTCACTCTCCTGCGCGCGCCGCGTCGCTTCCTCGGCGCGGCGCCGGCTCTCGGCCTCCGCGGCCGCCGCTCGCGCTTCCGCCTCGGCTTCCGCCTGACGCCGGCGCTCCGCCGCCGAGCTCGCGGCGGGACGCGCGGGCTCGGTCGTCGCGACCGCCGCGACTTCCGGCGCGCGGGGCGGCCGGCTCTCCGCGATCGCATCGGTGCAGGCGAGGACCCGCCGCCGCGCGGACGCGTCGTGCGCAGCTCGGTACGCGTCTCGCAGGATCGCGTCGCGCGCCTCGTCGTCGGGCGCCGCCGCGAGCTCCGCCGACAGCTCGCAGCTCTCGTCGCTCGTCGTCGGCCGCGCCGACGCCGTCGGAGCGACCGGGGGCACGGGATCGGTCGCCGCGCGATCGAAGCGTGGGTCGTCGGGATAGGCGTCGTGCGCCCGCGCGCGCAGCGCGCTCGCGTCGGCCGGCCCGCGCACGTCCTCCACGATCGGCGCGATCGCCGTCACGAGCGTCGGCCTCGGCTCGCTCCGCAGCCCGACGTCGGCCCACCGCAGCGCTTCGTCCCGATGGCCTGCGCGGATCGCGCTGACCGCCGACGCATACGCCACGAGCGAGGACTCGGGAAAGCGCTGCGCGAGCGGCTCCACCTCGGCCGCGGCGAGCCCACGCACCCGCGCGCGCTCGAAGGCCTCGATGCCGTCGTCGTCGATTCGATCGGCCGCGCGATCGCTCATCGCCCACGCCACGAGGTCGCGCGCCGCGTACGCGAGGTCCGTGCTCGCATCGGGCGCCTGCCGCTCGCGCACGCTGGCGATCGCCGCTGCCGCGTAGAGCTGGGCGGCGGCGACGCGCGCATCGCCCAGCGCGAGGAGCGCGAGATCCGCCCAGCGCGGCACGGGCCGCGCCCTCTGCGCGCGCACGAGCACGCCCCGACGCATCGGCGGGCCGCTCCCGCCCCAAGGCCCGGGCACGTGGCCGCGCGCCTCGGCCTCGATCTCCGCCGTGAGCGCGCCGGGCGCGTCGCCGGCACGCGCACGCCAGATCGCCTCTTCGTGCAGCACGCTGCTCGGCAGCTGGTCGGCGAGCGCCTGGTGCGCCTGCTCGAAGAACGCGGTCGGCGACAGACCCGAGGGCGGGCGCGCCTCGAGGAACGCACGCGCCAGCACGGACGCCGAGATCGGCTCGGGCTCGCGCGCCCACGCACGGAGGCAGACCTCCATCGTCGACGCCGAGAAGCCCTGCCGCCGCGCGAGCTCGCCGCAGAGCAGCGGATCGAGGCGCGGCCGATGCAGCGCGCGCACGCGCAGCCGCTCGAGCGTCGCGGGGTCGTCGCCGAGCGCTTCTTCGGCGATCAGCGCCCAGAGGAGCGCGTCGTCCAGCTCGCGTCGCCCATGGACGATCGCGCGCAGGCGGTCCCCGGCGGGGAGCGGTGGATCGGTCCCCGCCACGACGCCCTCCGGCTCGGGCTCGTTGGCCGCATCCGCAGCGCCTGCGAGATCCGAGATCACGATGCGGAGCGCCGTGCGCCACCGCCGGCGCGAGGCCGAGGGCGGCGCCGCTTCGACCAGCGCGCGCAGCGCGTCGGTGCCGCCGTCGGCGTGCACGCCCTGGCGCACGCGCTCGCGGATCAGCACGAGGATCGCGTCCCACGCGCCCTCCGCGCGCGCCATGCGCGGGCCCACGCGCATCACCACGTCGGCGTGGCGCCCCGGCAGATCGATCCCGTAGAGCGCGAGCAGGTCGCCGACGTTCGACGCGTCACCCGCGAGCGCCGCCGGCGGCACGCCCAGCGGATCGATCGCCTCGAGCAGCGCGCGGGCCTCGTCCGCCGAGGCGAAGGGATCGGCGTCGTTCCAGGCGGCGAGCCAGCGACGCTGGAGCGCGTGCTCCTCGGGCGCGAGCACCAGCACGCGCGCGAGCGCCGCGCGCGCCTCGGCCGGGCCGTCTTCGTCTCCGGCGCGCAGCGCCTGCAGCAGCCGATCGATCGCGGTGTCGGGCGCGAGCGCGTGCGCCCGCTCGGCGATCGGCGCGAGCGCGGTGGTCGACGCCCCACGCTCGTGCACGTCGCGATCGATCGCGGCGCCGATCCAGCCCGCGATCACGGCGCCGTCCTGGTCGTCGGCACGCGCGAGGAGCGGCGCCAGATGCGTCGGCGCGTCGGCCTGCCACGCGTCGTAGGCGAGGTGCGTGTCGGCCGCGACCAAGCGCGCCGTCTCGCTCGTCGGAGTGGCCACGTCGAGCGAGGCCTCGTCGAGCGGCGGCGTCGCGAAGCGGACGAGCGCGGGCCCGAGCCCGAGGGCGACCGCGAGATCGTCGAGGCTCGGATCGCGCGAGTGCGCGACGTCGTCGAGCCACGCCTCGAGCACGACGCGGCTCGCCGCCGTGAGGAGTGCGCCGTCCGAGGCGAGGATCGCGCGGGCTTCTCCCACGTCGCCGAGCCGTCCCGCGAGCACCACGCGCGCGCGGATCCACGCCGGCGCGAGCGAGAGCCGACGCGAAGACGCCGAGTCGACCCAGGTCGAGACGGCCGCGAGGCTCGAGTCACCGACCGCGAGCTCGATCCCCGGCAGCGCCGTCTCGTCGAGATCCGGCACCGGGCCGCTCGGTGCGCCGCCCTCGCGCCATGCGCTCTCGCCGAGCAGATCGAGGCGCGCCTCGCACGCGTCGCGGGCCACGCGCTCCGAGGCGCACTCGGCGGCGATCCGCGCCGCCGGCCGATCCGCGACCCAGAGCGCGTCGAGCGCGCGCCCGCGCAGATCGCTCGGCGTCGCGGGATCCGAGGCCACCTCGAACGTGGTCGTCGCGTCGGCCACCCCCAGCTCCACGAGCAGCCGCGCGGCCATGGCCATGCGCCCGCGGAGCCACTCGTTCGCGCCCGGCATCGCGCGCTGCGCCGCGAGCGCACGCGCGACGGCGACCGATCGGCGCCCATCGTCGTGACCGCGCTCCCACGTGTCGAGCGCCTGCCCTTCCCCGTCGACGATGGACGCCAGCCCGGCGATCAGCGCAGCCGTCTGTCGCTCCTCTTCGTTGGGCGAGAGCGAGAGCGCGCCCTGCGCATGGTCGAGCGCGTCCCCCGCGAGCGAGGCCTCGAGGCAGCGCGCGGCGAGCGCGAGCGCGACGGCCGCGCTCTCGGGGATCTGCCGGCGCGCCCGCTCGAGCCGCGCGATGGCCACCCCGTGCGTCGCCGGCGGTGCGGTGCCGACGACGTCGATCGCGAGCTCGCCGTGATGGGCCTCGTCGAGGTGCACGATCGCGCGCGCGAGCGGATCCCATCGGTCGAGCTGCCGCAGCGCGCGCGCGAGCCGCACGAGCGCTTCGACGTCGCCGCTGCGCGCCGCCTCGTCGAGGCGTTGGTGCAGGCGCGGGATCGCGCGCGGGCCGAGCTGCGTGAGCCGATCGATCGAGAGGGGCTCGCCCGGCACGTGCGCGCCGAGCCGCTCGAAGTCGAGGCGGGCTGCGTCGTCGAGCGCCCGCGCGAGCCGCTCGGGAAGCGTGACGTCGTCGAGCGACTCGCCGGCGTCGGCGCGCGCGCGCACGAGGCGCGCGATCACGTCGCGCCCGCCCCCGGGATCGCCGCGACCGACCGCTTCGAGCGCGAGCTCGAGGCTCCCGATGCGATCGGCCGTCGAGAGCGCTTCGTCGTGCATCTCGTGGTGCAGGGACTCGGCGCGCCCGCGCTCGTCCGGCTCGGCGAGCGCCGCGTATGCGCGCGCGATGCGCAGCGCGCGGAGCGTGGCCTCCTCGGCGAGCCCCACGTTGCCGACGTGCAGCTCGAGCGCCGCGATGCGCCGGAGCCGCGCCACCTCGGTCGCAGGCTCGCCGGCGAGATCGACGTCGACCGCCCCGAGCGCGATCCGATCACGACGATCCGAGTCGCTGATCGCGTCGCCGGGATTGCGAAGCGGCGCGCGGAACGCGCCGCCGCCGCAGCCAGCGAGGGCCCACGCGGCCGCGAGCACGGAGAGGACGACGAGACGAGACCAGGAAGACCGAGGTGTGGTCGTCATGTCGCGTCAGGCTACCGGACCGCGTCGCGCGTTGGACGCGGCGCAAGCACGCCGACACGCAGATGCCGCCGCGACGCGAAAGCTCGGTTCCGAGCGTTTCGTGCCGCGATGCGATGCCCCCGCATTGCCCCCGGGCCCTCACTTGCTCGCGTCACCGCGAGCGGATCGCCCTGGAAACAGGATGGGTCATGACAGACTTGAACTGTCAGCCAACGGATTAAGAGTCCTCGTCAGACGCGAGCGGTTCCCGGCGCTTGCGGCGTGGTGTCGGCTCTTGGAGGTGACGTTCGGACACCGCGAATTCGTCGTTGCGGAGCACCGATTCAGCGTCGGACGATTCTCGCATGAGCGACGAACGCCGGGTAGTCGTCACCGATCGCGAGCTCGACGAGCTGCGGGCGAAGTTCGACGCGCTGCCGCCGAACGACGGCGCGCGGTCGATGGTGTACGGGGTGCAGTTCTTCGCGAGCTAGGGCGCGAGCGCGGCTACTCCCACTCGCGCTTCGGGCGTTTCGGCTGGGTGACGTCGATGACCCTCGCGGGCTCATCCGACGGCGGCTCAACCGGCTTCAGCTCCGCGGGCTTGAAGTTCGCGACGTGCCGCTTTCCCTTCGCGTCGAACCACGAGCACTGGACGTTCCCCGGCTCCACCGTCTTCACGGTCATCTCGGGCCCGCCAGATCGCTGCTGCACCACGTCGCCTTCGGCAAATTGCACGGACATCTCGTTGCTCCCCGCCGCGCGTGCAGCGTCGAGCGGGAGCGTTACCGATCGCGCACGCGCTGTCAGTCACCCCTGCGGGGTGATCGCCTACTCGCGCTCGGCCGGCTTCTACAAGGTCGCCTGTAGAAAGTACGTCGCCCCGTACTCGAACCATGTGCACAGCACCTGGCCGTCCTTGACCCCGCACACGGTCATCTTCGGCCCGCCGCTCTTCAGCACCACCACGTCGCCCACCTCCCACTCCACCGCATCATCGCTCCCGGCTGCGCACCGAGCGCAGCTCTTGGGTGGCGACGAGGGAGGCGCGCGCGGACTGACGCGGGCCGGGCTACTTCTTCACGTTCGGTCGCGCGAGGCCGAGCTCGGCGAACTGTGCGTCGAAGTCGCCGTTGCGGACGCGGCGGTCGAGGACCGCGTACGCGTCGTTCTTGTCGCCCTCCTTCCGGTTGCCGATGAACAGCAGGATCGCGACGGGATTCGCCTTGTTGAATGCGTAGAAAATCCGCAGGCGTCCCTGCTTCACGCGCCAGACCACGCCGCTGTAGGGCGGGTCGAGAAAGTGCACCTGATGGCCGGCGTGCTCGGGCAGGAGCTTCGTTGCGCAGCGCTGGACGCACTCGAACATGCCGCGCTGCGCCTTGCCCGTGGCGCTGCGCAGCTGCTCGTACTGCAGCTGCATCTCGGGCGATGCGCGGACAGTGACAGGCACCGCGGATCACCACTTGATGTCGACGGAGGGTCCTCTCGGAGCGTCGTCACGTGGCGACGGGATGACCGCGATGCCGAGCTCCTCGTCGTCGTGCTCGCCGCAGAACACGGCGGCCTCGGCGCGCAGCTCTCGAATGGTCGCGAGCGCGTCGGCGAGCGCCTGCTCGAGCTGCGGTGCGAGGTGCTTCACGTGCGCGCGCACGTCACGGACGAATCGACGCGTGGCCAGCCCGTTCTCGAGCTCCATCTGCGTCTTGCGAAGGTGGTCTAGGTTGATCTGCCACATCTCGAGCACGGCTTCCGTGGCGCCCTCGTCGCCGGAGATGTCCCACTCGCCCCCGCCTTCCACCTTATGGTCCTCGTCCATCCGCGCCACGCGCTGCAAGCCTGCAATCACGAGGCGTGCGCGTCGATCCAGATCGGCCAGAGCCGGATGTCGGATCGGTCGGTAGTCGCTCATCGTGGCGACCGGTCCGAGCATCTTGGTCGCCGTGATGCGACTGGGGGCGGCGAGCATCGGTCCAAGAGATTGCGACGGATCGCGCGACACGTCCAGAGGACGGCCTGCCCGACCGCACGGGTCGTGAGTAACACGATCCACCGTGATTGCGGGGCCTCCGCCCTGACGCGCGCTGCGCAGCGCGCCGGACATCGCTGACTCCGCCCACCTGCCGATCGATGGTCGAGCGACGGGGCGGCGGAAGCCTTTCCGGAAAGAGGTGAAGCATGGGTACGAGCAACGACGCGACGAAGGCGAAGCGCGCCACGTGGGGTCACCAGCTGGTGGAGCGCGAGCGTCGTGGACGACGTGCTCGGCCGCGCTGATGCGGAGCGGCCCGAAAACGTGAGGAGTGAGCTACGCGCCATCGTCGCGCAGGCGTTCTTCGTGTTCTTCGACCGTCGCCGCGGCTCGCTGTTTGATCACGAGCGCGGTCAGCTCCGGGTGGGCGCGTTCGACGGTCGCGCGGAGCGGTTCTTCCGCGAATGAACTCATGAAAATGAACGGCGACTCGTCCGATTGCTGAAGGAGAGCGTTCAGCAGCGCGTATCCGTGACGAAGCGCTCGGAGGGCCTCCTTTCGCATCTCATCTCGTGCGTCAACGAGACGGCGGTGCCGCTCGCGCACGGATGGGTCCCGGTGCGGGAGGCGCGAATCCAGCAGCTCGTAGAATGCGGTGCGATGCTCCTCGCTCGCCTGTGCGAAGCAGGACCGAGCATCTGCGAAGAGCATTGCCCTGCGTCGGACCTCGTCGTCGTCTTGGCTCGCCATGAACGTCGCCAATTCGATCGCTGGGTCCCCGATCGTCCAGTGGCTCCGGTAGTCGATCAGGCGCTCGCGAATGATGGTCATGTCGAGCAGTGGCGGGGGCTGCGTGGTCGCGATCGACCGCAGTACATGCTCCGTCGAGCGAACGAGACCCAGCGTGTCGACGACGTAGTCTCTTGTGGCACGAGCGCGGAGCTGCCCTCTCTCCAGGCGGTCCTTGAAGAACCAGCCGAGGCCAAACGCCGTCGCCTGCACCAAGCCGTCGAGCCAGAGGGGCAGATCCGCCAATACCTACCCCCTTCGGCTGCGGTCGCCCTCGGGCTTGCGCCCACCATCGGGGCGCTCGGCCTCGTCGCGACGTGTCTCTTCCTTCGGACCTCGGTCTCCCTTAGCGTCAGGGGGGGACGGCCGTTCGGGCACTGGTCGCGTGTGCTTGTGCTTGTCACCCTCAGCCATGCCGCCATCGTCCGCGAGGTGCTCGGCAGCGTCAATCACCCCGTCGGGTGACAAAGCACACCGCGAAGGACATCGACCGGTGGTCTGGCGCCACGCGAGCGCATAGATCCACCAGCATTTTCGGGCAGATGGGTCATGACAGACTTGAACTGTCAGCCAACGGATTAAGAGTCCGCTGCTCTACCAATTGAGCTAATGACCCGGTTCTAGTTTTCGAAAGATCGGCGGCTCGGAAGAGCCTGGAGCGCAGAAACCTGGAGCGGAGCACGCCCGGAGAGATTCGAACTCCCGACCATCGGATCCGAAGTCCGACGCTCTATCCAGCTGAGCTACGGGCGCATGCGGGACGAGGTGCACGAAGCGAAGGTGCGCGAAAAAGAGAAGGCGAAGCGGTGGGTGACCGACGGGGCTCGAACCCGCGACAACCGGAGCCACAATCCAGTGCTCTACCAACTGAGCTACGGCCACCGTGATGAAAAGAACGAGAAGAACCTGGGCCTCGGGGGCGCAGGGCGGGCGAATATGATCGGCGTCTCGACGGAGATCAAGGCCGATCCGACGTCTTCTTCGATCTCACCGCTCCGGAGCCCTCCGTGGGCGTCACGATCGTGCGGCCAGGGCCTGCGTAGCGGCGCCTCGCCCACTCGGTGAGCGCGATCCCCGCGGCCACCGTCATCGGGTAGCTGTGGTTGATCCCGAACATCGGGATCGCCACCACCTCCGACGCGGCCGCCAGGATCTCCGCGCCCACGCCCTCCTCCTCGTTGCCGATCACGAGGCACGCGTCCTCGGGCATCGCCGCCTCCCAGAGCGGGACCACGCGCGGCGCGTCCTTCTCGATCGCCACGATCGGGAATCCCGTCTCGCGCGCGTACGCGACGAAGGCCGCCTCGCTCTCGAGCTCACGGATGTGCTCGTAGCGGTGCATGCCCATCGCCGCGCGCTCGTAGAACGGCTCGATCCCCACGAGCACGATCTCCTTCACGAGGAAGGAGTGCGCCGTGCGGAGGATCGCGCCCACGTTGAACGCGTTCTTCGACCGCCGCACGGCGATGCGCAGCGGGTGCCGGATCCGATCGAGCTCGGTCCGCACCTCTTCGGCGCTCATGCCGAGCGGCGGAACGAACGCCAAACGATCGCCTCGGTCAGCTCTCGCCGGCCGTGAAGTTCGTGTCGGCCGCGACGCCCGGGGGCGGCGCGTGCTTGCCGCCCTGACGCACCATCGTCTTCAGATCGAGGTACGTGCCGAACACGAGGTCCCAGAGCGGGGTCGTGATGCCGTAGCGGTGCAGCGGCGAGTCGTGGTGGTGCAGCATGTGGTAGCGCTTCAGCCAGCGCCCCGGGCCGCTCTTCGGGTTGAAGTAGTGCGTGTAGTAGTGGGTCCAGTCGTAGGCGACGTACCCGGCGGCCGTGCCCGCGAACACCGGCCAGAACCACGCGCCGAAGATGAAGTACCAGAGCGTCCCGATGATCGCCGCGACCGGCCAGATGCCGATCGGCGGCAGCACGAGGCGCATGGGATCGTTCGGGAACTCGTGGTGGTAGCCGTGCAGCAGGAAGACCTGCAGGCGCTGCCACTTCGTCTTCGCCTCGAAGTGGAAGAGGAACCGGTGCAGGCAGTACTCGATCAGCGTCGTGATCAGCATGCCGCCGAGGAAGGCGGGGATCACCATCAGGCCGCGGTCCATGGCGCCGCGATACAGGCCGTAGGCGATGAAGGGGCCGAACCAGAGGCCCGGCGTGATCGGGTGCGCTTGCGCGAACCACTTCTCGAGGAACTCGTTCTTGAAGACCTGCAGGCGGAGAGGCGGCTTGCCCTTCTTCCCATCGGGTCCGACCTTCGGCTCCGGGAACTTGCCCTCGGCCGCATCGAGACACTCTTGGCTCAGCTCTAGGAACGACATGGCGCCTCACCCATACGCGCCGATTGAGCGCGTGCGAGCACCAGGGGTAGCATGTGTGAGGAAAACGCCGCAAACCCCGAGGGCCGCGGGGCGTGAGGAAGATCCGTCGCCGATTGGCGCATCCTGCTTGGGCGTGTAGGCCAGAGACACAGAATGGAAGCCATGGAGCACTCCGTTCCCCGGAACGCGATCGCACACGAGATCGCCAAGCGATTCACGTTTCTTCGTCGCGTCACCTTCGGCGAGCTGAACCGGTGCCTGGCGCCGCTCGGCGCCTCGGTCCCGCAGTACCAGGTGCTGATCCGGCTCGCGATGGAGGGCGCGGTCTCCCAGCAGGAGCTCACGCTCGACGCCGGGCTCGACGCGGCGGGCGTCTCGCGCCTCGTCGCGCGGATGGCGGAGGAAAAGCTCGTCAGCATCAAGGTGGACGCGCGCGATCGGCGCCGCCGCCTCGTGCGACTGACCGCGAAGGGCAAGGCGATGGCGGAGGCGCTCGCGCCGGTGGTCGATGCCGGCGCGCGCAACGTCTTCTCGGGCCTCAGCGAGGCCGAGGAGCAGCGCCTCTTGGGGCTGCTCGACAAGCTCTGCGCCTCCGTCGTGATGAGCAAGCCGGCTGGGCGCCGCCCGCCGCGTGAGCCGGCGGGGATTCCGACGGCGGCGATCGAGGCGATGGCGGCGCGCGCGATGGCCGCACGAGGGATGCCTCGGGTGCTGGACGACGCGCCGGTCCCGGCGCCGCGTGACCCGAGCCCCGCGCGCAAGTAGGATCCCCGTCCAGATGGGCGAGCTGGAGCGGGGCGCACGGACCGAGGACGACATCGTCCCGCCCGGAACGAAGGGCGGCACGCCTCCTCCGGGCACCGCTTCGCACCCCGGCTTCGCCACCACGGCGCTCGGCCCCGCCGACGTCCGCGACACGCCGCGCGTGCCCTCCCCGCTCGAGGCCGCGACGGAAGACGTGTGGATCGGGCAGATCCTGTCGAACGTCTATCGCGTCGAGGCGAAGATCGGCGAGGGCGGCATGGGCGCGGTCTACGCGGCCCGCCACGTCCATCTGAACAAGCAGTACGCGATCAAGGTCCTGAGCTCGGCGGCGCTCCAGAACGCGACCGCGATCGATCGGCTCAAGCAAGAAGCCGTCGCGGCGAGCAGCATCGACCACGACAACATCGTCGACGTCACGAACTTCGACCAGCACGACGGCTCGGTCTTCATCGTGATGGAGCTGCTCCGCGGCGAGAGCCTCGCGGCGCGCCTCGGGCGCGGGCCCATCGTCGCACACGACACGGTGCGCATCGCCCAGCAGATCTGCGGCGCGCTCGGTGCGGCCCACGCACGCGGGATCGTGCACCGCGATCTCAAGCCCGAGAACGTGTTCCTCTCCACGAAGGGCGGCGTCGAGCGCGTGAAGGTGCTCGACTTCGGCATCTCGAAGGTGAAGAGCGCCGAGGCCGAAGGCGTGCGGATGACCCGCACCGGCCAGCTCGTCGGCACGCCGCTCTACATGTCGCCCGAGCAGGCGCGCGGCGAGACCGAGATCGATCGCCGCGTCGACGTCTACGCGCTCGGCGTGATGCTCTACGAGATGCTCACGGGCGTGCCGCCCTTCGACGGGCGGAACTACTTCGAGCTGCTCTGGAAGCACGGCAACGAAGCGCCGCTCCCGCTCGAGGAGCGCAACCCGAACGTGTTCCTGCCGCCGAAGCTCGGCGCGGTCGTGATGAAGGCGCTCGCGAAGGATCGCGAGGCGCGGTGGCAGTCGATGGAGGAGCTGGCGGCGGCGCTCTACGAGGCGGTGCCCGAGGTGCCGGTCGGGACCACGTCGCTGCCGCCGCCGCGCGCGAGCGCACCGAGCATGCCGGAGGCGCCCAGCGCCGCGCCTCGGCGCGCGAGCACGCCCGACGCGAGCCGAGCGACGCTGGACGAGCCCGCTCCCCTGCCCACGGCCTCGCGGACCCCGCTCTACGCGGGGATCGCGCTCGCGGGCCTCGTCGGAGTCGCCGCGCTCGCTTGGCTCGGATCGGGCGGAGTCGGCACGAGCACGCCGCCCGCCACGACCACCGCGGTCGCGCCGCCGCCGCCGACCTACGAGCCGCCCATGCCGCGCATCACCGAGGCGCCCGATCCGGAAGCGATCGGCCTCGAGCCACAAGGGATCGAGCCTCCCGCGCTCGTCACGGTCAGCTTCGGCTCGACGCCCCCCGGCGCCGACGTGCGCCGCGACGGCAACGTCCTCTGCACGACGCCCTGCATGCAGGATCTCCCGCGCGGCGAGGCGATCACGGTGGTGCTCCGGCGCGCGGGATACTTCGACGAGACGCGCGAGCTCACGCCCGACGAGGGCGCGACGCTCAGCGTGCAGCTGCGCGAGCGCCCGCGCGCGCGCCCGACCGGCGCCAGCACGGCGATCAAGACCCAGCTCTGACCCGGGCCTCGGACGAGCATTCCGCGGAAGGCGCCGTGATGGGCTACCATTCGGCGGAGCCCCCGAGGCACGACCTCGCGGGCCGAGCTTGGGGATAACGGATGATCCGGTGGAAGATCGCGTCGTTCGGAGCGGCGCTGTGGCTGACCGCGACGGTCCTCGGGACGCCGCTCGCGGCGCGGGCCGACGACGTGGCCGAGGCCGGCGCGCTCTTCACGAGCGGCAACGGGCACTTCGAGCGCGCCCAGCATCTGCGGGGCGAGCGCCGCACGCACGAGCTCGAGGCCGCGCTGAGCGACTACTTCCAGAGCCTGCGCATCCTGCGGAGCCGGAACGTCCTCTACAACACCGCGGTCGTGCTCGAGCAGCTCGGGCGCTGGGACGAGTGCTTCAACTACTGGAGCGAGTACCTCGCGGTCACGGGCCTGAGCGACGCCGAGCGCGCCGACGGCACCACGCATCGCGACGCCGCGCTGCCGCACGTCGCCGCGGTGCACGTGAGCGGCGAGCCCGCGGGCGCGGCCGTGTGGATCGATCGACGCGACCTCGCGACGCGCGGCCACACGCCCTTCGACCTCGCGCTGCCCCCCGGCGAGCACCACTTCTACGTGGAGGCCGAGGGCTACCTGCCGCTCGAGACGACGGCCACGGCCGTGCTCGGCGAGACGCGCGCGGTGGCCGTCACGCTCACGCCGGCGCCGGTGTCGCTGCAGGTCTTCGCGCCCGACGAGGGCATGCTCACGCTCGACGGCGCGGAGCTTCGGCCCGGCGCCTCCACGAGCGTCGCGCCCGGCGCACACGAGCTGCGCCTCGAGGTCGTGGGCGCCGAGCCGGTCGTGCGGCACTTCGAGGTCGTCCCCGGATCGGTGCCGATGGTCATCGACCTCACGAGCTCGGTGCATCGCGTGGCCGCCGCGAGCGTCCCGCTCGGCGTGCACGCCGACACCGACGCGCACGTCGTCGTCGACGGCGCCGATCTCAGCCACGGGACCGACGTGGTCGTCGGCGTCGCGCCCGGCCCGCACGAGGTGCGCATCGAAGCGAGCGGTCGCGCGCCGGCCGTCGTCCGCGGCACCTTTTCGCTCGGGAGCCCCATGCGCCTCGACGCGCACCTCGCTCCGACCGCCGACTCGGGCCTGCTCGCCGCGCGCGGCATCTTCGGCGCGGCGGCGATCGTCGGCATCGGCGTGAGCCTCGGCTTCCTCGTCGACGCGCAGAGCAAGTGGGACCGCTACCAGAACTACGAGATCCCGGGCGAGGTGAGCCAGGACGCGCAGATCGCCAACGACGTGTCGTGGAGCATCACCGGCGCGATCGGAATCACGGCGCTCGTGCTCTGCTTCCTCGACGCCGGCGGCGGCGAGTCGAGCGCGCGCTTCGTGCTCGCGCCCACGAGCGGCGGCGCCGTGCTCGCGGCCTCGGGCCGCTTCGGAGGGCTCTGATGCGCGCCCTGGCTCTTGCGCTCGCCCTCGCGCTCGGGATCCTCGCGCCCACGGCGGGCTGCTCGATCGTGCACCACGCCGATCCGGGCTACCGCCCTCGGGACACGGGGCCCATGGACGGCGGCCCGGACCCCGACGCGTGGGAGCCCGACGTGGGCATGGACGGCCAGACCGACGCCTGGATGTGCCCGCACACGACCGAGGGCGAGTGCGGCGACGGCCTCGACGACGACTGCGACGGCGTCGTCGACTGCGCCGACTCCGACTGCCTGATCGCGCACGCCGCCGAGTGCTGCGGCATGGGCGGCACGCCGACGGTCGAGACCTTCTCGAAGTCGGGCGGCCTCTGGTCCACCTCCGCCAACTGGGTCACCCCCGCGGACATGTCGGGCCGCATCGTCGTGGCTGGCAGCGACGGCGCGCTCACCGACATGGGCACGGGCGCGCTCGTGGGGATGACGAACCGCGCCTGCCTCGGCGTCGATCTCGGCCTCGAGCTCCGCTTCCAGATGCGCGCGTTGCCGTGCACGGACGCGGAGTGCGACGGCCGCATGGAGGTGGTCGTCGGCCCCTCGACGAGCTTCACGGGGATGCTCACCGACGACCTCGCCATCCGCGGCGTCGCCGAGAGCGCGACCAGCGGACGCCTGCGCCTCGAGGTGGTGCAGGGCGGGCAGGTGCGCGCGCGCTCGACCCAGCCCTTCGAGGGCAACGACACCACCATCGTGGTGAACCTCGCGCCGGGCCTCGCGAGCGGCCAGCCGGCGATCGTCGCGACGGTGATCGCGCAGGCCGGCGGGGTGTCGGAGACGCTCTGGACGCAAGAGTACGTCACGCAGCGCGACGTCTACGGCACGAGCAGCTGCCACGGCCTGCGCCTCGGCATCCAAGGCACGGGCACGCACGTCGCGCTCGACGACGTCTCGATCGCGCAGCTCGACTGCAGCAACCCCGCGCGCTTCGACCAGGTCCGCAACGACGCCGACGCGCTCGACGCCGTCACGCTCTCGGTCTCGAACACCGCGCACACCGCCGGCTGGGGCCGCGGTGGCATCGGCGATCCCGCGCTCGTCAGCGCGACGGTCGCGGGCAGCGCGCGCTTCATGCTGCTCTTCGACGGATCGCCGGTGGACCGTGCGAGCGACGTCATCGGCCGCCTGCCGCTCGCGATCGGCGGCGCCGACACCACCACGACGAGCGGGAGCGACGTCGTGCTCCCGAGCGACTGCAACCTCTGGATCCCGCGCGGCACGAGCCACCCGGCTTGCATGCCGCTCTCCGAGACGACGAGCCACTACGCGCTCGTCGAGGCCGGCACGCTCGCGATGCGCGATCCGACCTTCTATCCCGAGCAGCGAACGGGCGACGTGACGAGCCTGCGGATGGCGTGGGTCGGCGAGCAGGACGGCCAGAGCGGCCTGCACCTCTACACGACCGTGACGAACGTCGCGTCCTCGACGCGCGTGCTGGGGCTGCCGGAGGCGACCGAGATCCAAGGCGAGAACGAGACGTGCGGCTCGATCCGCAACCCGCTGCTCCTGCCGCTCCTCGGCTCGAGCACCGACTGGCTCCTCTTCTACGTCTGCGACGCGTTCCCGCCGCGGGTGCACGCCGCACTGCTCCAGAACGACGGGACGCGCGACATCGCGACACGGCTGCCCGACATCGAGCTCGGCCCGAGCCAGCTCGGCACGCTCGCGCAGCAGGGCGTCACCGACATCGCCGGCGTGGTGTTCGACTACCCCGACGCGCCGACCTATCGGCTCTGGATGACGGCGCGACCGACGCCGCGCTCCAGCGTCGTGCTCTTCGCGGAGGGCACGCCTCCCGCCGGCTCGCCCGCCGGCACACCGCCCGTGTTCCACGCATTCCCCGGCAATCCCGTGCTCACGGCGACCAGCACGGTCTTCGGCGACTGCGGCGCCGGCTGTCAGCTCCGCGGCATCACGGCCACGCGCGTGGTCGGTCATCGCACCCAGGTCCGCCTGCTCGTCGAGCGGTGGGTCGATACCGGCACGGGCCTCGACTATTCGCTGGTTCCCCTCGAGCAGATCTGGCCCACGGACCCGCCATGAGCGCCCGCGTGACGCTGGCACGTCCCGTGAACTCCAGAGCCGAGGCTCGGGTGCGTGTGTCACGCTGAGCCGAGGAGTCCGGACGTTGCGCGAACGGCGGCGAGGTAGGTGGCAGTGGGCATGCGCGCTCGTCGCGCTGGCGTCCATTCCTGCCTGCGGCGCGGGCGGTACCTCGCCCTACAACGTCGCGGATGCATCGGGCGGCGGCCCATCGGACGCCGGCATCTCCCGCGATCGTGACGCGTCGAGCACGGACGCTGCCGCGCCGCCGATCGACGCCTCGGGGACTCCTCCCAATCGCGAGGACTCGGACGTCGCGTGCGCCGACTTCCGCGACGAGGACGCGAACGGCGCGGTCGACTGCGCCGACGACGGCTGCCGTGCGACGGCGGTCTGCTGCGTGGGCTCGACCTCGCCGCAGTGCTGCGTCGCGCCGACCTCGCTCGCCGACGTCGTGGACCTCGCCTCGTGCTCGAGCACCGTCGTCGACGACTGCGTCAGCGACGTGCAGGTCTTCGGGAGAGCGCTCCCGATCCTCACGACCCAGCGCGACGGCGGCGCCCAGTGCAGCGCGGCCACCGTGCTCGCGCCACAGGGAGATGCGACCTCCGACGGAGGACTGCTCGCGGCGCGCCTGCTCGACACGTCGTCGGGCGTCGTCGCGCTCGAAGCCCGGGTGGGCGTCAGCCCGTCGAGCGCGCCCACGCTCGATGCGATCGGCGTCGGGCTCACGGATCAGACCACCCTTCCGGACGAGACGCGCGCGCACGTCCGTCCGATCGTGGCGCTCGTGGTGTCGGCGACCGACCAAGTGATCCGTACCGTCGCCGGCGACATCACGCTCGCGACCCATCCGCTCGCCCCGATCCTCGGCGGCAGCCTCTGCCCCGAGCTCGAGCTCCGCATCGTCACGCGCCCGTCGGGGAGCTTCGACACGTCCTATCGCCACGTCGGCGACGGCACCTGGATCGCGCTCGATCGCG
Organism: Sandaracinus sp.; assembly: GCA_046351235.1. Lineage (GTDB taxonomy): Bacteria > Myxococcota_A > Polyangia > Polyangiales > Sandaracinaceae > JBBSAT01. The sequence goes on along the minus strand of JAXLYV010000002.1, from coordinate 140,591 downwards.
ATCTGCCCTTCCAGACGACGCCGATCGCGCAGGCCATCGCGTACGGTCGCTCGACGAACCCGGGCGCCGAGGGCGTGCACGCGTGGCTCGGCGCGCTCTCGGTCGATCACGCGCGTTGCGATGTCCTCGATCCGATCCGGAGCACGACGAGCGTCTTCGCCGACGCCCCCACGGGCGCGATCCACAGCGTCTCGCGGGTCGGGCACATGGCGGTGTACGAGTCGGGAGGCGACGTGTACGCCGCGGGCGTGGACGGCGCGGGCCAGCTCCACACGCTCGCGCGCCCGGGCGCCGCGGGCGACCGCATCCTGATCACGGGCGAGGCGCCGTTCTTCGCCGGGGGCCTGGCCGATCCGGAGCTCGTCCCGGTCGGCGAGAACCTCCGCCTCTTCTTCACCGCGATCGATGGCGCGGGACGTCGCTCGATCGGGTACCTCGACTTCGACGCCGAGCTGCTCCAGCGCGTCACGCAGAGCGCGCCGCGCGAGCTCGTGCCGCCCGACGCGATCGGGGCCCTCGGCGTCGACGGGCCCACCTACTTCGAGACGAGCGCGGCCGACGGCCCGGACGGCGCGACGATCCTGCACCGCTACGTCGTCTTCCGCGCGCTGCTCGCCGGCGGCGCGAGCGAGCTCCGCGCCGCCGAGCTCGACGGATCGATGCCCCAGCTCGGGCTCTCGGCCGAGACGCGCGACGCCGACGTGGCGACCGTGTTCTTCACGAGCGCGAGCCCGCTCGAAGCGACGCAGGCGCTCTACGCGAACCGCGCCTCCGTCCCGACGGCGTTCGACGCCGACGAGATCGCCGCCCCCGAGATCGTGGTCTACCGGGGCATCGTGCGCGTGTTCTTCGCGGCCCGGCGGGGCGCGCGCTGGTCGATCGGGATGCTGCGCTCGCCCGACTTCCGGCACTTCGAGCTCGCGTATCCCGAGGCCGTGCTGGCGGGAACCGGCGTGGGCTTCGACGCGGTCTCCGTGAGCGACCCGGACGCCGTGCTCGACGCGACGAGCGGATCGCTCACCCTCTACTACACGGCGAGCGACGGCACGACCGTCCGGCCCGGGCTCGCCACGCAACAGGTGATCGTCCCATGAGCACACGTCGATACGGCGGGTGGGCTCTGCTCACGGCGGCCCCGGGCCTCGCGCTCTCGCTCGCATGCGCCGCGAGCGACGCACGCGGGGGCCGTACCGACGGCGAGAGCACCGATCGGGACGCGGCCGCGCCGTCGTACGCCGACGCGGGCTCGACCGACGGCGGCGCCGCGGCGTTCGACAGCGGATTCACGGGCGGTCCTCCCGAGGCCGACCCCTCCGATGCGACCAATTTCGCGGCAGCGTGCTTGGACGGCCGCGACCAGAACGGGATCGGCGGGCTCGACTGCGCCGATCCCTCGTGCGTCACGGCGCCCTCGTGCTGCATCGGGTCGAGCGAGCCCCGCTGCTGCACGCACCCCGACCTCTCGGTGACCGTGAGCTTCGCCTGCGGCGCGGCGAGCTGCGACGACCTCACGCGCTTCGTGCCGTTCGGCAACGTCGGCCCGATCCCGGCGAGCGACGGCGCCTACGCGCCCGTGAGCGACGACGGCGCGGACAGCGGCGCGTTCTTGCCGGAGGGGATCGATCCGCGCGCGACGTCGGTGACGATCGTCGCCTCGCTCGCGGTGCCGCCCACGAGCGCGAGCGTCGACGCCATCGGCGTCGGGATCTTCGAGGGCGCGCCGAGCGCCCACCTCGTCCCGGCCGCAGCCCTCGTCGTGAGCGCCTCGCGGCGCCAGATCCTGCTGCTGCTCGGCGACTCCGTCGCGGCGAGCGCGCCGGCACCCACCGACGGCGGGCTCCACGAGTACACGCTCACGGTCGGCCCCACCGGCCTCGTCGCGGTGAGCGGAGCCGGCGCGTCGCTGTCGGCGCGCGTAGCGCTGCCCACGGGGCCGGTGCACGCGGGCTTCTTCGGGCGCGCCACCAACCCCGGCGCCGCGGAGCAGCCCGCACGGATCGGCGCGCTCTCGATCGAGACGCGCGGCTGCGATCAGCCGACGGCCCTCGATCGGCTCGGCGGCATCACGCTGGTCGACGAGACGAACAGCGCTCTGCTGGCGACGGCGTCGGATCCCTCGCTCGCGACCGACGGGGCCACCACGGCGCTCGCGTTCACGGCGACGTCGATGCTCGATCCCACCCACACCGGCATCTTCGTCGCGACGCGACAGGCCGACGGGAGCTTCCACGTGCAGCCGCCGAGCGTGGGCACGCAGCCTCTGCTCCGACCCGCGAGCGGCGAGCACCTCGTGGGCCCCGAGATCGGTGCGACCACCGACGGCCGCTGGGTGGTCTATGCCGCCCGCGTCCACGCCGACGGGTCGCGCTCGCTGATCGTCGCCACGTCGGCCGACGGCGACCCACGCACGCTCGGCGCGCCGATCGACGTCGTGATCCCCGAGCCGGCCGGGGACTTCGACTCGCCTGCCCTCGTCCCCTCGCACCCCGACCGCCTCATCGCGCGCCACGTGCCGGCGAGCAGCGAGCTGAGCGGGCCCACGAGCGAGCTCGTCTTGCTCGAGATCACCGAGGGCAGCGGCACGGCGGCCCAGGCCGGCGGGCTCTGCGGCGCCGACTCGTCTTGCGGAGACGGCGTACGGACGGAGCGCACGCTGTACGCGGCGCGCACCGCGACGATCGCGTTCGACGCCGACGAGGTGAGCGACCCCGCCATCGTCTTCTACGACCACGTCTACCGGCTCTACTACGCGGGGCGCCTGGGCTCGCGCTGGAGCATCGGCATGATCGTCACGGTCGATCTCGGCTACTGGCGGGTATCGAACGATGGCCTCCCGGTGCTCGCTCCCGACGGCGAGGGAGAAGACGCCGTCTCGGTGCGCGGCCCTGCGCCGCTCCTCGAGGACGGGCACCTCTCGCTCTACTACGTCGGCAGCGACGGCGAGCGCTCGACGCTGATGCGCGCCCGCGGCGGCATCGCGACGCCCTGACGCGGCGGCTCGCTCCGGGCGCGCCTCCCCACGCGTGCGGGGAGTGCGCTCGGTGCCGAGCAGTGCCACCTTCGCCCATCATGAGCTCGCGCCGCCCCATCGATCTGCGCTCCGACACCGTCACCCTTCCGACCGCAGCGATGCGCCGCGCGATCGCCGAGGCCGAGGTCGGCGACGACGTCTACCGGGAGGATCCGACCGCGCGCGCTCTCGAGGAGCGGGCGGCGGAGGTGCTCGGCAAGGAGGCCGCGCTCTTCGTGCCGAGCGGCACGATGGCCAACCAGATCGCGATCCTGATCCACACGCGCCCGGGCGACGAAGTGATCGCGCCGCGCGACGCGCACGTGCGGCTCTACGAGACCGGCGGCGCCGCCGCCTGGGCGGGCGTGCAGATCGTGGAGGTGGGGGCCGAAGGGCGATTCGACGTCGCGGAGCTCGAGGGCGCGGTGCAGGCCCCCGCGTACTACCTGCCGCGGACGCGCCTGGTCGTGATCGAGAACACGCACAACCGCGCGGGCGGGCGCGTCGTGCCCGACGCATGCGTGCAGCGCGTGGCGACGCGCGCCCGCCAGCTCGGGCTCGCGCTCCACCTCGACGGGGCGCGAATCTGGAACGCGGCCGTCGCGACCGGACGATCGGCGGCCGAGCTCGCGGCGCCCTTCGACACCGTCTCGGCGTGCTTCTCGAAAGGCCTCGGAGCGCCGGCCGGCTCGGTGATCGCCGGCTCGCGCGACGCGGTGGCCGAGGCGCTCCGCCTGCGCAAGCGCCTGGGCGGGGGGATGCGCCAGCTCGGGATCCTGGCGGCCGGCGCGCTCCACGCGCTCGAGCACCACCGGGGCCGCCTGGCCGACGATCACGCCGCGGCGCGCGCGTTCGCGGCCGAGATCGAGGGGGCGCCCGGGATCGGGATCGACCTGGGCTCGGTCGAGACGAACATCGTCGTCTTCGCGTCGCGCGCGATCGCGCCCGCCGATCTCGTGGCGCGCGCACAGGAGCGCGGCGTCCGGATCTCGGGGTTCGGGGGCGACCTGGTGCGCGCCGTCACGCACATGGACGTGTCGCTCGACGACGCGCGGGCCGCGGGCCGCATCGTCGCCGAGTGCTGTCGGAGCGTCTGACCGGAGGACGGTCGGAGCGAGCGATCCGGACGGGAGCGGGAGAACGAGGAGGCGAACCGAGCCCGAGACGACGTCCCGTGAGGGACGACGCCCTCAGATCTCCTCGTCCTCGTCCTCCGTGAAGCCGACGTCTTCGTCGTCTTCGTCGTCGTCCGCGTCGTCGTCGTCGTCGTCGTCGTCTTCGTCGTCGTCCTCGTCGCCCTTGCCCTCGGCGCCGGGGTACTTCACGTCGATGCCCGCCTCCGAGAGGTGGCCTTCGATGAGCTCGAAGAGCTCGTCGACCTCGTCGCCCGACCACTCGTCGAGGATCTCGGCGATGAAGTCGTTGAAGTCGACGCTGTCGACGCGGCGCTCGATCTCCTCGATCTGCTCGTCGCTGAACGCCTCGATGATGTCCTCGCGAAGGGTATCGGTGTCCCCTTCGTCGATCGCGTCCTGCGCGGACACGCGAATCTGCTTCACCGCGCGCTTGTCGAGAAAGATTTCCATGCGCTTCTTGAAGAGACGAGCGAGCAGACGTCTTCGTCTCTCGGTGCCTCGAAGGCCGGTACTATAGAAAGAGAGGTACCCCTGTCAACATGCGATTCGGCCGGGAAACAGGCGCGAATCGTGGAGCGCCGTCACGAGGGGCTCCGCACCGGGGGTGGGAGGCCCGTCCGATCGGTGTCGAAGTCGGCGAACGCCTCGTCGTAGCGCACGAACCCGGCGCGCTCGTAGTTGGCGAGCGCGCGCGGGTGATCGAGCGAGCACGTGTGGACGGTCACGCGACGGACCTCCCCCTCCCAGGCGCGCTGGATCGCGCGATCGAGCAGCCAGCTCCCGACGCGCCGCCCGATCCACGCCGGCGCGAGGCCGAAGTAAGCGATCTGGCACTCGCCGGCCGGATCGCGCTCGAGCTCGAAGTAGCCCACGAGCTCGCCTTCGTGCCGGGCCACGTGGATCTCGACCTCGGGGCGACGGATGGCGGCGAGCAGATCGTCGTCGTGCATCTTGCGGCGATCGACCCAGTGCCAGGCGTCACCGACGGTGTCGTAGAGATAGCGGTAGCCGCGCGCGGTGGGGGCGTCGTAGCGGCCGAGCACGATCCCCGGCGGGGGCTCGGGGCGGCGCGCCGCCGGACGCGCGCGCATCTCCAGATACCAGGTCGTCACCAGCACGACGCTCATCGCCCGATGCTCGTCACCCGTCCGACGCCGTCGGAAGGCGCACCTCGAAGCGCGCGCCCACTCCTCGCTGCGTGGCACAGCGGATCGAGCCGCCCTGGTTCTCCACGAGCGTACGGGCGGTCGAGAGGCCGAGGCCGAGGCCGAGGGGCTTGCTCGTGACGAGCGGCTCGAAGAGATGCTTGAGGCTGTCGCGCGTGAGGCCCGGCCCCGTGTCCTCGAGCGCGATCAGTGCTTCGTCGCCGTCGAGCTGCGCGCTGATGGAGAGCGTCCCGCCCTGGGGCATCGCCTCGAAGGCATTGCGCACGACGTTGCCGAGCGCGTCGCGCGTCTGCCGCTCGTCCACGCGCACGACGAGGCCGGAAGGAACGTCCCACTGCACGATCACGCGCGGCGGGGGCTTCGCGGCGTCGAGCGCGGCGGCCACGAGCTGCTCCACGCGGACGTCGCTGCGGCTCGGCGGCTTCACGCGGGCGTAGTCGAGCAGGTCCGTGATGATGCGGTTGGCCTCCCAGACCTCCTCGCGGATCACGTTGAGGGCCGCGAGCACGTCGGGATCGGCGCTCTCTCCGAGCTTGCGCCGCAGCACGGCCGCCGCCGTCTGCATCGCCGCGAGCGGGTTCCGGATCTGGTGCGCGAGGCCTCCCGCGAGCTGACCCAGCACCGTGAGGCGCTCCTTGCGCAAGAGCGCCTGCTGGACGTCGCGCAGTGCGCGCGTTCGCTCTTCGATCGCGCGCTCGAGCTCCTCGTTCGCGAGGCGCAGCTGGGCCTCGGCGGCGCGCACCTGGCTCAGATCCACGATGACGCCGACGAGATGCGTGACCTCTCCCGTGGCGTCGCGCAGCGGGGCCTTCACCGTGCGCACCTGGCGCACGCGGCCCTGCGCATCGGTGACGGGCTCGTCCTCGACGACCTCGGGCAGCCCGGTGGTGAACACGCGCAGGTCGATCGTGCGGAAGAACGTCGCCTCGTGGCGCGGGAAGAAGTCGAAGTCGGAGCGGCCGAGCATCTCCGCGCTCGAGCGACCGCAGAACTCCGCGAACGCGCGGTTCACGAGCACGTAGCGGCTCTCGCGATCCTTCACGAAGACCGGCTGCGCGAGGTTCTCGACGACGCCGGTGAGCAGCTCGACCGAGGCGGGCTCGGGAAGCGGGACGGGAGCCTCGGGCTGCACGGGCGTCGACATCCAGGGTCGTGAATATACGGTGCGCCCCGCGCAGACACGAGCTTTCGATCAGGTGCTCGCCACCGGCGCCGCCAGGTCCGCGCTCGCCCAGCGACGCAGCGCGAGCCACGCGAGCGCGCCGGGGAGCAGCAGCACGCCGATCGCGAGAATCACCTCGCGATAGCCGTGGAACGCGGCGACGCCCGCGCCGAAGAGCAGGTTCCCGATCACGTACATCAGCGCCTGTGCCGAGGCCGTGGCGCCGCCAGCCGTCGCCGAAGACCGTGCGCCCACGCGGCCGAGCATGTCGGCGGTGACGATCGCGAAGAGCCCTCCACCGCCCGCCATCGCCACGCTCGCCGCCGCGACCACCTCCCAGGGCGTGCGGCAGACCGCGAGCCCGAGGAACGCCGACGCGAGCGATGCCGCGAGGATCAAGAGCGCCGCCGGCGCCCGCCGCTCGCCGTGGCGCTTGGTGTGCACGCTCGCGAAGTGCCCGAAGACGACGGCGCCGAGATCGTAGAAGACCGGCGGGATCCAGAGGTAGCGGCCCATGTCGGCCTGGGGAACGCCGAACGCGTCGTGCAGCAGCTTGCTGCCCCAGAGCAGCACGAACGCGAAGAGCGGCGAGGCGCACGCCACGAGCACGCAGGCCTGCCACACCGCCGGATGCTTGAAGAGCTGGAGCATCGATGCGGCCGGCGCGCTCGCGGGCGCGGCATCGAGACGATCGCGGATGGCGCGCGGAGACGTCGCCAGCAGCCAGCACGGGATCCAGGCGAGCCCGACGATCGCGACGCCGACGAAGGCGACTTGCACGCCGTGGCTCTCGGACCGCGTCGCGAGATAGGTCGCGAGCGGTGGCGCGAGCATCGCCCCGACCGAGCTCCCGGTGAAGAGCACGCCCACGGCCCGCGCCCGCGCGCTCGCCGACTGCGTGCGCGTGATCGTGGCGGCCGCGCCCGGGAACGAGGGCGCCTCCGCGGCGCCGAGCAGGATGCGCAGCACGAAGAGCGCGGCGAACGAGGCGGCGAGCGCGTGCGCGGCCGAGACGAGCGTCCACGCGGCGACGGCGAGCACGAGCCCACGCCGCACGCCGAGGCGCTCCAGCATCCGGCCAGCGAGCGGCGCGAAGACGAGGTACGAGAGCGAGAACGCCGACTGGAGCCAGCCGTAGTGTTGCTCGTCGATCTCGAGCCGTTCGCTGATGGTGGGCGCGAGCACCGCCAGCACTTGTCGATCGAGGTAGCTGATCGTCATCGTGCTCGTGGCCACGAGCGTGACGAGCCACGCGGTCCACGAGGAGTACGGAAGCTCGGCGGTCGCCGTGGCCGGCGGAGGCAGCTCGCTCACCGACGCATCGTCGAGCGTGGCGCCTGCGCGGTCAACGTCGTCTCGCGCAGGACGCGCAGGCGCGCCCCGCGACCAGAGGCCGAGCGACGTCGTCGGCGCAGGCGCCGCGCTCTCGCCCACGCCCGCGGCGCGCGCATCCGACGCCGCGCGGACCGGCGTGACCCTCGACCGTCCGTGCCCGCAGAACGTCGGGCTCGACACATTGTCAGCTTTGCGGCAGTTTGGCCCCCCATGAAGCGCTCCGCCCGCCTCTTCGCCATCGCCGAGGCCCTCCGCGCGCGCCGCACCGGCGTCACCGCCGAGGAGCTGGCCCAGCGCTTCAACGTGAGCGTGCGGACGATGTACCGCGACCTCGACACGCTACGCGACGCGTCGATGCCGCTCGCCGCCGAGCGCGGCCGCGGCGGCGGCTATGCGCTCGATCGCACCTACAGCCTGCCGCCGGTGAACTTCACGGTGCGGGAGGCCATCGTCCTGCTCGTGCTCGGCCGGCTCGCCACCGAGCTGCGCCTCTTGCCGTTCACGAAGACGCTCGCCTCCGCGCTCGACAAGGTGCGCGGGGCGCTGCCGCCGAGCGGCCAGCGCCAGCTCGATGCGCGCAACGGGACGCTCGCCTTCACCGGCGTCCCCGGTCACGCGAGCGTCGAGGCCGTGCGCGCGGCCATCGAAGAGGCGTGGTTCGAAGGAACGCCGATCGAGCTCACCTACACGCGGCCGGATGGATACACGACGGGCCAGCGCAAGGTGCGCATCGCCCAGGTCGTGCTCGAGCGCTCCGAGACGATCCTGAACACGGTCGAAGAAGGCACGGGGGAGCGCCGGCAGCTGCGCCTTCACCGCATCACGGCTGCCAAGCTCCTCACGCCGGCCGGCCCGTCCGCCTCGTGACGCTTCTTCACGCACTCCACACGTCGCGTCACGCGCCGCGTGCGATCGTGAGCGCATGAGCCAGCGAGCCAGAGATCCCGCGAAGGCCAAGCGCGCCGCCGCGCATCCGAGCCGGCCGGGAGAAGAGTGCAAGGCCCCGCCGGGCACCTACGCGCCGCGCATCGATCGCGGGCGCTGCGAGGGCAAGAACGACTGCGTCGAGGTCTGCCCCTACGACGTCTTCGAGGTGCGCCGCATCGACGACGCGGACTTCGCCGCGCTCGGCCCGCTCGGCAAGCTCAAGAGCATCGTGCACGGGCGCCGGACGGCCTACACGCCGGGCGCCGATCGCTGCAAGGCGTGCGGTCTCTGTGTCGTCGCGTGCCCCGAGAAGGCGATCACGCTCGTCAGAACGGGATGAGCGGCGGCGCGGCCGCGTGCCGCACGGGCTCGGCCGAGAGCCACGCGTCGACGGCCTCCGCGACGCGACGCCCCTCCCAGATGGCCCAGACGACGAGCGACTGACCCCGTCGCGCGTCGCCGCAGGCGAACACGCCGCGCACCGCCGTCTCGAAGCGCACGTCGTCGGCCACGACGCGGCCGCGCTCGGTCGGGACGCCGGCGCTCGACGCGGTCTCCACGCCGACGAACCCGAGGGCGAGGAGCACCACATCGGCCTCGATCACGCGCTCGGTGCCCGCGAGGTCCACGAGCTCGGCGCCGCGGCGCTCCACCTCGACGCAGCGAATCCCGGCCACGCGCCCGTGCCCGTCGTCCACGAAGCCGAGCGTGCGCAGGCCGAAGGCGCGCGCGCCGCCTTCCTCGTGGCTGGACGAGACGCGGAAGACGAGCGGCCAGAGCGGCCAGGGCGTGCTCGCGGCCCGCGTCTCGGGCGGGCGCGGCAAGAGCTCGACCGAGGTGACGCTCGCGGCGCCGAGGCGGAGCGAGGTGCCGACGCAGTCCGAGCCGGTGTCCCCACCGCCGAGGACGAGCACGCGCTTGCCGGCCACGGCGATCGGATTCGCGTCGAGGGCGCCGCTCACCACGCGGTTCTGCGGCGCGAGGAAGTCCATCGCGAAATGGATGCCGCCGAGCGCGCGGCCCGGCACGTCGAGGTCGCGCGGCACGGTCGAGCCGATGGCGAGCACGATCGCGTCCTCGGTCGCACGGAGCGACTCGAGCGTCACGTCGCGGCCGAGCGAGACGCCGCAGCGGAAGCTGACCCCCTCGGCCTCGAGCTGCGCGACGCGGCGATCGACCCAGCCCTTGTCGAGCTTGAAGTCCGGGATCCCGTAGCGGAGCAGGCCGCCGGGCCGCTCGGCGCGCTCGAGGACCTTCACGCGATGCCCCGCGCGTCGCAGCTGCTGCGCCGCGGCGAGGCCCGCGGGCCCCGATCCCACGATCGTCACGCGCCGGCCCGTCTCGCGCGCTGGCGGGCGCGGCCGCACCCAGCCCTCGTCGAACGCGCGATCGGCGATCTCGCGCTCGATGCTCTCGATCGTGACGGGATCGGCGCCGATGCCGAGCACACACGCGGCCTCGCACGGCGCGGGGCAGATGCGGCCGGTGACCTCGGGGAAGTTGTTCGTGCGATCGAGGAGCGCGAAGGCCTCGGCCCAGCGGCCGCGCTCGACCGCATCTTGGAAGTCGGGAATCGCGTTCCCGAGCGGACAGCCCGCGTGACAGAACGGAACGCCGCAGCTCATGCAGCGGCGCGCCTGCTCCTCGACGGCGATCACGGGCAAGCGCTTCTCGATGGCGCGGAAGTCCTTCACGCGCTCGAGGACCTCGCGCTCGTCGGGGTCGCGGCGTGCGATCTCGAGGAAACCGGTCGGCTTGCTCATCGCGCGATCCCCGTGCGCTCGCCGAGGGTCGGCGGCGTGGTGGAGGTCGGCGGCGCGCTCGACGACTTCTCGCGGGCGAGCGCCTTGCGGTACTCGATGGGCATCACGCGCACGAAGCGCCGGCTCCACGTCTTCCAGCCCGAGAGCACGCGCCACGCGACGGGCGACATCGTGCGCTGGTAGTGCTTGTGCACGAGCGAGCGCACGAGATCGCGATCCTCGGGCCCGAGCATCTCGAGCTCCACGGTCGCCTCGTTCACGCGGCTCGTCGAGGTGCCGTCGGCGTCGAGCAAGTACGCGATGCCGCCGCTCATCCCGGCCGCGAAGTTGCGCCCGATGGGGCCGAGCACGACGACGCGCCCGCCCGTCATGTACTCGCAGCCGTGATCACCCACGCCCTCGACGACGGCGATGGCGCCGCTGTTGCGCACGGCGAAGCGCTCGCCGGCCTGGCCGCGGACGAAGGCCTCGCCGCTCGTGGCGCCGTAGAGCGCGACGTTGCCGACGATCACGTTGTCCTCGGCGGCGAACGTGGCCGTGGACGGAGGATGCACGACGAGGCGGCCGCCGCTGAGGCTCTTGCCGAAGCCGTCGTTCGCGTCACCGACGAGCGTCACGTCGAGGCCCGCGGTCGCGAACGCGCCGAAGCTCTGGCCGGCCGAGCCCGTGAAGCGGATGCGGATCGAGGCGCCGTCCGGCAAGGGCGTCGGACCGCGACGGCGCACGAGCTCGGCCGAGAGCATCGTGGTCGCCGCGCGATGCACGTTGCGGATGGGCATCTCGATCTCGACCGGCTCGCCGTGCTCGAGCGCGTCCCGCGCCTGCTCGATGAGCACCGTGTCCATCGCGAGCTCGAGCTCGTGATCGTGGCGCTCGATCCGCCGGCGCACCGCGCCCTCGGGCGGCGCGAGCAAGAGGCGATCGACGCGCAGCTTCGCGGCCTTCGGCGGCAGCTCCTTCGGATCGCGCCCCCGCAGCCGCTCGACGCGACCGACCATCTCGTCGAAGGTGCGGAAGCCGAGCGACGCCATGAGCGCGCGCACCTCCTCGGCCAGCATCGTGAAGAAGTTGATCACGTGCTCGGGCTCGCCCGTGAAGCGCGCGCGCAGCACGGGATCCTGCGTGGCGACGCCCACGGGGCACGTGTTGAGGTGGCAGGCGCGCATCATCACGCAGCCGAGCGAGACGAGCGCGGCCGTGCCGAAGGCCATCTCCTCGGCGCCGAGGAGCGCGGCGATCACGACGTCGCGCGCCGTCTTCAGCTGGCCGTCGGTCTCGAGGCGAACGCGCCCGCGCAGGCCGTTCAGGACGAGCGTCTGCTGCGTCTCGGCGAGGCCGATCTCCCACGGGATGCCGGCGTGGCGCACCGAGGAGAGCGGCGAAGCGCCGGTGCCGCCCGAGTCGCCCGCGACGACGATCACGTCGGCCTTCGACTTCGCCACGCCCGCCGCGACCGTGCCGACGCCCGACTCGGCGACGAGCTTCACGCTGATCTCGGCCTTCGGGTTGGCGTTCTTCAGATCGAAGACGAGCTCGGCGAGATCTTCGATGGAGTAGATGTCGTGGTGCGGCGGCGGCGACACGAGGCCGACGCCGACGGTGGCGTGGCGCACGCGCGCGATCTCCGCGTCCACCTTGTGGCCCGGGAGCTGACCGCCCTCGCCGGGCTTGGCGCCCTGCGCGATCTTGATCTGGAGCTCGTCCGCCTGGACCACGTACTCGGTGGTGACGCCGAAGCGGCCGCTCGCGACCTGCTTGATCGCGCTGCGCCGCGAGCGCCCGTCCGGGTCTTTCACGTATCGCGCCGGGTCCTCACCGCCCTCGCCCGTGTTCGAGCGCGCACCGAGCGTGTTCATCGCGAGCGCGAGCGTCTCGTGCGCCTCCTTCGAGATCGAGCCGAACGACATCGCGCCGGTCTTGAAGCGCGCGGCGATGGCGGCGACGGGCTCCACCTCGTCGATCGCGACGGCCTCGCCGGGCACGAAGTCGAAGAGGCCCCGCACGAAGCCGCCGGCGCGCGCCTCGTCGTCGGCGCGGCGGGCGAACGCGCGGAACTTGCCGCGGTCGGCCGAGCGCACGGCGTGCTGGAGCATTCCGAGCGTCGCCGGATCCCACGCGTGGTGCTCGCCGTCGCGGCGATAGCGGTACTGACCGCCGTGCGGCAGGTCGGCCGCGGTGCCCACGGGAACGACCGGGAGCGCCACGGGGAGCTTGCTGCGGCGCGCCTCGAGCTCGCGCTCGAGATCGGCGAGCCCGAGGCCCGGCAGATGCACCGGCGTGCCGGCGAAGTAGCGCGCGACGAGCGCCTGCTCGAGCCCGAGGCACTCGAAGATCTGCGCGCCGCGGTACGACTGCAGGGTCGAGATGCCCATCTTCGAGAGGACCTTGAGCAGGCCCTTTTCGACCGCCTTCACGTAGCGCTTGCGTGCCTCGGCGGCGGGCAGCTCGATCTCCCCCTCGGCCGCGAGGCGATCGACGACGTCGAGCGCGAGGTACGGGCACACCGCGCCCGCGCCGTAGCCGACGAGGAGCGCGAAGTGCATCACCTCGCGCGGCTCGCCCGACTCGACGACGAGCCCGCAGCGCTGGCGCAGCCCCGCCGCGTGCAGCCCGTGGTGCACCGCGCCGACCGCGAGCAGCGCCGGGATCGGCAGCAGCGACGCATCCGTCAGCACCGCGCGGTCCGAGAGGATCAGGATCGTCGCGCCGCCCTCCACCGCCGCGCGGGCCTCGGCGCCGATACGCTCGAGCGCCGCGGCGAGATCGACGCGGCCATGCTGGGTCTGCACCACGCACGAGATCGTCGCTGCGCGGAGCGCCGGGCGATCTCGACCGGAGGGGTCCACGCCCGCGGGCCCGACCTGATGGCGTCGGCCGGCTTCGCCGGCACTCCTGTCGAGATCCAGCGCACGGATGCGCGCGACCTCTTCGCACGTGAGGATCGGCGAGCGCAGCTCGAGCTTGCGCACGTGGGCCGGGCTCTCCTCGAAGAGGTTCGACTCGGGCCCGATCGACTGCGCGAGGGACATCACGAGTGCTTCGCGGATCGGATCGATCGGCGGGTTCGTGACCTGCGCGAAGAGCTGCCGGAAGTACGAGTACACGAGCTGGGGCCGCTCCGAGAGCGCGGCGGGCGGCGCGTCGTTGCCCATCGAGCCGATCGGCTCTTCGCCCGTCGCCGCCATCACGCGCACGACGTCGCGCACGTCCTCGCGGCTGTAACCGAAGTCCACGAGCGCCCGCGCGCTCTCGGCGATCGGCGCCGGCTCGCTCGCCTTCGGCAGCTCGTCGAGGCGCACGAGGTTCTGCTCGATCCAGCGCCGGTACGGCCGCCGCCGCGCCATCGCCTGCTTGAGCTCGGCGTCGGGCAGGATGCGGCCCGCGCCGGTGTCGACGAGGAACATGCGCCCGGGGCGCAGGCGATTGCGCTCGGCGATGCTCTCGTCGGGCAGATCGAGCACGCCGCTCTCGCTCGCCATCACCACGAGCCCGTCGTGCGTCACGACGTAGCGCGCAGGCCGGAGGCCATTCCGGTCGAGCACCGCGCCGACGCGCACGCCGTCCGAGAACACGATGCACGCCGGGCCGTCCCAGGGCTCCATCGCGCACGCGTGGTACGCGTAGAACGCGCGCAGCTCCTCGTCCATGTCGGCCCGATCACGCCACGCCTCGGGGATCATCATCATCACCGCGTGCGGCAGCGAGCGCCCGGTGTGCACGAGCAGCTCGAGCACGTCGTCGAACTGCGCCGAGTCGCTCCCGCGCGTGTCGACGATCGGCGTGAGCTTGCCGATGTCGTCGCCGAACGTGGTCGAGCGCAGCACGGCCTCGCGCGCCCGCATCCACGACACGTTGCCGCGCAGCGTGTTGATCTCGCCGTTGTGCGCGACGCGCCGGTACGGATGCGCGCGCGACCACGACGGGAACGTGTTCGTGCTGAAGCGCTGGTGCAGAATCGCGAGCGCGCTCTCGGCGCGGGGATCGCCCAGGTCCTTGTAGAAGCGCGGCAGCTGCTCGGGCGTGAGCAGGCCCTTGAACACCACCGTGCGTGTCGAGAACGACGGGAAGTAGGGCAGCTCGTCCTCGGTCGCGCCCTCGCGCGCTACTTCGCTCTCGATGCGCTTGCGGATCACGAAGAGGCGCCGCTCGAGCGCGCGGTCGTCGACCTCGAGCGTGCCGGGGCCCACGAAGACCTGCTCGATGCGCGGCACCGAGGCGAGCGCGGCCGGGCCGAGCACGCTCGGATCGACCGGCACCTCGCGTGTGCCGAGGAGGATCTGCCCCTCGTCCTCGATCACGCGCGCGATGATCTCTCGCGCACGGCGCGCGATCTCGGGATCGCGCGGCATGAAGACCATGCCGAGGCCGTAGTGACCCTCCTGCCCGAGCGAGATGCCGAGGCGCGCGCACTCCTCGGCGAGGAGTCGATGCGGGATCTGCGTGAGCAGGCCCGCGCCGTCGCCGGTGAGCGGATCGCTCGCCGCCGCGCCGCGGTGCTCGAGGTTCGCGAGCACGGTGAGCGCCTTCTCCACCAGCGCGTGCGAGCGGCGGCCGGCCACGTCGGCCACGAAGCCGACCCCGCACGCGTCGTGCTCGAAGTCGGGGCGGTACGCGCCCTCCGTGGCGAAGCGACGGCGCTCGTCGGGCGAGAGCGGCGTCGCGGCGCCGGCGACCGGAAGCGAGCGCGTCATTCCGCGGCTCCACGCTCTTCGCGCACGCGGCGCACGCGCCGGCGCGGAGCCGGCTCTTCGATCTCGGGCAGCGCGAGGAGCGATCGCTCGATCTGCGTCGCGAGCACGACCATCGTCTCCGTGCGCGCCACGCCCGGCAGCTCGCGCAGGTGGCTGATCAGCTTGTGGAGCGACTCGGTGTCGGCCGTGCGCACCTTCAGCATGAGCGTGTGACGGCCGGTGACGTGGTGGCACTCGAGCACCTCGGGCATCGCCTCGATGTGCTTCTCGAAGCTCGGGATGCTCCGCGGGTGGTCGATGCCGACGCCGATGAAGGATCCGATGTCGAGGCCGACGGCCTTCGGGCTCACCTCGGCGTGGTAGCCGCGGATGACCCCGGCCTCCTCGAGCTTGCGGACGCGCTCGAGCACGGACGGGGGAGAGAGGTGCACCTTTTCTCCCAGCGCCGCGAGCGACTGCTTGCAGTCCTCCATCAAGAGCCCGACGAGCGCGCGGTCGATGCCGTCCATGTCGATAGGTTCGTGAGCCATCGCGTGGGTTCTGTACGGTTCCTTGCGCGGCGCGTCAAGAATGTTCTTCGGCCAAGCAGCTCGCATTCGACCGTTTCATTCGCACTAGCAATGCGATACCGTATTTCTTTCGCCCTGCCGCGAGCCGACGGTCCCGTGGCCGAACGTTCTTCGGCGGTTGCGCAGGTGGCGCGCCGGGCCTACGAGGGGCGCGTGCAGTCCGACCGCTCGCTCGCGCTCGTCGTCTCGATCGTCTCGGCCGTCGCCGTCGCCGCGCTGGCGTGGATCCTCTATCTCCACGAGCCCGCGGGCGACGCGGGCGCGCTCGCGTTCATGCCGATGGTGAACGCCATCTTCAACACGATCGCCGCCGCCGCGATCGTGATGGGCATCGTCGCCATCAAGAACAAGCGGCCCACGCTCCACCGCGCGCTGATGATGACGGCGCTCGGCTCGAGCGCGCTCTTCCTCGTCGGCTACATCGCGTACCACTACGTGCACGGCGACACGCGCTACCCCGAGGGCATGCCCCTGCGCTCGATCTATCTGGGCATCCTCGCCTCGCACGTGCTGCTCTCGATCGTCGCGCTGCCGATGGTGCTCGCCACGACCTGGCTCGGCCTCACGAGCGGCCACCCGCGGCACCGGAAGATCGCGCGCTTCACCTTCCCGATCTGGCTCTACGTATCGGTCACCGGCGTCGTCGTCTTCGTCATGCTGCGCAGCGCGCTCGGCTGAGCAACGCCTCGCTCAGGCGCGCACGCGCGCGAAGGTGAGCGCGCCGCCCTCGCCCACGTCGACCTTCACCACGTCGCCCGCCGTGTAGCCGCCGCGCAGGATCTCCTCGGCGAGCGGATCCTGCAGGTGCTTGAGGATCACGCGCTTGAGCGGGCGCGCGCCGAACGCGGGCTCGTAGCCGAGGTCGACGAGCCGCTCCTTGGCGGCGTCGCTCACGTCGAGCGTGATCTGGCGATCGGCGAGGAGCTTCTTCACGCCGCCGAGCTGGATGTCGACGACGCCGCGCAGATCGCCCTTGCCCAGCGGATCGAAGATCACGACGTCGTCGATGCGGTTCAGGAACTCGGGCCGGAACGCCTTCCGGAGCTCGCCGTCGAGCTTCTCGCGGATCGCGTCGCGGGTGACGCCTTCGCCATGATCGAGAATCGCGCGCCCGCCGACGTTGCTCGTCATGATGATCACGGTGTCGGCGAAGTACGCGAGGCGCCCGCGCGAGTCGGTGAGGCGCCCGTCGTCGAGCACCTGGAGCAGGATGTTGAAGACGTCGGGGTGCGCCTTCTCCATCTCGTCGAAGAGGATCACCGAGTACGGGCGGCGGCGGACGGCTTCGGTGAGAAAGCCTCCCTCTTCGCTGTCGGCGTAGCCCGGGGGCGAGCCGAGCAGGCGCGCCACCATGTGCTTCTCCATGAACTCGCTCATGTCGAGGCGCGTGAGCGAGGCTTCGTCGTCGAAGAGGAACTCGGCGAGCGCCTTGGCGAGCTCGGTCTTGCCGACGCCGGTCGGGCCGAGGAAGAGGAAGCTGCCGATCGGCTTGCGCGCGTCGCGCAGCCCCACGCGCCCGCGGCGCACGGCCTTCGCGACCGCCTTCACCGCCGGGCCTTGGCCCACGACACGCTTCTCGAGGTGCTCCTCCATGCGCAGGAGCTTCTCGGTCTCGGCCTCCATCATCTTGCTGACGGGCACGCCGGTCCACGTCGCCACCACGTCGGCCACGTCCGCCTCCGTCACGCGGTCACGCGGACGCACCGCGCTCGCGGCACCCGTCCCGCGCGCCTCGTCGAGCTGCTTCTCGAGGAGCGGGATCGTCCCGAAGCGCAGCTCGCCCGCCTTCGCCGTGTCTCCCGACGCGCGCGCCGCCTCGTGCGTCGCGTGGGCAGCCGCGAGGTCCGCTTCCAGCTTCGCGACCGCGCCCGCACGTCCCTTCGCCTCGACCCACGACGCGCGCAGCCCCTCGGCCTGGGGCGCGAGCGTGGCGATCTCGGCGTCGATGGTGGCCTTCGCGCGCTGGCTCTCGGCGTCGAGATCGTCCTCGAGCGACGCGCTCTGCGCCCGCAACGTGCGCAGCCGATGCTCGATCGCGTCGAGCTGCGCCGGCGCGCTCTCGATCTCCACGCGCACGCGCGCCGCCGACTCGTCGATCAGATCGACCGCCGACTTCGGCAGGCTCGACCCGGGCACGTAGCGACGCGCGAGCCGGATGGCCGCGAGGATCGCCGGGTCCGAGATCTTCACGCCGTGGCTCGCCTCGTAGCGGCCCACGATGCCGCGCAGGATCGCGACGGCCTCGTCCGAGGTCGGGGCCTCCACGTCCACCGCGGCGAAGCGGCGCACGAGCAGCGGGTCGGACTCGGCGACCTTCTTCACGACGTCGGTGGTCGCCTCGGCGATCGCCCTCACCTCGCCCCGCGAGAGCGCCGACGCGATGATGGCGCCGGCGCCGTTCGCCGCACGATCGGAGGCGAGCTGCCCGAGATCGGGGAAGAAGAGGATCACCTCGCCGTCCTTGGCCGCGGCGAGCAGCTGGCGTGTGCGGTCCTCGGCCTCGCCACGCAGCTTGGCGCCCGCCAGCAGCGCCGGGAGCTCGAGGCGGATGATGCGCTTGCCGGCGAGCAGCGTCGGCACGTCGCCCGCCGCGATGCGCATCGCGAGCGCGTTCACGATCGAGGTCTTGCCGATGCCGCTCTCGCCGACGAGGAGCGGCGCGTTCTCGAAGCGGCGGGCGAGGATCGAGAGGATGCGGCGCAGCTCGGTGTCGCGGCCGATCACGGGGTCGAGGGCCTGGCTCTTGGCGAGCGCGACGAGGTCTTGTCCGTATTGCTCGAGCACGTCCCCGCCCTTGTTGGCCTTGGCGCTGCCGCTCGCGGCGGAGGCGCCGTTCACGCCGTTCGCGCCGCCGCCCGAGAGATCCACGCCCGTCGCGAGCGCGCGCAGGATGGGCCCCGTGAGCGCCATCGCGCGCAGCACGGGCGCGACGGCCCCGCTCGTCTCCTGCGAGCACGCGACGAGCAGATGGATGGGCGAGACGAGCGCCCCGCGGTCGCGGGCGGCCTCGCCCTCGGCGCGCGCGAGCAGGTCGTGCATTCGCGCCGAGAAGTACGCCACGTTGCTCGAGCTGCGCGGCAGCTTGCGCAACTGCGCCTCCGCTTCGAGCAGCACGTCGCTCGGCTCGATCCCGCCGCGCGCGAAGGCTTGCTGCACCGCCTCGCTGCGCTCGACGAGCCGGTAGAGCGCGTGGATCGGCTCGATCTCGGCGTTCTTCCGCTCGTCGGCGAGCGACTGCGCTCCGGCGATGAGGCGCTGCGTTTCCTTGTCGTAGGCCTCGAGCTTGAGCGTGACGGTCGACATCGCGGCGGGAGGATAACACCCGAGGTCGGCGCTTCTTCTCCAGGGCTGGGGCAGGACGCCCTGTTCGGTCGGGGCCGGTGGCGATTTGCCTCCCTTCCCACGCCACGCACGGGGCGTTTCGCACGGTATCGTCCCGGCACGACGCTTGCCGAAGGCGCACCGACCATGACGCTCCGACCTCTCTTCCTCGCTCTCCTTCTCTCGCTGGCCGCGCCGTGCATCGCGTCTGCGCAGACCGACGCCGCGACGGGACCGACCACGCGCGAAGGTCCGCCCGAGGGTGCGCCGAGCGTCGCGCCGGCGAGCGAGACGCCGACCGACCCTGCGCCGACCGCGACGCCGACGGCGACCGTCGAGCCGGTGATCCCGCCGCCACCTCCACCACCGCCTGCCTCGGCGGTGCCCCCTCCCCCCGAGGCGCCGGCGACCACGCCCGCGCCGACCGAGCCGCAGGCACCGACGACCCCGACCCCGAGCGCCACCGGCGCGGCGAGCGCGAATCCCGTCACCGCCGTCGTCGCGGGCATCCCGATCCGCGTCACCGGCATCGTGCACGCGTCGGTCTACGGGTCGCAGGCCGTGCAGTCGTTCGGCAACGCGACGAGCGTCGCGCCCACGTCGGCGCTGAACCCGGCGCTGCTCGGGAGCCAGGCCGATCAGCCCGTGCTCAGCTTCCAGGTGCAGCAGTCGCGTTTCGGGCTGACGCTCGGCGAGGGCACGCCCTTCCGCGGCATCGCCGAGATCGACTTCGTGCACTTCGATCAGAGCTCGCCCGTGGCGCAGGCCTTCCCGCGCATCCGCATCCTGCAGCTCGAGTGGCACCCCGACGAGCACCACCGGATCTTCGTCGGCCAGGGCTGGGACATCTTCGGCAACGCCATCGGCCCGCAGCTTCTCTCGCACAGCGCGAACCTCGTCGGCACGATGTTCCAAGCCGGCAACATCGGCTTCATGCGCCAGCAGCTCGGCTGGGAGGGCCGCTTCGGCGACGTCGCCGTCGCCCTCGCCGTCGGCATGCAGGGGAGCAACACGGGCCCGACGTTCAACAACCTCGAGGAGTCGTTCACGCCGACCGGCGCGGCCCGCGTGATGGTCTACGTGGCGTCGAACAGCGTCGTGGGCGTCAGCGGCCTCGCGACCGCGCCGCGCTTCACCGACGCGCCGACGGGCACCGACGTGCGCACCGCGGCCTACGGAGGTGAGCTCTTCGCGGACGTCACGTTCGGCAGCCTCAACCTCCACGCCGAGGCGTACGTGACCCAGAACCTCGCCAACACCGGCGCGCTGAACCTCGCGCAAGGATGGCTGCAGTGCACGGGCATGGGCGCGACGCGCTCGTGTGCGCTGCGCGACGTCGCCGACGCGGGCGGCTATCTCTCGGCTCGGCTCAACCTGGGCGAGTGGTCGATCACCGCGATGGCGGGATTCGCCGGAGTCCTGCGACCGAGCGAGGTGGCTCCGGGCTACACCTCGGCCGCCGCAGCCACCCCGGCCCACATCGTGGCGAGCCCCGCAACCGCCGTCGGGACCGCGAGCCCCGGCGCCGGCCCCGGCATGGTGTGGAACGCGTCGGGCCACGTCGGTGTGTGGTTCTCCCCGATGCGCGGCCTCTCGTTCGTCCTCGAGCCCTACTTCTACTTCACGCGCTTCGTGATGGACACGAACGTTCCCAACGATGCGACGGGCGTCCCCAACGGCCCGAGCGACGCGCAGCGCTACGGCGCCGAGGCCGAGCGTTTCGCCGCCGGCGGGCAGTTCACGACCATGTTCCAGTTCTGAGGGCCGTCGATCGCGCGACGAGCGTCGGACGGGTCAACGACAGCTGGTCGCGGTCGGCGGAGAGGTCGGCCGCGCCAAGAAGCCGAGCTCGGCGCCGGCGATGCACAAGCTGCGCGGCGTGTAGAAGTGCCCGTCGCCCTCGTAGGTCACCAGATACGACCCATTCGCGAGCGCAGCGACCATCGTCTCGGCCTCCGCGAGCGGCGTCGCCGGATCGTGCAGGCCACCGAGCACGAGGAGCGGCGGGGCCGTGCTCGCCTCGAGCGCGAGCGGCGCTCGATCGCTCGGCAGCGGATGCAGACACGCACCGAGCATCTGTGCGACCTGGACCAGACCGGTCCGGGGCGCGAGGCGCAGCACCTCGCGCGACCACGCCTGCGCTTCGGCCAGATCGAAGCTCGCCGGGCACGACACGTCCTCGGCCAAGATCGCGAAGTACGTCTCGATGATCGTGTCGGTCTCCGGGCTCCGACGCCCGAGCGCATCGTCGGCCGCGCGCAGGATCGGCTCCCAGTCGCCGGCCTCGGCAGCGGCCAGCATGTCGCCGAGCTCGGTCGCGCTCCCACCGGCGAGCCCGCGGTTCACTCCCGTCTCGAGGTGCAGCTCGCGCACGCGCTGCGTGCCCGACCGCACTTGCTCGGTCGCGAGGCGCGAGAGCAGCGCATCGTAGGCGAGCGCGACCGGCTCGGGCCCGGCCCCACCATGGAACGCGCAATCGGCAGAGCTCCCGCAGAGCATGAAGAACCGCTGGAGCGCCGTGTCGTAGTCGATGGCCTCCGCCTCGAACCACTCGCGGAGCGAGGGCGCGCTCGGCGTGACGGTCGAGTCGAGGACGAACGCGCCCACGTGGTCGCCGTGGCGAGAGGCGTATTGGCCCGCGAGCCGCGTTCCATACGAGACCGAGAACCCGTCGAGGGTCTCGAGGCCGAGCAACGCGCGCACGTGATCCAGATCGTCGGCGACGCGATCGGAGCCGAGGTGATCGAGCTGCGCTCCGTGCTCGGCGCGGCATCGCTCCTGCCAGCCGAGCAGCTCTGCATCGAACGCCTCGAGCTGCCCGCTCTCGACGGCGCCCGCGAGATCGAGCTCGATCAAGCGGTCGAGGTCCGGCGAGCCGACACAGTCGATCGGGTCGCTGTGCCAAGTCCCGCGCGGGTCCATGAACAGGATGTCGTGGGTCGCGCGCAGGCCGAGCTGCTCGAAGGCATCGAGAAACCCGCCATCGGCCTGATCGACGGCCGGTCCGCCGGGCCCGCCTGGAAAGAACACGATCGTGCTGCGGCTGCTCCTCGTCGCCCGGGCGAGGAGGATCCGCACCCCCGTCGTCGCCCCGTCGGGCTGGGATGGGTCGAGCGGCACCTCGACGGTGGCGCACTCGTGCTGCCCGCAGGCCTCCCATGCAATCGTCTCGGGCTCGCGGGGCGGCTCACCCACGCACCCGATCCCCACGAGGCTCGCGAGCAGAGCCCACCGCTTCACCGCACCCGACGCACGCTTGCCGATCACGAGACGCTCCGTTCCGACTCCGACCACGGGAGCCCGAGGGGAGTGTCCGCAGCGGAGCAGACCGTTCGATCGCCCTCGCGCGAGCCCGCGACGGCGCGCTCGGCACACGCGCGCGGAGCCTCGGGCACGAGCGACCCGGGACCGGGACCGGGAAGGAGGCGCGGAGCCGCCCGGTTCCTCGGGCCACAGGCCGCCGCCCTATCCGGCGCCGCGCAGCCGCGCTCGCAGGGCGGCCCACTCCTCCGCGTCGCCTTCGTCGATGCCGTTCTCCCACGTGAGCACGTCGCGCGGGCGCGCGTCGGGATCCATCACGGGCACGACGTGGACGTGCAGGTGCGGGCTCGTCGCCGGAAGGCCCTCGTGCGCGCAGCCGAGCGAGGCCACGAAGACGCGCGCCGGCTTCATCGTTCGCTCGAGCCGTCGCGCCGCCTCGCGCGCCAGACGCATCGTCGCGTCGTGGGTGGCGTCGTCGACCGCGGTGAACGACGTGACGTGCGCGCGCGTCACCACGAGCATGTGCCCCCAGCGCGAGGGGTACTGCGTGAGCACGACCTTCGCCTCCGGCGTCTCGGCGATCACGTCGCGAGGATCGCCGATGCGACCGGCCACGAGCGCGCAGATCGCGCACTCGCCGGGCGCGATCTGCGCCGCGAGCCGCGCCTGCGCCTCCGCCTTGTCGATGCGCCGGATCACGGCACGTCCACGCAGCCCATCGAGAGATCCCAGCCGCGGCAGGCCTGGCGCAGCGGCTGGTAGCCGCCCGTGCGCGCGCGCCGTCGCGGCGCTGGCCCCGCCACGTGCACCACGTCGATCGGCTCGGGCGGTTGCGGCACCGAGAGCGCGTCGATCAGCGCGTCGAAGCTCGCGCGCTCGTAGAGATAGCGCTCGCTCCCCAGCGCGAGCGCGCGCGCCCAGAGGTCACTCATCGCGTAGGGGCCTGCGCCCGGGTGGCGCCAGCGCTCGAGCAGCCCGGCCGAGAACGTCGCGGCGTCCTGTTCGGCGTGCTCCGGCACGAAAGCGCGCTGCTGCGCGAGCACCGTGGCCGCCCGCGAGAGCTCGGTCGCGATGCGCGGCGTGCCGTACTCCCAGCGCGCGACGACCGCCTCGTCGACGATCACGATCTCGCGGAACGCGCGCGGCGTCCCGTCCTCGGCCGTGCCGGTCGCCGTGTGGAGCACGAGCCCGAGCCGGCCGCGGCGGAGCGCGTCGCGTGCGAAGGCACCTTCCGGCCCCCGCGGCGGCGGTAGCGGGATGCGCAGGCCGTCGATCGTGTAGAGGCCCTCTTCTTCTCCGTCGCGCGTCTCGTCGTAGACGGCCACGAGCGCGTCGTCGGTGATCTCGATCCGGAGCAGGCGATCGCCGTAGTCGCCGCCGGCCCAGCCGAGGCGCGTCGGCCACGGCGTGGCCCAGGCGAAGCGCCGCGTGCCGTCGCCCGCCTCGCGGAGGCGTCGCGCGAGCTCGCCCGGATCGGAGGCGATGGCGCGATCGAGGGCCGAGATCTCGCCGCCCTCGCCGCGGCTGCGCGTGAGCAGCGTGGGCTCGGCGCGCAGCGCCTCGATCTGCTCGGCCCGCGTCCACGAGTAGAGGACGCGCATCGGCGGCCACCCGTCGACGATCTGCGTGAGGAGCCACTGGCCGAAGATCGCATCGGCGACGTCGCGCGCGCTCGTGCCGGAGCACTCGCAGGTCTCGCCGGGCGTGGCGACGACCTCTTCCGGCGCGGCGGGCGCGACCTCGGACGCCGGTGCCGGCGCCTCGACCGCCCGCTCGTGCCGAGGCGTCTCGGACGCGGGCGCGGCCCGGGCGCCGCACGCCACGAGCGCGAGCGCACCTCCGAGGCGCAGCAGCGCCCACCCCGCCGTCCCGTCCTGCATCACTCCTCCGAGGGCGCTCCGACGTGCGAGCCCCCGAAACGATCTGCGCCGCCTGGTACGCTCCTCCGATCCCGTGAGCGACGCGCGCGCGAAGAGCCCGACTCTGCCCTCCCCCCGCGCCGCGGGCCCGCGCGACGGCGCTCTGCCCGAGCGCTTCGAAGACTGGGCCCGCCCGTGGACGCTCCGCTTCTTCGTGATCCTCGCCATCGTCTACGGCGGAATCGCGCTCCTCGTGCTCTGGCCGCTCGACCTCGTCTCGATCCCGCGCGGCACCCAGCGCGAGGCCTTCGCCACGCTGCGGGCCACCAACGCCGTCGTGAGCATCGTCCCGCTGCTCGCGCTCTTCGCGCCTGCCGCCCGCAGGAACGTGCAGCACTGGGCCGGGCCCTGGCTCTTGCTCGTCACGGGCCTCGGCGCCTGGCACGCGAGCGCGCTCCCGCACGATCCTTTCTACTGGCCTGGCGCGTTCGCGCCGACGGCCGCGGCGATCCTCTTCGTGCGCCTGCCGGCCCGCATCGCGTGGTGCCTCGCCCTGGGGCTCGTCCACAACCTCGCGTGGTACGCGCGCTCACCGTCCGCGTGGCACGACCCGACCACTGCGCCTTCCCTCGCGGTCTTCTTCACCTGCACCGTGTTCGGCATCGGTACCGGCCACGCGACGACCGAGTTCGGGCGGCGGACCTTCGAGGCCCAACGCGAGAGCGCGCGCCAGCGCGCCGAGCTCGCCACGTGGAACGAGCGCCTCGCGCAGGAGGTCGACGCCAAGACCCGCGAGGTGCGACGCCTCGCCGAGCGCGCCCAGCACCTGCTCGAAGACGAGCGCCGGCGCCTCGCGGCCGAGCTCCACGACGAGCTCGGCCAGTCCCTCACCGCGCTGCGGCTCGAGGCGGCCGTGCTCGCGCGCGAAGGCGCGTCCGCCGCCACGACGACGCGTCTCGACGAGCGCATCGACGAGATGTTCGACGCGGTGCGCTTCACCGTGAGCGCGCTGCGGCCCAAGGCGCTCGACGAGGGCCTTTCCGCCGCGTGCGAGTGGCTCGTCGAGCGGCACGCGGGGCGCGAGGACGTCGTCCTCCGCGCCACGATCGACGACGTGGACGTGGTCGACGACGCGCGCCGCCTCACCATTTTCCGCGTGCTGCAGGAGTCGCTCACCAACGCGATCCGTCACTCCGAAGCGCGCGAGATCCGCGTCTCGCTCGCGCGCGAGGGCGAGAGCATCGTGCTCGAGATCGAGGACGACGGCGTCGGGCTCGACCTCGACGCGCCCGTCGCGGGTCACGGCCTCGAGTCGATGCGCGAGCGCGCCAGCGCCATCGGCGCGGAGCTCGAGATCGCACGTCCCGCGAGAGGCACGCGCGTCCGCCTCGTCGTCCCGGCGGAGCCGCGCGCATGACCAGCGTGTTTCTCGCCGACGATCACGCGATCGTGCTCGACGGCCTCGAGCACCTGCTCTCCACCACGCCCGACCTACGCGTCGTCGGGCGCGCGACCCACGCGCGCGCGCTCCTCTCCCTGGCCGAGACCGCGAGCTGGGACCTGCTCGTGCTCGACCTCTCGCTCCCGGGCGGCGGTGGGCTCGAAGCGCTCGCGCGCCTCCGCCAGCTCAAGCCCGCGCTCAAGATCGTGGTCTACTCGATGTACCCCGAGGCGCAGTACGCGCGGCAGGTGCTGGAGGCGGGCGCGCGCGGCTACGTGTGCAAGGACCGCCGTCCCTCGGTGCTGCTCGACGCGCTCTACGCCGTGATCGCCGGCGGCCGCTTCGTCTCCGGCGAGGCCGCGGCCGACGACGTCGTCACCGAGCCGCACGAGACCCTCACCGAGCGCGAGCGCCACGTGCTCACGCTGCTCGTCGAGGAGATGGGCCCGGCGCAGATCGCGAGCGCGCTCGGGGTCAGCCGCAGCACCGTCAGCACCCACATCGGTCAGCTCAAGCGCAAGCTCGGCGCGCAGACGCTCACCGGGCTCGTGCGCCGCGCGATCCGCGACGGCCTCGTGCCCGAGCGCGAGACGCGCTGAGGCGCGGGCGCGGCGAGCTCCCGTCGGGAGCCTCCGCGGGCGAGCACTCTTGCTGCTCACTGCAGGCGCGTGCCGAACAAGCCGTAGGAAGTGTTCGTCGGGTTGTCGAGCGTCACGCTCGGGAGCATCGGCGGGCCGCTCGCGCCGCCGAAGTAGACGAACACGTTTCCTTCGTGCGCCGCGCCACCGACCGCGGGGTTCTTGTAGTCGGCCGCGCCCGTTCCCACGTCGAGGTAGCCGTCCGCGTTCACGTCGCCGAGGGCCGCGCACGCCGCGCCGTCGTAGGCGTACTGCCACGCGGTGGGGTTCGGCAGCGCAAACACCGTCGGCGAGAGGCCCGTGCCGTTCCCGGCGATCACGAAGCCCGAGCCGTCGTTCGTGTCGGTCGGCGAGTGCTGCCGCGCGCCCACCAGCAGGTCGACATCACCGTCGCCATCCACGTCGCCGGCGCCGTCGAGCGAGTAGCCGAACATCGCGTGCACGAGATCGCCCGGATCCCAGATCGTCTGCGACACCGCCGTGCGGACGCCCGTCTCCGATCCGAGGAAGACGAGCACCGCGCCCTCGTCCGCGGTCACGCCGTCGGCCTGGGGAGCCCCCCCCGCGATGTCCGCATAGCCATCGCCGTCGATGTCCCCGATGCCCGCGACGCTCGTGCCGAAGAACGCGTTCGTCTGCGCCGGGCCCAGCAGCGCGGTCGGGCTGGCCGTCACGACGCCGCTCGCGCTGCCGCGGAAGACGAGCAAGCGCCCGCGCTGCGACGAGCCGCCGCTCGTGTAGCGCATGCAGCCGAGCACCACGTCGCCGTAGCCATCGCCGTCCACGTCGCCCGCGTCCGACACCGAGGTCCCGAGCTGGCTCGTCGTCGTGCCGTCCGTGCTGCGCAGCGCGCTCGCCGCCGTCGTGCCGAGGCCCGTGGCGCTCCCGTGGAACACGTACGCGACGCCATCGGTGCCGAAGGGCGCCGCGATGATCACGTCGGCGTAGCCGTCCGCGTTCACGTCGCCCGCCGTCGACACCGCGTAGCCGAAGCGCGACCCCCCGGGCGACGGAATCGTCGCCGAGGGCGAGGCGGGCAGCCCACTCGGCCCTCCGCGATAGAGGTATGCGATCCCCACGTCGGTGTTGAACGCGTCCACGTCGTAGCGGTCGTGCCCGATCACGAGATCGCCGTAGCCGTCGCCGTCCACGTCGCCCGCATAGCCGAGCACGCCGAACTCGCCGCGCGCCGGGTCCGTGCCTTGGCCGTTCGGCGAGCTGATCACGAGCGAGGGCGTCGTGGGCAGCCCCGACGCCGCGCCGTAGTACGCGTACACGATTCCCTGGTAGCTCGTGCCCTGCCACATCGCGTCGGCCACCACGTCGGAGTAGCCGTTGCCGTCGTAGTCGCTCGCGACCCGGCCCACGTCCACGTAGCGCACCGCGCTCCAGCCCGAGCACGTCGCGCCCGAGCACTGCCGCACGCGCCAGAAGTAGCGCGTGCCGACGGGCGCCGTCATCCGCACCGGCAGATCGCTGCTCGGCGTGTAGCGCGTCGCGCTCAGCCCCTGCGCGTCGATCTCGGGCGAGCCGAACGCGCACGAGGCGAAGCCCGCCGTCGTGCACGAGTCGTCGACCTGGAGGTCGTAGCTCAGGCCGCAGCCGCCGTGCGAACGCCATCGGAACGTGGGCCGCCGGCTCGCCGCTGCGAGCGCGCTCCCGGTGCGCGCGCCGTTCTCGGGCGAGACGAGCGCCGGCACGACCGGCGGCGCGCCCGGGTAGCTCGTTCCGTCGAGATCGTCGCAGTCGTCCTTCGGCAAGGGCCCGCCCGTGCACATCGCGGCTGGCGCCGCGTGCCCGTCGGCGTCGACGTCCTCGCTCGCGAGCACGCCGCCGCCGCTCGAGCAGTCGTCGTCCACGCGGTCGCAGATCTCGCTCGCGCCCGGGTACACGATCGCGCTCGTGTCGTCGCAGTCGTCCTTCGCGTAGGGCCCGCCGCTGCACGCCGCGCTCGGGGCCGCGTGGTGATCGCCGTCTTGGTCCTCGTTCGCCGCCGCGCCGCCGCCGATCGAGCAGTCGTCGTCGAGGCCGTCGCAGAGCTCGACCGCGCCCGTGTGGATGATCGCGTTGGTGTCGACGCAGTCGTCCTTCGGCAAGGGCCCGCCGCTGCACGCCGCGGCCGTGCCCGCGTGCCCGTCGCCATCCACGTCCTCGGCCGCGTCCACGCCGCCGCCGAGCGAGCAGTCGTCGTCGACGCGATTGCACAGCTCGCCCGCGCCGCCGTAGGTCGTGGCCACCGCGTCGTCGCAGTCGTCCTTCGCGTAAGGCCCGCCGCTGCACGCCGCCGCGAGGCCCGCGTGGTGATCGCCGTCCTGGTCCTCCGCCGCCGCTGCGCCACCACCCTGTCGGCAGTCGGTGTCGAGCCCATCGCAGAGCTCGGGCGCGCCCAGGTACACGGTCGCGCGCGTGTCGTCGCAGTCGTCACGAGGGAGCAGGCCGCCCATGCAGAAGAGCGCGCCCACGAGCGTGTGCCCGTCGCCGTCCGCGTCTTCCAGCGGCTCCGCGCCGCCGCCCGTCGAGCAGTCGTCGTCGAGGCCATCGCAGAGCTCGAGCGCGCCGCCGTGGATCGCGGCGTTCGTGTCCACGCAGTCGTTCTTCGCGAAGCTGCCGCCTGCGCACGCGGCGCTCGGCGGGCTGTGCAGGTCGAAGTCCGCGTCCTCGTCGACGAGCACGCCGCCGCCCGTGGAGCAGTCGTCGTCGAGGCCGTCGCAGAGCTCGGGCGCGCCGCCGTAGATGAGCGCGGCGCCGTCGTTGCAGTCGTCCTTCGCGTAGGGCCCGCCCGTGCACGTCGCGCTCGCCGGCGCGTGGTGATCGCCGTCGCGATCCTCGCTCGCGTCGCGGCCGCCGCCGGCGAGCCCGAGCGAGCAGTCCCCGTCGAGGCCGTCGCAGAGCTCGGCGCCGCCCGGATGCACGCTCGGATCGCCGTCGTTGCAGTCGTTCGAGCGCGCGACGTACCCGTCCGGCGGCGTGCACGCGGTGATCATCACGACGTCGCCTGCGTCGCCGAAGCCGTCGCCGTCCGCGTCGCGATAGAACGAGCGCGGCCCCGACTCGTCCACGGTGCCGTTGCAGTTGTTGTCGAGCCCATCGCAGAGCTCGGTCGTGGCCGGGTTCACGAGCTGGCGCGTGTCGTCGCAGTCGGTCGAGAGCGTCGCGTACCCGGGCGGCGCCGAGCACGCCATCACGCTCGCGCCGTGCGCGTCGCCGAACCCGTCGCCGTCGGTGTCGGGCCAGTAGGTCGAGCCCACGCCTTCGTCGACGCGCGTATCGCAGTCGTTGTCGACCGCATCGCACGCCTCGACGGTCGTCGGGTTCCGATCGGCGCGCGCGTCGTCGCAGTCGTCGCCCGTCTCGGAGTATCCGGCGGGCAGCGAGCACCCGACGCTGCGCGAGGCCGCGGGATCGCCGTGGAGGTCGCCGTCGGCATCGCGGTACGCCGTGCGCATCACCGTCTCGTCGGTCGCGCCGTCGCAGTCGTCGTCCACGGAGTTGCAGGCCTCGGTCGCGCCCACGTGCACGCTCGCCTGCGCGTCGTCGCAGTCCTCGCCGCAGCTCGCGCCGTTGCAGCACGCCGCGTCGGTCGCGCCGTCTCCGTCCGCATCGCGCGGTCCGACCGTCGTGGGATCGCAGTCCTCGTCGTGCCCGTCCGGATCGCACGACTCCGTGTTCCCGGGGTAGCGCGCCGCGTCCGCGTCGTCGCAGTCGTCGCCGCCGCAGCTCGCCGCGCGATGCCCGTCGCCGTCCTCGTCGACGCACGCGGCATCGGGCCCGGCGTCGGGCATCGGGGCGGCCGCGTCGACCCCGCCATCGCCCACGAACGCGTCTACCGCAAGCGCCGCCGGCTCACCGCCACACGCCGAGAGAAGAAGAACGCCGAGGGCCCCGATCCGTGCGCGCTGCATGGCGCCGATCCTAGAAAGCAGCCTCGACGGCCGGAATCGAACTAGTTCGATATGCCCTGGGCGTACGGAGACCGAAGCGGGCCACGACACCCGTTTCGCCTCGCGCCCGCTCCGCAGCCGCCGGCCAGCGGTCGCCCGGCTCAGCGCGTGGCGATCGGAATCCCCGTCTCGCGCGCCAGCGTGGCGATCGTGGCGTCCACGTCCTGCGGCGTGAGGTAGTTGTAGATCGCCGTGGGCTTGCCTTCCTTGGGGAAGAGCCCGAGCTGGTAGGTGGTCCCCACGTGCGCGCCGCGACGCAGGAGGCGCAGCTCGATGAGGCCGAGCCCGCGCACCGCGTCGAACGAGAGCGTGCGCGCGAAGGGCTCGCCCGTCTTGATCGTCCGCGCCACGCCGTCGATCACCACGCGCCCGCGGAACGCGAAGATCCAGAGGACGAATCCCCAGTCGACGGCCCGGAAGACGTCACCCACGAGCCCGCCGTTCCGGTTGACGTACACGAGCGAGAAATCGAGGAAGAGCGCGAGGAAGAGGACCCCAATCTCGCCCTGCGTCTGCACGAACACGAACGTCTGCGGCCGCGCCTCGTCGGGCCGCGCGATGCGCATCGCCTGGACGCCGATGCCCGCGAGCAAGATGGCCTTGCGCACCGTGGGATAGAACAGCGTGCTCACGATCGCGCGCACGGGATCGGGCATCTCGCCCATCACAGGCACGAGCGCGACGACCGGAAAGAGCCACGAGAGCGCGATCGCGACGAGCCGGTAGTAGGGCAGCCGGCTCGCCTCCGCAGGGTTCAGACGGGGAAGCATCGCGGCCATGGTACCCGCGATGGGTGTGGTTCTTCCTCGTGTTGGGCGATCGCACGGCGTCCCGCAGGAGCGCGCGGCTTCCTGCTCGGAATCCCGTTCCTCAGTTCGTCTCGAGCTCGAACGACCAGTCGCCGCCGAGCGCGAGCACCGTCGCGTCGCACGCCGACCGAGCGGTCTCCACCGTCTCGCCGCCGACCGGTGCCCCGTAGAAGTCCCGCGTGAACGCGGCGCCCGTCGATGCGCTCGTGAACACGCACCGCGCCACGCGGCCATCGATCCTACAAGGATCTTGCGAGAGAGTGCTCGACCCGCACACCGCTCGCTGCGCCTCCGGGCCCGAGACTCCCGAGATCAGCCGGCTGCACGACTCCGGATGGTAGTCCGAGTCGAATTGCCAGCACGTGGAGACCGGCGCGTAGCTCGCGCAGGCGCTGACCAACGAGGCGACGAGGGCGACGAGAGGACGCATGTAGCAGTTCCTTCCGGCACGAGAGCGCGGAGCGGCGCGCCTATGGATGAGCACAGACTCTCCCGGTGAGGGGCCCGCCCATGGGCACGATCGGGTACACGAAGAGCTCCGCGACCGGCGCGCGAGGCGCACGGAGCGGCGACGGCTCGCGCCGTCGGGATCGGCTTGCCCGCCTACGAGTCGCCCGGACACGGCGAGCCGAAGTATCGACGAGCGCAATCCCGAGACCTTCTCGGCCCGATCGATCAGCACGTCGAAGCTCTCGACGACGCGCTTCCACGAGCGCGCCCCTTCAAGCGCTTTCCGCAGCTCATCGCGCAGCTGAGCGCGGAGCTTCGCGGCTTCGGCCGCGGCCTCCTGGTACTCCTTCAGCAGCTCATCGGGATCCCCCGGTCCGTCATCGACGGCACGCGGGTTCTTGATGTCGAGGTTGTAGCCGCGCGCCTTGATGTCCTCGATGGAGACCTTCCACGCCCGGTCGGTCTCCTTGCGCTTGCCCCACCACTTCTTCTCGGGCGCGAACTCTTCGATGCGGAGCGGCTTGGTCTTCGAGTAGCTCTTCGCACCGGCAGGGTACGGGTGCTCGTAGAACCACACGTTCTTCGTCGGCTCGCCTTTCGTGAAGAAAAGCAGGTTCGTCTTGATGCCGGTGTACGGCGCGAACACCCCCTTCGGGAGGCGCACGATCGTGTGGAGGTTGCAGTCTTCGAGGAGCTTCTCCTTGATCCGCGTCTTGATGCCTTCGCCGAAGAGCGTCCCGTCCGGCAGAACGAGCGCCGCGCGGCCCCCCGGCCTGAGCAGCGTCATGATCAGCACGAGGAACAGGTCCGCCGTCTCGCGCGTGCGGAACGTCGCGGGGAAGTTGTTCTCGATGCCGTCCTCTTCCATCCCGCCGAAAGGAGGGTTCGTCAGGATAACGTCCACGCGATCCTTGGGACCGTAGTCCCGAAGCGGGCGCGCCAGGGTGTTGTCGTGCTTGATGTTGGAGGGCACCTCGATGCCGTGGAACATCATGTTGGTCACGCACAGGAGGTGCGGCAGCGGCTTTTTCTCCACGCCGAAGATCGACGCCTGGAGCTTCGCCTCGTCCTTGGTGCTCTTCACGTGCTTCTTGCGCACGTGCTCGATCGCGCAGCTGAGGAAGCCACCGGTTCCGCACGCCGGGTCGAGGATCTTCTCTCCGAGCTGCGGATCCACTTGGTCGACAATGAACTGGGTGACCGCGCGCGGAGTGTAGAACTCGCCCGCGTTGCCGGCGTTCTGCAGGTCAGACAGCAGCTTCTCGTAGACGTCGCCGAACTCGTGGCGGTCGGATGCGCGGTTGAAGTCGATCTCGTTCAGCTTGTTGACGACCTGCCGCAGCAGCGTCCCCGACTTCATGTAGTTGAACGCGTCCTCGAACACGCTGCGGACGACGCCCGCGAGCGCAGCGTTCGGGCCCGTCGTCGGCAGCTCCTTCAGCTTGCGGAAGAGCTCGTTGTTGATGAAGTCGACGAGGTCTTCACCGGTGATGCCTTCGGGATTCTTGGCCCAGGTGCGCCAGCGGAAGCGCTTCGGAATCGGCGATTCGTAGTCGTCCTCGAGCAGCTCCTTCTGCTCCTCGTGGTCGTCGAAGACCTTCAGGAAGATCATCCAGACGAGCTGGCTGATGCGCTGGGCGTCGCCGTCGACCCCCGCGTCCTTCCGCATGATGTCTTGGATCGTCTTGATCGTGGTGCTGAGAGCCATGGTCTGCGATTCACCTGGGAGCGAGGAACCGACGGTAGATGGACGCGTCTCTCCATCCGCGGAGAACGACGTCCGTCCAGGTCGCGCGACCTTCGAGCACGTTCATCACGTGCTGCTGGTCGAGCCCGATGCATTGCTGCTGCCCGCCGCGCTGGACGAGCGCGTCCATGTCGCCGGCGTAGCCGCTCATAGAGACGAAGATGCCCCGCACGCCAACCGGGCGAGTGCGCACCTTGTGCGCGAGACGCGAGACCTCGGGATCGCCGGCGGGCCTTCGTTCCCACTTGCACTCGACGAGATAGTGCCCGTTGTCGATCTCGAACGTGAGCTCGGTCTGCTCCCCGGGAACGACGACGTTGCGCGTCGGCTTCAGACCTTCTCCGAGGAGCACCTCGAAAAGAATGAGCTCGAACTGGATGCCGCGCTGCTGCGGAGAGATCGTTCCGTCCGTCGCGAGCTTGCCCATCTCGGCAAGGCCCTCCTCCCAGCGTCGCGGTCGCGCACGCGTCGGGCTGCGAGTTGCTGATGGAGCTGGGGCGGCCGGCTCTTCCCGTTCGGACGGTGTGATGCCGATGCGCCACTTCTTCGAGTGCAGAGCGGATACGTCCCATCGAAGGGTGCGGGCGGCGTTGAGTAGCTCATCCAGTACGTCCTCGGTAAACCTGCAATGGCCGCCGAGCGCGCGCGCGTGAGCCTCCATCACGAGGGTCGCTAGAACGACACCACGAGTTCCGGCACGGCGATCGTCGGTCTCAAGCAAGACGAAGATCGAACGCAACCGATGGATCTTGTTGCTTCCCTCGGGAGTGATTGAATGTGTCGCCGCACACTCGTTGATGATCGAGTTTGTGAGAAGGCCGGCCAGCCTCGACGAGAGGAGCGAAATTGCTGCGTGGCTCGGGACGGTGATCGGGGGCACGACAAATCTCAGGAGGCCGGACGATCGGACGTGCGGCGCCCGTTTTGGAACAGCGCCTCCTCGAGCTCCCGCACCGCGCGGACGTAGGCGTCCTTGCCGCCGAACTTGTCGATGATTTCCTTCGGCGTGCCAAGCGCATTCAGCGGCTGGACCTTCAGCACGCCGAGGTTCTCGATGTCGTCGACCCCCTCCAGCGCGAACTTGTCGAGGAGCGCCTCCAGCACGGCGCGCGCGGCGTCGCCGTACTTCGTGAAGTAGTTCCGCTTCCGCACGTTGTGGGCGCGCTCGCGCCGGGTCAGTGGCGGTTGGTCGAACGCGACGTGGCAGACGAGATCGAAGGCGCTCAGGTCCTTGCCGACCTCGCGCGCCAGCTCCTCGAAGAACACGCCCTGGCCTTCCAGCTCGGCCAGGATCGCCTGCCGTCGATCGGCCTCCGTCCACGTCTTCAGGAACGAGTCGAGGGAGCCGAACTGCTCGCGGATCGCCTTACGCGAGTAGTCGCGGAGCGACTCGGTGATCAGCTTGCCGTCCTTGCCGTAGTACTGGACGCGCTCGGCCACGACGAAGACGGGCACGTCGCCGACGACGTAGCGCTTGCGGGGGGCGCGCGGCTCACCCTCGGGTGGCTCGCCACTTCCGTCTCCGTCGCCCTCGCCGCCGGGCGTGCTCTCATCCCCGTCGTCCTCACCGCCGGGCGGGGGCTCACCGCCACCTTCGCCCTCCCCTTCGCCCTCGCCGATGGGCTCGCCATCGAACGCCGGGTCCGCGAAGAGCTCGGTGGCCTTGCGGAAGTCGAGGATCGTGAAGAACAGCTTGCCGAAGTCCTCCTCGATGCGCGTGCCGCGCCCGATGATCTGCTTGAACTCCGTCATGGAACGGATCGTCTGGTCGAGCGCGATGACCTTGCAGGTCTTGCAGTCGACCCCCGTCGTCATGAGCTTCGAGGTCGTGACGATGACCGGGTAGCGCTCCTCGGGGTGGATGAAGTTGTCGAGCTCGGCCTTGCCCTCAGCGTTGTCGCCGGTGATGCGCATCACGTACTTGCGGTTCTGCGCACACAGATCGGCGTTCGCGTTCACGAGGGCCTGGCGCATGCGCTCGGCGTGGTCGATGTCCTCGCAGAACACGATGGTCTTGTCGTAGCGGTCGGTGCTCTCGAGGAACTGCGTGACCTTCTGTGCGACCAGCTCGGTGCGCTTCTCGAGGACGAGCGAGCGATCGAAGTCGCGCTGGTTGTAGACGCGGTCCTCGATCTCCTGGCCGCCCTTGTCGAGCTTGCCCTTCTCGGGGCGCCATCCCGCGAGGTCCTTGTCGAGGTCGATGCGGACGACCTTGTAGGGCGCGAGGAACCCGTCCTCGATGCCCTGCTTCAAGGAGTACGTGTAGACGGGCTTGCCGAAGTAGTCCGTCGTGGAGATGTCGTTCGTCTCCTTCGGCGTCGCCGTGAGACCGATCTGGGTCGCGCCGGAGAAGTAGTCGAGCACCTCGCGCCAGGCGGAGTTGTCGGCGGCGCTGCCGCGGTGGCACTCGTCGACGATGATGAGGTCGAAGAAGTCGGGGGAGAACTGTCGGAAGAGGTCGTCCTTCTCCTCGGTACCGGAGATCGCCTGGTACAGCGCGAGGTAGATCTCGAACGACTTGTCGACCTTCCGGTTCGTGATCTTCGTCATCGCGCCGCCGAACGGCTTGAAGTCGTTCGTCTTGGTCTGATCGACGAGGATGTTCCGATCGGCGAGGAAGAGGATCCGCTTCTTCACGCCCGCCTTCCAGAGGCGCCAGATGATCTGGAACGCGGTGAAGGTCTTGCCGGTTCCCGTCGCCATGACGAGGAGCACCCGGTCCTGGCCGCGCGCTACGGCCTCGACCACGCGATTGATGGCGGTGACCTGGTAGTAGCGCGGCGCCTTCCCGCTCCCGTCGGAGTA
The DNA here is from genome assembly GCA_046351235.1 of Sandaracinus sp. Taxonomy (GTDB): domain Bacteria; phylum Myxococcota_A; class Polyangia; order Polyangiales; family Sandaracinaceae; genus JBBSAT01. Next base: position 104,560 of record JAXLYV010000002.1, on the reverse strand, counting down.
GTAGTCCTGCGTGATGGTCGGCTCGGCCTCGAGGCCGAGCCCCTTCCAGGCGCGGTAGCGGGACCAGAGCTCGTCCGGCGACGGGAACTGGTCGAGCGTGAGCGTCTGCTCCACCTTGCCGCCGCTCGCGGTGCGGTCGTGGAACAAGAAGCCGTCGCCGTTCGAGGAGAAGACGAAGGGGACGTCGAGCATCTCGGCGTAGCCGAGCCCCTGCTGCATCCCATCGCCGATGCCGTGGCTGTTGTCCTTCGCTTCGACGACGGCGAGCGGGATGTTCGGGCGATGGTAGAGGACGTAGTCCGCGAACTTCTTGCTGCCGCGCGCGACGAGCTTGCCGCGGACGATGACGCGTCCGTTCGTGAGGCAGACGTTCTCGCGGACCTGGAGGTGCAGGTCCCACCCCCCGCCGACGATCGCGGGCGTGATGAACTTCGTGCAGATGTCGCGCTCGGACAGAGCCCGCTTGTCCATCGCGACGGAGCGTAGCCGGCCGCGAGGCGAATGTGTCGAGGCATCGCACGGCGCGTGTTTCGCTCCGTTGTGGCGCATCGCCGAGGCGGGTGGCTGGAGGAGCGCGATGCCGGTCGGCGTTGGTCGATGGCCGCCGCGGCGCGCACGCGCCGAGACCACCCCTGCGGGGTGATTTACGGTCTCTCGACCTCATGGTCGCATCCCGCCTCACGACACCGTTCGTCGGGGAGGGATGCTCGCATGGCGCTCGATCTCAGTCTGATCACGAAGGCCGACAAGGACGCGTACATCCGCGAAGGCGTGAAGTGGCCCAGCTCGTGGACCCTCGCGCAGGCGTACAAGACGCTCAACGCGCTCGAGAAGCACGGCACCACCCTGGCGGCCTACGGGTTCCACGCCGATGACTGGAGCGACCTGCGCGACGCGGTCGGCTTCCTCGAGCAGGCAGGCGTCACGCGCGACGGGGCGCGCACCGACAAGAAGGCCGACCGCATCGGCCTCCAGAACGCGGAGCGCGACGCGAAGTCGAGCCGCAAGCAGGCCCGCACGGTGATGGCCACGGCGGTGGGCCGGATGAAGCGCCGAGGCATCGTGGGCCCGCTCCGCGAGTCCGCCGAGAGCGCCCTCGCGAAGACCAAGCGCGCCGACGACGGTGAGACGGTGGGCGCGCACCTCGCGACGCTGGCTGGCGAGCTGGGCCGCAGTGAGATGACCACGTTCGTAGGCGCGCTCGCGACCGAGAAGGCCGGCGCGGCGACCGCCGCGGGAAGCACGCTGCGCGACAAGTCGGCGGCCACGAAGGTCCCCCGTGGAACGCCCGAGGAGTCGGCCCAGATCGACCTGCTCGACGGGATCGTGCTCGAGCTGGTCCGGGGCGCCGCGGCGGCGGCGAAGGCGACCGGAGACAAGGGGATCAGCGAAGCATTCACGCTGACCGAGCTGTACCCGAGCGGCCGAAGCGGCGGGGCGAAGCCCGCGCCGACGCCGCCAACCACGTGACCCCAGGCCAGCCAACAGATCGCGTCAACGACGGTAATACGTGATGACCGACTCCCCGAGTCAACCAACCATCCGCCGCCGCGTCAGCGGCGACCCGCGCGCGCGAGCACTGATCCTTGCCGCTGCATTCTCGTCAATGACAGTCACCGGATGCACGCCAACGCGCTTCCGATGCGGAGAAGCAATTCCTGGCTCGTCGACCGTTCGCAGCTGCTCCCGACCGGACGAAATATGCGTATGCGCCACCAGGAGCTGCGCGCGCGTTGACCACAACAATGCAGACGCCGGGCTCTGCCCATCAGGGTACCGCTATATGGACGCGCCGTTCTCAGCCGAAAGCGGGTGCGTGCCAATCGAGCTGGTCAATTGGATCGTTCACCCGGACTCGCCATCTCAGAGCTGCCCAGCGATCCCGGACGCCGCCGCAGAGGACGCCGGCACAACAGACGCGACAACAGAGGACGGGGCGACATGAGATTCATCGCGACAGCCCTGATGTGGCTTTCACTCGCCGGCACGTGGCCCGCTCACGGGGCAGCGCAGCAGGCCGGCAGCAGAGCGCATGTCCGCCTAGAGGCGCCGTTTGCCTTCCGGATCACTGATGCACCATGTGAGTCACCAGACGCGCTCCGCACCGTCGACCCCGCGCAACTACTTTCCTGCCTCACGACTCCAGCAGCGGCGGCGACGACCCCGTCGGTGCCCCCCGCACACGATCCTGCGTGCCAAGCCGTACGCATGATGACGCTAGAGCACGTCTGCGAACAGACGTCACCCCCGCGCCCCCTCACCGGGCTCGTGCCGAACGGGACGTACAGCACATCGGCGGAGCTCGCCGGCAGCGAGCTAGTGGTGAACGTTCCACGCCTCATCGGAGCGGAACTTGCACGGCGAACCGCCGCGTGCGAGCCGACCTCACAATGCTCGGCGCGCGTCGAGAGCTCACAAGCAGGCGCAGCGGCGATTCGCGTCACTCTACTCGGAACTGCGGCCACAACCCCCCCCCCCCGAAGTCACAGTTCGCCTGGGCGGAGCACGAGTGCGCATTCGAATCGAGCGATGCCACTACATCTCCGACGCCCCGCTGCCCGGCCTGGTATCCGGCGCTGCCCGCCAGATGCTGTTCATCCGCTCGACGTGCTCGGGTAGCAGCGCCAGGCTACTTGCGCAACCCACCGTCGTTCTCGCAGCGCAGAGTCCAGATGGCACTCGAACCGCGCGAATGCATGCCGAGGTGAGAACGCGCTGGAGCCTGACCGACGCCGCAGCGCCGGTAATTCAGCTCGAGGTGACCGACGTACCCGACCTCACCTCGGACGTGCAGTGGCACGTCGAAACAGAGGGAGGAGCGACGATAGGTGACTTGAACCTACGAGTCCTTGCACGGCCATCGGTTCATGACGCGGGCGCGAGCCTCTCGATTCGATACGGCCTTCCGGACCTCCAGGTATTGGGGGCCGGCGGCGCGCATGACCACATGGCTGTCGTCGACCCAACGCGCTTCGGCACGTGGATTCAGGTTGCAGATCGTCGCGTCGACGAGTTCCAGATCCCACCGGCGGTTACGGCGCGTTCGGATCAAGGAGCCGACCCGGCGCGACTTGCTGAAATTGGACTACCGCTGTTTGGAGCCGAGAACGTCGCGTTGATGTCCATGCCTGCAACATCAGGCCTGGGACTCGACGACGGCATGGTTTGGTGCGTATCATCGGACGATCCTGCGGTAGAAGTCATCACATCCGACGGGGTGCCGCTTCCGACACATCGCTGGACGACGGTGTCCGGTGGGCGCGTGCGCTTTCGCGCGCGAACTCCAATACGAGGCGCCATCCAACTGCTCGCGCGGGCCTCATACTGGGGCGATCTGCACATGAGCGGCTGCGAAGGCGACGGTGGAGATCTGGTATGCCTGGAGCGCCGGTACCGCGAAGCGCGCACAGGAGTCCGCAGAACGGAGTACCGGGGCGACGAGCTCGCGCATCACCTGCGTGACGCCCGGACGGATTGCGCCCAGCCCTCACCCGGACCCGTGTGCTCGCAGCTGAACAACCTACTCTTCGACACGTGGGCTGAGGGCCTGGAATCACTGCACCTACCACCTCCGTACCCGGACTATCAGGACCAGATCGCAGAACAAGAGCGTGCGTTCGACGTGGTCGCTCGCACATATCTCGAGTGCATATCGGATCCTGAGGAGCGACGCGGGACGCGTGCGGGACAACGTCAGCGATGCGACGATTGGCTCAATCGCGCCGTCGCCTTCGACGAGACGCGCGCCCAGCTAGATAGAGTTCGGCTCCGTGAGTACCAACTCTGGCGAGCCGCTTTGGCAATGGACGCCTGCGGAGGTGCGCCAGCAAGCGAATTCCCGATTGTCGTCGCAGACGGCGCGCGATCCGAGAGCGTGCCCCTGCCGATGCGGCTCTCCCTATCTGTCAGATGCCAGTTCGAGACGCATGAAGCGCAAAGTTTTGCACGATACATCGGCCGCGACGGAGATGTTATCGCCCCGTACTCCAGCGACGACTGCGTCCTCGCGTACGAACCGCCCATTGCGGACGCGCCGTGGACGGAGCGATCACAGACCTCGACAGAACCACAGGTGAGCATCGACGACCAGAGACTAGCCCAGGCGGTATCGTCGTTCATAAGCACAGAAAGACTTCGACTCTACGGACGACAGCTGGTCACCGTACGGGTCCGCGCGCACGACCAGTCTCAGGACGTGACTCGTCAACTCGTGTTTCAACCATGGCCTCGCGACACGCCGGAGATAATGAGCCTCTCGTTTCCCACCGGAGGCCAGCAAGAAGACGACTTCATCGTATCGGTCGAGGAGAACGTTCAGGATGTCGACCACACTGATCCACCGTATCGACAGGACTGGGTACGGCCCCCGTCTACCGATAGCGCTCTAACGCGCAGCGAATTTGCGTTTCAGACGAGGATTAGGCCACGCGGACCGCTCGGGAGCTTTGTCGTGGTCGACGCCGGCGGGCGCACGCTTGGCCTGCGCGCATACATCACGATTCCGGTCGGAGTTGCAACCATGAGACTCCCGGGGGCGACCGCGGACCTGGCATCTACCGGATCCGAGACTGCAGTGCAGCTGACGACTCTTCGCACGGGCCTGCTTGCCGCGATTGAGCCGTGGGACTTCGAGTCTAGGTCATCTCCTCTCCCGGTCGCGCTTTCATTACAAACGGGATTGCTGCTTCAGTCATTCACCAGCGACGCGTTTCAGGCACCGAGCTACGTTCTGGGTCTTGGAATGGGCCTCCCGATCGTCCAGCAGGCGGGCGCGTCACAGACGGGGGTTACGGCGAACATGTCGTTTCTGTGGGAACATGATTTTAGGTACGGCGGCGAGAATCACTTCATGCTGCTCATTTCTGCCAATCTACTGTCGTTGCTGTCGCCGCAGCAGGGGGGTGGAAGTGGCACGAATGCCGAGCACTAGACGGCGACTAGTTCATACGCGCGACCGCGTCCGAGCAGATCGTACGAAGGCCTCGTCGTCCCGGCCGCGGCGCGCGGCCCGCCGCCAACTTGGACGAAGGGCCGGTCTGGCTAGCACGGAGGACCCAACGCGCTGGGAGCGCTCGAGGCGCATCGCTGATGCCCTCCGATGCGCAGCCCTTCCTGGTCGGGGTCCAAGGGCGGGCGGTGTTCCGACGTCGGAATGCGTAGGACTGTTTCGGCGGCATCGCCCTACTCCTCGAGCAGCTCGCGCAGCTCGGCGAGCTGGCGCTCGGCGCGGGCGAGCGCGTCGCGGAGCTCGGTGCGCTGCGCGCCGGAGAGCTGGCCGAGGTCCTTCTTGCGCGTCCCCGCGGCGGGGCTCGTGGCGATCAGGCGATCGAGATTCTTCACGAGCTTCACGATCCCGGGCGCGGGCTTGCGGCCTCGGCGGGGCGCGTGCTCGCTCGCCTTCTCGGCGGCGAGCGCGGCCGTCACCTCTTCGCGCAGCGTGCGCACCGACATCGTCTCGGCGAGCGCCTTCTCGGCCGTCGCCTCCACGGCGGCCTCGGGCAGGCGCAAGAGCTCCACGCGGTGGCTCATCGGGAGCTTGGTGAAGCTCGAGCCCTGCGGCAGTGCGCGGCCGAGCGCGGCGATGCGCAGGCTCGTCGACAGGAACGTGGTGCTCACCGGGAGATCGATCGTGCCGCAGCGCTCGGCGAGCGCGCGCAGCGAGAGGTGGCGCGGCGAGGTCGGCGAGCGGTACTCGTCGGGATCGCCGCGATAGAACGTGTCGAGCAGGTACGTGCCGATCTCGTCCATCCCGCGCGCGAGCGTGCGCGCGAGGATTGCGCGCAGGTCGCGCGTCGCGCGGTCGACGAGCGCGGTGGAGGCGCTCGATGCGCGCGCGCGGAGCGGCGAGGGTGTGGATCGATCGCTGCGGTTCTCGTGAGCTCGCGCCACGGTCTCGAGAGGCACGGTGCCACGACACGCGTCACGCCGATATCACCCCAAGGGGTGATCTCGGTGGTCTCGAGTCGGCCTCTTTGTCACCCCGCGGGGTGACAAAGGCCTTCGTTGCGAGACGACGAGGCACGACTTCGAATCTTCCGTGTGGCGATTGGCGGATCTGTCACGTGGCGCGTGTACGCTGCGCGCAGGGAGGGTCGCGATGGAGTCGCCGTCACCGAGCCTGCTTCCGGTGCTCTGTCTCGAGGACGACCCGCTGGTCGCGTCGGCCGTGCGACGCGCGATGCCGGCGCGAGAAGTGGACTGGGTGCGGCGCGCCACCGAGTGTCGCGAGCGGATGCGCCAGCGCGCTTACGGCGCGTGGGTGCTCGACAGCCACGTGCCGGACGGGTCGGGCGTGGACGTGCTCGCGTGGGGGCGCGCGCGCGGCGATGCCACGCGTGCGCTGATCGTGACCGGCGCCGCGCAGCGTGACCTGACGAACCGAGCGCAGGAGCTGGGCGCGGAGTACCTGCTCAAGCCGGTGGAGAGATCGAACCTCCACGCCTTCCTCGGCCGCTGCGAAGCGCAGGTGCGCGCGGCACCCGAGGAGCTGGGCGTGGACGCGTTCGTGGCGCTCTACGCGCTCACGGAGCGCGAGTCGGAGATCGTGCGGGCGATCGCGCGCGGCGTGTCGCGAAGCGGGCTCTCGGTGGAGCTGGGGATCTCGGAGAACACGCTGAAGACCGCCGTGCGCAGGCTGCTCCAGCGGACGGGGCACGAGAGCCTCGATGACCTCCTGCGATCGCTCCTGCGCGGGCGCGCGTGGACGCGGCCGCCGCGGGCGCGATAGGCGCGAGATCCGCGGCGCGCGAGACGGCCGTCGCGGCGCGAGCCGCGCCGGTGCACGCGCATCGCGATCGGCTACGTTGTGGGCGACGCATGCTGCGCCCGACCGTGCACGACCGCTCGCGCGACGATCGAGCCCCGGAGAGGCCGACGTGATCGCGCCCGAGGCACGTGAGGCGTACGAGCGGCTCGTCGCGCCGCTGCGCTCGTTCGTCGCGCGGCGCGTGCCGGCGAGCGAGGTCGACGACGTGGTGCAGGACGTGTTCGTGCGCCTGCAGCGCGGGGTCGGGGCGCTGCGCGACGACGAGCGCTTCGGGCCCTGGGTCTATCGCGTCGCGCGGAGCGCCATCGCCGAGAGCCAGCGTGCGCGCGCACGACATCCGCTGCCGCGCGAGGCGCCGTCGGAAGAGCACCTCGCGGCGGAGGTACCGCCGGCCGACGCGGCCGACAGCGACGCGCCCGATGCGCGGCTGGCGGCGGCCGCGGCCGCGCTGGTGGATCTCTTGCCCTCGCCCTACCGCGAGGCCCTCGTGCTCACGGAGATCGAGGGGCTCACGCAGAAAGAGGCGGCCGAGCGCGCGGGCATCGGCCTCTCGGGGATGAAGTCGCGCGTGCAGCGCGGGCGCGCGCAGCTGCGACGATGGCTCGACCTCTGCTGCGAGATCGCGCTCGATGCGCGCGGGCACGTGATCGGCTGCGAGCCGCGCGCACGCACGCCCGAGGCGCACGCGCAGGCGCTCGCGGCGCTGGGCGGCGGCGACGGGGAAGACTGATCCCGCCCGGGCGAGCAGGCCGCCCGACCACGAAAGATGCGTCGCGCGTGCGTCCTTTCGGCCGGATGCCCGTCCTCGGGGCAGACGGCCGGCTCGCGCTCGCGAAGGGCACGGCCGCATCTCGAAGGAGAGCGCCATGCATCCGACCGATTCCACCTCTGCACCTGTCACCGCTGCGCCCGCGGGGACGCGCGCGTCCTCGTGGCTCGCGTGGGGCGCGTATCCCGCCACGCTCGTGGCGTGCGTCGCGCTCGGGCTCGCGCTCTTCGACGCGGGCGCCGGCGCACCGCTCGCGACGACCGCCGCCTACGTGCTCGCGATCGTGGCGACGCTCGGCCTCGAGCGCCTGCAGCCCAAGCGCGAGGCTTGGTCGCCGAGCCGCGTGCGCGAGACGCTGCCCGATCTGCCGTACGTCGCGAGCGGCGTGATCGTGCAGCGCGTGGTCGGCGGCGCCGTGATCGCGGGCGTGAGCGCGGCCTCGCTCGCGCTCGCGTCGCGGATCGGTCCGTGGGAAGGGGCGCTCTCGATGCCGTGGCGCGCGGGGATCGCGCTGCTCGCGGCCGATCTCGGCAAGTACGCCGTGCACCGCGTCTCGCACGAGCGGGCGTGGCTCTGGCCCTTCCACGCGAGCCATCACGCGCCCGATCGGATGTACGCGCTCAACGCGCTGCGCCTGCATCCGGTGAACGTCGCGTGGAACGTGGCGCTCGAGGTGGGCTTCGCGGCGGCGCTCGGGCTCGACGCGCGCGCGCTGACGATCGTGGGCTCGTTCCGCGCGGCGGTGGCGGTGCTGCAGCACGCGAACGTGGAGATGCGCTTCGGCTGGGTGAACCGGATCCTGTCGACGCCCGAGGTGCACCTGTTCCACCACTCCGCCGAGCGGAGCGAGGCCGACGCGAACTACGGCGCGACGTTCTCGTTCTGGGACGTGCTCTTCGGGACCTTCGTCTCGCCGCGCGAGAGAGCGCTGCCCGCGCGGCTCGGTCTCGCGGATGGCGGCGTGGAGCCGCGCCGCTTCGTGCACCAGCTGGTCTGGCCGTGGTGCGCGGCGCGCCGGGCCGCGTGCTCGCTCGTGCGCGGATGGGAGCCCGATCCGGCCTCGGCGCGCGAGAAGCAGGCACGCGCGGTCGCACCCTGGGCTCGCGCGACGGCGCTGGCCGTGTCGGTCGCGGCAGTGGTGGCGCTCGTGGTCTTCGGTGTGCTGCCCGCCGAGGTGGATGCGGCGTCGAACGGGACGCTGCTGCCGCCGCCCTACCGTCCGAGCGCGCGCGCCGCGGCCCTGCACCGGCGCCTGTTCGTGGCCGACCTCCACGCCGACACGCTGCTCTGGGATCGCGACCTGCTCGCTCGCGGCCGTCGTGGGCACGTCGACGTGCCGCGGCTCGTGGAGGGGAACGTCGCGCTCGAGGCGTTCACGATTCCGACGGCGAGCCCGCTCGGGCGCAACATCGATCGCAACGCGGACCGCTTCGACACCGTGACGGCGCTCGTCTTCGCGCAGCGCTGGCCCGTGCCGAGCTGGGCGCATCGGAGCGCGCGCGTGCTCTACGCGGCCTCACGCCTGCACGCGGCGGCCGATCGCTCGGCGGGGCGGCTCGTGGTGATCGAGCGCGCGGCGGATCTCGATGCGTTCGTGGCGCGGCGCGCGGCGGAGCCCGGGCTCGTCGCGGGCATGCTCGGCGTCGAGGGCGCGCACGCGCTCGAGGGCGACCCGGGCGCGCTCGATCGGTTCGTCGCGGCGGGCGTGCGGATGATGTCGTTCACGCACTTCTTCGACGACGCGTACGGCGGATCGGCCCACGGCGAAGGGCGGATCGGCCTGACGCCGGCGGGCCGGGCGCTGCTCGCGCAGATGGAGGAGCGGCACGTGCTCGTGGACCTCGCGCATGCGTCGCCGCGCACGATCGACGACGTGCTGGCGAGCGCGACGCGGCCGGTGGTGGTCTCGCACACGGGCGTGCGCGCGACGTGCGATACCGCGCGCAACCTCGACGACCGGCAGCTGCGCGCGATCGCGGCGCAGGGGGGCCTCGTGGGGATCGGCTTCTTCCCGCACGCGGTGTGCGGAAGCGACGTGGAGGCGATCGCGCGGGCCGTGCGGCACGCGGTCGACGTGATGGGCGCCGAGCACGTGGCGCTCGGCTCGGACTTCGACGGTGCGACGCCGACCGCGGTGGACGCGAGCGGGATGGCGCTCGTGACGGAGGCGCTGCTCGCGCGAGGGCTGAGCGAGGACGAGGTCGCCGCGGTGATGGGCGAGAACGCGCAGCGGATGCTGCGAGCCTCGCTACCCTGAGCTCGCGCGCGGTCGACGCACGCGCCGCGAGCGAGCGCGCGTGAGCAGGCGCGCCGCGACGCCTCGCTGCGAGACCGATCGCCCCCTCTCCCGCCGGGCGGGACGGGCGGGAGAGGGTTGAGGAGAGCTGGGCTGGGCCGGCGGCGCCACTGCCGTGAACGAAAATGGCCTCCCATCGAGTGATCGCCTGCCGCGCCGGGCGGGTGCGAGGCTTTGAACGCGATGAGCGGAGCGCCGTCGTTCGCGCGGAGCGTCCGCGGGCAAAGGGTCGCTCCCGACCGACGCGGCCTGGTGATCGACCGCCAGATCGGTATCGAGCGATTCTCGACACGTAGACCTTCATCTTCTTCCTAGGGACTGCGCAGCACGGGCGGCCATCGCACCGAATCTCCCTTTCGGAAAGAACGAAACCAAACATTGACGAATGTCGATATAGGATCCACGCTCCCGTTCGTGCAGGTCGCGATCAGCGTTCCGCTCGACGACACCGCCGCGATCCTGCGCGCCCTCGCCGATCCCACGCGCCTCGCGATCGCGGCCACGCTCGCGCGGGAGACGGACGCGCTCTGCGTCTGCCACATCGAGGCGCGCTTCGCGCTCTCGCAGCCCACCATCTCGCATCACCTCAAGGCGCTCCGCACCGCGCGCCTCGTGCGCACCGAGCGCCGCGGCACGTGGATCCACTACGCGCTCGATCGCGATCGGGTCGCGCAGATCCCGGGGCTCGCCGCGCTGCTCGCGTCGATCGAGACCTCGCGCGCGTGCGACACGAAAGCGTGCTGCCCGTGAGCCGCGTCCTCGCGGCGGAGGCGCTCGGAACGGCCCTCCTGCTCGCGATCGTCGTCGGCTCCGGCGTCATGGCCGATGCGCTCGCGGCCGGGAACGTGGCGGTCGCCCTCCTCGCCAACTCGATCGCGACGGGGACCGGGCTCGTCGTGCTCGTCCTCGCGCTCGGCCCGATCTCGGGCGCGCACCTGAACCCGGTCGTCTCGGGGCTCGCGCGCGTGCGCGGCACGATCGGCACGAGCGAGCTGCTCGGGCGCGTGGCCGCGCAGCTCGTCGGGGCCGTGCTCGGGTGCTGCTCGCGCACGCCATGTTCGACCACGCGCCGATCGCGATCTCCACGCACGCGCGCTCCGGCCTCGGCCAGGCGATCGGTGAGGCGGTGGCCACGTTCGGGCTGGTGCTCGTCGTGACGCTCGTCCCGCGCAAGCGGCCGGAGGCCACCGCGCTCGCCGTCGGTGCGTACATCACCTCTGCCTACTGGTTCACCTCGTCCACCTCGTTCGCGAACCCCGCCGTGACGCTCGCCCGCACTCTCACCGACACCTTCACCGGCATCGCTCCGCACGACGTGCCCGCCTTCCTCGGCGGACAGCTCGCCGGGGCCGTGCTCGGCGCGCTCGTCTCCGACTGGCTCGCGCGCGAGCCCGTGAGAGAGGAGGCCCCCTCGTGAGCCGCATCGTCTTTCTCTGTGTCGCGAACTCGGCCCGCTCGCAGATGGCCGAGGGCCTCGCGCGGGCCCGCTTCGGCGACCGCGCGCGGATCGAGAGCGCCGGCAGCGCACCGAGCCGCGTGAGCCCGTGGGCGATCGAGGTGATGGCCGAGCTCGGCATCGACCTCGGCACCCACGCGAGCAAGTCGGTCGACACGATCGATCCCGAGGGCGTGAGCGTCGTCGTCACGCTCTGCGCCGAAGAGGTCTGCCCGGTGCTGCTCGCGAGGGCGCCGCGCCTGCACTGGCCGATCGCCGATCCCGCGAGCGCCGAGGCGCTTCCGGCCGAAGAGATGCGCGCTCGGTTCCGTACCGCGCGCGACGCCATCGCGGCACGCCTGCCGGCGCTCGACGAATTCGTGCGTCCGTCGGCGCGGGTCGACGACGAAGGGGCATGACCACCGCGTGGTGGTCGAGATCGAGGAGAGGTCATGCAGGAACGAACGAACGACGAGATCCGTGACGAGGTGCGCGCTCACTACGCCGGCGTGGCGAAGGCCGAAGCGAAGACCGGCTGCGCGCCCGGCTGCTGCGCGCCCACGCGCGGCGCGAGCGGCGTGCTCGGCTACAGCGACGCCGAGATGGCGGCCGTGCCCGACGGCGCCGACCTCGGGCTCGGCTGCGGCAACCCGCAGGCGATCGCGGCGCTGCGCGAGGGCGAGCGCGTGCTCGATCTCGGCAGCGGCGGCGGCTTCGACTGCCTGCTCGCGGCCGCGGCGGTCGGCGAGCGCGGGCGCGTGATCGGCGTCGACATGACGCCCGAGATGGTGCGCAAGGCGCGCGAGAACGCGAAGAAGGCCGGGCGCGCGAACGTCGAGGTGCGCCTCGGCGAGATCGAGAAGCTCCCCGTGCAGGATGGCGAGGTCGACGTCGTGATCTCGAACTGCGTCGTGAACCTCTCGCCCGAGAAGGAGGCCGTGTTCCGCGAGGCCTTCCGCGTGCTCTCGCCGGGCGGGCGCATCGCGATCTCCGACGTCGTCGCGCTGGCCGACATCCCGGCCGAGCTGCGTACGTCGATGGCGCTCTCGGCGTGCGTCGCGGGCGCGGCGACGGTGCCGGAGCTGCGCGGCATCCTGGAGCGCGCCGGTTTCGTCGACATCGAGATCGAGCCTTCGGAGGCGAGCCGCGAGTTCATCTCCGGGTGGCTCCCGGGGATGCGCGCCGAGGACTACGTCTCGTCGGCGTCGATCCGCGCGCGCAAGCCGGGGCGGGCCGCCAAGAGCTGCTGCGGGCCCGACTGCTGCACGTGAGCGCGGAGCGCGTGGCCTTGATCGAGCCCGAGATGGCGGCGGGAGCCTCCCGCTGGGCGGTGCTGCGCGACGAGGTCGAGCGCTTCGTCGTGCGGCGCGCGCCGTCGAGCGACGTGGACGACCTCGTCCAAGAGGTGCTCGCCGCAGTCGCGCATCACGGCGGCGCGGCGAGCTCGCCGACCGCGTACGCGGTGGCGGTGGCGCGCCGCACGGTGGCCGAGCATCACCGGCGGCGCGCGCGGGAGCACCGACGCTTGGCGCGCGTCGCGATGGAGCCGAACGACGCGTCGGAGGAGCCGGAGAGCGGGGCCGAGCGCGCGCTCGTCGCGGCCATCGCGGGCTTCCTCGATGAGATCACGCCGGCCTACGCCGAGGCGCTGCGGCGCGTGGACGTGGCCGGCGAGCGACAGGCCGACGTGGCGCGCGCGCTCGGGATCCCGCTCTCGACGCTCCGCAGTCGCGTGCAGCGCGGGCGCGCCGAGCTGCGCGCGCGGATCCGGCGTTGCTGCGACGTCGAGCTCGACCGGCGGGGGCGCGTCCTCACGTGCGAGCCACGCGAGGCCGAGAAGCAGTGCGGCTGCGGCGAGCCGGAGAGCGCCGAGGCGGCGCGCTGCGCCTCCTGAGGGTCGCGCGAGCGGCCCGCTATCGCGAAGATCGCTCGCCGCTCGCCGCGCTCCGCTCCTCGCGCTCGAACGCCTCGCGCGCGCGGGCGACCTCGTCGCGATGACGCGCGGCCCAGGCGACGACCGCGGCGATCGGGCCGAACAGGCTGCGCCCGAGCGGCGTGAGCTCGTACTCGACCTGCGGCGGCTTGGTCGGGAACACGCGGCGCGAGACGAGACCTTCGCGCTCGAGCGCGCGCAGCGTGACGGTGAGCATCCGCTGCGAGATGCCTTCGGTGGCGCGCCGCAGCTCGTTGAAGCGCCGCGCGCGGGCGCCGAGCAGGGTCAGCACGTGCACGCTCCACTTGTCGCCGAGCCGGCCGAGCAGCGCGCGCGCGTCGGGGCACGCGTCGTCGGGGCCGGTGAGCTCACCGTTCGCTAGTACCCTCAAGGTGCCTCCTTCTCGGCGTCGGTGCCGCGCCGCAGAGTAGCCGCGATGACGACCACGGCCACCGACGCCTCGCGGCCCCCTGCCCTCCTGAACGGCTCGCTCTGGCTCGTCCAGGCGCTCTTGGCCCTGCTCTTCACGGGCACCGGCGTCTGGAAGCTCGTGACGCCGACCGATGCGCTCGGCGCCGTGTTCCCGTGGATGGGCGAGCTGCCGGCGATGGCGCGCGTCACCGGCGTCTTCGATCTGCTCGGCGGTCTCGGGATCCTGCTTCCCTCGCTCACGCGCATCCGCCCGCGCCTCGCGGTCCTCGCGGCGGCCGGCTGCGTGGCGCTCCAGCTCTCTGCGATCGTGTTCCACTTCTCGCGCGGCGAAGGCGGGAGCACACCGTTCAACTTCTTCCTGGTCGCGCTCTCCGCGCTCGTGGTGTGGGGCCGCGGATGGCGAGCGCCGATCGAGAGCGCCGCGCGGCCCGAGCCGCGCAGCCTCACCTGAGGCGGCGCGCCGCTCCGGGCACGCCGATCGCGGCCGAATGCGGCGCACGGCGCGTGCAGCACGCTCGGTGCGCCAGACGCTCACCCCGTCCGGGCCGTCCTTCCCGACGTCGATGGCACGCTCGTGAATCCGGGGCCTGACCGACGGCCCGCTCCTCTGCGGCTTCAGCGAGCACCTTCTCGCGCGCCCGCGACGGGGCGCCGGACGTCGAGATCACGGGCCTCTGGGCCGGCGGGCTCCTCGTCGCTCGTCGACGAGCGCGACGAACGCGACGCGCGCGGCTCAACGCTTCGACGCCGACCGACGCGCAGGCGCCTCGGCGACGACCGCGCGACGGATGGCCTCCGCGAGCTCGTCGACGGCGCGGGGCGAGACGCGGCTGCGCTCGTCCACCAGGTGCGCGAGCATGAAGACGAAGATCGGCCCCGCGATCAGCGCCGACGCCACCTCCACCGAGAGGCCCTCGCGGAGCTCGCTCCGCGCCTTCGCACGCTCCACGAGCGCCCGCATCTGCGCCATGCGCGGCGCGAACAGATGCGTCCGATAGACCTCCAGCAGCGCCGGGTCGTCGGCGAGCTCGCCCACCGTCCGCATCAGCATCCGGGCGGCCGACCTCGCCTCCGGCGTGCCCATGCTCGCACGGAGCAGCGCGCGCACGTCGGAGACGAAGTCGCCGTGATCGGCGGGCGGCGCCGTGTCGCTCATGCGACGCATCACCTCGCCGACGACCTCGAGCTTCGAGCCCCAGCGGCGGTAGAGCGACACCTTGCTCACGCCCGCGCGCTCGGCGATGGCGTCCATGCTCATCCGGTGAAAGCCGTTCGCGCGGAACTCTTCGAGCGCCGCCTTCGCGAGCGCCTCGTCGACGGAGGCGCTGCGCGGGCGACCGCGCGGGCGCCGTGGGCTCGGTGAATTGCTGCTCTCCATCCGTCGCTCGCGCCGGACGCGCCGCCCACGAGGGCGCGCCACTCACTCCGCCGTGCGGAGCCGTTCCAGCTCGCGCTTATGCTCCGGGCTCCGCACGTACTTGGCAAGGACATCGAAGATCTTGGGCTGGATGTCGCGGCCCACGAGGCGCTCGGGGTGGTGCATCGCCGTGTCGAGCCAATCGAAGAGCAGCGCGTGCAGCGCCGCCAGACCGCCGACGTGGCAGTGCGTGGCGGCCCAGCCGTCGTCGTAGTCGAAGATGCGCACGGTCGCGCGCTCGAGCTCCTCGATGAAACGGAGCGCGCTCAGCATCGTCTCGGAGTTCGTCTGGGCCGCCTCCGCTTCGCCGTAGAGGACGAGCATCGGACAGTGGATCTGCGGCGCGAGACCGCGGACGTCGTAGGGCTTCCACGCCTCGAGCAGCGCGTGCGCCGTGGGCGCCTCGCCGATGACCGCGCGCAGGTGATTGGCGGTGTCGCGGGCGCGCGGGCTGAATCGCTCGTAGATCGAGAAGAGCGCGTTGAACACGCCCTCGGGCGCGCCCTGCAGCAGCCCCGGCAGCACGGCCATCCATGCGCCGTACACGTCGACGACGAGCCCGTCGGCGCAGCACGCCCGGATGCGCGGTTCGCGGGCGGCCACCCGCGTCGCGAGGAGCGAGCCCAGCGAGGGCCCGTAGAGCGCGATGCGATCGGCGTCCACGTCCTCGCGGCGCAGCAGTAGATCGAGCACGGCGCCGGTCGGGACCTCGAAGTCGGGGCGCATGTGGAGGCCTGGGTTCATCTGGAGCGCGCTCCACTGACCGGGGCCCTCGAACGTGGCGAAGTTCCACCCGCGCTCGACGCACGCGAAGCCCAGCCACTGGACCATCTCCTCGGCCGAGGTGTCGCCGCCGTTGAGGACGAGGAGCGTCGGGCTCCGCGGCTTGCCAGCCGATACGAAGTAGCCCGGCAGCCGCGCGCCCTCGAACGGAACGTCGAGCACCTCGACGCGCGGATCGGAGAGCTCTCCGCCCTCGCGGCTGCACTCGCGCGCGGCCGTGAGCAGCACGTCGTAGCGCGGGTCGCCGTAGAGCACCGAGAAGAGCGCGGTCCGGAAGTAGGTGCTCGCGCGGAAGAACGCGGTGCGCGCGGTGGCGCGCTGGCCGGCCTCGCGCGCCGCCACCGCCTCGCGCCGGACGCGCTCGCCGAGCGCGGACCACTCGCGCGCCCAGCTCTCGGTGTCGCCCTTCTTGATGCGATGCCCGACGAGGCTGCACTCGCCGAGGTCCGCGGCCCCGGTGCCCGCCACCATGAGCGCGCGTTGGTAGTTGAACTCGAAGGTTCCGATATCCATCACGCCCGGCCCGAAATCGAAGTTCATGACGTCTCCTCCTCCGTTCGCCCCGCGGCGAATCGAATTAGCATACGGTGTGGTTCACTAATTCGACCCGGTCAAGGAGCGACTGGCGAAAAGCGCATCGGGAGGGCGTGCCGCGTCGCATCGCGCGCGCGGAGACGTCGAGAGGCGGCGCCGAGGGCGCGCCCGGAGCAGACTGCGCGGATGCGCGTGCTCGTGGTCGACGACGATGCCGAGACGCGCGAGCTCGTCGGCGCGGCGCTCGCGCGCGAAGGCGACGACGTCACGCTCGCGGCGAGCGCCGACACCGCCCGCGCGCACCTCGCCTCGGGCCGCTACGACGTCGTCGTGCTCGACGTCATGCTCGGCGACGGATCGGGGCTCGCCGTGTGCGCCGCGGCACGCGAGGGCGGGATCGAGACGCCGATCCTCTTCCTCAGCGCGCGCGGTACGGTCGACGCGCGCATCGAAGGCCTCGACGCCGGCGGCGACGACTACCTGCCCAAGCCCTTCGCGCTCAAGGAGCTGCGCGCGCGCGTGCGGGCGCTGGGAAGGCGCGGCCCCGCCCTTCGTGCGGAGCGCCTCGTGCTCGGCACGACGACGCTCGACTTCCAGGCGCGGCGCGCGAGCCGCGCGGGACAGGCGCTTCCGATCACGGCGCGCGAGTGGGATCTCTTGCGCGTGCTCGCCGACGCGCGCGGTCGCGTCGTCTCGTTCGACGACGTCCTCGAGCGTGCCTGGGGTGATCTCGGCGCACGCGCGAGCCTCGACGTGCTCATCGCGCGCCTGCGCAAGAAGCTCGGCCCGGAGGCCGCGTGGCTGCGCACGGTGCGCGGGCACGGCTACGTCCTCGATCGCCCGCCCGGAGCGCGCGAGTGAGCGGCGCACGCTCCGCCTCGCTCGTCGACCGCGTCGCGCGCACCTACGTCGCCGGGGTCGCGCTCGCGACGCTCACGATCGTGCTCGTCTCCGGGCTCGTGGGGAGCGCGCTCGTGGTGCACCGCGACGATGCCGACGCGATCGCGCTCGGGCGCCTGCTGGTGGCCGAGCTCGAGGACGAGGCCGAGGATCGCGACGAGCTCGTGCGCCACGAGCTCGCGGAGCAGCGCTGGTTCCTGCGTCACATCGAGGTCTGGCTCGACGGCACGCGTCTCGGCGGCCCTACGCGCGAGGGATCGCTGGCTTCGTTCGCGGGGGCCGAGGACGAGAGCTGCCGTCTCGCGTGGCCGGCGGGGCGCGCGGAGCACGTGTGCGTCGTGCACGCGCCCTCGGGTGAGGCGATCGTCGTCGCGACGCCCCTCGCGCCGCTCCTCGGCACGATGGCGCCGCTCTTCGCCGCGCAGGCTCTCGTCGCGCTCGTCGTCGCGCTCGCGGCCGCCGCGATCGGACGGCGTGCGATGGTGCGCAGCATCTCGGGTCTCACGCAGCTCGAGCAGACCGTGGCGGCCGTGCCGGCGCGCGGAGGCCAGCGCGCGATCGGGAGCGCATGGGGCGCCTCCGAGCTCGACTCGCTCGGCGCGAGCGTCGACGCACTGCTCGCGCGCCTCGACCAGGCCGCCGCGCGCGAGCGACGCTTCGTGGCCGACGCCGCCCACGAGCTGCGGACACCGCTGACACGGCTGCGCGCCCAGCTCGAGCTCGCCCGCGCCGAGCACGCCGAAGGAAGAAAGGTCGACGAGCGGCTCGCCGCTGCGCAGCGCACCGCGATCGAGCTCGGGACGACGACCGAGGCCCTGCTCGCGATGGCGCGGGACGAGATCGGGACGACCGAGCCGGTCGAGCTGGCGGACGTGGTCGAGGCCTGCCTCGCGCGCCTCGGGCCGGCCGAGCGCGCGCGCGTGCGGGTCGTCGGAGGCGGCGAGGCGATCGCGGACGGCGTGGAGCCGATGCTCGCGCTCGCCACCAAGAACCTCGTCGACAACGCGCTGGCCTACACGCAGGGCGCCATCACGATCCGCATCGACGCGGCGCAGACACGGGCGCGCATCGTCGTGGAGGACGAAGGCCCGGGCGTGACAGAAGAGGAGCGCGCGCGCCTGATCGAGCCCTTCGTGCGCGGAGCCACGGCGGCCGGCATCCGCGGCGTGGGGCTGGGCCTCGCGCTGGCCGATCACGTCGCGCGCCTGCATCGCGGGGCACTGGGGCTCGTGAACCGCGTGCCGACGGGCCTCGCGGTCTCGCTCGAAGTGCAGCGCTGGCGTCCGTTCGAGAGCCGTTAAGGTCGCGGCCGTAGAAGGGAGGTGTGCTCACTCCCCGAGGCGCACGGCGAGGACCGGGCGCGGGCGCCGCGCTCGGCGTGCTCGTGCTCGTGCTGGCGTCCGTCGGCGGCGCGCGCGCGCGAGCGCAAGCGCCGACGGGCGACGCGCACGCGCTCACGACGGCCCAGGTGCTCCGGCTCGCCGACGAGCGCGCGCCCGACGTGAGCGTGGCGGAGGCCCAAGCGAGTGTCGCGCAGAGCGAGGTCGGGGTCGCCGGGATCCTGCCCACGCCACGCATCGGCGGCGGCGTGTCGGTCGACTACGCGGGCATCCTCGACCTCTTCGTGCAGCTGCCGATCTTCGGGCAGCTCGACACGGCGACCGACGCCGCCCGAGCGCGCGCGCAGCTCGCCTCGGCCTCGATCGACGTCGCGCGCCTCGACGCGCGGCTCGCGGCCGTGCTCGCCTGGACCGACCTCTGGCTCGCCGAGCGCCTCGCGACGCTCGCGAGCGACGAGGCGGCGCGGCGCGAGCGGCTCGAAGAGATCGCGACGGCACGCGAGGCCGAGGGCACGGCGTCGCACCTCGACGTGATTCGCGCGAGCGCGGACGCCGCCCGCGCGCGCGCCGAGGACGAGGCCCAGGCCCGCGTCGTGCGCGCGGCGGCGGCCCGGCTCGCCGGCGCGATCGGTGAAGCGCCCGGCGAGCGCGCGCTCACGACCGGCGGCGATCCGCTCACGGGTGGGGACCCGGAGAGCGAGACCGAGGCCGCGGCCCGCCTCGAGGCCCATCCGCTCGTCGCGCGTGCCGACGACGGAGTGGAGGCGG
This sequence comes from Sandaracinus sp., assembly GCA_046351235.1. Taxonomy (GTDB): domain Bacteria; phylum Myxococcota_A; class Polyangia; order Polyangiales; family Sandaracinaceae; genus JBBSAT01. Next base: position 85,187 of record JAXLYV010000002.1, on the reverse strand, counting down.
CCGACGCGGCGGCGGTGCACGAGCACCGCTCGCGCTGGCCGCGCCTCGGCATCCAGGTCTCGGACTGGATTCATCGTGCGAACGACGCCCACGACGTGCGCGTCATGCTCACGATGGATCTCGCGCTCTTCGACGAGCCGCGGATCGGGCGCGCCGACGCGGTGCGCGCACAGGCCCGCGTCGAGGCGGACGCCGTTCGCACGCGGCTCCGCGCCGGCATCGCGAGCGCACGCGAGGACCTCGCGGCGACCCAGTCGCGCTGCGCGGCACAAGAAGCAGAGGTGCTGCCGCGGGCCCGCGAGGCCGCCGACCTCGCGCGCGCCGGCTACGAGGAAGGGAGCGTCGATCTCACGACGACGCTCGCCGCGGCGCAAGCGCTCGCCGACGCCGAGCGCGCGCTCGCCGGTTGTTGGGCCGATCGCGCGCGCGCCGCGGCGCGCCACGCGCACGCCGAAGGACGAACCGATGACTGGCCCTGAGCTCGCTCTCGCGCGCACCACGCTCGCGCTCGCCTTCTTCGTCTCGGGTTGCGCGGGCGCAGCGGAGCCCGAGGCCGAGACCGAAGCCGACGTGGCCGCGGCCCCGACCTCGGCGGTCGAGCACCTGACGTGGAGCGACGAGCGCGTGTTGTTCGGAGTGCTCGACACGGCACCCGATGGCCGCGCGACCGTCGCCGCGCAGGCCGCGGGGCGCCTGACGCGCCTGCTCGTCCGCGAGGGAGACACCGTCGAGGCCGGTGCGCTACTCGCGGAGGTCGAGCTCGGCCCTGCTTCCGATGCGCGCGCCTCCGCGCAGGCCCGTGCCCGCGAGGCCGAGGTGCTCGCGTCGACGCAGCGCACGGCGCGCGATCACCTCGCCCATCTGGTCGAGCGGGGGATCGCGCCGGCGGCCCAGCTCGAGGAGGCGAACGGGCACCTCGCCGCGCTCGAACAGGCGGCGAGCGCCGCGCGTGCGGCCGCGAGCGACGCCTCGCGGGGCCTGGCCCGCACGCGCGTGACGAGCCCGCTCGGCGGTGTCGTGCTGCGGGTCCTACGCCATCCGGGCGAGACCGTCGACGGCACGGCGGCGACGCCGATCCTCGAAGTCGCCGATCCGAGCGCGCGCGAGATCGTCGCCTCGGTGGCGCCGCGGGATCTCGCGGCGCTCGCGCCCGATCAGGGCGCGCGCGTCGTGATCGACGGATCGACCGAGACGTGGCCGGCGCACGTCCGGACGGTGGGCGCCGCGCTCGATCCGGCGACCGGTGCCGGCACCGCGCGGCTGGCGCTCGACACCGCACCGGCGGTGCCGACGCTCGGTCTGGCGGCGCGCGTCGTGGTGACCGTCGGCACGCGCGAGGCGCAGGCGCTGCCGAGAGAGGCCGTGCGCGCCGGAGAAGACGGTACGACCGAGGTCCTCGTGTGCGAGGGCGGCGAAGCGCACCCGATGCCCGTGACCGTGGGAGCGCGCACCGACGCCCGCGTGGAGATCACGAGCGCGCTGGCCGAGGGCGCCCGCTACGTCTCGCGCGCGATCGGGCTCGAGGATGGCGCGCCCTGCGACGAGGGCGCGCCGTGAAGCTCGGCGAGCTCGCGCTCCGGCATCGCGCCGCCATCCTGCTCGCGACCTTCGCGCTCGTGCTCGGCGGCGCGTGGTCGGCGCGGCAGCTCGCGGGCGGCGTGTATCCGGAGATCGACTTCCCGCGCATCGTGGTGGTGGCGCACGCGGGCGATCTGCCCGCCGACGTGGCCGTGCAGGCGCTGGCGCGCCCGCTCGAAGAGACGCTCGCGACCGTGCTCGGCGTCGTGCGGGTCCGCTCGCGCACGGTGCGCGGCGCCTCCGAGGTCTCGCTCACCTTCGCCGCCGGCACCGACATGGAGGCGGCCCTCCAGCACGTCGAGAGCGCCGTGGGCCGCGCGCGCGCCTCACTCCCGCCGGGCACCGAGACCGAGGTCGAGCGCCTCACGCCGACCGCGTTCCCCGTCGTGACCTTCAATCTCTCGGGACCGGTCGACCCACGCACGCTGCGCGAGCTCGCCGATCTCGCGGTGCGCCCTGCCCTCTCGCGCGTCCCCGGTGTCGGGCTCGTGCGCGTGCACGGCGGTGAGGTGCGCGAGGTCGAGGTCGTGCTCGACCCGCTCGCGTCGGCCTCGCTCGGCCTCGGGCCTGCGGATCTCGCGGCCCAGCTGCGCACCGCGACCGCGCTCGGCGCCGCAGGACGGCTGGAGCGCGATCACGCGCGCCTTCCACTGCTCGTCTCGGGCGACGTGCCCGACCTCGAGGCGCTGCGGCACGTCCCGATCGAGGTCGGCAGCGCATCGCCGCTCGCGCTCGGCGCGATCGCCGAGGTGCACGCGGGCACCACCGACGCCACGTCGCGCGTGGGCGGCGACCGGGGCGAGACGGTCGTGGTGAGCGTCTCGCGCGCGCCGGGGGCCGGGACGCCCACGGTCGTGCGTGCCGTCGAGGCCGCCGCACGCGCGCTCGAGCTGCCGCCGGGCGTGCAGCTCGACGTCGTCTACGACCAGGCCGACCTCGTCGAGGACAGCCTCGCGTCGGTCCGCGAGGCGATCCTGATCGGGATCGCGCTCTGCTTGGTGGTGCTGGGCCTCTCGCTCCGCGATCTGCGGGCCGGCGCGATCGCCGCCGCGACGGTGCCCATCGTGCTGGGGATGACGCTCCTCGTGATGCAGGCGGCGGGCGCGACGCTGAACCTGATGTCGCTCGGCGGCATGGCCATCGCCGTGGGCCTCGTGATCGACGACGCGATCATCGTGCTCGAGGCGATCGTGCGACGGCTCGAGCGCGGCGAGCCGCCCGCGCAGGCCGCTGCCGGCGGCGTGAGCGACATCGGCCCGGCGGTCGTCGGCACGACGCTGACGACCGTCGTCGTGCTCTTGCCGCTCGCGTTCGTCGATGGCCTGGTGGGCGAGTTCTTCACCGCGCTCGCGATCCCGCTCGCGGCGGCCGTCCTGCTCTCGCTCGTGGTGTCGCTGACGTCCTTGCCGATCGCCGCGGCGCGGTTCCTCGTGGCGCACGGCGCGCCCCCGTCCGAGCCGCGCCTCGAGGTGCTGTATCGACGCGTCGCGGGCTGGGGCGCTCGACGCCGGTGGGCGGGGCCGCTGCTGCTCGGGCTCGCTGTGGGCGTCGGCGCGCTCGCGATCGCGCGCACGCCGTCGGGCTTCTTGCCGGCGCTCGACGAGGGCTCGTTCGTGCTCGACTACTTCATGCCGCCAGGCACCTCGCTCGAGGAGACGGATCGCGTCGCGCGGCGGCTCGAGGCGATCCTCCGCGAGTCCGCCGAGGTCGAGCGCTACACCCGCCGCACGGGCATCGAGCTCGGCCCCGCCGCCGCGACGGCCGAGAACGGCGGCGACGTGATGGTGCGCCTGACGCCGCGGGATCGCCGCACGCGCTCCTCCGAAGCGGTGCAGGAGGAGATCCGCCTGCGGATCGAGGCGGAGCTGCCGGAGCTGCGCATCGAGATCATCGCCGTGCTCGAGGACGTGCTGAACGATCTCGCGGACGCGCCGCATCCGGTGGAGATCAAGGTCTTCGGCGACGACGAAGCGGAGATCGAGCGCGTCGCGCGCAGCCTCGGCGAGCGGCTCGCCGAGATCGAGGGCCTCGCCGACCTCTTCGACGGCATCGAGGGAGCCGGGCCCGTGCGCATCGCGCACGTCGACGCGGTGCAGGCCGCGCGCGTGCACCTGACGACGCAGGACGTGCTCGATCGCGTCTCGGCGGGCCTGCTCGGAGCGCCGGCCGGCACGATGCCGTTCCACGATCGCCGGCTCGGCGTGCGCGTGCGCTATCCCGACGCGCTGCGCTTCGACGGCGCGGCCGTGCTCGACATGCCGCTCGTGGTCGGCGCGAGCGCACACGGCCCGGCGGCCACGATCCCGCTGCGCGCGGTGGCGAGCTTCGAGGACGTCTCGGTGCCGGTGGAGCTGCGCCGCGAGGCGCTGCGCCCCGTCGTGCTGGTGACGGCCGACACGGAGGGACGAGACCTCGGCTCGATCGCCGCCGACGTGCGGGCCGCGGTCGCCGAGGTGGCACCTCCGCCCGGCGGGCACGTCGACGTCGGTGGACAGATGGCCGCGCAGTCGGCGTCGTTCGCGCAGCTCCTCGCGGTGCTCGGCTTCGGGCTGCTCGCGACGCTCGTCGTGCTGGTCGCGCAGTTCCGCCGTGCGCGACCCGCTCTCGTCGTGCTCCTGACCACGCCGTTCGCGCTCGCGGGCGCCGCGGTCGCGCTCTTCCTCACCGGCACGGCGCTCGACGTGTCGGCGATGATGGGCATGGTCTTGCTCGTGGGGCTCGAGGTGAAAGCCGGCATCCTCTTGCTGGAGGTCGCCGAAGAGCAGGCCGCGGCGGGCGCGAGCTACGTGAGCGCGCTCGAGACCGCGTGCGCGCGGCGGATCCGACCGATCATGATGACGGCGACGGCGACGCTGGCCGGCGTCCTGCCGCTCGCGCTCGAGACGGGTGCCGGCGCCGAGATCCAGCGGCCGCTCGCGATCGCCGTGCTCGGCGGCATCGGCCTCTCGAAGTTCCTCACGCTGGTGGCGATGCCGTCACTCGCGGCGATCGGGCGCGGCGACGACCGCGGAGCCCGCTGAACGGCCGACACACCATGGGTCGAGACCCTCGCTGCAGCGCGCGCTCCGGCACGAATGCGCGGGAACGGACGGCCCTCGAGCGCGCTGCGGAGGCGTCACCAGCCGCCGGTCGCCTGCGAGACGACGGCGTGGATGCGATCGACGAGCCGGAAGTACTTCGCGGCGAGGCGCGCGCGCACGGCGGGCGAGGCGCGCTCCCAGTCCTCGGCGAGCCGCCGCGCGATCGTCTCGGCGAGCGCGAGCGTGTGGTCGAGCTCGCCGATGCGGCGGCGCGTGGCGCGGATGCGCTTGACGAGATCGCGGCCCGGGTAGTCACGGCTCGACCAGTCCACGCAGCGCACGTGCGCATGGCGGATCTCGTCGCCGCTGCCCGTCCAGTAGATGTACGGCGGCGCGCCGTCCTCGTAGAGCGTGCGCTCGCAGATCGCGCAGTGCTCACGGAGTCGTCGACGCTCGTCGACTGCATCCTTGATGGCCTTGGGGATCACGAGGATCGCTAGGCTGACGCGTCTCGCGGGGCGCGCCAAGCGTGTGCGGCGTGGCTGGATCCGCGCGCGAGCGCGCACCGTTCTCGGCGCGGATCGCGCGACGGACCAGGGGAGACGTGCGTCGAGAGGCGCACGTTGCGCACACGTGCCGGGCACCGACCGCCGGATGCGGGAGCGTTGCTTCTTCTTCGCTCGCCACGCGCGGCGCGGTGACGTACGGTGGAAAGACGATGGACCGTCTCGTCATCGTCGCCCTCACCCTCGCGCTCGGCTCGAGCGTCGGCTGCTCTCTCTCGCGCTCGGTCCTCGGGTCGAGCCCCGGGGACATGGACGCCGCGCCCAACACGCGCGATGGCGGCCTCACGATCGACGGCGGACGGGACGGCGGGACGGACGCCGGGATGGACGCGTTCGTGGCGGGAGACACCGGCGTCGAGACGCCCGACACGGGCATGGACGCGTTCGTCGCGCCCGACGACGCGTACGTCGCCCCCGATGCGTACGCGCCGCCCGACGCCTACGCGCCACCCGATGCGTACGAGCCGCCGGACGCCTACACGCCACCCGATGCGTACGAGCCACCGGACGCCTACACGCCGCCCGATGCGTACGAGGCGCCGGACGCCTATTCGCCGCCCGATGCCTGGGTTCCTCCGGACGCTTGGATCGGCCAGTCGGCGTGCGACGCCGCGTACGGCGCCGCGACCAACTACGACTTCTGCAGCTCGAGCGCGATGGGATGCGTCTTCTACGTGCGTTTCCCCGGCCTCACCGGCAGTGGGAGCTGCAACGACATCTGTGGGTCGCGCTGCATCGGCGCGATCGGCAATCGCGACTTCACCACGTGCACGACGTCGGGATCACCGTTCCCGTGCTCGCAGACGTTCCACGACGCCATCTGCCTCTGCAGTCCCTGATCCAGGCGAGCGCGCGCGTCAGCTCGGCGGCGCGGGCGGCAGGCTCGGCGCGTTGCACGCATCGGTGCAGCGCCCCGCGTCGCAGCGACCGGTGAGCCGGCACGCCTCGGGAAGTGACGGTGGCGGCGGTGGCGGGCAGCGCACGGCAGCGCACGCACTCGCCCGCGCCGCACCGAGCGCCGACCCGTAGTCCTGGCGATAACAGCTGAGCGTCGTCGGGAGCTGGCAGCAGGGCTCGGCCGGGTCGGGCTCGGTGTTGCACGTGCAGTCGGCGTCGGCCGTGCACGCGCGCGGGGCGGACGCGAACCCCTCGGGCACGAAGAGACCGTCGACCACGCGGCCGCCGAGCGTCGGCGCGGGCGCGGCCACCGAGGTGGGCGGCGCCTCCGACGTGGGCGGGGGCGGCGGGCTCGAAGAGGGAGGCGGCGGGCTCGACCCGCACGCGACCAGAGCCGCGAGCGACGCGAGGAGGAGGCAGGCTCTCGTCACGCGCCGATACTACCCGGAAGGCTGCGCGGCGGATCTGCTACGCTCTCCTTCGCGTGTCTCTCCGCATCGACCAGGACCACTCGCGCTTCAAGTCGATCGTTCGCGGCAAGATCCGCCAGAACCTCCGGCGCTACATCTCGCAGGGCGAGCTGATGGGGAAGCAAGGGAAGGACGTCGTGTCCATCCCCATCCCCCAGATCGACATCCCGAAGTTCCGCTTCTCGGACAAGCAGGGGGGCGGCGTCGGCCAGGGCGACGGCGATCCGGGCGACCCCCTCGGCGGCGGCGAAGAGCAAGAAGGCAGCGGCAAGGGCAAGGCCGGCGAGAACGAGGGCGAGCACGTCCTCGAGGCCGAGGTCACGCTCGACGAGCTCGCCGAGATCCTCGGCGAAGAGCTCGCGCTCCCGAACATCGAGAACCGCGGCAAGGCCAAGCTCGTCGACAAGAAAGACCGCTACGTCGGCGTGCGCCGCGTCGGCCCGAACTCGCTGCGTCACTTCAAGCGCACCTACAAGCAGGCGCTGCGCCGCCAGATCTCGACGGGCACCTACGACGCCAAGCGGCCCATCATCATCCCGACGCGCGACGACCTGCGGTTCCGCTCGTGGAAGACCGAAGAGGAGCCCATCGCCAACGCGGTGATCCTCTACATGATGGACGTCTCCGGCTCGATGGGCGACGAGCAGAAGGAGATCGTGCGCATCGAGAGCTTCTGGATCGATGCGTGGCTGAAGAAGCAGTACAAGGGCCTCGAGACGCGCTTCATCATCCACGACGCCGTCGCGCGCGAGGTCGATCGCGACACGTTCTTCCGCACGCGCGAGTCCGGCGGCACGATGATCTCGAGCGCCTACAAGCTCTGCGCGCAGATCCTCGAGAACGACTACCCGGCGAACGAGTGGAACGTCTATCCGTTCCACTTCTCCGATGGCGACAACTGGTCGGTCGACGACACGCTGCTCTGCATCGAGCTCTTGAAGACGAAGCTCCTGCCGGTCAGCAACGTGTTCTGTTACGGCCAGGTCGAGTCGCCCTACGGCAGCGGCCAGTTCATCAAGGACCTGCGCGAGCACCTCGGCAAGGACGAGCGCGTCATCACCAGCGAGATCCGTGATCGCGACGCCATCGTCGAGTCGATCAAGGACTTCCTCGGGAAGGGGAAGTAGAGCCCGGGAGCGGTCGCCGATGTCGGGCGAGGCACACGTCAAGGGTGCGGCGATCCGAGAAGTGGTGCGCTGGTATGCGCGCCGGCACGGGCCCACGGCGATGACCGAGCTCGTGGCACGGATGCCGCCCGACGTCGTCAAGCAGCTCGACCCGAGCGAAGAGGCGCTCGGGATCCTCGCCAGCAAGTGGTACGAGGCGCGCGTGGTGCACGCGCTGCTCGACGGCGTGGCGGTGCAGTACCCACCGGGCGAGCGCGCCTCGGTCCTGAAGGCCGCGGCACGGGAGGCCGTCGGCACGTCGATGAGCGGCGTCTACAAGTTCGTCGTCGCGCAGATCGTGACGCCGACGTTCTACGCGCGGAACATCCAGCGCCTCTGGCGGATGCTCCACGACGGCGGCAAGCGCGAGATCGTGATCGACCGTCCGGGGCATGCGACGTCGCGCACGTGGGACTGGCCCGGGCACCACCCGCTGCTCTGCGAGATCACCATCGAGACGATGTGCGCGATCTTCGAGCTCACGGGCTGCAAGGACGTGCAGGCGCGGCGAACGCAGTGCGTGAGCCACGGAGCGCACGAGTGCGTCGCCGAGGTCCGCTGGCGCTGAACGACGCGCGCGGTGATCAGCCGTCGATCGTGGGCGGGCCGGGCCGCGGCGCGACGAAGCGCGGCATCCCGATCGCCGAGGCGATCGCACCGCGCAGCATCTCCGTGCTGCACGGCTTCACGAGCACCGACTGCACGCCGGCGTCGATGAGCTCCTGGCGCCGGCTGTCTTCCACGAAGCCCGTGAGGATGACGACCGGCACCTGCGGGTGCGTCCGCGCCATCTCGCGCTGCGCGCCCTGCCCGTCGAGCTCGGGCATGTCGAGGTCCATCAGTACGAGGTCGATCTGCGGCCCGCCCGGCCGGAAGAACGCGACCGCCTCCTTGCCGTCCGCCGCCGTCAGCACCTCGTGCCCCTCGCGCGTCATCAGGCGAGCGATGCTGCGCCGCGAGAGCGGCTCGTCGTCGACCACGAGGATCGTGTACTTCTCGGGCTTGGTCTGCGGCATGCGCAGCGTGGCGAGCGGCGTCTTCGACTCCTCGCGCGCGATCGCGACGAGCGCCGGGAGCACCGCGCGGAACTTCGTGCCCTGCCCGGGCTCGCTCTCGCAGAGCACGGTGCCACCATGGGCGGTCATCACGTCGAGCACCGTCGAGAGGCCGAGGCCCGAGCCGCCGTCGCTCGACTTCGTCGTGAAGAAGGGCTCGAACACGCGCGCCTTCGTCGCCGCGTCCATGCCCACGCCGTTGTCGGCGACCACGATCGCGACGTGCTTGCCGGCGACCGCGACGTCGCCGGTGCTCACGTCGGCCTGCGTCGCCGGCTGGAGCGACACCGTGATGGTGCCGCCCTCGGGCAGGGCGTCCCGCGCGTTGAGCAGCAGGTTCATCATCATCTGGTGCAGGTGCGTGCGGTCGCCGCGCACGTGGATGGCCGGCGCCACGTCCTCTTCCACGCGGATCGCCCGCGCGAAGGTCCGGCGCGCGAGCGAGATCGCCTCGAGCACGAGCTGGCTGAGATCGATCTGCTGGTGCTCGCCCGAGCCGCGACGCGCGAGCACGAGGATGCGCCGGGTGAGATCGGCGCCGAGCGCGGCGGCGGCCCGGAGGTCGCGCAGGCTCTCGACGACCTCGTCGTCCTTCAGCGGGCGCGTGCCGTCGAGCGAGGAGAGGAACTCGGCGTTCATCAGGATGCCGCCGAGGATGTTGTTGATGTCGTGCGCGATGCCGGCGCCGAGCCGGCCGATCGCCTCGAGCTTCTGTCGGTGGAGGATCCGCTCCTCGAGCGGATCGACGTGAGAGAAGAGGTAGACGGTCTGGCCGATCTGGATGCGATCGCCGAAGCGGATCGGCTCGCGCCGCACGCGCTTGCCGTTCACCACCGTGCCGTTGCGGCTGCCGAGATCGGTGATCTCCCAGTTGCCGTCGGGCAGGCGCGCGAGGCGCGCGTGGCGGCGCGAGGCGACGCCGTCCTCGAGCGGCACCGTGGAGCCGGGCTCGCGACCGAGCGTGCTCACCTCGTCCAGCGGATAGCGGCGCCCGGGATGGGGCCCCGAGAGCACGACGAGGCGCGCGGTCGGTCCCTGTCGACCGCGCGCCGTCCCGGCGGCCGCGGCGCGCAGCCAGTTCGGCTGCGTCTCCATCGTGAGCCCGTCCGTGTCGTCCGGAGGAGGCGGGATCGGAGTCCGTAGGCTCACGGCGCACCTCTCAAGAAGAACGAGACGACGACGGATCGCCCGTCGTGGGTGATGGCCGCGTCGGTGCCACCGACCGCCGCCGAGCCGCGCAGGGCCGCGGCGGCTTCGGGAGGCAGCGGGCCGCGCGGCCCGAGCTCGAGCACGAGCGGCGCCGTCGTGCTGCCGCCCCCGCGGATCACCAGCTGGCGGTCGCCGCGCTCGGCCGGCAGGTCCTGCGTGAGGACCACCAGCGATTGCGCGACGAGGCGCGTCACGACGCTGGCGCTCGCGTGGACCTGCACGTCGGGCGCCACTTGGCACGTGATGGAAGCTCGGCGGGCCGACGCGCTCCGCGCGATGCGGCACGCACGCTCCACGATCGGCGCGAGCAGGTGCAGCGTGGGCTCCGCGGTCACGGCGTAGCCGCGCATGTCGTCGAGCACCGCGGTCAGGCGCTCCACGGCGCTGGCGATGTCCTCGAGCATCTCGGAGACGGCCCCGTCGCCGCGCTCGTTCTCCGCACACGCCTCGCGCGCCATCGCCACGTTCGCGGAGAGCGCGGCCAGGGGCGAGCCAAGGTCGTGCGCCAAGGACCCGACGAGCGAGGTCACGGCGCGATCGTGCATCGAGAGAGCCGGGACGACCTGCTCCCCCGCCTGAACCTCCGCGTCACGCTCGGCCACGACGTAGAGCGTAGATCGAGGCTGTCCAGTCCGCACCTCCGGGCAGGGCGGATCGAGCCGGAACGGAACGCGGGTCTCCACGGACGAGGACGCCATCGAAACGCTCTTCGGCCGATCCCCGGGCTTCCTGAAGCTCGCCGTGCGTGTTTCGCGTGGTACGACACCGCGCCGTGATCAGCTCGCTCGGTGATCGTCTCCCGGAGGTGCGCGATCTACGCGGCGCGCGATCGCGGGCGCTCGTGGAGATTCTGGCCCGGACGGAGTGCCCCTCGCTCACGGCGCGCCGCGCGCGAAGAGAAGAGGTATCGGGAGCGCCGCAGGACCCCCTGGTCTGGACGGCGGCACGCGGCGCGAACGTCGCCGATGCCGACGGGAACGTGCTCGTCGACATGGTGGCCGGCTTCGGCGCGGCCTCGATCGGGCATGGGCACCCCGCCGTCGTCCGCGCGCTCCGGGAGCAGAGCGAGCGCTTGGTCCACGGCTTCGGCGACGTGCACCCGTCCGACGTGAAGATCGAGCTCTGCGAGCGCCTGGCCGCGCTCGCCCCCTTCGCCGACGCGCGCGTGATGCTGGGCGCGCACGGGGCCGACGCGGTCGAGGCCGCGCTCAAGACGGCGCTCCTCGCGACGCGAAGGCCGGGGATCCTCGCGTTCGAGGGCGGCTACCACGGCCTCTCGCACGGGCCGCTCGCGATCTGCGGCTACTCGGAGCGCATGCGCGCGCCCTTCGCGGCGCAGCTCAACCCGCACGTCTCGTTCGCGCGCTACGGAGGATCGCTGGACGACGTGCGGAGATGGCTGGCGCGCGGCGACGTCGGCGCGGTGATCGTGGAGCCGATCCTCGGGCGCGGCGGCGTGGTGGTGCCGCCCTCCGGATGGCTCGCCGAGCTCGCGTCGATCACGCGCGCCGCGGGCGCGCTGCTGATCGTGGACGAGGTGATGACGGGGCTCGGGCGCACCGGCGCGATGCTCGCGAGCACGCACGACGGCGTCGTGCCGGACGTGCTCTGCCTGGGCAAGGCGCTCGGCGGCGGGATGCCGCTCTCGGCGTGCCTCGCGCCGCACGAGGTGATGCGCGCGTGGGGCGAGCCCGATCAGGAGTCGATCCACACCGCGACCTTCTTCGGGCATCCGCTCGCGTGCGCGGCCGCGCTCGCGGCGCTCGACGTGATCGACGAGGAGGCGCTCGCCGAGCGCGCGATCGAGACGGGGGACGCGCTCGCGGCCGCGATCGCGGCGATGGCGCCTCGGCATGCGTGCGTGCGCGCGGTGCGCGGGCGCGGCCTCTTGGTGGGGGTCGAGCTCGCGCGGCCGGCGACCGCGTTGCGCGTGGGCGCGGCCCTCCTCGAGCGGGGCTTCCTCACGCTGCCGGCGGGGAACGACGCGCGCGTGCTCTCGCTGACGCCGCCGCTCTCGATCGCCCGGCCGCTCGTCGACGCCTTCGTCGCCTCGCTCGACGTCGTGCTCGCCACGGAGGATGCGTCGTGACGGATCTGCGGGCGCGCGTGCAGGCGCTGATCGCGCGCGCGTTCGACGAGGACGTGCGGGCCGAGCGCGACGCGCTCCTGGCCGAGGCGGCGCAGCGCCAGGCCGCGCAGATCGCGCCCTTCGGCCGGCTCGTCGCCACCCGCGGGGGGCGCTTCGATGCGGGCCCCGACGGCTGGCCTGCGCTCCCGACCGACGTCCTGCGCTTCGCGCGCATCGCGATGCATCCCCCGGAACAGGACGTCGTCGTCTTCCGCACGTCGGGCACCACCAGCGGCGCGCGCGGAGCGCACGCGCTCGCGCATCTCTCGACCACGGAGCGCGCTGCCGAAGCGATGGCCGCGCGCGCGCTCTTCGCAGAAGGCAAGCGCGCGCTCCTCATGCTCGCGCCGACGCCGCGCGAGGCCCCCGAGTCGTCGCTCTCGTTCATGCTCGGCTCGTTCGAGACGTCCTTCGGCACGACGACGCACTGGGCGTGGCACGGCGGCGAGATCGACCTGGACGCGGTCGAGCGCGCGGCTCGCGGCGACGAGGCGCTCGGCGTGTGCGCGACGTCGTTCGCGCTCGTGCACCTGCTCGATCGCCTCGCGGGGCGGGCGCTGCCGCTGCCGGCAGGGAGCTTCGTGATGCAGACGGGCGGCTTCAAGGGTCGCTCGCGCGAGGTGGACGCCGTGACGCTGCGCGGCGAGCTCGCTCGCACCTTCGCGCTTCCCGCGCATCGGGTCGTGAGCGAGTACGGGATGACCGAGCTCAGCTCGCAGCTCTACGGCGACGGCCTGGTGCGCGGCGCGCTGGCGCCCGACGGCCTCGAGCGCCTGATCGCGCCGCCCTGGATGCGCGTCACGCCCTGCGATCCCGAGTCGCTGCGGCCGGTGCCGGAGGGCGAGGTGGGCGTCCTGCGCTTCGACGACCTCGCGAACCTCGATGCCTGCGTCTCGATCCAGACGGCCGACCTCGGTCGCAAGGAGGGCGAGCGACTCGTGCTCCTCGGCCGCGCACCGGGCGCGACGCCACGCGGCTGCTCGCTGGCGATCGAGGAAGCGCTCGAAGGGCGCGGCGAACGATGAGCGAGGTCGTCGACCTCGCGCTCGCTCGCATCGAGCGCGCCGGGCCGGTGCTGCGCGCGGCGTCCTCCACGCGCGTGCTCGACGCGCTCGAGGCGGCGCTCGCCGCGATGAGCGACCCGAGCTCGCCCGTCGGGCGCGAGGCGTACGGCTCGATCGCCGAGCGCAGCGGGCTCTCGGCGTCGGGGGCCGCCTGGGCGCTCGAGACGACGCTCGTCGAGACGCGGGGGGAGAAGCTGCGCGAGGCGCTCGATCACATGGCGCGCGCGACGGCGGGCTACCGCGGCACGCCCGTGCGCAGCCACGCGATCGTCCTCGCCGGCAACGTCTTCACCTCGTGCGTCCGTCCCATGGTGTGGTCGCTCCTCGCGCGCGTGCCCATGATCGTGAAGCTCGCCTCCGGCGACGAAGGCCTGGCCGAGCTCTTCGGAATCGCGCTGACCACGTGCGACCCCGAGCTCGGCGAGGCCATCGCGATCGTCCACGGCGGCGGAAGCTCGGCGGCGATCTACGGCGAGCTCGCGGCGCGCGTGGATCTCGTGTCGGCCTTCGGGGGCGACCACGCGATCGGCGAGATGCGCGGCAAGACCTCGGCGACGACCGACTTCGTCGCGCACGGGCACGGGCTGGGCGCCGCGGTCGTGCTGCGCGACGCGCTCTCGTCCGACGTGGACGGGCTCTGTGCGCGGCTCGCGCTCGACGTCGCCGCCTACGACCAGCGCGGCTGTCTCTCGCCGCAGGTCGTGTTCGTGGAGAAGGGCGGGGAGCTCGGTCCGCGCGATCTGGCCGATCGCCTCGCGACGCACGGCCTGGCGCCGCTCGCACGCTCGATGCCGCGCGGCGCGCTGCCGGTGCAGGTGGGCGCGCAGCAGGTGCAGTGGCGCGGGCTCGCCTCGAGCCTGCACGAGCTCTTCGAGGGCGATGGCTACGCCGTGTCGTACGAGGGGCCGTCGGGCCTACGGCCGACGCCCGGCTATCGGAACGTGGCGGTCCACGCGATCGAGAGCGCGGCCGAGCTCGCGACCCGGCTCGGGCCGCTCGGCGCGCACCTCAAGGTCTTGGGGGTCGCCGGCGACGAAGCGCGCCTCGCCCTGCCCTCGCCGCTCTCGCCGCGCATCTGCCCGCTGGGGCAGATGCAGCGCCCGCCGTTGCTCGCCGCGACCGATGGCCTGCCGCCCTGGCAGGGCCTGGTCCGGCTGGGCTGAAGGCCTCGGTCCTCCGGGCCCTGCACTTTCTCGGTCACGGCCGGCCGAGCCGTGCATTGAATCTCCCGAGCGCAGGCCACGGCGGCCGGCTCGGAGGAGGACGACGGCGATGATCCAGTTCATCCAAGAGGGCGGCTTCGGGATGCTCCCCGTGCTCGTGATGGGTCTGCTCGCGATCGGCGTGGCCGGCCGCTACGCGTGGGACGTGGAGCCGACCCGCCTCAAGCTGGTGGTCGCGCTCTCGGCCGTGCTCGTCGCGACGATGCTGCACGCGATGCTCACGAACGTCGCTGCGGTGCTCGCCTACGTGCAGGATCCCGCGCGCGCGCCGGACGCGGAGCTCACGCGGACGCTGATCACGGGGCTCATGGAGAGCACGCGGCCCGGCGCGCTCGGCGGGGCGCTCCTCTCGCTCGCGCTGGTGCTCGCGGCCGTCGGCGTGAGCCGCGCGGGGGTCCGCGAGATGCGCGCCCGCGCCGCGGAAGCGCGCTGAAGCGAGCCGCGCATGAGCGATCCGGAGCACGAGCTCGTCGAGCGGCTGCGCCAGGGAGACCGGCGCGCGTTCGACGAGCTCTACCGGCAGCACGAAGAGCGCATCTGGCGCTTCCTCGTGCGCCTCTCCGGGCGCCGGGACGACGCGGCGGATCTGTTCCAGGAGACGTGGATCCAGGCTGCACGTCACGCGCACCGGCTCGAGCCGGGGAGCCGCCTCGCGCCCTGGCTCTACACGATCGCGCGCAACGCCCACCGCAGCGCGCGCCGCTTCCTGCTCTTCGACTTTCGCAAGCGCGACGCGCTCGCGCTCGAGCCGCGCGAAGGGCCCTCCACGCCGGAGACCGAAGCGGAGACGCGCCGCCTCGCACGGCGCGCGGACGAGGCGCTCGGCGCGCTGACGGAAGCACATCGCGAGGTGCTCTTGCTCGCCGTCGTCGAAGGGCTCTCGCACGGCGAGATCGCGACCGTGCTCGGCGTGCGCGAGGACGCCGTGCGCAAGCGCTTGTCGCGCGCGCGCGCGGAGCTGGCCGCCGCGCTCGAGAAGCGCGAAGCTACGAGAGGAGCCGGCGCATGAGCTCGAAGCCCCAAGACGACGACGCCGCCCTTCGCGCGCTGGGCGCTCTGCCCGCGCCGCCGCTCCCGCCCGTGCTCTCGGCGCGGACCCTGCGCCGCGCGCACGCGGAGCTGCCGATGCCGGGCGAGGGAACGCTCTCGCTCCGCGCGCTCGGGCTCTTCTGGGATCGACGCGCCGTGCCGATCACGATGCTCGCCGCAGGCGGCGCCTACACCGTGCTCGCGCTGATCAAGATCGTCGAGATCTTCGGCTGATCGGTCGCAGCGAGCTCGGTCCGGCGCCGGCTTCGCAGTCCCTCTCCCCAGCCTCTCCCGCTCTCGCGGGAGAGCGGGCCGCGCAGTGCCCGCGCCCCGTCCGTGGGACGTCCCTCGCTGGGGAACCCTTCCCTGGGACACCCGCGCGCTCAGACTCCGATGACTCAGACTCCGATGACTCAGACGCCGATGAATCAGACGCCGATGAAGAGGCGGTGCCCGAAGTTGCGCTCGAGGTTGCCCTCGAAGATCTTCGTCGCCGCGCTCTCGATGTCGTACTCGACGCGCTTGAACTCGAACTCGCGGTTGTCGGTGTCGAACACCGTGTAGCTCGCGCGGTTGTCGTAGTCGCGCGGCTGGCCGACCGAGCCCACGCTCACGACGTACTTCCAACCCTTACGCAACGTGAAGCGCTTGGCCGGGAGCTCCTCGACCTCGCCGGGCCGCAGCGCGAACACCTTGCACAGGTGCGAGTGCCCGATGAGCGTCAGGTCCGAGAGCTCGTCCCAGATCGAGAGGCACTCACGCGCCTGCTCGGGCGCGAAGATGTACTCGAACTCCTCGAGGCGCACCGGCGAGCCGTGGCAGAGCGTGAGCCCGATCTCCTTGAGGTCGTGCTTGTACGGCAGCGTCTTGAGCCACTCGAGGTTCTCTTTGGTCAGCTGGCGCGCGTGCGTGTCGAGCGCCTGGCGCGCCGCCTCGTAGTAGTACGAGTAGTCCATGCGGCCCGCGACGGCGGCGTCGTGGTTGCCGAGGATCGTGACCTTGGCGATCTTGCGGACCGCGTCCGCGCACTCGTTCGGGCTCGCGCCGTAGCCGACGACGTCGCCGAGGCAATAATGGACGTCGATGTTCTCGCGCTTGTATGCCTCGAGGACCGCCGAGAGTGCCTCGATGTTCGCGTGGACGTCGCTGAAGATGGCGAGGCGCATGGACGAGCGCGAGGAATCCCCGGGCTGAGAACTTGTATACGGCTACCAGCCGAAGGTGTCCATAGGTTGCACGGGGAGCCTGGCGTGGGCGCACGCCTCGCGGCGGTCCGTGGCCTCGCTCGGGCGTCCTCCGGGGCCTCGGCCCCGCGGCCCGCCCCCGGCTTCGACGATCAGAGCTCGTGGGGCATTCGATCCCGGGGGCCCCGGAAATAGTGCGTGGGCGAGTAGTGCGCGAGGTTCGAGACGCGCGCCGTATAGAGGCATGCGTACTGCTCGACCTGGTCGCCGAACATCGTCAGCTCCTCCCCGGTCGAGAACGCCGAGCCCCAGTACGGGTGGAATGCAGTGTCGACCGACTGCTCGAGCTGCCGCTCCTCGGCCTCGATCTCGAGCATGCGCGCCTTGGCGCGATCGAGCGCCTTGCGGGTCGCGATCCGGCTCGCTCCCATCGCGGCCGTCGCGCGCCCGGCCTCTTCGATCGTGCGCTCGATGCCCTTGAGCTGGGCGGTCAGCCCGCGGATCTCGTCGAGCACGAGCTCCCGCATCTCGTGCAGCTCGTCGAGCTGCCGCAGCTCCTCCATCCGCGCGTCGTGGACCGCGATCTCGTCGGCCATCTCCTGCACGATCATCATCGTGCGCCACGCCGTCTCCTTCTTGGTGCGGAGCACGTCGCCGTAGATGTGGTCGCCGACGTAGAGCACCTCGTCGCCCGAGAGCGGGCCCCCGTGGGTGCCGTGGAGCAATCGCTCGAGCTCCGTGAGGCACCCGCCCTCGTAGATGCGCCCGTCCTCGAAGCGCTCGGTCGGCGGCGCGAGATCCGGCTCGCCCGGGACGAAGGGGATCCCGGGCTCCGTGAAGAAACGCGGCTTCTTGGCCGCGCACACGACGACGTCGAAGTAGCTCTGCCAGCGCGCGTACTCGGGGAGGGCGTCGTCGAGCAGGTAGCTCATGATCTTCTCGCTGTAGGCCGGGCGCGAGTTCGTGAGCAGGAAGAGGCGCTTGCCCGCCGAGCGCAGCTTGTGGAGCGCCGGCCCGAGCCCCGGATCTTTCAGGAGGAACTCCTCCGGCCGGCTCGCGATCACGTCGACGATGCTGCCGTCCTGGTGGCAGAGGTCGATGCACTCGCGCACCTCGTCGAAGAGCTCGGCGGGATCGAAGGCGATGTGGCGATCCTCGAAATGCTGCAGCGCGGCCGCGTAGAGCGTGACCTCGGGCAGCGCGTAGAGCGTGTCGACCCAGTGGAAGCGCTTGGTGCCCGGCTTGATCGGGCGCCCCTGGTAGAGCTGCCGCCGCTCGTCGCGCGTGAGGCGCCGGAGGCCGTGGTAGGCGCGCTTCACGTAGCGGTAGCGGTCCATCTTGAGGACGTTGCCGAGCTTCTTGTCGATGAAGAGCCCGCGGATCGGGAAGCGCGTGTCGAAGGGCAGCGTGAGCAGCGACTCGGGGCGCCCGCGCGCGACCATCTTCTTGGCCGTCTCCTGGATCGAGATCCGATCCATGGCGTCCTGCTGGTAGATGGCCAGCGTATAGTCCATGTCGAACCCGACCCAGGCGATCTGATCGAGCCGCATGTTGCGGTTGACGTAGACGCGCTCGGGCCGCGGAACCGGCGAGGGCGCCTCCCCCGAGGGGCGCGCGAGCGGGAGCGGGAGCTGTCCCACGGGTGAAGGTTACGCAGCGGCGGCGGCGGAGATCCACCGAAACCCGACGCGCTGCACTGCGTCAGCCGGCGTCAGCCCAGCGCCTCGGCGGCGGAGAACGCGAGCTTGAGCAGCGCGTCGAGCGCCTCGGCAGCGAGCATCGGCGCGGGGGCGCTGACGAGCAGGGCGCCGTCCTTCACCTCCATGCCGGCGTCGCCCGCGAGCAGCCGGAGCAGCTGCGCGCGCGCCGCGGGGGTGAGCCGTGCGCGGACCGCTTCCTCGGGCTCGCCGCGCACCACGAACGCGGCGTCGAACGCGGCATCGCCCGTGGCGATGTCCTGCCCGCGGAACAGGCGCTTGAAGAAGCCGTCACCGTCTTGGCGCGAGAGGCCGAGCTTCACTCCGGCCGCCGCGGCAAGCGCGATGCGCACGCGGGTGAAGAGGCGCTCGCCCTCGGCGACGGTCTCGATCGCCACCTGCCGCCCGCGCACGGCGCCCTGCATGCGCAGGCGCGGCGCGTCGAAGCCGATCCCCCACGCGGCGGCGATCTCGCCCCAAGCACGCTGGAGCGAAGGCTCCCAGCTCGGCGGAAGCTCCCGGCGACGGTCGAGCAGGTGCTCGGCGAGCGAGCCGGCGGCCTCGAGCGCTGCGCGGATGCGCGCCGGGTCGCGCACCCAGCCGGGCAGCTCGACGTCCACGCCACCGTCCGACACCGCGAACGTGGGCTGCGCCAGCAGCAGCTCGAGCAGCCGCCACGACGCGACCTCCCCGAGCAGAGCCGCGACGTGCTCGCGCTCGCGGCCGCGGATCTCGAGCGCGCGATCGAGCGCCACGTGGCCGACGGCGATGTCGGGCTCGCTGCCGAAGAGGTCCCCCGCCGCCCGCTCGACCGCGCCGCGCGGCGTGATGCGGAGCCCGAGCACGAGCGGCGGATCACACGCCGCGGACAGGCGCGTGAAGTAGTCGTAGCGCTCGTCGGAGGGCCCGCCCTCGCGCTTTCGATGGCGAGTCACGCGGTAGGTGTGCGTGCCCACCAGGCGCACGCGGCCTCGGCTCCACGAGCCGACGATGCGAGGCCCCTCCAGCTGCATGCCGAACGCGCCCGGCACCTCACCCCAGTCCTCCTCGCGCCCCTTCGTCAGGTCGTCGAACACGCGGGCAGCGTGTGCCGTCCGAGACGAGAGGTCCACCGGCTCGCGGCGCGTGGTACCTTCGGAGCAACCACAAGGAGCGTTCATGGCGATTCGAGAGGACAGCCTCGTCGGGCGCATCGCGAGCCTGCAGGACTACGCGACGTACCGAGATCTCTCCTGGGAGGGCTCCTTCGAGGAGTACCTGCGCATCGTTCGGGAGAAGCCGCAGGTCACCCGCAATGCCTTCCAGCGCCTGCACGACATGATCGTGTCGTACGGCGAAGAGGAGTACATCGACAACAAGAAGCGCCTCGTTCGCTACCCGTTCTTCCAAGACCCGCTCGACGGCGGCAAGGACGCGGTGTTCGGGCTCGACATCCCGCTGATGCGCCTGGTGAACACGCTGGAAGCGGCGGCGCTCGGCTACGGCCCCGAGAAGCGCATCATCCTGCTCCACGGCCCGGTCGGCTCCAGCAAGAGCACGATCGCGCGCATGCTCAAGAAGGGCGCCGAGCGCTACTCGCGCACGCCCGAGGGCGCGCTCTACACGTACAAGTGGGTGAACCTGAAGGACACGGGCCTCGCCGCCGACGCGGACGAGATGCCCTGCCCGATGAACGAAGAGCCGCTCAAGCTCATCCCCGAGGACTGGCGCGAGAAGGCCATCAAGGATCTCGGGCTCGGCAACGACCGCTTCACGGTGAAGATCGACGGCACGATCAACCCGTCCTGCCGCTTCATCTTCAAGAACCTGCTCGACAAGTACCAGGGCGACTGGGCGCAGCTCATCCAGAAGCACATCCGCGTGCGGCGCCTCTTGCTCAGCGAGAAGGACCGCGTCGGCATCGGCACCTTCCAGCCCAAGGACGAGAAGAACCAGGACTCGACCGAGCTGACGGGCGACATCAACTACCGGAAGATCGCCGAGTACGGCAGCGACTCGGATCCGCGTGCCTTCAACTTCGACGGCGAGTTCAACGTCGCCAACCGCGGCATCATCGAGTTCGTCGAGATCCTGAAGCTCGACGTCGCCTTCCTCTACGACCTGCTCGGCGCCACGCAGGAGCGGAAGATCAAGCCGAAGAAGTTCGCGCAGACCGACATCGACGAGGTGATCATCGGTCACACCAACGAGGCCGAGTACCAGAAGCTCCTCGAGAACGAGTTCATGGAGGCCTTGCGGGACCGCACGATCAAGATCGACATCCCGTACATCACGAAGATCACGGAGGAGGTCCGGATCTACAAGAAGGAGTTCGGCGGCGAGCGCCTGCGCGGCAAGCACGTGGCGCCGCACACGCTGGACGTGGCGAGCATGTGGGCCGTGCTCACGCGCCTCTCGGAGCCGAAGAAGCACCAGCTCTCGGTGCTGCAGAAGATGAAGCTCTACGACGGCAAGACGTTGCCGGGCTTCACGCAGGACAACGTGAAGGAGCTCCGCAAGGAGTCGGCGCGCGAGGGCCTCGACGGCATCTCGCCGCGCTACGTGCAGGACAAGATCTCGAACGCGCTCGTGCGGGACGGGGTCGAGGGCTACATCAACCCGTTCATGGTGCTGAACGAGCTCGAGAAGGGGCTCGCGCACCACTCGCTCATCGCCGACGCCGACACGCGCAAGCGCTACCAAGAGCTCATCGGCGTGGTGAAGAACGAGTACGAAGAGATCGTGAAGAACGAGGTCCAGCGCGCGATCTCGGCGGACGAAGAAGCGATCAGTCGCCTGTCGGCGAACTACATCGACAACGTCCGCGCGTACACGCTCAAGGAGAAGGTCAAGAACCGCTACACCGGCCGCGACGAGGAGCCGGACGAGCGCTTGATGCGGTCGATCGAGGAGAAGATCGACATCCCCGAGTCGCGCAAGGACGACTTCCGGCGCGAGATCATGAACTACATCGGTGCGCTCGCGATCGAAGGGAAGAAGTTCACCTACGACTCGAACGATCGCCTGCGCCGCGCCCTCGAGATGAAGCTCTTCGAGGACCAGAAGGACTCGATCAAGCTCTCGTCGTTCGTGTCGAACGTCATCGACAAGGAGACGCAGGACAAGATCGACGTCATCAAGGATCGCCTCATCAAGTACTACGGGTACAACGAGGCGAGCGCGAAGGACGTGCTGAGCTTCGTCGCGAGCATCTTCGCGCGCGGCGACGTGAAGAAGTAGGCGGCGCGCCGGCCTCCAGGTCTGTCGCAATCGCGTGACCCTTCTTCGGCTTCGCGGTCCCTCTCCCCAACCCTCTCCCGCGACCGCGGGAGAGGGGGCCGCGCGTGCGGGAGCGGTGGGAGCTCTCGCAGCACTCGCCTTCGTGGTGGGCTGCGGCGCGGCGCCTTTCGCTCCCTCGTCGGTGGGGCTGCGCTTCGAGCCGCGCGAGAGCGAGAGCGCGCGCTACGTGCATCGCGACAGCGGCGTCGGCTTCGTGATGCCGGCCGCGGCCGACGAAGGCCTGCGCGAAGAGGACGACGCGGGCTTCGAGCGCGTGGTCGTGCACGCGATCGACGACGGCGTCGAGTACCGCGTGGTGATCTTCCGGCCGATCGACGGGACCGAGGTCGACCCGGCCTCGGCCATCGCGCGCCTCGCCGACGGGCTCGTCGCCGGACAGACGGCGCTGCGCGATCAGACGACGAGCGTCGACGATCACCCGGCGCGGCGCCTCGCCCTCACGCAGGCCACGTCGGGCGGCGGTGAGGTCGCGTTCCTCGTGACCGCCGACACGCGCGCCCTCGTGATGATGGAGCTCGTCGCGCCCGCGGGACGCGGCACCGCGGCGCTCGCCGATCCGTTCTTCGCGAGCCTCGAGCTCGGCTGCGACCGCTGACCGCGCCTCCGGCCTCGGTTCTCGCCCCGCTTCGAAGATCCGGCGGCGCCGCGCGCGAGAGACCGTTCGACGGGCCGCGTCGCTTTTCGTCGAACGAAGCGTGCGGCGGCGGACACGCCGTCCCGCATGAGCCCGTGGATCCGCACCGCGACCGCGATCGCGATCTACGCGCTCGTCGCGCCCGCCCTGGGCCTCGCCCAGTCGACGGCGGCGCCGCCCGCGCTCCGTGCTCCGGTCGAGGCGACGCGGCCGAGCGAGCGGCCCGAGGAAGAGGTGACCGTGGTGCTCACCGTGACCGTCGAAGTGGACGGAAGCGTGGGCGCGGCCGAGGTGGCGGAGAGCGGCGGCGCGGCGTTCGACGAGGCCGCGCGCGCGGCGGTGCTGCAGTTCTTCTTCACGCCCGCGATGCGCGACGGGGCGCCGCGGCGTGCGCGCATTCGCTATCGCTACGTGTTCCCGCCTGTGGCTCCTCTGCGAGAGCCCGTGCCCGTGCCCGTGCCCGCGCCCGCGCCCGAGCGCGAGCTCGTTCCCGAGCCCGAGGTGGCCGACGAAGACGACGAAGACGACGTGCCCGACGACGAGATCGCGCGCTTCAGCGTGACGGGCGTGGTCGCCGCGCCCCCCCGCGAGGGCGCGAGCCACCGCGTCGAGGGCGCCGCGCTCACGCAGATGGCCGGCACGCGCGGCGATGCGCTCCGTGCGGCCGAGCTCTTGCCGGGCGTCGGCCGCCCCACGTTCGGGCTCGGCGTTCTCCTCGTGCGCGGGGCGGCGCCCCAGGACAGCCAGTACCTGCTCGGCGACGTCGCCGTGCCCCTGCCGTACCACTTCGGCGGCATCACGAGCTTCTTTCCCTCGCACCTGATCGCCGGCTTCGACCTGATGCTCGCGAGCTTCGGCGTGCGCTACGGCCGCGCCACGGGAGGCATCCTGCGCATCGAGCCGCGCGACCCGCGCGAGGACGGCCTGCACGGGCACGTCGACGTGAACGTCATCGACGCGTCGGCGAGCCTCGAGGGGCCGGTCTCGCCGCAGCTCTCGGTCGCCCTCGCCGCGCGACGCAGCTACATCGACGCCGTCCTCTCGGCGATCTCGATCCCCGGCCTCGCTGCGCTCCCGGCGTACTACGACTACCAGGCGCTCGTCCTCTTCCGGCCCGACGCCGCCGACGCCGTCCGCCTCGCGCTCTACGGCTCGGACGACCAGTGGATCCCGTCGAGCGCCGCGCCACCCGGCGCGTTCCAGCTCGGCGTCAACCGACAGTTCCACCGTGTGCAGCTCGGGTGGCAGCACGACTACTCCGCGGACGTCCGCCACGACCTCACGCTCGCGCTCGGCTACGACCGCACCGCGATCGACGTCGGCGGCGTCGGCGGCACGCTCCGCCAGCGTCGAACGACCTGGCCGATCACCGTGCGCGGCGAGTGGACGGCGCGGCTCTCGGAGAACGCGCGGCTCG
Source organism: Sandaracinus sp. (assembly GCA_046351235.1). Lineage (GTDB taxonomy): Bacteria > Myxococcota_A > Polyangia > Polyangiales > Sandaracinaceae > JBBSAT01. The sequence continues at coordinate 61,571 of JAXLYV010000002.1, read as the reverse complement.
CCGTCGGGCTGGACACGCTCGTGCTCTACGACGCGCTCGACTTCGGGTTCCGTTCGGACGACGGGCCGACCGAGGATCCGACCCAGTCGACGGACGATCATCGCGCCTCGGATCGTCCGATCGTGCGGCCGGCGATCTACGCGCAGGGCCGCTTCACGTTCGCGCCGATCGAGCTCGTCGTCGGCGTGCGAGCCGACGCCTACACCGAGATCGGTCGAGTCGCGGTCGCGCCGCGCCTGGTCAGCTTCTGGCACGCGACGAGCGAGCTCGACGTGCGCGCCGGTCTGGGGCTCTTCACGCAGCCTCCCGAGATCGCGCAGACGTTGCCGCGCACCGGCAGCGCCGGCCTCGGCCCGAGCTACGCCGTGCACGCCGACCTCGGCGTCGACCTGAGCCTCTCGGAGCCGCACCTGACCGTGGCGCTCGACGGCTTCGTCCGGAGCACCTTCGATCGCGTGGTCGGCCCGAGCGGTGACGAGCGATTCTCGACGAGCGCGTTCGGCCAAGAGCTCGCCACCAGCACGGGCCTCGACTTCGCGCCGACCTCGCACCTCACGAACGAGGGCCTCGCGCGCAGCTACGGCATGGAGCTCTCGGCGCGCCTCGCGCCCACACCCTCCGTGCCCCTGCTCGGCTTCCTCTCGTACACGCTGATGCGCAGCGAGTGGCGCGACCACCCCGGCGAGGACTGGCATCTGTCGCCCTTCGACCAGACGCACATCCTGACGTGCTCGCTCACCTGGCAGATCGGCGACGGCTGGGAGATCGGGGCGACGTTTCGTCTCGTGAGCGGCAACCCCACGACACCGCTGACCGGCGCCGTGAACGACCTGAACGACGGCTTCTATCGCGCCGTGCGCGGCAGCCCCTACGCCGGCCGGAACGATCCGTTCCACCGTCTCGACGCGCGGGTCTCCAAGCGCTTCACCGTCGGCGACGTCGCCATCACGGTCTACCTCGACGTGCAGAACGCCTACAACGCCAGTAACCCCGAAGGACGAACCTACAACTACGACTACACGGCGAGCGTGCCCGGCACGGGCCTCCCGATCGTCGCATCGCTCGGCCTGCGAGGGGAGCTGTGAGCCGCGCCGTCGCCGCCACTTCGCTCGCGCTCGTGCTCGCGGCCTGCGGGCCCGCGCTCTCGCCCGAGGCGCACATCGAGCGCCCGCGCGTGATCGCGGCCCGCGTGAGCGCCGTGGGCGACCCCGGCCGGGTGACGCTCGTGCCCGGCGAGCCCGCGCTCGTGGACTTCCTGATCGCGCGGCCGACCACCAGCGTCGAGGTACCGAGCGCCGCGTTCACGGCGTGTGTGCTCCGCACGCCGCCGAGCCCGAGCGTCGTCGCGGAGTGCGAAGGCGAGCCCTTCGCGTCGGAGACGTTGGATGCGCCGGGAGACTCTCTGCGCATCCGGTTCGACGTTCCGATCGACGCGACGGCCACGATCGGGCTGCAGATCGCGACCTGCACCGGCGCCCGCGCGATCGTGAGCCCGAGCGGCACCAGCGCGCATTGCGACGGCCCCGGGCGCGTGGACCTCGCGCGGCTCTCGGTGACGATCGCGACGGACGCCACGCACGCGAACCACGCGCCGAGCCTCGCGGGCGACGCGCAGTGGCTCGACGAGGTCCCGTGGGCCGCGCCACCCGACGCGGGCGCGCCGGTGGGATGCGCGGAGGGCCCGCTGCCTCGGGTCTCTCGAGAGGGCGGCGCGGTCACGATGCGCTTCGGCACTTCGGTCGGAGCGCGAGAGAGCTTCGACGCGTTCGACGCCGAGGGTCGCCCGATCGTGGCGCGCGAGGTGCTCGCGCTCACGCTCTTCACCACCCTGGGCGAGACCGGCGCTCTCCCGCGCATCGACGACGACGCCGAGCTCACGTCGGAGACGACGTGGACGCCGCCAGGGGACGGTGCGCTCGACGAGGCGCAGCGCGCGTCGCTCGCCGCGGGCCTGCTCGTGCGGACGTGGCTCGTGGCCCGCGACCTCCGCGGCGGCACGGACTGGATCGAGCGCGACCTCTGCCTCGTTCCCTGAGACCGGGTGACGATGCAGACTTTCGCCACGCATCCTCCGGCGCGGAACGCTCTCAACGTACGCATCCCGCTTCGAAACACACGCGACGCCGATCGCGTATTGCCGAGCCGCGCGCGCTTCTGTACGCAGTGGTTGTCACCCCGTGGGGCGACGTGGCAGGAGGTCTCGATGGGCGTTCGGTCGAAGGATGTGGCTCCGACGGCGCTCTTGTGGGGCGGAGCCGCGCGCCGGAAGGCCCCGCGCGCTCCCGTGCCGAGCGACGATCCTGCGCGCTTTCGCCTCGGTCGCATCCTCGAGGATCGCTACTCGCTCACCGACGTGCTCGGGCGCGGCGGGATGGGCGTGGTCTACGACGGCTTCGATCATCTCCTCGAGCGCCCCGTCGTCGTGAAGGTGATCTCGCCGCGCGCGTCGGACGCGAAGTCGAGCGCGCGGCTGGTCCGCGAGGCGCGCCTCGCGTGCCGCGTGCAGCACCCGTCGATCGTCACGATCTTCCATCTCGGCCTGCTCGACGACGAGCCCTACCTCGTGATGGAGCGCCTCGAAGGCCGCGACCTCGAAGGCCTCGCGAGCGAGCACGGGCCGCTCGACCTCGAGACCGTGGTCGCGCTCCTCGATCCGCTCGCCGAGGCGCTCGATGCGCTGCACGCGGCCGGGATCGTCCATCGCGACGTGAAGCCCGCCAACGTCTTCGTTCTCGGCGGCCGCCTCGAGCGCCCGCGCGTGAAGCTCATCGACTTCGGCCTCGCGATCCTCGACGAGCAGACCTCCGCGCGGCTCACGCGCGTGGGGCTCGTGATCGGGACACCGGAGTACATCGCGCCCGAGGTGGCGCGCGGCGCGAAGGCGACGGCGGCCTCCGACGTGTACTCGCTCGCGACGACGATCTTCGAGCTGCTCACGGGCGAGCTCCCGTTCGAGGGCGCGGGCATCGATCTCATGATCGCCAAGACGCGCACGGAGCCGCGACGCATCGCGCAGCTCACGACCGAGCCGTGGGCGACGGACGTGGATGCGGTGCTCGCGCGAGGCCTCGCGCGCGACGCGGGCGAGCGCCCGAGCGCGAGCGAGCTCCTGGCCGAGGTCCGTCGCATCGCCGCGCCCGTGCCGCTGGCGCGCCGCCTCTCACGCCCGCCCCCGCGCGCCGTGCCCGAGACCCGCACCTCGCCGGCGGCGTCCGAGGCGATCACCGGCGTCATGCCGGTGGACGACCGCGACGCCGCGCGCCCGCTCCGGGGCGTGATCGTGAAGAGCTGACGAGCCGCTCTCGCCGGAGGGGCGATCCGCGACCCGTCGAGGCTCTCGATCGCGCTCGGTCAGCGACGCCGTGCGGGCGGCTTCTTCGCGCGCGCCTCGGGCTTCTTCTCCGTCGAGGTCCGCTTCGGCCCGCGCTGCGCCTTCGCCGTAGACGCCCGCGGCTTCGGCGCCGCCTTCTTCGTGGCCGCAGGGGCCGGCGCGGGCGCGTGGCCCATCGCCACGATGCGCGCGAAGTGCGCCTCGTCGACCGGCTGCACGCTCAAGCGCTGCCCCTTCTGCACCACGAGCATCTTCGCGAGCGCCGGCTCCGCCTTGATCGCCTCGAGCGTGACGAGCGTCGGGAAGCGCTCCACGAACGCGACGTCCACCATCAGCCAGCGCGGGTCGTCCTTCGTCGCGCCGGGGTCGTGGTACTCGCTCTTCGGATCGAACTGCGTCGGGTCCGGGTACGCCAGGCGGCTCACCTTCGCGAGCCCCGCGACGCCCGAGGGCTCGGCGTTCGAGTGGTAGTAGAGGACGAGGTCCCCGAGCTGCATCCCGTCGCGCATGAAGTTGCGCGCCGTGTAGTTCCGGACGCCCTCCCAGCTCGTGGAGCCATCCCGCGCGAGGTCGTCGATCGAGAAGACCTCCGGCTCGCTCTTCATCAACCAGTGCCGTGTCATCGGGCGCCAGCGTAGCGCGGGAAGTTGACCCGTCGCGCGGAGCGTTGCAGCGTCGACCCGATGACCGAGCCCGCCGCGAGCGCCGCGCCTTCTTCTCCGCCTCCGGGGCGGCGGAGCCCGCGCGCGCTCGCGCTGCTCGCCGTGAAGATCGTCGTCACGCTGGGCCTCCTGGGCTGGCTGCTCCGCTCGATCGCCCTGCGCGACGGCATGGACGAGCTCGTGGCGCGCGCGACCGACGTGGCGTGGCCGGCGATGGCGGGCGCCGTGGCGCTCCATTTCGTCGCCGTGCTCTCCGGCGTGCTCCGCTGGCGCGTGCTCCTCGCGGGCCGCGGCATTCGCCTCCCCTTCGCCGTCCTCGTGCGCTCGTTCCTCGTGGGCCGATTCCTCGGCGCCTTCACGCCCTCGACGACCGGCCTCGACGGCTATCGCCTCGTCGACGTCGCGCGCCGCACCGGCGACACGGGCGCGGCGGCCGCGACGATCGCGGTGGAGAAGCTCATCGGCCTCGTGGGCATGGCGAGCGTCTGCCTCGCGCTCCTTCCCTTCGGCCTCGCCGAGCGGCTCGGCGCGAGCGCCATCGTGATCGCGCTCGGCATGGCGGGCGTCGCCGCGCTCGGCCTCTTCGTGATGGCTTCGCCGCGCACGGCCGAGCACCTCGTCCGCTTCGCGCCGCGCCCGATCCGAGCGCGCGTCGACAAGATCGCGGAGGCGCTCCTCGGGGGCGGACTGCACGCTCGCTCGCTCCTCCCTGCGCTCGCGCTCGGGATCGTCTCGCACCTCGCGCTCTCCGGAACGTTCGCGGCGAGCGGCCTCGCGTTCCACGTGCCGGCCTCGGTCCCGACGCTGCTCTCGGTGGGCAATGCGATCGTGATCGCCGTGCTCCTGCCGGTCTCGATCGGCGGCGTGGGCGTGCGCGAGGGCGTGGCCGTCGCGCTGCTCGCCGGCGCCGGCGTGGACACGAGCGAGGCCGTGCTGCTGGCGCTCGGCAGCTGGCTCACGGGCCAGGTCCCCGCGTTGCTCGGCGGGCTCGCGCTGCTCCTCCCGGACGGGGCGACGGCGGAAAAAAAAACGCCGACGGCTCCTCCGCTGGGCGCGGCTGACGCCACCGCGCCCTGAGTACCGTTCCCCGCAAGTTCGTGGGCACGTCTGCCCACGAACGACGACGGCGGGGACCGGTACTCGCGGAGAGGGCCACTGCGCTTGCGTGCGCAAGCTCCTGCCCTCCCAGCGAGCCCCACCGAGGAAGGGCCGCCGGGCCTCCCTCGCCTCCCTCCCGTACGTCCAGCGCCCCGCAAGCTCGGTGTCCCAGCGGTCCCCGAGCTCGCGGGGCGCTGTACTGACCGCTACTCGCGGTGGAGCGGCACGCCCTCGACCGTCATCACCCACGTGCCCGACGCGTCCTGGTGGGGCGGATCGGCCACGACCAGGGTCACTTCGGTGACCATGATGCCGACGCGCAGATCCTGGCCCGACACGCCCGCGTTGGTGCCGTTGTAGGAGATGTGGCCCCCCGAGCCGTTCGTGTACTGCTCCCAGCGGATGCTGGTGGCGTCGACCGTGAGGGTCGTCGGCCCGTCGCCCACCCAAGTGCCGTAATAGAGGCTCTGCTCGACGCGCGCGGGCTCGCGCGGGCGCGGCTCGAGCTCGTGAGCGCAGAACGCGCCACTGGCGCCACACACGATGCAGCCGAGCAACGCCATCGCGCCCAGAATGCCCAGCACGATCAGGAGCACCCGCCGACCGCCGCCTCTGCCGTCCTGTCCCTGTTCGTCCGCCATGCGGGCGGGAGTCTACGCGCCGCGACCGGCGGGCCAAGGTGTCTTCGTGCTGCGGCGTCCATCTAATGATTGACAAGCCCGGAGCGGACGGGAATCGTTGTCTTTCGGGGATGGGACGAAACGCAGATGGAGGCGCGAGTGGCTGAGGGCCCCACCACGCCGGCGGTGCCGGGAGACGGCAAGCCGGCGGGCACCGCCGCGGCGCGCCCCGTCGTGCCCAAGCCCGCCGCCGTCGGGCTCGCCGAGCCCGCGCCCGCCGCAGCGGCGGCGCCGGCGAGCGGTGAGACCGAGCCCGACCACGAGGCCGAGGTCGAGGTCGCCGAGCCCGTCTCGGCCGCGAGCTCGAAGAGCGGCCCCTCGGGCGCGAGCAACGGCGGCCTGCGCACCTCGAACAACGGCCCCGACCCGCTCATCGGCCGCGTCATCAACGATCGCTTCCGCATCGTCGCGCTGCTCGCGCGCGGCGGCATGGGCAAGGTCTACCGCGCCGAGCAGGCGCCGCTGGGCCGCGAGGTCGCGCTCAAGGTCCTGAACCCGAACTACAACGGCGACAACGACCCCGAGTTCCACAAGCGCTTCTTCCTGGAAGCGTCGACCTGCTCGAAGCTCACGCACCCGAACACGGTCACGATCTTCGACTACGGGCGCACGGACGACGACGTCTACTACATCGCGATGGAGCTGCTCGAGGGGCGCACGCTCCACCGCGCGCTCCGCGAAGAGGGCCCCTTCTCCACCGAGCGCGCGCTCCACATCGCGCGGCAGATCTGTCGCTCGCTCCGCGAGGCGCACGGCCTCGGCGTGATCCACCGCGATCTGAAGCCGGCGAACGTGTACCTCGTGCGCCACGGCGACGAGAACGACTTCGTGAAGGTGCTCGACTTCGGCCTCGTGAAGAACGTGGACGACAAGGGCGAGGACCTGACGCAGACGGGCCTGTTCATGGGCTCGCCCAAGTACATGTCGCCCGAGCAGATCCGCGGCGAGCGCGCCGATGCGCGCGCCGACGTGTACTCGCTCGGCGTGATGATCTACGAGATGGTCACGGGGAAGGTGCCGTTCGATCGGCCCAACTCCGTGAACATCCTGATGGCGCACGTGCACGAGGCGCCGCCGCCCTTCGCGCAGATCAATCCGGGCGTGCAGGTGCCCGAGGCGCTCGAGGCGCTCGTGATGCGCTGCCTGAGCAAGCAGGCCGACGATCGCTTCGGCAGCATGGAAGAGCTGCTCGGTGCGATGAAGGGCATCGTGGATCTCGGCACCTCGGGCGAGCGCGGGTCGTTGCCCACGGGCCGGCACGCGGCGCTGCGACAGTCGGGCGACGGACAGCCCTCGCTCACGCCGAGCGGCGTGGTGGTGGCGCCGCCCTCGGGGGGCGTGCCGGTGCCGGCGACGACGACCTCGGGCGTGCCGAGCGCACCGCCGCCCTCGGCGGCCTCGCGCATGCCGATGTTCGCCGCGCTCGGCCTCGGCGCGGCGCTGCTGGTCGGCCTGGTCTGGTACGCGACCAACGGCGCGCCGACCGCGACGACCCCGATCACACCGTCGACCGACGTACCGGTGACGACCGCGACCGGCCCCGGAGCCACGACCACCACGGGAACGGCGCCGCCGCCCACGAGCGCCGCGCCCGAGATCGCGCGCACGCACGTCTCGCTCTCGTCCACGCCCGCCGGCGCGACCGTCGCGGTCGGCGACGACACCTACGGGCCCACGCCGACGAGCGTCGACTGGACGGGCGACGACGCTCGCCCCGGTCGCGAGGTCACGTTCGTCTTCCACCTCGACGGCCACCAGGACTACTCGGTGGTGCGCACGGTGACGGGCGAGACGCTCGACGTCTCGGCCACGCTCGCCGCGCTGCCGACCGGCCGCCCCTTTCGCCCGCGCCCGCCGCGCCGCCCCGAGGGCGACGATGGAAGTGGCTCGGTCGGGCCGGTGAAGGGCTACAAGCTCGATCCCTATTGAGCGGAGCGTGAGCGGCTTCTCCGCTCGCCGCGAGCGACACACGCCTCGCACGCAGCGGCCCGCTCCTCGGCAGCTCGACGTGCGCTCGCGTCGCGCCCTGCGCCAGCCACTTCGGGCCGGCGCAGGAGCGCGCTCGATCACCAGCCGCTGATCTTCGCGATCATGTACTTCATGACCTCGCTCGTGCCGCCGCCGATGCGGAGCAGGCGATGGTCGCGGTAGTACCGCGCGACCCAGAGGTCCTCGAGGTAGCCCATGCCGCCGTGGAACTGCACGACCTGGTCGGCCACGATGCTCATCTCTTCGCCGACGAAGAGCTTCGCCATCGCGATCATCTTCGTGGTCTCGAACGAGATGTCGCCCTTGCGGATGTAGCGGTCGGTGTTGAACGCGTGCGCGGCCCGATAGGTGAGCGAGCGCGCCGCCTCGACCTTCGTGTAGAGCTCGGCGAGCTTGTGCTGCCACACCTCGCGCTTGATCAGGGGCTTGCCGAACGCGGTGCGCGAGCGGCCCCACTCGAGCGAGCGATCGAGCGCGTGCTGCGAGCCGGCGACGGCCGAGCTGGCGGCGATGAGGCGCTCGCTCTGGAAGTTCTGCATCAGGTAGATGAAGCCCATGCCCTCCTGGCCGAGGAGGTAGCGCTTGGGCACGCGGCAGTTGTCGAAGAAGAGCTCGGCCGTGTCGCTCGACCAGTTGCCCATCTTGCTGAGCTTCTTGCTGACGCCGAAGCCCTTCGTGTCGGTGGGGAAGAGGATGATCGAGATGCCGTGGTGACCGGCCTCGGGGTTCGTCTTCACGAGCAGCGTGACGAAGTCGGCGCGCGTGCCGTTCGTGATGTAGGTCTTGCTGCCGTTGATGACGTAGTCGCCGCCCTCGCTGCGCGCCGTGGTGCGCAGGCCCGCGACGTCGCTGCCGGCGCCGGGCTCGCTGACGCCGAGCGCGGCGATCTTCTCACCGCGGAGCGCCGGCTCGAGGAACTCCTTCTTCTGCTCGGCGGTGCCGAGCTCGTTGATGCAGGGCGTGGCCATGTCGCTCTGCACGAGCAGGCCCATGCCGACGCCGGCCATGCCGCAGTGGATGAGCTCCTCGCTCTTGGCGATCGAGTACCAGTAGTCGCCGCCCGCGCCGCCGACGTCCTCGGGATAGTGAGCGCCGAAGATGCCGAGCTCGCCGGCGCGCTTGAAGACCCAGTTCGGGAACAGCTCGTCGCGTTCCCACTCCTCGGTGTGCGGCGCGAGCTCCTTCACGGCGAAGTCGCGGACGGTCTTGCGGAACAGCTCGTGCTCGGGAGTGAAGGGCGGAAACGGCGCAGGCGCGTTCGTGGTCATGGCTCTCTCCTGGGCGGCCACAATGAATGGCCATTCATTGGTACCAGCCCCGGCGGGCTCTCTGCAAGCCCAGCTGATATCCTGCCCCCGTCGCCGTGCGGTCCCTCGCGCTCTTCGCCCTCGTGCTCGCTCTCGCCTCGTGCGAGTCGCTGGATCGCTTCCAGACGGGCGAGCACGCGATCTTCGAGGCCACGATCACCGGCGACGCCGCCGACTCGTTCATCCGCCGCGGGTTTCCGCCCGACACGCGGATGGAGCTCGAGTTCGACCCTGCGATGGCGCAGGGCCCGAGCGCCGGCACCGTGACCGTCACCTCGCCCGACGGCGTCGTCTACTTCGAGGCCGCGCCGCTGCGCGTGATCGAGTCGCTCGAGCACGACCTGCTCTCGCAGTACGACTTCCCGGGCACCGGCCGCATCCGGAACTACATGTACGTCGCGCGCGCCGAAGAAGGACCTCTCGCCGGTCGCGACGTGATGGTCTTCCTCTCGCTGATGGAGGACGGCGCGATCGAGATCCGCCTCGTCTCCGGCACCGGCGACGAATCGCGCGGCGACGTGTTCGGCCTGTTCCACGCGACGCGCGTCGCGCGCTGACCGCCTCCCGCGCTCCGCGTCACGGCCGCGGTCGCGACGCTCGATCGCGTCGCGCTCTTGCAGGTCCTCTCCCGCGAGGGGCTGCCCGCCACGTGATCGACGCCGTCAGACGCTCACCGCAGCATCGAGACGGGGAACGTCGTCAGGTTCCACGTCATCATCTGCCGCGGGATCGGGCGCGAGTGGATCACGCTCCGGCGCGCGTGCCCGCCGGCGTCCCACACGTAGCGGCGCAGCTCGCCGTGCTCGTCGTCGGCCACGTAGAGCTCGTCGTGATGGTCGCCGTCGAGATCGGCGAAGAGCGCCGCGTGCTCGAAGCCGCCGCTCTCGCGATCGAGGTTCTCGATCGACCACTCGCCGTGCGCGTCGCGCCCCGGGCGGAGCATCCAGAGCCCCGTCGAGAACGAGGCCGCGACCATCTCGCGGTGCCCGTCACCGTCGACGTCACCCACCGTGAGGAAGCGCGTGAGGCGATCGCGGATCGTGGCGATCACGACGCCGCCCGTGGCCGGCGTGCCTGCGTCGTAGCGTCGGATCTCCACCGGCTCCACGATCTGCACGTCGGCGCCGCTGCCGCTCGTGAGCGCCTCGACCGCCACGTAGAGCTCGTCCGTGCCGTCGCCGTCCACGTCGCCGACGTAGATCTCCTTGGCGTGCCGGTCGCCCAGGTCCGCGACCACGGTGCGCGAGCCCTCGACGCCGGGCACGTAGCGCACGACCTCGCCGTGCTGGTGACCGCCGTCGAGATCGTTCGGATCCGAGGGCGTCGCGTAGACCTCGAGGTGGCCGTCGTGATCGACGTCGCCGATCTCGATCTCGTGCACGAACGTGTTCGGGCGCTGATCGAGGCGCGTGACGGACCAGCCGCCGCCGGTCTGGGGGCGGATCGTGGCGACCACGCCCTGGTCGTGCGTGGCGACCGCGATCGCGGGCCCGTCGCCGTAGAGGTTCGCGACCTCCGCGTCGCGCATGCGGGAGAAGTGCCCGCCGAAGTCCTCGGTCCAGAGCGTCTCGCTGGTCCAGCCCGTCGCCGAGTGGTGCCAGAGCTTCACGAACGCGCGCGTGCCACCGAGCGTGAGGATGCCCGGCGTGCCTCCCGGCGGCGTGTAGACGAGCGCCTTGTGGAAGACGTTGCTGTCGGGGTCTTCGATGGCGTCCACGTGCCACTCCCCGCCCTGGCGATAGAGCAGCTCGGCGCGCGCCGGCCCCGGCGTCGCCGTGACGGTTCCTCCGTCCACCGTGAACTGGGAGTACGCGAGCAAGAGGCCGTTCGGGAGCGCGTCCGGCTCGGCGGCAGCGCTGCTCGGCGGCGGCGCGCTCGCGGGCGGCGCGCTCGTCGGAGGCGGCGTCGCGGTCGAGCTCGGCGGAGGCGTCTCGCTGCCGCCGCTACACGCCACGAAGACGCCGAGCAAGAGCAGGAGCAGGAGAGCGAAGAGTGCGAGGGCCAGGTTCCGCCGGTTGCGCGCTTGCATGGCGCGACCTGTATCAGCGGCGGATCCCAGGAGCAAATGATCAGGCGTCGCCGAGCGACGACCTCGCGCCCTCGCCTACGCGTCGGGATCGGTCGGCGCGCCCGGGCCGCGACGATTCGGATCGACGACCTTCGAGGCGCCCGTCGCGCCCGCGCCGATGCGGCCCACGCTGCCGCCCGCGCCGCGGCGCTCGGTGCGGATGTCGTCCTCGCTGAGCGAGTGCTTCTTCTTCTCGGTGCCCTCGGGCTTCTTCGTCGCTTCGGTCATGGGTGCTCATCATACGCTCCCGGCCTCCCCGCGCGACCCGCCTGCCCCCCGGAGCGCCGACGTCGCGCGAATGTCTCCCCCACCAGGCGCGCGCTCCCGTACATTGGTCGACCCATGCGTGCCGGGCTCGAGCTGCCGTCCGTTCTCGTGCCGCTCCGCGGAGCCATCTCGGCCAGCGTCGCGCCCGCCGTCGTGCTCGGCCCCGCCGAGAGCGACGAGGGCCAGCGCACGCACTTCGGCGGCGCGCCCTTGCTGGCGCCGGGCGTCGAGTGGCCGCGCTCCGACCGCGGCCCGCTGAGCTTCGTCTCGCAGATCGACTTCCGCGAGCTGCGCGGCTTCGGCGGCGACGGCCTCGTCTTGCCGCAGGACGGCGTGCTCTCGTTCTTCTACGACGTCGAGGAGCAGCCCTGGGGCTACGACCCCTCGCATGCGAGCGGCTGGGCGCTCTCGTACGCGCCCGACTCGGCGCGCGCGGTCGACGTGGAAGCTCCGTCGGGCGCGATCCCGTTCGACCCCGAGCCGCTCGTGCCCTCCACGCAGCCGACCTTGCCCTGGCCGGGGGACCTCGCGCTGCGCTCGTTCGGCCCCGAGCCCGAGCGCGCGGCGTGGGCCCGCGAGTACAAGAGCTTCGTCGAGACGTTCACCCTCGCCAACGCACCGGAGCTCGCGATCGGGCCAGGTCGCCAGCAGATCGGCGGCCACGCGCAGTGGCTCGACGGCGACGGGCGCCTGACGGCGGAGCTCGCCTCGCGCGGCATGAGCGCGAGCCGAGGCCGCTTCGGCCCGAGCGAGCTCTCGCGCGCGGAGGCCGGCGCGCTCGAGTGGCAGCTGCTCTGGCAGCTCGAGCCGCACGACGATCGCTTCACGTGGGTGGAGCTCGGCACGCTCTACGTGCTGATCCGGCGCGCCGACCTGGCCGCCAAGCGCTTCGAGCGCGCGTGGGTGGTCTTCCAGCCCGGCTGACAGCGTCGATCACGTTGGTTGAGGGAACCGAAACCAACGTGATCGCGCGGCTCGGCGGGAGGGGCCCCACATCCGGCTTTGCCGGTGTGGGCGAGGGGCTGCGGGCAGCCCCTCGGGGGAAAGGAACAGCAAGAGAGCGACGCGATCAAGCGTCGCGACCGCCGCTGTGAGCGAGCGGAGAGAGAGGCTTCTCGCTTGCCGGCCGCCGAGCACGATGGCAAGGCCGCGGCCATGAAGATCCTCGTGGTGGGCGGCGGCGCGCGCGAGCACGCGCTCGTCCGGAAGCTGAAAGAGAGCCCGCGCGTCACGGAGATCGTCTGCGCGCCTGGCAACGCGGGCATCGCCCGCGATGCCCGCACGGTGGAGGTGGGCGCCGAGGATCTGCCGAAGCTCTGCGCGCTCGCGCGCGAGGAGGCGGTCGATCTCGTCGTCGTCGGGCCCGACGCGCCGGTCGCGATGGGCCTCGTCGACGCGCTCGCCGCGATCGGCATCGCCGCGTTCGGCCCCGTGAAGGCGGCCGCGCGGCTCGAAGCGAGCAAGGCGTTCGCGAAGGAAGTGATGGCCGAGGCCGGGATCCCGACCGCCGCCGCGAAGGCGTTCACCGACGCCGCCGAGGCCGAGGCCTACGTGCGCAGCGCAGGTCGCCCCCTCGTCGTGAAGGCCGATGGGCTCTGCGCGGGCAAGGGCGTGGTCGTCGCGAGCGACGAGGCCGAGGCGATCGCCGCGATCCGCTCGATGCTCGTCGATCGCGTCTTCGGCGAGGCCGGCGCGACGATCCTGCTCGAGGACACGCTGCGTGGGCCCGAGGTCTCGTTCCACGCGATCTGCGACGGCGAGCGTTTCGTCTCTCTCGCCGCCGCGCAGGACCACAAGCGCCTGCTCGAGGGCGACCGCGGGCCCAACACCGGCGGCATGGGCGCCTACTCGCCGACGCCGATGGTCGATGCCGCGATGCAAGCGCGCATCGAGCGCGAAGTGATCGCGCCGCTGCTCACCACGATGCAGAGGCGCGGCGCGCCCTTCCGCGGCGTGATCTTCGTGGGCCTGATGATCGTGGACGGCGCCCCGCAGGTGCTCGAGTTCAACTGCCGCTTCGGCGATCCCGAGACCGAAGTGCTGCTCACGCGGATGGAGGACGACCTCCTGCCCTATCTCGAGGGCGCGGCGAAGGGACGACTGCCCGCGGCCACACCGCGCTTCGGGCCCGCGGCGATGACCGTCGTGCTCGCCTCGGCGGGCTATCCGGCGGCGCCACGCAAGGGCGACGCGATCACGGGGCTCGACGCGGCCGCCGCGCGCGAGGGCGTGACCGTCTTCCACGCCGGCACGCGAGCGAAGGACGGAGCGCTCGTCACGAACGGCGGGCGCGTGCTCGCCGTCACCGCGCGCGGGAGCGATCTCGACGACGCCGCCGCGCGCGCGTACGCGGCCTGCGACGCGATCACCTTCGAAGGCAAGCAGCTGCGGCGCGACATCGGCTGGCAGGCGCGCTCGCGCTGAGAGGGTGACAGGAAACCTGTCACCCTCTCTCGCGAAGCGATACGAGGGGGAGGCTCCATCGGGATTCACTCCCGATGGAGGGGGCCGCGTATCGGCCCCCGAGGACTGAGCGAGCCCGGCGCGAGCTGCGTTATGCTCGCCCCATGCGCAGCGCACCCTTCCCCGTGGCGACGCTCGTCGCGATCCTCCTCGGCGCCGGCGCTTGCACGGGGTCGGTCGAGGGCGGCACCGATGCCTCTGCGAGCGACGGCGGCGTTGCTCCGCGCGACACGGGCGCGCGCGACGGCGAGGCCGCGCAGGACGCGAGCGGCGTCGACGGCGGCGGAGCGAGCGATGCGGGAAGCGACGGCGGCACGACCGGCTTCGACTGCGCGAGCGCGGTGTTCTGCGACGACTTCGAGGGCGCGAGCGTGGGCGGCCCGCCCGCGTCTCCGTGGACGGTGTCGGCCAGCCAGGGCGCCGTCGTCGTCGACGACACGCGCGCCATGAGCGGCTCGCATGCGCTCCACGTGACGACGGAAGACGGAAGCGGCAGCTACCGCCGCGCGTACGCCGTGCTCTCGGGCGCGCCGGTCTTTCCGGCCGTCTCGACCGAGATGTACGGCCGCATGCGCCTCTTCCTCGTGGCGACGCCGACCGGCTCGGTGCACTGGACGAACATCCAAGCCGAGGGCGACGTGAGCGGCATGAGCTTCCGCTCGCTCTACCGCTACGGCGGCCAGCACGACGGTCGCATCATGGCGAACTACGAGACGAACGGCGTCTCGAGCGATTGCTGGGATCACTCGGCGACGGTGATGCCGACCGGCCGCTGGGCCTGCCTCGAATGGCACTACCGCACGAGCACCGACGAGATGGTGCTCTCGCTCGACGGCACGCCGCTCGACGACGTGCACGTCGTCGGCGCGGGCGAGGGCTGCGGCGGCCACGACACGGGGGACCACTGGTACGCGCCGGTCTTCGATCGCCTCTCGCTCGGCTGGGAGCACTACCAGGCGACGAGCGCGAGAGAAATGTGGATCGACGACGTCGCGATCGACGACCAGCGCATCGGCTGCGACTGATGCGCGCCTCTCGCTCGGGCCCGAAGCGCGACGAGGCGCCGGTCACGAGCACGACCGGGGCGCCATCGCCGGCGATCGCGCCTTCGGTGCTCGACGCGGTGCGGGCGGCCCTCGGGCGCCTCGGAGTGGACGCCTCGGGCGATCCGGACGCGATGTTCGATCGCGCAGAGACGCAGCTCGCCGACCCGCTGATCGGCGTGCGCGTGGCGTCGCTCGTGCCCATCGGCGCGTACGGGCTGCTCGAGTACGGCATGCGCGCGAGCGCGAGCGTGGGCGACGCGCTTCAGCGACTGGCCCGCCACTACACGTCCGTCTCGACGCGCGTGCGCGCGGAGGTGACCATCGTCGGCGCGCACGACGCGCTCGCGTTCCGGCGTCATCCCGGGGTGCGCTTCAGCCGGCACTGGATCGAGATGCCTGCGGCCGCCATCGCACGTCGAATCGGTGAGGGCGCCGGCGCACGCACGCTCCTGCACGAGGTGCGCTTCCGGCATCCGAGCCCGGGCCGCCCGCACGACGCGCGCTACGTGGAGGCCTTCGGCGCGCCCGTCGCGTTCGGTGCCAGCGAGGACGCGCTCGTCTTCGCGGATGGCGCGCTGCAAGCATCGATGTCGACGGCGGCCGCGCCGGTCGCCGCGTCGGTCGATGCCGAGCTGCGCGCGCTCGCGAGCCGAGAGATCTTCCCGGATCCGACGCAGATGCGCGTGCGCGCGGCGATCGATCGCAGCCTCGGCGAGGGCGCGAGCCTCGCGCACGTGGCACGCCTTCTCCACATGTCGCCGCGAACGCTTCAGCGCACGCTCGCCCAGCAAGGCACCTCGTGGACGCGGGAGGTCGACGAGGCGCGGCGCGTGCGCGCGATGGCGGCGCTCTCGAGCGGCGAGGACAAGACCACGAGCATCGCGACCGAGCTCGGATTCAGCGACGCGAGCGCGTTCTTCCGCGCCTTCCGCCGCTGGACCGGAACCACGCCCGGGAGCTACCGCGCGCGCGAGCCGGGCGACGACGCGAGCGGCTGAGCGCACGGCTGACCACGACGGCGAGCACCCGTCGCCCCGAGAAGGACCCCTGCCGCCCTCTCCGCAGCGCGCCGACGGCGCTCACGGGCACGCGCCGGCGGCCGCGTAGCGCGCCTGCCCCGGCACTCCCGGGTCGTCGAGGAACGCGACCCGCGGCAGCCCCGCGGGGTCGAGCGCCAGCGCGGTGTCGTAGCCCTGATGCGGCTCGTCCGTGACGAGCTCCCAGCGCCACTCGCCGGCGAGCCGACGCGTGCCGGCATGGAGCGCGCTGCCGCTCTCGTAGACCACGTGAAGCACGCCCGTCTCCGGCTCGACGCGTACGTGGGCGCCGAGGCCTCTCGGGTCGCTCGCGATGGACGACGTCTGCCACGTGCCGTCCACGCCGTGCGCGTGACTGATCCCACCGTCGACGTCGGCGAAGATCAAGTGGGCCTCTCCGCTTGCCGCCAGCGCGAGCGAGCACCGATACGAGCCGAACGTCGCCACGCCGAGGGAGCGCACCTCCCACGCGCCGCCGCGATGCCGGGCGTAGTGCAGCTCGAAGGGATCGCCCGGCAGCGTCGTCGAGGTCGTGTAGCAGAGGTGTGGCTCGCCCGCGGCGTCGAGCGCCATCCCGGGCGCATAGGTGCTGCGGAAGCGCGGATCATCGATCGACTCGATGACCCAAGGCTCCGCATCGCTCGCGCGGCGCGCGTACCTTGGGCGGGGCTCGGCGCCCGCGTAGGTGAGGAAGGCGAGATGAAGCGCGCCGTCGGCTCCCGCCGTGAGAACCGGCGCACCCCCGTCCGCATCCCCGACGCTCTCGATGGTCCAGGCGCCTCGCGCGTCCCGCACGGCGTGACGAACGCCGCCGCCCCCGACCATCCATGCGACGTGCACGCGAGACGTCGCATCGAGGGCCACCGAGAGCGATGCCATCGAGGAGGTCGCGCTGGTCACGTCCTCGAAGCGCCATTCGCCGGAGGGTGATCGGTACCCGTAGCGAAGCGTGACGTACGGCGAGGCGGGCCCGTCGGAATCGACGACGACGGCGACGTGTGCGCCACCTCGCGCATCGACCGCGAGGCCGATGCCGCGGCCGAGCTCGACCGGCGCCATCGTCGGAACCACCTCGACCTCCCAAGGACGGCCCGCGCAGGGCTCGGCGTCGGCGCCGGCATCGCCGGGGGACGGCGCTGCGTCCGCGGGAGCTGCGCCCGTGTCCGCGGGAGCCACGCTCGCGTCCCCAGCCGTCGATACCCCCGCGTCGGTGCCGCAGCGCGGGTCACAGTCCGGATCGGTCGGAGCAGCGCACCCGTCACAGGCCGACGCGTCGATGGGACCAAGCGCGGGGCCCCCGTCCCGTCGCGCTGCGCCGTCGCGGTCCAGATCGCGCGGCAGCGACATCCCCTTCGCGCACGCGGGGATCGAGACGCAGAGAAGCACGCAGAGCGTCCATCGCGACATCCGCACGTTCTCACGCGGCGAGTCGCGCACCGCAGCGTCCTCACGCGCCAAATCGAGTGACCTGGGACGCCAGCTCGGGCCAGTGTGGGTGCGCGAGCGCCACCGGAGACCTCCCTCGTGCGAGCGAGGCGAGGCGGAGCCGGGGTGAGCGAGATCCGGCTCCGCCGGTCGCGCGAGGGGCGCGCCCAGCGCCCCTGGAGATCAAAAGAGACCGATCGAGAAGTGGAAGGCGCCGAAGGGCTCGCCGATCGCGTCGTTGCGCGAGAGGTTGAAGCCGTAGTCGAGCGCGATCGGGCCGACGGGCGTCGCGAGGCGGATGCCGGCGCCGGCGGTGTAGCGCAGGCGAAGCAGATCCACCGAGTCCCACACGGCCCAGACGTTGCCGATGTCGGTGAAGACGCCGCCCTGCACGTCGCCCGAGATGGGGAAGCGCAGCTCGGCGCGGAGCAGGTAGAAGAAGTCGCCCGTGCGCACGAGCGAGGCCGGATCGAGCGAAGGCCCGGTCTGCCCGGGGCGCAGCAGCTGGTCGGCCGCGCCGAGGTAGATCGCGCGCTGGAGCACGTCGGCCTGGTCTTGCGGGATGACCTGGTCCTGCAGGAACCCGCGCATCGTATCGACGCCGCCGAGGTAGTACGCGCGGTTCGGGTAGACACGCGAGTTGCTCTCGAGGTGGTAGACGCGCCCGCCGCGCACCTGGAGCGCGAGCACCCAGCCCGTGGCGATGGGCACGTAGCCGCTCATCGTGAGGCCCACCTTGATGAAGTGGCTGAAGTCCTCGGCGCGCTCGGTCGCGACGGTATGCGCGTACTCGGCCGTGACCGACGCGTAGAAGCCCTGCGTCGGCGTGAAGGGGCTGTCGCGTAGGTCGAGGGTGCCCGTGATGCGCGCGCTCGCGATCGCCGACTGGCCTTGCGGCGCGCGAAGCAAGCGCTGCTGCATCATGCCGGCGGGCGTGGCGAGATACGCCTGCAGGCTCTGCGCGTTGAAGAGCGAGATGTTGTTCTGCTCGAGCTCACCCGAGAGCGTGCCGACGAACGCGTGCTCCGGCTGCCACGTGAAGGTCAGGACGACGCCGTTCTTGTCGAGGCCGAAGTCGCGGTAGTTGTCTCGCAAGTGCACGAGGTCGATCGACGCGCGCAACGTCGGCACGCCCGGGATGTGCGGGACCGTGAAGCCCACCGTGAGGCGCCGCTCGAGGCGGTCGATCAGAGTGAGGCTGGTGATGGCTTGCTCGAGCTCGCGGTCCTGGAAGAAGAACTGATAGGCGAGCTGCAGGCGCAGGTTGAACGTGACCGCGCTGCCGAAGAGGTTGCGGTACGAGTACTCGAACGAGCCGCGCGCGCCTTCGCCGGTGCCGATCCCCGCCGAGAGCCCGAGCTCCTGGGCCGTGCGCTCGCTGAGCGTGACGACCACGGGCTTGGTGCGCTCGGCGAGATCGGGATCGTCCGGCGCGATCCGCACCGAGGAGAAGATGCCGAGCGAGAGCAGCGCTTCTTCGCTGCGCCGCACGTCGGAGGGACGATAGACGTCGCCGGTGTGGATCGAGAGACGCTCGCGGACGAGGGACTCGCTCGTACGCTCGGCGCCCACGATGCGGATCTCACCGACCGTGACCTGGAAGCGCTCCACGATCTCGAAGAGGATCTCGGCGCGGCGCCCGTCGGGCGAGAAGTGCACGCGCGGATCGATACGCACGAAGAGGTAGCCCTGCTCCTGGTAGAGCTCGACCATGCGGCGTCGCGCCTCTTCGAGCGAGAGGTGACCGAAGGGATCGCCGCGCGCGATCCGCGCGGTCTCGAGCAATCGGCTCGCGGTGATCGTCTCGTTGCCGCGGATGCCGACGTCCCAGACGAGCGTGCGCGCGCCCTCGGTCACGGGGATGCGCACGATCGCGCGACCGTCGCCGAGCTCCTCGAGCTCCGCGGGCCCGACCTCCGCGGACAGGAATCCGTCGGCCTCGTAGAGCTCGGCGATGTGCGTGACCGCCTCGTCGTAGGTGGCCTCGTAGTAGACGGTGTCCGGAAGATCCTCGTGGTGCGCGCGCACGGTGCGCGCCTCGATCTCGGCGCGCCCCGAGAGGCCGATGCGATCGACCACGTCCGAGTCGACGGGCGAGAACGGCGCGCTGCTCGGCAGGTCCTCTTCGAGGTAGCTGCGCACCTGATCGCGGAGAAAGCCGCTCTGGAAGTGAGACGCGCCAGGGAAGCTCAGCCCCACGACGCGGAGCAGCTCGCCCGGCACGATCGCGACCTCGAGCACCGCGAGGTCGGGGTTCTCCGGCGCGTCGGGATCGTGGATGCGCCGCACCGTCGCGACGGCGCGCGCGAAGCCGCGGCGCCGGTAGATGTCGACGACGCGCGCGCGGATGTCGCCGAGGACGCTTCGCGACAGGCGCTCTTGATCGAGGTGGAGCACGTCGTCGACGTCGGAGCGCGAGAGCGGCTCGAAGCCGCGCACGATCACCCGGTAGTGACGCCCGAGGTGGAGCGGCACCACCACGCGCGCGCCCGCCTCCTCGAAGCGCACGAGGGGAACACCGACGCGTGCCTCGAGATAGCCGTCCTGGCGCAGGCGCTGCTCGAGCGCGGCTTGGCCGGTCGGGAGACGACGGCGATCGAGGGGGTCGCCGATGCCGAAGCCCAGCGTGCCGATCGGCGCAGTCGTCGGATCGGGCGTGTAAGGCAGTGTGTCGCCGTCGATCTCGATCACGGCGATGCGCGTGGGCTCGCCCTCGGCGATCTCGACGCGGAGCACCCGGCGCGCGGCGACGTCGGTCTCGCGAAGCGTCACCTCGAGGACGGCGTCGAGGTAGCCGCGCTCGGCGTAGAGGTCCTTCAGCGCATTGCGGATCGGCTCGAGCTGCCCGCCGATGATCTCGCCGCCCTCGCGCACGCCGAGCGCCTCGAGCAGCTCGTCGTCCGAGAGGTGCTCGTTGCCCACGAGCTCGATGCGCGTGAGCAGCACGCGCGGGACGAGCGCGACGACGAGCACGGCCGCTTCGCCCTCCGCGCGCGCATCGATGCGGACCTCGGCCCACTCGCCCGAGGCGAGCAGGTGCTGCGTCGCGCGGCGCAGGGTCGCTCGGTCGACGTGATCGGAGGCGCTCAGCCCGAGCGTGGCCAGCGAGATCCCGGGCGGCGTCTCGGGCGTCGTCTCGAGCCCCGCGATGGCGCGCCCCACGAGCGCCTCCGGAATCTGCGCGCGCGCAGGCCCGGCGAGCCACAGCGAGGCCGCCAGAGCGAGCGCGAGACCGACGGAGAACCGCACGAAACCGCGACGTTCTCGGACGCCCGCCGGTACGTCAAGGGATCGACGAGGCTGCCGCTCAGGGCGGAGCGCCCACGTCGGGGAGCGGTCCGGCGTCGACCGCAGATCATCCGTGCGCGCCGTGGCCCCTGACGCAGCTCCCTCGAACCCCTATCTTCGATGCGTGTCGTCCGACTTCGTGCGATTTCGGGATGCCGGGGTCTGGGAGCGGTCGTGGGTGGTCGAGGTGCTTTGCAGCTACCTCGTCGACGCGATGGAGGCTCTCGGGGAGCGCGCGGGGGACCTCGCGCCGCTCGTCGAGCACTGGCGACTGAACGCGACGCTCGGCTGGCACCCGAACGACCTTCGTCTCGACGAGCACTGCGAGCGACGGGAGCCGCGCATCCGGGTGCTGCGGGCCCTCGACGACGCGCAGAAGCAGCTCCTCGCGAAGAGGGAGCTCACCGGAGACGAGCTGCACGGACGCGGTGTCGGCGGGGCGGGGGTCGTGTGGTCGCGGACGCATCCCATCCCCACGGCATCCGTGGTGAAGCTCGCGCGCGCGTGCGCGCTCCTTCTCCGCGGGGAGCTTCGCCCGTGGCCACGAAGTCGAGGCCAGCACAAGGAGGTCTGGGACGTCTACTGCGCATCCCAAGACCTGGCGCTCGTCCCGGAGATTCTGCGACGCGAGGTGCCTCTCGACTGGGAGGACGATGAGCGGCAGACCCTCTCCCTGAACGCGCGACATGCGCTCTGGTCCCTCGAGGCGCGAGTCGCCGGCGTCTCGGATGCCGAGCTCTCCGCATTCGAACAGTGGCTCGGTCGCCGCTGTCCGGCGGACTACGCCGAAGTGCTGCGCTCGATCCACGGCGGCGTAGGCCGACTGCGGAATCACGCTCTCGTCGAGCTCTCGACGCTCGAGGACGCGCGGAGGAGCGCCCCCTCGCCCCCGAAGTCCATCGTCGTCGCAACCGACGGCGACCGCGCGAGCGCGTCCCTCGACCTCTCGCAGGAGCAGGCACACGTGTCCGTGTCGATCGACGGCCGCCCGGCATGGATGGCCGAGTCGTTCTCGGCCTTCCTCGAGCGACTGGCCGCGACCGGCTGGTGATGCCTGACGCCGCGCCGCTCGAGCAGGCTGGAACGATCAGTGCCGATTCATGCTCGACGCTGTCAGTCGACCGGCTCGCCTTCGTCTCCGGGGCCATGGGACGGCGGCAAACGACACAAACGAGCTTCCACTTTCCTCGGCACGGCGGAGCCCGCCCGGGCGCGGGCCGCAAGCCCCGCGGCGCTCGCGCGGGTGTGAAGCATGCGTGCCGAGGCGCGCTCGGCGGCCCGGCGCCGGTGCTGGTCACGATGAAGCTGCTCGCGGGGCTCGCAAACCTGCGCAGTCGACGGCGCTTCCGCGCGGTGCTCGCGAGCTTGCACAGGGCGAGTGAGCGCCTCGGCAGCCGCATCGTCGAGTACTCGGTCCAGAGCGACCACATCCACCTCGTGGTCGAGACGAGGGACGCACAATCGCTTGCGCGCGCGATGCAGGGGCTGGCCGTGCGGCTCGCGCGCGCGCGCTGAACCGCTCGCTGGGCCGTCGCGGCAAGGTCTTCGCCGACCGGTTCCACCACCGCGCGCTCGCCACGCCGCGGCAGGTACGAAACGCGCTCGCGTACGTGCTCTGCAACGCGCGCAAGCATGGCGCGGCACCGCCCGTCTCGGGCTGGCTCGACCCGCTCTCGTCGGCCCCGTCGTTCGATGGCTGGCTTGGCGCCACGGCCGCGTCGGAGCGAGCGCTCCCGCTGCCAAGAACCTGGCTCCTCCGCGTCGGCTGGCGCCGTGGAGGTCGGCTCGCCCCCGACCGTACGCCCGGCCCGCTCTCTTGATTCGAAGGAGACCTGCGGGCACACCTCTGGCGGGGTCGAATCACCGTCATGCGCGACACCACGAGTGGACGCGCCGTGTGCACCGGTAGAGCGGTCGCGCGACGACCCGTGAGTGCCCACGCCCACCGCGGCCGTCCATCAGTGGAAGTCGCGGGAGCGGACCTCGATGGCGTCGAAGAGGAGCGGCTCGATGCGGTGGGTGACCACGTGGATCACCGTGGCCTCGCGCTGGATCGTGCCGCGCACGATCATCGCCGTGGCGTGGCGGGCAACCTGCCAGTGAGCGTCGAACACGTCGCGCCACACGACGAGGTTCACGACGCCGGTCTCGTCCTCGAGCGTGACGAAGGTGACGCCCGTCTTCGTGTCGGGGCGCTGGCGGCCGATCACGAGGCCGGCGACCGTCACCGCGGCTCCGTGCGGCAGGCGCGCGAGCGCCTCGGCGGTGACGACGCCGTGCTTCTTCTTCATCTCGGCGCGCACGTGCCGCATCGGGTGGTCCGACACCGAGAGACCGAGGCGCTCGTAGTCGAGCACGAGCTGCTGGTAGCCCGGCATCGGCGCGAGCGTGATCGCGCGCGGCTCCTCGATCGCCTTGCCCTCGAAGAGCCCCGGCGCTCGTGGCGCGCGCGAGGCCCACATCGCGTGGCGCCGCTCCGGCACGATCGAGGCGAGCGCGCCGGCCTCGGCGAGCGCCTCGAGATCGCGCTGTGGCAGGTGCGTGCGCGCGACGAGATCCTCGATGCTGGCGAAGGCCCGCGCGCGTCGCGCCGCCACCACCGCCTCCGCGCTCTTCTCGGCGAGGCCGTGGATCTCGCGCAAGCCCAGGCGCAGCGCCGGAGGATCGCCCTCGAGCGTGCTGTCCCAGTCGCTCGCGGCGACGTCGGGCGTGCGCACCACGACGCCGTGACGTTGCGCGTCCTGCACGATCGAGGACGCCGAGTAGAAGCCCATCGGCTGCGAGTTCAGGAGCGCGCACGCGAAGGCCGCCGGGTGGTGCACCTTCAGCCACGCCGAGGCGTAGACGAGGATCGCGAAGCTCGCGGCGTGCGACTCGGGGAAGCCGTACTCGGCGAAGCCGTGGATCTGCTTGTAGAGCTTCTCGGCGAACGCGTCGTCGATGCCGCGTGCGCGGAAGCCCGCGAGGAGCTTGTGCTGGTGGCGCGCGAGCCGGCCGTTGCGGCGCCACGACGCCATGTCGCGTCGCAGGCCGTCGGCCTCGTCGGCGGTGTAGCCGGCGCCCTTCATCGCGATCTCCATCACCTGCTCCTGGAAGAGCGGCACGCCGAGCGTGCGCTCGAGGATCGGCACGAGGCTCGGATGCGGCGCCGTCGCGCGCTCGGCCCCGGTGCGCCGCCGCAGGTAGGGATGCACCATGTCGCCCTGGATCGGCCCCGGGCGCACGATCGCCACCTCGATCACCAGATCGTAGAAGGTGCGCGGCTTGAGGCGCGGCAGCATCGCCATCTGCGCGCGGCTCTCGATCTGGAACACGCCGATCGTGTCGGCGCGCTGGATCGCCGCGTAGACCTCCGGGTCCTCGGCCGGCACGCGCGAGAGCGCGAAGATCGGGTCGAAGGGCTCCGCCGGCGCGCGACGCGCGTGCACGAGGCCGAGCGCCTTGCGGATCGCGGTGAGCATGCCGAGCCCGAGCACGTCGACCTTGAAGAAGCCGAGCGTGTCGAGGTCGTCCTTGTCCCAGGGGATCACCGTGCGGTTCTCCATCCGCGCGGGCTCGATGGGCGCGACCGCCTCGAGCGGCTCCGACGAGAGGATGAAGCCGCCCGAGTGGATCGAGAGGTGCCGCGGCATCCCCTCGAGCTCGGCGGCGAGCGTGAGCACCTGCTGCAAGCGCGCGTCGCTCGGATCGAGGCCCGCGTCGCGTAGGCGCGCTTCGCTCTTTCCCTCCGGATCCAGATGGAGGACCAGGCCGCTCAGGCGATCGACCTGATCCTTGGCGAGGCCGAACACTTTCCCCACCTCGCGAAGCGCGCTCTTGCCGCGATAGCAGATGGCCTCCGACACCATCGCCGCGCGGTGGCGACCCCACGTCGCGTAGATCTCCTGGATGACCTCCTCGCGTCGCTCGTGCTCGAAGTCGACGTCGATGTCGGGCGGCTCGGCGCGCTCGGCCGAGAGGAAGCGCTCGAAGAGCATGTGCGTGCGATCGGGATCGACCGACGTGATGCCGAGCACGTAGCAGACCGCGCTGTTCGCCGCGCTGCCGCGGCCCTGGCAGAGAATCCCCTTCCGCCGCGCCATCTCCACGATCTCGCGCACGCTGAGGAAGTAGGGCGCCACGCCGAGCCTGGCGACGAGCGCGAGCTCCTTCTCGATCGTCTCGCGCACCGCGGGCGGCGTCCCCTGGGGGTAGTACCTCGGCAGGCCCTGCTCCTCGACCGCGCGTCGCAGCGCCTGATCGGCCGTCTCGCCGGGACGACAAGCGACCTCGCCGGGGAAGCGATAGCGGATGTCGCTCAGGCGGAAGACGCAGCGCTCGGCGATCGCGGCGGTGCGATCCACCCAGGGCAGGTGATCGGCGAAGAGCGCGCGCATCTCGGCGTCGCTCCGCAGGAAGCGCTGCGCGTTGGCCGCGATCCGCGTGCCCGCCTCGTCGAGCGTGGTGCCGAGGCGGATGCAGGCGAGCACGTCGGCGAGCGGACGCCGCGCAGGGTCGTGGTAGAGCGGGCGCGCCGAGGCGATCACCTCGATCCCGAGCTCGGCCTCGATGCGCTCCGCCTCGCGCACGCGCGGCACGTCGAAGGGCTCGCGATGGCGGAACGCCGCGACGAAGAGATCGCCCCCGAGCGCCGAGCGGAGCGTGCGGAGCAGCGCCTCGCCGTGCAGGACCACCTCGCGCTCGAGCGGCACGATCGCGACGAGCCCGTGCGTGTGCTCGACCAGCGTGTCGAGCGCGAGCCCCGAGGTCCCCTTCTCGTGCTCCGCGTGCGCGAGCGTGAGGAGGCGACAGAGCGAGCGGTAGCCCTCGGCGCTCTTCGCGAGCAGCGCCACCGATCCGGCGACGCTCCCGTCCTCACGCTCGATCGGGATCTCCGCGCCCACGATCAGGCGCGGCCCCGTCTCCTTCGACTGCTGCTCGGCGCGCGCCAGCCCGTAGAGGCCGCCCAGATCACAGATGCCGATCGCGCTCATCCCCTTCGCGCTCGCCGCGAGGATCACCTCGTGGGGGTGCGAGGCCCCCTCGCGGAACGAGAACGACGTGCGCGCGCAGAGCTCGACGAAGTCGGGCACCGCCGCGTCACTCCATCCATCCGTGCAAGAACGTCGCCTTCGCGATCCGATCGTGGAAGACGAGCGCCTCGCTCCGCTCGCCTTCGGCCTCGCTCACGAGGGCCACGCGCACGTACTCGCGGCTCACCGGTCGCGCCCACCACTCCACGCCCTCGAGACGCGCGAGCGGCGCCACGTGCTCGACGCGATGCGCGCGCCCTTCGATCACGACGCGCCCGCCCACGACGAAGCGCTCGATCCGCGCCGGCTCCGCCAGGAGCTGCATCGGCACGAGCGCATCGCCCGCGTCCTCCGGCGGCGGCGCGAGCTCGCGGGCGAGCGCCGTGCGCACCGCCGCGCCGTCGAGCACGAGCCGCGCGCGCTTCTCCGGGCGATGCGCGTCGAGCACCTGCACGAAGCCCACCCTCCCCTCGCCGACCTCGGCGCCGAGCTCGGCCGCGAGGTGCCGCAGACGGTTCGGATCGATCCCTCGCCCGCGCGAGAGGTCGAGCTGATCACGGCGCGCGTGCGCGATCTCTTCGGCGCGCAGCTCCACGCGAACGACGGGCGCCGCGACCTCGACGCGCTCGAGCGAGGGAACGAGCGTCCGGAGGAGCGCCTCCGGATCGGAGAGCGGCACCGGCAGGCCGACCGCGAGCACGACCTCGTCGGTCGCCTTCCCCTCTTCTCCCGCGGGCGCATGCTCTTCGGCCTCGCGCGCGAGGTGCCGCACGATGCCGGGATCGAGCCCGAGCCGGAGCACGAGCTTGCCCGTCGCCTCGCCCCTCGCCGTGAGCCGCGCGGCCAGGCGCGAGGTCATCCCGCGCAGCACGAAGACGAGGCCCTCGGTGCCCGTCACGCCCTCTTCGAAGGCCTGCGCTTCCTTCACGACGCGCGCCGGCACCCACGCGAGCAGCGGCACGTCGTCGCGCCCCTCGAGCAGGTCGATCACCGCGCGCCCCGCAGCGCCGCCCTCGAGCCGCGCGCTCACCTGCGCCCGCGGCAGCGCCACCAGATCGGCCACCGTCACGAGGCCCACGCGACGAAAGAAGGTGTGGGCCCGCGCGTCGAGCGAGAGCGCGCCGAGCGGCAGCGCGCCGAAGAGCCGCCGCTCGTGCTCGGCGTTGCGCGCGATCACGAGGCCGGTGCGCGAGGCGCGGGCGAGCGCGCGCGCGATGCGCGGCCCCGAGGCGAGCCCGAGCTTGGCCGCGTGCCCGAGCGCGTCGATCCGCGCGCGCACGCTCTCTGCGAGGGCGTTCTCGCCGCCGGCGAGCGCGGTCGCGCCCGTCACGTCGACCCAGGCCGTGTCGTCGTAGTCGGTCGGATCGCGCGCGCTCGCCTCGCCCGCGCTCTGCTCGGCGCCACGATCGAGGCGGTGTGCGACCGTCGGGCCGAAGGCCGCGAGCACCTCGAGCACGAGCTCGAGCTCGCTCTCGATCTCCTCGCGCGAGACGTGCACCACGCGCAGGCTCGACGCGCGCACGCTCGCCGCCGCCGCGCCTTGCCCGATGCGCACGCCGAGCCGCCGCGCCGAAGCATCTGCCGCGGCCACGACGGCGCTTTCGGGATCGACGATGGCGACCAGCGGATCGGTGCAGCCCGGCACGCGACGGCGCGCGAGCGTCACCGCCACCTCCGGCAGGACGGCCGCCAGGATGCGGCGCGAGGAGCGGGCCGGGGTCATGCGCTCTGGCGCCAGGCGAGCGTGCGATCGGAGGCGATGCGGCCGTGCCGATCCTTGGCGACCCGCAGCGTGAGCGCGCCCGGGCCCTTGCACGAGAGCTCGATGCGCGACGCGGTGGGGAGCGGGACGCTGCGCCGCGCCGAGAGATCGGTGACGAGCAGCACCGAGCAGGCCGTGCCCTCCACCGCGAGCGCGAGACGGCGCACCGCGGTGGGCCAGCGCTCGAGCGAGGCGAGCGAGCGCGCGTCGATCACCACCACCGAGAACGCGCGGCTCTCGACGACGCGCACGGCGGCGCGCGGGAAGAGCTCGAGCGTGGGCGCGACGACGAGCAAGCGCGAAAGGTCGAGACCGCGCGCCGCGAGGCCCGGACCGAAGAGCGAGCGCGTGGGGTCGATCCATGCGCAGAGCGCGTGGCTCCCGAATCGACGCGCATCGCGCTGCGCCGCGAGGCACGCCGAGAGCGCGAAGGCCGTGGCCCGCGCCCGCCCGTGCGGCGCCGCGATCTCCACGATGGCGCCGCGGAGCAGGCCCCCGGCGAGCGCGTCGTCGATCTCGACTCCGAGCACCGGCGCGAGCGAGAGACGCTCTTCCGGCCGCTCGGTGACGGCACGCAGGCGCGCGAGGAGAGAAGAAGGTACGGCAGCTCGTACGACGGCAGACACCCACTGAACATAGCATCAGTGTGCACTGGAGATCCAGAAACCAGGGGGATTCGTCGATTTCCGGGGGACCCCATTGCGCTCCATCGCCGATCGGCGTGACGCTGGATCCTTCGCAGCGAGCGGTGGGTCGCTCGGAGGAGAGAGTCATGCGGGCACGTCTCGTCGTGGTCGTCGGTGCGCTCGGGGCCTCGTTCGTCGTCGGCTGCGGTTGCAGCGACGTCACGACGGGAAGCGGAAGCGACGGGGGCCCCGATGGCGGGGCCGACACCGGCAGCGTGCTCGACGGAGCACGCGACGCTGGCGCGCGCATCGACGCGCCCGGCAGCGATGCCGGCGTGGGCTGCGGCGACGGCCGCATGCAGACCGGCGAGGTGTGCGACGACGGCAACACCGTCGACGGCGACGGCTGCAGCGCCGACTGCTCGAGCGACGAGACCTGCGGCAACGGCCACGTCGACCAGACCGTCGGCGAGCTCTGCGACGACGGCAACACGACCGACGGCGACACCTGCCGCGGCGACTGTCACTCCGACTACCGCTGTGGCAACGACGTGGTCGACACCGTGGCCTCCGGCGCCAGCGTCGACGAGGCGTGCGACGACGGGAACACGGCGAACGGCGACGGCTGCAGCGCCGACTGCCTGAGCGACGAGACCTGTGGCAACAGCGTCGTCGACGTCGGCGCGGGCGAGGTCTGCGACGACGGCAACACCGTGGGGGGCGACGAGTGCAGCGCCGACTGCCGGACGAGCACGCTCTGCGGCAACGGCGTCATGGACACGGGCGAAGAGTGCGACGACCACAACCACGTGGACGGCGACGGCTGCAACGCGACGTGCCAGGTCGAGCGGTGCGGCAACGGCCGCGTGGACGCGGTCGAGCAGTGCGACGACGCGAACGCGACCGACGGGGACGGCTGCGACACCGACTGCACCTTCACGTGCAGCGCCGATGCCGCATGCAGCGACGGCAACGTCTGCAACGGCACCGAGACGTGCACGAGCCCCGGAACGACGGCGAGCCGATGCGCGGCCGGCACGCCGGCGACGGACGGCACCTCGTGCGGCGGCGCGCGCATCTGCCGCGGCGGCACGTGCACCACGGCTGGCTGCGGCGACGGCGTGCGCACCGGGACCGAGCAGTGTGACGACGGGAACATGGCGAACGGTGACGGCTGCGACGGTGACTGCACGTGGACGTGCACGGCCGCGACGGTGGCCGCCGACTGCGGCGACGGAAACGCGTGCAACGGCACCGAGACGTGCACGAACGGCGGCACGCTCATGAGCCGCTGCGGCGCCGGGACGCCGCTCGCCGTCGGCGCGGTGTGCGACCGCGACGGGATGCCCGCGACGCGCGACATCTGCCGCGCCGGCAACACGTGCCTGGCGTCGAGCTGCGGCGACGGGTTCACCGATCCGGGCGCGACGCCCGCCGAGCAGTGCGACGACGGCAACCGCATGAGCGGCGACGGCTGCAGCGCGACCTGTACGACCGAGACGGCGATGCCGCCGACCGGCTTCCGGATCACGCAGCTGCGCCTGATCTCGCCGCGCATCACGGTCAACGTGATCGGCAACTGCCAAGACATCACCGACAACTGCGCGAGCGTGTTCGGGACGTGCCAGGCGGACAGCGTGAACACCTTGCTCGCGAACGCGCTCAACCCGATGAGCACGATGAACGGCACGTACTCGCTGCACCTCGTGTCGCTCTTCCGGCCCTTCTCGACGACGGCCGCGACGACGCCGGCCGACATCCACGTGAACGCCGCCTGCATGGAGGCGCCGACGCCCGACTCGTGCGGGCCGAACGCGACGGCGCCCAACGTCGTGATGTCGTCGGTGACGAACACGACGACGGGCACCTGCTTCGCGCCGGTCGCGGCCGAGGTGAACACGCGGGCCGGCACGCCGGCGACCTATACGCCCGGCGTGAACACCGTGAGCGGCCCGTGCTTCCTCAGCGACCCGGAGATGCTGATGATCGACATCGGCGGCATCGCCGTTCCGCTGCGCGACGCGACGCTCGCCGCGACCTACAGCGGCACGATGCCGAGCAGCCGGCGGCTGGTGAGCGGCGTGGTGCGCGGCTTCTTGAGCGAGGCCGACGCGATCGCCGCGACGCTCCCGGCGAGCCTGCCGCTCGTCGGCGGCGATCCGCTGTACGAGCACCTGCAGGCCGGCAACCGCAGCGTGATGATGCATCCCGATGGATGCAACGTCGGCGGCGGGGCGAGCGAGGACGACGCCGACATGAACGGCACGACGCGCGGGTTCTGGTTCTTCCTGAACTTCACGGCCGAAGAGATCACCTGGAGCGGCCCGTGAGCGGCGGAGCGGGTACCATCGCGCGATGCGGAGGCGGGACTTCCTCGAGCGCGTAGGCGTCGGCTCGGCGGCAGCGGTGTGGGTGGGGTGCGGAGGCGCGGCGGGCGATTCCTCTCGCAGTGGCGGTGCGCCGCCTCAGACCCGCAGTCCCTCTCCCCAGCCCTCTCCCGCTCCGGCGGGAGAGGGGGCCGCTCCTCCGTCTTCGACTGCGCCTTCCGCTTCGACTGCGCCTTCCCCGTCGACCGCGCCTTCCCCTTCGACTGCGGCCTCACCGGCGACGGCGGCGGACTGGGAGACCTTCGCCGCTTCGCTCGACGGCAGCCTCGTGCGGCCCGGCGCCTCCGAGTACGCGCTCGCGCACCAGCTCTACGACCCGCGCTTCGACGACGTGCACCCGCAGGGCATCGCCTACTGCGCTTCGGAGGCCGACGTGCAGCGGTGCATCGCCTTCGCCCGCGCGCACGCCCTTCCTTTCACCGCGCGCTGCGGCGGCCACTCGTACGCGGGCTACTCCACGTGCACGGGGCTCGTCTGCGACGTCGGTCTCCTGAACGCCATCACCTTCGACGCCGCGAGCTCCACCGCGACCGTCGGCGCCGGCGTGAAGCTCATCGAGCTCTACGCGGCGCTCGGCCCCCGCAACGTCGCGATCCCCGGCGGCACCTGCCCGAGCGTCGGCATCGCGGGCCTCGCCCTCGGCGGCGGCCAAGGTGTGCTCGGCCGCAAGCTCGGCCTCACCTCGGACTCGATCACCGCCGTCCGGATGGTCACCGCCGACGGCACGATCCGCGAGTGCACCGAGACCACGGAGAGCGATCTCTTCTGGGCGAGCCGCGGCGCCGGCGGCGGCAACTTCGGCGTCGTCACGCGCTTCACGTTCCGCACGCATCCGATCGGCTCGCTCGTGCGCTTCTCGTGCAACTGGCCCTGGGCGGCCGCCGCCGACGTCGTGCGCGGGTGGCAGGGCTGGGGCCCGAGCGAGGTCGACGAGCTCTGGTCGAAGATCCACCTCAACGCCGCGGGCAGCACCTACGGCATCGGGATGGCCGGCGTCTTCGCGGGCAGCGAGGCCGATCTCCGCGCGCGCCTCGCCGTGCTCGATCGCGCGATCGGCCGCGCGCCGCGCGAGCTGCACGTCGCGACGGGCACCTACCTCGAGACGATGCTCGTCGAGGCCTCCTGCGCCGACCGCACGATCGACGAGTGTCACCTGCCGGGCGTCGCGCCCACGGGCACGCTCGGGCGCCGCGATCACGTGGGCCACTCGGACTTCTTCTCGACGCCGCTCTCGGCCGAGGGCATCGCCGCGTTGATCGCCTCGGTCGAGGCTCGCGGCGCCGATCCGCTCCTCGCGCGCGGCGCGGGAGGCGTGGCGTTCGACGCGCTCGGGGGCGCCATCAACCGTGTCGCGCCCGATGCGACCGCATTCTTCCACCGCAGCTCGCTCTTCCTCGCGCAGTACTCCACGCACTGGGCGGCCCGCAGCACGCCCGACGTGGTCGCCGCCAACCTCGCCTGGCTCGACCGCTTCCACGACGCGATGCGCTCGCACGCGAGCGGCTACGCCTACGTGAACTACATCGACGACCGGCTCGAGGGCTGGGAGCGCGCGTACTACGGCGACAACCTGCCGCGCCTGCGCGCCATCAAGTCGCGCGTGGATCCCGACGACTTCTTCCACTTCGGCCGGTCGATCCCGCGAGCGTAGCGGCGCGGCGGCCCACCGCGACGGGCGCTCGGGCGTGCGCGCACGTAAGCTCCAGGCTCCCGTGCACGCCGCCGCGCGCTTCTCCTCCGGCTCGCTCCTCCTCGCGGCCGCGCTCGGCGCGGGCTGCAGCACCGCGATCGCCGGAGGCGAGCACGACGCGGGGCACGAGGACGCGCGCGCGTTCGATCTCGACGGCGGCGCGCCCGATGCGGCGCGCGTGGACGCGAGCATGGCCGATGCGGCGACGACGCCGGACGGCGGCATGCGCTGCCCGGTGACCCTCCCGAGCCCGCTCGTCTTCGGCCTCGATCACGGCGCGTTCCCCAGCGACGGGCATCCCGACGTCGCCGTGCACGTGCCCGCCGGCTACGACGCCTGCGCGCCGCAGGGCGCCGTCGTCTACTTCCACGGCTTCCACAACTGCGTCGAGAACGCGATCGGCAGCACGCCCACCGAGTGCACGCCCGGCGCCGGCGCGCGCACCGCCCATCACCTCGTCGAGCAGCTCGACGCGGCGCACGTGAACGCGATGCTCATCGCGGTCGAGGTCGCCTACGACCAGGCGAGCGGCGCGACGGGTCGCCTGTCCGAGGACGGCGGCCTGCGCGCGCTCCTCGACGAGCTCTTCGACGCGCACCTCTCGGCGATGCTCGGCCGCCCGACCACGATCGACGACCTCGACACGATCGTCCTCGCGAGCCACTCCGGCGGCTACACCGCCGTCGCGCGCGGTCTCGATCGGGGCCAGCTCCCGAGCGTGCGCGAGGTGATGCTCTTCGACTCGCTCTACGGCGAGATCCCCGTCTACGAGGCCTTCACCGTCGATCAGCTGGCGCGCTTCGATCCGGCGGGCGCGGACGCGCTGCGCTTCGCGATCGTCTACACCGATGGCGGCGGCACCGATGCGAATTCGCGCGCGCTCGCCGGCGAGATCGAGAGCGGCCTCGACACGCTCGGCCACCCGGAGTGGATGCTCTTCGACGACACGACCGCCACGCTCGATGCGAGCGCGTTCGCGCATCCGATCGTGATCAAGCACAGCATGCTCAGCCACGACGGTGTCGTGACGTACTACTTCGAGCGCTTCGTCTCCGCGGCCCCGTTCGCGCCGCTGCCCTGACCCTCACGCTGGGCGACCACGCCGGCACCGACCGCGCACGTGATCGACGCACCAGCCTTCACGACGTCGCGCACGCCCAGCCAGCGCGCGGCCGGAATCGCGAGGAAGACATCCACCAGACGTGGGTCGAACTGGACCCCGGCCCCCCTGCCGATCCGCGCGGACGCCTCGGCGTGCGACACGCAGCGGCGATACGGCCGATCGCTGGTCATCGAATCGTAGGCGTCCACGATCGCGAACACGCGGGCCGCGATCGGAATCGCATCGCGCGCGAGGCCGTCTGGATATCCCGTCCCGTTCCAGCACTCGTGATGATGCAGCACGACTTCCTTGGCGCGGGCGAGGCGGGGCACGACGTCGAGGAGCGCGGCGCCGTGGTCGGGGTGCCGCTTCATCACCTCCCACTCGCCCTGCCCGAGCGATCCCGGCTTGTTCAAGATCTCCTCCGGAACGCCGATCTTACCGACGTCGTGGACCAGCGCTCCGAGCGCGGCCCAGAAGCAGGCCGTGGGATCGAGCCCCGCCTCTTGCGCCAGCAGCTGCGTCCAGAGCGCCGTCCGCAGCGCGTGCGCGGTCGACTCGCGCTCGTGCATCTCGAGGGCGCGGGCCATGCCTTGCGCGATCTCGCAGGCGATCACGTTGTCTTCCGTGGTGTCGTGTCGGGCCGCCAGCACGCGCTCGACCGCGGCGATGATCTGCGAGGGAGCGAACGGCTTGGCGATCATCGCGTCCGGCGCCGCGCTGCCGAGCATGCGCGTGACCTCGCGGAAGTCGGTCGTGCCGGTGACGAGCACGACGGGTCGGCTCGACTCTTCCTTGAGCGCTGCCGCGAACGTGCGCCCATCGCCCAACGGCAGGTTGAGGTCCGCGACGACCGCGTCGAACTCCTGGGCATCCAGGGCCTCGCGCGCGGCCTGCGGGCTCGGTACCGACACCGTTCTGAACCCGTGCCGGCGGAGAGAGACGTCGATCGTGCGCAGCACGAGCGGATCGTCGTCGACGATCAAGATGCTGCGACTGCTGTCGGTCATGCGCGGATCGAGAGCAGCCGCCGTGCCAGCCCTCGTCACGACCTCCGGCCCTCGGATCGTCCTCGATTCGAGCCTGCATCCACCGGTACGGTGGACAGAGCGTCAATCCGACGGCGGGTGTGGCGTCAAGCATCGCGAGGCCTCGTCCGCTCCGGGCGTAGTGGCGACGAGACCTCGGCCCGGTGCTCGGTTCGCGTGCCGCGCCGCTCGCGCCGACTTCCTCGCGGAGAGGGCCCCGCAGCGCGCGCGTGCCCGCGCACCGAGAAGGCGGCGGGGGCCTAAGTGAGCGATCGTGATTCGTGATCACCACGAATCACACGCGAATGTAGCGTCGCGACGGATGTCGCGACGGACAGGAGGGTGAGGGAGACGACAAGCGAGGCCTATAGCCAATTGGCGATACGCCCTGCTTCGCGATTCACTCGGGCTGCCGAGTCGGGACGGGGACGTCCTCCCTCGCGAATCGTCACGATTCGCGACCGGTGATCTAGTGGACGAGCAGGTCGTTGGCCGCGAGCCAGCGCTCGCACTCGATGGCCGCCATGCAGCCCGTGCCTGCCGCCGTCACCGCCTGGCGATAGACGTGATCCTGCACGTCGCCCGAAGCGAACACGCCCTCGATGTTCGTGCGCGTCGTGCCCGGCACCGTCTTCAGGTAGCCGGTCTCCTCCATGTCGAGGATCCCCTTGAAGAGCTGCGTGTTCGGCTCGTGGCCGATGGCGACGAAGAGGCCCTGCGTCGGATGCACGATCTTCTCGCCAGTGCGCAGGTTCTGCACCTCGATCGCCGCGATCTGCTCCTGATGGCCCTCGCCCTGCGAGCGCACGGCCGTGACGGCGCAGTCGAGCATCCACTTGATCTTCGGGTGCTTCTGCGCGCGCTCGATCATGATGCGCGAGGCACGGAACTCCTGGCGGCGGTGGATCACCGTCACCGACTTGCAGAGGCCCGCGAGGTAGAGCGCCTCTTCCATCGCCGTGTCGCCACCGCCCACGACGCACACGTCCTGGTTGCGGAAGAAGTAGCCGTCGCACGTCGCGCACGCGCTGACGCCCTTGCTCTCGAGCTCCTTCTCGCCCGGGACGTGCAGCCACTTGGCCTTGGCGCCCGTGGAGATGATGACGGCGTTCGAGAAGATCTCCTTGCCGTCCTCGCAGACGACCTTGTACGGGCGCTTGCTGAAGTCGACCTTCACGACGTCGCTCGAGACGATCTCGGTGCCGAAGCGCTCGGCCTGGGCCTTCCACTTCGCCATCAGATCCGGGCCGGTGATGCCCTCGGGGAAGCCCGGGTAGTTCTCGACCGTGGAGGTGATCATGAGCTGGCCGCCCGCGATGCCGCCGACGCTGAAGCCCTCCACGCAGACGGGCTTGAGGTTGGCGCGCGCCGCGTAGATGGCGGCCGTGAGGCCCGCAGGGCCCGATCCGATGATGACGACGTTGCGAACCGAGCTCATGGGCATCCTCCAGAGGTGCGGATTCGTGGAGCAAGTGGGGCGGCTTGGCAAGCAGCGCGGGCGGCGGGTTTCTGGACCGTGGGGCCCGACGCCCCGATTCTCCAGAGGTGCCCGACCGGCGCAGAAGGCTGCCTTTTCTCCTCTTGCCGCTCCTCGCGCTGGCGCTCGCGCTCGCGGCGGGGTGTGAGGAGGCGCGCGAGGCCGAGCTGCTCGAGCTGCGCTCGGCGGGCCCGGCGCAGATCGATCCGGGCCATCCGCTCGTCATCGAGGGCGGCCCGTTCGCGATCCACCACGAGGTGAGCGTGCGTCTGGTCGGCGAGCTGGCTCGCCCCTTCGAAGCGCCCGAGTCGATCACGCGCGAGCTCACGGCCCACGCCGCGAGCGAGAGCCGCATCGAGGTGCCGCTCGATCCGCGCATGCTCCGCGACGAGATCCGGCGCGCGACGTTCCGCGGGCGCGTCGAGGTGCGCGAGGCGGCGCAGTGGGGAGAGCTGCCGGGCGCGGTGCTCGGCATGCGCGAGGGCGTGGTGATCGACTTCGTGCCGCCGCGCTCGATCGACTCGCCGGCGCGCGCGCTCGACCGCATGCTCGGCGTCACGTTCGCGCTCGAGAGCGAGCACGGCCTCGCGCTCGCGAGCGTGGAGCCCGAGGGCATCGGCGCCTTGCTCGGGCTCGAGCCCGGCGACGTGCTCGAGGGCGAAGGCCACGCGATCTTCGTTCCGGGAGACACGCCTCTCGTCGCCGAGGGCGTGACCGACGCGAGCTTGATCGTGGCGCGCGACGGCGAAGGCGAGCGATCGCTCGCATGGCGCATCGAGGCGCGCCGCGACGACGAGGGCACGGCCGACCGCACGCGCCTGCTCGAGCTCGCGGTGCTGCTCGTGTGGTTGGCGCTCTTGCGCACGCTGCCGCTGCGCTCGATCGAGCACGGCACGCAGCGCCCCGCCGCCGCGCTCACGCGCCCGACCGCGGCGTTCCTCGCGCGCGCCGCGCTGACCTTGGTCGTGGCGCACGTCGTGCTGCGCGCGGTCTCCGGCGGGATGCTGCCGGCGCTGCCGCTGCTCGTGTCGTCGCTCGCGGGCGTCCGCGCGGCGCTCGTCTACGCGGATGCGCGCGGCTCCGTGCGCGCGCTCCCGGCCGCGCTCGTGACGGGCCTCGGGCTCGCGGCGGGGCTCGCCCTCTTGCCCATCGCGCGCGGCAGCGCGGACCTCGCGGTGCTCTCGCACGGCGGCGCGCCCAGCCCGCTCGCGTGGCCGCTCTTCACGGAGCCCGTGGGCCCGCTCGCGCTCGGTCTCGTGGGCGCCGGCTTGGCCTCGGCACGTCCTGCGACGCGGCGCGCATCCTCCGCGATCGACGATCTCGTGGTGGTCGCCGTCGCCGCCCTCGTCGTGGTGGAGGGCACGGGTCTCTCGCCGACGGGCCGCACCGGCATGGTCGCGATGACGGTCCTCGTCGCGCTCGTGGCCTGGCTCCTCGGGCACGTCCGCGGGCGCCTCGCACCGCTCGCGGCGTCGATCGCGACGGCCTCGCTCGGAGCGCTCGCGGCGATCGCGCTCGGCGCGTGGACGCTCGCCGATCCTTCGCCGCTCGTGCGGCACGCGGCGACCGAGACCGTGCTCGCGATGACGCTCGTGCTGGCCGTGCTCGTGGCGCGCCGCGCGCTCGCGCCGCGCGTGCCGGCGCGCACCGCGCACGCATTGCTCTGACGGCGTCGATCCCGTGGGCGGAGGGACGCGAGCCCAACGCGATCACGCGGGTCGGCGGAGGAGCCCTCCCTCCGGCTCGGCCGGTCTGACCATTCATCGCTTCCGGCGCGTGGGCCGCGAGATGCGCATCCGCGCGCTCGCGCACGCATCTGTGCCGAATCATGCTCGCCGCCCACGGCAGCACTTCGGCCGACGCGCGCGGGGATCCGTACGCGGCGCGGCCTCCCCTCTGGCGGGCGCGCGAGGGCAGCGCGCGGCGTGCGCGGCGGCGCCGCCTCACGAGGGAGCGCGATCGAGCGTCGCGGCCGCCGCGGGGAGGCTCGGGCGTCAGGGAACGACGATGGCGAGGCCGGCGACAGCGGGCGCACGGAACGTGAGGCCGACGACGAGCTCGGCGTAGGCCTGCTGGCCGACGAAGCCGCCGCCGCCGAGCACGTCGAGCGCGATGCCGTACTCGCCCCAGAGCGCGCCGACGAAGCCGCCGCGCGACGATGCCTCCGCAACGGGCTCCGGCTGAGCCGCGAGGAACGAGAAGTCGAGGCGGAGCCCTCCGCGCCCACCGACGCCGACCGCGCCCGGCTCGGCATCGGTGAATCGCAGGTCGACCTCGGCGCGGAACGCCAGCCGGAAGAGCTGGTGCTCGCCCTCGGGCGTGCACGGGTCCTCGTCGGACGGTGGGAGGGTGCGATCGCCACACGGCTCGCGCGTGTCGAGGCTCCCGCGCAGCAAGAAGTAGGAGACGTCGAGCGTGGGGCCGTGCTGCAGGCTCCCGATCTCCGAGACGGTGAAGAAGTAGCCGAGCCCGAAGTCGACGTCGCGGTCCCAGAGCACGGGCACCATCGCGAGCGGCGCGATCGTGCCTCGATACGTGAAATGCCCGCCTTGCGTGGTGTGCGCGGGCTCGGCCGCGCTACCGCGGACCGCGCCCCCGACGACGCCACCCGAGAGGCGGTGCTCACTCGGGAACATGGCGACCGGGATGCACCCTGGCGTGAGGGCACCGACGAGCCACCAGAGCGCGAAGACGAGCCGGATCGAGGGCGGAAGTCGAGTGGGCACGCGCCCGGCCGAGCAAGGCATGCGCCACCCCACCCGCGCGGCTCTCGCGCACGCGCGCGGCCTGCACGGCGCGCACGGACGATCACACCGTGCGCGCGAGCAACGGCGGCGCCTCACGGTACCGCGAGCACCCTCGGGGGCGTATGCTGGGCCGTGCGAGGCGGAACGGGGATCGCGGCGCTCGTGTGGCTCGCGGCGCACCTCGCCCTCGCGCAGGCTCCGCACCCGCACGTGCCCACTGGGACCGAACGGCAGTGGGGCTCGTGGGCCGGGCGCGACGAAGCCTTCGTGCGCGCGACGCTCGGCGAGCCGGATCGCGTCGTCGGCGCGCACGGGTACTACGACGACTTGATCGTCGGGAACGCGTCGAGCGGCCCGTACACGCGCTACGACGTCGACGTGACGATGCGGCGCGGGCACGTCGTGCGCGTGCGAGCCGTCGCGGGGGCGAGCGTCGCGTGCATCATCACGGAGTGACGCGAGCCTTCGCGCTCGCGCTCGGGCTCTTCGCGGCGGCCCCCGCGCGCGCCGACATCGCAGGCGACTGGGACCGCATGCCCGGCATGCGCTGCCAGACCGTCTTCGGAGAAGAAGGCACCTACGACGGGCTGGAGCGGTGTCAGCCCGGAAGCGCCGATGCGGGCTTCCTCCAGGTCGGTGGCCCGCCTGCGCCGCCACACCACGCGCCCGAGCACGTGCAGGTCGCGCTGCCTGGATGGGTCTACGCCGCGCTCGTCGTCGCGTTCGTCGGCGGCGTGGGCGCGATCCTCTTCCTCGCGCGCCGGCGGCGCTGAAGGGCCGACACGCCAGGTGTCGGAGCCTTCACGGCAGCTCGCGCTGCTGCGCGAATGCGCTGGAACGGACGGCCGCGCCTTCATCCCGGCGCGAGATCGCGACGGGTGCGCCACGTGCCGTGCTGGTTGCAGTGGGCGCGCGCGGTGAGGACCGCGGGCGCCGGCAGCGCGATGGGCAGGCGCACGATCGGAAACGAGACGTCGGTGGAGAGATCGACGACCGCGACCCGGCGCTCGTCGAGGCAGACCTCGATCCAGTCGATGTGGTGCTCGCTCGTCATCGCGTGCGGCCTCAGGCCGACCTGCACCACGAGATCGAAGGGCCGCCCCAGATGCACGTGGCGCGGCAGCGTGAGCACCGGGACGTGCGCGCGCTCCTCGTCGGTGAGCGCCTCCACGTCGACGGGCTCGCGCCCCGTCGGCTCGCCGGTCCCCGACCAGCCCTCCCGCACGACGCGCGCCTGCGCGCGCACGAGGCCCGAGGCCGGCAGCACGACGAGCGCGGCGAGCGAGCCAGAGACGAAGGTCCGCCGGTCGAAGGCGCGCGACATGGGCGCATGTTAGCGCGCGATGATGGGCGCGGGCTCGCGTGGAGGCCCCATCGGAGGTATGCGGAGACCATGCGCGTGCTCGGCATCGAGTCTTCCTGCGACGAGACGGCCGCCGCCGTGGTCGAGGACGGGCGCGTCGTCTCGGACGTGGTCGCGAGCCAGATCGCGCTGCACGCGCCCTACGGCGGCGTGGTGCCGGAGCTCGCTTCGCGCGCGCACCTCGCGAACGTGGTGCCGGTGATCGAGGCGGCGCTCGCCGAAGCGGGCGGTCTCGCGACGATCGACGCGATCGCCGTGACGCGTGGCCCGGGGCTCGTGGGCGCGCTGCTCGTGGGCATGTCGGCCGGCAAGGCGCTCGCGTGGTCGCGCGATCTGCCGCTCGTCGGCGTCGATCACCTCGTGGCGCATCTGTTCGCGGTGGACCTCGCGCGCGGCGATGCGCCGCACGAGGTGCCCGAGCGGCCCTTCATCGGCCTGCTCGCGAGCGGCGGGCACAGCGCGTTCTACGAGGTGCGCGACGTCGACGACGTGGAGATGCTCGGCCAGACGCGCGACGACGCGGCAGGAGAGGCGTTCGACAAGGCCGCGAAGCTGCTCGGGCTCGGCTATCCAGGCGGGCCGGTCGTCGATCGGCTCGCGGCGAAGGGCAACCCGAAGAACGTCGTGCTGCCGGTGCCGATGGCGGCGAAGAAGGACAGCCTCGAGCTGAGCTTCTCGGGCCTGAAGACCGCGCTCGCGCGGCGCGTGGAGCTCGAAGGCGTGCCGTCGAGCGACGAGGCGATGGCCGACACGTGCGCGGCGTTCCAGCAGCGGGTCGTGGAGGCGCTCGCCACGCGCGCCGTGCGTGCGTGCCGCGTGCGCGACGTGCCGCGCCTCGTGCTCGCGGGCGGCGTGGCGGCGAACCGAGGCCTGCGCGCGCGCACCGGCGAGCTGTGCGCGAAGCACGGCATCCGCCTCTTCGTGCCGCCGCTCGCCTCGTGCACCGACAACGCCGCGATGATCGCCCACGCGGGCGCGCTCTTGCTCGCGAAGGGCAAGCGCGACGACGTGTCGATGGCGCCCTACTCGCGCGCGCCGGATCTGCGGCGCGGCAAGTTCGTCAGCCCGAGAGCGGAGCGGCACCGGTGAAAGAAGGCCAGGCCAGCCGTACGGCGGAGCTCGTGTGCATGGGGCGAGCGCTCGCGCAGCTGCGTCGCGACGTGCCGCGCTTCTCCGATCCGACGGCACGCACGCTCCTCTCCGACGAGGCGCGCGCGCGCGTCGATGCCGCAGCACGCGGTGACGGGCAGCGGCTGCGGGATCGGATCGGCGCGGCGTACCTCGAGCGACAGGCCGCGCTGATGATCGTGCGCACGGTCGTGATCGACGACGCCGTACGCGAGGCTGGGCACCGCCAGCTCGTGATCCTCGGTGCCGGGCTCGACGGGCGCGCGTGGCGCATGCCCGAGCTGGCGGGCGTCACGGTCTTCGAGGTCGACCATCCGGATACGCAGCGCGTGAAGAAGGAGCGCCTCGCATCGCTCACGCCGACGTCGAGCGACATCCGCTTCGTCGCGGTCGACTTCACGCGCGATTCGCTCGACGCCGAGCTCGCGCGTGCCGGGCACGACCCGAAGCAGCCCACGACGTGGATCTGGGAGGGCGTGGTCATGTACCTCACACCGGGCGACGTGGAGGCGACGCTGCGGGTGATTGCGGCACGCTCGGCGAAGGGCAGCCGCCTCGCCGCGAACTACCACGCGTTCGGCCTCCTCTATCACGTCATCGGCGCGGCCGTGCGCATGCTCGGAGAGCCGCTGCGCTCGCGCTACACTCCCGAGACGTGGCGCCGCACGGTCGAGCGCGCCGGCTTCCGCGTGCGGAGCGACGAGAGCCTCGC
Organism: Sandaracinus sp.; assembly: GCA_046351235.1. Lineage (GTDB taxonomy): Bacteria > Myxococcota_A > Polyangia > Polyangiales > Sandaracinaceae > JBBSAT01. The sequence goes on along the minus strand of JAXLYV010000002.1, from coordinate 19,876 downwards.
CGAGGCCGCGCGCGCGTTCGGGACGAGCCTCGCAGCGACGGTGAAGCCGATGACGCACCTGCGCATCGCGATCGCGGATCGGATCGAGTGACGACGACCTCGCAGCACGTGCTCGCTGCGCTCGGGCTCTCGCTCGCGCTGCTCACCAGCTCGCCATGGATCGCGCGCGCCGACGTGATTCCGTCGTGCGGCCCGGGCCAGAGCTGGCACTCGCGCCCCGCGCGCGGCGGCGTCGGTCACTCCGGCGCCTGCGAGGTCGACCCCGCGCAGCTCGTCACCGGCGCCGCCTGCTGCATCGGCGCGCTGCTCCTGCTCGGCCTCGGCCAGTGGCTCGTCCTGCGCCGCGGCCCCACGAGCCGCTCGGGCACGTCGTCGCGAGAGCCGTGAGCGGCGAGGGCTCAGGCCACGCGGCCTTGACCCCCACGCCTGCGGCGAGGTAGCGCATGCGCATGACGACTCCGGAAGAGCGGGCGGCGCAGCGTATCGTCGACGGAACCGCCTGGAACGAGCTGCTCGATCGACTGCGCGACGCGGGAAAGATCGTGCAGAGCGGGCCGAGCGATCCGCTCACGCGCGCCGAGGGCTACCGCTATCTCTCGCGCCTCCTGCGCGCCGGCCTCGAGGCGTTCGTGGAGCACGCCGATCCGCTCGCGCCCGTCCTGCGCCGCCCGGTGCACGAGACGATCAAGATGGGCGCCGACAACCCGGACAACCACTACTTCCACGCGTCGCTCTCGGGGAAGTACGACTACGTGCTGCGCGGCAAGCGCAACACCGTCCACTACCTCCAGTTCGCCACGCTCGTCGGGCACTACGGCCAGTCGCGCGGCATGCCGCCCGCCGGCACGCTCGACGCGAAGGAGCTCGTGCTCGAGCCGGACGGCTCCTTCGAGGTCGTGATCAGCCAGGAGCGCCCGGCCACGGCGAAGAACTGGCTGCGCGCGAGCGCGGACACGGGCTCGTTCATGGTGCGCCAGAGCCGGCTCGACCCGAAGACGGAGACGCTCGCCGAGCTCGCGCTCGCGCGCGTCTCGGGGCCCACGACGCACGACGAGCAGCTCACGCCCACCAAGCTCTCCGACGGCTTCCAGAGCACCGGCATGCTCGTCTTCGGCGCGTCGATGATGTTCGCGATGTGGGCCGACGGCTTCAAGGAGCGACACCTGAACCAGCTGCCGCGCTTCGATCAGGCGCTGAGCGACTCGATGGGCGGCGTGCCCGACATCGCCTACTACCACTCGTACTGGCAGCTCGCGGACGACGAGGCGCTCGTGATCGACGCGACGCCGCCGCGCTGCGACCACTGGAACTTCCAGCTCGAGAACCACTGGATGGAGTCGCTCGACTACCACCTCCACCGCATCCACACGAACAGCAAGCTCGCCACGCCGCGCCCCGATGGCAGCGTGCGCGTCGTCGTCGCGCACCGCGATCCGGGCGTCCCGAACTGGCTCGAGACCGCGGGGCACTCGTTCGGTGCGATGTGCTGGCGCTGGGTGAAGCCCGAGAGCATGACGAGCGCGCCCGTCCCCGCGACGCGCGTCGTCAAGCTCGCGGACGTGAAGAGCCTCGGCTGACGCTCAGCCGGGGCGTGCGAGCCGCTTCGTGTCCGGCACGCCGCGACCCGTCGTGATCCGCGCGCGCAGGCTCTCGCCGACGTAGAGGCCCCAGCCCTTCGAGCACGCGTCGTAGCAGTCGCAGCTCGGGCCGAGGCCCTCGTGCGTGAAGCGGACGATCGTGCCGCCCGGCGCCTCCGAGAGATCGAAGCGGATCGTCGTGCCCTTCCACTCGCCGGGCTTCTCGGCGAACGAGAGGTGCGCGTCGAGCACGCGCCACGCGATGCTGCGGCCGGGGACCGCCTCGATCACCTTCTGCCGCGAGTCGTGGAGCGTGCCGTGCCGATAGCGGAACACGTCGCCCACCTCCGCGCTCGGGCCCTCGAGCCCCTCGGACCACCAGCTGCGCACGTCGCGGATGGCGTCGAAGACCTCCGCCGGCTTCTGCGGCACCGTGAACGAGAGCGTGAGATTCGTTTCGTTCGTCATGCTCGTCCTCCTCACATCGCCCCGAAGGCGCGCTCGAAGCCCTTCGGATCCGCGCTCCACAGCGCGCTCATCCGTTGCGCCATGGCGTCCGGGTAGATCTCCTCGTCGCCTCTGGCGATGCCGAGGACGATGCCGCGCGCCGTCTCGGCAGGGCTCGCCTTGCCGGAGATGGGCAGCGCCCGGACCATGTCGGTGTCGATCGGGCCGGGAAGCGCCGCGAGCACGGCGATGCCGCGCGCCTTCAGGCCGGGCCGCATCGCCTGCGTGATCGAGTACGCCGCCGCCTTCGACGCCGAGTAGCCGCCGAGCGCAGGGAAGCTCGCGAGCGCGGCGAGCGAGAGCACGTTGACGATGCACGCGCCGCCGTTCGCGCGCTCGAGCCCCGGCACGAAGGCGCGGATCACGTCGAGCGTGCCGTACACGTTCGTGCGGAAGTCGCTCGCGAGCTCGGTCGGCGACGTCGTGAGGACGTCGTACGAAGTGAGCACGCCAGCGTTGTTCACGAGCAGCGTGACGTCGCTCGCCCGCGCCGCCGCCGCCGCGACGTCTGCGGCCTTCGTGGTGTCGAGCGTCAGCGGCACCACGCGGGGATCGCTCCCGCTCACTCTCTTCACGTCGCGCGCGGCCGCGTACACCTTGGACGCGCCCGCCGCGAGCAGCGCCTCCACCAGGCTCGCGCCCAGCCCACGACCGGCGCCGGTCACCAGCGCCACGGATCCTCGAATCTCCATGTTCCGACCTCTCCATCGAGGCCGACCTCCGGCCTCTGCCTTCACGACGGCCGGACGAGCTCGGCATCTACATGCGCTCCGCGCGTTCTCCGCGCGCAGCCTCGAGCCGCTTCACGAGCCAGCGCCGCTCGCTCTCGTTCGTCGCGAGCGCGAGCGCTCGCTCGAGCGACGCCACGGGGCTCCGACCGGCCCGCTCGAGCAGATCCGCGCGCACGGCGTGGAAGTGGTGGTAGCCGTCGAGCGCCTCCGCGATCCCGTCGAGCGCGGCGAGCCCCTGCACCGCGCCGGCGACGCGCGAGAGCGCCACCGCGCGGTTGAGCGCGATCACGGGCGATGCGTCGATCGCGGTGAGCGCGTCGTAGGCCGACAGGATGCGCGCCCACTCCGTGCGCTCCAGATCGGGCGCCGTCGCGTGGCACGCGGCGATCTCGGCCTCGAGCACGTAGCGCCCCGCCCCGCCGAGCCGCCGCGTCCGCGAGAGCGCCATGAGACCCTCCTTGATCATGCGGCGATCCCAGCGCGCGCGATCTTGGTCCGCGAGCGGCACGAGATCGCCGGCCGCATCCGTTCGCGTCTCCACGCGCGCGAGCGAGAACGCGACGAGCGCGAACAGACCGAAGGGCTCGGCCTCGGTCGGCATCAGCTCCGAGAGATCGCGCGCCAGGCGCAGCGCTTCGCGCTGGAGATCCACGCGCACGAGCGCGCCGCGCCGCGCCGTGTGCCCTTCGTTGAAGAGCAGGTGCACCACCGCGAGCACGGCCGCGAGCCGCTCCGGCCGCTCGCTCGCTTCGGGAACCTCGTAGGGTGCTCTGGCCTCTTCGATCGTCTTCTTCGCACGCACGATCCGCTGCGCGACGGTCTTCTCCGGCGAGAGGAACGCGCGCGCGATCTCCTCGACCGTCATTCCGAGCACCACCTTCAGCGTGAGGGCGACGCGGCTCTCGAGCGTGAGCGCCGGATGGCAGCACGTGAAGATCAGGCGGAGCGCGTCGTCGTGGATGGTGGCGAGCGCATCGGGCTGCACGACGCCGTCCTCCACCAGGAGCGGCGCCTTCTCGGCGATCACGCGGCGGTGGCGCGCCTGGTCGAGCGCGTGATTGCGCGCCACGCGCGTGAGCCATGCGCCGGGGCTCGCCGGAACGCCGTGCTTCGGCCAGTCGTCGAGCGCCGCGAGCGCCGCCTCCTGGAACGCCTCCTCGGCCGCGTCGAGGCTCCCGACGAAACGGACGAGCCCACCGACGACGCGGCCCTTCTCTCGGCGGAACACGTCCTCGAGCGCCTCGTTCACGAGCGCCACACTTCCCGGATCTCGAGCGCGCCCTCGTCCACGAACGGCGTCTGCGCCGCCCACGCCACGGCCTCGGCCATCGACTGCATCCGCAGAAAGAACAGCCCGCCGATCACCTCTTTGCTCTCGAGGAAGGGACCATCGAAGATCGTGCCGCTCGCCAGGCGCCGCCCGGTGCGGGGCGCCTCGAGCCGCACGCCGCCGAGCCAACGCTCGCCCGGAAACCCATTGCGCGTGCGCGCGTCGATCCGGTCCATGACCTCGATCCAGCCCTCCTCGCTCGGCGCGCTCCCGAGCACACCGAACGCGAACACGCGCCCGGGCTGGCTCGTCTTCTCGGGGTGCGTGTGGCGCTTCATGATCGGGCGCACCTCGATCTTCGCGCCCGGCGGCACGGGCAGACGGCGCGCGAGCGCGAGCGCCTGATCGAGCCCCTCGGCCCGCACGATCGCGTAGGCGCTCAGCGCCTCGGCGCCGAAGGGCCCCGGCTGCGCCTGCGCGTCGCCTCGGCCCCGCACGCGCACTCCCTCCGACGAGGGGCGCAGGCGCTCCGCGTCCACGAGGATCGTGGCCTCGCGCAGCTCCTTCTCCCAAGCGGTATGCCCCTCGACCAGCGCGCGCACCTCGGCGGGTGCGAGGCGCTCTTCGCCCGGCTCGTCCACCACGACCATCAGCATCAGCTCGGGCACGGCACACCTCCTCTCGGATCGACGATCGACGCCGCTCGAAATCGACATCGTACGGGACGGGCGCGCCCGAGCCCGCCCGAGGCCGGTCCTTTCGGGGTCGCGGAACGGGCCTTCGTGGTTAGATGCTCCGGGTGCGCTCGCGGCTCGCGCTGCTCTTCTCGATACTGGGGGCCTGCGCCCCGGTCGACCCGGGCCTCGCGCAGCCCGAGGGGTGGGACGATGCGATCGCGCTGCCGCGCGCCGTGGATCTCGACCCCGACCCGCACGTGATCGAGATCGATCTCGTCGCGCGGCCCGGCGAGGCCGTGATCGTCCCCGGCACCGTCACGCCGCTGTGGACCTACGACGGGCTCTCTCCCGGCCCGCGCATCGAGGCCCACGTGGGCGACCGACTGATCGTGCACTTCCGGAACGAGCTGCCGGAGGAGACCACGATCCACTGGCATGGCGTCCGTGTGCCGAACGCGATGGATGGCGCGCCGACGCACCACACGCCGCCGGTCCCGCCCGGCGGCAGCTTCGACTACGACTTCGTGCTGCCCGACGAAGGCCTGTACTGGTACCACCCGCACGTGCGCTCGGCGGTGCAGGTCGACGCCGGCCTCCACGGCGCGATCGTGGTGCGCGCGGACGACGAGCCCGAGATGGACGAGCTCGTGCTCATGCTGAACGACATCTCGCTCGACGACGCGGGGCAGCCGCTCCCGCACGACGTCGGCGGCGACCTCGCGACCTTGTTCGGGCGCGAAGGCAACCACGTGCTCGCGAACGGCCGCGAGGGCGCCACGCTCCACGTCCGCAACGGCGTGCCGCTCCGCCTGCGCATCGTGAACGCCGCGATCAGCCGCTACTTCCAGCTCGAGCTGCCTGGGCACGTGTTCCGCGTGGTGGGCGGCGACCGCGGGATCTCGCCGCATCCGCGCGCGGCGTCGCGCTTGCTCGTGCTGCCCGGGCAGCGCGTCGACGCGATCGTGGTCCCCGACGCGATGCCCGGTCAGGTACTGCCACTGATGTGGATCCCCTACGACCGCGGCTACGGCTCGACGGAGTTCCGCGACCCCGTCGTCGTCCTCCACGTCTCCATCGAGGGCCCGCGCCGCACGATCTCCCTGCCCGCGTTCCCGGCCCGCAGCGTCGAGCCGCTCGACACGACCGGGGCCACGCCTCTCGACGTCTCGCTCACGCAGGGCACCGTCGATGGGCACCTCGTGATGAGCTTCACCGGCATCCCCGGCTGGGACACCACGCCGCTCGTCGCGCACGTCGGCGACACGCAGAGGTGGACCTTCCACAACACGATCGAGTGGGCCCACCCGATCCACCTGCACGGGTTCTTCTTCCAGGCGATCGACGCCAGCGGCCACGTGGTCCCCGAGTGGCTCGACACCATCGACGTGCCGGTGAACGGCGAGGCGCGCTTCGTCGTCCACTTCGACGAGCGCCCCGGCATGTGGATGATGCACTGCCACATCCTCGACCACGCCGACGCGGGGATGATGGGCATGATCGATCTGCAGCCCTGACGTCCTCGGCAGAGAGCGCTCGCTCCGGAGCCCCGGACGGAGCGCGCGAAGCGTGTGCGCGGAAGGGGCCGGAGCGAGCGAGCCGATCCCTCGGCGCCTGGCCGGCCGTCGGAATCGGCGTGAACGCGGCGGGCGCTCGGGTATCCTCGCCCGCCCATGGCGAGAGGCGATCGCACGACATCCACCCGCTACGACCGACCGCACCGTCCGCTCCCGGTGCGCGCGTTGAACGGCCTTCTCGGGCTGACCTCGCGCTTCTCGAGGGGCGCCATGTCGCTCGATCCTGCTTCGCTCATGGCCGCCGCCGAAGAGGCGACCGGCCTGCTCGACTTCGGCGAGCCGAGCTTCCGCGAGCCGCTCGCGATGCTGGTCGACTCGATCCAGCGCGAGGCACACCTGCACCCGGTCGGCCGGCTGATCACGCGCACGCGCCTGGTGTCCACGCTCGCCAACCGCGCGCGAGTCGAGGAGCAGTACCGCCTGCACCCGGAGATCGCGAACGAGAGCGTGTCGCGGCCCATCGTGATCGCGGGCCTGCAGCGCACGGGCACCACGCTGTTGCACCGCATGCTCGCGAGCGACCGCAAGCTGCGCGCCCTCGCCTCGTGGGAGGCCCTTTCGCCCGCCCCGCTCGACGCGAGCGGCGGCTACGACGCGCGGCGCGCGCAGGCCGAACAGAGCGAGATGGCGCTCGGCTATCTCGCGCCCGACTTCTTCGCGATCCATCCGGTGGAGGCGAGCGCGCCGGAAGAAGACGTGCTGCTCCTCGATCTCTCGTTCCGCAGCACGGTCGCCGAAGCCACGCTCGACGTGCCGAGCTTCTCGCGCTGGCTCGAGGGGCAGGACCAGACGCCGGCGTACCGCGCGCTCGAGCGCGCGATGAGGCTGCTCTCGTTCCAGCGCAAGGGCGTGCCCGATGCGCGCTGGGTGCTCAAGACGCCGCACCACCTCGAGTGGCTCGACGTCCTCTTCTCCGTCTTCCCCGACGCGCTCGTCGTGTGGACGCACCGCGAGCCGCGCGAGACGATTCCCTCGTTCTGCAGCATGGTCGCGCACGGCCGCGGCGTGTTCAGCGACCAGGTGGATCCGCGCGCCGTGGGCGCCCATTGGTCGAAGAAGATCTACCGGATGGTCGAGCGCGGGATGGCCGCGCGCGAGGCGGCGGGCGAGCGCCACTTCATCGACGTGCGCTACGAGGACCTCGTGCGCGACCCGCTCGGCGAGGCCAAGCGCATCTACGCGGCGGCCGATCTCGCGTTCGATCGCGAGACCCAGGACGGCATGAAGGACCTCTTGCGCAAGCAGAAGAAGGACCGCTTCGGCCACCACGTCTACCGCGCGGAAGACTTCGGCCTCACGTCGAACGGCATCGACGACGCGCTGGCGAAGTACCGCGCGACGTACCTCGCGGAGTGACGCGCACGCTCGGGACGGGCCCGCGCGCTTGATCCGTCGACCGCCCCGCGCGCAGAGTTCCGCGAGCGCATGTCCGCGTACCGTCCCGAGATCGATCGCGCGCTCGCGTACGTGGCGGCGAACCTCTCCGGTCCGATCACGCTCGCGGAGGTCGCGCGCGTCGCGGGGCTCAGCGAGCACCACTTCCATCGGGTCTTTCACTCTCACGTGGGCGAGCCGCTCGGCCGCTTCGTCACGCGCCGCCGTCTCGAGCTCGCCGCGCTGAGGCTCGCCTACGAGCCGCACCGCGCGATCGGCGCCATTGCGCTCGATTCCGGGTACTCCTCGCTCTCGAACTTCAGCAAGGCCTTCACCGCGCACTTCGGGCTCAGCCCGTCCGCGGTCCGCGCCGGCCGGAGCACGGGCGCGGTCGGTCGCCTCGCGCGCGAGCACGGCATGACGTTCTCTCCCGCGAGCCTCTACGCGCTCCCGCCGGCCCTCTCCGGCCGCGAGCGCCGCGAGCGCGCGCGCGCGCTCGAGGTGCGCTTCGAGACGCGCGACGAGACACCCCTCGCGTGCGTGGCGAGCGCGGACGGCTACGAGCTCGCGGCCCTCGACGAAGCGTGGGGCGCGCTGCTCGCCCACCTCGCCGCGCTCGGCGCGAGCGGCCCGCTCGATGCGTGGGGCCTCGGCTACGACAGCCCGCAGATCACGGCGCCCGAGCACCGGCGCTATCACGCGGCGGTGGCGTGGAGCGCGTCGGCGGCCCTGGTGCCGCCTCTCTTCCGCGCGACGCTTCCGGCGGGGCGCTACGCCGTATTCCCGTACGAGGGCGCCGTCGCGGACGTGGCCGAGCGCTGGCGCACGATTTTCTCGTGCTGGATTCCCGAGAGCGTCCTCGAGCCCGTCGACTTCGTCGCGATCGATCGCTACGTCGGCGACGCGCCGACCGGCGGCCGCGTCCGCATGGAGATGTGGCTCCGCGTCGAAGCGCGCGAGCCCTGACGGCGTCGATCGCAAGCCAGGAGAAGCGGTCCGCAAGGCGCGAGAAGCGCTACGCCGCGCGCCCGCGCATCCCTCCTTCACGCGCTCCACCCGCGCGAGGAGGCTCCCCCGCCATGTCGTTTCCCGCCCGCTTGCTCGCGACGCCCCGTCGCATCGTCCTCACCGGCGCCTCGCGCGGGATCGGCGCCGAGACGGCGCGCCAGCTCGCCCGCGGAGGTCACTCCCTCGTGCTGGTCGCCCGCACCGCGCCTCGGCTCGAGGCCGTCGCCGACGAGATCGTCGCGGCCGGGCACGCGCGCCCCGAGACCCGCGCGCTCGACGTCACGCGCGCCGACGACGTGCGCGAAGGGATCGACGCGCTCGCGCGCGAGCGCCCGATCGACGTGCTCGTGAACAACGCGGGCGCGTGCCGGCAGTCGCTCTTCCTCGACACGCCCCTCGCCGATCTGGAGGCCGAGCTCGCCCTCGACTACTGGGGTGCCGTGCACACGACGCGCGCCGTGCTCCCGCACATGATCGCGCGCCGACGCGGGGCGATCGTGAACGTGTCCTCGCTTCTCGGCAGCGTCGCCTGCCCCACGACGGCGAACTACTGCGCGAGCAAGGCGGCGCTCGAGGCGTGGACGCACGCGCTGCGCGGCGAGGTCGGGATGCACGGCATCGAGCTCTCCGTCTTCGTCGCGCCGCACACGCGCACCGAGATGGGCGCGGCCACGCGCTTCGACGGCGTCCACAGCTTGCCCGTCGCCCACACCGCGGCGGGCCTCGTGCGCGCGATCGACGCGAGGCCACGCCGTGCGTCGTCGAGCCCCGTCATCGAGCTGCTCTTGCGGCTCGGAGCGTGGCTGCCCTCGTTCATGGAGGGGCGCCTTCGCCGGAGCGTCCGTTCGCTGCTCCCGGCCGCCGCGCCGTGAGCCGCGCCGCGGACCGCCGTCGCGCCGCAGCCTGCATGCCATCCACGGTGCCGCGCACGCGAGCGCGCACGGTATCCTCGCGCGTCATGCGTCTCGTCCCCCCGTCGCTCGCGCCTTCCTCGTCCCTTCGGTCGCGCGGGCTCGCGCTCTCGCTCGCCGCCTCCGTCGGCATGCTCGCCGGTTGCCCCTCGAGCCCGGGCGCGCCGCTCCCGTTCACCGCCACCACCTTCGAGGTCGTCGTTGCGGCCGACGCGCCGATGGGCGTGAGCCACGCGGCCGAGGACGTCGTGACCCAGCTCGCGCGCATGGGCGTCGACGCCACGCTCGTGCCGGGCAGCGCGAGCACCGCGCGCGGCTGCGAGATGGGCCTCGGCCGCATCGTCTTGCTCGGCGACGCGCTCGGCGACTCGCTCACGGGCTGGGAGCGCGACGCGCTCCCGACGGATCAGACCTTCGCGATGCACGAGACGCGCTGCAGCGGCGGCACGCTCGTCGAGCTCGCGGGCGGCGGTCTGCTCGGCCGCCAGTACGCCGCGTACGAGCTGCTCCACGCGCTCGGCGTCCGCTTCTTCCACCCCGAGGAGACCTACGCGCCGGCCTCGCTCCACTGGCCGGAGGCGCCCCTCGATCGCGTGCACACGCCGTCGTTCCGCTGGCGCTCGGTGTCGCTGCACCTCACGCACCCGCTCGAGCTCGGCGACGCGTTCCTGACGGGCACCGCCGACGCGCAGGAGGCCGTGCGCTACATCGACTGGACGCTCGCGAACGGCGCGAGTCGAGGCCAGGCGGGCGTGGGATCCGGTGCGCTCGCCCGCTACGGACTCGAGCGGGGTTTCCCGCGCGAGGCGGGCCTGAACCTGCACGAGGTGCAGCAAGGCGGCCGCCCGGTGGTGGACCCCGACGACCCGCGGCCCGCGAGCGTGCAGATCGCCGAGGCCGTGGACGCCGTGATGGGGAACGACCCGGCGAGCTACCCGACGTTCTTCCAGTTCCTGTTCAACCCCAGCGAGTTCACCGAGCTCCCCGACGAGCAGATCGTCGACGAGCTCACCACGACGACCGACTACCTCACGACGCACTACCCGGGCACGCGCGTGATGACCATCAATCACGGCACGCACGGCCCGCCGACGGCCCACTACCACGTCCGCTACTACGACCTGCCGCAGTTCGCGCCGCCCGAGCTCGGCGTCAGCGTGCACCCGCTCATGTTCTACGACCTCGAGCGCCCCGCGCCGGTGTATGGCAACGAGGACTTCCACTTCCTCGACGCCTTCATCCAGCAAGAGGCGCCGCGCCGCCGCATCGTCTACTTCCCCGAGGCAGCCTACTGGCTGACCTTCGACATCGCCCTGCCCGTGTACTTGCCGATCACGATCGAGGCGCGAGACCGCGACATCCAGCATCTGCGCCCCCTGCTCGCGACGGATCCCTCGAGCGATCACGGCGTCGACGGGCACCACACCTTCGGCACCGGGCACGAGTGGGGCTACTGGCAGAACGAGTACTGCTCGCTCCGCATGTCGATGGACGTCGACTACCGCTACACGGACTGCCTCGCCGATATCGTCTCGCCGCTCGGGCCCACCGCCGGCAGCGAGACGCTCGCCGTGCTCGAGGCGCTGATCGACCACCAGGCGCGCGACTGGATGACGTCGTGGCAGGACACGCTGCCCTACCTCGTCGGGACCGATCCCGAGACCGAGGTGGCGGCCTCGCTCGGCATCGCGGTCCACCCGCTTCCTCCGACGCCGACCGAGATGATGGCGTGGGATCTCCCCACGGTGCGCGCCTGGCGAGCGCAGCACGTGACGGCGCTGCAGCGCACCGACGACGAGCTACGCGACCTCGTCCGCCGGCTCCGCGCGGTGCAGGACGACGTCGAGGCCGGCGGCGAAGGGATCTTCGCGGAGATCCTCGACGGCGTGGAGATCACCGGCCTCCGTGCGCGGCACGCGTGGCAGGCGTACGGCGCGGTCGCGATGGCGCGGGAGGCGGCGCTCACCGCCGACGCCGCGCTCGAGGACGAGGCGCGCATGCTCCTCGCCGATGCCGCCGACACGACCCACGCAGCGTCCGCCGTCGTCGCGCGCCGCGAGGCCCACTATCGCTACGCGCCGATCGAGCGCTCGATCGCGGGCGGCGAGAGCTTCGCCGACGACACGAACTGGTCCGTCTATCACTACCGCTATCTCGCGCGGACGCACTGGCTCTACTACTGGACGCGTGTCGATCGGCTGGCGGAGGAGGCGATCACCGGAGGCGGCGGCGCCGTTCGCGTCGCCGATGCGCTGCTCGAGCCCGGCGCGTCGCTCGTCGTGGACGTTCTGGATGCGGAGCTGACGGGCGTCGCGATCGATCCGGGCGACGGCTCGCCGCCGGGCACGGGCTCGCACTACGAGCACGCCTACGCGCTCCGAGGCGTCTACCCGTTCGCTCTCACGGCGAGGCGCGGGGTCGACCCCTTCGAGCTCGCGGGGCCGGTGGCCTCGCTCCTCGACGAGCGCGCGACCGGCTTCACGGCGCACGTCGCGGAGCCGAGCGGCGCCTCGCTGATCGAGGGCGTGCTGCCGGCCCTCGTCCTCGGCACGATCGCGGACGGGCGCATCGCCGTCGGTTTCTCGGCGCGCGCGACCGGCGAGGTCGAGCTCGGGCGTTGGAGCGAGGTCGCGCCCGCCTCCGGCACGACCCTCGCGCTCGAGACGGTCCCGGCGACGCTCGAGATCCCCGTCGTCAACCGCCGCAACGGCTCGGTCTCGACGACCCTCCTCGTCGAGGAGGGCATCGTCTCGCAGGCCAGCGCGGGCGCGCCGATCGTTCTCTCGGGGCAGCTCACGATCGACGCCGTGATCGACGCCGTCGTCGCCATCGGCGGCTTCGACCGCGAGGGAGCCACGGCGATCGTGGCCTCGACGCTCGGATACACGCCCGCGACCCTTCCGGGCTCGGTCGCGTTCCGGGTCGAGTACGACGCGCCCTGATCGCTCCCCGTGCGCCGACGCGCCGGCCCCGCCTGGTGGGCCGGGCCCCGCTCCGCGCGCAACGGCCGGCCGACATCGGTGTATTCTTGCCGCGCTTTGCCGAGCCCCTTCGAGCGCCGCTTCGACGGCATCGTCTCCGCCACCCTCCACGGGATCGTCGATCGCTTCCGCGACGCGGCGCCCCCTCTCTCGCTCGCGCCCGAGGACCGGCTCGACGGAAGGACGGTGCTCGTCACCGGCGCCAACCGCGGCCTCGGCCTCGCGATCAGCAAGCAGCTGGCGCAGCGCGGTGCGCACGTGATCCTCGCGTGCCGCTCCGGCATCGAGGACGCGATGAAGGCGGTGCAGCACGCGGGTGACGGGCACGGCGGCACGGCCTCCGGGATGAAGCTCGACCTGAGCGACCTCGCGAGCGTCGACAAGCTCGCCCTCGAGCTGAAGGAGGACGGCGTCGTCCTCGACGTGCTCGTGCTCAACGCCGCCATCGTGCCCGACAAGGCGCGCGTCTCGCGCCACGGCCTCGACGAGATGTTCCAGGTGAACTACCTCGCGAACTACCTCTTCGTGCGGCGCCTGCTCGACGCGAAGATCCTCGGCGAGGGCGCGCCGCCCGCCGACACCGACGACGGCCCCGCCGAGCGCTTCGCGCCGCGCATCGTGATGGTCTCGAGCGAGTCGTACCGCACCGCGCACCCGATCGACTGGCCGCGCTTCGCGCTGCCGGGCACCTACGGCATGCGCGAGGTCGTCGCCGAGTACGGCCACAGCAAGCTCCTGCTCGAGACCTTCGCGGCCGAGCTCGCGCGCCGCGTGCCGGGCGTGTCCGTCCACACGAGCTGCCCCGGCGCCGTCGCCACCGACATCGCGCGCGAGGCGCCTGGCTGGGTCAAGCCCGTGCTCGACCCGGCGATGCGTCGCTTCTTCAAGCCGGTGGACGAGGGCGCGCTGCCGCTGGTGTGGCTCTCGGCGAGCCGCTCCATCGAGGGCGAGACCGGCGTCTACGTCCACGTGAAGACGCGCAAGGAGCGCGACCCGCGCGCGGCCGACCCGCGCACCGGCCGCCGGCTCTGGGACGCGAGCGAGGCCGTGCTCGCGCGCCTCGGCTTCCGCTTCGGCTGACGCGGGGCGCTTCGGCGGACGCGGGGCGCTTCGGCGGACGCGGGGCGCTTCGGCGGACGCGGGGCGCTTCGGCGGACGCGGGGCGCTTCGGCGGACGCGGGGCGCTTCGATGAGCGCGGGCGCTTCGGCTCACGCGGCTGACGCAAGACGCCCCGACCGCGGATGCTGTACGGGCCGGCGCGCCTTGGCGTATCGTCGCCCGATGGCTGGGCGGTATCTCTACGGTGATTCCGAGCCGTTCCCCGGGGGCTACGACTTCCTCGCGGCGCTGCGCGTGTTCGTGCAGGCCTCGAGCAAGGCGCTCTTGCTCGCGCACGAGGCCGACGAGCTCGAGCGCTCGCTCGGCGAGCGCGCGCAGGAGCACCTGCACGCGCTCGAGGCGATCCACGTCTTCTTCGCGGGCGCGGGCGACCTGATCATCGAGCGCGCGGCGCGCTCGGCGGCGCCGCAGGTGGTCGGGCCCTACGCGAGCCAGATCGCCGATCAGATCGAGGCGCTCGGCGCGCAGGCACGCCTCGCGCGCACCAAGGAGCTCGATGGTGCCTCGGGCGAGGTGACCTCGCGCATCCGCGAGAAGCGCGCCGAGATCCGCAAGGTCGTCTCCGACTACTTGCTCGCCGATCCGCTGCCCACGCTCTCGTGGGCGCTCTCGCTCAGCCTCGCGGGCACCTCGCCCAACGGCCAAGCCGTGCTCGAGCACCCGGGCGAGCTCACCACCGTCGTGGCGATCGATCTCGCGCGCGACGGCGCGTGGAGCCGCGCGCGCAAGATCGGCGACCTCTCGCCCGGCTTCGTGATGCAGGTCGGCTTCAAGAAGCAGTTCCTGCGCAGCTCGCTCCAGCCCGACGTCGTCACGCTCGACGAGCTGGTGATCGGCGCGATCGAGCTCGGCCCCGACTCCATGGAGCTGCACCTGCGGCGCCGCATCGATGCGCCGCGCGACGCGTTCGTGCTCACGGTGGATCCCTCCGAGGACGGTCGGACCATCGTGAAGATCACGCGCATGGACGAGCGCGGCAGCGGCGGCAGCGATGCGCCCTTCGCCGCCGAGGGCGAGGAGATGGCGCGCGTGCTCGAGCTCGCGAGCAAGCTGCGCCGCGAGTGCGCGACCCTGCTCCAGCACAAGCGACGCTTGCTCTCGGCGCAGCTCGACGGGCACGAGGTCTTCGAGCGCAACCTCGTGCAGGTGCTGCTCGCGCGCATCGCCGATCGCCTCGCGCCGGTCGCCGCCGAGGTCTCGCGCCACTCGCCGAACCCGAGCGAGCTCTCGCTCAAGCTCGAGCGCGACGGCGGCCGCCGCGAAGAGGTCTACCTGCGCAAGGCGGATCTGGTCGCGATGGTGGCAGGCCTGCCGCCCGAGGCGCAGCAGCTCTACGCGCCGCTCGCGTTCCTTCCGCCGCGCGCCTCGGTGCCGCCTCCGGCCGCCGAGCCCCCGCCGATCCTGCTCACGACGCCGATCGCGTCGTCGGCTCCGGCGAGCGTGCCGCCCGCGCCCATGCGCCCGAGCGCCGCGCCGCCGCCGCCCAAGCGGAAGTGGTGATCCCTTGCGCTTCGTGAAGAAGGCCGCGCTGCGCCCCGTGCCGCCCTGGGCCGTCGTCGACGAGATGGCGGTGGGCGCGGTCGAGGAGCTGCTCGGCGACGAGAGCGACGGCCTGCAGGAGCAGCTCGATGCCGCCTATCGCGAGATGGATCGGCGCCAGCCCGCGCTCGCGACGTGGCTCGGTAGCGAGGTCTCGGGCCGCAGCGACGATCTCGCACAGTCGCTCGGCTACTTCCTCGTGGTCACGGTCTACATCGCGTTCCGCGAGGCCTTCCCCACGCGTCTGGGCGAGGTGACGGAGGCCGAGCTCAAGGACGCGCGGCAGATGCTCGCCGCCGACGAGGAGCTGCGGCAGGACGACCCGGCCGAGACGATGGAGAGCGACGACGTCGTCGCGATGACGCAGCCGACGCTGCTCCACTTCGTGCAGCACCACCTCGACCAGGCGCTCGACCAAGCGGGCGAAGGCGCGGATCTCGAGTCCTTCGATCGCGTCTACCGCGCCGTGCTCGTCGAGGTGATCGCGCTGAGCCACGTGGTGACGCCACCCGAGGGCGAGGTCACCAAGACCGCGCTCGACTGACGGCCGCGGGCGACTACGGCTCGGCGCGCTTCTTCGCCTCGGCCGCGGCGCCCGCTTCCGCCACGGCGTCGCTCTCGCTCTCCTCGGCCGCGGGCGCCTCGCTCACCTCGACGCGCGTCTTCGGCAACGCGGGGACGAGGTCGTGGAACACGAAGTAGAGGGAGCCCACGCTCTCGTCGACCTCGGCCGTGACGCTCGTTCCGTCGGCCATGCGCATCAGCACCTTCTCGGCCTCCACCGGCTCCACGCTCAGCGCCTTGGCGACCTCGGCCGCCGTGAGCCTGCCCTGGTGCCGCTCGGCGAGCGCGCGTACGCGCTGATCGACCGCGTGCTGCATCGCCGAGCGAGCGCGCCGCGCGTTCGCGCGCCCCTGCGCGAGCGCGCCCGCGCCGACGCCGAGCCCGACGAGCGCGGCCGCGAGCGCGAAGAGGCCGATCCCGCTCGTCCCGAGGAAGGCGAGCGCGAGCGTCGCGACCACCGCCGAGCCGACCATCGTGGCGATGCCGGCCGTGGCGAGCGGCGTCGTGATCGGCGCTTGCCGCGCGAGCGGCACGATCGAGCTGCGCGCATCGGGCTCGCCGAGCACCGTCGTGCCCGACAACCGCTGCCGCGGCTTTCCGCACGCGAGGCACACGAAGCCGCCGCCGGAGGGCTTCACGGCCGCGATGGCGTGACAATGCGGGCAGCGATTGTCCTCGCCGAAGACGCGGCCGCAGCCGGGGCAGCGCACGGCGCCCTCGGGGATCGACGTGCTGCACGTGGGGCAGCGGCTGGGCACGCCCTCCACGGCGCGTCAGCGGACGACGACGCTCGTCGCCTCGATGGAGAGGTCGTTCGCCGTCGCGAGCGCGCCCTCGCTCGCGAGGTGCGCCGCGCGCTCGGGCGAGAGCGGCGTGACGGTGACGCGGCCCTCGATGGTCGCCTCGTGCCCCGCGACGTCGCGCGGCAGGAAGAACGAGTGGCCGGCCATCGGCACGCGCACCGCGTCCGTCCCCTCGGCGCGCAGCTCCATCCAGCAGCCCATGCGCTGGCAGACGCGCTCGATGTGGCCCGCCGTCCGCACCGTCTGGCCGTCGTAGGTGGCGGGCGCGCCGGCGATGTCGGCGAGCGCGACCTCGCTGCCGCCCTCGCTCAGCGGCGCGCCGAACTGGCGGGCGCCGTCGGCGAGGATGGCCGAGGGCTGCGGGCCGTCGCTCGGCGCGGCCTCCGCCTCGGCGTGGGCCGCCTCTTCGTGGTGCTCGCACGCGCCGGCGCTCTCGGCGTGCTCGTCCGCACTGGCGTGGAGCGAGGGTTCGTCACCGCCGCACGCGCCGAGCGCGAGCGCACAGGAGAAGAACAGCACCGCGCGCATCCCGTTTCGTTCAAGCATCGATCACTCCCAGCAGCTTGTTCATCGAGAGCTCGTCGGCCGGCGTGAAAGGATACGCGTCGAACTCGGCCGACGTGACCCAGCGGAACGCGTGCACCGCGCGGCACTCGGGCTCGCCCCCGACGACGCGGCACGCGTAGACCTGCAGGTCCACGGTGTAGTGCTCGTACGCGTGCGGCTCGGCCGACACGAGCTCGCCGACGTCCACGTGCACGCCGAGGCGCTCGACCAGCTCGCGCGCCAGGGCCTGCGCGTCGGTCTCGCCCGGCTCGACCTTGCCGCCCGGGAACTCCCAGAGGAGCGGCAACACCGCGTTCGGCCGGCGCTGCGTGATCAGGTAGCGGCCGCCTTGCTCGATGATGGCCGCGACGACGCGGATGGTGCGCTGGGTGGTGGACACGAGGCTCCTCGGCCGGTCGAAAACGCGGCGGTATACCACTCTTTGCGCGCGCGTTCATGCGGCCGCGCCGGGCCGCCCACGTCAGCGGCTCTCGAGCAGCCGCTCCGCCTGCCGATGGATCCCCTCGGCGTGCCCGACGACACTCGCGCGCCAGCGCGCATCGTCCGGGAAGAACGCCTCGCGCATCCCTCGCCGCACGCGCGCGTCGTGCGTCGCCGTGCCGTGGAAGTGCGCCTGGTTCTCCGCCCGCAGCGCCATCACGATGCCGAGATCGTTCGACGTGCCGAACTCCAGCGTGATCGCGTCGTAGCGCGCGCCCGGCACGCGCCGCTGGAGCTCGGGGAGCATGCCGCCGCGCATCTCGTAGCCGTCCGCCGTGCCGGCCTCCCACGCGCGCAGGCGCTCGCCGAAGCTCGGCGTGGCGCGCGCCTTCTCGGTGCCGTCGCCTTTCTCGAGGAACGCGACGTAGTCCCCGCGCGGCCCGCGCGCCGTGTGCAGGTCGATGTGCACCACGCGCTGCGCCCGCCCCAAGCGCGCCGGCAGGAACCCCAGCACCGCGCGCGTCGTCGCCTCGGCCCGCTGGCCACCGTAGAAGATGCCGCGCGGGAACGAGTACTGGCCCCGTGCCACGGCGTTGCGCAGCGTGCCCATCCCGTGCTTGGCGAGGTGCGCCGCCGCGCGCGCGAGGAAGAGGTCCGGCCCCGGCGGCCGCGGCGGGTTCAGGAGCGCATCGAGCGCCGCATACGCCGCGTCGTCCGCTGCGTAGCTCGCGCCTTCCGGCAGGAAGTTCCGGTTGAGGTCGACGTTGCTCTCGTTGACGCGCCGGAAGTGCGCCATGCCCCACGGGTTCAGCGCGTGCAGCCAGAGCACCGTGCGCGCCTCCCCGAGCGCGAGCAGGCGCCGCTGCACGGCGCTTCCTGCGTAGCCCTCGATGCCGTGCAGACCGCTCGTGTACACGAGCACCTCGCGCGCGTCGGGATCACCGGTGAGCGCCCAGTCGATCGTGTACTCGCCCGTCACCGTCAGCGCGCCCCGCTCGCGCAGGTGCGGGTGGCGCTCGGCGGCATCGACGAACGCGTCGCGCGCATGCTCGTAGGTGGGCGAGAAGAACGAGTCGGGGCTCATGGCCAGACGGCTACCGCCCCGCGCGCCGCGCGCCAAGCGAAAGTTGCGGTATGTCCTCTCGCGATGACGACCCCGCGCACGCGGATCGCGTACTTCGGCCTGCCGCTCGGCGCCGTGCTCTTGCTCCATCGGGGCTTCGACCTGGTCTCGATCGCGCTCGGCCACCCCGACGCGATCGGTGCGCGCCGCGTGCACCGGCGGGCGACGGGGCTCGTGCTGGACAAGCCCAAGCTCGGCGACGCCGCGGTCGTGAGGAGGATCGCCGCGACGAAGCCCGACGCGATCCTCTCGTGGTTCTGGCCGCAGCGCATCCCGCCCGCCGTGCTCGCGCTCGCGCCACGCGGCGCCTTCGGCGTGCATCCTTCGCTCCTGCCGCGCCACCGCGGCGGCGATCCCTACTTCCACGCGATCCTCGCCGGCGACGCCGAGACGGGCGTGACGTTGCACCGCCTCGAGGCCGAGTACGACACGGGCGCGATCGTCGACGCGCTCGCGCTGCCGATCCGCGAGACCGAGAACGCGTGGCAGCTCGCGCGCCGTCTCGATCGGCCGTCGCTGCGTCTGCTCTTCCGCTGCGCCGAGGCGCTCGATCGCGGCGAGCTGCTCGAGGGACGGCCGCAGGACGAGACGCGCGCGACCGCAGCCGATCCGCCGAGCGAGGAAGAGCTGCTGCTCGACTGGGATCGCGACGCGCCGTTCCTCGTGCGCCTCGTGCGCGCGGCCGCGCCCGCGCCCGGCGCCATCGCCCAGCTCGGCGACACGCTCGTCGCCGTCCTCGAGGCGCGCGCCATCGCGAGCGCGCCCAAGGTGCTCGAGCCGGGCGAGGCCTTCTTCGAGGGCGGCCTCGTGCACGTGCGCACCGGCGACGGCGGCGCGCTCCGGATCGATCGCGTGCGCGTCGAGGAGACGGAAGAAGCAGGCGTGGAAGCGCTGGTCGGCCAGGAGCTGCGGAGCGCGGAGATCGCGCGGCTCGTGCCGCGCACGTAGGCGGCGGCGATTCCGATCGCAGAGGCGCGAGCGCTTCTCGCGCTCCGCAGTCCCTCACCCCCGCCCTCTCCCGCCCCGGCGGGAGAGGGAGTCGAGCTCCGTGCACACGCGGCGCCCCCGCCTCACGCGCGCCCCCGCCTCACGTGCGCCCCCGCCTCGCGCGCGGCCCCCCCGCCTCGCAC
>JAXLYV010000001.1:0-2087800 GCA_046351235.1 Sandaracinus sp. | reverse complement strand
ATCTCCGCTCGCGACGGCCTTCGTGACCTCGGCGATGTTGCGCACCTGCGAGGTGAGGTTGCCGGCCATGAAGTTCACGTTGTCGGTGAGGTCCTTCCACGTGCCGGCGACGCCCTGCACGTCGGCCTGACCCCCGAGGCGCCCTTCGGTGCCGACCTCGCGCGCGACGCGCGTGACCTCGGAAGAGAAGGAGTTCAGCTGGCTCACCATGCGGTTCACGGTGAGCGCCGTGCGCAGGAACTCGCCCTGCAGCGGACGATCGTCGATCTCGAGCGCCATCGTCTGCGTGAGGTCGCCCTTGGCGACGGCGCCGATCACGCGGGCCGTCTCCGTCGTCGGATGCACGAGATCCGAGATCAGCGCGTTCACCGATCCCACCGCGTCGGCCCACGCTCCGCCCACGTCGCCGATCGAGGCGCGCTGCGTGATCTTCCCTTCCGTGCCGACGACGCGCGAGACGCGGGCGAGCTCGGCCGCCATGCGCTGGCTCGTCGAGGTGACTTCGTTGAACGCCTCGGCGATCTTGCCGTCGATGCCGTCCCATTCCTCCGGCAAGCGCACGGAGAAGTCGCCGCGCTTGAGCGCGAGGAGGGCGCGCAAGACGTCGTTCGCGTGAGAGGAATGGACTGCGTCGTGCTCGGCTCGAACCGTCTGCATCGGGCCTCCGAATCGGTGGAGAGGCCGCCCTGCACGTGCCGATCCGCGCGGTCGGTGCGGAAAACCCGCCCCACGGCGCGCACGGGCGCCACAGCTGAGGCGAGTTGGTCGAGGTTCTTTTCGCCCGAGGGCGCCGCGCGGCCCCTCGCTCGCGGCGGCGGGCCGGAGATGAGCCCTCACGGGAGCGGCGCGGTCAGTGCGTGCGCGTGAGGCGCAAGACGAGGGCCACGAGGTCGTTCGGGTCCACGGGCTTGGACAGATGAGCCTCGAACCCTGCCGCGAGCGCCCGCTCGCGATCGTGCGCGTACGCGTAGGCCGAGACGGCCGCGACGGGCACGCGCCCGCCTCGCTCGGGCGTGCGGCCACGCAGCTCGGCGAGGAACGAGTAGCCATCGCGCATCGGCATCCCGATGTCGGAGAGCACCACGTCGGGCACTTCGCGCTCGACGAGCGCGAGCGCATCGTCGACGTTCGACGCCGTGCGGACCTCGGCGCCCCGCAGCTCGAGGGCGGCCTTCACGAATGCGCGCGCGTCGTCGTCGTCGTCCACCGTGACGACGCGGATGCCCTGCAAGGCCGCGACGGTGACCAGCGTTCCCGAGCCGCGCGCCGCCGCCTCTCCGCGGGCGCTCTCCTCGAGGCTCTTGGTCGCGAGCGGCAGGCGCACGACGAAGCGCGCGCCCTTGCCGACGCCTTCGCTCTCCGCGGTGATCGTCCCACCGTGGTGCTCCACGAGCTGCCGCGAGATCGCGAGGCCGAGGCCCAGGCCGCCGCGCCCACGCGCGCCGCTTCCGTCCTCCTGCTGCTGGAACATCTCGAAGACGTGCGGGAGGAACGCCGGGTCGATGCCGCGCCCCGTGTCGCTCACCGAGATCCGTGCGTGCCCCGCTTCACGATCGAGTGTGACCCGGACCGTGCCGCCGCTCGGGGTGAACTTCACCGCGTTCGTCAGGAGGTTCGTCAGGATCTGGGTGACGCGTGATCCGTCGCCGCGGAACGGGCCGACGGAGGGGTCGATCTGCGTCCGCACGACGAGGTCCTTCGCCGCCGCCTCGTGCCGAACGGCCTCGACCGCGCTCTCCACGATCTTGGCGAGCTCCACGGTGCGCAGCTCGAGGCGGATCTTGCCGCTCGTGATCCGCGAGAGATCGAGCAGGTCCTCGATCAGCGCTCCCATCGCCACGGCGTTGCGGTGGATCACGTCGAGCCCGCGCGGCACGAGCGTCGGGTCCGCGCTCGGGCCCGTGAGGAGCTTCGCCCACCCCATCACCGAGCCGAGAGGCGTGCGCAGCTCGTGGCTCATCATCGCGAGGAACTCGTCCTTCGTTCGGTTGGCGAGGACCGCGGCCTTGCGCGCCGCGTTCGCCGCGGCGTAGAGCCACGCGTTGTCGATGGCGATGGCGCAGCGTCGCGCCAGGTCCTCGGCGAGCGCGAGATCTTCGGCCGAGTACGACCGCCCGCGCGCATCGAGCGCGAACGTGATGGCCCCGAGCACGCGACCACGCGCCACCAGCGGCACGATCATCGCGGAGCCGACGCCGAGCGCGCGGAAGAGCGCGAGGTGCGCCGGGGCGATGCCATCGACCGCGAGCGGCTCCTCACTCGCGAGATCGCGGTGGAGCTCGGAGAGCCCGCGGTCGAGGACGCCGCGGACGCCGGCCGTGGCGCCGGGCTCCTTGGTGAAGCGCGCGCTCGTCTCGCGCACGAGCGCGATCTTGGAGGGATCGACGTGGGCGATGGCGATCTGGCGCGGACGTGCGGCGCCCTCCTCGAGCACGTCGACCGCGCACCAGTCGGCGAGGGTCGGCACGGCGATCCGCGCGATCTGCGCGACCGTCACCTCGTAGTCGAGCGATTGGGCCAGTGTCGTCGCGGCGCGCTCGATCAGCTCTCGCCGCAGCTCGCGCTGGCGCTGCGCCGTCGCATCGCGGAAGACGAGCACGACGCCCTCGATCTTCCCGTCGTCGCCTCGAATCGGAGACGCGCTGTGCTCGACGGGACGCTGGGCGCGCTCCTCGCGATCGACGAGCAGCACGCGATCGGGCACGGCGAGCGTCGTTCCCTCGCGGAGGACGCGCTCCACCGGGCTCTCGACGAGCGTGCGCGTGGCCTCCGAGACGATGCGGAAGACCGACGCGCTCGGCCTTCCCAGCGCTTCGGCCTCGTTCCAGCCCGTGAGCACCTCGGCGTGCGGGTTCATGAAGGTCACGCGCCCCGCAGGATCGGTGGTGACGACGGCGTCGCCGATCGATCGGAGCGTGGTCTCGAGCGAGGCCCGCAGCCGGCCCGCGACGGCGAGGACGGCGCGCTCGCGATCGCCGTGCTGCGCGCGTCGGAGCGCGTCGGCGCAGTGCAGAGCGAACGTCGCGACGAACGAGCGCTCGTCGGGAGGAAATCGCCGGGCGGTGCGAAACCCCATGCTCACGATCCCGATCGCCTCGCCCTCGGCGACGAGCGGGACCGACCAGAACGCCGCCGAGCGCGACGACGGCGGGGCGAACGATGCGAGCCACGGATAGACGCGCGCGTAGTCCTCGGGCGATTCGATCCAGAGCGGCTCCTGCGTGCGCATCGACTCGAAGAGAGGGCTCTTCGTCTCGGGGCCCAGGCGTGCGACCCGTTCGACGAGATCGGGCGCGATGCCGGTGTGCGCCACGAGGTCGAGCTCGCCCGGCGCGTCGGGCGCGGGGAGGTACATCGAGCACGCATCGGCCCGTGCGGCCGCCACGCCCTGCTCCACGATCACCATCGCGACGTCGCGTGTGGTGCGCGTCTGAGCGAGGGCTTCCGCGAGCTCCGCGAGCGCCTCGAGCCGCGCGAGCGCTTTCGTGGCCGGCACGTCGAAGCTCTCGCACGTCGCGGGGCCCTCGCCAAGCGTGGTGTGGCTCATCCTCTCGCGACGGCGCCGCTCGCCACGCCCGCGCCCGCGGGATGGCGGAGGGCGCCCGACCGTCGGGGATCAGACCTGCTTGAGCGCGTCCCGCACGTGCAGGAGCGACTTCTTCGCGTCGCCGAGCAGCATCATCGTCGTGGCCGAGTAGAACAGCTCGTTGTCGACGCCCGCGAAGCCGCTCGACATGCTGCGCTTGAGGAAGACCACGTTCTTGGCGCGGTCGACCTCGAGCATCGGCATGCCGTAGAGCGGGCTCGACTTGTCGGTGCGCGCCGCCGGGTTCACCACGTCGTTGGCGCCGACCACCATCACCACGTCGACCTCGGGGAAGATCGGATTGACCTCCTCCATCTCGAGAAGCTCGTCGTAGGGAACGTTGGCGTCGGCCAGGAGCACGTTCATGTGGCCGGGCATGCGACCGGCGACGGGGTGGATCGCGTACTTCACCTCGACCCCGCGCTTCTTCAGGTCGTCGGCGAGCTCGCGCACGGCGTGCTGCGCTTGCGCGACCGCGAGGCCGTATCCGGGCGCGAAGACGACCTTGTTCGCGCTCGCGAGCAGGAACGCCGTCTCGTCGGCGGCGCCCGAGCGATAGGGGCGCTCTTCCTTCTTGCCTGCCGTCCCCGTCGGCGTCGCGCCGAAGCCGCCGAAGAGAACGTTGGTGAACGAGCGGTTCATCGCCTGGCACATGAGCACCGCGAGCACGAGACCGCTGGTGCCGTCGAGCGCGCCCGCGACGATGAGCAGCTTGTTGTTGAGCACGAAGCCGAGCCCCACGGCCGAGAGCCCGGCGTAGGAGTTCAGGATCGCGATCACGGTGGGCATGTCGGCGCCGCCGATCGCGAGCACGAGCAGCACACCGAAGACGAGCGCCGCGGCGATGAGCGCCGGGAACAGCTCCGTTCGCGACGGGTCGATCGCGAGCATCACGGTGACGACCACCGCGATCCCGAGGAGCAGCGCGCTGAGCGCGTGCCGGCCGGGGAAGATCAAGGGCGAGCTCGGGACCCACTTCACTTCCTGGAGCTTCAGCAGCGCGACGATGCTGCCCGTCGCCGTGAGGTAGCCGAGGACGACCTCTGCACAGAGCACCACGATCGCGAAGCGATCGGTGGCGGTCGCGCCGCGCGCCGCGATCTCGGGCGCGCGATCGTAGAGCTCGCCCGTGCCGACGAGCGCCGCAGCGAGCGCTCCGAACGCGTGGGAGAACGCGGTCCGCTGCGGCACGGCCGTCATCGGCATCCGCAGCGCCATCGGCACGCCGAGCACGACGCCGATCGCGAGCGCGGCCGCCACCCACGAGGCGTGGCGGAGCTCCACGGCGATCAGGGTCGCGACGACGCCGATCGCCATGCCGCCGATGCCAGCCCAGTTGCCGAGACGAGAGGTGCGTACCTCGCTCATCCCCTTGAGCGAGAGCACGAAGAGCACGGAAGCGAGCCCGTAGGCGCCGAGCCGGAGGTCCTCCATCACGCCGCTCCTTCCGTCTTCGCGCGCGTGCGCTCGTCCTTGCGGAACATGCGGAGGATCCGATCGGTGATCATGAACCCACCGATCGCGTTCGTCGCCGAGCACGCGATCGCGACGACCGCGAGCACGTTCACGATCTCGTCGTCCTGCTGGTCCATCACGATGAAGGCGGCGATCACCGCGATGGAGCTCAGCGCGTTGGTGAGCGACATGAGCGGCGTGTGCAAGAGGCGCGAGACGTGCCGGATCAGCTCGAGCCCGAGGAAGGACGAGAGCGCGAAGACGAGCAGGTTCATCAGGATGTCGTGGGCGGTCATCGCAGCTCCTGCGCTCTCTCGGCCATCGGGGTCGGGGGTGGCGCGGCGCTGGCCTCGAGCCGCTCGCGCGTGGGGGCGTGGTGGATCTTCCCCTCGTGGGTCAGCAAGGTGCCGTCGACGACGTCGTCGGAGGTGTCGATGGCGATCGCGCCGGCCTTCGAGATCGCTTGGATGAGCGCGAGGCAGTTGCGCGCGTAGAGCAGGCTCGCGTCCATCGGGACCGTCGCCGCGAGGTTCGGCTGGCCGACGATCAGGACGCCCTGCTCGACGACGTCCTCGCCCGGGCGCGTCAGCTCGCAGTTGCCGCCTTCGGCCGCCGCGAGATCGACGATGATCGATCCGGGGCGCATGCGCGCGACGACCGAGGCCGGGATCAGCTTCGGCGCCGGCCGGCCGGGCACGAGGGCCGTCGTGACGACCGCGTTCGCGCCGGCGATGCGCTCGCCCACGAGCTCGCGCTGCCGATCGAGATCGGCCTTCGTCATCTCGCGCGCGTAGCCGCCCTTGCCGTCGGCGCTCTCCGCGAGCGGGATCTCGATGAACTTCGCGCCGAGCGACTCCGCATCCTGCTTGGCCGCGGCCCGCACGTCGCTCACCTCGACGACCGCGCCGAGGCGCTTGGCGGTGGCGATCGCCTGCAGTCCCGCGACGCCGGCGCCGAGCACCACGACGCGCGCCGGGCGCACGGTTCCGGCGGCCGTCATCAACATCGGCAGGTACTTGCCCAGCCGCTCCGCCGCGAGGATCACCGCCTTGTACCCGGCGATGCTCGCCTGGGACGAGAGCGCGTCCATCGACTGCGCGCGCGTGGTGCGCGGCAGCAGCTCGAGCGCGAAGCTCGAGACGCGCCGCTCGGCCAGCGCGCGGGTCGCCTCGTCGCTGCGATGGGGCGCCAAGAGGCCGATCAGCGTCGCGCCCTGCTTCATCGTGCGCGCGTGGATCGCGTCGAGCGGGCCGACCGTGACGACGACGTCGGCGGTGGGCCACGCGTCGTCGAAGGCGGTGAGCGACGCGCCCGCGCTCGCGTACTCGGCATCGGGGAAGAAGGCGCTCGCGCCGGCGTCGTGCTCGACGCGCACGTCGAAGCCGTCCTTCACCAAACGCTTCACGGTCTCCGGCGTCGCAGCGACCCGCGTCTCGCCCGATCGGCGCTCGCGAGGAACGAACAACGTGGTCATGCGCGCGTCTGTGTCGCCGTGCTCCGCAGAGCGCCACGGTGCATCGGGTGCCAATCGGGTGGCCCGAGGAGGACCAATGGCAGCCAGGCGCTCCGATTGGGCCTCCACGGTGAAGCTGCGCAATGCGTTGCGCAGAAGAGCGTGACCGTATCGATCAGATCGCGAAGCCGAGGCCGAGCGTGATGCCCGTGACCGTGCTGCGTCCGTAGAACGTCGGATGCACGTTCGCCGAGACCTCGAAGTGCCCGAACTGGAGCGCGACGCGCGCGTCGGCGCCGTAGAGCGGCGTGCCGTGATAGCAGGACGCGCCGTTCTGATCGTCCTCGCACCCCCAGGCGAAGTCGAGCGAGGGACCGGCCGCGAGGTGGAAGGGGCCCACGCCGAAGCCGAGCATCGCCGAGTTCCAGAGGAGGCCCTGCATCGCTCCGCTGTGCGGGCCCATCGTCAGGCTGCCGAGGAAGCCCTGGGAGAGGCCGTACACCTCGAAGCCGAAGAGATGGATGCCAGCGTGGACGCCGACGCCTCCCATGAGACCGCCGGCCTGATCGACGAAGCCGCCGCCTTCGCCGGCGACTCCGAAGATGGCGTGCACGGGGCGCTCGCGGCGCGGCGCCTGCGCCGAAGCGCTCGACGTGGCGCCGATCGCGAGCGCGCCGACCAGAGCGAAGAGCGGAAGAGTGCGAGCGAGACGGGACATCATGACGAGAGCTCCTTGCGCGGCATGAGACGAGCGCGCGATCGGAGCCCGAGCAACGCGCGCGCCACCGGGCGTGCGCGACGAGCGCAGCGGTCGAAGGGGGGCCGGCACCCCGCGCGTGTGAGCCCGGCCGCGATCGATCGTGCGCGGGGTGCACACCGGGGCGACGTCGCGCGTGGCGGCATGGCCGCTCGGCACGCCGGCGAGCGTGCGCCGTCGTCACGGCCGTGGTGACGGCGCCTCGTGCCGACCGGGAGAAGCACGTCGGTGCGTGCGGCACGCCGTCTGCTCGTACTCGAGGCGTCGGGCGCTCGCGCTCGCAGAAAGGACTCGGCAACTCCCATGTCTCTGCTCTTCTCTCTTCTCGCGATGTTGATCTTCGGTCTGATCGTGGGCGCGATCGCGCGCGCGATCTTCCCGGGCGCCCAGCCGATGAGCCTGTGGGCGACGACGGGGCTCGGTGTCCTCGGCTCGCTCGTGGGTGGGCTGCTCGTGAACATCGCGATGGGTCTGCCTCTCTTCGCGCTCCAGCCCGCCGGCCTCGTGGGCAGCGTGATCGGCGCGCTCCTCGTGATGCTCGTCGCTGGCTTCTCGATGCGCTCGGCGCGGGCGTGACCCCCACACGCAAGAAAGGAGATCCCCATGACGCGTTCCCACGGTCTCGACGCGCTCGCCTTCGTGGCGGCGCTCTCTCTCGTCGTCGGCTGCAGCAAGGAGACGGGCGATCACGCCGACGAGACGATCGATCACGCGGGCGAGACGCTCGAGTCGGCCGCGCACGACATCCACGAGAACGTGCAGTCCGCCGGCCGTGATCTCGATCAGGCCGGTCGCGACCTCTCCGAGACGGCGGATCAGGCCACCGACGACGTGAGCGAGGGGCTCGACCAGGCGAGTGAGGACCTCGAGCGCAGCGCGGCCGAGGCCGAGGCGGCCGCGGCCGA
Source organism: Sandaracinus sp. (assembly GCA_046351235.1). Classification (GTDB taxonomy): domain Bacteria; phylum Myxococcota_A; class Polyangia; order Polyangiales; family Sandaracinaceae; genus JBBSAT01. Next base: position 2,079,644 of record JAXLYV010000001.1, on the reverse strand, counting down.
CCGCATGGCGCGCGAGGCCGAAGAGGCGTCACGCCGCGCGCACGAGCGTCTCGCCGAGACCACGGACCAGGCGCATTGACCCGTCGATCGTGCGGGCGCGCCGAGACCCGCGCGATCGTGCGGCGCGGACGGGGGAGCCCCGTCCGGAGCCCCGTCCAGCTCTGTGGGGTGAGCGAGGGCTGCGGGTCGCCCGTCCTTCGGCGAGAGGTGCGGCCGGAGCGCGTCGCGATCGAGAGTCGCACCGCCGCCGTGAGACGACGCGCCGAGCGATCGGAGCGGTGCGCGCTCGCGTGAGCCGCGTCAGGCAGGGGCCACCTCGCTGCGCTTCGGATGAAAGCGCACGCGGTGGACCCGGCGTGCGCGTACGTCCTCGACGACGGCCTCCCACGCGCCGACCTCGACCACGTCGCCCGGCTGGGCGAGCCGGCCCAGGCGCGTGACGATCCACGCGGCGACGCTCGTCCCCTTGGATGCTTCGCCGTCGATCGGCACGGCGGCGAGGCCGACGTCCTCGATCAGCGCGCGCCCGTCGGCGACCACGCTGCCTTCGTCGTCGAGCGCGATGCCGCCCTTCGCGTGACCGAGCTCGCCGCGCAGATCACCGACGAGCTCGAGCACCACGTCCTCGATCGTCAGGAGACCTGCCGTGCCTCCGTGCTCGTCGACCACGAGCGCGATCGGGACGGCCGATTCCTCGAAGCGCTCGAGCACCGTGCTCAGCGTGCTGGTCGCGGGAACGACGAGGATCTCACGGCGCAGCTCGGCGATCGCGCGCGGGCGACGCCGCCGGCTCGCCATCAAGAGGTCCTTCACGTACACGTAGCCGACCACGCGATCGATCGAGCCGTCCTCGCTCACCGGATAGCGGCTGAACCCGAACCGACGGACCTTCTCCATCCACGCGTCGGGATCGTCCGAGAGCGAGAGCACGTGCATCTCCGTGCGCGGCACCATGATCGCGCGTATCGGGCGATCGGTCGCGCGCAAGACGCGCTCGAGCAGCGCTCGGCGGGTCGGGTCGTGATCCTGGCTCTCGTGGATCACGAGCTGGAGCTCTTCGAGCGAGAGCCGCACCTGGTCGTGATCGACGCGCGGCAAGCGCATGGCCCTCAGCACCAGGCGCGAAGCGGCGTCGAGTAGCGCGAGGGCTGGATAGGTGGCGACATAGAAGATGCGCAAGGGCAGGGCGACCCTGCGCGCCACCTCGTCGGGACGCGCGAGCGCGAACGATTTCGGCACCAGCTCCCCGAGGATGATGTGCGCCGCGGAGATCACCGCGAACCCGCAGCCGATCGCGATCTCGTGCGCCGTGTGCGGCGAGACGTGCAGCGCGCGGAAGAGAGGTGCGAGCATCTCGGCGACCGCGGGCTCGCCGAGCCAGCCGAGCGCGAGCGATGCGAGCGTGATGCCGAGCTGGGTCGCCGCGAGATAGGCGTCGAGCTGCTTCAGGAGGCCGAGCGCGCGCGTGGCGCTCGCGTCTCCGGCGCGCGACGCGGTCTCGAGCGCGGTGGTGCGCACCTTGGCGAGGCCGAACTCGGCGGCGACGAAGAAGGCGTTGACGAGAATGCAACCGAACGCGGCAGCGAGCGCGAGCATCGGAGCACGCGCGATGCACCCGGCGCGCCGCGCGACCCGCCGCGCGACCGGGGCGCGACGTCACGCCTGGCGGCGATCGGCCCGGGGCGCGCCGTTACGGATCGGTCGGCCGGCCCTCTTGTCGTCGTGGCGCCCGCGCGCCTCGTCGATCGAGTGCGACTCGAGCAACGAGCGCTCGTGCCGCGCCAGCTCGGCCAGGAGCGCGTAGTGACGGTGGAGCGCGCGGAGCTCGTCCTCGCCGACGTCCTCGAGGGCGATCAGTCGGTTGCTCGCGCCCCGCGTGGCTGCGATCAGCTCGTTCAGCTTCAGGTGCAGCGCGAGCGAGTCCTTGTTCTGCGCGCGCTGGATCAAGAACACCATCAAGAACGTCACGATCGTGGTGCCGGTGTTGATCACGAGCTGCCACGTGTCGCCGTAGTCGAAGAGCCAGCCGGTCCCGGCCCAGACGATGACGATCGCTACGGCGATCAGGAACGCGCCCGTGGTCCCCGTGAGCTCGGTGAGCCGCCGCGCGAGGCCCTCGAAGAGGCCCAGATGGCGCCGTGGCGGATCGTCCGCGCGCGAGGCGCTTTGCCTGTCGGTCGCCGGCGACGTCGGGCGCAATCGACGAGGGTGCGGTCGGGGTGCGTTCTGGGTGCTCATCTCGGGCCCGTAGCCAGCACGCCCCGTTCCGTCCGCGCTCGGGCGCGGTGATCCCGGTGCGAACGCGCGCCCGACACACCTGGGGCGCGCGCGCCCGTGGCGTGCGAACAGACGGGAGCAAGAGAACGCGCGCTCCTGCTCGTCGGCGGGCGCTCGGCTCGGCACGGCCTTCGCTGGAGGAGCCCCGGAGGCATTCTCATGGCACCCACGGATCCGGTTCGTCATCGCATCGTCGTCGGCGTCGCTCGCGACGACGAAGGTGCGGAGCACGCCGTGCGCGAGGCGCTCGCCCTCGCGACGCGTGACGACCAGGGCGAAGTGCACTTCGTTCTCGCGCTCACGGAGGGTCACGGGACCGATCTCGCGCGCCTGCGCGATCGGATGCTCGAAGAGGAGGCCTGGATGGCCGAGTACGTGCGCTGGGTCGGCGAGCGCATCGCGCTGCGTGCGGCGCGCCTCGACATCGTATTGCACGTGCGCGTCGGCCCTGCGGCCGAGGTGCTGACGCAGGTCGCGACGGACGTGGACGCCGAGCTCATCGTCGTCGGTGCGCCGCATCGCTCGCGCGTAGCGCAGATCCTCACGGGCAGCGTGCCGGAGCGGCTGTTCAAGGAAGGCCGGTTCCCGCTGCTCGTCGCGCGGCCGATCGACACGTCGGGGCTCGCGAAGACGGCACGCCCCGAGCCGCGCCGGCCGGGCGAGAAGCTCAAGGACGATCGCGAGGCGCTGCTCCAGTCGGCCGAGCGTGTCGATTTCTCGCTGCCGCCGCCGCACGTCTCCGGGCTGCTCTGAGGCCCTCGCCAGGCTCGGGCCCGAGGGATCTCGAGCACCTCGTGCCTCTCGATCCGCGCGCCGCGAGTCGACCGCCCACACATGGGCTCGCGCAGAGGGCCGCTTTCGCTCGCGAAGCGCGCGTGCCCACCGGCGCCCCAGCGAGGAAGACCCGCGCCCGCCCTCTCCCCGCACGTCCGATCCACCGGTTCCCGATCGTCGTACTAGAAGGAGGAACGTTCATGTCTGCTCTCCGTACCGCTCTCTGTGCCCTGGCTCTGACGACCGCGTGCTCGCACGGCGAGACCGCCCGAGAGGATCAAACCGTCGCCCGCACGCCCGAGGAGGCGGGCGGCGAGCGCGTCTGCGGCAACGCGCAGGTCTTCTTCGCGAGCGGCAGCGCCGAGCTCGATCAGCCCTCGCGCGATCGCCTCGATCGCTACGCGAGCTGCCTGACGAGCCACGAGATCGACGCGATCTACGTCTCCGGCACGACCGATCCCGAGGGCGATCCCGAGGCCAACGTCGCCCTCGGCCGCGAGCGGGCGCGCGCCGTCGCGGACTACCTCCACGACAGCGGCTGTCACGTGGACTTCGTGATCCGCTCGCTCGGCGAGAACGGCGCCGCGCAGAGCGAGCCGCTCTGGCCGGTGGATCGCGCGGCGGACGTGACGGCAGTGGCCGCGGATTGATGGGCGCGTGAGCACGGACGCGGCATCTCTCTCTTCGCAGCTCGGCCCACTCGAGGCGGCCGTACGGATCGCCACGAGTGGTGATCTCGGTGGGATCGCGTCCGCGCTGCTCGAGGGCGCTCGGGGGCGCGGTGTCGATGTCCTCGGCGTCGAGATCACGAGGGCGGAGGTCGTGCTCGCGCGGGCCGGCGCGATGGAGGTGCCGGTCGCCCTCGCCATCGAGCGCGAGGTCGGCTCGCCCCCCGTGCGCGTGGCGCTGCGCATGGCGAGCGAGGGCCCGGACGAAGCGCTCGTGATCGAGCGGCTCGTGGAGCTGGCCGCCGCGGTCGCGCGACGCATGATCGAGGCGCGCGAGTCGGAGCGCCTGGCCGCCGATCGCCGCGACCTGCTCGCGATCGTCTCGCACGACCTGCGCACGCCGCTCCAGAGCCTGGGCCTCGGGCTCGACGCGGTGCAGATGCAGATCGAGGGCACGCCCGTGGCGCCGAACGTGGCCGGCACGCTCGCGCGCATGCGGCGCGCCGTGTCGAGCGCCGGGCAGCTGCTCGGCGATCTGCTCGACGTGAGCCGCATCCAGAACGGCGCGCTCTCGGTGCAGATGCGGTCGTCCGACCTCGCCAAGATCTTCGCGGAGCTGGCCGAGCAGCATGGCCCGATCCTCGCGGCGCGCGGCCTCGCGCTCGAGGTGCAGGCGCCCGAGGTGCCCGAGACGATCTGCGATGCGCCGCGGCTCTCGCAGGCGCTCTCGAACCTCCTCTCGAACGCCGCCAAGCACGCGACGAGAGGGCCCGTGGTCTTGCGGGCCGTGGGCACGAGCGATCGCGTGCGCATCGAGGTCGCCGACGCGGGGCCCGGCATCTCGAGCGAGGTGCGCGACCGGCTCTTCGACCGTCTCTACCAGGCCGCGCCCGCGCCCGGCCGGCGCGGCGGGCTCGGCCTCGGGCTCTTCATCGCCAAGGGCATCGCGGCGGCCCACGGCGGCGACGTCGGTGTCGTCGGCGAGCCGGGCGCCGGTAGCACGTTCTTCGTCGAGCTCCCGCGCCGTCCCGCGAGCCGCTGAAGGGCCTGCAGCTCGAGCTCCAGCGTGAATGCTCGAGCCGACGCGCTCACGCGACGCGCGCGTCGGCCAGCTCGCGCACCGCGCGGGTGAGCTCGCGCGCATCGACCGGCTTCACGAAGAAGCGCTTCACGCCCAGCGCTCGGGCCTGGCGCCACTCGGCGCCCGAGCCGTGCCCGGTGACGACGATGATCTCGGTCTCCGGCGCGACGGCGCGCACGCGCTCGATGAGTGGGATCCCGGAGAAGCCGGGCATCGCGAGGTCCATCACGGCGACGTTCGGCCGCCGCGTCACCGCGTCGAGGGCGCCCTCACCGTCGGAGGCCGACTCGATCACCGCGCCGCGCAGGTGATGGGCGAGGATCTCCGCCATCAACGCGCGTTGATCGGGGTCGTCGTCCACCACGAGCAGCCGCAGCGCGACGCCGCTCCGCGTCGTGCCCATCGCGGCCTGCCGGAGCGCGGCCACGATCGCGCGACAGCTCTCGGGGCGCTGGGCCGGCCCCTTCGCGAGCGCGCGCGCGATGGGCTCGTCGAAGGTACGCGCGAGCAAGCTGACGCGGCTCACGCGCGGTGGCGTGTCGTGGACGTGCGCGTGGAGCAGCGCCGCCGTGTTCTCCGCGATGAAGGGCTGCCGCCCGGCCAGCAGCTCCATCGCGAGCACGCCGAACGCGTAGACGTCGCTCTTGTGGGCGATCGCGGGCTCCGGCACCGAGCCCAGCGCACGCTCGGGTGCCATGTAGGCGGGGGTTCCGAGGACCTCGCCGTGGCTCATGCGCTCGAGCAGCGGCACGAGACCGAAGTCCGCGATCTTCACGCGCCCCTCGTCGTCCACGAGCACGTTGCCGGGCTTGATGTCGCCGTGCGCGAGGCCTGCCGCGTGGATCGCGTCGATGCCGGCGGCGGCCTGCCCGAGCAGGTCGAGCGCTTCGTGCAGCGTCGGGTGCTTGGTGCGCATGAGCACCTCGAGGTTCGTGCCGCGCACGTGCTCCATCACGAAGAAGGGCTTGCGGCCCGTCTCGAAGTGCAGGCCGAAGAGGGTGACGACGTTCGGGTGGTGCACCGAGGCGAGCGCGCGCGCCTCGCGTACCAGCACCTCGGGGTCGACGCAGGCATCGAGGCGCAGCTCCTTCAGGGCCACGTCGCGCTCGAGCAGTAGATCGTGCGCGGCGTACACGGTGCTCATCCCGCCCTCGCCGAGCACTTCGCCGATGCGATAGCGGCCGAGACGGATCTCGCGGACGCCCGACGGATAGAGCTCGCGCCGGCGCGCGCGAACGACGCCATCGACGGGGGTGGGTGTGCCGGAGCCGGTGTCGTCCACGATCGTCACGCGATTCCCACGACGGCCGTGACGTTGTCGGGCGCCCCGCGCTCGATCGCGCTCGCGATCAACGCGTCGACGGCCTGGCGCGCGCTCGTCGCACCGCCGAGCACGCCCGCGATGGTGACGTCGTCGACCGTTCCGTGCAGACCGTCCGAGCAGATCAGGATGCGATCGCCCGCGCGCCAGCTGTGCAGCGCGATCTCGGGGCGAGGCTGCTCGGCGCTGCCGCCGATCGCGTTCACCAGCACGTGCGAGAGACTGCCGTTCGGCTCACCGAGCGCCTCGCCGAGCGTGTGGTCGTGCGTGAGGCGCTCGAGCATCGTCTCCCGCAGGCGATAGCAGCGGGTGTCGCCCACGTGGAGGATCACGAGCCCGCTCGCCGAGACGTAGGCGGCTGTCAGCGTCGTGCCGAGCCGCGGCGGCAGGTGCTTGCGGCTCGCCACGGTGCCGAGACGCGCCTGGCAGTCCGTGACGAAGCGCTGCGCGTCCTGCGTGAGCAGCTCCTTTCCGCCCGGCACGCCCCACGAGAGCCAGGGCATCGCGAGCAGCGAGTGCTCCACGAACGCATCGAGGGCGACGGCGCTCGCCACGTCCCCGCCGCCGTGGCCCCCCATTCCGTCCGCCACCGCGAGGAGCGTTCCTTGGGGGCTCGTGATGTCGCGGCCCGGTGGGCCGATGGTCGTCTCCGTCACTCGGACCCAGCGCCCGAGGTGCGCGATCACGTACTGGTCCTCGTTCTGCGAGCGGACCTTGCCGACGTCGCTCCGCCCGGCGACGTCGATCGGGTGCGCCGGCGTGCCGTCCGCCGCGGGGCTGCGCGGATCGAGGACGGGGAGCGTGTCGTCGCCACGGGTCGTCTCCGACTGCTGCATCGTCGAACTCCTCGACCTCCTCGCAGCAACCGATGCGCCAGCCCGCCCGCGGGTTTCGGCGCACGATCGTGGGACAGCGTGCGACGCCCTGCGGCGCCCACGCGCGCGCACCTTGCGCTGGGCCGAAATCGGCGAAGTGTGGCGCATCCGCACGGAGGTGAGCGCTGGCGCGCACCACGCCCGTCGACCGCGATGACGAGAGAAGCTCGTGATCTTCACGATTTGTGTCGATCGGGGGTGGATCGGCCGTCCTGCCCCGTTTTCGGTCTAGCCTGTGCACGTGCGCACGCCCATGCGTGGAAATGTTCTCGTCGTCGATGACGACCCCGATGCCGCCGAGATGCTCGCCGAGAGCCTCCGCGTCCGTTCTTTCCGGGCGACCCCGGAGACCAACCCCAGCGAGGCGATCTCGGACGCGATGAGCGAAGAGATCGACGTCGTCCTGACCGATCTGCAGATGCGCTCGCTCGATGGCCTCGCCCTCTGCGAGCGGATCGTCGGCGCGCGCCCCGATCTCCCCGTCGTGGTCGTGACGGGTCACGCCAGCGTGGATGCCGCGATCGGCGCGCTTCGCGCCGGCGCGTTCGACTTCATCGTCAAGCCCGTCGACCCGGAGATCCTCGCGCTCACCGTCGAGCGCGCGGTCACGCACCATCGCCTCAAGAGCGAGGTGCATCGGCTGCGCAACGAGGTCGCCGAGGTGCACGGCTTCTCGAAGGTGCTCGGGGAGAGCCCCGCGATGCGGCGCATCTTCGACGTGATCGGTCGCATCGCACCGACGCAGGCCACCGTGCTCGTCACGGGCGAGAGCGGCACCGGCAAGGAGCTCGTGGCCCGCTCGATCCACGAGCACAGCCCGCGCAAGGACGGCCCCTTCGTCGCCATCAACTGCGCGGCTGTGCCGGCCACGCTTCTCGAGAGCGAGCTCTTCGGCCACGCGAAGGGCGCGTTCACGGACGCCAAGGTCGCCCGTCGCGGTCTCTTCCTCGAGGCCCACGGCGGTACGCTCTTCCTCGACGAGATCGGCGAGATGCCGCTCGAGATGCAGGTGAAGCTCTTGCGTGCGCTGCAGGAGCGCAAGGTGCGTCCCGTCGGCGACTCGACCGAGGTGCCCTTCGACGCGCGCGTGATCGCGGCCACCAACCGCGACCTCGAGCACGAGGTCGCCGACAAGCGCTTCCGCGAGGACCTCTACTACCGGATCAACGTCTGCTCGGTGCAGGTGCCGCCCCTGCGCGAGCGCGAGGGCGACGTGCCGCTTCTCGCGCGCGTCTTCGTCGAGCGCTTCGCCCGCAAGCACGAGAAGGCCGTGAAGGGGATCGCCGCTCCCGCGCTCGCGAAGCTCGTGCAGTACCAGTGGCCGGGCAACGTGCGCGAGCTCGAGAACGGCATCGAGCGCGCCGTGGCGATGGCGCAGCACGATCAGCTCGTCGTCGACGATCTCCCCGAGCGCGTGCGCGCCTATCGCCCGGATCCGAACAGCGCCCTGCTCCCCGCGACGACGGCCGAGCTCGTCTCCATGGAGGAGCTCGAGAGCCGCTACATGCACCACGTGCTCGCGCTGGTGAAAGGCAACAAGAGCGCGGCCGCGCGCATCCTCGGCTTCGATCGCCGCACGCTCTACCGGCGCCTCGAGCGCGGGCAGGGCGGTACGACGGAGGCGGGCGGGAAGGACGGCGCGCCGCCGGATCGCAGTCTCGAGGTGCCCGCCGTGGCCACCTCGGGCCGCGGCTCCGCGCCGCCTCCCGCGGTGGGCGGCGCCTCGTCCTCTTCGCCCCCGACCTCGGGCACGGCCGTGGTCGACGGGCAGGGAAAGAGCGTGCTCGTCGTGGACGACGACGCGGACAGCCTCGAGCTCGTGCAGATCGTGCTGCAGGCGCGCGGCTACCGCGTCGAGACGGCGCGGGGCGTGGCCGAGGCGATGCGTGCGCGCGGCGTCGACCTCGTGCTCACCGACCTCCACCTCGGCGACGGCTCCGGCGCCGACCTCGTGGGCCGTTTCGGGGATGCACCGGTGATCGCGATGACCGGCCGCTCGCAGGCCGATCACGAGGATCTTCACTTCGATGGCTGGCTCACCAAGCCCGTGTCGGTGGATCGGCTGACCAAGACGCTCGCGTCGGTCCTCGACGCCTGATCGCGGCGCTCGCCCGTTCCGGGACGGAATGCGCCGGTCGTCGTAGGCTTTCGCAATGACGTACTGGCCGTTCTGGCTCGGCGGGCTGGCGCTCGCGGGCGTGGCGCTCTTGCACTGGCTCGTGGTCGGACAGCTGATGAGCGTGTCGAGCCGCTTCTCGGCGATCGTGGATCGGCTGCGCGGGGAAGCGCCGGCGCGGACCGACGCGATCGCGACGCACGTCTCGTTCTTGGTGGGGCTCGTGCTCGGCGGGCTCGCTTCGGCCCTGCTCGCGGGCACCTTCGCGCCGACTTTCTTCGACGCGGGGCCCGCCTTCGCCTCGCTCTTCGGGCGCTCGCCAGCGGTCAGCGCGATCGTGATGACGCTCGGCGGCGTGCTCGTGGGCTTCGGCACGCGCATGGCCACGGGCTGCACGTCCGGCCACGGCCTCTGTGGGATCGCGCGCTTCCAACCGGGAAGCCTGCTCGCCACGGCGTCGTTCTTCGGCACCGGCGTCGTCGTCTCGCTCGCGCTCGGAGCCCTGCGATGAGCGCGGCGGCGACCACGAGCGGCAAGCTCCTCGTCATGGGCGCGTTGCTCGGCTTCTCGCTCTCGCGCATCGGCTTCACCTCGTACGACGAGGTGAACGCGATGTTCACGGCGCGCGACTTCCGGCTCTACGAGGTCTTCGGTCTCGGCGTCGTCCTGCTCACGGCGGCCTTCGCCGTGATCGCGCGCACCTCGAAGCCCGCGTGGGCGCCGCGCCCGATCCATCGCGGCACCGTCCTCGGCGGCGTGCTCTTCGGGCTCGGCTGGGCGCTCTCGGGCGCCTGCCCCGGCGTCGTGCTCGCGCAGCTCGGCGAAGGCCGCTTCTACGCGCTCTTCATGCTCGCCGGCGTCGCGATCGGCAACTGGGCCTACGGCGCGCTGCTCGAGCAGAAGCTCGGCACCGCGTCGCGGCCGAGCGTCGCTGCACCCGCGCGTTGATCAGGGACGTCGGCCGAGCGCCCAGCGGATCGCGAGCGCGGAGATCGGGAAGGGCAGCACGAAGCGCAGGATGCCCTCGAGCACGGTCTCGCTCGGGCCCCCGGTGAGGTGCCAGCCGAGCCAGAGCGCGAAAGGCGCGAGCATCGAGCTCATCCACGCCCCGAGGCCGCTCGGCAGCTTCCGCGACTTCATCGCGAGCAGCACCACGTCGGCCACGATCAAGCTCACGACGATCCCCGCCGTCACGAAGCCCGTGAGCACCATCGACACGAGCCACGAGTCGAGCTCGTGGTCGGCGAGCCAGACCGCGCTGGCGTCGCCGCCGACGAGGTAGGCGAGCGTCACGAGGCCGAACGTCGTCACGAAGGGACCCGCCACGGTGGGCCGGATCCAAGGGCCGAAATCGTTCATCGCAGACCTCCCCTTCTCGTCGCGAACACGCGAGGCGTGCCGAAGCTTCCCGCGAAAGAGCCTTCCCGCGAAAGAGCCGGCCGTCAGCTCGCGTTGGCGAACACCTGGGCCGACTCGGCGTCGCCGGCGCTCGCGGCGAGCTCGCTCGCCGTCCTCAGCAGATCTTCGGCCTGCGCCGACTCGCCCCGGGCCTGGCGAACGCGCGCCTGGATGCCCGTCGCGCGCGCCACGAGCGCCGGCGAGTTCGCGGCGCGTGCCCGCGCGTGCGCGATCATCAGCGGATCGTCGGCCTGCTCGGCGTTACCGGCCTCCACGAGCGCCTCGGCGAAGCGGAGCGACGCGAGCGCGAGGAGGGCATCCGCGCCGCTCGGCTCGGCGATCAGGAGATCACAGGCCCGGCGATACGCGTTCACCGTGGCTGCGAGATCCGACTCCTTGCGGCGAAGGCCCCCGAGCTCGAGGTGCGCCTCGGCCTCGGTGCGGCGATCGGAGACGCGCGCGGCGGTCTCGATCGCCTGCCCCAGCAGACGCGCCGCATCGCGCGCGCGATCGCGCTTGGCCGCGACACGCCCGAGCTGGAGCGACATGCGCCCGCGCTCCTTGCTCGCGGGGCCCACGAGCTCGAGCGCCTCGCGCAGCACGCCATCGGCGCCGGCGTAGTCGCCGAGCGCCTCCATCGACTCGCCCAGCTTGCGGCTGAAGGTGACGACGGCGCGATCGAGCGAGTCGTCACCCGAGATCATCACCTCGCGGCGCGCGAGATCGAGGCCGCGTCGGAACGCGAGCATCGCCGCCGAGGGATCGCCGCGCAGCAGCGCCGCATCGCCCATGCGCTCGAGCAGGAGGAGCGCGCTCATCGGCTCGCCGGCGCGGAACGCGTGCTCGGCGCGTACCTCGAGAGGTGCATCTTCGCTCGCGACCGAGGCGAGCGCCTGCGCGTGGAGCTCCTTGCGGGCCTCGGCCGGGATCGAGGCCTCCACGAGCTCGCGGATGAAGGGATGCGCGACGACCGCGTCACCGTTCGAGAGCTTCGCCAGGCCGAGGCGCACGAGCGCGTCGAAGGGCGAGAGATCGTTGCCGGGCGCGATCTCCTTCACGGCCTCGAGCGGCGCGCGCTCGCCGAGCACGGTGATCGTCTGGAGCAGGCGGCGCGCCGGCAGCTCGAGGCGCTCGACCCGCGCCATCACGGCGTCGGCGAGGCGCGGCGGAAGGGCCTCGTCGTGCGCCGAGCTCGCGCCGAGCGCCTTCACTTGCTCGAGGTAGAGCGGCAGGAACAGGCGCGTGCCGGGGCTCGTCGTCGACTCGCGATCCACCGGGCGCGGCCGGTCGGGCGCGGTGCCGGCGAGGAAGTGGCGCGACTCGTCCTCGTCGAGGCCGCGCAGCGACATGTTCACGAGCGCCGGATGCTGCACGTTCGCGTCGCGCGCGAGCGTCGTCGAGGTCACGAGCAGGAGCGAGGTGAGCCCCTCGGTGCCGAGCAGCTCCGTGAGCGCCGCCTGCGAGAGGCCGTCGGCGCCGTGCAGGTCGTCGACGCCCAGCACGACCAGCCCGCTGCCGCTCTTTCGCGCCGCGACGCGCACGCCTTGCGCGAGCGCCGCGCCCACTGCGCCCGCGCGCGAGCTGCCGGGCACGCCGGTGAGGCCCTTCGGATCGAGCACCTCGGAGATGCCCGCCCGCACCAGCGGATCGAGCAGCGCGTTCGTCGTCAGCTCCCCGAGGCGCGAGGCGTCGATGTCGAACAGCTTCGTGAGCAGCGTCCGGATCGGGTGGTAGGGCACCGGCGCCCACGAAGGATGCGCGCCCGCGAGCACCACGAAGTCCGCGGCCGCCTCGGCCCGCGCCGCCAGCTCCGAGAGCAGACGCGTCTTGCCCACGCCCGGCTCGCCGAGGAGGCGCAGCCACACGGCGCGCTCGTGCGCGCTCTGCCGGAGCTCGGCGAACTTCTCGACCTCGGCGTGCCGCCCGACCATGGGCCCACGCGGGACCGGCGGTGCGGTCGACGTGCGAAGGGGCGGCTGCGAGGTGACCTGCGGCGGCTTCGAGAGCGCGGTGAACACGCCCGTCAGTCGCGCGCCGCAGTCGCCGCAGAAGCGCACCGTCGAGGGATTCGTCGCGCCGCACGACGGGCACTTCGCCGTCGTCGAGGTCTTGGCCTCGGGCGTCGTCGCGACGCGCAGCGCTTCTTCGAGCTCGTCGGCGGACTGGTAGCGGTCGGCCGCGTCCTTCGAGAGCAGCTTCTTGGTGACCTCGGCCAGCGGGGCCGGGATGTCGCGGTAGGGCGCGACCTCGCGCGGATCGGGGATCGGGTCGTGGATGTGCCGCAGCACGACCTTCGTCGGCGTGTCGTCGGTGTACGGCAGCCGATCGGTCAGCAGCTCGAAGAGCATCACGCCGAGCGAGTAGAGATCGGCGCGCGCATCGAGCGGATCGCCGCGCCCTTGCTCGGGGCTCATGTAATCCGGCGTGCCGCAGACGAGGCCGGGCGTCGTGATCGACGTCGACTGCGTGCCGGTGATGGTCGCGAGGCCGAAGTCGACGACCTTCACCTGATCGTCGCCGCGGCGCGAGCGGAGGATGAGGATGTTCTCGGGCTTGAGATCGCGGTGGATGACGCCGAGCGCGTGGGCTTCGCCGAGCGCCGAGAGCACGCGCCGCAGGATGGAGACGATGCGCGAGAAGGGAAGCGGCCCCTCCTCGGCGATGACCGTCGCGAGGTCCTTGCCCGCGAGGTGCTCCATCACGAGGTAGAGGATCCCGTCCTCGGTGCGACCGAAGTCGATGATGCCGACGCTCGAGGGATGGTTCAGGCGGCTGGCGGCGCGGGCCTCGTTGTAGAAGCGCGCCACCGTCTGCTCGTCGCCGAGCAGGTGCGGGTGGATCACCTTCACGGCGACCGTCCGGCCGAGCGCGTTCTGCACGCCGCGGTAGACTCGGCCCATTCCCCCGACGCCGATGAGCTCCTGCATCAGGTACGAGCCGCCGATCGTGCGACCGATCAGCGGATCGCCCGGGCTCGACGGATCGTCACGCTCGATCGCCGCTCCGCAGGCGGAGCAGAACCGCGCAGACTCTCCCGACGTCGTGCCGCACTGTTGGCACCGCACAGCGTGCGAGAGTAGCCGATGGTGACCCCTGATCCCAAGGACGAACGGCTGGAAGACCGTTCAGCGTCCACGGAAAGCTATCTGGAGCCCGAGCGTTCGGAGGGGCGCAGGGGCGCGGCGATCCGCCTGCTCGCGCTGGGTCTCAACGCGTGGCTCGTCGGAATCGTGCTGCCCGCGTGGGGCACGGTCTCGCTCGCGGTGCCGGATCGGGTCCTGATCGCGCTGCCGCCCATCGCGCTCCTCGTCGGCCTGCGCGCGCTCCTCCGGGGCGACCCTTCCGCGCTGGGCCTGCTCGGCGTCGCGGTCCCGGTGCTCTCGGTCGCCGCCATCGCGGGCCGCACCGAAGCGGCGCTCGCGAGCTACGGGACGGCGACCACGCTCTTCGCCGTGGCCTCCAGCATGGCGTACGTCGTCGGCGTGGCGCACGTGCTCGGGCGTCCGACCGCGCTGCGCGCGACGCGCGAGACGAAGCTCGCGGCCTCGACACGGCTGCGCCCGCCGGCGCGAGCGCTGCGGAGGGCGGTGGTGGCGACCACCGCCGTCCTCGCCTTCGTGATCGCCGTGGTCGCGCCGGCGCTGGGCTCGCACGAGGCGCTCGTCGAGCAGTGGGGCGAGGCCGCCGGGGAGGGGCGAGTGATCGCGGCGATCGTGGGTGGCGCGATCGCGTGCATCGCGACGGCGATCGTGGTCGGTCCCTCGCTCCGGGCCCATCGCGGGCGCCCCTCGCGCCCGGGAGAAGCGACGCTGACGATCACGCTCTCGCTGGTGGTCGCGGCGACGGGCGCGATCGCGTGGGCCATCCTCCGGACGGTCGCGCCCTGAGCCCGGAGGTCCCGGCGCGGGCCCGGACACGATGGCGTCGGCCTCGGCTCGCCGGGCACTCCGGCCGAGATCAGGCCCCGTTTCCGTCCCGCGTCGCGCTCGCTCCCGGCGCCGACGTGCGCAGCCGCGGCGGGTCGATCGCCACGCGGTGACCGGGGGCGACGCTCTGCGTGACGAACGCCGAGCCTCCGATCACCGCGCCCTTGCCGATCACCGTCTCGCCGCCGAGCACGATCGCGTTCGCGTAGAGCGTCACGTCGTCCTCGACCGTGGGGTGACGCTTGGTCCCGCGGAGCACGGGGCCGCTCTCTTCGCGCGGCACGGTGAGCGCGCCCAGGGTCACGCCCTGGTAGAGGCGCACCCGATCGCCGATCACGGTGGTCTCGCCGATGACGACGCCCGTGCCGTGGTCGACGAAGAAGCTCTTGCCGATGCGCGCGCCGGGGTGGATGTCGACGCCGGTCCGCGTGTGCGCGTGCTCGCTCATGATGCGGGGCATCAGCGGCACGCCGAGCTCGTAGAGCTCGTGCGCGAACCGGTGCACCGTGATCGCGTAGAGGCCCGGATAGGCGAGGATGATCTCGTCGATGCTGCCGGCTGCGGGGTCACCCTCGAAGGCCGCGGTCACGTCGAGGACCAGCATGCGGCGGATGCGCGGCAGCGAGGCGAGGAGCTCGGCCGTGACCTCGCGGCCGTGCATGCGGCACTTGGGGACGTCGAGGCGCGAGGCCGTCTCGTCGGCGTGGCAGAGGCAGCACTCGATCTGCCGCTCGAGCTTCTCGCGCAGCGTCGAGAGTCGCTCCCCCACGTGGTAGGCGAGGTTGTCCTCGTCGAGGTCGAGCTTGCCCGTGAAGCCCGGATAGGCGAGCTCGAAGAGCAGCTCCACGATCGCGTGGATCTCCCTTCGATCCGGGATGAAGCGCTTGCCGACGTGGTGCGCGCGCGGCTCGCGCCGGTACTCGGCGAGCATCGCGTCGACGACGGTTCGCAGCCCGGAGGGCGGGATGTTGGACGGGCTGTCCTCGCTCATCGCCGAGAGCATACGGCTTCGCCCGCGCGCTCGCTCGCCGGGAGGGCGAGGAACGGCGGGCGATGCAGCGATCCGCGCGGGAGGGCCGGAGCCCTCGGCCGCTCAGGGAACGGTGATGCGGCCGGGCGCGGCGCTCGCGCCGTTCTGCGTGTGGCAGGCGTTGCAGTCGCCGCTCGTCTGCGCGCCCACCATGTGGCGCACGCGGCCCTGGTAGCTGACCGACGCGGTGAACGGCGGCGTCAGCGAGCCCTCGTAGAAGAAGTTGCCGGCGCGGTTGACGTTGAGGGTCACCGTCGTGCCGTTCGCGTCCGTCACGTCGACCGTGACGCCGTTGGCGATGCCGTTGATGCCGTTGCAGCGGTCGGGCTCGTGGCCCGTCGGGTACACGGTGCCCGCCACCGAGAAGGACGGCGCGCGGAAGTCCGTGTCGTGGCAGGCGATGCACGCCAGGCCCGGGTTCATCAGCTGGCTGCCGCGATTGCCGCTCGTCCAGTTCGCGTTGCTCGTGCAGGTCGGCGCGGCGTTGAGCGGATCGCTGCCGCTGCCGGCGTCGTCGCCGGGCGCGACCCACGCGTCCAGCCCGGGAGCCCACGCATCGGTGCCGGGCGTGACCCACGCGTCCGTGCCGGGGCTCGTGCCCGCGTCGTCGCCGGGCGCGACGCCGGTGTCCTGATGGGGGTGCTCCGAGGTCGTCGAGCACGCGGCGCTCGCGAACGCGGTGACGAAGAGGCAGGAGAGGAAGAGCGTGCGGGTCATGGCGGAGCGGCACCGTAGATCAATCGCGCCGACGCGCCCGGAAAAACGGCGCATTGTGCAACGCGCTGCGCAGCCCGCGCCCCGCCGTGCGCGCCGCCGCCCCGCGCCGCTCTCCGAGATGCCTTGAAACTTCTTCAGATTCGCCCCCCACGACGGTGAGGTGACGCAACGTCCGCCACTCTTATCGTGTTCTCATGACGACGAGCCCCTCGGTTCCCTCGACGCTCCCGCTGCTTCCGCTGCGCCACGGCGTGGTGCTGCCCGGTCGCCAGACGACCATCCCCGTCGGACGCCCTCGTTCGCGCGTCCTGGCGGAGTCCCTCTCTTCCGGCGACCTCGTGGTCCTCGCGGTGCAGCGCGATCCTGCGCTGGAGGATCCGGCCCTCGTGGACCTGCACCCGATCGCGACGCTCGCGCGCGTGCTCGAGCGGACCGATCGCGGCCCGCGCGGCATCGTGCTCGTGGTCGAGACGCTCTCGCGCGCGAAGCTGGTCGCGCTGACCCAGTCGACGCCGTACTGGATGGCGCGCCTCGATGGCGTCGAAGAGAAGCAGGGCGAGGGCGAGGCCCTCGAGCTCGCCACCGCGCTGAAGAAGCACCTGCGCGAGCTCGCCCCGGGCGATCAGTCGCTGCACCAGATGCTCGCCGAGACGCGTGAGCCGGGCCTGCTCGCCGACCGCGTCGCGGGCTGGCTCGACCTCGAGGACGTCCGCAAGGTCGAGGTGCTCCTCGAGACCGACCACACCTCGCGCGTGCGCCTCGTGACGCAGCTCTTGCAGGAGGCGCGCGCGAAGGCGGAGATGCGCCAGAAGATCGACTCCGAGGTCCGCAAGGAGATCGGCAAGTCGCAGAAGGAAGCGATGCTCCGCCAGCAGCTCCGCGCGATCCAGAAGGAGCTCGGCGAAGAGGACGACAACAAGGACAAGCTGCGCGAGAAGCTCGACGCGGCGGATCTCCCCGAAGAGGTCCGTCAGGTCGTCGACCGCGAGCTGCGCCGCCTCGATCAGGTCGGGCCGAACCAGGCCGAGGGCAACGTGATCCGCACGTACCTCGAGTGGATCGCCGACCTGCCGTGGAACGTGCGCGCGGAGTCGAACAGCGACCTCTCCGCGGTCGAAGAGAAGCTCGAGACCGACCACTTCGGCCTCGAGGACGTCAAGCGCCGCATCCTCGAGCACATGGCCGTGCTGAAGCTGAACGGCAGCGCGCGCGGCACGATCCTCTGCCTCGTCGGCCCGCCCGGCGTCGGCAAGACCTCGCTCGCGCAGTCGGTCGCCGACGCGACCGGTCGCCCGCTCGCGCGCGTCTCGCTCGGCGGCGTCCGTGACGAGGCCGAGATCCGCGGCCATCGCCGCACCTACATCGGCGCGCTCCCGGGTCGCGTGGTGAACGCGATGCGGAAGGCGAAGGTGAAGAACCCCGTCGTCGTCCTCGACGAGATCGACAAGATGGGGCGCGGTTGGCAGGGCGACCCGGAGGCGGCCCTCCTCGAGGTGCTCGACCCCGAGCAGAACAAGACGTTCACCGATCACTACATGGAGCTGCCCTTCGATCTGAGCGAAGTGCTCTTCATCGCGACGGCGAACGATCTGAGCACGCTGAGCGCGCCGCTCCGTGACCGCCTCGAGATCATCGAGATCAGCGGCTACACGACCGACGAGAAGGTGGCGATCGCCAAGCGGCATCTCGTGCCGCAGAAGCTCGAGCGCACCGGCCTGAGCAAGGACGCCGTGGTGTTCCCCGACGAGATCCTGGCGATGGTCGTGCGCGACTACACGCGCGAGGCCGGCGTACGCCAGGTCGGGCGCGAGATCGAGCGGCTCGCGCGCAGCGTGGCGCTCGACGTCGTGAAGAAGAAGGAGAGCGGCGGCGGCGTGGTCACCGTCGACGAAGCTACGGTGCGCCGCGTGCTCGGCAAGCCGAAGTTCCTCTCCGACTCGGCCGAGCGCAACAACGCGCCCGGCATCGCGGCGGGCCTCGCGTGGACCCCGGTGGGAGGCGACATCCTCTACATCGAGACCACGAAGATGGCCGGCAAGGGACGCATCGAGATCACCGGTCAGCTCGGGGACGTGATGAAGGAGTCGGCGCGCGCGGCGCTCGCCTATCTCCGCAGTCACGGCGCGGAGCTCGGCGTGGATCCCGAGTTCATGGAGAAGCACGACCTGCACATCCACGTGCCGGCCGGCGCGGTGCCGAAGGACGGGCCCTCGGCGGGCATCACGATGTTCACGGCGCTCGCGTCGCTCGTCACCGGACGGCGCGTGCGGCACGACGTCGCGATGACGGGCGAGGCGACGCTCCGCGGCCGCGTGCTGCCGATCGGCGGCCTGAAGAGCAAGGTGCTCGCGGCGCATCGGGCGGGCTTCAAGCGGATCATCGTTCCCAAGCAGAACGAGCGCGATCTGCCGGAGATCCCCGAGGCGGTGCGGCACGACCTCGAATTCGTGCTGGCCGAGGACATGCGCGAGGTGCTCGCCGCGGCGCTCGAGCCGGATCCGGTCACGCCGGAGACGGGCTCGGGCAGCGGCTCGCGGACGGGCACCGGTACCGGCACCGGCACCGTCGTCGCCTGAACGAGTCGCGGTTCGTCGAACGAGCGCCGATCCACGTGAGTAGGTCGGCGCTTCGTCGTGGGCGGGCTACGCCCCGATCGACGCAGCGCACGTGGGACGGGGCAGCGCGTAGGGGAGACGTCACGGTATCTTTCGCGCATGCGTGCGTCGTGGCGGCTCGCCGTTCTCTTCCTCGCCGGATGCGGATCCTCCGCCGCGCCCGCGTCGTCCGCGGCGCCGCCCTCGTCGGCGCCGCCCGCGTCGGCTCCGGTAGCGCCGCCTGCGATCCCGGCACCGGCCGTCGTCGCGCCGCCGACCTCGTCACCGGCGCGCGCCGCGACGCCCGCGCGCGCTCCGACGCCGGCCGAGCTGCGCGCTCAGCTCGCGCAGCTGCGTGAGGCGCGGGCCGCCGTCGCCGCGCACGACTACCCGCGCGCGCTCGCGACGTTCGACGCGATGCTGCACGCCACGCCGCGCGCCCCGCGCGTGCTCTGCGAGGCCGGCTACGTCGCGCACCTCGCCGGCAACGAGCGGCTCGCGGCGTCGCGCATCGATCTCGCGCTCACGATCTTCGGCACCGACGCCGAGCTCGCCGCCGACACGCGCGTCCCTGTGGCGATGTGCCTGTTCAACCGCGGGCTCGTCGCCGAGGCGATGGGCGACGCCGCCACCGCCCGCGTCGCCTACGCGCGCTCGCAGACGCTCCGGCCGAACGCCAGCGTGCGGCGGCACCTCGACGCGCTCGGCGCGCCGCCGGCGGACGAGGACGACGACTCCGTGCGCGTCGCCGGCATCGCCGTCACCGAGGGCGAGCGCGCGCTCCGTGTCGCGACGACCGAGGCGTCCACGATCGAGCGCGTGCTCGCGAGCGGGTTGTCCGGCGAAGACTGGGACGGCCTGCCGGTCGAGGCCTCGGTGAGCACGGTCGCGCACGCGACGGCGACCGGCGCGATCACCGAGGTGTCGGTCAGCACGATCGACGACGGAAGCGCGATGCTCGCGAACACGTCGCTGGCAATCTCGCTCCGCGCGCGCGACGCGACGTGGGTCGTCTGGACGAGCGTCGGGAGCTACGACTCGACCGATCACGGCCACTCCGGCGGCTGCGACGGCGGGACACCCACGCTCACCGTCGAGGGCGACCTCTTGCTCGTCACCTACGACGTGGAGTGCAGCGAGTCCTCGATGGGCGAGACGGATCCGCCTGCCGATCATCCGGACGCGAGCTGTTACGTGACCGACACCGAGGAGTCCACGACCGAGTCGCACGCGATCGTGTGCCGGCTGGAGCCGGATCCTCACTGCGTCCACCTCGACCTCGCGAGCGCGATCACCGGTCACGGCTCGCACGACGTCTACTGCGAGGAAGATGGCCACGAGATCGACACGGCCATCCGCACCGCGCCAGACGACGAAGAGCCGCTCGTCGAGACGAGCGCCGAGGCCACGCTCGCCGACGGCCAGCTCCACGTGACGCTGCGAGCCGGCGCGACCGAGACGCATCGCGACCAGAGCTTCGAGCAGCTGCACGGTGACGAGCGCATCGAGGTGCCGACGCTCCTCGACGACGCGGCGCGCGAGGCAGCGGAGGGCGAGGACGAAGGCGACGAGAGCGAGGAGTGAGCTCTCCCGGACCGCGTTCGCGCGCCGACCCTGGTCGCCGCGCACCGCGGACGCTCGATCCGAAGATGCAGAGCGCGTGCAGACCTCCACTCCCGCGCATGATGCGCTCGTGGGCTCGCGCGGATGCCCACTGAGCGTGGCTTGAGCGCCAACGTCTACGAGGGGTCGGCCGTGCTCATCTCGCCGTGGACCTTCCGCGACGGCGTCGTCGACGCGCCGAACCTCGCGCGCTGGTGGCGTGGACCGCGCAAGCGCATGACGGCCCGCGCCGCGATCGCGCCGAGGTCGCCGCGCTGCTCGCGCGGTGAGGGGGCGCTGGCGCTGAGCAGCCGCAAAGGCTGACTCGTCGGCCGTCGGCCGGCGCCGCTTCAGTCCGCGACGTGCACCGCGACGGGCGTGGGTCGGTCGGTGGTGGTGCCGTCGCCGAGGACGCCCATCGGGTTTCGACCCCATGCGAGCACGCCTCCGTCGCGGCGGATGGCGAAGAAGGCGGCGCCGTGCGCGGCGATGGAGACTGCGTCCGTGATGCCGGGCACCTCGGTCGGCGCTCGCACGCAGTGGACGGCGGGCGTGCGTAGCGAGGGAGGGCACGTGTCGTGCGGCAGATCGTCGAACGGCATGCCGGCGCAGAGCACGTGACCCGCCGAGAGGAAGCAGGTCGTGCCGTCGCCGAACGCGATGTCCGTGACGTCTTCGAGATCGGGGACGCGCACGGGCGTGCGCGAGCAGTCGTCGAGGCCGCAGAGGCCGTGGTCCACGCCGTCGCCGAGCTGGCCGGCGCTGTTCCAGCCCGCGCACCACGCGTGACGGTCGTTGTCGATGGCGCACGTCACCTCCGAGCCCGCGAACAGGCTGCCGATCGGGAACATGGAGTCGACGGGCTCGGTCGCGCAGTCGATGGGTCCCGACACGTCGTCGGTGCACGTCTCGTGTGTTGCCTGGCCGTCGCCGAGCTGGCCCCAGTTGGCCCGGCCCCAGCACTGGACGACACCGGCGCCGTTGGCACACGCGTGATGGCCGCCCGCCGCGACCCCCGACACGTAGGCGCGCTGGTACGGAGAGAGGCGCGAGGTCGTGCTGCCGTCACCCAGCTGACCTTCGTCGTTCGCTCCCCATGCGAAGGAGCCCGTGACGGTGCGTACCCAGTTGGTCTCGTTGCCGGCGACGACCTCGAAGAGGTCTCCGTAGAAGACGATCGTGGGGCTCGAGCGAGCCATCGTCGTGCCGTCACCGATCTGGCCATAGGTGTTGTCGCCCCAGCACGTCACCGTCCCGTTGCCGCCTCCGTCGGTGACGCACGTGTGGTAGTCGCCGGCTGTGATGTGGCTCGCGCGTAGGCCCGGCACGCGCCTCGGCACGAGCGACACGTCCCCGTCCATTGCAGGGCCGAGCGTGCGGCCCCAACAGTGCACGCTCCCCGCGGTGCTGAGCGCGCACGCATGAAAGTTCCCGACCGCGATCTGCCTCGCCGCCATGCACGTGCCGTCGACGCACTCCCACGGGCACTCCGTCGCGCACGCGCGCGGCGCGTCGTCGTCGCTGGCGTCCTCCGGAGCACCGCTTTCGCTCGCGCCGTCCTGCGCGGCGTCGGTGATGGACGGCTCGACGGTTGTGTACGCGCAGCCCGAGAGCGCCAGCGCCAGGCAACATCGAGTCGCGTACCGCATACCGCAGCGTAGCGTGCGAGCTTCCTACGCCGCCACGCAGCCGCTTCGTTACCCGATCGAGCGACTCGACGAGGAACGTCGGGAAATGCTCGTCAGCCGACGATCGGGCCGAGCGCGTCCTCGTAGACGTCGCGAACGGCGAGCTCCACGTCGAGCGCGTCGAGGTGCATGCGCGCTTCGCTGTCGTGCTCGTCGAGGGTCCACCGGCGGCCGTCGCGACGGTAGACGTCGATCCGGCGCTCGCGCTGTGACACGAGGACGTACTCACGAAGCGAGCGAAGGCGCCGGTAGTCGGCGAATTTATCGCCGCGATCCGAGTCGGCGGTCGAGCGCGAGAGGACCTCGACGACCACCACGGGGTTCACGACGGCATCCTCGTCCTCGTCGTCTTTCTCGATGGTGCCGCACACCACGTGCAGATCGGGATACGTGGCGCGGTCGGCGGCGCGCACGCGCACGCGCACGTCGGAGGACAGCACCACGCAGGGGCGGCCCTCGAGCGCGCGAGAGAGCAGGGACGAGAGCCGTGCGATCAGTCGCCCGTGCTCGACCGTTCCGCCTGACATCGCGAGGATCTCGCCGCCGAAGTACTCGAGGCGGACGTCGCTCGAGGCCGCGCGCGCCAGGTACTCCGCGTAGGTCACGCGCTGCGCAGCCGGGAGAGCCATCGGCAGCACTTTACCACCACCGGCGACGAGCCAGGAGCAGAGGCCGAGCGCGTGCCTGCGCGCGATCGCGTCGAGACGATCGCTCGTCGCGCTCGCCCGCGAAGACGTGCGCGCTTCACTCGGCGTCGCGATCTCGCTCGAGCCTCCCCGATCGACGCCGCGATGGCGTGGGGGGCGGCCGCGTCACGAGCGTCATCCGCCTCTCCCCGTGCCTTCTCTCGGACGTCGAAGATCACACGGGAGGGATCGGCGCATCTTGTCACGGGGTCACGTCGAAGATCACACCCTTCGGGAACGGCGCGAGCTCGCTCGTCAGGTCGCCGAGCCGCTTGGCGGGCACGCGCTCGGGCTCCTCGTGCTCTTCGCCGTACCACGTCACGAGGACGCGCACGTTCCCGTCGGCGACGTGGGGTGCGAGCACCTCGACGAGCGCACGGCACGAGCTCGCACTGTCCTCGAGCTCGACGATCCACGGCAAGGCGTCGACCGAGCGCGCCACGCGCACGGCCTCGAGCGCCGCCAGCAGGCGCCGCGTGTCGTCGGCCCGCAGCGCTCGACCGTCGTCCGAGCGCCGTCGCATCACGACGTCGCGCAGCGTCGAGACGGGGTCTGCAGAGTCTGTCATGCGTGAAGACTACGACGAGACGGAGTAGCGCATCGTCCAAGCAGAGCGACCGTGAACGAGACGAGCGCTCTTCGAACGAGCGCTACTCGTTCGTGGGCTCGGCCTCCGCCAGCGCGGCGTCGAGGTCCGCCCACATCGCGTCCACGTCGAGCTCCAGGCCCACGCAGCCAGGCACGTGCGCGAGACGTCCTTCGCTCGCACCGATCGCGCGCGCATAGCGTCCGTCGGCGCCGAGCTCGAAGATCTCGACGGTGCGCAGCTGGGGATCGACGATCCAGTACCACCTCACGCCGAACGCGGCGTAGTCGTCGAGCTTCTGGATCCGGTCGCGCCGCGCGTCGGTCGGGCTCGGAGAGACGACCTCGACGACGATGCTGGGCGGGACGCGGATGATGCCGTGGCCGGGCGGGCGTCGATCACCTGCGAGGTACACGAGCACGTCGCCCTTGCGGCCTCGTTGCGCCGAGACTCCGAGCTTCGCGTCGGAAGCTGCAACGCGCGCCCGCGCGCTCTTGGCCCATCCCGCGAGCACGGCGATGAGCCACGTGACGACGACCTCGTGCGCCCACCCCGCCATTTCGTCGTCCTCCAGAACGCCGTCGACGAGCTCGCCCGCCTCGTCCTCGGGCAGCGCACCCCAGTCCTCGAGCGTCATGGCTCGGAGCGGCGCGGCGGTCGCGGGCTGGCCCATCGTCGTCGAACATAGCACTCGCCCGTCGAGCCCTGCACTGCGAGTCGTGTCGTCGGCGCTCGTCGCGTCGGCCCTCATGGTGCTGACGCCACGCACTTTCAGAGCTCGTCGTAGCTCTCTCTCGGCGCATCGTCGTGCGCGACGACTCTCGGGATGATCCGAAGAGTCGCCGTCACCGATGCGTCCGAAGCGCACGCGCGGCTCAGGGCGACGGACTGGCGCTGAGCCTGGTCGACAGGATCGGCAGTCGCGACCCCCCGTGTCGTTTCGTACGTCGAAACGGAACCGCCGTGTAGAGAGGCGCTCGCACGCGGAGACGAACCGCGTGGTGGCGGCGAGCGAATCGGTGCCTAGCCACGAGACATGAAGCTCGCAGGCAAGGTGGTGGCGATCACGGGCGCGGGGTCGGGCATCGGGCGCGCGCTGGCGCTGGAGGTCGCGCGGGCGGGGGCCCACGTGGCGGGGCTCGACCTCGATCGCGCGAGGGTGGAGGAGACGGCGTCGCTCGTGCGCGCCGCCCACGCCCGGTGTATCGCGGTCCAGGGCGACGTCTCGAAGCCCGAGACCGCGCAAGCGTTCCACGCGGCGGTGATCGCCGAGTACGGCGTCGTCGACGTGGTGATCAACGACGCGGGGATCATCCAGCCGTTCGTCCCGTTTTCTCAGCTCACGCTGCCGCAGATGGAGCGCGTGATGGGTGTGAACTGGTGGGGCGTGGTGCACGTCACCCACGCGTTCCTGCCGAGCCTCAAGACGCGGAAGGAAGCGCAGCTCGTGAACGTGTCGTCGATGGGCGGCCTGTGCCCGGTGCCCGGTCAAGGCGTGTACGGCGCGAGCAAGGCGGCGGTGAAGTTGTTCTCCGAGAGCCTCGCGCTCGAGCTCGAAGGCACGAGCGTCGGCGTCACCACGGTGTTCCCGGGCGGCGTGAAGACGAACATCCTCGCCAACGCGCCGGACATCTCCGCCGAAGAGAAGCAGCGGCAGCAGGGCCAGAGCCGGGACTACGGCGTGAGCGCCGAGGAGGCGGCGGCCACGATCGTGAATGCGATCGTGAAGCGCAAGGAGCGGCTGACCGTGGGCATGGACGCGGCGGTCGTCGACAAGCTCACGCGCCTTTCGCCCAAGCGCGTGGGCCACGTGATGTCCCTGCTGATGCAGCACGCGGGCATCTCGGTGAAGGAGACCTGAGAGGATGACAGGAAACCTGTCGCCCTCTCTCGCGGAGCGATACGAGGGGGAGGCTCCATCGGGATTCACTCCCGATGGAGGGGGCCGCGTATCGGCCCCCGAGGACTGAGCCGCGGGCCGCGAGAGTCGCGCGACATCCGTCGCTCGCGCGCGCGAACCGAGATCTCGGCGCAGCCAGGCTCGCCCAGGCGGAACACGACGTGACTCGAGTCCGTCGGATGGAGCGCGCTCCAGTCTGCGCTCACGCCGTGCGCGACGAGCCGATGGACGACGCTCGCCGCGCGACGACGCGCGAGATCGGGTTGCGAACCTCGCGACCGCGATCATCGGTGTGGCCACGCGAGTGGGTCGGCGCTTCTCCGCGGGCTGCGCGATGCGCGAGCCCGGGTGCGAGCAGGGACGGGTGCGCATCCGGGGCAGAGGGCCTTCGGCGAAAGAGGCGCCCGCCTCGCTCGGCGGGGCGGATTCGGTGCAGAATGCGGCGCCGTGTCCGACGCGCCGGCCTATCGCATCTCCGCGTTCGTCCTGAGCTGGATCCCGGTGCTCGGCCTCTCGCTCTCCGAGGTGGCGCTCGCGGCGGACATTCCGCTCGCCAAGCTCGAGGGCGCCAGCGAGCTGACCTACGGCGAGCTGGTCGGGTTCTGGCAAGCCCTCGAGCGGCTGACCGAGGACCCCGTCATCGGTCTGCGGGCCGGTTCGCGCTTCACGATCGACCAGATGGGCGTGATGGGCCCGGCCGTCGCCGCCTGCCCGAGCCTGGATTCCGCGATCGACCTGCTCGTTCACCTGATGTCTGCGTTCGTGCGGAACGTCGAGATCACCCGCTACGACGACGAGCACAGCGCCGGCCTCGCCTACCGGATGCCGTCGCTCCGCACCCGTCACGGCCTCGACAACGCGTTCGCCTCGATCGTCGCCCTCGTCCGACAGTGCACCGGCTCGTGCCTGCCGGGGCGCACCGGCGGACGCGGCCCGCTCGTGCTCCATGCGGTCCACCACCAGAGCGAGCGGGCGGCCGAGCACGAGTACGTGCGCTTCTTCGGAGTCGCGCCCACCTGGAGCATGGACACGAGCCGCGTCCTGTTCCGACGCGAGGACCTCTCGCTCCCGTTCCGCGGGGCCTCGCCCGAGCTCGCGCAGCTCCTCGGCGAGCGCGCGCTCGAGCTGCTCCAGGCCGACGAGGTGTCGGTGACCTTCGAGCGTGAGCTCGCGCGCGCGTTCTGGCGGGCGCACCAGGATGGCGAGGCGACGCTCGAGACGACTTCGGAGGCGATGGGGATGAGCCCGCGTACGCTCCAGCGGCGCCTGACCGCACAGGAGACGACCTTCGCGGACGAGCGCGCCAAGCTCCTCGGGCGCCGCGCGAGCGAGCTGCTCCTGGACGAGTCTCTGACGATCGACGCGATCGCCGAGCGCCTCGGCTACGCATCGCGCTCGGCGTTCGAGCGCGCGTTCGTGCGCTGGTCGGGCAAGACCCCGCACCAGGTCCGCGCGGGCACGTGACGACGTCGGGCCGCATCGTCTCGTACTCCGACCCGGAACTTCGATCCGGGTCGTCGGACGCGCGGATGGGAGCCCGAGGGAGGGCCCGCGGCCCTTCCTCGGTGGGGCCCGCGGGGAGGCACGAGCTCGCTTCGCAAGCGTGGTGGCCCTCTCCGCGAGCCCACCGGTACGGAAAGAGCGATTCGCGGAATGCGGATCGAGCTCACGGGTCGATGTACTAGGCTCCGCGTGTGCCGAGCCCGCGAGAGCGCGCGAGCGCCACCGAGACGATCCGCGTCTCGCCCTTCGTGCTCACGTGGGGCCGCTTGCTCGGCCTCGCGCTCTCCGACGTGGCGGCGGCCGCTGAGCTGGCGCTCGAGCACCTCGAGACGACGAAAGAGCTGTCCTACGAGGAGACGCTCTCGATCTGGCGCGCCTACGAGACGCTCACGAAGGACCCGGTCGTGGGGCTCCACGCCGGGATGCGCTTCACCGTCGATCAGATGGGGCCGGTCGGTCCCTCGCTGGCGCACGCGACGCACCTGGATGCGGCGCTCGACGTGCTCGGCCGGGTGATGAGCGCGTTCGCGCGCGGCACCGGGATCCGCCGGATCGACTCCGCGGACGGGGCGGGGCTCGAGTATCCGATGCCCACGCTCCGCACGCGCCATGGCGTCGACACGATCTTCGGCGCGACCGTCGCGCTCATGCGCGAGTGTACCGGCTCGTGTGGCCCTGGGGAGAGCCAGGGCCGTGGGCCGCTCGTGCCGCTCGCCGTCGAGCACCAGATGCCGCCCGAGGCGCCCGAGGAGTACCGCCGCTTCTTCGGCGTCGTGCCGCGGTGGAACGCGCCGAGCAGCCGGCTCTGGTTCGCCCGCGCGGATCTCGCACTGCCGTTCCGCGGCGCGTCCCCTGCGTTGGCGCGCCTTCTCGCTGAGAAGGCGCCGGAGATGCTCGTGCCGGCGCCGGCCCCCGAGGACGACCTCGAGTCTGCGTTCTGGAAGGCGCACGCAGGCGGCGAGGCGACGCTCGAGACGACGGCCGCGGTGCTCGGCGTGAGCCCCCGAACGCTCCAGCGCCGGCTCACGAGCCAGAGCACGAGCTTCGCCGCCGAGCGAGCGCGCTTGTTCGTGGAGCGCGCCACTGCACGGCTCGGCGGAGGCGCGTCGATCGACGCCGTCGCCGCCGAGCTCGGCTACACCTCCCGCGGCGCGTTCGAGCGAGCGTTCGCGCGCTGGACCGGCAAGCCGCCCCGAGTGCACCGCGGCTGAGCGGAGCGGCCCGCGCGCGCGCTCGCCCGCGTTCGGCTGGCGGTGGCCGCGAAGCCGTCGTTCATTCCCCCGACTCGGCGAAGCCGTCGTTCATTCCCCCGACCCGGGGTGACCTCGACGCGCGGGGCGCGCGCGCGCGGTCCACCCGCGCGGCGAGCGTGGGCCCCGCCCGACGCCGCGCGAGCACCTCGTCCTGCGAGCGCATCGTCAGCCCGCTCTCGCGACGAGGCCGAGCCGGAAGCCCTCCGAGACGGCCTTCCCCAGCGCGCGCTCGAAGTCGTCGAACTGCATGAGATCCACCGCCAGGCCGTCTGGCCGCGCGCCGTACGGGGTCGGCGGGCGTCCGAGGAAGCCGCGGTTGACCCGGCGTTCTCCACGCATGCCGGAGTCGTAGGACGCGTCGACGTGGGGCTGCGTGAACGTGAGGCGTGTCGCGCCTTGCTCGAAGACGAGCGCGACCCAGTCGTACGCCAGGCTCTGCTCGTACTCGGCGTAGCGGCCCTTCACCCGGGTGCGGACGACGCGCTGACTGCACAGCACCGCGACGGTGTGGGGCTGCGCGAAGTCGATGCGCCGTCCCGTCTTCGACTCGCGCACCGCGCTCCTCTCCACCGTCACCTGCCCGACGGGCCTCGCGTCGAGGAAGGGCACGATCCCCAGGCTCGCGACGAACAGCGCCAGCACCGTCGCGAAGCCGAGCATCACCATCGCCGTGAAGGCCGCGCCGATCCCGCCCACGACGCCGCACATCACGACGCCGAGCAGGCTGACGACCGCCGAGCCACCGAAGATCAGGAGCCGCCTCGTCAGAAGCTGGCTCGAGGACTCGTAGAGCGTGAAGACGCTGGGCTGCATGGTGGGAAAGATGAGGGCGGCGCGTGGATCGGCCGGGTGCTGGCGTCTTCGGTCGCAACGTGGCGTGCTCGGATCGCCCACCCACGTCGGCGTCGTCGGTGGCTCGAGCCGCCCAAGAGGAGCGCGCCGCCGCCGGGCGAGGGCGCTCGAGGTCCTGCCCACCGCGCCGGCATGGACGCGGCACGCGCAGCCGGTGTAGCGCCGGCCCCCATGGCTGCTCGCTCAGCAGCGTCCGGAGGGTCGTCAGGGCTGGATCGAGGGCCCTGAGCGAGAGCTTCTCGCTCGGAGTGCGATCTCTGGAGCCAGCCGCCGCCGCTCCTCCCGCGCGAGGCCCGCCCGACCCACACGAGACGGGTGCGGGCGTGCCTCGATGCGCCTGTGGGGATGGCCGAAAATGCATGAGGCCCGGTGGATCGACGGGGCGCACATTGGATGCGTGGTGCGGCGCTGACCGCTCGACCCTGAGGTAGCGCCCATGCTCTCCGTCCAGAAGTCGTGGCTCGTCGCGGTGCTCACGCTGTCGATCGCCGGCTGCAGCTGCACCGCGCCTCCCGCGGCCGACGCGGGTGGTCGCGACGTGGGTCGTCCCGACGCAAGCACGTCGGACGCTCCCCTCGACGATGCGTCGGTGCCCACAGACGCGGCCCCGGTCGATGGGGGCACGGTCGATGGGGGCACGGTCGATGGGGGCGCGGTCGATGGGGGCGCGGTCCATGGGGGCGCGGTCGATGCGGGCAGGGTCGACGCGGGCGCGGCCGACGCGGGCACGGTCGATGCGGACGCGGTGGACGCGGGGGGCCGGTCGGACTGCGCGGGTGTCGTCGGCGAGCTCGCGACCGAAGGAGAGTCGCGGATCGTGTACAGCGTCGGGGCGACCGGTGCGCTTCCGATCTTCGGCTTGTACTCCGCCGTGCCCCTTTGGAACGGCCGTTACGAGACCGTCGACATTCTCGAGCGCCCCTTCGCGTGGAGCATCACGGCACCGCCTGCGTCGTCGATGCTCCGCGTGCCAGTCGGCAACCTCGTCCTACTCGATGGCGGCTACCGCTCCGTGAGCGACGACGGCACGCTCGGCGCACCGGCGATCGATGCGCGACTCGAGGCGCTATGGCCGCTGGGGCTCCGCTGGCAGGGCTCCGAGGTCGTCTCGCCGTGGCTGCTGATCAGCCGACTGGAGCCAGGGCGGCTCGTCGTGTCGCACGGCACGACCGACGCCATCACGGCGGTCGACACCCTCCCACTGACCGAGCCGGTCGACTCCCGTGGGATCCTCATCGCGGAAGCGATCCCCGACGGAGTGATCGTCATCCAGGACCGGCGCTTCTGGCGCTTTCCGTTCGCCGACCTCGGCCACCCGTTCGAGACGACGGCGCCACCCGGCGCCAGCTGGCCGACCGGGGGCGAGATCGTCACCGACGCGTGGGATGCGGCGAATGGCCGATGGGTGGTGGTGGCCTTCGCCTCGGCCACCGACCACCACCACCTCATCGTCTACTACGTGGATCCCATCTCGGGCGTCGTCATCTCCGAGGCGCCGCTCTTCACCGGACGCGAGGCGTTCTGCCAGCTGGTCCCCACGAGCACTGGCGTCGCCTTCGTCTGTGCGGCGGGCCGGGCGGATCACCCGGGGGGAAACGCCGTCGAGCCTTTCCTCGACATCCAGATCGCCTTCGCGGACCCCGACCTCGGACCCTTCGCTTCGGTGTTCCCGCCGATGCCGGGCGCCTACGACACCCGCGCCATCCCGAGCGCGGCCTGGGACGAGTCCCTCGGGGGTGTGGTCGTGGTGGAGTCGCTCACCGGGCGGGGCAGCCGCTTCCCCACGGATCGCAACTCGCTGACTCGCTGGCGCTGCGTCAGCTCGGCCGACTGATCCTGGTCTTCTGCGCGACGGCTTCCATGGCGAGCCGCGCGGCAAGGGCGTCATGGGCGACGGGCCGGTGTGCCGTGAACGCCGAGGCCACACCGAGAGACAGGCGAGAGACAGGCTCGGGGCCTCCGCTCCCGATCGGGCCCAGGCCGTCTTCGTAGACGTCTCGAACCGCGAGCTCGATGCCGAGGGACTCGAAGCGCACGCGCGCATCGCCCTGCTCGTCGCCATCGCACGGATCGAGGGTCCAGCGGCGGTCGTCGCGCCCGTAGACGTCGATGCGGCGCGCGCGTTGCGAGACCAGGACGTGCTCACGGAGCGAGCGGAGCGGTCGATGGTCCGCGAAGAAGGCCCGCTCGTCGCGCGCGAGCCACCGGCGCGGGAGCGGCTCAGAGATCGCCGCGCACGAGCGCGTGCAGTGGGCCGATCGCGCAGCCGAAGGCGAGCATCAGCGGGATCGCGAACATGATGAACGGGCCGATGAGCGAGGCGGCCAGCACCATGAGGACCGCGGCGGCGATGGTCGCGGGGAGGGCGATCAGCGCGGCCGGAGCGAGCGACGCGCGCCGTACGAGGGGGCGTCGATGGGGCCCGGCGACGTGACGAGCGAGAGGCGAGGAGGGAAGCGCGAGAACGTCCGTGGTCGTCATGCATCGGTGATGCGCTCATCCCGCGAGCGACGGCACGGTACGTTCGTACCCCCCTGGTCGACGTCCTCGCAGAGCCGCTCGCCGCTGTGCGCCGACTCGCACCGTGGCAGCCTACGTCGTGGCGGTCGGTCGGCGCGGCCGGGCGAGCGCGTAGTACACGCTGTCGACCCACTCGCCGGCGATCTCGTACGTGCGCTCGGCGAAGCCGGTCTCGACGAAGCCGAGCTTGGTGAGCAGCGCGCGCGAGGCGGCGTTGCGCGGGTCGGCGTCGGCGCGCATCTCGTCGATGTCGCGCGTGGCCCACACGTGCGCGATCGCGGCGCTCGCGGCCTCGGTCATCAAGCCGCGGCCCCAGAGGTCGCGGCGCAGCACGAAGCCGATCTCGGGCAGGCGGTAGAAGCCGACCTTGCCCACGACCTCGCCTCGGTGCTCGACGACGAAGTCCTCGCTCTCTTCTTCCGGCGACGCGAGCATCTGCGCCAGCCACTCGCGCGTCGTGTCGCGGCTCGCGTGGGGCGGCGTCGACCAGTAGCGCATCGTCTCCGGGTCGGAGAGCACGGTGAAGAGCCCATCGAGATCGCCCGGGCGGGCGCGACGCAGGACGAGGCGTTCGGTGCGGAGCGTGGTCACGCGTACGAGATAGTGCACCAGCGCGCCCCGTCCATCCCCGAGGCAGATCGCGGCGCTCCGCTGGAATCGTCCGCGTCCGCTCGTCGGGCGCTATCCTCCGGCACCGCTCGCCCGTCTCTCTCGCATGAGCACGCCTTCGGATCCGGTTCCCGCGCTCGCCCGCACGCTCCGCACGTCGTGGCAGCGCTTCCTCGACGTCTACGAGCCGTTGCGGCCGGACCTCTATCGCTACTGTCGCTACCTGACGCGCTCGCCCTGGGACGCCGAGGATCTCGCGCAAGACACGCTCGCGCGGGCGTTCGTCACGCTCGGCCAGATCGTGGAGCCGCCCGCGAGCCCGCGCGCTTGGCTCTTCCGCGTGGCCTCGAATCTGTGGATCGATCGGGCGCGCCGGCCGCGCGAGCACGCCGCGCAAGCGCGTGACGTGCCGATCCTCGACTCGGATCCGCGCGCGGCGCGGGAGGCCGCGGGCACCTTGCTCGGGCAGCTCACGCCGCGCGAGCGCGCCGCGGTGGTCCTGAAGGAGGTCTTCGATCTCAGCCTCGAGGAGATCGGCGAGACGCTCGGCACCACGCCCAACACGATCAAGAGCGCGCTCCATCGCGGGCGCGGCAAGCTCGCCGAGGCCGAGACGGTGCCCGGGGCCGCGCCCGCGCCGGCCCTGCTGGATGCGTTCTGCGCAGCCTTCAACGCGCACGATCTCGATCGCGTGACGGCGCTCCTGCTCGAGACCGCGAGCGTCGAGGTCGTCGGCGCGACGCGGGAGTACGGGCGCCAGGCCGCGCGCGCACGGGTGCTGCCGGGGATGATGTTCGGCAGTCGCCGCCTCGCCGATCCGAGCGCCGAGTGCGGAGTCGAGCGGCAGTATCGGACGGGCGCGCTGCCCACGCCGGTGCGGGCCGAGCTGCGCTCGTTTCGCGGCGAGCCGGTGCTGCTCTCCTGGTACGCGCACGTGGACGGCGAGGCGGTGCGCGGGATCACCCGCCTGTCGCACGACGAGGAGCGCATCACGCACGTCGCCAACTACTTCTACACGCCCGACCTGCTCGCCGACGTCTGTCGGGAGCTCGAGGTGCCCTTCCGCATCAACGGCTACGCGTACTGGCGAGGTCAGCCATGACCCTGGAGCTCCACTTCCATCCCCTCGCCTCCTACTGCCACAAGGTGCTCATCGCGCTCTACGAGTCGGAGATCGCGTTCACGCCGCGCCTGCTCGATCTCGCGGATCCGGCGGCGGCCGCGGCCCACGTCGCGCTCTGGCCGGTAGGGAAGATGCCGCTCCTCGTCGACGCCGGACGCGTCGTTCCGGAGTCGACGATCATCCTCGAGCATCTCGCGACGACGATCCCCCGCGCGTCGTGGCTGCTGCCTGCCGAGCCCGAGGCGGCGCTCGAGACGCGCCTGCGCGATCGATTCTTCGATCTCTACGTGCACACGCCGATGCAGAAGATCGTGACCGATCGCCTGCGGCCGGCATCGTCGAGAGATCCCTACGGCGTCGACGAGGCGCGCAAGCAGCTCGGCGTGGCCTACGCGATGATCGAGCGCGATCTCGCGGGTCGCAGCTGGGCAGCGGGCGAGCGCTTCACGATGGCCGACTGTGCGGCGGCGCCGGCGCTCTTCTACGCCGACCTCGTCGCGCCACTCGGCGGGGATCATCCGCGTGCGCGCGAGTACCTCGAGCGCCTGAAGGGGCGGCCCTCCTACGCACGCGTCCTGCGCGAAGCGGAACCGTATTTCGGGCACTTTCCGAAGGAGTGATCCGCCGAAGCGGCGGCCCGCGCGTCGATCCTCGCCGCACGTAGCTCGGGCCAGCTTCGCTCGGCGAGGACGCCGACGACGACATGCAGGGTCAGATAGCGTGGTGGATCGCCCACGGCGCGGCCACTCCTGAGCTCATCATGGAGCGCGACGAACGGCGCGGCGACGACCGTCCGGGAGCTCGACACGGGTGGCGCACCCCGGGGGACGCGTCGGAGCGTGCGGAGCGGCCGGTGCAGGAGCGCGCGAGCCTGCTACACGATCGGTCGATGCGTGCGTGGTCGTGCCTCGTCGCCGTCGCGGCGCTCGTGGTGGGGTGCTCGACCGGTCCCGGGCCGATCGCCCCGACCGACGCCGGCATCGCGTCGCCCGTGCCGCCGCTCGCGCCCGCGCGGGTCGAGCCCACGTGCCCGGACGGTTGGTTGCCGAGCGCGCTCTCGCTCGGCGGCGCGGCCTGTGTGCCGTGGGTGGAGGCGCCGCGCTGTGGCGACGGCCAGCTGCTCGTTGCCGGACGGGGCTGCGTGCCGCTCGCGACGCACTGCGACGACGAGTTCGCCGCCGACGCTCCGCCCGACGCGGTCTACGTGCGTCCGACCGGGGCCGGCGGCGACGGCACGCGCGCGCACCCGTACGCGACGATCGCCGAGGCGCTTCGAACGGGCGCGCACGTCGTCGCCCTCTCTGCGGGCGAGCATCGGAGCGCCGACTTACAGCTCGAAGGGGTCACGTTGCTCGGTGCGTGCAGCGACACCACGACCCTTCGCCTCCAGGCGACGCTGATCGCCCACACCGGCACCACCCGCATCGCGCGGCTGCGGGTGCGTGGCGCGCAGCCCCCCGACCGCTTCTGGAGCAGCATGTCCGTCCACGCCGGCGCGACGCTCGAGCTCGAGGAGGTCGAGCTCGCGAGCGGCATCAGCCGCGCGGTCCAGATCGACGCGGGAGGCTCGCTCGTGGCGAGCCGCGTCGCGGCCCGAGACCTGAGCGAGCTCTTCCTCGCCGCGATCGACCCGGTGCGCATCACGCTCGACCACGTGGGCGTCGAGCGCGCGACGGGCGGAGCGTTCGCGATCGGCCAGACGTCGCTCTTCGCCTCCGGCACACTCACCGCCACCGACGTCGTCGCCACCGCGATCGCGCTCGGCGCCGATCCCGACGCCCCCGACCGCGGCGTGTGGATGGCGGGTGGGCTCGAGCAGGTCGAGCTGACGCGCGTGGTGGTCGATGGGAGCTCGCAGCCCGGCGTGCTCCTGCGTGGCGGCCGGCTCGCGCTGACCGACGTCACCGTGCGTGACGTGCGGACGATGGCGCTCGGGGTCCTCGAGTCGCAGGCGGAGCTCACGCGCGTGGTGGTCGACGATGCGCGCTCGGCGGGCATCTTCGTCGCGTCGGCGACGGTGCGCGCGACCGACCTCACGGTGCGTCGGACCGACGACGCGATCGTCGTCTTCTCCTCGGACGCCACCTTCGCGCGCGTCGCGGTCGAAGAGACGACGGGAGGCGCGATCCAGTGTCAGGCGAGCACCGTCGCGCTCTCGGACGTGTCGGTGGACGGCGTCACGTCGAACCGCACCGGCGGCGGGTTCGCGATCCAGTCGCGGGAGAGCGCCAGCGTGCACGCCGAGCGCGTCGACGTGCACGGCGCGAGCTATGCGGCCCTCGGCGTGTTCGATTCCGAGCTCACGCTCGACGACGTGCGCATCGAGGACACCGCGGCCGTCGGGGGGAGCGGCGGGTATGCCATCGCGAACCGGGCCGGCATGCTCGCGGCGCGTCGGCTGGCGATCGCGCGCGCGACGAGCGTCGGTCTGCTCGCGATCGACGGGACGACGTCGCTCTCCGACGTGCGCATCGAAGACACCCAGACTTCGGATGCGTTCTACGGCGTGGGCCTCCTGGTGCAGACGGGAGATCTCGCGAGCGCGAGCTCCACGCTCGAGCGCGGCTTCGTGGGTGGCAGCCGCGTGTGGGGCACCTGGGTGGTCGGCGCCGGAGCGCGTCTCGATGCGACGGACCTGGTGGTCGATGGAACGCTCGCCGCCGCCTGCGACGATCCCTCGTGCGTCGGCATGGGCGGAGGCTCGAACCTCGTCGTGGCGAGCGGGGCCGCGTTGACCCTCGACCGCTTCGCGTCGTCCCACGCCGACTCCGCCGGTGCGCTCCTCGGTGCCGACGTCACGGTCTCGCTCTCGAACGGAACGCTCGCGCTCAACGCGATCGGCATGGTCCTCGAGCCCGGGCTCCCCGTGAACACGTCCGCGACACCGGGCCTCGCGCTGCACGGCGTCTCGCTCGAAGGAAACGGCATCGATCAGCAGACGACGACGATCGAGGTCATGGCGCCGACGCCCGACGTCGATCCCGGCACGGTCCGGATGTTCGGCGCGAGCCTGCTCGCCCCCTGACCGGCGCGCGCTCAGTCCTCGGGGGCCGATACGCGGCCCCCTCCCTCGGGAGTGAATCCCGATGGAGCCTCCCCCTCGTATCGCTCCGCGAGAGAGGGCGACAGGTTCCTGTCACCCTCTCAGTCCTCGGGGCCGATACGCGGCCCCCTCCCTCGGGAGTGAATCCCGATGGAGCCTCCGCCTCGTATCGCTCCGCGAGAGAGGGCGACAGGTTTCCTGTCACGCTCTCAGTCCTCGGGGGCCGATACGCGGCCCCCTGCATCGGGTGGCGACCACTGTCGCGCCACGCTCGGGTAGTGCGCGCGAACGTGACGCTCGAGCTCGTCGCGCCACGCTGGATCTCCGGCGAGCGCACGGTAGGTCGTGTCGAGCAGCGCGTGCCCGATCTCGACGGCGCGCGAGGCGGGCGAGGCCGCGGCGAGCGCTTCGCAGAGATCGAGCGCGCCTTCTTCGACCTCGTGGGCATGCGACACGAGGGCCTCCGCCGCGGCGATGCGCGCGGCGTCGGGCGCGATCTCGAGCAAGCGCGCGCCGACGAGCATGCGCAGCGTCGGGTCGCCCTCGCGGCCCTCGAGCGCGCGCTCGAGCGCACGCAGGTCGATCGCCGGGTCCACCCGGCTCCGGTAGACGCGCGCGACCACGCCGAGCCGGGCCTCGCCGAGGCGCGCGGCGAGCGCTTCGGCGCTCTCGAGCGTGCGGCGTGCCTCCCGCTCGCGCCCGAGCCATGCCAGCGCGACGCCGAGGTTCGCGCGGGCGTAGGCCTCGGTCAGCGCGTTGCCGACGCGGCGCGCGGCCTCCACGGCGCTGCGCAGCGTCCGCTCGGCGTCCTCGAGCGCGCCGATGCGGAGCATGCTGTCGCCCAGGTTCGAGAGCGCGCCGGCGGCGCGCCGGAGGTCGCCGGCCGCCTCGTAGCGCTCGGCCGCGCGCGCATAGGCGCGGCGTCGATCCCCGAGCGCGCCGACGGCGCCGTGCAGATAGCCGCGGGTGTCCCAGACGA
Source organism: Sandaracinus sp. (assembly GCA_046351235.1). Lineage (GTDB taxonomy): Bacteria > Myxococcota_A > Polyangia > Polyangiales > Sandaracinaceae > JBBSAT01. Next base: position 2,042,523 of record JAXLYV010000001.1, on the reverse strand, counting down.
GCGCTTCGGTCGCCGCGTCGAGGCTCTCGCCTCCGCTCGGGAGCAGCGCCAGCGCTTCGGCCGCCCGGCCTTCCGCTCCGCGCGCCAGCGCGACACGACAGGCGACGCGCGCACGGCTCGACGCGTCGAGCGGCGCCGCCAGCGCGCGCGAGAGATGACGCTCGGCCTCGGCGACGCGGCCCTCGCGTCGCAGCCGCTCCGCGAGCTCCACCTCGACGCGCGCCCGCTCGGCCTCCCCGCTCGCCGCCGCGAGCGCCTTCTCGAGCAGCTCGCGGTGCCGCCCCGCGCCCTCGGCGAAGGCGGCCGCTTCGGCCGCCCGCCAGGTCAGCGCGTACGTCTCTTCGCGCGACGCGCCTTCGAGCGCCGTCGGCAAGAGGCGCAGGACCGCGGCGCCGTGGCCGATCCGCGCCGCCTCGGCGGACGCGATGCGCGCGAAGCGCCCGGCGAGCGCAGCATCGCCGCCGGCGAGCGCGTGTCGCACGACGGCCTCGGCATCGGTGACGGGCTCCTCGGACAGGCGCGCGGCGACCTCGCGGTGCAGGTGCGCGGCGCCTTCGGGATCGAACGTCCCGTAGGCGACCTCGGCCACGACGCGGCTGCGGAACGCGACGAGCGCGCGCCCGTGGACGAAGCGTCGCTCGAGGATTCCGAGCTCCACGAGGTGCGCCACCCAGCTCTCGCCCGAGCGACCGAGCACGCGCCGCACGTCCGCCGCGTCGCACACGGCGCCCATCACCGCCAAGCGCAGCACGGTCTCGCGGAGCGTCGCCGGAAGCAGATCGATCTGCGCCTGCACGGCGCTCTCGATCGTGGCGGGCAGCGCGGGGCGACCCTCCGTGCTCCCGGTGCCCTCGGTCGGCCCCAGGCGCAGGAGCTGCTCGACGTAGAGGGGGTTGCCTCCCGAGCGCTCGGCCAGCTCGCTCGCGAGCGCGCCCGACACGGGGCGGCCCAGATCGCGCTCTGCCAAGGCGCGCACGGCCGCTGCGCCGAGCGGCGCCAGCGTGAGCAGCTCCTCCACGTCGGGCAGCGCGATCGCTTCGCGCGCCGTCACCACGATCGCGAGCGGCCGCCCCGCGAACAGATCGGGTAGCTCGCGCAGGAGCGCGAGGCTCGCCGGATCGCTCCACTGCGCATCCTCGAGCGCGAGCACGAGCAGCTCGGCGCTCGCCTCCAGCTCGGCCGCGATCGCGTCGAGCACCTTCACGCGCCGCTTGTCGAGCGCACGCTGCGGATCGGTCTCCGCCACGCGCGCGATCGCGAGCGCGTCGAGGAACGGCGCGAGGGGCTCCGAGCGCTCGGGCGTCGCGACCGCCACCACGGCGCGGAGGCTCGGATCGCGCGCGATCCAGCCGCGCACGAGCGCGGTCTTCCCGATGCCGGGTGGGCCGATGCAGAGGAGCGATCGCGCTTGGCGCTCGCGCGCCACCTGTGCGGCCAGGCGCCCGAGCCGGTCGAGCTCGGCGTCGCGACCGTGGAGCAGCGTGCTCGGTGGCGCTTCGGCCAGGCCCAGCACGCGCCGCACGCCGGGGCCCACCTCGCGCGTGTCCACGAGCCGGCCCAGCTGCGCCGCGACCGTCTCGCTCACGAGGACGCCGGGCTCGGGCGTGCCGAGGAAGCGCTCGCACTCGGCGAGCGCGCTCGGGTCGAGCGTCTGATCGGCGGGGCGCAGTCGCGCCGACGTGACGGCGACGTGCCCCGCGAGCGGCTCGACCGCGAGCGCCAGGCGCACGGCTCGGAGCAGCTCGTCGCCCCGGGAGCTCTCGTGCCCGAGCACCACGACGGCCGAGCGCCACAGGATCGGCAGGAGCGCGGCACCGGCGAGCTCCACCTGGCGCGCGAGCGCATCGCGATCGTTGACCTCGTCGAGGACGAGCAGCGCGATGCGACGCCACGTCGAAGCGGCGGCGAGAGGCAACGCCGGCGGCGCGCTCGCGCGGCTCGGCGGCGGCAGCGCGCGCAGTCGCGCCGCGAGCGCGGCGGCCGTCGGTCGCTCGCTCGCGCTCTTCGCGAGGCAGGCGTGCACGAGCTCCTCGAGCTCGGCGGCATCGGCGAGCCCCATCGCCGGCGTCGGCTCGCTGACGGCGGCGAGCATGTTCCCGAGCGCGGAGCCGCGCGCGAACGGGCGCGTGCCCACGATGCCCTCGAAGAGCATGATCCCGAGCGCCCACACGTCCGCGCGCGCATCGACCACGCGGGCGCCACGGGCCTGCTCGGGCGAGAGATACGCCGGCGTGCCGATGACCGCGCCGCTCATCGTGAGGAGCGTGGCCGCCTCGAGGTAGGCGGCGGCGCCGAAGTCGAGCACCTTCACCTGCCCGTCGCGCGTCACGAAGACGTTCGACGGCTTGACGTCGCGATGCACGATGCCGCGCGCATGCAGCGCCGCGACTCCCGCCGCCGCGTCGGCCATCCAGCGCAGGAACGTGGCGAGTGGGACGCCGGCGCTCATGTGTTGGGAGAGCGTCGCGCCCTCGAGCCGCTCCATCACGATGTAGGTCTGGCCCTCGGCGTCGAGACCGGCGCCCAGCACCTCGATGACGTTCGGATGCCGCATCCGCACCGAGGCCTCGCGCATCGCGCGCTCGGAGGTGCGCGCGTCGAGCCCGATCATGCGCTTGACGGCGACCTCTCGGCCGGTCGGATCGAGCGCGAGGTGCACGACGCCCGTGGCCCCGCGCCCGAGCTCGCGCACCAGTCGGTACGGCCCGACCCAGGTCTCGGCGTCGGTCATCGTCGGATCGCTCGCCGATCCCGCCACGAGACGGCGGAAGCGTGCCGTGCGTCGGGGGGGCGGCTCCCGGAACGACAAGAGCAAGTCAAGCGTCGGCCTCCGAAGGCGCGAAACCTAGCACGCGTGCGTCGCCGTCGTCGGGAGCGCTGCGCAGGACGCGTCACGGAACGGTCCCATGGAGCGTGTCTCGTCCCCGCGTGACGAACGGGCACGAAGCGAGCCTCTTTCCGTCGGCGCACGCATTGCTCGAGGGACGCGCCTGCCCGCGGCGCGTAGGCTACCCCGCCATGAATGCTTCGCTTCGAGCTCTCGCGACGGTCGTCTCGCTCTTGGGCACCGTCCTGGTCGGATGCGGTCCCTCGTGCCCGAGCGACGGCGAGCTCCAGGCGGCACTCGCGCGGCTCGCGCCCGGCGATCGATACGCGCTCGATGGGCGGTGCGTCGTCTCGAGCGGCGTCGCGCTGAGCGCCGGCACCTCGCTGGAGGGCGGCACGTTCGTGCTCGGGCCGGGCGAGAGCATCCGTCTCGCGACGGGCGGCACGACACCGACGACGCTTGCGCACGTCCAGGTGTCGTCGACGAGCGCGGCCGCGGCGGTGATCGTCGACGGGGACGGCACCGCGCAGATCTCGGACGTCGCGATGACGCTCGAGGCGGGCATCGGCATCGGCGTGCGCGGAGGCACGGCGGCGATCACCGACGTCACGATCGACGGCAACGTCGATCCGGCGCACGTGCTCGAGCTGCCCGTGCCGGCCGATCCGGCCACGCTCGCCACGTACGGCGTCGTGGTGCTGGGGGGGCACACCACGCTCGAGCGCGTCGACGTGCGTCACCTCGCCTCCGCGGGCGTCGTCTGCGAGTCGGCGCAGCTCGACCTGCGCTCGACGATCGTCGTCGAGAACCGCGGCATCGCGATCGAGCTCTTCGACTGTGAGGCCGATCTCGCGAGCACCGAGGTGTACGGGACGCTCGACGCGCCGGGGCTGCCCGGGCTGGGCGTGGTGGCCGCCGAGGGCACGGTGCTCACGGCGAGCGCGTTGACCGTGCGGGACGAGCCGGGGATCGGCGTGTTCGTGGACGCGAGCACGGCGACGCTGACCTCGCCCACGATCGCGCGCCTCGGGCAGGCCGGCGCCTACGCGCGCACGATGGGGACGCTCGACGTGCAGGACGGCACGTTCACCGCCGTCGCGGGCGCGGCGATCGCGACCGTCGGCGCGGCGCGGCTCTCCGTGGCGCGGACGACGATCGCCGACACGACGCCCGCGCCGATCCTCACGCCGGGCGGCGCGGGCAGCACGACGATGGCCGACGGGATCCACGTCGCGCAGGACGCCACCACGACGACGGAGGTGCGCATCGACGACACGACGCTGCGCAACAACGAGCGCATCGGCGCGGTGCTCGACGGAGCGGCGCGGCCCCTCGACGTGACGCTCTCCGGCGTGCGCGTGGAGGGCACCGGCGAAGAGCTCGGCGTCGTCGCGCAGAACGTCGCCTCCCTCCCGGCCGGCTGGGACGCGAGCGTCACGCGCGTGGGCTCGCCGCTCACGCTCGATGCGACGGCGCCTCTGCTCGCCGTCAGCTCCGGCGCGGGCGCGATCGGCATCCTGATGCCGCCGACGATCTCGTTCTGACGAGGTCGCGGACGACGCGTCAGCGCGCGCGGAGAGGGGCACGCGCGCGACCGCGCGCTCCGGGCGCGCGCACGCCGTCGAAGAGCAACCGGACGAGGGCCTGCGCCGTCACGCCGAGGTCGCGCCCGGCGCGCGTGCCCTCGAGCAGACCATCGACGTGGAGAGACGCGAGGCCGTGGCAGAGCGACCAGCCCGCGAGCGCCACCTGCTCGACGTCGGCCTCGATCGCGCCGACGGCGTGGCAGTCGTGGACCGCCTGGACGAGCACCTCGAGCGCCGCGCGCCCCGCGTCGTGCAGCGCGGGGTGCGCGGCCTTGTCCGTCTCGGGGCCGAACATCAGCCGGTAGAGGCGGGGCCGATCCTGCGCGAAGCGCACGTAGGCGAGGCCCGTTCGCTCGAGCGCCGTCAGCGGATCGCGCGCGCTCCGGCGCGCCTCGTCCGTGCGGCGTGCGAGATCGAGGAAGCCCTCCACCTGCACCGCCGCGAGCAGCGCTTCGCGATCGGCGAAGTGGCGGTAGGGGGCGGCAGTGCTCACGCCGGCGGCCTCGGCGGCGGCGCGCAGCGTCAGGCGCGCGGCCTCGCCGGCCTCGATCGACGCCGTGGCCGACGCGAGGAGCGCGCGGCGCAGGTCGCCGTGGTGATAGCCCTTCTTCGCTCTCGGAGCGCGCGCTCGTGTCGGCATGTTGACGAGCATAACATCCGCCGCTAGCTTGATGTGAATGATGTTAACATCGTCACCTCGTCGCCTCGCCGCCTGGCTCCTCGGGCTCGGCTCGCTCGGTCTGCTCGCCACCTGCGCCTTCTACGCGCTCGCCGGGCCGCTCGCGGCGCTCCCGGGCGGCGCGACCGACACCGCGGCCGCGATCGCGGCCACGCCCGCCGCAGCGCCCTGGATGCGCGCTGCGGGCACGATCGGCATGATCAGCGACGTGCTGCTCGCCGTCGGCGCCTCGCTCTACGCCACCGTCGCGCACGCGCAGGGGCGCGCGGCGGCGCTCGCGGGGTGGCTGGCGCTCGCGCTCGCCAGCGCCTCGTTCGTCGTGGTCGACGCGATGGTCGCCTACGTGTTGCCCGTCGTCGCCGAGCCCGCCAGCACGAGCTACGTGGCCGTGCGAGCGCTCTTCGACGTGCTCTTCGCGGCGGGCGCGTGGACGGCGAGCGGCGGCGCGCTCGCGGCTGCGTGGCGCCGTGACGGCGAGATCTTCCGCCGGCCGCTCGTCGGTTGGGCGCTCCGTGGCGCGGGCGGCCTCGGCCTGGCGGCCAGCACCGCGTACTTCGCCGCGCTCCCCGGGGTGCCGCTCCTCGGGCCGAGCATCGCGCTGCTCGCCCTCGCGACGCTCGCGGTCGCGCTCGTCGTCGGCACGTCCCCTCCGTCGCCGGCGTGAGCGCTCGGTGCTCGACCCGAGCTACGGCTCGAGCACGGTCGGTTCCCGCGCATGCGCGCCGGGACCTCGCGCCGCAGGGAAGGGCTCCGCCCCCTCTCGTGTCGGCCCTTCAGTGCGGTGCGCCGAGCAGCGCGGCGCAGGTCTGGTTGAAGAGCGACTCGGGGTAGCGCTGCGCGAAGCGCGCGCACACGGCCTCGAGCGCGGGGCGATCGTGCGCGGCGTTCGCGCAGCTCATCCGCACGCTGAGGATGTGCTGGGTCTCGGGCGCGTGCTCGAGCACGCGGAGGCAGCCTTCGAAGTCACCGTTCTGCATGAGATCGCCCGCGTCCGCGAGCTCGCGTGCGCCCGGCGAGGTCTCCATGCCCGGGGGGACGCGGCCCGCGAGCGAGTCGGTCGAAGGCGGCGCGCTCGGAGCGGACGAGCGCGAGGGCGGCGGCGCGCTCGAGGGCGGCGCTTCGGGGCTCGGGGCCGGGCTCGCGCGGTGGCGTGGCGTCGCGTGAGCGATCGGCGCCTCGCTCGCGGGAGGGGGGAGCGCGGTGGGCGGCGGCGCGGGCGGAGCGCTCTCCGTCTCGGCCGGGCCCATCGGCGCCGGCTCCACGGGCGCCGAGTCCACGGGCGCCGCCTCGCGCGGCGGAGCAGGGGGCAGCGCCGTCACCGTGGTGGGCGGCGTCGCGCTCGGCGTCCCCGGGCGCACGAGCGAGAGCGTGACCCACGCCGTCCCCGCCACGAGCACCAGCGCCGTGCCTGCCACCGCCGCTGCGATCCCCGCCCGCGATCCTCGCGATGGCGCGGCCACCGTCCTCGCCTCACCGCTCGGCGTCGCGCGTGTCGGCGGCGTCGCGGCCGGGCGCGCCTCGGGCGTCGCGTCGCGGTCCACCGAGATCGGCGTCGGGGCCGGGCGCGCCTCGGGCGTCGCGTCGCGGTCCACCGAGATCGGCGTCGCCGCGACCGTCGCCGCCGCGTGCATCGGCACCGCACGCGTGACGGGCGCGCCGGAAGCGCCGGCGCCCTCGAGGATCGCCAGCACCTCGTCACCGTCGCGGGGCCGCTGCGCCGGGTCTTTGTCGAGGCAGCGCATCACGAGCGCGTCGAGCTCGGTCCGCGGCGCGTGCAGCCGCGTCTCGGGCGAGACGGGCTCGGTCGCCAGGATCGCCGCGAAGATCGTCGCGATCGTGGGCCCGTCGAAGGGCAAGCGCCCGGAGCGCATCTCGTAGGTCACGACGCCGAGCGCCCACACGTCGGAGCGCGCATCGATCGCCTCGCCGCGCGCCTGCTCGGGCGACATGTAATGCGGCGTCCCGAGGATCGTGCCGGACGCCGTCACCTTGTCGCGCAGCAGCGTGTCGTGCGCGGCCTCGCCGCCGAGCGCCTTCGCGAGGCCGAAGTCGAGCAGCACCGCACGCTCGCGCTCGCCGCGACCGACGAGGAAGACGTTGCTCGGCTTGAGGTCGCGATGCACGAGGCCGATGCGGTGCGCCGCGCCGAGCCCGGCCGCGACGTCCATCGCGATCCGCCGCACGCGCGCGGGCGCCATCGGCCCCTCGGCGATCGCGCGCGAGAGCTCGGCGCCGTCGAGCAGGTCCATCGCGAGGTAGGCCGTGCCGTCGGCCTCGATCGCGAAGTCGTGCACGGGCACGATGTTCGGGTGCCCGAGCGCCGAGAGCGCGCGCGCCTCCCGCTCGAAGCGCGCGAGGGCATCGCGTCGCGCCGCGATCGCGGGCAAGAGCACCTTCACCGCGTAGAGGCGCCCGATGCGCTCGTGCCGCGCCGCGTAGACGGCGCCCATGCCGCCCTCGCCGAGCTTGCGCTCGAGGACGTAGGGACCGAGTCGCCGGCCGAGCTCCACGGGCGGGAGGATGCACGGAGCCGCGCCCTCCCGCACGGGCGACGCGTTCCACTCGCAACCGGCCGCCGGTCGATCGTAGGATGCCCGGCGCTGTGCCCACGAACTCCCTGCCGCCTTCGCAGCTGACGCGACAGGCCATCGTGCGGCGCCGCATCGCTCCGGTGCTGGGCCTCGACGACTGGTCGGATCCGGCGAAGGTCGCGCTCGTGTCGGGCGTGACGGCGCCCTTCGCCATCGGCTGGCTCGTGCGCTGCCTGATGCTCGAGGCGGACGCGAGCCTCTCGCCCTACGTGGCGCGGGCGTTCCTGCCCGTGCTCGTCCCGTTCCTGTGGCTGCAGGCCATCGGCCATCTCGCGCTCCTCGGCCTCGGCCTGGCGCTGCGGCGCCGCAAGGGGCCGATGACCTGGCTCGTGCACGCGGAGGCGCAGCTCTGGTGCGGCTGCCTCGCGTTCTCGCTCTACGCGGTCGGCCCGTTCACGCACTCGTTCGCGGTGCTGCTGCTCGCGGTGCCGGTGGTGGGCTACCTGCTCTTCGAGCCGCGGCCCGTCCACTACGGCCTCGTCACGCTCGGGGTCGGGGTCGCGCTCGGCGTGCTCTTGCCCATCGTCGGTGTGTTGCCCTACGCGCCCTTCCTCGAGCACGCACCCTTCGACGAGGGCCGCCTCGATCCGACCTGGCTCGTGACGGCGGGGGTGCCGACGATCTTCTCGGTGCTCGTGGGCATCGCGGTGCACGTGCACCTCGTGAAGGGCTTGCGCGAGCGCCAGAAGGAGCTCGAGTGGCTGAGCAGCTCCGACGCGCTCACGGGCTTGTGGAACAGGGCCGCGTTCTTCGCGCGCCTCGAGGAAGAGCTCGCGCGCAGCCGTCGTCACGCGACGCCGATGTCGCTCCTCATGCTCGATCTCGATCACTTCAAGCGCGTCAACGACACCTTCGGCCACGCCGTGGGCGATCGCGTGCTCTCCGATCTCGCCACGCGCCTCCGGGAAGCGCTGCGCGGAGGCGACGTGGCCGCGCGCTACGGAGGCGAAGAGCTCGCCGTGCTGCTCCCGCACACACCGCTCGCGCAGGCCGAGAAGGTCGCCGAGCGCCTGCTGGTCGTCGCGCGGACGATCGTGGTCGGCCGAGACAGCCTCACGGTGAGCATCGGCGTGGCCGAGCTCGACGCGACCGAGAACGTCGATCGCCTGGTCGTGCGCGCGGACGAGGCGCTCTACGGCGCCAAGAGCGCGGGCCGTGATCGCTACGTCGTCGCGAGCCCGAGCACGCGCGCGAGCGCCGATCCCGCGCCGCCCGCCAAGCGCTCGGGCCGCTCCCCGCGCGCCGGCGCGGTCTGACGATCGCGTGTCGCGAGGGGTGGGCACGCGGAACGCCTATCGCGGCGACCGCGCTTCGTGATAGCAGGAGGCATGCGCATGCTCGCCGGCGCCTTCGCGCTCGCGCTCGCCCTCACGTCTCTTCCTGCGCTCGCTCGCGCGCAGTCGTCCGGCGACAGCGCCGCGGTCGATGCCTCGGACGCCTATGCGCCGCCGACCGGTGACCGGCCGACGAGCGGCGACGCGTCGCTCCTCTCCGGCCGCACGCTCGGCGTGGGCAACACGATGATCGCCGCGATGGCCGGCTGGCCCGGCGTCTACGCGCAGCTCGAGCTCGCGCCGACGTCGCTCTTCAACCTCGGCATCCGCGGCGGCTTCCTCTGGGGCTCGCCGCTCATGGGGCTCACGGTCGGCCTCGGCGGCGAGGTCGCGGTCCCGATGCGCCTGCGCGTCTGGGGCGAGCACCAGACGGATCTCGCGATCGTGGTCGAGCCGATGTTCGCGGTGGGCCCGGGGGAGGCCTACGGCGAGCCGGGCTTCCCCGGTTCCTTCTCGTACGGCGCGCGTCTCGACGCCGGCGCGCGCCTCGGCTGGGAGGCCGATCCGCACTTCACGCTCTTCGGCGGCGCCTCGCTCGGAGGCGGCTTCAGCGAGGTCCCGCACACCGGCAGCAGCGTGCAGCCGCTCGGCGTGATCTACGCGACGCTCGGCGCCGAGGTGCTCGTGACGCGCGACTTCATGCTCTTTCTCCGGATCGACGGCGGCTACGGCCTGGCGCCCGAGCGTACGGGCCTGGCCTACTTCCCGGATCGCGCCTTCTTCCACCTGCTCCTCGGCGGCGCCTTCCTCCTCTGAGAGGGAGACAGGAAACCTGTCGCCCTCTCTCGCGGAGCGATACGAGGGGGAGGCTCCATCGGGATTCACTCCCGATGGAGGGGGCCGCGTATCGGCCCCCGAGGACTGAGCGCGGGCGCCGGTGGGCCGCCAGCGCACGCCCTTTTGGCGCGCGTGGCGCATGAGGAGTAGTCTCTTCGCTCATGGCCGAAGACCAGCTCTTCGCGCGGTTCGGGAAGACGTGCGAAGTGGGAGAGGTGCTCTTCCGCGAGGGTGAGCCCGGGCAGCACATGTTCGTGCTGCAGTCGGGGGCCATCCGCATCACCAAGGTCGGGCGCGGCGGCGAGAAGACGCTCGCGGTGCTCGGACCGGGCGAGTTCTTCGGCGAGATGTCGATCCTGAACGCCAAGCCGCGCAACGCGACGGCGGTCGTCGAGGCGCGCGCGCGCGTGCTCGTGATCGATGCGCGCACCTTCGAGCAGATGGTGATCGGCAACGCGGAGATCGCCGTGCGCCTCATCAAGAAGCTCGCGCGGCGCCTGGACTCGGCCAACGAGCTCATCGAGGTGCTCATGCACCGCGACCCGAAGGCGCGCGTGATCCTCGGGCTCTCGCGCCAGGCCGACATGGTCGGGCGGCCGCGCGAGGACGGCGCGATGGTGGTGCCGATCACCACCGAGGATCTCGCGGAGGAGGTCGGCCTCACGCTCTCCGAGGTCGACGACGTCATCGCGCGTCTCGTGCGCCTCCGCATCGTCAGCCAGGAGAAGAGCGGCCTCGTCGTCTCCGAGATGTCGCGGCTCGAGGAGTTCCTCGAGTTCCTCGAGATGCGTGAGAGGTTCGAGGAGAGCTGATGGGCTCGCAACGAAAGCGCTCGGCCTGATGGAGCTCCGCGTCCTCGGCTGTCACGGCGGCGAGACGCCGAAGCACAAGACCTCGAGCTTCTTGCTCGACGGTCGCATCGGCATCGACGCGGGCGCCGTCACCAGCATGCTCACGCTGGAAGAGCAGCACCGCATCGAGGCGGTGCTCGTGAGCCACGCGCACCTCGACCACGTGCGCGACCTCGCGACGCTCGCCGACAACCGCTGCCAGCAGGGCGGGCCCACGCTGGAGATCGCGGCGATCCCCGAGACGATCGCCGTGCTGAAGAAGCACTTCTTCAACGACCTGCTCTGGCCCGACTTCTCGAAGATCCCGACCAAGCTCGGGCCCACGATCTCGTTCCGCGAGCTCACGCCGGAGAAGACCGAGGTGGTCGCCGGCGCGAAGGTCACGCCCGTGCTCGTCACGCACACGATCGACGCGTGCGGGTTCGTGATCGAGAACCAGGATGGCGGCGCGATCGGCTACTCGGGCGACACGGGCCCCACCGAGCGCTTCTGGCAGGTGCTCGGCGAGCACCCGAACCTGCGCGGCCTCTTGATGGAGATCTCGTTCCCGAACGATCACCACTGGCTCGCGAAGGCCTCGGGCCATCACACGCCAGAGACGCTCGCCGTCGAGCTCGACAAGCTCCGCGGCCACCGCGACCTGCCGACGCTGCTCTATCACATCAAGCCGGTCTTCGAGTCGGCGGTGGAGCGCGAGGTCGCCAAGATCCGCGGCAAGAGCCTCGAGATCTGTCGCCTCGGCGACGCGTTCATCCTGTAGCGAGATCGCCGGGCGCACTTCGCGGCGAGACCCGCGCAGCGTTTGCGCGACGCCTGCCTTTTCCGTGCAGGATCCGAGCGGCATCCGCGTTGCTCGCGCGGGGAGCGTGGATCCCTCTCGCGAGAGCGCGCTCGACGACCTGGTCGGCGCCGCCGCCATCGCCGCGACGCTCACCTTCTCTCCCGTCCTCTCGCGCGGCTACCGCCGATGGGGCGCGACGGCCGCCGAGCGCGCGGCACGCTACCCGGGCGATGCGCACGTGAAGCAGCTCCGCATGGAGGCCACGCGCGCGATCTCGATCGCCGCGCCGCCGAGCGCGGTCTGGCCCTGGCTCGTGCAGATCGGCCACGGGCGCGCCGGGCTCTACAGCTACGAGCGGCTCGAGAACCTCGCGGGCTGCCAGATCGAGAACGCGTGGCGCATCGAGCCGGCGTGGCAGGCGCTCGCGCCGGGCGACACGGTGCACCTCGGGCCCGAGGGCTATCCGAGCTATCGCGTGGCCGAGGTGGCGAAGGACCAGCACCTCGTGCTCGTGGGCGGCGACGATCCGAGCGGCCCGCAGTTCAGCTGGAGCTTCGTGCTCGCGCCCGAGGTCGGCGGCACGCGCCTCGTGGTGCGCTCGCGCTACGGCTACCCGGGCACGATGGGCCAGCGGGTGATCTGGCGCGTGATCACCGAGCCGATCCACTTCGTGATGGAGCGGCGCATGCTGCTCGGGATCAAGCAGCGCGCCGAGGCCGGTTGAGCATCGCGCGCGAGCGCGGGCGTCTCACCGCAGCTTCTCGCGCATGCTCGCGGCGTCGTGAGGTAGCAGGATCGCGAGCGCCTCCTCCTCGCGGACGTCCTTCTGGGCGCTCGCCCCGTGGATCGACTCGCCCCACGCGGGATGATCCCAGGTGACGAAGCCGTTTGCCGTCGCGCGGAGGCCCCACTCGCCGTCCATCCCGAGGATGCGGAGCTCCTTGCCGGCACGGAGGGCGGAGAGGATCGCGCGCGCGTCGTCGGGGGTCACGAAGCGCGAGCGTACGGGATCGTCGCGTCGCTCGTACACGGGCGCACGGAGGCGAGCTCACGCGCTGCGACGGAGCGCGGGGCCGAGCGCCGCGCCACGCGGGGGTGAGGCAGACGAGAAGCGAGGCCTATAGCCAATTGGCTATAGGCCCTGCTTCGCGATTCACTCGGGCTGCCGAGGAGGGACGGGGACGTCCTCCCTTCGCGAATCGTCACGATTCGCGAAGTGTGATTCAGGGCGTCGCGCGCGCGCCCGCGTCGGCGTGCACGCTCGCGCGCTCGCGCACGGCCTCGATCGCCCAGTAGATCTGCTCGCTCGTGCTCGGACAACCGAGGAGCACCGGCGCGCGGCGATCCGCGGGCGCGAAGGCGGCGACCGCGGCGCGGATGGCCTCGCGCACGGCGAAGGCGAGCATGAACGGTGGCTCGCCCACGGCCTTGCTGCCCATCACGACGCCGGGCTGCTCGGCGCGCTCGAGCAGGCGCGCGCGGAAGACCGGCGGGCACTCGCCGAGGCTCGGCAGCTTGTAGGTGCTGGCGTTGCTCGTGCGGAGCACGCCCTTTCCGTCCCAGACGAGCTCTTCCTGCGTGAGCCAGCCCATCCCCTGTGCGAAGGCGCCCTCGACCTGCCCGAGATCGACGAGCGGCGAGAGCGAGCTGCCGACGTCGTGCACGATGTCGACGCGGCGCACCTCGGTCATGCCCGTGTAGCCGTCGACCTCGACCTCGGCGACCGCCGCGCCCCACGCGAAGTAGTAGAAGGGCTTGCCGCGCCCGGCCTTCTGGTCCCAGTGGATCGTCGGCGTCTTGTAGAAGCCGCTCGCCCAGAGCTGTACGCGCTCGTGGTAGGCGAGATCGCAGAGCGCCGCGAAGCTCGTCTCCTTCTGCGGCTTTCCGATCGCCGAGACGCGGCCGTCCTCGAACGTGACCTCGTCGGCCGGAACGCCGAAGGAGCGGCCCGCGACCTCCGCCAGGCGCGCGCGGAGCGTCTCGCACGCGTTCTTCACCGCGGCGCCGTTCAGATCGGCGCCGGCGGAAGCGGCCGTCGCGCTCGTGTTGGGCACCTTGTCGGTGCGCGTCGGCATGCAGCGGATCGTGGCGAGCGGCACGCCGAGCGCGTCGGCCGCGATCTGCATCGTCTTGGTGTAGAGGCCCTGGCCCATCTCCGTGCCGCCGTGGTTGATCTGCACGGAGCCGTCCTTGTAGACGAGCACGAGCGCGCCGGCCTGGTTGTAGTACTTGGCCGTGAAGGAGATCCCGAACTTCACGGGCGTGATCGCCAGGCCTCGCTTCCGCATCGGGGAGCGCGCGTTGTGCTGCGCGATCGCCGAGAGGCGCGCCTCGTGCTCGGACTCCGACTTGAGCTCGCGGAAGATGCGGTGGATGCGGGGGTCGTCGACCGGCTGCTCGTAGTGCGTCGTGCCGCTCCCGTCCTCGGGATAGAAGTTGCGCTCGCGTACCACGTCGGGCCGCAGGCCGAGCGTGCGCGCGATGCGATCGAGGATCTCTTCGATCACGATCATGCCCTGCGGGCCCCCGAAGCCGCGGAAGGCCGTGTTCGACGCCTTGTGCGTCTTGCAGGCGCGGCCGCGGACCTCGACGTTCGGCAAGAGATACGCGTTGTCGATGTGGAACATCGCGCGGCCGAGCACGGGGAACGAGAGGTCGAGCGAGAAGCCTCCGTCGGAGAAGAGGTCGGCCGAGAGCGCGCGGATCTTCCCGTGCTCGTCGAAGCCGCACTCGAAGCGCGCCTGGAACGGGTGCCGCTTGCCCGTGAGCTGGAAGTCGCGGAGGCGATCGAGGCGCACGCGCACCGGCCGTCCCGTGACGAGCGCGCCGATCACGGCGATCGACGCGTACGGATTGGCCTGCGTCTCCTTGCCGCCGAAGCCGCCGCCCATGCGCAGCTGCTGCACGACCACCTGCGACTTCGGCACGCCCGCGACGCGCGCCACGATCTCCTGCGTCTCGGTCGGGTGCTGCGTCGAGCTGTGGACGAAGATGGAGCCCGCCTCGTCGACGTAGGCGATCGAGGCCTGCGTCTCGAGATAGAAGTGCTCTTGGCCGCCGACCTCGAAGGTGCCCGCGAGGCGATGCGGCGCGGCGGCGAGCGCCTTCTCGGGCTCGCCGCGCCGGATGCGCTCCTCGGCCGTGTGGAAGGCGCCCGCAGCGATCGCGTCGTCGATCGTGAGGATGGCCGGGAGCGGCGCGTACGTCGCGATCACGGCGGCGGCGCCGCGCTTGGCGGCCTCGAGCGTCTCGCCCAGCACCCACGCGACGGGCATCGCGTGGAACAGGATCTCGGGCGGCGCCGCGGGATCTCCCGACGGCGGGCGCGGGAAGAGCGGCTCGTCGCGTCGCGAGGGGCCGGTGTCGTTCTCGCCGGGCACGTCGGCGGCGGTCAGCACGTGCACGACGCCGTGCACCGCGCGGGCGGGCGAGACGTCGAGATGCACGAGCGAAGCATGCGCGTGCGGCGCCTGGACCGGCCACGCGTGCAGCGCGCGCGGAAAGCGGCCCACGAGATCGTCGGTGTAGAGCGCCCCGCCCGTCACGTGCGCGGTCGCGCTCTCGTGCGGAATCGGCTGCCCCACGGCGCGGCGGCGGAGCTCGCTCATGGCGCCACCGCCCTGCTCGCGCTCGTGAGCGCGGTCTCGTCGAAGAAGCGCTGCACGAGCCGATCGATCATCGCGCGTCGGTAGCGCGCCGTCCCGCGGTGATCGTCGATCGGCGAGAGCTCGGCGAGCGCGGCGTGGCGCGCGGCGCTCACCACGTCGGGCGTGATCGCGCGCCCGATCACGGCCCGCTCGGCCTCGAGCGCGCGCTTGGGCGTGGCGGCGACCCCGCCGAAGGCCAGCCGCAGCGTCGTGACCACGCCGCGCTCGTCGCGATCCATCGCGAAGCCCGCGGCGACCGTCGAGATGTCGTCCATCTTGCGCTTGCTGACCTTGTAGAAGCGCTGGATCGCTGGGAAGGGCCGGGGGATCCGCACCTCGGCGATCAGCTCGCGCGGCGAGAGCGCGGTCTTGCGGTAGTCGAGGAAGAACGCGTCGAGCGGCACCGAGCGGCGCACCACCTCGCCGCTCGCGCCGCTCGAGACGAGCACGAGCTCGGCACCGAGCCCGAGCAGCGCCGGCGGACCGTCGCCGATGGGCGAGGCCGTGCCGAGGTTGCCGCCGAAGGTGCCGCGCGTGCGGATGAGGCGCGACGAGAAGAGCGGCAAGAGCTCGCGGAGCATGCGGAGCGGCGTGCCGAGCGCGGCGTCGTGGTGCAGGCGCTCTTCGACCTCGGCGAGCGGTACGCCGGCGCCGATCACGAGGTGCGTGCTCGTGATCTCGAAGACGCGCAGCTCGGGCACCGCCTCGAGCGAGAGCAGCGCCTCGAAGCGCTTGTGCCGCTGGTTCACCTCGACCACGAGATCGGTGCCGCCCGAGATCGGCGTGAGCGCGGGGTCGGCCGCGCGCGCGGCGCACGCCTCGGCGAGCGAGGTCGGTCGCACGAAGCGCTGCGCGGGCGCGCCGTTCTCGGGCGTCGCGATCGACACCGCTCCGAGCGTGGGTGCCGGGCGCGCGAGCCGCTCGCGATGCGGATCTCCGCCGCGCGCTTCCTTCGTGCGGATCGTCGCGAGCCGCTCGGCGGCCTCGCGGATCGGCCGGTAGCCCGTGCAGCGGCAGAGGTTGCCGCCGATGCACTCGGGATCGAGCGCGCCCTCGCTCGCGCGGTAGTACTCGGCGAAGAGCGAGACCACGAAGCCCGGCGTGCAGTAGCCGCACTGCGAGCCGCCGGCGCTCGCCATCTCGGCCTGGCAGGGGTGGAGCGCG
The DNA here is from genome assembly GCA_046351235.1 of Sandaracinus sp. Taxonomy (GTDB): domain Bacteria; phylum Myxococcota_A; class Polyangia; order Polyangiales; family Sandaracinaceae; genus JBBSAT01. The sequence goes on along the minus strand of JAXLYV010000001.1, from coordinate 2,026,286 downwards.
CCGCCGCGCGCGATGCCCTCGACCGTGACGACCTCGCGGCCCTCGACCGCGGGCACGAGGACGAGGCAGGCGTTCACGGCCTCGTAGCGTGCTCGGCCGTCGGGCCCGGTGGCCACGAGCGCGACGGCGCACGCGCCGCACTCGCCTTCGGCGCAGCCTTCCTTCGTGCCGGTGTGGCCGCAGGCCCGCAGGTGATCGAGCAGCGTCGTGCTCGGATCGACGCCCTGCGCGACGTGCGGCGCGCCGTTCAAGAGGAAGCGGACCTCGGCCATGGCGCATCCTACCGGATGCCGGCCGGGCCGATCGAGGGACCGGCGCCGCGGGCCGGGTGGCTTTCGTGAGAAGCTCGTGGGGCGATCGTGCAACGCGTCTACCTCACGCTCTGCTTCGCTCTGCTCGCCGCGTGCGGCGCTCCGTCCGCGTCGCCCGATGTCGGAGAGACCGAGCGCGATGCGGGGGTGCGCGACGCCGCGCAGCCCGATGCGCTCGGGATCCTGGACGATGCGGCGCCGTCCTCTCCCGACGCGGGCGAGGCCACCGATGCCGCGCAGGCGAGCGCGCGCGATCGCCTGATCGCGAGCTACCTCGCGTTCCTCCGCGAGACGCCGGACGACACGCAGTCGAACGGCCTGCGCGGTGCAGACCTGGCCGACGTGTGCGCGCTCTGGGACGCGCTCGACCCCTCGTCCCAGGCGACGTTCGCGACGCTCACGGCGCGCCTGGAGGGAAGCCGGCTCGCGGACGGCAGCTCCGCGCTCGATCACGTCGTGCGTCTCTATCGCCTGGCGGGCGGCGAGGGCGCCACCACCACCGATCCCGGAAGCTGCGGAGGCGGCGAGCACAACCGCGTGCTCGTCTCGATCGACGGCGCGCTCCACGCATCGCTCGTCGCGGCGCACGATCGCGCGGGCGCGGCGCCCTTCGACCTCGCCGACGTGCAGGCAGGAACGAGCTGGCGCGACACGCACGATCTCGCCGGGCCTCACGCGCCCTTCGATCTCGGTGTGGAGACGAACGAAGGCGCGCCGCGCGGCCAGGCGCAGCTCTTCCGGGATCCGACCTCGGCGCTCGCGATGCAGCCGCTCGGTCGGCTCGACCTCGAGACGCTCGTCGACCCCTACGCGCTCGAGCTCGATCAGGACTACGACTGCGTGCACTCGTCGAACCCGCTGTGCACGTACGTCTTCTACGGGCCGCTCTGCGCGCCCGCCGCGAGCCAACGCGGTGTGGACGTCTACGGCGACACGTACGGCGCCGTCGACCTCGCGTGGCGCCCGAGCGGCTGCCGCTGATCGCCGATCACCCCGCGCGGAGGAACTCGTCGAGCACACGCTCGATCACGGCCATCGGCAAGAGCGCCGGCTTCTTCTCGATGTCGAAGACCGCGTGCCCGTCGGCATCGATCGTGTACACGCCGTGGATCGTGCCGACGGGCGTGCGCAGCGCGTAGCGGCCCGAGCGCTCGTCGCCCTCCCACGTGCTGTAGAACTTCTCGCACTCCTTGCGAGCGCGCTCGAGCAGCGCGGGGGTCGCGCCACGCAGATCTCTCACGACGCGATGGACGGCCATCGAGCGCGAGGATAGCGCCCGAGCGACGCCAGGCCAGCCCGCCGCCGCCGCTCAGCCGGGCAGGCCGAAGAGCGCGATCGTGCCGGCCACCAGCGCCGTGAGGGAGAAGGGCAGGAGCGCGAGCCCGGTCCACAGCGCGCGCTGCGTGGCGGAAGCCTCGGTGCGGTGCGCGGCGCGTGCCTCGCCGAGCGGCCCGAGCATCGCGAGCGTCCCGAGCGCACAGACCGCGAAGGCCACGATGAACGCGATCAGGATCGCGTCGGGCGCGCGCGAGCGCAGGCGCGCCTCCACGGAGTCGTCGAGGCGCAGGCCTGCGCGATCGACGCGCACGACCCGCGAAGGCCCGTGCTCGGGCGCGAGCTCGATCAGGAAGTCGTCGTGGTCCTGCGCCACGCGCAGCGTCGCGATCTCGGAGCGCGAGAGCTCGGGGAGCCACCCGACGCCGTCCCGATCGCCGGCGAACACGGCGACGCGCGGGCCGTCCACGAGGATCTCGATCGTGGTCGACGGCACGGCGAGGCGCTCGCGGGCGCTCGCGTCGACGAGGATGCGTGCGCCCTCGGGCAGCGTTCCTTCCGGAGGCACCGAGGGCACGAGGCCGGCGATCGCGAGCATCAAGAGGCCGAGGAGCGGCGCGAGCGAGACCACGGAGAGGAACGCAACGAGCACGTGCGAGAGACCGCGCCGCGCGCGGAGCACGTGCGGCTCGGGAAGCGTCTCCCGGAGCGCGAGATATGCCTGCGTCACGAGGCCGAGCCCCAGCGGGATCGTCAGCGGCAGGATCGGAAGCGCCAAGAGCGCACCGAGCGGCGTCGCCGCGCGCTCCACGGTGCGGGCGACCACGATCATGCTGACGAGCGCTGGCGAGAGCGAGAGCGCGTAGGCGAAGAACGCGAGCGCGTAGTGCGGTAGGGCACCGCCCGCGCGGACCAGCGCGGCGCTCTCGAGGCACGCGCCGCCCAGGCGCCCGCCGCGGTCGAGCAAGACGAGCGGCGCGTACAGAAACGGCGTGCCCGCGGCCACCGCGAGCGCCAGCGTCCCGGCCACCAGGCCGCCGCGGCGCAGGGCTTCCGGCAGCGGCAAGGGTGCGTACGCGCGATCCGCCGTCGAGACGTCCGGCCCGAACCCGAGCGCGGCGATCCATCCGGCGATCGCGATGACGACCACGACGCAGAGCACGACGAGCGCGGCCGCCACCCAGCCTCGCCCGCGCTCTCGCGGCTCCTCTCCGCGCGTCTCGAGCTGGACGGCGAACAGCTCGCACACGAACCAGGGCGCGACGATCGCGCCGAGCCCCGTCGGCACGGCCACCAGCGAGAGGACGACCGCGGCGCCGATCCCCGAGGAGACCACCGGATGGCGGGTCACGAGCTCGATGGAGCCCCGCAGGAGCGAGCCGGCGCGGAGCCTGGTGGGAGGAGCGTTCATGCGCGCGTCCTTCACGCTACCATCCGCCGCGCGGAGGCAGTGTGGAGACGATCTTCCGAGATGGGTTGTTCGCGGGTGATGTCGCGATCGTGACGGGCGGCGGGACCGGGATCGGTCTGACCGTGGCGCGTGAGCTCGGGCGCCTCGGCGCCAAGATCGCCATCTGCGGTCGGCGCGCCGAGGTGCTCGCGGCGGCCGAGGAGCGGCTGCGGGGCGAGGGCGTCGACGCCTTCTCGCGGGCGACCGACATCCGCAAGCCCGAGGAGGTCGTGGCGTTCGTCGAGGCGGTCCGCGAGCGCTTCGGCCGCATCGACGTGCTCGTGAACAACGCCGGCGGTCAGTTCCCGATCCCGGCGCAGCACCTGGCGCCCAAGGGCTTCGAGGCGGTGGTCCGCAACAACCTGCTCGGCACGTGGACGATGACGCACGCGGTGGCCAACCACGCGATGATCCCGCAGCGACGCGGCCGCGTCGTGAACATCACGGCCCAGGTCACGCGCGGCTTCCCCGGCATGATCCACACGGGTGCCGCGCGCGCCGGCGTCGAGAACGCGACCAAGACGCTCGCCGTCGAGTGGGCCTGTCACGGCATCCGCGTGAACGCGGTCGCGCCCGGCGTGATCCGCACGAGCGGCACCGCGCAGTACCCGCCCGAGCTTCTCGAGACCTCGCGCAAGGCGATCCCGCTCAAGCGCCTCGGCGGCGAAGAAGAGGTGAGCCACCTGATCGTGTACCTGTGCTCGCGCGCCGCCGACTACGTCACGGGCCAGGTGTTCGTGATCGACGGCGGGCAGAGCCTCTGGTCGAGCGGCTGGGAGATCCCCGACGACGTGCCGAAGTACCCGCCCTATCCGGTCGACTGAAGGCGGAAACGCGAGCTGGGCCGGAGCACTCATCGCCGCGCGAGCCCCTCACACCCGAGCTGAAGCGGACGGGCACGGTCCCTTCGCCATCGGCGTGATCGGTGCCGGCGGCACGGCGCTGATCGACGGCCAGCCACGCCCTTCGGCCATGGACCGCCGTGGGAGCACCGTCTCGCTTCGTTCTTGGCCCGGTCGGCGTTTCGAGCGAGCTTCTGAGGATGCGCGCCTTCCTCTTCGCCCTCGGTCTGCTCACGCTCCTCCCCAGCTGCTCGTGTGGCAGCCCGACCTCGGTCGATGCGGGCTCCGACGGCGGCCTCGCCGACGCGCCGGGCGACGCCGGCGTCGACGCCCCGTCGCGCGACGCGGGGAGGGACGCGGGGGATCTCGATGCGGGCCTCGACGCGGACCGCGACGCGGACTTCGACGTGGGTCTCGACGCCGATCTCGACGTGGGTCTCGACGCCGATCTCGATGCCGATCTCGATGCCGATCTCGACGCTGCGATCGATGCCGGCGAGCCCGATGCCGGCGGGCCCGACGCAGGGCCCCGCTACGACTGCGGCGCGTTCAGCGATGCCTCGGGCTGGACGGTGAGGAGTGGTTTCCGCGCCGTCGTCATCGCCGATGCCACCGACGGCATCTCACAGCCGGTCGCGCTGACGATCGCCGAAGGCGCGTACGGCGCGATGCTCTACGTCGTCTCGTCCGGCGCGGACACCGTCCACCGCATCGACGTCGCCACCGGAACGACGTCGGTGTTCACCGGGGGCGCGACGTGGGGCAGCCTCACGCCCGCGCTCCTCACGACGATCGTGTGGGACGCCGCCGGCGTGCTCGACGGCGCGCTCTACGTCGGTGATCAAGGCGGCGATGGCGACGCCGACAGCGCGGTGTACCGGCTCGCGGCGGACGGCACACCCACGCTCGCAGTTCGCGCGCCCGGCGCCGGCCTCGACGACGTGTATGCGATGGCGTTCGCGTCGCCGGGCACTGCGTACACGCCGGGCCTCTACCTCGGCGGCGACACCGACGGTGCCGGCGTCGACTGGGGCGTCTTCGACGGAACGTCGGTGGCCAGCTTCTCCGAGGTCGCCGGCGTCGAGGGCGCGGCCTTCGATCCGACCGGGCTCTACGGCGGATCGCTCTGGGCCGCGCGCCCCTCCGGCGGCGGCTATGCGGGAGATGGCTCGGTCACGCCACTGTCGGCCGCCGGGATCGCCGGCACACCGATCGCGGTCGACCCGGGGATCCACGCGGTCACGTTCTCCGAGCGCGGCTCGTTCGGCGCGCGCATGTACGCAGTGAGCTGGTCCACCGGGACGCTCTACGAGATCGCCCCCGATGGCACGAGCACCACGCTGGCCAGCGGCCTGATGCTGTCGAACTACGACGGCAACGCGCTGGACGTCTCGAGCGACGGCGAGGTGATGTTCGTCGCCGATCGTGACGCCAACCGCGTCGTCTGCATCGAGCCGCTGTGACGCACGCGTCCAGAACGCTCTCGTCTCGGTGTCGCTAGCCGGCATCGTGCCTGCGCAGCCACCTCCGAAGGACCCGCCCTACCCGTCGATGGAGATGGCGGGTCTGGCGTTTCGGCGACCGTGCCTCCCTCCGGCGGGATGGCCACCCGACGAGCGTTGCGCTCTGCCGATCGCCCGTTCCGTCGTCCGTCGGTCCAGCCGCGCGAGCGGAGGCCCACGTCTTGACCGGCGCGCCCGACCCGACGCTATCGTTCGCCCGCCATGTCCGATGCTTCGTCGTTTCCGTTTCCGTTCTTCGGCCACACCTTTCCCGAGCCCGGCACGGAGGGGCACTGGTGGGCGCTGCGCTTCGAAGAGGCGCCGCCGCGCGCGCAGCGCCCCGACATCGCGCGCGTGCTCGTCGAGGCGCTCACGCGCGGCATCTTCCTCCAGCGCGAGGACGCGCCGTGGCGCTGGAGCAAGGATTGGATGATCGTCACGGCCGACGAGCTGCCCAACGCGCCGGACCTCGCGAGCGAGGCGCGCGTCGACGCGCTCACCTCGGTCGAGAACGCGCTGAAGGCGGTGCACGCTCTGGCGCCGCTCGCCGAGGTGCTCTTCGACGCGTACTCGACCCCATCGGGGTCGCCGTGGGACGCGTGGTCGCGAGGCGCGGGGCGCAAGCCCTCGGTTCGCGGCACCGCGATCTTCCGCAAGGGCGCCGCCGACGCGGCCGTGGAGGCAGTGCGCCTGGCCGACCCCGGCGTGCAGGCGTCCGCGGCCTCCGAGCTCGCGATCACCGAGATCGACAAGAAGCTCGTGCCGTCGGCGAAGCTGCTGCCGCCCGCGGCCGCGCGCCTCGCGGGCCTCGAGGCGCAACAGCAGCGCGGCGATCGCGTCTACGGGGTGAGCGACACGCAGACCGGGCAGGCCGTCTGGCTGATGACCAGCGTCGGACAGCCGGGTGCGCGCGACGAGCTCGGGATCGCGACCGCGTCCACCTACGTCGCGATGCCCGTTCACTCGCCCTCGCGGCAAGACCACGATCGCGCGCGCGCGGACGGAGACGCCGAGGGCTGGCTGCTCGTCACCGACGTGCGTCGCGAGAGCGTGCGCGAGGTACAACCCAGCACCGGCACCTCACGCCTCGTGTGCGACGTTCCCTGCGGCACCACCGGGCCGACCGAGGCCGTGCGGGTCGAGCAAGGCATCGTCGTCTCCACCACGCACGGCCTGTTCCTCGTTGCGCGGAGCGAGGCGCACGCGCCCGTGCCGGTGGCGTTCCTCCCGCGTCGCGGCTTTCGCCACATCGCGCCGGTGCCGTCGCGCCGTGGTGTCGTGTCGTGCGAGTTCGGCGGCGAAGGGAGCGTCGCCGTCGTGTCCGCCGACATGCCGCTCGAGGTGGTCCGCGAGATCACCGCCCAGCCCGCGCTCACGGAGCCGGCGCTGCATGGAGGTCGCGTGCTCGCAAAACAGGGCCGTTCGTGGCGGCAGATCGTGGGTATCGACGTGCCCGTGCGTGCTGGGGCCGCGCGCGAGCGTCTGGCCGCGGAGGCCGAGGCGCGTCTCGCGCGCGGTGAGCCGGCGCTCGTGCCGACCGACGACGCGGTCCTGCCGCCGCTCCGCTTCCACGGTGGTCGCCGCGTGGTCGCCGCGTGTCGTGCGCGGGGCGCGGAGGTGCTGATCCTCGACGATCCCGAGCAGCGCGCGATCGTGGTGGTGCGCGACGACGGCTCGGAGCACGCGGTCGCCGTCGAGCGAGGGTCGCAGCCGAGCACGCTCGAGCCGAGCCCCGACGGTCGTCGCGTGCTCGTCGCGGGTCGGCGCTTTCTCCATGCCGAGCTCCACGTGGACGACGCCGCGCTCCGACCGATCGGCGACCCGATGCGACGCATGGCTCCGAATCGCGGCATCGACGTGGCCTGCTACATCGGCGACGATCGCCTGCTCTTCCCATCTTCTGGGCAGCTCCGCGTGCACGACACGAAGGGAGCGATCCTCGCGAACGTGCCGACCGAGCTCCACGAGTGGCCCAACCTCGCGGTCGCGAGCGCACAGGGCGATGTGCTGTTCCGGAACGGAGCGGGCGAGGCGATCCTCGTGCGCACGCGCGGTGGCGAGATCGTCTCGCACGCCCGCATCGGCACCCACGTCGCGCACGTCTTCGTGCACGACGAGCAATTGTTCGCGACGTGTCACGGGCTCGCCTGCCGGCTGCACGCGCAGGCTCTCGTCTGACGGCCGGTCGCGTCCCATCGCGTGCGGCGAGGCGCCGGCGTCGAGGACGGGTGAGCGCGAACGCCTGACGGCATGCGCGCGGATCTCGATGCGGATCGCGACGCCAACCGCGTCGTCTGCATCGAGCCGCTGTGACATCGAGCCCGGGGGCTCGGAGGAGAAGCACCTCGTCGCGAGCGCGTCACACTACGCGCCGCGCCGTCGCCTTCGGAGGTGTACGACGAGGGCGATCAGCACGAGCAGGGTCCGCGAGGCGCCGCTCGACGTGCCGCGCCCCCTCGCACGGCATGCGCAACCACTCGTCGCGATCGGGCTCGTCGCCGCGTCGGCGCCGCCGTCGATCGAGGCGTCCGCGCGTGATCCGGCGTCGGGCGTCGGTCCGACATCGCCCGTCGCACCGGCGTCAGGCGTCGTGCCGGTGTCGAAGCCGGCGGCATCGATCGCGCCTGCGTCCGTCGTCGAGGCATCCGTGCCTGCGTCGGTCACGGCCGCGTCGATGGCGCCACAGGTCGAGGGCTCTCCCGTGCAGACGTGGCCGGTGTCGACGTTGCACGTCGAGCAACCATCGCCGGCCGTCGCATTTCCGTCGTCGCACGCCTCCCCGGGGCTGACGACGCCGTCGCCGCAGACGGTGTTGCACGTCGAGGGCTCCGAGCTGCACGCATACCCTCGCTCGATCGCGCACACCGCGTCGCAGCCGTCGCCGGTCGTGGTGCCGTGATCGTCGCACGCCTCGGCGCCGCGGACGAGGCCGTCGCCGCAGATCCCCGTGCACCTCGAGGGCTCACCCGCACACGCGAAGCCCGTCTCGACGGCGCAGCTCGTATCGCAGCCGTCGCCCGCCGTCGTTGCTCCGTCGTCGCAGGCCTCGGTGCCGCGCACGAGGCCGTCGCCGCAGATCCCGGCACAGATGGACGGCTCGCCCGAGCACGCGTAGCCCGCCTCGATCGCGCAGCTCGACGAGCACCCGTCGCTGCTGGCGGCGTTGCCGTCGTCGCAGGTTTCGACGCCGGGCTGGATCAACCCATTGCCGCAGCTGCTCGTGCACGACGCGGGGCCCGCGCCGACGCAGATCCAGCCCGGCTCCACGAGGCAGGTCGACGAGCAGCCATCTGCGTCCGTGGTGTTGCCCTGGTCGCATGGCTCCGGCCCCACGCGGAGGCCGTCACCGCAGATCGCGTCGCAAACGCTCGGAGCGTCGGCGCATCCCCATCCTGTCTCGACCGTGCAGACCGCGGAGCATCCGTCGCCACCGACTGTGTTGCCCTGGTCACATTGCTCGGCACCGACGGGGAGTCCGTCGCCGCACGTCGTGGTGCAGACGCTCGGCGAGCCGACGCAGCTCCAGCCCTCGGCTCGCTCCAGAGGTAGAGGTGCTCGAGCAGGCGGCGCACCTCTTCTCCGTCGTGCAGCACCGCTTCTCCGTCGTGCAGCACGGCCACGAGCCTCAGCATCCCGTCGCAGCGCGGGCACTTCGTCACGTCGAGCCCGAACGAGTGCCCCATCCGCGCGGCCGTCTGCGTGGCGCTACTCGGCGACCGCGTGGAGCCCCAACGCGATCGCGCGCTCCTCCGCGATCCCGAGCTGGAGCGTCAGCCACATCTCCGCCATCGCCTCGGAGCTGCCGCGCATCGCGTCACCGTTCTGGGCCGCGACTTCGCCCATGCACACCACGCGGCCTTCGGTCGTGTCCACGAGGTACGCGGTGCCCCGTGACGAGCCCGGGGTGAACGTCGAGCCCCCCGGATCGATCGCCGGGCTCGTGTGCGCCGCGCGCACGTACACCGCCTGGTAGCGCGCCGGCGACTCGGGGCGCGTGGGTAGCGGACCACCGACGTCCGCGTGGATCACCTCGAACGCCTCGCCGGTGCCCTCGCCCACGTGGTGCAGCGCTGCTTCACCGGGCGAGTCACCGCTGGCGATCTCCGCATCCGGCGCGCGCAGCGCGACCGGGCAGGGCGCTTCGCTCGCGCGGAGCGTCTCGAGGCCGGCGAGCGCGGCGACGAACGCGGCATCGCCCGGGTCGGGTGGGGGCGCGGCGTTCGTGTGGACGCCGTCGAAGCGCTCGCACGCCTCGCTCCCGTGCAGATCGAGCGTCCACGTGTCCACCGAGAACCGCGCGCCACCCGTGCATGGGCTCACCGCGTAGTAGTACGGCGCAGCCTCACTGCTCCGCCGGTAGGTGTCGCAGACCACCACCCGCGTCGCCTCGTAGGTGTCGGCGCCCGCCGCCCCGCCGAGGATACAGAGCTGCACCGAGCTGATCATCAGCCGATCGCTGATCACCGTCCCCCGCACCGTGATCCCGCTGGCGCCGAAGTGGCCGAGCGCGGCCTCGGGCAGAGGCGGGCCCTGCTCGGCGAGCGGCGCCGGAGGATCCTCGCACGCAGCGAGGAGGAGCATCGAGAGCACGAAGAGCGCGCGCACCGAGGGACGGTAGCACGGAGCCGCGAAGTGCACGTTCAGCGCGAGGTCGCTGCCGCCTCGGAAGACCCGCTCTATCCCGTCGAGGGAGGTGGCGAATCGTGCGTCTCGGCGACCGGGCCCTCGGGCGGAACGGCGCGCGTCACGCGCCACGCGACGAGCGTCGCGATCCCGAGCAGCGCCGCGGCGAGCCAGAACGGCGCGCCGACCACGCGCCACGGGCCCTCGGCCCGCAGCGCCGCCGCCAAGAGGCGCGAGTACACGAGCGGCGCGATCATCCCGGAGATCCCCTGCAGGCTCGAGAGCCCGCCTTGCAGCTGGCCCTGCGCCGAGGGGCCGACGATGCGCGACATGATCGCCTGCTCCGGCGGCCCGCCCAGCCCCCAGAGCGCGACGGGAACGGTGCCGACGAGGAAGAGCCATCCCTCGTCGGCGAGCGCGTAGAGCGCGAGCCCCAGCGCTCCGAGCCCGAGGCCAGCCGCGAGCGTCGCGCGCTCGCCGAAGCGGCGAACGATCGGGCCGACCATCACGACCCCCACGATCGTGGAGGAGACGCCGATCAGGCCGAGCACGAGGCCGACCTCGCGCTCGTGCCAGCCGTACCGCGCGTCGGCGTAGAGAACGAACACGCTGGGGAGGACGGCGTGCGCCAGCAGCTCGACGAACGCGACCACCGCCAGCCCGAAGAGCACGCGCTCGGACCGGAACAGCGAGAGCGAGCCGACCGGGTTCGCCTTCGCCAGCGTGAGCGGCGAGCGATGCTCGGGCGCGAGCGACTCCGGGAGCACGAAGAGCCCGTAGGCGAAGTTGACGAGGCTGAGGATGGCCGCGACCCACATCGGCAGCCGCAGCGAGATCTCACCGAGCACTCCGCCGATCGCCGGACCGACCACGAAGCCGAGCCCGAAGGCCGCGCCGAGCTGCCCGAAGCGCGCGGCCCGCTCCTCGTGGGGCGTCACGTCGGCGATGTAGGCCCCGGCGGTCGAGAAGCTCGCCGCCGTGATGCCCGAGATCACGCGCCCCACGAAGAGCCACGCGAGCGAGGGCGCGTTGGCCATCAGGAGGTAGTCGAGGCCGAGGCCCGCGTTGGAGATGAGGAAGACGGGCCGGCGCCCGAAGCGATCGCTGAGCGCGCCGAGCAGCGGCGAGAAGAGAAACTGCATCGTGGCCCACGCGAAGCTGAAGACGCCCGAGGTCTCCACCGCGCTCGCCATGTCGCCACCGGAGAGCTCTTTCACGAGCTCGGGCAAGACCGGGATCATCACGCCCAGCGCGAGCATGTCGAGCGCCACCGTCACGAAGACGAACGCGAACGCCGCGCGTCCGTGCTTGTCGCGGGGCGCGCCCATGGCGCGGTCAGTGGCCGATGTAGTGCATCGCGATGCTCAGGATCGCGACGGCACAGAGGCCGAGGAAGGCGATCTGCACGCCGTCGACGCCGATGCGCGCGAGGTAGTCGCGGCCGACGTCGACCAGCACCGGGTCGCTCTCCTTCGTCAGCGCGGTCGCGAGCTCGCGCACGCGCGCGAAGTTCCCGGCGTCGAACTGCGCCCGCAGCTCGACGAGGCGCGGGTCCTTCGCGGCCGCTTCGGCCTCGATCTCCGCGGCGTCCTTCTTCTTGCGCTTCTTCTTCTTGGGCTCGCCCTCCGCGGGCGCCGCGCCCTCCGCAGGCGCGGCCTCGGCGGCAGCCTCCGGCTCGGCCGGGGCCTCTCGCTCCGGCGCATCCGAAGGCTGCTGCTCGTCCGCCACGCGCGCCTCGTCAGATGTCGAAGACGCCGGCCTCGAGCAGCTCGTTCACGCGGAACAAGAAGCCGTTGGCGACCACGCCGTCGACGATGCGGTGATCGTAGCTGAGCGCCATCATCATCACCGGGTGGATGGCCATCACGTCCGCCCCGTCCTGGTCGATCACGACGACGCGCTTCTTGATCTCGCCGATCCGCAGGATGCCCACGTTCGGCTGGCTGATGATCGCCCCGCCGACGAGGTTGCCCTTCTTGCCGGGGTTCGACACCGAGAACGTGCCGCCCGTGATGTCGTCCGGCGTGAGCATTCCGTCGCGCGCGCGCTTGGCCAGCTCGTCGATCGTCTTGGCGAGGCCGCGGACCTTGAGCATGTCGGCGCTCTTGATCACCGGGACCACGAGGCCCTTCGGCGTCTCGACCGCGAGGCCGAGGTTCACGTCGCCGAGCTGCACGTACGCGTCCTCGAGCACGCGCGAGTTCATCACCGGGAACTCGCGCAGCGCGCGCGCCACCGCGGCGACCACGAACGAGAGGAACGTGAGGTTCACGCCCTCCTTCTTCAGCGCGTCCTTGTTCTTCTCGCGGAGAAGATGCGTCTTCTGCAGGTCGCACTCGGCGAACGTCACCACGTGGGGCGAGGTCAGCTTCGAGTAGACCATGTGATCGGCGGTCAGCCGCCGGATCCGATCGAAGGGAACGACCTTGTCGCCCGGCTTGGGCGTGTAGGGGCGGACCTTGTAGGCGCCGTAGCCCTGCGGCGTGACCAGCTTCATCGCGTCGGCCAGGCCCGGCGAGCTCACGCCGACCGAGGTCGCGCGCGGTGCCGGCGCGGCGACGGGCGCGGGAGGAGGCGTGGCGGGATGCGCCGTCGCACCGCCACCACCGCCGGCCGCCTTCAGCACGTCGTCGCGCGTGATCGTGCCGCCCTGGCCGGTGCCGGCGACGTTCTTCAGGTCGACGTCCATCTCTCGCGCGAGCTTCTTCGTCGCGGGCGAAGCGCGCACGTCTTCGTGCGCCGCCGGCGCGGGCGCTGCCGGCGCGGGTGCCGCCGCAGCCACGGGCTTGGGCCCGGCCGAGGCGCTCGCGGTCTCGTCGATCTCGCAGAGCTTGCCGCCCACCTGGACGACGTCGTTCTCCTGGACGAAGAGCTTCGTGATCACGCCGCCGACGGGCGCCGGCACCGGGCTGTCGGTCTTGTCGGTGAGGATCTCCACGACCATCTGCTCGCGCTCGACGCGGTCGCCTTCGCGCACGAGCCACTTGCCCACGGTGCCCTCGAGCACGCTCTCGCCGAGCGAGGGCATCGTCACCAAGGTCGCCATCCGGTTCCTCCGAGAAAATCGAGAATTCGCACTCCGTGCTCGGTCCCCGTACGGGAGCGCGCGATGCGCGCGGACGGGAAGGACCGGGCCCTTCGACTCAACGCGTCGATTCAGTACCAGAGCAGCGGGGCCGTTTCAACGAAACGCCGACGCCTTCGTCCCTTCACTGCGCCGGCAGGGCCGCGATCGCGGCGAGCACCTCGTCCGCGTGGACGGCCGGGTCCACGTCCGGCCAGACGTTGGCGACGTTGCCGGCGCGGTCGACGAGGAACGAGACGCGCGACTCGAAGCCGGCGTGCACGGGGACGCCGTAGGCGTTGGCCGCGGTGTTCTCCGGGTCGGCCAGCAGGTCGAAGGGCAGGTGCTGCTCCTCGTGGAAGCTCTGGTGCGAGGTCACGTCGTCGCTCGAGATGCCGAGCACCACGGCGCCGCTCGCCTGGAGGCGATCCCACGCGTCGCGGAAGGCACACGCCTCGCGCGTGCAGCCGGGCGTCGCGTCGCGCGGATAGAAATAGACGACCACCGGATGCCCGCGGTGCTCGGAGAGCGTGCGCACGCGGCCGGTCTGGTCCTGCAGCATGATCTCCGGCGCGGCGCTGCCGACGGCGGGCATGGTGGAGGCCGCCGCGGCGCCGCCGCTCGTGGAGGAGCCGCAGGCCGCGAGCACGAGGAACGAGGTCAGCGCGAGGGCGTTTCGCATGGCGGGGGATATGGAATGAACCGGGCCTCGCCGCACGTAGAGGCCCTCCGTGCGGGCAGGTCTCGGAGCGCTGGCGGTCTTGGCGACGCTGTGGGCGCTCGCCTTACCTGCGGCGGGCCAACGGCGCGCGCACGGGAGGCGCGAGGACGCGGCGCTCCGCATCGCGCGTGAGATCGAGGCTCGTGTCGCGACCTTTCGCGCGTTCCGCAGCGAAGCGGCGCTCGGGGAGTGGCGGCCGGCCGAGCCGTGGAGCATCCGCGCCACCGCGGACTGCGAGGCGGCGGCCCGCGCGGCGTCGCTCCCGCTCACGCCGTTCACGACCGAACGGACGCCGATCCCCGCGCCGGTGCGCGTCGACGGGTCGATCGGCGGCGTGGCGTTCCCCAAGGCGCGTGATGGCGCGCCGCTCTACGTCGCGTGCGAGCTCGCCGTGCGCCTGCCGGCCGTCGCGGCGGTGCTCCGCGATCACCACGTCCGCGAGGCGGTGGTGCTCTCGGCCTGGCGCCTCCAGCCGCGGACCAGCTTCCACACCTTCGGGCTCGCGCTCGATCTCTCGCGCTTCGTGCGCGACGACGGCAGCGTGCTCGACGTCGATCGAGACTTCGTGCACGCCCCCGAGCGGCCCACGTGCGACGACGTCGACACGGCACCCGCCGACGCGCCGGGGCCGGCGCTCCGTGCGCTCGCGTGCGACCTCGCCGATCGCGCCGGCCTCTCGACGGTGATCACCCCCGAGTACAACGAGGGGCACCACGACCACTTCCACGTCGACGTGCGCCCCCACGACGCGCGCCGCTTCGTGCGCTGAGCCTCGCGTGCTCTCCGCGGAGCCGCGCTCGGAACACCTAGCGCGTGCTCAGAACACCTCGCGCGTGCGCGTGCTCAGAACACCTAGCGCGTGCGCGTGCTCAGAACACCTCGCGCGTGCGCGCGCTCAGAACACGTAGCGCAGGTAGGGACCGCCGTAGACGCCGATCGCGGTCTCGCCGAAGCCGTCGAGGCTGGGCGCGAGGCGCACGCCACCGAGCAGGCCGATCGACGTGTGACGGCTGTGGAAGTGCGCGTCGACGCCGATCTCGCCACCGTACGCGATGCCCACGCTCGCGGCGTTCTGGATGCCGTAGACGGCGGGCGCCGGCGTCGTCGCCACGATGAAGCCGACCTGCCCCGAGAGCCAGAGCCCGAGCTCGGCCGTGGGGTTCACCTGGAGCTTCACCTCGCCCATCGCGCCGATCAGCTCGAACACCGAGCGGCCCGGGGGCGGCGGCGCGTCGGTCTGGTGCACCGACATCTCGAAGAGCGCGCCGACCCAGAGCCAGTCGAAGATCTCGTAGCTCGCGCGCCCACCGAGCATCAGGCCCGGGTCCGAGATGCGGCCGATGCCGCCGAGGAAACCGCGCGCCCCGAGGAGCGCCTCGATCGTGAAGCCGTGCGCGTAGAAGTCGCGCGTGATGTGGATCGCCTCGGGCGGCAGCCGCTCGACGTCCAGGCGCGTGGCGTCGGGCTCCTCGGTCGACTCCGTGCGCGCCGCGCCGTCGGTGGGAGTCGTCTGCGCGCTGGCGACCGAGGGGAGGCCGAGCAGCACGGACGCGAGGAGAACGAGGCGCAGCATCGAGTCGGGGCCGAGCCTATCGCCCACGCGAAAGCGGGGTCAACGCCGAACGACGAAGCGCAGGCACCAATCGACCGGCGCGCCCTTCAGCGCGACATCGAGAGCAGCCAAGCGTAGACGTCGTTGCCCGCCGAGCCGTCGTAGGTGCGCGTCCAGGAGTCGTGCCCGACGTCCGGATACAGAGTCAGTCGCGCGTCGCGGCGGCTCGGGCAGGCGAGCAGGCCCATGTCCATCGGGGAGCCCGCCGCGAGCCATTCCGCGTAGGCCTGCATCGAGGCTGCGCGATCGAAGTCGGGGCGATCGTCGGGCGGGAACCCCGTCATCGTGAACATCTCGTCGTCGGGATCGATCGTCTCGTCCGCCGTGCCGTGGAGAGCCCAGATCCCGACCTGCCCGAGGTCGCAGTGGTGCGTGCTCCACGCGGCGCGCCCGTTGCCCGCGATGGTGACGGCGGCCGTGATCTCGGCGTCGTCGAGGTGCGCAGCGAGGTAGCTCCAGACGCCGATGGCACCGCAGCTCAGCCCCGTGAGATAGACGCGGCTGCGATCGACCGCGTAGTGGGCGAACGCCCACCGCAGGAAATCCCGCACCCCGTCGGCGCTCGGGCACGACGACGCGTTCTGCGGGGAGAGCACGACGAAGGGCCGCTCGCTCGGCCACTGGTCGCGCGAGATGAGCGCCGGGGGGCCGTTGCGCAGGACCGCGGGCAGCTGCGCGGCGCTCCCGTCGCCGTCCTCGCCGAGCCCGTGCCAGAAGATCAGGAGCGGCACCGGATGCGTGCCGTAGCCGGGCGGCAGGTACTCGTAGAAGCCGTTCGGCGCGTCGGTCGAGCCGAGCGGCCGCATCGTCTGCCGGGCCGACGCGGGCCCGCCGTCGAAGGGGACGAACGCGTCCTCGCCGGCGAAGGCGTCGGGCGGGCTCGCTGCGTCGACCGGGGCTCCGCCGTCGACCCCCGAGCGTCCCGCGTCCACGAGCGCGCCCGTGTCGGCCCGCGCCGCACCGTCGGTCGGCCCTTCGAGCGCTCCCGTACATCCCCAGGAGCAGGATATCCACACGAGCAGCCAACGGCGCATCCACCGAGCTTCGGTGCTTCCACGGCCGGAGGCAACGGCGACGGTGCGGTCCTCACAGGAAGACCGATCCTTCTCGGAATCCGTCGGCTACCATGGCCCGAGGGGATGGAGACCGATCACGACGTCGAAGAGGGCCTCTGGGCGCTCTTCCTCTCGTCACCGACGCCGGCGTACTTGCTGCGCCGCGTGGGCACCGAGTTCATCCTGCTCGCGATCAACCCCGCAGCGCGGCTCTTCTCGCCTCTGCAGAACGCGATGCTCGGCATGGTCGGCAAGCCGCTCTCTCGTCTCTACGCCGATCAGCCCGAGGCGCTCGCGGCCGCGCACCGCGCGATGGACGAGCGCAAGGCGATCCCGATCGAGCTCCAGGTCCGGCGCTTCGATCGCACGGCCCACGAGCTCGTGCGGCTCCGCCTCGTGTTCGCCTTCGTTCCGCCCGACCTACTCGTGCTCCACGTGCAGGACGCGACGGGCCCGACGGAGCTCGAGCAGCTGCGCCGGAGCGCCGAGCTCCGACACGCCGCCGTCGTCTCTTCGATGCTCGAGGCCGTGCTCGTCGTCGACGCCGAGCGCAGCGTCGTGTTGAGCGCGAACGAGCCGGCCGCGCGCCTCTTCGAGGTCTCGGTCGGCGACCTGATCGGGCGCGACCCCGCGACGCTCGCGGCGTGGATCGCCGAGACCGGCGACTCGTCCGCGCCCGGGCAGCTCCCGTGGAACGTGGCGCGCGCGCACAAGGTCGGCGTGCGCGCCATCAAGCTCGGCCTCGTGCTGGCGGACGGCCGGACGAAGTGGTGCCTCGTCAGCGCCCAGCCGATCCCCGATCCCCTGGACGGCGCCGCGCGCTCGATCGCATGCACGCTGACCGACGTGACCGAGCGCGAGGCGAGCCTCGTCGCGATGCGCGAGAGCGAGCGGCGCTACCGCGACATCCTCGAGTCCACCTCCGAGGGCGTCTGGTCGACCGACCTCGAGGGCAACACGCTCTTCGTCAACCGCCGCATGGCCGAGCTGCTGCGCACCACCGTGGAGCGCCTGGCCACGGCCAAGGCGTTCGACTTCTTCGACGACGCCGAGCGCGCGCGGCTCGCGGAGCGCTTCGCGCGGCGCCGGCAAGGGCTCAACGAGACGTTCGAGGTGGAGTTCATCTGCGACGACGGCACCCACGTGGTGGCGAGCGCGAGCGCTTCTCCGGTGTGGGCCGAGGGAAGGGTCGTCGGCTCGGTCGCCATGTTCCGGGATCTGACGGAGGTGCGTCGGACGGCGGCGGCGCTCCAGCGGAGCGAGCGCTGGCTCGAGGTCGCGCTCGAGGCCGCGAAGATGGGCGTCTTCGAGTGGGAGCCGGCGACCAACGTGGGTGCCTGGTCGCCCCACTTGGGCGCGCTCTTCGGGCCCGACGTGCGCGACGGGGTCGAGGGGTTCCTCGAGAACATCCACCCCGACGATCTCGAGCGAGTCGGCGCCGAAGTGGCGCGCGTGCTCCCGGGCCCGGCCGCGTTCGATGTGGAATATCGGCACGTGCAGAAGAACGGGGCGATCCGATGGATTCGCGCCACGGGCCGGCACGTCGTGGAGCCGCGCCGCGACTTCCTCACGGGAACGCTGACCGACGTCACCGATCGCGTGCGCCTCGAGGAGGCCCTCTCTCGCGGTCGCCGTCTCGAGAGCCTCGGGCGTCTGGCTGGCGGCGTCGCCCACGACTTCAACAACCTTCTCACCGTCATCCTGGCGTCGATCACGCTCGCCGAGGACGACGCACCTCCGAGCGTGCGCGACGAGCTCGACACGATGCGCCATGCAGCCGAGCGTGCGCGCGACCTCACGAAGCAGCTCCTCGCGTTCGCGCGTCGTCAGGTCGTCGAGCTCGAGAACGTGTCGCTCGATCCTTCGGTGCGCGCGATGTCGCAGATGCTCGCGCGCCTGCTCGGCGACGACATCCGGCTCACGACGCGGCTCGAGGCGTCGGGCGGCTACGTGCGGGTCGACGTGAGCCAGCTCGAGCAGGTGGTGGTCAACCTCGCGGTGAACGCGCGCGACGCGTTGCCGCGCGGCGGCTCGGTCGAGCTCGCGACCCGCCTCGAGAGCGTGGACGCCGTGCGCGCCGGGACCCTCGGGATCGCGGCGGGCAACTACGCCGTCTTCTCCGTGCGCGACGACGGCGAGGGCATCGACGCCGCGACGCGCGAGCACCTGTTCGAGCCCTTCTTCACGACCAAGCCGCACGGCACCGGGCTCGGCTTGGCCACCTCGTACGGCATCGCGCGCCAGCTCGGTGGCACGATCCACGTCGAGAGCACGCCCGGCCACGGCGCACGTTTCGACCTGTACCTGCCCCGCGTCGAGGGATCGAGCGCCGAGAGCGATGCGCCGAGCCTGCCCGCCACGCCGGCGCTCGTCGCGAGCAAGCGCATCCTCCTCGTCGACGACGACCCCCTCGTGCGCAACGCCGGGCGCCGCATCCTCGAGCGCCTCGGCCATCGCGTGCTCGTCGCGGCGAGCGGCGAGAGCGCGCTCGAGCTCGTCGCCACCGCGGCCGAGCCGATCGAGCTGCTCGTGACCGACGTCATGATGCCCGGCATGAGCGGCCCCGAGCTGCTCGCGAAGCTGCGCGAGCGACAGCCCTCCTTGCCTGCCATCGTCGTCTCGGGGCACACCGACATCGACCTCGAGCGGATCGAAGGGGCGATCCGCCTGCCGAAGCCCTACACGATCGAGCTCCTCGCCGAGTCCGTTCGGCAGGCGCTCGGCTGATCTCGACCGGAGTGGCCCGCACGAGCGGGCCCTACGCAATTCGGTCTCTTGGATTCGCGGCCAATCCGGTCGAGATCTCTGCCGGAGTGGTCCGCGGCGCGGACCCGACACGATTGTGTCGGCCCGGCTCGCCGGGCACTCCGGTCGAGATCAGGCGCGCAGCTCGGGCACCAGGATCTTCCGGCGCCGGGCGCTCGCCATGAGCTTCTGCTGGAAGGGGTTGTCCTCGCGCCACACGTCGCCCGCGAGCACGCTCGTCACGCCCTTGCGCAAGAGCGCGTCCTGCTCCGCCGCGAAGAAGAGCCCGTGCAGGAGGGACGTGTGGTACCAGCTGTTGATCAGCGTCGCGAACACGTTGTAGGCGTGCGCGAGGTGCGTCGCGTGCGCGTCCATCAGGTCGGCGCGCGCTTCGCTGCCCTCGGCGAGCGCGGGGACCAGGCGCCGCACCAGATCCTGCGCGCCGACCATGCCCAGCGAGACGCCGCTCGAGAAGACCGGGTCGAGGAAGCACGCGGCGTCGCCGGCGCACGACCAGCGCGCGCCGTGCTGCACGCGGTTGTGGAAGCTGAAGCTCGAGATCACGCCGGGACGTCGCGGCTGGCTCGCGCCCTTCGTGACGCGCGAGAGGAAGGGCGAGCTCTCGATCATCTCGCCGAGCCACTCGGTCTTGATGCCCTTGCGCCGCGTGACGAGGCCGATGCTGATCTTGCGGTCGCCGAGCGGGATGCCCCAGCACCAGCCATCGTCGACGAAGAGGATCTTGATGTTGCCGCGCTCGGTCTCGCAGAGCGCGCGATCGACGCCGGGATCGAGGTCCACGAAATGCGAGAAGGTCGCGGCCAGGCCGAAGTCCTCGATGGAGGTGTTCGTGCGATCGCGGCGGCCGAAGAGCGCGTCCTGCCCGGTCGCGTCGACGACGTAGCGCGCGCGATAGGTGCCGGCCGCCGAGCGCACGACGACCTCGTTCGGGGCGCCGCCCGACTCGGGCACGACGACCTCGGTGACGCGCTCGCCGTAGTGGACCTCGGCGCCGAGCGAGCGCGCGTGCTCGAGGAGCCAGTGATCGAACTTCGAGCGCTCGACCTGGTAAGCGTGGTCGGGCGTTCCCGGCAGCGCGTCGTCGAAGAGGTAGGTCTGGTGGCCCTTCGTGCGCTCGTCGAGGAACTCCGCGCCCGCCTTGTGGAGGTAGCCCGCGGCCTTCGGATCGAGGCCGAGCGCGGCGAACACCGCGAGGTCGCAGGGAAGGAGCGACTCGCCGATGTGGAAGCGCGGGAAGGTCTCGCGCTCGAGCACCAGCGTCTTCACGTTCGCCTTCGCGAGAAGGCCGCCCACGGTCGCGCCCGCCGGGCCGCCACCGATCACCACCACGTCGAAGTCGGTCTGCACGGCCCCATGATGCCGCGCCCCCGCGGGGCTCGCATGCACCGGCGTGAGGATCCCATCCGCTCGGCCAGGCCCCTGCCGAGGCGCGGGAGCCGGGCCCGCTCGTCCGCTCGGCGCGGAAGCCTGCCGACACTTTGCGTCCGGGCGCGACCACGTACACGATCGCGGCTTCTCCGCCCGGGCCGGGCGGAAACGTCTTCGGAGGGACCATGCGTCGGTCCGTGCCTCTCTCGTTCGTCGTTCTCTTCTCTCTGTCGTCCTGGGCCGCGCCCGGGCTCGCCTCCGCCCAGGAGACCGAGCTCGCGCAGCTGCGGGAGGCGGCGCGTGCTTCGGCGCGCGACTACGACGCGCAGCGCGCGCTCGGCATCGGCCTCTTGCGCGCCGGTCACTACCGCGAGGCGACGACGCAGCTGCAGCGTGCCTCGCGCCTGCGCGCCCGCTCGCTCGAGGCGCTCTTCGACGTGGCGCGCGTCTCGTTCGCCGAAGGCGATCACCGCGCGAGCGAGGCCGCCTGCCGCGCGATGACGCGCGTCGACGGGCACGCCGTGCTCACGCAGGTCTGCAACGCGCGCTCGGACTTGGTGTGGAACCGCAGCGCGCGCGCCTTCGAGCAGCTCGACGCCGCGCTCGCGCAGGAGGCCACGAATTACGAGGCGCTCGTCGCGCTCGGCGACGCGCACCGCCTGCGCGCCTCGGTCACCGAGTCCGAGAGCGCGTATCAGCGGGCGATCGCCGCGCGCGCGAGCGAGGCCGATCCGCACCTCGGCCTCGGGCGCCTCTACGCGGCGGCCGGTCGCCGCGACGACGCGATCCGGGAGCTGCGCGCCGCGCTCGCGCTCGCGCCGGCCCACCCCGAGGTCCAGTACGAGCTCGGGCGCTTGCTCGGCACGACCGACGAGGGGCGCACGTTCCTGCGCGCGGCCGTCGCGGGCCGGCCCGGCTGGCCCGAGGCGAGCACGGCGCTCGGCGACGCGCTCCTCGCGGCGAGCGATCTCGACGGGGCCGAGGCCGCCTACCGCGCGGCGATCGCCGCGCGCCGCGATCACCCGCCGGCTCACACCGGTCTCGGGCGCGTGCTGGTGGCGCGGGGCGACTTCGCCGGCGCCGAGCCCGAGCTGCGTCGTGCGATCGAGCTCGTCCCGAACGATGCCGCGGCGACCCTCGCGCTCGCCGACGTGCTCGCCCACACCGAGCGCGAGGAAGAGGCCTTCGAGGCCTACGATCACGCCGCCGATCTCGATCCGCGAGCCTCGCAGCCCCTGATTCGGGCGGCGATCCTCGCCCACTCGCTGCGCCGCGACTCGCTCGCGGCCGCCTTCCTCGACCGGCTCCTCGAGTCGCAGCCGACCGTGGCCCAGGCGCTCGCCCTCTACGGCGACATCGCCCGCGCTCGCCACGAGACGCCGGCGGCACGGGACTACTACCAGCGCGCGCTCGCGGGCACGGGTGACTTCGACCGCTCCCACGTCGAGCAGGCGCTCCGCGAGATTCACTGATCTCGGCCGGAGTGCCCGGCGAGCCGGGCCGACACAATTGTGTCGGGTCCGCGCCGCGGACCACTCCGGCAGAGATCTCCCGGGCCTCCCGATCTACAATCAGGCACCTCGATGGACGAACGCACCAAGCAGCTTCTCTCGCTCGGCCGCGAGCACTACGACAAACGCGAGTTCGACAAGGCGGAGCACTACCTCAAGCAGGTGCTCGACCGCGGCGACAAGGGCTTCGCCGACGTCTACAACATGCTCGGCGTCATCCATCACGACCGCGGCCGCTTCGACGAGGCGCAGGCGTCGTTCGAGGAAGCGCTCCACGTCAACCCGAACTACACGGAAGCGGCCCTCAACCTCGCCGTCACGTACAACGATCTCGGACGCTACGACGAGGCCAAGCGCATCTACGCGGCGGCGCTCTCGCGCGGCGAGGGCACGCCGGGGCAGCTCGATCCCTTCGTGAAGGGCAAGATCGCGAACCTCCACGCCGAGGTCGCGCAGGCCTACGTCGATGCGGGCATGCCGCAGGACGCGATGCACGAGCTGCGCAAGGCGATCCTGCTCTGCCCCACGTTCGCCGATCTGCGCCTGAAGCTCAGCAACCTCTACCGGCAGGCGGGCGATCTCGACGCGGCGAAGTTCGAGCTCGACGAGGCGATCGCGGCGCGCCCGCGCTACCTGCCGGCGCACGTGGCGCTCGGCGTCACGCTGCTCAGCCTCGGCGACAGCAAGGGCGCGATCGCGGCGTGGGAGAAGGCCATCGAGATCGACCCCGATCACAAGGCCGCCCAGATGTACCTGCGCATGGCCAAGGGTGCGTGACCTCGCCACCCTCGCCCTGGCCCTGCTGATCGCGGCGCCGCTCTCCGCACGGGCCCAGCCCGCGCCGGCGACCGCGAGCGAGCGCCCCAACGTCGTGATCCTGCTCGCCGACGATCTCGGCCCGGGCGATCTCGGCTGCTACGGGCAGACGCGCATCCGTACGCCGCGGATCGACGCGCTCGCCGCCGAAGGCGTGCGGATGGTGCACGCGTACTCGGCAGCCCCCGTCTGCGCGCCCTCGCGCTGCGCGCTGATGACGGGCCTGCACGCGGGGCACTGCACGGTCGACCACAACGATCAGCCCAACCTCCCGATCGGCCTCGCGGACCCGACGATCGCCGAGGTGCTCGGGCACGCCGGCTACCGCACGGCGCTGATCGGCAAGTGGGGGCTCGGCGGGGAGACCGAGGAGGGGGAGCCCTTCGGCACGTTCTCGATGCCGGCCGAGATGGGCTTCTCGCACGTGCTCGCGGTGGTCGATCAGGCGCGCGCGCAAGACCACTACCCCGAGCGCTTGCTCGCCGGCGAGAGCTGGCGCGCGATCCCCGGCAACGCGGGGGGCGCGTCGGTCACCTACGACGAGGATCTCTTCGTCGAGGACGCGCTCGCGTTCGTGGCGCAGGCGGCGCGCGAGGATCGTCCCTTCTTCCTCTACTTCGCGAGCACGCTGCCGCACCGGACCTTCGATCCACCCGCCGTCTCGCACGCGGAGGACGACTGGCCCGAGGTCGAGCGCGCGTACGCGACCATGGTCGAGCGCTTCGACACGGACGTGGGGCGCATCGTCGACGCGATCGACGCGCTTCCGCGCAGTACGATCGTGATCGTCGCGAGCGACAACGGTCCCGTCACGACCGACGGCCACGAGAGCGGCTTCTTCGGCTCGGCGATGGGCCTGCGCGGGCAGAAGCGCGATCTCTACGAGGGCGGCCTGCACGTGCCGCTCGTCGTGCGCTGGCGCGGGCACTTCGAGGCGCGCGAGAGCGAGACGCCCGTCGCCCTCTACGATCTGTTCGCGACGGTCACCGACCTCACCGCGACGCCGCCGCCGGCCCGGCTCGACGGCGTCTCGCTCGCGCCCTGGCTGCGCGGCGAGCGCACGGACGCGGCGCACGAGCGGCTCTTCTTCCTCGGGCGCGAGCGGAGCGGCAGCGAGCCGGCGACGCGCTTCGCGACGCGCGAGGGCCCGCTCGTCTTGATCGAGCGCGAGGATCGGGTGCGCGAGCTCTACGACCTCGAGGCCGACCCGGCGCAGAGCGAGGACCTCGCCGCGGCGCGGCCCGCCGACGTGGAGCGCCTGGCGGCGGCGCGCGCCGAAGAGGCGAGCGGGCCGATCGCGCGCAGCTTTCCCGTGCTGGCGCTACGCGACGAAGACGGTCACGACGTGCTCCCGACGGATCCGGGCACGACGTGCATGCAGGCGCTCGACCTCGGGAGCGATCTCGCGACGCACGCGCCGGTCGATCTCGCGATCACCGGCCACGGCACGCACGCGGAGGGCGAGGCGATCGCGCTGCCCGCCGGTGCCTACGTGACCGTGGGCGCGCATCCGGCCGTCTCGTTCGGCGAGTCGAGCTTCACGGTCGTCGCGCGCGTGCGCCTCGACCACCTCGACGCCGCGCCCACGACCGGGCGCGAGGCGCGCCGCTATCTCGCGCTCTCCAAGCCGACGGGCGCGCGCGACGAGCTGCTCGACTGGGCGCTCCTCGTGCAGGCCGGCGATCTCGCGGCGGGCGATCCTGCCGCCACCGGGCACGAGCTCGCCGTGCTCTTCGCGGATCCGGACGTGGGCGGCCACGGTACGTGGCCCGTGATCGCGCGTGGTCTCCGCATCACCGATGGCGCCTTCCACGACGCCCTGTTCCAGTACGACGCGCAGGCGCGCACGGTGCTCTTCGTGCTCGACGGCCAGCGCGAGCTCGTCACGATCGATCACGACTGGGGCCACGTGCGCAGCGATGGCCCCCTCGTGATCGGCGCGCACCACGACGTGCACGGCGTCTTCCGCGGTTTCCTCGACGGGGCGATCGCGCGCTTCGAGATCGATCGCGGCCTCGGCGCCACCGACGTGGGCTGCCCGGGCCGCGCGCCGACGCGCAGCGCGTCGATCGACCTGGGCGAGATCGCGGTGGGCACGGAGGTCGTGCGGCGCTTCACGGTGCACAACACGGCGAGCGCTCCCGCGATGGGGCTCGATGTGCGCGTGAGCGTGGCCTCGGGCGACGACCGCGTCGCCGTGGACTTCACGCCGGTGGACGTCCTCGGCCCGGAGTCGGGCGGCGTGCCCCTCGTGGTGCGCGTGCGAACGGACGCGCTGGGCGCGATCGACGCGCGCATGGTGATCGACGGGCGCGTCTCGCACGTCGGCACCACGCCCGAGCGCCTCGGCGGGCAGCCCTATCTCGAGATCCACGGCGAAGTGGTCGCGGCGCCCGAGGCCGAGCCCGAGCGCACCGCGCCGGTGTGGCTTCCCTACGCGGCGGCGGCCTTCATCGTCGTGGGGGCGCGCCTCGTCTTCGCGGCGCGCGCGCGCGACAAGAAGAACAACTGACGAATCAACGCGCGCTCTGCGCACAACGGAAGCCGACGTGCATCAGCGCGCTGTCGGGCGTGGCGGTCTGGCGGCCCGCGATGCGGTAGCCGTGACAGACGTCCGGATCGCAGAGGTAAGAGCCGCCGCGCATCACGCGCTCGGCGCCCTCGGCCGTGCTAGTCCATTGCCAGACGTTGCCGACGAGATCGACGAAGCCGAGCGGCGTCGGCGGGAAGGCGCCGACGGGTGACGCGAAGAGGTAGCCGTCGTCGAGCGTGTTGGCGGTGGGGAACGCGCCCTGCCACGCGTTGAGGCGCCAGCGGCCCCGGTCCGTGGGCGCGTCGCCCCAGGGATAGAGCGTGCGATCGCCTCGGCCGTTGCGTGCGGCCGCCTCCCACTCGTCCTCGGTGGGCAAGCGCGCGCCGCGCCGCGCACAGAACGCGGTCGCGTCGGCCCACGAGATCTGCGTCGCGGGCTCGTCGTCCGCGGCGGCATTGCCCCCGGGCCCTTCGGGGTACGCGTACGTCGCGCCGGGCACGATGCGCCATCGCCCGGTCGCGAGATCGAGCACCTCGCCGCCCGTGCGCTCGGCCTCGCTCGGCAGCCCGCTCGCGCGCCATGCCGCGACGGTGACGGGCGTACGGTCGAGGAAGACCGCCACGGCCGGCACCGCGATCATCCCGTCGGGGGCGCTCGTCGTCGTCGCTCGCGTCGCCGTCGTCGCGCACGCAGCGAGCGCGACGACGGCGAGGAGCGCGCCGCGCCTCACGCCTCACGCCTCGGAGGAGACGGATCGGTGCCGCCCGCTGTCGTCGGGCCGCAGGAACTCGGGGTTGCTGCGCTCGGCCGCCGTGCCCACGTAGCCCTGCGCCTGCAGCTCGAACAGGCGCGCGTAGTGCCCTTGGGCCTGCATGAGCGCATCGTGCGCGCCGTGCTCGATCACCTTGCCCTTGTCGAGCACGACGATGTCGTCGGCGACGCGGACCGAGCCGAAGCGGTGCGAGATGAGGAGCACCGCCTGGTGACCGCGGATCTGCTGCACGTGCTCCACGATGCCGTGCTCGGCGTCCGGATCGAGCGCCGCCGTCGGCTCGTCGAGCACCACGATCTGGTTCTCCTCGCGCATGAAGGCGCGCGAGAGCGCGATCTTCTGCCACTGGCCGCCGCTCAGCTCGGTGCCGCCGCGGAACCACTTGCCCAGCTGCGAGTGGTAGCCCTCCGGCAGCCCCGCGAGGAACTCGTGCGCGAGGCCCTTCTTCGCGGCGCGCTCCCAGCGCTCTTCGTCGCTCCAGTGCTCGACGTCGCCGGCGCCGATGTTCTCGCCGGCCTTCATCTTCCAGCGCGCGAAGTCCTGGAACACGAGCGCGAAGCGTCGTCGCAACGCATCGGCCTTCCACTCGCGGATGTCGAGCCCGTCGAGCTTGATGCGCCCCTTCGTCGGCTCGTAGAGGCGCGTGATGAGCTTGAGCAGCGTGGTCTTGCCCGAGCCGTTCTGGCCGACGAGCGCGAGCATGCGCCCCGGCTTCACCGTGAAGCTCACGTCGTCGAGCGCCGGCCGCTGCGCGTCGAGGTACGTGAACGAGACGTGCTCCACCTCGAGCCCGGCCTCGGGGGTCGGCCCCTCCGTCGCGGTCCCCGACTCGACGGGGATCGGCAGCACGAGGAACGACTGCAGGTCGCGCAGGTAGAGCTGGTCGTCGAGCATCAGGCCGAGGCTCGCCAGGCCCGTCGTCATCCCGTTCTGAGCCTGTCGGAAGATGGCGATGTACATCGTCATCTCACCGAGGCTCAGGTGCTCGTGCACCGTCTTGCGCACGATCCACGCGTAGGCGCCGTAGAACGCCGCCGTGCCGAGCAGGTTGAAGACGAAGCCCCAGAGATTTCGGTTGATCGCGATCGTGCGCTCTTCGTCCTCGGCGCGCCGCGTGATGAGGCGCAGCCGCTCGAGCAGGCGCGTCCCGAGCGCGTAGAGCTTCACTTCCTTCGCGTAGTCTTCTCGCGTGAGGATCGACTCGAGATAGGACTGCTCGCGCTGCTCGGGCGAGCGCTTGCGCTGTTGATCGAAGACGCGCTGCGAGTAGCGGAGCTCTGCCACGAACACCGGCAGCGCGGCGACCGTCACGATCAGCACGGCCCACCACGAGAGCTGCGCGAGCACGACGATGCTCGAGACGAAGATCACGAGGTTCCGCACGACCGTGAACAGCCCGTTCACCAGGCTCAAGGGCCGCGCCGATGCGTCGCGCCGCGCGCGCATCAGCCGATCGTGGATGTCCGGATCCTCGAAGTGCTCGAGGCTGAGCGTGAGCGACTTCTCCACGATCAGCTCGGTCACGCCGTTGGCCAGGCGCGCGCGCAGGATCGACTGTGCCGCCGACGTCACGCGCGTCGCGGCGAGCAGCGTCACGACGAGCGCACACTCGAGCCCGATGAGCTCCCACAGCTCCGTCTTGTGCAGGTCCCAGCCGTTGTCGTGCTCGTTCAGCGCGACGACGACGGCATCGACGATCAGGCGGCCCACCCACGCGATGACCGCGGGGAGCACGCCAGCGACGAGCGTCGAGAAGGCCATCGCGAGGACGACCCAGCGCGCTTCGCGGAAGGCGAGCTGGAGGATCCAGATTGCGTTGCGCCAGTAGCTCGGCTCGGGCATCGCCGGGAGCGGACGCTTGGGCGTCCCGTCCTTCAGGCGCTTGTCCGATTTTCGTCCGTCCTTGGCCATGGCAGTCGCGCCCGAGGGCGCGTCAGTCGTCGACCTCTAGGTTGCCCATCTTCTCCGCCATGCGCTCACTCAATTTCTTTCCCTTGTGCGGGAACGGCGAGGGCGGAACGGGGACGCCGAGGAAGGGCGCGAGCTTCTCGTAGCCCTCGCCGGCGGCGATGTTCAGGATCAAGAGGTCGTTCGGCCGCCCCGCGAAGTAGCGCTGCACGTTCTCCACGTGCTGCTTGTAGGCGCGCGCGAAGCGCTCGGGCTGGTACTCGTAGCTCGCGTACACGGCGGCGCGCAGGAAGCGCCGGATCTCCATGTGGATCCGATGCTCCTCGGCCTCCGCGCCCGACTCGGGCCCCTTCTCGTACGCGTCGCGCCCGGTCCAGTGGTTGCGGCAGGACTTGAGCCAGCCGGCCTCTTCCCGGACCGTCAGCACGAACTTGCTGCCGGGGTAGTTCTTGTCGAGCTCCTCGAAATAGGGCGAGACCGTGATGTCGGTCAGGCCGTCGAAGTGCTCGAGCTGGGGGAACTTCGCATCGCCGCGGATCAGCGTGTCGAGCGTCTGCTGATCCGTCGGGTAGTGGATCGTGTCGTAGCCGAGCACGTGCAGCGCGGCGCTGAGCGAGCGCGTTCCCGTGCGCGAGAGCCCGAGCCCGAAGACCTTCGGCTTGTTCTTGGTGGGCCCGAGGTTCGTCGGGTCTCCGTTCACGGCGGCCATCACTTCCTCCATCCCGAGCTTGCCCGTCTGGGACAGCCCGAGCTTCTCGATCTCGACTTTGGCGATGTAGGGCAAGTTGCGGATGTAGTGGTCGACGTCCTTGGGCTTGGCGTCGAGCGGGATCATGCGCGCTGCGTGACGCACGGCGTGGCGCGCGACGTCGGTGTCGGGGCCGGGGAGCC
The DNA here is from genome assembly GCA_046351235.1 of Sandaracinus sp. GTDB lineage: Bacteria > Myxococcota_A > Polyangia > Polyangiales > Sandaracinaceae > JBBSAT01. The sequence goes on along the minus strand of JAXLYV010000001.1, from coordinate 1,997,266 downwards.
ACTTCGTCATCGCGCCCTCGAGGCGCTTCTTGTGGTGCTCGTCGCGACTGCGCAGCTCGCGCAGCGCGTACTTGCAGAAGATGTCCTCGTAGCGCTGGAAGTGGTCGTGCAGGATGTGGAACGTCTTGAGCTGCTTCTCGGCTCCGAGCGAGGCGAGCGCGAGGTTCCTGAGGCGCGACTCCGGGCGCAGCACGAACGCGAGGTCGTCGTCGGGCGGCGGGATCTCCGCCATGCGCCGCACGACGGTCATCGACGTCACGTGCACGCCGCAGTGGATCCGCCCGCGGAAGCGGTCGCGCACGTAGCAGTCCACGTAGGGCTTGTCGTTGGCGTCGAGGAAGGGACGCATGTCCTCGAGGATCAGGCAGTCGGCGTCCATGTGGACGACGTGCGAGACGTCCTTCTCGTGCGGCAGCGTGAGCATCTTGCGCACGGCGAGCGCGAAGGGCTTCACGTTCTTCAGCACGAACACGCGGTTCGGGCGCACGTTCTTGATGGCGAGCTCGAGCGCCAGGTCGCTCGTCCGCTCCTCGACGGTGCGGAAGACGAGGTCGATCTTGCGGCCGCCGGGCGGCGCCCACTCCCCCAAGAGCTCGATGATCTCTCCTTCGTGGAGGCCGTTCACGTCGGGCCTCCTGCTTCTCCGTGCGCCGCTTCTCGGTGCGTCATCCCGCCACCTCCTCGTTCCACGCGTACGCGCGGTTCGTCGCGCCCGCGACCGCGTCGAACGCGGCGAGGGCCTCCCCGGACAGCTCTCTCTTCCAACGCACGTCGAGCACGAACCCCCGCGGGTGCTCGGCGTAGTAGTCGCGCTTGCCTCCGCCGATCGCGAGGTCGGCCCCCGCGCGCGTGCGCGCACCCTCGAGCAAGGACTGCGTGCCCGCGTTGCCGCCGATCGGGTGCTGCTCGCTCGACCAGGGCTCGCGCATCGCGGGCACCACGTCGAGGCGCAGCGCGGCCGCGAGCGCGGCGATGGTCCGATCGGGATCGGTCGCGAGCGCCTCGTAGCGCACGCGCGTGACGCTGCCGGGGAAGCGCGCCGCGAGCGCTTCGGTCGCCTCGATCTGCTCGACCCAGTACGCCGCGTGCTCGCGCGCGCTCGTCTCCGGCCGCTTGCGCAGGCTCGAGGCGAGCACGGCGCGCCCGTCTCGCCCGAGAAACACGAGGTCCATCCGCACGGAGGCGCGCGCGAGCACCGCGCTCTGCGCGTCGATCCATGCGATGGACTTGGTCGAGTCGGCGATCACGCTTCGTCCCGTCCTCTCGGAGAGCGCCTCGTAGAGATCGACCTCCGCGAGGCGCGCCTCGAGGCCCGACCACACGCGGCAGCTCTCGCCGCACACCTTGCACGTACGCTTGCGAGCCTTCGTTCCTTCGTCCCCCAGATGCACGCTCTTGTTCGCTTCCCCTGCGTAGAACACGCTCGGGTGCGCGCCGAGGACGAGCCCGAGCAGCGTCGTTCCGGAGTGCCCGGCGCCCCCGACGAAGATCACTCTTTCGTTTCGTCGCACGCGCCGCCTACCCGATGCGGCGTTCCTTGCGCTGATGGGAGATCCACCATTCGGCGTAGTACTTGGTACGAAGCGCGCGGTACTTGGCGCGCGCGGCGAGATTCGAGCTCTTCGCCTTCGAGCGCCCGTAGCCGTGCGCCTCGAGCTCGGGGCCGGCGATGCCCTCCACGATCTCGAGCTGCTCGCTCGTGAGCTTGTCCTTCCACTCGTCGACGAAGCTCGTCGTGATCGCCTGGTAGGTCTCGGCGTGCGTCGTGTCCGTCGTGTGCCGGATCGCGTCGTTGGTCCGGTAGTTCTCGAGCATCGCCGGCACGAAGGGCAGATCGAGGAAGGCGCAGAGCTCCTTCGTGATCTTCTCCGGATTCGCGACGAGCGACTCGTAGCGCAGCACGTACACGTCCTTCGGCAACGACGCGGCGAGCTCGCGGATGCGCTGCGCCTTCAGGGTCCACGTGAGCGCGGCGGAGTAGACGTCGTGCTCGGGCTGCGTCTCGAGCATCGAGGCGACCGCGCCGCGGCCGTCGCGGAGCAGGTAGATGAGCCGCGCGTCGGGGAAGATCTTCAGGATGAGATCGCCCTCTTTGCAGTAGCAGCCCTTCTTGTTGCCGACGTACTTCGCGCCCGGCTTGGTCTGGTCGCGGAAGAACGTCATCAGGTCTTCGGCGACCACGTGCGGCGACTTGCCGACGTAGCGCTCGAAGCCGTCGAGGAACTTCTGGTGATCGACGCGCCACGCCTTGAACTTGCGGTCCTTCTGCATCGTCGCGCGGATGTCGCGGCACGCTTCGGCGTCGAGCGGCGTCTTGCCGGGCATCGCGTAGAGCAGCTTGCCGATCACCTTGGTGCCCGGACTGATGGTGATGTCCGGATGGCTGCAGAGGATGAGCTGCGCGAGGGTCTTTCCGGAGCGTTGGTTTCCGGACAGGAACACGTGGGGCATGGAGGCTCCCGAGGATACACGTCCGCCCGCGCGCCCGTGTCGAGAACAGGCCGAGCGGAACGCAGAGGTGGAGCGCGTCAGACGTCGGTCGCGCAGCGATTGTTCATCGCTCCGCGGAGGGGCTCACCGGGCCTCTCGATCGCGCGCTCACACCCACACTTACGCGCCTCTGCGCCGAAGCTGCCCCCGTCCGCGCGCATGTCGTCGCCAGCGCCGGACGAGCCATGCGATCGCTGCGATCGCGAGCACGGGCACCGCGTAGACGACGACGCTCGCGATCGTCTCGCGCGCCTGCCCGAGCGAGAGCCGCGGTGGCAGCGGGCGCGGGCGCGGGAGTGGAGGCGCCGGCAGCGACTCGTCGAGCGCGGGCCGGGCCGTCACCGGCACTTCGGGCGGCGCGGGCGCGCGGATGCCGAGGTGGTTGATGACCTCCTGCTCGCGGCCGCGCGTCAGCACTTCGCGGCCGTGGTCGGTCTCGCGCACGACCTGTCCTTCGCCGGTGAGCTCCGACGCGAGCACCTCCCATCGTCCGCCACTCGGCACGCTCACGATGCCGCCGAGCTCTTCGACGACCATCTCGCTCGAGCCGCCGCCGTCGAGGTTCAGCGCCGAGTAGGCGCCGAGCTCGGCCATCAGGCGCCCGAGCTCGTAGAGCGTCATGCCCCGGCTCTCGGCCTGCCGGCCATCGACCACGGCGAGATAGAGCGTGCGACGATCGCGCGAGAGCCCGACGGCGGTGCGAGGCGCGCGATCGTTGGCCGTCTCGAACGCGTCGAGCGTCTCGGTGACGAGCTCGCCGCCCTCGACGAGCCACGGCCGCCCGCTCACGGCCTCCGCGATCTCGCCCATCGCCTCTTCGTCGATCGCCTCGCCTGGGTGATAGAGACGCGCGCCGCCCTCGCGATCGATGACGAGCTCGCCGAGCTCGGGGTCGAGCTCGCCGTTGCGCGGCCAGATCTCGCCGCCCCCGGCCGCGAGGCCACGCGCGCCCTGCATCAGCACCCAGAAGCCGCCGTTGACGGCGACCTGGACGTGGGCCTCCTCGGCGTACGACGACACCGTGCGCCAGCGGAGGCGATGCGGCGTCGCGACGACGGCCACGCCCGGTGCGTCGAGGTCGGCGATGACGGCGTGGATGCGGCACGGCGTCGTGGTCCGGCGATCGAGGTAGCGCAGGCCGGGGTTGGGCTCGGACCACACGTCGTACGCGTCGCCCGTCTCGCGAGGTCGTTCCTGCGCCCACACGTGCGCGGGTGCTCCCACCCACGCGAGCGGGATCGAGCCGAGGACGAGGAGAAGGAGAGGAATCGCGGGGGACGCCGACGACGCACGCAACATGGCGAGGCCGCGAGGAGCAAGCCGCTGCCCCGGCTCGCCCGCTGCGGATCTCGCGTCGATCGGTCCGAGCGCGGGTCGACCGGCCCACGGGCGTCGTGGCGTCCTTTCCACTCGGACTGCCGGGAGGCCCCGACCCCAGCGCGGATTCCCGATCGTGCCGTTTGGTCGCGGTCGCTGGGGACGCCGTTCCCCACGCCTCGGCGGGACGGGCCGGATCACGCGCGAATCGAGAAGCGTTGACCTCGGAGCGCGAGGGCACGCAACATGCTGTGGCTCACAGGGTGAGCTCCCCCCCGGAGGTGCCGATGCGGACCGAAGCCTCAGGAAAGACGCGCACCCTCCTCGCCGACGAGTCCGGCGCGACGATGGTGATGGGTGTCTTCATGGCCATGATGGTCGTGGGGATGATCTATTACGTCTGGGGCCTCGGCGGCGCGATCATCCACCGCGAGCGCATGCAGGACGCGGCCGATGCGGCGGCGTTCGGCGCGAGCGTGTTCCAGGCGCGCGGGATGAACATCATCGCGATGCTCAACGTGCTGATGAGCGTCTTCGCGATCATCGGCACCGCCTGCCGCCTGCTCTACACGTTCATCGAAGCGACCGCGATCGCCGACTCCATCGCCTGCGCGATCTGTCTCGCGTCCATCTACTGCATCCCGGCCTCCGAAGAGTTCTGTGTCCCGGCGGCCGAGCACGACGCCGAGTGGGCCGAGTCCGACTGGCTGAACGACGTCGCCGACATGTGCGACCGCATCGCATCGGGCATCCACACGGTGCAGGTGGGCGTGCGGACGGGCGCGATGATCGGCGCCGAGGCCTACGTCGTGACGATGCTCCCTTCGCGCTATCGCCCGACGGTGACCGAAGGCATCTTCGTGCCGGGCTCGCTCCAGATCTCGATCCAGAGCGAGGACGACTCCAGCACCTGGGCGTGTCACCACGGCTGGACCGGCATGTTCGTGCGCGGGCCAGCCTTGGCGCTGGTCGCGGTCGGCGAGCTCGTGCTCTTCCAGCCGATCACCAGCGTCGGCGTGATCGCCGGTGAGATCGCCGTCGGCGTGCAGGAGTTCGCGACCGAGGACGGCTCCGAGTACTACTGCAACGAGAACGGCGGCAGCGGCCTCACGTTCCAGCGGGTGCCGACCGACTCGTGGCTGGGCGAGACCCCGTTCCAGAACTACTCCCTCGTCTACGGCACATCGCCGTTCCGATGGGTGCAGCAAGGCGTCGCCTCGGCGAACTGGGGCAACATCGGCAACTCGGCGCCGAACGTGTTCGGCCTCGACGTCTCGGTCGTGCAGCAGCTGCACCGGCTGAGCTTCGCGCAGAGCGAGTACTACTTCGAGCAGACCGAGGACGACTGTGGCTCGTCGTTCCCGGACACTGCCGCCGAGTGCGCTCACGAAGAGTGGCTCTGGCACACGCGCTGGCGCGCGCGCATGCGCCGCTTCCACGCCGGCACGGGCGTCACGGGTCGTCTCGGCAGCGTCATCCAGGGGGTGCAAGATGTCGTCGTGCACTGAGTCTCAAGGGGGCGTGAGCCGCCCCCTCGGCGCACCGGCGGAGCCGGCTGCGCCTCACCCCCTCTTCGCTTCGCTTCGCTCGCGGGCGAGGCGGGCTGCGGGTGACGGACGGGTTCTCGGCGCCGGGGCTCTCGGCCCCTGCAGTGAGGGTGGCTCCACCGGCTCGGTTGGTATCTCCACCGGCGCGGTCGGTAGCTCCACCGGCTCGGTCGCTGGCTCCACCGGCTCGGTCGGTACCTCTACCGGCGCGGTGGATGGCTCCACCGGCGCCCGGGCGCTGGGGGCTCGGCTCTTCGGTCGGAAGAAGAGCTCGCGGCGCGGGTTCGTGCGGCGGCTCTTGGCGGACACGCGCGGGACGGCGACGACCGAGACCGTGATCATGATCCCGATGTTCGCGATCGTGTGGGGCTGCATCTTCTACGTGTTCACGTTCTTCCAGCGGACGATCGGGATGCGGGCGCTGACGCGCGGGCACACGTGGGCCTACTCGTACATCGGGTGCAGCGGCAGCGCGACGGGCACCACGCTGAGCCGCGAGGGCGGCAGCGTGATCCCGAGCACGACCGGGTCGAGCTCGGGGGACAGCGGCGTCGACTCGATCGTGTCGGGCCTGTTCGGGCTCTCGACCGGTCACGGTCGCCGCAGCTCGCAGGTGTCGCGGCCGCGCGTGCTCGGGCAGGGCACGATCGACATCCGCGACGAGCTCTACGTGATGTGCAACGACGTGCCGGCCGGGATGGGCTCGTACCTGGCGGACTTCGCCGGGCGCCTGCTCGGGTTCAGCTGATGTCGACGACGAAGGAGAGCGCCATGGCCGACCAGGAACGAGCTCCGCTCCCGGGACCGATGTCGCGACGCGGCAAGCCCGTGAGCGCCTTCGCCCTCCGCTTCCCGCGGCTCGTGAAGGCGATCCGCCTGCTGACCTTCGCCACCGCGCTCGCGGTGATCGGAAGCGGCATCTACGTGCACCGCGCGAGCAGCCAGCTCGGCGAGCAGCTGGTCGACATGGGCGAGCTGCTCATGCAGTACGACCGCGCCGACCACCAGGACGGCACGCGCACGGTGCTCGTGAACGGCCAGCAGATGCACTTCTCTTCCGGCGTCTCGTCCGACGATCCGCACCAGGTGCTCGAGCACTTCGCGCAGATCTGCGACCAGCACGACGCCGGGCTCGTCGAGCAGTTCACCGCGCTTCCGCACCGGTTCGGTCACCGCAGCGGGAGCTTCCTCGACCCGGTCTATCGCCTCGAGGACCCGACGGGCGGCGTGGTCGCCTGTCTCGACATGGGCGAGACCGAGATGACGATGCACGAGCTGAGCGGCCGCATGGACCGCTTCAGCCACACGCACGACATCCACGACGTCGGCGACATCCGCTACGTCATGGCGCGCCAGCGCGAGGGCGGCGGCACGCACTTCGTGACGTTCTGGACCGACGGCTCGTTCGACCTCGACGAGGCGGCCGCGCGCGACGGTCACGACGCGGGCGGCACCGATCTCGACGGCGTGCCGCGCCCGCCGGGCGCGTACCGCACGATGAGCGCGAGCGAGGCCGGCAACGCCGATGCGGCGGTGCAGTACATGGGCTCGCCGATGACCGAGTGGGAGCTCGAGCACTACTACGAGCAGGAGCTCGTGGCGGCCGGCTGGACGCTGGTGCCGGTGCCGGAAGAGGCGCAGGCCACCGACTCGCGCTTCGTGCAGGGCTTCCGCGGAGAGGACGTCTCGCAGATCGTCTTCGTCGCGCTCGACACCGACGCGAGCGGGCGTGGCGTGGCGACCATCGCGGTGTCGCGCTGAGCGTCGGGACGTACTAGCCTCCCAGCTGATGGGCATCTCGTCGTACGCGCGCGCCGGCCGAGCCACGGGCTTCGCGGTGGCGCTCGTTCTCGGGCTCACCGGCGCCGCCGGCTGCGGCGGCGGCGACGAAGAGGCTTCGAGCAGCGCGAGCGCGCACTCGTCCTCTTCTTCGTCCTCGTCCGCGAGCACGTCGTCGAGCTTCACGCCCGGTCCGGCCCCTGCCACCTACGGCGGCGGCGACTCGTTCGTGGGCGGTGGCGGCGGCGGTGGGGGCGGCGGCGGCGCTCCGCACCTCGGTGGCGTCGGCGGTTACCTGCACGATCAGGAGGCGCGTCGCCGCGCCGCCATCGAGCGCGCCCATCGCCCGCCGGGACCGGTGCGGCTCACGGGCCTCGACGAGCAACAGCAGCGCGCCGCCGACTGGGCCGCCGCGACCACCTCGGCCCATCCCGTGACGAGCCCGGACGACGACCAGTGCGAGCGCATGTGGGCGGAGCACGTGGCGACCACGGAGGCGTACCACGCGGCCCGCCACGACGGGCTTCACTCTGCGATCAGCGCGAGCGACGAGCGCCACTTCCTCCGGACGTGTCGCTCCGAGTCACCGGCGCAGCGGCAGTGTCTCGATCGCGCGTACGTGCAGGAGCATCAGGACGAATGCGAGGCGGCGCAGCGCAGCGATCCGCAGCGCCAGGCAGCCGAGCGCGCGGCCCATGCGGCCCGCGAGCCCGTGGAATTCTGACCCGCTCGGCCGTCGCGCCGGCACGGAGATCGCACTCGATGAAGAAGAAGACGCTCGTGATCTGGCTCGCGACGCTGTTCGGCGTCGTCTCCGGCTGTCACTGCGCGCGCAACAACGCGTCCGAGGCCGGCACGGGCATGGACAGCGGCATCGGCGAGCCGTGCAGCGACACCATGCCCTGCCGCTCCGGCACGTACTGCCTCGCCGGCGTCTGCACGGCGGACTGCACGGCCACGATGCCCTGCGAGAACGGCGGCGAGTGCACCGACGACGGTCGCTGCATCGGCGGCGCGTGCGCCGCGAGCCCGCCGCTCACGGGCTGCAGCCAGCTCTGCAGCATGGCGACGCCGTGCCCCACGGGCCTCTACTGTCTCGATGGCCTCTGCACGGCGGACTGCTCGGCCGCGGTGCCCTGCGGCAACGGACAGACCTGCGTCTCGGGCCAGTGCGTCGGCGGCGGCGTCGATGCCGGGATCTGCTCGGGAGCCACCGCCCCGCCGGGCTGCGGCCAGAGCTGCAGCGCGAGCGAGCCCTGCCCCAGCGGCACCTACTGCTATCAGGGCTTCTGCACCGCCGACTGCGTGACCTCCGCGCAGTGCGCCAACGGCGGCACCTGCTCCTCGGACGGCCACTGCATCGGCGGCTCGTCCGACGGCGGCACGGGCCTCAACTGCGCGGTCGGCACGCAGCTCGAGTGCGGCGGCCGCTGCATCAATCGCCTGAGCGATCCCGACAACTGCGGCGCATGCGGCAACCGCTGCTCGCCCTCGCAGGTCTGCTCGACGGGCGCGTGTATGTCGATGTGCCTGAGCTCGCGACAGACGAACTGCGACCGTGCGTGCGTCGATCTCCAGACCGACCGCGACCACTGCGGGGACTGCGCGACGGCGTGCCCGAACAACCTGTCCTGTCTTCGCGGGACGTGCAGCTGCAACATCCGCGGCCAGACGCAGTGCGGCGACGAGTGCGTGAACCTCGACTCCGATCGCGAGAACTGCGCGAGCTGTGGGCACGAGTGCCTCACGACCTGCCCGCAGCACCCGCAGACCTGCGAGTCGCAGGGCATCTTCTGCGGCCCCGCCGGCGACGGATGTGGCGGCGAGATCCCGTGCGGTGACTGCACCGAGCCGGGCGATACCTGCGGCGGCGGTGGCATCCACGGCCAGTGCGGCCAGGGCGGCACGTGCATCCCGCTGAGCTGCCAGAGCCTCGGCGTGCAGTGCGGCCCCATCGGCGATGGCTGCGGCCACGTGCTCCAGTGCGGCGACTGCACGCTCCCCGATACGTGCGGTGGCGGCGGCGTCTACGGGCAGTGCGGGCGCCCCGTCTGCTCCCACATGACGTGCATGGACATGTGCCCGCCGGGAACCACGAACTGCAACCACGTCTGCTTCGACACCGGGAGCGACTCGCGCAACTGCGGCGGCTGCGGCATCACGTGCGGTCTCGGCACGTGCAACGGTGGTCACTGCGTGTGCAACGCGCCCGCGGTCGACGCCAACGGCGCGGACGCCGGTCAGCAGCTCTGCCCGCCGGAGGGCTGCCTCAACTGCGGTCCGAGCATCGGCTGCGTGAACCAGGCCACGGACGTTCGCCACTGCGGCAACTGCGAGACCGCCTGCAACTCGGGTGAGTTCTGCGCGGGCGGGATCTGCATCCCGACCTCCGGCACCTGAAGACGACCCAGGGCGGATCCAATCCTGGGCAGCGGCCACGCGCCGTGATCCCGGCCGTGATCCGCCACCGGTCGCTCCGGTCGCTCCGGTCACGGCTCCAAGGCCGCTCGGGTCGCGTACGCCGATCTCGCGGTTTCGCCGCGTGCTCGGCCCGAGCCGTCTCGATCTGCGGACGCGCCCAGCTCCGGATCGCATCCGCCTTCGAAGGCGACTACTCCTCTTCGGGCATCGCCAGGTTCCCGAACACCATCCGGTAGCCGCCGGGGGTCCGCATCTCGGCGCTCAGGCGCTGGGTCGCGGCGTCCCAGTGCGCGTCGAGCAGCTCCCAGCCGGAGCAGAGCGACGTGCTGCCCTCGATGTGGGCCATGCCCTCGGCGCAGATCGTGGCCTGCTCCATCGCGAGCACGAGGTGCTGGCCCGCGTGCGAGGGGTCGCGCGGCTGGTGGATCGAGACGACGACGGGCGCGCTCGAGGCGTTGATGGCTCCGTCGAACGAGAGCACCGGGCCGATGCGGGTGAAGCGCGCGCCGGCCATCGAGCCGTGCACGTCGGAGGGCGCGAAGCGGGCGCGACTCTCGGCGAAGGTCATGCGTCGCGCCGAGCCGATCGGCAGATGCGGCGGCACGAAGAGCCGTGCCTTGTTGTGGAGCTCGAAGATCATCCCGTCCTGCCCGACCGCGGCCGTCACGTCGCGCGCGCCCGCGCGGGTCGGCGGGCCCGTCGGCGCGGGCGGCCCGGCGTCGGCCTCCTCGGTCGTCTCCTCGTCCTGCGCGGCGAGGGTCTGGGCCATGGTGGCCTCGCAAGCGGCCGCGGCCAGCACGAGGAGGGCGATGCGCGTCGTACGGGTGCTCGTCATGGGCGGAAGATGCCAGGTCCGCGGCCCGCTCGCGCTGCGATCTCCCACGGCAGGGACGCCTCGGGCCCGTGAAGATGGGGCGCTTTGGGATCGTCCTCACCTCTGCTATCAAGCAGCGGAGAGGTCGGCCTCGTATGTTCGGCATTGGTTTCTGGGAGATGCTGTTGATCGGCGGCCTCGTCCTCGTCGCCGTTGGTCCGGATCGTCTTCCCGGCATGATCAAGACGGTCGCCCGCTACTACCGGCAGGCGCGCCGCGCGGCCCAGGACATCCGTCAGTCGACCGGCATCGACGACCTCATGCGCGACGAGGAGCTCAAGGAGCTCGCGCAGCTGCGCAACCAGAAGCTCCAGCTCGCGGGGGGCAAGCCCCTCGCGCCGATCCAGAAGCCGGGGCTCGCCGCGGCGCAGAAGCCGATCGTCGCCGCCGGCAAGACCGAAGCGGGCGAGGTGCCGGGCAAGCCCGCGGCGCCGGAAGGCACGATGCCCGCCGGCAAGCCGGGCGCGATGGAGAAGCCGCTCGGCAAGCCCCTCGTTCCGAGCGGCGGCGCGATGGAGCTGCCGTCGCCGCTGCGCGGGCTCTCGCTCGAGGATCGCCGGCGCGAGCTGCCGCCCGACGGGGTCGACGTGGTCCTCGCGCGCGCGCAGCGCGCCCGCGCCGACGCCTCCGAGGTGGCGGCATGAGCGAGGCCGTCCCGAAGTCGCCCGAAGAGATCATCGCGGCCAAGAACGCGCAGCTCGCCGCTGCGAAGAAGGCGGCCGTCGCGGCAGCGCCCGCCAAGAAGCCCGCCTCGGAGGAGCCCGAGGACGACGTCGAGATGTCGTTCCTCGAGCACCTCGGCGAGCTCCGGAAGTATCTCATCCGCTCGGTCTGGGGGTTCCTGCCCGGCATCGCGATCGCGTGGCTCTACCGCGAAGAGATCCTCGAGTTCCTCGCGTACCCGTTCGTCCACGCCTACGCGGAGCTGGGGCTCGGGCAGGCGGAGCTGCACTTCTCGAACCCGGCCGATCTGCTCGTCCAGTACATGCTCATCTCGATCGTCTGCGGCTGCCTCTTCGGCAGCCCCTGGGCGTTCGCGCAGCTCTGGGCCTTCATCTCGCCGGGCCTGTACCGGCGCGAGAAGATGATGGCGATCCCCTTCGTGCTGATGAGCACGATCTTCTTCGTGGGCGGCGCCTTCTTCGGCTACGCGTTCGTGCTGCCGCCGGCCTTCACGGCGCTCCTGAGCTTCGCGGGCGATCTCACCGGCATCGGGCTGCGGCTCGAGCCGACCATCATGATCGACCAGTACCTCGAGGTGTCGCTGCGCCTCTTGATCGCGCTGGGCGTGGTGTTCGAGGAGCCGATCCTCATCGGCTTCATCGCCTACATCGGCCTCGTGAACTGGAAGCAGCTCCTCGGGTTCAGCCGCTGGTGGGTGGTGATCGCGTCGGTCGTCGCGGCGATCCTGACGCCGACACCCGACATCGCCACGATGATGCTCGTGATGGTGCCGCTGATTGTGCTCTATTATCTCGGCATCCTCTTCGCGTTCCTCTTCGGGCCCAAGCCTCCTACCGAAGCGGAGCTGGCAGCACAGAAGGCCCGGGACGAAGAATGACGCGCGAAAAGAAGCCCATCCTGGTGGTCGATGACGATCGCGATCTCGCGACGATGATGAAGCGCTTCATCGAGCACCACGGTTGGCGTGTCGTCGTGGTCACCGATCCGCGCTCGGCGATCACGCGCACGATCGACGCGAACCCGGGCCTCGTGCTCGTCGACCTGATGATGCCTTACCTCGACGGCGAAGACCTCGTGCGCCAGCTGCGCGGTGTGCTCCATCGCGAGACGCCGGCCGTCGTGCTCGTGAGCGCATCGCACATGCGCACCGAGGTGCAGAAGCGCCTCGGCCTGCCGGCGAGCCTCGCCAAGCCCTTCTCGATGGACGACCTGCTCGACGTCTGCGTGCGCTTCGCGAGCGAGCATCGCAATCGCCCCGAGACCGAGCCGCCGCCGAAGACATGATGCGCGCCGGGGTGGGCATGCTCGTGGCCGTCGGCTTGCTGGGGCTCGCCGCGAGCGCACGCGCCGATTCCGTCGACATGCCCCGCGCGTGCCCGCCGGGCGCTCGTGGGCAGACCGCGCACGAGGGCCAGTGGTGCGTCGTCGCCGACTGCACGGCCGGCTGCCGCGAGGGCGAGACGTGCACGAGCCTGCGTGTCTGCACGCAGACCGCGTCGGTCGTCCCCGGCGGGCTGCGCGCGACCGAGCCGCCGCCCGAGCCGCGCGAGCTGGTGGTCGCGACGTGCGAGCCATCGAGCACGTGCACGGGGCTCGAGGAGCCGCCGCCACCGATCGTCGGGACGTTGCCCGCCACGCCACCCACCTGCGCGGTGCGCCAGGTCTGCGTGATGGCTGCGCTCGCCGACCTGCCGCCGGAGGTGGCGCCCGCGCCGTCCGTGGCCGGCGCGCCGAGCGGGTCGGGTTCGTCCGCGAGCGTCGAGGTGTCGCGCTCCTCGTCGTGCGCATGCCGTGGCCCGGGCGCGCGCCGCGCGAGCTCGTGGCCCGTGCTCGTGGTCGGCGTCTCGCTGATCGCGGGGTGGCGCGCTCGGAGGCGCGGAGGGCGATGAGGCTCGCGCTCGCGCTCGCGATGACGATGACGATGGTGCCGCTCGCCGCCGTCTCGGCGCAGCCGGTGCCTTCCGGCTGGACGCGCCGCGAGCGGGTGATGACGGGCGCTCCGACCGCGATCGCGTGCACGGCCTCGATGGCGTTCGCGCGCACGTGGGAGGGCCGCGTGACGGCGCTCGAGGACGGCGCCTCGCGCGTGCTCGGGCCGGCCTCGCCCACCACGGCCTTCGGGCGCGAGCTCGCGGTCACGCGCGACGGGCACGTCGTGATGCCCGTCGCCGAGGGGATCGCGATCCACGACGGGAGCGCCTGGCACACGCTCCCGATCGCCTGGCCCGCGGGGCGCCCGCACGTCGTGGCCGACGTGATCGCCTTCGACGACGCGCACGTCTACTTCGCGAGCGAGGGCGCGATCGGTGCGCGCGACTCCGGCACGCTCGGACTGCGCTCGGTCGGCACCTGGCGCTCGATCGAGGGCCTCGCCGGGACGGGGCCCGCCGCGCTCTGGGCCGTCGGGCAGGGCGGCACCGTGATGCGCTGGGATGGCGCGCACTGGGCGCGCGAGACGACGAGCACCGATGCCTGGCTGCGTGGCATCGCGGTGCAGAGCACGGGCGAGGCGTGGGCGTGGAGCGAAGCGCGGATCTTCCGGCGCGATGCGCACGCCTGGTCGACGACCTCGTACGGCTCGCCGGTGGGGCGCGTGGCACGGGTCGTCGTCCACGGCAGCACGGCGTTCTTGGTCGGCGACGGCGGCGTCGCGCGATGGACCGGCGCCTGGACCGCGGAGATCGGCTCGGTCGAGCTCGGCAGCTATGCGTCCGTCGCCGACGCGTGCGCGACCGACCACACGCTCGAGGTCGTGCTCACCACGGGCGATCAGCTCACACGCGCGTTGTGACGGCGGGCCTCGCGAGCCCGGGCACGCGGCCGCGCTTCATGAGCAGCGCGGGCCCGTCGAGCGTGACGACCGGGCCGATCTCGACGAAGCCCGCCTTGCGGTAGCAGGCGATCGCGCGCGCGTTCTCGGGCTCGGGGTCGAGCTGGATCGTCGTCACGCGTGGGTCGGCGAAGAGGTGCTCGCAGAACGCGCGCACCATCTCGGTGCCGACGCCACGGCCGATGCGGTCCTCGCGGCCGATGAGCTGATCGATCCCGAGCGCGCAGGGATCGGTCTCCTCGAGCCACCATCCGTCCTTCTGGTGCGCCATCACGCGGTAGGCCTGGCAGAAGCCGATCGGCGCCCCGTCCTCGAGCACCACGTACTGCGTGACGCCAGCCGGCGCATCGAGCGGCGCGAGCGCGTCGTCGTGGAGGCGCGGCAGGTACTCCGCGCGAACTTCGTCGAGCGTCGACTCGCCCTTCCACCACGGCGAGACGTGCGGCGCGACGAGCCAGGTGGCGAGCAGCGGGAGATCGGCCTCGGTCAGCGCACGAAAGGTGATCACGGCCTCTCGTTCGTGCGCGCGCGGCGGCGCGTTACGGAGGCCGGCGCGTGCCACGCGATCGGCCCTTCGCCGCGCCGCTGTAGCGATGCGCGACGCATGGCCGTTTTTTCGACCGATCGCGTCGACCGACCGAGGATGCGCAGACCACGGAGGAACGACCGATGACGACGCGTAGGATCTCTTCTCTCGGACTCGCTGCGGCGCTCGCAGGCGCGCTCTTCGCGCTCACGCCGGGCACCGCGCTCGCGCGCGATGGGCAGGGCCTCGGCCTCGGCGCCAACGTCTCGCTCGGCGGGATCAGCGGGCTCACGCTCAACATCTGGGTCGCCCCCTCGATCATGCTCGAGGCCATGGTCGTGACGAACATCAGCATGGATCGCGGCGACGGGCACGACGCGGCCTTCACGCTCGGGGGCTCGTTCGGTGTGTTCGGTACGCTCGCGGGCGGTGACCAGACGAACCTCGCGCTCGGCGGACGCGTCGCCGTGTTCGGGCTCGTGAACACGACGCACATGGGCGGCCTGCAGGACGACGCCGTGTTCATCGAGGGCGACGTCGTGCTCCGCGTCGAGCACTGGTTCGACGACCACTTCGCCATCAACGCGCAGGTCGGCGCGCTCGTCGCCGTGACGCCCGATCCCGGCCCGATGGCGGTGGGTGTGCCGGCGGCGGCGATCTCGTTCGGTGTCGGCAACACGGCCGGGCTCTTCGGCGGCGCGGGCTTCACGTACTACTTCGATGGCCCGGCCGCGGGTGGCGGCGGTGGCGGTGGTGGTGGTGGCGGTGGTGGTGGCGCGGCCCCCACGAGCGCGCCTCCGCCGAGCAGCGGCGACACCGGCTCGGGCCAGCCCAGCTGGGAGTGACGATCGGGCGCCTCGCGCGCCCTTCCCGACCGAGGGCCGCGCGGCGAAGGTCGCGTGGCCCTTCGCGTTTCCGTCGATCGCCGGGCGGATACGTTTCTTCACTCCCGAGCACGGTGCGCCGAAACACGTCGCCTCCATCTTCGAGGTCGAAAGCGACGCCGTCCTCGACCGGGGGACGCGAGGAAAGGACACCGACATGTTTGGTTTCGTCATCGGGTTCCTGTGTTTGTTCGGGCTGGTGCGCGTGCTCCGCTACGGCCGCATGGGCGCGTGCGGCGGCCACCGCATGCACGGCGGCTGGGGGCATCACCACGGCCACCACGGCTGGGGCGGCGCTCACGGCTGGCACGGCGGCGGCGGAGGCGGCGACTTCTGGCTGCGCGGCCTCTACCAGAAGCTCGATGCGACGCCGGGCCAGGAGAAGGTGATCCGCGCCGCGGTCGACGAGATCAAGACGGCGATGGCGAGCGGCAAGGGCGAGCTCGAGCAGAGCCGCCGCGACATCGCGAAGGCCGTGCGCACGGGCGCGGTCGACGAGGTGCAGCTCGGCGAGCTCTTCGCGCGTCACGACGAGAAGCTCCGCGAGGTCCGCAAGGCCTTCGTCGGCGCGCTCGCCAAGGTGAACGAGGCGCTCGACGAGGATCAGCGCAAGCGCCTCGCCGACATGCTCGAGGGCGGCTTCGGTCGCTTCGGCGGCGGCTTCGGCGGCCCCTACCGCGAGAGCCACTGGGCCTGAGCCCCACCGCACGAAGAAAGAAGAAGGAGAAAGATCATGCATCCGATGAAGCGTGGATTCCTGATGGTGCTCTTGTCGCTCGGCGCGATCGGTGGGTTCACCCACGGGTTCGCGAGCCTCGCGCACTGCGGCAGCGGCGGTTGCTCGTCGCACCGCGACCAGTTCGAAGAGCACATCGCCGACGTCTGCACGCGCGCCGCGCAGCGGCAGTTCGACGCGCAGGCGGCGGAAGAGGAGCGCGCGTGGGAGGCCCACGAGCGCCATCATCACCACGGCTGGGGCGGCCCCGGCTGGGGTGGCCCGCCGCCCTCGTGGGGAGCGCCCTCGGCGCCCTGGGGCCCGCCGCCCGCGCCGGCCGCGATCCCCGCAGCGCCCGCGCCGAGCGACGCGCCGGCAGAGTGAGTGCCCACGAGAGGACGGTCTGCCCGCGTGCGGCCGTCCTCTCGGCTTTCGTTTCTCTCCAGGATCTCGAATAGACTGCCCACCCCATGATCCGCGTCCTCCTCGTCGACGATGATCGCCGCCTCTTCGAGCTGCTCGAGGAGTACATGACGCAGAACGGCGTCTCGTTGACCTACGCGCCCGACGGAAAGACGGGGCTCGAGAAGCTCCGCCCCGCGGCGCAGGGCGGGTCGGGCGGCGCGTTCGACGCGGTGCTGCTCGACGTGATGATGCCGCAGGTCGACGGCCTCGAGGTGCTGCGCCGCATCCGCACCGACAGCCGCATCCCGGTGCTCATGCTCACGGCGCGCGGCGACGAGACCGATCGCGTGGTCGGCCTCGAGCTCGGCGCCGACGACTACGTTCCCAAGCCCTTCTCGCCGCGCGAGCTGCTCGCGCGCTTGCGCGCCGTGCTCCGGCGCGCCTCGCCCGACGCGACCGGCGAGCGCTTGAGCGCGGCCGGCATCACGGCCGACGTCGGCACGCGCGAGGTCACCGTGGAGGGCAAGCCCGTGGAGCTCACGGGCCTCGAGTTCGACATCCTCGTCGCGCTCCTGCGGCGCGCGGGCCGCGTGATCCCCCGCAACGCGCTCCTCGCCGAGGCCGGTCGCGACGACGTCGTCGTCGGCGAGCGCACCGTCGACGTCCACATCTCGCGCCTGCGCAAGAAGATCGGGGACGACGGACAGGATCGGATCAAGACCGTTCGCGGCGTCGGCTACGTCTTGAGCAAGGAGCCCGTCCCGGGCACGTAGAGGAACGGGCATGAATCCCTCACCGCGAGTGTCGACCTCTGTGCCTCGCGCGCGTCGCGCGCGGAGCGAGGGAGGGGACCCGAAGCCGGCGCTGCCGGTTCGGGGAGGGCCGGCATCGGCCCTCGAAGAAGCGTTCGGGGACGACGGACAGGATCGGATCAAGACCGTTCGTGGCGTCGGTTACGTCTTGAGCAAAGAGCCCGTGCCGGGCGCCTAGAGAGAGACGGCGGCCGTATCGCCATGGGCTTTCATCACCTCACGCGCCCCGCGCTCCAACGCCGCATCTTCGTGTGGTTCGGCGCCTCGATCGTGATGACGGGCGCGACCGTCTGGGTCGTGCTCTCGCTCTTCTCGCCGGAGGCGAGCGAAGCGCGCGAGCACTGGCAGGACTTCCACACCTTCGTCGGCGATCGCTTCGCGCACGTCTGGGAGGAGCCGGAGGAGCGCGACGAGCTCGCCGAGAGCGTCGCGAGCGGCCTCCGGATGGGCGTCGTGCTCCGCGATGCGCACGGCGATCGGATCCGCGAGTTCGGGCCCGGCTGCGATCACGTCCAGTTCGACACCGACGTGCGCCTCGCGGAGCGCATCGTGGGGCGGGTCGAGCTCTGCTCGATCGATCGCGATCACGTGCGCGGCCACTTCGTGCTCGCCGTCGTGCTCCTCGTTGCCTGCGGCACGCTCTGGGCCGCCGCCGGCCTCATCGCGCGCCGGCTGGGGCGCCCGCTCTGGCAGGTCGCGCGCGTCGCGTCCGACATCGGCAACGGCCAGCTCGGCAGCCGCGTGCGCCTGCACCGCCACCATCGCAAGGACGAGATCGGCATGCTCGCCGAGGCCATCAACGACATGGCGGCGCGCATCGAGAAGCAGCTCAAGGACCAGCGCGAGCTGCTCGCCGCGGTCTCGCACGAGCTGCGCACGCCACTCGGCCACGCGCGCGTGCTGCTCGAGATGCTGCGCGACAAGCACGGGGGCGATGCGACGAGCGCCGACGGAAAGACGATCGACGAGCTCGAGCGCGAGATCATGGAGATCGACGATCTCGTGGGCGAGCTGCTCGCGAGCTCGCGCCTCTCGTTCGACACGCTGAGCTACACCAAGCTCGAGGCGCTCGACATCGCCGCGCGCGCGCTCGAGCGCGTGGGGCTCTCGCTCGATCTGCTCTCGAGCGACGAGGAGTCGATCGCCTTCGAGGGGGATGCGACGCTGCTCGGCCGCGCGCTGGCGAACCTGCTCGAGAACGCCAAGCGCCACGGCGGTGGCGTGGCGCGCCTGCGCATCGACGCGACGAAGGACGAGGTCACCTTCGTCGTCGAGGATCGCGGCCCCGGCTTCAGCGACGCCGAGCGCGAGCGCGTCTTCGATGCCTTCTATCGCGGCGAGCATCGCGCCGGCGCCGCGCACGGCTCGCTCGGCCTCGGTCTCTCGCTCGTGCGTCGCATCGCGCTCGCCCACGGTGGCCGCGCCTGGGCCGAGAACCGCGAGGGCGGCGGCGCGCGCGTGGGCCTGCGCATCGCGCGCGCGAAGAAGCCCGAGCCCCCGCGCGCGAGCGACACGGCGCGCTGACCCGGCCAGACGACGCGAGCGCAGACGGCGCGCGGGCCGAAGCGCGCGCAGACGAGCTCCGCGTCAGCCCGGCTTGTGGGCGAGGCGCTTCTTCGAGCCGTCCGCGAGCTCGACCTCGATCCAGGTCGCATCCGCCGCGACCACGGTCACCAGGCCGAACTTCTTGTGCTCGAGGCGCTGGCCGACCACGAAGTGGCCACTCGCCGCGTAGGGCACGGGCGTGGTGTCGACGGGGGCCGCCGCGGGCGCGGCCGGCGCGAGCGGCGGCAGGAGCTCCGCGCGCAGGAGGCCCACGATCGTCTTGCGCTGCTCGGGCCCGCGCTCGTACTCGCCGACGAGGTTGATGCGCGCGAGCAGCTCCGCCTCGACCGCCGCCAGCGCGTCGTAGAGGTGAGGGCCTTCGATCGCGCCCGCCGCGCGTGCGAGCGAGCGCGCCGCTTCCGGCACGTGGTGGCCGCGCCCGAACGTGTCGTTGCGCGCGCCGGTGCAGGCCTTGGCCGCCGTCTTGGCGACCTCGACGCTCGCCTCGGTGGGCGCGGCGAGCCACGCCTCGGCCGCCTCGAGCGCCTTGCGCGGGCGGCTGTCGCCGTTCTGCTCGGCCTCCCAGTCCGGGAGCACGATCTTCACCGCGCTCGCCACGGCGCGCATCGTCGCCGTCCGATCCATCTCGCCGAGGATCTCGGCCCAGTGCTCGGAGGCCATCCCCGTGGTCGAGAGCCGATAGCTCACGAGCCGATCGAGCTTGGCGCTGATGCGTTCTCGGTCCACCGCGTCTTCTCGGCTGGGTCAGGCGCTCGAGCGCGAGCGCTTGGCGGCCGGCGGCGCGCTGCGCGTGCCCGGGCTCGTCTCGGTCTTGCGGGGCGCGCGCGGCTTGCGCGTGGGCGGCGGCGGCGGCGGCGGGGCGTTGATCTCGAAGTAGCGGATCGCGCTCTCCATCGACGAGACGATCGCGTCGCGCACGATCCCGGCGAGCGCATTGTCGTTCGTCTTCAGCGCGTCGTAGTAGCGCTGGCGCTCGGTCGAGTGGATCACCGCTGGCGGGTAGTCGCCCGAGAGCAGGATCAGGTTCATCACGAGGCGCGCGAGCTTCCCGCTGTGCTTGGGGAAGGGATAGATGTGCAGGAGCTGGAAGTGCGCCTTGGCAGCCAGGCGGGTGACGTGCGTCGTGCGCCACGTCTCCGGGTCGTTCACCCAGTCCATGAACTGCCGCAGCTTGTAGGAGATCTTGTCGGGCGTCGCGATCTCGTGGAAGTACAGCCGATGGATGGGCATGTCCTTCCGGTACGCTGGCGGCTTCTTGCCCTCGACCTCTTCGGGCGCGAGACGCTCGTAGAGATCCTTGAGCGTGTTGAGGTCGATCTTGATCTTCTTCTTGGCCGCCATCTCGCGGACGAGATCGATCGCGGCCTTGTTCTGGCGGATCTCGTCGTAGAGCGGGACGAGCGCCGGGTCGGTGGGCGCTTCACCTCGGAGCGCGGCCGCGAGCTCGGGCGGCGCGTAGACGACCCCCTCGAGCGCGCCGTCGTGGTGGATCCACGACAGGTCCATCTTGTCGTTGAGCTCGGACTTCGTCTTGTCGGAGGCGCCCTCCATGAGGGCCTTGAGGACCGAGAGCCGCTGATCGAGCTGCTGCGCCTGCTGCTGCACTCGGGAACCTCCAGGAAAACCAAGCTCTTACCGCGCCGAGCCCCCCAGGGCGGAGCCAGGAGGGCTCCCGTCGGCAATGGCCTACCGACCACGACGCCTCACCCGGTGGAAAAAGACCCGGCGAGTGGCGCCGAGCATAGCGCCGAGCCTCCCGGTCGTCAAAACGACGCCTTTCGAATGACGGCACCGCGCCAGACGTCCAAGATGCGTCCGGAGGTGCTCATGCGCGTCGTCGCGATCGCTCTCTCGCTCTGCCTCTACGCGCTCCCCGCGGCGGCCCAGCACACGGCCGACGTCGAGTCGGTGCGCACCTTCGAGCAGTGCATCGCCGAGCACCAGACGCACCTGACGCGCCTCGTGCGCCTGATGGACGAGGCGCGCGAGCGCACCTCGTCGTCCGACGAGCAGATCCGACACGACGCCGAGCTCAGCATCGAGACGCTCCTGCAGCGCGCGGCCGACGTGCGCGAGCACCTGCGGCTCTGCGTGCAGCACGCGACCTTCCACGCGACGCCCACCGAGACGGTCGTGCACGAGACGACGCCCGACAGCGCCGCCGACCACGTCGCCGCGAGCGGCAGCAGCATCCACGAGGTGGAGGCCGACGAGGCGCTCGGCGCCTCTGCGCACATCGTCCGCGGCGAGCGCGTGGACGGAAGCGGCTCGGCCTCCGACGACGCGGTGAGCGCGGCCGTGCACGGCACGGGGTCGAGCGTGGCGATGTGTTACGAGTCCTACGAGGCGCGCGGCGCCCACCACGCGGGCACGGTGCACGTCTCGTTCACCGTCACCGAAGGAGGCCGCGTGACCGAGGTCGCCGTCGAGCGCGGCGGCTTCGATGCGCAGCTCCGGCAGTGCGTGCAGCGCGCATTCACCACGATGCACGTCGCCGGCGCGCACGGGCGCTCGGTCTACTCGTACGAGCTGCGCCTCGGCGACTGATCGCCCGCGCCCTCAGCGCAGCACGAAGCGGCCGACGCCGACCGAGGGGATCGTGTCGTCGTCGGGGCCCACGATCGCCATCGCGCCCGCGACCCAGAGCGCGTCGCCCGTGAGGACCATCGCGTCGAGGCCGAGCGAGCCCACGCCGCCACCGAGCGGGCGGAAGGTGGTGCCGTCGAACGCGTAGGCGCTGCGTGGGCGATCGCCGCTCTCCACGATGATGGCGCCGGCGGCGATCACCGTGCTCCCGCGGGCGACGAGCGCGCGCGGCGAGAAGACCTCGAGCGAGGGCACGCCGTGCGCGGGCGTCGCGAGCTCGGTCCAGCGCGTGCCGTCCCAGTGGGCGACGCCGAACGCGCCGGCCCCTTCGTCCCCGCAGCTCGCGTAGAGGTCGCCCTCGTCGAGAGCGAGCGCCACGGGCGTGCCCGGCATGCCCGTGCCGAGGGCCTGCCAGCTCGCGCCGTCGAAGAGCGCGATGCGGCTCGCCGCGAGATCGCCCACGTGCTGGAAGCCGCCACCGACGAGGACACGATCGCCGTCGACCGCCACGCGGAAGACGAGGCCGTCGGTCTCCGCGACCGTGGTGAGCGCGCCGTTCTCGATGCGCCCCACGAAGCCGGCCGCGCCGCCGCCGACGACCCACACGCGGCCCGCGCCATCGAGCGCGAGGTCCTGCACGGCCGAGCTCGTCTCGATCTCGGTCGTCCACGCGCCGGAAGCGAGCGTCACGACCCGTCCGAGCGGCTCGCTCCCGCTCGGCTCGAGCTCGCTGCAACCGACGTGCACGGCGCCCTGCGGATCGACCACCATCGTGGGGCAGTAGAAGCCGGCCGGAAGCGCGCCACCGAGCTCGGTCCAGCCGTCGTTCCAGCGGAGCACGCGCGAGGTCACGGCGCTGCCGCCCGCGTGCGTCAGCGGTCCGAGCGCGTGGAGTGTGCAGTCGGGGCCCCCGATCGCGAGCTCTTCTGCGTAGCCCGTGAGGCCGTCGCCGCTCTCGGCGCCCGCCGGGTGCCAGGCGCCCCCTTCGTACACGGCGAGGCCCTGGCTCGCGACCCCGCCGACGCCGCCGAACGAGCCGCCGAGATAGAGGCGGCCTCCGGCGCTCACGAGGCGCTGGTGCGTGGCGTCGAAGATCGCGAGTGGCCCTTCGTCACCGCACGTGGCGAGGCCGAACCAGGCGCTGCCCCAGCGGCCGTCGTCGAGCGCGTGCCACGCGGCGCCGTCCCAGCGCGCGACCGAGCGGGCCGCGATCGCCTCCGCGCTTCCGGCGGCGCCTCCGGCATGCGTGAAGCAGCCGGTCGCGATCAGGTCGCCGTCGTGCAGGACGAGATCGGAGACGTTGCCGAAGAGGGGGCCGTTCGCGAGCCCGCCGCCGACCGGCTCCCAGGCCGTCCCCGACCAGCGCAGCAGGCCTCCCACGGTCCCGTCGGCGTCCGTCGGCAGCGAGCCGCCAGCGACGAGATCGCCATGCGCATCCCGCACGAGCGCGAACACGAACTGCCCTTGCGCGACGTCGCGCGCGCTCCACGTCGTCCCGTCGAAGCTCGCGACGCGCGAGGCGGCGATGCCGCCGATCGTGGAGAACGCGCCGCCGACGAGGACCGTCGATCCTTCGACGAGCAGCGTGTACGCGGGCGCATCGGGCGCGCCGCCCGCGGGCGCGTGCCATGCCGCGCCGTCCCAGATCCCGAGGCCCGCGATCCCGCCCTCGTCGATCGTCATCGGTCCCGCCGCCCAGAGCGTGGTGCCGACGAACGCGAGCCGACGCACGACGCCCGTCACGTGCGCGATCACGCGGAGGCCTGCTCCCTCGTCGAGCCAGATCTGCGTCGTACGCTCGCCGAACGAGTCGTACGTGGCGAGGGCGAGCGCGCCGCTCGGGCCATGGGCGATCGCCGCCAGGCCGGCGGCGCCCGGGGTGAGCTCCCAGCTCGCGCGCGCGTCGGACCAGGTGCCCGCGCGCTCGTGGATCATCGGATGCACCGGCGTCGCGCCGAGGAATCGGAAGTGCCCCACTGCGGAGAGCTCGCCGCTCGCGCTGGGTGCGAGGTCGTAGACGATGGGTGGGATTCCGTCGTCGCCCGAGAGGCCCGCGATCGTGAAGCGGGGGTCCCAGTGCGCGCTCTCGAGCGCGCCCGGGAGCTCGGTCGGAGCGCAGCGCGTCGCCGGGCCGGCATCGGCGCCGCCGTCGGGGAGCGGCGCGGCATCGGAGGCTCCGGCATCGGCCGCGCTCGGGGTAGGGGTGCTGCACGCGCCGAGCGCGAGGGCTGCGAGCACGAGGAAGCGGTGGCGTCGCATCTCTCGAGGAGAGCGCAGCCGCCCGAGGCCCGCCAACCAGAAGCGGCGCCTCACGTCGATTTCATCTCGGCTTCATCTCTCGGGTGGCCCGGGGCCCCGCGCCGTGGGAGCCCATGCGGATGGCCCGACGCGCACGGAAGAGCGATCGCCCGGCCGAGATCGCCCGCCCCGATCCGCCGGAGACGCCGGCCGATCGGCTGCGGCGCTATGCTGCGCTCGAGCGATCGGCGCGCGCGCTCGGGGTGACGCGGCGCGCGGCCGAGGCCTGGCTCGCGCTCGGGCCCGAGGCCTGGGGCAGCGGTCATCCGGCCGTCGCCGAGCGCGCGGCGACGCGTGCACGGCGCATCGCCGAGCGCCTCGCCGATCCGCGCCTCTTCGCGCGCGCGGCGATGGAGCGCGCGCGAGTCGCGTTCGGCGCGAGCGACTGGGAGCGCGCACGCAGCGAGACCGAGGCGGCGCGCGATCGCGTTCGTGGCGTGGACCCGGCGCTGGAGGCACAGGCCGAGATCGGCCTGGCGGCGATCGGCTCGCACCTGCTCCTCGCCGGCGCCTCGCGGCACGCGCGCCGAGCGATTTTCCTCGCCGAGGAGCTCGGCGAGCCGACCCTGCTCGCGCGCGCGCTCGCGCAGCTCGGCATCGTCCTCGTCGAGCGCGGCGTTCACGCGGAGGGCCGTGCGGTGCTCGAGCGTGCGCTCGCGATCGAGCGCGGGCGGCGCTCCGGAGAGAACGAGTGCCGCGCGCTCCTCTACCTGGCGATGCTCGAGCTCGACGCGGGCCGCCCGCTGCAGTCGCTCCGCCAGCTTCGCGTCGCGCGCGAGGTCGCGCAGAAGCGCGGCTCGCGCGCGGCGCAGGCGCTCGTCGCCGGATCGATCGGGGTGGTGCACCTCGTGCGGGGCGCGCCGGCCCTGGCGGCCGAGGAGCTCGTGCGCGCCGATCTGCTGCTCGAGGACCTCGGCAACCGCCACGCACGCATCACGTTCCTCGCCTTCCTCGGCGCGGCCGAGGCGCTCTCGCCGCGCCCGACCGAGGCCCGCGCCGCCTTCGAGCTCGCCCACGCGCTCTTGGCGGACGGTCCGCCCGCGCCGTACGGCACCGAGCTCGTGCGCGTGATGGAGGCCGTGCGCGCGCTCGCCGAGGGAAGCGCCCCCGAGTCGGTGCGCCGCGTGCTCGCCGACGTCGAGCGCGGCGAGGTTGCGCGCCACTGGGCCGATCTGCGCGTGGGCTGCGGCGTTCTGCGGCGCGCGCTGCTGGGTGAAGCGACCACGCGCGTGCCGCGCGCGGAGCCCACCGCCGGGCTTCTCGTCGGAGAGGGCGCGCGCTGGTTCTCGCTCGAGGGCGCGCCGCCGGTCGACCTCGAGCGCAAGCCGGTGCTCCGCCGTCTGCTCGCGCTGCTCGTGGCCACACGCCAGCGGGCGCCGGGCGAGACCTTGGCGCGGTCCCGCCTCGCGCGATCGCTCTGGCCGGAGGATGCGCGGCTCTCCGCCCACCTGCTCGCGAGCCGCATCAACGTCGCCGTGGCGACGCTGCGGCGCCTCGGCCTGCGCGACGCGATCGCGACGGGCCACGAGGGCTATCGCTTGCGTGAGGAGCTCCCGCTCGTCGTCGATCCTGGCTGAATCGCCGGTCGCGAATCGTCCCGATTCGCGAAGGCAGGACGTGGCCGTCCTCCTTCGGCCGGTCCGAGCTCGCTACCAGATCGCGCGCAGCGCGCGGTTGTTCCGGTCCGTGAAGATCACGTGGCTGCCGAGGTACGCGGTCGGCGAGAGCGGGTAGCGGAGAAGGCCCGCCGAGGCCGGGCCGCCGTCGCCGGCGTCGCCTGCCATCCCGCGCGTGCCTGCGACGTCGTAGATGCGGCCCATCGTGTCGATGCGACGGATCATCTGCGTCGAATCGCTCGTGATCCAGATCTCGCCGTTCGGCAGCGCGGTGAACCACCAATCGTTGCCCTCGATCGGCGCCATGCGCGCGTCGATGCCGTTCGTGAAGTCGCTGTTGTTCGCGCCCGCGACGAGCTGCACGTTGGTTCCCGAGACGTCGGTGCGCACCATGCAGTTCACGGACGCGGGGTAGATGAAGCAGTCGCTGCTGAACAGGACGTCCGAGGAGCCCGGGATCGCGACCGGACGCCGCAGGAACGCGCCGAGCTGGACCGAGCCGTAGGTGTACTGAGCGCGCAGGACGCGGTGGACGCTGCCGCCGGCGTCGACGAAGCGAAGGACGCGGACTCCTTCGACCGACCCGTTCTGCGTGAAGTACACGCTGCCCGTGTCGTTCACCGCGATGCCCAGGATGCCCATCGCCGTCGCGTCGAGCGCGCGGCCGCCGTCGCCGCTCTCCACGCAGGTGCCCGAAGCGCCGAGCACGCGATGAACGGTGCGCGTCGCCACGTCGACCGAGTAGAGCCCGCAGTCGCGCGAGAAGTAGAGCAGGCCGCGCGGCGCGTCGTAGGCGATGTTCACGTCGACCGCTGCGCCGATGTGCACGCTCGACGCAGGAGCGCCGTCGACGAGCCCGCTCACGCCGCAGCAGCCCGCGCCGAGGAAGGGCGTCACCGAGCCGTCGGGTCGGATGCGGAAGATCTGATCGCCCGCCCCGAAGAACACGTTGCCGTCCGCGCCGGCCGTGACCTGGGCGATCGCGGTGACGCCGTCGCCGGACTGGTCGTAGGCGGGGCCGCTCGCCGGATGGAAGTTCGTGCCTCGCGCGCCGTTCAGCACGCTGAACAGCGTCCCCGCCGCGGGCGCAGTCGCCGTGATCGTGGCCGTGCGATCCGGGATTCCGAGGGCCTGGAAGCGGATCGTCTCGGTCCCGAGCGGCAGTGGCGCGCGGAGGCGGAAGCTCGCGTTGCCCGATGCGTCGGTGACGATCGTGTACCCGACCGAGCTCGTCGCACTGGTCGTCGAGAGCGTCACGGCGCGGCCCACGAGCGGCATGCCCGCGCCGTCCACGAGATGGACGACCGTGGGCGCCGCGGCGAGCGCGTGGATCGGCGCGCTCTGGGCGTCGCCCGAGCTCACCGTCATCGTGCTGCCGCAGCTCGCCATGCCGCTGCAGCCCGAGTCGGCGCAGTCGATCACGCGGTCGCAGTCGTTGTCGATCGCGTCGGCGCAGCTCGCGCCGGCCACGCTCTCGTCGCCGCCCGGGCGCGCGCTCGCGTGCGCGTCGTCGCAGTCGGTCGCGCTCGCGACGTAGCCCGCCACGGCGCCGCACGAGCGGGTCGTGAGCGCGGGATCGCCGAAGCCATCGCCGTCGGCGTCGCGGTAGAGCGTCGTCGTGGTCGCCGACTCGTCGACCCGCAGGTCGCAGTCGTCGTCGACGCTCGCGGCGCCCGTGCAGTCGTCGGCCCGGCCCGGGCTGCGGCTCGCGTTGGTGTCGTCGCAGTCGCCGTTCGCGCCCGCGTAGTTGGCCGGTGCCGCGCACGCCATCATCGGCGAGCCGACGCCGTAGCCGTCGTGATCGGCGTCGGCGTACCAGCTGCGGAGCACCACGTCCTCGTCGCGCGTCCCGTCGCAGTCGTCGTCGACGCCGAGCTGCGTCGTGCAGTCGTCGGCGCGGCCGGGATGGATGGAGATCGACGTCTCGTCGCAGTCGCCGCCCTGCGCCACGTAGCCGCTCGGTGTGCCGCAGACGAGCGCGCTCGAGCCCGAGCCGTAGCCGTCGCCGTCCACGTCGCGGTACACGGCCACGAACGTCGCGGCCTCGTCGATCCGGCTGTCGCAGTCGTCGTCGATGCCCATCGGCCGCGTGCAGTCGTCGGGCGCGCCGGGGTTGCGTGCGGCGCTCGCGTCGTCGCAGTCGCCGCCGCTCGCCACCGTGCCCGCCGGTGCGGTGCAGGCGGGCATCGCGGCGCCCGCGCCGAAGCCGTCGTGGTCGGCGTCGACGTAGAAGTCGCGCAGCGCGAGCGCCTCGTCCACCGAGCCGTCGCAGTCGTCGTCCACCCCGCGCGCCGTCGCGCAGTCGTCGGGCACGAGCGGGTTGCGGAACCGGTTCGCGTCGTCGCAGTCGTCGCCGTTCGGCACTGCGCCTGGCGCCGGCGAGCACGTCGCCGTGGGCGCGCCGCCGCCGTAGCCGTCGCCGTCGGCATCGGCCCAGTAGCTGGGCGTCGTGGTGGTCTCGTCGATCGTGCCGTTGCAGTTGTCGTCGACGCCGGGGACGCCCGTGCAGTCGTCGTGCCCTCCGGGGCTGCGCAGCGGGTCGGCGTCGTCGCAGTCGCCATCGCGCGTCGCCGCGTGCGTGTCCTGCAAGCACGCCGCGTAGGCCATGCCGGTGCCGTAGCCGTCGTCGTCGGCGTCGACGAAGAGCGTGAGATGCGCGCCGCCCTCGTCGATCGTGCCGTCGCAGTCGTCGTCCACGCCCAGGCGCGTCGTGCACGAGTCCACCGCGCCCGGGTGCGTTCCGCGATCGGTGTCGTCGCAGTCGTCCCCGTTGCGCACGCGGCCCGGCACGATCGGGCAGCTGCGGATCGGCGCCGAGCCCGGATCGCCGTGGCCGTCGCCGTCGACGTCGGCGTACCAGTCGCCGGGCGCGGTGTCCTCGTCGACGCGGCCGTCGCAGTCGTTGTCGTGGAAGTCGCAGAGCTCCGGCGTGCCGGGCACGCTGTCGAGCGGGTCTTCGTCGTTGCAGTCGCTCGTCACCGAGGTGGGCAGGCCGCAGTCGGCGTCCGGATAGCCGTCGCGATCGTCGTCCTCGGAGTCGTGCGCGGCGATGAAGTAGTCCGCGCGCCCGTTGCAGTCGTCGTCGACGCCGTTACAGACCTCGGCCGCGGTCGGCGAGACGGCGCCGTCGCCGTCGTCGCAGTCTCCCGGGCGGATCGCGCGGCCCGCCGGCGGCACGCAGCTCTCGATCGAGGGGCTCGCCGCCGACACCGTGCCCCAGCCGTCGCCGTCGAGGTCGACGTACCAGGGGATCGCGACGGCGTTCTCGTCGACCGTGCTGTCGCAGTCGTTGTCGAGGGAGTCGCAGATCTCGGGCGCCGTCGGGCGCACGGAGGCGAGCGTGTCGTTGCAGTCGCCGGCCACGGCCGAGACACCCGGTGTGCCGGGGCACGCGGTGAGAGGCCGCGACAGATCGCCGATGCCGTCGTGATCGCCGTCGAGGTACTGCGGGAGAATCAGGCCCTCGTCGGTCGCCGCATCGCAGTCGTTGTCGATGGAGTCGCACACCTCGGGCGCGGTCGGATTCGCGTCGCGCCGCAGGTCGTCGCAGTCGGCGCCGCAGGCGGCTCCGTTGCAGCAGCTCGCGCTCGTGACGCCGTCGCCGTCGAGGTCGCGCTCGCCGACGGTGGCCGGGTCGCAGTCCTCGTCGACGCTCGCGGCATCGCACACCTCGCTCGCCCCCGGATGGCGGGTGGCGTCTTCGTCGTCGCAGTCGTCGCCCCCGCAGTCGATCGGGCCGTGGCCGTCGCCATCGGCGTCGGCGCAGCCGGCGATGCACGTGGCCATCGCCTCGTTGCAGGTCATCGGGGCCGTGCAGGCCGGGCCGCTCGGAGCGACGCAGCCGTGCGCGTCGGCGGCCGGGCTCGTGGGCGTGCACGTCTCGCGGCCGTTGCAGAAGACGCCGTCGTCGCAGTCGCGATCGAAGGAGCAGATCCCCGTCGCGCCGTCGCTCGGGCCAGCATCGCTGGCCGCCGGCGGCGGAGGGTTACAGGAACAAAGCGCCGCGAGCGCGGCGATGGCGCCGACACGTCCCCAACGAGTCATGCGCCCGAGGGTAGGGCGGCTCGTCGGAACCGGCGCCTTAAATCATCTGACGCTCGAAGAGAGCGCGGAATCCGCTGCCGAACCGCTCACTTGGCGCGGTAGACGATCATCCCGTGCGTCAGGTCGTAGGGGCTGAGCGCGACCGTGACCCGGTCGCCGAGGATCACGCGGATGCGGTACTTGCGCATGCGGCCGCAGAGCTGCGCGCGCACGACGGGGCCGGTGTCCGTCTTCACTTCGAACTGTCCGCCGGCGAACACGTTCGTGATCACGCCGTCGAGGCGGACGTGATCGTCGCGCTCGCTCTCACCCTCGTCGCCGTACTCGTCCCGGTTCCTATTGCGCCTTGCCACGCGGAGAAGCTCCTTCGCCCGACCGAGGAAACGTTCCTTCGCGCACGCAGTCGGGCGCGATCGGGCGCTGGCTATAGTGCGCGGCGGCGCGGGAAGCAACGGGGAAGACCCGCCTGAACGGGGCTTTTCACCCGAGCGCCACCCGCATTCCGGCAGGATCGTTGGTGATGATCGCGTCGATTCCGGCCGCAGCGAGGGCTTTGGCGCGCATGGGATCGTCCACGGTCCAGGCCCCGACGAAGCAGCCGCGCGCTTGCCAGCGGGCGATCCGCTCGGGGGCCGCGAGCAGGTGCTGCGGGTGCATCCCGTCGGGTCGAAGGGCCCGCGCCAGCACGCGGGCGCGGAAGATCCCGGTGTGCTCGGCGTCGAAGAGGAACGCCACGGGGATCTTCGCCCCGAGCGCGCGCAGGGCGCCGAGCATCTCGGGGCGGAAGCTCGAGACGAGGACGCCGTCGAGCTCGCGCCGACTGCGGCGGGAGAAGAGGCGTGCCACCGCGCGCACGAGCCGCATGCGGTCGGGGACGTCGCCCTTGATCTCCACGTTCAGCAGGCGATCGCGGCCGCGCACGAGATCGATCGCGCGATCGAGCGGCGGGACGCGCTCGCCGCCGCCGAGATCGACCTCGGCGAGCTGGGCGAGGCTCGAAGCGGCCACGACGCGAGGGCTCTTGGCCACGCGCTCGAGCGTGGGGTCGTGCGCGACGACGACGGTGCCGTCGCCCGCGTCGCGCACGTCGAGCTCGACCCCGTCGGCGCCCTCGTCGAGCGCGAGCGCGAACGCCGCGAGCGTGTTCTCGGGAGCGCGCGCGCTCGCGCCGCGGTGGCCGTAGATCCAGGGGCGTTCGGTCGCGCGGCGCATCGAGGCGCCAGGATAGCCGGGATCGGATACGCTGCTCTCGATGAGCGCGACCCGACGAAAGCGACGCGTGCTGCTGGTGGCGAGCGTGGGCCTGGCGACGCTCTCCTTCGTCGGATGCCGCGGGATGACGAGCGGGAACCTCGTCCCGCCGGTCGATGCGGCGCGGCCCGCCGATGCCGCGCAGACGGGCGACGCCGCGCAGGCGGTCGACGCCGCCTCGAGCGACGACGCCCGCTGACCCGGGCCGGTGCGGGCGCGCCCGAGAGCCGCTATGGTCGCGGCATGTGGGATCCCGACGCCAGCGCGCGTCTGGCGCGTGCCGAGCGCCTGCGGAACGAGGGGCGCTACGAGGAGGCCATCGCGGCCTATCGCGAGGCGATGACGGCGTATCCCGCGCTCGCGCCCTATCGGTTCGCGATCGGCGAGCTTCTCTTCGAGCTGCAGCGCTACCAGGAAGCGGCGGGGGTCTTCGCCGAGATCGTGCGCGCCGAGCCGCAGCACGCGCAGGCCTGGAGCGGGCTCGGGCGCGCGGCGCATCTCGTGGGCGAGGACGGCCACGCGATCGCGGCGCTCGAGCAGGCCATCGCGCTCGCGCCCGAGTGGAGCGAGCCGCTCTACGAGGCCGCGGTGCTCTACGCCGAGCGCGGCGACCACGCGCGTGCCGAGGACCGCCTGCGCCGTGCGCTCGCGCGCGAGCCCAAGCTCGTGCAGGCCGCCGACGACGAGGGCCTGCTCGAACGGTACCCGGGAGCGCGGCCGTGACCCGCGACAAAGAGGTGGAGATCGCGTTCGACGTGGTCTGCCCGTACGCATACCTCGCCTCCACGCAGATCGAGGCGATCGCGGCTCGTCAGGGCGCGCGCGTGGTGTGGGAGCCCATCCTTCTCGGCGGCGTGTTCCGCGCGATCGGCCAGGTGGACGATCCGAACCGCGCGATGAGCGAGGCGAAGCGGCGCCACACCGAGCTCGATCTGCGGCGCTGGTCCGAGCACTTCGGCGTGCCGCTCGTGCGGCGCCCCGATCATCCGCGGCGCAGCGTCCAGGCGATGCGCGCGATCCTCGCGACGCCGGAGAGCGAGCGCGTGCGCGCGATCCACGCGCTCTTCGCGGCCTACCACGCGCGCGGCGAGGATCTGGCGGACGAAACGGTGGTGCGCGCCGCGCTCGACGGCGCGGGCCTCGATGGCGCCGCGCTCGTGACGCGCACCGAAGAGGCCGCGATCAAGGACGAGCTCCGCGCGCGCACCGATCGCGCCGTGACGCGCGGCGTGTTCGGCGTGCCGGCGATGTTCGTCGACGGCGAGCTCTACTGGGGCCAGGACCGCCTCGACTGGGTCGAGGCCGCGCTCGCGCGCTGACCTCACGCACGCCCGCCGAGCAGGCGCACGTCGGGTGGGCCCTCTTGCACGGCGCCGCGGTAGCCCATCGTGACGAGCTCGAGCGTGTTGCCGAAGGGATCGGCGAAGTAGAGCGAGGCGTGGCCCGGCGGGCCCAGGCGGCGTGGTCCGTCGGTGGGGACGCCCGCTTCGCGCAGGCGCGCGTGGACGACGTCGAGCTCGTCGTGATCGACGTTCAGCGCGAGGTGAGGGTGCGGGACGGGAGTCGGCACCGCGCGGCCCTTCTGCAGGAAGAGGTGCAGCTCGGGCCCGTCGGCGAAGCGCACGGCGACGTGCAGCGGGCTGTTGTCCTCGTCGACCTCGTGGGCGCGATCGGGGCGGGCACGCAGGAACGTCTCGCGGTCGAAGCGGCGCACGAGCTTCGCGCCGAGCAGGCCCACGTAGAACTGCTCGGCCAGCGCGAGATCGTGGGCGGGGAGCGTGAGGTGATCGAAGCCGTCGAGGACGGGGGCGGGGCTCTCGGGAACGTGCATGTCGGGACCTCCTGTCGCCGGGATAGCCGCCGCCCGATGTGTTCAGAAGTGATGAGATATGATGAGTGATATGCGTGAGGTGAATCTCGCAGCGATCGACCTCAACCTGCTCCTCGTCGTCTCCACCGTGCTCGAGGAGCGCAGCGCGACGCGAGCCGCGGCGCACCTGCACGTGGGCCAGTCGGCGGTGAGCAACGCGCTCCGTCGCGCGCGCGAGCTCTTCGGGGATCCGCTCGTCGTCCGCGAGCCGCACGGCCTCTCGCCCACGCCCTTCGGCCTCGCGCTCGCGCCGCGCCTCGGCGCCTGGCTGGACGAGGCCTCGCGCCTGGTCGCGCGCTCGCCGCCCTTCGATCCGAGGGCGACCACGCGCACCTTCACGCTCGCCTGCGCCGACGCGATCACGGTGACGCTGGTGCCGCCGCTGCTCCGCGTGCTCGCGCGGCGCGCGCCACGAGCCGGCCTCCGCGTGCTCACGCTCGACCGCTTGATCGCGAAGGACGGGCTCGCGCGCGGCGAGGTCGATCTGCTGGTGGGCATGCCGCCCGAAGTGCCGCCGGGCCACGACGCCGAGCGCATCTATCGGGATCCGCTCCGCTGCCTCGTCCCGCGCGGCTCGCCCCGCCTCACGCTCGAGCGCTTCGCCTCGCGGCCTCACGTGGAGCTCGCGCTCTTCGGAGACGACGAGGACACGGTCGACCGCGCCCTCGCGCGGAAGGGAAGGCACCGCCGCATTGCCGTCTCGCTCCCGCACTTCACCGCGATCCCGCTCGCGGTGCTCGAGACGGGCGGCGTCGCGACGCTCATGGAGCGCGTGGCCGTGGCGCTCTCGCGGCACCTGCCGCTCGACGTCGTCGTGCCGCCGCTCGCGCTCCCGGCGCTCGAGGTGCAGCAGCTCTGGCGGCGCACGAGCGGCCCCGACGAGGGCCTCGCTTTCCTGCGCGCCGCCGTGCTCGAGGCCTCGCGCGCGAGCGCTCCCGCACGCCGCGCGGCGCGGGGCGATTGAAGGCAGGGCGCCTCACGGCGTACCGTGCTCGATCATGTCTTCGCCGACCTCGCCGTGCCGCGTCGCGATCCTCTGGGCTGCCCTCGCGATCGCTCTTCCCGGCTGCGCACAGACGAGCCGCGACGACTACGCCGCAGAGGAGGCCGCGCTCACCGCGTGCCACACGACGTTCGTCGAGGGCGTCGACGTCTCGCGCTTCCAGGGGACGATCGACTGGAACATGGTCCACGCCTCGGGCCGCGAGTTCGCGATCACGCGCATCGGCGACGGCGCGTCGTCCGACGCGACGTTCATGACGAACTACCAGGGCATCCACGACGCCGGCATGATCCGCGGCGCGTACCTCTTCTTCCGTCCCACCGTGGGCGTCGCCACGCAGGCCCAGGCGATCGCCGACGCCGTCGGCACGCTCGGGCCGGGCGATCTGCCCGTCACGATCGACGTCGAGTGCATGTGCCCGTATCGCAGCGACGGCGCGTGCGGCTCGGCCACGGCGGGCTGCGCGAGCATCGCCGAGGCGCGCGCCGCGCTCGACGATCTGATCGCGCGCGTCACGGCCTCGACCGGCCGGCCGCCGATGATCTACACGGGCGCCTGGTTCTGGGACGGAAACGCCTACCTCGCAGGGCAGGTCACCGAGCCCTCGCTGCCGCTCTGGATCAGCGACTACGGTACCTCGCACTACAACTCGAACTGCGCGAACGTCGCGACGGGCTGGGACGACTGGCACTTCTGGCAGTACTCGAGCGGCTGCACGAACTGCCCGGATCGCAGCCCGATCCCCGGCATCTCCGGCGTCAGCATCGATCGCGATCGCTGGAACGGCGACCTCGCTTCGCTCATGGCCTTCACGGGCGGCGGCCATCCCATCTACGGCGCACGCTACGTCTCGCAGTCGTTCCCGCTCGCGAGCGCGGGCCCGCTCCAGATCCGCGCGGGCGAGAGCGTCGCGGCGTGGATCGAGCTGCGCAACAGCGGGACGGCCGACTGGGACGAGCACACGCGCCTCGCCACGACGGTTGCGCGCGACCGCGACGATCTCTTCGTCGGGCCCGACTGGCTCGCGCCCAATCGCCTCGCGGGCATCCCGGCTGGGATGACGATCCCGCCAGGAGGGACGTACCGCTTCGCGTGGACGTTCTCGGTGCCCGCGGGCACGGCGCCCGGGATGTACGACGAGCACTTCGGCCTCGTGCAGGAGGGCGTCGCGTGGTTCGGCGACCCGGGGCAGGGCGGCCCGAGCGACCAGAACATCGAGGCGATCGTCGAGGTGCTTGCCGGGGTCGACTCGGGCGTCGCGCCCGATGCGGCGGTCGCCCGCGATGCAGGGCCGCCGGGTAGCGATGCAGCGCCTCTCTTCGCGGACACCGGGGCGGACGGCAGCACCACGGGCAACCGCGGCAACCTGTCGGGTGGCTGCGGCTGCGCGGCTGCGGGAAGCTCTTCCTCGTCCGGGCAGGGCGCGCTCGTGGGAGCGCTCGCGCTCGTGCTCGCCGTGCTACGGAGGAAGCGATGAGCGACACCGAGGATCACGTCGAGAAGACCGACGCCGACTGGCGCGCGCAGCTCA
Source organism: Sandaracinus sp. (assembly GCA_046351235.1). GTDB lineage: Bacteria > Myxococcota_A > Polyangia > Polyangiales > Sandaracinaceae > JBBSAT01. Next base: position 1,962,217 of record JAXLYV010000001.1, on the reverse strand, counting down.
CGCCCGAGCAGTACGCCGTCGCGCGCCAGTGTGGCACCGAGCGCGCCTTCACGGGCGTGTACTGGAACCACAAGGAGCCCGGCATCTACCGCTGCGTGTGTTGCGGCGCCGAGCTCTTCGACAGCAAGACGAAGTTCGACTCCGGCACCGGCTGGCCGAGCTTCTACGCGGCGATGGGCGAGGTCGTGAGCGGGCAAGGCGCGACCGATCGCGTCAAGACGAAGGTCGATCGCAGCTACGGCATGACCCGCATCGAGATCGAGTGCGCGCGCTGCGACGCGCATCTCGGGCACGTGTTCCCCGACGGGCCCAACCCGACGGGCCTGCGCTACTGCGTGAACTCGGCGAGCCTCTCGTTCGAGAGCGCGGGCGCGGCGAGCGCGAAGAAGTAGAAACCGGCAGAGGAGCGACGAAGCGACGCGATGGGCACTCGGTACGGCCTGGCGGTGGCGGGGGCGGTCGCGGCGATCGCGGCGATCGTCCTGATCCTGACGTGGCGCAGCGAGGAGCCGCAGAGCGTCGTGGGCACCACCGACGTGGATGCCGGCGTGCCCTTCGGTGAGGGCGTCGATCCCGAGGAGCCGCTGCCCGCGCCGGCGATCGGCGCAGCGCCGCTCGGGGCCCCCACGGCGCCGCCCGATCCCACGACGGCGCTCGTGGGCGAGCTCGATCCGGCGGTCGAAGCGGTGGTGGGCGCGACGGGGGCGACGAGCGTCGGCACCGGCGCGCCGCGGGCGTCTCTGCGCACCGGCGCCACGCGAATGAGCGACGAGAGCATCTACCAGGCGACGGACATGCTCGTGGCGCTGATGGAGCAGCGACGCGGCGAGGTCGCGCGCGAGCTGGAAGCCGCCCGAGCGCGGGGCGACGAGCCGCGCGTGCGGCTGCTCGAGCGACAGCGCGATCGGCTCGAGTCCTCGCTCGTCCACGCCGAGCACGCGCTCGACGAGCTCACGCCGCCGGCGCCGACGACCGAAGACACCGAAGACCAAGCGGCAGGCGCCGCCGAAGGGGAAGAGCCGGAAGCGACCGACGAGCAGGCCGCGCCGGCTCCCTGACGATGGCGCGCTGGGACGTCCAGGTGCTCGGAGTCGATCAGGGCAAGCCCGCGGGGCCGGTGCTCGCCGAGGCGGCGCGCCTGCTCGGTGCCGAGCCCTCGCAGATCGAGCGGCTCGTCGCGCACGCGCCGACGGCGCTCGTCGTCGATCTCGAAGAAGACGCCGCCAAGCGTCTCGTGAGCGAGCTCCGTGCGATCGGGCTGCGGGTCAAGCCGCGGCCCTCGGGGGTCGAGGCGGCGGGCGTTCGGCCCGCTTCGGGCTCTCCTGCGGTCGAGACGCCCCCTCGCGACGATCACGCGACGGCGCCCACGGCGCAGCTCGTCCTCCCCGAGACGCGTGAGCTCGGGCTCGCGGCGGAGCCCGGGCGCAGTGGCGCGCGCTCGGCGCTCGAGGAGATGTACGAAGAGAGCCGCAGCCTGCCCGGCGAGGGTGGCCTCGCGCTCGAGCTCGAGGACGTCCCCGTCGCGCGGCCGCGGGTCTCGGCGCGCCCGTCGCCGCCGGCCGCGATCGCCTCGCCGGCCGCGGCGCCATCGGCATCGACGCGGCCGGCCCCGGCTCCGAGCGCCGAAGAGGCCGAGGCCGCCCCGCGCGAGTTCTGGGCGGCGCTTCCGTCGGCCTTCGTCGTCCCGCTGCGCGGGCCGGTGCTGCCGGGCCTGCTCGGTGCGCCGCTCTGCGTCGGCATCGCGGTGCTCGCGACGATCTTGGGCACGTTCACCTCGGCGGTGCTCGTGCTCGTGCTGATGGGCGCCTTCCTCGGGATCACGCTCCAGGTCTCGCACCGCTGCCTGTGGGCGACGGCCGTGGGCGAGCGCATGCCGGCGTCTCTGCCGACCGACTTCCTCAGCGAGTACGCGTTTCCGGGGCTCGGCGTGATGATCCTCGTCGGGATCCTCTCGGCGCTCTTCGGCTGGGCCGCCGCGCAGACGCTCGCGGCCGGCGTGCCGATGCTCGTCGTCCAGCTCGGGGCGCTCCTCTTCTCTCTCTACGTCGTCATCGGCTTCGCGCTCTCGGCCGCGTCGCGCTCGGCGATGGGCTATCTCGACGTGCTGCGCATCGCGCGCATCCTCGTGAAGGCGCCCGTGCCGGTGCTCGCCATCGCCCTGATCGGCGCGCTCGTCCAGGGCGGCGCGGCCACCGTGGCTGGGATGCAGCTCGCAGCGGTCGTGGCGGCCGGCGCGGGCATCGGGGGTGCGCTGCTCGCCTCGGCGGCGGCCGTCTACGTGATCTCGCTCGCGGCCGCGTACGGCGCGGCGCTCACGGCGACGATGATGGGCATGCTCTTCTGGGCGCGGCCGGACGTGGCGGGATGAGCGAGCTCGTTCGAGGGCGCGTGCACGTCGCGCGGAGCGGCTTCTTCGAGGTCGAGACCGAGCGCGGCCGCATGACCGCCAAGCTGCGCGGTCGCCTGAAGCGCGAGAAGTGGGACGCCGATCTCGTCGTCGTCGGCGACGAGGTCGAGGTCGCGCCCAACGATCGCGGCGAGGCGTCGATCGAGAGCGTGCTGCCGCGCCGGACCAAGCTCTCGCGCCGCCATCCGCTCTCGCGCGGGCGCGAGCGCGAGGACGTGATCGCGGCGAACGTCGACCTCGTGCTGGTGGCGGTGAGCGCGAGCAAGCCCGCGCTCCGCCCGCGCTTCGTCGATCGCTTCTTCGCGATCGCCGAGTGGAACCGCCTCGAGGGCGCGCTCGTCGTCACCAAGATCGACGAGGCCGAGGACCGCCCGGCCATCGACGCGATCGTCTCGCTCTACCGAGGGATCGGCCATACGGCGATCGTGACGAGCGCCCGCACCGGCGAGGGCGTGGAAGACGTGGCGGCGCTCCTCGAGGGCCGCACCACCGTGATCGTCGGGCCCTCCGGGGCCGGGAAGTCGAGCCTCGTGAACGCGCTCGAGCCCTCGCTCGCCCTCGACGTCGGTGCGATCGGCGAGCAGGGCAAGGGAAAGCACACGACCCGCGCGGCGGTCCTTCACGCGGTGCGCGGCGGATGGCTCGTCGACACGCCCGGGATCCGCGAGCTCGCCTCGTTCGCCATCCCGCCCCGCGAGCTCGGGAGCTGCTTTCGCGACCTGCACGCGGCGAGCGAAGGATGCGCGTTCCGCGACTGCCTCCACGTCGCCGAGCCCGGCTGCGCCGTCCGCGCTGCGGTGGAGCGAGGAGACATCGCGCGCACGCGCTACGAGGCCTACCAGTCGCTCCTGCGCGGCGATCCGGACTGATCTCCGGGGCGCTCGGAGCGCCTGTGGCGGCCCGTTCTCCTGTGGTACGGTGCCCGCGTCATGCCCTCGACGATCGAGCGACGTTGTGTGGAGAAAGGCCTGCGGATGACGGAGCAGCGGCGCGTGATCGCGCGCGTGCTCTCCGATGCGCACGACCATCCCGACGTCGAGACCGTCTACGAGCGCGCGTCGGCGATCGACCGTCGGATCGGCCTCGCGACCGTGTACCGCACGCTGCGCCTCTTCGAGGAGGCGAGCATCCTCGAGCGCCACGACTTCGGCGACGGGCGCGCGCGCTACGAAGAGGCGCAGGACGAGCACCACGACCACCTCATCGACGTGCAGAGCGGCAAGGTGATCGAGTTCAAGAACGCGGCGATCGAGGCCCTGCAGGCCAAGGTCGCCGAGGAGCTCGGCTTCCGGCTCGTCGACCATCGCCTCGAGCTCTACGGCGTGCCGCTGGCGAGCGGCGAGCCGGACGCGGGTCGCGAACAGCCGAAGAGCTGATGCTCGGCCTGTCGTGGAAGAGCGCGCCGCTCGCGAGCCCGAGCGAGGCCGCGGAGCGTTTCGTCGCGGCGCTCGCCCGCGAAGCAGAAGCGCTCGGGCCCGAGGTGGAGCGCGACGAAGGCGAGGCACGGATCGGTCTCCATCCCTCGGCCGGGCCGGTGCTCGTGCGCGTCGTGCACGACCGCCTCGTGCTCGAGGCCGACACCGGCACGGCGGGCCCCGGCTACCACGAGGCGCTCGTGGGCTTGGCCGATCGCGCAGCCCGAGACGCGGGCCTCACGTGGGTCGAGGGGCGCGCGCCCTTCGATCGAGAGGCCGTGGAGGCCGAGCTCGACGCGTGGCTCGCGCGCACTGCGACGGACATCCTCGAGCTCGCGCGGCGCGGCGCCGTGGGCTTCGGCATCTTGCTCCCGGAGGGCATCGAGTACGTCCACGACGGCGTCGTGGCGACGCCGCTCGGCCCGCGCGATCGCCTCTGGCTCGAGCGTGTGGCGAAGTCGGGCCGCGAGGGCCGCGACGTGTTCGCGTGGTGGGAGCCGGGGCTCGGTGCCGGCTACCACGCGGGCCTCGCGCGCGCGCTCGCGTGGACGGAGGTGCGCTGGCGCGCGCCGATCGACGATCGGGAGCGCGCGCTGCTCGATCGGATCGTGACGGCGATCGAGCGCGCGCACGGGCTCGATCCCGCGCGGGAGCTGCCCTGGGTCGAGGCGGCGGAGATCTACGAGCTGCTCGGCGAGAGCTCGCTCCGCGCGACGCGGGCGGGCGTGCTCGCCGAGGCGGCGCGCAAGCGCGTCGGCGCGCGTCGCATCGGCTATCGACGGGGCCCCGTGCGCGTGTCGCTCTCGGGCGGCTGGTCGCTCGTCGTTCCCGGCGAGCTCGCCGAGCGATGGGAAGAGCGCGGAACCTGGGTCGGCTGGGATCGCACCCGCACGGTGTGGATGAGCTCGCTGACGGCGGAGGGCACCCGCGATACGGAGGTGGTGCTCGCCGGCTTGCCGGAGATCGCCGGCGATGGCGACCTGCTCCGCATGGAGCGCGGCCCGATCCTCGGGCACGCGCGCTTCGCGACCGAAGAAGAGGACGGAAAGCGCGTCGTCGTGATGCGCGCGCACGCGGCCTGCGGCCCGCACGTCGCGCTCGGCACGATCGTGCTGCCCGAGGACGCCGATCGCACGTGGGCCCTCGAGACGTGGGGCACGCTCGATCGCGACGACGGCGGCGAGCCCGCGTCGTAGTCGTCAGCGACGAGTGCTCGGCCCGAAGGGCGCGGACGGGAGCGGGCGCAGCCCGCGGACGGGAGCGCCCGCAGCGGTCGAGCCGATGGTGGGCGACGAGTGCTCGGCCCGAAGGGCGCGGACGGGAGCGGGCGTAGCCCGCGGACGGGAGCGCCCGTAGCGGTCGAGCCGATGGTCGGCGACGAGTGCTCGGCCCGAAGGGCGCGGACGGGCGCGGGAAAGCCCCTCAGATCGACGGGAAGCGCAGCTCGAAGGTCGTGCCGGACTGGCTCTCGCCGTGGCGCGTCGTGACGTCGATCGATCCGCGGTGCGCCTTCACGATCTTCCGTACGATCGAGAGCCCGAGGCCGGTCCCGACTCCCTCGGCCTTCGTGCTGAAGAAGGGATCGAAGATGCGCGTGAGGTGCTCGGCGGGGATGCCGGGGCCGTCGTCGCGCACGAGCACCACGATCTCGTCCTCGCCGCGCGGCGAGGTCGCGCGATGGGCCTCGACGTGGACGTGCCCGCCGCCGCGCGGCGCGAGCGCGTGCGATGCGTTCGTGACGAGGTTCACGAAGACCTGGTGGAGCTGCCCGCGCACGCCCGAGATCGGCGTGAGATCGGCGTCGAAGTCGGTCGTGAGCGTGACGTTGCACTCGCTCATCAGGTGCTCGCAGAAGCGGATCCCCTCGAGCGCCACCTCGCGGATGGAGAGCGCGGTCTCTTCCTCGTTCGAGGGGCGCGCGTACGTGACGAGGTCGCGCGTGAAGCGCGACATCCGGCTCGCGCTCTCGACGATGCGCCGCAGCTTCTCGACGTCGCCCGGCTCGGCGCCCGAGCGCGCGGCCTTGGCGTGCAGGTACTCGCCGTACACCGTGATGCTCGTGAGCGGGTTGTTCAGCTCGTGGACGATGCCGGCGGCGAGCTGACCGAGCGTCGCGAGCTTGTCGGTGTGGAGAATCTGCTCTTCGAGGTGGTGCACCTCGGTCAGATCGCGGCCGATCACGACGGCCGCGCTCGCGTCGCCCTCGGGATCGTAGATCGGGGCCACGTTCCACGCGACGCGCGCGTGATCGCCCTCGAGACGCAGCACGTCGAGCTCGAGCGCGTTCGTCGCGCGGCCGGCGAACGCCTGCGCCAGCGCGGCGAAGGCCACGTCCCGCTGCCCGTCGCCGAGCATCGAGAGGAAGTCCTTGCCGAGCACGTCGCTCTTCGGCGCGCGCAAGAGCGAGAGCGCCGCGCGGTTGGCCGATCGGATCGTGCGGGAGCGATCGAGCACGAAGATGGGCGCGCTCGCGTGCTCGAGCGTCTGCGCGAGGTAGTCGCGGAAGAAGAGCGCGGCTCGCTCGAGGCGCGCGTTCCGCAGCGTGGCGCCGAGGAGCGCGGCGAGCGTCGCGGCGATCGTCTTGCTGCCACGGGCCGATCCCGGATGCGCTTCCTCGATCGAGACGATGCCGACGAGCGTTCCGGCGTCGACGAGCGGCACGTCCACGAGGGGCGAGGCGGCCGTGCCCTCGCCCGAGAGGAAGTAGGCGCCCTGGACGCGCACCAGCTTCACGCCCGCGGCGCGCGCGGACTCCTCGGTCACGCCGAAGCTCGCGGCGCCGCTCTCGCTCAGCTCGAGGACCTCGCGGCGCGACTCGATGAGCTTGCCGTTCGCGTAGGCGAAGCCGAGCGTCGAGCCGCCTTCGCCCTGCGTGGGCTCGAGCAGGCGCGCGAAGACCAACGCGTCGGGCGCCACGAGCGCGAGCGCATCGACGAAGGCCCGCACCAGGCCCTCGTCGCTCTCGCGCCCGCGCTCGGCGTGCGAGAGCGATGCGATCGCCCAGAGCGCGCGCTCGAGCGAGAACGAGCGCCCGGGCGAAGCGAGCGGCGGCGGCTCGATCGAGGGTCGCGAGGCGATCGGCGGCGGCTCGATCGAGGTTCGCGCGGGCGCCGGCCAGACGTCGCTGCGCGGCGTCCCCGTGTCGAAGGACTCGAGCGCGTGCTCGCGCGGCGCGCCGCCCGGATCGGGCGGGAGCACGGGCCTCTTGTCGGTGCCGGAACGGTCTCTCACGGCGTCGTCTTGTCCTCTCCAGCCGCTCGATCGAGATCGAGGATCTTCTGCGTGCCGACGTAGCTCTTGGTCTCGTACTTCGTGATCTTGCCGATCTTGCGGACGATGTCGGCCATCCGCTCGGCCTCCTTCATGATCACGCTCGCCGCGTGGTGCTCGGGCGTGCCGGCCGCGGTCTTGCGCCCGAGCAGCTCGGCGTAGCCCATCACGCTCGTGAGCGGCTGGTTCAGCTCGTGCGCGGCGGTGCCGGCGAGCTCGGCGATCAGCGCCTGCTTCTCGGTCATCGCGAGCTTCTCCTGCGCTTGCTGCAAGCGCTCTTCGACGCGGAGCTTGTCGCGCAGATCGGTGAAGATGCCGACCGTGGCGTAGGGCTTCCCCAGCTCGTCGAAGATCATCGCCGCCGAGAGCGTGATCGGGATGCGGCGCCCGTGCCGATCGATCGCATCGAAGCGGATCGGCTCGAGCCGCCCCGGGCCGCCGTGCGCCGGAGCGCGCAGCATGCGCATCACGTCGCGCGCGCCGCCGGGCGGGTAGAGGTCGCGGGCGTTCATCTTCCCGATGACCTCGTCCTGCGACCATCCGTAGATGTGCTCGGCGCCGGTGTTGAACAGCAGGATGCGGCCGCGCATGTCGGCGGCGATGATGGCGTCGACGCTGGCGTCGATGAGCGACTCGAGGAACTCCTTCGTGTTCGCGAGCTCGGTGGCCGTCTCGCGATCCTTGGTGACGTCGCGGAACGAGAAGAGCACCGCGCCGTCGCCCTCGAGCAGCGACGAGAACGAGCAGTTCAGGGTGCGCGGGCCGCTCGGGAGGATCACGCGCAGATCGACGTCGCGCGGATAGCTCCCCGTGCGCCGGACGCCCCGCCAGATCCGCAGCATGCGTGCGCGATCGTCGCGCGACACCAGGCCGAGCAGGGCGCGCCCGCGCACGTCGGACTCGGTGACGCCGGCGATCTCGAAGGCGCGTGGGTTCGCGAACAAGAGCTGCCCGTTCTGGTCGACGGCGACGAGGCCGTCGGCGGCGGACATGAAGAGGTTCGCGTAGCGCTTGAGCGCGCGCAGGCGACGCTCGGCCTCGAAGCGCGCGAAGCTCACCTGTTGCGTCTGATCGCGCAGCGTCTGCATCACGCGCGCGTTGCGCAGCGCCACGGCCGTGGCGTTGGCGGCGATCTGGCAGAACTCGATCTCTCTCGCGCGCAGCGCACCGCGCGACGGCGAGGCGCGGAGGAAGAGCACCCCCATCGCCTCTTCCTGGAACATGATGGGCAGCAGCGTGAGCGCGCCGATCCCGTCCTGCGGCACGCTCTGGCGGACGCCCTCGAGCACGGGATGCGTCTTGGCGTCGCGGATCGTCAGCGACGCGCGCGTGCGCAGGACCTCGACGATCTCGGGATACTTCTCGAGCTCGATGCGGAGGTTCGTGATGCCCTGGTTGTCGCTCGCCGCGACGACGTAGCCGAAGGCGAGCGGCGCGTCCTCGGGCGCGAGCACGATGCTCACGCGATCGACGTTGACGACCTCGGCGATGCGCTTGACGACGGTGTAGAGGATGTCGCTGAAGTCGAGCGACGAGCTGAGCGTCTGCGTCAGCTCGAGCATCGCCTTCGCGTCGCGCTCCTTGTCGGCGAGCTCGCCGATGGTCTCGGTCACGCGGGCGTGCGCGCGCGTCCGGTAGCGCAGCTCGTCGGCCTCGCAGGGCCAGCGGACGATGTCGTCGGCACCCGCCTCGAAGAGCGAGGCGATCGGCGCGGCGCCGTCCACGATGGCGAGCAGCGTGGCGCTCCGATCGCGCATCGCCGCGCGCAGCGCGCGCACGGCCTCGACGCCCTCGGGCCCGGCGTCGCCCACGGCGACCAGCACCACGCTCGCATCCGCACTGGCGAGATGTGCGAGCGCGGCGTCGAGGGAGGGCGCTTCGAGCACGAGCTCGGCGGGCCGGCCTTCGGGGTGCAGCGCGGAGACCACCGCCGCGCGGCGCTCGCGCGCGCCGTCCACGACCATGATCTCGGGGGAGCCCACCACGTTCGGCTCCTTCCAGGGTAGCAGATGGCCGGAGAGCACGCGTACCATGCGGCGGATGCGGCGTGCGCTCGCCGGATGGCTCGCGATGGCTCTCTTGCTCGCTCCCGCGAGCGTGGGGATCGTGCGCGCGCAAGCGCCAGAGATCGCGCCGCCGCCCGAGACCGACGCTGCGCCGGGGCCGGAGGTCGCGGCGCCGGAGCCCGCCGCGGAGCCGAGCGCCGAGGTCGCCCTTCCGCCCGAGCTGCGCGACGAGGCCACCGCCTCGCCCTCGACGCCGCTGCCCTCGAGCTCGCTCGCGCCGCCGCTCGATCCGGTCGCGGTGCTCCTCCTTCCGTCGTCCGGCGTCGATCCCGACGTGGCCGACGCGCTGAACGAGCTGCTCATCGCGGCCGTGGCGGCGCGCGGCCCGACGCGGATCGTCGGCAAAGAAGAGTTCCAGGCGCAGCTCGGGCAGGGCGACGCGAGCACCGCCGAGTGCCTCGAGTCGATCACCTGCCTCGGTCGCTTGGGCGTCGCGCTCGGCGTGCGCGAGGTCGTCGCCGGCACGATCGGTCACCGAGGCGAGACGTGGGCCTTCGCGCTCAGCCGCATCGACGTGCGCACCGGGGTCACGCGGGGGCGCGTGTTCCGGGAGGTCACCGGCGATCTCGCCGCCGTCGTACGCTCGCTGCCCCAGTCCATCGACGACCTCTACGAGGAGGCCGTCTCGCCGGGGCGGCTCGTCGTGCGTGCGAGCGTCGAGGGCGCCGAGGTCTGGCTCGACGGCGCGCTCGTCGGGACCATCGAGGGCGGCGCGCCCGTGCGGCGCGACCTCTTGCCGCCCGGTCGGCACGAAGTGCTCGTCACCGCGCACGGCCATGCCGGGTTCCGGCGCACGATCGACATCGAGCCCGACACGACGTTCGCGCTCGAGGCCGAGCTCGTCGTGCTCCCGCACCACTCCTTCGAGGTGCCCGCGCTCACGTGGGTGCTCGGCGGCGTGGCCTTCGCCGCGCTCGCGGCCGGGATCGGGCTCGGGGTCTCGTCGTCGGGCGATCCGCCGGGGGAAGCGACGATGCGCGCGGTGCAGGCGTACTTCGCCGCCCGCGCGAGCGAGGCCATCGCGGCGGACGTCTGCTTCGCGATCGCGGCCGCGAGCGGCATCGGCGCCCTCGTGCCGCTCGTGCTCGCGGCGCTCGACGAGGGCGCAGACGAGGCGCCCGCGATCGCGCTCGTGCCGCTCTCGGGCGGCGGCCTGTTCACGGCGTCGGGAGCCTTCTAGCGTGGGCACCACACGCAGCTCGTTCCGCTCGTCGCTCGCTCCGTGCGTGCTCGCGGTGCTCGCCGTCGCGTGCGTGCCCCGCGCGGCCGATGTCGAGGGTCGCGCCTGGTCGTGCGCGCACGACGACGACTGCATCGATGGGTGGGTCTGTGCGGATCTCGGCGTGCTCGGCAGCGACACGTGTCGCCCGGCTTGCGATCCCGCGCACCCCGACACGAGCTGCCCCGGGGGCTTCTGCCGATCCGACGGCACGTGCTGGGACACGTGCGCCATCGCGAGCGACGGCGCGCTGGATCGCCGGTGCCCGGCGAGCCTGACCTGCGTGCGCCGCAACGGCCTCACCGGCGAGGGCCTCTGCATGCCGGCGGCGGGCTGCACGGTCTCGACCGACTGCGGCGAGCCTTCGTTCGACTGCGCCAACGAGGTGTTCCGGCTCCCGGCGAGCGATGGATCGTCCACGTTCTCGGCGGATCGCTCGTTCTGCATCGCGACGCCGCAGGGCGAGTCGGCCGATCGCTGCCCGGAGGGCTACTTCGCCAACGGGGGCATCTGCATCCCGAGCTGTGATCAGGCCGACGACCGCTGCCCGCCCGGGATGGCGTGCGTGAAGGGCCTCGGCGCCGTGCTCGGCGCCGCCGGTCGCAGCGCGTGCCTCTACGGCCTCGTGGGCCTTCCGTGCCGCGACGACTCGGAGTGCTTCGCGGGGCGCTGCCTCGTCACGGCCTCGGGCCTCTCGACGTGCACGTACTCGTGCGCCGATCTGCCGGTCGCGTTGGGCGGCTGCGACGCGCTCGACGGCTACTCGGTGCCCGGCTTCGGCGGCCTCGACTTCGAGTGCGATGCGGCCGGCATCTGCGCGCCGCACGGGGCCGTCGGCGCGCCCTGCAACGAGGCGATGCCCTGCAACGACGAGATCGGCTGCCTCAACGAGACCGGCGGCGTGTGCACGCGCCCGTGCGGCGACGACGCCGAGTGCTTCGTGCCGGGCGTCGACGATCCCGCGCTGCGCCGCGACGTCTACTGCGCGCCACTGCGCTCGCCCACGGGATCGCTCGACTTCTGCTTGAACCAGCGCCCGATCGGCGCGAGCTGCGACTCGTCCGCGCAGTGCGTCTCCGGCCGCTGCGCCAACAGCGTCTGCGCGCCGCCGATCCTGCGCTGACGAGGCGCGGTCACGTGGGCTCGGTGCCCTCGACCCTCGGGACGGACGCCCTCAGATCGTGCCGGCGAACGCGCGGCCGAACTCCATCGGCGTGGGCCGATCCTTGGGATCGCGCGCGGTCGCGGCGCGCATCAGCTTCACGAGCGCGGCCGGATAGGTCGCGATGCGCGCCGGATCTTCGAAGGGATCGCGGTTCATGTGCGCGATGATCCGGTCGCGCGGGCTCTCGAGGTCGTCGAAGAACGTGCGGCCGGTCGTCACGTTGTAGATGGTGCCGGCGAGCGCGTAGACGTCGGCGCGACCGTCGAGCTCGACGGGATCGAGCACCTGCTCGGGCGCGATGTAGCCGGGCGTGCCGGCGACGAACTTGCCACCGGCGTCGGTCGCGACGCGCATCGCGCGCACCATGCCGAAGTCGATCACCACCGTGGCGAGCGGGTTCGTGCGCGCCGGATCGCGGTGCTTGTCGGGCTCGAACTTCTCGCCGCCCGCGAGCGGCAACCGGAGCCAGAGGTTCGCGGGCTTGATGTCGCGGTGCACGAGGCCCGCGTTGTGGAGCGCCGCGAGGCCCGCGCAGGTGTCGAGCACGACCTGACGGAGCTCGAAGAGCGACATCAGCTTGGCGCCCGCGTACTGCTTGAGGTCGGCGCCGATCAGGAGCTCGAGCACGAGGAAGGGAACGTTCGTGGCGATGCCGCGATCGATGATGTTCGCGACGTTCGGGTGATAGAGACCGGCGAGCGCCTTCGCTTCCTCGACGAACGAGGTGAGGATCCCTTCGCGCTCGGTGTCGCTCGCGTTCGCGAGCGCGTCGGCCTTGGGGATCTTCAAGACGAACATGCGGTCGGCGCCCGGCTTGCGGACGAGCCACACGCTGCCGATGCCGCCCTCGCCGAGCGGCTTGAGCAGCTCGTAGCCCTCGATGATCTTGGGCTCCTTCTTCTTCGGCGCGGGCGGCGGCGGCGGCGAGCGCTTCACGGCGCCGCGCACCGCCCCCTCGACGAGCGCCGAGGTCACGGGGCCGAGCGAGGCGAACCACACGTCGAGCATCGAGAGCTCGCGCGTCCGGATCGCGCGCGCGAGCAGGCCCGCCACGCGCGGCGCGTTCTCGCTCGCGGCGCGCCCGAGCGAGTCGTCGGCGCTCTCGGCCGTGGCCGGGTGGAGCGCTTTGACCGGGTCGGCGAGCGCGCCGTGCAGCCGCTCGGCCGAGAGCACGAGATCGAGGCACATCGCTTCGAGGTTCGGCTTCGGCCCTGCGGCGGCTCCGAAGCGGCCGAGGCCCGCGGCGAAGCCGGCGAGCGCCTGGGCGAGCTCGGTGTCCTCGGCGTGCAGCTCCTTCAGGGCGTCGGCGCACTGCGCGCCCCAGGCGCCGTCCTCGGATCCCGAGCCGACGGCCATGCGGATCGTCTCGGCGAGCGCGCAGCACGTCTCGAGCGCGCCGTCGGCGATCATCGGCAGCGCGGTCGCGATCTGGAGCAGCATCGTGGGCCGATCGATCACGAGCGCCCACCACGCCGCGAAGGGCCCGAGCCAGCGCACGTCGTCGACCTCGCCGAGCGCCGTGCCGCGCGTCGTGTCCACGAGGCGCCAGAAGAGCGCCGAGAGCGAGGTCTTCACGTTGCTCGGCAGCTCGCGCGTTCCGTCGGCGAGCCCGTCGAGCTTGCGCAGCCACAAGCACGTGTCGTGCGCCGCGGCGCCGCGCCCGGGGCCGAGATCGCTGTCTTCGCCGAGCGCGTCGAGCGCGTAGCCGCCGAGGCGCAGCGCGAGCATCTCGATCGCGACGTTCGTCTCCGGATCTTCCTCGCCGCCCTCTGCCTGGCGCCGCTCCCGCGCGACGTCGAGCAGCTCCTCCGGCGTGCGGGCGACGAGCTTCCACGTCTCCTGCAGATCCGGCTCGCCGATCGGATCGCCCTCGGGGCGCGTGGCGAGCTGCGGGCCCCAGAGGCGCAGCGCGAGCGAGCGCGCGACGCCCTCGAACGCGTTCATCGCCGCGGCGCGATGGCGCAGCGACCCCGAGCCGAGCGAGAGGCGGCGCGCCTCGAGGAAGGTCGGCGAGATCGACTCGGCGAAGCGCGCGGCGCGGGCGTCGGCCTCCTCGTCGTCGTACTGCGCGGCGAGGCGCACGAGGTTCTCGAGGCCGAGCTCGAGGTCGAGCGGATCGCGCTCGGCCGCGTCGATCGGATCCGTGACGGCCATCACCTCGATCCAGCGCCGCATCTCGGCGAGCGAGTCGGTGCGCGTGCGGCGCGACATCTCGCGCAGCTGGCGGAGCGGGCCCTCGATCGCGTTCTGCTGCGTGCCGCGCCGCCAGAGCGTGCCGAGGCCCCGCGCGAGCGCACGCGCCGTGATCGCGCCGCCATCGCCCTCGAAGACCCGCTGCGCCAGGCGATCCCAGAGATCGCGCTTCTCGAAGAAGAGATAGGGCGTGGCCGCTGCGACGGCGGCGAGCGTGCCCGCATCCGAGTCGGGCGAGGTGACGATGGAGAGCAGCTGCGGCTGGTAGGCCTTGATGCGCTCGCCGGGGAGCGACGCGAACGCCGTGGTGGCTCGCTGGCGCAGGAGCGGGTTCTCGCCGAGCGCCCAGTCCATGATGGTCGCTTCGAGCTGCTCCATGATGCCGGTGAGGCGCCCGAGCGCGCGCGCTGCGTGCACCCACACGAGCGGCTCGGGGTGCAGGAGCAGGGGCTGGAGAATCTGCAGCGTGCGGCCGAGCAGCTCGGGGTCGGCCGTCGGCGGGATCCCGCGCACGCTGATCTCGAGGCAGCGCGCGGCGAGCACGCGCCCGCGCAGCGAGCCGTGCGCCGGGCCGGCGATCACGGCATCGAAGGTCTGCTCCGAGCCCCAGATCCAGGGGCCGAGCTCGGGCACCGCGAGCGCGCTCGCGCCCGCTTCCCAGAGCAGGATCTCCATGCGCGCGGCGGCCGTCGCGTTCTCCGGCAGGCCGAAGCGATCGCCCGTGCCGAGCAGCGGCGCGCAGGCGAGCGAGTCGAGGAGCGGCCCCTCCACGATCCGATCGCGGGCGACGTGCTCGACGTTCTCGGCGACGCCTTCGACGGTCGCGGCCGTGGCGAGCAGGCGCGCCAGGCGCGCGTCGCGCCGCGCCGCGTTCGCGGTGCACCAGACGAAGACCACGTCACCGGTGACGGTACCGAAGAGCTGGCCGAGATCGTTCACGCCGTTCTGCGAGCGCGTGAGCGTCGGCAGCGCGCGGTCGAGCACGTCGGCGGCGCCGAGCACTTCGCTCGGCAGATCGACCGAGCTCTCGTAGCCGCCCGAGCGCCAGCGCGTGTGCAGACCGTGCGCGAGCGCCGGGGACGATTCGAGCGCGGTCGCCAGCGTCGCGAGCGCGTCCGTGACTTGCGGCGGGAGCATCGCGATCGAAGCGTACACGTGCGCCCGCGGCGCCGGAAGAATGCGGCGGGACCAGGCGCCTCCTCGGCCCGGGACGGGACAAGACGGCCCGAAGGCGTTACAGCTCCGCGCCATGCGCGTGCGAGCCCGCTCCTTCCCGGTGCTTTTCTCTCTTCTGGCCCTGCTCGCCGGCTGCGAGTGCGGCAGCCACCGCGACCGCCACCACGGCCACGAAGAGGGCGAGGGCGAGGGGAGCTCGGCCGAAGGCGAGGGGGAAGGCGAGGGGGAAGGCGAGGGCGAGACGGCCGAGACCGAGACGCCGCCCGCGCATCCGGTCGGGCCGCTCGGCTGGACCAGCGTCGTCGAGACCGAGACCGAGGACGGCGAGTACGTCGAGCACCGGTTGCTGCTCTGGCGCACGGGCCCGGCGAGCGGGGAGCGGCCCGAGGCCATGGAGTCGCTCGGCCACTTCTCGAACTGGGCGGGCGACTACACGCTCTACGTGGCCGGCACCGAAGAGACGACCGACGTCCCGCTCACGCTCTTCGGCCTGCGCGGGCGCTGCGAGACGACGGCCACGCGCCGCCTGCACCTGCGCGTGACCTTCGATCCGCACCACGGCGGCAACGAGGAGCGCCTCTACGACGCCCTCGAGCTCGAGGGCTGCGATGGCCCCTTCGCGTTCGGCGCCGAGGGCTCGGTGCCGCTCGAGGAGCTCTCGACGCGCACGATGGAGACGCCGCCCGAAGAGATCGCGGCCGTGGTGGCCGATCGCGAGCAGGACATCACCGAGGAGTCGGGCGACGAGCCGATGCGCCTGGTGGGCCGCGAGATCCCCGCGCTGCACGTGTGGGTGCTCTCCGGGTGGGAGAACTACGTCGTGCGCGGCACCACCATCGTCTCGCACACCGAGGACACGGTGATCGGCGCGCTCACGATCGGCGAGCGCACGATGCTGCTCTTCCGTGGCGACGACGGGCCCGAGCTACGGATCCCGGGCGAGGACCGCCTCGAGCGCGTCAACCCCGACGCCGACCCGGCCGGCGAGAGCGACGACGCGCCGGCGGGCGAGGCGCACGAGAGCGAGCACGCGGAGTGAGGGCGCGGCGCGCGCTCCCGGGCCTGTGCGCCGTGCTCGCGCTCGTGGCGGGCTGCGGCAGCGCCTTCGGCGTCGAGCACTACCGCGAAGGGCTTCCTTCGACCGATCTGGCGATCCGCTTCGTCGCCGACGAGACGCACGAGGCCGAGACCACGCTCCCGCGCCTCGGCAGCGAGGAGCCGATCGGCCTGAGCGCGGGGACGCTCGTGCGCGCCGAGCAGATCGAGCACGTCCGGCTGCTCGAGGCGGCCGAGGGCGGCCGCGTGATCGTGCTCGTGCTGCGCGACGAAGGGCGCGACCGCCTGCGCGAGGCGACGACCGAGGCCGCGGGCCGGCGCCTGGCGATCGTCGCGGGTGGCCACGTGATCGCGGCGCCCACGGTGCGTGGCCCGCTCACCGAGAGCGAGGCCTACGTGGCGGTGCCGGAGCCAGAGCTCGAGACCGCGTTCGGCTCGATGATCACGGCGCCGTGATCGGCCCGGCCCGCGTTGACATCGACGGGCCGAGCCTCGACCCTCCGCCGATGATCGACCGACGACTGCTCCTCGCGTGCCTCCTCGGCCTCGCCGCGCTCGCGGGCTGCTCGTCGGCCGCGGCGCCGACCGACGATGCAGGCCGCGACGGCGGCAGTGCGGAGGAGCGAGACGCAGGCGACGACGGTGGCGCGACCCTCGGCGATGCCGGGGAGCGCGTGGATGCCGCGATGCCGATGGACGCCGGCTCCCCGGTCGATGCAGGGCCGCCGATGGATGGGGGCGTGCCGATGGAGGTCGTCCCCGTTCCCGGCGAGGTCACGATCGTGCAGCTCTCGCTGCCCGCGCTCGGCCTCGTGCCGCAGACGGGCGAGGCCGCGATCCTCGTGGGCCCCGACGGTACGATGGTGCTCCTCGACGTCGGCAACGACCGGCATCCCGACACCGTGCGCGCCGCGATCGAGACGCTGAACACCACGTGGATCGTCCCCGAGCGCGGCTTTCCGCGCCGCCGCGGCCGGCTCGAGGTCGACTGGATCGTGCTCAGCCACTTCCACAGCGATCACGTCGGCGGCTTCGCGGGCCTGTTCGAGAGCGACCCGATCACGCTCGTGCACGGCGTGGTCCATCGCGGCTACGTCGACCTCGGCGCCGCCGCGAGCGAGCCGGAGTTCGAGACGATGTGCGATGCGCTCGCTACCGCCGCGCTCGCGGGGCACGGCGTCTCGCTCTGCCACGCGGCCCAGAGCGCGGGCTGCGTGATCGGCGATCTCTCCGATGCGCGCCCGGCGCTCGACTGCAACGGTCTGTTCACCGGCGATCTGTCCGACGCGAGCGACGACGCGCTCGGCGAGCCGAGCCGCATCGAGCTCGGTGGTGGCGCACGCATGACCTTCCTCGGCGCCGACGGCTTCGTGTCGGACGGGAGCAGCGCGAGCGCGATCACGTTCGGGCACACCGACTCGAACGAAGAGAACGCGCGGAGCCTCGTGACGATCGTCTCGTTCGGCGCGTTCCGCTACCACTGGGGCGGCGATCTCACGGGCTCGGGCGACACTGGCGAGCCCGACGTCGAGAGCCACGTGGCGAGCGTCGCCGGCGCCGCGTTCTACGGCGCGCTCGGGATGGACGTGACGCACGCGCATCACCACGTGCGCGCGACGAGCAGCAACGCCACGTTCGTCGATCTCTGCGCGCCCCGCGACGGCCACGATCGCAACGTCGTGGGCGGCATCAACGCCGGCTACATCCGCTCGCCCTACAGCGAGGTGCTCGCGCGCTGGGCCGACGACACGCGCCTCGGCACGGGGCACGTCTGGGTCACGGCCACGGCGCCGCTCGGCGCGAGCCACCCGGCGCTGATCGACGCGGGCGGCGGCGTCACGGTGCAGACGTTCGGCGCCGGCGCCGGCTACTTCGTGCAGGCCGACGGGACCGTGCACGAGGTCGAGCGCTTCGACAGCGTCCGCGGCCTCTGATCGGAGGGCCCGCGCTCGGCGCGTGAGCCGGTCGCTCGCTCCTCGCGCTGCGGTGCCAAGGCGTGCCGAAAGCTCGCTCGGCTGCGCGCGCCCTGCCACGATCCCACGCATGGACCGAGACGCGTTCCGCGAGGCGCTCCTCTCCGTGATGGAGCAGAAGAAGCACTGGGCGTGGCCCCTGTTCACGTCGGGCGTGGTGAAGAAGGAGCGCCTGCACGTGCACCTCGAGCAGGAGTGGGAGGTCTACGTGCGCGACTTCCCGATCCTCGTCGGGCGGGCCTATGTGCAGTGCCCGATCGCCGCGGTGCGACGCGAGCTCGCCGAGAACCTCTACGAAGAAGAGACCGGCGGCCTGCACGCGGGGCGCCCCCACCCGGAGCTCTTCCTCGAGTACCCGCGCGGGCTCGGCTTCGACCTGGCGCGCTTCGAGAAGGTGTCGCTGCTCCCGGCCGCCGCCGTCTATCGGAAGTTCCTCGACGAGGCGACGCAAGAGCGCGGCTGGGCCGTGGCCGCGGCGATCGTGACGCTCTTCGTGGAGGGCACGCCGCACGAGCGCGCGCTCTTCGATCCGAGCGCGGAGCCACGCCCGGAGCCGCCGCTCGCCGAGCATCCGCTCGTCGTGCACTACGGCTTGCCGCTCGAGAGCCTGGCGTTGACGAAGGCGCACCGCGGCGTCGAGGGCGAGCACCGCAAGGCGGCGTGGAAGGTCATGCTCGATCACGTGCACCCGCTCGAGCGACGCGACGTCGTCGACGCCATGCACGAGGCGGTGAACGCATGGCTCGGCTACCGCGACGACGTCGCCGTGCTGTGCGGGCTCTCCAAGGACGCCGCCGCCTGAGCTGCGCGACGTGGGGGCGCGGCGACGCCGCTCGCGCCGCCCTCGCGCCCGTTCGCGTCGCGCGTGGAACACGGGACTGCGCGAGATCGTTGAGCGCCCGTGGGGAGTGACGCGAGCGCGGGAGGGGAGCGGCCGTCACGGCTGCGCGTGCTGGTCGAGCTCGTGCTCTTCCTCGCGGTCCTGCTCGTGCCGCTCGTCGCGGTGTGGGGCGCCTCGAGCCTCGCCGCGATGTGGACGGGGCGCGCGGACGCGGCGGCGGCGCTGGGGCTCCTGCTCTTCCCCGTGCTGCCCGTGGGCTGGGAGGTGGCGTCGCTCCGGCGGCGCGCGAAGGAGAAGAAGCCGCGCCCGCGGATCCTGACGGCGGTCGATCGGCTCACGCTGCGCACCCTCGCGGTGACGCTGCCCTTCCTGGTGCCGATGGTGTGGCTCTGGCCGGCGCCCTTGTTCCAAGCGCTGACGACGCGCGGCGATTGGTTTCTCGATGGAGTGGAGGCTCCCTGGGCTGCGGGTGCTCGCAGCGCGGTGCTCCGCGTCGCCGATGGCCTCGTGTGGATGCACGACGCGGTGGACGACAACCCGTGGCGCGACGACGAGGGCGAGGCGGTCGTCGTGCAGCACGACGAAGGCCCGGGCCCGATGCCCGACGGAGCGCACGTCGACGTCGTGAGCCCGACGCCGGCGCCCGCGCCGGATCCGACTCCCACGCCCACGCCGACGCCCGCGCCGGATCCGACTCCCACGCCCACTCCGGTTCCTCCGCCCGCTCCGACTCCGACGCCTCCGTCCCCTCCGTCTCCGCTCGATCCCGGCGCGTGGCCCTTCTCCGCGACGCTCCACCCGCTCGCGCACGATCCGCCGGCCACGGCCGCGGCCTCCATCGAGTCGCTCGGCGCCTACTACGCGTCCGAGATCGCCGACCCGGTCGAGCGCGCGAAGGCCGTCCACGACTGGATCGCCGATCACGTCGCCTACGACGCGCCGAGCTACCACGCGGGCCGCATCCCGCCGCAGACCGCCGAGCGCGCCTTCACCTCGCACCTCGCGGTGTGCGCCGGCTACGCGCGTCTCTTCGAGGCGCTCGGCGATGCCGCCGGCCTCCACGTCGAGACGGTGGTGGGCACGGCGCGCCACGGCCCGCTCGACTCCGACGGCCACGCCTGGAACGCGATCGAGCTCGAGGATCGCTGGTTCCTCGTGGACACCACGTGGGACGCCGGCAGCGTCGAGGGCGACACGTTCACGCGCGACTACCGCGCGATGTACTTCCTCGTGCCGCCCGAGGTGATCGGCGTCACGCACTTCCCCGACGAGGAGCGCTGGCAGCTGCGGGACGCGCCGCTCACGCGCGGCGAGTGGAACCGCCAGCCGATGCTGCGGCCGCTCTTCTTCGCCGCCGGGCTGCACCTCGACACGCCCGATCGCGCGCAGATCGACGCCGGGCCGACGGTGCGCGCGCACGTGACGGCGGCCGACGAGGCCTGGCACCTCCTCGCTACCGTCGAGCCCGAGGGCGGCGGCGAGCGCCAGCACTGCGACGTCGCCGGCACGCGCACGATCGACGTCTCCTGCGCGCTGCCTGCACGCGGCGCGTGGACGGTCCGCCTCTACACGAGCCGCGAGCGCTACGGCATGTACGACGGAGTCGCGTCCTTCGACGTCGCGTATCGCTGAGGCGTCAAGGCTTGGCGGCGAGGCTTTGCTGCAGCTTGCTGTGGTGGCGCCCGTAGAAGAAGTACACGGCGAAGCCGATCATCATCCATGCGATGAGCCGCAGCCACGTCTCCCAGCCGAGCCCGAGCATGACGACGAGGCAGGCCAGCGCACCGAGCGGACCGACGACCATCGGGGCCGGCACCTTGAACGGCCGCGGCTGGTTCGGATCCGTCCGCCTCAGGATCGGTACGCCGATGCATACGAGCACGAACGCGAGCAGCGTTCCGATGGACACGAGCTCGCCGACGACCACCATCGGAAGACATCCGCCGAGCACGGCCACGAACGCGAGCGTCACGACCGTCGCGATGTGCGGCGTCTGGTACTTCGGATGCGTCTTGTCGAACCACGGCAAGAGGCCGTCGTGCGCCATGGCGTAGAACACGCGCGTCTGCCCGAGCATCATCACGAGGATGACGCTCGACAGGCCGGCCACCGCCCCGACCTTGATTGCTGCGGTGAAGAGCGAGCGCCCCGTCGCGCCCCAGCCGCGCAGCTCCACGATCCGGTCGATTCCGACCGCGATCGGGTCCGAGACGCCGAGCTCGGTGTAGTGGACGACGCCCGTCAGCGTGATCGCGACGAGGATGTAGATGATCGTGCAGATGAAGAGCGATGCGAGGATCCCGATCGGTAGATCGCGCTTCGGGTTCTTCGCCTCCTGCGCGGTCGTGCTGACGGCATCGAAGCCGATGTACGCGAAGAAAACGCGACCAGCGCCCGTGAGGACGCCCCCGAGCAGCCAGCCGAAGTGCGAGTCACCGTCGGCGTCCGTGGTCACCGCCGGGACCATCGCCGCGAGACCCGTCGCGTTCGGGTTCACGAACAGGTGCTCGGTCGAGACGAGCCCGATCCCGAGCGCGATGAACACCACGAGGATGACCACTTTCAAGATCACGATCGCGCTGTTGAAGGTCGCGCTCTCACGGATCCCGCGATAGAGGATGAGACCGCACAAGATCGCAATGCAGGTCGCCGGTACGTTCCAAATGCCGTGCACCGCGTGCGTGGTCCCGTCGGCCAGTTGGGCATGGGCCTCCTCGAAAGGCCCGGCGGTCAACGCTACGACCCAATCCGGAAACTGGATCCCGAGAGAGCGGTTGAAGACCGAGAACACGTACGCTGACCACGAGTTCGAGACGGCCACCGCCCCGAACGCGTACTCGAGCGCGAGATCCCAGCCGATGATCCACGCGATGAACTCGCCCATGGTCGAGTACGAATAGGCGTAGGCCGAGCCGGCCACCGGGATCATCGAGGCGAGCTCCGCGTAGCAGAGGCCCGCGAACGCGCAGAGAATGCCGCCGATCACGAAGCTGAAGACGACACCAGGTCCGGCCAGCTCCGCGGCCGCGCCGCCCGTCAGCGAGAAAATGCCCGCGCCGATGATTGCGCCGATGCCGAGTGTCGTCAGCTCGAGCGCGCCGAGCGAGCGCTTGAGGCCGTGACCGCCCTCGGCGAGGTTCGGGTCGGTGGCCTCTTGGATGACCTTCGTCAGGTCCTTCTTCGCGAACAGGCTCATGCGCACGCTCCGTGATCGATCGGCGGATCCTGCCGAGGATCGGCCGCGCATCTAAGCCCGGAAGCGGGAGCGAAGGCAAGGCGCGGGCGTGCCGCCTCACTCCGGCGTGGCGGGGTGCATCGTGCGCAGGAACAGAGCGCCGTCGTAGACGTGTGCCCAGCGGGCGCGCATCGGCTCGTAGCCCACGAACATCGCGCGCGTCGGCTCGGCCGCCGCCGCGTCGTCGTGCAGGTCGAGCAGCGTCCAGCGCGCGCCTTCGGCGGCGAGGCGTGCCTCGAGGCTTCCTTCCGGGGCGGGGCCGATCGCGACCGGGCCGTTCGGCGAGCCGACCTCTCCCTCGAGCGCGGTCGCCGCGATCACGTAGAGCTCCGCGCCGAGCGCGCGAGAGAGGTGCTCGCCCATCGGCACGAAGCCTTCGAGCGCCGTCGGCGCGACCGCCGTGCCGCTCGGGTCGAGCTCGGCGGCCGCGCGCGAGGCGTGCGTGCACGCGACCCAGACGATCACGCGCCGTCCGGGCGCGCGCTCGAGCTGCCAGAGCACGTCCTCGGCCATCGCCTGGTCGCGCACGTCGTTCAGCGCGACGTGCTCGTCCCACGGGATCGTCGTCGAGCGATCGGCGCCGACGGCCTCGTGCCAGCGATAGAGGGCGTCCACGTCGTCGAGCGTGCGCAGCACGAGCGCATCCTCGGCTCGGCCGAGCGCGGCGAGACGGGCCCGGAGCGCCGCGAATCCGGCGCGATCGTGCGCGCGATCCTCGGGGCTCAAGGGCGCGAAGCGCGAGGTCTTCGGAAAGCGCTCGAAGGCCGTCTCGAGCGCCGCCCGCTGTGCGTCGTCGAGGACGCCGGCCGCCTCCGCGCGCGCGTCGAGCCAGAGCCGATAGCGATCGAGCTCGCCGGCCGCGTTGAAGTTGGGATCGAAGCCGAGCACGTGGAGCGGATGCTCGGTCGTGCGCGTGGCGCGGGCGTAGTCGAGCACGCTGCGCGTCTCGCGCAGGCCCGCGGCGAGGCGCGGAAAGCCGAGCCCGCGCACGTCCTCGCCGGCGCGCGCCGGGTCGCCCAGCGCCTCGTCGAGCTGGCTCATTCCGAAGAGGCTCGCCTCCCACGCGAGCACGTCGAAGCCGAGCGCCTCGTGGAGCCAGACGACGAGGCGCGCGCGAGAGAGGATCGCATCGGCGTCGGCGTGTCGCGGCTCGGCGAGGATCACGACGCGCACGCCGCGCAGGCGCTCGGCGAAGGGCGCGAGGTCGGCGAAGTCTCGGTCCGTGGGGTCGATGCTGCGGAGCTCCACGCGTGCAGGAGGCCGAGCGGAAACGGGCGCGGCACGCGGCGGCGCACCGCATGCGACCGCCAGACCTGCGACCACGACGAGGACGAGATCACGTGCGCGCGCGAGGCCCACGTCGGGAGCGTAGCGTCGCGCGTTTTCTCGCGCCGCGCGGCGATGCGACATAGGGTCGCGCTCGTGGGGCGCTTCCGCACGTCGTCGATCACGCTCGCGCTCGGCCTCGCGCTGGTGCTCGTCCCCGCCTCGGCCTCCGCCCACGAGCGATGCGAACAGCATCCGAGCGACTGCCTCGGCCATTGGCCCACGTGGGTCCTTCGTCTTCACGGTGGGCTCGGTGTGTTCACGGACGGAGGGGCCGTCTCGACGACCGTCGCGGTGCCGGACCTCTTCGAGCACGCGCGCCTCTCGGCGCAGCTCGCGGGAGAGGTCGGCATTCGCCCGTTCGGCGGCGGCACGATGCTCAGCCTGATCCTCGCCGGCCAGATCGCCGACGGCGCCGTCGTCGGCACGGTCGGGCTCTCCGTCGAGTACGACCTCGTCTATCTCTTCGGCGATCACGATCCCGATCGCGACTTCGCCTTCGCGCTCGGCGGCGCGCTCGCGCTCGACTTCGCGCGCACCACGACGAACGGCGCCGCGGGCATTCCCTGGGTCTACGAGCTGCTCCGCCCGGACTGGCGCCTCTACCTCGAGGCGCGCATCCGCTCCGATCGCACCGGGCGCTGGCTCGTGCGCGCGCAGATGGTGACGGGCTTCGACGACTTCCTCGACATCGCGTCGCTGACGCTCTGCGGTGGGTATGCGTTCGAGATTCCCTAGCGCGCTCGCGATCGGCCTCGCGATCACCGCGTGCTCGAACGGGCCGCGCCCGAGCCCCGACCCGGGCCCGGTCGCTGCGTGCACACCGAACGATCTGAACGGCGAGCCGGCGGTCTGGGGCTGGGCCGATCTGCACACGCATCCGGCGACCGAGCTCGCCTTCGAGCGGCGCCTGATCTGGGGCAGCCTCCTGCAGCACGTCGACGAGGTCGATCCGAACGTGCTCCCGGCGATCGATCCGCCGTGCAGCGTCGAGACGCACCACCGCGACGCGAGCTCGCCGCTCGATCGCACGGCGCACACGCAGATCATGGCGCTGCTCAACCAGCAGTCGCAGTACCTGCACGCGCCGATCGGCACCACGCATCCCGAGGCGGCGCACCTGTCGGCGTGGCCGAATGGGCGCGACGTGCTGCACCAACAGATGCAGATCTCGTCGCTCCGCCGCGCCTACGAGGGCGGGCAGCGCGTGCTCTTCGCGAGCACGACCGACAGCCAGGTGCTCGCGCAGCTGCTCAAGGGCCCGCTCTATCCGGACCTCTTCCTTCCTTCGGCGAGCTACGACGAGGACAGCGCGGGCGCGCAGCTCGATCTGATCCGCCAGCTCGTCGAACAGCAGAGCGGCTGGATGGCGATCGCCGAGAGCGCCGAGGACGCGCGCACGATCATCGAGGGCGGCCGCATGGCGGTGATCCTCTCGCTCGAGATGGACTCGCTCCGGCCCGAGGCGGTGATGCGCCTCGTCGAGCGCGGCGTTCGGCACGTGATCCCGGTGCACCTCATCGACAACGCGGAGGGCGGCACGGCGGCCAACGGCGACATCTTCGACTCGGAGAGCGCCTACATGAGCTCGCTCTTCGATCCTTCGCAGCCGCTGCGCTTCTTCGAGGTGGAGCGCACGCCGCGCGTGATGTTCCAGCTGCCGCGCCCGATCCTCGGCGCGCCGGGGCCCGATCCGCTGCCGATCTACGCGCAGCTGAACCCCATCCCTTACGACTGGTACCAGCGCCTCGCCTACGAGGACACGTGCATGTGCTCGGAGGCGAGCGCGCCCGCGCTGCACGCCTGGGACGACATGGGGAACGTGAACGTGCGCGGCCTGAGCGACGAAGGGCGCGCGCTCGTGCGCACGCTGCTCGAGCGCGGCGTGATGGTCGACGTCTCGCACATGGGCCTGCGCTCCACGGACGACGCGCTCTGCGTGGCCGCCGAGGTGGGCCGCCCGCTCCTCGCCTCGCACGGCGGCTTCGGGCCGGAGACCGGTCCCATGGGCAGCGAGCGCGACCTCTCCTACGAAGCGGCGCAGCGCCTCACGGCGGGCGGCGGCATCCTCGGCCTGGGGACGGCCGGCAACTTCGCGCAGCAGACGCTGTTCACCGAGAGCGCGACGACGCTCTTCCAGCTCACGTCGGTGCGGCGGAGCGCGAGCATCGAGCCGCAGGCATGCGTCGGCTCGACCGCGTTCGACGACGTCGGCACCTGCGTGCGCCCCGTGACGATGCACCCCGTGACGAGCAGCCTGCCCATCACGCGCGTCGAGGTGCGCGCGGTGCCGCCCGCGGGCACGAGCTGCGCGACGAGCGCGCGCTGGTATGCACAGGCCTCGTTCACGCAGCCGGGGACGCCCTGCGGCACCAGCGTGCCGACGACGGTGCAGGCGCTCGTGACGGCCCAGAGCGACGGCACCTGCCTCGCCGCGTTCGACGTGCCGGTGCCCGTGATCGAGGCCGCCGGCCCGCCGATGTGCGATGCGGCCACGACGCTGCGCACCTTCGGGGCCGAAGACCTCTGCTCGGTCGGCCTCACGCAGGTCGTCCCCTCTACGTGCCTCGGAGGCGGCCCGGCCGTGCCGATGGCGAGCGCGAGCGCGAGCGTGATCGACACGAGCGGCGTCACGCACGTGCTGGGCGAAGCGGCGATGAGCCCCACGTGGTCGAGCGGAGGCGGCGCGCTCTACGCGCGTGTCGAGGCCGATCCGCGGAGCGACACCGCCCGCATGATCCGGATCGGCGCCGTCCTCGGCGGTCCCGAGCTGCCGAGCGCGGGGCCGAGCTCGGACGGCTACGACGTCTGCGTGCGCCCGCGCGCGTGCCGTGGCGCCGGCTGCAGCTGCGATCCCTTGCCGATCCCCGAGGAAGACACCGCCGATCGCGACTGCGCGCCGGGGTGGCTCTCGCTCGATCACCGCGGGGACTGGCCCGCGGGCACGCTCGTGCAGACCTACTTGGTGCTCCCGACCGGCACGCTCGCCGGCGAGATCTGCGGCGTCGACGTCGCGATGGTCGGCGATGGGCCGCCGATCACGGCGGGCTTCGAGTCGCTCACCGTGGAGTCCATCCGCGACCCGATCTCGATCTGGGCGAACCTCTACGACACCGTCCAGACCGAATTCATGCCCGACGACCCGGGGCGGATCGCCTTCGGCACCGACATGAACGGCCTCGCGCCGCAGTTCCCGACCGCCGAGGCGAGCCCGAGCACGATCGACTTCACGGCGAACGGGTGTGCCACCGAGCCGCTCGGGCGCATGACGGTGGACGGGCAGCCGCTGCGCCTCGAGGACCGCGGCCTCGGCACGTACGGGATGCTCACCGACGTGCTCGCGACGATCGAAGCGCACCCGTCGCCCGATCTCGATCCCGACGTCGCGCGGCGCGTGATCGACTCCATCTACTACTCGGCCGAGCAGACGCTGCGCTTCTGGGAGCGCGTCGAGGGCACGCGCCCGAGCCCGCCGATGACGAGGTGCTCGCCATGACGCGCCGATCGGAGACCGTTCTCGTGCTCGCGCTCGCGCTCGTCTCGATGCCCTCGGTCGCGCGCGCGCAGTCGGAAGTGCAGGGTGCGCGCGCCGCTTCCGTCCAGCGCGATCCGCTCTTCGCCGACGACGGGCACTGCTCGGTCGCCGCCACCGAGATGCCGGGCGGGGCCGGCACGTTCGCGCCGCTCGGAGCCGCGGGCCACGACCTCGAGGCCGACCTCTCGCTCGGCACGAACGGGGACCTGTTCGGCGGCACGCTGCGCGTCGCGGGCGTCGTGCATCGCTTCGATCGCTACTGGTCGCTCTTGCTCGGTCTCTCCAGCGGCCTCGCGTACCGCCACTCGGTCGACACCACGCTCGGCTCGACGCCGATCGTCGAGGCCGGGATCGTCGCGCGCAGCGAGTGCGATCTCTGGCACGTCACGGGCACACTGCTCTACGCGCCGGCGCTCGGCACGTGGGGCAGCCCGCACGACTGGCAGACGACGCTCGAGGCGATCCCCTCGCTCGGGCCCTGGATGGGGCTCTGGTTCCTTCCGCGCTCGGATCTCGGCGGCCTCCTCGCGAGCTTCGACACGCGCGTGCGCACGAACGAGGGAGACGTCTTCGGTCTGTTCCGCTTTGGCTTCCGGATCGGCGCCTCGCAGGTCGGCTCGCAGTTCGGGACGCTCACGGGCGTCACGGGCGCGATCGCGATCGACGCCGGCGTCGGCGTGCAGCGCGCGTGGACCGTGCCCGTGAACCTCGCGCTCTCGCTCCGCGCCGAGGTCGACGTGTCGGGCTTCTGGCCCGCGAACGCGGTCGCCCCGTTCCTGTTCGCCGTGCCGCTCCGCTGGGAGCCCGAGCGATGGATCGCGCTCGAGGGCTGGGTCGGCTACGAGGGCTTCCTCGTGCGCACGGCCGCCGACCTGCCGCCGAACGGCGTCGCGGGTGGCGCGCGCGCGACCGTCGATCTCGATCCCTGAGCGGCGGCGCGCGCGACGTCTTCAGTCGTCGAGCGCCGCGAGCTCTTCGTCGAGTCGATCGTCGAGCGCGTCGCGCGGCGAGGCGCGCTCGGGCACGCTCGCGCGTCTCGTCGTCGCTCGCCGCGTCCAGCCTCGCGCCGCGATCGTCAGCGCCAGGAGCGAGAGCAAGAGCCCGGCCACGAGGCTCGCGCCGGTGAGCTCGCGGGGGTCGCTTCCCCGCGGGACCGCTCGGATCTGCTCGCCGTAGCGCGCCGCGAGATCGTCCTCGATCCGCTCGCTCGGCTCGCCGCGCCTCAGTCGCTCCAGGATCTCCGCGCGGAGCTCGCGCGCGCTCGGGGAGTCGTGCACGTCGAGCGTCTGTACCCCGCAGCACGGTGCGATCAGTCGCTCCTCGAGCGCTCGCGCTCGGCCCTCGATCGAGGGGCTCGTCGCACATCCGGCGAGGAACGCGAGCGCCAGCGCGACGCCGAGCGTGCGGAGGACGAACGATCGCAGCGCGAGCCGAGCGCACACGACTCTCCGTCTAGCCCGCGCGTGATGGGCCCGCCTGCGGTCGAGCGTCGCACGCGACGTCTTGCCGCACCGCCACGGCGCGGCGCGCTCGTCGCCGTCGTCACGTCGCGCGTGCCGGCGCGTCGTCGGCCTGATCGCTCGTCGCCCCCGTTCTCGCGTCGCTTCCGGGCTCGTTCCGCTCGTACGCAGTCGTCGCGTGGCGAACTGCGGATAGCCCGCGATCGCGCGTCTTGGTACGCGGCGAGTCGGGATTCAGGAGGAACGAAGATGCGCAAGAGCTTGGGGATGGGTCTGCTCGCACTGATGGGTCTTTCGGCCTGCAACAGCCCCACGCCCGCGCGTGACGCGGGCACGACGGGCGGGAACGACGCGGCGTCGAGCTGCCCGGATCTCGGGCGCGCCTACACGCTCGCGGCCGGCACGGGCACGGCGTGCACGTTCGCCGAAGGAGACACGATCACGCTGCACCAGTCGGGCTGCGACGTGTACGCCGATCTGCCGGGTGGGCTCTCGAGCAACAACGCGACGATCAGTGCGGCGGGCTTCTTCACGGTGACCTGGACGCCGAACGGCGGCAGCACGATCGGCCTCAACGTCACGCGCCTCGCGTCGGGTGGCCTGCAGTTCCAGGAGCAGAGCCTCGACGGCAGCTCGACGCTCTGCGCGTACGACAGCAACTGATCTCGCGTCGGCGACGCAGGGAGGGACGAAGATGAAGAGCTCGATTCGCAGGCTGGCGGTGGTGGCGGGGCTCGCGGCAACGGTGGGCTGCTCGAACGGCGGGAGCGCCTCGTGCCCCGACGTGAGCGGGCACTACGACGCGACCATCGTTCCAGGGTCCACCTCGTGCGACACGATGACCGCGGACGTGGCCCAGATGGGCTGCAGTGTGGCGCTGAGCTTTCCCGACGGGAGCGGCGGGACGGCGGTCACGAGTAGCTCCCCGGTGAGCGCGGCGGGCGCTTGGTCCGGGACCGTGATGCCTCCGGGGGCCCCGGCGCCGCTCTCTCTCCGCGCGAGCTTCACCGGCAATCCAGCGACCGGGGGGACGCTCGAGCTGCTCGGCGGGGGCGTCACGCAGTGCTCGTGGACGCTCTCTCGATGACGATGCGGCTCATGCTCGTCGTGGCCGTCGTGCTCGTTGCGCTCCTCGCGCCGGTGCGTGGGGTGGCGCAGAGCCTCGAGCCGGCGCGCCCCAACTACGATGCGTCGATCGTGCTGCACGTCGCGGCTGCAACTTCGGCGGCCGTGGGAACGGTCGGTGTCGCGCTCGGTGTGCTGGGCGGTCTCGGGTGCACGTATGGTGGGGGCGACTGCGCGACGTGGGCCCTCGTCGGGGTCGGCGGTGGCTTTCTCCTCTCGGTCGCGCTCGCGCTCGGGATCTCGGCGAGCGCCGTGCACGCGCACACTCGTTCCCTGCTCTCCGCGACGATGACGGCGCTGCCTTGGCTCGGGCCCACCGGCGGTGGGCTCGCGCTCGAGGGTCGCTTCTCGCTCTGAGCTGACTCGATGGACGGCCCGGCGCTTCTCGCGCGCGAGGCCATTCGGTAGCGTGGGGGTCATGGGAGATCTGCGCGCGTGGTCGGGGGATCCTGCCGACCTGCTCACTCTGCTCGACCGGGCTTACGACCTCGACGCCGCGGAGCCCGAATGGCTCCACGCCGTCGCCAGTGCAGCGACGCCGTTCCTCGCGAGCGGTCACGGCATGTCGGCGTTCCTCGCCGACGCGGACGGGCGCATCCACACCCCCTGCGCCATCGGCGAGGTCGAGTGGGGCGGCTGGGCCAAGGTCTGGTTCGAGGGGATACGCCAG
Organism: Sandaracinus sp.; assembly: GCA_046351235.1. Lineage (GTDB taxonomy): Bacteria > Myxococcota_A > Polyangia > Polyangiales > Sandaracinaceae > JBBSAT01. Next base: position 1,932,085 of record JAXLYV010000001.1, on the reverse strand, counting down.
TTCCCGCCGCCCATGATGCGGCGGGCCCTCGAGCTGACACCGGTCGCCTATTCGATCGATCGCCGCGGCGCACTGCTCAACGGCCACGCGACGATGGCGGAGGCGATCGCGGCCGATCTGCGCGGCGAGCCCGGCGCCGGGGGCGTGGCGCGCCGAGGCATCTGGGACGAGGCCGGGCAGCGCGAGCTCACGGGGCCCTTCCCGGACTCGCTCGACGTCGTCGGGCTCGACCCGAGCGGCGAGGCCGTGGTCCTGCTCGGCGTGCGTCGCACGCTCTCCAAGCGCCCGGTCGGTCCGCGCCAGGCGGCGTGGCTCGGGCGCATCGCCGGGCACCTCGCCTCGGCGCTCCGCCTGCGCCGCGCGCTCGTGAAGCGCGAGACGCTCCTCGATGGCTCGGCGCCCGTGTTCGACGCCGAGGCGCGGCCGCTCCATGCGGCGGACGATGCGACGCGCCTCGGGCTCGCGGCCTTGCGCGAGGCCGTCCGCGCCCAGCTCCGCACACGGCACCGATCGATGTCCCCCACGGAGGTGCTCGAGCACTGGCGCGCGCTCGTGCTCGGCGAGTACTCGCTCCTCGACGTGTTCGACACCGACGGCAAGCGCTTCGTGGTCGCGCGCCCCAACGTGCCCGTCGCCCGTGCGATCGATCGCGCCGCGTCGCTCACGGCCCAAGAGCGCGCGGTGATGGCGCTCCTCGCGGGTGGCGCCTCGAACAAGCTGATCGCCTACGACCTCGGGATCAGCACCTCGACCGTGGCGGCGCGCCTCGCGTCGGCAGCGAGCAAGATGGGCACCTCCACGCACGCCGAGCTCGTGCGTCGCGCGCGCGACGTCGTTCCTTCCGATTGACCGGCTCGTGCGGGTCGGCGTACGAGAGATCATGGGGTCACGAGGCACGGGGAGCGCTTCGCGCGCGGCGCCGCGCGTGCGCAGAGAGCACGTGCTCGCGCTGATGGATCGCAGCTACGACGTCCGCGCCGGCGACGACGCGTGGGTCGAAGGGATCGCCAGCGCCTGCGCCCCTTGGCTCGACGACGGCGAGGGCGTGCACGCGTTCCGCTTCGATCTCGGCGCCGGTGCCGTCGCCAGCCCCACGCTCGTCGGCGGCGACGAGGCGTGGCGAGAGGCGTGGCGAGAGACGTGGTGGGAGGGCTTCATGCGCAGAGTCCCGCCCGACACCCTCCGCGCGATGGCGGCGTTCGGTCCCGTCTCGCACACGACCGAGCTCTGGGCCGCGATGGCCGCGCAGATCCCCACGTTCGAGGAGCTGCTCACGCGCGGCGGGCGTCGCGCGCTGCGCGCCTCCGGCGCCGCCGCGGCCGGCATGCGTTATCCGGAGTCGCTCAACGTGACGGCCGCCGACGCCGACGGCGTCGGTATGGCGCTCTGCGCGAACCGATCGAGCGTCGCCGCGCGGCCGCTTCCCGCGCCGACGCGTTGGGTCGTCTCGCGCCTGGTCGCGCACGTCACGGCGGGGCTGCGCCTGCGCAAGCGGCTCGGCCGTCGCTCGCTCCTCGATGGCGCCGAGGCGGTCGTCGACACGAAGGGCAAGATGGTGCACCTCGAGCCGCGCGCCGAGGTGGCGCGTGCGGCGCTGCGGCACGCGGCGGCCGACGTGGTGCGGGCCAAGCGCCAGCAGGGCGAGGATCCGAGCGCGGTGCTCGCGCTCTGGCGCGCGCTCTACGCCGGCGAGTACACGGTGGTCGAGGCGTTCGACACCGACGGGCGGCGCTTCGTCGTGGCGCGCGCGAACCGGCCCGAGCCGCGCCGCGTGACGAGCGGCCCGGCCCGACGCGCGGAGGACGAGGCGCTCTCCGAGCGCGATCGGCGTGTGCTCGCGATGTTCGGGAACGGCTGCGCCAACAAGCTCATCGCCTATCAGCTCGCGATGAGCCCATCGTCGGTGGCGGCGAGCCTCGCGCGCGCGCGGCGCGTGCTCGGTGCGAGCTCGTCGGCCGAGCTCGTGAGCGCGGCGCGTCGACTCGGCGTCGTGGGCGCGGCCGGCGGCCGCACGGAGAGAGAAGAAGAGGAATGACCAAGCGAAGCCCGCCGCCACCGCCTGCCGGCCTCACCGTGCGCCCGCTGCAGCTCGGCGACGACGAGGTGCTCGTGTTCGCGTGGCCGCTCGAAGCGCCGCCGCGCCTCCCCGACACGCCGACGCTCACCGCGGCCGAGCGCGCCGTGGGCCAGATGCTGCTCGAGGGCCACAGCGACGCGGCGATCGCCGAGGCTCGCCAGACCTCCGTGCGCACCGTGGGCAAGCAGGCTGCGAGCGTCTATCGCAAGCTCGGCGTCTCGTCGCGACGCGAGCTCTGGGCGCTCTGCCGCGGCGGCGCGCGCACGTAGGCGGCGATCGCGTCCCGATGCGGAGCGGTTGACGCGCGGCCCGCGTTTGACGAGCTTCTCTGCCGAGAGGATCGCCATGCGTATGCACACCGTGCTCGTCGTGCTGGGGCTGATCGTGCTCGGATCGGTCTCGGCCGCTCCCGTGCGTGCGGACGTGATGCCGGAATGTCCGCCGGGGACGCATGCGGTACGCACGCCGCCACCGCCGGGGCAGCACCTCGGCACCTATGCATGCGTGCAAGACGGGGCGCCGCCTCCGACGCCGCCGCCGTCGACGCCCGCGAGCGAGGCGCCCGCGCCGCCGCCACCGTCGAGCGCAGCGCCGCCGCCCCCCGCGAGCGAGACGCCGGCCCCCGCGAGCGAGACGCCGGCCCCGGCGAGCTCGGGCTGCGCCGCCGTGCCGGGCTCGAGCGCGAGCACCGCAGCCCTGTTCGGCTGGGCGCTCGTGCTCGGGCTCGTGACGCGTCGTCGCTCGCGCTGCGCGTGACGCGCACCGGGCGGTCTCGGAGCACGGCTCACTCCGAGACGGCGACCGATCGGTGGACGAGCTCGGGTCGCGTCACGGCGGCCGCGAGCGCGCGCCCCACGCTCCGCCGCGAGACGCTCATGCTGACGGTCTCGCCCTCGACCGAGAGTCGCGGCGCCTTCGGCGCGCCGTCGTGGAGGCCCACGGGCTGGACCAGCACCCACGCGAGACCGCTCTCGCGCACGACGACCTCCTGCAGCTCGGTGTCGGCGATCTGGGGCGCGAGCAGCAGGGCGAAGATGCATCGCCACGCGAACGGGAGCCGCTCGCGGCTCTCGCCCACGCCGAAGGTGGTCTGCACGACGAGCCGCCGCACGCCGTGCGCGCGCATCGCGGCGATCACGTGCTTCGTTCCCACCGAGCGCACGTCGCTCGCCGTCGCGACCGGCCCGCGCAGGCGCACCGCGAGCGCGCTCTCTCGGATGCCGAGCGCCACCACGACGGCGTCGTGCCCCTCCACGGCGCGCATCACGTCCTCGGCGCGCAGCGCGTCGCCCTTCGCGAGGCGCACCCGATCGTGCATCGCGACGGTGCCCGGGCTGCCCCGCACGAAGGCCGTCACCTCGTGGCCTTCCTCGAGCAACGCCTCGACCGCCGCACGACCACTTCCTCCGCTCGCTCCGAACACGATCACGCGCATGGGATCCTCCTTCGGCCCCGGGACGTCCAAGACCGCTCGTCCAAGATGCCCTCCTGCGCTGGCGCTTCCATGCCATCGAGTCCACACTTCATGCTCGAAACGCCGAGCATGAGCCCGTCCCGACGCTCCCCGCCCCGTCTGCGCCTCGCCGAGCTCGCCGCGACGCCGGCCGATCCGCTCGGCGCCGTGCTCCACTCGCTCCGCATCGAGGGCGTCTTCTACTGTCATTCCGAGCTCACCGAGCCGTGGGGGCTGACGATGCCGCCGATGCCCGGTTGCGCGTGGTTCCACGTGCTCGTCGCTGGGCGATGCCGCGTGCAGAGCCGCGCGTTCGGTGCCGTCTCGCTCGCGCCGGGCGACTTCGCGCTCGTGCCGCACGGAGAAGGGCACGTGCTGCGCAGCGCCGCGCACGCCACGGCGCCGCTCGTGACGGCGCTCTCGCACGACGTCGAGACCGAGCGCTACGCGCTCCTGCGTCACGGCGGCGGCGGCGCGGCGGCCACGCTCGTGTGCGGCGTCGTTCGGCTCGAGCACGTGGCCGCGAGCCTGCTCGCGAGCGCGCTCCCGCCGGTCGTGCACCTCGACGGGCTGGCGGCGCCGCAGGCCGAGTGGATGCAGACGACGGTGCGGCTCATGGCGAGCGAGGCGCGGCGCCTGCAGCCTGGCGGCGAAGCGGTCGTCACGCGCCTGGCCGACATCCTCGTCGTGCAGTCGATTCGTGCGTGGCTCGAGAGCGACGCGTCGGCGCGCGTGGGCTGGCTGCAGGCGCTGCGCGATCCGGCGCTCGGGCCGGCGCTCGGTGTGCTCCATCGCGATCCGGGCGGCGCGCACAGCGTCGCGGCGCTCGCCGCCGCCGTCCACATGTCGCGCTCGGCCTTCGCCGATCGCTTCGTGCGCACGATCGGGCAGACGCCGATGGACTACCTGACGCGGCTCCGCATGCAGCTCGCGCGGGCGCAGCTGGCGTTGCCGGGCGCGAGCGTGGGCGAGGTCGCGGAGAAGTGCGGCTATCGGTCGGTCGCCGCGTTCGGTCGCGCCTACAAGCGCGTGCTCGGGACGGCGCCCGGAGCGTCGAAGCGGAGCCGCACGATCCCCACGTCCGCCTCGCGCGCGACGCGGAGCACGCGTGCTCGGCATCGCGTCACCGGTTGACGGCGCATCGGAACGCGAAGAGCCTCTCCTCGATGCGTCGGAGCGCGCGCGGGGTGCGCTCGAGGGGCTCGAGGTGATCGTGATGCGCGGCTCGCCGATTCTCGTCCTCGCTCTCGCGCTCGGGTCGGTGCAGCTCGCCCACGCCGACTCGATGCCCACGTGCCCGCCCGGCGAGCATTGGGTCAGCAACCCCACGCAGCCGGGCGCGATGCACCACGGCGGTTTCCACTGCGAGCCCGACGCGCCTCCGCCCTCGACGGTGGCACCTCCGCCCTCGACGGTGGCACCTCCGCCCTCGACGGTGGCGCCTCCGCCCTCGACGGTGGCGCCGCCCGTCCCGCCGCCGCCGTCCACGGCGGCCGACTCACCCGCGTCCGCCGACGGGGCGCCTGCCGAGAGCTCGATGTGCTCGGCCGCGATCTCGTCGCGCGATCACGCAGCGCTCGCGCTCGTCCTCGTCACCGTCCTCGCGCTCGCGCGTCGTCGTCGCGCGCGGGCCTGAAGCGAGCACGCGAAGGGCGCGTCGTCGAAGCCGATGACGTTGGTCCGGGGCGAGCCCATCGCGGCAAGCCGATCCGCGCGTCAGCGCTCTGCAAAGAGTGCTCGCCCCGGAGGCCGCGGACGGAAGCGCGCGTCGCGCGCGGACGGTAGGGGCCGGAGAGGGCGAGCCGATCCGCGCGTCAGCGGTTCTGCGGGAAGCCCAGGTCGACCCCGCGGAAGCGCGGATCGGGCCAGCGCGCGGTGACGGCCTTCGCGCGCGTGTAGAAGCGGACGCCCTCCATGCCGTGCACGTGCGTGTCGCCGAAGAGCGAGGCCTTCCAGCCGCCGAAGCTGAAGTACGCCATCGGCACCGGGATCGGCACGTTCACGCCGATCATCCCGACCTCGACCTCGTGCACGAACTTGCGTGCCGCGCCGCCGTCGCGCGTGAAGATCGCCACGCCGTTCGCGTACGGGTGCGACGCGAGGAGCGTCATCGCCTCGTCGTACGATCCGACGCGCACCGTGCTCAGCACGGGCCCGAAGATCTCTTCCTTCCAGATCGACATCGCGGGCGTCACACGATCGAAGAGACACGGCGCGAGGAAGAACCCGCTCTCGTGCCCCGCGATCTTCGGATCGCGCCCGTCCACGAGCAGCGTCGCGCCCTCGCGGACGCCGGCGTCCACGTAGGCGCGCACCTTCTCGAGGTGCTGCCGCGTCACGAGCGGTCCCATCTCGCTCTTCGGGTCGGCGCCGTTGCCGACGCGGAGCTTCGCGATGCGCTCGCGGATCAGCGGCAGGAGCCGATCGGCTGCGTCACCCACGCACGCGAGCACCGAGATCGCCATGCAGCGCTCGCCCGCCGAGCCGTACGCGGCGCCCACGGCCGCATCGGCCGCGAGCTCCATGTCGGCGTCGGGCAGCACGATCATGTGGTTCTTCGCGCCGCCGAGCGCCTGCACGCGCTTGCCGTGCGCCGTGCCCGTCTCGAAGACGTACTTCGCGATCGGTGTCGACCCCACGAAGCTCACGGCCGCCACGTCCGGGTGCACGAGCAGCCGATCGACCGCGACCTTGTCGCCCTGCACCACGTTCAGCACACCCGGCGGCAGGCCCGCGCGCAGCATCAGCTCGGCGAGCAGCACCGACGCCGAGGGATCGCGCTCGCTCGGCTTGAGCACGAACGTGTTCCCGCACGCGATGGCGATCGGGAACATCCACATCGGCACCATCGCCGGGAAGTTGAACGGCGTGATGCCCGCGACGACGCCGACGGGCTGCCGCAGCGAGTAGGCGTCCACGTCGCTCGAGACGTTCTCGGCGATCTCGCCCTTGAGCAGGTGCGGCAGCCCGCACGCGAACTCCACGACCTCGAGCCCGCGGCTCACCTCGCCGAGCGCGTCGCTCAGCACCTTGCCGTGCTCGCGCGTGATCGCCGCCGCGACCTCGCCCTTGTGCTTCTCGAGCAGCTCGCGGAAGGCGAACATCACGCGCGCGCGCTTGGTGAGCGAGGCCTCGCGCCACCCGGGCAGCGCGGCCTTCGCCGAGGCGACGGCGGCGTCCACGTCGCGCTCGGAGGCGAGCGCCACCTGCGCGCTCACCGTGCCGGTCGCCGGGTCGAAGACGTCGCCACGACGCTCCGAGCTACCGGCCGAGATCGTTCCGTCGATGAAGTGCTCGATCGTGCGCATGAGGGCTGCGTACTACGAATCGGCCGCGCGCGCGAAGGCGACCGGCAGCTGTCGGAATCCGCCGCGCTCGTGTAGCGTCGGTGCCGATGCGTTGGGTCGCCGCGCTCGGAGCTCTCGCGCTGATCGCGCCCGCGCCTTCCGCCGCGCAGGCCACGCTCGTGGATGGGCTCGGCGGGCCGGCCGGCTTCGGCACCGAGATGCTGCCGCCCGACGACGAGGAGTTCTCGACCGAGGTCGTCGTCACGCCGGCCTTCCCCGACGGCCTGACGTTCTTCGGCACCCACTACGACTCGTTCTGGATCAACACGAACGGCAACCTCACGTTCGGCGCCCTGCTCCGCACGTGGACGCCGAGCCCCTTCCCCGTCGCCTCGCAGCCGATGATCGCCGCGTGGTGGTCGGACGTGGACACGCTCGCCGGCCCGAGCGCGGACGGCGGCAACACGATCTACTACGCGGTCGAGCCCGGCCGCATCGTCGTGACGTGGTTCCGCGTGAGCTACTGGGACATGCACACGGAGCCGACGAACTCGTTCCAGATCGTGCTCACGCCGGGGACCGGCGCCGTGGGCGCGTTCGTGCTCGAGCTCCGCTATGCGCAGTGCGAGTGGAGCACGGCGGACTCGAGCGGAGGCATGCACGGCCAGCCCCTCACGCTGGATCAGACGTGCGCGGTGGATGCCGACTGCCCGCTGGTAGGCTTGCCCGGGTCGAGCCCGGACGATCGCTACGCCTGCATCGACGGGCGCTGCGCCGGCGTGCCCGCACAGGCCGGCTTCGATGCCGGAGATCTGATGCGCTTCTACGCGCTGCCGCACTCGCGCACGCCCCAGGTGCTGGAGCTCTGCACGAGCTCGAACCTCGATCCGCCCGAGCCGGGTGTGTTCCGCTTCGAGGATCTCTCGCCGCCGCCCGTGTGCGGCAACGGGTTCCGCGAGACGGGAGAGGCGTGCGACGACGGCAACACCGTCGACGACGACGCGTGCAGTGCGCGATGCATGCCCGCGCGGTGCGGAGATCGCATCGTACAGCGCGGCGCCCACGAGGAGTGCGACGACGGCAACACGCGCGCCGGGGATGGCTGCTCGGCGAGCTGCCGCGAGGAGGTTCCGCCGGTGCTCGACGTGCGGGGCGGCGGCTTCGGATGCGGCGTCGCGGCGGGCGCCCTCTCCGATCGACGGGGCGCCGGGCTCGGGCTGGCGCTCGTGCTGCTCACGCTCGGTCGCGGGGCCCGCAGGTCGGCGCGGCACACGCGCGCGCGCTTGCTATAACGATCGCGCGATGCCGCTCCCGATGTTGCGCGAATCGGTGCCGGAGGCGCCCTCGGGCGCGTCTTCTTCCGCGCTCGCTTCCTCGTCACCGGCGACGGCCGAGGCGCCGGAGAGCCGGTACAAGACGCATCGCCGCTTCGACCGCGCCGCACGCCTCGTGGGCGAGCCGGGCTTGCACCGTCTCATGGCGAGCAGAGTGATCGTCTTCGGCCAGGGCGGCGTCGGCTCGTTCGCGGCCGAGTCGCTCGCGCGGAGCGGCGTCGGTCACCTCGTGCTCGTGGACTTCGACGAGGTCTGCGTCACGAACTCGAATCGCCAGCTCCACGCGCTCAAGGGCAACATCGGCAAGCAGAAGGCCGTCGTGATGGCCGAGCGGCTGCGGCTCGTCTCTCCGACCGCCACGGTCGAGGCGATCGCGAAGTTCTACGCGGCCGACACGAGCGACGAGCTGCTCGCCGGCCAGGTCGACTACGTCATCGACGCGATCGACAACTTCACGGCGAAGGCGCACCTCGTCGCCACGTGCGTGCGGCGCGGCATCCCGGTCGTCTCGTGCATGGGCGCGGCCGGCAAGCTCGACCCCACGCGCGTGCGCGCGAGCGATCTGGCCGACACCGAGGTCTGCCCCTTCGCCCGCGACGTGCGCGGCATCCTGCGCAAGAAGTACGGCTTCACGATCGAGCGGAACAAGCCCACGGGCATCACCGCCGTGTGGAGCGACGAGACGCCCATCGCGCCGTCGCCGCTCGGCTACGACGAAGGCGAGGGCTTCGTCTGCGTGTGCCCCAACAAGGACAATGGCCTGCAGACGTGTGATCGCCGTGCGCGGATCGACGGCTCGATGAGCTTCGTGACGGGCACCTTCGGGCTCGTCGCGGCGAGCGTCGCCGTGCGTGATCTCGCGCGCGGCGCGCCTGCCGGGCGTACGGGCGGGGATGGGCGGGAGACCGAGAAGGAGCCGTGAGCGAGAAGCTTCCTCTTCCAGACGATCTCGTCCGAGACATCGAGCGCCTGGCGCCGCAGCTGGCGCTGCTCGATCACTACCAGCTCCTCGGCGTGAGCGAGGCGGCGACCGACGCCGAGATCAAGCAGGCGTACCTGCGCCTGGTGCAGCGCTTCCATCCCGATCGCTGGCACTCGCGCGAGTCGGGCGCGCATCGCAAGCGCATGGAGGCGATCTTCTCGCGGGCGACCGAGGCCTACGAGGTGCTGCGCTACGCGAGCTCGCGCCTCGAGTACGACCGCTCGCTCTACGAGATCCGCGGGATCCCGCGGCCGTCGGCGGCGCCGCGCCTGCCGATCCCCTCGCCGCCACCGGCTCGGCCCGCGCCTCCGGCTCCCGCGACGCGCGCTGCGCCGACCCCGCCCACGCCCGCGCGCGCGCCCACGCCGACCCCGCCCACGCCCGCACGTGCGCCCACGCCGACCCCCTCCTCGCCCTCGATGCGGGCGGCCGAGGCGCGCTCGCCGAGCCAGGCGAAGCTGATGGCAGCCCGCATGATGCACCAGCTGCGCCCGAGCGCGGCGGTGCCGGGCGCGCCGCACTCGACGCCGGGCACGCCGGTCCCGGCGGTGGCCGCGGCCGGGGCACCGACCGCCACGGCGCCCAAGGTGCCGATCCTCGTGGTCGAGGACGACGAGGCGCTGCGCACGATGCTCGTCCGCATCCTCTCCGATCTCGGCCAGGTCATCGCCGCGCCCGACGGTGCCGCGGCGCTGCAGGTGCTCGAGAAAGACCCGGTCCCGCGCCTCGTCGTGACCGACATCATGATGCCGAACATCGACGGGCTCGAGCTCGCGCGACGAATGAAGGGCAACCCGCGCCTGGCCCGCGTGCCGATCGTCATGCTCACCGCGAAGCAGGGCCCCAAGGACATGATCGAGGGCGTGAACGCCGGCGCGCGCTTCTACGTGACGAAGCCCTTCAAGGTCGACGAGCTCAAGTCGAAGGTGAAGAAGGCGATGGGCGTGTAGCCGTCGCGCCGCCGCATCCGTGGCGGAACGGGACGTGCGGCGCGCTCCGCTCTGTGATCCCGCACGGCGCGAGCCCGCGTCTTCTTCCGACGCTTCCGGGCGCACACACGGCGCGCGTATGCTGCGCGGATGCGCTTTCGCCGTGTTGCTTCGTCGCTGCTCGCCGGCTCGTTCCTTCTCTCGGCCTCTTGCGGCGACAGCCCGCCTCCTGCGCCGATGGTCGACGGCGGCGTCCCCGACGACGCGAGCGGCGCGAGCACCTGCCACGTCCAGCTCGGCGCGCTGCGCTACGGCCACGGCTCGATCGGCGTCGTCCCCGGCACGTCGCGGAGCACGTTCCTCGAGGGCGAGGGCGACGCGTCCACCGACCTCGTGATCTCCTTGACCGCGAGCCAGAGCGGCATCGTCGACTTCCCCGCGTCCGTCACGATCGGGGCCGGCCACTCGCGCGTCCCGCTGCGGGTGACGGGCATCGCGCCGGGCACGGTCACGCTCCACGCGAGCACGGCCGACGGCGATCCGTGCATGGCCGACCTCGAGGTCGCGGTCACGACGACGACCCTGCCGGCCTGCGCCGGATCGGCGAGCGGCATGGTGACGGCCGGCGGCGCCGTCGTCGCGGTCGCTTCCGGCACGACGCTCGCGGGCGCGGGCGTCTCGATGCCCGAGGGTGCCTCGCGCGACGACATCTATCACGTCGACCCCTTCATGGCGTCCATCGGCTGCCACGCCGACCAGATCCCCGACGGCTATCTCGCGCTCGGTCCCGCCGTCACCTTCACGAGCGACAGCGCGTACCGCTTCCGCCGCGAGATCGACTTCACGATCCCGCTCTCGCTCTCGCTGCTCCCGTCCGACGCGAACCGCGGCCACGTCGAGATCGCCTACACGGGCCCGGGCATCGACGAGCCGCGCATCGTCGGCATCGCCTCGCCCGTCTTCGAAGGAAGCGCCGGCGCGGGCCTCTTGCACTTCCAGGCGCCTCGCCTCGGCACCTACCAAGCCGTCGTGCGCACGGACGTGCCGCACATGGTCTCACGCACGTTCCACTACCGCGGCATCATGGGCTTCTCGATGGGCGGCAGCGGCTCGGGCCGCATCGGCACGGGGCACCCGGAGCTCTTCGACTTCGTCTCGCCGCTCGGCGGCCCGACGGACTGGATCTACCTGCTCGAGTACATCCACCGCTATCACATCGGCGGCTTCTGCACGGAGGCCGAGCGCCAGGCCGACACCACTGGCGAGTGCGACGCGGCCTCGCTCGCGCACGCGCCCGATCGCGGCGAGCTCTACGAGCACACGCAGCACTTCGAGAACTGGTGGTACGAGGACGGCTTCGACGGCCAAGGCGGTAGCTTCACGCGCGAGGACTACATCTCGATCTTCCGCGACCTCACCGCGATGTTCGGCAACGCGAACACGGACGCGGGCGAGGCGCCGACCGATCCGAACGTGCTGCCGCCGGGCATCCCGGACTCCACGCGCCAGATGAGCGACGCCGAGCGCTGCATGCCGGCGAGCCTCGCGGCGCTCACGCTCCACGGCCAGCCGGCGGGCGGCGACGCCGATCCGCACACCGGCTTCTTCGACGACGAGTACAACCCGGACGGGCACTACGACGTCATCCCGGTCTGCGATGGCGCCGAGCGCATCGACTTCGACCCCGACACGCTCGGTCATTGCACGCCGGAGTCGGTGCACTGCGATCGCGACACCGGCAACTGGGACCCGAGCGGCCACCAGACCGTTCCGCTCGAGGTCGCGCTCGCGGTCGACGTGAACGGCAACGGCGTGCGCGACGCGGGCGAGCCGATCGTCCGCAACGGCCACGAGCCCTTCGAGGACGTCGGCTGCGACGGCCTCGACTCGGCCCACGAGACCGGGTACGCGGCGCTGACCAACCCCGATCCCGAGGGCGACGACTACGACTTCCAGTACAACCCGACGGGCACCGAAGGGAACTGGATGCGCGACGACTGCGGCAGCGGTCACGCCGAGGCCTTCGAGGACGTGGGCCTCGACGGCGTCGCCGGCACGCCCCAGCTCGCGGACGGCGGCTTCGATCACGGCGAAGGCAACGGCACCTTCGATCTCACGGCCGGCGCCGAGCGGATGATCAGCACGAGCCCCCGCGGCCTCGTCGAGGGCTATCGCGGCAACGGCAACACGATGCACGCGGGCTACCCGATCGAGACCGTGCAGGGCTTCGACTTCTACGCCGACGGCGGCGTGCGCGACCTCTTCAACTGGGCGGTGCAGGGCCAGCACACGATCGGCGCCTTCGCCGCGCGTGGCCTGCCGGTCCGCTACTACAACGGCCACGAGGCGCTGCACCTCGACGGCCGCGACACGTTCACGTTCAACGAGGTGAACTGGGACGAGGTCGGCCGCTACGCGCTCGTTCGCTACGGCTCGATCGACGCGACGCTCGAGGAGCGCATCGCGGGGGACGGCGGTCACGTCGGGACCTACCAGCAGCTGCTCAGCCGCTTCTTCTCGTCGGTCGGCATGATGAGCGCGCGCTGGCCGGGCCTCGACCGCTCGATCGTGCTCGATCGGATCTGCACGTCGATGACCTCCACCTGCCCGCACGTGAACTCGACGACGATGGACTTCACGGCCCCGACGACGGGCCGCGTCGGCGAGGTGACCATCGTGCTGCCGCCCGGCTACTTCGAGGAGGCGAACCAGAACGAGCGCTACCCGATCGTGTACTTCCTGCACGGCTACGGCATGCAGCCGCACGACCTGCAGGCGATCGGCGGCCTGATGTGGAACTACATGATCCAGGCCGGCATCCCCGAGTCGCGGCGCGTGCCGAAGATGATCTTCGTCTTCCCCGACGGGCGCTGCCGCAACGGCGAGTGCCTGCGCGGTACGTTCTACACGGATGCGCCGCCGAGCACGCCGAACGGCGCGCAGATGCAGACGTTCCTGCTCGATCTCGACGCGTACATGCACGAGCACTACCGCGTGCGCGGCGACGAGACCGTGACCGTGATGGAGTGATCCGCAAAGAGTGCTCGCTCCGCGGAGCTCCCGGACGGAAGCGGCGACGCCGCGGACGGGAGGGGGCGGAGCGGAGCGAGCCGATCCGTGACCCGCCGAGAGTGCTCGCACCGCGGAGCTCCCGGAAGGAGGCGGCGACGCCGCGAACGGGAGGGGCGGAGCGGAGCGGAGCGAGCCGATCCGTGACCCGCCGAGAGCGCTCGCACCGCGGAGCCCCCGGAAGGAAGCGGCGACGCCGCGGACGGGAGGGAGCGGGGCGAGCCGAGCCGTGAGCGTCAGGACCGCGGGACGTCGCCGCCGCCGAGGCGATCGACGACCCGCGGATCGAGCCGCTCGCCGACGAGGCCGAGGCGGCCGCTCGGGCGGTCGATCGCGATCGCCACGCGCCCGCCGCGCTCGGCCAGCACGACGTAGGGCGCGCGCTCGCCCTCGATGCGGGGCACCGCGTCGCCGCTGCCCGAGAGCCGGCCGTGGCCGCGCTTCTCGAGCGTGAGCGTGCGGCCGCCGAGCGGGAGCGTCGCGGGGACGGCGCCCTCGCCGAGCGCGCTCGACTCGGCCGCGAGGACGAGGTCGCTCTCGGCGTCGTCGAGCTGGACCAGCCATCGGCCCGCGGCCGCGCCGATGATCGGGAAGGCCCGCAGCACCACGCCGCCCTCTTCGAGCGTGAGCACGCCGCCGAGCGCCAGCTCTTCGCCGGGGATCATCAGCACGTCGCCGGGGCGGAGGCCGCGCGCACTGCCGCGCTCGTCTCGCGCGGCGGCGAGCGCCTTGCCGAGCTCGCTCGCGGGGCTCGCGCTGCGGGCGCGGCGCGCACGCAGGGCCGCGGCCACGGCGCCCACGGCGGCGCCGGTCACCGTGACGACGAGCGCGATCTCGACGATCACGCCGGCTCCCCGCGCAGCGCGCGATGCAGGGCGCGCGCCTCGGCCTCCGGATCGGGCGCGCCGCACACGGCCGAGATCACGGCGGCGAGCGAGACGCCGGCCTCGCGCAGCGCGGGGACGCGCGCGAGCGTGATGCCGCCGATCGCGACGACGGGCACGCGCGCTGCGCGCACGGCCGCGGCGACTCCGTCGAGCCCCACCACCGCGTCGGGATTCTCTTTCGTCGCCGTCGCGAACACGGGCCCGTAGCCCACGAGATCGGCGCCCTCGCGCTCGGCCGCCTCGCGCTGGGCGGGCGTGTGCGTCGAGATCCCCACGCGCAGGCGCGGGGCCTGCGCGCGCGCGACGGCGAGGGGCAGATCGTCCTGTCCCAGGTGCACGCCGTCGGCGTCGCAGGCGATCGCGACGTCGAGCCGGTCGTCCACGAAGAAGGGCACGCCGGCCTCGCGCGCGAGCGGCGCGAGCTCCCGCGCGAGCGCGAGCACCCGGCGGTCGCTGCCCGCCTTGTCGCGGAGCTGCAGCGCCGCGCAGCCACCGCGCAGGATGGCGCCCGCGACCGAGACGGGATCGCGGCCGGCGCAGGCCCGAGGGTCGACGATCGCGTAGAGCCCCTTCACGCCACCCGCCGTGCGATCGCGAGCCGCTCGCCGATCACGATGCGCGGCGCGCGCCCGCGCCAGTGGGTCTTGGCCCAGTCCGCGGGACCGCGGTCGCTCTCCACGGCGAGGCCGAAGCGCGCGAGCGTCTCCTTCGCGCGCGCGGGGCTCATCCGCCCACGGAGCGGCTCGCCGAGGATGCCGAAGCCGAGCTCGACGAGCGGCGCGAGCGGCCCCTGCCCGATCGCGAGGCGGGCACCTGCTGCTTCGAAGGCCGCCAGCTCGTCGGTCGCGTACGTGACGAGCAGGCTCGAGCCCACCGTCGAGCGATCGCGCACGACCGCGAGCGTGGCCTCGAGCGCTTCCTTCACGAGGTACATCGTCACGCCCTCCCAGAGCCACACCGTCCGCACGGACGCATCGTGGCCGGCGCGCGCGAGCACCTCGCCGAGCGCGTCGCGCTCGAAGTCGATCGCGGCCCAGCGCAGCTCTTTCGCCCTCGGCGCGAGCGACGCGGCGCGGGCCCGCTTCAGCGCCTGCGTGCTCGGGAAGTCCACCTCGAACACGCGCGTCTCGGAGAGCTCGGGCATGCGGTAGGCGCGCGCATCGAGGCCGGCGCCCAGCAGCACGAGCTGCGGGATGCCGCGCGTCGCGCGCTCGTGACGCAGGGCGAGGTCGATCGCCGCCGTGCGCAGCGCGACGTGCGGGAGAAGACCGAGCGTGCCCGCGCTCGCGAGCGCGTGCGCACGAGGCTCGCGCGCCGTGATCGTGCCGAGCGCCGAGAGCGCCGCCTCGGCCGGGCCCGGCATCAGCGCCCGCATCCCGCGATCGTTCGCGAAGTCGACCGGGGAGCCGGGGAGGCTCGCGACGCTGCGGTAGATCGAGACCGCGGCGGCCGTGAGGCTCGGAAGTCGCTCTCTCATGGGGCCTCGCCTCCGCTCGTGGGCTCTGCGCAGAGCGCGCGCTCCAGCGTCGCCCGGCGCGCGGCGAGCGTCTCGGCCTCGCAGGGATCGGTGCCGTGCGTGGGGTCGGCCACGGTCGCGATCTCGCGCGTGACCTCGAGCGCCTCTTCGGCCGCCGCGACGCACGCATCCTCCCCACGGTCGCGCAACAAGCGCTCGGCGGCGGCCTCGGCGCGATCCTCGGTGGCGCGACTGCCGGGGGGCAGCGCCGCCCGATCGAGCAGGGCCCACAGCGCCTCCGCGAGCGGCTGCACCTCGCCGGGCTCGACGGTGCGTGGCGGCCGGAGCGAGGCGAGGTGGGCGCTCAGGCTCGCTTCCAGCGCGTCGCGCGCGTCGCGGCCGGCCCACGTCGCATCGCTCGCGTGCGCGCCCCGGCAGGTCTCGAGCGCGCGCTCGGCGTCCGTGACCGCGCTCTCGGGCACGCACGCTTCGGCCTGCGCGGGGGGGGTGTCGGCCACCGGAGGAGGCGCATGCGCGCAACCCACCACGAACACCCACACGAGAACGTCTCGCGAACGCACCCTCGGGTCGTATCTCGTCTTGACACGGGAAGCGAGCCCGGGCGCAATTCGCATCTCGGTGTCCGAGCCTGTCCTGAGTGGTGAGATCCCCGATGGGGGAGTGCTCGACGTCTTGCGAGAGATCGAGGCCCGTCGGATCACGGGTCGGCTCCGCTTCTCCACCGAGGGCATGACGGGCGACGTCGCGGTCGTCGCGGGTCAGATCGCGCTCGAGCAGGAGCCGATGCCCGACGGATCGGATCCCGTCGAGGTCGTGCTGAAGGCGCGCAAGGGCCACTACGTGGTGCACCAGCGTCTGCCCACGCTCCCCGTCTCGCGCGGCGACGACGATCACCGCAAGGGATCGCTCGCGGTCCACGTCCCGGCCGACCTGATGAACTACTGCGAGCAGTCCGGCGTGACGGGCCTCTTGCGCCTGACGCGCGAGGGCAAACAAGCCGAGCTCGTCTACGAGGCCGGCGAGCTGCTCGCGATTCGCCTCGACGGGAAAGAGGACGCCGACCTGAGCGCGGTGTTCTCGTGGGACGACGGCGCGTTCGACATCCGCGTCCAGAAGGAAGTGAAGAGCTACGTGCCGGAGGCGGCTCCGTCGCCTCCTTCGGCCGAGGACTCGACCGAGCGGGAGCCCACGACGCAGTTCGTGCGGCCGCGGCACGAGGACACGGGGCGGCACTTCCTCAAGGTCTTCGAGGTCGCGCTCACCGACGTCGTCTCCACGCGCGAGCGCGTGCGGCCCAAGGCGCGCACGAGCCCGCCGATGGCGCCGGCGCCGAGCATCCGTCCGCCGCCGGCGATGCCGAAGATCGCACCGCCCCGCCCGGCTCGCCGCCGCGAGCAGACGGTGCGCATCGCCTACCTCGCAGGGGACGACGAGTCGGCGCTCGCGGCGATCGACCACGTCACGCGCCAGGCCCGCGAGGGCGGCTCGGAGGGGCCCGCGCACATCGAGACGAAGGAGTCGACGGGCGAGCAGAGCTTGCCGCCGCCGCCGCCGAAGGAGAAGAACGGCGCCGAGCGAGCGGAAGCGGACGTCGAGGCCGAGGCGAGAGAGGAGCGCGCCGACCCGACGCCGGAAGAGAAGCGCGCCGCGCGCGTGAAGGAAGCGCGGGAGGCGCGCGCGCGCGCACGGGCCGAGGAAGCGGCCGCGGCGGCGCCCGGCGAAAAGCGCGCCCCCGCGGAGCCGACCGATGGGCTCGGCTCGTTCGGCTGGACGGTGGTCGTGCTCGCGGCCGGTGTCGCGGCGTACTATCTGCTCTCGCATCTGCTGGCCGCGAGCTGAGGACGCCCGGTCGCGGGCGGGCATCGCGGACGGGTCGACCGGCGCACCGAGTCGCGCGAGAATCCGGCGCAGCGAGCTGAACGTGCGG
The DNA here is from genome assembly GCA_046351235.1 of Sandaracinus sp. GTDB lineage: Bacteria > Myxococcota_A > Polyangia > Polyangiales > Sandaracinaceae > JBBSAT01. The sequence continues at coordinate 1,914,663 of JAXLYV010000001.1, read as the reverse complement.
GCCATCGCAATCGTGGGCTGGGCCCTCGCCCTCGCCCTTCTGGGGACGACGGCGCTCGCGCGCGCGCAGACGGACGACGACGCGGTCGCCGTCGAGGCCGCGGCGGCCGCCGTGGACGCTCCCGCCACGGGCGAGACCCAGGCGCCCACGGACGTCGACGCGACGGCCGCGCCCACCGTCGAGGCTGCGGCCGCGTCGAGCACCGCGGAGGCGAGCACCGACGCGGGCGGCGAGGTCCACGTCGTCTACACGCTCGAGGCGATCCGCGTGCACGGCAACCGCCGCACGATGACCGAGGTCATCACGAACCTCGTGCCCATCCGCGTCGGTGAGCCGCTCGATCCCGCCGACCCGCGGCTCGAGCAGGCGCGCTACCAGCTCCTCGGCACCGGCTTCTTCGCCTCGGTCGAGCTCTCGATCGAGCGCGGCTCGGCGCGCGGCCGCGCCGTCCTCGCGATCGAGGTCGTCGAGCACAACACGTTCTTGCTCGAGCACATCGCGCTCGGTGTCTCCGAGGGCATCGTCGACGTGCGCACCGGCGCCGCGAGCCGGCTCGATCCCTACTTCGGACTCACGGCGGCCGAGACGAACCTCTTCGGCGCCGGCCTCACGCTCCGCGGCTCGCTCCTCGTCTCGTTCCCGCAGCAGGGCGTACGCCTCTCGCTCACCGATCCCACGCTCGCCGGGTCCATCGCCGGGCTCACGGTGCAGGGCTTCTTCAACCGCGCGCGCGAGTTCTTCGGCGACGAGGACGTGCTCTTCGCGCCGATCGGCGTGTGCAGCCCCGAAGAGATGGGGATGTGCGAGGCCGCGCGCAACGCGCTCGTCGAGTACTTCCGCGGCGGCGGCTCGGTCGGCACCACCGTCCCCGTGAGCCCCGAGCTGCGCTTCACGGCGCGCTGGCACATCGAGGCGATCCACGTGCTCGCGCGCCCCGACGCCGCGAGCGAGCGCCTCGGCACCGAGGTCGTGCCGATCGACTTCGCGATCCACGACGGCACGAGCGAGGTCTCGCGCCTCGAGCTCGGCGTGACGCTCGACACGCGCGACGACCCGGCCATCACGCGCAGCGGCACCTTCATCGACGCGCAGGTCGACCTCGCCTCGGCGCTGCTCGGCTCGAGCTACGACTACTTCCGCGGCGAGCTGCTGCTGCGCCAGTGGGTGCCGCTGCCCGACTGGGACCACAACCTGCGCCTCTCGGCGTACGGCGCCGCCGCCTTCGGCGACGTGCCCTTCTTCTCGCAGATCTACGCCGCCGATCTCTCCGATCTGATCCCGAACCGCATGCTCGAGATGAACCTCGATCACCGCGGCCCGCCGAACCTGTTCCGCAACGCGATCCGCGAGCTGCGCTTCGCGCACCTCGGCGCGCGTCTCGACCTCGAGTACTCGGTGCGCATCTTCGGGGGCGACCCGGTGCTGCGCTCGGGCTACCTCTACGCGAACGCGGGCGTCTATTTCCTCGGGCAGCCGCAGTTCTTCACGCGGCCCATCGCCGGCTACACGGGCATCGACGCGATCCCCTGGGATCTCACCTTCGACCTCGGCCTGCGCTTCCAGACGCCGGTCGGCGTCTTCACCGTGGGCTTCTCCACGCTGCTCGGGTTCATCTCGTTCGAATGAGGACGACGACCACAGCGCGCTCGCTCCTCGTCGCGGCCCTGGCGGCGCTCTTCGTCGCGGTCCCGGCCCACGCGCAGGTCACGCAGCGCACGATCGGCGTCACCTTCCACGCCGACGCGCCCGACGTGTCGTTCTCGGCGGCCGACTTCGCCGACGACGCCGTGCGGCGCCGCCTCTCGCACGGCTTGTTGCAGACCCTCGTGATGCGTACCTACGCGTACGGGGCGGACGCTTCGACGCCGATCGCCGTCGGCGTCCGCAGCTGCCACGTCGTCTACGACATCTGGGCGGCGCACTACTCGGTCGACGTGCGCACCGAGTCGAGCGATCGCACGCTCGTGCTGGGCTCGCTCGACGAGGTCATCCGCACCTGCCTCGTGGCCGATCACGTCGTCGTCGGAGATGCGGCCGCGTGGCGCGGTCGCCACGGCGAGCACGTCACGTTCGGCGTGGTCGTCGAGCTCAACCCCGTCACGCCCGACATGGTGCAGCGCATCCGCGGCTGGCTCGCGCGCCCGGGCGGCGGTGCGACGCGCGACGACGCCTTCTTCGGCTCCTTCGTCAGCCTCTTCGTGTCGCAGCAGGGGATCGGCGGCGCCGAGAAGACGCTGCAGTTCCAGTCGCAGGTGCTCACGTGCCCGTGAGCGACCGCGACTCGCCGGCGCCCGTGCCAGCCGAGGCGCCGCGCGCGGCGGACCTCGCGAGCAACCCGCCCGTGGCGATCGCCGAGCGCACGAGCAAGCCCGACGGCCCCAAGCCCGACCGCCTGCGCTTCGGCCGCTTCGAGCGCCGCCTGCTCACGGCGATGACGGCGGTCGCGCTGCTCCCGGTCATCGCGGCCCTCTTGCTCGGTCGCGCCACGCTCGCCGACGTCTACACGGTCGGCGTCAACGAGCGCGTGCTGGGAGCGCTCGAGGACTCGCTCGACGATCGCTACGAGCATCTCGAGATCCTGCGCGCCAGCGCCCAGCGCACGGCGACGATGGTCGCGCACGACGCCGCCCTCGCGGACGCGCTCCGCGAGAGCCCGCGCGAGGGCGCGGTGCAGGCGGTGATCGCGGGCGACCTCGCGGCGCTCGACGACTTGAGCGGCGTCGCCGTACGCGACGCCGACGGTACCGAGGTCGCGAGCGTCTCGCGCGAGGTCGATCGCATCACCGAGCGCACGCTCGAGGAAGAGCGCCCGATCGAGGTCGATGGCCACGCGTACGTCGTCACCGTCGGCCTCCACACGCCGAACGCGCCGTTCGAGGAGCACGTCGCCGCGGGCGAGATCGTCGAGCTCTACCGGCGCCTGGTGCACGAGCCGAGCTACTTCCAGAGCCTCTATCTCGTCCTCTACATCTCGCTCCTGCTCGCCGCGATCGTCGTCGTGCTGGCCGCCGGAATCGTCAGCGCGCGCCGCATCACCCGTCGCGTCACGGTGCTCGCCGAGGCCACCCGCAAGGTCGGTCGCGGCGATCTCACGATCGAGATCCCGACCGACGACGCCGACGAGGTCGCCGAGCTGGTCGACGCCTTCAACGCGATGGTCCGCGACATCAAGACCTCGCGCGACCGCATCGAGTACCTGCAGCGCATCGGGGCCTGGCAGGAGGTCGCGCGCCGCCTCGCCCACGAGATCAAGAACCCGCTCACGCCGATCCAGCTCGCGGTGCAGGAGGTCCACCGCAAGTACGAGGGCGGCGATGCGCGCTTCCAGAAGACGCTCGACGATGCGAAGGGCATCGTGGAGGAAGAGGTGGAGACGCTGCGCCGCCTCGTCTCCGAGTTCAGCGGCTTCGCGCGGCTGCCGGTTCCGGAGCTCTCCGAGGGCGAGCTGAGCGCGCTCGCGGCGGAGTGGACGCGCACCATGGATCCCGCGGCGATGACGCTCGAGGGCGGGCGGAGCGGCGCCGACGTGAAGCTCGAGGTGCGCGAGGGCGGGCCTCTCCCGGTCATGATCGACGCGCAGATGGTGCGCCGCTGCGTCGACAACCTCGTGCGCAACGCCGTGCAAGCGGTCACGGCCGAGGGCGCGACCGGCGGCCACGTCATCGTCGAGACGCGCCGCGACGACGCGGACGCGGTGCTCGAGGTGCGCGACGACGGCCCCGGCGTGCCCGAGAAGATGCGCGAGCGCGTCTTCGACCCGTACTACACGACCAAGAGCGAGGGCACCGGCCTCGGCCTCGCGATCGTGAAGAAGATCGTGCTCGAGCACGGCGGCTCGATCGCGTGCACGGCCTCCCCCGAGGGAGGGGCCACGTTCCGGATCCGCTTGCCGCTGCGCTCGACGCGCTCCATGAGCGAAAGGCAATGAACGACGACGGTGGGCGCGCGGTGCTGCGCGCAGCGGGAATCGGCGCGCTCGTGTTCGTCGCCGTGATGGCGTTCGGCGGCTCGCGCTGGCTCCACGGCGGTGCGGGCGGCGCGATCGACGGCGGCCCGGCGCCCGACGTGACGGCGGAGATCGTGGCCGGCGAGGGCACGGGCGATCGCGTGACGCTCTCGGCGCTGCGCGGGCAGGTGGTGATGCTCGACTTCTGGGCGAGCTGGTGCCCGCCTTGCCGCGAGTCGTTGCCGATCGTCTCGGCGGTCGCCGCTCGGCATCCCGGGCTCGTGACGTACGCCGTGAACGTGGAGGGCGATCAGCCCGTGCCGCGCGTCGTCGCGGCGCATCGGGCGCTCCACATCGGTGTGCCGACGCTCTTCGATGCCGAGTACGCCGCGCAGACCGCGTTCTCGGTCGAGGCGCTGCCGACGCTCGTGCTCATCGATCGCGAGGGCAACATCCGGCACTACAGCACCGGCGTGCCCGACGAGGGAGCGCTCGACGCGGAGATCGAAGCGCTCTTGCGCTGATCTTCGTCGCGAATCGCCCCGCTCCGCGCGCGCCCGACGACGACGAGCGCGCGGCCCGAGGCCGGTTCTTGCCGCGCGCGCTGCCACGGGCGAGCATGCGCTCATGCGTGACCTCTGGGGATGGGCGCTCGCGGGCGCGTGTGGGCTTGCGATGGCGGGATGCCCGGGCGGCCAGCCCGCTGCGACGTGCGTGTCCGGCTCGACGCAGGCGTGCGTGTGCGACGACGGCTCGACGGGCGCGCAGCGCTGCGGCGACGACGGGCGCTTCGGAGCGTGCTCGTGCGCGGTGCGTGACGCGGGCGCGGGCGACGCGGGCGCGACGCCGGACGGCGGCAGCGACGGTGGCCTCGATGGCGGCGCCTGCGTCATGCCCGACGTCGATGGCGACGGTGTGCGGTCGATCGCGTGTGGGGGCGACGACTGCGACGACGCCGATCCCACGCGCGCACCGACCCTCAGCGAGCGCTGTGATCCCGAGGACCGCGACGAGGACTGCGATCCGTCCACGTTCGGGTTCCGCGACCAGGACTCCGACAGCTACCCCGACCAAGCGTGCTGCAACACGCAGGGAGACGGCACGCTGCGCTGCGGAGGCGACTGTGACGACGTGCAGCCCGGCGTCCATCCCGACGCGCCGGAGGTCTGCAACGGGCGAGACGACGACTGCGACAGCGCCATCGACGAAGGCCTCATGGTGACCGTCTGCCGCGACTGCGACGGCGACGGCCACGGCGTGCCGCTCTCGAGCACGAGCGCGAGCTGTGGCGGCGCGCCGACCATGATGGGCTGCTCGATCCCCATGGGCTACGCGACGACGTGCGACGACTGCGATGACGGCAACGTGGACATCTACGGGATGCACCCCGAGCTGTGCGATGGCATCGACAACGACTGCGACGGGACCGTCGACGACGGAGCGGTCCCGGCCACGTGGTACGCCGACTGCGACTCGGACAATCGCCCGGCCGCTGGGGCCGCCACGCAGGTCTCGTGCACGCGCCCCGTGGCCCCTCCGGTCTGCAATCCGCCGCCGGGCGCCTGCTCGCCGCAGGTCACGGCAGGATGGACGGTCGATCCTCCGACGGGAGCATCGCTCGACTGCGACGACTTCCACCAGACGGTGTATCCGAGCGCGCCCGAGCTCTGCGACGGGCTCGACAACGACTGTGACGGCAGCCTCGACCGCGTGATGGAGGACGTCGACGGCGACGGCTTCGCGGGGTCGGCCTGCACGAGCTGCCGCGTCGACTGCAACGACGCGCGCGCGGATACCCATCCGAGCGCGACCGAGCTGCCGGCGAGCGGGCGCGACGAGGACTGCGACGGGAGCGAGCTCTGCTACCAGGACACGGACCACGACACGTACGGCGGCCCAATGGTTCCGTCGACGATCCTCACGTGCACCGGCACCGGCATCGTGGCGCGCGCCGGCGACTGTTGTGATCACGACTCGCGTGCGAGGCCCGGCGCAACGATGTTCTACTCGGTTGCGAGCGATTGCGGCGGCTACGACTTCGACTGCGACGGCATGGAGACGCGGCAGTACGGTTGCGACTACTGTGACATCGGCGCTGGTTGCACGGAACAGGCGCCGGGGCCGGCGTTCCTCTGCTTCCCCCCGACGACCGTTCCCCCGGCGTGTGGACAGTGGGGGCAGCGCATCGACGGTTGCTACATCCCGATGCCCGGCTTCTGCGGTGGGGCCGACATGACGTCCCTCGCGATGCCCTGCCGGTAGCTCCAGCGAGCGCCCTCAGAACGGCGCCGTCACCACCGGCGCATCGCCGGTGATCGCGTGCACCTCGCGCGCGACGTCGGGCGCGAGCTCGATCACCGGCGGGGGCACCACGGCCTCCGTGTGGAGCGGCCAGCGCACGACCAGCGTGCCATCGAAGCTCGGGACCTCGACGCCGTCGAAGGCGCCGAGCAGGCAGGTACGCAGCTCGTCGGTGATGTCGCCCGTGACGCTCGCGCGGGCGATCTCGCGGTCGGCCAGCACGAGCTCGAAGGTCACCTCGCGGTGCACGTGGGCGCGGCCGGCGCGGTCGTCGCGGAAGCACGCGCGCGCCGGCGGGATCACGCGGCGACGGAGCTGATCGCGGAGGACGCGACCGGGCAGGCCGTGCGTGGCCCCCGAGCTCGTGGCGGCGGGCGCGGCCGTCGTCTCGCAGCTGCGCCGGTGCGCGGGCGCGATGTACCGGCCGTGGCCCACGATGCTGCTCGCGCGCGCGGTCGCTCGCGCCCGCGGGGCGCCGCTCGCGTCGCAGGCGCCGGCGCTCGCGTCGAGATCGGCCGCCTCGACGGCGATCAGTGCCGCGCGGTGGGAGGCGAGGGCGCTCGCGATCCCCGCGTGCGCCGCGTCGGGAGCGCGCGCGGTGACACGCTGATCGTTCATCGTGGCCTCGGCGCGCGTGGCGGGGCCCATCCACGTGATGCTCTCCCCGGTGCGCAGCGTGCCGAGCGCGATCGCGGCGCCGTCGATGCGCGCCGACACCGGGCCGACCGAGGTCGCGAGCGCGGCCGAGACGAGCTCGCCGAGGAGCTCGTCGCCGTGGCCGCCGGCGGCACGATCGGCCGCGGCGCCCGCCTCGATGGTGACGCCGCCGGTCGCCGCGATCCCGCGGGCGAGGGTCGCCGTGGCAGGGCGATCCGCGACGTCGATGGTGCTCACCACCACGCCTCGCTCGCGCGCGGCGGCGAGCGCCCCTTGCTCCAGCGCGTCGTCGGTCAGGCCTCCGTCGCCGATCACGAGGATCCGGTCTCCCGCCCGAGCGCCGGGCTCGACCGCGCCCCAGAGCGCCGAGAAGCGAGTGGCCGAGCCGAGCGGTGCGTCGATCGCCGCGCGCACGCGGGCGAGATCGAGATCGCCGGGCGTGCCCTCTCCGATCGTCTCGGTGTGCGCCGCGAAGGCGATCCAGCGCACGCGCGCGCGGGCGGGCAGGAGGGCGCTCACGACGCGGACCGTGTCCGTGATGCGCCCGCGCGCGCCGATCGTCGTCGAGGGCGAGGCGTCGATCGCGATCGTGATCGGGGTCTCGGCGAGGCGCGCGCGCCCGCCCATCGCGCGCACGAGCGCGCAGCGCCCCGCTCCGCAGTCGACGAGCGAGGTGTCCACGCGCGGGCCGCGCGAGAGCGGCGCGAGCGCCGTCACGACGAGCGGCGCACGCCCCGTGGCCTCGACCGTCCCGCGCTCGTAGGCCGAGCCGTCGACGCGCGGCTCGACGAGGTCGACGGCCGTGAGCGTCACCTCCACGGGCGCGGCCCGATCGTCGGTGCCGCGCGCGGGGATCACCAAGCGCGCGACGCCGCCGTGGAGCGGCACCGGGACGGCCCAGGTCACCCGCACCGTCAGCGCGCCGCTCTCGCTCGCCGCGTCGGGCTGCACCGGGCCGATCGGCGCCGCGCGGAGCACGAGCGCGCCGCTCGCGATCCGCGCGTGGGCGACCGGCGTCTCGACGGGCGTCGTGCTGCGGACCAGGAGCGCGTCGTCGTAGGCGCTCTGCGGCGCGCTCGCGTCGGCGGGGACGGCGTCTCGCGCGCCGCTCGCGTTCTCGACGTGCATCGCGACGAGCGCCGCACCGGGAGGCAGCGCGAGGCGCAGCATCGCTTCGGCACGATGCCGCGCGCTCGAGCCCATCACGATCTGTTCCGTCACGACCGCGAGGCCGCCCTCGAGCGTCACGCTCATCGCGTGCGATCGCATCGACACGCCGGCGATCGCTTCGACGATCTCCCCGTGTCGCACCGGCACGGGGGCCTGCACCTCGTCGACGTCGGGGTCGTCGGTCACGGTGGCGAGCGCCGCCGTGTCTGCCGCGCCGAGCGGGTCGCTCGCCTCGTCGCTGCCGTCCTGCGACCAGGGATCACTGTCGATCGCGCGCTGGAACGCCTCGGCCGCCGGGTCGAGCGCGGCATCCACTCCCGCGTCGGCGAGCGCATCCTGGGCCGTGGCGACGGTGACGGCCGATCCGAGCGCGAGCGCCAGCGCGAGGCCTCTCATGCACCAGCCGACAGCGCCGACGCGAATTCGTTCCCACCGTTCTTCCAGGATCCCCGCTTCCGAGGCAGATCCGAATCCGCGCTTCCGTAGGAAATGCCGCGCCGGTATGCTGCGTTCCTTCTCGGGGGCGAGCGTCCGTGCCCTGCCCAGAGAAGGCGCTCGAGAGAGCGAAGCCACGGAAGAGGAGGCGGCTCCATGGGTGTGATGGATTTCATCAAGGGTGGCGTGCAGGAGATGATCATCGCGCGTCCCGACGCGCAGAAGGCTCTCTACGTCTACAAGCACCCGGAGCGAACCATCCCGAAGTGGTCGCAGCTGACCATCGCGGCCGACGAGGCGGCCGTGTTCTTCCGTGACGGCGCGCTCGTCGGTGTCCTGCGCACGGCGGGCGTCGGTCAGCGGCATACGCTCGACACGGGCAACATCCCGTTCCTCTCGAACCTGGTCGACTCGGTCACCGGCGGCAACATCTTCGTCACGGACCTCTACTTCGTGACGATGCGCCCGATCCGCGACACGCGCTTCGGCGGCCCGCTCCAGGCGATGAAGGATCCCGAGCTCGAGATCACGGTCAGCCCGCGCATCTTCGGCACCTTCCAGTGGCGCATCACCGAGCCCGAGAAGTTCATCGTGAACTACCTCGGCACCGGTGAGTCTCCGACGAACGATCGCGTCGAGAGCTTCATCACCACGAAGTTCATGAACGCGGTGAAGCGCACCGTGCCGGTCTTCGTGATCAAGCAGAAGATCGAGGTGCAGAACCTCGGCGCGTACCACGAGGAGCTCGGCCAGACGTTCGTCCAGAAGTGCGACGACCTCTCCGACATCGGCGCGCAGTTCATGGGCCTCGGCGACTTCTCGATCAACTTCAGCGAGGAAGAGCTGAAGCGCATCCAGGAAGCGCAGAAGGCCTACGCCGACATCAAGGTGAAGAAGCGCGCCAAGGACGACCTCGGCCAGGGCAACTACATGCAGTACGCGGCGGCCGAGGCGATGCTCGGCGCCGGCCAGGGCCTCGCGAAGGGCGGCGGCGAGGGCGGCGGCATGATGCAAGGCGGCCTGGGCTTCGGCATGGGCATGTCGATGGCGCAGATGTACCAGCAGCAGATGAACCCCTACGGCGGTTATCCGCAGCAGGGCGGCTATCCGGGCGGACCGCCGCCGGGCTATCCGGGCGGCCCGCCGCCGGGCTATCCGGGCGGCCCGCCGCCCGGCGGCGCTGCGCCTCCGCAGGGCGCTCCGCCGCCGCAGTACGCTGTGCCGGCGGGCGTGACGACGCCGACCGTCGGCGGCGATGGAATGGTGAACTGCACGCAGTGCGGCAAGCGCGTCCCGCCCGGGAAGTTCTGCGCCGAGTGCGGGGCGACGATGGCGCCCACGCCGAAGGCGTGCGCTGGCTGCGGCACGATGAATCCGCCCGGCAGCAAGTTCTGCGCGAACTGCGGGACCAAGGTTCCCTAGGCCCGAGGTGCGCTCGAAGCGCACCGGGCCTCGCGCGCGACCTGACCTGCACGTCTCACGAAGGCGCCCCGCACCGGGGCGCCTTTGTCGTGCCGAGGATGCGCTGGCGCGAGGTACGCTCGCGCTCGATGCGGACTCTGGTGCAGGGCGGCGACGTGATCGACGGGACGGGCGCGCCGCGCAAGCGCGCCGACCTCTTGATCGAGGACGACCACATCGCCGAGATCGGCGCGATCACGCTGGCGCCCGACGAGGTGATCGACGCGCGCGGGCTCGTCGTGACGCCGGGCTTTCTCGACATGCACTCGCACGGCGACTTCCAGCTCCCGGGCGAGCCCGAGGCGCGCGGCAAGGTCATGCAGGGCGTGACGACCGAGGTGATCGGCAACTGCGGCCTCGGGCTCTTTCCCGCCAACGATCGGGTCGAGCGCTTCTACGAGCTGCTCTCGCCGATGCTCTTCGGCGAGCGCGGCGGCGGCTGCTACCGTGACGTGGCCGCCTACCGCGAGAAGCTCGATCGCATCGGCCTCTCCGTGAACGCGGCGCCCCTCGTCGCGCACGGCAACGTTCGCTGCCTCGCGATGGGCCTCGACGAGCGCAAGAGCACGGCGAGCGAGCTCGCGCAGATGGTCGAGACGGTCGAAGCGAACATGGAGGAGGGCGCGTTCGGCCTCTCCACGGGCCTGGTCTATCCGCCCGGCGCCTACGCCGAGACCGAAGAGATCATCGAGCTCGCGAAGGTCGCCGCCAAGCACGAGGGCATCTACGCGACGCACATGCGCGACGAGGGCGGGCGCCTCTTCCAGTCGGTCGAAGAGACGCTGCGCATCGGCCGCGAGGCGAAGGTCAGCGTCCAGATCTCGCACCACAAGGCGGCCGGCCGCTGGAACTGGGGCAAGGTCGACAAGACGCTCGGGATGGTCGAGAAGGCGCGCGACGAGGGCCTCGACGTCACGAGCGACGTCTATCCCTACGCCGCGGGCTCGACCGTGCTGAGCGCGATGATCCTGCCGCTCTGGGCGTTCGAGGGCTCGCAAGAGAAGACGCTCGAGCGCCTGCGCGACCCGGCCACGCGCAAGAAGATCGTCGAGGACAGCAAGCAGCGGATGCTGCGCCTGGTGCACATGCCGGAGGCGATCGACAGCTGGTTCCCCAAGCGGCTCATCCTGCCCTTCATGATCCTCGGCCTCAGCCGCCTCGTCGTCGTCAGCTCGGTGCGCAAGCGCCACGAGTACGAAGGCATGACGCTCCGACAGATCGCGAAGCAGCGTGGGCAGCGCCTCTACGACATGATGCTCGACCTGCTCGTCGAGGAAGAGCTGGCGGTCGCCGCGGTCGCGCACGTGATGAGCGAGCGCGACGTGGAGACGGTGATGCGGCACCCGACCACGATGATCGGCAGCGACGGCTTCCCGCAGCGCGAGGGCAAGCCCCATCCGCGCTCGTACGGCACCTATCCGCGCGTGATCGAGCACTACGTGCGCGAGCGAAAGCTCTTCTCGCTCGAGACCGCGATCCACAAGATGACGGGCATGGTGGCGCGCAAGCTGGGCCTCGCCGACCGCGGCGTGCTGCGCGTGGGGGCGAAGGCGGACGTGCTCGTGCTCGATGCGGACACGATGCACGATCGGGCGACGTACGCCGACCCGAAGAACCATCCGACGGGCCTGCACCACGTCTTCGTGAACGGGCACTGGACGGTGAAGGGCGGCGTGCACACGGGCGCGCGCGGGGGGCGAGTGCTCTCGCGCAAAACGGATCGAGGAGCGTCATGATTCGAGACTCGTCTTCTTCCTTCGGGCTCGCGGCCTTCGTCGTCCTCGCGTCGTGCGCGCCGCTCGCGCTGCTCGGCTGCGACTGCTCGGGCGGCGCGACGCCGGCCCGCACGTGCACCTCGAGCGCGCAGTGCACGGGCGGCGAGCAGTGCATCGACGGCCGCTGCGCGGCGCCGCGCGACGCCGGTGGCGGCGGGATCGACGGCGGGCGGGACGCCGCGGGCTGTCCTTCGCGCTCGGTCTGCGGCGCCGCGTGCTGCGCGCTCGACGAGACCTGCGCGATGGGGGACGTGTGCTGCGCGGCGACCGACGTCTGCGGCGGCGTGTGCTGCGGCGGCGCCGATCAGAGCTGCGTCGCGGGAACCTGCGTCCTCGACTGTGGGGCCGCTTCGGCGTGCGGCGATCCCGGCACGGCCGTCTGCTGCCCGGCCGGGGACGCGTGCGTCGAGGGCGTGTGCACGACGCCCACGCAGGCCTGCACGAGCGCGCTCGATTGTCCGGAGGGGCAGTACTGCGAGCTCAGCGTCGGCGGCTGCCTCCCGCGCCGCACCGATCTGCCGGTGTGCGAGTACCACCCGACCACGGGCGCCTTCGATCTCGCCGTCGAGTGGCACTGGTCGAGCGACCCGACCGTGATGCCGCTCCACGACCAGGTGATGTCCGCGCCGATGGTCGCCAACCTCAACGACGACAACGGCGACGGCGCAATCGACGAGAACGACATCCCCGACGTCGTCTTCAACACGTACCGCATCGGGAGCCCCGACACCGGCGGCGCGTCGATCTACAACGCCGACGGCGTCCTGCGCGCGATCAACGGCAACGACGGCTCGCGCCTCTGGCCCACGGCGACGCCGGCGTACCGCACGAACCCCGGTCTCGAGGTGGCGATCGCCGATGTCGACGCGAGCTCGCCGGGCCCCGAGATCATCGGCTGCACCTTCCCGCCCGGCACGACCTACGGCACGGCGCGGCTCACGCTCTTCCGCGCGACGGGCGAGATCCTGCGGCGCTTCGACACGGCTCCCGCCGACGTGGCCTGCGGTCGGCCCTCGGTCGCCGACATGAACGGCGACGGCATCGCCGAGATCGCGGTGGGAAACACGATCGTGCAGGCCGACGGGACCGGCGCCGTCACGGCGATGCTCGACACGTCGACGGCGATCCCGGTGCTCTACGACGTCGACGACGACGGAGTGCTCGACTTCGTCGGCATCAACGGCGTCGCACGGCGCGACGGCACGATGATCTGGCACGACCCGCTCTTCGCCGGCGAGGCCGGGTACACGGCGGTCGCCGACGTCGATCTCGACGGCGACCCCGACGTGGTCGCGACGAGCGTGCAGTCGCACCAGGTGGTCGTGTGGGACGCCGCGACCGGCGCGCGCCTGGCGGGCCCCGTCGAGATCACGCCGACCGCGGACCCGACGATCGCCGCGCGCGTCGCCAGCGTCATGGCGGCGAATCCCACGCGTGACGCCCTCGACGGTGGCGGCCCGCCGACGATCGCGAACTTCGACGACGATCCCGAGCCCGAGATCGCGCTCGCGGGCGGCTACGCCTACGTCATCTTCGAGCACGATCTGACGCGCAAGTGGTACGACGTGACGCAGGACACCTCGAGCCGCGCGACGGGCTCGAGCGTGTTCGACTTCGAGGGCGACGGCATCGCCGAGGTCCTCTACAACGACGAGCTCGTCTTCCGCGCCTACCGCGGGCCGACGGGGGACGAGTATCTCCAGCGCTGCAACACGAGCGGCACGCTCACCGAGTACCCGATCGTCGTCGACGTCGACAACGACGACCACGCCGAGATCGTGCTCGTGGAGAACGACTACGCGTTCCACACGTGCGCGGACGGGAGCGCGTCGAGCCACGGCGTGTGGGCCTTCGGGCATCCGATGGGGCAATGGGTGCGCACGCGCCGCATCTGGAACGAGCACGCCTATCACGTGACGAACATCAACGAGGACGGCACGCTGCCGGCGCACGAGGCGCCGAACTTCTCGTCGATGGGCTTGAACGACTTCCGGCAGAACGTGCAGCCCGACGGTCTCTTCGACGCGCCCGACCTCGTGCTGCGCGATCTCTCGTTCGCGACGAGCCAGTGCGGCGCGGCGCTGCTCCTGCGCGTGCGCGTGGTGAACGAAGGCCGCGCGGGCGCGCCCGCCGGCGTGCCGGTGAGCTTCTACGTGGACGACGTCTGGGTCGGCGCGACGCCGACGATGCACGCGCTCGTGCCGGGCGCGAGCGAGGTCGTGGAGCTGCGCTTCTCCCCGGTGGAGGCCGACACGGTCTATGCGGTGCGCGCCGTGGTGAACGACGCCGCGCATGCGCCGCTCACGACGCTGAACCAGTGCCGCGAGGACAACGACATGGCAGGGCCCATCTCGGCGGCGTGTCCCGGCGTGATGTGAGTCGCGGGGCGGGCGCCGTCGACGCGCGCCCTCCTGCCGAGCCTCAATGCAGCACGAGCCCCGTCATGCCGGGGCGCACCTCGAGGTGCACGTGGTTCTGGTGGTCGTCGTCGTAGTGCGGCGTCAGCACCACGTTGAACATCGCGCCGTCGGAGCTCGCGCAGACGAGGCGCCGCACGGTCGTCATGAGCGCACTCTCGTCGGGGCGATCGCCGCAGGGGCTCGCGCCGCGCGTGCGGTCGACCCAGTCGCGGCCCACGTCGAAGTCGGTGCCGTCCTCGAGCACGAAGTGCGCGACGTCGATCGCGAGGCCCGTGCAGTGACCGCTCGGCGGCTCGCCGCAGTGCCCGGGTCGGTACAGCGAGAGATGCCCGATGCGCGCGATCCCCGCGTCGTGGAGCGCGCGCGACCAGTGCGCGATCGCGAGGAAGAGACGGCAGTCGCCCGCGATGGGGCGCGGCCGCCGGTGCCCCCCGTGCGCGCCGACGACGACCGAGAAGAGCGTGCTCGTCAGGCGCACGGGAAACGCCACGCCTTCCATCGGCTGCTCGGGCGCGCTGATCTGGGCGCGCTGCGGGTGCACGAGATCGCGCGCGCGCGTCGCACGCAGCAGCGTCGTGCAGCGCTCCGCGGAGTCGATCAGGCGCGGATCGTCTTCCTGATGGCGCGCGAGCGGCACCGGACGCCACGCGCGTACGCCGGCGTCGTCCTGCGCGTGCGCCATCGCGGCGACGCAGAGGAGCAGGCTCAGCACCGCCAGCGCGCGGGTCACCCGTGCATGATGCCCGGATTCACCGTCCGTCGCCGAGGAGCCCGCGCAGTGCGGCCGCCGTTTCTTCGGGGGCCACGAGGCAGATCGAGCTGCCGGTGTGGAGCTCGAAGCCGGCGTCGCCGCCCGTGCGCGGCAAGATCTCGAGCGAGAAGAAGCCCGCCGTCGCGCCGATCGCCGGGTCGCGGAAGAGCAGGTTGTAGTCGGCGAGGCCCATCCGGGCGCGCAGGGCGCGGAGCGCGGCGCCGAGGTGCGTCGCGAGCGCGGC
Organism: Sandaracinus sp.; assembly: GCA_046351235.1. Lineage (GTDB taxonomy): Bacteria > Myxococcota_A > Polyangia > Polyangiales > Sandaracinaceae > JBBSAT01. The sequence goes on along the minus strand of JAXLYV010000001.1, from coordinate 1,899,503 downwards.
GAGCTCGCCGTCGCCCAGATGCGCGAGGCGCTCCACACGGCGGCTCGGAGTGATGCGCACCTCGTGGGCGCGGGCCGACGCGTAGGGCGCGAACGTGACGAAACCGTCGTGCTCGGCGATCACCCGCCCGCCGCGGCGCTCGTGCTCGATCGTGCGCTCGAAGAGCTCGGGATCGGCGGCGGCGATCGCGTCGCGCGCGCGCAGGGCCGGCGGCACGTAGTCGAGCGCGACGGCCTGCGCGTGGGGATGCGGCTGCGAGCTCCCGGCGCGGCGCCCGCGGTTGCGGAAGAGCACGACCGCGGCGATCCCCGGGGACGTGCCGAGCGCGCGCGCGCGATCGCGGTAGGCACGGAGGATCTCGGCGAGGCGCGCGTCGTCGAGATCGGGCAGATCGACGTCGTGCTCGCGCGTCTCGATCACCACCTCGTGGCGCCCGCACGCCGCCGGCATCGCGTCGGAGACGAGCGGGAAGCGGTTCAGCACCACGCGCACGCGCCACGGCTCGCCATAGGCGGCGACGGTCGCCTCGGTCTCCGCCTCGTGGCCGGGACAGAAGGGGCAGCGCGTGCTCGGCTCCGGCAGGCCGCCCGGGCGCACGCCGCCGATCACGAGCCTGCCGGGCGCGACGATCGACTCGGCGCCCGACCAGGGATCGCGTCGGACCTCGCTGCCGCCGCTCATCGCGGGAAGAACGAGCGCACGATCTCGGGCGTGATCTCCGAGAACGGATGGATCGCCGTGCCGTGGTGGTCGTGCGAGAAGCGCTCGGCATCGGCGCGCGTGCCCAGCCCGACCAGATCGGCGCCCATCGGCCCCGACACGTCGGAGCCGATCACGAAGAACGCGCTCTCGAGCGCCACGTGCGTGCGCGCGTAGTAGTCGGTGACCCACGCGCCGGTGATCGCCGGATGATCGAGCCGGTAGCGCAAGAGGCACTTGTTCGAGTCGAACGCGATCGGGTGCCCGTCCTCGATCGCGCCGGCCGTGAACGCACCTGCGGGGTCGACGCGCATCCCGCAGTGCGCGCAGCGGCTCGCCTGCGCCTCCACGGTGCACGCGAAGAGAAAGAACACGGCGAGCGCCCAGGAGAGCAGGGGGGTGCGCACCCCGGAGGCATAGCAGGTGGCGCCGCGTGCGCGCGCGGGGAAAGCTCTGGTCGCGTCGATGCTCGACAACCTCTTCCGGCCCTGGCTCCTCGCGCTCGTCGTGCCCGAGCTCGTCGCGGCCGCGCTCGCGCTGGTCGCGGCGAGCACGGCGCTGCGCGTGCTCTCGATCGGCCCGAGCCCGCGCACGAGCGAGCTCGCGCTCGCGATCGAGCGCCGCGCGGAGCTGGTCGCGACGCTCTTCGGTGTGGCCTCGAGCGCCACGATCGTCGCGCTCGTCGTCGAGGTCCTCGGCGCCGATCGGCTGCGCGCGTCGGTGCGCGGCGCGATGTGCGCCTGGGGCGTGCTCGCCGAGGGCGCGTGGGGCTTCCGCTCGCTCGGGCTCGCGGCCTTCACGGCGCTGGCCTGCAGCGCGTGGCTCGCGCTCCATCGCGTGGACCTCGCGCTCCGCACCTCCGAGCTCTCGCGCGCGAAGTTCGGCGCCGTGCTCGTCGTCGCGCCGCTGATCGTGCTGAACGCGGGCGCGGGCCTCGCGTACGCGCTGGGCCTCGATTTCCGCGTCGTCGCGTCGTGCTGCTCGAGCGGCCTCGAGGGCGCCCGAGCGGCCGTGCTCGGCGCCGACGGCGGCGCGCGCGAGACCGCGTTCGCGATCTTCGTGCTCGCGGGCGCGTGTGCGTCGCTCTTCGCGCTCGCCGCCAAGCTGCGCCGCTCGCCGCCGCTCGCCGTGCTCGCCGCGCTCGCGAGCCTGCTCGGCGCGCTCTTCGCTGCGCCGGCGATCCTCGGCTACGTCGCGCCGCACGCCTACGAGTCACCGGTGCACCTCTGTCCGTTCTGTCTCCTCGACGAGGACGGGAGCTACCTCGGCTGGCCGCTCTACGCGGCGCTCTACGCGGCCATCGTGCTCGGCGTCGGGGTCGGCGTGGGCACGCTCGCGTGGGCGCGCGTGAAGGAGCGTGAGGCCGCCTGGCACGTGGTCTCGCGCTCGCTCGCGCCGCTCGCGGTCGCCTGGGCGCTCACGCTGATCGTGGCTGCCTATCCGGTCGTGCGCTTCACGCTCGCGACCGGCGCCTCGCTCTTCGGCTGATCCTCGCGCGGCGTGTACGAGCGCACGTGACAGCCCTCGTGCGTCGCGGGAGGATGCGCGCGCCATGAGCACCAGCGACCGAACGGACGTCCTGATCGTGGGAGGAGGCCCGGCGGGCCTCGGGGCGGCGCTCACCTTCGCGCGCGCCGGCAAGAGCGCGATCGTGTGCGATGCGGGCGCCCCGCGGAACACGCGCGCGACCGTGATGCACGGCTATCCCGGCGCGGACGGCATCCCGCCCGCCGAGCTGCGCGCGCGGGCTCGCGCCGAGCTCGCGCACTATCCGTCGATCTCGTTTCGCGAGGCGCGCGTGGCCGGGATCGACCGCGTCGGCGGCGAGCTCGTCGCGAGCCTCGGCAAGGCGGGCGAGGTGCGCGCGCGCCGCGTGCTGCTCGCCACGGGCATCGTGGACGGCCTGCCGAAGCTCGAGGGCTTCGCCGACGCGTGGGGTCGGAGCGTCTTCGACTGTCCCTACTGCCACGGCTACGAGCATCGCGGCGAGGCCTGGGGCTTCGTCGCGCCGAAGGTCGCCGGGATCCGCACCGTGCTGAGCTACCTCGCGTGGACGCGCGACATGATCGTGTTCACCGACGGCTTCACGCTCGATCTGCCGGCCGACATCCGGCGCGAGCTCGAGCACGCGAAGGTGCGCCTCGAGCCGCGGAAGATGGTGCGTCTCGTCGTGGAGGGCGACGCGCTCCAGGGCGTCGAGGTCGAGGGCGGCGAGGTCGTCGCGCGCCGCGCGCTCGTCTACCACCCGCAGGCGCGGCCCAGCGATCTCGCGCTGATGCTCGGCCTCGCGCAGGACGGCGGGTTCGTGAAGATCGATCCACGCACGCGCGAGACGAGCCTGCGCGGCGTGCACGCGTGCGGGGATCTCGTCGCGAATGGGATGAAGGCGCTGCTCGCGGCGGCCGACGGGATGCACGCGGCGCAGATGCTCACCGAGCAGCTCACGCTCGAGGACGTGCTCGGGGCGCGTTGATCGGCAGAGAGCGCTCGCGGCCGCGGGAGGTTTCTTTCCGCGGCGGGGGCGTTTCTGTAGGATGCCGCGCGTTGGGGATGGAGACGCATATGGCGAAGACGATCTCGGTGGTGTTCGTGGCGTGCATGGTGCTCGGGGCGTGCGGCGGCGGCAGCTCGTCGACGCGCCAGGGCTCGCACCCCGACCAGGGCACCGCGGCTCCGCACATCGAGTGCGGGACCTCGGCCGGTCACCACGGCGGTGGCTGCGGCGACGGCACGAGCGGCGGCGCGGCCACGACGGATGGCACGGCCCCGGCCGACGGAACGACCGCGCCCGCGACCGACGCGGACGCGGGCACGACCTCGACGCAGTGAGGGTGCGGCGGCGCGGGCCCTTCCGCTCGGCTCGCGATCTGCGCCGCGCTACTCCGCGGCCGCGACGGGCTGCAGCGTGCGGACGTCCATGTCGCCCATGAAGCTCTCGAGCGGGACCACGTTCTCGCTGCCGAGCGGGCGCGGCTCGTGGGCGCCGCGCATCACCGGCGCCGTGCTCTCGTCGGCCAGGAGCGCGAGGACGTTCTCGCGCGCGCGGTTGAAGATGAGCGCCGTGCGGTCGTTCATCTCCTTGTGCGAGCGCGGCATCCCGAGGTCGCTCGGCACGCCGAACGCCTGCACGCCGTTGAGGACCCAGTTGCCGAGGTTGCCGCGCCAGTAGGTGCGCTTGGCCTTCATCTCGTCGGCGGCCGTGCGGAAGAAGCGGTTGAAGTTCCGCATCGCGTCGAGGACGTAGTCCTTGCGGCGCAGGTGGTAGCGGAGCGCGCGAAGGTCGAGGTGCTCGTCCTTCATCCACGAGTCGACCCAGAGGTTGTAGTAGTTCGCGCAGTCGAAGAGGCACTTCTCGCGATAGAGCTCGTAGCTCCCGAACGTGGAGTAGAGCCCGGCGTAGAGGAGCAGGGCCGCTTCGTAGCGCAGCTGCACGAAGTCGTTCGTCAGCTGGCTGCGCTCGGTCAGGTCCTCGCCCGCGTAGCTGCGGATCACCATGTCGACGAGGCAGTCCACCTCGAGGCTGATGAAGTCCGAGCCGGGCGAGTAGAACGGATCGTGGAACGCGCCCGCGTCCCCGATGGTCGCCCAGCGCGCGTTCGCGTCCCAGAAGCGCTTGGTGCGGTAGGCGAGCTGGCTGTACATGCCGAAGTCGACGAGCTCGGCCTTCTCGAGCATCTGCCCGCACGCCTTGTGCTGGCGCATGAAGGAGAGGAAGCCCTCCTTCGTGCCCTGGCTCGGCTGCCACTTCTCGCGCTCCTGCACGATGCCCAGCGAGATGAGGTCGTTCGAGAGGGGGATGAACCAGATCCAGTAGCCGTCGTAGCAGAAGTGGTTCGTGCTCAGCGTCCGCGCCGTGTAGCGCGCGCGCGCGCGCCACTCGTCGCTCGGCCACGCGTCCATGTCGGCCACGTTCGCCGCGCGGGTCCATGCGCTCACGATGCGGTGCTCGTTGCACGGCAGGCGCAGATCGAGCTGCTTGGCGAGCAGGTTCGTGCGGCCCGCCGCGTCGATCACCCAGCGCGCCGTGTAGACCGTGCGCTCGGTGCTCTGGCTGCCCGTCGGGCGGTCCACCGTCACGCGGTGCTCGCCGCCGCCCTGCGCGAGCGCGCACTCCTTCACGATCGCCGGGATCTGCACGTCGACGCCGAGCGCGCGCGTCATCTCGATGAGGTCGGTCTCGAGCTTGGCGCGATCGAGCTGGAAGCTCGGCAAGGGCGGCAGGTGGTAGACGCCGATCTCGGAGAGCTCCGTGAGGTCGGCGTTCTTCTGCTCGTTGTCGAAGAAGAACCGCAGCGAGTTCTTCGGCAGCTGGTTCATGAACAGATAGCGGTTCAGCTTCTGCTTGCGGATGAGGTAGTTCGCCGCGATCTCGACGGTGCTCTCGCCGACCTTGTAGCCGCGCTCCACGTCGCGCTCGAACACGACGATGTCGAGCTCGGGCTTCTGCATCTTCAGCTGTCGCGCGAAGAGCAGCCCCGCCAATCCCCCGCCCATCACCGCCACGTCGATTCGCTTCTCGTTCACGTGCGTCCCTCTCTCTCGAGTCAGGCAGGTATACCCACACGCCGCGGAGGTCGGCGAGCGAGACCTCACGCTCCGGGCAGGGTGGCCGCTCGACGCCTCAGAAGCGGATGATTCCGTCGCCCAGGTTGCCCTGGTAGGGCTGCGGCGACTGATCCTGCGTGCCGAGGACGACGCCGACCGTGATGCCGGCCGCCACCACCACGCCGATGGCGACGCCGACGATCACCCACGTCACCGTGTCGTCGCCGCCCGATGGCGGCACGGGCTCGGCGATGGCCTCGTCCATCGGGTCCGGGTGCGTCTCGACGACGGCTGCGGGATCGACGAGCGGCTGGATCGTCATCTCGATCTGGAGGGTGAGGCCCTCGGCGACCTCGACGTGCTGCGAGGCGATCTGCTGGCCGCCGCGCAGCACGGTGACGTCGTGCGGCCCGGGATCGACCGCCGACTCGCTCGTGAGCGTGCCGGGCAGGAGCACGTGCTCGTCGAGGCGCACCGTGTCGCTCGAGGCGAGGTTCTCGATGTGGAACGCGAGGTGCGGGATGCGCTGCTCGACGTCGTGGAGCGCGCTCTGCGCCTCGCGCCGGTGCGCGGCCTCGCGCGGCCCGGTCGCGATCTCGAGAAAGCGCCGGTAGCTGGCGGCGCCCTCCACGAGCTGCCCGGTCTGCACCTGCGCGCCCGCGAGGTTGAGCAGCGTGCTCGGGCGCTCGGAGATCGCGAGGCTCTGCGCGAACGAGTCGCGCGCCTCGACCCAGTGCTGGGCGCGCGCAGCCTCGAGACCGGCCTCGAACAGCGATCGGGCGCGCGCGACGTCGGCTTCCTGGGCGCTCGCCGTGGAAGCGAGCAGAAGACCGACGAGGCACGCGAGAACAACCGAACGAGCCATGCGCCCATGCTCTCGCGGGCGCGTCGCGTTCGCAAGCGCGTCAGCGCGGCGCGAGATCGGTGTCGACGATCCAGCCGGCGACGACCGCGTCGCGGAAGCGCCCCTCGACGCGCACCCAGCCCTCGCGGCGCTCGCGCTCGATCCACGTGATCGTCGTCCGGTCGGCGAGCCGCAGGTCCACGCGCTCGGCGCCGGTCTCGGGGCGCGTTCGCACGAAGAGGCGGCTCGTGCGCACCTGCCAGCGCGGGCCCGGGGAGGGCTGGCCCGTGCCGAGCCCCTCCGCGGTGCTCATCGCGTCGCGGGTGCGGGTGCCGAGGTCGTCGCAGCCGAGGTGCACGCGCGTGGCGCGCGCTCCGTCCGCCAGCACGAGCTCACCCTCGAGCGCGCCCCCGACGGGCCGGAGCCGCTCCACGCGCACGCCGGCCAAGAACGAGGCCGGCCCCACGACGAGCCGTCGCGTCAGCACGAGCTCGATCGGCTCGCTCGTCGTGCCCTCGACGGGCTCTCCGTCGAGCGCCCGCACGTACCAGACCCCGTGCGCCCGCGGCACCAGCGCGACGGCCCGGTCCTCGAGGCGCGTGACGCGGAGCGGCGTCGTGGGGCCGGCTTCGTGCAGCGCCGCGAGCGTGACGCGGCCGCGGATCTCGCAGCCCGCGGGCGCTGCCGTTCCGGTGTCCTGCGCCACGATCGGGGCCGGCGCGAGCCCCGCGGCGCAGAGCCCCGCGACGGAGAGCGCCACGACGAGCGCGATCGAGACGAGAGCGGCGCGCATCCGACGAGACCAGCTTCGATGGTACACCACGGCCATGCTGACGCTCCGTCCCCATGCACGTCTGTCGCCCACGCGCGGTCCCGTCGTCGTCGTCGTGATGGATGGCGTGGGAATCGGCGCCGGCGACGAGGGCGATGCAGTGAAGCTCGCGCGCACGCCCACGCTCGACTGGCTCGCCTCCCACGCGCCCACGACGCGCCTGCGCGCGCACGGCCGCGCGGTGGGCCTGCCGAGCGACGACGACATGGGCAACAGCGAGGTCGGCCACAACGCGCTCGGCGCCGGCCGCATCTTCGACCAGGGCAGCAAGCTCGTGGGCGCGGCGATCGCCTCGGGCGCGATCTGGCAAGGCGAGGCGTGGAAGCGGGCGATCGCGCGCGTGCGCACGAGCGGCGAGGCGCTTCATTTCCTGGGCCTGCTCTCGGACGGCAACGTGCACAGCCACGAAGAGCACCTCTTCGCGATGTTGCGCCGCGCGGCCGAAGAAGGTGTGGCGAAGGTGCGGGTGCACGCGTTGCTCGACGGGCGCGACGTGCCCGAGACGAGCGCGCTCCTCTACGTCGATCGTCTCGAGCAGGTGCTCGCGAGCCTGCGCGGCCCTGGGCGCGACTACCGCGTCGCCTCGGGCGGCGGCCGCATGAAGATCACGATGGACCGCTACGAGGCGGACTGGCCGATGGTGGCGCGCGGCTGGGCGCACCACGTGCGCGCCGAGGGGCGCTCGTTTCCCACGATCGCGCAGGCCGTCGAGACGCTGCGCGCGGAGAGCCCCGGCATCGGCGATCAGAACCTGCCGGGCTTCGTCGTCGGCGAGCCCGAGCCGATGAAGGACGGCGCGGCCCTCGTCCTCTTCAACTTCCGCGGCGACCGCGCGATCGAGATCACGCGCGCCTTCGAGGACGCGGTCTTCACGAAGTTCGATCGCGGCCCGCGCCCCGACGTCTTCTTCGCCGGGATGATGCAGTACGACGGCGACCTCAAGCTCCCCTCGCACTTCCTCGTCGCGCCGCCGGCGATCGATCGCACGCTCGCGCAGTACCTCGCCGACGCGGGCGCGACGCAGCTCGCGATCAGCGAGACGCAGAAGTTCGGGCACGTCACGTACTTCTGGAACGGGAACAACAGCGTGCCGCTCGAGGGGGAGCGCTGGCTCGAGATCCCCTCGGACACGCTGCCCTTCGAGGAGCGCCCGTGGATGAAGGCGGCCGAGATCACCGACGCGCTGATCACGGAGCTGCGCACCGGCAAGTACCGCCACGCGCGCGTGAACTACGCGAACGGCGACATGGTCGGGCACACCGGCGTGCGCGACGCCGCGGTGATCGCCGTCGAGGCGGTCGACCTCGCGATCCATCGGCTGCTCCCCGTGATCCGGCAGCTCGACGGCGCGCTCTTCGTCACGGCCGATCACGGCAACGCCGACGAGATGATCGAGAAGGACAAGAAGAGCGGCGCGCTCGTCACCGGCAAGGACGGCGCCTTCAAGCCCAAGACGAGCCACACGCTGAACCCGGTGCCGGCGTACCTCTACGTGCCCTCGCGGCCCGAGCTGGCGCTCGCCGCGCCCGTGGCGCAGCCGGGCCTCGCGAACGTGGCCGCCACCACGCTCGCCCTCATGGGCTACGCCGCCCCCGAGGGCTACGAGCCCTCGCTCGTGGGGTGATCGAAAAACTCATCACGATGACATCTTGGATGGCGACAATCCGTCTCCGTCACGTGAATCAGCACCATGATGTAGAATGGCGCGGCGCGGTGGGTCGATCGGGGTCAGCTCGGCGAGGCGATGCGCGAGATGGGCGCTCGCATCGAGCAGCTCCCGCGCGAGATGCGTGATCTCGGCGTCGACGCCGAGATCGCCCTGCGCTGCGAGCCCTGGATCGCGCGCGTGAGCGTGGGCCTGAAGGCGGTGGCGTGATGGGAAGGATGCGCAAGCTGTCGGAAGCCGAGCGTGCCGCCGAGCGGACGAGCCTGTTCGAGGCGGCCTCGACGGCCACGCTCTCGATCGCGGAGGCCGTGCGCAGGATGCGGCGCGTGACGGGGCTGACGCAGGCGGCATTCGCGCGTCGCGTCGCCGGGATCTCGCCGGGAGCGCTCGCTCAGATCGAGCGCGGCACGGCAACCCGACCGTGCAGACGCTGAACCGCATCGGGGCCGCGTTCGGGCTCGAGGTGGGGCTCATCCGCCGCCGGCCGCGCGCGGCGCCGAAGAGCCCGGTGCGTGGTGGGGATCCCGAGACCTGAAGGCCGCGATCTCGCGCTCACGCGAGAATCGACGCAACGCTGGGCGCGAGCTTCCGAGAAGGAACGCGAAGGGAGGTCGTCATGTCGACCCGTCGCGTTGGTTTCGTAGTGGCTCTGGGTGTGTCTCTCTCGTCCCTCGGTTGTGGGGGGACCTCGTTCGCGTGCCCCGAGGGGTTCGAGACGAGCGCCGACGGGCGATGCGTTCTTCCGGATGCCGGCAGCATGCCGATGGCCGACGGTGGCGAGGGCGCGCCCGATGCGTTCGCGGCCGACCTCGACGCGGGGACGGCGCAGCCCGACGCGTTCGTCGCGATGACCGACGCGGCCGTGGAGCTGCCCGACGCGTACGTCGAGGTGCCCGATGCCTACGTCGAGGTGCCCGACGCCTACCTGCCGCCGCCCGACGCGTGTGCCTACGGGACCTGGTACGCCGACGGCGACGGCGACGGCTTCGGCCGCGCGAGCGCGCCGGTGAGCGGCTGCATGCAGCCGCCCGGCACCGTCATCGACGCGACCGACTGCGACGACGCGAGCGCGGCGCGTCATCCGGGCGCGACCGAGGCCTGCAACATGGTCGACGACGACTGCGATGGCACGACCGACGAGGGCGTGCGCCCGACCTTGTATCTGGACGCCGACGGCGACGGCTTCGGCGTGACGGCGACGACGGCGTTCTGCGCACCGCAGGACCACGTGGTCGCGCAGAGCGGCGACTGCAACGACGGCAACGCCGCGGTGCATCCCGGTGCCACCGAGGTCTGCAACACGGTCGACGACGACTGCAACGGCACGATCGACGAGGGCGTGACGATCGTGTTCTTCCGCGATGCGGACGGCGACGGCTACGGCAGCGCGTCGATGGCGAGCGCGCCGCTCTGCATGGCGCCGAGCGGCTTCGTGGCGTCGAGCAACGACTGCGACGACGTGCGCGCGACCGTACATCCGGGCGCGACCGAGGTCTGCAACACCATCGACGACAACTGCAACGGTACCGTCGACGAAGGCGTCCAGACGACGTGGTACGCCGACTGCGATCACGATGGCTACGCGCCGCTCGGCGCGCAGACCTACCTCGGCTGCCCCGGCATCTCGCCGCCCGTCGTCGGCCCGCTCGATTGCACGGACCCGACCCACCTCGCGGGCGCGTGGATCACGACGGCGCCGACGACGGCCATCAACGACTGCGGGCCCAACGAGCCCCGCGCACATCCCGGCCAGACCCAGTGGTACGCGGCGGGATACTTCGCCGGCGCCAGGTTGACGTATGACTTCGACTGCGATGGCGCCTCGACCCTGCAGTACGCGGGCTACACCGCCACCGCCACGTGCAGGGTCTCGGGGCTCTCGTGCAACCCCGCGGGCAGCTCTTGGGTCGGCTCGAGGGCGCCCAGCTGCGGCGAGTCCGGTAGCCTGTACCGGTGTGACCACCAGGTATCCGGCTGTGTCGCCTCCGCCCCGATGACCGTCCCCGCCGCGTGCCGCTGAGGCGAGAACGCACGACGCCGCTCGTCTCACGACGGGCGGCGTCGGCGTTCTCGGTCTCGTTCGCGCTCTCGCTACTTGCCCGCGCGGAGCGCGGCGAGGCGCTCCTCGAGCAGCTTCTCCAGCGTCACGATCGCCTTGCTGAAGCCCTGGATGCCCTCTTCGAGCTTCTCCTTCGCCATCCGATCCTGCTCGTGCATCGCGCGGAAGGTCTTCTCGTCGATCGTGATGCGCTCCACCTTCGCGCTCTTGGCCTTCGCCGGATCGAGCTTGCGCGGGAGCGTGCCCTCCGTGGTCTTCAGCTGCTCGAGCAAGGCCGGCGCGATCGTGAGCAGATCGCAGCCCGCGAGCTCGGTGATCTCGCCGAGGTTGCGGAAGCTCGCGCCCATCACCTCGGTGCGATGCCCGAAGTGCTTGTAGTACTCGTAGATGCGCGTGACGGACACGACGCCCGGGTCTTCGGCGGGCGGGTACTCGGCGCGCCCCGTCTCCTTCTTGTACCAATCGAGGATGCGGCCGACGAAGGGCGAGATCAGCGTCACCCCCGCCTCGGCGCAGGCGACGGCCTGGTGCATCCCGAAGAGCAGCGTGAGGTTGCAGTGGATGCCTTCCTTCTCGAGGACCTCCGCGGCGCGGATGCCTTCCCACGTCGAGGCGATCTTGATGAGCACGCGCTCGCGGCTCGTCCCGGCCTCCTCGTAGAGCCCGATCAGGTAGCGCGCCTTCTCGAGCGTCGCCTGGGTGTCGTACGAGAGGCGCGCGTCCACCTCGGTCGACACGCGGCCGCGCACGATCTTCAGGATGCGCAGGCCGAACTCGACCGAGAGCCGATCGAGCGCGAGCTTGACGACCTTCTCGCTCGCCGCGCCCGCGCCCGCGGTCTTCTCCGCCCAGCGAAGCGCGCCATCGACCACGTCGCGGTACTGCTCCATCTGCGCCGCCGCCGTGATGAGGGACGGGTTCGTCGTCGCATCGCGCGGCGCGAAACGCTCGATCGAGGCGATGTCGCCGGTGTCGGCGACCGTGACGGTCATCTGGTCGAGCTGTTCGAGAAGGTTGGGCATCGGGCTCCTCCGAGCCGAGAGACTACCGCCGATCGCGCTCGCCGCGACCCCTCCGATCTTCTCGCCTCGCGAAGATCGGGGCATCCTCCCTGCGCCGCGCGTGCGGCGAGGAGGGGAGCGGGCGATGGGATACGGCGGCTACAGCTACGAGGCGCACCGCGCCATCACCGAGGCCCGCTCGGGGCAGACGCCCCAGCAGCTGTTCACGCAGTCGAAGGTGCATCCGAAGATGCTCCCGAAGGGCGTCAAGGCGCGCGAGTGCCGCGACAGCCCGGACCATCCGGCCTCCCTCGGGATCTGCTTCGCGCTCGACGTGAGCGGATCGATGGGCGAGATCCCGCAGCGGCTCGCACGCGAGGAGCTGCCGACGTTCATGAAGACCCTCATGGATTGTGGCGTCGCCGATCCGCAGATCCTCTTCATGGCGTTCGTCGACGCGCGCTACGACCCGACGCCGCTCCAGGTCGGGCAGTTCGAGTCCACGGCCGACCTCATGGATCAGTGGCTCACGCGCACGTTCATGGGGGCCTCGCCCGGCAGCGCCTACACGGGCGCGATGCCCGGGGGCGAGTCCTACGAGACGGCGCTCTGGTTCGCGGCGCGCCACACGGCGATGGACTGCTGGGAGAAGCGGAAGAAGAAGGGCTACCTCTTCATGACGGGCGACGAGGACTCGTATGCGGCGATGCCGCGCGAGGTCTGCCAGAACGTGCTCGGCTACGACGTGCAGGCCGACGTGCCGCTCGAAGACGTCATGAAGGCCGTGCGCGAGACGTGGAAGCCGTACTTCCTCGTGCCGGATCCGGCCCGCGCGGTGAACGTCGCTCCCTTCTGGGAGAAGCACTTCGGTCGTGATCTCATCGTGATGCAGAGCCCCGCCGACACGTGCGGCGTCGCGGCGAGCCTCGTCGCGCTCGGCGAGGGGCTCTTGCCCGACCGGGCCGCGCTCGAGAAGACGCTCGCGACGGCGATCGGCGCCGAGCGGGCCGCGACCACGCTCACCTCGCTCGGGCCCTGGCTCGCCGGCCGCTGAGCGCGAGCCGAGCCGAGCGCGCCGTCAGCGGCGGCGGAGCACCACGGGCGCGCCGTCGCTCGGCGCCATCGTGACCGTGCGGCGCACGCGGCGGATCTCGCCTGCGGGCTCGATGCGGAAGCGGCGCAGCACCTCGGCGAGCACGATGCGCATCTCGTAGAGCGCGAACTGCATCCCGATGCAGCGGCGCACGCCTCCCCCGAAGGGGAAATAGGTGTAGGGCGTCACGCGGTTGCCGCGCCCGCTCGCGCCGCCGCTCGCCGACAGAAAGCGCTCGGGATCGAAGCGCCCCGGCTCGGGCCAGAGCACCGGATCGTGGTGCGTCAGCCATATCGACAGGATCGCGGCGTGCCCGGAGGGCAGATCCCAGCCGCCGATCGTGCGCGGCTTCTGCAGCACGCGACCGACCGCGTAGACGACGGGATCGATCCGCATCGTCTCCTTGATCACGGCGTCCACGTAGGGGAGCTCCGCCTTCGCGCTCGCGCCCTCGGGCGCCGCGCCGCCGAGCACGCGATCGACCTCTTCGTGCGCGCGCGCCTGGACGCTCGGGGTGCGCGCGAGCCAGGTGATCGCCCACGCGAGGGCGGTGGCGCTCGTCTCGTGGCCCGCCGCGAGCAGCGTCATCAGCTCGTCGCGCAGATCGCGATCGCTCATGACGCTCCCGTCCTCGTAGCGCGCGTCGAGCAGCAGCGAGAGGATGTCGTCGTGGCCGGCCGTGCCTTCGCGCCGGCGCGTGGCGATGAGCTCGTAGAGGAGCGCGTCCACGTCCGCGCGGTGCGCGAGGAACTTCCCCCACGGCGAGCGCGGCCCCAGGTCGCGCTGCAGCACCGGCACCATGTTGACGGGCGAGGCGTGGTCGAGCAGCGAGAGCATCGCCGCGCGCAGGTGCTGCATCGACGGGCCCTCGTCCATCCCGAAGACCGTCCGCAGGATCACGTCGAGCGTGATCTCCTGTGTGCCCGGCTGCACGGGCGCCGGCGCGTCGGTGCGCCAACGCGCGATCTCCGTGCGCGTGATCGCCGCGATCGTCTCGCCGTAGGCGTGCAGGCGCGCGCCGTGGAAGGGCGGCAGCAAGAGGCGCCGCTCGCGCAGGTGCCGCTCGCCGTCGAGCAAGAGCAAGGAGCCCGGCCCGAGGATCGGTCGCAGCGAGGCGTTCGCGCCGCCGGCGTAGAGCTCTTCCGGCGGGCCGGTGAACACGTCGCGGTTCGCCGCTTCGTCGGCGAAGCTCACGATCGGAGGGAAGCCCGGCAGGCGCAGCGTGAAGGTCGAGCCGTAGCGCGCGCGGCAGTGCTCGAGGAAGGCGACCGGGCGCAGCATCCAGAGCGCGAGCTGCGCGGGCGGAGCGAGCGCGGGGCCCGGGGGGAAGTGCGCGCTGCGGGTGCGGGCCGTGCGCCGGCGCCCCGGCGGCAGCCATCCTGCGACGCGATCGAGAGCAGCGACGGTGCTGGGCTCCACGCCACGATCCTATCACGCGTGCGTCGGCTCGCTTCCGCTTGGCCCAGGCGCATCGCGCGCGTACGCTCCCCTTCTCACTCGATGAGCAACTCGCGGAAGCTCAGCGGCGCCTCCGACGAGCACCCGATCACGGGTGGCTCGACCGGCGTGATCACGGAGGATCCTTCGGGATCGCGCGATCGCTACAAGCCGCCGCCGCCGCCGCCGAACCGGCAGACGAAGTCGATGCCGCCGCCGAGCGTCGCGCAGGTCGCGCAGCTCGGGCAGGGCGCGATCGTCGCCGGCCGCTATCGCATCGAGCGCGTGATCGGCGTGGGCGGCATGGGCGCCGTCTACGAGGCGACGCAGCTGAACATCGGGCGCCGCGTGGCGCTCAAGGTGGTGCGCGCCGACTTCGCCGGCGATCCGACGATGGCCAAGCGCTTCCAGCGCGAGGCGACGGCGGCGGCGAGCGTGCACCACCCGAACGTGATCGTGGTGCACGAGTTCGGCCAGACCGACGACGGCACGCTCTTCCTCGTGATGGAGCTGCTCGAGGGCGAGAGCCTCTCGGCGCGCCTCAAGCGCGTGCATCGCCTCGCGCCGCGCGACGCGATCCGCATCACGGCCGAGGTGCTCGCGGGGCTCGAGGCCGCGCACAACGCGGGCGTCGTCCACCGCGATCTGAAGCCCGACAACATCACGCTGCTCACGAACGGCGGCGTGAAGGTGCTCGACTTCGGCATCGCGCGGATGCTCGAGCGCGGGGGCGAGACGCCGGGCAACGGCCAGGATCGCGCCGCGCTCACCGAGGTCGGCCAGATGCTCGGCACGCCGCGCTACATGAGCCCCGAGGCCGTCGCGCGCATGCCGGTCGGGCCCTCGGCCGATCTCTACGCGATGGGCTGCATCCTCTTCGAGATGCTCGCCGGGCGCCCCGTGTTCGCCGACAAGGAGCCGGTGATCCTGATGGGACACCACCTCCGCACCGAGCCGCCGCGCCTGAAGGACGTCGCGCCGGATCTCGAGGTGCCTCCGGCGGTGGACGAGATCATCGACCACCTGCTCCGCAAGATGCCGACGGATCGCCCGGGCTCGGCCGAGAACGTGCGCCGCCGGCTCATGCAGCTCGACTGGACCAAGACGCTCGGCGAAGAGCACAACCGCAGCCAGCTCTTCACCAAGCCGCCCGACGACGTCGTCCCGCCGGAGAAGTTCTTCAAGGGCAACGGGCCGCTCTTCCACGCGCTGCGCATCGTCGTGGTGCTGCTCATCGGATCGACGGTCGCGTGGATTCTGTACGTGCACCGGCAGCGTCTCGACGAGGAGCGGCGCCTGCGGCAGCAGCAGATCCACGCGGTCGTGACCCCCGTGGACACGCAGCACGAGCCGACGATCCACCAGGCGCACCTCGTCTTCCACGTGCTCCCGGCGAGCGCCGAGCCGCACGTGACGTGGGACGGCGTCGAGATGCCGGGCACCGAGTTCGACGTCACGCAGGACGGGACGAACCACGAGCTCGCGATCTCCGCCGAGGGCTACCAGACGATGACGACGCCCTTCGTGGCCGACGGGCCGCACGAGCTGACGATCACGCTCCAGCGTCCGCACGGCCGCGCGCCGCGCCATTGAGCCGGACGAGCGGCGGAGCCGTGTCCCGCGCATCTGCGCGTCTTCGCTCGTTCCGTCGGCGCCGGATCGCGCGCTGCGTCGTGCTCGCAGGCCGTGGACGTGGCATTTCCCGGGCGTAGGGGTTGGGGGAGTCCCGCGCGTGCGGGGAGGAGTCGTGAAATGGAGAGGAAGCGCTTTGCGCTCGCGAGCGCGTGTCTCGTGGCGCTGCTGGGGTGTCGGGGGGTCGAGCCGATCGGGGAGCGCGCACCGAGCCCGGAGGCCGAGGTCGCGGCGGCGGCAGCGCCGAGCTTCGAGCTCGGAGAGGCGCTCGAGCGCGCGCGCTCGGCGTTCTTCGTCGACGGGGCTCGCCTCGTCGCGGGCGCGGCGACCCATCGCGTGGAGATCGCGGTGGGGGACGATGCCCTCGCCTTCACGCCGGTGCACAGCCCGGCCGAGGCAGCGGCGCAGCGCGCGCTGCGCACGCTCGCGCCCGCTCCGAGCGGGACGCTCGCGACGCGCGTCGAGGCGAGCGCGCCCTTCGTCGCGCGTACCGAGTCGATCACGCGCGGTGAGACGTCGATGCCCATCGCCGCGCGTACGAGTGAAGCGGCGCACGGCGTCGTCGAGATCACTCGCGGCCAGGTCGTCGAGACGATCGCGAGCTCGCGCCGCGGCGTCGAGCAGAGCTGGCGCTTCGCGTCGGCGCCCGCGGGGGACGGCGATCTGATCGTCCGCGTCCGTCCGAGCGGCATGGGCCACGTCGCGACGACGGCGAGTGGCGAGCACTTCCGCGACGAGGCGAGCGGCCTCGGCGTCGTGTACGGCCACGGCACCTGGGTCGACGCCGACGGTGCCCGCACGCCGGTTCCGGTGCGCTTCGAGAGCGGCCTCTTGGTGCTCCGCGTTCCGGCCGACGCCGTCCTGCGCTCCGCGTACCCGGCGGTGCTCGATCCGCTCATCGGCCCCGAGGTCGGGACCGACACGCCCGTCGTCGGCCCGCGCGGCGCGGGCCAGCTCCAGCCCTCGGTCGCGTCCGATGGCACGAGCGGCTACCTCGTCGTGTTCACCGACACGCTGCTCGGGGACCAGGACGTGCGCTTCGTGCGCGTCTCGAGCGCGGGCGCGCTCCTCGATCCTTCGTCCACCTCGCTCGGCGCGATGCGCGCCGGCAACCAGTCGGCCGCGCAGGTCGTGTGGGCCGGCACGCAGTACTTCGTGGCGTGGGAGGACGACTCGTCGGGAGATCTCGACGTCTACGCGACGACCGTCAGCGCGGCCGGCACCGCGGCCGATCGGGCCGGCACCGCCGTGGCCTCGACCACCGGCGTCGCCGAGCACGAGGTGGCCATCGCGGCGGCGGGCACGACGCTGCTCGTCACGTGGACGAGCGGCGATGCGGCGTCTTCGGACGTCGTCGGCGCGCGCTACACGGCGAACGGCAACCGCCTCGACGCGGCGCCCGTCTCGATCGGCGGCGGCGCGGGCCAGCAGGGCGGCGCCGCGGTCGCCGCGACCGGCACCTCTTTCCTCGTCGTCTACGAGGACGCGCCGACGACGGCGAACACCTTCGTGCGCGGCCGCCGCATCGATGCCTCGGGCACGGTCGTCGACGCCTCGCCGTTCTTGCTCGCGACCGGCGCGTTCCAGCCGACGGCGGGCTGGGCGGGCGGCGCCACGTATCTGGTCGCGTACACCGCGCGCGTCAGCGGGCGCTTCGCCGTCTCGGGCGTCAGCGTGCCGGTCTCGGGCGCGGTCGGCGCCGTCACCGCGACCGTGCTCACGCCGAGCGTCGCGGGCCGTGACTACGCCGACGCGAGCCTCGCGTGGAACGGCTCGAG
The DNA here is from genome assembly GCA_046351235.1 of Sandaracinus sp. Taxonomy (GTDB): domain Bacteria; phylum Myxococcota_A; class Polyangia; order Polyangiales; family Sandaracinaceae; genus JBBSAT01. The sequence continues at coordinate 1,881,917 of JAXLYV010000001.1, read as the reverse complement.
CTACCTCGTGACGTACATCGACGGCGTCTACGACATGACGGCCGGCTTCACGACGCTCGACATCGGCGCGCGCGTGCTCTCGGCCACGGGCACGCCGGGGACCGTCGTGGACCCGACGTCGGTGATGCCGAGCGTGCTGCAGGCCCGCGTCACGACGCTCGGCGCGACCTTCTTCGTCGTGTTCACCGACAGCTCGGGCGAGTCGGCCGACATCCGCGCGACGCGGATCGAGGGCACGACCGTGAGCAACCCGGCCGGCATCCTCGTCAGCTCCGGCCCCAACGACCAGACCGCGCCCGTGGTGGCCACGAACGGCAGCGAGTTCCTCGTCGCGTGGACGGACTTCCGCTCCGGCAACGTCGACGCGTGGGGCGCGACCTTCGACGCGAGCGGCGCCGTGGTCGGCGCGAGCCTGCTCGCCGGCGGCCCGGGCGCGCAGTTCCCGACCGCCGCCGCGTGGTCCGGGAGCCGCTACGTCGTCCTGTACAACGCGTCGGCGCACGACGTGCGCGGCGTCACCGTGACGGCGGCGGGCATCCCGAGCGCGCCCTTCGACGTCTCGGTCGACGCGACGCTCACCTCCGAGGCGGCCGCCGTCGCGTGCGCACCGACGATCCAGTGCCTCGCGGTGTGGCAGCGCTACGACGCGGCCGCGGCCACGCTCGATGCCGACCTCTACGCCTCGCGCATCGACGCCTCGACCGCGAGCGTCACCGTGAGCCCCGCCGTCGCCGTGGTCACGGGCACCGGAAACCAGTTCGATCCCGCGATCGCGTCGAGCACGGCGCGCTTCTACGTCGCGTGGACCGACGCGCGCGTGGACACCAACGTGGACGTGCGCGGCACACGCTTCCTCGTCTCCGCCCTCGAGGCGGGTGGCACGGTGGTCGGCGGCGCGGCGGGCGCGCAGTACGGCGCGTCGGTCGCGAGCGACGGAACGGACTTCGTGGTCGCGTTCACCGACCAGCGCGTGGGCGGCACGTTCCCGAACGACATCTACGCGCAGCGAATCGCCGGCGCGACGGGCGCGACGATGGGCGCGAACGTGGCGGTCGCCGCGAGCGCGGAGGAAGAAGGCTATCCGGCGATCGCGTTCGCGGGCCGCTACCTCGTCGCCTACCAGCACGCGAACGCCACCGACTCGAGCGTCGAGGCCGTGCGACTCGACACGAGCGCCACGGTCGTCGACACGACGCCGCTCGCGATCTCGGCCTCCGCGGACTCCGCGGCGGTCGCCGGAGCGAGCGGCGGTCGCTGGCTCACGGCGTATCGCGTCGGCGCGATGGGCTCGGTGCGCGTCGGGACGCGCCTCGTCACCGACGATCAGCCGAACGGCGCGAGCTGCACCGATGCGGCGGCGTGCACGAGCGGCTTCTGCGTGGACGGCGTCTGCTGCGCGACCGAGTGCGCCGGCGGCACGACGGACTGCAACGCGTGCTCGGTCGCCGCGGGCGGCAGCGCCGACGGCACCTGCAGCGCCATCACGACGTGCACGAACGACGCCGGCACGATCGGAGAGGACGCGGGCACCGTCAGCGATGCGGGCAGCACGGGCACGGACGGCGGCGGCACCGGCAGTGATGGTGGCATCCCGATGGCCGACGGGGGCGAGGTCACGCCGCCGAGCGGCAGCACGGGCGGCTGCGGCTGCACCGTGCCGGCGCGTGGCGGCTCGGGCGTGGGCGCGAGCGTCCTCGTTCTGATGGTGCTCGCCGCGCTCGCGCGTCGCCGCGCGCGCTGAGCCTCACGGGCGGACGGAACGAGAAACGGCCCGGGCTCGCGAGAGCACCGGGCCGTTGCCGTCAGGGGCGTTGCCGTCGAGGCGGCCGCGTCAGGTCACTGCACGTAGACGCTGCCGGAGACCGTGCCGGTCGTGCCCGTCGTGATCGGGCCGACCTGCTCGATGCGGCCCATCAGCATCCACTGGCCCCGATCGTACTGGTAGGTGGCCTGGAAGCCGCAGCCGCTCACCGTGCGCGCGAGGCCCTGCGTGACCTGCTGGTCGATCGCGGCCGGATCGCACTGGAAGTCCTGACCGGCGCGCTGCGCGAGGCTCGCGAGCTCCTGCCACTCGCAGATCTGCGAGTAGCCGCCCGGGCGGCACTGCAGGACGAAGTCCGAGATGTGCCCGCAGCCGTCGACGTTGTAGGTCGCCGGCGCGAAGCCGACGATCGTGATCGTATCGGTCTCGACGCAGCCGTAGTTGTTCTCGAACGTGCGCGCGAGGTTCTCGAGACGCCGGCCGTTCACGACGCGGTCGCCCGGGAAGATGTTGTAGGAGAGCGCCGCGCCGCTTCCGCCGCCGCAACCGGGCAGCACGAAGAAGGAGGCGAGCGCGAGGACGACGAGGGTGAGCGAGGTGAGTCGGGTCATGGCGGGGGGCGAAGATAGTACGGGCACCCGCGCCGGGCATTCCCTCGGGCGTGCGTTTTTCTACGACCGTTTCGTGCTTCCGTTGGCGCGGCGCTTTCCGTAGTCTTTCGTCATGGTCTTCCGTCCGACCGTTCGGCGCCTCGTGATGCTCGCGCTCGTGGGGGCGCTCGCGGGAGGCGCGGGCGCTGCCGGGCTCGCGCAGGGACAAGACGGCTCGTCGCACGCGCGCGACGGGCGCGGCGGTCGCGGCGGCAAGCGCACGCCCACCGAGCCCGCGACGCCCACGAAGTCGGGCAGCGGCACGGGGCACGCGACCACCGAGCGCGGGCCCGCCTCCGACACCGCCGAGCCCGACGCGCCCGAGGGCCGCGAGAGCGAAGGGTCGGATGCCTCGACCTCGTTCCACGAGGAAGGCGGCACGAAGGTGAAGGTGCTCGAGTTCAGCGGCCTCGACGTCTCGGGCCGCCTGAAGTCGCCGCAGCTCCTCTATTTCCTGAACCGCGTGCGTGCCGAGTTCGACCGCCCACGCCTGCCGCACCGCTCGTTCATCGGCGAGATGGAGCGCTCGACCCACGAGAAGTCGTTCTGATCCACGAGAGGTCGTTCTGACCCACGCGCGCGGCGAGAACCTCGGCGCATCCAAGATGTCCCATCGGAGGAGGTCCCACAGCCCATGAGCAACGCCGTCAGCGCCGCCGAGCGCAAGCTGCGAGTCGCCCTCGTCTGGAACGGTGCCGTCCAGATGGAGACCACGATCGACAAGCCGCAGCCGATCGTCGCCGGTCGCGGGCCGACCGCGATGCTGCCTCTTCCCTCGGACCTCGCGACCGAGGCGCTCACGCTGCTCACGCCGGCTGGCAACGGCTACCGCGCGAACCTCGCGCCCGAGCTCGGCGGGGCCATCTGGCGCGCCGGATCGCGCGAGGACGTGGCCGCGCTCCGCCAGGGCTCTTCGACGCTCGACCTCGGGCCCGACGACTACGGCGTGCTCACGATCGGCTCGGTCGCCGTCTTCTTCCAGCACGTGCGCGCGGCCAAGAAGCCGGGCTTCTCGCTCGTCTTCGACGGCACCTACTGGGCGAGCCAGATGCTCTCGGCGTTCTTCGCCGCGGCCTTCGGGGGCCTGCTCTTCCTCGCGCGCGAGGAAGCCGACAACCCGGACGCCCTCGAGCTGCCGACCGACCTCATCACGCGCTTCATGGTCACGCCGCCGCCCGAGGACATCATCGAGCAAGACGCCGGCGGCACCGACACCGACGATCCGGGCATCCAGGATCGGGAAGAGGCGGGCGGCGCACAGGCCCCCGAAGAAGAGGGTCGCGTCGGCCACGAGGACGCCGAGCAAGAGCAGACGGAGATGGAGGGCGAGGTGAACGGTGGCGGCGGCGCCTCGCAGCGCGTCGCCGAGATGGGCCTGCTGAAGGCCCTCCATTCCGACTCGCCGCTCTCCGCGCTCGCGGATGGCCCGAGCGTGAGCGACATCCTCGGTGGCCTCGGGTCGGCGCGCACCGTGTGGGGCCGCGGCTCCGGCGGGACGGGCCTCCGCGGCACCGGCTCGGGCGGCGGCGGCACCGGCCCCGGCACGCTCTTCGGCGGCGGTGGCGTGGGCACGGGCGTCGGAGTGGGCAGCGGCTCGGGCGGTGGTCGCGGCAGCGGCGGCCCGGGCGCGCGCGGCCGTCCGGCGCGCGAGGTCGCGATCCGGATGCAGACCGAGACGCCGCACGTCTCGGGCTACCTGAGCCCCGAGCAGATCATGCGCGTGGTGCGGCAGAACCAGGCCGCGGTGCGCTACTGCTACGAAGCGCAGCTCCAGCGGCAGCCGAGCCTGCGCGGCCGCATCGAGATCGCCTGGCGCATCAACCGCGAGGGCCGCGTCACGACCTCGCGCGTCGCGCGCTCGACGATGGGCAACCCGAGCGTCGAGGGCTGCATCGTGCGCCAGGTGCGCAACTGGCGCTTCGATCAGCCGGACGGCGGCGAAGTGGACGTGGTCTTCCCGTTCATCTTCGGGTCCGGCGGCGGCGACTGAACGCCGACCCAGAATGGTCGGCCCGTGCTCGACTCGATTCTCTGGTCGAGCACGGCGAGCCGGAACGCTGCCCACGCTCGCTGCCTGCGCGAGCGCACATCCTCGCCGGGTGGCGGGGGCTCGCGTGCGTAGCTCTACGTCACAGAGGGTGCGGCGCGCCGCAGGGTCGGGCTGTGGTTGAAAGGAATTTCAGATCTGAAATGCAGATCTGAAATGCGTTGGCCCCGGCGCCCGGGTCGCGAGACGAAAACCTCGCGGAAATGCGGAGTCGGTCGTTGGCACGGCCATCGCTTTACGGGTTGGCGGCGGCTCGTGAAGGCGTCCCCCCCCAGCCCACGAGCCGCCGCTTTTTTTTCCGTCGTCTGACACCCCTCTGCGGTGAGCGCCGCTGTGTTGAGGACCCGTGTCGAGGACCCGTGTCGAGGACCCGTGTCGAGGCGAGCGCCTCCGTGTCGAGGCGAGTGCCTCCGTGTCGAGGTGAGCGCCTCCGACGTGAGAGCGGCGTGGAATGCGACGCTCCCGGCTCCTGCGGCGTGCGACCACGCGCGCCTGAAGCGCGAGAATGGCTCGCACTTCGTGTTAGAAGCGCGCTCATGACGTCGTCGTTCGAGGCGCTCCGCGCCCACCTGACGGAGCTCGAGACGCTCGAGGGCGTGGCCGCCACGCTCGGCTGGGACGAGCAGACCTACATGCCGAAGAAGGCCGCCGGTCTGCGTGGCGCGCAGATGGCGCTCCTCTCGCGCCTCTCCCACGAGCGCATCACCGATGCGCGCATCGGCCCGTGGCTCGAAGGGCTCGACGCGAAGGATCCCATCGAGGCCGCGTGTGCCCGCAACCTCGGCCGCGCGTATCGCCGCGAGCGCCGCGTGCCGGCCGATCTCGTCGATCGTCTCGCGCGCACGAAGAGCGACGCGTTCCAGGCGTGGATCGACGCCAAGAAGAACAGCACGTGGTCGACCTTCGCGCCCGTGCTCGAGAAGCTGCTCGCGCTCTCGATCGAGCGTGCGCGCGCGATCGACGCGACCCGCCATCCCTACGAGGTCGTGCTCGAGCAGTACGATCCCGGCACGAGCGTGGAGAGCCTTCGCGCGATGTTCGCGCGCCTGCGCGACGGGCTCGTGCCGCTGATCACCGCGATCGCGGCGCGGCCGCCGCTCAGCGCGATCGAGCGCAGCTTCGCGGTCGACAAGCAGTGGGCGCTGAACCGCGCGATCGCCGCGGGCCTCGGCTACGACTTCGACGCCGGCCGGCTCGACGCCGCCGAGCATCCGTTCTCGACGGGGCAGGGCGAAGGGGACACGCGCATCACGACGCACCTCTACGAGGGCGATCTGCTCGGTGGCATCGGCAGCACGATCCACGAGACCGGCCACGCGCTCTACGAGCAGGGCCTACCAGCGCGGCACGCGGGGACGACGGTGCGCGAAGCGGCGAGCTTCGGCCTGCACGAGTCGCAGTCGCGCTTCTGGGAGAACTACGTCGGCCGCAGCCGTCCCTTCGCGCAGTGGGTCTCGGCGCGCATCGACGAGCAGTTCCCCGAGGCCAAGCTCACGCCGGAGCAGATCTTCGGCGCGCAGAACCGCGTCGAGCGCAGCCTCATCCGCGTGCAGGCCGACGAGGTCACCTACAACCTCCACATCATCGTGCGCTTCGAGCTCGAGCTCGCGCTCTTCGAGGGCAAGCTCGCGGTGGCCGACGTGCCGGCCGCGTGGAACGCGAAGTACCGCGAGTACCTGGGCGTCACGCCGCCCGACGACGCCCGCGGGTGCCTGCAAGACGTGCACTGGTCGGCGGGCCTGTTCGGCTACTTCCCCAGCTACACGCTCGGCAACCTCTACGCGGCGAGCCTCGGCCGCACGATGGAGGGGGCGATCGGCGACTTCTGGGAGCGCATCGCCAAGGGCGACTTCGCGCCGATCCTCGCCTGGCTCCGCAAGAACGTGCACGACGTCGGGCACCTGCACGAGGCGCCCGAGATCGTCCGTGCGGCGGTGGGCGAGCGTGACCACGTCGCCGACCTGCTCGACTACCTGTGGGCGCGCATGGGCGAGGCCTACGGCGTCCAGCGCTGAGGCGCGCCCGCCGGCAACCGGGCTCGAGATCGCGCGCCTCCGTCGCGTCCTTGCACGAAGCTCGACAACGACCGCCGCACTCTGCGACGCTTGCTCCGAGAGCCGGTCGCACCGGGGCCGGTGCCGGGAGAGGGAAGAATGAAGGACCGCCATCGGGCGGGCGCGAGACGTCTCGCGACCGCACTGTGTGCATGCGTCGTCGCGCTCGGCGTCGCGAGCATCGCTCGCGCCGACGTACGTACCGAGGCCCGGCAACATTTCCGTCACGGCATGGCGCTCATCGCCGACGGACAGCTCGACGAAGGCATCGCCGAGCTCCGCGTCGCGTACGACATCCTTCCGCACCCCAACGCGCTCTACAACATCGCGCGCGCATACGCCGAGGCCGGCCGCTACCGCGAAGCGATCGACTACTACCAGCAGTACCTCGAGAGTGATCCGAGCGATCGCGAAGAGGTCGTGCAGTTCGTCACCGCCCTCGAGCAGCGCATCGCCGCCTCCGAAGGTCGCGCGCACACGGCCGAGACGACGACGAGCACCGAGGCCGAGACGACCACGACCACGGGTGGGACGCCGGTCGCCTCCGACGACGAGATCCGCGCGCTGACCGACTCCGCCACCCAGATCGAGACGCTCGCCGAGGCTGCCCAGTCCGAAGAGCTGCGTCATCGCGCGGCGCGCCTGCGCGAGCTCGCCGTCACGCTGCGTGAGCGGCAGAGCGGCGCGACGACGACGACGACGACGACGACGACCGAGGGCGAGACGACGAGCACCGAGGGCGAGGAGCAGGAGAGCGCCGAAGAATCGGCCGAAGGCGAGGAGGCGATCCTCCCCGCCTCGCTGGAAGGCGCCGGTCACGAAGGCGACGCGTACGAAGAGTCCGTCGTCTCGTCCTCGCGCGTCGCGCAGTCGCCGCTCGATGCACCGAACTCGACCGCCATCGTCACGGCGCAGGATCTCCGCCTCTCCGGCTACACGACGCCGGGCTTCGCGCTGCGCCGCGTCGCCGGCGTCTCGATCATGGCGACCGATCCGGCGGACGTGCAGCTGAGCATCCGCGGCTTCAACCAGCGCCTGTCGAACCGCACCATCGTCCTCGTCGACGGCCGCTCCGTCTACCTCGACTTCATCGGCGTCACGCTCTGGAACTGGCTGCCGGTGAACATGGAGGACATCGAGCGCATCGAGGTCATCCGAGGCCCGGCCTCCGCCCTCTACGGCGCCGACGCCTTCACCGGCGTCATCAACATCATCACGCACGCCCTCGGCGAGGGCGGCAGCTACGTGACCGGCGGTGTGGGCTCGAACGGTGTCTACCGCCTCGCGGCGGGCGCGAGCGGTCACGAGGATCGCTGGCGCTTCCGCGTGAGCGGTGGCTACGAGCGCGGCGACAACTACACGCTCAACGTCGATCCGCGCCGCGTGGACTACTCCCCGCGCCCGGGCAGCTCGCTCGGGTACGAGCGCCTCTTCTTCGGCGGCGAAGCGCAGGTGCGCCTCGACGGCGGCTGGGGCATCCGCGGCGGTGTCGCGGTCTCGGGCGGCTCGATGAACTTCCAGGCCATCGCGAACCTGCGCCAGCTGGACATGCGCAACGCGGTGCAGTCGCAGAGCTACATCCAGCTGACCTCGCCGGTCGGCCTCTCGGCGCGCGTGTTCTGGAACCGCTTCGCGGCGCCCGACATCGGCGCGCCCGACCAGCTCATCGGTGGCATCTACCCGTCCTACAACACGAGCGTGAACCGCTCCGACGTGATCGACGTCGAGCTGCTCTACAACGCGTCGTTCGATCTCGGCGGCATCCGCAACCACCTCATCGCGGGCGTCGGCTACCGCTTCAAGGAGATCGACTGGACCTGGCTGCGCGGCGGCATCCAGACGCAGAACCACGGCGCCGTGTTCCTCCAGGACACGATCTCGTTCAGCGACGCCGTGGACCTCGTCCTCTCGGTCCGCGGCGACTTGCACCCGCTCCTCGACGTGCAGGTCTCGCCGCGCGGCTCGCTCGTCATCCATCCCGCGGCCGGCAACACGCTGCGTCTCGCGGTGGGCAGCGCCTTCCGCAGCCCGACCTTCGAAGAGAGCTACGTGCTCGTGCCGCAGGGCACGCCCTTCCGCGGCGTCACGGCGTACGGCAGCGGCAGCACGCACATGAATCCCGAGCGCATCGTCTCCGGCGAGCTCGGATACATGAACGCGATGACCGACTACTTCACGCTCGAGCTCAACGCTTACTACAACCTGATCTTCGATCTGATCACGCTCACGCAGAACCACATCTTCCGCCTCAACGACTTCGTCGATCAGAACAACATCGCCGGCGCGTACGCCGGATACGATCCGTCACTGAGCTCGTACGTGTTCTCGACCGGTCTCTACGAGAACTCGCCCGAGCAGTTCCAGCAGATCGGTGGCGAGGCAGGCGCGCGCATCTACCCGGTGGACGGCCTCGACCTCTACGCGAACTACGCCATCAGCTACATCCTCCCGTTCGGTGGCGCGGCGGGCCCGTACCACTCCGACCAGCGCACGAGCGCGCACATGGTCAACGCGGGCTTCCAGTACCGCGCGCCCTTCGGGCTCGACCTGGCCGCCGACTTCTCGTGGCAGAGCGACCAGGTCTGGTACGAGCAGCAGCTCGACGCGGTGCGCGGCATCGTGTTCCAGAGCTTCCCGCTGCCCGCCTACATCACGCTCAACGCCCGCCTCGGCTGGCGCTTCCTCGACGACCAGCTGGAGCTCGCGGTCGTCGCCTTCAACCTGGTCGACGACGGGCATCGCGAGCATCCGTATGGTCAAGCGATCCCGCGCCGCTTCATGGGCACCGTCACGGTGAGGTTCTGATGCGCGCCCGAGAGAACGTCGTGGCTCGTCTCTTCTCGCTCCTCGCGCTCGCTGCCGTCGCGACGCCCGTCGTCGGCTGCGACGTGCCCTACGACGCGCAGCGCCGCGACGGTGGCGCGGCGCCGGATCCGCTCGGCGTGATCGAGGGCGACGTGCTCTACGTCGGCCCGCGGCCCGCGTGCGTGCGCACGGAGAGCGGAGAGGCCGTCCGCGTCGCGGGCAACGTGATCTTGTTGCTCTTCGACTACGACAATCCGCCGCCCCCGACGGGCAGCGCGTCGAGCGCGCAGAACCTCTACACGATGAACGGCAGCAGCCTGTTCAACCTCTCGGACTGCATGCCGGAGTCGCCGACGGCGGCCGACCTCGAGCCCATCATGCGCTCGGGCCACTACGTGTGGCCGCGCATCGATCTGGCCACGGGGCCCGCGCTGCCGGACGGCTCGCTCCCGGTGCGCGACTACCAGATCCGCGGCTTCTACGACAGCGACGGCGACTTCAACCCGTTCTTCTCGATTCGGAACCTCGCGACCGCGGGCGACGTGGGCGGCGGGGCCGTGGTCGATGCGCAGGATCCGATCCCGGTCTTCCGGCACGTCACCTTCCACCACGTCGACTCTCCGGGCGTGCGTGAGCTCGGCGAGCACATCGGTGGCGTCGCGGTCGCGCTCGGCGCCGTGATCGACACCGAGCGCCCGATGTTCGTGGTCGACGCGCAGACGCAGGCGCTCGAGTCGGATGCGACCATCCCGCTCGTCGCCGATCCGATCGCGCAGGAAGAGGCGCTCTTCCAGCTCGCGACGATGCACTTCTCGCTCGTTCGGAGCGGTGATCAGCTCGACGTCGACACGAGCATGGGCACGCACCCGTGGCAGCCCGCGCTCGCGGCGGCCGGCATCCTCTACGACTTCCGGCCGAGCTTGCACGGCATGCCCGTGCAGCCGGTCGACGCGGACGGCAACGGCTTCGGCGATCCGCATCCGATCCTCGGATCGAACGGCGTCGACTGGTACACGCCGATCGTGCTGATGCAGCGCGCGCGCAACGCGCACGAGGTGCTCGCGGGGATTCCCGACGTCCTGCTCATCGGCTCGGTGCGACCGACGGCGGTCGCCGGCGCGGCGCAGGGGTTCGTGGCGCGCGAGACGTTCTCGTCGGCGGACGTGCTCGTGCCGCCGGTCGCGGTCGTCGTGACGAGCCCGGCCCAGCCGGTGCTCTGCCGCGTGCCCTTCATCCCGCCGGGCAACGTGGCCGAGATCTACGAGGCGCAGCGCTCCGAGTGTCAGGAGCTTCCGACGGGCAACTACGACGTGAACGTGCTCGCCGGCGTCGCGGGCGCACGCGTGGTCGACATCTTCGAGGAGTGTCTCACGACGTGCGTCGCGGGCGGCACCGACGAGGCCACGTGCACGCCGGGGTGTCGCACCGAGGCGATGCTCCGTTCGGACACGGGCTACCGCTACCAGGGCGGCTCGTACTCGAGCCAGGCGTGGTCGATCCCGAACGAGCTCGGCTGTCCCGACCTCGCCTACCACCCGACGGCCATCAACCAGCTCGATCGCCCCCGCATGGACGGCACCCTGCCGCAGTGCGCGGCGCACGACGTGCCGGCCGAGGGCAGCGTGGAGCTTCCTTCGCAGAGCCGACAGGGCACGTTCTCGGTCGTCGATCCCGATGGTGGAGATGCTCCGACCGACGTCGCGAGCACGGCCGAGGGCCGCGGTGTCGCGGCCTGCACGAGCGTCCTGCACACGAGCGGCCCGCTCGCGGGCATGACCGGCCCGATCGATCGCAGCATGCAGGCGCACGTGCCCGCGCAGTGCTGCGAGCCGGTCCGGCACCTCTGCGGGCTGCCGCTGTGCCCGCTGCGCGACGCCGCCTCGCGTGGCGACTACCCCGAGGCCGTGCGGGATCACGGTGGCGTGCGGCAGACGCGCGAGATGCGCGTCGAGGGCGAGGACTATCGAGTCGAGCCGGACGGGTCGGTCACGCCGCTCTGCGTGCCCTTCCTCATGCCGGTCGACTGCTGCGCCGCGCCCGCCACCTGATCGGACGGCGCGGGCGTCTTCGCTCACACGAGGACGATCAGAAATTCGCGAGCCCGCGCGGGGGGCGGCACGATCGCCTCATGCAGACCGATCGTCGCTCCGAGCGCTCCTCGACGCGCAGCATCGCCCTCGATCTCCAGCTCGCCGCGTGTCGCCGTGACGGCGAGCTCGAGGCCATCGTCGTCGGCAACGCCGATGGGCTCGTGGTCGGCGCGGCCGGCGACCTCGAGGTCTGCACGGCGCTCGCCGCTCGCGGCGCCAACCTGCGAGCGAGCGCGCACCGCTTCGCCCTCGACGGAGAGTCCTTCGCCGTGATCGCCCTCGGCGGGACGGCGGCGGCCCGTCAGCGCGAGCTCGCACGCGCCGCGGCCGGTGCGACGCGGATCCTCCGCGCCTGACGGCTCAGTACCGCTCCCCGCAAGTTCGTGCCCGCCTCGACGCCGGGGCATCCCGCCGGGCGGCGTCGGGTCGTTGGTCACGGGCCTCGGGCCCGTTCCCGCCTACCTCCTTGCCCGACGGGCGCCGCGGCGCCGATCTGGGCACCAACTTGCGGTACGCGGTACTCAGCGTGCGCGGAAGGACGAGATCTTCTGGAGCTCCTCGAAGAGCTCCTTCTCGCGCTCGGAGAGCGACTCCGGGACGGCGATCTCCACCACGGCGTAGAGGTCGCCGCGCTCGCCGTTCTCGAGGGGATAGCCCTTGCCGCGCAGCCGGATGCGGCGGCCGGACGAGGTACCGGCCGGCACCTTGAGCTTCACTTCGCCATCGAGCGTTCCGAGCGCGGCGGTGGTGCCGAGCGCGGCTTCCCACGGAGCCACGCGGAGCGGCGTCACGAGGTCGGTGCCCTCGAAGCGGAACTGCCCATCGGGCACGAGCTTCACGGTGAGATAGAGGTCGCCAGGGCCGCGCGGGCCGGGCTGCCCTTTGCCGGCGAGGCGGATGCGCTGCCCGTCGCGCACGCCGGCCGGGACCTTCAGCGTGATGCGCGTCGTCTCGCCATCGCCCGCGAGGCCGATCTCTCGCGAGCCGCCGCGGAAGGCGTCGGCGATGCCGAGCTCGTAGCTCGACTCGACGTCGCGCCCGCGCGGAGGCTGCCGTCGCGCGCCGCCGAAGCCGCCGCGACCGCCCATGCCCGGGATGCCGCCGAAGCCCACGCCCTGCGCGCCGCCACCGGCGAACATCTGCTCGAAGATCGACTGCAGATCGTTCGGGTCGATCGAGCCGTTCGCGCCGAAGCCGCCGAGATCGCCGAAGTCGAAGCGCACGTTCTCGGCGCCGGGCGGCGGCTGGCGACCTTCGGAGATCGCCTTCCACGCCGGGCCGTACTGGTCGTAGAGCGCGCGCTTCTTGTCGTCCTTGAGGACCTCGTAGGCCTCGTTGATCTCCTTGAAGCGCTCCTCCGCCTTCGGCTCCTTGTTGCGGTCGGGGTGGTACTTCCGCGCGAGCGTGCGGAAGGCCTTCTGCAGGTCGTCCGCGCTGGCCGTGCGGGGCACGCCGAGCAGCTCGTAGTAGTCCTTGTAGCTCACGGTCTCGCGTCCTTCGTTCGCCCAACGTGGCCACGATGGCGCGATAGACAACCCATCACGGCGCGGGAGGCTCGACGGGCGGCGGGTCGGCGAGGTCGCCCGAGATCGCGACCTCGCCCGGAACGGCGGGGTCCACGCGCACGGGCCGCGGGGCGGCCTCGCTCCCGGTGGTCGGCGCGGGCTCCTCCGTCGAGGCGATCCGAACGGGCCGCGGCGCCTCGCTCGTCGTCGTGCTCGAGGGCGGCGGCGCCGAGCCGCCGCATCCGGCGATCGCGAGCAGAAGGGCCGCGAGGAAGGGCGCGAGCTTCATCGCGCCTCCAGCTGGAGCTGCCGCCGCGCCTCGGTCTCGTCGAAGGTGATGAGCTCCTGCTCGGCCGTCTGATCCTGCAGCGAGGTGCGGCGCTGCTGCATGGCCACGGTCGCGCTGTCGCACAGCACCACGCGCGAGGTGAAGCCGGGCAGGGACTGGGCCGCACGCTTGATGTCGGAGAAGAGCTGCGCGGACTCGGCGTCGAGGGGCATCAGCCCCCGCAGATCGGTGAGCACGCGGAAGCTCGCGCCGCCGGTCGCCGCCAGCGCCTGGACGTGCGCCCGCATGAGCGCGCGCATCTCGCCTGCGGGCGCCTGCCGCGTCACGCGGATGGCGAGCAGGTGGCTCGCCGGGTCGTACTCGATGCACCACATCGGTCGGAAGATCTCGAAAAGCGAACGCCCCGCTCATCGTAACCGAGAGCGGGGCGCCGCCTGCGTGAGACTACGAAGAAATGACTACTGACACGCGGCCGGGACGGCCTGGCCCGTGGCCGTGAAGCCCGTGCGGAAGCCATCGATGGCCGACTGACACGCCGAGTCGGGCATGCCCGCGGTGTTGTACGTGGGGCACGACGACGCGACCGACGCGCCGAGCGGCGTGGCCGCGTACGCGTTGCAGCACTCGACGGCGCGGGCGCAGGTGCTCCCGCCGCCGCCACCGCCCACCACGGGCGGCGCCACGCCGCCCCCACCGACACCCGGATCGACGATCGGCGTCTGCGGGATGCTGTTGGCCGCCATCATGCTGCACGCGTAGCAGCCTGCCCACGCGAAGCAGCTGAGCAGGATGAGGACACCGCAGCCGATGCCGATGTACTTGGCCACGGAGCTGCCGCCGCCACCCGAGGGCGGAGCCGCCATCGGAGCGCCCGGAGGGGGCGCGCCCATCCCGCCGCCCATCCCGCCGGGAGGCGGCGCACCCATGCCGCCGCCCGGAGGCGCGCCGAAGCCGCCGCCCGGCGGGCCGCCCGGAGGTGCGCCGAAACCACCCCCACCACCGGAGGGCGGGGCGCCGAAGCCACCACCGCCGCCGGAGGGCGGCGCACCGAAGCCACCACCGCCGCCGGAGGGCGGGGCGCCGAAGCCACCACCGCCACCGGAGGGCGGCGCGCCGAAGCCACCACCGCCACCGGAGGGCGGCGCGCCGAAACCACCGCCCGCAGGCGGCGCACCGAAGCCGCCACCCGGGGGAGGCGTGCCGGGAGCACTTCCGAATCCGCCACCCGGAGCGCTCGGCGGCGGCGCACCGAAGCCACCGCTCGGCGGCGGCGTCGCAGGCGCATTGCCGAAGCCACCCCCGCCGCTCGGCGGTGCACCGAACCCACCGGCCGGCGCGCTCGGCGGCGCGCCGAAACCCCCGCCCGCGCTCGGCGGCGGCGCCCCGAAGCCACCGCCCGGCGGCGGGCCCGGAGGCGGCTCACCGAACCCACCCGGCGCAGCCGGCGGCGGCGCGCCCATCGCGCTCGGCGGCGGCGCACCGAACCCACCCGGCGCAGCCGGCGGCGGCGCGCCCATCGCGCTCGGCGGCGGCGCACCCATCGGTGCGCTCGGCGGCGCACCCATCGGTGCGCTCGGCGGCGCGCCCGGCGGCGGCGTCATCGGGCCGAGCATCGTCTGCTGGAAGGCGAGGTTCGGCTTCGGCGGCTCGGCCGCGGGCGGCGCGCCCGGAGGCGGTCCCCCCGGCGGAGCGCCGGGTGCGCCGGGCGCCGGCGGCTTCGCGCCCGAGACGCCCGTCATCATCATCGTGCCCTTGAACTTCGACGCAGCCGCCTTCGGCTTGAGCGGCGACTGACACGCCACGCACTGCGTCGCGGTGTCGGTATTGGGCTTCCCGCAGTTCGGACAGAAGACGGTCACTGGCGCCTCCAACCCTGCGCGCTCTCGGCACGAGGGCACTCGATCCATTCACGCTCGCTCGACCGGGTTTCCGGGGACCCCCCAGGAGCCTCGTTCGAGCGCGGCGACATTAGCCAGAAGAAGCCCGTGTGGGAAGGGCTTTTTCACGTCCCAAGTCGTCCTTGACACGTTCCGTGGAGGGGCCTAGCGTCCGCCCCGCCCGTACCCCCGGGCGCGCTGCGCGCGTGTGCGCTCCCCTCGTCGCGCGGCTTCGTTCCAGGCGCTTTTCGTCGTCCCGACGGCGGCGAGGCCCACGAGAAACACGACACACGGGGCGCCCGAAAGCGACGCGCATGGCTCTCTCGCTGAGCACCGACCAGGAAAAGAAGATCGACGAGATCGTCGCGCGATATCCCACCAAGCGCGCTGCCTGCATTCCGGTGCTCCACGTCTGTCAGCAGAACGTGGGCTGGGTCTCTCCCGAAGTGATCGCGTGGGTCGCGAACAAGCTCGGGCTCGCCACGAGCGAGGTGCAGGGCGTCGTGACCTTCTACACGATGTACCACCAGGCTCCGGTCGGGAAGCACGTGGTCTGGGTGTGCCGCACGCTCTCGTGCGATCTGCGCGGCGGCAAGGCGATCCAGGAGCACCTCGAGAAGCGCCTCGGCTGCCACGCAGGCGAGACGAGCCACGACGGCCAGTGGACGCTGAAGAAGGCGGAGTGCCTCGCCGGCTGCGGCTACGGCCCGATGGTGCAGATCGACGATCGCTTCTTCGAGAACCTCACGCCGGCCGCGCTCGACGCGGTGATGGACGCCTACGAGAAGGGCGCGCCGCCGCCGCAGGCCGAGACCGCCTTCAAGAAGAATCCCGCGCCCGCCGCGGCGCCTGCTCCCTCGAATCCCTCCACGCCGCCGGCCGCGTCCGCGCCGCCCGCCCCGAAGGCTTCGTGATGCCCACGACGTACGCGAACATCCTCTCGAACCGCTACACGCTCGACCGCAGCTGGCAGCTCGAGGTCGCCGAGAAGCACGGCGCCTACGCCGCCGCGCGCAAGGCGATCAACGAGCTCACGCCCGACTTCATCAAGAACGAGGTGAAGGCGGCGAACATCCGCGGCCGTGGGGGCGCCGGCTTCCCGGCGGGCATGAAGTGGAGCTTCCTCGCGCAGCCGAAGGCGGGCGAGACGGCCTACCTCGTGATCAACGCCGACGAAGGCGAGCCGGGCACGTTCAAGGATCGCACGCTGATGGAGAAGGATCCCCATCGGCTGATCGAGGGCTGCATCATCGCGATGTACGCGCTCGGCGCGCACAAGACGTTCATCTACGTGCGCTGCGAGCTCGTGCTCTCGATCGCGCGCCTCGAGCAGGCGATCGCCGACTGCAAGAAGCGCGGCTATCTCGGCCCGCGCCCCTTCGGCAAGGAGATCGTCACGCAGGGCGGCAAGGGCCTCGACATCGTCGTGCACCCGGGCGCCGGCGCGTACATCTGCGGCGAGGAGACCTCGCTCCTCAACTCGCTCGAGGGCCAGCGCGGCGAGCCGCGCCTGAAGCCGCCGTTCCCCGCCGTGAAGGGCGCCTTCGGCATGCCCACGATCGTGAACAACGTCGAGACGATCTCGAGCGTGCCCGACGTGATCACGATGGGCGGCGAGAAGTGGTCGAATCTCTCGCTCCTGCCGCCGGAGATGAAGGATGGCGGCACGCGCCTCTACGGCGTGAGCGGCCACGTGAAGAACCCGGGCGTCTTCGAGGCTCCGGTCGGCATCACGCTGCGCGAGCTCATCTACGACTTCGGCGGCGGCATGCTCCACGCGGATCGGCCGCTCAAGGGCGTGATCCCCGGCGGCAGCTCGACGCCGGTGCTGCGCCCCGAAGACAAGGTGCACGCGCCCGACGCGAAGAGCCCGATGAACAAGTGGCACGGCAAGAGCCACCTCGACGTGCCGATGGCCGTCGACACGATGCGGAACATCGGGACGATGCTCGGTACGTGCTGCGCGATCGTCATGGACTCCTCGGTCAACATGGTCGAGGCGTCGCGCAACCTGATGAAGTTCTATCACCACGAGTCGTGCGGTCAGTGCACGCCGTGCCGTGAAGGAACGGGCTGGCTCGAGAACGTCTTGAACCGTCTCTGCGAAGGGAAGGGCAAGGCGAGCGACGTCGATCTGCTGGTCGACATCGCCAACAACATGATGGGCAACACGATCTGCGCGCTCGCCGACGGTACGGCGATGCCGATGCTCGCCTTCGTGCGGAAGTACCGCGGCGAGTTCCTCGCGGCGGCCGAGAAGGGCGTTCCGCTCGCGGATCGCCGCCTCGACCGGGCGCTGCTTTCTTCGTTCGCGGGAGGGGCTTGAGATGCACGAGACGGCAACCACCGCGCTGACCAGCGACCTGAGCACCTCGGGGCAGGTGCTCTTCGTGGTCGCGGCCATCGTCGCGATCGTCTCGGCGGTCGGGACCGTGGCGCAGCGCTCTCCGCTCCGGGCGGCGATGGCGCTCCTGCTCCACATCGTCTCGCTCGCCGGGCTCTACCTGTCGCTCCACGCGCACCTGCTCGCGGCCATCCAGATGCTCGTGTACGCGGGCGCGGTCGTCGTCCTCTTCGTCTTCGTCATCATGCTCATCGGTCCGGGCGCGCTCTCGTCGCGCGGCGACCAGCGAGGCGTGTCGACCAAGATCGTGGGCGGCGCGACCATCGCGCTCGTCGCGGGCGCGATCGCGTTCCAGGTCGGCGCGACCGAGGTCCCGAGCGTGCTGCTGCAGGGCTGCGCCGAGGGCGCGAGCGGCTGCGTCGAGTTCGGCAGCGTCGACGCGGTCTCGAGCGCGATCTTCGTGGACGCGGCCGTTCCCTTCGAGCTCGTCTCGATCCTGCTCTTGATCGGCATCATCGTCGCCATCGCCGTCGCGCGCGGCGTGCACCCGGGCGAGAGCCCGAGCCTCGAGACCGACGAAGCGCCGCCGAAGAAGAAGCCCCTCCCGATCCGCCCGCGCACGGCCGATCCGCTCCCGAGCGAGCGAGAGGCCGCGGAGTGAAGCCATGATCATCACCCTCGGCACCTACTTGTCGCTCGCCGCCGTCCTGTTCGGGATCGGCGCCGTCGGGTTCCTCACCCGGCGCAACCTGCTGCTCCAGCTCATGTCGATCGAGGTCATGCTGAACTCGGTCAACCTCACGCTGGTCGCGTTCAACCGCTGGCACCCGAACAACCACGCCGGTCAGGTGTTCGCGTTCTTCGTGATCGCGGTCGCGGCGGCCGAGGCGGCCGTCGGCTTGGCGATCTTGATCAGCCTCTATCGCTTGAAGAAGTCGGTCGACAGCGATCGCGCCGACCTCCTGAGGAACTGAGCGAGACATGGAAGAGTACTTCTCCTTCTCGGGCTTCGCGCAGCACTCGCTCGTCTGGATCGTGCTGCTCCCGCTGCTGGCGGCCGTGAT
This sequence comes from Sandaracinus sp., assembly GCA_046351235.1. Taxonomy (GTDB): domain Bacteria; phylum Myxococcota_A; class Polyangia; order Polyangiales; family Sandaracinaceae; genus JBBSAT01. Next base: position 1,863,430 of record JAXLYV010000001.1, on the reverse strand, counting down.
CAACGGCTCCTTCGGTGGTCGCGCGAACAAGTCGCTCGTCACCGGCCTCTCGGTCGGCTCGGTCTTCACGTCGTTCCTCATCGCGCTCTACGCGTTCGTCACGCTGCTCCGCGCGAGCTCGGGCGAGGGCGGCGAAGAGGACGAGGGGCGGATCGTCCAGACGGTCTACGAGTGGTTCGACATCGCGCTGCCGGCCGGGCAGGGCGCGGTGTGGAACGTCCCGATCCACGTCCGCTTCGTCATGGATCACCTGAGCGGGATCATGACGGTGATGGTGACGGGCATCGCGTCGCTCATCCACGTGTACTCGACGAGCTACATGGGGGAGGACCCGGGCTACCCGCGGTTCATGACGTACCTGAACCTGTTCACGGCCTCGATGCTCATCCTGGTGCTGGGCTCGAACGTGCCGCTCATGTTCGTGGGCTGGGAGGGCGTCGGTCTCTGCTCGTACCTGCTCATCGGCTACTGGTGGGAGAACCCCGCGTACGCGGCGGCCGGTCGCAAGGCGTTCGTCGTCAACCGCATCGGCGACTTCGGCGTGCTCATCGGCACGTTCCTCCTCGTCTCGGTCGCCCACAGCTTCGAGTTCGATCAGATCAACGCGGCCTCGGCCGAGATCGCGGCGAGCCCGTTCATCATGGGCGGCGTGCCGTGGGGCGTCGGCATCGGCACGCTGGCGGCGCTGCTCCTGTTCCTGGGCTGCACCGGCAAGAGCGCGCAGCTGCCTCTCTACGTCTGGCTCCCCGACGCCATGGCGGGCCCGACGCCGGTCTCGGCGCTCATCCACGCGGCCACGATGGTCACGGCGGGCGTCTACCTCTGCTGCCGCCTCTCGAACGTCTTCCTGCACAGCACGACGGCGATGGCCGTGATCGCGCTCGTCGGCACCGCGACGGCGTTCGTCGCCGCGTCGATCGGCCTCGTGCAGAACCAGATGAAGAAGATCCTGGCCTACTCCACGGTGAGCCAGCTCGGCTTCATGTTCGCCGCGGTCGGCACGGGCGCGTTCGGCGCCGGCATCTTCCACGTGTTCACGCACGCGTTCTTCAAGGCCTGCCTCTTCCTCGGTGCGGGCTCGGTGATGCACGCGGTGCACGCGCACGGCGACGCCGACATCCGCTACCTCGGCGGCATGCGGAAGTATATGCCGCGCACGGCGGCGACCTTCCTGATCGCGTGCCTCGCGATCGCCGGCTTCCCGCTCACGAGCGGCTTCTTCTCGAAGGACGACATCCTCTACGGCGCGCTCGAGTCGACCGAGCACTTGCCGGCGTGGGTGGGCTGGACGGTCTTCGTCGGCCTCTCGATCACCGCCGCGATGACGGCGTTCTACATGTTCCGCCTCTACTTCCGGACCTTCGAAGGGAAGTTCAAGGGCGGTCACGAGCCCGCCGCCGATGCGCACGGTGACGACCATGGCGACCACGACGATCACGGCCACGCCGAGCCGCACGAGTCGGACGACGCGATCACGATCCCGCTGATCGTGCTGGCGCTGGGCGCGCTGGTCGTGGGCTTCCTCGGCCTGCCGCACTGGTTCCCCGTCGTCGGCGAGTACTCGTGGTGGGGCCACTGGATGAGCGGCGCCGAGGGCCACTGGGGCCCGGTCGCGACGTGGGCGCGCCTGCCGGGCGCCGAGGTCGCCGAGCACGCGCCGATGTGGATGGGCTGGACCGCGATGGGCGTGGGCACGCTCGCCGGCCTCGGGGGCATCGGCCTCGCGTACAGCTGGTACTACGCGGGCGACGGCTCGGTGCCGGCGGGCATGGCGAAGTCGATGCCCGGCCTGCACTCCTTCCTCATGGACAAGTGGCGCGTCGACGAGCTCTACGAGCTCGTTCTCATCGGGCCCTTCCGCAGCCTCGCGGTCGTCGCCGCGAACATCGATCGGCTGCTCGTCGACGGCCTGCTGACCGTGGTGCCGGGCCTGATCGCGCGGGGCCTGGGCCTCATCGCGACGCGCCTGCAGACCGGCGCCATCTACATGTACACGACGATCTTCGCGATCGGCGCGGCGGGCATGCTCTGGTGGTTCACGTACCCGCACACGACGGTGGTCGGGCAGGCGGACGGAGCCACGGTGGAGTGGGAGGCCGAGCGCGGCACCGGCTACCGCTATCGCTGGGACTTCGATTCCGACGGAGAGGTCGACACCGAGTGGTCCACCTCGCCCGCGGCGTCGCACACCTACGGCGGAGACGACGCGTACGTGGCGCTCGTCGCGCAGATCGAGGGCAGCGACGGTACGACGGTCTCCGAGGTCGAGATCGGGCCGGGCGCGCAGCGCGTGCCGCTCGACGATGCCGGCTTCCGCATCGAGGACCTCCGCGGCGAGGGCGAGGAGCCTCCCGCGCACGTGGATCCGACGGTGCGTCTCGAGACCGAGGACGGCACGCACGTCGTCCTCGACACCGGCACCGCGCAGGCGATGGTCGGCGCCGCGCAGTCGAGCGCGGAGACGCACGAGTTCGACATGGATCCCGGCGACGTCGCTCGCATGAGCGGCGCCACCCTCCGCATCGTCACGCGCGCCTGCGCGACCGTCGAGACGGAGAGCCCCTTCGGTAACCGCTCGCACACCCGCGAGTGCATCACGATCCGAGTGCCGCACATGGAAATGGCGATGACCTCGACGGGAGGTGCGCGATGAGCGCCGCTTCCGCCACGCCGGCGACGGCGCCGCAGGCTCCGGAGGGCACGCAGCCCACGGACCTCGAGCGCTACCGCGCGTACCTGCTCGCGGCGGTCGTCGCGATCGCGTACCTTTTCTTCGCCGACATCGTGCCGGCGCCCGAGCACGGGCTCTTGTCGATGCTGCTCGGCGTGCCGCTCTTCGGCGCCATCGGTGTGCTCTTCATCCCGCGCCAGTGGGTGAACGGCATCCGCAACTTCTCGATGTTCGTGATGTGCCTCGAGCTCGTGCTCTCGGGCTGGCTGCGGCAGGGCGACTACTCGACCTCGCAGATGCAGTTCGTCGAGAACGCCGAGTGGGTGCCCTCGCTCGGCATCGGTTGGCGCCTCGGCGTCGACGGCATCTCGTACTGGCTCGTGCTGCTCACGACGGCGCTGACGCCGATCTCGCTCTTCGTGTCGTGGAACGCGGTGAGCACGAAGGTGAAGGAGTACGCCTTCTCGTTCCTGCTCCTCGAGGTGGGCATGATCGGCGCGTTCGTCGCGCTCGACCTGTTCCTCTTCTACGTGTTCTGGGAGCTGATGCTGGTGCCGATGTACCTCATCATCGGCATCTGGGGCGGCAAGGAGCGCATCTACGCGGCGCTCAAGTTCTTCATCTACACCTTCGTCGGCTCTCTCCTGATGCTGGTCGCGATCCTGTACGTGGTCGCGCAGTACCACGACGTGACGGGCGTCTGGTCGTTCGCATGGGAGGACCTCACGAACCTGCAGCTGCCGCCGGGAGAGCAGCTCTGGCTCTTCCTCGCGTTCGCACTCGCGTTCGCGATCAAGGTGCCGATGTTCCCGGTGCACACGTGGCTCCCCGATGCGCACGTGCAGGCGCCGACGGGGGGCTCCGTGATCCTGGCGGCCGTGCTGCTGAAGCTCGGCGGCTACGGGTTCCTGCGCTTCGCGATGCCGCTCTTCCCCTCGGCCTCGCACTTCTGCGGGCCCACGCTCGCGGTCTTCGCGGTCATCGGCATCCTCTACGGCGCGGTGTGCGCGTGGGTGCAGCGCGACGTGAAGAAGCTCGTCGCCTACAGCTCCGTGAGCCACCTCGGCTTCGTGATGCTCGGCATCCTCTCGGTGACGCAGCCGGGCATCCAGGGCGCCATCCTGCAGATGGTCAGCCACGGCGTGTCGACGGGCGCGCTCTTCATCCTCGTCGGCGTCATCTACGACCGTCGTCACACGCGTGACCTCGCCGACTTCGGCGGGCTCGCCAAGGCGATGCCGGCGTACACGGTGCTCTTCGTGATCGTGACGATGAGCTCGGTGGGCCTGCCCGGCACCAACGGGTTCATCGGCGAGTTCATGATCATGAGCGGCTCGTTCGTCTCGGGCGAGCTCGGCGGCTTCGAGGCGCGCTTCGTGTTCTTCGCGGCGATGGGCGTGATCCTCGCGGCGGTCTACATGCTGCACGCGGTCCTGAAGATGTTCTGGGGCCCGCTCGACAAGAAGGAGAACGAGGGCCTCGCGGACCTCAATCACCGCGAGCGGATCGCGCTGGCGCCGCTCGTCGTCGCGATCTTCTGGATGGGCCTGTTCCCGTCCACGATGCTCGAGACGATGCGCCCGAGCGTCGAGCACCTCGTCTCGGAGTACATCGCCGGCTATACGAACGACCTGCACATCGAGCAGGCCGGTCTTCGCCACCCGCCGGTCGAGGTCGCGCCGGAAGGCGAGGGCGTTGCGGCTCCGAGCGATGCCGCCGCGCGCCTCGACGGCGCTCGTCCGCTCGGAACCTCGTCCGCGCACACCGACACGTCCTTCGCGGACGTCCTCGCCCCCACGCCGGCGCACGCGCCCGGAATCGGAGCTGCACGATGAGCCCCCTCGCGGAGTACCTCGGCGCCGCTGCCTCGCTCGCACCGCTCCTCTGGGTGGTCGGCGCGGGCGTCGTCATGATGATCGTCGATGCGCTCGTGAAGGAGCGCGCGCAGCTCGGCCTGATGACCTTCTTCATCCTCCTGGTCGGCTGCGGGCTCTCGCTCGCGCTCTGGGACGACCCGCCGACCGAGACGCTGACGCTCGGCGGCTACCTGGCGATGGACCGCCTGGCGCTCTTCATCGACGTCACCGTCTGTGGCGGCGGCGCGCTCGCGGCGCTCCTCGCGGGTGGCTACCTGAACGAGCACGGCCTCGAGCGCGGCGAGTTCTACCTCGTGCTGCTCTTCTCGGCGTTCGGCGCGATGGTGCTCGGCCGCGCGTCCGACCTGCTCTCGCTCTTCGTCGCGATCGAGACGCTCTCGCTCGGCGTCTACGGCCTCGTCGCGTTCCGCCGGCACAGCCCGCGGGCCGCCGAGGGCGCGATGAAGTACTTCCTGCTCGGCTCGTTCGCATCGGCGATCCTGCTCTTCGGCTCGGCGCTGCTCTACGGCGCGACGGGTGCGACCAGCTTCGGGGCCATCTCGAGCGCGGTCGAGGACGGCAGCGCGGACCTGCGCCTCACGCTCCTGGGCATGGCGCTCGTGATGATCGGGCTGGGCTTCAAGGTCAGCGCCGTCCCCTTCCACCAGTGGACGCCCGACGCCTACGAGGGCGCCGTGACGCCGGCCACGAGCTTCATGGCCGTGGTCGTGAAGTCGGCCGTGTTCGCGGTGATCATCCGCGTCTTCGTGGTGCTCTTCGGCACCGAGACCTTCGCGACGACGGGCTCGGGCTGGCTTCCCGCGGTCGCGGGGCTCGCGGCCATCACGATGGTCGTCGGCAACGTGGCGGCGCTCTCGCAGAAGAACGTGAAGCGCATGCTCGCGTACTCCTCGATCGCGCACGGCGGGTTCATCCTGATCGGCATCGTCTCGGCGGGCCTCGCGCGGAGCACGAGCGAAGAGGCCGCGGCCGAGGCGCTCTCGGCGGTGCTCTATTATCTGCTCGCGTACACGGCCTCGAACCTCCTCGCGTTCGGCGCGCTCATCTGGGCAGGCAGCAAGGGCAAGGAGGCCGTCACCTACGACGACCTCGCGGGCCTCGGGCGCCGGCATCCCGTGGTGGCCGTGCCCTTCACGCTGGGCATCCTCTCGCTGATGGGCTTCCCGCCGACGGCGGGCTTCTTCGCGAAGTACGCGATCCTCGCCACCGCCATCGCGCAGGGCGGCGGGATGACGTGGCTCGCGATCCTCGGCGTGCTCTCCAGCGCGATCGGCGCGTACTACTACCTGCGCGTGCTCGTGTTCCTCTTCATGAAGCAGCCCGACAACGGGGCGGTGCTCGCGGTGCCGATGCGCTCGTTCTACGTCGTCAGCGCGCTCGTGCTCTCGAGCTACTTCGTGATCCGCATGGGCATCGCGCCCTCGCACTACCTCGAGCTGGCGCTCTCGGCGGCGCATCTCTCCTGATCGAGTCACGATGAGGGCGATGTCCCGCACGTCGCGCCTCGCCGTCTCGCTCGCTGCGCTCTGGGCCCTCGCCGGGTGCGAGGGCTGGGACGAGGAGGCACCTCCGCCCACCACGGCGACCGAGGGCCCGGCGACGCCCTCGGGCGAGCGTCACCTCGTCGCCGGAATCCCCGTCGGCACGGTCGAGGGCACGATTCGTCTCGCCGACGGCGAAGAGGAGCCGGCCTACGCCGACTCTCCGTTCGACGTGGCGACGGCGGGCCAGCTCCCGGCGGAGTGCTCGCCGCCCCACGGCGCGGATCGGCGACCGCTCGCGATGGACGCGGCGCGAGGCCTCGCGAACGTCGCCGTGACCGCGACCGGCGATCCCGAGCACTGGATCGGCGCGGGCGAGCCCACGGTGCACGAGCTGCGCATCCACGACTGCCGCCTCGGCCCGGTCACGATCACGGCGACGCGCGGCGACTCGCTCCACGTGGTGAACGAGGGCAGCTACCCGTTCATGCCCGAGCTCGGTCTCGGCATGCTGCAGTCGGTGCTCCCGTCGGATCCCCTCGATGCGCCGCTCGATCGCGCCGGCCCGCGGACCGTGCAGTGCGCGTTCGCGGCGCCCTGTGGCCGCGCGGCGGTGATGGTGTTCCACCACCCAGTCCACACCGTGTCGGTCGAGGCGGGGCACTTCCGCCTCGAGAACGTGCCGGCCGATCAGGACGTCACGATCACGGCGTGGCATCCGGTGATCGAGGCCGCGACCGCCACGACGCGCGTCACCGAGGGCGGCACGGCGCACCTCGATCTCGTCGTCCACCGCTTCGTGCCGCCGGCGCCCGAGCCGCCGCGTCCGCCGCTGCCGCCGGGGATGCCGCTCGATCCGGGCGCGCCCGAGGACTACGCGCTGCCGCCGACGAGCGCTCCGCCGACGAGCGGGCCGCCGTCGGGCGCGCCGCCCACGAGCGCTGCGCCCACGAGCGGGCCGCAGGGCAGGGCCACGGGCTCTGGCGCTCCGCCGCGCTCCGCCGCGCCCTCGTCGGACACGTACTGACGCGCGCTCAGGCGCGCTTGGGCACCGGCACGCGATCCCCGTCGCGCACCGCGACCACGTCGCCGCCCGGCCACGCCTCGAGCGCCTCTTCGACGAAGGGCTTCGTGGAGCCGTAGCGCTGCGAGAAGTGCGTGAGCACCAGGCGCCGCACGCCCGCTTCGCGCGCGATGGTCCCCGCCTGGCGCGCCGTGAGGTGGCCGTGCGAGCGCGCCTCGCGCTCTTCGTCGGAGAGGTACGTCGCCTCGCAGACGAGCAGGTCGACGTCCTTCGCGAGCGCGATCGCGTTGTCGCACATGCGCGTGTCCATCACGAGCGCGAAGCTCTGGCCCTTCTTGAACACGCTCACGTCGTCGAGCTGCACCGTGGTGTCGCCGACCACGAGCGATCCCTTCTGGATGAGCTCCTTGATCGCCGGGCCGTGCACGCCCGCCGCCTCGAGCTTCTCGGGCAGCATCGTGCGCCCGTCCTTCTCGCGGAAGCGGTAGCCGAACGTCTCGACGCCGTGGTCGAGCCGCTTGCAGCTCACCTCGAGCTTGCCGCTCGTCGCGATCACACCCTCGCCTCGGATCGGCCGCGGCGCGATGCGCCCCACGTCGTGATAGATCGAGGCGTGGCGCAGGCGCTCGTAGAAGAGCTGGCCGGACGCCGGGTAGTGGATCTCGACCTCGTGCGGCACGCGATCGAGGCTGATGCGCTGGTGCAGGCCCGCGAGGCCCAGGCAGTGATCGCCATGGAAATGCGTGACGAAGATGCGCGTGATCTGCGTCACGCTCACCTCCGCATAGATCATCTGCCGCTGCGTTCCCTCGCCGGGATCGAAGAGAAACCCCTCGTCGTCCCAGCGCAGCAGATATCCGTTGTGGTTCCGGAAGCGCGTCGGAACCTGGCTGGACGTACCGAGGACGATGAGCTCGCGGGCGGACATGAGCGCGGGGACCCCCGCATGACAGACAGGTCGCGCTGGTGCAAGGCCCGCCGGCGCTTGACCTCGCCCCGGGCCCGCGTACGGTCCATCGGAGGAGCGAGACCATGCAATACGATCCCCAGTACTCGGGCCGCGGGATGTCGGCTGCCCAAGCCAGCGTCGACGACCGTGCAGCGTTCCTGGTGCGGACGTACCTGCACCTCGTGGGCGCGATCTTCGCGTTCGTCTTCCTCGAGGCGTTCTACTTCGTCACGCCCGTCGCGGAGATGTTCTTCCGCGTCCTCTGGCAGTTCGGAAACCTCGCCTGGCTCGTCGTGATGGGCGCCTTCATCGGCGTCAGCTATCTGGCGGACTGGTGGGCGCGCAGCGGCTCGAGCTCGCTGATGCAGTACGCGGGGCTCGGGCTCTACGTGGTCGCGGAGTCGGTCATCTTCATGCCGCTCCTCTACTTCGCCATGCTCATCGATCCGGCGGCGATTCCCACGGCGGGCCTCGTCACGCTCGTCCTCTTCGGGGGCCTGACCGGCATCGTCTTCCTCACGCGCAAGGACTTCTCGTGGATGCGCGGCATGCTCGGCGTGCTCTCGCTCGGCGCCCTCGGCACCATCGTCTGCGCGATCCTCTTCGGCTTCTCGCTCGGCGTCTGGTTCTCCGGCGCGATGATCATCCTCGCGGGCGGCTACATCCTCTACTACACGTCGAACGTCATGCTGCACTACCGCACCGATCAGCACGTGGCGGCGGCGCTGGCGCTCTTCTCGTCGGTGGCGCTCCTGTTCTGGTACGTGCTCCGGATCTTCCTCCAGAGCAGCCGGCGCTGAGTCGCCGGTCGCCGGCGCCAGACCCGCAAGGCGCGTCCCACGGGGCGCGCCTTGCGCCGTTCTGGCGCCCGGTTTGCCCCGAATCGGGCCCGTGGTATACGCCGCGCCGCTCTGGTCCCCGCCAGGGCCGGTCGGGAGCGTTTCCCGGCCGAAATCCCACACATCGTCGGAAGCCTCGGCCTCGGCCGCGGTGGACACGGTGGGGGCCCGGTGCTCGAAGCCGCGAGGCTGAGAGTCGCCCCCTCGAGACGGTGGAGGCCACAACCGGAGGATCCAGTGACTGAAGCAGCCCAGACCGAAGACTACGGTTCCGATCTCCCGCTCTCGCTCCGCTCGCTCATCGACGCCGGCGTCCACTTCGGGCACCAGACGCGTCGGTGGAACCCGAAGATGCGCCCCTTCATCTTCGGCGCGCGCAACGGGATCCACATCATCGACCTCGATCAGACGGCGCTGCTCTTCAAGCGCGCGTACGATTTCCTGGTCGACCAGGTGGGCCGCGGCGGCCACGTGCTCTTCGTCGGCACCAAGCGCCAGGCCGTGGACACCGTCCGCGAAGAGGCGACGCGCGCCGGTCAGTTCTTCGTCACGGGCCGCTGGCTCGGCGGCACGCTCACGAACTTCCGCACGGTGAAAGGCGCGATCGACCGCCTCCGTGACCTCGACCGCATGTTCGAGGACGGCTCGGCCGAGAACTTCGTCAAGAAGGAGCAGATGAAGCTCAAGCGCGAGCAGGAGCGCCTCGAGAAGTTCATCGGCGGCATCAAGATGATGAACGCGCTCCCGGCGGCGGTCTTCGTGATCGACCCGCACCACGAGCACATCGCGGTCGACGAGGCGAACAAGCTCGGCATCCCGGTCGTGGCGATCACCGACACGAACTGCGATCCCGACCTCATCGACTACGTCGTGCCGGGCAACGACGACGCGATCCGCTCGATCAAGCTCTTCACGGGCAAGATCGCCGACGCGTGCGTCGAGGGCCAGCAGCGCCGTCGCGAGACGCAGCAGGGCCGCGGGGAGCGCGGCGGCGAGCGTGGCGAGGGCGGTGGCGATCGCGGCGACCGCAAGGTCGAGGTCGAGTTCCAGCGCGCCCGTGGCGGCGGCGGTGGCCGTGGCCCGCGCGGCGGCGGCGGTGGCCGTGGCCCGCGCGGCGGCGGCGGTGGTGGCGGCGGCGAGGCCCCGGCGGGCGGCGGCGAAGAGAGCTCGAACTGAGAAGTCCTCGGACTCGGAGAACCAAGCAACATGGCAAACGTCACCGCAGCTCAGGTCAAGTCGCTCCGTGATCGCACGGGCGCCGGCATGAACGACTGCCGCCAGGCCCTCATCGAGGCCGAGGGCAGCGAAGAGAAGGCCGTCGAGATCATCCAGAAGAAGGGTCTCGCCAAGGCCGCCAAGAAGGCGGGCGCGATCGCGGCCGAGGGTCGCATCGTCAGCTACATCCACAGCAACCAGCGCATCGGCGTGCTCGTCGAGGTGAACTGCCAGACGGACTTCACGGCCCGCAGCGACGAGTTCGTGAAGTTCTGCGACGAGGTGGCCCTGCAGATCGCGTCGAGCACTCCGCTCCACGTGCGCCGCGAGGACGTCCCGCAGGCCGAGAAGGACAAGCAGCTCGACATCTTCCGCGGCCAGATGGCCGAGGAAGAGGCCAAGACGGGCAAGAAGCGCCCGGAGGCGGCGGTCGCGAAGATCCTCGAGGGCAAGCTCGACAAGTGGCTCTCCGAGGTCTGCCTCAACGAGCAGGAGCTCGTGACGCGCGAGGACAAGACCACGGTGGGCGGCGCGGCCGACGGCCTCGCGGCGAAGATCGGCGAGAAGATCAGCGTGCGCCGCTTCACGCGCTTCGAGCTCGGCGAGGGCATCGAGAAGAAGACGGTGGACTTCGCGGCCGAGGTCGCCGCGCAGGTCGCCGCCTCCAACTGAGCGTCCTCCCGCACGACACGACGAAGGGCCCGCTGGTGAAAGCCGCGGGCCTTTCGCTTGGTGGGCGGCGCCCTTCATCCGGCTCGCCCGCTCGCCCTCGTTTCGTTGTATAGAGCGTCCCGGAGATGCCCGATCTCAAGCACAAGCGCGTGATGCTGAAGCTCTCCGGCGAGGCGCTCGCCGGGGCCGACGGTGCGTTCGGAATCGATCCGGCGACCCTCCAGATCCTGGCGACCGAGGTGGCCGAGGCGCACTCGCTCGGCGCCGAGTGCGGCGTCGTCATCGGCGGCGGCAACATCTTCCGTGGGCTCAAGGGCCACGGGCAGGGGATGGACCGCTCGACCGCCGACTACATGGGGATGCTCGCGACGGTGATCAACGCGCTCGCGCTCCAGGACACGCTGGAGCGGCTGAAGGTCGACACGCGCGTCCTCTCGGCGCTCGACATCCGACAGGTGGCCGAGCCCTACATCCGGCGTCGTGCCGTGCGCCACCTCGAGAAGGGCCGCGTCGTGATCTTCGCCGCGGGCACCGGCAACCCGTTCTTCTCCACCGACACCGCGGCCGCGCTGCGCGCGATGGAGATCGGCGCCTCGCTCCTCTGCAAGGCGACGAACGTCGAGGGCGTCTACGACAAGGACCCCAAGAAGCACGAGGATGCGGTCATGTACCGCCGTCTCGACTACGATCGATGTCTCAGCGAGCGCATCGGCGTGATGGACTCGACCGCCATCACGCTCTGTCGCGAGAACAAGCTTCCGATCCGCGTGTTCGCGCTCCTCAAGCGCGGCAACATCAAGCGCGTCCTGCTCGGCGAGGACGTGGGTACCTTGGTTTCCGAGTAGGTGGTTTCCGAGTAGGTCGGCGGAGAGAGAGAACATGATCAACGAGACCCTCGACGAGCTGAAGGCCAGCATCGGCAAGGCCCACGAAGCGCTGAAGCGCGAGCTGTCCCGCTTGCGCACCGGGCGCGCGTCCCCGGACCTCCTCGACTCGATTCGCGTCGACTACTACGGCACGCCCACGCCGGTCTCGCAGATGGCGAGCATCTCGGTGCCGGAGCCGCGCCTGCTCGTCATCAAGCCCTTCGACGCGAGCACGATCAAGCAGATCGAGCAGACGATCCTGCAGTCGCCGCTGGGCCTCACGCCGCAGAACGACGGCAAGATCATCCGCCTACCGATGCCGGCGCTCACCGAGCAGCGGCGCAAGGAGCTCGCCAAGCTCGCCAAGGGCCACGGCGAAGACTGCAAGGTCGCCATCCGCAAGGCGCGCCACGACTGCCGCGACATGTTCAAGACGATCGAGGACGACGGCGGCGCCAGCGCCGACGAGATCGATCGCGCCACCAAGGCGATGGAAGAGATCGTCAAGGAAGGCACCGACAAGACGGACCAGCTCGTGGCCGCCAAAGAGAAGGACATCCTCTCGCTGTGAGCCCCACGGCGTGAGCCTCGTGGCGCGGGATCGGGCCGAGCGATGAGCGAGCACTTCTCGCGTGGAGTCCCCGAGGCGGAGCTCGACGGGCGGCCGCTCGCGGGCCTGCGCGTGCTCGACGTCTCGCGCCTGCTCCCGGGCCCCTACGCGTGCATGGCGCTCGCGGACCTGGGCGCGAAGGTCGACAAGATCGAGGACGCGGGCGCGGGCGACTACCTCCGCTTCATGCCGCCGCACGTCTCGACCGGGCAGAACGCGCTGTTCGAGATGCTCAACCGCGGCAAGCGCAGCGTCGTGCTCGATCTGAAGAAGGAGCCCGCGCGCGCCGCGTTCCGGCGGCTCGTGCCGCGCTACGACGTGCTCGTCGAGAGCTTCCGGCCGGGTGTGATGGACAAGCTCGGCCTGGGCTACGGCGAGCTCTCGAAGCTCCATCCCGGGCTCGTGTACTGCGCGATCACCGGCTACGGGCAGACGGGGCCGCTCGCGATGCGCGCGGGGCACGACATCGACTACCTCGCGCGGTCGGGCGTGCTCGGCCTCACCGGGCCCGAGAGCGGCCCGCCGCAGGTCGCGGGCGTGCAGATGGCGGACATCGGCGGCGGCGCGGCCTACGCGCTCGTCGGGATCCTCGCGGCGCTCTCGGCGCGGGGCATCACGGGGCGCGGGCGCTTCGTCGACGTCTCGATGTGCGAAGGCTCGGCGAGCTTCGGCGCGTTCGGCCTCCTCAGCGCGTGGGGCGGGCTCTCGTTCACGAACGGCTCGGGGCCGCTCTCGGGCGGCATCGCGCCCTTCCAGACCTACGTGACGAAGGACGGCCGCAGCGTGGCGCTCGGCGCGCTCGAGCCGAAGTTCTGGACGGCCTTCGCGACCGCGGTGGGCCTCAGCCCCGACATGACGGCCCTCGCGCCCGGCGATCACCAGCGCGAGTGGAAGCAGAAGATCGCCGCGATCTTCGCCGAGAAGACGCTCGCCGAGTGGATCGCGTTCGCGGAGAAGGTCGACTGCTGCCTCGAGCCGGTGCTCACGCCCGAGGAGGTCGCGCGCGACCCGCAGCATCGGGCGCGCGGCTTCGTGGTGGACGTGCCGCTGCGCGACGGCGCGACGTTGCCGCAGCTCAAGACGCCCATCGCGAGCGAGATCGCGGCCGGCTTCGCTCCGCGCCAAGGCGAGCACACGGCCGAGGTGCTTCGCGAGGCCGGCCTGAGCGACGCCGAGATCGCTGCGCTCGGCTGAGCGCGCTGCGTTCCGCGCCCCGATCGCGTCGGGGTCATGGTGCCGGCGGCGCCGGGGTCACTGCGCGGACGGCGCCGGGGTCACTGCGCGGACGGCGCCGGGGTCACTGCGCGGACGGCGTCGGGGTCACTGCGCGGACGGCGTCGGGGTCATGGTGCCGACGGCGCCGGGGTCACTGCGCGGACGGCGCCGGGGTCACTGCGCGGGCGGTGCTTCGGGCGCGGCGGGCGCGACCTCGCCCGGGTACGCCTCGTCCGTCGTGCTCGCGCCCGGCGGAGGCGTCGGCGCCATCGCGCTGCGGAAGATCACGTAGAGCGCGATCACGAGGAAGAGCACGAGGCCGCTGACGGGCACCCACGTGGGCGTGTCCGCCGCCTCGTCGTAGACCGCGGGCGTCGGCGGGTGCGGGTGCGGCTCGTGCGAGCCGTGATCGGAGCCGGAGGCGTGGGAGGCCGACATGACGGCGCGAACATAGCGGCGACGGGGCCGCTCGTCCACGGCGAGCAGGGGCGTTTCCGCCGCCGTGCGCGCGTGGTATCGATCCCCCGCCATGGCCGACGAAGATCGCGTCAAATGGGACCAGAGGTGGGCGGCCGAGAGGGATCTCCCGCGCTCCATCCCCGCGTGGGTCTCCGAGCTCGATGCCGAGCTACCGCGCGGCGGTCGGGCGCTCGACGTCGCCGCCGGGGCGGGCCGGCTCGCGGTCGGAATGGCGCGGCGCGGCCTCGAAGTCACGGCGGTCGACATCTCGCCCGTGGGCCTCGCGCTCTGCCGCGAGGCGGCGCGCGACGAGGGCCTCAAGGTGCAGACGGTGGTGCGCGATCTCGAGCGCGAGGGCCTGCCGCCCGGCGCGTTCGATCTGATCTGCTGCTTCCACTACCGGCAGCCGGGCCTCTTCCCGGCGATGCGCGACGGGCTCGCGCCGGGTGGGATCCTGCTCGCCGAGATCGCGACCGTGCGCAGCCTCGAGAAGCAGCCCTCGCGCACCGCGCGCTGGCTCGCCGAGACGAACGAGCTGCTCCGCGCCTGCGAGGGCCTCGAGGTCGTCAGCTATCGCGAGGGCTGGTTCGGCGACAAACACCTCGCGCGGCTCGCCGCGCGCAAGCCGGGCTGAAGGCCGAGCGCCCGCGCGAGCGCGCTGAAACGGACCGTGCCCGACCAGGATGTCCGGTCGAGCACGGAGGGTCGGTCACGCGGGGGACGAACGGGCCCGGGGCGTCAGCTCCCGAAGGGCCACCACTTGGCCTTCGCTGCGCCCGGCGCATCGCCACCGCCGCTCACGGCCACCGCCTCACGGCACTTGCAGCGCTGCTCCTTCGGAACGTCGCCCAGCACCATCTCGATGTGGGCACCGCAGCCCGCGTAGGTGGGCTTTCCGCACTTCTCGCACGTCACGCGTCGGCACATGGCTTCGTCTCCTCCCGTTCCTCAGGCGGCTGCGACGGTGGTCGCGGGATCGCCCGCCAAGCGTACGTCGAACGCCGGCTGAGCCGCGATCGTCTTCTTCACCTTGCAGCCGTTCATCGCGCGCAGGATGGCCACGCGGTGGTGCTCGGGGAAGCCCTCGGGCAGCGTGAGCTCCAGCGTGATGCGCGCCGGCAGCTTGGTCGTCGGATCGGCCTCGACCGACTGCGTCACCGCGAGGCCCTCGGTGGAGAGCTGGCGGGCGCGGCAGTAGCCGAGCGCGTAGATGCCCGCACAGGTGGCGATCGAGGCCAGGAACAGATCGAAGGGCGCCGGCGCCTCGTCGAGACCGCCGCCCGAGACGGGCTGGTCGGTCTTCACCACGAAGTTGCCCACCTGGGCATCCACGCGCAGGCCACCGGGAAAGGTCACTCGAATCGGTTCGCTCGCCATCGTCCGTCCCTCGCTTCGGAAGTGGGAGCCAGCGAGCGCCGAAAGGGTTCGCGTCAGGGCGCCGGAACGATGCGCAGCACGAGGTCGGCCTCCTCGCCCCCCACGAGCTCGACCCGCACGGTGGCGCCCTCGGGAACGGCGACGAGTGGCTGGGACCGGCTCGTCACGTGGGACCAGCAGTGGCCGTCGAAGCGTGCCGTGTCGGTCCGGATCTCGGTGGAGGACGATCCCACCGCCCCGTAGATCGGCTCGCTGCCGATCGTGGTCGCGGGGGACCAGGCGGTGCCGTCGAAGCGCGTCGTGAGCGTGTGGCCATCGCTCGTGCGCGCGAACACACGCACGTCCGTGCCGTCGGCGAGCACGCGCTCGATCCGCGCGCTGGTGTCGCCGAGGCGGAGCGACCACTCGTCGGCATGGTGCGCGGCGTCGACGGAGTAGAGATGCCCCATCGTGGCGAGCCACGCGTGGCCGTGCGCGACCACGAGGCTCTCGTTGCTGCCTTCGGAGAGACGGAGTGCCGGGCAGAATCCCCCGCTCTCGCGGAGCAGGAGCAGCCCGCCCCCGGCCGCCGCCACGAGGTCCGTGTCGGCCGCGAGGTGCTCGAGCGCCCGCGGGAGGTAGCGCGTCCACTGGGCGTCGGTGAGGCCGAACAGACCGAGGGGAGTCGCCGCGAGGAGCTCGCCCGAGGGCAGTCGCACCAGGTCGCGCGGCTGCTGCCAGAGAACCTCCGCGAACGGGAACAGCCCCGGCGCGTAGCGCGTGCCGTCGACCGCGACGTTCCCCGTCTCGACGCGCAGCGAGGCCAGCGCGCCCGGGTCGGGGCGCAGCCAGCGGCGCTGCGCGCTCGCGCCGATCCAGGTGCGATACGCGCCCCGCTCGTAGCGCACGACACACGGGGCCACGTCGGGGCCGCTCGCGAACGCGCGCACGTGCCCCCGCGCCCAGAACGCGTCGGGGCCGGTCGCAATCGCTTCGTCGAGCACCGCGAACGGGTGCGGCGGCGCATCGACGGGCTGTCCCAGGAAGGGGCCGGGCTGCTCGGGGAGCGCTTGCCAGGCGCCGCCGACGGCCTGCGCTCGGCGGCCCGAGCGCGTTGCGGCGATCACGCCCGAGGGATCCGAGACGAGACGCACGATCGGATCCTCGGCGTCGAGCGCGGTGGCGGTCGCGGCGTGCCCGTCCCAGTGGAAGAGCCGCTCTGTCGAGAGCACCCATACGTCGCGTGCGCTCGTGCCGGCCATCGCGACGAGCGGCTCGCGCTCCGGCATCCCGCTCCCCGGGTAGCGCGTCGTGGTGCCCGCGAGCGGGTTGGGCATCGTCACCGGCTGCGCCGCGGGCCCGTGCGTGGCGAGGACGAGGTCGGGGACGGGCGTGCACTCGGGCATGGGCATCGCGCATTTCGGGCCACCGCTGCGGCAGTGGACGACGGGCGAGTGACACTCGGTCAGCGCCAGCGCGCGCGGCATGCGCCAGACGTCCGTTCCGAGCACGAGCTGGGGGATCGCGTCGGTGCCTCGGAGATCGGCGTCGCGCTCCCAACCGAGCCGGGTGCTGCCATAGACCCCTTGGTCGGTGTCGATCCACGCGGTGTCCCCCGCGACGACGAGCCCGCGGATGAGCAGCACCTGCGCGGCGTCTTCGGTCTGCTCGGTCACGCATGCGCTCGGGTCGGGCGTGAGCGCGACGACGCGAACGGGGCAGGGCGCCGCCGCGTCGCACGTGGTCTCGGGCAGGGTGCACGTGGCGTCGGCCGTGACGGCGACCTCGCGCGAGACCGCGATGGGCTCGCGTGGCGAGGCCCGCGGCGGAGCTGCGCTCGCGGTCTCGGGCCCCGGGGCGGGGGCGGGGGCCGGCTCGGCGGCGCGCGGCGAGGCGGCCCCGCAGCCGAGCGGGGCCAGCGCGAGCGCGAGCGTGACGAGGAAGCGGCGCATGGAGGGTCGACGAGGGTAACCCGTCTCGCATTCGACGCGCGGCGGGCCCCGGTGTGTCGATTTTCGTGACCCGCCCGCGGCGGGGGCCGCCTCCATCCCCTCAGAACGCCGGGCACCGCTCTCGGCTCGCGCACCGTCCGCCCTTCGAGGAGCTCATGAAACACACGTTCTCCGTCTGCCTCGTCTCGCTGTCCTTGATACCCGCGTGTAGCCCGCCGGCGAGCGCGCCCTCGGGCCCCACGACCGACGCGGGCGTCCGGGGCGACGCAGCCTCGAACGGGAGCGACGGCGGGCCGCCGATCGACACCGGCCCGCCGATCGACACCGGCCTGATGCCCGTCGACGCGGCGACGCCGGGGGTGGACACGGGCCCTGATCCCGTCGACGCAGGGACGTCGTCGGGCGCGCCGGCTGCGTACACCACGCTCTGCGCCTCCTGTCACGGCGCGGACGCGCAGGGCACGACCCTCGCGCCCGAGAGCCGCCACGCGGACCAGTCGCTCGTCGACTACTTCGCGCGCAACGGCGACGACAACCAATGGGGCGGAACCGCCGGGTGCGAGGCGCGCGGCAACTGCTCGACCTGGGGCGACCAGCGAACGATGCTCGCGTTCACGCCGGCGCAGCTCTCGGATGCCGACCTCAGCGCGATCGGCACGTGGCTCCGCGCCTTCCCGCATCCGACCACGGGCGCCGAGCTCTACGCCGACTTCTGCTCCAACTGCCACGGGCCCGGCGGCGACATCCCGGCGCTCACGTACTACGTGAAGAACTCGGGGATCATCCAGAACGTCCCCGACTACGCCACGTTCCACGACACCGTGCACGACGGGCTCACGGCGCGCGTGCCCGACCGCCGCGATGCGTACATGCCGCCGCTCGGCACGCAGCTCAGCGACGCGGAGATCCACGAGATCGCCGTCTTCATGTGCACGCAGACGTACTCGACGCGGCCCGGCTTCTGCGCGGGGCTCTGACGCTCGCACCGAGCGCACGCGGTGGACGTCAGGGCGCGCAGCCGGGGCGCCGCACGTCCACCACGAGGTCGTCGAGGTTCAGGCGATTGTCGGCCGGCCAGCTCGCGCCGCCGAAGATCGCGGGCTGGAGGCGGAGGCGGCTCAGGCGCAGATCGTTGGCGCCGCGCAGCGCGCGCGTGGTGGAGAGCACGGCGCTCCCGTCGACGAAGAGCTCGAGCGTGCCGCCGCCGCTCGCGCCGACGGGCTCGAGCTGCACGTGGAGCTCGGCGCAGTGCCACGCGCCACGCTCGCCCGCGGCGTCGACGACGTAGGTGGAGCCGACCTCGACCTGCATCAGCCCGGGGGGTGGCGTGGTGTCGAGGCTCAGGCGGTTGCCGCCGACGGGCACGTAGATCGAGACCTGGAGCGCGTCGGTGCCGTCGCCCACGCGGAGCAGGGTGATGTTGCTCGAGGGCTGCGAGGCCACGAAGCTCGGGCCGAAGCGGAACCAGGCGCGCACCCAGAGCCCGTCCTCCGGCGTGAAGTCCACGTGGCGATCGCTCACGAGCGTCGGCATCTCGCCGGAGACCGACGAGCACAGGCCCGCGTGCGCGATGCCGTCATCGATGCGCGTCGCGCCCGGATCGGCCCCGGCCCAGCGGCGGTAGTCGCACGTCTCGAAGTCCTCGACGAAGAGCGGCGGCACGGCGGCATCGACGCCCGCGGCATCGCCGAGCTCGCGCGCGACGACGTCGACCTGAGTGCAGCCCGCGAGCGCGAGCGCCACGAGCCAGGGACGAGCGCGCCTCACGGCGTGGCTCCGAGCGAGGCGAGACGCGCGCGCGCCTGCGCGACGAGCAGCCCCGAGGGATGGGCCGCCAGGTACGCCTCGAGCGCGCGCCGCTCCTCCGCGTCGCGCCCCTCGGCGCGATAGGTCGAGGCGACGCCGTAGCTCGCCTCTTCGGACAGCGCGCCCGTGGGGCGCAGGCGCAGCGCGGTCTGGTAGAGGCGCCGCGCGGAGCGCGGACGATCGAGGTGCTCGAGCTGGAGCGAGGCGAGCGCGACGACGGCGACGTAGCGCTCGTCGGAGGCGTCGTCGCGGGCGACGATGCGCTCGTAGGTCTGCGCGGCGGCTCGCCACTCACGACGGGCGCGGAGCCGGTTCGCGAGCAGGAGCAGATCTTCGGACGAAGTGGCGTCGGCGCTCGCGCGCGGCGCGGGTGCTCCGCTCGACGGTGCGATCTCGGGCGTGGGCGCGACCTCGGGCGACCGTGCGATCTCGGGCGCGGGCGCGACCTCGGGAACCGGCGCGACCTCGGGCGCGTGCTGCGTGGACGAGGCTGGCCCGGTGGCCGGCAGCGCGCTCTCGGGCGCCGGCGCAGGGGGAGGCGTCGGGGGCGGCGCGTGCTCGCGGAGACCTACCTGGACGCCGACGTAGGTGCCGAACGCCGCCGCCGCGGCCACCGAGATCATCAGCGCCGCGGCGATCCAGAACAGGCGCGCGAACGGCACGCGCGTCGGCGCTGGCGCCGGCGCGGGTGCAGGCGCCGCCAGGCCCTCGGCCATCGCGGCCTGCACCATGGCTTCGATCTCGGCCTTGCTCATCGGCACCGCGGGCCCCGCGGCGTCGTCGAGCGGGTCGAGCAGCGGACGTTCCGGCTCGGTCATCGCGAACCTCCAGGAAGCGCTTCCAGAATGTCTCGCAGGCGCTGCATCCCGAGCCGCAGCCGGCTCCGCACCGTCTCTTCGGGCGCGCCGACCTCGGTCGCGATCTCGGGGACCGTCATCCCGACCACGTGGTGCAGCACGACGGCGTCGCGCTGATCGCGCGGGATCGCGTCGAGTGCCCGCACGAGATCGCGCCGCTGCACGTAGGCGTCGGGCGCCGGACCGCTCGCGGGATCGGGGACGAGCTGCAGCGCGGCGCGCGGCGCGTCGCGCTCCTTGGCCTGGCGGCGGATGTGCGCGAAGGCGAGGCGCGCCGTGATGCGATCGGCCCACGCCTCGAAGGGCGCCTCGTGGCGGAACGTCGGCAGGCCGCGCACGATCGCGACGAGCGCCTCCTGGGCCACCTCGTCGACGTGCGCGTCGCCCCGCAGGAAGTAGCGCACGAGGTTCCGGAGGCGCGGCTGGATGCGCACGAGCAGCGCCTGCAGGACCGCGCGGTCGCCGGCCTGGGCCGCCCGCGCCTGCTCGGCGAGCGCGGCGTCGTAGGCTGGCCTCGGGGTCTCGGTGCTGGCGGCAGCCATCCCGTGGATCGAGGGCGTCATCGGGCGCTCCGGGTCACGGGAAAATCCGAATTGCGACGCCCAGCTCGAGCCGAGGCGAGACGGGGAAGAGGTCCGCCACGATTGTATCGCCTGCGGCGCGTCGTACGGCGAACGCGGGGCGAGGGGCGGGCGCGTCGGCGCCGACCGCCAGCCAGGCGGAGAGCCAGTCGCCGGGGCTCCACACCCAGCGGGTGAGCACGGCGAAGAGGGCCGCGTAGGACCACGTGGTGCCCGTCCCGGCGAGACCCGACGTCACCGTGGCGGCTTCGCGGTCGTACGCGGCGGCTCCGCCCGCGACGCCGATCTCGAGGGCGAGCTCGGCCCCGAGCTCCACGTGGTAGGCGACCTCGAGCAGCGCGGCGTGACGGCTCAGGGGGAAGTGGACCTCGGCGCTCGGGACGTCGACCGGGATGCCCGCCTCGACGAGGAGCCCGAGGACGATGGGCCCTACGGCGAGCGCGACGTCGAGCCACACGCCGTGGGCGCCCGCCGAGCTCGCCCCGTCGATCTCGCCGCGCCATCCGAGGGCGATCCGGAGAGGCGCCAGCGCTCCGGGCGCGGGCTCCTCGGTGGATGCGTCGGGGGCGGGCTCGCTCGCAGGGGGCTCGGGCGGCGCGGGCTCGGCCGTCGCCGTCGTAGGCGCGGGCCCCGGCCCCGGGGTGACTTCCTCGCCCGTCGTCTCGGCGGCGATGGCCTCCGCTTCCGGCAGGCCGAGCGGCCGTCCGGCCAGCGCGGCCTGCACGGCCGTCCGCAAGATCACGGCGGCGCTCTCGATCGCGGCCGACCCCATCTCCTGCGCCCCGAGCGCGCGCGAGAAGAGGAGCTGGGCGTCCACGTCGAGCAGGTAGACGCGCGGCTCCGAGGTGCGCAGCGCGGCCCAGATCACGAGCGCTCCGTGCGCGCCCGCGGCCTGCGCGGTCGCCTCTTCGGCCCGCGCGGCCACGCCCGGCTCGCCCGGGCTCGCGCGTGCCACCGTCACCACCACGTCGAGGTCGCTCAGCTGCCCCTCGAGGCGCTCGGCGAGCGCCTCGGTGTCGTCGTCGCCCGCGAGCACGACCACGGGCCGCGGGGCCTGGGCCGCTGCGGGCAGCGTGATCCCCCACGCCCCGAGCACGAGGCACGCGGTGAGGGCGCCCCCTCGGGCGACGCGGAGCGCTCGGGTCACCCGGGCTCGCGCGGCGCGTGGGGTGCTTTCTCGACCGTCCACGGGAACGGGTCGGCTCCGAGATCACCGATCACGCAGAGGGCTCCGCCATCCTCTCGCGACGATATCAGGCGCGGGCTTCGATCACCTGCTTCAGCACGTCCCGCACGCGCGCTTCGGCGGAGGGCGAGAGGCCTTCGCTGCCGCTCGCGCGGCACGTGGCGACCACCTCGCGCAGGGACTCGCAGGCATGGCTGCACGAGCCGCACGTCGCCACGTGGGCCTCCATCGCCGCGCACGCCTCCGGGCCCACGTCGCCCTCGAGGTGGCGCGAGAGCACGTTCACGATGTCGGGGCACGCGGGGTCGGACGGGACGGTCGGCTCGGCGTAGAGCACGGGCTCGAGCGCCTTGCGCAGCGCCGAGCGCGCCCGGTGCAGCCGGCTCTTCACCGCATCGACGCTCGTCTGGAGCACCTCGGCGGTCTCGGCCGCGCTGAGCCCCTCGGCGTCGCGCAGCACGATCACCTCGCGCGAGGTGTCGTCGAGCTTCGCGAGCGCTTCCTGCAGCGCCGCGCCGATCTCGTGCGACTCGAGCGTGCGATCGGGACGGCCGCTCGGCGCCTCGAGGACCGGCGCCGACTCACCGTCGATCGGATCGAACGCGGCCGGCTGGTCCTTGCGGCGCCGGCGCTTCTTGATGCAGAAGCTGCGCGCGACCGTGTAGAGCCAGGTCGAGACGGCGGCGCCACCGCGCAGATCGCGCACGTTGCGGGCCGCCGCGAGCAGCGTCTCCTGCAGCACGTCCTCGGCGTCGGCCTCGTCGCGGCACATCTTCGTCGCGAAGCGCATGACGGTCGGCGCGTGGCGCGCGAGCAGCGCCGAGAGCGCCAGCGAATCGCCCCCGCGGATCGCGTCGAGGAGCTCGGGGTCGCTGCGCTCGTCCTTCACGCCGGGATCTATAGTGCGGCGCGCAGGCGAGCGCGAGAGCGGCGCGTGGCGGCGCTGCCCGATCGTTCAGAGGTTCTCGACCGAGCGCAGCATCTCGGGGTTGTAGTGAGCGCGCGGCTGGATGAGCGTGCGCCGGTGCATCCGACCATGGGCGCGGATGATGTCCGCGTCCGGCGACTGCAGGGTTCCGGTCACGAGGTCCGCGTCGTCGAAGACCTCCGTGCGAGGGGCGGTCTCGGGCCCCTGGGCGAGGGCGAGGGCCGGCGAGACGGTGGCGGTGGCGAGCGCGAGGGCGAGCAGCGTGGTGCGCATGGAGCTGTGGACGGTCCAGCTCGCTTTTCGATCTTGGGGTTGTCACGGTGTGAGAAACGCCCTAGGTTTCCCACATCTGGGTGGACCCCTCGGGGCCGCCATGGAGGAAGCCGAATGCGACGCAGGATGTTCCTGGGGAAGATCCACCGGGCGACGGTCACGCACGCCGACCTCGAGTACGAGGGGTCCGTGACGATCGATCAGGACCTGCTCGATGCGGCCGGGATGCTCGTGCACGAAGAGGTGCACGTACTGAACGTCACGCGCGGCTCGCGCCTCGTGACGTACACGCTGCCGGGCCCGCGCGGCTCGGGCGTGATCTGCATCAACGGCGCGGCGGCCCACCTCAACAAGCCCGGGGACCTCGTGATCCTCGCGACCTACGGCGAGATGGAAGAGCACGAGGCGCGCACGCACGTGCCGAAGGTCGTCTTCGTCGACGGCAAGAACCGCATCGCGCAGGTCGACCACGAAGAGCGTCCCGGCCCGCAGATGCCGCGTCGGATCGAGCCCGCGCAGGCGTGAGGTCGCCACGCGTGCGGTGACGCGCTGCGCGTCGCATCACGTCACCGTTGTGGCGCAGGCGCGACGGATCGGCGCTCCGAACGCGCCGTGGGGTCGGCACCGGCGTTGCTGTCCCTCCCTGCGCACGCTCGAATCTCCGGGCGGCGAACGGAGAGACTCCCATGACGACGATGACGAAGGCGAAGGCGCAGCGGAAGGCCGCGAGCGCGAAGGCGAAGGCCAAGGCGAGCGCGAAGAAGACCGAGAGCCAGCTCTCGGCCGCGATGCGCAAGGCGGAGACGAAGGTGAAGCGCACCGCCAAGCAGATCGCGGCGCGTGTCACCGAGACGGCGAAGAAGGTCGAGCGCGCCATCGAGCGCCCCTTCAAGGGCGCCACGGCCTGAGCGGACGCGCCGTGGGCGGCGAGGCTGGCTTTCCCGCCTGCCTCGCGCGCCCGTCGGCCCGATGCCATCCGGCGCGCCCGCCGGAAAGCGCCACGGGGACGCGCTCGGTGCTCGACCCGAGGCTGGGACATCCCACTCCGATCCAGCGCACTCGCGCGGGATCTCGGAATGCAGCGGAGGGCTCCGACCGAGGGGTGTCCGCCCTTCAGCGCCCCTGGAACTTCAGCTCGGCGAGCTCGCGGAGCAGCTGCTCGACGCGATCGAGCGAGTCGCCCGCGAGCTCGGCCGGAAAGCGCCGTGTGAGCTTCATGTCCGGCGTCAGGCGCCACGGGCTGTTCTTCATGGCGACCTTCGCCATCACCTTCGCCGGATCGAGCGGTGTGTCCTCGCGCAGGTGCAGGGTCACGCGCTCGCGGTTGGCCTCGCAGCCGAGCACGCGATAGGCGCGGAGCGGCGCGCGCAGACGCATCGCGCGCACGTAGGTCAGCGCCTCGGGCGGCGGCGGGCCGAAGCGGTCCTCGAGCTCGGCGGCGATCTCGGCGACGTCGCTCTCGTCGTCGGCGCTCGCGAAGCGCTTGTAGAACGAGAGGCGCAGGCCCACGTCGTCCACGTAGCTCTCCGGTAGGTAGAGCGGCGTCTCGAGCGTCAGCTCGGTCTCGACCTCGCGCACGACCGGCTGGCCGCGGAGCTCGGCGACGGCTTCCTCCAGCATGCGCAGGAAGAGATCGAAGCCGACGCTCGCCAGCGAGCCGCTCTGCTCGGCCCCGAGCACGTCGCCCGCGCCGCGCAGCTCCATGTCGAGCGACGCGACCTGGAAGCCGGCGCCCAGCTCGCTGAAGCGCTCGAGCGCCTCGATGCGAGCGCGCGCTTCGTCGGTGAGCGCCGAGGCGGGCGGCGTGATGAGGTAGCAGTACGCGCGCTCGCGCGAGCGGCCGACGCGGCCGCGAAGCTGGTAGAGCTGGGCGAGGCCGAAGGTGTCGGCGCGATCGATGAGGATCGTGTTCGCGCGCGGGATGTCGAGGCC
The DNA here is from genome assembly GCA_046351235.1 of Sandaracinus sp. GTDB lineage: Bacteria > Myxococcota_A > Polyangia > Polyangiales > Sandaracinaceae > JBBSAT01. Next base: position 1,838,681 of record JAXLYV010000001.1, on the reverse strand, counting down.
GCTCTCGATGATCGCGGTGGCGCAGAGCACGTCGTACTTGCCGGCCACGAAGTCGCTCATCGTGGTCTCGAGCGCGGCCTCGCCCATCTGGCCGTGCGCCACCGCGAAGCGCGCGTCGGGTAGGAGCGCCTGCAGCTTGCCGGCGCGCTCGTAGAGGCCCTCGATGCGGTTGTAGACGAAGAAGGCCTGCCCGCCGCGCGCGAGCTCGCGCTGGATGGCCTCTTTCAGCAGGTGGTCGTCCCAGCGCGTGACGAACGTGCGCACGGCGCGCCGGTCGGTGGGCGGCGTGGTGATGAGCGAGAGGTCGCGCAGCCCGCCGACGGCGAGCTGGAGCGTGCGCGGGATGGGCGTCGCCGTGAGCGTGAGGACGTCGACCTCGCTCCGCAGCTTCTTCACGCGCTCCTTGTGCGTGACGCCGAAGCGCTGCTCCTCGTCGACGACGAGCAGCCCGAGATCCTTGAAGTGCACGTCCTTGCTGAGGAGGCGGTGCGTGCCGACGACGATGTCGACCTTGCCCTCCTTCATGCCGGCGAGCGTCTCCGCTTCCTTCTTGCTGTCGACGAAGCGCGAGAGACCCTCGATGCGCACGGGGTAGTGGCGCATGCGGGCCGAGAACGTCGAGAGGTGCTGCTGCGCGAGCACGGTCGTGGGGCAGAGCACGGCGACCTGGCGTCCCGTCATCGCCACGCGGAACGCGGCGCGGATCGCGACCTCCGTCTTGCCGAAGCCCACGTCGCCGCAGACGATCCGATCCATGGGCCGCTCGCCCTCGAGATCGGCGAGGACCTCGTCGATGGCCTTCTGCTGGTCGGCGGTCTCCTCGAACGCGAACGTGGCCTCGAGCTCGGCGTAGGTGCGATCCGCCGGCGGGAGCGGCGGGCGCTTGGCGGCGGCGCGCTGCGCGTAGAGGCGCAGGAGCTCGTCCGCCATCTCCTGGACGTGCTTTCGGACCTTCGCCTTCGTCTTGGCGAAGGTCTGCCCGCCGAGCTTGTCGATCTTGGGCGTCTGCCCCTCGCCGCCCGCGTACTTCTGGATCTGGTGCAGGCGCGTGACGGGCAGGAAGAGCCGATCGCCGCCCGCGTACTCGACGACGAGCACCTCGACCTGGAGCGCCGCCTGGCCGCGCAGCACCTCGAGCTGCGACTGGCCGAGCGCCTTCTTCTCGAGCCCGAGGTAGCGCCCGATGCCGTGATCGACGTGCACGACGAAGTCGCCGCGCTCGAGCTGGCGCAGATCCTCGAGGAAGGGCTTGCCCGAGGCGCCGGCGCGCTTCTTCTTCTGCTTGGCGCGGTGTGCGCGCGTGCCGAAGATTTCCTCTTCGGTCACGAGCACGAGGCCCAGCGTGGCGAGCACGAAGCCCGAGGCGACGGCGCCCACCACGATCTCGATCGCGCCGGGCGGGCGCGTGCGGAGCAGCTCTTGCGAGAACGCGGCCGGCGGCCCGGCGGGCTTCAGGTCGTAGCCCTTGAGCAGCGATCCGAGGCGCTCGGCCTGCGTGCGCGTGCGGGCGGCGACCACGACGCGCATCCCCGCGTCGAGCCACTCGCGGGCGCGCTCGGCGAGCGGCGCGAGCGCGTCGTCCTTGCCGCGGCCGGCCCGCTGCTGGGCGAGCGTGGCGACCAGGAGCGCGTGGTCCTCGCCGCCGAGCGAGAGCACCTCGCCTTCGCGCACCGACTCGAGCGCGGCGAGCGGCGAGGCCCCCTCTTCGGGCGCGCCCAGCGTCGCCACGCGGTGAAAGATCGCCAGCGGCCGATCGAGCAGGTCGCGCGCGAGCGTCGCGTCGTCGAGGTAGAGGGCCTCGAGCGGGAAGGCCGGGCTCTTCGCGGCGACCTTCGCGTTCCGGTCGGCGTCGGCGGCGTCGAGCTCGTCGTGGAGCGCGCTCGCGACCGCGGCCGGATCGAGGAGCGCGAAGCGCGCGCTCGCCGGGATGCACTCGAAGAGCGACTCGAGGCCGTCGTAGAACGCCGGCAAGAGGCCCTCGAGTCCCAGCACGAGGCGCCCCGACTCGAGGTCGTCGAGCAGCGCCTTCGTGGCGCGCGTGGGCAGATCGATCGCCTCGCAGAGGTCGCGGATCTTCTGGCGTGCGATCGCGATCTCGCTCGGCCCGAGCAGCGCCTCGCGCGCCGGGTGCAGCGTGATCTCGCTCGTCGTCCGGATCGTGCGCTGATCCTCGGGGTCGAAGATCTTGATCGAGAGCACGAGCCAGTCGTCGAGCTCGATGCGGGCCGGGAAGCGCGCGTTCGCGGGGAAGACGTCGACGACGGCGCCGCGCACCGCGAACGTGCCCGGGTCCTCCACGACGGGCACGCGGAGGTAGCCGCCCTCGCTCAGCGTGCGCACGAGCTTGTCGCGATCGAGCTCCGTCTCGGCGCGCACGACGACCGAGCGGCGCGCGAGCTCGGCCCGCGGTGGCACGCGCCGCGCGAGCGCCGCGGCCGGCGCGACCAGGCATCGGAAGGGCAGGGCGTGTGCGAGATGGAAGAGCGTGGAGAGGCGCTCCATCGCGGCGCGCCGATCGGGCGCTACGTCGGCGAAGGGCGTGGTGTCGCTCGTCGGAAAGACGAGGACCGACTTGCTGCCCTCGCCCTCGGAGGCCTCGCCCTCGGTCTCGGCGAGATAGAAGGCGAGATCCGTCGCGACCTGCCGCGCGGCGTCGGCGTCGGGCGTCACGACCACGATGGGCGCCTCGGGGCGCGCGGCCTGGGCGATCAGGAGCGCGGCGGCCGACGTCGGCAGCCCCGTGAGATCGACGCGCCCACGGCGCTCGAGGGCCGCGAGCGCCTGCTCGAACGTGGCATTCGCGCGCGCGAGGCCGGCAGTGACGGACGTCGACGTCGAGAGCTCGTCCACGGCGGGCCGGCATAGCAGGGCGCGCACGCCTCGGCCCGCGCGAGGCGCTGCCCTTCCGGGCGATCAGGCAGTGCCGATCGCCCGGAGAGGGGTGGGCCGCGTCAGGAGGCCGCGCGCATCGTGGCGAGGAGCTCGTCGAGACGCTGGTAGGTCTCGGTCGCGCCCTCTTCCATGCCGTGGGCGAGGTGCATCTCGAGCGCCTGGCGGGAGGTGTGCTCGATCGTCGCTTCGACCAGGGTCAGCTCGCCGAGATCCACGAGCTCCATCGTCTCGACCGAGGACGCGCCGGGCGCGCCGCCCCAGGCCCAGGTCTGCACGATGCGCTCGCCGGGCACGATCTCGCGATAGACGCCGGAGAAGGTGTGCGCGGCCCCGTCGGGGGACGTCATCACGACGCGCCAGGCGCCGCCGACGCGCAGATCGAGCGAGACCTCGGTCACCTTCGTGGCCCGCGGCCCGTACCAGCGCGCGAAGTGCTCGGGCCTCGTCATCGCCTCCCACACGAGCGCGCGCGGGGCGTGGAGCAGGCGGCGGAGCGTCGCGCGCGGCGCGGTCTCGTGCGGCGTCACGAAGAGGCTGCGGGCGACGTGCTGCTCTCCCTTCTCGAGCGTCGACTGCCCGAGCTCGACCGCGCCGAAGCCGACGACGGTGTCGCGCCGCGCGGCGGTGTCGAACGTCGAGTGCATCGTCACGCGCGTGCGCGCCGGGCCGAGCTCCTCGAGGTCGATCGTGACGGTGAAGCGCGCCGGATCCGGGTCGGTGTCGGCGCCGTGTACGTAGGCGATGTGGCTCGGCGCGCGCAGCGCGGTGTAGTCGATCCGGTTCGGGAACACGGTCCCGTCGGGGCCCTTCATGTCGAAGCGCCATCGCCCGCCGACCCTGACGTCGATGTCCTTCGTGGTGACGACGAAGCCCTTCGGGCCCCACCACTTCGGCACGTGATTCGGATCGGTGAACGCCGCGTAGACGAGCGCGCGCGGCGCCGCGAAGTCGCGCGTGACGACGATCTCGCGATCGCCGACGGGGCCGGAGGTCTTCTTCTTGGCGCTCTCACTTTCGACGTGGGGCATGGCTCTTCTCCTTCTGGGCGGGGGCGGGGGCGGTGGTGGCGGACGGCGGGCGCTTCTTCATTTCCTGCAGGTACTCGTCGAGACGATCGAAGCTCTCTTCCCAGTGGCGGCGATACGCCTCGGCCCACTCCGCGACCTCGCGGAGCGGCTCGGCGGCGAGGCGGCACGGGCGCGTCTGCCCGTCGCGCGAGCGCACCACGAGGCCGGCCTTCTCGAGCACCCGCAGGTGCTTGCTGATCGCGGGCAAGCTCATGTCGTGGGGGGCGGCGAGCTCGTTCACGGTGGCCTCACCGTCCTGGAGGCGCGCGAGGATCTTCCGGCGCGTGGGGTCGGCGAGCGCTGCGAAGGTCGCGTCGAGTCGGTCGGAGCGAGGCGGCATGTTGAACCTGCTGGTTAATTAACCCGGTGGTTTAGTATGCGCAAGCGAAAAGACGATCACGGCCTCGGCGCGCGGTCTCGTCAGCCCTGGCGGCGAGGCAGCGGCAAGAGCATCGAGACGCGCTTCTGCACCTCGGCGTAGGCCGGACGGCGCTCGAGCGAGCGCTTCTCCATCATCGGGATGGTGCCGAAGACGAAGAGCGCGATCATGCCCGCGGGCCCGATCGCGCAGCGCCACGCGTCCATGCCGGCCGCGGCGAGGGCGAAGACGAAGAGGCCACACCAGAAGCTGATCTCGCCGAAGTAGTTCGGGTGTCGCGAGTAGGCCCAGAGGCCCGTCTCCATGATCGTGCCGTCCTTCGTCGCGCGGAGGCGATGCGCGCGGAGCTGCTCGTCGGCCACCGCCTCGATCGTGATCGCGCCCGCCGTGACCACGAAGGCGACGGCGTCGAGCACGCCGAGCGGTGCCGTGCCGGTGGCGAGCGCGGGCACGAGCGAGAGCGAGCCGAGCCAGACGAGGAGCGCCGGGAACAGGTGGATCGCGACGAGGCTCGCGAGCCAGTAGAGGCGGCCCGTGCGCTTCTGGATCTCCACGTAGCGCCAGTCTTCGTGCCCGGGGCCGCCCCAGCTGCGCACCCAGTTCAGCGTGAGGCGGAGCGCCCAGATCGTGACGAGGACCGAGACGAGGAGCGCGCGCACGCCCGAGGCGCCCTCCACGTGCTGGCTCCAGAGCCAGGCGCACGAGAGCGGCGGCGCGGCCATCCAGTAGGGATCGAAGTAGCTCGAGTTCTTCGCGAGGAACGAGGCCGCGAAGCAGACGAGCGTCATCACGAGGCTCGCCCACCCGAGCGCGAGCGGTCGATCGAGTGTGCTCCACTCGGCGGCGTAGAGCGCGGCGACCGCGGCGAGCACGTAGGTGAGCGTGACGAGCGCGAAGCCGGTGGCGCGGGAGGCAGGAGCCGAGGTCGACACCCGCGGACTCTACCAGGGCTTCACGAGGTCACGGCGCACGAGGCCCGGGCGCGGCGGCGGCGAGCGCGTCGGCCTCGGCCGCTTCGCGCGTGCGATGGAGCGCGCGGAGCAGGCGCGCGCGCATCGAATGGATCTCGCGGGCGCGCGCGGGCTCGAGGAGCAGCCACGTGTCGGCCTCGTAGAGCGCGTCGGCCTCGTGGTGCGTGCGCTCGAGCGACTCGGCGAGCAGCTGGTGGCCGCGCGCGCGCTCGGGGTCGGTCGTGAGCGTTCGCGGCGCGAGCGCGTCGAGCGTGGCGGTGTCGCTCGCGGCGGCCGCGGCGTCGAGCACGTAGGCGAGCGCGTCGCGGTCGTGCTCGTCGATCTCCACGAGGCGCCTCGCCTCGCGGAGCGCGAGGGCGCCGTCGCCCGCTTCGCGCGCCAGGCCGAAGAGCAGGTGGTGCGCCTCCGGGCGGGCATCGTCCACGTGCATCGCGCGCTCCAGCGCGGCGCGCACGGCCGCCCCGTCTCCGCGCTGCGTGGCCGCCGCGCCCGAGAGCAGCGCGACGTCGTAGCCGTCGTGGCCCGAGGCGAGGAGCGCGGCGAGCTGCGTCTCGGCCTCGACCGGATCGTGGCGCTCCACCGCGAGGGCCGCGAGCACGTAGCGAGCGGTCGGATCCTCGGCGCGCAACGCGATCGTGGCCTGCGCGGCGGCGAGCGCCTCGAGCCCGTGGCCGCTGGCGTGCTCGGCGGCCGAGAGCGCGGCCTGCGCGTCGGCGTCGGCCGGGGCGAGGCGTGCGCGCTCGCGGACGGCCTCGAGCTCGTAGGCGCCCGCGCGATCGACGAAGAAGTCGCTCGCGAGGTAGGCGAGGCGCGCCGTCTCGGCCGCACGGAAGTCGGCGTCGACCTGATCCACGTCGGCGTGGAGCGCGCGGCGGAACACCTCGGCCGTGCTGCGCCCGCGCCCCCACTCGCGGAGCATGCGCACGAGCGCCGCGAAGCCGAAGCGCTGATCGAGGTACGCGACGACGCGCCACGCGCCGAAATAGGCCGTGAGCATCTCCTCGCCCGAGCGCGCGTGCGTGAAGGCGAAGCTGAGATCGCGAACCGGCGGGAACGCGCCGGTCGCCAGCGCGCGCGCGAGGAGGTGATCGTCCTCGCGCCGCCAGTGCGCGCTCGCGAGCGTCGTCTCGTGCTCGGCGAGGCCCTCGGTGAACCAGCGCGGCACGCGGCCGTGGCTCATCTGCACGTGGAAGACGTGCGAGAGCTCGTGCGTCGTGATCTCGGCCCAGTCGAAGGGACCGCCGCGCGGCGAGAGCGCGGTCACCACCCGGCCGAAGCACACGCCCTGCGCGCCCAGGCTCGGCAGGCCCGTCGTGCGCACCGCGAACTGCGTCGTCGACGCGAAGAGCTCCATGTGGAGCGGGCCGCTCGGCGTGAAGTGGTAGCGCTGCCGCATGTCGCGGTAGGCCGCTTCCAGCGTGCGCGGCACGTAGCGCTCGAGCACCGGGCGCTCCTCGCGGTGCATGCGGAACACGAAGGGCGCGCTCTCGAACGTCTCGTAGTCGCGCGCGAGCGGGCCGTCGAAGAGATGGATCAGGTTGAAGACGCGGACGTTGAAGTGGTCGTGCTGGAAGGCGCTCCGAAGCCGCGTGAGCCCCTCTTCCTCGTCGCCACGCCGGAGCAGGTTGATGCCGAGCGTGGCCTCGGCGCGCGCGTCGCGAGGGTCCAGCTCGAGCGCCCGGCGGGCGAGGGCGACGATCTCCTCGTAGCGATGCGCCCAGTCGGCGTAGTCGGCGACCGTGGTGTAGACGCCCGTGTAGCCGGGGCTGAGGCGCAGCACCTCCGCGACGGCACGCTCGAAGGTGCGCGCGTCGGCCGTGACGAAGCGCAGCGCGGCGCGAACGGAGAGCGCCTCGAGGTCCGTCGGATCCACGGCGAGCGCCTCGTCGAGACGCCGCTCGGCCGTGACCCAGTCCTCGTCGCGGATGGCGAGGCCCGCGAGCGTGACGTGCGCGGCGACGAGCGAGGGATTCGTCGCCAGCGCGGCGTCGAGCGCCTCGCGTGCGCCTGCGAAGTCCCAGCTCTGCGCGAGGAGGATCCGCGCGCGCAGCGTGAGAGCGCGCGCGTCGTGCGGGCTCGTGGCGAGTGCGTCGCGGATGCACTCCTCCGCGTGGCCCGCGTCGTCGTGGGAGAGGAAGAGCTCGGCCCACTCGACCTCGGTCTCCACACGCCCGCGGTCGACGCGCGCGCTCGCCGTGAAGGCGTCGTTCGCGTCGTGGGCCGAGCCGAGCGACGCCGTCGCCATCCCGACGAGCGCGAGCCCTTCGGCGTCGGTCCGCGGGAGGCTGTGATCGTTGTAGGCGCGCACGAGCGCGAGCGCGAAGGGCCGCGCCTCCGTGCGCCGGCCCCGCCGCACGAGCAGTCGCGCGAGCATCACGCGCGCGCGATGGGCCTCGGGGCGGTCGACCACGGCGCGCAGCGCGGCGTCGGCCTCGTCGAGCTGGCCGCGGGCCATCAGGGCCTCTCCGAGCAGCGTCTGCGCCTCGGTCGTGCTCCCGGCGGCGCGCGCCTCGGCCGCCGCCTCGTCGTAGGCGCCGCGCAGCATCGCCACGCGCCCGAGGCCCACGTGCCCGGCAGCACCGTCCACCGATCGGAACGCCGTGGCCGCCTCGTCGAGCGCGCCGCGCGCGAGCGCCGCGGTCCCGGTCGCGAGCGCGTCTTGCGCCGAGGCGAGCGCTGGCGCCGCCAGCACGAGGGCGAGGGCGATCCGCGCGGCGATCGACGCTCGCATCGTGCCGTCAGAGCGAGAGGACGCCGGCGGCCTTCTGCATGAGCGCCACGCGGTGCTTCGTCACGCCGCTCGTCCCGTCGAGGAGCGCGGCCGTCTCTTCGAGCACGCGCGTGAGCGGAAAGAGCTGCACGCTGCGGTCCTGCGTGGGCTCGCCGCCGCTCGTCGCCGGCTGCCACGCCGTCATCACGTCCGTCTTGCCCTCCAAGAGGGCCGTCGTCGCGGCCAGCGCGAAGCGGCTCGCGATCATGCGGTCGAGGAACGAGGGGTTGCCGCCCCGCACGACGTGGCCGAGCACGGTCGCGCGGATCTCCACGTCTCCGATCGCCGGGCGCAGCGCCTCTTCGACCTCGCGCGCCAGGCGCGTGCACGGGATCTCCACGCCCTCGGCCTTGATCACGAGCACGCGGTCCTTGCCGCGCTCGGCCTCGAAGCCTCGCTTGACCACCTCGGTCACGGCCCGCACGAGGTCGGTCGGCGAGCGACCCTCCTCGCGGAAGAGCGCGGCGTCGGCGCCGGCCGCGATCGCGCTCGCCATGCACAGGTAGCCCGATTGGCGGCCCATCACCTCCACGATGAAGGCGCGACGGTGCGCGCGCGCGGTGTCGCTGATGCGGTCGCAGGCCTCGACGATCGTGTTGAGCGCCGTGTCGACGCCGATGGCGCTCGAGGTGCAGCCGATGTCGTTGTCGATGGAGGCGGGGATGCCCACGACGCGCGCGCCGTGCTCGGCCGCGAGCATGCGCGCGCCCGTGAGCGAGCCGTTGCCGCCGATCACGACCAGGCCGTCGAGCTCCTTCAGGGCCGCGGCGCCGCGGGCGCGCCCCTCCGCCTCGTAGAACGCCTTGCAGCGCGCCGAGCCGAGGAGGCTGCCGCCGAGGTGCGCGGCGCCGTCCACGTCGTGCTCGGGGGCGAGGCGGCCGCCGACCTTGCGCGTGAGCGGACGCAGCTGGCGCTCGAGCAACCCTTCGTAGCCGCGCATCACGCCGAGCACCTCGACGCCGGCCTGCGCGGCGATCAGCGTCACCGCGCGCACGGCGGCGTTCATGCCGGGTGCATCGCCCCCCGAGGTCAGAACGCCGATCCTCCCCGTCCCCTGGCTCATCGCTCCCGTCCCTCCCGCTTGGTACCGCCGCGCTCGTCCTTCTTCGCGCTCTCGCCGGTGATCCCGGGCGTGCGTCCGCTCGTCGGATCGTCGTCCATCTCTTCCATGAAGCGGTTGAGCAGCCCCTCGATCATGAGGTCGCGGCTCTCCTCGGTGATGGTCCCATCGAGCCAGTCGGCACGCAGGCGGTCGTACTTCACGCGGTAGTCGGCGATGAGCTTCCGGTAGCGCTCCTGCTGATCCCAGATGCGCCGGTGGTTCGACGAGTACGCCGCGACCAGCGACGCGATGGACACGCCCGTCAGCACGAGCCCGATCGGGCCGCCGATGAAGATGCGGAGGAGCACGTAGATCGCGGCCGCGCCGCCCGCGCCCATCAGCGCGCGGCGATGCGTGTCCTCGGCTTTCACTCCGTCCCACGCGACCGACCACGCCTCGCGCGAGGCGAGCAGCAAGGCGAGGAAGTGCGACGTGTTGCGCCGCGTCTCCCAGTACTGCTCGATGACGGTCTTGAGGAATCCGTCGTACGACGCGTAGACGACCTTCGGGTGGGCCATGCACCGGGAACGCTAGCAGATTCCCCTTCGTTCCTCGCTGCGCCCCTGCGAGCGGGGAGGGCGCTTCGCGGCCCGCTCGGCCCGTGGTAGACGCGGCTCGTGACGGAGAACGACGCCACGAACGGGCCGGGCGCGGACATCCAGCCGGACGCCGCCGACCGCGCGGCGATCGCGCGCGCGCTCGGCAGCGACGCGACGGGCCTGGCCGAGGCGCCTCCGTTCCGCGACTCGGTCTTCCTGAACGTGCCCTTCGACAAGAAGTACGAGCCGCTCTTCGTGGCGCTCGTGACGGGCTTGGTCGCGCTGCGCCGCCGCCCGCGCTGCGTGCTCGAGGTCCCGGACGCCGGCGCGGGCCGCCTCGCGCGGATCCTCGAGCTGATGCGCTCGTGCGCGGCCTCGGCGCACGATCTGAGCCGCGTCACCACGTCGGGGCCGGCGGGCAAGCGCGTGCCGCGCTTCAACATGCCCTTCGAGCTCGGCCTCGCGTGCGCGCTCTCGCACGGGGAAGGCGGCAAGCACTCGTTCGTGCTGCTCGAAGAGCAGCCCTATCGCCTGCAGCGCAGCCTGAGTGATCTCTCGGGCGTCGATCCGTACGTGCACCGCGGCACGCCGCGCGGCGTGCTCTCGGTGCTCAGCGACTGGCTCGGCACGCACGCGCACGATCCGACGCCACGCCGCATGGAGCGCCTCTTCGAGATCGTCCACACGCGCGCCAAGCAGATGAAGCGCGAGCTCGATCAGCCGACGGTGTTCACGCCGGCGCTGTTCCGCCGCACCACGCTCGTCGCGATGGCCGTCGCGCGGAACATGCAGATCACCGCACCGCGCTGACGAGGTGCGGCGAGACCCAGCGCACGATCTCTTCTTCGATCGTGCCGCCGCTCTCGTCGAGCAGTCCGACGTCGCGCGGGAAGGCGACGTGGCCGCCGCGGCGCTTGCGCACGATCGTCACGGCGTCGCTCGCGTGATCCAGCCAGGGAACCACGGTGTCGATCGCGATCATCGGGTCGCGCTCGGCCACGACGAGGAGCGTCGGCACGCGGATCTCCCCGAGGCGGGGGCCGGCGGCCTCGTCGCGATAGAAGGCCTCGAGGCTCTCGAAGCCGAAGCGGGGGCAGATCACGAGGCGGTCCCAGTCGCGGATCGTGCGGATCGCCGCCGGGTCGACGCGCGGCAGCGGTGCGCCGCGGCGCGCGCTCACTTCCGCGAGCTGCCGGCGCAGGCTGCGCAGCACGAACTCTTGGTACGGGCGCCGATCGAAGCGCTGGACGGCGCGCGTGCCGTGCTCGAGATCGATGGGCGGGCAGACCGCGACGACGGCGCGCAGGCGCGGATCGTGCGGCCCATCGGCGGCGTGGCGCAGCGAGATGTGGCCGCCGAGCGAGTAGCCGACGATCACGAGGTGGTCGTAGCCCGCGAGCGCCGGCGAGCGGGTGACCTGCGCGAGATCGTCGCCCTGGCCTGCGTGGTAGAGGTCGACGCCGTCGCCGCTCGCTCCGCGGAGCAAGAGGCGCAGCGCCGTGTGGCCGGCCCGGGCGACCGCGCGGGCCATCCGCGTCGTGTATGGGCTCGTGAGGTTGCCGCCCATCCCGTGCACGATCACGAACGCGGTGCTCGTGCCGGGCTGCGAGAGCGCGCCGCGAAGCGGGATGGCGCCGAAGTGCGCGTCCTCGATCTCGGCCGTCCACTCCTCGCTCTGCGGATGCACCTCGGGGCGCACCACCGCGCGGGCGTAGCCGCCGACCGTCGCCACGTGCCCGAGCGCGGTCTCGCGCGCGTGCCGCAGAAGCGCCCTCACGGCCGGCAGGCCTCCGGGATCGCGCAGCCGGTGGCGGTGCACGCGGCCTGCGCCTGCGCGAGCGCCATCGCCACGGCGGGATCGGCGTCGGTCGCTTCGCAGGTGGCAGCGCGCGCCGCGTGGAGCAGGCAGAGGGCCTCGATGTCGAGCGCGTCGAGCGCGACCTCGCTCGTGGTGCAGATGCCGCCGTCGCAGCCGTAGTCCCGGTCGGGCCAGTGCGGGCAGTCGGCGGCCACGTTGCACACGAGCGGCCGGCACGAGGCCTCGCGCAGCACGAGCGTGTGCGTCGCGTCGATCGAGGCGCCACAGAGGATCGCGAGCGCGCCCGCGCCGACGACGAAGATGTCGTCGCCCTCGCACTCCGGGGGCGGCTCGGAGCTGGCGGTGACCTGGCACTCGCCCGTCATGCAGCTCCACTCGACCACGGTGCCCACCGAGTCGGCGAGCGTCGGCGTGCGGCTCGCACAGGCGGGCACGACGAGAAGCGGAAGGGCGAGCAGCGCGATCCGGGATCGAGACACGACGCAAGAGCGTACCGCGACGTCCCGAGCCGTCGACCGGGCTTGACGAACGAGGCGCGCGCCCCGACAAAGGGCGTCCACGGAGGGCGACATGGAGTATCGGCGGCTGGGCAAGAGTGGTCTCGAGGTCTCGACGCTGTGCCTGGGCGCGATGACGTTCGGCGAGGCCGACGCGAGCTCGTTCATGTACGGCGTCGGCGCGAGCGAGAGCACGTCGTTCGCGATCATGGACGCGGCCCGCGAGGCGGGCGTGAACTTCATCGACACCGCCGACGTGTACGGCCAGGACGGGCTGAGCGAGCGCGTCGTCGGCCGCTGGATGGCCGAGCGCAAGAGCCGCGACGAGACGGTGCTCGCGACGAAGTTCCGATTCCGCATGTCGCCGGGCCCGAACGGCACGGGCGCCTCGCGACGCCGCATCGTGCGCGCGGTGGAGGCCTCGCTCGAGCGCCTCGGCACCGACCGCATCGACCTCTACCAGATCCACATGCAGGACCTCGACACGCCCGAGGAAGAGACGGTGCGCGCGCTCGACGACCTGGTCCGCGCGGGCAAGGTGCTCTACCTCGGCTGCTCGAACTACGCGGCCTATCGCCTCGTCGAGAGCCTGTGGGCGAGCGAGCGCCTGCGCGCCGAGCACTTCGTCTCGCTCCAGGCGCAGTACTCGCTCGTCGTGCGCGATCTGGAGCGCGAGCACGTGCCGCTCTGCCAGCGCTTCGGCCTCGGGATCCTTCCCTGGTCCCCGCTCGCCGCCGGGTTCCTCTCGGGCAAGTACAAGAAGGGCGAGACCGCCAAGGAGGGCCGCTTCGCCTCCGACAAGTGGAAGAGCAACTACGCGCGCTACGACAGCGAGCGGAACTGGAAGACGCTCGCCGCCGTCGAAGCGGTGGCGAAGGAGACCGGCGCGACGCTCTCGCAGGTCGCGCTCGCGTGGCTCCTCGGCAAGCCCGCGGTCACGAGCGTGATCTTCGGCGCGCGCACCCTCGATCAGCTGAAGGACAACCTGGGCGCCGCGAGCGTGAAGCTCACGCCCGCGCAGCAGAAGACGCTCGACGACGCGAGCGCCCCCGAGCTCGGTTACCCCTACGACTTCATGCAGCGGATCCAGGGCCGCTGGTGAGCGCGCGACGCCGTCGGGCGCGCCTCGGTGCCGACCTCCGTTCCAGCACATTCGCGCTGGAGCTCGAGCTGCCGTGAAGGGCCTCCGACCCAGCTCGGGTCGGCCCTTCAGCGCTCGGCGACGAGGAGGCGACGCACGGTCTGAACCGCGCGCGCCGTCTCGGCCACGCCGGCACCCACGTGCGGCGCCACCCAGCGCGCGGCCTCGTCGACGTCGGCGACGACCTTGAGCTTCTGGTGGCGAATCATGATCGTGCGCGCGATCGACCGCGAGAGCGCGGCCGCGACACCGTCGCCGACCACGACCATCGCCATCTTCACGTCGCCCTGGCTCTCGGTGGCCCGCACGATGCGCCGCTGCCGCTCGCGGACGGCGAGGGACACGGTCTCGGCGGTCGGCTCGAGCACGGCGATGAAGCCGCTCGGACGCTCGCCCCACGCGCGCAGCAGGCGCTGCACCTCCTCGCTGATCCGGTCGATCAGCGCGACGCCGATCGCCCCGCAGCGAACCTGGATGAGCACGCCATCGACGCGCGCGAAGACGTTGCCGGGGTCCCGCAGCAAGATTTCGAGCGACGAGGTCACCCAGCGACGATGCCACGGCGCCGTCCGCGGAGGGAGCTTCGCACGCGTGCGACGGCGACCCATCAGCACGACGACCCCGAGCGCGGAGCCGGGTCATCGGACGTGGGGGGCGCCCGCCGCGGCGCTTCCTCGGCGGGCGCTCCGCGAGCGTAGTGGCCTCTCCGCGCGCATGTCGGTGCGGAGGGTCGATTCGCGGAACGCGATCGAGCTTCCGGGGCGATGGGCTAGCGCGCGGCGAGGGTCTGCTCGAGCTCGCCGGGCTTCTTCGGGATGCCGCGCGTGAGCACGTCGGGCCCGTCGGCGGTGACGAGCACGTCGTCCTCGATGCGCACGCCGATGCCCTTGTACTCGTCGGGCGCCTTCGTGGTCGCGCCGACGTAGATCCCCGGCTCGACGGTCAGGACCTGACCGGGCTCGAGGACGCGCGGCACCGGCGGCGAGGCGCCGTCCTCGACGAAGTAGCTGCCGACGTCGTGCACGTCCATACCGAGCCAGTGCGAGGTGCGGTGCATGGAGAAGGGCTTGTAGAGCTCCTTCTCGAGCGCGGTGTCGAGCGGGCCCTCGACGAGCCCGAGATCGATCAAGCCCTCGGTGATCGAGCGCAACGTGAGGCGGTGGATGCTCTCGAGCGTCGCGCCGGGGCGGGTGGCCGCGATCGCGAGCTCCTGCGCGCGCAGGACCACGTCGTAGATGCGGCGCTGTGCCGGCGTGAAGCGCCCCGAGACCGGAAAGGTGCGCGTGACGTCGCTCGCGTAGTACTCGAGCTCGCAGCCGGCATCGATGAGCAGGAGATCGCCGTCCTCGAGCCGTCGATCGTTCTTGCGGTAGTGGAGGATGGTGGCGTTCGGGCCCGAGCCTACGATCGGCTCGTAGGCCGGTCGCTCGGCGCCGTGGCGCCGGAACGAGCGCAGCATCTCGGCCTCGACCTCGTACTCGAGCACGCCGGGCCTGGCGACGCTCATCGCGCGCGCGTGGGCCTCGCGGCTCACCTCGGCGGCGCGCCGCATGATCGCGATCTCGCCCTCCGACTTGAACAGGCGCATCGGGTGGACGGTGGCCGAGAGGTCGACGAGCGTCGCGGGGTAGAGCACACCGAGCCGCGCGCGACGGCGGACGAGGTCGCGGGCGCGCAGCACCTGGGCGTCGGTGGCCGGATCGCGGCCGAGCGCGAAGTGCAGGGTGCGCGCGTTCTCCAGGTAGCTCGGCAAGCGCTCGTTGCGCTCGGCGTTGGGGAATGCGGCGTCGCAGGCGAAGCGCATGGGCGCGGCGTCGACCCCGACGCGCGGTCCGTCCCAGGTCTCGCGCTCGGGGTCCTTGGGCCGAACGAAGAGCACGAAGCGGTGCTTGCCGTGCACGTTCGAGAAGACGGCGAGGCTCTCCGGCTCGTCGAGACCGGTCAGGTAGAAGAAGTCGCTGTCCTGCCGGTACGGATGCTCGACGTCGTTGTTGCGCACGTGCACCGGCGCCGAGGCGACGATGGCCACGGCTCCGGGCCCGAGGCGCTCGAGAAAGGCCGTGCGGCGCTGGGCGAGCTCGGCAGCGAAGGCGGGGGACGGCGCAGAAGTCACGTTACGGAGTGTGCGGATCGGGAGCCGCCGAATCAACCGGTGCGACCCCGCTCATCCGCGCAGGGCCTCGGCCAGCTCGGTGACGCGGCGGGAGGCGGCGTCCTTCGCCGCGGCGAGCTCGGCCGTGACGACCTCGGCCGTGACGAGGCCTCCGCGCGCCGCCAGCCCGCGGAAGAAGTCGCCCAGGCGTGGGTTTCGATGGAAGTCGACGTCGTAGCGCTCGCGGAGCGCCGGAGCCCACGCGAGCGCCGCGAGCTCGGTGCGGGCCCAGGTGCGCGTGCTGGACCACGTCCTGCGAGAGGAGTGCACGAGCTCGACGGGGACGAGAGAGGGATCGACGAAGAGCGCGCGGCCGCCGGCGACGCGCGCGGCCTCTTCGGCGCGCTCGGAGGGCGGGCCGGCGACGAGCGCGGCGCATGCGAGCCGGGCCTCGAGGGCGACCGCGGCGGCCGAGGCGGTGGCCACCGCGAGCGCCTCGCGCCGTCCGAGCTCGAGCGAGCGCGTGACGAAGGCGGGATCGGCGGAGAAGGCACGGAAGAGCGCGCCGAGGGCGACTGCGGCGCTCGCGCTCGGGGCCGCCGCGTGCTCGAAAGGAAGCGCGCGCGAGACGAGCCCGCGCGCGAGCGCCTCGGCCACCGTGCCGAGCAGGCGGCGCTCGTCGTCGAGGCCGGCCCGCGAGGGGGCCTCGAGGATCGTCACTGCCGCCCGCTGCACGACCAGCGCGTGGCGCGGGAAGGCGGCGCGCGAGCGGACGACGCGGACCTGCCCTGAGAGCTCGCGCCCGAGATCGAGGGCCTCGAGCACGGCGGCGATCCGGCGCGCGCGACCGCGCTCGGGCGCGAGCGAGTCGAGCGAAGAGGGTGAGAGCGCGCGCAGCGTGGCGAGGAGCGCTTCGCGCGGCGCGGGCCGATCGCGGAGCGCCCGCGCGACGAGATCGGCCGCGGCGTCGCTCGTCTCGTCGAGGAAGCGGCTCGCCTGCTCTCCGAGGTCGGCGGGGGGCGCGTCGGGGGCGCTCGGGCCGCGGGCCGCGATCCGGGCGCTCCGCTCGTCTGCGTCGGCGAGCGCCTCGAGCCGCTCGGCCCGGCCGCGGGCAGCTTCGTCGGCGAGCGCGCCCAGCGCCTCGAGCGCGCGCGAGCGCTCGGCCGTGCGCACGTCGTCGACGAGCTCGTCGATGCTGCGCTCGCGATCGGCCACGACGGCCTTCGTGCTCGCCGCGAGCGAGAGATCGACCTTCCGCCGCGCGAGGACCTCGAGCGTCGCGATCTGCCCGAGGTGGGCGAGCATCGCGGCGTGGCTGGTCGGATCGACCGCGCCCGTCGAGACGGCCTCCTCGAGGCGCTCGCGGGCCTCGCCCGTGCCCAGCGCGGCGCGGCGGCGGGCCGCCTCGCGATCGGCCGCGTCGATCACGGCCTCGTCCGCCGCGGTGGCGTGGGCGAGGCGCCTGGTCTGCTCGGCTTCGTCGTGCGCGGCGAGCGCGCTGCGCATCCACTCGGCGGCGTTCACGGCGCCACCATAGCAGCCCTCGCGATGGCGATCGGCTCCTCGGACACCCGCTGCGTGGTGTCAGCGCCGGACGAACAAGTGCCAGTCGTCGAGCGCGCGCACCTCCGTCCAGGCGGCGCTCGCCGCGAGCGACGGGTGGATCGCATGCGTCGTCGGCACGATGGCGACCTCGACCGGTGCGAGCGCCGTCTCGAGGCAGCTGCCCGTGCACTCGCCTTCCTCGATCGCGAACGCGGTGCGCGCCGTCTCCGCCGCGTAGCAGTCGTTGCGCGGATCGAAGAAGACGCGCGCCGGCGCGGGCGCGAGCCACAGGTAGCGCCCGGCGGCGTCGAATGCGACGTACGCGGGCCGCCCGGCGGCGCGGGGATCGCGCGCGAGCGAGGGGAGGGCGTCGCCGCCGAGCGCATCGTCGGCGTGCGTTCCGCGGGCCAGCACCAGCCCGAGCGCCAGCAGGCTCACGGCGGCGCTCGCCATCGCCGTACGCCGCGCGACCGCGACGCCCTCGAAGGCGGGACGCGCGAGCGCGACGTTCGCGAGCGCTGCGTCGAGGCGCGGAACGAGGAGCACGGCGCCGAGCGTGACGGCTTGCGGCACGTAGCGCGCGTGCAGGACGGCGAGGAGGCCGAGCGCGAGCGCCAGCCCTGCGGCGAAGCGCTCGGCCCGGGCGCCACGGAGCACGCCTTCGCTCGCGCCGGTCACGACGAGCACGACGCCGAGCACGCGCACCGGATGCCCGAAGACGGGCCCCGCGGCCCAGAGCGGCTGGAACTCGGCGATGTGCGCGTGGATCGCCTCGGCCGCGTCGTCGCCGCCCACGACGTAGCGGCCCACGAGGCCGAAGAGCGCGAGGCCGTAGGGGTTGAGCAGCGTCGCGAGCGCCGAGAGCGCGAGCGCCGCGATCCGCGCGGGCCGATCTCTCTCGTGCGCGAGCGCCGCGGCGGCGAGCACGGCGAGGCCCAGCGGGAAGCTTCCGTGGAGCTGCGTCCATGCGAGCTCGAGCGCGATCGCCGCCGCCGCGTGCGCGCGCGAGAAGCGCTCGCGCACCGTCAGCAAGGCCATCGCCAGCGGTGCCCCGAGGAGCAGGTACGCGGGCCGCGGCTCGACGAGACACTCGCGCGCCGCGAGCATCGCCAGCACGCAGGCGAGCGCGCCGGCGCCGAGCGAGCGCGCGCGACCGATCGTGCCGAGCGCGAGCAGTGCCGTGGTGAGCGCCGCCGCCGCGATGCCCAGCGACACGGCGCCCGCGAGGCCCGCGTGGGCGAGCGCGAGCGCGTAGAGCGGGCCGAGCGCCCACTCGTGCATCGTCCACGGGAGCGCGGCGTCGGTGACGCCCCAGCCGTTCGTGCGCGGCACCTCGCCCGTCGCGAGGAGCGCGCGCCCGGCCGCGGCGAGCCAGCCGACGTCTTGATCACCGAAGGGCTCGAGAGCGCCGCGCAGCACCATCGCGCCGAGCAGGCCGCCGATCGCGAGGGGCACGAAGCGCGGGTCGGAGAGGGCGTTCAGCGCGAGGGCCTGCGCCCAGATCGGCGAGCGGGGCGCCGGCGCGGGCGATCGCGAGGCGGGCGGCTCCGCCACGACCGCCTCAGCCGAGGTGCCTTCGCGCGATGTCGGCCCAGCGGCCCGTCGGATCGAGCGAGAGGTAGATCTCCCAGTGGCGACGCGCCTCGCGGTTGCGCCCGAGGTCCTCGAGCGCCATCGCGAGGTTGAAGTGCGCGTCCGCGAAGCTCGGGTCGCTGGCGATCGCGCGATCGAAGAGGTGCGCCGCCTCCTGCGCGTCGGAGCGCTCGTAAGCGAGGAAGCCGAGGTTGTACCAAGCCTCTGGCTGCGCCGCGTCGATCGCCAGCGCGCGGCGGTAGAGCGACTCGGCCTCGGTCGCATCGCCGCGCCGGAAGCGCAGGTTGCCGAGGTTCGTCAGCGCGTGCGCGAGCGACGGATCGAGCGTGATGGCGCGCCGATACGCGGTCTCCGCGCGATCCATCGTGACGGCCTCTTCGTCGAAGCGGCACCCCTCGAGGTAGGCCTCGTACGCGGCGCGGCGGCGGTCGGGATCGAGCGTCGCGGGGCGCAGCACGCGGACGACCTCTTCGCGCAGCGCGCTCACGTCGAAGTCGAGCATGAGCTGACCGGTCGCGGGCTCCCAGCGCGTGCGCTCGCCTTGCACGACGACGTTCTGTCCATCGGCCACGACGCGCAGCTCGCTGAGCGGGCGCACGACCTCGGGGAGCGCCTTGCGCAGCGCCTCGACGGTCTTGCGGACCTTGCGTACCGAGACGCCGCGCTCGAGCAGCGCCTTCGCGGCGCGGATGCCGATGAGATCCTGGAACGTGTAGAGCTTGCGCGTGCCGGCCTCGCCGGTCGGCGGCAGGAACCCGCTGCGCTCCCAATACCGAAGCCGGCTCTCCGGGATCCCGAACAGGCGCGCGACCTCGGGGCGACCGTAGAGGTCGGCCGCCGGATCGCGACGGCGCGAGCGCGCCTCGATGGTCTCGGCCTGCCGCTCCGGTGCCGGCGGCGCGACGCGACGGCCGCCGCCGGGGCCGAACTCGACGTGGATGACCTTGCCTTCGGCCGCCATCAGCTACCCACCGCCGTCGAGCTTCCCCCGATCGGGGCCTCGAGATCCACGTCCACGTACAAATGCGTTCCCTCGATGCGAAAGCGCGTTTCGGTGCGCGCCGTGCCCACGACGCGATCGGGGAACCGACGCGCCACTTCCTCTTCTGCCAGACGCATCGCGCGCAGGCGCACCCGCACCGAGCCGGCCACCGCATCCTGCACGCGCGCGAGCAGCGCCGCGTCCTCGGGCCCCTGCACGAGGCTCCCCATCGCGCGGACGAGGTCGATGTCGATGAGCGTCGTGCCGTAGTAGACGTCGCCCTCGCGCCGGCCTTCGCTCATCACGGTCGCGACGCGGTAGAGCTCGTCGACGGCGCGCGCGCCGAGCGCCCAGCCGGTGCGCTCGCGCAAGAGCGCCCCGGGGCGCACGCGCACGGGCGGCTTGAGACGTGGGCCGCCTCCGGGTGGCTTCGCGATCACGACTCGAATGGTATCGAGGCGACCGCGCGCGGATCAAAATCGCGACGAGCCGCTCGCTACTCGCCGAGGCCGTCGATCCCCGGGTCGACGCCCCACGCGCCGCTGCCGAGGTACATCGAGCCTTCCGTCATGTCGACGTGGAAGTGGTCGCGGTGATCGGCGTTGTAGTTCGGCGTGAGCACGATCTGGAAGATGCGGTCCTCGACCATCGCGCACGCAATCTCCTTGAGGATGCGGTCGGGCTCGGACGAGAACGCCATCGGACAGCTGTCGTGGCGCATCGTGATGACGAAGTCGTCGGTCACGTCGTAGCGCGTGCCGTCGCTCGTGATGAACGCGTGCAGATCGATGGCGCGCGCCTGCGCGTGCATGCTCGGCGTGCAGCCGTCGGTGTCGGGGTTGCCGCCGCCGATGCAGCGGTAGTTGTAGATGCCGATGTGCTCGATCTCGACGACGTCGTACTGGCGCACGAGCGCCGAGAGCTGCACGAGGCGCGGCGCGAGCGAGCAGTCCATGAGCATCGCGGAGGCCGTGGTGCTCGTCGTGTAGCGGTAGGTGACGCCACCGATGAGCGGCTGCACGCGGACGGGGTCGGCGATGCCGCGCTGCGCGCCGGTCACTTCCCAGTCGAGGCCGAGCGCGTCGAGCATCGCGTGGCAGCCGGTGTCGGCGGGCGGGGTGATCGTGATCGACACGCTGTCGCGCGCGCGCTCGACGCCCGCCGCATCGCGGCCGATGGCGTCGACCTGGAAGGTGCCGTCCGCGTGGAACGCGTAGGTGAGATGGCCCGCGGCGTCGGTCGTCCCGAGCGAGGTGCCGGCGGCGGCGAGCTCGACCGTGGCGACACCTTGCGCCGTGACCTGGAAGTCGACCGCGGCGACCCACTCCGCCGCGTCGATCGTGTCCCGCACGAACGAGCTGCCGGCGGCGGGCGCGGTGATCTCCACGCTCGGGGCCGCGGGAGCGTCGAGCTCACGGCCGCCATCGCGCACGATCGTCCCGCCGTCGCCCTCGGGCCGGAGCACCGTCACCGTGCCCTCGGGACGCGGCGCGCGCGAGGCCCGCGTGTCGGCGTTGCAGCCGGGGGCGAGCGTCAGCGCGATCAGCGCGAGGGCGAAGCAAGAGCGGGCCACAGGGCGAGCTTACACCGAAGCGGCGCCAGCGACCGGTAGGACGACGTCAGCCCTCGACGTTGCGCAGGAAATCCGCCACCTCGGTGAAGCGCAGGTCGAGGAACGCCCGCACCTCGCCCTCGATGCCCACGCGATCCATCGCGCGCTTCATGGAGCGCACCCACGCGTCCCGCATCGCCACGTTCACGACGACGCGGCCGTGCCGCATCCGCAAGCGCGGGTGGCCGTGCACCGGCGAGTAGACGCGGGGGCCTCCCAGCCACTCGACCAAGAATGCGGCGAAGTTCTCGCGGCTCTTGGCGGCGACCTTCCCGTGCTCGTCGAGCGGATGCAGGCGCGCGAGCTCGGGCTCGTTCGCGTCCATGTCCTCGTAGAAGGCGGCCGCCAGGGCGCGGGCGGCGGCCTCACCGCCGATGCGATCGAAGGGCGAGTCGGTCTCGCTGGGGGTCCACGTCACTCGTTCGTCTCGCGTCTCAGAAGTTGCCGGAGCCGCCCTGCATGCAGTTCGCGCACTCGGGCGCCGACGGGTTGGTGTTGCACGAGGTCGGGCAGTAGCGCACGCGGTTGAACACGTAGCGCGAGCCCGACGTGTCGCCGATCTCGTTGCACTCGATCGACAGGCCCTGGACGCTCATCTCGCCGTAGCCGCCGGTCGTGGTGAACGCGAGCGCGCACGCCGTGTCGCTGCTCGTCCACGCGGGGAGCGGCGGCAGCGTCTGCATCGCGTTGGCGGTCGGATACCACGTGTCGACGCAGGTCTCGGCGAGCACGCAGTCGGTGTCGTGCGGCATCGTGGCGTCGCCCGCGCGCAGCGTGTAGCAGAGATGGAACTGGCCGGCGCAGTCGACGGTGAGCGCGTCGGTGCTCCAGTCGGTGCCGGGCTCCGGTGGCGGTGGCACGCTCGTGATGCTGCGCGGGCACATCGCGTTCCCCGATGCCGGATCGATGAACGTGCTCACCGCGTAGATCGGTGGCGTGCCGCCGGCGCCGCTCGAGACGAAGCAGGGGCTGAGGTTGTCGATCGCCCAGCGGCCGGCCGAGAAGCACTCGCAGGCCTGCGGGCCGCGCGTGGCACCTGGCGTCGGGAGCACGGCTCCCACGCAGGGGCCCCACGCGCCGCCGAACTCGTCGCGCGCGAGGCAGGTCGTCATGCCGTCGTGGCACTGCCCGCGGTTGCGGTTCGCGCGGTGGCCGGGCCAGCACGCGGCCGTCTCGCCGACGTGCTCGCAGCGGCAGCCCTCGCGGTTGCGGTCGTCCGGGCACTCGGGCGTGCCGCCGGGCGGATCCGGCCAGGGGCCCATCCCGCCGTCCGGATAGCAGGTCATCGGCGGCGGGTCGGTCGCGAAGAAGGCATCGGGGTCGGGCACGATGTAGGCGTCGACGGGGCCGAGATAGGGGCTGTCGCCGTAGTTCGCGTCGTGCGCGATCGTGGCGTCTTGCTCGGGGCCGGTGCCGGCGTCGCGGCGGGTGGGGTGCGTGCTGCCCGAGCAGTCGCATCCGAGGGTGCTCATCGCGACGACGCTTGCGAGCGCCGCGCTGGCCACGCCCTCGAGGAGAAGAAAGGTCGTGCTCGTGCGCATGAGGAGCCCTCCGCCCTCGGGAGCTTACTCCCCACGCGGTCGATGGACAGTCCCCCCGCCGCGCGCGCGGTGTAGAACCGCGCGATGAGCGCTTCGTCGTTCTCGCATCGTTACGGGCCCTGGGCGCTCGTGGCCGGGGCCTCCGAAGGTCTCGGTGAGGCTTTCGCGCGCGAGCTCGCGGGCCGAGGCCTCTCGCTCGTGCTCTTGGCGCGCCGTGGCGATCGGCTCGAGGCGCTCGCGAGCGAGCTCGGGCCGAAGCACGGCATCCACGTCCGGCCCGTCGCCCTCGACCTCGCCGCGCCGGATCTCGAGACGGCGCTCGACGCCGCGATCGGCGGGCGCGAGATCGGCCTCGCCGTCTACAACGCGGCCTACGCGCCGATCGGCCCGTTCGTGGATCGGGCGCTCGACGAGCTCTTGCGCATCGTCGACGTGAACGTGCGCGGCCCGCTCGTGCTCGCGCGCAAGGTCGCGCCCGCGATGCTCGCGCGTGGCCGCGGTGGCATCGTGCTGATGTCGTCGCTCGCCGGCTTCCAGGGCGCGCCGAACATCGCGACGTACGCGGCCACGAAGGCCTTCACGACCGTGCTCGCGGAGGGGCTCTGGAGCGAGCTCGGGCCGCGCGGGGTCGACGTGCTCGCGTCGGCGGCGGGCGCCATTCGCACGCCTGGCTACCAGAAGTCCGCGAAGGGCGACGCGCCCGGGACGCTCGACGCGAAGGTCGTAGCGGCGCAGACGCTGGACGCGCTCGGCTCGACACCCTCGTTCGTGCCCGGCGCGACGAACAAGCTCGCGCGCTTCTTCCTGGGCCGTGTGCTGAGCCGGCGCGCGGCGATCGGCGTGATGGCGCAGAGCACCAAGGAGCTCGGCTGACGATGCGCATCGACGGCTTCTTCGCGCCGCTCGCCGTCTACGCGGTGGTCACGCTCCTGCACGTCGCGCTGCCGGCGCGCCACGTGGCGGGCTACGTGATCGATCCGAAGACGGGCGAGCCGTTCCGGTACCGGCTGAACGGGCTCGTCGTCTACGTGCTCACGCTCGGCCTCTGGGCGCTCGCGTGCAACGCCGGCTGGCTGCCCTGGGACTACTTCTGGCAGACGCGCTGGGAGGGGCTCGCGGGCGCGTTCACGCTCGGCATCGCGTTCACGCTCGTGCTCGTCTTGCCGGCGCCGGCGACCGGCAAGGGCCTGCCGGCCGACTTGTATCTCGGTCGCATCGAGAACCCGCAGTGGCTCGCCGGTCGCGTGGACGCGAAGATGTGGCTCTACCTCGTGGGCGCGACGATGCTGGGGATCAACCTCGCGTCGTTCGCGATGCACCAGCGGCTCGCGCATCCGGGGGAAGCGTCGAGCGGCGTCGTTCTCTACTTCGCGCTCTTCTCGTTCTTCCTCTGCGAGTACCTCTTCTTCGAGCGCGTCCACCTCTACACGTACGACTTCTTCGCCGAGCGCGTGGGCTTCAAGCTCGGTTGGGGCTGCCTGGTGTTCTATCCGTACTTCTACGGCATCGGGCTCTGGTCCGTGGCCGAGCTCCCCAGCCCCGCGCTCGGCCCTGGCTGGCTCGCGCTCGCGGCGATCACGTTCTTCGTCGGGTGGTCGTTCGCACGCGGCGCGAACATGCAGAAGTACGCGTTCAAGCGGAATCCGAGCGCGAAGTTCCTCGGCGTGCTGGCGCCCGGCGTCGTGACCGACGGCGAGAAGAAGCTCCTCGCGAGCGGCTTCTGGGGGCTCTCGCGACACGTGAACTACCTGGGCGAGATCCTGATGGCGACCGGGCTCACGCTCGCGCTCGGCTACCCGAGCGTCTGGCAGACGTGGCTCTACCCGCTCTACTACGTCGCGCTGCTCGTCCCGCGACAGATCGACGACGACCGGCGGTGCGCGGCGAAGTACGGGCCGCTCTGGGCCGAGTACGTGAAGCGCGTGCCCTATCGGATCGTGCCCTTCGTGTACTGAGGGCGCGACGGGAGGGCGTGCGCGTTGCGCGATCGCAGCGGCCGCGAGTCGGCCTCGGCTTCGCAGTCCCTCACCTCCGCCCTGGTACGAAAATGAAGGTCTAAGTGTCGAGAATCGCTCGATACCGATCTTGGCTGTCGATCACCGGGCCGCGTCGGTCGGGAGCGACCCTTTGCCCGCGGACGCTCCGCGCGAACGACGGCGCTCCGCTCATCGCGTTCAAAGCCTCGCACCCGCCCGACGCTACCCATGACGCGGGCTGGCTTTGAAAAAGCCGCGGCGCCTTCGGCTCCTCCACAGCCGAACCGGCTCCGCCAATTCGGCGAAGGCGAGGGCCGAGCCCTCGCGCACCCGGACGCCGCAGCGCGCGGAGACGAAGGTGGGGAGCGCGAGGGTCCACCCTCGCACGTCGACGAAGCTGCGCAGCGGCTTCGTCTGTGGAGGAGCCGCAGGCGCCGTGGGTTTTCAAAGCAGGTTTCCACACGGGTAGCGACGGGCGGGTGCGACGCTTTGAACACATTCCGCAGCGAGCCGCGGTTCGCTCGCAAGGCGTGGGCAAAGGGGCGCTCCCGCCCGGCGCGGCAGGCGATCACTCGATGGGAGGCCCCATTTTCGTTCACCGCAGATGCGTCGCCGGCGCAGCCCAGCTCTCCCGCGAATCCCGCGAAGCGGGAGAGGGAGCCGTGCGCGGAGGCTCGTGGCGAGCGCGCTCGCCGATCAGTGGCGCTGGCCGACGGCCACGGCTTGCACGAAGAGGTCGCGCGGGCCGAAGTCGAAGCGTGTGAGCTCGAGGCCGGCCTGCGAGAACGCGGCGCGCGCCTCTTCCTTCGAGCCGATGCGGCTCGGCTCCGGCGGGTGCAAGCGCACGCCCTTGTGCATCACGTCGTTCAGCACGAAGTGGAGCGAGTCGAGCACCATCGCGCTCGTCGCGAAGCGGTGCGGCCAGAACACGACGACCTTGCCGCCGGGCTTGGTCACGCGGCCGAGCTCCTTGAAGAGCTGCGTGAGCTCCTGCCCCTCGAAGTGCTCCACGACGCCCAGGTTGTAGGCGCCGTCGAAGCTCGCGTCCGGGAAGGGCAGGGCGAGGATGTCGGCGTGCTTGACCGCCTTGGCCTTCGGGTTCTCGCGCGTGTAGCGGGCGAGCGCCTCGGGCGAGATGTCCACCGCCGTGACGTCGACGTAGTCGTGCAGCTGCGCGTCCACCTGGCCCGAGCCGCAGCCCGCGTGCAGCAGCTGCGCGCCCGCCGGGAACTCCTCGTGGATCGTCTTGGTGAGGTTGCTGCGGATGAACGTGTTCCGGTACGCCGCCGCGACGAGGTCGTAGGCGAGCGCGCCGGGCTTGCTCTTCTTCTCCCAGTACTCGTCCCAATTCTGGGGATCGACGAGCCCGGGATCGACCACACCCTCGAGCTCCTTGCCGAGCCGGAACTGCGCGGGGTTCGCCATGCGCGCGAGCATCAGCTTGCCGAGCTGCTCGATGCTGCGCCGCACCTCGGTGATCTCCATCTTGGAGTGCCCGTACGTGCGCGCCGGCAGCACGATGGGCACCTCCACGATCTTCAGGCCGTTCTCCTGCATGATGAACATGCTCTGGAAGAAGAACGCGTAGCCCTTCTCGGTCACGAGATCGAAGAAGCGCCGCGGAATGCGGTCGAGCCGATACACGCGGAAGGCGCCCGTCGCGTCGCTCGTCACGCCGAGCATCTTGCGCGTCGCGAAGTGGCCGAGGTGCGTGAGGCCCCGCCGCACCGGGTGCCAGCCCGGCAGCGAGTCCTCCGACTGGAAGCGCGAGCCGGCGACGAAGTCGGCGTCCTCGGCCGCGGCGAGCAGGCGCGGGATGTCCGACGGCGAGTGCGTGAAGTCGCAGTCCATCGTGACGAGGCGCCGGTAGCCCTTCGCGTACGCGTAGGCGATGCCCTCGAGGTGCGCCGAGCCGATCCCGAGCTTGCCCTTGCGGTGCATCACCGTGAGGCGGCCGTGCTTCTTCGCCAGCTCGTCGAGGACGTCGCCCGTTCCGTCGGGCGAGCTGTCGTCCATGAAGACGACGTCGGCGTCGAGACCGAGCTTGAAGAGCTCCTCGACCATCGGGCCGACGTTCTCGCGCTCGTCGTAGGTGGGGATGAAGATCAGCGTGTCGGTCTTCATGGCTCGATCTCCGGTCGTGCCGCCTCGACGAGGCGCCGGACCATCTCTTCGAACGAAACCGTCGGCGCCCATCCGGTGGCGCTACGGAGCCTGCTGGCATCGCCCACCAGCGGAGCGAGGCGCTTCGTGACACGGCCGGGGCGCTCGGTCACGTAGGAACGGTAGTCCAGGCCCACGGCGCGGAAGGCGGCGTCGCAGAAGTCCGCGACCGTGTGCGGGATTCCGCTCGCGACCACGTAGTCCGAAGGAGCCTCGGCCCGCACGATCCGGCTCATCGCCCTCGTCGTGTCCGCGGCCCAGCTCCAGTCGACCGTGGCCGAGAGGCTGCCGAGCTCGAGCGTGAAGGGCCTGCCGGCGCGCGCGGCGGCGGCCGCGGTGACGGCGCCGATCGCGATGCGCTGGGAGACGAAGCGCGCCGGTCGCAGCGGCGACTCGTGGTTGTAGAGGATGCCGCACGAGACGTGCAGCCCGCGCGCCCGGAAGAAGCGTGCGATGCCGACGCCGGTCGCCTTCGTGATCCCGTAGGCGCCCTCGGGCGCGAAGGGCGTCGCCTCGTTCTGCACGGGCTCGTCGGGGCTGCCGAACACGTGCGAGCTCGCCGCGTAGAAGAGGCGCGACCTCGGGCTCCGCGTGCGCGCGGCCTCGAGCACGTTCACCCAGCCGTCCACGTGCACGGCCACGCTCTGCCGGAACAGATCGGCGAGATCGGTCTCGAACGCGTCCTCCGAGCTGTGGTGGAACGCGGCGAGATAGTAGATCTCGTCGGGCATCGCGGCGGCGATCAGCGCCTCGACGTCGCCGCGAGCGCCGAGCTCGACCGACGCCGGCAGCGCGAGCGACGCATCGGTGCTCGTGAGCACGCCGCGATCGAGGCCGATCACGTGGTGCCCGCCCTCGCGCAGCTGCTCGCTCAGGATGCGGCCGTCCTGACCCGCACTGCCGACGATGAGCGCGCGCGCCACCGTTCAGCCCGAGACGAGCTCGATGTTCGGCAGCGGGAAGAGCAGCTGCCCGCCCGCCGCGAGGAACGCCTTCTCGCGCTCGAGGAAGGTCTTCCGGAAGTGCCACGGGAGCACCATCAGCACGTCGGGCTTCGCCGCGCGCATGTCGTCCTCGGAGACGATGGGGAGCTTCGTGCCGGGTGTGAGCGCGCCGAACTTGTCGGGGTTCACCTCGGCGATCGCGGTCAGCATCGTCTCGTCGATCCCGCAGTGCTGGAGCACCACGTTGCCCTTCGTCGACGCGCCGAGGCCGTAGACCTTCTTGCCCGCGCGGCGCAGCTCCGCGAGCTTCGCCGGCAGCTCGCGCCGGTGCTGCGCGACGCGATCGGCGAACGCCTTCCACGCCTCGAGCGAGCGGAGCGGCGCCTCCTTCGCGAGCAGCTCGTCCACGATGGGCGCATCGGCGCGGCCGTGGGCCTTCTCGACCGTCACGGCGAAGCTGCCGCCGTTCACGTCGTTCTGCTGGACGTCGGTGATACGCAGGCCCGCGCGCTTCGTCATCCACTGGATCTGCGCGAGCGCGTAGTACTCCACGTGCTCGTGGCAGACGGTGTCGTAGCTGTTCGTCTCGAGCATGAGCGGCAGATAGCTCTGCTCGAGGTGCCAGACGCCGTCGTCGGCGAGCACCGAGGCCACGTCCTCCACGAAGCGCATCGGCGCCGGGAGGTCGTAGAACATCGAGATGCTCGTGACGATGCGGGCCTTCGCGCTCTCGCCCATCGCCGCGCGGAAGCTCGCCGCCGTGAAGAAGTCGGCGACCTTGCGGATGTGCGGCGGGTAGTAGTGCCCGAACTTCTTGATCGTCGGATCGATACCGACGAGCGAGACGTCGCTCGGGTACTGCGAGAGCGTGGTGCCGTCGTTGGCGCCGATGTCGAGGACGACGTCGCCCTTGCCGACGGGCCGGCGCTCGCGGAGCCAGGCGACCTTCGCCGAGAGGTGCGCGACCATCGAGCGGTTCAGGCCGCTGCGGTAGCCGTACTGATCGCCGTACATCTCGCCGAGGTCGTAGTCGTGCGCGAGCTGCACGAGCCCGCAGGCGTCCTGATCCGGCTCGCTTCTCTGGCGACTGCCGTCCGCGCGCTGCGCGCGCTCCCGTTCGTCGCCGCCGAAGCGAGCACTACTGCTGGCGTCGTGGCACTTCACGAGCTCGAGCGGCCCCACGGGCACGTCGGTCGCGCGGTCCTTCGGGAAGATCCCGGTGAGCGCCTGCTGCCCGAGATCGAGCACGACGGGGAGGGTGCGGTTGCCGCAGATGCGGCAGCTCTCGATGCGGACGGGCGGCCTCATGATCGGCCCGCCCCTACGCTGCCTACCGTCCGCGCGCGTCGCGCGCTCCCGTCCGGCATCTTCGTGTCGGGCACTCTTTGCAGGTGTCTCATGACCGCGGCTCCCGCTTCACGGCCTCGAGATCGGCGTCGACCATGAGCTTCACCAGATCGTGGAAGCGCGTCGTCGGCTCCCAGCCGAGCTCGCGCTTGGCCTTCGAGGCATCGCCGAGGAGCAGGTCGACCTCGGTCGGTCGGAAGTACTTCGGGTCGATCTTCACGTACTTCTTCCAGTCGAGCCCGACGTGCGCGAACGCGAGCTCGCAGAACTCGCGCACGGTGTGCGTCTCGCCCGTCGCGATCACGTAGTCACCGGGCGCGTCCTTCTGGAGCATGCGCCACATCGCTTCCACGTAGTCCTTCGCGAAGCCCCAGTCGCGCTTGGCGTCGAGGTTACCGAGCGCGAGCTCGCTCGCGAGGCCCAGCTTGATGGCCGCGACGCCGCGCGTGATCTTGCGCGTGACGAAGGCCTCGCCGCGGCGCGGCGACTCGTGGTTGAAGAGGATGCCGTTGCACACGAACATCCCGTACGCCTCGCGGTAGTTCACCGCGATCCAGTGCGCGTACACCTTCGCGGCCGCGTACGGCGAGCGCGGATAGAAAGGTGTCTCCTCGCGCTGCGGCGTCTCGTGCACGCGCCCGAACATCTCGGAGCTGCCGGCCTGGTAGAAGCGCGGCGTGAGGCCCGACTCGCGGATGGCCTCGAGCAGGCGCAGCGTCCCGACGCCGGCCGTCTCGGCCGTGTACTCGGGGATCTCGAAGCTCACCTTCACGTGGCTCTGCGCGCCGAGGTTGTAGATCTCGTCGGGCCGAATCTCGCGGATGATCCGGTTGATGCTGGAGGCGTCGGTGAGATCGCCGTAGTGGAGCTTGTGCGGCATCGGGTGCCGCGTGTGGAACGTGTGGTCGATGCGGCCGCGGTTGAGCGAGCTCGAGCGGCGCACGATGCCGTGCACCTCGTAGCCCTTCTCGATGAGCAGCTCGGCGAGATACGAACCGTCCTGGCCGGTGACACCGGTGATGAGTGCGCGCTTCACGGGCCGTGAGTTGGCCTCCGCGGCGCCCACGGTCAAGCGCGGGCGGCCTCGGGGGAGCTCGGCGGGGCGGCCTCGAGGCGCCGGAGCGCGAGCGCCAGCGCGAGCCCGACGGCGAGCACGGCCGCCGCGGCGATCGGATGCGGCCAGCACCAGGCGGCCATGCGCAGCGCGACGGCGCCCACGTCGGCGCCGGCGGCCTGGAAGCGCGGGATCCACATCTCGCCGTTGCGCGCCCAGTAGGCGTGGTGCTTCACCGCTTGGAGCAGGAGCGAGAGCGCGAAGAGCACCGAGAAGCCGAGCGCAGCCGCGGGGCGCCGCCGGCCTTCGCCGGAGATCGAGGCGTCCGCGGCCGCCGCGACCGGCAGCGCGAAGAGCGGCAGGCTCTGCGTGATGAAGCGGACGTCGTGCACGCCGCCACCGTCCCACCACGTGTAGCGCGAGGTGAGCACCAGCATCGCGAGCGCGGGCAGCGTGAAGAGGAGCTTGTTCGCGGTGGCCGGCAGGCGCGCGAGGTAGCCGCGCAGCGCGAGCATCCCGGCGAGCAGGATCGGGCTCCAGAGGAAGAGGCCCGCGCGCGGGTGACCGAGCAGGCCGAAGAAGCCCTCGAAGAACGTGCCGCCGTACATGCCGGACATGTGGTGCACGACCTCGTACTGCCCGACGACGAAGTCGTACCCGGTGCGCACGGGCGAGCCGAACGCGACGGTGTGATAGGCGAGCGTCGGGATCATGCCCGCGAGGCCGGCGCCGATCATCGGCAGCGCCCAGCGCAGGGCCGCCTCGCGCAGGCCGGAGCGCCGCGCGTGGGCCACGACGACGATCACGAGCGCGATCGTGGCGTACACGGTGCCCGAGTAGTCGAGCGAGACCACCATCGCCGCGAGCAAGCCCAGGCCCGCGGCGAAGCGCGGCGCCCGCGCGAGCGTGACGTCCTCGGCGAGCGCCTCGTGGGCCATCGCGACGAGCGCGAGCGAGAAGAACGCGGCGATGCCGTGCGACCACATGCCCGAGCCGTAGCTGCGGAGGGGCGTGCCGAGGCAGAGCGCGAGCGCGGTGAAGACGCCTGCGCTGCGCGAGTAGCCGAGGCGGCGCACGACCCAGTACGTCAGGCACGCGAGCGCGGCGAGGAAGAGCGCCGGCACGAGGCCCGAGACGAACTGCAGCGTCGGGTCGTGATCGGTGAAGAGGTGCGCGACGACGTAGAAGGGCAGCACGAAGAACGCAGTGCCGGGCGCGCGCGGAGAGTAGTAGTGGCCCTCGCGCATCGAGTAGTCGATGTCGAACGTGTACGAGCGGTAGTCGTCGATGATCGTCGTGCCGTCGCCGAGCGCGCGCACGAGCGAGTAGTTCGCTCCGTCGTTCGAGCACACGACGCCTGCGTTGAGCACGACCATCGTGGCGAGCGTGAGGCCGACGAGCAGCGCGTAATCGGAGCGGTAGGCGAGCGGGCGCGCAGGCGAGGGAGCCGAGGTCACGGCGCGTACAGTACGTCGAGCCGTGGGCGCGCGCCCGCTTACGCCGCGCCTACCGCGTCGGGTTCTGCTCGCTCCGCTCGATCGGCTGACCCCATTCGTCGCGCGGCTTCGGCTGCGCCCCGTGCGCCCTCGCCAGCTCGATCATCTCGTCGAGCCACGCGAGTCGCTCCGCGATCGTGAGGTCGAGCCCCTTCACGTACTTGCGTTGCTCGGCATCCCGCCACGTGCCCCAGTCCTCGCGCGTCGTCATGGCTTCCTCCGGCTCGCAATCGCCTCGAGCGCCGCGATGTCGTCGAGATCTTTGGGGCGACCGGCAATCCGCTTCAGCGCGATCAGGTGCTCGATCGCCGCGATTCGAATGGGCTGGCCGTCCACTTCGACGGGCACGCTCGCGCGCCAGACGTCTTCGAAGGGGAGCGGTGGATCCACGAAGATGTCGACCTCGAGCATCGGGCGCCGAGGGTCCCACATCGAGAAGACGCGCATGCCTTTCTCTTCGATCCACCGTCGCCGTACCTCAGGGTCTCCGAAGTCGCGGGCATCCACGGGCGCGCGTGGTTGCATGCCGATGCGCGATAGCGCTGCGACCGGCCTGATCGCCTGCCCGGGAGCGAGATCGACCATGACGTCGACGTCCATCGTGAGCCGTGCGTAGCCGTGAAGAACCGTCGCCAGTCCACCCACGACGACGAAACGGCCTCCGCCTTCGGCGAGTGCCCGGAGGACTGGCCCGAAGCTCGACATCCGACGATGGTAGCGCGCAGCCTGGCGATGGTCGCGCGCGCTAGGCGCTCTTGCGCTCGAGCGCCCGAATGCGCTTCTCGTGGTCCCCGAGGACGGCGCGCTCGACCTTCCGATCCCGGAGGGCGTCCCGCACCTGCTGGATCCCCTTCGCGACCGCGACGACCTCGGTCGAGAGGCGGAGCGCGTCCTCACGCTGGCGAGCTTCGAGCCGCGCGAGGCGCTCGTTGGTCTGCGCGATCTCCGCGCTCAGGTCGACGCGTACCTGTGCGAGCTCCGCTTTGAGGTCGACGCGCGTCTGGCGCATCTCGTCGCGGATCTGCTCGAGGATGCGGACCGTGAGATCCGCGGGCTTGGCTTCGGGCTTCTTGTCCATCCTCGGCATGACGGCGCGGCGACCTCGCGACTGACGCGAGGATAGCACCGAGGGGCGCCACCTCAGGCGACCGCCCCGCGGCCAGCACGCGCGACCCCAACAGTCCAGTCCCCGCGCGGGGTACGCGATGCCCCGCGCGGGGCATTCCCGCCACGCGGCGACTCCGTCACGTTCGCGCTCATCGAGCCCGGAGGAGCCATCCCATGACCAGTCGCATCATCCGTCCCGTCGAGCGCAGCCAGATGTCCTTTCCCGCCAGCACGAGCACGACCATCTTCCTCGCGCGTCGCATCAACGTCGCGGCCTACAAGGAAGTCACGGCCTATTTCCGCGTGCACCCGGGCTCGACCGTCTCCCCGAACCCGTCCACCTCGAACTTCAACATCAACGCCGACGGCTACACCGACGAGGACCCGGGCGCCAACGACGGCGCGTCTCCCGCGTCCCCGGCGTTCCAGACGCTCCTGGTCGCCACCGACGTGAAGGCGATGGCCGCAGGTGCAATGAAGGTGATCACGGTCCCTCAGTTCGGCTCGTTGCTCTCGCTGTCCTGGGGCCTGACGACGGGAGCCGGAGCGCTCAGCTACATCATCAGCGTCGATCTCATCTGCAAGGAGTTCTGAGGCGCGGCCTCGGGTGAGCCGATGGCCAACCGCGTCATCCGGATCCTTCCGCGGACGCTGTTCAATTTCAGCGTCGTTCCGGCGAGCCAGACCATCGCGCTCGGGATCGCCGGCCCCATCGACGTCAGCGAGTACTCCGAGATCACCGCGTACGTTCGCTTCCATCCGGGAACCGTGGTCGCGAACGAGCCCAACCTGGCCCAGGTGCAGTGGTACGCCAACGGAACGACGGATGAGGACCCCGCCGCGTTGACACCGCTCGGCGCTGGTTTCGCATTCCAGGTGTTGACCGCAGTCACGGGTTTCGCCTCATCCTTCAAGTCCGGGACGACCTCCGGCTTCATGCTGGTCACGCAGGTCCCCGCGTCGAGCCTCGGGCGTTCTCTCAACGTCGCGTTGGTCGTGACGGCTGGCGTCGCGGGCGCGTTGCAGCTCATCATGAGCATCGACCTGATCTGCAAGAACCGCGATCCAGGCCCGAGGGACCTCGAGGAGGAGCGCGATCCCATCCTGAGCGAAGTGATGGACTGAACGACGACGGCGCAGAGGCGCGAGGAGCGGACGATGGGCAAGAACAAGTTCGTCGCGATCGACGAGGTGGCGAGCGATCACAAGATCGCGTCGGTCCACGTCGCCGGGGTCCCCGACCGCGAGCTCGCGGACATCATGCGCGGCGTCGCCGACGCGGCGGTGGCGAGAGGCGTCGACCTGCGGGCGGGCGAGATTGCGGACCTCGCGATCGCGCTGGGCAACGAGACCTTCGGGTTCCCATCGGCCTCGCGCCCGGGGCCGGCCGACCCGTTTGGCTGGGGCGCGCCCAGCGAGCCGTCCTTGGATGGCGCCCCGAGCCGGCGAAGCCTGGTCGCGGACGAGCTGATCGATCCGTGGGCCGGTACCGGACCGGGCTCGGGCCTCCTTGATCCGTGGGCAAGCGAGCATACACGACCCACAGCCGATCCCGCCGACGGCCCGCCCCGCAACCGTTCCTCGGTAGCGCAGCGCACGAGAGGGCCAGGCGAATCGGGGGGGACGGCAACCTCTCCGATTGGAACTGAGGCGGACCTCGACCGGGCCGTCGAAGACTGGATAGCGCAACACGGAAGCGAGGATCTTAGTGCCCACTTCGGTCAGGAAGAGGACTTCTTCTTTCCGGGCGACTCCGATCGAGCCGAGCGTGACCCGGCCATGCTCGGTGAATCCTACGGACACTTTGGACACCAGTGGAGGGCAACGGGTCGAGCGCGTGAGACTCCTGACGGCTGGGTTCCCGTGCCCCAGAATCCGCACATCGGAGGCGATGATTCTGCATCCGCCGGCTCTGCAGCGCTGCTCGCCCGTTTGATCGCAGGCCATCCGGCCATTCGCCGGCTGTATCAAACGGATAGACGAACCTCCGTCCAGCGCGAGAAGGGCCCCGGCAAGAACCCCGGGCCAGAGCGCGGCACGACAGCTGTGCACGCTGGCGGCATGATTGGTCGGATCCCGGGCTGGTACGATCCGGATCCAAACGCCCCGCTGCGAGCGCGGGCGCCCACTCGGCCGTTCCGGCGAGAGATTGGACCTGGGCGTGACTCCTGGGGCGGCCGAAGTGCCCTCCATTCGCGCGCGCTCCGGCTTGCCCTCGCAAGCTGGCCTCGTTGACATGTCGCCGCGCGGTACGTGGATGGCGCGTGAAGCATGAGTGACCTTGTGGTCGGCGTCGCTGGCGGAGTCTGCGATCGTGATCAGGCGAGCCGCCGATCGTGCCGACCGCCATCGGCCTACTCATGCCCGCGGCCGAGGCGAAGCGTGCGCGCCGGCTCGTCCGTCCTGAGCACGAGCCGCATGACGCGCTATCCACGTACGAGAGCGCTGACCGGAATCCGCGCGGCCTTTGCGTCAGCCGCGCAGCCGCGCGATAATGGAACGATGGGCTCACGTGTCGCTCTCGGCTTATGCCTGGTCATCGTCGGTTGCAGCAGCGCGTCGCCCGCTCCACCCGCCGCACAGCCGGAGGTTCCCCGCGGACTGCCCGCGGCGGCTTTTGGTTTTGAGCTTGGGGCGACGCTGGATGATGGTGAGCGGTATTGCAGGCGCCTCGAACATACGTGGTCGGTCACCTCGTCGAGTGGCGGCGGGCCCATCGGACATTGCACGGGTTCCGCCACGGCCGATGCGCCCGCAGGAATCGTCTCGTTGCGCTACTGCGGCGGCCGCGCTTGCTTGATCTCCCTTGGTTTCGTCGCGTCCGACGCCGACGCGGAGTTGGTCTTCAGTCAATTCGCGAGTGAGGTCGAGCGAGGTTTTGGGCCGCCGTTGGAGCGTTCGCGCGGGAGTTTGGATTGCCTCTCGTCTGTTCGTGAGCAGTCCTCGTGGTCTGGCGTATCTCGGGGCGATTGCCAGATCGCGCGCGAGTGGGAACTTGCGCAGGGCCGCATTGGCCTGATGGCGACCGCCTCCAGCGACGCGCGCGTGCTAATCACCTTGAGCTATTGGGACATTTCGCGCTCACCTCGGCCAGATTGAACTGAAGTCGACGCCGTCTGGGTTCATGAAAGTGACCGCAGTCCCGTCGACGGTTGGCAGCTCGCTGAACGTGGCGCTCGCGTTCGTTCCCGCGACGGCGGGCACGTTCCAGCTCATCATGAGCATCGACCTGATCTGCAAGAACCCGGATCCGGGGCCGATGGACCTCGAGGAGGAGCGCGATCCCATCCTGAGCGAAGTGATGGACTGAACGACGGCGCCGAGGCGCGAGGAGCGGACGATGGGCAAGAACAAGTTCGTCGCGATCGACGAGGTGGCGAGCGATCACAAGATCGCGTCGGTCCACGTCGCCGGGGTCCCCGATTTCCACCTCGCCGACATCATGCGCGGCGTCGCCGACGCGGCGGTGGCGAGAGGCGTCGACCTGCGGGCGGGGGAGATTGCGGACTTGGCGATCGCGCTGGGCCAGGACCAGCTCGGATCGTTGGCTGCCAATGGCGCGCGAGGTTCCGAGTGGCGGCGGGGCGGCTCCGGGCCGGACTTGAGTCCCGATGGCGGCGCCAGTGCTTCCGCTGCCTCGACGCCTCCGGATTTCGGATGGGGACTCGTGAGTCAGGGTCCGATCGACTGGTGGCGCCAATGGTGGGACAGCCCGGCAATGAAGCAGCTGCGCCAGGATTGGGGGGACCCGTCGGCCGCGCCCTCGCCGCCGGCACCCCCATTGACCGACAAGCAGGAGATGGAGCGAATCTACGACGCCCAGGGTCACGGAGACGCGCCGCACCCAGCGCCGACGCAAGACGACGATGATGACCTTCCTCCGCCTCCGCCGGAGTGGGACGAACCAGAAGAGCCGCTCCCACCTCGGCCCGCCCCCTCCCCGTCCTCATCTCGCCAGCCAGTCGACCCCGATTCGAGTGGTCCCGACGGAGCGGCCGCGCTCGCGAGGCTGCTCTTTCCTCGAGCTCTCTCGTCTCAGTTTGCTCGCAGACAAAAGACGGGGGTGGGCCCAGGCGCGCGGCCGGGCGAAACGGGGATGGATCGCGTCGGAAAGGCGCGACCTGGCCCGCGGATCGGTGCCAGCGGTTGGAATCCCACACCGGATCCCGGTGTCGACGCGACCTCGAGTGCTCATCGGCTCGTGTTTCAGGGAGGCAAGCCGTCCGTTGGGCCGGGACCCGACCCGCGGTTCCGCGGCGCCAACAGCGCGCTACTTGCACGGATCGCGTCCTTGATCGTCGGGCCGCGCTGACGAACGATCGGTCGGTCTGTCTGCCGCCACACATAGCGAGCGATCGGCTCCGAACCCGTCCCTCAACGCGCTGTTTCGCGCGACATGGAGCGAGCTGCGTCGACGCCCGGCACGGCGTCTCGCGCTCATCGCGGGCGCGGCGGCGCTCGATGCGCTGGTGCTGGTCAGCATGTCCGCGGCGATCGCGTCGTCGGACAAGGTGTTCCCGCTCCAGTACGATCCGCGTTCAGAGGCCAAGTATTCATGGCTTCTGCTCATGCGCTCCTTGGTCCCGCTCGTCGTCGTCATCGTTCCGGCCTTCTGCCTCAGCTTCGTGAGCACGATGCATCGCGGCCTGACGAGTTGGGATGCTCCCAGGACGACCCGTCGTCGAACGTGGGGAATCCTATTGCGGCTCGCGGCGGTGCTCGCGTTGTTGGACGTCCTCCTTTGGCCCGCCAGCGCAATCGCCGGCACCGGGGGCGCGCTCGCGCTGGGGATGGGGAGCTCGGGTGAGGGCGTGTTGGTCGCGTGGTGCCTGTGCTGGCTCGTTACGCGAGTCTTGCTCGGGGCTCCCGAGTCATGCGCTCTGCATCGTGACTGTGGTTGGAAGACGGCGATCAGTCGCTCTCGCGCTCGAGGGCCAGGAGGTTGGCGCATCGCAATCCCTCACGTCGTGGTCATCGTCGGCGCCATGGCCCTGTCATTCCTCCCGGGGCTCGCGTCGGAGAGCGACTATCTCATCGTGGGCCTCCCGATTCTGCAGGCTGCGGTGAGCTTCGACGCCGCTGCGAGCGCAGCTTGGTACAGGTTGACGTCTCAGGAGTCGAGCGGTGACGAATTGGCCCGCACATTCGAGTGATAGCGGGGGCGTGTCTACGTGGAGCATGCCTCGGCGAGGGCGCAAGACCGACCCTGGTTGGACTGACGTGCGTCGTCGCCTCCGGGGCGCAGTACGGAGCGTCGGCGCGAAGCGCACGTCCAGAGCCACGTTCCAGAGCGTCATGAGCATCCAACGCGATCCGATCCGGAGCGAAGTGACGGACTGAACGACGGCGCAGAGGCGCGAGGAGCGGACGATGGGCAAGAACAAGTTCGTCGCGATCGACGAGGTGGCGAGCGATCACAAGATCATAGAGCCCTAACGCCGCCCCGAAGGTTGAGCGTCTCTCGTGCCATCGCCCGAACGTAGGGCGAGCTGTCGGCCGATGCGGAGGTCTCGAGGGCCTCCCGTACCTGAGCGGAAGGCAAGTACGGCCAGCAGCCTACATGACCAGCATCGACCTGATCTGCAAGGAGTTCTGAGGCGCGGCCTCGGGTGCGCCGATGGCCAACCGCGTCATCCGGATCCTTCCGCGGACGCTCTTCAACCTGAGCGGCGTCGCTGCGGGGACGTCGGTCGTCTTCGGCATCGCGGGGCCGATCGACGTGTCCGAGTACAGCGAGATCACGTCGTACGTCCGGTTCCACCAAGGTAGCAGCGTCGCGAACGATCCAACGCTCGCGCAGGTGCAGTACTACGCCAACGGGACCACGGACGAGGACCCGGCGGCGCTGACGACCGCGGCCGTGCCCGGGTTCGGCTTCCAGGTGCTGACCGCGGTCACTGGGTTCGCCGGCGGACTGAAGTCGACGCCGTCGGGGTTCATGAAGGTCACCGCGGTCCCGTCGACGGTCGGCAGCTCGCTGAACGTGGCGCTCGCGTTCGTTCCCGCGACGGCGGGGACGTTCCAGCTCATCATGAGCATCGACCTGATCTGCAAGAACCGCGATCCCGGCCCGAGGGACCTCGAGGAGGAGCGCGATCCCATCCTGAGCGAAGTGATGGACTGAACGACGACGGCGCAGAGGCGCGAGGAGCGAACGATGGGCAAGAACAAGTTCGTCGCGATCGACGAGGTGGCGAGCGATCACAAGATCGCGTCGGTCCACGTCGCCGGGGTCCCCGATCGCCAGCTCGCCGACATCATGCGCGGCGTCGCCGACGCGGCGGCGGCGAGGGGGGTGGACCTACGGGTGGGCGAGGTCGCCGACGTAGCGATCGCGATCGGAGGTGAGGGGCGGGGACCGGGCCGGCGAGACGGTATAGGAGTTGTCGGGGAGGGTGGCCTTGGGAGCGGGGGGCTCCTTGGGGCGGCATTGAGCGCACTCGGAGACACCCGCGGCTGGGTCGCGGGCGACCCGAACGACCCATCGAGCCAGCAGTTTCCAACGGGGGATCCGGTCCGGCGTACCGCGTTGACCGAGGTCGTGTATCCGGATTCCGGAGATCCCGCGGTCCACGGGAGCAGCGATCACTCAGGCGCGAATACAGGAGGGCAGCGATACGCAGAGATGCGCCAGCAAT
This sequence comes from Sandaracinus sp., assembly GCA_046351235.1. GTDB lineage: Bacteria > Myxococcota_A > Polyangia > Polyangiales > Sandaracinaceae > JBBSAT01. Next base: position 1,799,414 of record JAXLYV010000001.1, on the reverse strand, counting down.
TGCATGAGGCTCGCGAAGAGCACGATCGCGCCGTTGCTGCATGGAACGCGCAGTTCGCCCACTTGAGTCAAATCGGATTTCCGCTCGAGCAATTGATGGAGCGGCGACAGGAAATCGAGAACGACTACGTCGATAGCGTCATGCAGATCCGTGGACGGCCGTTGTTCGATCGCGGCGCCGCCGACCTCCCGACGGGCATGGGACACTCGGGGCCCGAAGATCCGGGAGATGACTTCGCTGGGCCGACGGACGCGCTTGCGCGTTGGCTCGCGTGGGCATTCACGCCAGCCTATCTGCGAGAGCAGCGCGCACGACGTCACCGGCGCGGAGCTTCGTTCGGACCCGGCGGCTTCCAAACGAACGACTGGCTCCCGCCCGACTCGGATGCGCGCGGCGGAGCTGCGGCCGACGTGCGACCCAGCCTGGTGGATGCACCCGCGCGCGGAGCCGACGCTAGCAGGGTGCTGAGAAAGTCCTCGCCGAGCGTGAGGACGGACACGCTGCGGGGATCGACGGCGTGAGGGCGGCGTGATCTCCTCGGTGCATGCGCGGCCAACGGGAAAAGCAGTCGTCGATGCTCGCTCTGATGTCGCCCGAGGAGATGGTCCCGAAGGACCACCCGGTGCGGCGGATCAAGGCACTCGCCGACGAGGCGCTGCGCGAGCTGTCGCCCACGTTCGACGCGATGTACGCCAGCGAGGGTCGGCCCTCGATTCCGCCCGAGACGCTGCTCAAGTCGATGTTGCTGATCGCGCTCTACTCGGTGCGCAGCGAGCGGCAGTTCTGCGAGCGGCTCCGGTACGACCTTCTCTTCAAGTGGTTCCTCGACATGAACATGATCGACGAGCCGTTCGACGCGAGCTCGTTCTCGCGGAACCGCGATCGGCTGCTCGAGCACGAGGTCGCGCACCGATTCCTGCAGGCAGTGGTCGGAAGCGCGAAGAAGGCGCGGCTGATGAGCGCGGATCACTTCTCGGTCGATGGCACGTTGATCGAGGCGTGGGCGTCGATGAAGAGCTTCCGCCCGAAGGACGAGGACGACGACGACAGGGGCGACGGCAACGGCTGGGGCGACTTCCGCGGCACGAAGCGCTCGAACGACACGCACGCGTCGAAGACCGACCCCGAGGCGAAGATCATGCGCAAGGGCAAGGGCCGCGAGGCGAAGCTCTCGTTCACCGGCAACGTGCTCATGGAGAATCGGCACGGCCTCGTTGTCGACCTGAACGTGACCGAGGCGCGCGGCGACGCGGAGACGTCGGCCGCGATCGATCTCGCGAACCGCGCGCTCCCGACGTCGAACCAGATCACGATGGGCGCCGACAAGGCCTACGACACGCGCGGCTTCGTCGATGCGGCGCGCTTCTACGGCATCACGCCGCACGTCGCGCAGAACGAGCACGCGCGGCGCAGATCCGCGATCGACGCGCGCACGACGCGCCACGAGGGCTACGCGGTGAGCCAGAAGATCCGGCGCCGAATCGAGTCGATCTTCGGATGGATGAAGACCATCGGTGGCTTCAGACGAACGAGATTCAGAGGCGTTGCTCGCACCCAGCTCTACGCGCACGTCGCCGCCGCCGCGTACAACCTGCTCAGGATGACCAAGCTGCTCCCCGCGTGAGCCGCGACCAGACGCGGCGAGCCGCCAACAGCATCGCGAGCATCGAAAAGCGCCCGCGGCGAAGCCCGATGTCGCGGTCGCAGACACGGGTTTTTCAGCAGCCTGCTAGGTCCGCGAGGGACGTGGCGTCGCAGCTCTCCCGTCTCCGCAGCGGCGCAGGGCCAGGTGCGCGTCCGCAGTCACTGAGCAACGCGCTGGAAGCCAACTTGCGTGCGTTGGGGCGCGGTGTACTTCGTTGAAGCACAGAGCGAGCGCGGCGCGCAGAACGGGTGGAGCATGGAGGACGTGGGGCAATCCTGTCGGGTTCGGAGCGCCGGTCGTCGGATCGCAGCGTTGCTTCTTTGCGTCCTGGTCGGTACGGGATGCGGTGGCACCCAAGGAGCGCGACCTCTTGATGCCGACGTGCTGCTTCGTCTCGCGCCCGACGTCGGCGCTCGCTACCGGCAGGTCGTCGACTACACGAGAGCGTGCGGCGACGGAGTCGATGTCACTCACGATGTGATCGAGATGCGGGTCGAGGGAGTGGACACGTCGCTCGGCGAGATTGTGCTTCGGGCGGAGATCGTGGCGCACTCCAGTGGACCGATGGCGGGAGGCACAAGGGACAGGACGAGCGAGGAGCGCACGGTCATCGACACGCGCGGTCGCGTGTCGAGTCACTGGGTCGACGGTGTGCCCGTCGATCCTGCTCGGTGGGCGTCCCGGCGGGAGCTTCCAGAGGAGCCAATCCACGTCGGGAGCGCGTGGGTCGAGATCGGCGAAATCAGCGCCGGCGTGCACGACACGCTCCGGTTCGCGCGGCGCTACACCGTCGTTCGCTTCGAAGGCGAAGGCGACGCGCGCGTCGTAGTGCTCGATGTCGTCGGGACCTCGACGATGAGCGATGGCGCCCCTGATCTCGTCGGAACCTCGACGATGAGCGATGGCGCCACTCCCCCGGGGCACGCGACGCTGCGCATGTCGATCGTGGACCCTCTGGTGCTCACCGAGACCGTCGACGAGTCTCGCAACGGCGATTGCGTCATTCGGATGAGCTTCTCCTCGGTCCGTCTCCCGGAAGGCTGACCGTGTGGCCGCGAGGAGTCTTGCTTGGCCCGCGGTCTCGCCTGCCGCATGCGCCACCCGCGTCATGCGCGCGTCCGCTCATCATGAGCATCGACCTGATCTGCAAGAACCCGGATCCGGCGCCGATGGACCTCGAGGAGGAGCGCGATCCCATCCTGAGCGAAGTGATGGACTGAACGACGGCGCAGAGGCGCGAGGAGCGGACGATGGGCAAGAACGAGTTCGTCGCGATCGACGAGGTGGCGAGCGATCACAAGATCGCGTCGGTCCACGTCGCCGGGGTACCGGATTTCCACCTCGCCGACATCATGCGCGGCGTCGCCGACGCGGCGGTGGCGAGGGGGTGGACCTGCGGGCGGGCGAGATCGCTGACTTGGCGGTCGCGCTGGGCCAGGAGAGCTTTGGCAATGCCTGGAATCGCGCTGGTGGGTCCGAGCCAGGATTCGATCTCGACGTGCGCCCCGATGGCACGCCGTCAGCGCTGGCGCGTGTGCTCCGGGGCCTCACGTACGACGAGGGCGAAAGTCCGAACCCGATCCCTACCGAGGAGGAGATGGATCAACGGATGGTCGAGGAACTGAAGCGCGAGGCGGAGCGCACCGCCAGGGAGGAGAGGGCGCGACGGGTCGAAGCAAACACGAATCGCCCGAGGCCGTCGACCACGAGACTTGGCGATGATCTGTCGCCAGGGTCGGCCATCGGCGTGCCGCCCCTGACTTACCCAGGCAGCGGCGACATTCGCGAGTTTCGTCGAACGGTCGGGCCGGGGGCCTACCCTGGCGCGGACGGCCAGCCGACACGCGGTGCGCCCCAGCGCTCTCTCCGCGTGCGGACGGACGATGTCGAAGTGAACAACGCGCGCGGTCTCCGGCCCATCGTCCGCAGCGCGCTCCACGTAGGGCCAGGCGGAGACCCATGGCGAGCCGATACACTGCTAGCCGCCATCCGTGCACGCTTTCGTCCATAACCTGGACGTTGCTCACGCTGCTCGCTGGCTGTGGCGGTGGTGGTGTGGCGCCGGACGCCGAGCGTGCGGACCACGACATGCTTGAACAAACGCCCAGGCCGCCGTTGCCGGGCGACGTGTTCGGGTTCCGGTTCTCGTGGTCGTTGGCCGAGTCACAGAGCGCGTGCGAAGCGCGTGGCCTCCAGTTCAGCGTGACGACGCCGAGCGAACGAGAAGTCCACGGGCACTGCGAAAGTGTCCTCTATTCAGGTTACGAGGGGCGGGCCACGATCGCGTATTGCGACTCGGAGGATCGCGACGCTTGTTCGATTGCCTTTGGAGCCTACGTTCCTGAAGATCAGGTCGCTACGTTCTTTGCCGATCAGTACCGAAGGCTCCGCGTCGAGCTCCGAACCCCCGAGGATAGCTCGATAGGCTCTCGCCTCTGCGTGGGTCGGGCGGTGCGAGACGGTGATTGGTCGGCCGTCGCGAGTGGTGAGTGCACGGTAGCCTTCACATGGCATACGGGCGACGGTGGAATCGTGTGGTTGAGCGTCGCGCGGTCCCATGACGGCCGACTTCTCCTCGTGCTCACCTACGACGATCACGCCCGAAGACTCCAGATATCGTCGCGTGATCGCCATCCGTGACGGGCTGGGCTTGGTGGTCTCGGGGCGGCTGGTGGGCGCGACCCACCAGCAAGCCCGACCCTGGTTGGTGTCACGTGCTCGTCGGCAACCCTCGGAGCTCGAGGCCCGGCCTGTCGGGTGCGCCAGACGGTGGCCCATGTGTGGTACGAATCGGCACTGGGTATTTCGAGCGCGGTAGCCGGAAGGAGTTGCCGAGATGGTCCGAGCCTTCGCCGAATGCCTACTCGTTCTTGCGCTGCTCGTCATCGGCCAGGGGCGCACGAGCGCGCAGGACCGGGTGTACGTCGTGGTTCGGGATCCCGTCACGGCGGCCAGCGTCGCAACGTCCGTGCTCCAAGCCGGGCACGTCGAACTGGAGGCGCTGGTGGCCGCTCGCCCGGGTACCGTCGTAGCAACCGGCAGCCCGGCCGGAGGCCTGCCTCCGTCCTACGCCAGCCTACGTGCGTACGTCGTTCAACCGCGCATCCTTTCAGTCAGCGCATCGGCGACCTCCGCTCGCATCGGTATCGAAATCGACGTTACGGATCTGGCGACGGGACGCACGATTGTGTCTGCAAGGAACACGACGGACGGTCCGGTGGGCATGCCTGTCGGTGAGCTGTTCAACCGCGCGCTGCGAAGCCTCTGGGGCTCCATCGCACCGCAGCTTCCCTCGTAACGTCGCCGGTAGCCGGGGGTGTGCGGACGAACAAGACCGACCCTGGTTGGGCCACGTGCTCGCAACCGCTGGTTGGTCTGACGTGCTCGTCGGGCTGACGTGCTCGTCGTTCCGTCGTTCGCGGGCTTGCTGCCCGTGGCATGCTTTGCTGAAGCTCGGTGCGCTCGACGCACGCAGACCTCGGAGCGGGATGCCAACCTACGTCGTCGAACCGGCTGTCTTCCGAGGCCCAGGGCGCGCAGCCTCGGGACGCCTCGATGGGGGCGGGGAGGACCGGCGCCGGGCCGGTAACGAGGCGCGGGATCGCGTGGCCACTCGGCCCGTGTGGCCACGATTCGAGATCGGTGCCGCGTCTTTCGTGGCGGCCGCCGTTCTCGTCTTCGCGGCACCGGCCGTAGCGCAGACGTTCCCCATCCGATTCCACGCCCGGCCAGACGGACAGGCGAACGAATGGCTGTCGCAGCAGCTCGCGGTTGCGAACGCGCACTTCGCCCCTGCAGGCGTGCAGTTCATCGTGGCCGAGCGCTACTGGCTCGACCACGACCACATCGCGGTCACGAGTCACACGGAGCTGGCTGCGATGGTATCGGCCGATGCAGACGCGTCGGCCGGCATCGACGTCTTCTACGTCGACTTCTTCACCGACGAAGAGGACCCAACGTCTCGCGGGGTGCGTGAGCTGGGGCGCACCCTACGTCCAGGACGTCGAGTCGACCTATCGCCTTTCGTCTTGGTGACGCCGGACTCTTCCCCAGTGCTCGCGCACGAGCTCGGGCACTTCTTCGGCCTCGATCACACGCCCCGCCACACATCCTTGATGTCGGAGCAGGACGTGGTGCTCGTGCCATTCTCCGCCCGTGAGATCGCGACGATCCGCGCGAGTGCGGCAAGGGCTCGGGCTTCGTGTTGGCCTCCGGTCGTCTTCGATCCCTTTGCGCCGTGGCCTGCACCAACGACGGGCTTCCGAGAGGTGCAGAAGCCGGGCGTTCGCCGACAGCCGAAGGTCGGGTGAGTCGCAGCGTCCTTGATCGTCGGCTCGCGCTGGCCGACGATGGGCACCTTGTCTGATGCCCCGCAGAGAGCGCGTGCGGCGCCGAATCCGTCGGTCGACGCGCTGTTTCGCGCGACGTGGAGCGAGCTGGGGGTGTCCATCCGGCGCAAGACCGACCATCCGGCGCAAGACCGACCCTGGTTAGACTGACGTGGTCGCTCGTCACCGCGTCACTCCGAGGCGCCGTTTGACGGAAGTGCGCCCCGCAACCCTTCACGTCTCAGGCCGAGCAGCGCCCATCGACGCCGTTCTTCGAGCCGTCGACTCGACGTGGTGCGCTCGAATGCCCGCTGCGGACGGACCCGTGCAGCCGCGCCCGCGAGGGCACGTCAGGGATCGCCACCGAGCGCGTCGGCTACCCGAACGCAGCCCCTGCGCGTTGCACGACCCACCACGTCCCGCGCGGGAACGCGGCGGTCTTGTCGAAGGTCCAGCGCTCGCGGGCGTCGCGGTACGCCCTGCGCCATGCGCGGAGCTGGCCGATCGCGTCCCGCATGAGCGATCCGTCGCGGCCGGTCTTCAACGTCGGATTGCGCTTCGGTCGGAGTGTGTCGGCGTTGCGCGGTCGATCGAAGGGTCGCTGGGCGAGCACGCGCCGACGGCCGAGGAAGGGCTTCTTGTGAGCGCGACGCTCCTTCGCGATCTGCTCTTCTCGGCGTGCCACCTCGGCCTCGAGCCAGTCGTGCCACTCGTCTGCGGTGCCGGTCCAAGCGGGCGGTGGTGTGATCTCGATCGTGATGACCTCGGGCCGGTCTTCGCTGAACCAGACGGCTGGTCGCTTCGCCTCGATGCGGCGCGTCCGGGGTAGCGAGATGGCGCCAGGCCACTCGCTCGCGCGCGGAACGAGGCCGGCGGTGACGGGGTTCAGCGTCGTGTACAGAACGGCCTCGAGCTGCGCGGCTTCGCCCACGAGCTCGACCGCAGAGGGCTTTCCGGCGGCCCAGACGTTCTCGGAGATGCCGTACAGGGCCTTGACGGCCATCGCGAGCTCGCGATGAAAGTCGCGCATGAAGTCGGGGAACACTCCCCGCCAGTCCGTGACGGTGTCGTGCGAATGGTTGCTCATGCAGCCGAAGCCGTGCACTCCGACGCCGTGCTTCTCGGCGGCGAAGGCGAGCGCGTACTCGTACACTCGGTTCAGCTCCGGGCTCGGCTTCAGATAGAAGCGCCGGTCGAGGGTCCGACGCGTGAGCTGGTAGGTGGTGCCTGGGACGACACGGCGAGGCAGGGTCATGCCCGCGGTCGAGCAAGGACCTTTCCGGGAGTCTCTGGCGGAATTCGCGCGGTTTCTGCAAGCGAACTGGCGGGGGTGGCGGCGGCCCGCCAACCAGGGTCGGTGCTCTCGGGCGGGTGCTCTCGGGGTCGGTGCGCCAACCAGGGTCGGTGCTCTCGGGTGCTCTGCCCGGGAGGCGATCAGGAGCTCTCGAGCTCGAGGGCCTGGACGTTGGCGAGTCGCACTACCTCACGTCGTCGCCGCCGTCGCCGCCGTGGTGTTGCAGAGCGTCCCCGGGCTCGACACAGACGACTATCTCATCGTGGGTCTTCCGATCCTACAGGCCGCCGTGAGCTTCGACGCCGCTGCGAGCGCAGCTTGGTACGGATTGACGTCGCAGGAATTCCGGGCTGACGACTTGGCCCGGACGTTCGCCTGAGCGCGGTGGATCGGTATGCTCGCCGGGTCGTCGACGGCAGCGACGCAGAGCGCCTGTCCACCCCCGGGGTCTACGCGGTGGCCCGCGGCGTGACAGGACGGCGTCGTGTCTTGACGACGGTCGCGGAACCTCTCATGAGACGCGCGGGCTCGGGCAGAGTCGACCGGCGCGACGGTCGATCGGCTCTGCCGTCGCACGGCCCGGACATCGCGAGACGAGCCTCGTGAGCCCGACGCGATTCACGCTGCTCGACTCCGATCATCGTACTGGAACGTGAATCGGTCCCAGACAATGGGCGATGTCAGCGCCCCCGATCGCACCGTATCCACGTCAACCATCCTCGAGGACCTTGCCCATGCGACACGCGCTCTCGCTTCTCTCGCTTCTCTCGCTTCTCTCGCTCGTCACGATCGCTCCCGCGTGCGCGGTGGCGCGCTCGGGCCACCACTCCATGGAGGAGACCGATGGCGCCGTGGATGCGCGCTCGGGGTCGACCCAGGACGCGGCGGGAGCCGTCGAGACCGCTTCGATGACGGTCACGGGAGCCCATGGCGTCTCGACGATGTTCATGGGGCCGACGAACTACGTCAGCTGCATCGGCGACTCGACGGGCTTCGTCTCGTTCGATGCCGCGCTCACCGCAGGCGGGGACCCCTCGATGGTGGCCCGTCTTCACGACTATCACGGGCCCGGCACGTACTCCTATACGTACGTGGCATTTGGGTCGGACAATCCGCAGTTCGATGCGCAGCTCGCCGGCGGCTACCAGTACTCGTTCTTCTACGACACCAACCGGACGACGTTCGTCGAGCGCGACTCGATGTGCACCATGACGATCGACGCCGTGCCGGGCCTGACCAACTGGGTCGACGCGACGGTGAGCTGCCAGGATCTCTGGGCGCAGATCCTCTCGCCCGATTACGACGACATCGTCGCGGGCCATCGGCCGAGCGTGGCGCTCAGCGCGCACTTCCGGTGCGAGCTGCCGATCGTTGGCAGCTGACGCGCTGCGCGCTCGATCACTCGAGCGTGATCGACGTCCAGAGCTCGAGCGCGCCTCGTCCGGGCGCGACGAGCAGGCCGCGGCCGTGGTTCAGCGCGTCGCTCGCGGCCGTCCACGGCTCGAGGCAGACGAAGTCCTTGCCTTCGAGTGTCCAGATCACCCAGCGCGCGAAGGGGCTCGAGCCACGCACCACGATGCGCGCGCCGCCGTCGAGCACCAGCGCGGCCTCGCTCGCGCCGTGATCGACGAGGTGCAGGTCGACCTCTTTCGCCGTCAGATCGATCTCGCCCTCGATCGCGACCTCGCACTTCCCGACGTTGTCCCACGCGCGCGTCGCCGGCGTGGGAATGCGCGCGCGCGCCTTCTCGCCGTTCGCCACGCGGAAGTACGGATGGAACCCGCACGCGAAGGGCATCGGCGCGTCGGACGTCGACTCGAATCGCTGCGTGATCCGGATCCCGCGCGCCTCGAGCGCGTAGTGGTAGGCGATGCGGAAAGGCCACGGAAACTGCGCGAGCGTCTCCTCGCTCGACGCGAGCTCGAGCGTGGCCTCGCCCGGCCCGAGGTGCGCGATGCTCCACGGCCGCTGTCGCGCGAAGCCGTGCTGCTTCATCGCGCCTTCGCGCCCATCCCGCGCGAAGCGGTCCCCCGCGAGCGGGCCCGGCGACGGGAAGAGCACGGGGCAGCCGCCGCGCACGTTCTTCGTCTCGTCGAGCAGCGTGGCCTCGTCGAGAAAGAGCAGCTCGCGCCCGCGCACCGAGAGGCGCGTGAGGATCCCCCCGCGCGAGGGCGCGAGGTGCGCCTCGATGGAGCGAGCGGGATCGACGAGGCGGATCGTCTCGAGCGCGGTCGGCATCGCCGCATCGTACGCGAGGCGCGTACGCTCTCGGCATGTACCGCGATGCGACCGAGGATCCGCACGTCTACCAGGCCTTCCGCGGGAAGGTCTTCGCCTTCCGGCGGGGAGATGGAAAGGAAGCCTGGCGGGTGATGATCGGGCTCGACGCCTCGGAGACGTGCCTGCACGTGACGGAGGACGTGGTGTACGCCGCCTGTGGCCGCACCGTCGTCGCCATCGCCGCCGCGAGCGGGGACGTCCTCTGGACCGCGCGCGCGCCCTTCGGCGAGTCGATGAACAGCGTGATGCTCGTCGACGGCGACGCCATCTTCCTTTCGCTCGGCGGCCAGATCGTGTGCTTCGAGCGCGAGAACGGCGCCGTGCGCTGGAGTGACGAGCTGCCGGGCACGGGCTACGGCACGCCGACGTTGGCGGTGCGCGGCCGCTCGTCGAGCAGCTCCGCGGGGAGCTGAGCAGCTCTCGTTCTACTCGGCGCCGTCGTCCTGCGCGGGGCGCGAGGCGCCGGCGTAGCCGAGCAGCTCGAGCTCCTCGCGCGTGTGCGCGTCGATGGTGATCTGCGACGCCGAGTGCGCGTGGCCGCCGCCGTGCTCGACGCCCGCCAAGAACAGACCGAGCAGGCCGCGCGCGTAGCGCACCGCGATCGGGCGCTCGGCCGCGAGGTCGTGGAGCTCGCCGGGATCTTCGGTCGTGTCGAAGAGCAGCACGGTGCGCTCGGTGCGCTGTACCAGCTTGATCCGGCCCACGTTGATCGTGCGCCAGCCCTCCATGAAGCCCGTCACGGCGGCGCGCGGCGCATCGCTCGACTCGCCCACGAGCTGCGGAAGGAACGACTGGCCGCTGAGGTCGCGCGGGATCGGCCGCCCGAGCGCGTCGTAGATCGTCGGCAGCACGTCCACGAGCCCGACGACGTCGTCGACCCGCATCCCGTCGCTGGTCCGATCCGTCACGCCCGGGATGTGCACGAGCAGCGGCACGTGGATGAGCTCCTCGTAGACGCTGTGGCCGTGGCCCACCGAGCCGTGGTCCCAGAACTCCTCGCCGTGATCGGCGGTGAACACGACCATCGTGTCGTCGGCGAGGCCCCGGCTCGCGAGGCCGTCGACGATCCCGCCGAAGTGCGTGTCGTGGTAGCTGATCTCGCCGTCGTAGAGCGCCTCGAGGTGCTCGCGGTCGCGCGGGCTCAGCACCAGCGAGCCGGCCTTCACGTGCTCGAGCAGCTCGCGGTCGCGGTTGAAGTCGACCACGCCCGTGTAGGGCAGCGGATCGTAGAGCGCGAGCTCGGCCGCGGGCGGCATGTACGGCACGTGCGGATCGACCGTGTGCACGTAGAGGAAGAAGGGCTGATCGGCGGGGCGATGATCGAGCCAGTCGAGCACGTCGTGCGCGACGAACTCGGCCTGGTTGCGCAGGCCCTCGCGCACGTAGTTGCGGAACGTGCGCCACCCCTGCCGGAAGCCGAAGCGGTCCGAGCAGAAGCCGTTCGCGACGAACGCGCCGGTGTAGAAGCCCTCGTGGCCGAGGCGCTCGCTCACGAGATCGACGTCGTTCGGCACCGACGCTTCTTCCGTCGTCGCGTGGTGCTCCCACGGATAGAGGCCCGAGAGCAGCGTCGCGACGCTGGGCTTGGTCCAGTTCTCCTGCCCGTGCCCGCGCTCGAAGGTCGCCGCACCGCGCGCCCAGGCGTCGAGCCGCGGCGTGCGGACGCGCGTCGTGGGCCGATAGGGCCGCAGCTTGTCCGCGCGCAGCGTGTCGGTGAGATAGACGATCACGTTGCGCACGTGGGGCCGCCGCACTGCGGGCGCGCCATCGAGCGTGACCACGGCCGGCGCGCCGAAGCGCACCTGCCCGCCGCGCGCGCGCAGATCGATGCGCGCGATCTCACCGGCGACCGTGGCGAGCGAGAGGTCGACCTCGGCGCCGTCCTCCGCGGCCGCGACGGATCCGATCGCGACGTCCGGCGCGCCGTCGCGCACGGCGACGACCTCGAGCGAGCCCTCTCCGCGCACGCGCCCGCGCAGGCGCGCGCCGGGCGGGACCTCCATCGCGTAGCCGAGCGACCAGCCATCCGGGATCACGAGCGCACGCCCGCTGCCGCTTCCGGTGACGAGCTCGCTCGGCGAAGGCGGCGGCGTGCCCGCGTGCGGATCCTCCACCGGGCCCACGCGCATCCAGTCGAGCGCGACGCCGACCGATCCCACGCCCGTCATCGCGCCCGTCTGCGGCACGCGGATCTGCACGAGGTTCTCGCCGCGATGCACGGCGTCCTCGGGCAAGGTCACGCGCGCGCTCGCGTACTCGCTGGTCGCGAGCGTCGCGTGGGCGAGCGTGCGGCCGTCCACGTAGATCGTCGCGCGGCCATCGCCGGGCGCGCGCGCGTGCAGCTCGATGCCGAGCGGGCCCGCGTGATCGGCAGGCGCGATCACGAAGCCGGTGACGTTCTCGATCGCGCTCGCCGTGACGTCGCCGTCGCGAACGTCCGCCCCGACGCGCGTGCGCCAGCCGCCGAGCGTGTACTTCGCGCCGCCCTCGGTCCCGAAGTCGACGACGAGGGTCTCACCGTCGCGGAGCTCGGCGCGCGCCAGGTGGGCGGCGAGGTCGTAGCGGATGCGCGGCGATCCCGTGGGCGCCGGGCCTTCGGTCGTGGTCGTCGGATCGGGGGGGGCCGGCTCGGCGGGATCGGCCGTGGCGCTCGGCGGCGGCTCGGGCGCGAGCGTCGGCGCCGGCTCGGCGCCCCCGGAACAGGCCACGGCTCCCGCGACGGCGCTCGCGGCCGCGAGGCCGAAGAGCCTGGAAACACGACGAATCCCCAGGGCGAGCGGTGCGCGGGTCGACACGTGTGGCCGCTTACTGCCGATCCCGCCCTCGGGCCAGTGGTCGCAGGCGACAGCCGACAGGTTGCCCCGAGCGGGCCGGCCTTCCTATACTGTGCCTCGACCTCATGCGGCGGCTCGCCCTCAGCGCTCTCGTGTTCCTCGGCGGCTGTGCCTTCGACGTCGGCGCGACGTCGGACGGTGCGGCCGAGGCCGGCGCCGCGCTCGAGGGCACGGTGGGCGTGCTCGAGATCGACCGCCGCGTCGACGAGCAGGGCGCGATCCTCACGGCCGCCTTCGCCCGCTATCAGGGCCTCGAAGAGCAGGACGTGGTGAACCTCGTCTCGTCGGGCGCCCGGCCCGAGCTCGACGCCTGCACGCTCGTCGAGGGCGACGTGCCGCTGCCGCTCGAGGCCGACGTGGAGCTGGTCGACGTGGGCGCGCTCGACGTCCGGCTGGAGAGCGCGGGCCTGCCGTTCGCGCGCTCGACGCTCGTGGCACGCACCTTCCCCGACGTGGCGAGCGTGATGGCCGGCGTGTTCTACGCGGGCGAAGCGACGCTTCCGCTCCCCGTCGCCAACACCGACGCCTACGTCGTCGAGGCGTCCGGGGGCCGCAACGTCGGCTCGTTCCGCGTCGAGGTCACGGCGCCGCCCGAGGTCGTCGCGATGATCTTCGGCGACGACGAAGGGCGCGTGGCGCGCGATCGCCCGCTCGATTTCTCGTGGGAGCCCGGCACGGGGCAGGGCGGCGCGTCCGACGTGGTCGAGCTCGAGCTCGCCTCGCGCGGCGGCACGCTCCTCTGCACGGCCGCCGACGACGGCGCGTTCCGCATCGACGCGGCGCAGCTCTCCGCGCTCGCGGCCGACGACGACGCCGAGCTCATCGTGCGGCGCGTGCGCGTGCGCGCGTTCGACGCCGAGGGCCTCGAGTCGGCCTTCGCGCGCATCGCGATCGCCCGCAGCGAGCGCGTCGTCGTCCGCTGAGCTTCCGCTGACGCCGAGCTGCGGTGGTCGTCTGCCGACTCGGCTTCCGCCGACGATCGGGTGGCTTCAGCCGAGGATCGAGCGGCCGAGGCGCTCCTCGAAGGGCGCGAGGAAGCCGCGCTCGGTCGGGAACCGCACGAGCGTGAGCACCCCGCCGAGCGCCGAGAAGGGGAGGCAGTAGAGCAGCGGGAAGCCGAGCGCCGCGAGCACGAGGCCGTAGATGCCCACCGCCTCCGAGAGCGCGAGCGAGACGATCAGCGGCGCGAAACCGGCCTGGTACGCGGCCCGCAGCAGCGAGAGGTCGCCCATCCCCTGGTGCTGGATCGTCGGCATCGCCTGCGCGACGGCGTTGCGATGGAGGATCCGGGGCAAGACGAACGAGACCACGGCGGTCCCCAGCGCCACGACGCCGAGCACCGGCAGCATCATCGGATCGGGCGGTGCGCTGGGCGCCTCCAAGATCCCGCCCGCGATGAGGGCGACGTAGATCGCCTGGCTGAAGAGCAGGGCGGCCCAGAGGATCCGCGGCGTGAGGATCGAGGGCCTCATCCCAGCATCCGCCAGGTCGTGCCCTTCGGGCCGTCCATGATCTCCACGCCCCACGCCGTGAGCTCGTCGCGAAGGCGATCGGCGGCCGCGAAGTCCTTGGCGTCGCGCGCCGCGGCGCGGGCGGCGATCTTCTCGTCGACCTGCGCCTCCGTGAGGCCCTTGGCCGTGGTGCGGCGCGTGCGGAGGCGCCCGAGGAGCGCGCTCGGCTCCTCCTCGCCGATGCCGAGCTCCTTGCCGAGCGCGGCGAGCGCGGCGCTCGCCGCGGCCACGGCGGCCTTCGCGACGGTGCCCTTCTTGCGGCGCGAGGCGTCGACGAGCTCGTTGACGGCCTTGAGCATCTCGCTCGTCTCCGCGAGCGCGACGGGCATGTTGAGGTCGTCGTCGAGCGCCGCTGCGAGCGCGGCCGGGTACTTCGGGAGCACGGCCGAGACCTCGCCCGCCTCCACGATGCGCGCGGGCTCGATCGAGGCGAGCCGCTCGCGCGTCGTGTAGACGTACTCGACGCGGCGCTCGGCCTCGTCGAAGAGCGGAAAGCGCGTGACGCCCGCGGCGTCCGTCTCGGGCACGAAGCCGAGCGGCGATCGGTAGTGCACCGTGAGCATCGCGTAGCGCACGGCCTCGGGCTCGTAGAGCCGGAAGATCTCGCGCGCCGTGAAGAAGTTGCCGAGGCTCTTGCTCATCTTGGTCTTGTCGACCTCGACGAAGCCGTTGTGCATCCAGAGCTTGGCGAGGGGCTTGCCGCTCGCGGCCTCGCTCTGCGCGATCTCGTTCTCGTGGTGCGGGAAGATCAGATCGAGCCCGCCGCCGTGCAGATCGAGCGTCTCGCCGAGGTGCGTCTTGCCCATCGCCGAGCACTCGATGTGCCATCCGGGCCGGCCCCAGCCCCACGGGCTCTTCCATCCCCACTCGCTCTCGGCCGCGCCCTTCCAGAGAGCGAAGTCTTCGGGCGCGCGCTTCTTGCTGGTGTCGTCGGCGTCGGTGCGGCCGCTCGCGTCGGTCAAGAGCGACTGCGCCGTGCGGTGCGAGAGCTTGCCGTAGCCGGGGAACGACGAGACCGAGAAGTACACGTCGCCGCCCGAGGCGTACGCCGAGCCCTTGTCGATCAGCGTCTGGATGATCTCGAAGATCTGGGGCAGGTGCTCGGTGACCTTCGGCTCCACGTCGGGAGAGACGTTGCCGAGGCGCCTCATGTCCTCCCAGTACGCCTCGGTGAAGCGCCGCGACACGTCGCCGGGCTGCTCGCCGTTCTCCTTGGCGCGCTTGAGGATCTTGTCGTCGATGTCGGTGATGTTCCGCGCGTACGTCACCTTCGTGCCCTGGGCGCGCAGGTGCCGGACGAGCACGTCGTAGACGACGTAGCAGCGCGCGTGGCCGATGTGGGCGAAGTCGTAGACCGTCGGGCCGCACACGTAGATGCGCGCGTGACCGGGCTCGGTCGTCTCGAAGGGACGCTTGGCTTGGGTGAGCGTGTCGTACAGATGAAGAGGCATCGCTGCCTGCGGTGTACGCGCGCGGCGCCGCGGGGACAAGACCACCCAGGCCGAGCTGGACCGTCCTCTTTCTTCCGAGGGCTCGTCCGTTCTATCGTTGCGCTCGAATGGTCGATCTGCCGGAGCCCATCGTCGAGGGCGATCTCGAGCGCACCGCCCTCGCGCACGTCTTGGCTCACGTGGCGGTTCGGCAGATCACGGGATCGCTGGTCCTCTGGCCGGCGGAGGGCGAGCAGCGCACGGGGCAGGACCGGATTCGCCTCGAGAACGGGCTCATCGTGGCGGCACGCCTCGTCGACCGCGGGCCGGTGCTGGACCGGGCGCTCGTGCCGCTGCTCGGGCGCCCGGCGGGCCCCTACGCCGTCTACGAGAACGTCGATCTCGTGGGCGATTCCGGCCTCTCGCAGCGCGTGGACCCCTTCGCGCTCCTCGCGAGCGGCTCGCGCTCGGTGTCGCGCGACGACGCCGTGGAGCGCCTCCTCGATCAGCTCGGCGAGCGGAAGCTCCGCCTGCGCGCGACCGAGCTCAAGCGCTTCGGGCTCTTGCCCAAGGAGGAGCGCTTCGTCGAGGTGATGCGGGCGGGCCCGGCGTCGGTGAACGAGCTCTTGCGCGCGTGCGAGCTCGGGCCCGAGCTCGGCAAGCGCCTCTTGTACCTGTTCGTCGTGACCAAGCAGCTCGAGCCCTACGAGGCGTCGGTGAAGACGTCCCTGCCGGTCGATGGCCGCATCAAGCTGCCGACCGCGGGCTCCGTTCCGCCCGCCGGCCGCGTGAGCCAGCCTCCGCTCGGCATCTCGAGCAGCGGCTCGATCACCTCGCCGGGGATCCTCTCGCCGCCCGAGCGCGTGTCGCAGCCGCCGATGGCCGCCGACGCGGGCCCGCCGGCTCGCACGTCACGCCCCGGCGATCCACCGACGAGCACGGCGGCGGGGCGCACCAGCCCCGGCGCGATCACGTCCGCGCGGCTCAAGGATCTGCCGCCGCTTCCGCCCGAACCGCCTTCGTCGGGCCTCTCGCCCGATCAGCTCGCGCTCTGGCAGGAGGTCGTCGAGCGCTGCCGCGTGATCGAGACGCAGACGTACTTCCAGATGCTCAACGTTCCCCGCGACGCGGGCACCGACGTCGTGCGGCGCGAGTACTTCGCGCTCGCCAAGCGCTGGCATCCGGATCGCGTCACCGGGCCGCTCGCGCCCATCAAGCCCTTCGTGGAGCGGGTGTTCGGCCTCTTCACGCAGGCGCACGACACGCTCAGCGACGAGAAGAAGCGAGGGCCTTACCTGCGCACGGTGCAGGACGGGGGCGGCACGCCCGAAGCGGATCGGAAGCTCGGCGCGATCGTCGCGGCCGCGATGGAGCACCAGAAGGCGGAGGTGCTCATTCGCCGGCGGGACTTCGAGGGCGCGCGAGCCATCCTCGAGGCGGCGATCGATCTCAATCCCGAAGAGGCCGACGCGCTGGCGTCGCTCGCCTGGACGCTCTTCCAGCTCCCGAACGAGAAGACCTCGCGGATGATCGAGCTCGTGGACCGAGCGATCCGCGTGGCGCCGCGGCACGACCGCGCGCACTACACGCGGGGCATGATCCAGCGCCGCATCGGGAACGAGGCCGAGGCCATCGTGTCGTTCCGCGCCGCGGCCGACGCGAACCCGAAGAACCTCGACGCCGTGCGCGAGGTGCGCCTGGCGGACATGCGCGCGGGGCAGGGCGGCAGCGCCAAACGCTCGGGCTCGAACGTGCGGCCCGAGGCTACGGACGCCAAGGCGTCCGCGCCGAGCGAGGGAGGATTCCTCTCGAAGCTCTTCGGCAGCCCGAAGAAGAAGTAGGCAGCATGGCGTGCACGTGGTCGCGAGAGACGAAGTGCCCCGTCGGAGGCCGCGTTCGGCGGTTCCGAACGGATACCTTTGACCTCACGATTTTGGGTCCTGTAGCATCGCTCGGCGGCATCCGATCCGCTTGCCCGAGCGCATGACTGCCACCCGCCTTGCCGCCGAGACGCTGCGCTTGCTGCCGAGAAAGCGGCTGAGCCGTGCCATCGGCAAGGTCGCGGCACGCACGCAGCGGCCGGCCCTGCTCGAGAAGGCCATCGGGTGGTACGTGCGCGCCTACGACGTGGACCTGAGCGAGTGCGTGATCCCCGAGGGCGGATTCCGCACGTTCAACGAGTTCTTCACGCGGCCGCTGAAGGAAGGCGCCCGCCCGCTCGATCCCGATCCCGCGGCCGTGCTCTCGCCGGCGGACGGCAAGATCGAGGACTGCGGCGACATCGACGCGCGCGGCTCGTTCCGCATCAAGGGCAAGCCCTACACGCTCGAGGAGCTGCTCGGATCGCAGAGCGAGGCCGCACGCCTCGCGGGCGGGCGATTCGTGGTGGTGTACCTGTCGCCGCGCGACTACCACCGCGTGCACGCGCCCGTGGGCGGCGAGGTCGTGCGGGCGCGTCATCTCGGCGGAACGCTCTTCCCCGTCAACCGCATCGGCGTCGATCACGTGCCGGGGCTCTTCGCGAAGAACGAGCGCGTGGTGATCGTGCAGGACGCGGTCGGGCTCGGCGAGGTCGTGACCGTCCTCGTGGGCGCGCTGGTCGTCGGGGGCATCGGGCTCTCGTTCGACGCGGGCCTCGTGACGCGCGCGGGGCGTGCCGGGGGCGAGACGCGTTACGCGGCGCCGCGTCCCTCGCGCGCACGCGGGGAAGAGCTGGGCTGGTTCGAGCTCGGCTCGACCGCCATCGTGTTCCTTCCGCCCTCGCCACCGACCGAGCTCGTGGTGACACCGGGCACCGTGATCCAGATGGGGCGCGCGATCGCCCGCCGCTCGACGAACGGCGGCGCGGCATGAGCGACGAGAACGAGAACGGTGGACGGGCAGGCCGAGCGTCGATGAAGGCGAAGCGTCGATCGTTGCGGGTTCCCGTCGACGAGGTTCCGCGAAGGAGCTCGCCGTCGCTCCCACGCATCTCGGTGCCGGGCGCGCCGCCCGCCGCGCCCGCGAGCGCCGAGGCGCCGCGTCCGCCGCTCGCGAGCGCCGAGGCGCCGCTGCCGCCGCTCGAGCCGCAGCACACCGACCCCGGCAGCACGGTGGCAGAGCTCTCGGAGAGCGACCTGCTCGTGGAGGAGAGTCGCGACGAGGGGCGCAACACGCCCGTGTCGGATGAGCTGAGCCTCGACGGAATCGCGCCGCCGCGCGCCGCGACGGCCGAGGCGCCGAGCGAGGCGATGCCTGCGGAGGTGGTGGAGGCTGCGCCGCCGTCGGCCGCGCCCGGCGGTGATGCGGCAGAAGAAGAGCCTTCGCTCCAGGACCTCGGGCTCGACGCGACGGCGCTCGCGCGCGCGGCAGCCGACGAAGACGAGCCCGAGCTGGCGCCCGAGGCGACGGTGGTGACCGAGTCGCTCGAGCGGAGCACGGCCGTGCCGAGCGATCGTCCACCGCCGTCGACGAGCGATCGTCCGCCCCGGCCGACGAGCGAGCGCCCTTCGCCACCGAGCGATCGGCCCGCACCCCGTTCGAGCGATCCCGGCTTCGCCGAAGCGGCCGAGCCCAGCATCATCATCGACGCGTCGATCCACGAGCCCTCGCAGCCGCCCGAGCCGCCCGAGCCGGTCGCGGCGCCCGCGGTCGCAGCGACGGTCGTCGTGGTGCAGCGCGTGGCGCGCGTGGGGACCCCGACGCCCTCCGAGCCCTTGCGCGTGCTCACCGAGCTCGAGCGCTCGAGCACGCGCGAGGACGCGCCGGTGCTCAGCCCGAGTGAGCCGCCCCCGGAGTCCCGGGAGGTGAGCCTCGAGGTCGTCGAAGAGCGAACCAGCTCGATTCCCGAGGTCGGCGCGGACGAGATCGTGGCGGACGAGCTGCTCGAGGAGTCCGCGCCGGCGGTGCCTGCGCCGAGCAAGCGTCCACCGCGGCCCTCGCGCCCCCCGCCGCCGCGCAGCACGCCCTCGATGCCGGCAGTCGCCGATCGGCCGCGGGTCATCCCGTCGGGGCCGCCGCCCGCGCCGCCGGCCCCGCCTGCCGCGTCCGTCCCGCGCGAGCCGCCCGCGGCGCCGCAACCTCCGCCAGCACCGGTCGCGCCGCCTGCGGCCGCGCCCGCCGCGCCGACCGCGCCTCCGCCGACGGCCTCCCCGCGCGAGGCGCCGCGGGAACCCGCGCCGCCCGAGGGGCCGCCGACCGATCCCCGCCGCACCGGCAAGAAGAAGGGCGCGTGGTGGGAGGACTTCTTCAACGACGACTACCTCCGCACGGTGCCGCCGCCGAACCCGAAGCAGGTGCGCCGGCAGTGCGACTTCATCGAGCAACGCCTCGGCCTCGCGGCGGGCGCGACGGTGCTCGACGTGGGCTGCGGCCTCGGCCTGCACGCGGTCGAGCTCACGCGGCGCGGCTACGTGGTGGTGGGCCTCGATCTCTCGCTGCCGATGCTCTCGCGCGCGGCGGACGAGGCGCAGGATCAGGGCTTCAAGATCAACTTCCTCCACGCCGACATGCGCGAGATGTCGTTCGAGGGCGCCTTCGATGCCGTGCTCTCGTGGGGGACCACGTTCGGCTACTTCGAGGACGACGCGAACCGCACCGTGCTCGAGCGCATGCACCGCGCGCTCAAGCCGGGAGGTCTGCTGCTGCTCGACGTCGTGAACCGCGACTACGTCGTGCGCAGCCAGCCGAACAACGTCTGGTTCGAGGGCGATGGCTGCGTCGTGATGGAAGAGACGCAGTGCAACTTCATCACCTCGCGCCTGCACGTGAAGCGCACGGTGATGCTCGACGACGGGCGCCAGCGCGAGAGCGCGTACTCGGTGCGCCTCTACTCGCTGCACGAGCTCGGGCAGATGCTCCACAAGAGCTTCCGCGTCGTCGAGGTGAGCGGGCGCGAGTCGACTCCGGGCGTCTACTTCGGCGCCGAGTCGCCGCGCACGATCGTCGTCGCCGAGCGACGCCTCCCCGAGGCGCCTCCGCCGCGCCCGCCGGGCCCGCCCGCGCCGCCGAAGCGCGATGCGGATCAGACGCCGCCGCCCGCGCCGCCGCCGACGAGCGACCAAGGCTGAGCGCAGGCTCCGGCGAGCGGCGAAGCGTGCTCGCCCGAGCCCAGGAGTGCGCGGGCGAGCTCTCAGCGCGTCGTCGCGCTCATCGCGTACGTCGCCGTGCACGGCATCGCCGAGAACGGGCCGCCGTTC
Source organism: Sandaracinus sp. (assembly GCA_046351235.1). Lineage (GTDB taxonomy): Bacteria > Myxococcota_A > Polyangia > Polyangiales > Sandaracinaceae > JBBSAT01. The sequence continues at coordinate 1,778,915 of JAXLYV010000001.1, read as the reverse complement.
TGCGCGAAGAGGTACGTGCAGTCCGAGCCCGGCGCGATCGAGAGCTGGATCGTGTCGGTGCCGGTGAACCCGGTGGAGTGCACGCCCGCGTCGACCCCTCCCGCGCCGCCGTCGCTCGCCTGCGCATCGACGCCCGCGTCGGCCGCGCCGAGCGCGAGCGTGCCGTCGATCGTCTGCGTCTCGCGCAGGTAGCAGGGCGGCGTGGGGCCGGCGTCGGCGCCGTACGCGTACACGTCCTGCTGCGCGACGAAGTGGAAGTGGCCGTTCGACTCGTAGGTGCCGCTCGCGATGCCGGTGTCGCCGCGCTGCCAGTACGCGATGGACCCTTCGACGCGGATGTCGGTCTGGTAGACGAGCATCGCGTCGGGATCGAAGCCGCCTGCGCACGCGTTCGTCTGGAGGGTCTCGGTGACGTCGAACGTCCCGGCCGACACGCCCGGGTAGGTGTGCGGCCGGCAGGCCGTGGCGAGCGGCAGCGCGACGAGCGCGAGCCCGAGCGTGAGCACGCCCGGAAGGGACGACGAACGACGGAAGAAGCTCGGGCGGGCGGCGCGCATCTCCGAGACCTGATCGCGAGCCGGGCGCGGCGTCCAGTTTTCGGCGATGCTGCGCCCGGATGAAGCTCTCGGTCCTGTTCCGCGATGGCGAGCTCTTCGTGGTCGACAAGCCGCCCGGCATCGCGACGACCTCGCCCGATGGGCGCCATTGCCTCACGGAGGTCGCGCAGCGCGCCAACCGCTGGGCGCGGGTGCACCCGACCTCGCGCCTGGACCGCGACGTGACGGGGGTCGTGGTCTTCGCCCTCACCGATCGCGCGATCCAGGCCACGCTCGAGGCTCGCCGCGAGGGCCACTACGCGCGTCGCTACGCCGCGTTGGCCTCCGGCTGGATCGCGGAGGACGAAGGCCGCTGGGAGTGGCCGATCGCGATCGACCCGAGTGACCGCAAGCATCGCGTCGCGCTGGGCGAGGGCGAGAAGGGCGAGCGCGAGCAGGCGGCGCGCACGCGCTTCGAGGTGCTGGATCGGAGCGCGCTGGCGACGCGGCTCTGGCTCCATCCGGAGACGGGGCGCACGCACCAGCTGCGCGTGCACGCCTCGCGGGCGGGCCACGCGCTGCTCGGCGACGTCGCGTACGAAGGGCCCAAGCGCGTCGTGCTCGCCGATGGCCGCGTCGTGACCGTGAAGCGGCCGATGCTGCACTGCGCGCGCGTGGAGCTGCCCCATCCGGCGACGGGCGAGCGGCTCACGATCGAGGCGCCGATCCCGGCCGATCTCGAGGCGGCGTGGGCCTCGCTCCGCGACGCGTGAGGCGCTCCATCGCGCGCTCGCCGATCGAGGCGCCCTGCACGGCGAGCCCGAGGAGCGTTGCGGCGAGCGCGGCCGGCAGGAGCCACGCGAGCGCTTCCGTGATCCCCGGGCTCGCGACGCGCAGGCGGCTCGCGGCGAGGACGAGCGCGAGCGACGCCACGTCGAGGCCCCGCGCCATCGCGCGCCCGGCCCCCGCGAGCTCCGATCGCTCGCGCCGCGACACGCTGCGGCCGAGCGCGAGCCCGGCGATCACGATCAGCAGCGCGTCGAGGCGCGCGCCCCGCTCGACCCAGACGAGCGCGTCCTCGACCTGGCGATAGCGCGCGTCGCTCGCCGCCGCGTCGTAGCCCGCGGCGTCCACCGCCGACACCGCGCGCCACGCGCCGCGCACGCCTTCGTAGCGCACGACGAGCCCCACGAGCGCCACCAGCGTGAAGACCGCCGCGCCGAGGGCGACGCGCGCCGCGCTCACCGCACGCCGTCGATCACGCGCAGCGCGAGCTCGTACTTGCCGAAGGGCGGCATCACGTAGGCGCCCGCGACGCGGTCCTTCACGGCGAAGAGCATGTCGCGCGCGATGGCGACGCCTTCCTTTCGCGCCTCGTCGCCGTTGCCGGCCTTCCGCATCCGCTCGCGGATGTCGTCGGGGACGCTCATGCCGGGGACCTCGTTGTGGAGGAACTCGGCGTTGCGGTAGCTCGCGAGCGGTAGGATCCCCACGAGGACCGGCACGTCGAGGTCCTTCACGTCGTCGAGGAAGCGCGCGAGCACGGCCGGGTCGTACACCGGCTGCGTCATCACGAGCTCGGCGCCGGCCTCGATCTTCTGACGCAGGCGGCGGATCTCGCGCGCGTAGTCGTGCGCGGCGGGCTCGGCGCCGGTCGCGCACAGGAACTTCGTGACGCCGCCGAGGGGCTTGCCGCCCGGATCGAGGCCGCGGTTCATCTGCGAGACGAGCCGCAAGAGGCCGATCGAGTCCACGTCGTAGACGCTCGTCGCGTCGGGGAAGTCGCCCATCTTCGGCGGGTCGCCGGTGATCACGACGAGGTTGTGCAGGCCCATGTCGTGGCTCGCGAGCAGATGCGCCACGAGCCCGAGCACGTTCCGATCGCGCGTCGTCACGTGCATCAGCGCGCTCATCCCGAGCTCGTCCTGGATGCGGCGGCAGAGCGCGAAGTTGCCCATGCGGGCGGTCGCGCGCGCGCCGTCGGCGACGTTGATCACGTCGACGCCGCCCTCCTTGAGCAGGCGCGCGCCGGCGATCGCCTTGTCGAGCGAGAGGCCCGCGGGCGGGTTCACCTCGACCGAGACGATGAACTTCTTCTTCGCGAGATCGGCGCCGAGCTTCGACTTCTCCTCGATCGGCACCACGCGCACGCCCTCGGCGACGCGCACGTCGGTGTCGAGGTGCGCGCCCGAGTCGCTGCCCTTCGCGCTCGTCACGGCCTCGCTCGCCGCCGACGCGCCGAGCATCTTCGCCGAGGCCGCCATCTGCCGGATGTGCTCGGGCGTGGTGCCGCAGCAGCCGCCGACCGCGTGGATGCCGGCCTTGAGCATCCGCCGCGCGTACACGAGGAAGTACTCGGGCGTCGCCATGTACGCGAAGCGGCCGTCGACGCGATGCGGGAGGCCCGCGTTCGGCTGCGCGACCACGGGGCGCCCGGCGCCGAGCATGCGCGTCGCCATCTCGTAGACGCCCGCGGGGCCGTCGGCGCAGTTCACGCCGATCACGTCGGCGCCCTCGTCGACGAGGAGCTTGGCGAGCTGCTCGGGCTCGCTGCCGTCGGCCATCGTGCCGAACGAGTCGAACGACACGCTCGCCACGATCGGCACGCGCAGCTCGGGCCGCACCTCGTCGCGGGCGCGCCGGGCCGCGCGGATCGCGAGGCGGATCTCTTCGGTCTGCCGGAACGTCTCGAGGATCAGGAGGTCGGGCTCGGCGGCGAGCAGGGCGAGCGCCTGGTGCCGGAACGCGCTCTCGATGTTCGGGTGCTCGCTCTGCGCCGTGCTCTTGAGCAGGCTGCCGGTCGGCCCGATCGACGCCGCGACCCACGCCTTGCCGGCCGCGGCCTCGCGCGCGATGCGCACGCCGGCGCGGTTGATCGCCTCGAGCTGGCCCTCGAGGTTGTGGGGCGCGAGCCGGTAGCGGTTGGCCCCGAACGTGTTCGTCTGCAGGACCTGCGCGCCGGCGGCGAGATACGCCTGGTGCACCGAGCGCACGAGGTCGTCGCGCGTGATGCAGAGCGCGTCGAAGTTCTGTGTGTAGAGCTGGCCGCGCTCGTAGAGCATCGTGCCCATCGCGCCGTCGAACACGAGCGGGCCGCCTTGCAGCGCGTCGAGGAAGGGGCGGGAAGGGCGTTCGTCGGGGGCGGTCATGGAGATCGGCGTTTCTTGGCGCGCCGCGGGCCGTCCGGCCAGCCGCCCGGACCGAGAGGGCGAAGGCGCTCGGGCGCTCAGGTGGGAGGACGCGCCTGCTCGCGCGCCGCGGCGCGGGCTCGCTCGCGCAGCGCGAGGAAGATGGCCCGCCGTGGCCCGCGGCGCGCCTCGATCCACGTGATCGCCTCCTCGAAGGTCGCGACCGCCACGTGCTGCTCGAAGCGCTTGGGTGCGAGCCAGTCGAGCACCGTCACCACGCCGCGGATGAGCGGCGAGCTCGACACCAGCGCGCCCACCGGCCGCGTCTTGGTGCGCGACGACTGCTCTCCGATCGCGCGCCGCCACTTCGCGTTCGGAGGAGGGTTGCCCTCCTCGACGAGCGTGATGATCGCCGCGTCCGAGCGGCCCGCCGCGCGCACGTCGAGATCGTCGATCGAGGCGAGGTAGCGGACGAAGTCGTCGTCGTCGTTGCTCTTCCCGGTGAAGAGGAAGAGCGCGCAGGCCCTCTCTTCGTCGTAAGCGTAGGCGAACACGTGTGGGCCGGAGACGCGTGCGCTTCGCGTCAGCGGTGGGCTGGCGACGCGGTCCCTTCCGAGAAGATGGGACCGTCGAAGTACCTGCCGTGGGTGCGCCGGAGGGTCGCCTCGGACTCGGAGCCGAACAGAACGACCTCCACTCCTGCGGCACCGACGTACTGACGAACGAGTCGGTCGTGGCTCGCCCATGCCTCGGCGCGGGCTTCTTCTGGGAATTCCTCGCGGTCGAGGATTCGCGCGGTCGAGCGGTCGAACACGATGACGAAGTGCCTCATGGCGAGAGCCATTCTAGCGCATCGAGGGCCGAGCGCAGATAGGTGCGGAGGTCCGGCCCGGCCTCGCCTGCGCGTTCCCAGACCGCGCGCTCGACGGCTGCGAGCTCGTCGCTCAGCGAGGGGTGGAGGCTGCGTGCCTCGGCAAACGAGCTCGTGCGGGCAAGCGCCATGGCTCGTTCCAAGCGGACGCCGACCAGCTCCATTTCGTACAGTGCGTCCGAGAGCCCGCGCCAAGCGGCGAGACGTCGTGTGCGCTCGGCGATCTCCACCGCGTCGTGGCCCGTGGGTGGGTCGCCGTAGCGAATGCCGCGACCCCACCGGTCGGCGATCGCCTCGGTCGCGCTGCCCATGCGTGCTGGATTCCGGTGCGCAGTTGCACCTCGACAGGAACGCCGTCGTGCGATGCGATCACGTGCACCGCGCGGTAGCCGTGGGTGGGTGCTTCCCGGCGATCGACGCTGCGCGAGCTCGGCCATCGGGCGCGGAGCGACGCGGCGAGCGCGCTCTGCGTGGCCAACGAATGGATGCCGACGACACGGATCCCGAGGACGTCCTGGACCTGGCTCAATCGCGGAGACTCGCGTCGAAGCTTGTCGACCAGCGTATCGATCGTCTTCACTCGATGACTCACGAACACACCGCGCTGGGTCTCGGGTGCGGCGGCGAGAACCTCGCTCAACATCGAGAGTGTCGCGTCCTGCGCTCGCTCGTAGGTGCGCAGTAGCTGGAGAAGCAGATCGATGTCGCTCACGGTCGGCTTGGGCGAACCCTTGAGACGGCGCCCGAGCGCGTCGACCGCGGACTTGGAGAGCGGGCGAGACACGCGGCCGATCCTATCAGGCTCGATCAGCGGGGCTTGGCGATGCCGTCCAGCACCAGTCGGATCAGCGTGGCGACGATGTCGACGGGCTGCGCGTCGAGGCGGCCGCTGAGCACGTTGAACGCGAGCCGCTCGATCGCGCCGACGACGGCGAGCGCCGAGATGCGGGGGTCGGCCACGTCGAGCAGGCCGCGCTCGACCGCGATCGTGGTCAGGCGAATCGCGCCCTGATCGATCCGGATCCCGAGCTCGACCAGCGGAGCGCGCGCGCCCGTGGCCGCGCCGCGGCTCTCCTGCAGGTACAGACGCACGACGTCGAGCCGGTGCAGCGCGAGCGGGACGAGCGCCAGCGCGAGCTCTTGGTAGGCCGCGAAGAGCGTCCCGCGATCGGTCGCCTCGCCCAGGCGTGCCTCGCAGCGCGCGAGGGCCGCTTCGACGTCGGCGGCCGCGGGCGCGACGATGGCGAGGACGAGGGCGTCCTTGCTCGTGAAGTACCTATAGAAGCTGCCCTTCGCCGCCTTCGCCGCCCGCGTGATGTCGTCGATCGTCACGGCCTCGACGCCGTGCGCGAGGAAGAGCGGCAGCGCGGCGCTGATCAGCGCTTCCGTCTTCTGGCGCCGGTTCTCGTCGCGTTTCCCTCCAGGCGGGCCGGGGCGTGCGCGTCTGATGACCGGTTGGTCATCCTCTGTGCGCTCGCTCGCACCCTCTTTCGCAATGTGTCTGGACAACGGTCGCACGCTCCGCTACTAAATGATGACTGGTTGGTCACGGTTGCTCGGGGACGACGCCGAGCCGAGGAGAAACGACGATGCTGGGGATTCCGCTCGGTCTCTTGTACGCCAATGCGGGGGAGTGGTTCATCCACAAGCACGTGCTGCACGGCCCCGACTCCCGGAAGCCCGGCGGCATGTGGAGCTTCCACTTCCTCGAGCATCACCGGAGCTCGCGCCTCAAGGAGATGTACGACCCCGACTACCAGCGGTCGGTGTTCGGCAACCACGCGCAGGGCAAGGAGGCCGCCGCGCTCGCGCTCGCCGCGCTGATCCACGCGCCGCTCTTCCCCGTGGCGCCGTTCTTCACGGCCACGGTGCTCTACTCGATCGCCAACTACTACCGGAAGCACAAGAAGTCGCACGAGGACCCGCAGTGGGCGCGCGAGCACCTGCCCTGGCACTACGACCACCACATGGGCCCCGACCAGCACAAGAACTGGGGCGTCACGCGGCCCTGGTTCGACCACATCATGGGCACGCGCGTGCCCTACGTCGGGACCGAGCTGGAGAAGCAGGATCGCGAGCGCCGCGAGCGCGCCAAGGCGCGCAAGGCCGCGGCGGCCGCGAACGGGACGAGCGCGGCGGACGCCGCGGCGCCGGAGAACGAGGACGGGCGCGAGGCCGCCTGAGCCCACTCCCGACCCATCCTCGCCGGCCCGCGCGTCCACGATGACGCGCGGGCCGAGCCATGTTAGCTCCGAGGCATGGGACGACCGATGCGCAGGGGATGGGCCGGCGGAGCTCTCGTCGTGTCGCTCGCGATCGCGAGCGCAGGCTGCACGAATCGCGAGCCAGCGGGCTCGGGCGAGGACGCGAGCCAGCCCCCGATGGACGCAGCGATGGCTCCCGAGGACGCGTTCGCGCCGGTCGATGCCTACCGACCGCCGCGCGACGCGGGCCCCCGCTACGACGTCGGCACCGCGGCGCGGCCGGCCATCGTCACGCTCCCGACCGCGCACGACGGGACGACCCGGCTCCCGCTGATCGTGATGCTCCACGGCTACGGCGTCTCCCCCGCGCTCGAGGATGCGTACCTCCACCTGAGCGCCGTGACGCGCGACAAAGGCTTCTATCTGGTCGCGCCGTCGGGCACCGACGACGACCGCGGGATGCTCGACTGGAGCGACGGGATCACGGGCACGACCGGCGCGGACGACGTCGCCTACCTGACGACGATCCTCGATCACGCCGAGGCGATGCTCCCGATCGACACCTCGCGCGTGTACTTCTTCGGGCACTCGAGCGGCGCGTTCATGGCCTATCGCATGGCCTGCGATCGCGCCGACCGGATCACCGCCATCGCGGTGCTCGAGGGAGGCGACTACGAGAGCGAGTTCCAGTGCTTCCCGTCGCGACCGGTGTCGGTGCTCCACATGCACGGCACGGCGGACCAGCAGCTGCCCTACGGTGGCGTCGCGGGCGTGTACGCGGGAGCGGTCGAGACGACGCAGCGCTGGGCGCGCCGCGACTCCTGCGACGTCACCATGAGCCACATGCCCGCGCCCTTCGATCTCGACGCTTCCGTCGACGGCCCGGAGACGCAGGCGACCGACTACGTCACCGGCTGCAATGGGGCGCGCGTGTCCCTCTTCACGCTCGAGGGATCGAGCGGCATCCCCGCGCTCTCGGCCGCCAGCACGGGCCTCGTGCTCGACTGGCTGCGCGAGCGGACCTCTCCGTGAGCGGATCGAGCTCGTCGGCCGCGGGACGGCCGCTTTGAGAGTCGGAGCCTGGATCCTGCTCGGCGCGCTGGCGCTCGCGGGCTGCGAGGGGGAGGCCCCGCGTCACCATGGCCGCGCCGCCGCGCACGACGAGCGCGCCACGCACGCCGCCGAGCCGCCGAGCACGACCTCGGAGCCGCCCGAGACCGACACGCCCACCGACACCGCGCACGCCCCGACGCCGCGCCGCCCCTGCACGGCCGACGGCGAGGCCACGGTGCTCGCGTCGGCTCCGGGGGCCAGCGTGGTGGCGGCGGCCGTCGACGACCACGGCACGACGCTCGCGCTGGTCGACGCGGACGCGACCCACGTCGTCGCGCGCGTCGTGGGGCGCGAGCCGACGGCATCGCTCGAGCTCGCCGACGCGCCCGCGCTGTTCGCGCTCGAGGCCGTGGCGACCGATCGCTTCGTCGCGCTCACGCTCGGCAGCTGCAGCATCGGGGGGAGGGCGAGCCCCTGCGTGCACGCGCTCGCGATCGACACCGGCGAGACGCTGCGGGCGCTTCCCGCGCGCACGATCCCGCTCCCTGCACCGATCCGGACCTCGCGCGTGCTCGGCGCGAGCGGCACGCTCTACTTCGCGCACTCGCACCAGGGCGCGGCACCGGCCCTCGAGCGTCTGTCGCCCGGGGCGAGCGAGCTCGCCGTGAGCACCGTGCCGCTCGGCTCGGGCGATCCTTCTCTCGCGAGCGAGCCGACGGAGATCCTCGGGATCGCCGCGTCGGGCGGGAGCTTCGCGGTGCTCTGGCGCCGTGGCGCGAGCGAGGACGCGGCGAGCGCCGTGCTGCTCTCGACCCACATCGACGAGCACCAGGTGGCGGCGCTGCACGACGCGCTCGTCGTCGAGTCGATGGCGTGGCTGGCGGGCTCGCTCTCGATCGTCGTCTCGCTCGAGTTCGCTCGCCCGAGCTACTTGCGCATGGGCGCCGACGGAGAGATCCGCACCGAGCCGGCGCCGCTGCGAGTCGGGGAAGAGCCTCCCGCGCCTTTCGCCGGCCGCCGGGTCTCGGTCGTTCGAGGCGAGCCCGGCGCCTATGCGGTCCAGATCCGCGACGCGGCGGGCGACGACGTGGGCGCCGCGATCGCGCTCGCCCCGAGCGTGCGCCGCGTGGACGTGGCCCGCACGGGCGAGGGCTTCGCCGTGGCGAGCCTCGAGGGCGCCGAGGGGCAGCCGCCGAGCGTCGCGATTCGTCGCATCACGTGCCCGGGCGGCAGCTGACGGTGCGTGCCTCGGGCCGGCCCGTTTGCTAAGCGCCCCGTCCGTGCACTGGAACATCGACCCCGTCATCGTTTTCATCGGGCCGATCGAGCTCCGCTACTACGGCGTGCTCTTCGCGATCGGCCTGCTCTTGTGCGCGTGGCGGGCGCCCTACAACTTCGACGAGTGGCGCCTGCCCCGCGAGCACGCCGAGCGCCTCACGCTCTGGGTGCCGGTCGGCATGCTGCTCGGCGCGCACTACATCCACCTGCTCTTCTACGAGACGGAAGGGCTCTTCGACTTCCCGCACGCGGTCGGGAGCAGCGCGAGCTGCGGCTTCGGCCACGGCCTCGCGAACACCGCGGGCAGCTGGTTCGGATCCGTCCCGGACGACGACTGCCACGTCGTGCTCGGCCGCTTCTTCGGGCTCGGCTCCGGGCTCGCGAGCCACGGCGGCGGCCTCGGCTGCGTGCTCGCCGTCTGGCTCTTCTGGCACCTCTACGGACGCCAGCTCCACCTGCGCTTCTACGACTACGCCGACGCGGTGATCGTCACGAGCGTCTGGGTCTATCCATTCGTCCGCCTCGGCAACTTCTTCAACTCGGAGATCGTCGGCCGCCCCACGGACGGCCCCTTCGGCGTCGTGTTCGAGCGCTACTACAGCGAGCCGCGCCACCCGGTGGTGCTCTACGAGGCGGTGATGTACTTCGCCGAGCTCGCGCTCGTGATCTGGCTCCAGAAGAAGTACGCGCGGAAGCTCCGCGCGGGCGTCTTCTTCTTCGGCGTCTTGATGCTGCACTTCTCGCTGCGCTTCATCGCGGAGTTCTTCAAGGAGTCGCAGGGCGTCGACGAGGGCTGGCCCTATCACCTCAACATGGGCCACGCGCTGAGCCTGCCGATCATCCTCGGCTGCGCCTTCATGCTCTTCGGCACCAAGCGCTTCAACATGCTCGCGCCGCTCACGCCGGAAGAGATCGCGGAGCGACAGGCGATCGAGGACGCGTGGCTCGCACGCGGCGGGCCGGGCGGCCCGGCCGTCGCTCCGCCGCCGGGCGAGTCGAGCAAGGACGGCGACGAGGACGGTGACGAAGAGCAGCCCGAGAAGCCGGTGAAGAAGAAGCGCAAGAAGGCGCGAAAGGCCTCCCCGACGTGAGCTTCGGCATCGACGAGTCGCGCGAGCGCATTCCGGTCTCGATCGCGGTCCTCACGGTCTCGGACACGCGCACGGAGGAGACCGACGCCTCCGGGCACCTGCTCGTGGAGCGCGCGCAGGCGGCGGGGCACCGGGTGCACGCGAAGCTCATCCTGAAGGACGACCGCGATCTCGTCGTCGCCCAGCTCCGCGCGTGGATCGCGGCGGGCACGGTGGACGTGATCCTGGTCACCGGCGGCACCGGCATCACGGGCCGCGACGTGACGCCCGACGCCGTGCTCGAGGTGATCGAGAAGGAGATCCCCGGCTTCGGCGAGCACCTACGGCGCGTGAGCCTCGAGACCGTGGGCCTGGCGGCGATCCAGTCGCGCGCCACGGCGGGCGTCGCGGGCAGCACGCTCGTGTTCGCGATCCCCGGCTCGACCGGGGCGTGTCGCGACGCGTGGGACCAGATCCTGGTCCACCAGCTGGACAGCCGCTATCGGCCCTGCAACCTCGTCGAGATGCTGCCGCGGCTCGCGGAGCGTTGAGAGAGACCGGTGTCCCATCCCCTCGAGCTCGAGCGCATCTACGCGGCCCTCGCGCAGCGCCCTTCGGAGAGCGTCGACGGCCCGGACGTCGATCGGCGCGCCGCGGTCGCGGCGATCGTGCGGCCGAGCGCGCACGACCTCGACGTGCTCCTGATCCGCCGCGCCGAGCGGCCGGGCGATCCGTGGAGCGGCCACATGGCGTTCCCCGGCGGCGGCCACGAGGCGCACGATCCGGATCTGCTCGCCACCGCGATTCGCGAGACGCACGAGGAGGTCGGGCTCTCGCTCGAGACGAGCGCCACGCTCGTCGGGCCTCTCGACGACGTGCGCGCCATGGGTCGTGGCGTCCCGCGCGGTCTCGTCGTGCGTCCTTTCCTGTTCGTGCTCGAGAGCGATCGCGGGCTTCGCACGAGCGCCGAGGTCGCGGAGCTGCACTGGACGCCGCTCGGCCCGATGTTCCGGGGCGAGCGTGACGCGACGCTCGACTATCCGTGGCAGGGGCAGATCCTGCAGTTCCCCGGGTTCCGCCTGCCGCCGCCGGCCGAGGACCGCATCGTCTGGGGGCTCACGCATCGGATGCTGGCCTCGCTCTTCGCGCGCGTGCGCGAGACGGGCTGAGGTAGTCTCTCTGGCCATGGACGAGCGCCGCTATCTCGAGCTCGCGCACACCGCGCTCCAGCGGGTCATCGCCGCGTTCGACGACGTCGACCTCGACGAGGCGGACGTGGACAGCGCGGGCGACGTGGTGACGATCACGCTGCGCGGAAAGAAGAAGGTCGTGCTCAACACGCAGCGCCCCGTGCGCCAGCTCTGGCTCGCCGGCGGCGGGCGCGCGTGGCACTTCGACTACGACGAGGCGGGGGCGCGCTGGGTCGACGACAAGGGCACCGGCGCGGAGCTCTTCGGGACGATCGGGGCGCTGTGTGGCGAGGCGGGCGTGAGCCCGCGGCTGGGCGAGGCGGGCGCGAGCCCGCGGCCGTCGTGAGCGTGCGGGTTCTGCTCGGGGACGCGACGGGGCCGCTCGTGCGGCGGAAGATCGTCGTGTTCCGGCGCCTCGAGCCGGGCGACACGATGCAGCTCGGGAGCCATCCGCTGCGCGAGAGCCCGTACCTCGAGGGGAAGATCCTCGAGATCGCGCTCGGCAAGTCCGTGCACGACGACATGACGCGCCTCGCGAAGCGCCGCGCCGAAGTGCTCAGCGAGGCGAGCGGGCTGCTCTCGAGCTACGACCTCGCGGGCATGATCGTCTCGGGCGCCGGCGGCGGCCTGTTCGGCGTCTGGCTCGACTATCTGCCTGGCTGGCTCACGCCCTACCTGGTCGGTGCGATCGGCGTCGGCGCCGTGGTCGGCTTCTGGACGCGCATGCGCAAGCGCGGCGCCGAGCTCGCCGCGGAAGAGAAGTGGCGCGCGGCGCCCGAGCGCAAGGAGCACGACGAGCTCGCGCGCACGCTCTCGGAGAAGTGGATCGCGTTCGGGCTCGACGTGAAGAAGGAGATGGGATTCCACACGGAGGTCCGCGTAGCCGAGGGATCCGACGATCCGCTCCGCCTCGCGTCGATCGATCCGCGCGGGTTCGTCGCCATGCCGCCGTACTTCGATCCCGAGGACTTCCTGCCCACCGACGGGGCGGGCGTTCGCTACGAGGCCGTGCACGCGGGCGGTGAGGTCGTCACGCGCCTGTGCGAGGGCGACCGCGACGTGCCGGACGCGAGCCCGAAGAGCGATGCCGTTGCCGAGACACCCAAGCCCGCGGCCGCGAGCGCCGAGCCCGTGCGCGCCGAGGAGAGCGAGGTCCACGGCGAAGACACGAGCGAAGGGGAGGGCGAGCCGCCGGCGGCGAGCGCGGGCTCGGCTCCTGCCGAGGGCGAGGCCGAAGCGGAAGCCGAGGCCGAGCAGGCGTGAGACGCGCTCGGTGCTCGACCGGAAATGCGCGGCGAGCACCGTCCGTTCCAGCGCATTCGCGCTGGAGCTCGAACGGCCGTGAAGACACCTCTGGGTCGGCCCTTCAGCCCCAGCCGCGCAGGCGGTTTTCCTGCTGCTGGTAGAGGCGCACCGAGGCGCGGATGATCTCCACCGCCTCGCTCGCGCCGAGCATCTCGTCGACCTTCACGCTCTTGTTCTCGAGGATCTTGTAGTCCTCGAAGAAGCGCCGGATCTCGCGCCAGGTGTGCTTCGGGATCTCGTCGAGGTCGCGGTACTGCTCGAAGGCCGGATCGTGCACGTGGACGGCGATGATCTTGTCGTCGCCTTTTCCCTCGTCGGCCATGCGCATCACGCCGACCGCGCGGGCGCGCATGATCGAGAGCGGGTGCACGGGCTCGTTGCCCAGCACGAGCACGTCGAGCGGGTCGCCGTCGTCGCAGTACGTGCGCGGGAGAAAGCCGTAGTTCGCGGGGTAGTGGACCGCGCTGTAGAGGACGCGATCGACGCGCAGCATGCCGGACGGCTTGTCGAGCTCGTACTTGACCTTGCTGCCCTTCGGGATCTCGATGACGACGTTGAACCCGTTCTCGATGCCGTGCTCGGGGTTCGGGAGATCGTGCCAGGCGTGGACCATACGCGCGCGAGTATGGGGCAGGAACGCGCGCTCGCCACGCGATCAGGGCGGCTCGGGGCTCGAGGCCTCGTGCACGCGCTCGTCGAGGCGCTCCCGGAGATCGTGGATCCGCTCCGTTCGCTCTTCGCGCCGCGTCTCGGCGCGCTCGTGGAGGGCCTCGCGCACGCCGCCCGCGGCGCGGATCTCGGCGAGGATGCTCGCGGCGTGGCTCTCGAGCCAGGTGAGCTCGGCGGAGGGCTCGATCCACGTGGTGTAGTCGCCGTCGGCGCGGTCGAGGTGCTCACCGCCGATCCGGAAGGCGATCGATCGGGCGATCGGGAACGAGAGGACGTTGGCGCTCACCTCGAAGCGGCCTTCGACCGTGGCGGTGCTCGGTGTCGCGTGCCCTTCGATCGCGTTCACACCGATCGTGAGGTCGAGCGCACGGCCGTGGTAGGGCGGCGGCCCGATCGAGGCGAGCGTGACGTCGGTCGTGCCCGCGCCGTGGTGGATGTCGAGCGAGCGCGCCTCGACGACGCCGTCGCCGCGGCCGAGGTCGATCTCGCCGACGCGCACGCGCTCCGGCACGTCGGTGCGCGTCGAGGCGCTGGCGAAGGCGTCGAGCGCGCGCCGGAGCGGATCGGGCGTGTCGCCCGTCAGGAGCACGGTGACGGCCGTGAGGGACAGCTCGACCTCGCGGGGATTGAGCGCGAGCTCGGGCACGCTCACGAGCGTCGGTCGCAGATCCGCGAGGTGGATCTCGGCGCCCTGCGCGAGGGCGAAGGTCGCGATGGGGCCGGCGGGCACGCGGCACTCGGTGGGCCCGAGGTGAGCGCGGGAGAGGTCGGGCGCCACCGTGACGTCGACGGGCGCGCAGACCACGCCGACGAGGGCGCCCAGCGTCCGCTGCGCGATCAGCCCTGGAAGCCACAGCCACGCGCCGAGCGCGCCTGCGGCGAGCGCGATCACCACGCCCGCGAGCGCGAGCCGTCGCCGCGCGCCAGGGGACGACGCGGCAGGAAGCGCAACCTCGTGGCCACGAGAGCCCGTCGCGGCCCCCTCGCCCGCGGGAGCGGGAGAGGGTTGGGGAGAGGGACCGCGGAGCGAGGGCCGATCCCCGCTGCTGCGAGAGGAGCCGCCCTCTTCGTCGTCCGCGCTCATGCGAGCATCCTAAGACACGAACGGCGCGCGAGCTTCCGCCCGCGCGCCGCCGCGTCGATCAGCGATGCCTTCGCTCAGTCCTCGGGGGCCGATACGCGGCCCCCTCCATCGGGAGTGAATCCCGATGGAGCCTCCCCCTCGTGTCGCTCCGCGAGAGAGGGCGACAGGTTTCCTGTCACCCTCTCAGTAGCGGTACGTCTCGGCCTTGAAGGGGCCCTCGACCTTCACGCCGAGGTAGTCGGCCTGGGCCTTCGTGAGCTTGGTGAGCTTCGCGCCGAGCTTGGCGAGGTGCAGGTACGCGACCTTCTCGTCGAGCTCCTTCGGGAGCACGTAGACCTTGCCGGTCTCGTACTTCTTGTCGCCCTTGCCGTTCGTCGTGAAGAGCGCGATCTGCGCGAGCGTCTGGTTCGAGAAGCTGGCGCTCATCACGAACGACGGGTGGCCCGTCGCGCAGCCGAGGTTCACGAGGCGGCCGCGCGCGAGCAGGATGATCTTGTGGCCGTCGGGGAACTCGAAGTGGTCCACCTGCGGCTTGATGTTGATCTCCTTGACCTTGTTCTTCGGGTCGAGGAGCGACGCGACGTGGATCTCGCTGTCGAAGTGGCCGATGTTGCAGACGATGGCGTTGTTCTTCATCCGCGACATGTGCTCGAACGTGATCACGTTCTCGCAGCCCGTCGCCGTCACGAAGATGTCGGCCTTGTCTGCGGCCTCGTCCATCGTGACGACCTCGTAGCCCTCCATTGCCGCCTGGAGCGCGCAGATCGGGTCGACCTCGGTCACCCACACGCGGGCGGCCTGCGCGCGGAGCGACTGCGCCGAGCCCTTGCCGACGTCGCCGTAGCCGCAGACGACCGCGATCTTGCCCGAGAGCATCACGTCCGTCGCGCGCATGATCGCGTCGACGAGCGAGTGGCGGCAGCCGTAGAGGTTGTCGAACTTCGACTTCGTGACCGAGTCGTTCACGTTGATCGCGGGCAGCTTGAGCGTGCCCTTCTTCTGCATCTCGTAGAGGCGGTGCACGCCCGTCGTCGTCTCCTCCGAGAGGCCGAAGATCTGCGGGAGCAGGTCCTGGCGCTTCTCGTGGACGAGCACGGTGAGGTCACCACCGTCGTCGAGGATCATGTTCGGGCCCTTGTTGCCCTCGAACGCGAGCAGCTGCTGCTCGATGCACCAGTTGTACTCTTCCTCGGTCTCGCCCTTCCACGCGAAGACCGGCGTGCCCGTCGCCGCGATCGCCGCCGCCGCGTGATCCTGCGTCGAGAAGATGTTGCAGCTCGTCCACGTCACCTCGGCGCCGAGATCCTTCAGCGTCTCGATGAGGACGGCCGTCTGGATCGTCATGTGGAGGCAGCCGGCGATTCGCGCGCCCTTCAGGGGCTGGCTCGCCTTGTACTCGGCGCGGATCGCCATGAGGCCGGGCATCTCGGTCTCGGCGATCTCGATCTCCTTGCGGCCCCACGCCGCGAGCGAGATGTCGGCGACCTTGTACTTCGCGGTCTGGTTCGGGGCCTTCTTGGTGTCGCTGATCGTCTGGGCTTGCATCGGTTTCTCTTTCTTCTCTCGAGAGCGTTTCGGAACGGGAATCAGGCGCTGTCGCTGCCGGGGCGGCGACACGCGAGAATCTGCCAGTCGAGGTGGGCGTCG
Source organism: Sandaracinus sp. (assembly GCA_046351235.1). Lineage (GTDB taxonomy): Bacteria > Myxococcota_A > Polyangia > Polyangiales > Sandaracinaceae > JBBSAT01. The sequence goes on along the minus strand of JAXLYV010000001.1, from coordinate 1,762,880 downwards.
GGGCCGCGGCCGAGGGCGACCAGGCCGCGCGGGATGCGCCGCACCTCGGGACGCGAGAGGCCGGCCTTCTTCACGAGCGCCTCGAGGTCTTTCGGCGCGAAGCCGAGCCAGACGTCGGCGTGCGCGCGCTGCATGCGCTCGTCGTCGTGCGCCGCGTAGTCGATCACGAGCACCGTGCCGCCCGGGCGCGCGAGCGAGGCGAGCGCGGCGAGCGTCTTCTCGGGGCGCGGTGCGTGGTGGAGCACGCGCGCGGCGAAGATCACGTCGGCGCCGTCCTTGCCGAGCCGCTTGCGCGCGCTCGGATCGTCGAGGTCACCGAGCACGAGCTCCACGTTCGCGTAGCCGTGCGCACGCACGCGCTTGCTCGCGCGGTCGAGCTGCGCCTGGCTGCGATCGCAGGCGATCACGCGGTCGAAGATCGGCGCCAGCACGTCGAGCAGGCGCCCGTCGCCCGTGCCGATCTCGATCGCGAGCGCGCGGTGCTCGATGAGCGGCGCGATCGCCGACAGATAGGCGGGCAGCTCCGGCGGCAGCATCTCCGGATCGAGCTCGCTCTCGCCCTTGGCGAACATCTCGCGCGCCTGCTCGTCGCGCGCGCGCACGATCTCGCCGAGGCGACGCAGCGAGCCGTCGCGCTCGACGAGCTCGCGGCCGGCGCGGATCGCATCGGCCACGAAGACGTCCTCGCGCAGCTCGTCGGCGGGGCGCACGAAGACGCGCGTCGCCTGCTTGCGCACGCTGACGACGCCAGCGCGCTTGAGCACGGCGACGTGCTTGCTCACGTTCGGCTGCGACTCGCCGAGCAGTTCCGCGAGCTCGCCGACCGCGAGCTCCTCTTCGCGCGTCAGCGCGAGCAGCCGGAGCCGAAACGGGTCACCGAGGAGCCGGTAGAGCTCCCAGCGAGACGTTCCGGAGGCGGGCGTGGCGTCCACGAGCGACTCTATATGCCGCCATTCGCATGGACGCAAGTAGGCGCGGCGGCCTCATCCTTCCCCGAGGATCTTGGCCCTCATCCGGGCCTCGCGGGCCTGCCCGCGCAGCTTCGCGCGCGCCTTCTCGTGCTCGCGGCTCTTCGGGGCGCCCTTCGGCTCGAGCTCGTCCATCAAGAGGCGCCGCGTGATGGCCGTGATCTCGTCGACCGCGCGCTCGAACGCCTCGCGGTTGTTCTCCGCGGGGCGCACGAAGCCGCTGACCTTGCGGACGTACTGCAGCGCCGAGGCGCGCATCTCCTCGTCGGTCGCGGGCGGATCGAAGTGGAAGAGCAGCTTGATGTTGCGGCACATGCCCCGAGCGTAGATCGCTCGACGGCCTCACGGCGCGGTCGTCGGCGGGGTCGGCGCTTCGCTCGCGGGCGGCGGGGGCGTCTCGGTGACCGGCGGCGCGGGCGGCGCCGCGAGATCGACCCAGGTCAGGCGACCGCGGACGATCCAGGCCAGGCGCGTCGCGCTCGGGCTCACGGCCACGTCGAACGTGCCGCCGTCCACGCGATCGAAGCCGGCCGGCGCGACGAGCGTCGCCGGTTGCCCGCGGCGGTGGAGCACGAGCCCCATCGGCGTCGCGAACGCCCACGCGCTCGCGTCGCTCGTCGCGTGGCCGGGGGCGATCGGCGCGGGCGCGGGCTCGTCCGCGGCGAGCACGTGGGCCTGCCCCACGGGCGCGCCGGCCACGTCGAGGGGCACGAGCACGAGCTCGCCTTCTCGCGCGAGCAGCGCGCCCTGCGGCGCCCAACCGAGCACGCGGTAGCCGCCGTCGTCCTGGCGATCGAGCGCCGACAGCGAGCGCGGGCGCGCGAGCGAGTCGAGGGCCGGCGCGCATGCCGCGCCGGCCGGGGGCGGCGCCGCGACGATCAGCGCGTCCTCGTGGGCATCGCTCGGCGACGCGAGGTCGCCGAAGATCGGTCGCGTCACGAGCACGTAGCCTTCGCAGGAGCGCTCGATCTCGGCGATCGCATGCTGGCCCTCGGCGTCGCGGAGCGCGGTGCCCTCGTCGAGCGTCGGTGCGCTCGCGCCGGTCGAGAGCGTGACGATGCGGGCTCCGTCGCCCCGCACGAGGATGCGATCCTCGTCGAGGAAGGCGAGCGACGAGAGCCGGGGCCGCTCGCCACCATCGACCGCGTGCGCCTCGCCCGCGTCGTGCGGCTCGGGGTGCAGCACGCCGCTCATCGCGCCGACGGCCTCGCGAGCGCTCGCGCGTTCGGTGTCGCGGGCGACCGCGTCCGCGCGCGAGAGCTCGGTGATCGCCGCGAGCGCGTCGTCGAGGTCGCCCAGGCGCGCGTGCGCCGACGCGGCGACGGAGAGCGCGCGACCGAGCGCCGCGGAGGGCGGGCATGCGAGGCCGCGATCGTCGTCGACCGCGAGGCGGGCGCGCGGCCCGCAGAGCGCGTCGTGCACCAGGATGGCGGTGCGCGCGGCGGCGAGCGCGCGATCGGGGTGGCGTCGCAGCGCCGTGCGCGCCTCGTTCGCATGGGTGGTCGCGGCGGCCTCGGGCTCGGCGGTGTCGCGCGAGAGCCCGGCGGCGCGGTCGAGCCACGCGAGGTCGACGTCGGCGCTCTCGCCGGAAGGATCGTGCAGCGAGAGGTGCACGACGACGTCGGCGTGCGTGTCGCCGTCGCGGTCCTCACCGCGCACCGTCATCGTCTCGCCGGCCTGGGGCGCGAGGACCAGCGTCGTGAGCGTGCGCAGGCCGCTCGCGCCGGCCCGGACGACCACCACGCGCTGCTCGCTCGCGCCGCCGGCGCACGTGCGCTCGATCCGCGCGGCCGCCGTCTCGCTCGAGAGGCCGGCCCATCGCGCCGCGCCGATCACGCTGGCGCCGCAGGCGGGCGCGGCGGCGACGGGCGCGGTGAACGCCAGGCCCGCCTCGCTGCGCGTCGCCAGCGAGAACGTGAGCGCGCCGTCGGGGCTCGTGGCGAGCACGAGCACGTCGCGGTCGCCGTCGCCATCGACGTCGCGCGCGAGCGTCGCGCGGATCTGCGCGCCCTCGATCACCACGGGAGACTCGTCCACGAGCGCCTGCGATCCGTCGGCCCACTCGGCCGCGACGTCACCTTCCACGACGGTCGTCGGCGGTGCGGACGAGCTCGGCGGAGGGTGCGGATCGAGCCCGAAGGGAACGGCGGGCTCGTCGTCCCCGCACGCGGCGACGAGGAGGAAGGGCAGAGCGGCGAGGGACACTCCGAGCGTTCGGGGCGCGCGCACGCGGACGTCTTAGTACGTCGGCCTCGAATTGCGATCCGCATTTCGGCGGCCCTGCGCCAATGGGTCGCGCTTCCCTTTTGAACTGCCCGGGGATACGGTCGCGCCCGATGTCGGGCCGCGTCTTCCGTGTGCTGATCGCCGGATGCCTCTTGTCGCTCGCGGGGGTCGCTCCGGCGCGCGCGCAGTCGGACCAAGCGCCGGCCGAGCCCGCGCCGCCGCCTGCGTCGAGCACCGACGCCGTCGAGCCATCCGAAGCGCCGCCGGCGCCGCCGCCCTCGGAGGAGCCCGTGGCGCCGCCGGCACCGGAGCTCGGGATCGTGAGCACCGAGGCGGCGGCGTCCGAGACGAGCACGTCCGATGCGGGCACGTCGGAGACGGGCACGTCCGAGACGGGCGCCGAGCCCGAGACGACGACTGCGACCGAGAGCGAAACGGAGACCGAGCCGCCGCGCGAGACGCCCGCCCAGACCGGCGACGAAGACATCCCGCCCGCCGAGGTCGAGGGCGACGGCCTCATCTTCGGCATCCACATCGGCCCGGGCGAGTACCAGCTCCGCGGCAACGCGATGAGCGACATCCCGCTCCAGGCCGCGAGCCCGCGCGCGCCCGGCGAGCCGCCCGTCGGCCCCTCGCTCGGACAGAACTGGTTCGCCGAGCAGTGGCTGCGCGCGGCGTTCCGGATGACGCTCTCCGATCATCGCGACGCGAGCGGTAACGCTTCCCCGTTCCTCACGCTCTTCGGCCAGATGGATCTGCTCTGGGGCGTCGCGTTCGGCGAGCTCGCGCAGGGCACGTTCCCCGCGGCCTACGCGCGCGACCAGTACGGCTACCCCGGGATCCGCCTGCGCCAGCTCTACCTCGAGTGGCGCTCGCCGATCGGCATCTTCCGCGCCGGCCAGATGACCTTCACGTGGGGCCTCGGCATCGTCGCCAACGACGGCCAGACGCCGCAGCCCTTCGGCGACTACCGCTTCGGCTCGCTCGTGCGCCGCGTGATGTTCGCCACGCGCCCGCTCGGCGAGACCACGCCCTTCACCGTGGCGATCGCGGGCGACTGGGTCGCGTGGGATCTCACGGCCGACGGGCAGCGCCCCTGCCTGCGCCCGACGCCGGCGTCGTTCCCGAACACCTCGGCGTGCGGCGACACCGCGTTCCAGGGCGTGCTCGCCGGCTTCTACGGCGAGGGCGACGATCAGGTGGGCGCCTACGTCGCCTACCGCACGCAGCACGACTGGCAGAACGACTTCCTCGACGTCTTCGTCGGCGACGTCTTCGCGCGCTGGCACTTCGCCGAGCCCACGGGCGGTCGCTTCTTCTTCGCGCTCGAGGCCGCCTACATCCGCGGCGCCACCTCGCTCACGCGCACGGCCACGCGCCCGCGCGCCGACGTCGAGCAGTTCCTCCTCGCCGCGCAGCTCGGCCGCCGGCACGAGCAGATCGACCTCGTGTTCGAGGGCGGTTTCGCGTCGGGCGACTCGAACACGGAGGACGGCACCGAGCGTCGCGGCACCTTCAACCCCGATCACCGCGTCGGCCTCGTGCTCTTCCCCGAGGTGCTCGCGGCGATGAGCGCGCGCGCCGCGTTCCTCGCGCAGGATCCCGACACCTTCGGCCGCCCGCCGCCCGGCGCGCAGCTCATCCCGACGAACGGCGGCGTCTCGGGCGCGTTCTACCTCTTTCCCTACATGATCTGGCGGCCGCTCGGCTGGCTCGACCTGCGCGTCGGCGGCCTGCTCGCCTGGACGAGCACCGATCAGGTCGACCCCTACCGCCAGCGCGCCGAGGGGCGCTCGGTGAACTACCGCGGCGGCGATCCGACGCGCCACGATCTCGGCCTCGAGCTCGACGCGGCGATCCGCGTGCACACGCCGCTCACCGAGTGGCTCGAATTCCAGGCCGGCCTCGAGGGCGGCGTGCTCTTCCCCGGTCGCGCCTTCGACGACGCCAACGGCGCCACGATGGGCAGCGTCGGGATGGCGCGCCTGCGCCTCGGTCTCGCGTTCTGATCTTCTTCGACGTCCGCAAGGAGGGCGCCCGATGCGCCGACGCTCGCTGCAACTCGGTCTCGCGGGCACGACGCTCGCGCTCGCCTTCGCGTGCAACGGGGGTGGGCTCCCGGCGTCGCTCGGCCCGCGCACGATGGGCACCGGCCCCCGCGTGCGCTGGGATCTGAACGCCCGCCCGCTGCCCGAGATCCCGCTGCCGAACGACGTCGCGACGTGGCCCGATCCCACCTCGCCGACCGGGCGCCGCATCAACGCCAGCTTCCTCGCGCCGACCGCGCTCGAGTCGCGCGTGCGCGAGGAGCTCGCCGAGCTCGACGGCTGGGGCACGTACGCGCCCATCGCGGTCTCGTTCGATGCGCCGCTCGATCTCGAGGCGCTGATCGATCGGCAGGGTGGGGCGCGCTTCTCGTCGGCGGACTTCGCGCGCCACGCCGTCTACATCGTGGATCTCGAGACCGGCGTTCCCACGCCCATCGACATCGACGGCGGGAACTTCCACTACGTCACCGAGCGCACGAATCGCTACTACCCGAACGATCCGCGCGGCGACGAGGCGCAGATCCTGATGGAGAGCGTCGAGGAGGACGCGAACGGAAACGGCACGCTCGACGACGGCGAGGACACGGACTTCGACGGCGTGCTCGACCACCCGAACACGCTCGACGGCCGCCGCTACGCCACGCCCGAGGAGACCTACGACCACATGGTGTGGTTCTGGGAGCGCGAGACCAACACGCTGCTCCTGCGACCGATCCTGCCGCTGCGCGAGCGGCACACGTACGCCGTGGTGCTCACCGATCGGCTCGTCGGCGAGGACGGGCAGGCCGTGCGCTCGCCCTTCGACGGCGTGCACCACGTCTCGCAGATCGACGAGATCGCGCGGCTGCCGGCGCTCTTCGCCGCGCATCCCGAGGTCTACGGCGACCTCGCGACGCGCGGCCTCGAGGGCGTGCGCTTCGCCTGGACGTTCACCACGCAGACGGTGACGGAGGACCTCGTCGAGCTTCGGGATGGGCTCTACGGGCGCGGGCGCTTCTCGTTCCTCGCCGATCAGTTCCCGCCCGATCTCTACGTCGCGCCCTCGCGCGGCGGCAGCGCGCGCAACCACTGCGACCCCGGCTCGCCGAACGTGAGCATCGTGCCGTGGGAGGATCTGCGCGACACGCTCGCCCAGCTCGCGAGCGCCGCGCTCGGCGTCGACGGGCCCGGGCTCGACGAGCTGCTCGAGAGCTACGACAACGTCGATCACGTCGTCGTCGCCTACTACGAGACGCCCTTCCTCGCGGGCGATCCCGAACATCCGACGTCCGACGATCACTGGCAGCTCGATCGCATCGCGGCCGACCCCTCGCGCGTGCACCGCGATCTCGTGCCCGTGATCATCGTGGTGCCTCGCGAGGATGCGACGCACCACCAGCCGTTCCCGGTCGCCTACTACGGCCACGGCTACACCGGTGCGAACATCGAGGCGCTCGGCTTCGCGGGCGAGATCGCACGCAACGGCGTGGCGACGGTCGCGATCGACGCGGTCGGCCACGGGCTCGTGCTCGATCGCTCCACGCGCATGCTCGCCGAGGCCCTCTTCACGAGCTCCTGCCTCGGCCCGATGGGGCGGGGGCTCACGCGTCTCCATCGCGCCGTGGATCTGAACGGCGACGACGTGGCCGATCCCGGCGGCGACTTCTGGAGCGCGTACGTCTTCCACACGCGCGACGTCGTTCGGCAGAGCGTGCTCGATCATCTCCAGCTCACGCGCATCCTCCGGAGCTTCGGGATGGACGCGCCGGGCGGCCCGCGCACGACGGCCGGCTACACGTTCGAATTCCCGGACACGTCGCTGCCCGACAGCGATCCGGTCGTCACCACGCCCGACCTCGACGGCGACGGCGTGCCCGAGCTCGCGGGCGACTTCGACGCCGACGGCACGCCGGACATCGGCGGCTGGAACAACGGCTACCACGCGTGGGGCGAGTCGCTCGGCGCCTTCATCGCGCCGATCCTCGGCGGCGTGGATCCGTCGATCCGCACGGCCGTCCCGACCTCGGGCGCCGGCGGCCTCATCGACGTCAGCATCCGATCGCAGCTGGGGGACGTCGTCGACGCCGTGATCCTGCGCACCATCGGCCCGCTCGTGCTCGGTCAGCCCAACACGGGCGGCCCGAGCCAGGACAGCGCGTGCGCGGCCGGCGAGACGAGCCTCTCGTTCCTCGTCACCGACGTGAACGACGCGGCCAACGTCGAGTTCGCGTGCCTCGACGCGACGGAGCTCGTCGAGGGCGACGCCGTCGTGGTCCGTAACCTCTCCGATCACGAGGCGCGCTGCGGCGGTGTGGGTGCCGAAGGGCGCTTCCGCGTGCCGATTCCGACGGATGCGGGCGACGTGCTCGAGGTCGACGTCTATCACGGTGCCGGCGCGAGCTTCGACTACGCGCGCTGCGCGCCGCGCGACGCGTCGATGCGCCCGAGCCGCGTCGTGTCCTCCTTCGAGTCGCTCCACGGCACGGGGCCCGGGATGTGCGCCCACTGCGCCATCTATCAAGGCGTGGCGTTCGACCCGCTCGATACGCCCTTTCTCGTGGCGCCGGCCGAGGGCTTCGGGCTGCGCCGCCAGTCGCGCGACTTCCGGCGCTTCCAGGCCATCGCGCAGCTCGCGCTCGAGCCGGCCGATCCGATCAACTACGTCGGCCGCTTCTATCTCGATCCGATCGCGGCGCCGGACGTGTCGTACGCGGGGCCGCGCAGCTTGCTCATCGCGATGTCGGTCGGCGATCAGGACGTCCCTCTCGGCGCAGGCAGCGCGATGGCGCGCGCCGCGGGGCTCGTGCCCTTCCTGCCGGCCGACGGTCCCGACGAGCTCGCCGACTTCCGCACGCCCGCGTCGTTCGCGACGCGCTATGCGCCGTATGCGACGCCGAACGAGCTCTTGATCGGCTACCACGTGCTCGAGGGCGTCGCGCGTCTCGAGCGCCACCCGGTCCCCGGCGCGGCCGACTTCCTCGCCGACGTGGACGATCTGGGCGATGGCCTCGAGCTGTTCACCGCCGACGGAGATCCCGGCGGCACGATCGCGCCCGTGCGCAGCGTGCCGCCGCTGCGCTGGACGCGCGAGAGCGTGCGCGCGACCGCGACGACATCGCCCTTCGATCCGGCGCTCGGCACGTACGATGGGATCTCGGGCGTGCTCCAGGTCTACGTCGTCCCGCACGGCAACCACGGCACCGAGGTCCCCGACCCGACCAAGACGTGGGACGAGAGCCTGTATTTCCCGCACCTCGTGGGGCGCTTCTTCGTCACCGACGGCGCCGACCTCCGCTACCACACCGATCCCGCCGGGCATCACTGCCTCACCGACTGGACCTGCGACTTCTCCACTCCGTGAGGGACCGCGCCTCGCTGGGGGCTCCCCCGCTCACCGAATTCGTTTAGTCTCGGGGCGGCGCGGGCCCGCCAGCACACCGGCGACGTCTGCGCAAAACGAAGGATTGGCACATGGGACGCAAGGTTCACGCTCGTAGCTTTCTCCGGCTCGCCGTCGCGGGCGCACTGCTCGCGGCCTGTAACAACGGGGGCGGGACCCCCGACAGCGGGCCGGCGCCGGACGGCGGGAACGGCGTCGACTCGGGGGGCTCGGTCACGGCTCCGGTCCTGACGCCGGCGATGGTCACGGGCGGCGCGGCGGATCTCGCGTGCGGTGGCTCGAGCACCGAGCCCACGGCGGGCGCGCTGGTGGCGACCACGATGACGCTCGAGTCGTTCGGCGAGCACGGCGACAAGGCGCCCAACACGCGCCTCTGCTTCTGCCCCGACAACGTCATCCCCGCGGAGGCGCTGGCCGGCACCGGCTGCGGTAGCTGCCAGGACGTGATGAGCGACGCGACGGGTCAGGTCAGCGTGATGGCGCGCGCGGGCGGCTGGTACGCGTACCGCGTCTTCGCGCACACGGGCACCACGATGGGCACGACCTTCCTCGACTCGATTCAGGTCAACGAGCCCGCGCCCGCGGCGGCGGGCGGCACCGTGACCGGCAACGCCGTGTCGCAGCTGATCGCGCTCACCATCTCCGAGGCGCAGCTCATCACGCGCGATCCCACGAAGTCCACGGTCGCCGGTCGGATCATGGACTGCGACGGCAACGACATCAGCGGCGCCATCGTGCGCATGTTCCGCGCGGACGGCTCGGAGATCATCGAGGTCGATCACGACGCGGCGACGGGCGTGCACTACCGCTACTTCAACGGCGACGAGAGCCCCGATGCCTCGGCGACGGCGACGGCGGCCGACGGGCTCTACGTCGGCCTCAACGTCACGCCGAACTCGATGGGCGAGACGATCCGCGTCGAGGCCTGGGCCTACACGGGGACGGACGCGATGGGCGAGTCCCACCGCATCGGCTGCGAGGCCGTGCAGCTCTTCGCGAACGGCGTGAGCATCGTGAACATCGGCCCCGAGCGTAGCGACTACGCGGCCGGCCACCCCTGCGCGGACTGAACGACGATCGAAGGGGGCGCGCACGGCGCGCCGGACGACGAGGCTCGAGGAGGAGCGATGAAGGGGATGTGGCGCACGCTCGTGCTGCTCGCGTTGATCACCGGCGTGCCGGTGGCGCGTGCGCAGTCGGACGAAGGCACGACGAGCACCGAGGAGAGCGTCCCCGAGGACGGGGTCGCTCCGCCCGCCGACGGAACCGGCGCGGCGCCGAGCAGCGATGCGAGCGCGTCGGGCGAGAGCCAGAGCGCGAGCGTGGCCGAGGAGCCGCCTCCTCCTCCGCCCCCGCCGCCCCCTCCACCGCCTCCACCGCCGCCTCCTCCTCCCCCGCCGCCTCCGCCCGACGAGGGCGCGTCGACCGAGGACGACGACGACGAGCCGCCGCCTTCGGGCAGCGCGATCCCGATCAACTTCCAGGTCCACGGGTACTACCGCGCCCGCCTCGGCGCCTGGAACGGCATCCCCACGACGAACCCAGCCGACAACAACACCGACCTCGCGGCGAACCCGGCGTTCGGCTACATGCGCCTGCGCCTCGAGCCGGCCATCACCTTCGGCTCGAACCCCGAGGAGCCGATCGCGGCGCTCCGCACGCAGTTCGACCTGCTCGACAACGTCGTCTTCGGCGACAACGCGCGCCTCGCGACCACGCCGCTCTTCGCGACGGAGCCGAGCTCGACGAACATCTTCGGCAACGACGTCTCCCAGATCTTCCTGCGCCGCCTCTGGCTCGAATTCCGGATCCCGATCGGTCAGATCCGCATCGGCCGCATGGGCTCGCACGGCGGTCTCGGCCTGCTCTTCAACGACGGCGGCCTGAGCGCGTTCGGCACCACGCCGGACACGTCGTTCCGGAACGACTTCGGTGACGCGAACACCGGCTCGACCTTCGACCGCATCCTGTTCGCGACGCGCCCGCTCACGATCATCAACGCGCTCACCACCGGCGATCAGCGCCCGACGCCTCTCGTCCTCGCGGTCGGCTACGACTGGCTCGTCGAGGACACGATGACGCACGGGACCGTGCTACCCGGCGGCCCGCTCGCCGAGATGGCCTTCGCCGAGGAGCAGCGCCGCCTGCGCTCGCGCACGCCCTTCGCATTCCTCGGCAACGGCGGCGACGACGTCTACCAGGCCATCACGTTCCTCGCGTGGAACGACCCGGACTTCAACTCCGAGGTGAACGCGCGCGACGAGCTCACGGTGGGCCTCATCGCGGCCTACCGCGGCCAGCAGTACACCTCGAGCGACGTCTGGATCGGCGACGCGTTCTATCGCCTGCGCTGGTCGGCGTTCGGCGCCGATCAGCCGCTGATCTACACCGAGGGCGAGATGTACACGATCCAGGGCACGACCAACGCGGTCGCGCTCACGGGCTCGTCGGACTTCTGCAACGAGCCGATGGGCTGTACGGTCCACGGCGTCCACATCCCCGAGGGCCGCAGCGCCACGCAGCTCGGCGCGAACATCTGGGGCGGCGCGGTGCGCCTCGGCATCGAGGCGCCGACGACGCCGCACCACAGCTACCAGGCGTTCGTGCTCGAGTCCGGGTTCTCGACCGGCCAGAACGGCCGCATCATGGGCATCGACCAGCTCACGCAGCGCCCGAGCGAGCAGAACTACCGCGTGGGCCTGCTCCTCTATCCGGTCGCGCTCGCGGTGCGCACGGCGGACTCCTACTACTACTCGTCTTCGCTCTGGTCGCAGGGCGGCGTGTGGAACTCGGTGTACGTGCTGCCGCAGGTGCGCTGGCGCCCGCTCGGCTACGACGGCGGCGTCGAGCTCATCGGCCAGTTCCTGATCGCGATGGCCGACCAGCTGAACACCGTGCTCTCTCCCACCGATCCCAGCCGCTCGTGCGACTACGGCAACCCCGAGGCGTGCCTGATGGGCTGGGAGGCGGACCTCGCCATCAAGCTCAGCTGGGGCCCGCACGACGAGATGCGCTGGTCGAACGAGTTCGGCGTGATGAACGCCGGGCCCGCGCTCGGGCCGCGCCTCGCGACCAGCACGATGTGGACGCTCCAGTCGCGCATCGCGTTCGTCTTCTGAACGGACGAGGCGCCCCGAGCGCTCGGCGTCGAGCGGCTCGGAGCCGCGCGATCGGAATCAGGCGCGGCGGCGACGGCGCAGGGCGAGCGCGGTGAGCCCGAAGGCGGCGAGCAGGCCCGCCGGGGCCGAGCCCGCGCCCGCGCCCGTCGCCGAGCAGCCGCCGCTCGCGGGCGGCGGAGTCGTGCTGCCGCCGTCGAAGCCCACGCCCGCGTCCGCGCCCGCCGAGCCGGCGTCGCTCATCGCCGTGCTCGCGTCGGGCATCGACATCATCGAGCCGGCGTCCTCGGTGGACATGCTCGCGTCGGGCAGGGTGTCGGCGATCGTGACGGTCGCGCAGTGGTGATAGAAGCACCCGCCGGGGTTGTTCAGACCGTGGTTGCTCATGAACTCGATCACCTGCAGCGTGCAGTGATCGCACGTCATGCCGGGCGGTAGCTGCACCTCGAAGCTCTGCGGGCCGGAGAACGCCGCGGTGTGGACGAGCATCCCGTCGGCGAGCACCGGGAAGACCGGCGGGTCCATGATCGTCGTGCTGCCGCACGCCGTGGTGCCCGCCGTGACCGGCGGGTCGGCCGGGAGCTCGCCCGGCGTCGGTGCGAGCGCGACGCGATAATGGCCCGGGTGCGGGATCGTCTCGTGGATCGTGATCGTGATGGTCGACCCGGTCTGGTAGGCCGTGATGTCGCCCGACTCGACGAGCGAGCCGTCGTCACCGCAGGGCGGCGCCTTCTGCGGATCGCCCAGCGGCCCCTGGTCGCTGTAGCAGGCCGGCTCTTCGAGCACGAAATGCGCGGATGCGGCGGCCGGCACCGCCGCCACGAGCCCCACCGCCGCCACCGCCTCGAACGCCCGCCTCGTCGTCGCCGTCATGAGTGCCCTCTCGAAAGAGAAGCGACCACGGTACAACGCGGGCTGCGCGGGGTCCAAACGCGCGCACGACGCTCCCGGCGGGATTCGAACCTGCGACCTCTCGCTTAGGAAGCGATTGCTCTATCCAGCTGAGCTACGGGAGCGGGAGCCGTCCTATAGCACGGACCTCACGCTCCATAGCGCACGAGCGCCCGCGCCGGGACGGCGCCGAGCTTCGAGACGCCAGCGAGGAACGCGAGCTCGATCAGGAAGAGCGCGCCGACCGGCTCGGCGCCGGCACGGCGGACGAGGGCGTCCACCGCGGCCGCGGTGCCGCCCGTCGCGAGCACGTCGTCCACGATCACGGTCCGTGCGCCGGCGGGGAGGGCGTCCTCGTGCATCTCGAGCGCGTCGGTCCCGTACTCGAGCGCGTAGGACTCGCGGAGCGAGCGGCGGGGCAGCTTGCCGGGCTTGCGCACCGGCACGAAGGGCAGGCCGAGCTTCGTCGCGAGCGGCGCCCCGAAGAGGAAGCCGCGCGACTCGATCCCGACGATGCGCTCGGCGCCGAGCGCGCGGGCGTGCTCGGCGAGGCCGTCGATCGCCGCGCGGTACGCCTCGGGGCTCGCCAGGAGCGGCGTGATGTCCTTGAACACGATCCCCGGCTTCGGGAAGTCGGGCACGTCGTGGATGAACGTCTCGAGCTTCATCGCGTCTCCTCCGTGCGGGCCGGCAGCTCCGCCGCCACGATCTGCGCGAGGGCCGCGTGCGCCCCACTCGTCGCGTCGAGCGCCAGGGGCGTCACCGAGATCCAGCCCTCGTCGACGGCCTCGGTGTCCGAGCCGGGCGCCGGATCGTGGAAGGCATTGGGGCCGCCGATCCAGAGATACTCGCGGCCCCGCGGGTCCTCGCGTACCTCGACCTCGTCGGTGTAGCGGCGGCGGCCGAGGCGCGTGGCGCGGATGCCGCGCGGTGACGGGAAGCCGGCCGGGAAGTTCACGTTGAGCAGCGGCGTGCCGCCCTGGTGCGGGTTGCCGCGCGTGGCCTCGACGAGGCGCATCGCGAGCGCGGCCGCGATCGGCGCGAGCGCGGCCATCGAAGGGCGCTCGCCGCCCTCGCGCGCCTGCGTCGTCTCCACGCGCCCCATGCCGAGCGAGAACGCGATCGACGGGATGCCCCGCAGCGCGCCCTCGCGCGCGGCGGCGACCGTGCCCGAGTAGAACGTGTCGCTGCCGAGGTTGTAGCCGTGGTTGATGCCGCTCACGACGGCGTCGGGGGTGCGGGACAGGAAGCGGCGCCCGTAGAGCGCGACGTAGATGCAGTCGGCAGGCGTGCCGTCGACGGCGTGGAAGTCGTCGATGACCCGATGCCGCAGCGGCCGCGCCAGCGTGAGGGAGTGGCTGTTCGCGCTCTGCTCGTGGAGCGGCGCCACCACGACCACGTCGGCGAGCTTCGACAGCGCGTGGTGCAGGGCGCGAATGCCTTCGGCGTGCACCCCGTCGTCGTTCGACAGCACGATCAGCGGCCGGTCCATCGCAGCTCCTCGGCTCTCCTCCGCGTACGGGGATCCGCGTACGAAGGAATGAGGAGAGAGGCCGCGGGGCAGTCCCCGCGGCTCTCTCCTCGACGATCGGGGCGGCGGGATTCGAACCCACGACCCCCAGACCCCCAGTCTGGTGCGCTAACCAGGCTGCGCTACGCCCCGGAGCTCGATCTGCCGACCCGTGCCCGAAGGAACGGAGCGACACATCGAATTCGACCGGTCACTCGATCGCCCGGCGAACCGGGGGCCGGACCATACCCGGATTCGTCCGCAGAGCAAGCTTCTATTCGTCGTCGCCGCTCGGGACGATCCGCCGACGCGGCTCGCTACTCTTCGATGCGCCGCTCGCGGCCGAGCGAGAGCGGCAAGACGCTCGCGCCGAGCGCCGTGGCAGCCGCCGGGCGCGCCGGGCCGAGCGAGCGCTCGTCCAGCACCACGACGGGAGCGCGCCGCGCGCCGAGCCCATCGAGGCGGGCGAGCAGCCCCGCGAGCTCACTGCGCAGCGCGACGAGCTCCGCGCGATGGGTCGTCCGCGCGTCCTCGGGGCGCGCCGCCCCGGCCTCGACCTCGACGTGCCCGAGCTCGCGCAGCTTGCGTCGCGCGCCGGCGATCGTGAAGCCCTCGTCCTGCAGCAGGCGCTTGATCACGATCGCGAGCTCGACGTCGCGGCGTCGGAACTGCCGATGCGCGCCGCGCGTCTTCATCGGCTTGAGGATGCCGAACTCCTCTTCCCAGTACCGCAGCACGTGCGGCCGTACGCCCACGAGCTCGGCGACCTCGCCGATGCGGAAGAAGAGCTTGTCCGGAAGAACGGGACGCATGAGAACGATCGGCGAGGACCGCGAGGGTCTCAGCCGTTCTGCGCTCCGCCCTCACCCGAGCCGGGCGCGCCGCCCATCGGTGCGGGGTGCGGTGCCGCGGCGGCGCCCGCCTGCGCTCCCGTCGCCTTGTGCGGGTTGAGGGCGTGCTTGAGCTTGTCGGAGGGGTGGAACTTCAGCACACGGCGCGCCGTGATCGGGATCGGAGCGCCCGTCTGCGGATTGCGGCCGACACGCTGCTTCTTGGCGCGGACGACGAAGTTGCCGAAGCGAGCGATCTTGATCTTCTGCCCCGTCTCCAGGACCTCTTTCATGGCGTCGAACACGGCCTCGACGACCTCGCTCGCTTCCTTCTTCGAGAAGCCGCCCACGCGATCGTAGATGGCGTCGATGATCTCGGCTTTCGTCATCGATCGATCCTCCGACAGACGCATCGAGGGAAACACGACCACCGGCCGAGTTCAAGCCGCGCGCGTCGATCGCGCGCGTCAGCGCAAGCCTGCGCGCGAGAGAATGTCAAGCGATGCGTGGCGGAGCAGAAGCCCAATCCACGCGTGTGCGCAAGAGCCCCTCACGTGCGCAGCTGCGCGCCGAAGCGCGCTTCGGCGGCGGCGACGACGGCGGCGTGCGCCTGCTCGACGCGCGCGTCGGTCAGCGTCGCGTCGCGGTCGCGGTACGCGATGCGGAACGCGAGGCTCTTGCGACCCTCGGCGACGGGCTTGCCGCGATAGACGTCGAAGAGCGTCACTTCTTCGGCGAGGCCCGACGAGGCAGCGCGCAGCACGCCCGCGACCTCGGCCACCTCGATGCGCTCCTCGACGACGACGGCGATGTCGCGCTGCACCTTCGGGAAGCGCGGCAGCTCGCTCACCGCGCTCGGCCCGCGTGCCTCGGCCAGGCGCACGAGCGCGTCCGCATCGAGCTCCGCGTAGACGGGCCGCTGCGAGAGGTCGTGCGCCTCCTGCACGTCGGGATGCAGCTCGCCGATCGTGCCCACCGGCTGACCGTCGACGAGGACGCGCGCCGAGAAGCGCGGATGGAGCGCCGGCGCATCCGTCGCGAGCCGCTCGTCGCGGGCGGTCGTCACGCTCAGGCCGAGCGAGCGCAGCACCAGCTCGAGCGCGCCCTTGCCGTCGTAGAAGTCGACCGGCTCCTTCTCGCCGATCCACTGGTCGCGCGGGCCGGCGAGCAGCATCGCCAGGCGAAGGCTCTCGCGCGCCGGGACGTCGGTCGGCCCCTGCACCGTGGCCGGCGCGTACACGCGCGCGAGCTCGAAGAGCCGGACGCGCGGGCTCTGGTGACGCTCGGAGCGGCTCGCGGCGGCGAGCAGGCCCGGCAGGAGCGACGTACGCATCACGCTGCGCTCCTCGCTCAGCGGGTTCGCGATCGTGATCGCCTGCTGGCTCGCGCGCGCGCGCTCGAGATCGGCCGGCGCGCAGAACGTGAAGGCGACCGCCTCGTAGAGGCCCGCGGCCATCGCCGCGCGGCGCAGGGCGCGGAGCAGGGCGGGGCGCTTGGAGCGCGGGCGCCCGTCCGGGAGCGGCGCGAAGAGCTCGCTCGGGATCCGATCGTAGCCGCGCACGCGCGCGACCTCTTCGGCGAGATCCTCCGGGCGACCGAGATCGGGGCGGTGCAGCGGCGCCGTCACGCGCCAGCCGTCGTGCTCGCCGGGCGAGACCGCGCAGCCGAGCGCTTCGAGGATGCGACGCGCCTCGTTCTCCGGGACCTCGTCGCCGAGAAAGCGACCGAAGAAGCCGGGGCGTACGTCGATCGCGATCGGCGCGACGCGGCGCGGATGCGCATCGACGATGCACGGCGACGGGGCTGCCTCCGTGACCTGGGCGAGCACGGTCGCCGCGCGGCGCGCGACGAGCGGCAGCGCGCTCGGATCGGCGCCGCGCTCGAAGCGGTGGCTCGCCTCGCTGTGCAGGCCGTGGCGACGCGCCGTGCGGCGCACCGAG
Organism: Sandaracinus sp.; assembly: GCA_046351235.1. Taxonomy (GTDB): domain Bacteria; phylum Myxococcota_A; class Polyangia; order Polyangiales; family Sandaracinaceae; genus JBBSAT01. Next base: position 1,745,972 of record JAXLYV010000001.1, on the reverse strand, counting down.
CGCGGGTCGAACCACGCCGCCTCGAGCAGCACGGACTCGGTCGACTCGGACACGGCGCTCTCGGCGCCGCCCATCACGCCGGCGAGCGCGATCGGCCCCTCGACGTCGGCGATCACCAGGTCGTCGGCCACGAGCGTGCGCTCCACGCCGTCGAGCGTGCGCATCTTCTCGCCCGCCTTCGCGAGCCGGACGATCACGCGCCCGCCGCGGATCTTCGCGAGGTCGAACGCGTGCGTGGGGTGGCCGGTCTCGAGGAGCACCCAATTCGTGGTGTCGACGATCGCGTCGATCGAGCGCTGGCCCAGCACGAAGAGCCGGTGGCGCATCCAGAACGGCGAGGGCCGCGGCCGGCCGCGGTGCAGCACGAGCCCGAGGTAGCGCGGGCAGCGCGCGGCATCGTGGATCTCGATCGGCATCGTGAGCGGCACGCCCGCGAGCGGCGACACCATGCTGATCGTCTCGCTCGGCGAGCCGTTGCCGGCGAGGAGCGGCAGGCCTTCGTTGCCCGGCGGCGGCGCGGGAAGCTCCGAGAGCATCCGCGCGGGCACCTCGCGCAGGCGGGGCGCGAAGGGCACGCCGAACACGACGCTCAGCTCGCGCGCGAGGCCGAGGTGCCCGAGCGCGTCGGGCCGGTTCGGCGTCACGTTGATCTCGAGCACCGTGTCCTCGAGCGAGAGCGCCTTCCCGATCGGCGCGCCGACCTTGGGCGAGCCTTCGAGGATCAGGATCCCGTCGTGATCGTGGCCGATCCCGAGCTCCTTCTCGCTCGCGAGCATGCCCTGCGAGGGCGCCCCGGCGACCTCGCGGGCGGCGATCACGATGCCGTCGGGCAGGCTCGCCCCGACGCGCGCGAGCGCCACGCGGCCGCCGGGCGCCGGCACGTTCGGCGCGCCGCACACGACGTCGATCTCGCTCGTGCCGTCGAAGACACGGACGAGCGTGAGCTTGTCCTTCTTCGGGTGCGGCTTCTTCTCGCGCACTTCGGCCACGACGATGCCGTCGAGGCCGGTGCCGAAGGTCTCGGTGCCCTCGACCTCGAGGCCCGCGCGCGTGAGGCGCTCGGCCATCTCGGTGGGCGACGCGTCGATGCCGGAGATCTCGCTCAGCCAGCGGGTGGAAGCCTTCATGGTCGCTCGCTCACAACTGGGTCAGGAAGCGCATGTCGTTCTCGTAGAGCATGCGGATGTCGCGGATCCCGTGGCGCAGCATCGCGATGCGGTCGATGCCCATGCCCCACGCGAACCCGGTGAACGAGGGGTCCGTGATGCCGCAGCGCTCGAAGACGACCGGATCGATCATCCCGCAGCCGAGCACCTCGATGAACCCGGTCCCCTTGCACGTCCGGCACGCGGCCGTCCGCGCGCGCTGCGCGTCGCTGCCGGCGCCCTCCCACGGGCGGCAGAACGTGCAGCCGATGTCGAGCTCGCCGCCCGGCTCGACGAAGGGGAAGTAGCTCGGGCGGAAGCGCACGGGGACGTTCTCGCCGAACGTGCGGTGGACGAACGCCGTGAGCACGCCCTTGAGGTGCGCGAAGGTGACGCCCCGATCGACGAGGAAGCCATCGATCTGGTGGAACATGGGCGAGTGGGTCGCGTCGTCGTCGCGCCGGTACACGGTGCCCGCCGTGACGACCGCCATCGGCGGCTTGCGGCGCAGCATCTCGTGCACCTGGATCGACGTGGAGTGGGTGCGCAGCACGACGTGCTCGTCCACCGACCCGTCGGGACGCTTCAGGAAGAAGCTGTCCTGCATGTCGGTGGCCGGATGATCGGGCGGGAAGCCCAGGCGGGCGAAGTTGAAGTCGGTCAGCTCGATCTCGCGGCTCTCGGCGATCTCGAAGCCCAGCGAGGCGAAGCCGTCGAGCAGCTCCTCGGTCGTGGCCGTGATCGGATGCGGCCGGCCGGGGCGCGTGGAGCGGCCCGGGAGCGAGACGTCGATCGGCGGGCCGGCGAGATCGGCCTCGCGCGCGGCGCGGGCGAGGGCCCCGAGGCGCGCGTCGAACGAGGCCGCGATGGCGGTCTTGACCTGGTTCGCCTTCTGACCGAGCTCCTTGCGGCGATCGCCGGGGAGCGAGGGCATGAGCTTGAGCAGCGCCGTCAGCTCGCCGCTCGGCCCCGCGAAGCGCGCGTTCGCGGCGCGCAGCGATCCCTCGTCCGAGCACGCCGCGAAGGCCTTCTCGTGCTCGGCGGCGATCTTCGCGAGACCTTCTTCGAACGCACGAACCGAATCGCTCATCGTGACGTCTCCAAACGCGAAAAAGGCAGGAAGCAGGTCGCCCTGCCTTCCTGCCTCTCGATCGGTGGCCGATCGGCGGGGCTATCGCCGAGTCAGCGGGCGGCGTCGACGACGGCCTTGAAGCCGCCCGGATCGCTCAGCGCGAGATCCGCGAGGATCTTGCGGTCGAGGCCGATCTGCGCGCCCTTGAGCTTCGCGACGAGCTTGCTGTAGCTGACGCCGAGCTGGCGCGCGCCGGCGTTGATCCGGGCGATCCAGAGGCGGCGGAAGTCGCGCTTCTTCTCGCGACGGTTGCGGAACGCGTCGATCCAGCCGCTCCGGACCTGCTCCTGCGCGTCCGTGAAGATGCGGCCACGCGCACCGTAGAAGCCCTTGGCGAGCTTCAGGATCTTGTTGCGGCGACGACGCGCCTTGAAACCACGTTTTGCTCTCGGCATGACGACTCTTTGAGTGGGAAGAAGAAGCGACCAGGTTCAGCGGCCCGCGGCGAGCGGACGGGGAGGGGGCCCCAACTTTCGGTCCCGAAAGTAGGGCCCGAAAGTGGGGGGAGGGTGCCGATGCACCCTCCACGATCAACCGTACGGGAGCAGGCGGCGGATCAGATGCGCGTGCGACTCGTGGAGAATCGCGTTCTTGCGCAGGCGACGAAGGCGGTTCGAGCTCTTGCCACGCATCATGTGGCTGAGCCCGGCGCTGCCCATGCGCACCTTCCCGGTGCCCGTGAGCCACATGCGCTTCTTCGTGCCGCTGTGGGTCTTCATCTTCGGCATGTTCGATCGACTCCGCTTTTCTCTTACCGACGGCTCCAGCGCGCACGCGGACCGCGGGGGAGGCGGGTTGTACCAGCAGAAACCGACGCGTCAAGAGGCGTCGAGGTCGAGGATCTTGCCCGGGTTCAGGATCCCCGCGGGATCCAGCGTGGCCTTGAGGCCCCGCAGCAGGGCGAGCTCGGCCGGCGTGCGTGAGTAAGAGAGGTACGGCTTCTTCAAGAGGCCGATCCCGTGCTCCGCCGAGATGCTGCCCTGGTGGGCGCGGACGAGCTCGAACATGGCGCGGTCGCCTGCCTTGGCGTGGTCGAGGAACTCCGGCACGGGCATGGCGTCGGGCTTCATCACGTTCACGTGGAGGTTGCCGTCCCCGACGTGGCCGAAGAGGCAGATCTCGAAGCCGGGCCACTCCCTCGCGAAGAGGGCGTCGAGCTCGGCGCAGAAGCTCGCGAGGGCGGCGATCGGGAGCGCGATGTCGTTCTTGTGGGGCAGGCCCGTGGCGCTGAGCGACTCGCTGATGCCCTCGCGCAGCTCCCAGAGCGCACGCGCCTGGGCCGTGCCTTCCGCGAGCGTCCCGTCGAGCACGAGCTCCTTCTCCATCAGGTCGGCGAGCCAGCCCTCGATCGCCTCGCGGCGCGTGCCCTCGACCTCCACGAGCACGAAGTGGCTCGCGCTGCCCGCGATGGGCATCACCACCTTGCGGTGGCGCGCGAGGCGCGCGTAGCAGCGATCGGTGAACATCTCGAACGCGCTCAACACGAAGGGCCCGCGCCGCGCCGCATCGAAGAGCGCGAGCACGCCGGCGAGATCCTTCACCGCGAAGAGCATCACGTCGAGGTGCCCCGGCAGACGCGTCAGCTTGAGCGTGGCCTCGGTGACGATCCCGAGGGTCCCCTCGGTCCCGATGAAGAGCTGCCGGAGGTCGGCACCGGTGTTGTTCTTCTCGAGCGCGCCGTTGAGCCGCAAGATCTCGCCGCTCGCCGTGACGACGACGAGGCCGAGCACCCACTGCCGCGTGAGGCCGTAGCGGATCACCTTCACGCCGCCCGCGTTCGTCGCGATGTTGCCGCCGACGGTGCTCGAGCCCTTCGAGGCGAAGTCGACCGGCCACGTCAGGCCGTGCGGCTCGCAGTGCTGGTGCACGGCCTCGGTGACCGCGCCCGCCTCGACGTGGACGGTGAGCGCGCGCGGATCGACGGGCCCCATCGCCCGCATCTTCGAGAGCGAGAGGACGACCTCGCCGTGCGCGGCGACGGCGCCGGCGGCGAGGCCGGTGCGGCCTCCCGAGGGGACGATGGCGGCGCCCGCGGCCGCGCACGCCTTCACGACCGCGGCGACCTCGGCGGTCGAGCGCGGGAAGACGACCATCGAGGGCGCGGGCGGGACGACCTTGGTCCAGTCGCGCCCGTAGACGGCGAGGTCGGACGGATCGATCGAGACGGCGCCCTCGCCGAGCGTGGCGCGCAGAGTGGTGGCGAGCGTGTCGCGCGCCGCGGCATCGAGCGGGGAGGGCACGGGCCGCGTCCTACCACGCGCGCTCGGAGGCGGCTCGATCGGGCGCCAGGTCAGGTGGGCATCGGGCCCACGTAGCGCGAGGCCGGACGGATCAAGCGCCCCGTGCGGCGCTGCTCGTCGATGTGCGCGCACCAGCCGACCACGCGCCCCACGGCGAAGGTCGGCGTGAACGCGGCGCGATCGATGCCGACCGCGTCGAGGATCACGGCCGTGTAGAACTCGACGTTCGCGCGCAAGGCGCGATCGGCGTGGCGGGCCCCGAGCAAGCGCTCGGCCTCGCGCTCCACGGCCCGCGCGAGCGCGAGCTTGCCCTTCGCGAGCCCGGCGCGCTCGAGCTCCTCGATGCCGGCCTCGAGCACGGCCGCGCGCGGATCGCGCACGCGGTAGATCCGGTGCCCCATGCCCATGATGCGGCGGCCGGCGGCGAGCTCGGCCTCGATCCACGACGTCGCGCGCTCGGGCGCGCCGACCGCGTCGAGCATGTCGAGGACCGGGCCCGGCGCGCCGCCGTGGAGCGGGCCCTTGAGCGCGCCGATCGCGGCGACCACGGCCGAGACGTCGTCCGAGCCGGTGGAGGCCACGACGCGCGCGGTGAACGTGGAGGCGTTCATCCCGTGATCGACGACCGTCACGAGGTAGCGATCGAGCGCCGCCGCGGCCGGGGCGCTCGGCGCCGTGCCGGTCGCCATCCGCAGCACGTCGGCCGCGTGCCCGAGGCGTGCGTCGGGCGGGACGAGCGCGCCGCCGCTGCGCGTGCGCTGCCAGGCCGCGGCGGCGACGGCGACCCCCGCGACGAGGTCGAGCGCCACGTCGCGCGCCGGATCCACCACGAAGCGGGCGACCAGCGCGCGAAGCGCGTCCATTCCGTCGGCGTAGCGCAGCGCCGGATCGCGCGGGTCGATCGCGGCGAAGGCCCGCAGGCGCGCCTCCCCGAGGAGGTCGCGGATCTCGGCCGCGCGCGCCGCCGTGGGCAGCGCGCCGGTGCGGAACAGCTCCACGACCTCCTCGAGCGCGTGCTGCCCGCCCAGCGCCTCGACGCGGTGCCCGGCGAGGATCAGCTCGCCGCGCTCGCCGTCCACGTGGGAGAGCCGCGTCTCGGCGGCGATCACTCCCTCGAGCCCACCCTTGTTGCGTGCCGCGCCTACCGTCTCCGTCGTGGTCGTCATGGCTGTTTCTCCTCGCGCCCGGCTCCGCTTGTGGAGGGGCGGGCGACGAGGGAGAACGTGATGCATGAAACGTGTGGATCAACGTGGATCCATCGATCCACATGATGCAATCGACCATGCATGGATCGGCGCCGCGGACGCGGCCGCGTTGCTCGGCGTGAAGCGCCCGACGCTCTACGCGTACGCGAGCCGGGGTCTCGTGCGCTCGGTCTCGCGCGGCGGGCGCGACCGCGTCTACCGACGCCAGGATCTCGAGCGCCTCCGGGCCCGCAGCGCCGCGCGCGCCGGGCATGCGGCCGTCGCGGCCGGGGCTCTCCGCTGGGGCGAGCCCGTGCTCGACACGGCGCTGAGCAGCGTGGCGAGCGGGGACCTCCACTACCGCGGGCGGAGCGCGGCCGCCCTCGCGCGGAGCGGCGCCCGCTTCGAGACGGTCGCGCACTGGCTCTGGAACGGTACGTGGGAGGCCGGCGCGCGCTTTCCGGCCGTCGAGCCCGGGATCGATCTGCGCGCTGCGGCGCGCGTGATCTCGCCGCGCGCGCATCCCGTCGATCGGCTCCTCGCGCTCGCGGCGATCCTCGCGGCGACGGAGGCGGGCGACGTCGGGCCCGAGGACGACGCGAGCGCGGCGCGCATGGTCCGCCGGCTGGTCGCGTTCCTCGCCGTGGGCCGAGACGACGCCGCCGTTCATCGTGCGCTCGCTGCCCGCACCGTCGCCGAGGCCGTGCTGATCGCCGCGGGTGCGCGAGGCGGCGTCGCGGCGCGGCGCGCGGTCGACTGCGCGCTCGTCCTCATGGCCGAGCACGAGCTGAACGCGAGCACGTTCGCGGCGCGCGTCGCCGCGGGCGCCGGTGCCGAGCTCCCCGCCTGTCTCGTGGCCGCGCTCGCGACGCTCACTGGGACCGGCCACGGCAAGTCCTGCGATCGCGTCGAGGCGCTCTTCGACGAGGCCCGCGAGCCCGAGGATGCCGCGCGCATCCTCCGCGAGCGACGCCGGCGCGGCGATCCCGTCCCGGCGTTCGGCCACCCGCTCTACGCGAACGGCGACCCGCGCACCGCGCCCATGCTCGAGGCCGCCGAGGCGCTCGCGCCGCGCAACCTCGTCGTGCGAAAGGCACGCGCTTTCGTCGACACCATGGCGCTCGCAGGGGGCGAGCCACCCTCGATCGAGGTCGGCCTCGTGGCCGTCGCGGGCGCGCTCGGCATGGAGCGCGGCGGCGGCGCGGCGCTGATGGCGCTCGGGCGCACGGCCGGCTGGATCGCCCACGTCCGCGAGCAACGTGCGGCGGGCTTCACGCTGCGGCCGCGCGCTCGCTACGTCGGCACCGCTCCGGCCGCCTCCGCGGGCGTGGCAAGCTCGCGGCCCCGATGACCGAGCCGCTGCGCCTCTACACCTTCTCTCTCTCGCACTTCAGCGAGAAGATCCGCTGGCTCCTCGCCCTGGAAGGGATTCCCTTCGTCGAGACCGCGTGGACGCCGGGCCTGCACGTGCCGCGCGCGCGGTGGCGCGGCCGGGGCACGAGCGTTCCGATCGTCGAGAGCGGTGGCGAGAGCGTGCAGGACAGCACGCGCATCGTGCACTGGCTCGACGCGCGTGGGGGAGGCCTCGGCCTCTTGCCGAAGGACGCCGGAGCGCGCGCCGAGGTCCTCGCGCTCGAAGCGCGCTTCGATGCCGTGGGGGAGGCCGTCTCGCGCGTCGCGTATGCGCACCTGCTCGCCGACACCGAGACCGTGCTGACGCTCTGGGGGATCGACGCGAGCGCCGGCGAGCGCCTTCTCCTCCGCGCCGGCTACCCGCTCCTCCGGCGCGCGTTCCGTCGTCGCGCCCGCCTCGACGATCGCGCGGCGCTCGCGCGTGCTCGCGAGCGGCTCCTCGCCGGCCTCGACGAGATCGCGACGCGCACCGCGGCGCGCGAGACGCTCGTCGGCACGTCGCTGACGGTGGCCGACGTGACGGCCGCGGCGCTCCTCGCGCCGGTCGCCTGTCCGGACGAGCACCCGGTCTATGCGAGCCCTCTGTTTCGCGAGATCACGCGTGTCGTGGCTCCGGAGCTGCAGTCGCACGCGGCGCTCGACTGGGTGCGTCGCACCTACCGGGCCCACCGCGGCGATTTCCCGCGCGCCGCTCGGGTACGCGCCGCGCTCGGGGGCTGAGGGGGGCCCGCCGGGGGCATGGTGCAGGTCGCCCCATCTCGGTACTATCCCGGCCGTCGGGATGCAGGCAGCAGGTCGTCCGGCCGACGAGGGCGAGCGGCTCCGAGAGCTGCGACGGCTCGCCATTCTCGATCGCGAGCGCGACGCCGACCTCGACGCCATCGCGCGCGCGGCCGCCCGGGCGCTCGCCGTGCCGATGGCGCTGGCGTCCGTGCTCGACGAGGAGCGCCAATGGATCGCGGGCGCGTACGGCACCGAGGTGCGCTCGATCCCGCGCACGATGTCGGTGTGCGGCCACGTGGTGGAGAGCGGCGCGCCGCTCGCCATCGGCGACCTGTGGGGGGATGCCCGCTTCGCCGACAACCCGCTCGTGGTGGGCCCTCCCGCCTCCCGGTTCTACGCGGGGGTTCCCATCCGCGTCGGCGGCCACGACGTGGGCGTTCTCTGCGTCGTCGATCCCGAGCCCCGGGCCCTCGAGACGACCCCGACGCACCTTCTCCCGGCCCTGGCCGAGCTCGCCGCGCGATGGCTCGTCCAGCGACGCCGGCTCGAGATGCTCGAGAAGGTCGTGCACACGGCGCCCAGCATGCTCGCGTACGTCGATGCCGAGCGCCGCGTTCGCTTCGTGAACGCCGCGCACGCCGAGTGGGTGGGTCGCGCGCCGGCCGAGGCCGCGCAAGAGCCGCACGAGCCGCCGCAAGACCCCCACCTCGAGGCCGCGCTCCGCGGCGAGCCTCGGAGCTTCGAGGGTCACGTGCGCGCGCGCGAAGACGGTGCGGCGCGCCCGATGCGCGTCACCTACGTTCCCCACGTCGCGGACGGGGTCGTGCACGGCGTCGTCGTCCAGCGCGACGACGCGAGCGGGTCCGAGTCGCGCTTCCGGAGCGTCCTCGACGCGGCGCCCACCGCGCTGCTCGTCCTCGACGACGCTGGCGAGATCACGCTCGCCAATCGCCACGCAGCGAGCGCGTTCGCCACGACGGAGCCGGGTCTCGTCGGGCGCTCGATCTTCACGTTCCTGCCGTCCTGCCCGACGCCGCCGCGCGCGTTCGTCGAGGGCCCGCCGCTCGAGCAGCTGGCGCTGCGGGCCGATGGGACGAGCTTTCCCGCCGAGGTGCGCTTCCGTCACGTCGAGGCGCTCGACGGTCGTAGCCTCCTCGCCTCGATCGAGGACACGACCGAGCGGCAGCGCGCGGCCATGGCGCGCGGGCATCTCGCCGCCATCGTCGAGTCCTCGACCGACGCGATCATCGGGTTCGGGACCGACGAGAGGATCACGAGCTGGAACGGCGCGGCGCAGCGTCTGTTCGGCTGGACGGCGCAAGAAGCGATCGGCCGCGACGTCGTCTCGCTGCTGGTCCCGTCCTCGCTCCAGGCCGAGGCCGACGCGGCCCGCGAAGAGGCGCGCGCCCAGCACCGCATGTCCTCGCGCGACACGGTCCGTCTCCACAAGGAGGGCCACGAGATCCCGGTCTCCGTCGCGCTCTCGCTGGTCCGCGATGGCCATCAGCGGGTCACCGGCGTCGCGGCGATCGTGCGGGACGCCTCCGATCGCAAGCGCGCCGAGGCCCAGCTGCTCGCTGCGGATCGGCTGACGTCGCTGGGCACCCTCGTCGCCGGCGTGGGCCACGAGATCAACAACCCGCTGACCACCGTCGTCAGTGGTCTCGAGATCGCGAGCGCTGCGTACCGCACGGAGGGCCCGCGCCCGCCCGATCTGCCGGAGGCGCTCGCCGATGCCCAGGCTGCCGCCGAGCGCATCCGACGCATCGTGTCCGACCTCCGGCGCTTCTCGCGTGTCGACGACGAGCGGAACGAGCCGGTGGAGATCCTGCCCGTGCTCGAGCGGACGTTGCGCATGGCTGCGCACCAGACCAGCCCGCGGGCGCGCGTCGTGCGTCGCTTCGAGCCCGACGTGCCGCCCGTGCTCGGCAACGAGGCGCGGCTCGGGCAGGTCTTCCTGAATCTGGTGATCAACGCGGCGCAGGCGATCCCCGAGGGGCGCCCGAGCGAGCACGAGATCGTGGTCGCCGCACGGACGGACGGGAGCCAGCTCGTCGTCACCGTCGCCGACACGGGCGTGGGGATCCCGCCGGAGATCCAGCCCCGGATCTTCTCGCCCTTCTTCACGACGAAGCCCGTCGGCGAGGGCACGGGCCTCGGCCTCGCGCTCGCGCAGGGAATCATCGAGAGCGCGGGCGGCACGATCCGCTTCGAGAGCGCACCGGGGCGGGGCACCGAGTTCGAGGTCCGTCTGCCGGTAGCCCTCGAGCGCCCCGCGCCCGTGATGGCGCGCATGCCGACGCCCGCGCCGCGCCGGCGGGGTCGCGTGCTCGTCATCGACGACGACGACATGGTGGCACGCACGCTCGATCGCACGCTGCGCGCACGGCACGACATCACGGTCGAGGTCGAGAGCCGGCGCGCGCTCGAGCGCCTCCTCGCGGGCGAGACGTTCGACGTGGTGATCTGCGACCTGATGATGCCCGAGCCGACCGGGATGCAGATCCACGCCGCGCTCCGCGAATCGCGACCCTCGCTCGCGGAGCGCATGGTCCTCGTGACGGGCGGCGCGTTCACCCCCGAGGCGCGCGACTTCCTCGATCGCGTGCCCAACGCGCGCATCGAGAAGCCGTTCGGCGCGCGCGAGCTCCGCGCGCTCGTCGACGAGCTCGTCGGGGATTGAGCGGAGCGCGCCTCCGGCCCGATGCCTCGTGGCTCGGGGCTTCCACGGGCGGCCCGGGTCTCGTAACCTAGGGCCCTTCGTGCGAAGGACTCGGAGGCTCGGGCGCTATCACCTCACCTACCGCATCGCGTTCGGTGGGATGGCCGAGCTTTTCCGCGCGATCACGTTCGAGGACGACGGGCACAAGCGCGACGTCGCCATCAAGCGGCTGCTCCCCCACTTCCGCGAAGATCGCAGCTTCGTCGACATGCTCACCGACGAGTTCAAGCTCGTCAGCTACCTCAAGCATCCGAACATCGCCGAGGTCTACGAGCTGACCGAGGTCGAGGACTCGCTCCTCATCTCGATGGAGTACGTCGACGGCAAAGACCTCCGCTCGACGATGGAGCGCGCCAAGGAGCTCGGCGTGAAGCTCGCGCTCGACGACATCGTGTACATCGTGGCGCGCTCGCTCGAGGGCCTGCACCACGCGCACGTGTGCCGCGACGCGAGCGGCGAGCCGCTGCGCATCGTGCATCGCGACTTCTCCCCGTCGAACGTGCTGCTCGGCTACGACGGAGTCGTGAAGCTCTGCGACTTCGGCATCGCGAAGGCCACGCACAACCGCATCCAGACCAAGACCGGGATCATCAAGGGCAAGGTGAAGTACATGTCGCCCGAGCAGGCCTTCGGCCGGAAGCTCGACTGGCGCAGCGACGTGTTCTCGGCCGGCTCGGTGCTGTACGAGCTCGCGACGGGCGAGGCGCCGTTCGTCGCTCCCAACGAGATCGATCTGATCTTCGCCGTGCGCGAGGCGGCGCCCGTGCCGGCCCGCACGCTCGCTCCGCAGATCCCCGCCGAGCTCGCCCACATCCTCGAGAAGTCGATGGCGCGCTCGCGCTCGGCCCGCTACCAGAGCGCGCTCGAGTTCCGCAACGCGCTGCTCACGTTCCTGCGCGGGTACAACCCGGGCTATCGGCGCAACAAGCTCGCACAGTTCATGAAGCGCGCGTTCACCGACGAGATCGAGAAGGAGCTCCGCGCGATGGAGGACTACGTGATCGATGCTTCGCCCGTGCTGGGCGGGGATCTCGGTCGCAACCTCATCGCGAGCGCGCTCGGTCCCGACGCGCCGTTCTCGCGCTTCTCGCCGAGCCCCACGAAGAGCCAGAGCGTGGACGGCGCCGGGCTCGATCCGCCCGTGCACTCGGCCAAGACCGAGATCTTCGATCCGAAGCAGAAGGGCGCCTCGCCGGAGACGGCCGGGCACGGGCGCCACGCCTCGCGCAAGGACGTGGATCCGCACGACCCGATCCACCAAGAGAAGACCCACGTGGGCGCGCCGCGTCGCAGCTGAGCCCGAGAGCGAGGAGAGCGCGCGTCGTGAAGGTCCACCTCGTCGACGGAACCTACGAGCTGTTCCGGGCCTACTTCGGCGCGCCGCCGGCCACGACGGCGAGCGGCCAGGAGGTCGGCGCCACGCGCGGCGTGCTGCGCACGTTGATCCACTTGCTGACGGCGCAGGGCGCGACGCACGTCGGGATCGCCTTCGACACCGTGATCGAGTCGTTCCGGAACGAGCTCTTCGCGGGCTACAAGACCGGGGACGGAATCGAGGCGCCGCTCAAGACGCAGTTCCCGATCGTCGAGCGGGCGTGCGAGGCGCTCGGCGTCGTGGTCTGGCGCATGATCGAGCACGAGGCCGACGACGCGCTGGCGACGGCGGCCGCACGCTTCGCGGAAGAACCCGAGGTCGAGCAGGTCGTGATCTGCTCTCCCGACAAGGATCTCGGCCAGTGCTTGGTCGGCGATCGCGTGGTGCGCCTCGATCGGATGCGGAACACCGTCATGAACGAGGCGGGCCTGCGCGAGAAGCTCGGCATCGCGCCGGCCACCGTGCCCGACTGGCTCGCGCTCGTCGGCGACACCGCCGACGGGATCCCGGGCGTCGCGCGCTGGGGCGAGAAGAGCGCGAGCGCGGTGCTCGGCGCGTACGGCTCGCTCGAGGCGATTCCCGACGATCCCCGCGCCTGGAAGGTGAAGGTGCGCGGCGCCGAGGCGCTCGCGGCCTCGCTCGCCGCGCATCGGCAGGAGGCGCTTCTCTATCGCACGCTGGCGACGCTGCGGCGTGACGTGCCGCTGCCGCAGCGGCGCGCCGAGGACCTCGCGTGGCGGGGCGCCGACCGCGAGCTCGTGGCCGCCATCGCCGCGGAGCTGGAAGACGACGGGCTCGTCGCACGGATTCCGCGCTGGCGGTGACGCCCGGCGTTGCGTGACGTGCGCGCAGCCCGTATGACGAGCGCGTGCGCACCCGAGTGAGCCTCCCGCGTCCCTCCCGAACCGGTCTTCTCTCGATCGCCGCGCTCGCCGCGGGCATCTCGGGCGCGGCGTTCCTCGGTGTCGCTGCGTTCCTGGGTGTCGCGGCGTTCCTGGGTGTCGCGGCGGCTGGCTGTGGCAGCAGCACGCCCGAGGTCGTCGTCACGCCGATGACGCCCGAGCACGAGACGGCCTTCGAGAACGGCGTCGACTTCATCGACGACCCGCGCCTGCTCGAGGGCAGCTGGCTCGACACGTGGGAGTCCGAGATCGAGCATCGCGTGACGCTCTCGGATGCGATCGCCGTCGTCCGCATCAGCACGGTGCGCCACGACACCGATCTCGAGCACCACGACAGCTATCACCTCGTCGCCACGGTGGTGAGCGTCCGATACGGCACGCTCTCGGGGGACATCTCGCTCGGGACGCGGGAGGGCGAGGTCGGCTTCGGGACGGTCGCCGGCAACGACGAGCGCCTGCTCACGCCTCCCGCCGACCGGCCCGATCACTTCATCCTCTTCCTGAAGTGGACCCGCGACGACAGCGGCGGCCTCGTCGCGCGCTGGCATCTCTCGCCCGCGGGCACCGCGGTCGTCCAGCGGGTGAACTCGCTCATCGAGCTGCGTCGACGGGACTCGGAAGAGCGCCGACGCATCATCGTCCACACGACGACCTCGGGCGGCGACGACGAGGAGTGATCCGCAGCCCGTGCTCGTCCCGTAGGACGCGGACGGGAGCGGCCGGAGCGGGAGCGCCGATCGCGGTGAGCGGGCCTGCCTCGTCCGTCAGGCGCGGTCCCAGAGCGCCTGGAGATCGGGTGGGAGGGGCGAGCGCACGACGATCGGCTCGTTCGTGCGCGGGTGCCGGAACGAGACCGCGTGCGCGTGCAGCGCGTGGCGTCCGTGGCCGAGGCGCTCGCGCAGGTCGTCGGTCATGCCGCCGCGCTCGATGATCTCGAGGAACACCGCTTCGCGCTCCGGCCCGTAGAGCTTGTCGCCCACGATCGGGTGGCCGATCGCCGACAGATGCACGCGGAGCTGGTGCTGCCGGCCGGTCTCGGGGAACAGGTGAACGAGCGTCATGCCCGGGCGCCGGCCGAGCACCACGTAGCGCGTGCGGGCCTCGAGCCCTTCGGGCGAGAGCTCCATCATGTGGTGCAGGCCCTGCGTCGCCTTGCGCATCGCGAGCTCGATGACGCCCTCGTCGTCGGCCATCGTGCCGCGCACGATCGCCAGGTACTCCTTGTGCACCTCGCGGAGCTCGAACTGGCGCTTCAGCGCCGCTTCGTCCGGGCCGGGGAGGGCACAGACCACGATCCCGCTCGTCTCCTTGTCCAGGCGATGGGCGATCTGCGGGGCCGCCCGCGTCTCGGTCGCGTAGGTGCGCGTGAGGATCGCGGTGACCGTGTTGTGGTGGTAGCTCGCCGACGGATGCACGGGCAGCCCGGGCGGCTTGTCGATGACGAGGAGCGCGTCGTCCTCGTAGAGGATCCCGAGCTCGCGAGGCGCATCCGGCTCGACGAAGCGCTCGCGCACCAGCATCACGCTCTCGCCGGCGAAGACGCGCTCGTCCGGCACGCGCCGCCGGCCATCCTCGTGGACGGCGCAGGCGCGCACGATCTCGGCCGCGCGCGATCGCGAGAGGCGCGGGATGCGCCAAGCGAGGAAGCGGTCCAGACGCTGGGCGTCGAGCTCGTTCGGGACCGGGAACGTGAGGACGACGGAGCCCGGATCGTAGCCCGGCGGCACCTGCGGCACGCGGCGCGCAGGCTTGCCGACTCTCGCCATCGGTTCCCGGCCGGGTCGGCCCGAGATCAGGCCGCGCGGTGCGCCGCGCCGCCCGCCTTCTGCACCTTGTTGCTGCGGATGCAGCGGGTGCAGACGAGCGCGTGCGTCGGCGCGCCGGCCACGATGACGTGGATGCGCTGGAGGTTCGGCGTCTGCCACTTGCGCGACTTGCGGTTCGAGTGGCTCACGTTGTGGGCGGCCTGAGCGGCCTTGTCGCAAATGGCGCAGCGGTAGGACATGACGCGGAATTCCTTCGAAGGGGCGCAGGCGTAGCATCGGCCCCGGAGGCGAGCAAGGACGGACCGGTCGGGCTCGACGCGGCCGCCCGCCCTGCGCCGCACGAGCCAGGAATGCGCGAGCCCGCTACACTCGTTCCTCTCCGCCGTGCCCTCGCCCCGCTCAGGCCTCTCGCGACGCGCCCTGCCGGCGCTTCTGGTCCTGGCGGTCTGTGCAGTGCTACCGGGGGGGCCGAGCGCGCGGCCGTCGATCGACGAGGCCGCTTCCGCCGCGCCGCGCGCCGAGGTCCCGGCCTCCGAGCCCGTCACGGCCCGCACCCTCTCCCTCTCCGGACGCCTGCTCGGCCCCGAGGGGGAGGGGCTGGCGGGGCACGTCTCGGCCTGGCGCGAGGACGCCCCCGATTCGCCCCCCGTGGAGGTCGACTGCGCAGCCGACGGCACCTTCACCCTCGCCGATCTCGACGAGAGCCGCTGGGTCATCGCCGCGAGCGCTCCCGGCTTCTCCGAGGCGCGCGCCGTCCGCGCCTTGCCGCTCGACGGCGCCCTGGAGCTCCGGGTCGTTCGCGCGGCGCGCGTGGCGGGCCGGGTGCTCGGCGAGGACGGGCTTCCCGCCGCCGCCGAGGTGCTGATCGTCGGCTCGGGGATCTGGCCGGCGCGCTCGGCGCACGCCGACCTCGACGGCTCCTTCGCCTTCGAGCAGGTCCCGCCGGGCGTCTACGAGGTCGAGGCCCGCGGCGCGCTCGCCACCTCCGAGCCGCGCCGAGGGCTCGTCGTGGAGGAGGGCGCGCGGATCGTCCTCACGCTCGCGCTCACGCCCGGCCGCGCGCTCGCGGGCACGGTCGTCGACGACGCGACCGGTGCGCCGATCGCCGGCGCGGAGATCGTCGTCGCCGAGTCGGCGCTCTCGTCCACGCCGCGCCTCGCGCGGAGCGATGCGAGCGGCGCGTTCCGCATCACGGGCCTGCGCGAAGGGAGCGACGTGCTCGTCACGGCGCGCGCCGAGGGCCGCGTCTCGCTCGTGGCGCAGCCCTGGCGCGGCAACGACCTCGTCCTGCGCCTGCGCCAGACCGGCATCGTCGAGGGGCGCGTGCTCGGCGAGGACCGCGAGCCCATCGAGGGCGCGAGCATCGAGGTCTGGGGCGAGACGCTCGACGGCCAGCCCATCGCCGTCACCGAGGGGGCCGCGAGCTTCGCCGAGCACCTTCACGCGATCGGCAGCTCGGATCCGAGCCGGCTCGAGGTGATGGCCGACGTGCCGCCGATTCCGATCGACGCGCTCGGCAGCTCAGCCGCCGCGCCGGACGATCTGCCCTCCGCCGTGCACCTCGCGAGCTATCGCACCGGCCCGGGCGGCCGCTTCCGGCTCGAAGGCGTCGCGCCCGGCGAGGTCGAGGTCGTGGCGCGTCACGCGGGCTTCGCCACCGGCACGAGCGCGCGCGTGCGCGTCACGGGCGGGGAAGTGACCGAGGACGTGGAGGTCGTGCTCGCGCCCGCGGGCCGCCTCACGGGACGCGTGGTCGACGAGCGCGGCGAGGGCGTCGCCGACGTGCGCGTCGAGGCCCGCAGCGAGCGGGACCCCTGGCCGGTGCTCGCCTTCACGGATGCGCGCGGCGAGTTCGTGATCGCGGCCACCGGCGACGCCGTGGTGCGCGCCGTGCCCTTCGATCGCGCGCCGGCCGAGAACCGCGTGCACGTCGACGGCGGCGCCGAGGCGGAGACCACGCTGCAGCTCGATCCCGCGGGGCTCGTGCTCGAGGGGCGCGTGCTCGACCCGCGCGGCTTCCCGGTGGAGGGCGCTCAGCTGCGCATCGAAGCCCTGCGGCCCGGCACGCCCATCCTGCGCACGGCGTTCTCGGCCGAGGACGGGACCTTCTCGGCGGCGTCGCTGCCGGCGCCACCGCTCCGCATCACGGTCGATCAGAACGGCTACACGCTCGGGCAGACGGTCGACGTCGAGACGCTCGAGGCGCTCGAGATCCGGCTCGAGGCGGCGGTCCGCGCCGAGGGCAGCGTGGTCGATGCATGGACGGGCGAGCCGGTGCCGGGAGCGCGGGTGCTGCTCGTGTCCACCGGCCTTCCGCCGCTCGCGCGCGAGACGACGGTGCACGAGGACGGCGTCTTCGCGTTCCCGCGCCTCGGGCCGGGGACGTACGCGCTTCGCATCGCCGCCGAGGGCTACGTGGCGAGCGAGCGAGAGATCGTCGTGCGCGCCACGCGCAGCGGGGAGGTCGAGCTCGAGCCCGTCTCGCTCGACGCGGGGCAGCGCCTCGAGGGCGACGTCGTCGACCACTTCGGATCCGTGCTCGAGGGCGCGGTCGTCTCGATCGAGGGCCTGCCGCCTTCGCTCACCGACGCGCAGGGCCACTTCGCGATCACCGCGGTCCCGGCCGGCGACGTCGTGCTCCACGTCGCGCATCCCTCCGCGGGCGAGCTCGACCTCGCTCGCCACGTCACGCGCGGGCGGGACGAGCTCGCGATCGTCGCGCACTTGCCCGGCCGCGCCGATGCCGAGGCGAGGGGCCCGCGCGCGGCGCGCGCGCGTCGGGTCGGCATCGACGTGGACGCCGAGGGCACCGTGACGGCCGTCGCGCGCGCCTCGGGCGCCGAGCGCGCCGGCATCCTCCCGGGCGACGTGCTCGTCTCGGTCGACGGTCGCCCCGGCCGCGACGGCCTCGTGGGCTCCGGCCCCGCGCTCGTCACGCTCTCGCGCGGCGGCGCCGCCTACGTCGTGCGCGTCGATCGCGAGCTGCGCTGACCCCGTTCGCCGCCCCGGCGGGCGGCGGGCGCCTCCTCGAGCGGGGCAGGGTGGTGCGGATCCTGGTCTGCCCTATACTCGCGCGATTTTTCGGCCCGGCCCTCTTCTCCTCGGGAGCTCTTCCAACGTGCTGCGCCTCTACATCCTCCTTCTCCGGCGGCTCTTCGACGTCGACAAGCTCTCCGACGTCGGGATCGCGAAGCTGGGCCCCTACCTCGCGTTCTTCCTCTCCGGCGCCTCGTCGCTGATCTTCCAGACCATCTGGACGCGCATGCTGCACCACGTGTTCGGCGCGACCTCGGTCGCGATCAGCACGGTGCTCACCGTCTTCATGGCGGGTCTCGGGCTCGGGAACTGGATCAGCGGGCGCGTCGCGCACCGGATCAAGCACCCGATCTTCACGTACGCCTTCGCCGAGCTCGGGGTCGCCATCTGGGGGCTCCTGATCCCCTTCATGGTCGCCTCCGACGGATGGCTCGCGTCGGTGAACTCGTGGCTGCGCGTCAGCTACGGCGCCGACTCGAGCATGTTCATGATCGCGCGCTTCCTCTGCGTCGTGCCGATCTTGATCGTGCCGACGACGCTGATGGGCTCGACCCTGCCGCTCCTGACGCGGCATTTCGTGAGCCGCAGCTCCGACGCCGAGACGGCGAGCCGCAACGTGGGCGTGCTCTACGCGCTCAACACGTACGGCGCCGCGACGGGCCCGCTGCTCTCGGCCTTCGTGCTCCTGCCGAACGTCGGCCTGACGATCACGAACATCGTCGCGTGCTCGATGAACCTCACGCTCGCGCTCATGATCTTCGCGCTGCGCAAGCAGCTCATCGGCAGCGCCTGGGGCAGCTCCGAGAAGCTCGAGATCCTCCCGAGCAAGGAGACCGCCGAGACGCCGGCCGCGGCGGACGCGCCCGCCAGCAGCGCGAGCCCGGCGGCGGACGCCTCCTCGCCCGCCGAGACGCCTTCGACCGAGAAGACGACGAAGTCGATCAAGAAGGTGAAGAAGAAGAAGGCGGGCGCCCTCGAGGCAGCGCGCACGGCCGATGCCGGCGAGCCCGCGAGCGATGCGAAGCCCGAGCCGAAGCGCGAGAAGGACGCCGCGCCCGCGGACGACGTCTGGGTGCCGCCCGTCGCGCGTCGCATGGCGTTCGTCTCGTTCGCGGCCTCCGGCATGGCCGCGCTCTGTTACGAGGTCGTCTGGTCGCGCTCGCTCGCGATGTGCATCGGCA
Source organism: Sandaracinus sp. (assembly GCA_046351235.1). Classification (GTDB taxonomy): domain Bacteria; phylum Myxococcota_A; class Polyangia; order Polyangiales; family Sandaracinaceae; genus JBBSAT01. The sequence continues at coordinate 1,727,153 of JAXLYV010000001.1, read as the reverse complement.
GCTCGATCTACAGCTTCGCGCTGATTCTCGAGACCTTCCTCATCGGCATCGCCACGGGCGCGGCCGCGATGAGCGCGTTCCTCGGCAAGGACACGCGCCGGCCGCTCGTGGGCGTCGCGCTCACGTCGTTCGCGCTCACGTTGATCGCGAACACGCCGTGGGCGGTGGACTTCCACATCGACGAGACCGTCCACCACGGCACGCTCGCGACGTGGGCCGGCGTCTCGCTCTTCCCGCTCGTGCTCCTGGTCGGCACGTACATGTACGCGCAGCGGCTGCAGCAGGCGGCCGACGTGCTCGAGCCGGGCAGCGCGGCCGACATCACCGCGCCGGGCCTCGTGATGGTGCTCGTCCCGCTCGCGGCGGCCGGCATCAACCTCGCGTACTTCCACACGGGCTACCTGCCGAAGGTCATCGCGTCGGTCGTGGCGGCGGTCGCCATCTTCATGGCCATCCTGCTCCTGCTGCGCCGCTCGCCGGTGCTGCTCCTCGCGGTCATCCAGCTCTACATCGCGGTCGCGACCATCGTCTCGTACATCTGGCAGGACGAGGTCCCGTACGCGTTCGCTCAGCTCGTGACGGGCATCGGCGATCTACCGAGCCACGTCGGCACCGTGCAGTTCTTCATGTTCGTGACGGCGATGCTCTGCACGCTGCCCGCGACGCTCGGCATGGGCGCGATGTTCCCGCTCACGGTGCGCGTGTGGACGAGCGGCGGCGGCGCCATCGCGCGCGATGCGGCCAACGTCTACACGGGCAACACGTTCGGCTCGATCGTCGGCTCGTGGCTGCCGGGCTTCGTGCTGATGCCCGCGATCGGCATGGAGCGCACGCTCCACGCGGGCATCGTGCTGAACATGCTGCTCGCGCTCTTCATGCTCATCGCGGGCGCGGCCGAGCCGGACAAGGACGGAAAGCCCTCTTCCGCGACGCTCTCCTCGGGCCGCGCGCGCGCGTTCGTCGGTGGCGCCGTGGCGGTCGCGGCCCTCGTGGGCGGGCTCGTGTACGGCCTCTACACCGGGGACAGCTCCGCCCGGCTGAACGCCGTGCTCGGCACGTTCGCGTTCGGCGCGTTCGTCGTCGGCATCACCGCGCTGCTCGTGCACGACGCGCAGACCACGCCGCCCTCCAAGCCGCCGCCGGGCGCGGGCGAGCTCCCGACCTGGCACGCGATCACCGTCTACGTGCTCTCGCCGCTCATCCCGGCGCTCCTCGCGCTGCTCTGGCTCGGCACCTCGCGGCCCGACTCGATCCTGCGCTGGAACCAGACGCAGATGACGCTCGGTGTGTTCCGCGTCTCGCTCGCCGAGGGCATGCTCGATCAGACGAGCTGGGGCCAGCCCGACCTCGTCTACTACCACGACGGTCTGAGCACCACGGTCACCGTGGAGCGCTGGGGCCGCCACTACGCGCTCAAGAACAACGGCAAGGTCGACGCCAGCAACGGCGACGACATGCCGACGCAGATCACGGTGTCGGCCTATCCGATGCTCATGCACTCGCAGGGGCCCACCGATCTCGACGTGGCCGTGGTCGGCTTCGGCTCGGGCGTGACGGTCGGCACGACGCTCTCGTTCCCCGTGCGCTCGGTCGACGTCATCGAGCTCGAGCGCTCGATCCCCGAGGCCGCGCGCTTCTTCGAGGACGTGAACCTGCTCGAGTACCAGCTCGACCACTTCCCGTTCGTCGAGATGGATCGGCTCACGGTGATCAACGACGACGGGCGCAACTACCTGGCGTCCACCGATCACCAGTACGACATCATCATCTCGGAGCCCTCGAACCCGTGGATCACGGGCGTCTCCGACCTCTTCACGATCGATCACTTCCGGATCGCGAAGCGGCGCCTGCGCCCGGGCGGCATCTACTGCCAGTGGGTGCAGCTCTACGAGATGAGCCCGGAGAACATCAAGACGATCTTCCGCACGTTCGCCGAGGTCTATCGCTACGTCGTCGTCTTCGCGGCCGACGACCGCTCGAGCGACACGGTGGTGCTCGGCTCCGATGCGCCGCTCACGTTCGACCTCGAGCGCATGCAGCGCACGTGGCAGCTCGAGGCGGTGCCCGGGCGCATGAGCGTGCCCGATCAGCTCGAGCGCGCCTACCTGCACACGCCCTACGACGTGTTCGCGCGCGTGCTCCTCGCGAGCCGCGACGAGGTGATGACGTACACGCAGATCGAGGAGCGCCGCCACGGCGACGTCTGGGAGCCGGACTACGCCTCGACGAACACGCGCACCTGCGAGCCGGCCGACTGCCGTCGCCGCCCGGCCGAGATCAACACGGACGACAACGCGCGCATCGAGTTCGGCGCGCCGCGCGATCTCATCGGGTTCGAGCGCTACGAGGGCTACCTCACGACGGTCTACTCCGCCGAGTGGCCCTTCGGTCGCGTCGAGGACCTCATCGAGAACTTCGGCGAGGGCGATACGCGAGCCCGCAACCTCGCGGAGCTCTCGATGTCGCTCATCGGGCACGGGCGCTACGAGCTGGCGGCCGACTTCATCGAGGAGTCGGGGCGCGCCGGCCGGGCGCGAGAGACCGCGGTGGCGCTCGAGGTGCTCACGCACCTGCTCACGAACGAGCACGAGCCTCCCATCCACGTCGAGGCGCCCGTCTGTGGCCCCGAGATGGATCACGACACCTGCGAGCAGCTCCAGATCGGCTTCGACGAGGTCCGCGCCGCGATCGATCGCGGGCAGTGGGGAGCCGCGCTCGCCGCGATGGAGGAGATCCCGTCGCCGCTGCGGCTGCACAGCGGACCGTCGCTGCGCTTCCTCTACGGCTACCTCCTCTTCAAGGCGGCCGAGGGCTCGTTCTCGCAGTACCGCGCCTCGGCCGAGGTGCTCGAGGACCTGACGCGTACCGAAGAGGACTACGTGACGCGTAATCCCGAGGTGCACTACTTCCTCGCGCGCGCGTACGACAACGAGGGCGAGTACGGCGATGCGCTGCAGCAGATGCGTCGCTACGTCGAGTCGCGCCTGACGATCTCGCACAGCGACATGGTCGACACGCCCGAGCCGCCGGATGGCGAGGCGCACACGACCGATGCGCCCGGCGAGTCCGACAAGACCACGCACGACGACTGAAGGCAGGCGCGGGGCGAGTGACGTCACTCGCTCCACCCCCGAAGGCTGCTCGGGTGTCGAGCATGATCGCCGCGTCATGCACTGCGCAGCTGCGCAAACCGCGTAGCAGCTTACGCAGTCCGACGCAGCGGAGTGCGAAGCCCGATATGCGCTCGGAACGAATTCGGCCGGACGGCCGGTCAAGATGAAGCCCTAAGTGGTTGAAACTAGGTAGCAAACGGCCGATCTTCGCCATGGCACGCGCGCTGCTGAGGTGCCGGGCATCCAGGGAGGATGGTCGGATGAGTGAAGCCCAGACGAGTCGTGTTGCAGAGGCCCAGGCTCGTACCCCCGAGACCCGTTCCGTCGAGGCGCAGCCCCGGGCGCTCCGGATCCTCGCGAAGTCCACGTTCCGTGAGCTGAAGAGCAGCGGCTACAGCCGCTCGGACATCCTCGCGTTCGCGACCGAGGTGCTCTCGCTCGTGTCGACGGATCTCCGCGAGCAGCCCGAGGACGAGGTCGCTGCGGCGGAGTGAGCGCGAGCTACGGCTCGTGACTTCTGGAGCGGGCGGCCCTCGGGTCGCCCGTTCGCGTTCCGTCCCTTCGAGCTACGGCGCCAGCTCGGGGCGGGCGTAGAGCGTCCAGTGGTCCGATTCGAAGACCTGCACGGGCGTCGGCGCGCCCGAGGGCGAGGGGCGACGGAACGGCGGCGGGAGCGGGCGATGCGCCTCGTGGCGCACGAGCCAGTAGTCGAACGCGTCGCCGTAGACGTGGTGGTCGTAGCTCTGGGGCATCCACTCGAAGCGCGGCGGGAAAGGGGGCGGCTCCGTCCCCGGCCGGTAGAGCACCGGTGACTTGGGGAACTCGACGAAGCTGAAGCACGCGAGGCCCCCGACGCGTGCCTGGTAGTACTGGTGCACGTGCAGGTAGACGGGCGCGACGCCCACCACGCTGCTCTGCCGATCGTAGATGAGCCCCAGCAGGCGATGCCCGGGCCGTGTCTCTTCGAGCACCGCGGCGAGATCGCCCATCTCCTCGTCGGTCTCGGCGAAGTGCGCCGTGTGGATCATCCCCACGTGGATCGAGAGCGCGCACGAGAGCGCGGCCACGGCCCAGCGTGCGCGCGGGCCGAGCGAGAGCGGCCCGAGGACCGGCAGGAGCGCGAGCGCGAGCGGCAAGAAGCGGTGGTTGATCGGCTCGATGAAGCGGTAGCTGAAGGGCGCGAAGAGATAGAGCGCGAACGTGAGGACGAGGACGGCCTCGGGAGCCCGCGACGTGTACGTCTCCACCGGCGCGCGGGTCTTCCAGAGCGCCGCGAGTCGCTGCGCGAGCGAGCCGGAGGGCGACCCTGCCGGCGCGCTCGGCGGCGGCGAGGTGGGCGCAGCGGGCGAGGGCGCGCCGCGCAGCGCGACGAGGAAGAGCACGAGCGTGAGCATCTCGAGCGCGATGCGCTCGCCCGCGTGATCCGTGTAGGCCGCGAACGAGTGGCTCAGCCAGTCGCGGAGCAGCTCGTCCACGGGCGAGAACGTGGGCGGCGCGTCGGTCACCTGCGCGGCCAGGCCCGAGCGGCTTCCGGCCTCGCCCTGCTCGACGACGTTCGAGACCCGCAGCCAGACCCACACCGCGAGCACCGAGGGCAGCGCGGCGAGCGCCGCGATCCCGGCCACGCGCGCCGAGCGCTTCCAGCCGGCGACGGGCGCGAGGAAGAGCGTCTGCACGATGCACGCGAGGCCGAACCAGAGGAAGAGCTGCGCGTGCGAGTAGAAGCAGACGAGCGCGGCGAGCGCGAGCAGGAGCGCGTTCCGCAGATCGGGCGCACGGTGCAGGCGCGTCATCGCGGCGAGCGCGAGCACACCCGTGACCATGCCGGCCGAGTAGTTGAGGAAGCCCCAGAACACGAACACGTGCAGGGCGATGCCGGCCGTCACCGCGCCGAGGATGGCGGGGCGCCCGTGCTCGCGGAGGTAGAGCGCCACCGCGATCGGCAAGGTGGCGATGAAGAGCACCGCCGTCAGACGCCCCGCCCCTTCGACGCCGAACGGGTAGGCGAGCCAGTCGCCCAGCACGTAGGGGACGAGGTACTGGCTCCGGAAGTAGTCGACCACGAAATATTGCGCGATGTCCGGGCGCCCCTGCCCGTGGATCGCGGCGATCGTGCCGAGGTGCTGCGGATAGTCGGCGAAGGGGAGCCACTCCGTGACGAGAAGGGGCCAGGCCAGCGCCACCGTCGCGATTCCCAGCGTCACGAGCGTGAGCCAACGCGCGGCGAGCTCGCCTTCGAGGGCGGTCCTCCACGCGGGGCGCCCCGCCGGCTCTTTCGCGCTCACCGGCCGTGCGTATCCGATCCGCGGCCCGGCGGCCAGAGCGTGCGATCGATGGCGTCCAACCCGCCTTCCGGTCTTGACCGACCGTTTCGGCGGCAGCTAGATCGCGCGCTCGGTTTCTCTCGTTCTCGCAGTCGATTCTGAGGAGGCTCCATGGTGACCCGCATCGCAATCAACGGCTTCGGCCGCATCGGACGTTGTGTCACGCGCGCGCTCTTCGAGCGCCAGGCCGCGGACGGGGCTGCCGAGGTGGAGCTGGTCGCCATCAACGACCTGACCAGCGCCGCGACCCTCGCGCACCTGCTCAAGTACGACAGCGTGCACCGCACGATGCGCTCGTCGGTCGAGCACACGGCCGACTCGATCACGGTCGCCGGCAAGAAGATCCCGATCTTCGCCAAGAAGGATCCGGGGGAGCTGCCGTGGAAGGACCTCGGCGTCGACGTCGTGCTCGAGTGCACGGGCGTGTTCCGCGACAAGGCGGGCGGCACCAAGCACATCACGGCCGGCGCCAAGCGCGTGATCATCAGCGCGCCCGGCGAGAAGGACATCGACGGCACGTTCTGCATGGGCATCAACCATCAGAGCTACGATCCGAAGAAGCACTTCATCGTGTCGAACGCGTCGTGCACGACGAACTGCCTCGCGCCGATCGCCAAGGTCGTCCACGAGAGCTTCGGCATCCTCAAGGGCCACATGGTCACCGTGCACTCGTACACGAACGACCAGAACATCCTCGACCTGCCGCACAAGGACCTGCGCCGTGCGCGCGCGGCGGCGCTCTCGATGATTCCGTCGACGACCGGCGCGGCGAAGGCCATCGGCCTCGTGCTGCCGGAGCTCAAGGGCAAGCTCGATGGCACCTCCATCCGCGTCCCGACGCCGGACGTCTCCATCACGTGCATGACGGCGGTGGTGAGCAAGCAGACGACGACCGAAGAGGTGAACGCCGCGCTCGAGGCCGCCGCGAACGGCGCGCTGAAGGGCATCCTCGGCTTCGAGAGGGCGCCGCTCGTCTCGAGCGACTTCATCGGGGATCCGCGCAGCTCGATCGTCGACGCCGCGCAGACGGCCGTCATCGGCGGCGACCTCGTCGAGGTGCAGTCCTGGTACGACAACGAGTGGGGCTTCTCGCAGCGCATGGTCGACCTCGCGCGCCACATGGCGAAGGCGGAGGCCTGATGAGCAACCCGATGCTCGAGGGGATCCGCTCCATCGAGGAGCTGCCGCTCCAGGGCAAGCGCGTCTTCGTGCGCGTGGACTTCAACGTCCCGCTCGAAGGCGGCAAGGTCACCGACGACACCCGCATCCGCGCGGCCATCCCCACGCTGAAGCACGCGATGGCGGCGGGCGCGCGGGTCATCATCGCTTCGCACCTCGGCCGTCCCAAGGGCGGCCCGGATCCGAAGTACTCGATGGAGCCGGCCGCGCATCGCCTCGCCGAGCTCATGGGCGTCGAGGTGCTGCTCGCCGACGACTGCGTGGGGGATGGCCCGAAGAAGGTCGTCACCGACCTGCGCGACGGGCAGATCGCGTGCCTCGAGAACCTCCGCTTCCATCCGGAAGAGGAGAAGAACGACGAGGCGTTCGCCAAGGACCTCGCCAAGCTCTGCGACGTGTACGTGAACGATGCGTTCGGTGCGGCGCATCGCGCGCACGCGTCGGTCGCGGCGCTGCCGAAGCTGATGCGCGATCGCGGCGCGGGCATGCTGCTCCGGGCCGAGCTCGACGCGCTCGGGCGCCTTCGCGGCGAGCCCCCGCGCCCCTACGTCGCGGTGCTCGGCGGCGCGAAAGTGTCCGACAAGATCGCGGTGCTCGAGGCCTTGCTCGCCAAGGTCGACGTGCTCGCGATCGGCGGCGCGATGGCGAACACGTTCCTCGCCGCGCAGGGCAAGAGCGTGGGCAAGAGCCTCGTCGAAGAGGACAAGCTCCCGCTCGCGCGCACCATCCTGCAGCGCGCCGAGGACAAGAAGGTGCGGCTCGTGCTCCCGAACGACGTCGTGGTGGCGGGCTCGCTCGACGCGACCGAGGGCAAGGTCGTGCTCGCGAGCGAGATCCCGGCCGACATGATGGCGCTCGACATCGGGCCGGCCTCGGTCGCGCACTTCGCGGACGCGTTCCGCGGCGCGCGCACGGTGTTCTGGAACGGGCCGATGGGCCTCTTCGAGAAGGCGCCCTTCGCGGGCGGCACGAACGGCGTCGCGAAGGCGCTCGCCGAGCTGAAGGGCGCGTTCACCGTCGTCGGCGGCGGCGACAGCGTGGCCGCGGTGCAGGAGGCCGGGCTCGCGAGCGCGTTCGGCCACGTGTCGACGGGCGGCGGCGCGTCGCTCGAGCTGATCGAGGGGCGCAAGCTCCCCGGCGTCGAAGCGCTGCGCGGCTGAGCGGTCGGCGAGGGGCCGTCGGAGCCCCTCGCTCGTCCGACGGATCGGCCGGGCCCCACGCGGCGCTGCGCGCGGCGGCCCCCGCCCGTTCGCGTGGAAGCGACTCTTCTCAGCGGGAGCGATCCGGCGGATCGGGCGGGAGCGACGCGCGCACGTGACGTGCGAGCGACGTATCCCATCCGACGCCGCGCCGCCGCAGCTCCGCGGCGTAGATCGAGTCGGGCCGCAGTCGCCGCGCCACGGCCGTCGCGAGCGCGGTCGCGCAGAGCAGCGGCACCACGAGCGCGTAGTCGCCGCTCATCTCGAAGGCGAGCGCGCTCGCCATGAGCGGCGCGTGGGTGGTCGCCGCGACGAGCGACGCCATGCCGACGAGCGCGCACGCGCCGACGACGGGCACGCGATCGGCGCCCGCGCCGTGCAGGAAGATCGAGGCCAGGCCTCCGCCGAGCGCCGCCCCGACGAACATCGAGGGGGTGAAGACGCCGCCCGCGCTCCCCGACGAGACCGACGCCGTCGTCGCGACGGGCTTGGCGAGCAAGAGGACGACGAAGGCGGCGCCGATCACGCGCCCGTCGAGCATCTCGCGGATGGCCTCGGCGCCGTTTCCGGCGACCTCGGGAAGCTGGGTCGCGATCAGGCCTACGACGAGACCGCCGAGCGCGGCCCGCAGCGGCCGGCCGACGGGCACGCGCGCGAAGAGCGCCTCGCCGCGCGTGAGGAGCGCCATGAAGCCGACGCCGACGAGGCCTCCGAGCGGCCCGAGCAGGATCGAGCTCGCGAGCTGTGGCGTGGTGACGAGCGCATAGGTCCGGATGCCGAACACGGGCTCGGCACCGAGCGCGCCGCGGCTGAGGGCCGTCGCGAGCGCGGCGGCGAGCGCCACCGGCACGACCAGCTCGATCGCGACCACGCCGACCACGATCTCGACCACGAAGAGCGTCGCGGCGATGGGCGTGTTGTAGGCGGCCGCGAAGCCCGCCGCGGTGCCGGCCGCGTAGAGCGTGCGGACCGCGACCCGATCGAGCGCGAGCCAGCGGCCGAGCGTGCCGCCGAGCGCCGCGCCCATCTGGATCACGGGGCCCTCGCGGCCGAGCGAGCCGCCGGAGGCGATCGCGGCGAACGAGGAGAGCGCCTTGGCGAGGGCGCTGCGGAACGAGATGCGACCGCGCCCGAAGACGACGGCCTCCATCACGTCGCCGACGCCGCCGCTCTTCGGCAGGCGCTCGGCCGCCACCGTGACGAGGCCGCCTGCGAGCGCGCCGAGGGCGGGCGCGGCGGCGGCCCACGCGGGCGAGCTCGCCTGGCGGAAACCGTCGACGGGATCGTCGGCGCCGAAGAGAAGGCGCGTCGCGTGGCGCAGGGCCAGGCGCACCAGGACCGCGAAGCCCGCCGCGAGCAGGCTCGTCCCGACGAGCGCGATGGCGAAGCGCGCCGAAGGAACGGCGCGATCTCCAGGGACGCGAGGCGAAGCGGGCTCGGTCGGCACGAGGAAGGCGCTCACAGCATGCGCCGCGGGCACGCGTTACGCTGCCCCGCGCGCGCGCTGCACGACGCCACACTCGGCGACGCGGCGTGCGGACGCGCTCACCTTCCTCGTCGTACACTCCGCGAGCGCACGCGCGCACCCACGCAATGACCTCACGAGCTCGTACCCCTCTCGTCTGTGGAAACTGGAAGCTGCAGCCCGCGTCGATCGCGCTGGCGGAGGCGCTCGCGCGCGACGTCGTCGCCGCGCTGCGGTCTCCCGAGGGCGCCTCGCCGCCTGGGGTCGAGGTCGCGGTCGCGCCACCGTTCACGGCGCTCGCCCCGGTGGGGCGCGTCCTCGCGGGCTCCAACGTGGGCCTTTCCGCGCAGGACACGTGCGCGGAAGAGAAGGGGGCTTTCACCGGGGAGGTCGCGCCCGCGATGCTGCTCGACGCCGGCTGTACGCTCTGCATCGTCGGCCACAGCGAGCGTCGCCAGTACTACGGCGAGACCGATCCGATCGTGAGCCGCAAACGACAGGCTCTGCTCGCGCGTGGCCTGCGGCCCATCGTCTGCGTCGGCGAGCACCTGGCCGATCGCGAAGCGGGGCGCGCGATCGAGGTGGTGCTCGGTCAGATCGAGGGCTCGTTCGCCGGATCGGATGCCGCGCAGCTCGTGCGCTGCGTGATCGCCTACGAGCCCGTGTGGGCCATCGGCACGGGCAAGGTCGCCTCGCCCGAGGACGCGCAAGCGATGCACGCCGCCATCCGCGGTCGCCTCGACGCCAAGTTCGGCGGCAAGGCCGCAGAGGCGATGCGCATCCTCTACGGCGGCAGCGTGAAGCCAGAGAACGCCGCGGATCTGATGGCCGAGCCCGACGTCGACGGCGCTCTCGTCGGCGGCGCCTCGCTCGACGGGGCAGGCTTCGCCGCGATCGTGCGGGCGGCCGTGCGCCCGTGAGCCGGGCGTTCTCGAACGGGTAGCTCCCCGAGGCATCGGGGCCAAGGCGCGCGGCCGCGACCGTCCATCGTCGCCGGTCCCGGGAAAGGTGGTACGAGCCTCCGATGACCACGACCGATCTCTCGAGCTCTCCGAACGCCGCCCAGATCGAGCAGTGGAACGGCCCGGGCGGCGCCGCCTGGACCGCGCTCCAGGCGCGCATGGACGCGCAGTTCGAGCACATCACGCCGGCGCTGATGGCGGCGGCGGCGCTGCGGCCCGGCGAGCGCGTGCTCGACGTCGGCTGCGGCACGGGGGAGACGTCGCTGCTCGCGGCCGACGCCGTCGGCCCGAGCGGGAGCGTCGTCGGCGTCGACATCTCGGCGCCCATGCTCGGCCTCGCGAGGGAGCGCGCGGGCGCGCGCCCGAACGTGTCGTTTCGGCTCGAGGATGCGTCGAGCGCGCGCTTCGAGGCGCCCTTCGACGTGGTGCTCTCGCGCTTCGGCGTGATGTTCTTCGCCGATCCGGTCGCTGCGTTCGCGTCCCTCGCGCGCGCGCTCGCGCCGGGCGGGCGCATCGTCTTCGTGTGCTGGCAGGACCTCGCGAAGAACGACTTCATGACGGTGCCGATGCGCGCGGCAGCGCCCTTCCTGCCGCCGCCGGCGCCCGTCGATCCGCTCGCGCCCGGGCCCGGCGCGTTCGCCGCGAAGGATCGGGTCGAAGCCATCCTCGGCGCGGCCGGCCTCGTGGACGTCTCGCTCGAGCCCCGCGATCTGCCGATGCCCCTCGGCACCGGCGTCGAGGACGCGATGGTCACGGTCGAGCGCATCGGGCCGCTCGCCCGCGCGCTGGCCCAGGCCGAGACGGGCACCCGCGAGGGCGCGCTCGGCGCCGTGCGAGATGCCCTGCGCCAGCGGTTTCCCACGGGCCCGATCGTCCTCAGCGGGCATGTGTGGATCGTGCGGGCGCGGCGGCCGGCCTGATTTCGGGCGGGCCCCGGCGGACGGGCGGGGAGGGCGGAATGCGGGGGTGATTTCGGGTGCTGGAAAACGACCCGAGCCCTGCTAGGGTCCGGCCCCTTCTCCGGGAAGCGCCCTCATGTACACGTTCCTCTCGGTCGTCTACGTCCTCGTCTGCTCGTTCCTCATCATGGTCGTGCTGCTCCAGCAGGGCCGCGGCGGTGGCATGGGCGCTCTCGCGGGCGGCGGCCAGACGGTCTTCGGCGGCTCGGGCGCCGGTAACCTGCTCACGCGCCTGACGACGATCAGCGCGGCGCTCTTCATGATCCTGTCGGCCACGCTGGCCTACCTCTCGTCGAGCGGTGATTCCGCGCTCGAGGACGCGATCGAGGCCCGCGAGGCCCACAACCGCGAGGAGCTCGAGGACGCGCTCGACGACGAGCACGCGGGCGACGAGGGCGAGGACACCGCCGACGAGCACGGCGCGACCCAAGAGGAAGAAGCGCCGCCGCCGAGCGAAGACGTCGCGCCGCCGAGCGCCGAAGCCCCGCCCTCGACGGAAGCCGCGCCGGCCCTCGAGGCGGCGCCGTCGCCCGAGGCAGCACCGGCCCCCGAGGCAGCTCCGGCCCCCGAAGCAGCTCCGGCGCCTGCGCCCGAGGCGGCTCCCGCTCCGGCGGCGCCCGCTGCGGCTCCCGCGCCTGCGCCCGAAGCGCCGCCGGCGACCGAGGCCGCGCCGCAGTGAGCTGAAGGGCCGACACGAATGTGTCGGAGCCCTTCACTGCAGTTCGAGCTCCAGCGCGAATGCGCTGGAACAGACAGTGTTTGACCAGTATTTCTGGTCAACCACTGAGCGCGTCCGCGAGCGATTGCGGCGCGCCGTTCGACGCCGCCGCGCGATCGCGTGGGCGCCGGTTCCTCCACCGGCGGGCTCGACGCCGTCAGGCCAGAAGCGGAATGGCCCGGCCCTCGTCGAGGGCGTGCAGCCCCGCCTCGCACGAGCCGGCGTAGGCGTCGTAGCCGTGCTCCGTCGCCAGGCGCAGGGCCTCGCGCAGGCCCGCGCGCGCCTCGTCCACGTTGCCGCGCTGCTGGTCGATCATCGCCAGCAGGTAGCGCCCCTGCACGAGCTCCCAGACGTGGCGGCGCTGCTCCGCGTGCCGGATCGCGTCCACGACGTGCTGCCGCCCTTCTTCCGAGCCGAAGCGCATCGCGTCGATGAAGCCCAGCACGCGCATGTTCGCGACCTGGAGGTGCACGATGCCGTGATCGCGCGCGACCTCGTAGCTGTAGCGGAGCGAGGCGAACGCGCGCTTGTAGTCGCCGAGGCGCACGTAACCCTCGCCGATGTTGTGGGCGTTCACGGCCTGCTCGTACGGGAAGCCGTACTCCTTCGCGAGCTCGAGGCCGCGGCTCGCCGCCTCGATCGCCTGCGCGTAGTCGAGCGCGAAGAAGTGCACGAGCGCTTCCATCTTCTCGATCTCGCACTCGGTGTAGCGGTCCGGGTGCCGCGCGAGGAGCTGCCGGGCCGACTCGATGCGCGCGAGCCCCTGCTCGAACTGCCCGGCCTGCGCGTGCGTGAGCGCGAGGTTCACCGTCGCCCGCTGCTGCGCCTCCACGTTTCCCGACTGCTGCGCCAGCGTGAGCGCGTGCTCGAGGTGCGCGATGGCCTCGCGCCGCTCGCCGAGGCGCACGTCGGCCTCGGCGCGGGCGAGCACGATGTCGAGCATCAGCGCCGGGCTCGACATCCGGCTCGCGATGTCGAACGCGCGCTCGAGCCAGCCGCGCCCCTCGTCCACCCGATGCCCCTGCGTGAGCAAGCGCCCGCGCATCATGCTGAAGAGCGCGACGTAGTCCTCGCGCCCGCTCGCCTCCGCCAGCTCGAGCGCCGGGACGAGCTTGGCGAGGCCCTGCTCGACCTCGCGCGCCTTCCACTGCACGTCCCCGAGGCGCCGGTACGTGCCCAGCAGCCGATCGCGGTCCGCGCCGGGCAGCTGCGTGAGCAGCTCGATGGCCCGCTCGAACGCGGCCGCCGCTTGCGTGTGGGCCTGCTCGGTCTCGAGGCGCTCGGCCGCGCGCAGCACGTAGTCGACCGCCTTCTCTCGCTCGCCGCTCTCGCGGAAGTGCGTGGCGAGGCGCTCGGCGAGCTCGTCGAGCTTCTGCGGGTAGAGGCGCTCGAGCGTGAGGCCGACGGCGAGGTGGATCTCGCGCCGCGTGTCGATGGTCAGGCCGTCGCGCAGCACGTCGCCCACGAGGTCGTGCGCGAAGCCGAGGTCTCCGCTCGGCAGGCGCACCACGAGGCCCCGCGCCTCGAGGCTCGCGAGAGACTCGAGCGTCGTCTCGAGCGCCTCGCCCGCCACCTCGGCGAGCAGCTCGGCCGAGAAGCGGCCGCCTGCGACGGCGGCGATCTGGAGCAGGTGGCGATCGGCCGGGGGCAGGCGCGCCAGGCGCGCGGAGACCATGCCGCGCAAGGTCTTCGGGACCTCCACCTCGGCGATCTCCGGGCGATACGTGACGCGGCCCTCGAAGACCTCGACGGCGCCCGCTTCGGTGAGCGCCTTCAGGTACTCCTCGACGTAGAGCGGGTTGCCGGCGCTCTTCGTAGTGACGCCGCGCAGCAGATCGAGCGGCACTTCCTCGGCCGCGAGGCGCGTCGCGGCGAGGCGCGCCACGTCGTCGTCGCTCATCGCGCCGAGCACCAGCTCGTGGTGGTTCGGCTGACCGACGAACGCGTGCGTGAAGCCGGGCCGGTAGGCGAGCACGACGGCGACGCGCGTGCTCGCGACGTCGCGCATCACGCCCTCGATGATCGCCTTGGACTCGTCGTCCATCGACTCGGCGCCGTCGAAGCAGAGGACGGTGAGCCGATCGGTCGCGAGCTTGCTCGTCATGCGCGCGAGCGCGGGGCCGAGCAGGCGTCCGAGCGACTCCGTCGCCTCGGGGAAGGGGGCTGCGCCCAGCGCCGCGGCGAGCGCGCCGAGCTCCTGCGGCGGCAGGCCCAGCTCGCGCAAGCGCGCGACCTTGTCGCGGATCGCCTCCTCGGGATCGAGCTCGTCGATGCCCACGATCACGCGCAGGAGCTCCTGCACGCCCGAGAGCGGCAGCGAGCGCGCGCTGCGCTGGCAGGACGCGATGTAGACGCCCACGTCGTGGCCCCCGAGGCGCAGGCGCCGCCGTGTCTCGAGGAGCAAGCGGCTCTTGCCGGTGCCGCCCTCGCCGACGAGCGAGACGACGCGCAGGCGGCCGCGGTTGGCGAGCGCGAGCAGCTCGCCCATCTGCCGCAGCTCGTCGCGCCGTCCCACGAACTTGCCGCCGGCGTCGCCCTGCGCGTGCTCGCCCTCGAGCACGAAGGCCGCGCCGTCGCTCGCCGGGAGCGTGGAGAAGAGCTCGGTGACGGCGTGCTGCGCCTCGGGGGAGAGGCGCGTCTGGCCGTTCGCCGCGCGCGCGGCGAGGTCGCGCGCCGCGCGGCGCACGCCCTCGTAGGACTCGTCCTTGATCGCCTCGCCGCTCAGGTCGACGAGGATCCGGCCGGTGTGGATGCCGACCTGGAGCGACGCGTCCCTGCCGCCCTGGGCGGTGCTCACCGCCGCGTGGGCGAGGCGCAGGGCGAAGCGGGCGGCCGCCTCGGTGTCGCGCCCGTCGGGCTCGCGCAGGCCGAACGCGAAGGCGACCTCGAGCACTCCGTTCGGGGACTGCGCGGTGGAGAGGCGCGTGCCGCCGAAGCGGCGCAACGTGCGCTCCATCTGGGAATCGCCGAGCAGCGTCGGCGATGCGGTGCGCACCACGAGCATCGTGACGTCGCGGCGCTCGGCCGTGGCGCGCGCGAGGCCGCTCGAGCTGCGCGAGGTGAGGCTCGGGCGCGCGGGCGGGCGCGAGGAGCGGCGGCCGAAGGGGATCTCGACCGGCGTGCGCACGCGCGTCGCATCCGCGTCGCCGTCGAACATCGCGATCAGGCGCATCCCGTCCTGATCGCTCGAGACCGACTCGCTCGCCGTGCGGAGCTCGACGAGGTAGCGCGAGAGGTCGTGGCCACCGACGCGCCGGCCGCTCGAGTAGAGGAACTGCACGAGCTCCTCGTACATGCGGCCCGCGTTGGGGTGGCGGTCCTCCGCGCGCAGGCTGAGCGCGCGATCGACGATCGCGGAGAGCTCCTCGGGCACGTCGCGCGCGACGGACTTCAGCGGGGGCGCCGCGCCACTCTGCACGCGGCGGAGCGTCTCGGCGGGCGAGCCGGCGTCGAACGGGTTCACGCCGGAGAGCGCCTCGTAGAGCACGACGCCGAGCGCGTAGAGGTCGGTGCGCGCGTCGACCGCCTCGCCGCGCGCCTGCTCGGGCGACATGAACGCGTGCTTGCCGCGCGCCGCGAGCTCTTCGATGGAGCCCTCGAGGACGTAGCGCGCCTTCGCGATGCCGAAGTCGGTGAGCTTGACCTCGCCCTCGAAGCTCAAGAGGACGTTCTCGGGCGAGACGTCGCGGTGGACGATGTTCAGCGGGCGCAGGCTCGCGTCGCGGCGTCGGTGCGCGTAGTCGAGGCCCTTGGCGAGCTCGCTGACGACGAAGACGGCGAGCTCCTGGGAGAGCGGGCGCCGCAGCTGCCGCCCGCGGCGCAGGACCGTGGAGAGGTCGAAGCCCGCCACGTACTCCATCGCGATGAAGTAGCTCTCGCCGGTCTTTCCGAGATCGAAGACCTGCACGATGTTCGCGTGCGAGAGCGTGACGGCGATCTTGGCCTCGGCGATGAACGCGTCGACGAAGCCGGGCAGCGCGCCGAGCTCGGGCAGGATGCGCTTGATGACGAGGATCTTCTCGAAGCCCTCGACGCCGTGGGACTTCGCCTTGAACACCTCGGCCATGCCGCCGCGAGCGAGGAGCTCGAGGAGCTGGTACTTGCCGTAGACGACGGGACTGGGCTCGACCGACATGCGGAGACGCTTCGGCTTCGAGGCATGCGGCCGCCCCCCGACCGAGGACGCACGAGCTTACCCCAGTTCACCCGCCGATGAGGAAGGGTTCGCGCGTCTCTTTCGCTTGACGTCGGTAGGGCGCGCGGCCGTACCTTGACGCGTGTGCGCATCGCGGCGGGCGCCACGACGGGGAGCACGGATGGGCTGGCCGACGTCAGGGAGCGGTGAGATCGCGCAGCGCGTGCTCCCGCTCGCGAGTGAGCTCCGGGCGCAGCTTGAGCCGCGCCTCGCGGCCAGATTGATCGACGGCTTCGCGGCCGACGCGAAGACCTCGGGGCTGCGCCGCTCGGCGGCGAAGCGTGGTGCGGACCTCGTCGCCGCCGTGCGTCGCGCCGTCACTCGCAGCGGCGCGAGCAAGGGAGTCCAAGCGGCGCATGGCGCGGGTAGCTCGGGGCTTCTGCGCGAGCTCATGCACATTGGCGACGGCGGCGCGTCGACGCGACCTTCGATCCTTTTCGGGGCCAGGTCAGCACGTGGTCGCCGCGATCGCCGAATCAATGAGCTTGTCGGTTGCTTGCCAAGTGTCCTCGCATCTACCCTTCTATTGGTCGGATGCGGGGGCGGGACGCCGCTGGCCCATGATGGAGGCGGCTTCGAGCCTGACACGACCGGGTTCCACGGATGCGTGTGGGTTCCTCGGCCGATGCCGATCTGCGACCGGATAGGACAGCAGGCGTGCGCGTTGTGGGCGGCGCAGCTGGTAGGCGGCTCGGACCTGGAGTCGTTCGGCCAGTGCGACCTCAACGTCTGCTGGGCTGCGGATCAGGCACCAGCCTCGCACCAGACGGCCTGTGGGTCGTCGCCGGCGTGTGCGGATGGGTACGCCTGCGGTCGCCTGCCGCGCGAGACGGAGGCGCATTGCATAAGATGCGAACCGTAGCGACTGTGCTCCTCGCCTGTTGCGGCCTCGGCTGTGCGGAGTCCCATGCCTCCCACGTCGACGCGGGCGTCGCGTGCCGGTGGCAAGCTCCGCCGAGCGACATCTCGTTCTGCAACGTCGCCGGCTCGACCCCTTGCGACGACTGGGCTGCGAGCATGAGCGTCCTCGGACGTGCCGTGGCCCGTTGCTGGGTCGATCCACGCGATGCGAGCGGCGGCCACGAGTCGCACTGCGCGAACGCCGACCGCTGCGCCGGCGGTCTCTGCACGTGCGGTAGCTCGTCGGAATGCCCCGCGGGATCGGCGTGCATGCTCGTCGGCGACGAATCACGCTGCGTTCACTGCGCCGAATAGGAGCGACCCGCGGTGCCTGATATCGCGCGCGTCCACCGTGATACGGCGGCCGTCCATCGTGATACGGCGGTCGGCGAAGGCCGTGCGCTGGCCGCCCGCGGGCATACGGCGCCGGTCCGCGGAGAGTCGGCGGTGAGGCCGCTAGGCTCGGCCCGGGCCGAGAGCCAACCAGCGGCCGTCGGCGACGCCTATGCGGTCGGGCTCGCGATCCCGGCGCCCGTCGCCGCGGGCACCGCGGTCGTCTGTTCCGACTCCGCGGTCGCATCTTCGGCCTCCGGCGCGGCGAGCTGCAGCTCGTAGAGGCGCGCGTAGAGGCCGCCCAGCGCGAGGAGCTCCTCGTGCTTGCCCTCCTCCACGATGCGGCCGCGGTGGACGACGACGATGCGGTCGACGGTGCGGATCGTGGAGAGGCGGTGCGCGATCACGATGGCCGTGCGGCCCGCGAGCATCGCCTCGGCGGCCTCGGCGAGCTGGTGCTCGGTCTCCGAGTCCACGTGCGCCGTGGCCTCGTCGAGGATGAGGAAGGGCCGATCGAGGTAGATGGCGCGCGCGAAGGCCACGAGCTGGCGCTCGCCGGCGCTCAGGTTCGCGCCGCGCTCGTCGATGCGCGCCTCGAGCCCGCCGCGATCGGCGAGGCGCCCTTCGAGGCCGACCTTGCGCAGCGCCTCGCGCGCCCGCTCGAGGTCGGGATTCGGCTCGAGGGCCGCCACGTTGGCGAGCACGGTGTCGTTGTAGAGGAAGACGTCCTGCGGGACGCACGCGAACTTCTTCCGGAGCTCGGCGCGCGGCACCTCGCGCACGTCGCGGCCGTCCACGAGCACGTTGCCCTTCGCCACGTCGTAGAGGCGAAGCGCGAGGGCCGTCACCGTCGTCTTGCCCGAGCCGGTCGGCCCCACGATGGCGATGCGCTCGCCGCGGCGGATCGAGAGCGAGACGCCGTGCAGCACGGGATGGCCCGCGCGGTAGGCGAACTCCACGTCGCGCAGCTCGATCGCCGCGCCCTCGGTCGCGACGTAGCCCGGCACCTCGAGCCCGGCCGGCGCGTCGCGATCGGGCATGTCGAGCAGCGCGAAGATGCGCTCGGCCGCGGCGAGCGAGGACTGGAGGATCGTGTACTTCTGGCTGAGCTCGCGGATGGGCACGAAGAAGCGCTGCACGTAGTCGTAGAACGCGACCACCGTGCCCACGAAGAGGGCCGACTCGGTCGCGTCGAGCCCGGCGGCGTGCACGGCCGCGTACCAGAGCACGATGGCGACGGTGACGGCCGCGATGGACTCGACGATCGAGTAGAGGAGCGCGTCGTAGCGGATCGAGCGGTAGTTCGCGTCGCGGTGTGCCGCGTTGATGTCCTCGTACTCGGCGAGGCACGCGTCCTCGCGGCCGAACGCCTGCACGATGGCGATGCCCTGCACCTGCTCGGACATGTACGCGTTGAGCTGCGCGATGGTCGTGCGGATCGTGCGGAACGCCTCGCGCGCGCGCCGGCGGATGCGGTCGACGGAGATCGCGAGCGGCGGGATCGCCACGAGCGCGACCAGCGTCATGCGCACGTCGAGGTAGAGCATCATCCCGAGGCAGCCAGCGAGCATCACCACGTCGGAGATGGCGAGGATGGCGCCCGACGCGAAGAGCTCGCCGAGCGCATCGGAGTCGTTCGTGACGCGCGTCACGACGCGGCCCACGGGGGTGCGATCGAGGTACGAGAGCGGCAGCGACTGCACCCGCTCGTAGGTGGCCGTGCGGATCGCGGCGACGATGCGCTGCCCTGCGAGCTGGAGCGTGTAGGTCTGCCCGAAGCGGGCGAGGAACTCGGCGGTGATGGCCAGCGCGAACCAGAGGACGACGCGGCCGAGCGCGGTCGAGGAGCGCTCGACGAGGGACACCTGGATCGTCTCCCGGATCAGCATGGGCTGCGCGAGCGAGGCGGCGGCGACGACCGGCACGAGCGCGAGCGTCGCGAGCAGGAGGCCCGCGTGGCCGCGCGCGAAGGGCCAGAGGCGCGCGAGGAGCGCGAGGTCGTACGTCTTCTCGTCGACGGTGTCGGTCGAGGGAGGTCGGACGTTCGCGACGCGGCGAGCCGTCTGGGCCTGGAGGGATGCGCTCATGCCAGCTCCGCGATCTCCTGCTCGAGGCGCTGCCGCGCCGCGAGCCGGCCGTAGAGGCCCTTGCCCTTCACGAGCTGCTCGTGCGTGCCGTCCTCCACGATCTTGCCGTGGTCGAGGACGATGACGCGATCACAGCGCGCCGCCGCGGCGATGCGATGCGTGACGAGGACCATCGTGCGGCCGGCGGCGGCGCGGTCGAGGGCCTCGAGGATGGCGCGCTCCGTGCGCGCGTCCACGGCCGAGAGCGGATCGTCGAGCACGAGCACGCGCGGTGCGCCGAGCAGCGCCCGCGAGAGCGCGACGCGCTGCTTCTGGCCGCCCGAGAGCTGCACGCCGCGCTCGCCCACGATGGTGGACCAGCCCTCGGGGAGCGACTCGATCTCGGCCTGCACGCTCGCTTCGGAGGCGGCGTGCTCCATCGCGGCGCGCGCGCCGGAGGCGTCGGGATCGTCCTGCGCGAGGCCGAGGTTCGCGGCGACGGTCGTGGAGAAGAGGAAGGGCTCCTGCTGCGCGAAGCCGATCGTGCGGCGCAGATCGGAGAGCTTCAGGTGCGTCACGTCGTCGCCGTCGAGAAAGACCGCGCCGCGCGGCGTCTGGAGCAGGCGCGGCAGGAGCGCCGCGAGCGTGCTCTTGCCCGACCCGGTCGCGCCCACGATCGCGAGCGAGGTCCCGGCCGGCACCTCGAACGAGACGTGGTCGATGACCTTGCGGCCGCCGATCTCGTAGCTGAGGTCGCGCACCGCGAGCGCGCCGACCTTCTTCGCGGGGATCGCGTCGGGGTCCTCGGCGACGTCGGGCGAGGCGAGCAGCACCTGCCGCACGCGCTCGTAGCTGGCGCGCCCGCGCTGCACGATGCCGAGCAGGTAGCCGAACGCGAGCGTGGGCCACACGAGCTGCGCGAGATACGCGTTGAACGCCGCGAACGCGCCGACCGTGAGCTCCCCGTCGAGCACCATCTGGCCGCCGCGCCACACGACGATGAGCGTGCCGATCGAGCTGAGGCCCATCATCACCGGCCACATCAGCGCGCGGAGCGAGACGAGGCGCAGGTTCTTCTCGATCGCCTGCGCGTTCACCTTCTCGAAGCGCGCGCGCTGGCGATCCTCGAGGCCGAGCGAGCGCAGCGCGCGGGTGCCGGCGACGTCTTCCTGGACGCGCTCGGACAGCGCGGCGATGGCGGCCTGGGCCTCGCCGCTGCGCGCGAACATCGCGCGCCCGAAGCGGCGCGCCGCGAAGGCGAGGAAGGGATAGGGGATCAGCGCCAGCAGGGTGAGGCGCGGCGAGACCACGAACATCAGCGCGATGGCGCTCACGAAGGCGAGCACCGAGTTGACGACGTTGAGCGCGCCGAAGCCGACGAAGAGGCGCACCTGCGCGAGGTCGTTCGTCGCGCGGCTCATGATGTCGCCGGTGCTCGTGCGCCGGAAGAACGAGGGGCCGAGCAGGTGCACGCGCGCGAGCACCTGGTTGCGCAGATCGAACTCCACGTCGCGGCCGACGTTGAAGACCTGGATGCGCGACTGCGTGCGCACCACCCACGCGAGCGCCGAGAGGACGATGACGGCGATGGCGGCGTTGCGGACCGTGACGATCTGCCCGTCGTGGAGCGCGTCGAGGCCGATGCGGAAGAGCCAGGGCGCGGCCTTCTCCGCCGCCTGCGTCAGCAAGAGGAGAAAGGCGCCCCACGCGAGCCTTCGCGTGTAGGGGCGGACCTTGTCTACGAGGCGCTCTCTCCTCGCGTCGTCTACGGGCGCCTTCTGCACGCGTGCGGACGCGACCTAGAGCGAACGGGAGAAAGAGGCAAGGGCCCGCTGCCTGAGGGGGGAGGCGGCCGCCGCCCGAGCGGTGCGGCGCGAGGCCCGACGCCGCCGGGCCAGGACGAGCACGAGCGCCGTGAGCGAGGCCGGAGCCGCCCCAGTTCCCAGGCCCCGCGCGCCGACCACGCCGCACCCACAGCTCGCCGGTCGCGTCGCGAGCGCGCAGACCGAGCCGCCGCTCCCCGACGCGCAGTCGTAGCCGCGTGGGCAAGGGTTGGCGATCCCGCAGCTCCGCGTGCAGCGCCCGCCGCGGCAGCTCGCGCCGAGGCACTCGTCGTCGCGCGTGCACGCCGCGCCGAGGCCGCCGAGCGTGCTCGCGCAGATCCCATCGCTGCCCCGGGCTTCGCAGGTGAACGGCGCCGGGCATGACGCGAGGCTCGGGTCGCAGGCGACCGTGCACGCGCCGTCCACGCAGAGGCGGCTCGCGCACGCGTCGCTCGCCGTGCACGCGTCGCCGAGCGCGAGGGCGCGCTGGCAGCTGCCGCAGCTCGGGCTCGTGCCCACCTGGCACTCGTAGCCGAGCGGGCAGTCGGTCCCGCCCTCGCGCGGCGCGCAGGGCTGCGAGCACACGCCCTCGGCGCAGAAGAGGCCGGCGCAGTCGGTGCTCGACGCACAGGGATCCCCGACGAGGCCTTCGCCGGGATCGCCGGGGCGGCAGAGCCCCATCGCCGTGCAGGTGCCGCTTCCCTGCGCGTCGCAGAAGAAGCCGGGCGCGCACGAGCTCGGGACGAGCCAGTCGCAGAGCGCGCTGCACACGCCCTCGTAGCAGAGGCCCGACGCGCACTCGCCCGGGCCCACGCAGGCGGCGCCGAGGCCGGCCCCCACGCCGACGAGGCAGCTCCCGCTCGTCACGTCGCAGCGCTCACCGCTCGCGCACGCCGCATCGGACGCGCAGCCGGGGCTCCCCTCGCAGCTCGGCGTCTCGCCCGCGACGCGCACGCACTGGGTGCCGAGATCGGGAAACGCCACGCAGCGCGCGCTCGCGCCGCATTCGGTGTCGCTGCTGCAGCGCGTCCCGCAGTAGCGCTGCCCGTCGGGATACGAGAGGCACGCGCCGGCTGCGCAGTCGGTGTCGCTCGTGCACGCGGTACAGAGCCCGCCGCTCGTGCTCGGCCCGCAGCTGCCGTTCGCGCGGCAGCTCTGGCCGGGGCGACAGCCCGTGATGTGGCAGTCGGTCGGCAGCGGCTCGCCGTTCGGGTAGAGCGAGCAGATGGCGATCTCGTCGTCGGTCGCGAGCACGCTCACGCCGCCGCGGTACGCGTAGTACATGGCGGCGCTCGGATCGCGCGAGTGCCCGAGTCCGAAGAAGTGGCCGGCCTCGTGGAGCACGATCGAGCCCGCGTCCACGGTGCGGCCGGCGCCGGGGCCGCGCGTCCACGTGTAGTCGACGCCGTTCAGCTCCATGTCGGCCTCGACGATCACCGGATGGCCGTCGATCGTGCGCGCGCCCCACTGGGGCTGCGTCACCGCGATCGCGCTCGGATCGTAGCGCCAATCCGCTTCGTCCCAGCCGAGGGTGGAGAGGCCGTCGCCCGGCGTCGGCAGCGCGTCGGTGCGGCCCGCGTAGGCGACGGCGAGCGAGGTGCACGAGACGTGGGCCCAGGCCTCGAAGGCCTCGGTCACGGCGGCCTCGCTCGCGTCGGGCCCGAGCTCGCTCGCGCCGGGCGCGTGCATCGCGAACGGGACCGGGCCCGACCAGCGCGGCGCGGAGGGATCGATCGGGTTCCACGCCGCCGCGGGCTCGGCCGCGGCGAGCACGCCCGCGATCGCGAGCGCGAGGCGCCTCATCGCAGGCGCTCCGCGCCCGACGCTTCGGTCTGCGCGAGCACGGAGCGTACGAAGCCGATGAACCGTGCGTAGTCGACCTCGCTCGTCGGCGCGGCCTGGCCCACGATCATCTCGCCGTCCGACCAGCGCGCGAACGAGAGCTCGCTCGTGTCGCGCGTCACGATCGTGCGGCCGACGAGGTCGGCGCCGACCGCGTGGCGGACCTCGAAGCGGCCCTGCGAGAGACCGAGCGTGCGGTAGCGCCCCTCGGGCAGGCGCCGCAGGAACACGACGACCTCGTCGCCCACCGCATAGCGTGGCGTGCCTGCGATCCAACGGCGCCCTCCGGGAACGTCGCCGCCGAGCTCGTCGACCACGACGCGCTCTCCGCCCACGCCCTTCAGCCACTCGTGCACCGCGAGCTCGCTCGTGGTGTGCGGCTCGAGCCGACCGCGGTACGTCGCGAGGTACGAGCCGGTTCGCGCCACGCGCGCGTGCACGATCACGTCCGCCTCGACGGCGAGCTCCTCGAGCGAGAGCTCGACGACGACGGTGGCCGACGCGCTCGAGGCGACGAAGACCGCGAGGCAGGCCGCGAGAGCGAGGACCCAGCGCGCGCGGCCGTGCATCCCCTTCGGTAGCACGGCTCGCGGGGCCGTGGCGCTCCCGACGCCGGGCAGGCCCGATGTCGCCGTTCGGCGGGCGGGCTGGTCGGACGCGTGGCGCGCGGCAGCGGGGGCGCGCCTGCGCATGGTTGTCGCCGAGCGTGCGCTCTGGCCCAATCGTCGCGATGCACGCGCGAACGACGACGTCTCTGCAGCTGCTCTCGTGGCTCGCGCTCTCGTGCTCCGCGTGCAGCCGGCCCGATCCCTTGCCGCCCGTGGTCGATTCGCCGCAGCCCGCGTGCGTCGCGCAAGTCGGTGAGCGCTACGGGCCCATCGCGGCATGTCACGGGGCCCATGGCGCGCGCGGGATCGAGTACCTGCGCGCCCAGGTGGCAGGACGAGACGTGTTCATCGTCAGCTGGGAGAACTGCCCGTCCGACGACGTCGGCGAGCGGCAGTGCGAGGGCGAGCGCGAGACGTGGGTGGAGCTCGACCTCACGCCGCAACCGGCGGACGCGCTCGCGTCGATCGGAGACGTGCGCCGGCTCGACGCGCCCTCGCAACGCGCGCTGCTGCGCGGTGCGATCTGGGGACGCGGTTGCAGAGTGGTCGCGTGGGACGACGCGCAGCGGGAGCAGCTCCCGCCCGAGCTGCGCGCCCGCCCCGTCGGCGAGGCGCGCGACGCCGACGCCGAGGGCGCGATGACGATCGACGCGATCGTGGATTGCACGAGCCATCGCCCCGGCGGCCGCCCCGTGCATCGGATCGACGCGCTCCGGGCGAGCGCGGGCGTGCGCGGCGTCGAGCTCCGCGTCGTGCAGACCCTCGAAGACGAAGCAGCGGAGTGGGAGTAGGCGCAGCGCCCCTCATCGCCGGGGTGCGCCGATGCGATGCTCGACGTCCGCCCCTCGCCGGCTCGGTCGGGAGGTGACGTCGAGCCTCGACGTCCGATTCCCGTGCTGCTCTCGCGCGCGGCTCGGAAGGCACACCAAGGCATGCCGAACGGCGGCGCGCGTCGTGCTACCCGGAGCCTCGATGACCCCCCACCGACGAGCCGGCACCGGCCTCTCGCTCTTCTTCGTTCTCGCGAGCGCCGCGGGGTGTGGGCGGGCCATTCCCACCGAGTCCGACGCGACGTTCGTCGCGCGTCAGTTGGCCGAAGCGGCGTGCGGCTACACCGACCGGTGCGGCATTCCGTCGGGCGAGAGCGTCGGGCAGAGCGGCGAGTGCGTCGGACCGATGCAGCACCACACCAGGCGGATCTTCGGCCCGTATGACGCCGTGATCGCCCGCGGCACGACGCGCCTCGACGAGGCGGCGCTCGCGCGCTGTACGTCGGCGCTGCGCGCGGCACCCTGCGAGACGCGCACGGTCGTCTTCCTCTTCGCGGGATTGCCGGAGTGCCAGGACCTGTTCGTCGGGTCCCTGCCGGACGGCGAGGCGTGCACGTTCTCCGCCGAGTGCGAGAGCGGGCTCTGCGTCGGGCCGACGGACGAATGCGGCACGTGCACGCCTCGCCTCGCGCTCGGCGCGAGCTGCGACCCCACGTTGGTCGCACCGTTCTGCGACCGGGGGCTGTACTGCGACGGCTCCGGACACTGCGTCGCGCGCGTCGGTCTCGGTGGCGAGTGCGATCCCTCGAACGGCGACGCATCGCCGCGGGCCTGTGAGCATCTGTTGCTCTGCCAGCCGGATCCGTCGAGCCCGACGCGGCACGTCTGCGGCCATCTCCCCGTCGATGCCGAGGGGGCCCCATGCCCGCTCGACACCGTCTGCGCACCGGGCTTCGTCTGCGGTTCGGTGGACGGGGTCGGGACCCGCTGCCGTCGTCCGCGAACGGACGGGACGTGCGACGCGCAGATCGCCGGCCCCGGAACCGATTGTCCGGACGGTGAGTGCGTCATGGGTCGGTGCGTCCCTTACCCGAGCGTCGGCGAGTCGTGCGAGCTGACTCGAGCGTGTCGGGCGCCGGCGTTCTGCGCGCTCGCCTCGATGTGCGTCGTGCCGCACGCGCTCGGTGAGCCGTGCACTCTCGATTCGGACTGCGAGAGCGACCACTGCACGGCGGGCAGGTGCGCGGAGGCGGCGCTCTGCAACTGAAGGTCCGACACGAGATGTGTCGGAACCCTGCACTGCAGTTCGAGCTCCAGCGCGAATGCGCTGGAACGGACCGTGGTTGACCAGCATTTCTGGTCAACCGCCGAGCGCACGACGCGAGCTCGCTCACGCTTTGCTGCGCGCGGCGAGCATCCCGCGCTCGATGACGCCCCACGTCTTGTGCGCCTTGCCGGCCTGCGGCGTGTCGCCGAGCAGCTCGTGGAGGCGCGGCAGCGCGAGCAGGACGCCGGGATGGGCGCTGCGCGCTCTCTCGATCGCGCTGCGCACCTCGCCGAGCGCGATCGACGCCGGCACGACGAGCTTGCCGTAGACGGCGCGGTGCTCTTCGGCCGGCAGGTGCTCGTGCTTCTGCATCGCGTCGCCCGCCGCGCAGCGCGGGCACACGCTCTCGACGCGCGTTCCGTGCACGTACCAGAGGCAGCCCTCCGGCAGGCTCGCGCCCAGCGCGGCGGCCTCGCCCGCCTTCTGCTCGAGCGCGAGGAACGGAATGCGGCGCTCGTCGCCCGGCGCCAGCACGCCGAGCACTCCGAGCACGGGCCGGCGCTCGCCGTTCTCCATCGTCGATGCGACGGGCGCCGGATCGAGCAGGAGGACATCGCCGAAGTCCGCCACCGAGTCTCCGCGCATCGGCGTCCTCAGCACGCCGTGCACGGGCGAGAGGAGCTGCACGAACGCGCGCTCGAGCTCCACGGGAGCCGTCTTGGATCCTGCCTCGCGCGTCGTCAGGCGCACCGCGGTCTCGGGCAGATCGGGCACGAAGGGGCGGCCCGTTCCCTCGACGCGGAAGCCGAGCTTCTCGAGCGCGCTGCGTGCCGCGTCGTGCTCGCCATTGGCCACGCCACAGAGCGCGAGATGGAACAGGATCGGCCGCAGATCGCCGAGCTTGGCGCGGGCCTTCTCGAACGCGATCTGCGCCGCGAGGAAGCGGCGGGCGCGCTTGTGGGCGACCCCGAGGTCGGAGAGCCACTCCCCGCGCGGCTCGCGGCGGATCGCCTCCTCGAGGGACGCGATCGCGGCGGCGTCCTGGGAGGGGCCCAGGCGCACGAGCGCGTTGCCGAGCGCCGCATGGAGCGCGGCGTCGTCCGGATGCCGCGCGAGGGCGGCGCGCGCCTCGTCGACCGCGATCTGCGCTGAATCGCCTGGCGGGCGCGGCTCGTCGAAGGGAACGCGATCGGCGATCGCGAGGAGCACCGCCAGCGCCGCGCGCACGATCTCGGCGTCGTCACCACGCCGGGCGAGCACCGCCCGCGCGTCTTCCAGGGCGCCGGGTCGGGACGGCGACACGGCCAGGAGCGTCAGCCAGGTCAGGGCCAGATCGCGATCGCCCTCGAGGGAGCCGCGCAGGGGCTCGAGCGCCCGCCACGCCTCGTCGCGGCTCCGGGCCGTCAGGGCCTGCTCCATCGCCGCTCGAACGCTCGTCTGCACGCGCTCGCTATAGCCTCGGCGGCGGGCCGGTGCGAGAGCACGCGCCCGAAACGAAGAAGGCCCCCATCCGCGCTGCGGAGGGAGCCTTCCTCGTCGGGCCCGTGGACCGGGCACCGCTCGAGATCAGCAGTGACGGCCGTGGCCAGCCGGATCGTACGGATCGCTGTCGCTGCAGCTGCGGCCGCAGTGACGGCCCTGACCGCCCGGATCGTACGGATCGCTGTCGCTGCAGCCGCTGGCGCAGTGACGGCCGTAGCCGCCCGGATCGTAGGGATCGCTGTCCGAGCAGGCGGGCTGGGCCCCTTCCTGGGCGGAGGCCGTGGCCGCGACCGCTCCGGTCGCGAGCACCGCGCCCGCGGCAGCGATGGTCTGCATCGCAGCGCGCCGGCCGCTCCGCGTGGTCGTGATGTCGTCGATCTCGAGGGTCTTCTTCGCCATGTCTTCTCCGCTAGGGTTGGCTGCGTCCACCGACGCAACAGGTCGAGCGCCCGCACCCCGTGCGCTCGTTCCGGACTGTATCACCGCCCCGAGACGTACGTGCCCCGGTCGGTATTCTTTCCCCCCGTCCACTTTCGTCGTGCGTGGCGGCTAGAGCGCGAACGGGCCCAGGGTTCCCATGTCGGGAATCGGCGCACTCGCACCTCCGCTGGACGCCGCGACCGCCACCCCGATCACGATCCCGAGCACGAGCGCGCCGCCGCCGCCGACGCCCACCCAGAACCAGGGCGAGCTCGTGATCTCTTCGTGCTCGCGCTCCGCGATGAGTGAGTGACGCGCGCGTTCCGTGTCGCTCGGGGGCTCGTCGGCGGGGGCCGGCGGCGGGACCGTGACGTCCACTTCGTGCCAGTCGCCCGCCGCGAGCACGAAGCGCTCGGTGTGGAGATCGGTCGTGCCTCGGCGCACGACGACGACGTGATTGCCCGGGTTGGCCGCGTGCGCTTCGCCCGTCGTGACGGGCGCGCCGTCGAGCTCCACGGTGTCGCCGGGCACCGCGCCATGCAGCGTCACGACCACCTGCGGCAGCTCCTGCTCGAGCGCCGCGAGCTCCTGCTCGATCGTCGGACGGAACTGCGCGTCCCGCTCGGTCGCCTCGCGCAGCCAGCGCTGGTAGCTCTCGCGCGCCTCGACGAGCTGGCCCGTGTGCCGCTGCGCGCCCGCGAGGTTCATCAGGACGCGGGTCGAGGGAACGTAGCCGTAGGCTTCGGTGAACTGCGCGCGCGCCGTCTCCCAGTCTCCCGCCTGCGCCGCGGTGATGCCCGACTGCAGGTGCGAGAGCGCCTGCGCGCGGTCGGCCTCGGTCGGCTCGGCCGCCTGCGCCGCCGCCGTCCCGCCGAAGCCCGCGCCCGCGACGACGAAGGTGACGACGAGCGCGAGCGCGCGCGTGAGCGGGCCGAGGCGCGCGCTCATCGGCAGCTCTCCATCGGCGTGAGCGTGACGACGCCGCTCGAGCCGTCCCACGCCGTGAAGACGATCGTGTGGTCGACCCCGCGGACCGCCGTGATCGTCCCCGTCATTCCGTCCATGCGCGCCGGGGGCGCGAACGAGCCCGAGAGCGTCGCGCCCGCGAAGCGAATCGTGCCGGTGATGCCGCCCGCGCCCGAGAGCGTCATCGAGTCTGCGCTCGTCGCGACCGCCAGCAGCTCCGAGAGTGGCGCGGTGCCGTTCGCCGTCACGCCGTCGCCGAACGTGAACGTCGTCTGCGTCGTGCCCGTGCCGTCGCTCGTGCTCACCCAGAAGCTCGATCCGCTCGCCGAGATCGCGGTCACGTAGCGCGCGCCCGCGGGCAGCATGCCCGTCAGCGTGGGATCGGTGGAGGCGCACTGCACGCACGCGCCGGCGCGGCACGAGAGCGTGCCGTGGCACGCCTCCCCCGGGCAGCAGGCTTCGCCGTGGCAGCCACAGGGCCTGCCGCCATCCGAGAGAGAAGCGTCGTGGGGGGCGCCGGCGTCGCGGATCATCGGCAGCCCCGCGTCCTCGCCGCTGATCCACGTGCCGAGATCGACCGCGCGCACGTGGCGATCGGTGCACGCACCATCCTGGCAGGTCTCGCTCGCTGCGCAGGTGACGCACTCGCAACGCGCGGAGAGGGAGAGCTCGATGCGGCGCCGCTGTCCCACCACGAGCTCGGTCACCGCGTCCGCGGCGTAGCCGCCGCCCTCGACGTGGATCGTCACGGGCGCGTAGGGCTCGTGATCGCGCGTCATCACGACCGCGACCGGGAAGGAGGGGCGCACGATCTGCTCGCGCACGGCGGTGTCGCCGTCGGGGCCCGTCACGCGGATGTTCAGCTGATCGACCGGGAGGTCGGCGCGCACGACGAGCACGAGCTCCGTGAGCGCCGGTGGTGCGCTCGCGCAGCCGGCGAGGGCCCCGAACGACGGGAGCGCGACGAGAAAGAGAAGGAGCAGGCCGAAGCGCAAGAAGACCTCGATCAGAGCTCGGTCGAGAGCGGGGTGCCGTCGACCACGGAAGCACGACCTGCGCGGCCTCGTGGGCCGGCGGCCGAGCGCGGGCGCGCCGGGTGCGGGCGCGGCCGCGCCGCGGGTCGCGCTCTCGCCGCGGTCGCGGGCGGAGGCGCCGCCGTCGGCGCGACGGCAGGCGCGATCGCGGGCGTCGTCACGGGGGCTGCCTCCGTGCGCTCGACGGGCCCGGCAGGGAGGGACGCGACCGTGACCGGCGTCGAAGGCAGCGGCGTCGAAGGCGTCGCGGCCGTCGCGGGCCAAGGCGCCGGCGGCGCGGGCGATGCCGCGGACGAAGGCGCGGCCGGCTCGCGCGGGCCCGTCGTCACCAGCGTGTGAGTGGCCGTCGGCGCGAGCGATTGCGCGCGCATCTCGGTCCCCACGCTGTTCTGGGTGTGCACGAGCACCGCCACGCCGAGCAGTGCGGCGAGCGCGACGATGCCGCCGCCCACGAGCCACGCGTTGCGCGTCGCTTCCTTCGAGCGCGGCTGCGGCAGCAGGATGCGCCCGGTCGTCACCGCGGAGGGGGCGAGCCGGTCGAGCACCAGCGCGCCGAGATCGGGGGCGAACGTGGCCGGGTCGACTCCGTCGACCACGCCGACGCCCGTCGCCGTGATCGCGCTCGCGAGCGACGCGATCTGCGCCGCGCCCACCTCGCGCGTCTTCGGGATCGCGGCCAGCAGCAGATCGGCGACCTCGGCCATCGTCGCCGGGCGCGCCTCCGGTTCTACGGCCGTCATGCGCGCCATCAGCGCGTCGACCGCGGGGCCGAGCTCGGGCGCGAGGAAGGTCGGCGCGACCACGCGCGGATCGCGCACGCGGTCGAGCAGCTCCGGATCGCTCGCGCCGTCGTAGATGCGCTGCCCGGTCAGGAGCTCCCAGAGCACGATGCCGAGCGCGAAGACGTCGGTGCGGCGATCGAGGTGCCCGCCGAGCTGCTCGGGCGCGAGGTAGCGGAGCTTGCCCTTCAGCGTGGGCTGCCGCGTCTCGTGCAGGCGCTCGGTGGCCTTCGCGATTCCGAAGTCGATGAGCTTCACGCCGCCCTGCACGCCGAGCAGGATGTTGTCGGGGCTCACGTCGCGGTGGACCAGGCCGAGGAACTGCCCCTGCTCACCCCGCAGCTCGTGCGCCGCGTGCAGGCCGAGCGCGATGTCGCGCACGATCGCCGCGGCGAGCTCGGGGCGCAGGCGCGCGTTGCGGCTGGCGAGATAGGTCGAGAGGTCGGAGAGGGAGCAGCCCGCGACGAGCTCCATCACCATGAAGTACGAGCCGTGCTCCAGGCCGACGTCGAAGACCTGGATCACGTGCGGGTGCGCGATGCGCGCGGTGAGACGCGCCTCGTCGAGGAACATGCGGACGAAGTCCTGGTTCTCGCCGAGGTGCGGGTGGATGACCTTGATGGCGACGTGCTTGGCGAAGCCGCCGACGCCGGTGCGGCGCCCGACCCAGAGCGAGCCCATGCCGCCGGCCTTCACGCGGCGCACCAGCTCCCAGCCCGCGACGGTGTCCCCCGGCTCGAGGAGCTTCTTGCCGGCCGGAAGTGGGCCCGGCGCGGGCAGCACGTCGCCGGTGATCAGCGTCGCCTGTCCCGTGAGCGAGGCGGCGGGATGCGGGCCGCTCACGGCGGCCGGCGGCAGCGCGATCTCGGGAGCCGTCGGTGGCTCGATGGGCGGCGGTGGCGGCATCGAGCTCGCGCGCTTGGGCGGAGGCGGCGGCACCGAGGGCGGCGCAGGCGGGATGGCGGCGCCGCTCGAAGGCAAGCGACCGGTCATCGCTGCGGGCGCAGGCGCGGGCGCGGACGCCCGACCGGGCGGCGGCGGCGGAACGGCGAGCCCACGCGAGCGCATCGGCGAAAAGATATCGCATTCGCGGGCGCCGCCGATAGCTCGCCGTGCGCGTCCGCCCGGCTCGGCGGCGCGGCGGCCACCTCGAGCGCTCCGCAACGGTCTTGTCCCGGCGAGGGGCGCCGCGCGATGATGCGCGCCTCATGACGGCCCATTCTCGCAACGACGGCACGCCCCTCCACCTCGACTGGGTCGAGGAAGTGCGCGCCAACCGCACGGCCATCGAGCGCCGCGCCGCCACGATCGGCACGCGCCGCTCGATCAAGAAGGAATGGCAGCTCGCGTGGCTGCTCAAGGCGATCACCTTCATAGACCTGACGACGCTGAGCGGCGACGACACGGAAGGGAACGTGAAGCGCCTCTGCGCCAAGGCGCGGCGACCGGTGAAGGACGAGGTGCTCGAAGCGCTCGGCGCCACGAAGCTGCCGATCCACACGGGCGCCGTCTGCGTCTACCACGCGCTCGTTTCCACCGCGGTCCAGGAGCTCGAGGGCTCGGGGATCCCGGTCGCGGCCGTCTCGACGGGCTTCCCGGCGGGCCTGACGCCGCTCGACACGCGCCTCGAGGAGATCCGGCGTTCGGTCGCTGCCGGCGCGAAGGAGATCGACATCGTCATCCACCGCGGCCTCGTCCTCACCAACGAGTGGGGGCGGCTCTACGACGAGGTGAAGGCGATGCGCGAGGCCTGCGGCGACGCACGCCTCAAGGCGATCCTCGCGACGGGCGAGCTCGGCACGCTGAAGAACGTCGCGAAGGCCAGCTGGGTCTCGATGATGGCCGGCGCCGACTTCATCAAGACCTCGACCGGCAAGGAGTCGATCAACGCCACCTTGCCCTTCACGATCGTGATGCTGCGGGCGATCCGCGAGTACCAGGAGCGCACCGGCTTCGCGGTCGGCTTCAAGCCGGCCGGCGGGATCAAGACGGCGAAGCAGGCCCTGGACTGGATGGCGCTCGTCAAGGACGAGCTCGGCAACGACTGGCTCGATCCGTACCTGTTCCGATTCGGCGCGAGCAGCTTGCTCTCGGACATCGAGCGCCAGCTCGAGTACCACGTCACTGGCCGCTACGCGGCGTTCCACCGCCAGCCGATGGCCTGATCGGCCGCCCCCGGGGCGGTCCTTCTCGCGCGCGTCTCGATCAACGACAGGCGAGCGACTGCCAGGTCAGCGTGCCGCCCTCGGCCGTGACGAGCGCGCCGCGACCGTCCGGCCCGATGGCCAGCTCCCCCGCGCGGCCCAGCGCGACCGGAGGCCCCATCGCCTCGCGGCTCGCGCTCAGCGGGACGAGGACGCGCTCGATCGGCGAGCAGCTGTCCGTGACGCAGGTGTCGAGGCGCGCCCACGTGCGGCCGCCCAGCGCGACGAGTCGGCCTCTCGTGACCGGGGCGGGCGCGGTGACCGGAGTCCACGTGCTCTCGGACGTGACGGGCACGCTCGCCGTCTCGAAGTGCCCGCCGCGGGCCCGCTCGGCGATCCACGCGCCGTCGATCCACCTCGGGAGCGCGCCGTCGAGCGCGAGCGGGGTGCTCTCGCCGCGCACCGCGCCCGATCCGTCCAGCGCCTGCGTGCCGGCGCGCGTGCCCGCTTCGTTGCCCGCGCTCCAGCCGATCGCGTAGCCCTCGGGAGTGCGCGCGACGGAGAGAGACGTCGAGGCCGGCGTGTCGCCGGGCGGGCTCGGCGCGAAGGGGTACGGAAAATGGGCCGCGCGCGCGAGCGGGCCGCCGACAGGGCCGAAGCGCACGTCGATCGTCCCCGGCCCGACCCCGTCCTGATCGGCGTTCGCCTCGACGAGCAGGACGCCCGCCTCGTCGAGGACGACGTCCCACGCATCCGCCCATCCGAAGGGGACGTCGTGGTCGAGCACCACCTTCGGGCCGAGCTCGCCCGTCGCGCCGATCGTCCTCGCGACGAGGTCGATCCCGGTCTGCGCACGCGAGCGGTAGTCGGCGTAGACGACGTCGAGCGCGTCGCCGTTCGCGCGCACGTGGAAGCTCCCGTCGAGCTGGCCGGGATCGGTGAGCGGGATGGGATCCCCGATCGCTTCGCCGCTCGCGTCCACACGCAGGAGGCGCCCCGAGGTCCCCTCGAAGAAGACCACCGCGGCGACCGGCGAGCCGAGCGTGACCGAGTCGACGCGGAGCGATCGAGCGCCCTCGATCGAGAGGAGCGTGCGGGCGGGGCCCGCGGGCGCGCACGAAGAGGGCGCGACGTGCGTCTCGGGCGGCGGCGGGGGCGCGGGTGGGGCGGTCGACGGCGGCGCCGCGATCGCGGTCGTGGTCGTGGTCGTGGGCGGTGCGGCGGGCGCGGGGCTGCGATCACACGCTGCCGCGAGCGTGACGGCCAGCGCGGCACCCGCGACTCGAGCGTGCGTGGGGCGTGACGTCTTCCGGGTGGCCATCGACCGCAAGGCTAAATCACCGGTCGCGAATCGTGGCGATTTCACGAAAGAGGGCGTGGCCCGCCCGAGGGCGAGGCGCTTCTCCCGGCTCTCCGCTCCCTGTTTTCCGCCGCGGCGGGGGCCGTGACGCACCGCCGCTGGCGGTCGGCCGCCGACGGGACCACAGTGCGCGTCCCGATGGCCGGCAAGAAGAAGACGAAGACCGAGAGCCCCGCGCGCCGCGACGAGGACGGCGAGGCGCTCTCGGGAGAGGTCGTCGACGAGAGCGAGGCCCCGCGCGAGCGCGAGCCCATCGAGGGCGACGAGCCGCTCGAGGCCGAGGTCGTCGAGACCGAGCCTGCGGGGCCGGGCGAGGCCGACCTCGAGGGGGAGATCGACTTCGAGGCGGACGGTTCGCGCAAGGGCGCGGCCCTCGCGAAGCGCGAGTCGGGCGCGATCAGCCAGAGCGACCCGCTGCAGGCGTACATGCGCGACGTGCAGCGCTACTCGCTGCTCACGCCGGAAGAGACGCACGACCTCGCCGTGAAGTACGTGCAGACGGGCGACGTCGAGGCGGCCAAGAAGCTCGTCACGAGCAACCTGCGCCTCGTGGTGAAGATCGCCTTCGACTACCGCCGCGCGTACCGGAACATCCTGGACCTCGTCCAGGAGGGGAACATCGGCCTCATGCAGGCCGTGAAGAAGTACGACCCGTACCGCGGCGTGAAGCTCTCGAGCTACGCGGCGTGGTGGATCCGCGCGTACATCCTGCGGTTCATCCTCAACAACTGGCGCCTCGTGAAGGTCGGGACGACCCAGGCGCAGCGCAAGCTCTTCTTCAACCTGAAGAAGGAGAAGGCGCGCCTCGCCGCGATGGGCATCGAGCCCACGCCCGAGCTCATCGCGAAGAACCTCGACGTGCCGACCGAGGAGGTCGTGCACATGGACCGGCGCCTCTCGGCCGGCGAAGTCTCGCTCGATGCGCCCGTGGGGCAGGCCGACGGCAAGCCGACCTCCCGCCTCGAGTCGATGCCGAGCGCCGACACCGGCGCCGACGTCGCGCTCGCCGAGGGCGAGCTGAACGAGCTCTTGAGCGAGAAGATCCACGAGTTCGGCCGCACGCTGAAGGGCAAGGACGAGATCATCTTCAAGGAGCGTCTGATGGCCGACGAGCCCAAGACGCTGCAGGAGCTCGGCGATCAGTTCGGCGTCTCGCGCGAGCGCGTGCGTCAGCTCGAGAAGCGCCTGCAGAACAAGATCAAGGCGTACCTCGAGGCGACGGTCGAGAAGGGCGCGCTCGAGTGAGCACGTCGCCGCGCGTCACGGGAGGGTGACGCGCTCGCCGCTCCAGCTCTCGGCCGACACGCCGCGCGCGTCGACGTGCACGACGATGCCGCCCATCGCGTCGGTACGCATCACGCGCGCGCCGCTCGCCTCGAGGCGTGAGATCACCTCGCCGTGCGGGTGCCCGAAGCGATTGGAGACGCCGGCGCTCACGACGGCGAGCCGCGGGCGCAGCGCCTCGATCAGCGCGGGCGTGCTCGACGTGCGCGAGCCGTGATGGCCGACCTTCACGAGATCGACCGGGCCCTCGAGGCCGTGCGCGAGCAGCTCCTGCTCGGCGTGCGCCTCGGCGTCTCCCAGCAACACGAGCGTGCGTCCGGCGTAGCGGAGCCGCAGCACGAGCGAGTTGTCGTTGGCGTCCCAGCCGGGATCGAACGCGGGGCAGGGCCAGAGCACCTCGATCTGCGCGCCGCCGGCCTCGCGCGGCGCCTCGCAGAGATCACGCGGGCCGCGGACGCGCGCGCCGAACGTTCGCAACGTGCTCGCCCAGGTTCCCGTCGGGTCCTCGTCGCTCGCTTGCCCGTCGTCCCAGACCTCGTCGATCGGGAAGCCCGCCGCGAGGGCCGCCACGCCGCCGTAGTGATCGGGATGCGGATGGGTGATCACGAGGACGTCGACGCGTCCGCGGCGCCGCGCCCGCAAGAGCGGCACCAGCACTCGCGCACCGGGGTCGAGGCTCTCGCCGAACGCGCCGCCGGTGTCGACGATCATCGTGCGGCCGTCGGGCAGATCCACGATCGCCGCGTCGCCCTGGCCGACGTCGAGGAAGGTGAGGCGCAGCTCGCCGTGGATCGTCTCGCGCTCCCGCAAGGCGGCCTCGGCACCCGCGAAGACGAGCAGGCCGAGGCACAAGGCGATCCAGCGGGACCGCGCGTCGCGCGCGAGCACGAGCACGCTCGAGACCACGGCGACGACGATCCCTTCGGCGGCATCGAGCGGCGGGAGGTCGCGTCCGAGCGAGACGGCGGAGAGGAGATCGCACGCCCCGACGAAGCCGCGACACGAGACGTCGAGAAGCAGTGCGCTCGGCGCGGCGAGATCGGGCGCGAGCGCCGCGATCAACGCGTGGATCGTGGCGAGCGGCAGCACGAGCGCGGCCACGATCGGGAGCAAGAGGACGTTCGCGAGCACCGAGACGAACGGCGCGCCGTCGAAGCACCAGAGCGTGAGCGGCGCGGTCGCGATGGACGCGCGCAGGCTCGCGCGCGCGAGCTGCTCGAGGCTCGTCCCGGAGGGCAGCTCGGCCACGGCTGCCGTCGACGCGATCGAGAGCACGAAGGCGGGCCGCGCGGCGCTCGCCGGATCGAGCGACGCGAGGATCAGCACGGCGAGCGCGCTCGTGGCGATCGGATCGGGGCGCCGCCCCGCGGCACGCAGCGTCCACGCGATGGCCGCCGTCACCGCCGCGCGCCACGCGGAGGGTGAGCCGCCGGCGAGCTCGGCGTAGAAGAGCGCGAGCGGCACCGCGATCGCGTGCGCGAGGCGGGCGGGATCGATGCGCGCCGCGATCGCGTCGTGGCGCAGCAGGCGAGAGAGAAGCCAGAGCAGGGCGCCGACGACGAGCGTCACGTGCATCCCGGAGACCGCGAGCACGTGCGTGAGGCCGACGCCGCGCACGCGGTCGGCGGTGTCCTCGTCGACGTCGGCCTCGTTGCCGAGCACGAGCGCCAGCGCGAGGCCACGCGTCGGCTCCTCGAGCGTTCGCTCGAGCCCAGCGCGCAACCGGCCCCGCAACGCGATCGAGAGGGCGCGCAGCCAGCTCGGGGGCGTGCGCGCGACCGTCCGCTCGCGCACGCGCCCGGTCCACGCGAGCGGCTCGAGGCTCGGCCAGCTCGGATGCGGGCTCGGGTTCCGGAAGGCGGCGCGCGGTCGGAGCTCGGCCTCGGCCTCGAGCGTCACGCCCTCGTCGAGCGCCGTCAGCCCCTCGAGACGCGCGAGCACCGGCGGGATGGGCACGGGCGCCTCGTTCCCCAGCGCCTCGAGACGCACCGTGCACGCCCGCGCGTCGCAGCGGAGCACTCGGCCGGCGATGCGATGCACGCCCGGGCTCCCCGGCGCGCTGCGCGCGGGCACCAGCGAGAGGCCGGCCAGGAGCGCGAGCGCCGTGGCCGCGGCGAGGACCCACCGCCTCGGTGCGCCGCGGGCCCGCGCACCCACCAGGAAGAGCAGTGTCCCGAAGGTGAGCGGTACGAGCGCGACCGGGCTCGCGCTCCAGCCCAGGAACGCGCCGAGCAGCAGTCCGACCAGCAGGCCTCCGGCGATCCATGCGAGCACGAGGGGCCCGCTTCAAGGACGACACCGGACGCCGATCGAGCGATCTGCGAGGGAAACGGCTCGGCGCTGGCGGAGGTGGCGGCGGGGTGGCGGCGGAACGCGTTTCGACGGGTTGACGCCTGCGGCCGATGTCCTACAACCAGGCCAGTCACACCCTTACGCGCACGTGAGGGTATGGGTTGAGCGATGACCGAGATCCACCGACCGATGACGATCCCCGCCGCGGCGCTCCTGCGCTCGGAAGGGACGCTCCTGGTCGGCGATCTGGCCCGCCGCACGGGCAAGACCGTGCGGGCGCTTCATCTCTACGAGGAGCTCGGCCTGCTCGAGCCGGCCGACCGCAGCAAGGGCGGCTACCGCCGCTACCGCAGCGACGCCGTGACGCGCGTGGAGTGGATCACGCGCCTGCAGGACGCGGGGCTCTCGCTCCCCGACATCCGCGATCTGCTCGCGGGCTGGAACGGCGGCGCGAGCGCCCCCGACGCGATGGCGCGCCTCGCTGCGACCTACCAACAGAAGCTCGCCGAGACGCGGACGCAGATCGAGCGTCTGCAGGCGCTCGAGCGCGAGCTACAGGCGAGCCTCGAGTACCTCGAGACCTGCGACACCTGCGAGCCCGTCCGCACCGTGCACTCGTGCAACGCCTGCGACCGCCACGAGTGCCAGCCCGCCGAGACGCCGCTCATGGTCGCCGGCGTCACCGTGGCGAGCCCGGACAAGCCCTCCACCGAGAAGTCCCTTTCCGAGAAGCCACGATGACGCTCTCCCTCCCGATCTACATGGACAATCACGCGACGACGCCCGTCGATCCGCGGGTGCTCGAGGCGATGCTGCCGTACTTCACGCAGAAGTTCGGCAACGCGGCCAGCCGCAACCATCCCTTCGGCTGGGTGGCGGAAGAGGCGGTCGACGAGGCGCGCGAGCGCGTGAAGCTGCTCCTCGGCGCGCACAGCGAGAAGGAGATCGTCTTCACCTCGGGCGCGACCGAGAGCGACAACCTCGCGATCAAGGGCGTCGCGCACCAGTACAAGGATCGCGGCAACCACATCATCACCGCGAAGACCGAGCACAAGGCGGTGCTCGACACCTGCAAGCGCCTCGAGCGCGAGGGCTTCGCCGTCACCTACCTCGACGTCGACACCCAGGGGCGCGTCACGCCCGACGACGTGCGGCGCGCCATCACCGACAAGACCATCCTGGTCTCGCTGATGTTCGGCAACAACGAGATCGGCACGGTGCACCCGATCGCCGAGATCGGGAGAGTCACGCGCGAGAAGGGCGTGCTCTTCCACTGCGACGCGGTCCAGGGCCTGGCGACGATGCGCTTCAAGGTCGACGAGATGAACGTCGACCTCGTCTCGATCTCCGCGCACAAGATCTACGGGCCCAAGGGCGTGGGCGCGCTCTACGTGCGTCGCACCAAGCCGCGCGTGCGCCTCACGCCGGAGATCGACGGCGGCGGCCACGAGGCCGGCATGCGCTCGGGCACGCTCAACGTGCCGGGCATCGTGGGGCTCGGGAAGGCCGCGGCGATCGCGACGACCGAGTGGGAGAAGGACGCGGCCCACGCGCGCGGCCTGCGCGAGCGCCTGCGCGGCAAGCTCTTCGCGGCGCTCGACGAGGTGTTCCTGAACGGCGCCGACGATCCCGCTCGGCTTCCGGGCAACCTCAACGTCAGCTTCGCCTTCGTCGAGGGCGAAGCGATGATGATGGGCATCAAGGACGTCGCCGTCAGCTCCGGCAGCGCCTGCACGAGCGCGAGCCTCGAGCCGAGCTACGTGCTGCGCGCGCTCGGCGTCGACAGCGAGCTCGCGCACTCGTCGATCCGCTTCGGGCTCGGCCGCTTCAACACCGAGGAAGAGGTCGACTACGTCGCCCAGATCGTGATCCGCGAAGTTCGGCGCCTGCGCGAGCTGTCGCCGCTCTACGACCTGCACAAGGAAGGCGTCGACTACAAGACGATCCAGTGGACCGCGCACTAGCTTTCCTGGGGTCGAGGATTCGCTCGAAGCGAATCCGACCCTCGAGCTCCTCGGCCTGCTTCGGGCTCGGAGCTCGCGCTCGCACCGCCTTCGCTTCCTGCGCCGCACATTCCCTGCGCCCGCTCGGCTCGGAGCTCCTCGCATCCCCTCGCTGACTGAATCGATTTCGAGCGCTCGGCGCTCTCACGAGAGAAGAAGACATGGCCTACTCCGACAAAGTCATCGATCACTACGAGAACCCGCGGAACGTGGGGCGCCTCGACAAGGAGGACCCGACCGTGGGGACCGGCCTCGTGGGCGCGCCGGCCTGTGGCGACGTGATGCAGCTGCAGCTCCGCGTGAACCCCGAGACGAACGTGATCGAGGACGCGAAGTTCAAGACGTTCGGCTGCGGGAGCGCGATCGCTTCGAGCTCGCTCGCGACCGAGTGGGTGAAGGGCAAGACGATCGACGAGGCGATGGCGCTCAAGAACACGCAGATCGTCGAAGAGCTCAACCTGCCGCCGGTGAAGATCCACTGCTCGGTGCTCGCCGAGGACGCGATCAAGAGCGCGATCGAGGACTACCGGAAGAAGCAGGCGAGCAAGCGAGCGGCGGCGAGCGCGTTGCCGATCGAGAAGGCGTGAGGCCATGGAAGCCGTGACGAGCCACGAGCCCACGAACGACGCGGTCGCCGCCGAGGCGCCGGTCGCGGCCGCGGACATCGATCTGACGCCCAAGGCGGTCGAGATGGCGAAGAAGGCCATCGAGCGTCGCGGCACCGCGACCGCCGGCCTGCGTCTCGGCGTGCGGGGCGGCGGCTGCTCGGGCGCGTCGTACGTGATCGAGTTCGCCGACAAGATCCGCGAGCGCGACCGCGTCTTCGAGTTCGATGGGGGCGCGCTCAAGGTCGTCGTCGACCCGAAGTCGCTCGTCTACCTGCGCGGCTCGGTGCTCGACTACGAAGTGAAGCTGATGAG
The DNA here is from genome assembly GCA_046351235.1 of Sandaracinus sp. GTDB lineage: Bacteria > Myxococcota_A > Polyangia > Polyangiales > Sandaracinaceae > JBBSAT01. Next base: position 1,686,746 of record JAXLYV010000001.1, on the reverse strand, counting down.
CCACGGCTTCAAGTTCCGGAACCCGAACGAGAAGAAGGGCTGCGGCTGCGGCGAATCGTTCGCGATCTGAGCCGCACGCCGCGCGAGCGGCCATGACGCGCGATCCTTTCGACATCCTCGGGCTGCCCGCGACGTTCGCGCTCGACGCCGACGCGCTCGAAGCGCGCGTGCGCGAGCTGCAGCGCGCCTTCCATCCGGATCGGCACGCGAGCGGCACGCCGGCCGAGCGACGCGCGGCGCTCTCGCGCGCGGTGACGGTGAACGAGGCGCACCGCGTGCTCCGGGACGACCTCTCGCGCGCGGCGGCGATCCTGCGGCTCCGCGGCCGCGAGGTGAAGGAAGGCGGCGGCCAGGCCGACCCGGCGTTCCTGATGGAGATCATGGAGCTCCGAGAGACGCTCGGGGAGGCGCGCGCGGCGCGTGCGATCGAGCGCGTGCGCGCGCTGGCGGGTGAGGTGCGGGCGAGCCTCGAGCGATCGAAGGCGGCGCTGGCCGACGCGCTCGATGCGCGCGGCGAACTCGAGCGCGCCGAGGCCGAGCTCTCCAAGATGCGCTACTACCGGCGCTTCCTCGACGAGGTCGAGCTCGCCGAAGAGGACGCCGCCAGCCCCGCGCCCTAGAGAAACACCGCGTCCTTCCTGGCCCTTCTTCCCCTCCACGACGCCCTCCGCTCGGCGGGCGCGTGATCGACGGAACCTCGATGGCTCTCCTCCACATCCACGATCCTCGCTCGCGCACGGCCGATACGCGGCCTCGCCCCGTCTGGCCGAGCCCGTCGGGGCCCGGCCGCTCGTTCTGCCGTGCGCGCGGGGCGTTCGGCGTGTGACGGACTGAAGGGCACGCCATGGCGCTCCTCCAAATCCACGACCCCGCGGCCAAGCCGAAGGCCATCGGAATCGACTTGGGCACCACGAACAGCGTGGTCGCCTACGTCGCGCCGACCGGCGAGCCCGTCGTGATCCGCGACTGCGACGACCTCGCGCTCGTGCCCTCGGTGGTCCACTACACGAGCGAGGGCGCGACGATCGTGGGGCGCCACGCGCTCGAGCGCGCGGTCTCGTTCCCGCACGACACCATCGCGAGCGTGAAGCGCCTGATGGGCCGCGGGGCGAGCGATCCCGAGACGCGGCGGCTCGGTGCCTACCGCTACGCGACCACGGATGGCCCGGTCGTGCGCATGGAGGTCGCGGGCGCGCGCGTCGTCACGCCGGTCGAGGTGAGCGCGGCGATCCTCCGCGAGCTGCTCGACAACGCGCAGGACGAGCTCGGCGCGGTGGGCGCCGCGGTGATCACGGTGCCGGCCTACTTCGACGACGCCCAGCGCCAGGCCACCAAGGACGCGGCCAAGCTCGTGGGCCTCGAGGTGCTGCGCCTGTTGAACGAGCCGACCGCGGCGGCGCTCGCCTACGGTCTGGACGCGAAGAAGAACGGGCGTTTCGTCGTCTACGATCTCGGCGGCGGCACGTTCGACGTCACGATCCTCGACCTCGACGACGGCGTCTTCCAGGTCCGCTCCACCGGTGGCGACAGCCAGCTCGGCGGCGACGACATGGATCGCGCGATCGCCGGCAAGATGCTCGACGCGCTCGGCGCCACGGGGACCACCGACGCGAGCCTCACGCGCTACGCGCTCGCGGCGGCCCGCGAAGTGAAACACGCGCTCACCGAGGCGAGCGAGGTCGTCACCACGCTCTCGCACGAGGGCCGCGAGGCGCGCTTCGCGATCACGCGCACGGAATTCGAGGCCTCGGTGCAGCCGCTCCTCGAGCGGACCGGGGTCGCTTGCCGCCGCGCGCTGCGCGATGCGGGCATGGACCCCACGCAGCCGGCCGCGCTCGGGCTCGACGGTGTGATCCTCGTCGGAGGCGCGACGCGCGTTCCGGCCGTGCGCGCGTACGTCGAGGCGCTCTTCGGCCGCGCGCCGCTCACCGGGGTCGACCCCGATCTCGTGGTCGCGCTCGGCGCCGCGATCCAGGCCGATCTCCTCGGCGGGGAAGGGCGCCAGGACGACGTGCTCCTCCTCGACGTGCTGCCGCTCTCGCTCGGCATCGAGTCGATGGGCGGCGTGGTCGAGCGCATCCTGCCGCGCAACACGGCGATTCCGTGCGAGGCCGCGCAGGTGTTCACGACTTACGCCGACGGCCAGACCGGCTTCGAGCTCCACGTCGTGCAAGGCGAGCGCGAGCTCGCGGCCGACTGTCGCTCGCTCGCGCGCTTCACGCTGCGCGGCATCCCGAAGATGGCGGCGGGCCTGGCGCGGCTCGAGGTGCGCTTCGCGGTCGATGCCGATGGCCTGCTCACCGTGACGGCGCGCGAGCGCACGACGGGCATCGAGCAGGAGGTCGAGGTGAAGCCGAGCTACGGCCTCTCGGACGAGGAGATCGAGAAGATGCTCCTCTCGGCCTACGACCACGGCGAGGCCGACATCCAGGCGCGCCTGCTCGCCGAGCGCCGCGTGGAGGCCGAGCGCGTGCTCATGGCCACCGAGAAGGCGCTGCGCGAGGACGGAGATCTGCTGAGCGAGGCGGAGCGCGCGCGGATCGACGCGGCCATCGCCGACGTGCGCAAGGCCCACTCCGGCAGCGATCCGAAGCGCTTGCTCGCGAGCATCGACGCGCTCGACGGAGCCACCCACGACTTCGCCGGCCGGCGCATGGATCGCAGCATCCAGAAGGCGCTCGCCGGCAAGGACGTGGCGGCCGTCGCGAAAGACACCGAGCACGCGCGCGGCATCGAGCGCGCGCACGATCCCTGAGGGGCGCTGGGCGCCCCCTCGCCGGACCGGCCGGGCCGGGACCGGCTTCCCCCGTTCGGCTCGCTGCGCTCGCGAGCGAGCGGCCACCGACCGAGCGTTCCCCCGTTCCGCGCCGTTGCCGTTTCCCCCACGGTGTGCCCACCGTTTCCACGAGATGCGCTGATGCCCAAGGTTCGCTTCCTGAAAGAAGGCCTCGAGGTCGACGTCGAGACGGGGACCACGATCCTCGCCGCGGCCAAGAAGGCGCACGCGCCCGAGGGCGATCGCTGCGGCGCCGTCTGCGCCTGCTCGACCTGCCACGTCTACGTCGTCGAGGGCTTCGACCGCACGAGCGAGATCGAGGACGAGGAGTTCGACATCCTCGACAAGGCGTTCGACGTGCGCTCGACCTCACGCCTCGGCTGCCAGGCGAAGATCCACGGCGACATCGCCGTCGAGATCAGCGACGAGTCGTTCCAGGCCTTCCTCGACGAGCACCCCGACGAGCGCGCCCACGCGCTCTCGCTGCGGAAGAAGTAGCGCGCGCGGCTCAGGGCCCGCACTGGCTCGAGATCTCGCTCGTCGCGATGTGCGAGAGCGCGGTGCCGAGCGCGGACGGGTCGTCGACGGTGAGGGGCGCGTCGGTGCCGCCCGCGCTGGCGATCGCCGAGAGGTAGCTCGCGCCCGCCGAGGAGCCGGGAAGGCCGACGACCCAGGTGCGGATGCCGCGCGCGCGCCAGCTCGCGGCGCGCGTGGCCGCGGGGACGGGGCCGTCGCAGGTCGGCTCACCGTCGGTGAGGAGCACGACGGCGGTGCCCGCACCGGCGCCGGCGAGCGCGGCATCGGCCGCGTCGAACGCGCTGTCGATCGGCGTGGTCCCGCGGAGATCCGGCGTGCTCCACGCAGCCGACCACCGCGCGAGGAACGCGCTACACGCCTCGTACGGGAACTGGCTCGCGAGCCCGTCGACCGGCGCGCAGCTCGCGCTCGGCGTCGGCGTCTCGCTCGTGGGGAAGAGGAGGGCGCCCACGACGAGCTGCGAGGCGTGCGGCGCGAGCGCCTCGGCGAGCGAGGTCTCGGCGACCTCCCACTTGGGGCCGCTCGACGTCCACGGCTCGGCCATGCTCAGCGAGCGATCGAAGACGACGAGCACGCGCACACCGCAGCCCGTGCCGGTGCGGCTCGCGTCGTTCCCCGCGTCCGCGTAGCCAGCCGTGCCGCCGCCGACGGCGCGCGGCACGGAGGGATCGCGCGGCGCGTCCGCGTTCGCGTCGCGTGCCCCCGCGAAGGGCGCACGCGTGGCGCAGGCCCCACCCGTCAGCGCGAAACACACGAGCGCGAGGGCAAGCCGCACGACGGAAACGGTAGCAGGCGACCGGTGCGACCGCTGCACCGCGCCGCCTGCAACCACGACGTCACCTACGACCGCCGCGTCGCCCTCGAGAGGCACGCCTGCGGAGAGGAGCCGCGGGCACCCACGTGCCCGGCCGGAGAGCTCAGAGCTTGCGGTAGATCCCGACCACGACGCCGAGGATGTTCGTCTCGCGCCACTCGCTGCGCGGCACGAGGATCGGTGCCATCGCTGCGTTCGCGGGCTCGAGCCGGATGTGGCTCGCCTCCGGGAAGAAGTACTTGCAGGTCGCTTCCTCGCCCACCATCGCGATCACGATCGCGCCGCGGTTCGCGGTCGGTGCCTTGCGCACGAAGACGTAGTCGCCGTCGTGGATGCCGGCCTCGATCATCGAGTCGCCCTTGATGCGCAGGCCGAACACGTCGGCGCCGCGCTGGCCGAGCAGCATGCGGTCGATGCGCACGGTGTCGCTCGGCGACTCGAACGCCGTCGTCAGGCCGAGCGGGCCGGCCGCGACGCGCCCGAGGATCGGGATCTCGACCATCTCGTCGTTCGCGGCGCCGCCGCCGAGCGCGACGCTCGTGCTGCTCTTGCCTCCCACGATCCCGCGCAGGCCGCCCATCATCGGGGCCGATGCCGCGGGGCGCCCGACGAGGTCGCGCGTGGCCTCCGTCGGCCGCAGCGTGCGCGACTTCATGTCCTCGCGCGTGAGGTAGCCCTTGCGCTCGAGCGCGCGCAGGTGGTCGTTCACCCCGTTCGTGCTGCGGATGCCGAGCTTGTTGCCGATCTCGCGCAGCGTGGGGGGATATCCGCGCTCGTCGATCGAGCCGCAGATGTACTCGAGCACCATGCGCTGCCGATCCGTGAGGCCGTTCATGTCGGGGTTCTCCTCGAAACCGCGTGAAATCGTGGGAAGGTCACCTGTCCAGTCCTGCACCGATGAACAGGTGAGCGAGAGCGTTACGTGACATCCGTACACCCGTCAAGTTCTGTGCAGTGATCGCCCGCCCGCCTCTCGCCGAGCTCGGCGCCAGCGGGGCGGAGGTGCCGCGACCGTCCTCGTCCACGCCCGCGCGGCGTGGCGCGCTCGTAGACCGGTCCGCGCGCTCGCACGTCGGAGCCAGCCATGCGCCGCTCGACGCCCGGCTCCTCCCCGCTCGCTCTGCTCACGCTCGCCGTCCTGCTCGCCGTTCCCCTCGTCGCGCCCGCGCGTGCCCACGCGCTCGGCTGGCTCGTGCCCTCGAACGCCGACGTCCCGCCGCTCGCGATCCGCAGCCACCACGTCTCGGTGGGCGTCCGCGAGCGCATCGCGGAGACCACCGTCACGCAGACGTTCTTCAACTCCACGTCCTCGACCCTCGAGGCGACCTACGTCTTCCCGGTCCCGGAGGGCGCGACCGTCAGCGGCTTCGCGATGTGGGTGAACGGCCAGCGCGTCGAGGGCGAGCTGCTCGACGCCGGCACGGCGCGCAGCGTCTACGAGTCGATCGTCGCACGCATGCGTGACCCGGGCCTGGTCGAGTACATCGGCGACGACGTCTTCCGCGCGCGCGTCTATCCGATCGCGCCGGGGGCCGAGCAGCGCATCGAGATCCGCTTCACGCAGACGCTCGAGTACCAGGGCAGCGTCGTGCACTACCACTATCCCCTCCGCGCCGGCGCGGCCTACGGCTCCACGCTCGAGGCGCTCACCATCCAGACGGATCTCGCCTCGCGCACGGCGATCCAGTCGGTGTACTCGCCGACGCATCCGATCGCGGTGCAGCGGGACGGCGACCACCACGTGATCGCGGCGCTCGGCGGCACGCACGTCTCGCTCGATCAGGACTTCGACCTCTACTACACGGTCGCCGACGAAGAGGTCGGCCTCTCGCTCCTCTCTCATCGGGAGCCCGGGGAGGACGGCTACTTCCTCGCGATGATCTCGCCTCGCACCGAGCTCTCCGAGGCGCAGGTCGCCGCGGAAGAGGTGCTCTTCGTGATGGACACGTCGGGCTCGATGGCGGGCGACAAGCTGCAGCGCGCACAGGCGGCGCTCGACTACATGCTCGGGCGCCTGCGGCCCACCGACTACTTCCAGGTCGTGCGCTTCTCGACCGACGTCGAGACGCTCTTCGATGGTGGCCACTCGGTGCCCGCGACGCCCGAGCACGTGGCGCGCGCGCGGCGCTTCGGCGCGCACTTCGTCGCGGCGGGCGGCACGGCCATCGCGCCCGCGCTGACCGAGGCACTGCGCACGCGACCGCCGACGGGCGCGCTGCCGCGCATGGTGGTGTTCCTGACCGATGGCATGCCTACGGTGGGACAGACCGATCCGGCGACCATCACGCGCAACGTGACCACGCTCGCCGCGGGGGCGCGCCTCTTCGTGTTCGGCGTCGGTGACGACGTGAACACCACGTTCCTCGACGGCCTCGCCGATGCGAACGGCGGCGTGGGCGACTACTTCCGCGACGGAGCCGAGCTGCAGCGCCGCATGATCGCGTTCTTCGATCGCGTCAGCTACCCGGTCTTCACGGATCTCCACCTCTCGATCGAGGGCGCCGAGGCCTACGACGTCTATCCGCGCGACCTCGGGCACCTCTACCGTGGCGAGCAGCTCCTCGTGGTCGGGCGCTACCGCGGCGACGGCGCCGCGCGCGTGGTGCTCGACGGCCGCTTCGGTGGCGAGAGCGCGACCCGACAGATGGCGTACTCGGTCGCGTTCCCCGCGGCCGAGGCGCGCAACGACTTCCTGCCGCGCGTGTGGGCGGTGCGGAAGGTGGGCACGCTGCTCGACGACATCCGCCTGCACGGCGAGCAGGCGGAGCTGCGCGACGAGGTCGTCTCGCTCGCGCGCCGCTTCGGGATCGTGACGCCGTACACGAGCTTCCTCGTCACGCCGGACGAGCCCGGCATGACGGCGCCGCCCACGCCGCCCCTCCTCGCGCAGCCGACGGATCCGCGCCCGACGATCCAGCCCGACGTGGTCGCGCGCAGCGAGGAGTCCGTGGTGCAGGACTTCGACGGCTTCCCCGGCGCGCCGCGCACGGCGACCGCCCCGAGCTCGGCGCCCTCGCGCCCGACGGCGCCGAGCAGCGACTACGGCAGCGGCACCTACGCGTCGTCGGGCGCGTCGACGCCCTCGTACGCGCCGCCACCGCCGCCTCCGGCCATCGCGGGGCGTGCGCCCACCGCGGCGCCGCCCGACGCGACGGGCGAAGCCGGGCGCCGTCTGTCCGCGCGCCTGCGCGAGATGCGCGGCGCCGATCGCGTCGACGAGGCCGAGACGAGCAGCGTGCGACGCGCGCTCGGTCGCACCTTCACGCGGACGAGTGGCCGCTGGGTCGACGAGCGCTTCCACGAGGGCGGGCGCGTGCTGCGCATCCGGCCGATGGGCGCCGCCTACTTCGCGGTCCTCACCGCGCGGCCGGAGCTGCGTGCCGCGTTCGCGCTCGGGGACGCGGTGCTGGTCACGCTGGAGGGGGACCGCGCGGTCGAGATCGCCGCCGATGCGCCCGAGGTCTCGGCCGACGAGGCGCGCCGCTTCGTGGAGGGCTCGTGACGCGCTGCGCGCTGGCGGTCGTGCTCTCGCTCCTCGCGATGCCGGGCTGCGCCGCGGGCGCGCGCTACCGCGAGGCCACGACCAGCACGGGATCGGTCGCGCTCGACGGGTACGCGGCGACGGCCGCGCTGCCGGCCCGCGGCGACTACGGCGATGCCCTCGCGGGACGGTCGATCGGAGAGCCCTTCGAGCTCTCCGGGCTCGGCGGAGGCGGGGATGCGAGCGGAGGAGAAGAGGGCGAGCGCACCGAGGCGCGCTCGGGAGCGACGACGCCGGAGCCGATGCTCGCGCAGGCCGAGACCTCGCTCGTGCCGCCCGAGCCCGAGGCCACCGACGCCGTCGACACGTCGGGCTCGCTCCTCGTCTACACGGCGCTCTTCCACGTCGCCGTCTACGACGTGGACGCGGGGCAAGCGCAGCTCGCCGAGCGGGCGCGCGGCGTGGGCGGGTTCGTGTTCGCGGAGACCGACGACACGATCGTGGTCCGCGTGCCGGCCGCGCGCTTCCTCGCGTTCATGGCCGACATCGACGCGGGCTACGACGTGTTGCACCGGGAGGTGCAGGCCCAGGACGTGGGCGACGAGTTCCGCGACATCGAGGTGCGGCTCGCGAACCTGCAGGCGGAGCGAGACGGAATCGCGGCGCTCCTCGAGCGCGGTCTCTCGGTGGAGCAGGTGCTCGTGGTCGAGCGGGAGCTCGAGCGCGTCACGACCGAGCTGGAGCAGATGCGCGCGCGGCAGCGCTTCCTCGCGGACCGCATCGCGTTCTCGACCCTCACGGTGATGTTCCGGCCGGCACCGCGCGAGGCGATCGATCAGCCGGACGTGTTCCAGTTGCCGTTCGACTGGCTCGATCAGCTCGGTCTGGCCTCCCTCGTCGACCTCCGCTGAACGGGAGCTCTGCATGCGATCGATCTTCTTCGTTCTTCTCGTCGCGTGGGCGCTCGCGGGCTGCGGCGCCGGCTTCGCGATCGAGCACCCGGCGGACTTCGTCGTGCTCGAGGATGCATCGTCGGAAGGGCGCGGCTATGCGCTCCGCGCCACCAGCGCCGACGGCGTGGTGCTCGCGGTGCGCGCGCTCGACAACGAGCGGCACGGCAGCCGCGACTTCTGGGTCGAGGCGATCCGCAACCGGCTGCGTCGCGATCGAGGCTACGCGCTCACGAGCGAGAGCGAGGTGTCGGCCGCGAGCGGCGAGCGCGGCCACCAGATGCGCTTCGGCCACGACGACGCGAGCGGGCGGCCGTACGTGTACTGGGTGACCGTGTTCGTGACGGATGCGCGGATCTTCGTGGTCGAGGCCGGAGGGCGGCGCGATCGGTTCGAGCCGGCGACAGCGGAAGTCGAGCGCGCGCTCGGGACGTTCCGAATCGACTGACGGCCGAGCCCGGTCAACGCCGCACGAGCGCGGAGGTCCAGCGCGGAACGATCTCCTCGAGGAACGCCGTCCGAGCGGCCGCGCTCGCGTCGATGCGGGGGCGGCGCAGGGCGAGCTTCGTCGCGGCGTAGCTCGCGCGGGGGAGCGCGGCCCGCGCGGCGAGCACGTGCGCGGCGCGCGCCACGGCGGCCTCGCGCTCGAGCGTCTCGTCGACGAGGCCGAGATGCTCGGCGTCCTCCACGTCGAAGCGCTCGGCGGAGAGGAGGACGCGCTCGACGGCCGGCGCCGTGAGGCGCGCCCCGAGCACGTCGAGCACGAAGGGTGGGTACGTGAGGCCGATCGCGACGCCGGTCATGCCGATCCGCAGCTTCGGATCCTGAACGGCGATGCGGACGTCGCACGCCTGCGAGACGAGGCAGCCGCCTGCGATCGCGTGCCCGTTGATGAGCGCGACCGTCGGCGCAGGGTGCAGGAACAGGCGCAGCGTGACGCGCTCCATGAGCACGAGGAGGTCTCGCACCCCGTTGCCATCCATCGTGGCGAGCGCGTCGAGGTCGAGCCCGGCCGAGAATGCCGTGCCCGCGCCGGTGACGACGAGCGGCTCCTCGCCAGCGGCGTCGAGCGCGCGCTCGACGTTCTCGAGCATCGCGATCGACATCGTGTTGGGGCCGCGTCCCTCGAGCGTGATCGTGTGCATTCGAGGGCGAGTATTCGCTCGGTCTCGTGCGCGGTCGAGGGCGCCGGGCTCCTGCGATCGAGAACGCTTCGCGCTGAGGAACGATCTCCGCCCATCGTTCGCCTTCGCGATCGCGGCGGGCACGGGGGGCGCTCCTCGCTACCGCATCGCGCGCGAACAGCGGCGCGCTCGCGGGCGCTCGTCGACCCCCCATGCCCGCCGCTTCGGTGGGAGTGCCGCGGCTGGTGGGGCCGCCGCGCCTTCGGCACCTCCACACGCGAAGGTGCCGAGCACCTTCGCGAGAGGCGAGGGCTCGGCCCTCGCGCTCCCCCGGGCTCCGAGTGCTCGTGAGGCCTGCCCCCTGCCGGGCAGCGTCATCGCTCACGCCGCGCACCGAGTCCCGACGCGTGGCTCCCTCTACCCCGGTGAGCGGGAGAGGGTTGGGGAGAGGGACCGCGAAGCTCCTGCCGGACCGCGCCTCTGCGATCGTCACGTCGCGCGAGCCGCGCGACGCGAGCCCCGCGAGTCACCCTCACCCTCGCGGGTGGTACTTCGCGTGCACGCCGGCGAGATGGTCGCGCGAGAGGTGCGTGTACACCTCGGTCGTCGTGATGTCGGCGTGCCCGAGCATCGTCTGCACCGCGCGGAGGTCGGCGCCGTGCACGAGCAGGTGCGTCGCGAACGAGTGACGCAGCTTGTGCGGCGAGATCCGCCGGATGCCTGCCGCGAGCGCGTGGATTCGGACGCGCTCGAAGAAGTTCTGACGCGTCATCGCCGTCCCGCGCTCCGTCACGAAGAGCGCTCGCTCGCCCGGGTCGGCCCACTGCTCGCGCACCTCGGCGCGCCACCGCGCGATCCGCTCGCGCGCCGGCACGCCGAGCGGAACGAGGCGTCGCTTGTTGCCCTTGCCGTGCGCGGCGAGAAAGCCCTCGTCGAGGTGCACCGCGCCGAGCTCGAGCTTCACGAGCTCGCTCACGCGCAGGCCGGCCGCGTACATCGTGTGCAGCATCGCCGCGTCGCGCAGCCCGAGCGGCGTGGACTCGTCGGGCGCCGCGAGCAGCGCGCGGATCTCGTCCTCCGTCAGCACCACGGGCAGCTTCTTCGCGCGCGTCGGCGTCGGCGCGAGCTCGGTCGGGTCCTGCGTCACCGCCTGCTCCCGCACGAGCCAGCGGTACAGCCCGCGCACGGCCGAGAGCATCCGCGCCTGCGAGCGCGCCGCGAGCCCCTGCCGGGAGAGCCGCGCGAGGAACGACGAGACGTGGTCCGCGCTCGCGCCCGTCACGGTCGCGCCCTCGAGCCCGAGGTGCGCCGCGTAGCGCGAGAGATCGCTGCCGTACGCCTCCAGCGTCAGCCGCCCGAGGCCGCGCTCCACGCGCAGGTGCGCGAGGTAGCCGTCGATCAGCAGGTCACTCTCGGCGTCGCTCACGCCGCGACGATAAGAAGCGCCTGCCCGCGTCGCGAGAAATCCGCGACCTCCGCCGGCGCAGCTTGACCTCTTCCCGAGCCGCACCGACGATCCCGCCGTGGCTGGCCGCTGGCTGCTCGCGCTCGCGCTGATCGCCCTCTCGTGGGCCGGCTGCGCGCGGGCTGCGCGCCCTCCGCGACGCTACACGACCGGATGGTGGCAGGTCGGAACGCAGCACATCGCTCTCTCCACCGACGTGCCGCGCGAGACGGCTCTCGAGATGGCGTGGGCGTTCGAGGACACCGCGCGGGCGCTCGCGCACGTGCTCCCCACGTGCCCCGCGTTCGATCGCGAGGCGATCGTGGTCATCCTCTTCAACGACCCGGCGGACTACCAGCGGATCACCCCGGCGCCGGGGGCGGGCGCGTTCTTTCATCGGGTGCGAGAAGGTGTCTCGCCCTTTCCATCCTACGTCGCCATGAGCCACGTGCGCGGGCAGGCGCAGGCCTTCGCCCACGAGCTGACGCACCGTTGGGTCGACGCTTGCGTGCCGACGCTACCGCTCTGGATGAACGAAGGGCTCGCGACGACGCTCGAGACGATCCGCGTCCACGAGGACGATATCGAGCTCGGCGTTCCCCCGTTCCGATTCGACGCCGACGGGCCCGTTCACGGCGTACGCCGCGACGGCTCGCGCGTGCTGCGCGTGGACCGCGGGACGCTCCCCACCGCGCGCGAGCTCGCCTCGCTGAGCGCGGCCGACTGGCATCGCGGCGACGACGAAGAGGCGCGGACTGCGGGGTACGCGGCAGCGTGGGCGCTCGTCCATCGCCTGCTCATCGGCGGCACCGACCCGGAGCGCCTCGCCTTCCGAGCCTACGTCGAAGGGCTGCGGAGCTTCGATGCGACCCGCGACGAGGTGTTCGCCGAGCACCTCGGCGCGATGGACCTCGACGTCGCGCTCGCGTCCTACACCAACTTCTCCCAGCGCCTCCACGTCGCTTACTCTGCGCGCTCGATCGGGCGGCCGGGCGCACGCCACCTCGAGCCGGAGGAAGTGCATCTGCTCTGGGGCACGCTCCTCGCCTACGCTGGCGAAGCAGTCGCGAGCGCGCGAGAGCTCGCGCACGTCGGCGCGAGCGGACGTCTCGCCGCGCTCCTCGTGCAGGCCGATCTCGCGACCGTCGACGAGCGCGCGCGGATCGTCGCCGATGCGGTCGCAAGCACCCCCGGCGGCGATCTCCGACTGACGCGTGCGCAGGCCGTGGTCGCGCTCGAGCGGGCTGACCGCGAAGCGGCGACCCGCGCGCTCGCCGGTCTCGAGCGCCTGCGTGCCCCGACTGCGCGCGACTTGACGCTGATCGCGGAGCTCTCGGCGCTCTTGGACGACGGTGCGACGGCGATGGCCTTCGCACGACAGGCACTCACCGTGGATCCTTCGTCCTTTCGGGCGCGCTGGGTGTTGGGGCGCGCACTGCGCGCGGGGCATCACCTCGAGGAAGCGCTCCCTTGGCTGCGCAGCGCCCTCGCGCTGGCGGAAGCGCGCGCTCCTGCGGCGGTGCCGGGGCTCGAAGGCGAGCTTCGCGCGGTGGCATGCCTGCAGCAGATGCCTCCGGTCGAGCCGTCACCGGCGGACGCTCCCCGCTCCGAAGCGCCGGTCGTCCTCGCGGACTCCGACGTGAGAGCTCTGTACGAGTCGATCGGAGCGACGATTCGAGGCCGCGACGGCGACATCCAGGCCTGCTACCAGAGCGCGGTCGCACGAGGCGCGCGCGACGGGCGCCTGGACGCGCGCCTCGTCGTGGCGCCGAACGGGAGCGTGTCGCAGCTCGACGTCTGCAGCAGTGTGGGGGACGACGCGTTCGTCGCGTGCGTTCGCGAGGTGCTCGCGACGCTCTCGTTCGAGCCTCGCGACCGACGCACGGTGGTCACGTTTCCGTTCGTGCTCGGCGTGCGCTGAAGCGCCGACACGACATGCGTCGGAGCCTTCACTGCAGATCGAGCTCCAGCGCGAATGCAGCGTCTGTCCGCCGGCGTCACGCGCCGTCGGTCGGCGCCGCGGGCGCACGCCCGTGCTCGGGCAGCTGGCCGCGCCGGTACGCGTCGAGCAGCACCTGCGCGACCTCGGCCGGGATCCCGAGGAACACCTCCTCGTAGCGGATCGGCTCGTCCTCGCGGCGGCGCAGCACCAGCGCGCGCGCCTTGTGGAAGCCCTCGAGCACGCTCCACGCGTTCTTCTCGTCGATCGTCACGCGCGCGAGCTTGCTCCATCGCGTGCGCAGCACGCCCGAGCGCGTACGGAAGAGCACCTCGGCCGGCGTCAGCACCATCGCGAGGCCGTGGCGCGGCGCGATCTCGCGGCGCGCGAGCAGGATCCAGCCGATGGGCACGACGATGGACACGGTGACTGCGGCCGCGACCGGCCACACGCCGATCGCGTCACGGATGGCCGCCGGCGCGCGCAGCCAGCCGTCGACCACGGCGATCGCGAGCAGCGCGCTCGAGTAGGGCCCGCCGCGCAGCCAGCGCGTGCCGTGCTTCACGGCGAGCGTGCCGTCGCTCAGCGTGCCCGCCGCTGCCTCGTCGTACGTCTTGCTCGCGAGCCCGACCGGATCGGGGAACACCGGCTGCTCGGGCGCGTCCTTCGCGCCGAGCCAGCGCATCAGCTGCTCGGCGAGGATTCCCGACGTGTCCTCGAAGATCGGCGGCAGCTCCAGATAGAGAGGCGCCGCCGTCGAGCCGACCACGTACACCGGCGCGTAGTGACGGCCGCTCCGCCCCTGCCACGTGCCGCGCTCGCTGATCCCCGCGATCTCCGCGCGCAGCATCGCGTGCTCGCCGTCGGGCAGTCGCGCGTACAGCCCCTCCGGCATCAGCACGAGGCGTGCGCCCGACGATCGCAGCCCCAGCGCGATCCGCGCGAGCAGCCCGCCCAGCAGGAAGAGGGCGCGCACGCTCAGGCCGATCGCGAGCAGGCGCATGAAGAGCGCGAGCGGATCCACCGGGCCGGCGACCACCTCGCGGAAGCTCGCGCCGGCCCACGCGGTCGCGGCGAGCAGCGGCGCGAGCAGACCTCGGATTCCGTCGCCCTCCAGGATCGGCGGCCAGCGCCCCGCGAGCACCGACTCCCCCTTGCGCGCGGCGCTCGCGCTGTCGGCGAGCTCGCGGCCGCGCGCGAGCAGATCGGCCTCGGTGACCTTCTCGCTCATCGCGCGGCTCCCGCGCGCGCCGCGGCGCAGCGCTCCTCGGCGTGCGCGCAGCGATCGAGCGCGTCGCGATCCTCGAGCGCGCGCGCCGTCTCGCACAGGTGGGCGCTCGCCTCGCAGATCTCGGCCCTCGCCGCGCTGCGCGTCTCTGCGTCGGTCGTCTCCGTGAGCGCGAGCGCGGCGTGCTCGATGCGCGCCTCGTCGACCTGGATCGACGCGAACGCGGCGTGCGCATCGGGCCGTTGCGCACCGCCACATCCGCTGGCGGCGAGAGAGAGCATCCCCATCACGAGAGCCCACGGACGCCGGGGCGAGGCGAAGGTTCCTGAAACATCGGGCGAGAAGGGCAGGGCGCGCACGGGCGCGCATCATGTCACGGCGCGCCCACGCATCGTGTTATCGTCGAGGCCTCGCTCCGGCGGGTCCTGGCATGCCGCTCGTCCAGCACGCTCGCAAAGAGCTCCACGTCAAGGTGGTCTACTACGGGCCCGGGCTCGGCGGGAAGACGACCAACCTGGAGTGGATCCACGGCCGCAGCCGCCCCGATCGGCGCGGCAAGCTGCTCTCGCTCGCCGCCGAGAGCGAGCGGACGCTGTTCTTCGATCTGCTGCCGGTGGACCTCGGGACCTTCAAGGGCTTCCAGGTGCGCCTCCATCTCTGCACGGTGCCGGGGCAGATCCGCTTCGATCGCACGCGCCAGCTCGTCCTGAAGAACGTCGACGGGATCGTGTTCGTCGTCGACAGCCAGGAGGCGCGCTTCGAGGAGAACGTGGAGAGCATCCACAACCTCGCCGACAACCTGCGCCGCCAGGGCGACGATCCGGATCGGATGCCGCTCGTCGTGCAGTACAACAAGCGCGACCTGCCCGGCGTGGTGTCGGTGCCCGAGCTGCGCCGCGCGCTGAACGTGCCCGAGGGCGTGCCCGAGCACGAGGCGGTTGCGGTGCAGGGCGTCGGCGTCTTCGAGACGATGAAGACGATTCTGAAGCAGTGCCTCGCGCTGGTGCCCGCGCCCGAGGCCGCGCCCGAGGGGCGCTCCCCGTCGATCATCCCGGGCCAGCGCGCCTCGATGTTCCCGCAGCGCGCCGGGAGCGGCGTGATCGAGACGGGCGCGGCGCCGACGCACATCGTGATCCCCGCGCTGCGTCCGCCGAAGCTGCCGGGCCGATAGATTCCGCCATCGCCAAGACGCCCCCGCGCGCGCCGGTCGGAAGGGGGAATCGGTCGTCGAGGCCGCGAAAGGGAGAACGAATCGTGAAGAGTGCAGGCTCGGTCGGTTGGCTCGTGGTGGCGTCTTCGCTCGTGGCGTGTGGATCGTCGGCGACGACGCCCGTCTCTTCGGAGCCGCCGCCGACCACGGCACCGCCCCCGTCGACCACCGTCGTCACGCCGCCGCCGAGCAGCGCGCCGCCGCCAACTCCGGCTGCCGACTCGGGCGCGCAGACGCCGATCACGTTCGTCTCCGACGAGCTCCTCGTGACGCCGACCAGCGTCACCGTCGCGCGTGGGGGAGCGCCGGTCTCCGAGGTCCTCTCCTCGATGCGCTGTGTGCCGGGCGAGATGGGTGGCGGCGTGCTCGGTATGCCGAGGCCCGGCGAGGCGAGCGACTGCACGTGGGCGAGCACGCACTGCCACGGCACGATGCACGTCGAGTCGTGGGTGATGCCGGCCGCCTCGGGCCGGAACGCGACGATTCACGGCGAGGCCACGGCGTCGGCCGATGCGGCCACGTGCGCGCGCTTCGAGGGCGAGTACGGAGCGTCGGTGATCTCGGATCCCGCGGCGGGAGGCCCGGGGCCCGGGCCGCAGTTCGAGGGAGCCGCGTGCCTCGTCCAGGATCAGATCGTGAGCGGAACCGTCTGCGCGAGCATCTCGCGCCCGAGCGACGCGACCACCGCGACCACCTACCGCGGCGCGTGCTGTCTCGGCGAGCGCATCGCCGAGATCCCCATCTCGGGCGCGAGCCCGGTGCTCGCCGTCGCGAGCGACGGGCAGGCGGTGGTGCAGGTGTCGTCGACCTTCGTCACGCCGGCCGACGTGGCCGCCAACGCGGTCATCGTCACCATCGCGCGCGCGAGCGGCACGACCGAGGTGCGCCTCGCGACCTTGCTCGCGGGCGATCCGGTGCTGACCGGCGGGACGGGCTTCGGCCTGAACGTGAGCGTCGACGGCACCGACCTCGTCGCCTCCGCGGTCGGCGGCGCGCCGCATCGCATGCCGCTCTGACCTATGCTGCAGGGGCGATGACCGATCGCATCGTTCCGTTCCGCACGCCCACGCTCGCGCCCGCGACGCACACGAACCTCGTGGTCTTCGCCTCCGAGAGCGAGGCGCTCGTGATCGAGCCGGCCACGCCCTACGACGACGAGCGTTCGCGGATGCTCGAGGCGCTGCGCGCGCTCGAGGCCCAGGGCACGCGTGTCGTCGCGATCGCGCTGACGCACCATCATCCGGATCACGTCGGCGGCGCCCGTTGGCTGCGCGAGCAGCTCGACGTGCCGCTCCTCGCGCACGCGGCGACCCGCGAGCGGCTCGAGGGCAGCGTCGCGATCGATCGCGTGATCGATGACGGCGAAGTCCTGCGCGTGGGCGCGCTCGCGATCGACGTGGTCCACACGCCGGGGCACGCGCCGGGGCATGCGTGCTTCTTCGAGCGCGAGAGCAAGACGCTCGTCGCGGGAGACATGGTCGCCGGCGTCGGCACGATCTTGGTGGAGAAGCACGACGGCGACATGGGCCTCTATCTCGCGTCGCTCGAGCGCATGCAGACGCTCGGCGCCGAGCGCTTGATCCCCGCGCATGGCGACACGCTCGGCCCCGAGGTGCTCCCGCGCTACGTCGCGCACCGGCGTGCGCGGGAAGAGAAGATCGCGCGCGCGCTCGCGCAGCTCGGCGCGGGGACGATCGACGAGATCGTGCCGATCGCGTACGCGGATACGCCGCCCTCGGTCTGGCCGATCGCGCGGCTGTCGACCGAGGCGCACCTGATTCACCTCGAGAGGCAGGGGCGTGTCGTGGGCGAAGGGGGGAGATGGGCGGTGCGGTGAAGGAGGGCGGAGAAGAGGCTTCCGATTGCGGGGGTGCGGTGTCGTCTCGCGCTTCGCAGTCCCTCACCCCAACCGTCTCCCACTCCCGCGGGAGAAAGGGGCCGCGCGTCGCGAGGCTGGGAGGAACCGCGGATTCTCGCGGCCTGCCTTTCCGGCATGCGTGCCCCCCGAACGAGCGGCGCGCGCGCCGCGTGGAGTCCGGCATACTCGGCGCTTCCGAGGGAACGGGGAGACGATGGCGTGCGATATGGGCTCCGAGCGATGCCGGTCTACCTCCTGAGCGACGAGCTCGTGTTCCCGCCACCGGAAGGCGCGAGCCGCGAAGGCGTCGTCGCCGTCGGCGGGGACTTCCGGGCCGAGCGCCTCCTGCTCGGCTACGCGCAGGGCATCTTCCCGTGGCCGACCGAGGGGATGCCGCTCCTCTGGTTCTCGCCGAACCCCCGCTTCGTGCTCGATCCGCATCGCGCGCACGTCTCGCGCTCGCTCAAGAAGAGCATCCGTCGCGGCGGCTTCGAGGTGCGCGTCGACACCGCCTTCGAGCGTGTGATCGACGCATGCGCCGCCGCGCCGCGCGAAGGCCAGCGCGGCACCTGGATCACGCCCGAGCTGCGCGAGGGCTACTGCGAGCTGCATCGCCTCGGCTACGCGCACTCGATCGAGTGCTGGATCGACGGTGAGCTCGCGGGCGGCCTCTACGGCGTCTCGCTCGGCCGCGTATTCTACGGCGAGAGCATGTTCGCCAAGGCGCCCGACGCTTCGAAGATCGCGTTCACCACGCTGCTCGGCAACCTCGTGCACTGGAACTTCGCGCTCGTCGACTGCCAGGTGCACAC
This sequence comes from Sandaracinus sp., assembly GCA_046351235.1. Taxonomy (GTDB): domain Bacteria; phylum Myxococcota_A; class Polyangia; order Polyangiales; family Sandaracinaceae; genus JBBSAT01. The sequence continues at coordinate 1,668,573 of JAXLYV010000001.1, read as the reverse complement.
CGATCACCTCGAGCGCTTCGGCGCCGTCGAGATCCCGCGCCGCGAGTTCCTCTCGCTCTTGCGCGACGCCGTCGCCGCGCCGACGCGACAGGGGAAGTGGCAATTCGATCTCTCTCCGATCGCTGCCGTCGACGTGCTCGAAGCTCCCCTGCGCCTGGCCCAGGCGCGCAGCTGAGTTCGCACCGACCGCGCAGCCGGCTTCGCTGTGCGGCCCCGACCGACGCACGCGCTTCACGTTCCGTGCACGCCCGGCGACATGCGTAATCCGCTTCGCCCGGCCGTTGGGCCGAAATTTCGAGGATCCCTAGTTTTCAGCGAGATCCGCGAGCGTTGGCCCACCCGTTGCTCGTGTTCGGCCCGTGCCCGAAGAGCCCAGCCCCGCCGAGCTCCGCGCGATCCTCGAGGTCGCGCGTGGGATCGCGCGTGAGGCCGGCGCCCTCGTCCTCGAGGGATTCCGCAGCGGCACGCGGATCCGCACCAAGAGTGACCGCACCGATCTCGTCACCGAGTACGACGAGAAGTGCGAGCGCCTCGTGCGCGATCGGCTCGCGAAGCTCCTGCCGGATCACGACGTGATCGGCGAAGAAGGCCAGGGCACGAGCGACTCTCGCAAGCCCTACGTCTGGTACGTCGATCCCATCGACGGGACGACGAACTTCGCCCACGGGCATCCTTTTTTCTGTCTCGCGATGGGCCTCGCCGCCCGCACCAACGACGGCGGCGAGGTTCCCATCGCGGGGGTGGTCCTCGCCCCCGCCATGCAGATCGAGTGGTCGGCCGCCCGTGGCTGCGGCGCCTTCCGGGCCGCCGCCGGTGGCGCCCCCGTCGCCTGCCAGGTCAGCGCCACCGACGTGCTCGACGACGCCCTGCTCGCGACCGGCTTCCCGGCCAACCGCGCGCGCGTCTCCGACAACAATTACGCGGCCTTCCTCGCGCTCGACGCGTCGACGCACGGGGCTCGCCGCTGCGGCGCCGCCGCGATGGAGCTCTGCCTCGTGGCCGACGGCGGCTACGACGGCTTCTGGGACATCGGCCTCAAGGCCTGGGACGTCGCTGCGGGCGCCGTCATCGTGTCGGAGGCGGGCGGGCGCGTGAGCCGCTTCGGCGCGGCGCCACTCGCGCTACGCACCTTCGCGGCCGACGGGGGGCGGGTGATCGCGACGAACGGTCGCATCCACGAGGCTCTCGCGCGCCGCGTCGGTGAGCACTCGCCCGTGAGCGGCTTGCCGCTCGAAAAAGGAATGGGATAGTCGCGCCCTTCGCGCGCGTAAGACCGCATCGATTCGATCCCGGCCCGGTTCGGCCGGTCACGGGTCTCACGAGGACCGGTCTCACGAGGGCCCGGTCTCACCACGACGGAGCGCCATGGAAGCACGAATGGACGACGCGCAGACGACGACGACCACCCCGAAGAAGACGGCGAGCGCCGATCACGGGGCCGCGCGCGCGCGCGCCGGTGGCACGCGCCCGCTGAAGAAGACGATCTATCCCCGCGCCGTCGCGCAGGGCCTCTACGCCGCCGCGCGCGTGCGCGTCGCGATGTGGGACCGCGCGCTGCGCCACGTGGAAGAGGTGCAGACGCAGCAGCTGCTCCGCATCACGCGCCACGCGAAGGACACGACCTTCGGCCGCCGCTACGGCTTCGGCGACATCCGCAGCTACGAGCAGTACGCCGCGCGCGTGCCCTGCGGCGACTACGACTCGCACTCGCCCGCCTTCGAGGCGATGCGCACGGGCGAGCGCGGGATCCTCGTCCCCGAGATGATCAAGTACTTCGGCAACTCGTCGGGCTCGAGCACGAAGGGCAAGCCGAAGTTCCTCCCGATCAGCGACGCGCAGGTCGCCTTCCAGCGCGGCAGCGCCTCGGACGCGATGTTCCGCTACCTCGTGTGGCGCGGCGAGACCGACTACACGAGCGGCTTCACGCTCGGCCTCTTCCCGCCGACGACGATGCGCAAGGAAGGGCCCGTCTACATCACGACGAACCCGAGCCTGCAGTCGATCAACATGCCGGCCTTCACGCGCCCGGCGCAGCTGCCCGAGAAGGACATCCGCGAGATCGCGGACTACGACCTCAAGCTCGACAAGATCGTCGACGCGTACATCGACCACGACATCCGCGCGGTCGCCGGCACCACGTGCTGGTTCTCGATCCTCTTCGACAAGCTCCTCGCGAACGCCCGCAAGAAGGGCCGCAACGTGAGCACGGTCGCCGAGCTCTGGCCGAACCTGCGCGTGCTCGTGGGCGGCGGCGTGAGCGCCGACCCGTACATGCCCGTCATCCGCGAGCGCATGGGCCGCGACGACATCGTGCTCGTCGACACCTACAACGCGACCGAGGGCGGCATCTACGCGACGAGCGATCACAGCGGCGAGCGCGGGATGCTGATGATCCCCGACCGCGGCGTGTTCTTCGAGTTCGTGCCGGTCGAAGAGGCGAGCGATCTCTCGAGCTTCTCGGCGTGGCCCTCGCGCGTGCCGCTCTGGGGCGTCGAGGTCGGCAAGCTCTACGCGATCCACGTCACGACGGTCTCGGGCCTCTACTCCTACCGGCTCGGCGACCTCGTGCGCTTCACGAGCAAGAGCCCGCTCCGCATGGAGTTCGCGGGCCGCCTCACGGGCTGCCTCTCCACCACGCAGGAGCTCACGACGCACGTCGAGATCCAGCGCGCGATGGAGCACGCGCTCGCACAGCAGCCGGCGACGACCGTCGACTACGGCTGCGGCGCCGACGTGGGCGTGCACGGCACCTCGCGCAGCAAGTACGTGCTCTTCGTCGAGTTCGCCGACGGCGGCAAGGACATCGACAAGGCGCGCTTCGCCCGCGACTTCGACGCCGGTCTCTGCAAGGAGAACCGCGTCTACCGCGAGCACCGCGTCGACGACGTCGGCATCTTCGCGCCCGAGCTCGTGGTGCTGCCGCCGGGGAGCGTGAAGCGCTTCATGACCGACATCGGCAACACGAGCGTGCAGAGCAAGTTCCCCCGGATCGTGGACGACGAGCGCAAGCGGATTCTCCGCAGCTACGTCGGGCAGTGAGCCACGGATCGAGGATTTCCAGTTCGTTGGATCGTGAAAGAGGAGAGAGACAGATGGGCAAGAAGCTGGGTGTGGTGATCGTGGGCGTGAACGGCGCCGTCGCTTCGACGGTGATCGCGGGTGTGGAGCTGATGGTCCGCGGCATCGTTCCGCGCCTCGGCATGCTGACCGAGGCGGGCAACCCGGCCCCGGGTGAGCTCATCACGCAGCACCTCAAGTTCCGCGCGCTCGAGGACATCGTCTTCGGCGGCTGGGATCTCCAGTTCAGCGACGTGTACGCCGCGGCCAAGCACCACAAGGTGCTCCCGGATGCGCAGCTCGATCAGATCAAGGAGAAGCTCCAGACGATGAAGCCGTGGCCGGCGGTGTTCTCGGGCGAGTACGCCGCGAACATCAAGGGCGAGAACGTCGTCAAGGTGAAGAACTTCCGCGAGGAGCTCGCGGCCATCGAGAAGAACATCACGGACTTCAAGAAGGCGAACGACTGCGACACCGTCGTGATGGTCAACCTCGCGTCGACCGAGCGCTACCAGGAGCTCACGGACGCGCACAAGACGCTCGCCGGCTTCGAGAAGGGCCTCGATGCGAACGATCCCTCGATCGCGCCCGCGCAGCGCTACTTCTACGTGGCGAACAAGCTCGGCGTTCCGTACGTGAACTTCGCGCCCTCGCTCACGAACATCCCGGCGCTGCAGGAGCAGGCGAACGAGACGAAGAACCCGTACGCCGGCATGGACGGCAAGACGGGCCAGACGCTGCTCAAGACGGCGCTCGCCTCGATGTTCCGCGCGCGTAACCTCAAGGTCGTCGGCTGGTACTCGGTCAACTTCCTCGGCAACAACGACGGCCTCGTGCTCGACAACCCGGGCTCGAACAAGACGAAGGTCATGTCGAAGGCCGCCGTGCTCGACTCGATCCTCGGCTACCGCGTGGAGAACCACCAGGTCCACATCCACTACTACAAGCCGCGCGGCGACGCGAAGGAAGCCTGGGACAACATCGACCTCGGCGGCTTCTGCGGCATCCCCATGCAGATGAAGATCAACTTCCTCTGCCAGGACTCGATCCTCGCGGCGCCGCTCGTCCTCGACCTCGTCCGCATCATCGAGATCGCGAAGGCGAAGGGCGAGAAGGGCATCCAGCGCCAGCTCTCGATCTACTTCAAGAGCCCGTACGCGGCCGAGGGCGAGCAGCCCCAGCACGACGTGTTCGAGCAGGAGCGCATGCTCATCAGCTGGGCGCGCAAGCACGCGAACGCCTGAGGCGCCGCGACGGTTCGATGGAGCCAGGGGTCGGAGTGCACTCGCTCCGGCCCCTTTCCTTTCGAGAGTGAACGACGAGAGACGAGGAGAAACGCGATGACGCTCGCTGCGCTCGGTGGAAAGCCCCTGTTCGACAAGTCGCGGCACGCGAAGTGGCCCGAGATCACGGACGCCGACAAGGCGGCGGTGATGCGCGTGCTCGATCGCGGGATCCTCAGCGGCAGCGATGCCCCCGAGGCGCGCGCGCTGCAGGAAGAGTTCGCCGAGGCCCAGCAGACGAAGTTCGCGCTCCTCTGTCACTCCGGCACGAGCGCGCTGCAGGTGGCGGTCGGCGCGCTCGGCATCGGCGAGGGTGACGAGGTCATCGTCCCGGCCTACTCGTTCGTCGCGACCGCGCTCGCCGTGGTCTCGCAGGGCGCGATTCCGGTCTTCGTCGACGTCGACCCGATGAGCGGCAACATCGACGTCTCGAAGATCGAGGCGGCGATCTCTCCGCGCACGAAGGCGATCATGCCGGTGCACGTGCACGGCACGCCGGCCGACCTCGGGCCGATCCTCGCGATCTGCAAGAAGCGCGGGCTCGATCTGATCGAGGACGCGGCGCAGGCCCACCTCGCGACCTACGAGGGCAAGCCGGTCGGCGGCTTCGGTCGCGGCGCGGGCTTCTCGCTCCAGTCGAGCAAGAACCTGTCGGCGGGCGAGGGCGGGATCTACACGACCAACGACGAGGCGCTCTTCGAGAAGGCGAACCAGGTCCGCAACTTCGCGCAGAACATCGTGCGCGCGGATGCGGCCGCCTACGACCTCGATCGCCCGCTCGACGGTCACCGCGCGATGGTCTCGCTCGGCGTCGGCTCGATGTACCGCGGCAACGAGATGATGGCCGCCTTCACGCGCAGCCAGCTCGCGCGCCTGCCGGAGAAGACGAAGAAGGCGCAGGAGAACGGGCACCGGCTGGCGAAGGCGCTCCGCGAGCTCCCGGGCGTGCTGCCGCAGGTCATCCCCGGCGATCGCACGACGGTGTTCCACAAGTACCGCGTGTGGCTCGACCCGCAGAAGGCGGGCATCGATCTCTCGCCGAGCAAGCTGCGCGACGCGACGATCAAGGCGCTCAAGGCCGAAGGCTGCGAGGTCGTGCTCTGGCAGGGCGCGGCGCTCCCGAGCTTCCCGCTGTTCAGCGAGCTCAAGGGCTTCGGCAAGGGCTTCCCCTTCGCGTTCAACGGCGGCACGCCGGCCGATCTCGAGCGCTATCGCGCGAACTACGGAGCGAAGTACGAGGGCGCGGGCCAGCTGCTCGCCTCGTCGATCGTGCTCTTCTCGCAGACCTGCCCGCTCATCGCGCAGAGCGCGGAGACGGTCGACCAATACGCCGAGGCGTTCCGCAAGGTGTGGAGCGACAAGGCGGGCCTGATCGAGCTCGCGAAGAAGAGCTGACGCGGACCCAGGCCAGCCACCCCGGACGCGCTCGGTGCCGGGGTGGTGTCCATGCTCGCGGGCCGCGGTCGTGGCGGAGCCGCGCGGGGTGAACCGCCGCGCTGGCGCCGTTCGCGGCGGCTTCGCGTGGCGCCGGGCGCGCGGAAGCACGAGACCCGGGCGGCGCGGTCTTTGCGACGCTCGAGGTCGTGCTGCCGAACGGTCCCAGCTCCTCTCCAGAGCGCTTTCTCCCCGTGGTGGCTCCGGGCGACCCCGGTCGACCCCGAGGCGGTTTCGATCTAGATCGCCAGGCCGACGTGGCCGATCGAGCACCAGCGGACGACGATGCCCAGGAGCGGCGCGAACGGCGCAACCGCGTTCTGAAGAACGTGGCCAAGGGGCTGCTCGTCGTCCTCGGCATCGCGGCGGTCGTGGCGCTCGTGAACGAGGCCGGGCCCGACGCGGTGTTCCGGACGTTGCTCGATGCGGCGGTGTTCCTGCCCGCGATCCTCGCGCTCGAGATCGGCTTCATGTCGATGGACGTCTTCGCGCTGCGCGCCTTCCTCGGCGAGCGCGGCGCGAACGTGCCCTTCCTCGTCTGGCTGCGCACCGCGATGCTGGCGTACGGCGTGATGATCCTGCTGCCCGCCGGGCGCGCCGGCGGCGAGGTCGCGCGCGCAGCGGGCCTGACGCCCTACGTCGGCGGCTCGCGCGCCGCGGCGCTCGCCACGCGCCTGCAGGCCGCCACGCTGATCGGCAACACGCTCATCAGCATCCCCTGCTACGTCGCGGTCGGCCTCGCGAGCGACAACTTCGGCGCCGGCCTCGCGTGGGCGGTGCTCATCAACGGCGTCGGCACGGGGCTCATCGGCGGCGCGATCATCTTCGCGTCGCGCCGCTCCAGCGTCGGCAGCTTCCTCGGCAAGCGCATCCGGGCGCTCGCCTCGCACGGCGAGGACTTCGACGAGGCGCTCCGGGACGACGTCGCGTGGGGCCGGCCCATCGCGCTCACGTTCTTCGGGCGGGGGCTGCAGGCCGTGCAGTACGGCCTCATCCTGCTGGCGGTCGGAGGCACGCTCACGCCGCTCTCGGCGCTCGTCTCGCAGGGCATCCACCTCGTGGGCGCCGGCTTCGGGGACCTCGTGCCGAACCAGGTCGGCATCACCGAAGGGGCTTATCGCCTCTTCGCGAGCACCCTCGGCCTGGCCGACGCGCCCGCGCGCGCCATCGGCATCGCGCTCATCGCGCGGCTCTGCCAGTTCTTCCTGGCCGGCGTCTCGCTCGGGGTCAGCGCGCTCTGGAAGCCGGCGACGCCCGCCAGCGCTCCCGTCACAGTCCGTGCGGGCAGCGCCTCGCCGTAGCTTCCATCACGCGGTGCCGCGCGGGTAGCATGGGGCGCCGTGACGCACTCGACCGAGCCGATCTGTGTCCGCGATCCCCTGAGCGACTTCTCCCGCCGCGAGGTCACGGTCGTCGGCGCGACACGCGCGCTCTTCGTCTCGGGCACCGGGCCGGCGGTCGTCGTGGTCGCCGAGATCCCTGGCATCACGCCGGAGGTCGCGCGTTTTGCGCGCTGGGTGCGCGACGCGGGCTTCACCGTGTACCTGCCCGTCCTCTTCGGTGACCCTGGGCGCCCGGCGAGCATTCCCTACGTGCTCTCGACGATCACGCGCGCGTGCGTGCGCCGCGAGTTCCGCGCGCTCGCGTCGGGCGTGACCTCTCCGATCACCGAGTGGATGCGCGCGCTCGCGCGTCGCGCGCACGAGGAGCGCGGCGGCAAAGGCGTGGGCGCGGTCGGGATGTGCTTCACCGGCAACTTCGCGCTCTCGATGATGCTCGAGCCGAGCATGCTCGTCCCGGTGCTCTGCCAGCCCTCGCTGCCGCTCGGCAGCGCCGCGGGCCTGCACACGAGCCCCGAGGATCTCACCGCGATCCGCGCGCGCATGGAGAAAGACGACCTCGTCGGTCTGGCGTACCGCTTCGCGGGCGATCCGGTGTGCACGAAGGCCCGCTGGGACGCTTACGACCGCGCCCTGGGCGACCGCATCCGCCTGCGCACGCTGCCCGATTCCTCGTCCAATCCGGCCGCGATCGGCGGGAACAAGCGCCCCCACAGCGTGGTGACGAACCATCTGATCGACCGCGCAGGCGAGCCCACGCGCGAGGCCGTGGACGAGATCATCGGGCTGTTCCGCGAGCGCCTGCTCTGATCCTGCCGCTCCACGCACAATCCCCGCAGAAAACGATGGCCGCGCGGTCGCTTTCGCGATAACTCGGCCGGCCGATGAAGCGGCTCGCAGAGACGCTCGCGCGTGGCCAGCACCAGCGTCCGTGGCTCTGGCTCGGCGTCGCGTTCGCCGTCGCGCTCGCCGCGCTTCCGAGCGCGCTCGCGCTTCGTCTGAACAGCGACTTCCAGGCGATCCTCCCCGAGAGCGCGCGCAGCGTCGTCGACCTCGACGAGATCCGCGCGCGCTTCGGCGGCACCGCCACGCTCACGCTCGCCGTGCAGGTGCAGCAGGGCGCGGCGATCGAGGACGCCCGCGGGCTCGTCCGTGCGCTCGCGCCTCGCATCGAAGCGCGCTCGGACCTCGACGTGGCCGCGGTCGACTGGACCGTCGCCGACTTCGCGACGTTCGTGGAGGAGCACCGCTTTCTCTACGCGAGCGCGGACGACCTGCGCGAGATGCGCGACGCGCTGGAAGACCGCCTCGACTACGAGCGCGCGCGCGCCAACCCATTCTACGTCGACCTCGACGACGAGCCGCCGCCGGACCCCGAAGCCGTCATCCGCCGCATGGAGGACGAGGCCGAGCTCGCGCGCGGGCGTCTCGATCGCTTCCCGGAGGGCTTCTACCAGCACCCCACCGAGCCCGTGCTCCTCGTCTTCGTGCGCACGAGCATCCGCGGCGGCGAGTCGGAGGCGACCGATCGCCTGATCGCCGCCATCGAGCACGACGCGCAGGAGATCCTCGGCGCGGTGCCGAGCGAGCAGCGCTCCGCAGGGGGCAGCGGCTTCGTCGCCGGCGGCCTGCGCATCGACTACGGCGGCGAGCTGATGGACGTGCGCGAGGAGACCGACGCGCTGGCCGAGGCCGTCGAGCGCTCGACCGTGGTCACGGCCGTGCTGCTCGCCGTGGTGATCTTCCTCTTTTTCCTCCACGTGCGTGCGCTCTGGCTGCTCGCGCTGGTGCTCGTGCCCCCCGTGATCCTCACGTTCGGGATCGCGCAGCCCATCGTCACGTACCTGAACGCTTCGACCGCCTTCCTGGGATCGATCGTGGTGGGCAACGGCGTGAACTCGGCCGTCATCTGGCTCGGGCGCTACTTCGAAGAGCGCCGCGCGGGGCACGACGTGCGCGCGGCGCTCGAGCGGACGCACGCCGGCACCTGGGCGGCCACGATGGCCGCGGCCTTCGCCGCCGCGCTCTCCTACGGCTCGCTCCTCTCCACCGAGGTGCGCGGCTTCCGCGACTTCGGCGTGATCGGCGGCCTCGGCATGGTGCTCTGCTGGGTCGCGACCTACGTGGTGCTGCCGCCGCTCGTGGTCTTGGCCGAGCGCGCGCGCCCGCTCACCTTCGCCGAGCGCGAGCGGCGTGCGAAGGGCTTCTACGGCGTGTGGTCGGCGCGCCTCGCGCTCGGGGCGCCGCGCACCGTGCTCGCGGTGGCGGCGCTCGTCACGGTGGCGCTCGTGGTGGCGCTGGGTCTCCGCGTGCGCGGCGACGTGCTCGAGTACGACTTCCGCGAGCTGCAGGCCCGGCGCGGGGAGGGCAGCCACGTCGAGCAGGTCGGGCGCTGGGTGGGCGAGACGGTCGAGGAGACGCGCAGCGGAAGCGCGCTCGCGATCCTGGCGCCCTCGCGGAGCGACGTGCCCACGCTGCGCAGCCAGCTGCTCGCGTACGGCGAGGCGCATCCCGGTGTGCTCGGCGAGGTGCGCACCATGGACGACCTCGTGCCGAGCGATCAGGAGGCGAAGATCCCGATCCTCGCCGAGCTCCGGGAGCTCCTGCTCGACGTGCGCCCGCACGTCTCGGCCGAGCGCCAGGCCCAGATCGACGAGAACCTGCCGCCCGAGCACCTCGTGCCGGTCTCCATCGCCGATCTGCCGGTGAGTGTGGCGCGCCCCTTCACCGAGCGGGACGGAACGCGCGGTCGCCTCGTGTTCAGCGAGCACGAGCCCTCCCACGACCCCTGGGACGGCCGCACGATGATCGCGTGGGCCGAGGCGGTGCGCAGCGTGCGGACGGCGGACGGCCGCGCGCCCGCGGTCGCCGGGGTCGGTGTGGTGTTCGCGGATCTGCTCACGTCGATCTATCGCGACGGCCTGCGGGCGATCGCCCTCTCGTTCGTGGCGGTCGCGCTGCTCGTCCTCGTCTCGTTCCGCGTGCCGCGCGATCGCGTGCTGACGATCGCGGCGCTCCTGCTCGGCGTGCTCTGGATGGCGGGCGTGCTCGCCTTCGTCGGCGCGAACGTGAACTTCCTGAACCTCGTGGCGTTTCCCATCACGTTCGGCATCGGCGTCGACTACGCGGTGAACGTGATCCAGCGCCTCGCCGAGGAGCGCGAGCGCGGGGAGGACGGGGCATTGCGCCGCTCGCTCGAGGGGGCAGGGGGAGCCGTGATCCTCTGCTCGCTCACGACGATCATCGGCTACATCTCCCTCTTCGCTTCGGCGAACCGCGCGCTGAACTCGTTCGGCCTCGCGATGACGATCAGCGAGGTCACTTGCCTCACGACGGCCGTCGTCGTGCTGCCGGCCTTCCTCGCGTGGCGCGCCGGTGGGGCTCGCCACGTCGCTCCCTTGCGCGAGACCCCGGACCTCGCGGATCCTCGCGAAACTTGAGATAGGATTCGGCCGGCTCGATGCGCGACACGATCAATGCGGCGAAGGTGGGGGCGCTCGTCGTCGCGGCCGTGGTCGCAGCCTTCCTGCTCTGGCGCGCGGTCGACGAGAGCGCCGGCGGCGGCAGCGGCTACCGCGTGTACGCGCGGATGCACGACGCGTCCGGGCTCATCACGAAGTCGCGCGTCACGATCGCCGGCATCCGCGTCGGCCAGATCGACCGCATCCGGCTCGAGGGGGACCGCGCCCGCGTCGACATCGTGCTCGACGACGGCGTCGAGATCTTCGAGGACGCCCGCGTGCGCCGCGAGTCGGCCTCGCTCCTCGGCGAGTACCTGCTGGCGATCCATCCGGGCACGGCCGGCACGCGGCAGCTCGTCGACGGCGACGAGATCACGGTCGTCGAGGACACGCCCGCGATGGGCGACATCATGCAGGACGTGGGCGCCATCGCGCACTCCGTGCGCGCCGTGGCCGCGCAGCTCGAGACGAGCTTCGGCACCGACGAGGCCGGGCGGCAGATGCAGTCCGCCCTCCGCAACCTCACCGAGGCGCTGGAGGCGGTGAACCGCACCATCCAGGCCAACGAGCAGGTGGTCGATCGCACCCTCGAGAACGTCGAGGGCATCACCGAGGATGCACGACCACGGCTCGAGGCGATCCTCCGCAACGTCGAGGCGCTCACCGCCGAGGTGCGCGACCTGCTCGAAGCGAACCAGGGCGACATCGACCGCACGCTCGGCGAGACCGACGACACGCTCGCGTCGATCCACCGCGCCTCCGAGCAGCTCGAGGACGTGCTCGCCGACATCGGCGAGGTCACGGAGCGCACGGCGGCCGGCGAGGGCACGCTCGGCCGCCTCACGAGCGACGAGCACCTCATCGACGAGGTGGAGACGAGCGTGGAGGGCGTCTCCGACGTGGTCGGCGCCTTCACCCGCCTGCGCACGCTCGTGCAGCTCCGGAGCGAGTACAACTTCCTCTCGAACACCTTCAAGAACTACTTCTCGTTCCAGATCTTCCCGCGGGAAGGGCGCTACTTCCTCATCCAGCTCGTCGACGACCCGCGCGGCCGCACGGAGTTCACGACGACGCAGGTGCGGCGTAGCCCGCCTGCCGCCGGCGAGCCGGAGTTCTACGAAGAGCAGCGCGTGACCACGAGCGAGGCGCTCCTCTTCTCGTTGATGCTCGCGCAGCGCGTGTACTTCGCGACGTTCCGCTTCGGCATCATGGAGTCGTCCGGTGGCCTCGGCCTCGACCTGAACTTCTTCGACGACCGGCTGGTCATCAACGCCGACATCTTCCAGTTCGGCCACTCGCAGTTCCCGCGCGTGCGCACGCGCCTCTCCTACGAGCTGGTCGACTCGCTCTTCATCCTGGGCGGCGTGGACGACTTCCTGAACGAGTCGACCATCGACTTCTTCCTGGGCGCCATGCTCTCGTTCGACGACAACGACCTCGCGAGCCTCATCCCGTTCGTGGGCGGGGCCATCGGCGGTGCGGCCTCGCGGTGAAGCAGCGGCGGGGCTGGCCCGTCTGAGGGCGGTCACGTCGAGGGCGAGGGGGCGGCCAAGGGCCGGCCCCTTGCTCGTGTCCAAAGACGTGGGCACGTGTATGATGCGCCCGTCGAAGGAGTGGTCATGAAGCCCTGGATGCGTACCGATCGAGTCGTCGCCGCCATCGCGCTGGTGTCGTGCGCGCTCAGCATCGTCGCCGTCGTCGCGGCGAACGCCGCCGAGGCCCAGCGCGGGCGCCGCGGCAGCCGCGGCAGCCGCAGCGGTCGCAGTGCCTCGACCGCACCGGCCGAGGCCCCGGAGAGCGCTGCGATCGCGCCCGCTCTCGACGAGATCGGCATCCACTGGGGGATGAACCCGCACGACACCTTCGAGCACTTCTCGGGGCAGATCACCGAGGCGTTCCGGCCGCGCATCGCCAAGGCGACCGGCGCCATCGAGGAAGACCGCCTCCGCGCCGAGCGCGACGAGGGCATCCGGCGCATCCGCGCGAGCTTCATCCGCTTCCGCGGGCAGGCGAGCGGCTGGGACACCTCGTTCCTCCGCGACGAGTTCACGTCGGGCAACAACGAGTCGATGATGGTCGTTCGCGAGGACGCGACCCACTCGACGAGCCACTACTTCTTCATCAACGACCACCTCTGGAAGCGCTACCAGGCCTACGACGCGTCGGCGTTCGGCGCGGGCGTGACCTTCGACCAGTTCGCCGAGGCCATCCAGCGCCGCTTCGGGCCGGGCGTGGAGCGCAGCGGCTCGCTCGTCGAGGGCCGTCCGCCCACGCGCTGGGTCGAGTGGCAGGACGCGACCACGCGCCTGCGCGCCGTGGACCAGACACGCTTCTACGGCTTCTTCTGCCTCGTCTTCGAGGAGCGCGCGACGCTCGCGCAGCTCCCTCAGCTCCGCACCCACACGATCACGCACGAGGACGGCGGGCACGCGCTCGTCGACTCGATCCTGCGCGACGAGAGCGAAGCGGGCACGGCCGACGACGCGCAGGCCGACATCGCCGATCGGCTGAGCGGCCACACGCGGCATCGCACCGACGCGCCGGAGACGCCCAGCGGGAGCGGCTCGAGCCCGAGCACGCCCAGCGGCTCGGGATCCGGCTCGAGCAGCGGCAGCACCGGCAGCACCGGCTCTTCCAGCTCCGGCAGCACCGGGTCCTCCAGCGGGTCGACCGGCTCGGGCACGCGTCGGACGGATCCGGACGATCCGTTCGCTGGCATGTCGCTCTGAGCGGTCGCCCTGAGTCGTCGCCCTGAGTCGTCGCTCTGGGTCGTCGCTCTGGGTCGTCGCTCTGGGCGGCTGTCGCTCGGAGGCCTGTCGCTCGGAGGCCTGTCGCTCGGAGGGCTGTCGCTCGGCCGTCGCGCTGAGGCGCTTTGTCCGCCGGGTGCCCGGCGGCGACCCCGTCGAGCCACCTCGGCGCGTTTGTCCTTGCGTCGCCCTCCGCGCGAAGGATAAAAACCGCTGACCGCCGGGTCTTGCTGGCGGAGGAGATCCCACGTGAAAGAGCTTGCCCGCTTCCTCCTGCAGAACGCTCAGCTCGACTTCTCGGGGGACATCACCATCGAGCAGATCCGCCAGTTCCTCCGTGACGACGACTCCCGTGAGGCGCGCCAGCTCCTCGCGAAGCTCATCGAGGACAAGGGCGTGGACGAGATGCTCGTGACCGTCGCGGACTGCCTCAAGGAGTACATCCCCGACGGGATTCCCGAGGACGTCGTTCGCCAGCAGCTCAGCGTCTACGCCGAGTCCTGAAGCACGCGTCGTGGGCCTTCGCCGCGCGGCCATCTCGAGCGCGGTGAGGGCCGGTCGCGCTGCGCTCGAGGCGGGGCTGCTCGGGGCGCTGGCGGGCGTGTGTGCGCTCGGCTGCGATCTCCCGCCGGCGCGCGGGACGGGCGCGGGACCGAGGATCGTGGCGATCACGCCGTCCTTGACCGAGGGGGAGGTCGACCGCGCCGTCGCGTGGCGCGTGGAGCTCGACCGGCGCATCGCGCCGAACAGCCTGTACCAGGGCGTCGTCGAGGTGACGTCGAACGACGTCTACGTCTTCGTCGACATGGGGCTCGACGTGGTGCGCCCGGCCATCCTCGTCACGCCCATCGGCGCGCTCGAGCCGGACGTCGGCTACGACTTCGTCGTCCACTCGGTCGTGGATCTCGAAGGGCGCGCGTCGGTCGAGGGCGAGCCGATCCGGTTCCACACGTCGGTCGCCGCCACTCCGCGCACGGAGACGCCGGTCGGCTACGACGACGTCGCGCCGGTCTTCGCGCACTGCGCCGGCGTGGGCTGTCACGGCGCCGAGAGCCCCGCCGTGGGCCTCGACCTCTCGTCCGCGGACGGCCTGCGGAGGACCGCGATCGGCGTCCCCGCGCGGGCGGTGGCGCCCGGCGGCGCGGGGTCGTTGCCGCGGCCCGTGACGGCCGCGCTCGTGGGCCTACCGCGCATCGCCGCGGGCGACCCGGGCCGCAGCTATCTGCTCTACACGATGGTCGGCGACGAGCACATCGTCGGCAACCCGATGCCCCCCGACGGGCCGCCGCTCTCGGACGACGAGATCGAGCGCGTGCAGCGCTGGATTCGCCAGCGCACGCCGGGGATCTGAGCGCGCGCTCGAGGCGAGGCGCCGAGCGCGCGCCCGTCGGCCGACCGGGGCGTAGGCCCCGAGGACGCGCTATGACGCCTTCCGTGACGCGCGATCCCGGCCTTCGTCCTCGCTCCCGCATGGAGCGTCGTCTGCTCCCGCCCGCGGCGCTGCTCGCGCTGCTCGTCCTCACCGGCTCCGGAGGGTCGTGCTCGGATGGGCACCACGGGACGACGCCCGAGAGCGCGGCGGTGCCCGAGGTGCAGGCGGCCGATCTCGGTCGCGCGGAGCTACGCGTCGTCGTGCTCACGGACCTGAAGGGCTACCTCGAGCCCTGCGGCTGCACGAGCCATCCGCTCGGCGGCCTCGACCGGCTCGCGGCGCGCCTCACCGCGATTCGCAGCGACGGCGCGCCGACGCTCGTCGTCGCGGCCGGCAACCTCTTCTTCGACGAGGATCGCCACGGCATGGATCCCGAGCTCTCCGCGACGCAGGAGCGCTGGCGGGCCGAGACGGTGGCCGACGGCCTCACGCAGATCGGGCTCGCGGCGGCCGCGCCGGGGCAGGGCGATCTCCGCGAGGGCCTCGAGTCGCTCGCCGCGCTCGTGCAGCGCGCGCACTTCCCGCTCGTGGGCTCGGGCGCGCACGTGCGCGCGGGCGCTGCGGCGGCCGAGGCCGATGCGGGCACGCCGGCCGCGACCGATCTGATGCGCGACCACGTCGTGCTCGACGTCTCGGGCGTGCACGTCGGGATCATCGGCATCGCCGGCTTCGAGCCTGCGGCCGGCGTCGAGGTCCCGGCGGATCCCGTCGCGGCGCTCGAGGCCGCCGCCACGGCCGCACGCGCCGAGGGCGCCACCGTGATCGTCGCGCTCGTGGACGCGACGCGCCGCGATGCGCGCCGCTGGGCGGCTGCGGTGCCGGGCGTCGATGTCCTCGTGGCGGGCGGGCTCGAAGAGGACGCGGCGCACCCGCCCTCGGTCAACGGCGCCATCGTCGTGACGGCGCGGCAGCAGGGCCAGGGGATCGCGGTCGTCGAGCTCCATGGGCTCGCGCGCACCGGAGACTGGGTCGACGCGAGCACGTGGTCGCGCACCGAGGAGCGCGACCGCCACGTGCGCGAGGCCACGGACCTGCGCGCGCGCATCGCCGAGTGGGAGCGCGACGGGACGACGAGCGCCGAGGATCTCGCCGCGCAGCGCCAGCACCTCTCCGACGTCGAGGCGGTGATCGCGCAGGCCGCGCGCGCGCCCGAGATCACGGGACGCGCCTTCACGGCCGCGTTCGTGCCGCTCCCCGACGACTCGGATCGCGATCCGACCGTGCGCGCGCTGCTCGAGGGCTACGCGCAGCGCGTGAACGAG
This sequence comes from Sandaracinus sp., assembly GCA_046351235.1. Lineage (GTDB taxonomy): Bacteria > Myxococcota_A > Polyangia > Polyangiales > Sandaracinaceae > JBBSAT01. The sequence continues at coordinate 1,652,557 of JAXLYV010000001.1, read as the reverse complement.
CACAACCGCGTCGCGCTCGCGGGCGTGCTGCCGCCGCCGGTCGCCGAGGGGCAGGCGAGCTACGTCGGGACCGCGCGCTGCGGCGAGTGCCACGCCGAGGCCGTCACGTGGTGGGGCACCACGTTGCACGGGCACGCCTACCAGACGCTCGTCGACGTGCACAAGGAGTACAACCTCTCGTGCGTCGGATGCCACGTCACGGGCTACCAGCGACCGGGCGGCTCCACGGTCACGCACCTCGGCGAGCAGGGCGAGCTGCGCAACGTGGGCTGCGAGAACTGCCACGGGCCGGGCAGTCTCCACTCGGACGATCCCGACGGCGGCCATATCGCGCGCGACATGGCCGAGGACACCTGCCTGCGCTGCCACACGCCCGAGCACAGCGACCGCTTCGTGTACGATGTGTACCGCCGCATGATGATCGCGCCGGGACACGGACAGCCGAGCACCGAGCCCACGCCGCAGACCGCCGGGGGCACGTGAGAGCCCCGGCCGCGGCGCCCGTGCGTGACGGGGGGCCGAGCCTCGGCGCGTCTTGCGTGACGAGCGTGCGCTGATGCGCCTCTCCGCCGCCCTCGCTCTGATCGTGAGCGCGGCGGCGGTGCCGAGCTGCGCGAGCGCGGTGCGCCACAGCAGCGCGACGATCACGCGCGGCCCGCGCACGGCGCCCGTGACCGAGACCTCGGGGAGCGCGGCGCCTCCCGAGACGACCGTCGTCGCTGCGATCGAGCCATCGCCGCCGCCCACGACGACGAGCGATCCCTGGGCCACGGCGCCCGCGCTCGAGACGATCGAGGGGCGCGTGAGCTACTACCACGACAGCCTCGCCGGCCACGCAACCGCGAGCGGCGAGCCCTACGATCCGAGCGCGCTCACGTGCGCCTCGCGCGATCTCCCGTTCGGCACCCTCATCCGCATCGTGCGCCCCGACACGGGCGCGTCGGTCGTCGTGCGCGTGAACGACCGCGGCCCGTGGGGTCGTCGGCACCCGCGCATCCTCGACCTCTCGCGCGCAGCGGCCGAGGCGATCGACATGATCCGCGCAGGCGTGATCGAGGTGCGCGCCGAGATCGTGCGCCGCGGCGAGTAGCGCGCCTCAGCGGGGCGCGTGGATCAGGTGCAGCACGGCGCCACCCGTGGCGCTCTCGGGCGCGCGCACGCCGGAGAGCGCGGCGCGCACGCAGCCCTCTTCGGCCGAGCCCGCGAGGCCGCCGGCGAGGTGGATCTCGAGCGTGCCGTCGGCGGCGTAGGTCACGCGTACGACCGTCGGATCGTGCTGCGTGCACGCGAACACGTCCGCGCGACGCGCGTCGAGCCCAGCGCGGATGGCGGCCTCGGCCTCGGGACTGGCGGGCGTCGCCGTCGTCGCGCTCGGGGGCGGCGGCGGGACGGCCTCGGCCTCGCCCTCGTCGGCGCGCGGATCGAGATCGGGGTCCTCGTGCTGGGCGCGGGCCCAGAGAGCGGCCTCGCTCTCGTCGAGACCCTCGGGCGCGCGCGCCTCGAGCGCCTCTTCTTCTTCGTCCCGCGGATGCTCGCCGCCAGCGGTGCGCACTTGGATGCAGGTCGGCTCGAGCGCGCCCGCGGTGCACGCGAAGTCGCCTTCGTGGCCGCAGCCGATGGCGTGCCAGCGGTTCTCTTCGGTCTGCGTGAGCTCGACGCTCTCGCACGCCCACGTCTCCTGCGCGCGCTCGCGCGCCCGGATGGACGGGTCCCACGACTCGCAGCCGGCCGCCGCCGCGCAGAGGGCTCCGATCGCTCCGACGAACCGCGCGAGCCGGCGCTTCACGAGCGATCCTTGCCGCGCATCATGCGGAGCACCGAAGGCACCACGATCCGGTTCGGGAGCGCCGTCGAGACCGCGGCGAGCGCGCGGTTCAAGCGGCCCGGGACCACGACCACGCGGCCGCGCTCGTAGCCGTCGAGGCCGAGGCGCGCCGTCTCGTCTGGCGTCAGCACCTGGCCCTGCTGCGCGGGCGCGATGGCCGTCTTGGCGCGCGACTGGAAGCCGGTGGGCACGGGGCCCGGGCAGAGCACGCTGATCGTGACGCCGGTCCCCGCGACCTCGGCCGCGAGCGCCTCGCCGAGCGCGCGCACGTAGTGCTTGGTCGCGCCGTACACGGCGTAGAGCGGCGTGGGCTGGAAGGACGCGGTGGAGGCCACGAGGATGGCCCCGCAAAGAGTGCTCGTCCCGGAGGCCCCGGAGGGGAGCGGGCTCGGCCCGCGAACGGAAGGGGCCGGAGCGGACGAGCCGATCATCGCCCCGCCCCGCTTGCGCTGGATCTGGCCCGGCAGGAAGTGCCGCACGAGCACCGTCAGCGCGCCGCAGTTGAGCATCACCATCTCGAGCTGCTCGCGCTCGGTCTGGCCGATCATCTCGCCGAAGCTGCCGAAGCCCGCGTTGGCGACGACGTGATCGATCGGCACGCCGAGCGCGTCGACGAGGACGAGGAGCTGCCAGATGCCGGCCTCGGTGGAGAGGTCGGCGGCGAGCACGCGCGTCTCGACGCCGCTCGCGCTGGCGATCTCGTCGGCGATGGTGCGCAGCTTGCCGGCGCTGCGCGCCGTGAGGACGACGTTCGCGCCGCGACGACCGAGCTCGCGCGCGAGCGACTCACCGATGCCGCCGCTCGCGCCGGTGACGAGGGCCCAGGATTCGCGGAACGTGCTCATGAACGCTGGCTCGGCCGCGCGCGCCGTCTTCGTGACGCCGGGCGGGCGGCCAAGCTATAGCAGGCGGCGATGGCTCTGCTCGGCGCCTCCGTGCTCGCGATCCTCGTCGGCGTGGGGCTGATCGCCGTGCTCGTCGTGCGCTTCTGGATGCGCGTCGCGTTCCGCGTGATGACGGTGCTCGTGGGGGTCGGCGCCTTGGCGGCGATCGGCGGCATCGCCTGGCTCTGGCTCGAGCGATGACGAACCGGCGCGTCGAGCTGGACGAGGCGGTCGCGCGATTGGCGCGCGGCGAGCTCGTCGCGATCCCGACCGAGACGGTGTACGGCCTCGCGGCGCGGGCCGACGACGCGAAGGCGGTGGCGGCGATCTTCGAGGCGAAGGGGCGGCCGACCGGGCATCCGCTGATCGTGCACCTGGGGGAGGGCGGCGCGCTCGAGGCGTGGGCGCGCGAGCTGACGCCGAGCGCGCGCCGCTTGGCGGACGTGCTCTGGCCGGGGCCGCTCACGCTGGTGGTGCGGCGCTCGGCGCGGGCGCTCGACCAGGTGACCGGCGGGCTCGACACGGTGGCGCTGCGCGTGCCGCGCCATCCGCTCGCGCGCGAGGTGATCCGGCGCGTGGGCGCGCCGCTCGCGGCGCCGAGCGCGAACGTGTTCGGCCACGTCAGCCCGACGACGGCGATGCACGTGCTCACCGAGCCCTTCGCGCGCGACGTCGCGGTGCTCGACGGAGGGCCGTGCGAGATCGGTCTCGAGTCGACGATCGTCGACGTGACGGGCGTGGTGCCGGTGCTGCTGCGCCCCGGCGGCGTCCCGCGCGAGACGATCGAGGAGATCCTCGGCGCCGAGATCGCCGATGGTCGCGAGGGCCCGGCCCGCGCGCCCGGGATGCTGGCCGCACACTACGCGCCGCGCGCGCGCGTGGTGGCGGTGCGCGATCGAGCGGAGGCCGAGGCGCTCGTCGCCGCCGCGACGGGGATGGTCGCGTGGATCGGCGCGGCGCCGATCGACGGCGCGCTCTTCGTCGCCGCCGCCGCCGACCCCGCGGCGCGCGCGAGAGAGCTCTACGCGAGCCTGCGCGCGCTCGACGCGCGGGGCGTGAGCATGGTCGTCGTGGAGCTCCCCGCCGAGACGGGCCTCGGGCTCGCGATCGCGGATCGATTGCGACGGGCGTCGCGCGGGCGGTGAGCGAGCGAGGGCGAGGGCGAGGGCGAGGGCGAGGGCGAGGGCGAGGGCGAGGGCGAGGGCGAGGGCGAGGGCGAGGGCGAGGGCGAGGGCGAGGGCGAGGGCGACGCGCGGCTCCCTCTCCCGCTTCGCGGGAGAGGGTTGGGGTGAGGGACCGCGAAGGACATGCCGCGTGAGGCCGCTGCGAGAGGACGGCCCGAGGAGATCGAGCTCCTCGATCCCATCGGCCAAAGCGCTCTGCTCGGGGCAGAGGTCATCCTGGCCCGCGCGCGGTCGCGTTCAAGCCCGCTCGCTTCGCTCGCGCCGGTGCTCGCCATGCTCGCGCTTCGCGCTGCGCGTGGCTCCGCGCCGGACGCCGTTGCGCATTCGCGCAACGTGCGTGGCTTGAGCGCTCCTGCGCGCGCGGGCGGGAGGGGTGGGTGTGCCCCGAGCAGGTCGAGGCACCTGCCGCGAAAGGAACCGCTCATGCTCCGCATCTACGCCGTCTCCATCCAGCTCTGTCGCGACGTCCGCGCGCTCGAGCCGAAGCTGCGCGACCGCTCCCTCGTCGATCAGATGCGTCGCGCCGCCGCCAGCGTGCCGCTGAACCTCGCCGAGTCCGACGGCGTGACCGCAGGCAACCGCCGCCAGCGACGCCTGACCGCGCTCGGATCCGCGCGCGAGCTCGGCGCCTGCTTCGACGTCGCCGAGGCACTCTCCGGCGTCCACGTCGACGCCGACGTCCGCGCACGCGTCCACCACGTCGTCGCCGTTCTGGTGAAGCTCACCCGGTGACGTGAGAGTGCCCGCATTCCGCGCGGGCGACCTCTCCACACGCGGCCGCCGTCGAGCACCTTGTCCGCTTCGTAGCTACGCCTTGGGGCGGAGCAGATCGATGTACAGTCGCCGGTGAGTGCAGAGCCCGTGGTCAGTGGAGGACGTCAGCGACTGGCCTCTCGGCCCGCCTGAGACGCGCGGGCTCCGCGCGAAGTCCTGGATCGTGGACCCTCAGGGCGTCTTCTGGCTCCGGAAGAGCCACAGGGTGCGCTCGCCGTACGAGCCCGCGATCGAGTGCGCGGCGCTCGAGCCGCCCGTGCGTCTGGACCGACGGTGGTCGCTCACAGCGCGGCATCATCGTCCGCCGCTTCCTCTCGGAGCACGAGGAGCTGCACAGCGGCGCCCAGATCCTCGCCGGCTACGACCGCAACTACGCCGCCGGAGAGAAGGTCCACCACACCGTCCCGATCGCGATCGCCGCCCTTCGACAGCTGGAGCGGCACCGCGGCGATCTGGTCGTGCCCTTCGTGAAGATGCTCGCGTTCGACTTCCTGCTCGGCAACGGCGACCGCCACCAGGGGAACTGGAGCGTGATCCGAGCGGGGGCCGGCGAGGTTCGGCTGGCGCCGATGTACGATCCGGCGGGCTGCCTGGGCGCTGAGCTCCACAGCCAGCATCGCCTCGTCGCAGGTGGCAAAATCGAGCGATATCGAGCAGTACGCAGCGAACTGCCCGAGCGGGTTCGGCGACGGATCGAGGCTACTTCGCCTGGGCGAGGTCAGGCTCGCCCTGGAGGCCGTCCCCGAATGGCCGAGCGCGCTGTCAGAAGTGCGGGCCGCCGTTCGTCAGGCTATGGCAGCCCTCGACCGATACCTGGAAGGGATCCCCCACGATTGGTATCCTGACGGCTTCCGGCGTTTCGGCCGTCAAGTTATCGAGCACCGGCTGAGCCTCACGTGACCATCGACGACCTGCAAGTCCTCTGGATCGACTGCGAGCGCCGAGAGCGGCATCCGATCGGTTCGCTCCGGCGCCGGCTCGATCGCTACCTCTTCTCGTACGGCGACCTCGCCGCGGCGCGCGAGCACGGTTTCGAGCTCCTCCCCGAGTTCGCCGATCCGCACGTCGAGTACAGCTCGACGAAGCTCTTCGCGACGTTCGCCGAGAGGGTTCCGAGCGTTCGACGGGCCGATCGCGTGGGGCTGCTCGCGACGTTGGGTCTCGACGAGTCGGCCGACGATTTCGAGATCCTCGCGCGAAGCGGCGGGACCCTCGCGACCGACCGCATCGAGCTCGCCGAGCAGCGCCCGACCGACGATCGCTTGGAGCGCCCGCTCATCTTTCAAGTCCGCGGAACCCAGTACAACCACCCGTCGGCGGATCGACCGCTGCGCGTCGGCGAGGAGCTCTGGATCCGCCGGAGCCCGGAGAACCCGTTCGACACGAACGCGTGCGAGCTCATCCGCGCCGACGGCTCGAAGATCGGCTTCATCCCGAAGGCGCACAGCGCCGTGGTCGCCGCCGCCCTCGCCGAGGGCGCGACCTTCGAGATCAAGCTCATCCGCACGGTGATCCTACCCCGACACCCGGCACCAACCGGGTCGGAACCGACATGGATCGCGGAGCTTCGCCGACGGCCCGCCTGACTCCACGGAGTGGTCCGCTTCATCACTGCATCGAGCCGCGCCTACGCTCCGAACCAGAGCCACGCCTCGCCGCTCTCGGTCCCCACGGCGAAGCGCACGTGCTCGAGCAGGCCCGTCCAGCCGAGGATCAGCGGCGCGCTCGTGGGCCACTCCTCCCCCGCGACCGCCACCGTGGCGGCGATCGACAGCTCGTGCCCGAAGTCCGCGACGAGCGTGACGAGCGAGCTTGTGCAGCGTCGCCTCGATGGTCCCGAATCGGGTCGAGAGCTTGGTCGCGCCGTCCGGCGGCCCGAGCTGCGTCCCGAGGCCCGCGCTCAGCGAGGGCCCCAGGACGGTGTAGCGCGCGCCCGTGTCGAGCAGCGCCGTGGTCATCGTCGGCGCGAGGCCCAGCCGGCAGCGCGCGCCCACCGTCAGCGGCTTGCCCGACTGGGGTCTTCTTCGCCCAACCTCGCCCGCCCCGTCGCCCAGGGCGGCATCGGGCATCCTGCGCTCGTCTTCATCGTCAGCCCTCCACCCAGTCCACGAGGATGTCGCGCACGTCCTTCTCGCCCGCGACGCGCGCCTCCACCTCGGCACGCTTCGTCCCGTCGGCGAGCACGACGCCCCCGCGCAGCGCGACCCAGCGCCCCCGATAGCGCTCGCGGTTCTCCGCGCTCCGGAGCCATGCGAGGTTGGGCCGCGGGTCGGCGCCGGAGGCGGGCTCGCCCTGGCGCACGGCGGCCGGCGCGAGCACGCGCTCCCACTTCGTGCCCTCCGCGATCTTGCGCGCCTCGCCGATGCGCTCGGCGTCGACCAGCTGCTGGATGAGGTGCTCGCGCTCGGCGACGCTCGTGCCCTTCGGCGCCGGCGCGGCCTCGGGCGCGTCGAGGAGGTCGAGCGCGGGCAGGCCCAGGACGATGCGGTTCGTCTCGAGGCTGACGGTGATGACCCGCAAGAGGAGCGAGAGCGGGTAGCGGGGGTCGCCCACGGTCTCGTTGGCGTAGTCGTTGGCGTCCTTGACGATGCCGCTGGCCTTGTCGGTGGTGACGCTCTGCCGCTCCATCACCCACTCGATCGCGGGCTTGCCGTTGACCACGTAGTCGTAGGCCGAGAGGGGGATGCCCGAGACGGTGACGAAGTCGTTGTAGACGATGGTCGTCTTGTCCTTCTCGCGTCCACTGCCTCCGAAGCGCATCTTGGTGACGCGGTAGCGCTCGACCGGAGGCGCGGCGGTCGTCTTCTCGTCGATCTTGGCGGGGTGCTCCGGGACCTTCTCGAAACCGACGTGCAGGTCACCGAGCGCGCGGCCGGCCTTGCTGAACGCCCAGAAGTCCGCGGCGGTGCGCACGCGCGGGATGCGGGGGAGCTCCTTGCCGAGGTTGTCGGCGTAGCGCTCGCGGTAGTCGGGCGAGTGGAGGATCCCGTAGACGTAATAGAAGACGTCCTCCTTCGTGATCGCCTCGCCCGGATACGCCGAGCGGAAGTGCTCGAGCCCGGCGTCGGTGATCCCATCCCGCCGCCCGGTGCCGGTCTTCTTGCTGCCCGAGGCGAAGAGCGAGGTCTGCGCGGCGGCATCCGTCTCGTCGGCGTCGCCGTCGTAGACGTAGAGGGGGAAGTACTGCGAGCCGACCATGTCGGTGGCGTGCAGGCTCGGGACGACGTCGGCCATGAGCGCGGAGAAGCCGCTGCGTGACTCTCCAGCGGAGACCCCAATCACGCGGTTCGTCGTGACGGAGCTTGGGAAGAACTTGGGCATCAACAGCACGAGCTCGTTGAGCTTGCGATCGAAGTAGAGCCACTCCTTCGAGAACGGTCGGTACAGGCTCGGCACCAGTCGACGGTCGTCGAAAGTCAACGCCGTTCCACGCACCAGGTCCGCCTTTAGCGCCCTCGTCCATGCGATTCTCGAGGCGTCGGACGTGACCTCCGCGTCCACGCGCGCCTCGCGCTGCGCCCTGGAGGCACCGGGATGCGCGGCATCGAACCGAAGCAGCTCTTGCCCGTAGACGGCGATCATGCTCGCCATGTTGCGCGTCACGCCGGTCCGCGAGGGGCCGTAGGCCCACCAGTCTCGCTGCGTCTTCACACCGTTCGAGTACTTTGCGAACAACGCAGAGTCGGGGCTGTCCTTGTCACCGGTCGCGAGGTAGCTCTCAAAGCCAGCGTCACGCTGCCTAAGCCAGTCGCCATGCGCGTCGGGCTCGATCCGCTTCCAGCCCGACACCTTCCTGATACCCGCGACGCTGTCGAAGCCCGCGATCGTTTCCAGCTTCTGAAGCTCATCGAGATCGTCCCCGATGTCGCGGTAGAAGATGTTGCCTCGCTTACCGGCGGCTGGATTCTTGATGAGCAACGAAATCGCGACGGGAGCGCGCGAGCCGGCCCCGAACACGTTGCCCGCCTCTCTTCGCCGACGCTCCCCGGACGTGCGCGCGTTCCCTCGCAGGTTGAAGACGTAGAGGGTCGAGAATTCCTCGACGAGGCACTTGCGCAGTCCATCGGCAGCACCGTCGATGAAACTCGCATTGGTGACGAACCCAATCAGGCCCTGAGTTCCGATGCGGTCGCTCGCCCACCGGATCGCACGCACGTAGCTATCATAAAGAGAGATCCGGTTAGTGGCGGTGGATCTCGCGGCGTACGTGTCAGCGATCCGCTGATCCAGCACGGGGTATGCAACATTCTGGTTGTTGTCGTTCGCGCTGCCCTGTCCAACCGAGTACGGAGGATTTCCGACAATGACCCGGATATCTAGCGCCTTCTGCCTGGTCCGTCGCGCACTGTTGTCGGCGAACTTACGCGAAATGAGGTCCGGCTTCTCCGACAGCTGAAACGTGTCGGTCAGGCAGATGCCCTCGAAGGGCACGTACTCGCCTCCCATCACGTCGTGGTACGTGCTCTCGATGTTGATCGCCGCGATGTAGTAGGCCAGCAGCACCAGCTCGTTCGCGTGGATCTCGGTCTCGTACTTCCGCCGCAGCGCGTCCTTCTCGATCAACCCGCTCTGGAGCAGGCGCGTGATGAACGTGCCCGTCCCCGTGAACGGGTCGAGGATGTGCACCCCCGGGCTCCCCAGCGTCTGCCCGAACTCCTCCTTCAGGAGGTCCGCCACGCTGTGGAGGATGAAGTCCACGATCTCGACGGGCGTGTACACGATCCCGAGGCGCTCGGAGAGGCGAGGGAACGCGTGCTTGAAGAACTTGTCGTAGAGCTCGACGATGATCTTCTGCTTGCCCTCGGCGCTCTCGATCCCCGACGCGCGCAGCTTCACCGACTCGTAGAAGCGCTCGAGCGTCGCCGCCTCCTTGTCGATGTGGTGGCTCTCGAGCAGCTCCAGCATCCCCTGCATCGCACGCGAGACAGCGTTCTCTTTGACGAAGCTCGCGCCGGCAAACAGAGCCTCGAACACTGGGCGCGTCACCAGGTGCTGGGCGAGCATCTCCACGATCTCGTCGTCGGTGATCGCGTCGTTCAGGTCGTCCCGTAGCTCGGCCGCGAAGCGCGCGAACTCCTCGCGCTCCTTCGCGTTGCCCGCGTCGTCCAGGATCCCGCGGATGCGCACGATGTGGCGCCGGGCGATGTCGGCGATGTCCTTGGCCCAGTCCTCCCAGTGGTGACGATTGCCGACCTTCTGGACGAGCTTGGCGTAGATGTGCCGCTCCACCTCGCCGATCTCGAACTCGAGCGTGCGCTGCTCGGCCCGCGCCGGCGCCGCGCCGTCGCCCGTGCCGATCGTGTGCTCGCGCTTCTTGCGCGCGACCTTGCCAGCCTTCGTCTCCGCGCGCGGCGGGCGCTGCACCTTGTCGACGATGGCGATGATCTCCATCTTCGTCGGGTCCTTCCCGATGAGATCGAGCTTGTTCACCATCGCGTCGAAGCGGTCGTCGTGCGAGCGCAGCGCCTGCAGCACCTGCCAGACCACGCGGTAGGTCTCGTTGTCGTTGAGCGCCTCGTGCGGCTCCATCCCGGCCGGGATCACCACGGGCAGCACCACGTAGCCGCGCTTCTTGCCGGGGGCGTTGCGCATCACGCGGCCGACCGACTGCACCACGTCGATCTGCGAGCTGCGCGGGGTGAGGAACAGGACGGCGTCGAGCGCGGGCACGTCCACGCCCTCGGAGAGGCAGCGCACGTTGCTGAGGATCCGGCAGCTCCCCTCGGGCGCCTCCTCCTTCAGCCACTCGATCTTGTCTTCCTTTTCTGTCGCGTTCATGTGGCCGTCGACGTGCTGCACCTCGACGCGCAGCGCGCCGCTGCCCGAGGACAGCGCCATCTCGGCCTGCTCGTCGCCCTCGGCCGTGCGCACGTATTCCTCGACCACGGGCGGGAAGAGGTCGGCGATGGTCTTGCTCGCGACCTTGTGCACCTTGGCGCCGGCCTTCTGGTCGATGACCTGGCAGAACGCGACGGCGCGCCGCATCGGCTCGCGGTCGCCGATCAGCTCCTCGTGGAGGCCCTGCTTTCCGAGCGCCTTCCAGCAGCCGATGATCTTCGCGGCGTCGTCCATGCGCAGCGTGTTGTCCTGGTCCTTCAAGAGGCCCTGCAGGCGCCGGTTCACGTGCGACTCCTCGATGGCGAGGACGATCACCTTGTAGTCGACGAGCAGGCCGCGCTTGACCGCCTCCGAGAAGGTGAGCACGTCGAAGCTCGGCCCGTAGAGCGCCTCGTCGTCCATCGAGCAGAGCTGCACGCTCTGCTGCTCGGCCGTGGCCTTGGCCGCGTTGGCGTACACGCGCGGCGTGGCCGTCATGTAGAGGCGCTTGCCGGCGCGCAGGAACTCCGCGTCGTGCACCTTCGTGAAGTGGCTCTCGTCCTCGTCCGCAAACTTGGCGCCGGTCGTGCGATGCGCCTCGTCGCACACGATCAGGTCGAAGGCCGGCAGGCCGTGCGCGTGCTGCGCCTCGCTCACCACGTCGATCGAGTGGTAGGTCGAGAAGACGACGGTCATCGCGTCCGCCGCGAACGCGGCCGCCGTCTCGGACGCGAGGCGCGGCGCGCTCGTGGTGGCCGGGTAGCTCAGCTCGTGCACGAACGTCTGGATCGCGTCGCTGTCCTTGTTCTTCTTGCCCTTCTTCTTGCCGACGTCGGAGTCCGAGCACACGGCGAAGCAGCGCAGCGGCGTCTCGCTCTCGGCCGTCCACTCGGTGAGCGTCTGCGAGAGCAGCGCGAGGCTCGGCACCAGGAACAGTACGCGCTTGCCGGGGCCGGCGACGCGCTCGGCGATCTTCAGGCTGGTGAACGTCTTGCCCGTGCCGCACGCCATGATGAGCTTGCCGCGCTCGTGGGCGCCGAAGCCGGCGAGCACCTTGTTCACCGCGTTCTCTTGGTGCGGGCGCAGGCGCTTCTTCTGCTTGAGGACGAGCTCCTCGTCGGCACCACCTCGTTTTTCCGCGAACTGGGCCCAGTCGATCGGGCTCTCTTCGAGCGCGTGCAGGTCGATCTTCGTGACGGGCGGGCTCTGCCCTTCGAGCGCGGCCTCGGCGTGCTCGCTCCAGTGGCTCGTCGTCGCGACGATGACGCGGCCGGAGTAGATGTCCTTGCCCGACGCAGTGAAGAAGCTGTCGATGTCGGACTTCTGGAGCTGGTAGCTCTCCGCGTAGAGCTTGCACTGGATGGCCTCGAGGCCCCCGGCGTAGGTCTCGCCGACGAGGTCGATGCCCGCGTCGCGCTTGTCGAGGCCCCGCCGCGCGGCGAACTCGGCGTAGGGAACCACGACGCGGTAGCGGCTCTTGTACTTGGGATCGGTGCGGAGGAACTTCGCGGTGAGCTCCTCGAAGTAGGTGCCCGCCTCGCGGTTCGTGGCCGCCGCTTGCCGGTAGCGGTCGAGGAGCTTCTTCAGCGCGCTCATGCGAGCGTCATAGGTCGAGCGGCGCGCGCGGCGCAACCACCTCGGCGGTGGACGAGGGCGCGGCGGGCGCCGGCGCCGACCAGGCGATGCTCGGAGGGGCCGACGCCGCGCCGCGCGCGACCGTGAGAGGCTCCGAGGGCTCGACGGCGGGCCGAGCGAGATCCGCGAGAGGCTCGGCGGGGCTGATGGGAGGCGGACGGAGATCGGCAAGAGGCCGGCACGGGCTGACGGCAGCCAGGTCGAGCTTCGCGAAATGCTCGGAGGGGCTGAGGGCAGCCGGGTCGAGCTTCGCGAGATGCTGGAGTGGCCGGACGGCAGCCGGGTCGAGCTTCCCGAGATGCTCGGAGGGGCTCACGGCAGCCGGGTCGAGCTTCGCGAGACGCTCGAGGGGCCTGACGGCAGGCCGGCCGAGCATCGCGAGATGCTCGAAAGGGCTTCCGTCAGCTGGATTCATTGTCTTTTTTACCTGAACTGCGCCATGCCGACGCGCTGCCCAAACGGGCAGGCAACAACTGTTGCGGTGCGGATTGCCGCGCGCCTCCTCTACCGTCCCCGCCGCAATTCGTTCCGCAGCAGTGCTCGCCGCAGACGGGAGGGCCCGGAGCGGGCGAGCCGTTCCATTCGTCCCATGGGGAGGTACCGATGAGCGTGCAGGATCTGACCAACGAAGAAGTCCTTCATCACACCGAGGCGTTCGTGACCGCCGGCCGGGCGGAGAACACTGCCGTCAGCGCGTCCGTCCTCGCTCGCGCCTACCTGCCCGTGCTCGTGCGTGCGCGCGGCGACCTCGCGCGGCCGCTCGGGGGCAGCCCCGAGGTCGCGCGCATCACCCAGCATCTCTTCGACGAGGACCAGCGCGTTCACGATCCCCTCGCGCGCGGCGTGCACGCGATCCTCTCCGCGGGCGAAGACGTCCTGCCCTCGCCCGGGCTCGGCGCCGGATGCGGCACGCTGAAGCGCGCGCTCTTCGCCGACGGCCTCTCGATCATCAAGAAGAGCTACGTCGAGACGTCGGGCGCGGTCGCCGCGCGCCTGCGCATCCGCGCGGAGCCGAACTACGCGCCGATGTTCGCCATCGCGTTCGAGACGACGACGATCGGCGCGATCGTCGATCGCTGGAACGCGTCGGGGCAGCGCATCGGCGAGCTGCATCGGCAGCGCGCCGCGCTCACGGGCGAGGAGACCGACCCGACGGCCGCCGACGTGCTCGAGGCCAAGCGGCTCTGCATCCGGATCGTGGATGCGATCGAGGGGGCGATGAAGCTCGAGGGCGTGGCCGAGGACACGAGGACGACCACGTTCCGCGGGTGGAACGAGGCGGTGCACGTGGCGACGCAGCGCGCGAAGGCGGTGGTGACCGGGACCGACGGAACGCCGACGCCCTCGCCTGCGCCTGCGGGCGGCTGAGCGGCGGCGCGACGCGCGACGCGCGACGTGCGATCGCAGTGAGGGGATCCGGCTCGGGCTCCGCAGTCCCTCTCCCCAACCCTCTCCCGCCGGAGCGGGAGAGGGGGCCGCGCTTCGAGCTGCTCGTTGCCTGCGTGGGGTCACGCGCGCGGCAGACCGGAGGGGAGCGCGAGGGCGCAGCCCTCGCATGGTCGCGGGGCTGCGCAGCAGCTCCGCGTGGAGAAGTGCCGAAGGCGCCGTTGGATCCCACCCCGCAGCTCGACTTCCCCCGGAAGCGGTGGGGGTGGGGGCTCGACGAGCGCCCGCGAGCGCGCCGCCTTTTGCGCGCAATGCGGTAGCGAGGAGCGGCCCCCGCCCCCGCCGCGATCGCGAAGGGCGATCGATGGACGGAGCTCGAGCGCCTGCGATGGCGAAGGCAGCTACCGGACTGTCGACGTCAACCTCCGCCTCCGTGGAGCTTTGCCTCACGCGGCAACGACACCACGACCGCGCCGCCCAGCATGTACAGTCCCGGTCCCCCTTCGAAGGAGAGCCCCCACACCATGGCGAAGCCCAAGACCGCGAAGAACGACAAAGTGAAGACCGCGCGCCTCTCGACGCCGAGCGACCTCTCGCCGAAGGCGACCGAGACCGTGCAGGACGGCCTCAACACGATCCTCGCCGACGTCTTCGCGCTCTACGTGAAGACGAAGAACTTCCACTGGCACGTCAGCGGCCCGCACTTCCGCGACTACCACCTGCTCCTCGACGAGCAGGCGACGCAGCTCTTCGCGATGACCGACGTCATCGCCGAGCGCGTGCGCAAGGTGGGCGGCACCACGCTCCGCTCGATCGGGCACATCGCGCGCCTCTCGCGCGTGCTCGACAACGACGCCGCCTACGTCGAGGCGCTCGACATGCTCGCCGAGCTCGCCGAGGACAACCGCCAGCTCGCCGCGCGCATGCGCGACGTGCACGACGTGGTCGCCGATCTGCGCGACGTCGCGAGCGCGAGCCTGCTCGAGAACTGGATCGACGAGACCGAGCAGCGCGCGTGGTTCCTGTTCGAGACCAGCCGCCGCGGCGACGTGACCACCGGGCACTGACAGCGTCGATCACGTTGGTTGAGGGAACCGAAACCAACGTGATCGCGCGGCTCGGCGGGAGGGGCCCCACATCCGGCTTTGCCGGTGTGGGCGAGGGGCTGCGGGCAGCCCCTCGGGGGAAAGGAACAGCAAGAGAGCGACGCGATCAAGCGTCGCGACCGCCGCTGTGAGACCACGGCGCAACGAGGGGGGCGACGCCGCGCGATCGCCGTTGCGGCCTCTCTTCGCCTATCGCAAGGGCGCAGGGCGGCCGATGCTCCGCAGTCCCTCACCCCGACCCTCTCCCACGACGTGGGAGAGGGAGCCGCGCGCGGGCGTCGTCGTGCGGTTCCGACGACGTGGGAGAGCCGCGCGCGGGCGTCGTCGGGCGCTCGCTCGCCCGGTGCAGGGGTACGAGCTCAGCGACGGCCGCCCAGGATCTGCACCGGGCGCGGCGGGCCGGTCACCGTGGCGGGCGGCGGGTGCGGATGGCGCGGGCCGCGCGGGGGCGGGCGCACCGGGGCGGCCTCGTCGAAGCGCTCGTCGAACGCGAAGATCTCGTCCGAGTCCGGGAAGACGAACGTCAGCTCGGGGTCCTGCGGGCGCAGCGTCGGGGACGCCGTGGCCGTCGCCAGCAGCACCCGGAAGCTCTGCCCGGGTGCCATCTCCAGGCTCACGTGCGCCACGCCGCTCGCATCGGTGCGCGCGACCTCGCGGCCTTCGATCATCACGGGGAGGCCGGCGCGCGTCGCCTGTCCCGCGCCTCCCGCGCGGATGACCACGACGCCGTGCCGCGTCATCGGCGGGCACGAGATCGACACGCGCAGGCCGGGCGCGGGAGCGCCGCCGACGCCGTACGTCGTGCGCAGCACGATCGGCGCGAGCGCGGGCGCGGGGCGATGACCCTCCGGACAGGTCGCGGCGACCGAGACCGGGGTGCCCTCGACGCCCGAGAGCTCCATGCGCACGGAGCCGTCGGCGCCCGTCACCGTGGGCTCCGCGCCCGCGAGCCGAATCTGCACGCCCGGAAGCGGCACGCCCGGATCGGCCTGCGCGAGGAACGTGATCGGGAACACCGGAGGCGGCCCCGGATCTTCGCACGCGCTCAGCGCGCCTCCGAGCGCGAGCACCGCCAGCCAAGAACGAACCGAGCCAGAGCGAGCGCGGGCCTCGAGCGTCATCGCAGATTCCTCCGCAGGACCGGTTCGATGCTACCAGCGCCCCCGACCTTGGGGGAGGCCGGGGGCCGCGATGCCGGCGAGGGCGAAGGGGCGAAGGGCGACGGCGCCGGGTGGACCTCCGTCGCCCGCGCCTCAGCTGCAGCTCGGGAGCTGGAACGTCACCACGTCCTGGCACCAGCTCCCGTCGGGCTGGCTCGACATGCACGCCTGGCTCTGCGAGCCGCCCGCGAAGTTGCCCGTCAGCACCACCGTCTCGCCGCACGCGCGCACGGTGACCCGATAGTCGACGGGCGCGCCGCCGATGCAGCTCTCGTAGTGCGCGACGCGCACGGTGTACGTCCCGGCGGGCGCGCCGTGCGCCGGCCAGAAGATGTGCTCGCTGTTGGCGCCCATGTGCCCACTGCACGCCGCGTTCGCGTCGAGATCGAGGTGCCCGCCCGAGAACCCGCTCGTGTTCCCGAAGTACACCGTCGTGCCCGCGGGGTCGGTCACGTAGAGATCGAGATCGGTCGGGATGCTCATCGTCATCGCGACCTCGACGTCGCCCGTGCCGACGGGCAGCACGCTCAGCTCGCGGCGCACCGGCGCGCTCACGTGCCCCTGCGAGTCCACCGCGGAGACGAGCATGAACGCGCGGAACGGACGGCCCGGCGGCGCCATCGTGCGATCCGGCAGCATCGGTGCGCCGATCGTGAAGCGGACGCTCGCGCCGTCGGAGCCGGCGGCCTGCACGACGCCGAGCTCGGTCTGCACCGTCGTCGCGAGGTGGAAGGTGCCGGGATATCCCTCGAACGAGACGAGGTACTCGGTCACGTCGGTGCCGCCCGCCGCGTCGGACGCGCTCACGCGCGCCTCGGCCGGAACGCCGGCGATCACGTCGAGCGGCCGGCTCGTGAGCTCGCCCTGCGCGTGCGAGATGCGCGGCGGCGAGGCGGTCGCGCTCGCCATCGACGCGCGATCGTAGGTCGCGCCCAGCACGAGCCAGGGCGTGTCCGCGCTGCGCCCCGACTGCCACGGGCTCAACGAGCCCGTGCGCACGTAGGCCTGATCGCTCGGGATCATCCCCTCGACGTGGACGTAGCGGCCCGGGATGTAGCGGCGCCGCATCTCGGCGAGCGGATCGGTGCCGGAGGCGGTGCCGGCGCTCGTCCCGTGGTTGCCGCCGCCGATCGGCGTGGGCCCGCCGCCCGTGCTCGGATCGCCGCCGCCCGATCCGTCGTCCGGCGTCTGCCGCGCCTCTTGGATCGCCGGCGCCGCGAAGCGCTGCCAGCTCACGAAGGCCAGGCCGAGCGCGCCGATGCCGACGAAGGCGAGCGCCGCCGCGATGGCGCAGCCGATCCCGAAGCGGCGCAGCGGGCTCGTCGTCAGCGGCGGATCCGAGACGCGATCCTCGATCGCCGCGGCTCCGCGCCGGCGGGGCACGATGTCTTCGTCGCTCTCGCGCTCGAGGCGGCGCCTAGCCACGCGCGTGCTCCCGGGCTCGCTCGGGCAGCTCGTGGCGGAACTCGCAGGCGCCGTCGCCGCGCGAGAGCAGGCGCCCGACCGGCACGAGGCGGTAGCCCGGCACCAGCGTGGAGAACGTCTCGCTCTCGAGCGCGTGCACGAGGTCGGTGCAGATGCGCGTGTCCCGCGCCGCGAGATCGGCGAAGGGGCACGCCGTCTCGTGCTTGGTCGCGCAGCGCTTCGACTCGATGGTCCAGTGGCCCGTCACGCCGAGAAGTCGATCCTCCCAGTCCTGGATACGCCCGAGGTCGCGCGCATCCTCCCGATCCACTTCGAGCGCGCGCGCGAGCCGCTCGGCGCGGAATCGGGCCCAGCGCACGGCGAGCTCGCGCATGCGCCGGTACAAGAGGCTCGTGCCGAGAAGGCGCGTCTCGCTCGTCGAGGCGCGCATCGCGAGGCGCACCCCGGCGCGGATCCGCGCGCGCAGGCGCTCGTCGGGCTCGGCGCGCTCGGCGAAACGGAAGAGCAGCTCCTCGAGGTCCTCGGCGAGATGTGAGCCCACGGGCGGCGAGTGTAGCGGGACGGCTTGCCGCGGCACGCCGTCGGCACCAGGCCCCGCGCATGCACAAGGTCATGGTCCTGCAGGTCAGCACTCGCCCGAGCCGCGCGAGCGATCCCGTCGCGAAGTGGGCGATCGAGCGCGTGCGCGCGCACGCCAAGCTCGAGCCGGTCTTCGTCGACCTGCGCGAAGAAGCGCTGCCGATGTTCGACGAGCCCGAGCACCCGCGCTTCGGCCGTTACGTGCACGCGCACACGCTGCGCTGGGCGGCGAAGGTGAAGGCGGCGGACGCGTTCTGGCTCGTCACGCCCGAGTACAACTTCGGCATGCCGCCGAGCCTGCTCAACGCGCTCACGTATCTGTCGGCCGAGTGGGCCTACAAGCCGGCCGCGTTCCTCAGCTATGGCGGCGTCTCGGCCGGCACGCGCTCGCAGCAGCACGCCAAGAGCGTGCTGACCTCGCTGAAGGTGATGCCCATCCCCGAGGCGGTGTCCGTCCCGATGTTCACGCAGCACGTGAAGGACGGCGTGTTCGCGCCGGGGGACGTGCAGGAGAAGGCCGCGACGCTCGTGCTCGACGAGCTCGGGAAGTGGGCGGCCGCGCTGGCGACGCTGCGCTCGTAGCGCGCGTCACCGATGGCCGAGCCGGAAGCCGGTGATGCTGCGTGACTGCCCCTCGACCGTGATCGTGCCCGACACGTTCGTGTAGCTCGTGTCGGCCTGACCGTTCCCGAAGACGAGGGCGATGTTCGTCCCGTCGCAATGGTTGCCGTGCCACGCGCACGTGAGGTCCAGCGGCGGACCGAGGGTCAGATCGTACGGCCGGAACTCGATGATCACCGTCTGGCCGCCGCTCCCCCATTCGAGCTGCCAGGCCTCGCGGACGGGCTGCTGCGCCGCGGCGGGGATCGCGGCCGCGAGCGCGAGGACGGAGAGACCGAGAGCGAGAAGACCCAGCGCGATTCGTCGCATCACCACCTCGCGGCGGTGAGCAGCAAGGGCGAGACCATGCGCTGGAGCGCGGGAAACGACGTGCGTGACCCACGTGCGCGTGCGCGGTCCACGCCGCGCGTGGGCGGTGCACGATCGACGCGCGTCCGCGCCGGCCAGGTCGGACCCAGCGCGCGTGTGCCGGAACGGAAGCGGCGCGGAGAGGGTCGCGCGCGTGAGAAGCCGCCTCGCCCGCGAGCGCAGCGAGCGAAGAGGGGGTGAGCGGGATCCGGCTCCGCCGGTCCCGCGAGGGGGCGGCTCACGCCCCCTGAAGACACAGCGCAGCGAGCGAAGAGGGGGTGAGCGGGATCCGGCTCCGCCGGTCCCGCGAGGGGGCGGCTCACGCCCCCTTTAGAAGAGCATGATCGCGGCGGACGCGCTCAGCGCGCCCCACGTGGCCCAGCCGATCGCGAGGTGTGTCGCGGCCATGGCCTGCATCACGTCGTAGTTGTTCGCGCGGTCGCCGAACACGCCGTTGCTCAGCATCGCGCCGATCACGATCTGGGCGGCCATGCCGATGACGTGCACCCAGCGCAGCGCCTCGTGGATGCGCAGGTGATCGGCGAACACGCCAGGGCCCTCGGCGGCCTGGTTGGGATCCGGCATCACGAGCGAGAGCAGGAACGTTCCGCCGTAGAGCACCGACGTCACGCTCGCCGAGACGATGTGGATGTAGGGATCGCCCGAGCACTCGTTGAGCACGATGCCGTTGCCGGTCGCACAGGGATTGCCGTTCTGGCCGGCACCGAAGCCGTAGAGATCCGAGTACTGCATCATCCCGACGATCAGGTTCGCCGTCATCGCGAACCACGTCGCGATGCCGAGCGCGCGGTGCACCTGCCCGATGTCGCGGCGGCGGATGACGTCTTCGGTGTACTGGCGATCGGCCTCGGCCTGCGCTGCCGCGTCGGGGGACGGAACCGCGCCGTCGGCCTGGAGCAGCTCCGGCATCGGGAGCGTGGCGGCGACGTCGACGACCTCGACCGGCGCCGGGAGGATCGCCCCGTCGAGGGCCGGCGGCGTGAGCGAGAGGCCGAAGAGCGGCGTGGCGAGGAGGATCGCGGAAAGACCGGGCATGCGCGCCGAGAATCGCGCCGGCAGTGACGCCCGTCAACGGAAGTGTCGCGAGGTGCGCAAGGGCTTGCTCGGTCGGCGCCTCACTGCGGAAGGACGCGCAGCGCGCCCGTCTCGTCGGGCACGAGCGGACGGGCCTCGCGGACGGCGTCCACGGCGAGCGGCCCGTACAGATGAGGAAACGCCTCCCCGTGCGCCATCTCCCAGCGCACGTCGGCGCCCAGCCGCGTCTCGTCGATCGTCAGGAGCAGGAGATCGGTGCGCCCGCGGTAGTAGCGGAGCGCCGTCGCCGGCCACTGCACCTCGCTCGAGAGGTGGATGAAGCCCTCCGTCGCGAGCGAGGGCGGCGCGTAGTGACCGAGCGGCTGAGCGTCGGCCCAGGCCTGCCGAGTGGCGAGATGGAACAGCATGTGCGCGGAGGCGAGGATGCCGCGGGGCGCTCCGCGCGTCGACGGCCGGCCGGCCTCCTCCGCACCTGCTATCGAGTGCCGGATGCGCCGTCCCGAAGTCCTCGCCCCCGCCGGCGACCGCGCCTGTCTCGAGGCCGCGGTGCGGGCCGGCGCGGACGCCGTGTACTTCGGCGTGCCGGGCTTCAACGCGCGCGCGCGGGCGACGAACTTCGCGACGGAAGAGCTCGCGAGCACGCTCTCGTACCTGCATGCGCACGGCGTGCGCGGCTACGTCACGCTGAACACGCTCGTCTTCGACGACGAGCTGCCGCGGCTCGAGGCCGCCGTGCGCGCGTGCGCCGAGGCGGCGGTGGACGCCGTGATCGTGCAGGACCTCGGCGTGCTGCGCCTCGTGCGCGCGATCGCGCCGGAGCTGCCGCTCCACGCCTCGACGCAGATGACGTGCACCGACGCGGCGAGCGTCGAGCTCGCGCGCTCTCTCGGGGCCACGCGCGTGATCCTGGCGCGCGAGCTCTCGCTGGAGGATCTGCGCGCCATCCGCGCCGCGACGGACGTGGAGCTCGAGGTGTTCGTGCACGGCGCGCTCTGCATCGCGTACTCGGGCCAGTGCCTCACGAGCGAGGCGATCGGCGGGCGCAGCGCGAACCGGGGCGCCTGCGCGCAGGCCTGCCGGCTGCCGTACGAGCTCGTCGTCGACGGCGAGAAGCGCGATCTCGGCGAGAAGGCGTATCTGCTCTCGCCGCAGGATCTCGAGGCGAGCGCGTCGGTGCCGGCGCTCGTGGAGCTCGGCATCTCGTCCTTGAAGATCGAGGGGCGCCTCAAGGGGCCCGCCTACGTCGCCGCCACGACGGCGCTGTACCGCACGGCGATCGACGCGGCGATGGGCCTCGGCGCGGCACCGAGCGAGGCGCAGCGCGAGCTCGCCCTGCAGACCTTCACGCGCGGCTCGGGGCCAGGCTTCTTCGGCGGGGTCGATCACCAGGCGCTCGTCGACGGGCGCACCTCGGATCACCACGGCCTCGAGGTCGGCGTCTCGCTCGGGCGGCGCGTGGTGCGCGGGCGCGCGTACGTGGGCGTGCGCGCGGCGCGAGCGCTCTCGCTCGGAGACGGAATCCTCGTCGACGGCCCGCGCGGCGACGAGGAGACCGGCGGCCGCATCTGGGGCCTCGCGCGGGAAGACGGATCTCCGGTCGAGCGCTGCGAGCCCGGGGAAGAGGTGCTGGTCTGGCTCGGGCCCGAGCGAGCGCTCGGCGAGGTGCCGGCGGGGCGTCGCGTGTTCCGCACGAGCGATCCGAAGGCCACCAAGGCCGCGCTCGAGCTGCCCAGTGTGAAGATCCCGCTCGACGTGCGCCTCTCGGGGCGTCTCGGCGCGGCCCCCATCCTCGAGGGCGTGACCGCACGCGGGGCGCGGGCTTCCGTCACGCTCGATGCCGAGCTGCTCGCGGCCGATCGCTCGCCGCTCGACGCGGCGCTCTTGCGCGAGAAGCTCGACCGCTTCGGCGACGCGCCTTTCGCGCTCCGCGAGGTCGCGATCGACGTGGACGGACCTTCGCGCATCGCGCCAGCGTCGCTGAATCGCGGGCGGCGCGCGCTCGTCGCCGCGCTCGAAGCGGAGATGGCGCGCCCGAGAGGGTCGACGTCGGCCGTGGGCGCGGCCGAGCTGCTCGCGCAGGCGGTGCCGCCGGATCGCGCGCCGCCTCCGGCGGGCCTCTTCGTGCTCTGCCGGAACCTCGCGCAAGCGCGGGCGGCGCATGCGGCGGGGGCGAGCGGCATCGCGCTCGACTTCCTCGAGCTCGTGGGGACGGGCGAGGCGGCGCGGGCGCTGGCGGCGGCGGGCGCGAAGGTGACCGTCGCGCCGCCGCGGATCCGAAAGCCCGGCGAAGAGAAGATCGATCGCTTCCTCCGGGGTCTCGCGCCCGATGCGGTGCTCGTGCGCAGTCTCGGCGCGCTGCGCGAGCTCGCCTCGCTCCCGGCGGGAGGGCCGATGGCGATCGGCGACTTCTCGCTCAACGTGACCAATCACCTGAGCGCCGCCGAGGTGCTGCGGCACGGCCTCGCCGCCTTCACGCCCGCGTTCGATCTCGACGAGGCGCAGCTCCTCGCGCTCGTCACGGGGCCGCTCGGCCCGTGGGCGGAGGTGGTGGTGCACCACCCGATGCCGCTCTTCCACATGGAGCACTGCGTGATCGCCGCGACGCTGAGCACGGGCAGCGATCACAAGACGTGCGGCCGGCCCTGCGAGAAGCACCAGCTCGCGCTCCGCGACCGCGCGGGGATGGATCATCCGCTCGAGGCCGACGTGGGCTGCCGGAACACGGTGTTCCACGCGGCGCCGCAGAGCGCGGCCTCGCTCGTGGCGCGCCTGGTCGAGCGGGGCGTGCGTCGGTTCCGGATCGAGCTCGTGCGGGAAGGGCCCGACGAGGTGACGCGGATCGTGCGCGCCTACGCCGCGCTGATCGCCGGGGAGCGCGCCGCCGCGGAGGTGACGAAGGAACTGCGGACGGGGAGCGGCTACGGCGTGGTGAAGGGCAGCCTGCGCGTTCTCGCGTGAGGCGGATCCGACCTCGCGCTACGGCGCGAGCGAGCCCGTGTAGGCGGTGCCTTCCTGGATCGCCGGCATCCCGCCCGTGCTCGAGCCGCTGCCCCAGGTGGCGCCGATCACGAGCCTCGGGTCGGTGCCCACGCGCGCGAGCGCGAGCGAGCCGCCGAAGTCGGCGTAGGGGCGCATCGTCTCGCCGCTCACCAGCGCGAAGGGATGGGCCGGGTCGGCGAGCGTGAAGAGGCGCGCGGCGCCCGAGTTCGGGACGCCCGAGAGGTTCGCGTAGATCGCGCTCGCCGCGATCACAGCACGCCCGCTCGGGCCCGCGCCCGCGAGCACGGCGACGGCGGTGCCGAAGCGCTCGCCCGCGGTGCGACCGTCGACGATCGTCGCGCCGTCGAGGCGCACGAGCCCGGTGGCGGCGTGCTGCGCGAGGATGCGCGCGCCGGAGAGCACGTAGACGCGGCCGATGGTGCCGAGGTCGTTCGTGTACGCGGGCGCGCCGATCACCAGGTCGCCGAGGTCGTCCCCGTCGAGATCCACGCCGCCCGCGAGCGCGAAGCCCGCGAGCATGGCGCGGTCCCCGGGCCGGAAGCGGACGATGCTCGGCGTCGTGCTCGCGCACGCGGCGCCGAAGCCGAACGCCACGTAGACGTTTCCCTCGTCCGTGATCGTCGGGGTCTCGCCGGTCGGCGAGTCCGCGCGCGGCGCGCCGACGGCGATCTCGTCGCAGCCGTCGCCGTCGAGGTCGCCGAGCGCGGCGGCGGAGGTACCGAGCTCGTCGTCCTTCGCGTTTCCGTCGCGCAGGAAGTCGGGCGCGCAGATCACCGTCGTGAGGCCGCCCGCGTCGGCCGCGCGGCCGCGCACGAGCGCGTAGCCGCCGCGTCGCTCGCCGCCGGGCTCGAGCCAGTTGAGGCCTCCGAGCACGAGGTCGTCGCGCCCGTCGCCGTCGTAGTCGAGGCCGCCCACCACGAGCTGCGTCGTGCGCGAGGCGTCGGGGCCCACGATCACGAACGCAGGCTGCGTGGGCGCGGCGCCGCCGCTCGCGACGCCGCGGTAGACGAGCACCATGCCCACGTCGCTGCGCGCGGCCGTCCCGCAGTCGCCCACCGTCACGAAGGATGCGGCATCGAAGCTCGCGGGCTGGTCTTCGAAGCGCGCGACGACGGCGAGGTCGGCGTGGCCGTCGCCATCGAAGTCACCCGCGCGCGCCACCGACTCGCCGAGCCAGTCGCTCTCCGAGTGGCCGCTCGTGCCGCCGAGCGAGTAGCCCGCGAGCGTCCAGTCCGGGGTCGTGGAGAAGGCGCTCGCCGTGCCCCGATAGACGTAGGCCGCGCCGTAGTCGATGCCGCGTGCCATGCCGCTCGGATCGGGCTGGTGCGGCGCGCCCACGAGCAGATCGCCGAGCCCGTCGCCGTCCACGTCGCCCACGAGATCGACGCTCTGCCCGAGGCGCCGCCCGCTCGCGACGGCGGGCAGATCGATCGGCGCGATCGCGCTCGGCCCGGTGACGACGTAGGCGCGCCCCACGTCGATGCCCTCGACGTCGGCGAAGGGCGCGAGCGCGACGAGGTCGGGCGTGGCGTCGCCGTTCAGATCGCCCGCGACGTCGATCACCTGCGCGAAGCGCTCGTCGTTCGCCGGGCCCTCGACCTCTCGCGTGGCCGTGGTGCCGGGGAGGGCGCCGCTCGCGCCCTGGTAGATGCGGATCGAGCCCGGGCGCGTCGCCATCGAGCCCATCGGGGTCACGCGCGAGGAGCCGACGACGAGATCGGCGTGCCCATCGCCGGTTGCATCGGCGATGCGCACCGCGTGGCCGACGTACTCCGAGCGCGCGCCACCCTCGATCGACCAGTCGGCTGCGCTCGGCGCGAGCGCGCTCGTGGCCGGGCCCGCGAGCGTGCGCCCGCGGAACACACGCGCCGCGCCGACGTCCGGCGCCGCCATCGTGTCGTGCAGGTGCTGCGAGAGGGCGAGGTCGGCCTTGCCGTCGCCGTCCAGATCCCCGAGCGCGAGCGACTGCCCGAGCCGCGAGCCGCGGTCGGTGCTCTCGGTCGCGGCGACCACGAAGGACGGAAGCGCCTCGAGCCCGCCGTGCGTGGCCGGCGCGACCGCGGCGCGACCGCGATGGATCGCGACGGCGCCGTCGTTCGCGGTCATCGCGTCGGGGCGCTGCGACTGCACCGCGAGATCGCAGAGGCCGTCGCCGTCGAAGTCGCCCGCCGCGAGCGCGCTGCCGAAGCGCAGGTCGTTGTGCGACTCGAAGCCGCCCATGCCGTCCGGCACGACGCCGTAGATCGTCTGGTCGGCCCGATCGAGGAGCGTCCCGTCGTAGCTCGGGAACACGAGCACGGCGCCTTGCTGGTCGCGGCGCGGCATCTGGGCGCGATCCTCGGCGTCCGCGGCCCCGACCGCGAGGTCGAGCCAGCCGTCGCCGTCGAAGTCGCACGTGGCGACGGCGACGCCGAAGCGGTCGCTGCCGATCACGCCGAAGAGCGACTGCACGGGCTCGTCCTCGAAGAAGCGCCCCGGCACGCCGCGGTAGATCCAGACGGCGCCCACGTTCCCGCCGGTCGCGTCGGACTGCCAGCCGCCGAGCACGAGATCGAGGTGGTGATCGCCGTCGAGATCGGCGACCGCGATCGACGAGCCGGTCTGGTCGTCGCGCAGCGTGCCGGTGAGCGTGCGCGCAGGCGTCGCATCGAGCCCGATCGCGGTGCCGCGGAGCACGAAGACGGCGCCGGCGCGGTAGGCCGCGACGTTGCTCCCGAGGAGCGCGACCAGGACGTCGACGTGCCCGTCCTCGTCGAAGTCCCCGTGCGCGAGGAGGTCGAGCTCGGAGCGATCGCCCACGCGCGTGCTCGGCGCCGACACGGGCGCCATCACCTCGACCGTCATCGTGGCCATCGCCATCGTGAAGCGATCGCGCAGCGTGAGCTGGGCGCGCCCGGGCGCGGCGCCGGCGAGCACGCCTCCGGCCTCCGTCACCGCCGCGGTGCTCGACGTCACGTCGAGCACGCCGCTGCCGCCCGTGGTGGTGAGCACGTGCGTGCTCCCCGCCGGGAGGAGCAGCAGGGGCGTCTCGGGGACGAGCATCGAGGTCGCGCGCACGCGGACCGTCGCGTCGGCGCTCGCGCGGGTGACGCGATCGGTGACGCGGACGAGGTCGTCGCCCTCGTGCGTGCCGGCGACGTAGTGCCCGCTCGCGCTCACGGTGGCGCCGGAGGTGTCGCGCGCGAGCGTGAGGTCGTACGACCCCGAGCCACCCTGGACCGTGAAGTCGATGGCGGTGCCGGGGACGACGTCGGCCGTCGCCGGCGCGAGCGCCAAGACCTCGGAGACGTGCAGGATCGCGCTGGCGGAGCCGGCGCACGCGGCGTCGGTGATCGCGATCGTCTCGTCTCCGGGGCGGGGGCCTCCGACGACGACGCCGGTCGTGGCGTCGACCCGGCTTCCGGTCGATCCGCCGGCCACGATCGCGAAGCGCGGGTGGCCGCTGCCGCCTGTCGCGCGGATCACGGCGATGCCCTCCGGCGCGACCGTGAGCTCGGCGGGGGAGGATGCGAGCGCCGGCATGCAGGGCGGCAGCGTCGAGGGGCCGCCGTCGCCGGTGATGCCGTGGAGCTCGCCCTCACAGGCGAGCGCGACGAGGCCGAGCAGCGCCAACAGGCCCGCGGAAGTCAGCGGAAGGTCGCGGCGGATTCCGTTCACGCTTGACAGGCTAGGCCATCGCGAGCGCACGCTACAACCGTGGACCGCCGAGGACGTTCTCGCGGAGGTGGCGCGCTGGCGGTGGCGCTGGTGCTTGCGGCGTGTACGCAGAGCACCCCCATGGGCGCACCGCTCACGCCCGAGCGCACGGTGATGAGCGCGGCCCGCGCGACCCTGGCCGTGCCCCTCGGGGAAGGGCAGGTGCTGGTCGACGACGGCACCTCGCTCGCCTTGGTCGGAGACACGCTCGCCGAGCCGGTGCCGGTCGGCGCCTCGGGCGAGATCGGCGCGCTCATCGCGACGGCGCCCTACGACGGCGCGACCTTGATCGCGGGGGAGGGCGGGCTCTTCGTGATCCGCGACGGGCGTCTGTTCCGCGCGCCGGTCGAGATGGGCCTCGCCGCGGGAGAGACCGTCACGGCGCTCGCCAGCGCGAGCGCGGGCGGCAGTGTCTCGGACCTCTGGATCGCGAGCGATCGGGCGCTCTATCGCTACGCGGGCGCGACGCTCACGCCGGTGACGATCGCCGACGTGCCGCTCGCGGGCGCGCGGCTCGCGGATGCAGGGCAGGGCGCCGTGTGGGTGGCGACCGACGAGCACGTGCTGCGCATCGCGTCGGCGGCCAGCGGGACGACGCTCGAAGCGACCGTGCTCGGCGCGCCGGGCGGCGCCGAGTCGATCGCGGTCGACGCGGACGGCACGCTGTGGCTCGTCTCCGCGCAGGTGCTCTACGCGTGGCATGCCGACCGCCACCTCGTGCGCGTGGATCTGCCCAGCGCGCCGCGCGCGGTGATCGCCACGCTCGATGCGCGCGACGTGTGGATCCCGACCGTGAGCGGCGCGTTCCACGCGATCGACGGCGTGCTCCGCAGCGTCGAGGGCTTCACCGGCACGGCGCTCGGATCGAGCGGCGGCGCGCTCTTCGTCGCGCCCGGCACCGGCGTCGATCGGCTGCGCGCGCGCCATCCGATCGTCGTCGAGGGCCTCGTCGATGGCCAAGAGCTGAACGAGAGCACCGACGTGCACTTGGTCCTCGCCGCCAGCGCGCACGCGAGCGCGCCGACCCTCACGCTGGATGGCGCGCCCGTGATGGCGACCGGCGCGACGCTCACGCTCGACCCGACCACGCTCGCGGCGGGCGGGCACGTGCTCGAGGT
This sequence comes from Sandaracinus sp., assembly GCA_046351235.1. GTDB lineage: Bacteria > Myxococcota_A > Polyangia > Polyangiales > Sandaracinaceae > JBBSAT01. Next base: position 1,624,943 of record JAXLYV010000001.1, on the reverse strand, counting down.
CCGCGTCCGCTACGACGACGGCACGCTCGAGGCGACCCGCCGCGTCTCGTTCTCGAGCCGCGCCGTCGTGACGTGGACGGGCGACATCCAACCGCTCTACGTCGCGCAGTGCGCGCGCTGCCACGGCCCGTCGGGCCCCTCGCCGACGCGGCTCGACACGCGGGCGGACTGGATGAGCCGCAGCGCCTCCGTCCTCGACAACGTCCGCACCGGCCGCATGCCGCTCGGCGGGCCGATGCTTCCCGAAGGCGACATCGCGCGCATCGCGCTCTGGGTCGAGAACGGATTCCCCGAATGACGTCGCTCGTCGCCACGCCGCGTGCGCGGAAGAGAGGTGCCTGATGGCCCGGACGCCCCGTTGGCTCTGGATGATCGCGTTCCTCGGGGTGTTCGTCGCCCCGGGCGCGGTGCGCTCCGACGAGGCCCAGTGCCGCGTCGAGGTGCCGCGCATGGGGCGTGACGAGTACCTGCGATCGCTGAGCCTCGACCTGCGCGGCGTGATCCCGACGCTCGACGAGCACGATGCGATCGCGGCGATGGACGACGTGCCCGAGTCGCTCGTCGACGAGTGGCTCAGCTCGGACGAGATGACGAGCCGCGTCGTGCGGCGCCATCGCGGGCTGCTCTGGCCCAACGTCGAGAACGTGCGCTTCGTGCACTTCGCGCGGCGGCTCGGCACGACGGGCAGCGGCGCGGCGCAGCGCTATTGGCGCTCCTCCTCCACGATCGCCGTCCCGCTCCGCGGCGTGAGTCCGGCCGTGCCCTGCGACGACGTGCCGGCGACGTTCGAGGCCGACGGCACCCCGCACTACCGCGTCGATGCCGCGACGGGCGCGCACATCGAGGGCTACGTGGAGGTCGAGCCCTACTGGGCGCCCGGCACGACGGTCCACGTCTGCGCCTTCGACGCGATGACGAACGCGCGCTCGCCGCTCGGGCGCGACTGCTCGGCGCGCGAGAGCGTCAGCGATCCCGGCTGCGGCTGCGGCACGAACCTGCGCTGGTGCGACGTGCAGTCGGTGCAGGACGCGCTCGTCGCGGCCTTCGCGACCGACGTCGAGCGCCGCGTCGCCGCGAATGCGAGCGAGGGCGAGGCGTACACCGACTTGTTCGCCAGCCGCCGCGCGTTCGTGAACGGGCCGATGGCGTTCTACTACCGCAACCAGCTGCGCCTGTGGAACGACGTGCCGCTCGAGCCCTCGTCGATGGATGTCGCGCACCTTCCGGACCTCGCGTACTCCGACGCGACCACGTGGGTCGAGGTGGAGCTCCCCGACTACCACGCGGGCGTGCTGACGAGCCCGCTCTACCTGCTCCGCTTCCAGACGAACCGCGCGCGTGCGAACCACTTCTACGACGCGTTCCTCTGCCAGCCCTTCCAGCCGCCGGCGGGCGGCATCCCCGTGGGCAACGAGGTCGAGGCGCGCGAGACGGACCTGCAGCGGCGCGCCGGCTGTCGCTACTGCCACGCCATCCTCGAGCCGGCCGCCTCGCACTGGGGCCGCTGGCTGACGCAGTCGGCGGCGCATCTCGACGAGGAGCGCTTCCCGTCGTTCCTGCCCGAGTGCGCCGAGTGCGCGCGCGGCGAGGAGACCTGCTCGAGCACGTGCAACCTCGCCTACGTGACGCGCGCGCTCTCGCCCTCGGAGGAGCCGTACCTCGGCATGCTGCGCTCCTACGAGTTCCTCCGGCCCGAGCACGAGGGCTACGTGGCCGAAGGGCCGATGGGCCTCGTGCGCGATGGCCTGGCCGACGGTCGCTTCACGCGCTGCACGGTGCGGCGCACGGCCGAGTGGCTGCTCGGGCGCTCGCTCGCCGAGGACGAGGCCGCGTGGTCGGACGAGCTCGCCTCGACCTTCGTCGGCAGCGACATGCGCTACCGCGACGTCGTCCGCGCGATCGTGACGAGCGACACGTATCGGAGGGTCCGATGAAGCGCGCCGCTCTCGGGGTGCTGTTCGCGCCCGCGCTGCTCGCGCTCGCGCTCGCCGCCTGCGACGACCGCGTGCCGACGCGGACGACCACCGTCGATCCCGGCGCGCCGCGCGCCGTGGATCTCGGCACCGGCCCGTATCGCCCGCGCCGGCGCATGGACATCGACCAGCTCGACGCGTCGATCCGCCGCGCGACGGGCGGCGTGGGCTGGGACGACTCGTCGGGGCGAAACCAGTTCGTGCGCTACTCCGAGACGCTCGGCGTGCCCGACTGGCTCACGAGCACCACCGAGGACCTCGACTCGTCGGCGCTCTTCGTGAAGTTCCTCGACGACGCCGCGCGCTCGGTGTGCACGCGCCTCGTGCACACCGAGGCGACGAGCACGGCGACGGAGCACGCGTTCCTCGTCCATGCGGACGCCGACGCGATGCTGCCCGCCGACGCCGACGCGATCGACGAGAACCTCGCGTATCTCCTCCTCCGCTTCCACGGGCGCCGCGTCGAGATGGGCTCGCCCGAGCTGCAGCCCTGGCACGAGCTCTTCGCCGACGCGCGCGCGGCGGCCACGAGCGGCGAGATCGCGTGGACCACGGTCTGCGTCGCGCTCATCGATCACCCGGACTTCTACACCTACTGAGGAGCCAGCGATGACGCACTCACGACGCAGGTTTCTCCGGAACGTGCTCCTCGCCGGCGGCGGCCTCGCCGGCTTCGGTGGGATGATGCCGGGCATCGTTCGGCTCGCGCGCGCGGCGGGCGAGCACGCGAGTGAAGCCCACTACGTGTTCGTCTATTTCTCGGGCGGCTGGGACACGCTCCTCGGGCTCGACCCGCGCGACCCGGACGACTTCCCCGAGGAGTTCATCGCCGAGCACCGCATCCAGCCCGGCTACGACAAGCTCCAGAACGCGCCGAACGGCGGCGCGCTCCGCACGGCGGGCGGCGTCACCTTCGGCCCCTACATCGGCAACATCCTCACGCAGCACGTCGACCGCCTCGCGGTCGTGCGCGGCATGAGCATGGACACGCTCACGCACGAGGTCGGGCGCCGGCGCTTCCTCACCGGCAAGCCGCCGGCAGGCCTGCAGGCACGCGGCAGCTCGGCGGCGACGTGGCTCGCGGCGCGGCTCGGCATGGACGACGCGATCCCGCACCTCTCCGTGGGCGTGGAGACGTACAACGTGGATCAGCCGACGTACGCGTCGGCGCTCCGCGTGACGAGCTCGACCGACCTCGTGACGCTGCTCTCGCCCGCGACGCCCTCGCTCGATCCGATGCAGGACCAGATCCTCACGCAGTTCCTCGCGAGCGAGGCGGGCTGCGAGCGCTCGCGGCACTCGCCGGGCCTCCGCTCGGCCGACGCGGCGCGCCTGCGCATGCGCGACATGCTGAGCCGCGAGCTCGACGACCTCTTCGACTTCCGTTCCTCGAGCCTCGCGCCTCTCGTGAGCGAGTTCGCGGTGCCCGCGAACGACTTCTCCGGCCCCGAGGCGCAGGCGCTCGTGGCCTACCAGGCGCTCACCCACGGCGTCGCGCGCTGCGTGAGCATGCTGGGCGCGACGAGCCTCGACACGCACTTCAACGAGTGGGCGCGCGACCACGGCCCGCGCCAGATGCGCGGCTTCGACGCGGTGGGCCGCCTGATCGGGAAGCTGCGCACCACGCCCTACGTCGCGAGCGACGGCACCACGCAGGGCACCTGGCTCGACCACACGACGATCGTCGGGTTCTCGGAGTTCATGCGTACGCCGCTCCTCAACGATCGCGGCGGGCGCGATCACTGGCTCTGCAACTCGTGCTTCCTCGCCGGCGGCTCGATCCAGCCCGGCGTGATCGGTGCCTCGAGCGACGTCGGGATGCAGCCGCAGCCGGTGAGCTTGGCGAGCGGCGCGGTCGACGAGGCGCACGGCGAGGTGATCCGCCCCGAGCACGTGCTGCGCACGCTGATGGTCGACGGGGGCATCGCCGACGACGAGGCGGATCTGCGCGTCGAGCCGATCGCGGCGCTCCTCGGCTGATCGGCGGCGCCCAACGAGGCCGCCGGATCTGCTAGAACGCCGGCCCATGGAACCCACGCTCGCCCAGGTCGACCCGGAGATCGCGTCCCTGATCCAGCACGAGGAGCAGCGTCAGCGCGACGTGCTGCGCCTCATCGCGAGCGAGAACTACGCCTCGCGGGCCGTGCTCGAGGCGGGCGCGAGCGTCCTCAACAACAAGTACTCGGAAGGCTACCCGGGCAAGCGCTACTACCAGGGCCAGCACAACATGGACGCCATCGAGACGATGGCCGTCGTGCGGCTCAAGCGCCTGTTCGGCGTCGACCACGTCAACGTGCAGCCCTACTCGGGCTCGCCCGCGAACCTCGCGGTGCACTACGCGTTCCTCAAGCCGGGCGACAAGACGGTGGGCCTGGGCCTGCCGGCGGGCGGCCACCTCACGCACGGCTGGAAGGTCTCGATCACGGGCTCGTTCTTCGAGGCGCACCAGTACGGCGTGCGCGAGAAGGATCACCTCATCGACATGGATCAGGTGCGCGCGCTCTGCCGCGAGCACAAGCCGAAGCTCGTCTGGTGCGGCACGACGGCGTACCCGCGCCACGTGGACTACGCCGCGTTCGCCGAGATCGCGCACGAGGTCGGCGCGATCCTCGCGGCCGACATCGCGCACGTGTCGGGCCTCGTCGCGGGCAAGGCGCATCCCTCGCCCGTGGGCCTGGCCGACATCATCACGAGCACGACGCACAAGACGCTTCGCGGGCCGCGCGGCGGCATGATCCTCTGCGGCGAGAAGCACGCGGCGGCGATCGACAAGGCCGTGTTCCCGGGCCTGCAGGGTGGCCCGCACGGCAGCGCGATCGCGGCGCTCGCGGTGGCGGCGCACGAGGCGCTCCAGCCGAGCTTCGAGACCTACGCGGCGAACGTGGTCACGAACGCCAAGGCGCTCGCCGAGGGCCTGCTCTCGCGCGGCATCACGCTCGTCACGGGCGGCACCGACACGCACCTCGTGCTGCTCGACCTCACGAGCAAGAACGTCCCGGGCAAGGTCGCCGCGGTGGCGCTCGAGCACGCGGGCATCGTCACGAACTACAACTCGGTGCCCTTCGACAAGCGCAAGCCCTTCGACCCGAGCGGCGTCCGCATCGGGACGCCGGCCGTCACGAGCCGCGGCATGGGCCCGAGCGAGATGAAGAAGATCGCGGGCTGGATGGCCGACGTGATCGAGGCGCCGAGCGACGAGAAGGTGATCGCGCGCGTGAAGGGCGAGGTCCTCGCGCTCACGAAGAGCTTCCCGGCGCCGGGGCTCTGAGCCCGCGCCGCGGAGCTCGCGAGCGCACGTCCGCCCGCAGCGCGCCTTCGCCCGCTCCGCGGTGGGGGCCGCGCGCGGACGCTCAGGCGGCCGCGGCGCCGCGGAGGCCGACGTCGCCGTCGGTGATCACGTGCACCGGGATCTTCTGGAGCAGGGGCTTCATACGACCCTTGTCGAGGAACGTCGCGAGGAAGCCCTTCTTCAGGCGCGGGAGGATCTTCGGCGCGATGCCGCCGGCGAGGTAGAGGCCGCCGGTCGGGATGGACTTGAGCGCGAGGTTGCCGGCCTCCGAGCCGTAGATCCGCACCATCCGGTCGACGGCCATGCGCGCGGCGTCGTCGGTGCCCTTCGTGCCGGCCTCGCCGACCACGGCGGCCTTGTCGTTTCCTTCGAGCGCGCTCCGGAGCGCATCGCTCGGGCTCGCGCGGCCGCTGTCGACGAGCCAGTCGAACACGTTCGCGAGGCCTTGGCCCGAGAGCACGCGCTCGACGGAGACGTGGCCGCCGCCGAGCTTGCGGCGCACGAAGGCGATGAGGCCCGCGTCGTCGTCGTCGACCGGCGCGAAGGTCGCGTGCCCGCCCTCGGTCGGCATCACGCGCTCGCCGCGCTCGGTCCGCAGCACGAGCGCCTCGCCCAGGCCGGTGCCCGCGCCGAGGATCGCGACGGGCCCGCGCGCGTCGGGCTGCCCCTTCTGCAGCGTCACGAGGCGATCGGCCGGCACGTAGCGCACGCCCAGGCCCACCGCCTCGAAGTCGTTCAGCACCTGCGTGGGCAGGCGCAGGCGCTTGGTGAGCGCGCGCGCATCGACCACCCACGACAGGTTCGACATCTTGCACACGCCCTTCGAGACGGGCCCGGCGCACGCGATCGAGACACGCTCGACGCCGCGCTCGGTGAACCAGTCGCGCTGCGCGAGGATCGCGTCCTCGAAGCGGCGGTAGTCCTTCGTCGGCACGCGGTGCTGCTCTTCGATCGTGATGCTGCGCGCCTTCACTCGGGCGATGGAGAAGCGCACGTTGGTGCCGCCGACGTCGAGCGCGAGAACGCGTGTCATGGAGCCCCCAGTCGTTCGAGCGCGACGCGTGCTTCTTCGCTCGAGGGCTCGAGCGCGAGGACGCGCGCGTACGCATCGCGTGCCTCCTGCGTGCGACCGGCATGCGTGAGCACGCGCGCGCGCAAGAGGCTCACCACGAAGAGCGAGGGCGCGAGCGCCGCGGCGCGCGCCAGCTCTTGGAGCGCCCGCTCGGTGGCCTCGGCGGAGTAGGGCGCCGCGCAGTGGCGTGCCCAGGCCACGTAGGCGACGAACTCGCCCTCGTCGGGACAGAGGCTCGTCGCTTGCTCGAAGGCCGAGAGCGCTTCCTCGTAGCGCTCGCGCTCGAGGGCTCGGTTGCCGCGCCGGAAGTGACGCTCGGCCTCGAAGAGCCGATCGATGGCCGCATCGCTCGGCGGCGGCGCGGCCGGCTCGGGCGGCGGTGGCGGTGGCGGCGGCGGTGGCGGCGGCGCCGCCTCCTTGCTGGCCGGCTTGAGGATCGACTGCGAGAGATCGCGGAGCTCCTCTTCGTCGAGCTGCGGCGTCGTCGAGTCGTCGTCCCAGCTCTGGGTCAGCGGCGCGCGCTTGGCGGGCAAGAGGGCGGAGCTCGTGGGGGCCTCACGCGGGCTCACGGGCGCGGGTGCCGGGCTGCTCGGGCCGAGGCGAACGTCCTTCGAGACGGGCTGCTCGACCGACACCGGAATCGAGACGCCGCCCGAGCTCGGCACGATGGGCTCCGCGCGGCTCGTGGGCCCGCGCGCCGCCGGCAAGGCGCCCGAGCTCTGCGAGAGCGGCGCGATGCCACTCGACGCGGCGGGCCGCGCGCCGGACGGCGGCGGCTCGGACACGCGCTTGCGTGCGTCCTCTTCGAAGCGGACGGCGCCGAGGCAGTGCATCGAGTAGACGAGCTGCGCGATCGCCGCGGGCTTGGTGCCCATCGCGAGCAAGAGGCGCATCGTGGTGGTTCCGTCGATGCGGGCGAGCACCGCCTTCAGCTCGACCGGCAACCGTACGCGCACGAAGCGCGCGAGCTTCTGCGCGTCCGGCACCACGTAGCGATCCATCACGGGCGTGAGCAGGTCCGAGAGGCGCGTCGCCGGCATCGCCGCGACCACGCCCTCGTAGACCATCTCGGGCAGCGCGAGCTCGAGCGGCGCGACCTCTTTCGGCGTCTCGGCCTGCGTCATGCGGTACTCGCCGCGCCGCCATCCGAACAGATCGAACAGCTTCTCGCGCGCTTGCTCGGCGAGCGTCTCGCTCACTTCGAGCGGCGAGAGGGCGCCCATGTCGATCAGGATCTCGCCCTGCAGGCCGTGGCCGAGCTGCATGCGGCGCACGGACTCGCCCAGCGTCGCGGCGCCGATCCGCTTCTTGCGCAGGAGCAGCTGCCCCAGGCACTCGTCGACCAGGTTCGAGCGCACGTGCACGGGCACGCCGCTGCGGAAATAGACGATCTTGAGGGGCGACTCGCCCGTCACGGTCTGGCGCGGCTCGTCCTCGGCCGTGCAGACGAGCGCGCCCGTCGCGCGTTGCTCGGCGAGGCGCACGAGCAGCGCGGGGAACGCCGTGCTCTCGAAGCGCCCGACGACGGCGTCGGCCGACGACGCGCTCGTGCGCGCGGCCTCGCGCAGCCGAACGCCGTCGGCCACCTCGGCCGGGCTCGCGACCGGGCGCGCGCTCGAGGCGGCGGGGCGCTTGCCGAGGCGGGTCTCCTCCGAGCTCGGCGCCTCCGGCCGCACCGACGCGCGCGGCGCGACGGCGCTCTCCGCGGTCTGGATCCGATGCGCCTCCAGGATCTTCCGCGCGATCGACGCCGAGCCGCGCACGGTGCTCTCGTCCTCGGTGTTGCCGAAGAGCTCGTGCCCGCCTTCCTTCAAGATCGAGGTCGTCCGATCGAGGAACGAGAGCGGCGCGGGCGGGAGCTCGCCGGGGCGCTGGGCGCGCGGATCGTGGGGCGGCTTGCGATCGAGCGAGCGCAGGATCTCGATGAGCTTGGCGTCGGGCGGATCGCCGACGAAGGTCGCGACCGTGTCGATGCGGGCGCCGATCGTCGCGAGCGCTGCGGTCTCCGGCTCTTCGACCGCGAGCAGGATCGCGTGCACCTGGCGTCCGCCGGGAGCCCAGCGGATCGACTCGACCGTGGCCGCACCGTCGCGGCCCGGGAGGAAGTACTCGACGACGATCGCGTCGGCGGGCTCGAGCACGAAGCGGTCGATCGCGCGCTCGCCGTTCTCGAGCACGATCGGCGCGTGGCCCGCCATCGCGACGGCGCGGGCGATGCGCTCCGCCCGTGCGGGCTCCGGCACGACCACCATCACGCTCAGCGGGATCACGCGACGGATGCTGCCCCGAATCGGCTCGCGATGTCGATCCGAAGTGCGCGTGCGCCGGCCGACGATGGCACCGAGGCGTGCGGGCAGCGCCGTGGCGCGTCCTCGTCCCGCGTGGGACGAGGGGCTCGCTCAGTACGGAGACTCGGTCACGAGCGTGCTCGAGCGACCGCCCGAGCCCGAGCGGGCGCCGCTCGCGCCGCGGCTGCCGCTCGAGCCACGACCACTCGTCACGTGGGGCGCCAAGCGCGAGCCGGTGTGCGAGCCCGAGGACGCGTGCGAGGAGGACGCGTGCGACGAGCTGCTCGCGGATGGACGCGACGTCGTCGTCTGCGCCACCGAAGGCGGCGGCGTCGGCGCGGGCGTGGCGTGGAGGCGAATCTGCACCGTGCGGTCGCGCGACAGATCGACCGACTGTGTCTCGCTGTCGAAGCCCGCGTGGGTCGCGACGAGCGTGTGGGCACCTTCCGGGACCTGCCGGTCGAGCGGCTGGACCACCAGCGCTCCATCGAGCGTGAGCATCGAGTCGGCCGGAGTCACCGTCACGCGCAGCCGATGCTGGGGGGGCGGCGGCGGCGCCGCGACGGACGGAGGCGGCGCGGGCGTCACGGCCGGCGCGACCGGCGCTTCGCTCGGCGGTGCTGCGGCGACCGCGGTCGCAGGGGGCTCGACGGGGGCGGCCGGGACGGGCGCCACGGTGGAGGGCGGCGCTGCGGCGAGGGTCGTCGGCGCGGGCGCGACGGTCGCCGGCGCGGGCGCGACGGTCGCCGGCGCGGTCGGCGCTGCGCTCGCGACGCTCGGGGCCGGAGCGCTCGTGGCCAGTGAGATCGGGGGCGGCGCCGGTCGCGAGATGTACCAGCCGCCCAGGCCGAGAATCGCGACGAGCGTGATCGCGGCGGCCGCCATCATGCCGTAGGGCGGCGCGGTCGGCAGGACGGCAGGCTCGTCGCGCACTTCGGGCGCGGGGCGCGCGATCGGCGCCGTCTTCGGCAGCGCGCTCGCGGCCGGGCGCGCGTCCGCGACCGGCGCGGCGGGAGCGGCGGCCTTCGGCGGCGCGACGGCAGCGACGGCGGGCAGGGACGCCGGGGCGCTGAGCTCGGGCGAGACGACGATGCTGGGTGCTGCGGCCGCCGGCGGCGGCTCGGCGGCCACGATCACGCTCGCCACCGGCGGCGACGCGGCAGCCGGCGCGCTCGGGGTCGGCGCGCTGGGCGTCGGTGCGCTGGGCGTCGGTGCGCTCGGTGTCGGTGCGACCGCTGCGGGTGGCGGGACCGGCGCGGCCGCGGGCATCCAGCGCTCGGGCTCGGCGGCCGGGGGAGGCGCAGGCGCCGCGGCCTCCGCGACCGGGGCCGGCGCTGCACCGGCGTCCGAACCGGCCAGCTCCCAAACGGCGAAGATCTTCGACGCCTCCTTCTCGAGGCTGTCGAAGTCGGTCTCGGCGCCCCACGCCCCTTCGTCGTCAGCCGACTGGTCGTTCCCCGCCGCGGGATCGGAAGGCGTCGTCATGCGTGTCCTCGCAACATACCACGGCTTGGGACGGCCCCGTCAGGACGGAGCTTGGGACGAGCCGTCCTGCGCAAGCGCTTGCACAGCGACGCCGCGCCGCGCGGCCACTCCCCGCGTGCCGTCGTTCAGCCCTTCTCGCCGCCGAAGAGCTGCGCGAGGCGATCGTCCCACTCGTCGGCCACGCTGGCCATCGTGTGGAGCAGATCTTCGAATTCCTCGTAATCGAGCCCGCTCAGGCGCCGCAGCGCCCTCAGGTAGACGGCGTCCTTGTCCTTGTCGATGGCGAAGCTGGCATCGCTCGTCACCAGAAAGTTGAGCTCCAGGAGCCTTCGGTAGAAGGCTTCTCTGCCTTCGCGCGGCACCGGCATGATGCGCGACAGAAAGAGGAGAATCCCGTGCTCGCCCAGGACGTTGATCCCGACCGTCGCCGAGCCGCGTCGCACGTCGGTGTAGCCGTCCTCGTCGAGGGGATCGAGCTCCACGCCGACGCTGCTTCCGAAGCGCCGGATGTAGTCGTTCACCATCTCGGTGGCGTCGCGGTAGACGCGGTTGGTCGCGCGGTCCTGGTAGATCGATGTCTCGCTCACGGTGAACCCTCCCGATCGTACGCTGCCGAGGTCTCGGCTCGTTCTACCCGAGCACGGCCAGGAGCGTCACGGACAATCGGGGCGCTCTGGCTCGCCGGCTGGGCCGCCCTCGCGATCGGCTGCGGGAACGAGGCCCCGAGCGAGGATCCGCTGGCGAGCCTCGTGGAGATGCCCCACGCCGCGGCGAGCGCGCCCCCCTCGACGGTGGCCGAGGCGGCGCAGGTCGCGCGGGTCGTCGGCCTCGCGCTTCCCGAGATCGATCCGGCCTCGCCCCCCGAGAGCGTGCGCGTCGTCGTGTCCCTCGATCGCGCGGCGCACTTCGAGCGCGAGGATCTCGACGCCAGCGGCTCGCTGCCGCGGCGCCTGCAGCTCTCGATCGACGACGCCGATCTCGCGCCTTCACTGCCCGCGCTCGCGCCCGTCGGCGCTGCCGGCCTGACCCGCGTGCGCACGAGCGAGACCGACGAGGGCGCGCGCGTCACCTTCGATCTCGAGCCCGACGCCGTCGCGCAGGTGTACCTCTTGCGCGATCCGATGCGGATCGTGGTGGACGTCGCCCGCCCCGACGTGGCCGCCGATCCTTCCGCGCGCCGTCGCGTACGCCTGGTGGTGCTCGATCCGGGGCACGGCGGCGACGACTTCGGCGCGCGCGCGTTCCGGCTCCGCGAGTCGGACCTCACGCTCGATCTCGCGATGCGCACGAGGGACGCGCTGCTGCGCCGCCGGCCCGACATCCGCGTGGTGCTGACGCGCGAGAACGACACGTTCGTCTCGCTCGAGCAGCGCACGGCGATGGCGAACGCGATCGGCGCCGACGTCTTCGTGTCGATCCACCTGAACGCGGCGTGGGAGCCGGTCGATCACGGTGGCGTGACGACGTTCGTGCTCGACACGACGAACGATGCGCAGGCCGTGCGCCTCGCCGCCCGCGAGAACGGCACGAGCACGCGCGACGTGACGGAGCTCGAGCGCATCCTCGCCGGCCTCGAGCGCGGCGAGCAGAGCGAGGGCTCGACGCGCCTGGCCGATCGCATCCACTTCGGGACGCTGAGCGCCGGGCGCCGCGTGCTGCCGCACCTGCACGATCGCGGCGTCCGGAGCGCGATGTTCTACGTGCTCGTGGGCGCCACGATGCCGGCCGTGCTCGTGGAGACCTCGTTCCTCACGCGTGAGGACGAGGCGGATGCGCTCCGCACCGAGCGCTACCGCGACGCCCTCGCGGGCGGCATCGCCGACGGAATCGCGCGCTACGCCGCGCCGCCGGAGTGACGCCGCGGTCGGGCCCTCACGTGCCGGGCGTCACCACCTCGAAGGCCGATCCGAGGCGCGCCCTCAGCGCCCGGACGAGCTGCGCATAGGCCGTCGTCGAGCTCTCGTGGCCGCCGAGCGCGGTCGCGTCGATCGCACGGCCCTCGGGGAGCTGCAGCATCGTGCGCTCGTTCCATCCGCCGTTCTTCGCGGGCGTCCGCGTGGTCACCTCGCGCGCCTGCACGAGCGCCTCGAGCGGCAGCTCCCAGTCCACCGTCTCGCGGAGGCGCACGCCGAGCAGGACGCGCGCGCGCGACAGGCGCAGCCCGCGCGCATCGAGCGTCGCCACGACCTCCTCGTTCAGCCAGACGTAGACGGCGGCGAGCGCCGCCGCGAAGAGCACGAGCGGGATCGGCGCGGCCCAGAGCACGCCGTTCGCCACGGCCGCCCCCGCGAAGCCGAGGGCGGGCAGGCCGAGAAAGACACTCGCACAGCCGACGCCGAAGCCGCCCTCCGGCGGGCGGACGAAGCGCTGGGTCTCCATCGCGCGACGATGCCACGCGTCCTCGCGGATGTCCGCATCCCGAGCGTCCGCTGGCGCGCTCGTTGCGATGGCGCGGGCACGACCGGTTCGGGCCATCCCGGTCGTGGAGGATCTTCATGCTTCGTACGACATTCCTGTCCTGTGTCGCTCTTGCCGCGTGGGTGCTCGTCGCCGCGTCGGGCTGCTCCGCGAGCGTCACGACCGTCACGTGCAACGGCGGTGGCGGGAGCTGCAGCTGCGCCGGCGGACAGATCTGCAACTTCTCTCCGCAGACGTGCACCGGCAGCTGCTCGCTCGGCTGCGCCGACGGCAGCACGTGCCGTGGCAGCTGCGGCGAATCCTGCAGCATTTCCTGCGGAACGGGCACGACGTGCGAGGCGACGGTGGGCGCGAGCGGCAGCGTGTCGTGCGGCAACGACAGCGACTGTCACATCACGTGCAACGGTAGCTGCAGCGTGAGCTGCGGCAGCGGCGCGAACTGCTCGATCCGCTGCACGGGCGACAGCGCGTCGCGGACCTTCTCGGGCAGCGCCAGCTGCCCGTAGCGCCGCGTTGGCGCGCTGTGCAAGGGCCTGCGCACGCCATGGGCTCGCGCCGCCCTCCCTCGCGGCGACGCGGGGGAGGGCGTCCTCACCGGCCCTCGCCGCTCTTCTTCCGGCGCTCGTGGTCGAGCGCGAGCGCGGCGAGCGCCTGCGGCAGCGCTCGCTGCGCGTGCGACCCCGAACGGATCTGCTGGCTCAGGTGCATCCAGTGCGCGAACGCCTCGTGCATCGCATCGGGCACCTCGTCGCCTTCGAGCACCCGCAGGGCCTCGGCGATCGCCTCGAGCGTGCAGAGCGCGTTCGGGCGCTGGCTCTTGCGCAGGCCGTAGGCGCTGCGCCGCGTGGAGGTGAGCGCCACGGTCGGAAGGCCCGCGCAGAGTGGATCGCGCCTCGCCATCTTTCCCGCCTGCGGCCAGTTCCCGTCGGGCACCACGAGGCGCATGAGGCCGCGCGCGCGTGCCTCCTCGATCGGGATGGCCGCCGCGTTCGGGAAGAGCACGTACGAGCCCACCGGCGCGGGCGTGGGCTCCACGCGCCCCTCGCGCACGACCAGCGTCGCGTTGGCGAGCATGCGCACCGCGAGCTTGCTCGTGCTCGAGCTCTTGAACGCCTCGAAGCGGTGCACGACGACGACGATCTCGGTGCGCGTCGGCAAGCGCGGCAAGGACGCGCAGTCGCAGAGACCGACGAAGATGCCGCAGGTCGGGCACCGGGGAAGCGCGCGGGTACGCACGCGCGGAGGGTGCAGCGTGTGCACGCGAGAGCAAGCCGTTCTGGCCGTGCTATCGCCAGGTGATGGATGCGCGCTGGACGATTCCCGACGACGTGGAAGGCCTCATCTTCGATTGCGACGGGACGCTCGTGGACACGATGCCCGCGCACTTCGTCGTGTGGCGCGAGGTCCTCGCCGAGCACGGGATCGACTTTCCCGAGAAGCTCTTCTACGAGCTCGCGGGCGTCCCGAGCGTCGGCGTCGTCGCGGCGGCCGCGCGCGCGCAGGGCGTGGAGGTCGATGCGCGCGTGGTGGGCGCGCTGAAGGACGCGCGCTACCTCTCGCGCGAGGACAAGGGCGCCGCGATCGCGCCGGTCGTGGCGATCGCGCGGGCCGAGCGCGGGCGCCGAAAGCTGGCCGTGGCGAGCGGGAACGTGACCGAGATCGTGATGCGCACGCTGCGCGGCGCTCGCATCGACGATCTCTTCGAGGTCGTGGTCGGTGCCGATCAGGTCGCGCGCGGCAAGCCTTCGCCCGACGTGTTCCTGCGCGCGGCGGAGCGCATCGGCGTGCCGCCACCGGCGTGCCTCGTCTACGAGGACGGCGATCTCGGCATCGAGGCCGCGCGCGCCGCCGGAATGCGCTGGGTCGACGTGCGCCCGCTCATCGCGAGCACGTGAACGGCCGAGAGGGCACGCCCCGCGGGCACCGCGAGGACGCCAGCGTCGCCCGCGAACGAAGGATCCTCGCGGGCGAGCCGATCCGTGATCAGGTGCCGCTCTTCTCGCGCCGGTACGTGAGCACCGGGCGGCCGAGCTGACGCAGGACGCGCTCGGTGACGGATCCGAGCATGAAGTGCTCGAGGCCGCTCCGTCCCGCCGTGGCCATCACCACGAGGTCGGCGTTCTTCTCGTCGGCCACGTCGGCGATCACCTCGAACGCGCGGCCGCGCCGCACGACGGGCGTCACGTGCACCGGAAGGTGCGTCGCGTGCGTCTTCATCCAGTGCGCGAAGCGCGACTCCATCTGCTGCGCCGTCTCGGCCGCCATCGGCGTCCCGTCGGGCATCATCATGGCGTCCCACGCGTACACCGCCGTCACGTGCGCGTGCGTGCGGTTCGCGAGGCTCACGGCCTCGCCGAGCACGTACGCGCTCAAGGGGCCCGCATCGATCGGAACGACGATGCTCTTGGGCGCGAAGCGGCCGTCGGCGTCGGGGCGCGCGCTGCACTCGCGCGGCACCGTGAGCACGGGCGTCGTCGCCGTCCGCAGGATCTGCTCGGCGACGCTCCCGAGCAGTGCGTGGGCGATGCCGCGCCGTGCCTCGGTCCCGACGACCAGCAGGTCGGCCTTCTCCGCCGCGGCGTAGCTCGGGATCGCGGTCGCCGCCTCTCCCTGGAGCAGCGTGCCTTTCACGCGGACGTCCGACTGGGCCAGCGTCTCGACCGCCTTCTTGAGCTTCGCCTCGCGCTTCTGGCGCCACTCGTCGAGCGCCTCCGGCCGCACGATCGCGTACTCGTTCAGCTCGTCGTAGACGGTCCACGAGCTCACGAGCTCGAGCGAGCCCGCGAAGGCGCGCGCCACCGAGGCAGCCACGCTCGTGGCTTGGGTGGCGGATGCCGAGAAGTCGGTCGCGCACAGGATCTTCGAGAACATCGTCGTTGCCTCCGCAAGCGCGACCTACGCGCAGCACAGAGGCATACCAGGGGGCGAAAATCCACGCACTCGGCCCACGGCTGGACGTGGCGGGGCGGGGCTCTAAGCATGGCCGAGGAGAAGTGATGACGACGAAGACGACGGTGGCGGTGCTGGGACTCGGCCTCCTCGGGCGCGGGTTCGCGGAGAATCTGCTCGCGAAGGGCCACGACGTGCGCGTCTGGAACCGCACGATGAGCCGCGCGACGCCGCTCGCGGAGAAGGGCGCCACCGTGTGCGCCACGCCCGGCGAGGCGGTGACCGGGGCGAGCCGCGTGCACCTGGTCCTGGCCGAGGATGCCGCGGTGGACGTCGTGATCGCCGCGCTCCGACCCGCCCTCGGCAAAGACGCGTGGATCGTGGACCACAGCACGAACCTGCCGGCGGGCGTGGCCGCGCGCTTCGCCGCGCTGCGCGCCGAGGGCATCCGCTACGTGCACGCGCCGGTGTTCATGGGCCCCGCGAACTCGCGCGAGGGGACCGGCCTCATGCTGCTCAGCGGCCCGCCCGCCGACGAGAAGGCCCTCCGCCCGCTGCTCGAGACGATGACGGGCAAGGTGATCTATCTCGGAGAGGCGCCCGACAAAGCCGCGAAGATCAAGCTCACGGGCAACGGCATGCTCGTGATGCTGACGGCCGCGATGGGCGACCTGTTCCGGATGGGCGAGGCCGCCGGGCTCGGCACGGAAGACGTGCTCGCGCTCTTCGATCAGTTCGCACCGACGCCCGCGGGCATGGGGCGCCGGGCGCTCTCGGCGGGCAAAGGCCCCGTGGGCTTCGAGCTGACGATGGCGCGCAAGGACGTGCGTCTGATGATCGAGACGGCCGGCGAGAATCGGCTCGTGGTGCTCCCCGCGATCGCCGCGGAGATGGATCGCGCGATCGCGGCCGGCCACGGCGCAGAAGACTTCACGGTCCTCGCCACGCGAAAGCGCTGACAGCAAGAGAGCGACGCGATCGAGCGTCGCGACCGCCGCCGTGAGTCGGCGCGTGGCTCAGCTCGCCGGGACGAGCTTGCGCTTGACGGCGGCGGCGCGGAGCTCGCTCCGGAAGTCGGGGTGCGCGATGGAGACCAGGCGCTCGGCGCGCTCGCGCAGCGTGCGGCCGCGGAGATCGACGGCGCCGTGCTCGGTCACGATCCACTGCACGTGACCGCGGGTGGTGACCACGCCGGAGCCGTCCTCGAGCGAGGGCACGATGCGCGAGAGCGTGCCGTTCTTCGCCGTCGAGGGAAGGGCGATGAAGGCCTTCCCGCCCGGGCTCTTCACGGCGCCGCGCACGAAGTCCATCTGGCCCCCGATGCCGCTGAAGATCTTCGAGCCGATGCTGTCGGCGCAGACCTGCCCCGTGAGATCCACCGCGAGCGCGGAGTTGATCGCCATCATCTGGTGCTGCGCGGCGATCTCGCTCGTGTCGTTCACGATGTCGCTCGGGTGGAGCTCGACCGACGGGTTGTGGTCGCAGAAGTCGTAGAGCGCCTGCGTTCCCATCGCGAACGAGGTCACGATGCGGTTCGTGAAGCGCGTCTTCTTCGCGCCCGTCACCGCGCCGCTCTTCACGAGGCCGAGCAGACCATCGCTGAACATCTCGGTGTGGACGCCGAGGTCGCTCCGGTGATGGAGCGCGGCGAGCACGGCGTCGGGGACCATGCCGATGCCGATCTGGATGGTCGCGCCGTCGGGAACGTGCGCGGCGACGGCGGCGCCGATGGCGCGCTCGACCTCGCCGGGCTCGCCCTCGCGGTGCTCGGGGAGCGGGCGATCGACGTGGACGCCCACGGCGATGCGGTCGACGTGGATCGCCGAGTGCCCGTCGGTGCGGGGCACGCGCGGGTTGATCTCGGCGATCACGATGCGCGCGTGATCCACCGCCGCACGCGCGGTCGCGACCGAGACGCCCAGGCGACAGTAGCCGTGCCGGTTCGGCGGCGAGACCTGGATCATCGCCACGTCGATCGGCAGCGTGCCGTCGCGGAAGAGCGAAGGGATCTCCGAGAGGAAGACCGGCGTGAAATCGGCGCGGCCCGACTGCACGGCCTCGCGCACGTTGGGCCCGACGAAGAGCGCATTGTGGCGCACGTGGCCGGCCATCTCCGGCGCGACGTAGGGCGCCGGCGCGTTCGTGTGGAGGTGAACCACCTCCACGTCGCGGAGCTCCTTCAGGCGCTCGGTCATCGCGAGCACGAGCGAGACGGGCGTCATGGCCGCCTCGTGCAGGTACACGCGATGGCCGCTCTCGATCACACGCACCGCTTCGGCGGCGCTCTCGACGATCTTCACGCTGTCTCGATACGCGCCCCGACGGGGTCCGCAAGCCGCCGCGTCACGAGGCCTTGCGCCACCGTCGCGGCGCGTACTGCGTGCTGCGGATGGCGTGCGAGCCGGTCTCGATGCCGTCGTAGATGAGCTTCAGGCGCACGTCGCCGTCGTGGTTCACCAGCGCCGCCGTGTACTTGCGCGCATCGGTGCCGAAGCCCTGCACGGTGGTCGTGCCGTTGAAGACGGTCGCGCGCGCGAGATAGAGGATCGTGTCGTCGTGGTGCGGCCGGTTCACGGTCATCGAGGCCGTGAGGTGCGCGACGCCGCGCTCGTCCATCTCCGTCTCGAGCGCGCGCGCGGTGTTGAGCATGCCCCTGATCGCGATGATCGAGGACGTCACGGCCGCGTTGATCTTGAAGCCCTCGCGCGACTTGATCGCCGTCGTGCTCAGGACCTCGAAGTTCTCCTCGCCGAGGTCCTGCCGGATGCGGCGATGGACGCCGTTCTTCTCGTTGAAGGCGCTGATCGTGCCGACGGCGGCGCCGCAGGCCGTGCGCGGCTCGCGCCACTTCGACTCCTGCGTGAGGCCGATGACGAGCGAGCCGTCCTGCTCGAGGCGCCCGACGTGCGTCTTGAGGTCGATGTTCACGAGCAGGTACGACTGCGGGTTGCCGAGGTAGAGGCGCTCCTTGAGCGGCTCGTCGAGCATGTGGGCCACGGTGACGTGGGCGAGCGTGCCGCCGTCGTCGGTGCCGCCGCCCGTGGGCGAGAAGGCCTCGAGCTTGTACTCGCCGATCTCGCTCATCGTCGCGAAGCGCGCGGCGACGGTGTGCTCGTAGGACGTCGTCGCCTCGCCCTGGTGGATTCGGTCGCCGCAGTTGGTGTGTGCGAGCGTGGTCATCACGCTCGGGAGCGAGAAGTCGGCGCCACACGCGACGACGTCGCCGCCCTTCGCAGCGAGCTGGAGCTCGTCGCGGATGAGCTGCACGCCGTTCACGAGCACGTAGCGGTCGCTGACGATCTCGTTGAGATAGACGCGATAGGCGTTGTGCTCGACGCCGAATTCGGCGTCGAGACCCCAGAAGCGCTCGAGGCGCTCGTTGACCAGCTTCGGATCGAATTCCACGCGCGACTCCTCTCCGGCGAGTTTCCTCGTCGGTCTTGGCCCACGTGCGAAGTACCACGAAGGCGGGGGCGCGCGCGAGCGGGGAGCGCTCGGTTGCGAGTAGCATCGGGCGCGTGTCGAGCGCGGTCGCGGAGCTCGGAGAGGCGCCTGAGGCGAAACGCGTCGCGTCGCGTCGCTCGCGTTGGCTCGAGCTGTTGGCCGTGGGCGGAGGGACCTTCGTTCTCTGGCCGCTCCTCTGGCTCCTGCGAGAGGGGCTCGGGCTCGACGACGCGGAGCTCGCGGTCGGCTTCGTGTTCTTCCACGCCGCGCACTTCCTGAACGATCCGCACTTCGTGGTGAGCTACCTGCTCTTCTATCGCGACGTGCCCGACGCGATTCGAGGGCGCGGCGTCTCGCGCGCTCAGCACGTGCGCTGGCTCGTCGCCGGCGTGCTCGTACCGGCCGTGCTCGTCGGCTGGGCGGCGCACGCGCTCGCGACGCGGGACGCGCAGTCGATCGGTTGGATGGCGCAGCTCATGTACCTCACCGTCGGCTGGCACTACGCGAAGCAGGGGTTCGGGGCGCTCGTCGTGGTGCTCGCGCGCGGCGGGGTGCGGCTCACCTCGCTCGAGCGGATGGCGGCGCTCGTGCACGTGTACGCGGCGTGGGCGTTCGCGTGGGCGAGCCCGGCGAGCGCGGCGGGCGAGTTCGAGGAGCGCGGCGTCGTGTACTGGGCCCCGTCGCGGCCGGGCTGGCTCGAGGTGGGGACGGGCGTCGTCTTCGCGGTCTCCACGCTGGTGCTGCTCGTCGTGCTCGCGCACAAGGCGTGGCGCGAGCGAGGGCTCCCGTGGGCCGAGCTCGCGTGCTTCTTCGTGACGATCTGGATCTGGACCGTCTTCACGAGCGTCGATCCCTTGCTGCGCTACGCGATCCCCGCGCTCCACTCGGTGCAGTACCTGTACTTCGTCGGGCTGGTACGGCGGAACGAGGCGCGCGCCACGACCGATCCGGAGTCGTTCGGGCCCTCGGTCGCGAGCCGCGTGGCGTGGCTCGCGGTGTCGGCCATCGGGCTCGGCTGGCTGGTGTTCCACGGCGCGCCGGATGCGCTCGACGCGCTCACCGTCGCGCGCTCGGGCGGCGAGAGCGCGATGGGCGACCTGGGGCCGACACCGTTCTTCGCGGTCGCGTACGTGCTCGTGAACGTGCACCACTTCTTCATGGACTTCGCCCTCTGGCGCCACGACAGCTGGACGGCGAAGTACCTGCGCGGCTGACCGGCGCCCGCTTCCGTCCGGGTCCTGCGGGGCGAGCACTCTTTGCTGCGGGCTTCGCCCGCTTCCGTCCGGACCCTGCGGGGCGAGCACTCGTTGCTGGGATCAAATCGGCTCGCCCGCTCCGGCCCCTCCCGTCCGCGGGCTTCGCCCGCTTCCGTCCGGGTCCTCCGGGGCGAGCACTCATTGCTGGGATCAGATCGGCTCGCCCGCTCCGGCCCCTCCCGTCCGCGGGCTTCGCCCGCTTCCGTCTGGGCCCTGCGGGGCGAGCACTCTTGCCTGGGATCAGGGCGTGCCCGCGTCCTCGGTGGGGCGCGTGAAGCGCGGCGGGCTCGTCGGGAAGTAGCGGACGCGCGCGCCCTGCAAGGCGCGCCAACGCCCGTAGGGCATCGGCTGCGTGTCGGGGAAGATCACCTCGGCGCTCGCTGCCTCTTCGGCGAGGAACGTCGGCGCGCCCTCGCCGATCGCGCGCGGCGTCTCGCCGTCCGGCGCGACACCGAGCCCGCCGTCGCCCACGAGCGCGAGGCGCGTCTCGTCGAGAGCAATGGCCTCGGTGACGCCGGCGCGGGCGAGCAGCGGCACGAGGTCCGCGCCCTCCGCGTAGACGAGGAAGCCGTCGCGGTCGACGCCGAGCGCGGCGCTGCTCGTGGGCAGCTGCGAGAGCGGGCGGCCGCTCGCGAAGACGACGTCGCCGCTGCGCGGGCTCCCGACGGCGAAGTCCCAGCTCACCGTGGAGTGATGCGCGTACACCGACGTGAGCCCGGGGCGCGCTGGCATCGCCGCCGTCAGGCCGCCGAGCACCTCGCGATGACGCTCGGCGCGCAGCGCGTCCGGCACCGCGCGGCGCGGATCGATGCGCACGAGCCAGCTCGCCCCGACCTGCGCACGCGCGAACGCGTAGGGCCATCCGGCGTGCGGCAGCCCCGCGACGGAGAAGCGCCCCTCGGTCTCCGTCGCGCCCTCGATCGCCGGCCCTGGCAAGGTCGGGCGCAGCACGAGATAGAAGAAGTCGCGCGGGTCGCGCTCCACGTAGCGCGGGAAGCGCATCTGCATCGAGCGCACCGCGCGCCGCGCGCGCAGGTGATAGCCGCGCGCGCCGGGGAACGCGCCGTCGTACTGGTACTCGGCGTCCACGTGCGTGACGGCGGGCGGGGTCGCATCGAAGGGCGTCGGCGCATCGGGCACCGGCCGATACAGCTCGAGGCCCGTGTGCGTGTTGTTCATGTCGAGGTGCATCGAGCGCGCACAGCGCGCCGCGATCATCGCCGCGCCGAGCGACTCGGGGCCGAGCGAGCTGCCCCAGAAGAACGCGAGGAAGCCCTCGTCGGTCACGCAGAGGCCACTGCGGTACGTGAACGTCTGCTCGGCCGCGTCCTCGGGCGCCGCGCCCCACCACCAGCGCTCCCAGGGATTGAAGCGCCCGTCCTCGACGACGCTCGTCAGGTTCTGGCGCATCTCCACCATGCCGGCGGGGATCTGCGCGATCGCGCGCGTCTCGTCGTACTCGCCGCGCCAGTCGGGCGAGGGCCAGCTGCCCATGCCGACGCGCCCGTCGTCGAACACCGCGACCGTCGCGGCCCAGGGCTTGGGCGGCAGGTACACCTGGCCCTCGCTCATCATGCCGAACTCGCCGTGCATGGCCTGGAAGCCGCCGTCGAAGCCGCCCACGACGAGGCGCGAGGTGCGCTCGTCGCGCGGGATGTAGCCGTCGCCGCGCTGGCCGGTCGCGCTCTCGGGCTCGCGCGTGCCCGGCATGATCCGGAGCTGCACCTGCCGCGGATCCCAGAGCGTGATGAACACGCGCGCGTAGGGCCGCTCCTGATCGGGGCGGATGAACGTCTGCGCGAAGGCGGGCGGCGCGCCCGGGTACTGGTTCACGAAGGGATCGTCGACGATCGCGATCCACTCGCCTTCGCCCTCGGCATCGGTGACGTCGTGCAGGATCGGCGTCAGCGCCGCGGGCGGGAACCCGATCTCGGCCGCCGCCGCGGTGAGCAGCGCTCGCCGCTCCGCGCGGACCTCTTCGCTGACCGGCGCCGTCTCGACGCCGAGCTCGGCGACGCCGCTCGTGGTCTCTTCGTCGGGGCCGAGCCACGCGTAGCGCGTGCGATCCCACCAGTCCTGCGCCGCGAACACGCGGCTCTCGAGCCACTCGATCGGCGCCGGGCCGACGAAGGGGAGGTTGCGCACCGTGTCCACGACCCACGCGATGCCCTGCGGCACGCCCTTCACGGTCGGCTGCGTCTCGACGAGATCGGCGCCCTCGACGGGCGTCTCCACCGTCGGGTCGATCGCGAGCGAGGCGCCACCGGCGAGCGTGACCACGAAGCGATCGCCCTCGGCGCGGAGCGTGACGTCGGGCGCCGGCGCGCGCAGCTGGTAGCGCACGCGGCCGAAGCCCACGCGACGCCCCGTCTCCTCGAGGTTCGTGATCGCGTTCTGTTGGCGCTGCGTCCACGTCCAGCCCGCCGTGTACGAGGCTGGCTCGCCGCGCGCGTCGAGCACGGTGATGGCCTCCACGTTCGCGCCCGCGCGCGTGGCGAACGCGACGAAGTCCCCGGTGCGCACGATCTGTTCTTCGGTGGCGCCGCCGCTGCGCGTGACGTTCGTGGTGAACGACACGTAGATCGCCGCGCCGTCGAGCCCCGGCCGCACGTCGGAGTAGTAGACGTCGTCGCCGCCGTCGCCCTCGTGCGCGAGGAAGAGCGCGGGGCGCGTCCCCAGCGTGCCGACGTCGTCCGCGAGCCACGTCACCGTTTCGGTGCGGACACGCAGTCCGTCGCGCGCGAGCACCGCGGCGAGTGAGGCCTCGAGCGTCCCTTCGCTCGCGCCGCCGGTCAGCGCGCGGTACGCGACGAGCGCGGCGAGCGCCACGATCAAGGCGCGAAGCCACGTCTTGCGGCGCGCGAGCCACGCGCGAGACGAGGAACGGAACGACGCACCGCGAGCGCCCGACTTCGCGGTTTGGGAGGAGGTGGTCACGCGGCCCGGGCCGGAGGTAGCACGGAGCGATCCGCGCGGCGAAAGACAACGGCCCCGACGCGTCGCGCGCCGAGGCCGTCGTGCTTTCCGCGTCGCGGGAGCGTCAGGGCGCGCTGCAGAGGGGACGACCCTCGCACACGCTGCCGGTGCAGACGCCGCTCCAGCAGTCCCCGCGCCCCGTGCACGCCTCGCCGTTCGCGTGCGGCACGAGACACACTCGGCCACCGGATCCGTCGTCCACGCAGCGCGCCGGCGCCTGGCAGGTGCTGGTGCACGCCTGACCGGTCGTCGGGATCGCGACGCACGTACCGTCGGCGCCGAAGCTCGCGTTGCACGCCTGCGTGGCGCCGCAGTCGCCCGGGCCGCTGAAGCTCAGCTGGCAAGTGCCGTCGGTGCGGGGCGCACGGCAGGTGCTCCCGGTCGACGAGACCGCGCACGTGAGGCCGTCTTGGCAGCGCGCGCTCGCGCACGACTCGCCTGCGCCCACGATCGGCGTCGCGCTGCAAGTGCCCTGCGCCGGGTTGCTCGTGCTCGGCACGCATACGAGGTTGTTCGCGCACCGGTTCGGGCCGTCGGGCGTGCATGCGCCGCCCTGCGCGATCGCCGCGGTGCAGCGCATCGACGTCGCGTCGCAGTAGCTGCCGGTCCCGCACCCGGTCGTGTCGGTGCAGGCCTCGCCGAGCTGCGGGACGTGGGTGCACGTGCCGCAGCTGCCGGAGCCGCCCGTGCAGGTCGACGTCGCCGAGCACTCCTCCTGCATCGTGCACGCGGCGCCGTCGGCGAGCGTGCCCTGAAAGACCTCCTGGCAGGCGGAGGGTGTCGCGTCGAGCCCCTCGCACGATACGGCGCCGAGCGCATCGAAACAGGCCCCCGCGCGATCGGCGCGGTAGACGATGTGCCCCGCGTCGATGGCGTCGCGATAGGGGGCGAGCACGTAGTTCTCGTAGAAGGCCGTCAGCTGGGCCTCGCAGTTCCCGCCCGACGACTGGACAATCAACCCCGGTAGGTTGCGGTACGAGTCGCAGCGCGAGGCGAGCCCGCAGAAGGCCTGGGCCGATCGGGCCGAGAACTGGTCGATCGTGGCGGGGCCGCTGCTTGTGGGCTGATTGCAGCCCGCCGTGAGCGCGCCGAGCGCGACCCCGACTCCGAGACCGATCCGAGCCATCTTCATCATGTGGATTCCCTCTCCGGCCGCGAAAGGCGGCCCCGACGCGCCTGCGAGCACTTCCAGTGCCAGCGTCTGCCGGAGCCTTCCCCTCGTTCGCGTGGGAATTCGCCCGTCGCGTCCGTCCCGAGCGTGAAGCCCGCTCACACTCGGCGGCGCAGGCTGACCACGCTGCCTCGGTCGATCCCGCTCCCGTGGTCGCGCTCGCCGCGGGCCGGGGCGATGGCGCACGTGAAGACCAAGCCGGCGCTTGCCCCGTCCGTCCCAGTTGGACAACATGCCGCCCCCCGGGCAGGGCGGAGCCGTGCTCTCGCCGCAAGGAGCCTTTCGCATGCGTCTCGCTACACCTCTTTCCGTCGGCCTCGCCGTCCTGCTCGCCGCTGCGCCGGCGATGGCGCAGCGCACGCCGCGCACGCCGCGCGGAGGCCGCCCGAGCACGAGCGCGCCCTCGGAGTCGGGCTCGGCCGAGCCGACGGGCCCCGTCCCGACGGTCGCCGATCTGCCGACGATCCTGCCGCACCTCTCGAGCGGCAACACCGACGAGGTGCTCGCCGCGATCGACCAGCTCACGCTCGTCGACGATCCGCAGGTCGTGCCGCCGATCGTGGCGATGGTTCGCGCCGGCCAGCCGGATGCGGTGACCGACCGCGCCATCGAAGCGCTGCGCACGCTCGCGGAGCCTTCGTCGCTCGATCTGCTCGCGGAGCTCTCCCATCACCGGCGCGCCCAGGTGCGGCGGCGCGCGTACGCGGCGATCGCGGCGGTCCACGATCCGCGAGCGCGGCAGCTGCTCGAGCAGGGCCTGCGCGACAGCGATCGCGGTGTGCGCGGCACGGCCGCCGATCTGCTCGGGCGCACCGGCGCGCGCGCCTCGCTCGATCTGCTCTTCCGCGCCTTCGATCGCGGCGTCGTGGAGGCCGCTTCGGCGATCGGGCGGCTCGGGGACGCGAGCAGCGTCGAGCGCTTCGACGAGCACCTCGGCCACGCGCCGCTCTCGGTGATGCTCTCCGGCTACGAGCAGTACCTGGCGCGCACGGACATCGACGAGGACACGAAGGTGGAGATCGTCGGCCGGCTCGGCGACGTCTCGGGCCGTACCGTCCGCGAGTTCCTCGGGCAGTACCTGCTCACGTTCCCGGAGCGCGATCGCAGCCGCCTGCGCACGGTGGTGCGCGACACGCTCGCGCGCATCCCGACCGATGCGCCCGCGGCGCCGCGAGGCGCGCCGGCACCTGCTCCGACGACGGCGGGAGGTGCCCAGTGAGCCGCGCTCGTTTCGTGTCCGCCGGGCTCCTCGTGCTCACGGCGCTCGCCGGCTGCGGCGGCGCCCAGCGCTCGGCGTTCAGCCACCAGTTCCGCGACAACCACGAAGAGGACTTCGCTGCCGTGCTCGAGCGCCTGCCGCAGGCGGCGCAGCACGAGAGCCCTCAGAACGCGCTCGGTCGGCCGCTCGCGGTCGCGACGACGAACGACGAGCCGCGTCGCGTCGTGGCGCTGGACCCGTCGACGGGCGAGACGCTGTGGGCGCACGAGATCGACGCGCAGACGCGCCCCGAGATCCTCGGCGACCTCGTGCTCACGAGCGATCGCACGCAGCTCGTCGCCATGGATCTGCGCAGCGGCGACGTGCGCTGGACCGAGCGCCTCGCCGATCTCGCGTACGTCGGCGCCTCGCGCGACGGCGACACGATCTACTGGGCGGCCACGGTCGGCGCGCTCGGTGGCGCCCGCCGCGTCGGCCACGTCACGGCGGTCGACGCGACGAGCGGCCGCGAGCGATGGCGCCACGAGGTGCAGGGCGTGTTCGGCCGGCCCGCGTCGGCCGGTGGCATGGTCCTCGTCCCCTGGGAGCGCCAGAACATCGCCGTCCTCGACGAGCTCACGGGCGTCGAGCTCGCGCGCTTGCGCTCGACCGACGACGTCGTCGCGTGGATCTTCGACGACCCGACGGGCATCTACTACGGCCACCGCGGCATCTATCGCCTGACGCAGCGCTCGGTGAGCGGCACGCGCGCGGGCTCGACGCACGTGGACGTGCCGCTCGGCGATCTGCCGCGCGACCCCGACATCTACGACGACGGGTTCCTGCCCAAGCCCGGCACGCGCTCGGCGCGCGGCCGCATCCGCGTGTACTTCGCGCCGGCGCCCGCGAGCGATCCGGGTGAGGTGCGGATCGCGGGCGACACGTACTACTTCGTCTACTACCGCTACGTGTTCGCGTACGGCCTCGACGGCGCGATGCGTTGGTCGCGTATCGTCGAGCAGGACATCATCGGCGCGCAGGCGCTCGACGGCGGCCTGTTCACGGTCGGCGAGCAGGGGCAGCTCCACGTGCTCGACGCGCAGAGCGGCCTCGATCGCTGGTCCGGCGGCGCGAGCATGGAGCTCGCCTCGGTCGATCTCGACGTCGCGGGCTTCGGTGGCGGCACGGCGCCGAGCGGAGCGCTCCGCCCGCTGCGCGAGACGTTGACCGAGGTGGTGCTCGACCCGGACAACCGCCTCGTGCCCGCGCGCCAGTACGCGGTGGAATCGCTCGCGGCCATCGAGGACCCCGAGATCACGCGTGACCTGCTCGATCTCTACGCCCAGCGCTCGATGCCGGGCTCGCTCCGCGAGACGATCGCGACGGCGCTGCGCTCGCGGCGCACGGGTCCGCAGTACCTCATCGAGGCGCTCGGCCGGCGCTACGACTTCATCGAGGAGACGCAGGCGCCTCCGCTCGAGGTGATCGTGCCCTCGCTGCTCGAGATGCACGCCACCGAGGCCGTGCCGCAGCTCGTGCAGCAGATGAACGATCACGAGACGCCGGCGAACGTGCTCCCGGTGGTGGTGCAGGCCGTCGCCGAGCTCGGCGATGCGTCGGTGGTGCCCGCGCTGCGCTCGTTCCTCGTGTTCTATCACGCGGACAGCTCGTTCGCGGAGAACGCCGATGCGCTCGGCTGGGCCGCGCGCGGCATCTTCCGGCTCGGAGGCGAGGAGGGCAGGGCGCTGCTCACCTCGCTCCGGGGCGAGTCGCGCACGCTCGCGCCGCTCTCGAACGCGATCGCGGGCCTCTACGACGAGGAGCGGCAGCAGCAGGAGCAGCTCGCGGCGCGGGAGGCGGCGGACGCGGAGGCGGCGCTCGCCGAGGCGGCGCGGCGCGCGGAGGCCGAGCTTCCGGCGCGCCTCTCGCAGGAGGCGATCAACGGCACGTTCGCCGAGCACGCCGACGACCTGCGCGAGTGCGTGGCGGGCGAGGTCTCGCGCAATCCCCTGCTCGGTCAGGTGCGCGTGCTCTTCATCCTCACCAACGACGGGCGCGCGAGCGAGATCAGCGTGGCGCCCAACACGCCCGAGCTCGTGACGTGCATGGAGCAGCGCGTGAGCGGGTTCCAGTTCCCGCGCTTCCGGCAGCGCCGCCAGCGGGGTGCGTTCACGGTCTCGCTGCGCGGCGGCGCGCCGCAGACGACCGGGAGCTCGGCGCAGAGCCCGCTCGAGCAGCCGCTGACGCCGGACGATCCGTGGTGGGCGTGGCCGGAGCGTCGTGCCCAGGGCTCGGAGACGCCGACCTCGATCCACGCGTGGTGGGATCACCGGCCTGCGCCGGTGGTGGCGACGGCGACCTCGACGGCCACGGCGACGACGGCGCCGCCGCTGCCCGAGCACACGACCCCGACGGGGACGACCGGACCGACCCACACGCCGCCCACCTCGACCGGGCCCGCGTGGTGGGAAGGCGCGGGCGACACCGGGGCGGAAGAAACGCCGCCCGAGGAAGACGTGACCGAGCCCGCGCCGCCTGCGCCTGCTCCGGCGCCCGCTCCGGCGCCCGCGCCGAGCTCCGGACGCCGCGGTCTGCCCAGCGCGCCGCCTGCGCCGACGCCGGCCGCGCCTGCTCCGACCCCGGCGGCGCCTGCTCCGACGCCCGCGCCTGCGCCGACCCCGGCGCCCGCGCCGACTCCCGCTCCGCCCGCTCCAGCCGCGCCGCCCGCTCCGGCCTGGTGGGAGGGGACGGGCGACACGGCCGCGCCCGCGCCTGCGCCGACTCCGCCCGCCACGACGGCCCGCCGCGGCCGCGTCGGCGCCTCGGTGGCCCCGCCGCCGAGCACGACCGCGCCGACGCCGCCTCCGCCCTCCGCCGCGCCGCCCCCGCCGGCGGCGCCGCCCCCGAGCGCCGCGCCTCCGCCCCCGACGACGACCGCTCCCGAAGCGGCGCCGTGGTGGGCCCCCACCGAAGGGCATTGAGCCCCGCGCGGTGCGCACGGAACACCGATCCCCGCCGACCCATGCGATTGCGCTAAGGTTCGCCTCCAGAGGTGAGCGGATGCGGCGTGCGTGGATCGGTGGTCTGATCGGGCTGGGCTTGGTGACGGTCGCGTGCTCGGGCGGGGCGGATCCCGCGCCGAGCTCGGGCGCTCCGCCTTCGACGGTCGCGCCTCCCTCGTCGGCGCCTCCCTCGAGCGTCGCTGCGGCCGAGGCGCGCACCGTGTGGGACGAGACGGGGTTCGAGCTGCGCGGCGACGCGCCGGGGCCCTACACGGCGGGCACGGAGGGCCACTTCACGATCCGGCTGACCCCGCGCGGCAACTTCCACGTGAACCAGGACTATCCCCTCTCGATCACGCTGACCGGGCCGGGCGGCGTGACGTTCCCGCACGCCACGCTCACCGCCGCCGAGGCCCAGACGATGAGCGAGCAGCTCGCGTCGTTCGACGTGCCCTTCACGGCGAGCGCCGCCGGCACGCAGCACGTGACCGCGCTCGTCGACTTCGCCGTGTGCACCCCCGAGTCGTGCATGCCCGACACGCGCACCGTGGCCATCGACCTGGCGGTGCAGTGACCAGGCCAGAGTGCTCGCCCCGGAGGGCGCGGACGGGAGCGCGCGTCGCGCGCGGACGGGAGCGCCCGGAGCGGCCGAGCCGAACAGTGACCAGAGGAGGAACGCCGTGACGACGCGCGCGCAGGCTGATCTCGCGCGCATCGGCGCGAGCGTACGCGAGCGCTTCTCGAGCGAGCGCCGCGTGCTCTCGTTCGACGAGTACCTCGCGCTCTTCGAAGAGAGCCCCTACCGCTTCACGCGCGACGCGGCGCGCTACCTCGCCGACTGCTTCGGCCACTTCGGCACCGCCGAGGTCCAACGCGCCGGCCGCAAGGTGCAGCGCTTCCGCCTCTTCGATCTGCCCTGGGACGAGCGGCGCAAGAACGAGCGCCTCGTGGGCCAGGAGGAGATCCAGGCCGAGTTCCACCGTGCGCTCTCGAACTTCGTGCGCGAGGGCCGGATCAACCGGCTCGTGATGCTGCACGGCCCGAACGGCAGCGCGAAGTCGACCTTCGTCTCCTGCCTGATGAAGGCGCTCGAGCACTACGCGACCACCGACGAGGGGGCGATCTACGTCTTCTCGTGGATCTTCCCGCGCGGCCGCGACGGCCGGGCCGTGGGCTTCGGCTCGATCGACGACGTGCCGAGCGGGCCCTCCTACGCGCACCTGCCCGACGGCAACATCGAGCTGCGCATCGGCAGCGAGCTGCGCGAGAGCCCGCTGCTGCTCCTGCCGACCGAAGATCGCAAGCGCATCCTGGCCGACGCCTTCGAGCGCGCGGGTCGCACCGACGGCGCGCCGGTCTCGCTCGTCGACGGCGCGCTCGGCGCGAAGAACCGCCAGATCTTCGAGGCCCTCCTCACGGCGTACCGCGGCGATCTCTCGCGCGTGCTCGCGCACGTGCGCGTGGAGCGCTTCTACGTCTCGCAGCGCTACCGCCAGGGCGCGGTCACCGTCGGCCCGCAGATGGCCGTCGACGCGACCGAGCGGCAGATCACCGTGGATCGCTCGCTCGCGTCCTTGCCCGCATCGCTCCAGTCGCTGTCGCTCTTCGAGACGCACGGCGATCTCGCCGATGCGAGCTCCGGCATCCTCGAGTTCAGCGATCTCTTGAAGCGCCCGCTCGATGCGTGGCGCTACCTGCTCCTCGCGATCGAAGAGGGCGAGATCTCGCTCGGCCAGAGCGTGATGCCGCTGAACACGGTGCTCGTGGCCACGAGCAACGACGTGCACCTGAAGGCCTTCCGCGAGCACCACGAGTACCGCTCGTTCCGCGGGCGCCTCTCGCTCGTGAAGGTGCCCTACCTGCTCGAGACCTCCGAGGAGCAGTCGATCTACGAGGCGCAGATCGTCCCGCAGGTGCGCGGGCTCGTGGCGCCGCACGCGACCTACGTGGCCGCGCTCTGGGCGGTGCTCACGCGCCTGCGCCGGCCGGTGCTCGAGAGCTACGCGAACAAGAAGCTCGGCCACCTCGCCGTGCAGCTCTCGCCGCTCGAGAAGGCCGACTACTACGACGCGCTGACGATCCCGAACCGCTTCTCGAACGACGAGATCGCCGAGCTCCGCGCCGGCTTCGAGCAGATCCGGCACGAGTCCGACGGCTGGGCGCTCTACGAGGGCTCGACGGGCGCGTCGCCCCGCGAGATCCGCACGCTCTTGCTCGACGCGGCGCAGGACGCCGAGCACGGTGGCCTCACGCCGCTCTCGGTGCTCGAGAAGATCCGCGAGCTCTGCGAGTCCGACGACTTCGACTTCCTCAAGGAGCCGCCCGAGAACGGCTACCACGACCATCGCGGGTTCATCGAGCTCGTGCGTGGGCGCTGGCTCGATCGGGTCGACGAAGAGGTGCGCGTGGCGACGGGCCTCGTCGACGAGGCGCAGTACGTCGAACTCTTCGACCGCTACGTGACCCACGTCTCCTACTCGTTGAAGAAGGAGCGCATCTACAACCCCGTGACGGGCAAGGACGAAGAGCCCGATCAGAAGCTCATGGAGAACGTCGAGCAGATGCTCGGCGTCACGAAGGGGCAGGAGACGTTCCGGCGCGACATCATGAGCGGCGTCGCGGCCCACGCGATCGATCACCCCGGCGAGAAGCCGAGCTTCCCGCGCGTCTTCCCGCGCCTGCTCGCACAGGTCCGCGAGGCGACCTTCCAGAAGCGCAAGAAGCAGATCGCCGAGATCATCGAGGACACGCTCTCGCTGCTCGCGCAGAACACGAAGGCGATCCCGGCCGAGCGACTGCGCCGCGCCGAGGACACCAAGAAGCGCATGATGGAGCGGCACGGCTACCAGGAGCGCTCGCTCGGTGATTCCCTGAGCGAGCTCCTGCGCCGGCGCTATCACTGAGCCTCATGGCGGACCCGATCGAGATCGACCGGCTCACCTACCGTCGCGTCGCGCCTCCGGCGCGCCCGCGCGACGCCACGAGCGCCAAGGCCAAGCAGTTCTGGGACATCGTGGAGCCCGATGGCGGAGCGGTCGTCGCGCACGCCGAGGTGTTCGAGAAGCCGGACCAGTGGGGCGTGCGGCTCTTCGATCGCGCGCCACAGCTCGACGAGATCGAGCTGACGCGCATCGTCGCGAACCTGCTCGTCTGGCACGCGGGCGCCCAGGTCGAGACCGTCGAGCTCTGGCTCGCGCGCAACGGTGCGCGCTCGGTGCTCGTGCGCGTTCGCGGCGACTACGTCTGAGCCGCGCCCAGGCACCGCGAAAAACAATCGAGCCCGCGCCGCGTGGCGGCCGGGCTCGGTGCTCTTCCTCGATCGCGCGCTTCCTCGATCGCGCTGGCGCTCAGCTCTTGCGTACCACCTCGGCCTCGGCCACGTCGCGCGACGCGGTCTCGGTCGTGGTCTTGTCCGGCACGCGCTTGGTCACGTCGATGTCGTCGTCGGCGGCGAGGCCGCGCTTCAGGCCCTTCACGGCCTTGCCCAGGCTCTCGCCCAGCTGCGGCAGACGGCTCGCTCCGAAGACGAGGAGCATGATGAGCAGAATGACGACCAGCTCACCCATTCCGAGGCTACCCATACGCGCTCCTTGTCCCCTGGGGGGCTCTGACGGAACACTAGCGGGCGCGATTCTCGCGGGCAAGCGGCGCTGCGGCGCTCACTCCTCGGGGGCCGATACGCGGCCCCCTCCATCGGGAGTGAATCCCGATGGAGCCTCCCCCTGGTATCGCTCCGCGAGAGAGGGCGACAGGTTTCCTGTCACCCTCTCACTCCTCGCTCGAGAGGCCACGCTTGAGGCCCTTGACGGCCTTGCCGAGGCTCTCGCCCAGCTGCGGCAGCCGCGAGGCCCCGAACACGAGCACGACGATCAGCAGAATGACGACCAGCTCCCCCATGCCCAGGCTTCCCATGTGCTCTCCTTCGTGGCTCCGCGGGCTCTGACGCACGCGCGCGGGCCCGTATTCTGGTGGGCGAGGGTCCCCGGGATGTCGTAAAGACGGCCCGATGTCGACGGTGCACCTCGCGCGGGGTCGGGTCCAGCCCGTCTGGGCCGGCCATCCCTGGGTCTATGCCCAGGCGATCGATCACGTCGAGGGCGCGCCCGCGCCAGGCGACGTGGTCGACGTCGTCGATCCCGAGGGGAGGCACCACGGGCGCGGCTACTGGTCGCCACGCTCGGCGATCCCGGTGCGGATCGCGACCCGCGATCGCAGCGACCCGCTCGATGGGCCCTCTCTCGGTCGCAAGATCGAGGCGGCGCGGGCCCTCCGCAAGCGCTTCGGCCTGCCCTCGCTCGAGACGACCGGCTACCGGCTGGTCCACGCCGAGGGGGACGGCCTGCCGGGCCTCGTCGTCGACGTGCTCGGCAAGGTCGCCGTCGTCCAGATGCTGACGATCGGAATGAAGCGACGGGAGGACGACGTCTTCGCTCACGTGGCGCGCGTCGCCGAGGTGGAGACGGTCATCGAGGTGGCGAGCGAGAAGGCGGCAGGCATCGAGGGCTTCGTAGCCGAGACGCGCGTGGCGCGTGGCCCCGAGCCCAAGAGCATCGAGCTGCTCGAGCGCGGCATGTCGTTCGAGGTGCCGAGCGTCATCACGCAGAAGACGGGCTTCTACTTCGATCAGCGCGACAACCGCGCGCTCGTCGAGTCGATCGCCTCGGGGATGCGCGTGCTCGACCTCTACACCTTCGTCGGCACCTTCGCGCTCTTCGCGGCGCGCGGCGGCGCGCAGACGGTCACCGCCGTGGACAGCGCGGTCCCCGCGATCACGACGGGCGCGCGCATGGCGCATCGCCACGGCCTCGCCTCGCGGGTCACCTTCGAGCGCGCCGACGCGAAGGACGAGATGGAGCGCCTGCACCGGCGGCACGAGACCTTCGACCTCGTGATCCTCGATCCGCCCAAGCTCGCGCCCACGGCCAAGCACCTCGACAAGGCGCGCATGCTCTATCGCAAGCTGAACGCCGACGCGGCGCGGCTCGTCGCGCCGGGGGGCTATCTGCTCAGCTGCTCGTGCTCGGGCGCCATGGAGCTCGAGGACTTCAAGCGCACGGCCGTGATGGGCGCGCGCGACGCGCATCGCGACCTCGTGCTCGTGAGGACCGGCGAGCAGGGCGTCGATCACCCTTCGCCCGCGGCCTTCCCCGAGGGGCGCTACCTGAAGGCGTGCCTCTATCGGGTCGTCCCGTGAGGCCGCTCGCCGAGATGGACGCGCGAGGCGTCGAGGGCGTCGTGTTCGACGTCGACGACACGATCACGCGCGAGGGCATCGTCGAGCGCGAGGCCTTCGACGCGCTCTGGAAGCTCCGCGACGCCGGCCTCGTCGCCATCGCGTGCACGGGGCGTCCGCTGGGCTGGACCGACGCCATCGCGGGCAGCTGGCCCGTCTCGGCCGCGGTCGGCGAGAACGGCGCCGGCTGGGCGCTGCGGCGCGGGCACGTGATCGAGATCGGGAGCTTCGAGCCCCCCGCGCGCGCGGCAGCTCGGCGCGAGCGGCTCGACGCGATCCTCGCCGAGGTCCGCCAGCGCCTTCCGCACGTGACGCTCGCGCGCGATCAGCCGGCGCGTCGCGCCGATCTCGCCTTCGACGTCGCCGAGACGGCGCACCTGACGGCCGAGGAGATCGCGGCGCTCGGCGCGATCCTCGAGGCGCACGGCGCGCGCATGCTCGTCTCCACGGTGCACGCCCACGCGATCGTGGGCGACTGGGACAAGGCCCAGGGCGCGGTGCGGGCAGCCGAGGCGCTCGGCGTCGCGCCCGAGCGCGCGCGGGCGCACTTCGTCTTCGTCGGCGACTCGGGCAACGACGCCGCGGCGTTCTCGTTCTTCGAGCGCACGGTCGGCGTCGCGAACGTCGCCCCGCACCTCTCGAAGCTGCCACGCGCTCCGCGCTGGGTCACTCCTTCCGATCGCGGGCGCGGCTTCGCCGAGCTCGCGGCCCACCTCATCGAGGCGCGACGCTGATGGCCAAGAAGAGCAGGGACAAGCGCATCTCCGGGCCGCTCGTGCTGGCCGCCTCGAGCGCGATGATCGCGGTCGGCATCGCCGCGCTCTTCGCGATCGACGTGCCCGACGAGGTCGCCGAGGACGAAGCGGCGCGCGAGGAGTACGCGGCGCTCGTGATCGACGACCGCACGCCCGAGCGCGTCGCGGAGTCCTACCTCGACGCGTGGCGGCGCCGCGCCTGGGATCAGGCGGCCTCGATCTCCATCGGCGAAGCGCACGAGCGCGCGCTCACGAAGCAAGCGATGGATCAGGACGTCGAGCACGACGACCGCGTGATGGCGCGCGAGGTCTGGGAGCGCCTCGCGAGCTCGCCGCTCTCGTTCGAGTGGCAGCGCGCCGAGGTGCTCGACGATCGCGGCGGCCTCTATCTGCACGCGATCGCGTCCTACCAGTTCATGGGGCATCCCTACCGGCGGATGATGAGCTGGGTCGTGCGGCCCGAGGGCGAGCTGTTCCGCGTCGAGCGCATGGAGAACGGGCAGGTGCTCACCGAGATCCCCGACATCCTTCAGGGCGTCGACCTGTGAGCGCGGGCGACGCGATGCAGAGCACGCGGCTCTCGCCGGCGGTGCTCGAGGCCGGCACCGAAGGGCACTACGTCGACGCCGCGCTCTACGATCACACCTACCGCTCACGCCGCGAAGATCAGCGCTTCTACGTGGAGCTCGCCCGCGAGCTCGGCGCGCGCGCGGTGCTCGAGCTCGGCGTCGGGACGGGGAGGGTGGCGCTCGCGCTCGCGAAGGACGGGCGCGAGGTGGTCGGCGTCGACCGAATGCCGGACATGCTCGAGCGGCTCCAGAGCCGCCTGTCGCGCGAGCCGAGGGCCGTGCGCGAGCGCATCACGCTGCGTCTCGGCGACGTGCGCTCGGTGCGCGTGCGGCGGCGCTTTCCGCTGATCGTCTCGCCCTTCAACGTCTTCATGCACCTCTACGCGCGCCGCGACGTCGAGCGGGCGCTCGCCACGTGCCGCGCGCACCTCGCGCCGAAAGGGCGCCTCGCCTTCGACGTGCTGCTCCCCGACCTACGCTCGCTGAGCCGCGATCCCGCGCGCTACTACAAGGGCCGGCCGATCAAGGATCCGACGAGCGGGCAGCGCTACGCGTACGCGGAGGCCTTCGAGTACGACGCGCTCGTGCAGACGCAGCTCGTCACGAGCGCGTTCCGCAACCTCGAAGATCCGCGCGACACCTTCGTGCGCCCGCTCGCGCACCGGCAGTTCTTCCCCGCCGAGCTCGAGGCGCTCCTCCACTACAACGGCTTCGCGATCGAGGCGCGCTACGGCGACTTCGCGCGCGGGCCGCTGGAAGCCTGGAGCGAGTCCCAGGTCGTCGTCGCCAAGCGGCGGCGCTGAACGCGCCCGCGCGGCCTCGCAACGATCGAGGCATGAGCACGATGAGAGCGAGGAAGGTGCCGAGCGCGACCGAGAAGGACGAGCTCGACGATTCGTGGTTCGATCTGCCGGCGCTCGTTCCGACGGGGCCCGACACGGCGCCACACCGCGCACGCCAGCCCGAGGACGCGCTGGACGACTCGTGGTTCGATCGGCCGGGGCGCGGGATCCGGCGCTCGGACGTGCTCGGGCGCTGAAGGGCGGCCTCCGCACGGCGGCCACGTCGTTGCGATCGCAAGCGTCTTCGGGCATACGTGGCCGATGCGCCGTCCCACGCTGATCGCCGCCGGCCTCCTTCTCTTCGCGTGTGCCGAGCCCACGCCCGCGAGCGTGACGGGCGATGCGGGCTCGGGGGACGACGCTTCGAGCACGCCGACCGATGCCGCGGCGCCGCGGGACGCGTTCCGGCCCGACATCGGGCCCGACGTGTGGGCGCCGACCGACGCGGGCGCGATCCGCACGATGCCCACCTTTCCCGAGGCCCACGGGACGTGCCCGGACCTGACGACCTCCGGCACCGTGACGTTCTCGCCCGACGGAATCGCGCCGCGCTCGGCGCGCATCTGGGTCGGTCCGGCCGCGGCGACGCTCGACGGGCCGCTCGTCTTCGTGTGGCACGGCGCCGGCGGCTCCCCCAACGACGCGAGCTACATCCTCGGCGACGCGACGACCGACATCGTGGAAGCGGGCGGCATCGTGATCGCGCCCTCGCACGATCCGGCGAACACGGGGCTGCCCTGGTTTCTCGACACGACCACCCAGGAGGACGACCTCTTCGTGGCCGACGAGGCGCTCGCGTGCGCGCGCGCGTCGATCGGGATCGACGACATGCACGTGCACAGCGTCGGCTTCAGCGCCGGCGCGCTCCACACGACCCAGATGAGCTTTCGCCGCGCGAGCTACGTCGCGAGCGTCGTCACCTACAGCGGGGGCCTCATCTCGCGCACGGCGCCCGACCGCGACGCCCCGGACGCGCGCTTCGCCGCGATGATCCTGTTCGGCGGTCCGGACGACGTCGTCATCGTTCGCTTCGAGCAGACGAGCCAGCAGTACCTCGCCGCGATGCAGCGAGCGGGCGACTTCGGCTTCCTGTGCGATCACGGCATGGGGCACACGGTCCCGACCGCGGCGCGCCTGAGCGCGTGGCGCTTCCTGCAGGATCATCCCTACGGCATGACACCGCACGCCTACGAAGACGGCCTGCCGGACGGCTTCTACTCGTACTGCTCGCTGTGACCGCGGCGCGCGCGCGCTCGCGGCTTCAGCCTGGGTCGCGCGGCGACTCGCGGCCGAGGAGCCAGGCGAGCGCGAAGATGCTGACGAAGAGCTGCACGAGGAAGCCGAGCGTCGCGACGCCCGCGCCGACGATCGCGAGGCGCGAGATCGCCTCGCCCACCGATCCCTGATCGCCCTGCCATCGCTCGATCTGCCTCGGCAGCATCGAGGCGGTGAACGTCGAGAGCGCGCTGCCGCCGAGCGCCCCGACGAGCGCGGTGGCGACCGCGGCGACGGCCGAGGGCGTGCTCGGCCGCGATCGGGGCTCGCGCGCGCGGCGCACGGTGATGCCGATCACGCCGGCAGAGAGCACCCAGCTCGCCACGGCGCCGACCACGGTGGCCGACATGGCGCCGTCGGCGCTCGTGGCGGTCATCAGGCCGATCGCGGAGGCCGCCGCGGCGAGCAGGTGCGTGCCCTGCGCGAAGAGCATCCCGACGATCACCGTCGCGGCAGCCGCGCGGCGCTCCGGCTCGAGGTCCATCGCCGGGTCAGCGGCGCGCGTGGGCGCGGTCCAGCGCTTCCTGGACCATCTTGGAGTGCTCGGCCTCGTCCTTCCACCGCATCTGCCCGGCCTCGGGCAAGAGGTGGAGCGGATCGAAGTAGAGGAAGTACTGGCCGGGCTTCACGCTCGGGGCGGTGTAGACGCTGATGCCGGTCGTGCGGTCGTAGTGCTCGAAGCTGTGCACGACACGCTTGCCGCCGCCGCCGGGCGCATCGACCACGAACGTGGGCGTGTTGAAGCCGGCGAGCGTGCCGCGCGTGGCCTTCTCGAGCGAGACGGCCGTCTCGACCGTGGTGCGCAGCTCTTCGACGCCCTTCACGAGGTCGTGCACGTACACGTAGTAGGGCTGCACGTTCACGTAGCCGAGGCGCTTCACGAGCAGCTGCATCGCCTCGACGCTGTCGTTGACGCCGCGCTGGAGCACCGACTGGTTGCGCACGATCACGCCCTCGGCGTGCAGGCGATTCATCGCGCGCTGCGTGATCTGGGTGATCTCGCTCGCGTGGTTGAAGTGCGTGTGGAGGACCACCTCCTTGCCGATCTTGCGCCCGCGATGCACCACGCCGACGAGCGCGGCGAACCACGCGTCGTCGGTGAGGATCTTCTGCGGCATGACCGCCGGGCCCTTCGTCGCGAACCGCATGCGGCGCACGTGCTCGATGTCGAGCAGGCGGTTGCCGATCTCGGCGATCTGGTCGTCGCGCAGGTTGTAGGAGTCTCCGCCCGAGATGACGATGTCCTCGAGCTCGGGGCGCGAGGCGATGTAGCCGAAGATGTTCTCCCAGCGATCCTTGTTCGCCTTGAGCGAGACCTTCTCGAGCTCGGCCTGGTCGACGTCGGGGCCGACGGCGTAGCTGCGCGTGCAGAAGCGGCAGTAGACGGGGCAGGTGTCGAGCGCGAGGAAGAGCGCCTTGTCGGGGTAACGGTGCGTGAGGCCCGGCACCGGCGCATCGCCCTGCTCGTTCAGCGAGTCGAAGCGCAGCTTCGGGTGGTCGGCGAGGATCGACGAGCCGAGCGGGATGAACTGGCGGCGCAGCGGATCTTCGTAGGGCGCGCTCCAGTCGATCAAGGAGAGCAGGTAGGGCGAGACGCGCACGGCCATCGGCGCGGATGCGAAGCCCTTGAGCGCGTCCTCGATGAACGAGTGCGGCACCAGGCCTTGCAGCGCGGCGAGCAGCTTGTCGACGCGCGTGATCGTCTGCTTCATCTGCCACTTGTGATCGAGGAACTCCGCCTCGCTCACGCCGGCGTAGGCCGGGATGCGTTTCCAGAACTCGCCCTCGAGCAGGTCGCGGTGGCGCAGCGTCGAGGGATCGACGGGCGGGCGCACGCGGGCTTCGGGCTTGGCAGAGGGCTGCACGACGGGGAGCTGGGTCATGGCGAGGATCCTCGGGGAAGCGCATCGCGTAGCACGCCGCGCGCGGCATCGCACCTCCCGGAACCCCCTGGAATTTGACTTGATCCGTGAGGTCGAGCACGTACCTCTCCATGACCGCTCAGGCAGGCACGGAGTTCGGGCAGAAGGGCGAGCGCATGGTCTTCGTCGTCTCGCCGCCCCGCAGTGGCTCGACGCTCGTCCAGCGCATGATCGGCTCGCACTCCGAGGTGCACACGCACCCCGAGCCGCACCTGATCACGCCGCTCGCCTACCTCGGCTACTACGACACCGTCGACAAGGCGCCCTTCGATCACATCAACAGCGCCGAGGCGATCCGCCTCTTCGTGGACTCGCTCCCGAACAAGGAAGAGGACTACCTCGCCGCGCTGCGCGCCTACTGCGACACGCTCTACGGGCGCTCGCTGGTGCCGACGGGCAAGCGCTTCTTCATGGACAAGACGCCGGCGTACGCGCTGGTCCTGCCCTTCCTCACGAAGGTGTACCCGTCGGCGAAGTACGTCGTGCTCACGCGCCACCCGCTCGCGATCTTCTCGAGCTTCGCCAACAGCTTCTTCGACGGAGACTGGTCGCGCGCGCACGAGTTCAACCCGCTGGTCGAGCGCTACGTGCCGGCGATCGCGAAGATGTTGCGCGAGCGCCCCGTCCCGCTCTGCCACGTGAAGTACGAGGAGGTCGTCGCCGCGCCGGAGCGCCACCTCGAGCGCGTGTTCTCGTACATGGGCGTCGAGAACGAGCCGGAGGCCGTGAACTACGGCGAGAAGTTCCAGGGAAAGAAGGGCCCGGGCGATCCGATCACGGTCTCGCAGCACTCGCGCCCCGTCACCGACTCGC
This sequence comes from Sandaracinus sp., assembly GCA_046351235.1. Lineage (GTDB taxonomy): Bacteria > Myxococcota_A > Polyangia > Polyangiales > Sandaracinaceae > JBBSAT01. Next base: position 1,585,073 of record JAXLYV010000001.1, on the reverse strand, counting down.
TCCACAAGTGGGCCGTCGAGCTGAAGAACGATGCCGGCAAGCGCGCGCTCGCCGAGACGATGATCGCCAAGCTCGACGACGCCGATCTCGAGCAGTGGGGCTGGCCGCGCAGCAAGGTGTTCGAGGCCCTCGAGCAGGCGGGCGGCGCCGCGCCGCCGAAGACGGTGCTCAACGCCTACACCATGCAGCGTCGCGTGATGCTCGCGCTCAAGAAGAACCTCGACAGCCCGCACGGCGCGCCGGCCAAGACGGCCGTGAAGAAGCTCCGCTACTACTGCGACGTGCTCCTGCGCTGACGCGCGCGATCGGCTCAGCGCATCTGGCGCTCGATGCGCTTGAGCGCCTCTTCGAGGATCGGGTTGCCCGGCTCCTGGGCGATCGCGCTCTGCACGGCGCGCCACGCCGCACGCGTGTCGCCCGCGCGCGCTAGCTCGACGGCCTTCGCGTAGAACGCGCGTGCGGACGGCGACTGGATCGTCTCCGCCGGCCTCGGCGCCTTGGCGCCGCGCACCGAGCGGCGAGTACCGGGCTCGGTCTTCGGGCGGCTCGCGCGCACGTTCTCGCGGCGCGCGCCGGGATCGCTCGTCAGGCGCAGCTCCCCACGCGCGAGGCCCGCGTCGTAGGCCTTGCGCTGCTTGGGATCGGAGAGCACTTCGATTGCCTCGCTGCCGCGCCGGTAGATGGCGGTCGCGCGCTCGATCTTCTCTTCGGGGCCGCCCGCGAAGCGATCGGGGTGGTACTTCAGCGCGAACTTCTTGAACGCGCGGCGCAGCTCGTCGTCGCTCGCGGTCGGCTCGACGCCGAGGAGCGTGTAGTAGTCGTACTCGTCGAGCTGCGCGTCGGCCACGGATCAGCTCGAGGGGAACAGCTGCGCCTGACGCTCGCGCATCGCGCGGATCTCGGCGTCGTTCACGCCGCCCTTGAGGGCGATGCGGATCGTCTGCTGGCGCTTGGTGTCGAGATCGGTCGCCTTCACGTCGAGGATCCCGCTCGCGTCGATCATGAACGTGACCTCGATGCGCACGGCGCCGCGGGGCGCCTTGCGGAGCGCGCTGAGCGAGAGCGTGCCGAGCGCCTGGTTGTCTTGGAAGAGGTTCGAGTCGCCCTGGCAGATCCGCACCTCGACGTCGGTCTGATCGTCCTTCGCCGTGGAGAACAAGCGTGTCTTCTCGGTGGGGATCGGCGCGTTGCGCGCCACGATGTGCTGCACGAAGCCGCCCGCCGTCTCGAGACCGAGCGCGAGGGGCGTGACGTCCATGAGCAGCGGCGCCGAGCGCTCCGCCATGGCGACGACGGGCTGGCGCGGCGCGCCCATCTGCGGGGAGGGCGCGGCGGGCGCCGGCAGCGAGGCTGGCGGAAGCGAGCCGACCTGGAAGTCGCTCCACGAGAGCGGCGGCGAAGCATCGGGCGCCGGCGCGGCGGGGGGCGGCGCGGGGGCGGGCGCGTACGCCGGAGGTCCCGCCGGAACCGGGAGCGCGGCGCTCGCGCCGTAGAGCGCGTCTTCGATCTGCGTGCGCTCGGCCGCCCGCGCCGGAGGCGCCGGAGGCGGCGGCGGTGCGGCGCGCGCGGGCTCCTCACCCCACGTGCCGGTCGGCGTGCGCAGCGGGCCGGTCGCCGGCGCAGCGGGGCGCGAGACCGGGATCGCCGGGGGGCCTGCCGGCGGCGCGATCGCCGGCGGCGCGATCGGTCGCGCCGCGCCGGCCCCGATGCCCATCTGCATCGTCGGCTCGCGCACCGGTCGCGGCGCGGCCACCGGGCCCGTCGCGATCGGCATCGTCGGCTCGCGGGGCTTGCCCGGGGCAGGGTCGCGCGTGGTGCGCTGCGGAGGCGCCTCGAAGGGATCGAGCTCCATGAGGCCCGGCGAGGTCGGGCGTCGCGGGGTGGACGCAGCGGGCGGCGACGCGGGCGAGCCCGTCACCACGAACGAGGGGACCACCGCCACCGTCGAGGGCGTCTCGGCGAAGGGCGTCGAGAGCTCGGCCTCGAGCGAGGGGCGAGCGCCGACGCGGGTGGCCTCTTCCTCGAAGCCGGTGTCGAGGTCGGCTCCGAACGGCGTGCGCTGCGCGGGCGGGATGCCGAGCGGCGAGGTACCCCCGCGCGCGGCGCGCGCCTCGGGCTCCGGTCGCGACGCGGCGGCCCGCGCCGCCTCTTCGCGCGCATCGGCGACACGCGTGGGCTCGGGCGCGAGCGGCTTGATCGGCGCGCTCTTCGGCAGCACGACGCGCTCTTCGGCGACCGCCGGCCGCGCCTGACGCGTCGGCGCCTGCGCGATCCGCGTCGGCTCTTCGGCGATGCGCTGGTCGCGCGGGTCCTCGGGCGCGAACGCCGGCTGCCTGCGCAGAGGCACGCGCCCGAGCGCGGTCCCCGGCACCGGCACCGCGGGCTTGCGGGGCGCCGCGGCCTTCGCGAGCGCCCGCGCCGCGCCCGCGCCTTCGCTCTTGGCGGGCTGCGCGCCGCGGAGCGTGAACGCGTGGATCGCGGCGCCCTGCGCCACGACGAGATCCGGGTCGATGTCCGCGCGCGGCTCGCGCTGGAAGTACTCGGCGACCATGCGGCGCACGAGCGGGATGCGCGTCGAGCCACCGACGAGCACGACGCTCTCGATCTCCTTCGGGCGGCGCCCAGCGGCGCGCAGCGCGTCGCTCACCACGTCGAACGAGCGCGTCACGAGCGGCAGGATCAGCTGCTCGAGCTCGGCCGCCGTCATGTGGAACTGGAAGTCGACGGTGCGGCCTCGCCCGTCTTGGAAGAGCTCTTCGAGCGTCACGTCCACGTCGGCCACCGCGCTGAGCTGGCACTTCGCCCACTCCGCGGCCGCACGGAGGCGCTCGTAGGTCTGCGGATCCGACTTGGGATCGTAGCGATGCTGGGCCAGGCACTGCGCCGCCATGCGGTCGGCGATCAGCACGTCGAAGTCGTCGCCGCCGAGGAACGTGTCGCCCGCCGTGGAGACGACCTCGAAGACGTCCTTCTCCAGATCGAGCACCGTGAGATCGAAGGTGCCGCCGCCGAGATCGTAGACCGCGATCTTCTCGGGCCGCTCGCGGCCGTAGCCGTACGCGAGCGTGGCGGCGGTGGGCTCGTTCAGGACGCGGAGCACCTCGAGCCCGGCGACCTTGCCGGCGGCTTGCGTGGCAGAACGCTGCAGCTCGTTGAAGTTCGCGGGGACCGTGATGACGGCCTGGCGGCAGGTCTCGCCGAGCGCGCTCTCGGCGACCGCGCGCAGGTGCCGGAGCACCATCGCGCTGATCTCCGGGAGCGCGAAGGTCCCGCGCCGCACGCGGACCTGCACGCCGCCGGCGGCGTTGGCCTCCAGCCCGAAGGCGAGGCGCTCCTTGGCGCGCCGCACCTCGGCGGAGTCGTAGGGGCGACCGATGAGCCGCTTGATCGAGTAGATGGTGTTCGCGGCGTCGACGAGGCGGCGCTCGCGGGCGTCGTGGCCCACGAGGATCGAGCCGTCGGGGTGGAAGGAGACGACCGAGGGGATGAGGCGTCTTCCCTCGCCATCGGCGAGCACGCGGGCTTCGCGACCGTTGGCGACGGCCACGACCGAGTTGGTCGTGCCGAGATCGATTCCGAGGGCGGGGCTCTCCATTCGCTGCTTCGCCGCCGGAGGGCTACCCCTTCCGCGCGGTGCGACCCAGGATAGTCCGAACCAGGCCTCCGAGGACACCCGTGAGCGAATCGACCGCGAATCCTTCCCCCCTCACCCGCACCCACCTCCTCCCCGACGCCGCGCTTGCTCTTCTTCGCGTCGCGCTGGCCGCGCTGATGCTGCGCCACGGCATCCCGAAGCTCCTCGAGTTCGACGCGCGCGCGGCGGGGTTCCCCGATCCGCTCGGCGTGGGGCACACGACGAGCCTCGTCCTGGCGATCTTCGGTGAGGTCTTCTGCTCGCTTCTGTTGATCCCGGGCGTGCTCGTGCGCCTCGCCGCGGTCCCCTTCTGCACGACGATGGCCGTGGCGTTCTTCCTCGTGCACGCCCAGGACGCCTTCGACGACAAGGAGCTGGCGTTCCTCTACCTGGTCGGCGGCATCGTGGTGCTGGTCGGTGGCGGCGGGCGCTTCTCGGTCGACCACTGGCTCCTGCCGAAGCTGCGCGAGCGCTTCGGCAAGAAACCTGGCTGATCGGGGGCGGCTCGCCCGCTCCGGCCCCGTCCGCGGCGGGTCAGTCGGGATCGCAGGGGCCGTCGCAGGTCTGCTCGACCACGCCGTCCGCGTGGAAGAAGTGGTCGAGCTGCGTCTGCGCGGCCTGCGAGCGACGCACGCCTTCGTGCGCCGGCGTGTCGCCGTCGGGAATCACGGCGCCGATCGGCAGCTCGGGGGTGTTCGGGATGAGGAACACGGTGAGCGCGCTCTCGACGGGGCCCGAGGTCGTCGGCAGGCCGAACGGAACGAAGGGCGAGGTGTGGGTCGCGTCGCTCATGAGCGGGAGCATCTCGCCGGACGCGTCGAGCATCGAGCGCGCCGCGAACGCCGCCGAGGCGTTCGGCACCTGCGCGTCGTCGCGCCCGATCTGATAGGCGACGTGATGGATCGGCGTGAGGCCGCCGGTGCACTCGGGGAGCGCGCACGGAAGCGGGCTACTGCGCACGTGCGAGGCGAAGCTCGAGGGATCGGTCACGTCCCACTGCGCTTGCGACATCACCCAGTTCACCGACGCGACGAGCGCGTCGTGCCGGTAGTTGTTGTACATGAGCCCGACGTAGAGCTCGCCGTCCACCGAGCGCGGGATCATGAGCGAGTACGCCATGCCGCCCACGCCGATGCCGAAGCGCGTGATGTCGGTGGAGATGCCGGCGAGCGTCGTCCCCATGATCCCGCCCTGGCTGTTGCCGTGGTAGTAGCGCTCGTCCGGATCGAACGCGAGATGGCCGTTGATCTGCAGCTCGGGGAGCTGCTGGCACTGGCCGTCGACGATCAGGCTGCGCACGATCGCGAGGAAGTTGAACAGGCCCTGCGCGAGGCGCTCCGTCGTCGCCGGGAGGCGCGAGAGGTTCCCGATGCTGCCGGTCGCGCGCGGGATGTCCTCGCCGGACAGGCCCCACCAGTCGACGGCCACGACGACGAGCTGGCTCTCGTCGGCGAACTCGCCGAGCCACCCGCTCTCGCTCTCGTCGCGCGAGCCGAGCAGGCCGTGGCCGTACTCGAGCAGGCGCCCGGCCTGGCCGCCCGCCATGAGCGAGGTCTGCACGCTGCGCGGGATCGAGATGATGAAGGGAACGTCGACCGAGGGCGTCGTGGTGTTGCGCGTGGGCAGGCCCTCCGCGTCGCGCACGAGCATGCACTGCTCGTCGACCGTCGCGTCGGTGCCCCCGATGAAGAGCGGCACGCGCACGGTGCCGTAGATGCGCCGGAAGACGTGCGTGTCGACGTCGTCCATCGTCTGCGTGACGGTGCACGAGGTGCCGTCGGCCATGAGCGCCGCCAGGCCGCGGTCGCGCACGGTGATCATGTCGGTCGTGATGCTCTCGTCGCTCGCGGTCCAGAAGTCCCACGCCTGCTGGAGCTCGCCCCGCTGCACGCCGGCCGCGGTCAGCAGATCGAAGACGTCCTCGAACGCCGGGCGCCGCGCCTCGAGGTCGCTCGCCTCGCTGAGCGGCATGTCGTCACGGAGCGCCTGGAAATAGGCCGACGGGGCGATGGGCGTGCCGCCCGGATGCCGCAGGTTGCGGATGGCGACGATGTAGCGGGTCTCGGGCGTGAGGCGCGCCGCCGGGCGCAGGAAGAGCGGGCGGCGGTCGGGGTCCGCGTATTGGAACTGATCGATCTCGGCGAAGTGGTGCACGCGCGTGAGCGTCGTTCCGTGCACCTCGAAGAGCAGCGTGGGCGAGGTGTCGAGCACCGAGTCGCCGATGTGGCGCTCGTCGACGAGGTTCGCCGGGTCGATGTCGCCGCCTTCGAACGCCGTGACGAGCGAGGTCGCGGGGCTGAAGCCGTCGAAGCGGTTGTAGCCCGCGGGGTCGAGCGGCGTGTCGCGCGCGTTGCGCGGCATCGCCTCGATCGGGAACGCGACGCGGCGCCCGGTGCGCGTGGTCGCGTCGGCCTCGAGGAAGCGGCTCGAGGGAAACGGCAAGAGGCAGTGCACGCCGCTGACGTTCTCGCAGTAGCTCGGGTAGGGCGCGGCCGCGTCGGTGCCGACGTCGCGCCCGACGGGCCCGGTGTCGGTGGGGCCCGCGTCGCTGCCGGCGTCGGAGTCGGTGACGGGCGCGGGGTTGTTGCAGGCGGAGAGGAGCGCGAGCGAAGCGACGAGCGAGCGCGCAAGCGAGCGAGTCATCGCGGCAGCATACAGGAGCCCGTCGCTCGGCCGTGTGTGCTAGGTGTGAGCAATCGGGCGGATAGCTCAGCGGTAGAGCTGCGTCTTTACACGGCGCTGGTCCTCGGTTCGATCCCGGGTCCGCCCAATCGCTTGTTTCCGGAGGGATTCGTCGAGCGTCGTCCGCGTGGCCGTGGGCAACGCGATGACGCTGGCGGGGAGCGCCGCGAGCGGGCCGTCGTGGGTCGAGCGGCCTGCTCGAGTCGGACGGGCGCTTCGGCGATCGTTTCCCGCGACGTGCCGGGTCAACGCACGGGGAGCGTGCGCGTCGAGCCGTCTTGCATCGTCACCTCGAGCGCGTCGGCGTCGATGAAGCGAAGCGCGCCGACCGGTGCGGTGTCGTCCTCGCTCCGCTCGCCGCCCCATCCAGCGGGCAGATCGATCGTGAGCTCGTGCTCGGCCGTCTCGTCGGTTGCGAGGTCTTGGACGAACACCCATCCCGCGCGCACGACTCCACCGGACGCGCCCCGCGCGCGCTGCGCCCGCTGCTCGGCGGCGAACGCGTCGTAGTTGCGGCTCGAGATCGCGCGCGCCGCGTCGGGGCGCTTCGGCAACCACCAGTCGAAGTCCGCGGTCGCGGCGCACGCGACCCAGCGGCCGTCCGGGCTGATCACGGGGGCGTCCACGAGGTTCGTGCGGCGCTGGAACTGCGGCGCGTGACGCGGCATCCCTTCGGCCTCGACATCGATCACGATCCAGCCGGCCTCGGTCTGGTCGACGAACTGGACGCAGAGGCGCTTCTCGTCGGGCGAGAGGACGAGCATGTGCGCCCAACCCTGAGGAAACGACAGCCCGCGCTCGGCGATGCGCTCGCGCGCGGGCCAACGCCATCGCGTGAGCGACCACGTGATCTCGGCCTGCAGCGGCGTGACGACCTCGACCCCTCCACGACGTCGCAGCTCGGGGCGCGCGCGGTGTACGTGCTCGACGGTCACCGCCTCGCTCGCGCGAGCGCGGAACAGCAGCGCGACGGCGCCTTCCGGCTCCCAGAGCACGTCCCGGCTCTTCGCATCGAACACGACCGCGCTCGTGACCCGGGGCGCCTGGAGCTGGAGCGCGAGGGCCTCCCCCGCGGGCGAGCGATGCGCCTGAAACGCGAGCATCTTTCCGTGGAGCGCCGCGTTGAGCTTGGGGAAGACGGTGGCGCGTGCCGGAACCTCGAACGTTCCCTCGAGGGGCAGGAGATCGGGAGCGCCCACCACCGGCGCGCGAGCCGGACGCGGCTCCTCGAGCGCCTTCAGGCGGGCGGCCGCGTTCCTCAGGGGATCCTCAGCGACGTCGCGGTCCGGAGAACGTGGAGAGCGGGTCATCCGCCACCAGAGTACGATGGCCGCGAGCATCAGCAGAGCGGCGCCGACCTGATCCACGGCGGCGAGGGTATCGCGCTGGCGCGCGTCAGTTCAGTGCCCAATCAAACGAGCGGTCCGGGGATGCGATCGGGGTCGAGTCGCCCAGCCCGGCGCCAGCCGACGCGGAGCAACCAGGTTCGTGGAGGGGGTAGCGCACGCGCTTCGCCTGTCGCGGCGCGACGCCATCCATCGAAGGACGGCGCCGACGAGAGCGGATCGAGCCACCCCGAGACGGGCGGCGCCACGCGGTGCTTGCGCGCGTTACAGAGCACGTACGCGAGCGCGTTCCGCACTTGCCGCGGCGTGCGGAGCGCGCGGTGATGGAAGCGGTCGGCGAAGACCTTCCCGCGGCGGCCGAGCGAGCGGTTCAGCGCGCGCGCCAGGCGCACCGCGAGGCCCTGCATCGCACGCGCGAGCGCGCCCGCATCGCGCGTCTCCACCACGAGATGGATGTGATCGCTCTGGATCGAGAACTCGACGATGCGGCTGCCGAGGCGGGCGCTCGCCTTGTACAGGCTCGCGAGCACCGCGCGGAACCGCCGGCGGCTCCGCAGGTTCGCGAGGCCCGCCAGCACCTTCATCGTGACGAGCACGGGCGCCGCCCCGCCCAGCGTGCCGCGCCGCTTGTGCTTCACGCCCGCCGGGCCGCCGCGAGGCTTGCGGCCGGCGCCCGGGCGCGCGCCGCCGTGTGGTCGGAAGTCGAGGGTTGTTTGTGTGGGGCGCCGCTTGGCCATGTCCGAGGAGACGACGACCCTTCGGCCGACTGACGCGGCGGCCAGATGATTGGGCACTGATTCCTTCTCGCGGGTCGAGCGGTGGCGCGGGAGGCGATGGCAGGACGCCGTGGACTGCGACTCCGCGACCGAGTGCGACGGCTGCGTGGGGCAGTCTCCCGCGGGCGCGCCCCGAGTCGCGTCACTGCCCGACGGAGCGCGTGTCAGCGCGGTTCTCTGCCTGGGCGACGCATCGACGCGCCCGCCATCCGCGACGAGTTGCGTGTTCGTCGGTCGCGCGCCGTGGTCGTCATGGGGGCCGAGGCTCGCGGCGCCGATCCCGATCAGCCGCGCATGCGCCGCAAGCCCTCCTCGCGGCTGACGCGCGGGCTCCAGCCGAGGTCCTGGCGCGCCTTCTTCGTGTCGACCGTCACGGTCGCGCTCATCATGTCGATCGCGAAGCGCGTCATCGGCGGCGTCTTCTTCGCGCCCACCAGGCGGTAGCTGCCCTCGACGAGCGCGGCGAGCGGGCGCGCGAGCCAGCCGGGGACGTTCGACGACTTGCTCAGGTCCACGCCCTGCGTCGCGGCGAGCGCGGTGAGGAACTCCCGGATCGTCGTCGTGCCCTCGTCGGCGACGAAGTAGGCCTCGCCGCCGCGGCCCTTCGTCAGCGCGAGCACCAGCGCGTCCACCAGGTTCGCGACGTACGTCGTGGAGGTGCGGCGCTCACCGCGATCGAGCCATGCGAACGAGCCGGCCTTCGCCATCTTCACGACCGCGGGCAGCACGCTCGTGTCGCGCGGGCCCCACACCATGCGCGGGCGGATCGAGATCGTCGTGAGCGTGGCGTCGTTCGCGGCGAGCACGCGCCTCTCGGCCTCGGCCTTCGTCTCCGAATAGAGATAGCGCTGCCGCGCGGGGTAGGGCGCACGCTCGTCCACGTCGACGAGATCGTGGCCGTCGAAGATCGCGGCCTCGGTGCCGACGTGCACGAAGCGCTTCACGCCGGCTGCGCGCGCGGCGTCGAGCAGCTGCGTCGTGCCATCCACGTTCGCGGACCAGAACTGCGCGCGCGTGCCCCATTCCTCGACGAACGCCGCGGCGTGCACGATGACGTCCACGCCCCCGAGATCGCTCGGCGCGACGCGGCCGAGCTCGGCCCGCACGGCGCGCGCGCCGTAGCGCTCGACGGTGCGCGCACTGTTCTCCGAGCGCGCGAGCGCGAGCACCTCGTGCGCGGGCGCGAGCGCTTCGATCGTGTGGCCGCCCACGAACCCCGACCCTCCGGTCACGAAAACGCGCATCGCCTCTCCTCGCCGCGCATCGTGGCGGAGACGCGCGCGCGTTCAACCATCCCGACCCGGTGAACCGGGCAGTCGGCCGTGACGAGGCTTGCGTGCCGAGCACGAGCGCGAGGAAGAATCGGCTCGGCGCGGCGTAGACGGCCGCGGAGCGCCGTGCGCTCGAGGAGAATCAGAATGCTCGCGCGCCGTCTCGCACTCGTCTCTCTCGCCTTCGTGCCGCTCTTCGGGTGCCGCACGAGCGCGCCTCCGGCCGGCGCGTTCGACGCCGGGACGTCGCGGCCCGATGCGGCCCGCGTCGACGCAGGCCGCGCGAGCGACGGTGGTGGCGACGCGGGGACGGGGCCGAACGACGCGGGCCGCGCGCCGGATGCGGGCACCGAGCCTCCCGCGGGCGCGCTCACGACGTGGACGCTCGCCGACGTGGTGGCGGACGCGCGCGCCCGCGTGCCGTCCGGCGCGGCCCTGACGCTCGTGGAGGGCGTGGGCGTGCGTGCCGACGGCACGATCGATCTCACGACCGCGAGCGGCACCGGCACCTCCGCGCGCTGGACCGTCGACTTCGCCGCGGGCTCCACCCGGTACTCGCTCTCCTATGGGCGCTACGACCCGGGCGCGGCGTGGCCCGCGATCAGCACGCCCGACTTCGTGGACCGGCCACGCCTCGTGTCGGTCCCCGACAGCCCCGCGATCTTGGCCGCGTTCCTCGCCGAGCCCACGTGTCAGGCGGCGACCGACGCGCGCGGGACCGAGATCCACCTCTACGCGGTGCCGCCGGGAACCGTCACCGAGGTCCGCGTCGTGACGTCGAGCCAGGCCGCGGATTTCGAGCACGACGGCAGCGCGTTCTCCACCGTGCACACCTGCTCGTGAGGGCGGAGCGCCGACGACGCGCTTGACGCCGGCTCGCGGTGTCGAGAGTCTGGGGTGATGACCGTGCGCGCCTTGCTTGTCGGGATGACCGTCGGTGGACTCGGGCTCGCAGGGTGCTCGCTGCCCCGCGCGACGCTCGGGCAGCCCGACGGCGGTGACGGGCCGCGCGACGGGGGCGGCGGCATCGACGCCGGCATGCCGGTGGACACGGGGCCACTTCCCGACACGGGCCCGCTTCCCGACACGGGCCCGCTTCCCGACACGGGCCCGCTTCCCGACACGGGAACGATGCCGGATGCCTTCGTGCCCGACACGGGCCCGGGGCCGGTCGACGTGGGCGTCGACGCGTGGACGTCGTCGTGCACGCCCGGGACGACGCGCTGCGCGGGCGGTGCGGTCGAGCAGTGCCTCAACGGTGGCGTGTGGACGGCGGGGCCGGCCTGTGCGCTCGGATGCATCGCCACGCCGATGGCCCACTGCGGCGTGTTCGATCCCTCGAACGTCGCCCCGACCGCGACGTCCGTCGCGGACTTCGTCGTCACGACCGACGTGACCCTCGACACCACGGCCTGCGTCTCCGGCAACGGCGCCGTCGCGCGCACCGTCGCGCAGGCGGGCGGCGGCCCGCAGGTCTGCGTCTACGAGGTCGGCGCCGTCGACGTCCGTGCCGGCGCGACGGTCACGGTGCGCGGCATGCGGCCCCTCGTGATCCTCGCGCAAGACACCGTGACGATCAGCGGAACGATCGACGTGTCGTCCTATGCGGGCGGCAATACCGGGCCCGGCGCCGACAGCGGCGGCCCGGCGGCCGGAAACGGCTCGGCCGCCGGCGGCAACACCGACGGGGGCGGCGGCGGCGGCGGCTTCGGGGGCGCCGGCGGCGCCGGCGCGAACGGCGTCAACGGAGCCAACACGGCCACGGGCGGCGCGCTCGGCGACGTGCAGTCGAGCACGCTGCGCCCGCTCCTCGGTGGCACGCGCGGCGGCAACGGGTCCAACGCCGGCATGAACGGCGGCCACGGCGGCGGCGCGATCCAGATCACCTCGCTCGTCTCCATCGTGGTGGACGGCGACATCCTCGCCGGGGGTGCGGGCGGTGGCGGGGGTGGCGGGACCGGCGGTGGCGGTGGCGGCGGCTCCGGCGGCGGCATCCTGCTCGAGGCGCCCACCGTCACGCTCGGCGGGACCGATCCGGTGCTCACGGTCGCGGGCGGTGGGGGCGGCGGCGGGGGCTGTGGCGGCACCGCGGGCACGGCGGGCGACGATGGCGTCGACGGAGGCTCCGACCGTGCGGCCGGCGCGGTGAGCTGCGGCACGATGGCCGATGGCGGGCAAGGCGGTGGCGGGACGAGCCGCGACGGCGACACGCCTTCCGGCGGCACGGGCACCAACGGCGCAGGCGGCGGCGGGGGCGTGGGCCGCATCGTCATCGGGACGCTGACGGGCGCGTTCCCCAGCGGGATCACGAACCCGAGCAGCACCGACGCGCTCGGAACGTACATGCTCTCGGTGCACTGATCGGGAGCCCCTCCGCCGGCGCGCTGCGTGCGCTCCCGTCCGGGCGCGCGCTCTTCGCCAGGCACGCGCTCCGGCACGGCGAGTACGCTACGATCGGCGCTCCATGGAGCTGCGCTCCCAGACCTCGCTGCTCGCGAGCGTTCTCTGCTTCGCGCTCGCGGCGAGCGTCGCGTTCCGCCCGCGCAAGCGCCGCGTGCAGTGGCTCTTCGTGCTCTTCGACTCGACCGTCGGCGCCTGGTACCTGACCTGGTTCCTCGCGCACGGGTTCCCCGAGCACGGCATCCTCGCCGGCGGCCTCGTCGCGCCCGTGCTCGAGCGCGTGAACCTCGTGCTCGCGGTGCTGCTCCCCCTCGCGGCGGTGCAGTTCTTCCGCGCCTTCCTCGCGCAAGGGTCACGCCGCTCCGGGCAGCTCAACCGCGTCGCCATCGGCCTCGCGGCCGCGATGATCGTCGCGGTCTTCACGCCGCTCTATCCGTCGCTCGGCCTCGGCATCGTGCTCGCGACGTACGTCGTCGTGCTGCTCGGCGCGATCTTCGCGCTGCTGTTCCGCGGCGGCGGCCGTGCGCGCTCGCGCTTCGAGGGCGCGCGCCTGACCTTCCTCGGCGTGATGGGCACGGTCGCGACGGTGTTCACGCTCGCCGAGTACCTGCCCTACCTGGGCTTCGACGTGCCGCCCGTCGGCACCGTGCTGATGCTCGTGTTCCTCTTCGTGCTCTCGCAGTCGATCCTCAAGGATCGACTGCTCGATCTCTACGATCTGGCGGGGCGCCTGCTCGTGCTCACGGCGCTCTCGTTCTCGCTCGCGGGCATCCTCTGGCTGCTCGTGCTCGCGGACCCCGGGAACTTCTACCTGCACTCGGTCGTCGCGGCGATCGTGCTCTTCCTGCTCTTCGATCCGGTGCGGCACGAGGTCGAGACGCGCATCGCCAAGCTCGTCTTCCGCGAGCGCCACGAGCTCGAGCGCATGGCGACCGAGCTGCGGCGGCGCCTCGCCAACGTGCTCACGAAAGAAGAGCTGGTGGGCGCCTTCCGCGAGGCGCTCGAGGGCTCGCGGCGCATCACGCATGGGGGCCTCTTCCTGCTCGACGAGGAGCACATGGCTTTCGAGCGCGCGCTCGCGATCGGGCCCGGTGGGCTCAAGCGCGTCGAGCTCGCGACGCTGCGGCCGCTCCTCGAGCAGCTCGCGCGCGAGGACTCCGTCGTGGTCGAGACGATCGAGCGCCAGCTCGAGGAGCGGCGCGAGCTCGGCACGGCGGGCGTGGCCGATCTCGCCGACGTCGCGCAGAACCTGGAGACACTCGGCGCGAGCGTCTGCGTGCCGATCCGCGACGAGGGCGAGATCGTCGGCCTGCTCGCGATCAAGGACGACCGCCTTCGCGACGCCTACGCGCCCGAGGAGGTGCAGCTCGTGGCGGCGCTCGGCGCGCAGGCCTCCGTCGCGATCCAGAACGCACGCCTCTACCAGCGCCTGAAGGAGCGCGACCGCCTGGCGGCGCTCGGCGAGATGTCGGCCGGTCTCGCGCACGAGATCCGCAACCCGCTCGGCGCGATCAAGGCGAGCGCGCAGTTCCTCGCCGAGACCCAGGTCGGAGAGACGGAGCGGAGCGGCGCCGCGATGCCGCCCTCGGGCCGCGAGTTCCTCGACATCATCGTCGACGAGGTCGATCGCCTGAACCGCGTCGTGAGCTCGTTCCTCGACTACGCGCGCCCCTCGACCGCCACGCTCAGCAGCGAGCCGATCGACGCGAACGCGACCGTCGAGAAGACGATGCAGCTCCTGCGGCCGCAGATCGGCGGCGACGTCGCGCTCGCCCTCGAGCTCGGCAAGGATCTACCCAAGGTGCGCATCGATCCCGAGCGCCTGCGCCAGGTGCTCATCAACCTGGCCCTCAACGCCGTGCAGGCGATGGAGGGCCACGTGGAGAAGGGCGAGGGCAAGCTCCTCGTGCGCACGCTCGTGCGGGCCGGCGGGCGTGCGCCCGCGGTCGAGGTGCACGTCGTCGACAACGGCCCCGGCATCCCCGAGAACATCCGCGCGAACCTCTTCGTGCCTTTCGTGACGACGAAGGAGCGCGGCACGGGCCTCGGGCTCGCGATCTCGCAGCGCATCGTGAGCGCCGCCGGCGGCACCATCGACGTGCGCTCGACGCCCGGCCGCGGAACGACGTTCGTCGTGCGCCTCCCGGCCGTGAAGGCCGCGGCGGCCGACGACGGCGACCGCGTCTCGGACGGGATCGGCACGCTCGCCTCCGGCTCGGTCGAGCTCACCACCAGCGGCCAGGCGACGCTCGACGCCGAAGCCCCCGCGCGCGGCTGACGCCGCGAGGGTCGCGCAGGACGAATCGCGGCACGATCGCGCGGCTCGGGCTCAGCGCCTCGTCTCTGCCGACGATCGCCTCGCGCGGGCGCGGACGTCGGCGGGCCACGTCGCGATGGCCGCCTCGGCGGTAGGGCACTCGCGCCGCATGCGCTCGTAGAGTGCGTCGTCGTCGTCGAGCGCCGTGATGATCCCGCTCGTGAAGAGGTTCACCACCTGCACGCCCATCCTCAGGATCGGGGAGCGCACCATGAGGTCGACGTGGGCGATGCGCGCGCGGTTCTGCACGAACCAGTCGGTCCACCGCGTGCGGTACTCGGCCGCGTAGTTCTTCCAGTTCCCGCCGTCGCCGTGAAGGTACGCGCGTCCGCTCGCGAGTGCCTGGTTCGCGGGAGCCATGGTCTCGTCGAACATCGCGAGCTCGACCTGTCCTTCGAAGTAGAAGTAGACGTGGGACGCGTCGAGCAGCGTCGTGAAGATGCGGCCACGCGGCCCGGTCACGAGGAAGTGCTCGCCGACGCGGGCGGTCTTCGGAGGGGTCATCGCGATGATCTCGACCGGAAGAAGAAGTGACGGGAGCGTGCCGACCGCGGCGCGCCGCCACATCCATACTACGGGTGGGGCCTTCATGTCGCCTGGCGTGACGGCGTCGTGGGGGCGGTCAAGACCGTGCGTGGAGCGCCTCGGATGGCAGGCATGCCCGGCCCCGGAGGGGCATCGACGTGGCTCTCGACGCCGGCGCGCGAAGGTTCCCCGGAAGCAACGCTCAGGGGAACAAGTCGTGCGCGTCCTCGTCGAGCGCGCCGGGCGGCAGATCCGGCAGCTCCATCGGCTCTTCGCCGGCGCGCGAGATGGCGAGCCGCCGCGCGAGCATGCGGTAGAGGCGCACGTCGTCGCGCTCGAAGCTGTCCTCGTCCATGTCGGAGTCGGCGAAGAGCGAGCGGTAGGCGCGCACCGCCGAGCCCTCACCTTGCTCGCGCGTCGCGTCGGGGAGCAGGTAGCGCCACGTGCCCCGGTGATCGAAGGCGACGCCGTGCTCGGGCATCCCGGGCAGATCGGTGAACGCGGTCTCGATGAACGGAGCGCTGCGCGCGCCGAGCGTGCCGTCCTCGTCGAGCAGGTACACGGACACGTCGAGCGTCGGCAGCACGCGATCGATCGGCCCGCCCATCGCCGACTGGCGCTCGCTCCAGCGCTGCCGGGCCACGACCGCCGCCGTGAGGAGCGCGCGCCCGATGGAGCTGCCGCGCGCCGAGCGCCACAGGCGCGGGTGGCCGCGGTCCTCGAGCATCACCATCACCTCGACGTTGCGGATGCGGCGGAGCGGCTCGGGGAACGACGAGACGCGCGGGGAGGGCGTGCCGCGCAGCACCGCGCGCGCCACGTGGGCGAGCGCCTCGTCGAGCGGCGGATCGATCACGAGGTTCGTGCGCGGCGTGTAGAGCGCCGCCGTCGGCGCGAGGTGCTCGCAGGCGAGGGCCTCGAAGCCTGCATAGTGCGCGAGCCGCTGGCGCACCGTCGGCGTCTCGCCCTCGGCGATCGCGGGAGGCTGGCGGCCGTCGACCAGCACGGCCGCGATGCCCTCGCTCGTCAGCATGCGCGCGAAGAGGCGGTCGTCGGTGCCGTCGAGCGTGGCCGAGAGCTCGGAGAGCTCGGGCTCGGTCACGAAGGTCGAGCCCTCGGGGTGCAGGCGCAGCAGATCCGGCGCGCCGAGCACCAGGATCCGTCCCTGGTTCTCCATCTGGTGCTCGAGGTCGCCCACGCCCGGCACGGGGCGATGCGCCCACACCGACCACCCGATCGCCAGGGCGAGCGCGAGCAGGGCCACGAGCGCGATGCGACCGATCGACACGGGCGCCGTGTAGCGCGGAAGCCGGCTGCGCGCGAGAGTCGGGCGCGGAGAACGCATGGCGCACAAGCGGCACCGAGAGCGGCATCGCGGCGAGGTCGGCGGCTGGCTACGCGCGGCCGTGCTGGGCGCGAACGACGGAATCGTGTCCACGGCGAGCCTCGTGCTCGGCGTGGCGGCCGCCGACAGCTCGAGCGGCGCGGCCGTCACGGCAGGACTCGCGGGCCTGGTCGGCGGCGCGCTCTCCATGGCCGCGGGCGAGTACGTGTCGGTCAGCTCCCAGCGCGACGTCGAGCAGGCCGATCTCGAGATCGAGCGGCGCGAGCTGGCGAGCGAGCCCGAGGCCGAGCTGAAAGAGCTCACGGGCTTCTACGTGCAGAAGGGCCTCGACGAGCCGCTCGCGCGCGAGGTGGCGGTGGCGCTCACGGCGAAGGGCGACCCGCTCCGGATCCACGCCCGCGAGGAGCTCGGCATCGACCCGGACGACCTCGCGCGACCGGTGCAAGCGGCGCTCACGTCGGCCGTCGCTTTCTCGCTGGGCGCCGCGCTTCCGCTCGGGGCCATCGCGCTCACGCCGCTCGCGCTCCGCATCCCGATCACGCTCGGCGCGGCGCTGGTCACGCTCGGCGTGCTCGGCGGATGGAGCGCGCGCCTCGGGGGCGCGCCGGTGGGTCGCGCCGTGCTGCGCGTCGTCGCCGGCGGGGCGCTCGCCATGGCGATCACCACGGGAATCGGCGCCCTCGTGGGCGTCGCGCCCTGAGGATGCGGGGCTCCTCACGCCTGACGCGTCGCGTCGGTCGATCTTGGCTGGTCGCTCTGCGCACGCGCGGTAGAAACCCGCGCTCGAACCCCTGGAGGCACACGTGATCATCGGCGTTCCCACGGAGATCAAGACCCGCGAGTATCGCGTCGGCATCAACCCTGGCGGCGTCCTCGCGCTCACGAAGGCGGGCCACGAGGTCCGCATCCAGAAGGGCGCGGGTCTCGGCGCCGGCATCTCGGACGCCGACTTCGTCGCCGCCGGCGCGAAGATCGTCCCGACGGCGGCCGACGCCTGGGGCGCCGAGATGGTGATGAAGGTGAAGGAGCCGCTCCCGCAGGAGTACGCCTTCTTCCGCGCCGGCCAGATCATCTACACGTACCTGCACCTCGCGCCGCTGCCCGAGCTCACGGGCGAGCTGATGAAGAAGAAGGTGCGCGCGATCGCGTACGAGACCGTGCAGCTCGCCGACGGCTCGCTGCCGCTGCTGCGCCCGATGAGCGAGGTCGCCGGCCGCATGGCGACGCAGGTCGGCGCCACGAGCCTCGAGAAGGAGCGCGGCGGCAAGGGCCTGCTGCTCGGCGGCGTGCCCGGCACGCGCCGCGGCAAGGTCGTCATCCTCGGCGGCGGCGTCGTCGGCTCGCACGCGGCGCGCATCGCCATCGGCATGGGCGCGCAGGTCACGATCCTCGACGTCGACGGCAACCGCATGAGCTACCTCGAGGACATCTACGGGGCCTCGGTCGAGACGCTCTACTCGAACCCGGTGAACATCGCGAAGGCGGTCCGCGAGGCCGACCTCGTGATCGGCGCCGTGCTCGTGGCGGGCGCGCGCGCGCCGAAGCTCGTCGACGAGGACATGATCAAGAGCATGCAGCCCGGCAGCGTCGTCGTGGACGTCGCGGTCGACCAGGGCGGCTGCATCGCGACGTGCAAGCCCACGACGCACGATCACCCGACCTTCGAGCTGCACGGCGTCGTGCACTACTGCGTGCCGAACATGCCGGGCGCGGTGTCGCAGACGAGCACGTTCGCGCTCACGAACGTCACGCTGCGCTACGCGGAGCGCATCGCGTCGCTCGGCGTGGAGAAGGCCGTGAAGGCCGATCCGGCGCTCGCGCTCGGCGTGAACGTGTGGGACGGCGCGTGCACCTACCGCGCGGTCGCCGAGGGCGTGAACGTAGAGTACACGCCGCTCGACAAGCTCGTCTGAGCCGTCTCGAGCCCCAGAGAACGAAGAGGCCGGCGAATCCCGCGTCGGCCTCTTTTCGTTCGTGCCGGGGCAGCCGCGGAACGCGGGGTGGGGCCCGGAGCCGATTCAGCCGGTCGGGGCGAGGCCCCGTAGCGGCCCCACCATCAGTAGGTGAGGCCGACGCCGATGTCGATCCGCCACTGGCGGTCGATCGAGAGGCGCGGCGCGACGTCGCCCGGATTCGCGTTGCCGACGAGGCCGTTGCTGCCGATGTCGGTGGGCGGGATGAGGTCGCCGGAGAACATGCCCGTCAGCGTGAACGCCTCGTAGCGGCCCTGCAGGCCCACGAACGCGCGCGGGCGCATCGTGCGGATGCTCGCGAAGACGGTGTTGTTGTTGAAGTCGTTCGGGCTGCCGCCGGCACCGCACGTCGTGGGGCCGGTCGTCGGCGGGTTCGGGTCGGGGATGCACGACGCGAAGGCGTTGGTGCTCGGGGTGAGATCGATGAGCTCGCTGTCGGCCCAGGTCCACGCCACGCCACCGCCCGTGATGGGCGTGAGCTCGAAGGCGTCGCCGATGATGATCCCGTTCGAGATCGTCACGTCGGCCATCGCGACCGTCGCGTTGAACTCCTGGTCGCCCACGAGCGTCTGCACGGAGCCGCGGAAGGCGATGTCCGGCACGACCCAGTCGTGCGAGAGCCAGCCCTCGAGGATCGACCAGCGGATGTCGAGCCCGAGCGCCCAGTAGCTCGTGTTCACCAGGTAGCCGATGTTCGTGCCGAGCTCGAAGCCGAACGGGAACGACTTGCGGATCGTCACTCGCGTGAAGGCGAGCACGCCGTCGACCTGACGGTTCTCGTCGCCCATCACCGTCTGGCCTTCGGTGCCGCGGTGCCAGTACGCCGAGCTGGAGCTGATGCCCGTGATCGAGGTGTCGAGGCCGACGTAGAAGGAGCTCGGCCCGCGCGTCGTGGCGGGGCTCAGGGTCGGCGGGATCAGCGCGCCGGTGAATTCGGTGATGAGCGAGCGCCACTGGCCGTTGTCGGCGCAGAAGGACGTCTCGGCGCCGACGATCGCGCTGTCGCAGCCGACGGCGCCGTCGGCGCGTCCGATCGACAGGCGCGAGAGCGCGAGATCCATGCGCTGCGCGCTGGCCGTCCCGGGCGAAGCGAGCGCCGTCCACGCCGCTGCGAGGCCCAGGACGAGCGCTACCGAGAGCCAGCGAGGACCGCGCGTCGCCCGAGGAAAAGCCACGCCCGCACGCTATCCTTCCGTCCGACCAGGCGTCAAGACGCACCACCGTTCCGAGCGCATCCGGCGAGGCGCGCTTGACCGCCCGCGCCCCCGCCGCTACCTTCCGCGCCCTTCATTTCTCCCCGGCATCCGCCGGGGGTATCCGAGGAAGTCTCGATGGTCACGATCCGGTTCGCGCGCTTCGGCACCAAGAAGCAGCCCTATTACCACTTCGTCGTCACGCACTCCGAGAACCCGCGCGACGGCAAGTTCCTCGAGCAGATCGGGACCTACGACCCGAGCCAGCCCATCGGCTCGGTGAAGCTCGACCAGGCTCGCTTCGAGCACTGGGTCGGCGTCGGCGCGCAGCCCTCGACGCGCGTGCGGCAGGTCGTCAACGAGATGAAGCGCGCGGCCGCGAAGGCCTGAGCCGCCTCTCGGAGAACGCGATGGCCGACGAACGCGCAGGCAGCACGACCGAGGGCGTGGCCGAGCTCGAGGAGCTGGTCCGCTACGTGTCGCGCGCGCTGGTGGACGAGCCGGACGACGTGAGCGTGCAGACCGTCGAGGACGATCGCGCGGTCGTGATCGAGCTGACGGTCGCCGAGGACGATCTCGGCAAGGTGATCGGCAAGGACGGCCGCACGGCCCGTGCGATCCGCACGGTGCTCGCGGCGAGCTCGGCGCGCCTCAAGAAGCGCGCGGTCCTCGAGATCCTCGAGTAGTCGAGCGTGGCTTGAACGCCGGGGCCTCGAACGCCGGGTCCTCCGAGGCCGGGGCCTCGAGCGCGGGCGCGCCGGAGCTGGTGGCGCTGGGACGGGTGGGTCGCCCGCACGGCATCCGGGGGGAGCTGCGCGTCACCGCGTACCACCCGTCTTCGAGCCTGCTCTTCGAGACCGAGACCGTCCGCGTCGGCGGCGCCGCGAAGCGTGTCCTCTCGGCGCGCCCGTCGGGGGACGTCGTGCTCCTCGCGCTCGAGGGCGTGACGACCCGCGAGGCCGCCGACGCGCTGAAGGGGCAGGAGATCGCGGTGCCGCGCGCGGCGCTGCCTCCGCCGGCCGACGACGAGCTCTATCTCACCGATCTGGTCGGCTGCGATTGCTTCGAGCGCGAGCTGGCGCTCGGCCGCGTCACCGGAGTCGCGACCTACCCCGCGTCGTCGTGCCTCGTGATCGAGGGGGAGGGCGGGGTGCGCGAGATCCCCGCGATGGCGCCGTACCTCGCGGGCGTGGACCTCGGGGCGCGGCGCATCGAGATCGCCCACGCCGAGGACTTCCCGCTCGAGACGCCGCGCGCGAAGAGGAGCTCGTGAGCGAGGGCGAGCCCCCGTCCGGGGCGGAGGCGCCTCGCGCCGCGCTGCCCTCGCTGCGCTTTCATCTCGTCTCGGTGCTGCCCGAGATCTTCGACTCGTTCGTCTCGACCGGCATCGTCGCCAAGGCGGTCGAGAAGGGCCTCGTGTCGATCGATCGGCTCGCGCTCCGCGACTTCGCCCACAACAAGCACAAGACCGTGGACGACACGCCGTACGGCGGCGGGAGCGGCATGGTGATGATGCCGGGCCCGATCGTGGAGGCGATGGAGGCGGCCGAAGCGACCGAGCTCGCGCGCAGCGGTGTGCGCCCGGTGCGCATCCTGCTCACGCCGCAGGGCGAGCCCTTCACGCAGGCGCGGGCGCGCGATCTCTCCGGGCGCGGCGCGCTCACGCTCGTCTCGGGCCGCTACGAAGGGATCGACGAGCGTGCCTGCACGCGCGTGGATCTCGAGATCTCGCTCGGCGACTTCGTGCTCATGGGCGGAGAGGTGGGCGCCATGGCGATCGTCGAGGCCACGGCGCGCCTGGTGCCCGGCGTGCTCGGCAACGCCAGCTCGGTCGAAGAGGAGTCGCACGCGGCGGGGCTGCTCGAGTACCCGCAGTACACGCGTCCGGCGGAGTTCCGCGGCGAGGGCATCCCCGAGGCGCTGCTCTCCGGGCACCACGCGCAGATCGCGAAGTGGCGCCGCGAGCAGGCGATCGTGCGCACGGCACGCAAGCGGCCCGATCTGCTCGCGAGCGCACCGCTGAGCGACGCCGAGCGCGCGCTCGCGGAGAAGGTGCGCGGCACGTGAGCGCCCCCGTCTACGCCGCGCTCGTCCATCATCCGGTGCGGAGCCGCGAGGGCGCCGTGATCACGAGCGCGATCACGAACGTCGACGTGCACGACATCGCGCGCTCTTCGCGCACGTACGGCCTCGCCGGCTACTTCGTGGTCTCGCCCATCGCGGCGCAGCGCGTGCTCGTCGACCGCATCCTCGAGCACTGGAAGACCGGCGCCGGCGCGCGCCGCGTGCCCGAGCGCAGCGATGCGCTCTCGCGCTGTCATCCGGTCGCGTCCATCGAGGACGCCGTCGCCGCGATCACGACGGAGACGGGGAGGGCGCCCTCGATCGTGGTCACCGAGGCGCGGCCCGAGCTCGCCACGCGCGCGATCTCCTTCGCTTCGGCGCGGGCGGCGCTCGCCGCGGCCGAGCGACCTTCGTTGATCCTCTTCGGGACGGCGCACGGCCTGCACCCCGACGTGATCGATCGCGCCGACGTCGTGCTCGAGCCGATCCAGGGCGCCGCGCCCTACAACCACCTCTCGGTGCGCGCGGCCGCCGCGATCACGTTCGACCGCCTCTTCGGCGACCGATAGTCGATCAGGCCGCGTGAGCGTGCAGCTCTTCGAGCAGCGCGCGCACGTCGCTCACGTGCTTGCTCATCGAGAGCTCGTGGTGGAACGCGCCGCGCACGATTCCGTCGCGATCGACGACGTAGGTCACGCGCCACGCGCCGAGGCCGAGCGGGCGCGCCACGCCCCATTCCTTCGCGAGCGTGAAGCGCGGATCGGCCACCAGCGCGAAGGGAAGGTGGTGGCGATCGGCGAAGCGCACGTGGCTCGCGTCGTCGTCCATGCTGACGCCGACGATCGTGGCGCCCATCCCGACCAGCGACTCGAACGCGTCGCGGAACATGCACGCCTCGCGCGTGCAGCCGGGCGTGAAGTCCTTCGGATAGAAGTAGAGAACGAGCGGGCCCTTCGCCAGGATCTCCGCGCTCCGCAGCTTCTGTCCCTTGTGGTCGACGACATCGAGGGCGGGGGCGCGGGTTCCCACGGCGAGCATGGCTTTGTGCTACCTCTCGGCTCCGCTCCGGTCGAATCCGGCCGTGCGAATTCCGATCCCCCGTCCGCAGGGTGGCCTCGATTGACCATGGCCCCCTGCCGTGGTACCAGCCCCGCCCTTTCGCCGAAGGCCCCGTCCCGGCGACCGAGAAGACCATGTCGAACACCGTCCCGCAGATTGCCGCCCTCGAAGCCGCGCAGAAGCGCAACCTCCCGAACTTCCGCCCGGGTGACCAGGTGAAGGTCCACTACCGCATCCGCGAGGGCGAGAAGGAGCGCGTGCAGGTGTTCCAGGGCGTCGTCATCCGCCATGCGCGGGGCGGCCTCGGCGCCACCTTCACCGTCCGCAAGGTCAGCTTCGGCGTCGGCGTCGAGCGCGTGTTCCCGGAGCACTCGCCGCGCATCGAGCGCCTCGAGGTGGTCTCGCGTGGCGACGTGCGCCGCGCCCGCCTCTTCTACCTCCGCGAGCTCGAGGGCAAGGCCGCGCGCCTTCGCCAGAGCCGCGCGACGGACGCCGAAGGCCAGCCGGCCGAGGCGCCTGCCGCCGCCGGCGCCTGAGCGCGACGGCGGGCCCCCACCGGCGCGCCTCGCGAGAGCGCGCGCCGGGGCTCCGCAGCGCCTTCAGTCGACGATCTCGAGCGTCGCTTCCTCGAACGCGTCCGTGCCCGGCCGATGCGCCCAGAGGCGCTGGCCCACGGCCACGCCGTTCTCCACGCTCACGACGAGGAACGCGCACGGCCACATCAGCTCGCCGTCCTGGGCGAACGTGGCCGCGTCCTCGGCGCTGAAGTAGTCGCCGCGCCCGCCCGGCTCGGCGGCGTCGCAGTGCGAGTGGTAGAGGACCTTCACCGGCCGCCCGCTCGCCGCGCCGCGCTCGAGGGCCTTCTGGGCCTTCAGCTCGTTCATCTTGAAGTACGTCCGCGACGTGCGCGGAAAGCGCTCCGGATCGAGGGCGTGATAGCGGTCCGCCTCGTTCGCGACCCGCTCGCTCGCGTCGACCCTCGCCGGATCGTCGGCCGGCCCGATCAGGAAGCCGCAGCACTCGCTCGGATAGGTCTCGACCGCGTGCGCGCGCACGGCCTCGAGAAGCTCGCGGGGCAGGCGGATCGGCCCCGAGATCCAAGGCGTCGCGCTCATCCCGGGGCCCTCGCCGGCTTCTCGGCGCCGACGAGCGCCGGCACCTCACCGACCTTCCGCGCGGGCGCGCCCGCGATCGCCGCGATGCGCTCGGTGGCGGCGAGCGCGCCGAGGAGGAAGGCCGCCGCGGGCTCGAGCTCGGGGCGGCCCGCGACGCGCGCGATCTCGTCGCTCGTGGCCACGTCGAGCGGATCGCCGCTCGCATCGTGCGCGACGCCCGCGCGCGTCACGTACGCGAGCGCGATCTCGTGCGCGCGCGCGTCGCCGCTGCCCGCACGGACCGATGCGGCCTCGAGGCGAGCCTGCCCGGCCGTGCCGATCTCCTCGAGCACGTACTGCCGCGCGAAGCGGAGGCTCATCGCCCGCCGGCGATCGCCGGGACGATCTGCAGCGAGTCGCCCGCCTTCAGCTTCGTGTCGAGCCCTTCGAGGAAGCGGATGTCTTCCTCTTCGTTCAGGAACACGTTCACGAAGCGTCGCACGCCCTTCTCGTCGCAGATGCGGTCCTTGATGCCCGCATAGCTGCGCTCGAGCTCGTCGATCACGGCGCGCACGGTCTCGCCCTGGACGGAGACCTCGTCGAGGCCTCGCGTGAACGTACGGAGCGGGGTGGGGATTCGAACCTTGATGGTCATCGGAGCTCCTCGGAACGCGCGGCCGCAGCCGCCGGAAAGGGATCAGCCCGCGCAGCTCGGCGCGAGGTAGCGAGCCTCGTCGATCGCCTGGATGCTCGCACGCTCGCCACAGAGCGGACAGTCGGGGCGAGGGCGGACGCGCGTGCGACCGAGCGTGCCGCGCATCGCGTCGTGGTGGTGGAGCGTGGCGGCGGCCTTCTCGTCGCCGAGCGCGAGCCGCACCACGAGCGACGCGGCGAGCGCCCCGACGGCGCCGACGACCGAGCCCACGACGCCGGCCGTGGCGCACGTCTCCACGCGATCCCGGGGCACGTCCTCGAACACACAGCGAAGGCACGCGGTGCCGGGCGCGGAGGCGAAGGCCCAGCCCACCCAGCGCACCACGCCGGCCTGCACGATCGCCCGCCCCGCCAGGTGCGCCGCGTCGGCCGCCAGGAACTTCGTCGCCAGGTTGTCGGCGCCCTCCACGATCAGCGCGTGCTCCTGCGCGAGCGCGCGCGCGTTCTCGGGCGTGAAGCGCCCTTCGATCGTGCGGATCGCCAGGCGGTGGCCGGCGCGCTCGGCCTCCGCGAGCGCTCGCTCGCGCGCCGCCTCCAGCTTGGGGCGCCCCACGTCGCGGTCCCCGAACAGGATCTGCCGGTGCAGGTTCGTCTCGTCGACCACGTCGTCGTCGATGATCGTGAGCGAGGCGTCGATCGAGCGCGCGAGGATCGTCAGGATCGGCGAGGCGAGACCGCCTGCGCCCACGACGAGGATCGGGCCCTTCGTGGCGCGGTCGCGCGAGAGAGACGAGCTCGGAGGGGAGGCACGCATCGCGGGGGTCGTTGGGGGGCGGAGGATCAGATGACGTAGACGTAGCGATTGGGCGGCTTGCGCCGGAAGCCGAGCGCCTCGCCGCGGTCGCAGAGCGACTCGATGGTCACGGCGTCGAAGCAAGCCTCGATGCGCCGCGAGACGTCGGTGAACGCCTCTTCGGCCACGGCGCGGCTCGTGGCGTCGCCTTCTCCGTCGTCCGAGGATGCCTCGCCCTTCGGGGACAGCTCGATCGGGCCCTCGAGCGCCCGCACGATGTCGCCGAGCCGGATCTCGGCCGCGGGCTTGGCGAGCTGGTAGCCGCCGCGCGGGCCGCGCCGCGAGGCCACCAGGCCCGCCCGCTTGAGGTCCTGGAAGATCTGCTCGAGGAAGCGCGCGGGGATGGCCTGGCGCTCGGCGATCTCCTTGATCTGGGTCGCCCGGCCGTCGTTGTGGAAGGCGATGTCGAAGATCGCGCAGACCCCGTAACGGCCTTTGTTCGAGAGCTTCACGCGTCGTCCTCGGCTCTCTCTATGTTTTCCCACATCGGCGGTGTCAACAATCTCCGACCGGCGTTGCCGCCCGGTCCAGAGAAAGTGTACTCTCGGAGCCCGAGACCCTGGGGGTGTTCGCTTGAAGGTCTGCGACGTCTGCGGCGGGCGATACAAAGACAAGGGGAATCCCCGGGTCTGCCCGTTCGACGGCACGGCGCTCCGCGACCTCCCGGACCCGCTCCTCGGGCGGGTCATCGGCGGCAACTACCTCGTCACCCAGAAGATCGGTGCGGGCGGCTTCGGCACCGTGTTCCGGGCCCGTCACGAGGTGCTCGGTCGGGACGTCGCCATCAAGTTCCTGAACTCGGATCTCGCGGTGGACGCCACCAACCGCAGTCGCTTCCTCCGCGAAGCGAAGGCGGCCAACCGGATCGACCACGAGCACATCATCGACATCACCGACTACGGCGAGACCGAGGACGGGATGGTGTACCTCGTGATGGAGCTGCTCGAAGGGCGGCCGCTCTCGACCGAGCTGGGGAAGGGCCCGATCTCGGTCTCGCGCGCGATCGACATCGCGACGCAAGTGGCCTCCGCCCTCGCGCGCGCGCACGAGCTCGACGTCATCCATCGCGACATCAAGCCCGACAACATCTACCTCGTCGATCAGCAGGGCCGTCGCGACTTCGTGAAGCTGCTCGACTTCGGTCTCGCGCACATGAAGGGCGAGCTCCGGCTGACCGCGACGGGCGCCGTCTTCGGCACGCCCGAGTACATGGCGCCCGAGCAGGCGCGTGGCGCGCCGCTCACGTACGCGGCCGACCTGTACGCGCTCGGCTGCGTGATCTTCCAGATGCTCACGGGGCAGCTCCCCTTCTCGGGATCGACGCCCGATCTCATCCTCAAGCACATGCGCGAGCCCCCGCCGCTGCCGAGCAGCCGCGCGCGTGGGATCCCGCAGGACGTCGATCAGCTGGTCCACAAGCTGATGGACAAGGATCCGAAGAAGCGGCACCGCGATGCGCACCACCTCGTGGAGGAACTGCGTCGCGTGGCCGAGTCGCTGCCGGCCTCGGGCGTGCGGATCTCGGTGCAGCCGCGGAAGAACGACACGATTCCGTCCACCGCGCCCACCCCGAGCGAGTCGGCGGCGTCGATCTCGGGGCTCGTGCCGCGGCAGGACCTGCATCCTTCGCTCGGGCCGGCGAACGTCGGCGCGCAGCTGCCTGCGGCGTGGGACGATCGCCTGCGCTTCTTCCGCGAGCTGGCGATGCGCGCGCACAAGAACATGCCGCCTCCTTCGCTGCTCGCGGCCATCGACGAGCTGGGCCGGCGCATCGCCGACGCGCGCGGGCTCGAGCGCGAGCTCTCGGCGGTCGCGGCCTCGACGAGCGCGCGCGAACAGGAAGTGCGCAACGTGCGCCTGCGGCTCGGCCGCGCGATCGACGAGCTCAGCCGCGACGAGTCGCGCAGCTCCGGCGAGATCGACGACCTCCAGCGGCAGCTGGGCGAGGCGCGCGTGCGGCATGCCCAGGCGGAGGCGCCGCTCGCGCGCGCGCTGCATCTGCTGCGGAGTGGCCGCGGGATCGTCGACGCCGAGACGGCGGTCGAGCTGCGGAACGCGGGCCTGCTGGCGTCGGCATGGCTCGAAGCGGCGCAGGCGGTGGCCGCCGCGAGCGATCGCCTACGCACGCGCGAGCGAGAGCGCGACGACCTGCGCTTCCAGGTCGCGCAGATGAAGGGGCGCCTCGGCGGAATGAACGCCGCCGAAGACGTCGAGCTCGGCGCGATGCGGGCCCACGGCAGCGACCTCGATCGGCGCTATGGCTCGGTCTCCGACGAGATCGCGCAGCGCGCGGCCGCGATCATGCAGCACTTCGCCGGCTTTCCCGAGCTGCGGGAGCTGGTCGGCGACGGCGCGCGCACGGCGGCGCGCTGAGCGGGGCGGATCGCGGATCGCGGCGGGTGGACGTTCCTTCCCGCGCCGCGCCCCCGTGGAAGGGCGCCGCGGTGAATGCGCATCGGCGGCAGCGCGTCTGTGGTAGGTTTTTCGGGGGATCCACGTATCCACGGACGGCCACCGGCCGGCCTACGTCATGAAGCTCGCCACGCTCGCTCTCTCGCTGCTGCTCCTGCTCGCGCCCGCCGCTCGCGTGGTCGCGCAGGATCTCACGCCCGACGAGTACCAGGCAGCGGTCACGCAGCTCGCGAGCGCCGAGGCCACCGAGCGTAGCGCCGCGGCGACGACGCTCGGCCGCCGTGGTCGCGCGCATCGCGCGGAGATCGTCCCGACGTTGCGGCAGCTCTTGCGCGAGGACCCGCAGTGGGAAGTGCGTGCGGCTGCGGGCCAGGCGCTCGGTCGGCTCGCGGCGCGCGATGCCGTGCCCGACCTCGTGCGCGCGCTGCGCGATCCGGTCGTCGACGTGCGCGTCGTGGCGGCGGCCGCGATCTGGCGCCTGCCCGATCCGGCGGCCGTGCCCGCGCTCGTCGAGCTGCTCGCCGACGCCGATCACACGGCCCGCGACCAGGCCGCGCTCGCGCTCGGTGTGATCCGCGACACGCGCGCGACGACGCCGCTCTCGGGGCTGCTCCACGACCCCGACGCGACGGTGCGCCTCGACGTGGTGCGCTCGCTCGGGCGCATCCGCGATCGCGCGGCGCTCGAGCCGCTCGAGACGTTCGTGCGGGAGAGCCGCGACGCCGAGGAGCGCGCGGAAGGCATCAACGCGATCGCGGCGCTCGAGGCGCCGGAGCGCATGGACGCGCTGGGCCGCTTGCTCGACCACACCGACCGCGGTGTGCGGCAGCACGCGGCCGAGGCGCTCGGCCAGGTGGGCGATGCGCTCGTGCTGCCGACGCTGCGCCACCGGCTGACGGTGGAGCGTGTGCCCCAGGTGCGCAGCGCCATCACGGCGGCGATCGCGGCCGTCGAGGCACGCGCGGCGACGCCTCCCACCACGACCACGGGCGGCTGAAGCGCGCGGAGCGCCTACCCGACGTCGACGACGATCGCCGTGATGTTGTCGCGGCCGCCGCGCGTGTTCGCGAGCTCGATGAGGCCCTTTGCCACGATGTCGACCGGGCCCTCGAGCACGCTGCTCAGCTCGTCGTCGACGAGGTAGCCGTGCAGGCCATCGGAGCACAGAAGGAAACGATCGCCCTCTTTCACCTCGAAGGTGCTCGTGTCGACCTGCACGTAGTCACGGCTACCGACGGCGCGGGTGATCACGTTCTTGTGCGGCGAGCGCGCCGCCTCGGCCTCGGAGATGATGCCCTGCTTGAGCTGCCACGCGACGAGCGTGTGGTCTTCGGTGAGCCGATCGACCGTGGCGCCGCGCGCGCGATACACGCGGCTGTCGCCCACCTGGGCGACGACGCCGAGGCCTTCGCAGAGCAGTAGCGCCGAGAGGGTGGTCCCCATTCCCCGCTGTTCCGGCTCGTTCTCTGCGATGGCGAACACCATGTAGGTGGCGCCCTGGATGGCGGCCTCGAGCACGCGTGAGAGCCGGCGCAGCGTCTCCGGGCTGCGATCGCCGGCAGCCGCAGCGGCGGCAATCGCACGCTCTCGCCGCACCATGGAGATCACGGTGTCCACGGCCTCACGGCTCGCGACCTCGCCCGCGGCGTGCCCACCCATGCCGTCCGCGACGACGTAGAGGCCGAGCTCCTCGTCCATGCCGAACGCATCCTCGTTCGAGACGCGCCGACGACCGATGTCGGTCATGCCACAGGCAATGCGCTTCACACGAAGACACCCACGACACGAAGGTTACTTGTGCGTTGCGTCGCATCGCAAGCGCGTTGCTCGCGTAGGATGCTGCTTTCGGAGGTAGCGCCGTGCCCGCACCGAGGTTCCCCGTCTTCGTCGCGCTGATCCTGGGCCTCGGAGCCTGCAATCCGCCCCCGCCGCCGGCTCCCGAGGTGGACGCGGCCGAGCCGGATGCCGGTCCGCCGCGAGACGCCGGGCACGACACGGGCCCGCCGGTGCCGGTCTCGACCGCGCACTGCAGCTACGAGCCGATCGCGGCGACCGCGCACGCGGGCGGCACCGTCGAGGACGCCCCGCTCTTCGCGGGCGCGGCCGAAGACCACCTCCACGTGCCCCTCGGCGTGACGCTCGGCGCCTACACGTCGCGCTCCGAGGGCTTCGGCAGCGACGGCTTCATCGATGGCCGCCGCACCGAGCTCGCCGGCGCCTTCGCCTCCTCGGTCGGCATCGAGACCTGGCCGCGCGTGCGCGCGATCGCGCTCTCGAGCGGCTGCACCGGCACGCCCGCCGAGACCGACGCCTGTGGCGACACGATCCTGCTCCTCAAGGCCGATCTCGGCGTGGCCTTCCAGGGCCTGGTGCACACGCTCGAAGCGCGCCTCGGGCCCGAGTTCGGAGGCCGCGTCGTGATCGCGACGAGCCACTCGCACAGCTCGTTCGCGAACTACACCGGCCACCTCGGGATGCAGGTCGCGTTCGGGTCGTTCCGGCGCTCGGTGTTCGACACCGTGGTGGACGACCTCGAGCACGTGGCGCGTCAGGCGCTCGCCTCGCGCGCGCCGGCCCGCGTGGGCTTCCACCACGACGGCGCCTTCGATCTGGACGACCGCGTGCAGCACGATCGACGTGGCGAGAACGACGCGCTCGCGGGCGGGCCGCGCGACGATCACGACCTCTACGTGATGCGCATCGACACCTACGACCCGGCGACGCCGGGCGATCCGGGGACGCCGCTCGCGGTCGTTCCGGTGTTCGGCATGCACGGCACCATCCACGACGGCGACAACGTCTACGTCTCCACCGAGGCGCCGGGCGGCGTCGAGCGCGTGCTCGAAGAGCACTTCGATCGCCCGGTCGTCGTGATGCACCTGCAAGGAGCCGGCGGCGACGTGTCGCCCACGGGCACCTCGGGCACCGACTGTCCGGCCGGCTCGCTCCTCTGCCACGACTTCATGCGCGAGGAGAGCGTGGGCTGGAACGCGCTCGACGCGATCGTGGCGGCCTACGACGCGGCCGGCGCCGACATGATGGAGCACGCGCCGATCGAGATGGTGTCGCGCTCGGTCGAGCGCGGCCCCGATTGGACGAACTTCACCGTGCGCGACGGGCAGCTCTCCTACGCGGCGTGGGACGGCTTCACGCCGGTCGATCGCAACGTCTACGACGGCAGCGGGCACCTCATCTCGCCGATCGACGAGTTCAACGCGCCCTACGGCGCGGCGCTCTGCGGCGGGGCGAGCTCGGCGCTGACCCCGACCGGACAGATCCCCGGCACGCGCGGCTGGAACGACTACCCGTACGGCTCCTGCGATCGCATCGAGGGCGTCATGCGCCTGCTCTCGGTCGCGCTCTCGCTCGATCTCGGGCCCGCCGCGCCCGTCTGCGACACGACGCGCACGACCGTCAGCGCGTTCCACGTGGGCGACTGGTACTTCAGCGTCCTGCCCGGCGAGCCGCTCACGCTCTCCGTCGATCGCATGCGCGAGCTCGTGACGAGCGTGCCGTCGGATCACCACATCGTGGTCGGCTACGCGCAGGACAACAACGGCTACATCATGGTGGCCGAGGACTGGCTGCTCGGCGGCTACGAGCCGACGATCACGTTCTGGGGCCCGCTCGACGGCGAGATGATCCTCGAGCGCACGGCCGACTTGTTCCCGCTGCTGATGACGCCCGAGCGCGAGAACGCGGCGGCGAGCGACACGCACGTGGTCGTCGCCTCGC
This sequence comes from Sandaracinus sp., assembly GCA_046351235.1. GTDB lineage: Bacteria > Myxococcota_A > Polyangia > Polyangiales > Sandaracinaceae > JBBSAT01. The sequence continues at coordinate 1,553,740 of JAXLYV010000001.1, read as the reverse complement.
CGCCCGAGGACTTCGTCGTCCGCGATCCCTCGCCGATGGCGGGCACGGTGCCGGCGACGCAGCCGGCCTACCTCGCGACGCGCCTCTTGCCTGCGCAGCCCCCGGGCCTGCAGCCGGCCGCGACGGTGCACCGCTTCGAGAGCGCGTTCTTCACGTGGATCGGCGCCGACCCGATCGACGGGACGCCGCAGGTCACGCTCGAGTACCGGCCGCCGAGCGGAACGTTCGCGCCGGTCTCGCGTCGCAGCGGCCGCGTGGTCGAGGACGGCGACTTCCTCCTCTCGTGGACGCCCGATCCGCTCAACCACGATCCGGCGATGCCCGGCGCGCCGCGCACGCACTACTGGACGGTGGAGTGGCAGGCGGTGCCCGCGCTGGGTCAGCCCGGCTTCGAGGCGGTGAGCTCGCGTGGCGGGCTGCCGCTCGGCACCTACCGCTTCGTGGTCGAGGGGCCGAGCTACACGATCGCCTCGCACGAGTTCGAGGTGGTGGCGGGCAGCCTCGAGCTCGCGCGCACCGGCGGCACGGGCACGAACGTGACGTTCACGGCCGGCTATCACGCGCCGGGCGGCTACCGGATGCTCGACGAGACGACGGGCGCGACGCGCCTGGCGCCGCTCCGCGGCGGCACGGTGGACGTGGAGATCACGACGGCCGGCGGCACGACGACGGTGAACGACGTGGCCGTCGACGGGAGCGGCACCGTCTCGCTCGACGCCGGTGCGGGCGCGCTCTCGCTGCGCGTCACCGACGCGTACGGCAACGTCGGCACCCTCACGCTCTGAGCCTGGGGATGCGCGAGGCGCGCCTCACCGAGAGCCCGCTGCGCCTGGTCCGGCGCGCGGCGGGCTCGCGGGCCGAGCTGCGCGCGAAGGTCCGGCGACTCGCTCGCGCGCTCGCGACGCTGCGACGCCCCGAAGTGGTGGAGGCGCGCCTCGAGCGCCTGCGCGCGCTCGGCTACGTCGACATCGCGCCGACGCCGGTCCAGATGGCCGTCGGCTCGATCGACATGCTGCGCTTCTGGATCTCGCCGGCCGCCGCCGAGTACTACGCCTCCCGCGGGATCGGCTACGGCTTCCACCAGATCCTGCGCATCCTCGAGGAGCCCGCGACGATGGTCGATCCGACGGGGCTTCTCACCGAGCGCGACGTGATCATCGATCACCTCCTCCAGGTCGTGCACGCGAACCCGGCCTACGACCTGCAGCTGCTCGAGGCGCACGAGGACGGCCTGGCCGAGCTCGAGGCGCAGACCGAGGCCGCGATCGCGGGCACGCATCCGAAGAGCCGCTCGCTCGCGGCGACCGTGGAGGACGAGGGCTACTACCCACGCTTGCTCGGCTACGTGCGTGCGTTCCGGCAGGACCGCGACGCCCGCGCGCCGCTGCGCTCGAACATCGCCGGAAACGCGCAGTGGGCGCCCATCGAGCGCACCTTCGGCACGCTGCCGGCGGCGCTCCGCTACTTCGCGCGGATGCCGCGCACGCCGCTCGGAGGCGCGTGGCATCTCGCGACGGTGCGCCGCTTCCCGCGCGCGCTCGCCGAGCCCTGACGAGACGGTGGTAGAGTAGGGCGATGGGCGACGAGCGAGAGCGTGGGGCGGCGCAGGATCGGGAGGCGATCCTCGCGCGACGGATTCGCTTCGTGAAGCTCGCCATCGCAGGAGCGGCCGTGGCGACGACGCAGGCGAGCTGTCAGCCGTGCCTCAGCCCGCTACACGACGCCGGCCCGGACGCTCGGGCCGCGGATGGCGGCGTCGACGGCGGCAGCGACACCGGGACGCCATGAGCGCGCCGAAGGATCGAGACGACGAAGCGCGCGAGGCGATCCTCGCGCGGCGGATGCGCTTCGTGAAGCTCGCCGTGGCGGGCGTGGCGGCGGCGACCACGGCCACCGCTTGCGTCTGTCTCTCACCGCCGCTGGACAACCGAGACAGCGCTCTTCCGCGGGATGCCGGGACGGACGCGGGCGAGGACGCCCCATGAGCTCGGCACGTCGCGAGGACGAGCGCGAAGCACGCGAGGCGCGCGAGGCGATCCTCGCGCGGCGGATGCGCTTCGTGACGCTCGCGGTGGCGGGCGTGGCGGCGGCGGCGACCGCCACCGCGTGCGCGTGCCTCTCGCAGGTCGCGCACCCGATCGACAGCGCCGCTCCGCGCGACGCCGGTACGGACGCCGGCGAGGACGCGCCATGAGCTCGGCACGTCGCGAGGACCACGAGCGCGAAGCGCGCGAGGCGATCCTCACGCGTCGCCTCCGCTTCGTGAAGCTGGCGATCGCCGGCGTCGCTGCGGCCACGGCGACCGAGGCCTGCGGGAGCCCGTGCCTCCGGGTCGCGCCGCCCGTCGATGCGGGGCAGGACGGTGGCGACGCGGGGCCCGCGCCCGACGGAGGCACGCCGTGACGCTGCGACCTTCGCTCGCGGTCGAGCTCACCAGCGCGTGCAACCAGAAGTGCTCGTACTGCTACAACGCGTGGCGCGAGGACGACGGCCGCAGCGTGGGCGCGCTGCCGACCGAGGAGCTCGTCGCGATCCTCGAGCGCCTGCTCTCGTCGGGCTCGTTCGATCACGTGACGTTCACCGGCGGCGAGCCCTTCTCGCGGCGCGATCTCTTCGAGGTGCTCGACGTCTGTCGGCGCCACGAGACGCGCTTCCAGATGATCTCGAACGGGGGCCTCGTGACCGAGGCGCTCGCCGCGCGCCTCGCGACCTACGCGCCGCTCTCCGTGCAGGTCACGCTCGATGGCCCGAGCGCCGAGGTCCACGACGCGCACGTCGGCGGCGCGGGCCACTTCGAGCGCACGCTGCGCGGGATCCGAGCGCTGCGTGGCGCGGGGATCCCCGTCGTCGGCTGCGTCGTCGTCACGCGGAACAACGCCCGCCTCGTCGGCGACATCCTCGCGCTCTTCGCCTCGCTCGGCGTCTCGCGCATCTCGTTCTCGCGCTTCTCGCCCGCCGGCTACGCGGTGCGCCACGCGGCCGAGCTGCTGCCCTCTCGCAGCGACGTGCTCGCGGCCCTCGCGCTCGCCGAGGCCCACGCCGTCGCGCACGGCGCTTCCATCGCCTCCACGATGCCGATCCCGCCCTGCGTCGTCGAGCACGCCGACTACCCGCACGTGCGCTTCGGCAACTGTCCGATCGGCACGAGCGCGCAGGAGCTCGCGCTCGGCCCGCGCGGCGAGATCCGTCACTGCACGCTCCACGAAGATTCGCTCGGCGACGCACGCGCCACGTCGTTCGACGCGCTCGCCGCGAGCGGCGCGCTCGCGCGCTATCGGGACGTGACGCCGGAGTTCTGCGCGCCCTGTCTCCATGCGCCCACGTGCCTCGGCGGCTGCGGCGCGGCGGCGGTCGCGATGACGGGCGAACGTGGCGTCGATCCCTTCGTCGCCCAGCACGTCGACGAGGACTTCGGTGCGCGCCTTCGCGCCGCGCGCGGCACGGACGGCTTCGTCCCCGTGCATCGTCTCGTCCGCGCGCAGGCCGGATGAGCGCGCGCCGCACGCGCGTGCTCCTGCTCTGGCCGGGCAGCATCGGCGCGTCCGGCGGCAACTTCGGCGTGCCGCAGCTCGTCGGTCTCGCCTCGTTCCTGAAGGCGCGTACGCGCGCCGAGGTGGAGATCCGCGACCTCGTCGCCGAGCGGGCGCTCCGCGGCGGCTCGCCCGTGGACACGCTCTGGTGGAACGATGCCGGCGAGCCCTACGACGTCGTCGCGCTCTCGGTGTACTCGTCGTTCGACTGGCTGCTCTCGGAGGAGCTCGCGCGCCGCGCGCGCGCCGCGCTGCCCGACGCGGTGATCGTCGCCGGCGGCTATCACGCGAGCGCGCGGCCGGCCGAGATCGTGCGGGACGGCTCGCCCTTCGACGTGGGCATCGTAGGGGAAGGGGAGCTGCCGCTCGCGCGCGTCGTCGCGTCGGTCGAGGGCGGCGCGCCGCTCCGCGGAGAGATCCTCGGCTCGGAGCCGATCGAAGACCTCGACGCGCTCCCCGAGACCGACTGGTCCGTCCTCGCGCGGTACCGCGGCGTCGCGCGCTCGGTCGCCTCGCAGGCTCAGCTCTATCTCTCGCGCGGCTGCCCCTTCGACTGCGCGTTCTGCATGGAGCGCGCGAAGCGCGACGTGCGCTGGCGCAGCTACTCGGTCGAGCGCGCCGTGCACGAGGTGCTCTCGCTCCATCGCTTCCTCGATCTGCGGGGCTGGACCCTCTACGTGGCCGACGCGCTCTTCGGGATGAAGACCTCGTGGCGCCGCGCGTTCCTCGCCGAGCTCGCGCGGCACCGCGTGCCCGTCGACAAGATCTGGCTGCTGATCCGCGTCGACCTCGTCGAGGACGAGGACCTGCCGCTCTTCCGCGACGCCAACTGCGGCCTCGGCTTCGGTCTCGAGTCCGGCGACCCCGGCCAGCTCGCGATCATCCGCAAGGCCGGCCGCCTGGAGGGCTACCTCGCCCGCATGCGCGACATCGCCGCGTGGGCCCTCGCGCAAGACGTGCCCTGGGGCGCGAACGTGATCGTGGGGCATCCGGGCGAGACCGAGGCATCGCTGCGCACCTCGGCGGCGTACCTGCGCGAGCTCTTCCTCGGGCCGCGGTCGACGACGGGCTTTCTGTCCGTCGACGCGTTCCGTCTCTATCCGGGCTCGCCGATCGATCAGGAGCGCAGCGCGTGGGAGGCCCGCTACGGGACGCGCTTCCATCGCCCCGCGTGGTGGGAGGACGGTGATCCCGCCTTCCTCGCCGAGTGGGTCGATCCCTCCTCCGAGCTCGACTACCTGCGGCGCGAGCAGCTCCAGGCCGAGCTCTTCACGCCGATCCTCGAGGCGATCGAGCCACGTTTCTCGTACGCGGGCTCGGCGCGCGACTACTTCCTGCGCAGCCTTCGTGAGCAGGTCGCGTTCTCGCGCGCGCGCTTCGAGATGCTCGAGCGCTACTTCGCGTGGAGCGCGTGGACCGGTCGCCGAGCGGTGGCTCAGCGCGAGCTCTCGGCGCACGAGGACGTGGCGGCGATGGCGCGTGCGCGACGCGAGCGCGCGCTCGAGGGGGTCGCGCGCATCGCTCGCCTTCCCGCGGGCTCGCCGATCCTCGAGGCGCTCCGCGTCGTTCCGCGCGAGCGATTCGTGCCGCTCGACGCGATCGAGGCGAGCACCCGGGACGAGGTGGTGCCGCTCGGCGACGGAAGCGCGGCCACCGTGTCGGCGATGCACGCCTACGCCGTCACCGTCGCGCTCGCCGGGATCGCGCCGGGGCAGCGCGTGCTCGATCTCGGATCCGGCAGCGGCTACGGCACGGCGCTCCTCGCGCATCTCGTCGGCCCGACGGGGCGCGTCCGAGGCGTCGAGATCGATCCGGCCTTGGTCGTCGCGAGCCGCGAGGCGCTCGGCGCGCGGGCGAACGTGGAGATCGTCGAAGGGAGCGCGCTCGATCCCCAGCGCTGGGCGGGAGAGCACGACGTGGTCGTGGTCGGCTTCGCGCTCCCCGAGATTCCGCACGCCGCGCTCACCGAGCTGCCGATCGGATGCGTCGTCGTCGCGCCCGTCGTGCGCGAGAGCGGGCAGCGCCTCGCGCGCATCCGGGTCGACGTGCCGCTCGAGATCACGTGGCACGACGAGGTTCGCTACGTGCCCGCTCGCGCCGAGGTCACGAGCGCCTCGCCTCCCCGAGAGGCGCGACCGCTGCGCGCGCTACCGGTCGTCCGCGAGCCCTCGTAGCCGCGCCGCGCGCTCGCTCGGCCGCGCCCGGAGCGCCGCGCGGAGCCCGACGTCGAGCCCGAGCCCTGGGTCGTCGACCACGGAGCCCAGATCGAGCGTGGCGAGCCAGGCGGCGTGCGCGGGCGCGAGCGCGCTTCCCTCGAGGCCTCGAGCGAGGGTGAGGAGCGCGCGCCACTCGCGATGCGCGTGGTCGCCCGGCGCTCGACGCACGGCCTCCTCGTGGAGCGCCACCACCGCGATGGTCTCCGCGTCGCGCTCGCTCGCGTCGGGCGCGCCGACCCACACGGCGTCGGAATAGGCCCGCCCGCGCCGTCCGAGCGCGCGATCCACGCGCACGACCTCCGGCCGAAGCGCGCTCGGCGCCAGCTCGAGCGCGCGGGACAAGCGCTCGCACGCGCGCTCGAGATCGTGTGCCTTCCGCGCCGCGTCGAACGCTCTGGCGATCAGCGCGAGGTCGGCGCGCAGCCACTCGACGCCCACGGGATCGATCGCGCGCAGGACGCGGAGCGCCTGGGGATCGGCGACGTCAGGCTCGCCGAGATCGGCCAGATCGATCGCGGCGACGCGCAGCGCCGCGTCGAGGTCGCGATGGAGCCGCGGCAGCCACGAGAGCGTGAGCTCCGCGCCGGCGCGATTCACTTCGGCGGCGATACGCGGCGCGTCCTCGGCGAGAGGCTCGACCGCGCCGACGCCGAGAGCAGCCCGGGCCCAGCCCACGTACGTCGCGTCGTAGAGCGAAGCGACTCCGGCGAGCGGCAGGTGCGCGAGCCCGTGCAGCGCGAGCGCGCCGAACGCGGGGACCGGCGCGACGTCGCTCACGACCCGTCGGGCGCGTCGCCCGCGTCCTCGTCCGGCCCGACGTCGGGGTAGGGCCCGACGTCCCTCGGTGACAGGCAGGGCTGCGGCGAGGCGTCGCTGGCATCGCTTCCGACGTCCGGCCTGCCGGCGTCGGTGTAGGAGAGGCAGGGCTGCGCGCGACAGGCCGAGGCCGTCGCCGCGGCGCCCGCGATCGCCAGCGCGATCCAGCGCCGTCGTCGCGCGAGAATGGCCTCGCGGTCCTCGCGATCGTCGTCGCTCACGAGACGAGCCTGCGCCTCGCGGCGCGCGCGTTCAATACAGAACGGTCGCCGAGATCGTCGTGTCGAGCGCGCGCATCTTCGTCACGAGCGCGCTCGAGGCCTGGTGGTTGTCCTCGAGGTCCATCAGCAGGTAGCCGATGTTCGGATCCGTCGCGAGCACCTGCCCGACGACGTTCGCCTCGGCCTCGGAGACGATGCGGTTCACGTCGCGCAGGACGCCGGGCACGTTCTTGTGCACGTGCGCGATGCGGTGCACGCCCGCGCGGCGCGGCATCTCGGCCTGCGGGAAGCTGACCGAGCCCGTGGTCGTGCCGTTCTGGAGGAACTTGATCAGCGAGCCGGAGACCTCGTGGCCGATCGCCACCTGCGCCTCGCTCGTCGAGCCGCCGATGTGCGGCGTCAGCACCACGTTCGGCAGGCCCTGCAGCTCGCTCGCGAAGGGCGTGTCGTTGCCCTCGGGCTCGACGGGGAACACGTCGACCGCCGCGCCGCCCACGTGGCCGGACTTGATCGCCGCGGCGAGCGCCGGGATCACCACGACGGTGCCGCGGCTCGCGTTGAGAAGGCACGCGCCCTTCTTCATGCGCGCGAGCTCGGCCTCGCCGATCATGTCCTTCGTCTCGGGCGTCTCGGGCACGTGGAGGGTGACGAAGTCGGCCTCCGCGAGCAGCGTCTCGAGCTTGCCGGCGTTGCGGTTGTTCCCCATCGGGAGGCGCGCCGCGATGTCGTAGAAGAGCACGTTCATGCCCATCGCCTCGGCGAGCACGCCGATCTGGCGGCCGATGTGCCCGTAGCCGATGATGCCGAGCGTCTTGCCGCGCACCTCGTGCGAGCCGGCGGCGCTCTTGGTCCAGATGCTCTTGTGCATCTCGGTGTTCCGATCGCCGAGGCGCCGCGAGAGCATCACGATCTCGGCGAGGATCATCTCCGCGACCGAGCGCGTGTTGGAGAAGGGCGCGTTGAAGACCGGGATGCCGGCCTTCGTCGCCTCTTCGAGCGCGATCTGGTTGGTGCCGATGCAGAAGGCGCCGAAGACGCGGACGCTCGGCTTGGCGGCCTCGATCACCTTCTTCGTGATCTGCGTCTTGCTGCGGATGCCGAGCCCGATGGCGCCCTGCACGGCCTTCACGAGGTCGGCCTCGGGGAGCGCCTTCGTCAGCAGCTCGACCTCGAAGCCCTCGGCCTCGAGGTTCTTCTTGGCGTCGGCGTGGATGTTCTCGAGGAGAAGAATGCGACCGCTGCTCACGACGACCTCGTTTCGGGGCGCGTGATGTACGACGCAGCGCGTCGCCTCGCCAGCGACACACGCTCCGATCGACGAGGCCTCGCGGTCGCGGCGCTCAGGCGGCGAGGGCTTCGACGTCGCCGCCCGCCACGCGGAGGGCGACGCCGTTGCCGATGTGCTCGCCGAGGATCTCGGCCAGAGCGCGCTGGGCCAGCTCGCCTCGCGCATCCGAGGCCGCGAGCGTCAGGCTGCCGCCGCCGAGGGCGGCCACGCGCTGCGCCGCGATACGCGCGATCTCCGAGCGAGCCGCGATCCGCGAGAAGTCGTGGTGCGGGCCCGCCACCAGGATGACGCGCTGGAGGTCGTGGTCGGCCGAGACGGCCGTACGGACCCGATGGACGAAGCGGGGCATCGACTCGCCCTCGAGCTGGGCGAGCACGCGGCCGGTCGTCACGGGCGCGCTTCCGCCCGCCTCGACGATGACCCACGTACGCTGACCCTGGGAGCCCATCTTCATCTCTGCCTCCGGACAAGCAACGTACGTGCCTGCCACCGCATTTCGTCGATCTCGCGAAATATCGACGTTTGTCTGGGTCAGGGGATCTCGCCGAGTGGCGAACTGGCAACCCCACCCGCCAGAAATGGCGACACTCGTGTCAAGCTGACGCGACGCGTTAGCTCGGTGACACCGGCGGTTGGACCGTGCGGGACGCCCCCCTTGGGATTTGACGGGCGCCCTCGCCACGGCAGAACACGGCATGGACGAGCGAGCGAGCCGCCTGATCGAGACCGTCCGGGCCGGCATCATCGGCGACGACGAGGTGATCGCCGGGCCCTTCGGCCCTCGGCGCGTGACGTACGCGGACTACACGGCCTCGGGACGCTCGCTCGGGTTCCTCGAGGACTTCCTCCGGGCCGAGGTGCTCCCTCGCTACGCCAACACCCACACGGAGTCGAGCGGCACGGGGCTGCAGACCACACGCTTTCGCGAGGACGCGCGCCGGATCATCCGCGAGGCGTGCGGCGCCGACGAGAAAGAGGACGCCGTCGTCTTCTGTGGCTCGGGCGCCACGAGCGCGATCCACAAGCTCGTCGACGTGCTGAACCTCTGCATCCCGCGCGACCTCGACGCGCAGTGGAAGCTCAGCGACCACATCCCCGAGGACGCGCGCCCCGTCGTCTTCATCGGGCCCTACGAGCACCACTCGAACGAGCTGCCGTGGCGCGAGTCGATCGCCCACGTCGTCACGATCCGCGAGGACGCCGATGGCCACATCGACCTCGCGCACCTCGAGCAGGAGCTCGTCCGCTACGCGTCGCGCCCGCTCCGCATCGGCAGCTTCTCGGCCGCCTCGAACGTGACGGGCATCGCCACGGACACGCGCGCCGTCGCGTCGCTGCTCCACCGCCACGGCGCCCTCTCGTTCTGGGACTACGCGGCGGCGGCGCCCTACGTCGAGATGTCGATGCGCGCGCCGACCGGCGATCCGTTGGCCTACAAGGACGCGATCTTCCTCTCGCCGCACAAGTTCATCGGCGGGCCGGGCACGCCTGGCGTGCTCGTCGCCAAGCGCGCGCTCTTCAAGAACCGCGTCCCTGCGATGCCCGGCGGCGGCACCGTGAAGTACGTGAACGAGGTCGAGCACCAGTACGACGACGTCGTCGAGCACCGCGAGGAGGGCGGCACGCCGGCGATCGTGGAGTCGATCCGCGCCGGCCTCGTCTTCCAGCTCAAGCAGGCGGTCGGCGTCGCGGCGATCCGCGAGCGCGAGGAGAGCTTCATCCGCCGCGCGATCGCGCGCTGGCAGAAGGTGCCGAACCTCGAGATCCTCGGGAACCCCAGCGCCGAGCGCCTCTCGATCGTCTCGTTCGTGGTGCGGCACGGCAAGCGCTACGTGCACCACAACTTCGTCGCCCAGCTCCTGAACGACCTCTTCGGCGTGCAGGCGCGCGCCGGATGCTCGTGCGCGGGGCCCTACGGCCACCGCCTGCTCGGGATCGATCTGGCGCGCAGCCGCAGCTTCGAGCGCGAGATCATGCGCGGCTGCGAGGGCATCAAGCCCGGCTGGGTGCGCGTGAACTTCAACTACTTCATCAGCGAGACGGTGTTCGAGTACGTCCTCGACGCGGTCGAGCTGGTGGCGCGCGACGGCTGGCGCCTGCTCCCGCAGTACGAGTTCCACGCGGAGAGCGGGCGCTGGACGCACCGCAAGATGCCGAGCCTGCCGCTGATGACGCTCGACGACGTGCGCTACACGACGGGCAAGCTCGAGTACCGCTCGCGCCACGCGACCGAGCCGGAGTGGGTGCTCCCGGGCTACGTCGAGGAGGCGCGCAAGCTGCTCCAGGTCGCGCAGACCGATCTCGCGGCGGCGAGCCACGAGCCCGAGCCGCACGTCTCGGACGACTTCGAGGAGCTGCGCTGGTTCCCGTTCCCGAGCGAGGCCGCCGAGGAGCTCGGCGCCCAGCGCGCGCTCGGCCGCGGGCTCTGAGCGCGCCTCAGGCCAGCAGCAGCTACACTTGTAGTTGACGTCCGCGCGCGCAGAGCTACAGTTGTGGCTATGAGTGAGTCGTCGCTGACGGAGCTCCAACTCTCGGTGCTTCGCGCCCTCTGGGCGTTGGGCGAGGCCAAGGTCGCGGATGTCGCGGCGTGGCTCGAGGCGGACGGGGTCCGATTGGCGAAGTCCACCGTCGCGACGCTCTTGCAGCGGCTCTCGGCCCAGGGGTGGGTCGAGGTCCACCGCTCGGGACGGCACCACGTCTATCGGGCCGCGGTGAGCCGCGACACCGCCGCGCAGGGAATGGTGCGCCGTGTTCTCCGAGGGTTCTTCGGGGGAAGTGTGGCCGCGCTGACGGCCCAGCTGCTCAGCTCCGACACGCTGGACGCAGCCGAGATTGCCGAGCTCCGGCGCCTGCTCGACGAGGCCGAGAAGTGAGCGCCGTCGACGTCGTCGAGGCGTGGCTCACGTACTGTGTGCACGCGGGCGCCTTTGCGGCGCTGGCCGCAGCGTTCGTCGCCTGGCGTCCCGACGCGACGTCGACGGGCGATGCGCTCTGGCGTCTCGCGCTCGTCGGTCCCGTCGGCACGACCCTGCTCGCATCGGTGCTCGGCCATCGTGGAGACGCCGCGCCCGCGATCGTGATCCCCGCGCGAACGGGAGGGGTCGGCGATCCCTCCGCGTGGGTGAGCGCGGCGCAGTGGGTCGTGCTGGGGAGCATGGCGATCGGTGCGCTGCGCGTGGGGATGGAGGCGGCGCTCGCGCATCGGGCACTCCGCTCGCGCACCCCCGTTCGCGATCGGCGCGTGCTCGACGCTCTCTCTCGCGCGCAGCGGCGATTCTCGGCAGGCTCGGTGCGGCTCACGTGCTCTGCCCACGTTCGCGGTGCGTGCGCCTTCGGGAGCCGCGACATCTGCGTACGGCTCGACGACCTGGCGGGGCTCGATCGCCGTGAGCTGAGCGCGGTGCTCGCGCACGAGCTGGCGCATCTCGAGCGCCGAGATGGCCTCTGGTTTCCGCTCACGCGCTTCATCGAGACGGTGCTCTGGCTACAGCCGGCCGCTCGCTTCGTGGCGACGAGGCTGCGGGCGAGCGCCGAGATCTGCAGCGACGAGCGCGCCGTGCGGTGCGCGAGCCGTCGCACACTCGCAGGTGCGATCGTGCGCGTGGCGGAGCGCGCCGCACGGCACGCGCCCGTCGCGCTGTTTCCGACCGTGGGTGGCGGGAGCTTGGTTCTGCGACGCGTGCGCCGCCTGACGCAGAGGCCGGCCGCGGCCTGGCGCCCGATCGCTCGGGGGGCGCGCCTGTCGATGGCGTGCGTCGTGGTTGCGATCTCGACTGCGTACGTCCACTTGGAGAGCTCGGGCGCGACGCCCGGCCTCCGACCAGACGCTCTCGCGGCCATGAGTGACCGTGCGCTCTGGCTCGACCGGCACGCGCACGAGCTCGAGGCGCAGCTCGCGGTGACCCCGGAGCTCGAGCCGACACGGATCGTGCTCGAGCAGGACCTGCGTCACGCCCACGAGGAGCGGGCGTTCCTCGAGCGTCGGCTGCTCGCCGGCGACTGACGTCGTCACGTGTGCTGCGCCTCGGGGACGCGACCGTGGCCGTCGGGCCGGCGGTCGCCGGACGTGGCGCGCGCCGATCGTCCTGCGTCCCGCGCTCATCGAAGAGGAGTCACGTCATGCCGCCGAAACGATCGTTCCCTACCGTGCCCGTCCTGGCGCTCGCAGCGAGCGGCGTCGTCGCGCTCGCGTGTGCGCCTCGCGGTGCGCGCTCGACACCCCGCGCATCGGGGCTCCCCGCATCGCCCGGCGACGACTGGCCCTCGGTCGTGGTGCTCGAGCAAGCCGACCTCTTCCCCGAGACGCTCGTGGCGAGCCCGGACGGCGAAGGCTTCTTGGTCGGCTCGATGCGTGAGGGACGGGTGCTCGAGGTCGCGCGCGACGGAAGTGTGTCGCCGCTGGTCGACGACCCGCGCCTCTGCTCGGTGCTCGGCATGGCGATCGACCCGGACCGTGGATGGATCTGGGTGGTCAGCGCCGACGCCGGCGTGAGCACGCGGCCGAGCGCGGGCGGCGCCCGCGCGCTCGCCGTGGTCGCGGCCTACGACGCAAGTACCGGCGCGTCGATGCGATACGTCGATCTCGCCCCGCTCTTTCCCGGGCCGCATCTGCCGAACGGGATCGCGCTCGGTCCCGACGGCACCGCGTACGTGACCGACTCGTTCGCACCCGTGATCTATCGCGTCGGCCCCGACGGGGACGCAGAGGTCTTCGTTCGAGATCCCCGGTTCGAAGGGGAGGGCGTCCACCTGAACGGCCTCGTCGTGCACCCGGACGGATACTTGTTGGTGGTCGACAAGACGCGCGGAGCTCTCTATCGAGTGCCGATCGAGAATCCGACCCGCGTCAGCGAGGTGACTCTCGACGCGCCGCTTCCTGGCGCGGATGGGCTGATGCTCGTCGGCGAACGAGACTTGGTGGTCGTGGCCAACCGCGTCCCTGCCGCGGCGACCGACGCCGCGGTCGTGCTGCGAAGCACCGATGGGTTCGCTGCGGCGGGGGAGATCGGCCGCGTCGATCTCGGCAGCGTGTACCCGACGACGTCGGCGCTGCGCGGGAATCGCGTGTATGCGATCCACAGCCAGCTCGACGTGCTGCTGGGCTCGGCGGGCCGGGCCGTGGGCCCGTGGAGCGAAATCGCCACCATCGTCGAGATCGGACGCGTGGACGACCGGCATGCGCGGGTCGCATCGCTCGCGCTGCCGGTGGCGGACGAGAGGCGGTCGGGCCCGTGACCTCCTCCCCATGGATAGTGGCGTGCGCGCTGCTCGTGTCGGGATGCGCGGCCGTGAGCACGTCGCCCGCGGGCGGAGAGGGCGTCCGTCGTCGCACGCTCGAGCAAGTCGGGCTCTCCGACGGATACGAGCTGCGGTTGATGCGCATCGAGTACGCGCCCGGAGTGGCGGCCCAGGTTCACCGGCATCCCGTGGCGGGCCTCTGCTACGTGCTCCAAGGCGAGGCGGAATCGCAGTACGAGGGGCGGCCTACCGTCTCGCTCCGCGCAGGCGACTCGTACGAGGATCTCGCCGAGATCCCTCATCTCGTCTGGCGCAACCGCAGCGACTCCGAGGCGCTCGTCTTCTTGTGTGCGGCACGCCTCGCCCCGGGCCAGGCGTTCGCCGAGCCTCTCGATTGAAGGCGCCTTCGGAGCGCGCAACGCCGACCGTCCGCGTCCTCGTGCCGACGAGCGCGGCGGCGGCTCGCTGCGTCAGCGGGCCCTCGGCCGCGGGCTCTGATCCGACGTAACCCTCCCGCGCACGGCGCGTAACGCGCGAGCCTTCGCGCGCGTATTGGCGACGTCATGCGAGACGAAGGGCTGCTCCGGGTCGCGTCCCTCGGGGAGATGGGCACGCTCACCTCGATCGACGACGACGCTCTGCAGCACTACCCGACCGAGGGGCTCGTCATCGATCTCACGGCGGATCATCCGTTCGCGATCGCGGAGCAAGCGCGCTGGTCTCGGGCGCTCGCCATGGGCGACGTGTGGTTCTCGCTCGAGGGCGGCGTGCCCGTCGGCGTCGCCGTGCTCGGCACGCTCGATGGCGATCCCTACCTCGACCAGCTCTCGGTGCGGCGGAGCGCCATGGGGCGAGGGCACGGCTCGCGCCTCGTCGCCCATGCGCTCGCGTGGGCGCGGGCGCGCTCGCACGGTGGTCTCTGGCTCAACACGTACGGGCACCTCTCCTGGAACCGTCCGTTCTACGAGCGCCGCGGCTTCCGCGTGGTCCCGGAGCGTGAATGGCGCGCCGAGATGCGTGCGGTGGTCGAGGCACAGCGCGCGTGCCTGCCCCGTCCCGAGGAGCGCGTCGTGATGTGGCAGCCGTGAGAGCACACGCCCACAGGACCGTGCTCGCACGCCGGCTCCCGCGTGGCCTCATCGTGATCGAGCTGCCGCCTCGTGCGACGCTCGCCGTCACCGGAGTCGGGCGCGTCGGTTCGTGAAGAGCTCGGCGCCCGGCGGGCTCTGGCCGCGGGCTACGATCCGAGGACGGCGCGGGTCAGCGATCGCCGAGCGCGAGCTCGAGGCCGATGGCGGCACCCGCGTCCTCGCGGCGCTCCACGAACGCGTGGCCGCCGTGCCTCTGCGCCACGTCGCGGACGATCGCGAGGCCGAGGCCGGCGCCGGGCCTCGCGTCCGCGTCGAGCGGGCGGGCACGGTGGAAGGGCTCGAAGATCGCTTCGCGCGCATCTTCGGGCACGCCGGGCCCCCGATCGCGCACGACGATGCGCACGCGCTCGGGCGCGCGCTGCACCGCGACGTCGATGCGCGTGCGCGGCGGGCCGTGCTCGAGCGCGTTCGCGAGGAGGTTGTCGAGCGCCTGCCGGATCTCGCGGGGCGAGCCGCGCATCGTGCACTCCGCGGGGGCCTCGAGCGCGATCTCCATCTCGCGAGCGAGGGCCAGGGGCTCGGCGGCGCTCACCGCTTGTCGTACGACCTCGATCAGGTCGAGCGGCAGGCGCTCGGCATCGCGCGCGCGGAGGGCCGCGAGATCGAGCAGCGTCGTGGCGAGCGCCGAGAGGCGCACGACTTCTTCGCGTAGCCCCTCGAGCGACTCGCGGAGCTCGGCCGGCGAGCGCTCGCGCCGCAGGGTCACGTCGATGGCGGCGCGCATCGTCGCCAGCGGCGTCCGCAGCTCGTGGGCCGCGTCGGCCACGAGCCGCTCCTGCGTCGTGCGCGCGCGGTGCACCTCGTTCGCCGCGCCGAGGATCGCCGTCTCGAGTGTCGAGAGCTCGTCGCGCGCGCCGGCATCCGGCACGACGCGCACCGGGCGCCCTTCGCGCAGCTGGCCGACGTGCGCGAGCAATGCTGCCAGACGCGCGTGCAGGCGCCCCGTCGCCCAGAGCTGGAGTGAGAGAAGGAGCAGCCCCACGAGCGCCACGGCGAGGAACGCGCTCCGTCGGAACGCGCTCAGCGTGGCGAGGTGCGAGGTCAGATCGTGGCCGAGCCAGACCGCGTAGCGCTCGCCGCTCGGGGCGCGCACGACGAAAGACAGCTCGCGGAACCGGAGGCCGTCGCGCGTGCGCGTCACCGGCTGGCCGGGTGTCTCGGTGCCGACGTCGTCCGGCCGCAGGGTGGGCGGGCCGCGCAGCGCGGGCGGGTGGGCCACGACGCACGTGCCGGCTCGGTCGTAGACGGCGATGTCGGAGGCGACGCCATCGACGCTCGGGCCGAGCGGCGAGGCCCCGAGGTGCACGTGCGGCCGGGGGCCCTCGGGCCCGTCGAAGAGACTGACCGCCTCCACGGCCGCCTGCGTGGCGATGGCCTCGTCGAGCGCGCTCTCGAGGGAGCGCTCGAAGAGCGCGCCCGCCACGACCACCGCCAGCACGAGCAGCGTCGTGGGCACGAGCGCGCCGAAGAGCACGAGCTGCGCGCGCAGGCTCATCCGCTCCCCGCCTCGATCAAGAGCCGGAACCCGATGCCGCGCACGGCGCGCACGATCGGCACGCGCCGCCCCGGCGCCGCGAGCTTGCCGAGCTTGCCCCGCACGTAGCCGACGTAGACGTCCAGCACGTTGGGATCGCCCTCGAAGCTCGAGCCCCAGACCTCGCGGAGCAGCTCGGCCCGAGTCCGCACCTCGCCGGCGCGCTCGAAGAGGGCCGAGGCCAGGGCGTACTCCCGCGCCGTGAGCGCGACCTCGTCCTCCGCGACCCGCAGCGCGCGCGTGCGGCCGTCGAGCGTCACGTCGCCGACCTTCCGATCGAGGCTCGTGCCCTCGCTGCGGCGATGGAGCGCCTCGATGCGGGCGCAGAGCTCGTCGAAGTCGAAGGGCTTGGCGAGATAGTCGTCGGCGCCGGCGCGCAGGCCGGTCACCTTCTCTTCGGTGCGTGCGCGCGCGGTGAGGAGCAGGACGGGCGTGCGATCGCCCTGGCGCCGCAGCGCGCGCAGGAGCTCGAGCCCGTCGCCGTCGGGCAGCATCCAGTCGAGGACCACGACGTCGTAGCGGAGCGCCTCGAGCTGCGTGCGCGCGTCCTCGAGGCGCGTCGTGTGATCGACGACGTGGCCCTCCTCGCGCAGCCCCCGCACGAGCGTGGCCGCCAAGCGCTGCTCGTCCTCCACGATCAGGAGGCGCACGGCGGCCTCACGCTTCCTCGGGGGCGAGCGGCGCGGGCGCCGCGAGGGCCGTGGCCGCCCGCGCGGGGACGAGCTTGCCGTAGAGCGTCGGCAGGACGACGAGCGTGAGGAGCGTGCTCGTGAACAGGCCGCCCACCACGACCGTGGCGAGCGGCGCCTGCACCTCGGCGCCGACGCCGTGCGCCATCATCATCGGGACGAAGCCGAGCCCGGCGACGAGCGCCGTCATCAGCACCGGGCGTAGGCGCGAGCGCGCAGCGGAGAGGGCCGCCGCCGCGGGAGCGAGGCCGCGCTCCTCCTCGGTGTGGATGCGCGCCACGAGGACGACCCCGTTCAGCACCGCGATGCCGGACAGCGCGATGAAACCGACCGCGGCAGAGATGGAGATCGGCATGCCGCGCATCGCGAGCGCGATCATCCCACCGACGGCCGCGAAGGGCACGTTCAGCGAGACGAGGAGCGTCGAGCGCGCGCGCTCGAGCACGCGCACGAGGAGCGCGACGATCAAGACGAGCACCGCCGGGATCACGTACGCGAGGCGCGCCCGCGCGCGCTCGAGGCTCTCGTACTGACCACCCCACACGACGCGGTAGCCGCGGGGCAGCGCGACCTCGGCGTCGATCCGGGTCTCGGCCTCCTGCACGACCGAGCCGAGGTCGCGCTCGCGCACGTTGAAGCCGATCAGGATGCGTCGCGCGGCCTGCTGGTGGCTCACGAGCGCCGGCGTCTCGCTCTGGCGCACGTCGGCGAGCGCCGAGAGCGGGACGAGCGAGCCTCGTGCCGTCGGCACGAGCGCGCGCGCCGCCTCGAAGGCCGTCGGTGGCGCGCCGAGGTGGACGCGGACGGGGACGCGAATCGGCCCGTCGAAGGTCGTCCCGGCCAAGAGGCCCGCGCGCTGCGCGCGGACGATGTCGAGCACGTCCGTCGCATCGAGCCCGAGCTGCGCGTCGTCGATCGCGCGCGGTCGCACCTCGAGCACGGGCACGCCGGGCGGCGACGTGATGCGCACGTCCTCGGCGCCCGGCACGCTCTCGAGCACGCGCGCCATCCGCTCGGCGAGCGACCGCAGCTCGACGAGGTCGTCGCCGTACACGCTCACCGCGACGTCGCTCGTCGAGCCGCCGAGCAGCTCGTTGAAGCGCATCTGGATGGGCTGCGTGTACGCGAGATCGACCCCGGGCGAGATGGGCGCGATGGCCGCGTCGATCTCGCGCACGAGCTCCTCGTGGGTGAGCCCGGCGCGCCACTCGTCGCGCGAGCGCAGGCGGAGGAACACGTCCGACTGCTCGATGCCCATCGTGTCGGTCGCGACCGTGGGGCTGCCGATGCGGCTCGTGGCGCCGAGCACCTCGGGCACCGTCATCGCCGCGTGCTCCACGCGCCCGGCCTGGGCGATGGCCTCGTCGAGCGAGACGTCGGGATGGCGGCTCGGCTGAACGACGAGGTCGCCTTCGTCGAGCTGCGGCACGAACTCGGTCCCGGCGCGGAAGAAGAGAGCACCGCCGAGCACGAGCCCGGCGACCGCGAGAGCGATCGGCACGAGTGGCCAGCGCACGGCGAGCGCGAGGACGGGCTCGTAGCCGCGCTCGAGCACGCGAGGAAGCCAGGGCGTCTTCGCGGGCACGTCGCGCGGGCGCAGCACGAAGCTCGCAGCGGCGGGCACGTACGTGAGCGTCAAGACGAGCGCGGTCGCGAGCGCGAGCACCACCGTGAGCGCCATCGGGCGGAACATCGTGCCCTCGACGCCCTCGAGCGAGAGGATCGGGACGTAGACGAGCAGGATGATCAGCACCGAGTAGAAGACCGGGCGCGCCACCGAGGCCGTGATGCCCGCGATGCGGGTCGGCAGATCGGTGCCCGGCGCGGGGGCCTCCTCGTGGAAGCGGTGGAAGACGGTCTCCACGAGCACGACCGCGCCGTCGACGAGCAGCCCGAAGTCGAGCGCGCCGAGGCTCATGAGGTTCCCCGGGACGCCCAGCGCCACCATGCCCATCACCGCGCCGAGCATCGAGAGCGGGATCACGCTGGCGACGAGCGCGCCCGCGCGCCCGCTGCCGAGCATCGCGAAGAGCACGAGCACCACGAGGATGCCTCCCTCGAGGAGGCTGCGCCCGACCGTGCGCAACGTCGCGCCCACGAGCTCGCTGCGATCGTAGGTCTCGTTCACGACGACGTCGGGCGGCAGGCTCGCGAGGATCTGGGGCATCGCGCCGTGCACGCCGGCGAGCACCTCGAGCGCGTTCGCGCCGGTGAGCATCTGGGCCATCGCGTAGACGACCTCGCCGCGACCGCCGGTGGTCGCCGCGCCGATGCGCGGCTCCATCCCGACCCGCACCGTGGCGACGTCGCTGATGCGGATGGGCATGCCCTCGCTCGTGGTGGTGACGAGGCCTCCGCCGAGCTCGTCCGGACGAACCGGGAGCGAGAGCCCGCGCAGGAGCACGTGGCTCGCGCCCGCGTCGAGGCTCGCGCCGGCCGCAGCCCCGACGGCGCGCTCGGTGGCGTCGCGCAGCATCCGCAAGGTCACGTGGTGGCGCGCCATGCGCGTGGGGTCGCCTTCGACGGCGAGCGTGCGGCGGCCCCCGCCCCACGTGTTCACCTCCACGATGCCGGGCACGGTCCGCAGGCGCGGCGCGATGCGCGTCTCGACCAGCTCCATGAGCTCGGCCGGCGTGCGGCGGTCGGAGCTCACCGCGAACTGGTAGATCTCGCCGAGGCCGCCGCTCATCGGGCCGAGCTCGGGCGCATCGACCCCGGGCGGGAGGTTGCCGGCCGCGAGGGCGATGCGCTCGCTGACCATCTGCCTCGCGCGCACGAGGTCGTAGTCGTTCTCGAAGACGACCGTGACGGCGGAGAGGCCGTAGCGCGAGATGCTGCGCTGATCGGTCTGGCCGGGCAGGCCCGAGGTCGCGAGCTCGACGGGGCGCGTGACGAGGCGCTCGACCTCCTCGGGCGTGTAGCCGGGCGCCGTCGTGATCACGACGACCTGCGTGCCCGTCACGTCGGGGAGCGCGTCGAAGCGCAAGCGCGCGCCCACGACGAGCCCGACGGCGGCGAGGACGGCCCACGTCGCCAGCACGGCGATGCGCTGCTTCACCGACGCGCGCGCGATGGCCTCGATCATTCGCCCTCTCCCGACGCCGAGCGGAGCGGAGTGACGGCGACGCGCGCGCCCGCGGGAAGCCCGCGCACGATGGCGCGGGTCGCCGAGCTGGTGAGCACGACGACGGGAACGCGCGCGGGCCCCGCGTCGTCGGACGCGAGCTCGACCTCGACCCCACCACCGGTCACGACGAGCGCGCTCGTGGGCACTTCCAGCGCGTCGTCCGCCGGGACCTCCACGCGCACGCGACCGGCGAGGCCGGCGGGCAAGCGCGCATCGCCTTCGGGGTCGAGCCAGGCGACGCGCGTTCCGTCGACCGGATCGAGCACGCTCGCCGCGATGCTGCCGAGCGCGACCTCCGTGCCGTCGATACCACGGAACGTGAAGCGCGCGCCCTCGGGCGGCGGCTGGACGAAGCGTGCCTCGACGCGCGCGGCGACGTCGCTGACGATCTCGACCAGCGGCGCGCCCGAGGGGTCGCGCACCTCGCCGACGCTGGCGGCGACGCTGCGCACGATGCCTGCGATCGGGCTCCGCAGCGTGGTGCGCCCCGCGCGCAGCACGGTGGCGGCCTCGCTCTCCCGCACCGAGGCCGCGTGCAGCACGGCGAGGGCCTGGGCGCGCTCGGCATCGAGATCGGCCAGCTGCGTGTCCTGATCGAAGACGCGCGCGCTCTCGACGAGACCCTCCGTGCGCAGCGACTCGAGCTCGGTGCGGCGCGCCGAGCGCAGCGAGCGGCGCGCCGTCGACGTCGACCAACGCGCGGCCGCGTCGAGGACGTCGGGCATCGAGACGTCGAGGAGCGGCGTGCCGATCGCCACGTGGTCTCCGGGGCGGACGTGGACCGCGAGCACACGCGCGGTGAAGGGCGCCCCGACGCGGGCCTCGCCGTCGGGCGCCGGAACGACGTGAGCGGCTGCTTCGAGCAGCGCGAGGTCGGAGGGCACGCGCGCCTCTTCCCATCGCGTCTCGGCGGGTGGCGGCAACGTGGGCTCGGTGCGCTCCTCGCCCCCACAGGCGGTGGCGAGCGCGATGCAGCCGAGGAGGAGGAGCGGGCGAGAGCGTTTCACTGCGGTGCCTCCTCGTCGTCTGCGCTCGCGGTGGCGGCCGAGAGCTCGGCGAGCAGGAGCCACGCGCGGACCTCCGCCCAAGCCCGCGTGGCCTGCGCGAGCGTGAGCTCGTCGCGGGCGCGCAGGAGGCGCCGGCGCGCGTCGAGCGCCACGAGCACCGTGGTCTCGCCGACCTCCAGCTGTCGCGCGCGCAGCGCTACGAGCCTCTCGAGCGCCGGCACGAAGCGCGTCTCGAGCAGCGCGAGGGTCTCGCGGGCGTGCTCGACCTCGTGGCCGACCTCGTAGGCCTCGCGCAGCGCATCGGCGCGCGTCGCCTCGGTCGCGCCCTCGGCGATCGTTCCCTGCTCGGCGACGATCGAGCGGTCGCGCGCGGCGAGGTCGGCCATCGGGATCTGCAGGCCGATCTGCGGGAAGATCATCAGGCCCGCGGGCGACTCGCGATAGACGATGAGATCGGCGTCGAGGCGGACTCCTGCTTGCGCCGAGAGCTCGGCATCGCGAGCGCGGATGGCCGCGGCGGTGAGGCGCGCCGCGACCACGCGCGGAAGGGCATCGACGTCGCGGAGCTGCGCCGCGATTCGCTCCGGCTCCGGCACGGGTGGGCTCGGGAGCTCGCCCGTCGTGGCGAGCTCGCTCGGCGCGTCCGTGCCCATCGCTCGGGCGAGGGCGATGCGCGCGCTCACGCGCTCCCCCTCGGCCGCCAGCTCGAGGGCGGCGGTCTCGGCGGCGAAGGCATCGGCCTCGGCGCGATCGGCCTCGGTGAGCACGCCGCGGCTCGCCGCGCCCGCAGTGCGCTCGGCGAGATCGGCCGCGATGCCGCTCGCCTCGTGCGCGAGGGCGAGCGAGCGCTCCACGCGGAACAAGACGATCCACGCGTACGCCGCATCGAGCCTCCGCGCGAGCGCCGCCGCACGCGCTCGCGCCGAGAGCGCCTCGCGCTCGTCGCGGGCCGAGTGGCGCCGCGCATCGGCGAGGCCGGCGAGGTTCCAGCTGTGCCCGATCTGGACCTGGCCCTCGAAGCCCCGGTCCTGCTCGTCGAGGACGCGGACGCCCGGGATCACGTAGGCGCGCGAGAGCTCCGTGACGTCGCTGATGCGCTCGTCGCCGCGGCGCCGCGCACCGAGCGCATCGTCCAGGGCCTGTAGCTCGGGCGCGTCCTCGGCGAGGCCGATCGCCTCGTCGAACGTGAGCGTCGCTTGCGCCGACGCGATGCCCGGCGGGGCGACGAGCAGAAGCGAGAGCAGGAGGGCGCGCACACCCTCGTTCTACACACCGTTCGGCCCGCGCTCCTGAGCGCTTCCTGAGACGATTCTCAGGAGGTGCCGAGCGCTCGACGCGCACCGCGCCTCGGATCAGCGGTGCCTCGCGTCAGGGCACGACGCGCATCTCGGCCTCGGCGGGGGCGTCGGTGATCCAGCGGAAGCCGTCGGCGAGCACCGTCGTGTCGAGCACACCGTCGCCCGAGTCCCACACGGCCAAGCGCAGCTCGATGCGGTTTCCTGCCGTCGCCGGCACTCGGACCTCGAGCCACGGTGTGGCGGCCGCGCCCGCGCTCAGCGCGTCGTAGCCGGTTCCCTCGAGATCGAGGGTGCCTCGCGAGCAGGCGAAGGAACGACCGCCGACGATGCACGGCGGGCTCGCGCACGCACAGACGTCGATAGCGTCGAGGTTCACGGAGAGCGCGTTGCCCGTGGTGTCGATCGCCACGTCGCCGTTCGACGAGCCCGGTGGGGCGGGCTGGACGATCAGCGCTGCCTGATCGTCGAACGAGCTGCACACGAACGCCGGCCACTCGGAGCTGTAGTGCTTGAGGAAGATACGGAAGCCGTTGGCCCCGGCGGGCACGTCGAGGGTGAACGCGAGCGCGGTGCCATCGTGAGGAGTGGCCGTCACGATCCCGGGACAGTTCGGGCTCTCGAACGGAAAGCCCGTGGGCGCGCCGCACTCGTAGTTGCGATCGTAGCCCGCGGGCGTCTGGAACCCGACGAGGGCCGGGGTGCGTGCGGCGCCGCTCGAGAGCGCGAGCAGGCGGGCGCCCTCGCGCGGTGCGACGTGGGAACCGAAGGAGGGCAGGATTCCGTGGCCGATGTCGAACATGGCTCCGCTCGGCACGCTCGCTCCGTCGGGCAAGACCCAGGAGGCCGCGACGAGCCCGCTGCATGCGCCGAGCGCCTGCGCCGCGTGCGTCGCACTGGCGTCGTCGACCGCCAGCGCGTCGTCACACGGATCGCAAGCCCCGGCGGCGCAAGGGTCGACGGCGGCGTCGGGGGGCGCGTCGGTCGGGGGCGCGTCGATCGCGGGCGCGTCGGTCGCGGGCGCGTCGGTCGCGGGCGCGTCGGTCGGGGGCGCGTCGATCGCGGGCGCGTCGATCGCGGGCGCGGCATCGGCGGCCGACGTGGGAGAGCTGCAAGCGGCGAGGAGCACCAACGAGCCGAGCCCGAAGCGATTCATGGCGAGAGCGTAGCCGATGGCGCCCGCGCGGCGCTCGTCTCGCGACCGCCTTTGTGCGGCGTGCGTCGTCGTGATACGCCAGCGCCGCTTCATGCGACCGCTCGCCATCACCGGAGTCGGGCTCGTCACGCCCGTGGGGCTCGACGTCGCGTCGCTGCGGGCGGCGTTCGCCGATCCGAGCGCGGCCCGCGCGAAGGCCTTCGGCGGCCCGGTGACCGCGCTCCCGCTCGACAAGCTCCCCGGCGCGCGCGTCGCCGAGGTGTCGGGGTTCGATCCGGCCGTCTATCTGGGCGACAAGGGCCTGCGGAACTTCGATCGGCTCACCAAGATGTTGATCGTCGCCGCCAAGCGCGCGCTCGAGGACGCGGGCCTGAAGAAGGACGGCGCCTGGATCGGGCCGCTGAAGGGCGAGCAGGTCGGCGTGTGCTCGTCCACGGCGTACGGCTCGCTCGACTCGATCACCGAGCTGAACCTCGTCGCCGAGCTCGAGGACCCTCGCTACATCAACCCCGCGCGCTTCCCCAACACGGTCATCAACGCGGCCGCCGGGTACGTCTCGATCTGGGAGGACCTGCGCGCGCCCAACGCGACCGTGGTCGACGGCAACTGCGGCGCGCTCGACGCCGTGCTGACGTGCGAGACGCACCTCGCGCACCGGCGCGCGGACGCGTTCCTCGTCGGCGGCGGCGACGTGCTCAGCGAGCCGCTCTACGTGGCGCTCGGCAAGCTCGGCGCGCTCGCCGAGGGCGACGCGTGCTGGGAGCCGGCGTCGGCGGACTCGACCGGACTGCACCTCGGCGAGGGCGTCGCCTACGTCGCGGTGGAGCGCCGCGCCGAGGCGATCGCGCGCGGCGCGAAGGTGCGCGCGCTGATCGCCGGCTACGGCACGGCGTTCGAGTCGCCCACCGAAGAAGCGCTGCTGCTCAACGCATCGCCCGTCGCGGTGGCGCGGGCCATCAAGCTCGCGCTCGACGACGCGGGCGTCGCGCCCTCGCAGGTCGACGCGGTGTGCTCGAGCTGCGCGGGCATCGCGCGCTACGACGTGGCCGAGCTGCACGCGATCGAGCAGGTCTTCGGCCCGGACGTGGCGGTCGCGGCGCCCAAGGCGATGTGGGGCGAGGCCTTCGCCGGCTCGGCCGCGATGGGGATGGCCGCGGCCGCGTCCTGGGTCTCGACCGATCCCGAGCGCGTGGCGCCGGTGGGCCCGCTCGTGCAGGGGCGCCTTCGTGCCGAGACGCGGGTCGTCGTGGTCACCGCGGTCGGCTACTACGGCAACGTCAGCGCCGTCGTCTTGCGACGAGCGTGACCCAGCGAGAAGGACGCGCGATGAGGGGTGGGGGAGGGTCGCTTCACGCGCGAGGGCGAGGGCTCGTGGCGATCGCGGGGCTCGCCGCGCTCGCCGCGCTCGGGTGTCAGTCGGCGCCCGTGCCCGGCGCGGCCTGCACGCGCGACGGCGAGTGCGCGGCGCCGCTCTCGTGTCGCTTCGGGCGCTGCCGCACGGGCTGCGTCGCGGATCGTGACTGCGGAGAGGGGGTCTCGTGTCTGCTCGACGCCGCCGGGCTCGGGACCTGCGCGCTCGCGACGGATCTCGGCTGTGAGACCGGCGTCGGTCGCGAGTGCGCGAGCGGCCTCGTGTGCGTGGCCGATCGCTGCGCCCAGATCTGCGATGCCGGCCACGGGTGCGCGACCGGCTCGAGCTGCGTTCCGTCCGGCACGGGCGTCTCCTTCTGCGCGCCTACCGGAACGGACGCCGCGGTTCCGCGCGACGCGCCCGCGCCCGACGACGCAGGCGCGAACGACGCGGGCATGTCGGATGCCGGGCTCGGCGATGGCGCCGTGGGAACGGCCTGCATCGGCGAAGGCTTCGTCTGCGCGACGCGCGCCTCGACCGGGCAGCCCTACTGCTGGGGCAACGACGCGCATCGCGCGCTCGGCTTCGACCCGGGCGTGACGGGCGATCTCTGCGACGGCAACTCGCCGCGCGGCTCCGACCATCCGCTGGCGGTGCCGCTGATGGACGTCGACGAGCTCGCCTGTGGGCGCTCGTGGGTGTGCGCGCATCGAGCCTCCGACGGCACGGTGCACTGCTGGGGCGACGCGAACCTCGGCAACATCGATCCGGGCGTGCCCTCGATCTGCGAGCGCAACCCGCAGCAGATCGATCGCACCCGCGTGTCCTACCCGAGCGGCGGCGGGCGCCTGCTCGCGAGCACACAGCTCGTGTGCGCGCTCTCGACCGAGGGCTCCGGCTTCGTGCGCTGCTGGGGCGGCGACCAAGGGACGGTCTATCCGCGCGACCCCGGCGATCCCGTCATCCAGCCGCTCGGCACGGTCGTGGATCTCGCGGCCGACCTGTCGCCCTCGCCCCTGCCCGCGAGCTTCGTGCCCACGCTGCTCGCGTTCGACGACGGCCTCCCCGATGCGACCCTCACCTTCGGCGGCGGGTGCGCGGCGGACGCGCAGGGGCGCCTGGCCTGCTGGGGCGCGACCAGCGTCGGGCAGGGCGGCGGGGTGTATGCGGCGCCGCTCGAGACCGGCGTCTTCGTCAGCGGCGTGAACGACGTGCGCGCGCTCGTCCGCGGACAGGGCGTCACGTGCTGGCTCGATGCGGGCGGTGCGCTCTCGTGCATGGGCGTCGGCGAGCACGGCGAGCTCGCCGCGTCACCGGGCACGCTCCCCGATCAGTGCATGCGGCCCTCGCAGACACTCGCGTGCTCGGCCTCGCCGTTGACGCTCGCGGAAGCGACGTTCTCCGAGATCTCGGCCAACGCCTCCTCGGTCGCACTCTGCGGAATCGCCAGCGGCGGTGCGGGCTACACGGTGGGAGACGTGTACTGCTGGGGCTCCGGCGAGTTCGTGCAGAACGGGAACCTGACGAACGGATCGAATGCGCGCCCGCTGGATGGGCACATCCGGATCGCGAACGGGGACGGGCTCCACCACGCGGTCCACGTCTTCACGGGCTGGTACGCGGCCTGCGCGATCGACGAGGGCGGGATGCTCTGGTGCTGGGGAACGAACACGGGGCAGGCCCTCCGCGACCCGGACCCGGCCCGCGAGATCGACCGCGCGACCCCGATGCCGCTCCCCTGACCGGGGCGCGCCTCGCGCGGCGCGTGTACTCTCCCGCCAATGCGATGGGGTCTGGCTCTCTGGTTGCTCGCGCTGGCGGGCTGTGGCGGTGCGGCCGCGTCCACCTCGTGTCCCGAGGCGCGCACGGCCGCGCCCGCGACCGGCACGACGGCCGCGCCGAGCGAGGGGGAGAGCGGCTCGTCCGACGCGATGGTGGTGCTCGACGGGACGCCGGAGATCCCTCCTGCGCTCCACGCGCGCCTGCAGCAGTACCTCGAGACGCGCATGGCGACGGTGCAGGACGTCTCGGACGACGGGGAGTCGCTGCTCGTCACGACGCGCTTCGCCAGCACCGCGCAGCTGCATCGCGTGTCGGGGCCGATGGGCGATCGCCACCAGGTGACGTTCGGCGACGAGCCCGTGCTCGGCGCCTCGTTCGTCCCGGGGGACTCCTCGGCGGTGCTCGTGCAGTCGGACGTGGGCGGCAACGAGAACTACCAGCTCTACCGCTTCGATCTCGGCACTGGCCGCGCGCAGCTCCTCACGGACGGATCGCACCGGCAGCCGGAGTTCCTGTGGTCGCGCGACGGCTCGCGCCTCGCCTACGTGTCGAACGCGCGCAACGGCGCCGACATGGACGTGTGGATGAGCGACGGGCACGGCCCCGGCGAGCTCTTCCTCGAGCGGGAGGGTGACTGGCACCTGCTCGACTTCTCGCCCGACGGCGCGCAGCTGCTCCTGCAGGAGTACGTGTCGATCAACGAGCAGCGCCTCTACGTCGTCGACGTGGCGACGCGCGCGGTGCGCCGCTTGTCGCCCGAGACGCCCCAGGCCGACCGCGCCGCGATCTTCGATCACACGGGCGAGCACGTGTACTTCGCCTCCGATCGCGGCGGGCAGTTCGTGCAGCTCTACGACTATCGGCTCGCCGACCTCGGGCTCGAGACGCCGCGCGCCGACACGATTCGGCCCCTCAGCGGCGAGATCGCCTGGAACGTGGAGGAGATCGCGCTCTCGGCCGACGGGCGCACGCTCGCGTACACGCTGAACGAGGACGGCGTGAGCGTGCTGCGCACGATCGACACGCGCTCGCTGCGAACGACCGACGTGACCGGGATCCCCCGCGGCGTGATCACCGGGCTCCGCTTCGCGCGCCGCGCGCCGGTGCTCGCGTTCACCGTGGCGTCGTCGTCGATCTCGGGCGACGCGTTCACCTTCGATGCGCGCAACCGGCGCGTCGAGCGCTGGACCGAGAGCGAGATGGGCGGCCTCGACCCCACGCGCTTCGTCGAGCCCACGCTCGTGCACTACCCGACCTTCGACGGTCGCGAGATCCCCTGCTTCTACTATCGCCCCGAGGGTGAGGGGCCGTTCCCCGTGGTGATCAACATCCACGGCGGGCCCGAGGCGCAGGCGCGGCCCTGGTTCTCGCCGCTCACGCAGTACCTCGCGCTCGAGGAGCACGTCGCGGTGCTGGTCCCGAACGTGCGCGGCTCGGACGGCTACGGCCGCGACTACCTCGCGCTCGACGACGCCGCCCATCGCGAGGACTCGGTGCGCGACATCGGCTCGCTCCTCGACTGGATCGGCCAACAGCACGAGCTCGACGCCTCGCACGTGGCCGTCTACGGCGGCAGCTACGGCGGTTACATGGTGCTCGCCTCGCTCACGCACTTCTCGGATCGCCTGCGCGCGGGCGTGGACGTGGTGGGCATCGCGAACTTCGTCACGTTCCTCGAGAACACGGCGCCCTACCGCCGCGATCTGCGCCGCGTGGAGTACGGCGACGAGTCCGACGAGGCGATGCGCGGCACGCTCGTCGAGATCTCGCCCATCTCCCACGTCGACCGCATCGATGCGGCGCTCTTCGTGGCCCACGGCGCCAACGATCCGCGCGTCCCCGTGAGCGAGGCCGAGCAGATCGTCGAGGCCGTGCGTGGCCGCGGGCACGACGTCTGGTACATGCTCGCGCGCAACGAGGGCCACGGCTTCGTCCGCAAGGAGAACCGCGACACGTTCACCGAGCTCGCCGTGCTCTTCCTCGAGCGGCACCTCGGCCTGAGCGATTGACACGCTGCGCGGGCTCTCCGACGCTCGGACGATGGACGTCCGGCCGGTCGCTCTGGGTCTCTTCGTGGCTCTCGTCGGATGCTCTCCCACTCCGTCGAGCGACGACGCCGGATCGTCGAGCGCTCGCGACACGGGCCCCGCGCGCGACACGGGCTCCTCGCCTCCGCGCGACGCCGGCGCGCTCGCGCCGCGCTGCGACGTGCCGCCGCTCGTCGACGTCGGCACCCCCACGCAGACCGTCGGGGACGGCACGGCGGCGAGCTGCACCGAGGCGGCGCTCCGTGCGGCCGCGGCGGCGGGAGGCGTGATCGTCTTCGACTGCGGCAGCGCGCCGGTCACGATCACGGTCACTTCGCCGATCGTCTTCACCGAGGAGACGGTGATCGACGGCGGGCTCACCGTGACGCTGAGCGGCGGCGGGACGAGCCGCATCTTCTACCTCGACTCCGGCTACGACACGCCCACGCCGCGCCTGACGGTGCAGCGGCTCACGTTCCGCGACGGCCACAGCACGCGCGTCGCCGAAGACACCGACGGCGGCGGCGCCGCGATCTACCGCGACGGCGGCTCGCTCACCGTCCTCGACTCGGTCTTCGAGGACAACCACGCGCCCGACACCGGGCAAGACCTCGCGGGCGGCGCGATCTACGCGTTCGGCGGCGGCGACACGATCATCGCGGGCTCGACGTTCCGGAACAACAGCGCGAGCGACGGCGGCGCGGTGGGCTCGCTCAACGGCGACCTCACGATCGTGAACAGCCTGTTCACCGGCAACGAGGCGCGCGGCACGGGCGGCAACCCGGGCAACGGCGGCTGCGGCGGCGCGCTCTACCAGGACGGCCGCGACGAGATCACCTCGCTCTGCGGCGTCGTGATCCAGGACAACACGGCGGGCGCGATCGGTGGCGGCGTGTTCCGGGTCTCGAACGACCACACCGGCTCGTTCGCGATGGACCGCAGCACGGTCGACCACAACGTCGTGACGCCGACCGACACCGGCAACGCAGGCGGGCTCTACCTCGAGGGGCTCGACCTCTCGATCACGGCGAGCACGATCTCGCGCAACGAGGGCGCCTACTGCGGCGGCCTCTGGATCAACACCTGCACCGTCACGATGACGAACGACACCATCGCCGAGAACACGGCGACGTTCTCGAACGGCGGCGGCCTCTGGCTCGGGCACACGCCGACCGGGACGATCACGAACTGCACGATCGCGGGCAACCGCGCGATCGGCGACGGCGTCGTGGCGGGCGCGATCTTCGGCGAGGGCCTCACGCTCGTGAACACGATCGTCGCGAACAACACCGCGAGGTACCGCCCGAGCTGCGACGTCGAGCACGAGAACGGCGGCGGCAACGTGCAGTGGCCCGCGGGCGGGACCACCACCTCGTGCGCGACGGCCCCGACGGACGCCGATCCCGCACTGGGCGCGCTGGGCGCGATCGGCGACGGCCCCGAGGTGATGACCCCCGCGGCCGGGAGCCCGGCGGACGGCATCGGCGTCCGCTGCCCGGCGACCGACCAGCTGGGAAATCCACGGCCCAGCGCCGGGTGCACGGCGGGCGCCGTGGAGATCTGAGGGCGTTGGAGGCTCCAGCTGGTAGGACCACTTCCCCGCGCGAACCCCGTTTCGCACCGTAGCGAAGGGGTTTTCGCGTTGATGGCGCGCTCGACCAACGCTAGTCCTCCGCCCCATGAGCTGGATCAAGGAAAAGGCGCACTCCGAGCTGGCCCGCATCCGCGACGCGCGCGCCAAGCAGATGTACCCCTACTTCCGCGCGTTCGAGTCGGGCGGTCTGCACACGACGATCGCGGGTAAGCCGCTCGTGAACTTCAGCTCGAACGACTACCTCGGCCTGACGAACCATCCGAAGGTGAAGGAAGCGGCGCGCGCCGCGGTCGACAAGTACGCGTGCGGCCTCTCGAGCTCGCGCGTGCAGGCGACGACGGTCGCGCACGTGGAGCTCGAGGAGCGCCTGGCGAGCTGGTTCCAGATGCCGAAGTGCCTCGTCACGACGACCGGCTACCAGGCGATGGTGGGCACGATCATGTCGCTCGCCGACGTCGACACGACGCTCGTGCTCGACCAGCTCAGCCATGCGTGCATCCTCGACGGCTCGTTCCTCGCGGCGGGCGTGCCGAAGAACGGCGCGGAGATCCGCTTCTTCAACCACAACTCCGCGCGCTCCCTCGAGCGCGTGCTGAAGACGAAGGAGCGCAAGAACGCGCTCGTCTGCTTCGAGGGTCTCTACTCGCTCGACGGCGACCAGGCGACCATCAAGGAGCTGCTCGAGGTCTGCAAGAAGTACGACGCCTGCGTCGTGCTCGACGACGCGCACGGCACCGGCACGCTCGGCGTCCACGGTCGCGGCATCCTCGAGGAGCACGGCCTCGAGGGCACGTTCCCGACCGAGAAGCTCGTGATCGTCAGCACGTTCAGCAAGACCTTCGGCGGCATCGGTGGGATCATCCTGGGCGACGACGAGGTCGTCGATCACATCAAGAACAAGGCGCGCTCGTTCGTCTTCTCGGCCTCGCTGCCGGTGCCGATCGTGGCCGCGGCGAGCACGATCCTCACGATGCTCGAGGAGGACGGCCCGGCGCTCGTCTCCGAGCTGAAGACGAAGGCCGAGTACATGCGCAAGGGCTTGAAGTCGGCGGGCTTCGACCTCGGCGACTCGAACTCGCACATCATGCCCGTCATGACGCGCGAGGAGCGCAAGGCGCTCTTCATGCACGTCGCGCTGCTCGAGAACGGCGTGATGATGGTGCCGATCCTCTACCCGGGCGTGAAGGTCGGCGAGGAGCGCCTCCGCGTGAACGTCACGCGCGGCCACACCTACGAGGACATGGACAAGGCGCTCGAGCTGCTCGACGTCTACGGCCAGGCCTTCTTCGTCCAGAGCGGCGAGGACATCGGCCCGCTCGACCAGGACGCCGCGCCTCCGGCGTGAGCGTTTGCGCCGAAGTCGCTCCGGCGCGATAGCACTCGCTCATGAGCGCCTGGAGCCCGACCTCGTACCGGTCGCACGTCGCCGCGCAGGCGATCGAGTACCCCGATCCGGCGGCGCTCGATCGCGTGGTCGAGGAGCTGCGCGTCCTGCCGCCGCTCGTGACCTCGTGGGAGATCGAGCGCCTGAAGTCGCTCCTCGCCGAGGCGCAGCTCGGTCGGCGCTTCGTGCTGCAGGGCGGGGACTGCGCGGAGACGTTCGCCGACTGCCGATCGACGGTGCTCTCCGCGAAGCTGAAGATCCTGCTCCAGATGTCGCTCGTGCTCGTGCACGGCGCGCAGCGGCCGGTGGTGCGCATCGGGCGCTTCGCCGGGCAGTACGCCAAGCCGCGCAGCGTGGCGACCGAGACGCGGGACGGCGTCACGCTCCCGAACTACTTCGGCGACCTCGTGAACCGCGCCGAGTTCAGCGAGGCGGCGCGTCGGCCCGATCCGCGCCTCCTGCTCGCCGGCTACCACCACGCGGCGATGACGATGAACTTCGTCCGCTCGCTCACGGCGGGTGGGTTCGCGGACCTCCACCATCCCGAGCAGTGGGACCTCTCGTTCCGCGAGAGCGCGCGCCTCAGCGCCTCGGTGCGCGAGGAGTACGAGCGCGCGAGCGCGCAGCTCGCGGAGGGTCTGCGCTTCATGGAGGCGCTCGGCGAGACGACGATCGACGAGCTCACGCGCGTGGAGCTCTACGCCTCGCACGAGGGCCTGCATCTACCCTACGAGGCGGCGCAGACGCGGCGCGTGCCGCGTCGCTCGGGCTACTACGATCTGAGCACGCACCTGCCCTGGATCGGGGAGCGCACGCGCGCGCTCGACGGCGCGCACGTGGAGCTGTTCCGCGGCGTGCAGAACCCGATCGGGGTCAAGCTCGGGCCGAGCGTCACGCCGGACGACGTGGTCGCGCTGATCGAGCGCCTCAATCCCTCGGACGAGCCCGGCAAGATGGTGCTCATCACGCGCCTCGGCGCCTCGCGCGTGGAGAGCGCGCTGCCGCCGCTGCTCGCCGCGGTGCAGGCGACGGGCCGGCGCGTCCTCTGGATCTGCGATCCGATGCACGGCAACACGCGGACCACGGCCGGCGGTCGCAAGACGCGCGCGTTCGAGGACATCCTCGCCGAGCTCGAGCGCACGGCGGAGGCGCACCGCAAGGGCGGCACGCTGCTCGGCGGCGTGCACTTCGAGCTGACGGGAGAGGACGTCACCGAGTGTGTCGGCGGCGCCGATGGCCTCACGGACGCGGATCTCGAGACGGCGTACGAGACGGCCTGCGATCCGCGGCTCAACTACCGCCAGTCGCTCGAGATGGCGTTCTCCCTCGCGCGTCTCTTGCGCCCGCGGCGCAGCTGAGCGAGCACGCCCTCAACCGGGGCGGCGGAGGCCCGGCATCGACGAGGTCGCGCGGCCTGGCAGCGGCAGGTGCACCTCGACGGTCGTCCCGCGCCCGACCTCGCTCCGGAGGCGGACGACGCCACGGTGCCGGCGCACGATCGACTGCACGTTCGCGAGCCCGAGGCCGGTGCCGCGCTCCTTCGTGGTGAAGAAGGCGTCGAACGCGCGCTCCACGATCTCGGCGCTCATGCCGCAGCCGTCGTCCGTCACCCGCAGCATCACCCGCCGCCCCACCGCATCGGACATGGTCGCGCGCGCGTCGGCGCCTCGAAGCGCGGTCTCGACGAGGATCTTGCCGGGCCCGGTGATGGCGTCGCGCGCGTTGAGCACGAGGTTCAGCACCACCTGCTCGAGCTCGGAGGCATCGCCGAGGATCGGCGGCAGGCTCGGGGCGAGGCGGATCTCGAGCTGGATCCGCGAGCCGACGGCGCAGGTCGCGAGCGGCTCGAGCGAGCGGACGAGCTCGTTCAGGTCCACCAGCGTCGTCGCGCCGCGCTCCTTGCGGAGAAAGGCCACGACGTGGCGCGTGAGCGCGGTCGCTCGCGTGATCGCTCCGTGCGCTTCGTCGAGATCGGCGAGCGCCGGATCGCCTTGGTCGAGCCCATCGCGCGCGAGCTCGAGGAAGGTCGAGCCGATGGCGAGCAGGTTGTTCAGGTCGTGCGTGATCCCGGCCGTCAGCTCGCCGAGCGCCTGCAGGCGCTCCGCGCGCGTGAGCGCGTCGCCGCCTCTGCCGCGTGCGCGGCTCACGGCGCGCCGCACCGCCTCCGCGAGGTCGGCCCCTTCGGAGGCGACCACGTCGGCGGCTCCTTCTCGCACGAGCTCGACCACGCTGGCCGGCGGCGCACACGGGGGCGCGATCGTCAGGATCGGCCGCGAGCCGCCGAACGAGGCCAGGATGTCGGCGAGCGCGCGCACCGAGATCCAGCTCGCCTCGTCCGCGACGACGGCGTCGGGGGTCGAGGCGCGCAGGCGATCCCCCAGCGCGGCGGCGTCCTCGGCCGTCGACAGGCGCATCCCCGGCAAGGCCGCGCCGAGCGCTCGGGCGCGCTCGGGCCCCGCGACGATGAGGACTTCGAGCTCGGAATCCACCGATATGACCTCGGAGCGGGCCGCGCACACGAAAGAGACAGGGCCACCCTGTTCATCGGCACGACGGCGACGTTTCCGGAGTGTGGCGCATCCCGCGGCCGGGGAAAGCCGCGCGCCTTCAGCTCTCGGCGGCGGCGCTGTCGGGCGGCGGGGCCTCTTCGAGCTTGGCACTGCGCGGCTTGCGCAGGAATTCGAGCTCGAGCGGCGTGCGGGCCTGGGCGTTGCGGAGCGACACCCGCACGATGCGGCACGGGACCTCGCGCACGTCGAGCAGCGCCGCGATCGCCTCGCTCGCCTTCGCGCTGCCCTCGCCGGTGACGTCGATCTCCAGGTGGAGGGGGATGAGATCTCCCACGTAGCCCGCGGCCTCGAGCGCCTCGGCGCCGCGCCCGACCTGCGCGTGCCGCAGGTACTTGCCGACGGCGATCTTCTTTCCGATCCCGCCGACGTCGCGGAGCATCTCGAGCTCGGGCGTCAGGCGCTCGGCGACCTTCGCCGCGAGCGCCGCTTCGCTCTCGAGGCCCACGTCGGCCAAGCACGAGCGCGGAATGCCGACGACGTACTCGGCCCGGTCGATCACCTTGTTGATGCCCGGGTCCTGGCCGCCGAGCCGCACCACGTCGACGATCTCGAGCCCGCTCT
Organism: Sandaracinus sp.; assembly: GCA_046351235.1. Lineage (GTDB taxonomy): Bacteria > Myxococcota_A > Polyangia > Polyangiales > Sandaracinaceae > JBBSAT01. The sequence continues at coordinate 1,519,203 of JAXLYV010000001.1, read as the reverse complement.
CGGTGACGGCGTTCAGCCGCGCGACCACGTCCGCGAGGTCGATGCCGCGCGAGCCGTCGAGCGTGATGTCGACGTACTCCGCGAGGCTCGAGACGCCGAGCGAGAGCGCCGGGCCGAAGACCATGTCGGGCTTGGGATGGAAGCCCTCCGAGTAGCGGAGCGGCAGCCCCACGCGCCGCAGGATGCGCGGCAGCACGCGCACGAGGTCGAGGTGCCCGCGGTAGCTCGCACGCCCGAGCTTGCGATAGGCGATGCGCACGCGGACCTTGTCGCCCTGCGCGAGGCGCGTGGGCGGCTCGCGGTGGAGCGGCTGCACCTTCACGCTCGGATCGCGCGGCGCGCGGGGCGCCGAGGGCTCGAGCGCGCCGAGCGCGGTGAGGAACGTGCGCCGCTCGCTCCGCATCGACGTCATGTCGCACGCGACGCCGCAGTCGTAACAGACGAGGCGCCGCCGATCTTCGTCGTGCTTGCGCAGGTTCGTCGGATGAACGAAGTCGCCGGCCGCCTTCCCGCAGGGCGGCGAGAGGCGCGAGGCGAGCGCCTTCTTGTACTCGCGCGCGAGGAAGCCGTCCTCGAGACCCACGCTCAGGTGATCCCAGGGCAGGCGCGCCGTCACCGGGATCGTGCCGAGGAAGCGCGTCCCGTCGACGCCCGTCTCCTCGAACGCCTCGGCCCAGCGCCCCCAGTCCATGTGCTCTTCCCACGAGTCGAAGCGCGCGCCGCGCTGCCAGGCGCGCTCGATCACGTCGGCGAGGGTGCGGTCGCCGCGCGCGAGCACGCCCTCGAGCCAGCTCCCGTCGCTCGGGTGCATGCGCAGCTTCACGTGGTGCGCGAAGGCGTCTTCCTTCAGCCACGCCTGCTTGCGCAGCACGGTCTCCTTGTCGTCCATCGCCGCCCACTGGAACGGCGTGTGCGGTTTCGGGACGTGGATCGAGACGGAGACCGTGACGTCGGGGCCGCGCCCCTTCTGCACCTTGCGGCCCACCTCGCGCGCGCGCGCGCCGGTGCCGACGATGCCGCGCACGTCCTCTTCTTCTTCGGTCGGCAGACCGATCATGAAGTAGAGCTTCATCTTCGACCAACCGCGCGAGAAGACGCGCTCGGCCGTCGTCATCAGCTGCTCTTCCGTGATGTTCTTGTTCACCACGTCGCGCATGCGCTGCGTGCCGGCCTCGGGCGCGAAGGTCAGGCCCGTGGCGCGCACCTTCTTGATCTCGTCGAGCAGCTCCTCGTCGAGGCCGTAGGCGCGCAGGCTCGAGACGCTGAGCGCGACGCGCTCGCCCTCGAGCTGCTTCATCACCGTCTTCACGAGCGGGTTGATGGCGGAGTAGTCGGCGGTCGAGAGCGATGTCAGCGAGGCCTCGTCGTAGCCGCCCTCGGTCACGGCGCGCGTGATCGTGTCGAGGATCGAGCTCGGGGAGCGCTCGCGCACCGGGCGATAGATCATGCCCGCCTGGCAGAAGCGGCAGCCCTCGGTGCAGCCGCGCGCGATCTCGACCGAGACGCGATCGAAGATGGTCTCCGTGCTGGAGACGGGACCGCCGCTCGGGAACGGGTACTCGTCGAGCTTGGCGACGAAGGCGCGCTCGACGGGGAAGGGCAGCGCCGGATCGGCAGGCCGCGCGACGACGCGCATGCCGGTGCTCGGCTCGAGCTCGGTCTCGTAGAGCGAAGGGACGTAGAGGCCGCCGAGCTTCGCCAGCGCACGGAGGCGCTCGCGCCGCGGCACGCCGGCCTTCTTCAGCTGCGTCCACGCGAGGCAGAGCTCGGGCGTCTTCGCCTCGCCGTCGCCGATCACGGCGACGTCGAAGAAGGGCGCGAGCGGCTCGGCGTGGGTCGCCACGGGGCCGCCCACGACCACGAGCGGGTCGTCCTCGCCGCGATCGGCCGAGCGCAGCGGGATGCGCCCGAGGTCGAGCATCGTGAGCACGTTCGTGTACGTGAGCTCGAACTGGAGCGAGAAGCCGACCACGTCGAAGTCGCGCAGCGCGTGCGCGCTCTCGAGCGAGCGCAGCGGCTCGTTCGCGCGGCGCAGCTCGGTCTCCATGTCGAGCCAGGGGGTGTAGCAGCGCTCGGCGAGGAGCTTCTCGTGCGCGTTCAGGATCCCGTAGAGGATCTTGAAGCCGAGGTGGCTCATCCCGATGTCGTAGACGTCGGGGAACGCGAGGCACATGCGCGCCTCCGCGGCGTCCCAGCTCTTGCGCGCCTCGCCGTGCTCGCCCCCGACGTAGCGAGACGGCTTCTGCACCTTGTGCAGAAAGGGCGTGTAGGGATGCTCGCGCGGGGGGGACATGAGCCGAGCAACATAGCCGTTTCGCCGGGGCGAGTCCCGTGCCCGATCGGGCGGGCGCGGGGCGTGCGACGCTCTGCCCCGATGGCGCGTGAGGCGATTCCGACGTGGTTCTTCGCGCTCGTGCTCGTGCGCGACGAAGAGGGCCGGTTCTTGTTGGTCCACGAGCGCAAGCACGGGGGCGGCTGGTACCTCCCGGCCGGGCGGGTCGAGCCCGGGGAGACGCTCGCCGAGGGCGCGCTGCGCGAGACCCGCGAAGAGTCGGGCGTGGAGGTCGAGCTGCTCGGCCTCTTGCGGCTCGAGCACCGTCCACTGCCGGACGGGGCGCGGGTGCGCGCGTTCTTCGCCGGCCGTCCGCGTCGTGGTTCGGCGCCGCGCGCGACGCCGAACGAGCACTCGCTCGGCGCGGCCTACTTCGCGCTCGAAGAGCTCGAGCGCTTGCCGCTGCGGGGCGACGAGGTCGTCGAGCTCTGCCGCTACGCCGCGAGCGGGCCGCCGCTGCTCCCGATGTCGATGGTCGTGGTCGAGGGCGTTCCGGTCGCGCCCTGATCCGACCGGGCAAGCGGGCGCCGCGCGGCGGACGCCCCGGCGACGACCTGCCTTCGCGACGTGCCATCGGCCGATGGGCCTGCCGCGGAGCACCTTCGCGGAACGCTCGCCGCGGCCGGCTCGCGAGGTGCCGGCGCTCGTCTCGCGCTAAGGTCGGCCGGTGCGTCGCTCACTGGGGTGCGTGCTCCTCTTGCTCGGCTGTCAGAGCGCTCCGGCGGAAGGGTCCCGCTGCACGCGGCCCGTCGACTGCGGTGCGCCGCTCGTCTGCGCCGCGGGGCGGTGCCGCGCCGAGTGTCGCGAGAGCCGCGACTGCCGCCCCGACCAGCACTGCCTCGTCGATCCGACGACCGGCGTCGCCGCTTGCTCTCTGCCGAGCGATGCCTGCGCGGACCGGGTCTGCGCGATCGGTTTCGTCTGCGTCGAGGGCGAGTGCCTCAACGCGTGCGGGACGATCGTCGAGTGCCCCGACCGGCTCTGTGTCGAGGGGGCGTGCATTCCACGTCGCGACGACGCCGGCGAGCCGACGAGCGACGCGAGCCAGCCCTGCCGTGGCCCGGCGTGCGATCCCGTCGTGCAGCTCGACGCGCTCTCGACCGACACCACGACCGAGCTCGCGCACGTCTGCGCGCGCACGCGCGGCCAGCACGTCTGGTGCTGGGGCAACTGCTCGGCGGGCGAGTGTGGTGATCAGGTCCTCGAGCACGGCGCCTGCGGATGCTCGGGGACGCCGATCGAGGTTCTCGACGAGACGGGGCAGGCGATGAGCGACGCGACCGACGTCGCGGTGTCCGCCTCGGGCACGTGCGCCGTGCGCGGCGCGGAGGGCCAGCTCTGGTGCTGGGGAGACGGGCGTACGGTCCCGGTGCGGATCACGATGGCGGACGGGTCTCCGCTCGTGGGCGTGACCGACGTGGACGCCGGGGCCGATCACGTCTGCGTGCTCCGCGGCGAAGGCACGCAGCCGCTCTGCATGGGCCTCGGCTCGCGCTATCGCCTCGGAACGGGGACCTCGGACGATGCGCTCGCGGGGATGGTGGTCGCGAGCGAGCTGCCGCCCGCGTCGGTCCTGCGTGTCGAGGCACGCCACACCTCGGTGCTCGACGCGTCGGGCGCGATGATCTCGGTCGGCGCGAACGACGCGCTCGATCTCTGCGCCACGACGCCGACCATGGACGCGATCACGGCCGTCCGGGCGTCGACGTTCCCGCCCATCGCGACGTTCGACGCGCACACGGAGTGGACCGGCGCGATCCTGCGCGACGGGCGCCTCGCCACCTGCGGCACCATCGCGACCGTGCTCGGGCCCGCGCCCCCGAGCCCGACCGACTGCACGGTGGGGCTCGGCGCGTGCTCGATCGGGCCTTCCTACGTCGCGGTTCCCGCGGGCGTGCAGCTCGTCGGTCTCGCGATGGGCGCGCGTGCTGCGCTCGCGTGGGACGAGCAGGGCGGGCTGTGGGGCTGGGGAGACGCGGTGGTTCCTTCGTCGAGCGAGCTCGTGGCGATCGAAGTCGGCCGGCCCGTCGTGGGCGCCGTGATGTACGGCGCGAGCGATTGCGTCCTGACGCGCGACGGCGAGGTGCTCTGCGTCGGCGCCAACGATCGAGGGATGCTCGGCCGCGGTGCGCCCGGGCCGGCCGCGTCGACCCTGGGCCCGGTGGTGTGGCCATGAGAAGGACGGCGCTGCTCCTGATGGCCCTCGCCGCGCTCGGCTGCCAGTCCAGCGCGCCCAGCGGCAGCCCGTGCACGAGAACCAGCGAGTGCGGCGCGCCGGGCGTCTGCGCGCTCGGCCGTTGCCGGGAGCAGTGCCGAGCCAGCCGTGACTGCGGGCCCACCGACCGGTGCCTCGTCGAGCCCGAGAGTGGCGTCGGCGTCTGCTCGCTGGGTGCGATCGATCGATGCGACACCGGCGCCTGCGCCGACGGCTTCGCGTGCGTGAACGGCGAGTGCGTGAACGCGTGTGATCGCATCGTCGCCTGCCCCGACGGGAGCTGCGTCGCTGGCTCCTGCGTCAACGTCCGACCCGATGCGGGCGCGCCCGCCGACGCGGGCGCGGCCGATGCCGGCGATGCGTCGCGCGTGGACGCGGGCCCGACGTGCGCGGGGCCGTCGTGCGATCCGGTCGCGCAGATCGCCTCGGGCTACGGGACGATCTGCGCGCGCACGCGCGGCGGCTCCGTCTACTGCTGGGGGCGCTGCGACGGGAGCCAGTGCAGCGCGCCGGGAGTGGCTCTCGGCGCCTGCGGCTGCGCGCCGGTGCCGGTGCGCGCGATGGACGAGACCGGGCAAGCACCCATCGCCGACGCGACCGACCTCGCGGGCGGCGAGGGGTTCACGTGCGCGGTGCGCACGGGCGGCCGCGTGTGGTGCTGGGGCGGGTACGCCGCGCCCGTGAACTACGGCGCGCCGGTCCCGGTCGCGCTCACGATCGAAGGCGGTGGGGCGCTCGATCACGTCGTCGACATCGAGGGCGCGCGCGATCGACTCTGCGCGCTGCGCGACGACGGGGCGCTCTACTGCATCGGCGCGGGCGCGGCGGGCGCGCTCGGGAACGGAGCGTCGACGGATGCGTCCGCCGCGGCCGTGCGCGCCACGGAGCTCGCCGACGTCCGCGCCGTGTCGATGGCGTTCGACCACACGCTCGCGATCACGTCGGCGGGGGCCGTGATCGGTGTGGGCGAGAACGCCTCGCGCGAGCTGGGCGGGCCGAGCCCCGGAGGCGGCGACGACGCGCTCCAGGCGGTGGTGAACGCGTTCCCGCTCGCGGCGCGCGCTCTCTCCACGACGGCGGGCGGGACGTGTGCCCTCTTCGACGACCCCGCGCAGCAGGATGGCCGGATCGGATGCTGGGGCGATCCCAGCTACGGCGATCGCTTCGGGGGCGGGCCGTTCACGACCGTCGCGTGCACCGGTGGCTCCTCGGGCCAGTGCGTCGAGTCGCCCGCCTGGCTCACGACGCCGTCCGGCGATCGCTGGGTGGGGCTCGCACTCGATCAGCTGGGCGGCGTCGCGTGGACCGAGGGCGGCGCGCTGTGGGCCTGGGGAACGACGCCCGCGACGAGCGACACGAGCTTCCACCGCATCGACACCGATGGGATCACGGGGCGGGTCGTGCAGGCGCTCGTCCACCAGGAGGCCGTCTGCGCGGTCACCGACGCGGGCGAGGTCTACTGCCGCGGCAAGAACGACGTCGGTCAGCTCGGTCGGAGAAGTCTCTTCGTGACGCCGGACCCGTACTTCGCGCGCGTCTCCTGGCCGTGAGGTGCCGCGTGGCGCGCGGCTCCGCGCCCGTGGAAACGCGCTATGTCCCGGGCATGAAGATCGCCGTGCTCGTCTCGGGGACCGGGTCCAATCTCCGCGCCATCGCGAGCGCCATCGAGGCCGGCAAGTGCGCCGCCGAGATCGTGCTCGTCGTCTCCGACAAGGAGGGCGCGCCCGCGCTCGCGTTCGCCGCCGAGCGCGAGATCCCCACCGCGGTCGTGAGCCCGAAGGCCCACGAGAGCCGCGAGGCGTGGGACGCGGCGCTCGCGGCGCGCGTCGGGGCCTCGGAGGCGCAGCTCGTCGTGCTCGCCGGGTTCATGCGCATCGTCGGCAAGGCGATGCTCGAGCGCTTTCCGAATCGCATCGTGAACGTGCACCCCGCGCTCTTGCCGTCGTTCCCGGGTGCGCACGGCGCCGAGGAGGCGATCGCGAAGGGCGTGCGCATCGCCGGCTGTACGGTGCACCTCGTCGACGCGGGCGTCGACACCGGGCCGATCCTCGCGCAGGCCGCGGTGCCGGTGCTGCCCGGTGACGACGCCAAGACGCTGCACGCGCGCATCCAGGTCCACGAGCACACGCTCCTTCCGGCGGTGATCGACGCGATCGCGCGCGGCGGCGTGGTGCTCGGCGATCGCCCGATCTGGAAAGAGGTGCTGTGGCACACGGGGGAGTCGCTCGTCTCGCCGCCGATCAGCCGCTGAGCGCGCGCCTCAGATACCTGCGTCGCTCGTGCCCGCGTCCGCCCCGGCGTCGCTCGCGGGAAAGCACTCGCACGTGGTGCGCGGGATGGTGCGGGGAGCGAGCGGCGGGACGTACTGCGGATAGCAGCGCGCGAGGCCGTTCTCACAACGACAGTCGACGTAGTCCTCGTCGCCTTCGCCGTCGTCGATGGGGTCGCAGCAGAACCCGTCGGTCCAGTGGACGTGCGCGCGGAAGCCGCAGTCCGTCGGGAGGTCGCACGCGATCTCGCACTGCCTCGTCGCCGTACGAAACGAGCACGTCGCCTCGAGCATCGCGGGGCTGCAACTTCCCGCGTCACCAGCCGGGCCCGTGTCGAGGATCGCGGCGGCGTCGCCGGCGTCGAGGAGCGCGCCGTCGAGGCTCGCGGTCGGGCCGGCCGCCGTGCATGCGCCGAGCGCCAGCGCCAGCGCGACCGGCGTCCCGTTCGTGCGTCGGGCGCTCATCGCAGCCCGTCGAGCCAGGGCTCGAGATGCCTCAGCGCCGCGTCGGGGCGCTCCCATGCCGAGAGATGCCCCGCGTCGGCGATGCGGCGCAGCGTCGCGCCGGGGATCGCGCGCGCGATCTCTTCCGAGCGGTCGAGCGGGGTCGCGACGTCGTCGTCGCCGACCACCACCAGCGTGGGCACGCGGATCTCGGGAAGGCGCGGTCGGAGGTCCTTGCGCGTGAAGATCACCGCATCGACGGCGTGGCCCACGGACGCGGGCTTCATCGAGGCGACGTGCTCGAGGAACGTCTCGACGAGGATCGGCTGCTCGCGTCGCGTCTTCTCCGAGAGATAGATCGCCGGCAGCCGCCGCAGGATGAGCGGCGTCGCGCCGATGCGCCGCGCGATGGTCGCCATCGCGAAGTACGAGGGCAGCTTGCGCCGCGACTCGGCGCGCGCGTTGGTGTCGAAGAGCGCGAGCCCCACGAGCCGGTCGGGCGCGCGCAGCGCGAGGCGCATGCCGATCATCCCGCCCCACGAGAGGCCGAGCCACACGCAGCGCTCGAGGCCCAGCGCATCGAGCACCGCGAGCCCGGCCTCGACCGAGTCGTCCATGGAGTAGGGCGCCGTCGTCGGGTTGCTCCGGCCGTGCCCGGGCGGATCGATCACCACGACGGGGTGCCGATCCTCGAGCTCGCGCGCGACGCCCTCCCACATCCCGCCGCTCGTGAGCAGCGAGGGCCAGAACACGAGCGGCAGGCCACGCGTGGCGCCGCGTCGCACGGCGAAGAGGCGCCCACAGCGCCGAGTCTCGATCAGCATCGTCTTGCCGGAGAGCTTATCGCGAGGCGAGCGTCCTCGGTCGAACGGCGCGCGGGGCGCACGAGATCAATGTGCGGCCCCCCAGCTCGGCCCCATGCCGGTCTCGACGAGCAGCGGCACCTTCAGCTGCGCGGCGCGCTCCATCGTCTCGCGCACCAGCGTCGGGACCACGTCTCTTTCCGCGTCGTGCACCTCGAGCACGAGCTCGTCGTGCACCGTCAGGATCATCCGGCTCGCGAGCTTCCGGCCCGTGAGCGCGCGGTCGAGGTCCACCATCGCGCGCTTGAGGATGTCGGCGGCGGTGCCCTGGATCGGGGTGTTGCGCGCGACGCGCTCGGCGGCCCAGCGCTCCGTGCGGTTCGTGCTCTCGATCCCGCCGATGGCGCGCTTGCGCCCCGCCATCGTGCGCACGAAGCCCGTGCGGCGGGCGTCCTCGACCAGATCCCCGAGGTAGCGCGAGACGCCGGCGTAGCGCTGGAAGAAGGCCTGGATGTAGCGGCGCGCTTCTTTCTGCTCGATGCCCAGGTTCCGCGCGAGCGCGGTCTCGGTCTGCCCGTAGATGACGGCGAAGTTCACGGTCTTCGCCTGCGCGCGCTGGTCCTTGGTGACCTGTTCGGGAGGCACGCCGAAGATCGCCGTCGCCGTTCGCACGTGGACGTCCGTGTTCGTGCTGAACGCCTCGCAGAGATCCGGATCGCCGGAGAGATGCGCGAGCAGGCGCAGCTCGATCTGCGAGTAGTCGGCCGACAGGATCGAGAAGCCCTCGGCCGCGAGGAAGGCCTCGCGGATGAGGCGCCCTTCCTCGGTGCGGATGGGGATGTTCTGTAGGTTCGGCTCGCTCGACGAGAGCCGGCCCGTGGCCGCCACGGCCTGGTTGAAGCGCGTGTGCACGCGGCCCGTCTTCGGATCGATCGCGGCGGGGAGGGCGTCGAGGTACGTGCTCTTCAGCTTCGTCAGCTGTCGCCACTCGAGCACGACCTTCGGCAGCGGATGCAGCTCCGTCAGCTCTTCGAGCACCTCGGCGTCGGTCGAGCGCGCCGTCTTCGTGCGCTTGCGCGCCGGCAGGCCGAGCTCGTCGAAGAGCAGCGCCTCGAGCGCGCGCGGCGAGGCGAGCTGCACGGGGTGGCCCACGATCTCGGCGCACTTCGTCTCGAGCGCGGCGATGCGCACGTCGTACTCGCGGCTCGTGCGCGCGAGCGCGGCCGGATCGACGCGCACCCCCGTCTCCTCGAGCTTCACGAGCACGCGCGCGAGGGGCTGCTCGAGCTCGCGATACACCTCGCCGAGGAGCGCGTCGTCGTGCAGCGCCTGGGCCTCGGCGATGCCGGCCGGCAAGAGCGCCCGCACGCGCGCGCAGCCCCACGCCGCGATCTTCTCGACGTCGGCGTCCGAGAGGCGTCCCTTGCTGCCGCGCGGGCCCTTCGGGATCACGCTCGCGACCGGATCGAGCGTGACGCCGACCTCGGTCCGCGCGACGTCCTCGACCGTGTGCGCGTGCTCGTCGGCGCGGAGCAGGTAGCTCGCCAGCATCGTGTCCACGTCGCCGGGGCCGAACGCGAGCTCGATCCCGTGGCGGTGCCAGATCAGCGTCTCGCGCTTCTCGTCGTGCACGAAGAGCGGCGTGCGCCGGTGCTCGATCGCGCCCTGGATCGTCCACAGCGCGAGCTCGGCGGGCATCTGATCGGGCCGCCCCAGATATACGTGGCCCAGCGGCACGTAGGCCGCGCCCTCGCGCCACGCGAGCGCGATGCCGACGAGCGGTGAGCGGCGCGCGTCGCTGTCGTCGAGCAGCGTCTCCATCGCCATCGCGGCGCTCGCCGACGCTTCGGTCAGCACCGACTCGAGCTGCGACTGCTTGGAGACGATCGTCGCCGCGACGGGCGGAAGCGCCTCGGGCTTGGGCGCGCGCGGGATGGGCACCTCCACCTTGCGCGCCGGCGCGGCGCCGAAGCGGCGATCGAGCTCGGTGAGCGGACGATCGAGCTCGAGCTCGTGGAACATCGCGCGGAGCGCGGCCACGTCCGGCGTGCCGGGCGTGAGCTTCTCCATCTCGAGGGGCACCGGCACGTCCTCGCGGAGCGACACGAGCCGCCGCGAGAGCTCGGCGAGCGCGCGGTTGTTCTCGAGCGTCGCACGCAGCGCGGGCTTCTTCACCTCGCTCGCCTTCGCGAGGATCGTGTCGAGGTCGCCATACTGGCCCAGCAGCTCGACGGCGGTCTTCGGCCCGACCTTCGGCACGCCCGGCACGTTGTCGGAGCTGTCCCCGACGAGCGAGAGGTAGTCGCGCACCTGATCGGGGCGCACGCCGAGCTTGGCGATCGTCTCGTCCACGCCGTAGACGAGATCGCGCATCGCGTCGTGCATCACGACGGGGCCACCCACGAGCTGCAGGAGGTCCTTGTCGGCGCTCGCGATGACGACGCTCAGCTCGCGCTGCCGCGCGTAGCGCACGACCGTCGCGATCACGTCGTCGGCCTCGAACCCCGGCGCTTCGAGGCAGCACAGACCGTAGGCCTGGCAGATCTGCTTCACGCGCGCGGCCTGCGGCGCGAGCTCGGGCGGGCGCTCCTTCCGCGTCGCCTTGTACTCGGGGAAGATCTCCTTGCGGAACGAGCCCTCGTTCGAGTCGATCGCCACCGCGAAGTGCGCCGGCCGGCGATCGGCCAGGAGCTTCTGCAACATCATCGTGACGCCGAGCGTCGCGCCGGTCGGCTCGCCTCGGGTCGAGGTGAGCGGGGGGAGCGCATGAAACGCTCGGAACACGTACCCCGAAAGGTCGAGCACGGTGAGCGTGCGGGGATCGCCGGGGGCGGGAAGCTCTGCTTTCACTGGCGGGTTCTCCCGCGTGACCCTCACGAAGGAGTAGCTGAAGAGTGCGTTTTCTCTTAGAGTGGGCTCGGAGACATCGTCACGTGCTTCGCTTCCGCGCCTCGCGACGAAGCGTTCTCGTCTTCGTCGCTTCTCTTCTCGTCGTCACCTTCGCCGCGCAGGACGCGCTCTTCGCCGCGATCCGCGGCGAGCCCGAGCCTGCGCCGCCGACCGCCGCGCCGACCCTCGGCGTGCCGATCTCGATCGAGGACCCGAGTGGGCACGCGCTCGACGCGCTACACGCCGCGCTCGCGCGAGCGGCCTCGCATCAGGGCCAGGCGCGCATCCTCTGGTGGGGCGCCTCGCACACGGCGCCCGATCGCTACGTCGGCCTCGTGCGGCGCGCGCTGCAGGAGGGCTTCGGCGATGCCGGCCCCGGCTTCGTGCTGCCGGTGCGGCCGTTCCCCGGCTACGACAGCACCACCGCGCGCATCACCTGGCACGGCGCCTGGCGCACGCTCCGCGGCGACCGCATGCGCGAGGGTGAGGACTACGGCCTCGCGGGGGTCGCGGTCGAGTCGCTGATGCGCGGCGCTCGTGGCGCGCTCGACACCCGCGGCGCGCGATGGGGCGCCCGCAACGTCGGCTCGTACGACGTCGGCTTCCTGCGCCAGCCGAACGGCGGTCGCTTCGAGGTGCGCATCGACGATCGCCCCGTCGCCGTCGTGGACACGCAGGGCGAGCTCGGCCCCGGGCACGCGCGCTTCCGCGTGCGGGATGCGGCGCATCGCATCGAGGTGCGCGTGCTCGACGACGCGCCGGTGCGCATCTTCGGCGTCGCCATGGAGCGCGACCGCTCGGGCGTCGTGGTGGACACGCTCGGCATCCCCGGCTCGCGCGCGCGATCGCACCTGCGCTGGCGCGATGCCACCTACCGAGCCGAGGTGCGCCGCCGCCGGCCCGACATGTTCGTGCTCGCGTACGGCACCAACGAGAGCGAGGACGTGAACGTCCCGAGCGCGCGCCACGAGAGCGACCTCGCCCGCGTGGTGGAGCGCCTGCAGGGCCTGGCTCCGGGCGCCTCGTGCTTGCTCGTCGGCCCTTCGGACCGGCCGCTCCAGGCCGAGGACGGCACCTGGGGCCCGCGCCCGCACGTCTCCGAGGTGATCGACGTCGAGCGCCGCGTCGCCTTCGCGCACGGCTGCGGCTTCTTCGATCTGCGGGCGTTCATGGGCGGGGAGGGCGCGATGATGCAGTGGGTGGCGAGCGAGCCGCCCTTCGCGCAGGCCGATCACATCCACCTGACGGAGGACGGCCACGCCCGCCTCGCCGAGGTGATGACGGCCGCATTGCTCGAAGGAATGCCGCAGTAGCGCGGCCGTATCCTACATCGTCTCACCTAACCGTCCGGCGAACCGCCAAGCCGGGGGTCTTGCGAGGCGTCTGAAAGGACACACGGTCCCCGCGCGTAACTTGGAATGAGACGCCGGCCTCTCTGGTTGGGAGGACGCGGCGATGAACCGTGGGCTCCGGTTTGGACTGCTCTCTTCGGAGAGCGGCGAGCCCTGAAAGACCGAACGATGGCGCGAATCGACAACCCCGAAGGTCCCTCGCGTGGCCCCGGGCTCGATCAGGAGGAGTTCGCCGAGCTGGCGCTCCCCTATCTCGACTCGCTGTACGGCGCCGCTCTGCGGCTGACGCGCTCGGCCGCCGACGCCGACGACCTCGTCCAGGACGCGTTCCTCAAGGCGTATCGCTTCTACGATCGCTTCGAGCCCGGCACGAACCTGCGTGCCTGGCTGCTGCGGATCCTGACGAACACGTTCATCAACAAGTACCGTCGCAACACGCGCGAGCGGAAGGTGCTCGACGGCGATGACGCCGAGCCCGTGGGCGACGGCGTGATGAGCCGCGCCGCGATGCGCGCGCTCACCGAGCCGGAGGACGCGGCGATGCGCTCCTTGGTCTCGCAAGAGATCCAGAAGGCGCTCGACGAGCTCTCGGAAGAGCACCGATTGATGATCGTGCTCGCCGACATCGAGGAGCTCTCGTACAAGGAGATCGCGGACATCGTCGGCTGCCCGATCGGCACCGTGATGTCGCGGCTCCATCGCGCGCGGAAGCACATGCAGGGACGCCTCGTCGAGCAAGCGATCGAGATGGGCATCGTCGATCCGGCGAAGGATGCCGGCGAGACCGTGTCGCTCGATGCCTATCGGCGCGCGCGGGAGATCGCCGGATGAGCGTCGCCGCGCCGGCCTCGGGCTTCGTTCTCCGCGGCGACCGCGGAGCGGGGAGCCCGTCCGGCGCTGGTAGCGGGTCGTGGGCTCGCGGAGCGTGGCGCGGGTCGTGGGCTCGCGGAGCGTGGCGCGGGTCGTGGGCTCGCGGAGCGTGGCGCGGGTCGTTCGCTGGAGGTGCGTCATGACCACCTGCCGCGTCGTGAAGCGGCACGTCGATGCGTTGGTCGACGGCGAGCTCGACAGCTCGGCGCAGATCGAGTTCGAGAAACACCTCGCGGGCTGCGTGATCTGCCGCGAGCACGCGATGTTCGCGCAGTCGATGAAGCGGGCGAGCAAGCAGGCGCTCGGCGGGGTGAAGGCGCCCGAGCACCTTCGCCTGCGGGTGATGACGGCGCTCGACAGCGCGCCGCGGCGCACCGTGAGCGTGGTGCCCGTGAAGCCCGACGAGCGACGGGCACCGACGCCGCGCCAGGACTCGCGCCTCGCGCGCTACGCGCTCCCTGCGGCGGCCGTCGCCGTCGTGGCGCTCGGCTTCGCCACGCAGACCGACGACGCGGCCGATGCCGTCGCGATCGAGGCGGCGGGCGTGCCGGTGTTCGAAGAGGTCGTGCGGCGCCACGAGCGCGACCACCCGCCCGAGGTGCAGGGCTCGCCCGCGCAGATGACGACGTGGTTCCAGCGCAAGCTCGAGTTCCCGGCGCGCCCCGTCGACTTCGGCCCGCGCGCGGATGCGGAGCTGCTCGGCGCGCGCCTCTCGAACGTGCGCGAGCGCGAAGCCGCGGCGTTCTACTACGCCGTGCGCGGCCACCGCGTGACGGTGCTCGTGTTCGAGCCGCCGCCCGAGACCTTCCGCGGCGCCGACCACGTTCGCATGGAAGGGCACGACCTCTACTACCGGACCGTGCACGGCTACACCGTGCCGATGGTGCAGATGGGCGGCCTGACGTACGCGTTCACGGGCGACCTGGACCGCGATGCGATGATCCGGCTCGCGGCCTCGGCGCACCCCTTCCAGGCGTACTGAGCTGAGTTTCCAGGGGGCGCTGGGCGCGCCCCCTCGCGAGACCGGCGGAGCCGGATCTCGCTCACCCCCTCTCCGCTTCGTCGCTTCGCTCCTCGCGAGCGAGGCTGCTCTTCGCGCGCCGTGGCCGTCTCGTCGCCGCTGCGCGAGAGGGTCGACGGGAGGATCTGGCTCAGCCGGCGTCCTTGTCCTTCGCGTCCTTCGCGTCGGGCTCGTGGTCGCGCCGCTTCTGCGCCGCGACGAGCTTCTGCTCGAGCTCCTCGATGCGCGCTTGGAGGCCCTTCACTTCGTTCTGCAGGTTGTGGACGTGCCCGATGGCCACGCCGAGCACGCTGCGGATGCGATCGTCGGCGAGCCGCTGGAGCTCGTCGAACGCCTCCTTCGGGCTCATGAGGCGCCGCTCGGCCTTGGCGCCCTCCGCGGGCGCTGCCACGGGCTCGGGCGCCGGCGCGGGAACCGCGATCTCGGTCTCGGGCGTGCCGTCCTCGCGGCGCGCGATGAGCTTGCCGACGGGGCCCTCGCGGAGCGAGGTGATGAGCCGCTCGCCGCTCTGCTGGATGAGGCCCCGCAGGGTCGACATCGTGCCCGCGCCGCGGCGCGCCTCGTCCCCGGACTTGCGCTCTTCCTCGTAGACGATCTGCGCGAGCGTGATGTTGGTGAGGTCCTCCTTCGTCGTGTTGTCGATGATGGAGACGTCCTCGCCCTGCCGCACGTACTCCGCGATCTGGAGCAGCGTGACGTAGCGGCTGTCGCGCGTGTCGTAGAGCTTGCGGTTCGCGTAGCGCTTGATGACGCGCGGGCTGCGGGAGGCATCCTTGGCGCCGCGGTCGTTCTGGGTCGATGGCGAAGTCACTCCCTTCGCAGTGCCAGAACCAACGCGACGCGTCAAGCGCGCGGAGGAGGCCTCGTTCATACTGGGCCCGATGCCCCCGGCCGCCGATGCCTCGGACCTCGCCCTCCGGTGGGCCCGCGTCGTGGAGGCGGCGCACGATCCGGTGATGGCGGTCGGGTACGTGCGCTCCGAGCTGGAGGGCGATCCCGCGCGCGTCGTCGCCGCGCTCGACGTGGTGCTCACGCACGCGACCGTGCGTCACGTGGGCGCGCTGGGCCTGCTGGTCGCGGTGGGCGCGGCGCTCGCTCCCCACGACGCGTCCGAGCTCCGGGCGCGCCTGGCCTCGGCGGCGAGCGAGCACGCGCTCTCGATGCTCGCGGGGATCCTCGGCGCGCAGGGCGCGGCGCAGTCGGCGGGCGATGACGAGCTCGAGCGCATCCCCGACTTCGGGCGCGGCCGCCCGCTCGCCCTCGGCGAGCGCAAATCGCTCGCGCGGCGTCGCGATCGGCAGCTCCTCGCGCGCGTGCTCCGCGACCCGCATCCCGACGTGATCCGCGTGCTGCTCGGCAACCCCGCGCTGACCCAGGACGACGTGGTGCGCCTCGTCGCGCGCCGGCCGATCGTCGGCGACGTGCTGCGAGAGGTCGCGGCGAGCGTCCGCTGGATCGCTCGCGGCGCCGTCCGCGCGGCGCTCCTCAAGAACCCGTACGCGCCCCTCGAGATCTCGCTTCCGCTGGTCCCGCTCGCGACCTCCACGGAGCTGGCCGAGCTCGCCGCCTCGCCCGAGCTCTCGGTCGCGCTGCGCTCGTTCGCCGAGCGCGCGGCTCGCGTCGTCACGCTGCATTGACCGCTTCGTCGAGCGTAGGGACGGAACGTCATCGCCCCGGACGCCGAAGCATCCGGGGCGACGTTCGTCGAAACCGCTCGCTCGCTCAGTTGGCGGGCGGAACCTGCGTCACGTGGATGCCGTTGTGGAGCATCGTGCCGGTCCGATCGAGGTACCACGACGCGACGTAGGTCTCGGCGCCGTCGAGCACCTGCTCGATCCAGTACCCGTTGTGCTCCATCGGGTCGAGGACGCGGTGCGACCACGTGCCGGTCGGCGACCGGTACGCGATCATCGTGCGGACGGCGGTCGAGTCCTGGTAGGCCACGCGGACCTCGCCGCCCGGCATGGCGACGACCGAGCTGTCGTCGCCGACGATGTGGCGGCCATCCGGCTGCGGCATCGTGCCGTCGACGGTGCTGCCGTCGTCGATGATCTCGCGGATCGTGACCGTGGGCGTCGCGCCCGGGTTGATGCGCGCGTAGCGGAGCACCTCGTCCGCGCCGTCGACGTAGGTCACGTGCCAGAGCCCGTTGCTGTCGATCGAGATCGACGCGCCGATGCCCGTGTCGCCCACGCTCGGGTCGTTGCGGCCGTAGCCGTCGATGAGGAAGGGCGCGCCCCACGTCGTGCCCGTGGCCTGCACGCCGTACAGGTTGCCGGCCGTGCGATCGTAGTAGACGAGCGCGAAGCCGCCGCTGGTCGCCACGAGCTGCGTGTACAGCGCGCGGCCCGGGAGCAGGTCCTCGGTGTAGTCGTCGGGAACCGACGCCTGGCAGGTGCCGCCGACGCAGACGTTGTCGCCGGTGCACGCCGGGCTGCAGCTGCCGCTCGACGCGACGCACGCGCCGCTCGCGAGACAGGTCTCACCCGTGCCGCAGAACGCCTGTCGGCAGGGGCTCACGCCGTCGCCGAGGCGCGTGATGGTCCAGTCGGTCGCGGCGGCCGGCGTGGCGCTCGACGCCAGCGCGACGCGCGCCTGGCTGTGCACCTCGCCCATCGCGTTCGTCTCCCAGCCGGCGTACGCGATCATCGGCGCGCCCGTCGACGTCAGGAGGATCGAGGCGTAGCGACCGGCGTCGCCCGTGTCGTCGACCGTCTGCACATCCCAGCTTCCGGCCATCCCGATGGCGAGCCGGAGCGCGCCGTGGGTCGCATCGTAGTAGGCGACGTAGAACGTTCCGGTCGCGCTCACCGCGATCGACGACCAGCGTCCCACGTCGTCGCCAGGCGCCGAGACGCCGTGACGCCAGCCGCTCGGGCCGGCCGTGATGGGCATCGAGGGCGCGCCGTCGACGATCTCCCAATCCACCGTCGCGTCCGTGAGGTCGACCGCGGTGAACACGAGGTCGCCGTAGTCCGTCGAGGGCGGGTTGCCGGGGCTGTAGCCGCTGAGGAAGCCGTGGTGGCTCGAGTCGATCACGAAGTCGAGATCGGTGGCGAGGAACCCCGGCTGCAAGGGCGGACGCTCCATGCACATCGAGCACGTGATGTGGCAGCTGGCGTCCATCATCACGTTCGCGACCGGGCAGGTGAAGCCCGGATCGCAGAGCATGTTGACGTTGTAGTCGACGCACTGGTTCGTCATCTCGCAGCACGCCTGGCCCATGGGGCTGCCGGGGGGGGCCGCGGGAACGCACTGGTCACCGCAGTGGGGGCCGACCGTCGCGTCGTTCGGCGGGTTGCCGCCGTCCGTTCCGGGCGGGGTGACCTCGCCGCCGCAGCTACAGCCCATCGACGCGCTGCTCAGGGCGAGCAGCGCACCCACGAAGAGAACCGCACGCATCAGACGCGCTCCTTCCGGCTCGCCGCGCGCGCGCGGCGACGGGACACGAAGAGACCGACGACCACCATCGAGAGCAGGCCGGCGAGCGGGCTCGTGCCGGCGTCGGCGCCGCCGACGCGGCAGCCACAGCCACTCGAGGCCGCCGGGTTCGGCAGGCCGCGGATGAGCGCTTGCTGCGCCCGGCCCACGTTGCCCGCCTCGTCCCGCACCTCGACCTCGACGAGCAGGTGCTCGGCGGCGAGCGCGGCCGCGCCGAGCGCGACCTCGTCGCGCGTCGACCACTCGCTCCATTCCTCGCCGTCGACGCGGAAGCGGTAGGTGAGGTTGCCCTCGCTCACGATGTCGTCGCCGAGGGCGACCATGCCGTTGGCGCTGCGCTCGAGCGAGACCGTCGGCGCGAGCACGTCGACGAGGAGCTCGGCCATCGCCGGCGTCCCGTCGACCGTGCGCGACGCACCGACCACGCGGCTGCGCGCCTCGATCTGGTGCCGCGCCTGGAGGAGCAGCACGTCGTCGTCGATCTGCACCGCGGGCTCGGTCGTCCACGTCGACCACGGGCCCTGATCCACGCGGTACTGGTACTCGACCTGCTCGGAGGCCTCGGCGCCCTGCGACGCGAAGTGCACCCAGACGGTGTTGCGCGTCTCACCCCAGTGCTCGACCTCCATGCTCTCGGGCGAGAGGACGAGGTCGCTCAGCTCGAGCGAGGTGTCGATCGACCGGGTCTCCGCCGCGAGCGTGAGGTTCGCCCAGATGGAGAGGAAGTCGTCGCCGCTGCTGTTGATGCCGACGATGCCGCCGTCCGGCACCTGGAGGTTGAAGCCCATGATCGCGGGCAGGTCGAACGGCGAGATGCCGCTCGTGAGCATCCCGGCGAACGAGTGGATGATCGTCTCGAGCGTGCCGGCGAGCGCCGTGGGCGACTCGGAGAGCAGCTCGGAGTTGGTGACGACCGAGTTCGTGGGCGTGACCGAGACGATCTCCGGCACGAGCTGGTTCATGTCGTTGACGCTCAGGTTGATCTCGATGACGAGATCGGTCTGGTACGTCATGAAGCGGATGTAGCGCTCGCTGCTCCACACGTAGAAGTCGATCATCGCCTCGGGCAGCGTGACCGTCAGGAGCGGGGAGCTTGCGTCGGTGCCGATGTCGAAGTGCGGCGGCTGCTGCGGGCGCACCGCGATGGCGACGGCCGCGTTGTCGTCGGGGAAGGTGAGCGAGTTGAGCGAGCGGGCGAGCGCCGAGAGCAGCCCCGTGGAGAGCTGCTGCGAGAGGCGCGTGCCCGTGCCGATGCAGAGCATGCCCGAGTCGAACATGCCGTAGCCGGCGTAGTTCAGGTAGTCCTCGGCGATGCCGATGCCGACGTGGGCACTCGTGCTGGTCCCCGGGATCACGTTGCCCTGGAACGCGGCGGCCTGCGCGATGGCGGGCGGGAAGGGCGTCGGCGGATCGATGCGCGGGACGCACGCGTTGTGGCCCGGCGACGACATGAACGTGCGGTCCATCGACATGAAGCCGCCGACCATGTCGACGGTCATGCCCATGTTCACGGCCTGGCCGTCCCCGCCGGCCGCGAGCACGAGCTGGATGGGCGCGTGGGTGCCGGGCGAGAAGCCGCCGAGGAACTGGCCTCCGAGATCGCCGCGGCCGTCCATGCCGAGGAGCGTCGGCACGCACTCCGCGCTCGCCGAGTTGGCGTAGCGGCAGACGGCGTTCGCGCCGGTGCCGACGGCGAACGTGCCCGTCGGGCAGCCCGTGGTCCCGTCCGCATACATCGCGGGGCGCTGGCAGAGATTGTCGCCGATGGCGCCGTTCAAGAGGCCGGCGATCTGGCCGTTCAGCTGGTCGAGGATGAGGTTCTTGATGAACCCGAGGTTGCCGATGCCGCAGTAGAACGGGCCGCCGATGTCGAAGTCCGCGTCCTCGATGCCTTCGCCCGAGGTCTGGTCGACACTGACGACCACGAGCTGCGTGTAGCCGTCGCGCGCCGGGTGGCCGGTGATGTTGCGCAGCTCGAGCACCGCCGTGATGCCGATGAAGTTGCGGGAGCCCGGGCCGCTGTCGATCGTGAGGTCGCAGGTGCCCGGCCACGCGCCCGGCGTGTAGGTGGCGACGTCGGTGTTGTTCCCGTGCGTGCCCTGAATCGTCGCGCGCAGGTGGACCACGAGCCGGTTCGGCGCGGTGGGCGTGATGTCGACGGTCTGCAGACCGATCCGGACGCCGCAGTGGTCGTCGTCGCAGATGTGGATCGTGACCGACCCGATCCCGAGGCTGATGGACTGATCGATCCGGTGCACGGGGAAGTCGAGGCCACCACCGAGGACGTTCTCGACGATCGGCGTGATGTTCGACTCGATGAAGTCGATGCCGCCCGACGTCAGGCGGACCTGCGCCGAGTTCGGGATGCGTTGCGCCTGGGGGAACGCGCCGGGGATCGGCGAGATGCCGCATCCCGCGCAGCCCGAGCAGCCGCCGCCTCCACACGCGAACACCAAGAGCACGAGCGCCGATGCGACAATCGGCTTCCACGTGCGACTCCAGAAACGAGCCAAGCGATGCATCTGCGCCTCCACGGTCGTCGGCATCCACACGCGCGCTCGCGTGCGCCAATTGCCGCGACGAGGAGTCTACGCGTCGCGCCGTTCGTGCTGCAACGGCGTTTCGCTGGCGTCTCTGTAGGTGCCGCGCCGTGTCAAAGCCCGGCGGGCGCGGTGCACGCGCCCCGCTCGAGCGCGCGCCCCCGCTCGCTCAGGCTCTCGCGCGCAGCGTCGAGCGGCCCGCGTACTGCGCGCCCACCCCGAGCTGCTCCTCGATGCGGAGCAGCTGGTTGTACTTCGCGATGCGATCCGAGCGCGAGGCCGACCCCGTCTTGATCTGGCCGGCGCCCGTCGCCACGGCGAGGTCGGCGATGAACGTGTCCTCGGTCTCGCCGCTGCGGTGCGAGATGATCGACGAGTAGCCGTGGCGCGCGCCGAGGCGGATCGCCGAGAGCGTCTCGCTGATCGAGCCGATCTGGTTGACCTTCACGAGGATCGCGTTGGCGATCCCGGCGTCGATGCCGCGCTGGAGGCGCTCCACGTTCGTCACGAAGAGATCGTCGCCGACGAGCTGCACCTTCGCGCCGAGGGCGTCGGTCAGCTTCTTCCACGTGGCCCAGTCGTCCTCGGCGCAGCCGTCCTCGATCGAGACGATCGGGTACTTGCTCGCGAGCGACGCGTAGAGCGCGACGAGCGCGTCGCCGTCGTGCTCCTTCTTGTCCCACGTGTACGTCTTCTTCGTCTTGTCGAAGAACTCGCTCGCGGCGCAGTCGAGCGCCAGCGAGACGTCCTTGCCGGCGGTGTAGCCAGCCTTGGTGATCGCCTCGAGGATCGAGGTGATCGCGGACTCGTTCGAGGGAAGGCGAGGCGCGAAGCCGCCCTCGTCGCCCACGCTCGTGGCCAGCCCCTGCTTCTTCAGCAGCGACTTCAGGTGGTGGAAGATCTCGGCGCCCATGCGCAGGCCTTCGCGGAAGGTCGGCGCGCCGTGAGGCACGATCATGAACTCCTGCACCTCGAGGCCGCTGTCGGCGTGGACGCCGCCGTTGAGGATGTTCATGAGCGGCGTCGGGAGCACGCACGCCTGCGCGCCGCCGAGGTAGCGGAAGAGCGGGACGCCGAGGCCCTCGCTCGCCGCGCGCGCGACGGCCATCGAGACGCCGAGGATCGCGTTCGCCCCGAGCTTGCTCTTGGCCTTCGTGCCGTCGAGGTCGAGCATCGCCTGATCGATGCCTGCCTGATCGAGCGCGTCGCGGCCGAGCACCTCGGGCGCGATCTTCTCGAGGACGTTGTCGACCGCCTTGCGGACGCCCTTGCCGAGGTAGCGACCGGCGTCGCCATCGCGCAGCTCGAGCGCCTCGTGCTCGCCCGTCGAGGCGCCCGAGGGAACCGCGGCGCGGCCGACGATGCCGCCCTCGACCTCGACCTCCACTTCGACGGTGGGGTTTCCGCGAGAGTCGAGGATCTCGCGCGCGACGATGGACGTGATCTCCAGCATGCGCGCGGTGTAGCGGCGCAGGGTCCGAGGTGTCAACGACCGCCGCGCGTGGGCGTCAGGAGCCGCTGCCTGCGAGCTTTTTCGCCATGTCCTCGCCGAGCTGCTTGCTGCGCCCGGTCGCGGTCTCGACGGCGTTGATCAGCGTGGTCCGCAGGCCCCCCGCCTCGAGCGTGTGCAGCCCCGCGATCGCCGTCCCGCCCGGGCTCGTCACCATGTCCTTGAGGCGCCCCGGGTGCTCGCCCGTCTCGAGCAGCAGCTTGGCCGAGCCCAGCACGGTCTGCGCGGCGAGGAGCTGCGCGGAGTCGCGGTGCAGACCGACCTTCACGCCCGCATCCGCCAGCGCCTCGATGATCAGGAACATGTAGGCCGGGCCCGAGCCCGAGAGCCCGGTGACCGCGTCGAGCAGCGTCTCGTCGAGGACGACGGTGACGCCCACCGAGTCGAAGATGCGACGCGCGAGCGCGACGTCTTCGTCGCTCGCGTGGGTTCCTGCTGCGATGGCGGTGGCGCCCGCGTCCACGAGGCAGGGCGTGTTCGGCATCGTGCGCACCACGCGCGTGCCCGGGGGAAGGCGCGCCTCGATCGACGCGATCGACACGCCGGCGGCGATCGAGACGACGAGCGCGTCGGGGCGCACGCCCTTGGCGACGTCGGGGAGCAGGCGGTCGAAGACCTGCGGCTTGGTCGAGAGCACGACGACGTCGGCGCCGCGGGCGCTCTCGACGTTGTCTCTCGAGGTCCGCACGCCGTGCTTCTTCTCGAGCTCGTCGAGGCGCTCGCGCCGCACGTCGGTGCAGACGATGTCGGCCGGCGCGGACGCGCCAGCGGCCACGAGGCCCTTCACGAGGGCTCCGGCCATGTTCCCGGCCCCGAGGAACGCGATCTTCTTTCCGAGCCGCTCGGTCGTCATGCGCGCCGATGTAGCACGGCGCGGCGCTGGCTCCGGCCCCGTCCGAGGCCGGGGCCGTCGCTCGGTCAGACGCCGCAGTGACCGTTCGTGCAGACGAACGAGCCGCAGCAGTCGATGTCGTTCGCGCAGGCCTCGCCCTCGTCGCGGCAGAGGCAGTGACCGTCGGTGCAGGTCATCTCACCGCAGCAGTCGGTGTCCATCGAGCACGGCGAGCCGCCCTGCTGGCAGCAGACCTCCATGCCGTTCGGCCGGTCGAGGAGGCAGTAGAGGCCTCGGCAGCAGCCGGTGGGCTGCGAGGGATCGACGGGGTCGACGTGACAGGTGACGGTCGAGTCGCCCGGGCGGCGGCAGCCATCGACGATCTGGCAGGCGCCCGAGACGCAGCCGAGGTTGCCGGTCATCCCGCTCGTGCTGTCCGTGCCCTCGTCGCAGCACTCCGAATCGCGGTAGCAGGTGTTGTCGATCGGGCGGCACTCGCACACCTGATCGACGCAGAGCATGTTGCCGCAGCAGTCGTCGTTCGACTCGCACGAGCTGTCGTGCGGCGTGCAGCACACGGTCGGCGCGGTGGTCATCGTCGCGTTGTGCGAGACGCCGCACGTGCCGTCGCAGCAGCCCGAGGTCGCGTCGCACATCTGCGCCGGAGCCGCGCACATCGCCATCGGGTCGGGCTTGCACTGGAAGTTCTGGCACGTGAGGCCGTCGCCGCACTCGCTCGAGTCCACGCAGAGCGAGTTCTCGCGGCCGCCGGAGCACATCCCGTCGACGCACATCATGAAGCCGCAGCAGTCGAGCGAGTTCGTGCAGGGCTGGTCCTGACCGACGCAGCAGCGCGGAAGGAGCGGCGCCGGGCGGCAGACCGAGCCGTTGCAGCAGGTCTGGCCGGGGAGGATGCCGCCGAGCACGCAGGTGAGGCTCGGGCCCTGGCAGGTCGAGCACATGCCGAACTGGCAGTGCTGGTTGCCGTCGCAGCTCTGCGCGGTGGCGCCGGTGTCGCAGCACATCTGCGAGTCGTGGCCGCAGTCGTCGGGCGTCGTCGTGCACTGGTTGTTCGTGTGGTCGCACATCAGGCCCGAGTCGCAGCCGCCGCGGGGGCTGCACGGTTGGCCCATGCCGCCCGAGTCGGTCGGGTCGCTGCACATGCCGGCCGTGCACACGAGGTCGCCCTCGCAGCTCTCGTTGCCCGGCGAGACGCCGTCGGCACCGCAGCACGGGCCGTCGATGCGGCCGCAGCGGTTCTCCGGATCGGGCGCCGGCTCGCAGTTGCCGCTCATCGGGTTGCAGACGAGCGAGCCGTTCACGCACGGCGTCATGCCGTCGCAGCAGTGGTCGCCCTCCTCACCGCATCCGACGCAGTGCCCGGTCGCGTCGCACGCGAGGCCGGAGTTGCAGACGAACGCGTCGCAGCAGACGGCGCCCGGCGCGCCGCAGCCCGCGGGGCCCGGCAGCGGATGGTCGGGGCCCGACGCCACGCACACGCCGGCCGAGCAAGCGAGGCCCGAGCAGCAGTCGGAAGAGCCCGTGCACGTCGAGCCGCGGCCCGAGCAGCAGATGCGGTTGGTGCACGTGAGGCCGGCGCAACAGTCGGCGGCGGTGCTGCAGGGCGTGCTGCTGTTGGCGGCGAGACAGCAGGCGCCGCGCGCGCAGCGCAGGCCGAGCTCGCACGTGCTTCCGGCGCAGCAGGCCTCGCCCGCGGGCCCGCAGATCGTGTCCACGCCCGGCACGCCGCCATCCATGCGCTCGCGCCCCCCGTCCTCGCCGGGCGTGCTTCCATCCATGCGATTGCCCGCGTTGGGCCGCGCACAACCGGACGCGGCGGCCGCGAGCGCGGCGACCGCGAGCGCGAGGAGGGTGAAGCGAAGACGGCTGGGCGCGTACATGGGCTGACTCTAACATCGGGTGCCCCCCGAGCACACACGTTCGGGCCCAGGATCGGAGGCGGCGGGCATGTGCTGTTTCTCGCGAGCGATCGAGCGAGTCGAAGAGACACGGATCTACGCCCGTGGTGAGGGCGCGCGGCAGCTCGTCGTCTACGAGATGAAGCTCACCGCCGAGGGCGAGCTCGCGATGGTGCTGCCGATCCCGGTCGCCCCCGGCACGACGCAGATCGAGCTCGTGGACTTGTCGGGCTCGCCGTACTTCTTTCCTGCGCTAGAGGTCGCCTTCCTCACCGAGCTCGTGCTGAGCAAGCAGGCGCAGTCGCGGGGTGGGCCGATGCTCGCCGTGCAGAACGTGGGCGCGTTCGAGGCCTCCTTCGTCCCGACCGCGGCGGACTTCGACCGGCTCGATCCGCGCTTCGCGCTCCCGAGCTCGCTCTGGGCGCGCATTCCCGAGGTGCAGGGGTTCGGCTTCGTCGTGTTCAAGCTGCGCGAGCCGCCGGCCCCGGCGTCGTTCTTCGATCGGATGCTCGGCCGGCGCGCGCCCGCGGCCCCTCGCGCGGTGCATCCGATGGCCTTCTGGTTCCCCCGGGCGGACCCCGCGCGTCTCTTCTTCCCGACGCTGCACGTACACGACGGCGACGTGCACGCGGAGGCCGACTTCGACCACGTGCTCTACGCCCAGCCGAGCGAGGCCCCGGAAGGCTGGGAGCGCTCCGCGAGCGCGTTCGACCATGCGATGGCCGGGCCCGGCAAGGCGCTCGTGCTGGCGCGGACTGGCGCGCGCCGGACGCTCGAGGGCACGCTGCCGAACCGCGACACGTGGCTCGACGATCGCGGCTGAGCGCGGAGGCGTCCCGATTTTTCCTACGCGCCCGCCGGCGGGAACTTCCTCGGGAATCGATGGTCGATCTTCCTGGGTTCGATCGCCGTGGGATCGGTCGTTCGGAGCGGTGAGGTGCGCGTCGGGCACCCGAGCGGATCGATGAACCCGAACGCCGAGACGAGCGTCCTAGAGAGAAGGAGGGTCCGAACATGTCCGCGTTGCTCTCGCTCGAGCCTGCGCTCCGCCGTCCGCTGCTCGATCTGGTCGTGCGCGTGGCGCGCGCCGAGTCGATCATCGATCCCGCGCAGCTCGCCGCCGTGCGGGGCGCGCAGGTGGCACTGGGTCTCGTCGACGCCGCGCTGGACGACGTAGCGCTCCGCTCCGCGACCGGCGAATGGCATGCGCTCTCGGACGCGCCCGACTGCGAGCGCTCGCTCGCCTACGCCGTCGCGCGCTGGGTGGCGCTCGCCGACGGAGTGCTCGACGACGCCGAGGCAGCGCTTCTCGCGCAGCTGCGCGCCGAGCTGCGGCTCGGGGATGCGGCCGTACGGCTCGCCGAGTCGATCGCCAACGACGTCGCGCTCCGCGTGCGCAACGAGTCGATCCCGCCGCACCGTGCCTTCACGTCGATCGCGCTCGCGTGCGCACGTCACGCCGTGCGTCGGCGCCACCTGCGCGCCGCCGCCTGATCGCGCGGCTCGGCTCCGCCGGTCGGCAGCCCTTCGGGGAACGGAACCGCGAGAGCGGCGCGACCCGCCCGGCCGCGCCGATCCGGGCACCGTCGATCAGGGGACCAGGCCGTCGCGCAGGTAGTCTCGCCGACCCGTCGGCCAGAGAAGGCAGCCGTCGCCGGAGCCCGGCACGGTGAAGACCAGCACCGAGCGCATGCGGTCCTCGCCGTCCTTGAGGCTGACGACGATCTCGAGCTGATGATCGCCGTCGACGTCCGCGATGGTGGGGACGGGCATCGCGCCGCGCCCCGGCAGAGCCACGCTCGCCTGCTCGGCGCCGTTCGCGCCGAGCACCACGAGGCGACCGCCGGCACCGTCGTCGGGCGAGTAGGTGGCGAAGACGATCTCGGGCACGCCGTCCTGCGTGAGGTCGGCGATCACGACGCCGCTCGTCAGCTCGCGGTCGCTCGTCGTGTAGGTTGCGGCCCAGAGCTCGGTCGCGCGCGCGTCGATCGCGTGGATGCGGCCGTCGAAGCCCGCGAACACCATCTCGGGCCCGGCGCGCGTCGGGTCGAGCTCGGCGACGCTGATCTCGTTCGTCGCGCCCACCACGTTCGTCCCGTCGTAGTCCCAGAGGCCTGCGAGGTAGTCGGGCGCGTGGAACGGCGTGACCCACGCGCTCGGGCGCGTCCCGTCGGCGTGGAGCGCGAAGACGACGACGCCGCGGAATCGATCGTTCTGGTCGGTCGTCTGCACGGAGCCGAGCACGACGAGCTCGCGGATGCCGTCACCGTCGAGATCGGCGATCGCGGGCGCGCTGTTCGTGTAGTGCGCCTGCAGGTCCACGGCCTCGTCGTCGGCGTAGCCCTGCTGCGCGAGCCCGTAGTCGAGCATGCCGCGGATGCCCTGGAACTTCGTGCGGCCCGAGAAGATCGACGCGGCGTCGGAGGCGCGGCCGTCGCCCGCGTGGAGCGAGAGGTAGGCGTTGTCCTGGGTCGCGAAGATCTCGGGGCGCCCGTCGCCCGTGACGTCCCCGAGCGCGAGGTTCTGATCGTAGCCGCCGGTCACGTAGCAGGCGTCGTCGCAGCCGGCGGCGCCGGTCGTGTTCGGCGGGAAGCCGGGCACGATCGAGCCGTCGACGTTCACGGCGAGCACGATGTCGCGCTGCGCCGTGCCCGACGGATCGTTCGCGTCGAGCGGCGTCGTGGTGACGACCACGATCTCGAGCGCCTCGTCGGTGTCGATGTTCGCGGCCGCGATGGCGCGGAGCTCGTCCTGCCACGTGACGGGGAAGCCGGGCATCTCGGTCGCGTCGGCACCGAACAGATGCACGTTCCCGCGTGAGGCGACGGCGACCTCGAGCCCTGCGTGCGCGGGCAGGAAGTCGGCGACGACGGGCGAGGCCCAGATGCGGCCCTCGGTCTCGGCACGGAAGACGACGGCCCCATCGAGGTGCCAGGCGAGGAGCAGCTCGTCGCGAGGCACGAGGATCTCGTTGGTCCCGTCGCCATCGAGGTCGACGACGGCGGGCGAGCCGAGCCACGCCTCCTGCCACCGATCGGAGAGCGTCGTCTGCAGCGTGGGTGTCGTGACGGTCGCGTGCGGGCTCGCGCCGGTCTCGCAGCTCGCCGGCGGCGGCGGCTCGACGTGCGCGTCGATCGGGCCCACGTCCGGCAGCGTGTGCCCGCCCGCGTCGCTCCCGGTGGAGCCGCCGGGGCCACCCCCGCACGCGGCGACGACGGACGAGGAAGCGAGAGCGATCGAGGCGAGGCCGAGCAGGCGCAAGTTCATGCGCCCGAGCGTAGACGCGAACGCCGTGTGCGCGCGAGCCCGTCCTCTGCGCGTACGCGCCGGAGCTCGAACGACCGGGAAGGCGTTCGACCCACGTCGTAGCGGCCCTTCAGGGTGTGATGGCCAGATCGAGCTCGAAGGTCTGCGGCGCGCCGAGCGCGGCGCTGTCGAGGAAGAGGTAGACGTCGTTCGCGGCCGCGTCGGTGTTCGTCCACGTGACGGACTCCTCGCCGCTCAGCGACGTGTCGGAGCCGGCGAGGCAGCTGCTCGTCACCGGGCAGCGATCGAGCACGTAGAGCACACCGTCGCCGTCGTGCCGGTACTGGGCACTCAGCGTCTGGCCCGGCTCGAGGTGCACGCGGACCGAGCCGTCGCGACCGGGTGCCGTGACCGAGCAGTCCGTGCCCGACGCGCTGCTGACGTCGTTCGTGTTGCCGGCGAGGGTGCCGCGGTAGAGGCCCGCCGCCGTGGGTGTGCTCGGGCAGAACTCGGGGAGGAGATTTCGGCGCGTCGCGGTCCCCGCGTCGCTCGCGACGAAGGCATCGGTGCCCGCGTCCGCGCCCGTGGCCGCGTCGTTCGCGGGGGTGCCCGTGTCTTCGGGGCTCGCGGCATCCTCGCCCGCATCGCCCACCGTCGAGCCCGTGTCGACGAGCGCGCCGCCATCGGTGCCCGCGTCGGGGGGCGTCGCCGCGTCGGGGGGCGTCGCCGCATCGCGGCCGCCGCCGGCGTCGTTCTCGGGGGCGCTCGATCCCCCACAACCGGCGGCCGAGAGGAGCAAGGCGATCCAGATCGTCGAAGCGCGCATGGCCGCGTGCATAGCGCATTCGCGCCCGGGCGTCGGGCGCCGTGCTCAGGTGTCGGGACCGCCCGTCACCTCGCGCACCCAGGCGTCGATCAGCTGGCGCGCGATCGAGATCGGCGGCGGTACGCGCGGCAGCTCGTGCGCGTCGAAGAAGCGCGCCTCGGCGATCTCGGCCTCGTCGGGCCGCGGCTCGCCGCGCTTCCACCTCGCCGTGAAGCCGATCATCAGCGAGTGCGGAAAGGGCCAGGGCTGGCTGCCGAAGTAGCGCACGTCCTCGACCTCGACGCCGACCTCCTCGAGGATCTCGCGCGCGACCGTCTCCTCGAGCGTCTCGCCGATCTCGACGAAGCCCGCGAGCGTGCTGAAGAAGGGAATGGGGAAGCGCGAGCTGCGTGCGAGCAGCGCCTGATCGCCGCGGCGCACGAGCACGATCACGGCCGGCGAGAGGCGCGGGTACACCACGAGCGTGCAGCGCGGGCAGCGGCGCGCGAGCTCGCCGTCCACGTCCTCGAGCGCGGTCGCGCAGCGTCCGCAGTGGCGATGCGTGTCGAGGAAGCTCGCGACCTGCACCGCGCGCACGACGGCGCTGCCTTCCTCGGGCGAGAGGGAACCGAGCAGGATGCGCAGCGAGCCGGCGGTGAAGCCGACGGGGAGCTCGCCGGAGAGGAGCAGCGCGTGCGCGTCGAGGCCCGGCGCGCGAAGCGGGCGCGCGGTGGCGGGCGCGAGCCCGAGCGCGCCGAGCTCACTCTCGTCGAAGACGGCGCGGCCCTCGCGCACGAGCGGGCCGTCGGAGTGCACGAGCACGAAAGAGCGCTTCATCGCCGACGCGTAGGGCGCCGGAGCCGAGCGCGCAACGGCCGCGCGGAACGGTCGGGGGGGCCGCCGCCGCGTCGGCCGATGCCGCGATTCGGGAATAACTTGCCCTCGTGCCGATCCGGAACCATTTTCGAGCTTGCGCATGGCCGATGGCGCCGCTCGTCCGGATCTGGATCTGACTGCCCTGGCGCCGATGCTGGGCGCGGTCTGCCAGGAGTATCGCGACCGCCATCGCTCCTCGCTCGAGGGACGCCTGCGGGCGGGCGAGGGCGGCCTCCCGGTCGCGACGCTCCACGCGCGCATCGTCGACGGGATGCTCTCGGCGCTCTACTGCGCCGCCGAGGCCACGCTCCGCACGCGCGGCGAGATGATGCGCCTCGCGCTCGTCGCCGTCGGCGGCTACGGCCGCGGGCACCTCGGTCTGCACAGCGATCTCGATCTCATCGTGCTCGCCGAGCGCGAGGACGACGTGCGCGCGGCGAAGGTCGCCGAGGCGCTGCTCTATCCGCTCTGGGATCTCGGGCTCGAGATCGGGCACGCCGTGCGCGGCGTCGAGTCCACGCTCCAGCTCGCGCGCGAGGACCTGCGCACGGCGACGATGCTGCTCGATGCGCGTCGCGTGGCGGGCGACGCCTCGCTGGTCGACGAGCTGCTCCGGGGCGCGCGGCGCCAGGTCTTCGATCCGGGCGGCACCGAGCTCGTCCAGAAGCTCATCGACGAGCGGCTCGCGCGCCACGAGCGCTTCGGTGGCTCGCGCTACCTGCTCGAGCCCGACGTGAAGCACGGCTGCGGCGGCCTGCGCGATCTCGATCTCGTCCTCTGGGCGATGCAGATCCGGAAGGGCGTGCGCACGACCGACGAGGCGGTGCGCGCGAGCCTGCTCGTGAGCCGCGAGGCCGATGCGCTCGCGGCCGCGCAGAGCGCGCTGTGGACCATCCGCCAGCAGCTCCACCTGCGGGCCGGGCGCCGTCAGGACCGCCTCACCTTCGAGGATCAAGAAGAGGTGGCCGCGCGCCTCGGCTACGTGGACGAGGCGAGCCCGGGCGCGGCGGCGGGGCAGCTCGGCGTCGAGCGGTTCATGCAGAGCTACTACCGCCACGCGCGCGCGATCGAGCAGGTCGGCGAGCGTGTGCTCGAGGCGGCCGTCGAGCCCGAGCGCCGCGAGCGCGCGCGCAGCGACGACAACGGCGACGGCACGCTCGTCTTCGACGGGCGCATCACGCTCAAGGACAGCGAGCGCCTCGGAAGCGATCCCGCGCTCGCGCTGCGTCTCTATCGCCAGGTGATGCGGCGCGGCCTACCGGCGTACGGCTTCGCGCGCGAGACCATCGCGCGCGTGGCGGCCGATGCCGCGTGGTGCGCGGCGCTCCGCGAGAGCCCCGAGGCGAAGGAGATCTTCCTCGAGCTGCTCTCGACGAGCGCCGAGGCGCCCGCGCGCCCGAGCTCGACCACGAGCGGCTCGATCCTCGGCGAGCTGCACGAGGTCGGCCTCCTGCTCGCGATGCTGCCCGAGTTCGAGCCGGTCACGGGGCGCGTGCAGCACGACGTCTATCACGTGTATACGGTCGACGTTCACTCGATCGCGGCGGTCGATCGGCTGCGCGCGGTGCTCCGCGGCGACGAGGCGGAGCCGCTGCCGCTCGCGACGCAGCTCGCGAGCGAGGCGCCCTCGCGCGTGGCGCTCTTCGTGGGCGTCCTCCTGCACGACGTGGGCAAGGGCCGCGGCCGCGACCACTCCGTCATCGGCGCCGAGCTCGCGCTCCCGGCCGCCCGCCGGCTCGGGCTCTCCGAGGAGGACGCGCGCCACGTGGAGTGGCTCGTGCGCGACCACCTGCGGCTCTACCACTGGGCGATGCGCCGCGACACGAGCGACCCCTCCACGCTGCGCGAGGTCGTGGAGGCCATCGGCACCGTGGAGCGCCTCCGCGATCTCTACTTGCTGACGCTCGTGGATCTCGGCACCACGAGCCCGACCGCTCTCTCGTCGTGGAAGGCCCGCATGCTCGACGACCTCTTCCTCGCGGCGCGCGGCGCCATCGAGGCGGCGGCGAGCGGGACGACGCCACCCTCGCGTGCCGAGCAGCTGCGCGCCGCCGCGCGCGAGAGATACGCGGGCGAGCCAGCCACGCTGGCCTTCGTGGCCGGGATGCCCGATCGCTACCTGCTCACGCACGGGGTCGGTCTCGCGGCCGAGCACGCCGCGATCGCCGGCGCGCGCCGCGGGCCGGTGCACGTGGCCGCCATGCGCGCATCGAACGGCGTCGAAGGGGAGGGCGAGCTCGTGGTCGTCACCGACGACCGCCCCGGTCTGCTCGCCGACATCGCCGCCGTGCTCGCCGGCAGTCGCCTGGCGGTGCAGAGCGCGCACATCTACACGCGGGCGGGCGCGAGCGGCGCCGAGGCGTTCGACGTCTTCCACGTGCGTCACCCCGGCAGCGTGGACGGCGATCCGGTGGATCCCGCCACGCTCGCGCGCGTCTCGCGGGATCTCGAGGGGCTGCTCGGCGGCAAGATCGCGCTCGCCGACGTGCTCGCGCGGCGCACGGCCGCGCCCTCGTGGGCCGAGCGCAAGCGGCCCGACGTGCGGACGGAGATCCTCGTCGACAACGAGGTCTCGCCGCGCTTCACCGTCGTCGACGTGTTCACGCGCGACCGCTTCGGCCTGCTGCACGCCATCGCGCGCGCGCTCCACGAGGCCGGGATCTCGATCGCGCTCTCGAAGGTGTCGACCGAGGGCGAGCGCGTGGCGGACGTGTTCTACGTGACCGACGCCCGGGGCGCGAAGCTCGGGGCCGAGGCCGTGGAGAGCGTGCGCGCCTCGCTCACGCGCGCGATCGAGCAGCTCGCCGCCGCCTGAGCGCGTCGCCGGCGGCGCGAGCGGCCGCATTTTGGTGGACAGCGCGCAGCACGGAAGGTGAACTCGCCCGTCTCATGCGCATGCGACCCCGTCTCGCGGTCCTCCTGTGTCTCTGTGCCCTCGCGTGCACCCCGCAGAGCACCGCCTCGTCGCGCTCGGGCGGTGGATCGACGGCCTCCGGCTCGGACGGAAGCAGCGGTGGGGACGAGGCCATCATGTTCGAGGACGAGGCCGAGGCCGCCGCCGCGCCGCCCGCCTCACCCGAGGTGATGGAGGCCGAGAGCACGCTCGCGGAAGGCAGGCCCCGCGAGGCGGGGCAGATGCTCGACGCCATCGTCGCGGCGCATCCCGACGACCTGCGCGCCTGGCTCGATCTGGGCCTCGCCCGCGAGATGCTCGACGACGTCGCGGCGGCCGAGCAGGCCTATCGCTCGGCGCTGCGCGCGAGCCCGGAGTTCACCGAGGCGCTCAACAACCTCGGCACGCTGCTTCGCGACACCGATCGACTCGAGGAAGGCATCACGATCCTGCGGCAGGCGATCGCGATCCGGCCGGGCTTCGCCTCGGCGCACCTCAACCTCGGGCTCGCGCTCGAGGACGCGGGCGATCCCGCGGGGGCCGCCGAGGAGTACCGCACGGTGATGCGCCTCGCGCCGCGCGAGCCCACGAGCCGCACGCAGCTCGGGCTCCTGCTGCTCGATCAGGGGCAGGAGCAGAACGCGCTCATCGAGCTGCGGCGCGCGCTGCCGCTCGCGGGCGGTGACGCGGCGGTGCTCGCGGCGATCGGGAGTGGTCTGCGCCGCGCGGGCGATCCGGCGATGGCGGTGCGTGCGCTGAACGAGGCGGTCGAGGCGAGCGAAGGGGACGTGCCCGCCGCGCTCACCGCAGAGCTCGCGCTCGCGGAGTTCGCGGCGGGCTCGCGACCGCAGGCCGAGCAGCGCCTGCGCGATCTGCTCGCGAGTGAGCCGAGCTACGCGACGACGCACTATCTGCTGGCGAACATGCTCGCCGCGCGGCAGGCGTGGCCCGAGGCCGCGGCCGAGTACCAGGCCTTCCTGCGCGCCGCGCCCGACGCTCCCGAGGCGAGCGACGCGCGGGGGCGTCTTTCGTACGTGCAGCGCCAGCACTGAGCTGGAGATCAGGGTGCAGGGCCTCGATCTCACCTCGGTGGCCTCGCTCCTGGTCACCGCGTTCGAGGTGCTCGCGCTCGCGTTCATCCCGCTCGTGCTCCTTCGGAAGAAGGAGCCGGCGTCGACCTTCGCGTGGATCTTCGTGCTGCTCGCGTTCCCGGCGCTGGGCGTCGTGCTCTTCTGGTACCTCGGGCGCGATCGCATCCGGCGCCCCGTGCGCGTGCGCAAGCAGGTGAACGAGCCCTTGCGCGCGAAGCTGCGCGACCGCGTCTCCGGGTCGGTGTCCGAGGGTGCGCGCAAGACGGTGATCGACGAGGCGCCGGCGGAGCTGCGAGGCGTGATGCGTCTCGCGGCGCGGATGGGGCGCGCCGAGGTGCGCCCGGGGAACGCGGTCGAGGTGCTCGTCGGCGCGCCCGCGACGTATGCCGCGCTGGAGGCCGCGATCGAGGCCGCGCGCGACCACGTGCACTTGCAGTACTACGTGTTCCGCGCCGACGAGGCGGGGGGCCGCATCGTGCGGGCGCTCGAGCGCGCGCGAGAGCGCGGCGTCGAGGTCCGGCTCCTCTACGATGCGTTCGGCTCGGCGGGGCTCGGGCCTCGCCTGCGCTCGCTGCGCAAGAAGGGCGGGCGCTCGGCGGCGTTCTTCCCGCTCGATCCGATCCGCCGCGCGGCGACGATCAACCTCCGCAATCACCGCAAGCTCGTCGTCGTCGACGGAAAGGTCGGGCTCTGCGGTGGCGTGAACGTGTCGGACCGCTTCGTCGGCTGGCGCGACGTCCATCTTCGCGTGGAAGGCCCGGCGGTGGCCCAGCTCGCGGCCGTGTTCGCCGAGGACTGGTTCTTCGCCACGCGCGAGGACCTCGTCGATCCGCGCTACGTGCCGGATCCCCCGCCCGCTGGCGCGACGACGATGCAGATCGTCGAGAGCGGCCCCGACCAGACGCTCGAGCGGATCCATCGCCTCTACTTCGCCGCCATCGCGGCGGCGCAGGAGCGCGTGTGGGTGACGACGCCCTACTTCGTCCCGGACCGCGCCATCTTCATGGCGCTCACCACGGCGGCCGCGCGCGGCGTGGACGTGCGTCTGCTGACGAACGCCCGCTCGAACTGGGGCCTCACGCAGCACGCGGGGCGCAGCTTCTACGAAGAGCTGCTCGCGGCCGGCGTGCGCATCCTCGAGTACGAGGGCGAGCGCGGCGCGATGCTCCACACCAAGACGCTCGTGGTGGACGGCCGCTTCGCGACGGTCGGCAGCGCGAACCTCGACGTGCGTAGCTTCCGCCTGAACTTCGAGCTCATCGCCGTCCTCTACGACGCGGGCCTCGTGCGGCAGCTGGAGGGGCTGTTCACGGAAGACGCCGCCCACGCGCGCGAGGTGCTTCCGGCCGCCTGGGAGAAGCGAAGCCACGGCGCGCGCCTGCTCGAGTCGATCGGTCGCTTGATGTCGCCGCTCTTGTGATCGAGCAGGCCGACGATCAGAGCGGCCCGTCGACGAGGCCGTGCACGAACTGCTTCACGGCCGGGATCTCGCTCGCGAGCGCCTCGTCGCGCGTTCCCTCGAAGAGGATGCGTCCCTCGTGGAGCATGGCGACGCGATCGCAGATCGTGAACACGCCCGCGACGTCGCTCGAGATCACGACGCAGGTGCTCCCGAGCTGGGCCTGCTCCTCGCGGATCAGATCGTAGATGCGCTGGCTCGTCACCGGATCGAGGCCCGCGGTGGGCTCGTCGTAGAGCACCAGCTTGGGCCGGCTGATCGTCGCGCGCGCGACGCCCACGCGCTTCTTCTGGCCGCCGGACAGGCCGCCCGGGAGCCGGCTCTCGAAGCCCGGCAGGCTCATGCGATCGAGGCGCTCGGCGACGCGCGATTGGATCTCGCTCTCCGGCAGATCGAAGAGCCGCCGCAGCGGGAACGCGATGTTCTCGCCGACCGTGAGGTAGTCGAAGAGCGCGTAGTTCTGGAAGAGCATGCCGATGTCGCGGCGCACCTCCATGCGCTCGCGCTCGGCGAGGGCGAGCAGGTCGCGACCGAGCACCTCGATGCGACCCTCTCGGGGCGTGACGAGGCCCGCGATGGCCTTCAAGAGCACGCTCTTGCCCGCGGCGCCGGGGCCGATCAACGCGTAGATGCAGCGCTCGGGCACCGTGAGCGAGACGCCGCCGAGCACGCGCTTGTCGCCGAACGCGAGGTGCACGCCTTCGACGCGGATCGCCGGGGTCGGGCTCGTCACGGCCGGATGGTGCGCCGGGTTGCACCTGCGAGCCAGCCTGTCGGCGGCGCTCGGGCGCGCGCGCCTCGCGTCACTCGACGGTGATGGGGAACGCGCGGGACACCTCGCCCATCGTCGCGGTGACGACCGCGGTGCCTGGGTGCGTCTCGAAGTGCGCGAACCACCAGTACGGGCTCGGGTCGCTCAGAAACGAGATGCGGACGACCGAGGGGTCGCTCGACACGAGCGTGCACACACCGCCGGGGATCTGCGCGCCGTCGGCGAGCGACCAGACGGGGTAGGCCCGGCTCAGGAAGTCGCCCCGTGCGAGGCGCGACGGGAACGCGCGCGGCGGATCGAACCGGCGCAGCAACGGATCGTCGTCGAACGTCTCCGTCGGATGGAGGAGGGCGACGTCGACGACCTCGCTCGGGGATGCGACGCGCACGTCGGCGCTCCAGCTCTGCTCGCCGACGCGGAGGATGACGTGGGTGGTTCCGGGCGAGCTCGCCGCCAGCCGCACCCATCCCCCTTCGTCGCCTGGCTCGCGCGTCACGGAGGTGCCCTCGAGAACGACTTCCGGCTCGGTCCAGGCGGGCAGTGCCGTCTCGCCGCTCGTGGCGTCGACGGCGTACACCCAGCGCGCGCCGACGAAGACGCCGTAGGCTCCCGGGCACGCGTCCGCCGGGGCCTCCGTGGCGCGCTCGCAGCTCACCCGCATCTGCGTCACCGGAACGGTGGTGAGGTCGAGCTCGTCCGACTTCTCGCGCCCGTCGGCGAGCCTCACGCGCACCGACAGCCGCGCCGAGCCCACTTCGCTCGTGCGCAGCGCGACGTAGCCCGCCGTTCCCGAGACGCCGCTCGACTCGACGACGCAGCCGATCCCGCTGCAGCTCGCCGCGAGCACCTCCGTCACGGCGAGCTCGTTCTCGCTGCAGGACGCGCCCGGGATGCCGTAGGAGCCGGAGGTGAAATGGCAGTTCGAGACGTTCACGGTGCCGTCGAGGATCTCGACGTGTGCTGCGCCCGTGGGCAGCGGCGAGCTCGCGTAGAACGTGAGCTGGCCGTGCAGCCCGTTGCTGCGATTCTGCGCGTCGCACCCCGCCGTGGGCGCGACCGCGATCGCGATCGCGATCGCGATCGCGAGGCCGAGCGCCGTGCGGCCCTCCGAGTGTCCCTCCCTCATGGATCGAGTGATGCGCCGCGGGCGCGGCCCGATCCATGGTCAGTGCGCGGCCGACGAACTACGCATCCCGCGCGATGCCGGCGCGCGCAGAACGCGCGACGACGGCCCCGGCTCTTTCACCCGTGAAACCTTCGTGGCGAAGGCGCAGCATCGACCCATGATCTCCTTCGATGCGGCGCGCGCGATGCTGGCGGACGAGCCGCTCCCGGCTCTCTTGGTCGATCGCGACGCCTTCGATCGCAACGTGCGCGCGGCGGCCTCCAAGGCGCGCGCGGCCGGTAAGACGCTGCGCGTCGCGACGAAGTCGGTGCGCAGCGTCGCGCTCCTCGATCGCGCGCTCGCGCTCGCCGAGGGCGCCTATCGCGGCTTGCTCGCGTACTCGGTCGAAGAAGCGGTCCTGCTCGCGGGGCGCGGGCACGACGACGTGCTCGTCGCGTACCCGACCGTCGATCGCCACGCGCTCGACGCCGTCGCCACGCGCGCGCCCGAGCGCGTCACGCTGATGGTCGACGAGCTCGCGCACGTGGAGGCGATCCACGACGCCGCCAAGCGGCGCGGCACGCGCCTGCGCGTCGCGATCGAGCTCGACGTCTCGTTCCGACCGGAGCTGCGGGGCGACGTGCACCTCGGCCCGCGGCGCAGCCCGCTGCGCGATGCGTCTTCGGTGCTCGCCCTCGCGCGCTCCATCGCCACGCGGCCCTCGCTCGTGCTCACCGCGCTCATGGGCTACGAGGCGCACATCGCCGGCGTCCCCGACTCGCTCGCGATGCGCGCCTTCAAGCGCGTGGCCTGGCCGCGCGTGCTCGAGAAGCGCGCCGAGACGGTCGAAGCGCTTCGCCGGAGCTCGCTCTTGCCGCGCATCGTGAACGGCGGCGGCAGCGGGAGCGTCAGCGCCACGCTCTCGGACCCCTCCGTGACGGAAGGCACCATCGGCTCGGGCCTGCTGTGTGCCCACCTCTTCGATCGGTTCGACGCCGACCCCTACGAGCCGGCGCTCTTCTTCGCGCTCGAGGCGGCCCGCATCCCCGACGCGTCGCACGTCACCTGCCGCGGCGGCGGCTACGTCGCGTCGGGGCCGCCGGGGCTCGATCGGCTCCCGCTCCCGGTCGTGCCCGCCGGGCTCACGTATCTTTCCCGAGAAGCCGCCGGAGAGGTCCAGACGCCGCTCGACGTCCGCCGTGCGACCGAGATCCCGAGGGTCGGCGATCCGGTGCTCTTCCGCCCCGCGAAGTCGGGGGAGATTGCGGAGCGTTTCCGGGAGCACGTCTTCTTCTCGTCCGGGCGCGTCGCGGGCAGAGCCCCGACCTACCGCGGTGAAGGCTGGTGCTTCTACTGACGAGACCCGCGCGGCGCGCCTTCCCGGCCGCGCGAAAGGGCGCGGAGCGAGCGGGCCAGCCTGTCCCCGAGCGTTGCCCGGCCTTGCGTGCGTGCTACTAGCATCCGCTTTTCATGGCGGCAGAGGTCGACGAGAGCGCGCCCGGGGGCGCGGCCGACGTGGCCGCGCGGATGGCCTTCATCCGCCGGCTCATGGACGAGCAGATCCCGTTCAACCGGGTGCTCGGCCTGCGCGTGCGCTCGCTCGCGCCGGGCACCGCGGTCCTCGAGATCCCGTTCCGGCCCGAGCTCATCGGCGACGGGGAGCGACCTGCTCTTCACGGGGGTGTTCTCTCGGCCCTCGCGGACACATGTGGGGGAGCTGCCGTGTGGACTCAGATCGGCCCCTCCGACCGCGTCTCGACCATCGACCTGCGCGTCGACTACCTGCGGCCGGGGCGCGCCGAGACGCTGGTCGCCACGGGCCGCGTGCTGCGCGTAGGGAATCGCGTGGGCGTCGTGAACGTCGTGTTGTCTCACGAGGGAGATCCGGATCCCGTCGCCGAAGCAAAGGGTGTCTACGCCGTCAAGCGCGTGGGGGCAGAGAAACGATGAGCATCGACTTCACTCCGAGTGGCGGGATCGACCGCCGTTCCGTCGCCCTCGGGAGCGCCGGCCTCGACGCCGCGAGCGATCCCGAGCTGGCGCGCGTCGTCGGCGAGGAAGAGCGCTCGCTCGGCCGCGTCCAGAAGCACCTCGCCGCGCGCAAGCTCACGGCCCCTTCGACCGACGACGGCCTCGACTACGACGCCGAGCTGCTCTCCTTGCGCGATCAGATCCAGGAGGCCCGCCTCGAGGACGTGCCGCCGCTCATCGAGGAGATGGAGCGCCTGACCGAGGTCGCGGCGCGACGCGGCAAGGTCACGGAGGGAGCGGTCGATCCGCTCTCGCCCTACTTCGGCCGCATGGTGCTCGAGGAGACGCCGGGCGCGAAGGGGGAAGGGCGCCGCCGCGAGGTCCTCATCGGCAAGGCGACGTACCTCGATCCGCGCACGAACGTGCGCATCGTCGACTGGCGCGACGCGCCGGTCTCGCGTCTCTACTACCGCTACGAGGAAGGCGACGAGTACGAGGAGCGCTTCGGCGGGCGCGACGTGCTCGGCGAGATCGTCACGCGCCGCAGCGTCGCGATCGGCGGCGGTCAGCTCCGCCGCATCGGCTCGCCGCAGGGCATCTTCGTGCGCACGAACGACGGCGCGTGGCGCCGCGCGGGCGAGAGCGCGCGCCTTCACGGCGGGCAGGGCGCCGCCATGCGCCCCGAGGGGCACCACGCCCCGGCGGGCGATCACCGTCCGGGCCGCCTCGGCGTGCGCATCGACGACGGCCGCGACGAGAAGTTCCTCCCCGAGATCACGGCGCTCATCGACCCGCGCCAGTTCGAGCTGATCACGCGCGGCGACGCGGGCCTGGTCGTGATCCAGGGCGGCGCCGGCAGCGGCAAGACGACC
Source organism: Sandaracinus sp. (assembly GCA_046351235.1). GTDB lineage: Bacteria > Myxococcota_A > Polyangia > Polyangiales > Sandaracinaceae > JBBSAT01. Next base: position 1,479,676 of record JAXLYV010000001.1, on the reverse strand, counting down.
ATCGGCCTGCACCGCCTCGCGTACCTCGCGTTCCAGGATCCGAAGCGCTTCCGCGCCGACAAGATGCTGGTGATGGTCTTCAACGACGCGCTCGTCCGGTACATCTCGCGCGTCCTGCCGGCGCTCGGCGTGAACGGCGTGGGCGTCGTGACCTTCGAGCGCTGGGCGGCGAAGCTGCGCACGCAGCACCTGCGCGGTCTGCCGGCCGAGTACCACGGCGAGACGCCCTCGCCCGTGACGCGCCTGAAGAAGCACCCGGTGATGCTCCGCCTCATCGACGCGCACGTCGCGAAGGTGACCCAGCGTGTCGAGGCACTCCTCGAGGGCGCGCTCGCGAAGATCGACGCGCGCAGCGAGGCGATGGGCTTCTGGAAGGACAACGAGCGCGCGCCGCTCGCCGTGCGCTTGCATCGGCTGCGTGCCTGGGCCTCGCCCTCGGGCGACGGCGCCGATGCCGAGCTCGCGGCGCTCGATCGCGGGCAGAGCGCACCGCCGCCGCGACCGGCGCCGCGATCGGTGGCCATGCGCCACGCGATCGAGCGCACCGTCACGACCGCGCGTCGCGAGCTGCTCGACGTGTCGGCCGCGTGGGCCGAGATCCTCACCGACGAGGCCGCGATCCGCGCGGCGTTCGCGCAGCACGCGCCCGACGCGCTCGACGACGAGGACATGCGCACGGCGCTCGCCTGGTGCACCGAGCGTTGCGCGCTCGTGATGGCCGAGCTCGAGGCGCGCCGCGAGGACACCGAGGGCGAGCGCACCTCGCAGCGGCCGCCCGCCGCCGAGGAGCGCGAGCGCACGGAAGAAGAGCGTGAGCTCGCCATCGACGACGAAGGGCCGCGCCCGAAGCTCGTCGCGCGCCGCAAGGCCAGCGACGACGACGCGGACGACGACGACGACGGTGACGATCGGAGCGTCGGCATCGACGGCGCCGCCGAGGTGGAGCCGCCGCGCCTCGATCGCGAGGACGACGCGCTCCTGCTCCGCATCACGCAGCGCCTGCGAGGGCCGCTCGTGGCGGGACGCAGCCAGAAGGGCAAGCCGGCCGAGCGCCTGCGCTACGAGCACATCCTCGTGGACGAGGCGCAGGATCTCTCGCCGGTCGAGCTCGCGGTGGTGATGGGCACCTCGAGCAAGCAGCGGAGCGTGACGCTCGCGGGCGATACCGCGCAGCGCCTGCACATGGACAACGGCTTCGAGAGCTGGGAGCAGCTCCTCGAGGCGATTCGTCCGCGGCGCCCCGGCGGCCCGGACGACGCGTATCCGCCGATCAACCTCGAGCCGCTGAAGGTGCAGTACCGCTCCACGCACCCGATCATCGAGCTCGCGCAAGACGTGCTCGGGCCGCTCGCGAAGAAGGACACGGGCCACGCGATCCGCGGCGGCGCGCCCGTGGAGCTCTTCCGCTTCGCGCACTCGGGCGAGGCCGTGGGCTTCCTCGGCGAGGCGCTGCGCGAGCTGATGCAGGCCGAGCCGCGCTCTTCGATCGCGGTGATCGCCCGCTACCCCGAGCAGGCGGACCTCTACTTCAAGGGGCTCGTCACGAGCGAGGTCCCGCACCTGCGGCGCATCGCCGAGCAGGACTTCCCGTTCAAGCCCGGGATCGACGTCACCGACGTGCGACAGGTGAAGGGCCTCGAGTTCGACTACGTCGTGCTGCTCGAGGCGGGCCGCGCGAGCTACCCCGTCAACGACGAGAGCCGGCACCTTCTCCACATCGCGGCGACGCGCGCGGCGCACCAGCTCTGGATCACCTGCGTCGGCGACCCGAGCGACATCCTCCCCAAGAGCCTCGTCGATCGCGCGTACTGAGAGGGTGAGTGCGCCAGGAAAGCCTGGAGGAGGAGGAAGCGATGAGCGGATGATCGTCGCGGAAACCTCCTGAGGCGTCTGGCGGTCCTCGTTCCCGGAAGGGACGAGCTGCCTGGCAAAGCTGATCGCAGCCAGAAGCGAGTCTTGCGCGAGCCCCGTCCGCGAGGGCGGCCGCGAAGCGTAGACAGCGAGTGCGCGGGCCGCGTGGTGGAGCCCCGAAAGTCAGCAAACGTGGAGGCCGACGCCGTTCACACAGCGGAAGGCAGCACCGGAGCGCCCGACGATCATGGGCGCCGAGGCTCCACCGGGGTCGGAGAGCGGGGCACGTGCACACAGTGGCGCCCCAGGAACCTGGGAGGTCTCGTCACCTCCTCGTTCGAGCGGAGATCGGGCTCTCCGCACAACAAACCCGAGGCCTGCGTGAGCCGCGCGCATCGAGCGCGCAGGAGCCGCGAACGCGGAACACGAACACGACGCGCACACGAGGTACCGCCGAGCGAAGGAAACGAAGCTCGAAGCAGCATCGCGGGAAGGGTGACGAGAAGTCGGAGACGCCCGTTGTACCGATGACGCCGGGGAACTCGCCCCACGAGGACCCGGCCAGGGAAGGGGCGTCCGGAACATGGAACCGAACGAGGGAACGATGTCGGAGTCACTGAACTCTGGGAGCATCTCCACGAGACTCGCGCGGATAGCGGAGCTCGCGAGGAAGCATCGAGCGTGCGTTCATGTCGCTGCACCACGCGATCGACGTGGCGTGGCTACGTGAGGCGTACCGGCGCACGCGCAAGGACGCGGCGGTGGGCGTGGACGGGCAGTCGGCGGAGGAGTACGCGCGCGATCTCGAGAAGAACCTCGAGTCGCTGCTCGTGCGCTTCCGTACGGGCGCGTACCGAGCACCTCCCGTTCGACGCGTGCACATCCCGAAAGGCGACGGGCGCAGTACGCGCCCGATCGGCGTGCCGACGTTCGAGGACAAGATCCTCCAGCGCGCGGTCGCGATGCTCTTGGAGGCGATCTACGAGCAGGACTTCCATCCGGGCTCGTTCGGCTTCCGGCCGGGACGCAGCGCGCACGACGCGCTCGAAGTGCTGTGGAAAGAGATCATGTCGATGGGCGGCGCCTGGATTGTCGAGGTCGACATCCAGCGCTTCTTCGACACGCTCGACCACGGCGCCCTGCGCGGCTTTCTCGACGGGCGGGTGACGGACGGCGTGATTCGCCGTGCGATCGACAAGTGGCTGAAGGCAGGCGTGCTCGAGGACGGTGCGGTGACGCATCCGGACGAAGGCACGCCGCAGGGAGGCGTCATCTCGCCGATCCTCGCGAACGTGTATCTGCACGAGGTGCTCGACAGGTGGTTCGAGGCGGACGTGAAGCCGCGGCTGCGAGGCCATGCGTTTCTCGTCCGGTACGCGGACGACTTCGTGATCGCCTTCGCGGAGGAAGCGGACGCGAGGCGCGTGATGGACGTGCTGCCGAAGCGATTCGAGCGGTATGGCCTGACGCTGCACCCCGACAAGACGCGCCTCGTGAACTTCACGAGACCGCGACGCGACGGTGGTGACGACGAGGGCGATGGGCCCGGCAGCTTCGATCTGCTGGGCTTCAACCATCACTGGGGCCTCTCGCGAAAGGGGAACGTGGTCGTGCAGCGGACCACGATGCGCTCGCGCTTCACGCGGGCCATCGGTCGCGTACGCGATTGGTGCCGAATCAACCGGCACCTACCGATCGCCGAGCAGTGCAAGGCGCTCGGCCACAAGCTGCGCGGGCACTTCGGGTACTACGGCATCACCGGGAACTCGGAGGCGCTCTCGCGCTTCGCGTACGAAGTGGAGCGCGCCTGGCACAAGTGGCTCTGCCGTCGTTCGCAGAGACCGCACCTGCCGTGGGCGCGCTTCAACCTGCTGCTCGCCCGCTACCCGCTGCCGCCGCCACGCGTCGTGCACAGCGTGTTCGCGCCGAACGCAGCGAGCCCATGAGCCGAAGAGCCGGATGCGGGAAATCCGCACGTCCGGATCTGTGGGAGCGGCGGGGGCGAACCCCCGCCGCGACCCGACCAGGAAACCTGTCGCCCTCTCTCGCGGAGCGATACGAGGGGGAGGCTCCATCGGGATTCACTCCCGATGGAGGGGGCCGCGTATCGGCCCCCGAGGACCGAGCGCGGGTCTCGCCGAACAAGAACGCCCCGAGCCTTTCGGCCCGGGGCGTCTTGCTCTCCCGCTCTACCCGTCGCTCAGCGGCGGAAGACCTGCACGCCGTAGTCACCGTAGCCGCGGTACGCGCGCGCGGTGATGTAGAAGGGGCCGGTCCAGCGCGGGCAGATCATGTCCGAGCCCATGCCGAGCACGGCGAAGTTCTCGACGCCCGTGTCCGACGCGATCGGGTTGCCGTTCTCGTCGACGATGAAGAGGTCGAGATCGGCCATCGTCTCGCCGCTCACGCCGATGACGCGGTAGCAGTAGCCGACCTCGAACACCGTCGAGAACTCTTCTTCCTGGCCCTCGTAGAGGTTGCCGTACTGCAGGTACGACGAGGGGACCATGTCCGAGGCGTACTGCTGGTAGCGCACCGCCATGTGCTGCGAGACGTAGTCCGCGGCGGCGCCCTGGTAGGCGCCGGCGACCACGTAGGACCCGGTCGTGGGCGCGGGCGGCGGAGGGGCGGCGGTGCGCGCACGGCGGCGGCCACAGCCCGTCCCGGCGAGCGCGAAAGAAGCCACCAACAGACCCAACCCTGCGATCCGAAGCATCCCCATCATGTTCGTGCGTCTCCTGCATCGCCTACGGCGGAGGCGCCGACGGTCTTCCCGACGGCGGGAAACGACGGTGTCCGGAACGAGGCGGGCTCTGCTATACCAGAAAAGGCCCACCCGCACGACGCCGGCCGATGACCACGCAACGAGTCGCGACGACCGCATCGCTGGAAGGCATTCCGCGCTTCGACACCACGCTCGATGCGACGGCCGGGCTCGTGCTCGTGTACTCGCGCCTGCACCGCCAGCTCGCCGCCGCCGTGCCCTTCCTCGGGGAGACCACGAGCATCGGCCGCGAGCCCGACAACACGCTCTCGATCCCGGAGGCCGCGGTCTCGCGCTACCACGCGAAGGTCGAGCGTACGGGGCCGAGCACCGCGCCCGGCTTCGTGCTCCGGGACAACGGCTCGACGAACGGCACGCTCGTCAACGGCGTCCGCATCGCCGAGCAGATCCTTCGCGACAACGACGTCGTTCGCGTCGGCGACTCCATCTACCGCTTCGCGCAGCGCGCGGTGCTCGCCTACGGCGCCTACCGCATCGACGGGACGGTCATCGAGACCTCTCGCCCGGTGCAGCACCGCATCAAGAGCCAGCTCGTCGGTGGCTGCCAGATCGACCTCTTGCTCGATCGCGTCGACAAGATCGCGAAGGCGCAGCTCGCGTGCGTGATCTCGGGCGAGAGCGGCACCGGCAAGGAGCTGCTCGCGCGCACGATCCACGAGGCGAGCGAACGGCGTGGGCCCTTCCAGGCGATCAACTGCGCGGCGCTCCCGGCGAACCTGATCGAGAGCGAGCTCTTCGGCTACCGCAAGGGCGCCTTCACCGGCGCGGCGCAGGACAAGCAGGGCCTCGTGCGCGCCGCGCACCTCGGCACGCTCTTCCTCGACGAGATCGGCGACATGCCGCTCGAGGCCCAAGCCAAGCTCTTGCGCGTGCTGCAGGAGCGCGAGGTGCTCCCGATCGGCGCGACGGTCGCCGAGCGCGTGGACGTGCGCGTCGTCGCGGCGACGCACCGTGATCTCGAGGCGGAGGTCGCCGCGGGGCGCTTCCGTGGTGACTTGCTCGCGCGCTTGCGCGAGTTCTACGTGCGCCTGCCGCCGCTGCGCGAGCGGCGCGAGGACCTGTATCCGCTCACCACGTACTTCCTGCGACGCGCGGGGCGGCCCGATGCCGCGGTGACGCTGCCCTTCATGCTGGCGCTCGCGCACCACGCCTGGCCCTACAACGTCCGCGAGCTCGAGAGCGCCATCAAGCTCGCCGTCGCCCTCTCCGATGGGCGCGAGCTCGATCTGAAGCACCTGCCCGAGGCGCTCCAGGATGGCCTGCGCGCGCACGGGCGCACGACGGGCCCGATGATCTCGCCGGTGCTCGAGCCCTCCGGGCAGCATCGCGTTCCGCTCGCCGCCGGGCAGTCCTCGCCCGCGATCCCCGCGCCGGTCGCGCCGCTCCCGGCCGCGCCCCCACCGCGCAAGATGTCGGGCCCGCCGAGCGAGGCCGAGCTGCGTGTGGTCCTCGCCAAGCACAAGGGCAACATCGCCGCGGTAGGGCGCGAGCTCGGCAAGGAGCGCATGCAGGTGCATCGCTGGCTGAAGCGCTACGCGATCGACATCGGGCAATACCGATAGGCGGCGCGGCAGTAGCGATAGGCGGCGCGGCAGTACCGATTGGGCGGCGCGGCAGAACCCGATGGGCGCGCCTTCTCGGCGCAGCCGTGCCATCCGCCGTCAGCCGATGCACGCGTCCCGCGCGCTTGCCGCGGTTTCTTCGGTGTTTCTGGCGTGCTGCGCGTGGAACGTGGCTTGCGTGAACGCACGCCATGTCTCGCCGGCCCCCCCACCTGCGCTTGCTCGACGTGGCCGGCGCCGGCTCGGGCGGCGGCGTCCATGCCTCGGACGCGGCGGGCCCCCTTGAAGCGGGGGGCACCTCGCCGTACCTTTCGGGCGGCCATGGCGCGTCTGCGCCCGCTGGCCTCGGTGGCGCTCCCCCGACGTCCGGGTGGGCAATCGCCGAGCTCGCCGAGGGAGTGCTCATGGGGCAGTCGTCCGGCTCGGAGTCTTCGTCGCTTCGCCTCGCCGTCCCCGACACGGCGACGCGCTCCACGCCGCCGCCGCCAGTCACGGCGCGGCTGTCGGTGATGCCGACGCCCGTCGGCGTGCTCGGCACCGAGCGCCGCGAGAGTGGCTGTGCGGGGCGCGAGACCGAGATCGCGCGCCTCGAAGAGGCGTATCGCGCCTCGCAGCAGGGCGCCGAGCGGCTCGTGCTCGTGGAGGGCGGCCGCGGCGTCGGCAAGTCGCGCCTGCTCGCGGAGCTCCGCGGTCGCGTTCGTCGCGAGGGCGGCGTGGTGCTCGAAGGGCGTTGCGAGCCGGGCCGCGCGTTCGGTCCCTTCGCCGAGATCGTCGACCGCGCGCTGCGTTTCCTCGAGGAGATCGGCGTCGCACCGCAGGCAGACCTCTCGGGCCTGAGCTGCCGGGCCGGCTGTCACCGCCTCTGGCACCAGCACGGCGCCGAGCCGGTCGGCGAGGGCGCCGACGGCAAGCACCGCGATCCTTCGGGCGCGCCGCCCGAGATCGCCGCGTTCGAGAAGCGCATGCGCTTCCTCGACTCGATCGCGATGCTGCTCCGCGACGTGGCGCGCGTGCGCCCGCCGGTGCTCTTGCTCCATCACATCGAGCGCGCCGATCGCGGGACGCTCGAGCTCCTGCACTTCCTGCTCGACGGGTCGGTCACGCTCGGTGCAGGCGGGCGCGAGCCGGAGTCGAGCGCGGTGCGCGCCCTCGTCGTGGCGAGCGTCCGCGACGACGTGGAGCCGACGCATCCCGACGCGCTCGATCAGCTGCGCAAGCACGCCGCCACGCGCGAGCTGCGCATCGGCGCGCTCGATCCTGCGGGCGTCCGCGCGTACGTGCAGTCGGAGGAGGCCATCGCGCGCATCCTCGCGCGCACCGGCGGCAACCCCGAGCTCATCGATCTGCTCCTCGAGGCCGACCCGCTCACGCCCGAGGCGCGCGTCGAGCGTCGCCTCGCGCGTCTGACGGAGCCCGCGCGCAAGCTCGTCTCCGCGCTCGCCGTCTTCGGGCGGCCGGCCAGCCTCGAGACGCTGGGCGCCATCTCCGGGCTCTCGCGCGAGCACGCGAGCCGCGCCGATCTCGCGCCCTGCGACCTGCTCGTGCGCTCGATCGTGGACGGACAGATCTTCGTCGCCTTCGAGCGCGAGACCGACCGCAGCGCCTGCGCGCTCTTGCTCGATGCGGCGCAGCGCCACGAGATCCACGCGCGGGCCGTCGACGTGTGCGCCGAGCGGCTCGAGCTCGAGGAGGCCGTGCGCCACGCGATCGCGACGGCCGACTTCGCGCGGGCGGCCGACCTCGGCATCGCGGCCGCGGCCTCGCTCGCGGCGCGGCATGCCCACGCCGAGGCGGCGACGCTGCTCGAGAAGCTGCTCACCGCGACCGACGGCAACGTGCCGCTCGTGATCCGCGAAGAGCTCGCCGACCTCTATCGCGTGGCCGGCAACTACCGGGCGGCGCTGGCGCACGCGCACTTCGTCGAGTCGGCGCGGCCCGAGGACCCGGCCGCGGCGCGCCAGGTCGGCTACCTGCTCACGCTGCTCGGCGACCTCGGCGCGGCCGAGGAGCCGCTCTCGCGGGCGCGCGATCTCGCCGAGGCGTCCCATCGCCCGGCCGAGGTGGCCGAGGTCGAGGCGCAGCTCGCCGAGCTGCACTACCAGCGCGGCGCGTACGCGCGCGCCACCGAGTGGGCCCGGAGCGCGCTCGCCCGGGCCGAGCAGCCGGAGCTGCTCCGCATCGAGCTCCACGCGCGCAACACGCTCGGCAAGCTCGCGCTCGCGCAGAAGGACCCGGCCGAGGCGGCGCTCCTCTTCGAGGAGAACCGTCGCAAGGCGGCCTACGCCGGGCTCGGGCACCAGGAGGCGCAGGCCCACACGAACCTCGGCGTCGCGATGCTCTTGCGCCGCGATCTCGGCGCGGCCGAAGAGGCCTGCAAGCGCGCGATCGAAGTGGCGACGCGCGCGAGCGACACGCGCGACCGCGCGATCGCGACCGAGAACCTCGCCGTGCTCGCCCACCTCGCGCGCGACTACCGCCGCGCGCTCGGCCACTACCACGTGGCGGTCGCGCTGCTCCGCCGTCTCGGCAACCGCGCGATGCTCGCGCGCGTCGCGACGAACCTCGGCGAGCTCTACCTGAGCCTCGGCGATCGCCATCGCGCGCGCGCGTTCTGCGATCTCGCGGCGCACGTGGCGGGCTCGGGCAACGGGCTGCCGGGCCAGATCGCGCCGGTCACCGGCGAGCGCCTCGCGCTCCGCGGGCGTCTCGAGATGGTCGACGGACGCCACGAGCAGGCGCGCGCGGCCTTCGAGGCGGCGCTCGAGATCTTCCAGCGCCTCGGCAACGCGCGCACGGTCGACGTGCAGCTCGAGCTCGCGCGGCTCTCGCTCGAGGACGGTGACGTGAGCGGCGCGAGCCGCGTGCTCGAGTCGATCGAGCACGGCGACTCCTCGCCCAAGCGGGCGGCCGAGGTCGCGCAGGTGAAGGCGCGCCTCGATCGCGCGGCGGGGCGCGACGCGCTCGCGGCATGCCGGCGGGCGGTGGAGCTCGCCGAGCGGACGAAGGACGACGAGACGCTGCTCCCGGCGCTCGTGCTCTACGCGCGCTGCCTCGTCGAGGCGGGCGAGACGGCGGCGGCGGCGCGCATCGTGGAGCGCGCTCAGCAGGTCGACGCGACCCTCGCGCGCAACGTGCCCGACGACGCCGCGGCGGCGTGGGCGGAGCGCCCGGTCCGGGCCGAGCTGATGTCGCTCGTGGGCCGCATCGCGGCGGTGTGGCAGCCGCGGCCCGAGATGACGACGCCGTCGCGCCCGATCCACCGGGCGTCGGTGCCGGTCTCGAGCGAGGCCCGCTTCGAGAAGTGGACGCGCCGCTACCCGGCCATCGCGGGCACCTCGCCGGCCATCGCGTCGGTGCTCTCGGTGCTCGACAAGGTCGCGAGCTCGGATGCGATCGTGCTCGTCCGCGGCGAGAGCGGCACCGGCAAGGAGCTGATCGCCGAGGCGATCCACCAGAACAGCCCGCGCGCCTCGCGCCCGATCGTGAAGGTCAACTGTGCGGCGCTCGTCGAGACGCTCCTGCTCTCCGAGCTCTTCGGCCACGAGCGCGGCGCGTTCACCGGCGCGCAGGCGCGGAAGAAGGGCCGCTTCGAGCTGGCCGACGGCGGCACCATCTTCCTCGACGAGATCGGCGACATCTCGCCCAAGACGCAGGTCGCGCTGCTGCGCGTGCTCCAAGAGCGCGAGTTCGAGCGCGTGGGCGGCACGCAGCCGATCCGCGTGGACGTGCGCATCGTCGCCGCGACCCACCGTGACCTCGAGAAGATGGTGCGCGAGGGGACCTTCCGCGAGGACCTCTACTACCGCCTGCGCGGCGTGACGGTGGACATGCCGCCCCTGCGCAAGCGCATCGAGGACATGCCCATCCTCACCGAGCGCCTGCTCGCGCGCATCGCGCTCGAGCGGAACGAGGCACCCAAGCGCATCTCGGCCGAGGCGCTCGAGCTGCTCTCGGCGCATCGCTGGCCGGGCAACGTGCGCGAGCTCGAGAACGTGCTGCGCTCGGCCACGCTCTTCGCCGAGGGCGACGAGCTGGTGGCCGACGACCTGGCGGCGTTCGCCGAGTCGTTCGTGCCGCGGGAGGAGGCGCCGGCGCGACGTGCGGAAGCGCGTACGACGGCCGATGCGCCGATCGAGAGCCTGGTCTACAACGAGGTCCGCGCGGGGAGTACGTCGCTCTTCGACATGAAGAAGCGGCTCGAGCGCGAGTGCATCGTGCGCGCGCTCGTGGAGAGCAACGGGAACATCACGCGGGCGGCGACGCTTCTGGGCATGAAGCGGCCGCGTCTTTCGCAGCTAGTCAAGGAGTACGAGCTCGGGGAGCTCGGCAAGTGAGCGGCGTCATGAAGAATCGGGAACAGGGAACGAAACGGTCGCTCGTCCGCGCGCTGCTCGCGCTGGCGGCGTGCTCCTCGGTCGCGCTCGTCGGATGCAGCAGCGATCCGGCACTGGTCGCGGGGGAGGGCTCCGGGCTCTACTCCGATGCGAGCCCGCTTCCGATCGCCGACGCCGGCGCGCTCGACGCGCCCGATTGTGCGGGGCTGATCGGGGACGGATCGCACCTGCGCTTCGAGGTGGCCTCGCTTCAGGCGGGCCTCGTCGCGGCGGTGGATGGCAGTGGCGACGTCGTCTGCGTCGACACGGTGAGCGACGTCCAGTCGGATCTCGACGCGGCAGGGGCCGACGACACGGCGGCCGCGCTCGTCGCCGGCTTCTCCGCCGCGGTTCACGCCGCGGACGCGCAGGGCGCGATGCTCTTCCGCGGCGGCACGCGCCCGGACCCGGAGCCGCAGCCGAACACGCGCCCCGTCCTGGGGGATCCGGAGCCTCAGCCGAACTAGTTCTTCAGGGGGGGCTGGGCGCCCCCCCTCGGCGCACCGGCGGAGCCGGATGCGCCTCACCCCCTCTTCGCCTCGGTCGCTTCGCTCCCTCGCGTGCGAGGGGGCTCGCGGCTCGCGGAGGTGTCATCATCGCCGTTGCCGTCGGTGCGTGCATCGAGCGCGCGCGGGCGCGCGGCGTGGCGTCGGGGCGGCTGGTCGTCGCCGTTGCCGTCGGTGCGTGCACCGAGCTCGCGCCGGCGCGCGGCGTCGCGTCGGGGCCTCCCGCCGGCTCTTTCCGGGCGGGGCCGATTTCGGAGCGGAAGGCGACGGGGTCCGGATACGATGACCGCGGAGGGTCTCGCTTGGATCGACACGTCGTTCTCGTCGCGCCGCACTTTCTCTCGAACACGCTGCGCTACGTGCGCGCCTTCATCGACCTCGACGGTGTCGAGACGAGCCTCGTCAGCGAGTCCCCCGAGTCGGCGCTCCCGATGGCGATCCGCGAGCGGCTCGCCGGGCACTACCGCGTGCCGAGCTGCCTCGACGGGCGGCAGCTCGCGGGGGCGCTGAAGGCGATCTCGCGCGCGATTCGCCCCGTCGATCGGCTCGCGGGCGCGCTCGAGCAGCTGCAGATGCCGCTCGCGGCCGCCCGGGACGCGCTCGACATCCCGGGCATGCGTACCGAGACGGCGCGGAACTTCCGCGACAAGGACCGCATGAAAGAGGTGCTCCGCAACGCGGGGCTCCCCGTCGCCAAGAGCTGGCTCGCCGAGACCGAGCGCGATCTGCGGGAGGCCGTCGCGCGCCTCGGCTATCCGGCGATCGTGAAGCCGCAGGCCGGGCTCGGTGCGCGCGCGACGCGCCGCATCGAGAGCGCCGCGGATCTCGACGCGATGATCGCCGCGGGCGAAGGGCCGCGCCCGGGTGCGCCCGTGCAGGTGGAGGAGTTCGTGCGCGCGCGCGAGCACACCTGCGAGACCGTCTCCGTGCTCGGCAAGCCCGTGTGGCGCTCGGGGACGCGCTACTTCCCGTCGCCGCTCGAGGTGCTCGAGAACCCCTGGATGCAGTACTGCGTGCTGCTCCCGGCCGAGGCCGACGATCCCACGTTCACCGGCTTCCACGACACGAACACGGCGGCGCTCGAGGCGCTCGGCGCCGGCCCGCGCTCGGAGTGGTCGGGGCTGACGCACATGGAGTGGTTCCTGCGCGAGGACGGCTCCCGCCTCGTCTCCGAGGTCGGCGCGCGGCCGCCGGGCGTCCAGATCATGCCGCTGATGAGCCTCACGCACGACGTCGACATGATCGGCGCGTGGGCGCGCCTCGTGGCCTGCGACGAGTTCGAGGCGCCGACGCGCAAGCGCGCCGCGGGCGCCGCGTTCTTCCGCGGCCAGGGGCACGGCGATCGCATCGTGCGCATCCACGGCGAAGCGGCCGCACGCGAGCAGGTCGGCGACGCGCTCGTCGAGATCAGCTTGCCCGCGCTCGGGACGCGCCGCGCGGAGGGCTACGAGGGCGAGGGCCACGCGCTCGTGCGGCACGCGACGACGGAAGGCGCGAAGGAAGCGCTCAAGGCGCTCGTCTCGAACATCCGGCTCGAGCTCGGGTGAGCCCGAAGCGGGACCGCGTCCGTCCGGGTCCTCCGGGGCGAGCACTCTTTGCCGAGCGCCAGCGCATCGGTGTGCGATGCGTTAGCCTCGCGCTCGTGGACGCCCGTTGCTGCCTCTCCGCGCTCGCGCTCGTCGCCGGCTGCAACGGCGCGTCGCTGCACGTCGATGGTCGCTTCGATGCGGGCACGCCCGTGGATGCGCAGGGCGCGCCGGACGCGGGTCCCTCCGTGGACGCGGGCATGGGGAACGACGCCGGCGGTCTCGATGGCGGCTGCACCATCGCGATGCCGCCGACGCCCGCGCCCTGGACCGTGCCGAGCACGGGCGGGCCCGCGGGCGAGACGGTCAGCGCCTGCCTCGCGCGCGCTCCCTCGCCCTCGACCGACGACCGCGTTCCGCAGGATCAGCAGTACGAGCTCACGACCTTCGGGGGAGGCGCCGACACGCAGAGCGTCTCCTGCGGCGGCACCGCCGACGGCACCTGGTACTACGCCGCGAACGCGCAGCGCTTCGCGTGCGGCCAGCACGTGCGCCTCGTCGACGAGGCGCGCACGCACTGCGTGATCGTGCAGGTCGCCGACATCGGCCCGAACGTCTGCGTCGAGGTCGGCGCCGGCGCGCCGGTGTGGGACGTCTCTCCGCTCGCGGCGCAGCACCTCTTCGGCGGCACGAGCTACGGCTGGTCCGATCACGTGGCCGTCGTCGGCGCGCCCGTCGCCTCGGCCAACACGCTCGGCCCCTGCGATGCGCAGCTCGCCGATCCCACGTCGTACCTGCGCGGCTTCATCGGCGGCCCGTGCACGAGCGACGCCGACTGCGCGTACACGGGTGGCATCTGTCGCCGCGCGGCCGAGGGCTTCCCCGGCGGCACCTGCACGCTCCCGTGCCCGACCGGCAGCTGTCCCGATCAGGCGGGCGCGCGCGCGTTCACGGGCTGCGCCGATCTGACCGGGCGCGGTGATGCCGGGTGCGCCGCGCGCTGCGATCACACGCTCTTCCCCGAGACCGGCTGCCGCGAGGGCTACGGCTGCTACGACGTGCCGAACCCGTCGAATCCGTCGGCGCCGAATCGCTTCGTCTGTCTGCCGCTCCCCTGCGAGTGACGGGCGCTCAAGGCTTGCCGGCGTCGCGCGCGGCGGCGACGCTGTGCGGCCAGCCGGGCGGGCCGAACGTGTAGCCCCAGGCCTCGCGCAGGCTCTTGGCGCGCGCCACGTCGCGGAACATCGCCGCGTACTCGTGGAAGCCGATACGGAACGGGTTGTACGTCGCGATGTTCTTCGTCAGTCCGTAGACCACGCGCTCGCGCTCCTCCTCGAAGGTGCCGAACATCCGGTCCCACACGATGAAGATCCCGCCGTGGTTCTTGTCGAGGTAGGCGCCGTTCGAGCCGTGGTGCACGCGATGGTGCGAGGGCGTGTTGAAGACCCACTCGAAGGCGCGCGGCAGCTTCCCGATCGCCTCGGTGTGCACCCAGAACTGGTAGAGCAGGTTGAAGCCGCCGGCGACGAGGATCATCCACGGGCGCACGCCGAGCAGCGCGAGCGGCGGGTAGAGCAGGATGCCGAGCACGGGCGTCCACGGCTGCCGCAGCGCCGTCGAGAGGTTGTACTTCTGGCTCGAGTGGTGGCTGACGTGGCTCGCCCAGAAGAGGCGCACCTCGTGCTCCCACCGGTGATGCCAGTAGTACGCGAAGTCCCAGCCGACCATCGCCGCGGTCCAGCCGAGCACGCCCTCGCCGAGGTCGAGGAAGCGATGCGGCCAGAGCCACGTCGCGAGCCAGTACACGCCGGTGTTGATCGCCGTGACCGTGACGAGCGAGCCGACGCCCATCGCGAGGCTCGCCCACGTGTCCTTCGTGTCGTCGTAGGCGAGCACGTCGCGCCCGGCGCGGCGCTGTCGCCGCAGCACCCACACCTCGAGGACGATGGCGAGCAGGAAGAAGGGCGCTGCATAGAGCGTCGGATCCGGGACGTCGGGCAGCATGGCCTCATCGTGCCGCTTCCTCGCGCACATCGCCACGGCGTTGCCACGACACGAGAATCGCCCTGAAATTACAGGGAGATCGACGAAGGCATGCGTTGACAGCGGGAGAGCCGCGCCTCTATCCTCGCCCGGCCATGTCCCAGAAGCGCATCCTGTTCTTCGAGAGCGACGCCGCGTTCGCAGCCGACGTTGCCGAGCGCCTGCGCCGTCACGGTGCGGTCGTCGACGTGACCGAGGATGGGAACGCGGGGGTGGACTCGGCCTCGCAGTCGCGCCCCGACCTCATCCTGCTCACGATCGAGCTACCGCAGGTGAACGGCTTCCTCGTCTGCAAGAAGCTCAAGAAGAGCCCGGACACGGCGTCGATCCCGATCGTCATCCTCTCGAGCGAAGCGACCGAAGAGATCTTCGAGCAGCATCGCAAGCTGCGCACGCGCGCCGAGGACTACGTGCGCAAGCCCATCGGCGTGGACGAGCTCGTCGAGCGCGTGCGCGCGATCCTTCCGCTGGACGACCTCGCGGCCGACGAGGAGATCGCGATCGAGGGCGACCTCGACGTGTCGATGGAGTCGAGCGGCAGCACCGAGCTGCACGCGGCGCGCACCGTCGATCCCGACATCGAGGCCTTCGCCGACAGCGCGTTCGACGCGCTCGTCTCGGGCGACGACGAGCACACGACCGTGGGCGTGATCCCACCCGCGCTCGCGGCCGCCGTGAAGGCGCCGCCCGCGCCCGCGCCCGCCGCGCCTCCACCGCCCAAGCCCGCGCCCGTCGCGGCAGCGCCCAAGGCACCGCCGGCTCCGGCTCCCGCGGCCGCGTCCCCGCCGCCTGCGCCGGCCGCGCCCGCCGCGCCGGCCGGTCCCTCGCCCGCCGTGCAGGAGCTCGAGCGCAAGCTGCGCGAGGCGGAGCTCGCGCTCGCGCGCGCCGAGAATCGCGCGAAGGAAGCCGAAGAGAAGGCCGCGCCGGTCGATCGCCTGAAGGCGGAGGTGGCCAACCTCGAGAAGGAGCTCGCCGAGACGCGCAAGCTCGCGCAGAGCGCGGCGGCCGGCGGTGCGAAGACGACCGGGGTCTCGAGCCGCGAGTTCCTCGACCTGCGCGAGACGCTGAACAAGAAGGACAAGGAGCTCCTCGACCTCCGCGACCAGCTCAGCGCGAAGGAGAAGCAGCTGCTCGAGCTGCGCGACAAGAGCCTCGGCTTCGAGCGCCAGATCGCGGATGCGCAGGACAAGCACCTCGAGCTCGAGCGCGCGGCGGCCGATCTCACCGATCAGCTGACGGCGGCGCAGGGCGACAAGGAGACGGCGGCCAAGCGCGCCGAGGACTTCAAGGCTCGCTCCGAGCGCGCCGAGGCGCGCGTCAAGAAGCTCGAGGCCGAGGTCGAGAGCGAGAAGGCGACGCGCGCGGCCGATGCGGCGCGCCTCTCGGAAGAGCACCAGAGCGCGCTCGAAGCAGCGCGCACGGGCCACGCGGCGGCCCTCGCCGCGAAGGTGAGCGAGCACGAGGCGGCGCTCGAGTCGCTGCGCAAGGAGCACGGGACCGCGCTCGAAGCGGCCAAGGGCGAGCACGGCTCGGCGCTGGAAGCGGCCAAGGCGGAGCACGCGGCGGCGCTCGAGGCGGCCAAGTCCGAGCAGGCGGCGGCGGTCGAGTCCGCGAAGGCCGAGCACGCCAAGGCCCTCGAGGCGGCCAAGAGCGAGCACGCGAAGGCGCTGGACGCGGCCAAGGCCGAGCATCAGCGCGCGATCGAGCAGAAGGAAGCAGAGCACCAGCGCGCGGTCGAGGACCGCATGGCCGAGTCCGCCAAGGAGCTCGGGATCCTCGCGCAGCAGCATCAAGAGCAGCTCGAGGCCGCGAAGAAGGAGCACGCCGACGCGCTCGCCAAGCTCGCGGCGGAGCACGCGCAGGCGCTCGATCGCGAGCGCGAGGCCAAGGACGCGGCCCTCGCGAGCCTGGTCGCGCAGCACGAGCAGGCGACCGTCGCCATGCGCGAGAACCACGACAGCGCGACGGCGGCGCTCACGAAGAGCCACGAGACGGCGCTCTCCGAGAAGGACGCCAAGCACGCGGCCGCGCTCGAGGCGGCCAAGAGCGAGCTCACGAAGGCGCACACGACGGCGCTCGAGGAGTCGAACCGGAAGCACTCGGCCGACCTCGCCGCGATCGGGCGCAAGCTCGCCGAGAGCGAGAACCAGCACACGATCGCCAGCGAGGCGCTCGCCGAGACGCAGGCCGAGCTCGCGACGGCCCAGAAGACGAACGAGGAGAGCGCGGCCCGGATCGCGGCGCTCGAGGCCGAGCTCGCCGCGGCGAAGGGCAAGATCGAAGGCGACGCGGAGCTGCTCGTGCGGGCGCGCCGCGCGATGGAGATCGGCCTCGCGCTGCTCGAAGAGCAGAAGAACGGGCGCGCCCACGGCTGAGGTGAGCGCGTGCCCGAGCGAGGCGTCGACGGCGCGGCTCGTGCGCGCGGCGTTCGATGCGGCGCTCGCGTCGGTGGAGGCGGCGAGCGCGACGCGCGCGTGGCTTCGCGCGCATCCGGTCCCGCGGCCCGTGCACGTGCTCGCGCTCGGCAAGGCGTCGATCGGAATGACGCGGGGCGCGCTCGAGGCGTGCGAGGTGCGATCGGCGCTCGTGATCGCGCCGCGGGGCACGGACCCCGGCGAGCTCCCCCGCAGCGTGCACCTGCGATGGGGCGCGCACCCGGTGCCGGACGAGGACGTCGCCGTGCGTGGCGCGGAGCTGCTCGCGTATGCGCGCGCGCTCGGGCCCGACGAAGACGTGCTCGTCCTGATCAGCGGCGGCGGGTCGGCCCTCGTCGACGTGCCGGCGGAGGGCATCGATGCGGAGGCGCTGCGCCGCACGACACGACGGCTCCTCGCCGCCGGCGCGAACATCGACGAGCTCAACGCGCTGCGCGTGGCCTCCTCGCAGCTGAAGGGCGGCGGGCTCGCACGCGCGCTCGCGCCGCGGCGCGTGCGGACGCTGGTGATCAGCGACGTGGTCTCGTCGTCGCCCGAGGCGGCTGCGCGCGTGGCCTCGGGGCCGATGTCGCCCTGGCGTGGGCCTTCGCCCGCCGAGGTGGTCGCGCGCCCGCACGTCGCGGCGGTGCTCACGCCGGGCGAGCGGGCGCGCTTCGCCGCGTGGACGCCGCCGTCCGGGATCCCGAGAGGCACGCTCGAGGTCGTGGCCGACAACGCGCGCGCGGTCCGCGCGGCGCAGGCGCATCTCGAGGCCGCGGGCCTCTCGGTCGCACCGGGGCCGGCCCTCTCGGGCGAGGCGCGCGAGGCGGGGCGCGCGTGGGCCCACGCGGCGCGAGCGACGCCGGCGGACGCGCTCGTCGCGGGCGGCGAGACCGTCGTCACCGTGCGCGGTCGAGGCAAGGGCGGTCGCAGCCAGGAGGTCGCGCTCGGCGCGCTCGACGCGGGCATCGAGGGCGTCCTGCTCTGTGCGGGCACGGACGGCATCGACGGGCCGACGTCGGCCGCCGGGGCCTGCATCGATGCCGAGGCGCGCGATGCGCTCGCGCCCGGGGCCGTGCGCCACGCGCTCGACGACAACGATGCCTTTCCGCTGCTCGCCTCGGCCGGCGCGCTCGTGGTCACGGGCCCCACCGGGACCAACGTCGCCGATCTCGCGATCTGGGCTCGCGCCGGCGCGCGACGGAGGTAGAGCACCGGCGATGCGCGCGAGCGCTCCGTTCGAGCGGCGTCTGCAGCTCTTCACGGGCAAGGGCGGTACGGGCAAGACCACGCTCGTGGCGGCGCTCGGGCTCGCGCACGCCGCGCGCGGGCGAAGGCCCCTGCTCCTCGAGCTGGGTCATCGCGCCTCGCTCGGTGACGTGCTCGGCGCGGCGATCGATCACGCCGAGCGCGAGGTGCGGCCCGGGCTGTGGGCGACGAACCTCGCGCCGGGGGCGGCCGTGGAGGCGATGGTGGAGCGCGCGCTCCCCTCGCGCGTGGCGCGCAGCTTCCTCGGCGCGCGGCCGGTGAGGACGTTCGTGGATGCCGCGCCCGGCGTGATCGAGGTCGCCACGCTCGATCGGCTCCGTGCGCTCGTGGCGGATAGCGACTTCGATCCGATCCTCGTCGACGCCGACGCGACGGGCCACACGCAGATGCTGCTCGCGCTGCCGGACGTGCTGGGAAGCCTCGGCGTGGAAGGCCCGATCGCGGCGCTGCTCGACGAGATCATGGGCGTGCTCGCGAGCGAGAAGAGCGCGGCCACGCACCTCGCGGCGCTTCCGACGCACCTCGCGGTGGAGGAGACGCTCGAGCTCTGGGATGGCCTCGTGCGCACGCGGCGCGTGGCGCTCGGGCACGTCGTGCTCGGGCGCGTCGAGGGGCGTGAGGCCGCATCGCTCGATCTCGGCGCGCTCGCTGCGCGCAGGGCGAGCGCCTCGGGCCCGGCCGCCTCGGCCCTCGCGCTGCTCGCGGTCGATGCGCGTCGCTGGGCGCGGGTCGACGAGGCGCGGCGGGCGCTGCGGGCGCACGGGATCGAGGCGCGCCTGGTCGACGAGATCGAGGGTGCGCTCGACGAGGCGGCGCTCCGGCGCATCGGTCTGTCGCTGCTCGAGGAGCCCGCGTCGTGAGCGCGATCCCCGTCGATGCCTGCGTGACGCACGGGCGATTGCTCGTGTGCGTGGGGCCGGGTGGCGTCGGCAAGACCACGCTCGCCGCGGCGCTCGCGGTGCGCGCGGCCGTGCTCGGTCGATCGGTGCTCGTGCTCACGATCGATCCCGCGCGGCGCCTCGCGAGCGCGCTCGGGATCGATCGCGCCGGGGCGACGGGCGCGCACGTGCCGGTCCCGCTCGAGGGCCTCGCGGCGCGCGGCTCGCTCACCGCTGCGATGCTCGAGCCGCGCGCCAGCTACGACGCGCTGATCCGTCGCATCGCGCGCGAGGATCAGCAGAAGGCCATCCTCGACAACCGCGTCTACCGCGCCTTCTCGCGCACGCTCGCGCGCTCGCACGCCTACGTGGCGATGGAGCACCTCTACGACGTGCTCGAGGGGGAGGGCGCACCCGATCTCGTGGTGCTCGACACGCCGCCGCTCCGGAGCGCGCTCGACGTGCTCGATGCGCCGCAGGCCCTCGCGCGCTTCGCCGAGCAGCGCTCGCTCGGCGCGCTCGCCACCGGCTCGATCGCGGGCGCCGGCGCGTACGCGGCCGGCAAGCTCGTGGGCTTGCTCGGCGGCAAAGGGCTCGGCGAGGAGCTCGCGACCTTCCTCCGCGCCTTCCTCGGGATGCGGAGCGGCTTCGCGCAGCGTGCGCGCGCGATCGATCACGTGCTGCACCACGAGGCGCACTTCGCGCTCGTGGTCGCGCCCGATGGCTCGCACCTCGCGGACGCGCGGCATCTCGCGGCGGGCATCGCCGAGCGAGGCTTGCGCATCCGCCACACGCTGGTGAACCGCGCGTTCACGGAGGACCCGCTGGCGCCGCTCGAGCCGTTGCCGGAGATGCCGGAGGCGCCACCCGCGGATCCGCTGCTCGCGCGGGCGATCGCGCGCGCCCGCGTCGTGATGGAAGCCGACGCGCAGCGCATGGCACGCACCACGGATCTGCCGGGCGAGCGCCTGCGCTTCCCGCGCTCCGAGCGCGAGCCGCTCGACGTGCGCGCGCTCCATGCGCTCGCCTGCGCAGGGCGCTGAAGGGCCGACACAAGACGTGTCGGAACCCTTCACTGCCAGTTCGAGCTCCAGCGCGAATGCGCTGGAACAGACAGTGGTCGACCCGTAGTTCTGGTCGACCACCGAGCGCGTCGTCGCGCTCGACCTCTCGGATCAGTACTTCTTGTCGAAGAGGTGCTTGCGCGCCTGCTCGTCCATCGGACGGCCCTTCACCTCGCTCCCCTTCGCGTAGGCGCGCACGACGGCGGGGCGTGCCGCGATGGTGGCGCACCAGCGCCGCAAGTTCGGACGGTCCGCCGTGAGCTCGTTCTCGACGTAGAACGCAACCCACGGATACGCGGCGGCGTCGGCGATGGAGTACTCGCCCGCGAGGAACGGGTGTTTGCCGAGCTGGGTCTCCATCACCGCGTGGAGGCGCCGGACCTCGTTCTTGTAGCGGTCGATCGCGTACGGGATCTTCTCCTTCGCGTACACGTTGAAGTGGCCGTACTGGCCCGTCATCGGCCCGAGGCCGGCCACCTGCCAGCTGAGCCACTCGAGGACGCGGTACTTGCCGCGCGCGTCCTTCGGCATGAGCCCGCCCCCTTTCTCGGCGAGGTATTGCAGGATCGCGGCCGACTCGAAGATCGAGAGCGGCTCGCCGCCGCCGGTCGGCTCGTGATCGACGATGGCCGGCATGCGCCCGTTGGGGCTGATGGCCTGGAACTCGGGGGTGAACTGCTCTCCGCGCCCGATGTCCACCGGGACGATGCGGTAGGGCAGCCCGAGCTCTTCGAGCGCGATCGTGATCTTGTGCCCGTTGGGCGTGGGCCAGAAGTGGACGTCGATCATGGGCGCACTCTCGGGTCGGGAGGTGCCGAGCGCAAGACCCAACGCGAGAGACCCAACGCGCCCCACGAGCCGCTCGGGCTCGGGCTCGGGCTCGGGCGTCGCGCTCCGCGCTCACACGCGGAGCACGACACCCACGAGCGCGTCGAGCCCGAGGGAGGCGCCGACCACGTTTCCCAGGCCCGGCAGCTGCGTCGTGTCCGCGCCTCCGCGCACGCCGATCTCGGCCCGGATCGCGACGCGCCGTGCGGGGAGCCAGGTGATCCCGCCGCGCGCGAGCGCCTGGGCGCCGAAGGTCTCGATCGCTCCACTCGCCAGGCTGGGAGGGAGATCCTGGTGCGACACGGAGAGCACCGCACCGACGCGCAGCATCGGCATCACCCGCCCGAGGCGGGGCGTCTCGAGGTACCAGAGCACGCCCACCGGCACGCTGAGCCCGTAGCCGGGCTGCGGCCCATCGCGGAACGATCCGGAGATGCCCACCACGAGAAGCGTGCATCGGTCGAGCGCGAAGCCCGCATCGAGCTGCGGCGCGAAGAGCCCCGACACGCCGCCCGTCCCGCCGAGCCCCGCGAGCCCGCCGAGCCCGCCGCTCTGCCCGCCTCCGAGCGCGAGCAGCGCCGAGGGCGCCATCGAGAGAGCGAGCTCGACGCTCGCGGACGCGTCCTCGTCCTCGTGCGCCGCGTCCTGCGCACGCGCTCGCGCCGGGCCTGAGACCCACAGCCCCAACAGACACACGACCACCTTCGCGATCCCTCGATCACGCATCACGCACCTCGCTTCGTTCGGCCCCACGGCTCGGCCGTGCATGGCGCCGCGACGATCACGGCGCGCGAGGCGCTCCGAGCAGCGCGCGTGCCACGGCGGAGCCCGCGCGAAACCTGCGAGAACTGCCGTAGCGCGTGCGCCGCGCCCGCCAGGTTGGCGGAGCGCGGCGCGCGGAGGAGCGAGCGAGCGTCAGGGCGTCAGCGAGCGATCAGGCCAGGCCCTTCAGGCCAGCTGGCGCAGCACGAACTGCAGGATGCCGCCGTGCAGGATGTACTCGACCTCGGCCGGCGTATCGACGCGGCACTTCACGTCGAACTTCACCGCGGCGCCCGACGACGGAGCGCGCGCGTCGACCTTCAGCGTCATGCCGGGCTTCAGACCGCCGGCGATCCCGGTGATCGAGATCACCTCGGTGCCCGTGAGGCCGAGCGAGCTCGCGCTCTGGCCGTCCACGAACTGCAGCGGCAGCACGCCCATCCCGACGAGGTTGCTGCGGTGGATGCGCTCGAAGCTCTCCGCGATCACGGCCTTGGCGCCGAGCAGGTACGTGCCCTTCGCGGCCCAGTCGCGCGAGCTGCCCGTCCCGTACTCCTTGCCCGCGATCACCACGAGCGGGATCCCCGCCGCGATGTACTTCTCGCTCGCCTCGTAGATCGAAGTGACCGGGCCATCTGCATCCGTCTTGCCCAGGAACTTGGTGACGCCGCCCTCGGTGCCGGGGGCGAGCAGGTTCTTCAGGCGGATGTTCGCGAACGTGCCGCGCACCATCGTCTCGTGGTTGCCGCGGCGCGCGCCGTACTGGTTGAAGTCGCGCGGCGTGACGCCGTTGTCCATGAGGTACTTGCCCGCGGGCGAGTCCTTCTTGATGTTGCCGGCCGGCGAGATGTGGTCCGTGGTGATCGAGTCGCCGAGCAGCGCGAGCACGCGCGCGCCCGTGATGTCGCCGGGCGCCTTCGGCGTCTCCTTCTTGAGGCCGTCGAAGAACGGCGCCTTGCGGATGTACGTGCTCTTCTCGTCCCACGCGAACGTGGCGCCCTTCGGCGCTTCGGTCTTCTGCCACGCGTCCGGGCCCTTGAAGACGTCGGCGTACTTCGTCTCGAACTGCTTGCGCGTGACGCTCTCGGCGACCGTCTTCGCGACTTCTTCGGGCGTCGGCCAGATGTCCTTCAGGAACACCGGCTTTCCGTCCTTGCCCGTCCCGAGCGCGTCCTTGTCGAGATCGATGTCGACCGTGCCCGCGATCGCGTACGTGACGACGAGCGGCGGCGAGGCGAGGTAGTTCGCCTTCACGTCCGGCGAGACGCGGCCCTCGAAATTGCGGTTGCCGCTGAGCACGCTGACGGCCGTGAGGTCGCCCTTCTTGATCGCCGCGCTGATCTCGTCCTCGAGCGGGCCCGAGTTGCCGATGCACGTGGTGCAGCCGTAGCCGACCACGTGGAAGCCGAGCGCCTGCAGGTGCGGGAGCAGGCCCGCCTGCGTGAGGTACTCCGTGACGACCTGCGAGCCGGGCGCGAGCGAGGTCTTCACCCAGGGCTTCACGTTCAGGCCCTTCTCGTGGGCCTTCTTCGCGACGAGGCCGGCCGCGACGAGCACGTAGGGGTTCGACGTGTTCGTGCAGCTCGTGATGGCCGCGATGACGACGTCGCCGTGGCCGACGTCGAACTTCAGATCCTTGCCGTCGCGCTTCAGCGCGACGCTCTCGCGCTGCGTGATGCGCGCGTGGTGCGCGTGGCCACCGTCGATCGGCGCGCACGCGCCGCCCTCGCCGATCCAGCGATCGATCGCCGTCTTGCTGACGTTCGCGTCCTTCGGCGGGTGCTCGAGGCCGAGGAAGCCGACGAGGGCGCGGCGCCACGTGCGCTGCATGTCCGAGAGCGCGACGCGATCCTGCGGGCGCTTGGGGCCGGCGAGCGAGGGCACCACGTCGCCGAGGTCGAGCGAGAGCGTGTCGGTGAAGCGCGGCGTCTTCGCGTCGGGCGTGAAGAAGAGGCCCTGCTCCTTGAGCACGCGCTCGACGAGCGTGATCTGCTCCTCGCTGCGGCCCGTGAGGCGCAGGTACTCGAGCGTCGCCGCGTCGACCGGGAAGAAGCCCATCGTGGCGCCGTACTCGGGCGCCATGTTGGCGATGGTGGCGCGGTCGGCCACCGGCAGGCCCGGGATGCCCGCGCCGAAGAACTCGACGAACTTCCCGACGACGCCCTTCTTGCGGAGCATCTGCGTGACGGTGAGCACGAGGTCGGTCGCCGTGACGCCCGGCTTCAGCTTGCCCTTGAGCTCGAAGCCGATGACCTCGGGGATCAGCATCGCGCTCGGCTGGCCGAGCATCGCCGCCTCGGCCTCGATGCCGCCGACGCCCCAGCCGAGGATGCCGAGGCCGTTGGCCATCGTGGTGTGCGAGTCGGTGCCGACGAGCGTGTCGGGATAGGCCCGCGTGACGCCGTCCACCTCGCGCGTCATCACGACCGACGCGAGGTACTCGATGTTCACCTGGTGCACGATGCCGGTGCCGGGCGGCACGACGCGCAGGCCCGAGAACGCGCCCTGGCCCCACTTGAGGAAGCGGTAGCGCTCGGTGTTGCGCTCGAACTCGAGCGCCACGTTCTCCTCGAACGAGCGCAGCGTGCCGAACGCGTCGACCTGCACCGAGTGGTCGATGACGAGGTCGACCGGCTGGAGCGGGTTGATCTTCTTCGGGTCGCCGCCCATCGCCGCGAGGCCCTCGCGCATCGACGCGAGGTCG
Source organism: Sandaracinus sp. (assembly GCA_046351235.1). Lineage (GTDB taxonomy): Bacteria > Myxococcota_A > Polyangia > Polyangiales > Sandaracinaceae > JBBSAT01. The sequence continues at coordinate 1,455,111 of JAXLYV010000001.1, read as the reverse complement.
ACCACGCAGGGCACGCCGGTGAAGTCCTGGAGCAGCACGCGCGCCGGCGTGAAGGCGATCTCCTGCTCGCCGACCTTCTTCGGGTCGTACTTGGCGAGCGCCTCGATGTGGCTCTTGTCGACGTTCTTCCCGTCCTCGTTGCGGAGCAGGTTCTCGAGCAAGACGCGAATCGAGTAGGGCAGCGTCTCGATGTCGCCGATCTTGGCGAGCGCCGAGAGGCGGAAGATCTCGTACTTCTTGCCGCCAGCTTCGATGGTGGCGCGCGACTGGAAGGAATCGGGGTGCTTCGTCGTCATGGCGGGCCTCTCTGTACCACAGACGTGCGTCCCCCGGGACCCACGGAAACGGGCCAAAGGGCGCCCCTGAGGCGAGCCAAGCCGGGCCGCCCGCATCGTCCGCGGCGAGACGATGCTTGCCGGCGCATGCATGCCTGTGCCAGGTAGTGGCCAGGGCGTCGGCGGAGGGGCGAGGGGCCTCGTCTCTCCCCCGAGGCTGCAACCGTGCGGCGCTGCGCCGCCGCGGAAGGCGAGGTCTTGCGTGCAGGCGATTCTCCCGTTGATCGTGGTCGTGGTCGTGGTGGCCGTGATGGTCTTCATGCGCTCGCGTCAGGGCGCGACGCTGACGGCCATGGACCAGCAGTATGCGCACGCGCGCGCGGGCGCCGTCGCGCAGCGGATGGGCCTGGCGCTCACGGCGGGCGAGCCGGAGTTCAACTTCTACATGAACCCGCGTCGGCGCGAGGGCGGGCAAGCCCTCTACGGCAACGCGATCAGCAACGTCGGCAAGACCCTGCAGCCCGAGTACACGGTGCGGATCGAGGGCGCGCCGAACGGGCGCCGTGTGGAGTTGCTCTATCACGACCGGATGAACCTCGAGAGCGGCGTGCTCGAGAAGACCCTCCACACGTGGCTCGATGCGCGTCTCACGGTGGCCGTCGGCGCGCCGTTCCCCGCGTTCGAGGTGCACACGCGCAACGCGAAGCCGAACGTCGAGCTCACGCCGCAGACCGGGCTCCCCGCCCAGAGCTTCGGCGACCCGGCCGTGGACGGCGTGCTGGTCCTCAAGTGCGTCGACGCGCGGATCGGCCCCGTGCTGGCGCCTGCCCTCAAGCAGCTCTACCAGACCGACTACGTGCACATCCTGGGTCAGGAGGGTGCGCTGGTGTTCCGCTACTCGAACGCGACGACGATGAGCATGGGCGATGCGGACAAGCTGCTCCCGACGCTCGACGCGGCGGCGCGCGCGCTCGAGGAGGCCGCCCAGCGCTTCCCCGCCGGAGCGGCTGGATGAGCGATCTCGGTCCCGTCCTCAGCACCCACGAGGGCCGCTTTGCGGCCGGCGGTTACCTGTGGCCGGTCGGCGCCGTGCTCCTCGTAGCGGGCCCGTTGCTGTTCTTGCGAGGTCTCGCAGCGGGGGCTCCGGTGACGCTCGAGGGGCTCGGAACCGCGGCCCTCGCGATGTCGCTCGGGGCGCTGCTCCTGCTCTATGCGTTCGTGCTCCGCGCGCAGCGAATCGTCGCGCACCAGCAGGGCTTCGTGTGGACGCGATTCCTGCGCGCGCCGTTGGTGGTCCGGTGGGACGAGATTCGCGACATGCGCGTGCGCACGACCTACGGCGGGCGCGGGACGTATCACCTGAAGGGCCAGGAGATCGAGCTCGAGCTGGACCTGAAGGGCCGGCGAACGATCTCGATCTCGAACGATCTCGATCGCATCGAGGACCTGCGCGCCCACGTGATCTCGTTGCGCCAGGCCCAAGCGACGCCCGCGCCCTCACCCTGGGGCTGAGCGCGCGGGCCGGGGCCGTTCACGCGAAGACGGCGGCGACGTCCTCGGGCGAGCTGGCCTTCTTCGCCTGCAGATCCTCGAGGTAGAACATCATCCGTGCGCAGAGCGCGGCGCCCGCGATCGTGACGATCGCCGAGAAGACCGAGAGCACGGCGAGCACGTCGATGTCCGAGACGCGGAACTCGATGTTGCCGAGGATGTTGTTCGCGACGAACGCGCCCCACCAGAAGCCGATGAGCGGCGATTCGACGGTGCTCCCGCTGAGTCGCTCGATCTGACGCGCCATCTGGTAGGGGCGCACGAGGTTCAGGATCGGGACGAAGAACCCGCCGACGGCCCAGCCGGCGCCGTGCTCGACGAAGGCACCGTGCGCGAAGTGCTCGGCGTTCTTCGCCGCTCGGTAGAACCAGAAGCAGAACGCCGCAGCACAGAGGAGCAGCGTGACGATCTGCCCGAGCCCGCCGAGACCGAGCGCAGCCGCCGTCGCGATCGCGAGCGGCGAGCTGAAGTCCTCGGAAGGATCGTCGATGGGGTGACCGAGCACGAACGCCTCGAGACACTGCCCGAGCGTCAGGATGCACTGCCCGGCGACCTCGGCCGCGAGCAAGGCGCAGACGACGTAGACGATGGTGCGGCCAGGTCGGTAGGAGGTCATGGCGGCGATGATGCCCGAGCACTCGCTCGCGCGCGACGCGCCCCCGAGCTCGTCACTCCGCCGAGCCGAAGGCCTGCACCGTGACGTGCAGCACGCGGCGCTTGTCGGGCATCTCCACGTCGCTGCCCGCGTGGCCCCAGAGGAAATCGGGGCACTCGATCTCCTTCAGGGTCCGCGGCTCGCCGGCGACCACGATGTCGCTGCGCGTGACGTGGCAGGTCATCTCCGTGCCGCCGACGTCGACCGCCTCGTCGGTCGTGGTGACGTTCGTCGCGGGCGCGTCGGGCGTCACGTACAGGCCCTCGTACATGCGCATCAGGTCCGCGTTGCCTTCGTTCGCGAGCGGCGTACACGTCTCGCCCTCGATCTGGCAGAGCGCTTCTACGCGGTTCGCGGCGCGGTTCTCCTCGGTGTCGATCACGGTCTGGCGCCATGCGCGGACCGTCTCGTGGCCGCGCGTGAGGGTCACCTCGATCACCAGGCGGTTGCCGTCCTGCTCGATCACCTCTTCCATGAGGAGCATCGGATCGGGGCCCACGACGCGGCCGGCGTAGCGGTAGATCACGTAGTCGCCGACGCGGTAGCGCGTGCCCGCGGCCTGCGACGCGGCGGGCGCGGGCGCCGGGGTCGCGCCTCCACACGCGGCGACGAGCGCCGCCATCGCCAAGATCCTGGCGCGCATCACACCACCAGATCGATCTGCTGGTCCTCGGTCTCGCGGATGGGCTCCCCGCGCTCGGCCGACTTGAGCAGACGCCAGATGTGCTTGCCGAGCACGTCGATCTCGGTCCACGTGAACTGCTCGCCGCCGAAGTCCTTCACGAGCGCCGTCTGCTTGGCGAGGATCGCCGAGTCCTGCTGCAGGACGCGCAGGCCGATGGGCTTCACGAAGGGCTCGACGAGGCGCCCGGGCAGCCGCGTCTTGAGCGAGACCACGCCGTAGAGGCGCGTCTCGAAGTCGGAGATGGGCGTCATCGCGGTGTCGGCGAGCACGTGGTTCTCGTCGCCGATGCGGTACTCGACCTGCGCGATCGAGGGCAGGATGAAGCGATCCCAGTGCTGCACCTCGCCGCCGCTCGGCGAGAGCACGCGCGCCATGAACCCGGGCGGCCGCGGCTCGCCGCAGTACTCGGCCACGGCGCGGTCCTGCGTGCGTGAGACCTTCACCTTCAGCGTGATGCCGCGGCTCTCGCTGCGGAAGAGGCCGCGGTGCAGGAACGCGGTGTGCGGCACGTCGAGCGCGTTCTCGAGCGCCGAGAACAACGTCCCGTTCTGGTCGAGCTGCTGCCGCACCGTGACGTACTCGGGATCGTCGGCGCGCTGGAAGACGTGCGGGCGCTTCTCCGGCATCGTCATCGCGTCGTTCTCGAAGGGCGTCGAGTAGACCCACACGAAGCCCTGCTGCTCGATCACCGGATAGGCCGGCGCTGCGCGCGCCTTGCTCTCCGGCGTGCCGGTGAAGCTCGGTACCGCGCGGCAGACACCGCCGCGATCGAAGCGCCAGCCGTGGTACGGGCACTGGAGCGTGCCGTCCTTGGCGACCTCGCCGTCCGAGAGCGGCACGTTGCGATGCGGGCAGCGATCGAGCAGCGCGCCCGCGCGGCCGTCGCGATCGCGGAACAGGACGATCGGCGTGCCCATGAGGCGACGCGCGAGCGGCTCTTCGCCGAGCTCGGCCCCCGTCGCGAGGATGAACCACTGGTGGGGAAGGGTGACGACCGAGTAGGTGCCCTTGCCGCGGATCCGCGCGAGCCGCGGTCCGTGGCTCCCCTCGCCCTGGTGCTCGACGTCGTTCGCGCTCATGGCCCGCCGATCTACCAGAACGGCGGGGCTGCTGCCGTGAGAGCCGTCGCGCCCCCACCCCCGTGCGCGCTACGCGCCGAGCAGGGCTTTGACGAGCTCGTGGGGTGAGCGCGGCCGCTCGTCCGCCGCGGCGCCCTCGTCCACGCGCGTCCAGCTCTGGTCGAGCTCGAGGCGGTAGCTGCCGACGAAGACCCGCGTCGCGTCGCCCGGGCCCCACTCGGCCGGGCCGATCATCGAGAACCAGCGCTCCCCATCGGGCCGCTCGTAGAGGTGGTACACGCCGCCCGGCTTGCGCACGAACGAGCAGCGCGCCCGGTGCAGCTCGAGGTTCTGCTTGGTGCGATCGAGCACGCGCTGCGCCTCCTCCTGGAGGCGCCGGATCTGCTCGGCGATCACCGTGAGCTCGGCCGTCGCGACGGCGCCGACGACGGCGTCGGCCTCCTGGATGCGGCGCGCCACGTCCACGAGGTCGTGCACCGGCGCCAGGCGCGAGACCGGGTAGGGCGAGGCGTGGGCGGGGCCCTCGTGCTTGCCGCCGTCGTCGCGCTTGGTGCCGTCGGACATCTCTCGCGATCGCTTACCCGAGCGCGCGCCGGCGCGCACGCCCGGCGGCGCCGCGATCAGGCGGGCGCGGTCATCTCGAGGCGGTTGCCGAAGGGATCGTCGCAGTGAAAGCGGACGGCGTCGGGCGCTTCGTCCGACCAGCGCACCGCCACACCGTGGGCCTCGAGATGGCTCGCGAGCGCGCGCACGTCGTCCGCGCTCGCGAGCCGGAACGCCGGGTGCGCCTTCTTCGCCGGCGCGAAGGGCTCCTCCACGCCCACGTGGAGCCCTTGCCCGCCCACCACGAACCACGCGCCGCCGCGCGCCGCGAGCGCGGGCGGCTTGGGCACCTCGCTCATGCCGAGCAGGCCTACGTAGAACGCGCGCGCGCGATCTTCGCCGCCACGCGGGATCGCGATCTGCACGTGATCGAGGCCGAGGAGCGCAGGCGACTGACGCATGCGTGAACGATAGCGTACGCTGCGCGCGCATGAGCGCCTCGCGCCCCGGCGAGTGGAAGCCCGAGCACCGCGCCAAGCCGCGCCTCTTCGAGGAGCTGCCTGGCCTCGCCACGCTGCCGTGGATGCCGCTCGCGCATCTGCCGACGCCCGTCGAGCGCATGACGGCGATCGCCGACTGGCTCGGGCGGGACGACCTCTGGATGAAGCGCGACGACCTCGCCTCGCCCCTCTACGGCGGCAACAAGGTGCGTCGCTACGAGCTGATCCTGGCCGACGCGATCGCGAAGAAGAAGGCGCGCATCGTCACGGCGGGCGGCATCGCCTCGACGCAGGCGATGGCGACGGCGCTCTTCGGGCGCGCGGTGGGCTTGCCCGTGCGCATCGTGCTCTTCGACCAGCCCGTCACGCACTTCGCGAAGGACGCGCTGCTCGTCGATGCGGGCGCGGGCGCCGAGCTCGTCTGGGGCGGCAACTACCTCACGACGATCTGGCGCACGTGGCGCTCGATGGGCGACGACGCGTACTTGATCCTGCCGGGCGCGGCGAACCCGCTCGCGAACCTCGGCTACGTCGACGCGATGCTCGAGCTCGCCGATCAGGTCGCGCGCGGCGAGATGCCGCGGCCCGACGCGATCGTGCTGCCCACGGGCTCGTCGGGGACGCTCGCCGCGCTCGCGCTCGGCGCCGCCTACCTCGGCTGGGAGACCGAGATCATCGGCGTGCGCATCACGCTCGCCATCGCGTGCAACCGCCTCACGATCGGCTCCATCGTGCGCGCGACCGACAAGTTCATCGCCGCGCGCGAGCCCAAGTGGAAGCGCCAGAGTGGGCGCGTGCGCTACAGCCTCTACGGCGGCGCGCTCGGGCAGGGCTACGGCTACCCGACGCGCGACGCGGTGGAGGGCATCGAGCAGATGCGGCGCCTCACCGGCGAGCCGGGCGAGGTGACCTACAGCGGCAAGGCGCTCGCGGGCCTGCGGGCGATCGCGCGCGAGCCGCGCTGGCAGGGCAAGACGCTGCTCCTCTGGAACACGCTCTCGACGGCGCGGCCGGCGATCGATGCGTCCGCGCGCGCGAAGCTCCCCGCGCGCCTCTTGCGCGTGCTCGAGGCGGCCGAGGTCGCCTGATCAGAGGCCGGCGTCGACGTCGACGACGGCGGCGTCGTTCTCGATCGTCGCGGCGTCGTCGAGCGGCGTGCCTGCGTCGCGACCGGGCAGCACGGTCACGCCCGCCGACGGCACCAGGCGCACCTCGCGGACGGCGAGGTGCCCGCAGCCGGTGATCGCGATCCCTTGCGGATCCGGGAAGGTGAAGCCCTCGACGCTCGCGGCGTCGAGCGGCATCGCCCACGCGTACACGCCGTCGTAGCCGTTCGGCACCACGAGCACGCCGCTCTCGGGATCGAACGCGCCGGGGCCGAAGCCCGTCGTGGACGTGCCGTTCGCGGGGAGTGTGGTCGCGAGCACCTGCTGCGCGCCGGTGTCGAGGTTCGCGGCGATCACGCGCTCCTGGAAGCGCGGCTCCACGATGCCGCGCGCGACGTAGGCCACCCAGTGGCCCGCGAGCGTCATCGTGCCGCCGTCGGCGCGCGGCAGGCCGAGCGAGGTGCTGGTGATCGTGCGCGCGATCGCCGGGGGCGTCTCGGGATGCGCGGGGTCGTACTCCACGTAGACGAAGCCGCCGTCGACGGGAGGCGCGCCCGGCGTCATCGGCGCCGCGCCGCGGCAGGTGACGACGAGGCGATGCTCGCTCGCCGGATCCGTCACCCCGGTGGGGACGTGGTAGCGGCCGACGTCGGTGCAGCCGTGGAGCGTCGGGATCCGCAGCACGGTGCGCACGGCGCGCGTGGCGGGATCGATCACGGCGACGAGGCCCGTGCCGTAGACCGGCACGCGCGAGTCGAAGGTCTGGTGATCGAGCGCCGCGAAGACGAGGCCGTCCATGACGGCGAGCCCCGCGGCCGCGACGAAGAGCCCCTGCTCGGCGTAGGGCTGGAAGTCGATCGCGGTCGAGAGCGGCACGACCGACGTCGGGCTCGACACGTCGAGCACGAAGAGCTCGCCGCCGATCAGCGTACCGCCGAGGCCCACGGCGCCGCGCGCCACGAACGCGACGTTCTGCGCGGGCGCCACGACGACGTCGGCGATCCCGGGTGGCGGCGTTCCGGCCGGCAGCTCGAGCTCGGGCGGGATCCACTCCCAGTGCGTGGGCGTGAGCGGCACGTTCGGGCCCGCGTCCCCCGCCGCCGTTCCCGCATCGTGCGGCGTCGCGGTGACGGGGATCGGCAGCTGCACGATCGAGGTCTCGGTCGCGATCGTGACGACCTCACCGAGCGGCACCGCCGGCGTGAGGTAGGGCGTCTGCCCGAGGCCGCGCCCGCGCATGTTCGGCCAGCGGCTGCGCGTGTCGAGCCACGACTGCGCCATCGATACGCCGTCGAACTCGGTGATGCGCGCCGCGGTCCGCGTCGTCCCGCTGTCTTGCACGCCGAGCAGGATCGCCTGGCTCACCGAGCCGTGGCTCGCGACGGCCACGAAGCGCGGCGCATCGGCCACCGGCGCGGCTCCGTTCGCCGACGGGCACGTCGCCGAGCCGCCGCACCCGGCGAGGGCCAGGGCGAGGAAGAGCGCGGACGAGAAGAGCAGACGCATCACCGTGGAGTGTCTCCTGTTTCCGTCCCTCTCGGTCAAGCGCGGCGTGGTGGGGCCGAAATGTGTCTCGCGCGAGGATTCGCTCTTCGCCCCTTGCCGAGCCGAGGCGGCCAGTCCAAGACGCGCGCACCTCGCGACGGTGCGAGGTCTTTGACAACCGAGCGTCGTCGGTCACGCAGGAACGTCTCGAGAGAGATGCGCCCTGCGGCGAGAGCGCGTGAGCGCTCCCGAGGGAAGCCGGTGAGAGCGACTCGTCGCTCGACTCCGGCGCGGCCCCCGCCACTGTGACTGGGGACTCGACTGCCTTTCTCGGCGTGCGCCACGCGCGTCGGGGTCACTGGAGCCTCCGGGCTCCGGGAAGACGGGCGGCCGGGGACGATCCAGGAGCCAGGAGACCTGCCGAGGACGATTGGGGCGACGTTCTCCGTCGGGGCGACGGGAGCGCGAGCGCGAGCCTGTGGGCTCGTCGTGACGAGGGAGTGCGTCGCTGAATCCTCCTCCGCGGGTGAGCGGAGAAGTGGAGACGTGATGCGCAAGCTCCTGGTGCTCTGTTCGGTGTCTTGGCTCCTGTTCGGCTGCGATGGTGGGACGACGCCCGCCGTCGACGGTGGCGTCGCCGGCGACGCGAGCGATGGTGGCGCCCCCGGCGACGGCGGCGGCGAGCGCGACGCGCCGCCGATCGATGACGCGGGCGGCGCGCTCTGCGGAGGCCGTGCGTGCGGCGCCGGCCACGCGTGCGTGCGCGACGTGTGCGTCGCGACGTGCGGCGCCGACGCGAGCGGCTGGGACGGCGCGCTCGCGCCCGAGCTCGCGGTGGTCGGCAGCGTGTGCCGGGAGGTCGACGCGATCGCGGTGAGCGGGAGCGAGGCCTACGACGTGACGCACACGACGAGCGGCACGACGACGACGTTCACCCTCTCGCGCTGGGAGACGGGCAGCGAGTCGCCGACCGTCCACGTCGTCGGCACGGCCCGCTACGAGGCGCCGAGCGACACCGTCATGCTCTATGGGGGCGGCTACGTCGCGGTCTCGACCGACGGCATGCACGCGGTGTTCGGCTACACGACGAGCCAGGTGCCCGGATACGTCGGCGGCGTGTTCGACATGGCCACCGGCAGCGGCACCACGATCGAGATCGAGGCCGACGGGAACTTCGACGCGACGTTCCTCGACGCGACCGACTACTACGTGAACGGCGGCATCGGCGGCGTGCCCGGTGTGTACGCGGGGCATGCGAGCGGGATGATGCTCGAGGCGCTGGTGACCGGGCTCGGCGACGCGAGCGGCAGCGTGGCCTTCTGGGCCGACGAGAGCCTCTTGCTCGCGGGCGGCTCCTCGTTCGGCCGGACCACGTGGGCCGATGGATCGACGAGCGGCGCGCGCGTCGTCGTGCTGAGCGAGACGGATCTCGCGTCGACGACCGCGCTCGCGGCGAACGACCTCCCGCAGCTCGACATGCCCTCGGCGTTCGCGCTGCTGTCGGGCGGGCGCGCGGCGAGCGTGCACTACGACGCGTCGTTCGCGGTCGACGGCATCGAGGTGCGCACGCTGAGCGTCACGGGCGGCGCGGTCAGCGTGTCGGCGCCCGCGGCGCTCGTCACGGGCGGCGACTTCTCCGGCATCACGGCCGCCGGTGAGGGCGCCGTCCTCGCGTTCGACGGCGGCCTCCTCTTCGTGCGTTGAGCGTGCGCGCCCTGCGCGTCGCCGTGCTGCTGGTCGCGATCCTCGGATCGCGCCCCGCGCACGCGCGCGCGCAGGAGGACGCGCACGCGCGCGAGGACGACGACGATCGACGAGCCGAGCCTCGAAGCGCGGCTCCCTCTCCCGCGGGAGCGGGAGAGGGTAGGGGAGAGGGACTGCAGAGCTCGAGCCGGACGGCGCCGCTGCGACAGGACCCACCCACGGTCCCCACCGGCCCCGACGCCACCGATCCCCCCGAGACCGAGACCGACGCCGACGCCTACGACGACGACAACGACCTCCTCCTCTACTCCGTCCGCGGCGTCGCCGAGCGCCCGATCGCCGCCGGCAGCGAGCTCGATCCCACGGCCTCCGCCACCGTCCTCTCGATGGACGCCCGCCCGCGCGCCGTCGAGACCCTCGACGAGACGCTCCTCGACGCGCCCGGCGCCCGCACGCAGCGCACCGGCGCCTTCGGCGGCTTCACCACGCTCTCGCTCCGCGGCGCCGACGCGCAGCAGACCTCGGTCCTGCTCGGCGAGATCCCGATCGCCTCGCCCGACGGCAGCGCCTTCGATCTCGGCTCCATTCCGACCTGGCTCCTCTCGCGCGTCGAGGTCTACCGAGGCGGCGCGCCCGTCTGGCTCGGCGCGGGCTCCATCGGCGGCGTCCTGCGCCTGGTCCCGCGCGACGAGCCCGGCCAGCACCTCTCCGCCTCCGGCAGCTACGGCAGCTTCGATCTCGCCCAGGGCCGCGCCGCCGCCTCGGCCGGCGACGACCGCTTCCACGTCACCACGGCCGCGGGCCTCACGAGCTTCGGCGGCCGCTTCCCGTACCGCGACGATCGCCGCACCGCGCTCGACCCCACCGACGACATCGATGTCGTGCGCCAGGGCGCCGACTACCTCGAGGGCGCCGCGATGCTCCACGCGCGCGGCCGCGTCGACGAGACGCGCATCGAAGGCGCCGCCCTCTTCACCGAGCGCACGGGCGGCTTCTCGCCACCGCCCACGCGCTACGACGACGACCTCCGCTCGCGCCGCACCACGACGCGCATCCTCGGCGGCGCCTCCGCGCTCTACCAGCACGACGACACGCTGCGCCTGCAGCTCGCGGCCGGCCTCGGCGTCGAGCGCCGCCACGTCTCCGATCCCGACGCGCAGGTCGGCCAGCTCCCGCGCGAGGCCGACGATCTGCTCCTCCGCTTCACGCTGCGCGGCGCCGGCACCCTGCGCGTGCTCGACGCGCTCGATCTCACGCTCGTCCTCACCTACGCGCACGAGCGGCTCGATCCGAGCGACGTGCTGCGGTCGACCCAGCCCGCGAGCTCGGCCCGTGACGGTGCCGCGCTCGCGCTCGAGGGCCGCATCTTCGGCACCGTCGACACCGCGCGCTACGAGATCCGCCCGAGCGTGCGCGGCGAGATCCTCGACGCGCGCCTCTTCGATCTCGCCGAGGGCCATCTGGGCGATGCGCACGGCTCGACGCTCGCGCTGCCGACGGGGCGCCTCGGCGTCGTGCTCGAGCCGATCGGTGGCGTCGCGCTCGCGGGCTCGGCGTGGGCCGCGAGCCGCGCACCGAGCCTCGTCGAGCTCTTCGGCGATCGCACCTACCTCGTCGGCAACGCGGGCCTGCGCCCCGAGACGAGCTACGGCGGCGACCTCGGTCTCGTGCTGAGCGGCACGCTCGACGCGCTCGAGGGCACGCTCGACGTACGCGGCTTCGCGCAGTCCACGAGCGACCTCGTGCGCTACGTGCGCACGGATCAGTTCCAGTACACGCCGCAGAACGTCGCGAGCGCGCTCACCGCCGGCGCCGAGGCCTCGCTCGCGCTGGCGCTGCCTCCGTGGCTGCGCTCGACGACGGCCTTCAGCTACCTCTACGCCGTCGACACCTCGCCCGGCACCTCGGCCTCCGGCCGCACGCTCCCGCTGCGCGCGCCGGTCTCGGTGTACACGCGCCTCTCCGGCGGCCTCAGCGCCCTCGGCCCGATCGATCGCATCGAGCTCTACGCCGATCTCGACTACGTCGCCCCGAGCTACGCCGACCCCGCGAACCTCACGATCATCTCCGGCCGCCTCCGCTTCGGCGCCGGCCTCTCGGTCCAGCTGCTCGACCGCCGCGTCGCGCTCGAGGTCGTCGTCCGCGACCTCGCCGACGCACGCGGCGTCGACGTCCTCGGCCTGCCCCTCGCCGGCCGCAGCGTGATCGGGACGCTCACCGTCCGGGAGTGAGCGCCACGGGCTCGCCGCGCCGCGCCGAGCCTCGCATCCCCGCTTCGACCTCCGCGCGCGGCTCCCTCGCCCGCGACAGCGGGAGAGGGTTGGGGAGAGGGACCGCAACGCGCACGCCGGCGGGCGACACTGCGATAGGAAGCGCTCAATCGACGAGGCGCGCGAGCTCCTCCGCCGAGAGGTCGGCGCGGAGCGCGGCGATCACGTCGGCGTAGAACGGGGCCTCGCGGAGGCGCGCGAGGAGGGCGCGGCTCTCGGCGACAGGCTGCGCGGGCACGATGTAGCGGAGCGAGGCGAGGAGCACGGGGAGCTCCACGTGCCGCACCACGTCGCCCGACATCGCGTCGATCTCGGCGTCGCTGAAGCGCGCGCGGATGCGCGCCTCGGTCACGCGCTCCTCGTGGAGGATGTGCTCCAGGTACTTCGCGTGGAACTCGGTGACGAGCAGATAGAACGCGTGCGCTGCCTCCCTCGTGGTGCGCGTGTCCATCGCCTCGAGCGTCTCCATCATCCGCTGCTGGAGCGGCTCGAGCCGCTCGTGATCGCCGAGGTCGTGCAGCGCCGCGGCCTCGTCGCGCGCGCGCAGCGGCGCGAGGTACCAGCGATTCTCGGCCTCGAGGTGGTGGGACAAGAGCAACGCGAGCTCGCGCCCGCGTGCCTTCAGCGCGTCGAGCGAGCCCGGCTCGTCGTAGCGGGCGCGGCCCGCCTCCAGCTCGAAGCGCGCGAGCGCGTGGCGCAGGCCCTTGTGACTCGTGGCGTAGGGAGACTCGGCAGCCATGGCCGCCGAGCATGCGCTCATCGCGCGCGCCGCACGAGCCGCCCGATGAGCGGGGGCTACGTTCCCCGGAGCGCGCCCGCTCACTCGCCGTCGAAGGCGGCGCCGCGCAGCGCCGCCAGCCGCGGGCAAGCGATGTGCGCGCGAAGGAGCACCGCGATCTCCGCCTGGGCCGCGCGGCGCTCGGCGCCTTCCCCGTTCGCGATCGCGTTCTCGGCATGGAGGACGGTGCTCGCGAGCGTGCCCTCGCCGAGCGCGACGAGCGCGGGGTCGAACGCGACCTTCACCGCGCTCGTGCACCCGAAGCCCTGCGGCGTCGCATCGATCTCGGCGAGATAGGCCTGCTCGGCGACGCTGGACAACGCCTCCGGCGCATCGGAAGGCCGCGCGAGCCAGCGCTCGGCCGCCGCGATCGCCCGCAGCGCCCGCGGATCGCCGGCCGGGAGCAGCCGCTCGACGCGCCGCGCGAGCGCACACGCCGCCGCCACCTGCGCGCGCCGCTCGGCGACCGGCCCCGCGAGCTTCGCCATCCAGAGCGCTTCCTCGCCCTGCCATGCGCGCTCGAGCGCCGCGTCGTCCCACTCGTCCGCCGGCGGCTCGCCGAGCGTGAGCGCCCCGAAGAGATCGAAGAGGGTCTCCATGCCTGGCTGCCTAACACGATTCGGCGACACCCTCCGCGCCTCGATCTCGCGGCGCCGCGACGTCGCCCTCCGACGTCGCCGCGACGGTCCCCGGTCCCCGCGCGACGACGAAGGTGCCGCGCGGGACTCCCGAGGAGTCGGCGAGCCTCGACCTGCTCGACGGGATCGTGGTCGAGATCGTGCGCGCGGCGGCGCGTGCGGCGAAGGCCACGGGCGACACGGCGATCATCGATGCCTACGCGCTGACCGATCTGTATCCGCGCGGTGGCGCCAAGACGGAGACGAAGGCGACGACGTGAGGTGGTCGGGTGGCGAGGATGGTGGCGCGAGCCCGCAGCCGGGCTCGCGCCACCACAGGCGTCTTCGGGCCTTCCCCGTCCGCTTCACCTCGTCGAGCGCAGCGGGTACCGGCACACGAAGTGCGGCGGCGGCTCGGGCGGCAGCGGCGTCGGGTCGAACGGCGCGATCCGCGTGCCCACCGGCGCCGTCTCGGAGAGCGACACCAAGTGCGCCGCGGGTGGCGGGCGCAGCAGCACGGCGAGCGCGGCGAGCGTGGCGAGCATCGTCACGGCGCAGGCGGAGCCGAGACCGCGGGCGAGCATCCGGCGGCGTCGCGCGCGCTCGCGCACCTCGGCGCAGGCGCGGCTCGCCACGAGGCCATCCTCGCGCACGATCCATCCGCCCGGTGCGCCCAGCTGCGCGGCGATCGCGTCGAGCGCGAGGCCGCGCGGGTCGACCACGGTCGAGTCGCAGCCGGGGCAGCGCCGCGGTCGTGCCGCCACCCCTTCGCGCGCCCCTCGACACACGCCGACGCGCTTCGTCGGGCGCAGGCCGAGCGCCGCGAGCGCGCGGAGGCGATCGGTCTCTCGCCGGGACCGTGCCGCGCGCAGCGCGGCGTCCACCTCGGCGCGCCGCCTACGGCCCTGCTCCACCGCACGGAGCTCGCCCTCCACGGCCTCGAGCTCGCGGAGCAGCTCCTCGCGGGCGGCGGTCTCGCCTTCGGTCATCGGGCCTTGGATGCAGCGCCCCGCGCCGACCTTGGCCGGCCTCGATCAGTCGGGCGCGCCCGCCCTGCCGAGGGCCGTGTCGAGCGCCGGGAACGGCAGCGGCACGGGCGCGCGCTCGGGGGTCGGCGGCGGCGCCGGCTGGAAGTGCGCGTCCCGCCGCCGCTCGGCGCTGCGGGCCTCGCTCGGGCGGCCCTCCACCTCGTAGAGGCGCGGCAGCGCGCGGTAGTCCTCGTCGCTCGCCGTGCCCTCGCGGATCCGCTGCTCGATGCGCGAGGCCCGGTCGAAGCCGCTCGGATCCCAGTAGCTCAGCAAGTTCCCCGTCGCCGCCGCCGCGCTCACCGCGTTGCTGTCCTGCGCGACCAGCGGGGCGAAGAGAAACGAGCTCCACACGAACGAGACCAAGAGCACCGCGAGGCGGTCCTTCAGCTTCTTCTCGCCCCACGCCGCGAACGCCACGAGCAGCAGCGCCACGACCATGATCGGGATCATCGACGCCGTGCCGTGGAAGTCGCGCCCCCACTGCGCCGCGAAGTAGCTCCCCGCGTTGTAGGGCGCGAAGCCGCCGATCACGAGCACGCGGATCAGCTGCGGCAAGGGGCGCGTGATGCCCTCGGGCAAGTGCGGGTAGTAGATGCTCGGCGCGCCCGAGGCGAGCAGGCCGACCGTCAGGCTCGCGACCGCGAACGCGCCGAGGCCGCGCGGCCACTTGCGCGCGATCACGCGGCCGCCCTCGAACGCGCCCCACGCGAGGAAGGGATAGCCGACGGCGAGGTAGCGCGGGCCCACCGTCCAGCCGCCGCGCCAGTTGTTCATCGTGCAGATCAAGAGGTACGTCGCCACCGGGATCGCGAGCGCGAAGATCGCGTCGAGCCGCGTCTTCTTCTCTCGGAGCAGCACGGGGAAGCCCACGAAGGCGAGGATCAGGATCGGCGTCAGCGGGAACAGGCCGTAGCCGAGATCGAAGAGCAGGCCGCCCGCCGCGTCGGGCTGGAACGTGCCCGAGCCGTAGAAGCCCTGGTTCGCCAGGCCCCGGAACGCCTCCGCCTCGAGGTAGCGGTGGCCGGGCGTGAACGGGTTGTCGAAGCAGGCCTGGTGGAACCCGAGCACCGAGAGCGTCGGGATCGCGGCGCCGAAGGCGAAGTTCACGAGGTAGCTGCGCTTCTTGATCGCGAAGAGCGCGTACAGACAGAGGAGCGCGGTGGTGAAGAACCCCGGGTACTCGAACGCGGTGACGCTCGCGGCGAGAAAGCCCGCCGAGATGGCGCGCCAGCCGGTGATGGTCTCGTCGCGGCGCGCGCGCTCGAGGATCATGAACGAGGCGAACGCCGCGATCGCGCTCGACGTGTGCGACACGAAGAGCATCCCGTACGCGTAGAGCATCGAGCCCACGCCGAGCGAGAGCACGATCGCGTCGCGCAGCACCGGAGGGCCGCCGCGCTGCGCGAGCCAGCGATGGAAGGCGTAGAGGAACCAGAGCATCGGCAGCACCGAGGCCGTGAAGCGGCACACCCAGAGCGCGGTCGTGCGGTCGAGCGCGTGGCCCGTGCGGTTGCACCACTGCCGGTAGAGCCAGTAGCCGGGCACGCCGAGGTAGCTCGTGCCCGGCGCCTTCACCGAGTACGAGTGGCCCTGGTAGAGGGCGCCGTCGTTCACCCAGCCCCACTCTTGGCGCACGTGATCGAGCGCGAACGTGTGGTCGTCCACGATCGCCGCCGTCATGTAGAAGCGGATGTTCTCGTTCGGGTTGTTGGTGCGATCCTGGTACGGGAACACGTACAGGTACGCGACCGCGAGGAGCCCGAAGAGAACGGCGCGGCGCGCGCGCGAGGGCGGCGACTTCTGCGGCACCAGAGCCAAAGCCGGGGGAGGGTAGCAGGTGCCCGCGCGCCCATCGCGGCTTCCGTGATCGACAACGCTTCGCGCGCAACCTATGGTCGCCCGCCGGAGAGCTGGGTGCGGACGGGGACGGAAAACAGGGCGATCGATCGAAGGCTGCCGGAGCGGCGCTCCATCGCCATCACGGGGGCGGCGTCGTTTCTCGGGCGGAACCTCGTGGGGATCCTCGAAGAGGACCCGACGGTGGGGCGCATCGTGGTGCTCGACGTCACGACGCCGCGCACGGCCGGGAAGAAGACGCGGAGCTACCGCATCGATCTCACGGATCCGAGCGCGGCGGTGCGCCTGGCCGAGACGCTGCACGCGGAGAAGGTCGACACGGTCGTCCACCTGGCGTTCCTCTCCTTGCCGACGTCGGCGGAGGGCTGGGCGCACGAGCTCGAGAGCGTGGGCAGCATGCACGTGGCGCACGCGTGCCGCGATGCGCGGGTCAAGCGCGTGGTGATGGGCAGCTCGACGCTGCTCTACGGGCCGCATCCCTCGAACCCGAACTTCCTCGCCGAGGATCGCCCGCTGCGCGGCATCGCCGGCTGCCGCTTCCTCGCCGACAAGATCGAGGCCGAGCGCGAGATGCAGGGCCTGGCGCGCGATCGTCCGGAGACGGACGTGGTGACGCTGCGCTTCGCGCCGATCCTCGGGCCCACGGTGACGAGCTGGGTGACGCGCTGGCTGACGCGGCGCTTGGTGCCCGTGATGCTCGGCTACGACCCGCTCGTGCAGGTGCTGCACGAGGTGGACGCGGTGAGCGCGCTGCGGCTCGCGCTCGACGTGGAGGGCGCGTCGGGTGCGTACAACGTGGTGGGCGACGGCGTGCTTCCGATCTCGACGGTGGCGACGCTCGCGGGGCGCGCGCCGATCCCGGTGCCGCGGCCCTTGCTGCGCGCGGGGACGAGCGCGCTGTGGACGGTGGGCCTGAACGAGGCGCCGGTGTTCTTCGTGGACTACCTCCGATACCTGTGCGTGGCGGACGGCGAGCGCATGGCGCGCGAGCTCGGGTGGCGGGCGGCGTACACGGCGCGCGAGGCGGTGCTCGACTTCGGCGGCGCGCTGCGCCTGCGCGAGGCGCGGCTGCTCACCGAGGCACGGCCGGGGCGATGAGCGCGGGCGAGAACGACGGCGAAGGCAGAGCGATGACGGAACGGCGTGATGGGAACGGGCGGGACGTGCCGCCGAAGAAGAAGGTGGTCGGCGCCCGCCCGCCGCGCGGTGCGAGCGTGGAGCCGAAGGCGTCGAGCGCGGGCAGCGTGAGCGGGGCGTCGAAGTCGAGCGCGGGCAGCGTGCCGGCGCCGACGTCGAGCGCGGGAAGCGTGTCGGCGGCGAAGTCGAGCGCGGGAAGCGTGCCGGCGGCGAAGTCGAGCGCGGGGAGTGTGAGCGCGGCGCCGAGGTCGAGCGCCGGCAGTGTGTCGGCGGCGGCGAAGTCGAGCGCGGGCAGCTTGCCGGCGCCGAAGTCGAGCGCGGGCAGCTTGCCGGCGCCGAAGTCGAGCGCGGGCAGCTTGCCGGCGCCGAAGTCGAGCGCGGGCAGTGTGCCGGCGGCGTCGAAGTCGAGCGCGGGAAGCGTGCCGGCGGCGTCGAAGTCGAGCGCGGGAAGCGTGCCGGCGGCGTCGAAGTCGAGCGCGGGAAGCGTGCCGTCGAAGTCGAGCGCGGGCAGCGTGCCGGCAGCGAAGTCGAGCTCGGGCAGCGTCAGCGCGCCGCCGAGGTCGAGCTCGGGCAGCGTCAGCGCGCCGCCGAGGTCGAGCTCGGGCAGCGTGCCTGCGCCGAAGTCGAGCTCGGGGAGCGTGAGCGCGCCGCCGAGGTCGAGCTCGGGCAGCGTGCCGGCGCCGAAGTCGAGCGGGGGCAGCGTGCCTGCGCCGAAGTCGAGCGGGGGCAGCCTCGTCGCTCCGAAGTCCAGCGCGGGGAACATGCCCGCTCCCAAGTCGAGCGCCGGCAGCACGGCCGCGGCGAGCGAGCGCTCGGCGGTCAGCACCAGCGGGGTCGTCCTGATCGGCCCCAAGGCCACGAAGGCCTCCTCGCGCGCGGGACGCGGCCCGAAGCCGCCCGCCGCGCCCACGACCTCGACCCGCGAGGCGCCGGCCGCCGGCAAGCCGCGGCCACCGGCCCGCGCCAAGCCCACGCGCCCGCGCATCTCGGCGCGCGCGACGCCCGCCGAGCCGCCGCTCGCGCCGCGCACGTCGCCGGCCGATGCGCCCGCGCCGCGCACGCCGCCGGCCGATGCGCCCGCGCCGCGCACGCCGCCGGTCGATGCGCCCGCGCCGCAGACGCCGCCGGTCGATGCGCAGCCCGCGGCGCGCCCCTCGGCGCCGGCCGAGCCGCCGCGCATGCCGACGCCGGTCGATCTGCCCGCGCCCAACATCACCACGACCGACGATCGCTCGATGATCGAGGTCGCCCTCGACGAGGGCATGCTCACCGACGCGTTCGGCGATGCGCCGCTCTTCCTCGGCGAGCTCGCGGCCGAGGAGCCCACGGCTACGCCGCGCCACGCCTCGTCGCCGCCGCCGCCCGCGGTGGAGGTGGCCTTCGAGCCCAGCCAGACGATGATGCCGCCGCCGCCCGCGCCTGCCGCGCCCCGCGCGCGCGCCGACGCGCCCGATCCCGAGGGTCGCGGCAACTACGCCGTCGAAGAGACCATCGACCGCCTGCTCTCCGACGCGCGCACGCTCGGCGAGGATCCCTCCGCCCGCAAGCGCGTCGCCGACGCGTTCGCCGAGATCGCCGACAAGCTGGGCGGCCAAGCCCCGAGCGGCGCGCCGCCGGGGCTCCTCGGCGATCTCTTCGGCAGCCAGCACGCCGCGCGCGAGTGGGGCCCTCAGGCGCTCCGCGATCGCGGATCGGTCGTCGATCCCTTCGGCCTCGACCGCGCGTACGAGCAGCGCCTGCGCCCGCTCTTCGAGGGCCTCTACAAACGCTGGTTCCGCGTGATCACGCGCGACGTCGGCATGGTGCCCTCGAGCGGCCGCGCGATGCTCGTCGCCAACCACGCGGGCGCGCTCCCGTGGGACGGGCTCATGCTCAAGACCGCGGTCGCGCTCGAGCATCCGGCGGCGCGCGAGGTGCGCTGGCTGGTCGAGGACTCGGTGTTCCACGCGCCCTTCCTCGGCGCGACCACCAACCGCCTCGGCGCCGTGCGCGCCTGCCCCGAGAACGCCGAGCGCCTGCTCGCCGACGACGCGCTCGTCGCCGTCTTCCCCGAGGGCGACAAGGGCGCGACCAAGCCCTTCTCGCGCCGCTACGAGCTGCAGCGCTTCGGGCGCGGCGGCTTCGTGCGCCTCGCGCTCCGCACGCGCACGCCCATCGTGCCCGTCGCGATCGTCGGCGCCGAAGAAGCGCACCCGACGCTCTTCTCGCTCCAGCGCGTGGGCAAGCTCTTCGGGCTGCCGTTCCTCCCGGTGACGTCCACGTTCCCGTGGCTCGGCCCGCTCGGCCTCGTGCCGCTCCCGAGCCGCTGGGTGATCCTCTTCGGCGAGCCCATCGACGTCGCGTCGCAGCCGCCCGGCACCGAGGACGATCCCATCGCGGTGCAACGCATCAGCGAAGACGTGCGCACGGCCGTGCAGGGCCTGCTCACGCGCGCGCTCTCGATGCGGCCGTCGACGTTCTGAGACTCACTCCCGCCCGAGGAGCGCCGCGAGGCGCGCCTCGGCGTCGCGCGCGGCGTCGGCGTAGATCGAGCTGCGCCCGCCCTCGGCGAGGAAGTAGCGCGTGCTCCGCAGCGCGCGGGCCCACTCCACGGCGCGGCCCTCGTCGGTGCTCGCGCGCGTGGCGAGCGCCTCGTGGCCGAGCGCCTCGTAGGCGTGGATCTCGCACGCGGGCTCGAAGAACACCCCCTCCTCGTGGAGCGCCGCGAAGTCGTTCTCCGTCGAGGCGCCGTGCGCGCTGCGCCGGGCGTGATCGGCGTCCATCGCGGAGAGCGCGCTCTCGAGCGCCTCTTCGTGGGCGCCCGCGCGCTCGGACGCGAGCGCCAGGCCCCAGAGCCCGAGCGCGACCGCGCGCGAGCCCACGCGGGCGGCCCCGACGGCGAACCGATACTGCTCGACGGCCCCGGCCGCGTCGCCCGCGAGCATGCGCATCTCGGCCCAGTTCCCGTGGACCGTGGCCGCGTCGAGCGAGCTCGCGCCCAGCAGCTCGTGCAAGGTGGCCTCGCGCTGCGCGAGCGGGAGCAGGAGCGACTGCGCCTCGGCGATCGGCGCCACGCTCTCCCTCGCGTCCCACACCCGCTGCCACTCGGCAGCGGCGCCCGCGAAGTCCTGGCGGTGGGCGCGCAGGGCCGCGAGCTCGGACGCGACGATGATCTCCGCTGCGTCCGGCGAGAGCGCTCGGGCGCGCTCCAGCGCCCGAATGGCGTCGTCGATCCGCTCGACGTGTCGGCCGTCGGCGTCCTGTCGCTCGAAGCGGGCGAGGGCGATCCCAAGCTCGAGCCAGACCGACGCGTCGTCCGGAAAGACGGTGCTCACCGCCTCGTAGCGCGCGATGGCCTCCTCGAGGAGCACGTCGGCGGGATCGCCGCCGCGCGACGGGGCCGCGGCGTCGGCGAGCCGCGCGCGGGCCTCGGCGCGGATCCGGAGCGCGGCGGCCCGATCGAGGGAGGCCACGTCGAGCACGCTGCCGGCGCCAGGTCGCGATCGCTCCTGCGCCTGCGCCGGCGCGGGGGCGGCGAGGGCGAGGCCGCAAGCGACGAGCACGGAAAGCGCGCGTGTCACGCGGGTGAGCTTAATGCGGCTTGTCGGCCACGGGCCACGAGGGCGTTCGCCCGCCGTCCGGGCGCTGCTAGCATCAGGGCGTGGGCATTCTTCCGCTGCGTACCGGCGGCCTCTGGGCCGCCCTTGGCTTGTCCTCTGCGTGGCTCGTCGCCGGCTGCACCGTGCAGCCCATGCGCGTGCCGCAATTCGACTCCGGCCCGGTCGGGGCCGACACGGGCACGATGGACTCGGGCCGCGTCGACACGGGCATTCCGACCGACGTCGGCACGGACGTGGGCCGCGATGCGCCCCTCGTCGACGGCGGCCTCTCGCCCGACGCGGCGTGCGAGTCGCGCACGAGCCAGGCCACCATCACGCGCGATCCGGCCGACATCATCTTCGTCATCGACAACTCGAACAGCATGGCGCCGGCCATCGCGGCGATCCGTTCGGGCATCAACGACTTCGCGGCCTCGCTCCTCGCGAGCGATCTCGACTTCCGCATGATCATGCTCTCGGCCCGCACCGGCACCTATGGCGTGTGCGTGCCGGAGCCGCTGGCAGGCCCGGCGTGCGCCGACAACCCGCCGCGCTTCTACCAGACCGACGTCGACATCCACAGCACGATGCCGATCGAGCAGATCCTCGGGACGCTCGCGCAGACGCCCGGCTACATGGACGGCGAGTCGTATGGCGGGGCGCCGTGGCGGGATCTGCTGCGCCCCGAGGCGACGCACACGTTCATCCTCGTGACCGACGACAACCAGCGCACGTGCGGCGGCACCGGCGAGCCTGCCTGCCAATCCGGCGATCCGCGCCTGACGCTCACCTCGCTCGAGGACTTCCCCGGCGGTGGCAACCCCTTCAGCAGCCGCATGCTCGGGCCGGGCATCCTCGACATGGCGACGTACGGCACGCTCTTCCAGGGCTACACGTTCGACGCCGTGTACGGCTGGGGCGACGAGAACGATCCGAGCGTGCGTTGCGAGTACTCGCCCGGCGTCTCTCCGGTCTCGTCGGGCCCGGTCTACACCGCGCTCGTCGAGCGTACGCACGGCGTGCGCCGCCAGATCTGCGAGGGCGCGGCCGCGTTCCCGCCCTTCTTCCAGGCCGTCGCCGACGGCGTCGTGCACGGCTCGCCGATCGACTGCTTCGTCGACATCCCGCCCGCGCCCGACGGCATGACGTTCCAGATCGGTCGGGTCAACGTCGTCATGCGCGGCACGAGCGGCATGAGCTACGTCGGCTTCGTTCCCGACGCAGCCAGCTGCGATGCGACGCGCGGCGGCTGGTACTACGACGACATGGCGCATCCGACGCAGATCCTGCTCTGCCCGGCCTCGTGCACGACCGCGCAGAGCGAGGTCGTGGGCGCCGACACGGGCCTCGACGTGCAGTTCGGCTGCCAGACGATCATCATCTGAGCCGCGCCGCGCCGGCGCGGTCCTCCGGATCGGCGACGGCGAGCGCGAAGAGGGCGATCGAGCTCGCGCCCGCGTCGTCGACTGCTTGCGCCATCTCGAAGAGGGTGGCGCCCGTCGTGCGCACGTCGTCGACGACGAGCACGCGCGCTTCGTCGAGCGCGGCGCGGACGGCGAAGCAGCCGGCCACGTTGCGCGCGCGCTCGTTGCGGCCGAGCGAGGCCTGGGGCGGCGTGTCGCGCGCGCGGACGATCGCTCGCGGCACGTAGCGGGCGCCGAGCGCGCGGGCGAGCGGCGCGGCCAGCAGCGCGACGGGATCGAAGCCGCGCTCGCGCAGGCGGCGGGGATGCGGCGGCACCGGTACGACCACGTCGATGCGCCCCGCGTGGCGCTCGCGCACCAAGGGCAGGGCGAGGGCGGCGAGGGGCGCGGCGAGCTCGGCGCGCGCGCCGTACTTGTAGCGGCGGAGCGCGTCGGCGAGCGGCCCGCCGTACACGAAGCCCGCGTGCGTCCCGAGCGCGCCCGTCGCCGGCTCGATCAGCGGCGCGCACGCGGCGCAGAAGGGCTCCCCGATCTCGAGCGAGAGCGGCTCGTCGCAGCCCGGGCAGCGCAGCGGCGCGAGCAGATGAACGAGACCGGCGATCGCCGCGGTGAAGCTCATGCGCGCTTGTCGCGCCGCCGCCGACCTCGTTGCGGCCGGCTACTCGAAAGCGTGCTGCATCGCCTCCGCGAGGCCGGGCACGCCGAGGATCTCCATCCCGGCGCGCTCTTCTTCCGTGAGCTGCGAGGCGTTGCCTCGCGGCATGAGCACGCGCGTGAAGCCCATCGCGCGGGCCTCCTGCACGCGCGCCGCGCCCCGCGGCACGGCCCGCAGCTCTCCCGCGAGCCCGACCTCGCCGAACACCGCGAGCCCCGTGTCGATGGCGCGATCGCGCAGGCTCGACACGACCGCGATCGCGATCGCGAGATCGGCCGCCCGCTCGTCCACGTGCGCGCCGCCCGCGACGCTCGCGAACACGTCGCGATCGAGCACGTGCACCTCGGCCTTGCGCTCGAGCACGGCGAGAAGGATCGCGAGGCGGCTTCCGTCGACGCCCGTCGCCACGCGCCGCGCCGGGCCGTACTGCGGCGGCGCCACGAGCGCCTGCACCTCGACGAGCACGGGCCGCGAGCCCTCGGCGATCGGCGTCACCACCGAGCCCGCCGCCCGCGAGGGCCGCTCGCGCAGGAAGAGCGCGCTCGGGCTCGCCACCTCGCGCAGGCCGTCGCGCACCATCTCGAACACGGCCATCTCGTGCGCCGGGCCGAAGCGGTTCTTCGTGGCGCGCACGATGCGGAACGACGCCGTCGCGTCGCCCTCGAACGTGAGCACCGTGTCGACCAGGTGCTCGAGCAGCTTGGGCCCCGCGATCGCGCCGTCCTTGGTGACGTGGCCGATGAGGAACATCGCGATCCCGCGGCGCTTGCCGATCTCCACGAGGCGCGCGGCGACCTCGCGCAGCTGGCCCACGCTGCCCGCCGGCGTCTCGAGCCCCGCCACGCGCACCGTCTGCACCGAGTCGACCACGACGGCGGCCGGTGAGAGCTTGTCGATCGTGGCGACGACCTCGTCGAGATCGAGCGTGGCCTGGACGACGATGTCCTCCATGCCCGGCCCGCCGAGGCGCCGCGCCCGCAGCGCCACCTGGGCCGCGGACTCCTCGCCCGTGACGTAGAGCGCCTTGCGCCCGCTGCGCGCGATGCCGGCCAGGGCCTGCATGAGCAGCGTGGACTTGCCGATCCCCGGATCACCCCCGAGCAGCACGACGCCGCCGAGCACGGGCCCGCCGCCGAGCACGCGGTCGAGCTCCGCGATTCCCGTCTCGATCCGCTGCGCCGCGTCGGCGCCCACCTCGCGGATGGGCAGGGCCGCGCTCTGGTCGCCGGCCACGTTGCTGGTGATCCGTGACACGCCGCCCGCCGGCTCGCGCCGCTCGACCAGGGTGCTCCAGGCGCCGCACGCGGGGCAGCGCCCCAGCCATTTCGGCGAATCGTCTCCGCATTCCGTACAGACGAAGACGGTCTTCGCCTTGGGGCTGGCTCTCATCGCGCAAATCCTTCGGGTGGGGGTGCTCGCGGGGACGCTGGCCGGCCGCTATACTGACATCCGTGCAGTCGTCCACACGCCTCTCGACGCTCTGCTCCGGCGTCCTCGTCGGCCTTGTCGCCCTCGGGGCGCCGCTCGTTGCGTCCGCGCAGGCGCGGGACCTCGCCTCGCCGTACCGCCCGGGCTCGGCCGCCGCGCCGGCCGAGATCGTGGCAGTCCCCGACGTGCCCTCGGCCTACGACCAGGTCTCGGTGCCGCCTGCGCCGACCGTCGGGGTCTACGCCGCGCCGCGCGCGCCCGTCGTGGCCGACGCCTCCGACGTCCACATCCCGACCACCGTGGCCACGCGCCTGCGCGCGCTGGACGCCGACCTGCAGATCCTCGCGGCGCGCGGCGGCGGGTCGATCCTCGACGGCGTGCTGATGCTCGTGTCGGCGGCCGCCACCGTGACGTGGGGCGTGCTGCTCGACACGTCGGGCTCGCTCCCGCCCGGCAGCGTGTCGTACTCGTCCATCTATCTCTACACGTACGCCGGTGCGTCCGCGGCGCGTGCGATCTCGAGCTTCATCCTCATGACGAACCCGAGCGCGCCGGCGATCCGGTTCGCGCACATGCCGATGGGCTCGCTCTCGGAGGTGCGCGAGCGGCTCGAGTACGGCGAGCTGCAGCTCGACTCGCTCGCCGACCAGGCGCGCATCGGGCGCATCCTCGACGGCTCGATCAACCTCGCCGTCGGCCTCGCCGTGGTGCCGGTCTACCTCGGGCCGAACAACTTCCAGGTCCCGAACCCGGCCGACTGGTTCATCATCGTGCTCGCGGGCGTCTCGTCGGTGATGGGCGTCGTCACGCTCGTCAGCACCACGGAGGCCGAGCGTCGGCAGTCCGCCTACCACGAGCTGCGCGACCGCATCCTCGCGACGCCCGAGGGCACGGCCGACGAGGACGCGCTCGCGACGGAGCGCGCCGAGATGGAGCGATCCATCGCCGGCGTCGACGTGAGTCCGATCCTGTCGATCAGCCCCACCGGCGGCTTCGCCGGCGCCACGCTCACGTTCTGAGCCGAGCCGCCCTTCAGGCGAGCCACGAGACGTCGATGAGCGTCTCGGGATCGTCGAGGGCGCGCGCACCGAGCATGTTCACCTCGACCTCGTCGGCGCCGAAGCGACCCAGGCTGCGCTCGACGAAGCCGAGCCAGAGCACGGCGAGCGAGAGCGAGGGCTCGTCGGTCTCGATGATCTCCAGGCGCCCGTAGCCGCGGCCGACGCGGCGGACGACGACCTCGACCCCGCGGAACAGGCGCGAGGCGAGCTCGGGCATCTCGCTCAGCACGAGCTCGGCCGGCGGGCTCGGCGGCTCCACCGCGCGCATCAGCTCGAAGGCGCCCTCGGCCGCCGCGCCGCCGCACTCCACGATCGTGTGCAGATCGTCCGAGCCGAGCGTGCGGTCGATCGTGTCGACGAGCGCGCGCAGCGCGAAGCCATCGACCCACGAGTCCTCGGTGATGCCGAGCTCGAAGGGCCGGCGCGCGTGCTCGGAGAGCGAGGCGAGCAGCTCGCGCAGCGCGCGCTCCCCGAAGCGACGCGCGACGAAGCGCAGCACCGAGAGGACGAGGCGCCCGCGCACCTGCGTCGCGAGCTGCGTGTCGTGCTCGGGCTCGCTCTCGCGATCCGTCTCGACGCCGCTCGCGGGGGTGCCCGTGTGGATCGGGATCTCGATCGAGTGCGGCGTGGGCGGCGCGGGCTCGGGCGGCGCCACCGGCGCGGCGGCGGGCGCGGGCGCCGGCGCGGGCGCCGTGGCGGGGACCCGGCGCTTCTCCAGCAGGATCGGTCCCGGCTCGGGCTCGGCGGGCACGAGCGCGGGGACCTTCTGCGTGAGATCGGGCCCACGGACGGTGGCGCGCGGCGCGGCCGGCGCCGCCGAGCGCCGCGGCGGCGGGACTGTCTTCGGCGGCGCGCCGGGCGGAGGTGGCGGCACCGTCTTGTTGGCGCCGGCGCCGCGCTCGCCGTCGGGAAGCTCCACGCTCGGCCGCGTCCCGCGCCGCCGGGAGTCGCGCGCCTTCAGCTCCAGCATCTCGAAGGCGAAGCTGTCCGAGGGCGAGTCGTCCTCGAGCGTGATGTTGCGGCCGCCGAAGGGCACGAGCGCCGCGGCGAGATCGCCCGCGTTCTTCCAGCGGTCCTCGATCGTCTTGGCGAGCGCGCGCTGCACGACGCGGTCGAGCGCCTCGGGCACGTCGCTGCGGAACTGGCGCAGCGACGGCGGCGGCTCGTTGCGCACGAGCTTGGCGAGCTCGGCGAACGTGGGCGCGTCGAAGGGGCGCCGGCCGGCGATCATCTCGAAGAGCACGACCCCCACCGAGTAGACGTCGGTCCGGGGATCGCGGCGGTCGTCGCCGCGCAGGCGCTCGGGCGCCGCGTAGGCCGGCGTGCCGACCAGCGTGCGCTCGGGCGTCAGCGTCTTTCCGTCGGCGGCGGTGCTCGGGCCCATGAGCGCCGCGAAGCCGAAGTCGCAGACCTTCACGAAGTTCTTGTCGCCGTAGCGCTGGATGATCATCAGGTTCGCCGGCTTCAGGTCGCGATGCAGGATCGCGCGCTCGTGCGCGGCGGCGAGGCCCGCGAGCGTGTGCGCCGCGATCGAGCAGCTGCGCGCGATGCCGAGCCGCCCCTCGTTGGCGAGCAGCTGCGAGAGCGAGCGGCCGCGCAGGTATTCCATGACCATGAAGGCGCGGTGGCCGTCCTGACCGAAGTCCAGGATGTCGATGATGTTCGGGTGACCGATGGCGGCGGCCGCGCGGGCCTCGCGCTGGAAGCGGTCCCCGGCCGCCGGGTTCTGCGACGTGGACGGATGCAGCATCTTGATGGCGACGAACCGCCTCAGGACCTGGTCGGCGGCCTTGTAGACCGCGCCCATGCCGCCGTCGCCGAGCATGCGCACCAGCTGGTAGCGACCGCCGACGACGTGACCGACGAGACCGGCGCTCTCGGCGGGGCTCTGGGCTTCTCGGGTCACGGGCAGGGGCGCGTCTCCATCGGCCCCGCGAGGATACTCAAAAGCGCGAGAACGGGGAGCTTCTCCCCATCTTTCGACCCCCAGGCGCTTGCTTGCTACACCGGTCCCCTCGATGGGCAGCGGCCGCGGTGAGAGAGGAGCGCGATCGTGAGCGAGGGGCGCATGCTGCCGCTGCTCGCGCCGGCGCTCGTCCTCTATCTGCTCGCGGACCTCGCCGCGAAGAGCGGCGGCCTCGACGCGGCGGGCTGGACGCTCGCGGCCTGTGCGCTGGCGCTCGCACTCGTGCCGTGGTGGGTGCTGCGTCAGGACGCCCTGCCGGGGGCGCGACGCATCGCCTGGATGGCGCTCGCCTCGGCCCTCGTGCTCGTCGGGCACGCGGCCCACGCGCTCTCGCTCGTGCTCGAGCTCTCGGCGCGCGCGCCCCTGCCCTGGGTCGGTGCGCTCGCGGCCGACCTCGCGTTCGACGTGCCCGACTCGCCGCCGCGCCTCGCACGCCTCTCGCGGTGGCGACGCGTCTTGCTCGGGTGGACGGCGATCGCCTCCTTCCTCGCGGCGCTCTCCGTCGCGCCTCCGCTGCCGGGCGGTGTGATCGTCGGCGAGTCGATCGCGCTCGTGGCGCCGATCACGGCGGTGGCCTCGCTGGGGCTCGCGCTGGCCCTGCGCGCGCTGCGCCGGCGGCTCGGCAGTGAGCCCGAGGCCCTCGCGGCGAGCGCAGGCGCGAGCGCGGGAACGTTCGGCGCGCTCGTGCTGGCGATCGTGGCCTCGGCGCTGGTGGCGACGGGCCGCGCGGGGACCGGCTCGGCGCCGTTCCGCTGGGTCATCGCGGGCGCGGTCGTGGCGCTCGCGCTCGGTCACCTCTCGATCCGCGGTGAGCTGCGCCCCGTCGGCGCGGCCCTCGCCACGCGCCGCGTCGTGAGCGTCTTCGTGGTGCTCGTGATCCTCGGCATGGGCGTCGGCGCGCTCGCGCCCATCGTGCCGCGCGATCCGGTGGCGCTCGGGCTGGTCGCGGCCGGGATCGCCGCGCTCGCGATGGGGGTCGGCGCCGTGGTGCGCTCGGCCGTCGAGTGGATGGTGGCGCCCGACGGCGGGCGACTGCTCACGGCGATCGAGAAGGCCGAGCGAGCGGGCAGCGGCGCGCGCGAGCTCGACACGCTCGGGGCCGCGATCCTCCCGCCGCTCCGGGCGGCGGCGCGCACGCCGGACGCCGACGCGCTGCTCTACACGATCGAGCCGGCGCGCGTGGCGCGCATCGACGCCGCGGGCCAGGCCCACGTGGAGAGCCGCGAGCTCTCGCCGGCCGTGCTGGAGCGCCTGCTCGCGCGCCGCGGCGAGATCGTGCTGCGCGGCCCGATCGATGCGCTCGTGGTGCGCCGGCCGGACCTGCGCGCGCTCGCCGAGTCGCTCGCGGCGCTCGATGCGCTCGCGATCGTGCCGCTCGTGCACCAGGGCGAGCTCGAGGGCGCGCTCGTGATCCCGCGCGGCGTGCGGCGGAGCGCGCTCACGCTCGAGGAGCTCGCCGCGCTCGAGCGCCTCGCGCAGCGCATCACGCCGGTCGTCGGCCTCCACGCGGCCACGCTGCGTGGGCAGCGCCGCGAGGCGGAACTGATGGCCCAGCGCGAGCGCCTCGAGGAGCGCGTCGACGGGCTGGAGGACGAGCTCGCGCGGGCGCGCCAGGACGCGGCGCGCGCGAAGGAGGGCGCGGGCGGGCCGAGCAGTGCGCCGCTCGTCGCGTACGGCCCGGCGATGCGCGGCGTGGTCGCGCGCCTCGAGGAGATCGCGCCGCTCGATGCGCCCGTCGTGCTCTCGGCCGAGCCGGGCGTGGCCGTCGCGCCGCTCGTGCGCCTGCTCCACGACAAGAGCCCGCGCCGCACGGGCCCCATCGTGATCGCCGACTGCGCGAACGTGCGCCCCGAGGACGCCGAGCTCGCCCTCTTCGGCGACGATCTGCGCCACGGCACGCCCGGCTGGCTGCGCCTCGCGGCGGGCGGAACGCTCTTGCTCGAGCGCGCGACGGCGCTCGGCACCGAGGTGCTCCGCGAGCTCGACGAGGCCATCGCGACGCGGAACGCGCGCAGCGCCGTGGGCGGCACGCCCTACGCGATCGACGTGCGCGTGGTGCTCGGCCTGCACGACGATCCCAGCGCGCTCGTGGAGCGCAGCAGCATGGACGCCGGCCTGGCCGAGCGCGTGAGCGCGCTCCGCGTGCACGTGCCGCCGCTGCGCGAGCGCCCCGAGGATCTCGGCTCGCTCGTGCTCTTCGCGATCGACCGCGCCTGCCGCGCCTCGGGCAGCGCGACGCTCGGCATCGCGGAGGACGCGCTCGCCGAGCTCGCCTCGCACGACTGGCCCGGCAACGAGCTCGAGCTCTTCGCGCTGGTCGAGCGAGCGGTGCGTCGCGCCACGCCGCCGCGCGTGACGAAGGCCGACGTGGGCCCGCTCGTCGTGCGGGAGTCCGGCGATCCGCTGGCCGGCTCGCTCGCGGACATCGAGAAGCGTGCGCTCGAGACCGCGCTGGCGCGCGCCGGCGGCAACAAGAGCGAGGCCGCGCGCCTGCTCGGCGTCGCGCGCACGACCTTCCTCGACAAGCTCAAGCGCGCCGGCATCGAGATCCCCGACGACCGCAAGAGCCTGCGCCCGCCACCGCCGGCCGAGAAACCGCGCGAGAGCGCCCCAGCGAGAGCGCCCCGCAAGCCCAGCGCCGCCTGACGCGTTAGCATCGGCGCGTGGCGGATCCCGAGCTCTTGCGGCGCCTCCTGCGCGCCAAGGATCGGATGGACGCGGCTTCCGAAGAGGAGTGGCCGGTGCGGCGGCTCGCGCGCGTGAGCGGCGTCTCGGAGGCGCACTTCGCGCGCTCGTTCAAGGACGCCTTCGGGCTGCCACCGCATCGCTACCTCCTCACGCGGCGCATCGAGCGCGCCTCGGCGCTGCTCCGCGACACGGACCTCCCGATCTCGGAGATCGCGTTCCGGACCGGATGGAGGAGCCTCGGCACGTTCGGCCGCACGTTCCGCGACGTGTTGGGCGAGAGCCCGGGCGACCTGCGCGCGCGAGAGAAGGCGACGCCGCACGAGCTCGAGAGCGTGCCGGGCTGCTTCCTGCGCGCGGCGCACCGCCCGGATCTCACGATGGCAGTTTCGGAGAAGCGACGGCTCGAGGCGGACGCTACCTCGAGCGCATCGGAGGTCCCATGAACGGTGTCGGTGTCGTCGGTGTCTACGTGCGCGATCAGGACGAGGCGCTCGCCTTCTACACGGAGAAGCTCGGGCTCGTCGTCCACACGGACGCGCGGAACGGCAACTATCGCTGGCTGACGGTGCGCCATCCCGATCAGCCGCATTTCCAGCTCGGCCTCTTCGTGCCCGAGTCGCCGATGGTGGACGCGGCGACGGCGCAGTCGCTGCGCGAGGCGGTGGCGAAGGGCGCGATGCCGCCGCTCGTGATGACGGTCGACGACGTGCGCGCGGTCTGCGAGCGGCTGAAGGCGCGGGGCGTCGAGCTGACGCAGGAGCCCATCGCGCGCTTCGGCGGCGTGGACGCGGGCTTCCGTGACCCGTCCGGCAATGGCTGGAAGCTGACCCAGAGCAAGGGCGCGTAGCGCGGGGGAGGCTGCCAACCAGGTTGACGTATCGAGCGCGGGCCCGGAAGCTAGACGTCGAAATGGCGTCTCCGAGGGCACGCGCGGCGTCAACGGAGTTGGCGTTCGGTCGCTACGAGCATCGCGCCGAGCTGGGGCTCGGCGGCTCGGGGCGCGTCGTCGAGGTCGTCGATCACGCGGACGGTGGGGCGCTCCGGGCGCTGAAGATCGTCTTGCCGGAGCACGCCGAGCGCCTCGCGTGGGAGCTCGAGGTGCTCGCTGGCGCCTCGCACCCGAGCCTGGCGCGCGTGCACGAGCTCCTGCGCGTGGAGACCGCGCTCGGGCCCCCGTTCCGTCTCGCACGCGGCGCGTTCGTGCTCGTGGAGGACCGCGCGCCCGGCGTGCCCTCGGGGCCGATCTTCGCGGGGCTCGAGCCCGGCGAGCGCGGGCCGCTCGTGCGCGCGCTCGCCGCGCAGATCGCCGGCGCGCTCGATGCGCTCCACGCGCGGGGCCTCGCGCACGGGGACGTGAAGCCTTCGAACGTGGTCGCCTCGCTCGAGGACGAGCCGCGCGCGACCTTGGTGGACCTCGGTCTGGCGGTGCCCTTCGGTCGGCGCGCGACGGGAGGCACGCCGCGCTTCCTCGCGCCCGAGGCGTTGCTCGGCGAGCGCAGCCCGGCGACCGACCTCTACGCGCTCGGGGCGACGATGCACGAGTGGCTCGTGCCCGAGGCGAGCGAGCCCTCGCGCTCGGACGCGACGCCCACGCTCGCGCGGCGCCGCGCCGAGCTCCCGCTCTGGGTCGACGCGGACCTGGCCGAGCTCGTCCGCGCCTGTCTCGCCGAGCGCGTGGCCGATCGTCCGCGCGCCGTCGCCGACGTGCTGCGTGCGCTGGGGGCGACCGATCGCCTGGCGCTGCTGGGCGCGCCGTCCGCGGCGGAGCGCGCGCGACGCGCGACGGTGCTGCCCGTCGTGGGCCGCGCGAGAGAGATCGAGCGCCTCGCGCGCGCGCTCGTCGAGGGGATGCATGCGACGGCGGCCGGACGGGCGCCGCTCGTCGGCGTGCGCGGCCCGCGCGGGAGCGGCCGCACGCGCGTGGTCGAGGAGGCGATGCGCGCCGTGCAGGCCGAGCTCGCGCGCGATCCCTCGATGTCCCAGGCCGTGCCGAGCCTCGTGCGCTTTCGCGAGGGGATGGAGGTGCCCGCCGGCCCGGTGGTGGTGCTCGCCGAGGAAGGGCAGGCGGCCGCGCTCGCGCTGCATCGGGCGGCCGCGCTCTCGGGCGCGCGCGTCGCGGTCGTGGTGGAGAGCGACGCCGAGGTCCCGGGCGCGAGTGTGGACCTCGCGCTTCCGCCGCTCGGGGCCGTTCCCTTCGCGGAGCTCGTGCATGCGCTCGTGGGAGCGACCGATCGCGCGGTGGTCGAGGCCTATCGCCGCGAGGCCGTCGGGCAGCCCGGCGTGCTCGTGCGCCGCGTGGCCGAGCTCTGGCGGCGCGGTGTCGATCCCCGCGACGGCCCGCCGAGCGCGCCAGACGCGGGGACGTCGTCGGACCTCGGGCCGGCGCTCCCGCTCGCGCGCGCCGCCGCGCTCGTGGGCGGCGCGATCGATGCCGCCTCGGCACGGCGGATCGCGGGCGCGGAGCTCGCGCGGGCCGAGGCGCTGCTCGTCGACCGCGGCCTCGCCGAGCACGACGCCGACGGGCGGCTGGCGCTCACACCCGCGCTCGCCGACACGCTCGCGGGCGAGATCCCGTCGTCGGAGAGGCGTGGGCTCGCGGCGCGCCTCGTGGACGTGCTCCCGCGGGGCGCCGCCCGTGCGCTCGCGCGCGCGGCGCTGGGGCCTCCGAGCGAGGCGCGGGCCGACGTGCTCGCCGCGGCGACCGCGCTCCGCGACGAGGGCGCTCCCGAGCAGGCGGCCGGGCTCCTCGCGCGCGCACGGCGCTTCGGCGACGACGAGGCGCTCGCGCTCGCGGAGGGTGACGCGTGGCTCGCGGCGGGGCGCATCGACGAGGCGCTGCGCGCGCTCGAGGGCGCGAGCGCCGGGCGGGCGCTGTGGTTGCGCGCGGAAGCGCTCCGCCGCGCCGGCCGCTGGGACGAGGCGCGTGCCGCGCTCGAGGGCGCGGCGTCGAGCGAGCCCGCACTGGTGCGCGCTTCGCAGGCGCGCATCGCGCTCGCGACCGGCGGCGCGCTGCCCTCGCTCGACGACGTCGCGCCTCCTCGCGATCCCACCGGAGCGGCGCTCGTCGACGAGACCCGCGCGCTCCTCGCGCACACGCGCGGCGATGCCCGCGGGGCCATCGAGATCACGACGCGCGCACGTCGGGGGATCGAGGAGGCGCGGGGGCTGGCTGCGTTCGAGCGTGCGCGGGCGCTCGCGCGTCTCGATGCCGTGGAGGCGAGCGCGCGCGCCGCGAGCGGCGATGCCGAGGGCGCGCACGCGGCGTTCGAGCGCAGCGCTTCGCTCGCGGCCGCAGCGGGCGAGCGGCACGCGACCGCCGCGTTCCTCGTGAACCTCGGCATCGGGCGGCTCGAGCTCGGCGCGCTCGGGCCGGCGATCGAGGCGCTCGAGCGCGGCGCCGAGCGCCTCGTGCTGCTCGGGCGCGATCGAGACGCGGCGCGCGCGCTCTACAACGTGGCGAACGCGGCGCTTCTCGCCGGGGATCGCGCGCACGCCCGGCACGCCGCGGAGGGCGCGCTCCGGGAGGCGCGCCGGGTCGCCGACGAGGAGGCCGCTTCACTGGCCGAGGTCGTGCTGGCCGACGTCGACGTGGGGGAAGGGCGCCCGCGCGCCGCCGAGCGGAGGCTCGAGGCGCTGCTCGCGCGCTCGCCGAGCGTTCTCGCGGCGGCGCGCCTCGCGAGCGCGCGGGCGTTGGCGTTGGACGTCGCGGGTGCGGAGGCGGCGCTCGCGCGGGTCGAGAGCGAGAGCGAGAGCGAGAGCGCGCCGGCGCCGCAACGCATCGAGGTGGCGCTCGCGCAGACGCGCATCGCGCTCGCGCGCGGCGAGGTGTCCGCGGCGCGCACGGCCGTCGAACGTGCGCGCGCGCTGCTCGGGGCCCGCGGCCCCTTCGAGCTGCGCCTGCGTTGGCTCGCGGCCGACGTCGACGTCGCCGAGGCCGAGGGCGACGCCGGGCGCACGGAGGCGGCGCTGCGCGCGCAACGGAGCGCGCTCGACGCGGCGCTCGCCTCGCTGCCGATCGAGCGTCAGGCGCAGTTCCGAGCGCTCCACGCACGTGCGCTCGCCGCCGGGCCGCTGCCCGAGATCGAGCGCGCGCGCGCGCCGGAGCGCCTTCCCGTCGCTGCCCACGCGCGCGCGCTCGTCGAGGAGCTGCGGGCGAGCACGATCGCGACGCGCCTCGTCGCCTCGGCGCGCGCGCTCGCCTCGGCCGAGCACGCGGCGCTCGTCGTGCGGGAGCCGAGCGGCGCGCTCGTCACGCGCGCCGCGTACGGGCCGGCGGGCCCGCTCGACCCCACGCTCGCGCGCGTGTCGACCTCGATCGTCGCGCGCTGTCTCGATCGCCGCGCGCTCGTCTCGTCGATCGATGCGGGTGCCGACGTGGCGCTCGAGGGCGGGGCGAGCATCCACACGCTCGCCGTACGCTCCGTGATCGCGCTGCCCATCGCGATGCCGGAGCGCGACGCGGTGCTCTACGTCGACGATCGGCTGCGACCTTCGGCGTTCGGGCCCGAGGTGGAGGCCGCGCTCGAGGAGCTGGCGGGCTTCGCGGCCGTCGCGCTCGCTCATGCGGCCCGCGCCCGTCGGGAACGGCGCGCGCAGGGCCTCGCCGCGCGCCGCGAGCGTGCGCTCCGGGCGTCGCTCGAGGAGAAGACGCGCGATCTCGCGCTCGTGGCGGCCGAGCATCCCGAGCAGGTCGCGGTCGTCGCCGAGAGCGCGCCGATGCGGCGCGTGCTGATGCTCGCGGCGCGTGTCGCGGCGAGCGAGGTGCCGGTGCTCCTCACCGGTGAGAGCGGCACGGGCAAGGAGGTGCTCGCGCGCTTCGTCCATCGTGCGAGCGCGCGGGCGGGCGCCCCCTTCGTGGCCGAGAGCTGCGGCGCGATCCCGCTGCCCCTGCTCGAGAGCACGCTCTTCGGCCACGTGCGCGGCGCGTTCTCCGGCGCGAGCGCGCGCCGGAGAGGCCTCTTCGAGCTCGCCGAGGGCGGCACGCTCTTCCTCGACGAGGTGGGCGAGATGCCGCTCGAGATGCAGGCGAAGCTCCTGCGGGTGCTCTCGGCACGCGAGATCCGGCCGGTGGGCAGCGAGCGCGCGCGGCCGATCGACGTGCGCGTGATCGCGGCCACGCACCGTGATCTGCGGGCCGAGGTCGCGCGCGGCACGTTCCGCGAGGATCTCTTCTATCGTCTCGCCGTGGTCGAGATCCCGCTCCCACCGCTGCGCGAGCGTCGAGAAGACGTGGAGCCGCTGGTGCGCGAGATGGTGCGGAGCGAGCGCGGCGAGGGTGTCGAGATCGAGCCCGCCGCGCTGGAGGCGCTGCTCGCGTACCCATGGCCGGGCAACGTGCGCGAGCTCGAGAACGAGGTGCGGCGCGCGCTGGCGCTCGACGGGCACGCGCTGCGGCTCGAGAGCCTCTCGACGCACCTTCGCGGGGAGCGAGGCAAGGGCGAGGCCGAGCTCGATCTCGATCTGAAGCGGGCGACCGACCGGCTCGAGCGCGAGCTCGTGACGCGCGCGCTCGGGCGGGCGGGCCACAACGTGACGCAGGCCGCGCGCCTGCTCGGGCTCTCGCGCTTCGGCCTGCAGAAGATGATGGCGCGCCATGCCGCGCGTGGGCGGGCGCCCCGTCAATCGAAGTGATCGAAGCCCGAGGCGCCCGCGACGTGGCCGATCACGCGCACGGATCGAGGCCCGCGCACGACGCGCCCGATGGCGACCGATCCCGCGGGAGCGCGCGTGCCGCGTGGCGCCGTGAAGGCGAGCTCGTAGTCCTCGCCGCCGCCGAGCGCGAGCGCCACCGGGTCGAGCCCCAGGTGCCGAGCGAGGGCGCGGTGCCCCGGCGCCAGCGGGAGCGAGCTCGCGTCGATCTCGATCCCGACCTCGCTCGCGCGCGCGAGGTGACCGAGATCGGAAACGAGCCCGTCGGAGAGGTCGATGCACGCGCGGGCGCGTCCGGTGAGGATCCGCCCCGCGGCGATGCGGGCACGCGGCGACTGCCAGCGTCGCACGAAGCGCCGCTCGGCCGCGGTACGGGCCGCGCCGCGCTGGAGCACCGCGAGCCCCAGCGCCGCGCCCCCGAGCGGGCCCGAGACGTAGACGACGTCGCCGGGCCTCGCGCCGTCGCGCCGCAGCGCTCGTCGCGTCGATGCGCCGACGACCGTGGTCGTGATCGAGACCTCGCGCGCGCGCGTCACGTTCCCGCCGACGACCGGGCACGCCGCGCGCCGCGCCGCGCGCGCCACGCCCCTCGCGATGGCTTCGACCTCGGCGAGCGTCGTGCCACGCGGAAGCGCCAGCGCGAGGAGCGCCGCGACCGGGCGTGCGCCCATCGCGGCGAGATCGGAGAGCGCCGCCTCGAACGCGCGCGCGCCGAGGACGTCCCAGCCGGCCCACTCGCGGCGGAAGTGCACGCCCTCGACCGAGGCATCCACGCTGAGGGCGGCCGCGCCCGCGAAGGGCGCGAGGACGGCGGCGTCGTCGCCGATGTCGAGCCGCACGCCGCGGCGCACGCCTGCCCCGAGCGTCCGCTTCAGCGCCGCCACGAAGTCCCACTCGCTCGCTCGGGCCCGCGGCGTGCGCGGTGCGCTCACGGCCTCACCCGCCTGCGGGCTCGTCGCTCTCGGGCAGCGCCACCCAGAACGCCGCGCCGTGGCCGGGCTCGCTCTCCACCCGCACGGTGCCTCCGTGCGCTTCGACGATGCGCTTCACGATGGAGAGCCCGAGGCCCGTGCCACCGTGCTCGCGCGTGGAGCCGCCATCGACCTGGTAGAACGCGTCGAAGATCTTCGACTGCTCTTCCTTCGGGATGCCGATGCCGGCGTCGATGATGCCGATCTCGACCGCGCGCGTGGGCATCGCGAGGAGCACCGCGCCGAAGCCGTCGTCGCTGCCTCCGGGCGCGATCTCCGCGTGGCGCGCGATGAGCTGGATGGCGCTCCCCGGAGGGCTGAACTTGAGCGCGTTCTCGGTGATGTTGAAGAGCACCTGGCGGATGCGAACCGGGTCGACGTGGAGCGGCGGCAGGCCGGGCTCGATCTTCATGTCGATGCCCACGGACTTCTTCATCGCCGAGGGCGTCATCGTCTTCTTCAGATCCGTGACGAGCGCGCCCGCGTCCATCACCTCGCGGTGCAGGCGCATCGATCCCTGCTCGAGCTTGTTCAGGTCGAGCAGGCTCGTGATCAGCGCGAGCAGGTGATCGCCCTTGCTGCGGATCGTCTCCACGAACTCCTGCTGCTCGCCGTTCAGCTCGCCCGCGATGCCCGTCGCGAGCATGTCGCTGTAGCCGATGATCGAGGTGAGCGGCGTGCGCAGCTCGTGGCTCACGGTCGCGAGGAAGTTCGACTTGAGACGGTCGAGCTCTTTCAGGCGGCCGAACGCCTCCTGCAGGTGCTGGTTCTTCTCGGCCAGCTCGCGAAAGCTCTCGCGCACCGAGGCCACGTGCATCTGGCTCGTGAGGAACGCCCGATGCCCCGAGAAGAGGATGAGATCGAGCGTGCGCGAGAGGTGCTCGCCGATCCGGTCCACGGTCTCCTTGCGCACGCGTGGCATCTCGGAGAGCGCGTTCCGCGCCTGCTCCGGATCGATGCGCGCGTCGATCACCAGCAAGGAGCGCGGCACCTCTCGTCGCTCGGCGGGAACGTAGGGCCCGAGCACGAAGCGCCCGAGGCGCTGGCCCTGGTAGACGATCGGGACGATCCGATACTCGGCGCCCGTGAAGCACGCGTGCACGGTGGGGCCGTCCACCGGATCGGTGCGCTTGACCTCGCTGACGAGCGCAGAGCACGCGCGTCGCCCGTCCCCGAGCGAGTTCACGTAGCGACAGATCTCGCGCTCTTCGTGGGCGTCGGCGAGCATCACGCCCTCGCGCGTGAACACGCGCAGCGAGATCGAGAAGAGCTCGAAGAACGAGCGACAGACCTCGTTCAGCGCGCGCCGATCGACGATGTCCTCGAGACGCGCGACGTCCGCCAGCTCGAGCTCCGCCGAGACCGCGCCGCTCATCGACGGGCCGCCTTGACGCCGAGGCGCCCGCGCAGCTCGTCGACGACGACGTCCTCGCGCAGCCCGAGCTTCTCGCTGAGCTGGTGGTCCTTCTCGATCTTCTTCCACGCGATCTCGAGCAGGCCGACGAGCGTCTCGAGCACGCCCTGGCCGCGCAGCGCGACCGCCTTGAAGACCGGCTCCTTGCCCCGACGCGCCATCTCGTCGATCTCGGCGTCGGTCCGGATGTCCGGCATGTCGCGCTTGTTGAACTGGATGACGAGCGGCATCCGCGCGGCATCGAGCCCGTTGTCGACGAGGTTCTGGCGCAGGTTCACGAACGCGGCTGCGTTCGACTTCGTCTCGGCGCGCTGCGAGTCGGCGATGAAGGCGACGCCGTCGGCGCCCTGCAGCACGAGGCGACGCGTGGCGTTGTGGATGACCTGGCCGGGAACGGTGAAGAGCTTGATGCGCACCTGCACGCCGCGGCCGGCCTGCAGGGTGAGTGGCAGGAGGTCGAAGAAGAGCGTGCGGTCGTCCTTCGTCTCGAGCGTCATGAGGCGCCCGCGCGACTCGCCGGAGACGAGCTCGTGGATCGACTGGAGGTTGGTCGTCTTTCCGCTGAGCGCGGGGCCGTAGTAGACGAGCTTGATCGTCAGCTCTTTGGCCTTGAAATCGAGCTGCAAAGTCTCTCCCGCGTTCTCCCCGGCAGAGTCTATCGGGGGGCGGAACGAGTTTTCAACGACTTGCGTCCCGAACGGAAGCAAGCGGTCGAAAAGGCCTCAACGGTTGTGCAGCATCGACCAGAGCGCCGCGGCGATGAGCGCCGCGCTCACGCCGAGCGCGATGAAGTCGAGGCGTCGGCGCGCCTTCGGGGGCGGGGACTTCTCGACCGCGCTCATCTTCGTCATCGCGATCCCGAAGAGCGCGTCGACCTGCTGCGACGCCCGCTCGGCGCGCGCCGGATCCGACTCTCTCACCGACCGATAGCGCTTTCCGGCATCGGCGAGGCGGTCGAGCGTGCCCGCGAGCGCGAGGAAGCGCTTGTGGGGACCGGGCTCGTCCCAGTGAGCGAGCACGTCCTGCCACGCCGCCTCGAGCGGGTCTTGCGCGGACGCCTCGGACGCCTCGGGCTCGGTCTCCGACATCGGCGTCTCGGTGTCGCTCCGTCCGGGCGAGACGCCAAGAACTGGACGCGGTCGCTCGCCTACATGAACATCCGATGAGATCTCCGCTCGCCCGACCGATCCACTTTCTGCCACCGAAGGCTCATCGCAGAATTGATCTTCAAAACAGGGGTAGAAAGAAGTTGACACCCTCGTCGCGCGGGGCATAGCTTCGCCGCGGTGGTAAGCAGTGGTAAGAGGTGCCGGAACCTCACGACTGCCGACCACGGAAGCGGGTGAGCTTGTTCCGCGGGCAGCACGAGCACGCGATCGACGCGAAGGGACGGACCTCCGTTCCGTCGAAGTTCCGCGATCTGCTCGCTGCGCCCGCGTCGTTCTCGGGCGGGGCCGAGGAGCGGCTCGTGCTCACGCACGGCGTCGACCCTTGTCTCGTCGCGTACCCGATGACGGAGTGGCTCGCGTTCGAGGAGCGCCTCGCGAAGCTGCCGCAGTTCGACGCGAGCGTCGCGATGATCCGTCGCCTCTACGTCTCGGGCGCGGTGGAGATCGAGCTCGACAAGCTCGGCCGCCTCGTCATCCCGAAGGAGCTGCGCGACGCGGCGGGCCTCGAGCGCGAGGTGCTCTGGGCCGGCATGGGCAAGCACATCGAGCTCTGGTCGAAGGCGCGCTTCGAGGGCCTCCGTCGCGCGGTGCTCGACGACGACAAGAAGCGCGCGGACATCGCGGCGCGCCTCGCGGAGCTCGGGCTGTGAGCGCGGAGCTGCACACGTCGGTGCTGAAGGCCGAGACGCTGGCGGCGCTCGCGCCGCGCGATGGCGGCGTCTACTGCGACGCGACGCTCGGGCGTGGCGGGCACGCCGAGGCGATCCTCGAGGCCTCGTCGCCGACGGGCACGCTGTGGGCGATCGATCGCGATACGCAGGCGATCGACGAGAGCCGCGAGCGCCTCGCGCGCTTCGGGGATCGCGTGCGCTTCGTGCACGGCCGCTTCGGCGACGCGCGCGCGCTGCTCGCCTCCGCCGGCGCGCCCAAGCTCGACGGCCTGCTCGCCGATCTCGGCGTCAGCTCGCCGCAGCTCGACCGCGCCGAGCGCGGCTTCTCGTTCCGCAGCGAAGGCCCGCTCGACATGCGGATGGATCGCTCGACCGGCCGCACGGCGGCGGAGCTCATCGCGGACCTCTCCGAGCGCGAGCTCGCGGACGTGCTCTACACGTACGGCGAGGAGCGTCGCTCGCGCCCGATCGCGCGTGTCATCAAGGAAGCGGAGGCGCGCGGCGAGATGCGCACGACGAGCGATCTGCGTCGCGCGGCGGTGCGCGTGCTCGGGCCGGCCCGCGGTGGGATCGATCCGGCGACGCGCACGTTCCAGGCGCTCCGCATCGCCGTGAACGAAGAGCTCGCGGAGCTCGAAGCGCTTCTCGCGTCGCTCCCCGACCTGCTCGCCGACGACGGCGTGGCGGTGCTCATCTCGTTCCACTCGCTCGAGGATCGCGCGGTCAAGCACGCGCTCCGCGGGACGGCCGAGCTCGCGCCGATCACGAAGAAGCCGATCGTGGCTTCCGACGAAGAGGCGTCGGCGAACCCGCGCGCCCGCAGCGCCAAGCTGCGCGCGGCGCGCCGTCTGCCGCGCGAGGAAGAGGGGAGCGCATGAGCGCCGCCACGCGTCGCGCGCGGAATTCCCGCACGCTCTGGCTCTGGGCCGCGGCGGTCATCGCCACGGCGGCAGCCTTCACGGCCCACCTCAGCCTCCGCCTCGAGACGGTGCGGCTCGGCTACGAGGTCGGGCAGGCGCGTCGCGAGCAGCGCCGGCTCATCGAGGAGCGACGCCTCCTGTCGATCGAGGCGGCCACGTTGCGCGAGCCGGGCCGTGTGGAGGCCGTGGCGCGCGGGACGCTCGGCATGGACGTGCCGGACGCCGATCACGTCGTGCCGGTGGGCCACGGTGGGCGGCGTCGCGCCGCGGGGCGGATCCGATGACCCGGAACGCCCGTGTGGAGAAGAAGGAGCGCAAGGACCCGACGGGCGCGCCCCCGCTCGCCAAGAGCGCGCCGCCGTCGCCGGAAGAGCTCGCGCGCAAGCGCCAGCGCGGCCTGCGCATCCGGATCGCGATGCTGGGCACGATGCTCATGCTCGCGGGATCGGCGGTGCTCCACCGCGCGTATCACCTCCAGATCGTGCAGGGCGACGAGCTCCGCGAGGAGGCCGAGGCGCAGCAGCTGCGCGACGTGCACCTCTCGCCCAAGCGCGGGACGATCTACGACCGCACGGGCGCCGAGCTCGCGGTGAGCGTCGACGTGGACAGCATCTACGCCTCGCCGCGCACGATGCACCGCGAGGGCGTGGACACCGAGGCCACGGCCACGCGCCTGGCGATGATCCTGGGCGTCGATCGCGCGACCATCGCGCGTCGGCTCGCGTCGGACCGCTACTTCGTGTGGATCGAGCGGCAGGTCACGCCGGAGGAGTCGGCGGCCGTGATGGCGCTCGACATCCCGGGCGTGCAGACCACGGAAGAGGCGCATCGCTTCTACCCGAACGGATCGCTCGCGGCGCACGTCCTCGGCTTCTCGAACGTGGATGGCGAAGGCATCGAGGGCCTCGAGCTCGCGATGGAGGATCATCTGCGAGGCGAGCGCGCGGACGTGCCGGCCGTGCGCGATCGCCGTGGCCGCGTGGTCTTCTCCGAGACGCTGCTCGACGACCGCGCGACGCAGGGCGACGACGTCTTCCTCACGATCGATCACACGATCCAGCACGTGGCCGAGCGCGAGCTCGAGCTCTCGGTGCGCACCTTCGAGGCCCGCGCCGGCAGCGTGATCGTGATGGATCCGCAGTCGGGCGAGGTGCTCGCGATGGCGAGCTACCCCACCTTCGATCCGAACGATCCGCAGAGCTCGACGGCCGACGCGCGCCGCTTCCGTGCGATCACCGACCGCTTCGAGCCGGGATCGACCGTGAAGCCTTTCACGATCGCGGCCGCGCTCGCGGCGGGGCAGCTCACGGCGGGCGAGCAGATCGACTGTCACAACGGCACCTTCGAGATCATCGAGGGCGAGCGGCCGATCCACGACACGCACCCGCACGGCCTCCTCACGCCGGCCGAGATCCTCGCCGACTCGTCGAACATCGGCGCCGCGATCATCGGCATGCGCCTCGGCCGCCAGGGCCTCTACCGCGCGTTCCGGCGCTTCGGCTTCGGGCAGTCCACGGGCATCCCGCTCCACGGCGAGGTCTCGGGCCTCTTGCGTCACCACACGGAGTGGTACGAGCGCGACCTCGCGACCGCGGCGTTCGGCCAGGGCATCAGCGTGACGGCGCTGCAGCTCGCGACGGCGATGACCGTGATCGCGAACGGTGGGCGGCTCATGGAGCCGATCCTCGTGCGGCGCGTGGTCGATGGGCACGGCGATACGGTCGAAGAGACGCTCCCGCACGCGCGGCGGCAGGTGGTGCCGCGCAGCACGGCGCGCCTGGTC
This sequence comes from Sandaracinus sp., assembly GCA_046351235.1. GTDB lineage: Bacteria > Myxococcota_A > Polyangia > Polyangiales > Sandaracinaceae > JBBSAT01. The sequence continues at coordinate 1,412,464 of JAXLYV010000001.1, read as the reverse complement.
GCCGACATGCTCACGGCCGTCACGGGCGAAGAGGGCACCGGCGCCGAAGCGGCGATCCCGGGCTACCTCGTCGCCGGCAAGACGGGCACGTCGCAGAAGGCCGACGAGGTGCACGGTGGCTATCGCGCGGAGAGCGATCCGCTGGCGCGCTGGACCGCGTCGTTCGTGGGCTTCGTGCCTGCCGAGTCGCCGCGCCTCGTCATCGCGGTGATCATCGACGAGCCGGTGATCAGCCACTACGGCGGCGAGGTCGCGGGCCCCGTGTTCCGTCGCGTCGGCGAGGCCGCGCTCCGGCACCTCGGCGTGCCGCCGGTCGGCAGCGGAGACGCGCTCGCCGATCTGGCCGCCGAGATCCGCCAGCGCGCGCGCCTGCGGGCCGAGCGTCGCGGCGCGGTCGAGGCGGCGGACGCGGCGAGCGAGACCACCGAGGACGAGGCCGTCGCGGCGGCGCCCGAGGTCGAGCCGACCGACGACGAGACGCGCGTGCCGGATCTCGAGGGCGTCACGGCGCGGCGCGCGCTCGTGGAGCTGGCGGAGGCCGGGCTCGTCGGCGAGATCGAGGGCGCGGGGCTCGTGAGCTCGCAGACGCCGAGCCCGCGCGCGATCCTTCCGCGCGGCGCCGTGGTGCACGTGGTGCTCGAGCGCCCGAGCGCGATCGCGCCCGACGTGGACGAAGAGGCGCTCGAGAGCGACTCGACGGCCGCGACCGAGACCACCCCGGCGTCGGCGACGGCACCGACGCGCGTCGCCCTCGCGCCGCGTGCGGCGACCGAAGAGGGGAGGCCATGATGAGCGTCACGCTCGGGGAGCTCCTCGATCGCGGCATCGCGACCTCGCTCCGCGGGGATCGCGCGGTCGTCGTCGGCGACGTGCAGCACGACTCGCGGCGCGTCTCGGCGGGCGATCTCTTCGTCGCGATCCCGGGGCAGAAGGTGGATGGCGCGCGCTTCGTCGCCGACGCGATCGCGCGCGGCGCCGCCGCCGTCGCGTCGGAGGACGACGTGCAGGCGAGCGTGCCGACCCTGCGCGTGGAGAGCGCGCGACGCGCCCTCGCGCTCGCTTCGCACGCGGCCCACGGCGACCCCACCGCAAAGCTCTCGTGTATCGGCGTCACGGGGACGAACGGCAAGACGACGACGACGTGGATCCTCGACGAGGCGCTCACGGCGATCGGTCGGAAGCCCTCGCTCATCGGCACCGTGGAGACGCGCGGCCCGGGCTTTCGTGAGCCCAGCGCCTTCACCACGCCCGAGGCCGACGAGATCGCGCGCTTCGCCGATGGCATGGTGAAGCGTGGTGCGAGCCACCTCGTGATGGAGGTCTCGAGCCACGCGCTCTCGCTCCATCGCGCGGACGGGATCCACTTCGAGGTCGCCGCGTTCACGAACCTCACCCAGGACCACCTCGACTTCCACGGCACGATGGAGGCGTACTTCGAGGCGAAGGCGCGCCTGTTCACCGAGCTCGCGCCGCGCCACGCCGTGATCCACGTCGACGATCCGATGGGCGCCGTGCTCGCGGAGCGCCTCGATCGCGCGCGGACGCGCGTGCTCACGGTCGGTCGAAGGAACGAGCGTGCGGAGCTGCGCGTGACCGACTGGGCGATGACGCGGGCCGGGATGCGCGCCACGCTCGAGCAGGCAGGGCACGACGTGATCGCGCTCGAGAGCGCGCTGGTCGGCGCGCACAACCTCGAGAACCTCCTCGTCGCGGCGGGGATCCTGCGCGCGATCGGCGCGAGCGCGCGCGAGATCGAGGCAGCGCTTCGCGGCGTGCGGGGTGCGCCGGGGCGGCTCGAGCGCGTGGAAGATCCGCGGGACGTCGGCGTGTTCGTCGACTATGCGCACACGCCCGATGCGCTCGCGAAGGCCCTCGAGGCGCTGCGGCCGATCACGCCGGGAAAGCTGATCGTGGTCTTCGGCTGCGGCGGCGATCGCGACCGGCAGAAGCGCCCGCTGATGGGCGCCGCGGCCGCCGCGCGCGCCGATCTCTGCGTCGTGACGAGCGACAACCCACGGACCGAAGAGCCGCGCTCGATCGTCGACATGATCCTGCCGGGCACGGCGTCGGCGAAGGAAGCGCTCGTCGAGGTCGATCGCCGTGCGGCGATCGGGCTCGCGCTCGCGCGTGCGAGCGCTGGCGACACCGTGCTGATCGCCGGGAAGGGGCACGAGGACTACCAGATCCTCGGCACGACGAAGATCCACTTCGACGATCGCGAAGAGGCCCGCGCGGCGATCGCATCGATCACGAAGGGAGGGGCGTGATGGCGACCCCGCTTCCGCGGAATCGAGTCGAGATCGGCGGCGCCGCCGAGCTCGCGGAGATCGTCCTGGGCCGAGTCGTGCGCGCGGGCGCGCCCGCGAGCGCGACGAGCCGCGGCGTGTGCACGGACTCGCGCGAGGTCGAGCCGGGCGACGTCTTCGTCGCGCTCGTCGGCGAGACCCACGACGCGCACGCTTTCCTCGCCGACGTCGTGGCGCGCGGCGCCGCGCTCGTCGTGGTGAGTCGCGACGTGAGCGTGCCGGATCACGTCGGCGTGGTGCGCGTCGAGAGCACGCTCGCCGCGCTCGGCCGCCTCGGCACCTGGCAACGCGTGCACGCGCCGCAGCTCTCGACCGTGATCGGAATCACCGGCTCGGTCGGCAAGACGACCACGAAGGAGATGTGCGCGGCGGTCCTCGAGGACCTCGCGCCCGGCCACGTCGTGGCCACCCGCGGCAACCTGAACAACCTGGTCGGCGTGCCTCGCACGTTGCTCACCGTCGAGGCCGGCACCACCTACGCCGTGGTCGAGATCGGCATGAACGTGCCGGGCGAGATCACCCAGCTCTGCGAGATCGCGCGGCTGGACGTCGGGATCGTCACGAGCGTCGCGGCGGTGCACACCGAGGGCGTCGGCTCGATCGAGGGCGTGGCCCGAGAGAAGGGCTCGCTGCTCACTTCGCTGACGGAGAAGGGCACGGCGATCTTCGACGCCGACGAGCCGCTGCTCGCGCCCTACGTCGCGGCCTCGAAGGCCGCGCGCAAGCTCGGCTTCGGCAAGGACGCCGGCGCGAGCGTGCAGCTCGTCTCGCGAACCGCGACGCCGCACGGCCAGACGGTCGTCTATCGCGTCGCCAGCGCGCCGCACGATCTCGTCGTCGACCTCGCGATCCTCGGGGAGGGCGCGGCGAAGAACGCGGCAGCGGCGATCGCGCTCGCGTGGGCGCTCGCCGGTGAGCGAGGGCTGCAGTCGGCGCAGCGCGGGCTCGAGTCGCTGAAGCCGGAGCCGGGGCGCCTCTGCCCGATCCGCGGCCCCGGCGGCACGGTCGTGCTCGACGACACCTACAACGCCTCGCCGCGCGCGGTGATCAACGCGATCGACACGGCGACCGAGCTCGCGCGCGCCACCAACGGGCGCATCGTGGCGGTCCTCGGCGACATGCTCGAGCTCGGCGCGCTCGAGACCGAGATGCACGCGCTCGTCGGCGAGCACGTGGCGCTCGCGGGCGTCTCGCTCTTCGTCGCCTGCGGCAAGCGCATGCGCGCCGCCGCCGACGAGGCCCGCGAGATGGGTGCCGATCTCGTGATCGCAGTCGACGACCCGATGCAGGCCATCGACGAGGTCGATCGCTTCCTCATCGAGGGCGACGTCGTGATCGTGAAGGGCTCGCGCGGCATGCGCATGGAGCGCGTCGTCGAGGGCATCCTCGCGCGGCGCTCGAGCGCGGGTGGGGAGGCGGCTCCCCGATGAGGATCTCGGCAAGAGTGCTCGGTCCGGAGCGCCCGGACGGGAGCGCGCGACGCGCGCGGACGGTAGGTCGCGGAGGGGCGAGCCGATGATCGACGCGTCAGCAAGAGTGCTCGGTCCGGAGCGCCCGGACGGGAGCGCGCGACGCGCGCGGACGGTAGGTCGCGGAGGGGCGAGCCGATGATCTACGCGTCAGCAAGAGTGCTCGGTCCGGAGCGCCCGGACGGGAGCGCGCGGCGCGCGCGGACGGTAGGTCGCGGAGGGGCGAGCCGATGATCTACGCGCTCCTCTACCCGTACGCGCCGCAGCTCAACTTCCTCAACGTGCTGCGCTACGTGCCGTTCCGCGTCCTCGTCGCGACGCTCACGGCGATGGTGCTCACGTTCGGGCTCTATCCGTGGTTCATCGCGCGCCTGCAGAAGCGGCAGGTCGGGCAGGTCGTCCGCAAGGACGGCCCCGAGGCGCACCTCAGCAAGGCCGGCACGCCGACGATGGGTGGCGCCCTGATTCTCTTCGCGATCGTCGTCTCGACGGTCGCGTGGGCCGATCCGAACGCGACCGGCGTGTGGCTCACGCTGCTCGTCACCGTCGCCTACGGTGTCGTCGGCTACATCGACGACGCGCTCAAGATCACCAAGCGCGACACCGGCGGCCTGGCCGGGCGCTGGAAGCTCGTCCTGCAGTTCTCGGTCGCGTTCGCGGTCTGCGGCTACCTCTGGTACGGAGAGGCCGGGCTCGGCGCCGACTGGATCGCGCTCCGCAACCACGTGGCGATTCCCTTCGTCGCCTTCCGCGCCGAGCACTGGCCCGATGCGCTCGCGCCCGTCGAGTACGCGTTCGTGCTGCCGCCCTGGGCCTACGTGATCTTCGCCTCGATCGTGCTCGTCGCGACGAGCAACTGCGTGAACCTCACCGACGGGCTCGACGGCCTCGCGATCGGCCCCGTGATGATCAACGCCGGCGTCTACGCCGTGCTCGCGTACATGACGGGCCTCGTGCTCTTCGGCGCCTCGGTCGCCGAGTACCTGCGCATCCCCGCGCTCGCGAGCGCCTCCGAGCTCAGCGTGTACTGCGGTGCCGTCATCGGCGCGGGCTTCGGCTTCCTCTGGTACAACACGTACCCCGCGCAGGTCTTCATGGGCGACGTGGGCGCCCTCGCGCTCGGCGGCGGCATCGGGATGCTCGCCGTGCTCACGAAGAACGAGCTCTTGAGCATCCTGCTCGGCGGCATCTTCGTCGTCGAAGGCGTCAGCGTCATCGCGCAGGTCGCGAGCTTCCGGCTCTTCAAGAAGCGCATCTTCCTGATGGCGCCCATCCACCATCACTTCGAGAAGCGAGGCTGGCCCGAGCCACGGGTCATCGTCCGCTTCTGGATCATCTCCATCATGCTGGCGATCGCGAGCCTCGCGACGCTGAAGCTGCGGTGACGCCATGAGCATGGATCTCCGTGGCAAGAGCGTCGTCGTGGTGGGGCTGGGAGGCAGCGGCCTCGCCGCGGCGCGCCTGGCCCTCCGCGAGGGCGCGCGCGTCACGATCAACGACCGCAAGCCCGAGGCCGAGCTCGGCGCGCGGGCCCTGGAAGCGCGCGCCCTCGGCGCTGCGCTCTCGCTCGGGGATCACCCGGAGGCGCTCTTCGCGTCCGCCGATCTCGTGGTGCTCTCGCCCGGCGTGCCCAAGCTCGCCGCGGTCGAGGCGGCGCGCTCGCGCTTCGTCCCCGTCGTTCCCGAGGTCGAGCTCGCGAGCTGGTTCCTGCGCGGCACGCTCCTCGGCATCACGGGGTCGAACGGGAAGAGCACCGTCACGACGCTGGTGGGCAAGATGTGCGAGGCGAGCGGTCGGCCCACCTTCGTCGGCGGCAACCTCGGCGACGCGCTCTCGAACGCGGCGTTCACGCCCGCCGCGAAGGGCGACGGCCTCGTCGTCGCCGAGCTCTCGAGCTTCCAGCTGGAGGACATCGAGTCGCTCCGCTGCTCCGTCGCGATCCTGCTCAACATCACCGACGATCATCTCGATCGACACGGCTCGTTCGCCGCCTACGCCGCCGCGAAGGGGCACATCTTCCTCACGCAGCAGCCAACCGATCACGCGCTCGCGCCCGACGGCGACGAGCTCTGCCTCTCGCTGGCCCGCGCCGGGGCCGGCCACCTGCACGCCTTCGCGGGCCGCCAGGGCGAGGTGCGCATCGAGAACGGCGCGCTCGTGGACACCGTCTCGGGCCTCTCGGTCCCGGTCGGCGAGCTGCGCCTCAAGGGCCGCCACAACCAGTCGAACGCGTGCGCGGCGGCGCTCGCGGCGCGCCTCGTCGGCGTGGATCGCGAGGCCATCGCGTCGGTGCTCCGCACGTTCGCGGGCCTGCCGCATCGCATGGTGCACGTCCGCGATCTCGACGGCGTCGCCTACTACGACGACAGCAAGGCGACGAACGTGGGCGCGGCATGCGCGGCGCTCGACGGCCTGGCCGACCTCGAGGGCAAGGTGGTCCTGCTCGCGGGCGGCGTCGACAAGGGCGGCTCCTACGGGCCGCTGCGCGAGCGCATGGAGAAGCGCGGTCGCGCGCTCGTGCTGATCGGGCAGGCGACGCCGATCCTGCGAGAGGCCTTCGCGGGCACCTCGCTCGCGATCGAGACGGCGACCTCGATGGACGAGGCCGTGGCGAAGTGCCGGGGGCTCGCGCGCGCGGGCGATGCCGTGCTGCTCGCGCCGGCCTGCGCGAGCTTCGACATGTTCACGAGCTACGCCCACCGCGGCGACGAGTTCCAGCGCGCCGCGCTCGCCCTGCCGGGCGGCGCGTCGGCGGGCGAAGGAGGCGCGCGATGACGATCCTCTCGTTCTTCCGGCGCTCGAGCGAGGCGCCCGCGCCCGCCAAGGTTCCGACGGCCGCGCCCGTCGTCGGCCCGGCCGATCCCGTGATCGTGGGCCTCGTCATGGCCCTCATGGCCTTCGGCGTCGTGATGGTGTTCTCGGCGAGCGCCGTCTTCGCCTCGCAGACCTACCACGACGGCCACCGCTTCCTGCTCCGCCAGGCGATGTTCGCCGCGGTCGGGCTCGTCACGATGATCGCGGTCTCGCGCATCGACTATCACAAGCTGCGCCCGCTCACGTACCCAGCAGTCGGGGCCACGGTGCTGCTCTTCCTCGCGACGATGGTCGTGGGCCGCACGGCCGGCGGCGCGACGCGCTGGATACGCCTCGGCCCGGTCGACGTGCAGGCGGCCGAGATCGCCAAGCTCACGATCGTGCTCTTCTTGGCCTACTCGCTCTCGAAGAAGGCCGACCAGATGCGGACCTTCAAGATCGGCGTGCTCCCGCACCTGATCGTGATGAGCCTGTTCGCGCTCTTCTGCATCTTGCAGCCCGACCTGGGCAGCGCCGTGATGATCGGCCTCGTCACGTTCTTCATGCTCTTCCTCGCGGGCGCGCGCCTGGGCCCGATCCTCGGCACCATCCTCGGCCTCGGCCTCGCCGCCGGCTTGGCGATCGTGCTCTCGCCGTGGCGGCGCGCGCGGATCGAGGCGTTCCTCGATCCCTTCGCGCACCGCGAGGGCAGCGGCTACCAGATCGTCGAGTCGATGCTCGCGTTCGGCTCGGGCGGCCTCTCGGGCGTGGGCATCGGCGACTCGCGCCAGAAGCTCTTCTTCTTGCCCGAGGCCCACACGGACTTCATCAGCGCGATCATCGGCGAGGAGCTCGGCTTCGTCGGCCTCACGATCGTGATCGGGGTCTTCGCGATCGTGATCGTGCGCGGCTTGCGCGCCGCGTGGAGCGCGCCGGACGAGTACGGCACTTATCTCGCCGCAGGAGCGACGCTGCTCCTCGGCCTCTCGGCGTACACGAACCTCGCGGTGGCGATGGGCTTGTTGCCCACCAAGGGGCTCGTGCTTCCTTTCCTTAGCTACGGAGGATCTGCGCTCGTCGTCAATGCGGCGGCGATCGGGGTCGTCCTCAACGTCTCTCGCCAGTCCGTGGGCACGGGCGAGCGGGAGACCGATGAACCGGGGCAGTCCAAGACCGCCTCTCCGAGGTCACGCGCGCCGCGGGCGAGCGGCGCGCAGACCGGCTCCACCACGGGGCCCGTCGACGTCGGGGAGGCCGTGGGAGGTTCGTGACATGGAGCGCGTGTTGATCGCGGGAGGAGGGACGGGCGGTCACCTCTTCCCGGGGCTCGCAGTGGTCGAAGAGCTGCGCCGTCGCGTGGCCTCCAGCGGGGCGTCGCTGGAGGTCACGTTCGTCGGCACGGCGAAGGGCATCGAGGCGCGCGTGCTCCCTCCCGCGAAGGAGAAGCTCGAGCTGCTCGAGGTGACGCCGCTCAAGGGGCGCTCGGCGGGCGAGCTGCTCGCGAGCCTGATGCGCCTGCCGCGGGCCTACGCGCGCTGCGTCTCGATCTTGCGCGCGGCGCGGCCGGACGTGGTGATCGGCGTGGGCGGGTACGCCTCCGGGCCGATGCTCGTCGCGGCGCGCTCGATGGGGATCCCCACCGCGCTCCTCGAGCAGAACGCATACGTCGGCATGACGAATCGCTTGCTCGCGCCGATCGTGGGGCGCGCCTACGTCACCTTCGAGGAGACGCGGGCCGTCTTCGGCGACAAGGCGCGCGTCGTCGGTAACCCCGTGCGCCGCGCATTCGTGGACGCGGCCCGCATCGCGCTCGCCGATCCCGCGGGGTTCGAGGCGCGCGCGCGCAAGGTGCTCGTCGTCGGCGGCTCGCAGGGCGCGCAGCACATGAACGAGGTGATCCCCGGTGCGCTGGCCCGCACCGCCGGCGCCTCGGGGCTCGAGGTCGTGCACCAGACGGGCGCGGCGATGCTCGACGCGGTGCGTGCCCGCTACGCCGAGCTCGGCGTGCGCGCCGAGGTCGTTCCCTTCATCGAGGACATGGCGCGCGCCTACGCGGGCGCGCAGCTCGTGATCGCGCGGGCCGGAGCCACCACGCTCGCCGAGATCTGCGCGATCGGGCGCCCCGCGGTGCTCGTGCCGTATCCGCACGCCGCCGACGACCACCAGACCAAGAACGCCGAGGCGCTCGAGCGCGCTGGCGCCGCCGTGATGGTGCGCGACGCCGAGCTCGAGGAGACGAAGCTGGGCGAGACACTCTCGGGCCTGCTCGCCGACGATGGGCGTCGCGCGGCGATGGCCCGCGCGGCGCGCGAGCACGGCCGGCCCGAGGCGGCCGCGTCGATCGTGGACGACCTGCTCTCGTGGCTCGGCGGGCCGGCGATGCGCCCGCTCACGGTCCCCGTGCGCGTGCGCGGCGGCTCGGGCGCGAGCGAGCGCCGCTCGCTCCTCGGCGCGATGCCCGTTCCCGCGGCGCGTTTCGAGCCCTTCGGCGGCTCCCTCGTCGCGATCTGATCGCGGGCGAGCACGGAGCGTCAGCGGCCCGAGGACGCGGAGCCGTCAGCGGCCTGAGGACGCCGATCGTCAGCGACCCGAGGACGCGGAGCCGTCAGCGGCCCAGGTAGACGACCTCCACCGTGCCGACGAGCCCGATGCTCGGCGCGGCGCCGGTGGTGTTCACGCTCAGGCCACCGACGACGATCGCGCCGCGGTCGTCGAGCGGCGCCGCCGCATGGAACGCGCGGGCCTGCATCAGGGTCGGCCGCATGTCGGTGAGCTGGGCCGAGCCGGTCGCGAGCACGGTCGCCGACCAGTGCTCGACGGCGTTCGTGGCGTGGAGCGAGAGGTCGCTGAGCCCGCCGATCACGAGCCCGGTCCCGTCGCTCATCGCGACCGAAGCGCCGAAGGCGTGGCGTGCGCCCGCGGTCGTCACGACGGGGCGGCCGGTCATGCCGTCGATCGTGAAGTTGCGGACTGGCTCGCTGGGCGCGGGGAAGTTGCAGAGCTCGGTGCCGCCCGTGAAGGTCGGGAGGGTCGGCGTGGCGCTCGTCGGATCGCAGAGCGGCCCGAGCCAGCCCGTCACCACGGCGTGGCTCTCGCCGAGCGTGAGCGCGCTGGCGCCGGTGAGCGACCACTCGGGGTGGTCCATCGTCACGCTGGCCGGAAAGCCCATGGTGGTCGTGCCGAAGGGCGCGGCGGTCGTCGAGGTCCACACCTCGGCGATGTCGGCGTTCGATGCCGCGGCGCCGCCGCCGATGATCCACACGCCCTGGCCCATCGCGCCCTGCATCACGGCGAGGGCCGGCGAGGAGCGCGGAACGCGGAGCGCGCTGGCGCTCGAGGCGAGCAGGCCGTAGCCGCCCGCCCGCGCGTCGTCGTAGACCGACCAGGTGTCGGCGCTGTCGAGGCCACCGACGAGGAGCACCTGCGAGGCGTGGCCCGGCACGGCGATGGCGGCGTGCAGGAAGCGGGGCGAGTCCAGGCGCCCGAGCTCGGTCGGGTCGTCCGCGGCGCCGACGAAGCCGCCGCGGCCCGGATCGCCGTCGCGGTCGACGTCTTCTTCTTCGGCGTTCAGCGTGGGAACGAAGACCTCGAAGCTCGAGGGCGCCGGGCCCGTGGTGTCGAGGGCCTGGAAGATCGGTGCGAACGTCATCGCGCCCGAGGTCGGCGCCAGGATCAGGAGCGCGTGGGCCGAGCCGCCCGCCAAGAGCACGCGCCCGTTCGGCAGGAGCGTCGCCGTGTGCCCGCCGCGCGCCTGACCGAGGCCCCCGACGACGGGGAGCACGTTCCCGCTCGCCACGTCCACGAGGTACGCGTCGTCGGCGGCCGTGAGGTCGAAGCAGGTCGCGGTCGCGTAGGCCGCCGGGCAAGTGGCCGACGCGGTGCGCGTGAAGCCGCCGGCCACGAGGACGCGGCCGTCTCCGAGCGCGGTCGCCGTGGCGAGCATGCGCGGCGTGATCCCGCCTGCGGGGACCATCGCGAAGCTGCCGACCGAGTACATCCGGAGGTCGACGTAGCGGCGCTCGCCGGCGCGCAGCATGAACGGGCCCGCGTGCCCGGTGTACCCGACCGAGCCCGCCGAGGTCGTCGCGTTCACCGTGATCCGGATCTCGGTGTCGAGCGGGAGGTTGTCGAGGATCGACTCGCGCGTGCCGTCGCCGTCGCGGTCCATCAGTCCGCCGACCGTGTTCGTGGCGCTCTGGGGCGGCGCGCCGTCGTCCGTGAAGACGGTGATCTCGAGCGATACGACGTCGCTCGGGAGCGCGCCCGCGGGCCCGTCGAGGCCCCAGTCGACGTGGACCGCGAGCGGCGGGGCCGTGCCTGCGGAGCAGGAGGCGAGCAGGGCCAGACAGGCGAGGAAGGGAAGGAGCGAGGCGGTCCGACGCACGGCGCGAGGCTAACACGTTTCCTCGCGTCTCCGGCGCGTGCCCTGGCGCCGAAACGATCGCGCCCGCGACGCCGCGCAGCCGGCTCGGCGGGCGCTATTCGTCCTCGTCCTCGTCCGCGCGGCGACGCTCCAGGATTCGCTGGTAGGCGTCGCGGCGGCCGATGCCCGTGGCCTCGGCGAGGCGGTCGGCCGCATCCCGGGCGCTGAGCCCCTCGGCCAGCAGGGCGTCGGCTGCGCGATCCAGGGCCTCTTCGTCGGGGGGCTCGCCGGCGTCGCTCCCGCTTGCGTCGGCGCCCACGACGATCGTGATCTCCCCCCGCGCCCCCTCCGCGAAGCGCTCGGCGAGGGCGGCGGCGCTCCCGCGGGCGAGCTCCTCGTGCAGCTTCGTCAGCTCGCGCCCCACGACCACCGGCCGCTCGCCGACCGTGTCCGCCAGATCGCGCAGCGTCGCGGCCAGCCTCCGCGGCGACTCGAAGAGCACGATGGCGCCCTCGGCGCGCCGGATCCGCGCCAGCCGCTCGCGCCGCTTGGCGCCCGCGCGCGGCAGGAACCCGAGGAACTCGAAGGTCGGCGCAGGAATGCCCGAAGCGACGAGCGCCGCGAGCACCGCCGAGGCGCCGGGGATCGGCGTGACGGGGACGCCCGCCTCGATCGCGGCGCGCACCAGCTCGGCGCCGGGATCGCTGACGACGGGCGTGCCCGCGTCGCTCACGAGCGCGAAGGTCGCTCCCTCCGCCAGCTCGCGCGCCAGCTCCGCGATGCGCGCGGCCGGCGTGTACGCGTGCAGTGCGACGAGGCGCGTCGCGATCTGGTGGTGCGCGAGGAGCGTCCGCGTGTGCCGCGTGTCCTCGGCCAGCACCGCGCTCGCCTCGCGCAGCACGCGCAGCGCGCGGAGCGTGATGTCCTCGAGGTTGCCGATCGGCGTCGCGACGACGTAGAGGCAGCCGCTCATCGCGCGCTCACGGCAGGCGCCGCAGGATCGCGCTCGCGAGCGGCGCCGCGAAGCGATCGGCGGCCTCGGCGCGCACCGTCTGCTCTTCGAAGGGCGTCCACGTCTCGACCAGCAGATCGCGCCGCACCTCGAGGCAGAGCATCTGCTCGGGATAGCTCGTCTGCCATCGCCACGCCTGCGTCGCTTCGCTCATCTTGTAGGTCGCCGACTCGGTCGCGGTGACGCCGATCGCGGCATACGCAGCGATCAGCTCCTCGACGATGCCGCGCGGCGCGATCCGCTCGCCGGCGAAGGTCCGGGTGATGAGATCGAGCTCGGGCCGCAGCGGCGCCGCCTCGAGCGCGGCGGGCTCGTGCGCGCGGTGCAGCTCCTTCACGATGTCGGCGTCGATCCTGGCGATGGCGAGCGAGCGGGGCCCGTAGGTGTGCGGGCTCAGCGCGAAGCCGCCGCGCGCACAGACCTCGGCGTAGGCGCGCTCGACGAGCGTCACGTAGCGGCGATGGGCCTCGCCGAGCAGCGCACGATCCTCGGGCGCATCCACGTAGGGCGCGAGCGCTGGCGTCATCCCGCCCTGCGCCAGCGCGTCCGGCGCGTCGGGGATGCGGTTGGTGTCGATGAAGGTGCGCGGGATGAGGCAGCGCACGAGCAGCACCGACACGTCGGGGCGCGTGGCTCGGATCCGCTCGGCGACCCGCACGCCGTACTGCCAGGCGCCCACGTCGGTGTTGAGGTGGAAGAACTCGTGCAGGTCTTCCGGCAGAGACGAGCGCAGGCGCGCGCGCCAGAGATCGTAGTGCGCCCGCCGATCGGCGCCGTGCGGCACCTCGATCAGCACGCTCGGCGGCGTGCCGGGATCGCCGAGCAGCTCGACGTGCGCGATGTCGGGGAGGCTCTCGAAGGTCACGCGCCGGCACCATACGCCGGAACGAGGCCCGTGCGCGAGGCTCCACCCACTCTCACCGAGCCCCGAACGCCCGAGGCCCGCGTCCTCTCGGAGCGCGGGCCTCGTTCGCGTCTCTCGCCGCGAGTCAGCTGGCGGGCGGCGTCTCGACGGCCTTCGGCACGTCCGGCGTCGTCAGGTCGAGCTTGATCTTGCTCGGATCCTCGAGCGCCAGCTTGAGCACCTCGTCCATCCGGCTCACGCCGAAGAACTCGAGCTCGTTCTTGATCTCCTGCGGAACCTCCTCGAGGTCCGCCACGTTGCGCTCCGGAAGGATCACGCGCTTGACGCCGGCGCGGTGCGCCGCGAGCACCTTCTCCTTCACGCCGCCGATCGGGAGCACGCGGCCGCGCAGCGTGATCTCGCCGGTCATCGCCACGTCCGCGCGCACGCGGATGCCGGTGAGCAGCGAGACGAGCGCGGTCATCATCGTCACGCCGGCGCTCGGGCCGTCCTTCGGCATCGCGCCCGCGGGGATGTGGATGTGGATGTCGTGCTTCTCGAGGAAGTCCTCGGGGATGTCGAGCTGCTTGGCGCGCGTGCGCACGAAGCTCATCGCCGCCTGCGCCGACTCCTTCATCACGTCGCCGAGCTGGCCGGTGAGCTGCAGCTTGCCGCTCCCGTGCATGCGCGTCGCCTCGATGAAGAGGATCTCGCCGCCCACGCTCGTCCACGCGAGGCCGGTGGCGACGCCGGTCTCGGCCGTGCGCTCGGCCACGTCGCTGATGAAGCGCGGCGGGCCGAGGAAGGGACGAAGATCGTCTTCGCCGTTCACCTTGAACGGCCCCGCGTCCCCCTCGGCCACCTTCACCGCGAAGCCGCGGATGACGGTCGCGATCTGACGCTCGAGGTTCCGGACGCCGGCCTCGCGCGTGTGGTGATCGATGATGTCCTCGAGCGCCTTGTTGGTGATGACCAGCTGGTCCTTCTTGATCCCGTGCTCTTCGAGCTGCTTGGGCAAGAGGTGCGAGGTCGAGATGTCGAGCTTCTCGCGCCGCGTGTAGCCCGGGATCTCGATGATCTCCATGCGGTCGCGGAGCGGGGGCGGGATCGTGTCACCCACGTTCGCCGTCGCCACGAACATGACCTTGCTCAGGTCGTAGGGGATCTCGAGGTAGTGGTCGGCGAACGTGTCGTTCTGCTCGGGATCGAGCACCTCGAGCAGGGCCGCCGCCGGATCGCCGCGGAAGTCGTGGCCGATCTTGTCGATCTCGTCGAGCATGAAGACCGGGTTGATCGTCCCGCCCTTCTTCATGCCCTGGATCACCTGGCCGGGCAGGGCGCCGACGTACGTGCGGCGGTGGCCGCGGATGGCCGCCTCGTCGTGCACGCCGCCGAGCGAGACGCGCACGAACTTGCGCCCGAGCGAGCGCGCGATGGAGCGACCGAGCGAGGTCTTGCCGACGCCTGGCGGCCCGATGAGGCAGAGGATCGGCCCCTTCTTGTCCTTCTTCAGCTTGCGGACGGCGAGGTACTCCACGATGCGCTTCTTGACCTTGTCCAGGCCCGAGTGGTCCTCCTCGAGGACGCGGCGCACCTCGGCGATGTCCATGTTGTCCGTGGTCTCCTTCGACCACGGGATGTCGAGAATCCAGTCGATGTAGGTGCGGACGACCGTGTACTCGGCGCTTCCGACCTGCATCGAGCGCAGGCGCTTGAGCTGCTTGCGCGCGACGCTCTCCGCCTCGTTCGGCAGGTTCGCCTTCGTGATGCGCTCGTCCAGCACGTCCAGGTCGCCCTGGTCGCCGTCCTCTTCGCCGAGCTCTTCCTTGATGGCCTTGAGCTGCTGGCGGAGCACGTACTCGCGCTGGTTCTTGCCCATCTCCTCCTTGATCTGGGAGTTGATGCGCTCGCGCATCTTCAGGATCTCGAGCTGCCGCGTGAGCAGCCGGAGCACCTTGCGGATGCGATCCTTGACGTCGATCGTCTCGAGCAGCTGCGCCTTCTCTTCGACCGGCGCGTCGAGGTTCGCCGCGACGAGATCGGCGAGCGCGCTGGGCTCGTTCATCGAGTCGATGAGCGAGGTCGCTTCGCGCGGCAGCTCGGGCATCAGCTGGATGACCTGCTTGGCGATGTCGCGCAGCGACATGCTCAGCGCCTCGGTCTCCACGTCCTCGCTCTTGGGCTGATCGAGACGCGAGATGCGCGCCTTCAGGTACGGGTTGTTGCCCGTGACGCCTTCCATCCGGATGCGGACGAGGCCCTGCAGGATCAGCGAGTAGTTGCCGCTCGAGTGCTTCAGCGCCTTCAGCACGCGCGCCGCGACGCCGACCGGATAGAGGTCGGGCTGTCCCGGATCGTCGGTCGAAGGATCCCGCTGCGCGAAGATCGCGATCACGGGCTGCTGGAGCGAGTCGAGATCCTCGACCAGCGCCACCGACTTCTCGCGCCCCACGTCGAAGGGCGCGACCGCCCCGGGGAAGAGCACGGCGTTCCGGATCGGCAGCACCGGCAGCTCGTCGCCGAAGTGGAGGTCCTGGTCGGTCACCTCGGGCGGGGTGGTCTTGTCGTCGTCGTCGGCCATGGCTGCGTCCTATCCGGAGCCGCCCGCTCGCCTCGCCTCACGCGAGGGGAAACGTGCGAATCCTCGGAGGAACATAGTGGGCTGATTTTCACGAAGCAAGGGTCTCGCCGCGGCCGTTCGGGCGGGGCGTGCCCGGACGCTCGTGCGATCCCCGGCGCAGCCGCCCGGAAGCGTCAGCGAACGGTCATCTCGGCCAGGCCCGCGCCCGTCCGGTGGTAGCCGCGCACCACGAAGCGCACGCGCTCGACGTTGTCGAGGTCGATGTCGTGCGTGACGGGCTGCGGCGAGTCCGCCCAGTCGAAGTGGCCGTCGATGGCGCGAGCCATCGTACCGCCCGAGTAGATCTCGAGGCGATAGTCGCTCGTGCCGCGATCGTGCGAGGGCGGGTTGGACGAATTGAGCAGGATCACCTGGCTCACGTGGCGCGCCGGGGACATGCGCTCTTCCACCCAGCCCGTGGCGCGGTCCGGCAGGATCCACCAGGTGTCGTTGCGCCCGTCGATGGCCATGTCCGCGGAGAACGAGGCGTTCTGCTGCCAGACGTCGGAGGCCGAGGCGAACACGCCCTCGGGCTCGTGGAGCGCGAAATAGCTCCCACCGATCGCGCCGGCGAGCAGCACCGAGGCGCCGAGCCAGCGGCGCACGCGCGCCCAGCGCATGTCGCCCGCCGTCCACGCGCCCGTGCCCACGGCCGCATCGACCGCGTGGCGCGCGTCCATCACGCGCTGGAAGAGATCGGCGAGCGCGGGGCTCACGTCGGCGTCGAGGTCGGGGAGCTTCGCGTCGCGCTTGGCCGCCACGGTCGCGCCGATCTGATCGATCTTCGCGGTGCGCACGCCCCGCGCGCCGAGCGCGGCACGCCAGCGCTCGATCGGGGCGGGCGGAAGGCTCTCGATCGACTCGCGCAGCGCCGCGGCGATCGACGCGGCGTCCGTCGCGGCGGCGACGTCCTTCTTGGGCTCGGGCGCGGGCTCGCTGGCGGCGGGCTCGCCGTCGGCCTTCGCTTCCGAGACGGTCTCGCCCTCGGCGGCCGTCGCGTCGGCCGGCTTCTCCGCTTCGGCCTCTTCCTTCTTCGGCTCTTCCTTCGGAGGCTCGGCGGCCTTCGCGGGCGCGGCCGGCTGATCGAGCTTGAGCGCGTCGGCGAACGTGCTGGCCGCCTCGAGCGTCGCATCGAGCGCGGCGAACGCGAGGCGCAGGCCCTCGGCCGTGTGCCCGTTCGACCAGAGCGTCTCCGCAGCCTCGCCGCGCTGGCGCCCGAGCGCGAGTGTCGACGCGACCTGCTTGCGCCCTCCCTCGCCGAGGCGACCGAGCTGCGCGCTCGCGCGCGAGAGCGTGAAGAACTCGACGACGCCGTCGAAGGGCGAGCTGGGGGCGGGGGCCGAAGTCACGGGGCGGCAGAGTAGAGGCAGGCCCCGATCACCGCAAGGGCGCGACGCACGGGGCGCGCTCCTTCGCGCGTGAGTGGTGCGCGCGGCAGGAGGGCGCTACTCCGTGCCGATGTCGCCGGCGCGTACGCTCGTGCCTCTTCTCGTCTCGTGCGTCGCCGTTGCCATCGCCGGGTGTGCGATGCACGTTCCTCATCTGAGCGATCTGCGTAGGCGCGCGGCGTTCGATCTGCAGTGCCCTGAGGCGCAGCTCTCGCACGTGGATCTCGGCGGGGAGATCCACGGGGTCACGGGATGCGGTCGCCGCGCGACCTACATTCGGTTCTGTCGCGCGTGGGCGTACGGCAGGTGCATGAACGGTGACTGGGTGTTGAACGCGCCGGGGTCCGCCATGCCGCAGGACGAGCCGGACACGCGCGCTCCGGCAACGCCCCCGACGTGGGGCTCCCCTGGCTCCGCGCACTGACTCCGCTTCAGGCGAAGCTGCGCAGGACGCGGCGGACGGCGCGCACCGGAAGGGCGCCGTCGTCGGGCCGGAGGGCGCTGCCCCAGCCGAGGCGGAGCTTCACGCCACGCCACTCGACCGAGCGCGAGAGCGCGGCGTAGGGCCACACGGCGAAGAGGAGCACGTCCTTCAGCGGGCCGATCCACGCGTAGCGGAGCGGCATCGCGTGGCCGCGCGTGCGGCGGATCACCCAGAGGTCGAGCGCGAGCTTGGTCGCCGTGAGCGCGAGCGCCCCCGCCACGTAGCGCAGATCGAAGCCCGAGAGGACGACGGCCAGCACCGAGAGGCCGACGGGGTTCGCGACGAGGTCCGCGACGAACGCGGGGACGTGGATGACCGCGCGCATCTTCAGCCAGCGTGCGTGCCGCGCCATGAAGCGATCGATCGTCGGGTCGAGGTTCACGTTCTCGGCGACGGTCGTCGAGAGGATCACCCTGCGGCGCGCGAGCTCGAAGCGGCGCCCGAGCACGTAGTCCTCGGCGAGCAGGTCCTTCACCGCCTCGAGGCCGCCCATCTGCGCGAGCTCGCTGCGGCGCAGGAGCATCGACTTGCCGATGACGCAGGTGACGCCGAAGTAGTACAGCGCGAAGCAGACCGAGGGCGCGATCATCCCGGTGAGCTGGAAGTTCTCCATCGCGCCGCCGAGCGAGCGCTCGCCCACGCCGACCACGATGCTCGACAGGAGCGAGGCCTTCTCGCCCTCGAATTCGGTGACGATGCGCCGCAGGTAGTCGGGGCGTGCGCGCACGTTCGCGTCCGACTGCAGCACGAGATCGTGCGAGGCCGCGCGCATCGCGCCGTGCAGGTTCGCGACCTTCGGGTTCAGGCCGAAGCCCGCGTCCGAGTGCGCGAACTTCACGGGCACCTCGGGGTGCTCGGCCGCGATGCGACGGGCGACGGCGAGCGCCGGATCGTCGGGCTCGGTCGTCGCGAAGACGATCTCGAAGGTCGGATACTGCTGCGCGAAGAAGGAGCGCAGGTTCTCCTCGAGCTGCTCTTCGTCGCCCTTGAGCGGCTTCAGGATGGAGACGGGCGGCAGCGTGATGCCGGTCGGGATCGGGCGCGCGCGCGTGTGCCAGGCGACCGCCAGCACGCCGAGCACGTACACGCCGAGGCCCACGACGCCGGTGCCGAGCGCGATCGCCGGCCACGGCAGCGCGACGAGCGCGGCGACGATGGACGAGAGGCTGGGGTGCTCGAGGGCGGCTTGCATGGGGACAGCGTCGCGCGGGCTCGTGAACGGACCGGGGCGACGGCGGGGCGGACTATGTCACCTCGGCGTCGAGACCGGCAATGCGAGGGCGGACGGTTCTCAGCCGCCGGCTTGCCAAGCCCGGATCGCTTCCACCGGGTGGATCAGCATCACGACGTTGATCGCGAGGCTGTCGCGCACCGTGAATACGAGCCCGAGCTCACAGACGAGCACGATCGCGATCCAGACGATCCAGAAGCGCGGGCGGGCCGGGAAGAACGACGCGGCCACGAACCCGAGCGAGGCGAAGAGCACGTCGCTCGTCGAGTTGAGGATGCTGTCGCCGTAGTAGTCGGCCGAGATCGTGGCCGCTCGGTAGCGGTCGATGATGAAGCTCGAGTTCTCGAGCAGCTCCCAGCCGCACTCGATGCCGGCCGCGCACACGAGACGCCACGTGAGCGAGAGGCGCTCGCGCAGCGGGTAGAGGAACACGAAGAAGAAGAGCCCGTGCTCGAAGTGGCTGACGGAGTACGGGTCGACGAAGTGCTGCGAGTTGTGCGGCCCGTTGATGTCGGTGGACCACGGGATCCAGCTGCCGCACGCGCACCACCACACGCGGCCGTAGGCGCGCAGGATCGAGAGCGTGAGCGCGAGGAGCACGGCGAAGGCGATCGCGTGCGCGGCCCGGGGCTCGTAGCGCTCGGCGGAAGCCGGGAGGGGCGTGGTCATCGAAGCACTTCAATAACAGCTTCGCGAGCAGAGCAGGTGCTCTCGGCGACAGGCGCCGACGCAGCCGCGGTCGTCGGCGAGGCACGCCGAAGAGCAGGCCTCCCAGGCCTCCGCGCACGGGCAGTGGGGCGTCAGCGTCACCGGCGCGACCACGCCGCGCCGCAGGTGCCGCTCGGCCGCGCGCGCGTGGCGGGCTGCCCGCACGATCTCTTCGTGGCTCGGGTCGGCCGGGGCGGCCTCGCTCGGGGTCGGCCCCGGGACGGCCTCGGGCTCGCTCGCAATCGCCTCGCCGCTGGCGGTCTCGGTCGTGTCGGTGGCCTCCGCCTCTTCGGTGGGCGTCTGGGCCGCCGCGTCGTTCTGCGTGGTCTCGGCGACCGCCGCCTCGTCGAGCTGCTCGATCGAGCCGTCGTCGCCGGTCGAGAGCGCGATGGCGGCCGCGCGATCGGGGTCGAGCATGGCGAGCCGCTCGCGCACGTAGTCGAGGCGCTCCGGGCTGGCGCCGATCTCGTAATAGCGACGCCACGCCCGCCAGCAGCTGCGCCGATCGGCGTCGCTCACGTGCGAGTCGAGATCGGCCGCGTAGCACTCCTCGAAGTACGCGCTCGCGCGGTGCACGCGCCGCAGGCTCGGCCCGCACGCCACCGCGAGCAGGCCGAGACAGAGCAGCGCGAGGGCCCGGGGACGCACGATCGGAACCTACCACGCGGCCGGCGGCGGGCGGCCCTTCGGGGTCGCATCGCGGCGCGCTCCGCTATAGTCCGCGCCCTCCATGCGCGCGCTGCCGATTCTCGCCTCGCTCTGGGTCGCCGCCTGCAGCTGCTCGGGCGCCGGTCCGACGGCGGCTGGGCCGACGCCCTACGTGCGCTGTGCCATGCGCGAGCCGGCGCCGATCGACGCCACGGTCGGCGCGCTCCATCTGCACGGAGAAGGGCGCACGCTCACGATCGAAGGCGCGGCGGCGCCGCTCCGCATCGCGGCGTTCCGTGGGGCGGCGCTCGCCGAGGAGCCGCTCGAGCCGGCCCTCGACGAGATCGAGGCGGGGGGGCCCGCGCTCCAGATCGCGCTCGGCAGCCTCGGCGACGACGCGGCGCACGTGCAGGCGCTGCTCACCGCGCTCGCCACGCTCTCCACGCCGACGCTCGTCGTGCTGGGCGGCCGCGATCACCCGGCCGATCTCGACACGGCGCTCGCCGCGCTCCCGCCCGAGGCGCGCGCGCGGATCGTCGATGCGTCCGCGTACCGGCGGATCGACGTGGGCGGCGTGGAGCTCATCCCCGCGGCGGGCGCGCCCGAGGGCCGCTACGCGCGCGACGACGAGGCGTGCGGTCTCGGCGCCGGGGACGCGGAGTCGATCGCGAGCGACGTCGGAGAGGCCGAGGGCGCACCGCCGCGCTTCTTGATCTCGTTCGCGGGGCCGGCGCCGCTCCCGGGCATCGACGGGGGCGAGGCCGGTAGCGCCTCGATCGCCGCGCTTGCCGAGGCGGTCGGCGCCCGCGCCACGCTCTACGCCTGGCCCGATGCCGCAGGCACGGCCACGGCGCTGCTCGTGCCACCCCTCGCCGGCCCGCCCGCGCTGCTCGCCGACGGCGCACGCCTTTCTCCCGGTGCGCTGGGGGTGACGCTCTCCGAGACCGGGGCCGCGCCGGCCGCACCTTGACTCCCCCCCGGGGCGCGTCTATCTCTTGCGCCCTTTTTCGGCCTCCTTCCGCGCACGCGCGAGCGAGGACGGGGTTTTTCGTGGCGGAATTCGAGATCAAGGTCGCCGAGCTGGATGCCGGATCGCGGGAGTACGACTTCCCGATCCGTGCGTCGTGGCTCGCCGAGGGCCTCTCGGATCTCGCGCCCGAGGATCACGCCGTCGCCACGAGGGACGGCACGCTGCACGTGATCGCGGAGAAGTCCGGGGGCGACTTCCTCGTGCGCGGCGAGGCCGACGCCACGCTCTTCGTTCCCTGCGGCCGCTGCCTCTCGCCCGCCGAGGTGCGCACGCGCCCGACGCTCACGCTGCTCCTCACGCGCCGCGGCGACGCGGTGCGCCCGGTCGGCCGCCCGCTCGACGAGGCCGAAGAGGCGGAGGCGGAGACGCTCGAGGGCGGCCCCGACATCGAGGTCTTCAGCGGCGACGAGATCCGCCTCGACGACCTCGTGCGCGAGCACCTCGTGCTCGAGATTCCCATGCAGCCCCTCTGCCGCCCCGAGTGCCCCGGCATCGAAGTGCCCGAGCACATCCGCGGCCCCAAGCATCTGGACGCGCATCCCAGCGCGCCCGATCTCGATCCACGCCTCGCGCCCCTGCTCGCTCTGAGCAAGGACAAGAAAGCGTCGTCGTAGCCCCCGTTCCGTTCTTCCAGGTTCCTGAAGGAGATCCGCCGTGGCACTTCCCAAGCGTCGAACCACCCGCATGAAGCGCAACATGCGCCGCGCCAACCACGACAAGGTCGCTGCGCCGACGCTCGTCCCGTGCGCCAACTGCGCGGCGATGACCGTTCCGCACCGCGTCTGCGCGGCGTGCGGCCACTACGACGGTCGCGCCGTGAAGAAGGGCAACGAGGCCGAGCCCGAGACGCAGAGCTGAAGCGCTCGTGTTCTCGCTCAAGGACAAGGTCGCGATCGTCACGGGCGGCTCGCGCGGCATCGGTCGCGCGTGCGTCGTCGCGCTCGCCAAGCAGGGCGCGTACGTCGTCGTGAACTACGCCGGCAACGAGGCGGCCGCCGCCGAGGCGCTCGCGCTCGCGAAGGCGGCCGGCGGCGACGGTGAGATCCGCCGCTTCGACGTGGGCGACGCCGAGGCGTCCGACGCGGCGATCGGCGAGGTCGTCAAGGCGAAGGGCCGGCTCGACGTCCTGGTGAACAACGCCGGGATCGCGCGCGACCAGCTGCTCCTGCGCGTGAAGCAGGACGAGATCGACGACACGTTCAAGACGAACCTCGGCGGCTCGCTCTGGGCCAGCAAGGCGGCGATCCGCCACATGATGCGGAAGAAGACGGGCCGCATCATCAACCTGACGAGCGTCGTGGCCGAGGCGGGCAACCCCGGGCAGGCCGTCTACGCGGCGTCCAAGGCGGCGCTGATCGGGTTGACGAAAACGCTGGCGAAGGAGTACGCCTCGCGCGGGATCACGGTGAACGCCGTGGCTCCCGGCTTCATCGCGACGGACATGACGTCGGGCCTTCCCCAAGAGGCGAAGGACGGCATCATCGCCCAGACGCCCGCGGGGCGGATGGGGACCTCGGAAGAGGTGGCCGCCGCGGTGGTGTACCTGGCGAGTGACGAGGCGGCGTACGTCACGGGCCAGGTGATTCGCGTCAACGGCGGGATGTACGTCTAGCCGAGGGCTCTCCCTGCGAGAGCCGATGAGAGACAGCAGAGAAGTGGGTCCTCGCCCGAGCGCGGCGTTGGAAGCGAAAGAAAGCAGAGAGAGCATGGAAATCGGCGACAAGGTGAAGGAGATCGTCTCGCAGCAGCTCGACGTGGACGTCGCGCAGATCAAGCCGGAGTCGCAGTTCATCGACGACCTCGGCGCGGACTCGCTGGCGATCGTCGAGCTCGTGCTCGCGTTCGAAGAGCAGTTCGAGATCGACATCCCGGACGAGGACACCGAGAAGATCCGCACCGTCGGCGACGCCATCAACTACATCCAGGCGCGCAAGAACAAGTGATTCGACTCCGCGCCCTGGTCGGCGCGGAGGTGGAGCGGGCCCTCGGGCCTGCGTCGAGATCGCGTCGCGGCCGGTCGGTCGATGGGGAGGACCGGCCGGCGTGACGCGTAACGAGCGCCGCGCTACGTCGAGGTTGCACTGAGGACGCTCACGGGCGCCACGTGCGACGGGCGTGGCTCGGCGCTCTAGTCACTTTTTCTTCGGAAGAATGCGGAGATCGGGGATGCACGGGGCACGCAGAGTGGTGGTCACGTCGGTCGGAATCGTCAGCCCGCTGGGGGCCGAGACCGACAGCTCGTGGAAGGGGCTCTTGGCGGGCAAGAGCGGCATCGCGCCGATCACGCGCTTCGACGCGAAGGACTTCGCGTGCCGCATCGCCGGCGAGTGCCGCGACTTCGACGCCGAGAAGTACATCGAGAAGAAGCGCCTGCGCGAAGGCGACCGCTTCATCCACCTCGCGGTGGGCGCGGCGGATCAGGCCGTGCGCGCGGTGGGCCTCGAGGCGTTCACGGACGAGCAGAAGGAGCGCATCGGCACCTTCATCGGCACCGGCCTCTGCGGCCTCGAGCTCATCGAGCGCGTGAAGGAGACGCTGCTCGAGAAGGGCCCGCGCCGCATCACGCCGTACTTCATCCCGGCCGCCATCGCGAACCTCGCGCCCGGCCAGGTCTCGATGCGTTTCGGCTTCAAGGGGCCGAACTACACGACCACGAGCGCGTGCTCGAGCGGCGCGCACGCGATCGGCGAGGCGTTCCGCTGGATCCAGCGCGGCGATCTCGACCAGGCGGTCGCGGGCGGCGCCGAAGCGACCATCACGGGCCTCGGCATCGGCGGCTTCTGCGCGATGCGCGCGCTCTCCGAGGAGAACGACGCGCCCGAGAAGGCCTCGCGCCCCTTCGACAAGAAGCGCGACGGCTTCGTGGCGGCCGAAGGCGCCGGCATCCTGGTGCTCGAGGAGCGCGAGAGCGCGATGAAGCGCGGCGCGCCGATCCTCTGCGAGATCGTCGGCTACGGCGCGACGAGCGACGCCTACCACCTCACGCAGCCGGCGCCGGAAGGCGAAGGCGCGCAGCGCGCGATGAAGCACGCCCTGAAGGACGGCGGGATCGAGCTGTCGCGCGTGGACTACGTGAACGCGCACGCCACCTCGACGCCCATCGGCGACCGCCAGGAGCTGCTCGCGATGCGCGGTGTCTTCGGCGAGCACGCGCTGGCGAAGAAGAACGGCAAGGGCCTCTGGGTCAGCGCCACCAAGAGCATGACGGGGCACTTGCTCGGTGCCGCCGGCGGGCTCGAGGCGGCCATCACGGCGCTCGCGATCCGCGACGGGGTGATCCCGCCGACGATCAACCTCGAGGACCCCGACGACGACGCGCTCGAGCTCGACCTGGTGCCCCACGAGGCGCGCCAGCGGAAGATCGACGTGGCGATCAGCAACGCGTTCGGCTTCGGCGGGACGAACGTCACGCTCGCCTTCCAGAAGGCGTGAACGTGGCGGGCCTGAACGTCGGGGGGCAGCGGGGCAACGAAGAGGGCGTGCCGGATCGCGGGACCATCGTCGTCGCCAACGATCACGCGGGGCTGCCCCTGAAGAAGGAGCTCCTTCCGGTGCTCGCCGAGCTGGGCTTCCGGGTCGACGACTACGGGACGCAGGACGGCACGTCGGTCGACTACCCCGACTACGCACACCGGCTCGCCGAGTCGATCGCGTCGGGCGAGCACACGATCGGGCTCTTGCTGTGCGGGAGCGGTGTGGGCGTGAGCATCGCGGCCAATCGCCACGCGGGCGTGCGCGCCGTGGTGTGCAGCGAGCCCTACAGCGCCGCGATGGCGCGCCGCCACAACGACGCGAACGTGCTCTGCATGGGCGCGCGCGTGGTGGGCGGGGGCTTGGCGCGCGAGATCCTCGAGGCGTTCGTGGAGCAGCACTTCGAGGGCGGCCGCCACGCCGGGCGCGTGGCGAAGATCGAGCTCTCGACGTGAGTGCTCGCTCCGGAGCGACCGGACGGGAGCGGGCGCAGCCCGCGGACGGTCGGGCGCGCAGGCGCGAGCCGACGCTCGGGTAGGGCCGCCCGATGGAGATCGAGCGCGACGACCGGCTCGACGAGGAAGCGGCGCGCTTCGGGCTGGTGCGGCACTGCGAAGAGTGCGTGCTCTACGACGAGGAGCGCGACCGCTGCGCGCACGGGTATCCGACCGAGCCGCACAAGCGCAGCGCGAGCCGCAAGCTCGTGGTGTTCTGCAAGGACTTCGAGGCGGCGTAGCCACCGCGGAGGCGCTCGCGGGCTGGTACATTCCGCCGCCGGCGAGCGACGGCATGACGGCGGAAGATCCCACTGCGCGCGCGGTCGCGCCCTCCGGTCGCCGCGAGACGCTCGTCGCCGCGCTCCTCGTCGTGCTCGCGGTCGTCTATTTCGTGCTCCGCGCCCGCTCGTTCCTTCCCTTCGTCTCGGACGACACGCTGATCGCGCTCCGCTACGCCGATCGGCTCGTCGACGGGCGCGGCCTCACGTGGGACGACGCGCAGCGCGTCGAGGGGTACTCGGACCTGCTCTGGGTGCTCCTCTGCGCGGCGCTCCATGCCGTGGGCATCCCGCTCGTCTTCGCGGGCCGCGCGGTGAATGCCGTCTCCACGGCCGCGCTCGCCGGGGCGCTCGTGCGCGCGGCGTGGCCGGATCGGATTCTCGGCGCGCTCGCCGTCGTGGGCCTGGCGGCGTGCGACTCGCTCGCGGCGTGGCTCGTCGGTGGGCTCGAGGCGCCGCTCTTCGCGGCCCTGATCGCGTGGGCATGCCTCGTCACGCACGCGGCGACCACGCGCCGCGGGCTCGCGCTCGCGGGCGCTCTCTTCGCCCTCGCGGCGATCACGCGCCCCGAAGGCGCGCTCTTCGCGATCGGCGCGCTCGCGTTTCTGCGCCTGCACGCCATCCCAAGCATCGATCGCCGCGCGGCGCTCGCCGCGCTGCTCGCGCCCGTCGCCGTCGCCGTGCTCGGCCAGCTCGCGTTCCGCCTCGCCTACTACGGCGACGTCGTGCCCAACAGCGCGCACGTGAAGCTCGCGTTCTCCGGCCGGCGCGTCGCGCAAGGGCTCGGCTACCTCGGCATCGGCCTGCGCGAGCAGGCGCCGCTCTGGCTGCTCGGTGGGCTCGCGCTCGCGCAGCTCTGGCGCCGGCGGGGCACGCGTCCCAGCGCGGCGCTCGTCGGGCTCCCGGTGCTCGCGTGGTGCGCCTACCTCGTCGCGATCGGCGGCGACATCCTGCCTGCGTCGCGTCACCTGATCCCGCTGGCCGCGCTGCTGCTCCTGGGGCTCGTGCTCGCCGCACGGGCGCTCGCGGCTCCGCGCCGCACGGTCCTCGCGCTCGGCGCCGCCCTCGCGCTGCTGCTCGGCGCGCTGCAGCTCACCTCGACGAACATCCAGCAGGTCCGCAGCGAGGTCTGGGAGTGGGACGGCGTCGCCGTGGGCCGCGTGATCGCGGGCGCCTTCACGCCCGCGCGCCCCATGATCGCGGTCGATGCCGCGGGCGCCGTTCCCTACTTCTCGCACCTGCCGGCGATCGACATGCTCGGCCTGAACGACCGCGTGATCGCGACGAGCCGCGTCGAGGGGCTCGGCACCGGGCCCATCGGCCACGAGCTCGGGAACGGCGCCTCGGTGCTCGAGCGCCACCCGGACATCGTGCTCTTCTGCCGCCCGGAGGGGGCGCCCGAGCCGTGCTTCCTGTCGGGGCGCCAGATGGTCGCCGACCCGCGCTGGGCGGGCGCCTACCGCCGTGTGGACGTGGAGACGCCCGTGCTCGCGCGGCCGATGTCGATGTACGTGGCGCTCGACAGCCCGGTGACGGGGATTCGGGCCCACGGCGACGAGGCGGAGGTGCCCGGGTATCTCTTCGCCGGCCGCGGTGGGCACGTCGCCGTCCCCGACGGCGAAGGCCGCCTCGTCTTGCGGGTCGCGCCCGCGAGCGAGGCCGTGCTCACCGGCTTCGCGCTTCCGGACGGCGACTGGAGCGTCGCCGAGGGGCAGGAGGAAGACGTCCGTGCGCGGCTCTCGGCATCGGGCGCGGGCGCAGCGCGCCGCTTCGAGCTCCGGGTCCGCGCGCGCGGCGGCTCGCGCCTCGGGCGCGTGCGCCTCGTCCGCGACCCTTGAGGCTCCCGTGCTCCTGGCGGTCCTCATCGCCCAGGGAGGCCCCTCGGTCACACCTCGACGGGCGCGCGCCCTCGGCGCGTGCTCTACCTCGCGACCCATGTCGACCGATCACAGCCGTCGCGATCGCGGCGGCCTCTTCGAGAACACCCAGAAGCGCAAGCCCAGCCAGCCCGACATGCAGGGGGAGTGCAGCATCGGCGGCACGCCCTACGAGATGCGCGCCTGGCGCCGTGAGGATCAACTGACGATCACGGTCGCGCTCCCGCGCGGCGATCAGAACACGTATCCGCCCGACGTCTTCCGTGGCGCGCTGGAGACGCCGAAGGTCGGGCGAGCGAGCGCGCGGGGCGCGAAAGAGGCCCCGCCCGCGTGGGTCGGCGAGATCACGGGCGACGAGGGGACGTACGCGATCTCGGCATTCGAGAAGCAGGGGAAGAGCGGCACGTACCTCACGCTGAGCTTCGAGCGCCTCGAGCGTCCCACGGCGCCGGTCGAGCCCGAGCTCGACGAGCCCCGCGACGCCGACTGACGGCGACGATCGCGTCGGTGGCGGGAACCGAGGCCGACGCGCGACCGCCGTGGGCTCAGCCGCGCTTCTCGTCGGCGGCCGCTCGATAGATGCCCCGCGCCATGAGCGAGCGCGCGTGGTCGGCGCGGGCCGAGAGCACCTTGCGGCGAATCGCGGTGATCGCGGCGTCGCGGGGCGCGGCATCGGAAGCGAGCTCGGCGAGGTGCGTCGCGAGCGCGTGCTCGCCGCGCTCGGACAGGGCGAGCGCGCGATCGGCGAGCACGCGCGAGCCGCCGGCGAGACGAGCGAGCTCCTGCGCGAGCTCGGTGGGCGGCGCGGGCTCGAGGCTCGGGGCGGCGCCGTCCCACCATCCGCCGTAGAGGCGCCACACGTTGCGCACGATGAAGCTCGGCTCGTCGTACTCCGGTCGTAGATACGGCTTCTCGAGCAGATGCGCGGGCGCGCGCACGGTCGCGAGGACGTCCGAGAGCTTGGCGCCCTGGTTCATGAGCGCGACGGTCTGATCGTGCAGGCTCTCGAGCAGCTCGGCCGTGTCGCCGAGCACGCTCGCGACGCGCTCCTCGCCGACGATGGGCAGGCCGTGCCCGGGGCACAGGATCTCCGGGCGGCGAGCGATCATCGCGCGCAGCGCGAGCGCCCAGTCGCGCGGGTAGCGCTGCACCTTCTGCGGGTTGCCCGCGTTCGGGCAGACCCACAGGAACAAGTCTCCGGTGCACAAGAGGCGCCTGCCAGGCACGAAGACCCACGTCGCGTCGTCCGTCTCGCCGCGCGCGTGGAACAGCTCGAAGCGCTCGCCGCCCACGTCGAGCGTGAGCGCGCCCTCGTAGGTCACGTCGGGATAGCGATAGCTCGCGGGCCACTCGACGTGGCCGCCGAACTGGCGCCCGTTGATGCACCCGTTCCACTCGCGCGTGAGCCGGTAGCGATCGAAGCGCGCCGGCACGCGCGCATGCGCGTACACCGTGGGGCGCGCGCTCCCGTGCGCTCCGGCGTCGGCGTCCCAGCGCTCGACGCCGAAGCAGTGGTCCACGTGGCCGTGACTGAACACGATGGCGCGGGCGGGCGCGCGCGGCTCCCACTGCCGCAGCGCCGCGTGCACGTGCGCCGAGAGCAGGAACGAGCCGGTGTCGACGAGCACGAGCCCGTCGCGCGTGCGGATGGCGGCAGCGTTGGCGAAGCTCGAGACGAACGCGATCTCGCTCGTGAGCGCTTCGAGCGCCATGCGGGGCTGGAACGGAGTAGGGCTCGTCTCCGAGGGATCGACGATGCCGTCGATCAGGTCGGAAGCGAGCTCGGACATCGATCGCGCCATGAGGGCGAGCTTACCGCCTCCCGTCCGCGCGCCCGGCGCGCAACCGTGCGGTCCCTCCGGGGCGAGCACTCTTTGCGGGTCACTGCAGGGCGATCGGCATCGACACGGTCAGCCACACGATCCAGGCGGCGGCGAGCACGCCGCCGACGACCCACGTCGCGAAGGTCAGGATCGGGAGCAGGAGCGCGCGCGAACGGGCCGCCCCCGTCACGCGGCGTGCGGCGATCACGGCGGCGATCCACGCGCCGAGCGAGGCGAGTCCCGCGCACACGCCGCCGAAGAGCGCGACTGCGAGGATCGCGTCCTGCCGCGAGAAGTCGTCGCTCGCGACCAAGGCGCCGACCACGCCGGCGCTCGCGATCACCGCCAGGCCGAGCGCCGTCGCGCCGAGCACGATCGCGCCGCGCGCCTCGCTCGAGGGCTCGGCCGCGCTCATCCGTTCTTGGCTGCGAAGAACGCGCGCAGCACCGCGATCATCTTCGGCACGTCGGCGGCCGCGCAGGTCTCGCGGCTCGAGTGCATGCTGAGCATCGGGTTGCCCACGTCGACCACGCGCATGCCCGTCATCGCCGCCGTGATCGGGCCGATGGTCGTGCCGCACGCGAGGTCGGTGCGCGTCACGAAGCGCTGCGGCTTCACGCCGGCCTCGTCGCACCACAGATCGAAGCGCGCCGCGCTCTCGCCGTCCGTCGCGTAGCGCTGGTTCACGTTGCTCTTCACGACGGGCCCCGCGCCCAGCTGCGGCTGGTGATTGGGCTCGTGCTTGTCGGCGTAGTTCGGGTGGATCGCGTGGGCCATGTCGGCCGAGATCAGGAACGAGCGCGCCAGCATCCGATGCACGGGCGAGGCGCCGGCCTTCGGGTGGGCCAGGGCCACGCGCTCGAGCACGGTGCGCAGGAAGGGCGACTGCGCTCCCTGCGCGCTCTGGCTGCCGCACTCCTCGTGGTCGTAGAGCACGAAGCCGCGCGTCGTCTGTGGCGCCGGCGGCGCCTCGAGCAGGGCAGAGAGCGCAGCGTGGCAGCTCGCGAGGTTGTCGAGGCGCCCGCTCACCACGTAGTCGCCCCGCAGGCCGATGCGCGCGGAGGGCTGCGCGTCGAAGAAGCAGAGGTCGTAGCCGACGATCGCGCTCGCCGCAGCGCCGTTCCCCTCCGCCTCGAGCTGCTTGGCGAGCTCCTCCTTCAGGTCGAAGGGGCCGCTCGACTCGAGCGCGAGCACGGGCGGCAGATGATTCTGCGGGTTCACCACGAGCCCATCGGTGTTCACGCCGCGGTCGAGGTGGATCGCGAGGCTCGGCACGCGCCCGATGGCCCGCGGGAAGCGGAGCAGGCGGGCGCCGATGCCGCCGCCCTCGCGCACCAGCACGCGCCCGGCGAGCGCGAGATCACGGTCGAGCCACGTGTGTAGGAGCACTCCGCCGTAGACCTCGACGCCGACCTGGAACTGGCCCTGGCGCTTGAGCTGCGCGTTCGGCTTCACGCGCAGGTTCGGGGAGTCGGTGTGAGCCCCGACCACGCGCGCGCCCGTCTCGTCGAGGCCGCGCTCGCCGATCTCCAGCGCGGCGATCGTCGATCCCGCGCGCACCACGAAGACCTTGTCGCCGGGCGCGACGCGCCAATCGTCTTCCTCCTGGAGCTCGCGATAGCCGGCGGCCCGCAGGCGCCGGACCGTCTCCGTGACGGCATGCCAAGGCGTGGGAGATGCGTTCAGGTAGGCGACGAGATCTTCGGCGGGATCGAGAAGGGCGTCGGTCATCGCCGCGCATTGAGCCACAACCGCGGCGCGCGCGCTCGTGCGCCGCGCGGGGCGCGTCGTCCAGGGGGATCCGTCGCGCGAAAACGCTCGCCTCCGGCACGGTCTCGTTGACCGCCTGCCCGGCCGCTTCGTACTCTCGTCTCATACCGATGCGCCTCGCTTCTCCCGTCGCCCTCGCGCTCGCGATTGCGACCGCTGCCCTCGCGCTCGCGCCTGCCGCGCCCGCGCTCGCGCAGCGCCGCCGCCACACGCCCGATCCCACGCCGGCACCGGTCGCGACGACGGGCACGCTGACGGTCACCGTCGTGCAAGAGGGCGCCGAGGTCTACGTCGACGAGCAGCTCGTGGGCACGAGCCCGATCGCGCCGCAGACCCTCACGCCCGGCACGCACACGCTGCGCGTTCGCATGCCGGGCTACAGCGAGTACTCCGACGTCGTCACGATCGAGGCCGGCGGTGTCGCCGACATGCCGGTGGAGCTCTTCGCGCTCTCCGAGGCGCTGAGCGTCACCACCACGCCGCCGGGCGCTCACGTGTTCGTGGACGGGAACTTCATGGGCGAGACGCCCGTCGAGGTCGACCTCGTCGACGGCGCGCACTCGATCCGCGTCACCCTCCACGGCTACGAAGAGGTCGTTCGCGAGGTCACGGCGGAGTCGGGCCGCCGCGAGGAGCTCGCGCTCACGCTGACCGCGCTGCCCGAGGATCAGCTGCGCGGGCCCGAGTGGTACGAAGAGCCCGTCACGTGGATCGCGGTCGGCGGCGGCGTCGTCGCGGTCGTGGTGATCGTCGTGCTCTCGGTCGTGCTCACGCAGGGGAGCGCGTCCCAGATCGATCAGTTCTGCGCGGGCCCGGGCGGATGCGTGCGCGTGGACGCGGCGTTCCTCGGCGGAAGCTTCTGACGACGGCGCGAGCGTGGCGCGCATCCTCCACATCGAGGACGATCCTTCGAGCCGTCTGCTCGTGCGGAAGCTGCTCGCGGCCGCGGGGCACGAGGTCGTCGACGCCGAGACCGGGCTCGAGGGGATCCGGCTCGCCCGCTCCTTCGCGGCCGACCTCGTCCTCGTGGACATCAACATCCCGGATCTCGACGGCTACGAGGTCGCGCTGCGCCTGCGCTCGGAGGCCGCGTACACGGCCGTACCGATCGTCGCGATCACGGCCGAGGGGGATCGCGCGACGAGCCTCGCCGTCGGCTGCGACGGGTTCCTCGAGAAGCCCATCGACGCGCGCAAGTTCGCCAAGACGATCGCGCGCTACCTCGAGGGGCATCGCGAGCGGAGCGAGGACGCGGAGCCCAAGCTGCGCGAGGCGTCGCACCGCATCGTCGAGCGCCTCGAAGCGAAGGTGCAGCAGCTCTCCGAGGCGAACGTCCAGCTCGAGGAGGTCGCGCGCCTACGGCGCGAGTTCTTGCGGAACCTGACGCACGAGCTCGCCACGCCGATGACGCCGGTCGTCGGCTACGCGAAGCTGCTCCTCGCCGAGGAGCTCGGGCCCGTCACGCCGATGCAGCGCAAGGCGCTCGTGGCCGTGGAGGCCGGCGCGCTGAAGCTCCGCGCGCTCGTGGATACGCTGCTCGACGTCTCGGCGCTCGAGACGGGGCGCATGAGCTTCGCGGCGCGGGAGTACGACCTCCGACAGCTCGCCGAGCGCGTGCTCGACGATGCGGCGCGCACGCTCGAGGAGCGCGGGCTCGTGGTCGAGCGGCTCTTCGCGCCGGGGCTCACGGGCTCGGGCGATCCCGAGAAGCTGCGCCGCGCGATCGCGCACGTGGTCGAGAACGCGACGAAGTTCACGCCGACGGGCGGTCGCATCGCGGTCGAGGGCGGTATCGACGGGTCGGACCTCTGGGTCACGATCGCCGACAGCGGCCCCGGCGTGCCGGCCGATCGCCTCGAGAAGGTGCTCGAGCCCTTCTACCAGGTGGATGGCTCGGTCACGCGTGCCTACGGCGGCGTCGGGCTCGGCCTCGCCTTCGTGCGGCGTGTCGTGGAGGCCCATGGCGGCAGCGTGACGGTGACGAGCCCGCCCGCCGAGGTCGCGGGCCTGCGCCTGGGGGGCACCGGCGTGACCTTGCGCGTGCGCCGCGTCGCCCGCTTCCCCGAGCGGCTCTAGAGCGGCCCGTGGCCGAGCTCTACTTCGACCACCACGCCGCGACGCCCCTCGATCCGCGGGTGCGCGCGGTGATGGACGAGGCGCGCTCGCGACCGCTCGGAAATCCGGCGAGCCCGCACGCGCCGGGGCGCCGTGCGCGGGCACTGCTCGAGCGCGCGCGCGCGCAGGTCGCGAGCGCCGTCGGGGCGAGCCCCGCCGAGGTGATGTTCACGAGCGGTGGAACCGAGGCCTGTAACCTCGGCGTGCTCGGTCTCGCCCACGGCGGCCACGTCGTGACGACCGCGATCGAGCACCCGGCGGTGGCCGAGCCGACGCGCGTGCTCGCGCACGCGGGGGCGCGTGTGACGGTGCTGCCGGTGCTCGGCGGCGTGCTCCCCGACGAGGCGATCGTCCTGGGCGCGCTCGCGGAGCACGCGGGCCTGCTCGCGATGCAGTGGGTCGGCCACGAGACCGGCATCGTGCTGCCCGTGGCGCGCTGGTGTGCGCTCGCCGCCGATCGCGGCGCCTTCGCGTTCGTCGATGCCACCCAGGCGCTCGGCAAGGTCGCGATCGATTTCCCCTCCTCGGGCGCCACGGCGCTCGCGCTCGCCTCGCACAAGATCGGCGGCCCCGCGGGCGCGGGCGCGCTCGTCGTGCGCCGAGGGATCACGATCGAGCCCCGGATCCTCGGCGGCGCGCAGGAGCGAGGCCTCCGCGCCGGCACGCCGGACGTCGTCGCGGCCGTCGGCTTCGGCGCGGCGTGCGAGCGCCTCGGCGAGCGCCTCGCGGCCCAGGCCGCGATCGGGGCGCGTCGCGATCGCCTCGAGGCGTTCCTCGTCGCGCGCGGCGCACGCGTGAACGGCGCCGCCGAGCGGGTGGCGACGGTGACGGACGTATCGCTCGCCGGGTGGACCTCGCAGGCGCTCGTGGCCGCGCTCGATCTCGAGGGCCTCGCCGTGGCGAGCGGCGCGGCGTGCAGCTCCGGGGTCGATCGCCCCTCGGCCGTCGTGGCGGCGATGTTCCCCGAGGAGCCGGCGCGCGCATCGTCGGCGATCCGCCTCAGCCTCGGCCCCGAGACCCGCGACGAGGACGTCGATCGCGCGCTCGCGATCTTCGATCGCGTCCTCGCGCGCCCGCCGGCGTGAGCACCCTCGCTCGTTTCGTGCGAGCGAACCTCGATCGCGTCGAGCTTCGGGATCGTCGGATCAGCCTGGATCCAGGTTTCGATCGCAAGTGATCGATTTTCGATCGTTTTCGATCGCGCGCTCGTGCGTGGTGCGTCGTTCCATTCAAGAGAGACCCTACGATCCGCCCGTTCATGTGAGTCGTGGTAAGTCGAGCGCGATGGCGATCCTCCTCGTCAGCCCGGACGGCATGCTCGGGCACGCGTTCGCGCTCGCGCTCGCGAGCCGCGGCGAGCCGGTGCGCGCGGTCTCGTACCCCGAGATCGATCTGCGCGACGACGGCAGCATCGCGCGCTCGCTCGCCATCCGCCCGCGCCTCGTGATCAACTGTGCGGCCTACACGGACGTCGACGGCGCCGAGACGCACGAGCTCGAGGCCGACGAGGTCAACGGCCACGGGGTGGGGCGCCTGGCGCGCGCGTGCGCGGCCGCGGGTGCCAAGCTCGTGCACTTCGGCACGGACTACGTGTTCGCCGGCGATGCATCGACGCCCTACGCGGTGGATGCGCCGATCGCGCCGCGCACGGCCTACGGGCGCAGCAAGGCGCTCGGCGAGGCGATGCTGCGCGGGGCCGGCGCCGAGCACCTCTACGTGCGCACGAGCTGGCTCTACGCGCCGTGGGGCAAGAACTTCGTGCGCACGATCGCCAAGGCGGCCGACGCGCGGCCCGAGCTGAAGGTCGTCGACGATCAGCGCGGCCGTCCGACGAGCGCGGAGGGCCTGGTGAAGACCACGCTGGCGCTGCTCGACGCCGGCGCGGCCGGCACGTTCCACGCGACCGACGAGGGGGAGTGCACCTGGTTCGAGCTCGCGTCCTTCGTCGTCGAGGCGCGCGGCGCGAAGGCGCGCGTCGTTCCGTGCACCAGCGCCGAGTACCCGTCGAGGACGCCGCGTCCGCGCTACAGCGTGCTCGATCTCTCGCGCACGCACGCGCTCGTGGGCCCCGGCACGCACTGGAGAGAGGCCGTGCGCGACGTGCTCGCGCGCCTCGCCCCGCTGGGCTGAGGGCGCCCGCGCTCCCTTCAGTGGAGCTTCGGCAGGCGCTCGCGTGGCACGTCGCAGAGGCGCGCGTGGCCTCGATCGCGCGCCGACAGGATCGGCTCGCGCGTCGGCCACGCGATGCCGAGATCCGGATCGTCCCAGGCCACGCCGAGCTCGCACTCCGGGTGGTAGAGCTCGGTGCACTTGTAGGCGAACACGGCGTGCTCGCTCGTGACGCAGAAGCCGTGTGCGAAGCCCGGCGGCACCCAGAGCTGGCGGTGATCCTCGGCCCGTAGCTCGACCGCCACGTGACGACCGAAGGTGGGCGAGCCCACCCGCACGTCGACGGCGACGTCGATCACCGAGCCTTCGACGACGCTGACGAGCTTTCCCTGCGCGAAAGGCTCCTGCAGGTGCAGGCCGCGCAAGGTCCCGCGCGCGCTTCGCGAGAGGTTGTCTTGCACGAAAGGCCCGCGGATTCCCGCGGCCTCGTAGCGCGCGCTCGAGAAGGTCTCGACGAACCAGCCGCGCGCGTCGCCGAACGTCTTCGGTACCACGACGAGGACGCCCGGGAGCGCGGTCTCGAGGAGCTCCATCGTCACTCGTGTCCTTCGCCCGCGAGGTCCGTGAGGTATTGCCCGTAGGCCGTCTTCGCGAGCGGATGCGCCAGCCGCGCGAGCTCGTCCCGCGAGATCCATCCCTTGCGGAACGCGACCTCTTCCGGGCAGGCGACCTGCAGGCCCTGGCGCGCCTGGATCGTGTGGATGAACGTGGAGGCCTGCAGAAGCGCCTCCGGTGTGCCGGTGTCGAGCCACGCGAAGCCGCGGCCGAGCTTCTCGAGCCGAAGCGTGCCGCGCTGCAGGTAGAGGCGGTTCAAGTCGGTGATCTCGAGCTCGCCGCGCGCGCTCGGCCGGAGCGAGCTCGCGAGCTCGACGACCTGCTCGTCGTAGAAGTAGAGGCCCGCGACGGCGTAGTTCGAGCGCGGCTTCTCGGGCTTCTCCTCGAGCCCGATCACGCGGCCCTCGGCGTCGAACTCCGCCACGCCGTAGGCGCTCGGGCTCTTCACCCAGTAGCCGAACACCGTCGCGCCCGTGCTGCGGTGCGCGACCTCTTCGAGCAGGGCCTGCAGGCCGTGGCCGTAGAAGATGTTGTCGCCGAGCACGAGCGCGCAGGGCTCGCCCGCGATGAACTCGCGCCCGATCAGGAACGCCTGCGCCAAGCCGTCGGGCGAGGGCTGCACGGCGTACTGGATGCGCATGTTCCACTGCGTGCCGTCGCCCAGCAGCGCCTGGAAGAGCACCTGCTCGTGCGGCGTCGTGATCACGAGCACCTCGCGGATCCCCGCCAGCATCAGCGTGGTCAGCGGGTAGTAGATCATGGGCTTGTCGTAGATGGCCATGAGCTGCTTGCTCACGGCCTTCGTCAGCGGATGCAGCCGCGTGCCGCTGCCGCCGGCGAGGATGATCCCCTTGCGAGTGGGCCTGCTCCCCGCTCCATCGATCTTCTTCGTCACGATCCGTCTCCAGCGCCCACGGCCCGCGCGTCGCGGCTGCCGTAGTTCGCGTCGATCCACTGCTTGTACTCGCCGCTCTCGACGGCCTTCACCCAGCGCTGGCTCGCGAGGTACCAGCGCACCGTCTTCTCGAGCCCCGTCTCGAACGTCTCGCGCGGCTGCCAGCCGCACTCGGCGGCGATGCGGCGCGCATCGATCGCGTAGCGCGCGTCGTGGCCCGGGCGATCCGTCACGAAGGTGCGCAGCGCGAGCAGCTCGCTCTCGCTCGCGCCGGTCTCGCGCGCGACGATGCGGCAGAGCGCGTCCACGACGTCGATGTTGCGACGCTCCTGGTTGCCTCCGACGTTGTACGTCTCGCCGACCGCGCCGCGCTCGATCACCGCCCAGATCGCCTCGACGTGATCGTCCACGTAGAGCCAGTCGCGCACGTTCTCGCCCTTGCCGTAGATGGGCAGCGGCTTGCGCGCGAGCAGGTTGCGGATGACGAGCGGGATGAGCTTCTCGGGGAACTGCCGCGGCCCGTAGTTGTTCGAGCAGTTCGTGACCTTCACCGGCAGCCCGTAGGTGCGGTGCCAGGCGCGCACGAGGTGATCGCTCGCGGCCTTCGTGGCGGAGTAGGGGCTCGAGGGGTCGTAGCGGGTGGTCTCGGTGAACAGGCCCGTCGGGCCGAGCGAGCCGTAGACCTCGTCCGTGCTCACGTGATGGAAGACGACGTCCTTCCGGTCTTTCCACGTGCGCCGGGCGAGCTCGAGGAGCTGGAAAGTGCCCTCGACGTTCGTGCGCACGAACTCGCCCGGGCCGAGGATGCTGCGATCCACGTGGCTCTCGGCCGCGAGGTGCACGATGACGTCGGGCGGCTCTTGCCGGGCCAGCGCCTCGAGCGCTGCGGCGTCGGCGATGTCCACGCGGGCGAGGCGGTAGTGCGGCCCCTCGGCGATCCCCTCGAGCGAAGCGAGGTTGGCCGCGTAGGTGAGCTTGTCCACGTTGACGAAGCGGTCGCCTGGGCGACGCGCCACGGAGTGGTGGAGGAAGGCCGAGCCGATGAAGCCAGCGCCGCCGGTGACCCAGACGATCATGGTGCTCACGTCCCCGGCCGTGCCGGAAGGCGGCGGAAGCTGCCACGCCCCCACGGATCCCGCCAGAGGCGAGGCGGGCTACGGGACGGTCTGGATGTTCTGCTGGCTGGGCTGCCCGTTGAGCTCCTGCCAGACCCAGAGCTCGTTGCCCGAGGCCGCCATCACGCGGAGGCTGAACGACCCGTCGGCCGCGGCGTGGCCGATGACCCCCTGATCCGTGTCGTTGTTCAGCAGGAAGACGTAGGCGGCCGGGTCGGCCCGTCCGGTGACCGTGACGAAGCCGCTGGCATCGGGTGCCGAGACGAGCGCCGTGGGCGGCGGGATGGGCAAGGTGGGCGCCGCGCAGCCGCTCGCGGACACGGCGACCGCGAAGAGCAGACCAGCGAGCAGGTTGCGCCACTTCGTCACGACGGACCTCGATTCTCAGCATAGCAACCGCGACGCCGAGCCGGAACCCGCGGTCTCCGGCGCGCGGCGCGCCAACCCGGTTGGCATACCTCTCTACTCGCGCGCGCGCGTGCGTGCGCGCGTGCGGAAAAAGAGCGCGCGTGATAGCGTCCGCGCCTTCTTTCGGGGCCATACCGAGAGGCCCACGGAGCTGCATGTCCACCGCCCAGATCCTGCCCATCGCCATCGACGACGAGATGGTGAGCTCGTACCTGTCGTACTCCATGAGCGTCATCGTCGGGCGCGCGATCCCCGACGTGCGCGACGGCCTCAAGCCCGTCCATCGCCGCGTGCTCTTCACGATGCACGAGCAGGGCATCCGCGCCGGGACCGCGCACAAGAAGTCGGCGCGCGTCGTCGGCGACTGCCTCGGCAAGTATCACCCGCACGGCGACGCGTCGGTCTACGACGCCCTCGTCCGCCTCGCGCAGGAGTTCTCGCTCCGCTACCCGCTCATCGACGGGCAGGGGAACTTCGGATCCGTCGACGGCGATCCCCCGGCGGCCATGCGATACACGGAAGTGCGCATGTCCCGCATCACGGCGGACCTGCTCGCCGACATCGACAAGCAGACCGTCGACTTCGGCAACAACTACGACGACAGCGAGATCGAGCCGAAGGTCCTACCGAGCCGCATCCCGAACCTGCTCGTGAACGGCAGCTCGGGCATC
Organism: Sandaracinus sp.; assembly: GCA_046351235.1. Lineage (GTDB taxonomy): Bacteria > Myxococcota_A > Polyangia > Polyangiales > Sandaracinaceae > JBBSAT01. The sequence goes on along the minus strand of JAXLYV010000001.1, from coordinate 1,373,924 downwards.
GCGGTCGGCATGGCGACGAACATCCCGCCGCACAACCTGCGCGAGATCATCGACGCCGCGATCCGCATCATCAAGAACCCGCAGATCCGCTGCGACGAGCTGCTCGTCGACGAGGGCGAGTACCTCGGCGTGAAGGGCCCGGATCTGCCGACGGCCGGCATCATCTACGGCACGAGCGGCATCCGCAGCTACCTCACGACCGGCCGCGGCAAGGTCGTGATGCGCGGCCGCGCGAGCATCGAGCCGATCCCGGGCAGCAAGAGCGACCGCGAGATGATCGTGGTCACGGAGATCCCGTACCAGGTCAACAAGGCCGACCTGCTGAAGAAGATCGCCGAGCTCGTCCGCGAGAAGAAGATCGAGGGCATCAGCGACCTGCGCGACGAGTCGAGCCGCGAGGGCCTGCGCATGGTCATCGAGCTCAAGCGCGATGCGCAGCCGCAGATCGTGCTCAATCACCTGTACTCGCTCACCGCGCTGCAGACGACCTTCGGCGTCATCAACCTCTCGATCGTCAACGGGCAGCCGCAGGTCCTCGATCTCAAGCAGACGCTTCAGCACTTCATCGCGCATCGCCGCGAGGTGGTGACGCGGCGCACGCGCTTCGAGCTCCGCCAGGCCGAGGCCCAGCGCGAGATCATCGAAGGCCTCGGCATGGCGACGACCGAGGTCGACCTCGTCGTCAGCACGATCCGCAGCTCGCGCGACACGGACGAGGCCCGCGAGCGCCTGATGAAGCTCCCGCTCGCCGGGCTCGAGGAGTTCGTGCGCCGCGCCGGCCGGCCGGAGAGCGAGATCGAGGCCGCGAAGGCCCGCAAGGAGTACTTCCTCAGCGAGCGGCAGGCGAAGGCCATCCTCGAGATGCGTCTGTCGCGCCTGACGGGTCTCGAGCGCGAGAAGCTGGCCGGCGAGTACGGCGAGCTCAGCGATTTCATCGCGCGCTGCAAGGCGATCCTCGCGAGCGAGAAGCTCCTGCTCGAGGTGATCGAGAGCGAGCTGCGCGAGGTGCGCGAGAAGTACGGCGACGATCGCAAGACCGAGATCACGCAGGTCGAGGGCGAGATCTCGATGGAGGATCTCGTCGCCAACGACGCGATGGCCGTCACGGTCACGCTCGGCGGCTACATCAAGCGCACGCCGCTCACCGAGTACCGCGCGCAGGGGCGCGGCGGGAAGGGCACGCGCGCCGCCGAGCTGAAGGAAGAGGACGCGGTCACGTCGCTCTTCGTCGCGACGAACCACACCGACCTCTTCTTCCTGAGCGATCAGGGCCGCGTCTACACGAAGAAGGTCTACGAGATCCCGCAGGCGACGCGTGCGGCGCGCGGCCGCCACGTGAACAACCTCCTCGGCCTCTCCGAGACGGGCGAGCGCATCCAGACGATCGTTCCGGTCAAGGAGTACGACGAGAGCCACTACCTGCTCACCGTCACCAAGAACGGAACGGTGAAGCGCACCGCGATGACCGCCTACGCCAACATCCGGCAGAGCGGCATCATCGCGGTCCAGATCGAGGAGGGCGACTCGCTGCTCACGGCGAAGATCGTCCCCGAGAAGGCGGCCGTGCTCATCGGCACCGCGAAGGGCATGAGCATCCGCTTCGACCTCGACGACGTGCGCGTGATGGGGCGCGACACGCGCGGCGTGCGCGGCATCGATCTGCGCGAGGGCGATCACGTCATCGGCATGGACGTGCTCGACGGAGACGACCAGAAGGTCCTCGCGATCAGCGCGAACGGCTACGGCAAGCGCACACCCATCAGCGAGTGGCGCGTCCAGAACCGCGGCGGCCTCGGCATCATCGCGATGGAGACGAGCGAGCGGAACGGGCCGCTCGTCGCGCTCCGCGTGGTACGCGAGGACGACCAGATCATGGTCATCACGAACGGTGGCCAGATCATCCGCACCTACGTGAACGAGATCCGCGAGGCGGGCCGCAACACGCAGGGCGTGCGCATCATCCGCGTAGGCGCCGGCGAGCAGGTCGTCGACGTGGAGCCCGTGGCCGACAAGGACGACGGCGAGGAGCCGCAGCACCTGGTCCCGATCGTGGACTCGCTCGTGCCGCCCGACCCGGGCAAGCCGACCGACGAAGAGAGCTGAGCGAGCTAGGATCGCTCCATGAAGCCGGCGGGGAGAGCAGATCGCTTCTTCGAGGAGATGCAGCGCGAGATCGGCGCGCTCCGCATCGTCCACAAGGAGAACGATGCGCTCTCCAAGCTCGTCGACCTGTTCCTGCGCGTCGTCACCTTCGGTCAGATGAGCACGTATCTGACGCAGTACACGACGGTGATGGGGCACACGATCTACGTGCCCACCGCGTGGGAAGGGCGCTCGGACACCGAGCGCTACGTGACCTTGCGCCACGAGGCCGTCCACTTCCGCCAGATGAAGCGCTACGGGATGATCGGCATGGGGCTGCTCTACGGCCTGCCGATTCTCCCGATCGGCCTCGCCTGGGGGCGCGCGCGCATCGAGTGGGAGGCCTACGCCGAGACGCTGCGGGCCATCGCCGAGGTCGAGGGCGTGGACGCGGCGCGGCACCCGAAGCTGCGCGCGCACATCGTCAAGCAGTTCACGAGCGCGGCCTACGGCTGGATGTGGCCGTTCCCCAAGCAGGTCGAGGGCTGGATCGACTCCGAGCTCGCGCGCATCGCGCTCGGCGCCGCGGAAGGCGGCAAGAAGGCTCCATGAGCGGCGTCGTCCTCGGCATCGACCTCGGCACCACGAACAGCGCCGTCGCCGTGGCCGAGGGAACGCGGGTGCAGGTGCTCGCCGATCCCGACGGCAACCGGCTCGTGCCTTCCGTCGTGTCGTTCCATCCGCAGGGCGACGTGCTCGTCGGCTATCCGGCGCGCGAGCGGCGCTTGCTCGACGCGAAGAACACGATCTATTCGATCAAGCGGCTCATCGGCCGGCCCTGGGGCTCGCCCGAGGTCGAGCGCGCCCGCGAGCGCTTCGCCTTCGAGCTGCGCGAGGGGCCGGGGCGCGGCGTGCTCGTGGCGGCGCGCGGCGAGACATACACGCTGCCGGAGATCAGCGCGTTCGTGCTGCGGGAGATCCGGCGCATCGCCGAGCCCGCGGTGGGCGCCGAGTGCCGGCGCGCGGTGATCACCGTGCCGGCGAACTTCAACGAGCTGCAGCGCGCGGCGACGAAGGCGGCGGGCAAGGTCGCCGGGCTCGACGTGCTCCGCATCCTCAACGAGCCGACGGCGGCGGCGCTCGCCTACGGCTACGGCAAGGGCGCGCGCGAGCGCATCGCCGTCTACGACCTCGGCGGCGGCACCTTCGACATCACGATCCTCGAGCTCGCCGGCGACGTCTTCGAGGTGCTCGCGACGGCAGGCGACACGTTCCTCGGCGGCGACGACATCGATCTCCTGATCGCCGAGAAGATGGCCGACGCGTTCCTCACGCATCATCGGTTCGATCCCAGGCAGGATCAGCAGGCCTTCGAGCGCCTGCGCGCCGCGGCCGAGTGGAGCAAGTGCCAGCTCTCGGTCGAGCCCGAGGTCTCGCTCCGCGTCGAAGAGCTCGCGTACGGCCCGGGTGGCGTCGCGCTCGACCTGCAGTTCGGCCTCGCGCGCTCGGCGCTCGAGACGATGATCGCGCCCCTCGTCGGGCGCACCTTCGACGTCTGCGAGGAGGCGCTGCGCATCGCGCATCTCGCGCCGACGCAGATCGACAACGTCATCCTCGTCGGCGGCTCCACGCGCACGCCGCTCGTGCGGCAGCGGGTCGCGGAGTTCTTCGGGCGCGAGCCGCTCTCGTCGATCGACCCCGATCTGGTGGTCGCGCAAGGCGCGGCGCTCCAGGGCTTCGCGCTGCGGGCGGGGAGGGCGTCGCAGCCGCCGGCGCAGGCCCAGGCGCTCGGGAAGGTCGCGCTGCGATCGGTGCCGCCGCCGGATCCGCGGCTGCTCGCGCGGCGACGAGAGGTGAAGGACGAGAACGCGCGCGCGCGGCCGCAACAGCCGGCGTTCGCGCCGCGCCCGCTGCCGCCGACGCGCACGGGGAAGGGCGCCGCGGTGCCGGTCGTGCCGTCCCCCGCGTCGGTGTCGCGCTCGGATCCGCCCAGGCCGCGGACGCCGACCGCGCCTGGCGTGCCGGCCTCGGCCGTGGTGGTCGCGACGCGGCAGCAAGTCGTCGTCGGGACGCGCGCGCCGAGCGCTCCGCCGTCGCGCCCCGCGCTGCCCGACGTGCAGGTCCCGGCCTCGCGTCCCTCGCTCTCGAACAGCCGGCCGCCGCCCGCGAGCGCTCGGCCGCCGTTGCCCGTACCGCAGGCACGTCCCGCGTGGACCGACGAGGAAGTGCCCACGACGCCGGCGCTCGAGCCCGAGCGCCGGAGCGCACCGCCACCGCTTCCGCCGAGCGTGCCGCCGCCACTTCCGCCGAGCGCGCCGCCGCCCGCGTGGAGCCCGGCTTCGTTCGACGAGGTGCCGGCGCTCCCTCCGGCACCTGCGAGCTACGAGCCTCCTTCGCAGCCGGTGCTCGAGCTCGCGGTGGCGCCGCGCACCGCGCCGCTCCTGCTCGACGTGACGCCACAGACCCTCGGTGTGGAGACGGTGGGCGGCTACTGCGAGCCGGTGATCCGACGCAACGCCGCGATCCCGGTCGAGCAGACGCGGATCTTCTCCACGGCGAGCGACGGCCAGCAGACCGTGCACGTGCGCATCGTGCAGGGCGAGTCGCGGCTGCGCGACGAGAACCAAGCGCTCGGCGAGATCCTGCTCGAGGGCCTGCGCCAGGCGCATCGTGGCGCGGTGAAGATCGGCGTGACCTTCGTGATGGACGCGAGCGGCACGCTCGGTGTGCGCGCCAAGGATCTCGAGACGGGGCGCGAGCAGTTCGTGCGCATCCAGCTCGTGGGCGGCATCACCGACGACGAGGTGCGACGCATGCAGGAGCGGCATCAGAGGGCGTTGTGACGTCGCTGCGCCTCGCGCTCGCGGGTGGTGTCGTGGCCGCCGCCGTCTTCGCGGTGCCGGCCGCGGCGCAGGAGCGCACGAGCGAGGAGCACGAGGTGCGTCACGTCTACGACGAGACGCCCGAGTGGGAGAGCCCCGCCGACGCGGACGTGACGCTCGAGGCGCCTGCCGAGCTCACGATCTGCCGCCAAGGCCGCATCGTCTCGGAGGGTGCGCTCGTCTTCGCGCACATGGGCTGCTGGGGCACCGGCGCTACGGCTGGCGATTCGACGCGGCGACTGAGCGTGCCCACGGGGCTCGCGTACATCGGCGTCCGACGCGGGCTCGATCTGGAGTGGCTCGGCGGGGGCGTCTCGCTCTTCGACGGCTCGATCCTCCACCTCCGCGTGACGGACAATCTGCCCGTTCGCATCGCGGGCTGGTCGCTGTTCGGCGTCGCGCTCGTCACGGCAGTCGTCGGCGTGGTGGGGATGCTGCTGAATTGGTTCGGCTCGAGCACCGTCGCCCCCATCGCCGTGACGGCCTCCGCGGCCGCCCTGGTGTTCGTCGGGCTCGGGCTCGCGTTCGTGAACGATGGCCTCGAGGTCAGCGTCGGCGAGGCCGCCGCACCGCACGTGGAGCCCGCCTCGAGCCCGCCTTGACCCGAGCGGCGGCGAGCACGATAGATCGGGCATGTCGCTCTTCGGCACGCTCCCCGACGCCGTCTCGATCTACGAGGTCTCGCCACGCGATGGCCTGCAGAACGAGGCCGTCACCGTGCCGACGACGCGCAAGATCCGCCTGATCGAGGCGCTGGTACGCGCGGGGCTCAAGCGCATCGAGGCCACGAGCTTCGTCTCGCCGAAGTGGGTGCCCCAGCTCGGCGACGCCGAGGAAGTCTGCTCGCTCCTGCCGCGCGATGCGGGCGTGACGTTCAGCGCGCTCTGCCCCAACGAGCGAGGTCTCGAGCGCGCGCGCGCGGCGAAGATCGAGGAGATCGGCGTCTTCATCAGCGCCAGCGAGACGCACAACCGCAAGAACGTGAACAAGACGACGGCCGCCACGCTCGACGTGTTCTCGCGCGTCATCGGCCCAGCCGTGAAGTCCGGCTTGCGCGTCCGCGGGTACGTCTCGACGCTCTGGGGCTGCCCCTACGAGGGCGAGATCGATCCGAAGGTGGGCCTCGCCATCGCGCGCCAGCTGCTCGAGCAGGGCTGCTACCAGGTCTCGATGGGCGACACGATCGGCGTCGGCACGCCGCGGCAGACGCGCGACATCCTCTCGCTGTTCCTGTCGGAGATCCCGGCCGACAAGCTCGCGATGCACATGCACGACACGCGCGGCACCGCGCTCGCGAACGTGGTCGTCGGGCTCGAGATGGGCATCCGCACCTTCGATGCGGCGGTCGGTGGCCTCGGGGGCTGCCCCTATGCCCCGGGCGCCGCGGGCAACGTCGCCACGGAAGACCTCGTCTACATGCTCGACGGAATGGGCGTGAACAGCGGCGTCGATCTCGGCAAGCTCTGGGAGGCCGGACAGGTCGCGAAGGCCATCGTCGGCCACGAGCTCTCGGGCAAGGTCCACAAGGCCGGCCTCCGCTCCCTCAGTCACTGACGCTGCGGCGTTCGCGGCGCCGACCGCGCTCCGTCACGCCGCGTGCGCGAGGGGCATGCGCCCGAGGCGCAGCGACCAGAGCACGACCGCGATCGACGAGAGCGCCATCGCGGCCGCGGCCGCCGGAGCGCCGCCCAGACGATCGAGCGCGCCGACGGCGGCGAGCGGGATCGCGACCGCGTTGTACGCGAAGGCCCAGACGAGGTTGCCGCGGATCGTCCGTTCCGTGGCGCGTGCGAGCGCGCGCGCCGTCTCGAAGCGCGCGAGGTCGCCGTCGACGAGCGTCGCGGCCGCCGAGCGCAGGGCCACGCCGGAGGCCGCGCCCACCGCGATGCCCACGTCCGCGGCGGCGAGCGCGGGGGCGTCGTTCACGCCGTCGCCGATCATCGCGGTGGTCCCGCTCGCCCGTGCGCGCTCGACGTACGCGGCCTTCTCTTCGGGGCGCAGCGAGGCGTGCACGGCCTCCGCCGCGAGCCCGACCTCGGCGGCGATGGTGCGCGCCGCGTCCTCGTGGTCGCCGGAGAGCATCGTGAGCGAGAGGCCTTCGCGGCGGAGCGCGGCGACCAGGCGGGCGGAGGTGCCGCGCGCGCGGTCGCGCACGTCGACGAGCGCGGCAGGCACGTCGTCCACGATCACGATCGAGACCGAGCGTCCGTCGCGGCGCGCCCCGGCCGCGTGCGCGCGCGCCTCCACAGGAAGCGAGGCTTCTCGCCCGCCGTCGAGCACCTCGACGCTCACGGCGTGGCCGTCCACGCGCCCCGAGATCCCGCGTCCCGGTGCGACCACCACGTCGGTGGTCGGTCGCGCCGCGATGCCGCGCTCCATCGCCGAGAGGAACAGCGCGCGCCCGATCGGATGCTCCGAGCTCTCTTCCACCGAGGCCACCCACGCGAGCAGGCTCCGCTCGTCGTGCGCCCCGAGCAGGACGAGCTCCGAGACCCGGGGCTTTCCCTCGGTGAGCGTGCCCGTCTTGTCGAAGAAGAGGTGCCGCGCGCGCGCGAGCACGAGGAAGCGCCCGGCGTCGCGCACGATGATGCCCTCGCGCGCGGCGCGGCCCACGGCGGCGACGAGCGCGGCGGGCGTGGCGAGCCCGAGCGCACACGGGCACGCGATCACGACGACCGTGATCGCGCTGCGGAGCGCCTCGGCCCAAGGTGCCCCGCGCGCGAGGTGGTAGCCGAAGCTCGCGAGCGTCGCGACCAGCACGACCGGCACGACCCAGCGGCTCGCCCGATCGGCGAGCGCCGCCTCGCGCGGAGGGCGAGAGAGCGCCTCGGCCGTGTCGCGCTCGAGCCGGCCGCGGAACGTCGCGGCGCCGACCGCGGTGACGACGAGGCTCACGGGCGAGCCGCCGTTGACGGTGCCGCCGTGGACGGCCTCGCCACGGACCTTCCGCACGGGGCGGCTCTCCCCCGTGAGCTGCGACTCGTCCACGTACGCGTGCTCGCTCTCGAGCGTCCCGTCGACGGGCACGATCGCGTACGCCGCGAGGTGCACCACGTCGCCCGCGCGCAGCTCGGCGGCCGGGATCTCCGTCGTCGCACCGTGGCGCGTCACCCGGACGGCGGCGGCGTCCGCGAGCACGAGGCGATCGAGCGCGTCGCCGGCGCGATGCTTGGCCCGGGCCTCGAGCGCCTTGCCGACGAGCACCAGCGCTACGACGAGCGCGCCCGCGGACGCGTCGGAGTGCCCGTGCGCGCCGTGTCCCGCGTGCCCGAGCACGCCCGCGACGCCGAGCCCGAGCGCCGCGCCGCTCCCGAGGGCGACCAGCGTGTCCATGCTCGCATCGCGCGCCCACGCGAGCCGCAGGGCCCGCACGAAGACGGGCCCTCCCAGCCCGAGCACCACGACCGCCGTGAGCGCGAGCGTGACGTACGGAGTGGACATCCCGAGCGCATGCGGTGCGAGCGTCTCGATCGCGAGCACGAGCGCGGCGAGGAGCGCAGCCGCGATCGCGCGCGGCTCCTCGCGCGAGCGCTCTCGGGCCTTCGCGCCGCTCGGGCGCCGGACGAGCTCGTAGCCCGCGTCCGTCGTCGCCCGCGTGAGCTCGGCCTCGCGTGGGGTTCCGCGCACGTGCGCCCGCTCGCGCACGAGGTCGACCTGCACGCTCTCGACGCCCTCCACGCGCGAGAGCGCCCGCTCGACCCGCTTGGCGCACGCCGCGCAGGTCATCCCGCGGATGTCGTAGACCGACTCGGCGCGCTCCGTCACGGAGACGATCTAGGGACGGCGGGCGCCCACGCCAGCCGCCCGCCGCGGGTTTCGCTCAGACGGTCGACCGTGCACGCCCTCGAGCACCCTCACTCCCAGACGACCTTCTTCTTGCTCTCGAACCACGGCGCGATCTTGCCCGCGAGGTGCGCCTCGATCTTCGCGCGCTTCACCTTCATCGTGGGCGTGAGGAACCCGTTCTCGATGGTCCAGGGCTCCTTCGCGATCACCACGAACTGCATCTGCTCGTAGGTGGAGAGCGCCTTGTTCGTCTTGTCGAGGAGCTCGCCGAGCTGCGCCTCGATCGCCGGCCGCGCCGCGTCGTCCAGCTTGCTGCGGGTCTCCTCCGAGAGCACGACGTACGCGAACGCCGCCGGCTCCCCCACGCCGCTGACGCACGAGAGCTCGATCAGCGGGTGCTCGTTCAGCCGGTTCTCGATCGGCGCCGGCGCGACGTACTTGCCCTTCGCCGTCTTGAAGAGCTCCTTCACGCGGCCCGTGATCTTCAAGAGCCCCTCGGGCGTGCGCTCGCCGCGGTCGCCCGTCTTGAAGTAGCCGTCGGGTGTGAAGGCTTCCTTCGTGAGCTCCTCGGCCTGGAAGTAGCCGGTCATCGTGCCGGGGCTGCGGATGAGGATCTCGCCGTCGTCGCTGATCTTCACTTCCACGCCCTCGTGAGGAACGCCCACGTAGCCGACCTTGCTGAAGCCCTCCTTCGACATGTGCGAGTACGCGAAGTCTTCCGTCATCGCGTAGCCCTCCATGAGGTTGAGCCCGAGCCGGCGATACCAGGCGATGAGCTCGGCGGGGATCGGCGCCGAGCCCGAGCCGGCGAGCCGCACGTGCTCGAGGCCGAGGTTCGTGAGCACCTTGCGCCCGATGATCCCCTTCACGATCGGGATCGAGAGGAGGAAGTCGAGACGGCCGGGCGGCATCTTCGCGAACACGCCGTGCTGGAACTTGAGCCAGAGGCGCGGGACGGACAGGAAGATGGTGGGCTTGGCGCGGTTGAGGTCCTTCACGAACGTGTCGAGGGAGTCCGCGAAGAACACGTGCGTGCCCGCGACGAAGCTCGCGCACTCGATGTAGGCGCGCTCGAACACGTGCGCGAGCGGAAGATACGAGAGGGCGCGGTCCTCGGTCGTCAGCGCGATGCCGCGCGCGATGCCCTCGCTCGCCGCCGAGATCCGCCCGAAGCTGTGCATCACGCCCTTGGGCTTGCCGGTGGACCCCGAGGTGTAGATGAGCATCGCGAGCTCGTCGTCGTCGCGACGGAGGCGGCCCGTGAGGGGCGCGGTCTTCGCGACGAGATCCGCCCAGCGCGGGAAGCTCGTCTCGGGCGCGAGCGGGAAGGCGATCTTGTGCAGCGCCTCGGGGATGCCCTTCTGCTGCGTCTTCCAGATCGGATCCAGCTTGCCGACGAAGACGGCCTTGGCACCGCTGTGCTCGAGCACGTAGCGCACGGTGTCGGCGCCCTCCGTCGGGAAGATCGCGACGGTGGTGAACCCGCCGATCCAGATCGCGAGCTCCGCGATGAAGAAGTGCGCGCAGTTCTTGGAGAGCATCGCGACGCGGTCGCCGCGCTCGAGGCCGAGCGATTGGAGGTGGGCCGCCATGCGGCGGGCCTCGTCGAGGACTTTGCCCCACGTGTAGTCCTCGACCCGCTCGCCGCCGAGCGGCTGCGTGAGGTAGACGCGATCCCGCCACGCTTCTTCGTGGTCGTAGACGTGCTCGAGGATGCTCTTGGTCGCCTTCATACGGATGCCCCTGGGCGCGCGGCGAGAAGAAGGCGCGCCCCTCCTCGGGACTAAGCACGATCGAGCGCGTGCGCCAATGGGGATCGACGCGGTCCGGGCCGGACCCCCGCGTGTTAGCGTTCGCGCATGGCCAAGACCCCGCCCCCCGTATCGCTCGCCCAGTTCCTCGAGAAGGCCGAGGCCGTGAAGGTCGTCATCGCCGGCCAGGAGATGACCGCCGACGTGAAGGCGTTCTCCACCGGCTCCTTCGGCTGGAACATCAACGGCAAGATGACCATCACCGTCGACGGCAAGGCGCTCCCGGTGCAGGTGGGGCTCAACCTCACCGTCGTGGGCAGCAAAGAAGCGCCCCGCTGAGCACGGCGCCCCGCGAGATCGGGGGCCGTTGGACACCGAGCGCTCCGGGTGAGGGCGGCGGGCGGCGCGCGCTCAGCGCTGGCCGTTCTTGCGCCCCACGAGGGCTCGCTCGAGCTGGGTCGTGAGCTGATCGCGGATCTCCCGATCGAGCGCCTGCGCGAGCTCGACCTCGACCACCCGGAGCGCGAGCGGCCTCACCTGACGGACCGCGTGCTCGATCTTGCGCAGCGCGGCACCGCGCGCCGTCTTGGCGCCCTGCGCGTCGAGCACGTGGCGCGCGAAGAGGCGCACGAAGCGCCGCGCGATCTGCTCCACGGCCGGACGCAGCACGCCGAGCTCGGTGAGCAGCGCCTCGATGGGCACGCCCACGCGCGTCAGCTCGAGCCCGGCGGCGAGCAGGCGGGGGCTCGGGGCGCGGAGCTCGGTGCCCGCCAGCTCGAGCACGCCGAGCTCGAGCGCGCGGGCGAGCACGTTCGGCGTGACCTCGGGCCCGAGCTCGGCCAAGAGCCGTCCGGCCTCCACCACCTCGGGCCGCTCGTCGTTGAAGGGGGAGGTGACCGCGGCCTCGAGCCCGAGCACGTCCTCGAGGCGCCGGCCGTGAGCCCACGCGCCCGTGAGCTCCTTGATGTTCGCGATCGAGTAGCCGCGCTCGAGCAGGGCCGCGATGGTGCGTAGGCGCGCCAGGTGGCTCTCGTCGTAGTACGAGACGCGACCTTCTTGGCGCGGCGCGGGCAAGAGGCCCTTCTCGCGATAGGCGCGCACGTTGCGCACCGTCGTCCGCGCGCGCTCGGCGAGCTCCTCGATGCGCATCCCGCGCGGGGGCGCGGGCGGGCTCGCAGGAGGGGTCGAGCGGGGAGGACGGCGCACCATGGCGACGCCATCCCGCGAAACCGGGCGCGTCGTCAAGCGGCGAGGATCCGTGCTCGGCAAAGAGTGCTCGGCCCGGAGGCGAGCCGAGCAGCCGATCAGGCGGGCGCGAGCTCGGCCACGGCCGCCTCGAAGGCACGCTCGACCCGCGGCGCGAGGTCGTGATCCGGATGGAACCCCCGGCGCAGGTAGCGCCGCACGCTACCGACCACGTACGGCACGCTGCGATCGGCGGCCCGCCAGAAGCGGCGCGAGCGAGCCGCATCCTTCGGGCGGGGGTCCTTCCCGCGGTCCTCGAAGCGGAGCATCGCGAACGCCGTGCTCCAGGCGACCGTCAGCGTCGCGATGCCGATCGCGAGGCCGATCGCGCGCGTGCGCAGGCGGGGGTCGACGCGCTGGAGCACGTCGAAGGCGACGCTGCGGTGCTCGATCTCCTCGGCGGCGTGCCAGCGCAAGAGGCGCGCGAGCTCGGGGTGCGCGTCCGCGAGCACGTCGGTCGTGAGCGCGACCTCGGCGAGCGTGGCCGTCATGTGCTCGAGCGCGGCCGTCGACGCCAATCGCAGGTGCGGCGGCGTCGCCGGCTCCACGAAGCGGTACATGAGCGTCGTGTAGAAGCGGTGATAGCCCGCCACGTCGTGCCCGCGCGCCGCGAGCGAGCGGTTCATCCGATCGTGCTCGTGGCCGTGTCGTCCTTCCTGGCCCACGAAGCCGCGCACACGCGCGCGCTGCTCGGGGTCGCTCTCGTAGAGGTGCGCGTAGGCCTGCACGCTGCGGATGAAGAAGCGCTCGCCCTCGGGGAAGATCAGGCTGAGCGCATCGACCACGTCCGAGGCGACCGGATCGGTCGCGAGCCAGCCGCGGGTCACGTCGTCGAGCGCGAAGTGGGGGGCGCGCACCGGGATGCGCCGCCGTTCCGTCGTCGTCTTCTCGGTCGTCTCGTCGGGGTGGAGCATTCCGAAATGTTGCCATCGTACGATGGCAACGTCAACAGCGGTCGATGGCGTCGCGGCGTCGCCCCCGAAACACGCGTCCGCGCGAGACCGTTGCGCCCGCAAGCGCCCTCGTGATTCGATCCCGTCATGCGCTTCCGGCTCGCCGTCGCCTGCTTGCTCGCCTCTCTCTTCGCCCTCGCGTCCGCCCCTGCGCGCGCGCAGTGCCCGACCGGGCCCGACGTGCCGACCGACCAGTGCTTCTCCGGCGACGTGGACTTCGTGCACCGCGCCGCCGCGATCCCCTCGATCTCCCTCGACAGCGGCTGGGTGCCGGCCGGCTCGCCGATCCAGGTCCACTTCGCCTTCCTCGCCATGGCCGAGAGCGAGGTCGAGATGGGCGGCAGCGTCGTCACCTCGTGGCCGACCACGCCGCCGATGCGCGCGGTGCAGGTCGCGGTGCCGGGGCGTCCCGACGCCGGTCGCCTCGCGATGGCGTACGGCTTCGAGATCGTCGCTGAGATCCGCCTGCACCTCGAGGTCGGCGGCGCGACCTACGACTTCACGGGCGACATCCCGCTCCCGGGCTCGTTCCCGCGCGATCTGCGGCTCGCCGCCGAGACGACGTTCGATCCCTTCGTGCTCACGGGCGCCACGCCGCGGCCGATCACCGTGATGGACTCGACGAGCCCGGTCCGCGTCGTCGGCATCAGCATCTCGTCGCTCGCCGGCGTCTCGATCCCCGGGATCGACGGCGGCATCGATCTCACCGCCGTCGCGAGCCTCTCCACGAGCTACCAGAGCGATCGCATCGACATCGCGAACAGCCCGAGCTTCATCTCGAACGAGGGGGGCGTCGTGCCGCTCCCGCCGATGAACCGCACGCTCGGGTTCGGCCCGAGCGTCGACGTCACGGTGCTGCCGCACGGCCACCTCTACTACGACGGCGTCGTCACGATGACGCCGGCCGTCTACGTCACGCTCGCCGGGCGCCGCTGGGACCTCGCGTCGTTCTCGCTGCCTCTCCACGTCGTACAGACGGAGTCCGAGACCTCGTTCCAGGAGCAGACCGTGCACGTGCCGCTCCCGGACGTGGCGCTCGATCCCGACACGCTCGAGCTCGGTGACGTGGAGATCGGGCAGGAGGCCTCCGACATGGCCGTCGTGCGCAACGACGGCGAGGCGGACCTCGTGGTGCACGTGGTCCCGCCGGGCGGGGCGATGACGGTCGCGCCGAGCGACATGCGCCTGCCGCCGCACTCGAGCCGCGCGCTGCTCGTCACGTACACGCCGACCGACGTCGAGGACGTCGACGCGCTCGTGACGCTCACGACGAACGATCCCGACACGGCGGCGCTCGCGCTGCACGTGCACGCCTCGTCGCACGCGGCGCCGATCGCCGATGCCGGCCCGCCGCCCGCGGACGCGAGCCCGGCGGGCGACGGTGGCCACCGTGCCGGCCCGTCCACGGCCGGTGGATGCGGGTGCAGCGTCGAGGCGCGCCCGGCGCCGAGCTGGCTCCTCGCCGGGATCGCGTTGCTCTTCGTCGTGCGCCGTCGTCGGCGCTGACGCGCGCGGCTACATCGCGATCGGCGGCTCCTGGGCGATCCCCAGGGCCGCCGCGCGCGCCTCGGCGAGCACGAAGATGGAGCCCGCCACCACCACGAGCCCGTTCGCGCCGGCGCGCGCCTTCGCGAGCGCGAGACCTTCGGCCACGCTCGCGGCCGAGAGGCCCGGCGCGAACGCGTCGAGGTGCACGAGCTTCTCGGCGCGACCGAGCGCGGGCGCGACGTAGACGCGCTCGTCGATCTCGGGCGAGAGCGTGCGGAGCATCGCCGGCCAGTCCTTGTCGGCCATCACCCCGAAGAGCAGCACGCGCCGCCTCGCGGCGGACTCCGTGCTCCGGAGCGCCGAGAGATGCGCCGCGAGGGCGAGGGCGCCGTCGGGGTTGTGCGCGGCATCGAAGAGGAGCGAGGGCGTCCCCTCGACGCGCTCGAGGCGCCCCGGCCAGTCCACGCGGCCGATGCCGCGCCGGATCGCGTCGTCGGGGATCGGCTGGCGCGCCGAGCGGAGCAAGAGGAGCGTGGCCGCCGCGATCGCTGCGTTGCGCCGCTGATGCGCGCCCGCGAGCCCGGGCACGAGGCCGCCGATGCGCCGTCGTCCGATCGTGACGCGCATCCCGTCGGGCCGCTCGTCGATCTGCACGTCCTCGCCGACGACGAAGAGCTTCGCGCCGCGCTGGCGCGCGATTCGACGGATCTCGCGGAGCGCGCCGCGATCGTCCACCGAGACGACGGCTGGCACGCCGCGCCGCAAGATGCCGGCCTTCTCGCGCGCGATCCGCTCGATCGTGCTCCCGAGGTAGGCCTCGTGGTCCATGCCGATCGAGGTGATGGCCGTCGCGTGGACGTTCTTCGTCGCGTTCGTCGCGTCGAGCCGCCCGCCGAGGCCGACCTCGAGCACCTCGAGCTCGATCTTCGCGCTGCGCATCGCGCTCCAGCCGAGCGCCGTGATCGCCTCGAAGAAGGTCGGCTCGGGGCAGGCGCCCGTGGCCACGACGGCCCGCAGCCGATCGACCTCGCGCACGAAGGCCGTCTCCGAGATCGGGGCGCGCCCCAGGCGGATGCGCTCGCGCACCGTGTGCAGGTGCGGCGAGGTGAACAGGCCCGCGCGCACGCGCGCCGCCACGAGCGCGCCGTGGATCATCGCCGACACGCTGCCCTTGCCGTTCGTGCCCGCCACGATCACCGCCGGGGCGAAGGCCTCCGGATGCGCGAGCGCCGCGGCGATCTCCTCGATGCGCTCGAGGCCGAGCTTCACGCCGCCGCGCGCGAGGCCGTAGAGCCAGGCCCGGCTCTCTTCGTAGCGCTCGGCCGCGTCGCGCTGTCCGCGCGCGGGGCTCATCCGCCGACGAGGTGGCCGAGCACGCGCGCGAGCGTGGCGCGCATCTCGTGCCGCGGCGCGATGATGTCGACCATGCCGTGATCGAGCAGGAACTCGGAGCGCTGGAAGCCCTCGGGCAGCTTCTGGCGGATCGTGTTCTCGATCACGCGGGCGCCGGCGAACCCGATCTGCGCCTTGGGCTCGGCCACGTTCACGTCGCCGAGGAGCGCGAAGCTCGCCGCCACGCCGCCCGTCGTCGGGTTGAGGAGCACGCTGAGGAAAGGCATCCCCGTCGCGCGCAGGCGCCCGAGCGCCGAGACGGTCTTGGCCATCTGCATCAGCGAGAGCACGCCTTCCTGCATGCGCGCGCCGCCCGAGGCCGAGAGCAGGATCACGGGCTGCCGCTTGGCGGTGCCGCGCTCGAACATGCGCGTGATCTTCTCGCCGACGACCGAGCCCATCGAGCCGCCCATGAAGCGGAACACGAAGCTGCCGAACTGGACGGCGCGGCCGTCGAGCTGGCCTTCGCCCACCATGATGGCGTCCTCGACGCCCGTCTTCTTGCGGGTCGCCTTGATGCGCTCGGGATAGGGCCGGCTGTCGTTGAAGGCGAGCGGGTCGCCGGCGAAGAGGCCGTTGTCGAGCTCCTCGAACGAGCCCGGGTCGAGCAGCAGGTCCACCCACGACTCGCTCGAGAGCGCGTAGTGGTGCTGGCACTGCGGACAGACCTCGAGGTTCTCCGTGAACTCTTCGGCGCGGAGCGTCGCGCCACACTCGTCGCAGCGGCGGAACACGCCGCGCCCGATCGTCTGCTTCTCGGAGGCGTCGAGCGATGCACGCGTCTTGTTGAACCAGGCCATCGCGGGCCGCTGTCCTAACACGACGCGCGGCGGAGGTCATGCCCAGGCCGCTGCGTCCGCCCGGCGCTCGAAACAATCGAGCTGACCTTCCGGGTGACGGGCGGGGCGGACGCCGGCCACGAAGCCCCGGGAGGAGCGATGAGACACAGCAGCCGTGCCATCTGGTTCTTGGTCGTGGGCAGCCTCGCGGGGGCGTGTGCGGGCACCGGCGCCGACGCGCGGCCGGATGCATCGCGGCCGCCCGGGAGCGACGGATCGGTCGTGCCCAGGCACGATGGCGGGATCTTCGTCACGGACGGGTCGCTCCCGCGGCCCTCGATCGAGGAGGTCTTCGGTCCCGTGCAAGTCGCGGCCGAGCGCCCTCCCGCGATCGCCGGAGGAACGCTGACGGCCTCGGCCACCGATTCGCTGGCGTACGCGTCGTTCCCCGAGGAAGACCGCCTCGAGATCGTGGACTCCACTGCGGGCGCGCTCCGCGGCGAGGTCGCCTTCGCGCATGGCGCCGAGCCGGGGCGCGTCGTCCTCGATTCCTCGGCGCGCGCCCACGTCGTGCTTCGCCGGCAGGGCGCAGTGGCGACGGTCGACGTCTCCGATCCGAGCAGGCCGTCCATCCTCGCGACGCGCAGCATCTGCCCCGAGCCGCGCGGCCTCGCGTTCGATGCCGAGCTCGACACGCTCTACGTCGCCTGTGCGAGCGGCGAGCTGGTCGCGTTGCCGACGGCGCCCGAGGCCGCGCCGACCCGCGTCGCGCAGCTCGGCCCCGATCTCCGCGACGTCGTCCTCGACGGCGATCGCCTCTTCGTCTCGCGCTTCCACGACGGGCTCGTCGTGGAGGTCTCGCGCGCGACGTTCGAGACGCTCCGGCCCACGGCGCTCCCCGCCGACACGCTCCGCAACGCGACCTCGCACGTGGTCTGGCGCACGATCTCGCGCCCCGGCGGCGGCGTCGCGGCCGTGTACCAGTCGGAGTCCGAGGAGAGCGTGGACGTCACCAACCCCACCGCCTACGGCACGGCGATGACCGGGCCGCTCGTGCAGCCGATGGTCGCGCTGCTCGACGGCGTGACCCAGCTCCAAGGGACTCCGCTCTTCGGGGCCACGCTGGTGGTCGACGTCGCGGTCGCGCCCGATGCATCGGAGCTCGCGCTCGCGGTGGCGGGCACGACGCCGGGCAGCGGCTGTCAGGCGCTCGTCGTGTCGATCATCGAGGGGGCCGGCGCCCCGGAGGGCCCGCGCGCGGACGCCGGACGCTGCGTCGATCTCCAGGAAGGGCGCGCGGTCGCGGTCGCATACACGAGCGATGGCTCGGTCCTCATCCAGACGCGCGCACCCGATGCGGTCCATCGCGTCACGCGGCAGGGCATGGTGCGCATCGACTACGGCCACGGCGGGCACGCGGACACCGGGCTCGACATGTTCCACGCGGACGTGGGCGCCGGCATCGCGTGCGCGTCGTGCCATCCCGAGGGCGGCGACGACGGCCACGTCTGGAACTTCTTGATGGTCGGGGGGCGTCGGACGATCCCGCTGCGCGGCGGCATCGCGGGCACGGCGCCGTTCCACTGGAACGGGGAGTTCTCGACGATGAGCGTGCTGCTCGCCGACGTCATGGGCCAGCGCATGGGCGCCGGCGAGATCGGCCCGGCGTACGAAGAGGCGCTCGTCGGCTTCGTCGACGCGATTCCTCAGCTCACGCCGCCGCTCGGGGACACCGACGCCATCGCGCGAGGCCGCGCGCTCTTCGCGAGCGCCGAGGTCGGCTGCACGAGCTGTCACGCGGGCGAGCACGGCTCGAACGAGGCCACCGTCGACGTCGGCACGGACGGCGCTTTCCAGGTGCCCTCGCTGGCCGGCCTCGCCTATCGTGCGCCGTATCTCCACGACGGGCGCGCCCGCACGCTCGCCGAGCGCTTCGCGCTGTCGGGCGGCGGCCTCGATCGGCACGGGCACACGACGCAGCTCGACACGGCGCAGATCGACGACTTGATCGCGTACCTCCAGTCGCTCTGACGCACGCGGCGTGTCATGACCGGCGCGTGAGCCTCTCGAGCCCGTACCGGTCCACGCAGCGCGTCTACTTCGACGACCTCGACGCGCTGAACATCCTGCACAACGTGCGCTACGTGCTCTTCATGGAGCGCGCGCGCGGCGAGCTCTTCCAGGCGCTCGGGTTCCGATGGGAGGACGATCTCGCCACGAACCCCGACAAGTTCCACGTGGTCGCCGCGCACGAGATCGAGTACCTCGCGCCCGTGCGCGGCGAAGGCGAGCTGGTCGTGGAGCTCTCGCCTTCGCACCTCGGGCGCACGAGCTTCGTGATCGACGCCAGCGTGAAGGGGCGCCACGGCGACCTCGTGTACGCGGTCGGCAAGACGCGGCTCGTGCGGCTCGACCCGGCGTCGTTCAAGCCGGCCGAGTGGAGTGAGCGCTTCCGGCGCGCCGTCGAGCCGCTCGTCGCCCAGACGAAGGCGGTGGCGGCGAAGGCGGGCTGAAGGTCGAAATCGAAGGCGGGCCGAGCAGGGCTCAGCGCGGGATCCGCCGAGCCGACACCTCGCCGCCGTTCTCGTAGCCGATGAGCCACGACGCCGGGCTCGCGCCCATCGCCACCGCCCACGGCGCCGCGCCGGCGGTCGCGATCGAGAAGTCCCCCGCCGTCTGCGGCTGCTCGCGGTTCGGCAGCGCGGTGCCCGTGCTCGACACGACGCGCGCGCGCACGCCGCCCTGGCCCACCCAGGCCACGAGGTAGCGGCCATCCGCGGCGGCCACCGTGGGCGCGGTCTGATCGCCGGCCTGCGAGGCCGTCTCGCTCGGCAGCACCAGCGCCGCGCCGGCCGGAGCGCCCGCCGTCGTGAAGGCGCGCGCGCGGGCCGTCGTCCCGTTCCCGTCTCCGTTCGCCGAGCCGTGCTCGGTCCATGCGACGAGGAAGCTGCCGTCGGAGCTGGCCGCGACGAAGGGCTCGTCCTGCACGTCGGCGGCGTCGGCGCCCTCGACCACCGCGATCGCGGTCGCGTCCATCGCGGTCCCGTCGGCCGCGAAGCGCTGCACGAAGACGTCGCCGCCCGCGCCGAAGGCCACCACGAAGCCGGAGGGCAGGCCCGCGACGATCGGATGCCGCGCGCCCGAGGTCGCACCGCCGACCGGGAAGGCCTCGCTGCCGCTCGCGGTCGTCGCGTTCGTCGCGAACACGCGGCCCGAGAGTCCGGTCGCGCTCGCCGAGTCCTCGAACACGACCATGAGCGCGCCGGTCCCCGCGTACGCCGCGCTCGGGGCGAGCTGGGTGCCCATCACGTTCTGCCGGACGGGCGTGATGGCCATCGCGTCGCGATCGCGCGAGAAGAACTCCACCACCACGTCGCCGCCGTCGCCGCCGGCCGTGAAGTAGTTCTCCATCGCGATGGCGAAGTGGCCGTCGGCGGCCATCGCGGGCGCGCCGCCCAGCTGCGCGCCGGGCTGCGACATGCCGAGCACGTCGAGCGCGTCGTCGCGCTCGAGGCGCGGCGGGGTGGTGATCGAAGCGCCGTCGGTGTCGAGCATGCGCAGCGCCACGTCCGCGTTGCCCGCATTGTAGGCGGCCGCGATGCGCTGCCCGGTCGCCGAGGCCATGCGCACGTGCGAGCGCGCGCCGGCGGGGAACGTGCCCGCCGGGTTGTTGTGGAGCGCGAAGGCCGTCGTGTGACAGGTCGCGTCGCACTGGCCCGCCGAGGGCGGCTCGCACTGCTCGTCGGGGCTCAGCGTCCCGTCGCCGCACATGCCCATGTCGTGGAGCGGCAAGAGCGTGATCGAGACGCTGCGCGTCTCGCTCGCGCCGAGCCCGTTCACGGTCGCGCAGCCGGTCGCGATGATGCGGTTCATCCGGCCGCTCACGGGATCGGTGCCCTTGCCGCGCACGAGCACGGTCCAGTCGCCCACGGGCACGGTGGCGGTCAAGGACGCTGCATCGCCCATGATCATCGCCTCGCCGTCGACGATCGCTCCCACGGTGCCGACCTCGGCGTCGGGGATGTCCGGCGTCGTGAGGCCGGTCGACGTGTTGCACGCGTAGTCGGAGGCCGGCACCACGTACACGCGCAGCGGGTTGCCCGCCGCGGCGACGTCGTGGACGAGCCCCAGCGGATCGTCGAGCGCGATGCCGCGTGCGCCCGCCGAAGGCGCGACGCATCCGGGCGTCGAGAGGGCGGGGGCGAGCACGAGCGCGGGCAAGAGGCGAAGCGAGCGGGGGGAGCGGCCCATCATGAGGCGAGCCTACCAGGGGACGATCCGCGAGATCACGCGCCGAAAGCGGCGTCGGCCTCTTCCTGGGCGCGCGCGATGCCGGCGGCCCGGCGCGACGCGGGGAGCGTGTGGTGCCCGATCGTCAGCCCGCGCGGCACGAGACCGGTCGCTTCGGGCCCGAGGAACGCGCGCGCGAGCGCCTCGCCGGCCCCCACGCCGCGCTGGAGCGCCGCGCGATCGCGGGGAAGGGGAATGCGCAGTGGCCCCGTGCGGAGCGCTTCGTCGAAGCGGGCCTGGAAGCGCGGGGCGCCGAGGTGGGCGGCGATCCAGCAGAGCACCTCCCGCGCGCTCGGCGGGGCGCCGGCGACCTCCGCCCACCGCGCGCGGATCTCGGCGCCCACGTTCTCGCTGCCCGCGGGCGTGGACAGGGGCACGAGGCGCGCGCGACACGACGAGCGCGCGGAGAGCCAGCAGTTGTCGGCGATCGCGTCGACGATCCCGAGGTGCGCGAAGGGGCGCTCGCCGCGATCCTTGAACGCCGTCACGAGCGCGAGCGGGCCGTGTGCGAGCGCGGAGGCGATCTCGGCGCGGGGCCGGTGGCAGAGCGCGGGATGCGCGAAGAGCCAGCGCCGATCGAAGGGGCGATAGGCGATCGGCACGACGAAGCGCCCGAGGGGCTCGCCCTCCTCGCGCAGGCGCGCGGCGGCGAGGGCGGGATCGAAGTGCGCGCGCGCGAGCCGAGGATCGGGCGCCGCGAGGAAGGCCCGCACGCGCGCGAGCAGGGCGTCGCGATCGCGATCGACGCAGAGCTCGTCGCGGTTGGTCTGCACGCCCTCGCGGCTCCACGGCATCCAGGCCTCGATCGTGGGCCAAGTCTCGGGCAGCGCCTCGCTCGTGCGCGGCACGAAGCGATACAGAGGTGGCTCGAGAGGAAGGGCGGTGGCCGTGCGCGCGTCGAGCGTGGCGAGAGCGTCGAGCTTCTCGGCACGCGTGCCGCGCAGGCGCGTGGCGCGCGCTTCGATCGAGACGCGGTGGCCGGGATCGCGGCGGCCGACGAGCACCACCGCGCCCGGCCGCACGCCGAACACGTTCTCGTCGCGCGCTCCCTGCTTGGCCACGAGCGCCGAGCCCCCGAGATCGAAGAGGTCGATCCGATCGAGCTCGCGCGCCAGGCACGCGCGCATCCCGCGGTGCACGCGCCCGTCGAGGAACGAGCTGTTGACCACCATCGCGAGCACGCCGCCCTGCGGCGCGGCCTGGAGCACGGCGAGGCCCCAGCGCACGAAGCGCACGTAGGCGTCGCTCAGGACGCCGATCTTGCGCTCCCGGAGGGGCGCGCCGCGGTCGTCGCGCCGGAAGTCGTCGAGGAGCGCGTCGGTCACGCCGCGGCTCGCGGTCTTCGCCGTCCAGGGCGGGTTTCCGAGCACGATCGCGTCCGCGGGCACCCGCGGGACGGCCTCGAGCGCGTCGCCGTGGACGAGGCGCAGCGGCCAGCCGGCCTCGGCCAGCGCCGGCCCGAGGTGCGCTCGCGCGCCCGCGATCGCCTCCGCATCGAGGTCCCAGCCGAGGACCTCCCGGGGCGGCACGCCGCCGACCTCCAGCGCAGCTGCGAGAAAAATCCCAGGGCCGCACGCCGGGTCGAGGATCGTCGACTCGCGACCCCACGGCGCTGCCTGCCGCGCGATGAATCGCGCGAGGGCGGGCGGCGTGTGCACCACGCCGTGGGCCGCTCGGACCCGGGCCGGCAGGGACGCATCGCGCGCGCCCGCAGCGCGCTCCACGGTCTCGATCAGGGTCATCGCGCGGGAACTATGCCCCTCCGAGGAAGCTTCGGGCACGAGCGTCGTAGGACGGCTTCGATTCGGTCGGTGCGAATCTCGAACCGACTAGGAATCGATTGAATAGGGCAGTACGCTGCCGCGTCAGAGCCCGCCGCGCCAGGCGGCACGAGGAGGAGGAACGGGACCATGAACGAGAAGAAGACGCTGACGATGGACGAGATCCTGACCGAGCGGACGCTTGGTCGTCGCGCGGCGGTCGGGATGATCGGCGCTGTCGGCGCCACCATCGCGACCGTCGGTGCGGTGAGCACGGCTTCGGCGCAGGAGGGCGCGCAGCCCGCATGCTCCGACAGCGATCCCTACGATCCGGGCGGTTACGGCCGTCACTGCGGCGGTGGCTGCAGCGACAGCGACCCGTACGATCCGGGTGGCGGTGGCCGTCACTGCGGCCGTCACTGCTCGGACAGCGATCCGTACGATCCGGCTGGCGCTGGCCGTCACTGCTGATCCACGGGCGGCGGATCGGCTGATCCGCCTGCTTCGCGCTCCTCCGCCCCGTGCCGCGCACGGGGCTCCTTGTGGGCGGGCTCTTGTTGGGGCCACGACGACCGGGACGAACCGAGGCAGCTCGGGCGTCGCCGGTCGTCGTCGTTTTTCCGAGGTAGGTCGGGCGTGCCGCGCGACAGTAGATCCGGCATCATGCAGCGATGCAGTACGGACGCCGAGGCCTCGTACCTCTCTCTGTCGTGGCTCTCGCGCTGTGGCTCGCGCCCGCGATCGCCGCTGCCCAGGATCTGATCGTCGACAACACGACGATGACCCTCGGCGGCGTCCATCGCTACGACCACGTCATCATCCGCAACCACGGGACGCTGCTCGTGCGCCCGTTCGACGGGACCGACCGGATCAACACCGGCAACCTCGTCCTGATCGCGCCGTCGATCACCGTCGATGCGACCTCGTCGATCGACGCCCGCGGCGCCGGTTACTCGACTCCGCGGTGCGCCGACGGGCGTGGGCCGAACGCGACTGCGGGCGGGCGCGGCGGCTGTTCGGTCTACGACTCGGGCGGCGGCGGCGCCCACTTCGGCGTCGGCGGCCGCGGCACCAAGGACTGCTTCGTGTTCGGCGACGCGAGCACCTGCCAGTTCCCGCAAGAGTTCGAGGAGAGCTGCGGCAACTCGCTCGACGCTACGGGCACGGCGTGCACGGCGCAGGCGAGCTGCTGGAACTACGACGGCGCCCCGACGGTCGCCGGGCGGGCCTTCTGGCACTCGATCTACGACGTGGAGTTCGGCGCCTCCGGTGGCGACAAGGGCTGCCGCGACAACGACGGCTTCGGCGGGCAGCCCGCGGTCGGCGGCGCGGGCGGTGGCCGCATCGTGCTGGTCGCGCTCACGGGCGGCGCGACGGGCTCGATCCAGATCGACGGCACCGTCACGGCGCACGGCCGCCGCGGCTGCGGCACCGGCAACGACTCGGGCGGCGGCGGTGCCGGCGGCTCGATCTTCATCGTCGGCGATCAGGTCCAGGTCGGCGCGATGGCGCTCGTCACGGCCGGCGGCGGTCGCGGCGGCGACACGCTCGCCGCGGCGATGAGCTCGACCGAGCGCCTCGACTGTCCGGCGGGCGCGCAGTCGTCGGGCACCTGCGACGACTGCGGCGGCGGTGGCGGCGGCGGCATCATCGCCGTGCAGTCGCGCACCTCCACGTTCGCGTACGGTGCGACCTTCGACGTGGCAGGCGCGCCCGGCGGCGTGTGCCCGATCTGCGCGGGCGAGGCCGGCGGCGGCGCGGGCGAGCTGCAGCTCGACGGCGCGTACGTGGGCGAGATCTGCGACGGCTACGACAACGACTTCGACGGCACCACGGACGAGGGCACCGACACGATCGCCTGCGGTCTCGGCTCGTGCCGCACGTCGCTCCCGTACTGCACGAGCGGCGCGCCCACCGCGTGCACGCCGGCGACCACCGACGCGACCTGCTTCGCCGCGCGTGACGCGGCGCGACCGCGCATCGCCGTCATCCTCGACACCTCCGGCTCGATGCTCGGCGACCTGAACGGTCGCCCGACGTTCGGCGACGGATCGCTCGAGCATCCCGGTCTCGATCAGGACGGCGACGGCCGCCCGAACGACTCGCGCCTCTACCTCGCGCGCACCTCGCTCGACGAGGTCATCAGCGCATATCCCGAGATCGACTTCGCGCTCGCGCGCTACCACCAGGACTCGGGCGCCACGATGAGTGGCGCGGGCCGCTTCTGCCAGAGCGCGGCCTGGCTCGACTGCGCCGGCATCCCGGCGACCTACGACAACCCGACCGACAACACGGGCAACGTCGTCTGCACGCTGGCGCAGGGCAGCGGCAACGTCACCGTCCGCGCCATCTCGCACGGCGACGAGTGCATCCACTACTCGGGTAGCTGCGGCCCGCCGCGGCGAGGCGCCGACATCCTCTCCGGCTTCGGCACCGAGACGCGCGATCTCGTGCGCTGGCTCGACGGACGCGAGACCGCGTTCGATCCGAGCACCACGCCGGGCGACTTCTGCAACCACACCGCCGGCGGCGACTGCGAGGTGCGCGGCGCCGGGCCCACGCCGCTCGCCGGCTCGCTCCAGGCCGTCGAGGACTACGTGGTCCCGATCCGGTCGACCGACGCGCAGACCGCGTGCCGCAGCTACAGCGTGATCCTCGTCACCGACGGCGCCGAGAGCTGCAACGGGGATCCCGTCGCCGCGGCCGGCCACCTCTTCGGCACCTACGGGATCGAGACGTACGTGATCGCGGTCAGCGTGCTCCCGACCGAGGAGGCGCAGCTGAACGCGATCGCCGCGGCCGGCAGCGGCGGCGCGCGCCCCACCGCGACCTTCGTGCGCGCGCCGGGCGACCTCGTGCCCGCGCTCACGTCGATCATCGAGGGCTCGCTCCGCACCGAGCGCTGCAACGGCGCCGACGACGACTGCGACGGGCGCATCGACGAGGACTTCCCCGCGCTCGGCCAGGCCTGCCACGACGACCTGCGTGGCGTCTGCCAGTCCACGGGCACCTACGTGTGCACGGCCGATCTGCTCGGCACCGAGTGCGACCTCACGATGCCCGGCGTCGCGCCGAGCACCGAGACCTGCAACGCGATGGACGACGACTGCGACGACGCCATCGACGAAGGCCTCTCCTGCACCGGCATGGTGTGCACCCCCACCGGCGCCGAGGTCTGCAACGGCGTCGACGACGACTGCAACGGCCTCGTCGACGAGACCGATCCCGCGATCGGGATGGCGTGCGGCATGTCGATGGGCATCTGCATGCCGGGCACGATGCAGTGCGTGGCCGGCATGCTGCGCTGCATCGGCGGCGTCGAGCCGCGCCCCGAAGTCTGTAACGGCCTCGACGACGACTGTGATGGCGTCGGCGACGACGAGGCGCCGTGCCCGGTCGGCTCGGCGTGCATCGAGGGTGCTTGCCGCATCGAGTGCAACCCGGCGCAGGAGTTCCCGTGCCCGCCGGACTTCGCCTGCTCGATGCCCACGGGCGTCACCGGCACCTACTGCGTGCCCACGATCTGCGCGACGTGCGCGGCGAACGAGATCTGCGTGAACGAGACCTGCGTGGATCCCTGCGCGGGCGTGACGTGCACGGCGCCCCAGACCTGCGTCGGCGGCAACTGCGTCGACTGCCACGCGACCGGGTGCACCGGTGGCCGGCTCTGCGTGGGCGGTAGCTGCATCACCGACCCCTGCACCGGCGTCTCGTGCACGAGCGCAGAGGCCTGCGAGAACGGCACGTGCTCGCGCGCGTGCGGCGACGGCGACTGCCCGAGCGGCCAGCGCTGCGCGGCGAACGGCGACTGCGAGCTCGATCCCTGCGCCGACGTGACGTGCGGGGCGGGCATGTACTGCGACGAGGGCACCTGCCGCGCGAGCCCGTGCCGCGGCACCACGTGCGAGCGCGGCCAGGTCTGCGTCGCCTCGATGGGCTGCATCGACAACCCCTGCGTGACGACGCACTGCCCCAGCGGACGCACGTGCAGTGTCGACGATCGCGGCGAGGTGCTCTGCTCGATCGGGACGCGGCCTCCGCCGCCCGAGGAAGAGCAGCGCGTCCTCGCGGCCGGCGGGCTCTCGTGCGGCGTGGCCATCGGCGCACGTGCGTCGGGCCTCGGCGTCCTCGCGGGCCTCTCGCTCTTGATGGCGCTGGCCCTCCGCCGCCGTAAGGAGGCGCGATGAGCCGCGCGCTCTGGGCCGGTGCGACGCTCGCGCTCGCGCTCACGGCGGGCTGCGACGTGCAGCCCTACTGCCTGAACTGTCGTGATGGCGTGATCGACGGCGCCGCGATCGATGGCGGCGCGCGCGACGGCGCGACCGACACGGGCACGGGCGGCGACGGCTCCGCGGCCGACGCGGGTCCCTGCGTGCCGACCGACGGCGGCGTCGAGGAGTGCAACGAGCGCGACGACGACTGCGACGGCAACGTCGACGAGACGTTCGATCTCTCGAGCGACCCCACGCACTGTGGGTCGTGCACGAATCCCTGCCGCTTCCCGAACGCGAGCGTCTCGTGCGTGTCGGGCAGCTGCGTGGTGGGCGACTGTCTGCCGGGCTACGCCGACGTCGATCGCGTCGCCGGCTGCGAGTACATGTGCCCGGTCTTCCCGGTGGTCGCCGAGGACTGCAACGGCCTCGACGACGACTGCGACGGTACGATCGACGAGGCCGCCGGGCTGCCGCCGCCGCCCACCGGGCTCTGCCGCACGACGCCGGGCACGCCCTGCCAGGGCGTCTCGATGATCTGCGCGACCCGCAGCGGCCAGACGACCTGGTTCTGCGACTACCCAGCCACCGTCGAGTTCGATCCGGCGATCCCGAACGGGATCCTCCTCGAAGAGGCGCGCTGCGACGGGCAGGACGGCGACTGCGACGGCGTCGTCGACGACTCGTTCGACAACCTCGGCACGCTCTGTGACGACGGCGGCCGCGGCGCGTGCCGCGACGTGGGGCGCATCGCCTGTGATCCGGCCGACTCGTCCACCACGACCTGCGATCTGAGCGTGCTGCCGGATCCCACGCCCGGCGCGCCCTCGGCCGAGCGCTGCAACGGCGTCGACGACGACTGCGACGGCGTCGTCGACAACTCCGATCGGAGCGACCCCGCGCGGGTCATCGATCGGATGGTGCACGTCGCGCGTGGCGGCATGGACTATTGGATCTACGAGTTCGAGGCGAGCCGCCCCGACGCGAGCGCCACGAGCGCGGGCCTGACGACGGCGCGCAGCTGCTCGTCGCCGGGGGTCGTGCCGTGGACGCGCGTCTCGTACGCCGACGCGAGCGCGGCCTGCGCGGCCGCCGGCTTCCGCCTCTGCACGGCCGCGGAGTGGCAGACCGCGTGCTCGTCGGGGAGCGCCTATCCGTACGGCCCGAGCTACGACGAGACGACGTGCAACGGCGCCGACCGCATGGTGACGCCGGCGACGCTGCCGACGGGCTCGCTCGCGAGCTGCGAGACGGCCGAGGGCGCGCTCGACATGAGCGGCAACGTGAAGGAGTGGACGAGCGATCGGCAGGGCACGTCCGCGACGGGCACGCCGATCTACGTCGTGCGCGGCGGCTCGTTCGAGTCGCCCGAGCTCGGCCTCACCTGCCAGACCGTGCTCTCGCAGGCGACGGCCGACACGCTGCTTCCGGGCCTCGGCTTCCGCTGCTGCAGCTCGACGGCTCCTTGACGGCGCGTCCGCCGCCGTCGCGCCGGAGCGGTCTCGAGGACGGCTGAGGGAATGGCGGACGGGCGCAGATGCACACGGGGCTGCCGCGTTCTCGCCGCATGGGGCCGTTTTCCGCGCCGGCAGGTTGACGCCCGGGACGTCTGAGAAATGGCGCCCTTCTCGCGACAGCGGCGTCGGGCGCGCGAATTCTGCGCGGTGACGTCGGTTCTCGCGGAGTTTCCCCACACGGCATCTCCACCGCGTGGCGGCACGCGCTCTGCTCCAGCTTCTCTCCGGCGCCGAGCGCTGGGGAGTGACCGATGCAAGCGAGCCCGAACATCCTGATCGTCGACGACGAGCCGCTCGTCCTCCGTGCACTCGACTGCGCGCTGCGGCGCGGGGGGTTCCGCACCGTGCCCGTCACGGACACGGCCTCCGCGAAGAAAGCCCTCGCCGATCAGCGGGTCGACGCCATCGTCGCCGACCTGAACATGCCGCTCGACGATGGGCGCTACTTCGCGAGCGTGCTTCGCGCCGAGCGCCCGGAGCCAGTGGTCGTGGTGACCGGGACGCGCGACTTCCGTGACGTGACACGCATGCTCGGCGGCGCCCTCCCGAGCGCGCTGCTCGCCAAGCCCTTCGAGCCGAGCGAGCTGGCCCGCGTCGTCGCCTCGGTGCTGAGCACGCCGAGCGCGCGCGACGAGCGGCGCCTCGTGCGGCAGCTCGCCGAGGGGATGGCGCTCGCCCTCGCCACGCGCGACGTGGAGACGCACGCGCACGCCGAGCGGGTCGCCCGCTGGAGCGCGCGCATCGCGATCGAGCTGGGCCTGCCGCCGGACGACTGCTTCTGGCTCGAGATCGGCGCCCTGCTGCACGACGTCGGCAAGATCGGCGTGCCCGACGCCATCCTCAAGAAGGCCGGCTCGCTCACGCCCGACGAGTGGGTCGCGATGCGCAGGCACCCGCAGATCGGCGCCGACCTGCTGGCGCCGATCGAGCGCCTCACCCCGGCCATCGGCGTGGTCCTGCACCACCACGAGGCGTTCGATGGCTCGGGCTATCCGCGCGGGCTCGCGGGTGAGCGCATCCCGCTCGCGGCCCGCGCCTTCGCGCCCGTCGACGCCTACGACGCGATGACCTCCGACCGACCCTATCGCCGCGGCATGTCCCACGACGACGCGATGGCGCGGCTCGAGCACGGCCGAGGCACGCAGTTCGACCCCGTCATCCTCGACGCGATCAAGTCGATCGGGCGCGACGAGTGGCTGGCGATCAAGGCGGGCGTGGAGCCCTCGAGCCCGGGGATCCTCCTCGCTCCGGCGACGGAGGCGCGGCCATGAACGATCCCTTCGTCACCGAGCTGCAGGCGGGTGTCGTGGTGGACGGTCGCTACGAGATCATGCGCCCCGTCGCCCTCGGCGGCATGGCCTGCGTGCACGAAGCGCGGGATCTCCGCGGCGGCCGGCTCGTCGTGATCAAGACGCTCGTCGATCCGAGCTCGGCGCTGCTCGCCGAGCGTCTCGCGTTGGAAGCGACGGCGCTCGATCGCCTCGCGCATCCGAACGTGGTGGAGCTGCTCGGCGCCGGCACGTGCCCACGCCACGGCCCCTGGCTCGCGCTCGAGCGCGTGGACGGGCCCGCGCTCGACGCGCTCGTCGACGGAGGGCGTCGCTTCGAGGTCGACGACGTCGTTCACCTCGCCGACCAGCTCGGGCGCGCGCTCGAGCACGCGCATGCGCGCGGCGTGCTCCATCGCGACGTCAAGCCCTCGAACGTGATGCTCGCGCGCCGGCCGGGGCACCACTCGGTGAAGCTGATCGACTGGGGCATCGCCGTGATGCGCGGGCAGCGCGACCTCTCGCGCCCGCGCCTGACGCGCTCGGGCACGCTCGTCGGCACCGCCGAGTATCTCGCGCCGGAGATCCTCGTGCGCGGCGGCATGGCGACGGTCGCGACCGACGTGTACGCGATGGGCGCGACCCTCTACGAGTGCCTGACGGGCAAGCCGCCGCGGGTCGGAACGGTGGAAGAGCTCGCCCACGCGATGCTCGCCGGCGAGCCGATTGCGCCGATCCGCGCGTCGCGCCCGGACGTGCCGCTCGTGCTCGAAGACGCGATCCTCACCGCGCTCGCGCCGATGCCGTCCGATCGCTGGGAGCGCGCGGAGCTCTTCGCGGCGGCCTGCCGATCGGCCGCACCGCGCTCGGCGGACCACGCGTGGGTGTTCGACGATGGCAGCGGCGAGCCGCCGGGCGATCGCGCCCACGAGCGCGCGCCGTTCTCGAGCCCGGTGCGCGTGTCGACCGAGTACGGCGCGATCGACGGTCGCATCGAGGACGTGTCGGAGGGCGGCCTCTGCGTGCTGGTGGATCGCCCGCTGCGCGAGCACCACGTGGTGCGCATCCGCTGGCCGCTCCCCGGCTCGGGCCGGATCGCGACGACGGAGGCCGAGGTGTGCTGGACGCGCCCACGCGAAGGCGGCCACCTCGCGGTGGGCCTGTCCTTCGTCGCGCTCGACCACGCCGCGCGCCTCGACGTGCAGCGCTACGTGGCGACGATGACCGCGAAGCAACGCGCGGCGTAGGCGGGGGAGCCTTCCGCAACGCTCGCCGTCGTGGTCCGATGAAGGGGCCGAGGTGAGGGATGCTGAGGCTCTTCGACATCGTCACGCGCTTCGTCGGTACCAGGACGTCGAACGAGCCCGCCAAGCCGCTGCCGCGGGCGCCGCTCCTGACCATGCTGGACGAGGGGCTCGATCCGGCCGTGTTTCGCTTGCGCAGCGCCTGCGCCGCGGGCGACTTCGCCCAGGCGACGGCGACGATCGACGCGAGCGACCCCGATCTGCGGAGCTTCCTCGTGCGCGGGCTCGCGGGGGTGAAGGATCGGCCCGCGTGGATGGATGCCTGGGTCGAGCGCGACGGGAAGCGCTCGGCCGTTCCCTGGCTCGTGCGCGGCCGCCACGGCATCGAGTGGGCGTGGCAGGCGCGAACGCGGGCCCGCGCGCGCTTCGTCCCGCCCGAGGCGATGCGCACGTTCGAGGCGCGCCTGCTCGCCGCCGATCAGGACCTCGAGCGCGCCGCCGATCTCGCTCCGGACGACGCCGCACCGCACGCCGAGCGCGTCGTGATCGCGATGGGCTTGGCGTACGGGACGAAGGTCGCGCGCGAGCGATTCGGCCAGGCGGTGGTGCGCGCGCCGCATCACTACGTCGCGCACCACGCGCTCGTGACCGCGCTGACGCAGAAGTGGGGCGGCGAGCCCGAGGAGGCGATCACGTTCGCGCGAGAGGCTGCGCGGGATGCGCCCGGGGGAAGTCGGCTGCACGTGCTCCCCGCGTGGGCGCACGCGGAGCGCTGGCTCTACTTCGACTTCGCCGAGTCACCCGACCTCGAGGCGCAGCTCTCGTACATGAAGGACCCTGCGCGCGCCGCGGAGCTCGTGCGCGCGTGGGAGATGGGCCCCGCGGCGGCCGGTCACCCCGGTGGCCTCCGGCAGGTGGAGGACGCGAACGTGCTGGCGTTCTGCTTCGTGCAGGCCGGTGACCGCGAGCGCGCCCGCGAGGCGCTTCTTCGCACGGGCGGGTGCGTCACGTGGATGCCGTGGATGTGGGTCGGTCCCCCGAAGGCAGCGTTCGCCACGGCGTGCCGCGCGATGGAGATGACTGCGTTCGATCGGTGAAGGCGTCGTCGTGATCACGCGACGGTGGGCTTCTCGTAGCGCTGGCGCATGTCGCGGGAGAGCAAGGCCGCCAGGAACGAGACGTCGAGCAGGACGAGCATCGCGAGGATGCCACGGGCCGCGAGCCCGACGGCGGGCCACCAGACGGCGCTGGTGTACACGTCGGCGGCGAGCGACACGAGCCAGCCGACGCAGGCCGCGCGATAGGCGTCGCGGTCTCCGACGACCAGGCCGCCGAGGATTCCGAGCCGCAGCGTGGCGCGCATGATCGCCTCGCTGCCCGAGAGCGCGAGATCCACGACGGTGAGAAACGCGAGCGCGGCCATCAAGACGATCGCGACGCGCGGGAACGGCGCTCGGGTGCCGCTCACCTTGGGGGCGACCGGTGGCGGCGCGGCGAAGCTCCCTTCGCCTGTGCGCACGGCGAACCGTGCCGGCTCGCTCGCGCCCTCGGGGATGAGCTCGCCGTCCGCGTTGACGCGGCCGCACGCCGGGCATCGGAAGACGCCGAGCGACTCGAGCGTGCGCTCGTGCGTGCCGCAACGCGGGCAGAGGCTGGCCATGCCGTCCGAGCGTACCTCGCCCTCGACACGGCCGGCGATGCGGTGCGCCGCGAACGACGTCGGTGCGCGGAGCGAGCGTGGGGTGCGACACGCGCGGAGTGCGTTCGAGCCGGGATCGTCGTCTCGGCGTGAGCTCCCTGATACGGCGTGCCGTAGCGCTACGCCGCGACCGCCCCGAGCCAGTCGAAGGCCGGGGAGCTCGACGCCATCTTCTGCGCGCAGCGGCGCAGCGCTTCGGTGTCGGCGCCCTCGGCGCGGAGGAGCTCGAAGAGGAATCGCGCGAGCTGCACGTCGCGGATCTGCGGGAGACCGAGCCCGACGGACGCCTCGGAGAGAAGAAGGGCGAGCACCTTCTTCCGGGCGAGCTCGGGAGCGCAGGCGTCGATCCCTCCGAGCCGGCAGAGGTAGCCGACGTACGTCGGGTCGACCGACTTCGCCGCGATCGAGCGCACCACGACCGCCTTCACGAGGCCGATCGCACGCGCGCGATCCTCGGGCGTGAGCACCGCGTGGGCGAGCGCGCGCCCGAAGATCGCTTCGTGCAGCGGCCACCACTCGAAGCTCGCGGGTCGCGATTGCTCGAGCAGCGCGAACGCCGCATCGACGCCCGCGCGGCCGAGGCCGCTCAGGAGCGCGAGGCGCGGGCGCATTCGGTGCCTCGGGAACGCGACGTCGTCCGTGGACTCCCCGGCGACGAGCTCTTGCGCGAGTCGAGCGGCGATGGCCTCCGGCAGCCGGCGCAGCGCGGGCAGGAGCTCGCTGACGGACACGTGGAGAGACTCGAAGCCCGGCCGGGCGAGCGCGAGGCTCGGGTAGTCGCTGCGGATGAAGATCCGGAGGTGCTCGAGCAGCGCCTCGGCGCGGCTCGGATCGATCGCGACGACCGCGAGTGCGGCGGCGAGCGACGTCGTCACGGCGGCCTCCCAGCCCCACCGTGTGCGGGCCTCGAAATCCGGCGGCCCCACGTGGGAGACGAGCGCAGGCAGCAGCTCCTTCGCCTCGTCGCCGAGCAGGAGCGCCGCGTGCGCGGCCGCCTTCACGTCCCACTCGGCGCGGAGGAACGCGTTCTGAGCGTTCGGGTCGGCGCCGAAGGCGGCGCGTGCCCGCTCCATCTCGAGCGTCGCGTCGCGCAGGACCTCGGCGATGGCCGGGATCGCTGCGCGACCGGCCACGGCGGCGATGCGCCCGCGCTCGGTCCACGCGTATCCGCCGTGTCGGAAGACGAGCACGCGTTCGCCCTCCGACAGCGCGACGTCGCCCACGGTGTCGAAGAGTCGGGTGATCTTCACCTGCGCGTCGGGCGCGGCGCTCGCGATCGCGCGCGCGAGGGTGGACGCATGCGCTCGGGTCCGGAGCGGCTGCTCGGAGAGCCGCATGGTGGCCGCCTCGACGAGCTGCGCGTTCGTGGAGCCGACGGCGTGCGCCGCGTCGGCGAGCTGCGCGTCCGACAGGCTCGCGCCGTACGTGCGATTCAGTAGGCGGAGCAGCTTGTTCTCCTCGGCGGCGCTCTTCGGTGGGGGCGGCGGAAGGAGCGTCGCGAGCGCCACCGGATGCGCGTCGAAGTAGGCGCGCCCCACGCCGTGCTTGCGCTCGAGGAAGATCTGGCGGCGCAGCGGAACATCGCCCCACGTGGCGAGCACCGTCTCGACGTAGTCCTCGAGCGAGGTCGCCGGTGCGCTCCACGCGGCTCCGTGGTCGTCGCCGACCTCGACGGCGATCCGGCCCTCGCGCACCACGAGCGCCGGCGTCGTGTAGATGCCGGGGAAGTCGAAGCCGAGGCGCGGCGTCGGGTCGCCGTCCAGGAAGCGCGCGTAGTCGAAGGGCTTGCCGAAGACCTCCTCGATCGGCGGCATCGCGAGGATTCGGAAGGCATCGGTGTCGAGGTTCTCGAGCACCGTCATCGGCGGGCGCCCCTTCTTGGGCTTGTGGATGGCCTTGTCGTAGGCCGCGGCGTGCACGGGGACCCACACCAGCGTGCAGCCGTTCATGCGTGCGTAGAGCTCGCGCTCTTCGGCGCTCAGCGTCACCGCGCGCCTCGCGGCCGCCGCGTCGACGGCCTCCGGCGCGACCGGATCGCCGACCACCTCGTAGAGGACTTTGACGCCCTCGTGCGCCTTCAGCTCGGCGATGCGCGCGAGCAGGCGCTCGCGAAAGTCGGCGAGGCGCGTCGTGCCGGCGACTCCACGAGGCGGCGGAGTCGGCGCAGGGCCGGCGCTGACGCCGAGCAGCGCGAGGAGCTCGGCCTCTCCTCGCACCGTGAGCCCGAGCTCTCGGGCCTTGTCGAGCTTGCTCCCGGCCTTGTCGCCGGCGAAGACGAGCTGGGTCTTCTTGGTGATCGAGCCGCCGAGCGTGGCGCCGCGCGCGACGAGCTCGGCCTCGAGCTCCCCTCGCGGCCGAGAGAACGTACCCGTGACGACGACGACCTTGCCTTGCAGCTCCCTGGCGGACATGCGGCGCCGGCGCTGCACGCCACATGCCCGGGCTCCGAGCGGCGTCGTCGCTGGGCCGGCGAGAGATGCGCGTTTCGCGTGCGCTGGCGCGGGGCCGCGTCGCGCGAGCCGTTCGCGCGGCGCAATCGAGGCGCGTTCCCACCGGTACGGGTGTGAGCAACAAGTCGCTCAGCTGAGCGAAGGAGGGTTGGGGCGCCGGTTGCGGGCGAGCGGTCTCATGCCGCGGGCTTTCGCTCTCACGCGGCCGCAGGCCGGGCAGCGGAAGACGCCGAGCGACTCGCTCGTGCGCTCGTGCGCGCGGCAGCGAGGGCAGAGGCTGGCCATCCCGCCGCAGCATACGCTAGCGCCCCGGGAGCCGACGCCGCACCGGCCGTCCCCGGTGCCGTCGCTCAGCTAGCGCCGCAGAGCATGCTGCTCACGCCGCACGGGCGCGCGCTGTTGCAGGTACCGTCGCTCGGCGCACATCGATACGTGCATCGACTGCCGGAGAGCCCGACGATCGTCGCGCACGTCCCGTCTTCGGGGATGTCGTCGCGGCCGCATTCCGAGGGATCGGTCGGACAGGGTGTGTTGAAATCGCGGACCGCATCGCAGGTCGTCACCGCCTGGTTCACGCCGCAGTGCCCGTTCACGGGAACGGTGAAGGGCTCTGGGCATCCGGTCCCGGGGATTCGCAGCAGGCAGTAGCTGCCGATGGGGGTCATCTCGCCGCCGAACGTCATCGGCACGCAGTCGCTGTTCGCGTCGCAGTTCTCTTCGGTGTCGCAGGGCTGGCACTGGCCCTGCGCGGTCCCGTAGGCCGAGCACTGGCGGTCGGTCGAGCGGCAGACGTGGCTCGAACAGTCGGCGAGACCGTCGCGACACCCGATCACGCAGCGGTGGCCCTCGCAGATCAAGCGCGTCGAGAGCGGCGCGCCGGCATCGCCGCTGCCAGCGTCGGGGCGCTCGGCGACGTCGCAGTCGTCGTCGATCAAGCACTCGACGCACGTCCCGTTCGTGCCCGCGTCGGGGCTCTCGAGGCAGAAGCGCGTGCTCCCGCCGCACGCGCCCTGGCAGGGGCCCGCGTCCTCGCTCGCGTCGGTGCCGACGTCCACCACGGCCGCGTCTTGCTGCACGACCGCCGCGTCCAGCGCCACGCAGTCGCCCCCGCGGAAAGACTCGCCCTCGGGGCAGTGCCGCGTCTCGGCGCAGCCGGCGATCGCTGCGAGCGCCAGTGCGCCGCTCACCACGCTGCGCCTCACCACGTGACCTCCAAGCCGCCGAGCGACGCGTGCACCGAGGGACCGCTGCGCGCCACGCGCGTGTGCTCCTCGATGGGATGGATCACCAGCCACACCACGCTGCCGATCAGCACCGCACCGCTCACCAGCGCGAGCGCGATGCTCTGCTCGCCGAAGTAGACCGTGTCGGTCCCGGCGGCGCCGTGGTCGGTCACCGTGCCGACGGTCGCGGCCGTCATCACCGGTGAGATCGCGAGGCCGATCGCCGCCGCGAGACCCGCGCCGCCGATCACCCAGTTGGCCCAGTGAGGCTCGATGCGGTCGTCGTACTCCGGCGCGACGGGCGCGGTCGTCACCTCGACCGTCTCCGTCGCCGCCACGAGCGTGATCGAGATCGGCCGCTCCTCGTGCCGATCCACCGTCACCTCGCGGGTGTCGCCCTGGTAGCCCTCGAGCGTCACGCGCACCGTGTGCACGCCGGCCGGCACCAGGTGCCGCAGCGGCGCGCGGCCCACGCTCGCGCCGTCGATCTCCACGAACGCGCCGGCGGGCGTCGTGTCGATCACGAGCTGCCCCTGCGAGTCGGCCTGCCAGCGGTCCCAGGCGATCGAGAAGGCCTGGCGCACCGAGTCGGCGAGATCGGCGCCGCGCTCGATCACGACCTGACCGCCCGCGCTCGCGCCGTCGTCGAGGCCGATGAGGACCACGTTGATCATCGTCGGCCGCCCGCGCAGCCACGTCAGCTCGGTGAGCACCGCGAAGCTCGTCCCGAGGTAGCGGTTCACCTCGGGCGCGCAGTCGATCGCGCTGCAGTTCTCCATCGGCTGGTCGCTCATCCGCAGCTGCGCGTCGCGCGAGGCC
This sequence comes from Sandaracinus sp., assembly GCA_046351235.1. Taxonomy (GTDB): domain Bacteria; phylum Myxococcota_A; class Polyangia; order Polyangiales; family Sandaracinaceae; genus JBBSAT01. The sequence goes on along the minus strand of JAXLYV010000001.1, from coordinate 1,337,085 downwards.
ATCACGACGAGGCCATGCTCGCGCAGCTCCTCGGTGATGGCCACGTCGACCCGCGCATGCGCATCCGCGGGCGCGGACGAGTCGTCCGGCGGCGGCAGGAGCACGCACGTCTGCCCTTGGGCCGCCACCACGGAGGGCGCGAGGGCGAGGAGCGTCGCGAGACCGACGAAGCAAGCACGGGCGGAACGCATAACCAGCCCGGACTCTAGCCACAAGCGCGGCCGGATGCCCAGAACGCGGGGCACGCCGTGCGCCGCGGCCTCGCCCCGGAGCGGGCCTCGTGCTAACGGCCGGCCCGCATGGACTGGAGTATCCACGGGCTTCTCGGTCTCCTTCGTGATCCGGGGCCGATCATCGTGTGGGGCGGCCTGCCGGCCCTCGCGGTCATCATCTTCCTGGAGACCGGCGCGCTCGTGCCCTTCCTGCCGGGCGATTCGCTGCTCGTGGTGGCGGGCCTCTACGCCGGCCAGGGATCGCTCAGCATCCTGATGCTGAACGTGGTCCTGCCGATGTGCGCGATCTTGGGCGACGCCACGTCGTACGCGATCGGGAGGGCCCTCGGGCCGCGCCTGTTCACGCGCCCGAAGTCGCGCTTCTTCAACCCCGAGCACCTGAAGGCGGCGCACGCTTTCTACGAGAAGCACGGCGGCAAGGCGATCATCATCGCGCGCTTCATGCCCATCGTGCGCACGTTCGTGCCCGTGGTCGCTGGCGCCGCGCAGATGCCGTACGCGCGCTTCGCGACGTTCAACGTGGTGGGCGGCTTCGCCTGGGTGCTCTCGATGACGATCATCGGGTACTACCTCGGCGGCTTCGACATCGTGCGGATGCACCTCGAGAAGCTGATCATCGCGGTCGTGGTGATCTCGGTGCTGCCCGGCGTCATCGCGTGGTGGCGCAACCGCGGCAAGCGCGACGAGAAGCCGACGGCCGCCTGATCGCGGCGCGAGGCGGAGGGCAGGTGGGGAACCCTGCCACCGCCTCGCTTGCGTGGCCCGAGCGAGAGCGGTAGAGGGGCGCGCCATGTCCGAAGACCCCGGGCCTGCGGCGACCAAGGCCGCGAAGGCCGAGCCGGCAGCGCCGAAGGAAGGCGAGAGCGGCAAGAGCGCCACCCAGGGCAAAGGCCTGGGGAAGCCCGTGGCCGGCGCCAGCGCTGCGGCGTCCGCGAGCGCCGCCGCACCGGCGAGCGCCACGGCGAGCACGAGCACGAGCCCGCTCGGCCAGTCCTACTCCGACCTCAAGATGCCGAGCGAGGGCCCGCCCTCCGGCTCCATCGACGCCAACGGCGTCCGGCGCCCGCACGTGAACCACGGCGGGCACGGCCACGGCGGCAACGTCTGGAAGCTCGCGCTCGTCGCCCTCGGCGTCGTCTACGGCGACATCGGCACCTCGCCGCTCTACGCGCTGCGCGAGTGCTTCCACGAGTCGCACGAGATCACGCCGATGGCCGACGTGATGGGGCTGCTCTCGCTCTTCTTCTGGTCGATGACGGCGGTCGTGACGCTCAAGTACGTCACGTTCATCACGCGCGCCGACAACCACGGCGAGGGCGGCATCCTCGCGCTGCTCGCGCTCGTGCTGCCCAAGCGCGGCACCCCGGGCAAGATCCCGGTCGTCGTGATGGCGGGCCTGTTCGGCGCCGCGCTCCTGTATGCCGACGGCATGCTCACGCCGGCGATCTCCGTGCTCTCCGCCGTCGAGGGCATCCCGGGCCTGCAGCGCCCGGTGATCATCGGCGTGTCGGTGGCGATCCTCTTCACGCTCTTCGTCGCGCAGCGCCGCGGCACCGGCCGCGTGGGCATGGTCTTCGGCCCGATCATGTTCGTGTGGTTCGTGACCATCGGCGCGATGGGCCTCTACTGGATCTTGCAGGCGCCGCAGGTGCTCTGGGCCGTGGTGGATCCGCGCCACGCGGTGCGCTTCTTCGCGACGCACGGCGGCACCGGCTTCTGGGTCCTCGGCTCGGTGGTGCTGTGCATCACCGGCGGCGAGGCGCTCTACGCGGACATGGGCCACTTCGGCCGGCGCCCGATCGAGCGGAGCTGGATGTTCTTCGTCTGGCCGTGCCTGACGCTCAACTATCTCGGGCAGGGAGCGCTGCTCTTGCTCCATCCGGAGCACGTCGAGGACGGGTTCTTCTCGATGGTGCCGGAAGGCATGGCGCGCATCTCGCTCGTCGTGCTCGCGACGGCTGCCACGGTGATCGCCTCGCAGGCGTTGATCAGCGGCGCGTTCTCGCTGACGCGCCAGGCGATCCAGCTCGGGTACCTGCCGCGCCTCGAGATCCGGCACACGTCCGGCGAGCACGAGGGGCAGATCTACGTGCCCGAGATCAACTGGCTGCTCATGGTGGCGTGCATCGGCCTCGTCGTGAGCTTCGGCGCGTCGAGCCGCATGGCGGCGGCCTACGGCATCGCCGTGACGGGCACGATGGCGATCACGACGGTGCTCTTCTTCCTCGTGATGCGGAAGAACTGGGGCGACGTCCGGGCCGGCCTCGTCTCGGGGCTGATGCTGATCGTCGATCTCGTCTTCCTCGGGGCGAACCTCGTGAAGATCGAGAGCGGCGGCTGGATCCCGCTCGCCGTCGCGTTCTGCATCCTCTTCATGATGACGACGTGGAAGCTCGGGCGCGATCGCGTCGCGAAGTTCCTCCGCAACCGGAGCGAGCCGCTCGACGAGTTCCTCGACAACATCCACGACAAGCACCCGGTGCGCGTGAAGGGCACGGCCGTGTTCATGACGAGCACGAGCGCGGGCACGCCGCCGGTGCTCCTGCACCACTTCAAGCACAACCAGGTGCTGCACGAGCAGGTCGTGCTGCTCTCGATCATCGGCGAGGAAGTGCCCATCGTGCGGCGCGACGAGCGCGTGCAGGTGGAGAAGCTGCGCGAGGGCTTCTTCCGCGTGACGGCGCACTACGGCTTCATGCAGACGCCGAAGGTGATCGACATCCTGCGCGCCTGCACCAAGCACGGCCTGCACACGAGCAAGCAGGACACGAGCTTCTATCTCGGCCGCGAGAAGCTCGTCATCACGCGCAACCCGGGCCTGGGGACGATCCAGAAGCTCGTCTTCGGGTTCCTGTCGCGCAACGCGCGCCCGGCGACCGACTTCTTCGACCTGCCGCCCGAGCGCGTGGTCGAGATGGGCATGCAGCTCGAGCTCTGATCGCTCAGCGCCGCTTGCGGCGGGCGGCGGCGTGCACGAGCAGGAGCGGGATCGCGAGCACGCTGAGCAAGCCCAGGGTGGCGGCCCAGCCGAACGTGCCCTGCGCGAACAGCGCGTGCGCGAGCGGGATCGCGAGCGAGACGAAGACGAGCACGAGGAAGAGCAGGCCTCCGCCCTCGGTCGCGAGGAACGAGGGGCGCTCGGGGTCGGGCTCGGGGTCGGGCTCGGCGCGACGTTCGTCGTCGGTCATGGGCTCGAACGTAGCGAGGGCGGCGCCTCGCGAGCGCTCAGAAGCGGCGTTGCCGCGCTGAGATCTCGCTAACGCCCGCTCTCGTTCCCGTCGACGAGGCGATAGCCCACGCCCGGCTCGTTCAGGAGCAGCTTCGGCTGGGCCGAGTCCAGCTCGAGCTTTCGGCGCATGTGCGTCATGTGCACCCGCAGGTAGTGCGTGTGCTCGGTCGCGTTGGGGCCCCACACCTCGCGCAGGATCTGGCGGTGCGTGAGGACCTTGCCCGCGTGCGTCGCGAGCACGAGCAGCAGCTTGAACTCGATGGGCGTCAGGTGGACGAGCTCGCCGCGCACGTGCACTTCGTGGCGCGGCACGTCGATCTGGAGCTCGCCCAGATCGAGCAGGCCCGTCGCGGGATCGGCGCCGGTGCGGTGGCGCAGAGCGACGCGCATGCGCGCGAGCAGCTCGTTCACGCCGAAAGGCTTGGTGAGGTAGTCGTCGGCGCCGGCGTCGAGCGCCTGCACCTTGTCGTCCTCTCGGCCGCGCGCCGAGAGCACGATGATCGGGACCTTCGACCAGCCGCGCAGGATCTGGGTCACCTCGAGGCCGTCCTTGTCGGGCAGGCCGAGATCGAGGAGCACGACGTCGGGCGAGTGCTGGGTGGCCATCGCGATGCCCTCGCTCGCCGTCTCGGCCAGCACCGCTGCGTAGCCGTGGCTCTCGAGCGTCGCGCGGAGGAACTTCCGCATCGGCGCTTCGTCCTCGATCACGAGCACGGTGCTCTTCGGCTGGGTCATGGCGCGCTCCGATCCGTCGCCGCGACCGCGGCTTCGGCCCCGGCGTCGGTGTCGGCAGGCAGAGAGGGTGCCTCACCCTTGGGGAAGGTCACGCGGAACGATGCGCCGCCGCCCTCGCGGTTCGAGGCGGCGATGGAGCCGCCGTGCGCGAGCGCGATCGCCCGGCAGATCGCCAGGCCGAGACCCACGCCACCCCCGGCGCCGCCCGCGCGGACGAACTTCTCGAAGATCCGCGTCTCGCTCCCCGCCGGAACCCCCGGCCCGCGGTCCTCGACGAAGAGCGAAGCCTGCTTGCCGTCGTCCTCGGCGCGCACCGTGATCGGCGAGCCGGCCGGCGTGTGCTTCAGCGCGTTCTCGAGGAGGTTGTAGAGGAGCTGCTCGAAGAGCACGGGGTCGACGGCGCCGAAGAGGCCGCCCGGGACGCGTGTCGTCACCTCACGCTCCGCCACGCGCGGCCCGAGGCGCGTGAGCGCCGCGCCGACGAGCTCCTCGATCGGCACCCACTCCTTCTTCAGCTCGAGGCCGGGCGACTCCACGCGGCTCATGTCGAGCAGGTTGCCCACGAGGCGCCCCAGGCGCGCCGCCTCGTCGCGGATCGTGGCGGTGAGCTCGGAGCGCTCTTCCTTCGGGATCGTCTCGGCGCCTTCGAGCAGGGTCGTCGCCGCGCCGAGCACCGAGGCGATGGGGGTGCGGAGGTCGTGCGAGACGGAGCTCAACAGGGAGCTGCGCAGCTCTTCGGTCTCGGCGCGGAGCGCGGCGTCCTTGGCTTCGGCGGCGAGGCGCGCGCGCTCGAGCGCGACGGCGATCTGCACGGCGAACGCCTCGAGGAGATGGCGTTGGGCGAGATCCTCGAAGCGCGTCTCGGGCGAGGGGCGCACGGCGATGGCGCCGAGCGTCTCGCCCTGGGCCACGAGCGGCACGGCGAGCACGCGCGCGCCGTGGAGCGTGTCGAGCCCGCGGCCCGCCGCGCGACCGTGCGCGACGACCCAGCGGGCCACCGTTCGGTCGGGCTCGTCGAACGAGCTCGAAATGGGCAAGGGCGCTCGCACGCCCTCGAGCGCCTTGGGATCCGCGACGAGCACCAGCGCCTCACTCTCGAGCACGGCGCGGATCTGCGTCGTGGCGACGCGCGCGATGGAGGCCTCGTCGCGGGCGCCCGCGAGCGCGCGCGTGAGCTCGAAGAGGGCGGCCGTCCTCCGCTCGCGCTCGCGCGCGCCGCGCTCGCCGGCGCGGATGCGCGCCATGAGGGTGCTGATGAGCACGCCGGCGCCGAGCATCACGGCGAAGGTGAGCAGGTGCCGGAGGTCCTCGACGGCGAGCGTGTAGTACGGAGGCACGAAGAAGAAATCGAACGCCACGACCGCGATCAGCGCCGCGAAGAGCGATGCGCGCCGATCGAGGAACGCGCCGCTCGTCGCGATGGCGGCGACGAAGAGCATCGCGACGTCGGCGAGATCGGCTCGCTCGCGCACGAGCGCTCCGATCGCGACTGCGACCGCGATCGGGATCGCAGCGCGCAGATAGGCCGTGGGCCGCGTGTGGGAGGGGAGATCGGCGCCGCTCTTTCCGTCCGACGGGGACGCGCCCTCGTCGCCCGAGATCACGTGCACGTCGATCGCGCCGCTCTTGCGGACGAGGTCGTCGAGGAACGAGCCGAGCACGAAGTCGCGCCAGCGCGCGTGCGCGGGCTTGCCGGCCACGATGCGGGTGACGCTGCGGCGGCGCGCGAGGTCGAGGACCACGTCGGCCGCGCTGGGGCCCGAGAGCACGACGACCTCGAGACCGAGCTGCTCGGCCAGGCGCAGGTGCTCGCCGAGGCGGGCCTGATCTTGCCCGCGCAGCGGCGCGCCCGGTCGCTCCACGTAGACGGCGATGCAAGGCGCATGGAGCGCGCTCGCCATGCGCCGCGCCGCGCGCACCAGGCGCGCCGAGGCGGGGCTCGGGCCCACGCAGACGAGCACGCGCTCGCGCGTCGGCCAGAGGGTCTCGATGCCGCGCTGCCGTCGCCACGCCTGCACCTCGGCATCGACGCGCTCGGCGGTGACGCGCAGGGCGAGCTCGCGCAGGGCGTGGAGGTTCCCCTCCTTGAAGAATCCGGTCGCCGCGCGCTCGGCCTGGCTGGCCACGTAGACCTTGCCCTCGCGCAGGCGCTCGAGGACGACCTCGGGCGGCACGTCCACGAGCTCGATCTCGTCGGCGCGCTCGAGGATCGCGTCGGGCACCGTCTCGCGCACGCGGATCCCGGTGATCTGCGCGACCACGTCGTTGAGGCTCTCGACGTGCTGGACGTTCAGGGTCGAGTGGACCTCGATGCCCGCCTCGAGCAGCTCGATCACGTCCTGCCAGCGCTTCTGGTGGCGCGAGCCGGGCGCGTTGGTGTGGGCGAGCTCGTCGACCAGGATCACCGCGGGCTTGCGCGCGAGCGCCGCGTCGAGGTCCAGCTCCTCGAGCGTGCGCCCGCGGTGCGCGATCGCCTTCCGCGGCAGCGCCGGCAGATCCCGCAGGGCGCGCGCGGTGTCGGCGCGGCCGTGCGACTCGACGACGCCGACCACCACGTCGAGGCCCTCGCGCCGAAGGCGATGCGCGTTCTCGAGCATCGCGTACGTCTTGCCCACGCCGGGCGAGGCGCCGAGCCAGAGGCGCAGCTTCGCGCGCGTCGCGTCGCGCACCTCCGCCGCGGCGCGCTCGAGGAGCGCGTCGGGATCGGGGCGAGCGTCGGGGTCGCGGTCCTCGGTCAAGGCGTCACGAGCTTGGGCGCGCGAGGGCGTCGAGCGCCAGGTTCAACGCGAGCACGTCGACGCGGGGCTCGCCGAGCAGTCCCAGCGTCCGCCCCTCGACGTGGCGCTCGACCAGCGCGCGCACGTCGGCCTCGGGCAGGTGCCGCACGCGCGCGACGCGCGCGACCTGGTAGAGCGCACCGGCCGGCGAGAGATCCGGATCGAGACCGCTCGCCGAGGCCGTGACGAGCTCCACCGGAATCGGCGCCGTGCTCTCGGGATCGGCGGCCCGCAGGGCCTCGACGCGCGCGGCGATCGCTTCGGCGAGCGCGGGATTGGTCGGCCCCGCGTTCGAGCCGCTCGAAGAGGCGCCGTCGTAGGGATGGGCGCCCGTGGCCGAGGGGCGGCTCCAGAAGTAGCGCGGGTCGTCGAAGGCCTGGCCGACGACACGCGAGCCGAGGACCTGCCCGTCGCCGCCGACGACGAGGCTGCCGTTCGCCTGCCAGGGCAACAGGACCTGTGCGACCCCGGTGACGAGCGCGGGGTACGCGAGGCCCGTGAGCAGCGAGAGCAGACCGAAGAGGACGAGCGCGGGGCGCAGCGTGGAGAGCATGGGGGCCGCCTTTCAGACGAGGTGCGTGGCGACCAGGAACAGATCGATCGCCTTGATGCAGGGGAAGGGCAAGAGCACGCCACCGAGGCCGTACACGAGGAGGTTGCGCCGCAGGAGCTTCGCGGCCGGCTCGGGTCGGTACTTCACGCCGCGGAGCGCGATGGGGATGAGCGCGATGATGATCAGCGCGTTGAAGATCACGGCGCTGAGCACGGCGCTCGTCGGCGAGTGCAGGTGCATCACGTCGAGCGCGCCGAGCGCGGGGTAGGTCGTGACGAACGCCGCCGGGATGATCGCGAAGTACTTGGAGACGTCGTTCGCGATCGAGAAGGTGGTGAGCGCGCCGCGCGTCATCAGCATCTGTTTGCCGATCTCGACCACGCTCAAGAGCTTCGTCGGGTTGCTGTCGAGGTCGACCATGTTGCCGGCCTCCTTCGCGGCCTGCGTGCCCGTGTTCATCGCCACCGCCACGTCGGCCTGCGCGAGCGCGGGCGCGTCGTTCGTGCCGTCGCCCGTCATCGCGACGAGGTGGCCCTTCTGCTGGTAGTCGCGGATCATCGCGAGCTTCGCCTCGGGCGTCGCCTCGGCGAGGAAGTCGTCGACGCCGGCCTCGGCGGCGATGGCGGCGGCGGTGAGCGGGTTGTCACCGGTGATCATCACCGTCTTGATGCCCATGCGCCGCATCTCGCCGAAGCGCTCCTTGATGCCGCCCTTCACGATGTCCTTGAGCTGCACCACGCCGAGCGCCCGCGCGCCCTCGGCGACCACGAGCGGCGTGCCGCCCGTCTTGGCCACGCGCTCGACGGCGTTGCGCACGTCGGGCGGCAGCTCGCTCCCTTGCTCGCGGAGGTAGCGCGCGATCGCGTCCGAGGCCCCCTTGCGGATCGCGCGCGTCTTTCCGTCCTCGCCCTTCAGGTCGACGCCGCTCATGCGCGTCTGCGCGGTGAAGGGAACGAAGCTCGCACCGAGCTCCTTCACGTCGCGGGCGCGGAAGGCGAACTTCTGCTTCGCGAGCACCACGATGCTGCGGCCCTCGGGCGTCTCGTCGGCGAGCGACGCGAGCTGCGCCGCGTCGGCGAGCTCCTTCTCGGTCACGCCGGGGGCCGGCAGGAACGCCGTCGCCTGGCGGTTGCCGAGGGTGATGGTGCCGGTCTTGTCCATCAGCATCACGTCGACGTCGCCCGCCGCCTCCACGGCGCGGCCGCTCGTCGCGATCACGTTCGCCTGGATCATGCGGTCCATGCCGGCGATGCCGATCGCCGAGAGCAGGCCGCCGATCGTGGTCGGGATCAGGCAGACGAGGAGCGCGACGAGGATCGTCATGCTCACCGGCGCATCGCTCGGGCTCGTCGTCGCCTCGACCGCGTACATCGAGTACGGGAGCAGCGTCACCGTGACGAGCAGGAAGATGATCGTCAGCGCCGCGAGCAGGATGTCGAGCGCGATCTCGTTGGGCGTCTTCTTGCGCTTGGCGCCCTCGACCATCGCGATCATCCGATCGAGGAAGGTCTCGCCGGGGTTCTGCGTGATGCGCACGACCAGCCAGTCGGAGAGCACCCGCGTCCCCCCCGTCACGGAGCTGAAGTCGCCGCCGCTCTCGCGGATGACGGGCGCGCTCTCGCCGGTGATCGCGCTCTCGTCGACCGACGCGACGCCCTCGAGGACCTCGCCGTCGCCCGGGATGGGATCGCCCGCCTCGACCAGGACGACGTCGCCCGTGCGCAGCGTCGAGGCCTGCACCTCGACGAGCTGCGCGGTGGACGCGCCGCCGCCCTGGTAGCCCCGCGCGAGCTCGGGGTCGTGGAACTTCTTCGCGACCACGTCCTTGCGCGCCTTGCGGAGCGTGTCGGCCTGCGCCTTGCCACGGCCTTCGGCCATCGCCTCGGCGAAGTTCGCGAAGAGCACGGTGAACCAGAGCCAGAGTGAGACCGCGCCGACGAAGCCGGCCGGCGCGTCGTGGCCGCCCATCAGCGCGTGGACGAAGAGCAGCGTCGTGAAGGCGCTTCCCACCTCCACCACGAACATGACGGGGTTCTTCGCCATCGAGCGCGGATCGAGCTTCACGAGCGCGTCGATCATCGCGCGGCGCACGATGGCGCCCTCGAAGAGCGGGCGCGCGCTCGCCTTGGCGGTGGGTGTGGCGACCGACGGGTCGGACGCGCTCGGCGTGGACGAAGCGCTCGACGCGGAAGAGCTGGGCGTGGGTGTGGGCGTCATGATGGCGTTCTCCTCAGAAGCCCGACGCCTGGAGCTGCTCGACGATGGGGCCGAGCGCGAGCGCGGGGATGAAGCTCAGCGCGCCGACGAGCACCACGGTGCCCACCAGCAGCGTCACGAAGAGGGGCGTGTGCGTCGGCATCGTTCCGGGGCTGGGCGGGACGATCTTCTTCTTCGCGAGGGAGCCGGCGATCGCGAGGACCACCGCGATGATCCAGAAGCGGGAGATCCACATGTTCACGCCGTGGATCGTGGCGTAGAAGGGCCCGCTCACCGTGATGCCGCCGAACGCGCTGCCGTTGTTCGCCGCCGTCGAGGTCATCGCGTAGAGGATCTCGGAGAAGCCGTGCGCGCCGGGATTGGCGACCGTCGCGCGGCCCGCCTCGGTGGAGCACGCGATGGCCGTCGTCACCAGGATCAGCGCCGTCGGCACCAGGATGCCGATCGAGGCCATCTTCATCTCGTAGGCTTCGATCTTCTTGCCGAGGTACTCGGGCGTGCGACCGACCATCAGGCCGGCGATGAACACCGCGACGAAGACGAAGAGCATCATGCCGTAGAGGCCCGAGCCCACGCCGCCGAACGCGACCTCGCCGATCTGCATGAGCCACATCGGGAACAGCCCCCCGAGCGGCGTGAACGAGTCGTGCATCGCGTTCACCGAGCCGTTCGACGCGGCGGTCGTGGCCACGGCCCAGAGCGCGCTGTTCGTGATGCCGAAGCGGACCTCCTTGCCTTCCATGTTGCCGCCGGCCTGGAGCGCGCTGGGCGCGAGGTCGACGTGCGCGGCCGAGAGCGCCGGCGTCCCGGCCTGCTCCGCCATCACGGTCGGCACGACGCAGACGAGCACGAGGGCCAGCATCGCCGCGTAGATCGCCCAGCCCTGCCGGCGATCCTTCACCATCTCGCCGAACGTGAAGCAGAGCGCCGCGGCGATGAGGAGGATCGAGAGCAGCTCGAAGAAGTTGGAGAGCGCGGTCGGGTTCTCGAAGGGATGTGCCGAGTTCGCGTTGAAGAAGCCGCCGCCGTTCGTGCCGAGCTGCTTGATGGCGATCTGCGAGGCGACGGGGCCGCGCGCGAGGATCTGCTCGGTGACGCTCGCGCCGTCGCTGCTCACCGTCGGGTCGAGCAAGTGCGCCGTGGCGTGGCCCTCGAAGGTCTGCGGGACGCCCTGCGCGACGAGCACGAGCGCGAGCAGGATCGAGAGCGGCAAGAGGACGAACAGGATCGAGCGAACCAGGTCGACCCAGAAGTTGCCGAGGCCGCTCGTCTGCTTGCGCACCACGCCGCGGACGAGCGCCACGAGCACCGCCATGCCGGTCGCCGCGCTCACGAAGTTCTGGACCGTGAGGCCCAGCATCTGCGTGAGGTACGACATCGTCGTCTCGCCGCCGTAGGCCTGCCAGTTGGTGTTCGAGACGAACGAGATCGTCGTGTTGAACGCGACCTCGGGGGTGACGGCGCCGAGCCCGTCGGGGTCGAGGGGGAGGGCGCCCTGCAGGCGGGCGAGGCCGTAGAGGAAGAGCGCGCCGACGACGCTGAAGGCGAGCACCGACGCGGCGTACTCGGTCCACGTCTGCTCGCGCGCCGGGTCGACGCCCGCGGCGCGGTAGAGCACGCGCTCGACGGGCCCGAGCACGCGCTCCGCCAGGCCGGCGCGACCCTCGTAGACGCGGGCCATGTAGATCCCGAGCGGGTAGGCGAGCGCGGTGAGCGCGACGAAGTAGAGGACGAGCTGCGCGAGCGCGTTGCCGGTCATTGCAGCTTCTCCGGCACGAGCAGCGCGGCGAACAGGTACACGAGCAGGCCCGTCGCGACGACGGCGCCCACGAAGTACAGGGTGGACATCGATGGCTCCTTGGGGGCGCGCGTCAGAGACGCTCGACGCCGCGCACCACGGCCCAGCTCGAGGCGAACAGGACCGAGAGAATCACGAGGAAGAGGAGGTCGTTCATGGCGGCACGCTCTCGTGATGGAGAGCTACGCCAACCCTGCGAACGCGCGCGTTAAGAGGCAGCTAAGACGGAGCGGGCCTATTTTCGCGGCAACGGAGTGCCGTCGGGGCGCGCGTCGAGGAGCGAGAGCAAGCGATGGGCGCGCTCGCTCTCGGGATCGAGACGCTTGGCCTGCTCGAGCGCCTGGCGCATGCCTTCGACGTTGCGCCGCTCGAAGAGGCCGCTCGCGAGCGCGAAGAGCGTCTCGAGCGCGCGCTCCTTGCGACCGTTGTCGGCCCAGAACTCGCCGATGCTGCGCAAGAGCAGGAGGTCTTGCGGATAGGTGCGGCGCAGCCCCTCGAGCTCGCGCGCGACCTGCTCTTCGTGCCCGTAGCGGAGCAGCACGGCCATGTCCGAGAGCTTGCGATCGAGCTCGCCGCTCGGGATGAGGCCGTCCTCGCTCGCCTCGCGCGCGGGCTTCGGCTTGTCCTTCTTCGTCGCGAGATCGGGGACGAGCTTCTTGGCCTCGCGCCGCTGCGTCGCCTCGGAGGGCGGCGGCACCACGCTCGCCCACTCGGGCTCGAGGTCCGGCTCCGGCGCGGCGGGCGGTCGGCTGCGGCGCGGCTGGGAGAGCGGCAGCGGTATCTCGGCCCGGGACGCGCGAAGCGCGGCCTGCAGCTTCTCGGCGCTCGCGACGGCCGTGGCGCCGCGCGTGTCGACGGGCTCGTCGTCGTCGGTCGGCGCGGCGACGGCGCCGGGCGGCAGCGTCTTCTTGCGCGTGAGGAGCACCACGCGAACGGTCCCGTCGGGCTCGACCGTGCGGACCGCGGGCTCTTCGTCGCCGAGGCTCTCCACGTCGGCGGCCGAGGCATCGGGAGGCGGCGGCGGCTCGGTGTCCCGCGGCTCGTCCTCGTCGGCGGCCGGCTCGCGCGGAAGCAGCTCCTCCACCGAGCGTTCCCACTCGGTCGTCGCCTGGGAGCGTCCGGGGCGCCCCTCTTTTCTGGCATAGGCGCGCTGCAGGAAGCTCGCGAAGACGTCCTCGGCCGGGAGCTCGGGCTCCCCTTCGACGAAGGGCCGCGCGTTCGGCACCGTGGCCGACTCGTCGGGAGGGCCGCGTCGTCGCATCGGCGGACTCTGCCGTGAGATCCCCATCCTCCGCAAGGTGCGCATCGGTGGCGAATCGAGCGCGGGGCAGCGTATCATCGGGCCGAAGGGGAGGTCCTCCGTGACGCGTCCGATCGTGCGTTCCTTGCTTCTCGGGGTGTTCCTGATCGCGGCCGTTCCGAGCTTCGCGCTCGCCCAGACGAGCGACGACGACCAGGCGCATGCCCACTTCCAGGTCGCGGCCTCGTACTACGAGCAAGCCAACTACGAGGCGGCCCTCCGCGAGTTCCTCGAGGCCTATCGCCTGAGCCAGCGCTCGCAGCTCTTCTACAATCTCTCGCTCTGCTACCAGCAGCTCGGGGATCTGCCGAACGCCGTCGACTACCTGACGCGGTACCTGCACGACGTGACGGACATCGCGAACCGCGCGAGCCTCGAGACGCGCCTCGAGAACCTGCGGGCGCGTCTGGCGGCGCAGCAGGCGAGCACGTCGGGCGGCGGCTCGACCGAGTCGGGCTCGACCGAGTCCGGATCCACCGAGTCGGGCTCGACCGAGTCCGGATCCACCGAGTCGGGCTCGACCGAGTCCGGATCGACGGGGAGCGGCGGCACCGAGTCGGGGAGCGGCAGCGGTACGACCGCGCCCCCCCCGTCGAGTGAGGGCGGCTCGCTGAACGTGGGCGCGATCGCGTCGTTCTCGGTCGCCGGCGTGGGGCTGATCCTCGGCGCCGTCTTCACGGGCCTCGCGGCGTCGGAAGATGGGCGCGTGGGCAGCCTGCCCTGCGCGGCGTCCCGCAGCTGCCCCGACAGCGAGCTCTCGGCGATGCGCACCGATGCCCTCGTCGCCGACATCATGTGGGGCGTCTCGCTCGCGGGCGCGGCGGTCGGTCTCGTGCTCCTGCTCGTCGATCCGGGGAGCAGCAGCGGCAGCAGCGATGCACACGCGAGCCTGCGCGTCGTTCCCGGCGGTGTTTCCTTGGAGGGTAGCTTCTGATGCGTACGCACCATCTCTTCTGCATCGCCGGCGCGCTCGCCGGGGTCTCGGTGGCGGGCTGCTCGCTCGTCTACAACGGCTCGCGCTTCCAGGGCGGCACCGGGGGCGACGGCGGCACCAGCGACACCGGGACGCCGAACGACACGGGCACGCCGAACGACACGGGCACGCCGAACGACGGCGGCTGCACGGCGGCGACGTGCGCGATGGGCAACTACTGCGACACGGCGACGGGCGCATGCCTGCCGGGCTGCGATGCGGCGGACGACTGCGCGGGCTCCGAGCAGTGCAACACCACCACGCACACGTGCATGGCGATGACCTGCACCATCGACGCGAACTGCGGCAACGACGAGTACTGCAAGAGCGGCACGTGCGAGCCGTGCGACGCCGACGGTGACGGCTACGCCCCCGTCGGCGCGCCCGTGTCGTGCCTGCACGCGCCTCACGCAGACCCCGACGACTGCGACGACACGATGGCGAGCGTCCATCCGCTGGCGCGCCCCGACTGCAGTACACCCATCGCCGAGTCGTGCCCGCTGCCGTTCTCGCCGTTCATGGGCGTGGACGAGATCGGCGTCACGCCCGAGCAGACCCTCTGGCAGTCCGGCTCCCTCCGCTACGGCGGAAGTGGCCACATCGGCATGGTGCTCGGGGACGACGCGCCCAAGCTCCCGAGCGGCGCCCTCGGGGGGTTCGTGGGCTTCATCGGCAGCACCGGGATGCATGCCTACTACGCCATTCCGTTGAACTTCGAGGGTGCGGCGGTGACGCCCGAGGTCTTGTTCGATGGGTTCGACGTCGTCGATGCGGCGCTCGGCTACACGAACAGCACCACGGACCGCATGGTCGGCATCGTGGCGTCGGGGGCTGGGGGCACCACCTCTCTCGTCTACGGGGAGACGCGCGCGTCCCGTCCGACCACGTCGCTCGTGCTGCCCACGGCCGTGTCCCTGTCCGGCACGGAGACCGTTTTCCCGATGGGCGCCCCCGGTGCCTCGTCGGCGGTCGCGATTGCCGAGTGGGTCAACCACTCGAGCGGAGCGGTGCTGCTCAATTCGGCGGGCGGGACCATCGCCGGCACCGTCTCGACGGGGAGCATCGGTCACCGGACCGGCGTCGCGTCCGCCCGCGCCGGAACCTGGCTCGCCGGCGACGGCGCCGCGGTGATGTGGATCGTGAACGACACGACCTTGGGGCTCTGGAACGGCGCCGAGGCGGGCCTGCCTACGGTCGAGGTCGACCTCTCCATGTACACCGGCGCGGTCGGCGGCGGCCCGCCGCAGTTCCTCGTGCCCCCGTACCGCGGCGCGATCGGCCACGAAACGTCGGGCGGCCAGCAGCACTTCGTCGCCGCGATCCCGGTCGGCTCGACGTCGACGCCACCGGTCGGTCAGATCGTGCTCCTGCGTTGGAGCGCACCGCGCCCGACTTCGGGCACGAGCCCCACGGTGGATCCGGCGAACATCACCATCAGCTCGCTCCAGCTCGGCGCCGGCTTCCGACCGCGGGGCGGCGTGAGCCTGTTCGTCATCGACGACGTGACGACGTTGGTCGCGTACGTGGAGGGCCTCCACGTCGTGGTCCGGCCCATCTCCACCATCACCGCCCGCGCCGGTGAGGTCGAGAACCCCCCGACCTTGAACGTGATGACCCTCGG
Organism: Sandaracinus sp.; assembly: GCA_046351235.1. Lineage (GTDB taxonomy): Bacteria > Myxococcota_A > Polyangia > Polyangiales > Sandaracinaceae > JBBSAT01. Next base: position 1,321,649 of record JAXLYV010000001.1, on the reverse strand, counting down.
CGTCGGCGAGCAGGTCGACGGGCTCGCCATGCAGGGAGGCTTCTTCCTGAACGACCCGCGCGCGCCCGCCGGGGGTGGCCTGGGGCGCTTGGGCATCGCCGCGGTGGTGCAAACGGGGGCCTCGCAAACCCAGATCCGCGCCCGCGCGCTCGAGGCCTGCGCGACGCCCTGACCCGTCGGCCGGCCGGAAACGAAGAAGAGCGACGGCCTCGGGGGGCCGTCGCTCTTCTCGTTTCGGGCGCCGCGAGGATCGCTACTTCACGACGAGCGTGAGGATGCGCCCGGGCACGTACTGCCGCTTGATCAGCTGCTTGCCCTCGAGGTGCTTCTGGACGTTCTCGTCCTTGCTCGCGGCCGCCACGACGGTCTCCTCGTCGGCCGCGGTGGGCACCTTCACGCGGCCGCGGACCTTGCCGTTGACCTGCACGGGGATCTCCACCTCGTCGTCGACGCAGAGCTTGGGGTCGTAGCTCGGCCAGGGCGCGCGCTGCACGCTCGTGGTGTTCCCGAGGCGTTCCCAGATCTCCTCGCCGAGGTGCGGCGCCAGTGGGTGCAGCAGCTGCGCGAGCGTCGCGATCGCGAAGCGCGGCGGCGTCTCGAGGGGGTAGAGGTCGTTCACGAGCTGCATCAGCGTGCTGATGGCCGTGTTGAAGCGCAGGCCCTGGATGTCCTCGCCCACCTTGCGGATCGCGCGGTGCAGCGTGCGCAGCAGGGCGTCGTCCGGCGCTGCGTCCGAGAGCTCGCGGAACGAGACGGCGTGCGCGCGATCGAGGAAGCGCCGCACGCCCGCGATGCTCGCCGTGCTCCACGGCTTGGTCGCCTCGAGCGGGCCCATGAACATCTCGTAGAGGCGCAGCGAGTCGGCGCCGTACTGCTTCACGATGGCGTCGGGGTTCACGACGTTGCCGCGCGACTTGCTCATCTTGTGGGCGCGCGCGTCGACGGCGATCGACTCGTTCTCGGCGAGCACGAACTCGCCGCCCTTCTTCACGAGCGCCTCGGCCTCGACCTTCTTGGGGGTGACCCACGCGCCGGTGCGGGTGTCGTAGGGCTTCTCCTCGCCGGCATCGTCGAGCTTGTCGCCCACGAACTGACGCGAGACGTACGTGCCGTCGCTCGCGACGTAGGCCGTGTGCTCGACCTCGCCGAGGATCATCCCCTGGTTCACCAGCTTCTTGAAAGGCTCGGGCGTCTTCACGACGCCGGCGTCGTAGAGGACCTTGTGCCAGAAGCGCGAGTACAAAAGGTGCAACACCGCGTGCTCGGCGCCGCCGACGTAGCAATCGACCGGAAGCCAGCGCTCGGCGAGCTTCGGATCGCAGAGCGTCTCGGTGTTGCGTGGATCGATGAAGCGCAGGTAGTACCAGCACGAGCCGGCCCACTGCGGCATCGTGTTCGTCTCGCGCGCGAACCACTTCCCGTCTCTCTGGAAGAAGCGCCACTCGACCGCGCGCGCGAGCGGGCCGGCCGGGTCGTCGCCCGGCTTGTAGTCCTCGAGGTCGGGCAGGCGCAGCGGGAGCTCGCTCACCTCGACCGGGATGGGCTGGTCGTAGCGGATCGTGTGGGCGTCTCCCTTGCGCGGATCGCCGCTCGGGCTCTGCATCTCGACCGGGAAGTAGATCGGGATCGGCTCGCCCCAGTAGCGCTGGCGCGAGAAGATCCAGTCTCGGAGCTTGTACTCGACGCGCTTCTTGCCGCGGCCGTCCTTCTCGAGATCGGCCGTGATGCGCTTCTTGAACTCCGCGGTCGGCAGGCCGTCGTAGGCGCCGCTGTTCACGGCCACGCCGTCGTCGACGAAGGGCGCCGTGAGGGCCACGCCCGCCTCGTCCTTCGTCTTGGCGACGACGCGGACGATCGGGATGCCGAGCTTCTTGGCGAACTCCCAGTCGCGCTCGTCGTGGCCCGGGACGGCCATGATGGCGCCGGTGCCGTAGCCCCAGAGCACGTAGTCCGCGACGTAGATCGGGATGCGCGCGCCGTTCACCGGGTTGATCGCGTAGCCGCCGGTCGCCTCGCCCGTCTTCTCCTTCGTGCTCCGGCGGTCGAGCTCGCTCTTGTTCTTCGCGCGCGCGACGTACGCGTCGACGGCGGCCTTGCGATCGGCGGTCGTGATCTTCAGGACGATCGGGTGCTCGGGCGCGACGACCATGAAGGTGGCGCCGAAGAGCGTGTCGGGCCGCGTCGTGAAGACCTCGAGCTTCTCGGACTGTCCCTCGACGGCGAAGAGCACCTCGGCGCCCTCGCTCTTGCCGATCCAGTCGACCTGCATCACGCGCACGCCCTCGGGCCAGTCCAGGAGCGAGAGGTCCTCGAGCAGCCGATCGGCGTAGGCCGTGATCTTGAGCATCCACTGGCGCAGCGGGAGGCGATAGACCGGGTGGCCGCCGCGCTCGCTCTTTCCGTCCTTCACCTCTTCGTTGGCGAGCACGGTGCCGAGCGCGGGGCACCAGTTCACCGGCACCTCCGACTGCGACGCGAGGCCACGCTGGTAGAGCAAGAGGAAGATCCACTGCGTCCACTTCACGTAGTCGGGATCGGTCGTGTCGATCTCGCGGTCCCAGTCGTAGCTGAGGCCGAGCATCTTGATCTGGCGCTTGAAGGTCGCGATGTTCGCCGCGGTCGTGACGCGCGGGTGGGTGCCCGTCTGGATCGCGTACTGCTCCGCCGGCAGGCCGAAGGCGTCCCAGCCCATCGGATGCAGCACGGCATGCCCCGTCGCGCGGAGGTAGCGGCTGAGGATGTCGGTCGCCGTGTAGCCCTCGGGGTGCCCCACGTGCAGGCCGGCGCCCGACGGGTAGGGGAACATGTCGAGGACGTAGACCTTCTTCTTGCTCGGGTCGTCGCTCGTCGCGAAGGTGCGATCGCGATCCCAGAAGGCCTGCCACTTGGGCTCGATCTCGGCGGGGACGTAAGGCTTTTCGGCGCGGGACATAGGGCGCTTCGCTTACCACGAAACGCGCTGTCCCGGCGCGCCCGGCGCGCGAGGGGAGCCGTATAGTTTTCGGCGCCGAAACCGACCGGAAACGGCGTCCCCGTAGCTTCTCCGCCATGGATGGCATCAGCGGCGCCGACACCGCCTGGCTTCTGATCTCGACCGCGCTCGTCATGATGATGACGCCCGCGCTCGCGCTCTTCTACGGCGGTCTCGTGCGGCAGAAGAACGTGCTCTCCACGTTCATGCACTGCTTCTTCGCGCTGGGGATCGTGACGATCCAGTGGGTGCTCGTCGGCTACTCGCTCTGCTTCGCGCCCTCGATCGGCGGCGTGATCGGCAACCTCGACTTCGCGCTCTTGCGCGGGGTCGGCACCGAAGCGCACGGCACCATCCCGCACCTGCTCTTCTGCGCGTACCAGCTGATGTTCGCGATCATCACGCCCGCGCTGATCGCGGGCGCCTTCGCCGAGCGCATGAAGTTCTCGGCGTTCGTGCTCTTCACCGTGCTCTGGACGACGCTCGTCTACGACCCGCTCTGCCATTGGGTGTGGAACGCGGGCGGCTGGCTGCTCTCGCGCGGCGCGCTCGACTTCGCCGGAGGCACTGTCGTGCACGCCTCGTCCGGCATCAGCGCGCTGCTCTGCGCGATCCTCGTGGGCAAGCGGCTCGGCTACCCGCAGCGCCGCATGCTACCGCACGACCTCACGATGACGATGATCGGCGCCGGCCTGCTCTGGTTCGGCTGGTTCGGCTTCAACGCCGGCAGTGCGCTCGCCTCGAACGGCATCGCCGCGCTCGCGCTCGTGAACACGCACGTCGCGGCGGGCGCGGGCGCCGTGGCCTGGACGGCGATCGACTGGATGCGGCACGGCAAGCCCTCGGCGCTCGGCTGCGCGTCGGGCCTCGTGGCCGGGCTCGTCGCGATCACGCCGGCGGCCGGCTTCGTGGGCCCGGTCGAGTCCATCGTCATCGGCCTCGCGGCCGGCGGCGTCTGCTACGGCGCGGTGCTCGCGAAGGGCCGCTTCGGCTACGACGACGCGCTCGACGCGTTCGGCGTCCATGGCGTGGGTGGCGCCCTCGGCGCGCTGCTCACCGGCGTGCTCGCGTCGGCGGCGTGGAACCCGGCGGGCGCCGACGGCCTGATCCACGGCGGCGTGCACCTCTTCGTGGAGAACCTCCTCGCGCTCGGCGTCACCGTCGCGTACGCGGGCGTGGTGAGCTTCGGGCTGCTCAAGCTCGTCGACAAGCTCGTCGGCCTGCGCGCCGATCCGGAGGACGAGCACGAGGGGCTCGACACGAGCCTGCACGGCGAAGAGGCCTACGGCGCGCTCGAGGGCTCCGTGCTCACGCAGCCGCGCCCCGAGCGTGCTGCGCTCGAGGCCGAGCGCGCGGAGCCCGCCGCGACCTGACGCGCACCGCGCCCGCCGGCCGCTCGCCAGGGGCTCGGGCGCGATTCACTGCTGCTGCGTGGTGCCGACGAGCGGTACGAGGCCGGAGGCGACCCTGCGGCTGGTCGTTCCGTCGACCTCGAGGTGGCTGTCGACGTAGCCCGGTGCCGAGATGTCGATGCGGTGGTGGCTCCCGCGCCGCACGCGCAGCGGGAGCGTCGCGCCCGGAAGCCCATCGAGGCGCACGCGCGCGTTCGGCGGCAGCCCGTCGATGTCGATGAGCACCCACTCCGGCCCGGTGCGGGTCTCCGGCGGTGCATCCGGCTGCGCGACGGTAGGGGGCGGCGCGTCCAGCTCTTCGTCGCCGCCGCGCACGAGCCAGCGCAGTCCGAACACGAGCCCGCCGAAGACGGCGAGCGCGATCACCGAGCGGATCAGCCACGCGCGCCACCACGGCGGCGGCGCTTCGGGCACGGGCTCGTCCGGCGGCGCGGCGAGCGTGCCCGCGCTGGAGGGCTGGGCCGGGATCGCCGACTGGCGCCCGGTGGTCATCGCGGCCGGCAGCGGCGAGGGCCTCGGCGCGACGACGACCCCGGGGCTCGAGATCGGGGGCGGCGGGTCGCTCGCGCGCCGCGCGTAGGGGCTCTGTAGGCGATGTTGCGAGGCGCTCGGGCGGGCGCTCGCGAGCGCGGCCTCGTCGATCTCGAGCGAGGCGCCCGAGGCGGGGCCATCGAAGTCGTCGAGGCGTCCGCCGAGCGGCCGCGGCACGACGCCGCTCGTGTTCGGCGCGCCGCCACGCGACCGCCGCGGATCGCTGGCGCCGCTGGGCGGAGGACGATCGGAGCTCGGTCGCGCGGGCGGGGTGACCGAGCGCCTGCCGGTGGCCGGCCCCTCGGTCATCACGAGGTCGGAGGCCTCCCAGCGTGCGACCACGGACTCGTCGCCGCTCGCGGCCGCTCCCGTGGCGGTCCCGGCGCGCGCGCGCACCACCGAGCGCCCAGCGGCCGCTTCTTTCCACGCGGCGAGGAACTCGTGCGCGGTGGCGAAGCGATCCTTCCGATCCTTCGCCATCCCCTTGAGGATCACCTGCTCCAGCGGCTCGCTGATGTCCGCGCCGCGGCGGCGCGGCGGCACCGGCGCGTCGTCGAGGATGACGCGGAGCAGCTTGTTGTAGTTCGCGGCGTCGAACGGCACGTCGCCGACACAGCACTCGTAGAGCACGACGGCGGCGCCGTAGATGTCGACGCGAAGATCGAGCTCGGCCTCACCGAGGGCCTGCTCGGGCGACATGTAGTGCGGCGTGCCGAGCACCGAGCCCGTCACGGTGAGCTTCGCCTGCGCCTCGTCGAGCTTCGACGAGATGCCGAAGTCGAGGATCTTCACGATCTCGCCGCGGCGACCGGCCGGCACGAGGAAGATGTTGTCGGGCTTGAGGTCGCGGTGGACGACGCCCGCCGCGTGGGCGGCCTGGAGCGCGTCGAGCAGGAGCGCGCCGATGCGGACGAGCTCGTCCTGGCCGAGCTTTCCGCGCCGATCGATGCGCCGCGAGAGCAGCTCGCCCTCGAGGAACTCCATGACGAGGAAGGGGACGCCTTCTTCCGTCTGATCGAGGTCGAGGACCTCGACGATGCCCTCGTGGCGAATCGCGCTCGCGGCGCGCGCCTCGCGGCCGAAGCGCTGCACGACGTTCAGGTTCGAAAGAAAGCGCTCGTCGAGCACCTTGATCGCCAGCTTGCGGCCCGTGAGCGCGTGGCTCCCCTGCCAGACGGAGCCCATCCCGCCCTGACCGAGCAAGCGCTCGATCCGGTACTTCGAGAGCAGGGTCCGGCCGACGAGATCCACCATCGCGAGTGCAACGACCGCGACCGGAAGGGCTGCGTGCGGACCCCACGGAGGTGTCGGCCCGGTCGAGCTCGTTGCGCTGGCAGCGTACTACGCGCGCTCCCGACTGGTCACGCTCGCGGCGGCATCGAAGCGCGAGAAGCCCACCGCGCGAGGAGCAGATCGCGACGGTCGCCGAGCGCCGAGCAGGCCACGATGGCCACCCCGACCTGCTCGCCTCCCGCCTCGAAGAGGGCCGCGCGCACGATGGCCGCGGTGAGACCCACGATTTCCAGGGGCGGCGTGGTGTCTTCGATGGCGAGCTTGGCCTGGCCCGGAGCGCGGTCGAGGACGACGCCACGGCCCGCGCGCGCGATGCGCGACCAGAGATACGGGAAAGCATCCACCAGGACGGTCGGGCTCAGCGTGGCGGGCAGGTCGGGGCAGAGCCGGCGAAGCGAGCGCTGGGCGACGGCCGCGCCGATCTCGGAGACGAGCGCGAGATCGCCCGCGCCCGCGATCGCATCGGCGCGCTCGAGCACTTCGGCGAGGATCGAGGCCCAGACCCCGGTGCGTAGGTGCGCGCTCGTGTTGCCGGCGCCCGGGAGCAGATCCTCCACGGCCGGCACCGCCTCCACGAGCTGGGTCCACGCGGGACGGCCGACGCGGCGGTAGATGGCCTCGATCGTCACGAGCGCCGCCATCAGGTGCACGGGCGCGTCGGCGGGCGCGGCGTCGATCGTGCCGTGGCGCGTCCGGCGTCGCAGCGCGAGCCAATGGATGTCGGCCGCGAGCGCGTCGGTCGGGAGCGCCATGCGGTCGCGCGGGGGCCGCTCATTCGTCGGCAGCAGCAGCGCCACGCAGCTCATCAGCACGTCGACGGTCGGGAAGCGCTCGTCGGGATCCTCGGCCGTCGCTCGCTGGAGCGCGCGCGCGGCGGTGTCGGGAAGGGGGCCGCCCGCCTGCGGCCGGCCCGTGAGCAGATGGCGGAGCATGACGCCGGCGGAGTACACGTCGGCCTCGACGCCGACCTCGCCCCCCGCGCGGCGAACCTCGGGGGCCGCCCACGGGGAGAAGCGGACGGGCTCGGTGTCGGGCTCGCCGAGAAAGGCCGCGCGATCGAGCGATGCGATCTTGGCGACCTCGCCCGAGGTGGTGCGCGTGAAAGCGATGCACTCGGGCGAGAGGCCGCGCGCTACGACGCCGCCCCGGTGCAGGGCGCGCAGACCCTCGAGGATCTGCATCGCGATGCTCGCGGCCTCCTCGGTGGGCATCCCGTTCGGGTAGCGCTCCATGCGCCGCGCGAGCGTCTCGCCTTCGAGCGCCTCGTAGACCACGAAGGGGCGGCCCTGCGCATCCTGGCCCGAGTCGAGCACGCTTCGAAGGGCGGCATGCGGGACCTGCCCGAGCGCGCGCGCTTCGCGATACAGGCGCGCTTGCGCGGCGTCGCTCGGCTCGAGGAGGATCTTCACCTCCACCTCGCGCTGGATGCTCGCGTGCTCGGCCGAGAGCTTCGCGACCCCCTCGTGCACCTGGCCGCCGGGACCCGGCAGGATCCGGTGGACCCGGTATTTCCCGGCCAGAAGGGTGCCCTCGAGCTGCCTCAAGGAGGGCACCGTACCACGCGAGGGAACCTGCGCATCGGCGTGGCGTCCTGGAGAGGGAGAGCGCGGGCTTGAGGCGCTCGTACCCCGAGGAGTAGCGTGCGTCCCATGTCGAACGGTAGCCATCGAGCCGCGCTCGGACTGTTGCTTCTCGCCGCGCTGGGCGCGACCGCCTGCGAGGACGGGGCCCACCACGCGTGCGAGGTGATCGTGCGCGAGCACGTGCCGCGCGTGCGCTCGATCGTCGACGACGACCTCGAGCGGACGATGACGGGGATCACCGCGGCCGCCGACCTGACGGCGCCCGGCTTCCTCGTCGCCGACCCGGCGCAGCGCGAGCGCGAGATGCGCTGGGCGATCCAGCACCGGATCCGCGAGCCTCCCCGTGGCATCCCGGAGCTGATGATCTCCCCGATCTCGTTCGTCGCGGCCGTCGATGCCGAGGGGCACGTGATCTGCCGCGACCTCGATCCGGACCAGGACCACATGCGCGGCCTCGATCTGGGGGCGATGTTCCCGCAGGTGCATCGCGCGCTGACCGAGGGAGTGTCGAGCTACGAGCTCTCCGAGTTCGCGGCCCTCGCGCCGCCGCCGCCCGCAGAGGGCGAGGGCGAGCACGACGCGGGGCCGCCCGAGCAGTCGTCGGTGACGGTGCTCTTCGCCGCGCCGGCGCGCGTCGAGGGACGCGTCGTCGGCGCGATCGTCGCCGGCATTCCGCTCTGGAGCGAGGCGCGTCGCATCACGCGACAGGTGCAGGCCGAGGGCCTCACGACGTCGGGCGCGATCTTCTGGGTCTACTTCTTCCGCGGCGACCGCCTCTTCCACCACGGCACGCCCTCGACGCTCGACGAGATCGTGCCCGACCAGGCGACGCGCGAGGCAGGCTTCGCGAACAGCGCGGGGGGCTTCTGCGGCGAGCAGAACCAGTTCGGTCGCTGGTACTGCTACGGGGTCGTCCACTTGCCTCAGCTCGGCGACGACGTGGGGGCCATCATCTATCGCTCCGATCCCGTCGACTGAACGCGACGGGGCGGCCTGACCGTCGAAGCGCGGGCCTCGGGTCGTTTCGACCCGAGGCTCGTCGCGTTTTTCGGCTGAATTCGCGTGGCATCCGAGCTGCTTGGCGCTGGGGCATGACTTCCGCGGCCGGTACGATCCTGATCGCCGACGACTCCGACGAGATGCGCGAGCTCGTGCGCACGTGGCTCGCTCGCAAGCGGCGCGACGTGACGCTCATCACCGCGCGGAACGGCCACGAGGTGCTCGCGATGATCGAGACGCTCTTCTCGGCGGGCCCGGAGCAGGCGGGCCCCGTGCTCGTGATCACCGACTACCGCATGCCCGGGCTCGACGGGCTCTCGTTGCTCGACTCGCTCGCGCGCTCCCCCTTCGACGTCGCCTGCATCGTGATGACCGGCTTCGGCGATCCGCTGGTGCACGAGAGCTTCGCGACGCATGGGGCGCTCGCGAGCTTCGACAAGCCCGTCGATCTCGACCGGCTCACCGAGGTCGCTTGGAGCGCCCTCGAGAGCCAGGCCGCGCACACCCACGCGCGCTGAGGCGCGCCTCGATTCGGCCCACCACGCGCGCTGAGGCGCGCCTCTACTCGGCCCACCACGCGCGCAGGCGCATGCCGAGCTCGGTCGTGTAGCCGACCTCGGCGGTGCGGATCACGCCGTCGCTGCCGACGTAGAACGTCGTGGGGAAGGCCTGCACGCCGAAGCGATGCGCGAGCACGCCCTCGGGGTCGAGCGCGACGTGCGCGGGATCGAGCCCCGCGTCGGTCACGTAGCGGTGCACGGTCTCGGGGTCCCCCGACTGCGTCGCGATCGCGATCAGCTCGTGGTCGCCCGCGAGCGAGACCACGTTCCCCTCTTCGGCGCGGCAGACCCCGCACCACGTCGCGAAGAAGTGCACGACGTAGCCGTGCGGGCGGGGGCCGATCTCGAGCGGCGTTCCGTCGAGCGAGGTGAGGGTCACGGCCGGGACGTCGCCGCTCGGGAGATCTCGGCGCTGGTACCAGCGCACGCCGAGCACCAGCAGCACGACGAGCGCGACCTCGAGGACCGCGCGCCCGCGGCGGGCCTGGGGCGGGGAGGGCGCGGGAGAGCTCGCTTCGCTGGCCACGCTCGGATCTACCGCGAATGGCGCCTCGTGCACGGGCCGTCGCGGCGACCGACCGACGAAATGGCGGACGACGCTCGAACGTGTACGATTCGCGGGCGCGATGAGCTCGAGCAACTCGAACACGGGGCCCGGCGCCAGCGAGCCGGGCCCGCGCCTGCGGGCCGACGACCTCGCGCGCGCCTGGGCCGCCTACGTGCCCGGGCTCGGCGCGATCCCGCCCCGCGAGCCGCGCGCGGCGTCGTTCCGCTTGTTCTGGACGCGCGGCAACGAGAACGGCTTCCGCGACTTCTCGCTCGGCGCAGGCCAACACCTCATCGTCGGTCGACACACGCGCTGCGACGTGGTGCTGCCGAGCGACCCCGACCTCTCGCTCCGGCACCTGCTGATCGTCCCGGAGGGCGGCATGGAGCCGCGCCTGCGGCTCGTGGACCTGCGCGCCGCGATGCCCATGTACGCGACGACGGATCGCCCCGCGCGCTCGCTCACCGTGGAGGGGCCCTTCGCGGTGCGTCTCGGCACGTACGTGCTCGGGGGCTTCCGCGTGGGCATCGGCGCCGAGCCTCCGCCGCCCACCCTGCCGGCGATGGAGAGCTTCGAGGCCGCGAGCGCGAGCGAGCACTCGCGCAAGGCCGGCGGCTCGACGCGCGTCGGCTTCGACGACTCGCCGTACCGCGGCGTGCGGCGCAGCACGATCATCACGAGCCTCCCGCGGCCGCTCACGCTCGTGGAGGCGTCGGACGCGCCCTCGTCGGGCCCGCCGATCGCGACGCTGGTGGGGCGCCGCGAGGGGCAGGTCGCGACGGTGCCGCTCCGCGAAGAGGACCTGCGCCGCGGCGTGCTCGTCGGCCGCGCGGAGAAGTGTCTCGATCAGGGCCTCAAGCAGGTCATGACGATGCAGATCTCGCGCGTGCACGCGGTGCTCCTGCTCGACGACCGCAGCACGATCTGGCTCTACGACGCCGGCTCGACCAACGGCACGCTCGTCACGGGCTCGCGCGTGCGGAGCGCGACGCTCGCCGAGCTCGGGCCGTTCTCGGCGCGCTCGAAGGCGGTGCTCGGGGACGGGATCGAAGTGGAGCTGGAGCGGCCGCGATGAGCGTCCGTGTCGAGCGGAGCGGCGCCGTCACGACGATCCTCCTCGACCGGCCGAAGGTGCGGAACGCGATCGATCGCAGCGCGGCGGAGGCCCTCGTCGCCGAGGTCCGCGCCTTCGAGGCCGACGACGAGGCCAAGGTCGCGGTGATCGCGGGCGACCACGGCACGTTCTGCGCCGGAGCGGATCTCGGCGCGATCGCCCGCGGGCAGGCCAATCGCGTCGAGCGCGGTGGCGATGGCCCGCTCGGGCCGACCCGCATGGTGCCGCGCAAGCCCACGATCGCCGCGATCGCGGGGCACGCCGTGGCCGGCGGGCTCGAACTCGCGCTCTTCTGCGATCTGCGCGTGGTCGAAGAGAGCGCGATCATGGGCGTGTTCTGCCGGCGTTGGGGCGTGCCCCTGATCGACGGCGGCACCGTGCGCTTGCCGCGCATCGTCGGGCTCGGGCGCGCGCTCGATCTCGTCCTCACGGGCCGCGCGGTCGGCGCGCAGGAGGCGCTCGCGATGGGCCTCGCGAGCCGCGTGGTGCCCGACGGGACCTCGCGCGCGGCCGCCGAGGAGCTGGCGCGGAGCATCGCGGCGTTCCCGTGGACGTGCGTCCTCGAAGATCGCGCGAGCGTCTACGAGTCGCTCGACGAGACCTTCGAGCGCGCGATGGAGAACGAGCTCGAGCACGGCCTGCGCTCGCTCGCCGCGCCCGAGCTGGGCCCCGCGGTCGCGCGCTTCGTCGCCGGGGCCGGCCGCGGCGGCAAGGTGGAGTAGCGACCCGCGTCAGGGATCGCGCACGCCGAGGAAGCGCTCGATGCGATCACGCAGGGGCTCGTCTTCGAGCGCGTGCTCCGGCGTGTCCACGTGGCTCACGCCGTCGATCCACGCGACCTCGACCCAGGGCGCGCGCGCGACGAGCGCCTCCGTGACCTCGGCCGGGATCGTGCGATCGGTCCGGCTGTGCACGACGAGGATGCGCGCGGGGCCGGCGGCCACGACCGCGTCGGCCGGCACGAGCTCGAGCGGCGCGCGGTGGCCGACGCCGTGCGTGACGCCGCGGACGACGCTCGAAGCGAGGAAGTGGAGCGGCTCGAAGGGCGGCAGGCGCCGGTCGACGATGGCGTGGAAGTCGCTCGCGGGCGCCAGCGCGACGGTGCTCTCGACGCGAGCGCCGCCGCGCGAGATGGCCTCGAGCGCGGCGCCGCCGCCCATCGAGACGGCGAGCACGTGCAGGGCGCCCACGTGGGGACGGCCCGCGAGCCAGGCGAGCGCGGCCGCGACGTCGTCGGGCTCCCGGTCGGCGAGCGTCACGGCGACGCCCTCGCTCGTGCCGTGCCCGCGCAGATCGATCCGCAGCACGTGCGCGCCGCGGCCCTCGAGCTCCTCGGCCCACGGCACGAGACGACGCCGGCTGTCCGCGAGCCCGTGGACGAGGAGGACCGCCGGCGCTCCGTCGCGCCCCTCGGCGAAGGTCCCGCGCAGGATCGTCCCGTCGCGCGACGGGATCTCCACCGCGGTCTCGCTCGGCCCGACGTAGGGATCGGAGTGGAACAGGCGCGTCGCCGCGGGCGCGACGAACATGGAGAGCAGGCCCCACGCGAGCGTGAAGAGGGGGCCGGGCACGAGCGCGAAGACGAGCCCCAGCGCGCCCCAGCGCGCGCCGCGCGAGATCGGCGCGCGGTAGATCCGCCGCGTCGCACGCGCGGCGAGCGCGGTCGCCGCGACCACGAGCACGAGCGCATCGAGCGCCGTGAGCGCGACCGAGCGCGGCGCGAGCACGTGCGCGAGCGGCGCGAGAAAGGGCAACGCGAGCAGGTGGCGCCGCCGTCCCGTCCGCGGCGCGGCGCTCTCGGTGGACCCGCCCGGCGCGGCTCCCTCGCCGGCGACAGCGGGAGAGGGGTGGGGAGAGGGAGTGCGAGGCGATGGCCGCGATCCGCCGCTGCGCCAGGAGCCCAGCGCGTCCTGCACGAGCAGCACCAGCACCGCGAGGCACGCGCTCCCGATCACCCACGCGTAGCGGCCCTCGGCGCGCTCGTCGTGCGGCACGTCACCGAGCGCCGTGCCGAGCGCGAACGGAAGCGTGACGAGCGCCGCTCCCGCTCCGATCCGCGCGAGCTCGCGCAGCGCGGAGGGCGCTGCCTCCTTCATCGCGGGCGGCGGCGACGCGCGCGACCGCGCCGCGGCGTCTCGGCCGGCGTCTCGGGCTCGGCCGCGGGCGGCGCGACCTCTTCGACCGGCGCGGGGGCGGGCTCGGTCACGACGGGCTCGGGCGCTGGCGCCGGCTCCTCGGCCGGGACGCTCTCGGCCGGCTCGACCGGGACCTCTTCGGTCACGACGGCGCTCGGGCTCTGGTAGTCGGTGATCCAGCGGATGCCCACGCCGAAGAAGGGCGCCGTCATGTTGTAGGTGCCGTTGCCCACGTAGGTCGGGTCGCCCGCCGTGCGCATGCTCGGATCGGCCGCCATCGTCGGCGGGCGGATCGGATTCGGCTCGGGCACCTGGCTGTTCGTCACGTTGTGCGGGAACAGGTGCGCGTAGCCGACCATCGCGTCGATCCAGAAGCCGCCGTCCACGCGGATCCCGACGCCGCCCGCGAACACGAGCTTGTCGGAGTCGATGGTGAGCGCCTGCAGCCACGCGTCGTCGAACGAGCCCGTCTCGAAGTAGCCGCCGAGCCGGATCTGGACGAAGTGATCGATCGTGTACTCGCCGCCGAGGCGCACGCTGACGGTGTCGCGCATGTGGCGCGGGATCGAGAGCGGGCCGACCTGGTAGTCGAGCGCGCCGCCGAGCGCGTTCGCGAACCACACGTCGCGTGGCCGCACCGAGGCCTCGCGCTGGAGCGACCACGTCTCCCAGACGACCGCCGCCTCGAGGTTCAGGTTCTCGATCGCCTCGAGCTGCACGCCGAAGCGCACGACCCACGGGAAGTCGAGGTTGATGTCGGCCTGGGTGCCCTGGCAGGGATGCGTCTGGCCGGCGTCGATCGACGACTGGATGGCCGAGTCGGGCACGGCGGCGCACGCGCCCGCGCGATTGCGCACGAAGGCGCCGTCGAAGGTCGCCGCGCTCGGCACGCGAAGCTGGATCTGCGCCGTCCCGTTCAGCGCGTAGGGCGTCATGACGGAGAGGCCGAGGCGCACGGGCCCCGCGTCCCACGTCACGCCGGCCGTCGCGATGGCCGTGAACGCCGGGTTCAGCGTGAGCTGCGCCGTCCCATCGAAGTCCGGATCCTCGGGGAACGCGCACGTGACGCCGTCGCAGGCGGACATCGCCGTGCGCGCCGCGAACGAGCCGTAGACCACGTGCACGCCGAGGCCGATGGAGAGCTCGGGGATCGGACGCCACGCCGCGCCGAGCGCGAGCGACGCGATGATCGAGCCGTCCATCGTGAGGAGCGAGTAACGCTGCGGCGCCGGCTGCGTCATGCCGTTCACCGACACGCTCGAGGGCCACTGCATCAGCGCCGCGTTCGGCGCGAAGACGCCGACGCCGAACGTGAAATTCTCGAGGCCGAGGTCGAACGATCCCGCGAGCGTCGGGATCGGCAGCGGCGCGCTCGAGCCGTGCACGGTGGGCAGCGTCGTGCCGCCGCTGTCGACGCGCGTGTAGTCGACGCCGAGGAACGTCATCGTCCCGTCGACGAGGATCTGGTTGCCGGAGAAGCCGAGGCCGGCGGGGTTGTACCAGAGCGACTGCGGATCGTCGGCGCCGGCCACGAACGCGCCGCCGCGGCCCATCGCGCGCGTGCCGCGGTCGAGCAGGTAGAAGCCGCCAGCGCGAGCCGACGAGGGCAGCGCGCCGAGCGCGAGGAGGGTGAGCGCGGTCAGCGCCAGCAGAGAGCGAGCGTTCATGGCCATCTTCAGTGCGCGATGTCGCAGCTCCAGCGCTGCACGCCGTCCTCGGCCTCGATGCACACGCAGCTGCCGTTGCCGCAGAGCTCGGAGCTGACGCCCCGCGTCGCGCCGACGCTGTCGCAGGGATCGTCGTGCTCCTGGAAGCACACGCGGTGCTGGAGCACCTGGTACAGGCGCTCCATGCCGCGCCGATCGTCGCGCATGAACCCGCTCGCCTGCCCGAGCGCCTCGCGGTAGTCGCCGGCCGTGTAGTCGCTCGTGTCGCCGGGCGTGGTGCGGTTGATCTGGCTCAGCACGTCGAGGATGACCTCGAGCGGCGTCTCTTCGCTCCCGTCGGCCGGGAGCGCGACGAGGTTCGAGAGCAGGCGGTGGAGCACGTGGCGCGAGTCGATGCCCTGCAGCTCGCGCACGAGCCCCAGCGCGTCGTACGCGGTGCCGTGCGTGACGTCGGGCGCATCGGTGCCGCCGGCCGTCACGAGATCGAGCGCGTTCGGTGCGAGCGCCGACGAGAGCGCGTGCGCGATCGGCACGATGTCGGCGTCGTCGCCGAAGACCTGCAAGAGATCGGCCGCCGCGTAGAGCGTGGCGAGGAACGCGTCGTTGTCGCTCGCTTCGTCGACGAGGTACGCGACGAGCGCGACGAGCGCGTCGCGCGCCTCGGGATCGGTCTGGATGCGGTCGAGCAGGTTCACGAGGCCGCCCACGATGGGCCCGCCGATGGTGTCGGCCGTGTCGTTCGGCAGCTGCTGCGCGGCCCACTCCGGCAGATCGCCCGCCGCCGCGTGCGCGCGGATGCGCTCGCGCAGGAACGGAAGCAGCGTGAGCACGAGCGCGCGGCCGCGCTGGTTGTGGAAGGTGAAGCTCGTGCCGAGCGTGTCGGTGTCGAGCAGCTGCAGCGTGAGCGCGTCGCGCCCGCGGTGGAACGACGTCGCGATGTCGGGATCCGCCGCGGCCCAGTCGCGGTCGACGTTGCGCAGCGACTCGAGCACGAGCTGGAGCGGCGAGACGTCCATCGTGCGCGTCCCGCCGTTCGACGGGTACGAGGTCGCGCCGCTCCGCGACGTGAGGCCCGGATTGCGATCCGGGTCGATGATGTGCTCGGCCGCCGCGGCGAGGATGCCGAGGCCGTCCTGGCCGCGGACGTCGATCCCGTCGAGCGTCTGCGACGCGCGCACGAGGTTGCGGACGAGCTGCCCCTCCACGAATCCCGATGCGAGCAGCTCTTCGTAGCTGCGCCCGTCGTCGTGCGCGTTGTACGTCATCGAGCCGGGCACCGACGACGTGTGCCAGTGACCGGGCGAAGGCCAGTGCCCGTAGATCGTGCCGAGCAGGCGACCGAACGCGTACTCGCCGTCGCCGTCCTGCGTCCAGCGCGGGTCGTGCAGCACGGTGAGCAGCGGGGTCATGCCCTCGTAGAAGCCCGGCTGCTCCCACGCGAAGATCGTCCCGTGGTAGGTGCGGGCGACGTCCTGCCCGTGGCGATCGACGACCGGATCGATCAGGTCGTGGACGAAGAGGCTGTTCGGCTGCCCATCGGGGCGCATCTGCGTGCCCCAGAACACGAGCCGGTTCAGCGCTTGCGGCGTGGGATGACGCGTCAGGCCGTGGATGCCCGACGACTGCTCGAGCACGTCGTCGGGGTTGATCCCGACGCCGCCGAGGAAGCTCATGATCGCGTTCAGGACCGAGTCGGCGATCGGCAGCGTGTAGCGCCCCAGGATCGCCTGCGAGTACGCCTCGGCGACGTTCGGGATGCGCATCAGCTCGCAGCGGCTGTAGCTGCCGATGAGCGGCCAGGTGACGTTGATGCCGATGACGCTGATGTGGAGCACCGCGCCTTCGCGGTTGCACACCTCGACCCCGTTGAGGCCGTCGATGAGCGCGATCGAGCGCTCGAAGAGGCTCTCGTTGCCTTCGATGTCGGGCTGCGTGCGGTCGACCGGCTGATCGAGCGGGAAGCCGATCGGCGTGCCGTTCACGTTCGCCGGGTCGTAATCGATCGAGTCCCGGTACCGCATCATGTTGCCGTAGATCTCGCCGAGCTGGGCCGAGCGAGGGTCGGCGAAGCTGCGGATCACGGCCTCGAGCATCCCGGGGCGATGCGACATCGCGATCGCGACGTCGGTCATGTCGTCCCAGAATTCGTTCGGCTGGGCCATCTGCGCCTCGGGGTGCAGATCGCTCTGGGTCAGCAGGTAGTGCGCGGAGTCGACGACACCGGCCGCGTCTCCCTCGTGATCGCGCAGGAGGATCTCGGTGGCCTCGAGGAGCGGCTCGGTCTCGTCGAGCGCGAGGATCGAGCCGAGGCCGTAGACCACGTCGACCGCCGAGCTCGTGCTCGTGTCGAAGCCGGGATAGGTGAGGGTGGCCATCCCGTAGCGATGCGTGGAGGTGGCGCGGGCGCCGAGCAGCGTCGGCAGGCCGCGCGTCAGGTCGAGCACCGTCGGGTGATCCCCGCGGAACCACGGGAGCCCCTCGCGCACCACGCCGGCGAGCATCGTCTCGTCGGCGTTCAGGTACTCGTAGATCTGCAGGCCCGCCGACGTGAGCGCACGGCCGCCGGAGTCGCGCGGGATCGCGCCCTCGTCGCGGAGCGCGAAGGGGCGCGGCAGATCGAGCAGCGCGCCCGTGTCGTCCACGAAGCGCCCGAGGCGGTCCACGTCGGCGAGGCCGTCGCCGTCGACGTCGGCGAAGGGCGCCGCGACGGTGCCGGAGACGGGCAGGGCGATGCCGCGGTCGTCGCGCAGCACGACGTAGTGCGAGGTGCCGCTGCCGAACGCGGTGTTCGTGGTGAAGAGGAGATCGCGCGAGAGCTGCAGCGTGGAGCGCTCGCCGGCCGGGAGCGGATCGGCGGGCTGCATGGACGCGAGGTAGAGCGCGAGGGCGCCCTCCACGTTCACGAGCTCGTCGGCGGCGACGCCGTCGGTCGTGCCGCCTGGCAGATCATCGGGGAGGTCCGTGAGCGCGCGGAGCGCGACCTCGGCGAAGTGATCGAACTCGGGGTAGGAGAGGATCGGGCGGATGACGCCGAGCGCGAGGCGCAGCGGCCGGTAGCCCGTGCGGGCGCCGATCCGCGCGAGGGCATCGAGCGCGTGGTCGTCGGCGGCGACGCGCTCGAGGACGGTCGCGAGCAGGCGCGTGTTCGTGGGCAGGCGCTCGCGCGGCGGATCGTAGAAGGGCAGCATGTCGCCGAGGAACTGCCCGAGGTCGTCGTGCGTGTCCTCGGGCATGACGCTGTCGAGCGCGCCCGCGAGGCGATCGCGGTTCGCCATCAGCGCGACGAGGCGCGGCGGCGCGTCATCGGGCGGCGGGACCTCGCCGCGGCAGACGGGCTTCCACGTCAGGCCGGAGACGTCGTTCGGGTGGGCCTCGGCGGCCATGCGCTCGCAGAAGGTGCGAACGATCTCCTGGCCCACCGTGAGATTCGTGGCCGGCACGCGCGTCGTATCGAACGGTGCGCAGCCGAAGCCGGCGACCAGAACCACGAGCACGAAGGCGGCCCGGCGGGCCAAGCGAGCACCTGCGCAAGTCATGACGACACCTCGGCGCGCGACGAAGCGAGCGACGAGACAGCGTAGGCGCGGATCGCGTGCGCGAACAAGTCATTCCCCCCGGTGAGCGAAGCGCCGAGAGGTGCCATGCGCGCGCGCAAACGCAAGCGTGCGCGCCGCGGCGACCAGGTCCGATCGCAGCCGCGCTACCCATGGACTTCTTCGCAGTTCCTCACCCCAACCTTCTCCGCCGTCGCGGGAGAGCTGGGCTGCGCCGGCGGCGCATCTGCGGTGAACGAAAATGGGCCTCCCATCGAGTGATCGCCTGCCGCGCCGGGCGGGAGCGCCCCTTTGCCCACGCCTTGCGAGCAAACAGCGGCTCGCTGCGGAATGTGTTCAAACGAGGATCAACGGCTCACCCGCTACGGTCCCTACCGTCCGCGGGCTGCGCCCGCTCCCGTCCGGGCCCTCCGGGGGTGAGCACTCCTGCCGTCAAAGCGTCGCACCCGCCCGCCGCGGCCTGGTGATCGACCGCCAGATCGGTATCGAGCCATTCTCGACTCTTAGACCTTCATTTTCGTACCAGGGGGCCGCGCGCGGGCCTCGGCTCCGGCGGTTCGCCCGTGGAGACGCGCTGTCCCCTCGCCCGCGTGAGCGGGAGAGGGCTAGGGAGAGGGACTGCGAAGCCCCAGAAGGGCCGGCGCTCCGGCGACAGCAAACGAGCGAAGGACGGGCGCTCCCGCGACGCAAACGGCCGGAGGACGCGCGCTCCTACGAGAGGAAACGCGCGCTCGCTCAGGCCTCGCCGGCCTTCGCCGCGACCTTGTTCCGGAGCGCAGCCTGCGCCGCCGCGAGCCGCGCCACCGGCACGCGGAAGGGCGAGCAGCTCACGTAGTCGAGGCCGACGTCGGCGAAGAACGAGATCGATCGCGGATCGCCCCCGTGCTCGCCGCAGATCCCGAGGTGCAGATCCTTGCGCGCCGCGCGCCCGCGCTCGCACGCCATCCTCACGAGCTGGCCGACGCCCTGGCGATCGATCGTCTGGAAGGGATCGTCCTGGAGAATCCCCGTCGCGAGGTAGCGCGGCAGGAACGTGGCCACGTCGTCGCGGCTGAAGCCCAGCGTCAGCTGCGTCAGGTCGTTCGTCCCGAACGAGAAGAACTCGGCCTCGGCCGCGATGTCTCCCGCCATCAGCGCGGCGCGCGGCACCTCGATCATCGTGCCGAGGTGGTAGTCGACCTTCTGCTTGCGCTCGGCGAACACTTCCTCGGCGACGCGCAGCACGATCCGCTTCTGGTCCACGAGCTCGGTCGTGTGCCCGACGAGCGGCACCATGATCTCGGGCCGCACCACCACGCCCTCGCTCGCCACCTCGCACGCGGCCTCGAAGAGAGCGCGCGCCTGCATCTCGGTGATCTCGGGGTGCGTGATGCCCAATCGACACCCGCGGTGCCCGAGCATCGGGTTCGCCTCCTCGAGCGCCATCACGCGCTGCCGCACGCGCTCGGGCGAGACGCCCATCGCGCGCGCCACCTGCGCCTGCATCGTCGGGTCCTCGGGCAGGAACTCGTGGAGCGGCGGGTCGAGCAGGCGGATCGTCACGGGGAAGCCCGCCATCGCCCGGAAGATGCCTGCGAAGTCCTTGCGCTGTTCGGGCAAGAGAAGCGCGAGCGCGGCGCGGCGGCCGCCCGCGTCGTCGGCGAGGATCATCCTCCGCATCGCGAGGATCCGGCTCTCCTCGAAGAACATGTGCTCGGTGCGCACGAGGCCGATGCCCTCGGCGCCGAGCTTGCGCGCCTGCGCCGCGTCCTTCGGCGTGTCGGCGTTCGCGCGCACGCGCAGCACGCGCGCCTCGTCGACCCACGTCATGAACGTCTCGAGCGCGCCCGACACCACGGCGCTCGCGAGCTTCTCCTGGCCCTCGATCACCTCGCCGCTCGTCCCGTTCAGGCTCAGCCAGTCGCCCTCGCGGATGGTGACGTGCCCGTTCGTGAGCGTCTTGGTGCGGTAGTCGATCACGATGTCGCCGCAGCCCGCGACGCAGGGCTTGCCCCAGCCGCGCGCGACCACGGCGGCGTGGCTCGTCATGCCGCCGCGGCTCGTGAGCACGCCCTCGGCGGCGTGCATGCCGGCGACGTCCTCGGGGCTCGTCTCGATGCGCGCGAGCACGACCTTCTCGCCGCGCGACTTCCACGCCTCGGCCTCGGCCGCGTCGAACACCACGCGCCCGACGGCCGCGCCCGGCGAGGCCGCGAGGCCCTTGCTCAGGACCTTTCCGGCCTTGCGATAGCCCTCTTCGTCGGCGAAGTGCGGGTGCAGCAGCTGATCGACGTGGCGCGGCTCGACGAGGTTCGCCACCGCCTCCTGGTGCGTGACCAGGCCCTCGGCCACGAGGTCGACGGCGATCTTCACGGCCGCCGCGCCCGTGCGCTTGCCGTGTCGCGTCTGGAGCAGGAACAGGCGCCCGTCCTGGACCGTGAACTCGACGTCCTGCACGTTCTTGAAGTGGCGCTCGAGCAGGCTCGCGAGGCGCACGAGCTCGTGGTGCACCTCGGGCATCTCGTCCGCGAGCTTGGCGATCGGCGAGGGCGTGCGGATGCCGGCGACGACGTCCTCGCCCTGCGCGTCGACGAGGTACTCGCCGTAGAGCGCCTTCTCCCCGGTCGAGGGGCTGCGCGTGAAGAGCACGCCGGTTCCCGAGCGCGGGCCCATGTTGCCGAAGACCATCGCCTGCACGTTCACCGCGGTGCCGACGAGATTCGTGATGTTCGAGACCTGTCGGTACTTCACGGCGCGGTCGCCGTAGAACGACTTGAACACCGCGAGCGTCGCCCGCTCGAGCTGCTCGCGCGGGTCGGCCGGGAACATGTGGCCGGTGTGCTTGCGGTAGACCGCCTTGAAGCGGTTCACCAGGTCGCGCAGCGCGGCCTCGTCGAGATCCTGATCGGTCTTGGCGCCGCGCTCGCGCTTGAGCGCGTCCATCGTCTCCTCGAACGCCGAGCGCGGCACGCCGACCACGACGTCGCCGAACATGGAGATGAGGCGGCGGTACGCGTCGTACGCGAAGCGCGCCTTGCCGGTCTTCTTGGCGAGGCCCTCGACGACGGCGTCGTTCATGCCGAGGTTGAGGACGGTGTCCATCATGCCGGGCATCGACACCGCCGCGCCCGAGCGCACGGAAACGAGGAGCGGCGCTTCCGGATCCCCGAGCTTGGCGCCCATGGCCTTCTCGACGGCGGCGAGCGCCTCGTCGATCTCCGGCCAGAGCCAGCTCGGCAGCGCGGTCGCCCCGCCGCCGACGTCCTTGCACACCTCGGTCGTGATCGTGAACCCGGGGGGCACGGGCAGGCCGGCGGCGGCCATCTCCGCCAGGTTCGCCCCCTTGCCGCCGAGCAGATCCTTCATCGCAGCGCGGCCGTGGGTGACGCCGGCGCCGAACCAGTACACGTGCCGCTGAGCCTCGTTCATGGCGAGATCAGTTACGCACTCGCTGGGCGCATACAAGCGCCGCGTGCGCCGTGGTGTACTGTCCCTCACCGTGTCCGAGACACGCTCCTCCGAGCCGGCCGTCGTGGCGCCCTTCGCGGCGATCGGCGCGGCCGTGCTCGCGATCGCCGATCCCGTCGGCGGGATGGTGGTGCTCGCGGGGCGCCTCCTGCGGCGTCTGGCACCGCCGCGCGTCGATCGCTACGAGCTCGTGCGCAACCTGCACAAGATGGGCGTGCGCTCGGTCGGCATCGTCGCGGTGACGGCCGTCTTCACCGGCGCGATCATGGTCATCCAGGCGGCGCCGCTCGTGACGCGCTTCAACGCGAAGGAGGTCGTCGGCTGGGGCGCGGGCTTCGCGACCCTGCGCGAGGTCGGCCCTCTGCTCATCGCGCTGATGTTCTCGGGCCGCGTCGGCGCGAACAACACCGCCGAGCTCGGCACGATGGTGGTCACCGACCAGATCGATGGCCTGCGTGCGCTCGCGATCGATCCGCTCGGCTATCTCGTGCTGCCGCGCGTGATCGCGATGGTGGTGATGCTCTTCGTGCTCACGATCGTCGGGGACGTGGTCGCGATCTCGGGCGCCATCGTCGCGGCGAAGGCCCTGCTCGACGTGGACCCGCGCAGCTTCCTGAACTCGTTCGTGACGCTGCTCGACAGCTGGGACTTCTTCACCGGCCTCATCAAGAGCGTCGTGTTCGGGATGATGATCGCGATCACGAGCTGCTACTTCGGGCTCTCGGTGAAGGGCGGCGCGCCGGGCGTGGGGCGCGCGGTGAACGCGGCGGTGGTCGCCGCGGCGAGCGGCATCTTCGTGCTCGACTACTTCTTCACGTACCTCTTGGGCTGACGATGGCGGCGACTTCGACGAGCACCGCAGCACAGAGAGACGGAGCCACGGGCCCGGGGCCCGGCGAGCGCTTCCTCGCCACGCTCGGCGCCGGGCCGATCGCGCTCGCCAAGGAGCTGCGCGCGCTCTTCTCGATGCTCTTCGTCACGCTGCGTCTCTGCGTGACGGGCAAGAAGGACCGGCGCGCGATCTTCGAGCAGGCCTTCCAGATCGGGAACAAGAGCCTCTTCTTCGTCTCGGTGACGATGGGCTTCATCGGGATGATCCTGGTGTTCCAGGCGGCGATGCAGGCGCTGCGCATCGTGCCCGACCTCCAGATGCTCGGGCCGACCTTCGCCGAGATCCTGATCC
This sequence comes from Sandaracinus sp., assembly GCA_046351235.1. Lineage (GTDB taxonomy): Bacteria > Myxococcota_A > Polyangia > Polyangiales > Sandaracinaceae > JBBSAT01. Next base: position 1,298,653 of record JAXLYV010000001.1, on the reverse strand, counting down.
GCGATCTGGCCGCTTCCATCGGCGCGATGATGCTCGCGACGCGCGTGGGCGCGGGCATCGCGGCTGAGCTCGGCTCGATGGTCGTCACCGATCAGGTCGACGCGATGCGCATGTGCGCCGCCGATCCGATCGAGTACCTCGTGGTGCCGCGCTTCCTCGCCAGCGTGGTGATGACGTTCGCGCTCCTGATCTGGGCGGCCTTCGTCGCGTTCGTCGCCGGGATGATCACGGCGAACGTGGTGTTCGAGGTGAACTTCGCGACCTTCGCGAACTTCATGCTCGTCGACGCGGGCGACGTGATCGTGGGCCTGGTGAAGTGCCTCGCCTACGGTGCCGCGATCCCGATCGTGAGCGCGCGCGCGGGGCTGACGACGTTCGGCGGCAGCGAGGGCGTGGGCTGGGCGACCACGAGCGCCGTGGTGAACAGCTCGCTCGCCGTGATCGTGCTCAACTTCTTCATCAGCGCCGCGGGCTACTTCCTGTTCCCGGGCTGAGCGGCGCTCCGGCGCGCCATTTGCGGATCGGCTCGCCCGCTGCGCGCCCTTCCGTCCGCGCGCTGCGCGCGCTCCCGTCCGGGCGCTCCGGGGCGAGCACTCTTGCGGGTCACTGCACGTCGACGGCCTCGACGTAGACCACGCGGCCGCCGGGGATCCACACGCGGCGGATCTCGCCGCGGCGGATGCCGGCGAGCGAGGCGCCGAGCGCGGGCGGCAGGCCATCGAGGCGCAGCCGCAGCGGCGGCGCGGTCGTGCGATCGAAGATCATCCCGCTCGCGTCCCACACGGCCCAGCGCGCGAGGATCGAGCTCGTCGCGCCCTCGCCGTCCCCGCCGTGCTCGGTGACCCAGGCGCCGCCGCCCGCCACCGCGTGGGCGCCCGAGGGCGCGTGCGCGACGTCGCTCGGCGCCGCGGGCCGTCCCTCGTCGGGGTGCGCGATCGCGGCATCGACCGCCGCGCTCATCGTCTCGGCGCTCGGGATGCCCCAGACCACGCGGCGCCCGGCGAGGAAGACGACGGGGCTCGCCGCGAGGCCGGCCTGCTCGAGCGCGCGGCGATCGGCGAGGGCGCGCTCGCGCATCGGATGGCCTTCGAGCGCGGCGCGGAGCTGCGCGTCGCTCACGTGCGCGACGCGCGCGGCGATCTCGGCCACGCGCGCCATCGAGAGCGCATCGGGGCTCGCCATCAGCTCGAGCGCCACGCGGAGCGCCGCGTCGCCCCCCGCGAGCGAGGCGATCGCCAGCAGCGCCTCGCCCGCCGCGCGCGCGGCGCCGGCCCCTCGTCCACCGAAGCGCAGCACGACGCGCACGGGTCGCACCGGATCGGCGAGCAGGCGCTCGATCACCGCGCGCGCGCGCGTCGCATGCGGCGAGCCGAGATCCACGAAGGCCTGCACCGTGGCCCGCGCGCGGTCCGCGCTCGCGCCGCCGATCACCGCGCCCTCGGGCACCGGCAGATCGGCGTAGCGGACCTCGGGCGCGGGCGGGATCGGGTCGACACCCGCGCCCGAGCCCGTCTGCGCGTGCGCGAGCATCACCTCGTAGAGCCGCTGGCGAGGCGCGCCCGCGTCCAGCGCGGCCTGCGCCCGGGCGCGCGCTCGCTCGACGGCGTGCACGAAGCTCGGGAGCGGCTGCGCGCCGACGATGAGCTCGCCGTTCACGTAGAACGTGGGCGTTCCCTCGGCGCCCATCGCGTCGCCGAGCGCCATGTCGCGCTCGATGTCGGCCTCGTGCGCGTCCTCGTCGAGCGCGCGACGGAAGCGCGGCAGATCGAGCCCCACGACCGCCGCGAGCGCCTCGAGCGTGCCGCGGTCGAGGTGGCGCTGGTTCGCGAACAGGAGCGAGGCCATCTCGAAGAACGCCGCGTCGCCGAGCTGCGCGCGCGCCTCGAGCGCGGCCTCGGCGGCCGGCCGCGCGTGCTCGTGGAAGGGAAGGGGGCGCTGGCGAACGACGACGCGCACGTCGTCCGGGAAGCGCGCGAGGAGCGCGTCGACCGTCGCTGCGCCGCGCGAGCAGTAGGGGCACTGGAAGTCGGTGAGCTCGACGATGGTCACGAGCGCGTCGGCGGGGCCCATCGCGGGCGCGTCGTCGATCGGCATGCGCCAGAGGTCTTCGTCGATCTCGTCGTCCGCGATGGGCGCGTCCTCGGCGCGCCCGGCCTCGACGTCGGCCTCGGCCTCGTCGTCTTCCTCTTGCGCGAGCTCGAGCAGGTAGACGGTCGTGAGGTAGAGGATCGTGGGCCGCGCCTCGTCGCTTGCGCCGTCGACCTCGAACTGACCGAGCTCGCGGCCGTCGGGCGCGCGCAGGTGGAGCGCGTCGCTCGCGTCGATCTCCATCACGGCGACGTCGTTCTCGACGAGCCGGCTGCCCTCGACGTGGGGCGCGAGCGGGCGCCCGCCGAGCGTGATCGTGCCGTCCTCGGCGAGCGTGGCGACGACCTCGCCGTCGCTCGTGAGGCGCCCGTCCTCTTCGAGCGTGCCGAGCGCCTCGCCATCGAGGCGCAGCGTGCCGTCGTCGCGGAGCGAGAGCACCGACTCGTTGGCGAAGCGCACCGACCAGGGCGCGCGCGAGGCGTGGAGGCCGTGCGGGGCGCCGCTGGGCGTGGTCGTCGCGCCGCTCGGCGCCGCGCCCCCGCAGGCGGCGAGGACGAGCGGGAGCACGACCCAGATCGCGGAGTGCCGATCAGCCACGGCGCGGCTCCTTCTCTTCGGCGAGCTTCAGCTTGCGGACGAGCTTCGCGTCCGGCGGCGGCAGCGGGTACTGGTCGAGCTCGTGGGGCCACACCCACGCGTGGTCGGCGACGCCCACGTGGCGCACCTGCGAGCGCGCGCCGAGGCCGCACGAGTAGAAGAGGAGCAGGACGTCCTTGCCCGGCTTGCCCTCGGAGGCGGGATACCGGTGGAACGTGACGTCGACGATGTCGTCCACGACGACGTCGATCTCGCACTCCTCGGCGCACTCCCGCACCACGGCGGCCTCCGGATCTTCGCCGTCCTCGACCTTGCCGCCCGGCAGCTCCCAGAGCCCCGCGAGATGCGCCCCCGCCATCCGGCGCGTGAGCAGGATGCGCCCTTCGTGGCGCACGACGGCAGCAGCGACGACGATCGTGGGCATGCGGACCGCGTTGTCGCATCGCAGAGCGGCGAGGTCGAGGGCGAGCGAACGTCGGTGGCGCGCGAGAGCGAGCCGCGTGGGTCGCGGGGCTTCGTGCGCCTGGTCGTCGCACGGCCGTGGGCCGCCCGAGGCCGATTCCTGACCGTGTCGCGCCTGCGTGGTATCTCGCCTCCATGGCCAAGAAGCTCAAGGTCGCGGTCCTCGGTGCCACCGGTGCGGTGGGCGAAGCCATGCTGCGCGTGCTCCACGAGCGCCGCTTTCCGGCGAGCGAGGTGATCGCGCTCGCCTCTCCCGCGAGCGCGGGCCGGAAGGTGCGCTTCGGGGACGGCGAGCTCACGGTGCGCGCCGTCTCGGGCGACGCGTTCACGGGCGTCGATCTCGCGCTCTTCTCGGCCGGCTCGGGCCCGAGCAAGGAGTGGGCGCCGATCGCCGCGAAGGCGGGCGCGCTCGTCGTCGACAACTCCTCGGCCTGGCGCATGGACCCCGACGTACCGCTCTGCGTGCCCGAGGTGAACCTCGAGGCCGCGCGCAACCCCAAGAAGGGCATCATCGCGAACCCGAACTGCTCGACGATCCAGATGCTCGTCGCGCTCAAGCCGGTGCACGATCTCTCGCGCATCCGTCGCGTGGTGGTCTCGACCTACCAGGCCATCAGCGGCGCGGGCGCGAAGGCGGTCGAGGCGTTCCGCGCGCAGTCGAAGGCGTTCGCCGCCGGCGAGAAGGTCGACCCGGCCGTGCTCAACGGTCAGCTGGCCGGCTCGCTCCTCATGGAGTGGAAGCGCGACGCCGCGACCGGCTACCAGGAAGAAGAGCTCAAGATGATCCACGAGACCCGCAAGATCCTCGGCGACCCCGAGATCCGCGTCTCGCCGACGGCGGTGCGCGTGCCCGTGATCAACGGCCACAGCGAGTCGATCGCGATCGAGGCGAGCCGCGCGCTCACGGTGGCCGAGGTGCGCGAGGCGCTCTCGCGCGCGCCGGGCGTGAAGCTCGTCGACGACTTCGGCAAGGGCGTCTACCCCAAGCCGATCGACGCTGACGGGATCGACGACGTGCTGGTCGGCCGCGTGCGCGAGGATCTCGGCAACCCGGGCGGCATCCTCATGTGGGTCGTCGGGGACAACGTCCGCAAGGGCGCCGCCACGAACGCCGTCCAGATCGCCGAGGGCCTGCTGCTCGGGTGAGCGCCGGTCTCGCCGGATGACGATTCGTCACGCCATGCGCGCCGCGCCCGGGCGAACGTGCCAGAATGACGAGCGAGGATGTGCTACGCAGCGCGGATCCTTCGCGCGGCCGCTCATCTCTCGCGCCTCTCGACGGTGGAACACCCCTTGCTGACGAGCCGCTTCATGCGTCTACACGCCCTCGCCGCGGCGCTCCTCGCGACCGCCCTGGTCCCTGCAACGCAGGCCTCCGCGCAATCGGCGCCGATGTTCGCCGCGTTCGGGAGCCATGGCGCGAACAGCAATCTCGTGACCCAGCCCATCGGCGCGACCGATTGCCCGGGGAACATCAGCTTCACGTTCAGCCCGGTGAACGGCGGCACCAACCGCTACATCGAGATCTGGTCGGCGTCCTCGACGTCCGGAAACTGCCAGACCCACACGAACCGCCAGGCGACCTCGGGCTCGACGCAGCCGGTCTGCACGCACGTCGCCGGCATCACGTACACGCCCGTCGGGACGACCGCGACGGTCGACATCTCGCCCCAGACCCTCTTCGGCAGCTGCTCGACCAACTCGACGCGCACGTTCTACTTCTTCGACAGCGCGTCGAGCCCCGAGAACACGCAGGACTTCTCCCCCTACTGGGTCATCACCATCCAGCTGAGCGCGAACCCCCCGACGGCGCCGCAGATCACTTCGACGCCAGCCGGTGACGAGGTCATCGAGATTCCGTGGAACGCGTCGAGCTACACGAGCTCGCTCGGAACCATGGGTCACGTCTACGTGTTCGCCGACCGGACCGGCTGCGGGAGCACCCCGTCCGACGGCGGCGGTGCCGATGCCGGAACCGGCACCACCACGACGCTCGTGTCGGGGGGCGCGGCGCCCAGCACGAGCACCGCGATCGCCTCCCCCTCGGCCACCTCGCCCATCAGCGTGAACACCTCGACCCTCGGATGGACGAGCGCGAACTACGGAGAGTCGGCGGCCATCGCCATCGCCGTCGCAGACAGCGCCGGCAACATCAGCCCGCTCTCGAACGTGGTCTGCGTCCAGCACGTGCACGTCACCGGCTTCTGGGAGCAGTACTGCGCCTCTCGCGGCATGACCGACACCACTGCATGCGCCGATCACTACCGAGGCTGCGCGGTCGCCACGCCCTCGCGGCGCCGCGAGCTCACTCCGTGGCTCGTCGGTCTCGCGATGCTGGGCGTGTGGCTCGCGCGGCGGAGGTCGCGATGAGCCGCGCTCTGTTCGCGCTGTCCCTCGTGGGCCTGCTCCTCTCGCTCGCGCCAGGCGCGGCGCGCGCCCAAGAGCGGCGCACTCGCTTCGACACGCCCGCGTACGGCACGGAGTGGTCGACGACGCCGCAGTACCAGCCGAGCCCCGAGAACTGGACCGTCGAGCTGCGCGTCGGGACCTACCAGCCCGAGGTCGGTCCGGCCTTCGGCGCCTTCCGGGGTGACCTCGGCCCCATGCTGGGCGCCGAGATGGACGGCCACGCGTTCCGGGTCCCGTACATCGGGCCGATCGTGTTCGGCGTGGGCTTCGGCTGGGCGGAGTGGAACGGCCCCGCCTCGTCGACGCTCGCCGGCGCCAACGTCGGCGACACCGGTCTGAGCCTCGTGATGTTCACGGGCCTGGCGGGCTGGCGCATCGACGGGCTCGCGCGGAACCTGAACATCCCGCTCGTTCTCACGCCGAAGATCGGCGTCGACTTCGGCTACTGGCAGACGGGCGTCACCGGCCGCACGCAGGGCGATGGGTGGACGATCGGCCTGCACTGGGGCGCGCAGATCGCGCTCGAGCTCGACTTCCTCGATCCGCGCGCCGCGCACCGCCTCGACAACGCGTGGGGCATCAACCACTCGGAGATCTTCTTCGAGGTGTACGGCGCCGACATCGGCCCGTTCTCGGATCACATGCTCCCGCTCGGCACCGGCTTCACCTGGGCGGCCGGCCTCGGCTTCACGTTCTGAGCGGGCCCTTGGCCTCTCCCGACCACGCGATCTGTCTCGTCGTCAGCTACGACGGGACCGACTTCGCGGGCTTCGCGCGCCAGCCCGACCAGCGCACCGTGCAGGGCGCGCTCGAGGCGGCGATCGCCACGATGAACGGGGCGCCCGTCGAGACGCGCGGCGCCGGTCGCACCGACGCCGGCGTGCACGCGCTCGGGCAGCGCGTGGCCTTCGATCCCGCGCGCGAGATCCCGCCGCAGGGCTGGGTGCGCGGTCTCAACGCGGCGCTCCCGGCCGATCTCGTCACCCTCGACGCCGACGTGCGCGCGCGCGGCTACAACCCGCGCTTCGACGCGGTCGACAAGACCTACCGCTACCTCTTCCAGCTCCGCGAGCACCGCGATCCGCTGCTGCGCGAGCGCGCGTGGTGGATCGGCGCCAACAAACAGCGCCGCGAGGGCGGGCTCGACGTGGCGGCCATGCGCACCGCCGCCGCCGCCTGGATCGGCACCCACGATTTCCGCGCGTTCCGCGCTGCCGACGACGACCGCGAGCAGACGACGCGCACGATCCACCGCATCGAGATCGTCGAGCGCTGGTCGGGCCACCCCGAGCTGATCGCCGTCGAGGTGACCGGCAGCGCCTTCATGAAGAACATGGTCCGGATCCTCTCCGGGACGCTGCTCGAGGCCGGGCGAGGCCGTCTCTCGGCCGCCGAAGCGGCCGCGCTGGTGGGCCCGGAGGCCCGTCGCGACATGGCGGGATCCACCGCGCCGGCCCATGGTCTGACCCTCGTGCAAGTTCGCCTCGGACGGGGATCGACAGCTCCTCCTTGACGAAGTGCCCGCGACGGATAACCTTCCGCCTCCTTTTTCCGGCCGGCGTGTGTCTCGCGGGCCCGTCTTTCCCGGTAGCGAAGAGAACCCGACATGAATCAGCACCCCGGCCTCATCGGCAAGAAGCTCGGAACCACGCAGATCTTCGAGGACGACGGCAACGTCACGCGCGTCACGGTCGTCGAGGTCGGTCCGTGCACCGTCGTCGCCAAGCGCACCGAGGAGAAGGACGGCTACTCCGCCCTCGTGCTCGGCTTCGGCGAGCGCAAGGAGAAGGGCCTCAACAAGCCCGAGGCCGGCTTCTTCAAGAAGGCGGGCGTCAAGCCCCAGCAGCACCTCAAGGAGCTGCGTCTTCCCGCGGCCGAGGTGGCCAAGCACGAGGTCGGCGCGGTCATCAAGCCGTCGGACGTCTTCGAGGTCGGTCAGAAGGTCGACGTCGCGGGCCACACGATCGGTCGCGGCTTCACCGGCGTCATGCGTCGCTGGAACTTCCGCGGCTCGGCGACGGCCTCGCACGGAACGCACGAGTACCAGCGTCACGGCGGCGCCATCGGCACGAACATGACGCCCGGCCGCACGCTCCCGAACCTCAAGATGCCCGGCCAGTACGGCAACGAGCACGTCACCATCCAGAACCTCAAGGTCGCCCGCGTGATGGACGACAAGTACCTGCTCCTCATCGAGGGCGCGGTTCCGGGCGGTCGCCACGCGCTCGTCACGGTCCGCGGCGCCATCAAGAAGAGCGGCGGCAAGAAGAAGGCGAGCTGAGCCTCTTCGGGCTCGCGCTTCGACGCCCCGGTCGCTTCGCGCTGCCGGGGCGTTCGCACGTCTGGACGATGCCATGAGCAAGCGACCGCAAGATCACTTCGGACACCGCGCGCGCGCGGAGGGCTTCGCGGCGCGCTCCGTCTACAAGCTCGAGGAGATCGATCGCCGCGTGAAGCTGCTCGCCCCCGGCAAGCGCGTGCTCGATCTGGGCGCCTATCCCGGCAGCTGGACGAGCTACGCCGCGCAGAAGGTCGGCCCGCGCGGGCGCGTGCTCGGCATCGACAAGACCGAGTTCCGCGGCGCGCTGCCGCCCTGGGCCGAGATCCGCACGGGCGACGCGCTCACGCTCGATCTGGCGACCGAGCACGGGCCGGGCTCGTTCGACGTGGTGCTGAGCGACATGGCGCCGGCGACGACGGGGCACCGCTTCGTCGATCAGACGCGCAGCTTCGAGCTCTTCAGCAAGGCGCTCGCGGTCGCCGCGGCCGTGCTCCCCGCGGGCGGCCACTTCGTCGGCAAGATCTTCCTCGGCCCCGACTTCGAGCAGGCGAAGAAGGACCTCGCCCGCGTCTTCGAGGAATCGAAGATCGTGAAGCCCCCGGCGAGCCGCCTCGAGAGCTACGAGACGTTCCTCGTCGGCCTGCGCCGCCGAGGCACCATCAAGCCGGCGTCCTGAGCGCATCGGGCGTCGGGGATCGGCCCGCCCGCTCCGGCCTCCGGGACGAGCGCTCTGAAGCCGATCAGCGCGCGGAGCGCTCGGCGTCGAGGCGCGCCGCGGTCGCGCGCGCGGCGAGGCCCCACAGGAACGCCTGCGCGACGCAGTAGAGCGAGCCGACGGCGAGCAGGCCCACGGCCTCGTACACGCCCATGCCGACGGCGGCCCAGAAGCGGCCTTGGTCGTCCATCTGGGCGCCGGCCAGGAACGACTGCCCGATTCCGGCGCTGGTGGCGCTGAGCGCGCCGAGGAACGTCGCGAGGCCCAGGCCTGCGCCGAGCGGCAGCAAGCGATAGCGGCCGCGCGTGCGCCACTCGACGACCGCGAGCAGCGCGCCCGCGGCCGCGAGCATCAGCGTCGTGATGCCGGCGGGGCCCTGCTGGAAGAGCGACGACGTGGACGCGAGCGTGCCGGAGATCGCGAGGCCGAGGATGACCGCGAACCCGGAAGCGACGCCGCCCACGAGCCAGCGCACGGCCCGCGGCTCACGCGCCGCGACGGCGCCCGCCTGGAACTCCTCGAGCGCCTGCGCCAGCTCGGTGGCGGTCGGAAAGCGCGCGGCGCGGTCGGTCGCCATCGCGCGCTCGCAGATCGAGCGGAGCGCTTCCGGGGCGTGCGCGGCGACGCGATCGAGCGCGGGCGGCTTGCCCTCGAGCGCCGCCGCGAGCGTGGCGACGGCGGTGCTGCCGCGATAGGGCGCGTGGCCGGAGAGCACCTCGTAGATCATCGCGCCGATCGCGAACACGTCGGTGCGCTCGTCGATGTCGTCCACGCGGCCCGCGGCCTGCTCGGGCGCCATGTACGAGGGCGTGCCCATCACGGCGCCGGCCTTCGTGGCGCCGCCCTCGTCGGGCCCCTCGCCGAGGCTCGCGCCGACGATGTCGCGCAGGCCCCCGACGCGCGCGATGCCCCAGTCGATGACGGTGACCTCGCCGTGGCGACCGAGGATGACGTTCGCGGGCTTCAGGTCGCGATGCACGACGCCGCGCTCGTGGGCGAAGGCGAGCGTGTGGGCGATCTTCACGATCGCCGGAAGGAGCGCGAGGCGCGCGCGCGCATCACCTGCCGCCTCGATCGCGTCGGCGAGCGTGCGCCCGTCGAGGCGGCGCATCGTGTAGTAGGGCTTGCCGTCGCGGATGCCGCGGTCGTAGACGGGCACGACCCCGGGGTGCTCCAGGTTGCCGCTGACGAGCGCCTCGACGACGAAGCGGCGCGTGGCCTCGTCCGAGGCGTGCCCTTCGCGCATCTCCTTCAGGGCGACGCGGCGCCCGAAGAGCGTGTCGACGGCCTCCACGACCCGGCCCATGCCGCCCTCGCCGAGCGTCGCGCCGAGCTCGTAGCGCGGCCCGCCGGGCCCGGAAGCGAGCGCCGTCGTCGAGGCGGCCGCCGCGGGCTCCTCGACGCGGGCGCGCAGCGTCGCCGCGAACTGGGTGGCCTCGGCCGAGGCGGGGAGGGTGCTCCGCATCGCCCCATGATGCCCGTTCTCGGGCGGCCTTCCGAACGGGGATCGGCTCCCCGATCCTCTTGCCGAGGGATCAGGACCGCGCGACGCGCTTCCAGAGCGGCAGGCGCACGTCGGCCGCCGCCTGGTAATAGACGGGGAGCTCGTCGAAGGCCGCGAGCGCGGCCACGGGGTCGAGCCCGCCCGGGCCGAACTTCGGGTCGAGCTCGAACGCGTCGAACCCCGAGCGGTGCAGGTAGAGCAGCTGATCGCGCAGCACGTTGCCGACCGCGCGGATCTCGCCGGTGAACGCGTGGCGCTCGCGCAGCAGCCGCGCGAGCGAGTAGCCGCGGCCGTCGCCGAACTTGGGGATCTCGATCGCGATCAGCGCGAGCCTCGAGAGATGCGGCACGACCGCGTCGAGGCCGCGGTCGTTGGGAAGGCGGACGCCCGTCCGCCCGGGGCGCGCGAAGATCGCGTCGGTCTCGGCGACGAGGCGCGCGAGCGGGACCACGACGTCGGCGTCGGCCGCGACCGCGCCGTCGTTCACGAAGATCCAACGATCCGCGTCGGCGACCTCGTAGTGCGCCGCGCCAGCGAGCCGGTCCGAGGCCCCCGCAGCGAGCACTCCTTCCCGAGCTTCACTCCGCGGCGCTGACGCGCGCTTCCGGATGAGCGCCATAGACGGCCTCCTTGAAGGGCTCGTTGCCGAGCCGGTGATGGGCCTCGATGAAGGTCTCGTCCTCGCTCGTGCGCAGCTCGAGGTAGCGCCGCACGATGCGCTCGATCGCGGGCGCGACCTCGCTCGCCGAGAGCGCGCGCCCGAGGATCCTGCCGATCGCCGCGTCGCTCCCCCCGACGCCGTGGCCGCCCGAGCCGCCGAGCGTGACCTGGTAGAACTCCTCGCCTTGCTTGTCGATGCCCAGGATGCCGATGTTGCCGACGTGGTGGTGGCCGCACGCGTTGATGCAGCCCGAGATGTTCAGCGTGAGCGGGCCGACGTCGAAGACGAAGTCGAGGTCGTCGAAGCGCTTGGTGATGTCGTCGGCGATCGGGATCGAGCGCGCGTTCGCGAGGTCGCAGTAGTCGAGGCCCGGGCACGCGATGATGTCGGTCACACGCCCCACGTTCGGCGTGGCGAAGCCCAGCGCGTCGAGCGCCGCGTGCACCTGCCGCAGATCGCGGAGGGGTACGTCGGTGAGGACGAGGTTCTGTCGGTGCGTGACGACCGCACGACCGAACGAGAAGCGCTCGGCGAGGTCGGCGACCGCGTCGAGCTGATCGGCCGTCACGTCGCCGGGGGGCGCGGCGGGGCTCTTCAGCGAGAGCTGCACGATCGCGTAGCCGGGCACCCGATGCGGGAGCACGTTGCCCTGCACCCAGCGCGCGAGCGCGCGGTCCTTGCCGAGCGCGAGCGCCTCGAGCGTGGTCCCGCCCGCGGAAGAGCTCTCGTACGCCGGCGCGCGGAAGTAGCGCTTCATGCGCTCGAGCTCGGCCGCATCCAGCACGAGACCGGGATCGTCCTTGATCCGCGCGTGCTCTTCCTCGACGCGGCGCCGGAATTCCTCGGGGCCCGTCTCCTTCACGAGGATCTTGATGCGCGCCTTGAACTTGTTGTCGCGCCGTCCCTCGAGGTTGTAGACGCGGAGGACGGCCTCCGTGTAGCTCAACAGATCGCGCTCGGGGACGAACGCGCGCATCCGCTCGGCGAGCAACGGCGTGCGGCCCTGGCCGCCGCCCGCGTAGAAGTCGAAGCCGATCTCGCCGCGCTCGTTCTTCACCACGCGCAGGCCGATGTCGTGCACGGCGATCGCCGCGCGATCCACGGGCGCGCCCGTCACGGCGATCTTGAACTTGCGGGGAAGGGCCGCGAACTCCGGATGGAACGTCGACCACTGCCGCAGGATCTCGCAGTAGGGCCGCGGATCGATCTCCTCGTCGGCCGCGACGCCCGCGAAGGGGTCGGAGGTGACGTTGCGGACGCAGTTGCCGCTCGTCTGGATGGCGTGCATCTCGACCGAGGCGAGCTCGTCGAGGATCGTCGGCACGTCCTCGAGCTTCGGCCAGTTGAGCTGCAGGTTCTGGCGCGTCGTGAAGTGCGCGTAGCCGCGATCGTACTTGCGGGTGATCTCGGCGAGCTTCCGCAGCTGCGTGCTCGAGAGCAGCCCGTAGGGGATCGCGATCCGGAGCATGTACGCGTGCAGCTGCAGGTACAGGCCGTTCTGCAGGCGGAGAGGGCGGAACTCCTCTTCGGTCAGCTCGCCCGTCAGGCGGCGCCGCACTTGATCGCGCAGCTGCGCGGCGCGCTCGCGGACCAGACGTCGATCGTGCTCGTCGTAGACGTACATCGCGAAGTCCTCGTGCTCAGCCGGGGTATCCGAGACGGCGCCGCGCGTCCTCGGGGCCCTGCGCGCGGAGGCGCTCGCGGGCCGAGAGCTCGCGGCCGGCGGGCCCGACGGGCGCCTCGATCGCATAGACGCCGCAGACCACGCGCTCCTGGCTGCGTCCCCAGGCGAGCCATCGATCGCGCTCGGCGGGGTCGCGCGTCGGCTGCGCCTCGTCGTAGCGCTCGGTCCAGCGCGGGCCTTCGGCCAGATAGACGACGCGACCGTCCCCCAGACGGTTCGCAGTGACCAGGAATTCGAGGGGCTTGGCGGACATTCTCGAGATTCCCCGATTGGGAAACCGTAGAACATCCTACAGGCGAGAGAACGTTGCGGCAAGCGCCGCTCGCGCTTGACGCTGCGGGAGGTCCAGCGTACATAGCGCACCCCCGCAGGGCGGGCGGTTCCAAGCTCGGGGATCGTCTAATGGCAGGACAACAGTTTCTGGCACTGTTTATCTAGGTTCGACTCCTAGTCCCCGAAATCGCTTCCTTCTTCGCTTTCCTGCCCTTCTGTTCGTTTCGTTCTTCTGGCCCCATCGTCTAGTGGTTAGGACATCGGCCTCTCACGCCGGTAACCGGGGTTCAAGTCCCCGTGGGGTCGCTTCTCGACTGGATCGTTCTTCTCCGCCGCCCGACCTCGGCGCCCTGCTCCCGCAGGCGTTCTTCGAGCGAGATGCCCTCGAGGTCGCGCGAGACCTGCTCGGGCGCGTGATCGTCCGCGACGACGTCGCGGTGCGCGTCACCGAGGTCGAGGCCTATCGGCATCCCGGGGACACGGCGAGCCACTGCCGCATGGGACGCACCGCGCGCAACGCGCCGATGTGGGGCCCGGCCGGGCGCGCGTACGTGTACCTCTGCTACGGGATGCACGCGATGCTGAACCTCGTCACGAACGGCGTCGACGAGGGCGCGGCCGTGCTCGTGCGCGCCGCCGAGCCGGTGCTCGGGCTCGAGACGATCGCCGCCCGCCGCGGCGGCAAGCTCGACCTCGCGGGGCCCGGCAAGGTCGCCGCCGCCCTCGCGCTCGACACCTCCTGGAGCCACCACGCGATCTTCGAGCCGGGCGGGCTCGAGCTGCGCGAAGGCACGCCCGTCGCGCGCGCGCTCGTCGGCCCGCGCGTGGGCATCGACTATGCGAGCGCCCGCGATCGCCGCGCGCCGTATCGCTTCGCCGATCCCGACGCGCGCGCCGTAACCGTCCGCAAGACGCTGCGCCTCGAGCGGGCTCGGCGTCGCTGACAGTCAGCGCTTGCGCACGGCGCGCGTCGCGGTGGCCGCGGCGGACGCCTTCGGTGCCGGGCGCGGGCCCCCCACCGCGTCGGCGAGGACGGCGAGCGCGCGCTGCTCTTGGACGGGCGTCGCGCCGATCGCCTCGCGCGCGCGCGTGACGGCCTCCTCGATCCCCACCGACTCGGGCGCACCGCCGCGATGCCCCACCGAGAGCGCCAGGCGATGGGCGTAGACGAGCCAGCCCTGGAAGCGCGAGAGCCCTTCCGGATCGTGGTCGAGACCACTTCCGATCGCGGCCGCGACGTTCTCGGGGAGCGACCAGCGCCGCGCCACCGACGAGCCCACCTCGGCATGACAGTCGTCCACGATGCGCAGCCAGAGCGATCCGCCCATGCAGGGCGTGCCGAGCTTCTCCCAGAGGCTCCGCTCGGTCTCGAGCAGGAGCGCGCCCACGACAGGCTTGCCGACGTCGTGGAGCAGCCCGGCGAGATAGAGCTCTTCGCGCATCTGCGCGGGCTCGTCGGCGAGCTCGCGGGCGAGCGTGCCCACCGCCAGACAGTGCTCCCAGATGCTCTGGAACGTCCGCGCGATCGAAGGATCGCGCGAGACGAAGACCTCGCGGGCCGCGCACTCGTGGAGCAGCATGCGCAGCTGCCGCTCTCCCACGCGTGCGAGCGCGACGTCGAGGCTGGTGACCTGGGTCGTCGCGCCGATCGCGACGCTGTTCGCGAGCCGCAGGATCCGCGCGACGAGGATGGGATCGGCCTCCACGATGCGCGCGATCCGCGCCATGCCGACGCCCTCGTTGCGCAAGAGGTCGAGCGCCTTGAGCACGACGTTGGGGAGCGAAGGCAGAGGCAGCCGATCGCTCTGCATCCGCTGCTGGACGATGTCGCGCAGGCGCGTGCCCACGGAGCGCGTCTGGGCGACCTCGATGCGCTCGATGTCCTCGGCCGTCGGGGCCTCGCCCGCCGCGCGCCGGACGTACGCGAGGTGAGGCGCCACGCGATCGTGGAGCGCATCGTCGAGGGCGCGTGCCGCGTCCTGCATCGTGTCGAAGCGATCTTCGCGGCGCTTGGCGAGCATGCGCAGCACGACCTGCTCGAGGGCGGCCGGCACGCCCTTCACCCAGCGCGAGGGCGGCGGCGGGGGCTCGTGCGTGTGCGCGACGATGAGCCGGCCGACGGCGTCGAAGTCGAAGGGCGGGCGTCCGGCGAGCATCTCGTAGGCCACGACACCGAGCGAATAGACGTCGCTGCGCGCGTCGAGATCGCGATCGCCGAGGCACTGCTCGGGCGACATGTACATCGGCGTCCCCAGCACGAGCCCGGTGCGCGTGCGATGGGCGTCGTCCTTGCCCGCGAGCTTGGCGATCCCGAAGTCGAGGACCTTCACCTGCGAGCGGGCGCCCGCCGCGACGAGAAAGAGGTTCTCGGGCTTGAGATCGCGGTGGACGATCCGCTTCTCGTGAGCGGCAGCCAGCGCGCCCGCCGCCTGGGCGCAGAGGTCCACGCACTCGCGCGCGCCGAGCTTGCCCACGCGCTCGAGGCGAGCGCCGAGCGTCTCGCCCTCGAGCAGCTCCATCACGAGGTAGTGCAGACCGTGCTCGGAGCCGAGGTCGATCACGTCGACGATGCCCGGGTGCCGGATTGCGTTCACGGCGTGGGCCTCGTCGAAGAAGCGCCGCACGAGATCGGCGTCTCGGGCCACGTCGGGCGCGAGCACCTTCACCGCGGCGCGCCGTGGGAGCGAGACGTGCTCGGCGTAGTACACCGTGCCCATGCCGCCCTGGCCCAGCTCCGTGACGAGGCGGTAGCTCCCGAGCATGAGGCCGGCCCGGGCGCCGGAGCCCTCGGGGAGGTCTTCCTCCGGCCTCGTGGGGCGTAGTCCGGCGCGCGTGGCTGCGAGGGGCATCGAAGTCGGCATCGGCCGATGGGGCTCCGAGCTTGACCCGAGGGCTCTTTCCGTCTGTTTCGTACTACGATGGCGCGATGCCTTCGCCCGTCACGACGTCGGTCGCCATCACCGACGGAATCCGCGTCTCCGTGGTCTCGAAATACGTCCCGGAGCAGTCGGCGCCGCGCGCGGGGCGCTACGTCTGGGCCTACACGATCCGGATCGCCAACGAGGGCACGCGCGCGGCGCAGCTGCTCACGCGGCACTGGATCATCACGGACGGCCACGGAAAGGTCGAGGAGGTCCGCGGCCCTGGCGTGGTCGGCGAGCAGCCGCACCTCGAGCCGGGCGAGGTCTTCCAGTACACCAGCGGCTGCGTGCTCGTGACGGCGCGCGGAACGATGCGCGGCACCTACCAGATGGTGCGCGACGACGGCACCGGCTTCGACGCCGAGATCGCGACGTTCGCGCTCGAGCTTCCGCCGACGCTGAATTGACGGTGCTCGCGCGACGCGCGCTTCAGGCCACCATGTCGAGCGCGAGATCGTCCAGCTGCTCGCGCAGCTTCTGCTTGGCGCGGGCCTCGAGCTGGCGGGCGCGCTCGCGCGAGACGCCGAGCTCGCGGCCGATCTCGGCGAGCGAGACTTCCTCCTCGCCCATGTAGCGCTGCTCCACGATGTAGCGCTCGCGCCGGTCGAGGCGGGAGAGGGCGGTCGCGAGGCGATCGCGCATCAGCCCGTCGGTCTCGTGGAAGGCGGCAACCGACTCGGGGCTCGCGCCGTCGTCCTCGAGCGCGTCGAGCATCGTCACGCCCGACTCGGCGTGCACGGGCTGGTCGAGCGAGACGTCGCGCGCGTCGAGGCGGCGCAGCATCTCTTCCATCTTCTCCTCGCTCGTCTCGAAGCGCTGCGCGAGGATCGCGTTCCGCTCCGTGGCGTCCGGCACGATGTTCCCGATGCGCGCGCGCTCGCGGCGGAGGCGGAAGAACAGCTTGCTGCGGAGCGGGCCGCTGCCGGCGCCGACCATCGTCGAGGCACGGACGATGAGGTCGAGGATGAGCGCTCGGATCCAGTACCCCGCGTACGTCACGAAGCGCGTGCCACGCTCGGGGTCGAACTTGCCGGCGGCGATCATCAGGCCGAGGTTGCCCTCGGCGATCAGGTCCGAGACCCGGATGCCGTAGCGGCGGTAGGAGAGGGCGATCGCGACGACGAAGCGGAGGTTGGCCCGGACGAGCGCGTTCTTCGCGTCGGCGTCTCCCGCGAGCGCGCGCACCGCGATCTCGTGCTCGGCCTCTCGGTCGAGGAGGGGAATGGAACGCACCGACTCGATGTATCGGCTGGTGCCCGCGTCGTTGCTGTAGCCCGTGCTCATGAGGGCTAGATTACGTAACGTTAGGTAATCTGCAAACGACCAAGTCGTCCTGGGCGGGGGTGCCAATCGAAAACCAAAAGAAAACGGCCCACTCGTTCGTCGAGTGGGCCGTTCCGTCACCGATTCCTGCCCGTTGCGTCGGGCCGATCCTCAGGCCGAGAAGCTCGAGCCGCAGCCGCAAGTGCTCTTCGCGTTCGGGTTGCCGAACTTGAAGCCCGCGCCGTGCAGGCCCTCGACGTAGTCGATCTCGGTCCCCTCGAGGTACTGGTAGCTCATCATGTCGACGAAGAGCTTGATTCCCTGGGACTCGAACTCCTGATCGAG
This sequence comes from Sandaracinus sp., assembly GCA_046351235.1. Classification (GTDB taxonomy): domain Bacteria; phylum Myxococcota_A; class Polyangia; order Polyangiales; family Sandaracinaceae; genus JBBSAT01. Next base: position 1,281,450 of record JAXLYV010000001.1, on the reverse strand, counting down.
GTCGGTCGTCTCGTCCTCGAAGAAGAGATCATACGTGAATCCGGAGCATCCGCCGCCGATCACGCGGACGCGGAGGCCCTGTTCGCCGAGGTTCTCGGCCTCGCGGATCTCGCGGACCTTCGCTGCTGCCTTGTCGGTGAGCTGGATCATCTCTCGACTCCTCGCGGCCGCTCGGCCGCTCCGACCCCCATCATAGGGTTACCTTGCGGAACTGTCACGTGGTGCCTCCCCGCCGAACCGGGCGCCCAACATCCCGCAGAGGCTCTCGAGGCGCTCCTGGTCGAGATCGTCGAACGCGGCGGGGTCGTTCGAGTCCACGTCCAGGACGGCGAGCACCCGGCCATCGGGCACGAGGACCGGCACGACGATCTCGGAGCGCGTGCTGCTCGCGCACGCGATGTGCCCGGGAAAGGCCTCCACGTCGGGCACGAGCTGCGTCTGGCGCGTGCGCGCCGCCGCCCCGCAGACGCCGCGGGCGAAGTCGATCCGCAGGCATCCGTGCGTGCCCTGGTAGGGCCCGACCACGAGGCGCCGCCCGGGAACCGCGCGGTAGAAGCCGGTCCAGTGGAAGTGCGCGAACGCGTGGGAGAGCTCGCAGGCGACCGTCGCCATCGCGGCGATCCAGTCGTCCTCGCCCTCGAGCAGCGCATCGATGGAGGCGCGCACGCGGTCGTAGCGCTCGGCCCGCGCGGCTCGGCCGGCGTCGCGGGAGAGAGGGGGCTCGAAGGAGAGGCTGGGCTCGCTCATCGGGCGATCATGTTCCACGGCTCGCCTCGGCGCGCAGGCCGGAGCCGGCGAGGATGGTCGCGACGAAGGTGCGGCGGAGATAGAACGCGCGGGGAAGGGCGAGCATCGGGGCCTCGCCTTCCCCCGTCGCGAGCCAGCGGCTGCGCGCGCTCGCGGCCTTGGGGCGCACCTGCAGCAGCGTCCCGCGTCGCGCCGAGAAGTGCTCGTGGCCGTGGGCGCGGAGCGCGCCCGCGAGCTCCTGCCAGTCGCTCGCGAGCACCGCGTCGTCGGCGGGGCTCGGCGACCAGTAGAATGCGTTCCCGATGCGCCGGCGGTCGAGCTCGCCCACGGCCTCGACGGGGACGAAGAGAACGCGCGCGAGCTTCGCCCGCGGCGCCGAGGCCTCCCACGGCTGCTCGAGCCCGTCGCGCGGCACCATGCACACGAACGTGCTCTCGCGTGGGCGCCCGCTCGGATCGATCGGCGTCGTCTTCAGCTCTACCCCGAGCGCGGGCAGGTCGGGCCCGGCGCCGCGCGCGCGGAGCCCGAGCGCGCGCTCCACGAGCGCCCCCACGTAGCCCTTGTGGCCGCTCGCCCGCGGCCCGACGCCGAGGCGTGCGGCGATCTCTCCGACGGTCGCCCCGGCGATCGCACGCGCACGCGCCAGGAGCTCGGGCTCGGACGCGGGCTCGATCGACATCGGCGATCAGTGCCCCGCGGCGTGGATCGTCTCGGCGCCGGCGGGAAGGGGGCCCGCCTCCACCGGGAAGCCCTGCTCGATCCACCACGGGATGCCCTCGTCGAGGATCGCGGTGTGCGAGAAGCCGCGGCGGCGCAGCTCGTCCACGACGTGCCCGGACGCCGCGTGCGGGCAGGCGCAGTACGCGATGATCCACGTGCCGTCGTTCGGTAGGTGCTCGGCGAGCGTGTCGACGTCGTAGAACGGGAAGGGCGCCGCCCCGCGGATGTGCGTGCGGGCCCAGTCGCTCGGCGCGCGCGCGTCGAGGAGCACCATGCGCGCGTTGCGATCCATCGCGTCGCGCACCGCGCGGCCGGGGACGAAGCGGTCCTCGCGCAGCTCGAAGCCTGGATCGGGGCCGCTCTCGTTCATCACGAGGTGATCCAGATCGGGCGGCGGCCCGCCCATCGGCACGAGCGGGGTCGTGACGCCCGGCACCAGCGTGCGCACGTACGCGACGAGATCGTCGATCGACGCCGAGTCGAGCATGTCGCCGAAGGCGGGCATGGGCGTGCCGCGGCGGCCGTGCTCGATCGTGTAGCGGATGTAGCCGACCGACGCGGTCCGCAGGAACACCGGGTTCGCCAGCTGCGGCGCGCTCACGCCTTCGCCGCTCGCGCCGTGGCACGAGGCGCATCGGGCGCCGTAGAGCGTGCGCCCGAGCTCGACCCGGCCCGACACGGTGACGTGGCTCAGATCGATGGGCGCTTCGGTCGCCCAGCTGCGGACGAACGCGATGAGGTGCGTGATGTCGGCGTCGCTCAGCGGCCCGCCGCGGCTCGCGGCCCACGCCGACATCGGCGTGCCGGGGCGCCCTTCCTCGATCGCCGTGCGCAGGTAGGCGTCGCTGACCGAGTCGAGGAAGTCGGGGTTGGCGAGCGCGGGCGCGTTGTCGGCGAGATAGCCCTCGCCGGTCGCCCCATGGCAGAGCGCGCAGTAGGTCGCGTACGCCTCGCGCCCTTGGCCCGCTGCGACGAGATCGACCTCGGGCGCCGCCGGCGGGGGCGCGGGGACCGCCTCGGTGCTCTCCGGAGCGCCGCAGCCGATGAGGGCGAGCGTGGCGAGCAGGAGCGAGGGAAGGCGCGAGGAAGACATCGGCGGCGCAAGCTATCCCGAGGCCGCGTCACGCTCAACGATCGAGACCTCGACGCGCCCGATCGCGGCGCTATGTTCCTCGCCGCGATTCGTTCTTTCTCAAGGGGGTGTCACGGTTTCGACGAGGGCAGTGAAACGTCGAGCTGCGTGCCGCGGGACTCGGAGACCGCGTCAAAAACATCCGGGAACCAGTAAGTGCGAACGACAGCACCTACGCTGTTGCGGCCTGAGTAAGGTTTAGCGACGGCCGTCGAAGGGAAGAGCCCGCCAGTGCTCTCCTGGAGGCGTAATCGAGCTGGCTGGCCTCTCCTGCGCGATCGCGGGAAGGGGCGAGAATCCGGTTTTCATACCGGGCCGATCGCTGGCGACGTAGGTAGCCCGTCCGTGGGGGACCTGCGTCGCGACACAAAACGCGGACTACGCACGTAGTGGCTCTACCGGATCGCCTTCGGACCCGGGTTCGACTCCCGGCGCCTCCATCATCCAGATCGGTTCCTAACTAGTTGTGATCGTTTCCAGAACCGTCGGTTCCGGTGCGGGCCGTGGTGGACGTCTCCAGGATGTCTCCACGGCCCGCAGCCGTTTCGAGCAACCGGATCGCGCGCTCGGCCTCGCCCTCGGCCAGGTGCAAGTAGCGGAGCGTCGTCTCAAGGTTCTTGTGCCCGGCGAGCTTCTGGATGCTCAGCGCAGGCGCACCGCGCATGGCGAGGTGCGAACAAAAGCTGTGGCGCAGGACGTGAACCGCCCCGGTCGCCCGGATGCCGGCGAGCTTTTGAGCACGCAGCAGCCAGCGCTGGAGGATCTTCGCCGTCAGCGGCGCGCCGTCGTCGGCGTAGAGAACGCGCGGGCCGCGGAGGTGGCGGTTCGCAGCGAGCGCCGCCGCCAGCCGCTTGGTCAGCGGCACGTGCCGGTACTCCATGCCCTTGGTCGGGGTCGCCTTGCCGCGCCAGATCGAGCGGGCGACCGTGAGCAGGTTGCGCTTCAGATCGACGTCGGCCTGTTCGAGCCCGAGGATTTCTCCACGGCGCAGACCCGCATCGCCACCGAGCAGAACGATCAGTTCGATGCGCGGGTCGGCCCGGCGAGCCGCGTCGACGTACCGCGCGTAGTCGCTCGGCTCGTAGAAGCTCATCGTCGCCTTCTGCATCTTCAGCAGCTTGATGCGGCAGGGCATCGCGTCGATGACCTTCCACTCCACCGCCGTCTTCAGCATCACGTTCAGCGTCGAGAGCACGTTGTTGGTGGTCGACGTTGCCTTCGCCGTGAGCTTGCTCTTCAGGGCGGCGACGTCCTCGTTGGTGATCGCGTCGAGCCGCTTGTGGCCGAGCAGCGGCACGATGTACGCGCGCAGCGCGTACTCCTTCGACTCGATGCCCGAGTCCTTGTGCTTGTTGGCGCGCGCGTAGCCGTCGATGAACCTCGGCTTGAACTCGATGATGGTCGAGACGTCAGCGCGCAGCTTCGGCGTGATGCCGCGCGTGAGGATCTCGCGCTCGCGCTCCGCGGCCCACCGCATCGCACCCGACCTCGACGAGACCGGCGCCTTGCGGCGCTCGCGCACGGTCTCGCCATTCGGCATGCGCACCACGATGTCCACTTCGAGCACGTCCTTGCGTCCCTTGTACTTCCTGATCTTGATCGTCATCGCCTACTCCATCGGCGACGACGCACGCCTCTGCTCCAACCAGCGTACCAGGCTCGCGCGCGTGAAGAGCACGCGTCGTCCGACCTTCAGCACGCCAGGGATCAGACCCCGCGCGACCATCGCGTAGACGCCCTTGGGCGTGGTGTGCAGCCACTGCGCGACGTCGCGCACCGTGGCCAGTTCGGGAAGCTCGTCGTTCTTCATGGTCGTGTGCTCCGAGCCGAGCGCCGCGTGCCGCCGATCGTGTGACCGACGGCACGCGGCATCGGCCGCTGCCTCACGGCGCCGACGGCGCGTCCTCGTCCGCCATCGGCTCCGGCTTGCTCAGGAACAGCTTGCCCGCGGTGTCACCGTGGCGGATCGTCGCGTAGAGGCGGCGCCCCGCGAGGTCGCGCTCACTCTGCGCATCGCTCGCGTTGATCACGTCCATCACCTTCTGGATCGTCGCGAAGTCGCGCTCGATGTTCAGCGTCACGCGCGCCCGCTTGCCGGCGTAGTCGCCGTCGATCACTTCGAGCGTGAACCTCACCTCGAACGTCGAGCGACTGCACGCCACGACCTCGAACGGGTACGTGCCGTCCGGGGGCGGCTGGAGGGACTTGAGGAAATCATCAAAACCACCGCTCATTGCACTTCTCCTTTTCTGCGTCCTTCGACGCTCGACCACGACCGCACGATCGGACCGCCCCCTTAGAGGGGCGGTCGCGTCGTCCGTGTGTCGCGTCCGGTCTCGCGACCGGGCGCTCACCTCAGCGCACGACCGCCACGTAGGCGTCGCGCTTCGTCTCGCGCCCGCGCGAGTCCGTCATCACCACCGGGCGCTTCTCGGCCTCGCCGAGATCGACCAGCTTCTGCAGCAGGCGCTCCGCGGTGCTCGCGCTCACCGACAGCGCGACCAGTAGCTTGTGCTTCGTCGTCGGGCCGCCCGCGAGCACCTCACGCACCCTGCCGAGCAGCTGGTCCGTCGCCTCGGCGGCCTCGCGCTCGCGCCGACTCGGCTTGCGCTCGACCGGCTCGATCGCCGACACCAGCTTGTCGTCGCCGAAGCGCACGACGAACGCGCGCGGCTCCGACTTCGCCACGTCGCGCTGCTTCTCGTCGTACAGCACGATCTGCCCATCGCGCTCCTCGAAGCCCGTGATCACGTCGGCCCAGGCGCGCATGCGCGAGTGCCCGCGCATATCGCGTCCCACGTCCTTGCCGAGCTTCCTGTCGTGGTGCACGAGCAGCACCGCCGAGTCGCTCGCGATGACGGCGTCGAGCACGTTGAGCACGCGCGCGACCGTGTCCGAGCGGTTCTCGTCGCCCAGGAAGATCGACGCGAAGGGGTCGATGATCGTCAACCGCGGCTTCACCTTGGCGACCAGTCCCAGGAGGAAGGTCGCTCCCGCGTCGTCGTCGAGCGGCGGTGCGGCGAACACCGCGATCAGTCCCGTGCCCAGTGCGCGCAGCGTGGTGCCCTGCATGCAGCTGAGACCGCGCAGGCGATCAGCGATACGCGCCTCGTCCCCCTCGCCCACGATCGCGAGCACCTGCGCACCCGTTTGCGCGACCTGCACGGCCGAGTGCAAGACGAAGAACGTCTTGAAAACGTTCGACGGTCCGTGCGCGATGTTCCGTGCGCCGAACGCGACCTTCAGCGGTGCGTGCGTGAGGAACTTGGGGCCGTCGTCGCGGAACTCGTCGAGCTCCATCGCGGAACGGATGCGAACCTTCGAGACATCGAACATGACGCACCTCTCCCTCTCGCCGACGGACGTCGGCGCTCGCGCGCGGCCGTGGCCGACCACGCGTCTGCTACTCGGGTGTGATCGCGCTACGTGCGCGCCTGCTATCGACCGATGAACCTGCGGAGATCCGCGCGTCGATACCGCACGGACCGCCCAATCCGAACGAACCGCGGCCCGCGCCCGTCGAGCCGCCAGCCCTGCACGGTCCGGACGGACACGTTCAAGAGCTTGGCGACGTCGGTCTCACGAACCAGCGCTTCGATCTTCTCTCTGGGCACGGGTCGGTTCTACGCGCGTCTACGCTCGCGTCGAAATAGCTTGTCGGGGCTCGGTTCGAGCTACTTCTTCTTGCGTGGCGGGCGCGCGAACGGCACGACCGGGTTGTACGCGAGCAGTTCGTCCGCGTGACGAACCTGGTCGGCGACGATGTAGCGGATGCGGTCCTCGTAGACGAGATCAGCGCTCGCGCGCTTCCGTCGTCCGCGCTTTCCGCTGCCGTCGGGCCAGACGATTCCCCCGCGCGCCGGGTCGACACTCCTGGCGAGCGCGACATCTGCCTTCAGACCGGCGGGTGAACGGAGGGTGCCGTATATGGCGCGGAACACGCCGACGATGACGTCGAGGCGCGCGTTCGCTGCGCGGAGCGGGCCAACCGGCGCGTCGCGGAGCAGGTCCGATAGTGCGTGGATGAAACGCTCGCGACGCGTCACGCGCTTCGTGGGGGCGGGGCCGGCGGCGAGCCACACGTGCAGTGTCGCACTCCGCTTGGTCGGCGGTACCGAGTGCCAGCGACGGCGCTCCGGGATCGTGAGCGTCCACGTCGCTCGGTCGGGGTCCCGTAGCGTCCGCATCATCTGGTAGTGAATGCTGCTGCCGAGGAGCCCGCCGTTCGCGGCGAGCACACCGAGCCGCTGCACGGCTTTGCGGAACCCGCGATCCCAGCCGTCCTGGAGCGCGCGCATGCCCGGCGGGTCGTGCTCGAGCCAGGTGAGCGCGACCGCCGCGCGCAGACTCCGAGGGAGACCGGGCACACCGGCGAGAGCGCGCACGAAGGCGCCGAAGCGCGGGTGCCGCCGCAGCGCGTGGGGAGCCACCTCGGTGGAGAACGTCGCTCGTCTCGGCATGCAGCTGACTCTACGGGCGCACGCTCAAGCGTGCAGTCGCTTGAGCGATGCATGGGACGTTCGGTCGGCCAAGCGAAGACGCGCGATTGTCGTTTGGTCGATGCTCGGGCGACAGATGCAGCGTGCGGTGACGGCTCGTTTGGTGTGCTTCCCCGGCGCCGCGGACACCATGGCCCGCCTTCGGTCGCGCGAGCCCACGCGTGACGCCGCGTCACGATCATCTGCGCTGCGGTCGTTGTCATGACGATCGGTATCGATCATTCCGAAGGAGCCGCACGTCGCGGCGCAGGAGATCGAACATGCCGAAGTTGACGAAGATCAAGAAGACGACCGTCGAGACCTGGGAACTCCCCGAGGAGATGGTCGAGCAGCTGGAGGAGATGGTCCCGAACGTCCACGACGAGGGCGAGGGCGACGACCTCGACGAGGACGACGAGGACGACGAGGACGGGGTCGATCGGGAGGCCGACGACGACGACGACGACGATGGCGATGGCGATGAGGAGGACGACGACGGTGATGATGACGCCGTCGAGTAGTGCGTTGCGCGACCTGCCCGTGCGCAACCCCTACTGGCTCGTGGTTTCGTGCGAGCTGTGCGGGCGTCGCGTGCGGGCGTCGCATGCGCTTCGGTACTGGAAGGCGCGGACCGCCCCGACGCTGGACGACGCCGAGGTCATGGCGACGTCGTCACGGGGTCACGGCAGGATTCAGAACGAGCGCAGCAACCTGTGGACCCAGCTGGCGGCGACCATGGACTACAACAAGCGTTACGAGCTGCGCACTGCCGTCGCGACGTACTTCGAGCAGCTTGAGCAGCGGCTGCTCGCCGCCGCGCGTGTCGCCCGCCAGGCTGCGGGTCGTGCGCGCTACGGGCGCTGATCGCGGGAGGGCTCGGGACCGGTGACACGCGGTCCAGGTGCACGGCGGCGCCGTGCCCGCGCACGGGACTGACGAAGCCTCGCGTCGAGGCGAGCGATCGCGGCGAGCGTGGGCGCTTCGCCGATCACGCGCGCGAGTCGATGTGCGATGTCCGCGGTGTAGATGTTCCGGGAGGCCAGGCGAATGAGCAGGACGCCGATCGCGTCGTCCACGCGTGCAAGCCTCTCCTCCAGAACTCGTCGGTGCGCGAAGAGGCGCTCGATCCGGTCGAGCGGAACACGGGCACTCGCTCTCTTGCGCGGTTTCATGTCCCCGATCGTGCCTCGTTCCCGACTGCGCGTCGACATCGACGGCGGCCGCAGGCGTGCGTCAGTGCGTCCTCGTCGCCAGCGTCGGGGTGACATGTTGGTGCTCTTGATCGGACCCGACGATGACGCGAACGCGCGCTTCGGCGGCGATCTGGCGCTCGTGCTCGGCTGGCCGTTCCACGACGCTCTGGCCCTCTGCGGAATGAGCGCGCTCGCAGACGAGGTGGCGCGGGATGTCGTTCACTCCGAGGAGGTTCGCGGGAGCCGGGTCGTCGCCGGATGGCACCTAGCCTCGGTCCTGCGCGAGGTGGAGATCCGGCCGCATGTCGCCGCGGCGACGATGACGTACGCGCGTATCGCAATCGACTGGAGCGCGGTGATGGTGGTCGCGGTCGGGGAGCGTGACATGCGCGCGCTCGCGCTCGCTCGCGCGTTGGGTGCGTGCGTCGGCACGACCGTGGCTCTCGACGATCTCTTCGTCGCCGCGCCCGGGCTCGCGTACGAGATATTGGTGGCGGCGAAGAGGCTCGGGCTCGACGACACGTTGCTGGGGGTTGGCGCGGCGTAGCCCGCGCGTTTCGCCTTCTACTTCGGCAGCGTCGCATTGATCGCGACGAAGAGCTTCTCGAACTGGTCGAGCGTCTCCGCCTGCAGCTTCGGCAGGACATCGTCGCGGTGGCGGAGAAGATAGTCCGCGGGCTTGCCGTGATCGAACCGATCGACGTTCGCGAAGCGCGCGAGACGCGCGACGATGGGATCGGTGCCCGTGAGGTCCTTCGGCTTCACCTTCGCGCTGAAGGCGCCGTTGTAGATCTTCAGATAGTCGTCGATGTGGAACGCGTCCTCGATGTCCGCGAGCGGCCGACCCAGCACCTGGCCGACCATGAGCGTGCGACGCGCATCGAGAAGGCCGTCGGCGACGAGCCGCATGAGCTTCTGATGGCCGGCCTTCTGCGAATCGACGAGCACGGTCACGTCGAGGTGCTTTCCGAGGAGCGCGACGAACGTCGGCACCATGTCGGCGCCGCCGACCGGCACGATGGACCATCGTGGGTCGAGCCCCTGGCGCTTACCCACGATGAGAACGTCCGAGAGCAGCGTGAGGTAGGTGAAGTCGGCGCTGCCCTCGACGACGAGGCTGTGCGGTGCGACGAAGAGATGCTGCGCGAGGTCATAGCCGAGTGCGGCTTGCAGCGGGAACACCGTGTCGCGATCCTTGGAGAGGACCTCCTTGGAGACGAGTGCTCCCGTCTCACGACCGCGGTCCTCGACGACGCGCACGCGGTGCAGCTGGCCGGGCTGCACCATGAACGGCGAGTGCGTCGTGTAGATGACCTGGTGGCGCGGCGCGAGGCGCTCCTCGATGAATCGCAGGAAGTCGGCCTGCGCACGCGCGTGGAGGCCGTGCGCCGGCTCGTCGAGGAGGATCACCATGCGCTTGTCCTCCCGTTCGAACTCGGAGAACGCCGCGAGGAACGAGAAGAACCACTGAAAACCCGTCGACCGACTCTGAAACGGCAGCGACAGGCGATGCCGATCGTCGTACATGCGCACCTTGAGGTGCTCGACGACGGACTGTTGGCCGCCGGGAGGCGCCGCCTCGGTGACCTGCGTAACGTCGATGTGAACACGGAGGTCGGGGTTCTGCGACCAGTACGCGAGCACGTCGTCCGTGAGGGCGTTCGCGACGTTCTCCAGTTCGCGCTTCCGTAGCTCGTAGTCGGGGTTCACGAAGTATGCGTCGTCCGTCGCCGCGAGGCGCAAGAGCGCGAGCGCGGTCCGCTCGTCGTCGGTCAGGTTGCTTGGGTTCTTGGCCTTCTTGAGCAGCTGACGGATGTGGATCGAGCTTGGGAGAGAGCTGTAGCTCGCGAAATAGAACAGCTTGGGGATACGTGCCGAGACTGCGCTCCAGACAACGTCGTCCGGATCGTCCTTGCCGAGCAGTGCGGTGTGCGCAGCCGCGATCGCCGTCGCGTTTGCTTGCTGCGTCTCGTCACCGCTGCGCATCGCGGTCACGGCCGCATGCATTGACGCGATCGTCTTCGCGGCATGCGCTGCGGGCGCGTCCGCAGCGTCGACCTCGGCGTTGGCGAGGATCGCAGCGACGAGGGCTTCCTCGCTCCACGACACGGTCCACTCGATCTCGTTCGCGTACGTCCGCGCGAACGTGATGTCCTGCGCGCCGACCACGCCGGGGCCCAGTTCGTCGTCGAGAGCGGCGCGGTCGTCGTCGTCGAGCGTCAGCGTGACGGTGATGGGTGACGTTGCCGCGAGCTTGCCGTCGCCCTTGGCCAGGCGATGCTTCTTCTCGAGCCACGCGGGGTAGTCTGCTGCCGTCGAGAACGCGCCCACGACGTCGCGAGCAGGGAGCAGGCGGGCGAGGGCGGTCAGGAAGCTCGACTTCCCGCTCTCGTTCTTGCCGACGAGTGCCGTGATCTCTGGATCAATCTCGACCTCGGTCGAGTCGAGGAAGTTGCGGAACATGTTCACGCGCACCGACTTGAGCTTCATCAGACGTCTCCGACGCGAGGCATCATACCTGCCGCGCGGGATCGCGGCGGTCCCGGCGCGGCCTGGCGCTCACGCTGGCGCTGACCATCGACGGCGCTGATGAGATGCTACGCGGACACGTCCTCCGATGAGCACCACGCCCGCACTTGTGGCCCACTCGCCCGATCTCGCTGACTACGGCTGGGTGCAGGAGCACGCTCGTCCGATTCTCGCCCGAGACACGCACGGGCACTCGGGCCAGGCCTTCGCCGAGAGTGTCCAGGCGATCTTTGCCCGCTACGCGCTCGCCGAGATCGCGCTCGGACGAACGCGCGGCGACACGTCGGGCAGCATCGTGGCACCGCTCGCTGGGCTCATCACACCGGTGCCCGTCGCACCAGTCCTCATCGAGGCGTACGTCTCGGCGTTTCTGTTCGCCGCGGTCTCGACCCTCGACGCGACGGCCTTCGCGATGAACGCGCTCGGAAACGCGATCGTCCCGTCGCCGAATCCGAAGCGCATCAAGAAGCAGCCGCATGCCTTCTACATCGTCACGTGTGAGGACGATCTACGCGACGTATCCATGCACGCCGTCGCTACCGGAGCCCGCGTCGGCTTCGCGGCCCACTTTCCGGAGGTGGCGGCCGTGCTCACGACGTCCTGGTCGCGCGTAGGCGATCTCTTGGACCAGCACAGCGTCTCGAAACATCGCGGCGTCACGGCTACCGGCTGGTCTCCGGCGATCCCCGTGAGGTTCGGCGACATGGATGGGATGCAGCGTACCCTCCAGGAAGGCGGTGCGCTTTCGGTGCGCCTGCGCGACGAGCCCAAGGCAGCCTACGGTGCACGGCCGCAGCATCCGCAGCTGCCCGCGGGCGCGATCGCGACGACCGTCTCTGTACCGCTTTCGCCGATCGTCGATGGGTGGCGTCTGCTCGTAGGCGACCTCGGTGTCGCGCTTCGCAAGGATGTCGGAAGGCTCGTGTCGCAGCCGTAGGTCCGCATCGCGCAGCCGCGTCACCGATTGCGGGTCGGCCGTGACTGGACGATGCTCGTCGCATGCGGGCGTGGGGGACGAGCGTGCTCTTCTGGACGCTGCTGTGGGTCGTCGACGCTTCGGCGCAGGCGCCCGAACCGGATGCGGCTGTCGTTCGGGAGCGCTCGGTCTCCGTCGAGACCGACGACAGGCCGGTGCCCACCGTCCTCGTCACACAATACGGCCGCCCGGCGGCTCTCTGCGTCGCGCCCTGCACGCTGCAACTGGTCGCGGGTCCGTCGATCATAGATGTCGTGAGAGTCTCGGAGCGCTCCTCGTTCGCGCTTTACGTGCCTCCGGACGCTGCCCGCCTGCACGTCGACCTGGCGAACCACTTCGACATCGTCGGGAACATGGGGCTCGTCGGGTCTCTGGCCATGAGCGCTATCGGGTTCGTGTCGTTCGCGGCGCTGCGTGACGACGTCGGGCTCTACCTCGGCGCGACTTGCCTGGCGCTCGCTGGCGCGTTCCTCATCATCGGCATCGTGTTCCACGTACTCAACCGCGCGACCGCGGTGCGCTTCGAGACGGCCGGCGCGACGGTTCGTTTCTGACGGGCCGTCTGATCGCGGGCTGAAGCTCGTCGGGCGGTGTCGGGGCTTGAGGGCTCGAAGCCACGCCGCCGACGATGCGTGTCAGGATACGCGCGTGTGCCGGGTCGAACGAGTCTCCGCTCTCGGCTGCTGGCTTCTCGCCGTCGGCCTGCCGGCCTCGGCGCACGCGCACGGCGGCCGACCGCAGACGTCTGACGTGCTCTTCGGTGCGTCCGCCGACGACATGGTCATCGCGAGCACGTTTGGCACGATGACGACGCTCGATGGCGGCGCGACCTGGCAGTGGATCTGCATGGAGTCGATGCCCGATGCGACGCGCGGCGTGATCCGGCCCGCAGTCCGCACGACGGACGACACGATCCTCTTCGCGCAGCACTTCGGGCTGCTCGAAGGACACGACCGCGCCTGTGACCCAGTCTACGAGGCGACGCTGCAGAACGAGTACGTCGCCGACGTCACCGCGATCCCGGGCGGCGGCTACGCGGCGCTTCCCTCGGATCCGACGGTGGTCAACCGGCTGTACACCTCCGTCGATGGCGCGGTGTTCGCGCCCCTCGGCGACGCGTTCCCGGCCGATTTTCTGCCGGAGCGCGTCCGCTACGCGCCCGGCGATCCGATGCGCGTCTACGTCTCGGGCGAGACGCCCGGATCCGCGACCAGCCGCTACACGGCGTCGCTGTTCGTCTCGGACGACGGCGGCTCGCACTGGACGGGCATCGACGTGCCGCTCGTGGACGGGGAGACGGTGCTCCGCGTCCTCGACGTCGACCCGCACGACCCCGATCGCGCGTTCCTCGTCGCACAGAGCTCGATGACCGACCGGCTCATCGAGGTGACGATGGCGGGCGCGACGCTGACCGACCGCCTCGTGATCCCCGCGGTCTCCGTAGCCGTGAACCGGCCGTTCGGATTCGCGTTCGCTGCGGACGGTGCGATCTGGTTCGGCAACACGATGGCCGGTCTCTTCCGGATGCTGCCGGGCGACACGCCCCGCTCGATCGACAAGTTCCTCCACACGGCGTGCGTCGTCGCGCATGACGACGATGTCTACTTCTGCGGCGACGGGCTCATCGACGCGTTCGCCGTCGGCGTGCAGCATCCCGGACCCGAGTACGCTCCGGTTCCGCTCATGCGCTTCGCGCAGCTGACGGTCCCGCGAATGTGCGGCGAGCCGACGGACGGGCTCTGCGTTCGCTGGTGGGACGACCTGCTCCGCGACACCGGTCGCGGTGACCTTGTCCCGGACGCCGGAGATGCCGATGCGGGCCCGACGTCCGGCACGGATGCGGGCGCGCCGTCGCCGGCCGCGAGCTGCGGATGCCGCACGGCTGGGGACACTCACGCCTCGCGCCGAATGGCAGTTCTCGTCGCGGTCCTCGCGGCCGCGCTGGGGGGGCGCTTGCGCCCGCGTCGCCGCTCCGGCATCTTCCCCGCGTGTCCAGGTGGCTCGTCATCGTCCTGACCGCGCTCCTCGTGAGCGTGTCTGGCATCGAGACGCTGGAAGCCGCCTTCGTGGTCGAGTCGCACCAGTGCGAGGACGACGACGACAGCTGCCCGCCGTTCTCGGACGACTGCGGTGACTGCGCGCGATGCGTGCACGTCACGGGCGTCCCGACGACGACCGTCGTGCTGACCTGGATGCCGTTCCCAGATCGCGTCGCGACACCTTCCGTGTCGACGAGCGCGACGCCGCCGGACGCACCCACCTCCGAGATCCTGACCGTCCCTCGCGCCTGATCCGCCGTCGCGCCCACCGCGCGATGGCGTGATCCCAGCGGAGCGTGTCGGCGTCGGTCGAGGACGGCCTGCGCGCGCGCGTCCGCGTGGCCCGAGCCAGACGGAGGGTTTCCGATGACGCCGAAGACTTGGCGCCTTCGAGCATGGGTGCTCGTGGGCATCTCGTGGATGTTCGCTGCGCGTGTGCAGGCGCAGGAGCGACGCGTGTCGCTCGATGAGTTGCTCGCCCATGCCGAGGATCACGCTCCGCAGCTGATCGAGGCACGCGCACGCCTCGCAGACGGTGAGGCAGCGCGCACGGGCGCGTCACCACTGCTGCGTGACGGCCTGCAGGTCGCCGTGGGCATCGGACCTCGACTCCAAGAGGTTCAGAGCGCCGGCCCGAACGACTGGGACCTGCAGTTCACGCTGACCCAACCGATCGAGGTGGCGTCCGAGCGCGGCGCGCGACTCGATGCTGCGGATCGTCTGGCGGAGCAGCGACAGCGCGAGCTCGAGGCGGTGCGATGGGACGTCCATCGCCAGATCCACCTCGCGTATCACCAGGCGCTCCAGCGCCGTGCCCGTATCGCCGCTGCCGATCGATGGATCGAGCAGGCCAGCGAGGTGCTGCGCATCGCGACCTCGCGGTCGCAGGTCGGCGAGGGCGCCGACATCGAGCGCGTCATCGCGCAGGCCGAGCTGGCGCGGGCCCAGCAGCAGCGGCTCGGTGCGCGCAGCGACTTCCAGACGGCGGTGCTGCTCCTGGCCGAGGTCACGGGCTGGGACCCGAGCGATCCGCCGGTGCCCGCCGGTGAGCTCGACGCCCCCGACATGCTCCCGGACGACGAGGCGCTCGTCGCGATCGCCATGGAGCACCAGCCGCTGATCGCTGCGGCCTCGGCGGCAGCCGCGACTGCGCGCGCCGACGTCGTTCGCGAGGACCGCGAGGCGTTCCCGACGCTCGACCTCGGCATCTCGGTGGCGCGCGAAGGCGCCGCCGGAAGCCCGGCCAACTGGATCGCGCTCGGCTGGCTCGGCGTGACCTTGCCGTTCTGGGACCAGAACACCCAGGCACGCGCCGAGGCGAGCGCCGCGCAGACCGTGGCGGAGGCCGCGGAGACCGCGTTGCGTAGCCGGTTGCGAGCACGCGTGCTCGGCTTCGCCGCCCAGGTTCGGCTGCTCGCGGAGCGCCTCCGCACCTACCAGCAGGAGGTCATGCCCGGCTTCGACGCCTCCGTCGCCGGGCTGACACAGGCCTATCAGATCGGCGAGATCGACCTCGCGACCCTCAGCGCTGGCCGACAGACGCTGCTCTCGATGCA
Source organism: Sandaracinus sp. (assembly GCA_046351235.1). Lineage (GTDB taxonomy): Bacteria > Myxococcota_A > Polyangia > Polyangiales > Sandaracinaceae > JBBSAT01. The sequence continues at coordinate 1,266,080 of JAXLYV010000001.1, read as the reverse complement.
GATCGAGTCCCTCGACGCGTACACCGAGTACCACGCCGCGCTGGCCGAGCTGGAGATGGTGCTCGGCGCCGAGATCGACCTCCACGAGAGCGCCACGCCGCGCTCCGAAACCGCTCCCTCCGCTCCTTCTTCCTCGGGAGGTGACGAATGACGTCGCCCAAGAGTGTCTCGATCCGTTTCCTCGTCGCGTTCACGTGCATCGCGTTCCTCGGCGCCTGCCATCCGACCCCCGACGCTCCGCCGGAGGAGAGCGAGCAGGCAGAAGGCGCCGACTCGCCCAGCGAGGTCCGTCTCGCCGCAGCGACGATCGCCGCCGCGGGCATCACCGTCGGCGCGGTCCAGCGCACCGCGATCAGCGGCGCCACCGTCATCCCTGCCGAGGTCCAGCTCGACCCGACGCGCACCGCGCACGTGGCGCCGCTGGTGGACGGCCGCGTCTCGGAGGTGCACGCGGTGTTGGGGCAAGAGGTCAACGCGGGGGACGTCCTCGCGACGCTCATCTCGGCCGACGTCGCCGAGCTCGCCGCGGCCACGGCGGACGCGCGTGCACGCCTGGCCGTTGCCGAGGCTGCGACCGAGCGCCTCGCCCCTCTCGGCGAGTCGGGCGTCGCCTCGCGACGGTCCCTGCTCGAGGCCGAGAGTGATCGCGATCGCGCGCAGGCGGAGCTCGCTGGGCTGTCCCAGCGCCGCACGGCCGTCGGAGCCCGCGGTGGTCAGTCGGTCGCGCTGGTCGCGCCGCTCGGCGGGGTCGTCGTCGATCTGCACGCGGTCGTCGGCGAGACGGTCGAGACGGGCTCGATCGTGTTCACGGTCGCGGACACCCGGAACCTGTGGGCCATCGCATCCGCGCCCGAGATGTCCATCCGGGAGGTACGCGACGGCGCGAGTGCCGTGCTCCGTGTGCAGGCGTTCCCTGGTGTGTCGTTTCCAGGAGAGGTCACGCTGCTGGCGCCGACGCTCGACGAGGTGACGCGTACGCTCGACATCCGCATCGAGCTGCAGCCCGATCCGACGATGCGCCTGCGGCCCGGCATGTTCGGTTGGGTCGCGCTCGGCGACGCCGGCACGAGCCTCGTCGTTCCCGAGACCGCTCTCGCGCGGCTCGATGGCGCGGACGTCGTGTTCGTGCCGGGTGATGCGGAAGGCGAGTTCCGGGTGATCCCCGTCACGCTCGGCCGCCGTACGACAGGCCTGGCCGAGGTCATGAACGGGCTCGCGGAGGGCGACTCCGTCGTCACCAGCGGCGCCTTCACGCTGAAGAGCGAGCTGCTCCGGGCTCGCCTCGCCGAGGACGAGTAGCCATGGAAGCGCTCCTCCGCTTCTGCCTCTCGTGGCGCGTCGCCGTGCTCGCTCTCGTCGCCACCATCGTCTCGTACGGTGTGCACAGCGCGCTCACGCTCCCGATCGACGCAGTGCCGGACGTGACCAGCGTCCAGGTGCAGGTGCTCACCAGCGCGCCAGCGCTCCCGCCCCTCGACGTGGAGCGCACGATCACGACGCCGGTCGAGCGGGCGATGAGCGGCCTACCGGGCCTCGAAGAGGTCCGCAGCGTGTCGCGCTTCGGCGTGTCCGCCGTGACGCTCGTGTTCGGCGACGGCACCGACCTCGTGCGAGCGCGCCAGCTCGTGGGCGAGCGACTCGTCGGCGTCCGAAGCGAGATCCCCTCGTCGCTCGGCAGCCCGGAGCTCGGTCCGATGAGCAGCGGGCTCGGCGAGGTGCTGCAGTTCGAGGTCCGCGGCGAGGGCCGCTCGCTGATGGAGCTGCGCGAGATCCTCGATTGGTTCGTCGCGTACGAACTGCGCACCGTCCCGGGCGTCGTCGAGGTGAACCCGTTCGGCGGCGAGCGACGGACCTACGAGGTCGAGGTCGACCCGCAGCGTCTGGCGGCACACGGCCTCGCGCTCGCCGATCTCTACGGAGCGCTCGACGACAACAACACGGCCGAAGGTGGCGGCGCGCTCGTGCACTCGGGCGAGTCGCTCCTGGTCCGCGCCGACGCGCGCTTCACCAGCCTGGCGGACGTCGAAGAGACCATCGTGACGGCCAACGGCGAGGGCATCCCCGTCCGAGTGCGCGACCTCGGTCAGGTCCACTTCGCTCCGATGGTTCGACAGGGCGCCGTGACGCGAGACGGACACGGCGAGGTCGTCATCGGCACCGTGATGATGCTCGTCGGCGAGAACGGCCGCGACGTCGTCACGCGCGCCCGTGAGCGCATCGACGAGATCGCGCCGAGCCTCCCCGACGGTGTGACCATCGACGTCTACTACGACCGCGCCGAGATCGTGAACCGCACGATCGAGACGGTCGGCGAGAACCTCGCGGTCGGCGCGCTGATCGTGCTCGGGGTCCTGTTCGTGCTGCTCGGCTCGGTGCGCGGCGGCCTCATCGTCGCGGCGGCGATCCCCTTCGCGATGCTCGTCGCGTTCATCGGTATGAACGCGATGGGCCTCTCGGGGAATCTGATGAGCCTCGGCGCCATCGACTTCGGCATCGTCGTCGACGGATCGATCATCGTCGTCGAGAACGCCGTTGTTCACCTCGCCGCGGCCCTCCACGACCGCGGAAAACCGATGACGTACACGGAGGCCGCGCAGGTGGTCTTGCGCTCCACGCTGGAGGTCCGCCGCGCGGCGACGTTCGGCGAGGCGATCATCGTGCTCGTCTACGTCCCGATCCTCACGCTCGCGGGCATCGAGGGACGGATGTTCCGGCCAATGGCCATCGCGGTGCTCTTCGCGCTGCTCGGCGCGTTCATCGCGTCGCTCACGTTCGTCCCCGTGATGGTCGCCACGCTGCTGCGGAACCACGCGAGCCACGAAGACCCCTGGGTCGTCCGGAAGCTCTCGGCCGTCTACCCGAGGCTGCTTCAGGCGACGATGCGCGCACCCGTGCGCGTGCTCGGCGTGGCCGTCGTCGCGCTCGGCGTCACGGGCTGGATCGCGACCGGCCTCGGCGCCGACTTCGTGCCGCGGCTCGACGAGGGCTCGCTCATCATCGAGGTGTCGCGCCTGCCGAGCGTGTCGCTCGACCAGGCCATCACGGACAGCACGAGGCTCGAGAACGCCATCGGCGAGCTGTCCGAGATCGACACCGTCGTCTGCAAGACGGGACGTCCCGAGATCGCCAACGATCCGATGGGCATCTGGCAGTCCGACTGCCACGTCGAGCTGACGCCGCAGAGCGAGTGGACCGACGTGCACGATCGCGACTCGCTCATCGCGCTCTTGACGGATCGGATCGAAGAGCGAGTGCCAGGCGTCGGATTCGGCTTCTCGCAGCCCATCGAGATGCGCTTCGCCGAGCTCAATGGCGGCACGCGCTCCGATCTCGCCGTGACGATCTACGGCGACGACCTCGACGAGCTGGCGCGGCTCTCGGTCGAGGTCCAGCGCGCGCTTCGCGGCGTGCCGGGCGCGGTCGACGTACGTGGTGAGCAGGTCTCCGGATTGCCCACTCTCGACGTCGTCGTCGATCGCGCGGTCGCCGCGCGCTACGGCGTGACGGCGCGCTCCGCGCTCGACGCGGTCGCCGCGGTCGGTGGACGGCCGAGCGGCGAAGCGATGGAGGGGCAGCGCCGGATCCCGATCCAGGTGCGCTTGCCACCGGATGTGCGCCAGGACATCGGTGCGCTCGGACGCATCCCGGTGCGGGGCACCGGGCAGCTGCTCGTTCCTCTCGCCGAGGTGGCGCGGCTCGACATCGTCGACGCTCCCGCGAGCATCAGCCACGAGGCCATCCGCCGCCGGACGACGGTCGAGTGCAACGTGCGCGGTCGGGATCTCGCGAGCTTCGTCGCCGAGGCGCAGCGCGTCGTGCCCGCGACCGTGCGACGTCCGCCCGGCTACACGTTCGGCTGGGCGGGTCAGTACCGCAATCTCGCCGAGGCCTCGGCGCGACTTGCGCTCGCGGTGCCGGCGGCGCTCGCACTGATCTTCATCCTGCTCTACGCAGCGTTCGGAGCATTCCGTCCGGCGCTCGTCATCTTCCTGAACGTCCCGTTCGCGGCCGTCGGCGGGGTGCTCCTGCTCTGGGCGCGCGGGATGCCGTTCTCGATCAGCGCGGGCATCGGGTTCATCGCGCTCTTCGGCATCGCGGTGCTGAACGGCGTCGTGTTGCTCACGACCATCGAGCGCAACCTCGCGGACGGGCAGGCGGTCGACGACGCCGTCACCAGCGCGGCGAAGGCGCGGCTGCGCGCCGTCGTGATGACCGCGTCCGTCGCGGCGCTCGGCTTCCTTCCGATGGCTGTGGCGACGTCTTCCGGCGCCGAGGTGCAGCGCCCACTGGCCACAGTGGTCGTCGGTGGGCTCATCACGGCAACGCTGCTCACCCTGCTCGTGCTGCCGACGCTCTACGCGTGGATCTCGCGCCGCTGGCCGACCGAGCACCGCCCCCCGCCCACCGACGCCGCCACGCCCGCGGAGCATGCGGCATGAGGCGCACGACCCCGAGGAGCTCCACGCCATGAGCGACGAAGACGTGGAGGCACGGCCGCATCGGGACACGCGAGGCGATGTGGAGGTCCGTGCGGAGCTCGACGAGAGCGATGCGCCGGCCCGCGACACGTTCCGCATCGGCGGCATGGACTGCGCCGACGAGATCGCCGTCCTCCGGAAGGAGATTGGACCACTCGTCGGTGGATCCCAGCACCTCTCGTTCGATTTGCTCGCGGGCCGGATGATCGTCCGGGCGAGCGCCGTGCCCGTGTCGCCGAGCGGGATCGTCGAGGCGGTCCGACGGACGGGGATGAAGGCGGACCTCGTTCGCGCGGGCGATCCGGCGCCGAGCGCGCGCACCGGACTCGCGCGTCACGACCGCGAGCTGAGCGTCGGAGCCAGCGCAGCCGCCACGCTCGCCGGCATCGCGCTGCATGCGGCCAGCAGCGGGAGCTGGCTCGCGGCCCTCGCGGGCGACGAATCGGCACCGACGCCTCTCCCGGCCCGGCTCGCCTACGGCATCGCGATCGTGTGCGGCCTCTGGCTCGTGGCTCCGAAGGCGTGGTTTGCGATCCGACGCTTACGCGCCGACATGAACCTGCTCATGGTGATCGCGGTGGCCGGCGCGATCGCGATCGACCAATGGTTCGAGGCGGCGACCGTGACGTTCCTTTTCGCTCTGTCGATTGCCCTCGAAGGATGGAGCGTCGGACGAGCGCGCCGCGCGGTCGAAGCGCTGCTCTCGGTGGCCGCGCCTTCGGCGCGCGTCCAGCGCGACGGCGCGGAGCGGGTGGTCTCGCCGCGCGAGGTCGACATCGGGGAGCGCGTGGTCGTGCGGCCCGGCGAACGTGTCCCCCTCGACGGGCGTGTGGTCGACGGGTCGAGCGACGTGAACCAGGCCCCGATCACGGGCGAGAGCGCTCCGGTGCCGAAATCGCCGGGCGCCGACGTCTTCGCAGGGACTGTGAACGGCGATGGTGCGTTGGTCATCGAGGTGACGCGCACGGCCGGGGATACGACGCTGGCGCACATCGTCCGGAGCGTCGCCGACGCCCAGTCCCGCCGCGGCGCGTCGGAGCAATGGGTCGAGAGGTTTGCTGCCTATTACACCCCCGCCATCCTGGCCGGCGCCATCCTCGTGGTCCTGCTTCCGACGCTGGTCGGAGCAGGAGCGTTCGAGACCTGGCTCTACCGAGGGCTGGTGCTGCTCGTCATCGGCTGTCCGTGCTCGCTCGTCATCTCGACGCCGGTCACGATCGTCGCGTCGATCGCTTCGGCCGCGCGCAGCGGCGTGCTCGTCAAGGGGGGTCCATTCGTCGAGCTGCCTGCCAAGCTCGGCGCGGTCGCGCTCGACAAGACCGGCACCCTGACCGTCGGCAGGCCGAGGGTGGTGGAGGTGGTGCCGCTCGCCGGTCACGACGAACGCGAGCTACTCGAACGTGCCGCCGCGCTCGAGCAGCGGAGCACACACCCACTAGCGCGGGCCATCGTCGACCACGCCGCGGCTCGCGGAGTGAAGCCCGCGCCTGCGTCGGATCTGAGGGTGCTCCAGGGCAAGGGTGCGAGCGGACGGTTCGGCGACAAGACCTATTGGGTCGGCTCGCACCGATTCCTCGAAGAGCGCGGGCAGGAGACCCCGGAAGTGCACTCCGCGCTGGAAGCGATCGCTGCGTCCGGCAGGACCGCCGTCGTCATCGGTAACGACACGCATGTGTGCGGGCTCTTCGCCCTTGCCGATGCGGTGCGCGACGAAGCGGTCGCGGCCATCACCGAGCTGCGCGGCCTCGGCGTGCAGAGGATCGTGATGCTGACGGGCGACAACCGCGGAACTGCTGCCGCCGTGGCCGCAGCCGCGGGCGTCGATGACTTCGAGGCCGAGCTGCTGCCCGCCGACAAGGTGACGGCGATCGAACGGCTCCTGAGACAGTACGGCACCGTCGCGATGGTCGGGGACGGTGTGAACGACGCGCCAGCGCTCGCTCGCGCGACCGTCGGTGTTGCAATGGGTGCGGCGGGCAGCGACGCCGCGATCGAGACGGCGGACGTCGCACTGATGAGCGATGACCTCGGCAAGCTGGCGTGGCTCATCCGCCACGCGCGGCAGACACTCGCGGTCGTCCGCCAGAACATCGGATTCTCGCTGCTGGTGAAAGCGGCCTTCGTGGTGCTCGCGCTCGCGGGCATCTCGTCGCTTTGGATGGCGATCGCAGCCGATACGGGCGCATCGGTGCTGGTCACGCTCAACGGGCTTCGGCTGCTCCGCGACGTTCACGGGGATGGGAAATGACGGAACATCACGATCACGACGACGGCCAGGGCGAGAAGGTCCCGGCGAAGCAAGGCGCGCACGAACACGACGAGAGCGCGCACGGGCACGACAATAGCGCGCACTCCCACGACCACGCGCCGAAGGACTTCGGGCGGGCCTTCGCAATCGGGATCGCGATCCAGAGCGGCTTCGTGCTGGCCGAGGTCGGCGTCGGCCTCGCCGCCGGCTCGCTCGCGGTGCTGGCGGATGCGGGACACAACGTGAGCGACGTCCTCGCGCTCGCGGTCGCGTGGGGTGCGAGCGCTCTCGGAAAGCGAGGGGCGAGCAAGGGCCGCACCTACGGCATGCGCAGCGCGAGCATCCTCGCCGCGCTCGCGAACGCGCTGACGCTCGTCTTCGTGAACGGTGGCGTAGCTTGGGAGGCCATCGGTCGCCTGCGAGAGCCAGAGCCCGTCGCGGCCATCCCGATGATCGTCATCTCGCTGGTCGGTGTCGGCGTGAACGGCTTCTGCGCGTGGCTCTTCGCGAAGGGCAGCGAGGGCGACGTGAACGTGCGGGCGGCGTTCCTCCATCTCGCGTCGGACGCGGCGGTCGCCGCAGGCGTGGCGGTGACCGGTGTCGTGATCCACTTCACGGCATGGCGCTGGCTCGACCCGGTCGCGAGCATCGTCGTGTCGCTGATCGTCCTCTGGAGCACGTGGTCGCTGCTGCGGCGAGCGCTCGATCTCGCGATGCACGCAGTGCCCGCGGGAATCGACGAGGACGCGGTGGAAGCGTGGCTCCGCGCGCGCCCCGACGTGGTCGACGTCCACGACCTGCACATCTGGGGCATGAGCACGACCGACACGGCGATGACCGCGCACATCGTCGTGTCGACGATGCCCAGCGACGAGCTCGCGTGCCGCCTGGACAAGGAGCTGCGCGCGGCGTTCAAGACGATCCACCACGTGACGGTCCAGTTCGAGCCGCGCGGCGCCGACTGCGCGCTCGCCGGTGGAGACGTGATCTGATGCGTGCGTCGAGGTTCGGTCGCGTCGCGCTCGTACCCGCGCAGCTCGGCCTCGCTGCCGCACTCGCAGGCTGCGCCACCTACGACGCAGCGCGACCCGTGGCCGCCACTGCGCTCTCGTGTCCGGAGTCGCAGCTCGACCCGGTCGTCGCCCACTCGTACAACCTCGCCGCGGGCGACCACGTGTTCGGTGGCTGCGGCCGAACCGTCGTCGTGCGCTGCGTGACCACGTCGACGGCGACGATGTGCCGCCCGGTGCCGGAGTAGCGCCGTGGAGGCGAGACTCGACCCCCAACGGCTCGTCGTCGCGGCGGTCCTCGCGTTCTGCTTCGGGTGTGCGCCGCCGACCTGCTCGAACCCGCCCGTTCCGGACTGCAGCGGAACGCGCGCCGTCGATCTCGCGACGCTTCAGCAGACCGTGCTCGGGCCGCGCTGCGTCGTGATGACCGCGTGCCACAGCTTCGAGGAGCACCAAGGCGGCGTGATCCTCGCGACACCCGAGGAGGCGGCCTCGACGCTCGCGCCGCACGTCATCGCGGGCGACGCCCGCTGCAGCGACCTCGGCTTTCGCGTCACCACCGATGCGCCGCTGCTTCGGATGCCACCCGCAAGCGGGTTGTCCACAGCGGAGCGGTGTGCGGTGCTCGCGTGGATCGAAGCCGGGGCTGAGGGCCTGTGACGAGACGAAGGTGCCCATGACCCGCATCACCCGCTTGATCCTCGTCAGCTCCGTGCTCGCACTCGGCTGTCGCACGCGCCCGCACCTGGTCGGGCAGGTGCGCACCGCCGCCGGCATCGAGCGTCGCGCGCTCGGCCATCCGTACTGGGAGGTCCTCCAGCGCGCGGAGGTCGATCTTCCGTGCGCGCAGGACGCCATCATCATGGAGCGCATCCAGGGAACCGGCGCGTTCACGGCGGAGGGATGTGGCCGCGAAGCGCAATACAACTGCGGCGGCAGCTGCCGCCTCGTCTACGTCCGGGATGCGGGCGCGACCGTGACTACGCCCGGTCTGTGAGCCTTCGCCGCAGGTCGCTTGTCGCGCTGCCTGATCAGCTGCCACCGTCGACGCCGCCGGAGTCGGACGGCGTGCATGAGGCGAAGCAGTGGTCGCGCATCGCCGCGCAGTCCGCCTCCACGTTCGTCTCCGACAGCTCGTGGCACTCGTGGATCTCGGCGACACCCATGTCGAGTGGGTGGCAGCGCTCAAGAATCATCTCGCAGGTCGGGCTCGACACGGAGTGCCCGCCCGCGTCGTTGCCCGTGCTCGGCGTACCGCAGCCCGCCATCACGGCGAACGTGATCCCGAACACGATCCCGCACGCGTACGACGTCACGCCGCGCGCTTCCCGTCGGCAGCGAGGTCCCATGCCGCCCGCGCATCGAACTGGTGCTGCAGGTTGGTCAGAAGCCGAAGCGCCGTGTTGCCGCAGGTCTCGCGGGGCAGGGCGAGCGTGATGCACTTCCGAGAGATCGACATGGAGAACGTCGCGCCGATGTGCAGGTCGACGACCTGCGCCTCGTAGACGTCCGTCGCCACCTCGCGGGGGGTCGCCCACAGACGGAAGGGCTCTCGGCACGAGAAGAGACCTGCGAGGAAGTAATCCATGTCGGCGACGGGACGGTCGAACGTGATGGTCAGCGGCCGCCCGGTGAGCTGGTAGCCACCCGCCTCCTTCGCGTCTGCGCCGATGGCGCACGTTGCTTCCACACGCTCGACCACCCGGCGGTATCGATCGAGCGCGCGCGCGACGAACGTCGCGTGCGGGTGGAAGGAGTTCCCGTTCGCGACGAAGCGGCCCGAGTAGTGGGCGAACTCGTGGACGTTGCCCGTCGCCCCACGGATCCGGGTCGCGAGCGCGGTCAGCGCGGTGGCGTTCCGATAGTCGGCGAGAGCCACGAGGCGGCCGTACAGCTCGTCGACGTTCTCGCCTTCGAGCTGCAGCCGGAGCTTTCGCGCGGGGACTCCATCTTGCGGAAGAAGATGACGGCCCTCGAAGTCCGACTTGAACCACTGCGCGTCGTCGTCGCCCTTCAGTCCCAGCAAGAAGTCCCAGGTGAACCAGCAGCGATCGATGCGGTGCTGCGACCAGACGAGACGTCGAAGGAACCGGTGCGACTCGCGCGCCGACGAGGTCGTGTGCAGAAGCCAGAAGCGCGGGTCGAGCGTGTCGACCACGAAATGCGAGCGCTCGGTCGCGAGCAGCGCGACAGTGTCATCGCGAGTGGTAGCCACTCGCGCAGACATCGTCTGCGCCGTGCGGTGCAGGAGATCCAGCGCCGACGCCGGGTCCGTCGCGCCCGCGGCCTCGACCGCGTACGTCTTGAGAGTTCCGCGCGGCATCGCGAAGCCCGGACCGAGATCGACGTCCGCGTCCCCGCGCATCAGCCCGGTGAAGACGTCCGTCACGTCCTGGCGATTGAGATTCGCGGCGGTCACTCCTCACCTTCCTCTGGCTCAAGGTCCTTGGCCAGGGCCCACAAGTCTAGCTGCCCCTGCGGAACGGTGGGCTTTTTACGCCGGCCTCCGCGTGCGGCACGCTGCATCGCCTGCCACTGCTGGGTGGCGCCCCGCGGATCGGCGAGAAGGGGGGTCTTGAGGACCCTCACGACGAGCCCGTCGTGTTGCTCGCCTTTTTCGATGCGAAAGTAGGCGGACAGATCGCCGTTGGCACCCAGCAGGGCCCGCAGCGCTTCCTCGGCGCGCTTCCGCATGGCCTCGCGGGCGCTTCGACCGTAGCTCCTGTACTGCACGGTGATCCGCTCGGCGAGTGATCTGGTCGAGACCAGCTGCTCGCCCCGAGCAGCGGCGGCGGCGAGCTGTGCGACGACCGGATCGCGGTACTCGGCGACGGGGCTCTCGTGATCGAGCGCGATGATCGTGGGCGGCGGGCCCGAGACGACGAGGTCGAGACTCGGAAGCCGCGTCGAGCCGGGCTGCAGTCGGACGCGTGTTGGTCCCACCACGAGCAACCCCGCGCCAGCGGGCAGCCCCATCCGGATCCGCACCTCGTGCTCTTCGAGGCAGACGTATGCGATCCCGTGCGTCGCCGTCGCGGGCATCGTCATCACGCGCCGGATGTCGCCGATCCCGATCGACGCGTAGCCCTTCGCCTGGACGGGCTCGACGTTCGCGCCGCTCTTGCACTCGAAGAGGACCACGTGCTCGTGCGCGTGCGCGAACGACACCACATCCACGACGACGTCACCGACCGGGAACTCCAGCTGATGCACGGCGTAGCCGGCGTCGGCGAGCGCACGCGGCCAGGTGCCGCCCCCGAGGTGCAGGGCGAGCACCGCATTCACGGGGAGAAGGCGCGGATCCGCCATGCGCGGGCGAGTATCCGCGAACGGCGCCACGCGCGCCCGAAAATCCGCGTCAGACGCACTCGCCGAGCGCCGGTCCCTCGCACCTACGGTACCGTGCGCAGCGGGGGGGGACTGATGGATCGCAAGCTCTTCGTGTTCGATGCGGCGAACGGCCAGCTGCAGACCGTCTACTTCGTCGTCTTCATCGCCGACACGCCGGGGCGCGGGTACACGACGGCGGCTCTCGTGCCGATCACGGACGACGGTGCATTCGCTGCGGTCACGAAGCACACCGGACAGGTGGAGGCCGCGGCGGAGACTCTGCTGCGCGCTGCGCATGCCGGTCGAAACGGCGGATGGGCGCCCTGGAAGGATGACCCCGCTTGGAACGAGATGTACGAGCGGTGGGCGGGAAAGAGCTGACGCGTCTCCAGAATGTCTCCAAGACACTGGTCGAATCAGGCGGACACGAGCGGACTCGGGAGCACTGGAGGCGGGCGCCGGAACCCGATGGAGCTCGCGTGGTTCGAGGGAAAGGCGTGCGTCGACGCGCACTTGTGAAACAGCCCTCGAAGCGATTCGACTCCCGGCGCCTCCATCCCATCGTGCCCCGATCTCGCCCCGCGGGCGGGCGAGATCGCGGGCGCACCGAAACCGCGCCTCGCGCGTCTATAGTGCCCGCATGAACGCGTCGAGGATCCGCTGGGCGCTCGCCGTGGCGCTCGTCGTGGGCTGCGGTCATCCACCGGCGCGGTCGCGCGAGGCGACGGGCGTCACGTCGGGCGGCGACGCTGCGCACACCGAAGAGCGCCGCGGTTCCGTCGAGCAGGCGTCGGACGACGGCGCCGAGACGGGCGAGGCGCCCGACGCCGAGGGGCCCGACGCCGAGGCGCAGGGCGGCGCGACGAGCCCGCCTCCGTCGGTGGAGATGGAGCTCCCGACGTCGATGCCGACCGTGACGACCGCGGTCGAGTCGTCGAGCACCAGCTCGGAGGGCAGTTCGGGCTACGCGATGCCACCGAACATGGGGTTCGGGGTGACGCGTGAGCCCTCGCTGCTGGCGCTCGTGGGCTACACGCCCGCGCCCGGCGTGCCGGCGCGCGTGCTCGTCGCCTCGCTCGAGCTTCCGCCGGGCCAGCGCTTCGTCCCGCCGGTCTCCTCGTGCCAGGACGTCCTGCTCTACGTTTCCTCGGGCACGCTGAGCGCGAGCGGCACCGGGATCGCGAGCGTCGACTCGCCGACCACGCTCTACGCCGGTGACGCCGTGCGCTTCGGACCCGAAGGGGACGGTCTCGTGGTCAACGACGGGAGCGAGCCCGTGCGCACGCTCGTCGCGCTCGCTCGCTCCGAGGACGGTGGCCCGGCGCGCATCGCCGTGGACGAGCGCGGCGATCGCGTGCTCTGCCCGAGCACGAGCGTCTCCGATCCGCTCTCGCGCCCGCAGCGCGTGGCGTCGTTCTCCACGAGCGCGCCACTCGTCGTCTCGGACGGCGCGCTCGAGGTGCGCATCCTGCTCGACGCCGACGCGTCGGGTGCCGAGCACGCGGGCCTGGCCGTGCTCACGGGCGAGCCCTCGTTCGCCGTTCCCGAGCACGTGCACGACACGGCCGCCGAGATCCTCTACTTCGAGAGCGGCAGCGGCACCCTGCACCTCGGCGACCACGACGTGGACGTGGGCGCCGGCGTCACGGTGTACGTGCCCGAGGGCGTGCCGCACTCGTTCGAGCCGCGCGGCACCGAGCCGCTCCGCGCGCTCCAGTTCTATGCTCCGAGCGGGCCCGAGCAGCGCTTCCGTGCGATGGCGTCGGGCGGCTGAAACCCTCGCGTGCTACCAAGTCCGCCCTCATGCGGTTCGTGGACGAGGTCACGGTCGAAGTTCGCGGTGGCGACGGCGGAAACGGGGCCGTCGCGTTCCGTCGCGAGAAGTACGTGCCTCTCGGCGGCCCGTCGGGCGGCGACGGCGGCGATGGCGGCGACGTCGTGTTCGAGGCCGACGAGCGCCTCGCGACCCTGCTCGACTTCCGCTTCAAGAAGCGCGTCGCGGCGCCCGGCGGCGAGTCGGGGCGCGGCAAGGATCAGTACGGCAAGGCGGGCGCGGATCTCGTGGTGCGCGTCCCCGTGGGCACGCAGGTCTTCGAGGCCGACGGCACCCTCTTCGCCGACCTGAAGGAGCGCGGGCAGCGCCAGGTGGTCGCGCGCGGTGGCCGTGGCGGCCGCGGCAACATCCACTTCGCGACGCCCGAGGATCGCGCGCCGCGTCGCGCCGAGCCGGGCGCGCCGGGCGAGGTGCGCCAGCTGCGTCTCGAGCTGAAGCTGCTCGCGGACGTGGGGCTGCTGGGCTACCCGAACGTGGGCAAGAGCACGCTCGTCGCGCGCGTCTCTCGTGCGCGCCCGAAGATCGCCGACTACCCCTTCACCACGCTCGTGCCCAGCCTGGGCGTCGTCACGCTCGGCCACGACGACGAAGCAGGTGCTCGCTCGTTCGTGATGGCCGACATCCCCGGCATCATCGAGGGCGCGGCCGAGGGCGCGGGCCTCGGCCACCGCTTCCTCAAGCACGTGGAGCGCACGCGCGTGCTCGTCCACATCCTCACGCTCGATCCCGATCCCGATCGTGCGCCGCTCACCGACTACGACGTGCTGATGCGCGAGCTCGAGCGCTTCGATCCCGAGCTCGCGCGGCGCCCGATGCTGGTCGCCGTCAGCAAGCTGGATCTCCCCGATGTGCGTGCGCGCGTGCCGGCGATCAAGCGCGGGATGAAGAAGCGCGGCATCGACGCCGTGCACCCGTTCTCCGCGGCGACGGGGGAGGGGCTCGAGGAGCTCCTCCTCGCGATCGAGCGCCTGCTCCGCGAGCATCCCGACAAGCCTGCGCCGCGCGCCGTGCCGCTGGCGCCCCGCGGTCGTCGCGCTGCGAGCGAAGAGGACGAGGGCGAGCTCGAGGTGGAGTACGTCGAGTGACGTCCCTGCCGGAGCGCGTGGTCGAGGCCTACGGGCTCGCCGGTGCCACGGTCGTTCCCGTCACGGTCGGGCTCATCAACCAGACCTTCGAGGTCACGCTGCGGGGCGGCGACAAGCGCGTCGTGCAGCGCCTGCACGAGATCTTCGCGGGCGAGGTCTGCCTCGACCTCGAGGCACTCGCGGCGCGCGTCGAGGCCGCCGGCCTCACCACGCCACGGCTCGTGCGCACCCGGGCGGGCGAGCCCTTCCTCACCGAGGGCGGCGCCACGTGGCGCGCGATCACGTTCGTTCCGGGGCGCACGGTCTCGGTCGTCGAGCGCCCGGAGCTCGCGCACGAGGCGGCGCGACTGGCGGGCCGCTTCCATGCCGCGCTCGCGGGGGTGGAGCATCGCTTCCACTTCACGCGCTCGGGCGTGCACGACACGGCGGCGCATCTCGCGCGCCTCGCGCGCTGGCGCGACGAAGGGCGCGATCGCGTCGGCCACGCCGAGAACGCGCCGATCGCCGACGCGATCCTCGAGCACGCCCGCACGATCGAGCCGCTGCCGCCGCTGCCCACGCGGATCGTCCACGGCGATCTCAAGATCTCGAACGTCCGCTTCGACGAGAGCCTCACGCGCGCGGTGGCGCTCCTCGATCTCGACACACTCGCGCACGGGACGCTCGCGTTCGAGCTCGGCGATGCGCTCCGGAGCTGGGCCCAGCGCGGCGCGGAGAGCGAGACGGCGGCGACCGCGGACGCGTCCATCGTCGAGGCGGCGATGCGCGGCTATGCGGCGTCGGGCTTTCCCATCACCGTCGAGGAGCGCGCGAGCATCGTGCTCGGCTTCGAGACGATTGCGACCGAGCTCGCGGCGCGCTTCGCGATCGACGCGTGGGAAGATCGCTACTTCGGCTGGGACGCGACGCGCTTCGCTTCGCGCGTCGAGCACGATCGCGCGCGCGCGCGTGGCCAGCTCGCGCTCGCGCGCTCGGTGCGCCAGCGCCGCACCGAGCTCGAGCGGATCACGGACGCGGCGCTCCGCGGCGGCGCGATCGATGGCTGAGCGTCAGAACGCGTTCTCGAAGTAGTCGATTTTCACGGGCGGCCCGAGGATCACGGAGGCGACGTCGAAGCGCACGTCGAAGCTCCCGCCGTTCGTGACGAGCCAGCCGAGCGCGGCGCGCCGAAGGCGCTCGATCTTCCGCCGATCGATCGTCTCGTAGGGTGCGATCGACCCCGCGCGGGTCCGCGACCGAACCTCGCAGAACACCACGAGCCGCCCGCGACGCGCGATGAGATCGAGCTCGAGCCGCCCGACGCGCACGTTCCGCCCCAAGAGCGAGAAGCCGCGCCTCTCGAGCTCTCGGGCGACCAGCGTCTCGGCGTGGTCGCCGGTTCGCTTCGTCGTCACTCGCTCGGACAGGCGCGGCCTCTTCGTGTGCCGACGCTCGCGTCAGCGGATCAGCGGCAGTGGTGCGTCGCGTCGCAGGACAGCGACGCTCCGATCGTCGCGCACTCGGCGTTGTTCACGCAGATCGCAGGCCGATTCGCGAGCGCGAGGTCGTTCGGGACGCAGTAGCCGCCGCCCGGATCGGTGTCCGGCACGCAGCGGAAGCCCTCGGTGCACTGGCAGAGCGGCAGCGCCTGGTTGCCGCCCGCGCTGCAGCGGCACGTGCAGAACACGCGATCGGGGCTGGTGGGGTCGATCTGCACCTGCGCCGGATCGTCCGCCAGAACGCAGAGCGCCCGCGCGCTCCCGTCGCTGTTCGCAGTCACGCACGGATTGCTCGCGCCGATGGGCTGGCCGCAGCGCGGATCACCCTGCACGCACTCGGGGTTGCCCTGCAGGTGGTACACCATGCAGACGCGCGTACGGCACTGGACCGAGCTGGTCTCGACGTAGACCTCTTCGGCGACGAAGCCGTTGCCCGGAACGGCCTCGGGCGTGCACGGGTCGCCCTGACCCTGAGGCGCGCAGGCGACCGTCACGCCCAATCCGATCCCGAGCAACACGACGACTGCACTCGTCCGCATTCCAGACTCCCTGCGTTCGTGGTTCACGAAGGTCGCGCTCGCGGCTTCCCTCGGACCGTCGGACATTTCACACCGAGCTAGCGGCTCGCTGAGCCCGCCGACCGTCTCTCCTCGCGGAGTGGCCGTCGGGCACGGCGACCGTCACGCGATCGAGCGAGTCCCGATCACGCGACGCGGGACCCTACGTCGCGCGCGCGCGGCATGTCAACACTCGTCGCGCAGCCCTCGCACGCGCCGGGGCTCACCGAAGATCCCTATTGACAACGAAGGCCGAGCCTCACTAATATCCGCGACCATTGCCACGTAAGCGCTCGATTTTCTTCTGGTTTTTGTCGCTTTCGTCGAGTCGGCCAGCCAACGAGGCGTTGTCATGAAGTGGGAACGGGCTCTCCATTTTCTCTGCGTGCCGAGCGCGCTTCTCTCGCTGACGGCGGGAACGGTGCTCTCGCTCGCCCCCGCGCACGCGAGCGCGCAGGACATGGTCTTCTCCGTGGAAGACACCGGAACGGCCGCTGCGCCGCCGGAGGAAGGTCCGCCTTCCGAAGCGCTCGCGAACGCGCTGCGCCTGTACCAGCAAGAGCGGTACATGGAGGCGTCGGTGCAGTTCCAGCGCGTCGTCGGCGGTGAGACCGAAGATGCGCCGGGCAACGTCCAGAAGGCGCAGTTCTTCTTGGGCAAGTCGCTCTACCACCTGCGCTACTACCAGTCCGCGCTCGCGATCTTCGACGAGATCACGCAGCTCGGCACCGGCCACATCTACTTCGGGCAGACGCTGCAGTGGCTGGCGCAGCTCGCCTCGCAGCTGCCGGAGCCCGCGGGCATCATCGAGAAGATCGGTCGCTATCCGGTGACCGACCTCGAGCAGTTCAACCAGCCCGACAGCGCCGATCTCTACAACCAGCTCCTCTACCTCATGGGCCGCTACCGCTACGGCCAGGGTGAGTTCGACGGCGCGATCGAGCTGTTCCAGCGCGTCGCGCAGGACTCGCGCTACTACGTGAACGCGCGCTTCTTCGAGGGCATCTCGCACGTCCGCCTGCGCCACGCGCAGCCGGCCGTCACCGCCTTCCGCGCGATTCTCGACGCGATCGATCACGGCGCGCAGGGCGTCGACGACACGCAGCGCATGCGCGACCTCGCGTGGATCTCGCTTGCGCGCGTGTACTACGCCGCCGCGAACCACACGGACGCGGAGACCGGCGAGCGCGAGGTCGACGGCCGCCTCCTCGGCAACGCCGTCGAGGCGTGGAACCGCGTGGGTCAGAACAGCGAGTATTGGCTCGACGCGCTCTTCGAGGAGAGCTGGGCGTTCTTCCTCGCCGACGAGTACTCGCGCTCGATGGGCAACATCCACACGCTGTTCTCTCCGTACTTCGAGGACGCGTACTACCCCGAGGCGCTCGTCCTCAAGGCCGTCGTCTTCTTCTCGGCGTGCCAGATCGACAACGCGCGCGCGATGATCGCGCAGTTCCACGAGCGCTACGATCCGGTCCAGGCCGAGCTGAACTCGACGCTCGACCAGTTCCAGGACAACCAGCAGTTCTTCGACTTCCTCCAGCGCGTGCGCAACGGCGAGACCGACCTCTCGCCCCGCATCCGCGGTGTCGTCTCGTCGGCGCTCTCGGACCGCACGGTCCTCCGGCACCTCGAGTACGTGCGCCTGCTCGAGGAAGAAGAGGCGCGCCTCAACGAGTCGCCGGCGGAGTTCCGCAACTCGCCGCTCGGCGCCCGCATCCTGCAGGACATCTTCGTCGCGAAGAGCTTCGCGATCGACCAGGCCGGCGAGCTCGCCCGCGGCCGCTACAACCGCCTCATCGACGACCTCAACGAGCTGCTCACGCAGGTCGACACGGTCGAGCTCGAGATCGCGACCTACGAGCGCGGCGGCCTGAGCGCCGAGCTCCAGCAGCAGCAGACCGAGCTGCAGCAGTCGGGCGGCCTCGAGGTGCACGTCGACGAGGAGCACCAGATGTGGCCGTTCGACGGCGAGTACTGGCGCGACGAGCTGGGCTTCTACCGCCAGCAGGTCACCTCGCGGTGCGGCCGCTGAATCCGCTGGGCCGGGGGCTCGCTCCGAGCGAGCCCGGCCCTTTTTCTGCGTGAGGCGTACCCAAAGGTGGCTCGCCTCGGGGTTCTTTCCGCATCGAGCATCGCCCGGCACTACCGGGCGCGCGGGCGAGCGGGTCACCGCCACCGCAAGTCGAGTTAGCTTCGACCGATCACGCGAGACGCCCCTCCGAGGGCCACAGATTGGTGAACACGATGGGTCATCGCCGAATTGAACGTTCCCGCCTCGCCATGCTCCTCGCCCTCTCTGTGATGGGCGGCGGCCTTCCGATCTTGGTCGGCGCGCAGACGACGGGCGGATCGAGCGGGGGCACGACGGGTGGGATGTGCGTCTCCGCGACGGCACAGAGCACCGCGAACGCATGCCCGTCGGGATCGCCGCCGCCGCAGTCGCGGGCGGGCGCGAGCCAGGGCAAGGCGCCAGAGTCGCACCTTCAGCAGGCGACCAAGCACGAGGAGACGAAGCACGAGGCCCAGACCGGCCCGAGCGTTCAGATCGACGTGCGCGAGACGGCGCTCCAGCAGCACGTCGAGGCCCGCGCGCTCGACCTGCTCCAGCAGGAGATCACGACGACGGAGCGCATCGTCGGTCGTATGCGGGCCGGCGATCCGCGCGGCGCCGACTACCTCCTGCGCCTCGCCGAGACCTACTTCGAGCTCCAGACGTACTGGAACAACCATGCGCGGAGCATGGACCAGCCGATCTTCGACGCGCAGGCGGCGAACCAGGCCGATCGCGTCGCGGATCTGCAGCGCCAGCAGCACGAGGCCGAGACGCACCTGACGGAGGCGCGCCAGAGCGCCATCCGCACGTACGCGCGCCTGGTGCAGGACTATCCGGACTACGCCCGCATGGACGAGGTCCTCTTCTCGCTCGCGTACGCGCTCGAGGAGATGCACAACTCGGATCAGGCCCTGCAGGTGTACATGCGCCTGATCAAGGGTTACCCGCAGTCGCACTTCATCCCGCACGCCTGGCTCTCGTTCGCCGAGCATTACTTCAACGACGGCGACATGAGCGCCGCGCGCCAGTTCTACGCGAAGGTCCTCGAGTATCCGCCGGAGACGCCGAACCCGGTGTACGGCTACGCCCTCTACAAGCAGGCGTGGGTCATGTACAACCTGGAGGACTTCCGCGGCGCGCTCACGCAGTTCGTGAACGTCCTCGAGTTCGTGCAGGAGCACCCGGACGCCCGCGACGCGACGAACCTCGCGCGCCAGTCGCGTCACGAGCTCGTCCTACCGTACTCGCGTGTCGGTAGACCGAACCAAGCACTCCAATTCTTCAGACGCTATGCGACGGACGACGCACAGGCGTACGAGATGCTCGAGAGCTTGGCCGAGCTCTACTACGACACCGGCCAATGGCCCGAGACCATACAAGTTTATCATACCCTGATGTCGGAACAGCCCAACTCCGACAGGCTCTGCTACTGGCAGAGTAGGGTCAGCAACGCGATCATATCGAGTCGACCCAAACCAGACCAAGTCACCGAAGTGCAGCGCCTGGTGGACGTCATGGACGCGTTCGCTCAGGCCTCGCACCCCGCAGAGTCCCAGACCGAATGCCGCCAGGCGACCGCGACCGTGCTCGTCGAGCTCGCGACCGCGTGGCACCGCGAAGCGATCGGCACGGACGAGCAGCCCGGTACGAACGACCGCAACACGATGAACCTCGCGGGGCAGCTGTATCGGCTGCTCACCGAGCGGTTCCCCGACATGGAGCAGCTGCAGTTCCCGGACATCGATCGCCGGGACTGGCCGACGCTCTACCGCGTCCAGTACTTCTACGCCGAGCTGCTCTGGCGCATGGAGAACTGGGGCGAGTGTGGTCCCGCGTTCGATCGCGTCGTCGAGCTGAACCCGCAGGGTGAGTTCACCTCCGACGCCGCGTACGCCGCCGTCCTCTGTTACAACAGCCTCTACCAGCAGCAGTACTCGGCGACCGAGCGCGACACGCGCGCGGGCTCGACGACCGGCCGCACCGAGAGCGCCTCTTCCAGTGGTGGCCGGGGAGGCCGCGGAGGCCGTCGTGGCGGACGTCGCGGAGCGCAGACCGAGGAAGCCGCACCCGCCGGGCCGCCGGCGGCGCGCGAGCTGACGGCCACCGAGCAGGGCATGCTCGGCGCCTTCACGCGCTTCGTCTGCTACGTGGCCGACAGCGACGAGCTGCCGACGGTCAAGTACCGCCGCGCCCGCATCTACTACGAGTCGAACCACTACGAAGAGGCCGCGGTCCTGTTCCGCGACATCGCGTTCAACCACCCGACGAGCGAGCTCGGCGAGTTCGCCGCGAACCTCTATCTCGACTCGCTCAACACGATCTACACGCGCGACCAGAACTCGGCGTGTGTGAACGAGATCAGCGAGAACATCGAGCCGCTCGCGCAGCTCTACTGCAACACGCAGGAGGCCCACGACACCCACGCGGATCTCTGCGAGGTGCTCGACAACCTGCGCTGCGGCGTCCTCCGGCTCCGCGCCGAGTCGCTCCAGCACGACCACCAGTACCGCGACGCCGCGCAGCTCTACGTGTCCATCGCACGCGAGCACGCGGAGTGCGGTCAGCGCGACCAGATGCTCTGGAACGCGGCCATCAACTACGAGTCGGCCCGCCTCCTCGGCCGCGCCATCCAGGTGCGCCAGGCCCTCATCAACAACTTCGGCACGAGCGAGCTCGCGCGGCGCGCGATCTACCTCGTGGGCGCGAACTACCACGCCCTCGCCATCTACTCGTCCGCTGCCGACTGGTACGAGCGCTTCGCGCGCGAGTACGCCGGTGAGGACGGAAGCTCCTGCACGGAGGCCGAGCGTACGGCCGGCACCTGCGCCATCGCGTACGTCGCGCTCGAGAACGCCGTCTTCTTCCGCCTCGGCCTCGGCCAGGAGGATCAAGCGATCGCCGACGCCGAGCTCTACGAGCGGAACTACCGACGCACGAGAGCGCGCGAGACCTCGCAAGTCATCTTCTCGCTGGGCTCGATCTACGAGCGCCGGCAGGACTGGCTGCACGTCTTCACGCACTACCACGACTTCCTGCACGACTACGGGCGCAGCGCGCTGCCGCACGAGGTCATCCGCGCGAACGTCCAGATGGGTCGCGCGAAGTACGAGTCGAACGACGCGGAGCACGCGGAGCCCTTCTTCCGCGCGGCCGTGTCGGCCTGGAACCACGGCGCCGCGGATGCCATCGCGCACGCCGAGGGCTCGGACTCCGATCGCGCGCTCTGGCTGGCGCGCGCGAAGGAGGCGACCAGCGAGGCGTACTTCTACCTGGGCGAGTACCGCTACCAGGACTTCCGCGCCGTTCACTTCCCGCGCTTCACGAGCTCGCACGCGACCGCGTCGGCCGTGCTGCACTGGCAGCAGACGGAGCTGTTCCCGTGGCTGCAGCACAAGTTCGAAGCGCTGCACACCGCCGAGGAGGCCTACAACCTCATCGCGCCGCTCGAGATCCCGCAGTGGGAGATCGCGAGCGCGGCCCGCATCGGCGAGATGTACCGCATCATCGTCGACGACGTCCGCTCGGCGCCGGTGCCCGACGAGTTCGCCAACGACGACGAGCTCTACGGCATCTACACCGACATCCTCGAGCGCGTGCTGAACGGCAGCTCGCCGGGTGACGACGGCCGCTGGGATACGGCGGACGACATCGCCTGCACCGAGACCTCCACGGAGGAGACCTGCCTCCACTCGCCGATCCGCCAGGCGCGCGAGCGCTTCGAGTTCTGCCTGACGCTCGCCACGCGCGTGCGGTGGTTCAACGAGTACTCGGCGCAGTGCGAGGTCGAGCTCAACCAGCTCGATGCGGCGCGGTACCCGCTCGCGGCCGAGCTCCGCGGCACGGCCACCTACATCCAGGATCAGACGGCGCCGCTCACGGCGATCGAGCTGACCCACGACGAGGACGCGGAGAGCGACTCCGGCGACAGCGCCGTGACGAGCGCCGAAGCGCCCACCACCACCACCGGCGGCGGCCAGTGAACGGAATCACGGAGACCACCATGCGTCACATGAATCACGTAATGGGCGTCGTGACCGCGGGAAGCCTCGCGGGTCTCTTGGTCGTCGGCTGCGGCGGCGGGGGAGGCGGCGGAGGCGGCGGAGGCGGCGGCGGCGACACGAGCGGTGGTGAAGGAACGATCACCACGCCGGGCGGCACCGCGATCACGCAGGCTGCGCAGGACGACTGGGCCGAGGCTCTCACGGCGTACAACGCGGCCCTTCCGGGCGGCTGGACGCCCGAGGAGTGCCAGAACGTCGTCCACATGTTCGAAGAGGCCAACCACACGCAGGGCGGCAACTTCACGGAGGCCGTCTACATGATCGGCCTCACCTACGACCAGTGCGGCGACCAGCAGCACGCGCACGACCAGTACCAGCGCGTGCTCGGGATGAACGACCACTTCTGCGGCGCTCGCGTCGCGATGGGCGTCGAGCAGTACCGTGCCGGTCACGTCGACCAGGCGATGCAGGAGTTCACGCGCGCCGTCCACGACGACACGCGCTGCACCGAGGGCTACGTGAACCTCGCGATCCTCCAGCGCCGCACGCCGGCGACGGCGGCCGACGCGTTGAACAACCTGCGTCGCGCCCTCGCGATCGACTCGGGCTACCTCGCCGCCTTCAATCAGATGGCGCTCCTCTACTACGATCAGGCCGTGCGCGCGTCGGGCGGCACGCAGACCGTCCAGGGTGGTGTGCCGGCCGCGATGGCGGTCGACGACGACGACGACGACTCGCACCACCGCCACCAGTCGGCGCGCCAGCAGCAGGGCAGCCAGATGCTCGACCTCGCGGAGGTCGTGTGCCGCCAGGCGCAGCTGATCAACGGCGACTACGCCCCCATCTACAACACGTGGGGCCTCATCAACATGCAGCAGGGCAACATCATCGCGGCCCTCGCGAAGTTCGAGCGCGCCTACCAGCTCGATCCGAACATGTACGAGGCGTACATGAACTTCGGCGAGATCACGCTCGGCTTCCGCGGCTACGACGACGCGGCGAACGCGTTCCAGCGTGCGACGACGCTGCGTCCCCAGAGCTACGACGCGTTCATCGGGCTCGGCGCGGCGCGCCGCGGCCTCCAGGATCCGGACGCGGCCGAGGCGGCGTATCGCGCGGCGATCGCGATCGACGCGAACCGCCCCGAGGCGTACTTCAACCTCGGCCTGCTCTACCAGGACTACCGTGACGGCGCCGAAGCGACGCTGCGGCAGGCGCAGGAGTTCTACCGTCAGTTCGCGCAGCGCGCTGGCTCGAACGCGGTGTACGCGCCGGCGGTGGATGCCGTGAACCACCACTGCCCGGACACCTGCCCGACCCCGAGCGGCACCTCCCGCCGCCGTCGTCGAGCGCCCACCACGTGCCAGATGGGCCGTATCCAGCAGATCGAGACCAACATCTGCCTCGTCCACGAGCTGGCGCAGATGCAGGCCGACATCGCGGCGATGCAGCAGCAGATGCAGCAGCAGTCGGGCGGCGACGGCTCGACGCCGCCTGCGGATGGCTCGTCGTCGACGCCGCCTCCCTCGGACGGCGCCACGGCTCCCGCGCCGCAGTGACCTGACCCCTCCGAAGCGGGCCCGTCCGACCAGACGGGCTCGCCGGTTCGCTCCCGGGTTGCCGAGAGATCACAATTGCGACCGGGTCGGCGGACGACCGTTGACCCTTTCCCCCGGACATCTGTAGAGTGCCCACGCTCCGATCGGAGCCGCGGAGGCGAGCATGACCCTGTCGAACCTGACCAAGAAGCTGTTCCTCGGTGTGACTGTCCTCGGCATGACGATCGGCCTCGTGCTCGGAACGAGCGCGATCGCGTCGGTCGCATCCGCCCAGGAGTCGACCACGTACGACTTCGAAGACGATCTCGTCACTGGCGATCTCGTGCGTCCGGACGGCGAGATGCTGCAGGTGCGTCGCCGCGGTCGCCGCGCCTCGCTGATCCGCGTGCGCGAGCACTTCATTCCCGAGATGCTCAAGTCGGTCGAGAACCTCTGAGCTCCCGAGCCGCGCCGCCTCCGGCGGCCGGCTCTTTTCGCTTTCGCTTCGGTTCGCTCGTTTGCGCGGGAACCCGCGTGCCCGCTCGGTGTCAGAGCGTGCGTGGGGTCTGACTCTGTAGCTCCCTCGGAGGGATGAATCTTGTCTCAGAACGCGAAAGTCTCGATGACGTTCAAGATCCAGCAGGGCGATGCCCCTGTTCGGGTCGAGACGCTCTCGCAAGACATCATCAAGGTCGGCAAGCTCCCCTCGAGCCACCTGCGCATCGAGGACGAGAACGTCTCGCGCATGCACGCGGTGATCGAGGTCACCGGCCCCGAAGAGATCTACATCATCGATCTCGGCTCGGCCGCGGGCACGATCGTCAACGGCAAGAAGGTCAACAAGTGCAAGCTGCAGAACGGGGACGAGATCGTCCTCGGCGGCGCACGGGTGACCGTCGAGATCGGCGCGGCGAGCGCCGCGGCCGACGAGGACGTGACGCAGATGGCGTCGCGCGGTGAAGTGCAGGCGGCCGTGGCGGCCGCCGCCCCGGAGCCGGCCAAGCCCCCGCCGCCCCCGGCAGCATCGCCCGTCGCGAATCCGTTCGCGGCCTCGGCCGGACTTCCGAACCCGTTCGCGGCACCGGCCGCGCCCGCGGCGATCGAGTCGCACGGCGGTGGCGGCCACGGCGGTCACGGTCACGGCGAGGACGAGGACCCGGAGCACTACACGTACGGCATCGCGGCCAGCGGCCCGCCGGTGAACCCGGCGGACGTGGAGACGGCGGCTTCGGCGGCCGAGGTCGTCGTGATGTGGGGCGACGTCAGCGTGCTGCACGTCGCGCACCTCTCGCCGCCGCGCAGCTTCTACATCGGCGAGCCTTCGGGCCGGAATTCGCCCGACTATCTGGTCGACGGCGGGGTGCTCGGCGCCGATCGCCTGCCGGTCGTCGTCGAGACGGGCGGCAACATCGCCGTCATCGTGCCGGCGGGCGCCGAGGGCGAGGTCACGGTGGGCGAGCAGTCGCTCACGTTCGAGGATCTGAAGGGGCAGGGCAAGCTCCAGGCTGCCTCCGAGCTCGCGGGCGCGCTGCAGTACGTTCTCCCGCAGGGCGCGACCGCGAAGGTTCGCTACAAGGGCTTCACCTTCGTGACGAAGGCGACCTCCGCGGGCCGCAAGGTCGGTGCGGCGGGCTCGACCGACTGGACGTCGCAGATCTGGACGGGCGTGTCGCTCGCCGTCCACGCGTCGTTCCTCCTGATGTTCTACTTCCTCCCGCCGCGTCCCGCGGCGCTCTCGCTCGACCTGCTGAACACCGACAACCGCCTCGTCCAGTACCTCATGGAGCCGCCGGAGACGGTGGAAGAGGAGACGCCGGACTGGCTGCAGGAGCAGCAGCAGCAGGACGACCAGGAGGGCGGCACCGGTAAGCGTCACAAGGACGACGAAGGTGCGATGGGCGAGGAGTCGCACGAGAAGACGACGAACCGCTACGGCATCCAGGGTCCCGAGGACAACCCGGACCCGCACATGGCGCGCGAGCAGGCTCGCGAGGACGCGCGTCAGGCGGCCTCGCAGATGGGCGCGCTGCTCCAGATGGCCGGCGCGTGGAACTCGCCGACCTCGCCCTACGGCCAGGAGTCGGCGCTCGGCGCGGATCCGATGAGCGCGCTCGGCGCCCTCATGGGTGACCAGATCGGCGGCAACTTCGGCTTCGGCGGCCTCGGCCTCCGCGGCACGGGTCGCGGTGGTGGTGGCACCGGCGAGGGCACCATCGGTCTCGGCAACCTCGGCACGATCGGCCATGGCGCCGGCACGGGCTCCGGCTCGGGCTACGGCTCGGGCGCCGGCGGCTTCCACGGCCGTGGCTCGGCGGTTCCCCACATCCGCACGGGTGAGGCCGACGTTCGCGGCTCGCTCTCGCGCGAGGTCATCCGCCGCGTCATCCGCCGTCACATCAACGAGGTGCGGTTCTGCTACGAGCAGGAGCTCGCGCAGCGCCCCGATCTCGCCGGCCGCGTGACGGTCAGCTTCATCATCTCGGCGACGGGCGCGGTGCAGACCGCGAGCGTCATGAACACCACGCTCAACAACGCGCGCGTCGAAGGCTGCGTCGTCCAGGCGGTTCGCCGCTGGACGTTCCCGGCCCCGGATGGCGGCGGCGTGGTCGGCGTCAACTACCCGTTCGTGCTCGACTCGACGGGCGGCGACGAGTGACGGTCTGAGGTCGGCGGCCCCGACCGCGAGTGACCCGGAGGCGCGGCGACCGAGAGGTCCCGCGCCTTCGTCGTTCCGGGCGCCGGCGCGGGCCTCGCGCGGAGCGCCGACGCGGGCCACGGGGCCCTGGGCTCCGACGAGCGAGGTCCCGTAGGTTCGACCACGAGCCCGCGCTTTGCCGTTGAGGCGCGAGCC
The DNA here is from genome assembly GCA_046351235.1 of Sandaracinus sp. Lineage (GTDB taxonomy): Bacteria > Myxococcota_A > Polyangia > Polyangiales > Sandaracinaceae > JBBSAT01. The sequence goes on along the minus strand of JAXLYV010000001.1, from coordinate 1,239,617 downwards.
CGATCGCGACTAGTATCGCGGCCGCGTCCGGCGAAGGAGAACGTGTCGATGCGATCTGATTTCTCGGGGCTGCGCCTCGCCCCCAAGCGGCTCCAGGCGCTCGCCTGTGGAGCATTCCTTCTCGTGTGGCTCAGTGGCGGTCAGTGCTCGCGTGAGCGAGTCGAGTCGCTGAACGAGATGAACGAAGGCGTGGTCCTCGCGGCCCAGAAGAACTACGTCGATGCGGTCGAGAAGCTGCAGCACGCGGCCGCGATCGATCCGACGAACGACCAAGCGTATTGGAACCTGGCGATCGTGCACATGGAGATGCAGCGCTTCGATGCGGCGCGCGACGATCTCCAGCGCGCGATCCAGATCAATCCGAACGCGGCCGGCTACCACGAGAAGCTCGGCACCGTGCTCATGGAGCTCGAGCAGTGGGACCAGGCGCGGGAGAGCTTCGAGCGCGCGATCGAGCTCGATCCCGAGCTCTTCAAGGCCTACTACAAGCTCGCGCAGATCCTCGAGCGCCAGGACGACGCGCAGGGCGCGCTGCAGCGCTACACCGAGGCGATCCAGCATGGCCCACGCTTCATCGAAGCGTATCGCTCGCTCGGCCGCCTCTATGCCGACCTCGGCTATCTCGGCGAGGCCGTGCAGGTGCTCACGAGCGGCCTGCAGGTCGTGATCCCCGGCACCGAGGACGAGGCGAGCCTGCACCAGCTGCTCGGCACCGTGTACCAGCAGCAGCGCAACTACGACCAGGCGGTGCACGAGTTCCGCGCCGCGCTCGACATCGAGCCCGGCATGCAGGACGCGATGTTCTCGCTCGGTTGGACCTACTCGCTGCAGAACAACCGTGACGAAGCGCGCCGTTACCTGAAGCGCTACGTCGACGCGGCGACCGGCACGGCGCCGCAGCACTACCTCAAGGCCGCGCAGGATCGGCTGACGCAGCTCGACGCGCCGTGAGCCAAGGGAGGCCCGCGGGCCTCCCTGCTCCGAGTGCGTACGGGCAAGAGTTTCTTCGAGCGACGTTCCGTGGAGGTGTTAGGTGGAGGCGAACGAGACGGTCCCCGCACGTGAGCTGACGGACGCAGAGCGCACCAAGCTCCGTGAGCTCGACGAGGCCATCGCGAAGTTCGAGGGCCAGAAGCGCTGGTCCGACGTCATCAAGAGCATCCTCGCGAAGGCCGACATCGTTCAGGACCCGAGCGAGAAGGTCGCCCTGCTCACGCAGGCCGGCACGATGTACCTCGAGAAGTCGTCGAACCAGGCCGAGGCGATCAAGGCCTTCGAGGCCGTGCTCGAGCACGACTCGCACAATCTCCAAGCGATCACGCAGCTCAAGGAGATGTACGAGAAGCGTCGCGACTGGGAGAAGCTCGTCCGCGTCATGGAGCGCGAGGTCGAGCTCATGGACGAGAGCGACCGCGCGCTCCGCTACGTCGAGATGGCGCAGCTCGCGACCGAGCGCCTCCGCAAGCCCGAGATCTGCATCGACCTCTGGCAGAAGGTCCGCCAGTACGATCCGGATCAGCACGACGCGCTCGTCGCGCTCTCCGGCCTCTACGAGCGCGCGCGCGAGTGGAAGCCGCTCGCCGACGTGCTCGAGCGTCAGGCCGAGCGTGCGGCCAACGCCGAAGAGCAGAAGGCCGTGCTGACCAAGCTCGGCATGATCTACGCCGACAAGCTCAACGACGATCACGGTGCCGTCAGCGCGTTCCAGCGCCTGCTCGCGCTCGATCCCGAGGACAAGCGCGCGCAGGAGCAGCTCAAGCGGCGCTACGTCGCGATCAAGGCGTGGGACGATCTCGAGGCGTTCTACGCGCCGAGCGGGAAGTTCGACGAGCTCATCCGCACCTTCGAGCGTGAGGCCGGCAACAAGGACGCGCCGAAGGAAGAGCAGATCGACCTCATGTTCCGCGTCGCCCGCCTCTGGCAGCGGCAGGACAAGAACGATCGCGCTGCGAAGGCGTACGAGAAGGTGCTCGAGCTCGATCCGAAGAGCTTCGATGCCGCCGTCGCGCTCTCGCCGATCTACGAGTCGGTCAACGACAGCAAGAAGCTCGCGGGCGTCTACGAAGTTCGCCTCGAGCACGTCTCCGATCCGGGCGAGCGCATCGCGCTCCTGCGCGAGACGGGCTTGCTCTACGAAGAGAAGCTGAAGAAGCCGGACCTCGCGTTCGCGCGCTTCCTCTCCGCGCTCGAGCTCGACCCGATGCAGGGCGTCTTGCGCGAGGACGTGGCGCGCCTCGCGCCGGCCGTGTCCGGCTGGGATCAGGTCATCGCGACCTATCGCAAGGCGATCGAGGCCAGCGGCGACCCCGAGGCCAGCATCGATCTGCAGATGCAGCTCGGCGGCGTGCTCGAGGGCGTCGGCAAGATCGAAGAGGCGATCGCGCAGTTCCGCGCCGTCTACGACGCGCAGTCCGATCACATGGGGGCGATCGGCAAGCTCGAGACCCTCTACCGCCAGACCTCGAAGTTCGGCGAGCTCATCGCGATCTACGATCGCCGCCTCGACCTCGAGACGGATCCCGACGCGAAGAAGCGCATCGCGTACGGCCGCGCCTCGCTGCTCGAGAACGAGCTCCAGAAGCCCGACGATGCGATCGACGCCTACCGCGCGATCCTCGCCGAGTGGGGCGACGACGAGCAGGACGCGTACCGCGCGCTCGATACGCTCTTCGAGAAGCAGTCGCGCTTCCAGGACCTCGCCGACACCCTCGAGCGCCGCATCGACCTCGGGCCGCCGAGCGAGGAAGAGCTCGCCGCGCTCAAGTTCCGCCTCGCGCGTGTGCTCGAGCAGCACCTGAACGATCGCGCGCGTGCGCTCGATCTCTATCGCGAGGTCGTCACGCTCGTCCCCGAGCACGACGGCGCGCGCGTCGCGCTCGAGGCCTTCCTGCCCGATCCGGCGCTCGGTGCCCTCGCGGCGACCATCCTCGAGCCCATCTACGAGGTGCGCAGCGACTGGGAGTCGCTCATCCGCGCGCTCGAGGTGCTCGTCACGGGCGCCGAGGATCCCGCGCGCAAGCTCGAGCTGCTGACGAAGGTCGGCGAGGTCGCGGGCGCGCAGATCGGCGATGCGGGGCGCGCGTTCGACGCGTTCGGTCGCGCGCTGCGGGCGGTGCCGGAGCACGGCGAGACGCTCGAGCGTCTCGAGGCGATCGCCGACGCACAGAACCGCTGGGCGGATCTCGTCGCGCTGCTCGGCGAGCTCGCGGGCGGCGCCGAGGACCCGGCGCTCTCGCGCTCGCTGTGGATCCGCGCGGCGGTCCTGCACGATCAGAAGCGTGGCGACGTCGATGCGGCGGTCGCCGCGTTCAACAAGGTGCTCGAGCAGGACCCGGCGGACGCCGAGGTGCTCGATGCGCTCGAGGATCTCTACCGTCGCGCCGCGGCGTCGACCGAGGACCAGGCCGAGAGCGCGAAGCGCTACCGCGAGCTGCTCGGCGTCCTGCGCAAGAAGGCGGAGCTCACGAGCGACGGCGCGGCGCAGGAGCAGCTCCTCACGGCGATGGCGGACATCCACGAGCAGCTGCTCGGCGAGCCCGACCAGGCCATCGCGCTCCACCGCGAGATCCTCGAGCTCGATCCCACCAGCAAGGGCGCGCTCGGCGCGCTCGATCGCCTGCTCGAGAAGCAGGCGCTCTGGACCGACCTCGCCGACAACATCGGCCGTCAGCTGGCGCTCGCCACGGAGCCCGATGAGCAGACGGCGCTCATGCTCAAGCTCGCGACGCTGCGCGAGACCCGCATGGGCGCGGCCGACGCCGCGATCGAGATCCACCGCGACGTCCTGCAGCGCGATCCCAGCAACACGGACGCGCTCGGCGCCCTCGAGCGCTTGCTGCAGGTGCCGGCGCACCAGCCGGTCATCACGGAGATCCTCGAGCCGCACTACCGCGACGCGAACGACTTCGAGAAGCTGATCGGCGTCCACGAGATCCAGGCGCAGCACGCGAGCTCGGCCGAGCGTCGCGTCGAGCTCCTGCACCGGATCGCCGAGCTCTACGAGATCGCGCTCGACAACGCGCCGAAGGCGTTCGAGAGCTTCGCGCGCGCGCTCGGCGAGGATCCGGCGAACACGACCACGCAGGAGCAGCTCGAGCGCCTCGCCGGCCAGACGGGCGACTTCGAGTCGCTCGCGAAGGTCTACGAGCAGCGCGTGGACGCGCTCGTCGCGGCCCACCAGGCCTCGGGCGAATCGCCCGGCGCCGACGAGCTCGCGCTCACGACCGGCCTGCTGACGAAGGCCGCCGACATCCGCGAGAACAACCTCGCGGACGTGACGACTGCGATCGCGCACCACGAGCGCGTCCTCTCGCTGGACCCCTCGAACCTGGGCGCGGCGAGCGCCCTCGAGCGGCTCTTCCAACAGGCCGAGCAGTACGAGCGCCTCGCGCAGATTCTCCTCACGAAGGCGAACATGCTCGAGGTGCCCGACGAGAAGAAGGAGCACCTCTTCCGCGCCGCGGCGATCTACGAGGAGATCCTCGAGCGCAAGCCCGACGCGATCACCGTCTACCGCAAGGTGCTCGAGGTCGACCGCGAAGAGCTCGCGGCGCTCGACAAGCTCATCGAGCTCTTCCTCGGCCTCGAGAACTGGCCCGAGGTCCTCAACATCTACACGTTGAAGGCCGACGTCGTCGCCGATCCCGAGGAGAAGAAGCGCCTGCACCTCGAGGTCGGCGCGGTCTACGAGCGCGAGCTCGGGGACGCCGCGAAGGCGATCGACAGCTACCAGCGCATCCTCGAGATCGATCCCGAGGATCTCACCGCGATCCAGCGCCTCGACGCGCTCTATCTCGCGGCGGGGAACTGGCAGGAGCTGCTCCAGATCCTCGAGCGCGAGGCCGATCTCGCGGGCGATCCGAACGAGGTCATCTCGTACCGGTTCCGCATCGCGGATCTGTACGACCACAAGCTCGGCGACGCCGGGCGCGCGGTCGACGGGTACGCGGGCATCCTCGAGGTGGTCCCCGACCACCAGCCCACGCTCGACGCCCTCGAGAACATGATCAAGGCGGGCAAGGAGCCCGTCCGCGCGGCGACGACGCTCGAGCCCATCTACCAGCAGTTCGGAGAGTGGGCGAAGCTGGTCGCGGTCCTCGAGGTGCAGGTCACCCACGAGACCGACCCGGTCCGGCGCGTGGAGCTGCTCCACCGCGTCGCCGAGCTCACCGAGTCGCAGCTCGACCAGGGCAGGGCGGCTTTCGACGCGCACGCGCGCGCGATCACCTTCGACAACGCCAACGAGAACACCCTCGCGTCGCTCGAGCGCCTCGCGGCGGACCTCGGGACGTTCGCCGAGGTCACCAAGCTCTACGACGCCGAGCTGGCGAAGGTCGAGGGCAACGCCGACGCGGGCCCGGATCGCATCGTCGATCTCGGCATGCGCGCCGCGCAGATCTACGAGGTCCACCTCGGCGACGTCGAGTCCGCGATCGCGCGCTACAACCGCGTGCTCGCCGCCGACGACACCCACGCACAGGCGATCGAGAGCCTCGACCGTCTCTACGAGTCGACCGGCAAGTGGACCGAGCTCGCCGGGATCCTCGGCAAGGAAGCACAGCTCGCGGCCTCGCCGGAGCAGATGCTCGACTTCCAGTTCCGCCTCGGCCAGGTCTACGAGACGCACCTCGGGCAGGTCGATCGCGCGATCGACCAGTACAAGGAGATCCTCGGCGCGGCTCCCGAGCACGCGCCGGCGCTCTCGGCGCTCGAGGCGCTCTTCGCCAACGGCACGCAGCCGTTGGTGATCGCCGAGATCCTCGAGCCGCTCTACCGCATGAGCGAGGCGTTCGATCGCCTCGTCGGCGTGCACGAGGTCCAGCTCGAGCACATCACCGATCCGGCCGAGCGCGTCGCGCAGATGCACAAGATCGCCGAGCTCGCCGAAGAGCGCGCGGCCGAGCCGCAGCTCGCGTTCGAGTGGCATCAGCGCGCCCTGCTCGAGGATCCGCTCAACGAGCGCTCGGTCAGCGACACCGATCGCCTCGCCGCGGGCCTGCAGAACTGGGAGCAGCTCGCGAGCACGCTCGCCGACGTCCTCGAGGACGCGAAGGACCCGGCCGTCCGCGTCGCGGTGGGCCGCCGTCTGGCGCGCATCTACGAGAACGAGCTGGCCGACGTGCCGCGCGCGGTCGAGGCGCACCTCTTCGTGCTCACGGCGGATCCGAAGGACGCCGAGACGCTCGAGGCGCTCGACCGCATCTACACCGAGAACGGCGCGAGCGAGGCCCTGCAAGAGGTGCTCGCGAGCCGCGCAGCGGCGCTGGCGGCGACCGAGGACGCCGACAAGCCCACGCTGGTCGAGCTCCACTTCCGTCGCGCGCAGGTGCTCGAGAACGATCTCGGCCGCATCGACGAAGCGGTCGCGGTGTACACGAACCTGCTCGACAAGCTCGACAAGGAGCACGAGGGCTCGATCCGCGCGCTCTCGAACATCTACGTCGAGAAGCAGGACTGGCGCAGCCTCTCGCGCACCTTCGAGCGCGAGCTCGAGGTCGCGCTGGGCGACTCGGGCCGCGCCGACGTGCTCGCGAAGATGGCGCGCCTGGCCGAGGACAACCTCCAGGAGCCCGATCGCGCCGTTGCGCTCTGGAAGCAGGTGCTCGATCTGCGCGGCGAAGATCCCGAGGCGCTCAACGCCCTCGGCGATCTGCACGCGAAGGCCGGCCGCTGGAACGACCTCGTCGAGGTCCTCGATCGCGAGGCGGGCATCGCCGCCGACGACGAGGTGCGCGTCGAGATCTTCTCCGACCTCGGCCGCATCTGGTACGGCAAGCTGAAGAACGATCGCAACGCGATCGACAACTGGCAGCGCGTCCTCGACATCGATCCGACGAACACCACCGCGCTCTTCGCGCTCGTCGAGATCTACAAGAACGCGGGCCAGACCCAGGAGCGCGTGGACTCGCTCCATCGCGTGATCGAGGTCGGCACCGCGACGCTCGAGGAGTCGATCATCGAGAGCTGCTACATGCAGCTCGGTCAGCTCTACGAGACGGCCGAGGACAAGGGCGGCCTCGCGCGCCCGGCCGACGCGATCGACGCGTTCAACAAGGCGCTCGATCTCAATCCGCGGAACTTCGGTGCGATGGACGCCCTCGAGCGCCTGCACGCCGAGGCGAGCGATTGGGTCGAGCAGGTGCAGGTCATGGAGCGGCGCGTCGACGCGCTCGACGACGGCAAGGACAAGATCCCGGTCCTTCTCGCCATCGCCGACACGTGGGCGAACAAGCAGTCCGACCCCGATCGCGGCACGAGCGCCTACCAGCGCATCCTCTCGATCGACCCCAAGCACGTCGTCGCGTTCGAGGAGCTCGACAAGCTCCACCGCGCGGCCGAGCGCTGGGACGAGCTCGTCGAGATGCTCCTCACGCGTGTCGAGAACACGGAGGGCACGGCCGCCCGCGTGAAGCTCCTGCGCGAGGTCGCGGAGGTGCAGGAGAAGCACCTCGGCGACAAGGAGCAGGCCTTCGGCGCGCTCCAGATCGCCTGGGAAGAGGACTACACGGATCGCGAGACGGCCGACGAGATCGAGCGCCTCGCGGGCCTCACCCAGAAGTGGAACGAGCTGCTCGCGGCCGCGAACGCGGCGTTGCAGCAGGTCACCGACCCGGCGACGAAGATCGCCATCTGTCTGTCGTGCGCGAAGTGGTACGGCACGCAGCTCGGCCACCCCGAGTACGCGATCCCGTACTACCAGCAGATCCTCGGCCTCGATCCGGCGAACGTGCCGGCGATGCGCCAGATGGCGGATCTGTACCGCAGCACGCAGCAGTACCCGACCCTCGCGCAGGTGCTCGGTCGCCTCGTCGACATCACGAGCGACCCGTCCGACAAGGCGAGCGTCTACGTCCAGATGGGCGAGCTCGCCGAGCAGCACCTGAACGTTCCGGAGCAGGCGCGCACGTACTACAAGCAGGCGCTCGACACGCATCCGACGCACGTCGGTGCGCTCGAGGCCCTCGAGCGCGTCTACCGCCAGAGCGGCGAGTGGAACGAGCTGCTCGACATCCTGCGCCGCAAGGCCGACGCGCTCGGAGATCCGCACGACGTCCTCGAGGCGAAGCTGCAGATCGCCGAGACGTACGAGGACCGCACCGGCAACGTCGACGAGGCGATCGCCACCTACCAGCAGGTTCTCGCGGCCGACGCGCAGAACCTCCGCGCGATGAAGGGCCTCGAGCGCCTCTACGCGCAGAAGGAGCGTTGGCCCGAGCTACTGCAGGTCCTCGAGGGCCAGTACGACGTCGTCACGACCGAGAAGGAGCGGATCACGATCCTGCTCCGCGTCGCGGCGATGTGGGAAGAGGAGTTCGTCAAGCCGGACAAGGCGGCCGAGCGCCTCGAGAAGGTCGTCGAGATCGACCCGACGAACGAGCAGGCCCTCAGCTCGCTCGAGCGCATCTACAAGAACGCGCAGCGCTGGGATCAGCTCATCTACACCCTCGAGCGTCACGTCTCCGCGACGAGCGATCGCGGAGAGAAGCAGCGCCTGCTCGCGGAGATCGGCGACACCTACCACGTCGAGATCAAGGACCTCGACAAGGCCGTCGACGCGTACCTCAACATCACGTCGATCAACGCCGACAACGTCGTCGCGCTCGATGCGCTCGCGCGCATCTACGACAAGCGCGGCGATCACTCGCAGTCGCTCGACGCGATGCACTCCCTCGCGCGCCAGATCCAGGATCCGCAGCAGGTCGTCGATCTGCGCTTCCGGATGGGCAAGCTGCTCGACGAGAAGCTCGGTGACCGCGCCTCGGCCGTCGATCAGTACCAGAGCGCGCTCGACGTCGAGCCGGGCCACCTCCCGTCGCTCGAGGCGATGCGGAAGATCCACCTCGACTCCGGCGACTGGCTCGCCGCCGCCAAGACGCTCGAGCAGGAGGCGCAGTACCAGCAGCAGCCGCGCCTGGTCGCCCGCCACCTCGTCGAGCTCGGTCGCCTCTACGACGACAAGCTCGACGAGCACGACAAGGCCGTCCAGACGTTCGAGGCCGCCCTCAAGCAGGACGGCGACAACGAGGACGCCGCGCTCCCGCTCGCCGAGGAGTACTCGCGCAAGAAGCGCTTCGCCGAGGCGATCCCGCTCCTCGACATGCTCGTGAAGCGCTCGGGCAAGCGAGACGTGAGCGAGCAGCACAAGCTCGCCCAGCTGCTCGGCGATGCCGCCGCGCAGACCGGCGACACGGACGCCGCAGTCAAGGCGCTCAGCAAGGCGCACCAGCTCGATCAGCAGAACCTGAGCACGCTCATCGCGCTCTCGAACGCGTACTACGCGGCCAAGCGCTGGGACGACGCGTTCAAGTACTTCCAGATGGTGCTCGTGCACCATCGCGACTCGCTCGAGAAGGACGACCTCACGGACGTCTTCTACAAGCTGGGCGTCATCAAGCGCGAGCAGGGCGATCGCCGCAAGGCGCTCAACATGTTCGACAAGGCCCTCGAGGAGGACGCCAAGCATCGTCCGACGCTCGAGGCGGTGGTCGGCCTCTACGAGCAGTCGGAGGACTGGGAACAGGTCATCCACTTCAAGAAGCAGATCCTCGACATCGCGAAGGTCGACGAGCGCTTCAAGATGAACGAGGCGATCGGCGATCTCTGGCACGAGAAGCTCAAGAACGTCCCGAAGGCGCTCGAGAGCTACAACGCGGCCAGTGAGCTCCAGCCGAAGAACCACAAGATCCTGCACAAGCTGCTGATGCTCTACCAGGGCAGCAAGCAGTGGGACTCGGCGATCGAGATCATCGAGCGCGTCTCGTCGCTCGTCGACGAGAGCGACGGCAGCGCCGACGCGAAGAACGGCCAGAAGGCCAAGTACCAGTACACGATCGGCGTCATCCTCCGCGACGAGGTCAAGGACCCCGACCGCTCGGTCGAGTACTTCAACCGCTCGCTCGACCTCGACCCGGGTCAGCTCAAGCCCTTCGAGGCGATCAACAAGATCTTCACCACGAAGAAGGACTGGAAGCAGCTCGAGCGCGCCTTCCGCAAGATGCTCCACCGCATCAGCGGCAAGGGCAACGACGAGCTCGAGTGGAACCTCTGGCACAACCTCGGCGTCATCTACCGTGACCGCCTCAAGCAGCCCGAGAACGCCGTCGAGGCCTTCAAGGTCGCTTCGAGCAAGCGGCCCGAGGACGTCCAGGAGCACCTCATCCTCGCCGAGCTCTACTCGGTGATCCCGGGGCGCACCGAGGACGCGATCGCCGAGCACCAGTTCCTGCTCAAGCAGGACCCCTATCGCGTCGACAGCTACCAGGCGCTCTACCGCCTGTACTTCGATGCGCGCGCGTACGACAAGGCGTGGTGCCTCGCCTCGACGCTCGTCTTCCTCAAGAAGGCGGACGCCGAGCAGACGCAGTACTTCGAGCAGTACCGCGTGAAGGGCCCGATCCGCCCGACCTCGCGCCTCGACGACGAGCGCTGGCTGAAGGACCTCGCGCATCCCGACGAGGATCTGATCGTCTCGAAGATCTTCCAGCAGGTCTGGCCGGCGATCCTCAGCCTGCGCGGCAAGACCGACAAGGACGCGGGCCTCGCGCCCAAGTACCTCGTCGATCCGGCGCAGAGCACCGTGACCCTCGCGCGTACGTTCGGGTTCGTCGCGCAGGTGCTCGGCATCCAGGCGCCGCGCCTCTATCTCCGGCCCGACGTGCAGGGCGGTCTCAGCCACCTGCCCGTCTACCCGCTCGCGTCGCTCTCGGGCTCGACGCTGCTCCAGGGCTTCCAGCCCCAGGACCTCATGTTCATCGCGGCGCGTCACCTCTCCGACTACCGCGGCGAGCACTACATCCGCACGCTCATGCCCTCGAACACCGAGCTGAAGACGGTGCTCATGGCCGCGCTTCGTCTCGCTCAGCTCGTGCCGGGCGATGCGCAGATCGACCAGTGGGCGACGCAGCTCGGCACGAAGCTCCAGCCGGCGCAGCGCGACGTCCTGGGAACGCTCGGCCGCCGCTTCGTGCAGGCGGGCGCGCGCACCGACGTGAAGAAGTGGCTGCAGGGCGTGGAGGTCACCGCGTGCCGCGCGGGCTTCCTCATCTGCAACGACCTCGACACCGCGGCGCGCATGATCACGGCTCTCGGCGCGACGGGCCCGGTGGACCTGGCGCCGAAGGACAAGATCAAGGAGCTCGTCCTCTTCAGCGTGAGCGAAGAGTACTTCCGCCTCCGCCAGGCCCTGGGCATCCAGCTCCAGGTGCAGTGATCGGCAAAGCGTGCTCGCCCCGGAGGACCCCTCCACGAGCGGGCGCAGCCCGCGGACGGGAGGGGCCGAAACGGGCGAGCCGAGCGCGGATCGCGAGCCGCGGCGCGGCTTCCCGCGGGGGCTCTCCCCCCGCGTGGAGAGCCTCGTCGCCCCGCGCGCTCGCCGCTCGATGAGCGAGGTCTCCACGCTCGAGGTGCCGCTGCCGACCCGGCGCGCCACGCGGCGGCTCGGGGCGGCGCTCGCCCGCGCGCTGGCGCCCGGGGACGTCCTCGTGCTCGAGGGGCCTCTGGGCGCCGGAAAGACGTTCCTCGCGCGGGCGATCGCGCGGGAGCTCGGCGTGCCGACGAAGGTCCCGGTGCAGTCGCCGACGTTCGCTCTGATCCACGAGCTGCCGGGTCGCGTGCGGGTCGTCCACGCCGACCTCTACCGTCTCGGCGATCCGCGGGAGCTGGACGAGCTCGGCCTCTCGGAGCTGGGTGCCGAGGCGGTGACGATCGTCGAGTGGGGCGCGCGCTTCGGCGACACACTCTCCGTCGACCGGCTCGAAGTGCGTCTGGAGCGCCCGATCGCGGGCCTCCGCCGCGCGTTCCTCACGGCGTATGGTGCTCGCGCACACGCTTCGCTCCGCGCCCTCGCGTCGTCGCTTGCGGCGCCCGCGTCGCCCTGATAACTCGCGGTCCCGATGCCGCGTCGGGACGACCTCAAGAAGATCCTTCTCCTCGGCTCGGGTCCCATCGTCATCGGTCAAGCGTGCGAGTTCGACTACTCGGGCACGCAAGGCGCGAAGGCGCTGCGGGAAGAGGGGTACGAGGTCGTCCTCGTCAACTCGAACCCGGCCACGATCATGACCGATCCGGAGTTCGCGGACCGGACGTACGTCGAGCCGCTCGTGCCCGAGATCGTCGAGGCGATCATCGCGCGCGAGAAGCCCGACGCCATCCTGCCGACGCTCGGCGGGCAGACGGCGCTGAACCTCGCGCTCGCCCTCCACGACTCGGGCGTGCTCGCCAGGCACGGCGTGCAGATGCTCGGCGCGAACGTCGACGCGATCCGCAAGGCCGAGGATCGCCAGCTCTTCAAGGAGGCGATGGAGAAGATCGGCCTCGGCGTCTGTCGTGCGCGCACGGCGAAGACGATCGAAGAGGCCGAAGCGGCCGTCGCCGAGGTCGGCTACCCCGTCGTCCTGCGTCCGAGCTTCACCATGGGCGGCTCGGGCGGCGGCATCGCCTACAACAAAGAAGAGTTCGACGCGGCGATCCGCTGGGCGTTCCAGCAGTCGCCCACCCACGAGTGCCTCGTGGAAGAGAGCGTGCTCGGCTGGAAGGAGTTCGAGCTCGAGGTCATCCGCGACCGCGCCGACAACTTCTCGGTCATCTGCACCATCGAGAACTTCGACCCGATGGGCGTGCACACGGGCGACTCGATCACGGTCGCGCCCGCGATGACGCTGACCGACAAGGAGTACCAGCGCCTCCGCGACGCAGCGCGCGCGATCATGAGCGAGATCGGCGTGGAGACGGGCGGCTCGAACGTCCAGTTCGCCGTCAACCCCAAGGACGGCCGCGTCATCGTCATCGAGATGAACCCGCGCGTCTCGCGCAGCTCCGCGCTCGCGTCGAAGGCGACCGGCTACCCGATCGCGCGCATCGCCGCGAAGCTCGCGGTCGGCTACCGGCTCGACGAGCTCACGAACGCCATCACCGGCACGAGCGCCGCGTTCGAGCCGACGATCGACTACGTCGTCGTGAAGTGGCCGCGCTTCGCGTTCGAGAAGTTCCGCGGCGCCGACCCGCGCCTGACGACGCAGATGAAGTCGGTCGGCGAGGCGATGAGCGTCGGCCGCACCTTCAAGGAGGCCTTCCAGAAGGCCGCGCGCAGCCTCGAGATCAACCGCGACGGCCTCGTGTCGTTGCTCGGCCGCGTCGACTACCGGGCGCTCGCCGCCGACGTGGCCTCGCTGCGCACGCAGCTGCCGGGCGTGGGCGTGCCGCACGACCTGTTCACGCGGCACCTGTCGAGCACCGCGACCGAGAACATGCCGGCCGCGACGCGCGAGGAGCTGCGCGAGGCCGTCCTCGACGTGATCGGGACGCCGCTCGCCGACCGCGCCTGGTACGTCGTCGACGCGCTCCGCCTCGGTGCGAGCATCGACGAGGTGCAGCGTCGCACCGGGATCGATCCCTGGTTTCTCGCGCAGCTCGTCGAGCTCGTGGTGGCCGAGCGAGAGATCGAGGCGGGCAAGGGCCAGCCGCTCTCGGGCGGCGAGCTCGCTCGCTACAAGGCGCTCGGATTCTCCGACGCGCGCATCGCTGCGCTCCGCGGGCTCGATCGCACGGCGGTGCGCGAAGCGCGTCGTGCCGCGGGCGTGGAGCCCGCCTACGCGCGCGTCGACACGTGCGCGGCCGAGTTCGAGGCCAAGACGCCGTACCTCTACTCCACGTGGCGGCGCTACGGCGCGAGCCTGCCTGCGAGCGAGGCCGCGCCGAGCCAGCGCGACAAGGTGATGATCCTCGGCGGCGGCCCGAACCGCATCGGCCAGGGCATCGAGTTCGACTACTGCTGCGTGCACGCCTCGTACGCGCTCAAAGAGCTCGGGCTCGAGACCATCATGGTCAACTGCAACCCCGAGACGGTCTCGACCGACTTCGACACCTCCGATCGCCTCTACTTCGAGCCGCTCACGCTCGAGGACGTGCTCGCCATCGTCGACGTCGAGAAGCCGATCGGCGTGATCGTGCAGTACGGCGGACAGACGCCGCTCAAGCTCGCGCTCGGCCTCGCGCGCGCCGGCGTGCCCATCCTCGGGACGAGCGCCGACGCGATCGATCGCGCCGAGGACCGCGAGCGCTTCGAGGAGCTGCTCACCAAGCTCGGCCTGCGCCGGCCCGCCGGCGGCATCGCGCGCGGGATGCAGGAGGCCTTCGAGATCGCCGAGCGCATCGGTTTCCCGGTCGTCGTGCGCCCGAGCTACGTGCTCGGTGGGCGCGCGATGGAGGTCGTCCACTCCCGCACCGATCTCGCGCAGTACTTCGCGGTCGCGCTCGCCGCCGTCGAGGACGCCGAGAAGCAGACGATCCTCGTCGACCACTTCCTCAAGGACGCGATCGAGGTCGACGTCGACTGCATCAGCGACGGCAAGACCGTCGTGATCGGGGGCCTTCTCCAGCACATCGAAGAGGCGGGCGTCCACTCGGGCGACTCCTCGATGGTGCTCCCGGCCCACGCGCTCCCGCCCGAAGTGCTCGCCTCGATCCGCTCGAGCACGCGCGCGCTCGCGCTCGAGCTCGGCGTGAAGGGCCTGATGAACGTGCAGTTCGCCGTGCGTGGCAGCGCCGTGTACGTGCTCGAGGTGAACCCGCGCGCGTCGCGCACGGTGCCTTTCGTCAGCAAGTCGATCGGCGTGCCGCTCGCCAAGCTGGGCGCGAAGGTCATGGCGGGTCACTCGCTCACCGACCTCGGCTTCACGCGGGAGATCGTGCCCACGCACGTCGCGGTGAAGGAGTCGGTCTTCCCGTTCGCGAAGTTCCCCGGCGTCGACACGATCCTCGGCCCCGAGATGCGCTCGACGGGCGAAGTGATGGGGCTCTCGACGAACGTCGCGACGGCGTTCCTCAAGGCGCAGCTCGCGGCGAGCACGCGCCTGCCGGATCGCGGGCGCGTGTTCATCAGCGTGCGCGACGACGACAAGCAGGCGGCGTGCGAGATCGCGATGCGCCTCATCGACCTCGGCTTCCAGATCGTGGCGACGGGCGGCACGATGGACGCGCTCGAGCGCGCGGGCGTGAAGGCCGAGCGCGTGAACAAGGTGCGGGAAGGGCGCCCGCACATCGTCGACCGGCTCGCCAACCGCGAGGTCGACATCGTGGTGAACACGACGGAGGGCGCGCAAGCGATCAAGGACAGCTACTCGCTGCGCCGCCAGACGCTCCTCGCCGGGATTCCGTACTTCACGACCATCGCGGCCGCGGCCGCTGCGGTGGCGGCGCTCGAGGCGCGCCGCGAGGCGCCGCTCGCGGTGCGCTCGCTCCAGGAGTACCACGCGAGCACCAAGCGCCCGTCGAGCATGCGGCCGCCGTCGTGAGCGCTCCGCGCGCGGTCGTCGCGGGGCCGGCGATCGCGGGGCCGGCGATCGCGAGGTCGGCGCTCGCGGGGCTGCTGATGGCGATGCTGGCGCTCGCGCTGCCCGCGGCGCGGGCGCAGGCGCCGAGCGACGCGGTCCACTTCCGACAGATTCACCTCCCGGGCCCCGACGGGAGCGACGCACGCGTGCTCGTCACGTACGCGCGGCGCGCCGACGGCCGCGAGCATCCGCCGCGCGAGCGCCTCCCTATCGTCGTCGCGCTGCACGGCCAGGGCGAGGCGCGGCGCGGTCCCGAGCGTGGGTTTCTCGGCTGGTCCACCGACTACCACCTGCCGGACGCGTTCGCGGCGCTCGCCCGGGGGCGCCTGACGAGCGCCGACTACCAGAGCTTCGTGCGCCCCGAGCACCTCGCGGCGCGCAACGCGGCGCTCGCGGCGCAGCCCTTCCGCGGCCTCTTGGTCGTCACGCCGTACACGCCCGACCTCATGCCGGAGCCGCCGGGGTCCGAGGCGCTCCGCGCGTACGGCGACTGGATCGCGGGGCCGCTCCTCGCCGCCGTACGCGCCGAGGTTCCGTTCGCGGCCCAGACGCGCGGTGCGACGGGCATCGACGGCGTGTCGCTCGGCGGCATGATCGCCCTCGAGGTGGGCCTGCGGCACCCCGAGACGTTCGCGACCGTGGGTGGGATCCAGCCCGCCGTTCGCGACCGGGTCGACGCGCTCGCGCCCCTGTGCGACGGCACCCAGCGCGTGCGGCTGCTCTCGAGCGACGACGACCCCTTCCTCGGCGTCACACGCGCGCTCTCCGATGCGCTCCGGGCGCGCCACGTGGAGCACGACCTCGTGGTCACCCCTGGCCCGCACGGCTACGACTTCAATCGGGGCCCGGGGGGCCTCGAGCTGCTCTTCTTCCACGACCGCACCCTCGCCCGCGAGCCGATGTAGCGTGGTGCGCCGAGCGCGCTGCTCGATTGACCCGCTCGGGCTCCTCGTCGTAAAACCACGGATTCCATGGAAAAGGTTCCGATGACGCCCGAGGGCCACGCCGCCCTCCACAGCGAGCTGAACCAGCTCAAGAACGTCGAGCGCCACAAGATCTCGAAGGAGATCGGGGTCGCGCGCGAGCACGGCGACCTGCGCGAGAACGCCGAGTACCACGCGGCCAAAGAGAAGCAGGGCATGATCGAGGCCCGCATCGCCGAGCTCGAGGACTACATCGCGCGCGCCGACGTCATCGACCCCAAGAACAACGTGGGCGAGACCGTGAAGTTCGGCGCGCACGTCACGCTCGAGGACACCGACAGCGGCGAGGTCAAGAAGTACCGCATCGTCGGGCCCTCCGAGGCCGATCTGAAGAAGGGCACCATCTCGGCCACCTCGCCCGTCGCGCGCGCGCTCATCGGCCGTCGCGCAGGTGACGAGGTGACGGTGAAGGCGCCGGGCGGCGAGCGCGTGTACGAGATCAAGAAGATCGCCTGGGAGTAGGGCGCTTGAGCATCCACGAGGCGAAGCTCGAGCTCGAGTTCGGCGTGCCCCCGGCGCGGCTCTGGGAAGCGATCACCGATCACGAGGGCATGGCCAAGTGGACCGGCGCGAAGGTGCGCCTCGTCGCACGCGGCGATGCCGACGGGATCGGCGCGGTGCGCCGCGTTCGCGTCGGCGCGCTCGCGCTCGACGAAGAGGTCGTCTACGCGGACGCGCCGCGGAGGCTCGTGTACCGCATCGTGCGCGGCGCGCCGGTGACCTTCCATCGCGGCGAGATGCTGGTGATTCCCACCGAGCGAGGCTCGCTCCTGCGCTGGAACATCGTGCTCGTCTCCCCGGTGCCGGGCTTCGCGCGGATCACGGCGCGCACGCTCGAGCTCGCGCTCGGCCGCGGTCTGCGCGAGCTGCGCGGTCTCATCGGCGGCTGAGCGTCAACGAAAGGGCCCGCTCGCGGGTCGTAGCTGTGCCGCCGTCCGCGCGAGCGAGCGCGCCACGTCGCGCGCGTGGGCCAGCCCGACGTCGAGGCCGAGCGTCGCGCGGGACTCGATGCGCAGCTCGCGGCTCGAGAGCGTCACGGCCCCCTCGCGGAGCAGCTGGGTGAGCGCGGCGCGCGCGTCGGCCGAGATCGCGAGCGAGGCCAGCTGCTCGGGGCGCTCGAGCTCGGGCCAGCTCTCGATCGGCAGCTCGCGCACCGGGCGGAGCGCGTAGCGTGTACCGCGTGGCGCGCCGTCCTCGTCGAGGATCGTCTGGATCTCGAGCGCATCGTCGCCGAGGGACGCGCGCATCGCGGCGTGCCCGGGCTCGAGCTCGGCCGGCCACTCGCGCGCGAAGGTGCGCCACGCGTCGGCCACGCGCTCGAGCGCGCTCGGGAAGGGTGGGGTCTCGAGCGCATCGAGCGCGCCCCGCAGCGCCTCGATCGCGGCTCCGATGCGCGCGCGGTCGTTCGCCGGCACGGCCAGCACGTAGCGCAGGCTCTCGTCGTCGAGATGGACGTCCGTCGCCTGCGCGAGCGCGGGCGCGAGCCGCGCGAACAACGCGCGGGCCTGGGCCTCGTCGCGGCACGTGACGAGGCAGCGCGGGCCGAGCCCCAGCGATCGCGCGAGGCGGCGCGCGTCCGGATGCAGGAGCGGCAGGGCGCTCTCGTGCACGTCGAGCGCGAGGTGCAGGGGCGGATGGCTCGCGCTCACCACGAGGCGCGTGCCGTCCGGGCTCACCTCGCGCACGATGCGGCCGATCGCCGTGCGCGCCCGCACCACCAGGGCCGGCCCGGGCTCCACGGTGGCGCCGTGCGCGAGGCCGACGTCGACGAAGAGCTCTTCGATGCGGCCGTCGCCCACCACCGGTGCCTGCACGCGCGCGCTCTCGGCGGCCTCGCCGCGGTCGATCACGCGGATGGGCATCGAGGTGGTGACGAGCGTGCCGAGGGCCGTGCTCGCCTCGGCCGTCAGCGTGTAGCCCAGCACGAAGCCGCGCCCGCGCATCGTGGGCGTGGCCTCGTCGGGGATGCGCAGCGCGAAGCGTACGGGCTTGCCGCTCGCGCTCCGCTCGATCGGGATGTGCCACGCGCCGACGCGACTGCTCTCGAGGTCGTTCGGCCCCTCGTGGGCGACGAGGACCACGCGCGTGCGTGCCGAGCCGACGTCGCGCACCGCGAGGCTGCCGTCGAGCACGCCACCGACCTCGACGACGTCGCTGCCCACGGAGAGCTCGGCGTAGGGCACGCCGGCGGCGGGGCCCTCGATGCGCGAGACCGCCACTCTCGGGCGCCCTACGGGTCGCGCGCCGGAGGCGGCGCTCACGGTCAGCTCGAAGCGCGCTCGCGCGTCCGGCCACCACGGGATCGAGAGGTGGACCTCGACCTCGTACTCGACGCGCGTGCCGTGCGCGCCCTTCGCGGTCGAGCGCGGCACGTCGGACGGTATCGCGACGCGGCACGCGAGCTCGGTGGTTCCCTTCGGGAACGTACGCGCGCCGGCGATGCGCGCGGCGAGGGTGGGCATCACCCATCGATCGGAGCTCGCGCTCCACTCGCGCCCCCGGATCCGCACGTCGCAGAAGTCCGAGGGCAGCGCCTCCTCGGCGTCCACGAGCACGAGCAGCTCGAAGCGCGCGCCCGGCGTCACGCGTCGCGGCGCGCGGAGCCGGAGCCTCGGGCGCGTGGGGAACAGGCTCACCGAGGACGGACTCTACCCGCCTTCCAAGCGCCGGGGGCTGCGTGCGATGCTCCGCGCCCCATGACGAGACGAAGCCTCTGGATGGTCCTCTTCGCGAGCCTGAGCGTGCTCGGCTGCGGCGCCGCGCATCACCCGCGCACGCTGGCGCACGACGACGCGCCCGAGCCGCCGCTGCCGCGCCTGCCGTGGGAGACGAACCGGCCGGCCGCGCCGAGCGTGGAGTCGCCCCTCGTGGCGATCACGGGCGGCACCGTGATGACCGCCACCGGCCGCGTGATCGAGCACGGCATCGTCGTGATCGAGGACGGCCGCATCCGGGCGGTCGGCGCGGCCTCCGAGATCGCCGTGCCCGACGGCGCCACGGTCGTCGACGCGACGGGGCGCTTCGTCACGCCCGGCATCATCGACACGCACTCGCACATGGGCGTCTACGCGCAGCCGGAGGTGCACGCGACCGACGACGGCAACGAGGCGACGGCGCCGGTGACGGCGCAGGTGCGGGCGTTCGACTCGTTCTGGCCGCAGGATCCGGCGCTCGCGCGCGCGCTCGCCGCGGGCGTCACCACCATCCAGGTGCTCCCCGGCTCGGCGAACCTCATCGGCGGCGCCGGCGAGACCTTCCACATGCACTTGGGCCGCAGCGCCTCCGAGATGGAGTTCCCCGAGGCGCCCGACACCATGAAGATGGCGTGCGGCGAGAACCCCAAGCGCGTCTACGGCGAGCAGCACCAGTTCCCCTCGACGCGCATGGGCAACATCGCCGGCTACCGCGAGGCCTTCCAGCAGGCGCTCGAGTACGGGCAGGCGTGGGCCCACTGGCAAGAAGAGCAACAGCAGTGGCAGTCGCACCAGGACGCGTGGGCGCGCCACCAGTCGCGCGAGATGGAGCGCATCGACGCCGAGGCGAGCGATGCGTCCGTGCGCGTCGTCGAGGGCGACGCGGCGGCTGACGCGGCCGAGGAAGACGACGAGGCCGAGGATCCGGGCCCGGCCCCGACGCCGCCGACGCGCGACTTCGGGCTCGAGCTGCTCCTCGGCGCGATCCAGGGCCGCGTGCTCGTGCAGATGCACTGCTATCGCGCCGACGAGATGATGCGCATGATCGACCTCAGCCACGAGTTCGGCTTCCGCATCCAGTCGTTCCACCACGCGGTCGAGGCCTACAAGATCCGCGACGTGCTCGCGGCCGAGCAGATCTCGATCAGCACGTGGGCCGACTGGTGGGGCTTCAAGCTCGAGGCGTTCGACGCGATCCCCGAGAACCTCGCGCTGCTCACGCAGGCGGGCGTGCGCGGCATCGTTCACTCCGACAGCCCGATGCTCACGCAGCGCCTGCCGCAGGAAGCGGCCAAGGCGATGACCGCGGGCCGCGAGCGTGGGATCGAGATCACGGAGGACCAAGCGCTGCGCTGGGTCACGGCGAACCCCGCCTGGGCGCTCGGGCTCGACGATCGGATCGGCACGCTCGAGGAAGGGCGCATCGCCGACGTCGTCGTCTGGTCGGGCTCGCCGTTCAGCGTCTACACGCACGCCGACCTCGTCTACGTCGACGGGATCCTCGAGCACGATCGGCAGCGCGATGGCGCCGCGCCGATCACCGACTTCGAGGCCGGGATGGAGATCGAGGACCCGGGCATGCCGCACACGACGACGGGAGGTGCGCGATGAGCCGCACGAAGACGTTCCTCGCGGCGCTCGCCGCGCTCGCGTTCCCGAGCCTCGCCCTCGCGCAGCCGGCGGCCCATCACGGCACCGGCATCGCGCGATCGATCGAGACCTCGCTCGCGATCCAGCACGGTCGCCTGCGTCTCGGCGACGGGCACGACGTCGAGGACGCGACCATCGTCGTGCGCGGCGAGCGTGTCGTGAGCGTCGCGGCGGGCGGCGCGGTGCCGGCGGGCATGACGACGATCGACGCGACGGGGATGACCGTCACGGCGGGCTTCGTCTCGCTCATGACGCCGATCGGTCTCGGCGAGATCGAGCTCGAAGAGTCGTCGATGGACATCGCGGAGGAGGGCGATCACGCGGACGCGATCCGTGCGGCGTTCTCGGCGGCCGACGCGTTCAACCCGTACTCGACGTTGATCCCCGTGGCGCGCCTCGGCGGAGTGACGACGGCGCTCTCGGTGCCCGAAGGGGGGCTCGTGCCCGGGACGAGCGCCTGGGTCGATCTCGCGAGCCGCGTTCCCTCCGACGTGATCCACGACGATACGGCGGCGCTCCACGTGAGCTTCGACGACGGCGGGTTCTCGGCGGCCCACGGCGCGCGCTCGACCGCGATCACCGCGCTCCGCGAGCTGCTCGACGACGCGCGCCTCTACGCGCGCTCGCGCGCCCAGTACGACCGCGGCCAGTTCCGTACGCCGAGCTCGAGCGTGGGCGACGTCTCGCGCCTCGATCTCGAGCGCGTCGCCGCCGCGCTCGCGGGCGAGATGCCCGTCGTGGTCCGCACCGCGCGTGCGAGCGACATCCTGCGCGTGCTCGCGCTCGCCGACGAGTACGACCTCACCGTCGTGCTCTCGGGCGCGGAAGAGGGCTGGATGGTCGCGCAGGAGATCGCCGCGGCGCACGTGCCCGTGATCGTGGAGCCGCTCGCGAACCTGCCCTCGCGCTTCTCGGCGCTGCACACGCGCTACGACAACGCGGCGCTGCTCGCGATGGCGGGCGTCGACGTGATGATCATGTCGCCGGGCGCCTGGGACGTGCACAACGTGCGGCAGGAGGCGGGCAACGCGGTCGCGAACGGGATGGAGTGGGACGCGGCGCTGCGCGCCGTCACGTCGCTTCCGGCGCGCGTGTTCGGCATGGACGAGGACTACGGCACGGTCGCGGCGGGCAAGCTCGCGAACCTCGTCGTGTGGAGCGGCGATCCCTTCGAGCTGACGACGGCCGTGCGCCACGTCGTGATCCGCGGGCACGACGTGCCGCTCACCTCGCGCCAGACCGATCTCTTCGAGCGCTATCGCTCGCTCGAGAGCGTTCCGCGCGGCTACCACGAGCGCTGGGCGACGCCGGCCGCGCCGCCGCCCGAGGCCGACGAGACCGAAGGCGCCGCTGACGACGACGACGGGGACGACTGAAGCGCCTTCTCCCGCACCTTTTTGGGTCATGGCGACGATGTAGGATAGGTTCCTACCTACGCATCGAGGGCGATGCGCCTCGGGAGGACCTGCCATGTCGATCGCTCGCGTTCCGATCCGCAAGACGACCCGCCACGTGGTGCGTGCGCGCGGCCAGATCGTCGACCTGAGCTCCTTCGCGCTCGTCGGCGACCGCTTCCTCGACGTGAGCGCGCTCGGCTGCCTCGTCGCGTGCGACCGCGGCGTCGAGAAGGGCCAGCGCCTCGTCCTCTCGTTCCAGCTCCCCTCGAGCGGCTTGTGGTTCGACGCCGAGGGCGAGGTGGTCCGCGTCGTCGAGGGCTGGCGCGACGGCGATCCCGGCTACGCCGCGGGCGTGCGCTTCCTCGACTTCGATCGCCGCGCTCGCCTCGAGCTCGGGATCGACCTGCGCTCCTTGCCGCAGGCGCCGATGACGCGCTCGCCCACGGCGCGCCTGCGGCAGCTCGCCGCGTAGCCCGCGACGCACCGAGCGGACCGACGAGCCCCGCGCGCTTTCCCAGCGCCGCGGGGCTCTGGATTTTGGTAGCGTGGCGGCCGGATGAGCGATCCGAACGAGCCGGAAGCAGCAGAGCTCGCCCCCCACGCGGCGACCGCGACCAAGATCACCTACATCGACGGCCGCCCGGCGACGATCACCCTGCGCCGGTGCAAGTTGTCGGTCGCGAGCGGCGGCGTCGTCACCGAGCACACGTTCGACAAGGACGTGATCACGCTCGGGGCGATGGAAGAGAACGACATCTGTCTCGACGACGACACGGTCAGTCGCCTGCACTGCCGGATCTACGTCGACGGCGACCAGTACATGATCGAGGACCTGGGCTCGACGAACGGCACGTTCGTGAACCGCGTCCGGATCCGCGAGGCCTGGCTCAACCCGAGCCACGTCGTGACGCTCGGCAAGACCGAGGTCCGCTTCTCGCCGGTGGACGAGCGCGTCCGCATCGTGCCGAGCGAGCGCGATCGCTTCGGCGAGATCGTCGGCCGCGAGCGCCGGATGCGCGAGATCTACTCGATCCTCGAGAAGATCAGCCCGACGGACGCGACGGTGGTGATCGAGGGTGAGACGGGCACGGGCAAGGACGTCGTCGCGCGCAGCGTCCATGGCGCCTCGCGCCGCAAGGACGGCCCGTTCATGGTCTTCGATTGCGGCGCCGTCCCCGAGAACCTGATCGAGAGCGAGCTCTTCGGGCACGAGAAGGGCTCGTTCACCGGCGCGCACACGACGCGGCAGGGCGTGTTCGAGCTCGGCCACGGCGGCACCGTGTTCCTCGACGAGCTCGGCGAGCTGCAGCTCGATCTGCAGCCGAAGCTCCTGCGCGTGCTCGAGCAGCGCGAGATCAAGCGCGTGGGCGGCACCAAGCCGATCAAGGTCGACGTCCGCATCGTCGCGGCGACCAACCGCAACCTCGAGGAGGAAGTCCGCGCGGGCCGCTTCCGCGAGGATCTCTTCTATCGGCTCACGGTCGTGCGGATCAAGCTGCCCTCGCTCCGGGAGCGCAAGGAGGACGTGCGCCTGCTCGCGCGTCACTTCCTCGAGCACGGCAACTTCAACCGCGACAAGGGCGGCAACAAGCGCATCACGAACTTCGCGCCGGGCGTGCTCGACCGGCTCACGGAGTACGAGTGGCCCGGCAACGTCCGCGAGCTGCACAACGTCGTGGAGCGCGCCGTGAGCTTCTCGGAGACGGACACGATCGAGCTCGCGGATCTGCCCGAGCACATCGCGTGGCCGCGCGGCACGGGCATGCTCGCGGGGCCGCCCGACGCGCCGACCGACCACGCGATCGCGCTCCCCGACATGCGCCCGAGCGCCGACCCGCGCATCGCCGAAGGGACGTTCAAGGACGCCAAGGAGCGCTGGATCGCGAGCTTCGAGCGCGACTACATCGCGAGCCTGCTCAAGAAGAACAACGGCAACATCTCGCACGCCGCGCGCGAGGCGGAGATCGACCGTAAGTACTTCCGTAAGCTGATGAAGAAGTACGGGATCACCGCGCAGGACGACGCGGGCGACGAGGACGACGCGGGCTGAGCCCAGCGGCGAGCGCCGGTCTCGGTGACGGAGGTCTCCGATCGCAGCGGCTCCGATCGCAGTGGTTCCGATCGCAGTGGCCCTCGATCCCTTGCAGTCCCTCTCCCTAGCCCTCCCGCTGCAGCGGGAGAGATTTGATGCGCTGCCGCGCACCTGGCGGTGTTGAAAATGAGGGGCGGGAAGGCGCACGGACCAGCCGCATGCTCACGATCGTGGAGCGGTGCGACCGGACCAAGACCGCAAGTCCCAATGGAGTTCACAGCCCGCGGGAGAGACTGGTCCGTGCAGCGCTGAAGGTATCTGTTGTTGGCGCGCCCCGCGAGGGGGAGGCCGAGTACCAGGATCGTTCCTGTACCTGCTGCACCCGGCGCATCCGCTCCACTCTGGAGGTGCGAGATGGAAGTCGTGTCGGAGCGCGTGTGTGGGCTCGACGTGCACCAGCTGACGGTGGTCGCTTGTGCGCTGATCGTCGGAGATTCGCGTAAGCAGGCCGTCGAGCGGCGAGAGTTCTCGGCGATGACGGACGGCCTTCGCGACTTGTGCGCGTGGCTGCTGCAGCACCGCGTGACGCACGTCGCAATGGAGGGGACGGGGTCGTATTGGCTGCCGGTGTACGCGGCGCTGGAGCAGCACCAAGCGCTCGACCTCTGGGTGGTGAACGCGCACCACATCAAGAAGGTGCCCGGTCGCAAGACGGACTGGAACGACGCGCGCTGGATCGCGCAGCTTCTTCAGTGGGGCTTGTTGCGCAAGAGCTTCGTGCCGACGGCGGAGTTTCGCGCTCTTCGTGACCTCACGCGCTCTCGGCGGAGCTTGGTGCAAGAGCGCTCGCGTCAGCTGAACCGGTTGCAGAAGGTGCTCGTCACGGCGAACGTGAAGCTGAGCGCCGTCATCGCCGACATCCTCGGCGTGTCGGGGCTGGCGATGGTGCGAGCGCTCATCGCAGGCACGCAGACGCCGCTGCAGATCGCACAACTGGCGCGCGGCGCGATGCGCAAGAAGATCCCCACCCTCGTTCGGGCGCTCGAGGGAACTCTCCTTCCGCACCACAAGCTCCTGCTGCAGATGGAGCTCGACCTCGTCGACGCTCTGGACGGACACATCGCCAAGCTCGACGCCGAGATCGAAGCTCGCTTCGAGCCGCATCGAGCCGAGGTCGACCTGCTCGACACGATCCCCGGCGTCGACCGCCAAGGAGCTCGGGACATCCTGTCGGAGACCGGCGTGGACATGACACGCTTCGCAGAGCCCGGGAACCTCGCAGCCTGGGCCGGTGTGCTCCCCGGGAACGGAGTGAGCGCAGGCAAGCGGCTCGGTGCCAAGCGCCGCAGCGGCAACGTGCAGCTGACCACCACCCTGGTCGAGCTCGCGCTGGGCGCCGCGAACACGAAGGGCACGTACCTGCGGGACAAGTACTACCGGCTCCGAGCTGCCCGCGGCGCCAAGCGCGCGGCGATCGCGATCGCGAACAAGATCATCTGCGCGGTCCACCGCATGCTGACGGGCCGGGTCGCGTACGCAGACCTCGGCGCGACCTATCTCGACCGGCGCGACCGAGGACGAACCGTCGACCGCCTCGTCCAACGCTTGGAGAGCATGGGCCTGCACGTCAGCGTCACCGAACGCGACGTGAGCCCAGCAGATACCGCAACTTAGAACGTCATTTTCGTACCAGGGGACGGCGTGTGTTGGGGACGGCGTGCGTTGGGGACGGCGCGTGTTGGGGACGGCGCGTCTCGGGGACCTGAAAGACGAACGGCGCCTGGTTTGACCCAGGCGCCGTTCTGATTTGCGGAAGAGAGGACTTGAACCTCCACGGGGGTTACCCGCCAGATCCTTAGTCTGGTGCGTCTGCCAATTCCGCCACTTCCGCGAGGCAGGGGGCGGACTGTATTCGGCGGCGCTCCTTTGTCAAGCACCGACGGCCACTTGGGCGCGCCGGCCCCGACGATCAGCGTGCGATCGCGTTCGCGAGGAGGCGCTCGTAGCGATCCTGGAAGCGCTCGAGGCGGGCCTGCTCGCGCAGGGTGAGCACGCCGTCGGCGTACGCCCGCTCCTGGTACTGCTGGATGCGCTGCATCTGCTGCGTGAGCACGGCGGCCTCGCGGGCGTCGATGCGTCCCTGCGTGATCGCCTGCTGGAAACGGGTCTCCTGGTCACGCTGGCGCTGCTCGGTCGCCGTCTGGCCGGTCGGCGTGGCGACGGTGGCCTGGGCGGCGGCGAGCGAGGGAAGGGTGAGCGCGAGGGTGAGAGCGAGGGTACCGAGCGTACGAGTCATGGGAGCCATCCTCCGGTCTCCCGTCGAGCATTCGGCGTGCCGGCGTCCGTCGCGCGGGAAATGCCCGAGATCGCCGCGAGGCGCTCGGCGTCGCGCCAACGCGCGTTCTCGCTCCGTGAACGCCCGTTGCCGCGCCTCGCGCACGTCCCACGCCCGGTTCTACTGCCCGAACGACCACCACAGCGCCGCGGCCGTCACGAAGAGCGTGATCGCGATGCCGTAGAGCGCGGCCGTGGGGATCGCCGGCGCGGGCGGAGGCGGCGGTGGGGCCACGGGGCGCGGGTGCCGGAAGGGCGCCGAGGGCGGGCGTTCGGGCGCCGGCCCGGCGTGGCGCCCCGGCAAGGCGGGCGCGGCGGGGGTCACCACGGGCTTGGCGCTCGGTGCGGGCTTGGCCGCGGCAGGCGCGGGCGTGGGCACCACGGCCGGCGGCGGCATGGAGGGAGGCGCCATCTGCTGCGAGACCTCGGCGCTGACCTTGCGGCGCTCCTCGGAGTCGATGACCTCGCTCGTGGCGCCCGAGCGGCTTCGGGTCGTGGGCGTGACGTCGGCTCCGAAGCGCGCGCAGCGCGGCGGCAGCGCGCGCACGGCCGCGAGCATCTCGCGCCCGTTCGCGAAGCGCGCCGCCGGATCCTTGGCGAGCGCCTTCATCACGAGCCCTTCGAGCTCCGGATGCACCGAGAGCCCTTCGCGCGCGACCGAGAGCGGCGGAGGTGGCTCGAGCAAGTGGGCCCGCAAGAGCTCCGAGCGCCGCTCGCTCAGGAAGGGACGGCGATCGGCGAGGAGCTCGTAGAGCAGGATGCCCATCGCGTACACGTCCGCGCGCTGGTCGAGCGAGACCCCCGTGATCTGCTCGGGCGCCATGTAGGCGGGCGTTCCGACGATGCGGCCGCGCCGCGTGAGCGTGCCGTCCTCGGCCACGTCGTCGTCGGAGAGCATCTTCGCGAGCCCGAAGTCGAGGAGCTTCACGGAGTCCTTCGTCGGATCTCCGTCGCGCCCGCCGTGGCAGAGGAACACGTTCGCCGGCTTCAGATCGCGGTGTACGACCTGCTGTTCGTGGGCGTAGGCGAGGCCCTCGAGCACCTCCGCCGCGATGTCGAGCGCGCGCTCGGGCACCACGGGCGCTTCGTCGAGCACCTCCTCGAGCGTGAGGCCCTCGAGCAGCTCCATGGCGATGAAGGTGAGCCCCTCGACGACGCCGAAGTCCGTGATGTGGACGATGTTCGGGTGCTCGAGCTTGCTCAGGACGCGCGCCTCGCGCTCGAAGCGGCGCTTGAGCGAGGTGATGGTCCCGAGCGTGTCGTGGAGGACCTTCAGCGCGATGGGCGCCATCTGGTTCTCGTGGCGCGCGCGGAAGACGACGCCGGTCGCGCCCGCGCCGAGGCGGTACTCGATCTTGTACCCCTCGAGGGTCCGGCCGATCAGGTCATCGCCGCGCTCGGCCACGAGCCAGACGATACCGGCCTCGGGCGCCTCGGCTCAACCGTTCCGAGGGCCGGGCTCAGGCGATCTGCATCACGTCGCCGAACGCGACGAGCAGCGGCAGGCCGCGCGGCAGCCCGTGGATGCGCAGCTGCCCGCTGCGGAGCGCGCGCCACATCGACTGGTTCACCGGGCCGCGCGGATCGGGGAAATGCGCGAGCAGCGGGTGCTTGGCGCTCTCCATCCGCGACATGTCGCCGATGGGCTCGAAGCCGCCGCGGATGGTCAGATCGGGGATGCCGACGATTCCGTCGAGCACCGTCGCGCCCTCGGCGTCGAACACCCACGTGACGGCCACCTCGGCGTCCTCGGCGAAGATGGCGAGCCGCCCGCGCAGTCCACGCAGGACGATCTGGCGCTCCGGGTGGTCGGCGACGTTCTGGCGCATGATCGTCGCCAGCATGTTCGCCAGGCCGTTGTCCTCGGCCGAGGGATCGACGGTGATCATCGGGATGACCTCGCTCTTCCTACTCGTGCGGCGGGCACGAGGGTGACGGCGACGACGAGCGGTCGCGGGGTGCTGGCGGCTCCTCGCCCGCGAGCGCCGCGAGCGAAGCGAAGGGAGGGGAGGCGGAGCCCGCTGCCGGGCCGCCGAGGAGGCCGCGCCAGGCCTCCTACAGCGCAGGGTAATCGGTGTCGACGGCGAGCGCGCTCTTCACGATCTCTTTGCTCGCGAGCACGTACTTCACGATCGTCGGCAGGTGGCCCTTCTCGAGGCGCAGCTTGTTCTGCATCATCGCCTTGGTCGGATCGACCTGGCCGCCGAGCACTTCGCGCCACTTCGGGTAGTCGGAGACGATCACGAACTCGGCCGACTGGGCCGTCTTCGCGTCGACGTAGCTCGCCTCGCGGCAGACGCCCTGATGCAGGTCGAGCACGAGGGCCATGTCCTCGGTGATCCCGAGCCGGGGATCGGCCTTGATGACGTAGGCGACCTTGCCGTGCGTCCAGTCCTTGCCGGCGGTCTTGTAGCCGGCGTTGGCGTTGATGGCGTCCCGAAATGCGTGGACCCACTCGATCGAAGGGAAACGAAGCGCCATGGTGGCTCCTTCCGGTCGAGGCACGACGCCGGCCTCGCTCCGGGCGGCGTCATTTAGGCCCGCCGGTTCCGGGGCGCAATGGCGGCAAGGGGGCCCGTGAGGGACGAGATCTTGGGTTTCGGTGGTTTCCCGGCCAAGCTGGGCTCCCGCTGGCCCGTAGACTAGGGTAGGAACGGCGCGCGCGTGGTCTCGGAACGGCAGAAGCTCGGTGTCTCGGCGACGGTGTCGGTGGTCGGCCACCTGGTCGCCGCCGGTCTGCTCTTGCTCGCGCCGAGGACGAGCGACCTGCACCTCGCGCAGGCCGACGAGATCGCCATCGAGATCGACGACACGCCGCCGCCTCCACCGCCGGCGCTGGTGGTGACGCCGCCCGAGACGCCGCCGGTGGCCGAGACCGTCCATCCGCGGGTCACGGACCGGCCGAGCGTCCCCGACCAGGCGAGCGGCGCCGTGATCCAGACGAGCACTTCGCCTGCGCTCGCGCCGACCACGCCGCTCGTGGCGGTGCCCACGACGCCGACGCACGAGCCCACGCACGACACCGTCGTCGTGCCGCCCGAGCAGATGCACCAGCTGCTCGATCCGACGCGGGTCGCGGCGGCGGATGCCCTCCACGACGACGAAGGCCCCTCGCAGCCCGGCCCGCCGGCCACGCTGCACCCCGAGAGCCCCGATCACGGGCCCACGGCGCAGGAGGCGGTGGCGCAGACGGAGGAGTATCTCGGCGCGCGCGCCGCGGAGAAGACCTACATCACGCAGCGCACGTTCCACCTGACGCCGCACACCGACGGCACGCTGCACTGGCAGGGGACGGGCTTCGAGGCCGTCATCCATCCCGACGGAACGGTGACGTTCAGCGATCACCCCGACGTGAGCATGGACTGGTCGCGCGGCCAGGGCGGCTTCGACATCACCGACATGATCATGCACGGCGCGGGGCAAGACCCCTACGCCGCCGAGCGCGAGTGGTTCATGGATCACGCGGAGGCGACCGTGGAGCGCCTGGAGCGCGAGGCGCGCGAGCGGCACGCGACCGACTCGATGGGCAACTTGAGATCGCGCTTGAGAGAGATCTGGAGCGATACCTCCGAGCCGGCCTCGAGCCGGCGACGGCAGATCTTCGAGCTCTGGGACGAGCTCGAGGACGGCGAAGGCGGTGCGCCCGCCCGCCAGGCGGTGATCTCCTTCATCCGTCGCGAGATCCCCGAGAGCGGCGCCGACTCCTACACGATGATCGAGCTCGCGCGCCTGAACGCCAACCGCGAGAGCGCCGAGCGCTTCGACCCTTATCCTTAGCGAGCGAGCGCCGGTGACCGACTCGATCCTCCGATCCGCGCTCCTCACGCGCCACGGCTTTCCCCACGGCTTCTCCACGCGCCTCGGCGGCGTCAGCGTCGGGCCCTACGCGTCGATGAACCTCGGCTGGACCGTCGGCGACGACCCGCGCGCGGTCGAGGAGAACCATCAGATCCTCGCGGCCGCGCTCGGCGTCGATCGATCGGCGCTGCGCCTGGCGACCCAGGTGCACGGCGCGAGCGTGCTCGACACCGACGCGGCGCCACGAGACCGGCGATCGGAGCCGCCCGGCACGGGCCACGATGCGCTCGTCGCGCGCGCCGAGGGCGTGGCCGTCGGCGTACGCACGGCCGACTGCGTGCCGATCCTCGTCGCAGATCCGCAGACGGGCGCCGTCTTGGCGATCCATGCCGGCTGGCGCGGGCTCGTGGCGGGCGTCGTCCCGGCGGCGCTCGAGGTCCTCGCGCCGGACGGGGCCGCGCGCGCGCGTCTCGTCGCGTGCATCGGGCCCCACATCCGTGTCGAGGGCTTCGAGGTCGGCGAGGACGTCGCGGCGAAGATCGCCGGCGCGAGCGACGCGAGCGCGATCGTGGCCGCCTCGCCGCGTCCCCACGCCGATCTCGCGAAGGCCGTGCGCGTGCAGCTCGCGCGTGCGGGCCTCGTCGAAGCGAACGTGGACGACGTGGGCGGCTGCACGCTCGCCGAGCCCGAGCGCTTCCACTCGCACCGCCGCGACGGCGAGCGCAGCGGCCGCATGCTCTCGGTGATCGCCGCGCGCTGAGGCGCGAGCGCGCTCGATCACCCTTCGCGCATCGTGACGATTCGCGAAGGGAGGACATCCCGGTCGTCCCTCGGCCGCCCGAGTGAAGCGGTCGGCCTCCCGCTCCTTCAGCGATCGGTGCGCACGAGCGCGGCTCGTTCGCACTGGAAGCGGCGCACCGACACGGCGCGCGAGCCCTCGGGGCCGATCGGCGTCGCGACGAGCACGGACTCGCCCGTCCAGACGGCGCGCGATCCGTCGGGCGCGATGGAGCCGGGGAGCCACGCCTCGATGCGGCCATCGCTCTCGGTGAGCGGGCGCTCGACGCGCACATCGCCCTCGTGGGCCGCGAGGATCGGTCGGCCGCCCTCGCAGCGTGGCTCGAGCACCGCGTGGCGCAGCTCGTGCGTCACGCGGCCCTGCGTGTCGAGGCGCGCGAACGCCTCGTCGTCGCCGCAGCGCGCGCGCAGCACGGCGCCGTTCTCGGCTCGCGCGACGGACACGGGCGTGCAGCCCGCCAGCAGCTCCGCCGCCGCGGCATACTGGCTCTCGGGATCGGGATTGATGACGAACATCGTCGTCGTCGGCGTCTCGCCGCCGTGGCAGACGGCGTAGAACCACGGATCGGAGGCGCCCGCGCCGCCGCCGACCGAGCCCGCCAAGAGCGGCGCGCAGGGCCCGGGGATCTCGCTCGGACCGTCGCCGCGGAGGGCGTCGCCCTCGGGGATCCGCGTGCGCGCGAAGGTGCTGCACTCGGCCATGCCCGCCGTGGCGTCGTGACACGGGCCGACGAGCGTGCGGTGCTCGACGAAGAGCTCGCCGTCGTGGAGCGCCGCCACCACGAGATTGCCGCGGCCCGAGGCGCCGGGCTCCATCGCGCCGAGATCGACGGGCGCGGCGAAGTGCGGCGGCGTCGCCGCGTACGCGGCCTCGGCGCGGAGCTCACCGAGCACGATCACCGACCAGGCGACCGCGAGGTGATCGCCGCTGGTCCCCGCCGCCAGCTCGAACACTTGCGTCGGGGCCTGCTCGATCGCGCCCGGCGCGGCCGCGCTCCCGCGGGCGATGTCGGTCTCGGTGCCGCGCGCGGCGCCGCCCGGGCCGAGCTCGACGATGCGCACGCCGCCCCCCTCGGCGGCCGGAACGCCCCACGCGAGGAACGTCCCGGCGGGACCGGTCACGAGATCGAAGGCCGCGCGCGTCGCGATGGCGCGCGAGGCGACGATGGGCGCGGCAGGCGGTGGCGGGGGAGGGGGCGCGGGCGGCGGGGGCGGGTCCTCGAAGAGGGAGCAGCCGAGGGTGAGCGCGAGGCCGATCGCGGGTGGGAGGATGCGACGCACGGTGCGAGGGTACACGAGCGCCGCGACGTCGCTCACACGGGCCTGCGCCGCCGGCGCCGGCGTTCGTGAGACGCTGCCGCTCTCGGAGGCCGCCCATGCTTGACGCCTTTCGCGCGCCGATCGCCCTCACGCTCGCGCTCGTGCTCGCGGCTCTCGCCGGATGCGACACGGGAAATCCGCCGCCCGCGCCCGTCGATGGCGGCCTCCCGAGCGACGGCGGCGATTCGACCGACGCGTGGATGCGCACCGACGTCGGCGTGGACGCCGGCCCGAGCTGCACCACGCTGCTCTCGCACGCCGATACGGACATCCCGCTCTGGCCGGCGATGGAGCTCTTGACCGACGACCCGACGACGGAGACCGGGCACCGGCTCGTCTTCGACGACGCGACGCATCCGACGATCGCGATGCAGCTGGGTGGCTTCCGCTCGACGCTCACGGAAGATCTCCAGACCGTCGACGGCTTCGGCGTCAACGCCGAAGCGATCTTCCGCTTCGCGCGCCACTTCGACGAGACGATGCTCGCCGCGCGCCCGCTCGACGAGAACGAGGGGCTCGGCTTCGTCGTCGTCTCGCCCGGTCCGCCGCGCTTCGTCCCGGCGCTCGTCACGACGACCGACGAGGGCGCCACGCTCGTGCTCGCGCCGCTCCATCCGCTCCCCGAGCAGGCCGAGGTCGCGGCGTTCGTCTCGCGCGATCTGGCCGACGCCGCGCGCGGCTGCTTCGAGACCTCGACCGAGATGAGCGCGCTGCTCGCGACGCCCGACGCGCGGTCCCAGGCGGCGATCGACGCCCTCGTGTCGGTCGGCGCCATCACGGGCGCGAGCGATCTGATCGGTCTCGTCGCCTACCCGACGCAGTCGACGACTCCCGACTCGATCGCGGTCGCCGCGGACGTGCGCTCGCGCAGCTTCACGTGGTCCGAGGCGCCGACCTGCGTCGACGAAACGAATTGGCGGCACTGCGAGGGGCGCTTCGTCGCCGGCGACTACCGCGGCGACGACGGCGTGCTCCATCGCGCGCGCGGGGCCGCCGCGACGCCGCAGCGCACCTACGAGCTGCCGGTCTCGATCTGGCTCCCGCTCGACGCGACGGGGCCGGTGCCGATGCTCGTCTACGGGCACGGCCTCGGCGGTGGGCGCGAGCAAGGCGAGGTGCTCGCCGGGTTCGCCGCGCCCCACGGCATCGCGACCGTCGCCATCGACGCGCAGGCGCACGGCGAGCACCCGACCGCGACGCCGGGCGCGGCGACCCTGACGGTCGTCCTGCAGTTCTTCGGGATCCACCTCGACATGCTGCAGACCCGCGCGCTCGAGGCGGCGCGCCTGCGCGACAACTTCCGCGCGAGCACGTGGGACAAGCTCCAGCTGCTCTCGCTGCTGCGCTCGCATCCCGACGTCGACGGTGACGGCGAGCCCGACCTCGACACGGCGCGCTTCGCCTACCTCGGGGTCTCGCTCGGCGGGATCATGGGGCCCGAGCTGCTCGCGCTCTCCGGGGACCTCTCGGCCGGTGTCCTCGTCGTTCCCGGCGGGCGCGTGTCGGCGATCATCTCGGACAGCTCGACGTTCTCGCCGCTCGTGCTCGGCGTGCGCCCGCGCGGCACCACCGAGGGCGACGTGCGGCGCTTCTTCCCGATCCTGCAGACCATCCTCGATCCCGGAGACGCGGCGAGCTACGGCGGCCACATCCTCGCAGACCGATTGCCCGACGCGGGCGGACCGCAGAGCACGCTGCTCGGCGTCGTGCTCGACGACGACACGGTGCCCAACGTCTCGAACTACACGCTCGCGCGCGCCTTCGCGGACCTGCCGATCGTCGAACAGGAGCTGCGGCCGGTGCCGGGCCTCACGTCGGTCGCCGGGCCGCTCGTCGGCAACTTCTCCGACGGCGCGGGCGGGCACGTGACGGGGGGCCTCCTCCAGTTCGACGTGATCGGTGTGCCCGGCGGCGGCACGGAGATGGCGACGCACAGCAACGTCGGCGACAGCGACGTGGGCGCGTCGGCGTGGCTCGACTTCCTCGATACCCACTTCGCAGGGACCGGCGCGCGCATCCGCGATCCGTACGCCGCGCTCGGCCTCCCGCACGCGATGTGACGGCGTCGATCGCGTGGTGGCGGGTCCCGAGACCCACACGAGCGCGCGGCGCGGCGGGAGGGGGCCCGCATCCGGTGTTTCGGCTGTGAGCGCGGTCCCGCGACACGGGCCGGCGGCGTCGAGGAAACGTCCCAGTCCCGCGCCGATCTGGTAACGTGCGTCCGCCGTGGCAGCAGCCGAATTCGAGATCGACTACGAGGCCGCCTTCCAGCTCTATCGCGCGCGCTTCGCCGAGCGCTTCGGAGAGCGCGCCGAGGGCGCGTTCGTGAAGTTCGGCAAGCACATGATCAAGCGCCTGCCGCGCTCCGAGTTCGACCGGCGTCTCGACACCTACGTGCGCCTCCACAAGGCGTGCAAGAAGATGCTCGACAGCGGCTCGACGATCTCCGATGCGCTCGTGCTCGACTTCGACGAGTCGGCGGCGTGGATCGCGGTCGAGGCGCCCAACGTCCACGCGATGTTCCGCGGCGAGATGGGCGATCCGCGCCGCGCCGCGCCCGAGCTGCTCCGCACGGATCCGGACGCGAACGCGATCACCAGCGAGATGGATCAGGCGAGCCTGAAGGTGACGCGGCGCAGTTGAGCCGCGCGGCGGTCTCTCTGGCTCGTCCGTCCGCGCGGTCGCCGTTCCGCGCCGTCGCCCTTCCGATCACTCTTCTTCGAGGCGGATGGTGCGCGTCGGGCAGTGCTTGGCCGCCAGGCGCACCTTCTCGTGCAGCTCGGCCGGCGGGCGCGCGACCTTGAGCATCACCTTGTTGTCCTTGCCGAGCGCGAACACCTCGGGCGCCTCGCCCACGCACACGGCGTGGCCCTGGCAGAGATCGCGATCGACGCGGATGCGCAGCGCCTTCCCGGCCGCTGCGGCGGGCTCGCTCGCGCTCGCGGGCGCGTGGGCGTGCGCGGGGCAGCCGGCGGCGGCCGCCTTCGCGGCGACCTCGGGGCTGACCGCGGCGCCGTTCGTGGGCGCGCCGTTCGCGAGGCCCGCGAGCTCGGCGCCCATCGCCATCGTGACGCTCGGCTGCGCGCGGCGGCGGTAGCGCACGCGGCAGGGCTCGGCCGGGCCGATCACGAGGCCTCGGAAGTCCGGTCGGATCGCGTCGCCGCAGAGCCCGAACTCGAACTGGCCGAGGAAGAGGGCGAGGATCGCCTTGATCTGCAGGATGGCGAAGGCGTTGCCGAGGCACTTGTGGCGCCCGCCGCCGAACGCGATGTAGGCCCAGTCCTTCTTGTCCTCGTTGCGCGGCGCGAGGAAGCGGTCGGGATCGAACGCGTCGGGATCGGGGAACACGCCCGGCAGGCGGTGCGAGACCGTCGGCGAGACGACGACCCACGTGCCCTTCGGGATGAACCAATTCTTGAAGACGAAGTCCTTCATCGCGACGCGCACGAGCATGAAGAGCGGCGGATGCAGGCGCAGCGCCTCCTTCACGCACGCTTCGATGTACTCGAGCTCGCGAAGCGAGGCGTGGGCGACGGGCTTGCCGCCGCCGAAGACGCGATCGACCTCGGCCACCGCGCGGGTGAGCGTGGTCGGGTTCTGGAGCAGCTCGAGCAGCGTCCAGGCGGTCGTGACCGAGCTCGTGTGGTGGCCGGCGAAGATGGCCGCGAGCAGAAGGCCCGTGATCTCGTCGTCGGTGAGCTTGCGGCCGTCGCTGTACTTCGCGTCCATCAGGGTCTGGAGGAAGTCCTCGCCCGTCCGGCCCATCTTCTCGCGCTCGCGCACGATCTCCGAGATCATCTCGACCATCCGCACGCGCGCCTTGTCGCGCTTGCGGAACGAGGGGATCGGCAGGTGCGCGTTGACGTACGCGAGCGGCGTCACGCCGCCCTCGAGGTCGTGATAGACGCGCGCGAACTCCTCGCTCATCCCCTCGCGGAACTCCTTGCCGAGCAGGCAGCGGCTCGAGGTGAAGCTGGTGAGCGCGCGGCAGAGCTCGACGAAGTCGACGACGCCGGTCTGGCCCCAGCTGCGCGTCGTGTCCTCGGTCTCCTTCACCACGGCCTCGCCGTAGGTGCGCATGCGGCGATCCTGGAGCGCGGGCAGCAGCATCTTGAGCTGCTCGGCCATCTTCTCGGGGGACGCGTCGTAGACGATGTCCTTGCCGAAGACGGGCGTCATGATCTTGTACGCCTCCATCGGGGACATGTGCGCGTCGGGCGCACGGAACACGGCCTCGTGCGCCTCGGGGCCGAACATCGCGACCATGCGGCGGCCGGCCACGTCGAAGGCCGCGACCTCGCCGAGCTCCTTGCTGGCGCGCATCAGGAGCTCGACCGTGCCGCGCACGAACTCGACGGTGTGGCCGACGACGGGCATGCCGCCCGAGAGCAGCGGCGCGTGCGAGAGGCCGGGCGGCGGCGGCGCCTTCTTCTGCGGGCGCGCGCTCTTGAGGACGTCGGTGAGCTCCATAGGCCGGCCCGTCTGCCACGTTCTGAGCGAGACGCAACGGCACGAATCCTTCTGGAATCCAGAGCGTTTGTGATTGCAACCGTTGCGCCGGGCCTGCACCTGCGTCCATGCTCGCGCCCTTCGATGGCCAGCTCCCGCGTCGTGCTCGAGACGGTGCTCGCGGTGCTCGCCGTGATGGGCGTCGGCGCGCTCGCGCGCAGGGCGGGAATCGTGTCGGGGGAGGGCGGCAAGGCGATGAGCCGGCTCGTCGCCGACGTGACGTTCCCCGCGCTCTGTCTCGACGGTCTGGCGCATGCCGACGGCGAGACGCTGCACGCGGGCGGCTCGGTGGCGGCTTTGGGATTTCTCACGCTCGCGCTCGCGGCGGGAGCGTCGTGGCTGGTCGTGCGCGTGGCGGGGCTGGGCGACCGAGAAGGGCCGACGGCGCGATTCTCGATCGCGATCGGCAACTGGATCTTCTTGCCGCTGCCGGTCGCGGAGGCGCTCTTCGGAGCCCGCGGCACGACGGTCGTCGTGCTGAACAACGTCGGCGCACAGCTCTTCTTGTGGACCGCAGGGCTCGTGCTCCTCCGCGGTGGCGGGCTCGACCTCCGCGCGGCGCGCGCGATCGTGCGGAGCCCGGGCCTCTGGGCGACGCTGATCGGCCTCGTGCTGGCGCTCGCGCGGCCGACCCTCCCGAGCACGCTCGGGCCGCTCGACGTCGCGATCGACGCGGGCGCGACGGCGGTTCACTGGGTCGCGAGCCTCACGATCCCGCTCGTGTCGGTGGCGATCGGCGTGCAGCTCGCCGAGACGCGCGAGCCCGCGCCGGCCCGCTCGGTCGCGGCGATCGCGATCGGGCGGCTGCTCGTGGCGCCGCTCGTGGTGAGCGCCGCGATCGAGCTCGCGCTGCGCGCAGGCATCTTCACGCTGCCGCCCGAGGCGCGCATGACCGAGCACCTGATCGCCGCGATGCCCGTCTCGCTGAGCGCCGCAGCCCTCGTCGAGCGCTACGAAGGCGCGGTCCCGCTCGTCTCACGCGCGATCCTCGTCACCACGCTGCTCTCGGTGGCGAGCGCGCCGCTCTGGATGTGGCTGATCGAGCGGCTCGCGTGAGCCGTCAGAGCGGCCGCGCGACCGCGGCATCCGCCACGTAGCCGCGGCCGTCTTCCCAGCGACCGGGCGTCGCGGTCGCGTTGCCCGTGGCGTCCACTTCGAGGATCCAGAGCCCTTCGCGGCCCTCCTGCGTGGTGCTCCCGGCGCAGAGGATCGGCGTGCGCACGCCCGGTAGATCGAGCCGGTAGTGGTGATGGATGTGCCCGTGCACGAGGCAGCCGCGCTCGATCTCGCCGAGCGCCTCGAGGAGCGCATCCGCGTTCTCGAGGCCGTGGAGCGCCGAGTCCGGCTGGCCGCTCGCCTTCCGCGGCGCGTAGTGGGTGGCCACGATCACGAAGCGATCGCGCAGGCGCGAGTCGACGATCGCGCGCCGCAGGCCCGCGAGCTGCGCCTCGGGCACGCGCCCGCTCGAGCGCCAGGGCTCGGGGTTCGGGCGCGCGCTGGACACGAAGACGATCGCGCAGCCGGGGAAGAGGCGCACGCGCGGCCAGCCGCCCTCGGTCGCGAGATCCTCGCAGTCGTTCGTCATCCAGCGCGCGAAGTGCCGCTCGAAGCGCGCCTCGCGCACGCCGTCGGGGAGGTAGAGATCGTGGTTGCCGGGGAGCACGGCGAGCCCGAGCGGCCGCGCGGCGAGCGGCGCCACCGCGGCTTCGGCCGCCGCGAGCTCGGCCTCGCTGCCGAGGATCGTGAAGTCGCCCGTGCCGAGCGCGAGATCGATCCGCTCGGCCTCGGCGAAGCGGGCGAGCGCGGCGAGCTTCTCCTTCGCGCGCGCGAAATGGGGGCGGCGCCGGAGCGCGTGGTTCAGCCCGCCGACGAGGCGCTTTCCGAGCCAGTCGCGCAGCGGGATCTCGCTCGGCGGGACGTCCACGTGGACGTCGCTGAAGTGGAGGATCCTCATCGTGCTCCGTCGCGCCCCGTCACGGCCAGCTCGCTGGCGATCCGAGGCCCGCGCCCTCGGGCAGGCCGAAGCGCACGTTGAAGCACTGCACGGCCTGACCGCTGGCGCCCTTCACGAGGTTGTCGATCGCGCCCTGGGCGAGCAGCCAGCCGGTGCGCTCGTCGAGCGCGTAGGCCACGTGCGCGCGGTTGCTGCCGCGCACCCAGAGCGTGTCGGGGCAGGCGCCCGCGTCGTGCACGAACACGCTCGGCGAGCCCTCGTACATCGCGCGCGCCTCCTTCGTGGCGTCCTCGGCGCTCACGCCGGCCGGAAGGCGCACGTAGACGCTCGAGAGGATCCCGCGCGTCATCGGGACCAGGTGCGGCGTGAAGATCACGCGCACGGACTTGCCGGCGATCGCCGAGATCTCCTGCTCGATCTCCGGCGTGTGGCGGTGCCCGCCGGCGATCTTGTAGGCGCGGATCCCCTCGCTGGTCTCCGAGAAGTGCGTGCGCTCGCCCGGTGTGCGCCCCGCGCCCGAGACGCCGCTCTTGGCGTCGACGACGAGCGGCGCGCCGTCCAGCCAGCCGCGCCGCGCGAGCGGGGCGAGCGGCAGGATCGAGGCCGTGGGGAAGCAGCCGGGGACCGCGATCAGATCGCTCTTCCGGATCGCTTCGCGGTGCAGCTCGGGCAGGCCGTAGACGGCGGTCGGGGCGAGGTCGGGCGCGCCGTGGTGGCCGTACCAGCGCTCGTGCTCGGACACGTCGTGCAGGCGGAAGTCGGCCGAGAGATCGAAGACGATCTTGCCCTTGCCGCGTAGCTCCGCGCAGAGCTTGGCGCTCGCGCCGTGCGGCAGGCACGAGAACACCGCATCCGCCGCCGCGGCCGTGCGATCGGCGTCGTGCGCGAGCACGTTCCCGCCCACGATTCCTGCGAGCGCGGGCAGCACCGAGGCGATCGGTTGCCCCGCTTTGCCGTGCCCGACGAGCTCGGCGATCGTCACGCTCGGGTGGGCGAGCAAGAGGCGCGTCAGCTCCGCGCCCGTGTAGCCACTCGCACCGAGGATCGAAACGCGGATACGGTCCTTCATCGCGTGCGCACCTTGGCCCGGAACGAATCGAAGAGAGCCTGAAATCGAACGAGCCGCGCTGCACTCGGCAACGCGGCTCGCGGAACGGAACGCCGGGGCTCCTCGATCAGCGCTTGCTGAACTGGAACTTCTTGCGCGCGCCCGGCTGGCCGGGCTTCTTGCGCTCGGTCTCGCGCGAGTCGCGCGTGAGCAGGCCCGCCTTCTTGAGCGGCGGACGAAGGCCCGCGTCCACGTTCAGGAGCGCGCGCGAGATGCCGTGCCGGATGGCCTCGGCCTGCGCCGCGACGCCGCCACCGCACGTGGTCGCGTAGACGTCGAACTGGCCGACCTTCTCCGAGACCTCGAACGCCTGGCGGACGATCATGCGCGACGTCTCGCGCGGGAAGTAGTCCTCGAGCGTGCGCCCGTTGACCGTGATGGTGCCTTCACCCTTGGAGAGGAACACGCGGGCGACGGCGCGCTTGCGCTTGCCCGTTCCGTACTGCTTCCCGTGAATCGTCGGCTGCGGCATGTCTCTTGGTATCTCCCAAATCTCTCGAAACGCGGGACGCTCAGAACGTGAAGGCCGCGGGCTTCTGCGCGGCGTGCGGGTGGTTGGTTCCCGCGTAGACCTTGAGCTTGTCGTGCATCTTGCGGCCGAGCGGCGTCTTCGGGAGCATGCCCTTGACGGCCTTCTCGAGCGCGAGCTCGGGGCGCCGCTCGAGGAGCTGGCGGTACGGCTCGGCGCGGAAGCCACCCGGAATCGCCGAGTGCTTGTAGTAGTGCTTGCCGTCGAGCTTGTTGCCCGTGAGGCGCACCTTCTCGGCGTTGATCACCACGACGTAGTCGCCGGTGTCGTTGTGCTTGGTGTACGCGGGCGTGTGCTTGCCGCGCAGGACGCTGGCGATGCGCGAGCTGAGACGCCCGAGGGGCTGGTCGGTCGCGTCGACGATCCACCACTTGCGGGGGGACACACCGTCGCTGACGGACTGAATCTGCACCGACTTGGTGCTGTGGCTGAGCGCGGACATGTTGAGCTGCCTCGAGGGGGTCTGCGAAAAAGGGCCGAACGTTTAGCGGTGTGTTCCCGAGGTGTCAAGCGACGTCCGGCGAGGACGCGCGACCCCGGCGCACACCGAGGTGGCGGGCGGAGCCGCCACCCAGAGGCCCGGATCTAGCGGATTCTCGCGCGCAGGCGAGCGGATCGGCGTTTGCTCGGCCTCTCCCCATGCGCAAGCTCGACGGTCTCGCCTCCCTCGCCCTCGTCTCCCTCGCGGCGGCCTGTGCCGGAACGCCCGATCCGGAGCTCGCGCCTTCGACCTACGCGCAGACGCTCTCCCAGCCGAATGCGACGGCCGTGATCGACCTCGTGAACTACCCGGGCACGACGGCGGCCGTTCTCGACGATGCGGCCGGCCTCGATGCCCGCGCCGCGCGTGGGATCGTCGCGCGGCGCGACGGGGCGGACGGGCTCTCGCCCTCGGCGGACGACGTCCTCTACACGAGCGTCGTCGAGATCGATGCCGTCCCCTACGTGGGTGATGCGGCCTTCCGCGCGCTCTACGCCTACGCAGCGGCGCATCCGGCGCCCCACGCCGAGACCGTCGAGGGCGTCGCCTTCGCGGGCTGGCAGTCCGAGGCGATCGTCTGGGGCGTGAACCGGGCGACGCTGGCCGATCTGGACGCCGTGCTCGACGCCCGCGCGGCGAGCGCGCTCTTCGCCGGTCGCCCCTACGCGAGCGTCGCCGCGATGGGCCCGGTCTCGTACGTGGGCGCTTCGGCCCTCGGCGCGCTGCGCGATCACGCCGGCGCGTGGTGGGCCGCCGAGCACCAGACGGCGCCCGCGCTGGCCGGCACCTTCGACGGCGTCCCCTTCGACGAGGCCACCGCGACGACCGCGCTCGCCATCGCGAACGGCGCCACGCAGGCGCAGCTCACCGCGCACGGCATCACGGCCACCGCGGCCTCGCGCCTCGTCGCCGGGCGTCCCTTCGCCACGCTCGGCGTGGTGGCGGACACGAGCGGCATCGGCCCCGCGACGATGAGCGCGCTGAAGGCGTATGCGACGAGAGGCACCTGGGGCGCGATGGCCTGCAGCGATGCGTTCGGCCCGGCCGTGCAGCCCTTCCTCGACGATCTGCTCTTCCTCAGCGAGAGCGATCGTGCGATCGAGCTCGTGCGTTTTCCGGGGGCGGGCACGACGGCACCGACGCCGGCCTCGGTGCTCGCGCTCGTGCACGAGGCCGCCGGGAGCACGGCCGAACAGCGCGAGACGTCGCGCTACTTCGTGGCCTTCGAGCCCTCGAGCGACATGGCCGATCCGAGCGCGGCCGAGGCGGTCGAGGCCGCGGTCGGCGCCCAGCTCACCGACGTGATCTACGTGGCGATCTTCCTTCCCTCGACCGACCCCTACCACGCCGAAGTGCGCGTCTATCTCGTGGGCCGCAACGCCTGCGGCGATCTCGTCGGCCTCCGCTCCATCAGCGTCGAGACGTGACGCGCCTCGTCGCGCTACTGCGGGCGGTGAACGTGGGCCGCACCGGCAAGCTCCCGATGGAGGCGCTCCGGGCGCGGGCCGAGGAGATCGGTGCGACGAACGTCTCCACGTTCATCGCCTCGGGGAACCTGCTCTGCGACACGCGCAAGACGCCCGCCGCCTTCGCCCGGGCGCTCGAGGCGGCGCTCCTCGCCCAGGACGGGCTCGACACGCTCGTCGTCACGCGCACGCCCGAGGAGATCGCGCACGTGGCCGCGCACCACGCGTTCGCCGATCGCGCCGAGCCGGGGCCGTGCTTGCACGTGGCGTTTCTGGACGCGGCGCCGGCGCCGAAGTCGATCGAGAAGATCGATCCGAGCCGCTCGCCCGGCGACGAGGTCGCGCTGCGCGGGCGCGAGCTCCACCTGTTCCTCCCGAACGGCGCCGGGCCGTCGAAGCTCGACATGAAGTACCTCGAGCGCTGCCTCGGC
Source organism: Sandaracinus sp. (assembly GCA_046351235.1). Lineage (GTDB taxonomy): Bacteria > Myxococcota_A > Polyangia > Polyangiales > Sandaracinaceae > JBBSAT01. The sequence goes on along the minus strand of JAXLYV010000001.1, from coordinate 1,196,805 downwards.
GTGCGCGGCACGATGCGCAACCAGCGCACCGTGGTGAAGCTCGCCGCGCTCGCGGCACGGAGCCCCTCGCCTCGGGGATGAACGCGGGCGCCCGCGTGTTAGCGTGGGTGCATCGTGCGGGAAGAGCCGTCGACCACGGGCTCGGAGGCGGCGCTGGCCGTCGAGGAGCCCGCACGCGTGCGGCCGGCGCCGGACGCGACGGGGGGCTACCAGCCGGTCGTCTACGAGCCGAGCCCCACGTGGCAGAAGATCTACCGGCGCTTCTTCTCGCACGTGCAGATCGAGCCCACGTGGGCGAGCCGCGTTCGGGAGGCCGCGAAAGACGGGATCGTCGTCTACATCGGGCGCGCGGTCTCGTTCCTCGATTTCCTCGCGCTCGACTTCCTCACGAAGGAGCACGGCCTGCCGCCGATCCAGTTCACGAACGACCTCGGCATGTCGATCGTGGAGCCCTTCGGCCGCGGCTCGCGCCGGCTGCGCTTCTCGCCGCAGGTCCCGGAGGAGCGGGCGCTCGCGGAGTGCCTGCACGGCGGGCACTCGGCGCTCCTGTTCTTGCGCAAGAAGCCGCCGTTCGCGAGCGGCGTGCGCCGAGGGATCGAGCTCGACGACGATCTCGTGCGCGCGCTCGTGGAGCTGCAGCGCAAGATCCCGCGCCCGATCCGGCTCGTGCCGCAGACGATCGTGTGGACCAAGCGGCCGCCCGCGAGCCGCAAGACGATCGTCGATCTGCTCTTCGGGCCGAGCGAGTGGCCGGGGCGCTTGCGCACGTTTCTCCAGTTCGCGCTCAACTACAAGAACGCGCTGCTGCGCGCGGGCGAGCCCTTCGATCTCGCCGAGATGCTCCACGAGAGCCAGGATCTGACCGACGCGCAGGCCGCCGATCGCGTGCGTTTCGCGCTGCTGCGGCGCATGGAGCGCGAGCGCACGGTCGTGCTGGGCCCGGCGACGAAGACCTCGACGCGCATCCGCTCGGAGATCTTGCGGAGCCCTCGCATCCAGCAGGATCTGGAGCAAGCGTCGCGCGAGAACGGTGAGCCGATCGCGAAGGTGCGCGCGAAGGCCGAGCGCGAGCTGGCGCAGCTCTGCGCCGCGCCCGACATGGCGACGCTCGATCTGTTCCATCGAGGCCTCGCGCCCGTGTGGAACCGGATCTACGACGGCCTCGTCGTCGACGAAGAGGGGCTCGGGCGCGTGCGTGAGGCGGCACGCAAGGGGCCGCTCGTGTTCCTGCCCTCGCACAAGAGCCACGTCGACTACCTGATCATCTCCGACGTGCTCTACGCGAACGGCCTCGCGCCGCCGCTGATCGCCGCCGGCGACAACCTCTCGTTCTTCCCGCTCGGGCCCTTCCTGCGGCGCAGTGGCGCGTTCTTCATCAAGCGGAGCTTCAAGGGCAGCAAGCTCTACCCGAAGCTCGTCGATGCCTACGTGCGCAAGGTGCTCGTCGAGGGCCACCACCTCGAGCTCTTCGTCGAGGGCGGCCGCTCGCGCACGGGCAAGCTCTTGCCGCCCAAGCTCGGGATCCTCTCGATGATCGTCGATGCGGCGCTGAAGCTCGACGATCGCGAGATCCAGTTCGTGCCCGTCTCGATCGGCTACGAGCGCATCATCGAAGAGGGCTCGTACGTGCGCGAGCTCGAGGGCGGCGAGAAGAAGGCCGAGAGCGTGGGAGGCCTCTTCCAGAGCCGCCGCATCCTGCGCTCGAAGTACGGGCGCTTGTATCTGCAGTTCGGCGAGGTGCTGCCGTTCCGCGCGCTGCGGGGCGAGACGCGCAGCCCCTCGCCGTCGGAGCGCCGCGCGCTCGTGCAGCGCATCGCGCACCGCGTGACGTACGAGATCAACCGCGTGACGATCGTGACGCCGGCCGCGCTCGCGGCGACCGCGCTCATGTCGCATCGGCGGCGCGGCATCGAGGGCCGCGAGCTGGCGGCGCGCGCGCGCGAGCTCTTGGCCCTGTTCCAGCGACACGGCGCGCGCGTCGCGCGGGCGCTCGCGGACCGGCGCGGAGATCTGCGGCCCGAGGCGCTCGAAGGGGCGCTGCAGCTCTTCCAGGACGGGAAGCTCGTGACGGCCTCGGCGCCGGACGGGAAGGGCGAGCGCGTCTACACGGTCGAGCCCGAGCGGCGCATGGCGCTCGAGTACCACAAGAACGTCGTGCTCCACTTTTTCGTCGCGAGCGCGCTCGTGGCGACGTCGCTCGCGGCGCTCGGCTGGGACACGACGCTCGTCGCGCTGCGCGATCGCGTCCGCGTGCTGTCGCGCTTGTTCAAGCTGGAGTTCATGTACCGCGCCGACGCCGACTTCGAGGCCATCTTCTCCGATGCGCTCTCGAAGATGATCGAGACCGGCGAGGTGCTCTGGGAGGGCGATCGCGTGCTCCGCGCGACGGGCGAGCCGGCCGAGCACCTCGTGCTCTACGAGGGAATGCTGCGAACGTACGTCGAGGCCTATCGCGTGGCCCTGCGCGCAGTGGTCGCGCTGGGCGCGCGCTCGACGACGAAGAAGGAGTGGGCTCGCAGCACGCTGGCGGCCGGGGCGCGGGCCTACGCGACGGGGGAGGTCGCGCTGCGCGAGTCCATCGTGCGGCCGAAGCTCGAGAACGCGCTCGCGGTCTTCCACGAGCTCGGGATCGCCCGCATCGAGGGCGAGACGGTGCGCGCCGGCGCGAAGATCGGCGATGCGGCGGCGCTCGAGGCCCTGCTCGCCGAGCACCTCGCGCCCGCGGAGCGTTGAGCCCGAGCGCGCGCGCCTCTATCCTGGTCTCCATGCGCTCGCTCTTCGCTTCCCTCGTGGCTCTCCTGTTCGGCGTCTCGGCGGCTTCGTGCTCGGTGCGCGATGCGAGCGAGTCGAGCGCGGCGGCGTGCACGAACGGTCGCGACGACGACCGCGACGGACACGTCGACTGCGACGATCAGGACTGCGACGCCTTCTGCGGTGGGGGCGGCACCGACGCCGCGGTGCCGATGGGAGATGCGGGCGGCGGAGGTGGGAACCGCGACGCCGCGGGCGGGTGCTTCTCGCCGATCGATCTCGTCTTCGTGCTCGACGTCAGCACGTCCATGAGCGAGGAGTTCGCGCGCCTCCGCGACGGCATCGGATCGATCTTCGCCGCGGCCGACGCGCTCACGCCCGATCACCGCTTCGGCCTCGTGGTCTTCGTCGACGACGTGCTCGTGGTGAACGGGTGCGCGTCGTTCGACAGCGCCGCGGCGTTGCAGAGCGAGTTCGATCGGTGGCGCTCGTTCTGCTCCACGAACGGGAACCCGGGCGGCGCGAGCGCGGACAACAGCGACTGCCCCGAGAACTCGCTCGACGCGCTCTACGCGGCGGCGACGCAGTGCACGTGGCGCCCCGGCGCGACGCACATCGTCATCCACGCCACCGACGACACGTTCCGCGAGGCGCCGGCCCGCTTCACGTTCTCGGTCCAGGCGCAGCACAGCTACGCCGAGGTCTCGTCGGCGCTCACCACGAGCCAGATCCGTGTCGGCGCCTTCGCGCAGCTCGTGCCGATGGAGTGCGGCGCGGGCACGAGCGCCGACACCGCGACCGGCTTCTTCGGCCAGTACGACGCACAGGCGTCGCTCCCGGACGCGACCGGCGGGCGCGTGTGGGACATCGCCCAGGTGCGCAACGGGACGCTCGACATGGCCACGGCGATCAACGAGATGATCGTCGCCGAGCACTGCGCTCCGTTCTGACGTGGAGCGGGCTCGGATGCGGCTCGGACTCCGCGCGGGGTTTGACGTGGAGCTGGGTCTGACGCGGAGCGGGGTCTGACGCCGCCTCTCTGACGCCGCCTCTCTGACGCCGCCTCTCTGACGCCGCCTCTCTGACGCCGCCTCTCTGACGCCGCCTCTCGGAGGCGACGCGCCGCGGCGCTACGCGGCGCCGACCGCAGGCTCGGTCGCCGGCAGGTCGGCCCAGAGGTGGCGTGCCCCGCCGTGCAGGACGAGCGTGCACTCGCGCCGCGCGCTCGTGCGCAGCTTGCGATACACGTTGGCGATCTGGTTGGCGACGGTGCGCTCGGACGTGTGCCGTGCGCGGGCGATGTCGCGGGCGCTGTGGCCGTCCACGATGTGGCGCGCGATCTCGAGCTCCGCGGCCGTGAGCGCGTCTCCGACGGCGCGCGGGATGGCGAGCGCCAGCGACGCGCGATCCGGCTCCACCGACACGTGCGCCCAGCGCGAGAGCTCTCCCGTGGTGCAGAGCGCGCCCACGAGCACGAGGTCGATCGGCGGCACGCCGAAGCGCGAGGCGAGCGTCCGCGTCCACGCGCACACCGTGGAGGGCGCGGCGTGGAAGCGCGTCGCGATCTCCTGGTTCGTGTGCCCGCGCGCGAGGTGGTCGAGCAGCCGAAGCTCGGCCCGCGTGAGCGGCGCCGTGTCGAGCGAGGGGGTGAGGTCCATGACCCGGACGCGGCCTTCCCACCGGCGCCCACGGAAGGCCCACCGCCCGCGGCGGAGCTCGTCGACGAAGGCCTCGAGCTGCGAGGTCGGTGCGAGGCGCCGGTAGACGGCCGAGGCAGGTGATGCTGTGCCCACGGAGGGGACCGCAGCAAGGCGCAGACCGCGCGAAAAGTCCCGCGAATCAGGCCGGCGCGTCCACCGGCGTGGACAAGGCGGGGGCGGGCTGTCCACTCGAGTGGACTCGGGCGGCGAAGGGCCTGGGCGGCGGGGCAGCGACCAAGCCGGGCGCCAGCATCCAGGCGAAGCGCTCGGGCTCGTGGGGCCCGAGCGCACGGAGGCGCGCGGCGCCTTCCGGCGAGCGTGCCGTTCCCAGCGCCGCGGCCAGCGCGCCCAGGTCGAGGGCCGTCGCGCGCTCCTCGAGCCGCCTCAACGCGACCTCGTCGCGCGCGCCCTGCACGGCGCGGATGCTCTCTTCGCCGATCTCCGCCAGCAAGGTCGCGTACCGCCACCCGGCGCGCCGGACGCGCGCGAGGTCCGCGCTCGCCCGGCGCAGCAGCGCGCGCCTCGGCGAGCCGCTCGCCTTCTGCGCGCAGGCGAGCGCGCAGCACGCGCGCAGGTGCAGCAGCTTCGCGCGCGGGGAGGGCATCACCCAGAGCGCGCCCATGCGGAGCCCGGCGCTCGCGCGATCGACCTCCTCGAGGGCCTCCTCGGGTCTCCCCGCGTAGAGGAGGATCTCGGCGCGCGCGTGCAGGGCGGCCAGGTGCTGCAGGTGGGTGCCCTCGGCGCCCCAGGCGCCCTCTCCGGTGCAGGCCTCCCACGCGGCGTCGACGTCGCCGTCGACCAGCGCGAGGGTGGAGGCGAAGCGCGTGCGGTAGGTGACGAGGCCGTATCGGTCGGCCCGCCGTGCCGCGTCCGCGAGATAGCCCTCCGTGCGCTCGCGGAGCTCGCCGTAGCGCCCCTGCCAGCGGAGCGAGTCCTGGAGGACCGAGCGCGCGAGCCCCAGCTCCCACCAGGCGCCCACGCACTCGTCGCGGGCGATGCGCTCGGCCTCGCCGGCGAGCTCCACGCACTGCCGGAACTCGCCGCGAATCCACGCCGCGCTCGCGCGGCTCACGGCGAAGAGCGCGAGCAGGCGCGGATCGCTGCGCGCGCCCATCACCAGGCGCGCTTCGTCGAGCAGCGCCTGCGCGTGGGCGGGTGAGCGCCCCGACATGCTCGTGAGCCCCGACTCGAGCGCGAGCGCCCGCGCGATCCGCAGCGGCGAGCCCGAGCGCAGGGCGTGCGCCAGGTGCAGCGACTGCGTGTACATCGCGAGCGCCGTGTCGTTCGACGCGAGCACCGTCGTGAGCGCGAACGCGGCGTCGGCGATCTCCTCGTCCCGGCGAGAGACGTGCTCGGTGAGGCGGTACGAGACGCCGCGCAGGCGCGCGAGCATCCAGCGGCCGGCGAGGCGCACCACGAGGCCCAGGCCGCTCGCGGGCACCCGCACGCCGAGCGCCGCGAAGAGCGTGCGCACGCGCGCGAGCCCCTCGTCCACGTACCCGGCCTGGACGAGCTCGATGGCCGCCGCCTGTCCCAGCGCCGGAGCTTCGCCTGCGCCGAGCGCCGCCGCGCGATCGTAGTGCTCGGCGGCCTCCTTGCCGCGCCCGAGGTGCCCGAGCGTGCGCGCGAGCGCCGCGTGGGCCTGCGCGCGCACGGCCGCGTCGACCTCCAGCTCGGTGAGCTTGCGCCACGACCGGGCGGCGTGGTCGAAGGCCAGCGCGGCGTCGGCGCTCTCGGCCGCGCGCCGCAGGTGCGCGCACGCCCGCTGCGGCTCGCCGGCGCGCTCCCAGTGCGAGGCGACGAGCTCGTTCGGCACGTCGGTGCGCCGCTCGAGCGCCTCGGCGATCCGGCGATGGAGCGCGGGGTGCTCGCCCGCCGCGATCCCGGCCGCGATGGCCTCGCGGAGCGCGTCGTGGGCGATCTCGACCGCGACGTCGGCGCTGGCGGCTTCGCTCGAGGAACGCGGCGAGCGCGAAGCCGTCTCCGGAGAAGGAGTGCGCGTCGGGACCGCGCGCGCGAGGCCGAGCGAGCCGAGCTCGGCGAGCACGCGGCGACCGTCCTCGCCCGCGACCGCGAGCAACGCGTCGCGCGGGAGCGGCTCCCCGGCGAGCGCGAGCGCCTGCGCCGTGGCGCGCACGGCGGGCGAGTGCCCCTCGAGCCGGCGGCGCAGGACGCTCGCGAGCGAGAGCGCGTCGAGGCTCCCGCCCGCCCCCGCGGCGTGATCGACCAGGTGGCGCAAGAGCCCGGGGTTGCCGTTCGCCCGCCGCACGAGCGCGTCGACGAGCTCGGGCGCGGCGACCGGCGCGGCGAGCCGCGAAGCGATCAGCGCGCGCGCCCGCTCGCTCGGGAGCGGATCGAGCGGCAACGTGGCCTGGCAGCGCCTCGCGAAGGGCTCGGGGATCGACTGCCCCGTGACGAGCACGAGCGGCGCGCGCTCGCCGAGCCGCGTGAGCGCCTCGACGAGCAGCGCGGTGCCGTCGGCATCCGCCCACTGGATGTCGTCGATCCAGACGACCGTCTTGAAGGCCGCCGCGACGCGCGCGAGCAGCCCGGCGAGCGCCGGGCCGAGGCGCGCACGGTGCTCGTCGGGATCGTGCGGTACGTGGCTCTCCGGCCGCTCGGTCGGCGCCATGCGCCCCAGCACCGGGAAGGCCTGCTCGAGGGTCGCCGCGTCGGCGCCCAGGATCTCTTGCCGCGTCGCCGTGCCGCAGCGCACGAGCCAGCGCGTCAGCTCGTCGACCACGCCGTCGATCGTCCGGTAGCGCACGTGCTCGCCCGGGTGGCAGCGCGACGCGAGCACGAGCGTGACCTCGCCGCGCGTGCGGGCCTGCACCAGCGCCTGCTGCACCAGGCTCGTCTTCCCGATCCCGGAGGGCCCGCTCACGGCGACGAGCCCGCGCGTGCGCGCGCACCAGCCGGCGAGCGTGCGTGCCTCGTCCTCGCGCCCGACGATCGCCTCGGCGTCCCGCGTCCCGGCCGCTCCTTCGGCGCTCGGGTCGGCATCGGCACGAATCGACGATCCCTCGCTCGCCCGCGCGAGCCGCTGCAGCGCCTCGCGGAGCTCGGCCAGCGTGCAGCGCGCGGTCGGCGTCGGCGCGAGCGCGCGCTCGAGCAAGGGCGGCAGGCTCTCGGGCGCTTCGGGCCACGCGAGGGCGAGCCGCTCGCGCACCTGATCGAGCGCCACCTCCCACGCGCCCGCGCGCCGCGGCGGCACGCGCCCGGTGATCACCGCGCAGGCCGTCGCAGCGAGCGCGAACACGTCGCGCGTCGGCGACGCCTCCACGCCTCCGATCGCCTCGGGCGACATGAACGCGAGCGTCCCGGCGAAGTGCGACGGGGAGCTCGTCACGAAGCGCTCGGGCAAGAGGCGATGCGTCGCGAGGCCGTAGTCCACGAGCAGGACGCGGCCGTCGGGCTCGACCATCACGTTGTGCGGCTTCACGTCGCGATGGACCAGGCCCGCGCGGTGAAGGTCCTCGAGGCCCGCGGCGATGCCGTCGAGCACCTCGTAGAGGCGCGCCGGCTGCTCGCGCCAGCGCGTCGCGCTCGCCCATCGGTCCAGCGTCTGCCCGTGCAGGAGCGGCATGACGACGTGCGCGCCCGTGTCGTCGACGAAGAGATCGTAGATGGGGACCAGGTGCGGGCTGTGGAGGTCGGCGACGAGGCGGAACTCGCGCTTGATCCCGTAGAGGTCCTCGATCGTGGCATCGGGCCGGAGGCTCTTGATCGCCACCAGCTCGCCGGTGCGCGTGTCGCGCGCGCGGTGCACGCGCCCCGAGCTGCCCGCGCCGATCAGATCGATGCGCTCGTAGGGCCCGATCCGATCGGCCCCGGCGGGCGCATCGACGCCGCTCGCGGCCGGGCCGCTCACTGGATCGTCGAGTCGGTGACGACGATCGGCGTGTCCTCGTGCCCGGAGATCTGCGGGTAGGTCGGGTACCAGGAGCCGCCCGTGTTGTCCGTGATGATCGAGCGATCGATGCGCACGTCGCCCGTGTGATCGTTGCTCACGAAGAAGATTGCGCTGCCGTGCTGGACGACGTCGTTGTGCTGGATGCGTGAGCCGCAGATGCTCAGCGTCATCGTGTTGCCGTCGTTGTAGATGGCGCCGCCGCTGCCGCCGCCGGGCGTGCCCGCCATCGCCGGGTTACCGCCGTTGCCGATCGCGTGGTTGTACGAGAGCACGCTGTTCAGGATCGTCCACGACACGCCGATGCTGCTGATCGCGCCGCCGTTCGAGGCCTGGTTGCCGAAGCCCTCGGCGCCGCCGAAGGTGCTGTTCACCACGTAGACGGGCTCGCCGTGGTATTGGCTGAAGACGCGGATCGCGCCGCCGCCCACGTCGGGGCCGGTGTCGGCGGAGACGTCGTGGAAGAAGCGCGAGTTCACGACGCGGAAGCGGCCCCCGCGCACCCAGATGGCGCCGCCGCCGTCGTACTCCGTCTCGCCGCGCGAGTCCGCGTCGACGAAGGTCAGGTTCTGCACCACGAGGCGCGGCGTGTCCTGGTCCTGGCAGTGGTCGGTGGTCCAGTGCTGCGCCTCGTCGCAGGTGTTCATGTAGAGGATGCGCGTGTGGTTGCCGCCGCTGAGCGTCACCAGGCCCCCGCCGTCGATGACGATGTCGGGGCCGGTGTCGTTGAAGATCCGCGCCGGCTGATCGAGCGTGATCGTCACGGGGTCGGGCCCGCAGTCGAACGTGATGACGCCGCCCTGCGCGACCGCGTCGATGAACGCCTGGCCGGTGCAGCTCGCGGCGGTGCCCGTGCCGACGACGTGATCGGGGCTCGAGCTGTCGGCGAGGCCGGCGCCCGCGGGGATCTCGCAGGTGCCGTCGGGGTTGCCCGCGGGAGGGCCGCTCGCCGGGTTCGTGAGCGGGTTGTTCGCATCGACCGGCCCGACGTCGCCGCGGACGAATGCCGCGTCGTGACCACCGCTCGGGCCACCGTCGCCGCCCGTGGCGGCACCGCCGCCGCAGCCCGCGATCGCCACGAGCGCCCCGAAGAAGACCACGTTCGCGCCAGCTCGCATCGAGACGCCTCCGACCCCGGAGGATATCACCGCGGCAGGGCGCTCCGGCGCTTCGTTCGCGTCACGGCATCGCGTCCGAGAAGGCCGAGCCGTAGAGGCCGTCGGGGTCGAGCTGTTGCTTGATTTTTCGCAGCTCCGCCATCTGCGCGCCGTACATCGCCTTCACGTCGGCCGGGTCGACGTAGCGGTTCTTGGTCAGGTGCACGCGGACCCCGCGCGTGAGGAACTGGTGCGTGAGCTCGGCGTAGCGCTCCGCCGGATCGCCCCAGCCGTTCTTGCCGTAGTCCTTGCCGTCCTCGATCGCCATCGTGATGGCGATGACCGGCGATTTCGACGCCGACGAGAGGATGGCGTGGCCGCGCGGTAGCACCTTCACGTCGCAGATCTGGATGCGAATGGGCCGGTGCATGCCGAGCGGGTCCCACGCGTCGGTCGAGAGCTTGCGGACGACGCCGAGGAAGTCGTGGAAGAGCGCGCGCGCCGCCTGCATCCCCGCCGCATCGTTCGGATCGTTCGGGATGGGCAGCACCCACGCCTGCTGCACGGTCTTGGGCATGTGGTCGTGCATCGCGTCGAGCGCGACCGAGTGGCCCTCCATGAACATCGCGAACTCGGGGATCGGGTTCGCGTGCGGCGCGAGGCCGTTCTGCGTGTCGGCGAGCGGCCCGTGGAAGATGGAGAGGAACGCGAACGCCTCGCCCGCTGCCGCGAGCCATGGAAGGGCGGCGACCACGAGCGGCGTGTTCGAGCGCGTGTAACGGCGGTCCCACATCTTGAAGTGGCCAGCGCCCGCCTGCGGCTTGCCGAACGCCACCGAGCCGACGACGGTGCGCAGCTCGTTCTTGTGGTTCGGGAAGAAGAGCCCGAAGCAGGTCGCCGTGTCGGGCTTCACGTCGCGCGGTAGGTGCATTCCGTCGTCGCCCGTCGACTGCGCGTGCTGGAAGTGGTGCGCGACGAGCGCATCGAAGACGACGTTCGTGTCGACGATGTCCCACATCCAGGTGAGCGCCTGGTCGGTGAGCGACTCGCCCACGTGCCCGAGCTCGGCGTCGGCGGCGTGCGGATAGGTGGGCGGCGACCAGGGCGGCGTCGGATCTCCCGGCGCGGCGGGCGCGGGCGGCGGCGGCGGGGCCGCCTCGAGCTCTCCGGAGACGGCGCGCTTGGCGCGCTCGGGCGCGTGCTCGCGCGGATCGGCGGTGTCGCCCGCAGGCGCGTCGGGCTTGCGCAGATGGATGCCGTCGAAGGTCGGGAGCGCCGCGTGGAACTCCGCCTGATCGCGGCCGCGCAGCTCGAGCACCATATACTTCGCGCCCAGGATCGGGCCGAGCAGGCCGAAGCCGGCGTTCACGGCGCAGAACCAGCGATCGTTCTCGGCCTGCGTGGGGGCGAATTCGACGCCGTTCTCCGCGTGGAGCGCGCGATGCGCGTAGAGGCCCTGCGCCTCGTTCAAGAGGCGCAGCGTGTACGTCTTGCGAGCGCCGTTCTGCGTGCGGTACGCGAGAACGTCGATCCACACGACCGCGCGCGCCTCGTGCCCGAAGAGCGTCGAGAAGCGCCACATCGTGTCGGCCGAGAGGCTGCCGCCGACCGTGATGCGCCCCGAGCTCGGGACCACGTAGGGGACGAAGTGGCGACCGCTCGCGGTGCTCGCCCACACGCACTTGTCGGGGCCGCCCGTGTCGACGGGCGCGCCGCTGCCGAGATCCCACTTGCCGCGCCAGAGCTGCGGCGGCGTGTCGATGCGCAGCGCGCAGCGCATCACGACCTCCCACGGCGTCCAGGCGGTCGCGCGGATCGTCGTCCAGCGGACCGGGCCGGCGGCGCCCGTCTTCACGACGTCGTCGGGCGTGAGCACGACCTCGTGAGGCAGGCCGCCGAGCAGCGCCACGGCGTGCTTGGTGAGCGCCTGGTCGTGGATGGAGTTGCCCGTGGCCCGGAGGAGCAAGGGCGCGTGCGCGGGCTGGCTCTCCACGAGCGCGCGGAGCGCGGCGACGCTGCTGATCTTGTGGACGCTCGACGGGATCGCCTCGAGCGAGTCGGAGTAGTTCTTGAGCGGCATCGCGCCGAGCGTACTGCCGAGCGCGGCGCGGCGTCTCGGGGGCGTGGACGTGGCGGGAACGAGACGCCGTGGGGCCGGCCGCGATACCCTGCGCGCTCGAATGGCGAGCAGCGTCGAGCGCGAGCGCGACTTCTACCGGCAGCTCTTGCGCCTCGGGATGCACGACGATCCGGCGTCGCTCCTCGAGGCCTCGCTCGCCCTGGTCGTCGATCTCACGCGGGCCGACGAGGCCTACGTCGAGCTCACGGACGACGAGGACGGCGAGCCGCGCACGTGGTCCGTGTCGTCCTCGCGCGATCCCGAGCGCGTCGCGCAGATCCGCTCGATCGTCTCGCGTGGGATCATCGCCGAGGCGCTCGCGACCGGGCGCTCGGTGGTGACGCCGGCGGCCTTCGAGGATCCGCGCTTCGAAGAGATGGAGAGCGTGCGCGCGCATCGCATCGCGTCGGTGCTCTGCGCGCCGATCGGTCGCGAGACGCCGTCCGGCGTGGTCTACGTGCGGGGCAGCGACGGGTTCGATCCGGCGCAGCGCGAGGCGATCGAGCTGCTCGCGCAGAGCCTCGAGGCCCTCGCGGCGCGCTCGATCCGCCGCGCGCGCGAGGACGAGCGGCCCAAGCGTGCGAGCGCGCTCGCGGCGGTGGTCGGTCGGAGCGCGGCGCTCACGCAGCTGCTCGATCGACTGACGCTCGCGGCGCCGCTCGACGTGACGCTCCTGCTCACGGGGCCCTCGGGCACGGGCAAGACGATGCTCGCGCAGGCGGCCCACCGCTTGAGCGGCCGGCCCGGCGCCTTCGTCGAGCTGAACTGTGCTGCGATCCCGGACGGGCTGCTCGAGAGCGAGCTCTTCGGCTCGGTGGAAGGCGCGCACTCGACGGCGACGCGGCGGGCGCCGGGAAAGATCGAGGCGGCCGAGCGCGGGACGCTGCTCCTCGACGAGGTCGGCGATCTCTCGGCGAGCGCGCAGGCGAAGCTGCTGCAGGTGCTCGAGAGCCGCACCTATTATCCGCTCGGCAGCGCGACGCCGAGGCAAGCGGACGTGCGCCTGGTCGCCGCGACGCACGTGGACCTCGGCCAGGCCGTGCGCGAGAAGCGCTTCCGCGAAGACCTCTTCTACCGGCTCAAGGTGCTCGAGCTGCGCGTGCCCTCGCTCGCCGAGCGGCCGGAGGACCTGTCGGCGCTGGCCTCGCACTTCTGCCGGGAGAGCTGCGCGCGTCACGGCTTTCCACCCAAGCGCCTCTCCCCGGGCGCGATCCGCGTGATCGCGACGCGCGAGTGGCCGGGCAACGTGCGCGAGCTCGCGCATCGCGTGGAGACGGCGGTGCTCGAGGCGCAGCTGCGCGGCGCGGCGCTCGTGGAGGCGCGCGACCTGGACCCGAAGGCGAGCGGCGACGGTGAGCGCGCGCGGACGCTGCAGGAGTCGATGCGTGCGTTCCAGCGCTCGCTGCTCGAGGACACACTCGAAGAGGTCGACTGGAACGTCCGCGAGGCGGCGCGCCGCCTCGATGTCACGCGCTCGCACGTCTACAACCTGATCCGCGCCTTCGAGCTCTCGCGGCGCGGGTAGCGCGTTGCCGGCCTGGGGCCTTCGTGCGACGTTCGACGCGATGCCCGAGACGTCTTCCGAGCCGAGCCGTCCCTCGACCACGCGCCCGCGCCCCGGGGTCGCCGGCCAGAAGGCCATCCAGCGCGTCATCTCGGCGTACCACCACCCGGTCGTACGCGCCTACGCGTGGGGCCGCTTCCAGATCTTCCGTCAGCGCTTCCTCGACGAGATCGGCCAGTACCTGCCCGATCGCGGCACGGCGATCGACGTGGGCTGCGGCTTCGGCCTGTTCGCGCTCTACTACGCGCAGCTGCACCCGGGCCTCGAGATCCACGGCTTCGACCTGAGCGAGAAGCGGATCGAGATGGCGCAGCGCGCGGCCAAGGAGATCGGCGTCACGAACGTGGTCTTCCGCGTCGACGACGCGCGCAACATCACGCGCGGCGATCCCAGCTCGCCCGTCCGCGGCGAGGGCCGCTACAGCGGCGCCTACCTGCTCGACATCGTGCACCACGTGCCCGAGGAGAGCGTCGCGCCGATGCTCGCCGAGCTGCACCGCGCGCTCGCGCCGGGCGCCCACCTGCTCGTGAAGGATCTCGACACGAGCCCGGCGTGGCAGCGCGTGTTCGCGCACGGCCTCGACCTCGCGATGAGCCCGACCTCGCCCGTGCGCTACTGGTCGAACGAAGAGCTCTCGAGCCTGCTCGTGCGCACCGGCTACGAAGTGAAGCAGCACGCGATGGTGGACTATCTGCCGTACCCGCACGTTCTCTACGTCTGCACCAAGCCGGGCTGACCCCCGCCCCTCGAACGGTCGGCCTCGACGCCGCCGGGGACCGGTACTACGTCCCCCGTTCCGTCATGACCGCTCCGCTCCTGTCCGTGCGCGGCGCTCGCCAGCACAACCTGAAGAACGTCGACGTCGACCTCCCGAGGGACGCCATCGTCGTGCTCACGGGCCCGAGCGGAAGCGGCAAGAGCTCGCTCGCGTTCGACACCATCTACGCCGAGGGGCAGCGGCGCTACGTGGAGTCGCTGCACGGCTATGCGCGGCAGTTCCTCGAGCAGCTCGACAAGCCCGACGTGGAGTCGATCACGGGGCTCTCCCCGGCCATCGCCGTGCGGCAGGAGCCGCTGCGGCCGAGCCCGCGATCGACCGTCGGCACGATCACCGAGGTGCACGACCGGCTCCGCGTGCTCTTCGCGCGCGTGGGCGTGGCCCACTGCCCGAAGTGTGATCGCGCGATCCGCGCGCACACGGCCGAGCAGATGATCCAGCGCGCGATGGCCCGTGGCGAGGGCGCGCGCCTCTCGATCACGGCGCCCATCGCGCGCGGGGTGAAGGGCGACCTGAAGGAGGAGATCGGCGCGCTCCGCAAGGACGGCTTCGTGCGCGCGCTGCTCGACGGCGCGCCGGTCGATCTGGGCGAGGACCCGAAGGTCGATCCGAAGAAGACGCACGACCTCGACGTGGTGATCGATCGCGTCGCGGTGCGCGACGAGTCGCGCAGCCGCCTCGCCGATGCGATCGAGCTCGCGCTGAAGAAGAGCGGGGGGCTCGTGCGCCTCGTGCCCGTGGAGGGCGAGAGCGAGCTGCTCTCCGAGCGCCCCATGTGCACGATCGACGGCATCGTGCTGCCCGCGATCACGCCGCGCACGTTCTCGTTCGTCACGCCCGAGGGGGCCTGCCCGCGCTGCGAGGGCATCGGCACGATCGCGCCCGAGAAGAAGCCCGCGCCCAAGCGAGCCAAGCCCTCGAAGGAAGAGGAGGACGAGGTCGAGAGCGCGCCGCGCGACGAAGAGCGCGAGGTCTGCCCCGAGTGCGCCGGCTCGCGGCTGAACGAGACCGCGCGGCAGGTCACCGTCGCCGGCGTCACGTTGCCCGAGCTCGATGCGCTCGCGACCTCGTCCTTGCGCGGGCGACTCGCCGCGCTGCCCTTCGCGGGCGTGGAGCGCGAGATCGCGGCGCCGCTCCTCGACGAGATCGAGATGCGCCTCGCCTTCCTCGACGAGGTCGGTGTGGGCTACCTCTCGCTCGGGCGATCGAGCCAGACGCTCAGCTCCGGCGAAGCGCAGCGCCTGCGCCTGGCGACGCGCCTCGGCGGGCCGCTCGTGGGCGTGCTGTACGTGCTCGACGAGCCCTCGCTGGGCCTGCATCCGCGCGACACGGCCCGCCTCGTGCGCTCGCTCGAGCGGCTGCGCGACCAAGGGAACACGGTGCTCGTCGTCGAGCACGACCTCGACGTGGTGCGCGCGGCCGATCACGTCGTCGACATGGGGCCCGGGGCCGGCGTGCTCGGCGGGCGCATCGTGGCACAGGGCAAGGCCGCCGATCTCGCCGAGAGCCCCGCGAGCGTGACGGGGCCCTACCTCCGAGAGACGCGCAAGGTCGTGCGCAAGGTGCGCCTCGGCAAGGGCGCGCTCGTGCTCGAGGGCGCGCACACGCACAACCTGAAGAGCGTGGCGGCGCGCTTTCCGATCGGCGCCCTCACGGCCGTCACGGGCGTCTCCGGCGCCGGCAAGTCCTCGCTCGTGATGGGCACGCTGCTCCCGCTCGTGCGCGCCGAGGTGCATCGAGGTACTTCGCGTGTGGATGCGAAGCTCGAGGGCGGCGGCGCCATCGCGCGCGTGGTCGCGGTGGACGAGGTCGCCATCGGCCGCACCTCGCGCTCCACGCCGGCGAGCTACGTCGGCCTGCTCGCGCCGCTCCGCGATCTGTTCGCGTCCCTGCCCGAGGCGCGCGCGCGCGGCTACGGCGCGACGCGCTTCTCGTCGAACGTGAAGGGCGGGCGCTGCGAGACGTGCAAGGGCGAGGGCGTGCTCTCGATCGAGATGCAGCTCTTGCCCGACCTCGCCATCCAGTGCCCGGAGTGCGGCGGTCGCCGCTACAACCGCGAGACGCTCGAGGTGAAGTGGAAGGGCATGTCGATCGCCGACGTGCTCGCGCTCTCGGTCGACGAGGCGCGCCCGATCTTCGCCGTGCAGCGGCACGTCGCGGCGCGGCTCGAGACGATGCACGAGCTGGGGCTCGGCTACCTGCGCCTAGGCCAGAGCGCGACCACGCTCTCGGGCGGCGAGGCCCAGCGCCTGGCGCTCGCGCGCGAGCTCTCGCGTCGCTCTACGGAGACGACGCTCTACGTGCTCGACGAGCCGACGACGGGCCTGCACGCGACGGATGTGGAGCTGCTCGTGGCGGTGCTCGACCGGCTCGCCGACGAAGGGCACGCGGTGGTCGTCATCGAGCACGACCCGCTGGTGATCGCGCGTGCCGATCACGTCGTGGATCTGGGCCCCGAGGGCGGCGAGGGCGGCGGGCGCGTGCTCGCGGCGGGCACGCCGAAGGAGATCGTGAAGGCGAAGACGGCCACCGGCGTCGCCATCGCAGGCCTGGTCGGCTGAGGCATCCCGTTCAGCGCAGGCCCCATCGCCGCCGCAGCGCCCACTCCGCGCCGAAGAGCGCGACCGCCAGCACGAACGCCCAGGCGCTCGCAAAGGGGCGGCTCGTCTCGACGCCGAGCGAGCGCACGCGCCGCGTGTCGAGCCCCGCGAGCGTGGGGATCGCGCCCGCCGCGTATGCCGTCCCGCTCGTGGCCCGCGCGATCTCGGCGAGGAGCGCGTGCCCGGTACGCGGATCGGCGAGCTCGGCGCCGCCCGCCTCCACGAGGAAGGGCTCCTCGGCGATCACGGCCGTCTCGCCGCGTCGCGAGGCCTCGATCACGTAGCCGCCCGGGTCGGCGGGCGCGTCGAGCTCCGTGCGGATCGCGCCCTCGGCGTCCGTTCGCACCTCGAGCGCGCGCAGCGCCTCGCCCGTCTCGGCGCGCACCGTGAGCGTCATCGGCTCGCCGGCGAAGGGCACGTAGCGTGCGTCGGCGAGCGAGCCCGTCACCGTCATCCGTGCCTCGGGCCCGTAGCTCTCGCGATCGGTCGTGATGCGCGCCGGCTCGAGCGAGGGATCCCGCGCGAGCCAGCGGATCACGCGATCCCAGAAGCGCTCGTAGGCGCTCGCATCGCCCGTCGTGCCCCCCGTCGTCAGCCCCCAGCGCCAGGACGTGTCGCTCGTCAGCGCGACGACGCGTCCGCGGCCCGCGGCGCCGCTCACCAGCACGGGCAGCGGGCTGCCGTCGGGCGCGTGCGCGGTGGGGTGCTGGAGCAAGAGCTGCCCCTCGTGCGCCACGCCGCGCACGACGTTCACGCCGATCATCGGCGCGAGGGCCGCCCACGCCTCGGTGCTCGCGCTCGGCTCGGGCAAGAGCGCGACGAGCGGGTGACGCTCGGCGCCGCTCGCGATCACCGGATGGAAGCGATCGGTGGTGATCGCCTCGCTCTCCGGCGTGCCGCGCGGCAGCACCTCGACCGGCAGGATCTCGGCGATGGGTGTCTCGGCGTAGCCGGCCGCGGTGAACGAGAGCGGCCCGCCGATCATCGCGAACGAGCCCCCGCGCATCACGTAGTCGCGGATGCGCGGCAGGTGCACGGCCATGTCGTAGGGCGCGTAGTCGAAGTTCTGGAGCAGGACGATGTCGAAGCTGCCGAGGTGCTCGCTGAAGAGCTCGTCGACGGGGAAGGGGATGAGCGCGAGCTCCTCGGGATCCGCCATCGTCATGTCGGCGGTCTGCCGCAGGATGAAGAACGAGATGAGGTCGGTCGTGGGGTCGCGCTCGAGGAAGGCGCGCAGGAAGCGCTGGTCCCAGCTCGGCTGACCGGCCACGAGCAGCACGCGCAGGTCGTCGCGCACGGTGCGCACGAGGAACGCGCGATCGTTGTTCGCGGGCACCACGTCGCCATCCTCGAGCGGGACACTGACGTGGTAGAGGGCGCGCCCGAGCTCGCTCGGCACGAAGGTGAGGTCGACCTCCTGCTCGCCGCCCTCGTCGAGCGTGACGGTCTGCTCGCGCAGGACGCGCTCGCCGCGCGAGAGACGCACGGTGCGGGTGCCGCTCCCGCCGAGCGATCGCACGGTGACCCGCACGTGCGCGGTGCGCCGGAGGAAACCCACGGAGTCCGCCGCGAGGCGCGCGATGGCGTCGTCGCGCGGCGGCTCGGCGGCGCCGAGCGCCACGGTGTGGATGCGCGCGCCGGTGTCGATCGCCGCCTCGAGGGCGCCGCCGCCGTGGTCGGCGCCGTCGGAGACGAGCAGGATGGCGCCCACGTCCTCGGTCGCGGCCGCGTGGAGCGCGTCGGCGATCCGCGTGTCGTCCTCGATGCGGGCGCTGGCGACGTCCTCGAGCGTGCTCGGCGTGGCGCGATCGCCGAAGACGAGCACGTCGGGAGGAACCGGCAGGTGCTCGGCGGCGAAGTGCTCGGCGAGCGCACGCACCCGCGCTGCGCGCGTGGTCTCCCCGTCCTCGTCGGCGATGCTCGTGCTGCGCGAGACGTCGAAGACGATCGCGAGGCGCCCGTCCTCGGCGTCGAGGCGCTCGTGCGTGCACGTCGGCTGCACGGCGAGCAAGAGCGCCACGATCGCGGTCGCGGCACGCAGCGCACCGAGCGTCGTGCGGCGCGGGCCGGGGAGGGCGCGCACCTCGCGGATCCCGAGCGCGATCGCGGCACCGAAGAGCGCCGTGAGGATCGCAGCGGCGGCCATGCCGCCCGGGACGTCGAGGGACCAGGAAGACAACGCGCGGGAGGATGGCACGGGGCGGCGGTGAGCGCCGTGCTCGGCGAGAGGCGCGCGACCCCGGCGCTCGGCCGCCGGCGGACTGCACGCCCCGACGCGGGCGGATCGCTCCCCGGCGCGAGCGCCATGGCATCCTCGCGCGCATGGGTCACGTCGTGGTGCGAGCCGCCGAGGGCGAGGACGAGCGCGCGCGCCTCGAGCGCATCCTGCAGGAGAGCTTCGGGACCGACGATCTACCGTGGACGCTCTGGATGGAGCGCATCGGGCACCCGAACCTGCGCGTCCTCGTCGAGGACGGGGTGATCCGCGGCGGATACGGCTTCTATCGCTTCGGTCAGTACTGGGGCGGGCGCTCGGTGCCGATGATGGGCCTGGCGGGCGTCGGCGTGACGCCGGCCGCGCGCGGGCGCGGTCTCGCCAAGCGCTTCCTCGTCGACGGCCTCGCGGAGCTGCGGGCGGAGGGCGTGCCGCTCGCCGGCCTCTACGCTTCCTCGCTCTCGGTCTATCGCTCGGTGGGCTTCGAGGCCGCCGGCACCTTGCTGCGCATGGCGGCGCCGATCGCGTCGCTGCCCGCGGGCGACACCGCGCTCGCGTGCGAGCCCTTCGCGGCCGACGACGTGGGCCCGCTCCGCGCGCTCTACGAGGCCCGCGCGCGGAGCTGGAACGGTCACCTCGATCGCAGCGAGGCGATCTGGTCGCGGATCGGCAAGCCTCACAAGGGCGTGACGCGCGCCTACCGCTTCGGCCCCGAGAGCGCGCCCGAGGGCTACGTGATCTACATGCACGCGTCCGACGAGGGCTCGCTCCACTTCGGCCTCACGCTGCGCGATCTCGTGCTCGCCACGCCGGCGGCCGCGCGCCGATGCTGCGCGCTGCTCTCCGGGCTGCGCTCGCTCGCGACCGAGGTGCGCTGGCTCGGATGCGCGAGCGATCCGCTCGTGTCGCTCCTTCCCGAGGAGACCTCGAAGGTGCACGAGCACCACCGCTGGATGCTGCGCATCCTCGACCCGGCGCGCGCGCTGTCGGCGCGAGGCTACGCCAGCGATGGCGAGGCCCATCTCGACGTGCGCGACGCGCTCTTCGGCGACGTCGGCCTCGTCGTTCAGGTTCGGAGTGGCCGTGCAGAAGTGGAATGCACGCCGGCCGGCCGCGCCCCCGCGCGGATCGACGTGCGCGCGCTGGCGGCGCTCTACTCCGGGTTCGCGCACCCGAGCGCGCTGCGCGCGGCCGGGCTGGTGGAGGGCGACGAGCGCCAAGTGGCGGCGCTCGCGACTCTTTTCAGCGCGCACGAGCCCTGGCTCTGCGACTGGTTCTGACCCGTCTCGCGAGGGCGATCGAGGGGGCGCCGCACCCTCCGTGTCGCCCGCCGAGCGCCGAGCGGGCGCGGCGCGCGGTCGAGGCGCCGCGCGACGTGCGAGGGCTGGCACGGCGTCTGCTCGGACCGCCGCGGGCCGGGGAACCCCGGGGGAGCTGGGCATGGATGAGCAAGCCTTCGAGTCCGAAGGAGAGGTCGCGGCGTGGTTGATCGATGCGATGACGTCGACGTTCGAGTCGCGGCCGATCGCCGAGCGACTCGTCGACGACGTACGACGCAATCGTCACGGCGAGCCGCTCCCGTGTCGCGTGACGGACGTGCGGCGCCTGCTCTGGCACGAGCTCGCTCCCTCGGCCTCCGGGATCCTCGGTGTCGGCGCGTCGGCCCTCGCCGTGGAGCTCGAGCTCTTGCTCGACGCCCGCAGCGCCGCTCCCGAAGAACCGCCGGAGCTCGGCGTGCGCGTCGTCTCCACGGCGCGAGCGCGCGCGACGGCGGACCACGTCGGCGCGCTGCTCGGCGCGAGCGAGGTGTGCTGGGCGCCGGAGCTCTGGCAGCTCTTGATCGCGCTCGAGAGCGAGCAGCGCACGATCCTCGTGCACGACGTCGTCGGGAGCGACCTCGACGTGGGGCTGCTCGCGCGCCTCGTGCCGGACTTCCCACCGAGCGTCGTGACCTTCGTCTCGAGCACCACACCGGCCGCGCGCGCGGCGTTCATCGAGTCCGGCGCCGCGTTCCGCGCGACGCTCGAGCCCGGCGCGATCGATCAGCCCGCCGTGGCGCAGCTCCTGTGCGACGTCGCCCGCGAGACGATGCCGGCCGCCATGTCGGAGCGCTCGCGCGAGGAGCGGACGACCCTGACGCAGCTGCGCGCCGGGTAGGCGCGGGCCGGGTCGGTGGGCCGGCCTCGACGCGTCGCGCCTTTGGAAGCCGCGCGGGCGCCGTCACTCCCAGTCGAGCGCGAGGTCCGCAGCGGGCGCCGAGTGCGTGAGGCCGCCGGCGCTGATCACGTCCACGCCGGCCGCGGCGATCTTCGGGATGCGCTCCAGCGTCACGCCGCCCGAGACCTCGAGCAGCGCGCGCCCCGCGGTGATCGCGACGGCCTCCTTCAGCGCGTCGTCGTCGAAGTTGTCGAGCAGGATCACGTCGGCCTTCGCCTCGAGCGCCTCGCGCAGCTGCTCCATGCGGTCCACCTCGCACTCGATGCGCGAGGTGTGCGGCGCGTGCGCGCGCGCCCGCTCGATCGCGATGCGCACCCCGCCGCACGCGGCGATGTGGTTGTCCTTGATGAGCACCGCCGACGAGAGATCGTCGCGATGGTTGTGCCCGCCACCGCAGCGCACGGCCCAGCGCTCGAGCGCGCGCAGGCCGGGCGTGGTCTTCCGCGTGTCCGTGATGCGCGTCTTGCTTCCCTTCGGGAGCGCGTCCACGAACGCGCGCGTCTTGGTGGCGACGCCGCTCAGGCGCTGCGCGAAGTTCAGCGCCACGCGCTCGCCCATCAGGATCGAGCGCGCCGGGCCCGAGACGTGCGCGATCACCGTGCCGCGCTCGACGAGGTCTCCGTCCTTGCCGTGCACCGCCACCTTCACGCGCGGATCCACCTCGGCGAAGGTCCGCTCGATCACCGGGATCCCCACCACGACGAGGCGCTGGCGCGCGACGAGCGCCGCGCGCCCCTCGAGCTCCGCGGGGATGCAGGCCTCGCTCGTCACGTCGCCACGACCGAGATCCTCGGCGAGGGCACGAACGACGAGATCACGGATCACGAAGGGCGCGGGCGTCGACATGGCGCCGAGGATACGCCGCAATCGCGGAGCTACCAGCGCTCGACGGGCCAGCCGCGTCGGCGCGCGAGCACGGCGAGACGTGGGTCGGGATTCACCACCACCGGCTTGCCCACGCGCTCGAGCATCGGCAGATCGCTGATGCTGTCCGTGTAGAACGCGCTCGCGCCGAGATCGATGTCGTGCTCTTCGGCGAAGCGCTCGGCGCGCTGCACCTTGCCCACGCCGAAGCAGAGCGGGTCCTCCACGGCGCCCGTGAAGGCGCCGCCGCGCACCTCGAGCGTGCTCGCGATGCGGTGCGGGATGCCGAGCGCCTCGCCGAGCAGGCTCGCCGCGTACCACGTGCTCCCGGTGAGGATCGCGAGCACGTCGCCCTCGCTCCGGTGCCGCTCGATCACCGGGCGGGCGCCGGGCGCGACGATGGGCCGCACCATCTCGTCGAACCAGAGCCGGCACTGATCGGCGAAGGCGGCCTCGTCGATGCCGCGCAGCGTGCTCGCCGCGTAGCTGCTCACGGCGCCGGCATCGACCACGCCGGCCGCGTACTGCGCCGACCACCACATCACGCGCGCCATGTCGCGAACGCCGCTCTCGCCGCGCCGGAAGCGCCATCGCGCGTAGAGCACGCCCGTGTTGGCGCGCACGAGCGTCTTGTCCATGTCGAAGAACGCGGCCCGGCGGCTCATGGCGCGAGCCACCCGGTCACGAGGACCTCGGCGAGGACGTTGCTGGCCGCGTGCATCACGATGCCGGCACCGATACCGCCGCGCCGCGCTCGCAGCCAGCCGAAGAGCAGCCCCGGGAAGAACGTCGCGAGCTTCTGCACGTCCGGCCCGGTCGCGAGGTGCACGAGCGCGAAGAGCGCGGCCTGCAGGATCCACGCGCCGACGACCACTTCGGTGCCGAGGATCCGCCAGCGCGTGAAGAAGTGATCTCCGAGGCGCGTCTGGACGTAGCCACGGAAGAGCGCTTCCTCGGGCAGCCCGACGAGGACGATCTGCGAGAGCACGAACGAGGCGAAGTCGGGCGGCCAGCGCCATGCGAACGCGTGCGAAGGGCCGTGCCAGAGCCAGAACCCGACGACGAAGGGCGGGAAGATCACGGCCGCGACGGCGAGCGCGAAGCCCGTCTCGCGGAGCGCGCTCGGCAGGCCCGCCCGCAGCGTGCGCCCGAGGTCGTAGAGGCCGAGCGGGCCCGCCGGTCGCGCGTCGTCCTCGATCGGGTCGAGCAGCCCGCCGAGCGAGATCCCGAAGCGGGTGCGATCGGCATCGCGCCGGGCCATCGCGACGGCGGCCGCGAGGAAGGTCGCGGCGATCCCCAGCGCGACGAGATCGCCGGCCCACGCCACGTCGCGGAGCGCGCCGAGCGCCGCGGTGACGACCGCCACGGCAGCGTAGACGGCGAGCACTTCGGTCAGCGGGCGCACGCTGCCTTCTACCAGATCGCCCCGCGCCCATCGGCGCCGAAGCCTTCCGAGAAACGCCGCGCCCCGCGCGAGCGAATCCTCGCTCGACCGCGAAACGGCTCGGCCGCTGCGGCACCTCCCGACCGCTGCTACGCTGGAGACGCAGAATGAAGCGATCGCTCGTCCCGCTCGCGCTCGCCGTCGTGCTGGGGCTCGCCCTCGCGAGCACCGGGCGCGCGGAGCCGACGCACACCGCGCCTCCCCCCTCGAGTGGTCCGGCACGGCTCACGATCGGCACCACGCCGCCCGAGCTCGACGCGCGCCGCGTGAGCGGCCCCGACGACGTCTCGCTCGCCTCGCTCCGCGGGCGCGTCGTGGTCATCGACTTCTGGGCCACGTGGTGCGGCCCCTGCCAGGCCATCATGCCCGAGCTCGATCGGCTGCACGGCCGCTTCCACGATCAGGGCCTCTCGGTCGTGGGCGTCGCCCAGGAATCGGAGAGCGAGATCCTCGCCCACCTCGTGCGCGAGCGCGTCTCGTACACGATCGCGCGCGATACCGGGCACACGATGCGCGACTACGGCGTGCGCGCGATCCCGATGCTCGTGGTCGTCGATCGACACGGGCACATCGCGCGCGTGTTCACCGGCGTGAGCAGCAGCGATCTGTCCGACCTCGATGCGCTCGTGCAGATGCTGATCCGGCAGTCGCCCTGATCGCGCGGATCACGACGGCCCGCGCGCCGGGAGGACGAGATCGGGCGCCACCGAGCCTTCGGGGCGGCCGGTCGCTTGCGCAGGCAGCGTGTGGTCGGGCGCGACGGCGCCCTCAGGGCGCCCCGTCGCGCCGACCGCAGGCAGCACGACGCCGGGCTCGGCGACGGCGCCCGGCTGGTGCCAGACCGGTGTCTCGGTCGTCGTCTCGTCGTCGGTGGCCGTCACGTCGAACGAGAGCGTCGTCGCGATCGTGCGCGGAGCGCCCTCGACGGGCGCCCCCAGGTGCGCCGCCAGCACGCGCGCGCGGATGCACTCGGCGGCCGCTTCCGGTAGGCCCACGGCGGAGGCGGTGCCGCGCGTCACCGAGCCGGTGGGCGTGATGGTCGCCGTGACGTGGATCGCGAGGGCCCCGTGGAGCGCGCGGGCCGTGGCGAGGTCGATGCAGCTCGCCGGCGAGCCGACGGCGCTCGCGAGCTCGGCGCCGAGGTCGCGCTCCTGTTCCGTCGCCCCCGTGGCGGCGGCGGTTGCCGTCGTCGCCTCCTCGCCGTCCGCCGTCGTGGGCGCTGCGCCCAGCGGGGCCGGGCGCAGCGACTCGCGATCGAGCGTGCCGAGGGCGTGATGCGGGCGCGCGACGGTCGCCTGCGGTGCCGATGCGACCGCGCCGTAGGGCCCGCGGGAGTGCTCGGCGGAGGGCGGCGCTTCGTCGTCACCGCAAGCGGCGAGCGCGAGCGCGAACGAGACGACGAGGAGCGAGGCGCGCATGACGCGATCGTGCGTCCACGGCCCGCGCGCCGCAACGGTCACGCGCGTCGATTCCACGGCTCGTCCGCTCCGGCCCCTACCGTCCGCGGGCAGGCGCCCGCTCCCGTCCGGGGCCTCCGGGCCGAGCACTCGCGCCTTCGCTCGATCGGCTCGTCCGCTCCGGCCCCTACCGTCCGCGGGCAGGCGCCCGCTCCCGTCCGGGGCCTCCGGGCCGAGCACTCCTGCCTTCGATCGATCGGCTCGTCCGCTCCGGCCCCTACCGTCCGCGGGCAGGCGCCCGCTCCCGTCCGGGGCCTCCGGGCCGAGCACTCCTGCCTTCAATTGAGCTCGTGGTCGGGCTTCGTCTCGTCGATCTGGCCGCGCAGCATGCGCAGCAGGCCCTCCGCCTCGTTGGCGGCCTCGAGCTCGGGGCGCGTCGCGAGGAAGAGCTCGAGGTACTTCACCGCGGCGGCCTTCTCGCCCCGCGCGTAGTGCACCATCGCCAGAAGGTACAACGCGTCCGGGTCGTCGCTGCTCCGCTCGAGCGCCTCGCGCGCCACCCGCATCGCCTCGCCGTACTTCCCGAGCATCCGCAGCGTGTGGCCGAGGTGGACGAGCGCGCCGAGGTAGTCGGGCGCGATCTCGAGGGCGCGCAGGTACGCCTTCATCGCCTTCTCGAAGCGCTGCTTCTCGAAGTGCGCCGAGCCGAGGAAGAAGAAGCCGTACTCGTTGCTCGGGTCGTCGGCGACGACGCGCTCGAGCTCGTCGATCGCGCGATCGACCTCTCCCTCGCGCAAGAGCTCCGCGCCTTCTTGCGCGGCATCCCAGCGGTCGCCCGAGTCGTCCTTCTTCACGCGCGGAACCTGGCACGCGGGTTTGCGCCCGCAAGCCCCTCGTCAGGGCGTGGCGGCGAGCGCATCGGCCTCCTGGCTCATCCGCACGAGGATCGCGTTCATGGCGTCTTGGCCCTCGGTGCGCCCGAAGGTCTCGCGCAAGTAGGCGTCGGAGTTCGTGAGGAGCACCAGGCCACGGCCGTCGTCGCGGTAGAGCATGTTCGCGCTCGTGCCGAAGCTCTCCCCGCTGTGCCCGAGCCAGGTGCTCCCCGCGAGCGAGCGCCGGTACCAGACCAGGCCCTGGCGCGAGGCGATCGCCGGGTACTGGATGCGCCGTGTCTCGGCGACGCTCTCCGCCGAGAGGAACTGCGCGCCGTCGAGCGTGCCGTCCTGGATGTGCCCGAGCAGCCAGCGCGAGAGCCCGGTGATGCTGATGTGCATCGAGGTCGCCGTGTAGTGCCCGAACCCGCGCTGCGGGTTGGCGCGATACGTCGTGTTTCCGTCGGCGTCCGTGGTGCCCGTCGTGTACTCGACGGCGAGGTGCGCCGCGTCGACGTCGGCGAGCCACCAGCCGGCGCCGTCGAGCATGAGCGGGTCGACGAGCAGGCGTTGCGTCCGCGCGCGCACGGTCTCGCCGCTCGCGCCCTCGATCACCGCGCCGAGCAGGCCGAAGCACGCGTTGCAGTAGTCGTACTGGGTCTCGGGCGCGGCCGCGAAGTGCGCGGGGACCGCGACGTACTCGGACGAGAACTCCTCGAGCGTCGTCGTGGGATCGCCCTCGACGGTGACCTGGCCGAGCGCGATCCAGTCGTCGCTGATGCCGCTCGTGTGCGTCATCAGCTCGCGCACGGTGATCTCGCGGCCGGGCGCCTGATCCGAGCTCACCGAGAAGCCGAGGTAGGTGCTCGCGGGCGCGTCGAGGTCGATGCGTCCTTCCTCGACGAGCTGCAGGATCAGCGCGCACACGAAGGTCTTCGAGATCGAGGCGACGGTGAAGAGCGTGTGCTCGTCGACGGGCGTCGTGTCGTTCGCCATGCCGCGCGTCACGACGCGAACCACCGCGCCGTGGTCGAGGATCGCCGCGGCGAGCCCGGGGATGCGGCCGACGCGCATCTGGTACTCGATGAAGCCCTCGAGATCGTCGGGGATCGGGCCCGCGTCCGTCCCGACGTCGGGCGCGCGGTAGGCGTCCCGCGGCATCGAGGCGTCGGCGATCGACCCGTCGTCGGTCCCGGCGTCCTGGGCCATCGGCGTGGACGGCGCGCATGCGATCAGCGCGAGCACGGCACAAGCGAAGAGGGCGATGCGCATCGCCCGATGGTAATCGAGAGCGGGCCGCCGCTACACGGCGACCGAGAAGTCGCGAAGTGCCTCGTTCAGCGAGGTCTTCTTGTCGGTGTGCTCGCTGCGCTTGCCGATGACGAGCGCGCAGGGCACGCCGAACTCGCCGGCCGGGAACTTCTTGGTGCGCATACCGGGAATGACGACGCTGCGCGCGGGCACGCGGCCGCGGTGCTCGACGGGCGCCTCGCCCGTCACGTCGAGGATGGAGGTCGATGCCGTGAGCACCACGTTCGCGCCGATCACCGCTTCACGCTCGACGACCACGCCCTCGACGATCACGGCGCGCGAGCCGACGAAGCAGCCGTCCTCGACGATCACGGGGCGCGCGCCGGGCGGCTCGAGCACACCGCCGATGCCCACGCCGCCCGAGAGGTGCACGCCCTCGCCGATCTGCGCGCACGAGCCCACGGTGGCCCAGGTGTCGACCATCGTGCCGCGCCCGACGTGCGCGCCGAGGTTCACGTAGCCGGGCATGAGGATGACGCCGGGCGCGAGGAACGAGCCGTAGCGCGCGACGCCGGGCGGCACGACGCGCACGCCCGCCTTCTCGAGGTCCTTCTTGAGCGGGATCTTGTCCCGGAACTCGAAGGGCCCGACCTCGAAGGTCTGCATCTCGCGCAGCGCGAAGTAGAGGAGGATCGCCTCCTTCACCCAGCCGTGGACCGTCCAGCCCTCGGCGCTCGGCGTGGCGACGCGCACCTCTCCGCGATCGAGCGCGTCCATCGTCTCGAGCACGGCGTCGCGATGCGCGGCGTCGGCGAGCAGGGAGCGATCGGCGTAGGCGGCGGAGACGAGCGTCGCGAGGCTCATGCGAGCGGCGTCTACCACGATATGCTCGCGCCCGCGCATGGCGAAGGAACACGACGCATCCGTGGCGAAGCTCGGCGCCACCATCGTCCTCGGCCTCGCCGTCGCGGTCGTTCTCGGCGTGCCGTTCGCGCTGGCCGAGGTCTACAACCCGAGCGCGATCCTCGGCGTCGCGCTCCCCGTGCTCTACGCGGCGGTGGCCGCCGGCGCCGTCGTCTCGATCGCCCGCGCGCGCGGCATCGCGAACGAGCGCTGGCTCGTCCGAGCGGCCCTCGCCGTGACCTTCGGCGGCTACCTCGCCTCGTGGCTCCCGTGGGAGTACTTCACGCTCGTGCGCCTCGGCGCCGACGTGAGCCCGGCGCTGCTCGCGCATCCGGGCGCGTTCTTCGACGGCCTCGCGCTGCTCTACGAGGGCGGCGCGTGGACGGTGGGCTCGGCGCATCGCGACGACGCCGTCGCCGGGCCCGTGCTCGGCGCGGTGTGGGCGCTCGAAGCGGCGATCGTCATCGCCGTCGCCTACGCGTCCGCGAAGAGCAGCGCTCGACGGCGCCGCGCCTGAGCCCGCGGCGTCACTTCGGCACGCAGAGCGTCACCGCGCGACGCGCCACGTCCACGCGCAGCTTCTTCACCGGGTCGCGCGCGCCGCCGTCGAGCTCGTAGGCCGCCGGCGCGGTGTGCTTCACGCGCACCTTCTCCCTCGCGCGGGTCGTCTGCACGAACGGTGAGCGATCGGGGTGCCCGCTCGCGACGCGCGCCAGCACGCGCAGCCACTCGGGCTGCGTCCGCGCCGTCACCACCGCGACCTCGAGCACGCCGTCGTCGGGCCGCGCCCGCGGGAACAGCCGCAGGCCGCCCTGGATCTCGCCGATGTTGCCGACGAGCACGCAGCTCGCGAGCCCCTCGAACCAGTCCTTGCCGTCCACGCGTACGCGGATTTGCCGCGGCTCTTCGTGCACGGCGCGCATCCCGCTCCGCACGTAGGCGAGCGCGCCGAGCCGGCGCTTGGACGCCTTGCTCACCGAGCCCATCGTGATCGCGTCGGCGCCGCAGCCGGCCATGACCGCGAAGCACTCGCCGTTGATCCGGCCCACGTCGATGGGCATGCGCCGCCCCCGCAGCCCGATTTCCACCGCGGGCCCTACCTCGCGTGGGATCTCGAAGTGTCGCGCCAGGAGGTTGCCGGTTCCCGCGGGCAGGATCGCGAGCGGTACGTCGAGCGCGCGGTCGACGAGCGTGTCGATGCAGCGCTGGACGAGCCCGTCGCCGCCCCACGCATAGACGAGCTCGGCGCCTTCTCCCATCGCCTCCTCGATCGCGTCGGGCGCTTCGCTGCTGCGTGACAGCTCGTACCAGAGCGGTGCGTCGTGTCCCGCCTGTCGCAGCGCCGCACGCAGCTCGCGCCGGCCTCCTCCGAACGTTTTCCCGCGTCGCGCCAGCACGGCCACGCGCTTCGGTCCCTTCCCAGAGGTCATGCGGCAGAGCCCATGCACATCCCGGGCTCGCTCGTGCGGCCTGGCCGTCCGTCGCGTTGCGAGGGCGCCGCGCGCGCCTCACTCTCCGCGGCTCACGATGACCAAGGCCGGCAAGCCCCTCACTCCGCCGCTCGCTCCGGCCGATCACCCGCTCGTCCGCACGCCGGAGGAGTGGACCGAGGTGCTCGGCGCCTGGGGCGAGCCGCGCTACCGCGGGCCGCAGGTGTTCCGCTGGATCCACCAGCGCGGCGTCACCGATCCCGCCGCGATGACCGATCTGCCCAAGTCGCTCCGCGAGCGGCTCGCAGGGGAGGGCTCGCTGGCGCCGGTGCTGAGCGTGAGCTCCTCGCACCTCTCCGAGGACGGCACGCGCAAGCTGCTCCTGTCGATGGCCGACGCGCGCACGGTCGAGTCGGTGCTCATCCCGATGTCGAGCTCGCGCGCTGAGGGCAGCTTCAGCGCCGCGAGCGACGACGACGAGAGCGAGCCCGTCCCCGAGGGCGACGCGCCCGCGAGCTGGGTCACGCAGTGCATCTCGTCGCAGGTCGGCTGCGCGATGGGCTGCGTGTTCTGCGCCTCGGGCATCGCCGGGCTCAAGCGCCACATGACGGCCGCCGAGATCGTCTCGCAGGTCTTCGTGGGGAAGCAGGAGGTCGCGGGCGGTGAGCGCATTCGCAACGACGATTCATCGGCTCCCCCGTCCGCTTCCTCCCGTCCGCAGGCGGAGCCTGCTCCCGTCCGGGAGCTCCCGGCGGAGCACTCCCGCATTCGCAACGTGGTCTTCATGGGCATGGGCGAGCCGCTGGCGAACTACGATGCCGTCTCGCGCGCGCTCGTGCTGCTCACGCATCCCGAGGGGCTCGGGCTCTCGCGGCGCCGCGTGACGGTGTCGACGAGCGGCCTCGTGCCCGAGATCGATCGGCTCGGGCGCGACTTCGGCGGGCAGGTGCAGCTCGCGGTCTCGCTCCACGCGCCGACCGACGCGCAGCGATCGTCCATCATGCCCATCAACAAGAAGTACCCGCTCGCCGAGCTGCTCGCGGCGCTCGAGCGCTATCCGCTCCCCAAGCGCCGGCGGATCACGATCGAGTACACGCTGATCGCGGGCGTGAACGCGTCGCGCGCCGACGCGCTCGAGCTCGCGCGCATCCTGCGCCGCGTGCCGAGCAAGGTGAACCTCATCCCGATGAACGCGGTCGCCGAGAACCCGCTCGGCGCGCCCGACTGGGACGTGGTCGACGCCTTCCAGGAGGCGCTCCGCGAGCGCGGCGTCCCGAGCTTCGTGCGCCGCCGCAAGGGCGACGACATCGCCGCCGCCTGCGGCCAGCTCGCGCTCCAGGGAGAGAAGAAGAAGATCCGCGTCCAGCTGCCCGTCACCTGACGCTGATGGCGCCCGCGACGGGTGCTACCTTCGCGCCCCGATGCGTTTCGCTCTCGTTGCGCTCGCGCTGCTCGTTCCCTCTCTCGCCTCCGCCCAGGCCACGCTGCCGCTGACGGAGGTCGCCTCGAGCCAGGTCACCGTGGACGGGCTGCTCCGCGACTGGGGATCGATCTCGATGACGAGCGTGGGCTCGGGCGACGACGCCTCGATGCGCTTCGCGCTCGCCTACGACACGAACGGCCTCTACGTCGGCGCCGAGGTGCACGACGACCGCATGGTGCGCACGGCCCACCCGGGCGACACCGAGGACGCGGTGATCGTCACGATCGCGCTGCCGCACGGGCGGGCCCTCTCGGGCGTCGACGTCTGGCTCTACGCCGGGCAGGCCGGCACGAGCGCGGCCGTGGTGCAGGTCGGGGCCGTCGGCGCGCGCCGCCGCTCGAGCCCGCGCGGCGCGACGGTGGTCGAGGCGCCGCTCACGCGCGGCAGCGGCTACACGATCGAGGCCTTCGTGCCCTGGTCGGCGATCGGCGCGCGCGACCGGCTCGAGGACGGGCGCGGCTCGGTGCGTCTGCGCGACGTCGATCAGTCGGCCCATCCGGCGGTCGAAGCGGAGCCCGCGCTGATCGCCGTGGACGGCGCGCACCTCGACCAGCTCCTGCCGCTCGCGCCCTCGAACGGCGAGACGCAGCAGCTGCGCGGCTTCCTCGAGCCGCGCGGGCTCGTGGCGACGCGCCCGAGCCACCAGTGGCGCATCGACGTGGCCGAGGACGCGACGCCCGAGCACGTGATGGTGATCGATCGCTTCGTCGTGGTCGTCGGGCCCGGCTACCAGGGCGGCACCGGATACGGCTTCGCGGAGCTGGGGATCTCGGCGGTCGCCGATCTGATCCACGTCGAGGAGCCGATCGATCTGACGGGCGATGGCCACCCCGAGCTCGTCGTGACGCTGCGGCAGCGTGGGACGACGGGCTCGCGCGATCTCTTCGAGGTGATCTCGCTCTCGTCGCCTTCGCTCACGGCGATCTTCGACATCGAGATCCGCAAGGAGACGCCGCAGGGCTCGGTGGACGCGACGGCCCGCATCGTGCGGGGCCGCGGGCGCGGCGCGCTGCCGACGCTCGTGACGGCGGCGGGAGAAGCGCACGGGCTCGATGCGAGCACGCTGCGCGAGTCGCCCTCGTCGGACGCGCAGCCGATGCTGCTGCCGTGGGGACCGGTCGCCGAGCGCACGTTCCGGTGGGACGGGCACACGTTCGCCGCGATCGGCGAGCGGCCGAACCCCCACTACGTGGATCCGGCGGCAGCGGCCGCACAGGCGAGCGCGAGCTCGAGCGCGACCACGGCAAGTGCCCCGCCTGCGCCCGGCGTCGACGATCTCATCGCCGGCTTCCGGCGCGAGGCGGGCATCGGCGCGCGCGTGCGCCCCACCTTCGATCTCACGGCGAACCTCGCGGGCAACGCGACGGTCGAGCGCGCGCTCGTGTTCGGCAACCAGCTCGTCGTGGTCGGCACCGAGTTCCAGGACGGCACCGGCTGGTTCCGCTACCAGCTGCCCTGCGCGGCGGCGGACCTCGTGAGCTTCACGGTCGCGGACCTCACGGGGGAAGGGCGCGCGGAGCTGATCTTCCGCATCCGGCAGACGCTCGGCGACGTGCGGCGCGAGGTGCTGCTCGTCCACATGTTCACGCCGACCGATTTCCCCGCGGTGCTCACGCGCGAGGTGATGCGCGAGCGGGAGGGCAACCGTATCGAGAACCAGGTCGTGACGACGGGAGGCCACCTCGAGATCCGCCCTGGCACCGCGACCGGCTGGACGCAGGCGAGCTGGCCCTTCAGCGACGCCGCGCCGACCGACGGCGTCGAGGCGCCGCTCCTGCCGTGGCGCGATCGGGCGCAGACCTTCCGCTTCGATCACGGGCATCTCGTCGCGCGCTGAGGGAGCGTCTCCTTGCGCGCCTCGGCCGCTTCCTTCACAAGCCCGCGGCCGTGACGCTCGCCCGTGATCGACTCGCCTTTCCGCTCGACGGAGCGGACCTCGACGACGCCTCACGCTGGATCGCGCGGCTCGCGCCGCACGTCGGCGTGATGAAGGTCGGGCTCGAGCTCTTCGTCGCCGCGGGGCCGGCGGCGGTCGCGCGCGTGCACGACGCGGGCGCCGCGTGCTTTCTCGATCTGAAGCTGCACGACATCCCCGCGACGATGGCCGGCGCGGCGGCGCGCGCAGCGGCGCTGGGCGTTCGGTATCTGACCGTGCACGCGAGCGCGGGACCCGCCGCGCTGACGGCGGTCGCCGCCGCCGTGGAGGGCAGCGCGACGCGCGTGCTGGCGGTCACCGTGCTCACGAGCCTCGACGCGGCCGAGCTCGCGGCCGTCGGTCATCCCTCGAGCCCGAGCGCGCTCGCGGAGAAGCTGGCGCGCGTCGCGATCGACTGCGGCATCCCGGGCCTCGTCTGCTCGCCCCACGAGGTCGCCGCACTGCGCGCGCTCTCGCCGACGGTGGAGCTCGTCGTGCCGGGGATTCGCCCGGCGGGCAGCGCCGCCGGCGATCAGAAGCGCATCGCCACGCCCGAGGCTGCGATCGCCGCGGGCGCGAGCGTGCTCGTGGTCGGCCGGCCGATCCGCGACGCGGCCGATCCCGTCGCCTCCGCGCGCGCCATCCTCGCGGCGATCGGGGACGCATGAAGCGCATCCTCGCCGGCACGCACGCCGTGACCGAAGCGCTGCGCGCGAGCGCGGGCGCGGTGCACGTCGTCTATGTGGCCGAGGGCGTGCGGGTCGATCGCCTGGGCGAGCTCGCGCGCGAGCGCAACGTGCGCGTCGAAGAGCGCACCCCGGCGGAGCTCGACGCGCTCGCCGAGGGGCTGCGCCACCAGGGCGTGGTCGCCATCACGGGCGACTTTCCGTACCGCGATCTCGACGGCCTCCTCGCGGAGATCGAGGGGCCGCCGTTCCTGCTCGCGCTCGACGAGATCACCGACCCACACAACTTCGGCGCCATGATCCGCAGCGCGGTCGCGCTCGGCGCGCACGGTGTCCTCACGCTCAAGGATCGCGCGGTGCCGGTGACGGGCGCGGTCGTGCGCGCGGCGGCCGGCGCGACCGAGCATGCGCGGATCGCGCGCGTCACGAACCTCGCGCGCACGCTCGCCGAGCTCCGCGACGACCGCTTCCTCTCCGTCGTCGGCCTCGCCGCCGACGGCGAGCACGACATCGATCGCCTCCCGCCCGCGCCCCAGGGCCGCATCATCGTGGTCGGCTCGGAAGGGAAGGGCCTGCGCCCGCTCGTCCGCAAGCAGTGCACGGAGCTCGCGCGCATCCCGATGACGAGCGCCATCGGCTCGCTCAACGCGTCGGTCGCCGCTGCCATCGCGCTCTTCGCGACGCGACCGCGCTGAGCGGCTTCCCCGGCGCCTCCGCTCGCTCGCTCGCAGGCGATGGGGCCGCGGTCGACACGTGGCGACAACTCGGCTACGACCCGCCGCGATGCGCACGGTCACCGTCTCGCTCGCTCTCGCTCTCGCGCTCGTCGGCTGCCAGGACCACGACGAGCCGCAGTTCCGCTCGCGTCCTCGCGGCGAGCACGGGCACGAGCATGCCGCGCCCCCCTCGTCGGCGGCGCCTCCGTCCTCGGCGGCGGGGGATCCCGTGCCCGCCGACGTCGCGGCACCTCCGGCCAGCGCCGAGCGCACGGCCAGCGGGCTCGCCTCGCGCGTGCTCGCGGCCGGTACCGGCACGACGCACCCCGGCCCGACCGATCGCGTCACCGTGCACTACACCGGCTGGACGACCGACGGTCAGCAGTTCGACTCGTCGCGAGAGCGCGGCCGGCCGGCCACGTTCCCCCTCGACCGCGTCATCGCCGGCTGGACCGAGGGCCTGCAGCTCATGGTCGAGGGCGAGCGTCGCCGGTTCTGGATCCCGCAGGAGCTCGCGTACCGCGGTCAGCCCGGCATGCCCGCCGGCATGCTCGTCTTCGACGTCGAGCTGATGTCCTTCCAGCCCGGCGCGCCGCCCGCGGCGCCGCCGCCGCCGAGCGCCGCCCCGATCCCGGCGCCCGAGGACGTGGCCGCTCCGCCGGCCACTGCGCACCGCGAAGCGTCGGGGCTCGCCTCGCGAGTGCTGCACAGAGGTACAGGCACCCGTCATCCAACGTCCACAAGTGTGGTCGAGGTTCACTATACGGGGTGGCAGACGGACGGGACGATGTTCGACTCCTCGGTGCAGCGCGGGACTCCGGCGCAGTTCCCGCTCGACCACGTGATCCCCGGCTGGACCGAGGGCGTTCAGCTCATGGTGGAAGGCGAGACGCGCCGCTTCTGGATCCCCCAAGAGCTCGCGTACGGCGGTCGTCCCGGTCCGCCGGCCGGCATGCTCGTGTTCGACGTGCAGCTTCTGCGCATCGTGAACTGACACGGCCTGCGACTCTTCGGCACGATCCTGCCCATCGGCCTAGGTCTTGCTGTCGGGCGGCACCATGGCTTCCCCTGATCGCGCTTCCAGCTGGTGGACGACCCTGCCGTACGCCCAGTTCAAGCGTGACCCCCACTACTACGTGAAGCACGACACGATCTTCGTCGTGCTCGCGCTGGCCGGGGTCGCCGCGCTGCGCCTGTCGGGCTGGTCGCCTCCGACGGCGTGGCTCGTCCCCGCGCACCTCGCGTTCCTCCCGGTCGCCCTGTACCTGACGATCCTCGCCCACGTCTTCGTGCACTGCGCCTCGCACCAGGCCTGGGGGCGGGGCACGGCCGGCAAGGTCCTGAACCGCATCGTCGGTGAGATCTGCGGCGCGTGGGTGCTCACGAAGTTCGCGAGCTGGGAGATCGTGCATCGCCGCCATCATCGCTACAGCGACGATCCAGAGCGCGATCCGCACCCCGCCGAGCGCGGCTACTGGCGCTACGCGAAGAACACGCTCCTCAACGTCGAGAAGCAGCTCCAGCAGGAGTACTTCGACGTGCACGGCGACACGCCCGAGCGCCGCCGCTACGAGAAGTTCCGCAGCGTGTACTCCTTCGTGAGCGGCCTCTGCGTGGTGCTCTTCTGGGAGCAGCTCTTCGGCCTGCCCCTCTTCGTCGAGCTGGTGCTCCCGTCGTGGTTTCTCGCGGGCCTCTTCGTCATCCACTTCAACTGGGTCGGCCACAACGCACACGACCCCAGCAAGAAGATCGAGCCCGCCGATCTGGATCACGGATGGTTCTGGCTCGGCAACCGCATCTTCTTCGGCATCTACTTCCACGGCAGTCACCACCGCATGGCGATGGTGTTCAACCCGATGAACGTGCCCGCGCGGATCAAGCGCGCGACGCCGGCCGAGTTCGAAGAGCTCGCCGCGTAGCGGATCACCCGTGACCACCGCGAGCACGACCGCCGCCGAAGGCATCGCGGAGCGCGAGACGAGCACGCGCAAGGACGAGACGTGGCTCCTGCACCACCGGGCCGACCGGCGGCAGGTGGCCATCGTCGGCCTCTACGTCTCCGTCCTCGTCGCGATGGTCTTCGTGCCCGCCTGTCGGAACGTCTTCTGCCTCGCGCTCGCGTGCTGGCTCAGCTTCCTGAACTCGGTCGTGATCCACAACGTGATGCACAAGGGCATCTTCAAGAGCCGTGCCCTGAACCGAGCGTTCCGTTGCGTGATCTCGTTCGGCGCGCTCTATCCCGCGAGCGCCAACATCGCGTCGCACAACCTGGTGCATCACCAGTTCGACGACGACGGCCAGGACGACTGGGCCGCGCCCCAGATCACGAGCTTCTCGATCCCGCTCCTGAACCTGCTGCACTTCCCCAACGTCGCGGGGCCGCGCACCTTCGCGGGCGTCTCGCGCTGGGCCCGCACCACGCGGCAGCGCGACTTCCGCGAGCAGTACTACCTCGAGCAGGCGGTGGCGTTCGGGCTCACCGGCGCGCTGATGCTCTACGACTTCTGGGGCACGGTGTTCTTCGTGCTCGTGCCGCAGCTCTGGGGCGCCCGCGGCATCTTGCGCATCAACCTGATCCAGCACGAGGGGTGCGACGTGACGACCGAGTGGAACCACTCGCGCAACTTCGTCGGCCGCGCCTTCAACTGGGTGATGTGCAACAACGGGTACCACACGATCCACCACAACCGCGCGGGGCTGCACTGGTCGGTGCTCGCCGAGCAGCACGAGCGCGAGGTGGTGGAGCGGATCGACCCGGCGCTCGACGAGCGCTCGATGGTCGTCTACCTGGTGCGCCGCTTCGTGCTCGGCCGTACGCACCCGGTGCCCAAGGACCGCGACACGAAGCGCGCGGGGCTCGACCTCGGCTCCCGGGCGGAGCGTCGCGACGCGGCCGAGGCCGCGGCGATGGTCGAATAGCGCGAGGGTTTCGTCGGTGCTCTCGAACGAGATGATGGGCGCCTTCTGCCTGGGCGTCGTGTGGCTGAACGCGCTCCTCATCGCGATGCACGTGCTGCAGGCGCGCGCGGCGCTCGGTGCGGAGGCCGCGCGGCTCGGGGTCGTCGTGCGCGGTCGCGTGGTGCGCGGGGAGGGCGGCTGTCTGGCCGAGGCGCGGATCACCCAGCGGGGAAGGGCGATCACGACGCGCGGGCCGGATCGCATCCTCTTCACCGAGTCCTCGCGCACCTGCCGCGTCGGCGCGGGCGAGATCGAGGCGCTCGGCGAGAAGCTCGCGGTGCGCCCGGCCGAGGGGGCGAGCGTGTGGCCGCTCGCCGCCGAGGGCGCGCGCGTGGAGACGTCCTTCGAGGACGCGTTCGGCGCGGCGAGCACGAACCGCGGCGTCGCGTCCGAGGTGCGCATCGCGCTCGGGAACGCGGGCGACGAGGTCTGGGTGGCCGGCGTGCGCGACGGCAACGTTCTCGAGGCCCGGGTCGTGAGCGACGCCGATCCGCGACGCGTGCTGGCTTCGGGCCGGGCCCGGGCTCTGGCGTTCGTCGTGGCGTCCCTCTCGGTGCTCGGCGGGATCACGTCGCTGATGCTGGTGCGACCCTGGTTCACCGGATGGAGCACCTTCGGCGGCGTGCTCGGCGTCGCGTACTTCCTCGCGGTGCAGCCGCTCGCGGTCTCGCTGCGCGAGGCGATCGCCGTCCCCAGCGCGCGGCTCCGCGGCGGGATCTGGCAGCGCCCGTGACGCGCGGCGCCGAGCGAGCCCGCGTTTTTTGA
This sequence comes from Sandaracinus sp., assembly GCA_046351235.1. Lineage (GTDB taxonomy): Bacteria > Myxococcota_A > Polyangia > Polyangiales > Sandaracinaceae > JBBSAT01. The sequence continues at coordinate 1,159,170 of JAXLYV010000001.1, read as the reverse complement.
CGCGCATCGCTCCGGCTCCGTACCGTTGCGATCATGCGCCGGGCGTGTCTCTGGTCGATCTCGCTCTCGCTCGCGGGCCTCGCGATCGGGTGTGGCGGTGCGGCCACGCCGGCGCCCGCCGCGAGCGCTTGCGCTGCGACGAGCGGCGGCGAGGACGCGCGCGATCAGCGCATCCAGGAGCTCGAAGCGAGCCTCGCGACGCGCACCGCGGAGGTGCAGTCGCTGCGATCGGCGCTCGCTTCCGGCGAGGAGCGACAGGTCGTGCGCATCGGCGACGATGCGACGAGTGGGGCCGACGAGCGCGTGCTCTCCGACTTCACCACGCTCGATGGCGACGGCGAGGTCGTGGCGAGCGCGTCGAGCAGCAGCCGCCCCGTGCTCCGCCTCTACGGCGCGCCACCTCCGCCCTCGGTCTCCGTGCTCGCGGGGCCAGCGGCGCCCGCCATCGTGGCCGCCCCGCCGACGGGCGCGCTCGGGCGGCTGCCCGTCGTGCTCACGCCCGGCGCGCCCGATGCCGTGCCCGCGATCCCGACCACGCCCGTGGTCGTCGCGCCCGATCCGCCCGCGCCCCTCGCGCCTGCGCCCGAGGACGAGGTGGCCGCGGCCGAGTACCGCGCCGCGCTCGCCCACGTCTCGGCACGCGAGTGGGATCTCGCGCTCGAGGCGCTCGGCCGCTTCGTGCAGGCCCATCCCGATCACGCCTACGCCGACAACGCCATGTACTGGCGCGGCGAGGTGCTCTACGCGCGGCGCGACTACGCGGGCGCGATCACCGAGCTGACGCGCATGGTCGAGCGCTTCCCGCACGGCAACAAGGTTCCCGATGCGCTCCTGCGCATCGGCTTCGCTTACGAACGGCTCGGGGAGCCCGAGCGCGCGAGAGAGATGTTCCGCCGCGTGCGCGAGCAGTTCCCGGGGACCGTGGCGGCGCGATCCGCGCCGATGGAGGACGTCTGATGACCCGAGCTCTGCGCCACGTGCGCCGCCTCTCGATCGTGCTCGCGCTCGCCGCGACGCCCACGCTCGCGAGCGCCCAGCAGTCCGAGACGTGGATCGACATGGGCGACGACGACTCGCGCGGGCGCTCCTCGGGCGGCGCGCTCGTGATCACCGGCGACCACCACCTCGGCACCATTCCCGAGACGCACGTGGTGCGCTCGGGCGACACGCTCTGGGACATCAGCAGCCACTACTTCGGCAACCCGTACGAGTGGCCGCGTGTGTGGTCCTACAACCCGGAGATCACGAACCCGCACTGGATCTACCCGCAGGATCAAGTGCGCCTCGTGCCGGCAGGCAGCGCGCCGATCGTGGCGACCGGCGGCGGCACGCGCCTGGTCGCGCGGCGCTCCTCGCCCGGCGAGGAGACGCTCTGGCTGCGCGAGCAGGGCTGGCTCGACCCCGAGGCGCTCGAGCAAGCGGGCGAGATCATCGGATCGCCGACCGATCACATGCTCATGTCGCCCTACGACGAGGTGTACGTCCGCTTCGATCACGTCTCGGGCACGCCCGAGGGCGAGTACACGATCTTCCGGCAGATCGAGGCGGGCGCGCGCGAGCCCGGCGAGCAAGGGACGCTGGTGCGCATCCTCGGAACGGTGCGCGTCGACACGTGGGACTCCGAGCGTCACACCGCGCGCGCGACGCTCACCGAAGCGCTCGAGCCGATCGAGCGCGGCTTCCGGGTCGCGGCGATTCCGCGGCGCTTCGACGTGGTGCCGCCCGTGCGCGCCGACCGGGACCTCGAGACGCACGTGGTGGCGCAGCTCACGCCCCACGCGCTGCTCGGCACCGATCAGATCGTGTTCGTCCCGGTGGGCACCGAGGACGGCCTGCAGCTCGGCAACCGTCTCTTCGTGGTGCGCGCGGGCGACGAGTGGCGTCGGACGCTGAGCGCCATCGGCACCTCACCGGCCTCCCTCGGTGGCAGCTCCGAGGCCTCGCACGATCCGGAAGAGTGGCCGGACGAGGTGATCGCGGAGGGGCGCATCGTCTCGATCCGACCGCACTCGGCCGGGCTCTTCATCACGCGTGCGACGCGCACCGTCGACGTGGGCGACCGCGCGGAGCTCCGCAACGGATACTGACGAAGGGGCGCCATCCCTACTCAGGGCTGGCGCGGGGGGAGCGGCGGGAAGAGTCGCTCGACCTCGAGCTCGATCGCCTCGAACGGCGGGATCCTCGCGACGTCTCCGTCGCTGTAGCGCCCCGCCTCGACCCAGCGCTCGCCGTCTCGGAGCAAGGCTTCGAGCACCCGCGTCTCGGGGTCGACGAGCCAGAGCGTCGGAACGCCGGCGAGTCGGTACAGGTTCGCCTTCGTGACGCGATCGAGCCGCGCGTTGGAGGGAGACGTGATCTCGCAGACCCAGTCCGGGACGACCTCGATCGGGCGGACGTCCCATGGCTCGGAAAGCCGCTCGCGACGCCACCCGGAGAGATCCGGGCGCACGATGTCGTGACGCCCCAGCCGAACGTCGACCTCGAGGAAGATCCACCACCCGCCGGGGCCGCCTCGGCCGTCGTCGTCGTCGAACGGCCCACCGACGTAGCGCCCGAGCGCGCGCTGGACCTTGGCGTGCCGCGGGAGCGGCGCCGGCTGGACCTCGACTCGCCCGCCGACGATCTCGGCCTTCACGTCGTCGGGCAGCGCGATCAGGTCGTCGTAGGTGGCGAGCTTCCGCGCGACGCTCATCGCACGCAGATTACCACGTCGCCGACCCGGGCTCGCAGCCAGGCGCGGGCCCTCCGCCACGGATCGTGGCCCCGCGGACGTGACGCCATCGCGCGGTTTATACTCGTAACGCCATGCTCTACGCCGTCGCCCAGCAAGGGCACTTCCTCCTCACGTGGCTGGTGCTGACGCTCGTGGGCTTCGGCCTGACGATGCTCATGTCGGGCACGCTCTTCTTCATCTACTACGCGCGCCCGACGTTCGAGACCTGGCAGTACAAGTCGAGCCCGCAGTTCCCGAAGCCCGCGATGGTGCGCCGCGAGGTGCTCCAGATGCTGAAGGGAATCTACACGGCGACGTTCTGCCCCGCGCTCGCGCTGCATCTCGTGAACGCCGGCTGGTCGCACGCGTACGGCGGTCTCGGCGGCTACGGCTGGGGCTACCTCGTCTTCACGTTCTTCGTCGTCTGGATCGCCTCCGACCTCTACGAGTTCGCCTACCACCGGCTCGGGCACACGCGCGCGTTCTGGTGGTCGCAGCACAAGCCGCACCACGCGTTCGCGAACCCGTCGCCCTTCGCCGTCATCGCGGACGACCACCTCGATCAGTTCATCCGATCGATGCCGATGCTGATCCTTCCGCTCGTCATGCCCATCAACATGGACCTGTTGTTCCTCACGTACGGCGCGTTCTTCTACGGCTACGGCGTGTACCTGCACTGGGGCTACGAGCTGTCCTGGCTCGACGCGCACCATCCCGTGATCAACACGAGCTTCCAACACTATCTTCACCACGCGAAGTCCACGGTGAACAAGCCGCTGCACACCGGGTTCTTCTTCAAGCTCTGGGATCAGCTCGCGGGCAGCACGTACCAGGCGGGGCCCGCGGAGTGTCTGTGCGCGAAGTGCTGCCGCGCGCGCGGCGAGCGCACGCGCGAGCAGTTCGAGGCGATCGAGAAGCCGGACTACTCGGTGCTGCTCCGTCCGTCGTTCTGGCTGCGCGGCCCCGCCGCAGCCGCTCAGGCTTGAGGCGCGAGCCCGCACCCTCGACACGGCCTCGCGCGCTCGCGCGTCTTCGGCTAGCTTCGGGCGCATGTTGGGGACTCGCTCGTCGAGCACGGGATGGCTCGCGCTGGCCTTCGTCGGGCTGGTCGCGCTCACGTTCACGCCGCGAACAGCGCACGCTCAGGAGGCGTCGGCCACGGACACCGAGGCGCGCCTCCACTTCGAGGCGGCGCGCTCGCACTTCGAGCGTGGCGCCTACGAAGAGGCGCTGCGCGAGTTCCAGGCGGCCTACGAGCTGAGCCACCGCGCCGATCTGCTCTACAACCTGTATCTGTGCGCCGAGCGCATCGGAGAGCTCGATCAGGCGATCGACTATCTCGACCGTTACCTCCACGAGGGCGCGCCGGCGGCGGACCTCCGCACCCAGCTCGAGGCGCGCCTCGTGAACATGCACGAGCGCCGCGACGCTCGTCAGGCGCAGACCGCGCAGGCGTCGGACGACACGGCGAGCCAGACGCCGCCTCCGCCGGCGACCACGACGCGGCCCGGCGACATCGTGCCGGCCGCGATCGCGTTCGGCGTGGCGGGGGCTGGGCTCCTGACGTTCGCCATCTTCGGCGGGCTCGCGCTCGCCGAGGACGGCTCGCTCGCCTCGAGCTGCGGAACCAGCTGCAGCGACGCGCAGCTCGCGAACCTCGGCGTCTACGTCGCGGTCGCCGATGCCGGATGGATCACCGCGGCCGTCGGCGCGGCGGCGGGTCTGGTGTTGCTCTTCACGGTCGGGATGCCGAGTGAGCAGGCGACTTCGACCGCGCTCGTGCTGCCCTGGGTCGACACGCAGAACGGCGGCGGTGGTCTCACGCTCCGGGGGAGCTTCTGATGTCGCGCCACGCTCTCGGCTCCACCGCTTGTCTCGCGATCGCGGGGCATCTGCTCGGTTGCTCGCTCGTGCTCGCGCCCTCGCGTCGCCACGGCGATGCGCAGGACGCCGGCGTCGACGCCACGACGAGCGACTCCGGCCCGCCGCGGGACACGGGCCCGATGCCCGACACGGGCCCCACGCCGGACACGGGACCGATGCCCGATACGGGGGCTCCGGACGACGCCGGCACCGATGCGTGGGTCGGGATCGATGCGGCCACGCCGGATGCAGGTCCCGTGTGCCCGAGCGGGCTGGAGTGTCAGGCCGCCCCGGCCGGCTGGAACGGCCCGCTCGTGGTCGTCACGGCAGCGGGGGCCGTCGCGCCCGCGTGTCCTGCGTCCGCCACGAGGCAAGAGTTCGTCTCCCACGCGGGGATGGTCGCCGACCCGGCGAGCTGCGGCTGCACCTGTGGCGCAGCCTCCGCGGTCGGCAGCTGTGCGAACAGCGTCGAGATTCGATCGACGTCGGTCTGCAACGCCGCGGGAGGCACCACGCTCGCGACGGTCGGCACCGGCTGCACGACCCTGCCGAACACCGGCACCAAGTGGACCGCCATCGAGCCCGCATACACCCCGGGGGGCGGCAGTTGTCCGGCCAACCCGACGACGAGCGTTCCGCCCTTGACGTGGGCGAGCTCGTACCGCGGATGCGCCGTCACGAGCCCGACCGCGTGCGGCCCCGAGCTGGTGTGCGCGCCCATGCTCGGCGTGGGCGAGCAGCTCTGCGTCTGGAGCAGCGACACCGCGATGAGCTGCCCGCCCAGCTATCCGAACCGCATCGACGTCGCGGACGGCGCGAACGACGGGCGCGGCTGCTCCGCGTGCATGTGTGGCTCTCCCGTCGGACGGTGCTCGGGGAACATCACGCTGAGCCAGGGCTGCTCCGGGAACTACCTGGGAGATCTCCCCATCGGCGGCTGCATCGATCGCGTCGTTCCGCCCACCGGATCGGTTGCGGCGAGCATCTCGACGCTGACGGCGACGGCCACGTGCACCGCCAGCTCGGTGGGACCGACGGGCCTCGCGACGCCGATGGGCGAGCGCGTCGTCTGCTGTCGTTGATCCTCCCGACGCGGCTCCGCGCCGCGTCGAGGGAGATGGCCGCCCCGGCTCGGGCGGGGTGGCCCATCCGCCGCGGTTGAAACGGGTGTCCGGACCGTGAGACGCTCACCCCTGCGTGCGGGAGTCTCGGCAGCGCGACGGCGGTTGGTCGACGCAGTCCCAAGAAATTGCGGGGCTCCGGGAGCAGCTCGACCTCGAGCACAGCAAGCTGCTCGCGCTGCAGGACATCGGGGCCGCATCCGGCACCATCCTCGACGGCGACGAGCTGCTCTCCGTCATCGCGAGCCGCATCACGCGCGTGATGGAGGCCGATCGCACCACCATCTACTTGCTCGAGGGGGAGGACACCCTCGTCTCTCGCGTCGCCGAGGGCGCCGAGCTGCACGAGTTCCGCATCCCCATCGGCGATGGCCTCGCTGGCTGGTGCGCGCAGACCGGGCAGATCGTGAACCTCGAGGACGTCTACCGCGACCCGCGCTTCGACCCCGCGTGGGACCGCGCGACGGGCTACCGCACGCGCACGATGCTCTGCGCGCCCATGCGCAACCGCAGCGGCGGGCGCATGGGCGTGGTGCAGTGCCTCAACAAGCGCAACGGCGTCTTCCACGTGGAGGACGAAGCGATGCTCTCGGCGCTCGCTTCGCAGGCGACCGTCGCGATCGAGAACGGCCGGTTCTTCGCCCAGACGGTGCAGAAGAACATGGAGCTGCTCGAGACCAAGCGCGAGCTCGAGCGCAAGGTCGCGGACCTCGACGTGCTCATGGAGATCGCCGGGATCGCCGCGAGCGCCGAGCGCCTCGACGATCTGCTCGACGGCGTGCTGCGCCGCGCGGTGAACGCCATCGAGGTCGAGGCCGGATCGATCTTGCTCTCCGAAGGGCCGAGCGGGGATCTGCGCTTCCGCTGCGCGTTCGGCGGCGCGCCCGAGAAGGTGAAGGGCGTTCGCATCCCCGCCGGGAGCGGCATCTGTGGCTGGGTCGCGCAGAACCAGGAGCCGCGCTTCGCCAACGACGTCGCTCGCCGCGACGCGCCGCCCGGCTCGCTCGAAGGCCGGCACCTGCAGGACATCGCCGATCGCGTCGGCTACCACCCGCGCTCGGTCCTCGCGGTGCCGCTCGCGTGGGAAGACGGCGTCGGCGCGCTGGAGCTGCTGAACAAGCGCAAGGGCGCATCGCCCTTCACCGAGGACGACGTCCGCTTCGCGACGTTGATCGCGAGCCACATCTCGAGCGCGATCTCCATCGCGACCGCGCGGGCGCGCCGCGACAAGCAGGAGCGGCTCTCCACGATCGGCCAGCTGCTCTCGGGCGTGATCCACGACCTGAAGACGCCGATGGCGGTGATCGCCGGTTACACGCGCGAGCTCGTCGACGAGAACGACCGCAGCGTGCGCGAGAAGTACGCCGACGCGGTGCGCCGTCAGGTCGAGCTCATCAACGCGATGACGCGCGAGACGATCGCCTTCGCGCGCGGCGATCGCAGCGTCTGGGTGCGAAAGGTCTACCTCAAGCAGTTCTTCGAAGAGCTGCGCGATCAGATCGAGCGTGAGCTCGAGAGCAAGGGGATCGCGATCGAGCTCGTGCTCGAGGACAAGGGCGTCGCGCGCCTCGATCAGCACAAGATCCAGCGCGCCGTGCACAACCTCGCGCGGAACGCGGCCGAGGCGATCGGCCCGCCGCACGCGCGCAAGCGGGGAGGGCGCTTCCGCATCACCGTCTCGCGCCGGCCGGATCGCGCGGTCGTGCTCTCGTTCGAGGACGACGGGCCGGGCATCCCCGAGGAGATCCGCTACCGGCTCTTCGAGTCCTTCGCGACGCACGGCAAGGAGGGCGGCACGGGCCTCGGCCTCGCCGTCGTGCAGAAGGTCGCCGAGGACCACGGCGGCTGGATGGAGGTCGAGAGCGAGCCGGGCCACACGGTCTTCCGCATGATCCTTCCGCAGAAGGAGACCGGCAGCAGCGTGGATCTCGAGGCGCAGGGCTAGCCGAGGCGCAGGGCTCGCCGAGGCGCAGGGCTAGCCGAGGCGCAAGGCTAGCCGAGAGCGAACCGGCTCGCCGAGGACGAAGGGGCGCGGGTGAGACGATGAATCGCGCGCTCAGCCGTTGCTGACGACGCCTCGCACCTCGCCCATCACCGCGCGGAAGGCGTCCTTCAGGTCCTCGCCCGCATCGACGCGCTCACGGATGCGCTTGGCGAGCAGGCAGTGCGTGAGCTTCTCGCCGTGATCCTCGCCCTCGACGCGGATGGCGGCGTCCTGTTCTTCCATGAGCTTTTCGATCGCGAGGTCGAGCGCCTTCGCGTCGTGCTCGGTCGCGAGGCGCCGCGCCTCCGCGGGCTTCACGACGCCGCCACTTCGAGGTCGAGCTCTTCGCGGAATCCCTCTTCCTTCGTCGTCGAGAACCCGCGCACGAACTTCCCCTTTCGGTAGAGGCCGAAGTAGGGGAGCGAGGGGATCTCGATCGTCTTGCGCGACTCGGGCGCCTTCTCCCCGTCGCACACGAAGAAGCGCACGCTCGGATAGGCCTCCGACAGCCGCGCGAACTTCGGCTTGAAGAGCATGCAGGGCCCACACCAGCCGGCGTAGAAGTCCACGATCGCGAGCTCGCTCTCGTCGAGCTTCGCCTGGAAGTTGGTGTCGTCGAGCTGTTCGGTCGCCATGTCGCGAGCGAACGTGCGGCGCGGGCTCGGGGGCGTCAAGCTCGCCGCCATGAGCGCCATCGTCGTGAACCCGCCCTCGCTCGCCGCCCCGCGCGGCTACTCGAACGGGCTCGTCTATCCCGCGGGCGGTCGCGTTCTCTTCGTCGCCGGACAGATCGGCTGGCGTGCCGACGGCACCTTCGAGGAAGGCATGGCCGCCCAGTTCGATCGCGCGCTCGCGAACGTGATGGAGGTGGTGCGCGCCGCCGGGGGCAGCGCCGAGCACGTCGGACGCTTCACGATCTACGTCACCGACAAGCACGCGTACCTCGCCGCCACGAAGGCGATCGGCGCCGCCTATCGGGCGCACATGGGCCGCCACTATCCGGCCATGGCGCTCGTCCAGGTCGCGGCGCTGCTCGAGGATCGCGCGCTCGTGGAGATCGAGGCGACGGCCGTCTTGCCGGGTTGAGAACGCACGGCAACGTCCCGCGCCGAGGTGGCTCACCCGGGGTGAAGTTGCTATCGTGGCCGCTTCATCTGCGAGGTTCTCTTGGGCCGCTTCACCCGCTTCGCCGCGCTCGTCGTCCTTTCCTGCCTGCCCGCCGGTCAGGCGCTCGCGCAAGCTTGTTTGCCCGCGAGCCCGTCGGGATGGGATCCGACGGCAGCCGGTACCGAGGGCTCGGTCCCGGGCTGCCCTCCGCTCGACTCGGGGCTGGGCGGGCCCGCGGACTACGGCACCAACGTCGTGCCTCGTAACGACGACGGGTACACGGGCAACATCGACCTCACGGGCGCGTTCCCCGGCGGGCTCAACTTCTACGGCGGCCCCTACACCCGCATGTGGGTGAACACGAACGGCAACATCACGTTCCACCAGGGGCTCGGGACCTACACCCCGCGCCCGTTCCCGCGGCCCGCGGCGGCCACGGCCGGGGCGCTCGCGCCGATGATCGCGCCGTACTGGGCCGACGTGGACACGCGCGTCGAGTCGCTCATCGGCCCGACGCCCACGCCCAACCACGACCGGGTCTACTTCGACGTTCGTCCCGGCCGGATCACGGTCACGTGGTTCGACGTCGGGTACTTCTCCGAGCGCTACGACCACCGCATGAGCTTCCAGCTCATCCTCACGAACCCCGTCGGCACCTGCGGCTCGCACGACTTCGACGTCGAGTTCCGCTACCACCAGTGCGGCTGGGTCGCGGGGGACGCGAGCGGCGACGACTACGGCAACGTGGGCTCGCCCGCTTGCGGGCCCACGGCGACGCCGACGACGCGCTGCAACGATGGTCACTGCAACTTCGACTCGACGAGCCCCGACTACGAGCCCTCGTGCATCCCGGCCAACGTCGGCTTCGATGCCCACGACGGCACGAACTTCGTCACGATCCCGGAGGCGCTCACCCCGGCGGTCGAGAACGTGTGCGTGAGCTCGAACGTGGGCGAGCCGGGCGTGTACCGGTTCCAGGTCCGCGGTGGTGCGATCGTCTGTGACGGCGGCGGCACGCCCTGCACGCTTTCGGGGGCGCAGGGCCAGTGCGCGGCCGGCATCAACGTCTGCCACGCGGCCGGCCTGCAGTGCCAGGCGGTGATCGGCCCCGAGACGGAGAGCTGCGACAACATCGACAACGACTGCAACGGCACCGTCGACGACGACATCCCCGGCATCTGCCCGGCGTCGCAGGTCTGTGTCGACGGCAACTGCATCCAGGGCTGCCTCGATGGCGGCTGCCAGACCGGATACACGTGCACCTCGTCCGGCTATTGCGTCGAGGAGTCGTGCGCGAACGTGACGTGCGACCCGGGCATGCGCTGCGTGGCCGGTGAGTGCCACGACTTCTGCTTCGGCGTCGTCTGCCCGCACGATCAGCAGTGCGCGCTGGGTCACTGCGTCGATCCGTGCGCCGTCATCGACTGTGGCGACGGCTATTGCGAGCTCGGCGTCTGCCACGATCGCTGCCCCTGCCACGCGTGCGATACCGGCTACCTCTGCCAGGCGGATGGCACCTGCCTCGCGCAGGCCTGCGAGCTCACGACCTGTCCGGCGGGCCAGTACTGCGGTGCCGACGGCTCGTGCGTCGACGAGTGCGCGGGCGTGGTGTGCCCGCCGAACCAGCAGTGCACCGCGGGCGACTGCATCTACGTTCCTCCGTCGGAGCGCGACGCGGGCCTCGGCGACAGCGGCATCGTGTTCATGGACGCGGGCCCGCTTCCGATGCCCGATGCGGGCGCCCCCGGCGAGGACTCGGGTCGCCTGACGCTGCCGGACGCGGGCCGCGGGCCGGGTCGCCAGGAGAGCAACTGCGGCTGCAGCGCTGCGGGCACCGGCGATCCGCGCTTCGCCTGGGTGGCGATCGCCGGCCTCGGTCTCGTCGTCGCGGCGCGGCGTCGTGCGCGGAGCGCGCAGCGATGAAGGGCTCGCTCGCCCTCGTCGCGCTCGCTCTCGGTGCCCTCGCCGCCGGCTGCGGGGGCAGTGGTGCCGCCGAGCAGGACGCCTCGGCGACCTTCGACTCCGGGCCGCCCGACGCTTGGTACGCCGGCCATCAGGATGTGGGACCGGGCGTGGACGGGGGCTGCCTCCCGTTCATCGAGATCTGCGGCGATCGCATCGATCAGGACTGCGACGGCCACGACATCGGGTGCGGCGACGGCGACATGGACTCGTTCCCCGCGTGCCAGGGCACCGACCCCGACTACACGATGTGCGACTGCAACGACCACGACGCGAATTCGCATCCGCGGCGGGGCACGCTCGCGGGCGGCGCCGAGCTCTGCGACATGCTCGACAACGATTGCGACTTCCGGATCGACGAGTCGTCGGCGTGCTGCCCGGCCTGCGCGAGCCTGACCGACCCGACGCAGGCCGACACGTGCACGCCCGATGGCCAGTGCGATTGTGCGGGCGAGGCGGGCGTGGGCGCGTGCGGAGCGGGGCAGACGTGCTGCGCGGCGGGCTGCGTCGACCTCCGATCGAACGTCCAGAACTGCGGGTTCTGCGGCACCGTCTGTGACAACGACACCGACACCTGCAACGCCGGGGAGTGCGGCTGCGGAGCGGGTGGGGCCTGCGCTGGCGGCGCGGCCTGCGAGTCGGGCATGTGCGCGATGCCGATGATGTAGGTGCGCACGGCTCGCGGGGCTGCGCGCACAAACACTGGATCTCTGGGGGGTACGTCGGGTTAAGCTGTTCCTTCCCCGTTCCACGAGGTCGACATGCGCCGCTTGTCTTGGATGTGTACGCTCGCCGTGCTCGGTGCTCTCACGATCCTTCCTCGCGCGAGCGCGCAATGCGCCGTCTCGAGCCCGGAGGGGTGGCACCAGGACCCGTCCGGCAGCGTGCCGGGCTGCGTGAACCTGAACGGCGGCCTCGGCGGCGCGGTCGGCTACGGCAGCAACACGCTGACGCGGAACGACGACGAGTGGACCGGGCCCGTCGATCTGACGCCCGCGTTCCCGGGGGGCCTGAACTTCTACGGTGGTCCCTACACCACCATGTGGATCAACACGAACGGCAACATCACGTTCAACGCGGGTCTCTCTCGGTTCACGCCTGCGCCGTTCCCGCTCCCTGCGCCCACCTCCGCGGCCAACCGCGCGCCGATGATCGCGGCCTACTGGGGTGACGTGGACACGCGCGCGCCGACGGACGGGCCGGCCGTCCAGTCCGGCCACGATCTCGTCTACTACGATCTCCGCCTCGGCCAGGTCACGATCACCTGGTTCGACGTCGGCTACTTCTCCCACCACTACACCAGCCGGATGAGCTTCCAGATGATCCTCCGGAACGCCACGTCCAGCTGTGGCTCCGGGGACTTCGACGTGGAGTTCCGCTACAACCGCTGCGAGTGGGTGGCCGGCACGGCCAGCGGCAGCAACAACGACGGCACCTGCACGCCGTCCGCGGTCGGCAACAGCTGCACGCCCGCGAACGTCGGCTTCGACGCCAACGACGGCATGAACAACTGGGTGACGATCCCCGAGGCGCTCACCAACGACGTCGTCAACGTCTGCATCAACTCGAACATCGGGCAGCCGGGCGTGTACCAGTGGGCCGTCCGCGGCGGCGCGCTCGTGTGCCCAGGCGGCGGCACCCCGTGCGACACCGGCGAGCCCGGCGCGTGCGGCATCGGCGTCAACGTCTGCCACGCGGCAGGCCTGACGTGTCAGCCCGTCGGTCAGAGTGGCGCCGAGCGCTGCGACAACATCGACAACGACTGCGACGGACAGATCGACAACGGCAGCGGCCTCTGCCCCGGCGCGCAGGTCTGCGTCGCCGGCACGTGCATCACGGGCTGCATCGATGGCGGCTGCGGCGACGGCTACGACTGCGATCCCACGACGGGCGCCTGCATCGAGCACGCCTGCGTCGGCATGACGTGCCCGGCCAACCAGCGCTGCCTCCACGGATCGTGCGTCGACTCGTGCACGGGCGTCACCTGCCCCCACAACCAGCAGTGCGCCGCGGGTCGCTGCGTGAACCTCTGCGACGTGCTCACGTGCGACGACGGCCAGGTCTGCGTGAACGGCCAGTGCGTGCCGACCTGCCCGTGCACGCCGTGCGCGGCAGACGAGATCTGCGGTGCCGATGGTCGTTGCACGGCCACGAACGGCTGTGACGTGACCATCTGCGACCCGGGCTTCTACTGCCGGAACGGCACCTGCCTCGACGCGTGCGACGGCGCGACGTGCCCGGCGAACCAGCACTGCGAGGTCGGCAACTGCGTCGACAACGGCACCATCTCGCGCGATGGCGGCGGGTACGACGCGGGCATCCGCCCGGCGGGAGACGGCGGTGGGGTCGAGCCCGGCATCGACGGCGGCACCGGTCGCGGCCCGCGGAAGACGGGCGGCTGCGGCTGTCGCACGACGCCGACCGGTCAGGGTGGTGCGCTCGCGGCGCTCGGCCTGGGCCTCGTGGCCCTGATCGCGGCGCGCCGTCGGCGGGAGAAGCGCTGATGCGCGGCTGGATGGCAGGCGCCCTCGTTCTCGCGGCGATCGCCGGCTGCGGCGGCACCAGCGGGAACGAGGGGGACGCGGGCCACACGTCGGGGAACGACGGAGGCGGCGGGGTCGACGCGTTCGTCGGTGGCCACCAGGACGCCGGTCCGGGCGTCGATGGCGGCTGCATCCCGACCTACGAGATCTGCGGCGACTTCATGGATCAGGACTGCAACGGCCGGGACGTGGGCTGCGGCGACAACGACCACGACGGCTTCGAGGCGTGCCGCCCGCCGAGCCCCGACTTCACGATGTGCGACTGCGACGACACGTCCGCGCAGACGTACCCGTCTCGCGGCACGCTCCCCGGCGCGGCGGAGGCCTGCGACGGGCGCGACAACGATTGCGACATGCGCATCGACGAGTCGGCGCAGTGCTGCGCGGGCTGCGCGAGCCTCGGCGCCGAGACCTCGCGCGCCGACGTGTGCACGGCGGACGGCCAGTGCGACTGCTCGACCGAGCCCGGCATCGCCCCGTGCGCGGCAGGGCAGACGTGCTGCGGTGGCGGCTGCTTCGATCTGCAGAACGACTTCGCGCACTGCGGGAGCTGCACGAGCGGGTGCATGGGCAGCGCCGACCACTGCGCGAACGCCGAGTGCATGTGCGGCTCCGGGTCGAGCTGCGACGGCACCGGGGTCTGCACCGGCGGCACCTGCGGCTGACGAGGGCGTGAGCGTGGCCGCTGGATCTCGCGCCCTGCGCGTGCGATCCAGCGGCCATGTCCATTCGTGAAGAAGGGTTCACCTACCGGCTCGAGGACGGCGTCGCCCACGTCACGCTCGCGCGCCCCGATCGCATCAACGCGCTGACGTTCGGGAGCTACCGCGCGCTCACCGACGCGTTCCGCGAGATGCACGAGACGGCGGCCGTGCGCGCCGTCGTGCTCTCGGGCGAAGGCACGCGCGGGTTCTGCTCGGGCGGCGACGTGCGCGACATCATCGGCGAGCTCTTCTCGCGGGACATGGCGGGCCTGCTCGAGTTCACGCGGCTGACCGGTGCGCTCGTCGCGGCGATCCATCAGTGCCGCGCGCCGGTGGTCGCGGCGCTCCACGGCGTGGTCTGCGGTGCGGGCGCGGTGATGGCGATCGCCTCCGACGTGCGCATCGCCGCGCCCGACGCGCGGATCGCGTTCTTGTTCCCGAAGGTCGGCCTCTCGGGCGCCGACATGGGCGCGTCGTGGCTCCTGCCGCGCATCGTGGGCTTCGGCCGCGCGAGCGAGCTCCTGCTCACGGGCGAGTTCGTCGACGCCGAGCGCGCCGAGCGCATCGGCCTGTTCAACCGCGTCGTCCCTGCCGATCGTTTCCGCGAGGACGCGATCGCGCTCGCGCGCACGATCGCCCAGGGGCCCGCGTTCGCGCACGGCATGACCAAGAAGATGCTCGACTACGAGCAGAGCGTGGACTTCCTGACCGGCATCGAGGCCGAGGCGCAGGCCCAGGCGATCTGCATGCAACACGCGGACTTCCGCGAGGCCTACGACGCCGGGCGCGAGAAGCGCGCGCCGCGCTTCCGGTGACGGGCGCGGGTCGGGCTTTGTGAGAGACTCGGCGGCGATGACAGCCCATCCGATTGCGCCGCCGTGCTCCGACGAGGTGATCGAGCGCGCGTTCTGCGAGCCCGAGGTCGTGAAGGAGGCGTGGACGACCGCCGGCGAGGTCGCGGCCGATGCGTGCCGCATCGAGGCCGAAGCCAAGAGCGCGGCGGCCGCGCTGCCGGCCATCGTGCGCCTGCTCGGCGAGCGCGGTGTGCTCGGCGTGGCCGTCCCAGGCTCGGTCGGCGGCACCTTCGACGACGTGCGCTCCATCGCGCTCTGCCTCGCGCGCGAGCGCCTCGGGCACGCCTCGCCGCTCGTCGAGCTCGCCTTCGCGATGCAGGCGCTCGGCAGCTACCCGATCACCGCGCGTGGCAACGAGGCGCAGCAGAGCGAGTGGCTCACGGGCGTGGCCGCGGGAGAGCTCGTCGCCGCGTTCGCGCTCACCGAGGCCGAGGCTGGCTCGGATCTCGGCGGGATCGCCACCACCGCGCGCCGCGACGGCGACGCGTACGTGCTGGACGGCGAGAAGATCCTGATCTCGAACGCCGGGATCGCGTCGTTCTACGTCGTGTTCGCGGCGACCGCGCCGCCGGGAGCCAAGAAGCGCCTCAGCGCCTTCGTCGTCCCGGCGAAGAGCGAAGGGCTGCGCACCACGCCGACGCGCGTCCTCGGTGGGCACCCGATCGGGACCGTGCACTTCGCGGGCGTCCGCGTGCCCGCCGCGCAGCGCCTCGGCGAAGAGGGCGAGGGGCTGTCGATCGCGCTCGAGACGCTCCACCGCCTGAGGCCCACGGTCGGCGCGGCGGCGCTGGGATTCGCGCAGCGCGCGCTCGACGAGACGCTGCGGCACGTGCGCACGCGCAAGCAATTCGGCGTGCCGCTGGCCGAGCAGCAGGCCGTGCAGATGCACCTGGCCGACATGGCGCTCGACGTGGAGAGCGCGCGCCTGCTCGTCTATCGCGCCGCCGCGCTCGCGGACCTCACCCACGCGATCCGCAAGGCGCAGGGCCGCGAGACGGAGGCGCAGCGCGCGCGCGTCGGGCGCACCGCGAGCATGGCCAAGCTCGGCGCGACCGAGGCGGCCTTCCGCGTGATCGACACCGCGGTGCAGCTGCACGGCGGACGCGGGGTGACCGAGGGCTCGATCGTCGCGCGCCTCTACGAGGACATCCGCGCGCTGCGCATCTACGAGGGCGCGAGCGACGTGCAGAAGCTCTTGATTGCGCGCGACGTGCTCCGCGACTGAGCGCCGTGGAAGGGTGGCGCTGGATCGACGAGGTCCCCGACGCGGGCCCACTCGCGAAGGCCGCGCGCACGTTCGCGGCGCGCGAGCTCGGCGGCGAGGGCGTACCAGCCGGCAAGGACGCGCTCGTCCTGCTCGCGCGCGCCATCGACCGCCACGCGGGCGGCCCGGCGCGCCCGGCGGAGGATGCCGCGTTCGTCGAGGGCGCGGGCGCGTTCCTCGGGCTGGTGCTCATCGCGCGCCTCGGCGGCGGCCACGCGTGCCGGGACGGCGTCCACCGCGTGCGTCTCGGGCCCGCGGGGTTCGTCGATCCCTTCGGCGCGATCGAGGAGGCGCTCGAGACCGAGCCGGCGCGCGCCGCGCTCGTCGACGCGGTGGCGCGTGCCGAGGCGGAGGCGGCCGGGCGCGGCGCCATCGCGCGCGTGGCGCTGGCGTTCGAGCGCGTGCTCGCGGAGGTGCGCCCGGAGCTCCGCATCACCGATCGGTTCGAGCGGCGCCTCTGGATCGACGAGACCGAGATCGATCTCGGCCGTGCGATCTCTGCAGCCGAGGGCGAGAGCGAGGCGACGCTGCAGGCCGTCGTCAAGAAGCTCGTCGACATGCTCCCCGGCGGCGCCGGCGTCGACGTGCCCTTCGCGGAGGCGCGCGCGCGTGTGCTCCCGCGCCTCGTGGGGCCGCGCTTCGAGCCCGAGGTCGCGGCGCAGCGCGTCGCCGGCGAGCTCCGCGTCGCCTGGGTCCTCGCGTACGAGGGGCGCGCGCGCTTCGTGACGCCGCGCGATCTCGCGCGATGGGGCTGCTCGATCGAGACGCTCGCGTCGTGCGCGCTCTCGAACCTCGCCGAGCGATCGGCGAAGGCGCGATTCGCGCGCATCGAGACGCCCGAAGGGCCGATCGTGATGGCGCGCACCGGCGACGGGCACGACTCGGCGCGCCTGCTGCTGCCCGGGCTGCCCGGTACGCTCGCTCCCGAGCTCGAGCTGCCGTGTCTCGTGGCGGTGCCGCATCGCGACGCGCTCTTCGCGTGCGCCGATCGCCCTCCGCTGGCGCGGGCGCTCGCGGCGCGCGTGGCGGAGGACTGCGCCCGCGCGCCGCACGGAATCAGCGCGCAGATCTACCGGCTCGGCGCCGACGGCTCGATCGCGCCCGCGTGACGAGGGCGCGAGCGACGTTCAGAACCGCCGCGCGAACATGTCGGGGTCGAGCGGCGCCGCGCCGAGGTCGCCTTCACCGGCCTGGGCGACGAACGCGTCCAGCTCTTCCATGAACGCGGCGGCCGACTGCGCCGCGCTCGCCGGCTTGGGCTGCGGCTCGGTCGCGAGGTGCAGACCCACGACGAGCGCCACGTCGCGCTGCGAGACGTTCGGATCGAGGCGCGCGAGCACCCGATCGAGATCGGCTACCAGCGCCTCCGCGCCGGGCGTGCGCCGCTTCGGATCGCGGTCGAGCACACGCATCACGAGCGCGTCCACCTCGGGCGTCGCGCGGCGGTTGAACCGCGAGGGCGGCGCGACCTCGCACTTGGCGACGCAGCGCACGGTCGCGACGTCGTCCTCGCCCTGGAACAGGCGGCGCCCGGCGAGCATCTCCCAGAGCACGATCCCGGCCGCGAACACGTCGATCTGCGCGGTCGACGGCTGCTGCTCGATGATCTCGGGCGCGAGATATCCGAGCTTGCCGCCCAGCATGCCGCCCCCGAGCTGCGTCGAGTGCACGCTCGCGTCGGCCAGGCCGAAGTCGGCCAGCTTCACCGCGCCGTCCTTGCCGAGCAGCAGGTTGTGGGGCGAGACGTCCCGATGGATGATCCCCAGGGGCTGCCCGCTCGGATCGCGCGCCGCGTGGGCGTAGGCGAGGGCGCTGGCGAGCTGTCGCGCCACGAAGAGCGCCGTCGCCGGCGGCATGCCGGCGCCGCGCGCGTGGGCACGCTCGAGGATCGCCTTGAGCGAGGTCCCCTCGACGAGCTCCATGATCATGATGAAGGTGCCGCCGACCTCGCGGCCGTCGTAGACGCGCACGATGTTCGGGTGGCGCAGCAGCATGCCGAGGCGCGCCTCGTCCTCGAACATGCTCTTGTAGGTCTGGTCCTGCGCGAGCTGCGGCAGCACGCGCTTGATCGCGACCAGGTGCTTGTCCCCCGTCTCGAAGATCGCGTTGCCCTTCCACACCTCGGCCATGCCGCCGGCCGCGAGCCGCTGCAGCGGCACGTAGCGCGTCGGAGCGCGCCGGAAGCGGGTCGAGATCCGCGCGTTCGAGTCCGGCATCGGCTCCGATGCTCGCGCCGGAGGCGCGCGCGGTCAATGCGCTCGGTTCGCGCGGCGCGTGGCGCGCGCGATCACGCCACGGCGGCGAACGCGGCGCGCGCGGCCTTCTCGGTCGCGTCGAGCGTCGCGTCGTCGTGTGCGATCGACACGAACGCGGCCTCGAATTGGGCGGGCGGCCACATCACGCCGCGCGCGAGCATCTCGGCGTGCCAGCGCCCGAAGCGCTTGGTGTCGCAGCTCGCCGCGTCCTCCCAGTGGTGCACCGGGCGATCGGTGAAGAACGGCGTGAGCATCGAGCCGACGCGCTGCACGCGCACGGGCACGCGCGCCGCATCGGCCGCCTCGACCAGGATGTTCTCCAGCCGCTCGCTCTTGGCCTCGAGCTCGTCGTAGAAGCCGGGGCGCTCGATCGCGCGCAGCGTCGCCTCGCCCGCCGCGACGGCGAGCGGGTTCCCGCTCAGCGTGCCGGCCTGGTAGACGGGGCCGAGCGGCGCGACCTTCTGCATGATCTCGCGCCGTCCGCCGTAGACGCCGACGGGCAGGCCGCCGCCGACGATCTTGCCGAGGCAGGTGAGATCCGGGCGGATGCCGTAGCGCGCCTGCGCGCCGCCGAGCGCGACACGGAAGCCCGTCATCACCTCGTCGAAGACCAGCAGTGCGCCGTGCTTCTCGGTGGTGCGGCGGACCGCGTCGAGGAAGCCCGGCGCCGGGGGCACCAGGCCCATGTTGCCGACGACGGGCTCGAGGATGAGCGCGGCGATCTCGCTTCCGCGCTCGGCGAAGAGCGCCTCGAGCGCCTCCTCGTCGTTGAACGGCAGCACGATCGTGGTGCCGCCGATCGCGGCGGGGACGCCCGCGCTCGTGGGCACGCCGAAGGTCGCCAGGCCCGAGCCCGCCTTCACGAGCAGGTAGTCGGCGCCGCCGTGGTAGCAGCCCTCGAACTTCACGACGAGATCGCGGCCCGTGTAGCCGCGCGCCACGCGCAGGGCGCCCATCACCGCCTCGGTGCCGCTCGAGGTCATCCGCAGCATCTCGATCGAGGGCATCAGGCGCGTGACGCGCTCGGCGAGGTGGATCTCGCCTTCCGTCGGCGCGCCGTAGCTCGTGCCCTTCGCGGCGGCGTCGGCGATCGCCTTCACGACCTCCGGGGCCGCGTGCCCCAGGATCATCGGGCCCCAGCTCCCGACGTAGTCGACGTAGCGCGCCCCGTCGGCGCCGGTGAGCCACGCGCCCGCAGCGCTCGCGATGAAGATCGGCGTGCCGCCCACGGCGCGGAAGGCGCGCACGGGGGAGTTGACGCCGCCGGGGAGGACGCGGCTCGCGCGCTCGAAGAGGCCCTGGGAGACGGTATCGGTCATGGCGGCGGCAGCCTAGTACAAGCCGAGGGCGTTCGATCGCGAATCCACCTGGAAACCAGCGTGGCTTGCGACGCCGACCATCCTTGACTGCCATTTTGCTCGATGCTAGATGGCGCGCGCTTTCGGGGCTCGATGACTGGCTTCGGTCCCGAAAAACGCAATCAGCTCGCCTCCGCCAACCGCATTCTCGCGGTCGGGTCGGAGCTCGGCATCGCGACGCTGATCGGGTTGTTCGGCGGCTCCTGGCTCGACGGCCGTCTCGGTACCCGCCCCTGGCTCACCTTCCTCGGTCTGGCGCTCGGCATGGCGGCCGGAATCAAGAGCCTGATGCGCCTCGCGCCCAAGCCCCGCGCCTCGGCCCCGAAGAAGAACGACGACGCTCCCGCCCCCGCGAAAAAGTCCGACCCGACGCTTCCCCCCGACGCTCCCTGAAGACCTCCGACCTTCCATGAAGATCATCGACCGCATCACGACGTACGTAGCCGCCTTCGGCGTGCTCCTGTCGGCGTCGGCGTTCTTCCTCTCCGTCGAGGTCGGGACGGGCGCGCTCGTGGGCGCGGCGATCGCGATCGGCGACTGGCTCGTCACGCGCTTCCTCGGCCGCAAGATCGTCGCGGCGGGGGAGGGCGGGCGCTCCATGCTCTCGCTCGCGCTGGTGATGAAGATGGGCGCCGTCCTCGGCGCCTGCGCGATCGTCCTCTGGTCGGGCCGCGTGAGCCCCCTCGGCTTCATGATCGGCATCGGCGCGATGGTCCTCGGCGCGATCGCCGGTGGCCTGCACGAGTCCTTCACCGCTGCGTCCCCCGACGCGGCGAGCCCCTCGGAGAGCAAGTAGATGCCCGAGCACGAGTCCTGGCTGAGCCTGCTGTTCCCGGGCCTCTTCGACTGGGTCGCGGAGCGCACGGCCGCCATCAACGCGATCGTCACGGGTGACGACACGACGTGGATGGCCCACGAGCACTACGGTCACGGCGGCGCGAACGTGCAGCACGTGGTCTGGGGCTGGATCGTGCTCGTCCTGCTCGCCGTGGTCGCCTACCTCGCGTACGCGGGCGTGCGCGACACGAAGGCGGCGATCGTCCCCGAGGACAAGCTCACCGCGCGCACGTTCGTGGAGCTCTTCACGGGCGCGGTGCTCAACATGATGAGCGGCATCATGGGGAAGGAAGCCGCGCGCTACTTCCTGCCGCTCATCGGCGCGTGCGCGTTCTTCATCTTCTTCTCGAACAGCGTCGGGATGGTGCCCGGCGTGGTGCCGCCGACGGAGTCCCTGAAGACGACCGTCGTGTGCGCGATGGTGATCTTCTTCGCCACGCACATCTACGGCCTCCAGCGCAACGGCATGAAGCACGTGGCGCACCTCTTCGGGCCCTGGCTCGGCCCGATCGGCATCCCGCTGAACATCATCATGTTCGTGATCGAGATCATCGGTCACCTCGCGCGGCCGCTCTCGCTCTCGCTGCGCTTGATGGCGAACATCTTCGCCGACCACCTCGTGCTGGCGATCTTCGCGTCGCTCGTGCCGTGGTTCGTGCCGCTGCCGGTGCTCCCGATGCTGCTCGGCACGATGGTCGTCGTGGTGCAGACGGTCGTGTTCTGCCTGCTCTCGACGGTCTACATCGGCATGGCGATCGAGAACCACGACCACGACCACGAGGGTCACGGCGAGGGCCACGGCCACGGCCACGAGGCCGCGCACTGAAGACGATTCTCCGCGCGCCCCCGCACGCGGAATAGGGGTCCTGCCCGGCTAGCAATGTTCCCGAAGGGCGGGCGCAGACGACAGAGACAAGGCGATAGGAGACTCCATGAACAAGAAGATGCTCGGTTTCACCACGTTCCTCGTCACGCTCGCCGTGGCCTCGACCGCGTTCGCGCAGGACGTGGACGCGGCGGAGTGGAGCGCTCGCGGTTGGGGCGCCCTCGCGGCCGGCCTCGGCCTCGGCATCGCGGCCTTCGGCGGCGCCATCGGCCAGAGCCGCGCGGCGGCGGCGGCCCTCGACGGCATCGCCCGCAACCCGAACGCGTCGGACAAGATCTTCCAGCCGATGATCATCGGTCTGGCCCTGATCGAGTCGCTCGTGATCTACGCCCTCATCATCTCGTACCTCCTCCAGGCCTGGGTCACGGGCTGAGGAAGTCCCCGCGTCGCGGGGGATCCACGGAGAAGAGCCCGGCCATTCGGCTGGGCTCTTTTCTTTTGTACGCGCGCTCCCGTTTCGGTACTTTCTCTATCGGTGGTCGTGGGGTGGGGACGCGTGAGGCGTCGGCCACGGCCACGATGAGGGATTCCCGGCAGCACCCCCGCGTCGCTCTGCGCGTCTCCGCCTGGTGCGAGACGAGCCGCTGGACGTTGCGCGGCGCGATCGTCGACGCGAGCGAGGGGGGCCTGCGCCTGCGGAACTGCCCGGCCCAGCCGGTGGGGGCGCGCCTGGAGCTCTCGTTCCGCGACGGAGCGGGCGAGTCGATCGTGGCGAGCGCCGAGGTCGTGTGGTCGACCGAGGGGCGATCGCCGGAGAACGGTCTGCGCCTGCTGGCGGTGCGCGAAGGCGAGCCAGCGTTCCGCAAGCTCCTGGCGGCCCATCGCCGATGACGCGGGGTTGGCCATCGGGGCGCCGGGGCGCATACTGGGCGCGATGGACGGCGAAGATCGCTCGATCGAAGCGCTGAGCGCGGCGAAGGCAGGCGCGGCGCCGGCGCGCGTGGCTCCGGCGGCTCCGGCGTCGGGTGGGCCACGCGCGCTCGCGAAGATCGCGGTCGTGCTCCTCCTGCTCGGGGCGGGCGTCACGTACCTGCTCACCTCGAGCCAGGACGTGTTCGTCTACTCGCACACGGTCGCCGAGGTCATGGCCGATCCGAGCGCCTTCTCGGGTCGCACGCTCCGCGCCGAGGGCGATCTCGTCGACGGCACCGTCCGGTTCCACGAGGACCCCTGCGACTACCAGTTCACCCTCTCGGGCACCGTCCCCGCCGGGGCAGGCTCCTCCGGGCCGCCGGTCGTGCGCACGATGCCGGTCGACTTCCCGCAGTGCGTCGTGCCCGACACCTTCCGCGAGGGAATGGGCATCACGGTGGTCGTCGAGGGCCGCCTCGGCGACGACGGGATCTTCCACGCATCGCAGGTGATCCCGCGCTGCCCCTCGCGCTACGAGATGGACCAGCGTGCCGGCCGCGGCGAGACGATGCCGCACGCGCTTCCGGCCGCTCCTTCGCCCACGCCGCGCTGACACCCCGCCGCGCTGACACCCCGCCGCGCTGACACCCGCCGCGCCGACACCTGGGTGGCCGACGCCGCGCTGACGCGGACTTTCTTCGTGGACCGTCGGAGCGGACGGAAGGCATTGCCGAATCCGTTCGTACGTTGGTAGTGTTCCGCCGCTCGGGGCCATTGCGGACCGGGCGAGGCCCGGGGTCGCGCTGTCCCGGGAATCTCTCCAACCACCACCGCAAGGGGGTTTCATGTTCAATGGTATCTGGCTCGCTGTCCTCGGTATCCTCGGCGCGTCGAGCTTGATCATCTCGCGCCGGCCCGATGCAGCGCAGATGATCGCGAAGCTCGCCCCCTATCAGGGCTGGATTGGCGCGGTCTCGGCGCTCTGGGGCGTCTGGGGCGTCATCTCCTGCGTGCTCAACATCGCCTGGATGACGTCGTTCCCGATCTACTGGTTCACCTGGCTCGCGGACTCGGTCCTCCAGGCGCTCCTCGGCCTCCTGCTGGGCGTCGGCGTCCTCAAGACGTTCATCAAGGATCCCACGGCCAACCAGAAGATGGACGAGACCATCACCAAGATCGCGCCTTTCCAGGGAACCCTGGGCCTGGCCGCGATCGGTCTCGGCATCTGGATGATCGTGGCGTCGTTCCTCTTCGCCGTGACCTGATCGGCTGGCCTCGGTCGGTCGACCGCAACCGGCGGTTGACCCCGAGGCCCGCGGGCTCGTAGAACCGCGGCCCGTGAAGCACCTGCTCGGGATCGAAGACCTCGCCCGCGAGAACATCGAGCGCCTGCTCGATCTCGCGGGCGTTTTCTTCGAGGCGAACCGTCAGCCCGTCCGCAAGACCTCCACGCTCCGCGGGCGGGGCGTCGTGAACGTGTTCTTCGAGAACAGCACGCGGACGCGTACCTCCTTCGAGCTCGCCGGCAAGCGCCTCGGCGCCGACGTGGTGAACATGTCGGCCTCGACGAGCAGCGTGACCAAGGGCGAGACCCTGAAGGACACGATGCAGACGCTCGAGGCGATGCATCCGGACGTCCTCGTGATCCGGCACCCGGCCTCGGGCGCACCGCACTGGGTCGCCGATCGCCTGAAGACGAGCGTCGTCAACGCGGGCGACGGCGCGCACGAGCACCCCACGCAGGCGCTGCTCGATGCGTTCACGATCCGGCGCCACAAGGGCAAGCTCGAGGGCCTCGTCGTCGCGATCTGCGGGGACGTCGCGCACTCGCGCGTCGCGCGCTCGAACGCCGAGCTCTTGCGCAAGTACGGCTGCGAGGTCCGCGTCGTCGGCCCCGGCACGCTGATGCCGGCGGCCGTCGAGTCGCTCGGTGTGCGCCGTTTCGATCGCATCGAGGCCGCGCTCGAGGGCGCCGACGTGGTGATGGCCCTGCGCATCCAGCTCGAGCGCATCCAGGGAGCGCTGCTCCCGAGCCTGCGCGAGTACAGCCGCACCTTCGGGGTCGGGCCGCGCACGCTCGCCCACGCCAAGCCCGATGCGATCGTGCTCCACCCCGGGCCGATGAACCGCGGCGTCGAGATCGACGGCGGCACGGCCGACGGCGCGCAGAGCGTGGTGCTCGAGCAGGTCGAGGCCGGCGTCGCCATCCGCATGGCCGTGCTCCACGCGCTCGTGCTCGGCTTCGAGGCGCCGCCGTTCGCATGAGCGACGTCGTCACGGGGCTGGACCGCATCGCGGCCGGCGATGCGAGCGCGTGCGCGAAGGTCCGCGGGCGCACGATCGGACTGGTCGCCCATCCCGCCAGCGTCGATCGCCGGCTCGTCCACGCGCGCCACGTGCTCGCGCGGGCGGGCGCGAAGATCGCCGCGCTCTTCGGGCCCGAGCACGGCTTCGGCGGCGAGGCGCAGGACATGGCCGCCGTGGCCGGCGCGCGCGGCGAGGTGCCCACGTACTCGCTCTACGGCACCACGGAGGCGCAGCTCTCGCCCACGCCGGAGCAGCTCGCGGGGCTCGACGCGATCGTCGTCGATCTGCAGGACGTGGGCGCTCGCTACTACACCTTCGTGTGGACGGCCGCGCTCGTGCTGCGCGCGGCGGCGAAGGCGGGGATCGAGACGATCGTGCTCGACCGGCCCAATCCGCTCGGCGGCGTGATCGTGGAGGGCGCGCCGCAGCGCCCCGGCTATCGCTCTTTCGTGGGGCTCTACGACGTGCCCGTGCGGCACGGCCTGACGATCGGCGAAATCGCCGCGCGCACGCGCGTGCTCGAGAAGCTCGACGAGCGCGCGCTCTCGATCGTCGCGATGCGTGGCTGGCGCCGCCGCATGACGTTCCCCGAGACGGGCCTGCCCTGGGTGCTCCCGTCGCCGAACATGCCCACCTACGAGACGGCGCGCGTGTACCCGGGCGGGTGCCTGCTCGAGGGCACGCTCGCCAGCGAAGGGCGGGGGACGACGCGCCCCTTCGAGATCTTCGGCGCGCCCTGGCTCGACGGGGCGGCGCTGGCGCGACGCGTCTCGCTGCGGGGCGCGGTGCTGCGCCCGCTCTCGTTCCAGCCGACGTTCCACAAGCATGCGGGCGAGGTCTGCGGCGGCGTGCAGGTGCACGTGACGGACGAGCGGGCCTTCGCGCCCTACGAGTCCTACCTGGTGCTGCTCGACGCGATGAAGCGGCAGGGCGGCGAGCGCTTCGCATGGCGCACGGAGCGCTACGAGTTCGTCAGCGATCGCCCGGCGATCGATCTGCTCACCGGCGGGCCCGAGGCGCGCGAGGCGATCGATCGCGGCACGGGGCTCGACGAGGTCCTCGCCGCCGAGCGCGCGGGCGCTGCGGCGTTCGTGCAGGCTCGGCGCCCCTTCCTCGGCTACGAGTAGCCCTTCGTGTCCGCGCCTCGCCCCTCTCGCGTGCTCGGCATCGACGTCGCGCGCGGCCTCGCGTCGGCGATCATGATCCAGGGGCACGCCTACGACGGCTGGGTGCGTGCCGATCAGAAGACGACCGCGTCGTACCTGTTCACGCGGGTGCTGGGCACGCTGCCCTTGCCCTCGTTCCTCTTGCTGGCGGGCGCGGCGATCGCGCTCCGGCTCGAGGCCGCCGACGTGAAGCGCGAGCGGCCTCGGGGCGTGCGCGCCGCGCTGGTACGGCGCGGGCTCTTCGTCTTCGCGGTCGGCTACGTCGTGAACGCGGTCTCGGCGCTGATGGACGGCTTCGAAGGGCTCGAGACGTTCTTCCGCGTCGACGTGCTCCAGACGATCGGCCTCTCGATCGTGTTGATCGCGGGGCTCGGCGTGGGTGAGCGCGAGGGGCGCATCGACCGGCGCAGGCTGTGGCTCGCGGCGATCGCGCTCTCGATCGTGCCGGTCGCGATCTGCCCGCCGGTCTCGGCCGCGCTCTGGGGCACGCCCGCGCCGGCCTCGTACCTCGCCGGCCTCGTCAGCTACGTCGCGCCGGTGACGCGCATGCCGCTGGTGCCGCTCTCGGCGTGGGCGGGGATCGGCCTCGTGCTCTCGCTCGGGCTGATCGAGGCGAACCGCAGCCTGCGCTCGATGGCCGGCGCGCCCGATCGCGTGCTCGTCGCGCTGCTCGCGGCGGGGCTCGGCGTCGCGTGGCTCGGCACGCAGGCCGAGGGCTGGGTGACGGCCTGGACCGGCGTCCCGCTCGATCAGCGGAGCTGGGCCGTGGTGCCGAACGCGATCGAGCTCGCCGCGCGCGGTGTCGTGGTGCTCGCGACGGGCGCGCTGCTCACGCCGCGCCTGCTCTCGGTGATCCGCGAGGGCCTGGCGCGGCTCGGGCGCGGCTCGCTCGTGGCGTACGTCTTCCACGTTCCGTTCTGCTACGGCTCGCTCGGGCGCCCGATCGAAGGGCAGCTCGACATGCCCACGGCGACGTTCTTCGTGGTGCTGCTCGAGGTCGCGAGCTACCTCGCGGTCGTGGCGCGGGATCGATGGATGCAGGCGCGGCAGGCGCGGAGCGCGGCGGCCGCATGAGCGAGGTCTGGACCATCCGCCGGATCGTGAAGTGGATCACGGACGATCTCGCGCCGCGCGGGATCGGCTCGCCCCGGCTCGATGCGGAGCTGATCGTCGCCGAGGCGCTGGGCGTCGACCGCGTGAAGCTCTATCTCGATCTCGAGCGGCCGCTCAGCCCCACCGAGCTCGCCACGATCCGAGGCCTCGTGGCGCGACGGCGCAAGCGCGAGCCGATGGCGTATCTGCGCGGGCGGCGCGAGTTCTACGGGCGCGAGATGATCGTGAGCCCCGCGGTGCTCGTGCCGCGGCCCGAGACCGAGACGCTCGTCGAGCTCGCGCTCGCGGCGATGCCTGCCGACCGCGAGCTCCGCGTGCTCGACCTCTGCACGGGCAGCGGATGCATCGGTGTCACGCTGCTCGCCGAGCGCCCGCTCGCGCGCGCGGTGCTCACCGACCTCTCGGCCGAGGCGCTCGAGATCGCTCGGCGCAACGCCGACAAGCACGTCGTCGCGGAGCGCGCGCGCTTCGCCCTGGGCGATCTGTTCGCGGCGCTCGAGGCCGCCGAGCCGGCTTTCGACGTGATCACGGCGAACCCGCCCTACATCGCCGAGTCCGAGCGCGCCGCGCTGGAGCCGGACGTGCGCGACTTCGAGCCGGGGCTCGCGCTCTTCGCGCCCGATCAGGGGCTCGCCGTCGTGCGTCGCATCGCGCGCGACGCCGCACGCGGGCTCGTGCCGGGCGGCGTGCTCTTCGTCGAGATCGGCATGACGCAGGGCGCCGCGACCGCCGAGATCTTCCGGGCCGCGGGGCTCGTCGACGTGCGCGTCCATGCCGATCTGGGCGGCCGCGATCGCGTGGTCGAGGGGCGCCGGGCGCCCAGCTGACCTCAGCCCGCCCGGGCCGTGCGCGCGCGGCGCGCCCAGGCCTCGGCGAGCGCGACGAGGCCGGCGAGGCCGAAGACCCAGGGGCCCAGCGGGCTGCGGACCCGGGTGCGTGAGCGCGTGGCCGGAGTCTCGCCGGCCTCGCCCGCGCTGAGGCGACGCTCGAGGTGGCTCTCGTCGAGGGGCGCGGCGAGCACGAAGCTCGCGCGCGGCAGGGGATGCGTGCCGCTCGCGTCGGTCACACGCACCGTGTAGGCGCCGGGCGAAGCGAGCGACCCGAGGTCGATCGGCGCTTCGAGCCCGTCCGTGAACGCCACGATCGAGCCGTCCGGGGCCTCGATCTCGACGCGGCTCGTGCCGCTCGGCGCGCGCAGCGCGGGCAGGGTGCCCGGAGCCAGCGCGCCCGATGGCATCGTTCCTTCGGGCGCGAGCGCGCGAAAGAGCTCGACGGCCGTCGCGAGGAAGCCGGGGTGGAGCGGCAGGTCCGACCAGGCGTCGTCGAGCGAGGTCGCGAGGACGGCCGAGCGCTGCGCGCGATCGATCGCGAGCGCCGGGGTGCCGTCGGCGAAGCGCAGCGCGACGCGCTCGGGCGGCGCATCCAGCGCGAGCGCGCGCGTGATCTGGACGCGCGCCAGCCCCTCGTCGCGCGTGGGAAGCGCCGCCTCGCCCGCCGAGAGGCCGACGCGGGCCTCTCCCGTCACCGAGACGAGATGGGCGGCGAGACGATCGGCGAGCGGGGAGCTCCCGCCGTGCACGTGGTCGCCACCGGCGACGAGCAGGCCGGCGCCCGCCTCCATCGCCGCGCGCGTACGCCGTGCCACGTCCTCCCGCGAGACGTCGACGTCGGCGAGCGCGACCACGTCGGCGGTCTCGTCCGACGAGAGGAACGTCTCCACGTCGGTGCGGCGCACGGCGAAGCGCGGGCCGCCTTCGGGCGCGAGCGCCAGCGCCTGCGCCACGAAGCGCGTGCTGGCGCCGCCGACGCCGAGCGCCGCCTGGCCGAGCGGATGCGGGTCGCCGTCGACGAGGAGCACGCGCACCGCCGAGCTCGGCTCGAACGAGAACGCGCGCGCGTCGTCGAGCGGCAGCGCGTCGCCACCGTCGAGGATGCGCGCCTCGGCGCTCGTCACGCCCTCGGGCACGAGCACATGGAGCGTCAGCCTTCCGCCCGCGTCGACGAGGCTCATCGTCTCGCGCGCGAGCACGCGATCGCCCGTCGCGATCCCGATCTCGACGTGGTCCTCGTCGGCGCCGAACGCGCGCACCGTCACGGAGACCGACATCGAGCCTTCGATCGTCGGGTCCTCGGCCGCGTCGACGCTGGCGATGGCGAGGTTCGGGGTGAGGGCCGGGCCGAAGGTCTCCACGTCGAGGCGCACGCCGCTGGGGGCGCTCGGGAGCGCCTCGTCCTCGCGGAGCGCGAGGTCGGAGAGCACGAGCACGCGGCGCTCGGCGTGTGCGGCGGCCGCGAGCTGCCGTGCCGCGAGCGCCATCGCGCCTTCCACGTCCGTGCCGCGCGCGCCCGGGAGCGCCACGTCGTCGAGCGCGCGGGCGGCCTCGTCGCGCGCCGTCGTGCGCGGCACCAGCACGCGGGCCGGCGCGCCGCCGAGCACGACCGAGACCTCGGCGCCCTCGGGCAGCGCGTGGATCGCGTCGCGGGCGCGGGCGCGGGCGTCCTCGAAGAGCGTGCGCTCGCCTTCGCGCCGGCCCATCGACATCGAGTCGTCGAGCACGATCGTGACGCTCGCGAGGCCGCCCGAGCCGTAGGCGACCTCCGACTCGACGAAGGGCGCCGCGACGGCGAGCGCCAGGAGCGTCACGAGCGCGATCCGCAGGGCGAGCAGCAGCGGATCGTTCACGCGCACGCGGCGGCGGCTCTCGGCGACCGCCCGCTCGAGCAGCGCGACCGTGGGCAGGCGCCGCTCGGGCACGTCGCTCCGCCGCACGAGATGCGCGAGCACGGGCACCGCGGCGAGCGCGAGCCCGATCAGCGCGAGCGGAACGCCTAGGCCCATCGCGAGCGCCTCCCGCGCAGGAGCAGCTCGGCCAGCACGCCCTCGACGGGCTGATCGGTGCGCACGAGGAGGTGGTGCGCGCCGCGGGTCATCGCCGCGCTGCGCGAGCGCGCGACGAACGCGTCGATCTCGGCGCGATAGCGCGCGCGCACGGCGGAGGGATCGGCCTCGACCGCCCGCTCGCCCTCGAGGCCCACGAAGCGCGCGGCGCCCTCGCCGCGCAGCTCGAGCTCGTCCGGCGTGAGCACCTGCAGCACCCAGACCTCGTGCCCGTGCGCGACGAGGCGCGCGATCGGCGCGAGCGCGTCCGGCGCGGCGTCGAGGAGATCGCTGGCGATCACGACCAGGCCCCGGCGGCTCTCGCGCTCGGCGGTGCGCGCGAGGGCGCCCCCGAGATTCGTGCCGCTCGCCGCGGAGGCGGGAAGGGCGAGCGCCGCCAGCACGCGGTCGACGTGCGCGATGCTCGCCCGCATCGGCAGCGTCCGCTCGGTCTCGCTCGCGAAGCGCACGATGCCGACCGCATCGGCCTGCCGCCGCAAGACGAGCGCGATCCCGGCCAGGAGCGCGGCCGCCTGCTCGAGCTTGGTGCGCCCGCCGGGCTCGCCGAAGTCCATCGAGCGCGAGGCGTCGAGCATCAGCACGCAGCCGAGCTGCGCCTCCTGCTCGAAGCGCTTGATCGCGTGCCGGTCGTTGCGCGCGTAGGCGCGCCAGTCGATGAGGCGCGGGTCGTCGCCCGGGCGGTACTCGCGGTGCTCGACGAAGACGACGCTCGCGCCGCGGTGCGGGCTGCGGTGCTTGCCCGAGGGCAGGCCGAGCGCGGCGCGCTGGATCTCGAGCGTGAGCGCGGCGACGCGCCGGGCGGTCTCCGGATCGATCGGGGCGCGCTTCGTCGCGCCCTCGCTCAAGCGAGCAGCTCGGCGACGAGGTCCTTGGCGCGCACGCCCTCGGCCTCGGCGCGGAAGCTCGGGACGATGCGGTGACGCAGCACGGGGAGCGCCAGCGCGCGCACGTCCTCGACCTCGGCGACGAAGCGGCCGTCGAGCACGGCCCGCGCCTTGGCGCCGAGCACCAGCGCTTGGCTCGCGCGCGGCCCGGCTCCGAACGCCACGAGGTCGCGCACGCGCTGGCTCGCGGTCGCATCGTCGGGCCGGGTCTTGCGCACGAGCGAGACGGCGGCCTCGACCACGTGATCGGCGGCCGGCACGCGCGGCACGAGCTCCTGGAGCGCGAGGATCTCCGCGCGCGAGAGCACGGGCTCTGGCGTCGCCGTCGCCGGCGCCGTCGTGCGCTTGACGATCTCGAGCTCCTCGGCCGCGCTCGGGTAGCCCACGTCGATCTGGAAGAGGAAGCGGTCGAGCTGCGCCTCGGGGAGAGGGTAGGTGCCTTCTTGCTCGATCGGGTTCTGCGTCGCGAACACCGCGTAGGGTGCCTCGAGCGGATAGGTCTTGCCGCCCGCGGTCACGCGGCCTTCGGCCATCGACTGGAGCAGCGCGGCCTGCGTCTTGGGCGGCGTGCGGTTGATCTCGTCGGCCAAGAGGACGTTCGTGAAGATCGGTCCCTGCACGAAGCGGAAGCGGCGCTCGCCCGTCGCGGCGTCTTCCTCGAGCACGTCGGTGCCCGTGATGTCGGTCGGCATCAGATCGGGCGTGAACTGCACGCGGTTCGAGCGCAGCGAGAGCGCCTCGGCGAGCGTCGTGATGAGGAGCGTCTTGGCGAGGCCCGGCACGCCCACGAAGAGCCCGTGCCCGCGGGCGAAGAGCGCCACGAGGAGCAGGTCGACGACCTCGTCCTGGCCGACGATGCGCCGCTTGATCTGGGCCACGAGGCGCTTCTTCGTGCGCGCGAGCTCGCGGACGCGCTCGACGTCGTCGGGCTCGTGCGCGGCGGCGCCGTTCGAGGGCTCGGGAGGCAGGGAGGAAGAGCTCACGGGCGGACCATAGATCCCGGCTCGTCCCCGGTCGACCGCGGGCGAGGGGCGCGATGCGCGCTCACTCGACGCTCCCTCCGAGCGCGGCGCACGCCTCGCGCTGGAAGACCACGTCGTCGCTCTCGGCATCCTCGACGAGCGCGAGCGTGCAGTGCGGCTCGGGGTCGAAGGGGTTCACCTCCGTGGCCGCGCGGCTCGTCTCCCTCGCGCGCTCGCGATCGCCGACGAGCGCATAGGCCGCGCCGAGGTTCGCCAGCAGCGGCGCATGCTCGGGGAAGCGGGCGCGCAGCGGCTCGAGCGCCGCGATCGCGGCCGCACCGTCGCCTCCCCGCACGGCCGCGCGCGCGAGGCGCGAAGCGACCACGGGATCCTCGGGCGCGATCTCGTGGGCGCGCCCGTACTCGGCGGCCGCCGCGAGGTAGCGCTGCGCCGTCCAGAGCAGGTCCCCGAGCCGCACGGCGCGGCGCGCGCGCTCCTCGGTGACCTCGCCGCTGTCGTCGGGCTCGCCCTCGCCGTGGCGCAGCTCGAGGCGCGGCACTTCGGGCGCGTCGTCCCCGGGAAGCGGCATGCGGCCCACCGCATCGCGCCACTGTCCCTCGAGCGCGTCCCAGCTCCCTCCCGACGACTCGGCGAAGGCCTGCCGCGCGTCCTCGCCGCGCCGCACGCGCGAGGCCACGTCGACGAGGCCTGCGCTGCCGCGCATTCCGTAGAAGGTCTGCACGAACGTGGAGACCTGCGCGAAGGCGAGGGCGGCGTCCTCCGCGCTCGGCAGCATCGCGATGGAGGGATGCAGGTCCTCGAAGGGGATCAGCGTTCCCTGCGCGGCGCGCGTCACGAGCAGGCGCTGCGTCCCTTCGTCGAGCCGCACGGCCGGCGGCGCGCCGCGCCAGCGCCGCTCGAGGAAGCGGGCGTAGCCCTCCTGCATCCACACCGGGGCCTCGTCCTCGCTGATCTGCGCGAGCAAGAGGTGCACCGTCTCGTGGCCGATCGTGTCGGCCCACGGATAGCCGTGCACCAGCGCGCGCGGCGAGGTGATCATCAGGCGATCCCACTTGCAGAGCGCGATCGTGCCCGTGCGCTCGATGTCCTCGATGGACAGGCTCGAGACGCGCGAGAGCGCGGTGGCGGTGGGGAGGATCTCGAGCCGGATGGGGCCCTGGTGGTGCGCGCCGAGCTCGGCGCCGAGGCCCTCGTCGACCCGCGCGAGGACGGCGAGCGCGTCGTGCGCGACGAAGCGGTCGGGGCCGGGCGCGTAGCGGATCACGAAGCGGCCGTCGGCGCTGCGCAGCTCCTCGAAGCCGTGCGTGACGGCCTCGGTCTCGTGGGCGACGCGCGCCAGCATCGCCCGCTCCGCGGCGCCGCGTAAGCCCACGGCGCGCACGAGCGAGCCCTCCAGATCGTCGCGGGCTGCCGCATACTCGCCGCGCAAGAGGCGCGCGTAGCCACGCTCGAAGCGCACGTCGGGATCGTCGGGATACGCCGCGGCGAGCGCGTCGAGCTCGGCGCTCGCCTCGGCGACGTGCAGGCGATCGAGCCCGATGGCGGCCTGCGTGAGGCGCGCGCCGTCTTGCCCGGGCGGCATCGCATGCGCGACGGAACGCGGCGCGAGGCCGAGCAGCACGACGAGCGTCAGCAGCGCGCGCCTCATCGCAACAGGCCCTCGTAGTAGTGGCGCACGGCCTCGCCGTAGCCGGGCGGCGCGTCCTCGCTCATCGCGTCGAGTAGCCGGCGACGCGCCTCCATCGGCCCCTCGTGATCCTCGGGGATCTCGACCGCGGCGCCGAGCTCGTTCGCGCCGCCGCCCGAGCCGCCGCGCTGGTGCTGTGCGTCCTCTTCGAGGCGCTGCCGCAGCGCCGACAGCCGCCGCGCGGCCTCGCCCTCCGCATCGGCTGCGTCGACCGGCTGCTGGTGCTCGCGCGCATCGCGCGCCGCGTCCATCAGCTGCCGGATGTCGCGCAGGTCGGAGGCCACGTCGGGCACGAGCGGCTCTCCGTCGGGGCCGTCCTCGAAGCGCTGGGCGAGGCGCTCGGTGCTCTCGGACGCTGCCGTCTGTCGCGGCGCGCCTTCGAGGAGCTGCCGGCGTCCTTCCTCCGAGAGGTGCTCGCGCAGGTCCGGGATCGCGCGCTCGATCGCGCCGCGCAGCGCGTGCGCCCGATCGGCCACCTCGCGGGCGGTGCGCGCCGCGCTCGCCGTCTGCCCCTCGTGGCCGGGGAACATCATCGCCTCGAGCTCCAGATCGCGCGCGAGCGCGTCGGCCTCGAGATCGGCCTCCTCGGCCATGCGGCTCGCCTCGCCGAGGTCGCCGTGGCCCAGCGCCGCCGCCACGTCGCGCAGCCGCTGCTCGGCGCGCCCGCGCTCGTCGCGCTCGGTCTGCGGCAGCCGGCGCGCGTCGAGCCCCTGGTAGGCGCCAGCCACGCTCCGCGCATCCTCGGCGAGGGCTTCGGCGCGACCGGCGCCACGGTCGCCCAACGTCTCGAGCGCCGCGTGGGCTGCCTCCGTGCGCGCGCGCGAGCTGCCACTCGCGAGATCGCGCTCCTCGGCCTCGAGGCCCTGCAGCGCGTCCATCGCCTCGGCGAGCGCCCGATCCCGCTCGCCGAAGTGCGCCTCGGCGAACGACGAGGCTCCTTCGCCGAGCGCGCTCGCGATGCGATCGATCTCCTGCTCGAGCGCCGAGAGCGCGCGATCGGCCGCGCTCATGTCGCCCGCGAGGAGGCCCTCGCGCATCGCGTCGAGCGCGGCCTGCGTCTGTTGCGCCTCCTGCTCGGTCACGTTGCCGAACTCGCTCGGCGCCGAGCTGCCCATCGATCCGAGGCGCGCCCGCAGCTCGGCGAGGCGCTGTTCGGCGCGGCCGATCGCGGTGAGCAGTGCAGCGCGCGCCTCGTCGCTCGGCGCGCGCTGCAGCTCCCGCAGGAGCGAGGCGATCTCGCGGCGCAACGCCTCGAGCTCACGCGCGATCTGCGCCGCGTCCTCGACGCGGGCCCGCGCGAGCAGGTCGGTGAGCGTGAGCACGTCGTCCTCGAGCTCGCTCTGCACGGCGCGATCGGCCTCGGTGCGCGGTGCGAGCGCCGCGACGCGCGGCTCGAGGGTGCGACGCTCGGCCGACAGGAGCCGCCGCAGCCGCGAGACCATGCCCGCGTAGAGTGGCGCGTCGGTCCGCGCCGCCTCACCCACGCGCGCGGCGAACGAGAGCCGCCCCAGCGCGGCGATGAGGCCCGTGAGCTGCGCCGAGCCGTTCGCGAAGCGCGTCGCCGCCGCCTCTTCGGTCTCGGGCACCGGCACCTCGAGCCGATCGGCGAGCGCGAGGAGCGCCACGTCGCGCACCTCCTGCAGGTCCTCGATCGCCTCCTGCCGCCGCGTCGACTCCGAGGCGATCACGATCGTGCGCGTCTCGGAGCGGCCGATGCCCGGGCCCGTGACGTCGTTCTCGTCCCGCGCCTCGACGCGCAGCGTGATGCGATCGCCGGGCTCCCCGCCGAGGTCGCGCACGGCGAGGAAGGTGTCGCCGCTCACCTGCGTGGACGGCGTGATCTCGAGGCGTCGCCGCCGCTCGCGCCCGTCCGGCGGCGTGATCACGAGCTCCGCGTCGGCCACGCCGATCTCGTCCGAGGCGTCGTAGGCGAGCAGGATGCTGTCGTCGGGGTCGACGATGCCGTCGCTCTCGGGCGCGAGCAGGTGCACGCTCGGCACCGGATCGACGATCGCGTGCACGGCGCGCCGCTCGGCGTCGCGCACGGCGCGCCCGTCCCGATCCGTGACCGTGACCGTGAGCGGGACGTCCTCGCGCACGAGGAAGCTGACGGAGTACGAGTCGCCGGTGCGAGCGCAGCCGAGCGCCTGCTCGCCCACGCCGAGCTCCACGCGTCGCGCGGCGAGGCGCGGGACGATGCGCACCTCGACCGTGCTGCCGATCGGCGCATCGATGCGGGTCGCGCCCGGCACGCGGAGAGGCGCGCGGTCGAGGTAGCTCGGGTAGACGATGCGCGCATCGAGCGAGTCGACGATCGAGGCCGTCGGCGCGTCCGCACGGCTCGTGGCGAGCGGATGGATCAGCGCGAAGACGCCCGCGCGCGCGCGACCGCTGGCGAGGCCGAGGACGAGCGCGAGCACGAGGCCCAGCGCCGCCCAGGGAAGCGCGCGCCCGATCTCGCGCCCGGGGCGCACGACGGCGGCGGGGCGCAGCTGGCCGAGGCGCTCCGAGACGCTGCGCTGGTGCGCGCCCACGAGCGCGGCCGAGGCGCCCTCGGGCGGCGCCATCGCCAGTGCGAGCGCCGAGCGCGTGGCGGCGGCGAGGCGGGGATCGGCTGCTTCGATCACGCGCGCGACCCCCGTCCCGCGCAGCGCCGCGATCTCTTCGAGCGGTCCCCAGAGCGCGACCAGCACGGCCGAGGCGACGAGCGTCCAGGCCACGCCGAGCAGGGCCGCGTGCGGGAGCGGGCCGACGAGCATCCCGCCGACCATCGCCGAGAGCGCGAGCGCCGCGATCCCGGCGAGGGCCGCCCTCAGCCCGAGCGCGAGCGTGGCGCGTCGGCGGAGCGGGCGGAGCCAGGGCTCGAGCGCGGAGCGGGACGGAGGGACGGGGGAATCTCGGGGCGCCACGGGGCGCTCGGCACGCACGCGCCGAGTGTAGCGCGCGCCCGGCGGACCGCGCCGCCCGAAACCCGCGTCGCGGGCGGCATGTGCGAACGAGGGCTCGCCCGAGGAAGATCGAGGTATAGTCGCCGCGCCCGGTGGGGCCGATGACCGGAACCGTGAACGAAAATCAACGCGACCACGCAGACTTGGCGCTGGTCGTCCACCTCGAGGAGCTGCTCCGGGATCGCCGCGTGCTGCTCGTCGGAGACACCAGCACCCGCGTCGAGCGACGCCTCTCCGATGCGGCGCGGACCGTGGACGTCGTGAGCCGCGAGAAGCGGGCGCGCCGTCGCGGCCTGCCGGTGCGCGCGTGGCCGACGCCGGCCGAGAAGGGCACCTGGGACGCGATCGTGGTCCCGGACCTCGTGGCGGCCGGCCTCGCCGAGGCGGGGCGCTTCGACGAGATCGCCGCGCTCGCGGCCGAGGGCGTGCTCGTCGTCGCGACGGATGCGGCGGGCGAGCCGGGATACGAGGCGTTCCACGCGCTCGTCAGCGCTCGCTTCGAGCACGTGCGCGTGTTCGGCCAGGCGCCGCTCGCGGGCTTCGCGCTCGCGGAGCTCGGGGGCGCGACGGCGGAGGTCGCCTACGACGCGAGCAGCGTCGAGCTCGCGCCCGCGCGCTTCGTCGCCGTGGTCGCGCCGCGCTCGGCCGTGCTCGACGGCTACGCCGTGATCGTCACGCCGCGCGTCGAGGGCGAGCGCGCCCAGCCCGATCCGCGCTTCGAGCGCGAGGCCGAGGCCGCGCGGACGCGGCTCGAGCACGCCGAGAAGCGGCTCGAGCAAGCGCAGCGCGAGATCGCGCGCAGCGCGCAGAAGCTCGACGAGGCGCGCCACGAGCAGGCCCGGCTCGAAGAGGCCCTCCGCGAGAGCCA
This sequence comes from Sandaracinus sp., assembly GCA_046351235.1. Classification (GTDB taxonomy): domain Bacteria; phylum Myxococcota_A; class Polyangia; order Polyangiales; family Sandaracinaceae; genus JBBSAT01. The sequence goes on along the minus strand of JAXLYV010000001.1, from coordinate 1,122,012 downwards.
GGCCGAGCGCGAGAGCGCGGAGGGCGGCGAGTCGGAGGCGGTGGAGGCGGCGCGGGCCGAGTGCGATGCGCTCGAGGCGCGACTGCGCACGGCCGCGCGCGAGCTGACGGCGCTGCGGGCCGAGAACGAGCGCCGCGCGGTGCTCGTCCGCGATCTCGTCGAGGAGAGCCGCACGCGCGCCGCCGAGAGCGCGATCGGCGTGGCCGTGCCGTCGCGCGCAGCGATCGACGCGGAGCTCGCGCGAGCCCAAGAGGCGCTGCAGTCGGCACAGCGGCGCGCGGTCGAGGCCGAGACGCGGCGCGCCGAGCTGGCGTTCCAGGTCGACGAGCTGAAGGCCGACCTCGCTTCGATCGGACAGGCGCACGAGGCCAAGCTGGCCGCGCTGCGCGCCGAGCTCGCGAGCCCGCCTGCGCCGGTGGTCGCGCCCGCGCCGGTGGTCGAGGCGATCGCCACGGACGCGACCGAGCTCGCGCGGGCGCTCGATCGCGCCAGTGCCAGCGAAGCGGCCGTCGCCGAGCTCGAGCGCCGCCTCTCGCACGCCGTCACCGCCGCGGCTGCGGCCGAGGCGCGCGTCGCCGAGCTGGAGCGCCGTCTCTCGCAGGCCGTCACCGCGGCGGCTGCGGCCGAGGCGCGCGTCGCCGAGCTCGGCCTCGCGCTCGCCGCGCGGGATCACGAGATCGCCCGCCTCGTCGAGGAGCATGCGAGCGCGGAAGGATCGGCGCGCGGTCTCGCGGCGAAGGTCGCCGAGCTGCACGAGCTGCGGCGTGTCGCCGAGAGCCGGCTCGCGCTCGTCGAGGACGACGTGCGCCGTGGCGAGGAGCGCACGCGCGAGCTCGAGCGGCGCCTCGCCGAGTCGGAAGAGCAGCTCGAGCTGGCGCGCATGCCGCGGCCCGCGCCGAGCCGCGAGAACGACGCCGATGCGACGCGCGCCGGCCAGCTCTTCGGCGCGCTGATGCGAGCGCGCGAGCAGCTCGAAGAGACCCAGCGTGAGCGCACCGAGCTGCTCGGCGAGGTGGCGCGCCTGCGCACCGCGCTCGAGATCGCGGCCCACGCGGGCGATGCCGAGCTCGCCGAGGCGCGCCGCCGCGCGGCGACGGCGGAGGCCGAGGTCGATCTCCGATCCGGGCAGCTCAGCCATCGCAACAGCGAGCTCGAGACGGTGCGTGGCGAGCGCGACACGCTCGCGACGCGCGTCGTGGCGCTCGAGAGCGTGATGCCGCCGCCGATGCTGCTCGAGCCCGAGCCCGCACCGGAGACCGACGATCACGAGGCTCAGCTCGACGCGCTACGCGGCGAGTGCACGGGCCTGCGCCTGCGGGCGGCCGACGCGGATGCATCGGCGAGCGCAGCGCGCGCGAGCCTGCTGGCCGTGAGCGCCCGGATCGCGACGGCCGAGGCCGCGGCGCGAAGCGATGCGCGGCGGGTGGCCGAGAGCGCGGCGCGGCTGGCGGCGCGCGACGCGCTCGTGAGCCGTCTCGAGAGCGAGCTCGCCCAGGCGAGCGAGCGCGACGCCGGTGCGGCGCGAGCCCTGTCCGCCCTCGAGGCGCGTCTGGCGACGGCGACCGAGTCCATCGGCGCGCTCGAGGCGGTGTCCTCGGTGCGCTCGGACGAAGAGCGGCGCGAGCGCGACGCGGCGCTCCGCGAGCTCGCGACCGAGAAGGAGCGCAGCGCGCACTACGACACCGAGCGTGCCTCCGCGCTCGAGGCGCTGCGGGACGTGCGCGAGAGCCTCTCGCGCCTGACGGCGAGCCTCGCCGAAGAGCGTGCCTCGGCGATCCCTGCGGCCCCGGACTCGGTCTACCGCGAGGAGATCGGGCGACTCTCGCGCGACGTGGAGGACCGCGAGCTGATGCTCCGCAGCCTCACGGCGCAGCTCGAGGACCGTGACGATCGCATCCGTGCGCTCGAGCGCGTCGCGCGCGGCGACTCGGCGGCGCCGGATCCGACGAAGCTGCTCGAGGCCGAGGAGCGCATCGCACGGCTCACCGCCGAGCTGGCCCAGGAGCGCAAGGCGCGCGAGCGGGTGGAGTCGTCGTCGGCGCTCGTCTCCCGCGAGGCCGAGCTGCGCCGCCTCGAGCAGCTCGTGGGCGACCGCGACGCGCAGCTGATGCTCCTCGAGGGACGCGTCGAAGGTGCGGCGCGCGAAGAGAAGGTGATGCGCGACAGCTTCGCCGAGGCGCGCGCGGCGCTCGAGACGATCCTCGGCGACCTCGGCAACGACCGCCAGGGACAGGCCGTCGAGCGCGCGGCCGAGCTGCTGCGCGCGCTGCGCCGGTTCTGACGCCGCCGGAGGGCGCCTCCGCCGGCTTTCGGGCGAGGCGGCGGCCCCTCGGAGAAGGTGAAGGGCGAGAGATCGACGCCATCGAGCGTCGCGAGCGCCGCCGTGAGCCCGGGCCGATCTCCGACCCATCCCGACGGCCCGGGGAGGTTCCACCCGGCGCCGCGGTGCTTAGTTTCGCCTCGAGGCTGGTCATGAACGTCACCTGCTCCGCGTGCGGCGCCACGAACCGCATCCCCGCCGCGCGCGCGCGCGACACCGCGCGTTGCGGTCGCTGCAAGACCGCGATCGCCATCGATACGCCGGTCCATGCCGATTCGGCGTCGGACTTCGACGAGGTCGTGGGGCGATCGCCGCTGCCCGTCGTGGTCGACTTCTGGGCCGAGTGGTGCGGGCCCTGTCGGGCCGTGGCGCCGCAGCTCGAGTCGCTGGCGCGCTCGCGGCAAGGACGGGTGCTCGTCGTCAAGCTCGACACCGAGGCCGTGCCGGACGTGGCGGCGCGCTTCGGGATCCGTAGCATCCCGACCTTCATCCGCTTCGATCGCGGTCAGGAGACCAGGCGCGTGAGTGGCGCGATGCCGGCCGAGCAGCTCGCGCGCGAGCTCGGCGTCTGACTCGCGACGGCGGGTGACGGCGGGCCGGCGCTCGGTCTACCGTTGCCTCGGATGCCCCCTCGAACCGCCCTCGCTGCCCTCGCGACGGTCGCGCTCGCAGCGTGTGCCTCGCCGGCCGCGCCGACCGACGCATCGGCCCCCGAGGACGTCTTCGCCACCGACGTCGGCCGGGATGCGCCCGCGGCGCCGCGCGACGCCGCGCTCGGCTACGACCCATCGGTCTTCGATTGTCGCGCCGCGGGCGCGCCGGCGCGTACGAGCCTCGCGCCGCTCGGCTGCGCCACCGACCCGAGCTGCACGGGCATGCGCCTCGCGTCGTCGCATCGCGGCGCCGGCGCGCCCGGCGGCCTCACGCCCGAGAACACGCTCTCCGGGATCCGCGCGGCGATCGCCTTCGGCGCCGACCTCGTCGAGATGGACGTGCGCGCGACCCGCGACGGGCACCTCGTGCTGATGCACGACGACACCGTCGACCGCACGACCCAGGGCACGGGCCCGCTCGCCGACCTCACGCTGGCCGAGGTGCAGGCGCTCGCGCTCGACGTCGCGGCGTTCGACGGCGACTTCGGCTGCGAGCACGTGCCCACGTTCGCCGACGCCCTGGCGCTCGCCGCCGACCGCATCGTCATCGTGGTCGATGCGAGCAAGACCGATCGCTACGACCTGCTCGCCGCCGACGTCGTCGCGGCCGGCGCGCTCGATCGCGTGGTCTTCGACGACGCCGATCCCGCGCACGTGCGGGCCGCGCTCGCGATCGAGCCGGGGCTCCACTTCCTCGTGCGGGCGACGACGCAGGCCGAGCTCGACGCGCGCCTCGCCGCGCTCGCGCCGCGCACGCCCGACTACGTGCACATCGACGACGCCGATCCGACCGTGATGGCGCCGATCGTCCACGCCGCCGGATACCGCGTGTTCGCGCTGGGGTTCCTGCAGGACGTCGCCGCGCTCCGCGGCGACACGGCCGGCTACGAGCGGCTCTTCGGCGCAGGCGTCGACATGATCCAGTCGAACCGCATCGACCTGCTCGGTGATTTCCTCGGGCGTTGACCGGCGAGGCTTGCCAGGCGCGGAGCCGAGCGCCCGAGCGTCCGGCTCGCCGCGACCAGCGCGCCGCCGAGCCCGACGCCGAGCGCGATCCCTGCGAGGCCGCGCTCGATCGCGAGATCGGGGCTCGCGCCCCACTGCCCCAGCAGCCAGTCGACGAGCCCGACGAAGAGCGCGGCCGCGACTGCGCGCACCGTGATCGCGCGACCTCGCAGCGAGAGCACACCGGCGACCACGAGGCCCAGATCCACGCCGAGACAACGCCAGCACGCTCCGAGCGCGTGTCCCGCGAGCGACGGACAGCGCTCCGGCATCTGGTGGCAGAGCGGCCCCAGCGCTTCGTGGGCGTGGCGCGCGAGCGCGGGCCACGCCATCGCGCCGATGGACTCGAGCAGGACGAGCGCGAGCGGGCCGAGGCCCAGGGCGAGGGTCAGCCACGCAGCGACGAGAGGGAGGCGGTGCGTGCTCACGGCTGCGCCTGCTTCACCAGGGCGAGGGCGCGCGTCGCCTCGGGGGCGAGCTCGATCGAAGCGCAGAGCCACGTCTCGACCCGGTCCTGCGGGTTGCCCTTCGCGTCGCGCCACGCCGCACGCGCGTGCGCGGTGCCCTCGAAGTAGCCGCGCTGACACCGCGGACAGCCGAAGACGAGCGGCTCGACGTCGAGCCCGCTCTGCGTGGCGAGGTGCGGGGCGATCTCCGCGCCGCCGCCGCGGCGGAGCGCGTCGAAGGCCCACGCGGCGCGGTCGAAGGCGAGCCCCGCGAGCCGGCTCTCTTCCATGTACTCCTCGCAGGCCTCGCAGAACTTCTGGGCGGCGACGGCCTCGTGCGCCGCGAGGGCCGCCGCGGCCATCGTCACCACGAAGCCGATCAGGTACACGCCGATCGCGATCCAGCCGAGATCCGCGAAGGTGTGCACGAGGCTCGAGACGGCGAAGTCGTCGGTCGGGTCGGCCGGGCCCACCGCCCACGCGAGCGCCTGCGGCACGAGGAACACGATCGCGAACGCGACCACGGCGGACGGCACGGCGAGCGCCATCGCCGCCCAGCGATTGCGGTTCTTGCCTCGTTTGCCGGCCCAGGTCGCGATCCACGCGGGGACCGCGCCGATGCCGGCGAAGGTGATGCCGAAGCCGATCACGGCGATCGCGAGCTCGAGGAGCGCGACGACACAGAGCACGCGCCCACACGCGGCCGCCATGAGCCCGAGCAGGCCGCCCACGAGGGTCAGGAGGAGAATCGTCAGCCCGCCGAGCACCAGACCGGTGAAGACCGCCGCGGGCACCCCGGCGGCGGCGCCCATCGCCAGCCAGACCAGCGCCATCGGTGGCAGCTTTCCGCTCGGCACGTAGGCCGAGGGCACCTCCGGGAACCGCTCCCGGAGCCCTCGGAAATGCTCGTTCGCCGCGCCCACTTCCCCGAGCTCGTGACGGGTTCCCCACTCCATGTCGTCCCTCCGCGGGGCGAGGTTGTGAATCGGCGCACGCGGTTCGTCGAGGTCGCGCCGAGCCGCTACGCGCTAGGATTCGTGCGTGCGGGGTGGAGAAAAAGCGAAAGGCCTCGCGCTCGCGTTGGGGCTGAACGCGGTCGTGATCGGCGGGGCGTGGGCGTGGGCGTGGATCGTGGCGTGGCGGGCCAGTGGACTCGCCGCCGTGCTCGGCGACAGTACCGGCTTGCTCTTGCTGCTCGTCGGCGTGCCGGCGACGTTCGTCGGTCTCGGCTGGGCGTTCCGCAGTCGCCTGCCGGGTCTGGCCGCGGGGCCGCCGCCCGCGTCGCCACCCGCGCCCGTCGCGCACGCGGCGCGGGGCCCGAGCGAGTCGATGGAGGCGCTGCGCGCGAAGCTCTTCGTCGCGCGGGTGTGCTCGCCGACCGACCTCGAGGCGAACCGGGCGGGGCGGATGTCGACGCGACAGCGCCTGCGCGCGGTCCTGCACGCCGCGCTCGCCGCGCTCCTCGCCGCCGCGACGCTCGGCTGGGCCGCCCACGTCCTCACCGACGACGCCATGCGCGACCGCGCGGGGCACGTCTTGCCGATCGGCGAGCGACTCGTCGGGGCCGGGCTCTACACCCTGTTCGGGGTCGCGCTCGCCGTCTACGCGCTCTCTCGCGCACGGGTCGTGCGGGCGCCCGTCGTCTTCGTCGACGGCCCTGCGGTGGCGGGCGTCTCGTACGGCGCGCGCGGCGCCGTGCTGCACCACGTGGACGTGGGGGGCCACCAGCTCGCCACGCACGAGCGCACGCGCGGCGCGCTGCACGCCGGTGCCCGCTATCGGGCCTATCACGCCGCCGGCGCGCACGAGCTGCTCAGCATGGAGCCGCTCGACGAGGGCTGAACGGCGTCGTCGGGGTCGGGTAGAGTTCCGGCCCGGAGGAGCGCCGTGGCCCGATCGATCGTGGTGCGTCTGGGAGACGAAGAGAGCGCATTCGCCTTCACGAAGGTCGAGCGCGAGAAGCTCTACGGCAAGCGCGAGCGCATCGTCGTCGACGAAGCGGGCCGCGAGTGCGACGCGGCGTGGCTGACGCCGGACGGCGCGGTGCTCGTGCCCATGGGCGGAACCGCGCACCTCTGGCTCGACGACAAGTGGGACGCGCGCGAGCAGACCGATCGCGTGGCGGTCGACGCCGCCGGGAACGTGCTCGAGGTGCAGCCCTCGACGCTCGGCGTGCCGCAGGCGCTGCGCGAGGTCGACGCCGCGCGCGTGCTCGAGATCGTGACGAGCGCGGTCTACCAGCTCGAGCCCGAGACGCTCGGCCCGAGCCTCTCGGAGGCATTGAAGGCAGGGCGCACCTTCGAGCTGCCCTTCGGCTACCGCGATGGCTTCGAGCGCGATGTGGCCATCCTGCTCGCCAACGACGAGGGCCCCTTCGCGCTCGTCGGCCGCCCGGCCGGCTTCGAGATGGTCTCGCGCGAGGTGATCGCGGAGCCGGAAGGCGTCGGCCCCGACGATCTCGACGGCGACCTCGACTTCGGAGTGCTCTGATGCCGCGCACCCTCTCCATCACCGACGAGCGCAAGCGAGACGCCCAGATCGAGGCCCACGGGCCCGCGCGCGGCGAGCCGATGCGCTGGCTGAGCCGCACCGATCACGCGCCGCTCAAGCTCGAGCGACTGGTGAAGTCCACCGAGAAGACGTCCTACGACGCGCTCACGCGGGCCTACGCGTCCCCCGAGGCGCTCGCCACGGCGCTCGTGGAGGGCGACCCCGAGATCGATCTCGAGCAGGTCGGGCGGCGACTCGGTCAGGCCAGCCGCGTGTGGGTCGGCGCGACGGGGCAGATCCTCTATGCCGCGCGCGTGCTCTCCGTGGTGACGGGGCCCGACGGCGCGGAGAAGAGCCGTGGGGACTTCGTCGACGTCGAAGCGACGGTGGGCGAGGATCAGCCGCCGCTCCCGTGGTCGGGCCGCCTGATGCCCGCCGCGCAGGTGATCCGCCGCTTCGCGCTCGTGCGCAAGCAGCAGCTGCGGCACGTGAACGGCCTCACCTTCGACTTCCTCCACGACATCGCGGCGACGCTCGAGAAGTCCAAGCAGATGCTCGTGATGGGCGCGGGGCCGCGCGCGCAGCAGCGCCTCATCTTCCAGACGAACGGGAGCGGCTTCTTCGGCTTCCTCGAGGGGCGCACCGACGGCGACAAGTACCTGCTCGTGCTGCACCTCTCGAACCTCGAGCTCAAGCGCGTCGCGCCCGCAGCGCCCAAGGCAGGAGAGGACGCATGAGCGGCGCGCCCTTCGCCACCACGTTCGAGCCCTACGGCAAGGGCCTCAAGGCGCCCGTCGGCGCGCTGCTCGATCAGGACCTGCTCGGGCGGTTGCGCCGCTACAAGCGGCAGGTCGCCAAGCGCTACCGCGTCGTCGAGCCCGACGTCGTCGAGCGGCTCTTGCCCGACGAGACGCTCTTCGTGTCCCCGAAGCTCGATGGGGAGCTCTGGTTCCTCGTGCACGCGCCGCCGCCCGCGGGCGCCGGCGTCGCGCTCGTCGCCTACAACGGGCGCGTGCTCACGGGCGTCACGACGCTCGCGGGCGTGCCCGAGCGCCTCGCCTCGGCGCCCTCGCTCGTGATCGCGGGCGAGCTCTACGCGCCGCCGGCGACGGGCGAGCGCGCGCGCAACCACCACACCGGCGCCGCGCTCTCGGAGGGCCGCCTCGAGAGCACGCTGAAGTTCCGCGCCTTCGATCTCGTCGAGGAGAACGGCGAGGATGCGCTCCTGCGCCCGTACGAGCAGCGCCTCGCTTCGCTCCAGCGCTACCTCGGCGACGAGCTCGTCGTGCCGACCGAGCGAGGCAACGCGGCCCTCGTCGCGCAGCGCTACCGCGAGTGGGCAGCCCCCGGCTCGTCGCAGAAGCACGAGGGCATCGTCGCGCGCAGCGAGCGCGGGCTGACCTACAAGATCAAGCCCACGATCACGGTCGATCTCGTCGTCGTCGCCTACGGCGAGCGCATCACCGGCGAGGTGCGTCAGGTGCGCGAGCTCGAGGTGGCGCTGGTGCGCGAGGACGGCTCGCTGCAGCTCGTCGGCTCGGTCGGCGGCGGCATGAGCGAGGACGATCGCTCGCGCTGGCACGCGCGCCTGTCGACGATCGAGGCGCGCTCGAGCTTCCGGCTCGCCAACCGCGAGGGCACGCTCTGCCGCTTCGTGCGGCCGGAGATCGTGGTCGAGGTGCGTGTCTCCGACTTCCTCTCGACCGATGCGTGGGATGCGCCGATCCGACGCATGGCCCTGGCGTACGACGCCGAGCAAGGTTACCGGCCGCTCTCGGAGCTGCGGACGGCGGTGCTCATCCATCCGGTGCTCCTGCGCGAGCGCACGGACAAGAAGGCCGACGGCACGGACGCCGGCCTCTCGCAGATCACGAGCTACCTCGAGGACGCGGCGCCCGAGGCGCGCGCCATCGCGCCCACGCGGCGCGCGAGCGAGGTCGTGCGGCGCGGCGTGTACGTGAAGGAGACCAAGGGGCAGCGCGCCGTCCGCAAGTACGTGGTGATCCGCACGAACAAGGAGCACGAGGGGGCCCACCCGCCCTTCGTCGTGCACTTCACCGACTACTCGGCGGGCCGCAAGACGCCGCTCGAGACGGCGCTCCGGACGGCGGCCACCGTGGAGGGCGCCGATCGCGCGGTCGCGGCCTGGATCGAAGAGAACGTGAAGAAGGGGTGGGTCGAGGTAGGCGCCTCGCCCGCGCCCGCCGCGGCCGCGCCCGAGGCTGCGGAAAAGCCCGCGGAAGAGCCGCCCGCGCCGAAGCGTTCTCGCGCGAAGAAGCCGAAGACCGAGCCGGGCTGACACACGTCCGGATCTCGAATCGATGGGCCCTCCCTCCGGGTGGGTACAAACGGAACCAAAGCCACGTACCCTTGTCGTTGGGAGAGAACGCCCAAGGCCGTCTCGCGCCGAGGGTCTGCTCCCGGAGGCCTCATGAAGTCCACCGCCCGCGCCACGTTCGTCGCCGTGATGCTCAGCCTCGCCGTCGTGGCTCCGGCGTGGAGCTACGCGAGCCCGGCCTCGGCGCAGGAGCTGACCGAGGCCATGCGCGTCCGCATCGCTCGGCGCCTCGCGCGCAGCACGGTGTCGGTGATCGACAGCGGCTCGACCGGCTCGGGCTTCGTCGTGAGCGACGAGCGCTGGATCATCACGAACTTCCACGTCGTCGCCGAGGCCGTGCACGCCGGGCGCGCGTCGGGCCACATCCGCCCCGTGCAGGTGCGCTTCGGGACCGGCACCACGCTGCAGGCGAACATCCTCGAGACCGATCGCGACCACGATCTCGCGCTGCTCGAGGTGGTCGGCGGGCACGTTCCGTCGCCGCCGCTCCCGATCGCCGACTCGGACGCGGTGCAGGTCGGCCAGCAAGTGCTCGCCTTCGGCTCGCCGTTCGGGCTCGAGGGCACGCTCACCGAGGGCATCGTCAGCGCGCGGCGCGACGTGCCGGGGGTGGGCGGCGGGATGGCGCACAACCTCATCCAGACCGATGCGCCCATCAACCCGGGCAACTCGGGCGGCCCGCTCGTGGATCGCCAGGGACAGGTGATCGGCGTGAACACGGCGATCTACGCGCCGGGCGGGCGCGACTCGGGCAGCGTCGGCGTGGGGTTCGCCGTGCCCGCGAATTACGTGCAGGAGTTCGTCGACCGCGTGCGCGAGGGCCGCGCCAGCAGCACCGCGGTGTCGACCACGACCTCGACGAGCACGGCGAGCGCGAGCACGACGACCACGACGCCGGCGGTGGAACGTGCGCCGAGCCAGTCGATGCTCGGGATCCAAGGCGAGGACTTCACCGAGGGAACCGTGCAGGGCGTTCGCGTGACGACCGTCGCGGCGGGCTCCGCCGCGCAGCGGGCGGGGATCGTCGGGGCCGACGGCACGCCGCCGCCCGCGCTCGCGACGGCGCGCCTGCCCTGGCGCGGCCACGTCATCACGGCCGTCGACGGCCACGCCGTGCACTCGCTCGCCGAGCTCGACGCGCAGCTCGCCACGCGGACGCCGGGCCAGCGCGTGCGCCTCTCCGTCTGGCTCGCGCCGCGCCGCGGCTTCTCGGGCGAGACGACGGCGACGCTCGACACGCCGCGCTGAATCACACGCCGCACTAAATCACTGGCCGCACTGAATCACACGCCGCGGTGAATCACACGCCGCACTGAATCACACGCCGCGGTGAATCACGACGGGGCCGCGGGAGCACGGCGGGGCCGCGGCACGGCGGGCCCGCCGGTCGCGAGGCGCTCTCGCGTCCTCGCGGCGGGCTCACTGGCTGGCGATCGCGGCCGGCCACGTCGCGATCGAGGCGTCGACGTGCGTGGCGCTGCCGATCGTCGGGATCGGCGAGGTCTCGGGCGCGCCGCTCGTGTAGGCACGGAGCCAGACCCGGGCGCCGACCGTGCTGTCGTCGACGAAGCTCGGCTCCCACCCGCTCCCGGTCACCGCGCACGAGACCGCGCCCACGAGGCCACGGTCCTCGAGGTAGTCGAAGCGACCCGGCGGGATCTGCGGCCGCCCGGCGCCCTCGACGTAGACGACGAACGGAATGCAGCCCGAGGACGGCGTCACGGGCGCGCGCAGCGTCACGAAGCCGCCGGCCGTGGTGGCCGTCGGCGTGATCTCGACGAGCTCCGCGCTCGGCGTGTAGCCCAGCCGCCGCAGCGCGATCTCGGCCTCCGCGTGGGCCAGCACGGCGTCGGCCGGCGCGCCGGTGCTCGTGAGCGCCGCCGGCACCACGCCCGGCAGCAGCCACGTGCGGACCACGACGTTGCCGGTGCCCTCGAAGCGAATCGGCGCCGTGCCGCAGCTCGCGATCGTGAGCGCGGAAGGATCCGCTGCGCGGAAGGACGTGGCGCCCACCACGCCGCCGCGCGTGAGCGACGTGCCGCCATCGCCGATCGCGAGGACCACGCCACACGCGCCGTCGAGGTCCGCGGGCGTCAGCTCGGCCGGCAGCGGGAGCACCGCGCTCTCGGCGGTCGCGCCCTCGACGTAGCCCCGCTGCCGGAGCGCGGACTCCGCGGTCGCGCGCGCGAGGAGCGGGTCGCGGCTCAGCGCGGCGCCGCCCATCTGCGTGGCGCGGGCCGAGTCGCGCGAGGTGAGCGTCGCGAAGGACGCGGTCGCCCCTCGGAACGGCTCCGCCAGGCCGACCCCCGGGCCCGGATAGGCGTACGTCGGTGCGGAGCTCGCGCGAAACGAGGCCGCGACGCCGAAGAGCGTACAGAGCGCAGCGATGCCCACGATCGCGCCGAGCGCGAGGCCGATGCTGAACGGGCGATCCTTCGGCGATTCCCCGCGAGCCACGAGGCCCCCGTTCTACCACGTCGCGTCGGTCACCCGCTCCGCGAGCCCCGCGGGCTCAGCGCGCGACGACGAGCGGCGTCGGGCCGGGCCGCACGACGAGGAGCGAGGCCGCGAGCCCGGCGAGGAGGCGGCGGCCGAGCGCGGTCGCCTGGAAGGTGACCACGACGTCGCTCGGATCCACGCCGCTCGGCAGGTGCCCTGCGTAGTGCGCGCTCGCTTCCAGCACCTGGATCGTCTCCGGATCGATCAGCGCGTCGAAGGCCGCGTGCTCGTCCACGTTGCTCGCCGCCGCGGCCGTGAGGATCTGCCGGGCGAGCGCGGCGCGGGTCCACGTCGAGCGCAGCGCGGTGGGCTGGGCGTGGCCCACGTGCTCGGCGAGCGACGTCGACACGGCGGTCTCGTCGCGATCCCTCACGGCCAGCACGAGCCTGCGGAGCAGGGCGCGCGCCTGCTCGCTTCCCCCGGAGAGCGAGAGCGCGACGGGCTCGCCGCCATGGCCTTCGGCGCTCGCCGCCGGGGTCCACGAAGGCGGATCGCGATCGGTCGCCGGGATCGGCTCGTCGGCGAGGGGTCGCGGCGCGCTCGCGCATCCCGCGATCAGGAGCGCGGCCGCGCCCCCGCGCCACGTCGCGTCAAGGGACGGAGCCACAGCGGGCCCCCGCGTCCGCGGCGAGCGGGAAGAGATCGGCGACCACGCCGATGCCGTCGCGGAAGGTCACCGTCCGGCAGCCGAGCAGCACGTCCGGCTCGCCGACCGCGCGCCGGCCCCAGGCCTCCACGCGGAGGTCGACCGTGTCGAAGAGCGCGGTCGCGAGATAGCTGCCGTCCGCGCTCGTCCGATCGCCCGGGGCGACGGGAAGGGAGCCGTTGGCGCCGTAGCGGATGGGAGCGCCGCCGCTCGTCACGGTGATCTCCGTGTGGGTCACGTCGTCGAAGATGCGCACGTGCGCGCGCTGGACCGGCATGCCGTCGCAATCGCGCACGCGCCCGATCGCGTAGCCGAAGCCGCCCGAGAGGGCGTGGATGGTCATGTCGTCGCGGACGGCCACGCCCTCCACGACGAGCGCGCGCGCGCCGAGGGGGAGCGGAACGCCGGCGATCCACAGCGGCGTGAGACCGACGGTGGGCGACGCTCCTCCCGCGCCGACGTAGATCCACTGCAGCCCGGGTGGGAGCGACAGGACCACGTGCCCGGTCGCGTCCGTCGTCCCGCCCGTGCACGTCGCGCAGTCGACCGGGGCGTCCCAGCGCGGAGCGCTCGCGACGATGACGCTCGCGTCGGCCCGCGGGACGGCGTCGACGATGGCTCGGACCTCGACCTCGACGTCGACGGCCGGTCCACTGCCGCCGATCGGATCACCGCCGAGGCAGTCGTAGCGCGCAGGGGCGAGATCCGGGCCGACCACGACCGGGCCGATCGGGCGCGGCGCGTCGGGGCGGTTCACGTCGTCGGCCACGAGGTCGGCGTCGACGATCGGCATCGGCCCCGCATCCAGATCGTCCACCGGCGAGACGGCGCGATAGAGGCCAGCCTCGCTCGTGCGGAAGGTCGCGAGCCGCTCGGTCACGGGGCTGGCCGCGATGCGCTCGAAGGGGGCGCCCGACGATGCGCTCCGCTCCACGGCCACGGCGGACGCCCCCGCGTCGATCGGCAGGCTCACCGAGAAGACCGAGCGCGCGGGCGCCGAGAGCGTGATCACGTACGCGTCCGAGAGCTGGTGGCTCACGCGGGCCCCGAGCGCGACGCAGAGCGTGACCGTGGTGTCGTCCTCGAACGTGTCCGCCGTGAACGCGATCGAGCCGCCGGCGGGCGAGGTCACGGTGCCGCTCGAGCGCCGTCCCGCGACCGTGCTCGCACACGACGCGCGCCCGTCGCTGCCCGGCCCCGGCCCGCACGACGCGAGGAGCACGGCGGCGAAGACGAACGAGCAAGCGCTCGAGAGCTCGCGGGTCACTCCCGAAGAGTAATCCGTCGCCCCGCGCCCCGACGAGCGCGCTTCAGCGGCGCCCGAGCGCGCCGAGCTCGGCGTAGAGGTACACGTTCGCCACGATCGCCTTCTCGAACACCCCGAGGTGCATCGATTCGTCCGGCCCGTGCGCGCCCGTCTCGGGATCCATGACGCCGTTGAGGATCAGCGGGCGATCGGAGAAGCGACGACCGAAGAGCGCCACGAAGGGGATGCTGCCGCCGACGCCGATCGAGAGGAGCGGGCGGCCCCACGACTTCTGGTAAGCGCGGTCGGCCGCCGCGAAGGCCTCGCCTTTCGGGGTGTAGAGCCAGCTGAGGCCGGGCTTGCCGCGCGGGGTGAGCGTCACTTTCACGCCGCCGGGCGGGCTCTTCGTGAGCACCTCGGCGACCTCGGCCATCAGCTCTTCGTGCGTCTGCCCCGGCGCGACGCGGAAGCTCAGCACCGCCGAGGCCCGCGCGCGCACGGCGTTCTTCTCGTGGCCCGGGGTCGGCAGCGTCGTCGAGAGCACCGTCACGGCGGGCTGGCGCCACACCCACTCGGCAGGCGGCCGGCCCCGATCGTCGAGCGGCTTCACGTCGGGCCTGAGGCGCGCGCCCTTGCGGATCACGTCCTCGTTCAGCGGCACGTCCCACGCGGCCTTCGACCACGCCTCGGGCACGCGCTGGCGGCCGAGCTTGAGGCGGCCGTCCTCGTCCACGAGGCGCGCGACCAGCATCATCAGGGTGACGGCCGGATCGGGCACGAGGTTGCCCCACAGCCCCGAGTGGACGTCGCTCGTGAGCGACTCGCACGCGAGCTCCACCTCCATCAGCCCGCGAAGCGAGACCGTGAGCCCGGGGATCTCGGTCGAGGGGTTCTCGCAGTCCGTGAGCACCATGACGTCCGACGCGAACGCGTCGGGGAACGCGTCCATGTAGCGCTCCAGGTTCGGCGAGCCGATCTCTTCTTCGCCCTCGATGAGGAGCTTCACGTTCACCGGCAGCTCGCCCGCGACGGCGAGCCAGCTCTCGATCGCCGCGAGGTGGGAGATCCAGCCGCCCATGTCGTCGGCCGCGCCGCGCGCGAAGATCCGATCGCCCTCGCGGCGGATCGCGTGCGGCGGCGAGGTCCAGCTCTCGCCCTTCACGGGCTGCAGATCGAGGTGGCCGTAGATGAGGACCGTCGGCTTGTCGGGGCCGGCCTGCGCGTAGTCGGCGGCGACCGCGGGGAGGGCACCGTCGAGCTCGAGCAGGCGCACGTTCGTGAGCGAGAGCCCGCGCAAGTCGTCGGCGATGCGCAGCGCGAGGGCCTTCACGTCGCCCGCGTGCGCCGCATCGCACGAGATCGCGGGGTGCGCGAGGTACTGCCCGAGGCGATCGAGCGTGCTCGCGAGCTTGCCGCGGGCGTGCGCGGCGACTTGGTCGGTCTTGGGGTGAATCGTCGTCATGGATCTCTCCGGCAGAGCGTGAACCAGAAGTCGAGCTCGCGATCCCCCTGCTCGCGTTGCTCGGCGGCGCGCCCGATCGACATGTGCGCGGAGACGCGCCGCATGAAGTCGCGCGTGCGGAAGTAGACGAGGCGCTGCAGGCCCACCTGGTTCGGCACGACGGCGGGCCAGCCGGCGGGGACCTTGCCCTCCGGCACGCGGAGATAGTCCACGACGACGCCGCCGCGCTTCATCCACTCGGCGTTGCCGCGCGTCTCGTACGCGACGAAGTAGCCCGGACGGATGAACCAGGCGTTCGAGTCGTTGTAGCCGTTGAGCAGGCGCCCATCCTGCTCGTCGCGCGCGAAGACCTTCGCGAAGAGCTGGAAGTGGCGCGGTACCGGGATCGTGTTGCGCCCCGGGTGCCGCACGGCGACGTTCGGCGCGATCGAGCGCGGCACGAAGTGATCGGTCGTGATGACCGGGCCGTCGGCGGCGCGCTCCCAGAGCGCGCGTTGCTCGCGCCCGCTCAGCGTGAGCGACTCGGCCTCGCGCGCCGTGGCGTCGAGACCGTCGAGGAAGGCGGCGATGTCGCCGATCGAGGCTTGGCCCGCGAGGAGCTCGCGCAGGGTGGTCACGGGGGCAGGAGGATACCCGCGCGCGTGCAGGATCGGGCTCGCATTCGTCGTCGATTTCTTGCGGCCGCGCGCGGAGGCCGGTTAGACGGGAGACACTCGAGGTGAGTCCGCGGATCGCGCAGAGCGAGCCGGACGAGCCTCTTCGCGATCCGGAGGCTCCATGCACGCGCGCTCGTCCGCGCGAGGGCGAACGCTCGCCCTCGTGGTTCCCGCCATCATCGGGCTCGTCGGTCTGTCGCACCTCGCCCTCGCGAGCGCACAGCGCACCACGGGCATCGTCATCGAGGACACCGGCGCCGTCGTCGGTGGGGCGCCCGCGGCCGCCGCGCTCGAGGGCGCGCTCCACGCCGCGCTCGAGGGGCAGCCCGGCTTCCGCGTGGAGGGGCGCGCCTCGCGCGCGCGCTACGTGATCACCGGCTCGGTCACGGAGTGGACGACGCGGGACGTCATCGATGGCCACGAGTTCCGCTGCGGCGTCTCCATCGTCGTCGCCGACGCGCACGGCGCCGTGCGCGCGATGCTGAGCGGCCGCGCCGCGGCGCGCGGGGAGGGCGATCTCGGCGAGCTCTCGCAGCGGGCGCTACTCGCGGCGACCCGCTCGGCGCTGCGCCCGCTCCAGGACGGGCTCTGATCGGCGCGCCGTGGTTGACTAGAATTGCGTCAACCACTGTCTGTTCCAGCGCATTCGCGCTGGAATTGGATCTGCAGTGAAAGGGTTCCGACACGTTCTGTGTCGGTCCTTCAATCCCGCGGCCGGATGAGGTCGAAGTAGCGCCTCACGTAGAAGCGGTAGCCGGGCGGGATCTCGCTCTCCTCGATCGCGCGCTCCGCGTGCGCCTCGTAGTCGGCGTAGACGCGCTCGTAGTCGCGGGATGCGAAGCCGCGCGCGGCGCCGCCGCGGATCACCTCGGAGCGGCTCGGGCCGCGGCCGCGGTCCTCGCCCTGCACGGCGACGGTGCGGTGATCGCCGCTGCGATCGGTCGGGTCGTCGAGCGTCGCGGGCGAGTGATCGGTCCCGGCGCCGCCGCCGGGCTCGTCGCCGTCGCCGTCGCCGCTGCCACGCTGGGTGCCGCTGCCGCTCCGGCCCATGCCGGGGAGCTCGAGGATCGCCTGCGCGCCGCCGCCGCTCTGATCGCCGAGCACGAGCACCTGCTCTTCGCTCTCGCCTCCCTCGCCGGCGCCGCTGCCGCCCGCGCCGCCTTGGCTCTCGCCTTCTCCTTCGCCGCCTTCGCCCTCGCTCGCGGCGCCACTGCCGCTGGCGCCGCCGGGAGAGCCGCTCGGGCTCTCGCTCGGATCGCCCTGCTGGCCCTCGCTCTCACCGCCTTCGCCGCCTCCGGCGCCGCCCCGGATCGCGAGCCGCGCGCCGCCACTGCCGCTCTCGCTCCCGCCGCCTGCGCGCAGGACGAAGCGATCCATGCGACCCTCGCGCCCGCTCTCGGAGCCGCGACCGGACCCCGAGCCACCTTCGCCATCCTCGCCCTGGCCGCCCTGCTGTTGGCGCTGGCGGCGGATCATCTCGCGGAGCTGCCGCAGCTGCTCGGCGAGCTGCTGCATCTCTTCTTCGGAGGCCTGGTCGCGGGCCATGCGGTTGAGCTCTTCGACCGCGTCGTCGAGATCGTCCGCGGCGCGCTCCGAATCGCCTTCGCTCCCCTCGAGCTGGTCCGCGGCGTCGCCGAGCTCGCGCTCGAGGCGATCGAGCTGGTCCTGCGCCTCCTGCTCGCGCTGGATCTCCTGCCTTCGGCGCTCGACCTCTTCGCGTTGCTCTTCGAGGAGGCGCTCTTCGGCCTCGCCTGCGGCCTCCGGGTGTGCGTCGGGCGCGTCGCTCTCGACCGACTCGGGATCGCTCTCGCGCTCCTCGCGGGCGCGCTCGGCGGCGGCGCGGGCCTCGGCGAGGGCCTGCGCGAGCTCGCGACGCTCCGCGGCCGTGAGCTCTCCCTGCCGCGCGCGCTCGGCGATCTCGGAGAGCGCAGCCTCGGCCGCCGCCGCGTCGCGCGCGGCCAGGGCCTCGGCGAGGGGCCGGGTCGTGTCGCCGCGCCCGAGGTGGTCGCCGATGGCGGCGAGGACGTCCTCGCGCGTCGTGAGCGCGCTCGGACGCGGCCGCTCGAGGCGCTCCACGAGATCCGAGAGCTGGCGGAGCGCGTCCGCGCGCTCGACGCGCTGCTCCGCGAGCGCCTCGAGAAGATCGTTCGTGTCGTCGATCGCGGCCCGCAGCTCGGCGCTCGGCGTCGTGCGCGCCTCGATCTCGGCGAGCGCGTGCTGCTCGAGCGCGACGTCGTCCGGGTGCACGAGGAGCGGCGCGAGGCGCGGCGGCGGGGGCGGCGCAGGCACGCGGGCCGCAGGACGATGGAGCGTCGCGGCGATCGCGATCGCCACGAGCGCGAAGAGCAGCGCGCGCGTGCCCGCCGGCGCGCGGAGCGGAAAGGCGCGCCCGGCGGAGAGCGCGTCGGTGCGCGCGAGCGCGTCCTCGACCGCCAGCTGCGCGAGCGGCGCCTGCTCCCGTGAGAGCTCGAGCGCGGCCGTGACGCGTCCGTCGAGCGCGTGCGCGCGGTCGATCAGCGTGGCGGGCAAGAGGCGCGGGAGGCGGCGCGACGCGGCCGCGAGCGCGACCAGCGCGGAGCCCGCGAGGCCCGCGGCCATGGCCACGCGGAGGTCGGCCTCACCGATCCAGCCGACACGCTCGGCCGCCAGCGCGAGCGCGACGCCGGCGGCGCCTGCCGCAGACGTCGACGCTCCGGCTCGCAGCGCGCGCGCCAGCCGGATGCGGCGGGCGACGGCGTCGGTGCGAGCGCGGAGCGCGGAGACGTCCATGCGGACAGGATAGAGGACTTCGCGGCGGGCGCCGCCCTTGGGCGCTGGCGCCGCCGCGTCGTGCCGTCGTCCGGGCTAGAAGTGGAGCGTCGCCTCCACGCCGTTCGTCGTGCCGAACATCGGGCGCACGTGGAAGTCCACGCCGGCGATCGGCTGGTAGTCCACGTAGTCCTCGCCGAGCGCGCCGAAGATCAGCATCGTGAGACCGCCGGCCTGGATGAGGCCTTCGACCGCGATCCAGGCGTACATGCCGGCGTCGGCGCCCGGCCACATGTAGCCCATCGACACCCAGGGGCCGATGAGCGGGATCCAGGAGAACGTCAGGAAGTTCGACGCCGAGTCGCTCGTCCACACGCACGAGCCCGAGCTGATCGACGAGGAGATCGCGCAGCCGGTCGCGCCGAAGACGCCGACGACGAGGCCCGAGAAGCCCGTCACCACCCAGCCGCCCACGAAGAGGCCGATGCCGCCGCCGAGCAGGCCGCCCGAGACGCGGTGCCGGTGGACCTCCTGCATGCAGACCGTTCGCCCGTAGGCGTCGACCTGCGTGAAGGTGCCTTCGGGGCAGACGACCGGCTGCGGCGCGACGTACGCGCTCTGGGGCGGATACGCCTGTTGCGTCACGACGGGCTGCTGCGTCGGCTGAGCCTCTTGGATGATGATCTGCCCTTGCACCGTAGTCTGTGCAGAGGCCAGCGCCGGCAGGCCGACCACGAAGGCGGCGAGCAGCAAGGAACGTCCGAGCCAATTCATGTGAGAAACCCTCCCCCTGCGGGGGTGCGCAGGGCCACGCGCGGCTCAGCAAGGCCGGTGCCGGCGCAACCACACGCTTTCACGGCTGCCCCTGCGTGTCGATGGGTCCGAGCGTTCACGGCGTGAGCCGTCCGACCGCGAACGTTCGTTTGCATGCGCCCTCACACCTCGGCACCCTTCGCGCCGCCATGACCGACAAAGCCTGGGGCGGCCGCTTCGACGAAGAGCTGGATGGAGTCGCCGCGCGCATCAACGCCAGCGTCGACGTCGACAAACGCCTCGGCCCCGAAGACGTCCGCGGCTCGATCGCGCACGTCCACATGCTCGCCGCGCGCGGGATCGTCTCGAAGGAAGACGCGGCGGCCATCGAGAAGGGCCTCGCGCAGATCGGCACCGAGATCGCCCAGGGCCAGATGAGCTGGCGCGCCGACCGTGAGGACGTCCACATGAACGTGGAGGCGCTCCTCACCGAGCGCGTCGGCGAGGCCGGTGGGCGCCTGCACACGGCGCGCTCGCGCAACGATCAGGTCGCGACCGACATGCGCCTCTGGACGCGCGCCGCCTGCGAGCGCACCGCGGGCAAGCTCGATCGGCTCGCCGCCGTCCTCGTGGCGCGCGCGGAGGGCTCGGTGGACGTGCCGATGCCCGGCTACACGCACCTGCAGCGCGCGCAGCCGGTCGTGCTCGCGCACCACTTGCTCGCGTGGGTCGAGATGCTGGAGCGCGATCGCGGCCGGCTCGACGACGCGCGCGCGCGCATGAACGAGTCGCCCCTCGGCGCCGCCGCGCTCGCAGGGACCACGTTCCCGATCGATCGCGCGATGAGCGCCGAGCTGCTCGGGTTCGCGCGGCCGATGCGGAACTCGCTCGACGCGGTCGCCGATCGCGACTTCTTGCTCGAGGCGCTCTCGGCGCTCTCGATCTGCGCCGTGCACCTCTCGCGCATCGGCGAGGAGCTCGTGCTCTGGTCGTCGCAGGAGTTCGCGTTCGTCGAGATGAGCGATCGCTTCACCACCGGCAGCTCGATCATGCCGCAGAAGAAGAACCCCGACATGGCCGAGCTCGTGCGCGGCAAGAGCGGGCGCGTGATCGGGGACCTCGTCTCGCTCCTGGTGCTGATGAAGGGCCTTCCGCTCGCCTACAACCGCGACATGCAGGAGGACAAGCGGCCGG
Source organism: Sandaracinus sp. (assembly GCA_046351235.1). GTDB lineage: Bacteria > Myxococcota_A > Polyangia > Polyangiales > Sandaracinaceae > JBBSAT01. Next base: position 1,101,556 of record JAXLYV010000001.1, on the reverse strand, counting down.
CGTTCGACGCGTTCGACACCATCGACGACTGCCTCGACGTGCTCGCGGGCGCGCTCGCGACGGCGAAGTTCTCGGCGCCGAAGATGCGTCAGGCGCTCGTCGATGGCTTCACCGAGGCGACCGAGGTGGCCGACTGGCTCGCGGCGCACGGTGTGCCCTTCCGGCAGGCGCATCACGTCTCGGGGCGCCTCGTGCGGCGCGCGATCGAGAAGGGTGTGACCTTGCCCGAGCTCTCGCTCGACGAGTACCGCGCCGAGCACGAGGCCTTCGATGCGACGATCTTCGAGGCGATTCGGCCCGAGGTCGCGATCGCGCGGCGCGACGTGACGGGCGGCCCGGCCGCGCCGCGCGTGAAGGCGGCGGTGGCGGACGCGAAGGCGCGGCTCGGCGCGCGCGCGGTCGACGTGGACGCGATCGCGGCCGCGCTCGGCGTGGGGCGCTGAGATGGATCGCGGGCGCGCGCAGCGGGTTCCTCCGAGCGAGCACTTCGCCACAGCGGCCGGAGGCGCGCTCGCGGTCGACGGAGTCTCGCTCGACGCCCTCGCGCGCGAGCACGGGACGCCGACGCACGTCGTGAGCGCAGAGGCCATCCGGCGCGCCTACGGCCGCATCGCCGGCGCGCTCGCGACCGCCGACGCGCGGAGCGGCGCGCTCGTGGCCTACGCGATGAAGGCGAACGGCAACCCCGCCATCCTGCGCTTGCTCGCCGGTCTGGGCGCCGGCGTCGACTGCGTCTCGGGCGGAGAGCTCTACTGGGCGCTCCGTGCGGGCGTCCCGGCCGATCGCATCGTGATGAGCGGCGTCGGCAAGACGGACGACGAGATCGCGGCGGCGCTCGAGGCACGCATTCGTGCGCTCCACGTCGAGAGCGAGCCCGAGCTCGAGGCGATCGAGCAGCTCGCGCGGCAGAAGGGCGTGCGCGCGCCGATCGGCCTGCGCATCAATCCCAACGTCGACGCCGCGACGCATCCGTACATCGCGACGGGCCTGCACGACACGAAGTTCGGGCTCGAGCTCGACGTCGCGCGGCGCCTCCTGCCGCGGATCGCCCAGAGCCCGCACCTCTCGCTCGAGACGATCGCGAGCCACGTCGGCTCGCAGATCCCGCGCGCGAGCTCGATCGCGGACTCCGTCGCCATCACCGGCGCGTTCGCGCGCGAGGCGCTCGCCGCCGGTGCGCCCGTGCGCGCGATCGACGCCGGCGGCGGCTGGCCGATCGCGTACGGAGACGAGGACGAGAGCGCGGACACGTACGCGGCGTTCGGTCGCGCGGTGCGCGAGGGCCTCGCGCGGGCGGGCGTGCCGGAGCTCGAGGTCGTCGTGGAGCCGGGCAGGGCGCTCGTCGGCGATGCGGGCGCCATCCTCACGCGTGTGATCTTCGTGAAGGAGCAGGCCGGCAAGCGCTTCGTGATCGTGGATGCCGCGATGACCGAGCTCGTGCGCCCCGCGCTCTACGACGCCTACCACGCGATCGTGCCGGTCGGGCCGAGGGCGGGCGCCGCGAGCGCGTGCGACGTCGTCGGCCCCGTCTGCGAGACGGGTGATTTCCTCGCGCTCGAGCGCATGCTCGCGCCGGTCGCGCGCGGCGATCTCCTCCTGGTGCGCGGCACGGGAGCCTACGGTGCGGCGATGGCGAGCGAGTACAACGCGCGCCCGCGCGCCGCGGAGGTGCTCGTCGATGGCGGCGTCGCCAGCGTCATCCGCCGACGCGGCCGCGTCGAGGACCTGCACGATCACGGCACCCTCGCGGAGAAGTAGTACGCTCGCGGAGTGAATCGCACTCTCGTCGCCACGCTCGCGCTCGTCGTGCTCGCCTGGCCGGCCACGGGCCGCGCCCAGATCTTCCAGCCGGGGACGCAGCCGGTCGGGCATCCCGGCGGGCTCGTCACGCCGATCCAGTCGACGAATCCGTGCCGCACCTGTCACGCGGCCTACGACGACGCCGACGACTACGAGCCGTGGGAGTCGTGGCGCGGCTCGCTCATGGCGAGCGCGGGGCGCGACCCGATCTTCCGCGCGGCGCTCGCGATCGCCGAGCAAGATCACCCCGACGCCGCCGACTTCTGCGTGCGCTGCCACTCGCCCGGCGCGTGGCTCCGCGGCCGCTCCGAGGTGCCCGACTACGATCCGAGCGCCACCGATCCCGCGGATCGCCCGCGCTTCGAGGCCGATCGCGCGAATCGACCGCCGACCGACGATCTCGACGGCGTCGGCTGCATGGTCTGTCATCGCTCGACCGATCCGACCGACGACCAGCTCTTCAACGCGCGCCTCGTGATCGCCGACGGCGCCGGCAACGGCGATCTGCGCTACGGGCCCTACGACTACGCGCCCGGCACCGAGGCGGGCCATCCGACGGCCGTCTCCACGTTCCTGCCGACGAGCCGCCTGTGCGGCCAGTGCCACGACATCACCAACCCGATCGCGATGGGCCACCGCGTCGAGGCGAGCGGCGTGACCGACACCGGCCGCCTCTTCGCGATCGAGCGCACGTTCAGCGAGTGGCAGGCGAGCGCGTTCGCGACCCGCGGGCAGACCTGCCAGAGCTGCCACCTGCCGGTGGTCGATCATCCCGTGCAGGTCGCGTCGTTCGGGTCCTTCCCCGACACGCTGCGCGACGGCGCCGTGCGCCATCAGCTCCTCGGCTCGGCCGCGTGGCAGCTGCGCGCGATCGCCGCGACGATCCCCGATCCGGCGCCCGGCATCGCGCTCTACCTCGACGCGAACGCGGATCGCATCGACACGTTCATGCGCGGCGCGGCCACCGTCGAGATCCGGCAGAGCGCGCTCACCGGCGACACGGCGACCGCGACCGTGCGGATCACGAACCTCACGGGCCACAAGCTCCCGACGGGCTACCCCGAGGGCCGCCGCATGTGGCTCGAGCTCGACGTCGTGGACGCGGACGGGAACGTCGTCGCCGGCTCGGCCCGCTACGACGCGGCGACGGCGACGCTCGAGATGGATCCGCAGGCGCGGACCTACGAGGCGCGCATGGGCGTGCGGCAGGCCGACGGCACGGCGGCGCCCGGCTTCCACTTCGTGCTCGCCGACACTCTGATCGAGGACACGCGCATCCCGCCGGAGGGCTTCGCGCCCGCGGCGGACGACGACGATGCGCCGCTCGGCCGCGACTACCGCGACGGCGCGACGGGCAGCTACCGTGCCTACGACGAGCCGACGTACACGCTCTCCTCGCTCTGCGGCACCGGCACGCTCACGCTGCGCGCGCGGCTGCGCTTCCAAGCCACGACGCGCGAGTACATCGAGTTCCTGCGCGACCACGCGCCGGCGAGCCTCGATCCCGCGATGGCCGGCCAGAGCTGGGGCCAGGTCGCGTACGCCGCGTGGATGGAGCACGGCGGCGCGACGCCGATCGAGATGGCGAGCGCCGAGGTCGTGCTCGGCGCCTCGCCGGGCGCCTGTCCCGAGCCGGTCGACGCAGGCGTCGATGCCGGCACGGACGCGGCGATGGTCGCCGACGCAGGCGGAGGCGGAGGCGATTCGGGCCTCGATGCGGCGCGCGCGGACGGATCCACCGAGCCGCCGCCCGCCTCCTCGCAGTGCGGCTGCCGCGCGGTGGGCGCCGGCCGCGCACCGCGGCTGGCGCTCTTGCTCGTCGTGCTCGCGGCAGCGCTCGCGCGCCGTCGCCGGTAGGCACGATTCCTCCTAGCGCATTCGCGCGGGAGCTCGAGCTGCAGCGAAGGCTCCGACACGATGTGTGTCGGAGCCCTTCAGCTCATCGCGTCGGCGAATCGGCGGAACAGATAGCGCGCGTCGTGCGGGCCCGCGCTCGCCTCGGGGTGGTACTGCACCGAGAACGCGGGCGCGCCGCCGCCGGTCGTCTCGAGGCCCATGCAGGTGCCGTCGTTGAGGTGCACGTGCGTGACCTTGCAGCGCCCGGCCAGCGACTCGACGTCCACCGCGAACCCGTGATTCTGCGTGGTGATCTCGATGCGCCCGGTCGTGAGGTCCTTCACCGGGTGGTTCAGCCCGCGGTGCCCGAACTTCATCTTGTAGGTGCGGCCCCCGAGCGCGAGCGCGAGCATCTGGTGCCCGAGGCAGATGCCGAACAGAGGCTTCTTCCCGACGAGCTCACGGATCGTCGCGATCGCGTGCGTGACGGCGGCGGGGTCGCCGGGGCCGTTCGAGAGGAACACACCGTCGGGATCGTGCGCGAGGACGTCCTTCGCCGTCGCCGTGCTCGGCAGCACCGTCACGCGGCAGCCGTGGTCGACGAGGTTGCGCAGGATGTTGTGCTTCACGCCGTAGTCGATCGCGACGACGTGGTGCTTGGGCACGCTCGTGTCCCCGGCCCATACGCCGGAGCCCTCGCTCCACACGTACGCCGACGTCGTCGAGACGCGCCCCGTGAGGTCCTGGCCGCTCATCGACGGCGCGGCCTTCGCCTTCGCGAGCAGCGCCTCGACGCCCTCGGTGCCGATGGCGGCCATCTGCGCGCCGTGGTCCCGCAGGTGCCGCGTGAGCGCGCGCGTGTCGACGCCGGCGATGGCGACGATGCCGTTCGAAGCGAGATAGCTCTGGAGCGACGCCGTCGAGCGCCAGTTGCTGAGCGTCGCCGACGCCTCGTGCACGACGAAGCCGGCGACGTAGGAGCGCGACGCCTCCTGGTCCTCGGGGTTCGTGCCCGTGTTGCCGATCTCGGGCGCGGTCATCGTCACGATCTGGCCCGCGTAGGACGGATCGGTGAGCACCTCCTGGTAGCCCGTCATGCCGGTCGTGAACACGACCTCGCCGATCGTGGTCCCGGCGGCGCCGAGCGCGACGCCCTCGAAGACGGTTCCGTCCGCGAGGACGAGATGGGCGGGCTTGTCGGTCATCGCTGGTAGGCCACCTTTCCGGCCACGAGCGTGAGCGCGCAAGCGCCGCGCATCGAGGCACCGAGCCAGGGTGTGTTGAGGGACTTGCTCGCGATCGTGTCGCGGCCGACGGTCCAGGCGAGGTCGGGATCGATCACGGTCACATCGGCGACCGCGTCCGCGGCGAGCGAGCCGCCCGGCAGGCGCCCGACCTTCGCTGCGCTCGTCGAGACCGCCTCGATCAGGCGCATCATCGAGAGCTTGTTCTCCCGCACGAGGCCGAGGAGCAGCGGGAGCATCGTCTCGAGGCCGATGAGCCCGGGCGAGGCCGCCGCGAGCTCGCAGTCCTTCTCGAGCGGGCTGTGCGGCGCGTGGTCCGTCGCGATGCAGTCGATCGTGCCGTCGGCGAGCGCGGCGATCGTGGCCTCCACGTCCTCCGGCTCCCGGAGCGGCGGGTTCACCTTGCAGGCCGTGCGATAGCCGAGGAGGGCTGCATCCGTGAGCAGGAGGTGATGCGGCGTCACTTCCGCCGTCACCTTCATTCCGCGGGCCTTGGCCTCGCCCACGAGGCGCGCCGCGCCCTTCGTGGAGAGATGCGCGACGTGGTAGCGGGCGCCGATCCGCTCGTTCAGCACCAGATCGCGCGCGACGATGATGTCCTCGGCCTCGCGCGGCCAGCCCTTGAGGCCGAGCTTCGTCGACACCGCGCCCTCGTGCATCTGCGCGCCCGCCGTGAGCGTGTGGTCCTCGCAGTGCTGGGAGACGAGCAGGTCGAAGGTGCGCGCGTACTCGAGCGCGCGCCGCATCACGGCGGCGCTCATCACGCAGACGCCGTCGTCGCTGACGCCGATGGCGCCCGCGTCGCGCATGTCGGCCATCTCGGTGAGCTCGATGCCCTTGCTGCCCTGCGTGATGGCGCCGAACGGGAACAGGCGCGTGCCACCGGCCTCGCGCGCGCGCGACATCATCGTCTCGGTGATCGCGCGGTTGTCGTTCACCGGCCGCGTGTTGGGCATCGGGCAGACGGCCGTGTAGCCGCCGCGCGCCGCAGCCCGGAGACCGGAGGCGATGTCCTCCTTGTACTCCTGGCCCGGCTCACGGAAGTGGACGTGCAGGTCCACGAAGCCAGGCGCGACGATCTTGCCGCGGCAGTCGATCGTCGTGACCCGCTCGCCGGCCACGCCTTCGGCGGCGCCGCGCCCGACGCGGGCGATGCGGCCTCGCTCGATCACGAGGTCGGCCTCGCCGTCGAAGCGCGTGGCGGGATCGACGACCCGCCCTCCCGAGAGCACGAGCGTCGAGTCGGACGCGCTGTTCGTCATCGGGCTCGCCGCTTACTTGGAACGAACGAGAGAGTCAACGACGAAGCCCCGTCACGCGTCCGTGGACGCGGCGGGGCTCCGGGGCAGCGCGACCCAGAGAGGGCCGACGCAGCGAGCAGGGCCGACCGAGGAGGTGCGACGCCGAGGGCGCCGCCGGGCTCAGCCCACGTCCTCGAGCGCATCCGTCTCGGCTTCGGCCTCGTTCGCGGCCGCATCCGGCGCGTCGATGACGCCGACCGACGACTGCGCCGGCGCCTTGCGGGCCGGGACCTTGCCGTCCTTGATCTCCTGGACGCGCACCTTCATCGCCTGGACCTTGCGGCAGAGCGACGCGAAGTCCTTCGACCGGATCGCCATGGTGGGCGTCCCGCCGCGCAGGAGCGTGGAGAGGATGAAGTCGATGACCTGAATCTCGCCTTCGGAGAACGAGTTGCTGATGCGCATGGCCGGCGATCTAACAGACCCCATCCGAAGTGACAATGCCCGACGTGACATGTGTGGTCACGCGCCGGTGACTCATTCATGAGATTCGTTGGCTAAGCGTCTGGATCTTCAGCGACTAAGTCCGGGATCACGAGGGAGTCCGCGCGGAGGCCGCGCCACACGAACCCCGCGTGAATCACGATCGAGGCGCGATCGCGCCCGACGACGCTGGATCGCGATCGCTACCGATCGGAATCGTGCCAGCGACGTTCGGCGCGGGGAGGGCGAGCGAAGCGGATAGACTCCGCCGCGTGCAACGGCTCGGCCTCGCGATCAGCGCGCTCGCGCTCGTGCTGCTGGCGGCGCTGCTCGCGATCTCCACGGCGCGCGTGCGCGGGCTGATGGACCGCGAGCTCGATCGGGCGGGCGAGCCGGCCGCGCTCGTGGCGGGCGCGCCGAACGTGCTCGTCGAGGCCGACCTCGTCGCGGGCGACGACGTCACCTTCGAGCTCTGCTCGAGCGAGGGCATGAGCCCCGAGCGCTGGACCGACGCGGTGGTGCTCGCGGTCGAAGCGGGCGACGGAGCGCCGCGCGACGTCGTGCTCGAGGAGCGCGTGGGCGCGAGCATGCTCGGGATGGCACGCCGCAACACGCACGGCGCCTGCGTCGACTTCGCACGCGCGGGACCGCTCCAGATCGGAGGCCACTACGTGGTCGTCGCCCGCGACGTCGCGCCTTCGTTGGTCGGCGCTCCGGCGCGCGCGCGCATCCTCGCCGAGTCGCCGCTCGTCCCCGGCGATCGGAACGCGGTGCTCGCCGTGCTCGCGGTGGCGCTCCTCTTCGTGATCGGCCTCGCGCTCCGCGCACCCTCGCCGCTCGCGCACGCGCTCCTTCCCGCGTGGCCGGTCGGGCGCGCCGCGGCGCTCGCGGGCGCGCTCGGAGTGGTCGGGATCGCGCTGGCGTGGGTCTATCCGTGGATTGCCCTCTCCACACGGGCGATCGCGACCGGGCTCGCGCTCACGGCGGCGGCGCTCGCGGGCGTCGGGCTGCGTCGTGGGCGCGCGGAAGCGCTCGCGGTGCTCGGCGTCACGGCGGTGATCGAGGGCAGCTTCACCATCTCGCTCCTTTCGTCGGCGGGCGCGGCCGCGGGCCTCGTGAGCGGGCTGACGCTCGCCTTCTGCGAGATCGCGGTCGCCGTCGCGCTCGCCGGGATGATCGTGGATCGAGGCGCGATCGGGTCGCTGCTCGGTCTCGAGCGTCCCGCGCACCGCGTCGTGGCGCTGCTCGGGCTCGGGACCGCGCCCTTCCTCGGGGTGATCCTGCGGATCCTCGCGACGCGCGCGCTGCAGATCGTGCCCTCGACGGGCGAGGCGCCGATCGAGGCGTACGTGTCGTGGCCGAGCGGCCTGCTCTCGTTCGCCGTGCTCTCGGCCGTGGCCCCGATCGGCGAAGAGATCTTCTTCCGCGGGCTCGTCTACGGCGCGCTCTACGGCCCCGGCGGCCGCGCGCGCGCGGCGCTCGCGTTCGTGGGCGCATGGGGCCTGTTCGTGGTGGCGCACGCGCCGCAGACCTGGGGGAGCTGGGGCGGCCTGCTCGCGGTGGCGATCGCGGGGCTCGGGTTCACGGCGGTGCGTGCGCTGACCGGCTCGGTGCTCGTCTCGTCGATCGCGCACCTCGTCTACAACGGGCTGCTCGTCGCGATGGCGCTCGCGTCGGCCGCGTAGCAAGACGCACGCGTGATCGGCAGCTGGCTCGTGGTGCTCCGTCTCGTGAAGCTGCTCGGCGTCTCGGCGCTCGCGGCGGGCACGATCGGGGCGTTCCTGCCCCGCGACTACGACGACCGGCAGCGCGCGGCCTACGCGCTCGCGGGCCCCGGCTTCGGCGTCTGTTGGATCGCGGGCTTTCTGATGGTGTGGGCGCAGGCCCGCTCGCTGCTCAGCCTCTGGCTGCTCGGCGCGATGGGGATCTCGCTCTTCTCGCTGAACGTCGTGCTCTGGGCCGTCGGCAAGGACGGACGGCGCGGCCCGCGCGCCGCGGCGCTCGCGATCGGATCGCTCGCGGCCACGATCGCGCTGATGGTGCTGCGCCCCGAGTAGCGGCCGCTACCGCTTGTCGGCGGCGGTGGTGCGCACGACCTCGTCGATCGTGGTCACGCCCGCGCGGATCTTCGCGAGGCCGGCCATGCGCAGGGTCTGGATGCCCTGGCGGATCATCTCGTCCTTCAGCTCGGCCGTGGAGCTGCCCTGCAGCACGAGCTCCTTGAGGCGGTCGGTGAAGGGCATGACCTCGTAGAGCGCGACGCGGCCGCGGTAGCCCGTGTTGTTGCACTCGCGGCAGCCCGAGCCCTTGTAGACCTTGAGCGTCGCGACCTCGCTCTCGAGGAAGCCCGCCTGCACGAGCGCGCCGGGCTCGGGCGTCGTCTCTGCCTTGCACGCCTCGCAGATCTTGCGCGCGAGGCGCTGGGCGAGGACGAGGTTCACCGACGCGGTGACGAGGAAGGGCTCGACGCCCATGTTCAGGAGGCGCGAGACGGTGCTCGGCGCGTCGTTGGTGTGCAGCGTCGAGAGCACCAAGTGGCCGGTGAGGGCGGCCTTCACGGCGATCTCGGCCGTCTCGAAGTCGCGGATCTCGCCGACCATGATGATGTCGGGGTCCTGGCGCAGGAACGAGCGCAGGGCGGCCGCGAAGTTCAGGCCGATGTCGTCGTGCATCTGCACCTGGTTGATGCCCATCAAGTTGTACTCGACGGGATCTTCGGCGGTGCTGATGTTGGTGTCGGGCTGGTTCAGCTCGCTGAGCGCGGAGTAGAGCGTCGTCGTCTTGCCCGAGCCGGTCGGGCCCGTGACGAGCACCATGCCGTAGGGCTGATCGATCGCCCACTTGAAGTCGGCGAGCGGCTTCGTGTCGAAGCCCAGCTTCGTCATGTCGAGCTGCAGGTTCGACTTGTCGAGAAGACGCATGACGATCTTCTCGCCCCACATCGTGGGGAGACACGAGACGCGGAAGTCCATCTCGCGGCCCTTGCCGAGCTTGAGCTTGATGCGCCCGTCTTGCGGCAGGCGGCGCTCGGCGATGTCGAGCGAGCTCATGATCTTGAGGCGCGAGGCGATCGCGTTCTTGAGCTTCAGCGGCGGCGCCATCTCTTCGACGAGCACGCCGTCGATGCGGTAGCGGACGCGCAGCTTGCGCTCGTAGGGCTCGATGTGGATGTCGGACGCGCGCTTCTTGATCGCGTTCAGGAGGATCGCGTTGCAGAGGCGGATGACGGGCGCGTCCGATCCGGCGCGCTCGAGGTCGCCGACGTTGAGCTCCTCTTCGTCGCCGCCGACCTCGATCTCGCCTTCCTCGAAGCCCTCCATGATCTGGTCGTAGGAGATCTCCGGCGAGGCGTTGTAGTACTTCTCGATCGCCTTCTGGATGGCGCCTTCCGAGGACACCACGGGCTCGACGTGGAAGCCGGTGAGGAACTTGATGTCGTCGATCGCGTGCAGGTTCGACGGGTCCGCCATCGCGACGATGAGCGTCGAGCCCGAGCGCGAGACGGGGATCACCTTGTGGCGCTCGCAGACCTCTTGCGAGACCAGCTTGCGCACGTCCTCGTCGATCTCGAACTCCTCGAGGTTGATCGACTGGACGCGGTACTGCTGGCTGAGGAACTCGGTGATCTCCTGATCGGAGATGTAGCCCATGCGCGCGAGCTGGAAGCTCAGCGACGTGTTGCCCTTGCGTGACTCGTCCTGCGCGGCGCGGAGCTGCTGGAGGCTGATCAGCTTCTCGCGGACGAGGAGCTCGCCGAGACGGTTGCTCATGACGGCACGCCTTCAGGCAAATTCATTTCCGAATGACTCCCTGCTCGAGCGGCCGAGATGCATGGCCGGGCAGGGATCGTCGTGGATTGCTCGCAGTGGTGTCAATGCGCGCGTGCGGGCTCGATCGTCGATCCAGCCCCGCTGGAGCGCCGGCTCGAGGGCGGCGGCGGGCCGTGCCGCCCGCGCGCGGACGACGATCACTCGAACGTGCGTGCGATCGCTTCCGTGTTGGTGGGCTTCGTCACGCGCACGTAGAACGACGCCTCGAGCACCGAGGCACGAGTAGCAGAGCCCGTAGTAGCCGCGGTATCCGGACGAGAGCACGAGCACGAGCCCATCTCGTGCGAGCCGTCGGACCTCGTGCGGCGGGGACGCGGAGCCGCAGTCCACGAAATTGCATGGCCGGGCCCCGGATCGCCGTGGAAAGCTCCCTTCGCTCCATGAGCTTCTTCGGCGACCTCGGCGGCGGCCGTCTCAAGCGCGCGCGGGCCCTCGAGGCCTCGGGTGACTTCCGAGGCGCCGCGGCCGTCTACGCCGAGCTCTCGATGTTCGTGGAGGCGAGCAAGGCGCTCGTCCACGCGGGAGAGAAAGCCTCGACGCTCGAGTCGCGCATCGGCGCGTGGATGGACGCGCAGCGCGTCCTGCCGCCCGAGCTCGTGGAGCTGATCCAGGAGATCGACGTGCGCATCGGGCGCGCGATCCTCGAGCACCTGCGCCCGAGCGGCGTCGCGGGGCAGGCCGAGCGGCGGCAGATGACGGAGGCCGCCGAGCGGCTCGAGCGCGCCGAGCAGTGGCGCGACGCGGCCGATGCGTGGGAGCTGCTCGGCCGCAAGGAAGACCTCGCGCGCTGCCTCGAGCTGGGCGGCGAGGTCGAGCGCCTCGAGCGCGTGCTCACCGAGCAGAACCGGGCCGACGCGCAGAAGGATCGCGTGCGGCGCCTCTTGTCGGAGCACGATCTCGCGCTCTCGCTGGGGCAGCGTGCGGCCGCGCGCCAGGCGCTGGCGGATGCGCTCGCGACGGCGCCCGAGGATGCGGGCCTGCGCACGGCGCTACGACGGCTGGAAGAGCGCGCTCTCGCTTCCGGCGTGCTGCGGCTCGCGCTGCCGGGCCGCACACTGCGCATCGTGGGCAAGCTGCCCGTGGTGCTCGGGCGCGCCGAGGCCGACGTGGCGCTGCGCGGCGGCTCGGTGTCGCGAAAGCACGCCGAGCTGCGCTTCGAGGGCGGGCGCTTCGTGCTGCGCGATCTCGGCAGCCGCAACGGCACGCTCGTCTCGGGCGTGGTGCTCTCGCGCGAGATGCCCGTCGATGGGCCGCTCGTCGTCGGGCTCGGCGACGACGTGGAGCTCGCGCTCACGCCACACGGCGCGACGATGGCGATCGAGGTCACGCGCGGGCTCGATCGCGGCGAGAAGGTCGTCGTGGGCGCGGGCGCGGCCGAGGTCGACGAGCTGGGCGTGTCGGTGCGCTTCCTGCCGGACCGCACCGTGATCGTCGCCGGCACCGAGCGCATCCTGCTCGCCGAGCGCGCGGTGGCCGAGGTGGAGCTCTTGCGCGGCGACGTGCTCACCATCGGCGGCCAGCGCGTCGAGGTGATCGCGTGAGCGTCTGGGATCGGATGAAGAAGGCGCTCGGAGGAGCGCCGCCGCCGGCGACCGAGGCACCCGCGCCGCCCGACTCCGAGCGACCCGGCGATCCCACGAGCGTGGTGCGCGCGCCCGACGACCTGGACGAGCTCGCGGCCGCGAAGGTCGAGACGGCCGCCATCGCGTCCTTCGAGCGCGCGTGCGCACAGGGCCGCGAGGTCGACGCGCTCGATCTCGCGCGGCGCGTGCTCGCGGGGCAGGCGTGGCCGACGCTCGCGCTGCGGGTCGCCGAGCGTCTCGATGCGCGCGGCGACGACGAAGGCGCGACGACCGTGCTCGCGCCGGTGCTCGCGCTCGGCGGCGATCGGGTGCCGCTCGATGCGTGGATGCTCGCCGGCGAGATCGCCGAGCGTCGCGGCGATGCGGCGGGCGCGCTCGCGAGCTACGAGCGCGTCGTCGCGCGCGACTTCGCCTATCCGCGCGCGCGCGAGCGGGCGATGCGCCTGGCCGACGAGCTGCGCGGCGACCGCGAGGTGGACGCGGGCGCGACGCTGATGGGCGGTGGCCAGACGGCGCGTCGGTTCCGCGTGCTGCGCGAGCTCGGCCGTGGGGGCGCCGGCACGGTGTTTCTCGCCGAGGACGTGCCGCTCGCGCGCGAGGTGGCGCTGAAGATCTACCAGCGTCGCGGGCGCGCCGACCGGATGCGCATGCTGCACGAGGCGCGTGTGCCCGCGCTGCTGGCGCATCCCTCGATCGTGCGCGTGCTGGACGTGGACGAGTCGGTGCTCGGGATCGCGATGGAGCTCTGCCCGGGAGGCTCCCTCCGCGCCGAGATGATGCGCGCACCGATGCCCGAGGCGCGCATCCGGCGTCTCGTGCGCAACGTCGCCGCCGCGATCGCGCACGTGCACGCGCGTGGCTGGGTGCATCGCGACATCAAGCCTTCGAACGTGCTGTTGCGCGGGGACGACGAGACGGTGCTCACCGACTTCGGCATCTCGGCGAAGGTCGGGGCGCCGGGGGCGCCGAACGAAGGCTCGGCCGGCTTCATGCCGAAGGAGCAGCGCGCGGGCGGCCCCGCGGCGTTCACGATGGACGTGCACGCGCTCGGCGTGACCCTGCTCGAGCTGCTCGCGCCGCACGGCGAGACGCTCGAGGAGCTCGTCTCGCTCGGGCGCGCGGCGATGCGGGCCGATCCTTCCAAGAGGCCGCCGCTCGAGCGGTTCCTCGCGCTCGCATGAGCCAGGGCTCCGCGAAGCTCGGGCGCGCGCACGGGATCGATCTGCTGCGCCTGCTGGCCGCCGTGCAGATGATCTCCGGCCACACGATCGACGCGCTGATCGCGCCGGCGTGGCGGGTGGGGGAGGGCTGGGCGCGCTGGACGATGATCCGCGGGCTGACGGCGGTCGCGTTCCTGTTCGCCTCGGGCGTCGCCTTCGCGATGGTCGCCGCGCAGAGCCCGGAGCGCCGCGCGGCGCGCGTGAAGCGGGCGCTGACGTTGATCGCGATCAGCTACGCGCTGCATCCGCCGGTCGCGATCTTCTCGAGCGACGTCGCCCTGCGCGACGCGTCGATCGCGTCGTTCTTCGCCGTGGACGTGCTCGCGTGCATCGGCGTGACGCTGCTCGTGCTCGAAGCGCTCGCGCGCCTCGGGCCGCGCGCGTTCGCGATCGGAAGCGGCGCGCTCGGCGTGCTCTCGATCCTGCTCGCGCCGCTCTGCGCGGGCATCGACGCGAACGGGCTCGCCGAGCCGCTGCTCGACTACCTCACGAAGAGCGGCGGCTCGCTGTTCCCGCTCCTGCCGTTCGCGGGGTTCGCGCTGATCGGTGCCTGCATCGGCGCCGTCGCGCGGCCGCGCGAGCACGGCTGGCGCGCGTCGATCACGTGGGGCGCCGCGGCAGCGATCTTCGGCGCTGCGGCCTACGCGTGGAGCGCGCTCGAGGCGACGCCGAGCCACGAGGCCTACTACGCCTGGCCCGCAGCCTCGTTCGGCCGCCTCGCCGCGGTGCTCGGGCTCGCGCTGGTGCTGACGCTGGCGACGCGCGGGATCGAGCGTCTGCCACCGTGGATGACCACGCTCGCCGGCGAGACGCTGTTCCTCTACGTCTCGCACCTGCTCGCCCTCTACGTCGGCGGCATCGGCCTCGTTCACTTCTGGGGCGGCCAGCTCTCGCTGGGCGAGAGCCTCGCCGCGGCGCTCGCGCTGATCGTGGCCTGCGCCCTCGCCGCGCTCGCCTGGGCGAGGCGCGGCGAGAAGCGGCCGACGCGGAGCGTCACTCCACGATGATCAGGCCACGCATGCCGAGCGCGGCGTGGAGGGTGCACTCGTAACCGTAGGTTCCGGGGTGATCGAAGGTGTACGTGCCGCCCGTCGTCGACATCGTGGCGGGGAGCGGGCTGTCCGAGGGCGAGCAGGCCGCGTCGATCAGCGGATGCCCGACCGAGCCGGGGACGGTGACCATCGTTCCGGCGTGTACGCGGATACAGGGGGCAACATAGCGCAGAGCGAGCCCGTCGATCGTAATCGTCACGGCGTCGTCGGCCGTGTGGTCGACCACGCCACCCATGCAGTCGGTGAAGTCGCTTGGACACTCGGTCGGCAGGTTCGCGTCGGTCTGGACGTTCGCGTCCTCGGCTTGCGTGCCGGTATCCGTCGCCGGCGTGCCGGTGTCGGTGGCCGGCGTGCCCGTGTCGGTGGCCGGCGTGCCCGTGTCCGTGGTCGGCGTGCCCGAGTCGGTGCCGCCGCCTGCGTCGGTACCCGTGGTCGTGCCGTTGTTGCAGCCCGCGATGGCGAGGCAGAGTGCGAAGAAAGACGCGGTTCCGATCGAACGCATGCGGGGACCTCCAGGAAACAAGGACGAAAAGTGCGACGACAGTGCGGGAGCGCACGATTTCCGTCAACCGGCGGCCGGTGCTCAAAAAGGACTGACACGTCAGTCCAGTCGATGTTAGACCCCGCCGGGTGAACGAACAGCCAAGACCGGCCCGCCCGGACGAGCCGAGGAAAGAGCCCGCCCTGGTGCTCGCCCCGACGGCCTCCGCCGCGTTCTTCCGCCTCGAGGGCGCCGTCGCCCCCTTCGGCGCGCTCGACGCCGTCGCGCGCATCACCGCGAGCGCTCCCTCGATCCGCAAGCGCCTGCTCGGCCGCGCCCTCACCGCGATCGGCAGCGGCCTCACGATGCGCACGCCCGTCGCCGACCCGCGTACCGGCGCGCGCCTCGCCTGGGCCACGCTCGAGGGCCTGAGCCGCGATCGCATCGAGGTGCTGGCGATCGACTTCGCCCGCGACGAGGTCCTGCCGGCGATCCGACCCGAGGCACGCCGCCTCGTCGCCCGCGCGAAGGCCGATGGCGCGCGCACCGTCCTCGTCAGCGACGGGCTCGACTTCGTCGCGAACGAGGTCGCGAAGGAGCTCGGCTTCGACGAGGTCGTCGCGAACGCGCTCGTCTGGGACGGCGACCTCGCGACGGGCGAGCTCGTCACGCCCATCGTCGGCGCCGAGCTCGATCCGCAGCGCCTCGCCTCGCTCGCGCGCGGCTGGGGCGTCGACCTCGCGCGCTCCTCGGCCTACGGCGCGAACGAGGGCGACTCGTTCCTCCTCTCGCACGTCGGCCGCCCGTGCGCGCTCTGCCCCGATCGCACGCTCTCGCGCGTCGCGCGGGATCTCGGCTGGCCGATCGTGCTCTCGGGAGGAGACGGACGATGAAGCACGGCCACCTCGGCTCGCCCCCGACGGAATCGGGCGAGGCCCGCCGCTTCTCGGCGCGCGGCGCGCTCACCGGCAAGCGCATCCTCGTCACCGGCGTGACGGGCTTCCTCGGGAAGGTCTTCGTGGCCTTCCTCCTCGATCAGCTCCCCGAGCTCGGTCGCATCACGGTGCTGGCGCGCGGTCGCCGCGGTCAGTCGCCCGCCGAGCGCATCCGCCGCATCGCCGAGCGCTCGCCGGCGTGGCGCCCCTTGCGTGAGCGCTACGGCCGCGCGCTGGGCGACATGCTCGCCGCGCGGCTCGAGGTCGTGAATGGCGACGCGCGCGAAGAGCGCCTCGGCATCGCGCCCGCGCACCTCGACGAGCTCTGCGCGCGCCTCGACGCCGTCGTTCACGTGGCTGGCCTCACCGACTTCGTGCCCGATCCGGCCGACGCCGTCGCGGTGAACGTGCGCGGTGCCCTGCGCGCGGCCGACGTGGCGGCGCGCCTGCCGAGCAAGCTCCTCCTGCACGTGTCGACCTGCTTCGTGGCCGGCAAGGTCGACGGCCTGGTCGACGAGGCGATCGAGCGCGGGCTCTCCCCGAACGGCACGCGCTTCGACCCGGCGGCCGAGCTCGCCGCCATGGACTCGATGATCGCGGCCGCCCGCGCGCGCGAGCCCGACGGCGTCGCCTCGCGCAAGGCGCGCATCGAGATCGGCCAGCAGCGCGCGAACGCCCTGGGCTGGCCCAACCTCTACACGTACGGAAAGGCCCTGGCCGAGCATCTCCTCGCGGCGCGCACGGACGTGACGGCGCTGCTCGTGCGCCCCTCCATCGTCGAGTGCGCCCGCCGCTTCCCGTTCTCGGGCTGGAACGAGGGCGTGAACACCTCGGCGCCGCTCGTCTGGCTGACGGGGACGATGCATCGGCGCCTGCCGTTCTCGGGCGATCACGTGCTCGACGTGGTGCCCGTCGACTCGGTCGCGCGCGGCATGGTGCTCTCGCTCGCGCACCTGTTCGCGGGCGACGTCGGGCACGCGGACGTCGTGCAGCTCGCCTCGGGCGACCACAACCCGTTCACGCTGCGCCGCTGCGTGGATCTCACGGCGCTCGCGCGGCGGCGCCAGTACCAGAAGTCGGAAGACCTCTTCGAGCGCTTGTTCCTCGCCCACCTCGACAGCGTGGTCGCCGAGAGGCCGGCCGAGGCCGACGCGCTGATGCCGGCGGCGCGGCGCGCGGCCAAGTCGGCGCGTGATCTCCTGGTCGCCTTCGATCCGGAGACGCACCTGCCGGCCGCGGCGCGCGAGCGCTTCGGATCGACCCTGACCCGCTGGGCGCAGAAGGCGGGCAAGGAGCTCGGCACCGCCTCGCGCACGCTGGGGCAGGTGGAAGAGATGCTGAAGCTCTACCAGCCCTTCGTGTTCGATCACGATCCGCGCCTCGTCACCGCGCGCGTGCGCGGCTGGACGGCGGCGCTCCCGGAGGACGAGCGCGAGGCGCTCGGCTTCGACAGCGAGACGATCGACTGGCGGGACTATTGGATGAACGTGCAGATCCCCGGGCTCGATCGCTGGTCGCTCCCGGCGCTGCGCGGCGAGCGTGTCGAAGGAGATCCCGTCTGGGATCTGGGGCGCGGGATCCGCGAGGTCGGTGTGGCCGAGAGCGAGGCGATGGCGCCCCGCGACCGCGAGGAATCGATGGAAGAAGGGGCCGAATGATCTTCGTCACCGGTGGCACCGGATATCTGGGCGGCTACGTCGTCTCGCGCCTGCTCGAGAAGCACGGTGAGCGCGTCGTCCTCCTCGTGCGCGCCAAGGATCGCAGCGAGGCGGTCGGCAAGCTCTGGTCGGGCCTGCAGCTCCACATGGACGCGGCCCGCTTCGAGAAAGTGCTCCCGCTCGTCTCGTTCGTGCGCGGCGACCTCACGGCGCCCGGGCTCGGCATCGAGAAAGAAGCGCGCAGGAAGCTTGCGAACGAGGCGACGAGCGTCCTGCACATCGCGGCCTCGCTGAACCGCAAGAGTGAGAAGGCGTGCCTCAACGCGAACCTGCGCGGCACGCTCTCCGTGATCCAGCTCGCGAAGGACATCGCCGAGGGTCGCGGCGGTCTCGCGCGCTTCTCGCACGTCTCCACCGTCGCGGTGTGCGGCAAGCGCGACCGCGAGGTCGTGCTCGAGGACGACGGCATCGACTGGGAGCGGAGCGACTACGATCCCTACGGGCGCACGAAGAAGTTCGCCGAGCACATGGTGCGCGAGCTCTTGCCCGACGTGACGAAGACGTTCTTCCGCCCCTCGATCGTGATGGGCGACTCGCGCTTTCCCGAGACCACGCAGTTCGACATGGTGCGCGCGTTCTGCATCCTGTCGGACTTCCCGGCGCTGCCGATGCGCGCCGACGGGCGTCTCGACATCGTGAACGCCGACTACGTCGGCCGCGCCATCGCCGACGTCCACCTCAAGAGCAGGCCCGCGCACGAGATCTATCACCTCTCGAGCGGCCGCCAGAGCAAGACGGCGGCCGAGATCGGGCAGGCGCTGCTCTCGCGCTATCCGGATCGGCGCCCACCGCGCTTCGTGCCGCAGGCCGAGACGCCCTTCGCGCGCGTCGTGGATCGCATGGCGTCGATGACGGCGCGCAAGGGCATGCGCGGGCAGATGGCGCTCGTGGGGTCGCTGCTGAAGGTGTTCCTTCCGTACATCACCTTCGACACCGTCTTCGACAACGAGCGCATCGTCACCGAGCTCGGCGAGACGCCGGTTCCGTTCGTGGAGTACTGCGGCGCGCTCTACGAGTGGGCCAAGAAGGGCAACTTCACTTATCCGTATCGCACGCTCGATGCCGCGACTCTCGCGCGCCTCGCCAGCGTGGGAGACGCACGAGGAGAGTCGACGTGGGCCTGATCTCGCTCCTCGGTCGCGCGGCCGCCAAGGCTGCCGTGGATGGCGTCAAGCAAGCGCTCGACGCGGATCGGATGCTCGGCACGGCGATGAGCGCGCTCATCGAGGCGCGCGCGGACGAGCACAAGAAGCACCCGCAGCCCGCGTACCGCGCGAGCGACCCGCTGCGCCTGCTCTTCGCGGGCTACGTGGGCTCGCGCAACACCGGCGCCGACGTGCGTACGGAAGAGATGCTGCGGCAGTTCCGGCATCTGTTCGGCGACGACCACGTCGAGCTCTCGGTGCTCACGATCGATCCGGCCTGGACGCGCGGCTACTTCAAGACCGTGCGGCAGATCGAGGTGCCGCAGGTCTATCCGAAGTTCCTCTACGACGAGGTCGCGCGGCACGACGGCGTGGTCGCCTGCGAAGGCTCGATGTTCAAGAGCAAGTTCGCCAACGCGCTCACCACGATGATGGTGGGCTCGCTCGGCCTCGCGCTCGCGGAGGAGAAGCTCGCGATCGGCTACGGCGGCGAGGCCGGCGCGATGGACGAGCACGTGGAAGCGCTCGTGAAGAAGCACGTGTCGGGCGCGCTGGTGATCACGCGCAACCCCGAGTCGAGCGAGGTGCTCGGCAAGCTCGGCATCGCCGCGAAGACGGGCACCGACACGGCGTGGACGTTCGGCGGCGCGCCGCGGGCACTCGGCGAGAAGCTGCTCACGCGCGCCGGCTGGGACGGTCGCACGCCCGTCGTCGTGGCCTGCCCGATCCATCCGTTCTGGTGGCCGGTGCGCCCCGATCCGGTGAAGGCCGCGCTGCACGCAGCGACGGGCGCGCACGAGCACAGCCACTTCCGCAGCCTCTACTTCCACCACGACGGGCCCGAGGTGGAGCAGGAGCTGCGCAGCTACCTCACGCGCTTCGCGGGCGCGCTGCGTGATCTGTCGCGCAAGCGCCGCGTCTTTCCGGTCGTCGTCGGCATGGAGGCGCTCGACCGCCGCGCGTGCGAGCGCTTCAGCGACGCGTACGGCGAGAAGCTGCCGACGTTCGTCTCGGACGAGCACGACATGTTCGAGCTCGTCGCGATCCTGCGCGCTGCCTCGCTCGTGGCGAGCTCGCGCTACCACGCGATCGTCTGCTCGATGCCGGCGGGCGTGCCCTCGATCGGCATCACGATGGACGAGCGGATCCGCAACCTGATGGCCGACCGTGGCCAGCCCGAGCTCGCGCTCGAGTGTGACGACGCGCGCCTCGACGAGCGCCTGTTCTCGGCGATGGACGCCGCGCTCGCGCAGCCCGAGGCGATGCGCGCGGGGATCGACGGCTCGGTGACGCGGAACCTGCTCGCGATGGGGCGCATGGGCGCCTGGGCGGTGCAGCACGTGCGCGAGCGGCATCCGCGCATCCGCTTCCGGCCAGGGCTCGGCGATCCGAATCGCCCCGAGCTGCACCTTCCGCCGCTGCCAGACGCGCAGGCACGCCTGCTCGAGCGCGCGACCATCACCGACGTGCAGCGCACGCAGCCCTCGTGAGCGACCGATGACCTCCTTCGTCGAACGATTCCTGAGCAACCTCGAGGCGCACCGCGAGCGCGCCTTCGTGGTCGAAGTGCACGCCTCGAGCGGGCGCCTCGCGCCCACGCGCGGCGCGCTCTTGCGCGCGATGGTCGAGGACGCGCGCGCGTCGTTGCGTGCGCGCGGCGTGAAGCCCGGCGATCGCGTGGTGCTCGTGGCGCCGAACTCCACGCGTTGGGTCGCGATGGACCTCGCGATCCTCGCCGAGGGCGCCACGGCGGTGCCGCTCTACGCGCGCCAGGCGGCGCGCGAGGTCGCGGACATGATCCGCGATGCCGACCCCGTGCTCGTGATCGTGGGCGAGCCCGGGCTCGACACGGCGCTCGCCGAGGCGGGCGTCGAGAAGCGCGTCCTGCTCGATGCGCTCTTCGAGGGGCGCCGCCTCGATCCGCAGCCGCCCGCCGCGCTCGCGGCCGACCACGTGGTGACGATCATCTACACGTCCGGCTCGAGCGGCGAGCCCAAGGGCGTGATGCTCACGCGCGCGAACGTCGAGCACATGATGCCCGTGCTCGACACGAAGCTCCGCGAGCTCGCAGGGGTCGCGGGTGGAAGCGATCGCGTCTTCCACTACCTGCCGTTCTGCTTCGCCGGATCGCGGATGGTGCTCTGGGCGTGCCTGTTCCGCGCGAACGGGATCCATCTCTCGATGCGGCTCGAGGAGCTCGTGCGCGAGCTGCCGCTGGCGACGCCGGAGTACTTCCTCAACGTGCCGGCGCTGCTCGATCGCGTGCGCGCCGGGGTGGAGAAGAAGCTCGCCGAGCAGCCGCTGCCGATCCGCGCGCTCTACGCGCGCGCGATGGAGGCCGACCGCAAGGAGCGCGCGGGCGCGGCGGGCAAGCGCGATCTCGCGGTGCTCGCGCTCGCCGACCGCACGATCTTTCCGCGCATCCGCGCGCAGATCGGCCCGGCGCTCAAGGGTCTCGTCTGCGGCTCGGCGCCGCTCTCGCTGGAGACGCAGGCGTGGTTCGAGCGCATCGGGCTGCCGATCTTCCAGGTCTACGGGCTCACCGAGACCACGGCGATCGTCACCATCGATCGCAAGGACGCCGTGCAGCTCGGCCGCGTGGGCCACGCCATCCCGGGCTGCGAGATGCGCCTGGGGGAGGGCGGGGAGCTGCAGATCCGCGGGCCGAACGTGTTCCCCGGCTACTTCCGCCGCGAGGCGGCGACGCGCGAGGCGTTCACGGCCGACGGCTGGTTCCGCACCGGCGATCAGTGCGAGATCGACGGGCGCGGGAGCCTGAAGATCATCGGGCGCACGAAGAACGTGCTCGTGCCGAGCTCGGGCCACAACGTCGCACCGGAGCCGCTCGAGGAGCGGATCCGCGCGGCGATCCCCGGCTGCGACCACGTGCTCGTGGTCGGGCACGGGCGGCCCTTCCTGTCGGCGATCCTCTCGGGCGCAGCGATCCAGCCGAGCCTCGTCGAAGAGCAGCTCGAGGCGGTGAACGAGGGGTTGCCGCACTACCGTCGGATCCGGAAGTTCGTGGTCGCGCGCGAGCCCTTCTCGCCCGAGAACGGGATGCTCACGGCGAACCAGAAGCTGCGCCGCGCCGAGATCGAGCGGCGCCACGCGAGCGAGCTCGCGGCGATCTATGCGAGCGCCCACGGCGCGGGGGCGGAGGCGCGATGAGCGAGACGCTGCTCGACCGCGAGGGCCTGACCGCGACGCTCGAGGGCGGCGTGCTCGACGTCGTCCTGCACCGCGGGGCGGCGAACGAGATCGGCCTCTCGCTGCTCGCGGACCTGGAGGCGCTCGTCGCGCTCTTCGGCGACGCGCGCGTGCGCGCGATGCTGATCCACAGCGCGTCGCGTCGCGGCTTCTCGGCCGGCGCCGATCTGCGCGAACTGCACGAGGGCAACGTGCGACGCAAGGCCGAGGGCGCGAGCGATGCCGCGCGCGTGGCCGAGGTGCGCGCTTTCCTCGATCGCATCCACGCCGTGATGGACGCGATCGACGCGGCGCCGTTCACCACGATCGCGGCGACGCACGGCGTGGTCTTCGGCGGCGGCTTCGAGCTCGCGCTGGCGTGCGATCTGATCGTCGCCGACAAGACCGCGCGCTTCGCGTTCCCGGAGCTGCGGCTCGGGCTGATTCCGGGCTTCGGCGGCCTTCCGCGCCTGCGTCGCGCGCTCGGGACGGCCGTGACGAACGATCTCGTGCTCACGGGGCGCTCGCTCGGCGCGGCGCGCGCCTACGAGCTCGGGCTCGTCTCGCAGCTCGTCGGCGATGGCCAGGCGGTCGAGGTCGCGCGGCGCGTCGCGATCCAGTCGACGCGCTTCGATGCGCGCACCACGCGCGCGGCGCTCGAGTTCGTCCGCACCGACCTCGCCGCCGAGCTCGCGCGCGAGAAGGACGTGTTCTGCGAGCTCTTCCTGTCGCCGGTCGTCGACGCCGCGCTCGCGCGCTTCGCCGCCGACACCTCGGCTCACCCCTACCTGCCTGCGGCCGACCCCGCCGGAGGAACGCACTGATGGATCGCGAGAGCCTCACTTCCACGTTGCTCGACCTCGCCGCGAAGCGCTTCTCGCGCGAGCGCAGCGCGCTCAGCGCCGAGCAGGACTTCTTCGACGCGCTCGAGATCGACAGCGTGGACGCGATGACGCTGCTCACGGCCGTCGAGGAGCGCTTCGGCGTGGAGATCCCCGACTACGAGGTGCAGGACGTGCGCACGTTCGCCGCCCTCGCCGACGTCATCGCGCGGAGGCTGTGAAGGCCGTGCGGAAGGCGATGACGTTCTCGGAGCTCGGCCTCGTTCCCGCGTCGGACAACGACGGGCCGCGCGTCTCGAGGGGGAAGCGATGATCCATCCCCCCGCCTACGCCTCGCTCGGCGAGCTCCTCTCGGACGCCCTCGTGCAGTGGAAGCGCGAGACGGCGCTCGTCGAGATGGATCGCAAGAAGCTCACGCACGCCTGGACCTACCGGGAGACCAAGGCCGAGGTCATGCGCGTCGCGCGCTGGCTCGCCTCGCTCGAGCTCGCGCCCGGGGACCGCGTCGCCATCCTGATGAGCAACCAGTCGCGCTGGCTCGTCGCGGCGTGCGCGCTCTTCCGGCGCGGGCTCGTGCTCGTGCCGATCGACTACAAGCTCTCGGAGAGCGAGCAGCTCGCGCTCCTCGCGCACGCGGAGCCCTCCGTGCTCGTGGTCGAGCAGCCGCTCTTCCGCCGCTTCGCCAAGGCGCCGCCCGTGGCGCACGTGCTCGTGTCGGAGGCGCCCGCCGGCGTCTCGGCGCAGCGCTGGGAAGATCTCCCCGAAGAAGAGGACCACGCCGAGGACGTGCCCCTCGTGACGCGCGAGCGCGGCGATGCCGCGTCGATCGTCTACTCGTCGGGCACCGGCGGCACGCCCAAGGGCTGCGTGCTGACGCACGACGCCTACCTCGAGCAGCTCCAGGCGTTGATGGACCTGTTCCCGATGAAGCCGGGCCATCGTACGTTCTCGGTCCTGCCGACGAACCACGCGATCGACTTCATGGTCGGCTTCGTGGGGCCCTTCGCGTGCGGCTCGACCGTGGTGCACCAGCGCACGCTGCGGCCCGAGTTCCTCGTGTCGACGATGCGCGAGCAGAAGATCACGCACATCGCGCTCGTGCCCGTGCTGCTCGAGGCCTTCGAGCGCGCGCTCGACGAGAAGCTCGATCAGCGCCCGGCGTGGCAGCGCGCCGCGCTCGACGGTCTGTCGGCGTTGAACCTCGCGCTCACGCGCGACAAGCCCGACGCGGCGCTCTCGCGGCGCCTGCTCGGCGGCGTGCACGCGGCGTTCGGCGGCCACCTCGAGCTGGTGTTCGCGGGCGGCGCGTTCGTCGATCGGGATCGCGCCGAGCGCTTCTACCGGCTCGGCCTGCCGGTCGTGATCGGCTACGGCCTCACGGAGTGCTGCACCGTCGCGACGGTGAACGATCTGCGCCCGTTCCGCGCCGACTCGGTGGGGCGCCCCGTGCGCGGCGTCGAGGTCCGCATCCACGAGCCCGGGCCCGACGGGATCGGCGAGGTGTGGATCCGCGGGCGCACGGTGATGAAGGAGTACTTCAAGGAGCCCGAGCTCACGGCGCGCACGATCACGCCGGAGGGTTGGCTCAAGACGGGCGATCTCGGGACGCTCGACGCGAGCGAGCACCTGCGCCTCGTGGGCCGCAGCAAGAACATGATCGTCACGGCGGGCGGCAAGAACGTCTATCCGGAGGACGTGGAGGGGGCGCTCGAGGGCTCGCCCGCCGCCGAGCTCGCCGTGTTCGCGTCGGGCTACGTGTGGCCGCGCTCGCGCGCGCTCACCGAGGAGATCCTCTTCGCGGTCGCGCGCGCCAAGCCGAGCGAGGCCGCGGCCGTCACGCGCTGGCTGAGCGAGCGCAACCGGCGCCTGCCCGAGCACAAACGCCTGTCGGCGGTGCTCGTCGTCGACGACGCCTTCCCGCGAACGGCCTCGATGAAGCTCAAGCGCGACGTGCTCGCGGAGCGCCTCCGAGCGGACTTCACCGAGCGCGAACTGGTCTCGATCGGCCACGCGCCGAGCGCCGCGGAGGCCCGCCCATGAGCGAGCGCTTCTTCGCCATCGTGAACCCGAACGCCGGCGGTGGGCGCAGCGGCACGCGATCGAGCGCGGCGCTCGACGTGCTGCGCCGCCGCGGCATCGACGTGGAGGCGGTGCGCACGACGCACGCGGGCCACGCCGTGGAGCTCGCGCGCATGGCCTACGCTCGCGGCGAGCGGCGCCTGCTCGCGGTGGGCGGCGACGGCACGGCGCACGAAGTCCTGAACGGCGTGCTCCCGCTCTCGCGCGAGAAGGGCGAGCCGATCACCCTCGGGATGCTCCCGCTCGGCACGGGCAACTCGTTCCTGCGGGACTTCGGCGTGCTCGGCCAAGACGCCGCGCTCGAGGCGCTGCTGCGCGGCCGCGAGCACGCGTGCGACGTGAACGAGCTCGCGCACGCGGGCGGCACCGTCTACTCGTTCAACATCTTCGGCCTCGGCTTCAGCGCGACGGTCGGCGCGCTCACGAACCGCCGCTACAAGCCGCTCGGCCCGGCCGGCTACGTGGTGGGCGTCGTGCAGACGACCGTGAGCCTCGACTATCCCGTCTATCCGCTGCGCATCGACGGCGGCGCGCTCGACGAGCGCCCCGTGATCCTGCTCTCGTTCTCGAACAGCCAGTGCACGGCGGGCGCGATGAAGATGGCCCCGCGCGCCGACGTGTCGGACGGCGAGCTCGACGTGATCCGCATCGGCAAGATGCCGCGCCGCGAGTTCCTGCCGGCCTTCCCGAGCATCTTCCGCGGTGAGCACGTCACCAAGCGCGGCGTCGAGCAGACGCGCGCGCGGCGCGTGGACTTCGCGATCGAGCGCGAGGTCGACTGCATGATCGACGGCGAGATCCTGAGCCTCGTGCCGCGCTCCATCGAGGTCGTCCCGAAGGCCTTCACGGTGATCGCATGAGCGAGACGTCTCTCCACGAAGCGCCGCGTGCGGCGACCAAGGACGCGCCGCTGCCGCCGGTGCCGGCGGTCTCGCTCGCGCGCCCGACCCTGCGCGAGCACGTGCGCTCCCTCGCGGCATGGGGCCTCGGGATCCCGTTCCTCGCCACGGCGCTGCCGGCGATCACCGTCGCGTGCGCGACGCTCGGCGTGGATCGCACGCTCGAGGCGCAGCGCTGGTACGCGGGCACGCAGCTCAAGCTCACGGGCTGCCGCTGGCGCGCCGTGGTCTCGCCGAAGGTGGATCCGAAGCGCGCGTACATGTTCGCGCACAACCACACGAACCACTACGACTTCATCCTCATGCACAACGCCACGCCCCACTACAAGCAGGGGCTGGAGCTGGAGAGCCACTTCAAGATCCCGTTCTACGGCTGGTTCATGAAGGCGCGCGGCGGCATCCCGGTGAAGCCCGGCAAGGACGGGCAGTCGCCAGCCGTGACGGCGCACATGCGGAGCGAGATCGCGAAGGGGCACTCGATCCTGGTGTTCCCCGAGGGGCACCGCACGCTCGACGGGCGCGTGGGGCCCTTCCGCAAGGGCACGTTCTTCATCGCGCGCGATCTCGGCTTGCCGGTGTGCCCGGTCGCCGTGACGGGCGCCTACGACCTCATGCGCAAGGGGTCGATGATGATCCATCCCGGGCAGGAGCTGACCGTGTACGTCGACGATCCGGTCGAGACGGCGGGCCTTCCCGATTCGGCGATTCCCGAGCTCGCCGAGCACGTGCGGTCCGTGGTGGCCAAGCGTGTGGACGACTACTGGAGGGAGCGAGGGTGGCCCGGATGACGGACGTGCTCGTCACCAAGGACAAGGACGGCCGCAGCCTGCGCGCCGAGGCGACGCGCGATCGGCGGCGGCGGGAGCTGCTCGACGTGGCGCTGCGCGTGTTCTCCGAGCGCGGCTACCACGAGACGCGGATCTCCGACCTCATCGAGGCGGCCGGCGTCGCGCGCGGCACGTTCTATCTGTACTTCGAGTCGAAGAACGCGATCTTCCACGAGCTGCTCGACGAGCTGCTCGTGCGCATCCGAGGCAGCATCGTGGGCGTGGACCTGCGCGAGGGCGCGGCGCCGCTCCGCGAGCAGCTGATCGCGACGCTCGAGCGCGTGCTCGCGGTGTTCGAAGCGAGCCCGCAGCTGACGGCCTTCGTGCTCCGCGCGGCGGTGGGGCTCGATCCGGAGATCGATCGCAAGCTCTCCGAGCTCTACGGGCGCCTGCACGACTTCATCGCGATGTCGATCGACAACGGCATCCGCCTCGGGCTCGTGCGCGCGACCGACACGCGCATCGTGAGCTGGGCCGTGCTCGGATCGATCAAGCAGCTCGTCGAGGTGTTGATCGACAAGCGCGAGCGCGATCTGCACGCGATGGCGGCCTCGCTCGTCGACTACAACCTCGCGGGGCTGTTGGCCTGAAGAGGCGGCGGCGGCCGTACGCGGACGGCCAGGATCGCCGCAGAGCCCACGCTCGGCGTCGAACCGACTGGTACGCGCGCCGTGCGCTCGTATTCTCCGCCGCCCATGGCTCGTCCTCGCATCCTCGTCGTCGGCGCCGGTCCGGCCGGATCGGCGTTCGTGCTCGCGGCGTTGCGCGCGGGGATCGAGCCCTCCGACCTCGTGGTGGTCGACAAGGCGCGCTTCCCGCGGCCCAAGCTCTGCGGCGGGGGCGTCACGTTCCGCGGCACGGCGCTCCTCACGGAGCTCTTCGGCGAGCAGCCGCCGGGCGCGGTGGTCACCACGTTTCTCGAGTTCCGATCGCAGGTCGGCCGCCTCGACGTGCGCGAGCGCGGGCCGCAGTGGGTCTACGATCGCGCGACGCTCGACGCGTGGCTGCTCGATCGCGTGCGCGCGAGCGGGGTCGTGGTGCGGGAGGAGACCACGGTGAGCGCGATCGAGCCCGGCGTCGATCGCTGGCGCGTGACGATCGACGGCGCGAGCGAGACCTACGCGTGGGTCATCGGCGCCGACGGCGCGAACGGGCTGACGCGCCGTGCCTCGGGCCTGCGCGGCGGCATCACGGGGCGCCTCGTCGAGGCGACCTTCGAGCGCGGCAGCGCCGACATGCCGCGCGACCGGCTCGACTTCGACTTCGATCCCATCCTCGATGGAATCCCCGGCTACGCGTGGGTCTTCCCGAGCAGCCACAGGGACGACCTGTTCCAGATCGGCGTGATGGACGGCCGCGGGCGCGTGAGCGGCGCCGAGCTCCGCCAGTACACCGAGCGCTACGCCGCGCGGCTCGGCTTCCGGCCCACGGCCGAGAAGATCGGCGGCTGGCCCGAGCGCTACTGGGACTGGAGCACGCGCGCCCATCGCCCAGGGCTCGTGCTCGTGGGCGAGGCCTACGGCATCGACGCGCTCCTCGGGGAGGGCATCGCGCCCTCGATGTTCTCCGCCGTGTTCGCCGCCGAGCGGGTTCGGGAGGCGCTCGATCGCAGCGAGGACCGGATTCCCTTCTTCGAGGCGCGCTTCGCGGCGTCGGCTGAAGGCCAGAACCTCTGGTTCCAGGCGCGCCTCGCCGATCGCCTCTACGGCAGGCACCCCTTTCGCTGGCTGCGCGTGCTCTTCGAGATGGAGCACCTCCGCGAGCTCGCGGGTGCCGGGCACGACGCGTACGGGCGCCTCGTCGGTCACATGCCGGCGCTCGTCCTGCGCTACGCGGCGCAGGTGATGCGGAGCGGGCTTCCGCCCGCGACGCCGATCGCGCGCGAGCTCCCGGCGACCGCGGGCTGATCGACGCCGTCAGACCGACGCGAGGAAGGCGTCGAGGCGCGCGCGCTCGAGCGGATCGAAGACCTCGCCGAGGAACGCCCGCGCCGAGGGCGCATCGGTGAACACGCGGCGCGAGGCGAACCCCGCTTCGCGCACGATGCGCTGCAGCTGCATGAACAGCGTCGCGTTCGTCGGCGCGACCAGGATCGCGACGCGGTCGAGCCGCGAGTTCATCTGCGCAAAGAGCTCGGCCAGGCGATCGGAGACGGGCTGCGAGTACACGCTCACGCGGCGATGGTCGGCGCAGAGCACCGGTCGCGCGTCCGACGCGGCGAGCACGACCTTGCCGAGCGCGGTGCTGTAGACGTCGGCATCGGCGCGCGTCGCGAGCGCATCGATCCGCGCCTCGATCAACCGGCCGACGTGGCGCTCGACGGTGAACACGCCTCAGCGCTCCCCACCGAGGAAGGGCGCCCGGTTCCCACGGGACGCGCGCACGGACTGCCTCACCCGGAGCTCCACTTCTTGCTCGATCCCGACGCTACGCCATCTGCGCGAGGCATGCACGCGCGCCGCATCGTGGCATCCTCACGGGGTGATCGAGGTCGTGCGCAGCCGGCTCGATGCACGGGAGCGACACCGGTGGTCCGTCGCGCTCGCCGCACGCCCGATCCTGGCCGAGCGTGCCCCGTCCCCCGCGCGCGGGCCGCAGCTCGTCGCGATGGCGTCGGGTCTGATCTACCTGGCCATGCTCGTCGTGGTGCTCGCGGAGAGCACCTTCGCTTTGCGAGGCGGCGCCGTGGGCGCGGTCGCGATGGCCGGCGGCGCGCTGGCGCTGCGGACGGCGCAGTGGATGTGGCGCGAGCGCCGCGCGACCTGGCCGAGCGGGCGCTTCGTGTTCCGTTGGGGCTACGTGGAGGCCGAGCACGATCACCTCCGCGTGGTCGCCTCGAGCGAGCTCCAGCCGGTGGCGCTGCCCGAGACGGAGGGCGTCGCGGAGATCGCCCTGCGGCAGTCGGACGGGACGCCGCTCCACACGTTCCGCGTCGGCGCGGACGACGACCTCGACCTCGCGGCGCTGGAGGATCTCGGCACGCCTGCGCCGCCGTTGGTCCTCGAGGGCTACCGCGAGCTCGCTCGTCCGAGGGGGGCGCAGGCTCCCGCGCGGCGCCGTCTCTCGCCGCGCGCGCGCGACGTCGCGTGGATCGCGCTCGCAGCCACCCTCGGCTTCGTGGGCGGACCGTCCGTCCAAGCGCACCTCGAGGCGAGCCACGTGCGCCCGCTGCGGGCGCTCGAGGAGGCCTGGCGGCGCGACACGCCGGCGCCCTGGGATGCCGCGCCCACGCGTGTGGCCCCGGTTCCGCGGGACTGAGAGGTTGAGTGCGCCAGGAAAGCCTGGAGGAGGAGGAAGCGATGAGCGGATGATCGTCGGGAGGAGTTCACTCATCACCATGTCCCGGCTCGATGGAGGGGGCCGCGTATCGGCCCCCGAGGACTGAGAGAGCGAACGCGAGCGCGGTGTCCCCGAGTTGCGGGGAAATCAGGGATGGTTCGAGTGCTCCCGACCCTCGTGCTTCGATCGCGGTAGCCGCGGCGAAATGCTCCCGGCGGGCGGACCGTAGAGGCCCGGTGGGCGCGTGGACCGAGCACCGGCGCGGCGCGCTCGACGAGCGGGCTCGCGCTCGTCTCGACGCGGCCCTCGCCGAGCCGCCGATCTTCGCGTCGCCGACGAGCGTCGCGGAGCGCGAGCTCTTCGCCTTCGGCGTGTGGCTCGGGGCGTCCTCGCTCGTCGTGCTCGGCGCGCCGGCGCGCGTCGCGGTCTCGCTCGCGGCGCTGGCGCTCGCCTTCGTCGCACGGCGCGCCTGGGTCGCGGCACGCGCGGCGCGCGCACGCTGGCCCGAGGGGCGGTTCCTGTTCCGCTGGGGCTACGCGGAAGTCGCGGGCGACGTCCTCACGATCCTGCCCGCCGAGGCCCTCGACGTGGAGGTGATCCGCCGCGGGCCCTGGCCCTACGCCGTCGCGGTGCGCGCGCGCGACGCGCCGGGCTGGGACGTGCGCTTCCTGCTCCCGCGCCCGGACGAGCGCGCCGTCCCGCGACGCGCGCTCTCCGCCCTCGGCACGCTCGGAGCGAGCGACGAGGGAGCAAGCTATCGCGAGGGGCGCACGCCGCTGCCCGTCGGCCGTGCGCGGCGGGCACGCGTGCCGGCGCCGCTCGTCGAGCTCTTCGGCGCGGCGACGCTCGCCGTGGGCATCGCGATCGCGGGGCGCGCCATTCCCGTCCCACGCGTCTTGGTGCGAAATCTCCACGCGGTCTCCGTGCGCGCCGAGGCATCGCCCGCGGAGCCGACCTCGGCGCGGCGCTTCCGGAGCCACTGGGGCTACACGCTCCGCTGCGAGACGTGCACCGCGTGGAGCTTCCTCGACGGAGAGGTCTTCACGCCGTTCGCGGCCTGGCCGGATGGGGGACGGCTCCGGGGGCCGCGCGCCATGCCCCGGACGCGCGTCGGGCGGCCCGGGCTGCGGTATGCTCCAGAGCAACAGCGGCCCACGGGAGGGCGCGATGTGGCTCGAGATCCGGCGCTCGCGGCTCGATGAACGCGATCGGCAGCGCGTCGCGAGCGCGCTCGCACATCCGCCGATCCTCTGGGAGGACGACGCCCCGCCGGATCGCGAGGGCGCCGCGTCGGCGCTCGGGCTCGGTGCTCTGCTCGTCGGGCTCTCCTTGCTGCCGTCGTCGTACGCGAGTGTGTTCGCGCTCCTCGGGGCGCTCGCGCTCGTGTACGTCGCGCGGCGCGCGTACGTGATCGCGCGCTGGCCGCGCCTGCGCTGGCGCTCCGGTCGCTATCTCTTTCCGTGGGGGTATGCCGAGGTCGAGGCCGACGTCCTCTACGTGCGGCGCGGAGAGGACCTCGAGCTCGCGGTGATCGAGCACGAAGGCCGGCCCGTGGCGCTGCGCGTGCAGCCGCGCGGAGCGCCGGAGAGCGCGATCGAGCTCCCGCTGCGCCGCGTGTCGCCTCGAGCGCCCTCTCTCGAGCACTTGCACAGCGGGCGCTTCGGCGCGCCGGGCGCGGGCTATCGGACGGGGGGCGCACTTCCTCCAGGGCGTCCCATCGGCGTGCGGTGGCCGGAGCTGATCGGCGATGCCTGGACGGTCGTGCTGGCCGCTCCTCTCGTCGCAGCCCTCGTCTTGGGTTTCTCGCGGCGTCCCACGCCGTCCACGCTGGCGGTGGCGTCGCTGCCGGCGCGCGAGGAGAACGCCACCTGGCACGCGATCGTGCCGGGGATCGGCGCGTGGCCGACCGACGTGCGGGGCGCGGTCGACCTGGGCTCGTGCGACGCGAGCCAGAGCGCCGTCCTCGAGCTGCTCACGCGGCTCTCGGGGATGGCGGGCGCGCCTCGAGACATCCTGCTCGCCGAGGTCGGGCCTCCGGACGATGCGATCGCGTTCTTGCGCGCGCGGTGCGCGTTTCGCGCCCGCATCGGCTGGCACGGGTTCGCCGGCCCGCCGCACGCGCTCGTCGCTTCGTGGCGAATGGCGGGGATGATGACCGCCTTCGGCACGGAGCTCGATCTCCGCGATCCCGCGTTCCGGCAGTGCGCGCGCGAGGTCCGAAGCGTGGCCCCGCGCGATCGCATCTACGTCGCCGCGCTCACGGTCGCGCAGATGGCCCTGGCCCACGACCACCAGGTCGCCGCGCTCGAGGCTGCGCTCTCGACGCCCGGAGCCTGGCCACCCTGTCTCGATTCGATCGCGCGCTCGCTCGTGGTCGAGACCTGGGAGGTCCCGCCCGAGTGAGCGCGTCGACCTGTGGCCCGGCGCGGTCGGTGTGGGCGGGGCGGCCGGCCGCCTCCGGGGAAAGAAGAGCCAGAGCGCGACGCGATCGAGCGTCGCGACCGCCGCCGTGAGACCCGGCCGCACCGCGGCGAAACACCTGCTTTGCCGTCTCGGCGCTTTTGCTAGAGTCCGGCCGTCATGCCGAACGGCCCCTCCGCTCTCGTCGCCACCGCCTCTCTTCCGCGCTCGCGGGCGCTCGTCACGGTCGCCACGCTCCTCGCGATGGCCTCCGTGCTCATGGGCGCGAGCTGTAGCGGCGGCTCGCAGGAGCAAGGCAGCGGGGAAGGGCACGGGTCGGGCGCCGAGCACGCCCCGAGCGGCGGCGCCCGCGTAGAGAGCATCCCCACCGTCGATCTCTCCGAGCTGACCGGCGCCGAGCGCCGCATCTGGACCGACATCGTCAACGAGCAGCTCTCGCCGTGCGGCGAGGCCGTCAGCGTCGCCCGCTGCGCGAGCACCGAGCAGGGCCAGCACGCGTGCCGCCGCTGCGTCCCCGCGGCGCGCTACGTCGCTCGCCTGATCGGCGAGGGCTACGAGCGCTCGGAGATCGAGGACCTCTACGACCTCCGCTACGGCCACGACACCGACGTCGAGGTCGCGACCGACGGCTTCCCCACGCGCGGCGCCGTCATGGCGCGGGTCACGATCGTCGAGTTCAGCGACTTCCAGTGCCCGCACTGCGGCCACGCGCACCCGATCCTCCGCCAGCTCCTGCGCGAGTTCGAGGGCGACGTGCGGCTCGTCTTCCGCAACTACCCGCTGCCGGGGCACCCGCGCGCGCAGCCGGCCGCACGGGCCGCGATCGCGGCCGGGAACCAGGACAAGTTCTGGGAGATGGCCGACCTCCTCTTCGAGCACCAGGACACGCTCGAGGACGCGGACCTCGATCGTTTTGCCACCGAGCTCGGCCTCGACATGGCACGATTCCATGCGGACATGGCCTCCCCCGAGACGCAGGCACGCATCGACGCCGACCGCGACGCCGGGCACTCGCTGGACGTCGAAGGGACGCCGACCTTCTTCATCAATGGCCGCCGGTTCCACGAGCCGCCGAGCGCGCTCGCGAACTACGTGCGGGAGGAGCTGGACCAGTGAATCGCACGTCCCGTCGCTCGTCGAAATCGGTCGTGACGCGGATTTTCGCCATCCTCTCGGTGTTTCTCGTCGCTTCCACGGCCTACGCGCTGAACGCGGGCGCGCGGGCGCCGGAGATCGGCCTGAACGACCTGAACGGCCACCGCGTGGACCTCGCGAGCATGCGTGGCCACGTGGTCGTGGTGGACTTCTGGGCGAGCTGGTGCGGGCCGTGCGCCGACGAGATGCCGGTGCTCGAGCGCCTCTACACGTCGCTCCACGGGCAGGGGCTCGACATCGTCGGCGTCTCGCAGGACACCTCCGCCGGCAACATCACGTCGTTCCTGCGCCGCGTGCACGTCAGCTTCCCGATCGTCCACGACAACGGGCACGCCGTGGCCGGCCGCTACAGCCCCGGGACGATGCCGACCTCGTTCATCATCGATCGCCACGGCGTCGTGCGCTTCGTGCACACGGGCTACCGCGCGTCGGATGCGGCGCGGATCGAGCAGGAGATCCGGACGCTCGTCGCCGAGCGTTGAATTTCCAGGGGGCGCTGAGCGCGCCCCCTCGCGGGACCGGCGGAGCCGGCTCCCGCTCACCCCCTCTTCGCGTCGTCGCTTCGCTCCTCGCGAGCGAGACCGCTCGTCTCGCGCACTGGCCTCGACGTCGCCGCTTCCCTTCTCCTCTGCCGGTCCCTCCGCTCGCGCGGTGGCATCGGTGACTTCCCCATGGCGAGCGACCTGGGTCCGAACAGGCGCCACGCGCCGTCGGCTCTGCGCGCTCGCGCCGCGCCCTGGGGGGCCTGAGGTAGCGCGACGAAGGTCAGGCCAGGCGCCAGCGGTAGCGGGTGCCGCCGCCGAGGGGCGCGCTCAGCGAGGCGAACGTCTCGGGGAGATCGACCTCCATCGAGAGCTGCTCGGAGACCTCGTAGACGTGGATGCGATCGCCGAGGTCTTCCTCGTAGGTGAGCAGCGTGTCGACCCAGACGAGCTCGCTGCGCATGCGCCGCGTCTTCGATGGGAGCGGCGGGGGAAGGCCGCGGAGGTGCCGGTCGAGGGTATCGGCGTCGATCCGGTCGAGCGAGGTGAACTGCACGCCGAGGACGCCATCCGCTTCGTGCTGCACCACGCCGAGCGCCGACACGCGTCGCGGCGCGCCCGGCGGCACGAACGTGAGGAGCACGTCGGCGCCGCGGCGCACGCCCGCGCGGCTACGCACGCGCGCCCCGCGCGGCGAGAGATCGAGCATGCGCTCGACGTGCGCGCCGCTCGGCGAGACCAGCTCGCAGCCGAT
Organism: Sandaracinus sp.; assembly: GCA_046351235.1. Taxonomy (GTDB): domain Bacteria; phylum Myxococcota_A; class Polyangia; order Polyangiales; family Sandaracinaceae; genus JBBSAT01. Next base: position 1,067,064 of record JAXLYV010000001.1, on the reverse strand, counting down.
CTCGACCGCACGGCGGACCGTCTGACGCGACGAAGGAACGATCTCAACACGCTCGAGCATGGCGGCACCTCGCGATCGTGATCGTCGCTTCCCGCGATCGCCGACCGCAAGAAAGCGTCGCGCGCGCTCGATCAGGCCGGCGGTGCGAGCGTGGGCGTGCGCGGCCCGCAGTCGAGCCCGACTCCGTCGACGATGTCGCCCGCCCACACGTGCAGGCCGGTGGAGACGGTGCCCGCCGGGCAGTCGTAGGGGCCGAAGGAGTACACCCCGGGGTAGGGACCAGCGAAGCCGGCCGAGGCGGGCGATCCGTACGAGACGTGGTAGCCGGTGGCGGCGTCGCCCGTCACGACGATCGGAGCGCAGCGCACGTCGAGCTGCGCTCCGCTCCCCCCCCAGCTGCCGCCGAGCCCGACGACGGCCTGGTTGGCGGGACACGCGGCGGTGCTCGGGCCCGCGTAGTACGACCAGATGCCGTAGGCGCCAGCGGGAGGAAAGCGCGCGCCTCCGGGAGCGATGGTCGTGGTCCAGCCGCCCGCGGAGGGCGCGACCTGGAGCAGGCCGCACTGGAGCACGAGAAGGTCGAGGTGGCCGTCGTAGAACGCGGTCGCGGAAGCGGCGGTGATCGCGATCGGCACCTGGCCCTCGGGGCAATCGGCGTAGATCGACGCCCCGCCGTAGCTCGAGAACTGGGGCGAGGTCGTGATCAGCGTGGGCTCCAGGCGCGTGCACGAGAGGCCCATGCTCTGCAGCGTCGTCGTCGCGCTTCCGTACAAGCCACGCGCGACCATCCCCGCCGGGCAGTCGACGTCGTAGCGCGGCGTCGCCGTGCCGAGCGCGCCGGCGGGCACCTCGGTCGCGCCGAGCGCGAGGTCGAGCGCCGTCTGCGCCGTGCCGCTCGTGAGGAGCGGCGCACACCGCAGCGAGAGGCCGGTGACGCCCGTCGGTGCGGTCGCGCTCGCCTCGGCGCCGTAGCCGACGAGCACCTCGCCCGGTGGGCACGTGATCGTCGTCGGGCTCTCCGCGCCCGAGCAGCACGCGACGTTGCCGCTCTCGGGGATCGAGCGCGCGAGCACGACCGCGAGCGCGCCGGCGCTGTCGGTCTGGACGCGGCCGCAGACGCCGCGGACGCCCATGAGCGCGCCGCCGCCGGACGCATCGGAGACGCTCGCCGTGACACCGATGAGCACCTCGCCCGAGGGGCACGCGAGGTCGAAGGGGGTGCCAGGGAGCGGGGTGGGCCCGACTCCGCTCTGCGCCGTCGCGCCGTTCGTGGCGCCACCGACACGGCAGTCGTTGATCGCGCCGAGGCAGTAGCCGAGCGAGCTGCACGTGGTCGCGCCCCACGAGCAGAGGCTGGCGGTGCTGCAGCTCGCGCCGGGCGTGCAGGCGAAGACGCAGCTCCCGTTCTCGCAGGTGGAAGCGCCGATGCACGCGTGCCCACAGGCGCCGCAGCTCGCGCGGTCGTCGAGCGTGTGCGTCTCGCACCACGGCAGCACCGGGGAGCAGTCGCCCCAGCCCGGGTCGCAGGAGACGAGCCGGCACTCGCCACTCACGCACACGCCCGAGCCGTGCGTGAACCCGCAGCTCGTGGCGGCGTAGGCGCTCTCGTCGGTCGCGCCGTCGCAGTCGTCGTCGATCGCGTTGCAGGGCTCGAGCGCGCCCGGGAAGCGCGTGGCGAGCCCGTCGTCGCAGTCGCCGCCGCGGCGCGAGAAGCCCGCCGGCGGCGTGCACGCGGCGCGCACGACCGAGTCCGTGCCGAAGCCGTCGCCATCGGCGTCGCGATAGAACGCGACCAGCGCCGCGTTCTCGTCGATGCGCCCGTCGCAGTCGTTGTCGCGCCCGTCGCAGGTCTCGAGCGAGCCGGGCCCGCTCGTCGGATCGCGATCGTCGCAGTCGCGCGCGCGCAGATCGTTGCAGGCCGCATCGGGGATGCCGTCGGCGTCGTCGTCCTCGCCGTCGCCGGGCGCGATGACGTAGTCCGCGCGGCCGTTGCAGTCGTCGTCGATGCCGTTGCAGGCCTCGGCGACGCCCGGGCTGCGGCTCGTCGTCGTGTCGTCGCAGTCGCTTCCGAGGATCACGTAGCCGGTCGGCGCGGCGCAGCTGAGCATCGTCGCCCCGGGGGGGCCGAAGCCGTCGCCGTCGGCGTCGCGGTACCAGGTGACCGGCGCGGCGCCCACGTCGGCGGGCGTCGCGGCGTCGCAGTCGTTGTCGAGCCCGTCGCAGATCTCCGGCTGGCCCGGGTGAATCGCGGGATTGCCGTCGTCGCAGTCGTCGCCGTAGACGGAGAAGCCCACGGCGGTGCCGCACGCCGTGCGCGCCATGGCGGGATCGCCGCGGCCGTCGCGATCGGCGTCGGCGAAGCCGGCGACCGTCACGCCCTCGTCGGTGCTCCCGTTGCAGTCGTCGTCGAGGCCGTTGCAGACCTCGGTCGCGCCGGGACGAACCGCGGCTCGCCCGTCGTCGCAGTCGTCGCCGCAGCTCGTCCCGTTGCAGCAGATGCGCGAGACGAAGCCGTCGTCGTCGGCGTCGAGCCCGCCGAGCGTCGCCGGGTCGCAGTCCTCGTCGTGGCCGCTCGCGTCGCAGCGCTCGGCGTTTCCCGGGAAGCGATCGGCGTCGGCGTCGTCGCAGTCGTCGCCGAGCGGCGTGCCGGTGCCATCGACGCAGCTCGCATCGCCCGAGCCGTCGGCATCGGCGTCGGGCACGCGGAAGCGGCAGCCCGCCATCGCCTCCGAGCAGACGTCGATCGTGCACGCGATGCCGTCGTCGCAGCGCATCGGTGCGCCGGCCACGCAGCGTCCTGCCTCGCAGTTCTCGGCGCCGTTGCAGACCAAGCCGTCGTCGCAGTCTTGGCTGCGCGCGCACTCGGGCGCGGCGTCCACGTTCGCGTCGGTCGGAGCGGCGGCGTCCGGTGTGTCGGAGGTTCCGCCGCAACCGGCCACGACGAGCGCACAGACGAGCCCAGTCCAAGCGAGCTTCATCCGTCGAGCATACAAGCGCGCGCGCGAGCCGGAGTGATATAGAGCGCGCATGAGCGCTCGCATCATCGATGGGAAAGCCGTGGCGGAAGCCGTTCGCGCAGAGGTGAAAACGCGGGCGGCGGCGTTCGCGGAGCGTCACGGGCGTCCGCCCGGACTGGACGTGGTCCTCGTCGGCGACGATCCGGCCTCGCACGTCTACGTGCGGAACAAGGAGACCGCCGCGGCCAAGGCGGGCCTGCGTGGCGCCGTGCACCGGATGCCGGCAGACACCGCGCCCGCGACGCTGCTCGCCAAGGTGCGCGAGCTCGGCGAGAAGGACGACGTCGACGGCATCCTCGTGCAGCTCCCGGTGCCCAAGCACATCGACCCGCTCGCGGTCGTCGACGCGCTCGACCCGCGCAAGGACGTGGACGGCCTCACGACCGAGAGCGCGGGGCGCCTGTGGGTGGGGCGCAAGGGCCTTCGCCCGTGCACGCCGGCGGGCTGCATGCGCCTGCTCGACGAAGTGGGCACGAGGCTCGAGGGCGCGCGCGCGATCGTGATCGGTCGCTCGAACCTCGTCGGCAAGCCGATCGCCGCGATGCTCCTCGAGCGCAACGCGACGGTGGTGCTCGCGCACTCGAAGACGATCGATCTCGCCGCGCGCGTTCGCGAGGCCGACGTGGTGATCGCGGCCGTGGGCAAGGCCGAGATGGTGCGGGGCGAGTGGATCAAGGAAGGCGCCGTCGTGATCGACGTCGGCATCAACCGCACGGCCGAGGGCAAGCTCGTCGGCGACGTGCACTTCGAGAGCGCGGCCGCGCGCGCGTCGGCCATCACGCCGGTGCCCGGCGGCGTGGGCCCGATGACCATCGCGATGCTGCTCGCGAACACCGTGGACGCGGCCGAGGCGCGAGCCGCGCAATGAGCGAGGGGCGCAACTTCCCCGAGCAGCGCGGGCAGACGCTCCCCGAGCTCGTGGAGCTGATGCAGCGCCTGCTCGCGCCGGACGGCTGCCCCTGGGACCGCGAGCAGACGCTCGAGACGCTGCGCACCTACGTCATCGAGGAGGCGCACGAGGTCGTCGACGCGATCGATCGCGGCTCGCCCGACGCGCTCCGCGAAGAGCTCGGCGATCTGCTCCTGCAGATCGTCTTCCAGAGCGAGATCGGCCGCCAGAAGGGCTGGTTCGGCCCCGACGACGTGGTGCGCGGCATCGTCACGAAGATGATCGCGCGCCACCCGCACGTCTTCGGCGGCGACAAGCTCGCCACGGCCGACGAAGTGCTCGCCGAGTGGGAGCAGCGCAAGGCGCGCGAGCGCGCGGCGCAGGGGAAGGGCGACAAAGGCGCGCTCGACGGGGTGCCGGTGGCGATGCCGAGCCTCTTGCGTGCCGTGCGCGTGGGCGAGAAGGCGAGCCGTTTCGGCTACGACTGGCCGAGCACCGAGGCCGTGCGCGCCAAGGTCGACGAGGAGCTCGCCGAGCTCGACGAGGCGACGGCGAGCGGCGACGCGCAGCGCATGGAGGAGGAGCTCGGCGACGTTCTCTTCGCGCTCGCGAGCTGGTCGCGGCGAAGCAAGATCGATCCCGAGGCGGCCCTGCGCGGCTCGCTCGATCGGTTCACGAAGCGCTTCTCGTCGGTCGAGACGTACGCGCGCAAGACCGGCAAGGACCTCTCGGCGATGACGGCCGAGGAGCTCGACGCGCTCTGGCAGCGGGCCAAGCGCGGCGAGCTCGGCGCGGGCGGGGATTGACGGATCCCGACGAGCCGCGCTAGCTGGCTCTCCCATGAGCATCGTCGAGCGCGAGATCGAAGCAGCGGGCGGACAGGTCGGCGTGAAGGTCGAGCGTCGCGGGGCGCTCGCGATCTGGACGATCGATCGCCCCGATCGCCGCAACGCGCTCTCGCGCTCGGTGGTCCGCGAGATCGGCCGGCTCGCGCGCGAGGCGATGGGGGACCGGAGCCTGCGCGCGGTGATCCTGACGGGCGCGGGCGGGCAGGCGTTCTGCGCGGGCGCCGACCTCAAGGAGCGTCAGGGCATGAACGAGGAAGAGGTGCGCGACTTCCTCTCGCTCTACCGCGTCTGCTTCCGTGATCTCGATCGCCTCGACAAGCCAGTGATCGCCGCCATCGACGGTGTCGCCTTCGGCGGTGGGCTCGAGCTCGCGCTCGCGTGCGACTTCCGCGTCGCCTCGCGCACCGCGCAGATCGGCCTCACCGAGACCTCGCTCGGCATCATCCCCGGCGCGGGCGGCACGCAGCGGCTCGTGCGCGAAATCGGCGCCTCGCGGGCCAAGGAGCTCATCGTGTTCGCGCGGCGCTTCGACGCGGCGGAGGCCCTCTCGCTCGGCGTGGTGAACCGCCTGGCGGCTGAGGGGCAGACCGCGCTCGACGCGGCCCTCGCGTGGGCGGAGCCACTGCTCTCGGCGGCGCCGATCGCCATCGCGTCGGCGCTCGCGGCCGTGGACGCGGCGAGCGACCTGCCGCTCGAGGATGGCCTTTCGTACGAGCGCGTCTGCTACGAGCGCACGCTCGTCTCGAAGGACCGCACCGAGGCCCTCACGGCCTTCGCGGCCAAGCGCAAGCCGGTCTTCACGGGCGAATAGCCGGGGCCGGACTCGACCGGGGCGGGGCCGCGTCGTATACGCGCGAGGTGGACGAAGGACCGATCGCGCTCCCGGAGCATGGGCCTGGATCGCGCGTCCGACGCATCGTCTTCCTGTCGATCGCGGGCGCGGCCCTCCTCGCGGTGCTGGTGGCATTCCGCGAGGTGCTCGCGCCCTTCATGGTCGCGCTCGTCGTCGCCTACGTGTTCGCGCCGCTCGTCGATCGCATGCAGAAGATCCGCGTGGGCGCGCGCACGCTGCCGCGGTGGGGCGCCGTGCTGATCCTGTACCTCGGGCTCCTCGGCGCGATGGCGACGACGCTCGCCTTCGCGGTGCCGCTGCTCGTGCGGAACGTGGAGCACCTCGCTCGCGACGCGCCGCACGCGCTCGCGCAGGCCCGGGACGAGTGGCTCCCGTCCATCGACGCGCGCCTGCACTCGCTCTCGAGCTCCATGGACGGCGCCAGCGCGCCGGAGCCCGACGAAGAGGACGAGGACGCGGCGAGGCCGCGCATCGAGCCCGCGCGCACGATTCGCGTGGTGCCCATCGAGGGGGGCGGGTTCGAGGTGGTGCTGCCGGACGACGGCATCGTGGTCGAGCAGCAGGAGGACGAGCACCGCTACGTCGTGCGTGCGGCCGAGACCGAGGGCGAGCGACCGCGCGCGGATCTCGCCACCACGATCACGCGCGCGATCCGCCGCCAGCTGCGCGAGGGCGAGGCCACGGCGACGAGCACGCTGGGCGCGGTGCAGGCGTTCGTCGCGGCCACGGTCAACGGCATCTTCAAGTTCTTCATCATGCTGATGATCAGCGCGTACGTGCTGATCTCGAGCGACACGATCTTCGCGTTCTTCCGCAGCCTCGTCGCACCCGGCCACCGCGAGCGGTTCGACACGGTGATGCGCCGCATGGATCGCGGCCTCTCGGGCGTCGTGCGCGGGCAGCTCGTGATCTGCCTCGTGAACGGCGTGCTGAGCGGCATCGGCTTCTGGATCATCGGCGTGCACTACTGGCCGATCCTCACGCTCTTCGCGACCGTGCTCTCGATCATCCCGATCTTCGGCGCGATCCTCAGCTCGGTGCCGGCCGTGATCGTGGGCCTGCAGCAGGGCGTCGGCACGGCGCTCCTCGTGCTCGGCTGGATCATCGTGATCCACCAGATCGAGGCGAACCTGTTGAACCCGAAGATCATGGGGGATGCCGCGAAGGTGCATCCCGTGCTCGTCGTGTTCTCGCTGATCGCGGGCGAGCACTTCTTCGGGATCCTCGGAGCGTTGCTCGCCGTGCCCGTGCTCAGCATCGCACAGACGCTCTTCCTCTACTTCCGCGAGGTCGCGCTCGGGGAGCCGGCCTCGGCCACGTCGTCGGGCATCGCAGAGGTCCCCAAGGTGGCGCCGCCGGACGCCTGAGGCGCGAGCGCTTCGAGCGTGAGTCAGGGCTCGCCGAGCGGGTCGCTCCCGGCGTGAGCACCGAAGCCGTCCCGCAGCACTGCCGCCGTGTCGACGACGGGGATGGGCCCGACGAGATCGTAGAGCGCGGCCGGCGCGTACGGCATCTCGCGCCCCCAGCGCTCCTCGAAGCGACGGTTCTCCTCGACGAAGGCCTCGGCGAACGCGCCCGAGCGGAGCGACTCGATGCGCGCCGCGATCTCGGCGCGCAGCGCCGGATCCTCGACCGCCGAGTACATCTCCTCGAGGTGCGTGGCCGCCTCCTCCGCGTGCCCGATCCGGAGCAGCAACGACGAGCTCGTGAGCATCGCGTACGGCGGTGCGGCGCCCAGCTCGGTGGCGCGGACGAGGTAGGGCACGGCGCGCTCGCGCGCGCGCCGCTGCGCCGCGGGATCCTCTCGGTAGAAGGGGGGCAGCTCGAAGGCTAGCAGCGCGCCGGTCCGCCACGCGAGCTGTCCGTCGTTCGGATACCGCGCGGCGCCACGCTCCATGATGGTGGCGGTCCGCTCGACGTCCTCGACCGTCACGTCGGTCGCGCGATACACGCCGAGCGTTCCCATCCACCGATAGACCATCGATGCGTCGGGATCGAGGGCCAGGATCGCGTCGGCGTAGTCGAACACGTGGCGCTCGGCGCCGCGATGCACGAGCTCGTCGCCGTAGTAGACGAGCATCCGGATCCAAATCAGGTCGGCGAGGGCCTCGCGGTACCCGAGGCTGAACACCTCGAGCCAGACCGGAGTCGGGAGGTAGTAGCGGTCCTCGTACGTGTCCGCTTCCTGCGCGCGCTCCGTCGCCGGCAGTCGGGCGATGGCGCCGATCACGCCCAACGAGAGCGCGGCGAGCAGTGGGAGCGCGCGTTCGTACATCGACCGGTGCTGAGGATACGAAAAGAAACGGAGGCCGTCGCCGGCCTCCGTTCCGAGAAACCCGAAGTGGGTCGGGGCTTACTCGAGCTCGTTGATGATGTAGAGGCCGGGCGTGCGGTACATGTCGTTGTTCGGATCGGCGCCTGCCGCGATCTCGAAGGTCGACAGCGTCGTGTCGCCGTCGAGGTCGCCGATGGCGTCGAACGTGTAGAGCGCATCGCCGGCGCGGTGGGCGCACGCGCCATCCGACGCGTTGATCTGATAGGTGAAGTACGCAGGATCCGCGAGATTGAAGTTGATGGCCGTGAACGACGCCAGCATCGAGTAGTCGACCGTGTGCTTGGCAGCCGTCGGCGTGGAGCCGTCCACCTGCGCCGTCACCGTGCAGTAGGACGATGCCGCGGTCGTGCCGCGGGCGACACCGCGCTGGCCCCAGTGCTCGGCCTGGTAGTAGGACGCGGCGCCGGTGAACAGGTTGGCGAGGTTGCTGCCGGCCTCGGCCGTCTTCGACCGGCGGGCGTAGTTGACGAACGCAGGGATCGCGATCGCCGCGAGGATGCCGATGATCGCGACGACGATCATCAGCTCGATGAGCGTGAAGCCGCCCTTCCGGTTCTTGATTCGCATGGGGTCTGTACCTCGGCGAGGAGGGAAAGCAGCTCCTCGCTCGCCGTTGAAGCAGGGACAGTGCCAGGCTTCGAATTCGCGTCGTTCTGCCGAAGGGGGAGGGGGCGATTCCAGCGAACTGACAAAAAACGTCAAATGCCGGACGCGCGATGACCCAAACGCGTCACTCCCACCCGGACGCCAGATACGCGCCGCCGATGCCGCGGCTCACGTAGTAGTGGCTGCTGCCCGAGTAGCCCTCGATCGCCATCGTCACCCCGTCTCCGTCCAGATCCGCCTGGGCCTGCGAGACGAACCAGAAGTCGTTGTTGATGTCCGGGACCGGCGCCGCGACGCCCGGCGCGCCCGCGAGGACCTGGTACTGGAACCGCACGTTCGAGTCGGCGACCGCGCCGAGCTGGGACCAGGCGCCGGTCGAGACCCACGGCGACGCCTGCCCGTGCGGAGGGATGGCGGCCGGATTCCACGTCGGGATGTTGGCGTACTGGCCGAACTCCGCGCGGTAGCTCTCCTGGCGGAGGTGGATCTCGCCGAGGAAGTCGTACGCCTCCAGCGTTCGGGAGCGCATCACGTACGCGTTGAAGGCCGGGATGGCGATGGCCGCGAGGATGCCGATGATCGCGACCACGACCATCAGCTCGATGAGGGTGTAGCCCGCGCGGCGCCGGGGCCGGGGCCGGGGCGAAGTCGAGTGCCGTGCCATCTGTGCTCCTCGGTGGCGAGCGCACGCAAGAAACGGGCGCGGCATCGAGCCTACCACCGTCACGACTCGCTGGGCGAGTCCTCGCCTTCGCCGACGATTCCGAGCTTGCGGAGCCGGTAGCGGAAGGAGCGGAACGTCGTCCCGAGCAGCTTCGCCGCGGCCGTCTGGTTTCCGCCCGCGTGCTCGAGCGCGCGCACGAGCAGGCCCCGTTCCTGCTCCGCCAGCCACGCATCGAGATCGAACCCCTCCACCAGCGCGGGCAAGCTCGCGACGGAAGCGGCGGGGGTCGGGGCCAGCCGTGCGTCGAGATCGTCCACCGTCACGCGCTGCCCGGTCGAGAGCGTGACCGCGCGCTCCACCACGTTCTCGAGCTCGCGCACGTTCCCCGGGAAGGGCTGCGCCACGATCCATCGAATCGCCTCGGGCGCGAACGCAAGGCGCTTGCCGGCGAGCGCCGCGTGCTTGCGCAGGAAGTGCTCGGCCAGGACCGGCACGTCCTCGGGGCGCTCGCGCAGGGGCGGCAGATGGATGCGGATCACGTTCAGCCGGTAGAAGAGGTCTTGCCGGAACGTGCCCTTCTGCACGTCGGCCTCGATGTCGCGATTCGTCGCCGCGACGACGCGCACGTCGACCTCGATCTCCTTCGCCGCGCCGACCGGGCGCACCATCCTCTCCTGCAGCGCGCGCAGGAGCTTCACCTGCAGCGTCGTCGGCAGCTCGCCGATCTCGTCGAGGAAGAGCGTGCCGCCCTTGGCGGCGACGAAGAGGCCGTCCTTCTTCGCAGCCGCGCCGGTGAACGAGCCCTTCTCGTGCCCGAAGAGCTCGCTCTCCATGAGCGCCTCGGGGATCGCGCCGCAGTTGACGACGACGAAGGGCGCGTCCTTGCGCTCGCCCTCGTCGTGCAAGGCGCGCGCGATCATCTCCTTGCCGGTGCCGCTCTCGCCCGTGACGAGCACGCTCGTCTTCGCGCTGGCGATGCGCTGCACGAGCGAGAAGATGCGCTCCATCTGCGGCGAGCGCGCGATGACCTTGCGCGCGTGCTCGCGGCTCTGCGCCGCTTCGCGCAGGATGCGGTTCTGGTCGACGATGTCGCGCTTCTCGAGCGCCTTCTCGAGCAGCGCCCGCATCTCCTGGTTGCGGAACGGCTTCTGGATGTAGTCGTAGGCCCCGAGGCGCATCGCGCTCACGGCCTGCTCGGTGGTGGCGTAGGCCGTGATCATCACCACCTGGGTACCCTCGTCGCGATCGCGCGCCGCGACGAGCACGTCCATGCCCGTCCCGTCGGGGAGGGCGAGATCGGTGATCACGGCGTCGTAGGGCGGCTGGTCGCGGATCGCGGCGAGCGCGGGCTCGACGGCCTCGACGAGCTCCACCGCGTAGCCAGCGCGGCGCAAGAGCACGCCGAGCATCTCGCGCACGCCCGCTTCGTCGTCACAAACGAGGATGCGGGCGGGCATGTTCGTCGGGCTCCACGAGAACGAAAGAGGTAGAAGGGCGGGCGTGCCCGGGCGTCATCGTATCGCGGCCCTCGTGCCGCTCGCCATCGTGCTCGCGAGCGCGTGTGCCTTCGGGCCCATGGCCGACGCGCGCCGCGCCATGGATCGAGGCGACTTCGAGCGCGCCGCGCGCTTGTACCGAGAGGTCGCCGAGGCCCATCCCGACGAGCCTCAGCCGTGGATGGAGCTGGGCGAGGCCGAGATGAGCGCCGAGCGCTACGGCCGGGCGCGCGAGGCCTTCGAGCACGTCGCGACGCTCCGCCCCTCGAGCGCGACGCCGCGGATCGCGATCGGGCAGACGTACGAGCTCGAGCGTCGCTACGACGAGGCGCTGCTCGCGTATCACGCCGCGTGCGAGGCCGCGCCCGAGAGCCCGCGCGCGTTCCGCGTCATCGGCACGCGCCTCTTGCGCTGGGGCCATCCCGTCGAGGCGATTCCGTTCCTCGAGCGCGCCCACGAGATCGATCCGGCGCACCGCGAGACGCGCAACGCGCTCGCGATGGCGCGCGCGCACGCGGGCGATCTCGAGGGCGCCGAGCGCGACTATCGCGCGGTCATCGCCCAAGACCCCGAGTTCCTCGGCGCGCGCGTCGGGCTCGCCGCGCTCCTCGTGAACGCGCATCGCTTCGAGGAGGCGCTCGCGGCTTACGACGAGATCGTGGCGCGCTGGCCACGCTTCGCAGCGGCCCACGTGGGGCGCGGCATCCTGCTGCACGAGCTCGGGCGCCGTCCGGAGGCGCTCGATGCGTTCCGGCGCGCGGTCGACGTCGCCGACGATCGCCCGCGCTACGAGCGGCGCCTGGCCGAGTACGAGGCCCTGATCGCGGCCGAGGCGAGCGGGGTCGCGCCCTGATCGTGGCCGTGGACGGGACCGGCCAAGCGGTCTAAAACCGCGGCTCTTCTGGCCATGACCGACTCTTCGCCCCGCGCCTCGCTCCTGCCGCGCCTCGCGACCGGCGCGGTGATCCTCGTGATCCTCGCGCTCGTGCTGGGGAGGCTCTCGTCGTTCGGCATCTGGGATCCGTGGGAGCTCACGGCGGCCGACAACGCGCGGCACCGCCTCGCAGGGGACGACCTCGGGCCGCAGACGACGCCGCAGCTCACGACGGCGCTCGTCGCGACGGGCTTCTCGGTCTTCGACGTGCACGAGTGGTCGGGGCGGCTGCCGATCGCCATCGCGGGGCTTCTCGCGCTCGCGCTCGCGTACGCGGTCGTCTCTGCGACGGCCGACCGGCGCGCAGGCCTCTACGCCGTGATCGTCGCGGCGACCACGCCGCTCTTCTTGCTGAACGCGCGGCAGATGGTCGGCTCGGCGCCGGGCATGTTCGCCAGCACGGCCGTGTTCGCGGGCGCGTTCCTCGCCGTGTTCCCGCCCGACGGCGCGGCGCGGGAGCGCATCCGCATGGGCGCGATGCTCGGCGCGGCCGTCGCGGGGGCGCTCGCGGTGGCGACCAGCGGCGCGATGCTCGGGCTCGCCCCGCCGTTGCTCGGCGTGGCGGCGGTCGTCGTCGCGCGGCGCGAGGAGCTGCTGCGTGGCCGGCCGTCCACGCGCGCCGCGTCGGTGGCGGTGACGGTGAGCGCGGTGGCGGTGGCCCTGCTCGTGGTCCGTGCGGTGGCGGCGAACGCCGAGACGTACAGCCCGTGGATCGGCAGCGTGCCGCACGCCGGCACGCCGCCCACGTTCGAGGTCGACCTCGAGCGCATCTTCCACTCGTTCGCGCCGTGGAGCGCGGTGGTTCCGATCGCGATCGGCAGCCTCGTGACGCGCACGCGTGCCGCGAGCGCGACCGACGAAGAGGTGCAGCGCAGCGAGCGCGAGGCGGCGCTCGGCGCGGCGGCGATGGTGTGGGCGGCCGCGGGCTTCGCGGCCGAGACGGTCTTCGAGTCGCGCTACGGCAGCGCGCCGTTCCTCCCGGCGATGGCGCTCGGCGTGCTCGTCGCGCTCTACCTGCGGACCGTCGAGCGCGACGGGCGCGGCTCGTGGGCGGCGGGCATGGTCACCGTGCTCCTCGTCTTGCTCGCGCTGCGCGACTACGCGGAGTTCCCCGGGACGCCGGCCTCGGGGCTGGCGCTCACGGATCTGCAGGCGCCCGAGCCCTTCAACCCGCGCCGCGCGTGGGCCGCGGTGATGGTCGTCTTCGCGCTCCTGGCGTTCCTCGGCGTCGCGAGCGACCGCAACGAGGAGTTCGCGGGCCTGCGTGGTGAGCTGGGCAAGCCCGCGGCGTTCTGGCGCGCGCAGTGGGAGAAGGGCCTGGGCTACCAGCTCTGGATGATCTTCTTCGCGATCCTCGGCGCCGTCTGCATCGGCTTCGGGACGCTCGCGGTGGCGATGGCCGCCGTGGAAGAGCGCCCGTTCGCGACGCTCCAGATCGTGGCCGCCGGGCTCGGCGGCCTGGCCGCGCTCGCCGGCGTCGCGCGGATCGTGATGGCGTTCTCGAAGGTCACGCCACGTCACGGGAAGCCGATCTCGTTCGCGGTGGCGCTCCTGTCGCTGGGCTTCGCGGTGGGCGCGCTCGTGTTCTCGTCGCCCGGCATCTCGAGCCTCGCGATCCGCGTGGGCGAGGGCCTCTTGGCCGTGCCGGTGGGCGGCCTGCTCGCCTACTACGTGTACCGCGCGCTGCGCTTCGGCTTCGCCCGCCTCGGCGAGAACGCGCTCGCGCCGATGATGGTGGCCTCGCTCGCGGTGGGTGGCTGGGTCTCGCTCGGCTTCGAGCCCGAGCTCTCGACGCACTTCTCGCCGCGCGAAATCTACGACACGTACAACTCGCTCGCGCACGAGAACGAGCCACTCGGCGAGTACCGGGTGGGCGGGCGCGCCGCGGCGTACTACGCGCAAGGGCCCATCGAGGAGATCGCCGACGAGCGCGCCGCCGTCACGTTCCTGCAGCGCGAGGGCCGCGTCTGGCTCGCCTTCCGCGCCGACGACCTCGCCTCGCTCGATCGCGCCTACCGCCGCGCCACGAGCACCCCCGAGCATCCCGGGCGTCACCTCTACGTCGCCGACGCACGCAGCGCGCGCGTGCTCCTCGCGACGAACGCGCCCATCGAGGGCCGTGCCGACGAGAACTACCTCGACGGCGCGATCCTCGACGCCGTGCCGGACACGATGCAGCACGCGGTGCACTGCAACTTCGATCGCCGCGTCGAGCTCGTGGGCTACGACCTCGAGTCGCCGCGCCCCGACACCGCCGGCCCCGGCCAGCAGTTCACGATCACCTGGTACTGGCGCTCCATCGCGCCGGTGCCGGCGGGCTACCAGATCTTCCTCCACGTCGACGGCTATGGGCAGCGCCTCAACGGCGATCACGAGCCGGTCGAGGGCCACTATCCGGTGCGCCTCTGGGATCAGGGCGACATCGTCGTCGATCGCCAGACGCTGCGCGTCCCGGCGAACTTCCCGGCCGGCGACTACCAGTTCTTCATCGGCTACTACAGCGGCGAGACGCGCCTCGAGATCGTCGAGGGGCGCGAGGACGACGTGAACCGCTGCATCGCCGGCACGATCCACGTGCGGTAGACACGCGGGGCCCCCGCGCGGTATCCGGCCTCATGACGAGTGCACGGGGGCGCGCGGGCGGGCAGGTGCGGGCAGGGCTTCTCGCGGCGGCGGCGCTCGGCGTGCTCGCCGTCGTGGCTCCGGCGCGAGCGCAGTCGCTGGACCCCGAGGAGATCCCGCCCGCTCTTCGCCCGTGGGTGCCGTGGGTGCTCGCCGAGGACGCGACCTACGGATGCACGGCCGTCGGGTCGGCGGCCGGCGCGGACGTGGCGGGCGATCCGATCTGCGTGTGGCCCACCTCGCTCCGCATCGAGGTCGGGCCGAGCGGGGCGAGCTTCGCCCTCGAGCTGACGAGCGACCGCGAGCACGCCGTGGAGCTGCCGGGCGCCGGCCGCGAGTGGCCCACCGACGTGCGCATCGACGGGCACGCCACACCGGTGCTCGCCACGGCCGGCGTTCCCGTGGTCTTCGTGGACGCGGGCGCGCATCGGGTCGAGGGGCGCATCGTCTGGACCGAGGCGCCCGAGCGCTTGCAGGTCCCGGCGGGCGTCGCGCGCGTGCTCGTCGTGGAGAACGGGCGCACGCGCGTCGGCGCGCGCGACACCGACGGCGCCGTGTGGCTCGAGGGCGATCGGAGCGCGGCGGTGACCGAGCCCGAGACACCCGTGGAGGAGCAGGCCGACACGGTGCGCATCGAGGCTTACCGCCGCGTCGCGGATGGCATGCCGCTCGATCTGGCGACGCGCCTCTCGCTGCACGTCTCGGGGCGGCCGCGGGAGCTCGCGCTCGGCCGCGTGCTCCCCGACGGGGCGCTTCCGGTCGGCGTGGACGCCGACCTGCCCGTGCGCATGAGCGCCGAGGGCGAGCTCACGCTCCAGATCCACGCGGGCACGTTCTCCGTCGAGATCCGCGCCGTCGTTCCGCATCCGGACGGCGCGCTCGTGCGGCCGGCCTCGAGCGACCCGTGGCCCGAGCAAGAGGTCTGGACGTGGGCGCCTTCGGAGAGCTTCCGTCAGGTCGAGGTCGGCGGCGCGAGCAGCATCGATCCCGCTCGCACGACGCTGCCGGAGGACTGGCGCAGCTCCGCGGCCTTTCTCGTCGAGCAGGGCGGGACGATGACGCTCACGACCGTGCGCCGCGGCGAGCCCACGCCGCCGCCGAACGTGCTCCTGCTCTCGCGCACGATCTGGCTCGACGAGGACGGTGGGGGCGCCTCGATCGCCGACTCGCTCTCCCTCGATCTTCACCAGGGCTTCCGCGTCGAGCTGGAGGAGGGCGAGCTCGGGCGCGTCTCGGTCGCCGGGCAGGACCAGCTGATCACGGCGGCGACCGAGGGAGGTCGCCCCGGGGTCGAGCTGCGAGACACGCACGCCGAGGTCACGGCGGAGTGGCGGGCCCTGCAGGCGCTCTCGGAGCTGCCCGCCGTCGGCTGGTCGGAGGACGCGCAGCACGTCTCCACGACGCTCGAGCTGCCGCCCGGATGGACTCTCCTGCACGCGAGCGGCGTCGACGGTGCGCCGCTCTCGTGGAGTGATCGCTGGACGCTGCTCGGCTTCTTCGCGCTCTTGCTGGTGTCGGTCGTCGTCGGGCGCGTCTACGGGCCGATCTGGGGCGTGGCGGCCTTCGTCGGCCTCGGTCTGGCGTATCCGGACGACGAGGCGCCCACGTGGATCTGGGTCGTGCTCGCCGCGCTGCTCGCGCTCCATCGCGCGCTCGGGGCCCGGTCCTTCGCGCGGTGGGCGCGGCATGCCTACCTCGCGGCAATGGTCTTCGCGGCCGTGTTCAGCGTGATCTACGCCGCGCACCAGGCGCGCATCGCGCTGCACCCGGCGCTGGATCCGGTCGGTGCGAGCGCCTGGTACCCGGAGGAGGAGCCTTCCTGGCAGACGGACGATCTCGAGGGCGGCACGGGGCGCCGTCACGCCGAGGAGGGCATGATGGGCGACGCCGCCGCGGCCGTGACCTCGTCGCGCTACGGCATCGAGGGGCCGAGCGACCAGCCCGATCCGCACATGGCCCGCGAGCTCGCGACCTCGACGTACGCGTGGATGGATCCGTCGTCGGTCGTGCAGACCGGCTTCGGGTGCCCGACCTGGCAGTGGCGCAGCTACGACCTCGTGCTCGACGGGCCCGTGGGGCGCGAGCATCGCATCGGGCTCTGGCTCTCGCCGCCCTGGCTCACGACGATCGTCGGGCTCCTACGCGCGGGGCTCTTGCTGGCGCTCGTCTGGGCCGTCGTCCGTGCGCGCCCGAAGGGGGAGGGCGCTCCGCCCGCGAGCGCTCCGGCTCCCGCTCCCGCTCCCGCGTCGGTGGCGGCCGCTGCGCTGGTCGCCTTGCTCGCGGCGCCCACGATGGCGCGCGCGCAAGCGACGGCGCCGCCGGGGCCCATCCCGCCACCCGAGGTGCTCGCGCAGCTCCACGAGCGCCTGCTCTGGACGGCCGAGTGCGGGGACACCTGCGCCGAGGCGACGGCGATGCGCATCGACGCGCACGGCGACGTGCTCGCGATCGAGATCGACGTCGGCGCGACGGTCCGCGCCGCGTACCCGCTTCCCGGGCCGGTCGACACGTGGTCGCCCGACACCGTGACGATCGACGGTCAGCCGGCGCGCGCGCTGGTGCGCCTCGCGAGCGGCTTCGTGCACGTGCGCCTCGAGCCCGGCGCGCACACCGTGCGTGCACAAGGCACGCTCGCGGGCCGGAGCGCGCTGACGCTCGCGCTGGGTCGCGCGCCGCGCACCATCGCCATCACGACGGCGGGGTGGGAGACGGACGGCTCGGGGACGGGGCCGACCGTCGCGGAGTCGATCCAGCTGCGGCGCTCCCTCGACGCCGCGCCGACCACGCCGGACGCGACCGAAGCGAGCCCCGACGCGGCCGATCAGGATGCGAGCGAGCGGGTCGTGCTCCCGAGCTGGCTCACCCTCGAGCGGCGCTTCGACGTCGGCGTGCGATGGACGATCGCCTCCACGCTGCGTCGTCACGCCGGCGGCGGCACGGCCGAGGTCGTGCGCATCCCGCTCCTGCCCGGCGAGTCGATCACCGACGCGAGCATCGTCGTCGAGGGCGGCGTCGCCGTGGTGACCCTGCCGCAGCTCGGTGACGCCGTTTCGTGGACGAGCGTGCTCGCGCCCGCGCCCGAGCTCGTGCTGCACGCGCCGGAGGACGAGCGCCGTAGCGAGCGCTGGACGATCGCGTGCACGCCGCTCTGGCACTGTACGCCGAGCGGGCTCGCGCCGACCCTCGATGGCGGATCGAGCGAGAGCGCGCCGCGCTTCGACCCGTGGCCGGGCGAGACGCTCACCGTGGCGATGAGCCGGCCCGATGCGCTCCCCGGGCCCTCGACGACGGTCGACTCGGCCGTGCTCACGGTGGAGCCGGGCGCGCGCCTCACCTCGAGCAACCTGCGCCTCGACGTGCGCACGAGCGTGAGCGCGCCCCTCGCGATCACGCTGCCGGCAGAGGCGGAGATCCGCTCGCTCGAGGTCGACGGGACGGCGCGGCCGGTGCAGCAAGAGGACGGCGCCGTGACGGTGGCGCTGCAGCCGGGCGCGCACAGCGTGACGATGGCCTGGCAAGAGGCGAGCGGCTGGACCGCGCTCTTCGGCACGCCCGAGGTGCGCCTCGATCGGGCGGCGGTGAACCTCTCGCTCGAGGTCTCGATGTCGAGCGACCGCTGGATCCTCTGGATCGCGGGCCCGCGGTGGGGCCCGGCCGTGCTCCTCTGGCCGTATCTGCTCGTGATCGTGGTCGTCGGCTACGGCCTCTCGCGGAGGCGCGAGCTGCTTCCTACCCTGGCCGACTGGATCCTGCTCGGGCTCGGCCTGAGCCAGGTGCCTGCGGCGGTCGCGCTCGTGGTGGTGGCGTGGTTCTTCGTCGTCGAGCTCCGGCGCGTCGTCGCGCTCGAAGGCGCGCTCTTCGATCTGCGACAGGTCTTCGTGGCGTTCTACACGCTCGTCGCGGCGAGCGCGCTCGTCGGGGTGGTGAGCGACGGTCTGCTCGGCGCGCCCGGGATGGACGTGCAAGGACCGATGAGCGACTCGTCCCATCTGCACTTCTTCGTCGACCGCTCGGACGGAGCGCTGCCGAGCGCGCTCGTCGTCACGTTGCCCGTCTTCGTCTACCGCGTGCTGATGTTCCTCTGGGCGGCGTGGCTCGCGCTCGCCGTGGTGCGCTGGGCGCGAAAGGGATGGGGCGTCTTCAGTGAGGGGGCGCTGTGGATGCCCCTCGTGGGACCGCGCGGGCCGATGCGCCCGGCCCCGCCCGCCGCGCCGCCCGCGGCGCCCGCAGTGCCCGCGACCGAGGTCGCCGCACCGTCCGAGGTCGCGGCCCCCGCCGAGGCAGCGGCACCCGCCGACGTCGAGCCCCCGTCGAGTGCGCCTGCGGAGCCGCCCTCGGAGGACTGAACGCGGCCGTCGATCCCGGGCGGCGCGTGGTCGAACGTTGCGAGCGCGCGGTCCGTGCGTAGAGGACGGGCCATGCGACGAGCCATCAAGGTCGGGATCGTTCTCGGGGCACTGGTGACGGCATGCGGGGGTGAGCCGGCCGCGACGAGCGAGCCGCCGGCGACGGAGGCGACGCCTCCGCCCAGCTCTGCGCCGCCGTCGAGCGCGCCGCCGCCCACGACCACGACGCCCACCGCGGAAGAGGCCGTGCACGCCGTGATGGAGGGGCACTACTCGCGCGCGCGGAGCGTGCACGATGCCCTCGTTCGCGCCGACATGGATCAGGCGCGCGCCGACATGGCCTGGATCGCGACCCACCAGGAGGGCAACGCACTGCCGGCCGATGTGCAGCCGCTGCTCGCCGCGATGCAGGAAGAAGCGTCGCACTTTGCAGACGCCACCACGCTGACCGAGGCCGGCACGACCGTGGGCCGCATGCTCGTCCGCTGCGGCGCTTGTCACACCCAGACGAACGGGGGGCCGGAGGTCGCCGAGACGCCGATTCCCGAGGGCGATTCGCCGGAGGCGCGCATGCGCCGGCACCAGTGGGCCGCCGATCGGATGTTCGATGGCCTCCTGACGGCGAACGCCGAGACGTTCCGCAGTGGCAACGAGGCGCTGACCTCCGCGCCGCTGACCCAGGACGAGCTGCCGGCGACGGCGGGTCAGCCCGAAGATCAGGTCGTCACGCTCACGACCCACGTGCGCGATCTCGGTGCCGAAGCAGCGGCCGCGACCGACGACGAGAGCCGAGCGAGCATCTACGGCCGCTACATCGCGACGTGCGGCGCGTGCCACCGCCTGCTCGAGGGCGGCATCCCCGAGGGGCTCCGCGTGCCGGAGGCGGCGCAGGGCGCAGCCGCCACGCACTGAAGCGGTCCCGGACCAGCGCCGCAGCGCGTGTCGCGACACGCCGACGCCGATCGACGGCTGCGGCCGTGGGCTCGCCTCAGGTCATGAGCTCGGTGAGGGGGCCCTCGGCGATGCGCGTGGGACCCTCGGCGCCGAAGGTGTCCAAGGGCTCGCCCGCCAGGTAGCCCACGGTGTTCCAGAGGTTCGAGAGCTGACGATGGGCCTCGCCCGCTCGCGCGCCCGGATAGGTCACCGTCTGTCCACCCGTGGCGCCGAGCGCCCGGCCCCCGACGAGCAGGGCCGGGAACTCCTCGGCGTTCGAGTGGTGCTGCTCGCCGTTGTCGCTGACGAAGACGATGAGCGTGTGGTCGAGCATGGAGCCGTCGGCGCCCGCCTCGGGGGTGGCCGCGAGCGAGCTCGCCATCTCGGCGATCGCCGCCAGCTGCTGTCGCGTGATCTCGTGGAGCGCGGCGAGGTAGGTCGGGTCGCTCGCGCCGTGCTGGAGCTTGTGGCGGTCGATGCCGCTGACGCTCGGGCAGGTGATGCCGAACTGTCCTCCGGTCCCGAGGCCGATCACTGCGACGTGGGCCAGCTCGCCGAGCAGCGCGGAGGTCGCCAGGCGCATCTGGACGCCGAAGCGCACGAGCGGATCGCTCGACGCGTACGCGACATCCTCGCTCGGGCTCGGAGGGCGTACCGCCTCGAGCGCGGGCGCGATCGCCAGCATCCGGTCGCTCCGACGCTGGAGCTCCTCGATCGAGGCCAGATAGGTCTCGATCTTGGCGCGCTCGCGGCTGTTGCCGGGGAACGAGGCGAGCGTGGCTCGCGCGTCGTCGCGCGCGAACGAGAGCAGGTCGCGTCGGCGCATGAACGCGCTCATCGATCCGGGGTCGCCGACGACGCCGAAGAGCGAGTCGAACGCCGCCGCCGTCTGGAGCATCAACGGCGCGGCACGGCCACGCGCGTACGCGCACGTGCCGAAGTCGAGCGGCTCGCCCGAGCTGTCGGCGCCGAGGCGGAGCACGTCGCGCGGCGTCTCTCCGCGCACGCCGGCCGCGCTGCCGAGGCGCGCGTCGATCGTGATCCCTCCCGGCGCGCCACCCACGCTCCGCGCACACGCGAGCGCGCCGTGCATGCCGGAGTGACCGCCCCCGGACACCTTCGACGAGAGACCGTAGAGCACGGTCGTCTGCGCCGCGACGGCCGTATCGGCCGCGAAGGGCCCGAGGCCCGGCGCCGTCGCCAGATCGGGGGCGGCCGTCACGATCGGCGCCGTGTGAGCGTAGCGCCGCGGCCATGCGCGGTCGGTGCCGATCGGGCTGGTCATCGTCGCGTCGAGCGCCGCGCGGGCCGAGTCGGTGAGCAACATCGACGCGTCGAACCCGTTGCCATCGATCACGAAGACGAATCGTCGGGCTGGCGCGTCGGCGCTGGCGAGGCGCGAGGCGAGGGGCGCGAGGAAGCTGGCGCCGGCGCCGAGGCCGAGCGCGCGGAGGAAGTTTCGTCGTCCGAAGCGGCTCACGGCGCACCTCCTTCGATGGTCCGGTACAGGAAGGCGTCGCTCGTCACGAGCGTCTCGATCAACGCGTAGATCGAGCCCCCGGCGAACGAGGCCTCGAGCGAGGCGAGCAGGCACGCGTCCGCCATCGTCTCGTCGCGTCCCATGAAGTAGCGGAACACGTGGCGGATGAAGCAGCGCCGTGCGTACGCGGAGGATGCGAACATCTGCGTCAGCTCCACGGCGTCCTCGACGTCGCCGTTCAACGCGGCATCGGGGAGGTTGTCGATCGTGCTGTGTCCGTCGGGCGCGATCCCGTGGTCGCTCTCGCGGAGGAAGCCGGCGTGGTTGTAGATCTCGAAGGGGAGACCGAGCGAGTTCATCTGCGCGTGGCAGCTCATGCACGTGGCCGACTCGGCGCTCGTCTCGATGCCCTGGTGGATCCGGTCGCGCGCACGGAGCGAGGCGTCGTGCTCGGGGAGCACGGCATTCACGCGCACGAGCCCGAGCGGCGGAACGGTCTCGCAGAACAGGTGCTCGCGGATCCAGCGGCCTCGCTGCACGGCGCTCGGGTCGTCCTCGAAGTTGCCGCCGTGCGCGCCCAGCCACGCCGGGTGCGTGAGCAGACCGGCCCGCTCGCCCTCCGGCATCTCGACCCACTGCCCGTCCGGAGGGACGTTCGCGTCGATCCCGTAGACGCGCTGGGTGTTCACCGTGCTCTTGAAGACCGACCCGGTGCTGCAGTAGCCGCCGGCGGACTCCAGGCAGTCCCCGCCCGAGCCGCAGTCGCCGTTCGAGGTGCAGGTGCGCGTGAGATCGATCCCCGCGGTCGTGGAGGCGAGGAACCACGTTCGCGTGGTGAGCATGGTCCGGAACACGTCCGCCCCGTCGGTCTCGCTCTCGACGACCATCCGCGCGATCGTGTCGTCCATCTGTCCGACGAGCGTCGACTCGTACCCGTAGAAGCCGCTCTGCAGGTTGGCGAACGAGGTGTCGACGTGCTCCGTGCCGGCCCAGCGGCTCGTCGCCGCCGGACGATCCTTGAAGACGGTGACGGCGGGGCCGTATCCGAGGTACTCGCGGAAGAAGTCGGCCAGGCGCGGCGCGATCCAGTAGGCGCCGCGATGCGGGATGTCGCGCGAGTCGATGTCTCCGGCGAGGTCGGCGCGGCTCGCATCCATCCCGCCGCGATGCGCGACGAGGAGCGCACGGAGCGTCGCCTCGCTCTGGATCGAGCCATCGTCGGCGGCGGCGCGCACGTCGGCGAGGATTCCGCCGAGCTGACCGGGCGCGTGGGTTCCGAGCACGCCCGCGAGCGCCAGCGCCAGCTCGTCGTCGGTGAGGCGGCGGCGTCCGAGCGTGTCGCCCGGGACGGGCTCGCCGAGCTCCGGCCGGAAGAGCGCGCCGGTCATCAGCCACGCGCTCGACGCGACCTGATCGAGCGTGATGCCGCGCTCGCCGGTGCCGCGGTTGCCGGGGCCGCCGCTCTCGCGCGCGAGCGCGTCGACGAAGACCTGGCGCAGGCGCGCGTGCTCGTCGGCCGTCGGGTGACGGAACAGGACGCCCCGCGTGAGCAGCTGGTCGACGTAGAGGTCGATGCAGGCGTCGCTCGGGCGCGCGTCGTTGTAGGCACAGTCGATCGTGCGTGGCGGCGTGTAGTAGGCGCCGCCGTGCTCGTCCGTGAACGGCGCGAGGCCGTTGGGCAGACCGAGCATGAAGAGCTCGAGCGTGTCGGGATCGATCGTGACGCCGTCCGAGAACGTCGTGTAGCGGCCCGCGGGCGCCGAGAACGGGTTCTGGTCGGCCGGTGATCCGCGGCTCTCGCCCACCGCGTGCGTCCATTGCAGGCGCTCGATGCGTCGGACGCGGGCGACCGAGCTGCTCGTCGGCGTCACGCACGTGAAGAGGGCATCCTGATCGAGCCCGTTCGGGTCGTAGGGCACCTCCGTCGGCGGCGGCATGTCGCAGTCGGTCGGGGCGCCGGCGCGGATCCACGCCTCGACGACGCTGACGTCGGGGAGGGGCTCGCCCGAGCCGATGGGCATCATCGATCCGCCGGTGGCCCCCTGCGTGTTCGTGATCTTGCGGTACAGGAACGAGGCCGAGGGGTCTCCAGCGACCACGAGGTGCTCGCTGGGAAGTCGCCGGCTCATGCCGGAGACGAGGGCCGGAAGCCCGCTCGCCGTGAGGTCGGGGTACTGCGCGTTCGGCACGTGGCAGGCGCCGTTCGACGCACAGTTCGTCCCGAAGAACTGGATCACTTCGGAGGTGGGCCCGCACGCGGGCGGGCCGACGTCGGGCGCAGGGACACCGCCGTCGCCAGCCGGCGGGCCCGCGGGCGGCGGGTCGCTGCATGCGCCCAGCACGCCGAGCGCGGTGAGGGCGACGAGAGCACGACGTCGAAGGGGCATCTGCAACCTCCGAGGCCAGCGTACGTGGGCGCGGGCCAGGCGGTTCTTACAACTGCTGCGCGCACTCGCGCGGCCCAGAGCTTCGGGCCGAGAGCGTCGGGTGCTTCCGGCGTCAGGGGCCCTCGAGGGCCATCACGATCCCGAACACCGGGTCCTGCTCGGGCGCCGCGCGCGGTGGCGGGAGCGAGAGGCCCACGGCGAGACCGACGCCCGCACCCACGATCACGACGCCCGTGATCACCCAGAGCAGCGGCTCCTCGACGAGGGAGCGCCCGCGGGGATCGGCGAACGTGTAGCGCGTCTCCGAGCGCGGCTGCACCACGACGACTACCTCGCGCGCGCTCGTGCCGCCGCGTACGCGCACGCGATGCTCCCCGGGCGAGACACGCGCCTCGAGGTGCCCGGGCGCCGAGGGGCCGCCTTCGATCTCGACCGTCAGCTCCGGGCTCGGCGCGTCGAGCACGAGCGTGCCCACGAGCGACTCCGGCGTGGGCTCGAGCACGACGGCGAGCGCGACGTGCTCGCCTCGGTCGACGTGGACGCGGCGCTCGACCGTGAGCCGATCGGTCGCGCTGACGAGCACGATGTGATCACCCGGGTCGACGCGGGTCGAGCCCGCGGGGATGCGCTCCCCGTCGAGACGCGTCTCGGGGCTCTCGGCCCCCTCGATGCTCACCTCGATCGCGCCGATCTCCGCGCGCACTTCTCCGAGGAACGTGCTCGCCTCGTCGCGCTGCGCGGCCGCGAGGCTCGGATACGTCGCGAGCATGGTGGTGAGCACGTCTTCGGCGGCGAGCAGCTCGCCCGTGCCGCGGTAGGCGACGGCGAGGTTGAAGTCGATCGCGGCGTTGGGGGCGAGCGCACGCGCGCGCAGCAGGAGGTCGCGTGCCTCGGGAAAACGGCCCGCGTGGAGCGCGTCGTCGGCGCTCTGGAACAGCTCGCGCGCCGAAGGAGCCGAGGGCGTGGAGGCGCCGGCCTGCGCCGACGCCGAGGAGGCCGCGCACGTGACACCGAGCGCCAGCACGCCACCGAGCCCGAGCGCGCGCACGAGACCGAGATCGAGACGCCTCACGGCTCGCTCCCGACGGGGCAGACGCGGCGCGGCCGGCTCACGTAGAGATCGCTCGAGGCGTCGACGGCGTGCTCGCGGTTGTCACCCCAGCACCACAGCGTCTGATCGCCTTCGCGGATGGCGCACGCATGGCGCGCCGCGACGCTCACGCTGCGCCACGTGGTCGAGGGCGTCGGCGGCAGCACCGCGATCGGCGTCGGCGCCGAGAGGGTGGTCGCCCCGTCCCCGAGGATGCCGACGAAGACCGGGTCCGGATCGGTGCCCGTCCGGATCTGGCCGGCGCCCCAGCAGCGCAACCGGCCTTCGTCGTCGATCGCGCACGTCGTGCGTTGCCCGCACGACACGGCGCGCCAGCGGCCGGGCACGCGCTGAGGCTCCGCGACGCCCATGAGGCCGAGCACGCTCGTGCCGACCCCGAGCTGACCCGAGGCCGGGCCACCCCAGCACCACAGCGAGCCGTCCGCGCGGATGGCGCACGTGTGGTAGTTGCCGACGCTCACCGACGTCCAGTCCGCAGGGCAGGGCGGCTCTCCCGGGACGTCGACGCAGACCGGCGTGAACTGGAGATCGACGCTGCTCGGCGCCGTCTCGCGGCTTCCGTTGAAGCCCCAGCACCAGAGCTCGCCCTGGGGCTCGCTCGTCGTCGGGTGGATGGCGCACGCGTGAATCCATCGGCCATCGACGGCGAGGAACGTCCAATCGCTCCGCGGCGAGGCGGCGCGCGCGGGGATCGCGAGCCCGGCGGGATCGCTCGTCACGATGCCGATCTCGGCCTGCCGATTTCGTCCCCACGCCCAGAGGTGGGCGCTCTCGTCGAGCACGAACATCGCGCTCGAGCCGGACATCTGGCTCACGATCGTCGGCGCGCCCGTCCTCGGGACCGGGGTCGCGACGACGGAGCCCCCCGTCGCGGAGACTTCGTGCGAGGTGTTGGCGCCCCAGCACACCGCGCCGGCGTTCGCGACGGTGCAGTGCGCGGCGGCGCTGCCTGCGAGCGCGGTGAAGAGCGGGTCTCGCGCGACGAAGGTCGGCGCGCCGCTCTCGCCGCCCGTCGCGCCGAGCGCACCGAAGGCGCTCGAGCCCCAGCACGAGACCGTGCCGCCGTAGGCGAGCGCGCACGTGTGGTCCGTGTACGCGCTGTCGCCCACGAAGGCCGAGCTCGCCTCCACGTCGCGCACGGTGACGCGCGGAACGCAGGTCCCGGCCGCGCAGCGGTCTCCCCCGCAGCCGCAGGGCGCGCCGTCCGCGCTCGGCACGCAGATCTCGGCGGCGCAGGCGTGGCACTCGAGGCCGCAGGGGTCTCCGTCGTCACGGCCCTCGCACTCGCTCACCAGGACGACGGGGACGACGCGGAGCTGATCGTGCACGAAGGCGACGTTGTAGAGCGTCTCTTCGGCGAGCACGTGGCCGCTCGCGTCGAGGAGCTGCGCGCCGAAGTCCACGAGGCGCGTCTCGTCGCCGTCGACGGGCACGACGGGCACGCGGGCCAGCACGCGCGCATCCTCGGTGCTCGGGCGCACCTCCACCACGGGCAGTCCCGCGACGTCCCCATCGGGGCCGTGCACGCGCACCACGAGTCGGCTCGCCGCGTGGAGCGCCGCGCCCTCGCCGCGGACCTCGAAGACGAGCTGGGTCGTGGGAAGCGCGCACGAGGCGCAGAGCACGACCGCGATCGACGAGAGCCAGCGCACCCGGAGTCCTCGCTGAGTTCCGTGCATACCACCGAACGCAGGCGCGCGTCGCGTCGGGTGCCGCCGGCGACGCCGCGCACGGGCCCGATCAGCGGGGGCTGCGGCGTCGGGCGAGCTGGGCCGTCGCCTCGCTGAAGGTCGTGTCCTCGACGGCGTAGACGAGCTGGCGTCCCTCGCGGTCGGCGATGCACGCGCCCTCGGCGGCCAGCGTCTTCAGGGCGTCCTGCGCGCTCCGGACGCTGACGCCGAGCTCGCGGGCGACGTCGTCGGCGCTCGCCCGACCGGCCCGTGCGAGCGCGCGCAGCAGGCGATCGTGCGTGCGCGCGCTGCAACGCGGATCGGGAAAGAGCGCCGGGCCCTCCAGCGTGAGCGCGAGCCGGCTCGTGCGGCGGACGACGTCGCCGTGCCCGTCGAGGGCCGCCCGCGTCCGCGTGATCAGGACGTCCAGCACGCCGCGGTGGATCGGCGGGTGATACGCGAGCTCGTACGTGCGCTCGAACACGAGCGCTTCGTCGAGGCCCTCGGGGCCGGCACACGCGAGGACGGCGAGCAGCGTCTCGATGCGTCCTTGGCGCATGCGCGAGCGACGGTGCAGGCGAACGTCTCCCTCTGCCAGCGCGATCGCGGCCGCGAGCCCGAGCAGCCGGCGGCCTCGCTCGCCCGGCCGCACGAGGACGGCCGCCTCGCCCACGTCGTCGCTCTCGTCGATCGCGCGCACCGCGAGCCCTCGCACGGCCGGCGGCGCGAGCGCGTCGTCGCCGCGGGCCCATCCCGCGAGGGCGGGGGGTGGCGTGCGGGTGGAGTCGAGCGCGGCGGCCAGCTCGCTCAGCTCGGAGGCGATCGGAAGGACCCCGCGGGCCGCCTCGTGCATCCGGTCGAGCGAGCGCGCGAGCTCCTCGCGGCGACCGGCGCGCGCGGAGGAGAGCGCGTCGGTGAGCCGCGCCGCGGCGAGGCTCGCGGGATCCGCGGAGGCAGACGCTTCCGCTCCGACATCGCCGGCGAGCTGCCGCTCGAGATGGAGCCATCCTTCGAGCTCCGGCGGCGTCACGGTCGCGAGCGCGGCGAGGATGCGGATCGCGAGGTGCGGGTGCCCGGCCCGCCGCCGCGCCCGCGCGAGGACCAGGTGCGCGAGGCACTCGGCTCGGGCGACGCCCTCCGCGCGGGCCATGCGCGAGACCCGTCGTGCCGTCGGCAACATGGCGTCGCCGTCGCCGGCCGCGTCGAGCAAGGCGGCGCGCAGCGCACCGAGCTGCACGAGGAGCGTGGGTCGTCCGGCCGCGCGCGCGACGCGCTCGGCCCGCGCGAGCGTGTCGTCCGCGAAGGGCTCGCCGCGCATCCAAGCGATCCACCCGCGCGCTGCGTCGCAGGCGGCGGCATCGTCGCTCGCCGTCGGCAGCGAGCCCAGCAGCGCCCCGACGCCCTGCGCCAGCCCCTCGTCGAACGTCGTCGCGGCGTGGGCTGCGAGGTGGGCGCAGGCGAGCGCCAGGGGGAGGGCGGTCTCGTGCGAGCGCTCGGGAGGCGCCGCCTCCAGGGCGCGCGCACCGAGGCCGACGAGCGCGTCGCACGCGCACCGCCACGCGCGTTCGGTGGGCGGGGCGTCGCCGCCGCGTCGTGGGCTCGCATCGGGGGCGGTCTCGCCGCTCTCCAGCGCTGCGTACGCGGGCGAAACCGAGGCGCTCGCCATCAGGCCACGACTATACTCGTCCCGTGCAGGTGGAGCTTCGTCCTGATGCGCGGTCGCCGTACCGACGTCTGCTGACGATCGCCTCGGGCGGCATGGGCCGTGTCGATCTCGCCGTGCGCCGCGAGGGCACGTTCGAGCGCCTCTACGCCGTCAAGCATCTGCACGCGCACGTGCGTGAGGACGCCGAGCTGCGCGCGATGTTCCTCGACGAGGCGCGCGTCGCCGGCTCGGTGCGCCACGCGAACGTGGTCTCGGTCCTCGACGTCGGCGAAGACGACGAGGGGCCGTTCCTCGTCATGGAGTACGTGGACGGTCTGCCGCTGACGAAGCTCGTCACGAGCGCGGGCGAGCGCGGGGAGAGGCTCCCCCTCGAGGTGGCGCTCCGCATCGGAATCGATCTCGCCCGGGGCCTCGCGGGCGCGCACGACGCGCGCGGGGCCGACGGAGAGCTGCTCGACGTCGTGCATCGCGACGTGTCTCCCCACAACGTGCTCGTCGGCTTCGACGGCGTCGCGCGCGTCACGGATTTCGGGATCGCGAAGGTGCTCGGGCGGCAGTCCACGAAGACCTCCACCGGCATCCTCAAGGGCAAGCTCGGCTACATGGCGCCGGAGCAGCTCCGGTTCCGTCCGCCCGATCGGCGGAGCGATCTCTTCTCGCTCGGCGTGGTGCTCTACGAGCTGCTCGCGGGCGAGCGGCTCTATCGGAGCCAGGACCCCGAGGAGACGGCCCGGCGCATCCTCGACGAGCCGCCGCCCGATCTCGGTGAGGTGCGCGAGGACGCGCCGCCTTCGCTCGTCGGGCTGCTCTTCGAGCTGCTCGCCAAGGATCCCGCCGAGCGTCCCGCCGACGGGCACGCGGTCGAGCGCGCGCTCGAGGCCGTGCTCGCCGAGATGGGCATCGCGGCGACGACGCAGGCAGTGCGGGAGCACGTGGAGCGCGTCTTCGGGGCGCTCCAGCGGGAGCGACGCGAGGAGATCCGACGGGCGCTCGCGGTTCCCGCCGAGCCTTCGCGCGGCGCCCCCGAGCGCGGAGCGGAGCCGACCGCGCAGGCTCCGATCGTACCGACGTCGCGAGGGTGGCTCGCGCTGGCCTCGCTCGGGCTCGCGCTGACGGTCGCCTGGGCCGCGTGGAGCTGGTCACGCTCGATCGCGACCGAGCCGTCGCGCACGACGAGCTCCACCGCCGCGTCGCCCGCACCCCCGCCGCTCGCTCCGACGCCAACGGCCGCGGCGGAGTCAGCCCGCGTCGCCGCGCCGCCGACGCTCCCTGCGCCGAGCGAGCCGAGCGCCCGGATCCCGAGCGAGCCCGCGCGTGGACGCCGCGCGTCTCGGCCTTCGACCGCGTCGTCGCGCCCCTCCGCGCCCCCGGCGGAGCCCCCCGCACGGACGGGGGTTCGCACCTGGGAGTGGACCGAGTGACGCGGGCTCACCCCGCCACGGCCTCACTGCAGCGTGAACGAGAGCGGAAGGCTCGCCGAGGTCTCGGCGGCCGGCTCGGTGTGCGGCGTGTGCTCCCACGGGTGGCCGAAGTCGATCGGCATCCAGAAGAGCCAGAGGCGGTCGTGGTCGACGCGGTGCTCGAAGCCGACGAGGCCGTAGAGCAGGCGCCACCAGTGCTCGTGGTCGCTCGTCTCGCCGTAGTCGAAGATCGGCGCGAAGTGGACCTCCCACTCCCAGCGGCCTTCGTTCCGCCACTCGCGATGACGGTAGTACGTGTTGAGCACGAGGTTCGTGTCCGTGATGCCTTCCTGGACGTGCACCCAGAAGGGCAGGGCGACCTGGTAGCGCGACACGGTGCGGCGCGGCTCGCCGCGCGCGAGGGCGTCGGTGTCGAAGGCCTCGAAGTCCCACCAGAGCGGCATCACGACCGCGAAGCGGTGCGAGGGGACGCTCTCGTAGTACCAGATCGGATGCACGTTCACGGCGTCGCCGTCGTGCCAGCGCGAGACCTGGATCGTGGGTAGCACCCACGTCGTCTCGTCGTGCGTCTCGAAGTTCGTGAACTGACCCGCGAGCGGCGTCAGCCAGAAGCGCGAGCGGCCGTAGTCGTCGAGGTGCAGGAAGAACGGCAGGATCGCCCAGTTGTTCGAGCCCGGCGTCGACCAGTTCCAGACGAGCGGCGAGGCCATGGTGGTCTGGCTGTCGTCGCGCGGATCGTGCGTGTGCAGGAAGAGCGGCAACACCCCGTCGAACTCGGTTGCGCCGCGGTAGCGCTGGTAGACCCAGCTGACGACCGTCTCGCTGCCGCGCTCGTTCATGTAGAGGAAGAACGGCGTCGAGAGCCGGAACGAGCCCGCGTGCTCCTCGGTCGCCGCCTCTTCGGACCAGTGGAAGAGCAGCGGCGGGATCGTCGTCGAGTGGAAGCCGGGGCCTTCGTCGTGGTGCAGGAGGCCCGCGATGCCCCAGAAGCTCTCGTGCGGATCCTGCTGGTGATAGAAGAGCGTGACGACGTGGAGCGTCCGGTCGATCTCGGGGTTGCGCCACCGGAAGAACACCGGCGGCACGAACGTGTACTCCTCGCTCGGCGAGTTGTGCACCCAGAGGAACGGGAACACGCCCCAGTGCTCGTCGTCGCGTAGACGCCAGCGGTAGAAGAGGCCGCCTGCGAAGAGCAGATCCTCGTCGGCGCTGCCCCAGCCGAGCGTCAGCAGCTCGGGGAGCACGTGGTAGTAGCGGTCGTGGTGGCGGCCCGTGAAGAGAAGCGGCGCCACGCCGAAGTCGTGGCTGTCGGCGTCCTCGTGGTGGAACACGGGGCCGGCGACCCACGTGTGCCAGCTCTGCGGGCGGTCGCGCCACCACCAGAAGAACGGGAAGACGACGTCTGCCATCTCGTCCGCTTCGCGGTGGTAGACGGGCGGGATCACGAGCTCGGAGCTGCCCGGCTCCTCGCGGAGATAGAACGCCGGGAAGACCGCGGTGGTGGTGACGCCGCCGTGGCGATCGAAGAGCACCGGCGGGATCGGGATGGTGAGGTCGCCGTCGCCGTGTGGCTGGCGCGGCTCCACGAAGGAGGCGGTGACGCCGGCCGGGCCCATGCCGGGGCGGCCCTCGTCGTCGTCCTCTTCCGCGTCCTCGTCGCCCTCTTCGCCGTCCTCGTCTTCGTCCTCGTCTTCGGCGTCCTCGTCCGGGCCCGCCTCGTCC
The DNA here is from genome assembly GCA_046351235.1 of Sandaracinus sp. Classification (GTDB taxonomy): domain Bacteria; phylum Myxococcota_A; class Polyangia; order Polyangiales; family Sandaracinaceae; genus JBBSAT01. The sequence continues at coordinate 1,036,064 of JAXLYV010000001.1, read as the reverse complement.
TCGTCCTCTTCGGTGTAGGCGTCGTGGTCGAGGTCCTCGTCCTCGTCCTCGTCGCCCTCGACCGACTCGGCGCGCTGGTCTTCGTCCTCGATTGCCTCGTCGAGATCGCGATCGCTCTGCGCGGGAGTGCCCGCGTCGGCCTGCGCCGCCGCCACGGTGGGCGTCAGCGCGATCGCGAGCGAGCACCAGAGCGCCGCCCAACGCAGACGTGCGCTCACGCCTTCTCCCGTGCGTCGGCGGGCGCCGGCGTCGCGATCGTGCGTGCCGCGGCGGCGACCACCTCGGCGCGCGCCACGTCGGTCTGCGTGCGCGCCTGCATGTCCTTGAGCGAGACGACGCCCTTTTCCGCTTCCTGCGCACCGAGGAAGAGCACCACGCGCGCGCCGAGCCGATCGGCGCGCCGCAGCTGCGACTTCACCGACTGGCCGCGCAGGTCTGCGTCCGCGGAGAGCCCGCCCTTGCGCAGATCCCGGAGCAGCACCGCGGCCGCCTCACGCAGGCCCTCGTCCGCGCACACCACCGCCACGTCGATCGCGGGCGCCGCGCCCGCCTGCGGCAGCGCGAGCAGGATGCGCTCGAGCCCCATCGCGAAGCCGATCGAGGGCACGTCCGGCCCGCCGATCTCCTTCACGAGGCCGTCGTAGCGGCCGCCGCCGCAGAGCGCGTTCTGCGCGCCGAGCTCGCCGCCGCGCCCCTGGATCTCGAAGAGCGTGCGCGAGTAGTAGTCGAGGCCGCGCACGAGCTTGGGCTCCACGCGGTAGCGCGTGCCGAGCGCGTCGAGCGTTTTCTTCAGCGTCTCGAAGTGCGCCCGATCGCCGTCGCCCAGGAAGTCCACGATCGTCGGCGCGCCGGCGCAGAGCTCCTGATCGACGGGGCTCTTGCTGTCGAGGATGCGGAGCGGGTTCGTGGTGAGGCGCCGCTGCGACTCCTCGCTGAGCCGATCCTTGTGCGGCGTCAGGTGCGAGACGAGCGCGGCGCGATAGCGATCGCGCGCGGCGCCGTCGCCGAGCGAGTTCACGAGCACCTCGACGTCCAGGACGCCGAGCGACTCGAGCAGGGACACGACGAGATCGATCATCTCCGCGTCCACGTACGGGCCAGGGTCGCCGAAACATTCGAGCCCGGCCTGCGTGAACTGCCGAAGGCGCCCGCGCGCCGGCCGCTCGCGCCGGAACATCGAGCCCACGTACCACCACTTCGTGATGGGATCCTTGGCGTGCTGGGCGTGCTCGACGTACGCGCGCACCGCCGACGCCGTGCCCTCGGGGCGGATCGTCAGCGAGTCCTCGCCCTTGTCGACGAAGGTGTACATCTCCTTGCCGACGATGTCGGTGGCCTCGCCGATCGAGCGCACGAAGAGCTCCGTCGGCTCGACGAGCGGCGTGCGGACCTCGGCGTAGCCGGATCGCCTCGCTGCCTCGCGGAAGGCCGCCTCGATGCGCTGGAAACGCGCTGCCTCGTCGGGCAGGACGTCGTTCATTCCTTTGACGGCGCGCAGTTCGGGCATCGCGAGGGGGGCTCGAAAAAAGAGGCTCGGGCGACCCGCGCCTTGGACGGAAAACCGCAGGAAGCGCGCCTATCTAGCCGGGGCGCTTCGCCCGGGCAAGCATGGAGCGCCCGATACCTCTTTCTGCGGAGTTCTCGGCCCCCGGTCCCCGACGTGATCCCGAACGTCGAGGGCGGCGAGGACAGGCCATCGCGGCTCCGCCGGTCACCCGAGGAGGGGCGCCCAGGCCCTTCTTGGAAAACCAGCCCTCCCGAGGAATCAGTGACCGTTCACGGCGGCGATGATGCCGATGATGCACGAGAAGAAGATCCAGAAGCCCACGATGATGAGGGCGACCAGGCCCTGCGCGCCGCCCTGACGCGTCGCGCCGCGGGCGATCATCATCGGCTGGGTCGGCGCGCCCAGGCCGTGCACGTTCTTCTCCTGGCCGCCCGTCGACTTCAGCGCGATGACGGCCTGCGGGATCAGCTGCGGCGTCTGCGGCTTCATGTTCTCGGCGCGGCGCACGGCGGTGCCGATCGCCACGACCTCGACCATGCCGCTGCCGATCTCCTTGATCTGCAGGCGGTTGCCGATCACGCGCTCGGCGCCGAGCTGCTGCGCTTCGCGCCGGATCAGGTCGAGGCAGTTCTCTCGCGCCTCGTAGATGAGCTTCGTGACCTCGGGCAGCTCGCCGCGCTGGATCGACTGGAAGAGCGAGCCGATGCCCGCCGCGACGCCGAGCGAATAGACGCTCGTCGCCATCACCAGCTGGTGCGGCACGAGGCCCATCTGGGCGAGGTTCCAGAGCTCCTCGCCGGAGAGCTCGCTCGTGACGACCTGGTTCTCCGAGACCTGGCCCTGGGAGAGCCCGTGGTGGTGCGAGGCCGTGCCCGTCATCAGGAGCTCGACGGTGCCGGGGCCGAACGGGAGCATCTTGATGTTCACGTCGACCACGGCGTTCGCGCCCTGCTGCGCCGCTTCCGTGCGCAGCCGGCGCAGGCACGTGTGCCGGATCTCGTTGTACATCGAGGAGAACTCCTTCACCTCGCCGCGCGCGAGCGTGCGCACCGAGCCGAGCAGGCCGCGGCCGACGCCGAGCGCGTAGGCGATGTTCCCCATCGCGAACTTCAGCGGCACGTAGCCGGCGTCGAGGTGGCAATAGAGCTCGATGCCCGAGGCGGCCGTCGAGAAGAAGCGCATCCCGGGCTGGCTCGCGAAGACGGCCGTGCCCTGCGAGAGGAACTCCGTGTAGCCGGCCATCGTGCCGAGGTCGCTCGTCACGCCGGAGACGCCGGTCGCGCCGTGGCGCTGCGCCTCCTGCTCCATGCGCGTGATGGCGGCGTGGCGGCCGTTCGAGATCTGATCGGTGATCGCCTGGATCTCGCCGCCCGTGATCGAACGGCCGAACGAGCTCAGCGCGCCGGACACACCCAGCGAGACCACGCTGTTGCCGACCGCGATCTCGCCGGGCGTGAAGCCCTTCAGCGCGAGGCAGTAGATCTCGTTCCCCGTCATGCCTGAGATGTGCATGGGCGCGAGAGTAGAGGAGGGCGCGCTCTTCGGGAAGCGGGGCGAGCGCGACTACGGCTTGGGAATCCGCAGCGAGCCGCTCACCATCGCCGAGCCGCTGAGCGCGAAGAGGAGCACGAGCGGATGGAGCGAGAGCGGGCCCAGCGCGAGCACGCCGAGCCAGAGCCGCTCGCCGGTCGCGCCCAGCCCGAACGCGATCCCGAGCATCCCCACGAGCACGAGGCTCGTGGGGATCGGCGTGCCCTCGTAGTAGCGGACCTTGCCGGTCGCGCCGTCGGTGAGCGCGTCGTGGGTCGCGTTGTAGCGGGCGAGGCGGCTGATCCCGCAGGCGACGAAGTACACGAGCACGAGCGCGTCCCAGCCACCGTCGAGGCCGAGCGCGAACGCGAGCACGGCAGGCGCGGCCCCGAAGCTGATCACGTCGGCGAGCGAGTCGAGGTCGGCGCCGAGCACGGAGCTGCGCTTCGTGCGCCGCGCGACCCAGCCATCGAGGATGTCGGCGACGAGCGCGATGGGCAGCAGCACGAACGCGGCCCACGCGAAGCGCCCGTCGTGCGTGGCGGCGTAGCGCACCGACGCGAGGATCGCTCCGGTGCCGCAGGCCGCGTTGATCATCGTCACGCCGTCCGCTGGCGCGAACGTCCGCAGCATCGAGAGGTGCTTCTTCTTCGCCGGCGTCGGCGCGCTCGTCTCGGTCACGAGGGCCGAGCGTAGCGGATCCCGCGCCGAGGCTGCCCGCGTCAGAACACCAGCGGCGCGCAAGTGGACACGCCGGCGCCGACGAAGGTGTGGAAGTCGCGGCGCAGGTACGTGACCTCCCCGCTGTCGGGATCGAGGCGGAACAGCTCGGAGCCGGACGCGACGCCGACGATCGGGTCTGCGATCGAGAGCGACAGGTAGAACGCACCGCCCCAGCGCGCGAACGCCCAGGCGGCGATGCGCTCGCCGGGGTCGAGCGCGACCGTGTCCCAGGTCGTGCCGATGCGTCCGCTCTCGGGGCGGACGACCGACACGCGCGCCGGATAGGTCTCCGAGGGGAAGAACCCGAAGAGGCCGCCCGCGGCATCCCCCGTCAGCTCGGGATAGTAGGGGCCGAGCGTCGTCACGCTCCCGATCGGCGAGAGCGTCAGGGAGCGCGTGTCGAGGATCGCCAGGCGCGTATCGCGCTCGGCCGTGCCGAGGTCGGGCCCGCCTGCGACGAAGAGCCTCTCGGCGGCGCCGGCGGCGCCGCGCGAGAAGCCCATGCCGAACGTGTGCATCTGCTGCTGGTCGGGAACGAAGCCCGTCGCCTCGCAGGAGGCGTCGGCGATGTCGACGAGGAAGAGGCGGCCGTCGTCGTAGAGCACCCACGCGTGGCCGCGTCGATCCACGGCCATCGAGTAGGGGCTGCCCGTCGCGCCCGCCGACGCGCACGCGATGGCCCCGCGATCGGTCAGCGCGAGCGTGCGCGGGTCGAACGCGAAGAGGTGGCTTCCGGCGTCGACCAAGTACACGAGGTCGGTGTCGGCCGCGCAGCCGCCGCAGTAGCCGCCCGTGCACGCGGCCTCGGCCGGGCAGGTCTCGAGGATGCCGCCGATCGTGCCGCGGTCCGTGCACGCGCGGACGTTCCCGTCCACGCACGTGCGACCGTCCTCGGGGGAGCAGTCGATGCAGCCGAGCGTGGCGTCGCAGACGGCCGTGCAGGTCTCGGTGGTGGCCCAGCGCCCGCCGGTGCAGGTGCGGAGCGCGAGGACGTCGCACTCGGTCGCGCCCTCCGTGCACTCGGGCGGGAGCGCGGCGTCGACCATGGCGGCGTCGCTCTGCGGTGGCGTGACGGCGCGCTCGGTGCATCCGCTCGCGGCGATCGCGAGCAGCAGGAGCGCGTGCCTGCCCGCGCTTTCACGGCGACTCATCGGCACACCTCCAGATCGTCGAGGCCCGTCGGCTCGAACCCGCGCACGCCGACCGGGCCGGTGAGGTCGGCGCCGATCGTGTGGGTCACGGTCGCGAGGGGCGCGCTGGCGCCGTCTTCGGTGAGGCGACACGTGGCCGCGCCTCCGGCCGCGAAGAGCACCTCGAGGTGGTACCAGCGCCCGTCCACGCGCGTCGTGGGCGTCGAGGCGAGCGGGAGGGGGGCGCCCGTGCCCATCTCGTAGAGCACCAGCTCGTCCGCCAGATTCAGCATGCACGCGTACGAGTGCTCGCCCGCGATCGCGAAGTGGAGCGACAGGATCTGATCGGACGAGAGGCTCGTCACCCAGACCGACGCGCTCTCGCCGGGCGCGCCGGTGATCACGCTCGGGTCGTAGACGACGGAGATCGGCGAGTAGAGGCCGAAGCGGCCCGAGTGCGCCGCCGAGGCGCGTCGCGACGCCATCAGCGGGCCTCCGCTCGGTGTGCTCGTGAGCGCGCCGGGGAAGTCGAGCTCGAAGCCGTCCGCGATCTCGTTGCAGCGCTCGTCGTCGTCGTGCGCGCTGCGGCACTCGGCATCGGCCGGGAAGTCGATCGCGCCGTCGCCGTCGTCGTCGATGCCGTCGGCGCAGGCGGGGCATCCGGCGCCCGTGGGGCACGCGTCCGTCTCGGCGGTGTCCTGCGGGCTCTCGCAGCCGGGATCGTTCGGGAAGTCGATCTTCCCGTCGCCGTCGTCGTCGGTGCCGTTCGAGCACGCGGGCGGCGGAGGATCCGTCTCGTCGGTGTCCTCTTCGTCGGCGCAGCCGGGATCGGCCGGATAGTCGACGCGGCGATCGCCGTCGTTGTCGGCGCCGTCGGCGCAGGGCCCGGGCGGCGGTGGCTCGCCCTCGTCGTCGTCCTGGCGATCGACGCAGCCGGGGTCGGACGGGTAGTCGGTGAGGCCGTCGTGGTCGTCGTCCTCGCCGTCGTTGCACGCGGGGCAGCTCGCCGCGCCGGGGCAGACGAGCGCGGCGTCCGCGAGCGCGCCGTCGCCGGTCGAGGCGGCATCGATGCCGCCGTCGTCTCCGAGGACGGGGATCGAGACGGAGCATCCCGTCACGCCGAGCAGCGCCGCCCCGGCGACGAGGAGCGGGAACGGGCGAAGAAGAAGGGCCATGCGGGGGAGGGCGGCGAGCCCCTCGAAACGGCTCACGGCTCGGACGATTCGTCGAAAGAGGCCGTCGTGCCAGGAGGGGAAGGCAGAAACGGCGCGGTCGACTACGTTTCGGTGAGCCGTTTCGGGCAGCTCGCTGCCCAGCGCCTCCAGATGGCCTCTTCTTCGCCCCGATCGAGCCCCGTTTCCGGTGCCGGCGTCGCCGTGCTGGGGACGCCCGACGTGGAGGACGCCGAGCTCGTGGCGCGCGCTCTCTCGGGCGATGCTTGGGCGAGCGGCGCGATCTTCCGGCGTCACGTCGGCGTCGTCACGAGCCTCGTGCGCAAGAGCTTCGGGCGCACCGCGGAGGCCGACGACATCGTGCAGGACACGTTCGCGATCGCGCTCGACGAGCTGCGCGCGCTCCGCAACCCCGCGGCGCTGCGGAGCTGGCTCCTGACGATCGCCGTGCGGCAGATGCACCGGCGCTTCTCGAAACGGCGCCTCTTGCGCGCGCTCGGGCTCGACCGGAACGACTACGCGGCGGATCTCGTCGCGCTCGATCCGGCGGCCGATCCCGAGGCGAAGGCGGAGCTGCGGCTGCTCGCCGAGGCGATGGAGAAGCTCGCGCCGGCCGAGCGCCTGGCGTGGACGCTGCGTCACGCGCACGGCCACGCGCTCGCGGAGGTCGCGACGCTGACGAGCTGCTCGCTCGCGACGGCCAAGCGCCGCATCGCGCGCGCGGACGAGCTCTTGCGCGCGCACTTCGGCATCACCCACGTCGGGATGCCGGCCGACGAGACGACGGAGCAAGAGGAGAAGAGCGATGCGTCCTGAGCCGCAGCGGGTCGCCGAGAGGCTCCGCAGCCTCGACGTCGCGCCGAGCGAGATCGAGGTCGAGCGCATGTGGCGCGGTGCGCGCGCGCGGAGGCGTCGCCCCGCCGTGCGGGCCGCGCTCGCGGTCGCGGCGCTGGTCCTCGTGGTCGTCGGCCTCGGGGCGCGCGCCTGGACGAGCGGGCCCACGAGCGCGCTTCGCCTCGCCGACGGGCACCTCGCGAGCGAGGTCCGAGGGCGCGTGTCGAGCGCGCGCGTCGTTCGCTTCGACGACGGCTCGGTCGTCGCGCTGGACGAGGGCACGGACCTCGAGGTGCTGGCGAGCCTGCCGCGCGCGATTCGCTTCGATCTGCGCAGCGGGCGCGCGCGCTACGACGTGGTGCCCGGCGGCGGGCGCGCGTGGACGATTCGATGCGGAGGTGCGCTCGTCTCGGTGCTGGGAACGGCGTTCACGCTGACGCGCGAAGAGGATGCGCTGCGCGTGGAGGTCGAGCGCGGCCGCGTGTCGGTGCGCGCCGAGGACGGAGACGAGCAGGTGCTCGGGGCCGGAGATGTCTTCGTGGTCGAGCGCGCCTTCGCCGGCTCGCGCGCGGGCGACGGTGCCGAAGCGGCCGTCACGGCGACGGCAAGCGGGCCTTCGACCTCCTTCGCGGCCGCGCCCGCGATCACCGACACGCCCTCGGCCGAGCCCGTGCCGGCACCCGCCATCGCGACGTCCACCTCGCGGTCGACCTCACCCACGACCGCGCCTTCGCCTCCGCCCTCGACGGCATCGCCTGCGCCTTCGACCGCATCGCCCACGCCGCCCGACGCGTGGCGCACCCTCGCGCGCGCGCGCGACTGGAGCGCGGCCTACGACGCGCTCGGCACGGCCGGGCCCCGCGCCGCGGCCGAGCACGCGGAGGTCGTCGATCTGCTGCTGCTCTCCGATGTCTGCCGCTCGAGCCGTCACTACGACGATGCGGCCTGGATCCTCGAGCGCCTCGTGAGCGAGCATGCCGACGACGCCGCGGCGCCCCTCGCCGCCTACACGCTCGGAGCTCTCGAGATGGATCGCCTGCATCGCCCCGACCTCGCCGTTCGTGCCTTCGATCGCTCGCTCGCCCTCGGTCTTCCGAGCGGCATGGTCGCCGACGCCGAGCGTCGTCGCGCCGCGGCGGCCGAGGCCGCGCGCGAGTGAGCGCGTCGGCGCTCCGAGGCGCGCCCGCGAGGCTCGTCGGGCTCGCGCTCCTCGTGCTCACCGCGTCGCCGGCCTCCGTGGCGCAGGCCGACGAGCCTCCCGAGGTGCCGGCTCGCGTCGTGCTGCGCGTCCCTGCGTGCGACGGCGCCGACGCACTGCCGTGGAGCGCGGACTTCGTCGAGCTCTTGCGCCTCGAGCTCGCGCTCGACGGCGTCGACGATCTCGTCGCGGTCACGGCCGACGACACGGCGCCGGGAGAGCACGTCGCGCGCATCGAGATCGTGGCGCCCGACTGCGGCGCCGATCAGCGCCTCGAGGTGCGCATCGACGACGTGCTCACGCACAAGCGCGTCACGCGCGCCCTCGAGGTCGCCGACATCGAGGCCGAGCTGCGCCCGCGGGCGCTCGCGCTCTTCGTGGTCGAGCTGCTGCGCGCCAGCTGGGCCGAGCTCGTGCTCCCGACCGGTCCCCGTCCGACCGTGCCCGTCCCGCGCGCGATCCTCGCCGCGGTGCGCGCGAGAGAGACCGAGAGCGCGCCGGCCTCCGACGCGCCGCCGCCGCCGGTCGCGGGGGAGGCCTCGGCGCTCGTCCTCGCCTTCCCGAGCGCCTCGACGGCGCTCGTCGGTGGCTCGCTCGGGATCGTCCTCGCGCTCGGCGAAGCGCCGCTCGTGCTCCGCGTGGACGGGGGCGCGGCGGCCGGAGAGAGCCTCGACCGCCTCGGCCGGGTCGAGCTCGGCGTCGCGGGCGGCGGCGTGGGGCTCGCGCTCGCGGGTCGCTTCGGGCCGCTGGCCGTCGACGTGGGGCCGCGCCTCGGCGTCGGCGTGGGCTGGGCCCGCGGCGCGCCGAGCCGGGTGGGCGCGAGCGCGAGCGCCGGAGAGAGCGCGGTCGTCACGCTGGGCCTCGCGGTGGCGCTGCGCCTGCGGCTCTTCGAAGGCCTCGGCGCCCGCCTCGCGATCGAGGCGGGCGTGCCGGTGCTGGGGCTCGAGGCGACGGTCGACGGCGTGGCCGTCGCCGGGGTGCACGGCGCGATGGTCGGCGTCCAAGCAGGCCTCACGCTCGAGTGATCCGCTCAGCGCTCGCCCGCGTGGCGATGCGGCACCGTCTGCAGGTAGTCGTAGAGCGCGCCGATCTCGTCGTCGCTGAGGTGCGAGAGAAACGTGCGCCACGGCATCTGCGCCGGATCGATCTGGCGGCCGTCGGGCGTCTGGCCCTCGCGGAGCACGCGGCGGAAGTCTTCTTCGCTCCAGCCCGCGAGGCCGGTCTCGTCGAACGTGATGTTCGCCGGGATGCCCATCTCGGGCGGCGCGCCGGGCACGGGCCCGCCCGAGAGATGCGCGCCGTGGCAGTTGGTGCACATGCGGCCCAGGTACGCGCCCATCTCGGGCGTGCGGCCCGTCGGGATCTCGGCCGGGCGCGCGCGGTGGTCGATGTCGTGCGCCGGCATGAGCGGCAAGAGGCCCGCGAGATCGATCGAGCGGCCGACCTGGCCGAGCGCGAGCGGCGGAAGCTCGTGCACGACGCGCGGCAGCGAGCGCACGTACGCGACGATGGCGCCGAGCTCGCGATCCGGCATCGGGTTCAGCTCGCCGGCCGGCATGAGCATCAGCGGCTCGCCGCTCGCGCGCAGACCGTCGCGGACGGCCTGGCTCCAGCTCTGCGGGCTCGCGGAGGCGAAGTAGGTGAGGTTCGCGCTCACGAGGCGACCGAGCGCGGGGTCGTCGATCATCACGCGGCCACCGGCGTCCTCGCCGTGGCACTCGGCGCAGCCGCGCGCGTGGAAGAGCCGCTCGCCCTCGGCGATCGAGGCCGCGTCGGTGGGGATCGCGAAGTCGCTGCGCGCCGCGGTGAACACCGTGTGCTGGCGTCGCCAGCTCACGCCGTAGAGGACGAAGGCGAGCGCGGTGAGCGCGATGCCGAGGAGGGCGACGGCGCGGGCGAGCCGCTGCGGCCAGCGCCGAGACGTCGGCACGGAGTCGGGCGCAGAAGAAAGTGGAAGGGGAAGGGCGGGAGGGATGGAAGTGGAGCTCATGTTCCTTGCGTCTGTGGGCAGCGAGCTCGTCGAAACGGCTCGTCGGGTTGCTCGATGATTCGTCGAGCCCAGGCGCGCTCTCCCTCGCCGATTTGTTACGAAGTGCCTGCTTTCATGTGCGATCCGGATGTCGCGGCGCTGCTCCTTCCTCGCATGTCCGGTTTTGTCAGGCGTCCGAGGGGATGCCGCATCTCGCCCCGGTGAGCGCCGCAAGCGCTGAGCAATCGCCGCGCGCGCGCTGCACGGGTGTCGCGGCCACGAGTCGCGGCTTCGCTCCGCGGCTTCTCGGTCGCGGCCAGCTCGTGGAGCCGCTCCCACCACGTCACGCGGACCTCGTCCTCCCGCAGCCGGAAACTGCGGACATCGGACGAGCCGAACGATGTCACCGGGACGGCGACGGAACGACGAGCAGGATCAAGGGCAGATGGCCGCGTCGCTCCGATCGAAGGTCACCGCGGCGACGGCAGCGGCGGTGGGTGTGGTGCCCATGTCCTCCATGCGGAGGTCGATCGTGATCGCGCCGCAGCCCGACGTGATCGTGAACGTGGCCGTCACGAGCTTGAAGCCCGCGTTGTCGCGCCAGCCGGCTCCCGCCTGCGCGAGATTGAAGACCTGGACCCCGGCCTGCGCCGGGCCGTTTCGAATGATGAGCTGACCCGCGAAGTCGCCCGCGAGCCACGCGGTCACGGTGTACGTCCCAGCGGGGACACTGATGGGGCTTCCGGGCCCGTACCACAGGTCGCAGGGGCGACCGCTGCCGGTCCACCACCACCAGTCCGTGCCCAGCTGATTGGGAGCCCCGCCGCACCCGAACGTGCCGCCGTGGAGGAAGTTGGGGTCGTTGCCGCGCCAGTTGCCCATCGACGTGGAGCCGAGGACGCAGCAGCTCTGGGTGCAGCTTCCCGCCAAGCACGAGCGCGTGCAGCTTCGTCCGCACTGCGACTCCGGGGTCACGGTGCCGAACACGCACGTCATTCCCACGCCGTCGTCGGGATTGCCGTGGCAGTCGTTGTCGAGCCCGTCACAGGTCTCCGAGAGGCCCGGATGACGGGTCGCCCGATTGTCGTCGCAATCGACGTTCGCGCCGGTCGGAGCCGTCGGGGTCGTGCGGTCGGGGCAGCCACACGCCATCGTCGCCACGGCGCCCGAGGGCGCGAAGCCATCGCGATCGGCATCGGTGTAGCAGCTCATCGGTGTCGTCGAGACGGAGCAGCTCGTCAGATGCCCGGCGACGCAGGTCTGCGTGCCGCGCGGACATCCGCTCACCATCGCTCCGCAAGGCACCGTCTCGCCGTCCGCGCAGGTGCACCCCTCGTTGGTGAGCCCATTGCAGTTCTCGTCGTCCTGAGGCGCCGCGTCGCACACCTCGGGCACACCCGGGTTCACGTCAGCGCGCATGTCATTGCAGTCGCTCCGATCCATGACGCGCCGGTGGCCCTGGCACGGCGGAAAATCGGTGACGACGCAGCCGGACATCCCGGTGTCCATCGCGTCTCCGGACCCGTCGCCGTCACAGTCGGCGTAGAACAGCCCCTGCATCCCTTCGTCGATCGCAGCATCGCAATCGTCGTCGATCATGTTGCAGGTCTCGTTCGCGCCGGGGTGCGCGCTCGTGTTGGCGTCGTTGCAGTCGTCGCCCTGGTGCCGCGTGCCGTCGGGGCCGACGTTGAAGCACTCGCTGGACTGGTGCATGTCGCCGTCGCCGTCGCGCACGCCGAACGTCGTGGGGTCGCAGTCTTCGTCGAGGCCCAGCCCATCGCACACTTCGAGCGCGCCAGGATGGCGATTGGCATCGTGGTCGTCGCAGTCGTCGCCGCCACAGCTACCGATCGCGATGTGGTTGTCGTCGTCCTCGTCGGGGCACACGGGGAGGGCAGCGTCGATCGAGCCCGCGTCGCGTGCCGCCGCGTCGATGCCTGCGTCGGCCTCGGAGGGCGTGGACGAACCGCCGCCGCATCCGAGCGCCGAGCCGCCGACCAAGAGCACGAGGCACGTCAGTGCCCGCGACAAATCGCTGTTCCCACCCATGGCGCCCTCCCTCGCCGCCCGCGGCGGCGCCCCATCGCGGGGGCGAGGGTAGCACGGCCCGAAGAAGCCGGGGCTTCAGGCGGCCTTGCGCGAGCTCTTGCCGCGGACGAGGTGCGCGACCGCGTCGCCCAGGCCGTGGAGCGTGAGCGGGAACATGTCGAACACCTTCTTCACGTACTCGATGGTGTTCCCGTTCCAGTACTTCTCGGGCTCGGGGTTGAGCCAGCAGCTCTTCTCGAAGTGGCGCTGCATCTCCATGAGCCACTCGATGCCCGGCCGGCCGCGCTCTTCGCCCAGGTCCGCCGAGCCGCCGGCGCTCATCAGCTCGTAGGGCGCCATCAGCGCATCGCCCACCAACACGAGCTTGTGGTGCGGGCCGCACTCGGCGAGCAGGTCGCGCACCTTCACCTGCTCCTGGAAGCGCTCGTCCTTGTAGACGTGGCCGTAGACGCAGTTGTGGAAGTAGTAGGTGCGCAGCTCCTTGAAGTGCGTCGCCTTGCTCGCCGCGGAGAACAGGCGCGAGCAGAGGTGCGCGTACGGCTCCATCGAGCCGCCCACGTCCATGACGAGGATCACGCGCGTGTTCGGGCGGCGCGGCGGGCGCAGCACCACCTCGAGCTCGCCCGCGTTCTTCGCCGTCGCGTCGATCGAACCCTCGAGGTCGAGCTCCTGCTCGGCGCCCTCGCGCGCGAACGCGCGCAGCTTGCGGAGGGCCACCTGCATCTGGCGGATGTCGAGCGTGAGGTCGTCGCGGTAGCCCTCCCACGCGCGGCGCTGCGCGACCTGGATCGCGCTGCGGCCGCCGCCGCGCCCGCCCACGCGGATGCCCGGGCGTGCGGCCTTGCCGCTGTTGCCGAAGGGAGAGGTGCCGCCGGTGCCGATGAAGCGGTTGCCGCCGTCGTGGCGCTCGTCCTGCTCGCGGAGCAGCTCCTCGAAACGGCGCTTGATCTCCTCGACGTCGAGGTCTTCGAGCAGCGCCTTCTCTTGATCGGTGAGCTCGCCGGGATTCTCCACGGCGTCCTTCAGCCAGTCGAGGATCTCCTGGCGCAGCTCGAGGCCCTTGGCCTCGGCGCCGCGGAAGTACGTCGCGAATGCGTCGTCGAACGCGTCGTAGTGCGCCTCGCTGTGGATGAGGAGCGCGCGCGCCACGTGGTAGAAGCCGTCGAGCGAGCTCTCGTGCACGCCAGCGGCGAGCGCGGCCGCGAGGTTCACGGCCTCGGTGGCGCCGACCGGGACCTTGCGCTTGCGCAGCTCGTAGAGGAACGGGACGAACATCGCTCCCGAGTCTCCTGCCGCGCCGCGTGCTCGGCAAGGGCCGCGCAGGCATTCAGGGCGCGCACATCACGATGCGCTCCGCGCGCGCGGGGCAGTTCCGCTCGTCTGCGCCCGTCTGCCAGCAGTCCGAGAAGCCGTCGCAGCGGACGTCGCGGCCGTCGGTCGTCACGATCTGCCCGTTGCCGCAGTCGAACGTGGTGCAGCCGACCTCGTCGCTGCCATCGGCGCACTCCGCGCGGCCGTTGCAGCGCCAGTAGGGCGACACAACGAAGCGCTCGCCCCAGGTCGTGAGGCACGTGTTCGGACAAGAACGTTCGTCGGCCCCGCCCGAGCACTGCATGAACCCATCGCAGCGTCCGATCGCGGCGATCGTCGTTCCGTCGTCGCAGCGGAAGGTGGGGCAGCCCCGCTCGTCGGAACCGTCGCCACACTGATCCGTCCCGTCGCACACCGCGTCGGCACGGACGAGCGCACCGTTGTCGCAGCGATGCGCGCACTCTTGGTCGCACGCGCGCGCGACGTCCGTGCTGAGGCCGCACGCGCGCGCCACGAGCACCGTGCACGACGCCGACGCGAGGCAGTCGACGTAGCAGGCGTCGGGCGCGTAGAAGGGCACGATCTCGGTCGCGGTGACGAGCCCCGGGCCGAGGATGCCGCACTCGCGGAGGCGTGCGGCGAGCGGGTCGAGGCTCACGCGCGCCGGCGACGTCGCGTTGCACGCACTGCCGAAGAGCGCGAGCGAGAGCACGAGAGCGCGTCGAGATGTCACGGCGATGGGCTCCAGCAACGCGTGTTCCTCCCGAGTCTGTGCCTTGCTGCGCCGTCCGGACGGGCCCGGAAGGTGCAGGTGCGGGCTCTGCGGCACCGGCAGAGGTGCGTGGGAGGCAAGCGATGCTGATTTCTTCTCGGATCCTGCGAGGCGGCGTGGCGCTCGGAATCGCGCTCGGTACGAGCCTGATCGCGGCGCCCGAAGCACACGCGTGCGGAGGCCTGTTCTGCAGCTCGCCGCAGCTGCCGGTGAGCCAGCGCGCCGAGCGGATCGTGTTCAGCCGCGACGACGCGGGGAACGTCACCGCGATCGTCGAGATCCAGTACGAGGGCCCCGCGCAGGAGTTCGCATGGCTTCTGCCGGTGGCCGGGAGCCCGGAGGTCGGCGTTTCGTCGACGGCCGCGCTGCAGCGCCTCCAAGCGGCGACCAACCCTTCGTACTTCATGCAGACGGTCTTCGAGGGGCAGTGCTCGGACTCGTTTCGCGGCGGGCCCACGTTCGGAGGCGCCGTCGACGCCTCGGCCTCGGCGTCCGACGCGGGCGCGTCGCGCGATGGCGGCTCGCCCGTCACCGTCGTCTCGGCGGGCGCGGTCGGTCCCTACGACTACGTCGTGATCTCGGTCGACCCGGCCGCTTCGCCGCGGTCGGAGGTCGCGTTCCAGTGGCTGATGGACAACGGCTACTACGTGCAGTCGGCGGGCGCCGCGCTCTACGAGCCCTACCTCGAGGGCGGGATGAACCTGCTCGCATTCCGCCTCACGAAGGGCAACGACGTCGGCTCGATCCGACCCGTGCGCATCGGCTTCGGGAACGGCCTCGCCACCGTGCCGATCCGCCCGACCGCGGTCGCGGCGACCGACGACATGGGCATGCTCATCTGGGTGCTCGGCCCCTCGCGCGCGATCCCGGTGAACTACCGCGCGCTCGAGCTGAACGACGCGCTGATCAACTGGTTCAACCCGAGCTCCACCTACGACGACGTCGTGTCGGCGGCCGCCAACCAGGCGGGCGGGCAGGGCTTCGTCACCGAATTCGCGGGCGACGCGCCGCCCTTCGCCAACACGATCTGGCAGGAGTTCGAGGACCAGCCGTTCACGAGCGTGCGTGCGCAGTCGTGGACGGGCCGCGAGGGCGAGCTGCTCGCGACGCTGCTCACGTACACGGGCTACGGCAGCCTCGATGGCGCGGCGGACGTGCTCTCGGCGCAGCTGCCGCTGCCCGACGGCGTCACGACGTCGGATCTGCTCTCGTGCGTGAGCTGCTACTACCCGGCGGGGACGGCGGACATCGCGGGCTTCGACCCGGCGGCATTCCTCGACGCGTTCGAGGCGCAGGTGATCCAGCCGATGCGCGACACGCGCGATCTCTTCGCCGATGCGAGCGACGTGACGCGCTTCTACACGACGATGTCGGCCTCCGAGATGACGATGGATCCGTCGTTCGACTTCAACGCGGATCTGCCCGACGTCTCGAACGTCCACACCGCCACGCGCACCATCGAGTGCTCGCCGAGCGTCTCGCAGTCGGAAGCGCCCTGGCGCGTGGCGCTGCCGAGTGGCGCGACCGTGCGCGGCACGGGCTCGAGCTGGCCGCTCGACGTGACGAGCGGCCTGCCGGCGAACGTGCGCATCTTGCGCATCGGCACGAGCGGCACGGGCGACGTCGTGACGGACAACACCGGGCGGATCACCGATGCGCTCGCGGCGCACAACCACGAGATCCCGCCGCCGCGCACCGCGGGTGGGGGCGGCGGCTGCACCGCCTCGCCGGGCGCTACGTCGAGCAGTGCGGCGGCGCTCTTCGCCGCGCTCGGCGCGCTCTTCGTCGCACGTCGCCGGCGTCGCTGATGCGTCGCGGCTCGATCGCCGTCGCGCTCCTCGGGCTCGCGTCCTCGTGCGCGAGCGCGAGCGCGGCGCTGCACGAGCCGGAGGCGGCGTCGATCGAGATCGGCACGGGCACCTGGCGTTTCGAGCCGCTCGTGGACGGGCAGGAGATCCCGCTCGTCCACGGCGCACAGGGGGGCTGGCACTTCTGGCTCGCGGTGCGCGCGCACGGGATCACCGACGATGCCGGAAGCCTCACCTTCGAGCGGCAGCCCGCCGACGAGAGCGCGGCACCGACGACGACGAGCGTCGGCGTGCACTTCGATCCCGAGGACGCCGAAGGCGGCCGCAACTACCTCGGCTGGCCGGAGATCCTCGGCAGCCCGGGCTGCGCGGTGGGCGTCCTCACGCGCGTCCACGCCACGCTCACGCTCGCCGACGGGCGCACGCTCGAGGACGAGGTCTTCGTGACCCCGACGCCTGGTGACTTCCCGCCGCCCTCGTGCGGGGCGCCGTGAGCGGCTCGCGCGTGCGTGACGCAGCCATCGGCATGCTCGTCGTCGTCTCGCTGAGCGGGTGCTGGCTCACGACCCCGAGCGACGACTGCGGCGGCGTGACCGCGCACCGCGAGCACACGCTCACGTCGATGCAACGCGATGCGCTCGTGATCACGGACGGCGCGATCGAGACCGCGAGCTGCCGGCGCACGTGCGGCGCGCTCGATCCGTCGCGCAGCGGCCTGCCCGTGCGGTGCACGCTCGCCAGCGGCGACGCGGGCGAGGTCTTCGCGTGTGACTACCTCCGGATCTGTCGCTGACGCGGGCGACTGGATCGCGCGGAGCGGCCGGTGCCCTCACCTGACCTCGCCGACGGAACTCCCACGGAGTGGGAGCCGGACCGAGCTCCGGGATCCCCGCGGTCATTGCCTCCGCGCGGCACGCGCTCGGTTGCCGGGCCTCGATGCGAGGGCGCCAGCGACCGATCGACCGGTATGCAGCGGACGACGGAAGCGCGCTGAGCGGCGGCGGAGCCGCGCGACGACCGCGTCGGCGAAGAGAACGCTCGCGCGGCAGCACGGTGCCGTCTCGCCCGCGAGGAGCGAAGCGACGAGTCGAAGAGGGGGTGAGAGATCTCGGCTACGCCGAGATCTCGAGGGGGCGGCTCACGCCCCCTCCTAGAAAATCAGCCCCGCCCGATCCACTTGCAGAGCACGACCGTGACGTTGTCGGGGCCGCCGTTCGCGTTCGCGCGCTCGATGAGCTTGCTCGCGAGGCCCTTCAGGTCCGTCGTGTTCTGCGCGATCTCGGTGATCTCGGCGTCGCTCACGGGGCCGCAGAGGCCGTCCGAGCACACCAGGTACACGTCGCCCGGCTGCGGCGGATCGAGCCGCGTGTCGACCTTCACGGTCTCCTTCATCCCCAGCGCGCGCACGATGACGTTCTTGTGGGGGAAGTTCGCGATCTCTTCCTCCGTCAGGCGCTTCATCTTGATGTAGTCGTTCAGCAGCGAGTGATCCTCGGTCAGCTGCTCGAGCTTGCCCTGACGGATGCGGTACACGCGCGAGTCGCCCACGTGCGCGACCAGCACGCCCTCGTCGATCACGAGGATGCCGGCGAACGTGGTGCCCATGCCGCGGAGCTTGGGCTCGCGCTGCTGCGACTCGTGGATGCGCAGGTTCGCGAGCTTGATCCCGGTGATGAGCCGGTTCTCCTCGTAGGGCCGCGACTTGTCCATCTTGTACGGCCAGGTCGCTTCCGGATCCTGGCTCGTCGCGACGAAGAACTCTTTGAGCGTGTCGATGGCCATGCGGCTCGCGACCTCGCCCGATGCGTGGCCGCCCATGCCGTCCGCCACGAGGTACAGGCGCTCGTCGTCGAGGATCTCGAAGGAATCCTCGTTGTGCGTGCGCTTCATGCCGACGTTCGTCTCGCCGGCTACGAGCACGCGCGCGCTGGATGCCACCCTCGACACCTTTCTCCGACCCGTGGACGGGCCGGCTTCGAAGACCGAGACGCTATCAACGCCCGGGTCGACTGGTCAACGGACTCGGAGACCGGAGACGGTTCAATTGTCGTGCGACGACGCGCCGGTCTTGGCGCGGGTGCCCGGCGGCTGCGGGCTCGGCGATCCCGAGGGCGCCGGCTGCGTGCCACCGAGGCGCGCCGGCACACCGTACCGAAGGATGCAGTAGGCCGCGCGGAACGCGTCCTTCAGCCCGATCTTCTTGCCCTCGGCGTAGGTGCGGCCGTGGTAGCTGATGGGCACCTCGTAGACGCGCACGCCCAGGCCGGCGACCTTCGCCGTGATCTCGGGCTCGATGCCGAAGCGGTTTTCCTGCAGGTCGATCTGCTGCAGCACCTCTCGCCGGAAGACTTTGTAACAAGTCTCCATGTCGGTGAGGTTCAGGTCGGTGACCATGTTCGAGAGCGTGGTCAGCATCCGGTTGCCGACCGAGTGCCAGAAGTAGAGGACGCGGTGCGCGCCGCCCCCCGCGAAGCGCGTCCCGAACACCACGTCGGCGCGATCGGCGAGCAGCGGCTCGAGCAGGCGCGGGTACTCGGTCGGGTCGTACTCGAGGTCGGCGTCCTGCACGACCACGAAGCGGCCACGCGCCTCGCGGAAGCCGGTGCGCAGCGCCGCGCCCTTGCCGGCGTTCTGTGCGTGCAGGATCACGCGCACGCGCGGATCACGCGCCGGGCCCTGGGTCAGCAGGTCCCGCGTGCCGTCCTTGCTGCCGTCGTCGACGACGATGACCTCGAGCGGGTCGATGCCGCACGCGAGCACGCGCTCGAGCGAGACGTGGATGGTGTTGCGCTCGTTGTAGCAAGGCATCACCACGGAGAGCGTCGGTTGCTTGGTCGCGGGGCTCGTCACGGGGTCTCCGAACGGTAGCGCGCGCGGTGCGCGGGCGGGAAGCCCCCGCGGCTCGTCTTGGAAAGCATCGCTTCCCTCTCTAGCACGTGGTAGGCGAGCGACCCGTGGACGAGCGAGACGACGAGCAGGGCGAGCTTCTCGCGGAAGTTCGGGCGCACCTCGACTGGGAGGCCGCGTGGAGCGGGTTCCCGGTGCCGGTCGTGCAGGCGCCCGTCTTCGAGGCCGCGGCCTTCGCGCCGAGCGCGACGCCGCCCGCGGCACCGGTCCCGAGGGCGCCCGAGGCCGTGCCCGCCCGGATGGCCGCGACGCCGGTCGCGCCTGCCGCGCCGTCCACCTCGCTCGCCGAGGCGCTCGCCGCGCTGCCGCCCACCGATCGCGAGGGGCGCCTGCGCGTGCTCGCGGACGAGGCGGCTCGCTGCACGCGCTGTCGCCTCCACGAGGGCCGCAAGAAGAGCGTCTTCGCGCGGGGCTCGGCCCACGCGCGCATCGCCTTCGTCGGCGAGGGCCCCGGCTTCAACGAGGACCAGCAGGGCCTGCCCTTCGTCGGCGCCGCCGGGCAGCTGCTCGACAAGATGGTCGGCGCGATGGGCCTCGGCCGCGACGACGTCTACGTGTGCAACGTCGTGAAGTGCCGGCCGCCCGAGAACCGCACGCCGCTCCCCGACGAGGCGGGCGCCTGCTCGACGTTCCTCGTGCCGCAGCTCGAGATCGTGCAGCCCGAAGTGATCGTGGCGCTCGGCCGCTGCGCCGCCGAGAACCTGGGCGTGGCCGAGGCCGGCCGCAGCTGGCGCGGGCAGTGGGGCGCCTACCGCGGCGTGCCCGTGATGCCGACCTACCACCCGGCTTATCTGCTCCGCAGCCCCGAGATGAAGAAGCCCGTCTGGGAAGACCTGCAGCTGGTGATGCAGCGCCTCGGGCTCAAGCGCGGCGGCGATTGACGCGCGCTGGCGATGCGGCGCGCGCTCCGTGAGGCATACTCCGAACATGTCGAGCTCCGATCCGCGCAGGCGCGATCCGCACCGGCCGGACCGGGCGATCGACGACGACGAGGCGCCCGGCCTCCCCGAGCTCGACGGCGCCGAGCTCGATCCGGGGGTCGAGACCGGCGTGCTGCTCGACGTCGACGACGACGAGGCGAGCGCGCTCGACGACGCACCGGCCGGCATCGAAGAAGACGCGGAGCTCGACGAGGACCCCGACGAGTCGAGCGCCCTCGAGGACGAGGCGCCCGCTGCCGTCGAGGCCGACGCCTCCCTCGGCGAGGGGGAAGAAGAGCGCTGGACCGAGGGCTCCGAGGGGGACGAGCAGCTCGTCTGGCAGGAGCCTGTTCCGCAAGACGAAGCGAGCGAGAGCGCGATCGATCGCGGCGAGGAAGGCGTCGAGGAGCCTTCGCTCGGCGCGGGCGACGCGTTGCCGGGCCTGCCGCCGGCCCACGTCGGGGACGACGACGGCGACGCCGAGGACCTCGAGGTGAGCGAGGCCGGAGTGCTCGAGACCTCGGCGAGCGAGTCGGACGAGCTGCCCCGTCTCCCGAGCGCGCAGGTCCACGTGCGCTTTCTCGGGCCCTCCGGCGAGGCCGTGCGCTCCGTGGCCGTGGGTCCGGAGGGACCCATCGCGGGCGCCCGCTCGCTCTACGATCTGTCGGACGACGACCGCGGCGTCGTGTCTCTGCCCGCCGAAGGAGACGTGAGCGCGGTGCTCGCGACGCCGGCCGCGCTCTGGGCCGCGACCGACGCGGGCGACGTGCTGCGTCTGTCGCCGGGTGCCGAGCCCCAGCGCTTCGCACGCCCCGGCACCGCGGACGCGAGCGTCGGCGCGCTCGATCTCGCACGCGTCGGCGAGAGCGTCCTCGCGCGCACGCGCGGCGGCGCGCTCTTCCGCGCGACCCAGACCGGCTGGGTCGGGCCCGTCGTGGCGAAGAACGTGCGCCGCATCCGCAGCGCGCTCGGGCCTGCGCCCGACTGGATCGCCCTGGTCGTCGGGAGCGACGCGGCGCCCGAGCTCTTGTGCACGCGCGAAGCGCGCACCTTCGAGCGCCTGCGCGCGCCGGAGGGGCAGCGCCCCGTCGAGGCGGCGCGCGCCGGCGACACCGTGGCCGTCGCGACGAGCGAGGGGGCGCTCTTCGTCTCGCACGATGCGGGCGCCGGCTACGCGCGCATCGACACCGTCTCGCGCGTGGAGCGCGTGTGGGTGGCGCCGGATGGCAGCGTGCTCGCGGCGGTCTTCCACGAGGCGCTCGACCGCGGCCTCTTGGTGCGGGTGCGCACGCGCGCCGAGGGCGTGCTCGACGTGCTCGCCGAGGTCGCGCGCTCGCGCCTCGTCACGCCCGGCGAGCTCGACGGCGACGGCCGCGTGCACGACGTCGCCCTCGACGCGAGCGGCACGCTCTACGTGGCGACCGGCGTCGGCGTGTTCGCCGTCCGAGACCGAGGCCCCGGAGGCGAGTGAGGTGAGCAAGGGGCGCGCCTTCCTCGATCGACTTCGCGGAGGCGCCGCCGCCGGGGATGCAACGCTCGGAGCGGCGCTGCCGCCGGGCGACGACCGCGCGATCGCCGCCGCCGTGGTGGCCGAGGTCGCGGCGACCGAGATCACGCTCGCCGCGCCCGAGCCCGCGCCACCGGCCCGCACGAGCGGCGCGCCGCCCAGCGCCGACGGATCGTTTCTGGCGCGCCTCGGATCGAGCGGGCGTCGCGTCGCCGACCTCGACCAGCTCGACACGCTCTTCGGCGTCCTCGAGGGCGGCTCGCTCGCGCAGCGCCGTGCGGCGGCCGAGCGCCTTCGCGAGCGCGTGCTCTCGGGCAGCCTCGAGCCCGAGGAGCTCGAGCGGGTCGAGGCCGTGCTGGCCGCCTCGCGCGATCCCGACGTCGCCTGGGAGGTCGTGCGCGCGCGCGCGGCGCTGCCGGGAGCGGCCGGCCGCGACGCGCGCGAGGAGCACGACGCGCTCGAAGCGCTCAGCGCGCGGCTCGAGGGCGAGGTGCACACGTTCTGGGAAGAAGACCGCGCCGAGGAGCCGCTCGCACGCCTCGGGGCCGAGGAGCTCGCGGTGCTGGCGCTCCACGCGCGCGAGCTGCCCGACGCGCTCGCGAGCCACGTCGCGGCGGTGCTCGAGGGGATCGGCGTCGCGGCGCCCGCCGAGATGCGCGCGCGCCTGATCGCGACCTTCCGGTCGGCTGCCGATCCGCGCCTGGTCCCGAGCCTCGTGACGCTCGCGAGCGATCGCTCGCCCGAGGTGGCGCGGGAGGCGGTGCGCGCGCTCGGCCGCATCGATGACCCGCGCGTCGTGCCGGCGCTGGCGCGCGTGCTCGATCGAAGCCCCGATCCGGCGGCGCGTGCGCTCGCAGCCGGTGCGCTCGGGGCGGCGGGCGACGCGCGCGGCCTGCCGCTCCTGCGGCGGATGATCGACACCGGAGATCGCCCGGCGCAGCGCGCCGCAGTCGAGGGGATCCTCGAGCTGGCGACGATGGACGACGTCGATCGGCTGGTGCCGCTCCTCTCGCGGGGAGACACGGGCCTGGCGCTCCACGTGGTCCGTGCGCTCGGGCGCATCGGCGATGGGCGCGCGGTCGCGCCCCTGCGCGCGCGGGCCACCGAGGCCCCGCCGCCGCCGCTCGCGGCCGAGATCGAGGTCGCGCTGCGCTCGATCACGGCGCAGATGGAGCTGCGCGGGGAGGGCGCCGCGCCCGCGCCCTCGGTGCTCGCCACGGGCAAGCGCGACGCGATCCGTCTTCCCGAGCGCATCGGCCTGTGGACCCGCATGCGCGCGCGCTTCGACATCGCGGTGGGGCATCTCTGGCTGCTCGTCGGCGCGATCGACCGCGCGCTGGCCTCGTTCGAGACGGCGGCGCTGCGCCGGCCCGGCTGGGCGGTGCCGCACGCGGCCATCGCGCTCGCCCAGGTGCGGCGCGGCCGCGCCCCGCAGGCGCTCGCCGCGTTCCGCCGCGCGCTCTCGTCCGACCGCAGCTACATCGAGGCGCAGGCCTACGTCGTGCGCTCGCTCGCGCGCACGTTCCTGCGCCGGGCCGAGGAGATGGAGAAGACCGGCCGCCGCGACGTCGCCCTCGGCCTCTTGGAAGAGGTCGTCGCGCTCGACCTGCGGCGGGTCGAGGAGCCCGTGCGCTTCGAGATCTCGCGCCGCGCCGAGCGCCTGCGCCTCGAGGTCGCTTCGTGAGCGCGCGCCTGCGGGAGCTCGCCCGGCGCGCGATCGCCGAGCGCCGGCCCGACGCCACGAACGACGCGGAGATCGAGCGCCTCGTCGTCGACGTGCGGCTCGGCGAGCGCGTGGAGATGGTCACGATTGCGGTGCGGGAAGGGCGCCTCTCGATCGTCGCGAGCGACGGCCCGAGCGCGTCCTCGCCCGCGGTCTCGGCCGTGCTGCGCTGGCTCGCGAGCGAGGGGCCGCGCAGCTCGCTGCCGCCCGAGCCTCGGCCGCACGCGGCACCTTCGCCGCTCGACGGCACGCAGGCCGCGTTCGAGGCGGCGCTCGCGGATCTCGCCACCGCGATCGTGAGGGCGGGGACCGACGCGGCCGACGCGCCCGCCATCGCCGACGCGCTCGGCCGCATCGAGGCCGCGAGCCGGTCGCTCGAGGTCGCGCGCTTCGCGGGGCGCCTGCGGGCGGCGCTCGCGGCGAAGGACGCGATCGGCGTCGCGCGCCTGCTCGAGAGCGCGCCCGGCCTCGCGCTCGACGCGGAGCCCGAGCGCCGCGTCGATCAGGTGCTCGTGGAGCTCGGGCGCGAGCTCGTCGACGGCTGGACGCCGGGATCGATCGAGCAGCGGCACCTGGTCGATCCGGCCACGCTCGACGAGTGGGTCGAGGAGCGCCGTCGAGACGAGCCTGCCTCGCACGGCCCGTTTCCCCGCACGGTGAGCGCGGGCCTCGCGACGACCACGGCGCACGGTCGGATCCGGATCGTGCAGTACGCGGTCGCGCCGCTCGACGCCGAGATGCTCGCGAAGGTCGGCGCGCGCGCGGAGCCCTCGATCGCCCAGGCGCTCGCCCACGCGCGCACGCGCGGGCTCGGCACCGCCGCCCGCGAGCCGTGCTCGCTGGTGCGCCTCGGCCCGGTCGCCGCAGGGAGCGTCCGTGATGCCGGTGGCGCCGAGATCCCGCTCGCCCGGCACGAGGACGCCGGCGCCGCCAGCGCCCTCGCGGCCGCCCTCGCGCGCGGCGAGCCGGAGTGGATCTTCGGGCGCTGGGCCCTGGCCGGGGTCGAGGCCTCGCTGGTACCTCTCTCTTGCTGCGCCGGTGGGCGGGTCACCCGCCTTCGCTGACCGGCGGCCCCGAGCCCGGGGAAACGGTTGCGTTCTCCGGGGCCGGCTGCTAGCAACTCGGCCCTTCGAGAGGAAGTCCCATGAAGAGCTCGCCGCTCGCGCAGGTCAAGGATCAGTTCAAGGACAAGGATGGCCTCGTCGCCGCCGTGAAGGCGCTCGCGACGGACGAGCTGTGGATCGGGCGCATCGACGAGGGCAAGGGCCTCGACTGCGTGTCGAACCGCAAGCTCCTGCGCCTCCACTCGGTGCTCTCCGAGGTCAAGAAGAGCTACGGCTCGCGCAAGGGCGCCATCGACGCGATCCTCAAGGCCGAGAGCCGTGAGAAGGACGCCGGCTACCGCGCCCGCCTCGAGGCGCAGCCCACGCCGCGCCTGCTCGATCACGCCCGCGCCGCCAAGAAGCGCGCGAAGGCCTGACGCGAGCAAGAGTGCTCGCCCCGGAGGCGCCGGACGGAAGCGCGCGAAGCGCGGACGGAAGGTGCCGGAGCGGGGGCGAGCCGAACCGTGACGAGCCTCTTCCGCCCTGCGGGAGGGGCTCGTCGTGCTTGGCACGACCGGATCAGGCGGTCTCGGCGCGCAGCCACGCGAGGTACGGTGCGCCCACGTCGGCCACGCGCAGCGCCACGAGCTCGGGCACCTCGTAGGGGTGATGCGCCAACAGGTGCGCCTCGATCCCCGCGAAACGATCGCGTGTGGTCTTCAGCACGAGCTGCACCTCGGCCGCGACCTCGATCGCGTCCTTCCAGCGGTACGTCGATCGGATCGGCAGCTCGGCGACGCAGGCCGCGAGGCGCGCCTCCACGAGCGAGCGCGCCAGCTCCGGCGCCCGCTCGGGCGGCGCCGTGATCAGCACCACGATCGCCTCGGCCTCCGCGCTCACGCGTTCCCGAGCGGCCGCACGTTCGCGCGCACGTCGAAGACGCCGCGCTCCTTGGCCGCCGCCAGCACCTTCAGCGCCTCGCGGTAGCCGCGCGTCAGGAGCGCGCGCGCGTTGCCGCGGTCGATGAACGAGTACTGCCCGAGATCGGCCGACACGTTCAGCAGCGTCAGGTTCGGGTGCAGGCGGTGGATGAGGTCCATGCCGCGCCGCTCCTTCTCCGACAGGATCACGTTGAGCGTCTGGCGCACCATCGCCGGCGCCGAGCCGTGCACGAGCGAGGGCTCGTCGGGCCGCGTGACGTGCGGGCGGTACACGTTCGAGATGATGACGACGTCGGCGCCCGCCTCGACCGCGAGGTCGATGCTCAGCGTGCGCACGAGCTCGCCGTCCACGTAGTAGCGCCCGCCGATCTTGTAGGGCCGGAAGAGCAGCGGCACGCAGCTCGAGGCCGCGACGGCCTGCGAGATGGCGACGTCCTCGATGTGGCCCTTGCCGAACACCACGCGCCCGCGCCCGTCCACGTCGGTCGCCGTGACGAGGAAGGGCTTGTTCAGGCGCCGGAAGTCGTTCGTCGGAAGCGTGCGCGCGAGGAAGCGCTCGAAGCGGTCGATCGAGAAGAAGCCGCTCGTGAGCCAGCCCGGCGAGCGCCACTGCTCGGCCGTGGGCATGCCGAGGAAGTAGCGCCCCTTGAGCGCGCTCTCCTGGTCGTCCCGGGCCCAGAACGGGCGGAACCAGTCGATCATCCGGTCGGCCTCGAAGCCCTGGGAGAAGAAGGCGCCCGCGATCGCGCCCGCCGACGCCCCGACGTACACGTCGGGCGAGAGGCCGAGCTCTTCCATCGCCTTGAGGACGCCGACGTGGGCGATGCCCTTCGTCGCTCCACCCGAACCCACGAACGCCACCCGGGGACGGCTCATCACCTGCTCCTTCACCCCGCCCGAGACCAACACTGTCCCGGAAGATCCCACGACGGCGCGAGGGAGTCGAGGGATCCGTGCGCTCGCATTCGGCGGGCGCAGCGCGCGGCGCGTCTCCGCCGTGCGGAGGCCGAGCGAAGGAGACGGAGAGCGTCGCCGAGCACGAGGATGGCACCTCGTGCTTGCGCCGGCCGGCGGCTTCGCCTAATTGCTGAACCGTATGGTTCAGTATGCGCGCGCGCCGCTGGATGCCTCGTTTGCAGCCCTCTCGGACCCCACGCGGAGGGGCGTGCTCCTCGAGCTCGGCGCGGCGGATGCGTCCATCACGGCGCTCGCGGCGAAGTTCGAGATGACGCTGACGGGCATGAAGAAGCACGTCGGCGTCCTCGAGCAGGCCGGGCTCGTGACCACCGAGAAGGTCGGGCGCGTGCGGACCTGCCGGCTCGGGCCGCGGCGGCTCGAGGCCGAGGCCGAGTGGATCGAAGAGTATCGCCGGCTCTGGGACGCGCGCTTCGACGCGCTCCAAGCGGTCGTCGACGAGCTGCAACGGAAGGAGAAGGGCGCGTGACGGAGCATCAGACGAAGGCAGAGCGGAAGGGTGATCGGGAGCTCGTGGTGTCGCGGACGATCCGCGGGCCCGCGCGCCTGGTGTTCGAGGCCTGGGTGAAGCCCGAGCTGTTCCAGCGCTGGTGGGTGCCGGCCTCGGCGCCGATCAAGCTCGTCTCGTGCGCGTGGGACGTGCGCACCGGCGGGAAGTACCGCCTGGTGTTCGACTACCAGGGGCAGGAGGTCGCCTTCTTCGGCTCGTTCCTCGAGGTGACGCCGCCGACGCGCATCGTGTGGACGAACGAGGAGGGCGGGCCCGAGGCGGGCGCGATCAGCACGGCGAGCTTCGACGATCGCGGCGACGGGACGACGCTCGTCACGATGCACGACCTCTATCCGTCGAAGGAAGCCCTCGACGCCGCCATCGCGTCGGGGTCGACCGAGGGCGCGCCCGAGCAGCTGGCGCAGCTCGATGCGCTGGTGGTCTCGCTGGCGTGAGCGGACGGGGAGGGGCCCGGGGCGGCGTGCGCTCGCAGTGCTGGCGTCCCGGGCGCTCCTCCTCTAGATTCCGCGGCCCCTATGACCGACTCTGCTCGCGATCCTCGCCCGTTCATCGTGCTCACGGCGATCCACGACACGAACGCGCGTGCTGCCGCGGTGACGCTCAGCCACGCCGACGCCTGGGAGCGCGCGCAGAAGGCGCTCGCCGGCAAGGATGTCGCGGGGCTCGATCTCGTCGAGCTGCCCGTGCCGCCGAAGGCGTTCTTCGCGCTGAAGCAGACGGCGCCGGCCGCGGGCAGCGATGCCGCGAAGGGGCACGAGGTCGCCGCGTTCTACGACCTCTTCCCGCTCGCGTCGCACCTCGATCCGGCCACCCGCAAGGTCGCCGGCCAGTTCCTCGCGGCCGAGGTGCTCTGGACGCTGGAAGAGCAGGGCGTGCTCGAGGGCGTTCCGCTCAACCTGCGCCTCGACGTCCCGCGCGACTGGGATCGCGCGCCGAAGGCCGTGCACGAGAAGCTCGTCGAGGCGGGCGCGCTCGATCTCACGGACGGCGCGATCGACACGTTCCGCGAGATCAAGACCGCCTGGAGCCAGAGCGGCTGAGGCGAGCGTCGGGCGCGCGTCGTCGGGCGCGAGCCCACACGCGCGGGGTAGAGCCCTACAACGATCCGCGGGGAGGCGCGTGGCCGTAGCGCGCGCGTCGTGGGAAACGCGCCGGGCGAGCGCGCGCGCGCGGTGGCACGAATGGTGAACCGCGGGCGGGCATGTCTCGCTTCTGGCGTGGGGTTCTCGGGATCTGCAGTCTCACCATCGCCGCCTGCGATGGCGTCGCCCCGGCGATCGACGCGGCGCTGGCCGATGCCGGGCGAGGTGGCAGCGCGGTCGATGCGGGGGCGGACGCGCCGACGCCGAGCGATGGCGGCACCGACGCAGCGCGGGACGACGCCGGCCTCGATGGCGGCGCGGGGGACGACGCGGGCGCGAGCGACGACGACGCGGGCACGAGCGACGCCGGAGCGAGCGACGCCGGAGCGAACGACGCGGCGATCACCGGCGACGCCGGGGTGCTCACCTTCGACGTGTCGGCCGCGGTCGAGCTGAGCGGCGCGGTGAGCCCCGACTTCGGGACCACGATCGCCGTCTCGCCGGACGGGGCCCTGTTGGCGGTGGGCGACCCGGGGGCCGGCGGGGGAGGCACGGGCGCGGTCTTCGTCTTCGTCCACGACCCGGCAGGTTGGACCCTCGCCCAGACGCTCCCGGGCGGCCCGGAGCGGACCGACTTCGGCGCTGGCGTCGCGTTCATGCCCGGGACGCTCGCGCTCGCGATCGGCGACACCAGCCGCTCGTCGACGCGCGATGGAACGGTGGACCTCTACGCGCTCGAGGGGGCGCGCTATGCGGCCGCGCCCTACCAGACGATCGCGGCGCGATCGGGCACGACGTACGGCGCGACGGTCGCCTTCAGCCCCGACGGGGGCACCCTGGTCGTCGGCGATCCGCTCGGCGGCTCGGGCGGGATCCTCTACTTCTACGACGCGGCGACGAGCACGACGTTCGCGGACAGCCCGCGCGCGACGCTCTCGGCGCCCGGTGGGCGCGGCCGCCGCTTCGGAGTCTCGGCGGCGTTCGATCCGGCGGGCACGACGCTCTTCGTGGGCGACGACATCGACACCGCGACCGGCGGCCACGTCTACGCGTACCCGGTGGCGGCGGGCGTGGTGGCGAGCACGCCGAGCGCGACGATCGTGGCGCCCTCCGGAACCTCGGAGCAGTTCGGGAGCGCGATCGCGGTCTCGCCGGATGGCCGTGCGCTCGCGATCGGCACGCCGCACATCGCACACGACCGGCCCTTCGGATCGGTCGCGCTCTACGGGCTGCCGCTCGGCGCGACGGATCCCTACGACGTCCTCGTGCCCACGCGCGGCGAGTCGTTCGGCCGCGGGATCGCGTTCGCGGTCGACGGCAGCGCGCTCTTCGTCGGCGACGCGAACGTGAACGCGACATCCCGCTACGGGACCGTGTATCGGCTCCCCGCGCGGTGAGGGCACGGGCGCTCGCGTCGAAGGAAGGCGCGGGCGCCGGAGATGGCGTAAAGCTCCGCCTCTCCCCCAACCCATGCGCTACCTCGTCCAGACGTTCGGCTGTCAGATGAATGCCCACGACTCGCGGCGCATCGAGGAGGTCCTCGATGCGGCCGGGTGGGCCGTGACCGAGGACGCGGCGCTCGCGGACGTCATCGTGTTCAACACGTGCAGCGTGCGCGAGAAGGCCGAGCACAAGCTGCTCTCGATCCTCGGGACGGTGCGGCCGCTCAAGGAAGAGAAGCCCTCGCTGACGGTGGTCGTGGCGGGCTGCGTGGCGCAGCAGGAGGGAGAGCGGCTGATCCAGCGCTCGCCGCTCGTCGACGTGGTGCTCGGGCCCGACAACATCGCCGAGCTGCCGGGCCTCGTGCGCGATGCGCAGGCCGGCGCGCCGCCGCGCGCGCGCACCGTGTTCGATCTCGACGACACCCGCTTCCTGGTCGCCTCGCCGCGGCCCGACGCGAGGGAGGTCACCTCCTTCGTCACCGTGATGAAGGGCTGCGACGAGCGCTGCACGTTCTGCGTCGTGCCCTACACGCGCGGGCCCGAGCGCTATCGCGCAGCGGACGAGATCGTGGACGAGGTCCGCACGATGGCGCGCGGCGGGACGCGCGAGATCACGCTGCTCGGCCAGACGGTGAACAGCTGGCATCCGCCGGGGGAGCCCGAAGGAGACGAGTCGCAGTTCGCCGGCCTGCTCGAGCGCATCGCCCGCGAGGTGCCCGAGCTGTCGCGCCTCCGGTACACCTCGCCGCACCCGCGGCACGTCACGCCGGCGCTCGTGCGCGCGCACGCCGAGCTCGCGGTGCTGCCGGCGCACGTGCATCTGCCGGTGCAGTCGGGATCGAACCGCGTGCTCAAGCGCATGCTGCGCCGCTACACGCGCGAGCACTACGTGGAGCGCGCCGCCGCGCTGAAGGCCGCGCGTGCGGGGCTCACGCTCTCGACCGATCTCATCGTGGGCTTCCCTGGCGAGACGCGCGCGGAGTTCGAGGAGACGCTCTCGCTCGTGCGCGAGGTGGGCTTCTCGGCCGCGTTCGCCTTCAAGTACTCGCCGCGCCCGCACACGCCGGCCCTCAAGCTCGAGGACGACGTCTCGGAAGAAGAGAAGGACGCGCGCCTCGCCGAGCTCTTCGAGGTGGTGGCCGAGGGGCAGCGCGCGCACCTGAAGTCGCTCGAGGGGACGCGCGTCGAGGTGCTCGTGGAGGGCCCGAGCAAGGGCGTCAATCGCTACCGCGGTCGCAGCGAGCGTCACGAGATCGTCCACTTCGACGCGCCGCCCGACCGCGATCCGACGGGCCTGATCCTCTCGATGCGCGTCGCGCGCGCCAACGATCACTCGCTCGATGGCGTGCTCGAGGTCGACCCCGCCACGCTGCCGCTCGCCTCGGCGCCGCGCACGCTCGCGCCGAAGCCGCGCTCGCTGCGTCGCCTGCCGATGATCACGGCCGAGGGGTCCGAGACGTGATGCCAGCAGAGAGCGCTCACGACGGGACCTCGGCGCAGCGACGCCTCGTGGTCGCGTGGGCGCCGGCGCTCCTCTACATGGGCGTGATCTGGCTCGTGTCGTCGATGGAGGCGCCCTCGTTCCCGGTCTCTCTGTTCCCGCTGCGCGACAAGGGCGTGCACGCGACCGAGTACGCGGTGCTCGCGTTCCTGCTCGCGCACGCGACGCTGCTCACGTTCGTGCGCCATCCGCGCTGGCGCGTGGCGCTCACGGCGGTGGTGCTCACGGTGCTCTGGGGCCTGCTCGACGAGCTGCACCAGGCGTTCGTCCCGGGTCGCAGCTCGGACGTCCTCGATCTCGTCGCCGACACCGTCGGTGCGCTGGCCGGTACGAGCGCACGCCTCGTCGTCGGTCGCCTGTTCCAGCGTGCGCGCCCGGGCGTGCCCGGAGGAGCGACGGCGTGATGGCGGGCCCCCTCTTTCCCCACCTCGGGCGCCGGCCCGTGCTCGCCGCCTCGGCGTTCGTCGCCCCCACGGCGAGCGTGATCGGCGAGGTGACGATCGGTGAGGAGTCGTCGATCTGGTACGGCGCGGTGCTCCGCGGCGACGTGATGGCGATCCGCATCGGCGCGCGCAGCTCGATCCAAGACAACAGCGTGATCCACGCGACGGGCGGCTGGGCCGAGACGATCGTCGGCGACGAGGTCACCGTGGGCCACTCGGTGATCCTGCACGGCTGCCGCATCGGCTCGCGCGTGCTCGTGGGGATGGGCTCGATCGTGCTCGACGACGCCGAGATCGGCGACGGCTCGCTCCTCGGCGCCGGCTCGCTCGTGACGGCGCGCACGAAGATCCCGCCCGGCGTGCTCGCCCACGGGCGGCCCGCGAAGGTCGCGCGCGATCTGAAGCCCGAGGAGCTCGAGAACGTGCTCGAGGCCTCGCGCCTCTACGTGCGCTACGCGCGCGAGCACCGAGAGTCGCTCGGCTGACGCTCGCGCACGGCGGGCAGCCCGGAGCGCGATTCGTGACGGATGGCCTCGGTCGTGTGGCCCCCGCGGGTGCGTGGCGCGCGGCCTGCTAGCATTCGCCTCGTGCTGCGCCGCATCGTGCCGCTCGCTCTGCCGCTCGCGCTCGTCCTGGGCTGCGGCGCCAAGACGGGCCTCGAGATCCCCGAGTACGAGATGGATGCCGCCGTCGTCCCCGTCGACGGCGGCGTCGACACCGGCGTGTGCATGCCCGCGCGCGTGCCGCTCGAGCCCGAGACCGCCGAGCTCATGCTCGTGATCGATCGGTCGGCCTCGATGCGCCTCACCATCCAGGGCGAGCCCGATCAGCCGGTCTCCGTCTGGCGCTGGACGATCCTCAGCGGCGCGATGGCCGATGCGCTCGCGAGCATCGACCCGCGCGTGCTCGTCGGCGCGAAGTTCTTCCCCGACGAGATCACCACGACGATGCCGACCACCGAGCAGGCCTGCGCCGCCTCGACCCGCATCGACGTCGCGCCGGCCGCCGGATCGCACGACGCGATCCTCTCGCTGTTCACGTCGACCGATCCGAACGGCGGCACCCCGACCGCGATCGCGCTCCAGGCGGCGGCGACGGCCTTCCACGCCGATCAGCCGAGGCGCTTCCTCCTGCTCGCGACCGACGGCGCGCCGAACTGCAACCCCGACACCGGCGTGCCGCAGGAGGTCTGCGTCTGCACCTCGCCACCGATGGCGTGTGTCGCGCCTCGGCCGGGCCCGTACTCGTGTCTCGACGACGTGCGCACGCTCTCCGTCGTCCGCGACATCGCCGCGCAGGGGATCCCCACCTACGTCGTCGGCATCGAGGATCTCTCTCGCCCCGACTTCTCCGACGTGCTCGATCAGATGGCCGTCGCCGGCGGCCGGCCGCGCAGCGTGCCGGGCGAGCGCCAGTTCTACTCGGTGCGATCGGCCGACCAGCTGCACCAGGCGCTCATGGACATCACCGGCAGCATCTCGGCGTGCGGGTTCACCACGCCGACCTTGCCGGGCCCCGAGGCGCGCTTCTCGATCGTCGTCGACGGCGTCACGATCACGCAGGACGACGTGAACGGCTGGACCTGGGTCGACCGTGCGGCGGGCCAGCTCGAGCTGCACGGCAACGCGTGCGCCGCGGCGCAGGGCGCGGCGCGCGTCGAGGCGCTGATCGACGATTGCCCGCGGTGAGCCACCGACCGACGTCCGCGCTGCGCGTCGGCGTCTACGGCGCCGGCGCGATCGGCACCTTCGTGGGGGGCCGGCTCGCGGCGGCCGGCGTCGACGTCACGCTCGTCGGGAGGCCGCGCGTGCTCGACCCGATCGCCGAGCGCGGGCTCACGCTCGAGGATCTCGAGCAGCCGACGCGGACCCTCGCACCCGGTGCGCTGCGCTGCGCGACGAGCGCCTCGGCGCTCGCCGACTGTGAGGTCGTGCTCGTCACCACCAAGACGCTCGCCACGCGCGAGGCTGCGCTCGCCCTGCGCGAGGCGACGCCCGCCACGACGCCGATCGTGAGCCTGCAGAACGGCGTCGACGGCGCCCGCACGCTGGCCGAGGTCCTCGGGCCGCACCGCGCGTACGGCGCGATGATCGCGTACAACGTCGTGTTCCGGGAGCCGACGGTGCTGCGCCGCGCCACGAGCGGCCCCATCGCCATCGAGGCCCAGCGGGTGCAGGACGAGGCCTTCGTGCGGGACGGGGTGCGCCGGCTCGTCTTCGCGCTGCGCGCTGCGCGCCTGAGCACGCTCGAGACGAAGGAGATCGAGCGCGTGCTGTGGAGCAAGCTGCTCTTCAACCTGAACAACGCGCTCAACGCGCTCTCGGGCCTGCCGCTCCGCACGCAGCTGCGTGATCGCGGCTACCGCCGGCTCATGGCCGCGATGATGCACGAGGGCCTCGCCGTGATGCGGGCCCGCGGCCTCGCGCCGACGCGCTTCGGCACGCTCGATCCGCGCCTCGCCGCGCGCGTGCTCACGCTTCCCGATGCGATCTTCGAGCGCGTCGCCCGCGCGATGCTCTCCATCGATCCCGAGGCGCGCTCCTCGATGGCGGACGATCTCGCGCTGCGGCGCCCGACCGAGATCGACGCCCTGAACGGGGTCGTCGTGCGTCGCGGCGCCGAGCTCGGCGTGCCGACTCCTGTGAACGAGCGCGTCGTGCGCGCGATCCGCGCCGCCGAGGCCGCCGCGGCCGGCTCGCCACGGCGGAGCGCCGCAGAGATCCTCGCTTCGTAGGGGCGCGGGGCGCTTGCCTCGAAGCAGCGCGCGCGGTCTCATCGCGCGATGGCTCGCCCGTCCGCTGCGCTCGCCCTCGGCCCGCTCGCCATCGTCGCGCTCGGCTGCGGCGCGAGCCCCGCGCCCAGGGCACCTGGCGCGCCCGAGCCCGTGGTCGACGCGGCGAGCCTCGATGCCTGGGCCGATCGCGAGCTCGCGCGCGTCCCGTCGGCGGTCGTGGGGCTCGTCGTGGGCGACGAGATCGTCTGGAGGCGCGGCGTCGGCGCGAGCGACGCGCGCGGGGGACCACCGCCCGATCCGGCGATCGCGATGTACCGCATCGGCTCGATCACGAAGGTCCTCTCGGCCCTCGCGCTCTTGCAGCTCGTGGACGCTGGCGCGCTGAGCCTCGACGATCCGCTGACGCGCTGGGTTCCCGAGCTCGGCGCGCATGCGGGCGCGGTCACGCTCCGTCATCTGCTGACGCACACCTCGGGCATCCCGAGCGGCGGCGATCGCTCGGCGCCGTACTGGACGAGCACACCGCCGACCGAGGAGGCGATGCTGCGCGCGCTCGACGTGCCGCTCGAGCTCGAGCCGGGGACGCGCGCTTCGTACTCCAACGGCGCGATGGCGCTCGTCGGGGTCGTGGTCGCACGGGCCGCCCACCAGAGCTTCCGCAGCTACGTGCGCGAGCACGTCCTCGGTCCGCTCGGCATGCACGCGGTCTGGGATCGCGAGGACGTGCCGCCCGGGGCGTTGGCGATCGGTGTCGCGCCGAACGGCGAGCCGGATCCGCCGCACTGGCAGCTCGGCGCGTTCGAGGCCGCCGGCGGCCTCTATGCGTCGCTCGACGATCTCGCGGCCGTCGCGCGCGTGGCGTTCGGCGACGCGCCCTCGGTGCTGAGCGCGCGCGGGGTGGCCGCGTGGACGACCGACGACCCGCTTCCGGGGGATCACGCGGCGGCCTGGGTCGCGAGCGAGGTCGACGGCTTGCCCGTGGTGAGCCACGCGGGGTCGACCTCCGACTACTCCGCGAGCCTCGTGGTGTTCCCCACCCGTCGCATCGCAGCCGTGGTGCTCACCTCGGGGCCGGACGACGATCTTCCGTCGTGCATCGCGCGGGCGCTCGCGCGCGCGGCGATGTCTGGAGAAGCGCCCACCTCGTGCGTGCCGCCGCCCCTCGATCCCGCCACGCTTCGCGACGCCGACGCGCTCCTCGCCCGCGCGCGTGCTTGGATGGCCGCGCCCACCGAGGAGCCCGCGACCGAGATCTTCTCCGCGGGATTCCTCGCGGGCACCCCGCAGGCCGCGATCGACGAGGTGCTCGCCACGGTGCGCGAGCGCTACGGGCGCTGCGACGCGCACGAGATCACCGGCCCCGGAGGCCTGGGGATGCACGCGATCCTGCAGTGCGAGCGCGGCCGGCTCGCGGCGGAGCTACACCTCGACGCGGGCGAGCCGCGGCGCATCGACGCGTTCCTCCTTCCGGGCCTTTGATCGAGAGCCCCGAGCCCCGGAGGTGAGAAACCGGGCACGGGGGACTGGACGAAGGGCCTGCCGGGGCATACGTCGGCGGCGTGTCCGCCACCGAGACGACCTCCGCCCCCGCCCCGTCGACCTCCGCCGCGCGCCCGTCGCCGCTGATGAAGCCGGTCGAGGCCAAGCCGTTCCTCTTCGACCGTCAGGCCTTGCTCACGCTCGCGCGCGAGCGGGCCGGGGCGCACAAGTCGGCGGCGCCGTTCCCGCACTCGGTCATCGACGACTTCCTGCCGCGCGAGGTGCTCGCGCCCGTGCTCGCCGAGTTCCCGTCGCCCGATGGGCCGCACTGGGAGCGCTACAACGACGCCCTCCAGAAGAAGCTCGGCTCGCGCGACGAAGAAGCTCTCGGCCCAGCGACGCGCCTGCTCCTGCACGAGCTCAACTCGTCGTCGTTCCTCGCCTTCCTCGAGGAGCTGACGGGCATCGAGGGCCTCGTGCCCGACCCCTGGTACGAAGGCGGCGGCCTGCACCAGATCCTGCCCGGGGGCCTCTTGAAGGTGCACGTCGACTTCAACAAGCACACCGACACGAAGCTCGATCGGCGCATCAACGTGCTGCTGTATCTCAACGAGAACTGGGAGGAGTCCTGGGGCGGCCATCTCGAGCTGTGGAACACCGAGATGACGAAGTGCGAGGGTCGGGTGCTCCCGATCTTCAACCGCATGGTCGTCTTCAACACGACCGACTTCGCCAACCACGGCCATCCCGATCCGCTGAAGTGCCCCGAGGGCCGCAGCCGTCGCTCGATCGCGCTCTACTACTACTCGAACGGCCGCCCCGCCGAAGAGGTGCGCGCCTCGCACACGACGGTGTTCAAGCGCCGCCCGGGCGAGAACGTGGGCCCCACGCTCTCCGAGATCGGCGAGTCCTTGCTGCCGCCGATCGTGCAGGACGCGATCCGTCGCGCCGGCTTCCGCAAGGGGCGTCGCTGATCGTCGGGGGCCTGCGCGGCCCCCTCGGATCGACCCGCGCTCGTGCCCGATCAGCGGCGCTTCTTGGCGGGCTTGTCGGCGCGCGGCGTGGGCTTGCCGCGCTTCTGGGCGCGGTAGGCGTCGGCGTCGACGCGCTCGCCCGCGGCCCAAGCGCGCATCGTCGGAACGACCACGGCGTTCCACGTGGGGCTCAGGCGCAGCGTGAGGAAGTCGCGGTAGAGCGTGGCGAGCAGGTCCTCGAGCTCGCGCGTCATGACCATGCGCTCCTCGAACGCGGCCTGCTCGGCGAGCGCGGCCTCTTCCTCTTCGCTCTGCTTCTTGCGCTTGGGCTTGCCGCGGCGGCGGCCCGCGAGCTCGTCGACGAGGTCGTTCTGCGTCATCGACTCGCCCTCGCTGCCGCCGAGCACCGTGCGCAGCTTCAGGCCGCGGATCGCGAAGCTCTCGCCGTGGAGCGCGAGCGAGGTCTCGTCGTCCTTCCACGCGATGCGGATCGCCGCAGCCTCCGGAAGCTGGCCGCGCAGCAGCGCCTCCTTCGCCTCGCGCCCGGCACCGGGCAGGGGCGCCGCGATGCGCGTGCTCTCTTCACCCGCCGAGAGCACGAGCTTCTTCTCGAGCCAGAGGCCGAAGCTCCCGTGCGTCTTCGTCTCGAGCGTGGCCTCGAAGAGCTCCGACTCCATCCAGAGCCAGAGCAAGAGCTCGCGCCCCACGAAGCGCCGCTTCTCGACCTGCTCGACGAGCGAGGCCTTCGCCTTGGCCGCGGCCGCCTTCTCCTGCTCTTGCCGGGCGCTCATCGGCCACCTCCGATCGCCAACGACACGGGCTCGATGACCTCCCACGCGCGCAGCTCGTCCTCGCTCAGCGAGAGCCGCCGGGCCTGCGTGTGGGGCGACTCGGCGATGGGCTCGAAGCCGAACGTCTTCTCGAAGAGCTCGAGCATCGTCAGCGTGCTCTTCTTCGAGTGGCTGAAGAAGCGGATCACGCCCTCCTCGAGCGACCACGAGAGATCCGCGACGCGCACGGTCGGGAGGATCTTCTTGCGGAGCTCGCGCGTGACGACCTCCTTGATCTCGGCCTTCTCCTTGCGGCCGAGGCGATCGCGCTCCTTGCGCGCGCGCTCCTGTTGCTCGACCTCGCGGATGCGCGTTTTGAAGAGGGCGCTCGGGATCGCCCACTTGTCCGAGCGCACGCCGAGGTTCACGAAGCCGTCGAGGAACACGCGCGAGCGATCGAGCTCGAGATCGAGCGGCTCACCGAGCACGCACCAGCCGGAGCGCTCGGGCTCGGGCTCGTTCGGGCTCAAGGGCCGCATCGCGTGCGCGAGGATCTTGTCGTGCGACTTGGTGACGAAGTCGCGGGGGAGGGTGTGCTCGACGAAGAAGCGCTGGTAGCTCAGCGAGCCGGAGAGTGCGGACATCGGGTCGCCGCGTGTAGCACGCGTACGCGCGCGTGAACGAGTTCTGCGCGTCGAGCGCGTTTCCGGCCGGTCGGGCGGCGAGCGCGTCGCGATCCGAGAGCGCCGGCGACGAGGAGGCACACGGCGAGACGACGCGGTCTCGCTCGCGAGGAGCGAAGCGACGAGTCGGAGAGGGGGTGAGCGGGAGCCGGCTTCGCCGGGCCCGCGAGGGGGCCGCTCAGGCCCCCTGAAGACTAGTTCTCGACCTTGAGGATCGCGTGGAAGGCCGCCTGCGGGATGTCGATCCTTCCGACCGACTTCATCCGCTTCTTTCCTTCCTTCTGCTTCTCGAGGAGCTTGCGCTTGCGGCTGATGTCGCCGCCGTAGCACTTCGCCGTCACGTCCTTGCGGAGCGCCTTCACGCTCTCGCGCGCGATGATCTTGCCGCCGATCGCCGCCTGGATCGCCACCTCGTACTGCTGGCGCGGCACGATCCCGCGCAGCTTCTCGGCGAGGCTGCGGCCGATCACGTGGGCCTTCTCGCGGTGCACGATCACCGACAGCGCGTCGACCTTGTCGCCGTTGATCAGCATGTCGACCTTCACGAGCGGGTTCTCGACGTACCCGGCCAGCTCGTAGTCCATCGACGCGTAGCCCTTCGTCGCGCTCTTCAGCTTGTCGAAGAAGTCGAAGAGCACCTCGGCGAGCGGCAGCTCGTAGACGATGATCACGCGCGACTGCGAGGCGTACTGGATCTGCTTCTGGATGCCGCGCCGGTCCTCGCAGAGCTTGAGCACCGCGCCCACGAACTCGCTCGGCACGTGGATCGACACCTTGAAGAAAGGCTCTTCGATGCGGTCGATCTTCACCGGATCCGGCAGCCGCGACGGGTTCTCGACCCGGAGCATCTCGCCGTCGGTGAGGTACACGTTGTAGACGACGCTCGGCGCCGTCGTGATCAGATCGAGGTCGTACTCGCGCTCGAGGCGCTCCTGCACGATCTCCATGTGCAAGAGGCCCAAGAAACCGCAGCGGAAGCCGAAGCCGAGCGCATCCGACGACTCGGGCTCGAAGCTGAGCGCGCTGTCGTTCAGGCGCAGCTTCTCGAGCGCGTCGCGCAGCTGCGGGTACTGGTTCGCCTCCGTGGGGAACACCCCGCAGAAGACCATCGGCTTCACTTCCTTGAAGCCCGGCAGGCGCTCGGTCGCCTGGCGGCGCTTCTCGGTGATCGTGTCGCCGACCTTGCAGTCCTGGACGCTCTTGATCGCCGCGGCGAAGAAGCCGACCTGTCCCGGCCCGAGGTCCTCCACGGCCCGCGCGCGCGGCGAGAAGGCTCCGAGCTCGGTCAGCTCGTACTCGGCGCGCGTCGCCATCATCTTGATCTCGAGGCCCGGCTTCATC
Organism: Sandaracinus sp.; assembly: GCA_046351235.1. Classification (GTDB taxonomy): domain Bacteria; phylum Myxococcota_A; class Polyangia; order Polyangiales; family Sandaracinaceae; genus JBBSAT01. The sequence goes on along the minus strand of JAXLYV010000001.1, from coordinate 997,085 downwards.
GTGCCGTCGACCACGCGCACGAGCGCCATCGCGCCGCGGTAGCTGTCGTACCAGCTGTCCACGAGCAGCGCGCGCAGCGGCGCGTCCTCGCCGGCGGTCTTCGGGGGCGGCACGCGCTTGACGACGGCCTCGAGGATCTCCTTGATGCCGATGCCTTCCTTCGCGCTCGCCGGCACCGCGCCCGAGCAGTCGAGGCCGATGACCTCTTCGACCTCACGCTTCACGCGATCGATGTCGGCGCCCGGCAGATCGATCTTGTTGAAGACCGGGATGATCTCGAGATCGTTCTCCATCGCGAGATACACGTTCGCGAGCGTCTGCGCCTCGACGCCCTGCGAGGCGTCCACCACGAGCAGCGCGCCCTCGCACGCGGCGAGCGATCGCGATACTTCGTAGGTGAAGTCCACGTGGCCGGGCGTGTCGATCAGGTTCAGCTGATACGTCTCGCCGTCGTCGGCCTTGTACGTGAGGCGGACCGCCTGCGCCTTGATGGTGATCCCGCGCTCGCGCTCGAGCTCCATGTTGTCGAGGAACTGGTCCTGCTTCTCGCGATCGCTCAGCGCGCCGGTGAACTCGAGGATCCGGTCGGCCAACGTGCTCTTGCCGTGGTCGATGTGCGCGATGATCGAGAAGTTGCGGATGCGCGACGTCGGAAACGGCATGGGAGGGGACGCCTTATGCGCTCGCCGCGGCCCGTCCGCAACGCGGCGGGCCTGCGCGACGCGGCGGGCCCGGGGTCAGCGCTTGAGGGGCGGTCGCGCGTCGAGCGAGAGCTGCCCGGGCAGCTCGTGCGAGTACTTGGCCAGCACGAGGTCGATCCCCTCGCGGATGTAGACGGCGACCGGGACCTTCGTGCGCTCGTGGAGCAGCCGGAGCTGCTCGGTCTGCTCGGGCGTGAAGTAGACGGTCGTCGAGATCTTCTTGCGGGCCATCGGTCGGGAGTCCCTCGGGCCGTGACGGTACGTGCCAACATACATACTGTCAAACCTCGGGCGGCTCCGCGTTTCGAGAAGGGTTTGACCGGGTTGCGGGCGCCCCGACCTGCCGCGTATGCTCCCTTCCGCTTCCAACATGCCGCCGCCTACCTCGATCCGGCGAGTCGTCCGACTCGGCCTCCTCCTCTCTTTGGCAGGCTCCGCCTGGGCCGGATGTGGCGGGCCCAGCCGCGACGCCTCCGGCGCGCGCGTGGCGGAGACCCCGCACGGCTCCCGGGGCGATGAAGCGGTGCGTCAGCAGTGCGACGGCGACGGCCGCCGCGTCGTGGCGACCGACGTGAACAACGACGGCATCCCCGACATCCGGCACGTCTACGAGGGCGCGACCGAGCGCTGCGTCCAGTTCGACATGAACTTCGACGGCAACATCGACATCGCGCGCTTCTTCGGGGACGACGGAACGAGCATCGTGCGCGAGGAGCACGACTTCGACTTCGACGGGCGCCTCGACCAGATCTCGTACTTCGAGGGCGGGCGGGTCGCGCGCACCGAGCTCGACACGAACTTCGACAACATCATCGACACGTGGCTCTGGTGCACCACCACCGGCATGCTCGAGCGCTCGGAGCGCGACCGGCGCCACAACGGGCATCCGGACACCTGGGAGGACTTCGACCAGGGCGTGATCCGCGAAGCGCGCTACGACGACAACAACGACCAGCAGCCCGACCGCTGGGAGGCCTTCACGGAAGGGCGCCTCTCGCAGGTCCGCCGCGACACCAACGCCGACGGCACGGCCGACCAGACCGAGGACATCCCGGCGGACTCGGCCACGGCCGAGGGCGCGCTGAGCTGCGACGGAGCCCAGGCCGCCGCGCGCGCGCCGAGCACCTCGGGCGGCTCGACCGAGTCGACCACCCCTGCGGCCGACATCACGAGCGCGACACCGAGCGGGGATGCGAGCACCACGCCGAGCGGCGATGCGAGCGCGACGCCGAGCGGCGACACGAGCACGACCTCCACCACGACGACGGGGACGCCATGACGCGGGCACTCATCGGACTCGGCCTGCTCCTCGCGCTCGCGCCGGGCTGCGGCGGCGGGCAGAGCCAGCAGCGCGCGCGCCGGCGCACGACCGATCACTCGGACTCCGAGCACGCTACCGTCGACGATCACGGCCGCTGCGACACGACGTCGGCGGGCCTCGAGGTCAGCGAGTACGACACCTCGGGCGACTCCACGCCCGACGTGCGTCGCGTCTTCCGCCGCGTGGGCACGCCACCGCTCACGCGCCTCGTGCTCGCGTGCCGCGAGAGCGATCTCGACGGCGACGGCACCAAGGACGTGGTCCGCTACTACAACGAGGAGGGCCGCCCGCTGCGCGAGGAGGCCGACCGCAACTTCGACGGCAACCTCGACACGATCACGATCTTCCAGGACGGCCACATCGTCCGACAGGAGATCGACGAGAACAACGACGGCCGCATCGACAGCAAGGTCTACTTCGACGACGAGGGCCACGCCACGCGCACCGAGCGCGATCTGGCCGGCCGCAGCACGCCGACGGAGTGGCACCCGGATCGCTGGGAGTACTACGAGGACGGCCGCATGGTCCGCATGGGCACCGACCTCGATGGCGACGGTCGCGTCGACCGCTGGGACCGCGACCACGATCGTGCGCCCGCGCCGGGCGACACGACCACCGGAGCGGGCAGCGAAGCCTCGTCGCCGGCTCCTTCGACCGCCGGCTGAGCAGATCGCCGAGCACCGGACCCCGTGGCGAAAAAAGAGCGTCTCCAGAAAATCCTCGCGCACGCGGGCGTCGCGTCGCGCCGTGCGGCCGAGCAGCTGATCGTCGAGCGCCGCGTGCGCGTGAACGGTCACATCGTCGACGAGCTCGGCGCGGTGGCCGATCCGCGCAAGGACCGCATCGACGTCGACGGAAAGCGCGTCGTCGCCGAGAAGCCGATCTATCTGCTCGTGCACAAGCCGCGGGGCATGGTGAGCACGCTGCGGGATCCGGAGGGGCGGCCTCACATCGGGGAGCTGCTCTCGAAGGTGGGCGCGCGCGTGTACCCGATCGGCCGCCTCGACTTCCACACGAGCGGCGCGCTGCTCGCGACGAACGACGGAGAGCTGACCGAGGCGCTCCTGCATCCGCGCCGCGACGTGCCGAAGGAGTACGTGGCGAAGCTGCGCGGCCGGCTCGAGATCAAGGTGCTCGATGCGCTGCGCAACGGCGTGGTGCTCGACGACGGCGAGCGCACGAAGGCGTGCGACGTGTACGTGCTGCGCGAGGAAGAGCGCAGCACGTGGCTGTCGATCACGCTCTACGAGGGCAAGAACCGCCAGATCCACCGCATGGCCGAGGCCGTCGGCCACCCGGTCTTGCGCCTGGCGCGCCTGTCCTTCGCCGGCATCACCACCGAGGGCCTCCGCCCCGGTCAGATGCGCGAGCTCGACGCGCGCGAGCTCGAGAAGCTGAAGAAGCAGTACCTGGATGCGGCCCGCAAGGACCGCGACACGAAGGCCAAGAAGGCCCGCCCGGACCTGCGCCTCGCCGAGGCGATGATCCGCGAGGATTGAGTCGGCCCACGGCGAGCGCGCACGGCACGCTGCCGCGCGAAGCGATCGTCGGACCGTCGGACCGAGCGCGCCGCGTGACTCGTAGCGAAACGTTCGCCGCACCGAGCGCGCCGCGCGGCTCCCTGGTACGAAAATGACGTTCTAAGTTGCGGTATCTGCTGGGCTCACGTCGCGTTCGGTGACGCTGACGTGCAGGCCCATGCTCTCCAAGCGTTGGACGAGGCGGTCGACGGTTCGTCCTCGGTCGCGCCGGTCGAGATAGGTCGCGCCGAGGTCTGCGTACGCGACCCGGCCCGTCAGCATGCGGTGGACCGCGCAGATGATCTTGTTCGCGATCGCGATCGCCGCGCGCTTGGCGCCGCGGGCAGCTCGGAGCCGGTAGTACTTGTCCCGCAGGTACGTGCCCTTCGTGTTCGCGGCGCCCAGCGCGAGCTCGACCAGGGTGGTGGTCAGCTGCACGTTGCCGCTGCGGCGCTTGGCACCGAGCCGCTTGCCTGCGCTCACTCCGTTCCCGGGGAGCACACCGGCCCAGGCTGCGAGGTTCCCGGGCTCTGCGAAGCGTGTCATGTCCACGCCGGTCTCCGACAGGATGTCCCGAGCTCCTTGGCGGTCGACGCCGGGGATCGTGTCGAGCAGGTCGACCTCGGCTCGATGCGGCTCGAAGCGAGCTTCGATCTCGGCGTCGAGCTTGGCGATGTGTCCGTCCAGAGCGTCGACGAGGTCGAGCTCCATCTGCAGCAGGAGCTTGTGGTGCGGAAGGAGAGTTCCCTCGAGCGCCCGAACGAGGGTGGGGATCTTCTTGCGCATCGCGCCGCGCGCCAGTTGTGCGATCTGCAGCGGCGTCTGCGTGCCTGCGATGAGCGCTCGCACCATCGCCAGCCCCGACACGCCGAGGATGTCGGCGATGACGGCGCTCAGCTTCACGTTCGCCGTGACGAGCACCTTCTGCAACCGGTTCAGCTGACGCGAGCGCTCTTGCACCAAGCTCCGCCGAGAGCGCGTGAGGTCACGAAGAGCGCGAAACTCCGCCGTCGGCACGAAGCTCTTGCGCAACAAGCCCCACTGAAGAAGCTGCGCGATCCAGCGCGCGTCGTTCCAGTCCGTCTTGCGACCGGGCACCTTCTTGATGTGGTGCGCGTTCACCACCCAGAGGTCGAGCGCTTGGTGCTGCTCCAGCGCCGCGTACACCGGCAGCCAATACGACCCCGTCCCCTCCATTGCGACGTGCGTCACGCGGTGCTGCAGCAGCCACGCGCACAAGTCGCGAAGGCCGTCCGTCATCGCCGAGAACTCTCGCCGCTCGACGGCCTGCTTACGCGAATCTCCGACGATCAGCGCACAAGCGACCACCGTCAGCTGGTGCACGTCGAGCCCACACACGCGCTCCGACACGACTTCCATCTCGCACCTCCAGAGTGGAGCGGATGCGCCGGGTGCAGCAGGTACAGGAACGATCCTGGTACTCGGCCTCCCCCTCGCGGGGCGCGCCAACAACAGATACCTTCAGCGCTGCACGGACCAGTCTCTCCCGCGGGCTGTGAACTCCATTGGGACTTGCGGTCTTGGTCCGGTCGCACCGCTCCACGATCGTGAGCATGCGGCTGGTCCGTGCGCCTTCCCGCCCCTCATTTTCAACACCGCCAGGTGCGCGGCAGCGCATCAAATCTCTCCCGCGACAGCGGGAGAGGGCAGGGGAGAGGGACCGCGAAGCGAACGCCAGACGACCCTGCTGCGATCGTTCGTCGCCTCGCTCGCGCCGTGCGCCTCAATCCCCGGTCGGCGTGACGCTCGCCTTCTCGACCATCAGCACGATCGTCTTCTCGATCGCCCGCGTCCGATGCACCACGCCCTTCGGCACGGTGTACCCGAGGTGCTTACCGAGGGTGATCGTCCCGACGTTCTCGACGTCGAGGAGCAGCTCCCCTTCGAGCACGATGAAGCACTCGTCCTCTTCGTCGTGCTTGTGCCAGTGGTACTCGCCCTGGAGGATCCCGAGCCGCACGACGGCGTCGTTCACCTGCGTGAGCGTCTGGTTGAACCATGGCGCGTGCTCGGCGACCTCGCGCGGGATGTCGATGACCGTCGAGTAGCCGTACTTGTTGTCGAGCCGCGTGTTGTACCGATCGTCCATTCGGAGAGAGTACGGCACGTTCGACGTTGACAGAGCGGATCCCACGGGTATTATCCCGCCCTCTTCACCGCGGGGTGGAGCAGCCTGGTAGCTCGTCGGGCTCATAACCCGAAGGTCGTCGGTTCAAATCCGGCCCCCGCAAACGAACGAAGCGCCCGCCTCGGAAACGAGGCGGGCGTTGTCGTTTCCGGGGATGCACGCGGCGCTGCGAAGCCGCCGCGCTTGCCCACGCCCTGCACGCCCCACTGCGGAGCCCGTCGCGGCCCCCTCTCCCGCTTCGCGGGAGAGGGTTGGGGTGAGGGACTGCGAAGCGCGAGCCGGCGCAACGCCACTGCGATCGCGCGGCCTCGATCCACCCGCGCCGTTCCACGCCCTCACGCGTGATCCCCTCCGTTCACCACCAGCGGCATCGGCGCCGGCTCGCCATCGTCGCTCGCCTCGTCCTTGCGGCTGACGCGCAGCACGTCGAAGAACAGGTCCTGCTGCGCACGGTCCTTCGGGAAGCGGGCGCGGACCGTGTTCGCGACGCGGTCGTACTCGCGCGTGAGCTGCTCGCGCGCCGCCGTCTGCGCGACGACCGCGGCTTCTTGGGCGGCGATGGCCGCGTCGCGTGCGGCCAGGTGCGTCGTCATCGCGTCGAGGGCGCCGCGGAGCGCGGGCTCGTGGACCGCGCGCAGGGACGCGGCGTCCGCCTGCGCGATCAGCCGATCGAGCAGCTGCGTGGCGACCGCGCTCTGCTCCTCGCCCTGCGGCGCGACGACGGGGGTGAGGCCCGTCGGGAACAAGCCCGTCGCCGCGCGCCCGCCGGGCTTGCCGCCGTCGAGCACCTGCGCGGCGAGGAACAGGTGCCGGATGACCTGCTCGAGCTCGCGCTCGGCGAAGCGCACGGCGACGCGTGTGGGGATGGCCGCGTGGGTCGCGGTGGTGGTCGCCGCGACGCTCGCGAGGAACGCGTCGAACGTGGCCTGGATGCTCGGTGCGAGATCGGCGGTGCTCGGGCGCAGCAAGAGCGCAGCGATGAGGTAGTGGACGGACCCGATGAGGCGGGCGACGGGTGTGTTGACGTTGGGGGTCTGCGTGGAACGGCCTTTCGGAGAGACGACGGAGTTGAAGGACCGCGGCACCACCACGGCGCCGCTTCGCACTCCTTGTCGGCGCGCCTCTCGGGCCGTTGCGTCGCGTGAACGAAAAGGGTGTGAGCGCGTGCTCGACCGGTCGGAGGCCTGGTCCACACGAGGTGGATCGACGATGATGCTGGGCACGTGCGCGAGGAGCGCGCGCTGGATCGACGGGGCGACCGGACGAGCGACGTGTCTACGCCCTGGTGAACGACGCCCGGGGCGGCCGAGCCTCGCGACGCCGCGGTGTGGGAGGCGGCCCGCGGCGGTCGAGCTCGTGGTCGACGCAGCGTATCGCCCGTCGCGGCCCGCCCCGACGGGCGACCCTACGGGTGTTGCCCGCCCCTTGGCTCGCTCGAACGGCCTCTCCTCGGCGTTTCGCAGGGGCAGGGCGCGACGACGTGCTGGTCAACCAGGGTCCCTTGCCCACGAGGCGTTCACGGGCGAGGCCCACGAGCCCGGCGTCCTGGTAGTCACCTCCGCGATCGCGGACACGAACAAGAGCGAGCAGGAAGAGGGCAAGCTGGAAGAGCGTTAGCGAGTGAGCGTGCGAGCCGATCTGTAGCTGTGGTCCGTGCCTCGACGCCAACGCCACGCGCGTGCACGATCGGCGAATGCTCCGGCCGTCCTCTTTCGTCAGCGAACTCGTCGCCATCATTCGGCCACGCCCTGAACTCCTGGCGCGGTCGCGCGAACTCGACCCCGGGCTGGACGAACTATTCTCCGAGCCCATCGCGCTCAAGGCGCGTTTCGGAGGGCATACGCACCTCTCGTTCGAGGAGTACACGCGTCGATGGGAGGTGACGATCAAGGCCTGCCATCTGGCCGACCTTGTGGCCGAGTACCGTAGCCCGTCGAACCCGTGGCTAGACGACCTGCTCGGTGCGGAGAAGGTCGACGCCGGTGTGTTCGACCGCTGGTGGACGCTCGATGTCTACGGCGGCGTTGAGAAGCTTGTCGCGCCGCCCGATATCTCGGTGGTGGAGGTTGCGCCGAGCGACCGAGAGTGGTTCGCGTCGTACTTCGCGTACGCGACGCGGACGTGACGCCGATCTCCACCTACGCAGCGAGGTCGTTCTCAAGACCGAGCCGCCGAAACGGCCTTCTCCCCGGTGCTATGCTCGCCCCCACAAGGAAGTGGCAGGCGCCCACCTCGGAAACGGGGCGGGCGTTGTCGTTTCCGGGATGCGAGCGCCGCTGCGAAGCCGCCGCGTTTGCCCAACCCCCGCACGCCCCCGCGGACCACGTCGCCACCCCTCTCCCGCTTCGCGGTTCGGATGAGGAACTGCGAAGCGCGAGCCGGCCGACGCTGTGGCGATCGCGCCTCATGATTCCATGCACGGCGCCCACGCGCTCACGCGTGATCCCCTCCGTTCGTCACGACGGGCGGCGGCGCCGGCTCGACGTCATCGCTCGCGTTGTCCTTGCGGCTGACGCGCAGCACGTCGAAGAACAGGTCCTGCTGCGCACGGTCCGTCGGCAGGGGGGCGCGCCCCGTGTTCGCGACGCGGTCGTGCTCGATCACGCGATCCGGCAGAGCGGCCGGAGCGCGGCGCTACTGCTTGCGCGCGGCATCGTCGATCCCGCGGTGAGATAGGAGGTCCCGCAGAGGCCCGGCGTGCAGGATTCGCGGCGGGCGGATGATCGACCTCACGGAGGCCGCGGGGGCGGGCGTCGTCCGCGCGATCGCGTAACGCCGGCCGACGGACGGGTCGGCGCCCTCATCGCCTGCCCGGCGCGTACGCACAGACCCGGGTCGGGACGCCGGCGACCGCGGGGCACGCGCCCCCGAACGCAGAATCTCGAAGGTGACCGCCGCTGGTGCGGCAGTTTGCTGGGGTGGTGAGCCGCTTCGCCCTGTTTTCACGATGAATGGTGGCGGTCGGTACGGCCGTCGCGGTATGAATAGCCATGGCCTCCGCGGACCAGATCAAGGCGCTGATCCGCAGCCACGCGGACGGGGACGACGCACGGTTCTACGCCGTCGCGCTCCAGGTTGCCGCACAGGCGGCGCGGACGGGGCACTCCCGCTTCGCGCAGGAGCTGCGAGAGCTGATCGACCGAGCAAAAGCGCGGGCGGCCGATCCGGCGCTGCCGCGCGCCAAGACCGTGCCCCTGGTGCAGCCGCGAGGGGAGCTCGCGGGCGTGCTCGCCGCGAGCTACCCGCAGACGCGACTGCGCGATCTGGTCGTCGCCCCCCACGTGCGCGAACGCCTGGAGCGGGTCGTCGTCGAGCAGCGCCAGCGCGAGGAGCTCGGAGCGCACGGTTTCGCGCCCATCAAGCGCGTCCTGCTCGTCGGCCCGCCGGGGACGGGCAAGACGCTGACCGCAGGCGCGCTCGCAGGCGAGCTCGCGCTCGCGCTCTTCTCGATCCAGCTCGACGGGATCATCACGAAGTTCATGGGCGAGACCGCCGCGAAGCTGCGCCTCGTCTTCGAGGCGATGGCGCAAACGCGAGCGGTGTACCTCTTCGACGAGTTCGACGCGCTCGGGGGAGACCGCGCCGCGGGCAACGACGTGGGCGAGATCCGGCGCGTCCTCAACTCCTTCCTCGTGATGCTCGAGCAGGACCAGTCGGACAGCGTCGTCGTCGCGGCCACGAATCACCCGGCGCTTCTCGACCGCGCGCTCTTCCGCCGCTTCGACACCGTCATCGAGTACTCGCTTCCGACGGCCGAGGACGTCGAGGCCGTGGCGCGCGCGAGGCTCGCGATGCTCGACACCTCGGACGTCGCCTGGGCAGCCGTGCGCGAGGCGGGCGCCACGCTGAGTCACGCCGAGGTGACGCGCTCGTGCGAGGACGCCGCGAAGGCGGCCATCCTCTCGATGCGGCTGGCACTCACGACCGATGACGTCGTGTCGGCGCTCCGCAACCGCCGCACCGGCTGATTGGGCCTGCACGTGACCCGCGATCTTCCGCACATCATCGTGCCGGGAACGGCGGCTGCTGAGCCGTATCGGCCGCACGCGCGCGGCGGGAAATCCAAGACGCTCACGCCATCGGATCCCGCACTCCACGGGCGCATCCTTCGCGCATCTCTGGAGCGCGCGGCGGCGGACGCGAGGGCGCGACGGACCGCCGCCGCCGTGTCGGTCGCGGTCCCGGGGGCGAAGCCGGGCATCGGGTTGGTGTTCACGAGCCCGCCCGACGTTCCGCTCAAGCTCGAGTCGCTCGACCTCCGTCGGTCGAAGGTCGAGCTGCTCGGTGTCCGCGACAGGAAGCGGGAGGACGGCACGATCGAGGAGATGGCGACCGTGTTCGTCCCCGACGGGAAGGTGGCCCACTTCCTCAAGACGTTCGACGAGTACGTGTCCAAGACGACCGCCAAGGGGGCGCGGAAGCACCGCGCGCTGGTAGAGACGCTCGCTTCGGTCCAGCTCGCGACGCTGACGGCGTTCTGGACCGACGACGCCGAGGCGTTCCCCCGGGACGACGAGTCCATCTGGTGGGAGATCTGGCTCCGTCGCACCGACGAAGGAGAGGAGCAGCGTCTTCGCGATTTCGCGGTCGCCCGCAACCTCGAGCTCGGCACGCGGCGCCTGACGTTCCCCGACCGGATTGTGCGTACCGTCCGTGCCACGCCCGTCGAGCTCGCCGCGTCCGTCGACGTGCTCGGCGACATCGCGGAGCTCCGGCGCGCCCGCGATGCCCCCGCCGCGTTCGTGAAGATGCCGATCCCCGAACAGGGGGAGTGGGTTCGCGAGCTTGCCGACCGACTCGACGCGGCTGGCGACGGAGCACCAGCGGTCTGCGTTCTCGACACGGGCGTGAACCGCGGCCACCCGCTGCTTGCTGCGTCGCTGACTGAGGCAGACACGCACGCGGTCGATCCGTCGTGGGAGCGGACCGACCACGATGGCCACGGCTCCGAGATGGCGGGCCTCGCGTTGCTCGGGGACTTGAGCAAGCGCTTCCTCACGACACAGCGCGTCTCCGTGGGCCATCGCCTCGAGTCCGTGAAGATCCTCCCGCCCGTGGGGGCGAACCCGCCCGACCTCTGGGGCACCATCACTGCCGAGGGCGTCGCGCGCCCGGAGCTCGAGGCGCCGACACGGCGTCGCGTGTTCTCGATGTCGGTCGCGACCTTGGAGGGGAGCGACCGCGGGCGTCCCACGTCGTGGTCGGCGGCGGTCGATGGGCTGGCGGCGGGCCGCGCGCTCGTCAGCCGTGGAGACGGCATCGAGTTCCTCGACCGTGCGGGTACTGGCGAGCGCCGTCTGCTCGTCGTCTGCGCCGGCAACGTCAACACGACCGAGATCGACCACGTCACGAGGAGCGACCTCGAGACTATCCGCGACCCCGGGCAGGCGTGGAATGCGCTGACGGTCGGGGCATGCACCCATCTCGTCGAGCTAGATCCGGACGACGTCTCCCTCCGCGGGTACCAGCCCGTGGCTGCCGGCGGCGACCTATCTCCCTACAGCTCGACGTCGGTCGGCTTCGCCGGGCCGTGGCCCATCAAGCCGGACGTCGTGTTCGAGGGCGGCAACAAGGCCCACGACGGCCACGCCGCGATGCAGGTCGAGGACCTCTCGCTCGCGTCCACGCACTGGAAGCCGAGCGAGCGACTGCTCGTGTCCACGTGGGGGACGAGCGCGGCGACGGCCCAGGTCGCGCGCATCGCGGCAACGGTCATGTCGAGCTACCCGGACCTCTGGCCGGAGACGGTCCGCGCCCTCGTCGTTCACTCCGCAGAGTGGACGAAGGCGATGACGCAGCACGCGACTGCTGCGCGCACGCGCGCTCAACGAGAGAGGTATCTGCTGCGGCGCTTCGGCTTCGGCGAGCCGAGCGAGGCGCGGGCCGCGACGAGCGCCAAGAACGCGCTCACGCTGATCGTCCAGGACACGATCAAGCCGTTCGCGAATACGAAGATGCGCGAGATGAAGGTCCACGAACTGCCGTGGCCGACCGAGGCGCTGCTCGCTCTCGCCACGGTGCCCGTGAGGATGAGGGTCACGCTCTCCTACTTCATCGACCCGAACCCGGCGCGGCGTGGCTGGCGTACCCGCTACCGCTACGCCTCGCATGGCCTCCGGTTCGACGTGATGAAGCCGACGGAGACGGTGCAGGTGTTCCGGCAGCGACTGAACGAGCTCGCCGTCGGCGAGGAGGAGGGTGGGGAGGTCAGCTCAGAGAGCGACGCGGCCAACTGGTTCATCGGGCCCGACCTCAGGCACCACGGGTCTCTGCACGGCGACTTCTGGGACGGCAGCGCTGCCGACCTCGCGCTACGCGGCGCGGTGGGCGTCTTCCCGGTCTCGGGTTGGTGGAAGGACCAGCCGAAGCACGACCGCAGCGAGCTCGGCGTGCGCTACGCGCTCGTAGTCTCGATCACGACGCCCGAGGAGGACGTCGACCTGTGGACGCCTGTGGCGAACCAGGTCGGTGTCGCAGTGCCCGTCGCCGTCACGACCTGAGCGTCACGCCGCGGGGTCGACCTCGAGCGGCAGCTCGACGAGGTGGGACAGCTCGCGGTGCGCGCCCGCGAGAACCTGGCAAGCGCCCGCCTTCGGCAGCGAGGTGGGCGCCAGGATGCCCTGCGACCGGCGAGAGCGGGACCGGCCGCTGTCGTTCGGCAGGCTCTTGCGCGGAAACGAGGCAGGCACTGTCGCCGCCTCGCGCCGCGCAGCGTACCGAGCCGCCCGCGGCTACGCTCTGGCGCGTGTACACCATCGACCACCGCGACCGCGTGGTGCCGCTCTCCGACCTTCCGCGGTGCTCGGTCGGAGCGCCATGCCCGCTGGTGCTCCAGGACGAGCACACGATGGTCGTGGCGTACTACGTCGAAGCGCCGGAGCTCGACTGGACGAGGGAGACCGCTCGGATCGTCGCGCCCGAGTCGAGCGCAGAGCCTGCGGCGCTCGTTCGCTTCTACCAGGTGCGCGCCACCATGTTCGGGCCTCCGAACGACGAAGCGTTCGCAGGTCACCCGCTGGCGGCGCGCGGGCTCGGGCCGTACTCGGCCTCCGAGATACTCGATTCGTCCTGGATCCGTGGCCTCGAGCGGAGGAACACGGTGCACCCGCAGCATCGGCCTGAGCACTACGCGAAGCTCCGGCACTTCGTGCTCGCGTTCCACGACTCGACGTTCGAGTGCGTCGCGCGGAGCTACGACGTCGTGCTCGCTTCCGCGCCACGGGATGGGCTTGCGGCGCAGATGGTGTCGTTGGCTCGCGCGGGCGTGCGCTGACGACTGCACCGAGGGGTGCGTGACGTGAATAGACCCTTCGACGTTCGGGTACGCGGGCACGACGTGGTCGAGGCGGGGCATCTCGTTCGGCGGCTCTTGCCGAGCGCCGCGCTGCCGATGGTCGGGCCTTTCGTTCTCTTCGATCACTTCGGGCCGGCGACGCTCGCGCCTGGCGAGGGCGTCGAGATTGCGCCGCACCTCCATGCGCACCTCGCGACGGTGACCTACTTCTTCGCGGGAGGGACTCATCACAGCGACGATCTCGGCAACGACGTGGTGGTCGAGGCCGGCGACGTCGCGTGGATGCACGCCGGCGCCGGGATCGTCCACGCCGAGCGCACGCCGAGTGCGTTTCGTGCGCGCGGCGGCGTGGGGCACGGGATCCAGGCGTGGACCGCGCTGCCCGAGGAGCTCGAGCGGAGCGCGCCGCGCTATCAGTGGGCGCGCGCCGCGGATATCCCATGCGTCGTTCGCGGCGGCGTCACCGCGCGCGTGCTCGTCGGGGAGGCGTTCGGCGTGCGCTCGCCGATCGAGACGGTCACGAGCGTGCTCTTGGTGGAGCTGCGTGCGGAAGCCGTGCGCGCAGAGCTCGTGCTCGATCCGGCCCCGGGACAGCACGCGCTGCTCTTCGTCGACGGCTACGGAGCGCTCGACGGCCACCGCATCGGCGTCGGCACCCTCGTTCGACTGTGCGAGGGCGTCGCGCCACGGCTCACCCTCGAAGCGGGCGCGACGGCACTCTTCTTCGGCGGCGCGCCGCTCGGGCCGCGCTACCTCCAGGGCAACGTCATCGGCAGCAGCGTCGAGCGCCTCGAGCAGGCGTTGCGCGAAGCGAACGACGCGCCGACGGACGGACGAGCGTCGGCGCTTCTGCCGCCGTAGGCTCCCGCTATGTCGCACGAGGTCGTGTGGTGCACCCACGGCCGCCAGGGCATCGGCCTCGCATGCACGCACGTCGCGCACGCGATCGACAGCGGCGAGCAGGTCGGCTTCTTCTGGGGCCCGACGTGGACACCGCGCGACCCGATGCGTGGTGTGCCGCCTGCGAGCGAGCGTTCGTCGCGCTGAACGGCGCATCGCCCGACGAATGGTTCCGGCGGGCCGACTTCAAGATTCTCTGCGCCGGTTGCTGGGACGACGCGAAGCGGGTGCTCTACCACGCGGCTCGATAGTCGTTCCGCCCCAGAGCCCGCAGGCTCACGTCCTGCGGCCGCGAGGTCGTACGCGACGCGCGTCGACCGCGATCGCGCTCGAGACGAAGCGCTGCGCGATCAATCCCAACGGAACGGCCCGGATTCGAGGCGCGAATGCGATGACGCGCGGCTCGACTTCGTGTCGTTCCTTCACGAAGAGCATGCCGCGCTCGCGAGGTCGGCTTATACAGCGCGCCCCCATGAACCACGCAGTACGTCTCCGCTGGGCCGCTCTCGCTCTCGTCTCGATCGCCGGCTGCGGTGCCCAAGCGGTCCCCGACCCGGCCGATGCGGGCATGGACGCGGCGCGGCCGGTCGACGCCTCGGTCGCGACGCCCGATGCGCGCCGCGATACCGGCGTGGACGGCGGCACGACCGTGACGCGAGACGTCGGGACCGACGCTGCGTGCGCGGCCGGCGAGACGCTCTGCGGCGGAGCGTGCGCCGACGTGACCATCGACGTGCACCACTGCGGCGCCTGCGATCACGACTGCACGGCGCTCGCCGGCGTCCGTGCGGACGCGGTGCAGTGCGTCGCCGGCGTGTGCGACGTCACCGGCGCGTGCGCGGCCGGCCGCGCTCACTGCACCGCGAGCGCCGACGACGGCTGCGAGACGGACACGACCACGCCCGAGCACTGCGGCGACTGCGCGACGTCCTGCGCCGAGCCGACGCCGATGTGCTCGATGGGCCCCGACGGCGCCTACGCGTGCGCGAGCGGCTGCAGCGGCGGCACGCCCACGCGCTGCGACGCGATGTGCGTCGACACGACCACGGACGCGCTCCACTGCGGCGACTGCGCGACCGCGTGCACGGCGCCCGCGCACGGTACGGCGGTCTGCGAGAGCGGCCACTGCGGCATCGCGTGCGACGCGGGCTTCCACGACTGCGGCGGCACGTGCGTCTCGGACGCGGACGTCGCGACGTGCGGCACGTCTTGCACGCCGTGCCCTGCGGTCGCGGGCGCGACCTCGACGTGTGACGGCACGTCCTGCGGCCGCACGTGCGTGGCCGGGCGGGACGACTGCGACGGCAACACGGCGAACGGGTGCGAGGCGGCGCTCGCCACCGACGGAGCGAACTGCGGCGGCTGCGGCATGGCGTGCGCGTCGGGAGAGTCGTGCGCGGGAGGCACGTGTCATTGCGGCGCCGGCGCGGCGTGCCCGAGCGGGCAGTCGTGCGTGTCGGGCCTCTGCTGCCCGGCGGGTCAGCTGAACTGCGGCGGCGTCTGCCGTACCTGCTGCCCCAACTGCAGTGGCCGCATGTGCGGCAGCGATGGGTGCGGCGGGACCTGCGGCTCCTGCAGCCCGTGCGATCGATGCACCGCGTCCGGCGTCTGCTTCCCCGACGGCACGTCGAACGGGCGCGTCTGCGCAGGCGGCGCCGGCCGTTGCTGTGCGGGCGGCGGCTGCGTCTCGCCTTGTCTTCCCAGCGGCACGCGCTGTGACGTCGGCACGTGTAGCGCGACGCACTGCGCGGCCTGCTGCAACGGCAACACCCTCGATAGCACCGGGTTCATCTGCAGGTGACGAGCCTCGCGCGCGCCCCTCGGAGTGGGGTCGAGCCTCGTCGTCGCGGCGCCGTGGCGCTCTCGAAGTGAGCGCGCGTGGCGCGTGCTTCGGCGCCGGAGAGTGCGCGCGCGCTCCGGCGGCTCCCCGCTCCCCGCGACGAGCTCGCGTCGCGCGGCATGTCGTGGCGCTTCGCCTCTCCTGCCTTGGCATTATCAGACATCGAGGTGAACGCGCGGCGCGTGCTCCGTAGCTTCGAGCGATGCGATCACTCCTCACGCTCGCGCTGCTGCTCGTCCTTCTCCCGGGCTGCCCTTCGACGCCGTGGGGCTTCGACTTCCCCGACGTCGGTGTGACCGAGCGATCGGACACCGGCTACCTCCCGTGCACCGCCGCATCCGATCCACCGACCGACGCCTCGCTCGATCTGGCCGACGAGGCGCTCTTGGACTTCCACGACGGAACGGTGGAGGTCGCGCTCAGCCCGCTCGGCTGCTACCGGTACGACCGCCGCATCGAGGGAGGGCAGGTCGTCTCGGCGCACATCCGTGCTCAGATCGACGTGACCGTCGTCGGGTACGACCTCGTGCCCGTGATCGCGACGCTCGCCTCGTGGGAGCGCGGGCCCGACGGCGTGCTGCGCGGCGGCCTCGACGCCGACGACATGGAGGACGCGGCCGACGACACGTACTTCGAGCGTCGCGAGGTGATCGATCCGGCCGCGCGTCGCATCGAGCGCACGTGGTGGAACGAGGCCACGGACCAGGTCGTCGAGCGCCTCGTGATCGAGGCTACGGCCGACGGCATGGTCCACCAGACGTTCGAGACGATGGTCGACGGCGTGCTCACGAGGGTCGAGGACGACGTCTCCGGCGGAGATGCGGAGGCGGACTATCCCCCCGGTGGCACCGAGGGCGCCGCGTGTGTTCCGACGACGTGCTCGGCGCAGCAGACCGCACGGCTCGAGCGCCTCTACCGGCAGAGCCTCCATCGCCGCATGAGCTGCTTCGCGACGCGCGATGCCGGGCGCGCACGCGCCGCAGCGTTCGAGAACCTCGTCATTCGGTGGCACAGCGGGCACGAGTTCCGGTGCTTGCCGGCAGGCTGCAATCGCAACGGGCGCATGGACCTCGGCAGCCTCGCGGGCAGCGGGCCCGTCATCATGGAGATGCAGGTCGACGGCCGCTCCGACGATGCGGTGACCGACACGCTCATGCACGAGCTGACGCACGGCGTGATGGGGCGACACACCGTCGAGGCGAACCGGCTGCGCAACAGCACCGGCACGGCGACGGTCGACGGGGTGCGCGACGAGGACACGCAGGTGCGCCTCTTCATGATGTACCTCTACAGCGACCCGGCGGCCGCGTGCACGTCGTTCTGTGGCACCGACAGCACGTTCCGGAACCGATGCACCTGCGCGGCGTGCCTCGGAGTGCGCCCCTGTGACGAGCCCTGCGCGTCGCTTCCCTCGTGCACGCTCGACAACGCCGCGGGGGACCATCTCGCGAGCGAGGCCATCGGGACGATCTGCCGAGTCGAGGGCCGCGCCGACACGTACTTCTCGACGTACGCGACCTGCACGAGCGCGTGCGGCGGCGAGTGTCGGTCGCTCGCGCCCGAGGACCCGTGCAGCGCAGGCTGCCGCTGACGGCGTCGATGGCGGCGGTGGGGCGGGCGCCTCGGGAGGCTGCCGATGGGCAGCCCCGTGCGCTCGCGACGACGGTGCTGGCGGCGCTCGCCGCGGCCGGCGCGCTCGTCCTCTTCGCGCCCATCGACGCGCGCTCGTTCGAGCGTTGGCAGCTGCCGAAGGAGCTCTGCGTCGAGGCGTGCGCGCTCGCGCTGCTCTTCGTCGCCCCGCGGCGGGCGCGGCTCGATGGGCTCGACCTCGCGCTCCTCGCGAGCGCGGCGATCGGCGTGCTCTCGGCAGTGCTCGCCGTGGAGCCGTGGATCGGGATGCGCCACGCGGGGCTCACGCTCGCGGCGGTGGCGCTCGCGCTCGCCGTGCGCGGGCTCGGCCCGGACGCGCGGGACACGGCCCGCGAGGGAGTGCTCGCGGCGCTCGTGCTCGTGGCGCTCCTCGCGCTCGCCGAGACGTTCGGGCTCGTGGTCGGGCTCTCGGGCCACGGGCGCGCGCCCGGGGCGACGCTCGGGCAGCGCAACGTCGTGGCGCACGTGCTCGCGCTCGGCGTGCCCTGCGCGTGGCGCGCGGGCACGCGCGAGCTGGCGTCGCGCCGAGAGCGCGTGCTGGGCGCGATGGTGCTGCTCGTGAGCGTCGCCGCGATCCTGGCGACGCGCTCGCGGGCGGGCTGGATCGCGCTCGCGGCGGGCGTGATCACGATGGGCGCCCTCGAGGTGCGGCGCAGTCCCGCCCGAACGGTGGCGACAGTGATGGCGGTGATCTCGGCGGGGGCGCTCACGGTGCTCGCGCGGCCCGCGCTCCCGTGGTCGCGGCCGCATCCGTACCGCGAGACGCTCGCGCATCTGCTCGACGCGCGCTCGGGCAGTGGGCACGGGCGGCTCGTGCAGATCGCGGCCTCGCTCGACTGGCTGCGCGTCGATCCGTGGCTCGGCGCGGGGCCCGGGAACTGGCGCGTGGTGTACCCGGCGCTCTCGCCGGCGGGCGATCCCACGGTGATGCCCGATGCGATCGATCCGGTGGGGCGCCTGCTCACGTGCGACGTCGTGGCCGCGCTCGTCGAGCGAGGCGTGCTCGGCGCGATCGCCGGGATCGCGGTGCTCGTGGCGGCGCTCCACGCGATGACGAGGGACGCTCCGGGCGAGGCGCAGAGCGCGGACCGCGCGACGGCGTCGGCACCCTTCGCCGAGCGCCCCGGCGCAGATCCCTCGCTGAGGAGCGCCTCGCTCGGGTGCGTGGCCGCCGCGCTGCCGCTCGTCCTCCTCGACACCGTGCTCGAGGTCGCAGCGCCGCTCGCGGTGATGGTGGTGCTCGCGACGCCGGCCGCGCGAGAGGGCGAAGGATGGGCCGCGCCGAGGGCGACGCGCGGCGCCGTCACCGGCGTCTTCGCGGTGCTCCTCGCCGGCGCGGTCGGGCATCGGAGCGTCGAGCTCACGGCGGCGTGGATCGCCGACGACCGCGCCAGCGTCGAGGCGCTCGAGCGCGCGGTCGCGCTCGACCCGGGCGGGTACGAGGCACGGATGAGGCTCGCGATCGCGCTCCGGTCACGTGGGTGCGACGCCGCGCGGCCCGTGCTCCAAGACGCGCGCGTGCTTCGTCCGTACGATCCGATGCCGGGCGCGCTTCTCGCGCGCTGCGCGGCACGCGAATGACGCGATCGTCACGGGCAGTCGCCGCGAACGATGCGGCTCGGCGAATGCGAGCACCGAAGGCGAGCAAAGGCTCACATACTGGGGCTCGTCTCGTCACCACCGGGAGGAAGCGTTGCCCAGCCCGTTGCAGTACGTGAAGGCCCTGCGCTCGTTCGTGCGGCTCGTCCGCGATCCCACGCGGCTCGAGGAGGTGTTCGTGCTGGCCGAGTCGGTCGAGACCGACGAGGCCGCCGCGCGCGTCGCCGAGGTGTTCCAGAAGGATCCGCGCTCGGCGCGCGTGCTGCGCGAGCGGCCGCGCCTCGGGGAGGTGGATCTCGCGAAGCTCGCGAAGCTGCCCGAGGGCACGCTCGGGCGCGTGTTCGCCGACGCGATGATCCGCATGAACCTCGACCCGAAGGACATCCTCGTGCCCGAGGTCGTGAAGAGCGACTTCGACTACGTGCGCGCGCATCTGCGCGAGACGCACGACGTCTGGCACCCGGTCACGGGGTTCGAGACCGACGTCGCGGGCGAGCTCGGCCTGCAGGCGTTCTATCTCGCGCAGTTCCAGGCGCCGCTCTCGGCGCTGCTCCTGATGGTGGGCTTCGCGAACACGCTCTTCTACGGCATGGAGGATCGCGATCGCCGGATGCGCGAGATCGCGCGCGGTTGGCTCATCGGCAAGCGCGCCGAGCCCTTCTTCGGCGTGCGCTGGAGCGAGATGTGGGAGACGCCGCTCGACGAGGTGCGCCGTCAGCTGCGCGTCGATCCGGATCTGGCGAGCGAGCTCGTGGACGGCTTCGTCGGCGGTCTGCCGAGCGCGCGCCTGCGCTCGATGCTCGCGGCGTGAGCCGGCGCGAAGGCGGTCGCATTCCGAAGCCCGAGCGCTGACGCGTGGCCCGTCAGGCGTCGCTGGGCATGTGGCGGTGAGCCGCCAAGCCGACCGTGTCCCACTCGTCGAGACCCGGCGCGGCGCGGACACCGATCGCGCGGAGCGCGTCGTTCACCGTTCCGTGCTCGAGCACCCGCTCCCCGCGAACGAAGGCGGTCGCCGCCTGAGTACCCACGCCGCCGAAGTACTCGGTCTCGATGTAGGCGACGGGACCGTGCGCCGAGAGCGTGGCCAGCAGTGCGGGCGCCACGCTGCCGAACGTGACGAAGCGATCATCCCAGTCGGCCTCGGGCCACGCGCCGGTCTCTGCGAGGCGATCGAGCGCCTCCTCGGACACGGGCACCCAGGCGAGCCCCTGCGCGAGCGCGATCGGCGAATGACGCAGGCCGAGCGCAGCGGCATGCGTCAGGACGTCGAGCGTGGCGACGAAACCTTGGATGTGGTGGCCCACGGCGTTCCCTCGCGCGTCACTTCATGCACCAACCGCCGCCGGGCTGGCGAGCGCGGTGCTCGGGGCGGAGCTCGCTGCGCGCGTCGTCGCGGAGCAGCTCGCAGGGGTCGAAGAAGTGGAGGGTGGTGGCGCGCGCCAGAATGGGCGGCAGCGCGGCCGTGGTGGCGAAGCCCGGATTGCCGGGGCAGCGGTGGCGCCAGAGCGCGAGGACGTCGGGGACCTCGTCGAAGGCGAGGACCTCTTTGACGCCGCCGTTGCAGTTCGTCGCGACGACGAGCACGCGGCCGGGGAGGCGCGCGGCGTCGCGCACGCGGACGATGACGTCGTGGTGGAACTCGCCCTGCGTGTGGTGCCCGACGAGCTCGAAGTCGCCCGCCAGCGCGCGAACGCCTTCGAGGAAGTCGCCGAGCGAGAGCTGGCGAGCGAGCACGTCGAGCGAGGTCGTCATCGCCTGATTGCTCGATCTTAGCGCGAGGGGCGGGCGGCGCTCGCTCGCCCCCGGTCGAGAAACGATCCGGGAGCAGGGAGCTCGGTGTCGTCGGCGAAGAGGGCGCGATATCGCTCGCCATGGGCTGCGCGGAAGCGGCGTGCGGCGTGGCGACGCGGATCTCGTCCGTCCCGTCTTCCGGCGCGCACCGGGTCCGGGCTCAGCGCCGAATCAAGCGAGCGGGCCGGGGACGCGGTCGGGATCGAGGCGACCTCCGCGACGCCAGCCGATGCGCAGCAGCCAAGTACGTGGAGACGGCAGCGCGCGCGGCTCGGCGGAGCCACCGAGCCAGCCGTCGAAAGACGGTGCCGACGAGAGCGGGTCGAGCCAGCCGGACACGGGCGGAGCGACGCGGTGCTTGCGCGCGTTGCAGAGCACGTAGGCGAGCGCGTTGCGCACCTGCCGCGGCGTGGTGAGCGCGCGGTGGTGAAACCGATCGGCGAAGACCTTGCCGCGGCGGCCGAGCGAGCGGTTGAGCGCACGCGCGAGGCGCACCGCGAGGCCCTGCATCGCGCGAGCGAGCGCCTGCGCGTCGCGCGTTTCGACGACGAGATGGATGTGGTCGCTCTGCACCGAGTACTCGACGATGCGGGTGCCGAGACGCGCGCTCGCGCGGTGTAGGCTCGCGAGCATCGCCCGGAAGCGCCGACGGCTACGCAGGTTCGCGAGGCCCGCGAGCACCTTCATCGTGACGAGCACGGGCGCTGCGCCGCCGAGCCTGCCGCGCCGTGCGTGCTTCACGCCGGCGCGTGCGCCGCGGGGCTTGCGGCCTGCGCGCGGCCGGGGACCCCCGTGCGGCCGGAAGTCGAGAGTCGTCTGTGTCGGTCGTCTCGGTCTCATCTTCGAGCAGACGCGCGACGCCGAGGGCGACTGACGCGCCGCGAACATGATTCGGCACAGATTCCTCCTGGCGCGTGGCGGCGGCCGAAAGTGAGTGCTGCGCGCGGCACGGCCCCGCGTGCGCGCTGCGCGCGGCACGGCCCCTGCGTGCGCGCTGCGCGCGGCACGGCCCCGCGTGCGCGCTGCGCGCGGCACGGCCCCGCGTGCGCGGAGGTGGCCGAGGTGCGTGCCCTCCGGGGTGAGCGGAATGCGCGCCTCGTGCCGCACGACCGCACGCCGGCTGCGCTGGAGCTCGAACTGCAGTGAAGGGGTCCCACGCATGCTGTGTCGGCCCTTCAGGCTCGGGCGAGACGCGGCCCCTTCGGATGGGCTGGGGGCCGCCGGGGGCGATGGGAACGCTGCTTCCGTGACTTCAACGTCGCGCCGCAGCGACGAGGCGCTCGTACACGCGGAGGCCGGCGCGCTCGTCGGCCGTGCGCTCGGGGTGCCACTGGATGCCGAGGTAGAAGCGGCGCGCCGGATCGTCGATCGCCTCGAGCACGCCGTCGGGGGCGCGGGCGATGGCGCGCACGCGGCCGGGGTCGCGCACGGCTTGGCGGTGGCGGGACACCACCGTCGCGGGCCCGCCCAGATCGAGCGCTGCGCTCTCGGCGCACGCGATCACCGGGTGCACGCGGTCCTCGGCGTGGACGGTCGCGTCCTCGAGCACGTCGGGCAGGAACTGGTCGAGGGTGCCGCCGGCGTGCAGCGCCATCAGCTGCATGCCGAGGCAGATGCCGAGCACGGGCTTCTCCGGCGCTTCCTTCGCCAGCGCATCGAGGAGCGCGAGGTCGAACGCCTGGCGCACCGGGCTCATGCGGCGCGCGCGCGGATCGGTCGTGATGCCGAAGCGCTCCAGCTCGGGATCGTCGCCGCCGGGGATCACGAATGCGTCGAGCGATGCGACGTACTCTGGGATCAGCGATGCATCGTGCGCGAGGACCGTCGGCAGGCCGCCGGCCTTCACGATCGCCTCGAGGTAGGCGTCCCCGATCGACGCGCGCACGGCCCCCACCTCACGATCGGGGCTGATTCCGACGAGGGGGCGCATCGCCGGCGCGCTACCGCGGCGCGAGGGTGATCTCGACGTGATCGCCCTCGTTCATCAGCACGATGCCGAACGAGAGGCCCAGCGCGAGCACGCCCGCGCCGGTGGCCATCGCCGTCACCGGGCCCGTCATGTCGCCTTGGCCGCCGGCCGAGAGCCAGGCGACGGTGCCGCCGATGCCGAGCGTGAGCGCCCCGACGATGCCGATCACCGTGAGCACGAGGCCGTAGGTACGTGTGCGCTGCTGGCTCTCGAAGCGCAGGCGCAGCGCGGCGCCCTCGTCGATCGAGAAGCGGCCGGCCGCGCGCACGTCTTCTCCGTCGAGCGAGAGACCGAGCAGTACGTCGGGGACGAGCTCGACCCGCGCGCAGGGGGCCACGCAGAGGGTCGTCCACGAATCGCTCTCGACCGTGCGCGCGTGGAGGTAGACCCCGTGCGGCTCGCTCGTGGCGCTCGCGGCGCGGAGCGGCGCGAACTGCGCGTGCGCGACGCCGGCGACGAGCCACCCCACGAGCGCGAGCGCGAACGGAATCCCAAGTCGAGCCACGGCCAGCGCTTCCTCGGCCCTGGCGTAGCAAGAAAGCGCACGCGCGCCCGCGCGCCTGTGATGTCCGTCGCTCCCGCGCGCGCTATCGTCGCCCGATGGACTGGGAGCCCGAGGCGGAAGCCCGCGTGAGCAGAGCGCCCTTCTTCGTGCGCTTCTTCATCCGGCGGCGCGCGGAAGACGAGGCGAAGAAGCGGGGCCTACCGAAGGTGACGGTCGCGCTGCTCGACGAGCTCAAGTCGAGCGAGCACCGCGGGAGCTGAAGCGCCGAGCCGTCAGTGGTTGACCAGAAATACGGGTCAACCACTGTCTGTTCCAGCGCATTCGCGCTGGAACTTGAACTGCAGTGAAGGGTTCCGACACATTTTGTGTCGGCCCTTCAGCGCATCGCGACGCTGATGCCGAAGAGCAGGCTCCCGAGCAGGCACACGCCGGTGACGACCGCGAGCGTGCCGAGCCCGATGTAGAGGCCGAGCCGGCCGGACTCGTCGCTCATGCCACCGCTCGTGCCCGGAACCGGCGGCGGAGGCAGCGCGGCGGTGGACGCGGGCGCGAGCGACGAGGGGGCGTAGGTCGGAGACCCATACGCGGGGGATGCCGCGGCGGCCGGCGACGCGTAGCCGGGCGACGGCTGCGGGATTGCGCTCGGGCCGTTCGCGCTCGCTCGCGCGGCGTCGATGTGCCCGCGCAGCTCGGCCATCGGCCGCGTGCCCGGGATGGAGGCGTAGGCGCCCGGGCTCGAGCCCTCGAGCTCGTGCAGGCACTCTTCCAGCATCGCGCGCAGCGCATCTCCGTTCGGAGGCCGCTCGTCGGGGCTCTTGGCGATGCAGCGCATCACGATCCGATCGAGGCTCGCCGCGATCCCCGGCACGAGCTGCGCGGGGGAGGGCGGGATCTCGCCGATGTGCGCGGCGAGCACGCGCGCCACGTTGTCGTACGGGAACACGACGCGCCCCGTGAGCGCCTCGTAGAGCGTCGCGCCCAGCGAGTAGATGTCGGCGCGCGCGTCGACGCCCGAGCTCTGCGCCTGCTCCGGCGCGATGTACCAGAGCGTCCCGAGCGTCAGCTGCGCCTGCGTGCGCCGCTCGCCGTGCATGACGCGGGCGATGCCAAAGTCGGTGAGCTTGGCGATCTCCCGGCCGTGGTCGCGCACGACCAGGACGTTGGCCGGCTTGACGTCGCGGTGCACGATGCCGCGCGCGTGCGCATGGCCCAGCGCGCTGGCCACGCCCATCGCGATGCGCACCGCCCGTGCCGGTGCCATCCGGCCCTCACGCCGCAGGAGCGAGCCCAGCGTCTCGCCGTGCTCGACGAGCTCCATCACGATCGCCCAGCGCGGCCCGTCGGAGACGAAGTCGTGCATGATGACGACGTTCGGGTGGCTGAGCTGCGCCATCGCCTGCGCTTCCTGGCGGAAGCGGCCCGCGATCGTGGCGTCGGCGATCAGCTGGCCGTGCAGGAGCTTGAGGGCCACGCGCCGGCCGAGCACCGAGTCGCGGGCGGCATAGACCTGCCCGTTGCCGCCCTCGCCGAGCTTCTCTTCGATCACGTACTTGCCGATGCGGGATCCCGGGTCCATCGGTCGTCGTGCTCGCGGGGAGCATACCGGTTTCGGGGGCGTTGCGCGCTTCGTGACGAAAACCGCGGGGAGCCCTACAACCGCCCGGAGATGCGTGTCGAGTCGAGCTCGCGCTGGGCACCCGTGGTCGCCGCGGCGGCGGTGCTCGCGGTCGGCGCGCTCGCGTGGCCCTACACGGTCGACGATGCGTTCATCGTGGCGCGCTATGCCTCGCGGCTCGCGCACGGCCTCGGCTACACGATGAACGAGGGCCCCGCGACCGACGGGATCACGGGGCCGCTCTGGATCGTGCCCGGGTGGATCGCCAGCGCGCTGGGGCTCGATCCGATCGCGGCGGCGAAGGCGGTCGGGCTCGCGTGCGCGGCAGCCGCGGCAGCGCTCGTGGTGGCCGAGGTCCGGCGGCGTGCGGTCGGCTCGCGCGCGGTGTGGACGGCGACGGCGCTGCTCGCCCTCTCGGCGACGGTCGGCGTCTGGGCGGTCGCGGGGCTCGAGACCGGCGCCGCGATGCTCGCGACGACGGTCGCGCTGATCGCGGCCGTGCGGCGGCCGGAGCCGATGGGGATCGTGCTCGGGATCGCGGGCGCGCTGCTCGCGTGGCTCCGGCCCGAGGCGGTGCCGGGCGCGTTGGTGCTCGCGGCGATGGCCGTGCGGCGCAACCGTCGCGAGGGGCTCGTCGCGCTGGGGCTCGTGGCGCTGGGGCTCGCGTCGGTCGCGGCATTCCGGCTCGCCCTGTTCGGGACGGCGCTGCCGCTCTCGCTCTCGGCCAAGCCCGCCGATCTCGGCAACGGCGCCGGGTACCTGGCGCGGGGCCTCGTGCTCGCGCTGGGCGCGGTGGGGATCGCGCCGGCGTGGGTGGCGGTCGGGCAGTCGCGCTCGCTTCGGATCCCGGCGGCGCTCGTGATCACGCATGGGGCGAGCGTGGTGCTCGCGGGCGGCGACTGGATGCCGGGCTTCCGCTTGCTCGCGCCGGTGATGCCCGCCTACGCGTGGCTCGTCGGCGTGGGCGTCTCGGATCTGGCGAGGCGGCCACGCGTCGGCGCGCGCGGGGCGTGGGCGCTCGCGGTGCTCGCCTGCGCGATCCCGGCGCTCGATCTGGCCGCGGGCATCGTCGGCGCGCGCGCGGCGGGCGAGAGCCGTGAGCACGCGGGCGCGGCGCTCGTCGAGGAGCTGCGCGCGCACGCCCACGTGATCGCGCTCGTGGACATCGGCTTCGTCGGCTACGAGACGGATCTGCCGGTCGTGGATCTGGCCGGCGTGACCGACCCGAGCATCGGCCAGCTGCCGGGCGGGCACGCCGACAAGCCGGTCGACTTCGCGCTCCTCGCGCAGCGGCACGTGGACGCGATCGTGCTGCACGCCGTGGTCGAGCCGCGCGTCGAGGACGGGCGCCTGCGCTCGCTCGCGGGCGCCTTCGGCGTGGAGGAGCGCCTCGCGATGGACGAGCGACTCGGGAGGACGTTCCGCGTCTCGCGCGTGATCCAGTACGCGCCGGCGTACTGGTACGTGGTGCTGGTGCCGCGCGACGAAGCGGCGCCGTGAGCGCGCGCGTCTACTCGAGCCCGCGCTCGCGCCAGAGGCTCTTGAGCTTCGGTGAAAGCTGCCCGACCACGGCGGCCTCGACCTCGCTCGCCGAGCGCGCCGCCACCGCGCGCGCCGCCACGTCCTCGCAGTCGGCGAGCGAGAGCACCGAGAGCAGCTCGCGCACGTAGGGCACGTCGGTCGGCGGCATGGACAGACGCCGCAGCCCGAGGCCCACGAGGATCGGCACGGCATAAGGGTGCGCCGCGAGATCGCCGCACACCGTCGCCGGTTTGCCGGCGTGCGACGCGGCGCGCTGCACGGCGCGGATCATCACGAGCACGGCGGGCTCCAGCGCGGCACGCAGGTGCCCCAGCGCGGGATCTTCGCGATCGATGGCCAGCGTGTACTGCGCGAGATCGTTGGTGCCGATCGAGACGAAGTCGGCCTCTTCGAGCAGGTGCTCGATCGTCACGACGGCCGAAGGCACCTCGATCATCACGCCGATCCGCGGCTTGCCGAAGGCGTGCCCGCTGCCCTCGAGCGAGGCAGCGGCGCGATCGAGCGCGCGCCGCGCGGCCTGCAGCTCGCCCAGCGTCGCGATCATCGGGAACATGATCTCCACGTTGCCGTTCACCGCGGCGCGCAGGACCGCGCGGAGCTGCGTCTGGAAGAGCTCGGGTCGCGCGAGCGCGAGCCGGATGCCGCGCAGGCCCAGGGCCGGGTTCGGGCCGCGCAGGATCGGCGCGTGGGTGATCGCGAAGCCGGGGAGCTTGTCCGAGCCGAGATCGAAGGTGCGGAGCGTGACGGGCCGCGGCGCGAGCTTCTCGGCGAGCTCGCGATACGCCGCGAGCTGCTGTTCTTCGTCGGGCGCCTCCTTGTTCGCGTAGAGGAACTCGGTGCGGAACAGGCCCACGCCGTCGGCGCCCGCGATGAGCGTGTCCTCGAGCTCTCGCGTCAGCTCGAGGTTCGCCGCGAGCTCCACGCGGACGCCGTCGCGGGTCCCGGTCGTGCTCGCCCGCCGCTCGCGCAGGCGCTTGGTGAAGGTCTTGTAGCGGCGCGCGCGGCTGACGGCGCGCTTCTGCTCTTCGTCGTCGGGGTCGACGACCACCTCGCCGCGCAGCGAGTCGACGATGATCCGCGCCCCGCCGTGCACCGCGAGCATGAGCCCCGCGACGCCGACGACCGCCGGGATGTGCAGGGCGCGCGCGAGCACGGCGGTGTGGCTGGTCGAGCTGCCGTGCTCGGTGACGACGGCGACGATCTCGTCCGGGTCGAGCTGCGCGGTCTCGGCGGGCGAGAGATCGTAGGCGACGAGCACGCTCTTCTTGCCGGCCTTCGGGACCACCGAGCGCCGGCCCAGCATCACGCCGAGCACGTGATCGGTCACGTCCTCCACGTCGCGCGCGCGCTCGCGCAGATAGGGCGCCTGGGCCATGCGGAGGCGCGCCGCGATCGCGTCGCCCGTCTTGCGCAGCGCGAACGCCGCCGAGGCGCCTTCCTCGATCGCGTTCAGCGCGCCGCCCACGAAGAGCTCGTCCTTGTGCATCAGCACGTGCGACTCGAGGACGAGCTTGTGGTCGGCCAGCGTGTCGTCCGGCAGGTTGTCGCGCGCCGCGGCGACGATCCGCCGCGACTCCTCCAGGGCGGCCTCGAGCCGCGCCCGCTCCGATCCGCGCTCGGCCGGCTCCACCGTCTGCGGCGCGATCAGGATGCGCCGCCGGTCGTGGACCAGCGCGGCGCCCACGGCGACGCCGGGCGAGGCCGAGACGCCTCGAAGGACCCTCGCGCCGCCGGCGGCCGCCATGGCCGGCATGATACGCGAGACCCGGCGCTACTGGGCCTCTCCGAACCGAGCCGCGATCAGCGCGCCGATCGCGCCCACGGCGGCCTCGGCGTCCTCGCCCTCGGCGCGCACGATCAGGCGGGACCCCATGCCACAGGCGAGCAGGAGCACCCCCATCACCGACTTCGCGTTCGCCTTCTGCCCCTCGAGCTCGAGCTCGACCGAGGCGCGATGCCGCGAGGCGAGCTGCACGAGCTTGGTCGCGGCCCGGGCATGCAGGCCGAGCACGTTCACGATCTCGAAGGTCCCCTCGGCCCGCATCGCGCTCAGCGGCTCGCGTCGCGATGGGCGACCGTCACGCTCCGCTGCTTGCCGAAGCGGCGCGCGAGCTCTTCCACGATGGCGACCGAGCGGTGGCGGCCGCCCGTGCAGCCGATCGCGATCGTGAGGTACGCCTTTCCTTCGCGCTCGTAGCGCGGGAGCGTGCGATCGAGCAGGCGCGTCACGTCCTCGAGCAGCTCGGTCGTCTCGGGCTCCTTCAGCACGTAGTCGGCGACGGGCGCATCGAGCCCCGTGAGCGGCCGCAGCTCGGGGACGAAGTGCGGGTTCGGCAGGTAGCGCACGTCGAAGACGAGATCGGCGTCGACGGGCAGGCCGAACTTGAAGCCGAACGAGACGAGCCGGATGCGCATCTGCGGCCGCTCGCCCTCGCGCGCCATGTGCTCGACGAGCGTGCGCCGCAGGTCGTGCACCGACAGGCGCGAGGTGTCGATCACGTGCTTGGCGCGCATGCGAAGCGGCGCCAGGCGCTCTCGCTCTCTGGCGATCGCCTCCATCACGTCGCCGCCGGCCGCGAGCGGGTGCGGGCGGCGCGTCTCGCTGTAGCGGCGCACGAGCGCATCGTCGGCGCACTCGAGGAAGAGCACCTCCACGTCGTGGCCGCTCGCCTGGAGCGCATCGAGCGCCTTGCCCGCGCCCTCGAGGAACGAGCCGGTGCGCACGTCGACGCCGAAGCCGATGCGATCGAGCTCGGTCGGCGCGGATGGATCGCTCGTGTCGACGATCTCCTGGACGACCGCGGGCACGAGCTTCGGCGGCAGGTTGTCGACGCAGAAATAGCCGAGGTCTTCGAGCACCCTCAGCGCGCTGGTGCGCCCGGCCCCGCTGAGGCCGGTGACGACCACGATGTGGAGCTTGGCGGCCACGCGCATCGAGCTTATCAGCCCCCGTCGCCTTCGAGGCGGCTCAGAAACGCTCGCGCTCCGTACAGGCCGCTCTTCTTGAGCAGCTGGTTGCGCGCCGCGACCTCGAGCAAGACGCCCATGTCGCGGCCTTCTCGCACGGGAATGCGCAGGAACGGGATCGCGACGCCGAGCATGTCCTCGGTGTGCTCGTCGAGGCCGAGCCGATCGTCGTCGTCCGCCGTGTCGAAGCGCGCGAGCTCGACGACCAGGTCGACCGGGCAGGTCTCGCGCACGGCGGTCGCACCGAAGAGGTCGCGGATGTTGAGCACGCCGAGGCCGCGGATCTCGAGGTGGTGGCGCAGGGGCGGCGGCGAGCTGCCCGTGACCTCGCTCGTCGTCATGCGCACGAGATCGACGGCGTCGTCGGCGACGAAGCGATGGCCGCGCTCGACGAGGAAGAGGGCGCACTCGCTCTTGCCGATGCCGCTCTGGCCTTTGAGCAGGATGCCGAGGCCGTGGACCTCGACGAGCACCCCGTGCACCCGCGTGCGCGGCGCGAGCAGGCGATCGAGCGCGTCGTGGAGCACCGCGATCGTGGTCGACGATCGCGCGCTCGAGACGAGCAGCGGCGTCTGCGTCGCGGCCGCGGCGGCGGCGAGCGGCTCGGGCGGCTCGACGCCGCGCGTGATCACGACGCACGAGAGCCCGAGCGCGAACAGGTCGTGGGCGCGCGCGCGCTGCGTCGCGGGGTCGAGGCGGTCGAGGTAGGAGAGCTCGGTCTCGCCGAGCACCTGCACGCGCGTGGGCACGATGCCGTGCGTGTGGCCCGCGAGCACGAGGCCCGACTTCTGGATGCGCGCCTGCGTGATCGTCCGATCGAGGCCTTCCGCGCCCGCCGCGACGCGCACGACCGCCGCGACCTCGGGCTGCAGCGCCAGCGCGCGCACCGTGACGGGAGGGCCGGGGACCAGAGAGGCGGAGGCGACCACGCGCGGAGCCTACCAAGACTGCGCGCCGTTTCGCGCAGTCCTCAGCGATTGCCCGCAGGCTGCGGCGGGAGCTCGCGAAGCCAGAGCCAGAGCGAGTGGATCTCGTCGTCGGTGAAGTACTGGTAGCAGTCCTGCCAGGGCATCCAGGTCGCGTTCAGCGTCGTGCCCGCGGGGGTGACGCCCGTTCGGAGCGCGGTGCGGAATTGCTCCTCGGTCCACGCCGAGAGCCCGCTCGGATCGTTCGTGAGGTTCGGCGGGGTCCCGAGCTGTGCGGGATCGGTCCCCGGGATCACGCCCCCCGAGAGGTGCTCGCCGTGGCAGCCGGTGCACATGCGCCCGAGCGTGCGGCCGCGCTCCACGGTGCCCGGCTCGCCCATCGGCGGGCGGCGCCCCACGGGGCCGACGTGCTCGGCGGGCACGAGCGGGAACGCGTCGAGCGCGTGGAGCACGTGGCCCAGCATCGTCAGCTCGCTCGGCGGATAGCCGCGGCCCGTGGGCGGCAGCGTGCGCGCGTAGCCGAGGATCGCCGCGACGGAGGCGTCGTCGAGATACCAGTAGTCGTGCGCCGGCATGAGCAGCACCGGCGAGCCGTCGGGGCGCACGCCCCAGCGAACCAGCCCGTCGAGCTCGGCGGGCGTCCAGTTCCTCATCGCGGTCGAGAGGTCCGGCGCCGCGATGAAGCCGGGGCCCTCGGCGATCACGATGCGCCCGCCGCCGTCCTCGAGGTGGCAGCTGACGCAGCCGTAGGCGCGGTACAGGCGATGACCTTCGGCGAGCGACGCCTCGTCGTCGGGAATCGCGAGCTCGGCGCCGTGGGCCTCGTAGGCGCGCGCGAGCGACGAGCGGCTCGTCTGCACCATCGCGCCGAGCGTGATCAGCGCGGCAACGGTCACCGAGAGCACGAGGATCCCGACGACGCGCAGGAGCTTCATCGCCGAGACTCTACGCGGGAGCGGTGCCCTCGCGCGAGCGCGGACGGGGCGCCCGAGGCTCGGGGACCCGTACGGCTGTGCGCGGTCGCAGCTGCCGCGTGCCGGAAAGGATGCGAGAGTCCCCCCGATCCCATGGCCGAGACCGCTTCTCCCTACGTCCCGAAGAACCCCGTCCGCATCGTCAGCGCCGCCGCGCTCTTCGACGGCCACGACGCCTCCATCAACGTGATGCGCCGCATCCTGCAGGCGAGTGGCTGCGAGGTGATCCACCTCGGCCACAACCGCTCCGTGGAAGAGGTCGCGAACGCGGCCGTGCAGGAAGACGCGCAGGGCGTGGCGCTGACGAGCTACCAGGGCGGGCACGTCGAGTACTTCCTCTATCTGCGCGAGCGCCTCGATGCGCTCGGCGCCAAGCACACGCGCATCTTCGGCGGCGGCGGCGGCGTGATCGTGCCGCGCGAGATCGAGCTGCTCCACGCGCGCGGCATCGACCGCGTCTTCTCGCCCGAGGACGGCCGCAACCTGGGCCTGCAGGGGATGATCGATCTCGTCGTGAAGGGGTGCGACTTCCCGCTCGAGGGCGACCTCTCCGGGGCCGGGGGCTGGATGCCCCTCGCGCGCACGCTCTCGCGCATCGAGAACGGCAAGCTCGACGCGGCCTCGCTCCCGCTCGCCGCCGAGCGCCCGCCGATCATCGGCCTCACGGGCACGGGCGGCGCGGGCAAGAGCTCGCTCACCGACGAGCTCGTGCGCCGCTTCACCTACGACTTCCCCGACAAGAAGGTCGCCGTTCTCTGCATCGATCCGACCAAGAAGAAGACGGGTGGGGCGCTCCTCGGCGATCGCATCCGCATGAACTCGCTCAAGTCCGAGCGGGCGTTCATGCGCTCCATGGCGACGCGCGGCAGCGGCAGCGAGATCAGCGATGCCGCCAAGGCGGTGCTGCGCGGGCTCGAGAGCGCGGGCTTCGACCTGATCTTCGTCGAGACGGCCGGCATCGGGCAGGGCGACAGCGCGATCCTCGAGCTCGCCGGCACGAGCGTGTACGTGATGACGGCCGAGTACGGCGCGCCCTCGCAGCTCGAGAAGATCGAGATGCTCGATCACGCCGACTTCGTGGTCATCAACAAGTTCACGCGACGCGGCAGCGAGGACGCGCTGCGCGACGTGCGGCGCCAGGTGGCGCGCAGCCGCAAGCTCTTCGACCAGAAGCCCGACGCGCTCATGGTGTTCGGCACGAGCGCGGCGCACTTCAACGACGCCGGCGTCAACGCGCTCTACGGGCACCTCGTGCGGCACGTCTCCGAGCGCCACCAGCTCGGCTGGAGCTCGCGCTACGAGGCGGGCCCGGGGCGCACGACCGATCTGCGCCAGGAGATCGTGCCGGGCGGGCGCGAGCGGTACCTGTCGGACATCGCGACCGCGTGCCGCGAGTACGATCGCTGGGCGCGGGAGCAGGCGAAGGTCGCGCGCGAGCTCGCGGCGCTGAAGCAGACCGCGACCACGCTGGGCTCGCACCACGCCGACGCGCGCACGGTGGTGCAGGGCAGGGCGGCCGAGCTCGAGAAGGAGCTCGATCCGACGAACGCGTCGCTGCTCGCAGGCTGGGATGCGTGGGCGGCGGGCTACCGCGCGCCGCGCTTCCGCTACGAGGTGCGCGGCAAGGCCATCGAGGTCGAGAACTACCGCGAGTCGCTGAGCGAGCTGCCGATCCCGAAGGTCGGCCTGCCGCGCCTGCACGACGCGGGCGACCGCCTCTACTACCGCCTCAAGGAGAACGTCCCCGGCGAGTTCCCGTACACGGCCGGCACCTTCCCGTTCAAGCGGGCGAGCGAGGATCCGACGCGCATGTTCGCGGGCGAAGGGCCGAGCGAGCGCACGAACGAGCGCTTCCACCTGCTGGCCGCCGGGCAGCCGGCGGCGCGCCTGTCGACCGCCTTCGACTCGATCACGCTCTACGGCGAGGATCCCGACGAGCGCCCGGACATCTACGGGAAGATCGGCGAGAGCGGCGTCTCGATCGCGACCGTCGAGGAGGCCGAGCAGCTCTACGCCGGCTTCGATCTCGTCAATCCGCTCACGAGCGTCTCGATGACGATCAACGGGCCGGCGCCGACCGTGCTCGCGTTCTTCGTGCAGACGGCGATCCGCCAGCAGTGCCGCCTCTGGCTGCGCGAAAAGGGCCGGCTCGACATCACGCGCGAGCAGGCGCTCGGCCCCGACCGCAACCGCGGCGCGAAGTGGAAGGACGTGCGCGCGCTGCTCTCCGATGCCGAGCTCGCCTCGATCCGCGCGAGCACGCTCAAGCAGATCCGCGGCACCGTGCAGGCCGACATCCTCAAGGAGGATCAGGGCCAGAACACCTGCATCTTCTCGACCGAGTTCGCGCTGCGGATGATGGGCGACGTGCAGCAGTTCTTCATCGATCACGACGTGAGGAACTTCTACTCGGTGTCGATCAGCGGCTATCACATCGCCGAAGCGGGAGCGAACCCGATCCACCAGCTCGCGTTCACGCTCGCGAACGGGTTCACGTACGTCGAGTACTACCGGTCGCGCGGCATGGACGTGAACGCGTTCGCGCCGAACCTCTCGTTCTTCTTCTCGAACGGGATGGACGCCGAGTACACGGTGCTCGGTCGCGTGGCGCGCCGCATCTGGGCCGTGGCGATGAAGCGCCTCTACGGCGCCGACGCGCGCAGCCAGATGCTGAAGTACCACATCCAGACCTCGGGCCGGTCGCTCCACGCGATGGAGATCCAGTTCAACGACATCCGGACGACGCTGCAGGCGCTGCTCGCCACTTACGACAACGCGCAGTCGCTGCACACGAACGCCTACGACGAGGCGATCACCACGCCGACCGCCGAGAGCGTTCGGCGCGCGCTCGCCATCCAGCAGATCATCAACAAAGAGCTCGGGATGGTCTGGAACGAGAACGCAACGCAGGGCTCCTACTTCGTCGAGGAGCTCACCGATCTCGTCGAGGAGGCGGTGCTGAAGGAGTTCGATCGCCTCACCGACCGCGGCGGCGTGCTGGGCGCGATGGAGCGTCAGTACCAGCGCGGCGCGATCCAGGACGACTCGATGAAGTACGAGCGCATGAAGCACTCGGGCGAGCTGCCGATCGTGGGCGTGAACACGTTCCTCGCGAAGAACGCGGGGGAGGCGTCGATCCCGCGCGACGTCGCGCTCTCGCGCGCGAGCGAGGCCGAGAAGAACGCATGCATCGCGCGCCTACGCGCCTTCCAGGCCGAGCACGCCGAGCAGGCGCCGGCCGTGCTCGACCAGCTCGAGAGGGAGTGCCTCACGAACGGCAACGGCTTCGCCGCGCTCCTCGACGCGGTCGAGCACTGTTCGCTCGGCCAGATCACGCGGCGGCTCTACGCCGTCGGCGGTGAGTACCGCCGGAACCTCTGATCCAGGGCGGAACGGATCCTGCGCAGCGGCGACGGACGCGCCCCGAAGGCCGTGCGAGCTAGGCGGCCAGCCGCGGGCCGCGCACGTAGACGCCGACGACGCGCGCGCGCTCGACGCGCAGCTCGAGCGTCCAGCAGAGCTCGTCCTCTTCGTACGCGGAGGTCACGACGGTGTCGGGGCCGCTGCCGACGAGCGAGAGGCGTGTCGGCGGCCGCTCGTCGAGCAAGTCCGCCAACGCACGCGCCGCGGCCCGTGCTCCCTCGACGGCGCTGAGCGCGCCGCGCTGCGACCACCACACGCAGGCGCCGTCGTCGAGGACCGCCTCGGCGCCGCCGACGTCTCGGTTCACGAGCGCCGCGAGCAGCTGGTAGGTCGAGTCGACCGCCGGGCTGGCGGTGACCGGTCGCGTTGGCAGAGGCGTTCGGAGGGGCCGCCCAGGCATCGTCATCGAGGCAAGCAATCGGACGACCACCCGAAAAGCCAAAGGCCACGTGCGCCGACGCGCGCAGCTCGGGGGCCAGCGGCCACGCTCTGGGGCACGGCGCCCCCACTTCGGGAGGGGACGGACGTGACGAGGGGGCGAGCCGTACTAGAGTCCCGATCTGATGAGTGGAAACGATTGGCGCGCCCGGCTGCGCGCGAACGATCACGGCGGAGACCGCTTGGGGCGCGTGGTCGGTGCAGCGCTCGCGGAGCTCGAGGTCGGGACCATCGAGGTCCTCGAGGGCGGCGAGATCGCGATGCGCACCGAGGGCGGCGGCGAGGTCCGCATCCGCCTCGACAACCTCCGCGCCTCGCTCACGCAGGCCGACGGCCCCGAGGCGCGCGTGGGTCTCGTGGAGTACTTCGCGAAGGCCGTGAAGGAAGCCCTGCGCACGAGCCAGGCGGAAGAGGCGCTCCGCGCCGAGGATCTCGTGCCGCTCGTGCGCGATGCGCGCTACGTCGAAGAGCTCGGTGATCTCGAGGGCCCCGAAGGCGTCGTCGTGCGGCCTTTCGTCGCGGACCTGCACCTCGTGCTGGCCTTCGACGGCGAGCACACGCAGCACCTCGCGACGCACCGGACGCTCGAGCGACTGGGCATCGACGGCGACGAGGTGATGACCCTCGCGCGCCAGAACCTCGCCACGAAGGTGGCCGAGGTCGAGCAGCGCACGCTCGACGACGAGGGGCCGCGCGTCGGGATGCTCCTCGCGGGCAACGATCTCGAGGCGAGCCTGCTCCTGCTCGACGACGTGTGGGCGCGCGTGGCGCTGGGCCTCGAGGGCGACGTCGTCGCGTGCGTGCCCGCGCGCGACGTGGTGCTCTTCGCCGACACGGCGAGCGACGGCGCCATCGCGCGCATGGGCGAGATCGCCGACGAGATCCTCGACGAGGGCGATCACGTCATCTCGTCGACGCTCCTGCGCCGCACGACGCGGGGCTGGGAGCGCTACGCCGACGCCTGACGGGGGCGGCGCCCCACGATACGAATCGTTGCGCCCGCCGGACCAGCGCTTGGCGTTCGCCTCGCCCCGGCCCACGCTCCACGCGTGCGCTTCGCTTCGCTCCTGATCGCGATCTGCCTCGGGGCCTGCACGCTGCCTCGGCCGCGGCTCGTGGCCGACGAGGGTCTCGCGCGGAGCATGGCGCCGGTCGCACGCCTCGGCCGCTGGGACGGCGAGCGCTTCGTCGAGGTGGCGCCGGGCACGCTGCCGCCGAGCCGCCTGCGCGTGCTCGTGCACGGTTGGACGCCCGGGCGCGACCGCCGCAGCCTGCGCGAGGGCGGGATGCGCAGCTGGGAGATGACGACGCGCGACGGCCGTCCTTTCGAGCCGTGGATGAGCGAGCTGGCGCGCATGTTCACGCTCCACGATCCGCACGCGGTCGTCGTCGCGTTCTCGTGGGTCGACGACTCGAGCACGATCGCAGCGCCCGTGGCCGCGCGCCGCGCGCTCGTGCACACCACGGGCTACGGGCAGGTGCTCGCCGAGGCGATCGAGGCCGGGCTCGCGAGCGACTTCTACGCGGAGAACGGCAGCATCCAGCTCGTGGGCCACAGCTACGGCGCGCGGGTCGCAACCATCGCCGCCGGCGCGATGGAGACGCCCCCTGCGCAGCTCACGATGTTCGACGCGCCCGACGGCGTGATGGTGGAGTTCACCGGCATCGAGTCGAACCTGCGGCAGCTGCTCGAAGAGCTCCCGCTCGGCTGGGGACGCGGCCACACGTTCGCCGACAACTACGTGTCGATGGTCGGGCGTCGCTACGGCTGGCGCGACGGCCTCGGCGAGGTGCGCGACGTGGTGCTCGCGCCGCCCTTCGGGTCGCTCGACTACCGAGGACGGCACCTCTATCCGATGCGCTTCTACGCGCAGTCGCCCGGGCGTGGGTACGGCTACGACTGGTCGCCGCTCTCGGGCCGCACGACGCCGCCCCAGGACGGCTGCTTCGAGCAGCGGACGACCGCTGCGCCCGCGCTCGTGCGCGGGTGCACCGACGCGCCCTGAGCGAGCCCCTGACCGAGCGAACGTGATTCGTGAGCACCACGAATCACGCGCTGGCGGCTACTCCTTGCCCATCAGGTCGTCGAAGACCGCGTCGATGTCGTCGGCCGGGTTCGCGGCCACCACGCTCTGCGCTGGCGCGGGATGCGCGAGGGCCTCGATCCGGTCGTCGACGTTGCGGAAGGTGCCGTCGCGCTTCTTGACCTTCTCGTAGTAGTAGAGCGCTTCCTTCGGGTCGCCGAGCATCTCGTACGCGCGGCCGAGCTCGTAGTAGAGGCCGAGCTCCTCGCGGTCCGTCTTGTGGTCCGCGTAGAGGCCCTTCTTGTAGTGGATGATGCCCTCGGCGACCTCGCCCTTCTCGATGTGGCAGAGGCCGATCATCGTCTCGGCGATGCAGACGCGCTGCGGGTTCGCGAGGCAGAGCGAGAACTCGCCGATCGCGTCCCCGAGCAGGCCCATCTCCTTGTAGGCGATGCCGAGATCGAAGTGCGTATCGGTGTCCTCGAGCCCGACCTGCTGCTCGACGCCCTTCTTGAACTGCGCGAACACCTGCTCGACGTCGAGCACGTCGCTGCCGGCCGGCGCGCCCTGCGCGGGCCCGAGCTCGTCGGCGAGACGCTCGGCGAGCTCGAAGCTCTGATCGCTCGCTGCGGCAGCCGCCGCAGCCGCTGCCGCGTTGGCGGCCTCGGTGATCTCGGCGAGCTTGTCGCGGATCACCGGGTGGCGCGGATGCGCGCTGAGCGCATCGCTGAGCAGCTGCCGCGCCTCTTCGTAGAGGCCCTGCGCGACGAAGAACTCGGCCTCGTCGAGCAGCTCCTCGACCTCGCCGGGCGCGATCGACGGGCGCGACATGCGCTCCGCGACCGCCACCGGCTGCGGAGCGCTCGGGCGCAGCGGCGCGCTCTCGAACTCCTCGGGGCTCATCGGCGCGAGCGGATCGGCGGCCGGCGCACCCGCCCGTGGCACGAGCCCCGTCGGCGGCTCCTCGCTCTCGAGGCCGGACTCGGTGCGATCGACCTCGTCCTGGATTCCGTCGGGCGCGTGCCCGAAGACGGTGCGCTCGTCCTCGTCGGCGAAGGCGGAGTCGGCGTCGTCGAGCGAGGGCGCCGCGGGCGGGATGGCGCTCCGGCGCGGGGCCTCGTCGTCGACGAAGAAGATGTCGTCGTCGCCCGCCGGCGGAGGCGGTGCGGCCGGCGGCGGCGGCACGAGACGCGCGCTCGGCGGCGGCACGAGGCGTCCGGGCGCCGGGAAGGGCTTCGAGACGGCCGCCGGCGCGCTCGCGGCCGGAGCGGGCGTCGCGAGCGCGGTCGGCGGTCGCATCGCGCCGGGCGGCGGCACGAGCTTCGGCGCCGAGGGCGCCTTCACCGGCTCGGGCGCGAGCTGATCGAGCCGGGCCTTGGCGTCGGGATTGCCCGGATCGAGCTCGAGCGCTTGCCGGAGATACAGGATCGCGACCGGCGGCTTCTCCACCGCGAACTGATCGGCGAGCGTGACGAGCTCGGCCGCGGCCGCCGTGGTCTCGCCGCGCTCGGCGAGCACGTCCTTCAGGCGCTCGCGCGCTTCGACGTGACGCGGATCGATCTGGAGCACGCGGCGCAGCTGCTCGACGACCTTCTGCTTGAGGCCGTAGCGGAGGAAGACCTCGCACTCGGTGAGCAGCTTCGCGATCTGCGCCTCGCGCGCCACCTCCGGCGGCAGGCTCGGTCGCGGCGCCTCCGAGGCCTTGGGCGGCTCCGGCGCGGGCTCGGAGGCCTCGTCGTCGACGATGATCACGTCGTCGTCGCCGGCGGTGGCGTACGCCTCGTCGTCGTCCATCGGACGCTCGTGAGCGGCCGACTCCTCTTCGAGCGCGCGCGCCTCTTCTTCCGAGAGCTCCTCGCTCTCGAGGATCTCGGCGTCGTCGTCCTCGGACGGCGCGTCCTCGAGATCTTCCAGGTCGGCGCGGCTCGGCGCGCGCTGCGCCGGCTTGCTCGGCTCGATCACGGCGCCCGGGGGCGGTGCGAGATCACGCCGCGCCGGCGCCGGAGCAGGCGCCGCGTAGGCCGCGAGCGCCTGGCGCGCCTCCGCGTCACCGGGATCGAGCGTGAGGATCCGCTTCAGCGTGAGCGCGCGCTCTTCGGGCCGGTGGGCCTCGCCGTGGATGCGGGCGACCTCGCGGTAGACGCTGATCGTCTTGGGGAGCTGGCCGAGCTGCTCGAAGGCGCTCGCGAGCATCTCGAGCGTCTGGACGTCCTTGGGATCGGCCTTGAAACAGACCTGGAGCTTGGCGAGCGCGCGCTTTCCGTCGGATCGATCGAGGTACATCTGCGCGAGCTCGCGCGAGAGCGCCACGTCTTCGGGCCGGTGGTAGAGCAGGCGCTCGGCGACCTTGAGGTAGTCGTCGATGCGGCCGCTCTGCTTGAGCAAGCGCGCGCCGGCCTCGAACGCGGTGGCGGCCTCGGCCGTCTTGCCGGCCCGCGAGAGGGCCTCGGCGTACTTGATGCGCGTCGGGATGTTGTTCTCGTCGAGCTCGACCATTCGGGCGAGCGTGGCGAGC
This sequence comes from Sandaracinus sp., assembly GCA_046351235.1. GTDB lineage: Bacteria > Myxococcota_A > Polyangia > Polyangiales > Sandaracinaceae > JBBSAT01. The sequence continues at coordinate 957,422 of JAXLYV010000001.1, read as the reverse complement.
GCGCGCTCCATGTCGCCCGAGCGCGCGTAGGTCGCGGCGACCATCTCGTAGGTCTGGAGCGCGTCGGAGACGAGCTGGAGCTGCTCGTAGTTCTCGGCGAGGCGGAGCTGGATGTCGAGGCGCTGCGGGTCGAGCTTGAGGATCTGCTTGAAGACGGCGACCGCCTTCAAGAAGAAGCCCTGCTGCGCGTACTGGTCGGCGACGCGCGAGTAGGTCTCGATGGCCTCCTTCTTCTGGCCGATCTTGTCCTGCAGGTCGCCGATCTTCAGCCACGTGCGGACGTCCTTGGGGTCCGCCTTGACGAGCTTCTGGAACTCCGCGATCGCCTTGTCGAACGCGCCTTTGGCGAGGTGCTTCTGGGCCGCCTCGAGGACTTTGGTGCGATCGACGCTCACGATGGCTGCGGACCTCGAGCGCGCACGAGACCGACGTGAGCGGCAGGATCGCCGACACGCGGAACGACGCTTTTCGAGTGTAGGTTCGTGGGGGAACGGGGGTCAAGCACGCTGCAAGCCCCGGCCGCTAGCAAGAGGGCCGGGGCCCCCAGCGCACGGGGGCAGGGCGGAGCGCTCGGCGCTCGCTCTGGCTGGGGCGCGCCGGACGTCGTATGTGAGCCGTTCGCTTCGATTCGAGGAGGAACGATGACCAAGGTGCGCACGATCGTGCTCGGAGGCGCCTGCGCGCTGGCGCTCGCGGCAGGCTGCGACAACGGCGGCGGCGCCGCGACGGACGCGGGCAGCGGGACGGACACCGGCCCCCGCGTCGACACCGGCGTGCCCCCGACCGATACCGGCGTGCCCGGCGAGGACACCGGCACCCCGACCCCCGACGCCGGCATGACGAACGGCTGCGAGCTCGGGAACACGTTCCCGGATCTGGACATCGATCCCCTGCACTCGTTCGACGACTTCGTCGTGTCGCTCGCGCTCGCGCCCGGCCGCGACGAGATCTTCGCCGTCCAGCGCGGTGGACAGATCCTGATCATGGACCCCGTCTCGGGCGACGTGAGCGCGACGCCGTTCCTCGACATCGGTGACCGGCTCATGGACGACCGTGGAGCGACCCCGGCGAACAGCGATGAGTGGGGATTGCTCGGCCTCGCGTTCCATCCCGACTATCCGTCGAACGGTCTCTTCTACATCGCGTACACGACGTACGACGCAGGTACCTGGGTGGACCGTGTTTCCGCCGGCCACAGGGTGTCGACGGACGTGGGTCAGTTCGACCGGGACATCTTCGAGGTCGACGACACGGCCGGCAATCACAACGGCGGCCAGCTGGCGTTCGGTCCCGACGGGTACCTCTACTACGGCGTGGGGGACGGCGGTGAGCAAGGAGACCCTGATCGACGGGGACAGGACAACAGCATCGGTTTGGGCAAGATCCACCGACTCGAAGTAGGCCCTGCAATCGACGGCTACAACCCCGCGCCAGGCAACCCGTTCATCGGCGGCGGGGGCCTTCCGACGATCTGGGCGTACGGCCTCCGCAACCCCTGGCGCTTCAGCTTCGATCGCCTTACCGGCGACTTCTACGTCGGCGACGTCGGGCAGGACAGTTGGGAGGAGGTCGACTTCGTCGCGGCTGGAACAGCGCCGCCGATCAACTTCGGCTGGAGCGTGTGCGAGGGCACGCACGATTTCCACGGGACGTGTGCTGACTTGACCGGCGACGTCGAGCCCATCGCCGAGTACCCGCATGCGGGAGGGAACGGATCGGTCACCGGTGGCTACGTGTATCGGGGCACCGCGATTCCCGGCTTGCGTGGCGCGTATCTGTACGCGGATGAAGTGGGCAGCGCGATCTTTGCCCTGCGCAACTGCTCGGGTGCGCCCGTATCGTCCGTCCGCCTCACGAGCCTCGACCGCGCGTGCGACAACCCAGCCACGTTCGGCGAGGACCGCAACGGAGAGCTGCTCGTCTCCTGTGTCGGCGCGCGTACCGTCTACCGCATCGTCGCCGCGCCGTAGCGGCGCGCACACCGAGTGATCCGAACGCCCGCCGGCCGTCACTCCCCCGGTTGGACGAGCTCGTCGACGGCGAGCGGGACCTCGATCGCCGGGAGCGTGATCGTCGCGCCCGCGCCGAGCACCTGCTGCTCTCGGTACGTGTCGCCTTCGGGCGCCGTGTGCACGACGATGCGGCGCGCCTCGAGATCGATCCACCAGTAGCGCGGGACGCCCCCGCGCGCGTAAATCGCGGCCTTGTGGCGATCGAGGCGCTGGCTCGTCCAGCTGACTTCCATCACCACGAGCGCGTCGGGGCCGCGAGGGAATCGCCCCGGCGTCGACCGGACGATCGCGAGATCGGGCTCCGGCATGCTGTGCGGGTCCAAGTGCAGTGGCATCTGCACGCGCACGAGCGCCGAACCGACGTAGAGCGGGACCAGGCGCATGGTCATCGCGACGAGCCGCGACGTGTGCTCGAGGCCCTGGGGGGGAACCATCACCAGCTCCCCTTCGAGGAGCTCCACGTGCTCGTCCTCGTCGAGCACGCCAGCGTCGACCATCCGCAGCACTTCATCGACGGTGAAGAGGCGGCGCTCCGTCTCTGCGAGCATGAGGGGAGGATACCCGCCTGAATCCGTCGATGCGAGAGCACGGCTCACGGCCTCTCCGCGCGTAGGAGCGCCCACCGCTCGTCGTGCGAGCGCGCCTCGAGCGAGCCTGCGAGGCGGGCGCAGAGCACGCGAAGGAGCAACCATCGCGGGAGATGCGTGTCGTCGACGACGCGGACGTTCGGTGAGGCCATGCGCGCTCGTCGTCGACGCTGGCGCGGCGTTGCGGCTCGGAGGCGCGCTCTCGTCAGGGGCGGCTCGCACCTGGGCCTGCCGCCGTCGCTCCTCCGCGAAGGCGAGGCGGAACGTGGGTCACGGCGCGTTCGGGTCGGGCAGGGCGATCGTCAGCGAGAGCGGGGCGTCGGGCAGGGGCGCGGCGGTCGCGGTGCGGACCAGGCCGCGCTCGGACGAGGGGACCACGACGAGGTCGAGCATGCGCGTCCCCGCCTCGTCGCCCACGACGAGCAGCACCACCTCGGGCGCGCCGTCGCCGTCCACGTCGGCGATCACGTGCCGGCGCGGGCCCACCTCGCCGCCGGCGAGCTCGAAGAGCGTCGTCGGCTCGTAGCTCCCGTCCTCCTGCGGATCGAGCACCACCAGGCGCGGGTGCGACCAGCCCACGATCTCGGCGCGCGGATCGGCGTCCACGTTCACGATCGCCGCGTCGCGCAGCTCGGGCGCGTCCTCGATCGGCGTCGCCGCGAGCTCGGCGTCGGCGTGCGCGAGCAGCATCGAGAGCCCTACGCCCACCACCAGCGCGTCGTTCGCGCCGTCGCCGTCGAGATCTCCGATCACCACCTCGCTGGCGCTCGGGATCGAGAGCGTCCTCGTCCGCGTGAAGCGGCTCGCGGCGTCGCCGTAGAGCACGTCGAGGCGCGAGTCCTCGCTCGCCGCCGCCACCACGTCCTCGTGCCCGTCGCGATCGAGATCGACCACGCCGAGCCCCGTCGCGCTCACCGCGACCCGCGGCGAGGCCACGCGCCCGGCCGAGGCCCCGAGCGAGAACATCCACGCCTCGCTCGGCGCGCGCGCGAACGGGTTCTCGCGATCGAGCGCGACCATCCCCGGCCCCGATCCGAGCACGATCGGCGCGGCCGCGACGGCGGCGATCGGCGCGAGCGAGCGCGGCGCCTCGAGCGCGCCCGACGCCGCGCGCGCCAGCACGAAGAGCCCACCGCCGGAGGTCGCGCCCCCTGCGCCCACGCGCGCGAAGGGCAGCACCGTGTCGAGATCGCCGTCGCCGTCCACGTCGACGCCGGCGGCGCGCGAGGTCAACGCCGAGCGCTCGCCGCTCACCTCGGGCGCGGTCACGTGCGCCACGCGCACCAGCGCGCCACTCGGCCCGATCCCGACGAGCTCCCAGCTCGGGCCGCATCCCACCACGATCTCGGGGCGCGCATCGCCCACCGCATCCACGAGCGCGAGCGAGGGCGGCAGCGAAGGCTCGGCACAGACCCGTGCGCGCGGCAGCATCGGCCCGCTCGGCGTCGGTGCGCTGGGCGGCGTCGACGTCCCCTCGACGCCCGCGTCGGCCACCGCTTCGCCCGCATCCGAGGGCGGCCCGGCGTCCGCGTCGATGCCGGCCTCGGGCGTCTCGACCCCGCCATCGGTCGCGCCCGCGCTCGCGGCGGCGTCGTGGCCCGGCAGAGGCACGACTCCCATCGCGAGCCCGATCACGGCGAGGACGGCCCAGAGACCGACGAGGACCAGGGTCGTCTTCCCGAACGAGGCGAGCGCGCTCATGCCGTCCTTATAACGCGCCTTCCGCCCGTTCCCTTTCGAAGGCTCACATTCTCGCTCGCGCGGCGCGCGCTGCCGAGCGCGCTCGGGCGTGCAATGGCGCACGGCTCTCGCTCGTATCGCGCCGGAGCGCTCGCCTGCGAAGGGGCGTGCGACTACGATTCCTGTTCTCTTGGAGGCTCTGCATGCGTCGTTCGGCGATCGTCCTCTTCCTCTCGGCCCTCGGTGGATGCGCGACCCAGCCGGGCATCACGTCCACGAACGATGCCGGCAGCACGCCCGGCAACGACGCCGCCTCGATCGCGAACGACGCGGGCGGGAGCACCGGGCCGGTGACCTACTACGGTGAGGTGCGTCCGATCCTCGCCGAGCACTGCGTCGGCTGCCACACGCCGGGCGGCATCGCGCCGATCCCCCTCGACACCTACGAAGCCGCGGCGCCGATGGCCGCGCTGATCGAGAGCTACACGGCGTCGCGCCGCATGCCGCCCTTCCTCGCCGACAACTCCGGTGCCTGCCAGCACTTCGACACGAACGACTGGCTGAGCGACGCCGAGCTCGCGACGCTCGCGGCGTGGAACGCGCAGCACGCGCCCGAGGGCGACCCCGCGACGCCGCCGCCCATCGTCGCCGAGGTGCCGCACCTCACCGGCGCGGGCGTACAGACGATCGACATCGGCACCGACTACGTGCCGAGCTCGTCGCGCAACGACGACTACCGCTGCTTCGTCGTCCAGGCGCCGCGCGGCGGCTACCTCACGGGCGCCGAGGTGCACCCGGGCAATGCGCGCATGGTGCACCACGTGATCGTCTATGCCCCGCAGGACGCGGCGTCGGCGCAGCGCATCATGGCCCTCGACGCGAACGAGGCCGGCCCCGGCTACACCTGCTTCGGCGGCTCGGGTGACGATGCCGCGCTCCCGGTCGTGCTCTGGGCGCCGGGCGCGGGCGCCGTGCGCATGCCGACCGGTACGGGTCTGCAGATCGACGGGACGCTGCCCTTGATCGTGCAGGTCCACTACAACCTGATCGGCGCGCAGCCGGGCGACACGGATCACTCGACGGTCGACGTCCTCATCGAGGACAACGCGATCCCCGGCTACTACCTGCCGGTCGCGAACCTCGACTTCCGCGCCCCGCCGCGCATGTCGGCGACGACGAGCTCGTTCGACTTCCCGTTCGGGCAGTACTACCTGAGCAACCTGCCGGGCGGCCTGAGCCAGGTGCACGTCTATTCGATCAGCCCGCACATGCACACGCTCGGGACCGACATCCGCGTCGACATGCTCGGCGCGGGCGGGAGCGGCGACGCGTGCATGGTCCACATCCCGCGCTGGGACTTCAACTGGCAGCGCGGGTACGCCTACCAGCACCAGGTCCCGGTCGACGGCGACACCGTGATGCGGATCACGTGCACGTGGGACACCTCGAGCCGCGACACGACGGTCACGTGGGGCGAAGGCACGCAAGACGAGATGTGCCTCGCGTTCCTCTACGTCAGCATCTGAGGGCTCCGCGGCGAACGGGCCGCCGTGAGCGCCTCGCTCAGCGGACCGGATCGACGCGCACACGCGTCGCGTAGACGGCGAACGCGAGCGCCAGTACGACGTGGAGGATGCTGTTCGGCACCACGCCGCCCAGGCGCGTGAGGGTGCCGGCGCCGAGCGCGACCAGCTCGATCGGGAAGAGGCCCAGCTGGGTGAGCGCGCTCGCGACCAGGATGGCGCGCAGGCTGCGCGAGTCCGGCTCGTGGCGCGCGAGCCATGCGAGCACGCCCTGGCATGCGATCAGCACGCCGACCTCGCGCGTCCACACGACGACGCCGTCGGTCACGGCCACGCCCTTGCTCTCGAGGAGCGCGCGCGGGAACAGGAGGGCGACGGCTCCGACGAGCAGCGCGACGAGCGAGACGAACGTGAGAAAGTGGGCTCGGGTCATGCCGCGAGGATGGGCGGCCCGCGCACGCGCTCAATGACCTCCCGAGGTAAGGGTGATCGGCCTGAGGCTGGCTATGCTCTCGAGGTGTCCCGCTCGCTCTTCGCCGCGCTCCTGAAGTTCTGGCGGGGCAAGCGCGGGCTCTCGCAGCTCGAGCTCGCGCTCGAGGCCGGCGTCTCGGCGCGCCACGTGAGCTTCCTCGAGTCGGGCCGCTCGATGCCGAGCGAAGAGATGGCGCTCCGGCTCTTCGAGGTCCTCGGCGTCCCGCTGCGTGCGCAGAACGAGGCGCTGCGCGCAGCGGGGCTCGCGCCACGCTTCGCCGAGGGCGGCGTGGGCGAGCTCGGGCCGGAGATCGACGCGGCGCTCGCGCAGATGCGGCGGCAGCACGAGCCGTATCCCCTCACGGTGCTCGCGCTCGACACGACCCTCGTTGCGACGAACGAGGGGGCGCGGCGGCTCTTCGCGGCGTTCTCGGCCGAGCCTCTGCCGAGTGGAAGCCTCGACATGCTCTCGCTGGTCCTCGACCCGCGGCGCATGCGCCCGTTCCTCCTCGACTGGGAGCCTCTGGCCGCGAGCATGATCGGGCGCCTGCATCGCCTGGAGCTCGCGCGCGGCGGCGACGCGCGCATCCGCGCCAAGTTGGACCACGCCCTCGCGCAGTACGACGTGCCTGCGCGCCTCCACCGGCCGGATTTCTCCCGCTCCGCGTCGCCGACCCTGGGCGTGCGCCTGCAGCGTGGGGAGCGCCGCCTCGCATTCTTGGTGACGGCGACGGTCTTCACCGCGCCGCAGGCCGTCGCGCTCGACGAGCTCGTCATCGAGAGCAGCTTCCCCGTCGACGAGGCCACGCGCATCGCCTGCGCCGAGCTCGCCGCCGGGTCCTGAGCGCCGCGAGGATCAGCGCGGCGGCACGAAGTCGGCGTCCTCGACCGTGATCCCGGCGCGGGCGCCGCAGCGATCGACGGCGGGGCGTGGTGTGCGGTCGAGCATGCCCCACGCGCTCACGGCGAAGTCGGAGGTGACACGCGTCGACCGCGCGATGCGGACCGCCACGACCTCTCGCCCGAGCGCGTCGCACTCGACCGCCGCCGCGCCGGCCGCGAGCATCGCGTCGACCGGGGCGTATCGGCGGAGGAGGGCGGCGTAGCGCGAGAGAGCCCGTGCGGCGCGCACCTCGGCCTCCACCGATGCGGCTGGATCGGCGCAGCGGAAGAGCGCGTCGTAGCGGGCGATCAACGCCTCCAGCGCCGTGCGCGCGAGCCGCAGCTCCGCGTGGGCGCTCGCGTCGTCGGGGACCACGGGATGGCGACGCTCGACCTCGCCCCAAGCCTGCTCCGCCGCGGTGATCGCCGCTCGCGCGATCGCGACGCAGTGCGCCCGCTCCGAGCCCGCTCGGTCGCTCGGTTGGGCCGACGCGCTCGTCGTGGCGAGCGACGCGAGCAGAGCGATCCCCATCGACGCGCCGAGTCGCCGCATCCCGCGTTTCCTCGAATCAGGATAGCTCGGAGTGGCGTAGACGGCGATCAGGGGCGCGGCGGCGGGCGGCGGCTACCGAAGTTCGTGTCGGTCGCGGCGGCCTGGGCGCGGACGTCCTCGCGGGCGAGACGCTCGGCGCGTAGCTGCGCGAGGGCGCGCGCGTGCCGCTCCGTGGGCGCGAGCAGGATCGCGTCGAGAAGCAGCTGCTCGGCCTCCGCGAGGCGCGCGCGCTCCTCGTCGACGGGGCTCGCGGCGTGGGGATCGACGTCGATGCGGCGGACCTGCGCGAGGTCGAACGCGATGTGCGCGCGGTCCTCGGGCTCGATCTCGGCGGCGCCGACGCGGGCGGCGAGCGCGAGCCGGGCTTCGTGCGCCTGGCCGGCGCGTGCCGCATCGAGCGCGGCGCGCGCGATCGGGTCGGAGACGTCGTCGAGCTCGAGATCCATCGTGACCTCCGACACGTCGACGAGCGCCGTCGCGCGCGCGACGAGCCGATCGATCACGGCCAGGCGCGCCGCGAGCGGCGAGGGCTCGCTCTCTTCTTCGACGAGGCGCGCCCGGCTGAGCTCGGCGGCGGAGCGTGGATCGAGCACGCGCACCACGAGCTCGCCCGTCTGCACGCGGACGTCGATCGGCATGCGTTGCGCGTAGCCGTAGCAGGGAAGGGTCGGGCACTGGAGCGCGGGGATCGCGCTCATCTCGGTGCGCAGCGTCTCGCCCACGTGGAGCGAGACCAAGAGCGCGAGCGCGGGCGAGCCCGCCGCGATGGCGTCCACCAGCAGGCGCTCGGGGGAGCTGCGCACGACGCGCGTCTGCCCACCTGCGAGGTGAACGGCCAGCGCCTCCATCGCGGCGCGCGACTCGTCGTCGTCGCTCGCGGCGAGCGCGACCACCGGAAAGCTGCGCGCCGGGATCTCGGCCGGGCGGGGCACGGTCACGTGCAAGGCCAGGCCCGCGCCGCAGCCCGCGAGCGCGAACGAGCACACGAGCGCTGCGATCGACGTCCGCACGCGCGAAGCCTAAGCCAACGGCCGCCTCCTCGTGAGCGGGTCACGCGGGGCGGCCGTGGGGCCACGAGGCCAAGGGGCGCGGCGCGCTCGGAGGCAGCGACTACTTCTTCACGCGCTCGACGTACTCGCCGGTGCGCGTGTCGATGCGGATCATGTCGCCCTCGTTCACGAAGAGCGGCACGCCGACCGTGGCGCCGGTCTCCATCTTCGCGGGCTTGAGCGTGTTCGTGCTCGTGTCGCCCTTGAAGCCGGGCTCGGTCTCCACGACCTTCAGCTCGACGAACGTCGGCGGCGTCACGCCGATGGGGCGCTCGTTCCAGAAGAGCACGTCGACCATCATCCCGTCCTGGATGAACACGCGCGCGTCGCCGAGCTGGTCGCCCGAGAGGTAGAGCTGGTCGTAGCTCTTGGTGTCCATGAAGACGAACTTGTCGCCCTCGGGATAGAGGAACTGCTGCTGGCGCTCCTCCATGTCGGCCTTCTCGAACTTCTCACCCTGCTTGAAGGTGCGCTCGAGGATGTTGCCCGTGAGCATGTTGCGGAGCTTGGTGCGCGTGAACGCCTGCCCCTTGCCCGGCTTCACGAACTGGAAGTCGACGACGACGCACGGCGCTCCGTCGAGGATGATCTTGAGGTTCTTCCGGATGTCGGACGTGTCGTACATGGGGCCGCGTTTCTACTCGATGAATGCGCCGCCCGCCATGCCCTTGATCAGCAAAGAGTGCTCGCCCCGGAGGACCCGGACGGGAGCGGGCGAAGCCCGCGGACGGGAGGGGCCGGAGCGGGCGAGCCGATCATGATCAGCAAAGAGTGCTCGCCCCGGAGGACCCGGACGGGAGCGGGCCCCCCAACGCGAACGCCACGCGATTCGTCGGGGGGCGACGAAGACGTGGCGTGCGCGGAGCGGTCGGACGGCGGAGGAGGGAAGTCCCCCCTCGCAGATCAGAGGGAGATGTTCTGCTGGAACACCGCGAAGTCGCTGGGCTGCGAGACCTGCGCGTTACGCTCGGCGGTGATGAGCAGCTGGAAGCGCGACGAGGGCGTGGTCGCCGTGGCGCGGCCCGTGCGCTGGTCGGGCTGGTACTCGAGGCGGCTGACGAGCGAGGCCTGCCCGCCCTCCTGGCGCACCCACACCACGAAGAGCGTGTTGCCCTCGCCGAGGCGATCGGGCGGCGTGAGGTTCCGGACGGAGATGGTGATGAGGTGGTTGCCGCCCTCGATGTTCTCGACCTGCACGTGGGCATCCGCGCCCGGATCGCGTTGCGTTCCGCGGACGTCGTAGGTGTGCGAGCCGCCGCCGCAACCGGCGCCGGTCGCCGCGAGAGCCACCGCGAACGAGAGAGCGAGCAGAGTGCGAGTCATCGAGACCTCCGCTCCGGCTTGTAAGTCGTGGCGCCGCGGACAGTCAAGGCGGACCGGCAGCGCTTGCCGTATGGCCGGATCGCGCTAACTGCCCGGCCTCATGGCGGACGCCGACGAGGAGATCCGCGAGATCAAGCGCGAGATCATCGAATCGCGAGGTCTCGTCATCAAGACGAGCAACCTCACGAACTCGCTCGCGGCCGACATCAAGTCGATCGCCAAGCGCCAGGCCGGCTACGAGCGCCGCTTCACGCTGAACAGCGCGGCGGCCTACTTCCTCATCGGCAGCCTCTCGTTCGCCGGCCTCTGGATCGGCACCGACGCCCGCGTGCGCGATGCCCGCACCGAGGTCGACGAGCTCACCGAGCGGGTCGAGTCGCTCCAGCGCGACCTGCGCGAAGAGACCTCGCGCGCCGAGGCGCGGGCCCACGCCGAGAACGAAGCGGCCCAGTTCTACCGGCTGATCCGCGAGCACCGCCGGCAGGAGGTCGTCGAGCGCTACCCCGAGGTGCGGCGCGAGCAGCTCTCGGCCGCCGAGGCCGCGTTCTTCCGCGACACGGTCGACCAGTTCACCGAGGATCTGAGCGTCGAGGCCTACCAGAACGGCGTCGATCTCGTGCGCACGGCCCGCTACGCCGAGGCCGCCGAGGCCTTCCAGGAGTCGCTGCGCCTGAGCGAGGACGGGCCGCACACGCCCTCGGTGAAGCTCGAGCTCGCCCGGGCGCTGCGCCACCTCGGGCAGGACGCGCGCGCCAAGGACCTCGCGGCCGAGGTCGCCGAGCAGACGGTCGATCGCGATCTGCAGGACGACGCGCTCCTGCTCTTCGCGGACTGCGCGGAGTCGCTCGGCGAGATCGACGAGGCCCGCGCCGCGCTCCGCACGTACATGCGCCGCTGGCCGCACGGCGCGTTCGCCGTCGACGTGCGGCACCGGCTGGCCGATCTCAACCGTCGCGTGATGCGCGGCGAGGTGCACTCGACTCCGACCACCGCGGCGCCCGCGCCGGCACCGAGCCCGCATGCGCCTTGAGCGCTGGCTCGCCTCGGCCGCGCTGACGGCGCTGCTCTCCTCGTGCGCCGGGGCGAGCTGTCCGCGTGAGGGCTTCACGAGCGCGCCCGCGCTCCTGCGCTCGTTCGTGTCCATGCGCTCGCCGGCCCGATCGCTGCGCGCCGAGGCCCGCGTCGATCGCCGCGACCAGAGCGGGCGCATCCGCGGGACCGTGCTGATGATGCTCGAGCGCCCCGCGCGCGTGCGCTTCGATGCGATGACGCAGTTCGGGCCGGCGGCCGTGCTCACGAGCGATGGCGTCGAGTTCGCGCTCACGGACCTCCGCGAGAACCGCTACTTCGTGGGGCCGACCTGCGCCGAGAACATCGAGCGCCTGCTCGGCCTGCCGCTCACGGGCGAAGAGGTCGCGCTCTTCTTGTTCGGGGAGACGCCGCTGCTCGATGCGCCGAGCGAGGATGTGGTCTGCGCGGACGGGCACTACACGGTCACGCGTCGCGCGGAGGATGGGCGCACGCAGATCCTCACGCTCGAGGTGCGCCGCGGAGACGAGCTGCTCCCTCCCGCCGAGCAGCACGTGCGGCTGCGCTCGAGCGAGGTGCACGCGCCCGACGGCACGCTCGAGTGGCGCGTGCGCTACGACGACCACCGCGTCGTGGAGGATCCGCGCGACACGGAGGAGCCGCACCGCGGCGTCGCGATGCCGTTCTCGATCCACTTCGAGCTCCCCTCGCGCGACATCGACACGCTCGTGCGCTTCTCCTCGATCGACCTCAATCCGGAGATCCCCGAGGACGCGTTCCACCAGACGCCGCGCGATGGCCTCTCGGTCGAGCCCGTCGAGTGCGGCCTCTGATCGGGTAGAGTGACGCCGATGAGCGCCGAGAGCGTGCTCGCGGTCGACGATCTCGTGGTCGCGTTCGACACCGACGAGGGCGAGCTTCGTGCGGTCGACGGCGTCTCGTTCGCGGTGGGGAAGGGCAAGACGCTCGGCATCGTGGGCGAGAGCGGCTCGGGCAAGAGCGTCACGGCGCTCGCGGTGCTCGGCCTCTTGCCCGAGCCCGTGGGCCGCATCGTGCGCGGCCAGATCCTGTTCGGCGGCAAGGACCTCGCGAAGGAGAGCGAGGCGAGCCTGCAGAAGGTGCGCGGCCGCCACGTCGCGATGATCTTCCAGGAGCCGATGACGGCGCTCGACCCCGTGCAGCGCGTGGGCGACCAGATCGCCGAAGGCCTGCGCCATCACTTCGGGCTGAGCCGCGCGGCCGCGCGCGAGAAGGCGATCGCGCTCCTCGGCAAGGTGGGGATTCCCTCGCCCGCCGAGCGCGTCGATGCCTATCCGCACGAGCTCTCGGGCGGCATGCGGCAGCGTGTGATGATCGCGAGCGCCATCGCATGCGAGCCCTCGGTGATCCTCGCCGACGAGCCCACGACGGCGCTGGATGTGACGATCCAGGCGCAGATCCTCGCGCTCCTCGACGATCTGCGCCGCGAGCTCGGCACGAGCGTGGTGCTGATCACGCACGACCTCGGTGTCGTCGCGGACGTCGCCGACGACGTCGTCGTCATGTACGCGGGGCGCGTCGTCGAGCGCGCGCCCAAGGACGCGCTCTTCGCGCAGCCGCTGCATCCCTACACGCGCGGCCTGCTCGAGAGCGCGCCCGGGCACGCGGCGAACGCGAAAAAGGCGCGCCTGCCCACGATCGGCGGCGTGGTGCCCGATCTGCGCAAGCTGCCGGCCGGATGCCGCTTCCGCGATCGCTGCGCCTTCGCGATCGATCGCTGTGCGGAGACGGACCCGCCCCTCGAGACGCGTGGCGATCGTGCCGTGGCCTGCCTGCGCGCGGACGAGATCGCCGCCGAGCGAGGCGCGGCATGAGCGAGACGGCGGCCCAGGCCGAAACGCCGCTCCTCTCGCTGCGCAAGGTCGGCAAGACCTTCGTCACGCAGCGCTCGTGGCTCGGGCGGCCGACCGCGTCGCTCCGCGCGGTGGACGGCGTCGATCTCGACGTCGCGCGCGGCGAGACGGTGGGGCTCGTCGGCGAGAGCGGCTGCGGCAAGAGCACGCTCGGCCGCATGGCGATTCGGCTGCTCGATCCGAGCGAGGGCCAGGTCTCGTTCGACGGGCACGACGTGACGGCGCTCGGCAGCGCGGCGCTCCGGCCCTATCGCCGGCGCATGCAGATCGTCTTCCAGGATCCGATGAGCGCGCTCAACCCGCGGCTCACCGTGCGCGAGGCGATCGGCGAGCCGCTGCGCATCCACGGCCTCGCGAAGACGAGAGACGAGGAGGCGAGCCAGGTCGAGGCGTTGCTCGCGAAGGTGGGCCTGCGCAAGGAGCACGCGTCGCGCTATCCGCACGAGTTCTCGGGCGGCCAAAGACAGCGCATCGTGATCGCGCGCGCTCTCTCGGTGCGCCCCGAGCTCGTGGTGTGCGACGAGCCGGTCGCGGCGCTCGACGTCTCGATCCAGGCGCAGGTGGTGAACCTGCTCCGCGACCTGCAGGACGAGCTCGGGCTCGCGTACCTGTTCGTCGCGCACGATCTGAGCGTCGTGCGCTTCATGAGCCGTCGCGTCGCCGTGATGTACCTGGGCCGCATCGTCGAGCTCGCGGCGAGCGACGCGCTCTACGAGAGCCCGAAGCACCCGTACACGCAGGCGCTGCTCTCGGCGATCCCGGTGCCCGATCCGAAGGCGCACAAGAAGCGGCTCGTGCTCGCCGGGGAGCCGCCGAGCCCCACGCGCCCGCCGCCCGGATGCACCTTCCATCCGCGCTGCCCGATCGCGAAGAAGGGCCTCTGCGACGTCGAGGCGCCGGTGCTGCGCGAGGTCGGCGCGAGCCGCGTCGCGTGTCACCTGGCCAGCTGAGCCCCCGGCAAGGAGTGCGCGCCACGAAGGACCCGGACGGTAGCGGGCATCGCCCGCGGACGGGAGGGGCCGGAGCGGGCATGCCGATGAGCCTCCGGCAAGGAGTGCCCGGAGGCGCGACGGCGATCAGGTGGACATGCGCCGCACGAACACGTCGGCGACGGTGATGCATGCCTCGCGCACCTCGACGCTGCCGCCGAGCAGCAGCGCGAGCGGGCGGAGCTCGACCGACGCGATCTCTTCACGGTGCGTGTCGAGCAGCGCCGTCAGCCGCAGGAGCACGTCGGCGATCGCATCGAGCGCGGCCTTGCGCTGCGCGGCCGGCACGCCGAGCACGAGCGAGCTCCCGGCCAGGCGCCCGATCACCTGCTCGAGTCGCTCGGGCGGCACGGGAAGCACCGTCGCGGTCGCATCGCCCGCGGCGATGCCGTGCGGATCGGCGAACGAGATCTGCGCGCGCGCCGCGCCCTCGCCGAGCGGCTCGGCGACCACGCCGAGGAGCGCGATGGCCTGCGTCGTCGCCGTCACATGCACGCCCAGCAGGCGCGCGTCCGGCCGCCGCTCGGTCGCCACGGCCATGATCTGCCGGAACACGTCGCGCACGCGCGCCGCGCTGTCGATGCCGTCGACCGAGAGGTCCGGGTGATCCCACGAGCGCAGATCGGGCGAGGCGAGCGAGATCTTCACCGGAAAGCCGATGCGCGCGGCCTCGGCCGCGGCGCGCGAGGGGCTCGAGCAGAGCTCTTCGAGCGGCAGCGGGAGCCCGAAGGGAGCGAGCGCGGCCTTGCTCGCGGGGTCGGAGAGCGCACGCGGTGGGCCGAAGAGCACCTCGGTCACGCGCGTCGCATCCACGCCCTCGATCCGGGCGCGGCCGGGCGCGGTGCCGGTCGCGGCGTCGGCGAGCGCGACGAGCGCGGCCTCGGTGGCCTCGGGCTCGCCGATCACGACCTGTCGATCACCGCTCTCCCAGGCGAGCAGGCCGTCGTCGGCTCGCACGATGCGCCCGCTCGCGCGCTCGGCGCGGCGCAGCTTCTCGAGGCGTGCGCGCTCGGGGCCGCGCAGCGCGCGCAGGGTGCCGTTCCACGGCTGGTCCGCCTTGGCCGCGATCAGCGCGAGCGCGCCCGCGAAGGGGCGCACGTCCACGGTCGCGACGATGCCCAGATCTCCCGCGAGATCGGCGAGCTCGCGAGCCGCGCGCCGCGGCGCGAGGCAACCGAGCACGATCCGCGACTTCGTGGCCGCCGCCTTCCGCGAGAGCTCCAGCAGCGCCTTCGGTCGGGGCACGCTCTCGGCCACGACGCCCACGACGCGCGCGCCCTCCGCGATCGCCTCCGCGGCGGCGACGAGCGGATCCGCGACGACACGGGGATCGATCGCGAGACCGATCGCCGCCGCTGCACGCGAGACGTCGATCGCGATCTCGGGATCTCCCACCAGGACGAGGGTGCGAGCCGGCTTCACGATCGCGCCGCGCTCCAAAGGACCCCGCTCGCGCGCGCTGCACGCCTCATTTCCATCGAGTGTAATCGGGCTGCGCGCGCCGCCACAAGTCGCGCGGCCACCGGCAGAAAACGGGCTCCCCGCGCCGAGGCGGTGATATCGTTCGGGGCGTCATGCATCGCTTCTCGATGCGCCGGCTTGCTTGGGCTCGTGCGCTGCTCCTCGCGGGAGCGTGGCTCCTCGCTGCGCCGCCCTCGCTGCGCGCGCAAGACGACGCCGGAGCCCCGAGCGAGTCGCCCGCGCCCGACGAGACCGTCGGCCACCAGGACGCCGACACCGCCGCGCACGCGCGCGACGAGTTCATGGCCGGCATCGCGCACTTCCAGGCCGAGCGATACTCGGACGCCATCCACTCGTTCCAGGTCGCGGCCTCGCTCGTTCCGAGCGCAGACATCTGGTACAACATCGCTCGCTCGTACGAAGAGCTCGCGCGCTCCCGCGGAGAGGCGAGCGACTACGAGCAAGCCATCGAGCACTACCGCCGCTACCTCACGGCGCGGGTGGATCCGCCGGATCGCGCGACGGTCGAGCAGCACATCGCGAACCTCGAGGAGCGCCTCGAGGGCGTGCGGCGCGCGGCGCAGATCGCTCCGACGACCGGCACGCTCCGCGTCCGCTGCGAGCGCGAGGGCGCGCGCGTGCTCGTCGACGGCGAAGAGGTCGGGCGCACGCCGGTCGAGCAGGATCTCTCGCTCTCGCCGGGCGCCCATCGCCTGCGGGCCGAGCTCGACGGCTACGTACCCTTCGTCGCCGAGGTGACGATCAACGCCGGCACCACCACGAGCTCACGCGTGGAGCTGGTGCCCTCGCATCGCTACGAGGCGACTCACGGCGAGCGCATCTTCACGTGGGTCTCCTGGGGCCTGGGCGTCGTCTCGCTCGGCGCCGCGGTCGGCATCGGCGTCTGGGCCGCCGATCGGCAGTCGCACGCGCTCAACCCCTTCGACATGCAGGCGCTCGAGGACGCGCGCGGGATCTCCGCGTGGAGCGACGCCGCGCTCGGGGCGGCCATCGGCTTCGGCGTCCTCGGCGTGATCCTCTGGTTCGTCGAGGGCAACGCCGTGGGCACCGAGACGCTCGAGGGCCCGGACACGGCGTCTCCGTAGCGCGACGCGGCCGCTACGACGACGAGCCGAAGAGGGACGGCCAGTGCGGCGCGAGCGCGCGTGTCGTGTGCTCGATCGCGGCGAGCGCGGCGCCGGAGGCTCGCTCGTGCGAGAGCTCGCGGCGCTCGCCGTCGAGCGCGCGTGCCGTCGCGGCGACGCTCTCCTCGAGCGCCGCGAGGTCGTAGCCGCCCTCGAGCACCACGCCGAGGCGCCCGTGGCCGAGGCGCTCGGCGGCGCCGAGCAGCTCGCTCGTCATCGCCTGGTAGGTCGCGGCGTCGAGGCGCATGGAGGCGAGCGGGTCGCGCGCGTGGGCGTCGTATCCGGCGCTCACGAGCACGAGGTCGGCGCCGAAGGCCTCGACCAGCGGCCGGACGACGCGGCGCATCGCGTGCGCGTACTCGGCCGGCCCGGAGCCCGGAGGAAGGGCGAGGTTGGCCGTGGTGCCGACGCCCTGGCCGAGGCCGATCTCGGCCGGCGAGCCCGTGCCTGGGTAGAGCGGCCACTGGTGGAGGCTCACGAAGAGGACGTCGGGATCGTGCTCGAACACGTCCTGCGTCCCGTTTCCGTGGTGCACGTCCCAGTCGACGATCGCGATCTTCTTCGCGCCGGCGGCCTGGGCCGCGCGCGCCGCGACCGCGACGTTGTTCAGGAGGCAGAACCCCATCGCGCGGTCGTGCTCGGCGTGGTGGCCTGGCGGGCGGAGCAGCGCGATCCCCGTGCGGGGCTCGCTCGCGCGCCCCAGCGCAGCCCCGAGCTCCGCCGCACCGCCCGCCGCGCGCCGCATCGCTTCCCGCGTGCCGGGGCCGGCGAAGGTGTCGGCGTCGAGATCGACGAATCGGCCCTGACCGATGGCCTGCTCGAGCGCGTCGAGGTGGCCCGCGCGGTGGACGTGCGCGAGGTCGTGCGCCTCGACCTCGCGCACCTCGAGCCGCACGATTCGGCTCTCGGGCAGGGCGGAGCGCAGGCCCGAGCGGGCAGCCTCGAGCCGCTCGGGGCACTCGGGGTGAGCGCGCGCGGCCTTGTGCCGGTCGAAGCTCGGGTCGTCCACCACGGCGATGGGCTGCACGGGCATCGCTCACCCTGTACCGGGCGCCCGGCCGCTCGCAAGCGCGACGAGCGCCGTTGACCCCGTTCTCCCGGCGATGTTATCCAGCCCACTGCGGGGAAAGACATGCGCACCAAGATCATCGCCGGCGGCTTCATCGCAGTCCTGATCGTCGGGCTCGGGAGCTACTTCCTCGTGAAGTCGAACGTGGAGGCCTCGTTCCTCGACGAGGTCGACTCCCGGATCGGCAACGACGAGGTCCTCCTCGAGCGCTCCATCCGGCTCACGGCGCGCGATTTGCTCGGACAGGTGGAGGACCAGGCCGCGCTCCCGGCGATGGCCGAGGTGTTCGGCGCGCTCGACGAGCCGCGCCGTCGCGACCGCGCGTTCGAGGCTGCCGAGCGCTCGGCCACGTGGTTCGCCGATCCGGCGCGTGGCCACGGCGGCCCGCCCGAGGTGGTCGCGATCACCGACGATCAGGGCCACGTGGTGGCGCGCAACGCCGACCGCATCCGCATGTTCGGCCAGGATCTGGCCCACGATCTGCCGGCCGTCGCCACCGCGCTGCGCGGGGAGCCCGCGGCGGACGTCTGGATCAAGCAGGACGAGAACAAGACCCTCGTCATCGCCGTCGCGCCGATCCGCTCGGAAGGCCGCATCATCGGCACGCTCCTCGTCGGCTACGACCTGTCGAACGGCTTCGCGACCGAAGAGGCGCGCGTGCTCGGCCGCGACGTCGCCTTCGTCTCGAACGAGGCGGTCTACTCGTCCTCGCTGGACGGCCCCGGCGAGGCCGACGCGCTCCGCGAGCAGCTCTTCGGTCCCGCGCAGGCGGCGACGGTGGCGGCGCGCGATGGCGGCCAGACGAGCGATCCCTGGATCGCGGACCTCGCGGGCACGGAGTACGTCGGCGTCATCGGCCCGCTCGGGCTGCCCTCGGGCCACGTGGCGATCGTCGTGCTGGCGGATCGCTCGGCGCAGCACGCCAAGGCGAGCGTCGCGTATCTCATCCTCGGGTTCATGCTGGCGGGCCTGCTGATCGCCGTCGCCTACGGCTTCATGCTCGGCACGAGCTTGCTCCGCCCGATCGAGTCGATGGAGGAGAGCATCCTCGCGATCATCAACGGCCGGACCGACCTGCGCATCCAGATCGAGAGCGCCGAGTTCGGTGGCCTCGCGTATCGCATCAACCAGCTCTTGAACGTCTTCACGGGCACGCCCGAGGCCGACGAGAGCGGCCGCATCTCGCGCCCGCCGGCCCCGCGATGGGCGGGCCAGACCGAGCTCGAGGGCGGCGATGCCACGGCGAGCGGCGGCGAGGGAGGCGGGGGCGGCTCGGACGTGGATCCGGCGCTCGCGGCCAAGCTCGGGGCCGAGGCCGAGGACGCCTACTATGCGCGCGTCTACGCCGAGTACGTGGCGGCGAAGCAGGCCGCCGGCGAGAACGTCTCGAACATCCCGCAGGACAAGTTCGTGCAGCGCCTGAAGGCCAACGAGAAGGCGCTCCTGCCGAAGCACCCGGGCGCGCGCATGGTCCGCTTCCAGGTCGAGGTCGCGGGCACGCAGGTCAACCTGAAGCCGATCCCGATCAAGTGAGCCGAGCGGGCCCTCCACGGGAGGTCGCTCTGCCCGATCCTCGATCCAACGGGCCCGATCCTCGCTCCAACGGACTCGCCTTGCCGGTTCGATTCCTCGCTCGCGCCGTCTCCATCGGCTGACGGCGCTCGTGCTCATCTGCTAGAAGCGCGCGCGATGGGCATCTTCGACTTCTTCAAGAGCTCGCCCGAGGCCACGATCCAGAAGCACGCGGCGCGCATCGCGAACAAGCGCGCGCAGGCCTCCGATCGCTGGGACTCGATCCAGGCGGTCGGCGCGCTCAAGAGCGCGGACGCCGTGAAGGCGCTCCTGCCACGCTTCGCCTTCTACGTGGACCCGAGCATCACCGACAACGACGAGAAGGACGAGGTGTTCCGCCTGGTCTGCGCCGTCGGCGATGCCGCGATTCCGCCCACGCGCGCCTATGCCGCGAAGGCGGAGTCGCTCAGCTGGCCGCTGAAGATCCTCGAGCGGCTCGCGGGCGAGGCCGAGGTCGTCGAGGTGCTCGTGGGCCTGCTCGGCAAGATGGAGCTCGAGTACGAGCGCGACCCGCAGCGCAAGCTGCAGGTGCTGCAGGCCCTCGAAGAGCGCAAGGACCCGCGCGTCGGCCCGGCCGTCGAGCGCTTCCTCGGCGACGTGAACGAGACGGCGCGCTTCCACAGCGCGCTCGCGCTCCTGAACCAAGAAGACCCGGCCGTGCATCGCAAGGCGCTCGAGGACGCGCTCGCGCGCGAGGACAGCCTGCGCGTGAAGGCGCGCCTGCTCGAGGCCTTCCAGCAGCGCGGCTGGGACGTGGGCGAGCGCAAGGCCGAGGTGGCCAAGGCGCTGCCGCCCGGCTGGACGCTCGACGCCAAGGGCGTCCCGCTCAAACGCTGATCGCGCGAGCGGGCGCCCGGCGCGCTCGCGTCACTGGGGCGGCGTGAGCGAGCCCTCTTCGGGGTGCAGCGTGCGCTCGTCGAGGTGGGCCGCATCCATCTCGCCCGCGCGCGTGTCCAGCGCGCTCATCCGCGGCCGGAGCTGGGGCGTGACGACGTGCGCGTCGAGGGCGCCGCGCTGCGCGGGATCGATCTCCTGCTCTTCGGTCTCGCCGATGAGCTCGGAGAGGTGATCCCAGCGGCCGTCGGCCGAGCGGGGCGAGACGGTGACGAAGTGGATGCCCGAGCCGTGCGGGTCGACCGCGGCGTAGTAGACGCCGCCCGCCACGACCTCGCCGGAGATCCGATCGCCCGCGCTGTCGGCGAGCGCGTAGTAGGTGACCGTGCCGGGCGTCGCGTCGATCAGCGCGCGATCGCGCGGGCCGACCTCGGCCACGATGGCGCCGCTGGCGTCGACGATCGCGTAGGGCCCGCCGTCGGAGGGGCTCAGGACGACGATCAACGCGTGGTCCGGCGAGGCCTGCAGGCCGCGCGCGACGGTCACCGGGCGCATGGCGGCCGGCAGCGAGGTCGCCGCCGCGGAGTCGCCTCCGACGGTCGCTCCGCCGCCAGCACCACCGCCGCCGCCGCCACCGGCCCCACCACATCCCGCCAACGCGAGCGCCATCGCGCTCGCCCGAAAGAGCCCACTCCACGCCGTTCGCATGCGTCGTCCTCCTCCTGCGCGGCCGGCCCCGGCTAGCGCGGCGCGAAGGTACACCGCCAGGCCCGGTGCGGTCAGCAGCGCACGGTCCGTCGCTCGCCTCGAAGCAAATCGCAACGAGGCTGCCGCGGCCCGCTCACCGATAGCCCTGCGCCTGGAGCGTGAAAAGGCGCGCGTAGCGCCCGTTCTGGGCGAGCAGCTCCTCGTGGCTTCCGAGCTCCACGATGTGCCCGTCGTGCAGGACGGCGATCCGATCCGCCATCCGCACGGTGGAGAAGCGATGCGAGATGAGCACCGCCGTGCGATCGCTCGTCAGCTCGCGGAAGCGCGCGAACACGCGGGCCTCGGCCTCGGCGTCCATCGACGCGGTCGGCTCGTCGAGCACGAGGATGTCGGCGCTCTTGCGCATGAACGCGCGCGCGAGCGCGATCTTCTGCCACTGCCCCAGCGAGAGATCGCGGCCCTCGTCGAACCACTTGCCGAGCTGGGTCGCCAGGCCCTTGGGCATCGCGTCCACGACCTCGCGCGCGCCGCCTTCGTCGACCGCCTCGTTCACGCGGCTCGCGTCGTCCATCGCCGCGACGTCACCCACGCCGACGTTCTCGCCGACCGTGAGCTGGTACTGCACGAAATCCTGGAAGATGACGCCGACGCGGCGTCGCAGCGCTTCTTCGTCCCACTCCGCCAGGTCGAGCCCGTCGAGCAGGACGCGGCCCTTCGTGGGCCGGTAGAGGCGGGTCATCAGCTTGATGAGGGTCGTCTTGCCGGCGCCGTTCTCGCCGACGAGCGCGAGCTTGTGCCGCGGCGGCAGGTGCAGCGTGATGCCGTCGAGCACGGGCTTGTCGCTCCCCGGATAGGCGAACGAGACGTCCTCGAAGCGCACGCCGTCTTCCGGCGCGGGGCCGCTCGTCTGGCCGCCGGCCGTGGGGCCCGCCGCGCGCGGGCGCTCGAGGAAGCCGAGCAGTGCGGCGAGGTAGAGCCGGTCGTCGAAGGCCTGCGAGACGAGGTGCAAGAGGCTCCGGAGCGCGCGCTGCCCGTCGCGGAACGCGACGAGGTACATCGTCATCTCGCCGAGCGTGATCTGATGGGCCGCCGCACGGAGCGCGACGCTCGCGTAGATGCCGTAGAAGGTCAGCGTGCTGATCTCGCCGAGCACGAGGCTCCAGCCGGCTCGGCGCACCGCGAGGTCGCGGTCCTCTTTCCAGACCTTCCAGAAGATCGCGCGGTACTTGTCGAGGAAGAAGCGCCCCAGGCCGAAGAGCTTCGTCTCCTTCACGTGCTGCGCGGTCGTGATGACCATCTCGTAGTAGTTCTGACGGCGCGACTCCTCGCTCTTCCACGAGAAGAGCTTGAAGGTGTCGGCGTCGAACCGGATCTCCGCGATGAACGCCGGCACCGCGGCGACCGCGAGCGCGAGGAGCGACCACTTCGAGAGCGTGGCCAGCACGGCGCCGAGGCCGAGCATCGTGATGGCGTTCTGGACGAGGCCGACGACGTGCTCGACGTGCCCCATCGGCCGGTAGGACGCCTCGCGGCGGGCCCGCGTCATCTCGTCGTAGACGGTGGCGTCCTCGAACTCGGAGAGCTCGAGCGTCACGGCCTTCTCGAGGATGCGCTCGTTCACGCGCTGCGCGACGAGCTGCGAGAGGAGCGCGCCGAGCGTCTCGTAGACGCGTCGCGAGACGTTGAGGGCGAGCACGAGGCCGAGCTCGAGCGCCACCCAGTGCAGGACGGCGGTCTCGGCCGCGGGCGCGATGGAGGACTTCTCGACCGAGTCGACGATCAGGCGACCGACCCAGGCGATCGCCGCCGGCAGCACGGCGGTGACGGCCATGAGCACGATCGAGCTCGCCGCGAGGGCCGGGCTCGTGCCCCAGACGATGCGGAAGGTCGCGAGCGAGTGACCGAGCGAGGCGCGCAGCGGTGGCGGGGCAGGGCGGGCTTTCGCCATCGGGCGCGATCATGCGACGGAAAGCGGAAGGGGCACACCGGAAACCCGAGGGAGCGGGTGGCCGTGTGCCCCTTCTTTCGGATAGGCGCCGTGCGCCTCCCGGTGCGTGGCTAGAACCGCAGGAGCGCCGTCGCCGAGGCGCCGCCCTGCGTCGGGCCGGCCGAGAGATAGAGGCGCGCCGCATCGGGGCCGTCGCCGAAGGCGTAGACCGGCTCGTCCCACTCGTCGCGGATCGCGAGGCCGAGGATGAAGAGCAGGAGGCCGACGTCCTCGAGGATGCCCGTCACGTAGCTCAGCGGCGCCCAGTCACGTGCATCGGCGAGGCCCAGCGCCAGCCAGGGGCCGACCACCGGGATCCACTGGAAGCCGACCCAGTCGCCGCTCGGGCAGCCCGATCCCGTGCAGTCACCCCAGCCGTAGGTCGCGATGAGCGCGCCGCCCAGCCAGCCCACGCCGAGCGCGATGATGCCCGGCACCCAGAGCCCGGCGATCGACTGCGAGCGGTGGATGTAGCGCACCGGCTGCGGTGCGGCCGCGGCGCCCGACTGGACGTAGGGCGAGGCCGAGTAGCCCGTCTGCGGCTGCGCGTAGCCGTAGGGCTGCTGCTGTTGCTGATAGGTGACCTCGCCCTGGATCACGACCTGCGCCGAGGCCGGCGCGGCCGCCGCGAAAGATCCGATCGCGAGCGCCAGCGCGAGTGCATAGCCGAACGTGTTCTTCATCGTCATTCCCCGTGGACGGCCCCGTGGGTAGGGTGCGGTGGGATACCTCAGCCCCGCTTCCGGGCAAGGGTGAGCCCGTCGCCGATTGGCAACATCGCCTGGGTTACGCGGGGGTCGGCGTGGATCTTCCCGTTCAAGGTGCGTAGCGCCGCCGTGTCGGCGTCCGTGACGGAGGGGTCGGCGACCCGGCCGCTCCAGAGCACGTTGTCGAGCAGGACCAGGCCGCCGACGCGCAAGAGGCGCAGCGCCCGCTCGTAGTAGGCGTCGTAGTGGGCCTTGTCCGCGTCGATGAAGACGAGGTCGTAGGTGCCCTCCTGCCCGCTCGCGAGCAGGCCGTCCATCGTCTCCGTGGCCGGGGCGATGCGCAGATCGATCTTCGCCTCGACCCCGGCGGCCTTCCAGGCGCGTCGCGCGACGGCCGTGAACGCCTCGCTGACGTCGCAGCAGACGATCTTGCCGTCGGCCGGCAGCGCGAGGGCCATCGCCGTGGAGCTGTAGCCGGTGAAGGTCCCGACCTCGATGATCCGCCGCGCGCCCGTGAGCTCGACGAGCAACTGCATGAGCTGCCCCTGCTCGGGCGAGATCTGCATCCGCGCCTGCGTCATGCGCGCGGTCTCTTCGCGCAACGCGTGGAGCACCGGGTGATCGCGCAGCGTGCTCGCGAGCAAGTACGCGTGGAGCGAGTCGTCGAGGCCGAGCGAGCGAACGGACATGGGGCGCTCCGGGCGGGGAGGAAGGCGGCTCCCCGCGTCCGTCACTCTAGCGCGGCCGTCGCGCGCGCCACGGTGCCCTCGACGTCGGCGCGAATCGCCGCGAGGCGCTCGGGCGTGTCGGCCTCGAAGCGGAGCACGAGGACGGGCTGCGTGTTCGAGGCGCGGACCAGGCCCCAGCCGCCCGGGAAGCGCACGCGCGCGCCGTCGATGTCGACGACGTCCTCCACCTCGGTCGGCACCTTCGCGCGGTAGTGATCCCGCACGAGGCGCACGACGTCGAACTTCGTCGCGTCGCTCGCATCCACGCGCAGCTCCGGCGTGCTGAAGGTCTCCGGCAGATCGGCGAGCAGCTCGTGGAGCGGCGTACGCGTGCCCGAGAGGATCTCGCAGAGGCGTAGGGACGCGTAGATCGCGTCGTCGAAACCGAAGAACCGGTCCGCGAAGAACACGTGGCCGCTCATCTCGCCGGCGAGGAGCGCGTGCTCCTCCTTCATCTTGCGCTTGATGAGCGAGTGCCCCGTCTTCCAGAGGATCGGGCGCCCGCCGTTCTTCGCGATGTCGTCGTACATCGTCTGCGAGCACTTCACCTCGCCGAGGATCGGCGCGCCAGGGCGCCGCGCGAGCACGTCGCGGGCGAAGAGGGTCAGCAGCTTGTCGCCGTAGAGCACCTCGCCGCGCGCGTCGACCACGCCGATGCGATCGGCGTCCCCGTCGTACGCGATGCCCAGATCGAGCCGGTGCTCGCGCACCGTGCGCACGAGCAGCTCGACGTTCTCGGGCTGCGAGGGATCGGGGTGGTGCACCGGGAAGCGCCCGTCGGGCTCGACGAGCAGCGCCACGGGATCGAGGCCGATCGCGCGCATCGCCGCGAGCGCGAGCGGCCCGCCGGCGCCGCTGCCCGCGTCGATCGCGATGCGCAGATCGGTGCGCGCGAGCTGGACGTTGCCGCGCGCGAAGCCGACGTAGGCCCCCGTGGGATCGTAGGACGTGACCCGTCCGCCCTCGCGCAGATCGAAGTCGTCGCTCTCGATCATGCGCCGCAGGGCGGCGATCTCGTCGCCGGCGAGCGTGCCCTTGCCGGCCATCATCTTGAAGCCGTTCTCGGCCGGCGGGTTGTGCGAGCCCGTGACGTGCACGCCGCCGTCGAGATCGCGGTGGAAGACGGTGAAGTAGAGGAGCGGCGTCGGGCCCATCCCGATGTCGAGCACCTCGAGGCCGCACTCCACGATGCCCATCAGCAGCGCCGCGTGCAGACGCTCGCCGCTCAGGCGGCAGTCGCGGCCCACCGCCACGCGCTGGGCGCCGCGCCGCGCCCACGTGGTCCCCAGCGCGCGGCCGAGCGCGTGGGCGAAGTCGTCGGGCATGTCGCGGTCGGCGACGCCACGGATGTCGTACTCGCGGAAGACGTGCGGGTTGGCGATGCGCATCGGCGGGATGGTGCCCGAGGTGAGACGCCCGCGCCAAGACGCCGCAGCCTCGCGGCGCGCGGGCGGCCAGACGCCGCGGTCTCGCGGCGCGCGGGCGGTCAGACGCCGCGCGGAGGCTCGCGCTTGCCCAGGGCGGCCACGGCGAGCTTCACGTCCTGCGCCCGCTCGCGCGGGACCACGAGGAGCGCGTCCGGCGTGTCGACCACGACCAGATCGCGGACCCCGATGAGCGCCACGATCTTGCCGTGCGGCGCGCGCACGTAGTTGCCGCGCGCGTCCTCGAGCACCGCGTCGGCCTCGACGACGGCGTTCTCGTCCGTGTCCTTCTCGCCGAGCTCCCACGCCGTGACCCAGCCGCCGACGTCGGACCAGCCGAAGTCGCTCGGGATCACCCGCACGTCTTTCGCGCTCTCCATCACGCCGTGGTCGATGGAGATCGAGGGCAGCTGCCGGAACACGACCTCGAGCGCGGCGGGCGAGGCGCCGACGAGCTCGGGCAGGCTCTCGGCGAGGGCCGGGAGGCTCGCCGCGATCTCGCCGAGCACGGCGTCGGCCGTGAAGAAGAACTGCCCAGAATTCCACAGGTACTTGCCGCTCTTCAGGTAGCGCCGCGCGGTCTTCGCGTCGGGCTTCTCCACGAACGCGTCCACGCGCGCGGTGTCGTCGTCGAGCTTCTTGCCGACCTTGAGGTAGCCGTAGCCCGTCTCGGGACGGGTGGGCTTCATGCCGAGCGTCACGAGCGCGCCCGAGCGCGCCGCCTCGAGCGCTTGCCGGACCACGCGCTGGTACTCGCCGATGTCGGCCACGAAGTGATCGGCGGCGAGCACCGCCAGCACCGCGCCTGGATCGCGCGCCCGGATCGTGGCGGCGGCCCAGCCGACGCAGGGCGCCGTGTTCCGCTGCATCGGCTCGGCGAGGAAGTTCTCGGCCGGCACGTCGGGCAGCTCCGCGCGCGTCGCTTCGACGAGGTGCGCGGCGGTGACGACGAGCACGCGCTCGGGCGGGATCAGCGGCGCGATGCGCGCGACCGTGTCGGCCAAGAGGGAGCGCTCGGTCGCGAGCGCCAGCAGCTGCTTGGGCCGCGCCTTGCGCGAGAGCGGCCAGAAGCGCGTCCCGGCGCCACCCGCCATGATCACGGCCCACGCGTGGGGAAGAACGCTGTCGGTCATCGAGTCGAGCCTACCCAGAGGAGGATCGCGCCGAGCGGCACGAGGTAGATCGCGAACGCCCAGAAGCGCCCGCGCGCGACGATGTGCCTCAGGCCGAGCAAGGCTGCCAGTCCCACGGCGAACGCCACGAGCGCGCCGGCGATCGCCGGCAGGCCCAGCGTCGACCAGACGTCGGGATGGCGCAGCTCGAGGAGCGCCGCGCCTGCGATCGCGGGCAGCGAGAGCAGGAACGAGAGGCGGAACGCAGCCGGCCCGGCGATCCCCAGCAGCATCGCGACGGCGATCGTCGAGCCGCTCCGCGTCAGCCCCGGGAGGACCGCCAAGCCTTGGGCGATCCCGATCACGACGCACTGCCAGACCGGCAGATCGAGCGACTCCTTCGTCGCGCGGGCGCCCGTCCATCGGGTCGAGGCCACCGCCGCCGCGGAGAGCAGCAGGCACGCGCCGACGACGAGCGGCGACTCGGCCCACGCCTCGACGCGGTCGTGGAGCGCGAGACCGACGATCGCGGTCGGGATCGACGTGATCACGATCGTGCGGAGCGCTGCGCCTTCCTCGGTCCCGCGCCAGTGCGAGGGCGTGGCCAGCGTTCGGACGAGCTTCAGGACGTCGTCGCGCAGCACCACCACGGTCGCGGCGAGCGTGCCGAGGTGCAGCAGCACGACCAGCGCGAGCGAGCTCGGCGTGCCGCCGAAGAGCATCGACGCGATCGCGAGGTGCCCGTCACTCGAGATCGGCAGGAACTCGGTGAGCCCCTGCACGAGCCCCAGGATCAGGGCTGGCACCAGCTCGGGCGTCATCGAGGCCCGCCGTCACTGCACGTGGGCGACGATGTCGACCGGCGTCTGCCAGGCGACCGTGCGGCCACCGCGCGGGAAGGTGATCGCGCTCTGCAGCGCGCCGGCCACGCAGGGCTCGAAGCCGTCCTGCGCGACGGTCGTCTGCTCCACGACGAGCTCGGGCTCGTAGGTGTCGTAGGTGCCCATGTCGCGCAGGTGCGTCGAGTAGCGCACGACGACCGCCGCGCGCGCCTCGCGCTCGTGGCGGACCTCCCAGTCCTGCACGAAGCACTCGGCGATGGCGCGGTGCACGGCGTCGGTCGCGAGCGCTGCCCGCAGCGGGGCGAGCGAGGCGTCGCCCTCGTCGGGGACCTGCACGTCGATCGCGAGCGCGTCGATGGTCGGGCGCGAGACGGCGTTCGTGAAGAAGCGATCCGCGGGCTCGGCGCGATCGAAGAGAGCCACGTCGAGGCCCTCGAAGCGCAGGCGCGCCACGGCGCGGCGCACGTCTTCGCGCGCCGGGTAGCCGGGGAGCGAGCTGCGGAAGCACGCGTCGGCACGCCGGGCGCCGCGCTCGCGGGTGTCTTCGTCGGTCGACGTGCTCAGCAGGATCGACGCCGAGTGGCAGAGCAGCTCCGGCGGGACGGGCGCGTGCGCGTGGTTGTAGGCCTCGATCGCCTCGTCGTAGGTGCGGATCGCGCCTTCCCAGTCGCCCGCCTCGACCATCGCGCCGGCGCTCGCCGCGAGGATCTCGCCGGCGACGCTGGTCTCGCGGTAGCGGCACGAGCCGTCGACGCAGACTTGGTCGTTGGGGCAGTCGTCTCGGCCGCCACACGAGGTGCCCGTGGGCGGGCGCTTCGTGGGCGCGGTCTCGGGCGTCGTCGTCCCGTCCCCGCCGCCTTGGGCGATCGTGGTCGGCGCGGCGGGGTCGGTGCGGGGGTCCAGCGTCGCCCCACGGCGATTGCAGGCGTCGAGCGCGAGCGCCGCGAGCAGTGAGGCGAGGCTCACGAGGAGGATGCGAACGGGGCGTGTGAGGGGCATGGGAGCTCGAGTCAGAAGTGGAGCTCGAGGGCGAGCGAGCCGATGAGAGAGTCCCGGTTCGGAACGGCGGCGAGGCCGTAGTGATAGTCCGGATACTCCCCATGGAGCCAGTCGATCCGCAGCGAGACGTCCAGCTCCGAGAGCGGGTCCCCCAGGTTCGTCGCCTGGAACGAGATCGAGCCGCCCACCATCACCGACGACATGGCCGAGAGCTCTCGGTCACCCGTGAAGTACTGGCCGCGCGGGCGCAGCGCGTAGTCGTCCGAGTAGAAGGCCGCGTGCGTCTGCGTGTAGTAGCGGCCGTGCACGCGGATGCGCAGCACGCCCTCGATCACCTCTTCGTAGGCGAGCTCGGCCGAGACCGAGTTCACGTCCCACGTGTCGCGGTACACGCGCGCGGTGGCTTGCACGGCGCCCGAGAGCGGCTCGAGCCAGAGGCGCAAGCCGAGCGCGGCCGCGTAGCGCGCGCGATGATCGGGGTGGTGCTCCTGCGCCGCCGAGCGGCCGAGCCACACGCCGCGGTACGGGTTGCTCTGGAAGCCGTCGACGAGCTGCGCCGAGAGCGTGAGCTGCGTCGAGAAGATGGGCGCCCAGAGCTGGGTCCAGCTTCCCTGGAAGGTCTGGATCGAGAGGTCGTGCGAGACGGTGTCCATGCCCGTCTGGAAGCAGTGCTGCGAGCTCGCGAGGCGCCGCCGCTGCACGGGATCCTGGATGCGCCCCTGCGTCGTGTCGCAGACCGAGTCCCAGCCGCGCGCATAGCTGAGGTCGAAGAGCATCGTGCGCTCGAAGGCCTCGGCGCGCGCGCCGAGCTGCAGGCCGTGGCTGCGGTAGTCGTTCTCGAAGCCGTACGAGTACGCGGCGCGGATCGAGCCGAAGTCGCTCCGCATCTCGGCGCCGCCGGAGAACGTGTTGCGGAAGTCGGTGAGCTGGGTCGCCGTGCTCACCACGTCGGGCTGCGGGGAGGGCGCGTCGACGACGGCGACCGACGCGCCGGAGACGACGTCGGCCTGCCAGCCGAGCCGGAAGGCGAGCTCGTCGATGGGCTCCACGCGGCCGGTCACGCTCGGCGTGACGACGTTCATCTCGAGCGGGCCGCCGAAGCCCTCGTGATAGAAGGTCCCGGCGACGTCGACCTCGCCGCCCGCATCGGCGCGCACCTCGCCGGTGACGACGACGATCGCGAGCGAGGCCAAGAGAGCAGTGGCGCGCCTCAGTTGCACCCGCAGCCGCCTCCGCTGACCGTCGCCGCGCCGGCCGAGCCCTCGCGGTTGTCGAGCACGTGATCGGTGTCGGCCTCGAGCTGACCGCCCGAGCCGAAGGTCATCGAGCGATCGGCGAGGAACTCGCGCTGCTCGGGGCGCACGGTGACGCAGCCGGTCGACGCGAGCGCCGCCACGAGCGCGATCGTGATCCCCAGCGCACGAAGCACGGCGACGAGAACAGCGGACCCGCGCAGCTCAGAAGAAGACGGTGAGGCCACCGGAGTACTCCTCTTGTGCGACGTAACGATTCTGATCGAAGAGCGCCCAGAGGCGCGCCTCGATGCGGAGGGTGATGCGGTAGCGGAAGGCGAAGCGCAGGCCGCCGCCCCCGTAGAGTGCCGCGCTCGCGCCGGAGCGGACGAGGAACGCGTCCGCGTTGGGATCGCCGTACGCGATGCCGCCGCCGACGGCGAAGAACGGGATGACGACGGACTGCGGAAAGACGTTGATGATCCCGCCGAGCGCGCCGATCAGGATGCGGCCACGATCGCCTACGGCCGCCGCGGCGGTGAGCTCGATGCCGAACTCCGGCGCCAGATAGAAGGCGGGCCGGATCGACATGAAGCCGTTCACGAGCCCCAGCGCGCCGAAGTTGAACGAGATCTCGCCGACGGCCTGCGGCAGCGGGGGAGGCGCGAAGACCTCGGGCGCGAACTGGCCCTCGTGCGCCTCTTCGTCGGAGAGCTCGTGCGTGTACACGGCGTCGCCCTGGATCCATGCGAAGGTGCCGTCGGGCAGCTCGACGCGGAACCAGTAGCCGCGCGCGCCGCGCTCGACGATCAGGAAGGTGTCGCCGCGCGTGGCGGTGTAGGTGTGGCGGAACGAGGCGCCCGGGCCCGAATGGAGCTCGGTGCGATCGACGACGACGCGGGCGTAGACGCCGTGCGGCGCTTCTTCGTCGCCCGCCGCGGCGTCGCTCGCGGTCGTGGCGGGCTCGGCCGTGGAGTCGGACGCGCTCGCGCTGTCCTGCGCCCGCGCACGGGCCGCTCCGGAGAAGGAGGCGAGGATCGCGAGCGCACCGAAGATCGCGAGCGCACGGAGCGAAGGCCAGCAAGCGTGGCTGGCGCGAGCGAGGCTCATAGAGCGCTCCCGAACCAGTCGAGGATCAACATCTCTTGCGCCATGTCGACGGCGCGCCTCGGGTGCGAGTCCATGCCCGTGGGACGGCGATAGAAGGGGCTCGACTCGGCATCGGGCCCCAGCGTGAACTGCACACGCTGGAAGTTGTCCATGTACTCCGGCGGGATCACGGCGCCGGGTGCGAGCTGCCCCATGTCGGCGCCGGTGCACGCGGGTCGGGTGACCCCGCTCGTGTCCACGAGCCGGAGCGAGGACTGCGCCATGTGGCAGCCGCCGCTGTCGCCGGCCGCGCCCGTGGCGCAGCTGGCCGCCTGGATCACGTCGGGCTGGATGCGGCAGTAGAAGAAGTCCTCGCTCAGCTGGGTGTTCGGCTGGACGATGTTCTCGCCGACCTCGATGGTGCAGCCCGCCCCGATCCCCATCATCGCGATCCCCAGCACGCAAGTGCGCACGAGGGGCCGCGGGCGGGGCAGGGCGCGTCGGAAGGGGAGCACGGGGCGAGCCTGCCAAACCGCGAGCGCCCGGGTCAACGACATTGGCGCGTCACGGCACGAGATCGACTTCTTCGCCCTCCGGACCTAAGATCGAAACGGGAGGGAAACGCGATGCGAATGCGAGCCGCTCTGCTGCTGACACTCGGTCTGGCCGCCTGCGGAGGGGGCGCCTCCCAGACGCGCTCGACGACCGCCTCCGAGGTCGCCGAAGCGCCGCCGCCGCCGCCGCCGCCGCGCGCCGCCGACGCGCACGGGGACACCGAGGTCCGCGCGCGCGTGGGCCGCATGGGCGGCACGCTGGAGCTCGCGAACGGCGCACGCCTCGAGATCGATCGCGACGTCTTCAGCGAAGAAGTCGAGATCACGATGCGGGTCGCCGAGGGGGCGCACGTGTTCGACACCTCCGAGACGCAGACGCCCCTCGGGCCGCTGGTCGAGATCACGCCGGCCGTGACCCCGGGCCTGACGCGGTCGATCCACTACAGCGTCCCGTACGTGCGCATCCCGGACGGCTACCCGGAGAGCGATCTCGCGCTCGCGATCGAGGAGCCCGGCGCGCAGCGTGACCTCTTCGTGAGCGCCACGCAGACGCGCTGGCAGATGTACCCGGCGCGCCACGCCGGCGATCGCTTCGTGTCCGATCTGGACGAGCTGGCCGGTCACCGACTGCAGTTCGGCGTCTCCCGTTGAGCACGTCGAGCTCGCGATCGCTGGCCGAGCGCGTGCTCGGCAAGACCGCCGCCGAGGTCGCGCGGGACGTGGGCGTGCCCCGGGAGGCCGTGGAGCTCGCGTGGAGCGCGGAGATCGTCGACCTGCACGTCGAGTCGTTCATCCCGGCGCGGCTCTACCGCTACGATCTGCATCGACGGCACTCGCACCTGTTCCCCCTGGGCGGCTTTCTCTTCGGGCACCTCGATCTGCCGCGCGTGCTGGGCGGCGGCCTGACGGGCGCGATGTGGTCGATCGCGACGAACATCACGCGCTCGTCCTCGCGGCGCAGCGGCGTGCTCGCCGAGAACGTGGCCGACCTGCGGCGCACGCTGGAGAAGAGCCCGCACGTGGGGATCGCACGCACGCACGCGGACTGGGCGCGGCTGCGCGCCGAGGGCAAGCACGCCGCGCTCGTCACCGTGCAGGGCGGCAACGCCTTCGAGAGCCCGAAGCTGCGCGGCGGGAGCTTCGA
The DNA here is from genome assembly GCA_046351235.1 of Sandaracinus sp. Classification (GTDB taxonomy): domain Bacteria; phylum Myxococcota_A; class Polyangia; order Polyangiales; family Sandaracinaceae; genus JBBSAT01. Next base: position 924,825 of record JAXLYV010000001.1, on the reverse strand, counting down.
GAACCCCGAGGGCTTGGTGACGCGCGTCACCGTCGTGCACCTCTCGAGCTCGGTCTTGGGAGCCACCTCGAGCCCGGCGCGCGGCCGCGGCGACGCCGGGCTCAGCGATCTGGGACGCGAGTTCGTGCGCTGGCTCGACGCCGAGCGCATCTTCGTGGACCTCGCGCACGCGAGCCCGAAGTCGTTCTGGGATGCCGTCGAGGTGCACGATCGCAGCCGCCCGTTGATCGTCACGCACACCGGGATCTCCGAGGTCCGCCCGATGTGGCGGAACATCGACGCGCGCCAGGTGAAGGCCGTCGCCGACAGCGGGGGCGTGGTGGGGATCATCTTCCACCGAGGGTTCCTCGGGCCCGGCGACGGGCGCCGCGTGATCGATCACGTGGAGGCCGCGATCGCGGCGGGCGGCGAGGACTGCGCGGCCCTCGGGAGCGACTACGACGGCTTCATCGTGCCGCCGGCCGATCTGCGCGACGGCGGCGCCGGCTTCTACCGGCTCGTCGCGTACATGCTCGAGCGGAAGTGGAACGAGACCCGCATACGGAAGGTGCTCGGCGCGAACTTCGTGCAATCGTTCGCGCGCCTCCGCCCGTGAACGCCTCGACCGTCCGCTCCGCCACGCCCCGTTCTGCCCCGGCCCGCACGCCGCGCGCCGCCGTGCTGCGATCCCTCGCGCCGCCGTTCGTCGGTGGGCACCTCTACGCGGGCGCGCGTGGCGTGGCCGTGGTGCTGGGCGCGCAAGCGATCGCGTGCGCGGCGATCGCGTGGGGACACCCGCCGTTCTGGGCGGCGCTGCCCTTCGTGATCCTCGGCGACGCGGCGGGCGCGGCGGGGCGCGTGGCGGCCGAGCGTGCGGGGCGGCCCGTGGGGCTGGGCGTGCGGGCTCTGCCGGCCCTGGGCGTGGTCGCGCTCGGGATCCTCGCGGCGCTTCCGCGCGTCGCGCCCGACGTGGTCGCCGGCTCGAGCCTGCGCGCGGCCTGCGCGTTCGCGGCGGACTGCGAGGGGGGCGAGGCGTTCGTCGACTGCGTGCGCCGCGCGGCCGACGCGACGTACGCGGGCGATGCGCCCAGCGCCGCCGACGCGGAGGCGTGCGCCACGTGCTTGCACGGAGCCACGTGCGAGCGGGCGCGCGAGGCGTGTGCCCGCTGCGAGGGCCTGGTCTCGCTTCCCGAGCCGCCGCCCGTCGTTCTGCCGCCCGGCCCGATCGGGACGGCCCCTTCGGACTTGCAGATGGTGATCCCGAGCCTGGTCCCGCGCGAGCCCTCGGCACCCACCGAGCTGACCGCCGAGGAGCTTCTCGAGGCGCTCGAGGATCTGCCGCCGCTGCCGCCGCCCGCGGGGGCGCCGACCTCGCCGGAGCTGCCTGCACCGACCGCGCCTTGACCGGGGTCACGGCCCGCGAGCCGTGAGCGGGAGCTCGTCGCGCCTCGCCGTGGCCCGAGCGGTTCTTCGGGACGCTCAGGCGTCGCGCTCGAGCGTCTCGCGGAGCAGGCCGAGCGCGCGCGTGTGCATGCGGCTGACCCACGAGCGCGACACGCCGAAGTCCGCGGCGATCTCGTCGAGCACGCGGCCGTGGAAGTAGAAGTCGCGGATCACCTTGGCCTCGCGCTCGGGCAGCGTGTCCACCGCGGCGCGCACGCGATCGGCGCTCTCGGCCGCGATCACCAGCTCGTCGGGGCCGGGCGCACGCTCGCGCTCGGCCTGGCCGACGGCCTCGATCACGAAGGCGGCCGTCGTACGGGCCAAGATCTCGTCGATGCTCGCGGCCGTCTGCTGCGCGTCGGCGCGCTGCGCGGCCGTCATCGTGGCGCGGCCCTCGGCGACCTGCTCGGCCGCGGCGTCGGCGGCCTCGGCGATCTTGGCCAGCTCGTGCGCGCGTCGCGACACGTAGCCGGTCTTCCGGATGCCGTCGATCATGGCGCCGCGCACGCGGTAGTACGCGAACGTCGAGAACTGCACGCCGCGCGACGCATCGAAGCGGGCGCGCGCTTCGACCAGCCCCTGGAAGCCCCAACCCTTGAGGTCGTCCATGGAGAGCGTGAGCTCCATCTCGCCGCGCAGCCGCTGCGCGATGCTCGTCACGAGCCCCTCGTGCTCGCGAATGAAGCGATCGTCCTCGGCCCCCGGCATGCTCGCTCTTCGATACCCGTCGGGGCGCCCGGCGGTCAAGCCTCGGACGGCGGCTCCGCGGGCGCGGACGGGCGCCGGGGCACGATGCGCACGCGGTGCACGCGACGGGCGCGCACGTCCTCCACGTGGATTTCCCAGCGCCCGGCGTCGACACGGTCGCCGGGGACGGCGAGCCGTCCGAGGGCGCCCAGCACGTATCCGCCGACGGTCGCCGCGTCGCCGCGCTCGGGCAGCGCGAGCCCGTCGAGCTCGCCCAGGTCGTCGAGGGGCAGCGCGCCATCGACGACGTAGGCGCCATCGGAAGCAGCGACGACGCGCGGCTGGCCGACGCCCGTCAGCTCGTCGTTCATGTCGCCCACGATCTCGGCGAGGGCGTCCTCGACGGTCACGAGGCCGCTCGTGCCGCCGTACTCGTCGACCACGAGCGCCATCGGGATCGAGCTCTCCTTGAACTCGGCGAGGATCTCTCCGACCGTGCGTGACTCGGGGACGATGAGGATGTCGCGCTTGAGCGCGGCGGGAGACGGGCGCGAGGGCCCGTGGAAGATCAGGTCCTTCACGTAGACGTAGCCCACGACGTGATCGGGATCGCGATCCTTGCCGACGGGGTAGCGCGAGAAGCCCGTCTTGCGGACGCGCTCCATCCAGGCGTCGAAGTCGTCCGAGAGCGAGAGCACCTCCATGTCGACGCGCGGCACCATGATCGCGCGCACCGGGCGATCGGTCGCGCGCAGCACGCGCTCGAGGAGCTCGCGCTTCTGGGTCTCGAGATCGTCGAACGACGCCTGGATGAGCAGCCGCAGCTCTTCGAGCGAGAGCTTTCCTTCGGCGTGGTCCGGCGCGGGCAGGCCGAGCGCGCGGAGCACGAGCTTCGAGGCCGAGTTCAGGAGGATGAGCGCGGGATAGACCGCGAAGTAGAAGACGCGCAGCGGCAGGGACGCGTACCGCGCGATGTCCTCGGGCCGGCGGATCGCGAGCGACTTCGGTACCAGCTCGCCGATCACGATGTGCAGGCTCGACATGAGCGCGAACCCGACGGCGACCGAGATGCCCTCGATCACCTCCTCGGAGAGGCCGAAGAGCGCGAGCAGGGGCGCCAGGAGCGCCGCGATCGCGGGCTCCCCCAGCCAGCCCAGGCCGAGCGACGCGAGCGTGATGCCGAGCTGGGTCGCCGGCAGGTAGGCATCCAGCATCTGCACGATCGCCAGCGCGCGCTTGGCGGCGGGATCGTCGGTCGCCTTGATGCGGGCCTCGAGCTGCGTCGGGCGGACCTTCGCCAGCGCGAACTCGGCCGCGACGAAGAACCCGTTCGCCACCACGCAGGCGAGGGCGCCGAGGAGGGCCAGCACGCCTTCAGTCTCTCACGGCACCGCAGCGGCCCGCATCCACGGGCCGCGCCGAAGCCCCGCGGAGCGATCCGCGCGCTGCGGAGCTCTGCCGTCTGCGCGCGGGCGCTGCCGTCCGGGGCGAGCGCGCCGAGCGCCCCGTGCCGGACGCAGCGCGTGGAACGCCGGTCACCGCTTGTGGAACGCCCGTCACTGCTTGTGGAACGGGATCGGAGAGCGAGCCATGCCCGGGCTCGTGGGCGCGGGCGGGGGCGCACCGACGGCCGGGGGCCGCGGCTGGGCGCTCTCGGTCTCGCCGTCGATCGCCGCGATGCCTGCCGACGCGCGGTCGAGGCCGATCGCCAGCGCCGCCTCCCGCAGGAACGTGCCGACGATGCGGACGAGCCGGAGCGAGAGCTGCTTGCCGAGCTCGATCTCGCGCTCGACGAAGGCCTCGAACGAGCCGTAGCCCTTGGCCTCGTAGAGGCGCCGGTCCCGGATGTCCACCAGGATGGTCCCGATCTCGTAGAAGCTCTTCGAGAGGCCCCGCTTGAGGGCGCGGATCTGGGCGGTCTGCGTCGCGAGCGCGCCGATCTTCGCCTTGAGCTCGTCGGCCCCCACGGGGCTGCGAATCGTCTCGCGCGGCGGGATGCGCGACTTGCGCAGCGCCGCGGTCCCGGCGGGCAGCGCCGCCGCGTTCACGGGCTTCGGCGGCGCCACGGGCGCCGGCGCCGGCGCGGCCTTGGGGGCCACGCTGGCGGCCTTCGGCGGGGGCGGTGCGGCCTTCGCGGGCGCAGCGCTCTTCGCCGTCGGCTGTGCTTTCGCGGGCTTGGCCTGCGGGCGCGCAGCAGCCTTCGCTGGAGCGGCCTTCTTCGCCGCTGCCTTCTTCGGTGCTGGTTTCGCCTTCGACTTTGCCTTGCTCACCGTCACGCCTCCCCGGAATCCCGAGCCCGAGGCCGCGCATACCACTGTCGAAACGGGCTTGTAAAGCGTTACTCCCCGACGAAGCAGGTCCGCACGACGGCGTCTTCGGGCCGGCCGGTGAGGTCGGCCCGGCCCGCGACGCCGAGCGAGCCGCCCCCGGTGGGGATCATTCCTCGGTGTCGATCCCCATGTGGAACCATTCCTCGCCCAGCTCCGGCGTCTCGAGGAGCGAGCCGTCCGGGGCGTCGCGGCGGACCACGAACGAGCGGCGCGAGATGGAGTCGTCGCTCTCGCGAGCGAAGATCATGACGTAGTTGATGCCGGGCCGGAGCGGAAGCGAGGCCGAGAAGGTGCACTCGTCGGGGTGCTCGGCGCCGCGATTGGAGTGATAGAAGACCTTGCGCGTCCCGACGAAGACGTAGACGTCGCGAACGATCTGGTCGTCGTGCGCGACGGCCTGGATGTCGAGATGGTCGTCCGTCGTCACCAGGCTCGGCGTGGCCGCGAGGTCGATCCGCGGCGGCATGTGCACGATCACGTCGTCCACGTGTGCGCTCGACGAGGCGCGCTCGGTCGTCACGTCGGCCGGGAGCACCCACCCCGGCCGTCCCGCGCCGAGGTCGACGCGGATCGCCCCACCGAGCGTGGCGCTCTGCGGGAGCGAGATCGCGCCGCCGTCGACACGGGCGAACACCGGCGAGCTCGAAGCGGGGCTCTCGTGGATGTCGGCTCCCTGGCGGAGCGTGACGCGCCCGTGCGCGGCGACCGGCGGGATGATCGTGGTCGAGACCGGCACGTCGAGACGCTCGGTCATCAGCTCGTGCAGCTCGGTGTCGGCCACGCGGAACTCGAGGCGCGCCGAGTCGGCGTCGAAGTCGTTCAGCACCTCGAAGGTGAAGGCCACCTCCCACTCGGCGCCCACCGCGAGCCCCTCCCGCGCGAAGCGACCGGCGTGGATCAGCAGGCCCTCGCCCGCGAGGCTGGCGAGGTTCGCCTCGATGTGGTGTGCCGCCCCGGCGCCCGTGTTGCGGACGTGGAGGTGAATCGTGCCCGTCTCCCCGCGCTGCATCACGCCATCGCCGTTCGCGTGGCCGCTCATGCCGCTCGGCACCGTGTCGGCGACCTGCACGGAGTAGGCGAACTGCGGGCGCGGCAAGGCGCTCACGGTGGTGCGCAGCTCGGCGTCCGGCGGCGCGTGGCCGTGCAGCTCGGAGAACTGCACGCGGATGCCGTCCGCGCGATCCGAGACGTCCTGCGTGAGGCGGCAGCTGCGGGTGCCCTCCTCGGTCTCGCAGATGCCGAGCGTGGTCGTCCACTCGCGCGTCTCGCCCGGCCCGAGGCGCCCGAAGACGAGCTCGCGGTGGTTGAAGAGGGCGTAGTCGCTCTCCGTCGTGGCGCGCAGCTGATAGAGCGTCGCGGTCCCGGTGTTGGTGACGCTCACGCGGAGATCGAAGGGCTCGCCGGCCGTGCCGTGCGCGTTCGGCTGCACGGTGTCGACGTGCACCTCGACCGTGCTCGCACCTCCATCCGGGCCCTCGCTCCAGTCCACGCCCACGCCCTGGAGCTCGCGCGCGGCCGTGGTCATCTCCCCTTCGGCGATGCGCGCGATGATCGGTTGCGCGTCCTCCAGGATCTCCTGGCGGCCCGAGCGCGTGGCATGCGAGAGGACCTCGCGCGCGAAGCGCAGGAGGAACTCGTCCTCCTCCGCATTGTCCTCGTGGTCTTCGGGCGCCGCGTCCTGCAGCTGGTTGCGCGTCTCGAGCGGCAGGTAGTAGCGAACCGTCTGCGAGGGCTGCTCGGTCGAGCGGGCGCTGTCGTTGGTGAGGTGCGAAGCGAGGTCGGCCTCGCGCAGGTACTGCTGGTCGACCGTCAGGTCCATGTCCTGGCGATCCACCGTCATCGGGTCGATCTCCACGTCGGGCGTGATGCCCACGCCCTGGATCGAGATCTCGCCGGGCGTCAGGTACTGGGCGATCGTCAGCTTCAGCGCCGAGCCGTCGTCGTAGTCGTAGAGCACCTGCACCGAGCCCTTGCCGAAGGTGCGCTGGCCCACGATGAGCGCGCGGTCGTGGTTCTTCAGGGCGCCCGCCACGATCTCGCTGGCCGAGGCCGAGCCGCCGTTCACCAGGACGATCATCGGGTAGTCGGGCTCCGTGCCCTCGCGTCGAGCCGAGCGCTCGTCGCGTTGCTCGGGGTCCGTCGACTCCGTCGTCACGATCACGCCCGAGTCGAGGAACGCATCGGCCACGCGCACCGCTTGGTCGAGCAGGCCGCCCGGGTCGTCGCGCAGGTCGAGGACCAGGCCGCGAAGACCCTGGGTGTGCAGCTGGGCGAGCGCCCGCTGCATGTCCTCGAAGGTGTTGCCCTGGAAGTTCGAGATCGAGATGTAGCCGACGCCGTCGCCGAGCATGCGCGACTCGACGGATTCGACGTGGATGACGGCGCGCGTGAGGGTGAACGCTCGCGGCTCGGTCCAGCCGCCGTCGCCGGCGCGCGTGACCCAGATCTGCACGTTCGAGCCCGGCGGGCCGCGCAGGCGATCCACGGCGTCGCTCAGCGGCAGGTTCACCGTCGACTCCTCGCCGATGCGGACGATGCGATCCATCCGGTGCAGGCCCGCGCGATCGGCCGGCGTGCCCGGCATCGGCCGGATGACCGTGAGCTGCCCATCGCGGAGCGAGATGACGATGCCGAGGCCGCCGAACTCGCCGCGCGTGCTCGTCCGCATCTCCTCGAAGGTCTCGACGTCGAGGTACTGCGAGTGCGGGTCGAGCGTGCGGAGCATGCCGTTGACGGCCGCCTCCTCGATCGTGCGCAGCTCGATGTCCTCGTCGTGGAGGTTCTCTTGGATGAAGCCGAAGATCTCGCGGTACCGCGCCGAGAGCGCCCACGGGCTCGTCACGTCGTCGACGCGGAACTCGCGGCTCGCGGTGTCGACCTGGATGCGGAGCGTGGGCGCGCCGTCCTCGTAGTCCACGAGGATGGGCGCCACCTGCTGCTGGATCGCGTTGAGGCCGCCGAGCAGCATGCGCTGCGGCGAGATGCGGTCGGGCTCGACGTAGTGGTCGACGACCTGAAGGAGCACGCGGTTCATCAGCGCGAGCTGCGTCAGGTCGTAGGGCGCCGTGCTGCGCGCTTCCTGCGCGCGCGCCGAGCTGTCGATGTCGAGATCGAGGCCGTTGCGCTGGGGCCAGAAGTACGTGAGGCCGAACGCGATCACGACCGCGCCGATGGCGAGCGCCGCGTGGCGCGCCCGCGCCAGCATCCGCACGGGCGGAGGCAGCGGTGCCTCTGGCTGCGCGGGCTCCTCCCGCACGACGTCCGTGCTCGCGACGTCCAGCCCCTCGCCCTCCGCGGGCGAGGCGCCTTCGGTCGACGACGTGGCCGTGCTCACGGGCGCCTCCGAGGCCGCGCTCGCGCTCGCGGCAGGCGCGTCCTCGGCGGGGCTCACCTCGGCCCCGGCGGCGGTGTCCTGTTCCGTTCCCGGCTGCTCTTCGATCTCGCGCTCGTTCTCGCTCATTCGCCTTCTCTTCTACGTGCCTGCCGGGTGAGCCTCGCCGCGCCTCGCGCGTTCAGCCCCGCACTTCTTCGCGGGAGAGAGTATAGGTCAGGAACGGATTGCGTCGCGTGCGGTCCGCAGTGCATGCCAGGCCCACACTCCACCGATCGACCGGGCGCCGATCGACCCGGCGCCGATCGACCCGGTGCCGATCGACCAGCGGCACCCTCCGAGGCGCAACCCCCGCGCGGGGTAGGCTCTTCCCCCAGCCTCGTTCCGGGTGCGCGCCTCGAGCCACGGCGCGACGAAGATCGCAACGCCGCCCGCGCGATGCGCCCGAGCCTGCGCCCGACGCTCATCGCGCTCGCGCTCAACCTGCTCCTCGCCGCGGGACTGCTCGGCTACCCGCTGATCCGCGGCCAGCAGCGCGCAGAAGAAACAGTACGCGCCTACGCGGCCTACGCCGCCTGCCTCCACGCCGCTCCACCACGCCGCGAGCCCGGGCTCGCGCTCCCGGACGGCTACCGCGAGCGCATCGCCGGCCTCTACGCCGAAGCGCCCCCCGAATGGCCGGGCTCCTGCGCCGACGAGCTCGAGCGCATCCTGCAAGAAGAGGCGTTCCTCCTGATGCCGGGGGCGAAGACGGGAGAAGAAGAGGTGCGCCTCGCCGTCGCGGGAGCTCGCGCCGCGCTCGAGTCGACCACGCGAGCGCGTGCCGAGACGCGCCCGCAGCAGACGCCGGTGCGCCTCTTGCGCACGCTCGATCATCTCGCCGCCGCGGTCAGCGTGGACGTGACCGAGACGGGGCTCTCGCTCGAGACCGAGCATCTGGCGTTCGACCTCGGCGAGGGGCCGAGCTTGGTGACGCCCTCGCGCATCCCGCTGCAGACGGCGAGCGGCGGCACGCTGCTCGTCTCGGCCCCCGGCGGGCAGCTGCGCATCGTCTCGGCCGACTATCGATCGATCTCGGTCGTCGGCGTGCACGACGGAACCGTGGACGTGACGCAGGTGCGGCGCCCCTCGGCGGCGCGCGCGGTGCTGGACGATGGCGAGCATGCGTATCTCGGGTGGGTGACGGGGGATGCGACCTGCGCCCACGACGACGCGCACTGCGCGCACCGACTGACGGGCCTCGCGCGCATTCGTGAAGAATCCCCCGAGCCCGCGCCGGAGGTCTGGCTCGCCGGACATCCGGGGCTCGGTGTCGCGCGGAGCTTCTTCTTCGACGAAGGGCGTCTCGCGATGCTCGCGCGCGAGGCGGACGGTGGCCTCGCGCTGCGCACCTTCGAGCTTCCCGATCCCTGGCCGACCACGCCCGCGGCCGATCCGTCGGCCGAAGGGCAGGGGGCGGCGCCGCTCGTGGGGATCGAGAGCGCGAGCCTCGGCGTGGTCGCCGACGCGATCGTCGAGCATGGGCGGGCGCAGAGCGCGACCGGCGAGGGAGACACCGTGCTCGCGTGCGGGGAGCACGTGCTCACGCTCACGCGTGGCGGCGTGGAGGTCCGCGCGGCAGCGGTCGTCCCCGTCGACGTTCCACCGCCGCCGCCGGTGATCGACGCCCGGGTGCGTGTCCCGGCGCGGGGCGCGAGCCCGCTCGAAGATGCCGCCGGCTGCAGCGCGACCGCGTCGGGAACCTCGTTCGCGTGGATCGATCGCCAGGGCGCGCTGCGCCTCGTGCCCGACGTGGACGCGCCGCGCGCCATCGGCGTCGCCGAGCACGTCGCCGGCTTCGCGATGCGGCGGACGGGCGAGACCGTGCTCGTCGCGAGCTGGGGCGAGGACGGGGAGCGCAGCGTCACCCTGCGCCGCATCTGGCACGGCCGCGTCCTTTCGACGCAGCTCGCGGCGCTCTGCTGGGACGACGGCAGCGGCTTCTGCGGCCCGGCCGGCCTCGTCGACGCGGGAAGCGAGTCCTTCCTCTACGTCCGCGAGGGCTCCGATCTGCTCGTGCTGCGCGTCACGGGCGCCGGGCTCGCGGCGCTTCCAGGCCTCGACTGAACGAACGCGAGCCCTGACGCACGCGAAGCTGCGTTAGGGTCGCGCGATGGCCATCGCCTCCCTTCGCGGTCAGCGCGCGCTCGTCACCGGTGCCTCGAGCGGTATCGGCACCTCTTTCGCGAAGCAGCTCGCGGCTGCAGGCGCGCACCTCGTGCTCACGGCGCGGCGAAAGGACCGCCTCGATGCGCTCGCCGAAGAGCTGCGCAAGGCGCACGGGATCGAGGTCGAGACACTCGGCTTCGATCTCGGCAAGCCCGACGCGGCGCGCGCTCTGTTCGAGGCGACCGAGGGCGCGGGCAAGACGATCGACGTGCTGATCAACAACGCGGGCTTCGGCACCAAGCAGCCCTTCCTCGAGCAGACCTGGGAGAAGACCTTCGAGGAGATGCAGCTGAACCTCGTCTCGCTCACCGAGCTGACGAAGCGCTTCGGCCAGAAGATGGTCGCCCGCAAGCGCGGCGCGATCCTGAACGTGGCGAGCATCGGCGCGTACATGCCCACGCCCTCGATGTCGACCTACGGCGCCGGGAAGGCCTACGTGCGCAACTTCACCGAGGGCTTCGCCGCCGAGGTCGCCGGCACGGGCGTGCGCGTGTGCTGCTTGTGCCCGGGCGCGACCGAGAGCGAGTTCGCGAGCGTGGCGGGGCTCGAGCTGCCGTGGTGGAAGAAGCTCGCGTTCATGAGCGCCGATCGCTGCGCGAGCATCGGCCTCTCGGCGCTCTTCCGCGGTCGCCGGAACATCGTGAGCGGCTGGTCGAACACGCTGGTGATGTTCCTGACGCGCTTCGTGCCTCGGCGCGCGCTCGGCGCGATCGCGGCGCGCGTGCTCTGACGGTCAGCGCGGATCCACGTCGCGGGCCGCGCCGCGGACGGCACGCGCCTCGGCCGCCTCGAGCCGCAGCGCGTAGAGCGCCTGCTGCGTGAAGTAGAAGCGAGGCGCCGTTCGCCCGAGCGCACGGAACTGATCGAGCGTGAGCCCGCGCTCGGCGAGGCAGTCGCGGAGCAGCTGCTCGTAGCGCCCGCTTGCGAGCGGGTGCATCCCCCGCACGGCCTGGTCCGACTCGCGCTCGTAGAGCCACACCGACTCTTCCACCGCGCTCGCGTACGCGTCGTAGGGATCCCGCTGCACGCGCGGCGGCGGCGCGGTGTGCGCGCATGCAGCGACGAGCGCGCATGAGACGAGGACGACGGCGAGACGGGGGAGCATCGCCCTTGGTATCGGACGGGGAAGGGCGGGGCTTGAGGGGGAGGATCCGCTGCGCGGCTACTCGGTCAGGAACAGGCGCTCGAACCACTCGAGGAACGACCGCGTGCCGGGCGTATCGGCGAGGTCGAGGCGATGCACGAGGTGGCCGTAACCGGCCGCGCGTGCTGCATCGAGCCAGATGCTCCGGACCTTCAGCGTCGCCTTGCGCTCATCGGACTCCCGATATTCGGCGGTCAGCCCACTTCGCGCGTGGCGCGTGGACGTCGCGGCATGCTCGAGGAGCGGCGAGGAGCCGGCCATCGACAATACGAGGTCTTCGAGGTCTCCGTAGCTTGCGTTGTCGGGCCACATCCAGATGCCGAACTGTCCGTCGTGGATCGCGCCGTCGCGCACCCGGGCGGCAACCGACTCGAGCTGCGCGCGGACCCTCGGAAGGTTGTCGTTCGCGGCCGCATCTCGATCGAGTACCAACCCGACGCGTGCAGTGGGCCTCGGCGTCTTCAGTTGCTCAGCGAACTCACTCAGTGCCCAGCTCGCGCCACCCCCGTCATCCCGCGTCTTGATGAGCTTGGGCGCAACGATGTCGACGCCGAGTCGCCTCTGGACGAGAGCATTGATGAACGCGCGATCGTCCGTGCCTTCGACGATGAGCTGGTCGAGACCCTTGCAGAGCGCACGACGGGTCATCGCGTTTCGATCTCGAGCTCGACGTTGCTAGCCACCCGCGATGCGTCGAACGTCGCCGCGGTTTCTCGGCCGGCTTCGAGGCGATGGACGCGGACACGGCTCGCGAGATCGGGATGGCTCCGGGACAGCTCGGCGATGGCGTCGAGGCAGTCTCGCGAGTGCGTCGTGGCAAAGACCTGGACGTCGAGCGCGCGCGCGACCTCGACGAGCAGCCGCCAGACCTGCGGCATCACCGACCAATGCAGGCCGGTCTCGATCTCATCGATGAGCAGGAAACCTCCACGCGTGAGGACCAGATGCGAAGCCAGCGCGAACATGCGGCCCACGCCTTCGCCCAGAGTCCCGAGTGGAACGGGTGCCCGGTCGCCCCGCAGCAGTACGCGCGCCGCGGCCGCATTCGCGCCGTCGACGATGGAGACCGCGATCCGGTCGACACGCGGTTCGATCAAGCGAAGCGCGTCGAGCACCCGTTCCTCGTTCGGCGTCAGCACGATCCTGGACCAGAGCTCGGCGAGCTCGCGGGCTCCGAAGCGGTCGGTGCTGATGAACCCGACCGGCTCGGCCTGCTCCAGGCCGGCGCGAGTCAGGCGTTCGAGGTCGTCGGGCGGACCGATACCGAGGTAGTCGTCGGACGCGAGGGGCAGCTGTTGGAGGCGCGGGTCGATCCCGGCGCGCTCGGTGTTCAGAAAGCGACGCATCGCAGTCTCGTCGCCGTACTTCGCGACGGACCTGCGCAGCCTGTGGACGGAAGTGCTCCGCGCGGTGATCTGGAAGCACGGGTTCGCTTCGAGATCCTGACCGTGGAACCAACGACGGACGTCCACCCCGATGCTGTCGTCGCCTCGGGCATCACGACGAACGCGCGTCTCGCCGCGAGCGATGGACGCCCGGTAGAGAACGAACGGGCTCGCGTACGAGACGACGGCCTCGATCGCTTCGAGCATCGCCGTCTTGCCCGAGTTGTTGGCGCCAACGAACAGGTTCACCGGCGCCAGCGCGCTCAGGGTCAGCCGCGAGAACGCGCGGAAGCCCTCGATGTCCAACGTGTGGATCGGCGCCATCGACCCATCCTACCGCCGCGTCGGGGAACGTGCCGACATCCTGCGCGCAGACGTGATTGACCCACCCATCCGGGCCGGCGTAGCGTCCTCGCCATCTCGCACCTTGGGAGGGCATCGTGGCGACGCACGTTCGATCGAACCTGAGCATCGACCTCGCCGTCGAGATCGCGGATGCGATCGCGGCAGCACTTTCGACCGATCCGGAGACCGAGGGGCTCGCGCCGCCGTGGGCCGCGCTCGTCACGCGCGGCGACGCGCTCGCCGGTCGCATCCGCGAGCAGCGTCGCGTGGCCAAGCGGGCGCGCGCGCGCGTCACCGTCGCCGATGCGGCGTGGGACAAGGTGCTCCGCGCTTTCGAGCGCGCCGTGATCGATCTCGCCGGCGGGAGCCGCGACATGCCGGTCTACAAGACGTACTTCCGCACCGCGACGGGCGCCGAGATCACGCGCTTCGGCATCGACCGCGAGGTCGAGTTCGGCCGCGCGACGGTCACGCTGCTCACGACCCACATCGCGCCGCTCAGCCCGTGGGCGGACAAGATCGGTCCGGCGACCGACACGCTCGAGTCGGCGAGCCGCGCGCGCATCGACGCGGTCCACGCGATGGGCCCGCTGCTCACCGCGCAGTTCCTCTACGTCGAGGACCTCAACACGGAGCTCGACCGCCTCGAAGGCGGGTTGCTGACGACGTTCCCCGGCGACGCGAAGCGCGTGGCGTCGTACCTTTCGGCGACGCGCCGCGACGACCCGGGCGTGCCGGACGCGGCGCCGGTGGATCTGACGCCGACGCCTGCGACCGGGGTCTGAGCGGCTCCATCGGTCGAGGCGCGGCGCGATCGGCGGGGTGGAGTCGATCCACCGGGCAGATCGGCGGCGGATCCGGGCGGTGGAGAGTCGCCACCGGCCGGATCTGCTGGGGATCCGGGCGGTGGCGTGACGGCTCGGGGCGGGTCGGCCGGGGATCCGGGTGGTGGAGCGGCGCGATGGGTCGTGACGGCCGCGGATCCGGGCGGTGGAGAGTCGCCATCGGGCGGAGCGGCGGCGGATCCGGGCAGTGGAGAGCTTGCGCGCGGGCGGCGGAGTCTTCACGGTCGAGCTGGGCCTTCCCGACAGGTCGCGAGGTGCCGCACGCCGCAGTCACGCGCCGCGTGACCGCCAAGCTGAAGCGGATGACGCCGGCCGAGGCGATGGAGAGCTTCGTGGCGGCGGGCATCTACACGCCGGATGGGCGCCTCACGTCCGCGTATGGCGGAACCGCCAGGTCGCCCGGCAACGTTCGGAGATCCCGGTGACGGCGAGGGGCCCGTCGCGCTTGCCGTGCGTCGAGGTGCGATGGCAGGGTCAGGTGGCGTGAACAGCATCGCGCTGCAGACCATGGACGGCTGGGACGTGCCGAACGTCACTTGGATGATTCCTGCGCCGGGCCAACTTGCGCTCACGCGTCAGTCGCATGGCTTGCTGCTCAACTCCGTGACCCGGCTGTCGGACGATTCCGGCTCCTACAACTGCTTCGGTCTCGTGTTCGCCGCGCGGCGTACCAACGTCAACGTGCCCACGGCGCCCGCTTCGATTGATGAGATCCTGCGGCGCGATCGCTACGCCCGCGTTCGGAGCGCTCAGGTGGGCGACGTCATCGCCTACCGGGACCTTTCCGAGGAGATAGAGCACGTCGGAATCGTCGTCGCCGTCGATCCCTTGCTCCCCGGTGGGAAGCCCCTGGTGCGCGTGTGGAGCATGTGGGGCGGGCTCGGGGAGTTTCTTCACGAGGAGCGCGTGTGTCCGTACGATGGCAGGGTAGAGTACTGGAGAGCCCAACGATGACCGAGCGCCTGTTCGACGAAGCCGCGTTGGAGAGCGCCGCGTTCGACCTCTGGACGTCGAGCACCGTCTCGCGTTACGCGCGAATGGCGCGGCGGGCTGCAGCATCGAACGCCCTGGGCACACGCATCTGGGAGGGCTCGATGGGTTCTGCCGCGGTCATCGAGCGCGCCACCCGGTTGCTTCACGTCGTCGCCAGTCAGACGGAGCGCTCGTTGGACGAGGTGGAGTTGGTGCTCGCGCTTGCTTCGATCGAGCGCGCAGCCGCGATGGACGTGACACGGCTTCTCGGGGAGGCTGCGAATGCAGCATCCCCCGCGATGGTGTGGGTGGCGTCGTTCGCGCGCGATGCACTCGGGCGGCGTGACGCCAACGCGACCGTGAAGACCGGGTTTCCTCGCGTTCGTGACGGCGTTCCGCTTCGTGCCCGCGCCGCGAACGAGCGCACCAACGACTTCCGGCGAGCGTCCTGATGCCGCGTTGCTATCTGCTCTGCCTCGCGCAGTCATCGTCGATCGATCTCGATACGAACGAGGTGTCTCTCTTTCAGCTGACGGAAGAAGTCGACCTCCAGGCCGATGACCTCGCGGCCACGGACCGATTCGAGATTCACTCGTGCTGGGAGTTCGCCCCGACGGAGATCGGCCAGGCTTACGACGTTCGCTTCTTGGTCACGCGGACGATCGCGGGTGCGGAGCGATTCGCCTCGCGCACGCACACGATCAGTGCGCCCGTGCCGAGGCTGCGTATGAGGACGCGCGGCTTCGTCGTGCCGGGTGCCGGACGCTGTGGGTTACGCGTCGAATGGTCTGTGGCGGGGCAGGGGCAGTGGAACGACGCCGGACTCGAGTGGCCGTTGACGGCGAAGCTGGCAGCGCCTGACGTGGCGCCCTCCGCTCCTTAGAGACACGAGCTCCGAGGTCGCGTGGAGGCAAGTCGCTCTGCTCGGGCATTCCCATGGTGCCCGCGTGCTCGGCTCGTTCAACCCCGCCTTCGGCGCCGGTGCTCGCTTCCTCCGCGCTCGCCGAGGCGAGCGCTGCGTGCAGCTCCGCTCCGGGAGGTCGCGTCGCGACCTCGGGTTGAGCGTGCCTGCGCGCGCGTGCTGGGGCGCTTCGCGCCCGAGCAGGTCGGGATCGCATCCACGAAAGAGAACGAGCCCATGTTGAACATCTACGCCGTTGCGTTGAGGGTCGTCCGGCAGCTGCGTCCCGTGATCAGGCAGATCGCGGTGCACAACCGGAACCTCGCCGATCATCTCGATCGTTCTTCGGTGGCGGTGCCGCTGTTGATCGCGGAGGCGAGCGGCGTACGCGCAGGGAATCGGAAGGCGCGGCATCTGTCGGCACTCGGGGAGGCGGAGGAGGTGAGGGCGGCGCTGGATGTCGCGGAGGCGACCGAGTGGGTGAGCGAGGTGCCGCGCGAGGTGCGCGCGGATCTCGGGCAGATCATCGGGACGCTGGTGAAGCTGACGCGCGGGTGACGAGTGCCGCGCCGGCGGCCGAGGTCGCCGGTGCGGACGAGCCACGAGCACGCACGAAGACGAAGCGGAGGAGAAGGAGGACGCGCGAGAGGAAGAGCAGAGAGGAAGAGAACGAGATGAGATACGCTCGCGCCCCGCATGACGACCACGACGCCTGCGCAGCCCCTCCAGGTTCGAGCTCCTCTGGTCGGACGCACCGCGGAGATGGGTGAGATCGACGACGCGCTCGCGAAGGCGCTCGCGACGAGCCAGCCGCAGATCCTCACCATCGTCGGGGGCGCGGGCGTCGGCAAGACGCGCCTCGTGGACGAGGCGTTCGCGCGCATCGAAGGGCGCGAGCGCCGCGTGCGCACCTTCCGCGGCGCCGCACGCGACGGCGGCCCCGGCTTCGAGGTGGTGCCGCGGATCCTCCGTGCGCGCTTCGGGCTCTCGGAGTCGATGGACGCCGAGGCCCAGCGGGATCGCCTTCGCGCGCAGGTCGCCGAGGCGCTCGGCGACAAGCGCGTGGGCGAGTTCCTCCACTTCCTCGGCGCCTTCCTCGATCTCACCTTCGCCGAGTCGCCGTTCACCAAGGCCTTCGACGACGATCCCGAGCAGTTCGCGCGCATCAGCCGCGCCGTGCTCCGGCGCTTCTTCGAGGTCGACGCGCAGCACGCGCCGCTCGTGCTCGCCTTCGAGGACCTGCACTGGGCGAGCGCCGACTCGCTCGCGCTCGTGAAGTCCGTGATCGACGGCGCCCAGGGCGCGCCGCTCGTGATCCTCGCGACCGGGCGCCCCGAGCTGCTCACGCGTCGCTCCGACTGGCTCGACGGGCCCAAGGGCCGCCACCGGCGCATCGAGCTCGCGCCGCTCGGCACGAGCGACGCCGAGCGCCTCATGCTGCACCTGCTCGCTCCCGTCGGCGATCCGCCCGGCGAGCTCGTCGACGCTGCCGTCGACATGGCGGGCGGCAATCCCTACTTGCTCGAGCAGATGCTGCGCACCTACGTGGAGAGCGGCACCCTCACGCCGAAGCCCACGGGCCTCTGGGAGGTCGACCTCGACAAGCTCGACGACGCGCAGCTCCCGCTCTCGGTCGACGACGCGATCGCGGCCCGCATCGCCTCGCTCGCTCCCGCCGAGCGCCAGCTGCTGGAGATGGCCGCGATCATGGGCGGCGTCTTCTGGCTCGGCGCGCTCGTCGCCCTCGGCCGCATCGACGCGAAGGCGCCCTCGCTCTGGGGCGGCGCCGAGGATCTCGCCGCGCAGTACCGCGACCTGCTCGGCTCGCTCGCCGAGCGCGACTACGTGCTGCCGATGCCGGACGCGTCGATGCACGGCGAGGCCGAGTACGCCTTCAAGCACAACCTCGAGCGCGAGACGCTCTACAAGCTCATGAGCGCCGCGCAGGTCGGCCGCTACCACCTCGTCTTCGCCGAGTGGCTGGAGACGCGGGGCGTGCAGCTCACCGAGGAGCCCCGGCTCTCCGAAGAGCAGGCCGAGATGCTCGCGCAGCACTACTTGCTCGGCGGCGCCAAGCGAAAGGCCGCCGAGTTCTACGTGCTCGCGGGCGACCGCGCGCGCGCGCGCTACGCGAACCAGAAGGCCCACGGCTACTACCAGACGGGCCTGCCGCTCCTCGGCGACGAGGACGTCGTGCGCCGCATCGACGCGCTCCACAACCACGGCGACGTGCTGCAGCTGCTCGGCCAGAACGAGCAGGCCATCGCCGAGTTCCGCAAGGTGCAGGAGCTCGCGTACCGCCTCGATCTGAAGACGAAGGGCGGCGTTGCGCACAACCGCATCGGCCGCGTCTACCGCGCCGTCGGGCAGCTCGACGAAGCGATGCGGCACCTCGGCACCGGCCACGCGCTCTTCGACGCCGCGGGCGACGTGCGTGGCGTCGCGAGCTCGCTCGACGACGTGGGCAAGGTGCACTGGATGCGCGGCGCGTACGAGGCCGCCGAGCGCTTCATGAAGCGCGGCCTCGATCTGCGCCGCGAGATCGGCGACCGCCGCTCCATCGCGCTCTCGCTCAACAACCTCGGGCTCGTCTACCAGGACAGCGGGCGCTTCGAGGAGTCGCTCGCGGCGTGGGACGAGGCCCTCCAGATCCGCCGCGACATCCACGACCACCCCGGGATCGCGCAGACGTTGAACAACCTCGGCTCGCTCCATCAGGATCGCGGCGAGCACCAGCGCGCCACCGAGCTCTGGAACGACGCGCTCGAGGTGAACCAGATCGTCGGCGACCGCATGCGCCAGGCGGTCATCCTCACCAACCTCGGCGAAGCCGCCTACCGCATGCAGCAGCCCGAGCGCGCCATCACCGTGCTGCGCCAGGCCGAAGAGATCAGCGCGACGCTCGGGGATCGCATCCTCGAGGGAGAGATCCTCCGGGGCCTCGCGAAGGCCCACATGATGGTCAACGACCTCGGCGCCGCGCGCGATCTGATCAAGCGCTCGATCGGGTTCTTCGAGCAAGCGAAGGGCAAGCCCTTCCTGGGCGTCGCGCTGCGCACGGCAGGCGAGATCGCCGCGGCCGGGGGCTGGGGCGGCGAGGAGCACGCCCAGGCCAAGGCGCAGCTCGACCAGTCGATCCGTCTCTTCGAGGAGCTCGGCAACGATCCCGAGCTCGCGCGCAGCTGCCTCGCGATGGCGGCGTTCCTGGAAGCGGACCCCGAGACGAAGACCGATCCGATCCGCGTCCACGAGATCAACCGCCTTCGCTCGCGCGCCGACGAAATCCTCGCGCGCATCGGCACGCCCGGGCTTCCCGAGCTCCCGCAAGAGCGGACCGATCCCGGGATCTGAGAGGCGGTACCATCCGGGGGATGGGGCTGCTTCGCTTCGCGCTCGTCCTCTCCCTGCTTCTCTTCGCCGCGGCGTCCGGCTGCGCGACGGGCCGACCAGTGCCGCTCGAGAACGACGCCTCGGTCGACGCGAGCCGGCCGCGGGACTCCGGGATTCCGGTCGACGCGCCGTGTGCGGCGGGCGAGCAGCGCTGCGACGGCGTCTGTCGCGCCGCGGACGATCCGCGCTACGGCTGTGGCGCGAGCTCGTGCACCGCCTGCGCGCCGCCGGCAGGCGCCGTCGCGCGGTGCGAAGGCGGCACGTGCGCCTTCGACTGCGACGCGGGGCGCATCGATCTCGACGGGGACCCGTCGAACGGCTGCGAGTACGCGTGCGCGCGCTCGGGCGATCTCGATCTCGTCGACGCGGCGTTCGTCGACGCGAACTGCGATGGCACGGACGGCGTGCTCGCGAGCTGCGTGTTCGTCTCGGCCGCGCACGGGGACGACGCGAGCGCCGACGGAACGCGCGCGGCGCCCTACGCGACCATCGGCGCGGCGCTCTCCGCCGCGACCACGCTGGGCCGCCGTTCGGTCTGCGTCGCGGGCGGCGACTACGCCGAAGCGCTCGTCGTTCCCGCGGGGATCGACGTGCTCGGCGGCTTCGACGATGCGGACGCGGTGTTCCCGTATCGTCGCTCGGCGAGCGCGACGACGACCGTGCACGCGACCGGCGCCGTGCTCACGATCCCGAGCGCGACGCTGCCGGCGCAGATCGCCGGGCTCACGATCGCCTGCGAGGGCCCGGGAACGGACGGGTCCTCCTATGGCGTGCTCGTGCTCGCCGGCAGCGCGCCGCTCGCGATCGACGATGACGTGATCACGGTCGCAGCGGGCGCGGATGGTGCTCGCGGCGACGACGGCGTCCCGGCCGCGATGCCGGCGCCCACCGGCAACGCGGGCGCCGACGGGACCGCCTCTTCGTCGAGCGGCGGCACCGGGACGAGCTCGCCGTCGTGCGCGGAGCGCGGCGGCCGCGGCGGCGACGGTGGCTTCTCCGACATGGACGGCATGATGGGCTCCACGGGCAGCGGCGGCGCCTCGGGTGGCCCCATCGGCATGGCCTCGCGCGCGTGCGGCACGCCGAGCATGGGGGGCGGGACCGGTCAGGCCGGGGGCCGCGGCGGCGCGGGGATGGCTGGAACGGGCGGCATGGGCCTCGGAACGCTGGGCGCCAACGGCTATCTCCCGGCCGCCGGGCGCATGGGTGGCAACGGCGCGAACGGTCGCGGCGGCGGCGGTGGCGGCGGGGGAGGCGGCGGCTCGTGCACCTTCGGCGGGAGCTGCACGTGCGCCCCCGACCGCGCGGGCGGCGGCGGCTCGGGAGGATGCGGCGGCGTGGGCGGGCCTCCCGGGCTCGGCGGCGCGGGCGGCGGTGGGAGCTTCGGGATCGTGATCGCCGAGGGCTCGGTCGTGATCTCGGACTGCACGATCACGACGGGCGACGGCGGCGAGGGCGGTCGCGGTGGCGACGGCGCGTCCGGACAGGTCCACGGAGACGGCGGGCCCGGAGGCGCGGCCGCCGACGACGGAGGCCGAGGCGGCATGGGCGGCCCGGGCGGCGACGGCGGCGCGGGTGGTCCGGGTGGCGGGGGCGGCGGCGGCCCCAGCGCGTGCGTCGCGCGCGCGAGCGGCGCGTCCGCGACCGTCACGACCACGCGCTGCATGCTCGGGGCGGCAGGGCCTGGCGGCAGCGGCGGCACCAATTCCGTCGGCGCCATCGGCGGCCTCGGCACTTCGGGCGTCGCGAGCGCGCAGGTCGTCTTGCCCTGACGCACGGGCCGGTGGGGGATGCGACGGGCTCGGTCGACGTGGGCTTCGGGCGCGACGCGAGTGACGTCGGGGCCCTGACGATGCGCCGAGGCGCGGCTCGCGCCTCGACGGCCGCGCCGCGTGGTATGTGACGCGCACGATGTTCGATCCCGTCCACGCCAAGGTCTCGTTCCCGACGCTCGAGAAGCAGCTCCTCGAAGAATGGAAGAAGGAGCGCGTGTTCGAGCGCTCCGTCGAGGAGGCCAAGGACCGGCCGCGCTTCGTCTTCTACGAAGGCCCACCGACGGCCAACGGCAAGCCGCACCCTGGCTCGGTGCTCACGCGCGTGATGAAGGACGTGATCCTGCGTCATCGCTCGATGACGGGGCACTTCGTTCCGCGTCGCGGCGGCTGGGACACGCACGGTCTCCCCGTCGAGGTCGAGGTCGAGAAGACGCTCGGCATCTCGGGACGACAGGCCATCGTCGACTACGGCGTCGAGGCGTTCACGTTCAAGTGCATCGAGAGCGTCTTCCAGTACGTCGAAGAGTGGCGGCGCATGAGCGACCGCGTCGCGTTCTGGCTCGACATGGACGCGGCCTACGTGACCTTCCACAAGAGCTACGTGGAGAGCGTCTGGTGGGCGCTCCAGCAGCTCTTCGACAAGGGTCTGCTCTACCAGGGCTACAAGATCGTCTGGTGGTGGCCGCAGGGCGGCACGGCGCTGAGCGCCGGCGAGGTCGGCCAGGGCTACAAGGAGGTCGACGACCCGTCGATCTTCGTGCGCTTCGGCGTGGTCGGCGAAGAGAAGACGTCGTTCCTCGCGTGGACGACGACGCCGTGGACCCTGCCGTCGAACGTGGCGCTCGCGGTGAAGGCCGACGAGTCGTACGCGACGGTGGAGCACGAGGGCGAGCGACTGATCGTCGCCGAGGCGCTCGTGGGCAAGCTCTTCGGCGAGGGCTGTCAGGTCGTCGCCACGCGCAAGGGCAAGGACCTCGTCGGCACGAAGTACACGCCTCCTTTCCAGTACGCGACGCCGACCGACGGGCGCGCGTGGGAGGTGATCGCGGCCGACTTCGTCACGCTCGACACCGGCTCGGGCATCGTCCACACGGCGCCCGCGTTCGGCGAGGACGACTTCCGCGTGTGCCGCGAGCGCGGCATGGGGTTCCTCCAGCTCGTGAAGCCCGACGGCACGTTCACGGACGAGGTCACGGAATGGAAGGGCCGCTTCTGCAAGGAAGCCGACCGCGACATCATCCGGAACCTCAAGCAGCGCGGCCTGCTCTTCAAGGAAGAGGTCTACCGCCACCCGTACCCGTTCTGCTGGCGCAAGGACTCCGATCCGCTGATCCAGTACGCGCGCAAGAGCTGGTTCATCCGCACGACG
Source organism: Sandaracinus sp. (assembly GCA_046351235.1). GTDB lineage: Bacteria > Myxococcota_A > Polyangia > Polyangiales > Sandaracinaceae > JBBSAT01. The sequence continues at coordinate 902,721 of JAXLYV010000001.1, read as the reverse complement.
CAGGAGATCCACCGCGTCATCGAGAACAACCAGCACGTCGCCTGGGAGCCCGAGCACATCCAGGAAGGCCGCTTCGGCGAGTTCCTGCGCAGCAACGTGGACTGGGCGCTCTCGCGAGAGCGCTTCTGGGGCACGCCGCTGCCGATCTGGATCAACGACGAGAGCGGCAAGATGAAGGCGATGGGGAGCGCGAACGAGATCCTCGCGCTCAACCCGCACGCCTTCGATCACTTCGCGGAGGCGAAGAAGAAGAACCCCGCGCTGAGTGATCACCTCATGGTGCACAAGCCCTGGGTCGACGAGGTCACCTTCACCGTGCCGGGCGAGAAGGGCGTCTACCGCCGCGTGCCCGAGGTGATCGACTGCTGGTTCGACTCGGGCTGCATGCCCTTCGCGCAGCACGGCTACCCGCACCAGAACCGCGAGCAGTTCGAGAAGGAGTTCCCGGCCGACTTCATCACCGAGGCGATCGATCAGACGCGCGGCTGGTTCTACTCGCTGCTCACGATCAGCACGCTGCTCTTCGAAGACCGGCCGATGCCACATCCCTTCAAGCACTGCACGGTGCTCGGCCTCCTCACGGACGAGAAGGGCTTCAAGCTCAGCAAGAGCCGCAAGAACTACAAGGACCCGATGTTCATGTTCGACGAGTACGGCGGAGACGCCGTCCGTTGGGCGCTGTTCACGTCGGCCGTCCCGGGGCAGTCGGGCAAGTGGTTCGAGGGCGGCGCGAGCGACGCGATCCGCGACCTCTTGCTGAAGGTCTGGAACTGCTATTCGTTCTTCGTCACGTACGCGAACATCGATGGGTGGCAGGCCTCGTCTCCGCGACCGGCCATCGCCGATCGCAGCGAGCTCGATCGGTGGATCCTCGCCGAGCTCGACGAGACCGTGCGCTTCGTGGGCCAGTCGCTCGAGCACTACGAGACGCACCCGGCCTCGCGCCGCGTGGAGTCGTTCGTGGACGCGCTCTCCAACTGGTACGTACGCCGCAGCCGCGCGCGCTTCTGGGGCTCCGACCGCGAGGACGCCGACAAGCTCGCTGCCTTCGCGACGCTCTACGAGGTGCTCGTCGACCTCGCGCGCCTGCTCGCGCCTTTCACGCCGTTCCTCGCGGATGTCGTCTATCGCAACCTGACGAAGGGCGTCCCAGGGGCCGCCTCGAGCGTGCACCTCGCGTCGTACCCGACGCCGAGCGACGCGCGACAGGACGACGACGTGCGCCGCGACATGTCGCTCGTGCGCGACGTCGTCACGCTCGGCGGCCGTGTCCGCGCGGCGAACAAGCTGAAGGTGCGCCAGCCGCTCGGCAGCGTCATCGTCGTCACCACCGACACGCACGCCGAGGACGTGCTGCGCGAGCACCGCGCGATCATCGAGGACGAGCTGAACGTGGAGGCGCTCGCCTTCACGCACGAGCCGCAGAAGTACGTGCAGTTCCAGGTCGTGCCGAACTTCCGCGCGCTGGGCCCCAAGATCGGCAAGGACGTGCCCGCCGTGAAGGCCGCGCTCGCCAAGGCCGACGGCGGCACGCTCTACGACGAGCTCGGGAGCACCGGGAAGGTGACGATCCACCTGCCCGATCGCGCCATCGAGCTCGGGCCCGACGAGATCGAGATCCGGCTCGCCGCCCGCGAGGGCTTCGCCGCCGCCTCCGATCGCGGGATGCTGGTGGTGCTCGACACCACGATCACCCCGGCGCTGCGCCAGAAGGGCCTCGCCCGCGAGGCGATCTCGAAGCTGCAGGCCGCGCGAAAGCAGCTCGATCTGGCGCTCGATGCGCGCGTGACGATCGGCTACGAGGCGAGCCCCGAGCTGGGCGAGGCGCTCGTGACGCACTCCGCCTATGTCTCCGACGAGGTGCTCGCGCTTTCATTCACTCCGGGGCTCGGTGAGGGATCGCGCACCGAGACGGAGGTGGACGGGCATCGGTTCGTGTTCTCGGTCGCGCCCGCGCGCTGAGCCGCTATACCTCCCGTCATGGGGAATATGACGGGTAGGGGTTCTTGGGTCCTGTGTGTCGCCTTCGCGGCGCTCTCGATGGGCGGCTGCAAGGCGACGTACGACGTATGCGGCGACGCCGTGTGCGGCTACAGCGAAGACTGCCGCACGTGCACGCGCGACTGCGGCTCGTGCACGGGCTGCGGCGACGGCTTCTGCGCGGCGGGCGAGTCCTGCACGGTCTGCCCGCGCGACTGCGGGTCCTGCGGCGTGTGCAACGGCGACGGCGTGTGTAACGGCGCCGAGACGTGCAGCAACTGCCCGGGCGACTGCGGCACCTGCACGGCGTGCGGCGACGGCGCCTGCAACGCGTCGATCGGCGAGACGTGCTCGACGTGTGCTCGCGACTGCGGCAGCTGCAGCAGCTGCGGCGACGGGCGCTGCCTCTTCGGCGAGACCTGCACGAACTGCCCCGGCGACTGCGGTCAGTGCGCGTACGCGCTGCCCTACCAGGCCTGCCGCTACGACATGGACTGCCAGAACCCGTCCGACAGCTGCATCGCGGTCACGCGCGGCGGCATCACGCGCTCGTTCTGCGGCATCCGCAACTGCGGCACCGACAACGACTGCGATCGCGACATGTACGGCGCGCTCGGGCTCTGCGTCTCCTTCAGTGGCGGCGCGTCGTTCGACTGCTTCCACCGCTGCAACACGTCGTCGGACTGCTACCCCGGCTTCACCTGCGGCCCGACCGACGGCAACCCCAGCCTGATGGTCTGCCTCCCCGGCGGCGCCGGCCTCGTCCCGCCCTACGGCTTGTGCAACACCAGCGCCGACTGCGCGGGCGGCCTCACCTGCACGCAGTTCACGGTCGGCGGCGCCTCCACGCGGATGTGCTCGCTCACCGGCTGCCGCACCGACAACGACTGCCCGATCGACATGCGCGGCGGCAACGGCGCGTGCCTCAACTTGGGCGGCACGAGCGCGTGCTGGGAGCGCTGCACGGTGCGCGGCGACTGCCCGAACACCACGCAGTTCGACTGCACGACGAACATCAACGGCAACGTCGCGCCCGTTCCGGTCTGCGTCGTCCACAACTGACGCGCCGACTACGTTCCTGACCGCAGGGAGACCCACCGCCGCGAGAGCGCCGGTGGGTCTTCTTCGTGCGCGAGGCGAGAGCGGAGAGTGCCGTCACCCATCCGCACGATGCAGGGCGTGCTCGGGCCGGGGAACACGACTCGCGCTCGCCCGGCACTCGCGCGAGCGGCTCAGCGACGCGCGGCGCGGGCCACGATGAAGCGAGACGCACGATCGAGCTTGCGCTTCAGCGCGACGTGGTCCTCGTAGTCGCGGCCGAGATCCTCGGCGCTCGGCCACTCGGGGCGCACCTGACGAAGGTGCACGCGCAACGCTTCGACGGACTCGACGTGAGCTTCGGGGTCGAGCCGGTAGCTCGCGGCGATGTCCTCACGCTTCGCGCGCTCGATCTCGGCCCAGGGGAGCGAGCGAACGCGCGGAGGCGCTCGGGGTCGAAGCCCATCGACCGAGGATAGCGCGTCAGAACGGGCTGCGCGGCACGTCGTCCACGGCGAGCCGATCGAGCGCGTAGCGGATCAGCGCGCTGCGGGTCATGCGGCGCTCGCCGCGGGCCTTCAGCGCGTCGACCTTCTCGTCGAGGCGCGCGAGGTCTTCCTTGTAGATCGAGATGCAGATGATCTCGTAGTGGTCGGGCTTGGGCTTCGCCGCACGGCGGCGCTTGCCGGTGCCATCGAGCCCTGCGAGACGCGGCTTCTCGGTCGGATCGCCGTCGCGATAGAAGGTCTCGACGAGCACGTCGTCGTCGGCCAGCACGGCCCGGAGGGCCTCTGCGTTGCGCTTCATGGCTCGCTCCTCACGCGCTCGCCTGGAGCGCTGCCGCCTTCTCGACCCGCCCCGGACTGAACTCCGCCGCGTGATCCATCGCCCGCGGATCGCCTCGCATCGCCTTCACGCGATCGACGAGGGCCATGTAGTCGAGCGCGCCGTGGCTCTCGGGCGCGTGCTCGAAGATGGTCTTGCGCACGCTCGGCGCCTCGCGGAGCTTGGTGTTCACGCGGATCGGCGTGAGGCAGCGCTCGCCGAAGTGCTCCTCGAGCGACTCGATGCAGCTGCGCGCGATGGAGTTGCGCACGTCGAAGAAGGTCGGCAGCACGCCGAGCAGGGCGACCTCGTGCTTGAGGTGCTCGCGCACGTTCTTGAGCGTCTTGAGCACCTGCTTGACGCCGACGAGCGAGAGGTAGTCGCACGACACCGGCACGATCACCGAGTCGGCGTAGACGAGCGCGTTCTGGTTCATGAGCGAGAGCGCGGGCGCGCAGTCGATCACGACCACGTCGTAGCCTGCCGCGCGATCGCCGAGCCGCTCGCGCAGCACGCGGTCGCGGTTGGGCAGGCGCGCGAGGTGGAGCTCACCCGCCGCGAGCAGCTCGTTCGAGGTCAGCACGTCGAGGTTCGCGCGCACCGGCACCGCCGCGCGATCGACGGGCGTGCCGTGCACGAGCACGTGATAGAGGCCGTGCTCGCCACGAATCCCGAGGCTCGCGCCGACGTTGCCCTGACCGTCGGCGTCGACGAGCAGCACGCGCTGCCCTGCCTCGGCGAGACCGGCGGCGAGGTTCACCGACGTCGTGGTCTTCCCCGTCCCGCCCTTGTGATTGAAGACCGCGATCCGCCGCGGCCCCTGGCTCTTGCGCGCGCCCGCGCTGGTCACGCGCACCGCGCCCGCGGCGGCCGCCTGCCGGCAGCTCATCGTGCAGAAGTAGGTGGGCCCGCGATCGGTCACCGCCACCTGGAAGGGCCGCTCGAGCGCGAACGCCTTCCCGCACGCGTCGCAGTGCGGCTGCTCCTTCGAGGTCGCCGCTGCCGTCGTGCCCACCGCCGAGGCCGTCGCCGCCGATGCTCCGCCGTCCACCGGCTCGAGCCCGCGGCCTCCCGTGCCGGCGAAGCCAGCCGACGAAGTTGCGTCGGCTCCGCTCTGCGGAGCACTCCAACCGAGATCCACCTGCTGGCAGCGCTGCGAGCAGTAATAGAGATACGCGCCATCGCGCTCGGCCACCTGATAGCGGAACCGAGGCTGAAACGACTTGGTGCAAACCGAGCAGATCGAGACCGGTGTTTCGACCACGTGGACTCTCCTCTGTGACCGGCAATGCCGGAGAAGAGGTGCCGCGGTCAAAATACCGGCGAGCGCGCCCAGTCGACGCTCGCAGCGCCGCCGTGGATCCATTGCGTCCAGAAGGCGCGCGAAGCGCCGCCGTCGGAGCCTGACCGTCGATCCAGCGCGTCGGAGCGCGTCGCAGTAGGCAGGCGCGGAGCGCCGCCGTCGGCCCGGAGACCGACCGCGATGGGACCCCGGGGCGTCAGACCGGGGCTCAGCGGGAGTGGTCACCTCGGCGAGCGCCGAGGTGACCACGTCGGCGAGCGCGAGCACGGAGCGGAGCGGCCTATCGGCCGTGAGCACCGCGCGCAGAGCGAGCTGCCCGATCAGCCCCGGGATCACGCCCCGTGCCCCCCTGCGATCCCCCCGGCCCCCGACATCGGGCCGTGAGCACCGCGCGGAGCGCGAGCTGCCCAGTCAGCCCCGGGATCACGCCCCGTGCCCTCCTGCGATCCCCGCCCCCGCCCCAGAAATAGAATGACCTCGGCGGGGGCGACCGCCGAGGTCCGGGGCGTGCGAAGGGCCGAGGGCGATCGGCTTCTTCGCGAGGCACGGGCCTCCGTGGGAGGTAGAGACCCGTGCGATGTTCTCAGCCAGACGAAGACGAAGGAGCGCGCGTCGACTGACGCGGGGCGCTCACTCCTCGAACTCGAGCTCGTCCTCGTCCTCGGCGGTCGAGTCGTCGCGGCGGCGCTCCGGGGTCGCTTCGACGTAGAGGTCGTCGAGCGAGAAGCCGATCTTCATGTCGCCGCGAATCTCCTCGCGCGTGAACTCCTCCATCGATCCGTACCACTTCGGTCCGCCACGCATGCTCGGCCTCCAAGCTTCAAGAGGACTCGCGTCAGTCAGTGTCGCCTGACTGCCTACGTTGTCCTACATCTGAGTACCTTGTAGCAGTCGTCGGATCGATCACAAAAAAAGCCGCGTCGTTTTTTCAACCACCGCGTCGTCAGTCGCGCGCGACGCTCGACGTCTTGCCGAGGAGCCGAGGCGGGGCACTCGCGTTGTGCAGCACGCACTCGCTCCTGGCTGGTTGAAGCCCTCGCGCCGGGCTGGTACATGGCGCGTCCTCCTATGGCGCAGGTGCTCGCGATCGCGAATCAGAAGGGCGGCGTCGGAAAGACGACCACCGCGGTGAACCTCGCGGCCTCGCTCGCCGTGGCCGAGCAGCGTGTGCTGCTGGTCGACGCCGATGCGCAGGGGCACGCCTCGCGCGGCGTCGGCGTCGACATCACCACGCTCGAAGCGAGCACGTACGACGTCCTCTCGGGCCGCCTCGGCATCCGCGACATCGTGCGCGCGACCGAGCTCCCCGAGCTCACGCTCGCGCCGGCCAGCGCCGACCTCGCCGCGGCCGAGACCGAGCTCGCCGACGCCGAAGACCGCGCGTTCCGTCTCAAGCGCGCCATCGATGCGGTGCGCGACGACTACGACTACGTCCTCGTCGACTGCCCGCCCACGCTCGGCCTCGTCACCATCAACGCGCTCGTGGCGGCGGACGCCGTGCTCGTGCCACTCCAGTGCGAGTACTACGCGCTCGAAGGCCTCTCGCGCCTCGCCGACACGATCAATCGCGTGCGCGAAGGCCTCAACGAGCGCCTCGAGGTCGCGGGCGTGCTGCTCACGATGTGGGATCCGCGCAGCAACCTCGCGCGCGAGGTCGCCGACGAGGTGCGCAAGCACTTCCACGTCTACGAGACCGTGATCCCGCGCAACATCCGCCTCGCCGAGGCGCCTTCGCACGGCAAGCCCGTCATCCTCTACGACGCCGGCAGCCGCGGCTCGGCCGGCTACATCTCGCTCGCGCGCGAGCTGCTCGGAGCGGCGGCGTGAGCGCGCCCGAGAAGCCCAAGTCCCGCCTCGGCGGCGGCGTCAGTGGCCTGTTCACCGCCCCCGGCAAGCCCGCGCCGTCCGTCGCGCCGAAGGCCGGCGAGATGACGGCGAACGTCGAGGACGTGCACCCGAACCGCGCGCAGCCGCGTACGCGCTTCGACGACGCGAAGCTCGAGGAGCTCGCCGCCTCCATTCGCGCGATCGGTCTCCTCGAGCCCATCCTCGTCCGCAAGCGCCCGCAGGGGGGCTACGAGATCGTCGCCGGCGAGCGCCGCTGGCGCGCCGCGCAGCGCGCAGGCCTGCACGAGGTGCCCATCTTCGTGCGCGAGCTCTCGACCGCGGCCGCGTTCGAAGCGGCGATCATCGAGAACCTCCAGCGCGAGGACCTGAACCCGATCGAGACCGCGCGCGCCTTCTCGCGCCTCGTCGAGGAACAGAAGCAGTCGATCGAGAAGATTGCCCAGCGCGTCGGCAAGGACCGCTCGACCATCTCCAACTCGCTGCGCCTGCTCAAGCTCCCGAAAGAGGTCCTCGACCTCGTCGAGAACGGCGAGCTGAGCGAGGGCCACGGCCGCGCGATCCTCACGGCCGAGAGCCCCTCGCGCATGATCGAGCTCGCCAAGCAGGCCGTGGCGCAGGGCTGGAGCGTGCGCGAGACCGAGCGTCGCGCGCGCGGCGAGGCCAAGCCCGCGGCCGCCCCGAAGCAGAAGAGCGCGAACGTGCGCGACCTCGAGAGCCGCCTCGCCAAGCGCCTCGGCTCGCCCGTCGCCATCGAGGACAACGAAGGCAAGGGCAAGATCGAGATCCGCTACGCGAGCCTCGACGAGCTCGACCGGCTCCTCAATCAGCTGATGCGGTAGGCCCGCGCGGCGCGCGCGCTTCCGTAGAGCCAAAGCGTCACGATCCTGTTACCGTCGCGGCCGTGCCTGGTCCCGTCGTCCTCGGCAACTACGAGCTGCTGGATCGGATCACCGAAGGCGGGATGGCCGAGGTCTGGCGCGCCCGCGCTCGCGGCGCGGCCGGCTTCGAGAAGACGGTCGTCATCAAGCGCGTCCTGCCGACGCTGATGGCGAAGGCGGGCTTCGCCGATCTCCTCGTGCGCGAGGCGAAGATCGCGGCGCGTCTCTCCCATCCCGGCATCGTCCAGATCTTCGAGCTCGGCGAGGAGGGCGGCTCGTACTTCATCGCGATGGAGTACGTGCACGGCAAGGACCTGGGCCAGGCGATGGCCTGGCGCGGCGGTAGCGCCGAAGGTCTCTCCCTGCCGCTGCGCCTCTGGATCGTCGGCGAGGTCGCCAAGGCGCTCGACCACGCGCACCGCCGCCGCGGCGACGACGGCCGCCCGATGCAGATCGTGCATCGCGACGTCTCTCCGCAGAACATCCTCCTCGGCTACGAGGGCGACGTGAAGCTCGCCGACTTCGGCATCGCGCGGGCCGACGAGAGCGGCCTGGGCCGCGGTGAGGACCCGACGATCCTGCGCGGCAAGTACGCGTACATGTCGCCCGAGCAGGCGCGCGGCGAGCCGCTCGATCGGCGCAGCGACCTCTTCTCGCTCGGCGTCGTGCTCTACGAGCTCGTCTCGGGCCGCCGCATGTTCCGCGGCCGCACCTCGCAAGAGACGCTCACGCTCGTGCGCGAGGCGAAGATCCCGGACATCACCCCCGAGGCGCTGCAGGTGGGCCCCGAGATCAGCCGGATGCTCGAGCGCACGCTCGCCGCCGCGCGCGACGATCGCTTCGGCTGGTGCGGCGAGCTCGCGAACGAGATCACCCAGTTCCTGTTCCGGCGCGGCGAGCCCGTCGGCCAGGTCGAGCTCTCGGCCGCGCTCGATCGGATGTTCCCGCCGGAGGACGCGCTCTCGCCGAACAAGCTGCGCGTCGACGTGATGCGGCGCGCGTTCGACGACGCGCAGGCCGTCTCGCAAGCCGGCGCCGTGCTCGCTTCGGGCGAGGACGCCGGCGCCGATGGCGATCGCACGGCGGCCGTGCCGACGTCGCGGCGCGTGCGGATGGAGAAGCGGCTCATCGCGCTGCTCGTCGCGGCCGAGCGCGAGGACGAGGACGTCGCCTTCGCGCGTGCGTGCGAGGTCGGCGGCGGCACGGTCTTCGGTCCCTTCGACGGCGTTCGCGTCGGCGCCTTCGGGCACGGCGCCGGCACCGAGCGCGCCGTGGCCCACGCGGCGCGCGCCGCGCTCGAGCTGCGCCGCCTCACCGCCGAGCTCCGCTTCGGCACGCCCCAGCCGTCGCCGGCGGCGGCCGTGATCGAGGGCGACGGTCGCATCACCGAGGGCATCCTGCTCGAGCCCGATCTCGCGCTCGTCGAAGCAGGCCGCGCGCTCGTGGCGGGAGCGCCGCCCGGCGAGATCCGCCTCGGAGGCGAGGCCGCCGCCGATCTCGAGCCCACGTTCCGGCTCTCCGCCGACCGGCGCACGCTCGTCGGCTTCCGCGCCCGAGGCGATGCGTACGGCGACGACGTGCGCCGCGCGCCTCTCGTGGGACGTCGCGAGGACACGCAGCGCTTCGCCGCGATCCTCGACCGCGTGAAGGGTGGGCAGTTCGAGGCGCTCTCGATCGTGGGCGAGCCCGGCATCGGCAAGTCGCGCCTCACCGCCGAGCTGCGAGCGCTCGCGAGCACGCGCGGCTTCACCTTCGTCGGCGCGCGCGGCGAGGAGAGCGCCACCGAGCGCGCCTACCACGTGGTCGCCGATCTCGTGGCCGACCTCTGTGGCGTCGAGCCCGAGGACCCGCCCGCGCAGCGCTTCGCGAAGGTCGAGCGCCTCCGCGTCCTGAACCTCAAGCCGCGCGAGATCCGCTTGCTCGGCGAGCTGCTCGGCCTCGCGTACCCGGTCGCGAGCGAGGAGCGGCCCGGGCGCCCGCGCGGTGTCGAGCTCGCGGTCGCGCTGCGGCGCGCGCTCGGCATGCTCGCCAAGGACGCGCCGCTCGTCTTGGCCATCGAGGACCTGCACTGGCTCGACGACGCCTCGCGCCAGGTGCTTCCGATCATGCTGCGCGGGCTCTCGCGCCCGCGTGTGCTCCTCGTGACGAGCCGGCGCGCGGGGGCCACCGCGCCCTCGCTTCCCGGCACCACGATGCGCATCGGCCCGCTCGGGAAAGAAGCGGTCGGTCGCCTGCTCGCGCACGCGCTCGGCGCGCGCAGCGTCGACGCCGCGCTCGCGACGCAGGTGATGAACGAGACGGCCGGCAACCCGCTCGCGATCGAGCTCGTCGCGAGCGAGCTCGCCGCCGCGGGCCGCGTCTCCGTGGAGGGCGGCATCGCGTCTCCGAAGGGCCCCGTCGGCCCGAGCCCGATGCCGAAGGTCTTCGCGCGCCTCGTGACGGCGCGCCTCGAGCAGCTCCGCCCGCTCGATCGCGGGCTCCTGCTCGCGGCCGCAGCGTTCGACGGTCCCGTGCCGGCCTCGCTCGTCGCCACGTGCGAGGGGCTCGTCGCCGACGCGGGCGCGAGCGCGTTCCGGCGCCTCTTCGTGCGATCGCTCCTCGCGCCGCGCGTGCCCCTCGAGAAGCTCGGCCACGGCGCGGCCGACGTCGATCCCAGCGCGGAGCCGCAAGGCGCGTGGGGCGGGGATCAGCCCTCGGCCGTGCCGCCCGAGGTCGTCGTGCCGGGCACGCTCGTGCGGCGCGCGATCCTCGAGTCGCTCGAGAAGGCCGGCCGCGAGCGGCTGCACACGAAGATCGCGAACGTGATCGAGCGCGGCGAGCGCGATCCGCGAAGCACCGACTGGCTCGCCTACCACGCCGCGCGCTCTTCCGATCGCCGCCGCGCGCCCGACTACCTCGCGCTCGCCGCCGACGCAGCCGAGAAGCGCGGTGAGCTCGAGCGCGCCGCCGACCGCCTCGCCGAGGCCATCGACGTGCTCGTGAGCGAGGGCGACGATCCCTCGGGCGAGCGCATCGTCGCGCTCGCGCTGCGCGCCGTGCCGCTCGCGCTGAAGGCGGGCGCCGACAGGCTCGCGCAGCGCGTCCTGGTGGCGGCGCGCGCGTCGGCGGCCGCACGCGGGCCCGCCGCTGCCGGTCTGGCGCACGCGGAGGCGCTCGCGGCCCTCGCGCGAGGCGCCGATCGCGAGGTCGTGGCCATCGTCGAGCGCGATCGCGCGAGCGCGACCTCGCCGCTCGATGCCGCACGCCTCGCCGTGGTCGAAGCGCGCGCCAGCTTGAACCTCGGTCGCGTCGCGCGCGCCGAGCAGGCCCTGACGCAGGCCGTCGCCTCGCTCGGGCGCGAGGGCGACGTGCTCGTCGAAGGCCGCGCGCAGGCGCACCTCGCCGACGCGCTCGCGCGCCTCGGGCGCTTCGAAGAGGCCGAGCGCGCGCTCGCGGTGGCGCTGGCGCTCGCGGCGCGATCGGCGCACGTGGAGCTGCGCTTCGTCTCGCTCGCGGCGATGGGGCACGTGCGCGACGGGCTGGGCGATGCAGCCGGCGCGAGCGCGCGCTACCGCGAGGCCCTCGAGGTCGCTTCGCCGACGATCCTCGAGACCGAGCTCGGCCACATCGCGGTCCGCGCGGCCGTCAGCGCGCTGCGGGCCGGTCACGAGGCCGAGGCGAGCACCCGCGCGCAGCAGGCCATCGAGATCGGTCGCAAGCGCAGCCTCGAGGCCGTCGCGGCGCTCGGCGCCGCCGCGCAGGCGACCGTCGCGATCGCCACGATCGCCGACGCCACCTATCGCGACCACGTCGAGCGCGCGATCGAGCGCATCGAGGCGGCGCGCGCACCGGTGGAGCTGGCGCTCGCGCTCGAGCTGCTCGTGCGCTGCGCCGCCGCGATGGACGACGCGGTCCTCGCCGCCGCCGCCGGGGCTCGCGCGATCACCGCCGCGCACGAGGCGGAATGGCCGGCGCTGGCGCGCGCGCTCGCCGACGCCTGAGCGCGTCGTGCCCGTCCTCCACGTGCCGCGCGAGCCGCCGGGCCTCGTCGTCTTCGCGGTTTGACTGCGATTTCTCGGCGCCTTAGTCTGCCGCCCCCCGCAAGACCGCTCACCCTGGAGCGACCGGCCGCGAGCGCGCGCGATTGCACGCTCGGGCCTTCGCATCACGGCGAGCCTCTCTCCCCCCGCCCCCCGAAGCGCCCTCACGGGCGAGAACCACCCCCATGGCCGATCAGCCCGAGACCACCGCCAGCGACGAGACGACGCACGCCCCCCCGGCGAGCGCTCCCGACGCACCTTCTTCTTCCGCACCTTCTTCTTCCGCACCGGCGTCCGATCCCACGCCCGCGGCCGCCTCGAGCGACGAAGGCGAGCACGAGGAGGGCGACGCCGAAGGGGAGGGCGAAGAGAGCGCCGGTGGCGAGGCCACGGCCGAGGGCGGCGCGCCCGCGAAGAAGAAGCGTCGCCGCCGCCGCAAGAAGAAGGGCGGCGAAGGCGCCCCCGGTGAGGCGGGCGCCTCCGCGTCCGGCGCGCCCGGCGGCGGGCCGCGCCCGGAGCCGCGCAAGGATCTGCCCCTCTCGCGCTTCTTCGAGCACGCGCCCGTCCACCACGGGCACGGTCACGGTCACGCGAAGGGCCCGTTCACGGCGGGCGACATCGTCGGCGGCCGCGTCGTCGCCGTCGAGCGCGGCGTGAGCGTCATCGATCTGTTCGGCCGCGGCACCGCGTTCGCGCTCGCCAACGAGCCGCGCGCGCTCCCGGTGGCGCCGCACGAGCCCGAAGAGCACGAGCACGAGGCCGCCGCCGAGGGCGCGCCCGCCGAAGGCGAGGCCGCCGCCGAGGCTGCCCCCGCCGAGGGCGAGGCCCCGGCGCCGGCCGCCGAGGGCTCGCCCGCGCCGAGTGGCGAGGCCGCCCCGACGCCTGCGAAGGAAGAGGGCTCCGAGGTCGAAGCGCGCCGCATGGCTCGCGCCGCGCGCGCGCTCCGCCAGTCGGGCACGCCCGGTGGCGAGCAGGCCCACGAAGAGCACAGCTCCGCGGGCGAGCACCCGAGCGCCGAAGAGGCTGCCGCGCACGACGCCGCCTCCCAGGAGCCCGAGCTCACGGTCGGCGAGGTGTTCCGTGGCCGCGTCGCCTCGGTCGCCGAGAACGGCACGATGGCGATCGCCAACCGCACGGTCATCAAGGCCGAGTCGCGGGCGGCCCTGCAGAAGGCGCGCGACGAGCACCGCCGCGTGTTCGGCGTCGTCTTCGGCTACAACCGCGGCGGCTTCGACGTCCTGGTCGAGGGCATCCGCGCGTTCTGCCCCGTCTCGGGCATGACGCTCGAGCACCTCGAGAGCGCCGACGCGCTCATCGGCCAGCGCCTCGAGTTCTCGGTGCAGGCGGCCAAGGGCGGCCAGCAGGGCGTCGTCGTCTCGCGCCGCAGCATCCTCGAGCGCGAGCAGCGCAAGCGCGCGAAGGAGCTTCGCCGCTCGCTCTCGCCGGGCCAGAAGATCACCGGCCGCGTCACGCAGGTGCGCGACTTCGGCATCTTCGTCGACCTCGGCGGCGTCGAGGGCCTCGTGCACATGAGCGAGGTCAGCTGGGACCGCTCCGTGCGCCCCGAGCAGGCCGCGAAGGTGGGCGACTCGGTCGAGGTGCAGATCCTCCGCATCGGTGAGGGCCCGCCCGAACAGCAGCGCCGCCGACGCGACAACGATCGCGACAAGAACGAGGCCCCGGTCGATCCCAAGGCCCAGAAGCGCGAGGACCGCCGCAAGTCCGAGCGCATCGCGCTCTCGATGAAGGCCGTCCAGCCCGACCCCTGGCAGACCAAGCTCGAGGGCCTCGACGAGGGCACGGCGCACAAGGGCAAGATCACGCGCACGACCGAGTTCGGCGCGTTCGTCGAGCTCGTGCCCGGCATCGAGGGCCTGCTCCACATCACGGAGCTCGGCCAGAACCTGCGCCACGCGAACGAGAAGGTGAAGGAGGGCGAGGAGATCGCCGTCGTCGTCGAGCGCGTGGACACCAAGGGCCACCGCATCTCGCTCTCGCGCATGTCGAAGGAGGACGAGAAGGCCTTCCTCGAAGGCACGCTCGAGACCGCGACCACGCCGAGCGGCAAGGCCGTTCGCCCGGGCGCGCACCTGAAGGTGAAGGTCGACCGCATCGAGAGCCACGGCCTGTACGTCCAGATCGAGGGCGTGATCGGCAAGCGCGGCCGCGGCTTCATCCCGAACTCCGAGATGGGCACCGAGCGCGGGACGGATCACCGGAAGAAGTTCCCGGTGGGCACCGAGATCGACGTGAAGGTGGTGGGCATCGACCGCGACGGCGGCTGGCGCTGCTCGCGCAAGGGCTTCGCGCAGGACGAGGAGCGCCGCGCGATCCAGGACTACCGCCGCGAGGCCTCGCAGAAGGGCTTCGGCACCTTCGGCGACATCCTGGCCAAGAAGCTCAAGAAGCCGAGCTGAGCGGAGGACGACGTCGGCCGAGCCCCGCGCTCGGCCGACCTCACCGCGAGCGCGACCCCGACGAAAAATCCGGCGCGCGATCCCTTGCAGCCCGACGCAACCCTTGGTAGTCAGTGCGTCCCCGATTCGTCGGGCAGCAGTTCCGGGCGTTTAACTCAGCGGTAGAGTGCAACCTTCACACGGTTGAAGTCGCAGGTTCAAGTCCTGCAACGCCCATGGCTACAGCCGCAGCCCGCGCTCCGAGCGCGACGACGCTGCCGGCGAATCACCCAGCCCCGGTTGACGCGAGCTCGTGAGCGGCGCCACGCTCGCGGGATGCGCGCGTCGCTCGGCCTCGTTGCGCTGCTCCTCGGCAGCGCCTTCCTCGCGGCCTCGTGCGGGAACGCGGGCGACACCTACGTCTGCAGCACCCCGGACGTCTGGTGCACGGAGTACGTCGCCGGGTACACGGAGACCGCCGCGCGCGTCCATTGCCGCGAGTCCGCGGCCGAGCTCACGGTCGGCCAGTGCCCGAGCGGGCAAGTCGCGCGCTGCACCTGGGCCTACGAGGAGCAGGTTGCGGTCGGGCACTACGAGGAGCGGGTGATCGTCGGGTACATCTACCAGGGCTACCTCGACACGAGCCCCGTGGACGCGCAGACGATCTGCAGTGAGGGCGATCTCACCACGCCCTGACCCGCACCGCGGCCGCTCATCCGCGAGGCGCACCCACGCCGCTGCGTGGTAGCTTCCTCGGCGTGAAGCGTCCGCTCCTCGGGCTCCTGCTCGGCCTCTCCAGTCTTCTTCTCTCCGCGGCGGCCGGCTGCGGCGGCGGCGGCTCCCGCGCCGCGCTGCGTATCCAGCTCGCGCCCTCGCCGAACTGCGCGCGCGAGACCGCGGACTATCCGCCCGAGCTGCGCTTCGTGACGGTGGAGATCTGCCCCAGCACGGGCGGAGACTGCGCTCCGCTCACCACGCCGGGCGGCGATCACAACGGGGGCTCGCCCCAGCTCCGCGTCGAGCGCCAGCTCGGGGACACCTTCACGGTCGATGCGCGCCTCGACGCCTCGGTCGACTACGACGTGCGCGTCGTCGCCTACTCGGGCCCCGCCACCGGCACGTGCGCGCCCTCCGCGCTCGGCCACGTGTACGGCGTCCGCCTCGGCCGCGACCACGTCACCGTGCGCATGTACCCCTTCGATCAGTGGAGCTGCGCCGGCGTCCACGAGTCGGCCACGGCCACGAGCCAGGTCTCGCGGGCGCTGCACCAGGCCGTGCTCCTGCCCGATCACGAGGTGCTCATCCTCGGCGGTGTGCAGGCGACGGCCTCCGCGAGCTCGTTCCAGATGCCGCGCGGCGCGGCCCAGACCCTCGTCGAGGTCTTCGATCCGCGAGACGCCACGTTCCACAACGTCGCGCTCACCGACGAGGACGGCGCCGCGCGCTTCTCTCGCGCGCTCTTCCAGGCGCGCTACGTGCGCACCGACGACCAGGGGCGCTACGAGATCCACGTCACGGGCGGCTTCGATCCGCAGGTCACCGCCGAGGGCGGCATCGGGTTCGATGGCACGGCGCGCATCAACACGGCGAGCGTGATGATCGGGCCGATGGCGAGGGCGATGACCGGGCAGCCCACCGGCTTCCGGCCGGACGCGACGCTCGTCTTCGATCCCGCCACCCGCACGGCGACCATGACGGCCGACGCCGGGACCGGCTACACGACGGCGGCGGCGACCGAGAGCCCCGGCGTGATCGGCATCGTGCACGGCTTCCGCGCGGTCACGCTCAACGCCGCGGGGCGCCCGACCTACACCTTCGATTCCGCGTGGAGCACGAACGACGGGCACGGCGGCACGCTCATGGCGAGCCGCGTGGGCGCCTCGATCACGCCGCTCTCCGCGAGCGCCTTCTTGATCTGGGGAGGCGATGCGACCGACGCCACGGGCAACACGCTGACGCTCGCCGACGCGATCACGCACGCCGGCGAGGTGGTGACGACCGGGACTCCCGCGATGGACACGCTCGTCGCCGGGCACGACCCGACGATGGCGGCGGATGCCGACGGCATCCCCTTCGCGACGGCCCACCACACGGCGACGCGCATCGCGGGGCCCTCGGGCTCGACGGCGATCTTGTTCGCGGGCGGAATCAACCTCGCGGGCGGCAACGCGCCGCTCGGCGGGCTCGGCGTGGCGACCCCCGCGCTCACGGTCACGCGCTTCGCGGCGGACGGCACGATCGTCGGCGGTACGCGCCTTCCGGGCCCCATCTCCACGATCTTCCACACCGTCACGCCCATCGACGCTTCGTCGAGCGAGCTCTTGCTCGTGGGCGGCGCGAGCGTGCAGATGTCGATGGGGGCGACGGCGTCGTTCTTCGCCGAGAGCCAGGTCGGCCGCGTGACCTACGACGCGTCGACGGGCTACGCGTGGGAGGCCGAGCCTTCGCTCGCGACGGCGCGCTGGGGCCACACGACGACGATCATCCCCGAGTACGGCGTGCTCGTGGTGGGCGGCATGTCCCGCACGGCCAACGACCTGAACGCGGCGACGCAGGACGAGCTCTACTTGTGGGAGAGCCTCCAGGGCACGGCGCCCACGGGCACGATGGGCTGCGGCATGGCCGACGACGCCGGGATGCCGCGCGATGCCGGCATGGCGCGCGACGCAGGCGCCCGCGACGCAGGCGCGGCCCCCGACACGGGCATGGCCGCCGACGACGCGGGCACCGACGCCGGCTGATCGCCTCACGCGACCTCCTTGACCGGAGCGCCGCGCGGCACGAGATCTCCGGCGCGGGGCGCGCCTCGGCGCCCACGGAGGAGATCCCATGTCGCAGCGTGAAGTGTTCATCGTCTCGGCCGCGCGCACGCCGGTCGGCTCGTTCCAGGGCGCGCTCGCCGAGGTCGCGGCCCCCAAGCTCGGCTCCATCGCCATCAAGGGCGCGCTCGAGCGCTCGGGCCTGAGCGCGGACGACGTGCAGCAGACGTACATGGGCAACGTGCTCACGGCCGGCGTGGGCCAGGCCCCGGCACGCCAGGCGGCGCGCGGCGCCGGCATCCCCGATCGCGTGCCGGCCACGACGGTGGGCAAGGTGTGCGGCTCGGGCCTCGAGGCGGTGGTGCTCGGCACGAAGTCGATCCTGCTCTCCGACGCCGACGTCGTCGTCGCGGGCGGCCAGGAGTCGATGACGAAGGCGCCGTACCTCATGCCCTCGGCCCGCGCGGGCCTGCGCATGGGGCACTCGACGGTGCTCGATTCGATGATCGTCGACGGCCTCTGGGATCCCTACAAGGACTGGCACATGGGCAACGCCGGCGAGCTCTGCGCGAAGGAGCACGGCTTCACGCGCGAGGCGCAGGACGCGTTCGCCATCGACTCGTACAAGCGCGCGCTCGCGGCGCAGGAGTCGGGCGCGTTCGCCGCCGAGATCGTGCCCGTGGTGATCGAGGGGAAGGGCGCTTCCACGACGGTCGCGCTCGACGAGGAGCCCAAGCGGGCGAAGTTCGACAAGATGCCGACGCTCAAGCCCGCGTTCGACAAGTCGGGCACGATCACGGCGGCGAACGCCTCGAAGGTGAACGACGGGGCGGCGGCGCTGATCCTCGCGAGCGGCGAGACGGTGAAGAAGAAGGGCCTGACGCCGCTCGCGAAGGTGGTGGGCTGGGGCCACCACGCGCAGGCGCCCGAGTGGTTCACCACGGCGCCCGTCGGCGCGATCACGGCGGCGTGCAACCGCGCGGGGATCTCGCCGAAGGACATCGACCTCTACGAGATCAACGAGGCCTTCGCCGTCGTCGCGATGGTGAGCGAGAAGGAGCTCGGCCTCGATCACGCCCGCGTGAACGTGCGCGGCGGCGCGATCGCGATCGGCCACCCGATCGGCGCGAGCGGCGCGCGCATCCTGACGACGTTGCTCTTCTCGATGAAGGAGCGCAGCGCGAAGCGGGGCCTCGCGACGCTCTGCATCGGCGGCGGCGAGGCCGTCGCGCTGATCGTCGAGCGCGTCTGAGAGGGGGCCCAGCCGAGCGACGAGGACGACGGGCCTCGGCCGCGCTCGTCCTCGTGACGTTCGGGCGCCTCGCGGCCCGTGGAGCCCTGGGGCCCTCGCGAGGGTCGTGCAGGAGCGCCACGCAGGCGATACGATTCACGCGTGCGCCCCGAAGAAGTACCCGTCGAGCGCCTCGATCCTCGCTTCGCGCCTCATCTGCGCGAGCACGAGGTCGACCACCTCGAGCACTCCCTCTGGCCCGTCTACGCGATGTGGCCGACGTCAGCTCTCGCCTACTTCAACCCGGCCTACGCGCGGCAGGCCGAGCCGCGCTGGGGGCTCGGCGCACTGGCGCTCGACGCGGCCGGGGTCGTGCGGCCCAAGCTCGTCGAGCTGCACGAAGAGGTGATCGCCACCGGCGGGCCGGTCACGTTCCGGTACGAGTGCCCCACGGCCGAGAGCGCTCGAACCTTCGAGCTGCGCCTCTTGCCGCTCGATGGCGGCCGCGGGCTGCTCGCGCTGCACTCGCTCGTGGTGGCTCGCCCGCACGAGGATCCCCACTTCCCCGACCCCGCCGTCTATCTCACGCCGCAAGGCATGATCCTGCAGTGCGCCTATTGCCGGCGCACGCGGCGCGCCGGGGGCATCGACGTGTGGGACGTGGTAGGCGACTACATCGCGCGATCCCCTTCGAACGCGACCCACGGCATCTGTCCGCCTTGTGGCGCGCACTACTACCCGGCGCTCCGCGAGTGAGCGCACCAGGAGGGGCCTGTTCGGCCGAGCGGCGCGTGAGTATATTTGCCTCATGAGGGGGCAGGAGATCGGCGCATCGCGCCTCGAGCCGCGATTCGCGCCTCTCCTGCGCCACCAGGACATGGCGTACCTCGAGCGGCTCCCATGGCCCGCGTACGGCATGTGGGCGGACGCGACGCTCGCCTACTTCAATCCGGCGTACGCCCGTTCGGCGCCACACGGGTGGGGGCTCGGCGCGTGCGCGCTCGACGCCGCCGGCGTGCTGCGCCCGACCCTGAGCCACCTGCACCAGGACGCGCTGACGGGCGGTGAGCCCGTCACGTTCCGCTATGCGTGCCCGACGCCCACGCACGCACGCACGTTCGAGCTCTCGCTCACGCCGCTCGACGACGGGCGCGGCCTCTTGGCGCAGCACTCGCTGGTGGTCGAGCGGCCCCACGGCGTGATCGCGCCGGCGGTGGAGGCGGCCTATCGAGGGCCGAGCGGGCTGATCACGCAGTGCGCGCACTGCCGCCGCACGCGGCGAGGCGTCGACGAGACGTGGGACGTGGTGCCAGAGTTCATCGCGCATGCGCTACCCCACACGAGCCACGGCGTGTGCCCGAGCTGCGAAGCGCACTACTTCACGCCGCACGTCGGCCGCGGCCGTCAGGGCGTGTAGGCGAGCAGCTGCTGGAGCTTGTAGTAGATGCGCGGCCAGCCATCGCGGCCGATCGAGTTCGTCTCTTCGTAGTGGTGGCCCGGCGCCTCGGTCAGATACGTCATCGCGCTGTCGGTCTGGAAGTCGAAGGGCGGCACCATGTAGCCGAGGAAGTCGTTCGTGAGGCCGAGCAGCCAGACCTGATCGGCGTCGCGCGCGTCGGCGCGGGCGAGCGCGAGGATCGGCGGATCCATCGGCAGCGTGATGTCGGGCGGGTTCTCTTGCGTCGTGTCGACGACGGGCACGCCGGGTGGCGTGAACGCGCGCTCCCCGTCGATGCCGGTGAAGAGGATCGGGTCGAGCTCGCCCGGGATCGTGAACATCTGCGCGGGGCCCACGTCGATGACGGCGATCTCGGTGTAGACGTCGGGCACGTTCACCATCCGGCGCGTGTCGATGATGCGCGAGTCGTCGTAGTGGAAGACGTCGCGATGGAACACGCCGTTGCGGAACATCAGGTGATAGCCGTGGTTCTGGATCGGCAGATAGAAGCGCGCGGTGCGGAAGCCGAGCGGCACGAGCGAGCCGTCGAGCATCGTCATCTCGCCGCCGCGGAGCGCCCCGAGCACGTGGTAGCCGAGCTGCTCGCCCACCGTCTGCGAGGCGAGGAGCTGATCCTCGTCCACGGGCGTGCCGTCCCAGCGCCGGATGTGCACGTGGTTCGGGCCGATCTGCACGCCGACGGCGCCGTTGATGAACACGGCGATGCCGCCGACGCCGTCGCGGTGCTGGAGCGTGCCGCCCACCGTCGGGCCGTCCACGCCTTCCTCGACGGCGAGGCGTAGCCAGTTCGGGAAGTCGCTCGAGAGCGCCGTGTTGCGCGAGCCCGCGTACTCCGGATGCCCCGCGTAGTTGATCAAGGTCGCGATGGTGTCCGAGCCCGTCGTCGTGCCCTCGCCGTCGACGGCGACCAGGCGCATCAGGCGGATCTGATCGTCCATCACGAAGGGGTCGCGGTTGTCGCCCACGTAGCGGAGCACGTCGTCGACGCCGCTGCCGTCGCCGACGGTGTCGACGTCGCGCAGGAACACGCCGCCGTAGCTGAGGTTGGCCTCTTCGAGGCCGGCGACCGCGTCCATCACCGACTGCACGGCGGCGTCGCGGATGCGCTGCATGTAGGCGTCGTCGTAGCCGGAGACGAGCAGCTCGCGGCCCCACATGCCGACCGTGTCCTGCGCTTCGTGCACGTGCGTGGCCGAGACGTTCACGAGATCGACGCCGGCCGAAGCGGGGATCGCGGCGCGGATCAGGTCGATCTCGTCGATGAAGTAGCCCACGCAGTCGATCGCGACCCACGCGATGGTCGTGTTGCCGTAGCGGAGCACGAGCGTGCGCACCCACTGCGGATCGTTGACGCTCGTGGCGGCGCGCGCGTTGCCGAAGCCGGCCATCCACACGCCGTCGAAGACGCCGTTGCCGTTGCGGTCGACGAACGTGTCGCCGTTGGCCGGGTCGTACTCGCTGTTGCCGTTCACGTCGGTGAACGTCTCGTAGTCGGTCGGGTCGGGCGTGATCTCGATGCGCGCCGCGCCCGCGAAGAGGTGCATGTCGCCGCCGGGCGCGCAGTCGGGATCGCCCGGACAGATCTGCTCGGGCGTGACGGGCGGATCGCCGCCGTCGATCCCCACGTCGCGGCCACCGTCGACCGGCGGCGTGAACGCGTCGGTGGTGTCGCCCGCGTCGGTCTCGACGGTGGTGGCGGGCGGCGGCGTCGAGCACGACGCGAGCGCGAGCAGGAGGGCAGGGAGCGCGAGCTTCGGACGAGCAGCCATGGCGACCTCGGTCGGAGCATCCTGCCGGAGCTCGGCGCCGATGGGTGTGCGGGAGCGCAGCCCCGGCAGAGTGCCGCACCGGAGGCGGCCGACGAGCGCAGCGGCGCATGTCGCAATCTGCGCGGCGGGGTTGACCGGACGGCGCGCGCTGGGTAATCGCGTCCCCTCGAGATCGGAGGAAGCCGTGGGCGCACGCGTGTTCGGAGTCATCGGGGCGGGGCAGATGGGCCAGGGAATCGCGCAGGTCGCGGCCCAGGCCGGCTACGACGTGAAGCTCCTCGATGCGAGCCAGGCCCTGGCCGACAAGGGCCGCGCCACGATCGAGAAGCAGCTCGGCAAGCAGGTCGAGAAGGGCAAGCTCGACGCCGAGAGCGCCAAGGCGACGGTCGCGCGCATCACCGCCGTCTCGGACTACGCGGCGCTCGCCGACGCGACGGTCGTCGTCGAAGCCGCCACGGAGAACCCCGAGGTGAAGGCGAAGATCTTCGCCGCCGCCGAGGCCGCGATCCCCGAGACCGCGATCCTCGCGACGAACACCTCGAGCATCGCCATCACGCGCCTCGCCGGCAAGGTGAAGCGCCCCGAGCGCGTGATCGGCATGCACTTCATGAATCCCGTGCCCGTGATGAAGCTCGTGGAGATCATCCGCGCGCTGCAGACGAGCGACGAGACCTACGCGCGCACGCGCGCCATGGCCGAAGAGCTCGGCAAGGTCGTGATCACCTCGAAGGACTCGCCCGGCTTCATCGTGAACCGGATGCTCATCCCGTTCCTCAACGAGGCCTGCTTCGCGCTGCAGGAGGGCCTCGGCACGCCCGAGGACATCGATCAGGGCGCCAAGCTCGGCCTGAACCACCCGCTCGGGCCGCTCGCCCTCGCGGATCTGATCGGCCTCGACACGTGCCTCTTCATCGCCGAGGTGCTCCACCGCGATCTCGGCGACGACAAGTACCGCCCCGCGCACATCCTGCGGCAGCACGTCGAGGCCGGCTGGCTCGGCCGGAAGACCGGCCGCGGCTTCTATCGCTACGACGCGAAGTGACGAGACGAACGAGGCAGTGACATGACCGAGACGAACCGCACCGTCACGCAGCTCTCGCACGAGGGCGCGCTCTCGATCCTCACGATCGCGCGCCCCGAGAAGCTCAACGCGCTCAACACACACGTGCTCGCCGAGATCCGCTCGGCCATCGACGAGATCCGCACGCGCCGCGAGACGCGCGTCGTCGCGATCACGGGCGCGGGCGAGAAGGCGTTCGTCGCCGGCGCCGACATCTCCGAGATGCAGGCGATGCGCCTCGAGGAAGCGCGGGCCTTCGCGCGCATGGGGCACGTGACGCTCGACGCGATCGAGGCGCTGCCGGTGCCGGTGATCGCCGCGGTGAACGGCTTCGCGCTGGGCGGCGGCTGCGAGCTCGCGCTCGCGTGCGACTTCATCTACGCGAGCGAGAACGCCAAGCTGGGGCAGCCCGAGGTGAAGCTCGGCGTGATCCCGGGCTTCGGCGGCACGCAGCGCCTCTTGCGCCGCGTGGGCGTGGGCCACGCGCGCGAGATCGTCTACACGGGCAAGACGATCGGCGCGGCCGAGGCGCTCGCCATCGGGCTCGTGAACAAGGTCGTCCCGCTCGCCGAGCTGATGCCGGCCGTGCGCGCGACCGCGGCGATGATCGCCGAGATGGGGCCGCTCGCCGTCGCCGAGGCCAAGAAGGTCATCCGCGAGGGCGAAGGGCGCCCGCTCCGCGAGGCGAACACGCTCGAGATCGAGGGCTTCGCGGGCCTCTTCGAGACCGCCGATCAGAAGGAAGGCATGGCGGCCTTCGTCGGCAAGCGGAAGGCCGAGTTCAAGGCCGAGTAGCCGCTCGACGGCGAGGCGCCCGTCAGAGCGCGACGCGGACCGGCGCGCTGCGGCTCGTCGTCGTGCCGTCGCCGACCTGACCGCGATCGTTGAGGCCCCAGCAGTACACGTCGGCGCCCGCCGCGGCGCAGCCGAAGCCGGTCCCGGCGGCGATGGCGTGCACCTCGCCGGCCACGCCGACGACGGGCGCCGGCGTCGTCACGACCCCCGTGCGGAGCGCGCCGCCCACGCCGAGCTGTCCGTAAGCGAGGCTGCCCCAGCAGCCGAGAGGCATCGCGGGATCGGCGCTCGCGGCGCAGTTGAGCTGCGAGCCGCTCGCGAGCGCGACGGTCTGGTGCGCGCCGCCCACGATCACGGGCGTGGCGTGCGCGCCGGTGCCGACGGTGCCGAGGCGGCCGTCGTCGGCGCGGCCCCAGCACGCGACCGCGCCGTCGGTGGTCAGCGCGCAGCTGTGCTCGGCGCCCGCCGAGAGCGCCTGCGCCGTCACGTCCGGGACCACGACGGCCGTGGACGAGCTCGCCCCGCCGCGCGGGCCCAGCTGGCCCATGGCGCCGCTGCCCCAGCACGAGACGACACCGAGCGAGGAGAGCGCGCAGCCATGCACGTCGCCGAGCGCGACGGACACGAACGTGCCCGCGAGCGCCAGGTGGGGCCGCTCGCGCGTCGACGCCGCGCTCGCGGTCTGGGCCGCCGCGTTGGCGCCCCAGCACCAGATGCCCGCCGTGGTCACGGCGCACGCATGCGCGCCGCCACACGCGATCGCGCTCGCGCTCGGGATCGTATCGACGGGGCCCGGCGCGGCGGGGCTCGTGGCGTCGCGGCCGAGCTGCCAGCGATCGTTCTGTCCCCAGCAGCGCACCTGGCCTGCGGCATCGAGCGCGCACGAGAAGCCGGTGCCGGCGCAGAGATCGCGCGCGGCGGAGACGCCGGGCACGAGGGCAGGGCGGCCGACGGAGACCTGCGAGGCGGGCACGCCGAGCGCTCCGGTCGCGTCATCGCCCCAGCAGGAGACGGCGCCGTCGAGCGCGGCGTGGCACGCATGGCGGCCGCCGACGGCGAGCGCGCCGTGGGCGACCTCGACGGGCATCGCCGCGTCGGCGGGCGGCGCAGCGTCGGGCGTGGATCCGAGCGCGGCGTCGGCCATCGCGGCGCCGGAGTCGCTCGGGGGCGCGAGCGCCGCGTCGGGGCTCTCGACCGACATCGCCGCGTCCACGGTCGCGCCGCCGTCGGCCGCGCCCAGAACCGTGGGGCCCGCATCGGCGCCGAGCACCGGCGCCTGCGAGTAGCAGCGCCCCGCGAGGCACGACCATCCGCTCGGGCAATCGGTCTCGGCGACCACGCAGGCGTACTGCCCCTCGGGCAGCGGGCCCACGCAGGCCACGGCGAGCACACCGAACGAGACGAGAAGGCCCTGCCGTAGACCGCGCATCAGAAGCTCCCTCGCAGCGCGATCGAGCCCGGGCCGATCGCGACCTCCACGCTCGGTGCGCGGGGATCGCTCGACGTCGCGACGCCCCAGGCGATCCCGGCCACCGCCATGATCACGCCGACACCGATCGCGCCGAGGCCGACCCCCGACTCGATCGGCGCGCGGTCGCGGGCGCTCTGCGCTTCGCGGTAGCTCGTCGTCGTCATGACCGTGGAGGCGTCGAGCGCGGCGACGGCGACGAGCGCGCCGCCCGCGGCCGCGACGGCCAGGCCGCTCCCCGTCAGGATCCACGGCGCCGGATCGCTCGACGAGGCGTCGCTCGCGATCGCCTGCGGGCTCGGCGCCTCGACCGGCATCGCGACCTCGACCGGCGCGTCGGCGGTGGCGTCGGCGACCGCGGCGTGCGCGCGGGTCTCGGCGAGCACGCGGACGCGCGCCTCGATCGCGGCACGATCGGGCGAGGCAGGCACGGCCTCGAGGTAGGCCTCGTAGGCGTCGAGCGCCTCGTCGTCGTGGCGGAGGCGCTCGTGGATGGTGCCGAGGTTGTAGAGCAGCTCCGGCGCGCCCGAGAGCGCGTAGGCGCGCGAGAGCCGCACGAGCGCGTCCTCGAGACGGCCGGCCTCGTAGTCGGCGACACCCAGCTCGAACTGGCGCTGCGCCTCGCTCAGCTCGGCGGCCGTCGGCTGGGCCGCCTGCGCCGCCGCGAGCGCGGGGACGGCGAGGAGCGCGAAGAGCACGAGAGCGAGTCGGGCGGCCACGAAGGCCTCATCGGCCGTCGCGGCGCCGAACTTCAGGGCGAGGCGGCTCGCAGGCGCGACAGGGCGTCACGGAGCTCGGAGCGCATGCAGCGATGGCAGTCCTGCGAGCGCAGGAATCCGCAGCCGCGGTGGTTGCGGTCGTAGCGCTCGAGCGTCGAGAGCGCGCGCGGATCGCCGAGCGCTCCCAGCGCGCTCACGATCGGCGCGCGGGACTCGCACGAGCCTGCGTCCTCGAGGCGCGCGAGCTGCCAGACGACGGGCGGCACCGAGCTCTCGGAGAGCGCGAGGATGCGACGCGCAGCGGCGCGACGCGGCCGCGACGAGTCGCTGCGGAGGCTCTCGAAGTCGGCGGCGAGCTCGGCGGGGATCGGATCGAAGCCGGTGGGCGTCGGCTCGCTCGCGACGACGCTCGTCGGCGGAGGCTCCACGCCACGCGGCTCGGGCGAGCCTCGATCGGTCCGCGGCGCGGGGACCGGCACCGTCGTCGCGGGCACCACGCTCGCGGTGGGTGCGGGCGTCTCCGAGGACGAAGAGCAGACGGTCAGCGAGACGAGCCCGAGAAAAAACGGGATCGCCACGACGCCGCCGATCAGCGCGTAGAGCCCGGGCGGCGTGCGCAGGGCCGGCGGAAGACGCTGCTCGAGCGCCACGGCGCGGCTCGCGACGTCCGGCGGGAGCGAGGAGAGCAGGCTCGTGCGCGCGCTCGCGAAGGCGGCTCCCCCGACCGTGGAGGCGGGCCCGGGCGAGGGGAACGCGCCGCTCGCACCGGCAGGAATCGGAAACGATCCGCTCGTCCCCGACATGCGCTCGACCGTCGCCTGGAGCGCGAGGCGCTTGAGCGTGCCCTGCACTTCGCCGGCACGCTCGGGCCGCTGCGTCTTGTCGCGCGCGAGCAAGCGCTCGACGAGCGCGTCGAGCTCGGCGGGCACGTCGGGCACCACGGTCGAGAGGCGCGGCGCTTCGGTCGTGAGCTGCCTGGTCACGAGCGCCGTCAGCTCGGTCTCGTTCCACAGCTCGCGCCCGGCGCTGACCTCCCACAGGATCACGCCGAGCGCGTAGAGGTCGGCCCGGGCGTCCACGGGCTCGCCGAGCGCCTGCTCGGGCGACATGTAGCCGGGCGTCCCGATCACCGTGCCGACGCGGGTCAGCTTGCTCACGCTGCCGCCGGCGGCCGCGTCGTCGAGCACGCGCGCGATGCCGAAGTCGAGCACCTTCACGAGCGCGCTCCCGTCCTCGCGCGGCTCGAGCATCACGTTCTCGGGCTTGAGATCGCGGTGCACGATGCTCGCGGCGTGCGCGGCCGAGAGCGCATCGGCGACCTGCGCGCCGACCTCGCACGCGAAGCGCCATCCGCGTGACGCGAGATCGCCCGACTCGAGGGCGCTGCGCAGGCTCGGGCCCTTCGCGAGCTGCATCACGAGGTAGGCGCCGCCCTCGGGCAGGGTGCCGTAGTCGAGCGCGCTCGCCACGTGCGGGTGCTCGAGCTTGGCGCTCGCCATCGCCTCACGGGCGAAGCGCTCGGCGACCTCGCCATTGCCCGCGAACTGCGGAAGGATGACCTTGAGCGCCACCTTCTTCTGCAGCTTCACGTGCTCGGCGAGGAACACGGCGCCCATGCCGCCCTGGCCGAGCAGCTGCTCGACGCGATAGCGCTCGTCGATCGTGCGCCCGAGCCACGACGCCGCCTCGAATCCGCCCTCCTCGGGCGGCGCCGCCGCGAGCCCCGTGTGCGCCTCGGCCGGGGTGGTCATCGCACCTCGTTCGATCGCAGAGACGGCCACCGCGCGAGCATCGCGCCGAGGCTACCGCGCGACGCGACGCGGCGGTAGCGACGAACGCAGCGAGCGCCATCCCGACACGGGTCAGAGGTGAAGCCAGTAGCGGACCACCAAGTAGATGGCGAAGACGCCCATCCCGAGGGTCGCGCGCCACAGACGCCGCGGCGTCGTGCCGACTTCTCGACCGCTCGCGGCACGGACGCGGCGATCCTCTTCGTACGCCTCGTGGGCTGCCGCGGCCGCCCGATTGCGCTCCTCGAGCTCGCGGCGGAGATCGACGCCGCACCCGGGGCACGTGGCGGCGCGCTTGCGGCGCTTCTTGCCGGCCGCGCGGTAGGTCCGCGCCTCGCCGGGGTCGCCCGCGGGACCGCGGAGGCACGCGTCGTGGAAGAAGCGCTCGCAGCGCTCGCAGCGCACGCAGCCGACGCCGTCGAGCTCGCTCGGGATCTTCCGTGCGCAGACCTCGCATGCCCGCCCGACGATCTGCATTCGAGCCAGCGTAGCCCGGCTCCGTCGGGCGCGTCTCACTCCTCGCCGAACCCCGTGCCCTGCACGAGCGCGTGGAGCGCCTGCGCTTGGGCTGGGGTGAGCGCGCGGAAGCGGACGCCGAAGCCGCCCGGCTTGCGCCAGCGCACCTCGGCCGGGAGCTCGAGCGGATCCCACGCCGTCGGCGAGCTGAACGTGAGCCACACGCCCTGACCTTCGGCGGGTGGCTCGCTCGCCTCGACGAAGGCGCCGCCCATCGAGAGGTCCGAGACGCGGCCGCCTTTCTCGAGCACCGCGCCGGGCGCGTCGCGACGGTAGCTCGCGCGGAGCTCGACGTGCGTGCGCGGCGCGCTCCGGAAGTGCTCGTCGTCGCTCATCGCGCGCTCAGCTCACGACGGGCAGGCGCCCTTTGCCATCCGGCGCGATGAGCGCGACGCTCTTCTTCGGCTCGTCTCCGTCCGGCGCGATCCCGAGGCGCGCCCAGAGATCGCGATCGAGCAGGTGCGTCGCGCGCACGTTCCCCATCGCCGCGAGCATGCTCTCCTTCACCTTCGGCGCCTTGGCCTCCAGCGCGACGAGCATCGCCTTCACTTCCTTGCGCATCAGCTCGTCCTGCGAGCCGCACAGATCACAAGGCAGGATGGGAAAGCGCATCATCTCGGCGAAGCGCGCGATGTCGGCCTCCGCGCAGTAGAGGAGAGGACGAATCACCACGTTGCGCCCGTCGTCGCTGCGCAGCTTCGCAGGCATCGCCTTGATCGAGCCGGTGAACATCAGGTTCAGCATCAGGGTCTCGAGCGCGTCGTCGCGATGGTGCCCGAGCGCGATGCGCGTGCAGCCGAGCTCCTCGGCGAGGTTGTAGAGCACGCCGCGGCGGAGGCGCGAGCAGAGAGAGCAGTACGTCGGCGCGCCGCCCTCCTGGTCCTTCGGCCCGAGCTTGTCGGTGACGATCGAGTAGGTGTCCTCGCGCACGATGCGGTGCGTGTAGCCGTGCTCGCGCAGCCAGCCCTCGAGCGGCGTGCCGTCGTAGCCGGGGTGGCCCTGGTCGAGGTGCACGGCGACGATCTCGAACTTCACCGGCGACTTTCGCCGCATGCGCTCGAGCAGGTGCAGCATCGTGTAGCTGTCCTTGCCGCCCGAGAGGCACGCCATCACGCGGTCGCCCTCGCGGATCAAGTCGAAGTCCCCGATGCAGCGGCCGACCGCCCGGGACAGATCACGTTCACGGCGCTCGAGCTCGTCCACGGGCGCCAAGGTGACGGCGCGGGCGCCGGCGGGCAAGCCGGGCCACGCCGGGGTAGATCCGGCTCGCTTCGCCGTAGAAGCCCCTTCGGAGCCATGCGCATGCGTTCGATCCTCTCGGCCGTCTCGGTCCTCGCTCTCCTCTCGCTCGCCGCCGGCTGCCGCCAGCGCACCGACGTCGCGGGCACCGTCACCTGCACGCCCGGCGAGGTGATCGAGGTGGGCTGCGCGCAGGGTTGCGGGATCGGCTCGTGCGAGGGCGATCCCACGCTGCGCCTCTGCGACGGGACGCTCTCGCCGGATGCTTGCTCGGCGCTCACCGACACGTCGATGTACGTGCAGGTCGACGACTCGAGCTGCGGCGGCCTCTGCGCCGATGCACGCGTGACGTGCCCCGCGAGCGGCCTCGTGACGGTGGTGCCCGGCGCCGTCGGCGGCAGCCGCACGGTCTGCAACTGGGCGTCGCGCTCGCTGGGCACGCCCCGGGGCGCCGAGATCGTCGCGTGCACGCCGGGCGCGGCCGTGCAGGTCGGCTGCTCGGACGCGTGTGGCATCGGCAGCTGCACGCTCGGCACCGCGCGCCTGCGCATCTGCGACGGTACGGTCGGCACCTCGGCTTGCCAGAGCGGCCCGAGCGGGAGCTGGGTCTACAGCGTGACGAGCTCGGAGGGATCGAGCTGCGACACGCGCTGCCCGGAGGCCGTCGTGACGTGCCCGGCGTCGGGGACGCTCGCGGTCTCGCCCTCGTCGTCGAGCACGGCGGGCGGCGACTACTTCTGCCGCTGGGAGACCGTGGAGCACATGGGCCGTCCGTCGGGCACCGTCGACTGCACGCCGGGCGCGCGCATCGTGGTGGGCTGCGCCGCGGGCTGCAACGTCGGATCGTGCTTCGGCCAGGGCGCGATTCGCGTCTGCGACGGCGGGATCTCTGCGGCCGACTGCCTCGCCGCCGCCTCGCCGCTCGCCCGCGAGTACGGAAGCTCGAGCTGCGACGACGCGTGCCCGGGCGCCGTCCTCACGTGCCCACCGAGCGGCGCGATCACGGTCGCGGTCGAGCAGAACCTCGATCCGCAAGAGGGCTTCGCCTGCGACTGGGCCGTGCGCGCTGCGGGCCTCGGCGAGTGACGTGACGCGCGCGTCGTTGCGTTTTCGTCCCGCTGCGGCAGCATCGCGCGCATGCGAACGACGCTCCTTTTCTCCGCGCTCCTTCTCTCTCTGACCGCGTGCGGCTCGAGCTGCCCCGACACGGGCCGCACGAGCGCGACGACCGCGACGACGAGCGGCGGCGACACGCTGCGCGAGCCGACCACCGCGCCCGAGTCGATCACCGTGACGATCGCGGGCACCGACGCGAGCGGTCGCTTCGCCGACGCGCAGGTGTTCGGCGGCTTCGGCTGCACCGGTGGCAACCAGTCGCCGGCGATCTCGTGGACGGCGGGCCCCGAGGGGACGCAGAGCTACGCCATCGTGATGCACGACCCCGACGCGCCCACGGGCGTGGGCTTCTTCCACTGGGTGGTCGCGGACCTGCCGGCGGGCACGACGTCGCTCCCGGAGAACGCGTCGGCGGGCGGTCTGCCGGCGGGCGCCGTGCAGGCGTACACGGACTTCGGCGCCTCGGGCTACGGCGGCCCGTGCCCGCCGCCCGGCGCGCCGCATCGCTACGAGATCACCGTGTACGCGCTCGACACCGCGCAGCTCGGCGTGGGCGCGGGCAGCACGGGCGCGCTCACGCGCTTCATGCTGCGCATGCACTCGCTCGCGATCGGCCGGGCGACCGCCACGTGGTCGCGGCCGGAGTGACGTCGAGGCGTCGCGGGAATTCCGGGCGACCCCGTCCGTAGAGGACGGCCATGGCGAAGCTCGTCTGTCGCAACAACACGACCATGCCCACCCGCTGCGCGAAGTGCGGCATGGCCGACGCGCGCGAGGCGCGCCTCGAGGACTACCGCTACCGACCGCTCTGGGCGCGCCCGCTCGGAACGCTCGGGGCCTTCTTCGACCGGCAGGCGAGCTTCTGCTTCTGGCTCTGTCCGGGATGCAACGCGCGCTGGAAGTGGTCGGCGCCGCTCTCGATCCTCGCGTTCGTGCTGGGCATCGCCGGCTGGCTCGCGGGCGCCCGCTTCGTGCTCCCGTTCCTGCTCGGCTTCGTGAGCGGCCCTGCCTCGATCGTGATCGGTCTGGGCTACTTCCTGTCGTTCATCCCGTGGCTCTACGTGCTCGACTTCCTCGTCGACGTGCTCGTGCACGAGCGCTTCGTCGTCTCGGTGCGCGGCATCGCGAAAGACGGAACGGTCACGCTCCACGGCGTCCATCCCGACGTCGTGAGCGCGATCGGCAGCTGAGCGCCGCCTTCGCTCGATCCGCTCGCCCGCTCCCGTCCCGCGCGGCCTCCTCGCGGCGCTCAGTCGGGGTAGCCGACCATCCGACCCTGCTGCGGATCCCAGAGCTTCTGCGCGAAGCAAGCGCGGATGTCCTTGAGGCTCAGCGAGGTGCGGCCGAGCGGCTGCTGCAGCTCGGGGATCGACGCCATCGCCTCGGGCAGCCGATAGAACGGGATGCCGGGGTTCAGGTGGTGCACGTGGTGGTAGCCGATGTTGCCGGTGAACCAGTGCATCACGGGCGAGAGCTGCATGTAGCTCGAGCTCTCGAGCGCCGCGCGCGTGTACTCCCAGCTCTCGCGCGGCTGCACGTTCATCTCGGGGAAGTCGTGCTGCGCGTAGAACAGGTACGCGCCCGCCGCCATCGCGACGAAGAGCGGCAGGAAGTACGCGTAGAAGAAGATCTGCGCGCCGAGGAGCCAGGGCACGAGCGCCCAGATCGCCGCGTGCACCACGAGCGTGAGCGCCGCGTCCCAGTGCTTCTTCGGGTTCCGCAAGAACGGCTGCGCGCACATCCCGACGCCGAAGACCGTGAAGTACGCGAACAGGACCGTCAGCGGATGGCGGTACGCCTTGTAGACGCGCCGCTGCGTCGGCGTCATCTGCTTCCACATCTCGGTCGTCACCATCAGGTAGCTGCCGACGTGCGAGCCGACGACCTTCGCCGTGTGCGCGTGGTGATAGTTGTGCGTCTGCCGCCAGACGGTGGGCGGCGTGAGCGCGAAGACGCCGTACGCATACAGGATGACCTTCGCGAGCGGGCTGTTCCGCAGAATCGCGAGGTGCATGTAGTCGTGATACAGGATGAACATCCGCACGAACGTGAGCCCCGCGATCACCGAGAGCGGCAGGCGAATCCACCACGCGGGCGCGAGCACGATGCCGGCGATGAGCGCGAAGTAGACGCCGAAGGTCTCCGCCATGTGGAGCCAGCTGCGCGTGCGGTTCTCCTGTTGGAACTCCTTGGCGGCCGCGAGCAGCTCCTTGGCGCTCCGACGCCCGGGCGGGAAGGGCTCGCGCTCGGCGCGCACGGGCGCCGCATCGACGGGCGCGTCGGCCGCGGGGGGCATGGACGGCGGGTGCTCGATGTCGCTGATGGTCGCGGTGCTCACGGTTCTCTTCGCCTCGTCCCCGACGGGGGCGCGGTGATGTACCACGGCAAATCCGCGGGTCAGGCGCGCCCCTGAGGTTTTTCACGGGCTGCGAAGGCTCTTTCGCAGGCGAAACGCGTGCTATGCACCGGCCCGATGGCCGAGATTCGGAGCGCCGGGCGAGCGGACGGGAGCAAGTCGTGACGGGAGCGAGCTCCGGCGCGCGCGCGTCGGCGCTGCGCGCGCGGGCCACGCAGCCGCGGCTCGCGAAGGCGTCCACGCGCGAGAAACGCACGATTCTCGAGGCCGTGGCCGCGCGGATCGAGCGTGAGACCGAGAGCATCCTCGCGGCGAACGCGCTCGATCTGGAGCGGGCGGACGCCGCGGGGATCGCCGCCGCGATGCGCGATCGGCTCCGGCTCGACGCCGGCCGCGTCGCCGGGATGGCACGCGCCGTACGCGCCGTCGCCGCCCAGCCCGACCCCGTCGGGCGGATCGAGTCCCTCGAGCCACGTCCCAACGGCCTCCGCGTCGGGCGCATGAGCGTGCCGCTCGGCCTCGTGGCGATCGTGTACGAGTCGCGGCCGAACGTGACGGCCGAGGCCGCCGCGCTCTGTCTGTGGAGCGGCAACGCATGCCTGCTCCGCGGCGGCTCGGAAGCGCTGCAGTCGAACCGCGCCATCGCACGCGCGTTCGGAGACGCGCTGCTCGAGGCCGGCATCGACGCGGCAGCGGTGACCTTCGTCGCGGAGACCGACCGCGAGGTGCTCCGCGAGATCACGCAGCTCTCGGGCCTCGTGGATCTGCTGATCCCGCGCGGCGGGGAAGGGCTCATCCGCTTCGTGACCGAGCACGCGCGCGTGCCGGTGATCCAGCACTTCAAGGGCGTCTGCCACGTCTACGTCGACGGCGAGGCCGACCTCGAGGTCGCCGAGAAGATCGTGATCGACGCCAAGACGAGCCGTCCCGGCGTCTGCAATGCGATGGAGACGCTGCTCGTCGACGCCGAGTGCGCGCACGCGTTCCTGCCGCGCATCGCCGAAGCGCTGCGCGCGCGGAACGTCGAGCTCCGCGGCTGCCCGCGCACGCGAGCGATCGTGCCCGTCCATCCCGCGACCGAGGCCGACTGGGACGCCGAGTACCTCGACCTCGTCCTCGCGATCGCGGTCGTCGACGGGCTCGACGCAGCCATCGCCCACGTGGCGCGCCACGGGACGCTCCACACCGAGGCGATCGTGACGCGCCGCCAGGATCGCGCCGACCGCTGGATTTCCGAGGTGGACGCGAGCCTCGTGCTCGTGAACGCTTCGACCCGCTTCAACGACGGCGGCGAGCTCGGGCTCGGCGCGGAGATCGGGATCTCCACCACGAAGCTGCACGCGTATGGTGCAATGGGCGCCTCGGAGCTGACGACGAAGAAGTGGGTAGCGTTCGGGAACGGGCAGATCCGGGGCTGAGGCCTCGCCCGAGGAAGACACGATGAGCGAGAGCAAGACCACGAAGAAGAAGACGTCCGCCGCAGCCCCGAAGAAGGCAGCGCCGAAGAAGAGCGCGACCGCGAAGGCGACGGCCCCCAAGGGCTCGGCCGCCAGAGCGCCTGCGACGCGGGCGAGCCGCGCGCCGAAGAAGGAGGGCAAGCCCGCCGCGAGCGAGGCCCCGGGCAAGCGGATCGCGCTCGCGATCGCCGAGGCCGCGCTCGACAAGAAGGCGGTGAACGTCGAGATCATCGACGTGCTCGGCAAGGTCGACTACGCCGACTACCTCGTCGTGATGAGCGGCCGCAGCGATCGTCAGGTCGCAGCGCTCGCGCGTGGCATCGAAGAGGACGTCGAGGCCAAGACGAAGACCAAGTGTCTCGGCGTCGAGGGCGCGAGCCAGGGCCGCTGGGTGCTCATGGATTTCGGGGACGTCGTCGTGCACATCTTCCACGAGGACGTGCGCGGGTACTACGACATCGAGTCGCTCTGGATGGACGCGGCCCGCGTGCCGGTCGCCGCGAGCTGAGCCCTCCGATCGCGGCGAGATGCGCGTCGTCTTCGTCGTCGTCGGCAAGATCAAGGACCGCGGCATGCGGGATCTGATCGCCGACTACGTCGAGCGCATCTCGCACTACGCGAAGGTCTCCGAGGTCGAGCTCACGGACGACGACACGGTCGAGGCGCGCATGCGCAAGGCCATCCCCGAGCGCGCGCGCGTCGTGGCGATGGAGGTCGAAGGCACGCGCATGACCTCGCCCGCGCTCGCGCGCTTCGTGGGGCAGTGCGAGAGCGGCGCCGTGCCGGCGATCGTGTTCCTGATCGGCGGCTCGTATGGCCTCCCGAAGGCGATCTCGGCCGAGGCGTCGCTGCGGCTCTCGCTCTCGGATCTGACGCTCCCGCACCGGCTCGCGCGGCTTCTGCTCGTCGAGCAGGTCTACCGCGCGTTCACGATCCTGCGGAACGAGCCGTACTCGCACTGAAGGAAGCGGGGAGGGCGCGTGAGGCCGACCGAGGAGGACCGCGAGACGTTCGCACGGGCCATGCGCGCGCTCGCGCCGCTCACGCCGGCCGAGCTCGCCGAGGGGCTCGCGCTCGTGCGGGTGCGGGAGCTCGCCCGCGGCGAGCGGCTCTTGCGGGCCCACGAGCAGGCGACCGACGTGGCGGTCGTGGTGAAGGGGCTTCTCCGCGAGCACTTCGTCCTCGAGGACGGAACCGAGCGCACGAAGGCGTTCGTGCTCTCGGGCGAGGCGAGCGGCTCGCTCGCCGACCTGCTCTCGGGGGCGCCCTCGCGCGCGTTCATCGTGGCCGAGGAGCCGACGCGCTTGCTCGTCGCGCCCTACGCCGCGCTGCGTGCGCTCGGCGCGCGCTCGCCGGCCTGGGCCGCGGTCGGCCGCGCCTCGGTCGAGCAGCTCTTGCTACGGAAAGCGGAGCGCGAGTGGGAGCTGCTCGCGCTCGATGCCGAGCAGCGCTACGCGCGCTTCCGCGAGCGTCACCCGGGGCTCGAGGCGCGCACGCTGGCCCGACACGTCGCGTCCTATCTCGGGATCACGCCCGCGCACTTGTCGCGCCTGCGTGCGCGGCGTCGAGCTCGCTGAGGAAGGGCTCGATCGCGGCGAGGAACGCCGCCGGCTCTTCGGCGTGAGGCAGGTGGCCCGAGCCCATCGGCACCCAGCGCGCGTGCGGCAAGAGGCGCCTCGCGCGCGCCCCCTCGACGTGGGCGCGCAGGACGGGGTCGCGCTGGCCCCACACCAGCGCCGTCGGGCACGCGATGCGCGAGACGAGCGGCGCGAGATCGCTCTCCGGCTGGCCGAAGCTGCGCCAGAGCGCCGCCTCCCGCGC
This sequence comes from Sandaracinus sp., assembly GCA_046351235.1. Classification (GTDB taxonomy): domain Bacteria; phylum Myxococcota_A; class Polyangia; order Polyangiales; family Sandaracinaceae; genus JBBSAT01. Next base: position 866,879 of record JAXLYV010000001.1, on the reverse strand, counting down.
GACGAAGCCTGGATCTCGGCGCCGCACGGCCATGCGCGCGAGGATCGCGTCGGTGATCGGGCTCGGGCTCTTCACGTAGCTCCGCGCGAAGGCCATCCCGAGGTGGCGACGCACCCACTCGATTCCCTGGATGCGGCAGAACGCCCGCGCCAGCGCCGTGCGCTCGACGAGCCCGGAGGTGCTGATCAGCACGAGCCCCCGCACGCGCGCAGGCATCGTGGCCGCGAGGTGCAGCGCCGCCGTGCCGCCGACGGAATTGCCGAAGACGAGCGCGGGCGGGAGGTCGAGCGCGCGGACCGCGTCCCCGACCCCCTCGAGGATGCGGGCGACGCCGAAGCCCTCCGCGTCGATCGGCGCCGAGTCGCCGTGACCCGGCAGGTCGAGCGTCACGACGCGAAAGCGCCGCGACAGCGCGGGGACGACGCCATCGTAGTCGTGGCGATCATGCCCACCCGAGTGCAAGAGCAGGAGCGGCGCCCCCTGCCCGAACGATTCGACTGCGAGCGCGCCGGCCCGCGTGGGAACGAACGTGTGCATGCTCCGAGCGTGGGCCGCGCCCGCCGCCCCGCGCCTTGATGCACATCAAGAGAAGTGCATGCGCGAGCGGCCCGTGGTAGCTCGCGCCCGCGCTGGAGGCGGTATGACGATCGAGATTCGCGAGCACCGGCCCGGGCGAGACCTGCGCGACTTCATCCGCGCCTCGGAGGTCGTCTACGCCGGCGATCCCAACTGGGTCGAGCCGCTCCACTTCGACCTGAAGGCGCGCCTGACGCCGGGCAAGAGCCCCTTCTTCCACCGCGGCGAGCTCGCGCTCTTCACGGCGTGGAAGAACGGCAAGCTCGCGGGCCGGATCTCGGCCCAGCTCGATCACGAGCACCTGCGTCGCTACAAGGACAAGGTCGGCTTCTTCGGCTTCTTCGACACGATCGACGATGACGAGGTCGGGCAGGCGCTCGTGGATCGCGCGGCCGCGTGGCTCTCGATGCGCGGCATGACGACGATGCGCGGCCCGCTCTCGCTCACGATGTACGAAGAGGTCGGGACGCTGATCGACGGCTTCGACATGCCGCCGCAGATCCTGATGCAGCACGCGCGGCGCTGGCAGGATCGTGTCGCGCTCTCCGCGGGCCTCGTGAAGGCGAAGGACCTCTACGCGTGGCGCTTCGACGTCGGCGCCATCCCCGCGCGCGCCGAGAAGGCGTGGGCCGAGACGAAGGCGCTACCGGAAGTACGCCTGCGCTCGGTGCAGCCGCGGCACATGGAGCGCGAGCTGCGTGTCATCCAGGACATCTTCAACGACGCCTGGGACCACAACTGGGGTCACGTCCCGGCGACCGACGAAGAAGTGAAGAAGACCGCCGAGGATCTCAAGCTCATCCTCGATCCCGAGATGGCCTTCATCGCCGAGGTCGACGGCAAGCCGATGGGGATGTGCATCGCGATCCCGAACCTCAACGAGGTCATCCGCGACTTCCGCGGGCGCCTGACGCCGGTGAACGTCGCCAAGCTCGTCTATCGGCTGAAGATCCGCCGCCCCAAGAGCGCGCGCCTGATGATGCTCGGCCTCAGCTCGGAGCTGCGCGGCGTGAAAAAGTACGCCGGCCTCTCGCACGCGCTCTACGTCGAGGTCGCCAAGCGCGGAGAGCGTCGCGGCTACGAGTGGGGCGAGCTGAGCTGGACGCTCGAGGACAACCGCCCCATCAACCTCGGCATCAAGTCGATGGGCGCGAAGATCTACAAGACGTACCGGATCTACGAGAAGCCGCTGACGCCCTGATCGCCTGACGAACGGAGACGACGACGATGATGAACGCCGCCGGGATCGCCCTGATCGTCCACTTCGTGGGCCTCTTGCTCTGGGTCGGGGGGGCCGCCGCGTGCGCGTGGACGGCGGCGGGGCTCGTGTCCGCCGGCGAGACCAAGGCGCTCTCGGCGGTGCGGAGCGCGCTGCTCGCGGTGGTCCTGCCCGGCATGCTGCTCGCGCTCGCCGGTGGGCTCGCCCGGCTGATCCCCGGCTGGAGCACGAGCTACGCGCACGCCCCCTGGATGCACACGAAGCTGCTCCTGGGGCTCGTCCTGGCGGGCCTGCACGGGATGCTCGTGGCCCGGGTGCGGAAGGCCGCCTCCGGGCAGCCGGCGACGCCCGGGATCTTCGTGGGCATCGGGGCGACGTACGCCGTCGTGGCCCTGATCGCCGCGTCGCTCGCCGTCCTGCGCCCCGGTGGCTGACTCGGGTCCGGTGTGACTCCGGGTTCACGACCGCCCTTCGGCGCGTGAACGGTGCATCTCGACGGGGAAGGTGGATCGCGGTTTTCCGCGTAACCTCGGCTGGCATGCCGCTCGCTTGGCGGGCCTGCAGGAGAACGCCATGACGCGCAAGACCGTAGTCCCCGCCCTCGTCTCTCTCACCGCGCTCCTCGCGCTCGGGGGCTGTGGTGGCAACGACGGACTGACCGCCTACGGCACCGCCACCGTCCGCATCACCGGCGCGCAGACGGGCTTCAACTTCGGCAGCTCGGGGCTGCGCGTGGACGGCGGCGGCGGCACGCGGGCCACCTGCCAGATCAGCCGCGGCACGACGACCGGCTCGTACGGCGTGGTGATCGACCTGATCGGCAACGGCGCGGCGCCGGGGCGCGAGATCCGCTCGATGACGGTGCTCGCCCGCACGGACGCCGGCGACGTGGGCTCGATCACGGCCGATCTCGGCGGCACGGACTTCGACGGCGCGTGCCACATCGACGTCACGGATCTCGACGAAGGCGCCGGTGCGGTTCACCTCCGGACGAGCGACTGCGCCCTCACGGCCGGCACCGAGACCGCGACCGCCGGGCTCGATTTCGGCCTGCGCGGCTGCACGGTGATGTGATCGAAGACGCCTCGCGATCGCGAGGTGCGGCGGCATCTTCGGCGGCCTGCTAGCGTGGCGCGATGCCGATCCACGCCATCGCCTTGATCCGCGGCCGAACCATCCCCGAGGGCCTCTCGGGCCATGCGCTCGACGATGCGTCGTTGGTGCGGACGGCCATCCGCTTCGATCTCGAGCCGTCGGATCTCGCCGCCGCGCTGGTCGCGCGCTTGGGCGACGCGTTCGGCGACGACGCGCGCGGCGTGTTCGTCGTGCCCGACGTGGCGCTCGAAGAGGCGAAGACCCATCAGACCTTCGACGCCGTCGTCGAGGGAATCGGCGAGGCCGGCATGTGGGTCCGCCGCGCCGACGTCGGGGATACCGCCGAGGATCGCGTGCTCGGGCGTGACGCGGTGATCGGAGAGATCTTCGACGGCAAGCCGATCTCGTTCGAGCAGCTGCAGGCCCTGCTGGGGCAGAGCGCGGGCGGCGACGACGACGAGGACGACGAGGATGACGACGACGTCGAGCGCACGATGCACGACGGCGAGGACGACGAAGACGGCACCGAGACGGCGCTCGATGCGCCCGTCGACCTCGAGGCGTTGATGAGCTCGCCGGCTCTCCGCGGCGTCATCGAGCGCCTCGCCGCGAGCGTCGCCTCGAGCCCCGAGACCCAGAGCGAGCTCGAGCAGGCCGCGGCGCGCGGCATGGACCTCGAGAGCCTCGCGAACAGCCCCGGCATCGCCCAGCTCATGCAGTCGATGATGGAAGAGCTCGGGAAGAGCCCGGAGGCGATGCAGGCCCTCTTCGGTCAGGGCGGCGGCGAGGGCGACGACGACGAATGAGCGCACGTCGGCCCATGGAACCGCGGCCGGCGGTGTACCATCGCGGAGCCCGATGAACGCGCCGGCCCAGCCCGCCACCGAAGACCGCACGGGGAGCGTCCTTCTCGGCAAGCTCAAGGTGCTCCGCCTCCTCGGGCAGGGCGGCATGGGCCAGGTCTACGAGGTCGAGCACCTCATCACGCGCCACCGCCGCGCGCTCAAGATCATGCACGCGCGCTATGCGACCTCCAGCGAGAGCGTCGCGCGCTTCATCCGCGAGGCCGGCGTCGCGGGCAAGCTGCGGACGCCGCACGTCGTCGAGACGTACGACGCCGGGCAGCTCGAGGACGGCTCACCCTACGTGATGATGGAGCTGCTCCGCGGAGAGGCGCTCTCGGCGCTCTTCGAGACCCCGGCGCCCATCCCGAGCGGGCGCCTCGTGGGCATCGTCTGCCAGATGCTGGAGGGCCTGCTCGTGGCCCACGAGGCCGGGATCATCCACCGCGACGTGAAGCCGGACAACGTGTTCGTCTCGCGCGACGAGCGCCAGACCGAGCGCGTGCGCCTGCTCGACTTCGGCATCTCGAAGTTCACGACGGATACCGCCGACTACGCCGGAACGCTCACGAGCGATGGCGCCATGATGGGCACGCCGTTCTACATGTCGCCGGAGCAGGCCTCCGGGGCGCGCACGGTCGACGAGCGCTCCGATCTCTACTCGGTGGGCGTGATCCTGTACGAGGGGCTCGCGCGCAAGCGTCCCTACGACGCGGTGTCGCTGCCGGCGCTCGTGATCAAGATCCACTCGGGCGAGCACGTGCCGCTCGGCGAGGTCGCGCCGGATCTGCCGCCCGGGCTCGCCGACGTCGTCGAGCGCGCGATGCAGGTCGACGCGAGCCTGCGCTACGCCTCGGCGCGCGAGCTGCTGTCGGCGCTGGTCCCGTACGCCGACTCGACCTACGTCGCCTCGCTCCACACGATGAAGGAGGTCGCCAGCGCGGCGACGATGAGCGCGCCGGGCACGGCGGTGAAGCAGTCGGCCGTGCACACGGCGGCGCCGCCGAAGAAGGCGGAGCCATCCGCGCCGCGTCCCGCGTGGGTGATGCCGACGGCCGTGGCCGCGGTGGTCACGGCCCTCGTGATCGCGGCGGCCTTCGCCGTCGGTCGTGCGTCGGGCCCCGGCACGGGCGAGGGGGCGACCGCTCCGGGGCCGACCGTGGCCGCGCCGCCGCCGAGCGCCCCAGCGCCGCCGCCGACCGTCGCGATCGCGCCGCCGCCGAGCGCCCCTGCGCCGCCGCCCAGCGCCTCGGCGGTGCCGGCCGCGCCTCCCGTCGCGCCGCCGTCCACCGCGGCGCACCGCCCGCCTTCCTCGCGCGGCTCGCACGTGGAGCCCGTCACGAGCCCGCCGCCCCACACCCGGTCGGGGTCCGGCATCTTGCGCGACCCGACGGCCGGTGGCGCCTTCGGCGAGTGACGAGAGCCTCCTTGCGAGGGTCCTCGGCTCCGGGATAAGGAGAGCCGGTGCGTGCGATCGCCACACTCGCCGTCCTTCTCTTCGTCGGGGCGTTCCTCGCGCCGATCGCCGGCGCGCAAGACGCCGGCGCCGAGGCGCGCTCGCACTTCGAGCGCGGCGTCGCCCTCTACGACGAGGGGCGCCTGGCCCAAGCGCTCGTCGAGTTCCGCGAGGCGCGGCGGATCCAATCGTCGTCCGTGATCCTCTACAACGTGGCGCAGGTCGAGGCCGAGCTCGGGCACGCGGTCGAGGCGGTCGACGCCTACGAGGAGCTCGTGCGCACGGCCCGGACCATCGAGCCCGGAATGCGCGCGCGGATCGACGCCGCGCTGGCGACGCAGCGCGGGCGCATCGCCACGCTCGACGTGGAAGCCAACGTGAACGGCGCGCTCGTCGCGCTGGACGACGTCGACATCGGCGCCGTGCCGCTCGCGGGCGCGCGGATCTCGAGCGGCGAGCACGTGCTGACGCTGCGCGCGAGCGGGTTCGAGAGCGTTCGGTACCGCTTCACGGTCGCGGGCGGCGCCGAGCACCATGCGCGCATCACGCTCACGGCGAGCGACGCGGCGCTCGGCAGCCTGCGCGTGGACGCGCGCGTTCCGGGCATCGACGTCGTGATCGATGGCGTCTCCTACGGGCTCACGCCGCTCGCCGGCGGCGTGCCGCTCGCGACCGGCTCGCACCACGTGGAGGGGCGGCGGGCCGCCTACACGTTGTTCGCCCAGGACGTGACGGTCGCCCCCGCCTCGGAAACGCGCGTGTCGATCGTCGTGGAGCCCGACCCCGCCGCGCCCGCGTCCGAGCTCGGGACCCTGCGTCTCGCGGTGCCGACCGCGTCGAGCTCGGTGCGGATCGATGGGGTGGCGGCCGAAGCCGCGAGCCTCGACGCGCTCGCGTTGCCGGCGGGCTTGCACGACGTGGAGGTGCACGCGGCCGATCGCGAGGCCTACACGACGCGTGTCGATCTCCTGGCGCAAGAGACGTACGACCTGCGGCCGCGCTACCTCTGGACTCCCGAGGCGCGCGAGTCGCGCATCGCCGACGCGCATCTGCGGCGGGACCTCGGGTGGGGCTTCGTGATCGGCGGCGCCGTGCTCGGCGTGGGCGGCGTGATCGCGATCGGGGTGAACCAAGCGGACTGGGAGTCGGGGTCAGCAGGGCTGAGCCGCGTGTTCTCTCCGACCGGCGCTTGTTTCAACGCCGATCACAACTGGGCGATGGTGCAGGGCAGCTGCCCGCCCGCGCTGGAGGCCATGGGCGTCCAGGTCGGGCCCTCGCAGGGCGGCCTCGAGCCACGGGCGGTCACGGATGCGCGGGAGCGGCTCGCGAGCTCGGTCTCCCAGTACAACACCCTGATGGCGGTCGCGGGCACGATCGCCGGCGTGGGTGGCGCGATGCTCGCCGTCGGCCTCGCGCTCGTGCTCACCGCGCCCTCCGACGCCGACGTCGATCGCGCGGCGCGCGCGCACGCCTTCCGCCTCGAGCTCGCCGCGGGCCCGGGGTCGCTCGTGCTGCGCGGAGCCTTCTGAAGGAGAGCCGTCCGTGGAGCCGAAGAACGACAGCACGTGGATGTGGGTCGGCATCGGCCTGGGATGCCTCGTGGTCGTGCTCGCGACGACCTGCATCACCTGCGCGGGCTGTTACTGGATCTCGGCCGACAGCCAGAGCGCGCCCTATCAGCCGCCGCCGTACACGCCTCCGTACACGCCGCCCCCGACGTTCGCGCCCCCGCCCACGCTCTTGCCGCCGCCGACGACGTTCGTCCCACCGACGACCCTGGTGCCGCCGCCGCCGACGGCGCCGAGCGGCGATGCCCCGCGTCTGATCCGCGCCACCGTCCAGACGGTCGAGGGCACCTCCACGGTCGCGGTGGGCGCGACCTGCGAGTTCAACGTCGAGCGCCGCGACCGCGACGACGGCACCTTCTGGTGCAACGCGCAGGTCGTCTGCGGCGGTCAGCTCCTCTACGGCGGCCCCGAGGCCGGCTACTTCCCGTGCACGCTCTTCGAGGGACCGCAGCGTGGTGTGGTGGGCTCCGACACCGGCACGACGCCCGTCGACCGCGACGCCGCCTTCAGCATCGACACGGTGCAGGCGCGGCTCGAGGTATGGGACGACGCGCACGACGACGTCGCCAACTTCCACGTCACGGCGCACATCGACTCGGTGGAGTGATCAGGTTCGGAGTGGCGAGCACTCTTCGCGGATCACGGCACCGCCGAGGGGCGCGCGGGCTCGGCGGCGAGCGCGCGCTCCGGCGCCGCGAGGATCACGCGCGAGCTCCGCTCCCACGTGAGGTAGGCCCACGCCCACTCGAAGAGCACGACGAGCCGGTTGCGGAAGTCCACGAGGAACAGGATGTGGATGAAGAGCCAGAGCAGCCACGCGAAGAAGCCGCTGAAGCGCGCGCGGCCACCCAAGTCGGCGATCGCGCGCGCGCGTCCGATCGTCGCCATCGAGCCCTTGTCCGAGTAGTGGAAGGGCTTGCTCGCCTCGCTCCGAAGCGCGCGCCGGATCTCGTCGGCCGCGTAACGCCCGCTCTGCATGCCGAGCTGACAGACGCCGGGGAGGGGCTTTCCGTCTTGATCCCTCGCGATGAGATCCCCGAGCGCGAAGATCTCGGGATGGCCCGGGACGCGCAGGCTCTCGTCGACCTTCACGCGCCCGGCGCGATCGAGGGGCGCGCCGAGATCCTTGGTGAGCGGTGAGGCCGCGACGCCGGCCGCCCAGAGCACCGTGCCGGCGCGGATGTGATCTCGGCCGATGTGGACGCCGTGCGCGTCGACGCCGGTGACGCGCGCGCCGAGCCGGATCTCGACCCCGAGCGCGCGGAGCGACTTCTCGGCCTTGGCGCTCAGGTCCGGCGTGAAGGTCGAGAGGATCCGATCCCCGCCCTCGACCAGCACGACGCGCGTCTGGCGCGGGTCGTAGTGGCGGAAGTCGCGCGCCAGCGTGCGCCCGGCGATCTCGGCGAGCGCGCCCGCGAGCTCGACGCCCGTGGGCCCCGCGCCGATGACGACGAAGGTCGTGTGCTCGCGGCGCTTCTCGGGATCGCTCTCGCGCTCGGCCCGCTCGAAGGCGGCGAGGATGCGGCTGCGGATGTCGAGCGCCTCGCCGAGCGTCTTCAGGCCGGGCGCGTGCGCGCGCCACTCGTCGTGCCCGAAGTACGCGTGCGTCATGCCGGTCGCGAGGAGCAGGTAGTCGTACTTCAGCGCGCTCTCGCCGCCGTCGAGCTCGACCTGCTTCTTCTCGACGTCGATGCGCGTGACCTCGCCCATCAGGATCGTCGTGTTCGCCTGCCGCGCGAGCAGCTTGCGGACGGGCGCCGCGATGTCGGGCGCGGCCAGGGCGGCCGTGGCGACCTGATAGAGGAGCGGCTGGAAGAGGTGGTGGTTCTGGCGGTCCACGAGCGTGACCTGCACGGGCGCCTTCCGAAGCGCGCGCGCCGCGGCGAGGCCCGCGAAGCCCGCTCCGACGATCACGACCCGAGGCTCGACGGGGACCAGCACGGGTCGACTCTAGGGCGTCAGCGACCGAACGCCACGAGCAATCCCGTCCCACCGAAGAAGACGAGCATGCTGACGACGAGCATGATCCGATCGATGCGCTCGGCGCGCTGGATCTCGCCGCGATCGTGCACGCGCACCGACCAGACCGAGGCGAGGAGCGCCAGGAAGATCACGCCGTAGCTGAGGTTGTAGATGTGATCGAGCAGCACGAGGTAGCCGGTGGACGGCAGGTCCCCGGCGGCCGTGAGCTGCAGCGCGACGGCCGAGATGAGGCTCGTGATGCCGAGACCGAGCTTGCCCTCGAAGTACTTCGGATCGATCAGGAACATCACCATCGTGATGAGCATGACGATCGCGATCGGGAGGATCGTGGTCGCCGCGTAGCCGATCACCGGGCGGGCGACCACGACCGAGTAGCGGAAGCGCGAGTAGCGGTCCTCGCCGATGGGGCGCCGCGTGTCGCCGAAGTTCGTGGGGTAGTCCTGCTGGATGACCTCGGCGCGCACCTCGCCGAGATCCCAGCCGGGGATCGCGAGCGTGGGCGGCAGCGTGTACGTGCCCTCGTCGACGACGTACGTCATGTCCTCGACCACGAGATCCGTGTCCTCGATCGCGATCACGATCTCCTGCGAGTCGAAGGGATACGCGCGGACGTCGAAGGGATGCCCGAAGTGCCCCTGGACGTGGAAGACCTGGTAGCGCCAGCCATCGCCGAGATCCTCGGGCAGCGGGTTGTCTTCCTCGTCCACGTACACGGGCGCACGCAGGAGATCCCAAGACTCGACGGCGTTCATGAACTCGTAGGTCGTGCTCGGATCGATGTCGTCGCCCTGCCAGCGGAACCAGAGATAGAAGTCCACGAGGCAGCGGTTCGTCTGCAGATCGAGCGAGGGCACGTCGTTGACGTAGATGCCCACGTAGACCGGCCGCGGCGTCGGCAGCTCCCCGCTCGGCTGCGAGCGCGGAGCGTCGGAGTCGACGATCGCGTCCTGGAGCTCGTGCGGCGCCGCCTCTTCTTCCTCGGCTTCTTCCTCGGCCTCGGCCTCGGCCGGCTCGGCGTCCGCCTCGCCGTCCTGAGCGCGCGCCATCGGCGCGAGAAGACAGAGAGCGAGCACGAGCCAAGAGAGTCCCCCACGGAGCGACATGGGCGAGGAGCCTAGATCAATCCGGGCGATCACGGATCGCAGGTCTTGCGCGCTCAACTTCGTCGCCAGCGGGCGGGACGACCGCCCTCGGTCCAGACGAGGCCAGACGGAAGTTGCTCGCCGACGCCCGTGCCCGTCACCTCGCCGCTTCGCGCGGCGGCGTCGAGCTCCGCTGCCTCTCGACGTCGATGCCAGAGCGAAACGGCCGATGCGACCCCGAGCGCGCTGAAGACGACCCCCCGGACGCCATGAAAGGCGCTGCGGTCCCACGGAACCCCCGACCACACCCAGCGCGTCACCGCCGCCGCCGCGAGGAGGCTCCCGACGATCACCACACCGTGCTCGAGTCGGATTCGTCGCGCTCGCGTGGCCCGGGCATGGAGCTCGTCGCGCTCGGCTCGCGAGAGCACTCGGGTGACCCCGGGCGCTGCGACCGATGGGGGCAGGGCGACGCGGAAGGGGCGCGCCGGGTACGGCGCGAAGCGCTCGCCCAGCGCGGGCAGGGGAAGTCCCGAAGCGAGGAGCTCGAGTCGGCGCGTTCCCCCGGCGGCGAGGGAGGGGCTGCGTTTCGCGAGGAAGTCCACGGCCGGGTCTTCTCTCGGGATGAGCTCGCCCTCGAAGACGCGGACCTGACCGCTTCCGAGGTCCGCGGCGAGCCACCGAGCCCGACGCACGGCCGACTGTCCCAGGCCGAGCACGGCGATCGTCGGCACGAGGCCCACGCACACCGGGACTCCCAGCCAGCTTAGCTCGCGCACGTATGCGACGAAGAGCACGGCCATCAGGACGTAGGTCGTCGTCCAAGTGGCCGACGCCATCGCCGTCCAGCGCGACCTGGTCCTCGCGGTCTCGAGCCGCGCGCGCTCGGGCTCATCCAGAGGGCGCGTCTGGATGCAGACCATTCCAGCCACCGCCTCTTCCCACTCGCGCGTTTCGCTCGGCTCGATCATGGAAGGGCGTGGGGCGTCTTGCGTGCGCTGCTCGCTGCTCCCATCATCGCCGCGCCGTATGGGTCGCGTCTACGTCACCGGCATGGGCACGGTCAGCTCGCTCGGATTCGGGCGGAAGGCCTATTGGGAGGCCCTCGTCGCTGGGAAGAGCGGTGCTTCGGAGGTCACGCTCTTCGACACGGGGTCGATCGGGCGGAGCATCGCCTGCGAGGTGAAGGGCTTCCGCGCGCGCGACTTCCTCAGCGCCGCCGAGGCGCGCCGCGCGGGGAGGGCGTCGGCGTTCGCGGTCGCCGCCGCGCGCATGGCGGTCGAAGATGCCCAGATCCACCCGAAGCTCGTCGCCGGCGAGCGCACGGCCGTCGTGCTCGGCACCACGATGGGCGAGGCCAACGTCCTCGGCGAGCTGCAGAAGGCGTGGATCCACCAGGGCGAGGACGCGGTGCAGAGCGCCAAGCTCCCGCGCTACGGCACCACGCTGCTGCCGATCCACGTGGCGCGCGCGTTCGGGGCGCGCGGCATGGTGCAGACGCTGCCCGCCGCCTGCGCCGCCGGCAACTACGCGATCGGCTTCGCCGCCGACCAGATCCGCGCCGGGCGCGCCGACGTGGCCATCACGGGCGCGGTCGAGATCATCGAGAAGCTCGAGTACGCCGGCTTCGCGCGCCTCGGGGCCATGAGCCCGGATCGCTGCCAGCCCTTCGACAAGAACCGCAAGGGCCTGCTGCTCGGCGAGGGCGCCACGATGCTGGTGCTCGAGTCGGAGGAGAGCGTCGTCCGGCGCGGCGCCACGCCGCTCGCCGAGGTGGGCGGCTACGGCCTCGCGTGCGACGCGCACCACATCACGCGCCCGCATCCGACGGGCGAGGGCAGCGTCACGGCGATGCGCCAGGCGATCACCTCGAGCGGCCTCACCGAGGACGACGTGGATCACGTGAACGCGCACGGCACGGCCACGCAGAACAACGACAGCGTCGAGGCGCTGGTCATCAACCAGGTCTTCGGCAAGCGCCGCGTCCCCGTGACGAGCATCAAGAGCATGATCGGCCACTGCATGGGCGCGTCGAGCGCGATGGAGTCGGTGGCCTGCGTGATGTCGATCCAGACCGGCGTGATCCCGCCCACGACGAACTACGAGACGCCCGATCCGGAGTGCGACATGGACATCGTGGCGAACGCGCCTCGCGACGTGGGCAAGGCCGGCGGCCGCATCGACGTGGTGCTGAACAACGCGCTCGCGTTCGGCGGCTACGACGCCGTCGTCTGCTTCGCGCGGCCCGACCGGCTGCCGCGCGGCGCCGGCATGGCCTAGCCCGAGGCGAGCGAGGTCGGAGCGATCGAGGGGCTTCGGTCCGCGTCCTACGGGGCGAGCACACTCTTGCGGATCAACGGGTCGCGACGCGATCGAGATCTGCGTAGATCTCGTCGAGTGACAGCTCGATGCCGAGCGCCTGCAGCGTCAGCGAGCCGCCCACGACGTCCAAGAGCCGCCACTCCGCGAGCCCGAGCCGCGTCCGGTGCTCGACGCGGCGCTGATCCGGGAACACCACGACGTACTCGCGCAGCTCTTCGATGGTCGCGTACTGATCGAACTTGGCCCCTCGGTCGTAGTCACCCGTGGTGTCGGAGAGCACCTCGAAGAGAGCCGTCGGGTTCGTGATCGCGTGCTCGTCGGTCTCTCCCACCCGCGGCTTACCGCACACCACGGTGACGTCGGGGTAGTGGAACCCGCGCGTTCGCGTGGTCTCGACCTTCTGCCCGTCTCCGAGCGGGAAGCAGCCCCGGCCCTCGAGGCGTCGCGTCAGGGCAACGACGAGGTTCGCGACGATGGCATTGTGTCGAAGCGAGGCGCCCGCCATCGCGAAGGCCTCTCCGTTGACGTACTCCCAGCGTTGCTCGCTGGCGCGGTCGAGCGCGACGTAGTCCTCCGCCGACATTCGCCGCAACGAGCGCGCTTGCATCCAGATCAAGGTAGCACGCACGCGTCTCCGCAAGACGATCGCCCCACGCTCCTGCTCGCGGCAGGCACGCCGAGCCGTGTACGCTGGGGCATGCGTTGGGCGCAGCTGGCCGTTCTCACGGCGATGGGGTGGTGTGTCCTCGGTGGGCCCGTTCGCGCGCAGTCCACGCCGGAGGCGCCGGAAGAGTCGCCCGCGACCGGGGAGACCGAGGCGTCCGCTCCCGCGTTGCCGCTCGTCGATCCGCAGCCCGAGGTGCAGCTCTACTACCGCAGCCTCACGGCCGCGCGGGTGAACCCGCTCGGGCTCTTCGAGCTCTTCGATCTCAGCCTGCGCGGCCGCTTCTACGAGAGCGACAGCGACGCGCTCCGGCAGAACTTCGCGGGCATCGGCCTGACCGCCGGGCTCAGCCCCGCGTTCGGTCGCATCGGCGTGCTCGCCGAGGTGCAGCCGCTCACGATCCTGCGGCTCTGGGCAGCCTACGAGTTCATCGGCTACTTCTCGAGCTTCGATCTGATGGCGTCGTTTCCCAGCGCCGCGTCGGCCTACAGCGATACGGCGATCCGTGGCGCCAAGGATCTCGGGCGGCCCGGCTATGCGACGTGGGGCGGGCAGCTGACGCTCGGCGCGAACGCGCAGGTGCGCTTCGGGCCCATCGCGATCCGCGACTCCTTCCGCGCGATCATGCCGAGCTTCCAGCTGCGCGAGGGCGACCGCGTCTTCTTCGATCAGATCTTCGATCTGCAGGTCCCGAACGACGGCTGGGCCGTGGTGAACGAGCTCGACGTGCTCGGGATCTTCGACATCGGGCTCATGGTCGGCGCGCGCTACACGATCGCGACCCCCTTCAACGAGGCCCGCCACTTCGCGCCCGGCGACGATCCCGCGCTCGCGCAGAACCACGTGCACCGCCTCGGGCCGATGATCGCGTACACGTTCGAGCGCCGCCCCGGCACGCGCTTCGACTCGCCGACGTTGATCCTCCTCGCGCAGTGGCACTTGATCCATCGGTACCGCACCGGCGCCGACGTGGACATCGGCCTGCCGTACCTCGGGCTCGCGTTCCAGTTCAACGGAGACCTGCTCGGCCCCGAGTGAGAGGGTGACAGGAAAACTGTCGCCCTCTCTCGCGGAGCGATACGAGGCGGAGGCTCCATCGGGATTCACTCCCGATGGAGGGGGCCGCGTATCGGCCCCCGAGGACTGAGCACGACGAGGTCGACGAGGCGGCCCTCGCGACTAAGCTCGGCCGCGCATGCATCGCCGCACCCGCCTCGCCGTCACGCTCGCGCTCTCCTTCGCCTCCGCCTGCGGCGGTGCCTCGCACCGGCCCGAGCATCCCGAGTCGGTGACGCGCCCCTACGCGGCGGGGATCCACACCCCCGAGCTCGCCATCCTGGTGAACGACAGCTGGGAGGCCGACCTCCGCGAGGATCCCTTCATGGCCACGATGCTCGGCGATCACCGCTACGACGCCGAGGTGCCGGACCTCTCGGCGGCCGCCGTCGAGCGCGCACGCGCGCGGAACCGCGAGGAGCTCGCGCGAGCGCAGGCGATCGAGGGCTCGATCGCGCCCGAGGATCGCATCACGTGGCGGCTCTTCGTCGAGGAGCACGAGGCGGACGTCGCGCTGGAGGTGTGCGAGGCGCACCTCTGGAACGACTCGCCGATGTCGAACCTGATCACCGCGCTGAACCAGATCGCGCAGATTCATCAGGTCACCTCGACCGAGTCCGGCGCGGCCTACGTCGCGCGAATGCGCGGGATGGCCGTCATGCTCGATCAGGACACCGCCAACCTGCGCGCGGGCGTCGCGCAGGGCAGGGTGGCGCCCCGCGCGACGCTCGAGCGCCTGGTCACGCTCGCGGACCGCACGCTCGCGCAACCGTCCGCCGAGTGGGCATGCGCCACGATCCCGATGGCCTCGGCCGCCTCGCTCGGTGACGAAGCCTCCTCGTCGTTCGCGGCGGATCTGCGGGCCGCGCTCGAGGAGGACCTCCGACCGGCGATCCAGCGCTATCGCGACGCGCTCGTCTCGGACGTGATCCCCCACGCGCGCGACGCCGAGCACGAGGGCGTGGCCGCGCTGCCCGACGGCGCCGCCTGCTACGAGGCCAACATCCGCGCGCAGACCACGACGACGCGCACGGCCGCCGAGCTCCACGCGCTCGGTGAGTCGGAGATCGCGCGCACCGACGCGCAGCTCCTCGAGATCGGCGGGCGCCTCTTCGGCGAGACGACGCTCGAGGGCGTGCTCGCGCGGATGCGCAGCGACACCACGCTCGGCTACGCGTCGAGCGAGGCGATCCTCGAGGACGCGCGCGCGCGTGTCGCGGCGGCCGAGGCGCGCGCGCCCGAGTTCTTCAGCCATCCGCCGTCGCAGCACGTCGACGTGGTCGCGATGCCGCCCGCCGAGGCGGAGAGCGCGCCCTTCGCCTACTACGTGCCGGGCGCCGAGGACGGCTCGCGCGGCGGGATGTTCTTCGTGAACACGGCCACACCGGAGGCGCGCCGGCGCTACAGCCTCGCCTCGCTCACGGCGCACGAAGCGGTGCCGGGGCACCACTTCCAGATCAGCGTGGCGCAGCAGCTGCCCGACATGCCTGCGTTCCGGCGCAACGGCGGCTTCACCGCGTACGTCGAGGGATGGGGCCTCTACGCCGAACGCTTGGCCGACGAGATGGGCCTCTACCACGACGATCTCGATCGAATCGGCGCGGTGGACCTCGAGGCGTTCCGCGCGGCGCGCCTCGTCGTGGACACGGGCCTTCACGCGCAGGGCTGGTCGCGCGCGCAGGCCGAGGCGTACATGCACGCGCACACGGCGATGCCCGACGACCTGATCCGCAACGAGGTGGACCGCTACCTCAACACGCCGGGCCAGGCGCTCGCCTACAAGGTCGGCCAGCTGGAGATCCTCGCGCTGCGCGAAGAGGCGCGGCGGGCGCTCGGCGAGCGCTTCGATCTGCGCGCGTTCCACGACGTCGTGCTCGGCACGGGCGCCGTGAGCCTACCGGTGCTCGACGAGGTCGTCCGCACCTGGATCGCCGCGCAGCGGTGACCGAGGTCACTCGAAGACGCGAGCGATCTCTTCGGCGCTGACCGAGGCACGTCTCTGGGCCTCGTCGATGTGGCGCACGAAGGCGACGCAGTACCAAGCCGCGACCGCGCTCAGGGCCGTGCCCGCGACGAACTGCAGGGTCTGGACGCCGAACGAGCTGCCCGTGACGAGCCGCCCCACGAGGCCTTGGACGAGGCCACGGGCGAGAAAGGCCCCCCACCAACGAGGCACCGTCGGCGCCGGCTCCGCCCCGCTCGCGCGCTCGATCTGGCGCGCGAGCTGGTAGGGCGCGAAGAGGTTCACCACGGGGAAGAGCCAGATTCCGATCGCGAAGAACGTCTTGACGTGGAATTCCGCGGGGGAGATCGCACGCGCGTTCGCCACGACGGCGGCCCACCAGGCGAGGAACCCGATGCGGACGCCGAGCTCCACCAAGCGGCGCGGCACGTCGAGCGCATCGATGGCGCCGTCGAGCGCGTCGAGCACGCCGAGGACCGACCAGGTGTCGGGCGCCATCGTGGTCACGGCCCACGAGACCGTGAGGAGCACCGCGACGAGCACGTCGAGGCCCACGAGGCCGATCAGCCCTCGCTGGACCCAGTGCGCGCGCTGCTGCGCACGCGGTAGATCGAGGGGCGGCCCGTCGTGCACGTCGGCACTGTTTCGCGCGGCGCGCCCGATGACAAGGCTTACGAGGGGCGCCACGCTTCCTCGCGGGCCTCACCGTTCGTCTCGCCCAGCGGGCGCCCCTCCACCGCTCGCGCCACGCGGTCAGTCGAGATCGCATCGCAAGTCGAGTCGCGCGCCAGCGATGGCGGGCACCTGCTCGAGGCTGGCGGCCTGCGGGCACGCGCCCCACCGGCCCGGCACTTCGTAGCGCCAGCCCGACAGGCTCACTTCGTCGGATCGCAGCTGTCGCACGGCACAGATCTCGCGAGCGGTCACGCGACCGTCGAAGGGATCGATCGCCGGCTCGACGCGATCGAGCGTGAGGCCACCATCGCTGGTCAGCGACTCACAGTGCTCGGGGGAGACGGAGGATCCCAGCGGCGGTAGCGCGATCTCGTAGCGGCAGTCGACGAGGCCGCTTCGGTCATCCACCGCAAGCAGCCGGGGGAGGCAGAGGCTCGGCGTGGGCGGCTCGGGGAGCGGCTGCTCGTATGCCCGAAGGCCACCATCAGGGAGGTCACAGATGGGCGCGAGGACGGTCGTGGCGCCGCGCTCCGCAGCGGATGCCGCGAGCTCGGCGAGCCGGACGCCCGGGGCGGCGCCGGCGGCGTCGTGCTCGCACGCGGGGGCGAGTCGATCGGGATGCGTGGGATCGACGTGGGCGTCGAGCATCGGGAGGACCTCTGCAGGGCCCAGACCCAGCGACGTGAACGGGAGCCCCGCGGCGATCCCGAGGTAGAGGGAGGTCGGCGGTACGCCGAGCGTGTCGAGCAGCGTCGCGGGTGCGCGGAGCCGCTCCGAGAGAACGTGGCACCGCAGGCCCGTCGCGACGAGCCCGAACGGAGGTGCCGACGAGAAGATCGTCTCGTCTTCGGTCGAGCAGTCGTCCTGGGCCGTGGCGATGAGCACCAGGACGCGAGCGCCCTCGTGGATCAGATCCGTCGCGCGCGCGCCGAGCGCTCGCTCGATCGCATCGAGGGGACGTGAGTAGGGGCAGCGTGTGTGGACCGACGCGAGGACGCACGCCACGGCGTCTGCGAGCTGGTCGGCGTCGTCACGGCCCGCGCGGAAGGCGAGCACGCCGTCGGCGGCGCGCAGCTCGTCTGCGAACGGACAAGCGTGATCGCCGAGGAAACGTCCGCCATCCCCGAGAGCGGAGCAGCCGGGCGCGCCGGGCGCGCCGACGTCGCTGTCGATCACCGCGACGCGCAGGAAGTGGCTCGGAGTGAAGCGACCGGTCGCGTCGGGAAGCGTGCCGGAGGCGAGCGCTCGTACCGACTCGACCATGAGCGCGCGCGCCGAGTCGTGGAACGCATCCATGGACGGGCTGCCGTCGACGACGAGGAGCACGTCGACTTCGCTCGTATCGGGGGGCAGCTCGACCGAGAGCGCAAGCGTGTCGCCTCCGAACGGCTCCGGAAGCGATGCTTCCGCCGTGCAGCCGAGTAGTGTGCTGACGAGCAGCGTGCCGAGCCGGCGCATGCTCGTTCGCGTGCACACGGCGAGCCCGCGTCGTTCGCTGCGGAAAGCGCACGGGGGGCGCAACGGGGTTGGCGGCGGCACGCGGGCGATGGACCTTCTCGGATCCGCGGTGCGGAGGCTAGGCTCGCGGCGAGCGGTCCGGATCGTCGCGGCGCGCAGGTCAGCCCGCCGATTGACCTTTTCGGATCGCTGCTTGGTCGCTGCCGGGCGTCCGCTACGTCCGGGGCATGCAAGACATCTCGAGCGACGGGGCGACGAAGGATGTGAGTGTGGGCGTGGCGGTGCGCGTGCGGCGTCATCTCGCGAGCGCGTGGCTGATGGGCGCAGGCGTCTTCCTCTTCATCGCGGGGATGGTCGCGTCGAGCGGCGGTGCGGTGGAGGGGATCGGCACCACGCTCGTGGTGACGGGAGAGGCGCTGTTCCTGACGGCGATCGCGTACGGGCTGATCTCGACGTTGGTGAACCTGCGATGCCCCGCGTGCGGGACGTTCTTCGGCATGGTGGTGAGCGCGCTCTACGCCCCGATCGGGGTGAGCGACGACTACGCCCCCGTCTGTCGCGGCTGCGGCGCGAAGCTCCTTCCGCCGCGCGCGCGCGCCCGCGCCCGCACGCAGTTCCGCATGACGCTCGCGGGCATGGCGCTGCTCCCGTTCGCGGCGACCGCAGCCGGCCTCGTCCTCCGCTAGGAGCCGCAGGCCCGGGGCCGCGAGAATCAGCGGCGCCGGTACACGTCGGGGGAGCCCCGCGCGGCGAGCGTCGCGCACACGGCCGCGATCGCGGCATCGGCCGTGTCGAAGGTCTGCGCGGGCTCGCCCGCGCTGCCGGCGCCCGAGCCGTCGTTGCAGACGGCCTCGCCGCTCCTCCGCACGCGGCCATCGGCCTCGAGCGCGAACGTCAGCGTCTCGGTCCAGAAGCCCTCGACGACCACCTCGAGCACGACCGAGGCGTCCACGAACGGATCCCGGGCGCGCGCCGGCTCGTGGTGGCCCTCCTTCATCGGGAGCGTCGCCACCGCACGCGCCTCGAGCGGCTCGCGCAGCGCCTCCAGGTCGTCGCGCTCGACGAGCCACCTCTCTTCGGGGCTCGGCCCCGCCACCCAGTACCAGCGGCCGACGCGCCAGGCGTGCAGCGTGCCGCCGCCGGGGCCCCACCAGAGCGCGCGCCCCTCGTCGAGGCGCCGCCTCCAGTCGGCGAGCGTCGCCTCGTCGAGGCTCACGGCCAGCCGGGGATCTTGCGCGTGTCGTGACGGCTTGCGCGGAAGTCCGCGCTGTCGAGCACCTTCAGGTGCATCGGGATCGTGGTCTTCACGCCCTCGACCTTCATGGACGAGAGCGCGCGGATCATCCGGTCGATCGCCTCCGCGCGCGTGTCCGCGTGCACGATCACCTTGCAGATCAGCGAGTCGTAGAAGGGCGGGACCACGTAGCCGTCACCCACGTGCGTATCGACGCGCACCTTCCCGCCTTCGTCCGCGGGCCGCACGAGCTTCGTGATCGTCCCCGGCGAAGGCCGGAAGCCTTCCGTCGGATCCTCGGCGTTGATGCGGCACTCGATCGCCGCGCCCTTCATCACGACGTCCTTCTGCGTGACCGAGAGGGGCAGGCCCGCCGCGACGCGGATCATCTCCTTCATCAGGTCGAGGCCGCTCCGCATCTCGCTCACGGGGTGCTCGACCTGCAGGCGCGTGTTCATCTCCATGAAGCGGAGGGTCCCCTCCGCGTCCATGAGCAGCTCCATCGTGCCGGCGCCCACGTACCCGATCTTCTTCGCGAGGCGAACGGCCGCCTCGAACGTGCGCTCGCGCTCGGCCTCGCCGAGCACGGGGCAGGGCGACTCCTCGATCAGCTTCTGGTGGTTGCGCTGCACGCTGCAGTCGCGCTCGCCGATGTGCACGGCGTGGCCGTAGCGGTCGGCCATCAGCTGCACCTCGACGTGCCGGCCGCCCTCGACGAGCTTCTCCATGTACACGCGCGAGTCGCCGAACGCGGCCGTCGCCTCGGCGCGCGCGTCGTCGAACGCCGCGCGCACCTCGCTGCCGCTCCGCGCGATGCGCATGCCGCGACCGCCGCCGCCGCTCTCGGCCTTGAACAACACCGGGTAGCCGGTCTTCTCGGCGCACGCGAGGGCGGCATCGGCGTCGGCGAGCGGCCCGTCGCTGCCGGGAATCAGCGAGAGCCCCGCGGAGGCTGCCGTGCGCTTGGCGGGCGTCTTCTTGCCCATCAGCGCCATCGCGTCGGCGGGCGGGCCGACGAAGGTCAGGCCGTGCTGCTCGCAGAGCATCGCGAACGCCGCGTTCTCGGAGAGGAAGCCCCAGCCGGGATGCAGCGCCGTGCAGCGCGCCTGCTTGGCGGCCTGCACCACGCGCTCCATGTCGAGGTAGCTCTGGGCAGCGCGGCCGGGGCCGAGCACCACGACCTCGCGGCCGCTCAGGTAGCTCGCGCTGCCGTCGGCCTCCGACGCGGCGAAGACGGGCGTGATCCCGAGCTCGTCACAGGCGCGCGCCACGCGCACGGCGACTTCGCCTCGGTTGGCGACGAAGAGACGCTGGAACATGGCCCGGTCCTAAGGCGAGGGCGCCGCGAAGTCCACCGAATCGAGGCCTGCGCTCGGACGCACCCGCTCAGAAGCGCCCGCCGACGGCGACGCCCGCGCTGGTCGGGCTCGCGACGGGGACGATCGTGAGGCTGGCGCTCGTCGCGTCGTCGCTCGACGACTGCGCCGGACGCTCGGTCGCGTAGAGCACGATCGCCGTGATGCCGGCCGCCGCCGCCGCCGCGAACGAGATGTCGGCCACGAGGGCGAAGGCCTCGCCGTCGTTCGCCGCGGCCACCGTGGGCATCGCGTCGAAGTCGCTCTGCTTGGAGAGCGCGAGGAACCCGAAGATGGTGCCGGTGACGAGCGCCACACCCGCGATCGCCGTCGTCACCCAGACGCCCGCCGAGGGATCCGGGCTCGCCGGCGTCGCCGGCGTCTCCTCGGTCGCCTCTTCGGAGGTGGTGCCGCCCTCTTCGGCGCTCGCGCCGAAGACGTCCTCCTCGCTCATCTCGCCGCCTTCGTCCTCGGAGGCCGACGAGTCGGTCGAGGCGACCTGCGCGTCGGCGACGAGCGTCAGCTCGAGGTCGATGCGGTGCCCCGCCTGCACCTCGATGCTGCGCGTGATGGGAGCGTGGCCGGCGAGCGAGACCCGGATCTCGTGCGCGCCGGGCGTCGCCGCGGTCTCCGCCTCGCCCGTGCCCACGGTGTGCCCGTCGAGCTCGATGCTCGCGCCCGCCGGCGTGCACGCGACGTGGACGGTGCCGGTCGACGCCGCCGGCAGGGCCGCGATGCGCTGCTCGATGCTCGCGCGGTCCGGAGCGTCCGGGCGCAGCACGAGGTACTGCTCGAGCGTCGCGCGCGCCTGCTCGCGCTGGCCGAGCTGCTCTTGCGACGACGCGACGCCGAGCAGCACGACCGGGTTCGGGACCTCGCGGAAGGCGCCCTGGAACGCGTCGAGCGCCTGCTGGTACTCGTGGGCGGTGAAGTGCGCCTGGCCTTCGGTGTAGAGCTGCCGCGCGTGCGCGCGCTGCTCCGCCGTCGGCTCCTGGGCGGAGGCGATCGAGGGCGCGGAGGCCAGCGAGAGTCCGAGGCCCAGCAGCACGAGACCGAGAGCCAGAGCGTTCCGAAGCGACGAGGGCTTGGTCATGCGGGCGTCCTTCCGTGATCCGTCCGATCGAGGCGCGTGCCGGCTCAGGTGGTCTGCTCCACGCGGAGCAGCTGCTGGCCGATGAAGAGGTAGTCGCCGTGCGCGAGCTCGCGCTCCCCGCGGATGCGCACGTACGTGCCGTTGCGCGATCCGAGATCGTGGAGCTGGAAGCTGCCGTCGCCGCCGAGCTCGACGCGCGCATGGCGGCCGCTCATGTAGATGTCGTCGGGGAAGTTCATCTCGCTGTCCTCGCGACCGATCTGCACCGAGGTGTCGCGCGCGCAGTAGACCATTCCCTCGGCGCCGCCGCGGAGCAGCTGCACGATGCGGAACGGGCTCGGGCGCTTGGGCGAGGAGTAGAAGTACGTCTGGTCGCCGTCGGGGCCCGACGTGTCTTTGGGCGTGCCCTCGAGGCGGAACACCTGCTCGCCGCAGAGGAAGAAGTCGCCGGGCGCGATCGCCACCGGCTGGCGCACGCGCACGAACACGCCGTTGAGCGAGCCCTCGTCGCGCACGACGAGCTTCTCGCCGCGGTAGATGAAGTTCGCGTGGCGGTCGCTGATCCACGCGTCGTTCGGGAACGGGATCTGCGCGTTCGTGCGCCCCGTCATGTGCTCGGTGCCCTGGAGCAGGTACGAGAGGCCGTCGGCGCCGTCGGTGCCGCGGATGAGGATCAAGCGCGCCTTGCCCGGCGCCTGCATCGTCCCGAAGAACTCGACCTGACGCTCGAGGATCGCGTCCGGTACCGTGGTGCCGCAGGCGCCGCAGAACTTGTGGCCCGGCGGGACCGGCGAGCTGCACTCACGGCACACGTAGTATCGGTTCTGCTCCATCGGATCCTCCTCGGGGGAAGCCACCACGACTGCGGTCGCGGCCTGTTCGGCGAGCTGGCTGTGAGTAGCGGTCGGGACCTGCGCGGGGGGCTGCCCCGAGAACGACGAGAGGTAGTTGCCGCAGATCGGGCATCGCGGAGCGCTCATCGGGCAGAACGTGTCGCACTGGCCACACGCGATTCCGATGAGCTCTTCCATGGTGTCGACGCTGCGAAGGGCGCTGGGCTCTTCGCCCACCTTTGTAGGCGACATCGTAGGGTCGCGTCAACGAACCCCGCAGCCGGCAGCCTCGGCCGCGGCGGCCCGGACGCGCGCCTCGGGATCGGCGCCGCGGGCTCGGTCCGCCACCGCGCCCAGGCCCGGGACGCATCGAACGGCGGCCGCGGCGAGGGCGGCTTCTCGCACGAACGCGACCTCGTCGGACTCGGCGGCCGCGAGCAGGGCTGCCTCGCCCCCTTCTTCCGCGCGGCCGAGGAGCTGCGCGGCCCCGAGGCGTGCGACCCAGTCGGCCGATGAAGAGAGGAGGGTCGTGAGGGCCGCGGCGTGGCGCGTGGTCGCTTCGGTGCCTTCCCGCAGCCCGTCGAGCACGCCCCGAACGACCGCGGGCTCGGGATCGGCGAGGAGCCCGTCGAGCCGGGGGTCCTGAGGCGCGAGGCGTGCCAGGAGGCGCCCCGCCCGGGCGCGGATCGCCACGTCGCCGGCGTGGATGGGGAGCGCCTGCACGATCGCCTCGCGTCGCGGGCCGAAGAACGACGGGGGCGTGTGCCCCTCGAGGGCGACGAGGACGAGCCGGCCGTCCCCCGCGGCATCGATCGCGTGCAGCGCCAGTGCTGGGGAGGCGCTCCCGAGCCCGGTCACGAGCGCCTGGGCGACGGCCGCGGCGAGCGCGTCGGAGGGCTCGTGCGCCGGCGCGGCGTCGAGCACGCGGAGCGCATACGAGGCCGGAAGCTCGGTGGGGCGCGGCTCGGGCCACGCGAGCGCCAGATCGCCCGCGCGGTGGAGCGCCGCGCGCACGCCGTTGCGCGCGTCCGCAGCCGGCAAGAGCAGGCTGGCGGCGGCGGCGGGCTCGAGCGGGCAGATCGTCAGCGCGACGGCGGCGGCCGTTCCGCCCGCCTCGCCGATCTGCGCGCAGTCGTCATCCGAGGGGGCGCGTCCGAGGGCGGCCGCGGCGATCACGAACGCGGAGCGGCGAGCGACGCCGCTCGTCGTCGATGCGCGCACGATCGCGTCGCGGGCCGAGGCCGCGCGCGCATGCGCCAGCGCGAGGGCCGCCATCGCGCCCGCATCGCCGTCGTGCGCGACGAGCGACTGCAGCGCCGCGATCGCGGTCGCGTCGCCGATCCGCCCGAGCGACCAGATCGCGATCCGCGCGCGCGCAGGATCGGCGCCGCGCGCGAGCGTCGTGAGCCGTGGCACGAGGCTCGGCCCGGCGACGCGGGCCGCCGCGAGCAGGGCCTCCATCGCGAGGGCACCGTCGCCCGGCTGCTCGCCCAGCGCCAGCAGCGCGGGTGCGGCCGGCTCGAGCCCGGCACGCGCGAGCACCGCCAGCGCGCTCTGCTGCTCGCTCGGGCTCGTGGAGGAGAGCGCCCGCAGCAGGATCCCGAGGCTGCGCGACGCGATCTGTCGGAGGCTCGCGCGCGCGGCGTCGCCCTCGGCGCCCGGGAGCTCGGTCCGCGGCAGGAGCGGTCGCGCGAGGACGTCGACGACGCCCAGCGCCGCGCGACCGAGGAGCGGCCGCGCGTAGTGCGTGAGCGCGAGCGTGACGAGGCGGTCGAGCAGGGGCTCGGCGTCGCCCGCGGCGAGCTCGATCTCGAGGGACGCGTCGATGGCTCGCGAGACGAGATCGTCGTCGGGCGAGGCCTCGATGACCTGGGCGTAGAGCGCGTCGGCGGCCGCGGGGTCGGAGGGCTGCGTGAGGGCGGCCACTTCGAGCGCCACCTCGAACAAGTGCGGGTCGAGGGCGAGCGCGCGGCGGTAGCGCAGGATCGCCTCGGCCGTCTCTCCGCGCCGCCGGTGCAGATCGCCGAGACGAACGTGCCCGCGTGCATCGTCGGGCGAGAGCGCGAGCGCGCGCTCGCCGTAGCGGATGGCGTCCTCGTCTCGATAGAGCCCGAGCGCGTGCTCGGACATGCGCGCGTAGTAGCTCGCGGCGCGCGCGGGGTCGGCGGCCGCCGCGTGCTCGAGCGCGTCGATGGCGCCCGCGAGATCGCCGCGCAGCGTGCGGACGCGCTCGAGCGCGCTCCAGGCGTCGAGGTCTGCGGGCGCGATCGTCGCGAGGCGCTCGAGCACGCTCTCGGCTCGATCGAGCTCGCCGCTGCGACGCAGCGCCTCGGCCAGCGTGGCGCCGGCCTCGAGATCGGGCGGCTCGGCGCCGAACGCGCCCTCGAGCAGCGTGACGTGCCGCGAGAGCGTGCCGCGCCGGGCCCACAGCGCGACGAGCTGCGCGCGGGCCTCGCGCTGGAGCGCCGGATCGCCCGCCGAGAGCGCGAGCAGGCGCATCATGAGCGGCTCGGCGTCGGCGTCTCGTCCCTCGCGCAGGGTGAGCTCGACGAGGTGCGAGAGCGCCGTGCGATCGTCGGGCGCGAGCTCCGTCGCGCGCAGGAGCTCGGTGCGCGCTTCCGCGAGGAGATCCTGGTCGGCGAGCGTGGTTCCGAGCCGGTCGTGCCCCGCCGCCGAGGGATCGAGCGCCGCCATCTCGCGGAACGCCGCGAGGGCGCCGGCGCGGTCGCCGCGTGCGAGGAGCAGATCGCCGAGCAGCGCGCGATGCTGGGCCTCGCGCGGCTCGAGGCGCACGAGGATCCGTGCCTCGGCGAGCGCGCGCTCGTCGTCGCCCCAGCGCGCGAACGTCTCGGCCAGGCGCGCGTGGAGCGCCACGTCCGAGCGGCGCTGCGCGGACGCCGCGGCGAGCAGCGTGCGCGCATCGGCGGCGCGGCCCTGGTCGACCAGGAGCGAGGCGGCCTCGATCAGGCGCGAGGGGTCGTCGGGCGCCGCGCGCCAGAGCGCGACGAGAGCGTCGGCCGCCTCGTCGACGCGGCCCATGCGCAGGAGCACGTGCGCGCGCCGCTCCCGCAGCTCCGCGTCGCGTGGTGACGCGCGGCTCGCGCGGTCGTACGCCGCCAGCGCCTCTTCGTCGTGGCCGCGCTCGTCCTCGAGCCGGGCGAGGAGCGCGAGCGCCTCGGGCGCGCGCTCGGTGCGCAGGCGTGCGGCGAGCACGTCGAGCGTGCCGGCCTCGCGGTGCGCGTCGTAGGCGAGGGCATAGGCCTCGACGCGCAGACCGCCGCCGGCCGTGCGCAGGACGTCGTCGAGCGCGGCGAGCGCGTCGGCGGTGTGGCCTCGCGCGAGCTCGGCGCGCGCGCGCTCCATCCGCACGGGGATCCGCGCGCGAGGGTCTCCGGCGACGGCCGACTCCACCGAGGCGAGCGCGGCGATCGCGTCGTCCGGCCGATGGTGCGCGAGCCACGCGCGCGGGAGCTCGAGCCGTCGCTCCACGCTGGGTCGCGGGCCTGCGAGGGTCGCATCGAGGGCGCTCGCCGCGGGCGCGTCGCCGAGATCGACGAGCACTTCGAGCTCCTCGCGCCCGAGCGCGCTCGCCGTCTCGCCTCGCGCGTGCGTGCGCGCCGTCTCGAAGTGCTCGCGCGCCGGGCCCAGCTGGCCCTGCTCGCGCTCGGTGCGCGCGAGCTCCGCCAGCGCCGAGACGTCCTCGGGATGGGCGGCCACGATCGCGGCGTAGAGCGTGCGCGCCTCGTCGGCCCGACCGGCGCGGCGCGCCAGGTGCGCGAGCACGAGGCGCGGCACGATGGCCGCGGGATCCGCGTCGGCCAGCGCGCGCATCTCGGCGGCCAGTGGCTCGGTCGATCCGTCTCGCTCGGCCGCGAGCGTCACCCAGCGCGAGAGCGCGAAGCTCTCGGACGGGTCGCGGAAGACCATCTCGCGGTAGCGATCCACGAGGCGTGTCGCGCCGCTCGTGGTCTCGCTCGGAGCCGCGGGCCTCGGGCGCGGGGGGGCGGCGCCGTGGGGGCGCGTGCCGTGCGGGCGACCGTGCGGCCGCGGGGCGTGCGCGCCCGGTCGCTCGAGCGACCAGTCGTCGTCCTGCGCGCGAGCCATCGAGGGGCCCGCGAGAGCCAGCACGAGACAGAGCCCCGCGAGCGCTCGCATCGACGCTCAGTGTGCCGCGACGATCGCGCCGCGGCACCTCGTCACTGGCAGAACAAGTCGGAGTTGCACGTCGGCACGGCCGGAGGGCAGTCGCCCGCACCGCCGCACGCCACGTGGCACGTCATGCCAGCGCCCGTGTCGCGGCACATGCCGGTGACGACGCCGCTGTTGAAGTCACCCCCGAGCTGCACGCAGTCCGTGTCGGCGGTGCAGGGCTGGGCGGCCGACGCCGCGCGATACGCCGCGCAGGAGGCGCTGAACGGGATGCAGTCCATGTCGGCGCCTGGGCAGCTGAAGCCCTGCGGGCAGCCCTGACCGGCGGCGTCGCAGTGCGGCAAGCACACGCGCTCGATGGGTCCCGACGTGGCGGTCGTCACGCAATGGCCGACCGTGTCGCAGTCGAGGTCGCTGTTGCAGGGCGCGCAGGGAACGGACGTGTACGGCGCGCACGTGCCGTGGCCCACGTCGCAGATCGGCGAGCCGCCGCCGCAGTGCGAGGAGTCGCTCGCCGTGCACGTCACGCAGGCGGCCACGTCGGGCCGGCAGATCGGGGTCGACGTCATCGACTCACAGCGGAGCTGCGCGCAGGCGCCGCCATCGACGCCCACGTCGCGCGTGATGCCGCCGTCGCCGCTGCGCGCCACGCAGATGCCGGCCATGCACGTCTCGTTCGTCGCGCAGGGATGCATCATGTCGCAGGCCGGAAAGCACAGCCCCTGGATGCAGACCTGGCCCGAAGCGCACGGGCTCGTCTGCGAGCAGGTCGCGCCGCCGTCGCGCGGTGTGGCAGGGAAGGTGGGCACGGACGAGCAAGCGGGAAGCGCGATCGACCCGAACAGGACGGCGAAGAGGGCGACGCGGCGCGCGGGGAGCACCATGCGCGCGAGACTAACACAACGTCGCGCGCATCCTCCGACGTTGCGGGTGCCGCGAGGCGCGGCGTCATCTATGGTGCGCCGATGGCTCGGTTCCACGTCGGCGCGGTGCTCGACCGCACTCCCTCGCCCCGCTACTTCGAAGGCGGCAGCACCCACCTCGAGCTCGCGCTCGTCGGCACGCCCCGCGCGGCCACCGCACGCAAGCTGCGAGCGCAGCTTCCCTCGGGCGCCACGTTCGCCGTGCAGATCCCGTCGTCGTTCGTGCGCGGCCCCAAGGGCGCGCTCCGCCACGACGACGATCGGCCCCAGACCGAGCTGATCCAGGCGCTCGCGGCGTTCGCGCCCACGTTCATCGTGCTCTCGACCGGGGTGGAGCTCACGCCGGGGCCGCGCGATCGCGAGGCGCTCGCGAGCTTCGCCGAGGCCCTCCGAGCGGCCGGTGCGGCGCCGCTCGTCTGGCAGGCGGGCGGGCTCTGGGAGGCCGACGAGGCCGCCGAGCTCTGTCGCAAGCTCGGGATCCTTCCCGCCGTCGATCCCCTCGCGCCGATCCCGCACGAAGGGCCCGTGGCGTACGCGAAGGTGCGCGCCATCGGCGTCCACATGCGGCTCGGAGACGGAACGATGGCCCGCATCGCGGAGGGGCTGCTGGGCCTCGGCGCGGAGGACACGTACATCGCCCTCGATGCGGCCGAGGGGCCGCGCCGCGCCCGGCGTCTCGCGCAGATCCTCGCCGGCAGCGCAGATCTCGTTCCCACGGACGACGGTGAGGACGAAGCGATCGACGGCGAGGACGAAGACCTCGACGACGACGAGTGATGGCCGCGCCGAGCGCGTCGTGACGGAGCCTCCCGAGGGGAGCGGGCGCGGGGTGGACGTGCTCGCCGTGCTCGCGGGCGCGAAGGTGCGTCGCGTCGACGTTCCCGACGACGCCCTCGTGGTGCTCACGCTCTTCGTCGCGGGGCAGGGGGAGCTCGTCTTCGTGCTCTCGGTCGCGCCGCATGCCCCGGGGCTCGGCCTCGTCGGTGCGCGGCCGCGGGGGGCGCCGGCCGGGAGCTTCGCGCAGCTGCTCCGCAAGCGCCTGTTGGGCGCCGCGCTCTCTCGCTGGACGGCGCTCGCCGAGAGCACGCTCGCGATCGACGCGTCTCGAAGTGCCCGGCAGAGCGCGCTCGGTCCAGAGGGCCATCCGGGAGGGGCCGAGCCGAACCCCGAGGGACGCACGCGGCTCGTGGCGCGGCTCGGCCGCCGTCCGATGCTGGCCGTGCTCGACGAAGAAGGCCGAGCCCTCGCGACCGCGCCGACGAGCGCGACCTTCGAGATCCCACCGAGCGAGCCCTCGGCGGACGATTGGCCGCGCGATCTCGACGAGCTACGCGTCGCCGGCGCGGCGCTGCTCACGCGACGCGCGTCGGGAGGTCGCGAGGGCCGCGCCGCCGAGCTCGAGAGGGCGATGCGCCGCGCGCGCACGAAGGTGGAGCGCCGGGCGCAGGCCATCGCGCGCGATCTCGCGGCCACCGAGGAGGCGCCGCGCCTGCGCTCGGACGCCGGCCTGCTCCTCGCGTCGCTGCATCTCGTTCCCGCGCGCGCAGCGACCGTCACGCTGCCAGACCCCGAGACCGGTGAACCGCGATCGCTCGTGCTCGATCCGACGCGCTCGGCGACGGCCCAGGCCGAGCACTGGTTCGCGCGCGCCCGCAAGCTCGACCGCGGGGCCAAGATCGCCGGCGAGCGCCTGGCCCAGGCGCAGCGGGAGCTCGGTGCGATCGACGCCGCCCGCGTGGCGCTCGAGGACGGCGACACCAGCCTCGCCGAGGCCCTCTCGCGCCCCGCTCCGGTGCCCGCCGAGCGCGCGGCCACGCCGCGACGCGCGCCTCACCGCACGTTCGTGCTCGAGGACGGGAGCGTGATCCTCGTCGGCCGGAGCGCGCGCGACAACGACGCGCTCACGTTCCGCGTGGCGTCCCCCGCCGACCACTTCTTCCACGCGCGCGCGGTGACCGGCGCGCACGTGATCCTGCGCGACGTGCCCGGTCGCGATCCGAGCGAGCAGGCCGTTCGTGCGGCCGCGATCCTGGCCGCGCATTTCTCCGTCGCGCGGGGGCAGAGCGCCGCCGACGTGAGTCGCGCGCGAAAGAGCGACCTCCGGCGCGGGAAAGCGCCGGGACAGGTCGTGATGCGCGCTTCGACGACGCTCCGCGTTCGATGGACGGAGGAGGACGAGCGCGCGCTCTTCGCGCGCGAGCGAGCTTGAACGCCCGCGCCGTCTCGCTCAGGGCGAGAGGAGATCGGTCGACGGCTCTTCGGCGAGCGTCGGCGGCGGCGGCGGCGCCTTCGGAGCCGGCGGCGGCTTCGGAGCGGCCACCTTCTTCGGGGCAGCCGGCTTCGCGGCCGCAGCCTTCGGCGCAGCGGCCTTCTTCGCCGGCGCCTTCTTGGCAGCGGCCTTCTTCGGGGCAGCCTTCTTGGCCGCGACCTTCTTGGCCGGCGCCTTCTTCGCAGCCTTCTTCGGGGCGGCCTTCTTGGCAGCCTTCTTCGCAGGGGCCTTCTTGGCCGGCTTCTTCTTCGCCTTCGCCATCGTCGTCCTCCTCACCAGGGGCAGCGCCTCTCCAATGTGGCGGGAGGCGACGAGGGGCATCGTATTGTCACGTCACGTCGCGTGTCAACGGGGTTTCCGCCAGCCATCGGCTTGGTCACCCGGCCGACGCGCTCACTTCAGCCGGACGCCGGGCGTGATGTCCTTGTCGGGCGAGAGCACGGAGAGGCCGTTCGCGTCGCTCACGGCGAGGACCATCCCGTGCGAGGTCTTGCCGAACTTCGCGAAAGT
The DNA here is from genome assembly GCA_046351235.1 of Sandaracinus sp. Lineage (GTDB taxonomy): Bacteria > Myxococcota_A > Polyangia > Polyangiales > Sandaracinaceae > JBBSAT01. Next base: position 836,554 of record JAXLYV010000001.1, on the reverse strand, counting down.
CCGCGGCGCGAGGTTCGCGACGACGGCGATGCGCCGCCCGACCAGCGCCTCGGGCGCGTAGTGCTCGCCGATGCCGGCGAGGATCGTGCGCGGCTCCGGCTCGCCGACGTCCACCTTCAGCTCGAGGAGCTTGTCGCTCTTCGGCACGCGCTCGGCGCTCTTCACGAGCGCGAGCTTCATCTCGACCTTGTCGAGGTCGTCGATCGTGATGACGCCCGGAAGCGCCTTGCCCTCGGCCGGCTTCGCCTCCGCGGCGGGCTTCGCTTCGCTCACCTTCTTCTCCTTTTTCTCCGGCTTCGCGGCCGGAGCGTCTTTCTTCGCGAGCGCGTCCGGCGCCTTCACGCCGAGCCGCTCGTAGTACGCACGCTGCTGCGCCTCGTCGAGACGCGGGAAGAGCGGGGCGCCGGGCCGCGTGATCGTTCCGCCCGGCAGGCCTCCCCACGCGCTCGGCCAGCGATCGAGCCCCTCGGTCGGCATCAGCGGCGGAAGGCCGAGCTGGGCGCGGATTCCGTCGCACTTCTCCGGCATCACGGGCCAGAGCATCACGCTCAGCCAGCGCAGCGACTCGAGCACCGTGTACGCGACGACCTCGAGCTTCGCGATCTCGCCGTTCTTCGCGAGCGCCCAGGGCGCCGTCTGATCGACGTACTTGTTGGCCGCGAGCACCAGCTCCCACGCGCTCTCGAGCGCGCGGTGCGGCGCGAAGGCCGCGAGGTGCTCGCTCGCGGCCTTCGCCGCGCGCTCGGCCGTCGCGATCACGCTCTGCTCGAGCTCGCCGAAGCGCGACCCATCGACCACCGGCACCCGTCCGCCGAGGCTCGTCGGCACGATGCTGGCGACCATGCGGTTCAACAGGTTGCCGAGGCCGTTGCCCAGATCGCCGTGGTAGCGCGCGAGCATGTTCGCGTGGCTGAAGTCGCTGTCGGCCCCGAGGGCGACGTCGCGCATCAGGTAGTAGCGGAGCGTGTCCTTGCCGAGCGCCTCGGCGAGCGGCTCGGGCGGCAGGAAGTTCCCCGCCGTCTTGCTCATCTTCTCGTTGTTCACCGTCATCCAGCCGTGCGCGAAGACGCCGCGCGGGAGCGGCAGGCCCGCGCTCATCAGGAAGGCGGGCCAGTACACGCAGTGGAAGCGGGTGATCTCCTTGCCGATCATGTGCACGGCCTCGCCGTGCTTCCAGAAGGCCTCGTAGAGCGCCGCGCCCTCGATCTTGCCGTCCTCGCAGAGCGCCGAGACGTAGTTCGTGAGCGCGTCGAACCACACGTAGATCACGTGATCGGGCGCGCCCGGCACCGGCAGCCCCCAGCGGAACGTCGTGCGCGAGATCGACAGATCGCGCAGGCCCTCTTCGCTGCTCACGAAGGCCTTCACCTCGTTGAACTTGCCCTCGGGGCGCACGAAGTCGGGGTGCGCCGCGTAGTAGTCGAGGAGCGGCTTCTGGTACTTGCTGAGCCGGAAGAAGTAGCTCTTCTCCTTCACGCGCTCGACGGTGGCGCCCGTCTCGATCGCCTTGCCGTCCTTGATCTCCTTCTCGGTGTAGTAGGCCTCGTCCGCCTTCGCGTACCAGCCCTCGTACTCGCCGAGGTAGATGTCGCCGCTCGCTTCGCAGCGACGCCATAGCTCGTCGACGACCTTGCGGTGCCGCTCCTCGGTCGTGCGGAGGAAGTCGTCGTTCTGGATCCCGAGGGCCTCCCAGGCGCTCGTGAAGCTCGGGATGAGGCGGTCGACGAAAGTCTGCGGCGAGAGCCCTTCCTCGGCCGCCTTGTCGGCGATCTTCTTGCCGTGCTCGTCGGTGCCCGTGAGCAGGCGCGTGCGCTTGCCGCGCAGGCGCGCGTGCCGCGTGAGCACGTCGCAGGCGATGGTCGTGTAGGCGTGCCCGACGTGGGGCTTGCCGTTCACGTAGTAGATGGGCGTGGTGAGGTAGAAGGGCGTCGTCGTCACGGGCGGGTGGCCTTGTTACCACGCCACAAACTTGCCCGCCGCGATCTCGTCGGCGATACGCGAGGCATGCCCTCGGACGCAGCGCCGCTGATCGTTCGGACGCTCGATCTCCTCGCGCGCGGTGGCGCCACGGGGACGATCGAGGTCACGAGCGCGACGCGCTCGGGGAGCATCGCGCTGATCGGTGGGCGCATCGCGCACGTCGAGGCGCCGGGGGCGGCGCCGTTGCTCGGAGAGCTCCTCGGGATCGACCGTGAGCCCTCCGCACGCGAGGGATGGATCGGCGAGCGGCTGGCGAACGATGGGCTGGCGACGCGCGGTGCGGTGCTCGGCGCCCACCGCGAGCAGATGCGGGCGCGCCTGGTCGCGATGATGTCGTGGCGCGACGTGAAGGTGACGCTGGGCAAGGGCGCGCCGCGCGCGGCGCCGGGCGTCGAGCCGGCGTTCACGGCGGACCTGCTGCTCGAGGCGCTGCGGCGTGCGGCGCGCGAGGTGCCGCTCACGCGCGCGAAGGAGCGCCTCGCGGCGCACGCTTGGACCCTGAGCGCGCTCGGGCGCTCGCTCTGCCAGAAGGCCGCGCTCCACCCCGACGAGGCGGCCCTCGTCGCCGCGCTCTCGACGCCGCGGGATCTGCCGGCGATCGAGGCGCTGACGAAGGGCAGCGAGCGCGCGCTGCGCTTCGCCTACGCGCTCGTGTTCGTGGAGGCGGCCGCGCTCCCCGCCGAGAGCGGATCGATGACGCTCCTCGCGCGCAAGACGACGGAGCTGCGCCGCTCGGCCTCGCCGACGCGCCTCTTGGACCTCCCGCATCAGGCGCGATCCGCCGATGCGCGCGGCGCGCTGCGCAAGCTCGCCAAGGAGCTGCACCCCGACCGATTCGCGGCCCACGCGCCGGCGGGCATCCAGGAAGCGTCGAACGCCGTGGTGGCCGCGATGACGCGCGCCGCGGCCTCCGTGCGCGGTTGATCCGGCTCGCCCTCCCGCCGGGCCTCGCGGCGTCAGAGATCGACGGGGCGAACCTGGATCGGCGGCAGGCCGATGCAGTCGTCGAACGTGGTCGCACGGGCGATGCTCGCCTCGCCCGTCGCGTCGATCACGAGCACGCGGCCGGTGCCGACGCGCTCGGGGACCAGCGCCAGCCCGGGCGCGCCCGCGCCGTCGAGCAGGCTGAAGGACGGCGCCGTGTGGATCGTACGCGTGTGAGCGCTCGGCACCTCGAGCTCGACGAGCTGGTCCCCGTCGGCAGACGTGGCGACGAAGAGGACGCGATCGCCTCCGATCGAGACGATCGAGCCGAAGGGCGCCGGCCCGGTCGGGCCCGCGTCGTAGCGAGCCTCGATCGTGAGCGCGCCGTCCGCCCCGAGCCGCAGCGCCACGATCCCCGCATGGGGCCGCCGCTGGGCTTCCGGAAGACGGCTCAGCCCCGAGCACAGCACGTAGGCCAAGCTCGCGTCCTCGACGTCGCGCGTCGCGAACCAGCAGTCCTCGAGCCCGCTCAGCTCCATGGCCGCCGCGGGGGCGAGCGTGGCGGGATCGATCGTGAGCACGGCGCCGCTGCCGGCGCGCTGGAAGTCGAGCGAGAGTCGTCCGAGGGTGACGAGGATCGTGCGGACGCTGCCGTTCTCGAGCCGCAGCAGCTGGTAGGGGCGCGCGTAGGCCGTGCACGGCGGCTCGCCCGCGCAGGCCACGTCTGCATCGAGGGTGATCCGCTGCGATACGGCTCCGTTCGCGATCACGACGACATCGTTGCCGCGCGCGAGCTCGGGCGTGGCCGGATCGAGCGAGGGCTGCAGCCGCGAGACCAGCAGGCGCCCGTCCGGCAGCCGCAACGCGTCGGTCGGGTTGACGGTCGCGCCGCTGCGCGGGACGAGCGGGCCCCGCAGGTCGATCTGGCCCACCGTGCCGTCGACGTCGATCGAGGTCAGCACGTCCACGTTCAGTCGATCGAGGAGCGCGAGCCTTCCGCGCCCGATCGGCGTCGAGGGCAGCACCACGTCGCCGCTGAGCGCGGTCGTGATGGACGAGAGCCGCGAGCCGGAGTCGATCACGTCGCTCGTGATCAGCGCTCCCTCGGCGTCGAGCAGAGCGATGGCGCTCGCGGAGCTGGCGTCGCTCCGCACCACCGCGTACGCAGGTCGCGGGGCTCCCGACGGGATCCGGAGGTCGCCGGGCGGGCAGGCCTCGCGGGTCGCGCACGCGCTCAGCACGAGACCGAAGAGCAGGACGGCGAGCGCGCGCATGGGTCTCCGCGCTTGGCGCCTGCGTCGCTCGGGGTCAAGGCCGAGAGGTTGACGGGCCGCGCAAACCCGCGAATCTTCGCGGCCATGTTCCTGCGCTCCCACCGAGGGACCGGCCCGCTCGCGATCGCCCTCTGGCTCGCGGCCTGTGGCCATCCGGCCGCGACCCCGTCTCACGAGCCGCCGCCCTCGTTGCCGCCGCCAGCGGTGCCCTCGCCGCCGTTCACCGCGCCGCCCACCGGGCCCTGCGCGACGGATGCCGAATGTCGCGCTCAGGACGCGCCCGCCTGCGGCTGCATTCCGGCGCTCGCCTCGGCGCCCGCGGTTCCTACGTACGTCCCGTGCTTTGCGCCGCCTTGCTGGAATCACGAGGCGTACTGCGACGTCGCCACGCACACCTGCGCGCTGCGCACGGCGGCGCCGCCGCCGACGGGCGCGGCCCCCGCGTCCCCAGCGACGCCCGATCCCATGCTCGCGCCGGTGTCCTGATGACGCGCGCCGCTCAGAAGTACAGCTTCGACACCTCCGACCTGCGCGTGGAGGAGAAGCGGATCGCGTCGTTCGACGGAACCGACCTCGCCTACCACACGCTCGGCGAGGGCCCGCCGATCCTGCTCGCCAACGGGCTCGGTGGCAGCTGGCGCGCGTGGAAGCACCAGCTCCGGTACTTCCAGGATCGCTACTCGTTCGTCTCCTGGGACTACCGCGGCCTCTACGCGAGCAAGGCGCCGCCCGACCGGCATGCGCTCGACGTGCCCGCGCAGGCGCGCGACGGCCTCGCGATCCTCGATCGCGAGAAGATCGAGCGCACGTTCGTGTTCGGCTGGTCGATGGGCGTGCAGGTCGCCCTCGAGCTGTTCCGCCGCGCGCCCGAGCGCATCGCAGGCCTCGTGCTCTTGAACGGCGTCGCCGGCTCGCCGTTTCGCACGCTCGCCGGCTCGCCCAAGATCGGCTCGCTCGCCCCGCCGATCCTGCGCCTCGGCCGCAAGAACTCCGGGATCGTGTCCGCGTTCACCCAGCGCCTGATGGGCTGGGAGGGCACGCCCCAGGCGGCGAAGCTGATCGGCCTCGCTGCGCGCACGCTCGACGAGTCGCTCTTTCGCGAGATCGCCAAGAGCTTCGTCGGCATGGACATGGAGATCTACGCGCACACGCTCGAGCAGCTCGGGGCGCACGACGCGCACGACGTGCTGCCTCACGTCGACGTGCCGGTCCTGGTGATCGCTGGCGGTCGCGATCTGATGACGCCGCGCGCGGCCGCGCAGACGATCGTGGATCGCGTGAAGGGCGCCGAGCTGCTCGTCGTGCCGCAAGGCACGCACTACCTCGCGGTCGAGTACCCGGAGCTGTTGAACCTGCGCATCGAGAAGTTCCTCCGCGCTCGCGGCTATCCGGGCCGCGCGGGGACGCCATGACGCGCTGGCTGGCGCTCCTTCTCGCGATCGCGCTCGCGGCCTGCGGGTCTACCGAAGAGCGCGCGCCGCGGAGCGTGCGCACCGACGTGCAGCGCCTGCAAGCCGCGCTCACCGACGATCCCGCACAGCTCGTGCTGGACGAGGTCGACGACGCGATCGCGCGGCAGCGCCCGGTGATGGCGGCGGATCTCCTCGAGGACGGCGCGATTCCCGCCGTGCGTCGGCACATCGACACGATCCAGCACCTCGAGATGACGACGAGCGAGGGGCAGACCTACCGCACGCGCGCGCTGCGCCTCTTGCGCACGCGCGTCACCGCGCTGATCCACTGGCAGACGGCGCTCGCGCGCGGCATCGGTCACGAGGACGAGTCGCTGCTCGACGCGCTCCACGAGACGGCCGAGGCCGAGCACGCGCTCGCGGATTTCCACGCGGAGCTCGCGACCGTGCGCCCGCTCGAGAGCGGGGAAGGGGGCGATCGCAGCGAGGCGCTCGAGGGGCTGCCGCCGCTCGCGCCGCCGACGAGCGGCGAAGGCGACGACACCGTGACGCCGCCGCCCGCTCCCGATCCGCACGGCGCCGATCCCATCGACGGCCGCGAGGACACGACCGAGCCGCCGGAGCCGCCCGGGCTTCGCGCGCCGCACGAGCCGGAGCTGCCCGAGGATCGCGAGGATCACCACGCCATCGAGCCGCATGGCGACCCGCACGGCCGCTGACGTGGCCCCGGGCCCGCGCGTCCTGGTGATCGACAACTACGACTCGTTCACCTTCAACCTCGTCCAGCTGCTGCTCTCGCTCGGGGCCGCGCCGGTCGTGCGTCGCGCCGATCGGATCACGGTCGATGCGGCGCTCGCGCTCGCGCCCGACGCGCTGCTGATCTCGCCCGGCCCCGGTCGGCCCGAGCAGGCGGGGATCACGCTCGAAGCGCTCGCCCGCTTCGCGGGGCAGGTGCCGATCCTGGGGGTCTGCCTCGGCCATCAAGCGATCGGGCTCGCGTACGGCGGCCGTGTGATCGGCGCGCCGCGCCTGATGCATGGGCGGACCTCGCTCCTGCAGCATCGCGGCGGCGGCCTGTTCGCGGGCCTGCCGACCGCGTTCCGCGTCGCGCGTTACCATTCGCTGGTCCTCGATCCGGCCGACGTGCCGCCCGCGCTCGAGGTGACGGCGTGGACCGACGAGGGGGAGATCATGGGCGTCCGGCATCGCTCGCTCGACGTCGAGGGGGTGCAGTTCCATCCGGAGTCGTTCCTGTCCGAGCACGGCGCGGCGCTCGTCCGCGCCTTCCTCGATCGCTGCGGCGCGAGGCCGGCACGATGACGGGCGCGATGCGCCCGTGTCGCGCTTGTGCGCGCCACGTGAAGACCGACGAGACGAAGTGCCCGTTCTGCGGCGCCGACCTCGGGCTCCTGCACGGCTTGCCCGTGATGCCTGCGCTCGGCGACGAGCGTCTCGCGCCCAAGTACGGCGGGCCGCCCTACGTCGCGCCCGTGATCGGGACCCTGATCCTCGGCCTCGCCCTGGCGGCCGCGGCCCTGTACTTCTGGGGATGGTGACGCGCCGCCACGGCTCGGCGCGTCGCGTCGCGACGGAGAAGTTCCGCGGCGGCCAGGACCGGTGCTAGACACGGCCCGTGGCGAGCGCGATGGAGACCGTGCTGGTGACCGGGGCGGCCGGCACCGTCGGCAACTACGTGGTGGGCTTGGCGGAGGCGGCGGGCTTCCGCGTGGTCGCGACCGATCTCACGCCGAAGGGCGTGCAGGCCCCCGTCCGCGGCGAGGTGCGTGCCGGCGACCTGCGCGACAAGAGCTTCGTCGACCGCGTCGTGAAGGGCGTCGACCACGTCATCCACACGGCGGCGATGCTCGACGTCGGCACCCCCTACGAGACCCTCTCGGCCGTGAACACCGAGGCCGTGGGGCACCTCTACGACGCGCTCGCGCGCGCGGGCGGCAAGCGCTTCCTCCACGTCTCGACCGCGATGGTCTACGGCGTCGGGCAGACCGGCCCGCTGCGCGAGGACGCGCGCATCCTGCCGCGGGGGCCTCACGCGCGGAGCAAGCGCGACGCCGAGCTCCTCCTCGAGGAGCGCAAGGGAAAGGGCCCGCCCTGGACGATCCTGCGCGCGGCCCCGCTCTACGGCCGCCGCGGCCGCCACTTCGCCGCCTCGCTCCTCGTGGTCGGGCCGGCGATGAAGATGGTCTCGCCCGTGCTGCCGCGGACCGCGGGCGGGCCGGTGCAGACCTTCGTGCACGCCGAGGACGTGGCGCGCGCGCTCGTGTACACGCTGAAGAAGCCGGAGGCGCACGACGCGATCCTCAACGTGGCGGACGAGGATCCGCTCACGCTCGGCGATCGCGTGACCGAGACCTTCCGCGCCTATGGCCTGCCCACGGTGCCGGCGGGCGAGCTCCCGCGCCCGATCCTCGATCGCTTCGGGCAGTTCTTCCAGCGCGAGGCGGCCTACCAAGGGCTCGATGCGGCGCTGCTCGCAGCGTGGCGGCTCGTGGTCCTGCGCCACGGCCTGAAGACGGCGCTTCGCGCTCGGGTCGATCGCGAGGCGCTCACGCTGCTCTACGACGATCTCGTCGTCGACACGACCGCGCTGCGCGGCCTCGGCTGGACGCCGCGCTTTCCGCGCTTCCAAGAGGGCTGGCGGCAGGTCCTGCGCTGGTACCAGGCCGAACGGTGGGTTCCCCGCTACGGCTGAGCGCCTTGGCCCCTGCTACGCTCGGAGTGCGCGTCATGCCGCTTTCGCTGCCCAAGACGTTCGCCCAGAGCCCGATCGCCCGGGAGATCGGCGCCGTCGTCCGCCAGGGACGCCTCATGGCGTTCCCGAAGCGCACGGCCGGAACGCACCACGCCGATCGCGCCGTGCTCTTCGTGCACGGCTTCATGGCGGGCGGCCCCGTGTTCGACCCGATGCGGACGCACGTGGAGCGGGCGGCCGGCGTCGAGACGGTCGGGCTCTCGTACGGGCCGCTCGAGCCCTTCGAGCACATCGCGGGGCGCATCGCGTCGCTCGCGCGCTTGTCGGCCCACGGCCGGCCGATGACGATCGTGGGGCACTCGCTCGGCGGGCTGCTCGCGCGCTGGTACGTGCAGGAGCTCGGCGGAGCCGTCGATCACGGCGGGCCCGTCGACCGCGTCGTCACCATCGCGAGCCCGCACGCCGGCACCTCGGCGGCACGCCTCGCGCCCGGGTCGCTCGGCGCGGCGCTGCGGCCCGGCAGCCGCGTGATCGAGCGCCTCCGCGAAGGCCGCGCGAAGATCGAGAAGGTCGCGCACGTCGCCGTCGTGGGCGGTCGCGACCGCATGATCGAGCCCGCGAGCGCCTCGGCCCTCGAGGGCGCCGAGCTGCACCACTTCGACGACCTCGGCCACAACGAAGCGATCTTCGACGGCCGCGTGATCGACCTCGTGGCGCGCAACGTGCGCTAGCCGAATCGGCCTGCTAACGCTGGATTCTTCCGTTTCGGCGCCTTCCGTCGGCGCTTCGCGCACGGTTCGCGGGGCTCGCCGACGCCGGGCTCCCGTCTTCCCTTCGCGAGGCCGATCCCGCATGGCGAGCCAGAGCGCTTCCTCCGACGACAGCGAGAGCGTCCTCAAGAAGATGTTGCCCCGCCTCGGCCTCTCCCTCGGCCTGGGCGCTCTGTTCGCGTGGCTCATCGCGCGCGGAGGCGTGCCGCTCTTGCCCTCGTGGGACGGCATCGCGCGCGTCGACCCGCAGCTCTTCGGCATCTACCTCGTCGTGCTCGTCTCGATGCACGTGGTGCGCGCGGCGCGCTGGCGCTTCCTCATCGCCCCCGCCAAGCCCGACGTGCCGTTCTGGCAGGGCATCCTGATCAACTGGGTCGGCTTCTTCGCGATCTTCGTGCTGCCGCTGCGCATCGGCGAGCTCGCGCGGCCGGCGGTCTCGAAGATGCGCCTCGGCGTGCCGATCTCGGTCGGCTTCGGGACGGTCGCCGTGGAGCGCGTCTTCGACGGCCTGCTCACGAGCCTCTGCGTCGTGTGGGGCCTCGCGTTCCTGCCGCAGCTCGAGACCGAGGACCCGATCGCGCGCAGCCTTCCGTACTACGGCTGGCTCGCGGTGACCGGCTTCGGCGCGGCGTTCACGGGCCTCGTCCTGTTCCTCTGGCAGCAAGAGCTCGCGAAGAAGCTCGTGGGCTGGACCTTCGGGCTCTTCTCGAAGTCGCTCGCCGAGCGCGTGAGCGAGAAGGTGATGGGGATCGCGCACGGCATCCACAGCATCGCGCGCCCCAAGCTCGCGCTGGGCTTCCTCAGCGAGTCGCTCGTCTACTGGGGCCTGAACGCGACCGGCATGTGGATCCTGGCGCGCGCGTGCGGCCTCGACCTCAGCTTCGGGCACGCGGCGGCGCTCATGGGGATCCTCGCGATCGGCGTGCTCTTGCCGGCGGGGCCCGGGATGTTCGGGAACTTCCAGCTCGCCGTGCTCACGGGGCTGCGCCTCTACCTCGCGGAGTCGATCGTGAACGGGCAGGGCGCGGTCTACGTGTTCCTGCTCTACTCCACCCAGGCGCTCCTCTCGTGCATCGCGGGGATCGTGCCGCTCTACCTCATGCGGCTGAGCTTCCGCGACCTCGTGCGCGCCGACGTCCAGGCCGAGGCCGAGCTGGCCGGGTAGCCGAGCGCCGAAAAGTTGCGCCCGGGCGCCGTGCGGGCCGAGGGTCGGGCCATGCGCACCTGGCTCGCCGTCTTCGCCTTCGCTCTGGTGCTCCTTCCGGGAGCCTCCGCGTCGGCGCGCGCGAGCTCGGAGTACACGTACCGCTACGAGCAGCTCTGGCAGGCGACGATTCGCCTCCTCCGCGTGGACATGGGCTGCCAGATCACCGACCGCGACGACGCGATCGGCTTCGTGATGTTCGACTACCCGGGCACCGGGGGCCGCACGCACGGCGGCAGCGTCGAGCTCGTGCGCACGACCGACGAGCACGGCGTCGAGCACGTGCGCGTCACCGTGCAGATCCCGTCGATGCCGACGTACGTCGAGCGGCACCTGCTCACGCAGCTCGGGCGCAAGCTCCGCGAGGACTTCGGCCTGCCGCCGCGCACGCGCGTCGCGCGGCCCACCGAGCCTCCCGTGGACGGCGATGCGCCGCCCGACGACGAGGAGCCGCCGGCCGAGGACGACCCGTCCGACGCCGCCGGCCCGAGCAGCGATCAGCCCTGAGCGGGCCGCGGGATCACGGGCAGCTGCCGAAGCCGTCGCGCACCGTGGTCGGTGCGCCGCCCGCGCACGAGAGCTCGCAGGTCGAGGTGTCGTCGCAGGAGACCGAGCAGGCACCCGCGCAACGGACGTTGCAGATCGCGCTCACCGCGCACTGCACGACGCCCGTGTCGAGCGCGAGCTGGCAGCTCGACTGGCGGCAGACGTAGCTCGTGCTCGGGCCCGTCGCCTGCACGTCGCACGTGGCGCCGCCGAGACACGTGGCCTCGCAGGCGTCGCCACAGCGGCCGTTGCAGGCCTGCGTGAGGCAGCTGAGGTGACAGGCGGCCGAGGCGTCGTCGCAGCCGCCGACGGCCGACCAGCCGCACGAGCGACCGTCGGGGCACGTGCAGGCGCCCGACACGCAGGCGCACTCGGCCGCCTCGCAGCCAGGCCCATTCGCCGGATGGCACGCGGTGACGGCGAGCGTGAGCGTGAGCCACCGCGCGGTCGGCCAGAAGCGCATCGACCGACGATAGCGCCTCACGGATCTGCGCGCGACGATTGACGCGACGCGTCCAGGCCGTACATCCTCCGGCGCCTTGGCTCTCATCGTCCAGAAGTTCGGTGGCACCAGTGTCGGCACCATCGCCCGCATCCAGAACGTCGCCCAGCGCGTCGCACGGACGCGCGCGGCGGGGCACGACGTGGTCGTCGTCGCGAGCGCGATGGCCGGCGAGACGAATCGCCTGCTCGCGCTCGGCGCCGAGCTCACCAAGTCGCCCGACCCGCGCGAGCTCGACGCGCTCGTCGCGACGGGGGAGCAGGTCTCGGTCGCGCTCCTCGCGATCGCGCTGAATGCGATCGGCGTCCCGGCGCGCTCCTTCCTCGCCCACCAGGTGCAGCTGCGCACCGACAGCGCCTTCACGAAGGCGCGCATCCGCGGGATCGACGGCGAGAAGCTCGTCGAAGCGACGCGCGAGGGCAAGGTCGCGATCGTCGCCGGCTTCCAGGGCGTCGACGACGAAGGCAACGTCACCACGCTCGGCCGCGGCGGCTCGGACACGAGCGCGGTGGCCATCGCGGCGGCGCTGGGGCAGGGCGTGGTCTGCGAGATCTACACGGACGTGGACGGTGTCTACACGGCCGATCCGAACATCGTGAAGAACGCGCGGAAGGTGTCGCGGATCAGCTACGAGGAGATGCTCGAGCTGGCGTCGCTGGGCGCGAAGGTGCTCCAGATTCGTTCGGTCGAGCTCGCGATGAAGTACGCCGTGCCCGTGCACGTGCGATCGAGCTTCGCCGACTTGGACAAGGACTGGGGCGTGGAAGGAACGTGGGTCGTGGGCGAAGACGAATCCCTCGAGAGCGTGGTCGTCGCGGGCGTCACCAGCGACAAGAACGAGGCGCAGATCACCGTGCGGCGGATCCCGAAGGGCACGCGCAGCGTCGCCGGCCTCTTTTCGGCGCTCGCCGAGAGCCGCGTGTCGGTCGACATGATCATCCAGAACCCCTCGGTCGACGGCGCGACCGACCTCACGTTCACCGTGCCCAAGGGCGAGCTCGAGAAGGCGCAGTCGATCGCGAAGGCCAAGGTCACCGAGCTCGGCGGCCCCGTCGAGGTCACGGCGCGCGAGGACGTCGTGAAGGTCTCGATCGTGGGCCTCGGCATGCGCTCGCACGCGGGCGTCGCGGCGAAGATGTTCCGCCTGCTCGCCGACGAGGGGATCTCGATCGACGCCGTCAGCACGAGCGAGATCAAGGTCAGCTGCCTCATCGCGAGCAAGTACGGCGAGCTGGCCGTGCGTGCGCTCCACGACGGCTTCGGCCTCGGCGACGAGTAGCAGCGAGCGCTCGGGCGCCAGCGCCCGGGCGTCGAGGTCAGCGCCGGGGCGTCAGGGCTCGGGCGTCATCGGCCCGATGCCGCCGTACTGCATCCGCTGCGCCTGGGTCAGCGTGCGGGCGCCCGCAATCTCGCCGAAGACGGTGCCGCCCTCGGTGATCGTGCGCGCGTACGTCGTGCCGGTGCGATCGACGCGATAGAGCCCGAAGTGAGGCTCGTACCCGCTCGACCACTCGAAGTTGTCCATCAGGGACCAGTGGTAGTAGCCGCGGATGTCGGCGCCGGCGGCCCGGGCGCGATCGATCTGCTCGAGCGAGCGGACGACGTGCTCGGCCCGCCGCACGCCGATCAGCGTCGCGATCCCCGATTCGGTGATCACGAAGGGCAAGGACCCGTGCGCGAAGCCGGTCCCCGTCTGGTAACGCGCGTGGAAGGCCATCAGCACGTCGTGCAGGCCCTCGGCGTAGAACTCGTAGCCCATCGTCGGGACTTCCCACGTCGGATCGCCCGGACGGAGGCAGGCGCCGGCGTCGATGCCGTTGATGCACGGCGTCGCGTGGAGAAGGGGCAAGAGGCCGTTGCGGCCGGTGACACCGGTCCGGAAGTAGTACTGCAGGCCCAGCCAGTCGATCGCCGGCGTGCCGCTCGCCGTGCGCCACTCGGGGTGCGTCTCGTCCGCGGTGCCGTCGAGGTTCGCGTCGAACGTGCCGTCGCGGAGCGAGTCGACGAGCAGGTAGTGATAGACGTACGTCATCGCGTCGGCCGCGGCGACGTCCTCGGGGTCGGTGCTCGGCCGCCCCGAGCGCGCCGGCACCCAGTCGGCGACGGAGAGCGGGATGCCCACCGACGCGTTGACGCCGTCCCCATCCGCGTCGACGGTGTCGCAGCGGTGGAGGGCCTCGTACATCGCCACGTGCGCGCGGATGAAGGCGCGCACGACGTCGAGGAACTCGCTCGTGTGGCCGAGGTAGAGCGAGCGTCCGGGCGGGAAGAACCCGACGCCGTAGGCGGCGAAGAGGTAGTTCACGGGCTCGTTGATCGTGCCCCACTCGTCGACGCGATCGCCGAAGTGCGTGCCGAGGAAGCACGCGTGCTCCGCGATCTCGTCGATGATCGCGTCGACGTGGCCGCTGGTCCAGCCGCAGAGCTGCGCCGCATCGGGGTCGCTCGCGTCGCACGTCGCTGGATCTTGGGCCGGGTCGTCCACCCAGAGCGGGTTGCTGAAGTGGAACAAGGTGACGTGCGGGCGGATCCCCGCGTCGACGAGCGCGTCGACCACGGCGTCGTAGTGCGCGACGGCGCTCGCGTCCTGGACGTCGCGCATGGGCTCGAGACGCGCCCACTCCATGCTGAAGCGCGAGGAGTCGGCGTGCAGGTCGTGCACGAGCCCGACGTCGCTCGTCGCCTGTGCGTAGCCCTGCACCGCGTCACCGACGAAGGTGCCGTGCCCCAGGCCCCCCATCGACGTCGGCGCGGTCCAGCGCCACCAGTCGGTGTGCTCGTTCTGGTCCTCGATCTGCGTCGCGGCGGTGGCGACGCCGAAGCGGAACGAGCCCGCGCCCGAAGGCTCCGAGAGCGAGCCCATCGTGCCGAACGTGATCGGGTCGGTCGGGCCGCCGTCGCGCGGCGCGTACGCATCGACGCCCACGTCGCGTGGCGCGGGCCCCGTCTCCTGCAGGAGGCCGGTGTCGGGCCCCGCGTCCGGCGCAGCCGCGTCCATCTCCGGGGCCGGTGCCGGCGCGGGGCATCCGGTGAGGAGCATCGTGAGCGCGAGGGACCAGGGGGTGCGTCGTCGGTTCACAGGGTGCCTCGCAACGTGGAGAGCTCGGAGAGCGCGTGATCGTCGCCCGCGGCCCGCGCGCGCGCGATGCCCTCGTCGGCGATCGTGCGCGCTTGGTCGGTGCGGCCGAGCTCCTGCGCGAGCTGGGCCGCCATCAGGTAGGTCGGTACGTAGGTCGCGAAGTCGCGCGTCACGGCGACGAGCGCCTCGAGCGCCTCCTCGCGGCGCCCGAGCGAGCGCAGCTCCATGCCACGCGCGTAGTGGTGGAAGGGATCGCGCGAGCCCTTGGCGATCATCGTCTCGATGACCTCGAGTCGCTTGGACATGGCCTCTCCGACTAGTCCTGCTCGAGGACGCCGAGGTACGGCAGGTTCCGGTACTTCTCGCCGTAGTCGAGGCCGTAGCCGATGACGAACACGTCCTCGATCGTGAAGCCGAGGTGATCGATCGGCACCTCGACGCGCGTGCGCGCGGGCTTGTGCAAGAGCGAGCAGAGCTCGAGCGTGCGTGGCTTTCGCGTCGCGAGGTTCTTCAGCAGGTAGGACATCGTCAGCCCGGTGTCGACGATGTCCTCGACGATGATCACGTCCTTGCCCTCGATGGGCTTGGTCAGATCGTAGGTGATCTGGACGACGCCGCTCGACTCCGTGCCGTCGCCGTAGCTGCGGCATCCGAGGAAATCGACCGAGAGCGGGAGATCGATCGCGCGGATGAGATCCGCGCCGAAGACGAGGCTGCCCTTCAGCACCGGCACGATGACGAGGTCGCGCCCTTGGTGCGCCTTGGTGATCTTGGCGCCGAGCTCCTGGACCTTGGCGCGGATGGTGGCTTCGTCGATCAGCGTGCGGATACGGGGCATCGGTACCTCTCGGACGGGGAACGAGACAGGAACGAAGGACGACTAGGGCAAGAGGCCCGCGCGCCGCCGAACGTCGAGCGCGAGATCGCTCGTGAAGAAGCGCACGAGCTCGGTGACGAGCGGGGCGCCGCTCACCAGCTCGGGCACCGTGGCGCTGCCGTAGTCGCGCTCGGTGCGCCGCAGACCCTCGACGCTCGCCGCGAGATCGTCGGCGAGCAGCACGGCCGTGCGCGCGGCGCCGAACGAGACGCTGCGGGCGAGCGCCGGCAGATCGGAGCTCGCGAGCGCCACGTAGCGCGGCGCGATCTCGTCGAGCGCTCGCCGCGCCTTTCTCGAGAGGGCGCGCTGGATACGACGCGCCTGATCCTCGATCACGTCCTCGCTCGTGAGGCCTTGCCCGAACGTGGGCGAAGCCACGCGCGCGGCGGCGGCCAGCAGCACCTCGAGCTCCCGCGGCGTGAGCTTGTCGAACACGGGCAGGCCGAGCGCGACGTTGGCGACGCCGCGCGCGAGCAAGAAGATCTGCGAGGCCTCGGGCAGCTCCGTGAACGAGGCGGGCACGAGGATCGAGACCGGATCGGAGAGCTCGATGGCCACGCCGCGCCCGCGGACGCGGTGGGTGTAGAGCTCGATGTCTCCGCTCGAGAGAATCGTGGCGAGCCGGTCGAGCATCACGCGGAGCGGGTGGCCCGAGCGCGGCGCGATCCGGTCGCCGCGGCCCACCCCGAGGCCGTCGAGATCGGGGGGATAGAGCTTCAGCACCGCCTCGGGGAGCGCCGCCAGCATCGCGAAGGCCGGCGAGTGGAAGTCGAGCCGGTAGAGCAGGGCGAGCGTCTCGCTGCCGAAGCTGCCCGGAAGCACGCGCGGGAGCGGCGGCGGGCGGCCCTTGGCCCGCGCCTCCTCGTCCGTCGTCGCCGCGCCGAGCAGCACGAGCGGCCCGTAGGCCACGCCCTTGGCGTCGGGCGCGATCGCGCAGAGCTGGGCGGCGAGCTCGCGCGCGAGCTCGGGGTGCGCCGGGTGCAGCTCGGTGAGGCGACGGAGCGTCTCGAGGCCCTCCATCGGCCGGCCTGCGCGCAGCGTCTGCCGCGCGAAGCGACGCGCGAGCTCGGCGTCGTCGGAGTGGCCGCGCATCGCCTCCCGCAGCACCTCGAGCGCGGCCTCGTGGCGGCCGAGCGTGTCGGAGAGCACGTCCGCGAGATCGATGTAGAGGCTCGCGGGAGGCGCCGTGCGCGGATCGGAGCGATTGCGGCGCACGTGGTCGTAGAGCGCCTGCGCGTAGCGAGACCACGCGTTGTGGTCGCCGCTCGCGATCGAGCGCCGGAACGAGTCGCCGGCGAGGCCGTAGGGGCCGTCGATCGCCACGGCCTCCGCGGCCGCGTCGAGCGCGCGCACCTCGTCACCGCGCTCGCGCTCGAGCTTGGCGAGCTCGACGAACGCGGCGGCCTTGTCGCCGCGCGCGGGGGAGGCGGCGGCCAGGCGGCGATAGGCCTCGGCGGCGCGATCGAGCCGGCCCGCCTTGCGCTCGATGCGCGCCAGGATGGCGATGGCGCCGGGGCTCTCGCGCTCGATCGCCAGCACGGCATCGACGCTCGCCTTCGCCTTCTCACCATCGTGCAGGCGGTCGACCTCGAGCGAGGCGAGGTCGAGCAGCGTCTCGCGCAGCACCTCCTTGGGCGGCGAGAGCGCGGCGATCGCCCGGAGCTTCTCGGCCGCCTCGTTCCACTGCTCGGCGCTCGTGTAGAGGCGCGCGACCGCGCGGAGCAGCCCCAGCTCCGCGGGCGCGACCTTCAGCGCGCGGTTCAGCGTCGCGATGCCGCCCGCCGTGTCGCCGAGCACCTCGGCCTGCAGGCGCGAGACCTCGAGGGAGAGGGCCGCGACGCGCTCCGGCGACTTGGCGGCCAGTGCGGCGCGACCCAGGCGATCGGCGGCGCGGCCGGCCTCGCCCTGCGTGATCAGGATGTCGAGCAGGCGCGTGGGCGCCTCGGTGTGATCGGGATCGAGCTCGAGCGCGCGCTCGAAGTCGGGGTACGCGGCCGCGGCGTCGACGAGCGTCTCGGCCGTGATCACGCCCGCGCGCACGAGCAGCCCGGCCGCGCGGCGCGGGCTCTCCACCAGGCGCGCCTCACGCCGCAGCGCATCGGCGAGCGTCTTCCAGTCCTGCGCCGCCTCGGCGGCGCGCGAGAGGCCGCGCACGGCTGCCAGGCTCTCGGGATCGGCGGCGACCGCCGTGGAGAAAGCCTCCAGCGCCCGTCGATCTCCGGTCTCGAGCAGCGCCTCGGCGAGGCGCGCGCGATGCGCGGCGGTGACGGCCGGATCGGTCGACGCGTCGGCGATGCGCGCATCGATGGACGCGAGCAGGACGCGATCGCTGGTCTCGAGCGCGATCCGCTCGAGGCTCGCGAGCGCGCCCGCGTCCTGCGGTGAGAGCGTCAGGATGGCCTCGTACGTGCCGCGGATCTCGGCGGGCTTGGCGCCGAGCTTCAGCTCCTGCACGCGCGCGAGATCGCGCAGCGCCGCGACGCGCGCCTCGATCTCGACGTGGGCCCGGGCGAGCGACGCGAGCACGCCGGCGAGCGCTCCCCAGGCGCCTGCGCGCCGCATGAGCGGCTCGGCGGCGAGCAGGCTCGCCAGGTGCGCCGGGCTGCGCGCGAGCGCGCGCTCCACCAGCACGAGCGCACGCTTGGGATCCGAGACGTGCTCGTTCGCGACCTCGGCCGCCCGCAGGAGCAGCGCCACGGCGACGTCGTCGTCGATCGCCTCGCTCGCCTCGGCCTCGAGCTCGTCGATCAGCTTCTTGTAGGAGCCGTCCGCCGCGCGCAGTCGCGCGATCGCGTCGATCGCGGGCGGGTAGCTCGGATCCGCGTCGCGGGCGGTCTCGAAGAGCGCGAGCGCGCGCGCACCGTCCTGGAGGCGCTCCTCGCGCACTTCCGCCGCGCGATGCGCCGTGCGGGCGCGCGCGATGGGGCTCACCACCGCCGGCGCAGCGTCCGTTTTCGCGCCCTTCGGCGGCTCGTAGAGCGCGAGCTCCCGCTCGAAGGTGCGCGCGAGCTCCTCCCAGCTGCTGCGCGCTTGGAGCTTGCGCGCGAGCGTGCGGAGCGCGCGCACGTTCTTCGGATCGGCATCGGCCGCGGCGCGATAGTGCTGGAGCGCCTCGTCGTCGCGCCCGATGCGGTGCTCGCAGATCTCGCCCATCTTGGTGCGCAGGAGCGCGATCTCGTCGGAGCTCTTGGCGAGCTCGAGCTCGCGCTTGTAGAGCTCGAGCAGCTCTTCCCAGCGACCGGCGCGCGAGAGCAGGCGCCCCAGGCTCGAGAGCGCGGGCGCATAGGTAGGCTCGATCGTGAGGACGCGGCGGTAGCGCGCGATCGCGCCGTCGCGATCGCCCGCCATCTCTTCGAGCACTTCGCCCGCCCGGTGCACGATGCCGAGCGTCGCCTTCGGGTCCCGCAGGAGCGCCGCTTCGCGCTCGAGCGCGTCGACCAGCTCGACGGGGCGCCTGGCGCGCTCGGCCGCTCGCTGCATCGCGTGGATGGCGCCCATGTGCTTGCCGTCGATCGCGACGACGCGCTGGTAGGCCGCGAGCGCCTGCGCCGGCTCGTCGAGCGCGTCCTCGTAGACGCCGCCGAGCTTCATCAGGAACGTGATGGCGGCCTCGCCGTTCGCGCCGTCGGCCGCGCGCCCGTAGAGCAGCGTGAGCTCGCGCCACTTGTGGGCCGCCGCGTACAGACGCGTGAGCGCTTTGAACGAGGGCGCGTAGCCGGGCACCAGCGTGAGCGCCCGCGCGTGGTGATCGATCGCCAGATCGAGCGCCGCGCGCCGCTCGTGGATCGCGGCCATCTTCGCGTGCGCGGCGGCGCGACGGCGCGCCTCGGGGCTCGCCTCGGCCTCGGCCGCGAGGATCCGCAGGAGCGCCGGCTCGTCGCCGAGGGCCTCGTAGATGCGCGTGAGCGCCTGGAGCGTGGGCAGGTGCAGTGGATCGACGCCGAGCACCTCTTCGTAGGCGGCGATGGCGCCGTCCTCGTCGTCGAGCTCGTCCTCGCGGATCGCACCGATGCGGTGGAGCAGCGCCACCTTCTCGAAGCGCGACGCGGAGGGCAGCGCGGCGAGTGTCGTCAGCACGCGCGCGAGATCGGCGGGCCGACCCGCCGCGTCGTAGAGGCGCGCCAGATCCTCGAGGACCATGGGCTCCGTCTTCGCCTCGGCGAGCGCGCGCTCGAGCGCCGCGATGGCCTCGTCGCGGTTGCCGAGGCGGTCGACCGTGATCTGCGCGATGCGATGCAGCGTCATCGCCTTCGTCATCGGATCGGCGGCACGCGCGACCTTGCGCTCCAGCAGCGTCGCGAGATCGCGCCAGCGCTTCTGCCCGTGGAGGAGCCGCTCGAGCGCCTCGAGCGCGAACGCCACCTCGGGATCGAGGCGCAGCGCGGTCTGGTAGAGCTCGATCGCCGTCTCGAGATCCTTCTGACGGATCTCGGCGATGCGGGCGCGGGCCACGATCAGCGCCGCGCGGTGGCGCGGATCGCCGGACGCCGCGTTGGCGGCCTTCTCGTAGGTGCGCGCCAGCTCGGGCCACTGCGCGGCGTCGAGATCGGCCTGCTCGACGGCCCGCAGTGCCGAGCGATCGGCGCGGTCGAGATCGAGCGCGGTCGCGTACTGCGCGCGCGCTTCGACGCGCTGGCCGAGCACGTCCTCGAGCAGGCGCCCCTTCGCCACGTGGAGCGCCGCGCGGCGCTTCGGATCGCGCGTGATGCGCGCCTCGGCATCGAAGAGCGGAAGCGCGTCCTTGTACGACTTGAGCGCGATCAACGTGCGGCGGGCGCCCTGGATCGTGGGCAGGTGCTCGGGGAGCTTCGCGAGCGCCTCGAGGTAGTGCTGGCTCGCCTTGCGCAGATCACCGCTGGCCAGCTCGTGCACGCGCGCGATCTCGAAGTGCAGGCGCGCGCGTCGGAGCGGATCGGTGAGCTCGAGCAGCTCGCGCTCCCAGGCATCGACGCCCGTCTCGATCGGGCGCGGCGGAGGAGCCGGCGGCGGTGCCTGCGGGCCGGGCGCGGGGCTCGCGCCGCTGCTCGAGGGGGCGCTCGGCGGCGGCGGCGCTGCGGCGGGGGTCCCTCCCGGGCGCGTCGCGACCGGCGCCGGGCCACCGGGCGCCGGCGAGGGAGCCCCGGCGATCACGGGGGCGGCGCGGGCGGGGGCGGGGCCGCGCGCGGCGGCGGCGCGGCCCGCGGGGCAGCGGCCGCGCGCGCGGCGGCGGCGCGGCCCGCGGGGGCGCGGCGGCGGGCTTGGGCGGGGGGCGAACGGAGGGCGTTCGCGTCGCGCCGGTCGAGCTCGTGCTCGCGGAGGGCGGCGGCGGCACCGAACGCTTGTCGAGGCGGACGGATCCCGTCGGCACGCGCGCTCCGGAGGGATCTCGGCGCGGCGCGGCGGGCGCAGCCCCGCTCGGTGCCACCTCGACCTCGAGGTCGCTGAGCATCGTCTCGAGGCTCGCGTCGGCGCTCACGGGCTTGGCGGCCTTCGGCACCTCGACGACCTCGTCGAGCGAGACCTCGAGGGTCGATTCCGTGATCGGAAGGCCGCGGGTCGCGGCTGCGAGCTTCTTGTCGGTCGAGTCGGCCATCTTCAGCTCACCCGGACGATGGGACGGACTTGGACGACCACGGACGGGACACGGTCGTGCGTGGAGGCGGCCGGCGCGGCCGGCGCGCTGGGGACGGCGGTGATCGGGTCACGAGCGGGCTGGGCGCTCGCGGCCGGCGCGGGCGGCTTCGGCGGAGCGGCGGCGGCCGGGCCCGGTGCCTTCGGCGCACGCGCCGGCGGTGCCTGCCGGAAGCGCTCGACCGAGGTGTGCGCGCCGTCCTCCTCGAAGGCCGGGTGGTAGTCGGAGCGTGAGAGGGGGGCCGCGGGCGTCGGCGCCGTCGCCGCTTCGGCGGCGACCATCACGCGCAGCTCGTTCAAGCGCGTCGCGAAGCGAGGGCGTCCCGGGTAGCGCTGCACGAGGAGCTCGTAGATCGGAATCGCGCGCTCCGGGTGCCCGGACTTCACGTGGAGCTCCGCTTCCTCGTCGGGACGGATGACGGAGGTCGAGCCCTCCTCTTCGTCGTCCCAGACAGGGCCCTGCTTGGCCGCTCCTGCCTTCGGTGGCGCCGCCCATCCCTCCACACTGACGCGCGGGCCCTTCTTGTTGAGCCAGTCGGGCGCCGGCGTCTTGGCCAGCTCGAGCGGCTCCTGTTCGGCGACCGGCGCGTCGTCGAGCGCGCGTCGCAGCACGAGCACGTCGGCGAGCCGATCGCGCGCCACGTGATCGTTCGGCTGCTCGACCACGATGCGGCGCAGCTGCTTCTCGGCGTCCTCGAAGTTGCCCATGCGCAGCTGGAAGAGCGCCATCGCCGGTCCGCCGAGCGGGACCGTGCTCGAGCTGCCCGGCGCCTCTTCGGCGAGCACGCGCTCGGCGGCCGAGAGCAGCCGCGCCAGCGCCATCGCGATCGGCAGGACCGTCGGCGACGTCTCGGCGGCGCCGCGCAGGAGCGCCAGCGCGCCCGGCAGATCGTGCGCCGTGACCTTCTTGGCGATCGAGGCCCGCAGCGCGGGATCGATCCCGCTCACGCCTTCGGAGGCGGTCGAGGACCAGAAGCCGCGCAAGAGGCGCCACGCGACGCGCATCCGATCGAGGAGCACGGCGGGCACGTCGTCTCCGCGGACCACCTCCCGCTCGATCGCCGCGATCTCGGCGAGGGAGCCCGAGGCGACGATCGTCGTCCAGCGCTGGAGCCAGGGCTCCTCGAGTCCGCTCGGCTCCATCACGAGCGAGAGGGCCTGCGCGATCTCGACGCCGGCCACGGTGCTCCCGACCTTGGCGCCGCGCGTGACGGCCCACGCCTCGATCAAGCGGCCCTGGGCCGCCAGCGCTTCGACGAGCCCGGCGTCGAGCGCGATCGGCGCGCCGATCACGCGATCGTTGGGGCGCGCGCGCACGGCCGCGAGGAGTGCCTCACACCGCGTCTTCTCGTCGCCGCCGCGCTGGACGACGGCCTCCATCAGATCGATGGCTGCCTCGCGTGCGCCGTGGACGAGCAACGCCCGGGCGACTTGATCGAGCGACGGGACCGACCGCCTCACGACCCGAGAGCATACTCGTGCCTGGAGGTTGCCGTGTGATCAAAACGGGCGCGCGGGATCGACCGGTCGGAACCAGCGGACGATCATCAGCAGGTCCACCAGCACGAATGCGGCCGCGAGGATCGCGAGCGCGACGGCCCACCACGAGGAGCCCGGCGTCTCGTCGACGAGGAGCACGTACGTCTCGGGCGTGACGGGCAGGTCCATCGGCCCGGCCATGTACTCGCGGACGGCCGCGAGGCGCCCGCCCAGATCCGAGAAGCGAACCAGACGCCCGCTGTACGTGGTGCGGGGCGCGGCCGCCTCGGCGTCGGTCATGTGGACCAACACGGTCCGCTGGCCCGCGAGAGGGAAGACCACGTACTGCTCGCCGGTGACGACGCGCCGGTAGCGGACCGTGCCCGCGGTCAGCGGCGTGCCGCTCACCGTGACGAGCGTGTTCGGCTCGAGCGTGGAGGCCGCGATCGCCGTCGCCGGACCGAGGTCCCGGACCTCGCCCCGCGCGAAGAAGAACGCGAGATCACTGCGAAGCGAGGCGACCAGTGCCAGCGCGACCACCACCACCAGCGCCATGAGCGTCATGGTGGCCAGGCGCCGGCCGGGCGGCGGCGCGGGCAGCGCGAGCAGCTCGGGATCGACGTCGTCCGAGCCCAGGAGGGGGCTGCCGGTGGTGCCGGAAGGACTGGGGTTCATGCCTGCCACGAGCTTCTAGACAACGAGGGTACGGAAAGGTTCGCCGAAGTCGAGCCCGTCGGTGTGGGCAGGGGGCCGGACCGCCTCAGCCCGGGACCGATTCAGGCCGGACCCCCTCCGCCGCTTCGCTCGGCCAGCCACCGCGCGATGGGGTCGAACACGCGCGCCGGGGCGTCGTTGCCCACGAAGAGGTCCGCGTGGGCGTACCAGTCCGCGTCGTCGCCGATCCGCAGCGTCGTCACGTCGTCGCCGCCCCACGCTTCGCCCGCCGAGAGCGCGGAGCGCTCGGGGACGATCCCGTCTCGGTTCGAGAGCACCGTGAGGAGCGGGCCGCGCTCGCGCCCGAGGGCGCGCGTCACGTTCACGTCGCCGAGCACCAGGTCCCCGTTCTTCATCCACGCCGCGAGGTCGCGGTTCACGGCCGGCACGGGATCCTCGACGGTGCGCACGAGCTCGCTCGCCGCATCGAGATCGACGTGGCTCGCGTTCATGTACATGCCGAGCAGGCCGGGCGCGTGGCGCACGATCGGGAGCACGAGCGAGGCGATGCGGCGCGTGCCCCGGATCGGGAGGGCGCCCGCGAGGCGACGCGACGCGAACGGAACGCGCAGCACGGCCGGCACGTCGCGCCACACCAGCGGCGAGCCGACGGCGACGAGGCTCCCGACGCGATGGCCGGGCGTGAGCGCCAGGTGCGCGAAGGTGATCGAGCCTCCGAGGCTCGCGCCGAGCACGTCGACGCGCGTCGCGCCGCGGCTCGCGGTCTGCCGCAGCACGAGGTCCACGAGCGCGGGAAGGTCGTGGCGCGCGTACCCCTCGAGGGTCGGGGTCGCGGCGCGCTTCGTCGTCGCTCGGGAGCGCCCCTGCGCGCGCAGGTTCGCCGTCCAGACCTCGATGCCGCTCTCGGCGAGGTGAGCCTCGAGCGAGGTCCCGCGCGGATGGAACCCGAAGATGAAGCCATTCATGCCGTAGCCCGGCACGATGAGGAGCGGGCGACGCGTGGGATCGCTGCCGCCCGCGCGCCGCGTGCGGACGACGTGCAGGCGCCATCCGTCGGCCGTCTCGCAGTCGAAGTCGTCGCGCGCGTGGGTCATGGCGTCGCGTCCTCGGGTGCTGGGGGCTCGAGCGGAGGCAGCCCGAGCCGCGCGCGCTCCTCGTCCCAGAAGCGTCGCATCCGGGGCATCAGGGGCGGCCGGTGCATGCGGCCGACGTAGAAGCGCGCGAGCCACTCGTGGCCGCCGCGGAGCTGTACGTCCGCCGCGTGCTCGAGGCGCTCGTCGGAGGCGGGCTGCAGGTCGAGCTGTCGCGACAGGAAGAACAGCGCGGCCCAGCGATAGCCGTCGAGCGCGGCGTCGCCGGCGTCGCGGCTGAGTGCGTCGGCGTCGTCCACGTCTCGGAGATAGCGCTCGACGAGCTCGGTGGCGTGCGAGGGCGGGGGAAGGGCGAGGTCGCGCTCGTCGCGCAGCGCGAGCGTCATCAAGAGCGCGCCGTGCGCGAGCCGCTGCGTGGGCCGGATCTCGATCGCGCGGGTGTACGCCTCGATCGCGCCGTCGAAGCGGCCTTCGTCGCGGCGGACCTCGCCGAGCTTGATCCACGCGTAGTACGAGCGGCGATGCGTGGTGGTCGCGTGCGCCCAGAGGCGAGCGTCGCTCGACCACACCGCCTCGTACTGCATCGTCCGCACGGCGAGCGGCAGCACGCACGCGAGCCCGAGGATCGCGATGCCGGGCGTCAGCTTGTCGCCCCCCACGTCGCGCCCGCGATCGAGCACGGACGCGAGCACCACGACGAGCCCGATCAACGGGAGGCTCAGGTGTCGGTCCTGGAATTCGTAGTACGTCGGGACGAGGTTCGCGACGGGCAGGTAGATCGCGAGGAAGGTCGTGACGCCGACGCCCAGCAGACGCCCCGCGCGCGTCTCGCGGCTCGACCACGCGAGGAAGAGCAGCGCGCCCACGACCACGACGCCGAGGCCGAGAAAGAGCGGGCTCGGGGGATCGTCCTCGACCATCGCGTAGAGCGGCGACACGCGGGCGGGGAACGCCAACGTCGTCAGCGCGTGCGAGAGCGACGCGAGCACGAGCGTGGCGGAGCTCCCGGCTTCCTCGACCGGGCGGATCATCTCGTTCCCGCGCCAGATCCCGATCGTGATCGCGCCGAGCACGGCCGCCAGGACGACGCCGGGGAGCTGGCGCAGCGCGGCCTCGCGCCACGGCAGGCGCGCGAGCCAGAGATCGGCGGCGAACATCGCGAGCGGCAGCGTGACGGCGCTCGTCTTCGACAGGCAGGCCGCGGCGAAGGCCGCGCGCGAGAGCCACGCGCTCCGATCCCATGCGCTCGTCGAGCGCAGGTGGGCCGTCCAGGCGAGCATCGCGAAGAGCGCCGCGAGCACGTCCTTGCGGCCGGTGCCCCACACGACGAGCTCGACCTGCACGGGATGCAGCACGAACACGAGCGTCGCGAGCACGGCCGAGAGCCGGCCGATGCCGAGCGCGCGCAGCCACGAGAGCATCGCGAAGCCCGCGGCCGCGAAGAGCAGGAGGCTCGTCACGCGAATGGGCGTCCCCACGGCGCCGAGCCAGGGGACGTCGATCCAGTACGAGAGAAGGTGCAGCGGGTGGTAGGCCTCGAAGTGCGGCTCGGTCCAGATCGAGACGAAGCTCGCCCAGCTCGGCTGAGTCACGAGCGGATCGTCGATCAGGAAGCGCTGGTCGTCCCACGAGGGAACGAGGGGATAGGGCAAGGAGCGCCCGAACGTGACGAGCATCGCCACGAGCACGAGCGCGCGATCGAGCCACGCGTCGCGCGCGGAGAGCGTCGGAAGCGCCGGCGTCGGCTCGCGCGGCGCGAGCACGACGCTCTCGGGCGGCGCGCTCGCCGTCTCGGGGCGAGGCTCGGTCGAGGCGCGCTTCTTTTTCTTCTTGGGGCTGGCCACGCGCTCACTCGAGCGTGATCGGGTAGCGCACGACCATCTCGGGGCCGTCGAAGGTCGGGAACTGCGCGCCGCGGGCGGCGGTCCGCAAGCACTCGCCAGCGTCCCCGGTGGTCAGCTCGCCGGGGCCCGACAGGTTGACCGCGCTGACGTGGCCGGTGCCCGCGATGCGCAGGCCGAAGGTGAGCGTCCCGGTGATGTCGCGGTCGCTCGCCGCCAGCATGAAGCAGCGGCGGATGCGCGGCATGACGCCGTCGAAGGTGTGCTCGATCTCGGCGCCCGTGAGCTGCTCCTCGCCGCCGCTGCCGGCGCCGTCGATCATGCGGATCTCGTCCTCGCCGAGGTCGTCCCCGGTGACGCGGTCGCCCATCGGGCCCGCGATCGACGGGCCGCTCTCGCCGGTCTCGCGCTCGGGGCTCGCGGCGCTGCCACCGCCTCGACGACGACCGCGGCGCCCGCGCGCGGGCGTGTCCGCCGTCTCCGCCGGCGCCTCGGTGTCGGCCATCGCGACCTCGACCTCGGGCTCGTCCGGAGGAGGGCCGTACCCGCCCTCGATCACGAGGTAGGCGCCCAGACCGCCCCAGAGCAGAGATGCGAGCGCGAAGCCCGCGACGAACCGCGTCACGGGCGCGCTTATACCGCGGGGCCGCTCGGCGTGCGACCGACTCGCACGAAACGCACGCGGCCAACCTTGACCACGACGGCACCACCTTCTACGGTCCGCGGCCGTGTTTCGCCTCTCTCGATGCTTGTTCGCCGTGTGCGCGCTCGCCGCGCCGACCCTGCTCGCCCTGCCGAGCGCGCTCGCCCAAGACGACGAGGCCGCCGGGCACTCGCGGGGCGGCTACGCGTGGGGAGAAGAGCACCACGAAGAGGGCTCGTCCGGCCCCGCCGCGCACCGCTACGGCCGCGCGTGGGTGAGCCTGGGCTTCGGGCCGACGATCCGCATCATCCAGTACGAGACGCTCAACCAGGACCGCCAAGCGCCCGCCTACATGCAGCTGCGCGGCGGCTACTTCTTCGAGGGCGAGGGCATGTTCCAGCACGGCGCCGTGCTGGGCGTCGCGACGAACCTGATGGGCGACGGCGGGTATCCGTACGGCGTCGATCCGCTCGGGCAGTGGACGCTGACGCCTGCGTACATGCTCCGGATCATCCCGGACGGCGATCTCGGCGACTGGTTCCAGGCCACGGGCCGCGTCGGCATTCCCCTCGCGCTCGGCGAGTTCTTCAGCTGGGGCTGGGAGGTCGGCATCGGCGCGATGGTGCGCCCGCTCGCGGGCTTCGCCGTCTACGGCGAGGTGGACCTCTCGATGTACTTCGCCGACGAGATCCACCCGCTGATCAGCTTCGAGATCGGCATCGCGATCGACTACGAGGTGCTGCCGTGACGTCGTCTCGTCGTGTCGTCTTCCGCTGGCTCGTCCGCGGCGCGGGCGTGGCCGTGATGGCCGTCGGCATCGCCGGCCCGACCCCAGGCTACGTCGGATCGTGCGATCCGAGCGGCTCCACGCCGGCGGTCGACCCCGAGGCCTGGTGCACCGAGCGCGAGGGCGTCGAGTGCGCCCGCGATCTGGCAGCGAACCGGATCAACCAGTCGATGTACTCGGCGTGCCAGGCGCAGGTCCCGACGACGTGCCGCGGGTTCAACTTCCCGCCCGGGTGCAGCCCGTCGCGCGAGCTCGCCGCGCAGTGCATCGACGACCTCAGCCGCACGGACCTCTTGAGCACGCCGAGCGACGCGATGCCGAGCTGCCAGAGCAACGCGCTCTGCGGCGCGGCCACGCTCGTGAGCGACCCGGAGGGCATCTGACATGGCGTCGAACGTCCAAGCCGGAACGCTCCAAACCCGAACGGGGGCCCGCGCGTCCGATGCCAAGAGGTCTCGCATGAAGCGTTGGAGCTGGGCTCTCGCGGTTCTCGTCACGGCCGGCATCTACGGCGCCGGCTGCTCGATCGTCGCGACGCACGAGGAGTACACGGCGTACCGCGCCGTGCGTCTCGCCTCGAACGACGACGAGCGCATGGTCGCGATGGCCGACTACGCGACCCACTATCCGAACGGCTTCTGGGCGGGGGACATCCGCCGCGAGCGCGAGGCGCGAGAGCAGGGCATCTGGCTCTCCGGCAACGCCACGCAGGACGGCCTGCAGCGCTACCTCGCCGCGTATCCCGACGGCACGTACGCCGAGCAGGCGCACGCGCGCCTGGCGGCCGTCTCGCACGTCGAGGAGCACCGCGAGGTCGAGCAGGAGCACGTCGAAGAGGTCCAGCGCGTCGACGCCGAGGCCCAGGCCGCCCAGCGCCGCCTCTGGGTGACCCAGGCGACCACGTTCTGGGGCCGCACGCTGCTCGGCATCCGCAACTACGGCCAGCCGATCTCGGGCGTCGCGCGCGCGAACCCGGAGTTCTCGGCGGCGTTCGGCTCGGCGCCCGCGCCGATGTGCACGCCGACCCACTGCCTGAAGCACTACCACGCGCACTACGCCATCCCGGTTCCCGGCGCGACGCGCATCGAGCGCGAGATGCAGATGTTCTTGCGCATCCGCCTCGAGAACGGCCGCATGGAGCGGGTCGAGGTGCTGCTCCCGAACATGGGCTTCTCGCGCTGGTACGAGCTCGAGAACCGTACGCTCGTCACGGACGAGGACCCGACGCAGCGCCAGCAGGCGATCGAGTGGGCGCTCGGCCAGCTGATGCCGACGATCACCGAGGCAGGCGCCGGCGGTCACGCGATCGACGTCATCCCGGAGCCCATCGAGTCGATCACCGCGTCGGAGAGCGCGGCCAGCCAGACGACCGAGGAAGCGGACACCGAGGTCGAGCAAGAAGAAGCCGCCGTCGCCCAGGCCCAGCCCGCGCCGACGCAGGAGGAGGGCGCGAGCGGCGGCGACGACAGCCTCGAGGCGCTGCTCGCGGCTGCCGCGGGCGTGGACTCGGGGACGCCGGACGAGGCGGCCGTCGAGGTCGCGCCGGAGGACTCGGGCGCCGAGATGGTGCTGCCGGTCGGTCTCTACGCGTGGCAGCTCCGCAACGTCCGCATCGTCGTGTTCGCGGCGGGCGAGGGTGACTACGGCGACGGGTTCGACGGGTTCTACGTCGAGCGCGCGCGCGACTGAACCGCGCCGCGATGTCCGAGCCGGAGGCGAGCGCGCTCGACCCCGCGGAACGTATCGTCAGTGAGGCCCTCGGCCGCCTGATGGAGTTCTGGGGGTTCAAGCGCAACATGGGTCGCGTCTGGGCGGTCCTGTATCTCGCCACGGACCCGGTCAGCGCGCGGACGCTCCGTAGCAAGCTGAGCCTGTCGGTCGGGAGCGTCTCGATGACGCTCACGGAGCTGCAGCGCTGGGGCGTGGTGCGGCGGGTGTTCCTCGACGGTCAGCGCCAGGAGCACTTCGTCGCGGAGAACAACGTGTGGAAGATGGTCTCTCGCGTCTTCCGTGAGCGCGAGCTCGCCGAGATCGTCGAGGCCATCGCTGCGTTCGAGCAGGCCCTGGCCCAGGTGCCGCCCGAGGACACGGTGAAGCGAGAGCGCATCTCGTCGCTGCTCGAGCTGTCTCGGTTGGGACGCGCCGTCGTCGAGGCCATCGTGGGCGCGGGTCAGGTCGACCTGTCGGACTTGGCCAAGCGCCTGTTCCTGGGCGAGCCGAAGAAGTAGCCGTGAGCCGCGCCGGCGGGTGTCCCGTTCTCCGACGCAGGACTTGTCATAATCCATCTTCTGCGAAGTCGCCCATTCCGGATTCCAGGGGGATTCCGAGCGCCCGCCGGCCGATCTCGTTCGCGCGCTCGCCGGCTACTGGACGCTGAAGACGAAGAGCCCGCCGGCGTTCGAGATGGCGACGCCCAGGCCCTCGGACACCTCGACCGGCGCCGCGAACCCGTGACCGTTCTCGATGCGCCCGACCTCGCGCCCGTTGGCGGCCAGCAGCGACACCAGGCCGCCCTCCGTCTCGCCGAGCACGACCAGGTCGCCGATCACGCGCGGCGCGGTCGGCGCACCACGCGTGATCCGGTGGCGCCAGAGCGTGTCGCCGGTGCCGCGATCGATCCCCACGACGCCGAGGTCGCCCGACGACGCGACGAGCATGTCGTCCGGCGCCATGGCCAGGCCCGTGATGCCGGTGAGCTCCTGGCGGATCCAGCGGACCGAGCCGCTGCCGAGGTCGAGCGCGTAGAGCCCGCCGGCGAACGAGGCGACGTAGAGCGTCCCGTTGTCGACGATCGGCGTCGTGTCGACGTCCGTGAAGCGCATCACGTCGGTGGCGGCGGCCGCCGGCAGGTCGCCGAGCGTCTCGCGGGTCCACTGGACGTGCCCGTCACGCGGGTCGAGCGAGACCACGGCGCCATCGGTGAAGCCGGTGATGAGGCGCCGGCCCTCGATGGTCAGACCCGCGTGCTCGGCGATGTAGAAGCCCTGCGGGGCGTCGCGGCGGTAGCGCCACAGCGCGTCGCCCGTATCGCGCGTGAAAGCGACGACGACGTCGGCGTCGGTCGCGATGTAGAGCGTGTCGTCGGTCGCGATGGGCCGCCGGCCGACCGCGCCGTCGATCTCCGCGCGCCACCGGACCTGGCCGGTCGACGCGACGAGCGCGTGGACGACGCCATCGTCGCTCGCGAAGTAGACTTCGTCCCGCTCGACGTCGAGGTACGGCTGACACCCGATCGCGCCGCCGGCCTGGTACATGTAGACGGGCGCGCCGGCGCCCGTGAACGACCAGAAGTAGCCGCGCGACGAGCCGATGTAGATTCGGTCGTGGATCGGATCGAGCGCCGCCATCGCGCGCTCGATCGGAAGAAAGCGGCCGTCGATGCCCTCGACCGCCGGCTGCAGGCTCCGCGTCCAGCGCACGAGCAGTCGTCCGCCCGGCCGGGAGCCGATCGGACGGTCCATGAACGCGTCGTAGCCGAGGATCGAAGGCGAAATCCCCGCGCAGCCGAACGAGAGCGCGACGACCAGGGCCGCGATCGCTCGGCGCGCGTGCAGGCTCATTCCGGCGCCGGGGCGTCGCCGCCGCCGCCTGCGCTCTGCGCCTGGAGGCGCCGGATGAGCTCCTGCAGCTGCTCCGGCGAGAGGTCCTCGAGACCGGAGGGAGCGCCCTCCGCGCCGCCGCCGCCGCCGAGCCGCGGGCCCGCGCCCGCCGCCGAGGGATCCAGCTCCCGCAGCCGCTCGTCGGCCTGCGCGAGCACGTACGGGAACTCGGGCTCGCCGCCCTCGTCGTTCGCGTCGCGAAGCGCATCGACCAGCTCACGGAAGGCCGCGAGCGCCTCGGAGGTTTCGCCGCGCGCCGCACGCATGCGGGCGAGGTGATAGTTCGCGACGTTCTCGTACGCGTGGTCGTTCAGGGCCGCGAGACGCTCGTACGTCGAGGTGGCGTGCTCCCAGTCCTGCTCGGCCTCGTAGGTCGCGCCGATCCCCTCGAGCGCCTGCCACGCGACCACGGGCTCGTCGTGGCTCGCATCGAAGGCCGCCTGGTACGCCGTGCGCGCGTCCTCGTTCTCGCCCTGCGCGAGTAGGACGCGCCCTTCCCCGAGCCGCGCCCAGGCCGCGGCGGCCGAGCCAGGGTACTCGCTCGAGACACGCCGGTACGCGACCAGCGCGGCGTCGTTGCGATCGGCGATCGTCGCGTACGTCGGCGCGTCGTCCGCCTCCTCGTCCGACGCCTCGTCGCCCTCGTCGGCCTCGTCGTCGCTCGGGGCCACGATCTCGGCGCTGGAGATCTCGAGCGCCTCGGCGAGCAGCTCGCCCGCGGCCGTGGCCTGCGAGGTCGACCACCACGTCCAGCCGACCCAACCGACCAGCGCGAGCACGACGACGGCGGCGAGGCCCGTCGCGATCTGGCGGTTCTGCTGGGCCCAGTCGGCCGCGTTCGTCGCGGCGCGCCCGAGCGGCGACTCCCGGAGCACGGCCTCGGCGCTCTCGGTGCGCTCGAGGTCTTCCTGCTCGCGCTCCGCCGCCGTCGGCGTGGCGGCGCCCGCCTCTTCCTTGCGCGCCTGCTTCTTCGCGGCCTTCGCCGCCGCCTTCGCCGCCTTCGCAGCCGCGAGCCGAGCGCCGGCCGAGGCCGCGCCCTTGGCCTTCGCCTTCGCCTTCGCGGCGAGGGCCGCCGCGGCCGCGGGGCTCGAGGTCGCCGCGGCAGGCGCCGCAGCCTCCGCGTCGCCGTCGTCGCCGTCGTCCGAGTCGTCGTCGGCGCTCGTGTCCTCGGTATCGCCCGAGGCAGACGCGCTCGAGGAGGCGCTCTCGCTGCCTTCCGCGGCCGACTCTTCTGCGCCCTCGTCCTCGCGGTCCTCGTCGCGCTCGTCTTCGTCGCTCACGCTCGATCTCCAGCTCGCTCGAAGGGCTCGCGGCGACGGGAGTCGCGCGAGCCGCCGAAAAGAAGGCGCGGACTATACCCGCGCACCTCTTTCCGTCAACGCAGGGCGCTTCGATGTGGCATAGCCAGCTCGTGCGCCGCGCGCTCCTTCCCGCCCTCGGCCTCGGGCTCGCCCTGCTGGCGCTGGCTCCGGCGCCCGCGCGCGCGTACGACCGCCAGCTCGGGCTCTCGCTGGAGCTCGGCTACGCCGTGCTCCCGAGCGGGCCGCTGCCGCCTCATGGGGCGTACGCCGAGATCGGCGCCGCCTTGGGCCTCGACGACGTCTGGGAGATCCGCGTTCGCGCCGGCTACGCGTTCCATCCCGAGCCGATGCATCGCTGGGTGTACGGCGCCGAGATCGTCTACCTCGTGGACATCTTCGAGGTCGTGCCCTTCCTCGGCCTCGGGGTCGCCGGCATCACGACGTTCCAGGATCCGACCCTCACGGCCGACTTCGCCGTCGACGGCGTCTTCGGGCTCGACGTGATGCTCTCGCGCGAGATCACGCTCGGCGTGATCGTGCGCCCCAACGTGGTCCTCACCGCGCTCGACACGTCGCCGGTCTGGCTCGAGGCGGGCGCGCGCCTTCAGGGGCTGTTCCCGCTCTGATCCCCCACGGTCGCGTGCGGCGCGATCTCTCGGATCGTGGCCGGGCCGAGGCCGGGCACGCGATCGAGATCGCCGAGCGTGGCGAAGGGCCCGTGCGCGGCGCGATCTTCCACGATGCGCTGGGCGAGCGTGGGCCCGACACGCGGGAGCGTGGCGAGCTCGTCGGCGCTCGCGCGATTCACGTCCACGGGCCCGGCCGCCGCGATGGTCCGCGCGCTCGCCCGCTCCGGCGCGGTCGCGGGCCGCGGCGGAACACGATGCGCCAGCGCCGCGAGCGCCACCAGCGCGAGCACGAGGCCGAGCGCCGAGATCGTCGAGGCTGGTCGAGCGGGCACGCGAGGCTATCGGTCATCCCGCGCGCGCATTGCCCCGCGCTGCGGCGCCCCGAGGCGACCGACGAGGCGACCGACGTGGCGACGAGCGGTCAGAAGCCCGAGTAGGCCGGCGGCGAGGAGAAGTGAGGCGAGCTCGAGCGGGCGGGCGGGGCGACCGAGTACCGGTAGCCGTAGGGCATCGAGACCGAAGGCGCCCACGCGCTGCGCGCGCGAGAGGTCGGAGGCCGCGCGCCGGTGAAGAGCGGGCGCGAGATCCACCCCGAGCCGGTGAACTGATCGACGTAGCTCGGCAGCGGGTCCCACGCCGGCGCGGCCGGAGCAGCCGGCACGCTCACGTCGCCCTCGGCGAGCGTGACCGCATCGGCCACCGCGCTCGGCAGGCGCACGGGCAAGCTCGCCCCGGACGGAGCGGGCGCCGGCGCCTCCAGCGCTTCGACGACGAGCGTGCCGTTCGGCGCGATCGGTGCCTCCGCCGTGGCGAGGTTCGCCGGCCCGATCGGCCGCGGCACGCGCGTCGTCGCACAGCCACTGGCTGCCGCGACCACCACGAGGCACGCGAGGATCGTCCGCACACCCGCAGTCTGGCTGCCCTTCGCGCCGTACGCCAGGCATGATGCGCCGCATGGCGAACGCCGACATCGATCCCGGCACCCGAGCGCTCCTCGATCGCTTCGGGCATCGGCCCGAGCTGCTCGCGCGCCTCGTCGCCCGCCTGGGCGGCCCGGACGAGGGCAACGCGATCCGCGGGCGCGTCGAGGCCCCGCGCGAGAGCGACGTCGTGCGCCTTCCCGCGCTCGGCACCCCCGAGCGGGCGCGCCTCACTGCCGTGGGCGAGCGCGCCATCGCCGCTGGCAAGGTCGGCGCCGTGATCCTCGCCGGCGGCATGGCCACGCGCTTCGGCGGCGTCGTGAAGGCGGGCGTGCCGGCGGTGCGAGGGCGCAGCTTCCTCGACCTGAAGATCACCGACCTCGTGCGCGTCGCCGAGCGCACGAAGGGTCGCGTGCCGTGCTTTCTCATGACGAGCTTCGCGACCGAAGACACCGTGCGCGCGCTCGCGGCCAGCCTGGGCAGCGCGCGCGTGCCCATCGAGACCTTCGCGCAGGGCATCTCGCTCCGCGTCACGCGTGACGGCCAGCCCTTCCGCGAGTCGGATGGTTGCTGCTCGCCCTACGCGCCCGGGCACGGCGATCTCACCTTCGCCTTGCGCGAGCGCGGGGTGATGAAGCGCTTCCGCGACGCCGGCGGCGAGATCCTCGTGATGAGCAACGTCGACAACCTCGGAGCCACGCTCGATCCCGCGATCGTCGCGATGCACCTCGAGCGAAAGGTCGCCGTGACCGCCGAGGTCGTCCGCAAGGAGAAAGGCGACAAGGGCGGCGCACCGGCCCGCGTCGACGGCGTGGCCCAGATCGTCGAGTCGTTCCGGTTCCCGCCGGGCTTCGATCAGGACGGGATCCCCGTCTTCAACACGAACACCTTCGTCCTCGACGCGGCGGCCATCGATCGCGACTTCGACCTCACGTGGTTCGTCGTCGAGAAGACGGTCGAGGGACAGAAGGTCGTCCAGTTCGAGCGCCTCGTCGGCGAGCTCACGGCGTTCTTGCCGAGCGCGTTCGTCGAGGTCGAGCGCGGCGGCGAGGACGGGCGCTTCCAGCCGGCCAAGGACCCCGAAGAGCTCGCGCGCCGCGCGCCCGAGATCGACGCGCTCCTCCGCGCGCGCGGCGTCCTCGATTGATGGGCAGCCGGGAACCGAGCGCGCGCGCCGTGGTCCGGTCCGTCGTGCGGTCCAGTCTCCTGCTCGCCGCGATCCTGGTGGGCTGCGGCTCGAGCGGCGAGGTCCACATCCTCGCCGGCGCGTGCCCGTTCGGGAGCGAGAACCACCTCTTCGATCTCGATGGCCCGGTGCTCGACGATCTCGCCGCCGCACCGCTCGATCGCGGCGCCTACCTCGCGTGGTCCGAGCGCAGCGGCCTCTTCGGCGTCGCGCTCGGACCGGACGGGACCGCGCTCTCGGAGCGGCAGCGGCTCGGCCCCGCGTGCGCCGGTGGCGTCGACGTGCTCGCGCACGGCGATCGCACGCTCGTCGCGTGCGGCGTGGCCGGCGACGTGGAGCGTGACGAGCGCGGCGCGGTCGTCGTCTACGAGCGCGCGGCGGACGGCGCCGTGCGCGTGCTCGATCGCCGCGGCGGGGTCGGCGACGGCCACGGCGTCTCGCTCGCAGCGCACGACGACGAGGTGATCGTCGGCTGGCAGGACGCCACGGGCGCGAGCTCGAGCGCATGGCTGGTGGAAGTGGCGAGCCCCGCCGAGCCGATCCGCCTCTCTCGCGGCGGCTTCCGCGCGAGCGCCCCCGCCCTCGCCTACGACGCGGAGGGCCACCGCCTCGTGGCGTGGGGCGAGCTCTGGAACGACGACCGCGGCGATGCGCAGGGCCGCATGGTGCTCCAGGTCGCGCACCGCGGGCCCATCGCCGTCGGCACGCTCGCCTACGAGCTGCCGATCCCGGTGCTCGTCGAGGACGCGCCCGGCGCGATCCTCGCGTTCCGCGATCGGCGCCCCGCGCGCACGCGGCCGACGCTGCAGCTCGCGCGGATCACGGCCGACACCCGGGAGCTCACGGTCGCGGCCGGTGCGCCGGCGAACGCGGCCGGTGGCGGCATCGCGGTGCCGTGTCAGGGCGCCGTCATGGTGGTCGCGCCGCGCACGCACTCGCGCACCGAGCGCCTCGTGAGCGTGCGACGTCACGGGCTCGACCTCGCCGGGCTCGGCCCCGAGCAGCAGCTCTACGAGCACGCCGCCACCTTCGAGTGGGCCGACGCGCTCTGCCTCGGCGATCGCTTGCTCGTCGTGTTCGGCTCGCGCGCGAGCCCGGATCATCCGACCGGGACGGTCCGCTCGGTGACGGTCGATTGCAGCAGCGTCGCCACCCCGACCGAGTGACGCGGGCTCGTGTATCGTCCGGGCCCATGCGCGCGCGCATCGCTCCGGCGGCCTTCGCTCTGACGACCTGCTGGCTGTTCGTCTCGGTGGCGGGCGCGCAGGACGCCGATGCCGGTCTCCCGGCGCCCGACGTCGTCAGCTCCGCGCAGCCCGCGGCGGCGACACCGGCCCCGGAGCCGGATGCGGAGGACGCCGCACCGCCCGGCCCGACGCCCGAGCAGGCCGCGCTGCTCGAGAGCACGCACGTGGCCGAGCTCGCGCAACAGACGCGGGTCGACGTGCGCGCGGCGCGCCCGCTCCTCCGAGGCGACTCCGACGTGCTGCGCATCGCGCGCGCCCTTCCCGGTCGCGAGGCCGAGCTCGCGCGCCTCACGAGCGGCGCACGCATGGAACAGATCGCGCGCATGTCGCAGCGCGAGCTCTCGGACCTGCGGGCCGAGTGGCGCGCGATTCGTGACCAGCTGACCGAATGGCAGGACCAGCTCTCGGAGCGCTCGACCGAGGTCGAGGGCGCTCACAGCCATCTCGTCGAGCTGCGCCGTACGTGGCGCGCGCTCCGCGACGCCGTCGCCGCGACGGGCGACCCGAACGATCCGCGTGTTCCGCGCATCACGGCCTCCCTCGACGAGGTGCGCTCGCTCGTGCGCGACCTCGATCGCGAGCGCGAGATCGTCCAAGGGCTCGAGGACCGGGTCTCGGTGCTGCAGCTCACGGCCGACGACGTGAACGACGATCTGCGCGCCGCGCTCGACGCCTACCGCGAGCGCCTGCACGTGCGCGACCGCCCGCCGCTCTGGCAGGGCCTCGGCGAGGACCAGCTCGACGACGACGAGCCGGCGTGGAGCGCGCACCTCGCGGCGCAGGCGCGGCTCCTCTCGGAGCAGGCGCCAGGCGTGCTGCGCCTCGCGATCGCCTGGGTCGTGCTCGCCCTGTGCTTGGCCTGGGCCCGGCGCCGCGTGCGTGGGTGGGAAGGCGCGTCGGATCTCGGGCGCTGGAAGCGCGCGGTGGAGCGGCCCGTCGTGGCGTCGCTCCTGCTCGTGCTCTTCGCCTCGCGCGTGTTCGTGCCGCATGCGCCGGTCGTCTTCGGCGACGTCGTGAGCGTGCTGATCCTGCTGCCGCTCGCGCTCTCGATGGACCTCGTGCTCCCCGCCTCGAGCCGGCCCGCGGTCGCCCTCGTGGCCGCGTACGTGCTCGTCGACCGCGTCGAAGGCACGCTCGCCGACGGACTCGCGGCGCGACGCGCGTTGATCCTCGTCGAGTCGATCGTGCTCGCGGTGGCCCTGGCCGCGTGGGCGTGGCGGGCACCCGCGGAGGAAGGCGTCCTCCGGTGGCTCCGCCGCCTCGCGCTCGCCGCCGCGCTCACCCTCGCGGCCGCCGTCGTCGCGAACGTGCTGGGCTACGCCTTCCTCGCGACCGTCCTCGTCCGCGGCACGGCCATCGCCCTCGAGGGCACGCTCTCGCTCACCGTCGTCGGGGCCTCGATCGACGCGCTCGCGCGCCTCGCCCTGCACGGCGACCTGCTCTCGCGCTCGCACGGCGTGCGCCTGCACCGCACGCTGATCGAGTCGCGCCTCGAGCGCGGGATCGTCGTGGCGTTCGTGCTCGCCTGGGTCGCCCTCGTGCTCGGCGCCTACGGTCTCGCCTCGCCCTTCTTCGGCTGGCTCGAGGACGTGCTGCACGCGCATCGCACGTTCGGCACGCTGGATCTGACGCTGGGCGAGATCTCGGCTGCGGCGATCGTGCTGGCGATCAGCTGGGTGCTCACGCGCTTCGTGCTCTTCGTCCTCGAGCTCGACGTCCTCCCGCGCCTGGCGCTCGAGGCGGGCGTGGGCGGCGCGATCGCGGGCCTGACGCGCTACGTGCTCTTCGGCACCGGCATCCTGCTCACGCTCGCGACGCTCGGCATCGACGCCGATCAGATCGCGCTCGTCGCGGGCGCCCTCGGGGTCGGCGTGGGCTTCGGCCTGCAAGGGATCGTCGCGAACTTCATCGCCGGCCTCGTGCTGATGATCGAGCGCCCGGTGCGGCTCGGCGACCGCATCGAGATCGGCGCGCTCGCCGGCAAGGTGCAGCGCATCGGCCTGCGATCGAGCACCGTGCGCGGCGACGATGGCTCGGAGGTCATCGTCCCCAACGAGAAGCTCATGAACAGCGAGGTCGTGAACTGGACGTTCTCCGACCGGCGCAACCGCGTGCAGATCCCGGTCGGCGTGGGCTACGGAAGCGACACCACGAAGGTGCTCGAGATCCTGACGAGCACCGTGCGCGGCCACGCCGAGGTGCTCACCGCCGCGCACGGCGCCGGCGATCCGGCCGTGCTCTTCACGGGCTTCGGCGCGAGCTCGCTCGACTTCGTCGTGCGGTTCTGGACCGAGCAGGATCAGTCGGCGCGCGTGAAGAGCGAGGTGGGGCTGCGCATCCTCGAGGCGCTCGCCGCTGCGAACGTCGAGATCCCCTTCCCGCAGCAGGACGTGCGCGTCGTCAGCCTGCCCGAGCCCCAGGCGGCGGCGGCGACGGAGGCGCACGCGAAGAAGGCCTGACGGGCTCCGTCAGTGCGTGCCGGCGAGGATCAGGAGCTGCGCCACGCCGAGCACGTAGAGCGAGAACCCGATCACGAAGAGCACCATCGCGAAGGCGAGGAAGCGCGACTTCCGGTCGCGCAGCGCGAGCATCCGCTCGAGCATCTCGAGCGCCTCGCCGCCGAGCTCCTGCGTGAGCCAGCGCAGCTGCAGCACGCCGCCCACCGCGACCGCGGCGGCGGAGAGCACCACCAAGAGACCGCTGACGACGCTGAGCCGCGCGAGCAGGCTCGTCGCCGCGATCGCGCGCCCCGAGAAGCCCGTGACCGTGATCACGATGCCGCTGAGGCTCAGCATCACCTGGGCGCGCGTGACGAGCACGCTCAGCTGGGCCTCGACGAGCCGGAACGCGCCGAGGCGGTCGCCTCCCGTGAGATCGAGGATTCGCTGGGCCTCCGTGCTGCGCTCGCTCATCGCGCGCCGAATGTAGATCATCGGCTACCTTTCGCCCGCCATGACGAGCCCCTCGGTCTCCGGTCCCCGTGAAGTCCGCGCGCCCCGCGGCACCACCCTGCGCTGCAAGGGCTGGGTGCAGGAGGCGGCGCTCCGCATGCTGATGAACAACCTCGATCCCGCGGTGGCCGAGCGCCCGAACGACCTCGTCGTCTACGGCGGCACGGGCAAGGCGGCGCGCAGCTGGGAGGCGTTCGACGTGATCGTACGCGAGCTCGAGCAGCTCGAGGGCGACGAGACGCTGCTGATCCAGTCGGGCAAGGCGGTCGGGAAGTTCCGCACGCATGCGCACGCGCCGCGCGTGCTGCTGGCCAACTCGAACCTCGTCCCGAAGTGGGCGACCTGGGACGAGTTCCGCAAGCTCGAGGCGATGGGCCTGACGATGTACGGCCAGATGACGGCCGGCTCGTGGATCTACATCGGCACGCAGGGGATCCTGCAGGGGACCTACGAGACCTTCGTCGCCGCGGCGCAGACGCATTTCGGCGGCTCGTGGGCGGGGCGCTGGATCCTCACCGCGGGCCTGGGCGGCATGGGCGGCGCGCAACCGCTCGCGGCGACGATGGCGGGCGCTTCGTGCCTCGCCGTGGAGGTCGACGAGGCGCGCGCGCAGCGCCGCGTCGAGACGCGCTACGTCGACAAGCTCACGCGCTCGCTCGACGAGGCCCTTCACTGGATCGACGAGGCGCGCGCCGCGAAGAAGGCGCTCTCGGTGGCGCTCGTGGCGAACGCCGCCGACGTGTATCCCGAGCTCGTCCGACGGGACCGGACGCCCGACTTCGTGACGGAGCAGACGGCGGCGCACGATCCGCTCGTGGGCTACGTGCCCGCGGGGCTCTCGCTCGCCGAGGCCGCGGCGCTGCGCACGAGCGATCCGGCCGGGTACGTCGCCCGCGCGAAGGAAGGCATGGCGGCCGAGGTGCGCGCGATGCTCACGATGGTCGAGCGCGGCGCGTTCGCGTGCGACTACGGCAACAACATCCGCGAGCACGCCAAGGCCGTGGGCGTCGAGCGCGCGTTCGACATCCCGGGCTTCGTGCCGGCCTACGTGCGCCCGCTCTTCTGCGAGGGGAAAGGCCCCTTCCGCTGGGTCGCGCTGAGCGGTGATCCGGAGGACATCCGCGTGACCGACGCGGCGGTGAAGGAGGTCGTGCCGAACGATCCGCACCTGCACCGCTGGATCGACATGGCCGAGGAGCGCGTCGCGTTCCAGGGCCTGCCCGCGCGCATCTGCTGGCTCGGCTACGGGGACCGACACCGCGTGGGCCTGCGCTTCAACGAGCTCGTGCGCGAGGGCAAGGTGAAGGCACCGATCGTCATCGGGCGCGATCACCTCGACTGCGGCAGCGTCGCCTCGCCGAACCGCGAGACCGAAGCGATGAAGGACGGCAGCGACGCGATCGCCGACTGGGCGCTGCTCAACGCGATGATCAACGTCGCCGGTGGCGCGAGCTGGGTGAGCTTCCACCACGGCGGCGGCGTCGGCATCGGCTACTCGCTGCATGCCGGCATGGTGATCGTCGCCGACGGCACCGAGCGCGCGCAGGCGCAGCTCGAGCGCGTGCTGGTGAGTGATCCCGGGATGGGCGTGATCCGGCACGCCGATGCCGGCTACGAGCTCGCGCAGAAGGCCGCCCGCGAGCGCGGCGTCCACGTCCCCCACGCCAAGTGAGGGGCGACGGCGCTACGGGCGCCCGAGCCGGATCTTCCCTCCGGCGCGCGTGTACGCAGGATGTGTGCGGCCAGCCACGCGCCGGGGGACGCCGAGCCTGAATTCGCGTGAATTCGCCCTGGAACCAGGGCTGCGAGAGCGGTGGGCATGCGCCGCTTCGCCTCCCTCGCCGCCGCCCTGCTCTGCCTCGCCCTGGTCCTGTCGCCGTCGCTCGTCGCTCGCGCGACCGACGAAGGCACGGGCGCTCTCCTTCCCGAGAGCCTCGCGCACGGGATCCTGGGGGACGGCCGCGTGATCACGGGCCTCACCGCACACCGTGCGATCGCGCTGACCTTCGACGACGGCCCCGGCCCCGAGACGCTGCGCCTGCTCGACACGCTCGATGCGCACCACGTGCACGCGACGTTCTTCCTCGTCGCGCGCCAGCTCGAGCACGCCCACGGCCGCGCGGTGGCGCGGGAGATCCTCCGCCGCGGCCACTCGGTGGGCCTGCACTCCTATCACCACGACGACGTCAGCCAGATGAGCGACGCGGAGCTCGCCGCCGATCTCGATCGCGCCGAGGCCGTGTTCGTCGACGTCTTCGGCACGCGCCCGTCGCTCTACCGTCCGCCCTACGGCCGCCACGACGACGCCGTCGACGCGGTGCTCGCGGAGCGCGGCTACACCGAGGTGCTCTGGAACATCACCGCCGGCGACGGCTCGGCGCGCACGCCCGAGCGCGTGGTCGCGGACTTCCGCGCGGCGCTCGACCGCCAGGAGCGCATGCGCCACGGCCAGGGCGGCATCCTGATCCTGCACGACACGCACCGCTGGATCGTCGACGCGGTGCCCGGGATCCTCGACGAGATCGACGCGCGCAACTGCACGGCGCTCGCGAACGGCGAAGAGCTCTGGGATCTG
Source organism: Sandaracinus sp. (assembly GCA_046351235.1). Classification (GTDB taxonomy): domain Bacteria; phylum Myxococcota_A; class Polyangia; order Polyangiales; family Sandaracinaceae; genus JBBSAT01. The sequence goes on along the minus strand of JAXLYV010000001.1, from coordinate 794,742 downwards.
CACGACGATCTCTCGGCCTGGTACGAGGCGCGCGGTGAAGCGCCCGCGCACCGCACGGCGCGCCGCATGGAGCTCGCGCCGGAGACCTTCGAGGCCCGCCAGGCCGCGCTCCGCGCCGACGCCGAGGCGCGCTGCGCCGAGTGAGCCGAGGCCGGACGCGGGGCACCTCCCGCCGTCCCGCGCGATCACGTGCGTGTCGGTCCCCTCCACCCAGCGATCGACGCCGTCAGCGCAGGCGCCAGGGCGGATCGAGCCGGTTCACGCCGGCGAAGTAGAGGCAGAGCAGGTTCCCCGCGGGATCGCGGAGCGTGGCCTCGCGCCAGAGCCAGGGCTGATCGACGGGGTCGCTCTCGAAGACCAGGCCGCGTGCCTTCAGCGCCGCGACGCGCGCATCGAGTGCGTCGTCCTCGAAGTACACGAGCGGCGCGCCGTCGCGCGGGACGGAGGCGACGCGATGCACCGAGAGCGTGGCCTGCCCCTCGGGGACGATGAAGCGTGCATAGTCCGGCGTCTGCACGATGAGCTCGAGGCCGAGCGTGCGGTAGAAGGCGATCGATGCCTCGACGTCGATCGCGCCGAGGGTCACCTGGTTCATGCGCATGAGGGATCTCCTGAATCGCTCCTAGAGCGGGCCCCGACCGCGACAAGATTCGCGGCGAGCGGTCTGCCGCCGATCGCGCTCGTGGCCTCCTCGCGGCGAACGCTCCACGCCCGGTGGAGCAGACGCACGGCCTCGGGCCCCGACCCTTTGCGGCGCGCCGATGGCCGGCTACGCTCGCCGCGATGATCCTGACCCTCCTGGGGATCCCAGAGACCGCGCTGAATCTCTTCCTGTTCTTCGTGCTGGGAGGGATCGTCACGTACCTGTCCGTCAGCGGGCTCAGCTACATGATCTTCTTCGTCTGGGGGAAGCAGCGCTTCCACCCGACCTACGTCTCGAAGCCCGAGGTGCTCCGCGACCAGATCAAGTGGGGCCTCTACGGAACGCTCGGAAACGCCGTGCTGACGGCCCCGATCCACTGGCTCGTCGCGAACGGGTACAGCCAGGCGTACTGGAACCTCTCCGACTACGGGATCCCGTACTTCATCCTCTCGGTGGTCCTCTACATCGCGTTCACGGAGACGTGGATCTACTGGGTGCACCGTGCGCTGCACATCCCGGTGCTCTTCCGGTGGTTCCACAAGCCGCACCACAAATGGCGCGCGACGACGAGCTGGGCCTCGATGGCGTTCCACCCGCTCGACAGCTTCGCGCAGGCGCTCCCGCACCACCTCGCGCTCTTCCTGTTCCCGGTGAACGTGTACCTGTACCTCGGGATGCTCGCGTTCGTGATGCTCTGGTCGGTGATGATCCACGACCGCGTCTCGTTCGTGAAGAACAGCATCATCAACTACACGGGGCACCACACGCTCCACCACTGGTACTTCACCTGCAACTACGGCCAGTTCTTCACGTTCTGGGACAAGCTGATGGGCACCTGGCGCGACCCCGAGAAGGCCGCGCACGACGGTTCGGTCCCCGACGGCCTGCTTCGGTGATCGCTCGCGCACGCTGAGCGCTCGTGCGCGCTAGCGTGAGCCTCACCCCAGCCCGAGCGCTCGCTCGATCATCCAGAAGCCGGCGAGGAGCGCGATGCATACCGAGCCGCCGCGCACGACCCACGCGCGGTAGCCCTTCTGCTTGGCCATCCACTCGAGCGGGACGATGGCGAGGAGCACGCAGCCGAGCTGGGCGAGCTCGATGCCGACGTTGAAGGCGAGCAGCGAGAGCACGCGCGCGCGCGAGGGCAGCCCGAGGTCCGCCAGCACGCTCGAGAAACCGAAGCCGTGGATGAGCCCGAAGCCGAGCGCGAGCCAGGGCATCTGCTTGCGCGACTCGGGCCGCGCGATGTTCATCACGGCGACGACGACGATCGAGCCGGCGATCACGCTCTCGACGAGGCGCGCTGGCAGCACCAGCACGCCGAGCGCCGCGATGATCAGCGTCACGCTGTGGCCGAGCGTGAACGCCGTGACGACGAAGCCGATGTCCTTGAGCGCCGCTCGCTGCCCCTGCTTGGCGGCGAGCTCGCCCGTCGTGAGCAGGAGCGAGAGCAGGAAGAGCAGGTGATCGTAGCCCGTCAGGAGGTGCATCACGCCCTCCCACGCGAACTGACCGAGGAGCGAGCCCATGCTCGCCGGCTCCCCGAGCGGCGCCGTCTGGCGACCGACGCGCAAGACGCGCGTCTCGGTGCCGGTGCCGAAGCGCTCGCGCACGAAGGTCTCGTGCTGCGCATCGCTCGCGAAGATCGTGTCGTCGTGGAGCACGAGCGCGCGCGCCGGCGCGGGGCACCGATAGTGGATCACGATCTCGAGGCGCGGCGCGTCGTCGCTCTGCGCGCGCGTGATCGAATCGAGCGTGCTCTCGCAGCGCCCCCCTTCCCCTTCGAGCCAGATGCCCCGGGCGATCCACGCACGGACGCGCTCGGCCTGGGCCAGCACCGCCTCCTCGGCCGCGTCCTCCCCCAGGCCCAGCTCCATCGCCGCGTCGACGATCTCGAGATCGGCCGTGACGTTCGCGCCGCCTTCGGTCGGCTCCACGATGAGGTAGGTGGCGCTTCCGCGGTGAGCGGAAGCATCGCCCGGGAAGAGCCCGATCACGAGGAGGGCCACGAAGAACGCGCGCAAAGCGGCGTCACGATAGCCGGTCTCGTGCGAAGACGCGCGCCCGACCGTTCGCCCGTCTGGACGGCGGCCGAGCCCGGCGTTACAAGCGCGGCCGATGAAGTCGCACCTGGAAGCGCTCGACGATCACTTCCACGACCAGTGCGGCATCTTCGCCATCTGGGGCGCGAAAGAGGCCTCGAACCTGGCGTACCTCGGGCTGCACGCCCTCCAGCATCGCGGCCAGGAGAGCGCCGGCATCGTCTCGAGCGACGGCGGGCGCCTCTTCGCACACCGTTCGCTCGGCCTCGTGCAGGACTGCTTCTCGCAGACGACGCTCGAGAACCTGCCCGGCCACCGCGCGATCGGCCACGTCCGCTACTCCACCGCGGGCGGCGGCGGCATCAAGAACGCGCAGCCGATCGCCGTCGACTACGCGGCGGGCTCCATCGCCGTCGGCCACAACGGCAACTTCACGAACTTCGAGGACGTGCGCCGGCGCCTCGAAGAGGCGGGCTCGATCTTCCAGAGCACGAGCGACACCGAGGTGCTCGTGCACCTCATCGCGCGCAGCCGCGCCGAGACCACCGTCGAGCGCGTGACCGATGCGCTGCGCGAGATGGAGGGCGCCTACTCCATCGTCGCGATGACGACCGACGAGATCATCGTCGCCCGCGACCCGCACGGCTTCCGGCCGCTCTGCATGGGCACGCTGAAGCAGGACGGCGGCACGGCCGTGGTCTTCGCGTCGGAGCCGGTCGCCTTCGAGCTGATCGACGCGCAGTACGAGCGCGACCTCGATCCCGGCGAGATGGTGATCGTCGACAAGGACGGCGTGCGCTCGGTGCGCCCCTTCGAGCCGCGCCCGAAGAAGATGTGCATCTTCGAGTACGTCTACTTCGCGCGGCCCGACAGTGCGCTCGAGGGCGTGAGCGTGTACGAAGCGCGCAAGCGTCTGGGCGCGATCCTCGCCGAGGAGCAGCCCGCGCCCGCCGACGTGGTGATCGCGGTGCCCGACAGCGGCGTCGCCTCGGCGATGGGCTACGCGAACAAGCTCGGCCTGCCCTTCGAGATCGGCCTCATCCGCAGCCACTACGTGGGCCGCACCTTCATCGAGCCCGCGCAGTCGATCCGGCACTTCGGCGTGAAGCTCAAGCTCTCGCCCGTGCGCCGCGTGCTCGAGGGCAAGCGCGTCGCGGTGATCGACGACTCGATCGTGCGCGGCACTACCTCGCGCAAGATCGTGAAGATGCTGCGCGATGCGGGCGCGAAGGAAGTGCACCTGCGCATCAGCTCGCCGCCCACGCGCTGGCCCTGCTTCTACGGGATCGACACGCCCTCGCGGGGCGAGCTGATCGCCGCGAGCCACAGCCCGGCCGAGATCAGCAAGTACGTGACGAGCGACAGCGTCGGCTACCTCAGCATCGAGGGCCTGCACCGCGCCGTCACCGGCGAGGCGAAGGTGAACGGCCACTGCGACGCGTGCTTCTCCGGGAACTACCCGGTCACGTTCGCGCCGAGCAGCGGAAAGAAGAGCCTGCCGCTGGCCACGCTGTGATCGTGACACGTCGCGCCCTCGCGCACGCAGGCGCGGTGGGGGCGCTGCTGCCGTGGCTGCTGGCGTGCTGCTTCTTCCCGTCCTCGACGGCGCCGACCTCGCCGTCCACGACGGTCGCGCCTCCCACGCTCGCCCCAGCGCCCGCGATCGAGCCGCTTCCCGCGCCACTCACCGGTGGGCATCCGTTCCCGTTCCTCGCGAGCCAGCTCGTGATGGATCTGCCGGCGGGGGTCGATCCTCCTCGCGCACCGGTCGACGCCGAGCCGCCGATCCCCGGCATGCTCGCGGGGGACCGGCTCGAGCTCCCGGCGCTCGACCTCGTGGTCTCCGATCTGCCGTGCACGGCGCCGACCGATCTCGAGGGGAGCGCGCGTGCGGAGCTCGCGCGCCGCCATCCGGGGCTCTTGCCCGGGCTCACGTCGCGGCCCTTCCCGATCGCCGATGCGACGCTCCGCGCCGTCGAGCTCCTGCCCTCGGTCGCCGCGCGTCTCCCGGACAACGAGACGGCCCTGGCCTTCGTCGCGATCGATCTGACGACGCACGTCGTGTGGATCCGGGCGGAGGTCCAGGCGCTCGAGCCGCGCCTCGACGCCACCGCCCGCGCCCAGGCGGAGGCCTGGCTCCAGACCCTGCGGCGCGGCACCACGACGTTCGTCCCCCACCTCGCGGACGGGGAGACGTTCGGCGACCTCGTGGGCCATGCGGCCTTGCCGCCGGGTTGGATCGCGCGCGCCTCCAGCTGCTGCGACGAGCAGCCTCCCTACCGCTCCTGGTTTCGCGAGTCGTTCCTCCCGATGCGGGAGCTGGGCGCTCCGGCCCGCGCGCGCATCTCGGTACGGAACGGCGTGAGCTGCACCGGCGGTCGACCCGGTCCTCCGGGGGGCGTGCTAGGCCGACCGATGCGCTGGACGCAGACAGACGTCGACCTGTGCTGGGTCGAGCTCGCGCCACCAGCCGACGAGCTCGGGATCACCTGGCACGTGCGCGGCCGAACGCAGGCCGACCTCGACGAGGCCCTCGCCATCGTGCCCAGCATCCGTCGCCCCGAGTGAGCCCAACCGCGCGGCCGGCTGCCCCTGGGCCGTCCGCGACAGAACACGGCGGATGTGAACGAGCTCCGCGACCGGGGCACCCGCGCCCGGTGATCTGGCGGTCGCGTCCGGACAGCTGGACGTGACGAACGAGCGCGCCGTCGCCGTCCGCTCGCGCTGCTCGGGGCTGATGCGGAGGGCGCCTCCGGGAACGTGGGACCCCGGCTCTGAACCGACTATTCTTCCTCTCCCCCTGATGACCAGCCCGCGCGTCAACGTGAAGCCCGCGCTCTACCGCTGGGCGTACGAGCGCAACCGCCTCACGATCGAGCAGGCGAGCGAGCGCTTCCCGCACCTCACCTCGTGGATCGGCGGCGAGACCCAGCCGACGCTGAAGCAGCTCGAGGCGTTCGCGAAGGCCATGCACGCGGGCATCGGCAACTTCTTCGCCGACGCTCCGCCAGACGAGCCTCTGCCCATCCACGACTTCCGGACGGTCGCGGGGAAGCCGATTGCGCGGCCGAGCCCGGACCTGCTCGAAACCCTCTACGCGTGCCAGATGCGGCAGTCCTGGTTCCAGGACTTCGCCGAGGAGGAGCACGACGACCCCCTCGACTTCGTGGGCTCGGCCAAGCTGACCGACTCGCCGCTCGACGTTGCTGCGGAGATGCGCGCCCGGCTCGCTTTCGATCTCGCGGCGCGGCGCGCGATGTCCAGCTGGACCGAGGCGCTACGGCAGTTCATCGCGCACGCCGACGACGCGGGCGTCCTCGTCATGTGCAGCGGCATCGTCGGCAGCGACACGCACCGCAAGCTCGACCCGGAAGAGTTCCGTGGGTTCGCGCTCGTCGACCCGGTCGCGCCGCTCGTCTTCGTGAACGGCGCGGATACCAAGTCGGCGCAGATGTTCACGCTCGCCCACGAGCTCGCGCACGTCTGGCTCGGCGCGACGGGCGTCTCCAACGTCGAGGCCGCCGCGAGCCCCGCCGACGCGACCGAGCGGTGGTGCGACCAAGTCGCTGCCGAGCTCCTCGTGCCGCTCGACGTCTTCGCGTCCGAGTACCATCCGAAGGCCGAGCTGCAGGGTGAGCTCGCTCGGCTCGCGCGCGTCTTCAAGGTCAGCACGCTGGTGGTCCTGCGTCGCATGCACGACGCGGGGGGCATCTCGCGCCAGCGGATGTGGGACGAGTACCGGGCCGAGCGCGCCCGTCTTCTCGCGCTGAAGCGCGGTACGGGCGGGGACTTCTACCTGAGCACCGCGGCGCGCGTGAGCAAGCGCTTCGCGCGGGCTCTCATCGTGAGCACGTGGGAGGGCCGCTCGACGTTCTCGGAAGCGTTCCGCCTGCTCGGAGTGCGCAAGATGGCCACGTTCCGCGGCCTCAGCGACAGTCTCGGGATGGCGGTCTGATGGCCCACCTCCTCGACGCCAACGCGTTCATCACGGCGAAGAACACCCACTACGGGCTCGACTTCTGTCCCGGGTACTGGGATTGGATCGTCCGCGAGCATGCGACCGGGAAGGTCGCGAGCGTCGAAAAGGTCGGCGACGAGCTGGCCGCGGTCGCGGACGACCTGTCGGCGTGGGCGGCGGCGCTCCCGACCTCGTTCTTCGTTCGGCCGGACCAGACCGCGCTCCCGGCCCTCGCGAAGGTGCGGTCTTGGGTCGTCGCGCAGGGTTTCTCACCCGCAGCGATCCTCGACTTCGAGCAGAGCGCCGACTACTACCTCGTTTCGCAAGCGCTCGCCGGCCATCACAGCGTCGTCACGTACGAGCTCCCGTCGGGCTCGAAGAAACGGGTCAAGATCCCCGACGTCTGCATCGGGCTGGGGATCAAGTGCCTGCAGCCCCATCAGATGTTGCGCATCGAGCGCGCGCGCTTCGTTCTGTAGCCCAACCCGATCGAGGCCGGCCACCATGCCGGCTTGCCGCTCGCGGTGCGCCCGGCTTCGTGATGGCTGTGCCTCGCCCGAGCGTCGCCCCGTCAGCCGCTCAGCGTCCGGACCAGCTCCGCGCGGACCGTGACCCGAGCCTCGGAGCCCGCGATCCGGATCGGCGGGAACTTGGGGTTGTCGGATCGGAGCTCCACTTCCTGGGCCTCACCGCCCTCGCCCCGCGCCGTCACCACGACCCGCTTGAGCACGTAACGGCCCTCGTCGTCGCCCTCCGCCGCGCCCTGGACCTCGACCAGCACCCGGCGCCTATCGAGGGCCGCGCTGGCCGCCGCCGCGTCGTCCGGGAATGCCCGGAACAGGCACCAGGTGCCGCTCGCCACCTTCGGCTCCATCGAGCGGCCCGTGACCTGCGCGACGAAGGAGCGGTCGTCCACGTGGACGCCGGTGGGCACGTAAGCCCAGCGGACGGCCTCGGCGACGCGCGCAGGCCCGAGGGGGCCACCCTTCACCCCGAGGTCGAGAACCGGCACCGCGCGCCGGTAGCGGTCCTCCTGGGGCGGGTCCTCGTCGAAACGAAGCTTCTCGGTGCCCTCGTCGGGCAGCAGGGGGAGGGACTCGTGGCGGCGCAGCAGGTCTTCGACCGTCGGCACCGGCTGCTGCTCCCACCACGTCAGGTCCTCCCGCTGCTCAGGCCGGTTCTCCACCAGGAGCACGTAGTGCCAGGGCTCGCGGTCGTAGCGACCCAGCATGTCGGCGTACCACCGCCCGCGCCGCGCCTTCTTCCGGTCGCGATCGTCGAAGCGCCCCTTCACCTCGACGATGACGTTGTGGATGACGCTGCCGAGCCGCGCGCGTGCCACGTAGTCCGGGAAGTAGCGGTGGACGTGCCCGAGGTGGTCGTACTCCAGGAAGAAGCCGACGCCTTGGCGGTGGTTGTAGACCCACGCCTCCACGTCGATCGCGCGGTCGAGCAGGCGCGCGAGCCGGGCTTCGGGCTCGGAATCGGTGGCGGTCCTGACGAAGACGGTCTTGCCCGAGGGGTCGAGGACGTTCTTACGAACGGCCTGGTACCGCTCGAGGTCCTTCGTCTGCCGCTCGCTCAGCTGGGCTCGCTCGGCGGTCTGCGTGCCGCCGCGCATCGCGACCTGTAGCTCGGGCACGAGCGCGCGACGGACAGCCGACCTCACCTCACCCCGTGCCAGGTTCCCGAGGATGACCTTGCCGCTCTCGGGGTCCTCGATCGAATCGAAGCGGACGGGCAGCCCGGCGGGGAGCGCGAACGTGCCGCGCTCGAGAAACGACCGCACGACGCTCTTCACCGCCGCGCGGTGCGCATATCCGACTTTCATCTCCTCGAGGATCGGCTTGACGTACGCGCCCTCGATGACCTGCTCGAGATCGCGGTACGAGTAACTCTCGCCGACGCGGAACTCCTGGCCGGCCTCCATCTCCCTCCGAAGCATCTCCATCAAGAACGTCTTGATCTCGGTCTCGGGGATGGTCGTCAGCCACGCGAGCCGGGGCGAGAGCGCGTTGAGCTTCTTGGGGTCGAAGAGCGAGTGCCAGCTCTGCTCCACTCGCACCAGGCCCTCGAAACGGACGAGGCGGACGTTCCGCTTCTCGCGCTCGGCGGCGTCGTCCTTGGGCACGATGCCGACGTACTCGGGCGTGTGCCCGATCTCGTCGGACCCCTTCACGTCGAGGATGTCCTCGACCTGTTCGAGGATGTGCGCGAAGGAGGGATGCTCCATCACGTAGAGCTCTTCCGCACGCATGACGGCAGCCCCGTCCTCCTGGATCTCCGGCGCATGCATCTTCCGCAGGCCGCGTCCGAGGATCTGCTCGGTGAGCGTGCGCGAGTCGCAGGGCCGGAGCGGAACGATGACCTTCACGTTCCGGACGTCCCAGCCCTCCTTCAGCATCATGACGCTGACGACGACGTTGAACGGGTTCGCGTGGCGGCGGCCCTCCTTGTCGACGACCTCATCGGCGTCGATCGCGTTCACGACATCTCGGATGCGGTCCCAGTCTTCCTGGTTCCGCTCTTCCTTCTGGCCGATGTGCACCTCGACCACGGTCGAGCGCACGGCGCCGCGGTCATCCTTCTCGACGAAGAGTGGCGCGCCGCCCTCGGGGTCGGGGAAGCCGATGGGCTCGCGGCCTTCGAGGTCGGCCGCGGTTGCGTCTCCGTGCCGGAGGAAGTTCGCAACTTCGCGGGCCTCGTTCTTCTCCTGGCACAGCAGGAAGAGGATCGGCTTGCGCGGGTCGCCCTCCTCACGGAGCTGCTGCTGCACCTTCTTCCAACGGCGCACGCCGGTGACGATGAGGTTGCGATACTTGTCCCACGCGTTGGCCGCGCCCTCTCGTACCAGGTCCTCGGGCTCGCCCGTCTCGCTGTTCTTGACGGTGATGCGCTCGAGCACCGGGCGCTTCACGATGCCGTCGCGGATCGCCGCCGGCAGGTCGTAGCGGACCGCCGTGTGTCGGAAGAGGTCGGTCGAGCGCAGGACGCGCTTTTCCTTCTCGCCCTTCTTCTTCGCCGCGACCTTCTTCATCCCCTGCTCGGTGAAGAGCGTCGCGCTCAGGTCGACCTGGAGCGCGATCCGCGAGGTCGCTCGCGTCCCGTGCACCTTTCGGAGGCAGCGGATCCACGCCATCGCCTCCTCTTCGTCGGACCCGAGCTTCTTCTTCTCGCGCCTCTTGCGCTCGAACTCGGCGTGCGTGGGCTCGTCACCGACGTGGTGCGCCTCGTCGTTGATCACGAGCAGGCCACGCGAGCCTTCGAATCGCTCGGCGAGCGTGGTGGTGACCGACTCCAGCAGGCTGGGGTCCGCCTTCGCGAAGAGGAGATCGATCCCGAGCTGCGCCTTGCTACCGACCGACGGCAGCGGATCCTCGGGGTCGCGCAGCAGCGGATGGTAGTTCGTGATGACGAGCGCGCCGCGCGATGGGTCGAGCCGACGCGGGCACGTCACCGGGTCGTACACGTTGAGGTCCCAGGAGGACTCCAGCTCCGGCGGGATGACCGGGTCCGTGAAGAAGACGCTCGGCTTCGGGTCGCGCCCCGGCGGCCGGAAATCCGCCAGGAGGCGATCGCGCACGAAGAGCCCGGGGACGACGATGAGCGCGTGACGGCCGAGGCCCATAGCGTTCCTCGGATCGGCCGCCGCGTTGAGCGTGCTCCACGCGACCAAGAGGCTCATGATCTTGGTCTTGCCCGAGCCCGTCGCGAGCTGGGCGCCGAGCTTCGCCCACGGGTCGAACTGGGCGCCGAGCGAGTCGGCGCCGGTCAGCTCGTAGAGCTGCTCGGTGCGCCGTATGCCCCGGACCTCGTGGAGGTAGATGAACGTCTCGACCGCGCGGCGCTGGTGCGGCCAGTACTTGAACGCCGCGCCGTTCGGGAGGTCGTGAGGCTCGGGCCGGAACCAGTGCTGGAGGAGCGTGCGCGAGGTCTCGGTGAGCGCGCGCTCGCCTTCGGCGACGGGCTCGTAGCGCGCGGGTTGGTCCTGCGGGTACGGCTCGTACGCCTGGCGCAGGCGGAACCCGCGCCAAGCGTCGACGTAGTCGCGCAGCGTAGCGATGACGCGGTCTTGGCCTTCGAGGTCGTCAGTCATCCGTCAACCGATCGCGTCGATGTGCTTCTTCAGCAACTGCTTGCCCACGAACGTCACGCCCGCCTGCGCCAGCTGCAGCTTCGCCTTGGTGAAGTCCACGATCGCCACGGGCCCAGAGGCGACCCAATACCAGCGCTGAATCTGCACGCCCGGCTTCAGATGGGTCCGCAGTTGCTGCGAAGCCGCCGTGCGCTTGCGCTTCACGACGCTCAGCTCGCTCGTGTTCGCGGAGTGTGGCTCCAGGCCGACGACGCCCTTCGCGTGGCCAAGCAGATAGTCCCAGCGATTCTCCGTCTCACGACCCACCCTGAGGCCCTCGTCTACATCGAGGCTGTCCAAAAAGTCCGTGTGGATGCTGTCGTGAATCAGGCGCCGGTGCGGCTTCGCGACCGCGCCGAGTCCGTCCTGGACGAGCGGCAAGAGGGGACTGGATCCGAGCAGCGCAGAGCGAACGGGGGTCGTCATCGCCGACTCTCCGCCTCGTTGACCGCCGTGGCGACTGCATCCGAAAACCGGGATCCAAACCCCGTCAGTCCGCCCCAGCCGGCGACGCTCTCGTCGGCGTCGGAAGGATCGAGCGAAGAGATGTCCTTCGCGTTGATCGTCCGGCCCTGAAACTCCAGCACGTACGTCTTGTAGCTCTTCTCGAGCGCTGCCTTCGCCACCTGCTTGACGGTGCTGCTCGTCGGCAGGCCAAAGCCATCGCAGACCAGCTGCCAACGCGCGCCCAACGCGCTGAGGTTCCGGAGCATCCAGACCGCCGTGAGCACGAGCGGCGAGTGCGTGGCGATGACCACCTTGTACGGTCTCCACAGGAGATCGAGCACCAGAGCCATGAATGCGGTCACCGCCTGGGGATGAAGCCCCATCTCCGGCTCTTCGATGATCACCCACTCGATGTTCTCCTGCTTGCGGTGCTTTCGCTCAGGCAGGAGGTGGTACAGCCCGAGCAAGAGCGGAGTGAACTCGCGTTGCCCGGCCGTCCACGTCATGAACGGAAGGCGGCTCGTGCCATGCGTGAGCTGCAGCTTGCGCGCATGCTGCGCGTCCGTAGCGAGCCCCACGGTGCCTCCGTGAAAGATGGAGGCCTCGATGAGATCGCGGTACTCGGTCTTCAGCTTCCGCCCCATGGGGAAGAGCGGCTTGTCTTCCGCGTGAGGGCTGAATAGGTCGAAGAGGCTCTGGCTGAACAGGCGGGCGACAACAGGGGTCTGGGCGTCCAGGCGCGAGAACGGAGAGGCCCAGCCGTTGCTGATGAGCATCGCGCGGTGCGCGGGGATGTACGAGCACCGCTCGTCGTCGGCGCCGAGCTTCCCCATGTTCTTCGGGGTGATGCGGTTTCCCCGGAAGGTGATCTCCGTCTTACCCTCGTGCCAGGCCTCTCCCATCCCGACGCCGAACACCAAGTCCACGAGCAGGTTGGTTTTGCTCACATCCTGGCCCGCGTCTTGGAGCGCGCGCACGATGTGCTTGCCGTCGAGCGCGGTCTTCAGCCATTGGAGGGCCAGACTCTTTCCGGTGCCTTGCGCTCCTACGAGGACCGTCAGGTCACCGAACTCGATGTCCACGTCGGCGAGGTGCGCGAAATTCGTGATCTTGAGCCGCTCCATCCGTCGTCGTCCTTCCTACCCAACATCGACTTCCACCGTCGCGATGCCGTCGTTGCCGAACACGTCGGTGACGCGGGCGGCGATGCGGTGGTTGCCGGGCTCGTCGTAGACGCGCTCGGCGGTGAAGGCGAGCTCATCCTTGCCGGTCTTGCTCTTCTTCTGGCGGAAGCTCTGCCAGTCGGTCTCGAAGACGGGCTTGCCGTCGGGGCCCTTCTTCTCGCCGTACTGCCAGTCGACGGCCCAGAAGTCGACGAACGAGCGCCACGAGGTGGTCTTGCGGAGCCACGCCTCGAGCTCGCGGCGGCGCTCGCTCCAGCGCTTCTGTTCGGACTCGGCCTTCTTGCGCTTGGCCTCGGGCATGCCCTCGGTGATAGGTGCGAGCGCGGGCCTCTGGCTCTCGATGAAGGACTCCACGTCGACCTCGCAGCGGTCGAGGTGCAGGCGCACGAGGTTGCCGTCGGTCTCGGGCCTGAGCACGATCGCGAGCGGGGCGTAGAACGCGGGGATCGTGGTCGAGGAGTACACCGCGTCCGGGTTCGTGCGCTGGTGCTCGATGCGGCGGCGGATCTCGTCGAGCGCGGCGGCGGGGATGACGCGGATGGTGGCGCGCATCCCGTCGAGCTTCTTCGCGAGCTCCTCGTGGTCGCCCGACTCGATGGTGTCGAAGTCGGCCGAGAGCACGGTGACGTGCCGCAGCTCGGTTCGCCGCGCTTCGCGCGCAATCTCCCAGATCTGATTGCGCGACACTGGCCCGTCGAGCGGGCCGACGTGGATCCAGCCGTCGCCCTTCTTCCCGTGCAGCAAGCGGAAGCCCTCGACCGGGGCGCCTCCGAAGACCTTGATCATCTCGTCGCGGTAGACGTTCTTCTCCGTCTGAAAGCTCTGCCAGGTCTCGGCGCGCTGGTAGACGCCCATGTTCTCGACGGTGAACGGCCGCACGTCGAAGGTGCCGGGCGAGCGCTGCGCGCGCTCCTTGCGCTCGATGTTCTTGCAGTGCTCGCACTCGACGTAGTCGTACTGCGGCTTCTCGGCTGGGCGCTTCTGGCCGTGGAGCTGGATGAGCCGCTTGCGGGCGAGGTGAATGGCGTACTTGCCGTTGTCGATGCCGATCCAATGGCGCCCGAGGCGTTCTGCGGCTTCCATCGTCGTGCCGGAGCCCGCGAAGCAGTCGAGCACGATGCCGTGAGGGGGACATGCGATAGCGATTGCTCGCTCCAGTAGACTCAGCGGTTTCTGAGTCGGATAGCCGAGACCTTCGAGTGCCATTGGATTGACAGGCGAAACGTCATCCCAGAGATTCTGAACTGGCATTCCTTCCTTTTCTTCAAGGAAGCTGCGGCGTTGTAGTCGTTGCGTTCGGTCGCGTGGAAAATCAATGCGCCCCTCGCGATCCATCTGTTCCATTGTCTCAAGAGAGACCGCCCATCCGTTGGGAGGAGGCTCGAACCCCTTGTAGACGTATCGAAGATTCGGCCGCGGATTCGGAGACGTCAGGTTGTCGAGCCGATACAGTCGACCACGCTCGTCGCGATACTTGAAACGCGCGATGTAGTCCGGATCATGAGGGCCGGTCACCTCCTGAAACCACGAGGACGCCGAACTCGCGTACAAGAGCAGAGTGTCGGTGACCGATCCAAGACGGTTGTATGTCCCCATATATCCGGTTCGACGCTTCCAGATCACCTCGTTCCGGAAGCTCTCGTACCCAAACACCTCGTCCATCAGCACCTTGACGTAATGCACCGCGTGCCAGTCCAGGTGGACGTAGATGCTTCCTGTGGGCGCCAGCAGCTCTTTCAGTAGCTCCAGCCGCGCGCGCAGCATCGACAGGAACGAGTCGAGCCCCTGTCGCCACGTGTCCTTGTAGGCGAGGATCTCGACCAGCGACGGCTCCTTCTTCACGTGCACGTCGTCGTCGAGATCGATGTCGATCGCGTTCTGGGCGAGGAAGTCGCTCTGCACCATGAATGGCGGGTCGATGTAGACGAGGTCGACCTTGCCCCGGTATCGGTACCCGCCCGCCGGGTCCTTCTCGTCGAGCAGCGTCTTGAGCGCGACGAGGTTGTCGTTCGTCCAGATCAGCCGGTTCGGCGGCATCGCGTCCGGCGCCGCGCTCGGGCGACGTACCCGCGCGTCGAGGCCTGCGAGCTCGCCCGCGCGCTCTTGCACACGCATCGGCCGCACGATCTCGACCACCTGGGTCGGGACGGGGGACGTCAATTCTTGCCGGTCCCAGCCGTGCCAGAGGAGGCGTGGCTGGCGTGGTGGGACCGCGCGAGAGAGGACGTTCGGCTCGGGGGCTTCCATCTCCGCCGCCGGGACGGGCTGCGGTGGCGGTTCCGGGCGGGCAGGCGGAGTGGCCGCGACCACGGCGGGGGCCGCGACATGCGTGGGCGGCGCGACGTGCACGGGCGGAGGCGGTGCGTGCTTCGGCGGTTCGGGCGGTGCGGGCTTGGGCGCAGCGAGCAACGAGAGCTGGTCGTCTCCTTCGGGCGCGTCGTCGCGTCCAAGGATGCGGTCGATGTACTCACCCTTGTTGGACGCAGTCACCGGGAGGCCGAGCAGCTCGCAGACCTCCTTGAGCCGGTCGCGCGAGAACAGGGGCAGCACCTTCTCGATGCGCGCGCGCTTGCTGCCCGCGATGACGTCGATGAGCTCGTCCACGCGCATCGATTGCTTCACATCGAGGCCATGCTCGTGGCCGATCTCGAGAAGCTCGAGCTTGGAGAGGACGGACAACGCCTTGCGCTTGATCGACACGTTTCGAGCTGCTCCCCTGAGTTCGAACCGCCGCCTGTCGCGACGGTGCCAGTGCGACGGGACGGTACCAGCTCTCTCGTGCGCCAGATCGACGAGGTTCACTGAAACGCTGGCTTCGTCTCGGCGCGGCAGTTCTTGTCACCTCCAGGGGTGACAGCTCGCGCGTTCGAGCTGACGCGGGCCGGCGGCTGAAACGTATCGCCACGATCTCCGTTGACCCGCTCCGCCTGCCGGTGGCAGCGTCGCCGCTCCATCGACTCATGGAGGGAAGAGCATGGCGCGCAAGCATCGGGCACTGACTGGGGATGACTACGTGAAGATCGGACGGCGGGCGTCATCGGAGGACGTCGCGCTCGAGGCCGGTGAGGTCTCCAAGCGATGGGCGCGTGACGTCGCCGTCCTCGCTGCGTACGGACATGGCCCGACCGCGCTCGCGGCCTTCGACCAGCGTCGTGCCGACCATGCAGCGCTCCGCAGCGCGCGCCCGGTGGCCATCGCCGCCAAGTCCACGGCCATCGCCTCGCGCACCAGCGCCTATCGGGAAGCCAAGAACTGGTTCGGCATGGTCGGCTCGCTGCTCGGCACGGTCGCTCGCGGGGACCAGGCCTTCGCTGATCGCCTCAACGCGGCCACGCCCGCCGACGCGAGCGAGTACGAGGCCAAGATCTCTGCGATGCGTAGCTTGCTCGCGGAGCGCCAGAGCACGCTCGGTGAGGCCGCCGTCGCCACGCGTCTCAGCGAGGCCGACGCGCTCGTGCCGCGCCTGGCGGCTGCGCACGGCGATGCGGCGGTGGCCAAGGCGGCGCCGGTCGAAGAGACGGAGACCATCGACCGCGCGGACGGCGAGCTGTACGAGGACATTCGCCAGCTCAACGAGGCCGGTCGTCGCGCCGTGCGCGCGGGAGCCCTGCCGGCGAGCGCCCTCGCGGAGTACACGTTCCATCACCTCGACCGCCACACGGGCGCCCAGGCGAAGGCCAATCCGGCGACACCGGCGAAACCGACGTGATTCCGGGGATCCCGGCGCCGCGGAGCGCTGCCCGGATCCGGTCGGCGGTGCCCGGTTTGCCCAGGATGCGCCCGGTGAGCTCGGGCGGTTCCCGCTGAACAGGGCACCCTGCCCGGTCCCAGCAGGCGCCCGCCCGGTGCCCGCGGAGCAGCTCCGCTTCGAGCTGCTCCGGCACCGCAGAAGCGCGTGGCTGGCCGGTCGCCCTGGCGTTTGCCCGGGCATGCGACCGGCGAAGCCGCGCGGGATGCGTCGTCGCCCGGTCTCGGGGTCCGTACATCCGGCTGGACCGACCGGTGCCCGGCGCAGGTCGAGCGCGCCCACATGGCGGTCGCGCGAGCCGCGCGGGCTACTCCTCGTCGGGCACGCCGCCGCTCGCGGCGATGTCGGTTGGCTTGATCTTGCCGGCGTCCATGCCGGCGGCGCGCTTGGTCATCGTCGCCATCAGCTCGTCGAGGCTCGGCGGATCGCCCTTGATGAAGCGGAGCGGGTTGATGCGCCCGACGACGAAGGCGCGCAGGTACGGGCTCGTCAGGCCCGCTTCCTTCAGGCGCGCGATGGCGCCGTCCACGGCCTCGTCGAGCGTCAGCACGAGCTGCGCGCGCCGCTTGCGCTCTTCGATCGCGTCCTTCAGCGGCCCGTCGATCCAGGAGTCGACCTTCTTCAGCACGGGCATGTACGCGCCGCCCGAGAGGCGGCCCTTGGCCTCGTAGGCGAAGCCGATCGTGACGAGCGCCGGCTCCTCGAGCTCGACCTCGAAGTCCTTCTCGCCGCCGGGCGCCCACGTCGCGAGATCCACGACGAGCCGCCGCACCTCGATCGCGCGCTCGCGCAGGTTGTGGGCCTTCTCGATGTTGAGCGCGAGGATCTGGTAGGCGACCTGCCGCTCCGGCACGAGCAGCGCCACGATCGACTTGGCGCCGAGCTCGCGCATCACCGTGAGTCGGTGATTGCCGTTCGGCGTGAGGAACGTGCCCTCCTCGCTCAGCATCGCGATGATCGGATCGAGGAAGCGGCGCGTCTTGCCGATCGCGAACGAGAGCTTCTTCACGTGCGCGGGGGAGACGTCGCGCTGGAACGGCGTGGGCGCGACCTTGTCGATCGGCAGCGCCGCGAGCAGCAGCGGATGCCCGCCGAGTGGATCCTTCCATGCGCCGATCGGCGCGCCGCCCGCCGCCGCGACACCGGCCACGAGCGCGGCGAGCGCGGGATCGCTCGTCTCGATCGGCAGCGCCGACGCATCGATCCCCACCGGCTCGATCGCCGGCTTCTTCGCGCGACGCGGCGCCGCCTTCTTCTTCGGCGCGGCCTCGTCGCCGGCTTCCTTCTTCTTGCGCGGGGGCATGCGAGGTTCGTACACGTGCCCGCCCCCCGTGGGCAAGCGGTGGCTTGCGCCTCGCCCTCGCCGCGCGCCTCGGCTAGCATCCGGGCGCCCATGGACCTCCGCTCTCGCCTCGCGCTCTCGCTCGCCAGCTCGCTCCTCATCGTCGCCTGTGGTGGGACGGGCGCGGGGGGCGGAGGCGACACGACCGCGCACTCGCAGCAGCGCCCGCCCTACACGCCGTGCGACGACGCCTCCGCGATCCGCATGGCCCCGACCGTGTGCTGGAATCCCACCGGCAGCCACTGGCGCGTGCAGGCCGACGCCCCGGGCGGGAGCTACACGTTCGACGTGGAGCTGATGGCGGGCGGCCGCGTCCGCGCGACGGACGTCGCGGGCGCCACTCCGGCCACCGACGAGTGGTTCGCCGAGAACGACGTCCTTCGAATCTTCCTCCAGAACCGCTACGTCGAGTACCGGGCGACGCTCCACAACGGCACCATGCTCCTCGGGACCGCCGTCAACGTCCGCGGCGACGAGTGGCCCTTCCGTGCCGACCGCGTGCACGTGGCGACGAGCTGCCCCGCCGAGGAGCTCGCCACGACGGGCGGCGACGAGCCCGGCTGCTTCGACGTGGCCGGCTCCCGCTGGACCGTGACGGCCGGCAATCGCGAGTACGAGCTCCAATTCGGCGAGAACGGCGCGCTCCTCTCCACGGACCCATCCGACACCACCCAGGGGGACGACGGCTGGGAGCAGCAGGGCGGCACGGTCCACTACTGGCTGAACGATCGCGCGACCGAGGTCACGGCCACGCTCACGGCCAGCGACCTCACGCACTTCACGGGATCGGGCCACGACGCGCAGGGCGCGCCGATCAGCGTGCGCGCGACGGCGATCCCCACCTACGCGCCGCCCATCCACTGATCGGGAACGGCCGCGCGGGACGACCGTCTCTTGATGCGCTCGCATGCGCATGAGACGTTGAGCGTATGACTTCGCGCCTCCGCGCCGGCCTGCTCGGCCTCGCCCTCTCGCTCTCGCTCACCCCCGCTTGCGCCAGCGTGACCGAGCCGCCCGCCGAGGACGCCAGCGTGCCTCGCGACACCGGCGTCGCCCGCGACGGCGCTGCTGGCGATACCGGCCCGCCCGCGGACACCGGCCCGCGTCGCGACGGCGGCACCACGATGCGCGACGCGAGCGTCACGTGCCCGAGCGGCCAGCATCGGTGCGGCGGCGGGTGCATCGTCGACCAGGCCAACGATCCGGCGAACGGCTGCCGGCTCGGCTGCGGAGAGCCGTGTCCCACGCCCTCCACCGGCATCGCCTCGTGCACCAGCGGGGGCACGTGCGACTTCGCGTGCGAGCCGCCGTTCCACCGCGAGGGCGACACGTGCACCTGCGCCGCGACGACGTGCGAGGCGCTGCACTACGAGTGCGGCGCGCCCGACGACGGCTGCGGAATGCCGCTCGACTGCGGCACCTGCCTCGGCGGCGCCGTCTGCCTCACCGGCCGCTGCGGATGCATGCCCGATCCGCACGAAGAGAACGACGACAACTCCGTCGCCACGATGTCCGGCACGCTCGTCGACTCCGAGAACACCACGCTCAGCCTCACCGACTTCACGATCGACCACATGGGGGACGTCGACTGGATTCGCCTGCGCGTCGTGGACGGCACCGACGGCGGTAGCCCGCGCATCGACGTGACGCTGCGCAACATCCCGGCCGGCAGCGACTTCGATCTCGCCGCCTGGTACGTCTGCGACAACGGCGGGACCGACACGAGCTGCAACACCGGCCAGAGCGACAACATGATCGGCCGCGGCTGCTCGAGCGTGCATCCGGCGAACGCGATCGAGACGGTCGAGCTGAAGACGGGCTGCGGCTTCCTCGCCGACGCGAGCGGGACGCTCTACATCCGCGTGACCGCGCCCACGTTCAACGCGTCCTGCACGCCGTACGTGCTGGATCTCGCGGTCAACTGAGAGGGTGACAGGAAACCTGTCGCCCTCTCTTGCGGAGCGATACGAGGGGGAGGCTCCCTCGGGATTCACTCCCGATGGAGGGGGCCGCGTATCGGCCCCCGAGGACTGAGCGTCAGCACTTCGACGGAAAGAAGAGCTGCAGCGGGATGGTGACGCGGGCGCCCCAGGCGCTCGCATCGTGCAGGTCCCCCGCGAAGGCGAGCACGTGAAGGTCCTTCTCGCGCTCCCAGCCGAGCTCCATCAGCGCGCGCATCATCGCGC
Source organism: Sandaracinus sp. (assembly GCA_046351235.1). GTDB lineage: Bacteria > Myxococcota_A > Polyangia > Polyangiales > Sandaracinaceae > JBBSAT01. Next base: position 775,057 of record JAXLYV010000001.1, on the reverse strand, counting down.
GCGTGTGGTGGTGGCCGTCGCGCAGGTTCCGATCCTCCTCGAACGGCGACGACGTCGCGCCCGAGTCGAGGTAGATCTTCGGGCGCTTCGCCGGGGCCTGCCCGAGCTGCACCTCTTTCACGAGCGCGCGATCGGCCCACCAGAACGAGCTCGAGAGGCAGATGGCGTTGCCGAACACGTCGGGCCGCCGCCACGCGCCGAAGAGCGAGAACAGCCCGCCCATCGAGGCACCGAGCAGCCCGCGGCCGTCGGGATCGCGCCGCGTCCGATAGCTCGCGTCCACCTCGGGCACGAGCACGTCGGTGATGCCGCGCAGGAAGTCGAGGCCGCAGCCGCCCGCGTGGCTGCGGTCGGGGCAGGGACCGAGCTTCTCGAGGCGCCCCTCCGCCGTCCGGATGGAGACCAGGATCACGTCGTCGAGCACGCCGAGCCGCCAGAGCTCGTCGAGCCGATGATCGAGCCCCCAGACGCCGAAGGGATCGTGCTGATCGCTCCACAGCGCCTGCCCGTCGACGGCGTAGATCACGTCGTGCGCGGTGCTCGTGTGCTCGCGGTAGCCGGGGGGCAGCATCACGCGCACCGAGAGCGGCTCGGCGCCCGGCACCGACACGTCGTGCCACGGCAAGAGCTCGCCGGTGTCGCGCTCGAACGTCGGCCACATCTCGATCACGTCGCGCGCCGCGAGGATCACGTTGCGGCCCATCGCCCACTTGCCGGGCGCGCCGTTCTCGCCGACCCGGAACGGCTTCACCTCGACCGTCTGCCCCATCGAGACCGGCAGCCGGAACACCGACGTGTCCCCGTCGACCGTGATGGGCGGCGTGTCGCGGTCCCAGTCGGTCGGCGAGACGTTGCCGCGCAGCACGACGCGCCCGCGCGCGGCCGGATAGTGCACCACGAGCGTCGCCATCTCGATCGTCGCGCGATCGAGGCTGGCGCGACCGGGAGGCGCGGAGCTGCGGGTCTGGCTCATCGAGGCCGAGCGTCCGCTACTCCGGCACCTCGATGCCGGCGGCGTTCTTCTCCTCGCGGTCGTGCTCGATGGCCTCGGAGAACAGGTGCGCGCAGTCCGGATCGAACTGCTGCCCGGTGCAGCGCAGGATCTCGCCGACCGCCACTTCGTGCGGCATCGCCTTCCGGTAGGCGCGGTCGCTCGTCATCGCGTCGTAGGTGTCGGCCACCGCGATGATGCGCGCCAGGAGCGGGATGTCCTGTCCTTTGAGGCCGAGCGGATAGCCGCGGCCGTCCCAGCGCTCGTGGTGCAGGTGCACGCCGGGGATGAGCGGGTGCAGGAACGTGATCGGCTCGAGGATGTCCTTGCCGAATCCCGGGTGCTTCTTGAAGACGTCGTACTCTTCCTGCGACAGCTTGCCCGGCTTGTTCAGGTTCATCACGCAGCCGATCTTGCCGATGTCGTGCATCAGCGCGGCCTGCCGTGCGATCTCGACCTGCTCCTCGGGCAGACCGAGCTTGATCGCGAGGATCTGGGCGTACGCCGCCACGCGCTCGCTGTGGCCCGAGGTGTAACGATCCATCTTGTCGATGGCGCTCGCGAGGCCCTTGATCGTCTGCTGGAAGGTGGCCTTCAGGTCCTCGTAGAGCTTCGCGTTCTCGAGCGCGGCGGCGGCGCGGTCGGCCACGATGCGCAGGAGCTTCCGCTGCCCCTCGTCGAACTTCTTGCCGCGCGTGTACGAGAGCACGCCGAGCACGCCGATGACTTCCTTCCGGATCATCAACGGCGTCACGACGAGCGACGCCGGCTTCATCGATCCGTCGTCCATCACGAGCCAGTCGTGCGACGCCTGCCCGTGCACGATGAGCGGCTGGCCCTCCTGGAAGTGCGCGGCGAGCTTCTTCGCGTCGAGCGCGACGAGCGGCAGGAGCGGCCGGAAGCTGGGATGCAGTTCCCTCGCACGCTCGAAGAAGCTGCCCTCCCCGTCCTTGAGCGCGATCGAGACCTGATCGGCGTCCACCTCGTGGAGCGCGGCGTCGGTGACCGTGCGCAGGACCTCCTCGAGCGAGAGGCTCGCCGCGATGGCCTCGCTCACCTTGTAGAGCGAGAGCGCCTCCTTCAGGCGCAGGTTCTCGGCCGTGAGCTTCTGCTTCTCGAGCGCGCGGCGGATCGTGTGGACGACCTCTTCGACCTTGAAGGGCTTGAGGATGTAGTCGTAGGCGCCCTTCTTCATCGCGTCGATCGCGGTCTCGACGGTGCCGAAGCCCGTCATGATCACGGTGACGACGTTGGGCGTGTGCTTCTGGATCGCCTGGAGGAGCTCGAGGCCGCCCATGTTCGGCATCTTCAGATCCGAGAGCACGAGATCGTAGGAGGAGCGCGAGAGCTCGACGAGCGCGGCGCTCCCGTCCTCGGCGGTGCGGACGTCGAAGCCCTCCATCGCCAGGAAGTCGGCGAGGATCTCGCGGATCACCTGCTCGTCGTCGACGACGAGGATGCGCGGGGCGTCTTCCTGGCTCGAGCGGTCCATCGTAGGGTGGGAAGGCCGCGTTCTACCACGGAGGCGCGCGGTTCAAGAACGCCGATGCAAGCCCCTCGCCCATCCTCGCGCCGTCCCCGCCACCGGGCGCTGGCGCTCCTCGTCTACGGGGGGATGGTCGCGTGCGCCGCCGGCATCGCCTGGGCCCGGGACGAGAGCCTCGTGCGGCGCACGGCCGAGGTGGGGCCGCTCGACTCGCTCGCGGCCTCCCTCGCGGCGGGGACGGCGCTCGCGGCCCTCACCATCGCGCTGACCCGCGTCGTGGTTCACCGGACCGGCTGGGGAAAGACGCTCCGCCAGGATTTCCGGACGCTCCTCGCCGACGCCACGCCGGGCGACGCGCTCTGGCTCGCTCTCGTGAGCGGGGTGGGCGAAGAGATCCTCTTCCGAGGAGCGCTCCTGCCCTGGTGGGGCCTCGCGGCGAGCTCGTTCGCGTTCGGTGCCCTGCACGTGGGGCCCTCGCGGCGCTTCTGGATCTGGACGGTCTGGGCGACGGCCACGGGAGCGGTCCTCGGCGCCATCTACGAGGCGAGCGGGCGTCTCGAGGGCGCGATCCTCGCCCACGTCCTGATCAACACCGTGAACCTGCGCTTCGTGCTCTCGTTCGAAGGCCGTCTCGACACCCCTCCCTCGATCCCCGGCGAACAGGCGCTCGTGAGTCGTCGCAAGGTGCGTCAGACTCGCTGACGTGCCGCCGAAGGAATGGGTCAACTGGTCGAGGGTCCACAGGGCCAAGCCGACGGCGTGGGAGTCGCCGCGGTCGGTCGGCGAAGTGGTCGACCTGTTGGCACGCGCGCGGCGTGCGAAGCAGCGCGTGCGCGCGGTCGGCGCGGGCCATTCGTGGTCGACCATCGCCGTGCCCGAGCACGTCGCGCTGGACCTCGAGGGCATGCGCGCGGTGCTCGGCATCGACGCGGCCGCACGCACGATCCGCGTGCAGGCCGGCATCCATCTCTTCGAGCTCACGGAGGCGCTCGACCGCGTGGGGCTCGCCGTGCCCATCCTCGGTTCCGTCAGCGCGCAGTCCATCGCTGGCGCCATCAGCACGGGCACGCACGGATCGAGCTTCGTGCACGGCAACCTCGCGAGCCTCGTCGAGGCGATGACGCTCGTCACGCCGCGAGGCGACGTGCTCGTGCTCGGCCGGGGCGATCCGCGCTTGCCGGCGGCGCGCGTCGGGCTCGGCGCGCTCGGCGTGATCGTGGAGCTCGTGCTGCGCGTGGCGCCCGCGTTCGTGCTGATCGGCGAGGTCGAGGTGATGCCCATCCGCGAGGTCGCGCGGCGCTTGCCCGAGATCGCAGGATCGACCGAGTTCGTGAAGGTGTGGTGGCTCCCGGGCGCGCGCGGGGCGCACGTGTTCCGCTATCTGCGCACGCCCGAGGCGCCGGCCGACGTGCGCGCGTCGCGCGCGATCGACGAGCACGTCGTGAATCGGTACGTGTTCCCGGCCGCGCTCGCCGCGGGGGCGCGCTGGCCGGCGATCACACCGAAGATCAACGCGCTCGTCGCGCGCAGCTATCTCGAGCGCCCCGGCATCGCCGTGCAGAGCCACCACGCGTTCAACGTGGCGATGCCGCCGCTCCATCGCGAGACCGAGTACGCCTTCGACCTCGACGCGGCGGCCCTCGTGCTCGACGAGCTCGCTTCGATCATCGAGCGCGAGCGCATCGCCGTGGACTTCCCGGTCGAGGTGCGCTTCGTGCGCGAGGACGACGCGTGGATGAGCCCGGCCTACGGGCGCCCCACGGTGCAGATCGGCGCGTACATGAGCGAGGCGCCGGGCCGCGCGCGCCTCTTCCAGGCGTTCGAGTCGCTCTCGCAGCGTCACCTCGGGCGCCCGCATTGGGGCAAGGAGATGGACGTCGACGCTAGCTACGTCGCTCGCGTGTGGGCGCGCGCCGGCGAATTCGGCGCGCTGAGCCGCGACCTCGATCCAGAAGGCACGCTCCGCAACGCGTTCCTCGACCGCGTGCTCGGCTGAGCGCCCGCGCGCGGGCGCACGCGCGCCGGCGTGAAACATCGACGTCGGAGGATCCTCGGACGGGCCTTTCCGTGGAGGACTGGCGTTCGAGGATTCTCGGAAGGGGCTCGCCGGGCAGAATCGGCATCCGAGGATTCTCGGACGCGTCTTCTCGCGCGCGCGGCCGTCCGAGGCGCGGCGGGCCCGTCTTTCGCGGAAGCGAGCCGCCTGAGGAATGCGCGGGGCGTCTCCGGCGCGCGGGCACGCGTGCGAGACGGGATCGGCGGCGGCGCTGGTGATTCGGAGCGCCGTTCTGTACCGTCCCCGACGGGAGGAAACACGATGGCCAAGGAGATCACGAAGCTCGTCAGCAACCGCACGGGATCGGCGCGCGCCGTAGGCGCAGCGCTGGAGGTGCACGTCGCCAAGCGCGCCGCCCAGATCGAGCAGGCGCTCGGGGTCAAGGCCGGCCGCAAGCTCACCGTCTCGGAGCTGGTGGATGCGCTGCGGGCCGCGCTGCTCGGTCGGGCGAGCGAGCTGGAAGGCGCCGAGCAGGCGTATGCCGAGGAGCTCGGCGACGATCCGCCCGCGCGGGACGCGCGCGACGCGGCGGTCGTCGCATTGCGCACGTCGATCGACGAGATCGCGGGCACTATCTCGGGCGCGTTCGGCGCGGAGAGCCTCGCGCGGTACAAGCTCGACCAGTCGGTGCCAGCGGCGCCCGACATGCTCGTCACCTACGCGAAGAACGCGGCCAAGTCGGTGAAGCGTGGCGCGCCGAAGACGACGCCACGCAAGGGGCGCAAGCTGGACTTCGCCGTTCTCGCGAGCGAGCTGGAGGCAGGCGCGGCGTCGCTCAAGAAGGCGCTCGACGTGGTGAAGCGCGAGGAGCGCGAGGCCGAGGGGGCTCTGGCCGCGCGCGACGCGAAGATTGCGGCGTTCGAGCCAGCGTACGGGGGCATCGCGAGCATCGCCGCCGGTCTGCTCGAGCTGGCCGGAGAGCCCGACCTCGGCGAGCGCGTGAAGCCGACCGCGCGGCGCAAGGCCGGGCTCGAAGCGGCGCCAGAAGTTCCTCCGGTCGAGCCGCCGAGGAGTTGAGCGATAGCGACGTCACCGGGCTACCCGCTCGACCATGCGGTGGAGGTGACGATGACGCGACACGATGCGGAGCGTATTGACTCGTGGGGGGGGGGCCACGAGTACATTCGTCGTACGGTGTTGGGGTGGGCACCATCTACCTGGCTCACCCGCCGTCATCGAGGAGGCGCGACTATGTCAGGAACCGAGATCATCGTGCAGCGTATGATGGACCACGACATGAGCGGCGTGGCCGTCTCGAGCGCCGTCGGGCCCATCGTCCTGGCTGAGCTCGACGTCTCCCAGTGGCGCGAAGGAACGCTCGAGGTTCTGGTGCGCAACGCGACCGTGCCCACGGGTGCCGCGATCACGGTCGACGTCTACGCGATGGCGCGCACGGACGACGATCCGGCCAAGATGTACACCAAGTCGCAGAGCATCGCGACGGTCACCATCAACGCGACCTCGACGAACGCAACCTACGTCCTCACACCGTTCAGCGCGAACTTCGGCGGGATGGTAGCGGTCGCGTACACGGCGACACGCGCAACCACCGCCGGCACATTCAGCAGCACGTTCGAGACCCGAATCTCGCTGAAGGACTGACGACCTATGTCGGCCATGGGGAGGGCGAAACGGTGAAGTGCAACCCTCGCCCACGGATCGCGCCGCTCGCTGCGACATCGACGCGCCCTACCGCGCGGGCCAGCACAATCGCGCCCGCGCACCGCTCACCGGCGGTCACGCTGGCCGACTATCGAAGCGGCGCACGGATCGGTTCCGGTGCACCGGCCGGTCGGGCACCAACCGCGTCATGCAGCTGCTCGACCTTCGGCCCGGCGGCGAAGGCGTGCGGCGCGCGGGACCAGAAGCGTGGCGCGGGATGCGGCTGCGGACCGAGCCGGCCAGCGCAGGAGCGCGCGACGCTGCACGAGCGGGCGGTGCGGAGCGCGGCCTCGACGGCGCGGAACGGCGCCAGCTATCGCGACGCACGACCACTCGAGGGCGCCCCTCTTGGGAAGGGCCCCTCGTCGCGCGGCCGCGCCCCCATGCCGAGCTCGGCTCAGGGACGGCGCCCGGCCGGCTTCGAAGCGTTCAACCTCCCCGCTAGCTGCCCGTTCGAGTGGACGCCGCTCTCGTATCAAGCACTGGAGCTAGCGCGCACGTGCATGCTCGATCGGTTCGGACATTCGTTCGCGGGGCACGACTGCCAATCGTTTGAGGGCGTCGACGGCGACACTGCGATTTCGTACCTACATAGCCCGGTGAACCCCGACGCGACAATCAACGGAGAAGCATACGCCCGACTACGCGCCGTACTCCTTGGAATGACACGGGACTTCCACGGAGTCGCGGAGCCGCTGCGTTGGGGAGCGCAGCTGGCACTCGACATCCTGGATAGGTATCCCGGGGGCAGCTCCGCGGCGATGCAGGCTCTGATCACGCAGAGCAGCCCTGGGACAGTCACCGTGATGACTTGTCGCGAGCCGGGGGACAACCTTCCGGACACGCCCCCGCCGCCGCCGCGGGCTGGAGTCGTAAGCGTGCCCTTCGGAACGCCCTTCAATCCAGGATGTGTGGACGTGATCCCGCTTCCCTCCGGAACCCCTCGACCGCGACCGGAAGTCTTGAGGTGGCTACAGCTCCTCGGGCGTGGCGGGATCCGCGGGTTTGATTCCCGTTTCCGGACCGTGCCCCGGTGCTTTGTTCGAGGCGTCCCTTGCGGACCGACTCCGCCCCTCGGCCCGGCCCCGAGCTACGTGACCGAGCTCGCCGCGGCTCGAGAGAGGGCGTTGACAGCGCTGCGACGCAGTGCTGCACGGCTGAGGGGGCTGGCCGGCCCGAACCCAGTGTTCGGCTCGGGCGTCGCGGGCATCGAATACGTTCGCTGCATGTTCGCGTTCAGCACTGACGTTGGCCCAGGAACAGCTTGGATGCCCACACGCGACGACGTCGAGGCCGTCGCGGGCCGCCTCGAGACCGCGGCCACCACGCTGGCAGCGCTTCCCATCGGTCCGGGCTCGGGGAATCGGATCCAATTCGTGGACACCATGCGCTCCGACAGCCCGTGGTGGAATCCTTCGGACCCGTTTGCCGGGGCCTTCGCGACCGTGAGGAGTCAGTACGGGTTCGCGCCGCGCGGCCTCACGTTGCTCGACTACTCGCCGACTCACCCCGCGCCGCCCGAAGAACACTGGATCGCAATTCTCGACCCGTGGCTCGCGTTGGACGACTCGCAGCGCGCCGTCGTTCTCGCGCATGAGGCGATTCACTTCGCGGTGCCGGATGTGCTCGACATGGGGCGCGAGTTCGACACGGCTGGCAACTACGAGCGGCTCATCGTGGATCTGGCGGAGATGCACCCGCTACCCGATGCAACCGGCACGCCAAGACAGTGTCCCACTGAGCCTCCAGGGGTCGCCGCGGCGAACCGCTTCCGGTGCTCGATGTATGGCACGTGACAGGTGGAAACGGCACGCGCAGCTGTTCTTCCACGGCGCGTACCTAGCGGGCTGTGGCGCGACCATGGCTGCGAGCCAACGATCGACGGGGGCCGCCACCGACTGGCGCATATCCGTCGACGACAACATCGATCGCGTTTGCGTGCAGGTGGACGGGGAGGTCTGGTGTTGGCACGAGCCGCTCGGCGCGCGCACGGACGCAGAGGGCAGTCGCGACCCAGCACGCCTGCCTGGAGGCCCCTACCGCTCCTCGTCCGCGAGCGGCCATGGCACTTGCGCATGCTCGCGCCAAGGCACTGCGGTCTGCACGGGCCAGACGAACGTCGTCAACTGCAGGGCATGCGAGCCCACATCGCTCGGACCGATGTTTGCGCTGGACCTCCCTCCGTGCTCCGTCGTGGATGGCAGAGGTTGGTGCGAGCTCGCCATCGACGGCGAGGTGTGGTGCTGGGAGAGCAGCTTGGCGAGCGCGACGCCGGCGACCGGGCAGGTGCCGTTGGAGCGCGGCGAGCCTTGGTCATCGGGTCAACCACTGACGGACGTGGGCGGGCTCTGCCATCACGTACCACGGCTCATCCATGTCGTCGGCGCTAGCGGGGCCACCTCGATTTCCTCTCATGGTCACACCTGCGTCGTGCTCGGCGAGGGCGCGCCGAACGGCTCCCGCGGCGAAGTCAGATGCTGGGGGACGAATCTGCTCGGCGAGACGAGCGACGGCGAGGTGATCGACGGCATCGTCCACGTGCCGATCCGCGACGTCGACCTCGTCGACGTCGACTACTCGAGCACGTGCGCCGTCTCTCGAGGCGCGGTCTGGTGCTGGGGGGTCATCGCGCTCGAAGACTCGCGTGCGCTCGCGGCATGCATGCAGGAAATACGATATCCCTCCGCTCTCGACCCAGCCGGGCTGTTTGGTCCTGCGAGCTGCCGGCGTCCCACGCCGCTGCGGGTGAGTGGCGTCGAGGACGCCGAGGCAGTGGCGGTCGGCGGAGACCTCGCGTGCGCGCTCGAGGCCGACGGAGACCTCGTTTGCTGGGGCGCGTACGAGGACGAGATCCTCTCCCCTCGACGAATGGCGCAGTCGGTCGTGGCCGTCGACCTCGACGACACGAGTGGCTGCATCATCCGGCGCGACGGTGAGGTCTGGTGTTGGACGAACGCGACTGGGGCCGGCGCGGCGATGGGGAGCGCCATGACGCAGACGCAGCCTCGAGAGCTGCCGCCCGGACATCGCGTAGCGGTGATCGAAGGGCGTGTCGTCCGAACTTCCTTCCCAGGCCCCTCGTCAGGAAGCTGAGTCGCGCGGGCACGTCGCCAGGGATCGCGAGCGGCTCCCGGGGTCCCTCAGCCGAGCATCCCGCGCTTGCGGAACCAGGCGACCGCGTCGCGCAGGGTCTCGTCGAGCGGGCGGTAGCTCGCGCCGAGCTCGAGCTTGGACTTGGCGTTGTCGTAGTACGACGGGACCAGGCTGTACTCGAAGAAGTCGCGCGAGAGGAGCGGCGGCGTCCCGGTGCGCGCGGCCTGCAGCTCCATCGCGCGCGCGATGCCGCGCGCCACGCGGACGGGGATCTTCACGCGCGCGCGCTTGCGCTCGGTGACGCGGTCGATCGCGTCGACGAGCTGCGCGTTCGAGAGGTTGTGTGCGCTCGCGATGTAGCGCTCGCCGCGCTTGCCGCGCGTGGCGGCGAGCAGGTGCACGCGTGCGGCATCGCGCACGTCGACGTAGCTCGCGCCGCCGTCGAAGATCACGGCCGGGCCCGGCGTCTTGAGCGACCCCAGGATGAGCCCGCCGCTCGGGGTCGGGCGGATGTCGTTCGGGCCGAGCACGATCCCGGGGCACACGACGCGCACGTCGAGCCCCCACGCCGCGAACGACTCGGCGAGCTCGCGCGAGTGGAGCTTGCTGCGGCTGTAGGGGAAATCGAGATCCCAGCACTCGTAGGGCGTCGTCTCGTTCGCGACGCCCACGTGCCGGGCGCGGCCGAGCGAGACGATGCTCGCCGTGTAGATCACGCGCTCCACGCCGGCGCGCCGTGCGGCCTCGAGCACGTGGAAGGTGCCGCGGAGGTTCACGTCGTACATGCGCGTGGGATCCGGGGCCCAGTCGCTGTAGATGGCGGCCGCGTGGAACACCGTGTCGGTGCCCGCGACCGCCCGCTTCATCGCCTCCACGTCGCGCACGTCGCCCTCGAGGATCTCGACGTCGAGGCCCGCGACGTTCGCGCGCGTCTCGCCCGGCGCGGCGAGGATGCGCACACGCGCGCCCTCCTCGAGGAGCTGCGCCGTGATCCACCGACCGAGGAAGCCGCAGCCTCCGGTGACGAGCACGTTCTTCATCGCCCGCGATGATGCGCGCCCGGAGTGCCCGCGCTCAAGCCCAGCCGAGCGCGCGGCCGCCCTGATAGACGATCAGCGTCACGACGTAGGCGAGCACGTTCATGTACACGAGCACGAAGATCGCCCACTTCCACCCCCCGGCCTCGCGGCGGATGACGGCGAGCGTGCTCATGCACTGCGCGGCGAGCACGAAGAAGACCATCAGCGCGATGCCCGTGAGCGGCGTGAAGACGGGCGTTCCATCGGGGCGACGCGCGGCGCGCAGGCGGTCGTGGAGCGTCGAGGAGCTCTCGTCGGCCTCGGCCCCGACCCCGTACACCTGGCCGAGCGTGCTCACGAGCACCTCGCGGGCCGCGAACGACGCGACGAGGCCCACGCCGATCTTCCAGTCGAATCCGAGGGGCGCGATGGCGGGCTCGATCACGCGCCCGAGGCGACCGCCGAACGACGCGGAGAGCTGTTCCTCGCTGCGCTCGTGCTCGATCTCGAGCGAACGCTCTTCCCGTGCGCCCGCGTCCAGGTCGGCCGGCAGCGCGGCGAGCTCGGCGTCGTAGCGCGCGTCGATCGCCGCATCGCGCGGGAACGCGAGCAGCGCCCAGAGCACGACGCTGATGGCGAGGATGATCGTCCCGGCGTTCACCACGAAGGCGCTCGTGCGCTGCCAGATCGTGAGCGCGACGTTGCGCGCCACGGGCATGCGGTAGGGAGGCAGCTCGAGGACGAGCGCCGGGGTCTCGCCCTTCAGCACGGTGCGCCGCATCACGGCGGCCGCCCCCAGCGTGGCGACGACCGAGAGCACGTACATCGCGAAGAGCGCGACCGCGCCGACCGAGAGAACGCCGCCGATGCGTCGATCGAACGGGAACGCCACCGCCGTCACGAGCGCGTAGACCGGAAGCCGCGCGCTACAGGACATGAGCGGCAGCGCGAGCATCGTCACCAGGCGATCACGCCGTGACTCGATCGTGCGCGTCGCCATCACGGCGGGCACGGCGCACGCGAAACCGCTGAGGAGCGGCACGAAGGCGCGCCCGTGCAGCCCGACGCCGCGCATCAGGCGGTCGATCACGAACGCGACGCGCGCGAGGTAACCCGAGTCCTCGAGCAGCGCGAGAAAGAGCGAGAGCAGCGCGATCTGCGGCACGAAGACGATCACGTTGCCCACGCCCGCGATGACGCCGTCGGCCACCAGGTCCGCGAGCGGGCCTTCGGGCAGCAGGCTGCGCGCGAACGACTGCGCCAGCGCGACGAGCGCCTCGATCCCGCCCACGAGCGGCTCCGACCACGTGAACAGAGCCTGGAAGAGCACGGCCATCACGATCGCGAAGGCGAGCGCGCCCCAGACGGGATGCGTCAGCCAACGGTCGAGGCGCTCGGTGCCGGTTCGGCGGTGCGCGTCGTGGCCGCTCGCGCTGGGCGCGGCAGCCTCGACGACCGCATCGATGCGCGCGTAGCGCGCCGCGATGATCGTCTCGTCGAGATCCGCGTCGGCCGCGTAGGCCTTCTCGACCGCGCTCCGGACGGCGGGGTCGATCCCCGCGAGCTCGTCGCCGCCGAGCGAGAGCACCGCCCAGAGCGCGCGGGCCCGATGCCACGCCTCGTCGCGGTCCTTTCGGCCGGTGGCGCGCACGGCCTCGACGACCGGCGCGAGCGCGCGCTCCGCCACTTCGGGGAGCGCGAGCGGGCGAGGGGCGGCGGAAACGGCCTTCGTGGCGCGCTCGATCGCGGCGAGGAGCTCCCCCTTCCCTTCGCTCGTGCGCGCGACGATCGGGACGACCTCCACGCCGAGCTCGCGCGAGAGCGCGGCCACGTCGATCGCGAGCCCGAGCGCGCGCGCCTCGTCCATGAGGTTGAGCGCGACCACCACGGGGAGGCCTGTCTCGAGGACCGCGAGCGCCAGGTAGAGCTGCCGCGCGAGCATCGTCGCGTCCACCACGACGACCACCGCATCGGGGGGATCCCCCGCGGGCGGCAGGAGCGCGTCCACCGCGACTTGTTCTTCGGCCGAGCGGGCCGTGAGCGAGTACGTGCCCGGTAGGTCGACGAGCTCGGTCTTGCCGCCTCCCGGGAGCGAGAGGGCGGCGGCGCGCCGCTCGACCGTGACGCCCGGGTAGTTGCCGGTGCGGGCGCGCGAGCCCGTCAGGCCGTTGAAGAGCGTCGTCTTGCCGCAGTTCGGGTTGCCCGCGAGCAGCACGGTGTGCGTCACGCGAGCTTCTCCACCGCGACCGCCCTCGCATCGTCGTGCCGCAGCGAGAGCTCGTAGCCACGCAGGCGGACAACGAGCGGATCTCCCAGCGGTGCCACGCGCACCACGCGCAGGACCGTGCCCGGCAGCACGCCCATCTCGAGCAGGCGGCGTCGGAGCGCCGGGGCCCCCTCCACGCGGGCAACCCGCGCCGAGGCGTCGACGCCCAGGTCGGCCAAGGTGGTCACCGGCATGTGATAATGATTCTCGGCTTGCGGCGCAAGCCGGCGATCCCCTGGAATCTCACGGAGCTACGCCCCGTGCGCCTCGTCAGCTCTCCCGCTCGAAGCACCGATCCTCGATCCCCAGCTTCCGGCGGAGGCCACGCGTGGCCTGCACGAACTCTCCGGTGACGGGGTCGTGATAGCCGCTCACGTCCGGCAGGCCCGGATCGTGTCGCCGGTAGAAGGCGTTCTGCCGGTGCATTCCGAGCTCGCGCACGTACTTGCCGAGCATCGACGCGAGCGCGACGGGGAGATGGCCCGCATCCGAGTCGACCTCGAAGTGGACCTCGCCGAGCTCGGCCACGCGGTACCGACAGGCGTGGCGAGATTCTTCGAGGGTCTCGAGGCGCTCGACACTCATGCTGGTGAAGTGCTCGCGGTACTTCCGGACGCCGCCGACCATGCCGCAGATCACGTGGAGGTCGGTGGCGAGGGACGCGCGCGCATCGCGCATGAGGCTCTCGAAGAGCGCGAGATCGACACGGAGCTTGCTCCCCCAACGATCCACGCCCTCGTTGAAGGCGCGAGCACAGGCGATCGCCGATCGCGCACGGCGCACCTCGACGCCCGCGCGAGCGAGCTTCGCGAGCGCCTTGCGCCCCTCGGCGACGTCTCCGCCGAACACCGGCAGCGGCAGGACCTCGGACCAGCACTGCGCAGCGGTCGAGGCGGGGCACGGCGCGCGCAGGGCCTCGGCGCCGTCGACCGCGATCGCCGCCAGCAGCTCGTCGACCGTCTCCGGAACGCGAGAGATCGCACGCTCGGCGAGCGCGAGCGAGACGCTCTCGGCGGCCGCCATCCGCCCGAATCCGGCCGTCGCCTTGCTGTCCCCGATCCCTGCGCGGGCCCCGCGCCGCGCGAGCGCACGCGCGTCGTACGCGGCCACTTCGAGCACGACGCCGGTCGCGACGAGCGGCCCGAGGCGCGGCCCGAGCCCGTTCTCGTCGATGCCCAAGACCAGCAAGGTGCGCCATTGTAGCCAAACCGCGGCTTTGACGGCTCCCTCGTTCGACCGGTACATTCTTACGGTCAGGCCTGAACGATGAGCGCTCCGTCCAGACGCCCGCGCGGCTTTGCTGCGCGCGCACTCGAGGAGGCGCTGGGCGCGATTGCTGCGCCCAGCGTTCGGGACGCCATTCTCGGCTCGGCGCTCTCTCGCGCGGGGCTTCTCACGGTCCCCGACGATGCCGTCTTGCTGGATGCGTTCGTTCGAGGGGAGCTCGCCCAAGCGATCGCCGAGCGCCTGGGTGACGATGCCGCCGACGGCGTATTGACCGAGCTCTGGCCGATGCTCGCGACCCTGCGGGCCCACGCGCTCCGCTCCGGTACACCTCCGGGCACGGTCTCTCCGAGCGCGAGCCCCAAGGCGACGCCCGTGCGGCGCGTGGACGTCCCGCGCCCTCGCGAGATGCTCGCGCCCACGACGCCGCCGCCGAACGCGAGCGATGACCTGGGCGAAGATCTGGGCTCGGGCGTGATGGTCGTCTCGACGGGCAAGACCGTGCGCGCGGGTGACTCGCTGCCCGTGCTGCTCGCGGTCACGCGCGATCCGAGCCGAGCGCGACAGCTCGGGCTCGCCCTCACGGGCCGCGCCGTCGTTCGGCCGGTGACGGAGATCCTCGAGATGCAGGAGGCGATCGAAGACCATCGCGGCGAGCTACCGGTCGTGCTCTTCGACTGCCGCGTCCCGCCCTTCCATCTCGAGTCCGTCGCCACCTTCGCGGGCGATCTGCCGCCCGGCTCGTGGCTCGCGCTGCTCGAAGCCACGCCGGAGCTCGAGCGCGTCGCGCGAGGCTTCGCCGGCAACACGCTCACGGTGGTGCGCATCTCGATGGGCGCCGGCGACATGGGCGACGTCGCCCGGCGCTGCATGGCGCTCTTCGACTGACGCGCCGGCCACGCGTACGCGCGGCGTCAGTCCGAGCGCAGCAGCTCGAGGAGCGCCGCGTCGTCGAGCGACGGCGTCTCGCCTTCGAGCGCCTCGACGTCGGGCCGCAGCCAAGGCCAGCGCGGGCCGATGTCACGGCAGCCCTCCGCGCGCTCCTCCGCGGAGCAATAGACGCGCACGTGGAAATGGTCGTCGTGCGGTCGCGCGTTCTCCGGCTGCTGGAGCACGTACGGCGCGCGGAAGAGGACGTCGGGGTCGGGCTCGTGCTCGAGCGCGTACGCGAGCAGGCGGGCCTCGACGCCACGGCTGCAGAAGATCCACTGCACCTCGATCGTCTCGTCGGTGAGGAGCGTGCGGACGAGCTCCCAGTTCCGCGCGTCGTCGAAGAAGTAGAGATCGCCCTCGGGCGAGAACGCGTGACCGAACCGAGAGAAGGCCACGAAGCCCGCCGACGGAACGGGTCGCCCCGCGGCGTCCTCGACGTAGAACAGGATGTCCACGTCGCGGCCGGCGCGGTGGCTCGCGTGCCGCGGATGATGCCCGCCGTGGGGGGCGCCGACGTCGCCGATCCGCAGGTCTTGCGTTCCGGGGTGCGCGCTGCGAACTGCGCTGGCCGCGCGCCCGAGGGCTTCGACGAGGCGCGGCACCCCGACGCGCGTCTCTTCTCCGGGACGGCCGCGCAGGAACGCCTCCCCGCGATCGGGCAGCTCGGCGCCCGTGCAGACGATGCCGCACGACGTCGTCCCGAGCGAGGTCGGCTCCGCCGGGAGCGGGCCGAGCGCCCAGCAGCCGGCGAGCGCGAGAGCGGCGAACGAGACGAGCAGACGCGGCACGCTCTCATCCTATCGAGCACGGGGCCCCAACGCTCTCTTCGGCGTCGCACGGGCGTGCTTGACGCCCCGCGCTCGGGCGCCCATGAAGGTCCCCCTCCCGCTTCTCGCGCCCATGAGCACCGACGACAAAGCCCCGATGGATCAGCTGAGCGCTCACCTCGATCGCGCCTGGGATCTCGTGGGCAAGGGAGATCTCGCGGGGGCGCGCTTGTCGGCGGAGCGAAGCCTCGAGGTCGACCCCGAGGCGCCCGAGGTGCACAACCTCCTGGGCTACGTGAGCGCGCTCGACGGAAGCCCGGAAGAGGCCGTCGAGCACTACAAGAAGGCGATCGAGCTCGACGAGAGCTTCGTCGAGGCGATGCTCAACGCGGCCGAGGTGTACCTGCACCCGCTCCAGGCCTGGGACGAGGTCATCGCGATCGTCGAGGATGCGCTCGACTGGATCGTCGAAGACGAAGAGCTCGCCGACGCGCTCCTGCTCGAGCTCGATGCCTATCTCGGCAAGGGCGACCGCGACGGGGCCGCGCGCGTCGTCGCGCGTCTGCCGAAGGGGCCGTTCCAGCTGCCGCAGCTGACGTTCGGCGTCGGGCGTGCGCACTTCGAGGTCGGCGACGTCGACACCGCCGAGCGACTGATCACGCAGGCTGCCGAGCAGGATCCGACCAGCTCCGACGCGCAGTACTACTTGGGCCTGATCGCGGAGCACCGCGGCGACACGCGGGCGATGGCCATCGCGTTCCTGCGCGCCCGCGACGCCGAGCTACGCGCTCGGGGCACGCGAGCCGAGATCGCGACGGCGGATTTCGAGGCGCGCGTGCAGTCGGCGATTCGCTCGCTCTCGGAGCCGCTCGCGCACACCCTCGAGGGCGCGCTCGTGATCGTGTGCGATCTGCCCGGCGCCGAGGTCGTCGCCGAGGGCGTCGACCCCCGGATCCCGCTCCTGCTCGACGACGTCTCCGAAGAGGGCGAGCCCCCGCGCGCGGGGCGAGCCTTCATCTACCAGCGCAACGTCGAGCGCGTCACGGGGCCCAGCCCCGACGAAGCGGAGAGCGAGCTGATTCGCGCGCTGACCGACGAGATCCTGCGCGTGTTCCCCGAGCTCGCGAACGATCCGGCGAGCGCCCCGAACTGACGCCCGATCTCAGACGCGGAAGTACTCGCGGTACCACGCGACGAAGCGCGCCACGCCGGTCTCGATCGGCGTGGCGGGCTTGAACCCCACGTCGCGCTCGAGATCGGCGACGTCGGCGAAGGTCGCCGGCACGTCGCCCGCTTGCATCGGCAGCATCCGCTTCTCCGCGGTGCGCCCCAGGGTCTTCTCGAGCGTGCCGATGAGGTGCATCAGCTCGACCGGCTCGTGGTTGCCGATGTTGTAGACGCGGTAGGGCGCACGACTGGTGGCGGGGTCGGGGTGTGCCCCACTCCACGAGGGATCGCCATCGGGGGTGCGGTCCGAGACGCGCACGACCCCCTCGACGATGTCGTCGATGTACGTGAAGTCGCGGCGCATGCGCCCCTCGTTGAACACGTCGATGGGCCGCCCTTCCAGGATGGCCTTGGTGAAGAGGAAGAGCGCCATGTCGGGTCGACCCCAAGGGCCGTAGACCGTGAAGAAGCGCAGGCCGGTGGTCGGCAGCCCGTAGAGATGGCTGTACGTGTGGGCCATCAGCTCGTTCGCCTTCTTGCTGGCGGCGTAGAGGCTGAGCGGGTGGTCGACGTTGTGATGCACCGAGAAGGGCATCGTCGTGTTCGCGCCGTAGACCGAGCTCGACGACGCGTAGGTCAGGTGTTTCACGCCCTCGTGCCGACACCCTTCGAGCACGTTCACGAAGCCGACCAGGTTCGACTCGACGTACGCGTGCGGGTTCGTCAGCGAGTAGCGGACCCCGGCTTGCGCGGCGAGGTGGATCACCTTGTCGAAGCGCTCTTCTCGGAAGAGCTGCTCGACGAGCGGCCGATCGGCGACGTCGCCCCGCACCAAGCGGAACGCGGGCTTGGGCGCGAGTCGCGCGAGGCGCGCTTCCTTGAGCGTGGGGTCGTAGTAGGCGTTGACGTTGTCGAGCCCGACGACGGTGTCCCCGCGATCGAGGAGCACGTGCGCGACGTGGGAGCCGATGAACCCGGCCGCGCCGGTGACGAGGTACTTGGTCATGCTCGGAGCGCCCGGTTCCTCACAGAGCCCAGTACGCGAGATCACTCGGCACGCGCGCGCGATCGAGCATCGACTTCACGTCGACGACGACGCCGCCCTTGCGAACCAGCGCGTGCAAGCCCTCCCCTTCGATCTCCGAGAACTCGCGGTGCGAGACGGCGAGGACGAGCGCATCGAGCTCGCGGAGCGACTCCCGCGAGACGAGCTCGACGCCGTACTCGTGGCGAGCTTCGGCGGCGTCCGCCCGCGGGTCGTGGATCATCGGCTCGATGCCGAATTGCCGGAGCTCGTTCGCGATGTCGGGAACGCGACTGTTGCGGAGGTCGGGCACGTTCTCCTTGAACGTCAGCCCGAGGATTCCGACGCGCGCCTGCTTCACGGGGGTGTCGCGGGCGATCAGCAGCTTGATCAGGCGCTGGGCGACGTAGATGCCCATGCCGTCGTTGATGCGCCGTCCGGCCAGGATGACCTGCGGGTGGTAGCCGAGGCGCTCGGCCTTCGCGGTCAGGTAGTAGGGATCGACGCCGATGCAGTGCCCGCCGACCAGCCCGGGATAGAAGCGCAGGAAGTTCCACTTCGTGCCGGCCGCCGCGAGCACGTCCTTCGTCGGAATGGCCATCCGATCGAAGATGATCGCGAGCTCGTTCATGAGCGCGATGTTCAGATCCCGCTGCGTGTTCTCGATGACCTTCGCGGCCTCCGCGACCTCGAGGCTCGAGGCGCGGTGCACGCCCGCCGGCACGATCGCGCCGTACGCGCTGGCGACCCGCTCGAGCGTGGCCGCGTCGCTTCCCGACACCACTTTCACCGTGCGCTCGAGCGTGTGCTCGCGGTCGCCGGGATTGATGCGCTCGGGGGAATAGCCCAGCGTGAAATCGACGCCGACGGCCAGCCCCGAGTGCTTGGCGAGCAGCGGCCCGCAGAGATCGCGCGTGACCCCGGGATAGACCGTCGACTCGTAGACGACCACCGTTCCGCGCGAGAGCAAGTGGCGGCCCACCGTCTCCGTCGCGCGCTCGACCGGGCCCAGATCGGGCTGGCGATCCTGATCGATCGGCGTCGGCACCGTCACGACCACGAACGTCGGCTTGCCGCACTCCGCGGGGCTCGAGGCGAAGCGGAGCGAGGTCGCACGCAGCTCCCGCTCGTCCACCTCGTTGGTTCGATCGTGACCGCTGCGCAGCTCGTCGATTCGTCGTGCGTCGATGTCGAGCCCGACCACGTCCTCGAAGTGCCGCGCGAACGCCATCGCGACGGGCAGACCGACGTAACCAAGACCGACGACGACGATCCGCTCGCGGGCGCTCTTCCCGCTCATTCTCGACGACTCCATGGGGCCACCTTCGCGCGACGCGACGACGAGCGCCAGCGCGAAACGCACTGGCGCTCGTACGTTGTCGAGAGGTCAGGCGACGTTCAAACGGCGCGACGCTGCGATCAGGGAGCTGCCGACGCCGGCGGCAGCCCGCGCGTCTGCACGGTCTCGCTCACCGCGTTGTATGGCCAGAGACCGACGAAGTACGCCAGCGCGAAGTACACGATCAGGAGCCCACCGACGACGATCGTTCCCTTGGTGGCCGGCGTGGCGTCTTCCCAAAATCCCATTTCGGAGCCTCCTCTTGACGAGTGCCTGAATCCTACGGAAAGACGGAGAACATGGTCAACAAGGACGAGGCTTCCGAGCGCTTTTCGCGTGACCGTGTACGAGCCGCGGCGCGCAACGCGGCCGAGTGGGTCAGGCTCGCGGGCAGCGTCGGCGTCGAGCGTGGGCTCGCCTACGACCTCTCGGCCGCGGGCGCCCTGGCGCTCGCCCGCCAGGCGCTGCGAGGCGCGATGGGCCCCGCGGGCGTCTTCCGCTACCACGCCGCCGCGCGCCCGGACGCGCTGGCCCTGGTCGGCGACGGCCTCCGCCTCACGTACGGCGCGCTCGATGCGCGGATCGATCGGCTCGCGACGCACCTCGTGCGCCGCGCAGGTCTCGGACGCGGGCGCGCGGCGATGCTCGTGCTCCACAACCGGCCCGAGCTGATCGAGACCCAGACGGCGCTCACCCGCATCGGCGCGCGGGCCGTCACCGCGAGCTGGCGCTCGACCCCGTCGGAGCTCGCCTACCTCGTCGCGCACTCCGGCACCGAGGTGGTCTTCGTCGAGAGCGAGATCGCGCAGGTGATCACCGCGCACTGGGATCGCTTCCCGACGCTTCGCCCTGGCGCGGTGATCTCCGTCGGTGGCGCGACGCCGGGCCTGCCCTCGTACGACGAGATCGTGCTCCACGGCGCGCGCGAGGTCGTGGACGCGGACTCCGACGAAGCCGCCGTCGTCATCTACACGTCGGGCACGACGGGCAAGCCCAAGGGCGCCGTACGCAAGTTCGGCCGCGAGGGGTATCTCGCGTACGCGCAGCTGCTCCACGAGCTGCCCGTGCGCGTCGGCGATCGCCACCTCGCCGTCTGTCCGCTCTATCACTCGACCGCGTTCGCGTTCGCGACCATCACCTATCTCCTCGGCGGCACCGTGTTCGTCGAGAAGAAGTTCGACGCTGCCGAGGTGCTCCGGACGATCGCACGCGAGCGGATCACGACGAGCGCGATGGTTCCGACGATGCTCACGCGGATCCTGGCGCTGCCCGAGGCGGAGCGACGCGCGCACGACCTCCACACGCTGCGCGCCATCCTCTGCGGCGGCGCGCCCCTGTCGGGCGCGCTGGCGCGCGAGGCGATCGCCGAGCTCGGCCACGTCGTCTACAACTTCTACGGCGCGACCGAGACGGGCTTGAACACGCTGGCGACGCCCGACGAGCTCCTGCGCTCGCCCGGCACCATCGGTCACGCCGTGCGCGGCAACGAGATTCGGCTCCTCGACGAAGAAGGTCGCCCCGTGCGACGCGGCGAGAGCGGAGAGGTCTTCGTCCGCAACGCGTTGCTCGTCCGCTACCACGGCGACGAGGCCGCCACCGAGCGCTCGATGCGCGACGGGTTCTTCAGCGTCGGCGACCTCGCGCACCAGGACGAGAACGGCCTGTTCCACATCGACGGTCGCAAGCGCGACATGATCATCTCGGGCGGCGTGAACGTGTATCCCGCGGAGGTCGAGGAGACGCTCCACACGCACCCCGCGATCGAGGAGGCGGCCGTCGTCGGCGTGCCCGACGCGGATCTCGGCGAGCGTGTCCGCGCCTACGTCGCGCTGCGCGCGGGTCAGCACGCGGAGCCCACGGAGATCCAGCGCTTCTGCAAGGAACGGCTCAGCGGCCCCAAGGTCCCCAAGGACGTCGTGGTGCTGGCCGAGCTGCCGAAGAACCCGACCGGAAAGGTCCTCAAGCGCGAGCTGCGCGACCTCTCCTGAGCTGCGACGTCAGCCGCGCGCCGGGAGGCGCAGATCGATGCGGCGGAGGACGCGCTCGCCCGTGGGGAGCGCATACGCGTCGATCGCGCCCGCGAGGACGGCGACGATCGCGGGCGAGAGCAGGCCCGTCGCGCCCATCACGACCAGCGAGAGGCCGCCCAGGGCGGCGACGCTGGCCGCCCGAAACGCCTCGCGCCGTGCCGCGATCGCGATGAAGAGCGCGCCCGCGGCGTCGCGCACGTCGTCGCCGCTCAGCGCGATCGCGCGGTCTCCCTCCGGCGCGCCCGCCGCCGCGAGGACGACGGGCACGTCGGCGGCGCCCAGCAGCTCGGGATCGTGGGCGGGATGCACGATCGCCGCGACGACCCCGCCCGCATCGCGCAGACGCCGCACTTCGGCCGCGCGCTCTTCGGGCGTCAGCTCCGAGCGCACGTGATCGACGTCGAGCCGCTTGGCGAGCGCATCGATCGATGCGCGGGAGTCGCCGGAGAGGAGCACGACCTCGACGCCGAGATCGATGAGTCGCTGCACGGCGGCGCGCGCTCCGGGGCGCTCTTCGTCGTGGAGCCCGACGAGCGCACGCACTTTCCGCTCGATGGCGACGAACACGGCGACGTGCCCGCGCAGCTCCGCGCGTGCGGCCTCGCCTTCGGCGATGGCGACGCTGACGCCGTCCTCCAGCAAGAGCGAGCGCGTGCCGATCGCGATGTGCTCGCCGTTCGGGCCGACGGCGCGGATGCCGCGCCCGGGCACGACGGTCACGCGGCGTACCGGCGTCACCGGGAGGCCCATCGCCTCGGCGTGCCGCACGATGGCGCGGGCGATCACGTTGCCCTCGACCTCGCGCTCGGCCGCAGCCGCCAGCGTCAGAGGCCCCGCCGCATCGCCCTCGATGCCGTGGGCCTCCGCGATCTCCGGCGCGCCTTCCGTGAGCGCGCCGCGCGTGGAGATGGCGACGACGCTCGTTCGGCCTGCCCGATCGAGCGCGCGCGCAGAGGCGAACGCGATGCCGCGCTGCGCGGCGGCGGCCCCTGCCACCGCGTACGGCGTGTCGGCGGCGCGGCGCACGGCGAGGACGGGCGCCGCGAGGAGCACGGCCGCGACCGCCGCGATGCTGGCCTCCGCGCCGTTGACGACGACCGCGATGCACGCACCGAGGACGAGCACGACCGTGCCGAGGAGCTCGGCGCGCAGCGCCGCGCGCGTGATGGGGGCGCTGTCGGCGGCGGAGCCGTCGCCGAAGCGCGCCGGACGCAGAAGCGCGCGGTCCGCTCCGACGTGCGTCGCCAGCACGCGGAGCGCGCCGTCGACCACCCGCGCGCCCGCGATCACCGCGTCGCCCACCGTTCGCCGCACCGGAGCGGTTGCGCTCGGGTGAAGCAACACCTGCGCTTCCCCCGCTCGCACCGACCCGTCGACCGCGACCACCTCGCCCTCGCGGACGAGGATCTCTTCGCCGACCCGGATGCGTGCCGTCTCGACCTCTGTCGATGCCAGCGCGCGCGGCTTGCCGTCGACCGCGGTCGGGAGCCGCGTGCGCACCGGCATCCGCTGCGCGAGCGATCGGAGAAGATGCTCGGCCGTCTGCGCCGAGCCGGCGTCGATCCACCACCGCACGTTCGCGAGGCCGGCCGCGAGCGCCGCGCCGGCGAGCAGCCAGCGCGGATCCTCGTCGTGGAGGAGACGGACCAGACCGGCGCTTCCCGCGGCCAGCGCGCCGAGTGGCGCCGCGACGTACGCGGGCCAGCCGGCGCTCGCGCGCACGTGACCGCCGAACAGGAGCGCCAGAGTCGCCGACACGGCCGCGAAGAACGCCGCGATCGCGGCGAGCGTCCAGTGCGTGGCGAAGAGCGCGGCGAGCAGCGAGGCGCCCGCGAGCCCGAGGGGAATCACCGGCGGGGGCAGCGGAGGCGGGGCCGCGGCCGCGACGCCTCCCGTCCACTCCGTCTGTCGTGGGCGCATGGAGCGCTTCTTCTTCGGCGCGGGCGTGCCCGCGTCGCTGCCGGTGGACCACGACGAGGCGCGAGGGCGCTCGCTGCCTCGCGACGGCGCGGGCACGGCGCGAACGCTCTCGAGATAGCGCACACGACAGGCGGCCGAGTCGAGGTAGCGGTAGCCGTCATCGAGCGCGACCACCTCGGCCGCGCGTAGCGGCTCGACCGCCGCGCCGCACACGGGACACGGACGCTCCGTCAGCCGAGGGCGCTCGGGCGGCGGAGGGGCGTCGGGCGTGTTCTCCGCGGCGTCCATCGGAGCCCGGGCGTACCGGGCGCCCTGCCCGCTCGCAAGCCGCCGAGGCCCGCCGGCCCGGTCAGAACGCCGAGGTGGCCGCCGGCACGTCGAGCACCGTGCGCCCCTCGATCCACACCCGCGTCGGGCGCTGCCCGCCCATCACGTACGCGAACATCGCCGGGTCGTCGTGATCCCAGAGCGCGAGGTCCGCCGGTGCGCCGACACGGACGCGGCCCGCATCGGGGCGCCCCAGGGCGCGCGCAGCGCTCGCGGTGATCGACAAGAGCGCCTCCGAGGGATCGAGGCCGGCGTCACGGACTGCGAGCGCCGCGCACATCGGGAGATCGAGCGTCGCGCTCGTCCCCGGGTTCGTATCCGTCGCCACCGCGACCGAGACCCCGGCGCCCCGCATGCGCGCGGCATCGGGCGCCGCCTGCCGAAGCGTGCGCCAGGCGACGGGGAGCAGCACCGCCACCGTGCCGGTCGCCGCCATCGCGGCCAGCCCCGCGTCGGAGACCTGCTCGAGGTGATCGCACGAGAGGCCGCCGAGCGACGCCACGAGCTCCGCGCCACCGAGGTCGCGGAACTGGCCGACGTGCGCCTTGACCGCCAAGCCGCTCGCCTTCGCGGCCTCGAGGATCTGCGCGGCCTCCGCGCGTGAGAACGCGCCTTCGTCGAGGTAGACGTCGGCCGCCACCGCGTGTCCCTCGCGCGCCGCGCGCGGCATCATCTCCCGCGCCACGAGGTCCACGTAGACGCTTCGATCCGCACGGTGCTCTTCCGGCACCGCGTGGGCGCCGAGCAGCGTCGGCACGGTGCGCGGCAGTGGCGCTCGCGCGCCCTTCCCCGACCGGGCGGCGATCCGCAGCAGTCGCAGCTCCTCCTCCACGGAGAGGCCGTAGCCGCTCTTCACCTCGACGGTCGTGACGCCGTAGCCCAGCGCGATCTCGAGCCGCCGATCGAGCGCGGCGCTCAGCGCCTCGTCGCTCGCGGCACGCGTCGCCCGAACCGTCGAGACGATGCCTCCGCCCGCGGCCGCGATCGCGCGATAGTCGGCTCCGCGCATCTTGAGCTCGTGCTCGTGCGTGCGGCGCCCGGCGAACACGAGGTGCGTGTGCGCGTCGACGAGCCCCGGCGTGAGCAAGGCCCCGCGCGCGTACACGATCTCCGTCGACGCGCCCGGCGTCGGCGCATCGGCCGTGCGCCCCACGTAGACGACTCGCCCGTCGCCCGAGACGGCCACGGCGCCGTCGTCGAGCACGGCGAGCCGCTCGCTCGCCTCGGCGCCCGATCCGTCGCAGCGAGCGATGCGCGCGCCGCGGATCAGCAGCGCTGGCTCGCCGACCGCGACCATCAGTGGCTGTCTCGGCGGGCGGGCTGACGCGCCGCGAAGTGCCGCGCGAGCACCTCGGTGTGAAGGGGGAACGCGAGGCCGACGGCGGCTCGCACGATCGTGCGGTCCGTGACCTCGTCGCTCGGCGAGAACGGCGGAAGGTCGGCCGCACGCAGCACCGGGCCGATCCCGAAGACGAGCACGAGCCCGTTGTCCGTGCTCCGCACGCAGAGATCCCCGATCGCGCTCGGCTCGACGTAGACGTTCGCCTCTTCGCGCAGCTCACGCGCGGCGGCCTCTTGCCAGGTCTCCCCCAGATCGATGAATCCGCCTGGCAGCGCGAGCTGTCCGAAGCCGGCCTCGGGCGCGCCGCTCGGCGTGCGCCCGCCGCGCCGCACGCAGAGGACGCCATCGTCGACAGGCAGGACGAGCACGGCGACGGGGACGGGGTTCGCGTAGCTCACGTTGCCGCACGTGACGCAGCGACGCGGCCAACGCTCCTGCGCTTCGAACGCGGCACCGCAGTACGAACAATGAGAGTGACGACGGTACAGCACGCCGCGGGGGAAGATACGCCAGCCGAAGGCGGCGCGCGATCACAGCAGGAGTGCTCGCCCCGGAGGGCCCGGACGGGAGCGGGCGAGCCGTTCCGTAGCCCGCGGACGGAAAGGGACCGGAGCCGGCGATCAATCGCCGTAGCCGCACTCCGAGACGAGCGTGCGCGGCAAGTGGTAGCCGCCGAGCTCGAGCGGCTCGAAGATCCCCGCCGCGAAGCTCTCCTCGGCGCGCGCCCGGATCGCCGCGTCGAAGCGATCCCGCGCCTGATCGCACTCGTGGTTCTGCGCGAGCAGCTCCGCCTCGAGCTCCATGACGTCGCTCGCGCGCGCGCCCAGGCGCCTCGCCTCGGCGACGCGCGCCGCCGCGCGCGACGGATCGTGTGCGCTCGCCGAAGCCCACGCGAGCGCGAGCATCGCGTGCGCATCCCAAGGGTCGACGCGCAACCGCCAGATCGCGGCCGACGCGCCGAGGTCGACCTCCGTGCCCGGCTCGATCGCGGTGGCGGCATCGCCCGCGAACGGCAGCGCGACGAGGCCGGCGGAGACCACGAGGCCCGCGATCAGGCCAGCGCGTCGATTCGGGGGCGCGGGGCGCGGTCCCAGGTCGCGACCGCACGCACAGATGCGGTCGTAGAGGTCCGGGTGCATGCGCGCGTGGCGACGCCCGGTCACGAGTGGCATCCGCGCGTCCCGGGCGAGCGCCGCGAGGGCGTCGGCGAGCGCGTCGGCCGAGACGTTGGCGCGCGCGTGCGCGTCGGCCCGCTCCTCCATCTTCCGCGCGAGCGCGAGCACCAGCAGCACCATCGGGACGGCCGCGAGCAGACCGATCCACGTCACCCACGCCGAGGCCCCCGGCGAGAGCGCGTCGGCGATGCGTGCGCCCGAGGTCGTCGCGAAGAGCAGCGTCGCCACGGCGCCCAGCCGACAAGCCGAGACCCAGGGCGCCTCGCTGAGGTGGCCGGCCTCGTGCGCGAGCACGGCCTCGAGCTCCTCGGGCGCGAGCAGCTCCGCGATGTAGTCGGTCACGATCATCGTCCGCGCCCAGGGGAGCGCCGCCGCGTTGGCGAAGGGCACGCCGTGGGTCGGAAGGCGCAGCGTGAAGATCCACGGGATGCCCTCGCGGGCGGCGACGCGGCGTGCGAGCGCGCGGAGGGCGGGGCTCGCGGGACGAAGGGCCAGCGTCGCGACCGAGAGCAGCGGCCCGCCGTACGCGACGCCGAGGCACGTCGCCAGAGCGGCGAGCGCGGCCACGCCCCAGCGTACCTCGCCTTCGCGCGAGACCATGGGAAGCGTCGACGCTGCGGCCGCCGCCAGCAGCGGCCCCGTGAGCCATGGCAGCATCCGCAGCCGCAGCACGACGAGCGCGAGGGGCTTGGGTCGGCGGCCGGCCGCCACGTCGAGCTTCGCGGGCGGCGGCTCGATCGCGCGGGCCGGGCCCCCCACCGCGAACGAGGTCGCGGCGCAGAGCGCGCCGAACGCCCACGACGCGGGGGCATCGGGCGCGGGCAGCAGCGCCGGTCCGAGCGCGGTCACCCCGAGCGCCCACGCGATCTGGATCTGCACCACGCCGACGAGGAAGGCCGCCGCGCGAAACGGCGCCAGCGCCCGGGCGGCCTCGCCCTCGTCGGCCGGCAGCACGGGCGGTAGCGTGAGCGCACGGAGCACTCGCGCCGTCGCGAAGGGGACGAGCGCCGACAGCAGCCACGTCGCGAGGGGGCGCGCCCAGACTTCCTCGATCGGCCAGGCACCCGTCACGAGCGCACTCGTAGCCCGCAGCCCTCGTCGGCGCATCTCCGAACGCTCGGGCCCCCTCGGGCAACGGAGGGGGGCGGGCGTTGCTGGCCCCTCCCGGTCCTGATACGAAACCCTCGCCTCATGGCCCTCGACGTGCCCCAAGAACCGCTTGCTCCGCGCCGGAAGCGCCTCACGAGCCCGATGCGTCTCGTGCTGATCGTGCTCGCCTCGTCCCTGCTCTCGGCGGTGTGCTCTTCCGCGTTCGCGGGCTGCGTGCCCATGCAGCAGCAGGCGCCGCACGTCACGACCTCGAACGAGGAAGAGACGACGCTCGGCACGGGCGACGTCTTCGACGTCCGCGTCTTCGGCGAGGAGGACCTGAGCGCCGACTACCGCGTCGCCCAGGACGGCACGATCGACTTCCCGCTGATCGGACGGATCGAGGTCGCGGGGCTCGAGCCCGGCGCCGTCGCGACGCTGATCCAGACGCGCCTGCGCGAGGGGCAGTACTTCGTCCAGCCGCACGTCAGCGTCGTGGTGCGCGAGTACAACAGCAAGCGTGTCTCCGTGCTCGGCGCGGTGCGCAACCCGGGGAGCTACCCGGTCCGCAGCGGCATGGGCGTGGTCGAGGCCATCGGCCTGGCCGGCGGCTTCACGGCGCTCGCGAACCGGGATGGGACCACCATCACGCGCAGCACGTCCGGAGAGATCCACCGCTACGCCGCCCCGATCGACCGCATCACCGACGGTCAGGAAGAGGACATTCCTCTCCGTGCGGGCGACATCATCCGCGTCCCCGAGCGTCTGTTTTGACGGATTGCGTGCGGCGGGCTTGACCGCCGTACCCCCGATCGAGGCACCCTCCCGTCCGATGCCGGACTCACTCGGCGACCGCCTCGCGCGGGCGGGCCTGTTGACGCGCGCCGATCTCGCGGAGATCGTCGCGACGGCGCCCGCGCACGATGCTGCGCTCGTGCGCGCGCTCGTACGCCGCGGGATCTCGGAGGACGCGGTCGCGGGGTTCTTCCTGTCCGAGGGGTTCGGCCCGCTGCTCGAGCGAGCGGATCTCGACCGCGCGGAGCCGGCCTGGGCGCGACGCGTGCCGAGCGCGATGGCGATGGACTTCCTGGCGCTCCCGCTCCGCGCTGCCACCGACGGCGTGGTCGTGGCGATGGCAGCGCCGTCCGACGGGCACATCGTTCGTGAGCTCGGGCGCGTGCTCGGGGCGCGCGTGCTCGCCACGGTGGCGCGCGCCAGCCAGATCGAGCGGCACTTGCGCGGCCTGCATCCGAACGCGGGTCCGGCCCCCGTCGGAGCTCTGGCCTCCGAGCCGCCGGTCCTCGAGCTGACGCGGCGCCGCTCCACCACCGAGCGCGGCTACGACGCCGGGTTTCGCGCGGGGCCGACGACCAAGGACGCCAAGCTCGGCCCACGCCTGGCGCTCCCCGACGACGAGCCCGCGATGCCGCTCGTGCGCCACAAAGCGACGCACACGCCCGCCGGCGGGACGCCGAAGGCGCCGGCGGAGCCGCGCTCGGTCATGCGCACGTTCGCCAAGCCCGCGACGAGCGGCGAGTGGCGCCGTGGCGAGGAGCGTCGCACGAACACGGCGCCACTGATGGGGGCCATCACGGCGCCACCCGCCGAGCCCAGCGCGACCGGCCCCGTCCAGAACGTCGCGCCCGCGGCCCCGAGCGTCGTGATGCCGCCCGCGGCCGACCTGCAGAGCGCGCTCACGGGCCTCGCCGAGCGCACCGCCGAGCCGCCGCCCGCGCCGGCCGAGAGCCCCGTCAACCTGCGATCCACGGCCGAGCTCATCCCGAAGAGCTCGCCGCCGCCGCCGATCGTCGAGCCGCGAACGAGCGTACCGCCGCCCTCGCCCTCGTCCGCGGGGACGACGGCGGCCCCGAGCCCCGCCGCCCCGAAGCCCTCGATCGCCGTGGCGGCGAAGACCTCGAGCGCGGGCACCGTCTCCGCGCCGCGCGCCTCGCTCGCGCCACCTTCGGCCTCCGACGAGCGCTGGGATCTGCCGAGCAGCCCGCCGAGCGCGCCCGCACGGCCCGCGCGCGACACCGTGAACAAGCTCTCGCCGCGCGCGACGATCGATCTGCCGACGCTCAAGGCCGCGCCCACCGACATCGGACAGATCGTCGCCGACATGCGCGGCGCCAGAGATCGCGACGAGGTCGTGCGCCTCGCGTGCGAGGGGGCGACGAGCGTGGCGCGCTCGGCCGTGTTCTTCGCGCTCCGCAAGGGCGTGCTGAAGGGGTGGGATGGAGCGGGCCCCGGCGTGCGTCGCGACTCGGTGCGGAACCTCTGGATCCCGACCACCAGCGAGTCGACGTTCAAGCGCGTGCTCGACAGCAAGTCCGGCAGCGTCGGCCCCTACGGCACGAGCGTCGCGGACGGGCTGTTCCGCGCGGCCGTGGGCTCGCGGGGCGGCGACTTCATGGTCCAGCCGGTCTCGGTCGGCGGAAAGGTCGTCGGCATGCTCTGCGTCGACGACCTGCGCCCGGGCCCCATCGGCGCGCACCGGATCGAAGTGCTCGCGCAGACCGTCGGCGACGCGTTCCTGCGGATCATCTCGGCCGGCAAGGAATGATCGACGGCGCCGTCAGCGGCCGAGGCGAAGCGCTTCGGCGACGGCGGCGTGGATGCCGATCGCGCCGCTCGCGACGCGCGCCTCGAGGGCGGTGATCTCCGGCCGCGCGCGTAGGCTCGCGGCGAGCGCACGCTCGAGCGCCCGATGAAACGCCTCCACGCTCTGTCGTCGGCGCCGCGGCTCGAGCAGCCCCTGCGCCACCAGATGCGCGCGGTGGGCCTCGATCGCGGCGAGCACCTCGTCGATGCCACGCCGCTCGTGCGCGCTCGCGAGCAGCACCGGCACGGGCCAGCCCTCGGTCGCGCTCGGCACGTAGCGGAGCGCCGCCTGGATCTCGCTCTTCGTGATCTCGGCGCCCGCGAGGCGATCGCCGTCGGCCTTGTTCACGACGACGACGTCGACGGTCTCGACGAGGCCCCGCTTGATCCCCTGGAGCTCGTCGCCGGACGAAGGGCCCGTGATCCACACCAGCGTGTCGACGAGCGAGGCGACCTCGATCTCCGACTGGCCGACGCCGACGGTCTCCACCACGACGAGATCGAAGCCGGCCGACTCGAGGACGCGGATTCCCTCGCGTGTCGCGGGCGCCACGCCGCCCAGCGCGCCCGCGCTCGGCGTGGGACGCACGAACGCACGCTCGTCGCGCGCGAGCGTGCTCATCCGCGTCTTGTCGCCGAGGATGCTGCCGCCGCTGCGCGTGCTCGAGGGGTCGACCGCGAGCACCCCGATGCGGCGGCCGGTGGCGAGCAGGTGCGCGCCGAGGACCTCGAGGAAGCTGCTCTTGCCGGCGCCGGGCGCACCGGTGAAGGCCACGCGCACGGCCGTGCGCGCGGGGAGCGCGGCCAGCAGTCGGGCGGCGGGCGCGAGGTCGGCCTCGGCGCGGCTCTCCACGAGCGTGAGCGCCCGGCCGAGGGCCGTGCGATCGGCGCGTGCGACCGCGCTCGCGAGCTCGTCGGTCGGGATGTCGCGCGCGCGCGTCATCTCCGGTCGAGCTGATCGAGGAGCGCGTCCGCCGCGTCGGGGATCACGGTGCCCGGGCCGAAGATGGCGGCCGCGCCCGACGCGCGCAGGGCCTCGTAGTCGCTCTCGGGGATCACGCCGCCGACGGCGATGAGCACGTCGGTGCGGCCGAGCGCCGCGAGCGCGCTCCGGAGCGCCGGCACCAACGTGAGGTGGCCTGCCGCGAGCGAGCTGACCCCGACGACGTGCACGTCGTTCTCGACGGCCTGTCGCGCGGTCTCTTCCGGCGTCTGGAAGAGCGGGCCCACGTCGACGTCGAAGCCGAGGTCCGCGAAGGCGGACGCGATCACCTTCTGGCCGCGATCGTGGCCGTCTTGGCCCATCTTCGCGACGAGGATCCTCGGGCGGCGCCCCTCCTTCGCGGCGAACGCATCGGTCCGCGCGCGCACGGCCGCCACGCGATCGCTGCCCGGGCCCATGCTCGCAGCGTACACGCCGCGCAGGCTGCGCGGCTCGGCCTCGTAGCGGCCGAAGACCACCTCGAGCGCGCTCGTCATCTCGCCCACCGTGGCGCCTGCGCGCGCGGCCTCGATGGAGAGCGCGAGCAGATTCCCCTCGCCGCTCTTCGCGCAGGCGGTGAGCGCCTCGAGCGAGCGGGTCACGGCCGCGCCGTCCCGCGTCGCCTTCAGCCGCGCGAGCCGCTCGAGCTGCGCCTCGCGCACCGCGCGGTTGTCGATCTTGAGGACCTCGAGCGGCTCCTCGTGCTCGGCCCGGAGGAAGTTCACGCCCACGATGGGCTGCGCGCCCGAGTCGATGCGGGCCTGCGTGCGGGCCGCCGACTCCTCGATGCGGAGCTTGGGCAGCCCCGACTCGATGGCCTTCGTCATGCCGCCCATCTTCTCGATCTCGTCGATGTGGGCGCGCGCGCGCGTGGCGAGCTCGTCGGTGAGCGTCTCCACGAGGTGCGAGCCCGCCCACGGATCGACCATCGACGTGATCCCACTCTCGAGCTGGAGCACGAGCTGCGTGTTGCGCGCGATCCGGGCCGACGCCTCGCTCGGCAACGCGATGGCCTCGTCGAGCGAGTTCGTGTGGAGTGACTGCGTGCCCCCGCTCGCCGCGGCGAGCGCCTCGAGGCAGGTGCGGGCGACGTTGTTCCACGGGTCCTGCGCCGTGAGGCTCCAGCCGCTCGTCTGGCAGTGCGTGCGGAGCATCTTCGAGCGCGGATCCTTCGGCGAGAAGCGGGCGACGATCTCGCTCCAGAGGCGGCGCGCCGCGCGGAGCTTCGCGACCTCGACGAAGAAGTCCATTCCCATCGCGAAGAAGAACGAGATGCGCGGCGCGAAGGCGTCGATGTCGAGGCCCTTGGCGACGCCCGTGCGCAAGTACTCGAGGCCATCGGCGAGCGTGTAGCCGAGCTCGAGATCCGCCGACGCGCCGGCCTCCTGCATGTGGTAGCCGCTGACGGAAATGCTGTTCCAGCGCGGCATCTTCTTCGCCGTGAGCTCGAAGATGTCGCCCACGATCCGCATGCTCGGGCCCGGCGGGAAGATGTACGTGTTGCGGACCATGAACTCTTTGAGGATGTCGTTCTGGATGGTCCCTTCGAGCTTCTCCATCGGCACGCCCTGCTCCTCGGCGGCCACGACGAAGAGGGCGAGGATCGGCAGCACGGCGCCGTTCATCGTCATCGACACGCTCGTGCGATCGAGCGGGATCCCGTCGAAGAGGATTCGCATGTCGAGGATCGAGTCGATCGCGACGCCCGCCATGCCGACGTCGGAGAGCACGCGCGGATGATCGCTGTCGTAGCCGCGATGGGTCGCGAGATCGAAGGCGACCGAGAGGCCCATCTGCCCCGCCGCGAGGTTCTTCCGGTAGAACGCGTTCGAGGCCTCCGCCGTTGAGAAACCGGCGTACTGGCGCACCGTCCACGGGCGACGGACGTACATCGTCGCGTAGGGACCGCGCGTGAACGGCGCCCGGCCGGGCACCTCGGTCTGCGGCGACGAGCTCGCGAGCCGCTTCGGCAGGGCGATCCCCTCGGCCGTGCGGCGTGCCTCGGTCGCGTCGGCCCCGAGCGGGGCCAGCGCCGGGAGATCGTCGTACGAGAGCTCGTGGAGCGGACGGCTCATCGCGGGCCTCCCTGCGCCGCGCGCAGTGCGTCGTAGAACGTCGGGAGGTCTTGGCCGAGGGCGACGAAGCCCTTCGCGCCGGCCGTGCGCAGCGCGCTCTCGGCCGGGCCGGGCTTACCGGCGACGAAGGCCGCGACCCCGCGCGCCGTGAGCTCTCGGATCACCGCGGGCAGCTCGGTCTCGAAGCTCGCGTCGGCCGCGCAGACGACGGCGAGCCGCGCGTCGGCGCCGTCGACGGCGAAGCCGCCGACGGCGAGCACCTCGCGCACGAACGCGACGCGGGCCTCGATCGCCGCCGGCGGCCCGACCACGACCACCTCGACCGCGAGCGCGGCGCCGCGGCGCGCTACCTCGAACGCCGAAGCATCTCGCAGCGCACCGGGGCTTCGTGCGGGGCCGACGGGCTCGCCGGCGAGCGGGAACCGGCTCGCGCCCACGAGCGGAAGCCGGCGGCTGGCGATCGCGGCGCGACGGGCGCGCGCATCCTCGGCGATCCGACGCTCGATCTCGCTCGCCGCGTCCGCCGCGGCGAGCCACGCCCGCGCGATCTCCCATGCGTCGCGGGCGATCCCGTTGGTGAGCGCTTCGACCTCGAAGCTCCCGCGCGCGGCATCGTCGACGGCGAACAGGTGCGCCTCTCGATCGGCGACGACGGGCACGTTGCGGGCGACGCGTGCCGCGCGCGAGGAGCGCTCGGTGGCGGCCACGTCCATCGGGAGCGCGCCGACGACGTCCGCGCCGCCGATCATCGACGCCGTGACACCGAGCGTGCTCCGCACGACGTTCGTCGCCGGATCGAGGAGCGACGCGCTGCGCTCCGCGCTGCGTGCGGCGATCACGATCCCGGGCGCACGGCCCCGCGCCGCGAGCACGCGCGCGCCGAGGCGACGCATCGCGCGGAGCTTGGCGATCTCGACGAACAGCTCGGTCCCCACGGCGACCAGCACTCCTGCCGGATCGGGCTCGCGCGCGAGCCGGAACGCCGCGACGGCGACCTCGGTGACCGCCGAGGCGCCCGCCTCGTGCGCGCTCGCCGCGTCGATCCAGCGAGGGTCGCGCTCGTCCACGACGAGCGCGGTGCCGGCTGGAGGCGCCGAGGGGCCGCGCCACCACACGCCCCCGATGGCGAGCCCGAGATCCTCGGCGCGATCCGTCACGAGCACGGCGCGGCGGCTCGCGGGCGCGGTCGAGAGCCCCGTCTCCGCCGGGCTCTCGGACAAGACGGGCGCGATCGCGAGGCCGTCGTGCCGCTTCGGCGACAAGCTCGAGAGCGGCGCGCCCCGGAGCTCTTTCTCCGCGAGGGCACGCCACTCCGCATCCCAAGAACCGGCCTCGGTCGAACCGCTCATCTCGCCGCTCCCATGAGAGCCATCGCGGGCCCGCTCACGTCACGTCCAGAGATTGGCCCGCCGCTCGAGCCTCCGCGAGGGCCGCGGAGGCGGTTCATCGTTCGCCGACGAGCGCACGCCCCCGAGCCGGGAGCGGCGTACCGATCACTCGTCGTCGTCGTCGTCGTCGGTCGAGAGACCGTCGTTCTCGTCGTCCTCGTCGTCGTCGGAAGCGCTCTCGCTCGGCTCGCTCTCGAGAGCATCGCTGGCCTCGGCCTCGTCGGGGGCCGACGTCGCCTCGGCCGGTGCGGCCGCTTCACTGGTACCGGTCGCGGCGTCGCCCCCCTCGGCCTCTTCGCTTTCGTCCTCGCCCTCGCCACCCTCGGCGCCGATCGGGCCCTGATCGCTTCCGCCGCCTCCGCGGCGACGACGACGGCGGCGGCGGCGGCGACCGCCCTCGCCTCCTGCCTCGCCAGCCGCATCGCGCGCGCCGGCCGTCGGGCTCGCCGCCTCGTCACCGCTCGCGGCCGCACCGCTCTCGGCCGGCGCCGCTCCCTCGGGCGCGCTCGCGCTCGCTTCGGCGGGCGCGCCTTCCGGGCTGCGCTCGGCACGCGGCTCCCCGCCCTGATCCCGACGCTCGCCGCGCTCACCGCCACGCGAGGACCACTCGCGCATCGGCTGCTCGGTGTTGCCGCGAAGCGAGTCGAGCAGGTCCAGATCGATCGACGAAATCGGCAGCTCCACCGGCACCAGGCCGATGCGGCGCGCTTCCATCGCCTCGGCGAGCGCGATGCCGTCCCAGAGCGCGACCGGCGTCGCCCCGGCGACACCGGCCTCTTCACGCGTCGCGCGCGGCACCTGACCGAGCGTGATGATCCACGTGACGCTCGCGCTCCCGTAGTGGTGGAGCGAGCCGCGCATCTCGGCGATGCGCTCCTTCGGCAGCTCGCGCACGTTCGGATCGCGGCACACGAGGATCGCGACGCGCGTCTCTTCGTGGCCCCGGCGGAGCACGCCCGCGAAGTGCATCTCGAGCGAGCTCGAGGTGGGGCGGCGCACGCCGCGGAGCGAGCTGACGCCCTCGGCCGAGAGCCACGTGGCGACGAGCTCGGCGAAGCCGGCCGTCGGCAGATCGGCGACCTTGCGGAGGAACGCCTTGCGGACCTCGAAGCGCTGGCGCTCGGCCGCGCGAATCGCATCGCGCTCGCGGAACACCGCATCGCGCGGCAGATACCAGTCGGTCAACGCGACACCGCCCGGCACGTGCCGGAAGCGCGCCCGCTCGGTGCGCAGGCGCCGCGCATCGGCGCGGATCGCCGCGGCGACCGTCGGCGCGAGGGCCGCCGCATCACCGCTCAGGCGGCCACGACGCACGAGCTCGCCGGCGATCGCGGAGTACGACTGCGGGCTCGCCTCACCGCTCTGCATCACCTGATGGACGGCATCCGAGAGCTCGCGGCCGAGAAGATCGCCCTCTTGGGGCTCGCGCGAGAGGTCGACCTGCGGAAGGCGCGAGCCACCCTGGTTGCGCTCGCCGCTGCGATCCCGGTCGCGATCACGGTCGCGATCTCGATCTCGATCCCGGTCCCGATCTCGCCCGTGGCGATTGCGATCCCGATCGCGGAAATCCCGGTCCCGTCCGCGATCCCGATCTCGGTCGCGCTGGCCGCCGCTCGGTGCGCTGGGCTGCGCTTCGCCACCGCCGGGCTCGCCGTCGGTCTTCGTCTCTTCGCCTTCGCTCACGGATGCCTCCTCGGCGCCGCCTCGGCCGCGCCGGCGACGACGGCGTCGCCCGCGGCGGCCATCGTCCTTGTCGTCGTCGTCCTCGTCGCTCTCGGTATCGAGCCCGGCGAGGATCGGTTGATCGTCGTCGTCTTCCACCGGGAAGACGTCCTGGCCCGGCAAGCGCGGCTTCGGCGCCGCCGGGGTCTCTTCGTCGTTGCTCTCGCTCGTGCCCTCGCCGGCCGAGGGCGGCGGCGTCGGGCTCGCCTCGGGGAGCTGCGAGACGTCGATGTCCTCGCCGTCGTCGGCGAGCGCGAGCATGTCCTTCGTGAAGTCGCGCAGGGCGAAGATGCCGGGCTTCACCTTGACGATCGGAGTCTCGTTGCGCTCCGCCTTCACGGCCGTGGCCAGACGCGAGCTCATCGTCAGCTCGGGGGCCTTGCCCACGTGCGAGAGCAGGTTTCGAGCGATCGCCAGCTCGGTGATCTTCTTGTAGTGGAGCGGCCGACCTGCCAGGCGCAGGATTTCCACCGCGGCTTCCGTGAACGTCATCTTGTTCGGGTCTCGAGCTGCGAGCGCGAGGCTCGCCAGGGAAAACGCCGGCGTTCTTTACCGGCGGGGCACTTCGAGCATCGCGCAGCGCGGACGAAGTGCGGAAAGGAGTGGCGGGACGCTAACAGAGGACGCCCTCCGAGGCAATCGTGCCCGCGCGCGCGGGCGTCCGAATGATTCACGCGCGATTGAGTCAAGATTCAATCGCCCCAGGAAACAGCGTCCTGTTTGCCATTCGCGACTTTCTCTCGTTGACAAATCGGGTATGGAGCCGCACAAGACGAGCGTGGCGGAAGCGCTGCGGCTCGTCCCTTCTCCCGGATTCGACCTCGACGAGGTCAACGAGACGCTCGAGGGCGCCGCGCCCGACGAGGTCGTGCGCTGGGCGCTCCGCACGTTCGGCAAGGGCCTCGTGATGAGCTCGAGCTTCGGCGCCGAGAGCGCGTTGATGCTCCACCTCGTCACGCGCGACGCCCCCGGGATCCCGGTGGTCTTCCTCGACACCGGCTACTTGTTCCCCGAGACCTATCAGTTCGCCGAAGAGCTCACCACGAAGCTCGGCCTGAACCTGAAGGTCTACGGGCCCCGCATGACGGCCGCGCGCCAGGAGGCGCTCTACGGGCGCCTCTGGAACGGGTCCGAAGAAGACCTCGCGAAGTACCAGCAGATCAACAAGGTCGAGCCGATGGATCGCGCGCTGCGCGAGCTGGGCGCGACCGCGTGGATCGCGGGGCTCCGCCGGGATCAGACCGAGTTCCGCGCGGGCCTGCGCGTCGTGGAGCCGCAGGCCGACGGCCTCTTCAAGGTCCACCCGATCCTCGGCTGGTCGAAGAAGGACGTGCGCGACTACATGCTCGCCCACGACCTGCCGTATCACCCGCTCTATCACTACGGGTATCGCTCGATCGGCGACGTGCACTCCACGACGCCGACCACGCTCGAGCAGGACGAGCGCGACGGCCGGCACCTGGGCGAGAAGCGCGAGTGCGGGATCCACCTGCCGCGCACCCCCGAAGCGAACGCGTCGCTCAAGTCGTCGGGGCTGTAGCGACGCGCGTCGCCGGCGTGGCGAGCGCGTGCCGTGGAAGCGAATCCGCGGCCTCCGACTTTCCTTTCCCCGCGCGCCCGTTATCCTCGGGGACGAGATGGCTCGGCACCTGGTCGTCGGCGACGTGCACGGATGCTTCGACGAGCTCCGTCGCCTCCTCGACAAGGCGAAGGTGGGCGGTGGCGACGAGGTCGTCCTCGTCGGAGACCTCGTGAACAAGGGCCCCGAATCGATCGAGGTCGTCCGCTTCTGCCGGGAGAACGACATCGCCGCGGTGCTGGGGAATCACGACGACTACCTGCTCCGATGCGTCGCCGCCCGGCGCCGCGGGGACGCGAAGGAGTTCGCGGAAGGGGTCCGGAAGATCGCGAAGAAGATCTCCGACGAGGACGTCGCCTGGCTCAAGGCCCTCCCCCTCTGGCTCCGCCTCCCGGGGCAGCGCGCGGTCGTCGTGCACGCCGGGATCGTGCCCGGGCGCTCGCTGACGGATCAGAAGCGAGACGATCTGCTGACCATTCGCAGCCTCCGGGAGGACGGCACGGGCTCCAAGCGCATCGACGACGGCGAGAACTGGGCGGAGCGACACCGCGGCCCCTCGCACGTGTTCTATGGGCACGACGCGGTCCGGGGGCTTCAGCGCTGGAAGTACGCGACCGGGCTCGACACGGGCTGCGTCTATGGCGGCCGCCTCACCGCGTACGACCTCGAGAGCGAGCGCTTCGTGAGCGTCGTGGCCAAGCGCGCCTACGCCGAGGCCGGCAAGGCGGTGCTGCGCGCGGCCGAGCGCCCCTTGCCGCGCGCGCTGGGCCGGCGTTGAGCCTCGACGTCCCGGCCGGGACCGCGTCGAGCCTCACTCCGAGCGAGGCACGCGTGGTGAAGCTGCCGGTGCTCTCGTGGGACCGCCACGCCGAGGCGATCGTGGTGCTGGACGAGAGCGGCACGCCGCGGGCCTATCTGAATCGCTGCCGACACCTGCCGGTGCCGCTCGACGGAGGGACGCGGGCGTTCTTCGACACGACGGGGAAGTATCTGCTGTGCGGCACGCACGGCGCGCTCTACGAGCGGGGCACCGGCTTCTGTATCGAAGGACCGTGTCGCGGCACCGCGCTCCGGCCGATTCCGCTGCGGATCACCGAGGACCAGCTGACCCTCGTGGTCCCCGAGTAGTCGTGGCGGGCTGGCGGATCACGTCGTTCGATCGCGCGATGGGGCGCGGTACGTGCGCGAGCGGCACCCTCGAGCTTCCGTTCGATGCGTCCGTGGCGCTCGTCGACTCCTTCACGGTCGGTGAAGAGGTCGACGTGACGCTCCGGCCGGACGGAGCGAGCTTCGAGGTGACGCGTATCCAGCCCCACGCCTTCCGCGCGCCCTTCGATGCGCCCACCGCGCCGCACGCGCCCGACCTCGGGCGCATCCTGAGCGAGGTCCACGGCCGGAGCTGTTGGCTCGCAGGCGCGGACGCGAGCGAGGAAGAGATCGTTCTCGGCGTCGACGACGACAGCTACCAGCCGGCGCGACGCCTGGTCTTCCGCGGGGCGCTGTGGATCCAGATGCCGCTCTCCCTCGAGATCGATCGGCTGCACGCCTTCGACCCCGAGGCGGCCGCCGCGAGCGTGCCGCGCGCCTGGCCTCGCGCGCCGCGCGAGTCGCTCCTGTTCCGGATCGATCCGTTCCACCACGGCGAGCCGCACGCCCTGATCCTCGCGCGCACGATCGCGCTCGAGCTCTCCGGGCCGCCGGTGCTGCCGCGCTGAGCGCGCTCGGTACGCGGTGCTCAGAGCACGACGAGGTCGTCGCGATGGACGACCTCGTCGCCTCCGTGGAAGCCGAGCAGCTCCGCGATGTCCTTCGTCGCGGCGCCGGCGAGCTTGGCGGCGTCGCGCGTGGCGTAGCGCGTGAGGCCGCGCGCGACCTCGCGGCCCTCCGGATCGACGAGCGTGACGGCGTCGCCCACGGAGAAGTCGCCGCGCACGCCCATCAGCCCCGCCGGCAAGAGGCTCTTGCCGCCGCTCGCGAGGGCCTTCGCGGCGCCTCGATCGATCACCAGGGTGCCGCGCGGCCGCAGCGTGTAGGCGATCCAGTGCTTGCGGCTCGCGAGGCGCGTCCCGTGCGGCAAGAAGAGCGTGCCGACGTCTTCGCCGGCCGCGATGCGCCGCAGGATCTCCGGGTCACGCGCATCGGCGATGATCGAGGGAATCCCGCGCAGCGTCGCGCGCCGCGCGGCCTCGAGCTTGCTGCCCATGCCGCCGGTGCCCACGTCGCTCGTGCCCGCGCGCACCAGGGACGCGGCCGCCGCGGCATCCTCGACGAGCGAGACGCGGTTCTTCTGCGCGTCGAGCAGGCCCTCGACATCGGTGAGCAGCACGAGCAGGTCGGCCCCCGTGAGCGTGGCGACCATCGCCGCCAGCTGATCGTTGTCGCCGAACTTGATCTCGTCGACCGAGACCGTGTCGTTCTCGTTGATGATCGGCACCGCACCGAGCTCGAGGAGCGCGTCGATCGCGTTGCGCGCGTTGAGGTAGCGCTCGCGCTCGGCCAGATCGGCGTGCGTGAGCAGGATCTGCGCGACGGGCGTGCCGTGCGGGGCGAAGGCCTCTTCCCACGCACGCATGAGCGCGCTCTGCCCGACGGCGGCGCAGGCCTGGAGCTGGTCCATCTCGGTCGGTCGCTTCGGCAGGCCCAAGCGCTGCCGGCCGAGGGCGATCGCGCCCGACGACACGACGACGACCGAGCGCTTCTCGCCGCGCAGCGCGGCGACCTGCGTCGCCAGGCTCGCGAAGCGATCCGCCGCCGAGACGAGCGACTTGCTCCCGATCTTGACGACGATGCGTCGCCCGTCGGGGACGCGCGCGCCGCGCTCGCTCGTCAACTCGGGCGCTCGCGGGTGAGCGCCTCGTCGAAGAGGATGCGCAGCCGCTCGATCCAGTCGGAGGGCGCATCGGCGGCGGCGTCGAGGAGCGCGTCCACGAAGCGCTCGACCGGCCCGCGATCCTCGGCGTCGAGGGCCACGGCGGCCTTCGCGGCGCGCACGACGATCTCGAGCGCGCCGATCGGGAGCGACTTGAGCGACTCGAGGCCGCTCGAGGCGAACGCGGCCTCCATCGCGGTGCGCACGCGGCGCGCCTCGGGCTCGTCGAGGGGCGCTCCCACGCGGCGCTCTTCGGTCGCGAGGTAGTGATCGAGGAGGAGCGACGAGAGCACGGTCGCCGTGGCGTCTTCCAGGCGCGACGCGATCCGCACCGGCGAGAGCGCGCGAGAGAGGGCCATGCGCAGCAAGCGCGCGGCGCCCGTGCCCGTGGGCTTCGTGATCGAGACGCCCGCGAGCGTCTTGCGCGCCTCGTGGCTGAGTCGGACCCCGCGGCGGGCGGCGATGCGACGCACGGCCGACCCGCGCGCAACCCCCGTCAGCAGGCCGTCGAGGAAGGGCACCGGCACGATCGACGCGAGCCCGGCGGCGGCGGCGTACACCACCACGCCCGACGCCGGCGCATGGGCGAGCGCGCGGGGCGGCTCGCGCGTCAGCTCCACG
This sequence comes from Sandaracinus sp., assembly GCA_046351235.1. Taxonomy (GTDB): domain Bacteria; phylum Myxococcota_A; class Polyangia; order Polyangiales; family Sandaracinaceae; genus JBBSAT01. The sequence continues at coordinate 734,310 of JAXLYV010000001.1, read as the reverse complement.
CGCGTGCGGGGCAGCGGCGCCAGCTCGGCCTCCTCTGGCTCGGCGTCGCCCTCGGGGCGGACCTTCTTCTTCGGCTCGGGATCCACGCGCGCAGTCTAAACCGCGAGAGCGAAAGCGGAAGGGCCGAAGATGCGCGCCCCCGTCGGTCGCGCGGGGGGGAAGAAAATCACGTCGCGCACCGGTTCCCCGATACCATCGGAGCCCCCGTGCTCGTCACCGATCTCCCTGCGAGCTTCCACCTCACGATCGCGTTCGTCCTCGGGGCGCTCTGGGGGAGCTTCTTCAACGTGGCGATCCACCGCTGGCCGCGGGACATGTCCGTCGTCTCGCCGCCGAGCCACTGCCCCGCGTGCGGCAAGCCCATCCCGGCGTGGCGCAACGTGCCGATCCTGTCCTACGTGCTGCAGCGTGGGAAGGCCGCGTGCTGCGGGGCGGCGATGTCGCCGCGCTACCTCGTCGTGGAGGCGCTCTCGGGCGTGCTGGCCGTGGCGCTCGCGCAGCGCTTCGTCGTGGAGACCGAGCCGGGGACCGAGCTCGCCACGGCCGCGATCCACGCGGCGCTCTGGTTCGTGTTCGTCGGCGCGCTCGTGATCGCGACGTTCGTGGATCTCGAGTGGTGGGAGATCCCCGACGAGGTCTCGATCGGCGGCACGGCGATCGGGCTCGCCACGGTGACGCTGCGTGGCGGCGCGTCGGCCGAGGAGGTCGCGCTCGGCGCGGGGGCCGGCTTCCTGGTCGTGCAGGTGTTCTTCGTGTGGGGCGTCGAGCGGCTCTTCGGGCGGCGCGGGATGGGCGAGGGAGATCCCAAGCTCACGATGATGATCGGCGCGTTCCTCGGGTGGCGGGGCGCTCTCTTCGCGTTCGTCGCGGCAGCGTTCCAGAGCGTGATCGCGTACGCGCTCGCTCGCGCGAGCGGGCGCGAGCTGCGGCCGAGCGCGAGCGGTGGCGAGGAGAAGAGCGCCGAGACCGCGAAGGTCGGCGATGCGAAGGCCGAGAAAGCCGGCGAGGCCGCGAAGGTCGTGAAGGCTGCCGAGACCGAGCCGACGACCGATCCGGGCGACGAGGAGGCCGGCGCGAGCGCAACACCTCCGAAGAAGCGCGAGGAAGAGGGCGAACGGAGCGAGGACGAGGACGACGAAGACGAAGACGAGCTGCCGGCCGGCAACTACCTCCCGCTCGGGCCCTTTCTCGCGCTCGGTGCCCTCGAGTTCCTGTTCTTCGGCGACGCCCTGCTCGACTGGTACCTGCGCCAGTTCGAGTGAGGCGCGGTCAGAGCCCCGCGAGCGCCCGCACGCGGGCGACGACGGCGTCGCAGGGCCCGGCGATTCCGGCCGCATCCTCGATCCGCACGTCGCTCGCCGGCTGACCGAGCGAGGTGACCATCGCGCGATACTGGTTCGGCGGATCGCCGTCGACGAAGTTGTCGCGCGAATCGAAGATCGGGAGCAGGAGCGTGTGATCGGCCATCAGCCGTGGCTGGACGGTCGTCCAGCTCGCGCCGCTGGGCCACGGATTCCAGAGGCCACCGCCCGCCGCGTTCGGGCCGCCCTTGGCGGCCTCATCCGAGTGGAGCACGACCACGCGTTGCGCCCCCGTGCGCCAGCACCCGCCCGCCGTGCGGCCCGCCGAGCACGCGAAGGGCACGCTCCCGGTCGCCGGGGTGCCGCCCGTCACGATGGAGAGCGCCTCCATCGTCGAGTCCTCACCGCCGCCGATGTCCATGCTGAACGAGATGGCGCTCGAGATCGCCGACGACGTGCCCGCGCCGATCTCGACGGCTCCGACGAAGGGCTCGGCGGGGGCCGTCATGTCGCCGTACCAGGCGAGCCCCACCTGCACGTCGCGGAGCGCGAGGAGCGGATCGACGCAGTGGCTGACGAGCGCCGAGACCTCGTTCACGACGTCGAGCCGGTTCGAGGGCGTTCCATCGATCAGGAAGAGCACGTCGACGGGAACGGTCGCGCGGCAGGCCTCGACCGTCGTGCCGAGCCCGCAGGCCGCGTCACAGCTCGCCAGGCGCGTCTGCCCCGAGGGGCAGCCCATCGAAGTGCGCACGGTGGTGCCTGGCGCGCAAACGCCTTCGCCGACGCACGCCCCCTGCGGCACCCACTGGCAGCTCGTGTTGCAGAACGCCGACTGCGTACCGCACATGCCGCAGCTCGTGGTCCCGAACTCGCCCGCCATGCACGGGCCTTCGTTCATGCAGGGACCGTAGGTCCACGTGTGCGCCGAGGTGCAGAAGCGCGAGGTCGTCCCGCAGCGGCCGCACGCGCTCGTCTCGGTGACGCCCGGGGTCGGGCACGCGTCGGCCATGCACGCGTTGGTGGCCTCGAAGACGCAGCTGTCGCTACAGGTGAAGTCGTGGAGCTGGCCTGCGGGGCAGCCGCGATCGGAGCGCATCGTGTCGCCGGGAGCGCACTCGCCCTCCCCGGTGCACGTCGAGTCGGGCTCCCAGGTGCAGCTCGCCGTGCAGCGCTCGGTCTGGCTGCCGCAGTGCCCGCAGTCGCCGGTGCGCGTGGTGCCCGGCATGCACGCGCCCTCGTTCTCACAGAGGCCGTAGGCCCAGACGTGATCGGCACCACAGAAGCGGGTCACGCTGCCGCAGGCGCCACACGGGGCCATCTCGGCCGTCCCGGGCGTCGAGCAGGGCTGGGGCGTGGCCGCGTCGACCGTCGCGGCGTCGGTCTCGCCGGCGCCGCCGTCGTCGTTCGTCGAGGCGGCATCGTCCGCCGCCGCGTCCGCCGCGGAGCCGCCATCCGCTCCCGAAGCGTCCACCGGCTCCGAGGGAGCCGTCCCGCAGCCAGCGATCGAGACGAGGGCGATGAGGAACGAGGCAGTGAGAGAGAGGCGCATACGAAGCTCCAGCTACGGCCTACGTAGCATCGACCTTCCCAGGCATTCGCGCGGACCGTGACGTTGCGCGCGCCCAACGAAACGGCCCGGTGAGCCGAAGCTCCCGGGCCGTCTCTGCGAGCACTCGGCGTCCGCCGAGCAGCTCCCGCGCCAGGCTCACGCGTCTTTCGCCGAGCGAGGACTGCTGCTCGGCGTCGCCGAGCCGTTCACTCGTCCTTCGCCGACGACGTCGCCGCCGCCAGCTTGTCCGCGAGCTTCTCCTTCAGCACGTCACCGAGCTTGGTGCCCGGGCGGCCGCTCGGGCCGACCTTGCGCTCCGCCGCCGACGCCTCGGGACGCTCCTCGTTGAACTTGAGGGCCTCGACGCCCTCGAGCTGCATCTTCTTGAGGCTGAGGGTGATGCGGCGCTCGCCCGGGCTCACGTCCAGGATCTCCGCCTTCACGATCTGGCCTTCCTGGACCAGCTTGCGCGCGTCATCGACGCGGTCGTAGCTGAGCTCGCTCAGGGGCACGAGGCCCTCGACGCCGCGCTCGAGCTCGACGAACACGCCGAAGTCCGCGATCGAGATGACGCGCACCTCGAGCATGGTGCCCGCGGGGTAATCCTGCGGGATGCGGTTCCACGGATCCTCGTAGAGCTGCTTGATGCCGAGCGAGACCTTCTTCTCCTCGTGATTGATGGAGAGGATGATCGCCTCGACCTCGTCGCCCTTCTTGTAGACGTCGGCCGGGTTGTTGATGCGCTGCGTCCAGCTGAGGTCGGACTTGTGGACCATGCCGTCCACGCCTTCCTCGATGCCGACGAACACACCGTAGTCGGTGACGCTGCGGACCTTGCCGCGGATGATGTCGCCCGGGTTGTACTTCTGGGTGAAGAGCGTCCACGGATCGGGCTCGAGCTGCTTGAGGCCGAGCGAGATGCGCTTGTTGGCCGCGTCCACGTCGAGGATGACGGTCTCCACTTCCTGACCCAGCTCCAGCACCTTGCTCGGGTGCTTGGGCTTCTTCCACGACATCTCGCTGACGTGGATGAGGCCCTCGATGCCGGGCATGAGCTCCACGAACGCGCCGTAGTCGGTGAGCGAGACGACCTTGCCGCTCATCTTCATGCCGGACGGGAACTTCTCCGCCGCCGTGTTCCACGGATCGTCGATGGTCTGCTTGAGGCCGAGGCTGACACGCTCGGTCTCCGCGTTGTACTTGAGGACCTTGACGGTCACCTCGTCACCGACCTGGAACACCTCGCTCGGGTGAGCGACGCGGCCCCAGCTCATGTCGGTGATGTGCAGGAGGCCATCGATGCCGCCGAGGTCCACGAACGCACCGTACTCGGTGATGTTCTTGATGACGCCCGTGACGACCATGCCCTCTTCGAGGTTCTGCAGCGTGCGCGCCTTGAGCTCGTCGCGCTCCTTCTCGAGGAGCACGCGGCGCGAGACGACGATGTTGCCGCGCTGCTTGTGGAACTTGATGACCTTGAACTCGAAGGTCTGGCCGAGGAGCTTGTCGAGGTTGCGCACGGGGCGCAGATCGACCTGCGAGCCCGGGAGGAACGCCTTCACGCCGCCCTTGATGGTGACCGAGAGGCCGCCCTTCACGCGCGCGGTGATCGTTCCCTGGATGAGCTCGTCGCGGTCACGCGCCGCGCTGATCTCGTCCCACACCTTGAGGCGGTCGGCCTTCTCCTTCGAGAGGAGGACGAGGCCGTCGTCGGTCTCCTTGGACTCGACGAGCACGTCGACGACTTCGCCGACCTTGACCTCGGCCTGACCGCCGGGGCCGATGAACTCGTACATCGGGATGACGCCCTCGGACTTGTAGCCGATGTCGACGACGACGTTGTCCTTGCCGAGCGCGATGATGGTGCCGCTGACGATCTCGCCTTCCTTCAGCGAGTCGGCCTTCGCGACGGAGGCCTCGAACAGAGAAGCGAAGCTGCCCTTCTTGGGCGCAGTCGGGGTGGTGGTGGCCATGTGGTGGAGTGGGGACCTTTCTCTCGGAGCGCGGAACGGTCCTTCGGAGCGGGAAAACACGTCGCCGGGGGCGACTCTCGCGCCGTAGGAGCTGGGCCAGACGTGCTGGCGTGGGGCTGGAGGTGGGGGTTGAACGGATACGTGGAAGCGCGCTCGAGAGCGTGATCCGAGAGCGTGATCCCACGCGGTTTGGGGGCCGAAATGGGTAGCAGCGGGGCCCGGGGGTGTCAACGCTGGCTGTTTCGGCGGCGCAGTCTGGATGCGGAACCGAGCTCCTCCCATCTTTCGCCACGCGGTCGCGGCGGGGGCGAATGATGGAGGGAGCTCGGATCCAAGGCGGACGCAGCACGAGCTCGGATCACGCGACGACGTCTGGTCGAGGTCGCGCGAATGCGAGTCGCCTAGAACCCGGAGCTCTTCCGCTTCCCGAGCACCGCCGCCTGCATCGCGTCGACCACCTGATCGAGCGTCATCGTGGTGCTGTCGACGAGGATCGCGTCGCGCGCCTGCTTCAGCGGCGCCGTCGCGCGCATCGAGTCGCGGCGATCCCGCTCGCGCATCTCGCCGAGCACCTCGTCGAGCGTCGTCGTCGTCCCCTTCGCGAGCAGCTCCTTCAGCCGCCTCCCCGCGCGCTCCTCGTCGCTCGCGGTCAGGAAGAACTTCACATCGGCGTCGGGGAAGACGACGGTGCCGATGTCGCGCCCCTCCATCACCACGCCGCCGGCCTTCCCCATCTCCTGCTGCACGCCCATCAGCGCGTCGCGCACCTTCGGCAGGGCCGAGACCTTGCTCGCGCCCTGCGAGATGTGCGGCGTGCGCAGGTCCTTCTCGCGATCGACTCCGTTCACGAACAGATGCGTCGCTTCGCCGACGCGCCGGAACTCGAACTGCACGCCCTGCGCGACGCGCTCGAGCCCCGCCTCGTCGTCCCACGCGACCTTCCGCTCGTCGGCCGTCAGCGCCACCGCGCGATAGAGCGCGCCGGTGTCGATCCGCACGTACCCGAGACGTGTCGCGAGCGCGTACGACACGGTGCTCTTTCCGGCGCCCGCCGGCCCATCGATCGCCACCACCAGACCGCGCTCGCGCATGCTCACGCCGGCCCGTTTACCATTTCTTCGCGCACGTCCGCACCGAGAGAGCGCAGGAGCGCCGCGAAGCCCGGGAAGCTCGTGTCCACGCACTCCACGTCGTCCACGAGGGTCTCGCCCTCGGCGACGAGCCCCAGGATCACCGCGCTCATCGCGATGCGGTGATCGCCCTGGCTCTCCACGTGCGCCGCGCGCAGCGCCTTGCCGCCGTGGATCGTCAGCCCGTCCGAGAGCTCCACCGCGTCGCCGCCGAATGCCGCGAGCACGCGCGCCATCGTGGCGATCCGATCGCTCTCCTTCACGCGCAGCTCCTCGGCGTCGCGCACCTCGGTGCGGCCGCGCGCGCTCGTCGCGAGCGCCGCGAAGACGGGCACCTCGTCGATCATGCGCGCGATCATCTCGCCTCCGATGCGCGTGGCCGCGAGCGCGCCGCTCCGCGCGAAGATCGACGCCACCGGCTCGTTCCCCGCGGCGTCGCCCCGCGGCACCACTTCGCAAGGCGCGCGCATCGACCGCAACGCGTCGAGAAACCCCGTGCGCGTCGGGTTCACGCAGACGCCCTCGATCTCGACCTCGCTCCCCGGCACCATCGCGGCCGCCGCGATCAGGAAGGCCGCGGAGCTCGGATCGCCCGGCACCGTCCACTCGAAGGCCGGCAAGCGACGCTCGCTCCAGCGCGAAGGGTCGAGCACACACATCGCGCCGTAGGCCTCGAGCGGCGCGCCGAGCGCAACGAGCATCCGCTCGGTGTGATCGCGCGAGAGCGTCGGCTCGGCGATCGCCGTGGGCCCATCGGCCCAGAGCCCCGAGAGCAGAAGCGCGCTCTTCACCTGGGCGCTCGCGACCTCGGTGCGGACCTCGAGGCCCGTCAGGCGCTCGCCCTCGACGAGCGGCGCGACAGAGAGCGGCGGGTAGTGCTCGCCCTCCTTCTTCCCTTTCACGCCCGCGATGTGCGCGCCGCGCGCGCGCAGCGGCTCCACGACGCGGCGCATCGGCCGGCGCGTCAGGCTCGCGTCGCCCACGAGGCGCGTGCCGAACTTCTGCGCGGAGAGCACGCCCGCGAGCAGGCGCATCGTGGTCCCCGAGTTGCCGCAGTCGAGGTGCCCGTCCGGCATCCGAAGGCCATCGAGGCCGACGCCCTCGATCCGCGCGACGCCGCCTTCCGTGAAGTCGTAGCGCGCGCCCATCTTCTGCATCGCGGTCGCCGTCGACACGTTGTCGAGCCCGCCGCTCAGCCCGCGCACGAGCGACGTTCCCTCGGCCAAGGCGCCGAAGAGGAGCGCGCGGTGACCGATCGACTTGTCCCCCGGCACGCGGATCTTCCCGCGCAGCGCGGAGCCGGGGCGCACGACGAAGCGCTTGATGGCCAAGGCTCAGCCCTCGGCGGAGGGGCGCGGGTAGCTGCCGAGGATGCGCACGGTGCGGCTCTTGGCCTTCACCTCTTCGATCGCCGTGAGCACCGGGCGGTCACTCACGTGGCCGTCCAGCTCGACGAAGAAGAGCTCGCCGAGCGACTCGCCCGCGACGCGCCGCGACTCGAGGCGCGTCAGGTTGATCCCGCGCTCGGCGAAGGGCTGCAGCGCCGCGTAGAGCGAGCCGGGCTCCTCGCCGAGCATCAGCGCGAGCATCGTGCGGTCGCGCCCGGTGCGGCGCGGCGAGTCGGTGCCGAGCACCACGAAGCGCAGCGTGAGGTTCGTGTCGTCCTCGAGGTTGCGGCGCACGATGCGCAGGCCGTGGAGGTCTCCGAGGAAGTCGGGGCCCACCGCTGCCGCGCCGTGATCCTCGGCGGCGAGCGCAGCCGCCATCAGCCCCGACTGCATGTCGAGCTGCGGCGCGCGCGCGAACTCGGCCTTCAGGGCGCGTCCCGTCGCGGCCAGCGCGGCCGCGCTCCCGTAGATCTTCTCGACGTCCCCGGCGTTGCCGGTCTTCGAGAAGAGGTGGTACTCGCCGCGCAGCGTCCGCTCGGCCGTGATCTTCGCGCGCCCCGCGGCGAGGCCGCTCAAGGTCGCGAAGAGCGTCCCGTCGGACGACGTCTCGAGCGGCACGACGCCGTAGGCCGCGCCGTGGCGCTCGATGGACGCGAACACGTCGCCGACGGTGTCGCGCACCTCGATCACGGCCCGCGACCCGAACTGCTCGCGAGCAGCCGCATGCGCGAAGCCGCCGGGCGGCCCGACCACCGCGACCTTCACCGGCGCGATCATCTCGGCCGACGCCGAGAGCACCTCGCGCACCACGGCCTCGAGCGCGCTCGCAGGGAAGTCGCGCCGGACCTCGCGAAGGCGCGCCACGACCTCGCTCGTCGTGGGGAGCTGCACGAAAGCCTGTGGCTCGGCCTCCTTGATCGCGGCGAGCTCGCGCACGGCCCGCGCCCGCGCGTCGAGCGCCTTCACGAGATCGTTGTCGGCGCCGTCGAGCGCGGTGCGGAGCTGAGCGATGCGGTCGCGGGAGTCGGCCATCCGGCGCGCATGGTAGCAGCGGCGGGCAGCCCCCGCCCCTACCCGCGCGCCATGTCGCGCAGCTTGGCCACGAGGTTCAGCGCCTCGATCGGCGTGAGGCGATCCACGTCGATTTCGGCGAGCGCGGCCTCCACCGGGGTCCGCGTCTTCTCGACCGGCGCCGGCGCGCCGAACAGATCCATCTGCTGGTGCTGTTTGCGCGCCTCGGAGCCCCCCCGCTCGAGGTCCGCGAGCACCTGGCGGGCGCGTGCGAGGACCCCCTCGGGGAGACCGGCGAGGCGCGCGACGGCCACGCCGTAGCTGCTCTTGGCCGCGCCGCGCACGAGGCGATGGAGGAAGACGACGTCGCCCGGCACGCCGTCCTTGGCGGGCTGCTCGCGCGCCGCGACGTTGAGGTTCGCGACCCGCCCTTCCCGAAGGCCCTCGAGCGCGCAGAGCTCGTGGTAGTGCGTGGCGAAGAGCGCGCGGCAGCCGATGATGCCGTCGAGGTGCTCGGCGACGGCCCACGCGATGGCGAGCCCGTCGAACGTGCTCGTGCCGCGACCGATCTCGTCGAGCAGGACGAGCGAGCGGCGCGTCGCCCCGGCGCAGAGCGCCGCGGTCTCCTTCATCTCGACCATGAACGTGCTCTGGCCGCGGCCGAGGTTGTCGCTCGCGCCGACGCGCGTGTAGATGCGGTCGACCAGGCCGATGCGCGCCTTCGCCGCCGGCACGAAGGAGCCGGCCTGCGCGAGGATCACGGCGAGCGCCGTCTGGCGCATCACCGTCGACTTGCCGGCCATGTTCGGCCCCGTGATGACGAGCAGGCGCTCGCCGTCGGCGTCCACGCGCACGTCGTTCGGCACGACCGTGCCCGCGGGCGCCAGCGCCTCCACGATGGGATGCCGCGAGTCCTCGAGCTCGATCACGAGGGAGTCGTCGACCACGGGGCGCTGGTAGCTGCGGCGCTGCGCGAGCTCGGCGAGCGCCGCGTGCACGTCCACGTCGCCGACGGCGAGGCCCAGCGCGCGGACGCGCGAGGCGTCCTTGCCCACGCGGCGGCGCAGCTCCTCGAAGACGCCCTGCTCGAGCGAGCGCACGCGATCCTCCGCGCCGAGGATCTTCTCGGCCAGCTCGTCGAGCTCGTCGGTGGTGAAGCGCTCGCCGTTGGCGATGGTCTGCTTGCGCCGGAAGTGCGCCGGCACGCGCCCGAGGTTCGTGCGCGTGATCTCGAAGTAGTAGCCGAAGACGCGGTTGAAGCGGACCTCGAGCCCGGCGATCCCGCTCGCCGCCCGCTCGCGCGACTCGAGCGCGAGGAGCACGTCCTTGCTGGAGGTCGCGAGCATGCGCAGCTCGTCGATGCGCGCATCGACACCGGCCTGGACGAGCCCGCCCTGCGTGGCCGAGACGGGGGGCGCCTCGACGAGCACGCGATCGATCTCCGCGAGCACGTCCTCGGCGGCGTCCACCCGACGAAGCCCCTCGAGCGCCGGAGCCTCGCCGCCGATCGTGCGCAGCTCGGCCGCGACCCGCAGGCCCTCGCGCAGGGCGGCGAGCTCCTTCGGCGTCGCGAGCTCCAGCTCGGCGCGCGTCGCGAGGCGCTCCAGGTCGGAGATCCGCGAGAGGCGCGCGCGCAGCTCGCGTCGGAGCGGCGGATCGAGGACCAGACTCTCCACCGCGTCGTGGCGTCGCCGGATCGCCGCGACGTCGGCCAGCGGAGAGAGGAGGCGCCGGCGCAGCGTCCGCGCGCCCATCGAGGTGCAGGTCTCGTCGATCAGCGCGAGGAGCGAGCCCTCGCGATCGCCCGAGAGCGTCCGCACGAGCTCGAGGTTCCGGATCGCCGCGTCGTCGAGCCCGAGGTAGGCGCCGGGCTCGTAGCTCGCGACCGTGCGCACGCCGAGGGCGGCCCGCGGCTGGCTCTCGCGCGCGGCGGCGAGCGCGATGGCGACGGCCTGCCGCGCCGCCACCCCGAGCGTCGTCGTGGCGCGATCGGCCTCGGCCTCGCCCAGCTGCGCGCGGATCTGCGCGAGTGGATCGACGACCGGGCTGGCCGCCACCACGCGCGCCCGCGGCAGGGCCCGCTGGACGGTTTCGCGCAGCGCCGGCGCGTCCGCAGCGACGAGCACCTCGCGCAGATCGAGGCGCACGAGCTCGCCGAGCAGCTCGGACGGGGTCCGCAGCACGCACACGCCGAGATCCGCGCGCGTCAGCTCGAGCGAGGCGAGCGCGTGCTCGGCGCCCGACGCCACGAGCACGCCGAGCAGGTTGTCGGCGCGCGCGTCGAGGGTCCCCTCGTCGAGGCTCAGCCCCGGCGTGACGACACGGACGACCTCGCGCGGCACGATGCCTTTGACGGTCTTCGGATCCGCCATCTGCTCGCAGATGGCGACCTTGAAGCCCTTCTCGAGCAGGCGCGCGAGATAGCCGGAGGCCGCGTGATGCGGCACGCCGCACATCGGGATGTCGCTGCCGTCCTCGCTCTTCTGCCGCGAGGTGAGCACGAGATCGAGCGCCTTGGCCGCGACGATCGCGTCGTCGTGGAAGAGCTCGTAGAAGTCCCCCATCCGGAAGAAGAGCAGCGCGTCCGGATAGCGCTCCTTGCTCCGGAAGAACTGCACCATCGCCGGCGAGTGCTCGCCCTTGCCGGCCTTGCCCTTCCCCGAAGCCGTCGCGCCGCCGCCCGTCCCGGACGGCTTGCTCTTCCGGCCCGCGCTCACTGGTAGTTGACGGGCGTGACCGTGAGCGGACGGAGCGTCATCTCGACCAAGCCGCGTCGCTGCGACTCGATCACGTAGAGCGCGGCCATCTCGTCGGAGTAGAGCAAGCTGCCCGGCAACGAGAGGGTGCGCGTGCCGCTCGTCGACGAGAGATCCACGCCGCCCTGCGCCGGCGCGCCCGAGAGCGGGAGCCGGATCTCCGATCGGTCGAGCAGCGGCGTGGGCGCCGGAACGCCCGTCGGCCGGAAGCGGATGCGCGGATTGACGTACTCGACGTCGTTGAACGCGTGCCCCTGCAGGAGCGGCGAGAGGTGCGAGGGGTCGACGTCGAACGTGCAGTTGCCGTCGGCGCCACGCACGACGCGGTTGAGGAAGCCCGAGCGCGTGCCCGACACGGTGAACGAGCGGTACGAGCGCATGTCGATCGTGAGCAGCGTGTCGCCGTAGCAGGTGAGCGCGTCCGCGATCGTCGGGAACGCCATGCAGGTGTTGCTGGCGGTGTCGCAGAACGAGGTCGGATGGGCGGGGTCGGTGCTGGCGCACGTCTGGCCCATCTCGGTGGGGCAAGCGCGGAGCGTCGGGTACGCGGTCGCGCGGTTCTCGATGAGCGTCGTCGGATCGACGGTGATGCGCCCGAGGAACGGGGTCTCGATGTCGTCGGGCGTGCCGACGTGCTGGACGCGCACGAGCACCGGCAGCTGCGTCTCGCCGACCTGCGAGATGCCGAGGACGGCGCGGCAGAGCGCGCGGTCCGAGACCTGATCGGCCGGCATGGTCGTCGTGATCGCCATGAGGTCACCGAGGTAGCTGGCCTCCGGCACGTCGGGGTGGGCGGCCGCGACCGCCGCCGCCTCCTCGCTCCCGATGCTGCCGCGGACGCAGTAGTCGACGCGCGTGCGGATCTCGCCGGTGAAGGCACCGCCGACGAACACCGGGTTCGCGCTCTGCGTGAGCGTGCCGGGAATGGTGCCCTGGTAGACGGCGCTCCAGGTCTCCGCCGTCGCGGCGAAGGGATCGATGATGGCGCAGACGACGGGCGCGTCCGCCGCGCCCCACACGCGGCCCATGCCCTGCGGGCACGTGGGGGGATCCAAGGGCGCGAGGTACGGCGTCCCCGTCGCCTCGACTCCCGCGTCGAGCGTGGTGGTCGTGCGGGGCGTTCCGTCCTCGGCGAGGCTCTGCGAGCTGCCGGACGAGAAGAACACCGAGGGCCCGGAGTCGAGGTTCACGAACTCGCTCAGCAGCTGCCCCACGCGCGGGTGATGGCGGCGCACGTAGACGGCGGTATCTCCGGTCACCGTCGGCGCCGAGCAGTCGGTGCCCGTGTTCTCGGGGTCGCCGAACGCGCGCCCACGGCAGGGCGCATCGAGGTCGTAGACGTCGACGAGGCGCACGGTGCCGTCGGCCATGGACGCCGCGAGGAACACGCCGCGCAGGACGGTCGGCGAAGGCGGCTGCGTGGGCGACGGGTCGCTCGGCACACAGAGCCCGTAGCCGCGCGGGTTGAAGCGCTGACACGCCGCATCGGCCGCCGGCGCGATGCGCGGGTCGGCCGCCGTGACGTCGTAGCTGGGCGTCAGGATCTCGAGCGAGCGCGCGATCGCCGACATCGGGATGCGATCCGGCCGCACCGAGGCCTCGACGTCGACGCCCAGCACCGCGCCGAAGCTCGGATTGCCGCTCGTGTACTCGATGGCCATCACCGAGCCGTCGGTGTCGTCGATCGCGTAGACGTAGCGCGAGAACGTCGTGGTGGGGTCGGGCACGCGGCTCGCGCGGCCGTGGTAGGTCGTGCAGCCATTGCCGGCCTGCGGATCGTCGACGAGATCGTAGTCGTCGGGCACGCGCGGCGTGACGACCACGTCCCGCACCGGCGCGCCGGTCGCGAGCGGCGTGTCGAGCGTCCCATCGGCGATGCGCACGCGATGGATCAGCGGGAAGGCGCGATCCGCGACCAGGATGAGCCCGTTGTCTTCGTCGAATGCGAAGGCGACCGGCTCGGGGATCGTGGCGTTCGGATCCACCGCCGGGTCCCGAGGCGCGGGCACCACGACCGGCGAGAGCTGATCCGGCGTGAGCTGGCAGGTGCGAACGGTGTCGGCGCTCGCGCCCGCGACGGGAGCGACCCCGTCCGGCACGTCCTCGCTCAGCGGCACGACGAGGTCGATCGCTCCGAGCTGACAGCTCGCGACGATCGGCACGCGCACGAGGACTCCGATCGCGTCGAGCGCGATCCAGAGCGACCCGCCGTCCGGCGCGAGCTCCATCTGCGAGGGCGCTGCCGGGAGCCGATAGGCGGGGTACGAGGGATAGCGGTTGCCGCCGCTGCCGCCCGCGCGGAACCGGCGCGTGTCGAGGATGGTGATGCCCGGGTGCAGGCCGTCCACGGGGCCGCGGCTCGCCACGTACGTGCAGGTCGGATCGGTCGGCGGCACGACGATGTCGTTGGGCAGCTCGCCCACCGGGACGAACGTGTAGCCAGGGAGGCTCTGATCGCTGTCGAGCACGGTGCGCGCGATCAGGTCGACCGCGCCGACCTCGCCGCGCGTCTCCTGCGTGACGAGCGCGTGCATGTGGAGCGCCGTGTTCACCGGTGTCGTGCGCGTGTTGGTGCTGACGTCGACCTGCAGCGCGCAGTCGGCGAGCGGACGCACCGCCGGGCTCGTGCTGATCGTGAGATCGAAGCACGCGAGCGCGACGCGCACGGGGCGGTTCATCGCGCGCGGCGCGGCGGCGCCGATGCCGGAGGTGCACGCCGGCAGGCCCACCATCGTGAGAAGAACGGCCGCCAGGGCGAAGAGAGAGGCGCGCTTCACGGGAACCCCACGTGCGTGCGCGGTGTGGCCACGCGGCCGAGCACCACCGGCGGATGCCCGTCGGCGAGCGGCGAGAGATCGACGAAGCGCAGCACGGACGTGCGGAAGTCGGCGACGATGACGAGCCCGCGCTCCTGGTCCACCACGAGCTCGTAGGGACCGTCGAAGCCGGGGATCGCAGCGACGAGCTCGGTCGGCTCGGTGCCGATCACCGAGAGCCCGCGGCCGTCGAAGGCGCTCGCCACGAGGTAGCCGCGGCCCCCGATCGTGATGGGGTGCAGGCGCGAGGGGCCGAAGTTCACCGAGTCGACGTCGTGGATCGCCGCCGCGCCCGGCACGAAGGGCGTCCCGTTCTGATCGATCGTCAGGATCGACTCGGGCGAGCGCGAGAGCACGTACGCGAAGCGGGGATTGCCGACGAACGCGGTGTCGCGCGTGTCGAAGCCGGTCGCGATGCCGTCGAGCACCACGCTCTGCGCGGGGAACGCCGCCGAGCAGGCCTCGAGGTTCGGATCGATGTAGACCCCGACGCGCGCAACCAGGCGCGTGGCGCGGGTCGAGACGGGCGAGGCGCTGTTGAGCCACGCGAGGCCGCTCGAGGGCTCGAGGCGCGCGTTCACCACGTCCGAGGGCAAGCCCGTCAGGATGTGCGTCCGTACCGGCTCCCGCGGGAGACCTCCGACGGGCGAGTCGAGATAGAGCGCGGCCGTCCCGTTTCGTTGGAACATCACCACGACGTCTCGCGCGGCGGAAGGCGCCGGCGAGACCAGGCTCGCCATGTCCATCACGACGAGGCCCGTCGGGTCGCCCGTGAGCGTCACGTCGCGGCTCGGGCAGCCGGTCTCGACCCGCGTGGTCCGGCGGCGCGGCGCGCAGAGGTAGGCGCCCTGTCCTTGCTCGCAGTCGAGGGCGCCCGTCCCGTTGTCGATGTCGACCCACGTCAGGTCGGCCTGCGTGCGGTTCGAGAGATAGAAGCGATCGCCCTGCGGCGAGCGCTCGAGGCCCGAGGTGAACGAGTCGATCCAGACCTCGGACACGAGGTACGTGGCCGCGTCGCCGATCTGGCACTCGACGTTCTCGTCGTACCAGGCTGCCGGGTTGGTGCAGCGCCCGCGCCCGAAGGTGCGCACGTCCTCGAACGCCTGCACGATCCGACCGAGGTCGAGCGAGAACAGCGAGCCCTGGTTGTAGCGAGCGTCGTAGTCCGAGCTCGCGACGATCAGGTAGCTCGACGTCGCGCCGTCGGCCCCCAGCCGAGGATCCGAGAGCGCGAGCGCGATCGGGAAATTGAGCGTGGCGGGCGTCGGCGCGATCCCCGGGTTGGGGATGTCGCAGCCGCCCGTGAGCGCGCCGAGGGCCAGCGCGACGCACGAAACGAAGGAAAGGTGCCGAAGGCCCGACATGAAGGCGCGGGAACCTACTCGCTCGATCGGGGCGGAGCAACGGCCGTTCGGGGCCCGGCGGAGTACAACACGCGGCCGATGCAGACGACCCGCCTCCGAGGCGCCCGGACGAACAACCTCCAGGGGGTCGACCTCGACCTGGCGCCCGGGTCGCTCGTGGTCATCGCCGGCCCGAGCGGGGCCGGCAAGTCGTCGCTCGCTTTCTCGACCCTCTACGCCGAGGGTCAGCGCCGCTACGTCGAGAGCTTCAGCGCGTACGCACGGCAATTCCTGGAGCGGCTGGCGCGCCCACCGGTCGACGAGCTCGAGCCGATCGCGGCCGGAATCGCGGTCGATCGGCAGGCGCCGGTGCGGACCAGCCGGTCGACGGTCGGCACGATGACGGAGGTCGCCGACTACGCCAAGAGCCTCTGGGCCAAGGACGCGACGCTCCACTGCCGCCAGTGCGGCGAGCCGGTGCGCCGCGAGACGCCGGAGAAGATCGCCGACGAGGTCCTCGCCGCCCACCGCGGCGCGAGGGCGATCGTGACGTACGACGTCCCCGTCGAGGGTGCCGATGGCTTTCTCGGCGCGCGCGACGCGCTGATCGCGGCCGGCTACCGGCGCGTGCGCGTCGACGGCGCGGTGAAGGATCTCGACGAGGTCCGGCCCACGGACGTTCTCGGCGCGGCCGCGGCCCCCGGGAAGAAAGGCGCGGCGTCGAAGAAGAAGGCCGCCGCCCACGGTCACCTCGAGGTCGTCGCGGATCGCACGGTGCTGGGGGATGCCGATCGCGGGCGTCTGGTCGAGGCCCTCGAAGCAGCGATGGGCCGCGGGGAAGGCCGCGCGGCGGTGGTGCTCGAGCAGCAGACGCTGCGCTTCTCCCGCGGCCTGCACTGCGCGCGCTGCGACATCGCCTACCGCGACCCGACGCCCGGCATGTTCTCGTTCAACGACGCGATCGGCGCCTGCGAGACCTGTCGCGGCTTCGGTCGTGTGATCGGGGTCGACTGGGACAAGGTGCTCCCCGATCCCTGGAAGTCGCTCGGTGGCGGCGCGATCGCCTGCTGGTCGGGCGCCTCCACGCAGTGGGAGCGCAAGCAGCTCGCGAAGTGGGCGCCGGCCGCCGGCGTGCCGCTCGACCGCCCGCTCTCCGAGCTCACGCCGCCGCAGATCGCGTGGCTCAAGGACGGCGACGGACGCGGCTGGAACAAGGGCTGGTTCGGCCTGAAGAAGTGGTTCGAGTGGCTCGAGACCAAAGCCTACAAGATGCACGTGCGCGTCTTGCTCTCGCGCTACCGGAGCTACGATCCGTGCCCGGTCTGCGAGGGCGCTCGCCTGAAGCCCGACGGGCTCGCCTTCAAGATCGACGGGAGGTCGATCGCCGAGCTGTTCCGGATGCCGGCCGAGGACGCGCGCGCGTTCCTCGAGGCGAGGCGCGCCGGGCTCGAGGCGCGGGGCGAGCTCGATCCGGCGGTCGCGCTGCTCTTCTCGGAGATCGACGCGCGCCTCGGCACGCTGGTCGCGGTCGGGCTCGGCTACCTGGCGCTCGATCGCGCCTCGCGCACGCTGAGCGGCGGCGAGTCGCAGCGCGTCGCGCTCACGAGCGCGCTCGCCGCCTCGCTCACGGGCGCGATGTTCGTGCTCGACGAGCCGACCGTGGGCCTGCATCCGGCCGACGTCGAGAAGCTCGTCGGCGTGATCCGCGGGCTCTCGAAGGACGACAACCTCGCCATCGTCGTCGAGCACGACGCCGACGTGATCGCCGCGGCCGATCGCGTGATCGAGCTCGGGCCGGGCGCGGGCGAGCACGGTGGGCGCGTGGTCTTCGACGGGCCGCCGCGCGCGCTCGCCGCGGCCGCCACGCAGACCGGTGAGGCCCTGCGCGCCGCCGCGCCCGCACCGGCTCCGCGCCGCGGCAAGCGCCTGAGCGGCTTTCTCGAGCTGAAGGGCGCGAGCGGGCACAACCTGAAGAGCGTCGACGTCCGCATCCCGTTCGGCGCGATGACGTGTGTCACCGGACCTTCGGGGAGCGGCAAGAGCTCGCTGATCCTGGAGACGCTCGTCCCCGCGGTCGAGCGCACGTTGCACGTGGCGGGCGCGAGCTCACCGCTGCCACACACCTCGCTCGGACACGCGGCGCGCTTGTCGGGGATCACGCGGGTCGATCAGGCGCCGCTCGGGCGCACGTCGCGAGGCAACGCCGCGACCTACCTCGGCGCGTGGGAGGAGATCCGCAAGCGCTTCGCGCGCGAGCCGCTGGCGAAGGAGCGCGGCTACTCGGACGCGTACTTCTCGTTCAACGTGGCCGGCGGGCGATGCGAGACGTGCAAGGGCGACGGCAGCGAGACCGTCGAGATGCAGTTCCTCGCCGACGTGACCTTCGACTGCCCGGACTGCGGCGGACGGCGCTTCGTCGGCCCGGTGCTCGACGTGCGGCACCGCGACATGACGGTCGCCGACGTGCTCGAGCTGACGGCGAGCGAGGCCGCCAAGCGCTTCGAGGGCGACGGCAAGGTGCTCGGCAAGCTCGGCCCGATGATCGAGGTCGGGCTCGGGTACCTGCGGCTCGGGCAGGCGCTGAACACCCTCAGCGGCGGCGAGGCGCAGCGGCTGAAGCTCGCGCTCGCGCTGGGCGAGGCGCCGGTGGGCGGCCTCGTCGTGCTCGACGAGCCCACGGCGGGCCTGCACGCGGCGGACGTGACGCCCCTGCTCGACGTGCTCGAGTCGCTGGTCGCGCGGGGAGACACGGTCGTCGTGGTCGAGCACGACATGCGCGTGGCCGCGCGGGCCGACTGGGTGATCGATCTCGGGCCGGGCGCGGGGGCGCAGGGCGGCGTGGTGGTGGCGCAGGGGACGCCCGAAGAGGTCGCACGCGCCGAAGGCTCGCGGACGGCGCCGTTCCTGGCGCGCGCGCTGGGTGTCGCGGCGCCCGACCGCAGCGGCGTGGGGACCGGCGTTTCCTCCGCGGTCCCTCCCCCGGCCCCTCCCGCTCTCGCGGGAGGGGAGAGAGAGCGCGCGCTGACGGTCACGAACGCGCACGAGCACAACCTGAAGAACGTGTCGGTCTCGATCCCGCGCGAGAAGCTCGTGGTCGTCACCGGGCCATCGGGGAGCGGCAAGTCGACGCTCACGTTCGACGTCGTCTTCGCCGAAGGACAGCGGCGCTATCTCGAGACGCTCTCGCCGTACGCGCGCCAGTACCTCCCGCAGCTGCCACGGCCGCACGTGGATCGCGTCGCGGGCGTGCCGCCGACCGTCGCGCTCGAGCAGCGCCTCGTGCGCGGCGGCGCGAGCTCGACCGTCGCGACCGTCACCGAGGTCTCCCACTACCTGCGCGTCCTCTGGGCGCGCGCCGGCTTGCTGCACTGCCCGAAGTGCAAGGTGCCGATCGCAGCGCGCTCCCCTTCCCTCGTGGCCGACGACGCGCTCTCGCGCTTCGGCAACAAGACCGAGATCGCCGTGCTCGCGCCGGTCGTCCGCGGCCGCAAGGGGCATCACCGCGAGCTTCTCGACAAGCTCTTCGCGGACGGCTTCCGCGAGGCGCGCATCGACGGGGATCTCCGCACGCTCCAGCCGGGCACGTCGCTCCAGCGCTTCGCCGAGCACCAGGTCGACGTCGTCGTCGCGCGTATCACCGGCGATCGCGCGGCGCTGGAGGCCGCCGTGCGCAAGGCCTCCGTGATGGGTGAAGGCTCGCTGCACATCCTCGCGAAGGGCCAGGACCAGCTCCTCTCGACCACGCGCGCGTGCCCGAGCTGCGGCGACGGCTTCCCCGAGCTCGATCCGCGCTTCTTCTCGTTCAACACCAAGCAAGGCCAGTGCAGCGAGTGCGAGGGCCACGGCGTGCTCACGGAAGTGATCGGCCGCGGCAAGACGCTGCGCGAGGTCACTCTCGCCTGCGAGAGCTGCGACGGAACGCGCCTCTCGCCGCTCGCGCGCTCGGTCACGGTCGACCGCAAGCCCATCACCGAAGTGCTCGGCAAGAGCGTCGCCGAGGCGCGCGCCGTGCTCGCCGACCTCTCGCTCCACGGGCGCGAGGCCGAGATCGGTGAGGCGCCGCTCGGAGAATGTCGCCGCCGGCTGGCCTTCCTCGAGGAGGTCGGCCTCGGCTACCTCGGCCTCGATCGCGCGGCCGACACGCTGAGCGGCGGCGAGATGCAGCGCGTGCGCCTCGCGGCCCAGCTCGGGAGCGGCCTCACCGGCCTGCTCTACGTGCTCGACGAGCCCACGATCG
Source organism: Sandaracinus sp. (assembly GCA_046351235.1). Lineage (GTDB taxonomy): Bacteria > Myxococcota_A > Polyangia > Polyangiales > Sandaracinaceae > JBBSAT01. The sequence goes on along the minus strand of JAXLYV010000001.1, from coordinate 714,803 downwards.
GCCTCCATCCGCGCGACACCGGCAAGCTCGTGGGCGCGCTGCGCGGCCTCGTCGACAAGGGCAACAGCGTGCTGGTCGTCGAGCACGACTCGGACGTGATCCGATCGGCCGATCACGTCATCGACGTGGGCCCCGGCGGCGGCAAGCGCGGCGGGACGATCCTCGCCGAGGGATCTCCGCGGGAGGTCACGGAGCGAGCGGGATCGATCACCGGGCGCTCGATCGCCCGGCCGGCGGATCTGCCGGCGAAGCGCCGCCCCACGCGCGACGTGCCGAAGCTCGTCGTGAAGGGTGCGCGGGGGCACAACCTGAACGGGCTCGATGCGTCGTTCCCGCTCGGGCGCCTCGTCGCCGTCACGGGCGTGTCCGGATCGGGCAAGTCCACGCTGGTGCGGCGCGTGCTGCTCCCCGCCGTGCGCAAAGCGCTCGGGCTCGTCGAAGAGCAGCCGGGGCTCGCGCTCGATCGGCTCGAGGGCGCCGAGGCGCTGAAGCGGGCCGTGATGGTCGACCAGTCGCCGATCGGGCGCACGCCGCGCTCGGTGCCCGCGACCTACGTCGGGATCTGGGACGAGCTGCGCAAGCTCTTCGCGCAGACCCCCGAGGCGCGCGCGCGCGGCTACGAGGCGTCGCGCTTCTCGTTCAACGTCGCCCACGCCGGCCGCTGCCCGACCTGCGAGGGAAACGGGATCCTCACCGTCGAGATGGCGTTCCTGCCGGACGTGATCCTGCCCTGCGAGACCTGCAACGGGATGCGCTTCACGCGCGAGACGCTGGCGCCGACGATCCACGGCGCCTCCGCGGGCGCGCTCCTGCGCATGGAGATCGAGGAAGCCGCGAAGGTGCTGTCCGCGATCCCCAAGGTCGCCCGACCTCTCGAGCTCCTGACCGAGCTCGGCCTCGGCTACCTCGAGCTGGGCCAGCCCTCGAGCACTTTGAGCGGCGGCGAGGCGCAGCGCCTGAAGCTCGTCGCCGAGCTCGGCACGAGCGCGAGCGGCCCCACGCTCTACGTGCTCGACGAGCCGACGACGGGCCTGCATCGCGAGGACGTGTCGCGCTTGATCAAGGTGCTGAATCGCTTCGTCGAGCGCGGCGACACCGTCGTGGTGGTGGAGCACCAGCTCGACGTGATCCTCGCCGCCGATTGGGTGATCGACCTCGGTCCCGAGGGCGGCGCCGAGGGCGGACGCATCGTCGCCGAGGGCACGCCCGAGGAGGTCGCGACGAGCCGCACGCACACCGGACGCGCGCTCGCCGCGGAGCTCGCTCGCAGCGGCGTGGGCCCGCGCAAGGCCAAGACGAGCAAGGCCACGACCGAGACGAGCGCGCGCTGAACTGAGCTCGTCCGATGATCCGCCGCGACGAGCGACGCCGAGACGTCGTTCGTCTACCCTGCCGCCGATGGACTACGCCACGCTCTACCGAACGCGCGCCGACGACTACGAGCGGATGATCGCCCGCGAGGACGCCGCAGGGGCGCTCCTGCACACGATGGCCTCTCTCACGCCCATCCGGGGCCGTGACCTCGTCGACGTCGGAGCCGGCACGGGCCGTGTCGCCGTCGGTCTGGGGGCCCGCGGGGCGCGCTCGGTGCACGCGGTCGACGCCTCGGCCGAGATGCTCGCCGTTCTCCGCGATCGCGCGCGCCTCGAAGGCGTCACCCGGCTCACGACGACCGTCGCCGACCACGAAGAGCTGCCGCTCGAGACGGCCTCGAGCGACGTCACGACGGCCGCTTGGACGATCGGCCACGCCACGCGCACGTGGCCCGACGACTGGCTGCCGCACGTCTCACGCTCGATCTCCGAGATGCGCCGCGTGACGCGCCCGGGCGGCACGGTGATCGTCGTGGAGACGCTCGGCCTACCGCAGCGACCGCTCCGACCGGGACTGGTCGCGTACCACGAGTGGCTCACGCAGGATCGAGGCTTCGCGCGGATCGAGATCGACACCGACTTCGTGTTCCGATCGGTCGACGAAGCCGATCGCCTGACGCGATGGTTCTTCGGCGACGCGACGGCCGACGAGCTGGTGCGCACGCAGCGCACCCGCCTCCCGGAGCGCACGGGCGTGTGGTGGCGTCGCGTCTGATCCGTCAGCGAAAGAGGACGGTGCTGCACATCAGGTTGCCGTGGCGGCTCACCGGCGTCGGCCCGGTGAAGCACCCCACTTCGCCCCACGTGGCGGCGCCGACGAAGGGCACGCCGCCGATCACGGCGCCGTACGTGCGCCCCACCTCGGCGGCGCGATCGCCGATCGCGCTCACGCAGCCCCCGCAGTAGACGAGGATGCCGCCCGTGGGGGTCACGGCGTGGCGCACCTGTCCGCGGGCGCGTAGCACGACCTGCTCGGTCCGCTCGAGCAGGCTGCTCTCGTAGCCCACCATGCAGGCCACCTCGTCGCCTTCCGCGATCTCGGTGAAGAGCGAGAGCGAGCCGCCTCTCCCGATCGCGTGAGGATGCGAGAGGAGGTACCTCGGCACGTGCCCGATGCGATCGACCTCGCGACCGAGCGGGTGCAGCGTCGTCTCGGCGAGCACGACCCGCGGATGCTGGACGGCCGAATCGAGCACCCCATCGACCCACCGGGAGTAGACGCGCGCCGCGGGCTCACCGTCGATCTCGAAGACGGTTCGACCCCGCGCACGCGTGACGACGCCGCGATGCTTGCTCGGCAAGTAGCCGGACACGAACGCGCCGAGCGGCGCCTCCCGCGCGGTGAGCCCGGCGAGCACGAAGCCCTCGCCTACGAGCTGCGTGCCGGCCACGACGCGCCACGCCGCCGAGAGATCGTCGTCGGCCGCGCTCCCGCCGTAGATCGGCGGTGGTTTTCCCCCGAATACGTCACCGATCCCCTCGACGAGGCGCTCCTCGAACCCAGGCGTCGCGTAGAGCAAGAGCGTGCTCGGAGCCACGCCGAGGCGGTGTCGGACCTCTTCGGCGGCCTGGCGCGCCGCCGCACGGGCCCCGGAGGCGCCGACGGCGCGATGCGCCGCCTGCAGCGCGGCGTCTGCGGCGTCCCCGACGAGCGCGAACGCGCCCCGCTCGAACCCCGACGGGGTGAACACGCCCCGCGACGACGAGCAGCCGACGACCGGCGCGTCCCCGAACCGGGCGCCCAGCTCGCGCGCGAGATCGAGCGCGTCCACGGTCGCGAACTCGACGGCCCACCGCCCGCCAGCCACGGCCGACGGCGGGACCTTCTTCAGGTCGACGAATCTCATCCCCTGACGTGACCCTACCAGACCTCGCCCGACGGGGCTCGTGCTCGGTCGCGGAGCTCCGCGAGTCGTGCGCCACGGCGAGCCCCTGGGGGACCCTGCCGCCAAACGCGACGAGCCGCGCGCCTGGGTCAGTCCCGCTCGTGCGGACGCAGAGCACGCGTCTGCCCGAGCGCACCAGCCTCTGGTGGCGTCGCGTGTGATCCCTCAGCGCCGCGCGCGTCGCGCCGCGAGGATTCCGAGGGTGCCGAGCGCGAGCAGCCAGGCGCCCGCCTCCCCCGACGCCGCCCCCACGTGACAGCCGCAGCCGCTGCGCATGACTGGCTCGACGGCCGTAGGCGTCACGCACACGCGCCGTGTCTGGCAGCTCCCGGACGTGCACGACCCGTCGGCTCCGCATGCCGCCGGCGTCGTGTCGAAGCTGCACGGCGGAGGAAACCCGCCATCGGGAAAGGGCCCCCCATCCCAGCCCCGACCGCATTGGATCGGAACGACGCAGAGGGGCATCTCCTCGCACGTGCCCGCCGAGCAATCCGCGTCGGTCGTGCACGTCTCGGGAGCGCAGATCCCCTCGCGGGGAGAGTGAGCCGGCTGCGCGCGCGAGCCCGCCGGGCACTGCACCGTCGGAAGGTCGACGGCGTCCGCGTGAGCCGAAGCGGGGATTGCCCCGAGCACGAGCACGACCGCGAGAGCAGCACGAGTCATCGATCCCTCCAAGCACGACGAGCCCCGGAGCGGGGCTCCGAGGCTCGCGTGAGCAAGGCGCGCGCCTGGGTCAGGCTGCGCCGCGACGAGGATCAGGTCCCGGTCGAGCGGCAGTAGCCGTCCTGCCACTGGCCGTGCGAGTCCTGCGACGGCGGCACCCACTGACGACCCTCGCGGCAGCTGCCGGACTCCGGCGGACGCTGACGGCCACCGCAGCCCGAAGCCATCGACGCCGCCGCCAAGAGGCCCGCCACCACCACCATTCCGACCGAACGAACGCGCATCGTGAGCTCCTTGCCGGCCGCCCTGTCCGAGCCGACGGAGCGGACGCTAGCCGCGACCGCGGGATCGGTCAACCGTGGCGACGCGCTGCGGTGTGTTCGCTGGCGGTGCTCAGCGGCGACGCGCCACGATCCCGGCCTCGATGCCGCGTCGGAGCAAGCTCGGACGCTCGCCACCTCACCCTGCGGTCGGTGCTCACGGCCCCGAGACGCGCTGCGCTACCAAGCGATCCCGACCCCGGCTCCGATGTCCGAGCCCGGAGGGCCGGCGGTGGGCACGAGCGTCACGTCTCCGAGCGGGATCGTCCCGACGTCGTCGACCTCGTTGGCGAGCGCGATGACCAGCGCGATCAGGCCCGCGCCCTGCACGATCACGGACTGCACGCCGAAAGCGAAGCCCCAGTTCAGCGACCAGCGGCTGCCGCCCGAGAAGCTCATCGTGACGGCCGCGATGCCACCGCCCAGCGGCACCAGCGCGAGCGCCCCGCTGCCGCACGAAAAGCGCGTCGTGCGCATCCAATCGCCACAGGGCTGGAAGGCCTCGTCGATCGCGGCGCCCACGATCCCCATGGACCAGCCGACGTCGAAGATCACCAGCGCCGTCGTGACCAGGCCGCCATCCTCGCCGCGCGAGCGCACCGCGTGATGGAGCACGTCGGCCTCGTGCGTCACCGGCCACTCCGCCGTCCCGGCGTACGACGCGGGCGCCGGCGCAGCGGACGGATCGGGCAGCGCCAGGGTCGCGTAGCTCGCCGCCACCGAGGGCGTCGCGGCCACGGGGGCCGCGCACTCGGCGCCGTGGGCCACGAGCGCCTCCGGACAGTCGGGGGGCCCCTCGCACCGGTTGCGATCGGCGGAGAAGCGCTGGCCCGGCCAACAGCAATAGCCGTCCTCGGTTCGCGCGCGCCCTTCGGCGCAGTCCTGCGCCTGCGCCTCCCCGCAACACAGGGCGATCGCCAGCACCGCCAGGGAGGCCGGCACACGCATCAGCGCACCTCCGGCACGGCGGCCTCGATCGCGAGCGCGAGCTCGAGCCACTCCGTGCGGAGCGCGGGGGACACGTCGATCTCGTCCCCGCGCCGGACGACGTCGCCGCCCTCGGGATGGATCGTCAGGTACCCATCGCGCGAGCACTGCACCACGAGCAAGGTGCGCCGCGTCGGGTCCGTCCGTGCGCGCACGGCGAACCGACCGTGAGCCGGGTCCGCCTGGACGAGCGTGTGCCCCGACTCCCGGACGGCGGCGAGCGCGTCGTCGTAGAGCGTGGCGTCTCCCACGCGCATCGGGCCGATCCCGACGATCGGGACCGCCGTCGTCGCGTGGCAGCCCGCGCAGGCGAGCAGCCCGAGCACGCCGAGGACACGCGAGATGTGCCAAGAGCTCATGGGACGGGCGATCCGTGCAAACGGAGCGCCATCCCGTCCGCGCGTCACGACGCGAGCGACATCGTGGGCACGCTCGCGGGAATGTGGAGCTTGGCCTCGGTCCGCTGCTTCACGTCTTCGACGCCGACACCGGGCGCCAGCTCGAGCAGGTGCAGGCCGTCCGCCCCCACGTCCATCACGCAGAGGTCCGTGATGATGCGGTGCACGACCTTCTTGCCCGTGAGCGGGAGCTTGCAGGCGTGGAGCACCTTGCTCTCGCCTTCCTTGTTGCTGTGCTCCATCACCACGACGACCCGCCGCGCGCCCGCGACCAGATCCATCGCGCCGCCCATCCCCTTCACCATCTTGCCGGGGATCATCCAGTTCGCGAGGTCCCCCTCCTCGCTCACCTCCATGGCCCCGAGGATCGCGAGGTCGATGTGGCCGCCACGAATCATCGCGAACGAGGCGGCGCTGTCGAAGAGCGAGGCACCGGGCAGCATCGTCACCGTCTGCTTGCCGGCGTTGATGAGATCGGCGTCGACATCGCTCTCGAGCGGGAACGGGCCCACCCCGAGGATGCCGTTCTCGCTCTGGAGCATCACCTCGACGCCCGGAGGGATGTAGTTCGCGACCAGCGTCGGGATGCCGATCCCGAGGTTCACGTAGAAACCGTCGCGCAGCTCCTGGGCCGCGCGCATCGCCAGCTGATCACGGTTGAGCATGGTCAGCGTTTAACACCCCGGCGCCGCGGGGCTCAAGCCCTGCACGGTCAGGCCTTGCGCGTGGTGCGGCGCTCGATGCGCTTCTCGTGCTTGCCGGCGACGACGTGGTGCACGTAGATGCCGGGCGTGTCGATCTCGTGCGGCGCGAGCGTGCCGACCGGCACGATCTCCTCGACCTCGGCGATCGTGATCTTGCCCGCCATCGCGCAGAGGGGGTTGAAGTTCTTCGCCGCCAGCCGGTACTGCAGGTTGCCGTAGCGGTCGCCGCGCCACGCCTTCACGATGGCGAAGTCCGTGACGATCCCGCGCTCGAGCACGTAGTGCTTGCCGTCGAACGCGCGGGTCTCCTTCCCTTCCGCGACCACGGTTCCGTAGCCCGTCGGCGTGAAGAACGCGGCGATGCCCGCGCCGCCCGCCCGCAGACGCTCCGCGAGCGTGCCCTGCGGCGTCAGCTCCACCTCGAGCTCGCCCGAGAGGTACTGACGCTCGAACTCCTTGTTCTCACCGACGTACGACGAGATCATCTTCTTGATCTGCTTGGCCTGGAGCAGGATCCCGAGGCCGAAGTCGTCGACGCCGCAGTTGTTCGAGACGAAGGTGAGGCCCTTCGGCCCGGCCTCGCGCAAGGCCGCGATCGAGAGCTCCGGGATCCCACAGAGGCCGAAGCCGCCTGCCGCGACGGTCGCGCCGTCCCCGATTCCGGCGAGCCGAACTGCCTCGAGCGCCGACGCGCGCACCTTGTCCATGCCCGCGTCTCTAACACCGCGTGCCGCAGCGCTTCAAGACGCGTGCGTGCGCGCGGTCAGCAGCCGTTGGCGCGCTCGATGAGGAGCGGCTCCAGCTCGATGTTCTGCATGCGCCCGCCGATCAGCAGGATGATCTCGATCCCGTAGGTGCCCGGCGTGACGGTGAGCAGATCGAGTGAGACCACGATGCTCGTGGTGGTGTCGCCCACCGGCGCGCTCCAGCGCCCGTCGGGCGTCCCCTCGACGAACTGCGCCGTGCCCCGGACGCTCGCGCGGTAGATCGGGCTCGGCACGTCGATCGGCGAGAAGACGACGTCCAGGATCTCGACGCGCTGTTCGGTGGGCGTGGAGTTCTGCACGAGCACACCGAACTGCGCGTCGAGCCCCGCGCCGCAGCCGTGGTGGCACTGGCACTGCGTCGCCGCGCTCGACGTGATCGTCAGCGCGAGCGAGCCGCTGGGTGCATCGCGCGGAGGCCCCGCGTCGAAGGCGATGGGCGCGGCGTCTCCCGTCGGCATCCTCATCACGCCGCCCTCCGCGCGCTCGTGCGCGAGCGCGCAGCTCGACACGACGAAGGCGATCAGCAGCGAAGCGAGGGCGTGGCGCACGGGCCCAGCATAGCGCCGGTGCGCTCGCTGTCGCGTGGCTCGCCGCTCCGCACGAGCACCATTGGGGACCGCACGCATCGGGAGTATATGGAGGCCATGGCCACCGCCCCGTTCAGCGTCTCCCGCATCCTCTGTCCCACCGACTTCTCGCCGGCCGCCGACGCGGCCATCGATGCGGCCGTCGCGATCGCCGAGCGCTTCGGCGCGCGCCTCGAGCTCCTCCACGTGTGGGCGCCGCCCGTCACGGCCGCCCTCGATGCGGCGATCATCCCGACGCCCGAGCAGATCGTCGCCTACACCGGCGCGCTCGAGGAGTCCCTGGCGAAGACCGCGGCCCGGCTGCCGCTCCCGAAGGACAAGGTGGACCGCCACCTCGTGCAGGGCATCGCGTGGCGCGACACGCTCGAGTTCGCCGAGAAGAAGGGCTTCGATCTCGTCGTGATGAGCACGCACGGGCGCACGGGCTTCGCGCACTTCGTGATGGGCAGCGTCACCGAGCGCGTCGTGCGCGCCGCGAAGGTGCCCGTGCTCGTCGTCCCCGCGCACCGCTGAGAGGCGCGCGTCGACGTCCTCGCGCGCTCAGCCCGCGTCGACGTTCGCGTCGGCCGTCGCTGCGTCGGGTGTCTCGCCCGCATCGATCCCAGCCGCATCGAGCTCGCTCGCCGCGTCGCTCTCGCCCGCATCGCCCGCGCCCGCCGCGTCCACCGGCGGCACGTAGGCGTCGGGGCGCGGCGTCGACGCGTCGTCGACGAGGCACGGGCAGTAGTCGGGATGGGGTAGCGAACAAGAGGTCGGTGCCGGGCAAGCGTTGCTGCAGCCGATCGAACCGAAGACCGCGATCGCGATCGAGATCCCCAAGCAGATGCGCGTCACGTCGCGACGATACCACGGCCCGAAATGCGAACGGGGCCGACCGTGAGGTCGACCCCGTCCTGCTGCCCGCGAGCGAGCTCGGTCAGAGCCCGTCGAGACCGGCCAAGGGATCGTCGCTGTCGTCGTGGCGCGGGCGCGAGGGCGCATCGCCACCGCCCGAGGGGCGAGCCGCCGGACGGCGGACCGTACGACGCGCCTCGGCGCGAACCTGCTCGGCCGCCGCGGTGTCACCCGACTGCTCGAGCGCCGTCGCGCGGGCCTCGGCCGCCGCGAGCGCGGCCTGTGCCGCGGCCGCCGCCTGGCGATCTGCCTCGGCCTGCGCGGCGATGCGCGCCGCTTCCGCCGCCTGCCGATCGAGCTCCTGCTGGTGGGCGATACGCTCGCGCTCCGCCTGCTCCCGCTGCGGGACGACGATGCCGAAGTAGATGCCCGCGATGCCGCCGAGGAGCAGCACGGCGATGCCGGCGAACACCGCCGGATGCACGCCCTTGCGGCGCGTCGCCTCGATGCGCTTGACCTCTTGCTCGTGCGCGAGCAGGCGCTCTTGCTCGGCCAGGCGCGCCTTCTGCTCCGCCTCGAGGCGGACCTTCAGCTGCGCGGCCTCGTTCTCGCGGATCTTGCGCTCTTCCTCGAGCCTCGCCTGACGCTCGGCCTCCGCCTTCGCGGCAGCCTCCGCCTTCAGCCGGGCCTCTTCGGCCTCGCGCGCGGCACGCTCGGCGGCTTCCTTCGCCGCGCGCGCGTCCTCTTCCGCCTTCTTCTTCTTGTCCTCTTCCCCCTGGATGCGCTCCTCCTCGAGATTCATCAGCTCTCGAAGGTTGAAGAGGACCGACGATTCCTTCTGCTCCGCCATCGTGGTGTGCGCTCCGGTGGTAGCCGAGGCCGTGATGCGCGCCTCGGAGGGGTTTCAATCTATCAAGCCGACGATCGACGTGTCAACGCACGGCGGCGCCGCTCGCGACCTGGGACCTCACCGTCGGAGGCGACCTTGGGACGATTCGACCGCGCCCGACCTCCCGAACGCCCCGTCCGTTCGCGGCCCCCTGCCCAGCGGAACGGTTTCGCGGTAATCTCGGCTCGTGGACATGCTTCGCTGTCTCGGCCCCGCCGCCCTCCTCGCGATCGCCACCTCGGCCGCGGGGTGTGGCTATCCGACGAACGTCCAGGCCGGTGGCGCCTGCCAGCGCACCGCGCAATGTGGCGCCGGGCTCGTTTGCTCACAGGGCGTCTGCACGAACGATCTGACCATGTTCGGCATGGGTCATCCCACCTCGCTCGACACGGGTCTCGTGGACGGCGGCATGGGGAACGACGCCTCGTACTACGACGCGAACCTGCCCGACACGGGCGTTCCGAACGACGCCTTCACGCCGCCGAACGACGCCTTCACGCCGCCGAACGACGCCTTCACGCCGCCGAACGACGCCTTCACGCCGCCGAACGACGCCTTCACGCCGCCCGATGATGCGTGGGTGGATCCGAACGATGCGTGGGTCGATCCCGGCAACGACGCCGGCTGACCACCCCGTTCACGCGGGTCCCGCGAACCGAGCGACGCGATCGAGCAGCGCGACCACCCCGACCGCGCCCGCGCGTGGCGCCCCGGCGCGCGTCACTCGCGCCAGAAGAACTTCCAGGGGTTGTGCTTGAGGTCCCGGATCATCTCCTGGAGATCGTCGTAGATCTCTTCGTCCATCAGGAGCGCTCCGATCGTGCCCTCGCCCTCGCGCACGTGGTGCACCACGGCCTGTGCGTCGGTGACGATCGCGCGCGCGTCGCCCGTCGCCGCCTCGACCTCGGTCGCGATCCGGTGCGCCGAGTGGATCGTCTCCTGGATGTCCGCGCGCTCGGTCGGCCCGATCGCGCCCAGCGTGTCGCGCGCGCTCGTCGCCACGTCGCGGGCGTCGGCGATCAGCGGCCCCGCCTCCCGATCGAGCGTGCCGACCAGGTGCTCGACGCGCGAGAGGATTCGCCGTGGCTGCGGGCCCTCGACGTAGGTCTCGCGCGCGCCGCGGAGCAGCGCCACGCCTTCGTCGGCCGCCGTGCTGAGCTGATCGACGATGTGATCGATGTCGGTGCGGTTCCCGTCGAGGATCTCGCGCACCGCACGGATCAGCGCGACGACGTCATCGAGCAGCCCGCGTAGATCGTCCCGATGGGCGCGCACGCCCTCGACGATCTCCTCGAGCAGCTCGTAGCCGAGCGCCAGCGCCAGATCGAGCCGCGGCGGATCGACCCCGCGCACGATCGATCCCTCGGCGAGCACCGGGTGCTCGGCCGTGCCCGGATCGATGGCGACGAACTGCTCGCCGAGCACGCCCTGCGAGGTCACGTAGAAGAGCGCGTCGTCGTGGATCGTGTCCTGGATCTCGCGGTCCACGCTGATCCGGATCCGTACGAGCGGCCGCCGGCCCGTCTCCTCGTCGAGGCGCCCGCCCATGTAGCGGACCTCCTCCACGCGGCCGACCTTCACACCGCCTACGCGCACCGGCGCGCCGGCCTGCACCGAGCCCGGGTTGTCGAAGTCGACGTAGAGCGGGTAGCCGTCCGAGAGCCGGACGCCGCCGAGCACGAACACGAACGCGCCGAGCATCGCCATCGCGACCAGTACGAGCAGCCCCACGCGGGCCTCGAGCGAGATGCGACTCACTCGATGGGCCCCCTCGCCCGGCCCTCGATGAACTGCCTCACGATCGGATCCTCGGTCACGCGTATCTCCGCGGGCGTCCCGACGAACTGGACGTGCCCCTTGTACAGCATCGCGATGCGGTCCGCGATCCCGAGGATCGAGGGCACGTCGTGGGAGACGACGATCGCCGTGACCCCGACCGTGTCGCAGAGCTCGCGCATCATCTGGTCGACGCGCCGCGCCGAGACCGGGTCGAGCGAGGTCGTCGGCTCGTCGAAGAGCACGTAGCGGGGCTCGAGCGTGAGCGCCCGCGCGATCGCCACGCGCTTGCGCATTCCGTCCCCCAGCTCGGCCGGATAGCTGGCGCCGAAGCGCTGCATGTGGACCTGCCCGAGGCGGCGCTGGGCCTCCTCGAGCGCCGCCTTCATGGAGAGCTTTCGATGGATGCGCAGCGGGAGCGCCACGTTCTCGGCGCACGTCATCGAGTCGAAGAGCGTGGAGCTCTGGAAGACCATCGCGCACTTCATCCGGATCGGTGCGAACGCCTCCTCCGAGAGCTGCGAGACCTCGACTCCGTCGAGCCAGATCTTGCCGGCGTCGGGCTTCAACAGGCCGATGAGGTGCTTGATGAGCACGCTCTTGCCCACGCCCGAGCCGCCGATGACGAAGAAGCACTCTCCGTCGCGGACGTCGAGCGAGACGTCCGCGAGGACGGCCTTGGGGCCGAAGGACTTGGAGACGTGCTCGAAGACGATGGGCAAGCGCGCGCCGTGATCCGTCGCCGAGCCCCTCGCCTCAGCGCATCGCCTGCCAGTCGCCGGTGAAGTCGCTGCCGAACAGCTCGCCGTCCCAGTGGCCCATGACGAGCGAGCTCGGCCCGCCGATCTGCGCGGTGCCGCGCAGCGTGAGCGCATCGACGCCGATCCGCGCGTTCTCGACCGAGTGGACGGCCGTGGTGATGAGCCCGCTGAGCGCGCTCGTGCAGACGGAGTTCACCGTGCCGCCCGTGCCCGACGAGGCCTCGTCGGCCGCGTCCGCGAGGCCGCGACAGAACGAGCTCGCGATGCTGGTGAGCACGTCGGTCAGCGAGCTGTACTGATGATCGCTCGCCTCGTAGATGACGGCGTCGACGAGCCACGCGACGATGGCGCCCACGCTCACGTTCACGGCGTGACGGTTCACGTTGAAGACGCCGCACGTGACCGAGGCATTGAAGGGGCTCGGCTCGAAGGTCCAATCGAAGACGGTCGTCGGATCGCCCACGATCGTGGTGCCCGCGTAGACGAAGCTCACGCTCTGCCAGGTGTGCGTGCCGCGGTAGCTGTCGGGCGTGGTGCCGGGGTCGAGGTGCATCACCTCTTCGATCTCCCACGTCTCGAGCACCTGGTTGAGGTGCCCGATGGCGCGGAAGAGCGGCGGCGCCCAGGGCGGCAGCGCATCGGCCACGTAGGGCGCGATCGCGTCGCAGATCGCCTGCTCGATCACCGGCGGCAGGCCGAAGTCGATGCAGGCCGTGTCGCCGGCGAGGAAGAGCAGCGGGCCTTCGATCGCGTTCAGCAGGCTGTCGAGCCAGCCCGGCAGCGCTTCTCGCAGCCGCAGCGTGGAGTGCATCGTCGGCCAGTCGCCGCGGAAGTCGGGCGCGGCGATGTCGCAGACCGTCCCGGGGCGGCAGGTGCCGTTCTCACAGACGTCGTCGGTCGGGCAGTCCCGGTCCGCCACGCAGCCCGGGCCCGGGACGCAGGCGCCGTCCGTGCACATCAGGCCGATCGGGCAGTCCGAGGTGTGCTGGCAGCGGCAGGTCCCGTCGACGCAGACGAACCCTGCCGGGCAAGTGCCCGACGGGCACGGCGTCGGAATCCGGGGGTCGGGGGAGCAGCTGCCGGCGATGCAGAAGTTGCCGGTGCCGCAGACGTCGTCGAACTCGCAGAGCCCGCCGCCGGGCGTGGGCTGCACGCACACGCTCATGCGGCATTCGCCGGGCGCCGGACAGTCGCCGCAGCGCGTGCCGTCACCGGGGGGCGGCGGATCGGGATCGACGACGCAGCGCGGGACGCCCTGCACCGCCACGCAGATCTGGCCCGTCGCGCAGATGTGGATGCCGTCGTTGCATTGCGGCGCGTTCGGGCCGCCGTCCTGGAAGAGCGATCCCGCATCGGGATAGCCGCCGTCGGCGCGTACGTGCGCGTCGCCGCGGTTCATCGTGCCACTGCCCGCCGAGCAGCCCATCACGCTCGACAGGAGAACCGCGCCCAGGCTCCAAGCTACGAAGTCGCGCATCTGCGCCTCCATCGACGACGCACGCATCCTATCAAACTATCGCGCGCGTCGCGCCACGGATTCCGCTCCGAGCCGCGCACCGGCCCGGTTCGCGCTATGCCTGCGCTCCGATGCGTGACGCCTGGGCGCGGGACATCACCGAGCGCGCTCGTGCGCACTGGACGCCCGAGCGGCTCGCGCAGCTGGCGCGCGGCAAGATGCTGCTGCTGCCTCCGGTGGAGGCGGCGCCGCTGCTCCGCGCGATGAGCCTGCTCGCGCGCGACGGGTCCATGCCGCCCGATCGCGTCCGCAAGTACCTCCAGATCAACCACATGGTCGCGGTGCTCGGCCCTTCCCTCCGCGAGCTGCGCGCCACCCGCCCGACCGTGCGCTTGATCGATGCTGCCTGCGGGCGCAGCTATCTGTCGCTGCTGCTCGCGTGGTGTTTCCGCGAGCTGTGGAAGCATCCGGTCGAAGTGCTCGGGATCGATCGCAACGAGGCGCTCGTGGAGCGATGCCGGCACGACGCCGCGCTCGCGCTGCTCGACGACGTCGTGCGGCACGAGGCGAGCCCGCTCGCGGCCATCGACGCGCGCGCGGCCTGGGCACGCGCGTTCGGGACGAGCGAGGCGATCGACGGTGTGCTCGCGCTCCACGCGTGCGACACCGCGACCGATGACGCGATCCTGCTCGCCGTCTCGCTCGACGCGCCGCTCTGCGCGGTCGCACCCTGCTGTCATGCGGAGCTCGCGCGCGGATGGTCGGAGCTCGCTGGCGTCGAGGCCGGCGCGTTCTCGGTGGTCCACGGCGCGCCGCACCTCCGGCGGGAGGCGGCTGCGACCACGACCGACGCGATGCGCACCCTGCTCTTGCGGGCCGAGGGCTACGAGGTCTGGCCGCTCGAGTTCGTTCCCAGCGAGCACACACCCAAGAACACGCTGATCCGCGCGATGCGACGCGGGGCGGGCGACCCTGGCGCGCGCGCCGCGTACGACGCCCTCGTGGCGGCGACCGGCGGGCGCGGCCTCGCGCTCGCGGACCGTCTCGCCGCGATCCGTTCTTGACCACCCGCACCGCGCACGCTACCAAACGCCTCCTTTTGGCAGCCTAGGCGCGTAGCTCAGCGGTAGAGCACCACCTTGACACGGTGGGGGTCGGCGGTTCGAGACCGCCCGCGCCTATACGAATCGACGACCTCGCGCGGTCGCGGTCCCCTCGACCGGCGGCGCGACACGGTCCATACCTCCCGACGTCATGAGCTCGCCCCTGCAGCGCCGCGTCCTCTCGCGCCGAGCCGCCGCCGTTGCTCTGACGACCACGACGACGCGCCCCACGACGCGCTGAGCGTCTCCACGCCGGAGACGCTCGCGGGGAGCGGCGGGATGCTGTACGCATCCGCCCCGCGGCGAGATCATCGCGTCTCGCATGCCGTTGGACCGAAGAGAGAAAGGCCCCTTCCCATGTCCGCCATGATCACGCCCCGCCAAGCCCTCGAGTCGAAGGGCGCGCTGACGCCCGACACCATCGCGGCGCGCGTGACGACGAACGGCGCGACGGTGGTGAAGGATCTGATGACGCCGATCCCGGAGGGCGCCGAGGTCGCGCCGATCCGCGCGAACGATCCGGCGGCGCTGCCGATCATCCGGCACTCGAGCGCGCACGTGATGGCCGACGCCGTCCAGCGCCTCTTTCCGGGGACGAAGGTCGCCTTCGGCCCCGCCACCGAGGACCCGCCGGGCTTCTACTACGACTACCAGAAGCCGGGCGGCGCGTTCACCGAGGACGACCTGCGAGCCATCGAGAAGAAGATGGCGGAGATCGTCGCGGAGGGCGCGCCCTTCCGCCGCGAGGTCGTGAGCGTCGCGGAGGCGCGCAAGCTGCTCCAGGGCATGAACGAGACGTTCAAGCTCGAGCACCTCGAGCGCCTCGCAGCGAACAACGAAGAGATCTCGCTCTATCGCCACGGCAAGGCGGGCGAGGAGTGGGTCGATCTCTGCGAGGGCCCGCACGTCCCGTCGGCGAAGTTCCTGAAGGCCTTCCAGCTCACGAAGACCTCGGGCGCGTACTGGCGCGGCATCGAGGGCAACCCGATGCTCCAGCGCATCTACGGGACGGCGTTCGCCGACGAGAAGGCGCTGCGCACGTACCTCCGCCAGATGGAGGAGGCCGAGAAGCGCGACCACCGCAAGGTCGGCAAGGAGCTCGAGCTGATCGGCTTCCACCCGTGGGCGCCCGCGTCGCCGTTCTTCCTGCCGCGCGGCGCGAAGATCTACGCCGCGCTCGTCGACTACGTGCGCGCGCAGTATCGGCGCGAGGGCTACGAAGAGGTCGTCACGCCGCAGATCTTCGACAAGCAGCTCTTCCTCACGAGCGGCCACCTGCCGAACTACGCGGAGAACATGTACTTCGCGATGACCCGCGAGGACTTCGAGGGCATCGCCAAGCACGTTCCGGGCGAGCTCGCGGACAACATGAGCAAGCAGCAGCGGATCGAAGCCGTCGAGGCAGAAGCGCGCTTCGGCATCAAGCCGATGAACTGCCCCTCGCACTGCCTGATCTTCGCGATGGAGCAGCGGAGCTATCGCCAGCTCCCGCTGCGCATGGCCGATTTCGGGCGTCTGCACCGCTACGAGCGGAGCGGCGTCACGCAGGGCATGACGCGCGTGCGCACCTTCGCGCAGGACGACGCGCACATCTTCTGCACCGACGAGCAGGTGCAGAGCGAGATCGAGAAGCTCGTCGATCTCGTCTACCGCGTGTACCTCGACTTCGGCTTCACCGAGGTGAAGGTGGTCATCGCGACGCGCCCCGAGAAGCGCATGGGCACCGACGAGATGTGGGATCGCGCCGAGCGCGCGCTCATCGAGGGTGTGAAGGCCCGCAACCTCGCCTACGAGATCGCCGAGGGCGAGGGCGCGTTCTACGGGCCGAAGATCGAGTTCCACCTCAAGGACGCGATCGGGCGGCCGTGGCAGCTCGGCACCATGCAGTACGACCCGAACATGCCCCAGTCGTTCGACCTCACGTACGTGGCCCAGGACAACACGCGGCCACGCCCCGTGATGCTGCACCGCGCGATCCTCGGCTCGATCGAGCGCTTCTTCGGCCTGCTCATCGAGCACGTGAACGGCGCCTTCCCGACCTGGCTGGCCCCCGAGCAGATCGCGCTCCTCTCGGTGAGCGAGAAGTCCGAGGCCTGGACGCTCGAGGCCGCGGACATCCTGCGGAAGCAGGGGGTGCGCGTCACGGTCGACACCAGCCCCGACAAGCTCGGCGCCAAGGTGCGCAACGCGCGCAACATGCGGATTCCCTATCGCGCCGTCGTCGGCGAGAAGGAAGCCGAGACGCGCTCGCTCGCGCTCACGCAGCGCGACGGCAACCAGGAGCTCGGCGCCCTGCCGATCGAGGAGGTCGTCAAGCGCATCCTCGCCGAGTCGATCGCCCCCTCGCTCCGCACCTGACGAGAAAGGGCACCTGACGAGACGGGCCGGCCTCACCGGGCCGGCCGCTCGATTTCCGCTTGTTCCTCGGGCATGGCCCCGGCAAACTCGCGCCCGCTTGGTTCCGAAGGGCCCTGCCCTTCCCTCAGGAGGAAAGTCCCATCGTCAATCCGCGTTTCGATCCCCGTGGCGCTCGCCCGGGTGGCTTCACTGGTCCTCGTACGAACCACCGCATCCGCGTGCCCGAAGTGCGCGTGGTCGGTGCCGAAGGCGAGATGCTCGGCGTCCTTCCGACGCACGAAGCGCTCCGTCTCGCGCGCGAGAAGGAGCTCGACCTCGTCGAGGTCAACCCGAAGGCAGTACCTCCCGTCTGCAAGATCATGGACTACGGGAAGTACAAGTACGAAGAGAAGAAGCGCGAGAACAAGATCCGCAAGAGCCAGCACACCTCCGAGCTGAAGGAAGTGAAGCTGCGCCCGAAGACCGACGATCACGATCTCGACGTCAAGGCGCGCCACATCCGCCGCTTCCTCGAGGAAGGCCACAAGGTGAAGGTCACGTGCCGCTTCCGCGGCCGCGAGATCACCCACCCGGAGACCGCCGAGCGCCAGCTCGTGCACTTCATCGACGTCTCCAAGGACATCGCGATCGTCGAGCAGGGCGCGCGCATGGAAGCCAAGACCATGACGATCCTGCTCGCGCCTCGTCCGGAGGTCCGCGCCCGTGCCGCACAGCTCATTGCGCAACGCGCGATGGAGCGTACGGAGGAGCCGGAAGAGAACGACGAGGACGACGACGAGGACGAGGACGACGAGGACTGAGCTCGTCGTCGTGGCCTCGGCCGAGGGCAGCGCCTCGCCGACGAGCTACTCGGAGGTGCCACCATGAGCGACGAAGCCACCAAGGACGGCGGAGCCGGGCGCGAAGCGCCGGGCCTGCCCGAGATCGACCTGCGTGAGTGGGGCGGCAAGAAGGACGGCCAGCGGCAGGTCCTCGATCGCCGCCTCTTCATGCAGCTGCTGGTCTTCGACGTCGATCGCTCCACGAGCTTCGGCGCGGCGCGCGACATGGTCGTCCAGGCGCTCGCGCACGCCCACGTGCCGCACGTGATCTACGAGGACGCGATGGCGACGCGCGGCCTCGGCGTGCTCACGTGGTCCGAGAAGCCGGAGACGTTCGTCACGCAAGCGCACCCGGCGCTTCGCGAGATGCCGATGACCCAGCGGAAGGGCTGGGCGATGATCGGCCGCACGTACGCGATCGGGCACGAGCCCGATCTCGAGCACGCGATCCTCAAGCGCTCGATCGAGTACGTGATGCTGCCCGACTTCCCCTGGCACGTCTGGTACCCGCTGCGCCGGAACGGCGACTTCGAGCGGCTCGAGAAACACCACCAGTCGATGATCCTCCGCGAGCACGCCGCCATCGGCATGGCCTACGGGCGCACCGGCATGGCCCACGACGTGCGCCTCGCCTGCCACGGTCTCGATGCGGGCGACAACGAGTTCATGATCGGCCTCATCGGCAAGGAGCTACACCCGCTCTCGCACCTCGTGCAGACGATGCGGCACACCGAGCAGACCTCGCAGTACATCGCGAAGATGGGCCCCTTCTTCGTCGGCCACGTGGTTCACCGCGGCGGAGCCTGAGCGCGATGAGCACCATCTTCGCGAAGATCCTCGACGGCGAGATCCCCTGTCACCGCATCTACGAGGACGAGCACGTGCTCGCCTTCCTCGACGTGGGACCGCTGAGCGAGGGGCACACGCTGGTGATCCCGAAGGAGCGCAAGGCGTACTTGCACGAGCTCTCCGACGATCAGGCCGCCGCGATCGGGCGCGTGCTGCCGCGCATCGCGCGCGCCGTGATGAAGGCGACCGGCGCGAGCCAGTACAACTTGCTCCAGAACAACGGCCCTCTCGCGCACCAGGCGGTGTTCCACGTGCACTTCCACATCATCCCGCGCACCGACGCGGGCGGGCTCGGCGTGGGCTGGAAGCCCGGCAAGCTCGACGCGACGGCGGGCGCCGCGCTCGCCGCGCAGATCCGCGACGCGCTCGCATGACGGGCGTCACCTACAAGCAAGCCGGCGTCGACGTCGAGGCCGGGGACGAGCTCGTCGAGCGGATCAAACCGCTCGCCGCGCGCACCCGCATCCCCGAGATGCTCGGCGGCGTGGGCGGCTTCGCAGGCCTCTGCGGCCTGCCGGCCGGCATGAAGGAGCCCGTGCTCGTCTCGGGCACCGACGGCGTCGGCACCAAGCTCAAGGTCGCCTTCATGGCCGACCGGCACGACACGGTCGGCATCGATCTCGTCGCGATGTGCGTCAACGACGTGATCACGTGCGGCGCGCGCCCGCTCTTCTTCCTCGACTACTTCGCGACCGGCGCCCTCGACGTGGGCCGCGCCGAGAAGGTGATCTCCGGGATCGCGAAGGGCTGCGAGGACGCCGGCTGCGCGCTCCTCGGCGGCGAGACCGCCGAGATGCCCGGGATGTACGCGCCCGGCGAGTACGACCTCGCGGGCTTCTCGGTGGGCGTGGTCGATCGCGAGAAGATCCTCGACGGCACGAAGGTGCGCGTCGGCGACGCGGTGATCGGCGTCGCCTCGAGCGGCCTGCACTCGAACGGCTATTCGCTCGTGCGCAAGGTGCTCTTCGAGAAGGCCAAGCTCGACCTCGACGCGAGCCCCGCGGGGCTCGGCGAGCCCCTCGCGGATGCGCTCCTCCGGCCCACGAAGATCTACGCGCGCGCGGTGAAGGCGCTGCTCGAGGCCGTGCCGGTGCACGCGCTCAGTCACATCACGGGCGGGGGCCTGCCCGGCAACGTGCCGCGCGTGCTGCCCGACGACGTGGGCGTCGAGCTCGATCCGAGCACGTGGCGCGTGCCGCCGATCTTCTCGCTCGTGGGTGAGCTGGGCGGCGTCTCGACCGACGAGATGCGCCTCGCGTTCAACATGGGCCTCGGTCTCGTGGTCGTCGTCGCTCCGAGCGACGTCTCGCTCGCGCTCGCCGCGCTCGCCAAGGCGGGAGAGACGGCGAGCCTCGTCGGTCGGGTGATCGCGACGCCAGGCGCCGCGTACGAGGCGCGCGTCCGGTTCGCCTGAGCGAGGCCGGCGCGCGAGAATGTCGCCGATGTTCCGCGCGCACTATGACGTGATCGTCGTGGGGGGCCGGCTCGGCGGTCTCGTCGCCGCGGGCTTGCTCGCCAAGCGGGGCATGCGCGTGCTCGTGCTCGGGCACGAAGATCCGCCGCCGAGCTACGAGCTGCCGGTGCCGGAGATCGGCACGCTCGAGCTACCGCGGGCGCCCTTCAACTTCCTCGCGGCGAGCTCGCCCGTGGCGCGCCGCATCTTCACCGAGCTCGCGACGCTGCAGCCGTTCCGACGCGCGTCGGAGTCGGTCGACCCCGCGTTCCAGATCGCCCTGCCCGCGCATCGCTTCGATCTCGCGCTGGATCGCGCCGCGCTCGCCCGCGAGATCGAGCGCGAGTTCCCCGAGGTGCGGAGGCCGATCGAGGAGCTGCTCGCGCGCACCGCGACCGAGATGGAGGCGATCGATCGGGCGCTCGCCAACGATCTGGTGCTGCCGCCCGAGACGTTCTTCGAGAAGCGGGAGGTCTCGCGCGCCACCTCGCACCTCGCGGCGCTGGAAGGGGCCGACCTCTTGCGGGCGCTGCCCGAGGCGCATCCGTTCCGGCTCGTCGCTCACGCGCCGCTGCGCTTCGCCGATGCGATGGATCCCGACGTCGCGCACGGCGTCCGCTTCGTGCGCGCGTTCGGCTCGTGGGCGGCGGGCGGCGCCAGCGTCACGGGCGGCCTGCGGGCGCTGCGCAAGATGGTGCTCGACTCGCTCCGCGCGCACGGGGGCGAGGTGCGTGATCGCGAGAAGATCGACCAGGTCCTCGTCGATCGGAACGCCGCGAGCGGCGTGCGGCTCGCGGCCTCCGGCGAGCACGTCGGCGGGACCACGATCGTGCTCGGCGGCAACGTCGCGCAGTACGTGCGCCTGCTCCCCGACCGTCGCCCCTTCGAGGCGCTCTTCGAGAGCGCAGGCGAGCCCGTCGTGCGCTACTACCGCTACACGCTGAACGCGCTCGTGGCGGCCGCGGGCGTCTCGCCGGCGCTCGCGCGCGATCTCTTCGTCGTACGCGATCCCGACCGGCCGCTCGCGGGCGCGAACCTGGTCCACGTCGAGGTCGGCCCCAAGCGCCCGGACGGCCGCTGCCTGCTCACGGTCGAGGCCCTGCTCCCGCGGCGCGGCGTCGAGGAGTCCGACGGCTACCTCGACACGATCCGCGAGGAGCTCGTGGCCACGCTCGCGGAGTTCCTTCCCTTCCTCGGCGAGCACCTCGAGGTGCTCGATTCCCCGCACGACGGACGCCCCGCCCAGGATCTGCGGCGCGGCGTGGAGATCGACCCGCCCGCGAAGTGGGCGCGCGGGCCCAGCACGATGGACGTCGTCCACGGCTTCCCCATCACCTCCACGCTCGGGGTCGCGGCCCTGCCCGTTCGGACACCCGTGAAGAACCTGATGCTGCTCGGCGAGCAGAACGTGCCCGGGCTCGGGATCGAAGGCACCCTCTGTGCGGCGTGGGCGGTCGCCCGGATCGTCTCGCGCGCCGATCCGCGGTCGGGCATCTTTCGTCGGGGCCTCTTCGGAGGCTTCGGCGGATGACTCCCGCGCACGAGGAGAAAGGCGAACGATGACGACGGCGATGACGCGCGAACAGATGTGGCAGAAGCTCGAGCGAGCCGACGCCGTCGACCTCCTCGTCATCGGCGGCGGGATCGTCGGGGCGGGCGTCGCGCGCGATGCCACGCGCCGCGGGCTGAGCGTGGCCGTGGTCGAGATGGACGACCTCGCGTCGGGGACGAGCTCCCGCTCGAGCAAGCTCGTGCACGGCGGGCTGCGCTATCTCGAGCAGTACGAGTTCGGGCTCGTCTTCGAGTCGGTGAGCGAGCGGCGCGTCCTCATGGACCTCGCCCCGCACCTCGTGAACCCGCTCGGCTTCCTCTTCCCGGTGTACGAAGGCAGCCGCCACAACCTCCTGATGATCCGCGCGGGCATGTGGCTCTACGACGGCCTCTCGCTCTTCCGCTCCCCGAAGCGGCATCGCCAGCTCTCGGGCGCCGACGTGAAGGTCGAGGAGCCGGCGCTGAAGTCCGAGGGGCTCAAAGGCGCGCCGCTCTACTACGACTGCTCCACGGACGACGCGCGCCTCACGCTCGAGAACGCGCTCGACGCAGCTCGCCTCGGCGCGATCGTGGCGACCCACGCCAAGGTCGAGGGCTTCGTGCGCGGCAACGACGGGAGACTCAAGGGCGCGAAGATCCGCGACCTCCTCGGTGGCCGCACGAAGGATCTGCGCGCGCGCGCGATCGTGAACGCGACCGGCCCCTGGACCGACGCGACGATCGCGCTCACGCAGACCGAAGGCGCCGCGCCGCGACCGCCGATGCTGCGCCCGACGAAGGGCGTGCACATCGTGGTCGATCACGCGCGTCTCCCCGTGAAGAACGCCGTCGTCTGCTTCCACCCCGACGATGGCCGCGTGCTCTTCGCGATCCCGTGGGGCGAGCAGACCTACGTCGGCACGACCGACACCGACTACCAGGGCGATCCCGCGGACGTGGCCGCGACGCACGACGACGTGCGCTACCTGCTCCGCGCGACGAGCGCCTATTTCCCGACGCAGAACGTGGGAGAAGCGGACGTGATCTCCACGTGGGCGGGCCTGCGGCCGCTCATCGCCGAAGAGGGCGTGAAGGAGAGCCAGGTGAGCCGCGAGCACCACATCGCGGTCGGCCAGGAGGGGCTCATCACGATCGCCGGCGGCAAGCTCACGACGTACCGGCGCATGTCGGCCGAGATCGTGGACACGGCCGTGCGCGTGCTCGAGATGGCGCGCGAGATCCAGCGCGAGCTCTCGCCGTCGCGCACCGACAAGGTGCCGCTCCCGGGCGGCGAGGGCTGGCCCGAGGACGACGACCAAGCGAAGGTCGTGGCGCAGATCGTCGCGGCCAGCGCCGGCGCCCTCGACGGGCGCGCGGCGAACGTGCTCGCGAGCCAGTACGGCATGCGCGCGATCGCGATGGCCGAGCGCGCCGCCCAGGATCCCTCGGCCGCGGCGCCGCTGGTCCCGGGCGGTCCCGACCGCATGGTGCAGGTCGACGTCGCCATCGAAGAAGAGCTCGCTGCGACGCTCCTCGACGTGCTGGCCCGCCGCACGCAGCTCTATCTGCGCGACCGCGATCAAGGCCTCGGGGCGGCGGAGGCCGTCGCGAGCCGGATGGCGTCGACGCTCGGCTGGACGCCCGAGCGCAAGGCCGCCGAGCTCGAAGCGTATCGTGCCGAGGTCGCGCGCTCGCGCCGCTGGCGCTCGGAGCCTTGAGCCCGCCCCGTGCTCGACGAGGAGTCCGCGCGGGAGAACGCGCTGCGGCTCAGCCGCGGCGCAGGTTCGCGATCGGGGTCGGGCTGCGCGCCATCTTGAGGGCGACGCGAGCGACGAGCTCGGCGCGGTCGACGCTTCCGTCGGCCCCCGGCGCGAGCAGGCCGCTCGGAAAAGGCTCGAACTGCGCGCGGTAGACGCCGTGGGCGTGGAACTTCTGGCGATCGATCGCCGGGTCGCCCTCCACGATCAGGCCCACGTGGCTCGGAAAGTCGCTCGCGAGCCGCACGAAGAACTCGACGTCGATGCTGGAGGCGCCCACGTCGATCACGACCGTCACGCGGCGCGTGTCGTGGAGCGCGATGAGGAGCTCCGCGACGTCGGCAGCGAGGATCGCGTCGCCGCTGCCGCTCAATGCCACGCGCGTCGAGCACAGGATCACCCGCTGCGGCGAGTCGACCTCGCCACTCGCGGGGGGAACGGTCTCCGGTGCTCGGCTCACGGCCCGCCGAGGAGCACGCGGCGTGCCGTGCGTCGTTCCCCCGAATCGACGCGCGTTTTCGGGCGCGACGGCGTGGGATGGCCCCTTCACTCCTGCAACGAAGTCGGGTGCGCCCTGCAATTCCGCATGGGCGAGAACGAGCGTCGGCTCACCGACGCCCGACGCCCGGCCCCGCCGGGACCATGGGCGAGCGACCATCGAGCATCATCTGCAGCTCGTTCGCGTCGGTCGAGTACGCCATCGCGTCCTCGAGGGTGATGAGGCGGCGCTGGTAGAGCGAGTACAGCGACTGATTCATCGTCTGCATGCCGCTCTTTCCCTGACCGATCTGGATCTGCGAGTAGATCTGATGAACCTTGTCCTCGCGGATCAGGTTCCGGATCGCGGCGTTCGGCACCATGACCTCGAGCGCCACCACGCGCCCCGGCCCATCCGCCCGGGGCAGCAGCAGCTGCGTCATCACGCCCTGCAGCACGAACGAGAGCTGCGCGCGGATCTGCGCCTGCTGGCCCGACGGGAACACGTCGATGATGCGGTTGATCGACGAGATCGCGCTGTTCGTGTGGAGCGTGCCGAACACCAGGTGGCCCGTCTCGCTGATCGTCAGCGCGGCCTCGATCGTCTCGAGGTCGCGCATCTCGCCGACGAGGACGACGTCGGGATCCTGGCGCAGGACGTACTTCAGCGCGTCCTTGAAGCCCTTCGTGTCGGCGCCCACCTCGCGCTGGTTCACCACGCAGAGCTTGCTGTGGTGCTCGAACTCGATCGGGTCCTCGATGGTGATGATGTGCTGTCGCGTCTCGCGGTTGATCTTGTCGATCATCGAGGCGAGCGTGGTCGACTTGCCGGATCCGGTCGGGCCCGTGACGAGCACGAGGCCGCGCGGCAACGACGAGAGATCGGTGACCACCTGCGGCAGGCCGAGCTCGTCGAAGGTCATGATGCGGTGCGGGATCGCGCGGAACGCCGCGGCCACCGCCCCGCGCTGCATGAACACGTTGCCGCGGAAGCGCGAGAGCCCGCGCAGGCCGAACGAGAAGTCGAGCTCCTGGGTCTTCTCGAACTTCACCTTCTGGTCGTCGGAGATCGCCGAGTAGACGAGCTGCTTGGTGTCCTCGGGGCGCAGCGGCGCCATCTTCAAGGGCACGAGGCTTCCGTCGATCCGGAACTGAGGCGGCGTGCCCTTCGTGATGTGGAGATCGGAGGCGCCCCGCTCGATCATGGCGCGGAGCAGCTGGACGAGAGTGACCTGCAGGGGGCCCTGCGGCTCGGGGACGTCGGTCATGGGCGGTCCATCATACCGACCTCCGCGGGGGCGGAGCACCGTTACTGTACTTTGACCCTCGCGGGCCCACGCGAGTACGCTAGCTCCCGCCGATGGCAGCCGTTCAGGAGTGGGTCTGGGAAGCGAAGGCGCGCACCGGCGAGGTGCGCAAGGGCGTCATGGAGGCCGACTCCGAGGCGACCGTCCAGAACCGCCTCAAGGCCCAGAACCTGACGCCGACGAAGGTCAAGAAGAAGCCGGCCGAGATCAACCTCTCCTTCGGATCCCCCGTCTCCGAGGCCGAGCTCGTCGTCTTCATCCGCCAGTTCGCCACGATGATCGACGCGGGCCTGCCGCTCGTGCAGTGCCTCGAGATCCTCTCGGGCCAGGGCGACAACAAGGCCTTCAATCGGATCCTCAAGGACATCAAGGCCAACGTCGAGCAGGGCGCCACGTTCTCGGAGTCCTTGCGGCGTCATCCCAAGGTCTTCGACGAGCTCTTCGTGAACCTCGTCGCCGCCGGCGAGCTCGGCGGCATCCTCGACACGATCCTCCAGCGCCTCGCCGTCTACATCGAGAAGCGCGTCAAGCTGAAGCGCCAGGTGCGCTCGGCGCTCGTCTATCCCTCGGCCGTCGCGGTGATCGCGATGGGCGTGCTCGCGATCCTCCTGACCTTCGTGATCCCGAGCTTCCAGTCGATGTTCCGCGACTTCGGCGGCGAGGACGAGCTCCCGGGGCCGACGCGCCTCGTGATCGGGCTCTCGCAGGGCTTCATCCACTACCTGCCCTTCATCACGATCGGCATCATCGGCGCGACCATCGGCATCACGTACAGCTATCGCCAGCCGCGCGGCAAAGAGTTCTGGCACCGCCTGCTCCTGACGATCCCGATCCTCGGGCCGGTCATGCGCAAGATCGCCGTCGCGCGGTTCACGCGCACGCTCGGGACGCTGCTCGCGTCGGGCGTTCCGATCCTCGATGCGCTCGAGATCGTCGCCAAGGCCTCGGGCAACGTCGTGATCGAGAAGGGCATCAACGACACCGCGAACAAGATCCGCGAGGGCCGCACGATGGCGGAGCCCCTCATGGAGACGAAGGTCTTCCCACCGATGGTCGTGCAGATGATCGGCGTCGGTGAGCAGACGGGCGCGCTCGATCAGATGCTCAACAAGATCGCCGACTTCTACGAAGAAGAGGTCGACGTCGCGGTGGCAGGCCTCACGTCGCTGCTCGAGCCGCTGATGATGGTCGTCATCGGCGGCATGGTCGGCTTCATGCTGATCGCGATGTACATGCCCATCTTCGAGATCGCCGGCAAGGTCAAGGCCGATTGACCGGGAGGGCCGCGTCGAACGGCCCGATCGCGCGACCGGGCGAGCCGAGGGCGGAGAGCGCCGTCGCGGCCCGCGTGTCGTCGCCGGGCGCGACGACGCCCGGCGCGGAGCGCGCCCACGCGCGCACGCGCCGCCTCCAGGTCGCCCTGGCGGTGCGGCTCGGCGTCGGCATCGTCCTGCTCGGCGGCACGCTCCTGGTCGCCGGGGGAGCGCCCTCGCTCGCGGCACCGCTCTTCCAGCTCGTCCTCGCGCTCTTCGTGAGCTCGTTCGCGTTCTCGATGTGGCTCGGGTTTCGGCCCGCGCACCTCGATGCCGTCGCGATCACCCAGACCGGCACCGACTTCGCGCTCACCAGCGCCCTCGTCTACTTCACGGGCGGCGCCGAGAGCGGCTTCGCCTCGCTCTACGGCGTCATCGTGCTCGCGGCGTCGGTCGTCGTCGGCCCTCGACCGACGCTCGTGGCCGCGGGGCTGGCGCCGATCCTCTACGTCTCGGTCGCGCTCGGGCTGGCGAGCGGGACCCTTCCGGCCCCGAGCACGACGCTCCTCACGCCTCCGCCCGCCTCGGACGCGGACTTCTCGCTCGCCCTGCTCCGCAACATCGTGGGCTTGCTCCTCGTCGGTGGTCTCGCGGCCACCTTGAGCGAGCGGATGCAGCGCACCACCGGCGCCCTGGTGCGCGCCACCGAGAACGCCGCCGCGACGGCGCGCCTGACCGAGGACATCGTGCGCTCGCTCGATGCGGGCCTGTTGACGACGGACCTCGACGGCGCGATCCGCACGATCAACGGCGCGGGGGCGCGCATGCTCGCCGCCGCGCCCGAGGAGGTGGTCGGGCGCGCGCTCGTCGCGTTCTTCCCCGAGGCCGCCGCCGCCGGGACCTCGCGTCGCGAGAGCCTCGGGCGACGCCCCGATGGCTCCACGTTCCCGGTCGGCTACACGCAGACGGCGCTCGTGGGCCACGATGGCGAGGTGCGCGGCAGCCTGGTGCTCTTCCAGGACCTCACGGAGCTCAGCACGCTGCGGGACAAGGCGGAGCGCGCCGAGCGCTTGGCCGTGCTCGGTCAGCTCGCCGCGGGGCTCGCGCACGAGATCCGGAACCCCCTCGGGGCCATCTCCGGGTCCGTCGAGCTCGTGCGAGAGGCCGACGCGCTCTCGACCGAGGACCGGCGCCTGCTCGGCACGGTCCTCGGCGAGGTGGATCGCGTCAACGAGCTCGTCTCGACGATGCTCGAGCTGGGGCGGCCGACCCGACCCGAGCGGCAACGAATCGATCTGGCCGCGCTGGCCAACGACGTGGTCGGGCTCGCTCGCAAGCACCCGAGCGCGGCGCAAGTGAAGCTCACGGTGGATGCCGTGCCCGCCCGCGTCAGCGTCGACCCGGCCCAGATTCGCCAGGTGCTCTGGAACCTCGTGAAGAACGCGGTGCAGTTCGCGCCGCGCGACTCGGAGGTCCTGGTTCGCGTGCGGCGCGAGGGCGCCGAGGTGCGCCTCGAGGTGGTCGACCACGGGCCGGGGATCGCGGAGGCCGATCGAGCCCGGGTGTTCGAGCCCTTCTTCACCAAGCGCAAGAACGGCGTCGGGCTCGGCCTCGCGATCGCCAAGCAGATCGCCGAGGCCCATCACGGCACGCTGACGCTGACGAGCGAGCCAGGAGAGACGCGCTTCGTGCTTTCCCTTCCCGAGGGCGAGCACGAGCGAACGACGCCGGTCTGATCGCGTCGTCGTTCCCGCGGCTCGCTCCGCTCCGCTCCGTTCAGCTCTGCGCCTGCCGCGCCGCGGCGGCCGCGCGCGTGCCCAGCGGACCGAGGATCGCCCAGGGCTTGTCCTCGCTGTTCGGCACCACGGCCGGCCGATCGGTGAGCACCTCGCAGCCCGTGTGCGTGACGAGCACCGTGTGCTCGAACTGCGCCGAGAGGCTGCGGTCGCCCGTGACGACCGTCCAGTCGTCGTCGAGGACCTCGGTCTCCCAGTGGCCGAGGTTGATCATCGGCTCGATCGTGAAGACCATGCCCGCGCGCATGCGCTCGTTCTTGTGCCCGTCCCCGGGCTTCGGAACGTAGTGCGGCACCTGGGGCGCCATGTGGAACACGCGCCCGACGCCGTGGCCGACGTAGTCGCGCACGACCGAGCAGCCGCGGCTCTCGGCGTACTCCTGGATGGCCGCGCCGATGTCCCAGATGCGGCCGCCGTGCTTCACGGCCGCGATGCCGCGCTCGAGCGACTGGCGCGCCGTCTCGACCACGCGCTTGGCGTCCTCGGAGGGCGTGCCGACGTAGTAGGTGACGCTGGTGTCGCCGTGATAGCCCTTGAAGTACGTCGTGACGTCCACGTTCACGATGTCGCCGTCCTCGAGCTTCCGTTTGCCGGGGATGCCGTGGCAGACGACCTCGTTCACGCTCGTGCACACGCTCTTCGGGTACGCGCGCGGCGCGCCCGAGGGCTTGTAGTTGAGCGGCGAGGGAACCGCGTCGTGGGCGAGCGTCCACTCGTGCACGAGCTTGTCGATCTCGTCGGTCGTGATGCCGGGCCGGATGTGCTGGCCGACCACCACGAGCAGCTCCGCGGACAGGCGGCAGCTCTCCTTCATGCGGTCGATCATCGACGGGCTCATGATCTCGACGGACGCCATTCTCTGCCTCGCAGCGGGCGCATGTAGCGCGCGGGGGCCGGCCGATCAACGAGCCCTGCCCTCCTCCCCCTGCTCGGTCGGACGGGAGCCGATGACGCGGGGCGGGCCACCGTGCATCATCGCCGCGGGCCGGCGGCCCCGAGGGAGGATGCGCGATGGGTGAGCTCGACGGTCTCGACGTGGTGGTGACGGGGGGAACGGGCGCGCTCGGAACGGCGCTGGTGACGATCCTCCTCGAGCGCGGGGCACGCGTGCACGTGCCCGCCTTCGACGACGCCGACGCAGCGCGCTGGCCACTCTCGAAGGACCCGCGCGTGGTCGTCCGCGCGGGCTTCGACCTCGGGAACGAGACGGATGTGGAGCGCTTCTACGCGGGGCTGCCGGGCCTCTGGGCGAGCGTGCACGTCGCCGGTGGGTACGCGGGCGGCCCGCTGCTCGAGACGACGCCCGTCCAAGCGCGCAAGATGCTCACCACGAACGCGATGAGCGCGTTCCTGTGCTCGCGCGAGGCCGTTCGACGGATGCGCGAGGCGGCGCCGCGCGGCGGGCGCATCGTGAACGTCGCCGCGAAGCCGGCGCTCGTGCCGACCGGCGGCATCGCGGCCTACGCGATGAGCAAGGGCGCGGTCGCCACGCTCACGCTCAGCCTGGCCGAGGAGCTGAAGGACGAGGGGATCTGGGTGAACGCCGTCGTCCCCTCGACGATGGACACGCCCGCCAACCGCGCGGCGATGCCCGGGGCCGACTACGCCGCGTGGCCGAAGGTCGCCGAGGTGGCCGAGACCATCGCCTTCCTCGCGTCCCCGAAGAACGGCAGCACGCGCGGCGCGCTCGTCCCGGTCTACGGCAAGAGCTGAAGGGTCGACCACCGAGCGCCCGCTCCGTCGGGTCAGAGGCTCGACAGGCGCGTCGCGATCCGCGCGAAGAGCGGCGCCGCCACGGTGCCGCCGCTGTAGTCGCCGGTCCGCGTGATCACGTCGACGACGATCACGTACCGAGGCGCGTCGACCGACACCACGCCGACGAACGCGCCGTGCGTGCGCTCGCCGCCGAGCGGCATGGTTCCGGTCTTGCCGGCCACGCGCAGCCCGGGGACGGCGGCGCCGTGCCCGGTCCCGTCCTCGCGGGTCACGGTCGCCTCGAGAAGCGCGCTCATCGCTCGCGAGGTCTCGGCCGAGACCACGCGCTCCCCCTCGGTCGCGGGCTCCCCCGTGCGCCACGGCGCGTGATAGACGCCGCCGTTCACCACGGCCGCGAACGCGCTCGCCATCTCGAGCGGCGTGGCCTCGAGGGCCGGCCCGTACGCGAGCCGCGCCGCCGTGAGCGGGTCGTCGGTCGCGCCCGCTGCCGTGCCCAGGTGGAGCGTGGTGAGCCCCTCCACGAGGGAGGCTGCGCCCAGCCGCTCGAGCACGTGCACGGCGCCGACGTTGCTCGAGAACGCGAGCGCGTCCTCCACGCTCATCGAGACGCGCTCCTCGCGATCGTGGATGCGCTCGCCACCGATCTCGACGCTCGTGCCCTCGAGCCGATCGGTGGGCGCGAGCACGCCTCGTTCGAGCGCGATCGCATAGGTGAACACCTTGCCGACCGAGCCGTGCGAGCGCCGCTCGCGCGCCGGGAGCTCGGGGTCGGCCACGTCGCCGGCGAAGCTCTGCATCGCGACGACGCGGCCGTCACGCGCGTCGAGGACGACGGCGAGCGCGCTCTCGATCTCGGGACGGCGCGCCGTCGCCGCGAGCTCGTCGTCGAGGATCGCCCGCGCATCGTCGGCGGCCGCAGGCGCGCTCGCCTCCGGGATCGGGGAGGTCGCGCCACCGCACGCGACGAGAAGGGCCATGCACAGGAGGGTGATTCGCATGCCGGCGCCGCGAGCAACCCTCGCGCCAGGCCGAGAGCGGCGCGCCCAGGCCGTTCGAGGACGGCGGGCGTGTCGCCCGAGGCACGATGCGCGGTCGCCGTGACACGACCCGCGCGCGCTCCGCGTGACGTGACGCGCGCGAGAGCGGTCAGGGCGCGACGACCACGTGGAAGGCGACCGGCCCCGAGGGCGCGCGCAGCACGGCGTCCGGGCTGAGCGACGAGAAGACGACCGTGTGCTGGTCCCCGGTATAGCCGCCGGCGGGAATCCCCACGAGCAGCGGATCGGAGGCGCGCGCGGTCACGAGCGAGACGTGCGCCGAGACGACCTCGCTGATCGCCGTCGCCTGGAACAAGCCCGCCGAGCGCACGATCTGGAACGTGCCGCCGTTGCCGAGCGAGGGCGAATCGAGCAGCACCACGGCGCCGCCGCGCCGGAGCAGCTCCTCGAGCGCGAGGCGCCACGCGCTGCCGAGCGCCGTGAGCTCGGCATCCGTCGCAGTCGGCTGCCCGAGAACCAGGAACGTGTCGGCATCGTCGAGCAGGACGGGAATGCTCTCGGCGCTCGTGGCCGTGACGCGGGTGAACGCGCGCGCGCCTGCGCCGAGCGAGAGCGCCATGGTGACGTTCGCCCGCGTCGTCGCCGTGGCGGCGCGGTCCCAGACGACCACGCGCAGCGGATCGTGCGCCGGCAAGAAGACGCCGTTCACCAGCAGCGTCCGCGTCTCGGCGCGGTAGTGATCGAAGTCGTGCCCGATGACCACGACGTCGCCCTCGGCGTCGGGCTGGCAGGTGCCCGCGACGCAGGCCGCAGAGCCGCAGTCCATGGCGCAGTCGCCGCAGTGGTGCGCGTCGCTCGTGAGGTCGGCGCAGCTGCCGCCGCAGTCGGTCTGGGCGCCACAGTCCGGCGCGCACCCCGTGTCGCTGCACACCTCGCCCGCGCTGCAGGCCGTGGCGCAGTCGCCGCAATGGGCCGGCGCGCGCGGGCTCACGCACGTGCCCGCGCAGAGCAGCTCGCCGAGGTGGCAGAGCGGGCCCGCATCGCTCGCGCCCGCATCGCGCGGCCGCGCGGCGTCGAGGCCGGCGTCCTCCCCTCCGTCGAAGGCCGCGGCGTCGCGGCCCGCATCTCGACCGGCATCCACCGTCGACGCATCGGTGCGTCCTGCGTCCGCGGGCCCCGCATCGCCGGCGCAGACGCCCCCCACGCACGAGGTCCCGCTGCGACAAGGCGCATTGCACATCCCGCAGTGCAGCTCGTCCGACTGCAGATCGACGCAGAAGCGACCGCACACCGAGAGCGGCGCGCGGCACTCCGATCCGACGACCGCGCTGCAACCGGGCGCGAGCACCAGCCACACGGCGAGCGGCCCCGAGAACGCCAGAAGATTGCGGCTCACGGCGCTCCTCCGCCCGCCGAGCGAGCCACCACGAAGATCTCGATGCGCCGATTCGCCTCGGCCGCCTGCGCGCTCGTCCCCGCGACGCGTGGCACCGACGAGCCCAGCGCGTCCACGACGAGGCGATCGGCGCCGATGCCCAGCTCCACGAGACGGTCACGCACGGCGGTCGCTCGGCGCCGGCTGAGCGCGACGTTCCAGCGCTCGTCGCCTGCCGCCGCCGTGTGGCCCTCGACGTGGACCTCGGTCCAGTCCGGGTGCTGCGAGAGGAGCGCGGCGAGCGCCTCGAGGGTGGCACGTGCCCCCGGGATCAAGCGCGAGCCGCTCGGCGCGAAGAGCGTCGACTCGGCGATCACCATGCGGTCGCCGACGAGCTGCACGAGGCCCTCGTCCGGGCAGCCGTCCTCGTCGGTCACGCCGTTCTCGACCTCGGGGTCGTTGGGGCACTGATCGGCGCCATCGGGCACGCGGTCGCCGTCGTTGTCCGGATCGGCGCAGCCATCCGTGTCCTGCCAGCCGTCCACGTCCTCGACGGAGTCGCCGCACTCGTCGTCGCGATCGACGACGCCGTCGCCGTCGTCGTCGAGGTCGGGACAGCCATCGAGGTCCTCGAAGCCGTCCGTGTCCTCCGCATCGCGCGGGCACTCGTCGGTCGCGTCGGGCACGTTGTCGCCGTCGTCGTCGGTGTCGGGGCAGCCGTCGAGGTCGCGGAAGCCGTCGAGATCCTCGGGCTCGAAGCGACAGCTGTCGTCGAGGTCGTCGAGGCCGTCGTGATCGGAGTCGACGCCCTCCTCGCGCCGCGTCGCATCGGGCCCGCGCGTACGGATCGCGTCCTCCACCGCCGCCGGCGCGGCGACGTCGAAGAGCACGAACTGGAGGCCGAGCTCGATCAGGAACGTCGAG
Organism: Sandaracinus sp.; assembly: GCA_046351235.1. Classification (GTDB taxonomy): domain Bacteria; phylum Myxococcota_A; class Polyangia; order Polyangiales; family Sandaracinaceae; genus JBBSAT01. Next base: position 681,685 of record JAXLYV010000001.1, on the reverse strand, counting down.
CTCGGATCGATGCCGCGCTCGTCGGTCTGGAGCACGTGCACGAGGCGCGCGACGGGGCCCACGTCGAGGTGGCCAGCCTCGGTGAGCCCGGCATCCCACAAGAAACCGAGGCCGAGCTCGAAGACGGGGCGCGCGAGGCTTCCCGTGAGCCCGACTCCCATGTCGATCTCGGCCCAGAAGCCGGTCGCCTCGGGCTCGTCGTGCTCTTGCGTGACGCCGTCGACCCGGAGGCGCAGGCCCCCCGTCAGCGAGAAGAGACCGCCCACGCCGGGATCGGCGCGCGTCGCGTCGGCCGGCGGCGCGCCATCGCCGAGGAGGACCGCCCGCCCGCGGATCACCGGGAGGAGGAAGCGATCGGGCGCGAAGAGCGCGGCCGCCGAGATCCCCACGCCCGGCAGGAAGCGATCGACCGCCGGCGCAGAGACCGGCGTGACGAAATCACCCTCGAGGTCGAGCAGGACGACCTGATGCTGCGCCGCCACTCGCGCAGGCGCGGCGAGCACGACCGACGAGACGGCGATCGCGACGGCGAGCGCGAGAGATGCACGACCCAAAGCCAAGGCCCCCTTCGACCCGACGAAGGTAGCCGAAGGAGGCGATGGAGCCAGCAAAACAGGGCAATTACGGCAGTGCTGAAAGCAAGCGACGCCGAGCGCCCAGGGTCAGACGTCGAGCGATGCCAGATCGGCGCCGGGGGCGCGCTCCATGATGAACTTGAAGCGCGCGCTCGCGTCCTTGCCCATCAGCTCGTTCAGCACGCGATCGGTCGCGAGCTCCTCGTCGATCACGACGCGCAGCGCGCGGCGCTTCTTGGGGTCGAGCGTCGTGACCTTCAGCTGGTCGGCGTCCATCTCGCCGAGGCCCTTGAAGCGCCCGATCTTGGGCTTCACGTTCTTCGGGAGCTGCGCGAGGATCCGATCGCGCTCGCCCTCGTCGAGCGCCCAATGCGTCTCCTTGCCGGCCTCGATGCGGTAGAGCGGCGGCTGCGCGATGAAGACGTTGCCGTTGCGGATGAGGCCCGGGAGCATCCGGTAGAAGAACGTGAGCAGCAGCGTGGCGATGTGGTGCCCGTCGCTGTCGGCATCCATCAAGAGGAAGATCTTCCCGTACCGGAGCTTGGTCGCGTCGAAGTCCTTGCCCATGCCGCAGCCGAGCGCGGAGACGATGTCCTGCAGCTCCTTGTTGCCGGTGACGGCAGCGTTGTTGGCGCGCTCGGCGTTCAGCACCTTGCCGCGCAGCGGCAGGATCGCCTGCGTCTTGCGGTCTCGCCCGGCCTTCGCCGAGCCGCCGGCGCTGTCGCCCTCGACCAGGAACAGCTCGCTCGTCGCCGGATCGGTGCTCGAGCAGTCGCTCAGCTTGCCCGGCAGGTTGAGCCGGTGGCTCACCGCCGTCTTGCGCGAGACCTGCTGCGAGGCCGCGCGGCTCGCCTCGCGAGCGCGCGCCGCCGCCGCCACGCGCGCGACGATCGACTCGCCCGCCTTCGAGTTGTCGAGCAGCCAGTTCTCGAGCGCCGTACGCACGGCGCCCTCCACCTGGCTCGAGACCTCGGGGTTGTTCAGGCGGTCCTTCGTCTGGCCCTGGAACTGCGGCTCGGCGACGTAGACGCTCACGAGCGCGACCACGCCCTCGCGGATGTCCTCGGCCGTGATCGTCACGCCCTTCGGCTCGATCTTCTTGGCCGCCATGAAGTTGCGGAGCGCCTTGTTGAGCGCGGCCTTGAAGCCGTTCTCGTGCGTGCCGCCGACCGGCGTGGGGATGCCGTTCGCGTAGCTGAGTATCTTCTCGTCGGGCGACTCGGTCCACGCGAGCGCCACCTCGAGGCGCGGGTCCTCCTCGCGGTTCATCGCGAAGTGGCCGGCGTGCACCATCCCGTGCCCGCGCTCGACGATGAGCTTGCCGAGGTACTCCGTGATGCCGCCCGGGTGGTGCAGCTCCCACTTCTGCCCGCTCTTCTTGTCCTCGAGCGTGACGAGCAGCCCGCGGTGCAGGTAGCTCTTCGCCTCGAGCCGCTCCTTGATGCGCTCGACGTCGAAGTGGCCGTTCTTGCCGAAGATCTCCGGATCGGGGCGGAACGCCGTCGTCGTGCCGTGCTTGCGCGAGGGGCCGACCGTCTTGAGCTTTCCCTGCGGCACGCCGCGCGCGAAGCTCTGCGTGTACTCGCTGCCCTCGCGGCGCACCGTCACGGTGACCGACTCGCTGAGCGCGTTCACCACGCTCGCGCCGACGCCGTGGAGGCCGCCCGAGACCTGGTAGTTCTTGCCGGCGAACTTCCCGCCCGCGTGCAGCACCGTCATGACGAGCTCGAGCGCCGTCTTCTTGTGCTTCGGATGCATGTCGACGGGGATGCCGCGGCCGTCGTCGGTGACGCTCGCGCCCTTGCCGTCGGCGTCGATCACGACGTCGATCCGGGTCGCGTGACCGTTGATGGCCTCGTCGACCGAGTTGTCGACGATCTCCCAGAGGAGGTGGTGGTAGCCGGCCGCGTCGGTGCCGCCGATGTACATCGCGGGGCGCTTGCGGACGGGCTCGAGGCCCTCGAGGACGTCGATCGCCTCGGCGCCGTAGCTCTTGCCGTTGGGCGGGGTGGACTTGCTCATCGTACGGGCCCTCCGAGGCGAGCACTCATTGCTTGGATCGGCTCGCCGCTGCGGCCCCTACCGTCCGCGGGCTTCGCCCGCTCCCGTACGGGTCCTCCGAGGCGAGCACTCATTGCCAACATCGGCTCGCCGCTGCGGCCCCTACCGTCCGCGGGCTTCGCCCGCTCCCGTCCGGGCCCTCCGAGGCGAGCACTCATTGCTTGGATCGGCTCGCCGCTCCGGCCTCTACCGTCCGCGGGCTTCGCCCGCTCCCGTCCGGGCCCTCCGAGGCGAGCACTCATTGCTGTGCTCACGCCTTCACCTCGTCCTTCATCGTCGCTTCCCCGAGCTGCGGCAACGTCGGCGCCGCGTCGAGCGCGCGCACGAGCTTGCCGCGCTTGAAGAGCGGGGTGCCCTTCCCGGCGCGCGAGGCCACCGTCTTCCACACGGTGATCTCGAACTGCTTGCCGCTCTCGTTCTCCACGATCAGCGGCGCGCTCGAGTCGAGCATCAGGCGGGCGCCCACGACGCCGTCGTCTTCCTCCTCGAGCTTCACGAGGCGCACGCCCTTGCCGACGCCGGCGAGGATCGGCACCTCGCTCGCCATGCACACGAGCGCGTGGCCCTGCACCGTCGCGCACGCGAGCTTCTCCTGGCCCGTGCACACGTCGACGTAGATCACCTCGTCGCCCTCGGAGAGCTTGGCGTACTTGCGGCCCGCGCGCGTCGAGACGTCGCGGTGGCCGCGCAGCGAGAAGCGGGAGGTCTGGCCCTGCTTCGTCACGAAGAGCGCGTGCGGCCCGGGCGGCTCCTTGCCGTCGAGCAGCGGGCCGTCCGTCTCCGGCTCGGCCGGCGGCACCTCGAGCACGCGCGGATCGAAGCTGAGCATCTTCACGATGCGCTCGCCGTCCTGCATCTTGAAGATCGTCTGGACCGGGCTGCCGTAGCCGGTCGTCGCCGGCACGTCGACGATGCGCATCACGTAGCAGGCGCCCGCCGACGAGAAGAGCGCGATGCACGACTTCGTCGAGCCCGCCGTCACGTCGAGGATCGCATCGCCCTCGCGCACGCGCGTGGCCGAGAGATCGCGGACGCTCTGCTGGCGCTTGAGCCAGCCCTGCGCCGACAGGAGCACCACGGCGTCCTCGTCGATGATGAACGCCTCGGCGTCGTACTCCGTCTCTTCCGCGGCGCTGACCTTCGTCATGCGGCGGTCGGCGTACGTCGTCTTGATCTCGAGCATCTCGGCGCGGATCAGCTTCCAGCGCGCCTTTTCGCTCGAGAGCAGCTGCGCCAGGCGCTTCTCCTCGGCGCGCTTCTCTTCGAGCTCGGTGCGGATGATGTGGATCTCGAGCTGGGCGAGGCGATACAGGCGCAGCTCGAGGATCGCCTCGACCTGGGCCTCGCTGAGCTCGAAGCGCTTCATCAGCTTCTGCGCGGCGTCCTGCTTGCCCTCGCTCTTCCGGATGATGCGGATGGTCTCGTCGAGCGCGTCGAAGATGGTGACGAAGCCCTCGAGGATGTGGATCCGGTCGCGGATCTTCTTCAGGTCGAAGCCGAGGCGCCGGACCACGACCTCCATCCGGAAGTCGAGGAACTGCCGCAGCATCTCGGCGAGCGAGAGGCGCTTGGGCGTCGTGACGACGCCCTCGGCCGTCTTCAGCGGGACGAGGCAGGTCAGGTTCACCTGCACGTTCGTCGAGAGCGAGGTGTGCTTGAAGAGGTACGCCATCACGAGGTCGGCGTCGGCGCCCTTCTTCACCTCGCAGACGATGCGCGTCTCGTCGGTGCTCTCGTCGCGGACGTCGAGGAGCAGCGGGAGCTTCTTCTCGATGATGATCTCGGCGATCTGCTGGACCACGTTCTTGCGCTCGAGCCCGTAGGGGATCGACGTGATCACGATCAGCGGGTTGCCCTCGCTGCGCTTGTTCGTGCTGGGCGGCTCTTCCTCTTTCCAGGTGCCGCGGAGCTTCAGGGATCCCTGGCCGGTCTCGTAGACCTCCTCGAGCTCCTTGCGGGAGCTGAGGAGCTGGCCGCCCGTCGGGAAGTCGGGGCCCTTCACGAACTTGAGCAGCTGCTTGGTGGTGGTGGCCTCGCCGTCGATCATCGCCACCGAGGCGTCGATGATCTCGCCGAGCGCGTGGGGCGGGATCGAGGTCGCCATGCCGACCGCGATGCCCTGCGAGCCGTTGACGAGCAGGTTCGGGAAGCGCGCGGGCAGGACCGTCGGCTCGACCTCTTCGCCGTCGTAGTTCGGCTTGAAGTCGACCGTGTCCTTGTCGAGCTCGCCGAGCAGCTCCTGCGCCGAGCGCGAGAGCCGGCACTCGGTGTAGCGCATCGCCGCCGCCGAGTCGCCGTCGGGCGAGCCGAAGTTGCCCTGGCCGTCCACGAGTGGAAGCCGCAACGTGAACGACTGCGCCATGCGGACGAGCGCGTCGTAGATCGCGCTGTCGCCGTGCGGGTGATACTTACCCATCACGTCGCCGACCACGCGGGCCGACTTCACGTGGCGGCCGTCGTGTCGCACGCCACCGCGCTGCATGCCGTAGAGGATGCGCCGTTGGACCGGCTTCATCCCGTCGCGCACGTCGGGCAACGCGCGCGAGGTGACGACACTGAGCGCGTAGTTCAGGTAGCGCCGCTGCGTCTCTTCCGCGAGCGAGGCGTCCTGGATGCCGCTGCCGCCTCCGCCACCGCCCCCGCCCGGCGCGACGGGCGGAAGGGGCTTCTTCGGAGGGGGAGGCTTGGCCCCCGCAGGCAGTGCGCCCGGCGAGGACTGGAACAGCGCGAGCTGGTCCCTGGGATCGGTCGTGGGTTCCATGCGAGCGTCTCTGCGCCGATGTTCAGCATCGGGCGACGCCGCTTGTAGCAGGCGGGATCCGAGGCGGGCAAGGAACCGGACCCTCGTCCGAAAACAATGACCCTCTAGTCACATCATCTCGGAGCGGGCACTCTCTCGCCATGCGTCGTCTCGTCCTGCTCGCTGCCCTCCTCGCCTCTCCGTCGATCGCGCGCGCGCAGCCCGCGCCCTCCGGTCCGCACCCGCGCCTCTTCATGAGCGCGAGCGACCTCGCGGCGTACCAAGCGGACGTGAGCGACGCGCAGTCGCCCACCGCGCGCGCGATCCGCGACTGCCAGAACGCCATCGACAACCCCGGCGAGCAGATGACGCGCGGCGGCGCCGACGGGAACACGTGGCCGCTCGCCGCGATGTCCTGCGCGTTCGCGTACCGCGTCACGAGCGATCCCAGCTACCTCACCCAAGCGCTCGCCTCGTGGCGCCACGCGCTCGACGACGATCAGACGGCCGGCGATCGTCTCGGCTGCGTCGCGGGGGTCTCGACCGACTGGCAGTCGTGGGACGGAAACCCGCCGGCCCCTCCCGTGATCCTCACGGTCACGCACGACACCGGCTATCCGATGCGCTGGTACGGGCCCTTCCTCGCCCTCACCTACGACTGGCTCTACGACGCACCGGGCGTGGACGACGCGCTCCGCGGCCAGACGCGCACGTGCCTCGGCGCGTGGAACGACTGGTACCACGAGCGCGGCTACCACCACGACGAGGCAGGCGCGAACTACGGCGCGGGCTTCGTGCTCTCGCAAGCCGTCACCGGCGTCGCGATCGGCACCGACGGCGGCAGCGATGGGCACGTCTTCACGAACGCGATCGCGACCTACCGCGACGTGCTGATCGCAGAGGGGCTGCGCGCGAGCCCGGCGGGCCCGATGGTCGACGGCGACTGGCTCGAGGGCTGGCAGTACGGGCCCTTCAGCGTGCTCGAGTACGCGCTCGGCGCGCGCATCCTCATCGACGCAGGTGTCGATCTGCCCGAGATGAGCGACTGGACGAACGCGCTGATCGTGCGCCACCTCTACGGCCTGACGCCGAGCGGCGATGCACAGTGGGCGGGCGGCGGGGACTTCGACTCGACCGACGTCTATCCGACGCCGAGCCTCAACGTGATCCACGCGGTGCTCGTCGGCCCCTCGAGCGACACCGCGGCCTCGTACGCGGCCTCGCTCGACGAGGGCAGCGAGTCGACGTTCCCGGTGTACGGCGCCTTCGCGCACCTGCGGGCCGTGACGGCCGCCGACTTCACGGCCACGACGCCCGCGCCGGCGACGTGGTTCCTCTCGCGTGGCTCGCGCACCGTCTACGCGCGCAGCGCGTGGACCCCGAGCGCGCTCTGGACCGTGTTCCAGTCCGCGCCCGCGCTCGTGTCCGATCACCAGCACTTCGCAGCGTCGAACTTCGTGCTCTCGCGCGGCAGCGACGCGCTGATCGTCGACAGCTCGCAGTACGGCGCGCCGAACACGCTCGAGACGAACGCGATCACGGTCGACTCGCCGCAGCTCGAGATGCACGACAGCTACGCGGGCTCGCAGACGCCCTGGAGCGAAGCGGCCATGCCGTGGGCCCGCAGCAGTGACGGCGTCGTCGCGGCGCGCAGCGAGCTCGCGGACGCGTTCATCTTCTCGTCGAATCCTTCGGACATCGCCTTCGCGCGGCGCGACTGGGTGTTCCTGCCGGAGGGCAACGTCGTCACGATCGACCGCGCGACGACGGCCGACACCGCGCACGCGCTGCACGTGCGCTTCCACGCGAACACCGGCGGCGGTGGCGGGCTCGCGCAGAGCGGGGACGTCTTCTCGGGCACGGTAGGCGGCTCGCTGCTCACGATCGTGCCGGTCGCGACCTCGGGCGGCACGCCCTCGGTGATCGCGCCCGATCACCTCGGCGACTCGAGCACGTGCACGACCAACTATCCGAGCGGGGACTGCAACGACGCGCGCTTCGCGGTCGACATCTACGCGCTCGCGGTGCCGGGCCCGCACGCGGTGGCCGTCCACGTGATCGGCGCGAGCGCGCCCGGCATGGCGCCGACGGTCAGCGATGCGTCGTCGCTCGGGGCCGATGTGATCGGCGCCTCGGTGTTCTCGACGACGCAGTCGTACGTCCTCGCCTCGAGCGCCGACGAGGGCGCGGCCGGCGCCACGATGACGTACGCGATCCCCGCCGCAGGCGCGTCGCGCCACGTGGTGTTCGACGCCCCGGAGGCGAGCGATGGGACTTCCTCCGTCGTGGTCGCGGCAGGCAGCGGCGGCGACTGCGTCGTGACGATCACCGCGGGCGCGGGCGGCGGCTTCCTCGGTCACCCGCTGATGTTCAGCGTCTCGTCGGCAGCCGACGGCTGCATGGCGACCGATGGCGCGAACACCCCGCCAGGCGAGCCGCCGACGGGCGGCACCGACGCAGGCCCACGCCCCGACGGCGGCCCGAACAGTCAGCGCGATGCGGGCCCCGGCGGCGCGCCCGCGAGCGGTGGCTGCGGCTGCCGCGCGGGCGGAGCGACCCGCGCCTCCCTACTCACCTGGCTCGCGCTCGCGGCGATTCTCGCGGCGCGCGGCCGGGCGCGCCGCGGGTGATCCGCGACGGCGGACCCGCGAGGCTCCCTCCGGCGGATCTCCGGTCGTCCGCGCGCGTCCCGCGTCGCGGACCGCGCGCCACGACGATTCGCTTCACCCGAAGATCGCGCCCAGCAGGAACGTCAGAACGAACGCGATCGCCGCGGCGATCGGCAGCGTCAGCACCCAGGCGGTCGCGATGTTGCCCGCGACGCCCCAGCGCACGGCGCTGACGCGGTTGCTGGCGCCGACGCCCATGATCGCCGCGCTGATGCAGTGCGTGGTCGAGACCGGCACGCCCAGCCGGCTCGCCGCGAGAATCGTGAAGGTGCCCGCCGTCTCGGCGGCGAAGCCCTGGAGCGGGCTGATGCGGATGATCTTGGCGCCCATCGTCTTGATGATGCGCTGACCACCCGCGAGCGTGCCGAGGGCGATCGCGGCCGCGCAGGTGACGATCACCCACGTCGGGACGACGTCTCCCTGCGGCAAGAGCGACGCCGGCACGCCCGTGCCCCCGCGCGCGACGAACGCGATGAGCGCGAGCGTGATGATGCCCATCGACTTCTGCGCGTCGTTGCTGCCGTGCGAGAAGGCCATCGTGCACGCGCTCAGGAGCTGCAGGCGGCGCGAGACGCGATGGACGGTGCCCGGCCTCATGCGGCGTACGGCCCACGTGAGGCCGACCATCACGAAGAAGGCCACGAGAAAGCCCAGCGTGGGCGAGACGACGAGCGGCAGGAGCACGCGCATCAAGAGCGTCTGCCAGTGGAACGCCGCCACGCCCGCGTGCGCGACCACGGCGCCGCAGAGCCCGCCGATCAACGCGTGCGAGCTCGACGACGGAATGCCGTACCACCACGTGATCAGGTTCCAGATCGAGGCGCCGAGCAGCGCGCAGAGCACGACCGTCTGCGTCACGTCCCCGGGATCGGCGAACCCGGTGGCGATGGTCGCCGCGACCGCGGTGCCGGTGATCGCCCCGACGAAGTTGAACGCGCCCGCGATGATCACGGCGGTGCGCAGCGGCAGGACGCCCGTGGAGACCACGGTCGCGATCGCGTTCGCGGCGTCGTGGAACCCGTTGATGTAGTCGAAGACGATGGCCGTCACGACCACGAGCACGAGGAGGCTCGTCATCGCGCCCTCAGCCGTGCTTGACCGAGAGGTTGGCGAGCGTGTGGGCCACGCGCTCGCAGCGATCGATCGCGTGCTCGAGGTTCTCGAGCACCTCCTTCTCGCGGAGCAGCTCCTTGGCGTCGATCTTCGCGTCGGCGAACAGCTGCGAGAGCGAGCGGCGGAAGATCGCGTCTGCCTCCTTCTCGATCTGGCGGACCTTCCGGCTCGTCGTCATCAGGCCGGCGTAGTCGTGCTTGGAGAGGAGCGGCAGCGCGGTCTCGAGCTCGGCGGTGCAGCGCCCGAGGTGCGCGATGAGCTGCTGCATCGCCTCCGTGGGCTCCTTCACGCCGAAGAGCGCGCACGCGCGCGCCGCGCTGTTCGTCAGATCGAGCACGTCGTCGAGCTCGCTCGAGAGCAGCTGGAGGTCCTCGCGATCGATGGGCGTCACGAAGGTCTTCTGGAGCGCCTCCTCGAGCTCGTGGACGACCTTGTCGCCCTCGTGCTCGAGCGCCTGGACGGCGGCTTGCACTTCCTCGATGGGCTTGCCGGGCTTGAACTCGGCGAGCGCCTTGGCGCCCTTGTGCGCCGTCTCGGCCTGGCGCTCGAGGTAGCGGAAGAAGTGATCTTCCTTGGGCAGGAACCATCGGACCAGGTCCTGAAGCGCCATCGGGATCCTCCGGGCGCGGGGGCTAACGTCCCGGGAGCCCAGCCGTCAAGCGTCGCGCGTGCCCTTTCCGGCCGTCGCTCGGAAACTGCGAACGCCTCCGCGGCGAAGTGTGACCCGGAGTCGCGCTCGGGCCATGCCCGGACTATGCTCGCCGCTTCCCATGGCCGGGCCGATCGCCGTCATCGTGAACCCGAACTCGCGCAAGAACCGGCGCGGGGGCGTGCGCGTGGACGAGCTGCAGGCGGCCGTCGGATCGAGCGGCGAGGTCTTCGTCACGCGCTCGCTCGACGAGCTCGAGAGCACGATCGATCGCGTGCTCGAGATGGATCCTTCGTGCCTCGTCTCGGTCGGCGGCGACGGCGCGCTGCACTGGGCGCTGAACGCCGCGCGGCCGCGCTGTGAGGCACGCGGCCGCACCCTGCCGCCGATGCTTCCGACGAACGGCGGCACGATCGACTTCGTGGCCCGCAAGGCCGGCGTCCAGGGCAACGCGATGGTGCTCCTGCCGCGCCTGCGCGCGCATCTCGACCGCACCGATCGCCTGCCGACCGTGGAGCTCGACTCGCTCGCGATCGAGGCGGAGACCGACGACGGCGCTCGCTCGCTGCTCGGCTTCGCGGTCGCGGCCGCCGGGATCGGGCAGCGCTTCTTCGACAAGTACTACGAGGACGCCGATCCGGGGCCGCTCACGATCGTGGGCGTGATCGCCAAGGCCGTCGCGTCGCTCTCGGTCGGCGGCCAGTACGCCAAGGACGTCTTCCGCCCCTTCGAAGCGAAGGTCCGCATCGACGGCGTCGAGGTGCCGGTCTCGAGCCACGGCGGCATCCACGCCGGCGCGTTCGACGTGAACCTCGGGGGCGTCATCAAGGTGTTCCCCCTCGCGCGCGATGCGGGCACCGTGCAGTTCCAGGCGGGCGCCATCACCGCCCCGCAGATCGTGGCCGCCCTCCCTGCGCTCTTCCGGGGCCTGCCGATCACCACGTCACCGGACCTGCGCGACACCGCGGGCCACGTGATGGAGATCGAGGCGACGGGCAACGAGCTCCTGCGCCCGGTCGTCGACGGCGAGATCTACGAAGGCATCCGCAGGCTCCGCATGTCGGCCGGGCCGCGCGTGCGCGTCGCGCGGGTCTGAGGCTTGCGCGCCGGCCTCTGCGTCGTGGCCTTCCTCTTGGCGGCGGTCGCGGGCGATGCGCACGCCGACGAGACCGCACGCGCCTGCCCGTCGCGCCCGCCTGTCGACGGAACGAGCTGCCCGCAGCGCGCGAGCTGCCGCTATCCGCGGCGCGGCGTCGTCTGCGCCTGCCAGGCCGACGCGCCGGGCCGCGGCGCCCCGCGCCACTGGGTCTGCGGCGAGCTCGGCGAGTAGCGCCGGCGCCTTCAGCGGCGCGTGCGATAGACGCGCATCGTGATCGGAATCTCGAGCACGAACGTGGCGAGCACGCCGAGGCTCGTGAGGATCGCGGCGACGCGACCGCTCGTCACCGAGAGATCGATGATCCCGAGGATCACCGCGAGCCCGACGATCGACGCCCCGTAGCCGCCCGCGCTCATCCAGAGCCATTGCTCGCGCGTGCACTCGTGCTCGCCGATCTCGAAGAGGAACACGGAGAGAGGCGAGGCCGCGGGCGTCGGCGTCGCGCCCGCCCAGCGCGCCGCGAGGAAGTGGCCCCACTCGTGCGCGTAGAAGCCGCTCAGCGTGAGGAGCGCGCCGGCCAGCACCGCGACCACGAGCGGCAGCACGCCGCCCTGGGCGCTCGCCCGCAGGCGGGCATCGAGCACCAGCAGCGCGGCGGCGGCGACCGCGACGAGGACGTCGCGCGCCGCGAGCACGCGAATGCGCCGCGCGCGCTCGGGGGCCGGGACGCTCGGTTCGGCCATCAGCTCCGGAACCGACGTCCGCCGCTCAGCTGATCGGCGAGCACGACGAGATCCTGCTCCTTCTTCAGGAGCGTGCCGAGGAAGGGCAGCTTCTCGCTCAGGCTCACGCCACCCAGGCCCGCCGAGCGGAGCACCGCGATCCAGTCGATGAGCTCGCTGGTGCTCGGGCGCTTGCGGAGGCGCTTCATGTCGCGGATCTCGTAGAAGACGCTCAGCGCCTGGGTCACGAGCTGGCCGTCCACGTCGGGGTGGTGGACCGCGACGATGCGCTTCATCAGCTCCTGATCGGGGAACTCGATGAAGTGGAAGACGCAGCGGCGCAGGAACGCGTCGGGCAGCTCCTTCTCGTTGTTGCTGGTGATGATCACCACCGGGCGCTTCTTGGCGGCGACCTCGTCGTCGGTCTCCGAGATGCGGAAGCGCATGCGATCGAGCTCGTGGAGCAGATCGTTCGGGAACTCGATGTCGGCCTTGTCGACCTCGTCGATCAGGAGCACGACGCGCTCGTCGCTCTTGAACGCCTGACCGAGCGGGCCGAGCTTGATGTAGCGGCGGATGTCCTTCACGTCGCCGTCGCCGAAGCGCGAGTCGTAGAGGCGCTGCACGGTGTCGTAGACGTAGAGGCCGTCCTGGGCGCGCGTCGTGCTCTTCACGTGCCAGGTGAGGAGGCGCAGGCCCATCCCCTGCGCGACGGCCTCGGCGAGCAGCGTCTTGCCGGTGCCGGGCTCGCCCTTCACCAGCAGCGGCCGCTCGAGCAAGAGCGCGCAGTTCACCGCGGCCTCGAGGCCTTCGTTCGTCAGGTAGCGGTCGGTCCCGTGGAAGCGCTGGAAATCGGTCATACGGCGCCGCGAGCCTGCCGCGCGGCGCCGCCCTGCGCCAGCCGGGCCGAGGGGCCGCGCGGCTCCGATCAGGCGGTCCAGCGGTCGAGCGCCAGGACGGCGGCGATCTTCGCCTCGCGCTCGGCCTCGCTCCGCGCGCGCACCGTCACGTGCCCGATCTTGCGGCCGGGGCGCTCGCTCTTGCCGTAGAGGTGCAGGTGAGCGCCCTCGATCGCGAGCACGCGGCCCACCTCGGGCAGCGCCCCGACGAGGTTGATCATCGCCGTGCAGCCGACGTCCTCCCCGCTGCCGAGGGGTTGCCCGGCGATCGCGCGCACGTGGTTCTCGAACTGGCTCGTTTCGGCGCCCTCGATCGAGTAGTGGCCGCTGTTGTGCACGCGCGGCGCCGTCTCGTTCGCGATCACGCGATCGCCGGCGACGAAGAGCTCGACCGCCATCACCCCGACGTAGGAGAGCTCCTCGAGCAGCGCGGTGATCGCGGCACGAGCGCCGGCCCGGACCGGCTCGGTGATACCGCGCGCCGGCGACCGCGACACGTGGAGGATCCCGTCCCGGTGCTCGTTCTCGATCGGCCCGTAGAGCACGACCTCCCCCTTCGCGGTACGCGCGCCGAGCATCGAGACCTCGCGCTCGAAACGCACGAAACCCTCGTAGATCGCCGGCACACCTCCGAGCGCCGCGAAGGCTCCCGCGACGTCGGCCGGGGCGCGGAGGCGCTTCTGGCCCTTGCCGTCGTAGCCGAGCCGCCGGGTCTTCAGGATCCCGGGCAGGCCGATCGCGGCGACGGCCGCCGCGAGCGAGGCCTCGTCGTCGACCGCCGCGAACGGCGCCGTCTCGATCCCGAGGCGGCGGAAGAGCGTCTTCTCGGCCAGTCGATCCGCGCCCGTCTCGAGCGCGCGCGGCGGCGGATGGACCGGCACGCGGGCGGCGAGGCGCGCGACCGAGGCGGCCGGCACGTTCTCGAACTCGAAGGTCACCACGTCGACGCGCGCGGCGAGCGCGTCGAGCGCGCCCACGTCGTCGAACGGCGCGACGATCGCGTCGGTGACCGCCATCGCAGGATCGTCCGCGCCCGGGCCGAGCACGACGACCTCGTGCCCGAGCGGATGCGCCGCCAGCGCCAGCATCCGGCCGAGCTGCCCAGAGCCGAGGATGCCGATGCGCATGGGGCGCTCCTACACGCGCGGGTCGGGGGCCGCCAGCACGTCGCCGGTCTGCTTGGCGCGGAAGGCGCGCAGCCGCTCACGCACGGTCTCGTCGTCCCGCGCGATCATGGCCGCGGCGAAGATCGCCGCGTTCGTCGCGCCGGCCTTGCCGATCGCGAACGTGGCGACGGGGATGCCGGCCGGCATCTGCACGATCGAGAGCAGCGAATCGAGGCCGTTCAGCGCCTTCGACTGCACGGGCACCCCGAGCACCGGCACCTGCGTCTTGGCCGCGAGCATGCCGGGCAGGTGCGCCGCGCCCCCGGCCCCGGCGATGATCGCGACGAGCCCGCGCTCGCTCGCCTGCTCCGCGTACGAGAACAAGAGATCGGGCGTGCGATGCGCCGACACGACCTGCACCTCGTGCGGCACGCCGAGCTGATCGAGCATCGCCGCGGCGTGCTCCATCGTGTCCTTCCAGTCGGAGCGCGAGCCCATCACGACGCCGACGAGCGGCCTCGATTCCGACCGCGCGCGTTTCTCGAGCGACGATTTCCGCTTTCCGGGGCCCATCGGGAAGGCGCGAGAGTAGCCGGACCGGAGGCGCTGTAAAGAGAACGGCGTGTGACGAGGAGCGTCAGAGCGGCTTCTCGTAGACGCGGTACGTCTTGTAGACCTTCGCCCCCATGGAGCGGATGCCGAGGTTGATCGGGGCGTCGTCCTCGCGCGTCCAGCCGAGCTCGGCCCACGTGTAGCCCTTGTTCCGGCCGCGCGTGCTGACCTCGACGTACATCGCGGCGCTCAGGCCGCCGTAGCGCTTCACGTTCTTTCGCACGTGCTCGCGCACCCCGAGCAAGATGAGGCGCGCCGAGCGCGGGTGCGTGATCTGCGTCCGCCAGACGAGCTTCATCCAGCCGAACGGGAACAGGCTGCCCCCGAGGTCGGCGATCGCCTCGTTCAGGTTGGGGATCATGACGCACATCCCGGCCGGCACCCCGTCGATCTCGGCGATGAACGCGATCTCGGGATCGAGCACGAGCGACATGTCCTTGGCCATCTTGTCGAGCTCGGCGGCCGTGATGGGCACGTAGCCCCACTTGCCGGCCCAGGTCTCGTTGTAGATGGTCATGATGATGTCGAGCTCTTCGCGCATGCGCTTGGGGCGCACGCTGCGGAGCTTCACCTCGGGGAGCGCGCGGATGGACTCCCACGCCTTCGTCGTGCGCGCGTTGTGCTCGAGCTCGGTGCCGTAGCGCCACGCGAAGAGGTCTTTCTCTTTCGCGTAGCCGCAGCGCTCGATCAGCCCGCCTTGCCACGGGCGCGAGTGGCCCATGTCGAGCTGCGGCGGGTGCTCGAAGCCGTCCACGAGCAGGCCGATCTCCTGGTTGGCGTTGAAGCTCATCGGGCCGTTCGCGCGCTTCATCCCACGCTCGCGCAGCCACGCCTCCGCGCGATCGAGCAGCGCACGCGCCACCTCGAGATCGTCGATCGTGTCGAAGTAGCCGATGTGCCCGGTCTGATCCCGGTAGAGGTCGAGCCAGGCACGGTCGACGGTCGCCGAGACGCGCCCCACGAGCTTGCCGTCCTTGCGTGCCGTGAAGAGCGCGACGTCGGCGTGCGCGAAGAAGGGGTCCTTCTTCGGGTCGAGCTTCTCGTGCATCACCATCCGCAGCGGCGCGACCCACGCGGGGTCCCCCTCGAAGACGGCGTAGGCCGCCTCGACGAAGTCGCGCGTGTCCTCGCCGGGAACATGCTGTCGGATCTCGACGCTCATGCGGCGCGTGTTATCGCGCCGAGCGAACGCGCAGCAACCCGCCGTTCGTGGCACGCTCGCGGCGCGTGGAAGGCGCGGCGTACGAGCTCGTCGAGCTCTTGGGCGAAGGCGGCATGGGGCGCGTCTACCGCGCCGTCCATCACCCGACGCGCATGGAAGTGGCCGTCAAGACGCTCCGCGGCGGCGGCGATGCGCTACGCCGCCGCCTCTTGCTCGACGAGGCGACCGCCGCAGCGCGCGTTCGGCACCGCCGCATCGCGCGCGTCATCGACGTCGGCCGCGATCCCGAAGGAGCGCCCTTCCTCGTCATGGAGCTCGTGCCGGGCCACGACCTCGAGCGCTTCTTCGTCGCCTGGCCCGGCTGGCCCACCGTCGCGCGCGCGCTGACGGAGACCCTCGAGGGCCTCGAGGCGGCGCACGCGATGCAGGTCGTGCACCGCGATCTGAAGCCGCCGAACGTGCTCATCGACTCGCGCGATCAGAGCATCCGGCTGGTGGACTTCGGCGTCGCCGCCGTCGTCGATCCCCTCGACCAGGATCAAGAGCGGCCGATCGCCGGCACGCCCGAGTTCATGCCGCCCGAGCAGATCAGCGGCGAGGGCCCGGTCGGGCCCTTCACGGACCTCTACGCCTTCGGCGTGATGCTGGCGCACGTGCTCCGCGGCAGCTCGCCGTTCCGCTCGATCGACGACCTCGCCGCGCTCGACCGCGAGAAGCGCGACTACGCGCCCGGTGCCGACCGGCGCGAGCGCCCGGGGCTCTCGGTGCCCGAGGAGCTGCAGGCCCTGATCGATCGACTGCTCGACCCACGCGTACGCCGGCGCGAGCGCTTCGCGGCGCGGGTCCGGGCCCAGCTCGATCGGCTCGCGCCACACGTCGTCGAGAGCGAGCCGACGAGCTCGCCCGGCAGCCACGCGGCGGCACGCACGTCGGTGGATCCGTCCTTCGAGGCGACGGCCCTCCCGAGCGCGTCGAGGTCGGTCGCCGAGACCGACGAGATGGACCTGCGCCTGTTGCCGGCGCCCGCCGATCCCGCGGCCGCCTTCACGTTCCTCGGCGCGCGCGATGCGCCGTTCGCCGGCCGCCGGGGAGAGCGCGAGGCCCTCTTCACCGCCGTCGACGAAGTCGTCCGCAACGGCGGCGTCCGGCTCGTCGCGTACGTGGGCGAGCCCGGGATCGGCAAGAGCCGGCTCGCGCGCCTCGGCCTCGAGGAGGTGGAGCGTCGCGGGCTCATGGAGGGCGCCGCGACGGGCTTCGACGCGCGCGGCAGCGACGTCTCCGGAGGGCTCTTCCGCTTGCTCTCTCGCTGGCTCGGTCGCCCCCGCGATCCGCGCGAGAGCTGGGCCTGGCTCGCCGCCGAGGGAGGCACCGATCTCGAGCGCCTGCACCGGTGGCTCACCGCGACCGCCACCGAGTCGGCCGATCGCCCCTCGATCGCCGAGGTCGTCGACCTCACGCATGCCGTCCTACGCGGCCTGTCGCGCTCGGCGCCCGTCTACTTGTGGCTCGACGACCTCGCCTGGGCCCGCGACGGGGCGCTCGACCTCGTGGAGCGCCTGCTCGCGCAGCAGGATGCGCGCGTTCTCGTGGTCGCGACCCTGCGCGCCGGCACGCTGCAGCACGCCGCTTCGCGCGCGCGGATCGCGCCGCTGCTCGCCTCTCCGCACGCGACGCTGCACACGCTCGGCCCCCTCGACGATCGCGAGCGGCGCGAGCTGCTCGCCGGTCTCGCCCCGCTCGCTCCGTCCTTGCTCGACGAGATGGTGGCCCGGCTGGACGGCTCCCCGATGCTGCTCGTGGAGGTCGTGCGCGCGCTCGCCGCCGGGGATCTGCTCGAGCCACGGCCGGAGGGGCTCGCCCCGCGAGGCGAGGCCAGCTTGTTCGACCTGCTCGGCGACCGTCCGCTCGCCACGCTGGTGGGAGCGCGCATCGAGGCGATGCTCGGTGGCCTCGAGACCGATGCGGCGGTGGCCGAGGGGATCCTGGTGCGCGCGGCGCTGCTGGGCTCGTTCTTCGAGGACCCGGTGCTGCGAGCCTGCGTCGCGTCCGACCGCACGATGAGCCGGTCCGTCGACGCCGTGCTCGATCGCGCGCTGCTCCACGGGCTGATTCGCGCCGAAGGCGGGTCGCTCTTCAGCTTCGATCACCAGCTGGTCCAAGAGACGCTGATCGGCCGCCTCGAGGCGAGCCCGTCGCGTGCGCGCGTCTTCGTCGACGTCGCGAACGGCCTCGTGGCCCGGCACGGCAAGGAGCGCTCCGACGTGGCGGCCGCCGTGGCCGATCTGCTGAGGCGCGCCGGCGCGAAGGACCGCGCCTGGGACCGGCAGCTGCACGCGATCGAGAAGAGCGCGTGGAGCGGCGACCGCGCGACGGCCGCCGGCCATCTCGCCACCGCCCTCGGCTGGCTCGAGGACGACGGGGAATCGGCGATGTCGGTTCGACGCGCCACGCTCGCCCTCGCCGAGGCCCGCACGCGCTACTACGCGCTCGAGTACGACGCCGCGCGGATCGCGATCACGCGGGCGCTCGCCCTCGCGCGGGCCGCCGGCGAAGAACGGCTCGTGCTCTCGTGCGAGTCGTTCGAGGCCGACGTGGCCTTCTACCAAGACCGTTTCGCCGACGCCGAGCGCATCGCCCGCGCGTGCGAGGCCTCGGCGAGCGCCGACGATCCCGACCTCGCGGCGATCGGCGCGGCCTCGGCGCACCGGATCGCGGACCTCGCCGTGCTCCGGGAGCGCCCCGACGAGGCGCTCCTCGCGTGGGAGCGCGCGTACCGCTACCAGCTCGCGGCCGGAATGCCGTGGCGCGCCCGCGTCGCGCGCATGAACTACGCCGAGTCGCTCCTCGTGCTCGGACGTCTGGAAGAAGCGAGGGCGGCGACCGCAGAGGTGCAGGCCGAGGCGGCGAGCGCGCGCGACGAAGAGGCACTGGGATGCTGCGTCGACCTCGAAGCACGCCGAATGCTCCTCGCGGGCGACGCGGCCGGGGCGCGCGCGGCCATGACCGAGCGGGCCCGCTCCGTCATGGCGACCGGAGATCCCTGGCGTCAGACGATGCTCCTCGGCTTCCTCGCGTGGCTGAGCGTCGCGCTCGACTCCGACCAGACCGCGCGCGCCAGCGTGCGCGCGTTCACCGACGCGTACGCGCGCGTGCCGCACGACGAGGCGTTCACGATCCACGCGATGCGCCGGATGGTCGACGCGCTGCAGGCCCGCGGGCTCGAAGACGCCGCCGACGGCGTGCGCGCGGCGATCGCGACCCGCCTCGAGCGCGTGCGACGCGGCTCCGTGTAGCCGCTCGCTCAGGGGTCGTACGAGCCGTCGAGGACGCCGGCGGGGTTCTTCGCCAGCAAGAGCTGGGCTTCGTCGTCGCCGACGAGCGCACGCAGGCGCTCGATCGCGCGCGCGACGTGCTCCACGTCCTCGGGGCGATGAGCGTCCGTGCAGGCGATGTCGTAAGCGCCCTCGTCGAGCAGGCGCTCGGCGACGCGGCGCGGGCGATCGCCGTAGCGCCCGACGAGCGACATCAGATCGAGCTGCGTCAGAGCGCCGGCATCGAGCAGCGGATCGAGGGGCTCGGTCTCGCTCGCGAGCGGTGCATAGCGCTCCGGATGGGCGAGGACCGGGCGGATGTTGCGGAGCTGCATCTGGAAGAAGCGCTCGGCGAGGCCCCGCGGCCAGCGGTCGGGGTGGAGCTCCACGAGGATCGCGCTCGCGCCCGGATACGGCAGCGTTTCGCCGCGCTCGAAGCGCATCCAGAAGACGTCGTCGAAGAAGTGCTCGCTGGCGAGGCCCAGCGCGGGCACGGCCGCGCCACGGAGGCTCTCGGCGACTCGGGCATAGGCCGCTTCGAGGCCCCGCTTGTCGTTGTCGAACATGCCCGAGCGCATGTGAGGCGTCGCGACGCAGCGCGCGTACCCGAGCTGCGCGAGGCCCTCGAGCAGGCGCCGGGTCTCGTCCAACGTCTTGACGCCGTCGTCGACGGCCGGGACGTAGTGCAGGTGGAGGTCGACGAAGCCCTTCATGGCGCGCTCGCCCGCAGCGTAGCCGCCCGCGCCAGCAGCGTCCCGCGCTCGTTCTGCGCGGGCTCCGCGAGCACGATCTCGAGCAGCGCCTCGAGCAAGCGCCCGATCTCGCGCCCCGGCGGGATGCCGAGCTCGCGCATGAGGTCGTGCCCCGTCACGGCGAGCTCGCGGGTCGCCGTCGGGACGCGCGCCTGCACGTCCATCTCGATCGCGTCGGCGACCGCGCGCGCGCTGTCGGGCAGGCCACGCGCTGCGAGATCCGCGCTCGCGAGCGCGACGATCGCGCGCGCCTCGTCGAGGCCGGCGCGCGCCACGAGCCGGCGGCGCTCGAGGTCCGAGAGCGTGGAGAGCGCGAGGCCCGCGTGCGCGTGGAGGACGAGCACCCGCTCCCGGTCGGGCCCCGAGAAGCGCAGGTCCCTCAGCCAAGCGTCGAGCGCGGGACGCGCGATCGTCACTTCGTGCAGGAGGGCCCCGACGCGCATCGCCAGCGTTCGCGGCGCCGCGTCCATCCGCGCGATCGCGCGCGCGAAGGCCTCGCTCGAGAGCGCGTCGAGCATCGGCGCCGTCCGCGAGAGCATTCCCGTGCGCCGCATCACCGCGAACGCGCGCGAAGGCTGCGCGGCGCGACATGCCTTCTCCCACTCGTCACGCACGCGCTCGGCCGAGACCTTCGCGAACGTATCGAGCGCCCCCGGGATCGCGGCCTCGGTGACGGGGTCGAGCTCCATCTCGAGCGTCGCCACGAACCGGGCCGCTCGCAGGGCGCGCAGCCCGTCTTCCGCGAAGCGCTCCCGTGCGTCGCCGACCGCGCGAAGAATGCCGAGGTCGAGGTCGGCGCATCCATGCCAGGGATCGACGAGCGCGCCCGCCATCGGATCGAAGGCGATGGCGTTCACCGTGAAGTCGCGACGGGCGAGATCTTCGTCGATCGTCCCGACGAAGTGCACGCTGTCCGGCCGACGCCCGTCGGTGTAGGCGCCCTCCCCGCGCAGCGTCGTGACCTCGTAGCCCGTGCCCCCGAGCACGACCGTGACCGTGCCGTGCTGGATCCCGGTGGGGACGACGCGCCGGAACATCTTCTGGATCTCGTGGGGATGCGCGGTGGTCGCGAGGTCCCAGTCCTTGGCGGGGCGCCCCATCAGCACGTCGCGCACGCAGCCGCCGACGACCCAGGCGCGGTGGTCGTGGCGCGCGATCGTCTCCGCGATGCGGATCACGTCGGCGGGGAGGCAGGAACGGTCGAACGTGCGCACGGCAATCGGAAGGGTCGCACGCGCTGCGCGCGCCGCGCCGCGGGTCGGTGAAGACGACGGGTCAGACGGTGTAGTAGCGAGGATCGGCGGGCCGGAGGGCGAGCACGACCTGCATGTCGTCGAAGCGGTCTGCGATGGCGCTCGCGCTCACGCCGTAGCGGCGCGCGACCGACGCGCGCGTCACGCCGTCGAGGCCGTGCAAGCGGGCGATCGCGTACTCGAGCGCGGCCGCGCAGACGTCCGGCTTCAACAGCTCCCACGAGCCGCGCGTCTGCCGGTAGTCGGTCCACAAGCGTCGCGCGCGCGCCACGTGCTCTCGGGTGAAGCCGCCCTCGCGCATCGCATCGGCGATGATCGGCAGGACCGGATCGTTCGGATCGATCGCCTCGAGGTCCTGCTTGCGGGCCGCGCGCGCGCCGGGAATCGACGGGACCGGCTGCGGCGCCGGAGCCGGCACGCCGACCTGGGCGGCGACCTGGGCCATACCGCTCGCGGCGGCACCGACGCCCGAGACCGGCCCGACGGTCCCGCCGTTCACCGAGCTCGTGTGGACCACGCTCAGCATGGGCGAGGCCGGCACCGCCCCGGCGCTCGAAGCGGCGCTCGTCTGACCGGTGCTCGTCGTCGTGCTGGGCGTGGGCGCGGCCACCGGCGTGGAGCCGCCCGTGGGAGCGCGCGAAGGCGTCGGCGCGACCTTCGCCTCCGCGGGCGCACCCTGATCGATCCACTCGAGCAGACGCTTGTGATCGGCACTCCGCGGCGCGGCCGCCACGGCGCCCGCGGCGAGAACACGCGCCTGCTCGAGCTTGCCGAGACGCGCCAGACAATGGGCGAGCGACGCGGCGATCTCGGGATCGTTGGGCGCGGTCGCCTTGTGCGCGAGCTCGAGGTGCTTGAGGGCCTGATCAGGTCGATCGAGCGCCACGTCGAGCAGGTGCCCGAGGTTGTGGTGGTACCAGGGGTTGCGCGGCGCGATCGCGAGCGCGCGGCGATAGGCCTCGATGGCGGCGCGGAAGTTCGAGAGGAGCGCCTGGGCCAAGCCCATCAGCGCGTGCACGACGTCGTCGTCCGGCTGGGCGGCGGCGACCTTGCGGAGGCTGAGCAGCGCCCGCCACGGGTGCTCCTCGACGCGGTACTCCGCGAGGTGACGATGAGCGAACAGCGACGCCGGGCTTCCTTCGGGCGCCACGGTGACCAGCCGCTCGAGCAGGGGCACGATGACGCGACGCCCCTGCTCCGACGCGATCGCCTGCTCGGCGCGCCGGCGAAGCTGATCGACGCCGCTCTCCTCGGTCACGAAGCTCGTATAGACGGGTTGGGGGGGCCGCGCAACGGCGAGATGCGCAAACCTCTCGAAAATCCGGTGGGATCAGCGCTTTTTCGCGACCGCCACGAGAAAGCCACCCCATTCGGCGAGGGGGCCCTCGGCGAGCACCCGCTCGGCCTTCCCGAGCAGCGCGCGAACGCCTGGAATCGCGTGGAGCACGGCGGCAGGTGTCACGATTCGTACGCCCGCGAAACGCTCCAGCTCCAGCTCGGGTGGCAGGGCACGACGGATGCTGTCGGTCGTGTCCCAGCGGGTCGAGATGTCGCTCTCGCGATGGCTGCTCCCGATGCGCCGCGCGCCGGCGATCCGGCGCGCGAGGTAGCGCAGGCTCCGCCGGTTGTAGAGCTCGAGCAGCGCGATCCCGCCGGGACGTAGCACCCGCGACACCTCGCGCAGGGCCTGCGGGAGGTCCGGCACGTGGGCGAGGACCTTGAAGCTGCAGACGACGTCGAAGGACTCCGCCTCGAAGGGGAGCGCGGTGGCGGAGCCCTCGTGGACCTCGAGGCCCCGTTCCCGCGCTTTCGCGAGCATCCCAGGAGAGAGATCGACGCCGACCGCGCGCTCGGCGACGGGCGCGATCCGCGCGAGCACCAGGCCCGTGCCGCACCCGACCTCGAGCACCCGCTTGCCGCGCGCGTGGGGGATCACGAGCGAGGCCTCGATGTCGTCGACGAGCGCGTGGTAGCCGCGATCGCGCCCGCCCTCGTAGGTGGTCGCGAAGTCGTCGTAGTAGCGGCGCGTCCGCTCGTCGCTCATCGCACCAGCTCGTCGTAGAGCGTCTCGTAGGCCTCGGCCATGCGCGCCGGGTGGTAGCGCGCCGATGCCGCGAGCGCCGCGCGGCCCTGCTCCGCTCGTGCCGATTCGTGGGTGAGGAGCCGCTCGATCACCGCCGCCAGCGCGTCGGTCGCGGGCTCGACCGCGAGCGCTCCGCCCTGGTCTGCGAGGTCGGCCGCCGAGCTCCCCGCCGCCACCACCACCGGCAGGCCGAGCGAGACGGCCTCCAAGAGGACGATCGGGATGTCGATCTTGGCGTAGAGGTCGGTGGCGGGCAGCGCCACCACGTCGGCGGCGGCGAGCATCGCGTGGACGTGCGGCGTCTCGCCCAGCCATCGCGTCCGATCGCCGATGCCGAGCGCGCTCACCCGCTCGCGCAGCGCGCGCTCGGCCTCGGCCGCGCGCGAGGACTTGCGGCGCGCCATCACCACGAGCATGGCCCCGAGCGAGGCCGGCAGCCGCGCGACGGCATCGGCCACGAGCTCGGCCCCGCGCCCACGCTCGAGATCGCCCGGGAAGAGCACGATGGGCACGTCGGCCGGCAGGCCCGCGAGACGACGCCCGCGCGCGCGTGCTTCCGGCTCGCGCGGAAGTGGAGCGACGCAGGGCGCGATCCGACGCAAGCGGCTCGGCGCGACGCCCGCCGCGAGGAAGCTCTCCTCCGTGCGGCGCGAGAGCACGACGACGCGGTCGCCGAAGAGCACCGTGGCGAGGTCGTCACCGGGGCCCGGCACGCTCGCGACCGTCTGCACGCTCGGCACGCGCCGGAGCCGGCAGAGCGCGCGCGCAGTGCGGCTCGTGCGCGGGTTGGGGGCGAACACGAAGTGCCAGAGATCACCGCGAGGCCCCGAGGCGAGCCGCGCCGCCAGGCGCATCGCCGGCTGCCCGGCGAGTCCGAAGCCCTCGTTGGGCCGCGGGAACGCGGGCTCCACGCGCCCGCGTGGGAGCGCGAACGCGGCGCCGCGCACGCCCAGCACGATGGGACGATGCCGCGTGAGCGCGCCCGCGAGATCGCGAACGAGCGTCTTGCTGCCGTCGTTCCACGGCGGCGCGATCGGCTTGCTGACGAACAGGATGTCCGACATCGGCGGCGGCAGGTGGTATACGTCGAGGGTGGCCGAAGGCGAAGAAGAGGACGACGAGACGTCCGACTTGCTCGACGAGACGGCCGACGCCGAGGGGGACGACGCGTCCGACCCGCAGCGCGAGAGCCGGCGCCGCCGCCTGGAGCGCCTGCTGCCCGGCGTGATCAAGCGCGCGATCGAGAAGGGCATCGAGACCGGGATCGGCTCGCTCACGCAGGCGAACGACTCGATCCGGAGCGTCGTCAACAAGACCGAGCTGCCGAAAGAGGTCGCCGGCTACGTCTTCTCGCAGGTCGACGACACCAAGAACGTGATGGTGCGCGTCGTGGCGCGCGAGGTGCGCGAGTTCCTCGAGGCCGCCGACCTGGCCAAGGAGCTCCAGAAGGTCCTCACGACGCTCAGCTTCGAGATCCGCACCGAGATCCGATTCGTCCCGAACGACGCCGGGGGCCTCACGCCCGACGTGAAGGCGCGCGTGGGCCCTCGCATGGGCGAGCGCGTGCGGGCCCGCACGGAGCGGCGCCGTCGCGGGGCCCGCCGGCCGAGCGCGGAAGCGCCCGAAGACGACGGCTCCGACGACGGCGAGCCCTGAGATCGCAGCGATTCCGTACGGTTCCGCTGTCGCAGAATCGACACGCAAGCAAGGTGCGCTGCGGCGCGGGCAGACTTAGCATTCGATCACGATGCTGGAACTCGTCCGTGATGCGCTCCCCCCGCCGACGGCACACGAGGGTCCCGATCTCGTGCGCGGGACGCCCGATCTCTTCCTGAACCGCGAGCTCTCGTGGCTCGAGTTCAACCAGCGCGTCGTCGACGAAGCGCACGATCCGAACGTGCCGCTGCTCGAGCGCATGAAGTTCGTCTCGATCGCGGCGAGCAACATCGACGAGTTCTTCATGGTCCGCGTCGCGGGCCTCGTCGGGCAGCTCCGGGATCGGGTGAGCGCCGCGCCGGCCGATGGCATGTCGCCCTCCGAGCAGCTCAGCGCGGTCGCGGCACGCGTGGCCCGCATGCGCGCCGAGCTCGGGACCATCGTCGTCGAGCAGCTCCTGCCGCAGCTCGCGGCGCGCGGCGTGCGCCTCTTCCGCACCCGCGATCTCTCGCCCGCAGGCTTCGCCCACGCGCAGCGTCACTTCCACACGCAGGTCCTCCCCGTCCTGACGCCGCTCGCGATCGATCCCGGGCACCCGTTCCCGCACCTGCGCAACAAGAGCCTGAACCTCGTCGCGATGCTCCACGGCGCCGGGCGCGCGAGCGCGTCACGCCCGACCGACGAGCCGGCGTTCGCGGTCGTTCAGGTCCCGGGCGTGCTTCCGCGCCTCGTGCGCGTGCCGCCCGAAGAGCACGACGGCGTGCGCGCCGCGTTCGTGCTGCTCGACGATCTGATCGGCGCGCACGTGGCGGATCTCTTCCCGGGCTTCGACTGCCTGGGTGCCTGGCCCTTCCGCGTGATCCGGAACTTCGACCTCTCCATCGACGAAGAAGAAGCCGAAGACCTGCTCGAGAGCGTCAAGCAGGAGGTGCGGCGCCGCGACCGTGGCAACGCCGTGGCGGCGCTCGTCGACGCGGGCGCGCGGCCGGAGGCGATCGAGATGCTGCGCGACTCGATCGCGCTCGAGGCCGCCTACGTCCTGCGCGTGGAGGGCCCGCTCTCGCTGCCGGATCTGATCGCGATCGGCGAGCCGCTCGAGCAGGACGCCGGCCTCCGCGACGAGGCCACGCCGCCCCTGGTGCTGCCGCCCTTCCGCGAGGCGGAGGACGTCTTCGCCGTCATCGCGCAGCGCGACGTGCTCCTGCACCACCCCTACGAGTCGTTCGATCCGGTGGTGCACTTCATCGAGCAGGCCGCGGCCGATCCGAACGTGCTCGCGATCAAGCAGACGCTCTACCGGACGAGCGGCGACAGCCCGATCGTGAAAGCGCTCATGCGCGCCGCCGAGAACCGCAAGCAGGTGACCGCCCTCGTCGAGATCAAGGCGCGCTTCGACGAAGAGAACAACATCCAGTGGGCGCGCAAGATGGAGGAGGCCGGCGTCCACGTCGTCTACGGCCTCGTGGGCCTCAAGACGCACGCGAAGGCGGCGCTCGTCGTGCGGCGCGAAGGCGGCGAGCTGCGCCGCTACGTGCACCTCGCGACGGGCAACTACAACCCCAACACGGCGCGCCTCTACACCGACCTCTCGTTCTTCACGTGCCGTCCCGAGATCGGCGAGGACGCGAGCTCGCTGTTCAACCTCCTCACGTCGTGCACCGCACCGCCCGCGTGGCGGAAGATCGTGGTGGCGCCGCTGGGCCTGCACGAGCGGATCCTGGGCCTCATCGAGCGCGAGGCGGCCCACGCGCGGGCCGGGAAGCCGGCGCGGATCATCGCGAAGATGAACTCGCTCGTGGACCCCGACGTGATCCTCGCGCTCTACCGCGCGTCGGTCGCCGGCGTGCGGATCGACCTGCTCGTGCGCGGCATCTGCTGCCTGCGGCCCGGGCTGCCCGGCGTGTCCGACAACATCCGCGTGCGCGCGCTCGTCGATCGCTTCCTCGAGCACGCGCGCATCTTCTACTTCGAGGCCGGCGGCGCCGGCGAGGTGTACGCGGCGAGCGCCGACTGGATGCAGCGCAACTTCCAGCGCCGCGTCGAGGTGATGTTCCCCATCGAGGACCCCAAGCTCCGCGCGCGCCTCGTCGACGAGATCCTCGCCGTCGAGCTGAGCGACGACGTGAAGGCACGCCAGCTCTTGCCCTCGGGGGTCTACGAGCGCGTCCCGCCGGCCACCGGCACGCGCTGCCAGCGCGTCTTCTACGAGCACGCACGCGCGGCGGCGCAGGAGGCCGACAAGCGCGTCCAGACCGAGCGCCCCTTCGTCGTGCGCCCGGTGCGCAAGGCGCCGTCGCTCGCGCCGGTGCACGTCGAGCCCGCGCCCGCGCCGCGCGAGTCGAGCCCCGACGGCTTCGCCCCGCGCACGCCCGACCCCGTCAGCTCCTGAGCGCTCCGCGCGCGATCACTCGAGGGCGTGCACCGACGCGATGGTCTCGCGGAAGGCGTCCTCGACGCCGTCGACCACGTCGGACGGGCCGGTGAGCTTGAAGAAGACCGGGCCGCTCGGGCCCTCGACGATGGCGCCGAGCAGGCGCTGCTGGTCGGCCGCCTCGGTCTCGGAGCCGCGCATGCCACGGAACGAGCCGCTCACGTCCACGTAGGTGACGTTCATGCCGCCGACCTCGGCCTGCGTGATCTCGGCCACGTCGCGCGAGGCGCGCCCGTCGGGCTGCGTGAACTGCTCCACCCAGCGGTCGACGTTGTCGTCCACCGACCCGCCCTGCCCTGGCCCGAAGTGGAAGACCGCGAGGACCGTGTCGGGGTGATCGGTCACGGCATACTCGGCGGCTCGCATCGAGCTCGTGGGCGTGCGCGCGACGAGCGGCGCGACCGGGTGCCACGCGAGGCCGCCCGCGAAGTCCTCCGACTCCGGGAGCCGCTCGGCCGACCCGTGCGACGACGAAGCCCCGTGCGACGAGGACGACCCGTGCGACGACGAGCTCTCGCCGGAGCCGCTGCAAGCCGAGAGGAGGCCGATCACCACGAGGGCCGGGCCGAGCGCGTTTCGCATCGGTCGAGGTGTACCGGCCCGGCCGCCTGCGTGGCAAGCGCTCCGAGGCTCCGATCCGCGCTCAGGTCCCGGCGTCGCCGAACACCGTGGGAACGCAGCTGCCGCTCACGCAGTGCTCGAGCGCGCTGCATCGGCGGCCGCACTGGCCGCAGTGCGCCTGATCGCTGGTCGTGTCGACGCACGACGAGGCGCCGGCCGGATCCGAGCAGCAGCGGCTCGTCGCATCGCCGGTGCACGCGTCCCCCTCCCCGCAGAAGCAGAAGCCGCCCGAGCAGCGGCTCGATCGCGCGGGATCGCAAGCGCGACCGCAGCCGCCGCAGTCGAGGTAGTCGAGGCCCGGGTTCGCGCAGTACGGGCGCGTGCCGCCGACGCCGGGGCAACAGATCGAGTTCTCCATCCCGGTGCAGCCGATCTCGAAGTCGCCGCACGCACAGGTGAAGTGCGAGCAGCTGTCGCCGCGCCGCTCGGCGACGCAGTCGCGGTTGCACACGCCACAGTTGTGCAGATCGCTCGAGAGGTCGACGCAGTGCGGAACGCCTTCCGCGTCGTAGCAGCACCCCAGCGGCGTCCGGCAGTCGAGCGGACACTCGGCCGCGTCCGGCGCGAACGCGTCGCGGTCGTTCGCGTCGAGACCGCCGTCGCTCGCGGGCGCGGAATTGTCGCAGCCAGGAGCGAGCGCGAGGACGAGGGAGCAGAGAAGCAAAGCGGGGAGCGCCCCGAGAGACCACCGGGCCATCGCGGCATCGTGGGCCGAGCCGCGTCAGCCGTCGACCTCCGGCGGCAGAAACCCTCGCCGGATCTTGATTCCTTCCTCGCGCCGCTCGGCCATCGCCACCAGCGCTCCCCTCGCGGAGAGCAGCGCGATCACGGTGCCGACCGGGAGCTCGCTCTCGACCCGCACGAGGCGCCCCGCCCGCGCGTCGGCCTCGGCGAGCGCGTCGAGGTGCAGGCGCGGCAACGCTTCGACCGCAGCCTCGAGCGTACGTAGGCGCCCCACGATCCCGGGGCGCAGCGCCGGATCGTTTCGCGCCGCCTCGAGCTCCGCGCCCGGCACCGCGTCGGCGAGCCCGAAGGGGCCGCTCTCGAGGCGGCGGAGCGCGACGAGATGCCCCACGGTCCCGAGGGCGCGCGCCAGATCCCGACCGAGCGAGCGCACGAAGAAGCCCTTCGAGGCGCGCACGCGCAGGACGAGCGGCTCCAGCGAGACGAGCTCGAGCGCGTGCACGGTGACGCTGCGGACCGGGGCCTCGACCGCCTCGCCGCGGCGGGCCTTCGCGTAGAGCGCCTCGCCGTCGATCTTCACCGCGCTGTACACGGGCACCCGCTGCTCTTGCGGGCCGAGGAAGCGGGCGATCGCCTCACGCACGCTCGCCTCGGTGAGCGCGGGCACGGGCGCCGTCTCGACGACTTCTCCCTCGGCGTCGAGCGTGGCGGTCTCGGTCCCGAGCGCGAGCTCGAAGTCGTAGGTCTTGTCGTCGGCGGTGAGATACGGAACGAGCTTCGTGCCTTCGCCCACCGCGAGCACGAGCACCCCAGTCGCCATCGGATCGAGCGTGCCCGCGTGACCGATCTCGCGCGTCCCGAGCGCGCGCCGCGCCCAGAACACGACGTCGTGCGACGTCGGCCCGCGCGGCTTGTCGACCACGAGCACGCCGCTCACCGGGGGGCGTCGCGGGCCCTTCCCCGCCGTGCTCATGCGCCGCTCCGGCGCGCGCGGCTCATCGGCCCGCAGGCGGCGGAACCGACGTGCCCGCGATCTCGGTGCGCGCCGCCGCGAGGACCGTGACGCGCGCCTCGTCGAGCGTGCCGCGCAGCGTGGCGCCGGCCGCGGTGCGATGACCGCCGCCGCCGAGGAGCACCGCGACCTTCGCCACGTCGGCGCCCTCGCCCGAGCGAAGACTGACCTTCACCTCGCCGACCTTCTCAGCGGGCTGCCAGAGGAGCGCCGCGACACGGACGCCCTCGATCATGCGGCCGTAGTTGACCATGCCCTCGATGAGGTCGTCGGTCGCGCCGCTCCGCTGCATCATCCCGCGATCGACGCAGACGATCGCGATGCGGCCGTCGTTCTCCATGCGCATCGCGCGCAGCACCTCGCCCAGCAGCGACATGCGCTGGAGCGACCACTTCTCGAAGAGGTTCGAAGCGACCGTCCACGGATCGACCCCCTGCCCGAGGAGCTCGGCTGCGATGAGGTGCGTCACCGGCCGCGTGCCCGGATACCGGAAGCCGCCCGTGTCGGCCACGATCGCCGCGTAGAGAGGCTGCGCCGCAGCGCGCGGCACCGGGTTCAGCCCGAGGTCGTGGGCCATCCGCAGCACCACCTCGCCGGTGGCGCAGGCGTCGATCTCGCGCACGGCGAAGTCGCCGAAGCCATCGTGCGCCGCGTGGTGGTCGACGATGATGATCGGGCCCGTCACCTCGCGGCCCGGAAGCGCGGGCACGAGCTCGGCGGCCGCGGCGTCCATCACGAACGTGGCATCGAAAGGCTGCGCGGGGACCTCGGCGACCACGCGCTCCTTGCCCTCGAGGAACTGGAGCAGCGGCGGCACGCCTCCGTCGCTGAACACGACCACGTCCTTGCCGATCGCGTCGAGCGTGGCCGCCAGGCCCAGGGCCGAGCCGAGCGCATCCGAGTCCGGGCGCACGTGGCACGTGACGAGGAAGCGCTTCCCCGCGCGGATCTTCTCGAGCGCGAGCGCGCGCGTCATCGCTCGCTCCTGCGGGGCTTGCGACCGGAGACCGACGGGGCCGGCGCCGCCGCGGCATCGCCCTCGGGCTCCCCGCGCTCGATGCCGGCGAGCAGCTCTTCCACGCGGCGCCCCCGATCGGCCGCGTCGTCCCACGCGAAGCGCAGCTCGGGCGCGCGCCGGATCGTGAGACGCGCTGCGATCGTGCGCCGGAGGAAGCCGTTGGCGCGCTCGAGCGCCTGCACGACACGCTTCTGCGCGGCCTCGGTCGGCGCCGGATCGAGCAGGCGCACGTACACGCGCGCGAGCGAGAGATCCCGCGTGACCTCGACGCCCGACACGATGCAGCTCGCGACGGCGGGCTCGTGGATGTCGCCCCGCAGGATCATCGAGGTGAGCTCCTCGCGGATGCGGTGCGCCACGCGGCTCGCGCGGTGCCCCTCGGCCTCGGCGGCGCTGGAGGCGCCCCGCGCGGAGCGCTCTGCCGGCCCCCGCGCGGAGCGCTCTGCCGGCCCCCGCGCGGAGCGCTCTGCCGGCCCCCGCGCGGAGCGCTCCGACGGTCCTCGCGTGCTGCGCTCAGCCAAGGTCCCGCTCCAGGCCGAAGTGATCCTCGTAGGTCTCGATCTCGATCGCGCGATCGATCACGAGCGCCTCGGAGGCGGTGCTGACGAAGGCGAGGATGGTGTCGAGCATCTCGTTCACGTGACGACGATCGTTCGAGACCACACTGACACCGATCACCGCGCGCCGGTGCACGTCGTTGTCGCCGACCTCGGCCACCGCCGCGTTGAACTTCGCGCGGACGCGATCGATCACGCGGCGCACCACGGAGCGCTTGTCCTTGAGGGACTGCGCTCCGGGGATGCCGAGCACGACGCGTGCGATGCCGACGACCATGGGATCCGCCGTTCAGGCGCGGGGGATCACAGCGTCGCTGCGATCTCCTCGAGCTCGAAGCACTCGAGGATGTCCTTTTCCTTCACGTCGTTGAAGCCGTCGAGCGCGATGCCGCACTCGAAGCCCATCGTCACCTCGCGCACGTCGTCCTTCACGCGGCGCACGGAGGCGATGCTGCCCTCCCAGACCACGGCCGAGTCGCGGACCACGCGCACCTTCGCGTTGCGCTTGATCGTGCCACTGAGCACGTACGAGCCGGCGATCGTGCCCGCCTTGGGGATGTTGAAGACCTTGCGGACCTCGGCCTTGCCGAGCTCCTTCTCCTTCATCACCGGCGCGAGCAGGCCCGCCATGGCCTTCTTCACGTCGTCCACGGCCTCGTAGATGACCGAGTAGGCGCGGATCTCGACGGCCTCGCTCTTGGCGACCGCGGCCGCCTGGCCGGCCGGGCGCACGTTGAAGCCGACGATGATCGCCTTCGACGCGCTCGCGAGCATGACGTCGTTCTCGGTGATGCCGCCGACGCCGGTGTGGATGACGTTGACCTTGACCTTGTCGGTCGAGAGCTCGGTGAGCGCCTTGACGAGCGCCTCGATCGAGCCCTGCACGTCGCTCTTGATGACGAGGTTGAGGTCGTGCACCTCGCCGCGCTTCAGACGATCCATGAAGCCGGCCATGTCGATGCCGCTGGTCGTCTTCTGCTTGGCCGCCGCCGCCTTCTTGCGGGCGTCGACGACTTCCTGCGCCTTCTTCTGATCGGTGACGACGTTGAACACGTCGCCGGCCGACGGGAGGTCGGGCAGACCGAGCACCTCGACCGGCGTCGCGGGGCCAGCGTCCTTGACGCGGCGACCGCGATCGTCGGTGAGCGCGCGGATGCGGCCGAGCGCCGTGCCCGCCAGGACGATGTCGCCCTGGTTGAGGGTGCCGTCCTGCACGAGGACGTTCGCGACGACGCCGCGGCCCTTGTCGACGTAGGCCTCGAGCACGACGCCCTTCGCGGGCCCGGTCGGGTTCGCGTTGAGCTCCATGATCTCGGTCTGGAGCGCGATGCTCTCGAGGAGGCGATCGACACCTTCGCCGGTGAGCGCCGAGACGTTCACGAAGAGCGTCTCGCCGCCCCACTCTTCCGGCGTCAGGCCGAGGCCGGAGAGCTCGTTCTTGATCTGGTCCGGGCGCGCGCCCGGCTTGTCGATCTTGTTGACCGCGACGATGATCGGCACCTCGGCCGCCTTCGCGTGGTTCACGGCCTCGCGGGTCTGCGGCATGACGCCGTCGTCGGCGGCGACCACCAGGACGACCACGTCCGTGGCCTCGGCGCCGCGGGCGCGCATCGCGGTGAAGGCCTCGTGGCCGGGCGTGTCCAGGAACACGACGGGGCCCTTGGCCGTGTCGACGCGGTAGGCGCCGATGTGCTGGGTGATGCCGCCGGCCTCGCCCGCCGCCACGTTCGCCTTGCGGATGCGATCGAGCAGCGACGTCTTGCCGTGGTCGACGTGACCCATGACCGTCACGATCGGCGGGCGCGCCTGCTTGGGCTGCGCCCCCTCGCCGGTGCCGACCGCGGCGTTCACCAGGTCGTCGTCGCTCTTGGCGACGTTCTCGACCTCGTAGCCGAACTCGCTCGCGAGGATCATCGCGGTGTCGGAGTCGAGCGTGCTGTTGATGTTCACGCCGCCCTTGCCCATGCCCATGAGCTTCATCAGGACGTCGGTCGCCTTCAGGCTCATCTTCTGAGCGAGCTGCTGCAGGCCGATGTTGTCCTCGATGCGGATGACGCGCTTCTGCGCGCTCGGCGTCGTGATCTCGGTCTTCGCGCCCTTCTTGCCGGGCACGATCTTCTTCTTGCCCATCATCCGTCCCTGCTGGGGCGGACGGCCGGGCTGGCCGAGGCCGGTGCGCGTGACCTCGACACGGCGCTTGGCCATGCCGTCGGGCACGTAGGTGGTGCGCTGGTGCTGCTGCGCGTGCTGCGCGACGATGCGCTGGCGCGCCTCGAGCGAGAGCGGCGGCGCCGACGGCGCGCTCGCGTCACCGCTGCGGATGACGCCGGGCGGAAGCATCGCGTGCACGAAGCGCTCGGCGGCCGAGGGCAGGCCCGAGGGACGCTGCGCGCCGGGCGTGCTCGGCGGCGGTTCGGCCTCGACCGGCGGCGGCGCGGGGCGCGGCGGCGTGGCGCGCGGCGGCGCGGCCTCGACCGGACGCGGCGCGGGCGGGGCGACCTTCGGCGGCGGCGGCGGCGGCGCGGCCTCGACCTCGACCGGTGCGGGCGGCGGCGCGGCGCGCACCGGCTCCGGGGGAGCCTCGACCGGGGCGGGAGCCGGCGCCGGAGCCGGGGCGGGGGCCGGACGTGGCGGGGCCACGCGCACGGGCTCGGGCTCGGGCGGCGGCGCTGCGCGCACGGGCTCGGGCGCCTCGACCGGGGGCGGTGCCGCCGGCGGTGTCGGCTGCGCGATCGTACGGCGGCGCACGACCGTCGGACGGATGCGCTCCTCCACCGTGTTCTCGAGCTTGTCCTTGTCGATCGCGCGCTTGACGCGATCGACGTCGGCCGGCTCGAGCGAGCTCATGTGGTTGCGGACCGGAATGCCGAGCTTCTCGACCCGCTTCATCAGCTCGGTGTTGTCGAGACCGAGCTCTCGCGCCACTTCGTAGACTCGCACCTTGTTCATCCCGCCTCCGAACGCGAGCGCGAACGCCCGCCGCTCGTCGATCTCTCGTTGCCCGTCGCCGCCTGACCCGTTGTTCCCGACACGCCCCGCAGCTGCTCGACCACGTGGGCGAGCGCTGCGGCGATACCTTCGTCCGTGATCCCCACCACCGCGAGCTCGTCGCGGCCCACCAGCTTTCCGAGCTCGGCCTTCGTGCCGAGCACGTGCGCGTGGCCGCCCAGCCGCCCGACCGTCAGCCGCCCCAGCGTCTCGGAGAGCTCCGCCGTGCGCGCCGCCGCATCCGAAGCGAGCACCACCGACACCACCCGGCGCTCGGCGAGCGCCTTCTGCGTGGTGTCGGCCCCGAGCGTCGCGTGGCGCCCGCGGATGGCCGCCTGCACGAGGCCCCGTGCGCGCTGCTCGAGCTGCGCCGCGAGCATCGCCCCGAGCGCCTTCGCGTCCGTGTCGATGCGCGCCGAGGCCGCGCGCGCGAAGCCGCCCCGATCGACGGCCAGCGCGAGGCACTTGGCCGTCGGATGCACCGACACGCCGCGCCCGCCCAGCTTGCGCGTCACGTCGGGCACCAGCATCGCCACGCCGTCCTCGACGTGGATCGCGAAGCGCACGAGATCCTCGCGCGCCCCGTGCTCGCGACAGCCGGCACAGAGCCGTTCGGCCGCGTGGCGGTCGGCACGCTCGGACGCGACGACGCCCGCGGAGGCGGTGTCGGCCTCCGGGCGTTTCGTCTCGTCGTCACTGTGCATCGCTGCCTCCACGTCGCCGTGCTCCTCCGCTCAGCCCTCGCCCACCGGCGCTTCGGCGCGCGCCACGTTCGCACGCTGCGCGGCGCGGATGCGCTCGAGGTCCTTGTCCACGAAGCGCTGGACCGCGTCCTTCAGCTCACGCGCCTTCGCGTTGCCGAGGCCGGTGCGGATCGCGAGCCGATCCACGTCCCCCTCGCGCACGATGTCGCCGAGGCTGCGGTAGCCGCCGCGCTCGAGGGCATCGGCCACGCGCTCGGTCACGCCGCTCGCGAGCACCATGAGGTCGCGCTCGCTCACGAGGTCGCCGCGCGCGACCAGCTGATCCACGCGCCGCGCACGGTGCGCGTCCATCGCGCCCGCCGCCTCGCCGCGCAGCTTCTCGGCGCGGTTGCCCACACCCTCCACCGCCGCGAGCTCGGTCTCGGACGACTCGGCGACCTCGTCGACCGTGCGGAAGCCCGCGCGGTAGAAGGCCTTCGCGAGGTTCTCGTCGACGCTCGGCATGAGCGTGAGCGACTCGAGCGCCTGATCCTCGATCTGGCGGAAGCGCGACTCGCTGATGATGTCGAGGCGCCAGCCCGTGAGCTGCGAGGCGAGACGCACGTTCTGCCCGCGGCGACCGATCGCGAGCGAGAGCTTCGCGTCCGGCACCACGAGCTCCATCGAGTGGTTGCCCTCGTCGATGATCACGCGCGAGACCTCGGCCGGAGCGATGGCGTTGCACACGAAGCGCGCCGCGTCGCGGTCGTAGGGGACGATGTCGATCTTCTCGCCGCGCAGCTCCTGCACGACCGCCTGCACGCGCGAGCCCTTCATGCCGACGCACGCGCCCACCGGATCGACGTCCGCGTCGCGGCTCGTCACGGCGATCTTGCTGCGCGCGCCCGGCTCGCGGGACGCCGTCACGATGCGGACGATGCCCTCGTAGATCTCGGGCACTTCCATCTCGAAGAGCTTCACCAGGATGCCCACGTCGCTGCGCGACAGGATCACCTGCGGGCCACGCGCCTCGCGGTCGATGTCCTTGAGCAGCGCGACGATGCGGTCGCCCGGGCGGTAGTTCTCGCGCGGGGTCTGCTCGCGCTTCGGGAGCACGGCCTCCGTGCGGCCGTTGAGGTCGACGATGATCGCGTCGCCGCGCTCGAAACGGCGAACGACGCCGCTGATGAGCTCGCCGCGGCGGTCCTTGAACTCGTTGAACACGAGCTCGCGCTCGGCGTCGCGCACGCGCTGGATGATGACCTGCTTGGCGGTCTGCGCCGCGATGCGGCCGAAGCCGCGGCGGTGCTGCTGCATCTTCAGCAGGTCGCCGAAGTCCTTGTCCTGCTGGCGCGCCTTGTCGGCGTCTTCCGGCAGGTAGAAGATCTGGAAGCCCAGCTCCTCGCCCAGCTCGGCCTCGAGGCCGTAGCGCTTGGCGTCGACGGCGGCGATCTCGCGCTCGTCGTTCGTGACCGTCTCGACGACGATCATGTACTGGAAGAGGTCGACGTTGCCGGTCTCGGCGTTGAACCGCG
Source organism: Sandaracinus sp. (assembly GCA_046351235.1). Lineage (GTDB taxonomy): Bacteria > Myxococcota_A > Polyangia > Polyangiales > Sandaracinaceae > JBBSAT01. The sequence goes on along the minus strand of JAXLYV010000001.1, from coordinate 645,694 downwards.
CCTCGAGCTCGCGCGCCATCCCGAACGACCGCTTGGCGGCCGTGAGAATGGCTTGCTCGACGGTCTCGATCAGCACCTTGGGGTCGATCCCCTTTTCCTTGCTGACCTGCTCGATTCCCTGTTGCAGCGACGAGGTCTGCATCTCGAACCACCTTCCAAAACCGCGGCCGGACGGGCCGCGCGCACGAACCTGGGTGTTGTGTAAGAAGAAGCGAACGACGAACGAGAAGAGAAACGACCAAGAAGCTAGCGATGCTTGCCCTGCGCCTTGGGCGCGAAGCGATAGACGAGGTGGGCGCGGGCGATGGCAGCGAGCGGGATGCGAAAGCTGGCGCTCCCGTCCTCGACCCGCACTTCTTCTCCTTCGAGACCGCGGAGCACACCCTGGAACTTGCGGCGAGCGCCGGCGCCCTCGGGCGACTTGTCCTCGGCGAGCGGCGCGCGCGTCTGCACACGCACCTCGTGCCCCGCGAAGCGCTCGAAGTCGCGGCGACGCGTGAGCGGCCGGTCGAGCCCCGGCGAGCTGACCTCGAGGCGATAGCGAATCTTCGGAGCGACGGCCTCGTTCACGTCGAGCGCGACCGAGAGGTCACGGCTCACCGCCTGGCAGTCCGAGAGCGAGACTCCGCTGCCCGGCTGGGGCGGCGCGCCCTCGTCGCCCGCCAGCTCGGGACGCTCGCGGTCGATCAGCACCCGAAGCACCGCTCCGCCCGGCTCGCGCGAGACGGACACGTCCACGAGCTCGACCCCGTGCGCGGCGCACACGGGCTCGATCACGGCGGTCAGAGCGCTGTTCTGGGGGTCGTCGAGCAAGGGTTGGGTTTCGAAGGGCCGCGGGGGGCTGGGGTCACACCTGTCCATCGAGCCGCGAAGGCTCCCCGAGGGGTCCGACCCCCTGGCGCCAGAGACGCGAAGTCTCTCGAAGGCGCCCGCCCGAAGGCGAAAGAGCGGAGCCGAAGCGCCGCTCTCAGCGAGTCCCGACCAAACGGGAAGAGCGGGGTACCACGCGTGCAGTAGGCCCGCAAGGCGAGCCCGTCCCCGCCGGGAGCTTCTTGCTCACAGCCGCATTCGGGGCTAGGTTCGGCGCCCTTCGAGCCCGGGGCTTTCCCGAGCTCGGGATGACGGAAGAGAGAAACCAAGCATGGCCCGCGTCACCGTCGAGGACTGCCTCGAGCACGAAGAGAACCGTTTCGCCCTCGTCATCCTCGCCTCGCAGCGCACCCGCCAGATCATGAAGGGCGCCCCCTCGCTCGTCTCGAGCAAGAACCGCCCGGCCGTCACGTCGCTCCGCGAGATCGCGTCGCAGAAGGTGCACTGGAACCGCCGCGTGGACGACGCCGTGGACGAGTTCATCGTCGAGCGCAAGGCGACGGAAAACCGCTGATTCCCAAGGGGGGATCGGCCCGGAGCCTCCCCAGCCCTCAGTTGAGGTCGCGGGGCGGGTTCACGATTGCGCCCGGCTCGATGCCGAGGCTGCGCAGGACCCGCTCCCAGCGCTCCTCGGGCTCCGTCTCGAAAACGACGCGGGGATCGACCGGCGCCGGCAGCCACACGCCCTGGCGGAACTCTTCGTCGAGCTGGCCGGTGGACCACCCGGCGTAGCCGAGCGCGAGCGCCTGCCGCGCCGAGCGGCCGGACGACGCGATCGAAGAGAGCAGCCGGCGTGACGCGCTGACGGCGAGCGACTCGCTGATCACGATCGCGTCGTCGAGGTGATCCTGCGCGACGTCGCGCGGGTCGAAGAGCACCCAGCCCGACTGGGGTGCCACCGGCCCACCGACGAAGACCGGGACGCGCGTCGTGCGCGCGAGGTCGATCCCGAGCGCGGTGGCGACCTCCGTGAAGCGCACCGGCGAGGGTCGGTTCACGACGAACCCGAGCGAGCCGCTCTCGCCGTGCTCGACGACCAGCACCACCGTCCGCACGAACGAGGGGTCGCGGAGCGAGGGCGCGGCGACCAGAAAGCCCGGGGCGATCTCGTGCGGCACCCACCGATGGTGCCAGAGCCCCGCGAGCGAGGGGAGCCCTTCGACACGACCGCGCCCGCCGGGTCGCTGCGCGCGGGCTGCGCGTGACCACGCGCACGGCCCGCGCAGCGTGCTCCGCGGTAGAGACGCGCCTTCTCTCGACAGGAGGCCATCGTGGAGCTGAAGGACGTCAAGGCGATCGTCACGGGCGCGGGCTCGGGCATGGGTGCTCATTTCGCGCGGCGCATCGCGGAAGCGGGCGGCAAGGTCGCGGCGTGCGACGTGAACGAGGCGGGCCTCGCGGAGCTGCCGGCCGGCGTGCACAAGAAGAAGGTCGACGTCTCGGCCCCGGGCGCCACGAAGGAGCTCGCGAGCTGGGCGGCGGAGGCCATGGGCGGCCTCAACGTCGTCATCTCGAACGCCGGCATCCTGCGCGACGGCCTCCTCGTGAAGAAGAGCCGCGAGACCGGCGAGATCTCGGTGATGAGCGACGACCAGTGGAACGCCGTCATCGGCGTGAACCTGACCGGCGCCACGCTCGTCGTGCGCGACGCGGTCGCCGAGATGGTGCGCCGCGATCAGCGCCCCGGTCTCGTGATCGCGATGAGCTCGATCGCGCGCCACGGCAACCGCGGTCAGTCGAACTACGTGAGCGCGAAGGCCGCGCTCGCCGCGAACGCGGTCACGTGGTGCCGCGAGTTCTCGCCCTTCGGCATCCGCGCCGTCGCGATCGCGCCGGGCATGGTCGAGACGCCGATGACGCGCGGCATGAACCAGAAGGCGCGCGACGCGATCGTCGCGTCCATCCCGGTCGGGCGCATCGGCGAGCCGGAGGATCTCTGGAAGGCCGTGAAGTTCGCGATCGAGTGCGACTACTTCAACGGCCAGTGCATCGACGTCGACGGCGGCGCCGCGTTCTGACAGCGTCGATCACGTTGGTTGAGGGAACCGAAACCAACGTGATCGCGCGGCTCGGCGGGAGGGGCCCCACATCCGGCTTTGCCGGTGTGGGCGAGGGGCTGCGGGCAGCCCCTCGGGGGAAAGGAACAGCAAGAGAGCGACGCGATCAAGCGTCGCGACCGCCGCTGTGAGGCCCGAATAGGGACGAGCTGCCAGGAGGGGGGATCCTGGCAGCTCGCGAGCTCGCTCGGGGTCGAGCGACGCACGGCACGCCGCCCCGTCACGGGCTACGGCGCTCGCCGCCCCATCGCGGGCCACGGCGTGTGCACTCGGGCGAGTGATGTCTCTCGATCCGAGGGAGCTCGACCGAAGGCGCTCGCATCGCGCGTGCCGAGCGCTCCGCGAGCGAATCGTCGGATTTTCTCGATCGACGCCGTGGCGTTTCCACCCCGGGCGCGTCGGTTCGCCTCCCCAGGTGGGCGGCTACACGCGCGCGATGGGCCGTCCGCTGACGCGGACGAAGCGCACCGTCATCGCGACCGCCACCGCGGTGAGCCCCGCCGAGAGGCCCCACCAGAGGCCGACCGCGCCGAGGTGCAGCAGGTACGTGAGCGCCAGCGCGATGGGCAGGCCGATGCCGTAGTGCCCCAGCGCGTTGAGCAAGAACGGCCAGCGCGTGTCGCCCGCGCCGCGGAGCGCGCCCTGCGAGACCGTCTGCACGCCGTCCGAGAGCTGGAAGCACGCGGCGACGATCAAGAAGGGCACGGCCGCTTCCACGAGCTCGGGTCGGTCGGTGAGCGCGCGCGCCACGACGCGCGGCACCGAGCCGAAGATCGCCGCACCCGCGAGCATGCCGGCGCCTCCGAGCACGATGCCCGTGACTCCCGCCGTGCGCGCGCCGAGCCGATCGCCCTGCCCCACGGCGCTCCCGACGCGCACGCTCGTGGCCGCCGAGACGCCGAGCGCGATCTGGAAGGTGCAGCTCACGCAGGTGAGCGCGATCTGGTGCGCGCCGAGCGGGAGCCGCCCGAACGTGCCGACGAGGAACGCGACGATGGAGAAGCTGCCGGCCTCGAGCACGATCTGCGCGCCGATGGGAGCGCCGAGGCGAAACGCGCGCGCGAGCGCAGGACGATCGAGCCCCCGCGGCATCGCGCTCAGACCGCGCTCACGATCGAGCACACGCAGCGGCGCGAGCGCCACCGCGAGCTGCACCACCGTGGCGACCGTGGCCGCGAGCCCGGCGCCCTGCACGCCCATCGCCGGAAGACCGATCGCCGGAACGCCGAACGAGAGCGCGATCGCGACGGGGAGGTTCACGACGTTCGCGAGCACCACGCCGACGACGAGCGCGCGTGACGCGTTCAGCGCCTGCAAGTAGGCGCGCATCGCGGTGAGCCCGAGGAAGGGCAAGAGGCTCGGCAGGCGCGCCAGCACGTACGCCCGCGCGCTCGCGGCGACCTCGGGCTCCTGGCCGAGCCAGGGCAGCGCCCACGCCACGAGCGCGATCACGAGCGCGAGCGGCACCGAGAGGAGCGCCGCGAGCCAGAGCCCTTGCGTGAGCACCGCGCGCGCGCCGCGACGATCGCCGGCGCCGATCGCTTGGGAGAGCAACGGGTCGAGGCCGAAGAGCGTCCCCAGCCCGAAGAGCGCGGCCGTGAAGTAGATCGCGTTGCCGAGCCCGGCGCCGGCGATCGCGGCATCGCCGAGCCGCCCGACGACCGCGACGTCGACGAGCCCGAGCAGCATGTTGCCCGCGTTGGTGAGCACGAGAGGCAGCGCCATGCGCGCGAGCACCGGCAGCTCGCCGGCGATCGTGTGCGCTGGCGGGCGCGCGTCGAGCGCGGGCTGCGTCGTGGCTTCCATGGCGGGCGCTCTCCTTACTTGCGAGGGCGGCGCGCGGCCACGTGCACCTCGGAGGAGCGCGAGGGAGCCAACGACGGCCGACGCGTGCGGGCGGCGAGCGGCGCGGGGGGAGCGCCGCGTGGTGTATCGTCGTCCCAGCCCATGGCGCTCCAGCCCGACGCCACGTTCGGCCCCTATCGCATCGTCCGAAAGCTCGGCGAAGGCGGCATGGGCACGGTGTGGGAAGGCGTGCACGAGCGGCTGCAGAAGCGCGTCGCGATCAAGACGCTGCACCCCACGATCGCGAGCCACCCCGAGGCCGTCGCGCGCTTCGTGCGCGAGGGCAGGCCGCGGCCCGCTTGCACCACGCGCACGTCGTCGACGTGACCGACGTCGGCGTCTACGACGACACGCCCGTGCTCGTGATGGAGCTGCTCGAGGGCGAGTCGCTCGCCGCGCGCATCGCCCGCGACGGCCCGCTCGACGCCGTGGCGCTGATCGACCTCGCGCTGCCGGTGATGGACGCGCTCGGCACCGCCCACGCCGAGGGCATCATCCATCGCGACCTCAAGCCCGAGAACATCTTCCTCCGCAAGACGCGCGGCCGCGGCCTGCACCCCGTGCTCGTCGACTTCGGCATCTCGAAGATCGAGGGAGGGGATGCGCGCCTGACGAAGACCGCATCGTTCATGGGCACGCCCAACTACATGTCGCCCGAGCAGGCGCGCGGATCGAAGGAGGTCGAGCCGCGCAGCGACCAGTACTCGCTCGGGCTCGTGCTCTACGAGGCGGCGACCGGCCAGCGCGCCATCGAGGGCGACTCGGTGCTCGAGATCGCGCACAAGATCTCGACCGACGCGGTCCGCAAGCTGGGCGACGCGGGGACCTCGCTCTCGCCTGCGCTCTGCCGCACCGTCGATCGGATGCTCTCGCTTCGCGCGAGCGACCGCTTCCCGACACTCGTCGACGCCGGCGCCGCGCTGCTCCCGCTCGCGTCGTCGCGGACGGCCGCCGTGTGGGGCAGCGCTTTCGGCGCCGACGGCGGCTCGATACGGCCGCCTCCCGCGCCGCCGGGCCCGACGGCCGTCCCGGTAGACACCGACACGCGCACGCCCTACACGACGCCGACCGGCTCGGGAGCGCGGGCGCGCACCGGGCTCCGGATCTTGGGAGGCGTGCTCGGGGTCGCGGCCCTCGCTCTCGGCGGGATCACCTTCGCGACCTGGCCCGCGACCTCGCCCGCGCCGGGCCCACCGACCACGACCACGACCACGACGACCACCGACCGGGCGCCGGTCGACGTCGAGGCTCCCTCGCCCGAGCGGCCACCGCCCGAGCCCGCCCACGGGCTGGACATCCCGCCAGAGCCGATCGAGCGCGAAGGAGCGCCCGAAGCAGTGCTCGAGCCCGATGGAGGAGCGCAGCTCGAGGTCCGAGCGACGGCGGCGACGACGCCCCCGCCTCCCCCGTCGAGCCACGTGCACACGCCGCCGGCGACGCCGACCCGCGGGCAGATCCGCGAAGCCGTGGATCGCATCGCGCCGGTGGCCCGCGCGTGTGGCCGCATCCTGCACGGACAGGTGACCGTCTCCTTCACGGTGCGCGGCGCGACGGGCCGCGTCTCCGAGATCGAGGTGCAGGGCCCACGCCCGAGCCCGCCTCTCGAGCAGTGCATCACCCGCGCGTTCGCCGCCGCGCAGTTCCATACCTTCACGCAGCCCACGTTCCGCGTCCGCTATCCCATGACGATCTGAGGGCGTCGGCGCGAGCGAGGCGCGACGCCTCGCCCTTCCCGGTGGCCAGCGGCGCCCGACTTCGGTAAACCGCTCTTCCCGATGACGCACGTCCCGCTCGCTCCCATCGGTCGTCCGCGCGCCGAGGTGCTCGACGACCGCGCGTTCGCCGCGCACCGCAACGAGCTCGCCGCCAAGGAAGACGCCCTGCGCGCCCGCCGCACCGAGGTCGAGGCCGGCTGGGGCGAGAAGTACGTCGAGCGCGTGCACAAGAAGGGCAAGCTCACCGCGCGCGAGCGCGTGGCGAAGCTCGCCGACCCGGGCTCGCGCACCTTCGAGATCGGCACCTTCGTGAACGAGGGCGAAGAGTTCGGCCCCGAGAAGCTCAAGTCGCCCGCCGCGGGTGTGGTGACGTGCCTCGCGCGCATCGAGGAGCGCTGGTGCATCGTCATCGCGAACGACAACACCGTGGCCTCGGGCTCGTGGTGGCCGCGCACGCCCGAGAAGATCCAGCGCGCGCAGCAGGTCGCGCTGAAGCTGCGGCTGCCGACCGTGTACCTCGTGGACTGCTCGGGCCTGTTCCTCCCCGAGCAGAGCAAGAGCTTCCCGGGCCCCATCGGCGCCGGCCACATCTTCAAGATGAACGCGCTGCTCTCGGACGCGGGCGTGCCGCAGATCGCCGGCGTGTTCGGCGACTGCATCGCGGGCGGTGGCTACATGCCCATCATCAGCGACCGCGTCTACATGACCGAGCAGGCCTACATGGTCATCGCCGGCGCGGCGCTGATCAAAGGCGCCAAGAGCCAGAAGCTCACCTCGCTCGACATCGGCGGCCCCGAGGTGCACGTGCACCAGAGCGGCTGCGCCGACGTCCGCGTGCCCGACGACGACGCGCTCCTCACCTGCGTGCGCCGCGAGATCCGCGGGCTGCCCTCGAGCGGCGCGCAGTTCTATCGCCACGGCATGGGCGCGATGGAGCCGCGGCTGCCGACGCAGGAGCTCACCGGCATCCTGCCGGTCGATCACCGCGAGAGCTACGACGCGCTCGAGGTGCTCGCGCGCCTCGTCGACCAGTCGCTGTTCTGGGAGTGCATGCCCGAGGTCGGCGAAGAGATCGTCTGCGGCATCGGCCGCGTGGGCGGGCTCTACGCGGGCTTCGTGATCAATCGCCAGGGCCTCGTGGGCGATCCCGAGCAGCCCGGCACCGATCGGCCGGCGGCGATCCTCTATCGCGGCGGCATCGCGAAGGTCGCGGCCTTCAGCCGCGCCTGCAACGCCGACGGGATCCCGCTGATCTGGCTGCAGGACATCTCGGGCTTCGACATCGGCACCGAGGCCGAGCGCCAGGGCCTGCTCGCGTACGGCTCGAGCCTCATCTACACGAACAGCACGAACACGACGCCGATGTTCACGGTGCTGCTGCGCAAGGCGAGCGGCGCCGGCTACTACGCGATGGCCGGCATGCCCTACGACCCGGTGCTGCAGCTCTCCACCACGCTCTCGCGCCTCTCCGTGATGGAGGGCCGCACGCTCGCCATCGCCACGTACAACACGAAGCTCGACGACGACTTCGAGATCGTCGCGAAGGACCCCGCCGAGCGGCAGTCCATCGCGGACGGCATGAAGCAGGTCGAGCAGCGCATCGAGCGCGACATGGATCCCTTCGTCGCCGCGCGGCAGATGGACACCGACGAGATCGTGGAGGTCGCTGCGCTGCGCGACTGGCTGACGACGCTCGTCGAGGCGAGCTACCAATCGGTCGGCTATCGCCGCGTGAAGAACCCGCGCATCTGGTCGCTCCACGACCTCGCGGTCATCGGCTCGATGGTGAGGTGACAATGACGACCGCGAAGATCGGAGTCCTGAGCGAGCCCGACAAGCGCTGGATGGCGGGCCACCAGATGCGCGCGCTGATGCTGGGGCGTGCCCACGGGGATCCGGCGACCGCGACCGCGCCGTCGTTCGAGGCGCTCGACCGCGCATGGGTGGCCGAGGGCGCGTCGATCCGCGAGAGCGGCGGCGATCCGAACCCGCTGATCCAGGCGCTCGGGATCGCGCTCGGCCAGCACCTCGTCGATCATCACAAGCTCAGCTGGTGCGTGGCGACTGATCCGATCGGCACCGAGGTCGCTTGCTACGGCAAGACGGGCGACGTGCTCGTCTATCCGCTCAACCTCGTCGCCAAGCGCTGGCAGCGCAACGAGGGCGCCTTCCTCGTCGCGCTCGTGCACTCGATGGACACCGACATCGAGCTCATCCAGGGGCTCTCGCGATGACGCGTCAGAACGGTCGCCGCTTCGAGCACGATGTGTATCCGATGGTGAAGGAGATCGAGGGCAAGCTCGCGCTCCTCGCGCCGCAGCCAGGCTTGTTCCGCGAGGGCCCGCCGCTCGGCGTGCGGCTGGTCCCGGGCGCGACGCTCGGCGAGCTCGAGGTGCTCGATCGCCTGTACCGGCTCGTCGTGCCGGACGACGCCGAAGGGGTCGTGATCCAGCAGCCCGCGGGGACGCCGAAGGCGCGCATCCCCCTCGCCTACGGCACGCCGATCGTGGTGCTCGATCCCGACGCCGGCGCGCCGGCCAGCTCGCGCGCGGCCCGCTCCGCCGCGGGCGCGAAGGGCGCCCACGGGCTGGTGTTCAAGACGCCGCTCGGCGGCCGCTACTACGCGCGCCCCGCGCCCGACGCCGAGCCCTTCGTGAAGGTCGGCGACGAGATCGGCCCCGGCACCACCCTCGCGATCGTCGAGGTCATGAAGACCTTCAACCGCGTGCAGTACGGCGGCGGCCAGCTCCCCTCGCGCGCGAAGGTCGTGCGCCTCGTCCGCAAGGACGGCGACGACGTCGCGAGCGGCGATCCGCTGCTCGAGCTCGAAGCGCTCTGACCGCGTCGATCGGGTCGGCCGACGGGAGCGTCAGGCGGCGATCGACGCCGCGTCGCGATCGGGCAGCCTCCGCACGCGCACCGGCATGCCGCGGCGGGCGTAGCTCGTGCCCCAGTAGAGAATCCCGGGGTCGAAGTCGGGGTCGGCCTCGAGCTCCACGCGATCGATGATCTCGCGCACGATCGCGCTCGCGAGCGGGAACGCGAGGTGGGAGGCCAGGCACGAGCGCGCGCCGGCGCCGAAGGGCATGTACTGATCGCGGACGGTCGGCTGCGGCGCGCCGGCGGGGCGGCTCTTCCAGCGATCGGGATCGAAGCGGCGCGCGTCGGGCCAGTAGCGCTCGAGGCGATGCGTGACGGAGGGCGAGCAGATCACCAGCGTGCCCTTCGGCACGTCGTAGCCGCCGATCTCCATGGGCGCACGTGTGGTGCGACCGAACAGGCCGTAGCCCGGGAACAGGCGCAGCCCTTCCTTCATCACGCGCTCGAGCGCCGCGGGGCCTTCGCTCGTCCCGAGGGCCGCGCGCAGGCGCGCCTGCTCCTCCGGGTGGCGCGCGAGCAGGTGCAGGGTCCACGTCGTCGACGAGGCCAGCACGTCGTGCGCCGTGAAGAAGAAATTCACGATCCCTTCCTGGATCGCATCCGCATCGCCCGGGTACTCGCCGGCCGCCGCGAGCGCGAGGAAGCCGTTCAGCACGTCGCGCGCGTCGGGGTCCGGATGGGCCATCCGCCGCTCCGCTGCGCCGCGGAAGAAGCGCCGCGCCTGGCGCACGCTCTCGCGCATCCGCGCCCAGCGGAGCGGCGAGAGGAACGTCCACGGCTGACACAAGAGATCGATGCCGATCCCGGCGAGCTCGTACTGCACGCGGTGCCGATGGGGCTCGAGCTCGGGCGGGATGCCGTCGACGCCCGCGACGAAGCGCGCGACGACGTCGCCCACGAGCTTCAGGATCTCGCGGTCGAGCGAGATCTCTCGGGGCGTCTCGCCCAGGCGTTCGACGAAGCGGCGCGTCTGCGCGCGCCCCGCGGCGACCGCGTCCACGCCGCGCAGCGCCTTGCGGTACAGCGCGCGATGCCGCGACCACGCCTCGCCGTTCAGCAAGAGCACGTTGTCGAGCACCGCACGCGTCAGCACGTACGAGGCGCCCTTGTAGTTCGCGCGCTCGTCGGAGAGCACCTCGGCCGCGACGTCGGCGTCGCTGATCACGACCATGCGCGCCGGCCCCAGCGTGACGCGGGCCACGGGGCCGCACTCTTCGGCGTAGCCGAGGATGCGCTCGAGCACGCGCGTCGCGTTCTCGAGCCCGGTCCACGCGGGAAGATGTCCGAGGAGAGGTCGGCGCCCCGCGGGCTCGGGCATGGAGGCGAAGGGCTTGGCGGCCATCGGGCGAATCCTGCCTCGCCATTCGGCCGCCGCCCAGCCCGACGCGTTGTGGCGTGGCGAGGGCGCGCAGCCGGGACGGCACGCGACGAAGGGTGCGCGAAAAGGCCGCCCGCCCCGTGGCATGCGGCTCGCTCAGGCCTTCGCGCGCGCTCTCGTTCACTGCGCGCAGAGGAACAAACGTCATGGCTCGCTCTCTCTCGCTCGCGCTCGCTGTCGTCTCGCTCACCGGCTGGTCGCTCTGGCTCGCGCCGTCACGCGCCGCGGCGCAATCGGACGAGGAGCACCTTCGTCTCGCGCCGCGCGCCTACGTGCAGGGCCAGCTCGGGCTCTTCGGCGACGTCCGCCTGCAGAGCGAAGACGTCGAGGGCACCGACGCGCTCGACCCCAGCGGCGGCGCCGTGATCGGCTTCGAGGTCCCGCTGGCCAACGTCTTCTCGCTCGGCGCCGAGCTCGGCGGCTGGGGCTGGAACTCGCAGCGCGGGGACCACTACGACATCGGCCCGAGCTTCCTCGGCGACCTCTCGATCGTGCCGCGTGTCCGGGTGCCCTGGGCGAGCGCCTCGGGCAGCCACGGCGCCGTCGGCCTCGCGGTGCCCGTGGGTCCCACGCTGAGCGTTCTGAACGAGGACATCCAGGACGGCCTCGAGGCCTTCGGTGCCTCGGCGAACACCGGCGCCGGCCTCAACGTGGGTGCGCTCTTGAACGTGCAGATCTTCTTCATCCCGAGCTTCGGCCTCACCTTCGACGCCGGCTACCAGCACCACTTCCTCTGGCACCAGGTCACCGGCCCCCTCGGCGGCAGCCACGAGGTGCGCTTCGACATGGGTCAGCTGGTCGTGCGCGGTGGCGTCATCGTCGCGTTCTGACGCGGCCCGCGGAACGAACGAGGCCGCCTCGCTCCTCGGAGCGGGCGGCCCTTCGTTCGTTGCCGGCGGCCTTCGGGGCTCAGGGCGCGGCGGGCGCGCTCCCGAGCCGAACCGTCGCCTGGGTCTCGCCGTGGATGAAGCGCCCGACCCACACGACCCACTCCCCCGCCAGAGGCGTCGCGACGTGCAGCGAGGGCTGGTAGCTGCCGTTGGGCGCGTCGTCGGCGCAGTGCCAGCCGCCCGCGGGGTCGCGCACGACGAGCGTCGTGTCCGTGAGCGCGGCGATCGAGAGGTCGAGCGCGGGAACACCGGCGCCCACGTCGACGACGAGGTCGGCCTCGCGCTCGATGATGCCGGTGCACGAAGGCCTCAGGCCGAGCTGGGCCACGTCCAGATCGCCGCCCGCGCTCACTTCGATCGTGCTCGGGGTCGAGGCCGCGACGATCGCGGCGTGCTCGGCGCCCGTTCCGTCGAGGTCGAGCGCCTCGGCCGCGGTCCCTTGCATCGCGGCGGCCTCGGCCTCGGGCAGGAGCGCATCGCACGCGAACACGTCGTGCAGATCGCACGCGTGCTGCCACGCCTCGCGCGCCGCGCCCGGGTTCGCGGCGACCACGAGGCGCCCCATCTCGGTGCACGCGGAGGGCACGAGCGCCTCGAGGCAGGCGAACTCGAGAAGCTCGGCGCCGCGCTGCGGGTTGGCGGGCACCTCGCCCTCCGAGAGCGCCGCGCCCTGGAAGCCGCACGCGAGCGGCGTGTCGTTCTGGCAGGCCGTGTCGTAGAAGGCGAGCGCATCGGTCGCGCTCGCACTGCTGATCCCGCTGAGACCGAGGCGCCCGAGCTCGAGGCACGCCTCGCCGTTCTCACCTTCGCACGCGACGTCGTAGCGCGAGATGGCGAGGTCGGTCTCGTTCGGCCGGGCGAGCCAGCGCATCGATCCGGCGTGCCAGCAGCCGAAGATCTCGCCGCCCTCGCACGCGATGTCGGCGAGCGTGATCGCGCGATCGTGATCGGTCGGGGCGAGGCGTCCCTCCCAGTAGACCTCCGAGAGCTCGGAGCACGCGCAGGGGTTGCCCGCGGTGCAGGCGCCGTCGAGGAGCGCGACGCCGGAGGCATCGCCCTGCTCCACGAGGCGCGCGCCGCGCTGGTAGGCATCGTTCTCCGGCGCGTTGGGAACGGAGCAAGCGATCGTGACCTCGCCGCCGCTCGTGTCCGCCGCCCCGCCGCCCGTGTCGGTGGTCGTCGTCGCGGTGCTCGTGCCGCCGCCGCATGCGCCGAGCAGCGCCAACGCCGCGACCATCCCCGTCTGCTTCGTCGTCCCCATCATGCCCTCGCCCTCCCTGTTCGCGGCCGCGAGGGTAGACGAGATCGATTGCCGGCCGCGACTGCGATCGCTGCGCGGCGGATCAGAACAACACGACGCGCGCGTAGTACGCGCCGTTCGTGTCGTTCCACACCGTCACGTGCGTGTCGGTGACCTCGACGACGCGCGCCAGGTCTCCCGCTGCCTGCGAGGGCGTCTGCCCGTCCTCGGTGAACGAGAGGTAGGTGGCGACGCCGTCCGGAACGCGCCCCAGATCGTGCTCGAGCCGGATCTGCGCGTGCGGGCCGTACGGAATCCACGCCACGCCCGTTCCGCTCCAGGGCGAGCTCTCCCAGGTGTCGGCCACCGGATCCCGCATCGCCATCGGGAGGTCGTCGAGCGTGTACTCCATCAACGGAGCGGGCCCGGGCTTGGCGCAGCCCGCGCTCGCGAGGAGCGCGAGCGCCACGAGGAGCGAGGACGGCGCGAGCATTCGCTTCATGACGATTCGCTTCATGACGCAGTGCGCGGGTTCTCCCGCGCATCCTCGACGAGCGCAACCACGAGGCCCGCGGCCGTGTACTCCTTCGCCGTCACGTCCACCCGCACGCCCGCCTTTTCGGCCGCCTCGGTGGTCACGGGGCCGATCGACGCGATGCGCAGCGCGCCGAGCGCCTGCGCGCCGCCCTCCCCCAGCGCGGCGAGCACCTCGCGCACGGTCGAGGGCGCCGTGAACGTCACGACGTCCACCCGCCGCGTGCGCACGAGCTCGGCGATCCGTGCGCGCGCCGCCTCCGAGGGCGCCACGTTGCGATACGCCGTCACCACGTCGACGAGCGCGCCCGCCGCCTTCAGCGTCTCGGGCAGCACGTCGCGGGCGACCTCGGCGCGCGGGAGCAGGATCCGCTTTCCACGCACGTCGCCGGCCGCGAGCAGCGCCTCGGCGGCCGCCTCGCCCCGGAATTCGCTCGGCACCACGTCGGCGCGGATCCCGCGCGCGCGCAAGCTCGCCGCGGTCGCGGGCCCGATCGAGAGCACGCGCGCCGCGCCGAACGCGCGCGCGTCGAGCCCCGCCTCGTCCAGCGCGCCGAAGAGCGCACGCACGCCGTTCGCGCTCGTGAGCACGACCCACGCGTAGCTCCCGAGCTCGCGCACCGCGCGCGCGAGCGGCGCCGGATCGAGCGGCGGCGCGATCGCGATGGCCGGCGCGCGCACGGGCTCGGCGCCCTCGTCGCGGAGCATCGTCACGAGCTCGCTCTCGCTTCCCTCGGGACGCGTCACGAGCACACGTGCGCCGAAGAGCGGCTTCGTGTCGAACCAGCGCAGCGCGTGCCGGAGCTCCACCACGCGCCCGACGATCGTCAGCGCCGGCGTGCCTGCGTCGGCCTCCTTCGCGCGCACCGCCAGCGTCGCGACGGTGCCCACGATCACCCGCTGGGAAGGCAGCGAGCCGCGCACGACCACCGCGGCCGGCGTCTCGGGCGCGCGCCCGTGCTCCACCAGGAGATCCATCAGCTGCGCGAGCTTGCGCGAGCCCATGAAGAACACGATCGTGTCGGTCGCGGTCGCGAGCTTGCTCCAGTCGTGGCTCGAGCGGTCCTTCTCCGCCGACTCGCTCGCCGTGACGTACGCGACGCTGCTCCCGAGATCGCGATGCGTGAGCGAGATGCCGGCGTAGGCGGCCGCCGCGCTCGGAGAGCCGACGCCGGGCACGACCTCGAAGGCGATCCCTGCCGCCGCGAGCGCCTCGGCCTCCTCGGAGCCGCGCCCGAACAGATACGGATCGCCGCCCTTCAGCCGCACCACGCACTTCCCCGCGCGCGCCGCCTCGATCATCCGTGCCGAGATCGACTCTTGTCGCTCGTTCACACGGCCGGCGCGCTTGCCGACGAAGATCCTCTCCGCCTCGGGCCGCGCGAGCTCGAGCAGGTCGGGGTGCGCGAGCGCGTCGTACAGAACGACATCGGCCTGGGCGAGGCGCCGCGCGCCGCGCTGCGTGATGAGCTCGGGCTCACCCGGCCCGGCACCGACCAGAAAGACGCGACCCGGAGCGATCACGAGCGCACTCTACTCCACCCGCTCCGGAGCGAGCGCATCCCGATCGAGCTGCATCGAGGCCCGCAGCTCCGAGACGCTCATCGCCAAGAGCGCGGATTGCTCGGAGCGACGCGGGTAGAGGCTCGTGCCGCGCGGATGCCGCCGCCACGCCCGCCACACGCGTCGTGGCGCGACGACCCCGCCGAGCAGGAGCGCGCCCACGCAGAGCACGCCGATCACGAGGTTCGGCACGCCCGTGCGCAGCTCGAACGCGCTGTTCTCCACTTCGCCCCAGAAGGTCGCCGGCAGGCCGAGCGCGACGTGATGCAGATCGTGCTGCGCGAGGCGGCCCGGATTCGGGAACGTGAGCACCAGCGGCCCGAGCGGGACGCGGAACGTGGAGACCGCGTACCCGCCGCGGTCGATGCCGTACGCGTGGAAGTACGCCTCGAGCGCCTCCTTCACGGGCCGCGTGTCCGTCACGCAGCGCCCCAGCGCGCCGCGACGGCGGCGAAGAGCGTCCCCCACGCCGTCGCCGTGATCCAGAACGGCACGCGCCGCGCCCAGGGCCGCAGCGCCTCGATCGCGCGCTCCTCGGTCGCGACGGCGGCGCGGACGTCCGCGTCGGTGCGGCGCAGCTCGCGGAGCACCCAGAGCCAGGCGACGAAGAGCGGCACGAGCCAGCCGATCGAGCGCCCTGCCTCGTCGAGCACGCGCCCCGTGATCCCCAGCACCACGGCTCCGCCGAGCCCGACGAGCCACGTCGCCGCCGCGACCGAGCCCCGGAGGCCCAGCGCTCGCGCCGAGGTCCACACGCCGTGCTCGGCATCCTCGGGCAGGTCCTCGGCGGTGTTCACGAGCACGATCCCCTCCTGCATCGCGCCGTAGGCCGCCGCGAGCGCGAGGAACATCGGGTCGAGCGCGCCGCCGAGCGAGACCGCGACCAGCGTCATCGGCCCCACGAAGATCAACGCCCACAGCGTCACGATCTGCAGAAGGCCACGCGACTTGAGCCAGAGCGGCCCCGTCGAGTACTGCGCGCCCAAGAAGAGCCCGAAGAGCACGAGCCCCACGATCTCGGCGCGCCCAGTGTGCTGCGCGAGCACGACGGCGAGCACGATCGCCGCGAGCGCGGTGAGCCCGAGCTGCCAGCGCACGCGGTGGACGCCGAGGCCGAAGACTGCCTCCGAGAGCGCCGTCTTGTAGACCGCGTCGCGCTCGCGATCGGAGAGACAGTTGATCATGTCTCCGAAGTGAAAGAGCAGGAAGAACATCGCCGCGACGAGCGCGAAGCGCGTGGTCGCGAGCGCGCCGGGCGCGACGAGGAGAGTCGGGATCAGCAGGATCGGGATCTCCGCGACCATGAACTCGAGGCGCCGGATGCGGAGTGAGTCGCGCACGTCGTCCCAGAACGAGCGCTCGGGCGAGTGCACGTTCACGCGCTGGATGTGGCGTCGCCCCTCGGCGGTGAACGCATCGCGCCCGTGCAAGAGCGCGTGGTTGTCCGCGATCACGACGTCCCCGTCGCGCCACGAATGCCGGAGCACGGCACTGGGATCGGAGAGCGCCTCGCGCAGCTCGGTGATGCACGCCGCGGACTCGAGCGCCGAAGCGTCGAGCGCGCGCACACTGACCGGGTTGAGGTCGTTCACGGGCTCGGCGAAGCGGAGCACGGTCTCTCCGCTGATCGGATGCTGCGTCACCACGGGCGAGCGGAAGGCCCCTCCGTAGTGCACCACGCGCTCGGCGCGGTACTCGAAGCGGAGCGCGCGCCACTTGTCGCGGAGCGGCTCGGCGGCCTTCTCCCACACGCGCGTGGTGTCCACGAAGACCGTGGCGCCTCCGGCCGACGCGGGCGGCGCCTCGCGGCACGAGAAGAAGAGGTAGCGCGGCGCGCGCGGCGTGAAGGCGCCGTCCCAGTGCAGCGGGACGGCGCGCCGCGTGTAGAGGTAGTTCTTCGTCCCGTCCTTCGGCTTCAGCTCGTTGACCGCGCCGAACTCCCACGTCTGCAGCGGCCCGAGGCGCCGCGCCGTGAGCGGCAGCGCGCGCTTGTCGATCGGCGCGAGCCCACGCAGCACGACGACGCGATGCGCCGCGACCCACGCGTGCACCGCCTCCGGGTCGAGCGCGGCGAACGACGTCCCCGCCGGCACGGTCACCTCGACGCCGAAGGGCGCCAGCGGCCGCAGCGCGGCCTCCACGCTCACGACGGGATCTCCATGTAGCTCGGCCGTCCGTCCTCCTCGACGACGACCGCGCCGCGCGCCTCGGCCTCGTCGCGACGCACGAGCCGGAAGCGCTCGCCCTCGCGGAGCGCGACGCCGTGCCAGGGCGTCAGCCACGCATCGCCGGTCTCGACGAGATGGACGCCGATCTTCTCCGAGACGTCGGGCTGCGGGTGAATCGAGAGGCGGATCGCATCGGGGAACGCCGCGGCGACGAGGCGCCCCCACGCTTCGCTGCGAACGACGACCTCGTAGGCGAGCGGCCGCGCGCGCTTCTGCGCCTGGCTGCGCGAGAGCGTCGGATCCACGCCGCGCAGGTCGTCGACGAGGAAGCGGTGGATGCCGTCGATCATCGCGGCGACCGAGGGCGCCTCCGCGGCGCGCTCGCGCAGCGCCTCGACGCTCGATCCGTAGCGGGCGACGAGCATCGCGCGCGAGGCCGCGGGCTTGGCTGGCCCGAGCGCGTCCTCGAGCCCGAAGAAGCGGACGCGGGCCGGATCGACCTCCGCGATCATCGCCTCGAGCGTGTCGCGGTAGCGCGCGACGTCGGCGTCGGCGACCCCGACGAGATCGGCGAACACGCCGCCGTCGGAGCAGATCACGAGCTCGGCGCCGGGCGGGTAGACGTCCCCGATCTCGTCGAGCACGCGCGCGAGCGCCTCGAGCCCGAGCTGTTCGGCCATGTCGGGGCGCTTGCCGAGCACCTTGGCCGGGCTCGGCGACTTCGCCGGGAACGCGGGCAGCACGAGCTGCAGCGGCGCCTCGCGCTGCACGAACGCCTCGATGCGCGGCAGGTGCAGCGCGAGCGCGGCCTCGCTGGGCGGGGCCGCCACGCCCGGAAGCAAGCGACGGCGTCGCATCAGCACGTCGAGGATCGCCCGCGGACGATCTCGATCGCGCGCGCCCGTCGGTGGGAGCGCGAGCAGCGCGCGCAGGAGCTCGCCCACGCGCCCGGCCATCGGCAGGCCACCCGTCGCAACCACCGGGCCGAAGACCGCGAGCGCCTCGCCGGCCACGTCGACGAGGCCCGCGCTCGCACGCCCGTCCTCGCTCGCGTCCTGGGTCCAGGCGAGCACGAGCGCGAGGTGCAGCGCGTAGAGCAGCTCGCCGACGCGCGCACGCCCCTCCTCGCTGGGCGCATCGGTCGCGCCGGCCACGACGACGGCGAAGATCCCCGCGACCTTCGCGCGCACGCCCGCCGCGGAGAGCCCCACGACGGCGGCGCGCGAGCGCGGATCGAGCGCGTGCGCCACGAGAGCCACGAGCGCGCGCCGGTGCGGCGTGAGCAGCGCGAGCTTCTCGCGCACGACGAAGGCGAAACGCTCCCCGACCGTGCCGTCGGGCATACGCTCGACCGAGGCCGCGAGCTCGGTGGCGAGCCGATCGTAGAGCGCGAGCGCGAGGTGCTCCTTCGTCGGGAAGTAGCGGCACGCGAGCCCGACCGAGACCTCCGCGCGCCGCGCGATCTCGGCGAAGCCGGTCGCCTCGTAGCCCTTCTCCGCGAAGAGCGCGGTCGCGGCCTCGAGCACGCGCAGGCGGCTCCGGCGTGCGCGGGCCTGCGTGGGGGTGGGGGCGGAGCGCTCGGAGCCCGAGCTCGGGGGCGTCGTCACCATGAAACTGAACTAGCTCACTTTTGAGCGACGTCCACTCGATCCCGAGGCGGCTCGTCGCGCCCGCGCTCGGGGAGCGCGCCCTCGTGCCCCGGCTCTTCGACGGGGCGGGCCCAAGGACGGGCATGCGCCCGCGGTCCGTGGTAACCGCAACGCTCGCCATGACGCTCAAGGCACCTCTCCGTGTGACCGCCCTCCTCGCTCTCTCCGGGCTCGCGCTGGCGTGCGGCGCGGGCGAGAGCGGAACCTCGCCCGAAGGATCCTCGGAGGGCGCGCCGCCCGCGTCCGAGGGACCGACGACGCCGCCGCTGCCGACCACCGTGGTGGGCCACACCGAGGACGGCGAGACCATCGTCTTCGCGAGCCCCCATCCGCCCGTGACGAGCCCGACCGAGCGGCCCATCGATCGCGAGCACCTCATCCTGACGCCGAACGCGCCGGATCCGACGCCCGACTTCTCGCTCGACGAAGCGCTCGAGGGCCTGCCCATCGATGGCGATCTCATCGCCGAGATCCAGACCGATCTCGGCGTGATGTTCTGCGAGCTCTATCCGGATCGCGCTCCGCACGCCGTGACGACCTTCGTCGGGCTCGCGCGCGGGCGGCGCGCCTGGTGGGACGCGCGCGGTGGCCAGTGGGTGAACGGGCGCAGCTACTACCGCGGCACCACGTTCTTCCGCGTCATTCCGGAGTTCATCATCCAGGGCGGCGATTATCTCGGCGATGGGACGGGCCGGGTGGGCTTCCAGGTGCCGCTCGAGCAGAGCGAGACGCTCTCCCACGACCGCGCGGGGCGCCTCGCGCTCGCCACCTACGACGGCAACCCGAACAGCGGCGGCGCGCAGTTCTACATCACGGACGGCCCGCACCAGGACCTCGACGGGACGGCGACGATCTTCGGGCAGTGCTCGCCCGAGCACGTCGTCTCGCAGATCGCGCGCGTGGTGCAGACGGGCTCTCCGGAGAACCGCCCGCTGACGCCGCTCCACATCGGCGCCGTCATGATCCGCCGCGTGGTCGGTGGGGTGGCGCAGGCCACGCCGACGATCCCCGGCCAGCGCCCGGGCGAGCCCGACGTGGGCCGCGGCGCGAGCGAGGGCCCGAGCGAGATCCAGCGTGGTCGCGGCATTCTCATGGGCGATCAGGAAGCGCGCGACCGCGCGCGGCTCGGCTTGCCGCCGGCTCCGCCGCCGCCCGGGCACTGATCGCGCGGCACCGGCCTCTCTCGTCTGCGGGTCGCCCCCGCCCCGAGCGAGCTCCGACGCGACCCCTCCCTGCTCGGTGGGCGCCGCTCGTGAGCTCGATCGCCGCCCGAGCGCCTCGGCTCACTCCGTGACGTGCACCCACGTGCCCGGCGTGCGCGGGCCGGCGATCACGCCGTGCCAGCCCGGCGGCAGGCCCGGCGTCGTCCACTCGAAGAGCCAGCGCGCATCGGCCGGCGCGAGGTTCACGCAGCCGTGGCTGCGCACGCGGCCGAAGTTGTCGTGCCAGAACGCGGCGTGCAGGGCGTAGCTGCCCTCGAAGTACATCGTCCACGGCACGTCCTCGATCGAGTAGGCCTCGGTCGGCGAGTCCGGGTCGTCCATCGTCGTCGAGACGTGCTTGCTCTGGATGCGGAACGTGCCCGTCGGTGTCGCGAAGCCCTCGCGCCCCGTCGAGACCAGCGTCGCGAACACCGCGCGCTCGCCCTCGTACGCGACGAGCGTCTGCTCGCTCAGGTCCACGTGGATCCATCGGTCGCCCTCGGGAATCCCCGCCGGCCGCGCGATGGGCTCGATCACGCGCATCGCCGTCTCGCGCACGATCGTTCCGTCGCGCGCGACACGGTACACGCCGCCGCCACGCCGCTCGATGCGCTCGTCGGTGAGCAGCATCGGCCGGTGGTACTCGGCCTCGCCGTGATCGCGCAGTAGGCCCGTCGCCGTGTCGCGGATCAGCGCCGTCGCGCCGCGCCGGAACACGAAGCCGACGGGCGGATGCCAGCGCCCCTCGAGCACGACGCCGCGCATCGATGGTGGCTCGGCCGGCGTCATCGCGTCTGCCGGGACGTACGCGCCGCGGATCGTGCGGTAGAAGTGGCGCGCGCCGTCGTCGACCTCGGCATCGAGGCTCACGTAGAAGCCCTGCTGCAGGCGCTGGCGGAAGAAGTCGGGCAGCTCCACCGGCGTGTCGACGAGCGCGGGCTCGGCGCTCGCTTCGCCCGTCACCTCGACGGCCCCCGGCGGCGCTTCGAGGCCGGGCTCGGCCTCGGGCACGGGCTCGCCCTCCTGGGTCGCCGCCGCGCGCGCCGCCTCCTCGGCGCGCGCCGTCGCGAGCGCCGCGCGCTCACGCAGCGTCTCCATGAGCGTCGCGGCGCGGGCCTCTTCGTCGGCCGAGGGCAGGCGCCAGTACTCGGGCGCATCGGCGCGGCCGACGCGCGCGTACGCGTAGGGCAGCGCATCGCTCGCCGAGGGTGGCACCGGCGAGGGCTCGAAGGTCTGCGGCGTCGTGCCGATCTGGAAGCCCTCGCCGCGGCAGACGTAGCCGTTGCCCTCGACCTCGTGCCAGCCGCGCGCACAGCCCGGGCCGCGCAGCCCTTCGCGCGCGCGGAAGTGGCTGCCGCGTCGCATGTAGCCGACGACGCGGCTCGAGCCGTCGGGGCGCGCGTGGACCTGCCCGAGGTAGTGATAACAGACGCCGTGCATGGGCCAGGCGGCCTCGTAGGCGGCGCGCTCGGCCTCGGCGCGCGCGCGGGCCTCCGCCTCCGCGTCGACCACGGGGCGCGGCGCGGGCGTGGGCGCGGTGATCTCGCGCGGGCGGGCGGCGGGCGTCGGCGCCGCCGAGACGCGCGCCGGCACGGGCGCGCCGGTATCGACGAGCCCCGCCTCGGGCGCCTCGTAGGCGCCCTCACAGCTCACGAGGGCGAGCGCCACGAGTAGCGCCCGCGGGTACGACGAACGACGGCCTCCGCGCGAGAAGAACATCCCTCCCGCGGATAAATCGAAGGACGGCACGCGGTCCAGAAAGTGGCAGGATGCGCGGCGTGAGCGCCGAGGAAGACCCGCTCGAACGGCTCGACTACTACGACCTGCTCCAGGTCGACCCCGGCGCGACCGCCGACCAGGTGCAGCGCGCCTTCCACGCGTTCGCGCTCCGCTACCACCCGGACCGCTTCGCGACCGACGTGCCCGAGAAGCAGGAGCGCGCAGCGACGATCTACCGCCGCGGCGCCGAGGCCTACCGCGTGCTCACGGATCTCGAGATGCGCCGCCGCTACGACGACGGCCTCAGGCGGGGCGTGCGCCGCTACGAGGAGCCGACCACCGGCACGAACCGCCCGCCCGCGCCGGGCGGCGTGATGGACGTGAAGAACATGCGCGCGCGCCCCCTCTACCAGAAGGCGCTCGAGCAGATGAAGCGCGGCGACTGGAAGGGCGCCAAGCTCAACCTCTCGCTCGCGCTCGGCTACGAGCCGGACAACGCGCTCCTGATCGCGAAGATGGACGAGGTGAAGGCGCAGCTCGGGTGAAGCGGACGCGGGGGCTGCCCGATCGCAGCGGCGTCGATCCGCGGAGCCTCCGCAGTCCCGCTCAGTCCCGGCAGCAGACCACGCCGCCGCGCGCACGCCCCGGCTTCACGAGCAGCTCGGCCTCGTGCGTGCCCGAGCCGTCGTCGCTGCACGACCAGGGCGCGCCGAGGGCCTGGCAGAGGTTGTTGCCGAAGCGATCGAGCACGCCGCACGTCGCCGGATTCGGCGCATCGCCGAGCGTCCCGCAGCCGAACACGTCGTTCGTCGTCGACGCCGTCTGCGCGCAGTCCACGCTGCACTCGACCGCGGTGCAGTCGGTCCGCGTGCCCGTCGCACACACGGCGCAACCGGAGCTGCTCATGCGCGTCACGAAGAACGAGTCCGCGGCGTCGTGCGATCCTTCGCAGCCATCGGGCGAGTGCGCCGCCACGTCCGCCGGCCCCGTGCACACGTGCCAGCCGACCTCGCAGAAGTCGGCGACGCCGCAGCTGCCGCCGTCCGGGAACGGGCCGTCGTCGCCGCCCTGCCCGCCGCACGTGACCGGCGCCGGATGCACGACGCCCGGCCGCGTCCATCCGCCGCCGCAGCCGGCGATGTCGGGGTAGCGTGCGCGATCCTGGAATCCCTCGCGCTCCCCGTCGGCGCAGCCGAGGTCGTGCCGCACGATCGCCGCGTCGGTGCCCACGTCGCGCCCGGCGTCGCGCACGACCGACGCATCGACGCCGGTGTCCGGCGGCACGAACGCATCGGGCGGCATCGACCCATCGGGGATCGGCGGCGCATCGAGCCCCGCGTCTTCGGCGCTCGCATCGGGGAGCGCGACGAACGCGTCGATCCCCGCATCCACGCTCGCCGCGTCGATCTCGCTCGCGGGTGGAGCCACCCAGCCCAGCTGCCGGATCTCCGACTTGGCCCCGCAGCCCGCGATCCCCGCGAGCGCCATCGCGACGATTCCCAGAGCCGGTGCACGCCAAGTCACCCACCCAGCTTACGCCGACTGGCGCGCGGCATCCTCCGTGATGCACGCTCCGCCCTCCGATGCTGGCCCTGGTCTCGCTCTCGACGATCGCGCTCGCGGGCGGGACCGCGCTCGCGAGCCGGCTCTACCGCGAGAGCCGGGCCGAGCGCGCGCTCGCAGGCATCGTGCTCGCGCTCTTCGCGATCCACGGGGCCATCCACACGCTCGGCTGGACGGATCACCTCACGCCGCCGACGCTCGCCGCGTTCGTGGTGCTCGCTTCCGCAGCGTTCTGGGCGGCGGGTGTCGCCTTCGATCCCCGCGGCCCGGCGCGCGCGCTCGATGCGCTGCTCGATCTCGTGCGGCTCCCGTTCGAGGCCGTGCGCGCGGCCTGGGCGGAGCGCTCGCTCGCCGTCGTCGGCACCGTCGCGGTGCCGCTCCTCTGCGCGTGGACGTTCTTTCTGTCGTACCTCGCGCCGTCCTCGTCGTGGGATGGGCTCTGGTACCACGAGCCGATGGTGGCCTGGGCCCTGCGCCACCACGGCTTCTCGCTCGTCGAGGTGCCCACGCAGCTCGAGTGGGTGAACGGCTATCCGCGCTTCGCGGAGAACCTGATGCTCTGGCTCTGCGCGTACTGGGATCGGCGCCTCATCGACGCCGTCCCGAGCGTGATGGGCGGCGTGGCGTACCTCGGCGCCTACGTGCTCGCGCGGCGCGCGACGCGCTCGCGGGCGACGGCCCTCGGCGTGGGCGCCGTCGTGGTGACGATCCCAGCGGCGATCCTGCAGATGCGCAGCACGTACATCGATCTCGTCGTGCTCGCGACGTTCTTGCCGGCGCTGCACTTCGCGACGCGCGGGATGGGCGCCGCGCCCGGCGAGTCGATCCGCCCGTTCCGGCGCGCCGACGCGTGGATGACGGGAATCGCGCTCGGCCTCTACGCCGGCTGCAAGTCGAACGCACCGCTCTTCGCGTCGGTGCTCCTGCTCGCGGCGCTCGCCTCCACGATCGGGGCGTGCCGTCGCGAGCGCTCGCTCCGCGTGCTGGGGCACGCCATCGGCGCGCTGCTGCTCATGCTCGCGCTCGTCGCGCCGACCTACGTGCGCAACTGGAACGTGCACCACAACCCGGTGTGGCCGCTGCGCGTGCACGTCGAGTCGGCGGGCATCGACTTCGTGGGGCCGAGCGACTTCGGCAACATGCAGACGTCGTTCTCGGAGAACCTCACCGAGATGTACGGCGTGCCGACGCCGGGGCAGGACTATCACGACACGCGGCACCACGCGTACGGCTACGGCCTCACGTACCTGGGCATCCCGCTCTTCGTGATCGCGCTCGCGCTCACCCTCGGGCGCTGGATCGGTGGGATCGTGAGCGGCGACGAGAAGCGCCGGCGAGCCGCGGGGCACCTGCTGACGCTCTTCTTCCTCACGCTCCCCGTGCAGCTCGCCTCGCCCTCGCACCACTGGGGCCGCTACAGCCTGCCCTTCCCCACGATCTGCCTCGTCGTGATCGTCGGCGCGCTCGCCATCGGGCGCACGCGACGGCTCGTCGACGCGATGCTCGGCGCGATGCTCGTCCTGAACCTGATCGTGCTCGCGTGGGCCGACCCGGGCTGGGACGTCTCGCTCGCGGAGCTGCGCGACCTGCGCGACGCGGCGGCCTCCGAGCGCCCGCACGTGCGCGTGGGCCACCAGATCTACGAGCCCGAGTTTTTGCGCCTGCGCGACGAGACGCTCGGCCCCGGCGATACGGTCGTGTTCGGCGACGACATCGCGTTCGTCTCGAACCTGTGGGACGAGCGGATGGACAACGACGTGATCTACGTCGGCTACCACGGCGCCGCCGACTTCCGCGCGCGCATCGCAGAGATCGGACCGACGTGGATCGCCGTGCGCCCCGGCAGCGGCGGCGACATCACGCTGCGCGCGGCCGACAGTGGCTACCATTTCCTGATGGTCGGCCACGCCGAGGAGGCGCGGATCTACGCGCGCGGCGCGCCCGAGCCCGCGCCCGAGGTGCCGCCCGCCGCGCCGAGCGCCGTCGAGCCCGACGCGGCCGATGCCGATGCGGCCGGTCCCGCCGCGGCGGGGCCCGACGCGCTCCCTACACCGGCCCCCGACGAGCCCGCCAGCCCCTGATCGGAGCGCACGGTGTACAGTCCGCGCGTGGCCCATCCGGCTTCGCCCCTCACTCCGTTCGCGCGCGCGATCCGCGAGGCGCTCGAGGCCTCGCTCACGCCAGCGGTCGCGGATGCGCTCCTGCGGCGCGCCCTCGAGGCGGCCGGGCGCCCGGGCGTGCCGGAGGACGTCGGCGAGTTCCGCGCGTTCGTCGAGGGCCCGCTCTCGACGGAGATGGCGCGCGTGCTGGATCCGGCGGGCGTCTCGCTCGCGCTCGCGCGCCTCGGCGACGTGCTCTGGATGGCGACCAGCGACGTGCGTGCGCTGAGCGTCGCACGCGCCTGGAGCGATCGTCCGAAGAGGGCGGTCACCGCGCCCGCGTTGGTCCCGCAGTCGGGCGCGCATCCGCGGCTCGGGGTGCGAGAGCCCCAGCCGCGGCGCTCGTCGATGCCTCCGCCGCGCGAGTCGGGTGTGGCGCCCGCGCCCCGCGCGCTCTTCGAGCCCACGAGCCTCCTCGTCGTCACGCTCGACCGCGCGCTGATCGCGCAGGCCACGAACGAGGTCGGCGGCCGCGTGCCCATCCTCGCGGTGGCGACGCCGGTGGACCTGGCCCGCGCCGTCTCGAGCGCGGGCGAGCGCCCCGTCGTCCTCGTCGACACCACGCTGCCCTCGATCGATCTGCCCACGTTCGTCGGCCTCGCGCCGATCCTGCCGCCCGACGCGCGCGTCGTGCTCTGGGGCGCCTCCCCGCACCAGCTGCCTCGGCTCGCGACGAAGTTCCCGCGCATGGTCGGCTGGCTCGCGAGCGGCGAGTCCCGCGAGCCCGGCCGCCTGGCCCTCTCGCTCGCCCGCTGAGGCCGGCGGTCGCGGCTCGGCCGATCTCCCTGTTCGCCGCCCGCACCTCCGAGGCATCCTCGCGCGCCTGGGAGGTGGGGAATGCGGGGCTCGTTCATCGTCGGGTCGGTGCTCGCAGCGTGGCTCGTCGCGGGCTGTGGAGGCGGCGCGCGCGCGGGCGGTGGAACGCTGCCGCGCGCGTCGCAGCCACTCGTCCACGCCGAGCCCTTCCCCACGAGCGCGGTGATCACCGCACTGCCGCCGCCGGGCCCCGTGCAAGTCGACGAAGGCGTCGCCGTCGGCGACTGGGAGATCGAGGCGGCCTCGCTCGCGCCCGTGCCCGGTCCCATCGAGCCTCTGTACGCCGAGCTCGCGGCCCAGCGCGCCACCGCGCAGCGCTCGACGGCGCTCGAGTGCGTCGCGCGCGAGCTCGCGCGCTTCGTCGGCACCCTCCACGGCCTGCCCTCCGAGCCGGTGCGTCGCTTCTTGCTCGCGCGCTGTGGCGCGGGCGTCGTCTCGGCAGGCGTGGGCGTGCTCCCGCTGGAGGGGCGAGGCTCGGACGAGGATCTCCTCCGACACCTGCACGACGAGGTGCTCACGCAAGCGGTCGGTGTCGTCGTGCCCGAAGCGAACCGCGTCGGGCTCGCGACCTACCGCGTCGGTGACGCGCTGTTCGTCGGCGTCGTGAGCGCGCTCGCGCAGACGGACGTCGCGCCGGCGGTGCCCGTCGCCGACGGCGGCCGCGCGCGCTTCGCGCTCACCATCCAGCGGGCACCGAACGAGATCCTCGTGATGACCACGAGCGGCCCGCGCGGCTTCGCGTCGTGCACCGTCGGCGGCTCGCCCCCGCAGCTGGACGTCGACTGCCCCTTCACCGCGGGCGACGCGTACGCCTACGTCGAGGTGCTCGGGCGCGACGGCGAAGCCGTGCTCTGCATGCCGCTCGCGATGATGATCGCCGTGCCGTCGGGCGAAGCGGGGCGCCGCTACACACTGCGCCGCCCGAGCGAGCCGGCGCCCTTCGCCGGCGCCGATCTCGGCACGGCCGTGCTCCCGCTCCTGAACGGCGAGCGCACGCAGGCCGGCCTTCCGCCGCTCGCGCTCTCCGCCGAGCAGAGCGCGGCGAACGCGAGCGTCGCGCCCTACGCGTTCGCTCCCGATCGCCACGCGATGGAGCAGGCCCTGCTCTACTCGATGGCCGGCTGGCAGATCGGGCCGAGCCCGGGGCTGCGCGAAGGCCGCACGATCCAGGTCGACGCGGGCCGCGCGACCGACGCGGGCGCGTGGCTGTTCCAGGCGCTCGAGACGCCGCTCGAGCGATGGGTGCTGCTCGATCCGGAGGCGCGCGTGCTCGCGATCGGCGCGCAGAGCAGCGACGGCCACACCTTCGGGCTCGCCTCGACCTACCGCTTCTTCGACCGCGACGCCGACGGCGACCGCGCCGCTGCGGAGGCCGCGCTCACCGAGGCCCGCCGTGCCGCCGGGCGTCCCGATCCCGCCTTCGTGCGCCTGCCGGGCGCCGATCGCGCCGCCGAGCAGATCGTGCGAGGCGCCGATCCCACGGCCGCCGTGGACGGCGCGCTCGCCGAAGCGGTGCAGTCCTACGCCAGCGCGCGCGGCGCCGCCTACGTCGGCTCGGTCATCGAGGGCACGCGCTGGTCGCCCGAGATCCTCGCGGCGCCGCACGTGGCGCTCGCCGTGCGCCACGTGCAGCCCGAGGGGATGGCGTGGGGCGTGTACGTGATCGTGGTGGTCGCGCTGCCCTGATCGAAGGCCGTCCGCGACGGAGCGGCCCGTGACGTAGCGAGCGCCGCCGCGAGGGCCTATCGTCGCGCGCGATGCGCCGCGGTGCTCTCGCTCTCGCTCTCGTGCTGGGCCTCGCCATCGTCGCGGGCGGGCTCGCGCGCCTTCTCCTCGGCGCCGGGCCCCGCGAGGGCGTCGAGCTCGTCTACGCGTGCGACCGAGCGGCCGCGGCCCACGACGCGCCGGCGATCCGCGCGCGGCTCGAGCACGTCGATGCGTGGGCCTCGGTCGACGTGGTCGATGCGCAACGACTGCGCCTGCGCGTCGGCAGCGATCCCTCGTCGGCCGACCTCGCGCGATCCGTCGTCTCGACGCGCGTGCTCGAGGTGATGCCCGTGGACGAGGCCGCGATGCGCACGCTCGATCTCGCCTCGCTCCCGCCCGACGTGACGCACGAGGGCGGCTACGGCGACATTCCCGTCACGCTCGTGGGCCCCTCCCGCGCTGCGTTCGCGGGCCTGCCGGTCGCCGCACCGAATCGCTGGCTCGTCGACTGCGACGGCCCGGGGCACTGCCGCGCGTGGATCGCCAAGGCGAGCGCGCTCGGCAACGACGACATCGCCTCGGCCGACGCGAACGTCGGACCGAGCGGCCAGCCCCAGGTCGCCATCGCGCTCACGCCCGACGGTGGCCGTCGCTTCGCCGAGCTCACCGCGCACATCGTCGGTGGCCGCGTGGCGTTGGTGCTCGATGGCGCGGTGATCTCGGTGCCCGTGGTCCAGGAGCGAATCACCGGGGGCCACCTCGTGATGACGCTCGACGCGCGCAGCACGCCCGGCGAGGCCGCCGCGATCGCCGCCGCGCTCGGCGGCGGCCAGCTCGCCTGCCCGTCGTGGGAGCTCGCGTCGGAGCAGCTCTTCCGCGAGTGAGCGCGCGCGCGAGCGCCCACACAGGAGAGAGGACAGGAGCCCCTCGGCGGGGGTAGCCTCCCGGGGCCATGGACGGTTCCTCCAAGAGCGGTCTGAAGACCGAAATCATCCAGCGAGTGTTCGAGACGATGGAGTACGGACCTGCCCCCGAGAGCGACGCCCCTGCCATCGCGTGGCTCGAGAAGCACGACCGCAAGATCGGCAACTTCATCGACGGCAAGTTCGTCCCGCCCGAGGGTGGCAAGTACTTCGGCACCCTCAATCCGGGCCGCAACATCGAGCTCGCGCAGGTCGCGCAGGGCTCGGCCAAGGACGTCGACGACGCCGTGAAGGCCGCCAGCAAGGCCCTCCCCGGCTGGCAGAAGCTCGGCGCCCACGGCCGCGCTCGCTACCTCTACGCCATCGCGCGCCACATCCAGAAGCACTCGCGCCTGTTCGCGGTGCTCGAGTCGCTCGACAACGGCAAGCCGATCCGCGAGTCGCGCGACCTCGACATCCCGCTCGTCGCCCGGCACTTCTATCACCACGCCGGCTGGGCCCAGCTCATGGAGAAGGAGCTCCCGGGCTACGAGGGGATCGGCGTCGTCGGCCAGATCATCCCGTGGAACTTCCCGCTGCTGATGCTGAGCTGGAAGATCGCGCCCGCGCTCGCGATGGGGAACACGCTCGTCCTCAAGCCCGCCGAGTTCACGCCGCTCACGGCCCTGCTCTTCGCCGAGATCTGCGCCGAGGTGGGCCTGCCGAAAGGCGTCGTCAACATCGTGAACGGCGACGGCCGCACGGGCGCCGCGCTCGTCGCGCATCCCGACGTCGGCAAGATCGCGTTCACCGGCTCGACCGAGGTCGGGCGGATCATCCGCGAGCAGACGGCGGGCACGGGCAAGAAGCTCTCGCTCGAGCTCGGCGGCAAGTCGCCCTTCGTCGTCTACGAGGACGCCGATCTCGACAGCGTCGTGGAGGGCGTCGTCGACGCGATCTGGTTCAACCAGGGTCAGGTCTGCTGCGCCGGCTCGCGCATCCTCGCGCAGGAGTCGATCGCCGAGAAGCTCCTCGCGAAGCTGCGTCACCGCATGGAGTCGCTGCGCACGGGCGACCCGCTCGACAAGTCGATCGACATCGGCGCCATCGTCGCGCCGGTGCAGCTCGAGCGCATCGAGGCGCTGGTGAAGCAGGGCGTCGAGGAAGGCGCCGTGAAGTGGGAGCCGAGCTGGAAGTGCCCGCCCGAGGGCTGCTTCCACCCGCCGACCATCCTCTCGAACGTCTCGCCCGCGAGCACCGTCGCGCAGGTCGAGATCTTCGGCCCGGTCGTGGTCTTCATGACGTTCCGCACGCCGGAAGAGAGCGTCGCGCTCGGCAACAACACCGCCTACGGCCTCGCGGCCAGCGTGTGGACCGAGAACATCAACCTCGCGCTCGACATCGCGCCGAAGCTCAAGGCAGGCACGGTGTGGATCAACTGCACGAACCACTTCGACGCCGCGGCCGGCTTCGGCGGCTACCGCGAGAGCGGCTACGGCCGCGAGGGCGGCCGCGAGGGCCTCTTCGAGTACGCGGTGCCCGCGTGGAAGAAGAAGGCCAAGGCGAAGGCCAAGGCCTCGAAGAAGGTCGCGCCGAAGGGCGACATCGTGTCCGTCGCGATCGATGGGCTGCCGCACATCGACCGCACGGCGAAGCTCTACATCGGCGGCAAGCAGGCGCGGCCCGACAGCGGCTACTCGCTGCCCGTCCTGGACCCGAAGGGGCGCGTGCTCGATCACGTCGCGCACGGCAACCGCAAGGATCTGCGCAACGCGGTGGAGGCGGCCACGGCGGCCACGAAGTGGGGCGGGCAGACGGGCCACGCGCGCGCGCAGGTCCTCTATTTCCTGGCCGAGAACCTCGAGGCGCGGCGCGCGGAGCTCGCGGCGCGCATCGCGGCGATGACGGGAGACAAGAAGGCGGCGGAGCGCGAGGTCGCGGCCTCGATCGAGCGCCTCTTCACGTACGCGGCGTGGGCCGACAAGTACGACGGCCTCGTGCACTCGACGAACTTCCGGAACGTGACGGTCGCGATGAACGAGCCGATCGGCGTGATCGGCATCGTCTGCGGCGACGAGCTGCCGCTCCTGCAGCTCGTGTCGCTCGTCGCGCCCGCCATCGCGATGGGCAACACCGTCGTGGTGGTCCCCTCGGAGCGGCATCCGCTCGCGGCGACCGACCTCTATCAGGTGCTCGACACGAGCGACGTGCCCGGCGGTGTGGTGAACATCGTGACGGGCCTCGCGAGCGAGCTCGCGCCGGTGCTCGCGGCGCACGACGGCATCGACGCCATCTGGTACTTCGCCGACCCGAGCGGCGAGGCGGCCGTGGAGCGCGCGAGCGCGGGCAACATGAAGCGCACGTTCAGCGATCACGGGCAGGCGCGCGACTGGCTCGATCCCCTGCAGGGCGAAGGCCGCGAGCTGCTGCGCGAGGCGACGCAGGTGAAGAACATCTGGGTGCCTTACGGCGAGATGATCGCGAAGGACAGCTCCTACTGAGGAGCTTGCAGGCAGCCGAGGGGCTCGGCCCCTCGGGCTCCCCCTCTCTGGGCGGTGGTCGCTGACAGCCGAGGGGCGTGCCCCTCGGGCTCCCCGAACAAGGGAACATGCGAAAGGAGGACCTACGGTCGCTCCCGGCAGGGCCTATAGCCAATTGGCTATAGGCCTTGCCTCCCCGCGCCATCCTCCCCCTTTCTGCGCGCGCTCGGAGGTCTTCGCGACGCTGCCGCGTAGAGATCCTTCGCAGTCGCACGGCCCCACGCGAACGGCGCGTGGGGACCCCGCCGCGCTTGCCTCACCGAAACACGGCGCGGCGCGGATCGACGTGGGCCGACTGCCGCGTCGGATCTCGGACGACGTCGTGCGGGACGTGCGCTCGCGCTCGGGCGTGCTCGAGACGACGGGCTCGTGACGCCGCACTCGTCCACCGTTCCCGCGAGGACGGCGCATGCGCGGCTCCCTCGCCCGCGAGAGCGGGAGAGGGTTGGGGAGAGGGACTGCGGAGGCGATGGCGGAGACGCGCTTCTGCGATCGGAAGGCTCCCCCGCTCGCGAGAGCGGGGCTGCGGAGGCGTGGGCGGGGACGCGCTTCTGCGATCGGAAGCGTGTTCAGTCCGCGTCGACCTCGGGCTCGTCCTCGTCGGGCTCGCTCGCTTCGCTCGCGGCGTCCTCGTCGGGGACCGCGGTGGTCTCCGCGCTCGCCACGAGCGTCGGCTCGTCTTCGTCGACCGGCTCGGCACCCGCCGGCGCGCGGTCGGGGGTCGTGTACACGACGATCTCTTGCCCGACGCGCAAGACGGCGTCGCGGGGCATCAGGTTGATGCGGCACAAGGAGCCCACGCCGATGCCGAAGCGCTCGCCGATCTCGGAGAGCGTATCGCCGCTCTCGACGCGATAGCGGAAGCGCACGCGGCCCTCCTGGGCCACCTGGTACTCGAAGAACTCCTCGCTGCCGACGACGAGCACGCGCACTTCGTCGGGCGTCAGCACCACCGCCTGCGCGAGATCGACGCTCGTCGGCACGAAGAGCTGCAGGAACATCCCGTCCTGGAGCGTCGCGCTCGGGTCGATCGCGTTCCAACGCCGGATCTCTTCGCTCGTCACGCCGAAGAAGCGCGCGATGTCGCTCAGGCGATCGCTGCGCGAGGGGCGATAGAACACGCGGCGGCGATCCGGATACGCGAACGTCCCTTCGGGGACGGCCACCACCGTGTCCGCCGCCACGGCGTCGTCGTGCGGATCGACGGCCGGCACCATCAGCGAGAAGCCCGCGTGGACCTCGTCGTCGAGGGCGAGCTCGTTCAGCTCGCGCAGCGCGCGCTCGGTCGTCGCGAAGCGGTGCGCGACCTGCGCGAAGCTCTCGCCGAAGCGCACCGTGTACGAGCGATGGGCCGGATGCCGCGGCCGCACGCGCTCCCAGCGCGACGCGAAGCTCTCGCCCGCCGACGCCGGGATCCGGATCGCGACCTCACCGCTGCCCGGCGGCACGCGATCGCGACGCAGCGCCGGGTTCAGCGCGCGGATCTGCTCCACGGTCGCGCCCGACGCGCGCGCCACGAGCGAGAGCTGCGTGCCGGCCGGCACGTTCACCGTCTCCCACGCGAGCGGCGCTTCGTGCGCGAGATCGCCGAGCCCGAAGCGCTCGAGGTTGCGCCCGACGATCGCGCACGCCGTGACCTTCGCCACGTAGAGCGACGTCTCGAACGGGAGCGCCGCCTCGTAGTGCGAGAGCGCCCAGAAGTCGTTGGTGTCGTACTTCCGGATCGCGCGCAGCAGCGCGCCATAGCCCATGTTGTACGCGGCGAAGGCGAGCTCCCAGGTGCCGAAGCGCGTGTGCAGTGCTTCGAGGTAGCGCGCGCCGGCGACCGTCGAGGCCTCCGGATCCATGCGCATGTCGACCCAGTGCGTCTGGGCGAGGCCGTACTCCTCGCCCGTTCGCGACACGAACTGCCAGAGGCCCACGGCGCCGGCATCGCTTCGTGCGCGCGGGTCGAACCCGCTCTCGATCATCGCGAGGTAGAGGAGATCCTCGGGCATGCCCTGCTCGCGCAAGGCCTGTCGGATCATCGGCCCGTAGCGCTCGACGCGCGCCATCCAGCCCCGGATCAGCGAGCGACCGCGCGGGTCGTCGCGGAAGAACTCGAGGTAGCGCACGACGCGGTCGTCCCAGCGCACCGGGATGTCGGGCAAGGTCAGGCCGCGCAGCCACGAGAGATCGCGCGCGGCGCCGGTCACGCCGCTCTCGATCGAGGCTTCGGGGCCGGCGCTCGTGAGCGCAGTAGGCACGACCCCGAGCGCCTCGGCGCCCACGTCGAGCCGGGCGATGGGCTCGCCGCTCGCGAAGATCTCGAGCTCGGCGAGGCGCAGCGCGCGCAGCTCGGGGCTCTCGTCTCCCTCGATGAGCTCGGCGTGCTCCACGTCCTGCGCGTGCGCGGCCGGCAGGTAGCCGAAGCCCAGGAGCGCCAGCGCGCATCCGAGCGTCGTCCGCCACCCTGCCCTTCGGCCAGCCATCGCGGCCCGAAGTTACGCCCGGGCCGGACGCAGGGCCAGAAAGCGGGTAGCCGGCCCCCGCCGCCTCTCACGCGCCGCTCTCGCGCCGCGCGGACCTTTGCTACCATCCGCGCCGACATGCATCGCGGCGTTCGCGACTACATCCGCTGGCTCGAGGACAACCGCACGCGCCCCGACGTGTCGCTCCAGGCGCCGGCGACGCTCCGGGATCTGACGGGGATCGAGCACGAGACGGGCTCGCCCATCCCGCTCGACCTGCGCCTCGTGCTGGGCCGCTTCAACGGCGCGCAGACGCCGGCGGGCACGCTGCTCACCGCGGCGCCCGGGCCGGGGTCGACGATCGAGGCTGCGCTGAAGGAGGTCGCGGCAATGCGCGGGACCTCTTGGCTCGACCCCGACATCTTGCTCCCGTTCGCGCGCACCGAGCACGGCGCCATCCTCGCCTTCGATCGCAGCGCCGCGCCGATCGCCGACACGTGGCCGATCGTCGACTACGACCCCGAGTCGGGCGAGGTGCGCATCGTCCATCGCACCTTCGACGGCTGGTGCCGCACCTGCGTGGGGGAGTGGAACCACCCGGACTTCGACCAGCCGTTCACGCTCGATCGCTACATCGCCGCCGGCCGCCGCCACGCCGAGGCGGAGCCCGACGTGTCGGTCGCGCACGTCACGGTCGGTCACGGCCTTCGCCGCGCCGGCGAGCCCGAGGACGCGCTCGCGTCCTATCTGCGCGGTGCGCGCTGCGTGCCGGCCGTCCCGTGGGCGGACTGGGAGGCGATCAAGCTCGCCGCGATCCTCCACGACACGCGCGCCCTGCTCGAGTGCGCCACGCGCCTGGCCAAGCGCACGCCGGATCGCAGCTGGGAGATGCGTGGCACGACGCCGTCGCGCGTCGCGTACCTGATCGCGCGCACGCTGCGATCGGAGAAGCCCGAGCCGCGCACGCAGTACCTGCGCGCGATGGATCACCTGGCGACGCAGGCGCAAGGCGAAGAAGACGCCACCGCGATCCGCGGCATCGTCTCGGCGATCGAGAACGATACGGAGATCCCGCCTCCCTCGCCCCCGAAGGGCAACGTCGTGCCGCCGCAGGCCGACCACGCCGCCTGGTGGGAGGCGATGCGTGCGTCCTACGCGGCCGGCCAGCTGCGCGACGACGACCTCGCGCTCGATCCCACCTACGATCCGCTGACGAGCGAGCACGTGCTCGGCGATCTGCTGCGCATTCGTCGCGAGTTCTGACGCGGTGCGCGAGCGCGGCGGCCCCGCGTGCGTGCTCGGTCGATGGTCGTTGAGCGCCGCCCGTAGGCCGTGCTAGGCCCGACGATGATGAGCGCGTCGGCGGAACGGCTCGACACGACGCCCCCCGACCTGATGGTCGAGACGGGCGCCGGAGAGACGTTCCTCTTCGCGTACCTCTCCACGCTGCAAGACCTCGGCGTCTTCGTGCGCAGCGAGCGCCCGCTGCCGATCGGAACGAAGCTGCGGCTCGGCTTCGAGGGGAGCGAGCTGGTGCTGGTCGGCGAGGTCGTGTGGATCAACCCGGTCCGCAACGGCGACAACCCGAACCCCGGCATGGGGATTCGACTGGTCGGGCTCGATCTCGAGAATCGCGACGAGCTGGTCTCGCTCGTGCGCTCGATCGCCTACCTCGACGATCCGACCGACGCGAACTGACGCGCGCCTCCCGAGCCGCGCGAGCGCGCGCTCGTCGTGATCAGTGCCCGGTCTGGACGGGCGGCGGGCGCTCGTCGTCCATCGCCGACGTCGGATACTGCGCCTCGGACGCGGGCGCCGCGGGCCGCACGCTGGCGGTGCCACCGCCGGAGTCACGCGCGACCGGCGGCGGCGGGGGCGCCACGGGCGTCTCCGGCAGGTAGTGGCCGGGGGCGAAGTCGATGTACGTGAACGTGAAGCCGGAGCCGTCGGCACCCGTCGAGATCACCGGGGTCGCGGGCGCCCGGAGCTGCATCACGAGCACCATGTCGCGGCGGCGCCGCTCGAGACGGGCACGCACGACCGGCGTCTCGAAGTACTGCGTCTCGAGCCAGCGCCGAGAGTTCGCGAGGTGCACGCCGGTATCGTGGAAGACGATCTCGACCCGGCCGCTCGACGCGTGGATCTCGGTCGTCACCGGGCCCGTCGTCTCCACGAAGAAGCGCGAGCCACCGCTCGGCTGCATCTGGAAGCCCGGCCACGCGATGATCTGCGTCGCGCGCCCACGCGCGGGGCGGCGCGCTCGGAGCGCGCGGGCTCGGGGCGGCGGGTGCGCCGTACCGGGCGTCACGCCGCCGTACTCCGACAGCGGATGCGGTGCCGGCGTGGAAGCGACGGTCGGCGGCTGCGCGAGCGCCGAGGCCGCGCCCGTTCCGAGCGCGAGGACGAGGGCGACGAGTCGCACGGTACGCACGAGTCGAGCGTAGGGCCGTCGCGACCCACGGAGCAACAAACCCGCGTCCCGCCGTGCCGCGTAGGCAGCCCCCGATCTATTCTCCGGCGATGCCGGCCATCGCCGCGGTGCTCCTCGCTTGGTCGGCGATCGCCGCCTACGCGGTGCTGTTCCACGGTGCGCTGTACTTCCATCGGCGGCCGCGCGGCCGGGGGCACGGGGCCTACGCACTGCTCGCGCTCACGCACATCGGCTTCGCGCTCGGGCTCGCGCGCGGGATCTCGACCGACGAGCCGGGGCCCGCGGCGATCGCGCTGCGCATCGAGTTCGCCTCCGGGCTGCTGATGGCGGCCGCGCTCTTCCAGCTCGCGACGACGATGATGCGCACGCGCCTCGATCGCCTCACGTGGGCCGCCTGGGTGTCGATGGCCCTCGGCGCGATCGCGACCCTCGCCGGGCTCTCGTACGACGGTGCCGCGGAGACCGTGCTCCAGGAGGCGGGCGCCGGGATCGACGCGCCGCGCCTCGTGCTCCCCGTGACGCCGCTCGGCGCGCTCTTCGCGTTCGCGTCGATCGCGTGGTCGATGGTCGGCCTGGGCACGCTCGTGCTCCGCGCGCGCGATCCGGTCGAAGCCCGCGTGATGGCCGTGCTCGCGGTCCCCTCGCTCGCAGCGTCGATCTTCCAGGTGGCCGTGCACGCGCGAGGCGGCTCGCTCGGATGGATCTTCGACCTCGGCCCGATTCCGATCGCGCTCGCCGCCGGCTGGGTGCTCCTGCGGCGCTTCGCACGCACCGCGACCGAGCTCAGCGCGCAGTCGGCCGCGCTCGCCCAGCGCTACGAGCAGCTCCGGCGAACGCAGGACGCGCTCGTCCGCAAAGAGCAGCTCGCGGCGGTCGGCGAGCTCTCCGCCGTCATCGCACACGAGGTGCGCAACCCGCTCGCGATCCTGAAGAACGCCGTCTCGGGCCTTCGCCAGCGCGCGCTCGACGTCGAGGACCGTCGCGTGCTCCTCGGCATCGTGCACGAAGAGACCGATCGCCTCGCGCGGCTGGTCCGCGATCTGCTCGCCTACGCGCGGCCGCTCTCGCCGGTACGCGTGCCGACGCGCTTGCGCGAGCTCGTGGAGCGCGCGTGGTCCGACCCGCGCCTGGGCCGGGCCCGCGGAAAGGCGCAGCTCGTGATCGAGATCCCCGACGGGGTCGCCGTGCTCGTCGACCGCGAGCACGCGAGCTACGCGATCGTGAACGTGCTCGACAACGCTCTCGCCGCGCTCGGCGGACAGGGCGAGGTCCACGTCCGCGCGTCCACGCGCTCTTCCGTCGGGCGCGCGCTCGTCGCCCTCGAGATCGCCGACGAGGGCCCGGGCATGGACGCCCAGGTGCTCGACAAGGCCCGCGAGCCCTTCTTCACCACGCGCCCCTCCGGGACGGGCCTGGGCCTGGCCATCGTGGAGCGCGTCATGCGCGGACACGACGGCGGCCTCGAGATCGAGAGCGTGCCCGGCGACGGCACACGCGTGCGCCTCGTGTTCCCCGCGCACGAAGGCGCCGAGGTCCCCGTGGCGCTCGCGCTCGAGGCGCCCGCATGAGCCTGCGCGAAGGCGTCCAGCTCGCGGAGGCGGGGCTCTTCCTCTACGTCGCGCTCTGGTTCGGCATCCTCTACGGGCGCCGCCTCGAGGCCCGCGAGAACGGGCTCTTCGCCGCCATCGCGCTCGGCAACGGCGTGGCCGCGCTCGGGACGGGCTTCGTCGTCGGCGCGCAGTCGCTGGCCGACGCGGCGCTCGGGCAGCGGTGCCTCCACGCAGGAATCCTCGGCGCGGTCGGCGCGCTCGCGCTCCTCGTCGACGTCCTCACCGGCGAGCGCCGTCCGTGGCTCCGCGCGCTCGCGGGCCTGACCTTCGTCTTCACGTGCCTCGCATCGGCGGGAGCCTTCTTCGATCCCACCTTCCCCGCCCCGAGCTACGACGAATCGCTCGCTGCGACCCCGACGGCTCGCCTCACGCTCGTGGGCCTTCTCGGCCTCGCCACGGGCGTCCTCGTGTTCCTCGTCACCACCCTCGTGATGGGCGAGCGGGCGCGCGCGCGGCGCTCGGACCGCCCGGTGTTCCTCGCGATGCTCGTCCCGCTCGCGTGCGGCGTGTACGACGTGCTCTCGCGCGTGCTGGGCCTACCGACCTTGCACCTCTCGTCGCTCGGGGCCGCCTTCCTCGTGATCGCGATGAGCCACGTGCTCGCGCAGCGCCTCGTGGAGGTCGACCGCGCGCTCGAGCGAAAGCGCGAGGAGCTCGAAGAGGCCCACGCGAGCCTCCGCGCGGCCGAGAACACGCTGGTCCGCACCGAGCAGCTCGCCGCCATCGGCGAGCTCTCGGCAGTCATCGCGCACGAGATCCGCAACCCGCTGGCGATCCTCAAGAACGCGGCGAGCGGCCTCTCGCGCGAGAACGTCGGCGAGAGCGACCGCGAGACGCTGCTCACGATCCTCGATCAGGAGGCCGACCGACTGAACCGGCTCGTCAACGATCTGCTCGCGTACGCGAGCCCCCTCGTCGCGGACGCACGCCCCACCGACTTGGTGGCGCTGGTCCGGGCGGCCGCGCAGCACGCGCTCGAGAGCCATCCCCTGCGCACCGACATCGAGATCGACGTGCTCGCCGATCCTCCGCCGCACGTCGCCTGGGCCGATCCCGCCCTCCTCCGACACGCGCTGATCAACATCGTCGACAACGCGATCCTCGCGATGCCCCAGGGCGGCCTCCTCACGATCCGCCTCGGCGAGACGGTGCGCCACGGCTACCGCTACGTCGCCATCGCGTTCGAGGATCAGGGCGAGGGCATGGACACGATCGTGCGCAAGCGTGCGCGCGACGTGTTCTTCACCACGCGCTCGAGCGGCACCGGCCTCGGGCTCGCCATCGTCGATCGCGTCGCGCGCGTGCACCGCGGATTCGTCGACATCGAGAGCCGACACGGCCAAGGCACCACCGTGACGCTCTACGTGCCCACCGAGCGCGGGAGCACGCCGCCGCCGATGGCGTGATCCCGAAGACGCGGGCTCGCGATACGCTCGCCCCGTGGACCAAGCCCGCTTCGCCCGGACCGCCGGACTCCTTCCCTTTCTGCTCGCCCTCGGATGCGCGCCCTCCCCGGCGCCGGAGACGCCGGATGCGAGCCTCGACACGGGCCCTGCGCCCGTGGATGCCGGCCCGCCAGACACGTCCGAGGACGTCGGGCTGGACGCGCTCCCGCCCCGCACGCACGAGGACGTTCCCGCCGCGGGCGCGCTGGTCGCCGGCGTCGCCGACATCGCGATCCCGGTGCCCGTCGGGATCGGGACGATGGGCTTCGGTGCCCTGGGCGCCGCGCCGAGCCCGTCGCCCTTCGCCGAGACGTTTCCCGGCACCACGCGCGCCCACGGCACGCTGCGCTTTCGCGCGGTCGCGATCTCGCGCGGCGACGCGCACGAGCTGATCCTCGTGCGGATGGACACCGTCGGTGTGTTCCAGCAGCTGCGCGAGGCGGTGCTCGACGCGCTCGAGACGCGCCTCGGAAGGCGGCTCGACGACGCGCTCGTGCTCGCGGGCAACCACACGCACTCGGGCCCGGGCCGCCTCCTGATGACGACCGGCGCGCTCGTGCAGCTCGGCGATCGCTTCTTCCCCGAGGTCTACGATCACCTCGTCGACGCGCTGGCGGACGTCGTCGAGGCGGCGATCGCCGACGAGGCGCCGGCCGAGCTCGGCTACGCCATCGCGCACACCTCCGACGCGCACCACGACCGCCGCTGCGAGAACGACCCGCTGCCGCAGCTGCAGGAGCTGGGCGACATGCCGCTGATCGCGGTGCGACGCGAGGGCCGGCTCGACGCCATCGTCGCGAGCTACGCCTATCACGGCACCATCCTCGACATCGAGCAGCACACGCTCTCGGGCGACATGGGCGGCGTCGCCGAGCGGCGCGTCGAAGAGCGCTTCGATCATCCGGTGTCGGTGCTCCTGTTCAACTCGTGGGGCGCCGACATGGCGCCCTCCGATCCGCCGATCGATCCGAGCGCGGTCGGCGCCGATCAGCCGGGCGGCTACGACCGCATGCAGGCGATCGGCGACGTCGTGGCCGACACGATCGTGCCGGCGGTGGCGACGATCACCTACGGGAGCGAGCTCGAGGTCCGCGCGCGCACGTTTCGCGTACCGCTCGACACGACGTGGATCGGCTACCCGACCGGCACGTTCAACTACCCCAACGGCGGCGCGTTCTGCGGCCTCGGCGCGGAGGGCAACTGCACCGAGATCGCGCCGGACACGAGCCTGCCGCGGCGCTGCATCCGCATCCAGGCCTCGGAGGGCCTGCCGCACCAGACGCTGATGACCGCGGGCCAGATCGGCGATCTCTACTTCGTGACCGCGCCGGGCGAGTGGTCCACGGCGCTCGCGAACGGCGTGCTCGCGCAGGTGCGCACGGCGACGGGCGCGCCGGACGCGATGCTGCTCGGCTACGCCAACGACTACACGGGCTACAGCTTGAACGAGACCGACTGGTACCAGGGCGGCTACGAGGCGAGCGGCGCGCTCTGGGGGCCGAAGCAGGGCGACTACCTCGCGGCACGCCTCGTCGACGTATTCGGCTCGTACTTCGAGCGCTGGAACGAGCCGCCCTGGCGCGAGCCGGCGGCGGTGCCGCCGTTCAGCGGGTACACGTACGAGCCCTACGTGCCCGAGGGCGCGACGGGCGCAGGCACGATCGCCACCGACGTCGCCGCCACGTACACGCAGACCGACGTCGTGAGCTTCGTCGTGAACGGCAGCGACCCCTGGCTCGGAGCTCCCGTGGCCACGCTCGAGCACGACACCGGCGGCGGCACTTTCGTTCCGGTGACGCGACCGAACGGCGTCGTCGTGGACACCACGAGCTACGACTCGTGGATCGATCTCGCGCCCACGCCGAGCTACGCGACCACCGAGCGTACGGACACGCGCACGTTCGCGTGGACGATCCACTACCCCGTCTCGACACGACCGGGCGCGGCGGTGGCGCTCTCGGGGAGCTATCGCTTCCGGGTCGCGGTGCCGACCGTGTCGGGCGCGGTGGACGTGACGACGGGGACGTTCACCGTCACGCCCTGAGCGGCTCGACGAAGATCGGGCTCGACCACGCCATCTCGCCGTCGGTCGTCACGACGCGCGCGTACCACCAGCCTGCGGCGACGCGCGTCTCGAGCGTGCCTTCGAGCGCGTCGGGATGGGTCGCGGCGGCGTCGCCTCGCTCGCCGACGAGCGAGATCGAAGCGATGCGGGTCGCCGCCGCCGCGCGCACGACGACGGAGACCTCGCCCGCGCGCGAGACGACCGATCCCATGGGCGCGCCCTCGGCATCGACGTCGAGGAAGATCGGTACGCCGCTCGTCGCGTAGCAGCGCCGCGCGCGGATCGCCTCGAAGATCGCCTCGCGCGTGCGCTCCTTCGCGAGCACCGCCGTGAGGCCGGTGCGGAAGGGATCACGCTTGCGTGCGACGCCGTGGTGGCGGAGCAGGCCGTGGCCATCCGAGCACGCGATGAAGCCGAAGCGACGCCCGCGCGCGAGCACACGCTCGATCATCTGGTCGCGCAGATCCCCACGCTGGCCGAGGGGATGATCCGCGGTGAGGTAGCAGCCGTGGCAGGAGCAGATCTCCCAGACCGGCTGGATCTCGGGGTCGTGCGCTTCTTCGTCGGCGCCCGTCCAGCCCACGTGGTGCGGGACGGCGATGGCACCCGTGCCGCGGAGCCTCCCCGCGAGGCCGGCGCCGGTGGGCTCGAGGTCGCGTGAGACGATGGGATGCGGCGCGGTGGCGTAGACCACCTTGTGCCCTGGGCCCGGGAACGCCTTGCCGGTCCACTCGTAGGCGTGGAGCGTCGCGAACCGACCGGGCACGTCGTGCGCATCGGCGGTGCGCGCGAGCAGCGCCCACTCGCCGGGCGAGATCCGTTTGCCGAGGAACGACTCGTGATCGGAGAGCGCGCAGAAGTCGTCGCCGTAGACCCAGCGCGCGCGCAGATAGGGCTCGTCGGCGGTGCCGCAGCCGTCGGAGTGAGCGCTGTGCTGGTGGATGTCGCCGAAGAGCGTGACGAGGCCGCGCGCGCGCGCCGGATCGAGCGCCGGGGGCCGACGCGGGACGTCGCGGTGCGGGCGCGCCTCGGGCTCGCGCGCGGCCGGCACGAGGGCGGCCGCGCCAGAGGTCGCGAGCGAGATCGTCGCCAGCACGATCCCCGGCTTCTCGCGGCGTGCCGTGAGGAGCGTCGTCTCGTCGAGCGCGAGCACCGCGACGCGGCGGCCGCGGCATCCCCACGCGCCGTCCCCGAGCGGGACACGCTCGCCGAAGCCGCGCGCGTCGAGCGCCTGTGCGTAGAACCGGTGCGAGCCACGACCGACGACGACGACGCTGCCGTCGGCGCGCGCGACGAGCGAGGGCATCTCGAAGCCCTGCTCCTCGCCCTCGCGGTCTCGATCGCGATCCCGCATGGTCGCGCTCGGCTCGAGCACCTCGCCGGCGCGCGTGACGAAGCGCAGCGCGATCCACTTCGTGAGATCCGGCTCGTGCGTGTCTTCGCGGAGGTTGTGGTGAAAGGCGACCCAGGTCCCCTCGCGGGTCACCGCGAGCGCGGGAGCCGCCGCCGTCGCCCGAGCGCTCCACACCCGATGCTCCACGCCGGCCCGCGTCAGCACGACCGAGGAGATCCCCTCCACGCGCCGCACCTCGATCGTCTCGCCCCCCTCGGAAGCGAGGTCCCTCGCCCCACCCTGCGCGACGCGCACGTCGACCGGATCGATCGTGAGCGCTTCGAGAGCGCTCCCCTGCGCCATCGTCGTGGCCGGACCGAGGGTCGCGAGCGGCGCGAGCCCGATCTCGATGCAGAGGTGCTCCTCGCGCTCCTCGCGCGGATGCCACGCGATCACGTGGAGGCGAGCTCGCCCCGGCCCGCCGTGGACGAGCCGCGGCTCGCGCAGGTAGCGCTCGGCGGTCTGCGGCAGGACGAGCTCGGGCACGCCTCGTCCATCCCACGAGCGTCCGCGCCGAGCCACAATTCGGCGGCCCCGCTAGGGCGGCGGGATGTCGTACGACTCGGTGCTCACGCCGTGGTGCGCCGCTACCCCCGGCTCGAGCACGCCGCCCATGGCCTCGTGAGCGAACGAAGCCCCCGTCACGAAGGGCCGCGGGACGAGGCCGACGAGCAGCGACAGCATCGCCGGGAGCACCATCTCCAGTGTGAGCGGGGGCGCCGGCCGCGGATCGTAGCCGCCCTCGGCGATCACGTTCACGATCGCCAGGAACAAGGCCGCCGCGTTGATCGCGCCGACCGCCACGAAGCCGGCGGCGAGGAGCGGGCGCAGCTCGAGCAGCCCGTGCGCGAGGAGATCCTCGGCCACGAACCCCACCGTCCCCGGCAGCCCGATGGCCATCGCGAGCGCGAAGAACGCCATGGGCTTGGGAAGCACCTTCACGCGCAGCGCGCTCTCGAGCGCCACGAGCGCGAGCGCGCCGGCCCACCACTCGAGCACGGCGCCGACCCCGGCCTGCTCGTCGCCGGCCGCGAGGCCCAGCCACACGAACGAGAAGAGCACGCCGCGCTCGCAGACGAGGAGCTCCGAGACGAGCGAGGCGCGCTCGAAGTGATTGGCGCGCATCCCGGCCGTGAGCAGCCAGAGCGCCGACACCAAGCTCACGGCACCGGCGATCATCGGCACGACCAGCGTCGCCCGCGGCTCCTGCGTCGCGAGCGGCACCGCCATCCGGGCGAACGCGATGAGCGAGACCGGGACGACCTGCGCTCCCTTCGCCTCGTCCTGCACGCGCACGGGCAGGAGCGAGAGCACGCAGCCGACCACGAGCAGCGCGAGCACGATCGCCCGCATGCCTGCATCGACCGCGCCCGGCTGGCCGAGCGCTTCGAACGTGCCCGCGCGCTGCTCGTAGGCGAGAAGCCCGGCCGCCGCGAGCAGCGAGCCCTTGGCGACCAACCCCCGGCGCCAGAACCCGCTCTCGCGATACGCCTGCAGCCCCTGGTGCACGACCAGCATCACGAAGAACGCCAGCGGCGTGCGCGTGCACAGGATCACGAACACGGCCGCCCCCTCGAGCGCGCTCACGCCGTAGGCCGCGCGCGGCGACCGCCGTCCCGTGCGGATCTGGATGCGCGCGGAGCGCGCCGCCTCGAAGAAG
Source organism: Sandaracinus sp. (assembly GCA_046351235.1). Classification (GTDB taxonomy): domain Bacteria; phylum Myxococcota_A; class Polyangia; order Polyangiales; family Sandaracinaceae; genus JBBSAT01. The sequence continues at coordinate 601,243 of JAXLYV010000001.1, read as the reverse complement.
AGCACGGGAGCGACGGCCCACGCGAACCAGTCGGGCCAGAAGAGCTGAGTCGGATCGATCATGGGTGGGTGCTCCGCGGCCCGGACGGCATGGACGTTCGAAGGCCGATCGCGTGCTCGTCCGCGTCATCGTGGGAGTCGGGATAGATGCTGGCGCGGATCTTCTCGCCCTGGCGACGCTTGCGCGGCCGCGCGCGGCTCACGAGGTGCGCGAGCGCCGAGAGCGGGCGCACGAACAGTCGCTCCACGAGCCCATCGAGCCCGAAGCGCGCGAGCGCAGCCGCGTGGAGCCACGCGCGGAGCGAGTACGGCAGGACCTTCTCCCAGTACGCGTCCAAGCGGAACCGGCCGCCCCCGAGCTCGCGGCGCCGGCGCTGTGCGTCGTCGAGCCACGAGGGCGCGCGCAGGAATTGCCCGAGCCGCAACAGACCGTGCGCGAGCAGGTGCCACATCGCGAGCGTCGTGAGGCCGAGCCCCGTCTCGACGAGCATCCAGCCTGCCTGCGCGCTCGTCGCGAGCGCGAGCGCTCCCTTCGCGTCGGCGCGGACGCGCGAGGCCATCGACGAGGTGATCGCCGTCACGAGCCCGACCACGATGACCGCACCGCGCGCGATCGGCGCGTCTTCGAGCAGCGGGAAGACGCGCAGCAGCAGGTACACGCCGGCGTGGATCGAGAGCGTTCCGTAGAAGAGCGCGCTCGAGGGCGTGGGCCCCTCCATCGCGCGCAGGATGTACGCGCTCACCGGCGCCTGCGCCGACTTGCCGATCGCCGCCATGAGGAACGCGATCCCGAGGATCGTCGCGGCGGTGGGACCGAGGTGCGCGTGGTGCCCGATCCGGCCGATCCCGACCACCGAGCGCCACGCCGAGTCACCGAGCTCGTGGTGCAGGAGGACGACGCCCATCAAGAGCGCGATGTCGGCGACCCGATAGGTCACGAAGATTCGCGCGCTCGCCTTCACGGTCTCGGGGCGATCCCAGAAGAACGCGACGAGCAGCACGCTCGAGAGGCCGAGCAGCTCCCAGCCGAAGAACGCCATGTCGACCGAGCCGCCGAGCACGAACCAGAAGAAGCCCGTGTTGGCGATCCCGACGAGCACGAAGAAGCGCAGGAACCCGGGGTCCTTGTGCAGGTACCGGCCCGAGTAGCGCCCGAGCACCGGGATCACGAGGCCGCCGAGCGCGATGAGCATCGCGGACAGCGGGTCGACGTAGACCGAGACGTCGAGGTGGTAGTCGCGGACCTCGTACATGGTCCACAGCACCACGTCGAGCTCGTGCCCCGGATGGAGCATCGAGAGCGCGGCGAGCAGCACGGCGCTCATCGCGGCGGTGGTGATGCTCGCGCTCGAGACGACCGCGATCCAGCGCTCGCTCGGCCGCACGCCGCTGACGCTGAGCACCACGAGCAAGAGCGAGCCGGCCGCCGGGAGCAGCAGCGTGAGCATCGCGAGCACGGACAAGAGAGGCCCGTACGAGGCGAGCGCGTTCAGGGCTTCCATCACGAAGGTTCCTCGTCGAGCGCGTGGGCGCGGTCGCCCACGACGAAGCAGGGGGCGACGTTGTCGCGGGTGTGCATGCACGCGGCGAGAGACGAGGAGACCTCGAAGAGCGCGTGCGGCTGCGCGTCGTAGGGCTCGAAGCCCTGCCCCATCCACCGATAGAAGCCGCGCCCCGAGGGCGAGCTCGCGAACAGGTGGATCCAGGCGTTGACCACCATCGCCTTCACGGCCGGCAGCCGCTCGAGCACCGCGGCCACCGCCTCGGGCTCGGCGTCGACCAGCGTCACGAGCCGGATCGGCTCGTGGATCTCCGTCGTCTGCGACCAGAGGCCCGCGCGCAGATCTCCGTCGGCGCCGTTCGAGACGCCCAGCAGCCCCTGCACGTTGTGCGGCAGCTTGGTGCCGCTGCCCCAGCGCTGCGGGTCCATCGTGGAGAAGAAGTACTCGTGGCTGATGCCGGCACAGACCGGCAGCGGCGCGGCCATCAGGCGCTGCAGCGTCGAGTGCTGGGCATCGTCCGTGCGCGGATCGTACGAGACGAGGAAGGGCCGCCGGTCCAGGAAGATCCCGCGCGTGAGCGAGCGGCGCCCGATCACGCACGCGGCGTTGGTCGCGTGGTTGTACTCGGGCCGCGTCTCGGCGTAGTCGACGCAGCGGCGCCGCACGCGCGCGACCGTGTCCGGGATCGGCGCATCGAGGGGCACGTCGTGGAACCGACGCGAGCGCTCCTTGGCGTTGCGCGCGAGCGGCTCCTCGAGGCGCCGCGCGATCTCGGCGAGCTCGGCGCGCCGCTCGGGCGTGAGGCGGTCTTCGTCGAACCAACGAACGAGATCGAGCGACGTGTCGTGCTCGCCCGGGGCGAAGATCGTCTCGTCGGGGATGGCGACCCCCTGCGCCGCGAGAAGGCTCCGCACCTCCGGGTCGTTGGCGAAGGCGCAGAACACGCGCGCGTTGATGCCACCGCGCTGCCCGCCGCAGGCGCCGCACTGGTACCCGGACAGGAACGGGTTGTTGCGACCCATCGATCCGTGGGCCAGCACCAGCACCCAGCGGGCGAAGCCCGAGAGCAGGCCGATGTTGGCGAGGTTTCCGCGCACGAGCGCGGCCTGCTGCTCCTTGGTGAAGCCCTGTGCGTCCTCCTCGACCGAGTACACGAGGCGCGTCCCCTCGAACTCGTGCGAGGGCTCCACGAAGTACTGCGGCGCGAGGAGCTCGGCGACGGTGCGCGGCGCACGGAGGAAGTTGAAGAAGCTCGCCGCGATCCCACCCAGCGCGCCGCGGGACGCGTCGTCGCCGAGGAACCGATGGAACCAGCGCGAGCGCGCGGCCGCCTGCGATCGCTCCGCGGCGTGTCGTTCGTCGAGCGCCTCGGTGACCCGACGTTCGGGCGTGACGGGCGCCGGGCACGAGAAGGTCTCGTCGCTCGAGAGAGGCGCGCGATGCTTGATGGCGACGCCGAAGAAGCCCGCCGAGCCGAAGGTCTCGAAGCGCGGCTCGCACTCCTCGACGTGGCGCCGGAACGACTCGAGGCGATCGTCGATGCACGTCAGGATCTGGACGTCGGCCGCCTCCACCTGATCGCGGGGCACTTCCTGCCCCATCGTGATCGCGCCGACGAAGCTGCGGACGTAGTCCTCTTCGAACGCATCCTGGAAGGCGGCGAGGTCCGTGGTCCAAGGCACGCGGCGCGGCGGGCCCTCTGCGGAGAACGACGCCGCGAGCGAGGCCGAGAGCGTCGCGAGCGTGGCCTTCCGACCGAAGAGGCGCCGCGCGATCTCGAGCAGCGCCAGCTCCTCGATCACGAGACGCGCCGCGACGTAGTCGAGCAGCGCGACCTTCACGCTCGCGGGGCGCTCGCTCGGCACGTGCTCGAGGCGATGGATCATCCCGGTGTACCCGGGCAGCGCGAACATCGCCTCGTGCAGCACGTTCGGCCACGCCGTCTCGCGCGCACCGCGCTTCTCGAGGCAGCTCACCGCGAGCGCGAGCGACGAGACGTCCGGGCCCCCGAGGCGCTGGCGCAGCCCGCCGAGCCACGGCTCGGGCACCGCGAGCGGCGTGCGCGAGAGCCGGCGCAGCACGCCGACGAGCCCCTCGTCCCGGCCCGGCATCGGGAACAGCGCAGAGCCGAGGTCGAGAAACGACGGCAGGATCCGGATCAGGAACGCGTTGACGAGATCGCTCGCCTCGCTGCCGAGCTCCGGCACCGCGCGCGAGAAGAGCAGCGCGCCGCGCTCCGGCGTGGGCAGTCGCTCGAGCGGCGCGCGCTGGCTCAGCGCGAGCCGCTTCTGGGCGCTCGCGATGTCCTCCGGGCGAATCCGCCGAGAGTCGCGCAACGCACGGTACTGCTCGGCGCTGAGCGTCGTCCGCGCGCCGCGGATGCGCGTCGCGGCCTCGCACACCGAATGAAACGAGCGCGACTCGAACGCCGCGAGCGGGTTCGCGTGCACGAAGACGCTGAGCGGGCGCTGCTCGGGGAGCCAGTGGGCCAGGTGCGCGATGTGGGAGGCCACCTCCTGCTCGGCGCTCGAGGCGCCCTCCCCCGACGCGAAATGCTCGCCCTCGTGGGAGGTCGGCGGAGAAGACGAAACACTCGACTCGACACTCATCGGGTGGGGCTCCAGTGCACCAATCGTTCCAAAACGCACCATACGCCGACTGGGCTGGCACCATGCGTGCTCTCTCGCCCTCGGCTACACCGCAGCCAGCACAAAGTTGGGTTACTGCGCCCCGCTTCGACCCGAATCGCCCCGCACGAGACCACGTGAGGCTCGCTTTCAAGCTCATCGCCGCGCTCGTCGTGGCCCTGCTCGCCGTGATGGTCATCGCCACGCGATATCGTCTGGCCGAGGAGCAGGAGTTCCTGCTCGCCGACGTGCGCGACGATCACGTGCTCTTCGCGCGTGCGCTCCGCTCCATCGTGGTCTCGACGTGGACGACCGAAGGCGAGGAGCGCGCGCGCGCGCTCGTCACGCAGGCCGACGTGGAGGACGTGGACCTCGTCGTCGAGCTCGTCGATGCGCGCACGGTCAGCCCGCAAGGCGGCGCCGGGAGCGAGGCCGGACGCCGCGGCCGCGAGCGCGTCTTCGAGGAGAGCGGACGCATCGTGGTTCTCGAGCCGCTGAGCCTCCCCGACGCGCCCGATCTCGCTCTGCGCGTTTCGCAGACCCTCGACGCTCAGCAAGCGTTGATCGCGAGCTCGCTCTGGCATGCGACGCTCGAGGCCGTCGCCGTCGTCGCAGCGTGTGCGATCCTGATGATCCTCCTCGGCTGGGCGCTCGTGGGCCGACCCGTCCAGATGCTCATCGCCGAGGCACGACGCATCGGTCGGCGCGAGAACACGGCGCCCGTGCGCCTCGGGCAGAACGACGAGATCGGCGAGCTCGCCCACGAGATGGCGCAGATGAGCGACAAGCTCGACGAGGCCGACCGTACCGTCGAGCACGCGCACAAGGCAAAGCTCGAGGCCCTCGACCAACTGCGGCACGCAGATCGTCTACGCACCGTGGGCCAGCTCGCATCGGGCCTCGCGCACGAGCTGGGCACACCGCTGAACGTCGTCTCGGGGCGCGCTCGCCTCATCGAGCAGGCCGACGGCGTCAGCGAAGAGGTCGCGACCGACGCGCGCATCATCCTCGATCAGACCCAGCGCATCACGGAGCTGGTCAAGCAGCTGCTCGGCTTCGCGCGGCGACGTCGGCCCGAGGCGCAGACGGCCGACCTCGCCAGCAGCGCGGCGCGCGTGGCGCAATTGCTCGCGCCGACCGCGCAGAAGCGGAACGTGCGCATCGAGTTCGCGGCGCCCGCCGGGCCCTGCGTGACGCGCGTCGATCCGAGCCTCCTCGAGCAGGCGCTCACCAACGTCGCGATGAACGGGATCCAGGCGATGCCGAACGGCGGCGCGCTCCGCATCCGCGTGCTCCGCAAGCTCGCGACACACCCGACCCAGCCCGACGCGCAGCCCCTGCCCTACGGCGTGCTGCGCGTGATGGACGAGGGGACCGGGATCGATCCGCAGCACCTCGAGCGCATCTTCGATCCCTTCTTCACGACCAAGGACGTGGGCGACGGCACCGGCCTCGGGCTCGCCGTCGTCTACGGCATCCTCGAGGACCACGGCGGCTTCGCCGAGGTCCGGAGCGAGCCCGGCAAGGGGACCGAGTTCGATCTCCTCGTTCCGATGCGCGACGTGAGCATCCGCCCGCCCCCCGGGCCGGCGACCGACGACCTCGAGCCCTTCGATGGAGACGCCTCATGAGTGGAAACGTGCTGCTGGTGGACGACGATCGGAGCATGGGCGACATGCTCGTGCGCGCGCTGGGCAAGAAGGGCTTCACGGCCAAGCACGCCGGCTCGGGCAACGAAGCGCTCGCGTTGATCGAGCGCGAGCCCTTCGACGTGGTCGTGACCGACCTCAACATGAAGGGCATCGACGGCATCGCGCTCTGCCGGCGCATCGTCGACAGCCAGCCCGACGTGCCGGTGATCGTGATCACCGCGTTCGGCACGATGGACACCGCGATCTCGGCGATCCGCGCCGGCGCGTACGACTTCATCACCAAGCCCTTCGAGGTCGACACGCTCGACATCGCGCTCGGTCGCGCCATCCAGCACCGCGTGCTCAAGGACGAAGTGCGGCGCCTGCGCGAGCACTCGCGGACGGCCGCGCCGACCGACATGATCGGGTCGAGCCCGGCGATGCACCGCGTCTACGATCTGCTCTCGCGGATCGCGGACAGCGACGTGTCGGTGTTGATCACGGGCGAGACCGGCACCGGCAAGGAGCTCGTCGCACGCGCGATCCACCGGCAGAGCAAGCGCGTCGGGCACCCGTTCGTCGCCATCAACTGCAGCGCGGTGCCCGAGTCGCTGCTCGAGAGCGAGCTCTTCGGCCACGTGAAGGGCGCCTTCACCGACGCGCGGGGCGCGCGCAAGGGTCTGTTCCAGCAGGCCAACGGCGGAACGCTCTTCCTCGACGAGATCGGCGACATGCCGGTGGCCCTGCAGCCCAAGCTGCTGCGCGTGCTGCAGGAGCGCGCCGTGCGCCCGGTCGGCTCCGACCAGGAGTTCCCGATCGACGTGCGTGTGCTGGCGGCGACGCATCGCGACCTCGAGGCGATGGTGGAGGAGCGGAACTTCCGCGAGGACCTCTACTACCGCCTCAACGTCGTCAGCGTGGAGATGCCGCCGCTCCGCGCGCGGGGCAACGACGTCCTGACGCTCGCCCAGCACTACCTCGCGGAGGCGGCGCAGCGCTCGGGCAAGAGCGTGCGCGGCATCTCGTCGGACGCGGCCGAGCGGCTGCTCTCGTACCCGTGGCCGGGCAACGTGCGCGAGCTGGTGAACTGCATGGAGCGCGCGGTCGCGCTCACGCGCTTCGAATCGATCACGGTCGAAGACCTGCCGGCGAAGATCCGGGACCACAAGCGGACGCAGGTCGTCGTCGTGGCCGAGAACGAAGAGGAGCTCGTCTCGATGGACGAGGTCGAGCACCGCTACATCGCGAAGGTGATGGAGGCGGTGGGCGGGAACAAGACGCGGGCCGCCGAGGTGCTGGGCTTCGATCGCAAGCGCCTCTATCGCAAGCTCGAGAAGTACGGCCTCGTCGCAGGCGGCGGCCGCATGAGCGAGCCACCGGCCTGAGCGCCTCACTCCCGCCGCCTGGGAGGGGCCTTTTGGACGACCACGGGTTGTTTCGCCTCGTCCCGCGCTGTCGAGAGCTGCCACGCTCCAGAAAGTCCCAACAGTTTCGGCCTCCTCGTGTGTGGCACATTCGCTGCTCTTCTCCGGAGCGATGTCCTCCGAGACCACGGCCCCGGCGAGCGCGCCCTCCCCGTCCACGAGCGAGAGCCCCTGGCGGGCGGACATCCTGTCCGGCTTCCTGGTGTTCCTGATCGCGCTGCCGCTCTGCCTCGGCATCGCCACGGCCTCGGGGTTCCCGACCCTCTCGGGCATCATCACCGCGATCATCGGCGGCGTCCTGGTCACCTTCCTCGGTGGCGCGCCGATGACCATCAAGGGGCCCGCGGCGGGCCTCATCGTCATCGCGCTCGGCGCGATCACCGACTTCGGCGCGGTCGCGAGCGCGCAGCACCTCGACCCGTCGATGGGCTACCGCTGGGCGCTCGCCACGATCACCGTCGCCGGCGTCCTCCAGGCCCTGCTGGGGCTCGCGAAGGCGGGCAAGCTCGGCGACGCGTTCCCGACGACGGTCGTGCACGGCATGCTCGCGGCGATCGGCATCATCATCATCGCCAAGCAGTCGCACGCCGTCCTCGGCGTCGCGCCCACCGCGACCACGCCCTTCGGTCTCTACGAGGAGCTGCCGCACTCGATCTCGGTGATGAACCCGGCCATCTTCCTGATCGGCGTCGTCAGCCTCGCGGTCCTCTTCGCGTGGCCGCAGATCAAGAACCGCACGGTGAAGAAGGTGCCGGCCCCGCTCGTGGTGCTCCTCGTCGGCATCCCGCTCGGCATGCTCCTCGGTGTCTCGGGCGGCGACAGCACGCACTACAGCTTCCTCGGCCACGACTACACGTTCGCGCCGCGCCACCTCGTGACGATCAACGGCACGCTCCGCGACGCCATCACGTTCCCCGACTTCTCGATGATCACGAGCTCGCTCTCGATGCGCTACATCGTGATGTTCACGCTCGTCGGCAGCATCGAGTCGCTCCTCTCGGGCAAGGCGATCGAGCAGCTCGACCCGCTGCGCCGCGCGAGCGACTCGAACCGCGACCTGCTCGGCGTCGGCATCGGCAACGCGCTCGCGGGCCTGCTCGGCGGGCTGCCGATGATCGCCGAGATCGTCCGCAGCTCGGCGAACTTGAACAACGGCGCCAAGACGCGGATGGCGAACTTCTTCCACGGCCTCTTCCTGCTCGCGTTCGTGCTCCTCGCGCCGGGCCTCATCCACCTGATCCCCAGCGCCGCGCTCGCCGCGATGCTCTGCTACACGGGCACGCGCCTCGCCTCGCCCAGCGAGCTCCGCAAGACGCTCGCGATCGGCAGCGAGCAGCTCGTGATCTTCCTCGTCACCATCGCCGGCTGCGTGGGCGAGGACCTGCTCGTCGGCGTCGCGCTCGGGATCGCGACGAAGCTCGTCTTCCACGTCGTCAACGGTGCCCCGGTCAGCTCGCTCTTCAGCGCCAAGCCGGAAGCCAAGGTGACGGGCGACACCGCGACCATCGCCCTCCACGGCTCGGCCGTCTTCAGCAACTACCTCGGCATCAAGTCGAGCATCGAGAAGCAGAGCGGGCAGAAGCACGTCATCGTCGACGTGAGCGACTGCCGCCTCGTCGATCACACCGTGATGGAGCACTTCCACGAGCTCGAGAAGCTCTACCCGGAGCTCGGCCGCAGCTTCCACGTGCGCGGGCTCGAGACCCACAAGAGCCTCAGCGACCACCCGCAGGCCGCGCGCAAGAAGCCGGGCTCGCTCGTCCCGGCCTGAGCGTCACGCCGACGGAGTCGCCGCCTTCGGGCGCTCGCGGAGCCGCACCGCGAGCGGTCCGTAGCGCAGACGGGCGTAGGCCAGGCTCGCTGCGGTGCCGACGAGCATCGCGGCGAGCCCGTTCAAGGACGCCTCGGGCCCGAACGCGCCTCCGGTCCAGAGCTCGGCGCCCTCGGTCGTGCGCGAGCAGAGCGCAGCATCCGAGAGCACGAAGCCACTCACCGGCATCCCGAGCACGGCCTGCGCGAAGTTCCACGCGAAGTGGAGGCCGATCGAGAACGCGAGATCGCCCGTGACGAGGAACCCGACCGCGAGGAGCGTGCCACCCGCGAGCGCGACCTGGAGCGTCGCGAGCATCGTGGCGCCGTCGTTCCCCGCGTGCGCGAGGCCGAAGCCGAGCGCGGCGAGCACGGTCGCGAGCACGGCCGCGCGGCCCCGCGTCCGCGTGGGCCCCTCGAGCCCCTCGGTGAGGTTCACGAGGTGATAGCCGCGAAAGACGAGCTCTTCCTGGATCGCCACGCCGACGAAGAAGACGCCCACCGTGCCCACGCGGAGCGCGCTCGGCGCCGCGGCGACGAGGGCGTAGCGCGAGACCCCTTCGAGCGTCTCGAGGACCGCGACCAGCGTGATGGCCCCCGTGCCGACGAGCGTCCCCGCGAGCAGATCCACCGCCGTCCGCCCGTCGGCGCGCAGTCCGAGATCCACGAAGGGCCGGCGATCGAGAAAGCGCGCGGCGAGCCCGGTGATGCCGAGGATCCCGGCGAACGCCAGCGGGCCCGCGAGGAGCGGCGGCAGCGCGGGCCCGAGCAGCGCGAGCACGATCAAGAGCACCGCGAGCGCGAGCAGGTGGATCGTGATGCGCACGCCCGCGCGCAGGCGCGCCGACGCCGGGTCGTAGAAGACGAGCGCGAGCCGCCGCACGGCAGGCCTTCCTTCAGCCGCGCTGGAGCTGCTCGAGCCGCGTCAGGCGCGCGAGGTCGGGGCTGGGCCCACTCGCGCTCGCCGAGCTCTGCGCGCGCCACCAGCTCACGTAGGAGTCGAGCAACGTCCTCAGATCGGGGAAGGCTCCGGGGTCGAGCTCGTCGAGCCGATCGATCACCTGGTCGGAGAGCATGAGGTTCTGCCGGCGGTGGAGCGCGACCGCCCACGCGACCCACTCGCTGCCGCCGACGAGCTTGGCCAGGCGCACGGCGAACGCCGCGATCATCCCGGTGTGGCCTGCATCCAGGCGCTCGCCCGACGCGAGACGCTCGTCGATCTCCTTGGCGGCCTTGCGCATGAGGCGCTCGGCCTCGACGGCTCGGCCGCTCGCGAGCGCTCGCTCGATCACCTCGCCGAGGAGCTGGAAGGTCCAGCTGCGCTTGGGCTCGGGGGCCGCGCCCGACATCGTGTCCTCTTCGGCCAGCGCCGGCGCTCCGCAGTGCGGACAGCTCGGCGCGCCCTCCGGGTACGGCGTCCCGCACGCGTGGCAGAGCTTCATGTACCCGGTGGGGCGCGGCGCACGCTCCGCACGGCCGACCATGGAGAAGAGGAGCTCCTGGGTCCCGAGGCGGATGCGGTCGCCGTCCTTGAGCGCTTGCTCGCCCTTCACCAGGCGCCCGTTGACGCGCACGCCGTTGCGGCTGCCCATGTCCGCGATGCGCGCCTCGTCGCCCTCGATGAGGATCCGCGCGTGCTGCCGCGAGATCAGCGGGTCCTCGATCGTGATGTGGCACTCGGAGCTGCGGCCGATGATGACCTCGGGAGCGTGGAGGTCGAACTCCTGCAGCAGGAAACGCAGCCGGTACCGGTTCACGACGAGACGAGTCTACGGAACTCGGTGGATGGGTGGCGAACAATCTTCCGCGCGCCGGGGCATCCGATGTGGTTACCATTCCCGCGTGGACGCCACGCGCATCCGGGTCCTCGTCACCGCGTTCGCGAACGTGCCGGGCAGCTCGCCTCATGCGGCGGCGCTGATGGCGATGATCGCCTCGGTCCGCGCCGACATCGACATGGTGACGGTGAAGACCGAGACCTCGTCGCACGTGGAGCGCATCGGTGACGCGCGCATGTTCCGCGTCCCGGTGGGCGACCAAGGGCCGCTCGAGCAGCGCGTCGTCTTCGATCGCGCCGTGGGCCGCCAGCTCGAGGCGGAGCACTACGACGTCGTGCACGTGCGCGGCCCCTTCGAGGGATCGCTCGCTGCCGAGCGGAAGGCCACGCACGGCTTCCAGCTCGTCTACGAGATGGGCACCTTCCCCGACGAGGCGCTCGGTGCCGAGGTCGAGAAGCGCTGGGGCGAGGCGCACGAGCGCTGCCTCGACGCGGCGGATCTCGTGCTCGTTCCCACCGAGGCCGCGCGTCGCGGCGTGACCGAGCGCGCCTCGACGCTCGGTCGCCAGGACGAGGACCGCGTGATCGTCCTGCCGCCGGGCGTGGACGTCGGCGCGTACGACTGGCGGCCCCGGAGCGAGGCGTCGATTCCGCGCCTGCTCTACCTCGGCGCGTTCACCGCCGATCGCGACATCGCGACGCTGCTCGGCGCGGTGAAGCGGATCGCGGCGACGCGCGCGGTGCGCGCCCTGATCGCGGGCGAGCCGAACCGCGGGCGCCGCGAGCGCGTCCGACAGATGGTGGACGCCTTCGGCCTGCGCGAGATCGTGGAGGTGCGCGGCGAGCCGGCGCAGATCGCCGCGGTGATCGCCGGGGCGGACGTCTGCATCGCCCCGGCCAGCGAGGCACCGCGCTTCCAGGTGCTGGGCGATCTGCCGCAGCCGCTGCTCGAGTACCTCGCCTGCCATCGCCCCGTCGTCGCCGCCGGCGTGCCCGGCGTCGCCGAGGTGCTGCGCGACGAGCAGGAAGGGCTGCTCTATCCCCCCGGCGACGAGGCCGCGCTCGCGGAGGCCGTGCTCGAGATGCTTCGCGACGCCTCGCTGGCCGAGCGCCTCACCGAGCAGGGCTATCGCCGCGTGCGCGAGCTCTTCTCGAGCGGCGCGCGCCGACGCCGCATCTCCGAGGTCTACGAGCGCCTGGTGCCCGGCTCGCAGGCGACCGACCCCTGGGAAGACGGCTTCGGCGAGGACGAGACGGGCGAGCTCGTCGAGGCGGTGTCGGCCTCGGACCTCGAGGGGCACACGATGCCCCCGGACGAAAGCGTCCCTCCGGACGAGGCGGTGCTCGAGCCGTCCGAGCTCGACCACGTGACGCGCGACTTCCCGGTGGAGTCGCTCGACGAGGCGGATCTGCAGTTCGAGAACACGAACGGCGGTCACTCGACCGACGTCGGGATCACCTCGGCCGAGATGCCCATGTCGGTCGACACGGACCCGGGCGCCCTCGTCAACGAGAAGACGCGCCCTCGCACCGACACCGATCCGGGCACCTCACGGGCCTGAGCAAGCGAACGCGCCGCCGATCCACACACGGTCCTGCTCCGTGATCTCGTTCCGCACGAGGGCCGCGACGACCAGCGAGACGCCCGCATCGCTCGGGGCTGCGGCGACCTCGACGGCGACGAGCGCCTCGTCGCGCGCGAGCTCGGTCTCGCCATCGAAGACCGGTTCGAGCTCGCCCGTCACGTCCGCGCCGACCTCGACGCCGTCGCGATCGACGACGCGCAGCACGACGACCGGGCCGCGCGGGCCGAGCTCGGTCGTGGCCAGCACATAGCCGTCCTGCACCGGCGCGAGCGCGACCGCCTGGACCACGCCGCCCGTGAGCGAGCCGAGGGAGCTCGGCGTGCCGAGCGCGCAGGGCGTCGCGTTCGCGAGGCCGCACGTGAAGGGCACGAGCCCCGTCGCGCCGTCGCGCGGGAACGCCACGAGCCCGTACGCTGGCTCGCTGCCGAGCCTGGCGATGGCCGGGGCGCCGGTCGCGCCCGCCGCGAGCGGCGCCAGCGGGCGGAGCGTGGGCGGGCTCGGCGTGAGACGGCGCTGATCCCAGAGCACGATCTCGCCGCTCGCGCGCCGCCCGATCCAGAGCGGGCCTTCGCCGGCGGCGGTGTCGATCACCGGCTCGGGCAAGAGCGGCGCGGTGGAGGTCGCGACGTAGTCGGGCGGCGGCGCGCCGTCGCGCCGCACCGAGCCGTTCGTGGGAACGCCCTCGGCGTCCTCGCGGAACACGAAGAAGAGAGGCCAGCCTTCGGCGCTCGTGTCGAAAGACGTGCGGCCGCCGACGACGCGGGTGCGGGCCGTCTGCTGGCGCGGCGGATCGCCGGCGGAGATGGAGTGGATCCACTCCGGCCCCGACGGAGGCGACTCGATCATCCACGCGCTGGTGCTCCCGGGCGCGTCGGGCATGTCGAGCGCGGCCACGGTCACGAAGGTGTCGCCGTCGATCCCGACGTCGATCCAGCGCACGAAGACCGCATCGAAGCCGACGTAGACGCTCGCCGGATCCGTGATGCGCGAGAGCTCGGCGACCGGGAAGGTCCACATCCGCGCGTGGCGCTCGAAGCGCCCGCCCGATTCCTGCCCGTCGTGCAGCACGGCGAGGCGCACCTCGCCCTCGGTGCCCGCGCGTCGCACCGCGAGGCCGAGCTGCGGAGGCGCGAAGCCCTGCCCCAGGCGCGGTGCATCGTAGGGGGCCGTGCGGGCGGGGACGAGGCGCTCGAGGCCGCCGCCGCTCGCGCTCGCACCGAGGACGACGTCGAGCAGCGCCGGGCTCGCGACCTGCCGAGCACACGCTCCCGAGGCGTGGTCAGGCCAGGCCCCGAGCGGCGGCCGCACGACCGGCTCGAGGCAGGAGCCCGCACGACATGCCCCGCCGTGGCAGTCGTCGTCGGTCGTGCACTCCGTGCGACACCGATCCTCGACGCAAACCAGAGGTGCCCCGCAGATCGTGGCCGTGCAGTGCTCCTCGCTCTCGAAGGTGCAGACGCCGCCCCCGCCGCCGTCGATGCAGCGGAGGCCCGCCGCACAGTCGCGCGGCTCGTCGCACTCGACGCGGCACCGGCCGTAGGCGCAGGCGAGCGGCGCGGTGCAGTCGGAGCTGCGCACACAGGGCTCGCCTTGCGCGAGGGGCGATTGGCAGCCCTCGATCGATGCCCACGCGAGAACGAGGACGACGACGCGCAGCGCGCGAGAGGGGCCCGACCTCATGGGCCCGATGCTGACGCGGCCGAGCGTGGCGGTCGAGCGCGAAGGAGTGCGACGTCAGCGCTTGAGCGCCGCGAGATCGAGGCTCGGGAACACGGCACGGCGGAAGGCCTTCACGGCCGACTCCCCGAGCAGCGCCCTGCCCTCGAGCGTCGCGGCATCGAGCACCACGATCGTCTCGCCGCGCGCTGCGCCCGGCTCGCGGTGCAGGCCATCCGTGCTCGGCCACTCGCGGGCCGCGCGCCGCAGCGTGGCGACGAGCGCGTCGTACTCGCGGGCGATCTCGGCGGGGAGCGCTTCGCGGTACGGCGTCTCGCCGCGATGCGAGTCGATCTCCAGCACGAGCGATCCATCGAGCCCCTCGAGCAAGCGCTCCTCGCGCCACCAGCCGTGATCGGCGCCCACGAGCGCGATGCAGCGACGCAGCCAGGACGCGCGCGGCGCGCCGAGCGCGGCGATCGCTTCGCCCAGCGGGACGGCCGAGGCGGGCCCGTCGAAGATCTCGTGGAACCACGGGTCCTGGTGCGGCGCGAGGTGAGCCATGGAGCGCGCCACCATGGTCAGTGACGCGCTCCGGAGCAAGCATCGCGTGCGAGAGCGCCGCGCCGCGTTTGACAGGCCGGGGACGCGGTCGTACGCGAGAGCGCTTCATGCCGCGGCACGGGCTCACTTCGATCGTTCTCGGGCTCTCGCTCTGCGCGGGCGGGACGGGCTGCTGCGTCAACCCGTTCATCAACACCGACAGCCCGCGCGACGGCGGCGGGCCCGGGACACCCGAGCGCGAGACGCGCGGAACGCTCGAAGAAGACCAGCCCGCCGTGCAGTCGCACAGCGCGCGCGCGATCGGCGCGGGCTTCGACATGCGTCTCGTGCGCGTGCAGCCGGGCGTGCACCTCGACACCGAGCAGCTCTGCGACGTGGGCGCCGCGCTGCGGCTCGAGACGATCGAGGCGCCCACCGATCCCAGCGAGACCTCGCCCTACGACCCCGCCGCGACCCAGCGCATGAGCATCCGCTGCGTCGCGCCGACGGGCGAGAGCTGGGCCGACCTCGAGTTCCTCGCGACGCGCGCCTCGCACGTGGCCGAGGTGGTGCCCGGTGCGCGCATCCGCGTCCACATCCGGAGCGCCGACGGCGGCTTCTTCGACTATCCGATCGTCGACTTCGTGGAGACCGTCGGCCAGGCCTCGATCGCAGCTCCCGAGACGCCACGTCCGGCGCCGGCCACCTCGGCCGTCGGGTTCGACTTGCGCAGCATCTCCGCCGACCCGGCCCGGATCGGCACCACGATCGAGTGCGCCGTGGCGCACGCGAGCGACATCGACGTGCTCGATCCCGCCGACGCGCGGAGGCGCGCCTATCCGGCGGGCGTGCAGAACCGCATGACGATCCGCTGCCGCCACGCGAGCGGTGAGGAGTGGGCCGATCTGATCTTCATGCCGGCGCAGGCGTTGAGCGCGCTCCACGTCGATCGCGGCGACGTGATCACCGCGACCGTGGTCTCGCGCAACGGTGGCTTCTTCGACTATCCGGTCCTCCAGTACGCAGGGCCGTAGCGGCACCGCGCGCCGGTTCCGAAACGAGCAATTGCCCGGCGGGCTCCGCTGGGCGATGTCTCCGGAGGCGCGCGGGCTCCCGCCCGCTCGCGGGAGGTCGCTGCATGAGCACGGGTCGCCGGGTGCTTGGTTTCGTCGTGGGGCTCTTGATGCTCTCCGTGTCGGCCTATCGGCTCTGGCATCGCTTCAGCGCAGGCCGCGCCGAGGACGAGCTGCGCGCGCGCCCCCTCGCGCCGATGGCGCCGCGGGCCTGGGAGGCGTGCCCGGCCGACGAGGTGGCGTACGCCGCGAGCCGGCCGCCCTACACGGCGCCCGCGGGGATCGATCCGGCGGCGGCGTGGAGCGTGACGCAGCGCTCGGAGCTCGCGACGCGCGTGTTCCCGCAGGGCCTCCCCGTCGCCTACCCGCGCGACTGTGCAGCGACCGGCGGCCCGACGTTCCGGCGCTTCGCGAGCTTCGACGAGGCCGCGACGATCGCGAACGATTCCGCGCCGCCGATGGCGCGGATCGGTGCGCTCGCCGCGATCGCCGAGTCGCTCGAGCCGCTCGTCTACGCGTACTGCACGCCGGAGCGGATCGACGACTATCAATGGGAGTGCGCGCGGATCAACGTCGCGAGCTTCCGATTCTCGTCGGCGTTCCTCGGCCTGATTCCCGCGGCCGAGGCCGCCGACCACGAGGTCGCGCGCAACACCCAATGGCAGAACGGGCTCGCGACGTCGCGGAGCGCCGTCGCGCAGACGGCCGACGACCTCGTGCGGATGCTCGAGCTCGACGGCGGCGTGCGGCCCTCGGTGCGCGCGCTCTTGGCGCACGGGCTCGCGGAAGACCTTCCGGCCGCGCGCGTGCTCGTGCCCGACCAGACGCTCTTCGCGCCCATCCGTGCGCGCGTCGTCGCGCTCGCCGCGCGTGAGCAGCAGCCGGACGTGCGCGCTCAGCTCGAGCTCGCGCTCACCCGCTGGTGAGCCGAGGGGGAGCGCTCACTCCGCCGCGTGGGCGGCTTCCTGTGCCACCGCGCTCGCGTCCTGCGCGTCCTCGAGGTGCGTCCCCGGGGCGCCGAGCATGGCGCGCGCCGCGATCGCCTCGCAGAGGCCCGCGAAGTCGTAGCCGCTGCCGGCCGCGATCTGCGGCAGAAGCGAGGTCGGCGTCATGCCGGGGATCGTGTTCACCTCGAGCACGTACTCGTTCTCGTCTTCCGTCACGAGCACGTCCACGCGCGTGGCGCCGCGGCAGTCGAGCGCGCGGTGCGCCCGCTCGGCCAGCGTCAGCACGCCCTTGTAGCGGGTCGGCGGCAGGCGGGCGGGGAAATGGAACTCGCTCTGGCCCTTCTGGTACTTCGACTTGTAGTCGAAGAACTGGCCCTTCGGCACGATCTCCACCGCGCCGAGCGCGCGCCCGTCGAGCACGCCGACCGCGACTTCCTTCGCGGCGACGAAGCGCTCCACGAGCACCGAGCGATCGTACTGCGAGGCCTCTTCGACGCGCTGGCGCAGCTCCGCCATGTCGTTCGCCTTGCCCGCGCCCACGCTCGAGCCCGAGCGGCGCGGCTTCACGAACACCGGGAAACCGAAGCTGCCGTGCATCGGCTCGAGCTTCTCGAGGTTCTCGCCGCACGCCTCGACGTCGACGCAGTAGTACGGCGGCGTCGGCACGTTGTAGTGGCGGAACAGCTCCTTGGCCTTGAGCTTGTCCATCGCGAGCGCGCTCGCGAGCACGTTCGAGCCCGTGTACGGGATGCCCATGATCTCGAGCAGGCCCTGCACGCAGCCGTCCTCGCCGTAGGTGCCGTGCAGCGCGATGAAGGCGACGTCGATCGGGGTCTGACGGAGCACGCGGTCGACATCGCGATCCACGTACACCTTCACGACCTTGTGGCCACGGCTCTCCAGCGCGGTGGCGATCGCCTCTCCGGTCTTGAGCGAGATCTCTCGCTCGGGCCCGATGCCTCCGAGCAGCACACCGATGGTCTTCCCGGAAAGGGACTTCGAGTGGCTCTCTGTCGACGCGGTCTGGGTCATGTGCATCTCCGTGACGGTCGTTCGGCGGCATCGCCGCGCGCACCTGCCTCCGGGCATCGCGAGGAGCGCGCCAGGCGGAAGTGCGAGCAGTTCTCCGAGGATCGGGCTCTCTTCCGTGTCGCCATCGACACGCCGTCGAGCCCTCTCAGACACCGCTTACGCGGGTGCCGATCGTGGGTCAAAATTTCGATGGGTCTAGGTACCGGTTCGCTCGCCCGCTCCGATCGGAGCTCCGGCGAGACTCTCGGCCGAGTCGTCAGCCTCGCTGGATCTTCTGCTTGGGCCGCGTCGCGTAGTTGAGCTCCGTGAGCACCTCGCGCGCCGCCGTCTGCATGTCGGTGCTCGCGCCCTTCATCAGGAACGGCGCGAGGTGGTTCGGGTCGACCATCGCGAGGGCGAGCATCGCCTTGCGCGCGAGGCCCCGGTTCTTCGTGCCGAAGAACGTGTAGACCTGCGCGCGCAGGAGCATGGGCGCGAGCTCGCCGACCTCCGGGTCGTCCACGCGGAAGCCCTCGAGGATCTTCTTGGCCTCCGGCGCGTTGCCCGTGCGCGCGAGCGTCTCGGCGCTGACCGACGCGTACATCGCGCGGATCTTCTGGTTCGCGCCGCGCTCGACTTTGAGCTTGTCGACGAGCGGCCGCGCGTCCTTCACGCGGTTGTGGACGAGATAGAGGTAGGCGAGGTTCGAGCGCACCTCGTCCTCGGCCACCGCGCCCGCCTTCGCGAGGTCGATGCTCTCGAGGATCTCGATGGCCTGCTTGGGATCGTCGCGCGCCACGAGCTGCGCCCGAGCGAGCGTGGCGAGCGCGTCGTCGTTCTTGCCCTCGGCGAGCTTCTCGATCGCGGCGCGCCGGCTCGCATCGTCGGTCGCCGACTTGAGGATCTCGACCACGCGGCGCGAGCGCTGCGTGAGCGTGTAGATGTAGACGCCGAAGCCGGCCGCCGCGACCGTCAGGACGCCGACGACGACGAGGCCCCAGTAGCCCACGTAGGGCATCAAGAGGACGGCGAAGACCCAGAGCGCGACGAGGGCGGCGCCGATCTGCAGGACGACGTTCCACTTCACGCCGGGCGTCTCGACGTCGGCGAGCGCTTTCTGACTGCCCTCGTTCTGGCTGGGCGCCTTGAGCTTCTTCGGCTTGGCCACGGGACCTCGTAGGAAGCGCGGGGCTTACCCGGCACGCCCGGCCGCGGCAACCGTGGGGCGTGACGCCGTTGCGCGACCGTCTCGGCACGGGGCGGCGCGTAGGCTACAACCCCCGATCGTGGGCGACCGCTTCGACTCGCTTCGTAGCCTCGTGCGCCGCGCCGGCGAGCGCGCGAAGGAGACCGTGCGCGAGCAGCCCTTCGTGCAGGCGATCCGCCGGATGCAGAGCGAGATCGGCGCGCGGCGGCTCACGATCCCCGAGCGCGAGCTCGCGCGCGCCGCGCTCTCGTTGCCGGGCCTGCGCTCGGCGAGCGTGCGCGCCGACGAAGGCGCGATCCGCCTCGATCTCGAGGCCGAGGACGGGCGGACGGTACGCGCGCGCCTGGTCCCCACGCAGCCGCGCTTCGCGCCGCACGGCGCCAAAGAGATCGTCTTCCTGGTCGTGCCGGAAGAGGCCGCCGGCGAGCCGCTCGTGCGCGCGTACGTGGCCTCGCTCGGGCAGCTCATCGCCCGCGCGCTCTGGGGAGCGATGGCGCCGCAGCTCGCGACGGAGCGCGACGCCTCGTCGGCCGTGACCGATCGCGAGCGGGACGAGCTCCGGATCGATCTGCGCACGCTGCCGCTCGTGCGGGCGATCGCGCAGACGCCCGCCGGGGGCGCCTTGCTCGACGCGCTCGCCGTGGAGTCGCTCGAGGCGCAGGGCGGAAACCTCGTGGCGCGCATCTCGATGGGCTTGTTCTCCCGATGAGGCGTCACACGGTCGCCACGCGTTGGTCACACGCCGCCGCCATCCTCGCGGCCGTCATGCTCGCGTCCTGCAGCACGCCGCCGCCCGAGCCCCTGGAGTTCGTGGGCCTCTCCGGCTGGACGCGCTTCGATCGCGGCACCGACCCTGTGCACATCGACGACCCGACGGGCATGTCCACGGTCTACATCGATCGGCTCCCGCCCTCGGGCGCGACCGAGTTCCCCGTCGGCACGCACGTCCTGCGGATCCGCGGCACGGGCGACGATCCCGCGCAGTGGGAAGCGCACGGAATGGTGAAGCGCGGCGGCGACTTCAACGCCGAGGGCGCCGTGGGCTGGGAGTACTACGGGCTCGACCTGTCGCGCGACGCGAGCGGCGATCTCGTCGCGACGACGCGCTGGCGCGGCGTGGGCCCGCCGGACGGCGACGGCTACGCGGTCGCCGATGCCGGCCCCGTGCTCGGCTGCAACCACTGCCACGGCGCCGCCACGTGGAACGACTCCGTCATCGGCGACGAGCTGCTCCTCACCAACTTCTGAGCCGGCACCCACCTCCGAGGCGGCGGTGGCCGCGCTCGCGCTCTTGTCCACGAGGCCTCCCCATGAAGCGTCCCGCTCGCTCCGCTCTGCTCGCGCTGGCCCTCGGGGCCTGCACCCAGTCCCCCGCGCCGACCGACGGCGGATCGCTGCCCTGCGATCCGTGCGAGGACGCCGGCCCGGACACGGGCGCCGCCGACGACACGGGCGTACGCCCCGACGCGGCGCGCCCGCCGCGTGATGCGGGCCCCGATGCGTACGTTCCCCGCGACGTCGGCACCATCACGCGCATCCCCGAGGCCACGGCCGCCGCGGGTCGCGAGGGCTGCGCCTTCGATCGCGGCGCGCTGCCCTGGGAGACGCTCGGCCAGGAGGTGCCGATCGGTGACGACATCCCGATCGATCACTTCATCCTGCTGATGCAGGAGAACCGCAGCTTCGATCACTACTTCGGCACGATGCCGGGCGTGGACGGCCTTCCGGCCGGCGGCGCCACGAACCCCGACGCCGACGGCAACCCCGTGCGCTCGTTCCACGCGACCGACTACTGCATCGCGGACGTGAACCACGAGTGGACCGGCTCGCATCTCGAGTACCACGATGGTGCGAACGACGGCTTCGTCACCGAGAACGATCCGCACGGCGAGCGGGCCATGGGCTACCTCGACGGAAGCGACCTGCCCTTCTACTGGGACCTCGCGCAGACCTTCGCGATGAGCGATCACCACCACTGCTCGGTGCTCGGGCCGACGTGGGTGAACCGCGAGTTCTACCTGGCGGCGACCTCGTTCGGGATGACCGAGAACGACGCGATCCCGGCGAGCGCGTTCCCGGTGGACGGCGAGGATCGCGTGATCTTCCAGGCGCTCGACCGCGCGCGGATCAGCTATCGCATCTATCACGACTCGGTCCCCTTCATCTGGGGCCCCTTCACGTCGTGGGCGCTGCGGAGCGAGCAGCGCGCGCACCAATCGGGGCTCGAGTCGTTCTACACGGACCTCGAGAACGGCAGCCTCGCGAGCGTCGTGTGGATCGACCCCACGTGGACGACGGGCGGCGTGACGACGAACGACGAGCACCCGCCGGCGAACCCGCAGCGCGGCCAGGCGTTCATCCGCGACATCGTGCAGCACGTGATGGACAGCCCGTACTGGGCGAGCACGGCGATCATCCTCACCTACGACGAGCACGGCGGCTTCTACGACCACGTGCCGCCGCCGGCCGCGTGCCCGCCGGGCGATGGTCACGATCCGATCCTCGGGCCGACCGACTACCGCGCCGACTTCGATCGCCTCGGTTTCCGCGTCCCGCTCATCGTCGCGAGCCCCTACGCGCGCACCGGCTACGTCTCCGACCACGTGACGGATCACGCGAGCATCCTGCGCCTGATCGAGGCGCGGTTCCTCTTGCCCGCGATGACCGCGCGCGACGCGAACGCGTGGGCGATGACCGACCTGTTCGACTTCTCGACCACGAACACCGTGCGCTCGAGCGATCTCGCCGAGGCGACGGTGGACGCGGCGCATGCCGCGGCGTGCGCCGCCGCGTTCTGAGCGACTCACCGCCAGCGCGTGCACACTTCGCGCACCACGCAGCGCGCGCACTTCTCTTCGTCGCGGCGGCTCGGGCACTCGCGCGAGACGCCGAGGTGACAGAGCGCGAAGTCGTATCGAACGGGATCCTCGGGGTCGAGGCGCCGCAGCGCCGCCGTGATCTCCACGGCCGTCTTCAGCGACGCGTCCTTGCGCCGCGTCATGCCGAGGTTCTGCGCGATGCGATGCACGTGCGTGTCGACCGGCACGATCAGATGCCGCGGTGAGATCGGGAACAGCCCGAGATCGATCCCGTCGTCGGGCCGGATCATCCACCGCAGGTACAGAAACAGCCGCTTGCTCGCCGAGCCCTTCGTCGGGTCGGGCAAGAGATGCGCGAGCCCGCGCGCGGGGCGTGGCCCGCGCAGCGCCTCACTCCAGCGCGCGAGCCCCTCGACCAGGCCCTCGGAGCTCTCGCTCGTCATCCGTGCCGCGAGCGCCGCGCCGAGCGTGCCGTGCTGGCGCCGCAGCTCCCCCGCGCGCGCGAGCATCCGCGCCACGTGCTCGCCGCGATAGACGCGATGCACGAACCCGCGCAGCCGCTCGCGTAGGGCCCGCTCGTCGAGCGCGTCGGCCGCCCTCCCCGGCGCGCCGTCGAGCGCCTCGAAGACGCGCCCGATGCTCCGGCGGATCGCGACGACGTTGCCGAAGGCGAGCGTCGCCGCCACGAGCCCGCCCACCTCGCGCTCGCGCGCGTCGGGAAGCGCGCGCACGAGCCCGAGCGGATCCGCGTCGAGGCGCGCGCGCAGATCGGTCCCGGCGACGAGCGCGTCGAGCCGCGCCTTCAGCTCGTCCTGCGCGACCGGCAGCCTTCGCCGCGGGCGTTCTCGAAGTGCGCGCATCGCGGCCGGAATGTAGCGTCGCTCGGCGCGCGTCGTAAGCTCGCCCGTCGATGAGCTTCCCGCTGCGCGCCGGTCTCGCGGTCCTCCTCGCCACGGTGGCGGGCTGCGGCGCCGCGGTCACGAGCGGCGCCGCGGAGAACGCACCGCGCGCGCCGTCGGAGGATCCCATCCACCTGCGCCTCGTGACGACGGACGGCCACGTGGTCGAGCTCGCCGATCAGCGCGGCGGCCTCGTGCTGCTCTTCGTGCTGGCGACCTACGACGGCCTCTCGCAGGCCGCCGTGCGGCCGGTCTCACGCTTCACGCGCGCCGCGGAAGACACCGTGGTGCTCGGGGTCGTCGCCGAGCGAGACGCCGCGAGCTTCGCGCCCATCTACGCCGACACGCTCGCGCCGCCCTACACCGTCGTCTACGACCCCGACGAGACGATCACCGGCGGCACGAGCGATCTCGGCGAGCTGCCGGGCGTGCCGACCTTCTACATGATCGACGCGCACGGCGAGATCTCGGATCGGCGCACCGGGTATCTGACCGAGGAAGAGCTCTTCTCGATGCGGGATCGCGCGCGTGGGCACGGCGGGATCGTCACGGCGCCGGCGACGACGACGACCAGCCCCTGAAGCGCCGTCCTCTCGCCGCGGCGCAATCCGTCGCGTGCTCCGCAGTCCCTCTCCCCCCGCCCTCTCCCGCTGTCGCGGGCGAGGGAGCCTGGCCGTGCTCCGCAGCGGCGTCGCCCAGGGGCCGGGGGCTGCGCAGTCCCTCTCCCCCCGCCCTCTCCCGCTGTCGCGGGCGAGGGAGCCTGGCCGTGCTCCGCAGCGGCGTCCGCGCGTCAGGCTTCGAAATGGCCACGCCCGCGCCGGCCTCCTATGATCGCCCGCGATGGCCCGCACGAGCACGATCGAGCGCAAGACGAGCGAGACCAAGATCCGCGTGCGCGTCGACCTCGACGGCACGGGGCAGCACCGCGTCTCGACGCCGATCGGCTTCCTCTCGCACATGGTCGAGCAGATCGCGCGCCACGGCCTCTTCGATCTCGAGGTCGACGCCGAGGGCGACACGCACATCGACGGCCACCACACGACGGAGGACCTCGCCATCACGCTGGGCACCGCCGTGCGCGAGGCCCTCGGCGACAAGAAGGGCATCCGCCGCTACGGCTCGGCCACGCTCCCCATGGACGAGGCGTGCGTCACCTGCGCCATCGATCTCGGCGGGCGCCCCTTCTTCGTGAGCAAGGTGCCGCTGCCGAAGGCGAAGATCGGCGAGTTCGACACCGAGCTCGCCGACGTCTTCTTCGAGGGCTTCGCGCGCGCCTCGCAGAGCAACCTGCACCTCTATCTCCACGGCGGCGAGAACCTGCACCACATCGTGGAGATCTCGTTCAAGGCCTTCGCGCGTGCCCTGCGCGCCGCGACCGAGATCGATCCACGCGCGGCCGGAAGCGTCCCGTCGACGAAGGGCACGCTCACCGAGTAAGTTGCGCGCCGTGAGCGAGAAGGTCGTCGTCCTCGACACGGGCATGGGCAACGTGCGCAGCGTCATGCACGCGCTCGCGCGCGCCGGCGCGAGCCCCGTCCACACGCGCGAGCGCGCCGCCGTGCTCGGCGCCGATCGCCTCGTCGTCCCCGGCCAGGGCCACTTCGGCGACTGCGCGCGCGCCTTCGAGGGCCGCCTCGGCGACGAGGTGCGCGCCTTCCTCGACACCGGCCGCCCCTACCTCGGCATCTGCCTCGGCATGCAGGTGCTCTTCGACGAGAGCGAGGAAGCGCCCGGCCTCGCCGGCCTCGGCGTGATCCCGGGCCGCGTGCGCCGCTTCCCCGCCGGCATGCACGACGCGAGCGGCGCGGCGCTCAAGGTCCCGCACATGGGCTGGTCGTCGGTGAAGAGCACGCATACCTTCGTCGACGACGGCGCGTGGCTCTACTTCGTCCACTCGTTCTACTGCGACCCCGCCGACGCGAAGGACGTCGTGGTCCGCGCCGAGCACGGCGTGCCCTTCGCCGCCGCCGTCGCGCGCGGCAACGTGTTCGGCTGCCAGTTCCACCCGGAAAAATCCCAGGACGCGGGCGCGGCCCTGCTCGCACGCTTCCTCGCGAGCTGACCTCCGCGACGTGCTACCAAGGGCGGGCCGTGGAGCTGCTCCCCGCGATCGATCTGCTCGACCAGCGCGTCGTCCGCCTCACCCAGGGTCGCTACGACCAGGTCACGGTGTACGCCGAGGACGCGGTCGCCGAGGCGCGCCGCTTCGCCGACGCCGGCGCCGCACGCATCCACGTCGTGGACCTCGAGGGCGCGCGCTCGGGCCAGGCCGCGCACGCCGCGCTCGTGCGGCGGATCGTCCGCGACACCCCGGCGAAGGTGCAGATCGGCGGCGGCGTGCGCGACCGCGCGACGGCCGACGCGTGGCTCGAGGCCGGCGCCGATCGCGTCGTCGTGGGCACCGCGGCGATCACGTCGCCCGCCTGGGTGCGCGCCCTCGCGCAGGAGGACGGCGCGCGCGTGGTGATCGCGCTCGACGCGCGCAACGGCGAGGTGAAGACGTCGGGCTGGCTCGAAGGCAGCGGCGTGAAGGCCGTCGACGTGGCGCGCGAGGTCGACGGTTGGGGCGTGGCCGCGATCCTCTACACGGACATCGATCGCGACGGCACCGGCCGCGGCGCGAACGTCGAGGCCACGGCGCACTTGCAGTCGCTCGTGCGCGCCACCGTGATCGCGTCGGGCGGCATCGGCTCGCTCGACGATCTGCGCGCGCTCCGCGCCGCGGGTGTGCGGGCCGCCGTCTGCGGGCGCGCGCTCTACGAGGGCGCCTTCACCGTCGAAGAGGCGCTCGAGGCCTGCCGCTGATGGTCGCCCGCCGCATCATCCCGTGCCTCGACGTGAAGGACGGACGCGTCGTGAAGGGCGTGAACTTCGTCGCGCTGCGCGACGCGGGCGATCCGGTCGAGTGCGCCACGCGCTACGATCGCGAGGGCGCCGACGAGGTCACCTTCCTCGACATCACGGCCTCCTCCGACGCGCGCAAGACGCTGCTCGACGTGGTCGCGCGCACGGCCGACGTGCTGCGCGTGCCGCTCACGGTCGGCGGCGGCGTGCGCTCGGTCGCCGATGCGCGCGACCTGCTCGGGGCCGGGGCCGACAAGATCGCCGTGAACACGGCCGCGGTGAACGATCCCGAGCTCGTCACGCGCATCTCCGATGCGTACGGCGCGCAGGCGATCGTGGTCGCGGTGGACGCGCGCGCGCGCACGGAGGGCGGCTGGGAGGTCTTCACGCACGGCGGGCGGAAGGGCACCGGCCTCGACGCGATCGCCTGGTGTGCGCGCGTCGCTGCGCTCGGCGCGGGCGAGATCCTGCTCACGAGCATGGACCGCGACGGAACGAAGGCGGGCTACGACGTACCGCTCACGCGCGCGGTCGCCGACGCCGTGCCGGTGCCCGTGATCGCGTCGGGCGGCGTCGGCACGCTCGCGCACTTCGCCGAAGGGCTCTCGGAGGCGCGGGCCGACGCCGTGCTCGCGGCGAGCGTATTCCACGATGGAGTGTTCACGATCGGGCAGGTGAAGGAGTACCTTCGCGCCCACGGCGTCGTGGTACGCCCGCTCCCCGGATCTCCGAACGACGCATGAGCGACCTCCTCGGCATCACCCTCGAACAGATGATCTCGGGCCTGAAGGCGCGGCGAACGCGCATTCCCGCCGAGATCGGAGCCTACGTGGCGCTCGAGGTCGCCGAGCACCTCATGCGCGGGCCGGCCCGCGTGACGCCGGCCGACATCAAGATCGGCGACGACGGGCTCGTGAGCGTCTTCGTGACGCCGAACACCGCCGACGAGGACGCGGCCGCGCAGTCCGTGGTGGAGATCCTCGCGAGCACGCTGGTCGCTGCGGGCACGGGCGTGCCCTCGGTGCTGATCCAGCTCGTGGAAGAGACGCCTCCGAGCGGCCCCGGGTGCCTGGCGATGCTCACGAGCGAGCTCGAGTCCTCGCTCGTGCCGCTGAACCGCGCGGCCGCGCGCCGCGTGCTCTCGCGCATGACGCGCGACGCGAAGCGCCCGCGCACCGAGGCGCCTCCCGGCGGCCCGGGCGCGCTCGACGACGCGCTCGACGATCTGCTCAACCCGCCGAGCACGCAAGGCATCCCGCTCGACATGCCGCCCAAGCACGTGCTGCGCGAGGCGCTGAAGGCGCCCTCGATCCCGCCCGAGGCGCTGGCGCCGCCGGTGAGCGACGACGTGGAGACGATCGCGGAGGAGCCGCCCGCGGACGAGCCCTCGCACGACGACACGCAGCACGACGAGGCCCCGACCGGCAAGGTCGAGAAGCAGCTGCCGGTCCCGGCGACGCCCACGGCGCGCCCCGCCGCGCGTGCGGCCGCGGCGGCCCCCGAGCCGGCCGCAGCCAAGCCGGCGCCGGCGCCCGCCACCAAGCCGCGCAAGGTGGAGCTCGACGACTTCGAGCGCGCGGGCGCCGAGCCGGATCGCCCCTCCGGCGGCTCGGGCGCGCTCGGGTTCGTGCTCGCGTTCCTCGTCGTGGTGCTGGCCTTCGGCGCGGTGATCGCGTGGCTGCGCCCCGATCTCGTGGACGAGGCGCTCGGTCGCCCGCCGCCGCCGAGCGGGCCCACGCCGGAAGAGCGCGCGGCCGAGCAGGAGCGGATCCTGGCCGAGCACCGCGCGCACTTCGGCACGCTGACGGTGACGAGCGAGCCCACCGGCGCGCAGGTGCTGCTCTACGTGGGGCGCGGCCCGGCGGTCGCGCGGGATCTGCCGACGGGCGCGGCCTACGAGCTCGTCGCGTTCGCGGACGGCCACGGCGCCTCGCGCGCGATCGTGCCGGCCGACGCGCAGTGGGAGACCACCGACGAGGGCACGCGCTACGAGCTCGCGCTCCAGACGAGCGACGAAGAGGTCGACCTCGCGCACCTCGCGCTGGGCGAGACGCGGCTTCCGCGCGACGCGCTGGGCACGCCGAGCGGCACGCTCGGCACGGTGCGCGTGGTGACGAATCCGCCGGGCGCGCGCGTGTACCTGCTCATCGGGTTCACGCCCGACGTGCGCTACGAGAACATCCGCACCGACGAGCCGGTCGAGCTGCTCGTGTACGCCGAGGGCTACGAGGTCGAGCGCACGATGGTCGGCCCGAGCGACTGGCAGGACACGCCCGACGGCACGAAGGCCGCGAACGTGAACGTGACGCTCCACGAGCTCGCCCCGCCGCCGCGGCGCGGGCACTGAAGCTGCCGCCGGCTCCCGCGAACGCGGCATTGGCCACGCTCTTGCGCTCATGTCGCGAGGCACGCGGCGCGCCGGACCTCGCGGACGGCCGGATGGCTCGGTCGCGGTCCGGCGCGTAGCATCGTCACCGCGCGGTCGTCGATGGGAACCTCTCTCCCCGAGCGCTGTTCGCCGCGACCTGGCTCGAGCTGCGGCAGCGCCCGCTGCGTCGCGCGGCGCTCGTCGCGGCTGCCGTCGGTCTCGACTGGCTCGTGCTGTACGGCGCGGAGGTCGCCTATCACTGGTGGCCACGCTTCTCGCCGGATCCGCGCCGGCTCGTCCAGCAGGCGGCCTCGGAAGTGACCTACTCGTCCATCCCCGTCCTCTTCGGCGTGGTGTTCTTCTCGCTGAGCATGGTCAGCACCCTCCACCGCGGCCTGACGCAGTGGGATGGTGGGCGGACGAAGCGCTTGCGGGCGCTCCTGCGCCTCGCGGTGGTGCTCGCCATGGCCGACGTCGTGCTCTGGACGGCCGGGGTCTTGGCGGGATCGACCGTGGGCATGCGGCTCGGGCTCTACACGGTCGGCACCAAGCTGGGATGGGGGGCAGCGTGGCTCGCCACGCGCCTCGCGCTGGGCGCTCCCGAGCCCTGCATCCTCGAGCGCGACTGCGGGTGGCGCGCGGCGATTCGACGCTCGCGACCGCGGGGCCCGACGGCTCGCAGCCTCTTGATCGCGCACGTCGTCACCTTGTCGGCCGCCCTCTTCATCCCGGGCTCCGGGTCCCTCCACACTCTCTTGCCGCTGATCGTGATTCAGACCGCCGTGAGCTTCGACGCCGCCGCCAGCGCCGCCTGGTACCGCCTGACGTGCCGAGAGCCAGCCGTCGACGACCTCGCGCGCGTGTTCGAGTGAGCCCGTCCCCACCTCGGGACGGAACAGCGTCGCGGGCGCGCCTCCTTCGCATGCGAGCGGAGACCGACTCACTTGATTGGGCACAGATGCGCTTTCCGCTCGGAGCGGCTGCGCGCAGCGCTCGATCCGTGGTCCTCGGCTGGCCCCTCAGAGATGCATGTCCACGACCAGGCCGCTCTCGAACGTCGCGTGGACGTCCATCGGGAACTGCGTCGCGACCGAGGGCGGCAACGACTCGATCGTGACGGTGCCCGACACGGCGCACGCGCGCGTCTGGCCGGCCGGACAAAACGAGGGGCCCACATCCGTGAAGGGCGCGTAGCAGACGCGCGCGCGCGGCGGGGCGGTGTCGCTCTCGATCACCTCGATGAACATCTCGGTGCCGTAGAGCTCGTTGTTGTCGAAGACCGTCGCGACGACCGAGGTCTGGGTGCGCGTGCTCGCGCTGAACAGATGCGGGCCCGCGCCGCAGAGGGCGCCGGGGATCTGCCCGCTCTCGCCCGTGCAGGTGACGGAGCGCTCGGCGCCCGTGGGCGGCGCGAGCACCACGTCGAGGTCGACGTGATCTGTGCGGGCTAGCCGCATGCTGCCGTCGGTCGGGCGGCATCCGGGCATCCAGCGCCCCTCGCGCCACGGCGAGTAGCCGGCTGCAACCAGGCCACCGGTGAACCAGTAACACTGCTCGCCGTACGCGTCGTCACACGCCAGCACCGGGTCGGCCGACGCGAGCGCGCCGGGGCACTCGGCCCAGGTCAGGCCGTGCTCGCAGTCGGACATCGGCGGTGAGGCCGCGGGGGTCGCGCAGGCGATCGTCCAGAATGCAGCGAGCCCGGCGCCCCAGCTTCGTCCACGCATGATGCCAGCCTATGGGCTGGCGGCGCTTCCGACCAGCCTGGCCTCGCATCGCGCCGCGCTTCCGGGGTCGACCGACCGATGCGATCCGACCCGATGGAGCACGGACCGTGGCATGCGTGGCGGAGCGCGAAGGCGACGCCCTCGCAGCGAGGAGGGGCCCCCACCCCCCGCCGCGATCGCGTGGCGACAGACGCCAGGAGCTCTTCCGGGAGCGAGAGGGCAACGCCCTCGCACGGGTCGAAGCGCCCAGCGCTTCGACGACGAAGGTGCCGAAGGCGCCGCAGCTTCCTCCCCGGCTCGCGCGCCCCCGTGAAGCGGCGGGGGTGGGGGTCCGACGAGCGCCCGCGAGCGCGCCGCCGTTCGCGCGCGATGCGGTAGCGAGGAGCGGCCCCCGCCCCCGCCGCGATCGCATGGCGACAGACGCCAGGAGCTCCCGGCTCTCCTTCGCCCCGGAGAACCCCCGGAACATCTAGCCGTCCCGCGTGGTTGCCGGTCTGCCGAGGCCCGGTGTAAACCCCGCCGCCTCCTGTCTCCAGGGATCCCCACGCATGTACAACGACGTCCGCGCCATCAACGACCTCGTCCAGCGCGAGAGCGCCTTCATCGATGCCATCCAGCACGAGGTGCAGAAGGTCATCGTCGGCCAGGAAGCGATGATCGAGCGCATCCTCATCGGCCTGCTCACCGGCGGTCACGTGCTGCTCGAGGGCGTCCCCGGCCTCGCCAAGACGCTCACCGTCAAGACCGTCTGCGAGACCATCTCGGCCCGCTTCAGCCGCATCCAGTTCACGCCCGACATGCTGCCCGCCGACGTCATCGGCACGGTCATCTACAACCAGCAGAAGGGCGAGTTCACGAACAAGAAGGGCCCGATCTTCGCGAACCTCGTGCTCGCCGACGAGATCAACCGCGCGCCGGCCAAGGTGCAGAGCGCGCTCCTCGAGGCCATGCAGGAGCGGCAGGTCACGATCGGCGACACCACGAGCGTCCTCGAGTCGCCCTTCATGGTCATGGCGACGCAGAACCCCGTGGAGCAGGAGGGCACCTACCCGCTGCCGGAGGCGCAGGTCGATCGCTTCATGCTGCACGTGAAGGTCGGCTATCCGACGCGCGAAGAAGAGCGGAAGATCATGGAGCGCATGGCGAAGGCGGCCCTCAGCGGCAACCCGAACCGTGGCGGCGACGAGGCGCTCAAGGTCGCGCACGTCACCACGCCCGAGAACATCCTCAAGGCGCGCGAGACGATCGGCCACATCATCGTGGACGAGAAGATCAACGACTACATCGTCGACGTGGTGATCGCGACGCGCGACCCGAAGAAGGCCGGGATGAAGGACCTCGCCGGCATGGTCGCGCACGGTGGCTCGCCCCGCGCGAGCATCGCGCTGAACCTCGCGGCGCGCGCGCACGCGTTCGTGAAGCACCGCGGCTACGTGACGCCGGAGGACGTGAAGGCCGTCGGCCCC
This sequence comes from Sandaracinus sp., assembly GCA_046351235.1. Classification (GTDB taxonomy): domain Bacteria; phylum Myxococcota_A; class Polyangia; order Polyangiales; family Sandaracinaceae; genus JBBSAT01. The sequence goes on along the minus strand of JAXLYV010000001.1, from coordinate 570,328 downwards.
GACGTGCTCCGCCACCGCATCATCCTCACCTACGAGGCCGAGGCGGAAGAGATCACCAGCGCCGACGTGGTGAAGCGCATCTTCGAGACCGTCGAGGTTCCTTGATCCGGTAAGAGCTGCGCTTCTGCGCCGCCGTACAACCTAGGTCGGAGCGACCGTGATCCCCCGCGAGCTGGTCAAGAAGTTACGGAAGATCGAGATCCGCACCGCGAAGCTGGCGAACGAGCAGCTCGCGGGCGGCTACCACTCCGTCTTCAAGGGCCGCGGCATGGCCTTCAGCGAGGTGCGCCAGTACCAGCCGGGCGACGACGTGCGCTTCATCGACTGGAACGTGTCGGCCCGCATGAACGACACCTACGTGAAGGTCTTCACGGAGGAGCGCGAGATGACCGTCATGCTCCTCGTCGATCTCTCGGCGAGCGAGCGCTTCGGCGCGGTGGCGCGGCCCAAGGTGGAGACGGTCGCCGAGCTCGCGGCGCTGCTCGCCTTCTCCGCGGTGAAGAACAACGATCGCGTGGGCCTGATCCTGTTCACCGATCGCATCGAGAAGTACGTGCCGCCCAAGAAGGGCAAGGGGCACGTGATGCGCGTGATCACCGAGATCCTCTCGGCGCGGCCCAAGGGCACGGGCACCGACATCCGGCAGGCGCTCGACATGCTGGGGAGCCTGCAGCGGCGGCGCAGCGTCGCCTTCCTCGTCTCGGACATGATCGCGCCCGAGTTCGAGCGCTCGCTGCGCATCGCGGCGGCCAAGCACGACCTGATTCCGGTGCAGGTGGTCGACCCGCGCGAAGAGGAGCTGCCCGACGTCGGGCTCGCGCTGCTCGAGGATCTCGAGACGGGCGCGCTGATCGAGGTCGACACGAGCGACCCGGTGATCCGGAAGGCGTACGCCACGCGGGTCGCGAAAGAGCGCGCGAGCCGCGAGCAGTTCTTCGGGCGGATGGGCGTGGACTCGGTCTACGTGCGGACCGATCAGGACTACGTGCGGCCGCTCGGGGATCTGTTCCGGCGGCGCGAGAAGCGGATGAAGGGGTACGGATGATGCTCGGGTGGGCTTCATCTGCGGATCGGCCGAGGGCGGCAGGACCTGGGTCCGATCGCAGCGGCGGGGATCCGGCTTTCGTTTCGCAGTCCCTCACCCCAGCCCTCTCCCGCTTGCGCGGGAGAGGGAGCCTCGCTTGCGGGGTCGTCGTTGCGGCTTGGCTCGCGGCGCCTTGCGCGGTGCTCGCGCAGGACGTGGACGCGGGCGTGCTCGAGCCGACCGATGCCGGGGAGATCATCCCGGACTCGGGGCTCGCGCTCGACGTGGACGCAGGAACGGCGCCGGCGGACGAGCAGCCCGAGCTCGACATCCCGCTGCCCGAGGGGCACGAGGCGACGGTCACGCTGGGGCTGCGGCCCGACTCGGGCGCGATGACCGGCGACATCGTGACGGCCATCGTCACCGTGACCCTGCCCGAGGGCGACGACGTCGGGGTTCCGCACCAGGAATTCGGCGACCTCGAGCTCCACGATCAGCGCCACACGGACTCGCTCGACGGCGACCGGCGCACCTACGTCTTCGAGCTCGACTTCCTGATGCTCGAGCCGGGCGATCACGAGCTGCCGCCGATTCGCCTGCGCATCGTGACGGCCGACGGCGCGGTCGGCACCGCGCACACCGAGTCGCGGATGATCCACGTGGGCTCGCTCATCGCGAACGAGCCCGACGCGCAGGCGCGGCCGGCCTCGCAGCCCGTGCCCGTGATGCAGGACGACTACACGCTCGCCTACGTCTTCGGCGCGCTCGGCCTGCTGGCGCTCGGGGCGCTCATCGCGTGGCTCGTGATCCGCTGGTGGCAGCGGCAGCCGAAGGCGCTCCCGCCGCCGCCCCCGCCGCGGCCGGCGTGGGAGCTGGCGCTCGAGAAGATCGAGGGGCTGAAGAAGCGCCTCCCCACCGCGCTCGCCGAGGGTAAGCAGGTCGAGGTGGTCGACGGCGTGAGCGACGCGCTGCGCGAGTACCTGGGCGCGCGCTTCGACTTCAACGGCCTCGAGAGCACGACCGACGAAGTCATCGCGCGCGTGCGGCACCAGCGCCTCGGGCCGATCGCGCTCGAAGAGATCGTGGCGCTGCTGGGTGATGCCGACCTCGTGAAGTTCGCCAAGGCCGTGCCGGACGAAGAGACGTGCTCGCGGATGATCGAGGGCTCGGTGCGCATCGTGCGCGGCACGATGGCGGTGCCCACGCCGGCGATCGCGACGCCGGCGCGCCCCGCGGGCGTCGAGGGCGAGGGCGAGCGCACGAGCCGCGCGCCGAAGAAGAAGGCGAAGACCGGCGTCGACGAGCGGATGCTCGCGAAGGCCGCCGAGAGCCACGCGGCCGCGGAGGCCGCAGTCGCCGCGCCGCCGCCGGTGGTGCTGCCTCCGTCCGCCGTGGTGCCGCCCTCGGGCGCGACCCCGGCCGCGGGCGTGCGCGAGGACGGCCGCCGCGAGGTGCCGGACACGAACCCGCCCGCGGCGCCCAAGACGCTGATCCAGGGCGGCGCGGACGTGTCTCCGACGATCGACGGGCCCTCACCCCAGCCCTCTCCCACGGCCGCGGGAGAAGGAGCCTCGGATACCGCCTCGCCGTGGCGCGAGTCGCCGCCGACCATCGCGGACGGCACGCGCGATCCGAACGACAAGGACGGTGACCGGTGAAACGCTGGGTCGAAGTCCTCGTCTCCGTCGTCTGGACGCTGCTGCTCCTGACGATCTCGTTCTACGTGGTCTGGTGGTGGATCGAGCGCGTCTACGAGACGCCCTTCGAGTGGGGCTCGTTCCGCTTCGAGCGCCCGTGGGCCGCGCTGCTCCTCCCCGCGGCGCTCCTCGTCTGGGCCGCGCGCTCGTGGGTGCTGCGCGATGCGCTGCCGCGCCTGCGCGTCTCGCGCGGCGCCGATCTCGCCAAGGTCGCGCGCCCTTCCCTGCGCCAGTGGCTCGCGCCCTTCACCACCGCCTCGCGCGTGGTCGCCGTCCTCTTGCTCGCGCTCGCGCTGATGGGCCCGCAGAGCATCCACGCGCGCGACGACAGCGAGGTGCAGGGCATCGACATCGTGCTCGCGCTCGACGTCTCGCTCTCGATGCAGGCCTCCGACATCCTGCCGAACCGCTTCGAGGCCATGAAGGCCGTCGTCGACGACTTCGTGCAGCGCCGCCCCAACGACCGCATCGGCGCCGTGGTCTTCGGGCGCGACGCGTACACGCTGCTGCCGCTCACGACCGACAAGGAAGCGCTGCGCGGCATGATCGCCGAGCTCACGCTCGACATGATCGACGGCCGCGGGACGGCGATCGGCAACGCGCTCGGCGTGGCGCTCAATCGTCTTCGCCACAGCACCGCCGAGTCGCGCGTGATCATCCTGCTCACCGACGGCGACTCGAACAGCGGCAACGTCTCGCCCGAGCAGGCCGCCGAGTTCGCGCACAACATGCACGTGCGCGTCTACACCGTGCTCATGGGCCAGGACGACTCGGCGTCGGTGCAGCAGGGCACCGACATCTTCGGCCGCCCGCTGATGGGCCGCGGCGAGTTCCCCATCAACCCCGAGCTGATGCAGCACATCGCCGAGGAGACGGGCGGCCAATCGTTCGTCGTCGGCGACCGGCAGAGCCTCGAGCGCAGCTTCCACAGCATCCTCGACTCGCTCGAGCGCAGCGTGATCGAGGACCAGGGGCGCGTGTACGGCGAGCTCTTCCCGGCCTTCGTGTGGCCGGCGCTCTTCCTCCTCGTGCTCGAGCTGCTCGTCGGCTCGATCTGGCTGCGGAGGTTCCCGTGACCGTCGGATTGCGTACGGTAGGGACCGGAGAGGCGAGCCGATGACGTTCGGGCAAGCAAGAGTGCTCGCCGCGCAGGGCCCGGACGGGAGCGCGCGCCGCGCGCGGACGGTAGGGACCGGAGGGGCGAGCCGATGACGTTCGGGCAAGCAAGAGTGCTCGCCGCGCAGGGCCCGGACGGGAGCGCGCGCCGCGCGCGGACGGTAGGGACCGGAGGGGCGAGCCGATGACGTTCGGCCACCCCTCCATGCTCTGGTGGCTCTTCCTCGTGCCGCTCCTCGGCGGGCTGCCGATCCTCGCCTCGTGGCTGCGGCAGCGGGCCAAGGCGCGCTTCGGCGATCCCGAGCAGGTCGACGCGCTCGTCGCCGGGCGCTCGGGCGCGTGGCGCGCGGCGCGCGGCGCCATGTTCGTCGTGGCCATCGGCCTCGCCCTCTTCGCGATGGCGGCGCCCCAGTACGGCTCGCGCACGCGCATCCTGCGCCGGCGCGGCGTGGACGTCGTCATCGCGCTCGACTTCAGCAAGAGCATGCTCGCGCGCGACGTACGCCCGAGCCGCATCGAGCGCGCCAAGGCCGAAGTCGTGCGCTTCATCGAAGAGCTCGACGGGGATCGCGTCGGCATCGTCGCGTTCGCCGGCGAGACGATGGAGTTCCCGATGACGGTCGACTACGCGGCGCTCGCGCTCTTCTTCCGCGACCTCGACCCGAACGACATGCCCGTGGGCGGCACCGCCATCGCGCGCGCGCTCGAGGCCTCGCGGCGCCTCCTGAACCGCGCCTCGCGCCACACCGGCGGCGACAGCGAAGAGCCGAGCACGCGCTCGCGCATCGTGATCCTGATGACCGACGGCGAGGACCACGAGGGCGACCCCGTCGAGGTCGCCCACCAGCTCGCCGACGACAACATCCGCGTCTACACGATCGGCATCGGCACGCGCACGGGCGAGCCGATTCCCACCTACGCGCCCGACGGCACGTGGACGGGCTACATGCGCGACGAGCAGGGCAACGTCATCACGACGGCGCTCACGGAAGAGAACGAGCAGCAGCTGCAGCAGATCGCCGAGACCACGGGCGGCCACTACTACGCCGCCGGGCGCGGCGGCGTGGGCGTCGATCAGATCCGCGCCGAGATGCGGCGCATGCACCAGGACGAGCAGCGCGCGCGCCGGGTGACGGTGCACGAGGACCGCTACGCGCTGGCGCTCTTGCCGGCGTTCCTCTTGCTGGTGCTCGAGGCGCTGCTGCCCGACGCGTGGATCGGGCGCATGCTCCGGCGGCGTGCCACGAAGGAAGAGAAGCGGCGCGCGCCGCGCGGAGAGAAGAAGGCGAGCGAGACCGGGAGCGCGAGAGCATGAAGCGACGACTCATCGTGCCCGTGCTGGGCGTGTGCGGAGCGCTGGCGGCAGCGCCGGTGATGGCGCAAGCGACGCCGGCCGCCGAGGCCTCGTGGAGCGATCGGCTGTGGGAGGCGCTCTTCCGGAGCGAGAACCGCCACGTGCGCGACGGCAACGAGGCGCTCGCGTCGGGGGATGCCGCGGGCGCGGTGTCGGACTACGACCTCGCGGCGCGCGAGCTGCCGAGCGAGCCGGGCGTGCACCTCGATCGGGGCCTGGCGCTGCTCGCGCAGGGCGATCATCCGCGGGCGCGCGAGTCGCTGCAGCTCGCGACCGACCCGCCGGCGTCGCGTGAGATCCGGGCCTCGGCGCACTACGACATCGGGCTCTCGTTCTACCAAGAGGGCGACACCGCCGCGACGGGCGGCGACCACGAGGCGGCGCAGCGCAACTTCCGCGAGGCGGCGGATGCGTTCCGCGCGTCGCTGCGGCAGGTGCCCGGCAACCGCGACGCCGCCTGGAACCTCGAGCTCGCGCTCCGCCGCATCCAGGAAGAGGAACAGGCGCAGGAGCAGCAGGAGCAGCAGGACCAGCAGGACCCGCAGGACCAGCAGGACCAGCAGGACCAGCAGGACCAGCAGGACCAGCAGGACCAGCAGGACCAGCAGGACCCGCAGGACCAGCAGCAGGACCAGCAGCAGGACCGGCAGGACCAGCAGGACCAGCAGGACCAGAGCTCCGATCAGCAGGATCAGCAGCAACAGGACCAGCAGCAGCAAGATCAGCAGCAGGGCCAGCAGGGCTCGTCCGACTCGCAGGATCAGCAGCAGGAAGAGCCCGGCACGACCGGGACGCAGGACGGCTTGCCGCCCGATCAGCGGCAGGTCCTCGATGCCCTCGAGGACGGCGAGCAGAATCTGCAGAGCGCCCGCGCGCGCGCCCGCGGCGAGCGCGAGCACCGGCGCGTCACGCAGGACTGGTGATGCAGCGCGCGACGCAGCACCGCTACGGCCTCGCCCTCGCCTTCTTCCTGGCGATGGCGCCGTGCGCGCTCGCGTCCGCACAGTCGGCGACGATCTCGATGACCGCCGATCGCACGACGATCGGCATGGGCGAGACCATCCGCTTGCAGATCCGCTCGAGCACCTCGAGCACCGACGTGCCCGAGCCCACGCTGCCCGATCTCTCCGCGTTCCAGATCCTGAGCCGCGGCGTCTCGCGCCCGATGCAGGTGCAGATGACCTGGGGCGGCCAGGCGCCCGTCGTCACCGCGAGCTCGGTCTACACGTTCGTCCTCTCGCCGACGCACGAAGGCACCTTCCGGCTCGAGCCCGCGACCATCACCGTGCAGGGCCGCACGTTCCGCTCGAACCCGCTCACGCTCACCGTCAGCGGCGGGAGCGCTCCCCCGCCCTCCACGGGCGGCATGCCCATCGATCCCACGCAGCCCCCGCCCACGAGCGCGCCCCCGGCGACGGGCATCGTGAACGTGGGCGCGAGCGGCGCGGAAGCCTACACGTACGACGACACCGCGTTCGTGCGCACCGTCGTCGACACGCCGAGCCCCTACGTCGGCCAGCAGGTCACGGTCAGCATCTGGCTCTGCGTGCGCCGCCAGCTCTCGAACTGGCCGGCGACCACGCAGGAGCCCACGACCGACGGCTTCTGGACGCGCGACCTGCTCCCGCCCGCGCGCACGCCGCAGCCGGTGACCATGCAGATCCAGGGCGTCACGTTCTGGGCGTACGAGATGCGGCGCCTCGCGGCCTTCCCGCTGCGCGAGGGCGAGCTGACGGTGGGCCCGCTCGGCCTCACCGTGTCGATGGGCAATCCCTTCGACATCTTCCTCGGCGGCACGCCGGTCGAGCTGCCTCGCTCGGGCCAGCCGATGCCGATCCACGTGCGCCCACTCCCGCCGGGCGCGCCGCGCGGCACCGTGCACGTGGGCACGCTCGCGCTCGACGCGAGCCTCGACCGCGCCCAGTCGGCCACGGGCGACGCGGTGACGCTCACCGTGCACGGGCGCGGCACGGGCCGCATCGACGGCCTCGAGCTGCCCGACCTCGTGGTCCCCGGCCTCCGCATCCTGGCGCCGCACCTCGAGACGCAGATCGAAGCGCCCGGCGACCGCGTCGGCGGCACGCGCCAGTTCGAGTGGCTCATCGTGCCCGAGCAACCCGGCACGTACACGATCCCTTCCTTCCAGATCCCCGTGCTCGATCCGTTGACGGGTCAGTACACGATGGCGTCCACGACGCCGCTCACGCTCATGGCGGCGGGCAACGCGCTCGTCGATCCGAGCCAGGCCTCCACGCCGAGCACGCCCGAGACCCCCGAGGCCGACGAGACGGCATCGACCCCGCTCGGCCCGGTGCGCACGCAGGCCGCGCTCACACGCCACCGCACGCACCTCGCGTCGGAGCCTTGGTATCCGTACGCGCTCGGGGCCTTCCCGCTCGCGTGGATCGGCCTCGTGCTCACGCGCGCGATGCGGCGGCGCCTGACCGAGCGCGCCGCGCTGCCCTCCGAAGCCAAGGTCGCGCGCGAGGCGAAGAAGCGCCTGGCCACGGCCGAAGAGAAGGCGCGGGCCGGGGACGCGCGCGGCTTCTACGCGGCGCTCGTGCTCGCGATCAGCTCGGTGGTCGAGGGCAAGCTCGGCGAGTCGGTCGGCGCGCTCACCCACCGCGAGCTCGAGAAGCGCCTGGTCGCGCGCGGCATGGAGGGCGCGCTCGCCAAGCGGATCGCGAGCGAGCTCGAGGGCTCGGACTTCGCGCGCTATTCGACGAGCGGCGCGGCGCCCGCCGAGATGGAGGGCGCGCTCCAGCGCGGGCGCGAGATCCTCGACGCGCTCGACAAGTTCGTCGCCACCGAGGAGGACGAGTGATGCGCCTCCTCCTCGCGCTCGCCGTCGCCCTCGCCGCGCTCACACCCGCGCTCGGGCACGCCCAGGCGAGCTCGCTGCCGGATCTGTTCCGTGCGGCCAACCAGGACGCGGCCGAGGGCCGATACGATGCGGCCGCGACGGGCTACGAGCAGCTCGTCGAGCTCGGCGTGGACGACGCCGACGTCTTCTACGATCTGGGCCTCGCCTACGCGCACCTCGGCCGTCACGGTCGCGCCATCGCCGCCTTCGAGCGCGCTCTGCGCGCGCGGCCCGGCGACGAAGGCGCGCTGGCGGGCCTCGAGGCGAGCCGTGCCGTGCTCGGGCGCCGGCGCGCCGAGCGCGAGGGCGAGGCCGTCGTCGACGCGGGCGCCACGCTCGGCGAGTCGGTGTTCACCTCGCTCTCCGAGGATCTGCTCGCCGCCGTCGTCCTCGGGCTGACGGCCGCCTTCTTCGCTCTCCTCTCGGCGCTCTCGTTCGTCTCGCGCGAGCGCGAGCGGCTTCGCCTCGGCGTCGGCGTCGCGACCCCGCTCGTGGGCATCGCGCTCGTGATCGCTGCGTTCGGGCTCGCGGCGCGTACCGGCACCTTCGATCCCGGCCCTCCCGCGATCGTCATCACCGAGGACGCGGCCGTCCGCGAAGGCCCGAGCCCGCAGTCGACCGAGCGGCACGAAGCGCTCGAGGGCGAGCGTGCCTACGTCGTCGGCAGCGAGCCGGGCTTCTCCCACGTGATCCTGGGCGGCGGCCGCGAGGGCTGGGTCGCCGACGGCGATCTCGTCCGCTTGTGACGGCGATGGCCGCGCCGGAGGCCAGCCCGCCGTTCCGGACGCTGCGCGCGGGCGCCGCGAACCTCGACGAGGCGCGGCTGCGGATGGCCGGCGCCGTGCTCTCGTGTCTGGGCGCGGGAACCTACGCGCTCGTGAGCCCGGGCCCCTTCTCCATCGCGCTCTCGCTCGCCGTCTTCGGCGCGACCATGGCGTGGTGGCGCCGGATCACGGCGTCCGCCGAGCGCGCCTCCCACGTGGTCCTGCTCGCGCTCGCGCCCTCGGGGCTCACGCTCGCGCCGGCGCCCGAGATCGCCTGGAGCGAGGTGAGCCGCGTCGAGGTCGACGAAGACCGCCTGGTGGTGCTCGTCCATCGAACGGGCGGGGAGCCGCTGGTGATCGAGCCGGTGTACGACGGGATCTCGGTCTACGACCTCGCCGCCCTGGTCGAGCGCTGCCGGTCGTTCGGGCAGTCCCCCGCGCTCTGAGCGCGTTCTACGCTGGCTCGGCGATTGGGCGGCGAGCGATGCAAGCGTGCGAGGGGCGCTCTACACTCGTCGGGATCGAGCGCGGGCGGGTCAGCGGGCTCGACGGAAGGGTGACGTGGGAACGCGATTCGAAGACGACGACGGTGGCGTCGTCACCGAGACCAAGAAGGAGACGCGCCTGGCGCGACCGCGCATGTGGCGGGTCCTCGTCCACAACGACGACTACACGACACGCGAGTTCGTGGTCGACGTCCTGCGCTCGGTGTTCCGGCACAGCGAGTCGGAGGCCGTCCGCGTGATGCTCCACGTGCACTACAACGGCGTCGGCGTCGCGGGCGTGTACACGCGCGAGGTCGCCGAGACGAAGATCGCCATCGTCGAGAGCCTCGCGAAAGAGCGCGAGTACCCGCTCCGGCTGACGATGGAGCCCGAGGAGCCCGACGAGAGCGGTGGCGGCAGCGGCGACGTCGGTGGCAGCAGCGGCGGTAGCGAGAAGAAGCACTAGGCCGGCGCCGCGCGCGCGAGCCCGGAAGCACGAAGCAAAGACGGGAAGACGAGGACCAGATGGCGGATCCCAAGATCGCGAAAGAGCTCCAGGCCACGCTGCGGCGCGCGTACGAAGAGGCGCGCACCCGGCGCCACGAGTTCTTGACGCTCGAGCACCTCCTGCTCGCACTGCTGGACGACCCGAAGGCCAGCAAGACGCTCGACGCGTGCAAGGCGAACCGCAAGAGGCTGCGCAAGTCGCTGGAGGACTTCTTCGCGAACAACGTCGAGGTGCTGCCCGAGCCCGAAGAGGGCGAGGAGCCCTGGGAGCCGCATCAGACGCTGGCCGTCGAGCGCGTGCTCGAGCGCGCCGCGATCCACGCCATCTCGAGCGAGATGAAGACGATCGACGGCGGGAACGTGCTCGTGCAGCTCTTCCACGAGAAGGACTCGCACGCGGGGTATCTGCTCCAGCAGGCGGGCGTCTCGCTCTTCGATCTGAAGCGCTACGTGAGCCACGGTGTGGGCGCCGACGGCGACGGCGGCGACGGCAGCGAGAGCGACGAGGGGGGCGGCGCCGTGGAGTCCGACGGGACCGAGGGCGACGAGGAAGGCGAAGGCGCGGCGAAGGATCCGCTGAAGGCCTACACGACGAACCTGAACGAGGCGGCGAGAGAAGGCACGATCGATCCGCTGATCGGCCGCGCCGCCGAGCTCGAGCGCACCATCCAGGTGCTCTGCCGCCGCCGCAAGAACAACCCGGTGTTCGTGGGCGAGCCCGGCGTGGGCAAGACGGCCATCGCCGAAGGCCTCGCGCTGCGCATCATCGAGGGAAGCGTCCCCGCCGCGCTCGCGGAGGCCACGATCTACGCGCTCGACATGGGCGCGCTGCTCGCGGGCACCAAGTACCGCGGTCAGTTCGAGGAGCGTCTGAAGGGCGTGATCAAGAAGCTCGTCGAGATGCCGCACGCGGTGCTCTTCATCGACGAGATCCACACCATCGTGGGCGCCGGCGCGACGACGGGCGGCTCCATGGACGCGTCCAACATCCTCAAGCCCGCGCTCAGCTCTGGCAAGCTGCGCTGCATCGGCAGCACCACGTACGAGGAGTACAAGGGCTCGCTCGAGCGCGACCGCGCGCTCGGCCGGCGCTTCCAGAAGATCGACGTGGGCGAACCGAGCGAGACCGAGTGCATCCAGATCCTCGAGGGGCTCAAGAGCCGCTACGAGGAGCACCACGGCGTGACGTACGAGCCGGGCACGATGGAGGCGGCCGTGAAGCTCGCCGCCAAGCACATCAACGAGCGCTATCTGCCGGACAAGGCGATCGACGTGATCGACGAGGCCGGCGCGCGCGACCGCCTGAAGGCCGAGCCCGCGAAGAAGATCACGATCGCCGACATCGAGAAGGTCGTCGCGTCGATCGCGCGCATCCCCGAGAAGAGTGTGAGCGCGGCCGAGCAGGGGCGCCTCAAGGACCTCGAGGGCGAGCTCCGCAAGGTGATCTACGGGCAGGACGAGGCGATCGAGAAGATCGTGTCGGCCATCAAGCTCTCGCGCGCCGGCCTGCGCTCGGGCGACAAGCCGGTGGGCAACTTCCTCTTCAGCGGCCCCACGGGCGTCGGCAAGACCGAGCTCGCGCGGCAGCTGGCGAAGGTGCTCGGGATCGAGCTCATCCGCTTCGACATGAGCGAGTACCAGGAGCGGCACACGGTCAGTCGCTTGATCGGCGCGCCGCCCGGCTACGTGGGCTTCGATCAGGGGGGCCTGCTCACGGATGCCGTGCGCAAGCAGCCGCATTGCGTGGTGCTCCTCGACGAGATCGAGAAGGCGCACCCGGACCTGTTCAACGTGCTGCTCCAGGTGATGGACCACGCCACGTTGACCGACAACAACGGCCGCAAGGCGGACTTCCGCAACGTCGTGATCGTGATGACGACGAACGCGGGCGCCCGCGAGATGGCGAGCCGCGCGGTCGGCTTCTCGGGCAGCGGCGCGACGGGCGACGAGAGCGATCCGAGCAAGGCCAAGAGCGCGCTCGAGAAGCTGTTCTCGCCCGAATTCCGCAACCGCCTCGATGCGGTGGTGGTGTTCGGCGGCCTCGATCGCGCGACGATCCTCAAGGTCGTGGACAAGGAGGTGGGCCTCTTGCAGGCGCAGCTCTCCGAGCGCGAGGTGAAGATCGAGCTCACGCCGGCCGCGCGCGACTGGCTCGGCGACACCGGCTACGACCCGAAGTTCGGCGCGCGCCCGATGGCGCGCACGATCGAGACGCACCTGAAGAAGCCGATCGCCGACGCGATCCTCTTCGGCCCGCTTGCGAAGGGCGGCACGGTGCGCTTCGACGTGAAGGTCGTGGACGGCAAGAAGGTGCTCGCACCGGACTACGTCGCCGTGACGGCGACGGCGCAGGCCTGAGCGGGAGCGCGATCTCGCGCCCGCATGCGCGCCGCCGGTCGCGCGCGATGCGGTAGCGAGGAGCGCCCCGTGCCCGCGGCGTCGCGAAGGCGCTCGGCGGAGCTCGATCCCGAGAAGGTGCAGCGAGGCCCGTCGCCGACGCGCTCGGCGCCCGCATCCATCGCGCTGCATCGCGCCCCACCCGCCGTGCGATACTCGCGCCCGATGCACACGCCCTCACGTCTCGTCCTCGCCTTCGTCGCCTCGCTCCCTGCGATCGCCGGCTGCGGCGGCGGCGGGCCCGCGGCGAGCGCGACCGACGGGAACGTCCCGACGACCTCGCTCGGGACCACGCACGACGGCAGCTTCAACCTCGGGCCCGTCGATTGGGCAGAGACCGAGTGGCACAACGCGTGTGCGCCCTACCCGGCCTCGATCCAGTCGATCGAGGGCACGCTCCTCGCCGGCGTCAGCAACGCCGTCGGGACGGGCGACTACTGCGACGCATGCCTCTCGATCACGACCGGCACCGGCCGCTCGCTCGTCGCGCGCGTCGTCACGTACGGCGACACGAACGCGCCCGGCGATCTCGACCTGAGCCCCGAGGCGTACGCGATGCTCGACACGGGCGTCTACCCGCGCGCGATGTCGTGGCACCTCGTGAGCTGCCCGACGACCATGCCGCTCTACGTGCAGTTCCAGACCGGCGCCAACGAGTGGTGGACGAGCTTCTGGATCCGCAATCCGCGCGTCGCCATCGCGCGCGTCGAGGTCACGAGCACCAACCATCCGACCCCCGTCACGCTCACGCAGGGTGGCGACGGCACGTTCACCGACGGCGGCGGCTTCGGCGCCGGCGCCTTCACGCTCGCCGTGATCGGCGTCGACGGCAGCCGCTTCGAGCAGCGCTTCGAAGGCTTCCAGCCCGGCGAGCTGATCACGGCCTGCGGCAACATGTGATCGCGTGAACGCCCCGCGCGCACGCTCGGGCTCGCGACCTCCGTCGGCGGGGCTCGCCTGTGCCCTCTTCCTCGTGCTCTCGCTCGCGCCGGGGCGTGTGCGCGCGCAGGAAGGCGTCGAGATCGCGCCGGGCATCGAGGTCGGAGGTGCGTGGCCCGCGTGGGCCGAGCCAGCCCGCGCGCTGCCGGGGAGCCGGAACACCGAGGGCACGGAGGCCCTCGCGCGCGAGATCGAGTGGCACGTCGAGGGCGACCACGGCTTCGAGCTGCGTCGCTCGGCCTACGTCATGCACACGGCCGCGAGCGTTGCCGAGCGCTCCGAGCTCGAGATCAGGGTACCGGCGGGCGACGCGCTCTCGCTCCTCTACGTCCGCCGCGTACGCGACGGCGAGACGCGCGACGTCCTCACGCCGGCGCAGGTCCACGTCGCCCAGCCGGAGTCGCGCCTCGAGGACGGCTTGTACGACGAGAGCCGTCGGCTCCTGGTCCTGCTCGAGGACGCCCGCCCCGGCGACGTCGTGGACTACGCGTACGTGCGCCGCGCCGAGATGCGCCGGTTCGGCGGGCGATTCGCCGTGCGCGCGACCCTCGCTGGCGAGCCGGTGCACCACGCGCGCCTCGTCGTGCGATGGCCCAGCGATCGCGCGATCGCGTTTCGCGCGCACGGGCTCGAGGGCAGCGGCCTGCAGCTCTCGAGCGAGCCTTCTGGCGTCGTGATCGAGGGCGACGACCCGCCGATGCCCCGCGTCGTGCTCGACGCGCCCGGATGGGTCGACACGCTCTCGTGGCTCGACGTCTCGGAGCTCTCGTCGTGGGACGACGTCTCGCGCTGGGCGAGCCCGCTCTACGCGACCGCCTCGCTCGCCCCGAGCGAGCTCGGTGGCGTCCCCCTCGCGACGTTCGCGGCACTGCCCACGCCCGAGGAGCGGGCGGAGGCCGCGATTCGCTTCGTGCAGGACGAGGTCCGCTACCTCGGCATCGAGGTCGAGGAACGAACCCACGCGCCCACCGCGCCGGCGGTCGTGCTCGAGCGTCGCTACGGGGACTGCAAGGACAAGGCGCTCCTACTCGTCACACTGCTCCGCGCGCTCGGGATCGAAGCGCACCCCGCGCTGGTAGACACCGAGCGCGGGCCGGTCCTCGACGACGATCTCCCTTCCCCGCTCGCGTTCGATCACGTGGTGGTGCGGCTGCGTCTCGAGGGAAGCGAGCACTGGGTCGACGCGACCCGCGCCTACGAGCGCGGCCCCCTCGCCGCGCGCACGCCGCTCCGGTTCGCCCACGCGCTCGTGCTCGGCGACGGCTCGACTGCGCTCACGGAGATCCCCGCCGCGCCACCCGCGCAGCCCGACATGGAGGTCGACGAGCACTACGACGTGAGCGGAGGCCAGCGCTTGGAGGTGGTCACGCACCTGCGCGGGACCTACGCGATGCAGCTCCGCGCCGCGCTGGCCGCGCGCGGCACCGCCGAGATCGAGGCCGACTACCGGGCCGCTTACGCCTCCGCCGAGCTGTCACCGCAGACGAGCGCACCGTTCGCGGTCGAGGAGCAGGACGACGGCTCGCTCGTCGTGCGGGAGAGCTATCGCATCACGGGCTTCTGGAACGCCCTCGACCGCGACGTGAGCCCGTGGTCCTCGGCCGGGATCCTCCCCGTCGCGGCGCGCGATCGCCCGCCCGTCGCTCTCGCCCTGCCGCACCCGCGCTGGATCCTGCATCGCGTCCGGATCGACGCCGAGTCCTACTGGGAGATCGAGCCGAGCCGCGAGCAGCTGCACGCCACGGGCTTCGACGTGGAGCAGGTGACGACCGTCTCCGGCCGCACGCTCTTGCTCGAGACGTCCCTCCGGACGCTCGCCGATCACGTCGCGGCGGGCGACCTCGCACGCTACACGCACGACCGCGACCTCGCGGCTCCGATGCTGGGCTTCGCGGTGCACCTCGGGCGCAACGACGAGGACGAGGCGACCCAGGATCGGCCCGTCATGCCGTGGATCGTCGTCGGCGCGCTCGTCGCGCTCTTCGCCGCAGGCCTCTGGCTCTCTCCGCGGCTCCGGCGCTGGCTCGATGGACGGCGCGCCCGCGCATGGCGCGCCGCTCACCGCTCCGCGAGCGGAGAGTCGGCCGCCGACGCGATCGCCGTCGCGGATCTGCCCGAGGCCGAGCGCCGCGCGGCGCCGTTCCGCTGCTGCGGCGCGGCGCTCGAGACGCGGTGGTCGCGCGCGCAGCTCGGCGGCGCGACGCTCGCCATCCAGGGCGCGAGCTGCGAGGCGTGCGGTCGCACGCATCGGCGCTACTTCCGGCCCGCGAGCACCCGCGATCCTGTGCTTCCGACGTGATCGCGCAGCGCCGCGGAAGCGCGCTTCAGTCCATCGCGGCTTCGGTCGGCGCTGGCGTCGGGTCACTCGCGCCGGTCTCGGCGACCTCGGGGATCGTCGCGCCTTCGAGCGCGGTGCGGAGCTCCGCCATCGACGTGCGGAACGCGCCCAGCTGCCCCGCGGGCAGCATGCGGCCCTGGCCGTTCAGCTGCGAGGCCGGGTCGATGAACGTGCCGTGGTGCTTCAGCCCGAAGTGCAGATGCGGGCCGGTCGAGCGGCCCGTCGTGCCCACGTAGCCGATCAGCTCCCGCTGATGGACCTCCTGCCCGCGATGCAGCCCGGTCGCGAAGCGCGAGAGATGGCAGTACGCCGTCTCGTAGCCGCCCTCGTGCGCGATCGTGACGAGGTTCCCGTTCGGGCCGCGCGGGCCGACGAAGGTGATCGTTCCGTCGGCCGCCGCCCACACCGGCGTGCCGGTGCCCGCCGCGAAGTCGATGCCGTTGTGCGGCATCACGCGGTGCAGCACCGGATGCATGCGATGCATGTCGAAGGGCGAGCTGATGTGATCGTAGTGGAGCGGCGTGCGCAGCCAGCCGCCGTGCATCTGGCGGCCCGACGCGTCGTAGAAGTCTCCTTCTTCGCCGCGCGGCTCGAAGTAGTACGCCACCAGGTCCCCGCGCCGCTGGCTGCGGTACTCGATCGCGCGCACCTGGCCCCAGCGCAGGAACGTGCCGTCGATACTGTCTTGATCCACGAGCACGCGGAACGCGTCGCCCGCGCGCGTCTCGGTGTTGAAGTCGATGCGTCCCTCGAACACGTCGACGAAGGTGCCGACCAGCGTGCGGCCGAGGCCCGAAGCCTCGAGCGCCGCGCCGAGCGAGCTCGCGACGGTTCCGCCCCGCGCGATGCGGACCGTGTCGATCGGCACCTCGACCTGGTGGCCCTCGAAGAGCTCGCCCTGTGCGCGCACCGCCTCGTAGATCTGCGTGACCGACGCGCGGTACTCGAAGCGCGTGAGCACGCCCTCGGCGTCGCGCACGAGGATCATCTCGTCGTCGGGCCGGCAGCGCCGGAAGTCCATCACGTCGTCGAGCGCCGCGATCACCGCATCCGCCTCGGGCCCCGTCATGCCCGTGCTCGTGAGCGCGGGCCGGAACCCCGGCGCCGTCCCGAAGACGTGCGACGTGCGCGTCTCGGTGGGCGTCGTCTCGACGTGGGTCGGCTCGGCGAGCACCACGAACGCGTCCACGGGCGCGGGCCCGGCGTCGACGGGCGGCACGTACCCGAGCGTCGTGGGCACCGCCGCCGTGGGCTCGGTGTCGGCCGTCTCGTCCCCGCCGCCGCTGCACATCGGGACGAGGGCCACCACGCCGAGCAGCATCATGCCCGCCCCGACCGCGGCGCCGGCCGCGATCGCTCGGTTCTTCCGGGTGCGGGCGACGTCGTCCCGGAAGATCGGGATGTCGACCGAGGGGAGCGGCCGATGCGTGGGGAGCCCCGCCGGAGTGTCGTCGCCCGCCATGTTCTGCTGCCCGGCGGGCCGTCCTAACAGCGGGCTTCCCGTGGTGCAAATCCTCGCCCCCAGCGCCCTACGGCTCCTCCTCTTCGTCCACGTGCTCGGCCAGGCGCTCGAGGTAGGGCTCGACCTTCGCGCCCGCCTCCTTCGCCCGCCCCACGAGCAGCTTCAGCGCCGCGATCGGGCGCGGAAGCACGAGGAGCTGGAAGCGCACGACCTTCGCGTCGGTCCGCACGACCAGGCGAAAGGCGCCCGTGCCGCGCGTCAGTGCGCGGATGGCGCTCCACGGCACCGTGCTTCCCTCCCCGCGGCCGAGCGTGACTCCGCGCTCGTCGATCGCGAGCGAGGTCGCCGAGACGTAGTCGCTCCAGCCGAGCCACACGAGGAACGCGAGCACGCCGAGCGTGACCGCGAGGAGCGGCACCGCGACCGGCCCCAGCTGCGAGCGCCCGATGTCGCCGCCCGCGACCGCGATCCCCGCGAGCACGCCGGCGATCCCGACGCCCGCGATGACCAGCGTGCGCGCGTGATAGACGAGCCGGACCGTCTCGGTGGCGCGCGCCACGTTCAGGCGTCGAAGAGGCCGAGCGCCCAGCGGAGCGTGTTGCGGTCGATGTTGTGCCCGCTGTGCACGATGACGACCTTCTTGCCGCGCAGCTCGCGCTGCATCTTGTAGGCGGCGGCATAGGCTGCGGCGGCGGCGCCCTCGGCCGCGTTGTGCGTGCCCTCGAGCGCGAGCTTCACGGCGTCCTGCATCTCGCTCTCGCTCACGCGCACGATCGCATCGAGCTTGTGGCGCGAGAGGATCTCGAAGGGGATCTCGAACGCGTAGCGCGTCGCGAGGCCGTCGGCGAACGTGTCGGCGCGCTCGATCGTCTCGAGCTTGCCGTGCTCGAGCGAGCGAGCGAGCGCGTCGGCGCGCTCGGCCTGCACGCCGTAGATCTTCACGTCGGGCCGCATCGTGCGCAGCGCCACCACGGTGCCGCTGATCAGGCTGCCGCCGCCGATGGGGACGAAGATCGCGTCCACGTCGGGAAGGTCCTCGGCCACTTCCATCGCGTAGGTGCCCACGCCCGCGATGAGCAGCGGCTCGTTCGCGGGGTGCACGTAGCGCAGGCCCTCGTTCTTCGCGCGCGCTTCGGCCTCGGCGCGAGCGTCGTCGAAGTCGCGGCCGTGCTCGACGACCTCGGCCCCGAGCGTCTGCATGATCGCGTTCTTCTCGGGGTTGTTGCCCTTCGGGACGTAGATGATCGCGCGCGATCCGAAGCTGCGCGCGGCCCACGCCAGCGACAGACCGTGGTTGCCGCGCGTCGCCGTGATCACGCCGCGCGAGCGCTGCGCGTCGGAGAGGCTGGCGAACAGGTTCACGCCGCCGCGCACCTTGAACGCGCCGATGGGCAGGTGGTTCTCGTGCTTCACGAAGCAGTCGAAGCCCCAGCGCCCGGAGAGCAGCGAGTAGCGATACAGCGGCGTACGCGGCACCCAGCGATGGACGATGGGCCAGGCGCGGAGGATGTCCTGGAACGTGACGGGCATGAATCCGCGAGGATAACAGCTCCCGCCGACGCCTCGGATTTCTCCGTGCGCTCCCGCGGAGGAGCCGCGGGCGCGGGGCGCGATTCGCTGCTTGCGCCCCGACAGGGCCCATGCCATAAGCCCATCGATCCGTTCCGCTCCGCGCGTGAACCGATGGCTGCTCTCCCGCCAAGGAAGCACCACGGGCACGCTGCCTCGGCGACGCCAGGGACCCTGCGTGGTGGGGAAGGCTGGTGGAGCTGCCAGGAAGGCTTCCAAGCCGCCCCGGCAGCGAGGGGCACAGGAGCGATGCGCCTCGGCGGCCAGGCCGAGGCGGGGACTGGTGCCGCCGCGGGCTCGAGCCCGTCGCCGGGCTGCTCCCGACGCGTAGCGCGGTACGCGCAACCCCCCTGTTTCACAGACGCAAGGCTTCATGTCCGACAACGCATCCGGCGGCGGCGACTACGAGAACGACGGCGCGCTCCTCCCGCTCGAAGAGGAGCCCGAGAACGAGGCCGATCTCGACGAAGAGGACGAAGACGGCGAGGACGACGGCGAAGCCGAAGGCGAGGCCCCTGCGCGGTCGCCCGACGGTAGTCGTATCGCCCAGCACCTCTCCAAGTTCTCCGATCGCGCGATCCAGCGCGTCGTGGGTGGAAATGCGTTCCTCCGCGGTCGCCAGTACGCCCGCCGGGGCGAGGTGAAAGATCTCGCGACCGACGGGAGCGCGGCGTCGGCGCACATCCACGTCAAGCAGGACACGTACACGCCGCAGATCACGCTCACGCCCGAGGGCACGTGGCAGTCGTCGTGCACCTGCGCGGGATTCCGCGGCCCGGCCCAGCACTGCAAGCACGTCGCGGCGCTGCTCGTCGCGCTCCGCGATCGCGAGCGCCCGCCGCGCCCGAAGCCCCTCGCCGAGAACGGCACGCCCCTCGTGGTGAAGAACGACGGCGGCCTCATCAAGTCGGGCATCGAGCTCGCGCCCTCGGTCGCGCACACGGTCTCGGTCGGCGGCAAGCGCCGTCGCTCGCGCCGTCGGCGCCGCGGCGAGGCGGGGCACCTCGATCTCTACGGCGGTAGCGCGATCGGCGCTTCGCCCGTGGCGCTGCGCGATCCGGTGATGCCGCGCGAGTCGCTGCGCGAGCCGGGCACCCTGCCCGCCGGACATCCCGGGGCGCTCCACCCGGCCGCCTCGTCGCCGGCGCGCGACGCGTCGCCGGATGCCCGCTCGATCTTCGATGCGTGGCTGCCCGGCCCCGAAGAAGGTCGCAAGCCCATCGACCTCGAGTTCCGCATGCAGGTGCGGGCGGCCTCGATCGCGATCACGCCCGTCGTGCTCGGCACGCGCACGCCGGTGCCGATGGTCGACGCGCTCGGCGCGTGGAACGGCGTCGCGCCCGCGATGCGGCCGGTGATGCGGGCGCTCGCGCGGCACGCGAGCCGCGGCGGCGCCTCGACGGCGGAGATCCGCGGCGAGGACGCGGCCGAGCTGCTCTCGATGCTGCGCGACAAGCGCGTGCTGCTCGAGCCGGCCTCGATGGAGCTGCGCTTCAGCGAGGAGCCGCTGCGCCCCCGCATCGAGCTCGATCAGGCGAACGCCAAGACGTGCCGCGTGCGCGTGGTGTTCGAGACCAAGAACGGCGTGCGCCGCTTCCCGCTCTCGAGCGGTGCTTGGTTCGAGGGCACGCCGGGCTGGCACGTCGACACGACGGAAGGCATCGCGCGCACGGTCGCCGACCAGGTCACGCCCGCGTGGCTCACGCGCCTCTATCGCTCGCCCGCGCTCATTCTCCCGGTGGGCGAGCTGCCGCGCCTCCTCGGCGAGCTCCTGCCGAAGCTCGCGGCGCTGCTCGGCGCCGAGCTACCGGACATCGCGCAGGTCGCCGACGTGGTCGACGCGGCGCCGAAGTTCCGCCTCCAGACCGACGGCGACATCCTCGACGCCAACGTGAAGCTCCAGGTCTCGTACGCCGACGCGAACGGCGACGACGGCGCGATGGATCAGCTCTTCACGGTGCCCTCGTCCGGCTTGCCGGCGCCGCTCGCCGTGCTGCCGCCGAAGGAGATCGGCGCGCGCCCGCGCGTGGTGCGTCGCGACGTCGGCAAGGAGCTCGTGGCGCTCCAGAAGATCCTCGACCTCGGCCTCGTGCCCGACGAGTCGAAGGAAGGGCTCACGGCGCACGGCGATCCGGCCATCAAGTTCTGGACCGACGGCATCACGAAGCTCCCCGCCGAGTGGGAGAAGCTGGTCCCGAGCGATCTGCGCGCCGTGAAGATCCGCGACGCGTCGGTCACACCGCAGGTCCGCGTCGGCAGCGGCGTGGACTGGCTCTCGGTCGACGTGGCGTTCCTCGTGAACGGCATCGCCGTGGACGAGGACGAGCTGCGGAGCGCGCTCGAGAAGGGACGCCGCCTCGTGAAGCTCCCCGACGGCAGCTACGCGCCGCTGCGGGCCGACGAGGTCTCCGAGGTCATGGAGCGCATGGCCGAGATCGTGGCGGGCTCGGGCCCGGGCAAGGTGCCGCTCGCGCAGGCGGGGCGCGTGCAGGAGCTCTTGCGCCTCGTCGGCAAGCACCAGAGCGTCTCGCCGGGCGCCAAGGAGCTCTTCGGCAAGCTCGAAGAGGTCGCCGAGATCGAGCAGATCGCCAAGCCGCGCACGCTCAAGGTGAAGGAGTTCCGCGACTACCAGAAGCGCGGCTTCTCGTGGCTCGTGTTCCTGCACGAGCTGAAGACGGGCGGCATCCTCGCCGACGACATGGGTCTCGGAAAGACCCTGCAGACCATCGCCCTGCTCTGCTGGGTGAAGAGCAAGTACAAGGACGACCACAAGCCGACGCTCGTCGTCGCGCCGACCTCGGTCGTGCCGAACTGGGCGCGCGAGATCGAGAAGTTCGCGCCCTCGATCACGACGCTGCTCTGGCAGGGCGGTGATCGGCACGAGAACAAGGCGCAGATCGAAGAAAGCGACGTCGTGCTCACGTCGTACGCGCTCCTTCGGCGCGACGAGGAGCTGCTCGCGGATCTCGACTTCCGGTACGTCATCCTCGACGAAGCGCAGCACATCAAGAATCCGATGAGCGCGACCGCGCGCGCGGCCAAGAAGATCAAGAGCGACCGGCGCCTCGCGCTGACCGGCACGCCGATCGAGAATCGCCTCAGCGAGATCTGGTCGATCCTCGACTTCGTCTCGCCGGGCCTGCTCGGCTCGCTGAAGGTCTTCGAGGACAAGTACGCGCGCCCGGTGGAGCGCGGCGACGAAGAGACCATCCGCAAGCTGCGCGCGATCGTGCGGCCGCTCGTGATGCGGCGCACCAAGAACGAGGTCGCGCCCGAGCTGCCGGCCAAGATCGAGCAGGAGATCGTGGTGCCGCTCGCGGACGAGCAGGCCAAGCTCTACAAGCAGATGCTCGCGAAGGTCCGCGCGAGCGTCATGAGCGAGGTCGACAAGGTGGGCGTCGGCAAGGCGCACATCCAGATCCTCGCGGCGCTCACACGGCTGCGTCAGGCGGCGTGCGATCCGCGCCTCACCAAGCTCAACGGCGAGTGGTCGGACGAGACGAGCGGCAAGCTCAACGCGCTCCGCGAGATCGTCAGCGAGGCCGCGCAGGGCGGGCACCGCGTGCTCGTCTTCAGCCAGTTCGTCGAGATGCTCCAGCTCATCAAGAGCACGATGGACGAGGACAAGATCACCTACGAGTACCTCGACGGCTCGACGAAGGATCGACAGGAGCGCGTCGATCACTTCAACAAGGACGAAGGCGTCAACGTCTTCCTCATCTCGCTCAAGGCCGGCGGCACGGGCCTGAACCTGACGGGCGCCGACACGGTCGTGCACTTCGATCCGTGGTGGAACCCGGCCGTCGAGGACCAGGCGACCGACCGCGCGCACCGCATCGGCCAGAGCAAGGTCGTGACCGTGTATCGCCTGATCGCGAAGGGCACGGTCGAGGAGAAGATCCTCCAGCTCTCCGACAAGAAGCGCTCGCTCATGGAGAACGTGCTCTCGACCGAGGGCACGCAGCTCAAGGGCCTGACGAAGTCGGACCTCGACGAGCTCTTCAGCGACTGAAGGGGCCGGCCGTGGAGCGGGCGCGCGGAGCGACGCGCTCCCGGGCGGCCGAGCCGGGAATCTCCCGTTCCGGCGACGACGGGCGTACCGTCGCGGCATGATGCGTCGACTTCCGCGAGTGGGTCCTTGCTCCGTCGCGATCGCGCTGTTCGGCGCGACGAGCCTTGCCTGCTCGGGAACGAGCGCGCCCGACGCGCCCGAGGTGACGGCCTTCCCGGAGGCCCGGGCGCACGCCGACCAGCGATCGCCCGCGGGCGCGCAGGAGAGCGACGGACCGCGCGCGCTCGTGCCGGGTGAGACGGTCGGCTGCGACGTCGTGTGGACGAACACCGCCACCGGCGAGGAGAGGCACGGCGTTCTCGCCATGTCCGCGGTCGACGGCCGGACGATCGGGACCCTGGAGATCGCCGGAGCGAGCGCCGTGTTCCGCGCCGACCCGGCGGCCCCCAGTGAGGGCCCCGCCGGCAGCTACCACGCGACCACCAGCTCGTTCGCGGCCCGGGACGGTTCGAGCGAGCCGGGCTGGGAGCTGCTGCTCTGGGTGGAGGGCGCGTCCGGCGCGGCCCGCGTGTACGGACGGACCGCGAGCATCGAGCAAGGCGTGTTCGTCGGCGCGCTCGCTTGCGAGCCGACGCGCGCCTGACTGCGTCGCATGGCGCGCTCGCGCGGCTCAGGCCCGCGCGGCGATCGGAGCCACCGCGGCGACGACCCCGAGCGAGACGGCGACGAGCGAGAGCAGCGCCACCGACGGAAGCGCGACGAGCGAGAGGGCCGCGAGCGCGAGCGGCAGCGCCAAGGCGGCACCGAACGCGACGAGCCCGCGGCGCACCATCGCGTGCAGGCCCTCGCGCGCCCGGTCGACCTCTGGCGCGCTCGCCCACCGCGGCCGCAGCGTGCGCACCAGCGCCGTGACGGCGCCCGCCGCCGCGGCGACGGCACCGACGATGGCGAGCGCGAGGCGCAGCTCACCGTGCGCGTCCGCGGCGCCCGACGCGAGCTCGACCGGCGCGTGGAACGCGATCGCCCCGGCACACGCGGCGAGCAGCGTGACGACCACCGACTGGAGCAGCGCGCGCGGGCGCGCCGCCCGGGCCTCCTTCTCGAGCGCCGTCGCCCGCGCCACCTCGCCGCGCGCGAGCACCATCGTGTCGGGCGCGCGCTCCGCCCTCCCCGGCCCGCCGCCCACGTGGATCGCCGGCTTCACGGCCTGCCCCGCGATCTCGCCGAGCATCGCCTCGAGCTCGAGCGCGCTCTTGGGACGCTCGGCGGGCTCGCGCGACATCGCGCGCTGGATCACCGACTCGAGCGCGAGCGGGATGTCGAGCCGGATCGCGCGCGGCCGCGGCGGCTGCTCGTGCAGGAGCTGCGAGAGCGTCGCCGTCACGTCCTTGCCGTCGTAGGGCATGCGGCCCGTGACCATGCGGTAGAGCACGGCGCCCACCGCGTAGACGTCGCAGCGTGCGTCGGCCTTGCTGCTGCCGCGCGCCTGCTCGGGCGCCATGTACGCCGGTGTTCCGAGCACGACGCCGGTGCGCGTCACCTCGTTCGTGCCCCCGAGCTTGGCGACGCCGAAGTCGAGGATCTTCACGGCGAGCGTTCCGTCGGTCGTCGCCGAGAGGAACAGGTTCGAGGGCTTGAGATCGCGATGGATGACGGAGACGGCGTGCGCCGCCGAGAGCCCCCGGCAGATCTGCCGCGCGACCTCGATGGCCTCGGCGATCGGGAGCACGCGCGCGCGCTCGAGACGGCGCTGGAGGTCCTCGCCCTCGAGCAGCCCCGTGACGATGGCGGTGCGGTCGTCGGGCGTGCGCAGCACGTCGACGACGTCGAGCACGTGATCGCTCGAGATGCGCGCGAGCGCTTCGGCCTCGCGCTCGAAGCGACGCACGGCCTCGACCTTCTCCGCGTGCGACTCGTGCAGCACCTTCACCGCGAAGCGGCGGCGCAGGCGCGTGTGCTCGGCCTCGTAGAGCTTGCCCATGCCGCCCTTGCCGATCGGCCGGACGAGCCGGTAGGTGCCGGCGAGCACGACCCCGACGAGCGGATCCTCGCGGCTCGGGGCCACACCGAGCGGCGTCGCGTCGTGCGGACAGACGACGAAGCTGCCCGGCAGCTCGGCGCCACAGGTCCCGCAGCGGCGCGCGCGCGGCGTGAACGGCACGACGTTCCCCGACGGCTCGGCGAGCGAGTCCGCGACCGTCCGATCGAGCTCCGGCGGCAACGCCGGAGCGCGGACGATGGCCGAGCGAGGAACCCCGTGCACCACGGATCGAATGCTACGGACCCGCCCTGCCGTCGTCAGAAAAACGGCGCGCGCGCCGTCACGGGTGGAGCGAGCTCTCCGGCGTGCAGTAGACGTGGAGAGAGGTGCCCTGCCCCACCACGACGAGCTCGCCGTCGGGCGAGGCGACGAGGGCGCTGCCCACCTCGGTGGCGATGCGCCGTCGCGCGGCGCTGCCGTCGGCCGGCTGCGCGAACAGGCTCGCGCCGTCGGAGGTGAAGAGCCAGCGGCTCTCGTCGGCGAACGCCATGGCGGAGGCGAAGGCGCCCGCCGGCTGGCTCTCCCCGGTCTCGGCGTCGATCCGCACGAGGCCGCCCGCCGCGTCCGCCGCCACCGTGCGCCCATCGCTCGAGGCGAGCACCGCGCTGACGAAGCCCTCGGCGAGCACGGTGCGCGTCGCGCCGCCGGGGACGTCGACCGCGACGAGCCCCTGCGGCGAGCCAGCGACGTAGGCGGGTGTCCCGCCGGGCGCGAGCGCGAGCGCGACGGCCGAGCTCGGGCTCGCGATCGAGGCGCGGGAGAGGACGCTCGAGCCGATCGCGAAGCTCAGCACGTCACTGCCGACGATCCCGCCGATCGCGCTTCCATCCGGCGCGAGCGAGAGCGCCTGCGTGCCGGTGAGGACGGGGAGCGTGCGCGTGCCGAGCGCGCCGTCGACCAGCTCGATCACGCTCCCGAGATCGCGCGCCGCGAGGTTCCCCCGCTCCGCGGCGAGCACGCGGGTCGCGCGCGCATCGAATTGGTGCACCACGGAGCGCGTGTCGAGATCGAGCACGCCCTCCGCGAGCACGACGCGATGCGGCGCCAGCAATGCGATGCCCGCGGAGGCGTCGATCGCGAGCGCGTCGCGGCGGAGCGTGACCGCGAGATCGCTGCTCCGCGCGAGAACGAACGCACCGCTCGGCGCGCTCACCGCCAGCGCAGTCCCCGCGGCGAGGAGCGCGCCGGCCGGCGTGGTGTCGGCGTCGACGGTGATCGTGCCGTGTGGCGTGAGCGAGGTGCCCGCCGGGCCGTGCGCGTAGTCGAGCACCGACGCGCCTCCGGTCTCCGACGCGACGAGCACGCGAGAGCCCGCAGCCGCCATCAGCGTCGTGACGATCGGAAACGAGGCGAGGGGCGCGAGCGATCCGTCGTAGACCGCCATCCCGCGGTAGCGTGCGACGACGATCGATCCGTCCCCCAGCAGCGCGGCCCACGAGAACCCGTCGCTCGGCGGCGCAGCGGCGCGCGCGACCTCGTGGCCGTCGGAGGGCGCGATGCGACGCAAGGCCTCCGTCGACACGAGCAAGAGATCCCCGGACGGGAGCGCGAGGATCTGATGCGGGGTCGGGCCCGAGGGGACCGCCGCGATCGTGCGTCGCGCGCCGACGAAGGGGATCTCCTGCACGACACCGTCCCGCACCGCCACGACCCCCGTCGAAGTGACGACGACGGCGCTCGGCGCCGATCCCGCGCCGAGCGGCGTGCTCTCGCGTGCGCCGGTCGCGACGTCGTAGCGCACGATGGCGGCGCCCTCGCTCACGACGAGGGCCGTGCCATCGACCGTGAAGCCCAACACGTCGCTCAGCGTCGTCCCGTCCGTCAGGATCACGCGCCTGGTGCGACCGTCCGCGGTGCCGACGATCTCGATCGAGCGCGACCCCACGAGCGCGAGCGAGGATCCATCGGGCGAGAGCGCGACCACGCTGCGCGGCTCGAGCGCCTGGCAGAGCGTCAGGCGCGTGGGGTCGTAGGGCGGCGGGCCCGCGTCGGTCTCACCCCCGCCGCCGTCTCCGGCATCCGAGGCGAGGCCTGCGTCGAGCCCCCCGTCCACCGTCGACGGGCCGGCGTCGCCGCCGAGCCCGCCGCCATCCACGACCGGCCGAACCGCGAGTCCGCAGCCGCCCGACAAGAGCACCGAGAGCGAGGCCAGCGAGAGCGGCGCGAGCACCGAACGACGAGAGCGCATGGACCACCTTGCTCGGCGACGGCGCCGCGGAGGAATTATTGCGCGTTAATCGCGGTCGCGCGCCGCTCTGCGCCGCGTTGGCTCGGTCGTCTCGCTCTCTCGAGAGCGATCACCCTGCCGTCGTCCCTCCGGCGATCCAGCGCTCCTCCCGGCGCGCGGCTGGAATTCCTGGCTCCTCCGCGCGGATCGCCACGATCGCGCGGGGCCGTCCTCAGGCGCGTTCGCGCTCCGATTCTCGCCGCGCCAGGGGCCCCTCGATCCGCTACGCTGCCCTCCCCCGATGGCCGCCGAGTTCGTTCACCTGCACGTCCATTCCGAGTACTCGATGCTCGACGGCGCGATCCGCCTCAAGGCGCTCGCCAAGCGCGTCAAGGAGCTCGGCCAGCCTGCGGTCGCGCTCACCGATCACGGCAACATGCACGGCACGCTGCAGTTCACGAGCGCGTGCGCCGATCAGGGCATCAAGCCGATCGTCGGCTGCGAGGTGAACCTCGTCTCCGGCTCGCGCAAGGATCCCGCGCCGCGCCCGCACGGGCACCTCGTGCTCCTCGCCGAGTCGCAGGAAGGCTACGCGAACCTCTCGCGCATCGTCTCGCTCGGCTGGGTCGACGGAATGGCGAACGGGGTGCCGCGCGTCGATCTCGAGGCGCTCGCCGAGAACACGCGCGGCGTGATCGCGATGACGGCCTGCATGGGCGGCCACGTCGCGCAGGAGATCCTGCTCAAGGGCCCGGATGCCGGTCGCAAGGCGCTCGGCACGCTGAAGGACGTCTTCGGCAAGGACAACCTCTTCGTCGAGCTGCAGGATCACGGCTTCCCCGAGGACGAGCCGCTCAACGAGATCCTCGACGCGCTCGCGAAGGACCTCGAGCTCCCCACGGTCGCCACGAACGACTGCCACTACCTCACACAGGAGGCGGCGCGCGCGCAGCTCGTGCTCCAGTCGATCGGCGCCAACCGCCAGCTCGCCGACATGGAGCGCGCCCACCACGGCTCGAGCGACATGTACCTGCGCTCCGGCGACGAGATGGCGGCTCGCTTCGCGCGCTACGCCGACGCCGTGAAGACGACGCTCGCCATCGCCGAGCGCGCCGGCGGCAAGGTGAAGCCCAAGCACGCGCCCAAGCTGCCGCGCTTTGCCGTCCCTGATGGGGTGACCGAGGCCGACTGGCTGCGCAAGCTCGCCCACGAGGGCCTCGTGCGCCGGTACGACGAGATCGCGCGCCGCGGTCGCACGGCCGATCGCTCGGTCTACGAGAAGCGCCTCGAGTTCGAGCTCGAGACGATCATCTCGATGAAGTTCCCGGGCTACTTCCTCATCGTCCAGGACTTCATCAACTGGGCGAAGAACAACGACGTGCCGGTCGGCCCGGGCCGCGGCTCGGGCGCAGGCTCCCTCGTCGCGTACTCGCTGCGCATCACGGATCTCGATCCGCTCGAGCACGGCCTGCTCTTCGAGCGCTTCCTCAATCCCGAGCGCGTGTCGATGCCCGACTTCGACGTCGACTTCTGCATGGACCGGCGCGACCGGGTCATCGACTACGTGCGCGGCAAGTACGGCCACGAGTCGGTCGGTCAGATCGCGACCTTCCACCAGCTCAAGAGCCGCAGCGTCGTCAAGGACGTGGGCCGCGCGCTCGGCATGCTGCCAGCGGACACCGCGCGCATCGCGTCGATGGTGCCCGAGCCCGTGCAGGGAAAGATCGTCTCCATCCAGAAGGCGATGGAGGAGGAGCCCAAGCTCAAGGCCGTCTACGAAGAGGACCCGGCGATCCACGGCCTCCTCGACACGGCGATGAGCCTCGAGGACCTCACGCGCCACGCCGGCATGCACGCCGCCGGCATCGTGATCAGCGAAGGGCCGCTCTGGGATCACGTCCCGGTGTTCTGCCCCGAGCCGAGCATCTACGTCACGCAGTACCACAAGGACGACGTCGAGTACGCGGGCCTGGTGAAGTTCGACTTCCTCGGCCTCAAGACGCTGACGGTCATCGATTTCGCGGCGCGCCTCATCGATCGCCGCCCCGACCGCAAGGGCGAGTCGTTCGACGTGGGCGCGCTCCCGATGGACGACAAGGCGACCTACGCCCTCCTGTCCTCGGGTGAAACGACGAACGTGTTCCAGCTCGAGAGCTCGGGCATGCAGGGCCTCTTCAAGAAGCTCAGGCCCGACACGTTCGACGACATCACCGCCGCCGTCGCGCTCTATCGCCCGGGCCCGCTCGGCACCGGCATGGTCGACGACTTCGTCCAGCGTAAGCACGGGCGCATCAAGGTCGCCTATCCCGATCCCTGCCTCGAGCCGGTCCTCAAGGACACGTACGGCGTCATCGTCTACCAGGAGCAGGTCATGGAGATCGCCCGCACGATGGCGGGCTACACGCTCGGCGGCGCCGATCTGCTCCGCCGCGCCATGGGCAAGAAGAAGGCGGAGGAGATGGCCAAGCAGCGCCAGACCTTCGTCGACGGCGCGGTCGGGCGCGGGCACACGGCCGAGAACGCCGGAAAGATCTTCGACCTCGTCGACTACTTCGCCGGCTACGGCTTCAACAAGAGCCACTCGGCCGCGTACGCGCTCATCACGTACCAGACGGCCTACCTGAAGGCGCATTTCCCCGTCGAGTTCGTCTGCGCGACGCTCAGCGCCGACAAGGACAAGATCGAGAAGGTCGTCCGCACGGTGGCCGAGGCCCGCTCGATGGGCATCACCGTGCTGCCGCCCGACGTGAACGAGTCGTTCATCGACTTCGCCGTCGTCTACGAGCCCAAGGAGCACGCGCCCAAGCGCCGGCCCGATCGCCCCGCCTCGCTGGGCGGCGTGCTGCGCGATCCGATGGTCCCGAAGATCCGCTTCGGTCTCGGCGGCGTGAAGGGCATCGGCGAGTCGGCGCTCGAGGCGATCTTCGAGTCGCGGCGCAACGAGCACGGGCACGAGCAGCCGTTCACGGACCTGTTCGACTTCTGCTCGCGCGTGGACCTGCGCCGCGTGAACAAGGGCGTGGTCGAGGCGCTCGTGCAGTGCGGCGCGTTCGATGCGGCGCACGAGAAGATCGGCGTCTCGCGCGCGCAGGCGTTCGCGGCGATCGAGGCGGCGCTCGAGCGCGGCAAGCGCGCGACGCAGGATCGATTGAGTGGCCAGACCTCGCTCTTCGGCCTCTTCGACGCGGGACCGGCCAAGGCGGAGCGGACCGGCGCGAGCGCCTTCCCGAACATTCCGCCCTGGGATCTGCGCGAGCTGCTCTCGCGCGAGAAGAGCGCGCTCGGCTTCTACGTCTCGGGACACCCGCTCGATCGCTACAAGACCGAGCTCGGCCGTTTCTGCAACGCCAACACGAGCTCGCTCCAGACGAGCGGCGACGGCATGGAAGTGCGCATCGGCGGCACCGTCGAGGGCCTGCGAGAGCGGCCGACGAAGACCGGCGGCAAGATCGCGTTCTTCTCGCTCGAGGACGCGCACGGCCGCGTCGAGGTGATCGTGCGCGATCGAGAGCTCGAGGGCGCGCGGGAGGTGCTCGCGGGCGGCGAGCCGGTGTTCGTCGAGGCGAAGCTGCGCTTCGAGCGCGACGAGAACGGGGAAGAAGACAAGGCGGCCGAGCCCAAGCTCGTGCTGACGAGCGCCAAGACGCTCGCGCTCGCGCTGCGCGAGAAGACCAAGAGCGTGAAGGTGCGCATCCCCGTCGAGCGCGTCGACGTGAAGAAGCTCCGCGCGCTGCGCGATGCGCTCCGTGGGGCGCCGGGGCCCTGCCCCGTCTCGCTCGAGCTGACGAGCGAGGAGCGATGGACGGTGTCGGTGCCGGATCTCGACCTGAAAGTGGAGCCGAGCGAGGGGCTCATGGCCCAGGTCGAGCGGCTCTTCGGCGAGAAGATCGTCGAGCTGCGATGAAGCGGGCGGCGGCGTGGCTCGCCTCCTGGGCGCTGGCGCTCTGGCTCGGGCTCACGAGCCTCGCGCTCGCGCAGTCCACCGGCGGCAGCTTCGGCGGCAGCGACTGGGGCGGCGGCTCGTCCTCGTCTTCGTCTGGCGGCGGCTCGTGGAGCTCCAGCAGCGGCAGCTACGGGGGCGCGGCCTCGAGCGCGAACAGCTACGAGCCCCCCGTGTGGGGCCAGTTGCTGATCGCGATCGCGTTCTTCGCGTTCATGTACTGGCTCTTCTTCTGGCGCGGCGGCCTGCTGCGCCGGATCGAGCGCCGCGTGTCGGGCATCGACGTGACCGAGGTGCGGATCGCGCTCGATGCTCGCGCGCGCCGCTTCGTGCAGGGCAAGCTCGACGCGCTTGCGAAGACGGGCGAAGGGCGCACCGCCGAGGGGCGCGCGCGCTGGCTCGCAGGCGTGGTGGACGCGCTCGAGGCGAGCCGCATCGCGTGGCTCCACGGCGCGGTCCGCAACTTCGCGCGCATGGAGCCGGCGCGCGCACAGGCCGAGCACCAGTCGCTCGTGAACGCGGCACGCGCGCAGTTCCAGCACGAGCTCGTGCGCAACGACGCGGCGGGCACGAGCACGGCCGCGGCGCCGGCGCTCACGCCGCGCGAGCACGAGGGCGAAGGCGTGGTCCTCGTCACGCTCGTCGTCGCGGCGCGCCGCACGATCACGGACGTGAAGACGATCGACCCTGCGTCGCTCGCGGCGCACCTCGCCGAGCTGCGGTCGATCCCCGCCGTGAGCCTGGTGGCCCTCGACGTCGTCTGGACCCCCGCCGCCGAGAACGACCGCATGAGCAGCGACGAGCTGGAGGCGCGGCACACCGGCTTGACCCGCATCGGCGGCCCGGCCGGCCGCGTGTTCTGCACCTACTGCGGCGGCCCCTTCGCCGCCGAGCTGCCGAAGTGCCCGCACTGCGGCGCGCCGCGGGCCTGAGCGCCCGCGGTCCCTCGGACCTCCTGCGCAGGGCGGGCGCCGGCCGTCGCCACGAGCGCGTCGCGATCGCGGCGCCCATACTCGCAGGGTGTGGGCTCGACGCGGCGCGCTCCGGTCGACGTTCGCGATCGCGAGCGCGCTCGCGTGGCTCGCGGCGGCCGGCGTGCGCTCACAGGATGCCCCGTCGACGCCCACCGACACGTGCGGCGGCGTGACCGATCGCTACTGGGTGGATCCGCTCCTCGACGCCATCGCCGATCGGGCCGAGCTCGCCTGCGCCTGCCGCGAGCGCCCCGGGCCCGCTCGGATCGCGCTGACGGTCTCCGTCACGCCGCCTGGCATCGTGCACGACGTGTCGCCCACGAGCAGCTCGGAGACGAGCGCCGACGAGGCGAGCTGCGTCGCGCACCGCGTGCACGGGGTCGCCCACGCGTGGCTGGCCTCGATGGCCACACGCCTCGCGCCGTTGCCCGCGCCTACGGCGCCTTCCGCGACCGCGACTCCACGCACCTACGACGCGGCCGCGCTCGTCTGCCCATCCCCGCCGCACGTGCGCGCGCGCTCGACGCTCTCGCGCGCGTACGAGCGCGCGCATCCCGAAGGCCTGCGGCGCGGGGCGGCCGTGCCACCCCCCGCGTGTCGACGCCCGCTCGCGGCGGAGCTCCACGTCGCCTTCGCGTGGTGATCGCCTCGCCTCGCGAGGCGCGCTCGGCCAGAGTGATCGCGTGCGCCAAGCGCTCTCGGCTCCGCGACGAAGCGTGCTCGGGTTCTTCCGCGGGCTCGCGCTGCCCTTCCGCGGCGCACGCCTGGTCTACGTCGAGCACCTCGACCTCGCGCGCTACTGGCTCGTCCCGATCGCGATCACGCTCCTCGTGCTGATCGCGAGCGTGGCCGGCGTGCTCCGCGCAGCGCCCGCGATCACCGCCTGGATGTGGCCGAGCTCGGCAGGCGCGGACGCCGGCGATTGGAGCTGGCTGCTCGGCCTCGCGCGCGGCGCGCTCGCGGTGCTCGTCGACGTGGTGCTCGTGGTGCTCGCGCTCTTCGCGACGCTGCTCGTGAGCGGGATCGTGGCGGCTCCCTTCAACGCGCGCCTCGCCGAGGTGCTGGACGAGCGCCTCCACGGCGTCGCGCCGCTGCCCTTCGGGCTGCGCACCCTGGTGCGGGATCTCGTGCGAAGCGCGGTGATCGAGTCGAGCTTCGGCCTCGTGAACCTCGTGCTCTTCGTGCTCGGCGTCACGGTGCCCGCCGCGAGCCCGGTGCTCACCGTGGTCGGCCTCGTCGCGTGGGCGCTCTACTTCGGCGTCGCCTACGTGGACGTGCCCCAGGCCACGCGCGGCCGCACGCTCGCCGAGCGCGCCGGTTTTCTCCGTGCCCACCTCGCCGCGATGCTCGGCTTCGGGACCGGCGTCGGCCTCTTCCTCGTGGTGCCGCTCTTGAACCTGCTCTTCATGCCGGCCGCGGTCGCCGGCGGGGTGCTCTTCACGGCCGAGGCGGAGGCCGGCCTCAGGGCCCGACCTGCGTGATGGTTCCGTCGATCACGTCGCCGACCCAATCGCTCACGGCCACGCCGCCGGTGAGGGGCGTGTAGAACGACACGGTGCGCAGCGTGGTGTGCCCGAGCCCGAAGCCCACGCCCGTCGTCCCGTTGAAGTAGAACGACGCGCGGGTCGCGTAGCGCGTGCGAAGCGCGAGCAGGCCATCCTCGAAGTCGGGCTGTGGGACCGCGATCGGCACGACGCCGGTGCAGTGATCGACCATGCCGTCGTACCAGCCGGCGCCCATGAACGTGCGAATCACGGTGTCGCCCGTGTTCGAGAAGAGCCCGACGTGCGCATCCGGATACAGGCGATCGAAATGCGCGAGCACGCCGCTCGCGAAGTCGTTCGGGTCGGTGCAGTCGGCGCCGCACTCGGCGAGGATCGTGTCGTCGAGCCCCCACACGTCGCGGAAGATCTGCTGGAGGCACGGCGGGATCACGTCGTTGCCGAGCGGCGGGCCCGAGTCGTCGAGGAGGATCATCTGGCGCGTCGGGCCGAAGGCGCGCGCGGCCTGGCCCGCGTTCAGACCGGCGCCGAAGCCGCCCGCGCTGATGCCCGTCCACAGCACGCGCGTGACGCGCGGGAACGCGGGCACGATGGCCTCGAGATCCCGCTGGATGTTCACGTAGCCGTGGAAGTGGCGGACCTGACCGCCGAGCATCGTGTCGCGATCTCCGCCGTAGATGTCGCCCGTGCAGTACGGGATGTAGACCATGTTCCAGTCGCGCACGGGATTGCCGGCCTGCGTGCGATCGAAGATGCCGTCGGGCGGAGGCACGAAGGGCACGCTGAGCGCGGTGAAGTCGCACGCGTCGTTGAAGCAGGCACCGCCGCCCTCGAGGTAGACCATCAGGTCGGTCGAGCCGCTCACGGTGCTGACGCCGAAGCCGGTCTCGCTGCCGTCGATGCAGTGCGTGCCGGGGATCGGGTACCAGGTCCACGTGCGCTCGGGCGGGCCGATCACCGGCGGCTCCGTGCAGTCGGGCAGGCAGCCGTCGTAGCGATCGTCGTTGCCGTCGTCGCAGATCTCGGACGTTTGGTTGACGACGCCGTCGCCGCAGCGAGGCGGCGCCCAGGCGTCCTCGTTCGCGTCGGCGCCCGCGTCGGCGAGCGAGGTGTCGGGGCGAGCGGAATCGCCGAGACCACCATCACGACGATCGCCGACGGCAGCGTCGGAGCAGCCCGACAGGGCCACGAGAAGCGTCGCGACGAGGAGCCAGTGGAGAGCGCGCATCGAGAGACGATAGCTCGACGGCGGCAGGCGAGCGCAGGGCGGAGCTCGAGCGCTCGAGAGAGAGGTTTCCGTTGGCCTGTCGCAGGGGCGCTTTCCGTCGGGGCCTCTCGCAGTCCCTCACCCCCCCTCTCCCACGTTCGTGGGAGAGGGAGCCGCGCGAGGAGCGCGGCGCACGCGCACGCGCCGCCGCGCGCAGAGCGAGTGGCGCGCTAGCGGGCGACGCCGAGCACGTCGCAGAGCTCGCCGAACGTCTCGCTCCGCTTCGCCCGGCCGTCGCGCAGGCGCACGAGCCGGTTCTGGGCGTCGTGCCGGTCGAAGGGGAACGTGCCGACGACGCCCAGGCCGGCGACCTTCACCGCGAGCTGCTCGAGCTCCTCGTCGTCCGACTCCGCCAGCTCCTCGAGCAGCGCGCGCAGCGTGCGCCCGAGCGCCCGCCCGAGCTGCGGCATCTGCAGCACCACGCCGCCGTCCTTCGCCTCGGCGAGCAACGCGTCCACCGCGACGAGATCGATCGCGCGCCCGCGCCCGAGCTCTTTCTCGAGCGAGCGGCCGATCGACATCTCCGCCGCCACCACGAACTCGCGCGGCAGCTGCTGCCCGATGCTCGCGAGGTAGCGCATCAGCGGCACTTGCTGCGCGTAGATGTCCTGGTACTCGCCGGCCACGTCGTCGAGCGTCTCCTCGAGCAGGCCCGCCAAGATCCGCGTCTGCTCGTCGTGGAAGATGCTCTTGAGCGAGTAGACGCCGCCCGGGAAGTGCCGCTCGAGCGCGCGCAGCACCTCCGGGAGATCGAGGCGACCGAACACCTTCGTGATCCCGTCGTGCATCGCGCGGTGCGCCTCCGCGCCCGGGAACACGCGCACTCCGCCGCCCAGGTTGTGATCGCCGAGGTGCACGACCGCGTAGTCCACGGACACGCTCGCCTCCGTGCGCTCGTGCCGCACCGTGAGGCGCCCGATGCCCAGGCGCGCCTTCGCCGCGCGCCGCTGCTCGGCCTCCTCGAAGTCCACGTCGAACCCGTAGCGCTCCTCGTGCGCGCCATAGCTCGTGAAGAGCGACGTGATCGCGAAGTGCGCCGCGGCGCCCATGAGCGAGACCGCGCGCGGCGCGACGAGCTGCTCGAAGACGTAGCGCCCGTCTCGCCACTCCGGAGCGTTGCTCTTCGCCTCCGACAAGCGCGAGAGGAACGGCGCTCGGAAGCAATCCCCGAAGAGCTCGGTCGCGAGCTCGAGCGTGCGCGCCGCGTACGCGAGGCACTGCTGCCCTTCGATGCCGCTGATGTCGTTGAAGAACCAGCCGCACGAGGTGAACATGCTCATCGCGAAGCGCTGCATCTCGAGGAGCGAGAGCGCGCGGACGCGCTCGGGGCTCCCCAGGACGGCGAGCGCGGGATGCACGCCGTGCTCGCGGAAGAACGCGTCGCGCCGATCGACCGACCCGTCGAGCAGGAGCTCGACGTACCCGTCCCGCGCGGCCCAGGGGTCGCGCAAGAGGCCCGCACACGCGCGCTCGTACTCGGGCGCGATGGCGTCGCGTAGCTCGTCGAGCGCCTTCCGCAGCGGCGCGCGCCAGGCCTGGTTCCAGCCGTGCGGCGCACCCGTCGAGCAGCCGCAGTCGCTGCGCCAGCGCTCCACGCCGTGCGCGCAGCTCCAGCTCGTGCGCGGCACGATCTCGGCCTCCCACGTCGGCGGATGGGTGGCGAGGTACTCCTCGTACCCGGTGAGCGCCTCGCGCCCTTCCCGCGCCGCGATGTTCTCGAGCGCGAACGCGAGCGCCATCTCGCCGAAGTGATGGTGGTGCCCGTAGCTCTCGCCGTCGGTCGCGAGATGGACGATCTGCGGCTCGCGCGCGCTCGGGTGGAACGTGCCGAGGATGCGATCGGCGAACGTCTTTCCGTCGTTGAGCACGTGCTCGAACGCGACCGCGCGCGAGAGCGGCCCGTCGTAGAAGAACACCGCGATGTGCTTGCCCGAGGGCAGCGCCACGTCGTACGCGCGGCGGGGGTCCACGCGGCCGCCGCCCACGTCCACCCACGCGGGATGGCCGATCGGCCGCACGCGCGCGCACTGGTGAGGCGCCAGCACCGTGAGCGCGATCCCCTCGGCGGCCATCGCCTCGAGGCTCTCCACGTCGACCGCCGTCTCGGCGAGCCACATCCCGCGCGGCTTGCGGCCGTAGCGCCACTCGAAGTCGCGCACGCCCCACCGGACCTGCGTGCGTCGATCCCGCTCGTTGCAGAGCGGCAAGATCAGGTGGCCGTGCACCTGCGCCATCGCGACGCCGTGGCCCCGCGCGCGCACCGAGGTGCGGTCGGCCTCGATCATCGCCGCGTGCGTGGTCGGGTCCTCGCGCTCGAGCCACGCCATCAGCGTCGGGCCCGCATCGAACGAGATCGACGCGTAGTTGTTCACCAGGCGATCGACGCGCCCCTTCGCGTCGAGGATGCGCGCGCCGGCGTTGGGCGCGTAGCACTCGGCCGAGACGCGCGCGTTCCAGTCGTGAGAAGGCGCGGCGCTCGGCTGCTCTTCCACGATCTCGAGCCAAGGCGACTCGCGCGGCGGTTGGTAGAAGTGCCCGTGGACGACGACGTGGCGCAGACCCATCGGGCCTCAGGATACCGCGCGCCGTGTCACGGGCGGCCGTGAGATCGGGTGGGCCGGCATCGACGGCCCTCCTTCGAGGTCCCAAGCTCTCCCGCGATGTCCGACGAAGGCGCAGCGGTGAAGGCCTCCGGCGTGAACGGCCTCCTGAACGTCGCTCGATCCCAGCTCGCCCAGGACCGCTTCGCGCGCATGGTCGAGCGCTTCTCGCCCGCCGCGCGCGCCGTCGTGGAGCATCCGCCGATGCCCATGGTGTGGCTTCCGCTGGCCACCGCGATGGAGATCGAGGACGGGCTCGCCGCGGCGCTCGATCACGACCCCGAGCGCATCACGGATCTCGCGCGACGCCAGATCCAGGCCGATTTCAACACCCTCTACCGAGCGTTCGTGCGCTTCGCCACGCCGCACCAGGTCGCCGCGCGCTCGGCCGCCATTTACGACACCTACGCGCGCGGCACCGGGCGCATGAGCGTGGGCGCTTCCGGCGAGGGCTTCGTCGAGCTCGTGATCGACGGGCTGCCGAGCGGGCGCAGCCCCGCGTTCTTCGAGCTGCGCCGCGGCAACGTGCTCGGGGTGCTCGAGCTGACGCGCGTGAAAGACGTGCGCGTGGTCACCGTCGAGGGCGGGCACGGACACACGCGCGTGAAATTCCGCGCGACCTGGCGCTGACCAGCGCGATCAGAGCGTGGGCGCGACACCCTCGGGCGCGCGGAAGAACAAGGCGGCCAGAGGCGGAAGCGTGATCTTCGCCGAGCACGGGAAGTCGAAGAGCGGCTCCTCGACCGACTCGATGCCGCCCAGGTTCCCGACGCCGCTGCCGCCGTAGTCGGGCCCGTCGGTGTTCAGCACCTCGGTCCAGCGGCCGGGGATCGGGAGCGCGACGCCGTAGTCGTAGCGCACGACGGGCGTGAAGTTGATCGCGCACAGGATCGGCGGCGCCCCTTCCGGGCCCTGCCGCAGGAACGTGAGCACGCTGTGCTCGGCGTCGGCGCCACTCACCCAGCGGAAGCCGCGCGCATCGCAGTCGAACGCGTGCATCGCGGGCTCGCGGCGGTAGAGCCCGTTCAGGTCCGTCACGAGGCGTGCGATGCCGAAGTGCTCGTTCGTGGTCGACTCCACCTCGGCGTCGCCCTCGACCAGATCCCAGTCGAGCGAGCCGTCGTGGTTCCACTCGCGCCACTGCGCGATCTCGCCGCCCATGAACGTGAGCTTCTTGCCCGGCTGTGCGAACTGCCAGCCGAAGAGCAGGCGCAGGTTCGCGAACTTCTGCCAGCGATCGCCCGGCATCTTGTTGAGCAGCGAGCCCTTGCCGTGCACGACCTCGTCGTGACTGAGCGGGAGCACGAAGTTCTCGCTGAACGCGTAGAGCGAGCGGAACGTGACCTCGCTGTGGTGCCAGCGGCGGTGGATGGGATCGCGCTCGAGATAGCGGAGCGCGTCGTGCATCCACCCCATGTCCCACTTCATGCCGAAGCCGAGGCCGCCCATGTAGTTCGGGCGCGAGACCATCGGCCAGCTCGTCGACTCCTCGGCGATCACCTGCACGTCGGGGAAGTCGCGATAGATCGTCTCGTTCAGCTGGCGCACGAAGCGCACGGCCTCGAGGTTCTCGCGCCCGCCGTGCTGGTTGGGCAGCCACTCGCCCTCTTTGCGCGAGTAGTCGAGGTAGAGCATCGAGGCGACCGCATCCACGCGCAGGCCGTCGACGTGGAAGCGCTCGAGCCAGCTCACGGCGCTCGAGATCAGGAAGGCCCTCACCTCGGGGCGCCCGTAGTCGAAGATCAGGCTGTGCCAGTCCGGGTGGTAGCCGAGGCGGGGATCCTCGTGCTCGAACAAGTGCGACCCGTCGAAGTACGAGAGGCCGTGCCCGTCGTCGGGGAAGTGCGAGGGCACCCAGTCGAGGATCACGCCGATGCCGCGCTGGTGCAGGTGATCGACGAGGAACATGAAGTCCTCGGGCGTCCCGTAGCGGTGGGTCGGCGCGAAGAAGCCGGTGATCTGGTAGCCCCAGCTGCCGAAGAAGGGATGCTCCATCACCGGCAGGAGCTCCACGTGCGTGTAGCCGCGCGCGGTCACGTACTCGGCGAGCTTGGGCGCGATCTCGCGGTAGGTGAGCGAGCGCCCGCCCTCTTCCGGGACGCGCCGGAAGCTGCCGAGGTGCACCTCGTAGATGGACATCGGCGCCGAGAGGGCGTTCGCTCCGGCGCGCGTCGCCATCCACCGTGCGTCGCCCCAGCGATAGGCGGGGATGTGCACGATCGACGCCGTGCCGGGCGGCACCTCGCAGAACGTGCCGAAGGGATCGGCCTTGTCCATCACGTGGTCGTTTCGGCGCACGCGATACTTGTAGAGCGCGCCCTTGCCGAGCCCCGGGGCGAAGGTCTCCCAGATGCCGCCCTGCATGCCGGGGCGACGCCGCATCGGGTGCGCGTCCTCGGACCACTGGTTGAAGTCGCCCACGAGCGAGACGCTCGTCGCGCTCGGCGCCCACACAGAGAAGTGCGTGCCCCACGCGCCGTCCACCACGCCCGGATGCGCACCGAGCTTGTGGTGCAGGCGCGCGTGCGAGCCGTCCTCGAGCCCACGGACGTCGTCGTCGGAGAGGAGCGAGGGGAACGTTTCGGGGGCGGGCATCGCGAGCCCCCTTACCACGTTTCGCGGGGCGCAGAAGTCGCGTCCCGAGGCGAGATCGTGACGCCTCACGCGCCGCGTGCGAGGGCGCTGGCGCTCGCTCGGCGGCCGATCACACTGGGCGCGATGTCCCTCTTCCTGCCCCAGCGCCGGCCGCACTTCGAGGCCGCGCTCCGCGACGTGTCGGCCGAGGCGCCGCGCGCGCGCGTGGCGGCGGCCGAGGCGCTCGGCGAGGCGAAAGAGGACGACCGCGCGCGCGCCCGCGAAGCGCTCGCCACGCTCACGGTTGACGCCGAGCCCGAGGTGCGCTTCGCGGCGCTCGCCGGGCTCGGCAAGGTCGGGGACGCCTCCTCGTTCGAGGCCGTGCTGCCGCGCTTGGACGACGAAGCGCCCTTCGTGCGCGAGGTCGCCGTGATCGTGGCGGCCCAGCTCGGCGACCCGCGCGCGCCGGCCCGCGTGCGGCGCGCGCTCTCCGACGCGCATCCGGCCGTGCGCTTCCAGGCGCTCGTCTCGCTCGCCGAGCTCGAGGGCGACGAGGCGCGGGTGGCGCTCTTTCCCGCGCTCGGTGACGACGATGCGCACGTCCGCGCCAACGCCGCGGCCGCGCTCGCCACGCTCTCGCCCGACGCCGCGACCGCCGATCGACTGGCGAAGCTCCTCGCCGATCCCAGCGCCGAGGTGCGCCTCGAGGTCGCGCTCGCGCTCGCGAAGTACGGCGATCGGCGCGCCGCCCGGGAGCTCGGCCGCCACCTCGACGACGACCGCGCTTTCGACGCCATCGAGGCCCTCGCGGCGCTCGGCGCGACCGAGCGGGCCGACGACCTCGCGCGCATCGCCCGCTCGTTCCTGAAGCCGCTCGCCCTCAAGGCGGCGGCCGCGGCGGCCCTCGCGAAGATGCGCGACCCACGCGGCATCGCGGTGCTCCGGGACATCGCGCGCGCGTTCCGATCCGACGGCCGCACCTACGTCGCCGAGACGATCGGCATGCTCGGGCTCGACGAGCTCGCCCCAGAGCTCGCCGCGCTGGCCGAGCGACCGCGCGGCGTCGACGTGGCGGTCCTCGTCGAAGCGATCGGCAAGCTCCTGCCGCGGCATCCCGAGCTGAGAGGCGCCCTCGAGCGCATCGCGGCGCGTGGCGGGGCGCCGGCCGAGCGAGCGCGCGAGCTGCTCGCGGGCTGATCCGCGAGAGACGAAGAAAAGGAAACGCCCCCGCCGATCTCTCGGCGAGGGCGCTTCGCGTGGCCGGTCGCTACGTCAGGGCGTGCAGTCGGGCGCGCAGACGTGACCGTTCTCGCGGCAGTTCCCCGACGCGCACTGGTCGTTCTTCGAGCACGGCTCGCCCGCCGCGAGGAGCGCTACGCACATGCCGCTGCCGTTGCAGCGCCCGTTGTCGCAGCCGATCGCCGGGATGCAAGCCTCGCCGACCGTCGGCGCATCGCCGCAGATGCTGCCCGGGTTGCAGACGGTGCCCGCGACGCAGGGCGCGTTCGCGCAGCTCTCGCCGCGGTGCGGACGCTCGCGGCACGTGCCGTACACCATGCCGTTGAAGTCCTCGCCGTCGCAGTACGCATCGCCCGCGCACTGCGCGTCGATGAGGCAGCGCATCGTGCCGATCGCGAAGGCCGGCACGCAGACGCCCGTGTCGCTCGCGAAGTCGTAGTCGCAGATCGCGCTGTTGAAGTCGCAGACGATCGAGTCGGTGTCGCACGCCTCGCCGCGCGTCGGGCGGCGGCGGCAGGTGCCCGTGCCGCTCCCGGACGGATCGTAGCAGTCGAGATCGGCCTCGCAGCCCTCGCCCATCGCGGGTCGGCACTGCGCGCCGACGGCCCCGGTCTGGCGGATGCAGACGTTCGTCGCGCCGTTGTAGCCGGTGTCGCAGGTGCTCTGCGCGTCGCAGACGACATCGCCGAAGTCGCACTCGGTCCCAGGCGCCGCGTACGCGGTGCACGTGCCGGGGCAGCTGTCCTCCACGTGGCAGTAGCTGTCCATGCACTGCGCGTTGCTCGTGCAGTCGCCCCCGACGGCGACCGTGCCGGTGATGAAGTCGCAGCTCTCGTCGCCGCTGCCGACGTCGAGGAAGCAGCTCGTGTCGTTCGCGGAGTGGCCGACGCAGCACGCCGCGTTCGCCGCGTTCCACTGCACCGAGCCCGACGTGACCGCGGCCTCCAGCGTGGAGATGTCGCAGCCGGCGAGAACCGCCGCACGCAGCTCGGTCGCACCGGTCGCGCCGATCAGGCCGCAGCGCATCCGCTGGGCGACCACGGCATCGGCGTACGCGGCGCAGTAGCCCGAGGGCATCAGCGGCGCGAGGCCGGTGCAGCTGAAGGCCGGCCCGCCATCGTAGGGTGGAAGGTTCGCGTCGTTGCCGCCGCCGCCACCACCGTCGGTCCGCGCCGCATCGACCTGCGAGCCGCCTCCGTCGACCACGGCCGCGTCGGTCCCCGTCGTGGTCCCACCGCCGTTGCACGCCGCGAGCGCGAGCGCCGCGAGCGAAAGCCTCCAAGCATTCTTCATCGCTCTCTCCTCTGAGCGCGGGCCCGCCCCGGACGCGCGCGAAGCGCCCCACATAGCGCAGCGCCCGTACGGGCTCAAGGAGCAGCGGGCTCGGCAGGCTCGTCGCGCGCGCAGCGAAATCCGGTGGCGACGAGGCCTTCGGGGGCGTCGGCCAGGAGCACGCGCCCCGGCTCGACGCTCGCAGCCGCCTCCGCCGCCGTCATGGCGCGCAGCGAGCGGGCGGCGCAGAACGCGCTCGCCGCCGCGTCGGTCATCCCGACCGCCGGCGCGAAGAGGGAGCCCGGGGGCTGGGGCCGCTCGCGCGCGGGGCAGGTGCCGCCCGCCACGCACGCGTCGTAGCGCCAGCGCTCGATGGGCCGCGCGTCGTACGAGAGCTCCCCCAGCGCCACGTCGCCTTCCGGCGACACCGCCGCGGCGCGCAGGAGCGCCGGCAATCCCTCGGCGAACGCCGCGACCGCCATCGGCTCGCCCGCGAGCGCCGCCCGCCCCTCGACCCACACGACGCCGGCCGGAGCGGCGGCGGGGGTGCACCGAACGGGAGCGGTGGCGCCATCGGCCGTCAGCTCGAGGGTTCGGCCCTCGTCGAGCGCGACGAGCACGCCGCCGTACGCGAGCGCGTCGCCCGCTTCACACGCGGCCGCGAGCGCGACGCCGTACACGACGGAGCCCCCCGCGGGCACCTGCGTGAGCGCCGAGATCTCGGCGAGCCCCGTGCGCTGCGCGTCGCTCAGCGGCAGCCGGAGCCCGGCCTCCACGTCGGGCCCGACGACGCGATCCACGCTGCGCAGATCCAGCAGCAGCGGCCGCTCGCCACGGTTCGTCACGCGCACGAGGACGGCCATCCGCCCGGCCCGCTCGACGACCAGGTCGCGCGCCGCGAGCTCGAGCGGGCCCGCGACGAGCAGCGAGGCCCACGTGGGCTCCGCCGCTCCGGGCGCCGGGATCGACTCTGCCGTAGGAGGATCCGCGCCCTGCCCCCCGGAGCCGCCGCACGCGCCGAGCGCGACCGAGACGATCGCCGAGAGGAGCCGCGCCCAGCTGGCCGCACCGCGCATCGGCGTGAGCATACACGCGCCCTCGCCGCGCCCACCGTGAAACGGCGTTGACAGTCCGGCGGAGCCGCTCCTAGTCTCGCCGGGCTCGATCGCGCCCTCGCCTATCGCGGAGGACAGGTCGAGGCGGGTGTGGCGCCGGACGGCGTCTTCGGTGAGCCCGCAACGGCAGGAGCCGGGAAACAAGGTCCGCCATTCGAGCGGCGAGCTGGTGGGAGAAGAGGCATGCGCAAGACGACGACGGGACGATGGTCGCACCTGCTCCGCGGGGCCCTCTTGGTGCTGACGCTCGCGGGCGCGGTGGGCTGCCACGCGGACGAGAACGACCCGGCGGGCCAGGCCGGCGAGCTCGGCGATGGCGTGCGCCGCGCGAACGCGATCGCGAACATCTCGCGCATCTACACCACGGCCCTCGCCCACGCGGACGGCAACCGTGCCGCCGACGAGCCGCACCGCGTGGCCGACGTCACGGTGGGTCCGCTGACGGACACGTTCCTCCAGCACTCGGAAGACCACAACGGCCGGCGCGACATCATCGCGCTGCTCGCCGAGATGCGCGACCCGCGCTCGCTCCCGGCGCTCATCGAGGCGCTGAACTGGCAGCCCGAGATCAACGAAGAAGACGCCATCGCGGCGGCCCGCACGATCGCCACGCTCGAGCTCGACGACGCGCAGAAGGGCCAGGTCATCACCGCCCTCGATCACGCGCTCGGCCAGGTGCGGCAGGCGCGCGGCGTCGACAACCGCATGCGCATCGAGTTCCTGCGCGCGCTGGGCACGCTCGGCGACCCACGCGGCACCCCGGCGCTCTCGCGCACGATGCTGCTCCAGTCGGAGAACCAGGACTTCCTGATCAATCGCCTGGCTTGCGAGCAGCTCGGGCGCCTGGCCGACCCGACCAGCATCCCGGCGCTCATCCAGGCGCTCTACCTCTTCGGCCCGAACAACCCGGCCATGCGCATGAACGACATGGCGTCGATGGCCCTGGTGCGCATCGGCCGCCCGGCGATGCAGCCGCTCCTCGACACGCTCGCCGGCAGCAACGCC
This sequence comes from Sandaracinus sp., assembly GCA_046351235.1. GTDB lineage: Bacteria > Myxococcota_A > Polyangia > Polyangiales > Sandaracinaceae > JBBSAT01. The sequence continues at coordinate 526,105 of JAXLYV010000001.1, read as the reverse complement.
GAGGCGAACCAGATCGCGACCCAGTACATCGCCGCCGTGCGCCAGCGCGACGCGGACGCCGCCGCGCAGATGTCGGTCGGCTCGATCGTCGCAGGAGAGGCGTCGTACGCGCTCGGGCAGCTCGGCTTCCGCGAGGCGATCGACCCGCTCATCGCGCAGACGCAGCAGATCGACCAGGGCGAGTCGCCCACCTCGGTCGAGGAAGACGCGTCGGACGAGGCGCACATGGCGGCGGCCGCGCTCGCGCTCGTGTCGATCAACCGCGAGGAGTCGGACTCGCAGCGCATCCGCGATGCGCTCATCAACGTCTACAACCGGCTCAACCCCGAGGCGCGCCCCGGCCACGCGAGCCGCGCGCAGATGCTCGTCGCGTTCCAGCACCTGAACGACCCGGGCCTCTTGCCCTTCCTGCTCCAGAAGGCGCAGCCCGCGCCGCGTGGCCAGGACGACGACCCGAACGTCCGCATCCTCGCGTTCCGCGCCTACGCGCTGATGGCGAACGATGCCGAGATGGCGAACCTCCAGCGCATCCTCGCGAGCGAGCCCGAGGGCGACAGCCGCGACGGCTTCCTCGACGTCGTCGGCGACCTCGCCGCCGGCTCGACCGACGACGCATCGCGCCCGGCCTTCGCGGCGGCGCACGAGTGCAACACCGACGTGAGCTGCTGGGCCACCAAGCTCACCGACAGCAACTCGTGGGTCGTCCGCAAGGCCTGCTACATGCTCGCGCGCTACGGCCGCGGGAACGAAGCGGCCATCACGGCGCTCGTGGGCCAGCTCGGCAACTCGAGCGAAGAGGTCCGCGGCGAGGTGCTCTACGCGCTCGACTTCGTGTCCACGCAGGGCAGCCCTGCCGCCGTCGCCCGGATCGACGAGCTGCACCAGCAGGAGCAGGGGCGCGCGATCTGGACGCACACCGAGTCGCTCTTCCTCGCCGTCCAGGCGCGCTTGATGGCGCGCGGCGCGGCGCATTGAGCGCCCGCGCGATGATGCCCCGCGGAAACCGGCAAGATCGATGATCCGGCTCGAGATCGCGGTCGGTCAGGACAAGGGGCGCGTCCTCGAGTCTCGCTCCGACCTGGTGAAGATCGGCCGGAGCGAGGTCAACGACTTCGTCGTCTCGGAGTGGCACGTCTCGCAGGAGCACGCCGTCGTGCTCTTCGTGGGCGACCGCTACGTCGTGCGTGATCTGCAGGCGACGAACGGGACGCGCATCCGCCGCGGCGGCGAGGGCCCCGAAGGCCAGCTCATCGACGTCGGCGCGAGCGAGAACCGCGAGGTCGCGCTCGAGAGCGGCGACGTGCTCTTGCTCGGCGACTCGGATCGCGCGGCGCACGTCGCCGTGCGCATCGAGGACGAAGAGGACGACGCGCGCATCGTCTCGGTGCGCCGCGTCGCCGAGATCGATCGCCTGGAGGCCGATCTCGGCAGCGATCAGGCCGTGCTGCGCGCGCTCTACGAAGCGCAGAAGAACCTGAGCGGCACGCTCGAGCTCGAGCCGCTCGTCGACCAGATCGCGGCCGAGGTGTTCCGCTTCCTGTCGCGCGCGACGCACGTGACCATCGCGCTCCGCGAGGACGAGGACGGGCCGCGGCGAGCCGCGCGCTACGTGCCGGTGGGGACACGCGTTCGCGGGGGCGCCGGGCGCGACGCGGTGCCGATCACGCGGAGCGTCTTCAAGAAGGTCGTCGCCGAGCGCGCCGCCGTGCTGGCGGCCGATGCCCGCCGCGAGGTCGGCGAGAGCGCCTCGATGATGGCGGCGCAGATCACGAGCACCATCGGCGTGCCGCTCTGGCAGGGCGACGAGATCAACGGCGTCCTGCAGGTCGACAACCGCGAGGGCTCGGGCGTGTTCCGCGACCGCGACCTCGACGTGCTCGCGCTGCTCGCCCAGTCGGCCAGCGCCGCCCTCTCCCACGCGCGGCTCTACGCGCGCCTGCGCGTCGCCGAAGAGAACCAGCGCAAGGAGAACGTCTACCTCAAGCGGCGCGAGCAGAGCCGCCGCGAGGGGGCGATCATCGGTGATGCGCCGACGATGAAGCGGCTCTTCGACCAGCTGCGCAAGGTCGTCAACACGCGCGTCACGGTGCTGATCGAGGGCGAGACCGGCACGGGCAAGGAGCTCATCGCGAGCGCCGTGCACTACTGGTCGGATCGCCGCGAGAAGCTCTTCGTCGCGCAGAATTGCGCCGCGATGCCGGAGAACCTGCTCGAGAGCGAGCTCTTCGGTCACAAGAAGGGCAGCTTCACGGGCGCGACCGAGGACAAGAAGGGCCTCTTCGAGCTCGCCGACGGCGGCACGCTCTTCCTCGACGAGGTCGGCGAGATGCCCCTGGCGCTGCAGGCCAAGCTCCTGCGCGCGCTCCAGGAGGGCGAGGTGCGCCCCGTCGGCGGCGCCAAGACGATCCGCGTCGACACGCGCATCGTGGCCGCGACCAACCGCGACCTCGAGAAGGAGGTGGCCGAGGGCCGCTTCCGCGAGGACCTCTTCTATCGCCTCAAGGTCTTCCCGATCCGCGTCCCGGCGCTGCGCGAGCGCAGCGAGGACGTGCCGCTCCTCGCCGCGCACTTCCTCAAGAAGTACAGCCAGGAGTTCGGCCGCAGCGTGGGCGGCTTCTCGCAGCAGGCGATGGAGATGCTGCGCAGCTACAAGTGGCCCGGCAACGTGCGCGAGCTGGAGAACGAGGTGCAGCGCCTCGTCATCCAGATCGACGACCAGAGCTTCGTGCAGCCCGAGCACCTGAGCCCGAAGATCCGCCAGGTCGAGAACATCCTCGACCGCGTGCACCCCACGAAGGGCACGCTGCGCGAGATGATGGAGCAGGTCGAGAAGTGGATCCTGATCGAGGCGCTGAAGGACCACGGCAACAACAAGAGCCAGACCGCGCGCACCCTCGGGATCACGCGTGAAGGCCTGCACAAGAAGCTCAAGGGCTTCGGCCTGAGCTGATCGCGGCCGCGCGCAACGGGCGTGACCCTCGGCCGATGAACGCGGCGGAGGTCCTCATGTCCGCGCTCGCCTGGCTCTGCTCGCTCGCCACCTTCGGCGTCGTCTTCACCTTCCTCGTGTTCCCCGCCTTCATCTACGCTCGTTCCGCGGCCGCACGGCGTGAGCGCCGCGCCGCGATGCGCGCCGGATCCGCCAGTCCGATCGAGCGAGCGCTCGAGGAGCACAGCGCGTCCCCGCTGGAGGACGCCCTGCTCGCGCCGCTGATGCTGCTCTACTTCCCGGTGTTCCACCTGAAGCGCCTGCTCTCGAAAGGCCGCGCCGGGAGCGACGACGCCCGCGGACGCAGCTGACCCCGCATCCACCGACCGCGCCATGGGCCGCGCGGCTTCGCGTGGCGGCCGGGGCGCGCGCCCTCTACAACGCCGCGCGCGATGCAGTGGATCGGCGATGCGATGGCGGTCGGATGCGGGCTCGCGTGGGCCATCGCCGTCCTGACCTTCCGGCGCGCGCACGACATCGAGCCGGTCGCGCTCAACCTGTTCAAGAACACGCTCGCGACGCTGATGCTGCTACCGACGATGTGGATCGCCGGCGTGCGCTTCGATCTCGCGCGCGACGCCGGGGACTGGGGGCTGCTCGCGCTGTCGGGCGTGCTCGGCCTCGCGATCGCCGACACGCTCTTTCTGGCGGGCCTGCGCCGCATCGACGCGTCGGTCGCCGCGCTGGCCGACTGCGCCTACGCGCCGACGGTGCTCCTGCTCTCGATCACCGTGCTCGGCGAGCCGATGCGCCTCGGACTCTTCGTGGGCGCGCCGCTCGTCGTGCTGGGCCTCGTGATCGTCGCGTGGAAGCCACGCGAGGGGGCCGCGACCAAGCCCGTCGACGTGCGCGGCGTGCTGCTCGCGGTCGCAGGCGTCGTCACCACGGCGATCGGCGTGGTGCTCGCGCGGCCCGCGCTCGGGCGCAGCGAGCTGCTCGAGGCGACGACGATACGCCTGGCCGCCGGCTCGATCTCGCTCTTCGCGTTCGAGGCCCTCTCGGGCCGCGGCAAGCGCGCCCTCTCCCTCTTCCGCCCGCAGCCGGCGTGGCGCTTCGCCCTGCCCGCCACCTTCTTCGGCACCTACGTCGCGATGATTTTCTGGCTCGGCGGCATGAAGTACGGCACCGCCTCGCGCGCGGCGCTGCTCAACCAGAGCGGAGCCATCTGGGTGCTCGTGCTCTCGCGCTTCGCGGGCGAGGTGATCCCGATGCGTCGCTGGGCCGGCGCCGCCATCGCCCTCGCCGGCGTCGTCGTGGTGCTCTTGTGGTGAGGCGGCGCGCGCGTCAGCGCGCGCAGAAGCCCTCGTAGTCGATGTAGCTCGTGATCGAGGGTGCCTCGCCGCACACCGGGCACTCGGGATCGCGCCGCAGCTTGAGCGTGCGGAACTGCATCTTCGCCGAGTCGTAGGTGAGCAGGCGCCCCACGAGCGGCTCGCCGATCCCGAGGAGGATCTTGATGGCCTCGGTCGCCTGGATCGTGCCGATGACCCCCGGGAGGATGCCGAGCACGCCGGCCTCCGCGCAGCTCGGCGCCAGATGCGCGGGCGGCGGCTCGGGATAGAGGCAGCGGTAGCACGGGCCCTTGCGCGGCCAGAACGTCGTCACCTGCCCGTCGAAGCGGAAGATCGATCCGTGCACGACCGGGAGGTTCTTCCAGACGCTCGCATCGTTCACGAGGTAGCGCGTCGGGAAGTTGTCGAGCCCGTCGACGATCACGTCCCAGCCGTGATCGAAGATGCGGTCGACGTTGCCGCTGTTCAGGCGCTCGTCGAAGACGTGCACCTTCACGTCGGGGTTCAGGTTCTCGATCGTCTTCTTCGCGCTCTCGACCTTCGGCGTGCCGACGCGGTCGGTGCCGTGGATGATCTGGCGCTGCAGGTTGGACGCGTCGACGGCGTCGTTGTCGACGATCCCGAGCTTGCCGATGCCGGCCGCCGCGAGATAGAGCGCCGCGGGCGAGCCGAGGCCGCCCGCGCCGAGCAGGAGCACGCGCGCCGAGAGGAGCTTCTCCTGCCCCTTCTCGCCGACCTCGGGCAGGAGGATGTGGCGCGAGTAGCGGTCGAGCTGCGCCTGCGTCAGCTCCGCGGGCTTCTCCCACGGGTAGCCGCTGTCCTTCCAGCGGTTGAAGCCCGGGTTCGCGGAGCGCACGCGCGTGTAGCCGAGGTCCTGGAGCGACTTCGCTGCGAACGCGCTCCGGATCCCGCCGGCGCAGTACACGACCACGTTGGCGCTCTTGTCCGGGAGCTTCTGCTCGGCCTGCATCTCGAGGAACCCGCGGGGCACGTGGATCGAGCCGGGGAGATAGCCCTGCCGCCATTCGTCCTTCTCGCGCACGTCGACGATCGTGATCGGCTCGCGACGCTCCATCTCGGCCTTCAGCTCTTCGAGCGAGACCTGGCGAATCGCGGCCTTCACGTCCTGGAGCAGGTCCCCGTAGGTCTTCGTCATCGCCCGCGGATCATGGAGAGCGCGGCGCAGAGGTCAAGCCTCGGGGTATGCTGCCCGGATGACTCGACTTCGCGGCCCCTCCGCCTTGTTCCCGTTGCTCCTGGCCGTCGCGGGCTGTGGGACGCCGGCACCCGAGTCGATGGATGCCGCGGTGGAGAGCGATGCCGGTCGCGATGCTCCGCCGCCCGATGCGTGGCGCCCCGACGTCTTCCTTCCCGACGACCCGGGCCCGGCGCGGGCCATCTTCGTCCTCGACCCGGCGATGCAGACGGGGTTCTTCGATCTGCCGTGGCCGACCGATCTGCGCACCGACGCGATGGGCCACCTCGATCTCACCGGCTTCGACAACCCGCGCAGCGCGCTCGTCGACCGGTACCTCGAGGCCATCCAGGCACGGCAGGTCGGCTTCGCCACGAACGGCGCCGTGTACTTCCGTTTCTCGCGCCGCGTGGACGAGGCCACCCTCCCGGCAGATCTCGCGGCGAGCATCGACGACCGCGCGAGCGTGTTCCTCGTCGACGTCGACCCCGACAGCCCCTCGCTCGGCGTGCATCTGCCGATCGTGCTGCACTACCAGCAGCTCTCGACGCTCTACTGGCCCGATCGCACGCTCGCCCTCCGCACCGTGGACGGCGTGCCGCTCGCCGGCGGCCGGACCTACGCCGCCGTCGTCACCTCGCGCGTCCACGCGACCGACGGAACGCCCTTCGAGCGCGACGCCGACTTCCAGGCCCTCGTCGACGGCAGCGCGCCTGCCGAGACGATCGCGCGCTACCAGCCGGCGCTCGACGCCCTCGCGCCCGTGCTCGACGACGTGATCTCGCTCGCCGTGTTCACCACGCAGGACCCGACGGCGCTCGGCTTCCAGCTGCGCGACTACGTCCACGACCAGATGCCCGCACCCACGGTGACGGCGGCCGGGCTCACGCGCGGCGTGCAGCACGACACCTTCAACGTCCTCGAGGGCCACTACGGCCCCGTGCCGATCTTCCAGAGCGGCGTCGTCCCCTACGTCACGGAGGGCGGCGACATCGACCTCGACGACGGCACCGTCGTCGAGGGCACCTTCGACGCCCGCTTCGCCCTGGCGATCCCGAAGACGCCGATGCCGCCCGGCGGCTATCCGATCGTCCTCTACTCGCACGGCACCGGCGGCGACTACCACTCGTTCATCCAGGACCACACGGCCGAGCGCCTCGCCGCGATCGGCATCGCCTCGATGGGCATCGATCAGATCGCGCACGGCGAGCGCGACCCCACGCACGGCTCGCCGGAGATCCTCTTCTTCAACATCAACAACCCCGACGCGGTCCGCTACAACACGCTCGAGAGCGCGGTCGACATCGTGAGCCAGGCCCGCTACGCCGCGAGCATCGACGTACCGACCACGGTGCTCGATCGCGACGGCGCGCAGATCCACTTCGATCCCACGCACGTCTACTTCTTCGGCCACTCGCAGGGCGGCCTCGTCGCGCCGCTCTACTTGGCGATGGACGACGGAACGCGCGGGGGCGTGATCAGCGAAGGCGGCGGCCTCATCGGCTACGCGCTGACGCTCAAGGTCGAGCCGATCTCGATTCCGGACGTCGTTCGCTCGGCGCTCGGTATCCGCGGAACGCTGGCGGACGAAGCGTTCGACAACTTCCACCCGGTGATCACGCTCATCCAGGGGTGGATCGAGCCGAGCGAGCCCACGAACTGGGCCGGCTATCTCTTCGACCATCCGCGCCCGGGCTTCGCGCCGAAGAGCATCTTCATGACCGAGGGCGGCATCGATCCGTACACACCGCCTCCCTCGATCGAAGCGCTCGCCGTCGGGATGCGCATCCCGCAGGTCGATCCGATCTGGCGCCCGATTCCGACGCTCTCGTTCCTCGGGATCGACGCGGCGGGGACGATGGCCCACGGCAACGTGGCCGGTGGGGGCGCGACGGCGGCGCTGCTCCAGTTCCCGACGCAGGGCCACTTCGCGGTCTTCGACGACGCCGAGTGCCAGCGTCGCTACGCCGGGTTCTTCCAGAGCCTCGTCACGGACGGGATGCCCGGTACGATCCCGCAGTGACGAGATCGCCCCGGGTCACGCGGCTTCGGCGACGTAGCCCTCGGTGACGGCGTAGTCGCCGAGCTCGCGCTTCATCGCCGAGCGGGCGCGGTGCAGGCGCGACATCACGGTGCCGATCGGGCAGCCGAGCGCGCGGGCCGCGTCCCGGTAGCTCTGCTCCTCGAGGTCCACGAGGACGAGCACGCGGCGGAACTCCTCCGGCAGGCGCGCGAGCGCGGCGGAGACCTCGTCGCCGAGCGCCTCGCCCGGGGCGCGCGCGACGCGAGCATCCCAGCCCAGCGCGCGCAGCTCCTCCACCTGCACCGCGGCGAGGACGTCGCGCTCGCGACGGCGCTTGCGATACCCGTTGATGAACGTGTTGAGCAGGATGCGATGCATCCACGCACGGCCGTTCGTGCCCGGCTCGAAGCGGTGCCAGAACACCCACGCGCGCATGACGGCCTCCTGTACGAGGTCCTCGGCCTCGGCGCGCGAGCCCGCGAGCCGCACGCCGGCCGCGAGCAGCTCGCTGCGGTGCGCGAGCACGTGGCGGTCGAACGAGGCGCGATCGAGGCCCGCGCGTCCCGACAAGCACACGGGGATCTCGTGCTCTCCGGACTCGAGGGTCGTCTCGTCGATCTCGGTCTCGCGAATGGCCGTCGCTGCTCTCATCGGAACCTCCGACGAGGACCTCAGCAACCTGCGGGCCAACCACGAACAGGCTACGATTCACGACGAATTCGCGCGATCAGGCGAATTCGCCGGGCCTCGCCCCTGCCACTGTGTCGAACGACGCCCACGGCGTCGTGTCAGCGTGTCATCGGTGCTCGAAGCGCTCCGCCACCGCGTCCGGGAGCGCGTCGGCCACCTCGCTCGCCAGGAGGCCGCGGTCGGCCTTCGCCGCGAGCTCGCCGGCCCTCGCGTGCGCGAGCACGGCGGCGCTCGCGGCATCGAAGGGATCGAGCGTGACGAGCATCGCGCCGCACGCGCCCGCGAGCACGTCGCCCGTCCCGCCGCTCGCGAGCGCCGGCGTCCCCACCCCGCACACCCGCGCGCGCCCCGAAGGCTCCGCGACGAGGCTGCCGGCGCCTTTCAGCACGACGACCTGCCCCGTGCGCGTCGCGAGCTCGGCCGCGGCGGCGTGACGGTCGGCCTGGATCGCGCCCGGAGTGACGCCCAAGAGGCGCGCGGCCTCGCCGGGGTGCGGCGTGAGGACGCGCGGCGCCGTGGCTCCGCGCAGCGCGCCGGGGTCGGCCGCGAGGGCCGTGAGCGCATCCGCGTCGAGCACCGTCGGGACCGGCAGCTCGAGGGCCAGCCTGCGAGCGAGCGCCTGCGCTGCGGCATCGAGCCCGAGCCCGGGGCCGACGACGGCGGCCTTCTTCCCCGCGCACTCGCGCAGCACGGCGGCGACGCCGGCCTCGAGCGCCTCGGGGACCTCGACCGTCATCGCCTCGAGCACCTTCGCGTCGAGCGCCGTCCGTGCCGCGCCCCGCGCCGCGAGGGTGACGAGCCCCGCGCCCATCCGCTGGGCGCCTCGGCCGGCGAGCAGCGCAGCGCCCGTGCGCCCAGGCGAGCCCGCGACGACGAGGACGTGCCCCGTGGATCCCTTGTGCGCGTCGGCGGCGCGCGCGCGGAGCAAATGCACGAGCGAGCCACGCTCGAGCAGCTCGACGCCCGTCGTGGGGATCGACGGGAGGCCGAGCGTCTCGACGAAGACGTCTCCCGCGTGATCCGCGCCCGGGTACTGGTGCAGGCCGCGCTTGTCGACGCCGAACGTGATCGTGGTGCGCGCGCGGAGCGCAGCGCCGAGGATCTGCCCCGTGTCGGCGGAGATCCCGCTCGGCAGATCGAGGGCGACGACGGGAAGCCCGGCGCCGTCGAGCGTGGTGATCACCTCGGCGAGCCAACCCTCGACCGGTCGCGACAAGCCGGTGCCGAAGATGCCGTCCACCACGAGCGTCGCGCCGTCGAGGAGCGCCCGCAGCCCGTCGAGGCGCGCCACGTCGAGGACGCGCACGCCGTGGGCCTCGAGCGTCGCGAGGTTCGCAGCCGCGTCGCCCTTCACCGCGCTGCGCGGGCCGACCAGGGCCACGCGCGGCGTGACGCCGCGGGCGGCGAGGTGGCGGGCGACCACCCACGCATCGCCGCCGTTCTGGCCGACGCCGCCGACGATCAGCGGCCGCGCGAGCGCGTCGGCGTGACGCGTGGCGATCACGTCCGTCGCGCCGCGCCCGGCGTTCTCCATCAGGACGAGCGTCGAGAGGCCACGCTCGACCGCGATCGCATCGACACGCCGCGCCTCGGCGCTGGTCGCGAGCGCGCGCATCGGGCGTGATCCCGCGTGCTGCATCGCTCCCTCAGCGCGCCTCGCGCATGCGCTCGAGGAAGCGGATCACGGCGCGCTCCATGCCGAGCAGGACGGCGTCGGAGACGATGGCGTGGCCCACGTTCAGCTCCTCGATCCCCGGCACGACGCGGAGCAGCTCGCCGACGTTGCGAGCCGTGAGGCCGTGGCCGGCGGCGAGACGGAGCGTCGGGGCGCCCGCGCGTGCGTGGACCGCCGCGCGAGCCAGGCGCGCGAGCTCGCGCGTGCGAGCGAGGTCCCCGTCGGCGTTCGCGAAGTCACCCGTGTGCAGCTCGATGGCGCTCGCGCCCACCGCGACCGACGCGTCGATCTGGCGCGCCTCCGGGTCGATGAAGAGGCTGACCGGCACGCGCGCGGCGGCGAGCTGCTCGATGGTCTTGCGGACGTGCTTCTCGTTCAGCACCACGTCGAGCCCGCCCTCCGTCGTGCGCTCTTCGCGCTTCTCGGGGACGAGCGTCACGAGATCCGGGCGCACGCGGGACGCGATCTCGACCATCGCGTCGGTCGCCGCCATCTCGAGGTTCAGGAACGTCTTCACCGTGCGGCGCAGGACCTCGACGTCGCGGTCCTGGATGTGCCGGCGATCCTCGCGCAGGTGCACCGTGATCCCATCGGCGCCGGCGAGCTCGCACGCGAGCGCTGCCTCCACCGGGTCCGGATACGTCGTGCCGCGCGCTTGTCGGAGCGTCGCGACGTGGTCGACGTTGACGTGCAGGCGCGTTCTTCCCATGACCGGGACCCTACCACGCTCGACGCGACCCACCGCGGCCGAGGGCGTCCCGAGACGGCGCGGAGGCGCCGCGCGCGATCAGGCCGCGCTCTCGGCCGGGCTGAGCTCCTCGCGCACCACGCGGCCACGCTCCTCGCCGCACGCGGCGATGAGGTCCGTGCGCGACACGAGGCCCGCATCGAGGAGCGCGCGCATGTACCCATCGGCGTAGCCGTGGGCACGCGCGAGCTTCGCGTACGCGCCGCCCGCGAAGCGCGCGCGCGTCACGTCGGCCACCAGGTCCTTCACTCGCTCGAGGAGGTTCGACTTCGTCATCGACATGCTCGCCGAATGCCCGAGCGATCGATCGCGGTCAACAAACGCGCAATCGTCGCCGAGATGTTGCTCGCATCGATCGACGCATCGAAGCTCTGCGCATGACCACGCCGATCTGGAACGATCCCAAGGACACGCTGCGCCTCGCGAGCTTCGAGAAGAAGGAGCGGCGACAGAAGGACCACGAGCGCCGCCTCGACGAGCGGCGCGCTGCGCTCGGCGAGCGTCGTGTCTCGCTCGCCCGCACGCTCCGCGCGCTCTTCCAGCTCTGACGAGCACGGCGCGTCGCAGCGCCGCGCGCGCGGTGCCCTCGTGCGCGCTTGGGCGCTCGCGTCTCCCCAGAGGACGCGCCCGCCCCGGCTCCACCGCCGCCGCGCGAGCTCGTTCGACGCCGGAGCGCCGCGGCGCCTACTGCAGCTCGGCTTCCATGCGGTCGCGCAAGCCCTCGAGCTCGCCCACGACCTCGGGCGATGCGCCGGACTGCTTGGCGCGCTCGATGATCGACTGCAGCTGCGAGATCTCGTCGCGCTGCCCTTGGCGGAGCTTCTCGATCATCTTCTCGAACTCGACGAAGACGTCCCAGAGCTCGTCGCCCTTGCGCAGCTTGCCGTAGACGCGGAGGTGCCCGCCGGAGACGTCCTGGAACAAGCGCTTCAGCTTGTACGCGGGCCCGACCACGCGGTGGGTCACCAGGATGCCGGTGACCCCGAGCGAGACCACGAGGAGCAGCACGCCGCCGGCGATGCCGAGCAGCAGATTGCGGTCGTAGTCCTCGGCCTGCTGCATGATGAACGCGGCCGTCTCGGGATCGGGCGCGGTGGCGGCGTCGAGCCGCAGGCTGTCCGTCTGCCCCTGGGACTGGTAGTAGGCGAGCGAGCCGAGCAGCGTCGCGACGACGAGCGTCACGCCCACGACCATTCCCGTGTACTTGAGCTGGAAGCGCGTATCGAGGAGGTAGTTGCGAAGGCGGCGCTTCGGCGGGGCTCCCGTCGGTTGCGGGGCGGTTTGTGCGTTGGCTGTCATCGCGGTCGCCTCCTCAGCGCCGAACGGGAAGTCAGCGCGGAACGGGAAAGAAAAGAAAAGCGCGGGCCGAGATCGAAGCGTAGGGCCTGCGCCGCTCGTGATCCACAGAACGGCAGAGTTGCAGCGAGCGCATCAGCCGCCGGGACGTTCCTGCCGCTGAACATCAGGGCACCATCGCCGTCGAGAGACCGCGCAGCGCGCTCTGGATCGCCGCTTGGACGACGGCGCGCTGGCCGCTGACCCCGCTCACGCCGCTGGCCGTGGCCGCGCCGGAGAGCATCGAGCGGATGTTGTGGCTCGGGTAGTCCTGCACGACCACCGACACCGCGGCGTGGATGGAGCCGTCGGGACGCGTCGTCAGATCGGTGATGGAGATGTCGAGGTAGTAGCCCCGCAGATGGCGCGAGCTGATCGCGGCTCGCGCCGCGCTCGCGCTCTCTCCGGCGGGCGCGACGACGACGCCGGACATGCCGGTGACGCTCGTCACGGCGGTGGTGCGGGCGGAGGTGAGCAGCGAGGGGTCGATGCCCCGCACGGTGCTGCCCGGATCGCCCACCCCGACGTAGAAACGAGCCGGCCCGCTCGGCGCAGTCGTTCCGGTCCCCGTGCCGGTTCCCGTGCCCGTCCCCGTCCCCGTTCCGGTCCCCGTGCCGGACGCGGCGCGCCCTTGGATCGCGGTGATCGCCGCCGTCGCCGCCGAGCGGACCTCGGGCGCCGAGTCACTGCTCATCCCGCGCAGCGCGCTGATCGCGCTCGCGTCTCCGACGCGACCGAGCGAGGTGGCGGCCGCCGCGCGCACCGACGCATCCGGATCCCGCAGCGCGGTCACGAGCGCCTGCACGATCGCCGGCGTCGAGGGGAGATCTCCGAGCCGCAGCGCCGCCTGCGCGCGCACGCGGAAGGCGGACGAGGTCGCGAGCATGTTGATCATGTAGGCCGCGCGATCGCCCGTCTGCGCGGCGATCGAGCCCGTGATCGCCCCCGTGCCCGCCAGGACGGCGACGCACAGCACGATCCACCGCCCCCATCGCGCCGGGCCCGCGACGACGCGCCTCGCCGCGCGCCACGCTCTTGATCCCGTTCGACTCGTCATGGCGCCCGGTTCCGCAACTCTCGACTGCCTCCACGCGCCGCGACCGCGACGCCGTCCCTTGGACGGCGCACGCCCTGGTCCCTTCACGGCTGGGTCGACTATCTCAGACGCCATCCCTCGCTCGCAAGAGCAGCGGCCCGACGCCCACGTCTCGTGACGATGTGGGTCGAGGGACGCCACCAGAGCCAGCGGCGCGCAATCGTGGCATCGTGCCGGCGTGCGCCCGTTCGCGATCGCGCTGCTGTGCTGCCTGAGCGCCTCGGCCGTCGTCCACGCGCAAGCCCCCACCCTCACCGTTCGCGCCGAGAGCCGGCTCGAGCTCGACGTGCGTCGCACTCCGACGGGGCTGCGGATCTCCGGCGCCCTCCGAGACGATCTGGGCGTGCCGCTCACCGGCGAGGAGGTGAGCCTCGAGCTCAGCCGAGCCGTCGCCGCCGAGCACCGCCGCGGTGCCCACGCCGCGACCCGCGTGCTGCGCGCCGGCGAGGGCGGCTCGTTCGACACCGAGATCGAGGTGGAGCCCGGCGACTACGTCGTCGACGCGACCTACGAAGGCGCGCCCGAGCACCTCGGCACGCGCGCGACGCGCTTCTTCGACCTCGATCGCGCGCACGTCGTGCTCCGGCTGTCCGTCGAGGGCGGCGTGCGCGTGGATCTCACCCAGCCGAGCCACGTGCTCACGATCGTCGCCAGCTCCGAGGCCGGCGGCGCAGGGCTCTCGATGTCCGTGATGGACGAGACCGGCGCGACCGAGCTCGGCACGGGCACCACGGGCCCCGACGGGACGCTGCAGATCGCGCTCGCGAGCGCGGCGCTCGGCCCGCCGGCCGCCGGGCGGCTCGTCGTGCGGACACGCGGCGATGCCACGCGAGCCGAGGCGCAGAGCGAGCTCCCCGTCGTCCGCTACCGGCCCACGTCCACCACGCTCGCGCTCTCGGCGAGCACCCTGCCCGCGGATGGCTCGATCGTCGCGCGCGGCACGCTCACCGACGGCGTGGGACCTCTCGAGCGAGAGGCGATCTCGCTCGTCGCGGGCGACCGCATCCTGCGGACGGTCCTCACCGACGAGCGCGGGGAGTTCGCGGCGTCGATCGCCGGCGCGGACTTCGACGAGACCGCCGACGAGGTCGAGCTCGTGGCGCGCTTCGACGGGGCGGCGCCTTGGATCCCCGGATCGAGCTCGCCGCCTGCGCTCCTCACGCTCGAGCACCCGGTGTCGTTCGACTGGCTCTACGCGCTCGTGCCGATGCTGATCGCAGCGCTCGTCGTGCGCTGGTCGCTCCGCCACGATCCGGGCTTCGTGCCCGCGCCGCGCCGCGAGATCGCCGGGCCGGGCGTGTCCTTCGGCGCGCGCCGAGGGCTCGTCGCGCAGCGGACGGATCTGTCGGGAACGCTCCTCGACGCCGCGAGCTCCGAGCCCATCGCGGGCGCGACCGTGCGCCTCGACCGCGCGCGAGGCGAGAGCGATGCGCGGGGAGCCTTCACGCTGGGTGGCCTGTCCCAGAGCGGCGCGCTCGTCGTCGAGCATCCCGACTATCTCTCGTTCTCGATTCCGGTCGCCGTCCCCCACCGTGGCGAGCACGAGGGCATGGCGATCCGGCTCGCGAGCCGGCGCGCGGCGGCGTTCGCGCCGCTGCGCGAGGTCGCCTCCTCGCTCTCGAGCGACGGCGAGATCGCGCTCGCGCTCACCCAGCGCGAGATCTTCGAGCTGCTACGGGCGCGCGGCGCGAGCCCTCCCGGCCTTCCCGATCTCGTCCAGCGCGTCGAGCTGGCCTGCTACGGGCCCTCGCTACCCGCCGACGAAGAGATCGACGCGATCCGCTCCTCGGCGCGCCTCGTTCGAGAGAGCGGTGCTGCGCGCATTCGCCCGTCGAGCCCGCCGCCCACGCGTCGTTGACTCGTTTTGGAATGCGTCTCTATAGTGGCGCCCGTCCACGGGGCATGCGCCGATAGAAAGGCGCGCCGGAGAGCGAATGTTCACCATCGTACTCGTCGTCGTCGCTCTGATCGTCGTCGGAGCCATCGCGTTCTTCGCGACGCGGCGCCCCCAAGAGCTGTCTTCGTCGAGCGAGCCTCGACCCTCCGACAAGGACAAGGCCGAGAAGGCCGACAAGCGCGACGAGGCCAAGTCGAAGCCCGCGCCCAAGCCTTCGGAAAAGGCCGCGGACAAGCCTGCCGAGAAGGCCGAGAAGAAGCCGGACGAGCGCGAGGCGAAGAAGCCGCGCGAGAGCAAAGCGCCGAAGGCCGAGCCCAAGCCCGCCGAGGTGCCGGCGACGGCGCCCGCCGAGCCCGCGAAGACCGAGGCGCCGGCGCCGGCACCGAAGGCCGAGGCCCCCGTCGTCGAGGCGCGGCAGGAGCCGCCCGCCAAGGCCGTTCCTGCGGTCGAGAAGGCTGGCGAGCAGCAGAAGGAGACCGTCGCTGCGCTGAAGAAGGGCCTCGCGGAGACGCGCGGCGGCTTCATCGCGCGGCTCGCCGCGCTCTTCGGCCGCAAGAAGGAGATCGATCCGGCCCTGCTCGAGGAGATCCAGCAGGTCCTCATCACCGCCGATCTCGGCCCGCACGCGAGCGAGAAGATGCTGGCGCGCCTGCGCGAGCGGCTCGATCGCCGTGAGCTCGCCGACGAGAACGCGGTGTGGAAGGCCCTCGCCGACGACGGGCGCGCGATCCTCGGCGCCAAGGCGGGCCCGCTCACGTTCGCGTCGAGCGGCCCGACCGTGATCCTCATCGTGGGCGTCAACGGGGTCGGGAAGACGACCACGATCGGCAAGCTCGCGAGCCGCTTCCGCGACGACGGAAAGAAGGTCGTGCTCGCCGCGGGCGACACGTTCCGCGCGGCCGCCGTCACCCAGCTCGAAGTGTGGGGGCGACGCGTCGGCTGCCCCGTGGTGAAGGGCAAGGAGCGCGCGGACCCGGGATCCGTGATCTTCGACGCGATCAAGACCGCGCGCGAGACGGGCGCCGACGTCGTGCTCGCCGACACCGCCGGCCGCCTCCACACGAAGTCGAACCTGATGGAGGAGATCAAGAAGGTCGTGCGCACGGCGGAGAAAGCGCTCGAGCGCAACGTCGACCACGTGCTCTTGGTGCTCGACGCCACGACGGGCCAGAACGCGATCCAGCAGGCGCAGATCTTCAAGGAAGCGATTCCGGTGAGCGGAATCGTGCTCACGAAGCTGGACGGCACCGCCAAGGGCGGCGTGGTGCTCGGGATCGTGGACGAGCACGGCGTGCCGGTGCGCTTCGTCGGCATCGGCGAGCGAGTCGAAGACCTGCGGGAATTCGACCCCGAGCTCTTCGTCGCGGCGCTCTTCGAGAAGCCCGAAGAAGGGGCCTCGGCCTGAACCGGGCGCGATGCTCGTTTCTTCCGTTGATTGCGCGAAAGAACGCGTGTTATAGTCCGCGCGACTTTCGGTCCTCCCCCGGATCTCACTGCAATATCCGATACTTAGGTTGCCTCCAGGGAGCTCGATTCTCGGCTCCGCCTGTCTGTTGGAAGAGGTCACGATGAAGAAGGCTCGTATCGCGCTCCTCGCTGCGCACGCACTCGCGGGCGCCTGGCTCGGCACCTGGGTCGGTGCTGGAACCGCCGTCGCGCAGGACATGTCGTTCAGCCTCGATGAGACCGAGACCACGGCGACCGACGATGGCGGCGGCACCGGCGACCTGACGGCCGACGCCGAGTCGGGGGACGTGATCGGCGATCTCGCCGGCGGCGGCGCCGCCACCGAAGACACGAGCGCCTCGCGCGACACGCCCGAGCACGTGGAAGAGGCCCGCGAGGAGATCTACGCGGTCCAGCAGATCTACGCGCTGCGCCTGAACCGCGTGGAGATCTCGCCGAGCTACTCGGCGACGTTGAACGACCCGTTCATCAGCCACAACGGCGTCGGCCTCGGGCTGAACTACTGGTTCACGAACGTCCTCGCCGTCGGCGCGAACTTCATCTGGTACCAGGGCCTCGAGTCGGACTCGGACATCAACTTCCAGGTCCGCCGCAGCACGCGTCTGGCCGTGCCGGTCAACCAGTACCAGCTCGGCGCGCACCTCGCGTTCACGTACGTGCCGATCTACGGCAAGTTCGCGATGTTCAACGAGTTCATCTTCCAGTACGACCTCTACGTGCTGGGCGGCGTCGGCATCATGCGCACGCGCCCGCTGCCGGTGGTCGATCCCGAGATCCGCACCTTCGACTTCGACATCCGCGTCGCCTTCAACGTCGGCATCGGTCTGCGCGTGTTCATCACGCGCTGGCTCGCGGTCTTCGCCGAGATTCGCGACTACATGTACCTCGAGCAGGTCGAGAGCCTCGACGTGGCCCTCGGCAGCGCCCGCACCGACCCCACCACGTGGACGCAGTCGAGCCCGGCGTTCGTCAACAACGTCACGACGCACCTCGGCCTGACGTTCTTCCTCCCGTTCGATTTCGAGTACCGCCTGCCGCGCTGACGGAGACACGAAAATGAGCACGAACGGAAAGACTCTCTCGGCAGTGGGTACGACGATGCGAGATCACGGAATGCGAGCGCTCCTGTGCTTGGCGATCGCGGTGGGCGCGATGGGCGCGGCCACGGCCTCGGCGCAGGAGGTCCAGATCACGGGCCCCCTCGCCGGCCAGCCGGCCGTGCGCCACATGCGCGTCTACCGTGAAGGGCGCTTCAACCTGGCGCCGACGATCGGCTACACGCTCCAGGACGAGTTCGCGCGCAGCCTCTTCGTCGGCCTCGAGGCGAACTACCACTTCCTCGACTGGCTCGGAATCGGCATCTGGGCGGCCTACAACCCGGCCGACATCAGCACCGACCTCACGTCCCAGATCACGAGCACCGGCCAGACGACCGACCGCAACCGGCTCAGCCTACCGCAGGCCTCGAGCTTCGGGCAGCAGATCGGGCACATCCGCTGGGGCGCGTCGGCGCACCTGATCTTCGTGCCCCTGCGCGGCAAGCTCTCGCTCTTCCAGGCCGTCTTCGTCGACACCGACCTCTACATCTACGCCGGCATCGCGGTGTGGGGTGTCGAAGAGCGCGCGGCGACGGATCGCGTTTCGGCGATGTGTGACTCGGCCGATCCCGGCACCGGTCTGTCGCGCCAGAGCTGCGTCGACTCCCAGCTCGCGCGCGCCAGCCGCGTGGCGCCGGCGCCGATCTTCGGCATCGGCCTCAGCCTCTACGCGAACAGCTGGTTCGGCATCTCGCTCGAGTGGCGCGCGACGGTGTTCTCGTGGAACACGTCGGGCACGGACGAGAGCGGCTTCGACCAGCACGGCCAGCCCGGCTCGGGCTTCCCCGACGGCCGCATCGACGGCAACGACTCGCGCACGATCTTCACCCACATGGTGCAGCTCGGCTTCGTGTTCAACCTGCCGCCGGAGCAGCCCGTCACGCAGTGAGCGAGCGACGGGCGGCGCGAAGAAGCGCTGCGCGATCTGCCCCTCAGCGCGATCTGCCCCCAGAGGCCCGACCCCGGTCGGGCCTCTTCGTTTTCGGGTATAGTCGAGCTGCTTCCGCATGAGATCTTCTGCCGCTCTCTTCGTCGCGCTCGCGGCGCTCCTGCTCGGCGCGTGCGCCGACCAGACCGCGATCCTCGTGAACATCTCGTCCACGGATCTCGCGGTCCCCGCCGACGTCGACGGGCTCGACATCCGCGCGTTCACGCCGGACGGGCTGATGTTCGAGCGGCAGTACCCGATTCGGTCCGCGTGGCCTCAGTCTCTGCTGATTCGTCCGGCCCCCGGCGAGGCACTCGGCGAGGTGCGCGTCTCGGTCACGGCGACCTTGGGCGGCGCGTTCCGGGTGCGCCGCGTCGCCACCACGGCGTTCGTCGCCGGCCAGGTGCGGCACGTCGACGTCGTGCTCGCGCGCGACTGCTTGAACGTGATGTGCCCGAGCGACGTGGACTGCGTCGCCGGGGCGTGCGTGGGCACCCCGACCGGCGACGCAGGGGTCGACGCGGGCGGCGCAGATGGCGGGCCCGTGGATGCGGGCAACGACGCCGCGATCGTGCTCGACGACGCCGGGATGCTCGACGGCGGGGGCCTCGATGCGGGGATGCTCGATGCGGGCGGGATGGATGCCGGCGTCGACGCCGGGCGCGACGCCTCGATGCAGCCCGACGCGTTCACCCCCGACGTGGGCACCGATGCGGCCGGAGGCGACGCCGGCACCGACGCCGCCACTGGGATGTGCAGCGGTCGCACGTGCGTGCGCATCAGCGAGGTCGCAGCGCACGGCGCGAGCGCCTTCGACGAGTTCGTCGAGCTCTACAACCCGAGCGCCACGCCAGCGGACATCGGCGGCTGCCTGGTGAACTACTATTCCTCGAGTGGGACCATGGCGCCCCGGGCGACCCTCCCGGCGGGCGCGACGATCCCCGGCCACGGGCACTACCTGCTCGGAGCGATGATGTACGCGGGCACGGTCACGCCCGACCTGGCGTCGGCCTGGACGACGGGGATCGCGGACAGCGCGAGCATCTCGTTCGACTGTCCGGGCGTCACGGGCCACATCGACCTGCTCGGCTACGGCACGAGCGCCTCGGTGCGCGAAGGCAGCGCGACCGCCAGCATCACGTCGAGCAACACGACGGCCAGCTTCGAGCGCAAGGCCCTCGCCGACTCGACCGCCGCGACCATGGCCGCCGGCGGCCGCGACGAGCTGGCGGGCAACGGCTACGACACGGACGACAACGGCGCCGATTTCGTCGTGCGGGCCACGCGGGATCCCCAGTCGACGGCGTCGGCGCCCGAGCCCTGATCGCGCACCGAGCGCGTCCGCTCCGCCTGCATCCGGCACCGCCGTTCCGCACGCAGCCCGCGGCGTTCGCGAGGCGCGACGCGCGCTGCGTGCTATGTTGGACGTGTTCCCATGACCACCGTGACCGAAGCAGCAAAACGGTTGGGGGTGGACCTGCATCCGCTGGATCAGGCGGATCTCGACATGCTCAAGGCGGACCCCGTCCTCGCGCAGCAATTCGCGCGGAGGCTGGCGCTGGCGGCGAAAGAGATCGCGCCGAACGCGAACTGGTCCGTGGAGGATCTGCGCGACGTGCTCGAGGTCGCCGTGCAGGGCACCGCGCTCGAGGGCGTGCGCGTCGTGGAGGGGCGCTACCTCCGCAAGCGCGTGCGCGAGCAGTGCGCGTTCACCGAGCGCTACGGTGAGCCCTTCGCGCTCGTCGTCGTCCAGCTCGTGCCCGAGCCGCACGAGGGGCTCTACGCGCGCGTCGTCGAGTCGGTGGTCGAGCGCCTGCGCCGCACCGACATGATCGCCATCTACAAGCGCCGCTTCGCGCTGCTGCTGCCACGTATGGAGGCCGCCGCGGTCTCCAGCCTGCTCGATCGCATCGCCGCGCGCGTCGATCAGGTGGCGGGCAAGAAGGTCGTCGAGAGCGTCGACGGTCAGATCTATCCGCACCCCGCGTTCCCCGACACGCAGTCGGTGCTGGACTGGCTCGAAGACCACCTGCGCATCGACTGATCTTCAGGGGGCCTGGGCTGATCTTCAGGGGGCCTGGGCGGCCCCCTCGGCCGACCGGCGGAGCCGGCTCGGCCTCACCCCCTCTTCGCCTCGTCGCGGCGCTCCTCGCGGGCGAGAACGCCCGTCTCGCGCGGCGAGCGGTTCCGCGCCGGCGCTGTCGCGGCGCACGGCGGAATGCGCTCCCGCAGTTCTGATCCG
The DNA here is from genome assembly GCA_046351235.1 of Sandaracinus sp. Classification (GTDB taxonomy): domain Bacteria; phylum Myxococcota_A; class Polyangia; order Polyangiales; family Sandaracinaceae; genus JBBSAT01. Next base: position 505,431 of record JAXLYV010000001.1, on the reverse strand, counting down.
GATCTTCAGGGGGCCTGGGCGGCCCCCTCGGCCGACCGGCGGAGCCGGATCTGCCTCACCCCCTCTTCGCCTCGTCGCGGCGCTCCTCGCGAGCGAGACCGCCCGTCTCGCGTGGCGAGCGGTTCCGCGCCGGCGCTGTCGCGGCGCACGGCGCCCGAGGCGCGCTCAGCCGATCGAAGCGAGCACCGCGCCGAGCGCGATCTCGCGGTTCGCGTTCTGGTCGAGCTGCTCGTCGAGCTCGCGGAGAAGCTCGGCGGCGTGGGCTGCGCGGGCCGCCCCGAGCTGGGCCGCGCGCGCCCGGATCTCGCCGGCGCGATGCCGGAACGCGAGCGAAGCGTCGGGGCGACCGAGCGCCGCAGCGGCGACGTCCCGGTAGTAGAGCGCGAGCGCGTCGAGCGCGCGCTCGATGGGCTCGAAGCGCGAGAGCTCTTCCACGGCCTGCACCATCGCACCGGCACGGCCGCTCGCCGCGGCCTCGTCGCAGCGCAACGCCATGCCGAGCAGCGTGTCGGCCAGGCCCCCCTCGGCCAGCGTGAGCGCGAGGTCCGCGCGGCCACCGGCCAGCGCGACCGCCGCCTGACGCGCCTCGGGCGCCACGCCGCGCTCGGCGAGGATCCCCTCGACCACGTCGTCGGGAAGGCGCGAGAACCGCACGCGCTGACAGCGCGAGCGAATGGTCGCGAGCAGGCGATCCGGTCGCTCCGCGAGCAAGACGAAGTGCACGCCCGGGCGCGGCTCCTCGATCGTCTTCAGCATCGCGTTCGCCGCCTCGGGGTGCGACTCGGGGAACGAGACGTCGGCCTCCGGGAAGATCAGGAACGCGTGCGTGGCCTCGAAAGGCGCGAACTGCGCGAACGGAAGGACCTCGCCGCGGACCACCGAGACCTGAAGGTTGCGATCGCCCTCGTCGCGCGGCCGGAACAAGCGCACGTCCGGATGCGCGCCTTGGGCGATCCGGCGGTCGACCTCCGTGGATCCGGCCGCGACCACCGTGCGCGCGAGCGCTTCGGCCGCGAGGGACTTCCCGACGCCGCTCGGGCCCTCGAAGAGGTACGCGCTCGCGAGCTTTCCGCGTGCGAGCGCCGCGCGTAGGATGCCTACCGCGTGATCCTGGGCGCGCACCTCGCGGAGCGCGTCGACCCCGGGGGACGCGCTCATGCCGGGACCGGCTCGAAGAGCGCCATCGCGATCGCCTCGATGCCCTTCAGGAGCTCCTCGGTGTCGATCGCGGTCTCGTCGACGAAGTGCTGCATGACGAGACCGTCGAGCAGGCCGACGAGCAGGCGCGGGATGAGCTCCGGCGCGACGCGCGTGCGCAGCCCGAGCGTGGCGAGGTACGGGACGAGCGTGTGGTTCACCTGCTCGGCCGCGAAGCGGTAGTAGCCGGCGATCTGCGGCCGCAGCTGCGGATCGTAGAGGCTCTGCGCGAGGAGATCGGCGACGACCGCGACCTCGTCGGTGCGGTTGCGCCGAAGGATCCAGAGCTCGCGCACGGCCGAGCGCAGGCCGAGCATCGGGTCGCCTGCCGCCTGGGCCCACGCCTCGAGCGTGCGCGCCGCGAACTTCTCGAGCGCGCTCTCGAGCACCTTGGAGACGAGCGATTCCTTCGACGGGAAGTGGTAGTGGAGCGCGCCCTTGCTCATCCCCGCTTCGCGCGCGATGTCGAGCAGGCTGGTCCGCGCGTAGCCCTTGGCCGCGAGCACGCGCGTCGCTGCGGCCACGATCTGGGCGGCGCTACGCTCGGACTTCGGATACGGCATCGGCCGGGGCCTCGGCGCTCGTCAGTTCGTCGGCTGGCACGCCATGATGTACTCGGCGCCGGTCACGCCGATGCAGCGCGTGCCGTCCGGGCACTCGATGTCCGAGGAGCAGATCTCGCGGCACGTCGCGCTGTCCCAGTGCGGGCTCTGACCGTTGCCCTGCTGGCCCGACCGATCGGGGGCGCAGGCGAAGCCGGAGGCGCACTGGCCGAGCGCGTCGCTCGGAAGGCCGGGCGCCGAGCACGCCTCGCCGGCGACGCCGTTGCGCGCACAGCCGAGGCCGAGCACGCCGAAGAGGGAGAGAGCCGCGAGGACGGTCGAGATCGAGCGCATGGTCCACCTGATCCGGTCGAGGAGATCGAGCGCGGGACGGTACCGGCCCCCTCCCCTGTGCGCAAGACGGTTCGGGCCGGGCTCGACCGACGCCCCCGTGCGCGCTCCAGAAACGAGAACGGCGCCCTCTCGCGTGGGCGAGAGAGCGCCGGGCCTCGTCGTGGGTCGCGATCAGTTGGTGTCGCAGTTGGCGACGTAGCCGAGCGCGAGGAGCTGGGCGCACGTGGCCGAGTCGATCTCCGCCGTGCCCGCGGCGACCGAGCGCTGCGCGTGCTGATCGGCGCTCCACCAGTGCCCGCGATCCACCGAGCCGAGGTACTGGCCGAGCAGGATGCGCAGGTAGCGCTCCGCCACCGGCCAGTGCGTCATGTCGGTGACCTCGTTGCGCTCGTGCGGGTCGTCCTGGAGATCGAACATCTTCGTGTTGTTGCCGTTGATGATCATCTTCCAGCGGCCCGCGCGGATCACGCGGCGGTCGTCGAGCATGTCGCTGAACGCGACCTGGTAGCCCTGCGGCACGTCGCCGCGGATGTCGCCCGCGAGGCTGCGGCCCTCGGCGTGGGTCATGCCCGTGATGCCCGCGAAGTCGACGACCGTCTGCGGGATGAACATGGTGCTGACGGTGCGATCGATGCGCTGGCCCTCCGGGACGCGGCCCGGCCGGTAGAAGAGCAGCGGAACGTTCAGGAGCTCCTGGTAGACGCTGTGGCCGTGGCCCCACGAGCCGTGGTCCTGGAACTCCTCGCCGTGGTCGGCCGTGATGACGAAGAGCGTGTCGTCGGCCACGCCGAGCGTCTCGAGGCGCGTGAGGAACTCGCCCATCCAGTGGTCGTGATAGGTGATGTCGCCGTCGTGCAGGCCCGTGAGGCGGATGATGTCGCTCTGCGAGAAGGTGACCTGCGGGGGCGAGCGCTTCGCACGCTCGAGCAGATCGGCCGTCAGGCGCGGCTGCACCTGGCCCGTGTAGTCGGTGCGCGGGTCGTACATCCGCAGGTACTCGTCCGGCGGGTCGTAGGGCACGTGCGGATCGATCGTCTGCACGTACACGAAGAAGCGCTCGTCCCGGTGCTGCTCGATGAAGTCGCCCGCCGCGCGATAGACGTCCTCGGCGTGCGTGCTGCGCTCCTCGCGGATGAAGTTCGTGTAGTAGTCCCAGCCCTGGTCGAAGCCGAAGCGGTCCGAGACGTAGCCGTTGGCGATGAAGCTGCCCGTGGCGAAGCCCGCCGCATCGAACGCTTCGCTCACCATCTCGGCGCTGTCCGAGAGGCGCGCCGCGTCGGTCTTGCAGCCGTGCGTGGCGGGCGTGAGGCCCGTGAGCACCGAGGCGACCGAGGGCTTGGTCCAGTTCTCTTCCGACTGCGCGCGCGTGAAGAGCGTGCCGTGCTCGGCGAGGCGATCGAAGACCGGCGTGCGCACGCGCGAGCTCGGGTCGTAGGCGCGGAGCTTCGAGGCGCGCAGCGTGTCGATCAGGATGACGACGACGTTCCGCACGGGCTCGCCCGCGGCCGCCACCGTCGGCGGATCGACCATGATGGCCGGCATCGCCCAGCCCACGCGGCCCTCCGCGGCGCCGTCGACGCGCAGATCGAGGCGCACGACCTGGCCCGCGTAGCTCGCGAGATCGAGCGACTGATCGCTCCAGCCGGCGCGCACGGGGCCCGACCAGATCTCGCTCGTCTCCGCGCCCTCGGGCGTCACCGCCACGTGCGCCGTCGCGCTGCCCGTGCCCTCGCCGCCCACGCCGAAGACGAAGTGCGCGTGCTCGGGGACGTCCACGTAGTAGCTGACGGTCGTCGGCGAGCGGACGGCGATCGCGCGGCGCGTGGTGCCCGCGAGCTCCATGTTCGCGACCAGCGTGTCGTAGTCCGGGGCGACGTAGTGCTCGTCGGCCGCGGGCGCGTGCGGGATGACGCGGATCGAGCTCATCGCGACCGAGACGTTCGCGCCGTCGACCGGCGTCGTGCTGCCGAACCGGAGCAGGAGCGTGTTCTCCCCGCGGCGCACGCGTGCGGCGGGGATCGTCACGTCGTAGTCGCGGAACTCGGCGGCGTTGCTGATGTCGACGCCCTGCTCGAGCGACTGGTTGTTCACGAAGACCTGCAGGCGCTCGGTGCCCATCGAGCGCATGCGCAGGCGCAGCGTGAGCTGCGTGGGATCCTGGTTGAGCGTGAAGTACACGCGGCCGGTCTCGCTCGCGTACGTGTACGTCTCGTCGCCGTCCACGCCGTCGGCGCCCCAGCCGCTGCGCCACGCGCCCATCGTGAACTTGGCGCGCGCGGGCGTGCCGAAGTCCATGTAGAGGCCGTCGTGGTCGACGTCGGCGAGGTGCACGACGTCGATCATCTCGAGCTGCATCCGGAGGCTCGCCGCGGCGGCGGGGCGCTCGCCCGTGGCCCCACTGGGGCCACCCCCACTCCCGGTGCCCTCCCCTTCGCCCGAAGGATCGCCGCTGCCTTCGGGGCGGACGGTCTCGCCGCTCCCTCCGCTGCAGGCGGCGAACGCACCCAGGGCCATCGCGCTCAAAGTCGCGAGCAGAACGAGACGTCTACGCATGATCACTCCCACGCGTGCGCGCCGTCGCCCGGCCTCGCACGCCCTGCGCCGTCCGAGCTCTCGCCCGAGCGCACGGAAAGCGCGTACAGGTGTGGTCCGGTTAGCACGCGCCGGATCGCGCGGTCAAACTTCGGACGACCCGCGAAACCTTCCCCGGCGCGTGAGCTTTCGACCGCGCGCAGCGATCAGAGCGTGGGGACCGGGACGTAGCGGGTGTGGCCGGCGATCACGCGTGCAAAGCGGAACGACGTGCCGTCTCCACGCAGGAACGCGATCTCGTAGAGGTCGGCCGGGAGCGCGATCGCCACCGGCGCGCGATCGACCCGGCGAACGAGATCGGTGCCGATGCGCACCTGGATCGGCTCCGGGCCCGGCTCGATCACGAGCACACCCTGGCTCGCGCCGACCGTGAGGCCGAGGTCGGCCGGGATCGAGGCCTCGTCGCGTCCGTAGCTCGTGAAGGCGGCGGTGCTCGGCGGCGTCTCGGCGGCGATCTCCGCGCCCGCGTCCACGTCGCTGGGTGCCGCGACGACCGCCGCATCCTCGTTCGCCGTCGTGTGCGTGATGATGGTCGTGGCCGGGGCCTGCGAGGGATGCGTGAGGCGCCAAGCGCCGAACCCGAGCAGCGCGAGCGCCGCGAGCAGGAACGTCCACTGGAACGCGGAGAGACCCGCGCTCGGCTCCTCGGCCTTCGGCGCGGGCTTGTCCTGCGCCTTCGGCGTGGGCTTGGGCGCCGGCCTCGCGCTCGGCTCGGGCGTGGGCTTCGGCGGAGGCGGCTCGCTCTCGTCGGGCTCGTCCGCGTCGGCGTCGTCGCTCGCGGGGCCAGGCTCCGCGTCGGCCTTCGCGTCCTCGCTCGCCGTCGCCGTCGCCGTCGGCTCCGACGCGGGCGCATCGGCCTGCTCGGCCTCCTTCGGCTCCTCGCCGTCCGCCGCGTCGAGGGGCGTCTCGTCGGACGGCGGAGCCTCGGGAGGCAGCTCGGGGATCGGACGCTTCGCCGGAACGGTGATCGTGCGCGGCGCCGCCTTCGCTTCGGCGGTCTCGTCGAGCGTGTCGTCGCCCTCGTCGCCCTCGTCCGGCGCGGTCCCGAACTGGAGAACCGGACCGTCGTCGTCGGGCTCGCTCGGGGGGGGCGCGGACGGCCCTTCCCCCGCCTTCCGCAGCGTCTCGCGGACGATGTTCGCCGTCTCTTCCTCGTTCTTCGCCCAGCTCAGATCGAGCCCGGCCTCCGAGGGCGTGAGCGACTCGAGGGCCGAGGGCTCGTGGCGCGGCGGCAGCAGGCTCGGCGCGCGCACGGGAATCGCCGTGTCTCCGCGCTCGCGCCGCGCCGCCGCCACGCGGTCCTCGTCGCCGTCGCCGAACACGCCGAGGATCGCCCCCTGGCGCGCGAGATCGACGAGCACGCGCTCCACGTCTTGCGGCGCGAACGTGCCGTCCACGACGAGCGCCCGCGGGCCTCGGCCGCGCCGCAGCGCATCCACCACCGCGGCGACCGTCGGCGGCGCCGCGCGCAAGATCGACCCGAGCACGTCCTCGTCGAACGTCACGCGATGCGCGAGCAAGAGCCCACGGCCCGAGACGGCGTCCACCAGCGCGCCGAGCTCGTTCGCCGCGCGCGTCAGCACCACGTCGAGCGGCTCGCGCACGCTCGCGCGCACGGGCACGTCGCTGTCGACGACCGTGAAGCGCCCCTCGACGGCCCCGAGCAGGGCGCCCAGCACGCGCGGCCCGCGCGAGAACGAGCCATCGCTCGCGGTCCGCGTCACGTCGACGAGGGCGCCGCTCGCCTCGCCGGGCTTCTTGCGGAGATCGATCTCGAAGAGGTTCCACGCGTCGCGCACGGTGATGCGCGCGTCCGGACGATGCTGCGCCGTCGTGTACAGCAGCGGCAGCACGCCGATGCGCTCGAGCCGCCCTCGCACGTCGCCGCCCGCACGCAGGCGCTGCTCGAGGCGCGCCCGCGGGCGCAGCACCTCGCGCACGGCCGCGAGGATCTGCGAAGCGCCGGCCTCCTTGCGCAGATAGCCGCTGGCGCCCGCCGAGAGCTCGCGCATGCGCTGCAGGAAGTCTTCTTTCCACGAGAGCAGGACGACCGGCACGTCGGAGAGCACGGGATCGCGCTTGAGCTCGCGCGTCAGCGAGAAGCCGTCGAGACGCGGCATCAGGATGTCGGCGATCAGGACGTCGGGCCGGGAGCGGCGCGCCGCGAGCAGCGCCTCCTCGCCGTCGTGGGTCTCGGTGGGGATCGCGCCGGCTTCCTTGAGGAGGTTCGAGAAGAACCACACGACCGCCGGATCGTCGTCGGCGATGAGGACGCGTCGATCGCGGAGGCTCACCTCGTCGCTCGCGTCGAGCGCGCCCTCGTCGTCGACGAGCGCGAGCGTCGCCGCCGCTCCCTCGCGCTCGCGGAAGTGGAGGCGACCGCCGCTGCGGCTCGCGAGGTGCGCGCGCAGCCGACCGATCGCGCTCCAGGTCGCCGCGAGCACCTCGGTCCCGTCGCCGATGGGCACCGACAGATCGCGCCCCCGGTCGAGCGACTCCACGAGGCCGCGCCGGATCTCCTCGGCGATCTTGCCGGCGAGCTCGGCGACGGTCAGGTCGCCCGAGAAGGCGCTCGACCCGCTCGTGCCGTCGATCGCGGCGAGGCGGACGATCGCGCGCTCGAGCGCGTCGCCCTCGAGCGGGCGCGGCAGCACGTCCTCGCAGCCCAGATCGCGCACAGCGATCGCGTCGATCTCCTCGCCCGCCGGCACGAGCGCGACGATGGGCACGAAGTCCGTCAGCGGATCCTCGCGCAGACGGCGCACGAAGTCCGAGCCGGCGCGCGTGACGATGCCGCGGTCCACGAGGACGACGTCCGGCGCGCTCGATCGAGCCAGCCGCAAGGCCTCCTCGGGATCGGAAGCGCCCAGCACCTCGAATCGCTCGCTCGCCAGGAGCGCTCGCACGCGCGCCTGGGTCTCGGCCGCGTCGCACACGAGGACGCTGACGACCGGCGCGCCACGGAGCGCGGCGCCCGTCGACGGCGGCGGTGCCACGCGACGCTCGATGGACGAGGCCAGCTCCTCTTTCAGATCGGGCGACGGAGGCGGGACGATCGGCGGAGGCGGAGGTGCCGCGGGCAGCGAGACGCGCGGCGGAGGCGGAGGCGGAGGGGGCGCCACGGCGGGCACGCCCTTGAGCGTGCGCCCCTGCATGGACGACGGGACCGCCGCCGGCCGTGGCAGGGCCACTGCCTCGGCATCGACCGCGGGCGCCTCGGCTCCGAGGACCGGAAGCGTGGCGGCCAGCAGCGCGAGCAGATCGAGCTCGGCGTCGGCGAGCCCGCGACGCTCGTCACGCGCGAGATCGAGCTTGGCGATGGCCTCCTTGAGCGCCGAGGCGAGCCGCTCGAGCTGGAACACCTGCGCCGACGCATAGAGCGCGTGAAGACGGCGCCGGAGCTCTTCGCGCGGCTTCTCCTCGTTCGGAGTGCCGGCGAGCAGGGCGACGGAGCCCTTCAGCTCCTGCGCTTTCCGTGCGAGCCCTTCGACGAAGCGCGCACGCGCCACGCCGAGAGGTGTCGGCCTCGAGCTGTCGCTGCTCATCGCGCGCGGATGGTACCCGATGGATCGCGCGCGCGCGAAAACGAGAACGGAATTTCGCCCCGCGCACCACCCCGCGGAGAAATGCCGCCGACGGCGAAGGCCCGCGCAGCACACCAAAGCCGACGCCGACCTCGCCGAGCGAGCCCCGACCTCGCCGCGCGAGCCCCGACCTCGCCGCGCGAGCCCCGACCTCGCCGCGCGAGCCCCGACCTCGCCGCGCGAGCCCCGACCTCGCCGCGCGAGCCCCGACCTCGCCGAGCGAGCCCGACCTCACCGCGCGAGCCCCGACCTCACCGCGCGAGCCCCGACCTCACCGCGCGAGCCCCGACCTCACCGCGCGAGCGAACGCCGACGCCCGCCCCAACAGCGCCGGCGCAGAAGAGCCCACCGTCCGAGCCGCGCCCCCTCGCCCGCGAGGAGCGAAAGCGACGAGGCGGAGAGGGGGTGAGGCAGAGCCGGCTCCGCCGGGCTGCCGAGGGGCCGCCCAGGCCCCCTGAAGATCAGCGCCCCCCTGAAAGTCAGAACGGGACGTTGATGCGCTGCAGGTCGAGGCCGCCCGGGTACATGTAGCTCGTGTACGAGCCGAACCCGTAGACCACGATGCCGAAGCGCTCGCTCGAGGAGATCGAGTGCACGCCGCCGTTCACCTGGGCCGTGGCCACGCCGAAGCCCGTGCTCCCGACCGCCGTGAAGCCCGAGACCGCGTTGCCGTCGAGCATGACGGTGGAGCCGGTGGGCGCCGAGATCTCGACGAAGTTCTGCTGGTACGTCGAGGGCGCGAGGAACGTGTACGACGAGCGGTACTGCTCGGTCGGGATCGCCAGCGACTCCGACGGATCGCCGCTCGCGCCCGCAGGCGAGCTGCCGATGCCCGCGTAGTCCTGGCCGACGAGGAACTGCGCCACGTTGATCGAGCCCGTGCCGGTGACGCGGAAGCTCTGGCTCGCCTCGAACTCGGCGTACTGGCCACGGTTCAGCGTCATCGGCGCCTGGACGCCCGGCGGATCGAAGGTGAGCTGGTTTCCGTCGTCGCCCGAGAGGATGCGGATCAGGTTCGGCTCGCCGCGCAGCGGCTGCGTCACCGTGACGAACGCGCTCATGCCCCACGTCTCGAGCGGGAACATGCCCTCCTCGAGGTGATCACACGCCCACCGGTTGGCCGGCACGAACGCGCAGTTGTGGCCCGAGACCATCGAGACGCGACCGCTCGTCGTGCGCACGAGCGAGCCCGTCAGGTCGTAGTCGTCACCGACCGCGCAGTAGTAGACCTCGATCTCGTAGATGCCGTTCGGCACCGTGTCGTGCTGCGGGAGCGGCGCGCACGCGCTCGGCGCATCCGACGTGATCTGGAGCACGTCGGCGCGGTTCATCGAGAAGTGGCCGGTCTGGCCGGGCGCGAAAGCCTGCACGGCGCCATCGGTCGAGGCCGTCACGTGCGCGGTGAACGTGATGTCGACCTCGGTGTTGTCGTCGACCGCGACGAGCGTCATGAAGCCGGGGCTCACGCTGATCACGTCCTGCAGGATCATGTTCGGCCGGCCCGCCGGGTGCGCGGTCCGCTCGAGCTGGTGCGTCGCGCGGGCGATGGCGAGGTAGTTGCCCGTCAGCGCGTGCGTCGGAAGAAGCAGCGACGCGTCGTTCGAGAACGAGTTCACCGTCATCCCGAGCGTGTCCGGGAGCGATCCGGTCGTCTCGTACTCGAGCGGGTTGAACTGATAAACGGTCACCGGCAGCGACGAGACGAGGTGGTAGGCCGCGTTGCGCGCGAGCACCGACGGCACGATCCCGGTGTCGTTGCCCGGGTTCTGGAGCTGCTCGTCCCACGGCAGCTGGATGACCTCGAGGCCGCCGGGCGCCACCGAGACCGACGCGATCTGCGCGCCGGCGCGATCGACGGTGACCGTCGCCGCGGCCGACCCGGGGTTCGCCACCGCGACCGCGAAGTGGAAGCTCTCACGGCCGATCGGCGCGCCCGTCGTCGAGTCACGCGCGACGAGCACGTTGTTCAGCGTGGCGACCGGCCAGTACTCGCAGCCGATGTACGAGTTGTTCTGCTCGGCCTGCGTGCACGGGTTGCTGCAGCCGAGATTGGGGATGCAGCCGCCGCCCATCGACGAGCAATCGGTGACCGCGCCTTCGGTCCCGTCCGCGTTGCACGCGATCGAGCTCGAGCCGCGACAGATCGAGCTGACGCCGGGCCCGCCGCACGAGGTCGGGATGACGCCGCCGTCACGACCGAGCACGCCGGTGTCGTTGGTGCCGGGCCCGCCGTCGCGGCCGGGGTTGTGGCGCGGCGACGAGCAGGCGGCGACAGAACCGAGAGCGAGCACGATCGAGCACGGCAGGACGAGTGAGCGCATGGAGCCTCCAAGAAAGGAGCCGCACGGGAGATCGACGTCAGCCCCCTGACACGAGAAGCCGATCGCGACCGGTGAGAATGACATCGGTCCCGCCCGAATGCACGGGGACGCCGGGCCATACCACGGCACGGTCGAGCCGCACACCGGGGGCGACGTAGGCCCCCTCGCCGACGGCGACGTGCCCGAGCTCGGCCCCCTCGACGCGCGCCGTCGGGTGCACCCATCGCTCCGCAGGTCGGACGCCCTCCCACGGAATCGCTCCCGAAAGCAGGTCCAGATGCGCCGCGAGGTACTCGGCGGGCGTCCCGAGATCGCGGAACGGTGCGGGATCGTCCACCCCGAGGACGACCTCGCCGCGCGCGAGCCATCGCTGGAAGCCGAGCTGGATGGAGGAGCCGACATCGGGCAGGTCGTGCACCGCCGCGCCCGAGAGGATCGACAAGCCCGTGAACATCCGCACGGAAAGCGGCCCCGACCAAGACGGCGCCCGCAGGATGCGCCGCACGCGGCCCGCTTCGTCGATCTCGATCGGCCCGAACGTCTCGGCGCGAGGGTCCGGGCGCAGGACCATCGTCGCGTAGGCCCCCGCCCCGACGTGCGCGCGGAGCGCGGCCGCCAGATCGACGTGGAACAGCACGTCGGCGTTCGACACGAGCACGGGCTCGTCTCGGCCCAGGGCCCGCCCGCTCTGCGCCTCGAGCCGACGCAGGGACTCGCGGATTCCTCCGCCGGTCCCGCGCAGCGTGGCCTCGACCGAGACCACCGCCTCGGGGAAGCGCGCGCGCACGACGCGGTCGACCTCGGGCGCGAGGTGATGCGCGTTCGCGGCGAGCTCCGTCACCCCGGCGGCCACGAGCCGATCGATCGCGTAGTGCGCGAGCGGCCGCCCGAGCAGCGGCACCGCCGGCTTGGGTAAGAGCGTGGTCATGGGCGCGAGACGCGAGCCGAGCCCGGCCGCCAGCAGCATGGCGCGCATCCGCGAGCGCTAGCACGCCCGATGCGTCCTTGCGTTGCCGACGCTTGCTCCCGCGGCTAGAACGGCCCGACTTCATGGGCTCGCTTCGATGCCTCGTCACCGGCGGTGCCGGCTTCGTCGGCTCTCACTTGTGTGACCGCCTCCTCGACGCGGGGCACGAGGTCGTCGTCGTCGACAACTTCCTCACGGGGCGCCGGAAGAACGTCGCGCACCGACTGGGGACGCCGGGCTTCCAGCTCGTCGAGCACGACGTGGTGACCCCCCTCCCCGACACCGGGCCGCTCGCGGCTCGCTTCGACCGCATCTACTTGCTGGCCTGCCCGGCCAGCCCCCCGCGCTACCAGGCCGACCCGATCTACACGACGAAGATCAGCTTCCTCGGAACGCTCTACGGCCTCGAGCGCGCGGTGCGCGACGGCGCGCGCGTGCTGCTCGCGAGCACCAGCGAGATCTACGGCGAGCCCGAGGTGCACCCGCAGCCCGAGAGCTACCGCGGCTCGGTGTCCACCACGGGCCCTCGCGCCTGCTACGACGAAGGCAAGCGCGTCGCCGAGACGCTCGTCTCGGACTTCCGCCGCGTACACGACGTGGACGCGCGCATCGCGCGCATCTTCAACACCTACGGCCCTCGCATGGACCCCGACGACGGGCGCGTGGTGTCGAACTTCCTCGTGCAGGCCCTGCGCGGCGAGAGCGTCACGATCTACGGCGATGGACAGCAGTCGCGGAGCTTCTGCTTCGTCTCTGATCTCGTCGAGGGTCTCGTGCAACTCATGGAGCACGCCACGGAGGCCGGCCCGGTGAACCTCGGAAACGAAGAAGAGCACTCCATGCTCTCGCTCGCCGAGCTCGCGCACGAGATCGCGAAGGTCCGCGGAGCGCCGCGCGAGGGTCGGATCTCGTTCCACCCGCGGCCCGTGGACGATCCCACGCAGCGACGCCCTGATCTCTCGCACGCCCGCCGCGTGCTCGGCTTCGCGCCGCGCGTGGGCGTGCGCGAAGGGCTGCTCCGCACCGCCGAGTACTTCGCCACCGAGGGGGGCGCCGCCGAGAGCCCCCAGGCGCGTTGATCCAGCGAGACGTGCGAGTCGAAGATGCAAGGAGTCGTGAGATGAAGGTCTGCATGGTGGGCTCGGGCTACGTCGGGCTCGTGAGCGGCGCGGGGTTCGCCGAGACGGGGACGACCACGGTCTGCGCCGACATCGACGCGAGCAAGATCGCGAAGCTCGAGCGCGGACAGATTCCGATCTTCGAGCCCGGGCTCGACGCGCTCGTCGCGCGCAACGTGGAGGCCGGACGGCTCTCGTTCACGAGTGACGTTCCCGCCGCCATCGCCTCCGCCGACCTCATCTTCGTCGCCGTGGGGACGCCGATGTCCAAGACGGGCGCGGCCGACCTGCAGTACGTCGACAAGGTCGCCGAGGCCGTCCGCGATCACGCGAGCCGCGAGTGCGTGCTCGTGCTGAAGAGCACCGTGCCGGTGGGCACCAATGCGCGCGTGACCAAGATCGTCCAGGGCGCCAAGCACCGCATCCACGTCGTCTCGAACCCCGAGTTCCTCAAGGAAGGCGACGCGATCGGCGACTTCCTGCGCCCTGATCGCATCGTGGTCGGCATCCCGCCGGGCGACGACTTCGCGCGCGAGCGCATGAAGCGCCTCTACCACCCGCTGTGCCTCGACGTGGATCGCGTGGTGTGGATGGATCCGCCGAGCGCCGAGCTCACCAAGTACGTGGCGAACACGATGCTCGCGATGCGCATCTCGTTCATGAACGAGATCGCTGGCCTCTGCGACGTCGTCGGCGCCGATGTTCACCACGTGCGGCACGGCGTCGGCGCCGACGCCCGCATCGGCAGCAAGTTCCTCTACGCGGGCCCCGGCTACGGCGGCTCGTGCTTCCCGAAGGACGTGGCGGCCCTCGTCCACACCGCGCGCGAGCACGGCGTCGAGCTCGCGCTCGCGGCGAGCACCGATCAGGTGAATCTCAAGCAGAAGCAGGTCCTCTTCCAGAAGCTCGCCCGCCACTTCGACGGCTCGCTCTCCGGGCGCCGCATCGCGGTGTGGGGCATCGCCTTCAAGCCGCGCACGGACGACCTCCGCGAGTCGCCTTCGCTCACGCTGATCGACGCGCTGCTCGGCGCCGGCGCGAGCGTCGTCGCGCACGATCCGGAGGCGATGGCGAACGCGAAGGAGATCTACGGCGACAAGGTGCGCTTCGTGGACGACCCCTACGAGGCGGCGAAGGGCGCCGACGCGCTCGTGCTCGTGACCGAGTGGCGGCCCTACCAGAACCCCGACTTCGAGCGGCTCAAGGGGCTGCTCGCGCGGCCGCTGCTCGTCGACGGCCGGAACATCTGGTCGGGCTACGGCCTGCGCAAGCAGGGCTTCACGTACGAAGGCATCGGCGTCCAGGGCAGCTGAGCGCGACGCGAGGAAGCGTCGCGACCGCCACCGTGAGGCCGCGGATCACGGCCCGGCGACGGGCGTGAGCGCGACGTGCAGCTCGAAGCGCGCGCGGTTGCCGCTGCCCGCGTCCCGCACGTACGCCAGGTAGTCACCGGGCTCGACGAGATCGACGACGGCCTGGCGCGGGCTCGCGCCGACGGTTCGATCGAGCACGTGAGCGCGCAGGTCGCGGAGCTCGAGATCGAGATCCGTGCGGTCGGCGGGCCCGCCGGTGCCGTCGATGATCATCTGCACGTCGAGCATCCCGCGCTCCGCGACGTGCACGCGGAAGGCGCGCACCGCGTCGAACCCGTTCTCGGGGCGCGCCGTACCGCCGCTCGGCGCCGGATCGGTGAGCCCGTCGACCTCGCCGTGCGCGCTCGCGCCGACCGAGACGTCGATCGGCCAGAGCGAGACGTCGTCGGCCGGAAGCAGCGTGGCCGGCTCGCCGGTCGTCGCGAGCATCGCCGCGAGCTCGGTCGGGGACGCGCGCTGCGTGCGCACGAGGAAGCGCAGGAACGAGCTGCTCGAGGCGAACGTGCCCGGCTCGAGCGCCTGATCCCGCATCGCGAGCAGCACCGCCGCCGGGCCGATCGCGACGCCGTCGCCGTCCACATCCGGCAGCCCGTAGGCGCCGCCGTCGGAGAGATCCCAGAGGATGCCGGCGACGCTGGTCTCGGAGCCGAGGCCGCGCGGTGGCTGGGGCGTCTCGAGGTTCTCGTCGACGCGCGTGGACCCCATCCCGACGATGCCGATCGTGTCCCGATACGAGGGGTCGCCGAGCACCGCCGTCGCGAACCAGGTCGCCCGGCCCTCCTCCCACGCGAGCCCTGGATCGACGAGCACGCCGCGTGGATGCATGCCGCCGATCGACGAGTCGCCGCTGATCCGATCCATCACGAAGTGCCCGAGCTCGTGGAGGATGATCGCCTCGTCGTGCTCGTCGGTGTCGGTGCTCGCCTGCTGGCCGGGCTGGCCGCCGAGCAGCTCGAGACAGAAGCGGCCCGAGCCCTCGGGGACCTCGCCGCGGTAGTAGCTCCAGTCGGTCGTGACGCCGCGGCCCCAGTAGACGTAGACCGACGGCAGCGTGACGCCGACCCAGCGCTGCACCGCCTCGAGCCCGCCGAGCAAGGTGTCGACGATGTGGAGCGCGCCCGCCATCTCGCTCTCGGCGTCGCGGATCGTGACGTCCACGGGCTCCGCGGCCGGCGCGCTCAGTGGAACGCGGAACGTGTGATCGCGCTGCCCTCCCGCGTCGTGCGTCGTCTCGATCGACAGGCCGTCGTGCTCGGCGTGCGCGACGATCTCGAGCGCGCTGCCCGCCCCTTCGATCGCATAGGCGCCCGTCGCGTCGGTGTGCGCGGTCGCGACGACGGCATCCCCCGCGCCGAGCAGGCGCACCTCCACGTAGCGCGCCGGACGCAGCACCTCGGTGGCCGTGAGACCCGCCGGCGTCGGGAGGCGCGCGCCGAACGAGACGTGCCCGCTCACCGCGCGCGCGGCGGCGGGCGTGGCGCTCTCGGGCGCCGGCGTGGCACCGCCGCACCCGGCGAGCGCGAGCCAGCTCGCCAGCACCAGCCCGGGTCGCCTGCCGCTCACGCCGACTCCAGCGCGAAGGGGAGCATGCGCTGCGGCAGTGCCTCGGCGATGCGCGCGACGAGCGAGTCCAGATCGCGATCGGAGCCGAGAAAGTCGAACTGCGAAGCGTCGACGAGCATCTTCGTGCCGCGGTAGCGCTCGAACCAGGCGTCGTATCGCTCGTGCAGGTCCCGCAGGTAGTCGGCCGGAATGCTCTCTTCGTACTCGCGCCCGCGCTTGGCGATCTGCGCGCGGCAGCCCTCCGGCGTGCGCCGCAGATACACGAGCAGGTCCGGGCTCGGCAGGCCCGCGAGCACCTCGGTCGCGACGAGCCGATACGTCTCCCAGTCGCGCGCATCCATCGCGCCCCGGCCGTGCAGGTTCGCCGCGAAGATCTCCGCGTCCTCGTAGCAGGTCCGATCGCAGATGGCGCTGCGCCCGGCGTGGACCGCTTCCTTCGTCATGGCGACCCGCCCGACCAGGAAGCGCAGCTGCGCCGGCAGCGCCCAGCGCGGCATGTCGCCATAGAAGTCGGCCAGATAGGGGTTGTCGTCCGTGCTCTCGAAGAGCCCCTGGTAGCCCAGCCGCTCGACCAGCCGGCGCGTCAGCGTCGTCTTTCCCGACCCGATGTTCCCCGCGATCGCCAAGAGCACGGCCATCGGCGGGACCCTACCACGCGCGCGCGACGGCTCCGGGCGCTGCTTTTTTCTTCCGTTGACGCCGTCCCGCGACGGTGCCTAGGATCATCTCCAGCCCCCTCGCCCGATCACCGCATTGGCCGACGATCCCGACATCAAGACGCGCGTCACCCCGCTCGAGGACCTCAAGCCTCTGCGCGGCGGGAACGACTGTATCGTGATCATCTACTCGAGCGACTCGCGCTCGCTCGGCAAGCGCTTCGTGCTCGAGCGCGACCTGCTCACGCTGGGCCGCGGGCAGGAGAACGTCGTCGTCCTCGACAACGACAGCGTCTCGCGCCGGCATTGCCGCATCGAGAAGCGCAATGCGAGCTGGTACGTCGTCGACCTCGACTCGACGAACGGCACCTACGTCAACGACGAGCAGGTGAAGGAGTACCAGCTCCGCCGCGGCGACCAGATGAAGGTGGGCGACACCATCTTCAAGTTCCTGTCGGGTAGCGACCTCGAGGCGCAGTACCACGAGACCATCTACAACATGACGATCGTCGACGGTCTCACGCAGGCGCACAACAAGCGCTACCTGCTCGAGACCCTCGAGCGCGAGATCCCGCGCGGGCGCCGCCACGGCCGGCCGCTCTCGGTCGTGATGTTCGACATCGACTTCTTCAAGAAGATCAACGACACGTACGGCCACCTCGCCGGCGACTACGTGCTCAAGGAGCTCTCCACGCTGGTGAAGAAGCGCCTGCGTCCGGACGACGTGTTCGCGCGCTACGGCGGTGAAGAGTTCGCCGCGCTGCTTCCCGAGACGCCGCTCGACGGCGCGGGCGCCATCGCCGAAGACCTGCGCCGCCGCGTGCAGGAGAAGCAGTTCGTGTTCGAGAGCGAGACGATCCCGGTGACCATCTCCATGGGCTGCGCCGAGCTGCGCCCCGAGATGGACTCGACCGGCTTCCTCAAGGCCGCCGACGAGAAGCTCTACGAAGCCAAGCGCGGCGGCCGCAACCGAGTCTGCATCTAACCGCGTCTGCATCTAACCGCGTCTGCATCGGGGGCGCGTCTGCATCTAGGCGCGTCTGCATCGAGGGCGCTGTCCTCTCGCGCGCGTCCGCGGCGCGCGCCTGCATCGGCGAGCCGGGCCTGCCTTCAATCGTGCGCGCGCGGGCCGAGCTCCTGCAACAGCACCCCCACGAGCGCGACCCGATCGGGATCGTCGACCGCGGCGAGGCGCTGATCGACGCGCTCGAAGAGCGCCTGCAGGAGCGCGCGCAGCGCGGCGAGATCGTCCTCGTGCACCGAGACGAGGTGGAAGCGCGTCAGGTCGCTCGTGCGTCGCCCGACTTGGTCGGCGGCCACGTGCGCCCAATGACGCTGAAGGCGCAGCGCGGCGCTCCGATCGGCCCGCACATCCACGCGACGGTCGTGGGCGACCTCGAAGCGCGCGCCACGACGCACGATCGCGCCCGCCGCGAGCAGCAGCGCGATCCCGCGCTCCTCCTGCGCGCGCGTGATGCCGACGCGGGTCGCGACCCATCCGGGAACGTGCGCCGGCAGCGCGCGATAAGCGCGCAGCGTGAGCGCCGGCAGGACGGCGGCGAGCGCCGGGTCCTCGGCGAGCAGCTGCCGCTCGGCCTCGATGCGCGCGTGCTCTCGGGCGATCGAAGGCAGGCGCGCCGGATCGACGAAGGCGCCGACGAAGTCGACCAGGCGATGCGTGCACGCGGCCACGATGCCGAGCAGGTCGGAGAACCGAGGCGCCACGCGGCCGCTCGCCCAGCGCGCGACGGTCGAGCGCGACACGGGAGACGACGCGGTCGTGAGCGCGCGCGCGAGCTGCGCATGCGTCTGCTCGTCGATCAGCGTGCGCACGAGCACCGCGACACCTTCGACCGTCCACGGCGCGAGCTCGCCGAGCGCGGCCCCGAGGCGATCGTCGAAGCGCACGAGGGCGCCGCGCACGTCGATCCCGACGCGCTGCACGAGCCGCAACACCTCCGCGGCAGGGGGCTGACGCCTCCCGGACTCCCAACCAGAGAGCACGTTCACGCGGTAGCCGAGGCGTGCGCTCAGTGCGCGCTGCGAGCGTCGCCCGCGCAGCGCGGCCACCATCTGCCCGGTGATGGCCCGCGCGTCGAAGGGCGCCGGCTCGCGGGGCGCGCGCCGCGAGCTCGTGACGCGACGGCTCTTCACGCGCCCGCGCTCCTCGCGAGGGAGCCCACGCTCACTCCTGCGGCATGTCGCAGATCCGCTCGGGCGGATAGCGCCACTCGACGCTCGTCGCGCGGAAGGTCGCCGAGAGCGAGCGCATCCGATCTCCCAGATGCAGCGTCGCCGTCACGGTGCCCGAGAGGGCCCGCCCTGCCCGGCTGTCGGTGACGATCTGGAGCTCGCCCGGATGGAGGAAGGCGATGACGTCCCAGATCTCGCCCGCTCCGGTGTCCGCCCACGCGAGCTGCACGGGCTCGACCGTCCCGTCCGCCGCCACGGCGAGCCGAAGATCGATCTGCACGAGCCCCGCGGCGTCGCTGCGGCGGAACACGAGCGTGAGCGACTCGCCCTCGCCGATCTGCTCGTCGATCGCGTACTCGATCTCGAGGTGGTCGGTGCGGTCGGGCGCGCCATCGACGCCGCCGAGCGTGTAGTCGACGGCGCCGGTCCCGAGCCCGCCAGGCCCGGGTGGATACACGGTCGGATCGTGAGCGGCCACGAAGCGCCCCGCACCTCCGAACGACTGCGTGACGTGGGTCGCGTCGGAGCGACAGACCTCGACGACCTGCCACGCGCCGTCGACGAGCACGGCCATCTCCATGCGCTCGCCGCCGCCGTGCGGAACGCTGACCTCGACCCGCCCCGCGAAGGTCGTCCCGGCCGGGCCGAGCTCGAACGCCGGCCCGGCGAGAACGTAGGGCGCGACGATCGACGGCGGATCGACGACCCGCTCGAGGAAGAGCTCGGTCGGCGAGGCCAGCGCGCCGGGCGGGACCACCACGCGCGCCCCGTCGCAGTGCTCGAGCGTGGCGCCCTCCGGTCCCACCACCTGGCTCACGCGAGCCAGGCAGCCCGCATCGAAGGCCATCCCCGCATCGGGGGCCGACGCGTCGGGCGCCGATGCGTCCTCGCCCGCGAGCGGGGCGGCCGACGAGCAACCGACGAGCAGAAGAAGGAGGTAAGCGATTCTCATGGAGAGTCGTGGTGACACCCCCGTTTCCGGCGGTCAAAGAGCCCGTGCGCGTTTCGAGCGCACGCGTGCGCCGACACGTGCACGTCCGTCGCCGGCCGGCGCCCGCGCCGCTGGTCGGGTGGTCGTCGCAGCGCGGGCCGGGCCGTGCTAGGCACGGCGCCATGCCGGTGACGCACATCGAGGGAACGTTCGAGACGCCCAGCAAGGCCAAGTTCGCGATCGTGGTCTCGCGCTTCAACGCGTTCATCACCGATCGCCTCCTCGAGGGCGCCCTCGACGCGCTCAAGCGGCACGGCGTGCCGGAGGCGAGCGTGGTGGTGACCCGCACGCCGGGCGCGTTCGAGCTCCCGCTCGCGGTGAAGTGGCTGGCCGGGAGCGAGAAGGTCGACGCCGTCATCGCGCTGGGCGCCGTCATCCGCGGCTCCACGCCGCACTTCGACTACGTCGCGGGCGAGGCCGCCAAGGGCGTCGCGCAGGCGATGATGGCGAGCGGCGTGCCGGTCATCTTCGGCGTGCTCACCACCGACACGATCGAGCAGGCCGTCGAGCGCGCCGGAACCAAGGCCGGCAACAAGGGCTTCGAGGCGGCGGTCGCGGCGATCGAGATGGTCAACCTCGGGCGTGCGCTCGAGGCCGCCGGGTACTGAGCGAGAGAGCGAGCAGTCGTGGCGGGATCGAGACGTAGAGGCCGCGAGGCCGCTCTCCAGATGCTCTACCAGATGGACTCGGTCGCGATCGGCGCGCCCGAGGCCACGGGGCTGTTCTGGGATCACCTCACGCCGGGGGACGGCGGGCTCGACGCGGAAGGCCAGGCCTTCGCGAACGAGCTCGTGCTCGGCATCGGTCGCGAGGCAGCGAAGGTCGACGACGCCATCCGCAACGCGAGCGAGAACTGGCGCCTCGAGCGGATGCCGCGCGTCGATCGGAACATCCTGCGCCTCGGGGCCTACGAGCTCTTGTTCCGCACCGACGTGCCGCGACGCGTGACCCTCAACGAGGCCATCGAGCTCGCCAAGCGCTACGGCGACGCCGGGAGCGCGGCGTTCGTGAACGGAGTGCTCGATCGCATCGCACAGGTCGCCGGCAAGGACTGAGCGGCGGTGGAGCTGCGCTTCGCGACGCCCGACACGCGCCGGCTCGACGAGCTGCGTGCGGACGCGCTGGTGCTCCCCTTCTTCGCCGAAGAGCGGCCGATGCGCGGCGCGGCAGGCCTCATCGACTACCGGCTGCGCGGGCAGCTCTCGCGCCTGCGGATCCGCGGGCGGCTCAGCGGCGATCCGCGCGAGCGCGTGCTCGTGCCCGGCAAGCCGCTGACGAGCTTCGACAAGATCTTCCTCGTGGGCCTCGGCGCGGAAGCGGCGATGACGCCCGCGAGCGCCGAGCTCGCCTGCCGCTCGATCGTGGCGATGCTGGACGCCTGCCTCGCGCGCTCGGTCGCGATGGTGCTCCCCGGCCGCAGCACCGGGCGTCTCGAGCCGGAGGTGGCGCTCGAGGCACTGATCCGCGCGTCGCTCGGAGAGCACGAGCAGGACACGGTCACGGTGATCGAAGAGGCCGAAGCGCACCGCGCGCTCACGCTCACCGTCGAGCGCGAGCGCCGCAAAGCGCGCGCGGCCGCGGCGGGCTGATCGCGGCGTCCGCTCGGCGCATTCAGGCGAGGACGCGGGCCAGACGTGTGCGCAGGCTCGCCCCGCGCAGGAGCGCGCCGTCGATCCACACGTCGACGACGCCGTAGGTGAGCCAGAGCAGCGTGGCCACACCGCCGAGGAGCGCGAGCCGCCGCGGGCCCGAGAGCACCCGCAGCGCGTGGTGCACGACGTGGATCGGGCGCGTGGCCACGTCCCAGGAGTTGAAGCGCGCGAAGAGGCCGAGGTGCACGCCGAGCGCGACCACGAAGAAGAGCACCGGCGCGAGCGGCGCGACGCGCCAGCCGGCCGCTTCGGCGCTCGCACGCACGATGCGGATCGAGAGGCCGAAGCTCAGCGCGCCGCTTGCGACGTAGGCCGCGGCGATCGTCGCGCGGAAGGCCAGGGTCGCCCGCGCCGCGTGCGAGACGTCCGAGCGGGCCCAGAGGTCGCCGTCGTCCATCGCGTCGAAGAAGTGGCGGACCTCGGTGAACAGGTAGCAGGTGTTCGGGAGGAAGAGCAGCCAGGCGATCCCCAGCCCGAGCACGGGCACCGCGAGCACCTGGTCGCCGCGGGCGCGATGGACGCGCAGCGCGACCGCGAGCCCCTGGGCCAGCACGACGGCCAGCGCCGCGAGGAAGAGGTTCCAGACGAGGTGGGTCGCGCCTCCGATCATGTTCCGAGCATGAACGTGGCGCGCACGCGCCACCATTCCGCTCACCCGCGGGAAGCGACCGCTCGCCCGGTCCGGGCCGCGCCGCGAGGCTCGATCAGGCGTGCCGCTCGCGGAACCACGTCACCGTGCGCGCGATGCCGTCCGCGAGCGCGGTCGGGGTGCCGACGGCCTCCGGGCTCGGCACGAGGAGCGAGCGCTCCACGTCGCCCGCCCGGCGCGGTGCGTACTTCACGTCGCTGGTCTTGCCGGCCGCGGCCTCGATCGCCCTCAGGAGCGCGAGCGTCGTCGTGGGGATGCCGCTCGCCACGTTGGCGATCGGGATCGGCAGCTCGCCGCGGAGCGCGCGAACGTTCGCGCGGACGACGTCGTCGACGAAGACGTAGTCGCGCACGCAGCCCTCGTCGCCCGTCTCGCGGCGCGCGTTGATCTGCACGCCCTGCCCCGCGAGCACCCGCTCGGCGAAGATCGCGACGACCCCGGCCTCGCCGTGCGGATCCTGGCGCGGGCCGTAGACGTTCGCGTAGCGCAGCACCGTGGAGGCGAGCCCGAGCTCCGCGCCCGCCCAGCGCAGGTACGACTCCACCGCGAGCTTGCTGCACGCATAGGGGCTCATCGGCGCGGGTGGCGTCGCGAGCGAGGCAGCGCCCTCGGCGACGTTGCCGTAGATGGCGCCGCCCGTGGAGGCGACGACGAAGCGGCTCCGGTGGCGCGCGGCCGCGCGGATCACGTTCAGGGAGCCGAGGACGTTGATCTCGGCGTCGCGCACCGGCTCGCGGGTGCTCACCGAGACCGAGACCTGCGCGGCCTGGTGGCTCACGGCGTCGGGGCGCAGATCGTCGAAGACGCGGTCGACGGCGGCGGCGTCGCGGATGTCGCCCACGACGAGCGTGGCCTTCGCGTGGACGTTCCCGCGCTTGCCCGAGGAGAGGTCGTCGAAGGCCACCACCTCGTGCCCCTCGAGGGCGAGCGTCTCGACGACGTGGGAGCCGATGAAACCGGCGCCGCCGGTGACCAGAACGCGCATCGCCGAGAACCTAGCAGGGCACGCCGACGCTGTCCTCGGTCAGGGTGCTCAGCCGCGGACCTGGTTGCGGCCGCCGCGCTTGGCGTCGTAGAGGCGCTCGTCGGCGAGGCGCACGAGGTCGTCGACCTCCTTGGCCTCGGGCACCCACTCGGTCACGCCGAGGCTCACCGTCACCGGGATCACCGTGCCCTCGAAGCGGAAATGCGTCTCTTCGACGGCGCGCCGCACCTTCTCCGCCATCTGCATCGCGCCCTCGCGCGAGACCTCGGGCAGGATGATCGCGAACTCCTCGCCGCCCGTCCGCGCCGGGATGTCGGTGTGGCGCACGCGCCCCTTCACGAGCGCGCCGAGCTGCCGCAGCACCGAGTCCCCCGCGAGGTGGCCGTAGGTGTCGTTGATCTTCTTGAAGTGGTCGATGTCGAAGAGGACCAGCGAGAACGTGCGCTCGTAGCGCTTGGCGCGCGAGAGCTCCTTCTCCATCGCCTCGGTGAAGTAGCGCTTGTTGTGGAGATCGGTGAGACCGTCGATGGTCATCAGCCGGTAGATCTCCTCGTAGTAGACCGACTCGACGTTCCCGCCGACGATGAACTTGAAGATCGTGCGGCCGATCTTGAGCTGGTCGCCGTCGCGCAGCATCGCCTGCTCGACGAGCTCGTCGTTCACGTACGTGCCGTTCGTGGAGCCGAGGTCGGCGATCGAGTAGCCGCTCGAGCCCTTGGTGATGCGCGCGTGGTTGCGCGACACGCTCTCCTGATCGACCTGGACGTCACACTTGCTCGAGCGCCCGATGACGCACGGCTCGCCTCCCAGTGGGATGCGGCGCCCCAAGTCGTCCCCGTAGATGATCACGAGGCACGCCTCGCGCTGCTCTTTGGGCTTGGGTTGTTGTGCAATGACGGTGACGACCGTTTTGTTCGGATTGGTCGTCCGTTCGTCGTCCATGACGCTCCGACGGCAGTATTGCCGGAATCGACGTTCCTCGCCAAGGATGTGGCGTAGGAGTGTGCGGATTGAGCGCTTTCTTGACCGTTCGTTCAGCGTTTCCCTAGGTTCCGGGGCGTGCGACGACTCCTGCGGCTGACCTGCATCGCAACCCTCACGGGCATGCTCGTCCTGGGGCGCAGCGATGCCACGCTCGCCGACGAGCCCGAGGTGGTGGCCGCGCGCAGCCCGAGCGCTCCCGCCCCGAGCGCTCCCGCCCATGCGTCCCCGTCCGCGCATCGCCGGCCCGCGGTCTTGCGGCATCTCGACCCGCTCGAGCACCGCGAGGAAGACGGCGTGCTCGTCTCCGATCTGCCGGGCGATCACACGGCGATCCTCACGCTCGACGCGCGCCTGCAGGCCTCGATGGAGGCCTACTTCGACCGCTACGAGGTGCCGCACGCCGGGCTCGTCGCGCTCGAGCCGAGCACGGGCCGGGTGCTCGCGTACGTGAGCCACGCGAGCGCCGAGCCGACGGCCGGCGACTTCGCGCTCGAGACCTCGGCGCCGGCCGCGAGCGTGTTCAAGATCATCACGGCCTCGGCGCTGCTCGAGGCCGGAGTCGGCCCCGCGACCGAGGTCTGCTACCACGGTGGCTCGGGCGGGATCGTGCTGGCGCACCTGACGCCCGATCCGCTGCACGATCGCTCGTGCGCGACCCTCTCGCAGGCGCTCGGCCGCTCGATCAACGTGGTGTTCGCGCGCCTCGCCGACGAGCACCTCGATCCGGCCTCGCTCGGCCGCTATGCGTCGGCCTTCGGCTTCGGCGAGGCCCTGCCCTTCGACGTCACGACGCACGAGAGCGAGATCGAGATCCCGGAGGATCGCCTCGAGTTCGCGCGCACGGCCGCCGGCTTCTGGCACACGCATCTGTCGCCGCTCCACGGCGCGCTCGTCGCCGCGACGATCGCGAACGAGGGCACGATGCCGCGTGCGACGATGGTCAGCACCGTGCTCGACGAGGACGGCCACGTCGCGTACGAGTCGCACCCCGAGACGTTCCGCTCGGTCATCGGCCGCCGCACGGCGCACCTCGTCGGCGAGATGATGCAGCGCACCGTGAGCGAGGGAACGGCGCGGCGCGCGTTCCACGACGATCACGGTCGCCCTTTCCTGCCGGGCATCGACGTCGCGGGAAAGACCGGCACGCTCAGCGAAGAGCGCCCCTACCGCGGCTACACCTGGTGGGTCGGCTACGCGCCCGCCGACGAGCCCCGCATCGCGCTCGCCGTCCTCGTCGTGAACACGCCGACCTGGCGCATCAAGGCGAGCAACGCCGCCGCCGAAGCCCTCCGCCAGTACCTCGTCGTCGAAGGGCATTGAGCGCGAACCGAGCCCGGCGATGCGTGCGGCCCGACGAGGGTTCGGCGCCGCCCGCTCAGGACAGGGCCAGGCGCGCATCCTCGACCGTGATGCGGCCTTCCTTCACGAGCTCGCGCAGGTGCATCTCGAAGGTCTGCATCTGGTAGGGGTGCACGCCCTTCTCCATGATCTCCTTGAGCGTCGGGTTGCCCTCGGGCCGGCGGATCGACTCGCGAGCCGTCGGCGTCACGATGAGGATCTCGGCGGCGAGCACCAGCCCGCGCCCCTCGGCCGCCGGGATGAGGCGCTGCGCGATGATGGCCTTGAGGTTGTCGGCAAGGCGCTCGCGCGTCTCCTGCACGTCGTGCTTCTCGCTGAGCGCGAGGATGCGGCCCACCGTGCGGCTCACGTCGGGCGTGTGCAGCGTCGAGAGCACGAGGTGACCCGTCTCGGCCGCCTTGAGACCGATGTCCATCGTCTCCTCGTCGCGGATCTCGCCGACGAGGATCACGTCCGGATCCTGGCGGAGCGCGGCGCGGAGCGCGCTCGCGAAGTCGGTCGTGTCGACGCCCACCTCGCGCTGCGAGACCGACGCGAGGTTGTCCGAGTGGATGAACTCGATCGGATCCTCGATCGTGACGATGTGGACGCGCTTCTGCTCGTTGATCAGGCCGATGAGCCCCGCGAGCGTGCTCGACTTGCCGTTGCCGGCCGCGCCGACCACGAGGACCATGCCGCGCTCGAGCGCCGCGAGCGTCTCCACCACCGCCGGCACGCCGAGGTCGGCGAGCACGGGGATCGCGAGCGGGATCGAGCGCAGCGCGATCGCGAAGGTGCCTCGCTGCTTGTAGACGTTCACGCGGTAGCGCCCCACGCCGGCGACCGCGTACGAGGTGTCGTACTGCAAGAGGTCGTCGAGCGGCCCCTTGAAGCGCGACTTCTTGATGATGACCTCGGCGAGGTCGCGCGTGTGCTGCGGCGTGAGCTTGTCGCCCGAGAGATAGTGGAGATCCCCGCTCACGCGAAAGGCCGGCGGCTGCCCGACCTTCAAGAGGATGTCGCTCGCCTGGTACTGCTGCCCCTTCTTCAGGAGCGTCTGGAGCGTCGCTTCGTCCATCGGCCCCGATGATAGGGCGCGCGGAGGGCCCGAGGGCGGGAAAGCGACGACGCGCTCAGGCGAGAGACCCCTCGAGCTGCGCGTAGATCTCGTCGAGCGAGAGCGTCGCTCCCACGCTCTCGATCCGCGCGGCGTTCGTGCCGTTCGCGCCGACGGGGATCAGCAGCCAGGCGCCGTCGCCCTGCCGGCGATAGTGGTCGACCTGCTTTCGATCGGCGCTGATCACCAGGTAGTCCGTGAGCGACGCGATGGCCTGGTAGTGCCGGAACTTCGCCCCGCGGTCGTAGGCTTCGGTCGACTCACTGGTGACCTCGACGAGCACGCGCGGGTTGATCGCCGCGTGGGGATCGATCGGCGAGGTCTCGAGCGGGCCGCAGACCACGGTGACGTCCGGATAGGTCGAGAGACCCGTCGCCTCGACGCGCACGCGCAGATCGCTCTGGAACACCCGGCACGGCGTTCCGCGAAGGGCGTTCGCCAGCAGGGCGAGCGCGTTCGCGCAGAGGGCCGAGTGGCGCGGCGTCCCGCGGGCCATCGCGAAGGCCTCGCCGTCCACGTGCTCGTACTTGACGTCGCCGCTCGCCACGAGCGCGACGTACTCCGCGTAGCTCATCTTGCGCGCGTCCCGAGCTTCCACCCCCGGATCGTACCGCCATCGCGCTCCGGGGGCGCGGCCAGCCGGTTGCACCCCGTCCTCCGAGATCGACGAGAGCCACGGCGATGCGAGCGCCGCGGCGATCCCCGAGGCTCGTCGCTCGCGAGCGAAGCGAAGCGGAGAAGGGGTGAGCGGGATCCGGCTCCGCCGGTCCCGCGAGGGCACCGACCTCGCACGCCCGCCGAAACGCCGACGGCGACGCACCCTGCGCGGGCACGTCGCCGTCCGGGGCGCGCGAAGCGAAACGATCAGGAGCGGCGGCGCACCACGATCGTGTTCATGTGCTCGCTCTCCTCGAACTGGTGGCGGTACGACGTCGCGCTCGCCATCGTCTCGAAGGGGCCGATGCGCACGCGGTACACGGTGCCGCGTCCCGGGACGTCGGCCTGCATCACGTACGCGCGGTGACCGCGCGCGCGCAGGCCCGCGGCGAACGCGTGCGCGCCCTCCGGCGAGTCGTACGAGATGACCTGCACGGTGAACTCACCGTCGTGGCCCTCGGGCGCGGGCTCGCCGACGCGCGCCTCGGGGATCGCGTCGCGCACCATCGGGTCGGCGCCCGCGACGCGCGCGAGCGTCGTCGCGTCGGTGGTCGCGGCGACCGAGGCCGGGAGCACCGCCGGGATGCGCGTCGCGAGCTCGGCCGCCGTGGCCGGCGCGTACGGCAGCGGATCGGGGTGCGCGAGCTCGGCGTCGGCCGCCGCCAGCGCGAGCGCGACCTCGGGCCGGTCCGTGGCCTCGGTCAGCCGCTCGGGGAACGTGAGCGAGAGCGGGTCGACGTGCGCGTCCGCGGTCGTCTCCTCCGCCGGCCCCTCCGGCACCGCCCCGGGCTCGACGCGCGCGAGCGGCGCCAGCGGGTCGTCGGCGTCGGCCGAGGCCGGCGCGCTCGCGCCCACCTCGAGGAAGAGCGCGAGCACGAGGACCATCGTCGATCCCGCCGCGAGCCCGAGCAGCGCCATCTTCCGCGCGCCCGACTCGGCGTCGTCCTTCTCCCGGATCAGGTCCAGATCACGCATCGATCCATCCATCGCCGCCTCCGCGCAGGAGCCAATGTAGATGGATGTAGGTCTTGTGCGCCTATGTGGTCAAGAAAGGCGGTCGGCGGCGTTTCCTGGCTCTCTGACCCGGGAGGCGCGCGCCTGCGGGCCCCACGCCAGCCGGAACGCGGCCGGTCCGAGCGGCGGCCCGCCCGTGCTCAGGAGCGCTGCGTTGACGCAAGAGCGTGAACGTCATACGCACCGTGGGACATGGCCGCGCGAAGCAGCACTCGGGTGAACGCCCGGCTCGACGCGGTGTCGGCGAAGCGCCTCGACGAGATCCGCGCGCGGACTCACGCATCGGTCAACCAGGTGCTCGTCCGCGCGATCGAGCGCTACGCGGAGAGTCTCGCCGGGGAGCCGCCGCGGAGCGCCTACGAGATCTTTCGGGAGACCGGCTTCGTCAGATGCGCCGAGGCCGAGCGTGATCTCGCGAGCGACGTGAAGAGCCACCTCGACTTCGGGCACGAGACCAAGACGAAGCCCGAGCCGAAGACGAAGGCGCGCGCGCGGTGCGCGGCACCACGTGGCCGCTGCTGACGGAGACGTGTCACCTGCGCCTATGTGGTCAAGAACAGCGATCGCGGGCTATCGAGCCGAGCGTCCGGTGTAGAGACCTGGGGCCCCACGTTCGGGGGGCGGCAGCTCGTTGGTCTCGCGCAGCCGCCGTGCCGCCTCGGGGGTGCTCGCAACCCACTGGAGATCTCGTACCTGGATGCGGTCGTCGTCTTCGTCGCCCTGGAGCAGGCGGACGATGGCGTCGTCGTGCCCCCGGTAGCGGCCGAAATGCGGAACCGGCGGGAGGTCGATCGGCGGCGAGCGCAGTGGGCGTCGATGCGCCCACACGAATGAGCCCTCGACTCCGTCGCGGAGCCGGCCGAGCGGCCCCTCGCCGCGGACGGCGCCGTGGAGCGTCTCGCTCGTGAGCATCGAGAGCGCCACGCGCTCGAACGAGTGGCCCGGCCAGGGCGATGAGTCGTAGGGAGGCGGATCGGGGCGCATCAGGGTCGTCTGGCTCGCCGATGCATCGAGCGGCACCGCGATCCCCCAGTTGCCCTGACTCTCCATGAACACGGGAGCGCAGCGAACCGATGCCCACCGCCGGTCGGGCCAGCGCGGGTGCGTTCGGCTCGAGACCGAGTCGTCGAGGGTGAGGAGCTGGTCTTGAGCTCCTCGCACGCGGCGACCGAGCAGACGGAACCAAGTGCGCAGCGATGCGGGGAGGGCCCCTCCTAGCGCACGCTCGGCGGTGGCGATCTCTCGTTCGGTGTTTCCGTCGCCGACCTCGAGCGGAGCGGCGCACCATCGCTCGACGAAGGCGCGGAGACTCGCTGCGAACGCATCGCCCATGCCGCGAGCGTAGCGCGCCGACGCGGGCCTCGAGCTCAGTGCCGGACGGAGTCGCCTTCGGCGACCGAGCTCGCGTCGAGCACGACCTGCTCGACCACCTCGAGGCCGTAGCCGTCGACGCCGGCGATCTTGCGCGGGCGCTGCGTGATGAGCCGGATGCGGCGCAGGCCCAGCGAGCGCAGCACCTGGGCGCCGAGGCCGTACTCGCGGAGCACCTCGCCCGTCTCGAGCGTGCGCGGCGCGGGGGGCTTGCCCACGCGCACGCCCAGGTCCGCCACCAGGTCGATGGGCCCCGTGATGAACACGATCACGCCCTTCCCCTCGGCCTCGATGCGCGCCACCGCCTCGCGCACTTCCATGCGCCCCGGCGTCGCCACGCCGAACACGTCGCCGAGCACGCTCCCGGTGTGCATGCGCACCAGCGTCGGCTGCTCGTCGATGTCGCCGAGCGAGAGCGCCAGGAACTCCCGCGCGTCGTGCGCCGGCGAGAACACGTGCGCGCGCCAGGTGCGCCCGCTCGGCAGGATCACCTCGCCCGCGACCTTCTCCTCCATCATCGGCTCGTGCGAGAGCCGGTACTGGATCAGGTCGGCGATGGTCAGGATGCGCAGGCCGTGCGTCTCGGCGAACGACACGAGGTCGGGCATGCGCGCCATCGTTCCGTCGTCGTTCATGATCTCGCAGATCACGCCCGCCGGCTCGAGGCCGGCGAGGCGGGCGAGGTCCACCGAGCCCTCCGTGTGGCCGGTGCGCTGCAGCACGCCGCCCGGGCGCGCGCGCAGCGGGAAGATGTGGCCCGGCGTGACGAGGTCGTCGGGCCGCGCGTCCTTGGCGACCGCCACCTGCACCGTGCGCGCGCGGTCCGCCGCGCTGATGCCGGTGGTCACGCCCGTGCGCGCCTCGATCGACACCGTGAACGCCGTGGTGCGCGCCGACTGGTTGTCGCTCGTCATCATCGGCAGGTCGAGCTGCCGCACGCGCTCGTCGGTGAGCGTCAGGCAGATGAGCCCGCGCGCGTGCTTGGCCATGAAGTTGATGGCCTCGGGCGTGCACTTCTCGGCCGCGAGCACGAGGTCGCCCTCGTTCTCGCGGTCCTCGTCGTCGACCAGGATGACCATGCGGCCCGCTCGGATGTCCTCGAGGGCGCGGTGGACTCGCTCGGTGGCGCTCGTTCGCATTCGGTCTCCCGTTCGATCCTTCGGTGGTTCGCTCACGCGAAGCCGTGCTTCTTCAGGTGATCCATCGTGACGCCGCCGCTGCCGCCCGGATCCACTCCGTCGACGCCGGGGCGGCCGAGCAGGCGCGCGACGTACTTCGCGAGCACGTCGACCTCGAGGTTCACGCGTGATCCGGGGCCGCGCGTGGCGAGGCGCGTCTCTTTCTGCGTGACGGGCACGAGCACCACGTCGAAGCGCGTGCCGCTCGCGCGGTTCACCGTGAGGCTCACGCCGTCGACGCAGATCGAGCCCTTCGGCGCGAGGAAAGGCGCGAGCGCGGCCGGCACCTCGAAGCCGACCTCGAGCGCGTCGCCGAGCCGCTCGTGGCGAACGACGGCGCCGACGCCGTCCACGTGGCCCGTGACGAGGTGCCCGCCGAGCTTCTGATCGGAGCGCAGCGCGCGCTCGAGGTGCACCGCGTCGCCGGGCGCGCGGTCGCCGAGCACGGTGAGCCGCAGCGTCTCGGCGGAGGCCTGCGCCTC
Organism: Sandaracinus sp.; assembly: GCA_046351235.1. Lineage (GTDB taxonomy): Bacteria > Myxococcota_A > Polyangia > Polyangiales > Sandaracinaceae > JBBSAT01. The sequence continues at coordinate 474,553 of JAXLYV010000001.1, read as the reverse complement.
GAACCAGCCCTCGCCGCTCGCCGTCACGCTGAGGCAGCAGCCGTCGACCGCGATCGACTCGCCGTGCTCGTAGCCGGTGAAGCCGCACGCGATGCGCACGGTCGCGTCCACGCCGCGCCGCTCCACGCGCACCACGCTCCCGACCGTCTGGACCAACCCGGTGAACATCGCTCGAGCCTATCCCACGTTCTTCAGTACGGTGCCCCGACGAAGCGCGCATCGATCCGGACGTCCGCGCCGACCGTGCTCACGCGCAGCTTCTCGAGCCGCGTCGCGCCCGCGACAGTGTCGGGGGCGTCGTCCCGCTCGGCGAGAGACCGCGCGTCGCGATCGGCGAGGACCAGCGGCGCGAGGAAGAAGACGGCCCGGTCGGCGAGGCCCGCCGCGATCAGCGCCCCGTGCACGCGGGCGCCGCCCTCCACGAGCACGCGGCAGAGGTCGCGGCGCCCAAGCTCGGCCAGCACCGCCCGCAGATCGAGCCGCCCCGCCGCGTCGAGCGCGCAGGGGACGAGCTCCACGCCCTCGCGCGCGAGCCGCTCGCCGCCCGTCGCGCCGGGCGCGTGGAGGATCCAGGTGGGCGCCGAGGACTCGTGCGTGATCACGTGGGCGCGCGGCGGCGTGCGCAGGTGCGTGTCGAGGATGACGCGGATGGGGTCGCGCCCCGAGACGAGGCGCACGTCGAGCCGTGGATCATCCGCGAGCACCGTGCCGACGCCCACGAGGATCGCGTCCGATGCATCGCGCAGCGCGTGGCCCGCTGCGCGCGCGGGCTCGCCCGTGATCCACTTCGAGCTGCCGGTGCGCGTCGCGATACGCCCGTCCAGCGTCGCAGCCGCCTTCAGCACGGTGAGCGGACGACCCTGGTTGGACAGCATCGCGAAGTCGGCGACGAGCTCGGCGCCGTCCTCTTCGAGCACGCCGAGATCGACCGTGATGCCCGCCGCGCGCAGCCGCTCCACGCCGCGGACGGCGCCGTGCGCCTTGGGATCGCGGACCGAGACCACGACGCGCGCGATGCCCGCCGCGAGGATCGCGTCGGTGCAGGGCGGCGTGCGGCCGTGGTGGTTGCAGGGCTCGAGCGTGCAGTAGAGCGTGGCGCCCCGCGCCTCGGCCCCGGCGGCGCGAAGCGCGACCACCTCGGCGTGCGGCGCGCCGGCTCGCTCGTGATGCCCCGTGCCCACGATGCGCTCACCGTGCGCGACGACCGCGCCGACGTGCGGGTTCGGCGCCGTGTGCCCGCGCTTTCCTTCCTCGAGCGCGCGCGCCATCAGGCGCGCATCGAGCTCAGCTTGCGTCGACGTCACGCCGGCACCCCGCGTGGAGGATCAATCGGGAAGCAGGGCGCCCGTCGGGCGCACGCTCTCGGCCGCGCGCGGGGCCTCGGAGGTGCGCTCGGCGAGCGCGCGCAGCTCGGCCATGAACTGCTCGACGTCCTCGAACTCGCGGTAGACGCTCGCGAAGCGCACGTAGGCCACGCGGTCGAGCTCGCGCAGCGAGACGAGCACCTTCTCGCCGATCAAGCGCGAGGTCGTCTCCTTCTCGCCCGACTCCACGAGGCCGCGCTCGATCGCGTCCACGAGCCGCTCGAGCGCCTCGCTCGAGACGGGCCGCTTCTGGCAGGCGCGCTGCAGGCCCGCCAGCACCTTCATGCGATCGAAGGGCTCGCGGCGGCCGTCCTTCTTCACGACGAAGGGCATCACCTGCTCGACGCGCTCGTAGGTCGTGTAGCGGCGCTGGCAGCCCTCGCACTCGCGGCGACGGCGCGTGACCTCGCCGCCCGACGAGAGGCGGGAGTCGATCACGCGGTTATCGAGCGTGGCACAGAAAGGGCAGCGCACTCCTCGGGCTCTACCGCCGGGTGGAGCCCCGGGCAACCGATCGCCCCCTCGCCGAGCCCGGAATTCCGGGGTGCGAAGCGACTTTCGCAGAGGGCTCCCGCTCGAGCGCGACCACCACCTCGACGTGCGCCGTCTGGGGAAACATGTCGAACGCGCGGGCGGCGCGCAGCCGGTAGCCCCCGCGTACGAGGCCGGCGAGGTCGCGCGCGAGCGACTCGGGGTGGCAGCTCACGTACACGATCTCGGCGGGCGCGATGGCCCGGAGCGCGCCGATCGTGCTGGCGGCGCCCTCGCGCGGCGGGTCGAGGAAGACGAGATCGACGCTGCCCGGCGGAACGGCACGCGCGGCGGCCGCGGCGTCGGCGCTGCGGACGGAGGCCTGGAGCCCGTGCGTGCTCAGGTTCGTGCGGAGGCACGCGGTCCCGGCAGCATCGAGCTCGATCGCCTCGACCCGCGCCGCGCGGGCGGCGAGCGCGAGCGTGAAGTTCCCGTGGCCGGCGTAGAGCTCGAGCACGCGCTTGCCCGTCGGCGCGGCGAGCGCGAGCGCGTACGCCCCGAGCCGGCCGTTGTGCGTCGCGTGCGCCTGGCCGAAGCCTCCGAGCGGCGCCACGAGCGCCCGGCCCTCCACGTCCTCGGTGGCCTCGGCGTCGATCCCCACGACGACCGGCGCGGCCCCGGCCGCCGCCAGCGCCGCCCCGCCGAGCGCGCCCTCGCGACACGCCACCTCGAGCGCGCGATAGAGCGCCGCGGGCTGCGGGTCGGGCGTATCGATGCGCGCCGTGCCTCCGCGCGGGCCCACGCCGAGCCGGATCTCGCCGGCCCCGGTGAGCGCGGGCGCGAGGTGCGCGCGCACCGCGTCGAGCGCGAGCGAGAGCTTCGGATCGAGAACGAGACAGCGCTCCACCTCGACGACGTCGCGGCTCCCCTCGGCGCGATAGCCCACGCGCCCGCCCGCGAACGCGAGCCGCGCCCGCCGCCGGTAGCCGAGCCGCGCCTCGGGCGTGTCGATCGTGATCTCGAGGCCGGCGTCACCTTCGATCACGGGCGCGAGCGCCGCGCGCACGCGATCGAGCTTGATGCGCGCGGAGAGCGCCGCCGAGGCGTGCATCAGCGGACAGCCGCCGCATCGCGCCGCGAGGACGCAGGGCGCCGGCACGCGCTCGGGCGAGGCGACGAGCACCTCCACCTGCTGCGCGCGCAGGACGCGCCCCCGCGCGATCTCGCCGAGGCGCACGCGCTCGCCCGGCAAGACGCCGGTCGCGAGCACGATCCCCCCCGCCGTCTCGATCTGCCCTTCCCCGCTCTCGGTGATCGCGCGGACCACGCCCTCGCGTATCGTCACGGGAAGTGCTGCGCCGGGCGGCCGCGCTGGAAGAAGAACGAGAAGTGCCCCGAGAGATCGGCGTAGCGCTCGTCGGGGCGCGCGGCGTCCTCGAAGCGCACGTGGTCGAAGCTCGCCTCGATGTGGAGCGCGTTGGGATCGAGGTCCGGCGCGTAGATGGCCGTGAAGGTGATGGTGCCGCTCGACGCGTCGAGGATCGCGGGCACCGTGAAGAAGCGGGCGCGCGGCACGCCCGAGTCGCACGAGGCGCCGAGAAAGAGCGTCATCGACACGGGCTGGTCGGAGCCGACGGGGACGGGCGTGCCGAGCATGCCGGCGATGTCGTCGACGTTTCGCACGAGGAACGACACGCCGTCGCTCGACCACTCGCCGTAGCTGCCGCGCTGGACGCGGATGTCGAGGATCTGGCGCAGGTGCCCGTCCACGGTGGCGGGATCCTCGACGAAGTCGGCGGCGAAGAAGTCCGGGCGCAGGTCGTAGGTCGTGGTGGCGAGCCGGCACTCGGGGAAGCTGACCTCGCCCGTGACCGAGCCGCTGCCCTGCCCCACGGAGCACGCGCCGAGGAGCAGACAGGCCGCGAGCTGCGCGGCGCGCCTCACTCGACCGCTCCCTCGATGACGCCGCCGCCGATCACGCGGTCTCCATCGTACACGACCGCGGCCTGGCCCCGCGCGACGGCGCGCTGCGGCTCGAGGAAGCGCGCGACGAAGCCGCCCTTCGTGTCGAGCTCGATCCGGGCGCGCGCGGGCGCGTGGTGGTGGCGGATCTGGAGATCGGCCTCGAAGGGCGCGCGCGGTGTATCGGTGCCGATCCAGCGCACGTCGGTCGCGTGGAGGGCACGCGTGTAGAGGCCGGGCTCGGGGCCGACGACGACGTCGCCCGAGCTGGGGAGCACCTTGAGGACGTAGCGCGGGGGCCCGCCGCCCAGGCCGAGGCCACGGCGCTGGCCGACGGTGAAGTGGTGGACGCCCTCGTGGCGCGCGAGCTCGCGCCCCTCTTCGTCCTTGAGGGCGCCCGCCGGGCCGCGCGCGCCCTGGCGCTCGACGAAGCCGGCGACGTTGCCGTCGGGGACGAAGCAGAGCTCCTGCGAGTCGCGCTTGTCCCAGTTGGGGACGCCGAGGCGGCGGCCTTCCTCGCGGACGCGGGGCTTGTCCATGTGGCCGACGGGGAAGACGAGGCGCGCGAGGATGCCGTCGGGGACGCCGAAGAGGAAGTAGCTCTGGTCCTTGCGCGCGTCGGCACCGCGCAGGAGGCCGCCGCCGTCGGTGGTGCGCGCGTAGTGGCCGGTGGCGATGCGCTCGCAGCCGAGCGCGTCGGCGAGGCGCGCGAGGCGGCCGAGCTTGACGTGCTGGTTGCACGCGACGCAGGGGCTCGGCGTGGCGCCCGCGGCGTAGCCCTGGACGAAGGGGTCGACGACGGTGGCGCGGAAGGCCTCGCGCTCGTCGATGACGTAGTGCGGGATGCCGAGCGCATCGCAGGTGCGCCGCGCATCCTCGCGGTCCTCGGGCGCGCAGCAGCGCCCCACCTTGCTCTCGCCGCTGGCGTCCCAGAGATGCAACGTGACCCCGACGCACGCATGCCCCTGCTCGTGCAGGAGCGCCGCAGCGACCGACGAGTCGACGCCTCCGGACATGGCGACGAGAATGCGAGACACGCCGTTGGATGTGCGACCGGCAGGCGCGACGCGCAACCGAAGCCCGATCAGTGACAGCCGATGGTGCGGGTCACGATCTGGCTCGAGTCGTCGTCCTCGAGAATACGGACGGTGCCGCCAGCGAACGCCATGTCGAGACGATTGCGGACGGCGATCCAGTCGTCGGCGATCGGCAGCATTCGGGCGGTGGTGTCGCCCGCGACCAGCTCCCAGGCCCGGAGCGTCGTGTTGTTACCGCCCGCGTCGTCGAGAGCAGCGATGTAGAAGCGCGGGGTCCCTGGGCCACCGGCCGCAACGATGCGAACGGAGGTGTAGAGGTTGCCGCCCGCACTCCCGGGCAACGACACGGGAGTGAGATAGCTGAGGGGCGTCGTGCCCGTAACCAGCGCGACGACAATCCCGTTGGGACGCGGGCGCATCATCGCGATCGCGAGGGGGTTCGCGCCGCTGATAGGCATCGATGGATCCGGAACGCTCACCGCGAGCGGCTCGCGTACATCGGTGGGAAGATCCGTCAGCGGGCCCAAGGCCGAGGCCGTGATCGCGGAGTCCCTGGAAGGCGTCAGGTAGAGCTGCAGACCGGCGGAGCTCGGAACCGCGACCACCTCGTCGCTCCCAGCAACGGTTACGGCCCAATCTCCGTCCGGAACCTGGGCCACGTCCAGCATCGCAGCGATCGACGGGGTCGACCGATCGAGCGACATCCGGTATCGACGCAACGTGAACGGTGTGGTGGTGCCGTAGCCCTGGTACACGCTCACGCGAGTGGTATCGACCGCGCCAAGCCCGACGGCGCCCATCGGATTCGCGGCTTGGAACACGTACGGCGCCGTTCCGGGAGGCGCGATGCGAGTGCCGTTACTCTGGCGGAACACGCGAAGAGTGTCGGTGCATGCGGGGGGAGACATGAAGCTGAAAATGACGCACGACGCGGTGGCCATCACCACCGTATCTCCGGACGCGCGGCCGAACATTGCTCCGACGAAGTCGCTTCCCAACGAGACCGGCAGCATGGGGTCTCCAGCAGCGTTCACCACCACCCAATACGGCGCCCCGTTCGTGATGTTCGATGCATCCTCGTAGAGCACTCCCCAACCGGTCTGTGTGGGGACGATGGAGAGCCCGTAGCCGGTGATCGGGAAGTAGTGCGGGGGCGAGACCGTGGCGATGCCTTCGTCCACGCGGCCGTCGCAGTCGTTGTCGACGCCGTCGCACGTCTCGGCCGCGCACTCCCGCGCATCGAGCCCCACGTCGCTCGACGACCAGGCGTCGTGCGGTGGGCCCGCGTCACCGGGCTCGCTCGCGTCGACGCGCGCCGCATCGATGGCCCCCGCGTCCGTGGTCGCGCCAGCCTCGTCCGGGCTCGAGTAGCAGTGCAGGTCCGACCGGCAGTACCAGCCCGGTGGACAATCACCCGGGCGCTGCGGGAGGGAGCACGAGTAGCCGCCCTCCGGGTAGTGCCGCTGGCACCCGAGGAGGCCGGCGATGAGGGCAACCCAAAAGAGAGGCGTCGGTTTCACGTCCGCTTGTCGTCGCAGGCGAAGCATCGTTGCGGAGTCTACGGCGTCCTGGAACAAGAACGCGAACGGCGGCCCTCGGGCCGCCGTTCAATCGTCGACGTCGCGGGCCTGCTCAGGTCTGACTGAAGCACATCGTAAACAGGCCGTTCGCCGCAGTCTGAATCGCCGCCATGTTCGCGGTGATGCAGTCGTTGACGGCGGTGATTTGCGTCGCGCACACCGTCTGCGGGTCCATGCCTCCAGCCTGCGCCTGAGCTTCGCACTGAAGGTCCATCCCAAGCTGGGAATCGCACGACATCGAGATCGCAGCCTGGAGCTGCCACTGCTCGCAGCTCAGGGCGTTGGTGCTGTTTCCGGCGCACGAGACGCTCAAGGTGTCGCCGCCACCGAGATCGACGCTTGCGGTCGGAGTCGTATCGGCTGCGAACGCCGCGGCCTTGCACGACTGGAATGCCGCCTGATCGTGATTCATCATGAACGTCTGGGCGCACGTATTGTACGCAAGAGCCGTCGCCATCGCGCAGCGTGGCACGCAGCCCGAGGGTAGCGCCGGCCAGGCAGCCGTCGCGGACGCGATCGAGCCACAGGTTCCACCGCCGCCGCCCGTGTCCGGCGTCTGCGACCCCGCGTCGTTGCCCGGGGTCGTGCCCGTGTCAGGCGTCGTCACGCCGCCGTCCGTCGCGGGACGGGCGTTGCTGCCGCATCCGGCCACCATTCCGAGAGCCACCAGGCACCATGCTGCGTTCTTCATCTCTCGACTCCTCTGGGGCGCGTGCTCGCGGCGCGCGCAAGACCTGATCACGAAGCGGGGCACGCTACTCGCCTCGCGCGCCGAGGAAAAGATCGGTGTCTCGAACCTTCCCGCGGCTCGTGAGCGCGCTCACGGACGCGGCGCGCCGCGACGGCGCAGCGTCCCGCGCATGGCCACCGCGAAGAAGAAGCCCGCCCCGAAGCCCGCCGCCGCCGCGAAGAAGCCCGCTGCCGCCAAGCCCGCCAAGGTCCTCCCCACCCCGAAGATCGGCGCGCTCGCCGAGGGCGACACCGCGCCCGACTTCTCGCTCGAGGGCGACGACGGCCAGAAGCACAGCCTGTCCGCGCTCCGCGGCAAGAGCGTCGTCGTCTACTTCTATCCGAAGGACGACACCCCCGGCTGCACCCTCGAGGCGCGCGACTTCGCTGCCGCGAGCAAGACCCTCGCGAAGAAGAACGCCGTCGTCTTCGGCGTCAGCCGCGACTCGATCGCCTCGCACTGCAAGTTCAAGGAGAAGTACGGCCTCGGCTTCACCCTGCTCTCGGATCCCGGCGCCGACGTCATCGCGCGCTGGGGCGCGTGGGGCGAGAAGAACATGTACGGCAACAAGTCGATGGGCATCGTGCGCACGACCGTCGTCGTGGGCCCCGATGGCAAGGTGAAGAAGGTGTTCCCGAAGGTGAAGGTCGCGGGGCACGTCGACGCGGTGATCGCGGCGATCTGACGGGCGCAGTGCGACGCGTCCGATCGCAGGAGCGGGCTCGCAGGCGAGGCGAATCGCGCGACGTCCGATCGCAGAAGCGGCTCCGGCTCGTTCTTCGCGGTCCCTCTCCCCCGCCCTCTCCCGCTCGCGCGGGAGAGGGGGCCGCGCGCTTCGGATCGGGCTCGTCCGCGGTCGCCTTCGCGCTCCTTCTCGCCTCGACGCGAGCTTGCTCACCGCTCCCGGCTTCCAGCCGTTCCCGCATCCGACGTACCCTGCCGCCTTCGAGGTGTAGAATGCTTGTTCGTCGTCTCTCTCTCTCGCTCGCTGCGCTCGCTGGTCTCGCGCTCACGCCCGGTTGCCCGAGCACGCCCGAGGTGAGCTGCCCGACGGCCTGCAGCGGCGCGCAGATGTGCTGCGATGCCGGTGACGGAAGCGGCGTCTGCGTGGACACCTTCACGAACGTCCGCAACTGCGGCGGCTGCGGCATCGACTGCGGCGCCGGGATGACGTGCCTGCTCGGTCACTGCATGGCCGCCGGCGGCGACACCGGCATCCCGCCGCGCGACGCGGGCCGCGACGCCGCGCAGTCCGGCAACTGCCGCCCGCAGTGCGCGTCGGGCTCCGTGTGCTGCGACACCACGTGCGTCAGCACCAGCGGCGTCGCCTCGGGCGACGGGCGCTCCGACTCGAGCTTCCAGCACTGCGGCGCCACGAGCTCCGGCTGCGGCACCGCGTGCGATGCGACCACGGCGAGCCGCTGCGGCACCCCCCGCGCGCGCCCGACCGATCCGCCGCAGTGCCTCTGCGGTGAGTCGCCGCCCTGCGCCGGTAGCGCGATGTGCGTGCTCAACGGCGGCAGCTTCTCGTGCATCGACATGAGCACCGACCCGATGCACTGCGGCGATCCGCCGGTCGCGTGCCGCGCGGGCGAGGCCTGCATGCAGGGCATGTGCGGCTGCGCGGCGCTCGGCGTCGGCATGCGCTGCGCCGACACCGAGACGTGCACCGCGGGCGGCTGCGCCGACACGATGACCGACCCGATGAACTGCGGCTCCATCGGCAACGCGTGCCGCGCCGGCGAGTCGTGCTTCAACGGCACCTGCGGCTGCGGCGCCGCGGGCACGCGCTGCATGGCGCCGAACCTCATGGGCTGCGGCGAGGTGTGCTGCGGCGGCACCTGCATCCAGACGGACGACTACAACTGCGGCGGGTGCGGCGTCGCGTGCGTGGGCCCGCAGATGTGCGTGCACAACGCGTTCGGCCCGATGGTGCGCTGCGGGATGGAGGGCATCGCCGTGGTGGCGTGCGAGGCCGACTTCGACGCGCCGCCCGGCCCCGACGCCGGCGTGACGAGCGATGCAGCCGTGGACGACGCGGCGACCGACGACGCGGCGACCGACGACGCCGCGACCGACGACGCCGCGATGGACGACGCGGCCGTTCCGGGCTGAGCGAGCGACACCGAGGGGGGCGTAGCGATCGCGCGACGTTGACGCCCCTCGCGCCGGGCGGTATCAGCCGCCTCCGGCCTTGGGCCGCCCACCGATGACGAACGCGCCCGAGCCCCTCGATCCGAGCTTCCAGCTCCGGCTGCCTGCGTTCGAAGGGCCGCTCGATCTGCTGCTGCACCTCGTGCAGAAGCACGACCTCGAGATCCTCGAGCTGCCGGTCGCGTTCGTGACCGAGCGCTACCTCGAGTACCTCGGGGTCATGCAGCAGATGAACCTCGACATCGCTGCCGAGTACCTCGTGATGGCGGCGACGCTCGCCTACATCAAGAGCAAGATGCTCCTGCCGCCCGACCCGAGCGCGGTCGAGGAAGAGGAGCAGGCCGAGGAGATCGATCCGCGCGCCGAGCTCATCCGGCGCCTGCTCGAGTACCAGAAGTACAAGCAGGCGGCGGAGATGCTCGCTTCGCGCGGCGTCACGGGGCGCGACGTGTTCCTGCGCGGCATGGAGGCGCCGGAGGCGCTCGGCGAGGCGCCGCTCGCGCCCTTCGGCCTGTTCAAGCTGCTCGACGCGTTCAAGGCCGTGCTCGACCGCAACCAGAAGGCGGCGTCGTTCGCGGTCACGCACGAGGGCATCGGCATCCACGACCGCATGCGGCAGCTCGTGGACAAGCTCGCGCTCAAGCGGCGCTGCACGTTCGACGAGCTCTTCGACGACGCGGCCACGGTGTACGACCTCGTCGTCACGTTCCTCGCGATCCTGGAGATGGCCAAGCGCCGCCTCGCGCGCGTGTACCAGAGCGAGCCCATCGCGCCGATTCATCTCGAGTACACGGTGCTCGCCGAGGGCGCGACCGAAGAGGCGCTGGAGGCGCCGACGACCGCTGGCGGCGAAGAGCCACACCCCGACCCCGCGGCGGCGCGCGCAGCCGAGGCCGAAGAAGAGGCGCTCGACCGCGGCGTGGCCGCGCCGGGCGAGGACCCGCTCGGGCCGGCGGATCTCGACGAGCTCGAGGCCGAGGGCGCGCCGCGTGCGCCGGAGGTCGCGGGCGAGGCGGGCGACGAGGCGGCGCTCGCCGAGAGCATGGCGACCCTCGCGCAGGAGATGGCCGCGCTCGCCGAGGATGTGGCGGCGATTGCTCAGGAAGAAGCGGCGCTCGACGAGGCGGAGCCCGCCGACGAAGCGCTCGCGCCGGCCGCCGACGCGGCGGAGCGCGAGGGCGAGCCCGCGGTCGACGAGGCGGAGCCCGCCGACGAAGCGCTCGCGCTGGCCGCCGACGCGGCGGAGCGCGAGGGCGAGCCGCCGGCCGAGGACGAGACGGCAGCGGCCGAGGAAGCGCCCTCGCTCGCCGAAGATGCCCCGCCGGCCGACGAAGCGCCCCAGGGCGAGCCTCCGAGCGAGCTCGGCGTCGAGCGCGGGGCGAGCGCCGCGACGCCCGCCGGAGACGCCGCCGAGGTCGACGAGCCTTCGGTCTCCGCGGCCACGGGCGAGGACGAAGCGCTGAGCGAAGAAGAAGAGGAAGCGCGCGACCGCGCCGTGGTGGCGCCGGGCGAGGATCCGCTCGGGCCCGCCGCGCTTGATCCGGACGACGACGTCCTCCAGAGTGGCGCCCCCCCCGCCGACCGGCACGCGAGCGACGACGAAGAATGAAACGAGGACGCGGCAGGAAGAACACGGGCGCGCAGCCGCCGGAGACGGAGGCCCCCGCCGAGTCCAGCGTCGGCGTGATCGAGGCCGTCACGGTCGAGGTCGTCGAGACGGTCGCGGTCGAGACCGTGGTGGTCGAGAACGAGAGCGCCGCCGAGGATGCAGGCGCCGTCGTTGCCGAGCCCAGCGCCGCCGGAGAAGCGAACGAGGGAGAGGTCTCCGCCGAGCCGCCCGCCAAGCCCGCGCGCGGCCGTGGCCGCGGTCGAAGCAAGAAGGCCCCCGCGCCCGAGGTGCCCGCCGAAGCGGAAGCCGAAGCGAGCCCAGAGCGCGAAGCCGAAGACGACGGTCCCCCTCGCCCGCGTGAGCGGGAGAGGGTTGGGGAGAGGGACCCCGAAGGAGAAGACGACGCGACGCCCGCGCCGGCCGAGGCCGACGACGCGCTCGACGCCGACACGAGCCCCGACCGCGAAGCCGAAGACGACGGTCCCCCGCGTGAGGCAGAGACGCCCCCCGAGGGCGAAGACGAGCTCACGCCCGCGCCGGTCGACACGGAGGCCGATCCCGACGCCGACCTCGAAGACGCCCCGCTCGACACCGACGAGCGCCCGGGCCTCGAGAAGGCGCCGCCCGTCCTCGTCTCGGACAAGCACCTCGAGAGCGTCATCGAGAGCCTGCTCTTCGTCTCCGACAAGCCACTCACGCCGCTCAAGGTCGCGCGCCTCGCGCGCACCAGCACGAAGGAAGCGGCGCGCATCATCGAGCAGCTCGCGAAGTTCTACGAAGGCCGCGGCATCGAGCTCGCCGAGGTGGCGGGCGGCTGGCAGTTCCGCTCGTCGGCCGCGAGCGCGCCGTTCGTGCGCGACCTCGTCGCCAAGAAACCCGTGCGCCTCACGCGCGCGCAGATCGAGACGCTCGCCATCTGCGCCTACCGCCAGCCCATCACGCGGCCCGAGATCGACGAGATCCGCGGCGTCGACTCGGGCTCGGCCCTCAAGATCTTGGTCGAGAAGTCGCTCGTGAAGATCCTCGGCCGCCGCGACGAGCCTGGCCGCCCGCTGCTCTACGGGACGACGCCGCAGTTCCTCGAGTTCTTCGGTCTGCCGAGCCTCTCCGAGCTGCCGACGCTGCGCGAGCACGCCGAGCTGAGCGACGAGAGCCGCCAGCTCTTCGAGCGGCGCATGGGCGAGAGCATCGACACCATCGCCGACATCGAGGGCGAGACGCGCCACTACACCGACGAAGAGATCGAGGCCGCCGAGGCCGCCGCCCGCGTCGTCGAGGGCGAGACGCAGGCCGATCTCCCGCTCGAGGGCGAGGCCGCGAGCGCGTCGGGCGAGCCCGCCGCGGAGAGCGAGGCGCAGGAGACCTCTGCATCCGAGCCGGCGTCCGACGACGACGACGACGACGACGACGAAGACGACGAAGACGACGAAGACGACGAAGACGACGAAGACGACGAAGACGACGAAGACGAAGACGACGAAGACGAAGACGACGAAGACGAAGACGACGAAGACGAAGACGACGAAGACGAAGACGACGAAGACGACGAAGACGAAGACGACGAAGACGACGAAGACGACGAAGACGAAGACGACGAAGACGACGACGACGAAGACGACGACGACGACGAAGACGACGACGAAGACGACGAGGACGAATGACGCCCGCCCGCACGTTCCAGGACCTGATCCTCAAGCTCACCGCGTTCTGGGCGGAGCGCGGCTGCCTCATCGTGCAGCCCTACAACTCGGAAGTCGGCGCGGGCACCTTCAACCCCGCGACCTTCCTGCGCGCCATCGGCCCCGAGCCCTGGAACGTCGCCTACGTCGAGCCCTCGCGTCGCCCGACCGACGGCCGCTACGGCGACAACCCGAACCGCTTGCAGCAGTTCCACCAGTTCCAGGTGATCCTCAAGCCCTCGCCGCTCGAGATCCAGGAGCTCTACCTCGACTCGCTGCGCGCCCTCGGCACCGACCCGAAGCGCCACGACCTGCGCTTCGTCGAGGACGACTGGGAGTCGCCCACGCTCGGCGCCTGGGGTCTCGGCTGGCAGGTCTGGCTCGACGGCCTCGAGATCTCGCAGTTCACGTACTTCCAGCAGGTCGGCGGCATCGACTGCAAGCCCATCAGCGGCGAGCTCACCTACGGGCTCGAGCGCATCGCGATGTACCTGCAGGACAAGCCCACGATCTACGACTGCGAGTACGGCAACGGCGTTTCCTACGGCGAGATGGCCAAGCGCGCCGAGTGGGAGTGGAGCACGTACAACTTCGAGCGCGCCGACGTGCCGATGCACCTGAAGCTCTTCGACGACTACGAGACGCAGGTGCACGAGCTGCTCGGCCTCTCGCGCGAGAAGGGCAAGAACAACGCGCTGATCTTCTCGGTCGAGGATCCGCTGAAGCGCCTGCTGCTCCCGGCCTACGACTGCGTGATCAAGTGCAGCCACACGTTCAACCTGCTCGACGCGCGCAGCGCCATCGGCGTGACCGAGCGCCAGCGCTACATCGGCCGCGTGAGGCACATCGCTCGCGCGGTGTGCGAGACGTACCTCGCCCAGCGTGAGGCGATGGGGTTCCCGCTCCTCAGGAAGTAAGGAATCGAGGGACCGCGCGGAGAGGACTCGCGACGGTTGCGTCGGTGGCGGAGCGGCCGCGCCCTGGGGAGGGGGGCCGCTCCTCTTCGTGGTGCGCGCTCGCTCCGTGAGCCAGACGCGTCTGCGACGCGATGTCGGCCACGAGGCTCCGCAGCCTCGCCTGATGCGAGGGGCACGCCCCTCGCGTTCCCCGTGCCGACCGTGGCACTCTGTCGCCATGGGGACCAGGCTCATCGTCTTGATGGGGCTGTGCGTCGTTGCTTGCGCGAGCGAGACGCCCGGCCCTTCGCCATCGTTCGATAGTGGTGCCGAGGACGCGAGCCTGCCGGACGCGAACGTCGACGCCTCCCGCCCGACCTGCGACTCGGACGGAGACGGTGTCGAGTCGATCGCGTGTGGTGGCACCGACTGCGATGACGCGAACGCGAATCGCCATCCGGGGCACATGGAAGTCTGCGACGTCCTGCGTTTCGACGAGGACTGCGACCCGACGACCTTCGGCGTCCGCGACGCCGACGGCGACGGCACCGCGGATGCCGCGTGCTGCAACGATGGGCCGGACGGCGTGGCGCACTGCGGGCGTGACTGCGACGATAGCTCCGACGCGGTCGAGCCGGGACAGGTCGAGGCGTGCAACCGAGTCGACGACGACTGCGACGGCGCGATCGACGAACAGGCGCAAGTGACGCTGTACCGCGATGCGGACGGCGACGGGCACGGCGACCCCACGCAGACCGTGTCGGGCTGCCCAGGCATGGTCCCGGGCTACATCCTCGACGGCACCGACTGCGACGACGCCAACGAGTTTCGATTTCCCGGGCGCACCGAGCAATGCAACGGCGTCGACGACGACTGCGTCGCTCCCGACGACCCGATCACGTGCGCGTGCACCGACGGCGAGATGCGCCTGTGCGGCTACCGGAACGCCTCGGATGCCACGCGCTGCATGCCCGTGATGGGCACGTGCCGAAGCGGCGCGCTCGACTGCCCTGCGGGGCTCCTGACGGGGGCCGAGCCCGAGGTCTGCAACGGGATCGACGACAACTGCGATGGGCGCACGGACCTCGGGCTCACGCCCCCCACGTCCCCCGGGCTGCCGACCGGACAGTGCTACGAGGGCCCGGCCGGCACGCGCGGCGTCGGTGTCTGTCGGGCGGGCACGTCGGTTTGTATGGGGACGAGTGGCTGGGTCTGCACGGGTCAGGTCACGCCGACCACGGCGAGCGAATGTGGCGTCGACTACGATTGCGACGGGAACAGCTTCGAGCTCGGCCCCACCCAGTGCATGCCCGGGCAAGTACGCAGCGCCACGCTCTGCACGCTGAGCGGCATCCGATGCGACCAGACCTGCACCACGACCTGCAACTGGCCAGGGGACGGGACCTGCCAAGTGTCGCCCACGTACTGGCAGTTCCGCGAGGGCTCGGGCTTCATGGACGTGTGCGCGCAGCCATGTGGAGACGCCATCGGCGGTGCATGCACCGCGTCGGCCTCGTGTTTCAACGGCGCGACCCTCACCCAGTCTCCCCTGATCAACCTTCCTCCTGGCACCTACCAGGCGGAGCTGTTCTTGGGGGGGAGCGCCGGCACGCGCGTGGAGCTCATCGCCTCGACCGCAGACCACATGACACCGCTCGGCGCGTCCCTGATCGTTCCGCTCGACGGCAACCTGCGCTGGGTGTTCCTCCCGTTCACCGTCGGAGGCTCGGTACCCAGCTGCACCCCGCCGTCGACGGTGTGGATCAAGGGCACTTCGACGGGCGCCAGCACGTTCTTCCGCGTCACGGACATCGTGATTCGGCGCACCAGCGCGACGGCGAGCTGGCCGGGGTGAGCCTCGGCTCGGGACGTGCGGTGGGCCCTCCGCACGGCGGTTGCCCGCGTCGTGGGGGAAGCGTGCGCTCGAGCGGGTGACGGGGGCGCTCGATGCCGCCCGCCTCGCGCACGGCGAGGCCTGCACCCACGGAAACGCCGCGAGCTGGCGGTGCTCGGAGACAGGGTCGCCCACCGCACGAACGCGACGAGGGGCCGAGCCCCGCGCGCGCTCGGCGTCGCCCGCTAGGGGCTCGACATCGTCACGAAGCTCGCGCGCGTGGTGGTCGTGCCGTCACCGATCTCGCCGAAGCTGTTCGAGCCTTGGCACCAAGCGACACCGCTCACGATCGCGCACGTTCCTTGGTGAGGCGGCCCGAGGTTGCGTCGCTCCAGATCGGTCGGGGGCCCGGGCGGGCTCGGAAGGGTGACGAGCGTGCTGTCGGCAGCGATCTCGACCAGCTGCCCACCCGTCGTCAGCACAACCGGGCGCGAGGTGCTGGGGAAGAACCGACTCGCCGACAGCCCAGGAACGGCCACCGGCACGTGCGCACACCCGCTCGTATTGCCGGCGAACGTACAGGTGTCGGGCGCGCGCGCACCGACTCCGTAGCCCCAGCAACGGACCTGCCCGCTCGCGAGGCGCGCGCACATCGAGTACGCGTCGCCGGCGAGCTGAACGGCGTCGACGATTCCCGAGACGGTGACGAACGTCGGTGAACAGTCGAACGTGGGACCGGATGCGAGCGCACACGTCCGATGCGTGGTGATGCCGTCGCCGAGGTTGCCGTATTGATTTCCGCCCCAGCACACCACCGACCCACCCGCACGGCGCGCGCAGCCGCCGTAGAACGTCGCCACGACTTCCACCGCGTCCGAGAGGCCGCTCACCACCCCCAGCCCGAAGTCGGTCGTGGACACGACGCCATCGCCGCGATTGCCGCCCATCGCGTAGTTGGAGCAGATCACGGTGCGATCGCTGCGCACGAAACAGCCCTGATCCACTCCCTCGTCCCCGTGGACGATCCCCATGGAGGTCACGCTGCCGAGACCGGTCAGCTCGGCGTACGCAAATCCCGGCCCGCCTTGTTGCCGAAACACACGATGATCGCTCGTGAGAGCCCATCGGCCGTCGACGGTGACGACGTTGCTCACGCCCGTGGCCGCTTGTGGGAACAGCGCCATCGTCCCGTCGGTCGCCCTCCCCGAGCAGACCACCGCACCACTGCGACGCGCGGCACAGGTAGCGCCGCCGGAGGCCCGCTCGTAGGTCGCGATGCTGACGACGTCGTCGCACGCCCCGGCCGTACACCCGCGCCACGCGCACGTGCTCTCGCATCCAGGGCTCGCGTTGCAGTCCTCGTGTCCTGCGGTGCAGCCCATGATCTCGCAGTTCCCTGCCACGCAGATGGACGACATCGTGTTCGGCAGCATGCGACCGAGGCAGTCGGCGAGCGTCGCAGCGAACTCGTCGACGGTTCCGTCGCAGTCCTCGTCGCCACCGCCGCACACTTCGACGTGATTCGGCGCCGTCTCGACACAGCTCACCGTCGAGCCCGCCATGCACGTCGTCGTGCCGCCCGCGCAGGCGTCGGCGTCCGGGCCGTCGCAGGCCATCCCGACGCGGGGATCTCCGGCGCCGTCGGCGGTCGCCGCGTCGCAGTCCTCGTTCGTTCCGTTGCAGAGGTCGGGCTGCATCGGATGCACGCCGATCGCAGCGTCGTTGCAGTCGGTCGCGTTCTGCACGTGCCCTGCGCCGGCCGCCGTACAGCCCATCGGGCGCCCGGGCGACTCGCACTGCACCACCGGCGCCGACATCATGTCGCCGTAGCCGTCGCCGTCGCAGTCCCGGTACCAGCGCGTGCCCGACTCGTCGGTCAGCGTGTCGCAGTCGTCGTCGCGACCGTTGCCGCAGATCTCCGGGCTGCCCGGGCTCACGTCGGGAAGCGTGTCGTTGCAGTCGGTCGTCATCGCCGCCGGCGCGCGGTCGGTGGTGCGCGCTGGGCAATTGCAGGCCATCGAGCTCGTCGCGCCCACCCCGGGGTAGGTGTCGCCGTCGTTGTCCGTCCAGCAGACCAAGAGCACGCTCTCGTCGATCGCCACGTCGCAGTCGTCGTCGACGTCGTTGCAGACCTCCGCGAGGCCGGGATGGCGGCCGCTACGAGCATCGTCGCAGTCGTCGCCGCAGTGCATCGCGCCGGAGCCGTCCACGTTGCAGCACGCGGCATCCACGTGGTCATCGTGGTCGGAGTCCCTCTGGCCGAACGTCGTCGGATCGCAATCCTCGTCGCGATTCGCCGCGTCGCACGTCTCCATCGCGTCGGGATGCCGCATCACGTCGGCATCGTCGCAGTCGTCTCCGCCGCAACGGGTCGAGGCGTGCCCGTCGCCGTCGAGGTCGCAGTTGGCCGCGTCCACGCCTGCAAAGGCGTCGGGCATGTCGCCTCCGTCGACCCGCGGGGCCGCGTCGCTCGACGCATCCGGCATCGCGGCCTCGGTCGAGGGGCATCCCGCGACGCCCACACAGAGAATCGTCCCCAGAGCCAGCACCCCGAACCGCATGTCGCCCCCCAAGGTAGGAGCTCGACGCTACCATCGCCGCGCGCGCCACGTCGAGACGCGAGAGGCAGCGCGGACGTGCTGAACCGGCGCTGCGCCAGCCCGCGGCACTCCGGTTTGCCGTCCCGCGCCGCTCGTGTACCGTCCGGCCCGTGACTCGCTCGTTGCTCATCGAGATCGGAACGGAAGAACTGCCCGCGTCGTGGGTGAAGCGTGCGCTCGAGGTGTTGCCCGAGCTGGTGACGGGGGCGCTCGATGCGGCGCGGCTCGCGCACGGAGAGGCGCGCGCGTACGGCACGCCGCGGCGCTTGGCGGTGCTCGTCGATGGGGTCGCCGATCGCACGCCGGATCTCGAAGAAGAGGTCCTTGGGCCCCCGAAGAGCGCGGCGTTCGAGGCCGACGGCACGCCCAAGAAGGCGGCCGAGGGGTTCGCGAAGAAGAACAACGCGGCGCTCGCCGACGTGTTCGTGAAGAAGACCGACAAGGGCGAGTACGCGGCGGTCGTGCGCAAGGAGAAGGGGCGCGACGCCAAGGCCGTCGTCTCCGAGATGGCGAGCGCCCTCCCCCCGCGCATCCCGTTCGCGAAGTCCATGCGCTGGGGCGCGGGCGAGCTCAGCTTCGGGCGGCCGATCCACTGGATCGTGGCGCTCTTCGGCGACGAGATCGTCGAGGG
This sequence comes from Sandaracinus sp., assembly GCA_046351235.1. Lineage (GTDB taxonomy): Bacteria > Myxococcota_A > Polyangia > Polyangiales > Sandaracinaceae > JBBSAT01. The sequence goes on along the minus strand of JAXLYV010000001.1, from coordinate 456,006 downwards.
CGGCTGGGGCGGCGTGCGCTTCGGGCGCACCACGCGCGGGCATCGCTTCCTCGCGCCCGACCCCGTCCAGATCCCCACCGCGAGCGCGTATCTCTCGGTGCTCCGCGACGCGCACGTGCTCGCCGACGAGGACCAGCGTCGCAAGGCGATGGTCGCGGCGCTCGAGGCGCGCGCGAAGAAGATCGGCGCCGTCGTCGAGCCGGACGATTTCCTCGTCGACGAGAACGCGTCGCTCGTCGAGGAGCCCTTCGTGGTGCTGGGCTCGTTCGACGAGCGCTTCCTCCAGCTCCCCGACGAGGTCATCGTCGCCGTGATGCGCGGGCACCAGCGCTACTTCGCGCTGCGCACGCCGGACGGCACGCTGCTGCCGAAGTACTTCGCGATCGCCAACACCGCGATCGACGAGGCGCAGGTCGCGCGCGGCAACGACCGCGTGCTCGTCGCGCGCCTGAAGGACGCCGAGTTCTTCGTCGGCGAGGACCGCAAGAAGAAGCTCGAAGAGCGCCTCCCGAAGCTCGGCGGCATCGTGTTCCAGGCCAAGCTCGGCACCGTCGGCGAGAAGGTCGCGCGCGTGGGCGACCTCGCGGTCGCGATCGGCGGCGGGGCGAAGGCGAAGTCGACCGCCGCGCTCGCCAAGGCCGACCTCGTCTCGCTGATCGTCGGCGAGTTCCCGGAGCTGCAGGGCCTCATGGGCCGCTGGTACGCGCTCCGCGAGGGGCTCGACGCCGACGTGGCCGACGCCATCCGCGATCACTACCTGCCGAAGGGCGCCGGCGACGCCATCCCGCCGAGCAAGCTCTCGGCGGCCATCGCGCTCGCCGATCGCGCCGACACGCTCGTGGGCTGCTTCGGCATCGGCATCGTGCCGACGGGCTCGCAGGATCCCTTCGCGCTGCGCCGCGCGACGCTCGGCATCCTGCGCATCGCGCTCGAGGGGCCGCTCGCGGTCTCGCTCGAGACGCTCTTCGCGAGCGCGCACGCGGGCTTGAGCGGGCAGAAGAAGCCCGTCGCCGCGTGGGACGTGGTGCTGCCGAGGCTCGACGACTTCGTGCGCGCGCGCCTGCGCGTGATGCTCGGCGAGAAGCACCCGGCCGATGTCGTCGAGGCCTGCCTCGCGCCGTGGAAGCTCGACAGCGTGCGTGAGCTCGCCCACCGCGTGGCCGCGCTCGACGCCTTCCGCGCGCATCCTTCCTACGAGTCGCTCACCGTCGCGTTCAAGCGCGCGTGGAACATCGCCAAGGACGTCGCGCCGGCCGAGCCCGACGCGGCCCTGCTCGAGGCGGGCGCCGAGCGCGACCTCTGGACCGCGTTCTCGGGCCTGCGCGAGGACATGCAGGCCCGCGTCGCGAACGGCGACTACGCGGGCGCGCTGAACCTCGTCGGCACCGATCTGCGCGCACCGATCGACCGCTTCTTCACCGAGGTCTTCGTGATGGTCGACGACGCGCGCGTGCGCGAGAACCGCCTGCGCATGCTCCGCACCATCGCGGGAACCATCAACGCGGTGGCGCACCTGCACCTGCTCGGCGGATGAGCGGAACGATGACGAGCGCGCTGCACGGCCTGCTCGTCCTCACGAGCGTCGACCCGGTGACGGGCGAGGAGCGCGCGAGCGGCGAGCTCACGCCGGTGGGCGCGCGGGCGATGGCGTTTCGCTCGGCACGCGGCGAGTCGCTCGCGAGCCGCGCGCCGGAGCTGGCAGAGCGCCTCGCCGCGAAGCTCGCCGAGCTGGATCGCGCGCACGGACGGCCCGTGCGCGTCCGGATCGAGCTCGGCGAGCCTGGCGAGCGCATCGAGGCCGTGGAGACCGCGCCGCTCTCACCCAGCGCGCTCGCGCGGGTGATCGCCGAGCGATGCGCTTCCGGGCGCCTCGAGCGCGAGACCGCGCTCGCGTGGATCACGCGCGCCGACGCCGAGGGCATGGGCACGTTCGTGCTCGCGGCGCCACCGCCCGCGGCGCACGCGCGAGGCCTCGCGGCGAGCCCCGGATGCGCGTCGGGACGCCTCGCGCTGCCCGACGACGTGCTCGCGGCGAAGGACGGCGAGCCGCGTGTCGTGCTCGTGGACGACGCGTCTCCGGAGGACGCAGCGGCGCTCCGCGGGGCCGTGGCGATCATCGCCACGAGCGGCGGTCTGACCGCCGACGCTGCCATCGCTGCCCGTGCGCTCCGCAAGCCTTGCGTGGTCTCCGCACCGCTGCGCCTCGGTGAGCCAGGTGGGCCGGCGCGGGGCGACTGGGTGACGGTGGACGGAGGTCGGGGCGAGGTGTACCTCGGCGCACTCGACACGACCTGGACGCCCGCCACGCCGCACGTCGCCGAGATCGCGGGCTGGCTGGGCCTGGCCGCCGGCGAGAGCCTCGCGGCCGCGCTGGAGCGCCGGAAAAACAGCGCCCAAGCCGGCTCGCGCTGAGGGCGTCGGACCCGACGCGATGCTTGACGCGGGGAGCGCAGACAACGACCATCCCGATCGTGCGTTCTGGGGGAAACCGACGGCGGCCCTCGCGCGTACAACAGGGGCGACCGACGAGCGCCCTGGCTCTCTCATTGCTTCGCGGCACCCACGCATGGGCATGGCCGTAGCTCCCGCAGGTCGCCGAGGCTTCGAATGACAGCAGAAAGGCATCTCCGCTTGGTCGAGGAAGGACAGCATGAGGATCGACCGCCCTCGATCCCGCCGCCCGACCCGCTGATCGGCCGCACGCTCGATGGGCGCTACCGCGTCGAGGCCGTTCTCGGCGAAGGCGGCATGGGCCTCGTGTATCGCGCCAAGCACGCGATGCTGAACAAGTCGCTCGCGATCAAGGTCCTCAAGCCCGAGGTCAGCAAGGACACCGAGGTGATGCAGCGCTTCCAACAGGAAGCGCAGAGCGCGACGGCGATCGGCTCGCCGCACATCATCGACATCAGCGACTTCGGCTCGCTGCCGGACGGCTCGACTTATTTCGTGATGGAGTTCCTCGACGGCGTCTCGCTCACGAAAGCGCTCGAGCTCGAGCACCCGATGCGCACCGAGCGCGTCGTGCGCGTGGCCAAGCAGATCTGCGATGCGCTGGGCGCCGCGCACGAGCGCAGCATCGTCCACCGCGACATGAAGCCGGACAACATCTACCTGGTGAAGCGCGGCCACGAGACCGACTTCGTCAAGGTGCTCGACTTCGGTATCGCCAAGGTCGGCGGCGCGAGCAGCAAGCTCACCAAGGCCGGCCAGGTGTTCGGCACGCCTCACTACATGTCGCCCGAGCAGTGCGCGGGCGCGAACGTCGACCAGCGCACGGACATCTACGCGCTGGGCGTGATCCTCTACGAGATGGCCTCGGGCCGCGTCCCCTTCGACGCGGACAACCTGATGGGCATCCTCACCAAGCACATGTACGAGAAGCCGATCGCGCCGCACGAGCTGCCGCCGCCGGTGGACGTGCCGCCCGGCCTCGAGGCCGTGATCATGAAGTGCCTCGAGAAGTCGACCGAGGCGCGCTACCAGACGATGGCCGAGGTGAAGGCCGACCTCGAGGCGCTCGAGGCGGGCCTGACGCCGCGCGCGGTGGTGGACGCGGTCGATCGCGCATCGATGCCGCAGCGCGCCGACGGCACGGGCCGCATGGCGAACCCGACCGTGCGCAGTGCGATGACGGTGGGCACGGGCGAGCACCCCGCGCCGCCGGCGCGCAGCATGCTGCCGGTGGTCCTCGGCGTGGGCGGCCTCTTCGTGGCCGTGCTCGCGGTGGGCGGGTACTTCGCGTACGCGTCGCTGTTCCCGCCGACACCGACGGCGGTGCCGCTGCCGCCCACGAGCGTGGTGCTCGTGCCCCCGCCGACGACGGTGGCCATCGCCGACCCGCCTCCCTCGACCACGACGACGGGCGGAGGAAGCGACACCGCACCGCCTCCGATGGCGACGACCGTGGCCGCGGCGCCCGTGCACATCACCAGCACGCCCGAGGGCGCCGAGGTGCTCGTGAACGGCGCGCACTACGGCACCACTCCTTGCGATTTCCCGCGGCCGAGCGGCAGCGAGATCGTGCAGCTCACGGTGCGTCAGTCGGGCTATCAGGACCGCACCATCGCGGTCTCGGCGTTCGGCGACCCCGAGGTGAACGCCGTCCTCGAGCGCGCGCGTACCGGCACCGGCCGGCGCCCGCCGCCGTCCTCGACGACGTCGTCGGGCACGGCGACGCCGCCTCCGACGACCACCACGACGCGCCCGAGCGGCGGCGGTGGCGACGGCGTGCTCGACCCCTGGGCGCATTGAGCTCCCAGGAGGACCGATGCCGGTCCTCCCCACGTCTCGGCCTCGCTTCGCTCGCTCAGAGCTCCGCGCCGCCCAGCGCGCGCTGGAACGGGTAGATCGATCCGACGCCGAGCAGCTGCGTGAGCGCGTCGAGCGCGGTCCGCGTCTCGTCGAGCAGCGCCGGATCCCCGAGGTCGGCAGCGCTCAATCGCTCCCGGTAGTGCTTGCGCACCCACGCCTCGAGCGCGTCGATCTTCGCCTCGTCGAGCAAGCACGCGGGCGCGACCGCGGCACGCTCCTCCGCGCTCAGCGCGACCCGGAGACGTAGGCACGCGGGCCCGCCGCCGTTCTGCATGCTCTCGCGCAGGTCGAGCCAGCGCACCGAGCCGATCACGCCCTCGGCGATCCAACGCTCGACCACGGCGCGCGCGCGGTCGTGAGCGTGCGTCTCTTCGGGCGCGACGAGCACGCGCTCCCCGCTCGGCAGCGTCACGAGCTGCGAGTTGAACAGGTACGTCGAGACCGCCTCCGCCACCGAGAGCTCCGCCTCGCGCACCTCCGCGACGCGCAGCTCCGGTACGAGCGCGCGGAGCGCGGCGAGCGTGCCCTCGCGATCGGCGAAGGCGCGCTCGTGCGCGAGCAGGATCTCCGCGTGCCCGACCGAGATCACGTCGTTGTGGAACACGCCGGCGTCGATCACGTCGGGATGCTGCTGCGCCACGACCACGCGCTCGGCCGCGACCCCACCGAGGCGCGCCACCGCGCGCGAGGCCTCGAGCGTCTGCCGCGCGGGAAAGCGCTTCGGCCCCACGCCCGCCCCGAGCGCCGAGCGCCCGTACACGAAGAAATGCGCGGTGCCGCCCGCGCCCACGAGCCGCGTGTGGTTTGCGGCGCCCTCGTCGCCGAAGCCCTGGCCGCCCGGGAGCGCATCGTGCACGGCGAAGCGCGCCTCATCGCGGAAGATTGCCCGCAGCGCGCGCGCCGTCTGCGCGGGCTCGAGCGCGCGGTGCGCGCGGTTCTCGAGGTTCGCGACCACGAGGTGCACGCGCCCGTCGCTCGCATCGCGGCTCGGCACCACCGTCGCCGCGTTGGCCGTCCACATCGCCGACGCGCTGCACGCGAGCGCCAGCATCGTGCGGTCCTCACGCGCCACGCGCTCGATCACCTGCGCGTCCGTGCCGCCGTAGCCCCAGCGCCGCAGCGCCGGCACGAAGGGCCGCTCGTGCGGCGGCAGGACGCCCTGCACGACTCCCATCGAGACGAGTGCGCGCATCTTGGCCAGGCCCTGCAGCGCCGCGCGCCGCGGCGAGGCCTCGCGCCCTGCGTTGTGCTGCGAGGCGACGTTGCCGTAGGAGAGCCCGGCGTACGAGTGGGTCGGCCCCACGAGGCCATCGAAGCTCGCCTCGCGCTCGTCCGGTCGCGTCGTCATCGCGGCGCAGCATACTCGCGCTGCGTCATGCCGGCTGCCCCCACGCTCTCGGTGCTGCTCCCGTTCCGCGACGTCGAGCCGACGCTCGACGAGGCGATCGGGAGCGTGCTCGCCGAGCGCGAGATCCCGATCGAGCTCGTCGCCATCGACGACGGCTCGCGGGACGGCTCGCGCGCGATCGCCGAGCAGCACGCGGCGCACGACCCTCGCGTGCGCGTGATCACCGGCCCGGCCCGCGGCATCGCCCTCGCGCTGCGAGCCGGTCTCGAGGCCTGCCGCGCGCCGCTCGTCGCGCGCATGGACGGCGACGACGTCTCCCTCCCGGGCCGCTTCGGCGCGCAGTGCGCACTGCTCGCCTCGCGCCCCTCGCTCGCCGTGGTCGGCACGCGCGTCGAGGCCTTCGCGAGCGAGGGCGAGCTCGGCGCGGGCCTCGCGCGCTACGTGGCCTGGCAGAACGCCCTCCTCTCCCCCGAGGACCACGCGCGCGAGGTCTTCGTCGAAGCGCCGCTCTGCCATCCCTCGGTCGTGATGCGGCGCGACGCGCTCGACGCGATCGGCGGCTATCGGGACGGCGACTTCCCCGAAGACTACGACCTCTGGCTGCGCTTCGCGCTCGCGGGCCATGCGATGGCGAAGACCGAGCACGTGGGCCTGCGCTGGCGGCACCGCGCGGGCCGTCTCACCTTCGCCAGCCCGCGCTACACGGTCGATCGCATCCGCGCCATCAAGGCCGAGCACCTCGCCACGCGGATCGGGCGCGAAGCCTCCCGCGCGCTCGTGGTCTGGGGCGCCGGGCCCTTCGGCCGGCGCCTCGCCCGCGCGCTCGAGGCCCACTCGATCCGCACGAGCGCGTTCATCGACATCGACCCCGACAAGATCGGCCGCGTCGCGCGCGGCGCTCCCATCGTCGACGAGACGGCGCTCGATCCGACGCGCCACTTCGTCGTGTTCGCCGTGGGATCCCCGGGCGCGCGCGACCTCGTGCGCGCCGCGCTCGGGGCCCGCCGCTTCGTCGAGGGCCAGGACTTCGTCTGCGCCGCGTGACCTCCGTGCCGCTCCCTGCGAGCTCGGTGTCCCACGCCCCCGAGCTCGGCGGGGGCGCCGGGCTCAGGGCGCGAGCGCGCGGATCAGACGCTCGCGATCGTCGCGGCGCAGGCTCACCAGGCGCGCCCGCACCTCGAACACGCCTTCCCGGATGCGCTTGCTGCCGCTCGCGCGCCCCTCGATCGCCGTCTCCACCCCCTCGGCCATCACGACGCCTTTGAACGGCGTGCCCGGCGCGAAGGGGCGCGGCAGATGGAGCGTGATCAGCTCCCCGTTCTGGATCGCGACGGCGCTGCCCTCGGCGCCCTCGACGCGCACCGGGACGCTCACTTCCGGCCTCGCGCGCGCTGCACCGCCTCGCGCGCCTCGGTGCGCTCGGCCTTGGCCTTCAGCTTCTCGCGGTCGTCGCCGACCTTCTTGCCCTTCCCCAGGCCGATCTCGGCCTTGGCCCAGCTCCCTTTGAAGTACACGCGCGTGGGCACGAGCGCGTAGCCTCGCATCGTGATCTTGCCCGACCACTTCTCGATCTCGCGGCGGCTCGCGAGCAGCTTCCGCGAGCGGCGGGGATCGTGACCGAAGGCGACCGCCGCCTCGTAGGGGGCGATGTACATGCCGACGAGGAAGAGCTCGCCGTTCATCAGGCGCGCGTAGGAGCCCTCGAGGTCGCCGCCGTTCTTCCGCAAGCTCTTCACCTCGGATCCGGTCAGCGCGAGGCCACACTCGAGCCGGTCCTCGATCTCGTAGCGCTGCGTCGCCTTGGGATTACGGCAGACCAGGACCTCGGTCTTCTTCGCGTCATCCTTTCGGGGACCGGCCATCGTGGGACGCCCTCTTAGCAGATCGCTCGCGCTCGTCCTCACCGCCTCGCTCGCGGGCTGCGGAGGCGCGCGCGCGGTCGACCGCGATCCGGCCGACTACCTGGCCGTGGGCGTCGACCCGGCGGCCGAGGCCCGCACGCTCGAGGCGACCCTCGCCGAGAGCGGCCTGCGCCCGACCGACCACGCGAGCGGCGAGGGCTGGGCGGCCTTCGCCATGACCCGCAGCGACGGCGCCTCGCTCGTCCGGGTCGTCACGCGACGCGGCGTCGTGGTGGCGCTCGACGAGACGCCCTCGCCGGTGGCCGCCGTGCGAGGCGTGCTGGGGATCGACGGCGCGCGCAGCGGCTCGGACGTGGACGAGGACGGACGGCCCGACGTCCTGCTCGTACGCACCGAGCGGGAGCGCAGCTGCTGGATGCTCGTCGGCCTGGGCGACGAGGGCGATGCGCGCCCGCTCGTCGTGGACACCGCCAACCTCGCCGCCGACGCGTGCCTCGAGGACCTGCGCGACGTCGACGGCAACGCGACGCCCGAGGCCATCGTGCGCGTGCGCGCCCACGCCCTCGCGCGGCAGGTCGTTCCCACGGCCGACCTGCCGCTCGAGCGAGACGCGACGGGCATCTACCGGCGCGTGGATGCCGCGACACGCTTCGTGGCCGAGGAGCAGGCGGCACGGCAGGCCCGCCTCTCCATCGCGCGTGCCGCGCCCGACCCCGAGGCCGTGTACACCCTCGCCGTCGAGCTCGCGCTCGTCGCCTTTGCGGCCGGCGATGCCACCGACGTCCAGCTCGCGGCCTTCGACGAGGCCCTCGGCGGCGTGGTGCTCGACGTGGACCTGCTCGGGGCGGTGCATTTCGCACGGGCACGCATCGCCGCCGGGCGCATCGCCGAATAGCCCGGGCGTGGGTGCCCACGCTTGCGCGCTTCGCCCTGCCCTGCGACGGTCGGCGCGTCATGCGCCCCTCCGCCCGCTTCTCCTGCTTCGCCGGCTGTGACGAGCACTACCCGCTCGACGAGATCGTCTATCGCTGCAAGCGCTGCGGCGCGCTGCTCGACGTGGAGCACGACGTGGAGGCCCTCCGCGAGCGCAGCCCCGCGGCCTGGATGCAGCTCTTCGATCGCCGCTGGATGCGCACCGAGTGGCCCTACGGCTCGGGCGTCTGGGGCAAGCTCGAGTGGATCTATCCCGACATCGATCCGAACAGCATCGTGAGCTTCGCCGAGGGCGGCTCGAACCTGCTCTGGGCCGACCGCTACGGCCGCTCCATCGGCCTGCCCGAGCTCTGGATCAAGCAGTGCGGCAACAGCCACACGGGCTCGTTCAAGGACCTCGGGATGACGGTTCTCGTCTCGGCGGTGCGCGAGATGATCCAGCGCGGCCGCAGCGTGCGCGCAATCGCGTGCGCGTCGACGGGCGACACCTCGGCGGCGCTCGCGGCGTACTGCGCCGCGGCCGAGCTCCCCGCGCTCGTGCTGCTCCCGCGTGACAAGGTCTCGATCGCGCAGCTCCTGCAGCCGCTCGCGAACGGCGCGCTCGTGCTCTCGCTCGACACCGACTTCGACGGCTGCATGCGCGTGGTGCAGGAGCTGACGGCCGACGGCTCGATCTACCTCGCGAACTCGATGAACAGCCTGCGCATCGAGGGCCAGAAGACGATCGCCGTCGAGCTCGTGCAGCAGTTCGACTGGGCCGTGCCCGACTGGATCGTGATCCCGGGCGGCAACCTCGGGAACGTGTACGCGCTCGGCAAGGGTCTCTTGCTGATGAAGGAGCTCGGGATCCTCTCGAAGCTGCCGCGCATCTGCGTCGCGCAGGCCGCGCGCGCGAACCCGCTCTACCGCGCGTTCCAGACGGGCTTCTCGACCTACGAGGCGATGCGCGCCGAGAAGACGGCGGCGAGCGCCATCCAGATCGGCGATCCGGTGAGCATCGATCGGGCGATCCGCGTGCTGAAGGCGGTCGACGGGGTGGTGGAAGAAGCGAGCGAGGACGAGCTCGCCGATGCGGTGGCGCGGGCCGACGCCACGGGCATGTACAACTGCCCGCACACCGGCGTCGCGCTCGGCGCGCTCGAGAAGCTCGTGAAGGCGGGCACGATCACGAAGAAGGACCGCGTCGTCGTGATCAGCACGGCCCACGGCCTCAAGTTCACCGAGTTCAAGCGCAGCTACCACGCGAGCACGCTCGACGGCGCGACGAGCCGGCACGCGAACGTCCCGGTGGAGCTCCCGCCCGACATCGGCGCCGTGCGGCGCGCGATCGATCAGCGCTGGAAGTGAGGCGCGCGGGCTCAGGCGCGTGGGCGCGCCCAGCGCATCGCGAGCGAGCGCCCACCGACGCGGTTCACCATCGTGCGCTCGGTGACGAAGCCCAGCCGCTCGTAGAGACGCACCGCCGGATTCTCCTCGCGCACGCTCAACGCCACCGCGGGCCACCGCTCCTGCGCGCGTGCGAGCAGCGCCTCGAGGAGCGCCGTGCCGACCCCCGCGCCGCGCGCCTCGGGCAGCGTCGCGATCACGAGCTCGGGAACGGCCTCTGACCACACCTTGCTCTCGCTCGGCTCGCCCGTGCGCAGCCACGCCGCCCCCAGCGCGCCGCCGGCCGCGTCGAGCGCGACGAGGCCGAGGTCGTCTCCCCGCGGGAATCCCTCGGCGTACACCGCGAGCTTCGGATCGTTCCGTGCGACCGCGATCGACTCGTCGCCACCGTCCATCGACGCCGCGAGCGCGAGCACGCGCCAGAGCAGCGGCGCGTCCTCGGGCGTCGCTTCTCGAATCGTGATCACCGCTCGCCGCGCGGGCCGAGCCAATCGGCGAGGCGCAGGAGGTCCGCGAACACGCCGGCCGCCGTGACCTCGGGGCCGGCGCCCGGCCCTTGCACGACGAGCGGGCGCGCGGCGTAGCGCGCGGTGGTGAAGGCGAAGATGTTGTCGGTCGCGCCGAGGCGCGCGAACGGGTGCGAGCCCTCGTAGGTCGCGAGCGAGACCTTCGCCTTGCCGCCGGCCTCGACGACGCCGACGTAGCGCAGCACGCCGCCCCTCGCGCGCGCCGCGTCCAGGCGCGCCTTCATCTCGGCATCGCCCTTCTCGAGGGCCTCGAGGAACGCCTCCGCGCTCGGCGCGTCCTTGGCGACCGCGGGAACGAGCGACTCGACCTCCACGCCCTCGAGCTCGAGCTCCACGCCCATCTCGCGCGCGAGGATCACGAGCTTGCGCGCCACGTCCATGCCCGAGAGGTCGTCGCGCGGATCGGGCTCGGTGTAGCCGAGGCGCTTGGCCTCGCGCACGACCGCCGAGAAAGGGCGCGTGCCGTCGTAGACGTTGAAGACGTACGACAGCGTGCCGCTCAGCACGCCCTCCACGCGCTCGATGCGGTCGCCGGTGCGCGACAGGTCCCGCAGCGTGGCGATCACCGGCAGGCCTGCGCCCACCGTCGCCTCGTAGAGCCAGTGCCGCCCGCGGGCCTCCATCGCGCGAAGCGCGCGGTGCCGGGCGAGCGGCCCCGAGCCTGCGCGCTTGTTCGGCGTGACGACGTGGACGCCAGCCTCGAGCCAGCCCTCGTACCGCGCCGCGACCTCTTCGCTCGCCGAGCAGTCGACGATGGCGGCGTGCGGCAGATGCGGCGCCCGCACGTGCGCGCCGAACGCCTCGAGATCCACGGGCACGCCGTCGCTCTCGAGGCGACGGATCGCCTCCGCGGGCGTGAGCGCGGTCTCGGCGAGCAGCATCTTCTTCGAGCTCGCCACGGCGCGCAGGCGCAGCTCCACGCCGTGCTTCTCGCGCAGGACGGGCGCGCGCTCGGCGAGCTGGGCGAGCAGCGTCTTGCCCACGAGGCCCGGCCCCACGAGGCCGAGCGAGATCACCTTCGCGTCGAGCACGAAGGCGGCGTGCACGGCGCGGAGCGCGCGCGTCGAGTCGGCGCCGTCCACGACGGCCGAGATGTTCCGCTCGCTCGAGCCCTGCGCGATGGCCCGCACGTTCACGCCGGCCTTCGCGAGCGCGCCGAAGAACGTGGCCGCCACGCCCGGCAGCTTCGCCATGCCGTCGCCCACCGCCGCGAGCACGCTGTGCCCCGTCGTGAGATCGACCCGCGCGATCTCGCGGCTCGCGAGCTCGGCCGCGAAGGCCTTCTCGATGGCGGCCTTGGCCTGCTCGCCCTGGGCGTCGGAGACCGCGAGACAGATCGAGTGCTCGCTCGAGGCCTGCGAGATCAGGATCACGGACACGCCTGCCGCGCGCAGCGCACCGAACAAACGCTCGGCGACGCCGGGCACGCCGATCATGCCGCTGCCCTCGACGTTCACCAGCGAGACGCGGTCGACCGTGGAGAAGCCGGCGACAGGCCGGCGCGCCTTGCCCTCGAGCGCGTGCGGCGAGGCGATGAGCGAGCCCTTCTTGCCGTCGGCGAACGTGTTCCGGATCCAGATCGGGATCCCGCCGCGGATCGCGGGCTCCATCGTGCGCGGGTGCAGCACCTTCGCGCCGAAGTACGCGAGCTCGCAGGCCTCGTCGTAGCTCATCGCGTCGAGCACGACGGCCTCCGGCACGCGCCGCGGATCGGCGGAGAGCACGCCGTCCACGTCGGTCCAGATCACGATCTCGCGCGCGTCGAGGAGGGCGCCGAAGATGCTGCCCGAGAAGTCGCTGCCGTTGCGCTTGAGCGTCGTGGGCACGCCCTCGGGGGTCGACGCGACGAAGCCGGTGATGACGAGGATCTTCGCCGGATGCTCGGCCGTGAAGCGATCCATGCGCGCCTCGGACTCGACCCAGTCGATGCGCGGCCCGAGCTCGCTCGGGCGGACCACGAGCACCTCACGCGCGTCGAGCCAGTCGGCGTCGACGCCCTCGGCGCGCAGGTGGGCCGAGAGCATCTGCGCCGACCAGATCTCGCCGTAGCCCGAGACGAGCTCCTCGGTGAGCTCGGAGGCGCCGCGACCGAGGTGGACGGCGCGGAGCACGTCGCCGAGGTCCTTGGCGTCGCTGCGCACGACGGCCGCGATGCGCGCGGCCTCGGCGGTGGGCAGGAGCGCGCTCGCCGCCTCCACGTGGCGCGCCACGAGCGCCTCGAGCGCCTCCGCGTAGCTCTCGCGGCGCTTGGCGCGCGCGACGAGGTCGAGCAGCGCGTCCGTGACCTTCGACATCGCCGACACCACCACGCCCTGCGGCGAGCGCGTGTAGGCGCGGACGATGCGCGCGACGTTGCGATACCGGTCGGCCCCCGCGACGCTGGTGCCCCCGAACTTGTGTACGACCCAACGACTCTCGGTCACGGCGCCGACGCTATCTCAGCCGAGACGGCGCGTCACGGCGACCGGCCGGCTGGTGAGAGGCCGCGGTCCTTGCTAGGCGTTCGTCTCGATGTCGTACCGGGGATGGGCTTTCACTCTCATGCTCCTGGCGGGCTGCCAGGCGCCGGCGCCGCGCTTCCACGCCGTGCACGAGGATCGTTCGGTCCGCGTCGAAGAGGTCCCGGCCCCCGCCCCAGGCGTGGCGGCCGCGCCCGAGCCCGCCCCCGCCGTGGCGGCGCCACCCTCGCTCGAAGGCTGGAACGAGTCCCAGATCCGCTGGGAGAGCTACGAGGCCGGCCTCGCGCGGGCGCGGGCCGAGTCGCGGCCGGTGGTGCTCGTCGTGTCGGCCACCTGGTGCTCGCACTGCCGCACCTACAGCCACGTCTTCGAGGACGCACGCATCGTGGAGCGCGCGCGCCGCTTCGTGATGGTGCACATCGACCAGGACCGCGAGGGCGAGGTCGCCGCGCGCTACGCGCTCGACGGCCAGTACGTGCCGCGGACGTACCTCCTCGCGCCCGACGGCTCGCCGATGCCCGTCACGGCCACGCACCCGCGCTTCCACTACTTCTACGACGAGGCGAACCCCGCCTCGCTCCTCGCCGGGATGGACGCCGCGCTCGCTCCCAGCGACGGCTGAGCGGTCGACCGCTATTCGTGACCGCGGAGGAGGCCCGCGGCGGCGTCCCACTCGCCGCGCTCCAGACGTGCTCCGAGGCGCCGCGAGAGGAACGTGACGAGGCTCGTGCCGTTCGTCTCGACGTCGATCACGCGCAGCTCGCCGCCGACGCGGTGCAGGCGGCAAGCGATCTCCCAGGGCTCTTCGCGCGGGTGCGGCACCGAGCGCGCGAGCACGTGGACCACCGGCTCGGCGCCGCCGTCCTCGCGCTCGACCGAGACGCGGTAGTCGACGATGTCGCGCGCTCGGGTCGCGTAGCGTCGGACCACGTACGCCCTCAGCGCCGCGATGAACGCCGAGCGCTGCGCCTCATCGCCGCCCGCCCAGGACGCGCCCGCGATTCGGGTCGCCATCGCGTCGTAGTCGACCCAGGACGAGAGCATCTCTGCGATGCGTGCGTCCCGCGCCGTTCCGCTCGGGGTCTCGGCGACGAGCGCCCGCAGCGCACGCTCTCTTCGGCCCATCTCGCTCGCCGCCGGCCCACGCTGAGCTCGGGCGACGGTCGGTGCGGCGAGCAGCAAGGCGGCGAGGAGCACGAGGCGCGGGCCCATGCCGGGATCCTACCAGCACGAACGACGAAAGGCGCGCCCCGCTTCCGCGAGACGCGCCCTCCGTTCGTGCCGACGGGCTCGGTGTCAGCCGAGCTCGTCGCGCTCCTCGATCACTGCGCGACGACCGTCACCGAGTGCGTGCAGGCGCGATAGATGGTGTCGCGGATCCGGAGCGTGTACGTGCCGGGCGACATCGTCTGATCGATCTGCGCGCTCGAGTTCGGGCCGCCGTACGAGTTCGACGTGATCGACGCGTTGTTCTGGATGAGCTCGATGCGCGAGGTGCACATCGAGCTGTCCGTCGCCGCCGCGTTGATGCGGTAGCTGCCCGCGGTCGCGATCGTGATGGCCACCTCGGCGCTCGCCGGGCGGTCCCAGTCGGCCGCCGGCGTCGTGACGGTCGTCGCGGGCGCGCCCGGGGCGATCGTCGCGACCGGCGTCATCGGCGCGAGCTGCGTGGCCGTGACGTTCACGGTGGCGGCGGCGTGGTTGTACTCGTTGACGCGGACCGTGTAGGTGCCGGGCGCGAGGAACGTCGCCAGGCGCGCGTCGTAGCCTTCGCCGCTGTCGCTGTCGCTCGCCTGCGTCCAGCCGTTGCTGTCGAGCACCGAGAGCTGCGCGTCGGCGGGCATGCCGACGGCGTCGAACTGGAACTCGCCGGGCGCGGCCACGGCGAAGGTCCAGCGCGGCGCGGCCGTGACGTTGACGGTGATCGGAGGCGCGCCGACCGCGATGGTGGTCGGGTTCGGCGTGCCGGGGACCGTCGTCGCCGGCGCGGTGCCGACGGGCTGCGAGGGATCCGTGGTCGCCACGGGTGTGTCGGTGCTTCCGCCCATGCAGCAGCCGCCGAGCGCCACGCTGCCGAGCCCGAGAGCCACCGCGAGGCCGGAGCCGATCGTCTTGAACGTGTTCTTCGTGATCATGATGAAGTTCTCCTCGGCTCGCTCAGGGCGCGGACGCGACGGTGACCGTCATCGCGCACGAGTGGTTCCACCAGTTCCGGATGCGCAGCGTGTAGTTGCCGGCGACGAGCGCGCGCGTCGCCGTGGCGGGCGAGCCCGAGCTGGGGGCCGAGATCATGTAGCCGTCGACCGCGTTGTCGTGGATGACCTGGATCTCGGGCGAGCACTGCGTGTCGCCGGGCGTCGCGGTGATGGCGTAGTTGCCGGGCGCCGCCACGGTGACGGCGACCTCGACGCTCGCCGCGCGCGACCAATCGCCCTCGGGCGTGTTGATCGAGGCGGGCGGCGCGCCGGGGGCGATCGTCGCCACGGGCGTGAACGCCGGCGCCGCGGTGACCTGCACGTTCGCGGCCATGGCCCGGTACTGGTACTCGTAGACGATGATCTGGTACGTGCCCGGCGCGAGGAACTGCGCGAGGCGCGCGTTGGTCCCTTCGCCCGAGTCGCTGTCGTCGGCCACGTAGCTTCCGTCGTGCATGAGGCGCAGCTGCGCGTCCGTACCGTCGGTGGCCATCGCGTCGATGATCACTTCCTGCGGCGTGGCAATCGTGAGCGTCAGGCTCGGATCGGCCGCGATTTGCGCGGACGAGGCGGGAGCCCCCGCCGTCAGCGTCGGCAGCGCTTGCGCGAGCGCCGTCCCGGCCAAGCCCACCATCGCGAGCGCGATGAGCGGAGCACCATATCGTCGCATCGATCTTCTCCTTGGATTCGCGCGTCCCCGTGGCGCGCGGACCGCGTGTACCACGGCCCTCTTCGGCGCGGCATGGTGATTCGTTGATAACTTTGCCCGGCGTGCGTCGTCTCGCAGGGGGGCAGGCCGGGCGCACGGGCCGCGTCTTGCGGCGGCTCCGAGCGGCGTGCTAACTGGCCGCGTTCACCCATGTTCGAGACGCTGACGAAGGGCTTTCGGGCCGCACGAAATCGCCTGAACGGCGTCACCGAGCTGACCGACGAGAATCTCGAGCCCGCGCTCCGAGACGTCCGGCTCTCGCTCCTCGAGGCCGACGTCGAGCTCGGCGTCGTCAAGCGCTTCCTCCAGCGCGTGAAGACGCAGGTCGTCGGCGAGACCGTCCAGAACGAGGTCGAGGCCAAGGGGCGCACGCTCAAGATCGGCCCCGCCGAGCGCTTCATCAAGGCGTGTCAGGACGAGCTGGTCTCGATGATGGCGAGCGAGGGCGGCGCCATCCAGCTCGCGCAGAAGCCCAACATCACGGGCGTGATGATGGTGGGCCTCCAGGGCTCCGGTAAGACGACGACGAGCGGCAAGCTCGCGCGCTTGCTCGAGCAGCAGGGCCGCAAGCCCCTCCTCGTGGCCGCCGACGTGCAGCGCCCGGGCGCCATCGAGCAGCTCCAGGTGCTCGGCGAGCGCCTCTCGATCCCGGTCTTCAACATCCCGGGCGCGCAGCCGCTCGAGATCTGCGTGGGCGCGCTCGAGCAGGCCAAGAAGCTCAAGCGCGACACGATCATCTACGACACCGCCGGCCGCCTCGCGATCGACGAGCCCCTCATGCAGGAGCTCTCCGACATCAAGGCGAAGACGAAGGCGGAGAACGTCTTCATGGTGGTCGACGCCATGATCGGCCAGGACGCCGTGAAGACGGCGGCCGCGTTCCACCAGCGCCTCTCGCTCACGGGCGTCGTCATGACGAAGCTCGACGGCGACGCGCGCGGCGGCGCGGCGCTCTCGATCCGCGAGGTCACGGGCGCGCCCATCAAGTTCGTCGGCACCGGCGAAGGGATGGACAAGCTCGAGGAGTTCCGGCCCGAGGGCATGGCCAGCCGGATCCTCGGCTTCGGCGACATCGTCGGCCTGATGAAGGACTTCGAGGGCGTCGTCGACGAGAAGAAGGCCGAGCAGGATGCCGCGCGCATGCTGCAGGGCCGCTTCACCCTGCACGACTTCCTCGAGCAGATCCGGATGCTCCAGTCGATGGGGCCGCTGCAGCAGATCTTCGAGAAGCTGCCCTTCTTCCAGGACTCGGTGCCCGAGGGCTTCCAGGTCGACGAGAAGGAGCTGAAGCGGGCCGAGGCCATCGTCAGCTCGATGACGAAGCAGGAGCGCCTCGACCCGGAGCTCTTCGCCAAGCAGCCCACGCGCATCCAGCGCGTCGCCAAGGGCTCGGGCCGCACCGACAAGGAGATCGTGGATCTCCTGCAGCGCTTCGCGTTCATGAAGCAGATGATGGGCGACATCGGCCAACAGGCCGGTCTCCTCTCGCGCATCCCGGGCATGAAGCAGCTGGCGAACATGCGCCGCCTCGGCGACGCGGTGCGCACGACGGGGCTCGAGCAGAACCCGATGATGTCGACGCTCGCCGATCAGCTGCTCGAGGCGGCGGTGGCCGACGGCAGCAAGAAGGGCGGCGCGCGCCCCTCGGGGATCCCCGGCATGCCGCAGATGCCGCCGGGGATGCCGCAGCTCCCGCCCGGCTTCCAGCTGCCTCCGGGCTTCCAGCTCCCCGCGGGCTTCCAGCTCCCGCCCGGCATGCAGCTTCCGCCCGGGCTGATGGGCGGCATTCGCGGGGCGCAGCCGGCCGGCCGCGGCAAGCCCGGCGACAAGGACAAGAAGAAGCACCTGCGAAAGCTGCAGAAGAACGCGCGCAAGAAGTCGCGCAAGTAATCCTGCTCATGAACGAAGGGCCCTCGATGCGAACCGCACTATCACTCCGCGCCATGCGACCTCTCCGCGCCATGCGACACGCCATTCCCCTGCTGGTCCTGCTCCTCGGCTTCGGCTGCGTCGAAGAGTCGCCGGACCTGACGCCCGCCGAGCGAGAGGCGCTGCGCGAGTACATCCTCACCGAGACTCCGCACCCGCAGCACGAGCTCGACATCCGCTTCGAGTCGCGCGTGCGCTTGATCGGGTACGACATCTCCGTCGAGGAGATCACGCCCGGCCAGGCGTTCGACATCACGTGGTACTGGCAGGTCGACCGGCGCCTGACGGGCGGCTGGATGCTCTTCACGCACCTCGCGGACGGCGAGGGCACGAACCGCCAGAACGAGGACAGCACGGGCCCGGTGCGCGAGCGCTACCAGCCCTCGCGCTGGCACGAGGGCGAGTGGGTGCGCGACGTGCAGCACATCACCATCCCCGCGGACTGGCACTCGGACCGCGTCGTCTTCTACCTCGGGTTCTGGAACGAGGATCACCGCCTCAGCGTCACGGGCCCGAACGACGGCGAGAACCGGGCGCGCGCGGCGAGCATCCCGATCGCGGGCGGCGCGCACACGGACGCGACGGGCACCACGACCCCCGAGCTGCCGATCCCCGTCCTCACCGCGCCGCACACCGCGGGCGCGATCACGATCGATGGCCAGCTCAGCGAGAGCGACTGGGCCCGGGCCACGGCTACCACGGCGTTCGTCGATACCCTCGGGGGTGGGGTCGGCCCTTTTTCCGCGACGGCGCGTACGCTCTGGGATGACCAGAACGTCTACGTCGCCTTCGAAGTGACCGACGACTACCTGCACAACACGATCACCGAGCGCGACGGCCACCTCTGGGAGCAGGACGCGGTCGAGATCATGGTCGACCCGGACGGGGACGGCCTTCACTACTTCGAGCTCCAGGTCTCGCCGACGGGGAACATCTTCGAGACCGCGTACGACTCGCGCCGCGTGCCCGGGCCGATCGGCCACGCGGACTGGGACAGCCACATGGTCGCCCGCGCGCACGTGGAGGGCACCGTGAACGACGAGACGCCCGACACGCGCTACACGGTCGAGCTCTCGATCCCGTGGAGCGCGTTCGCCTACGGCGACATGCCGGCCGCAGCGGCGCCCCCGGCGGGCTCGACGTGGCGCTTCAACTTCTACGTGATGGACACGCGGCCCGACGGCGGCCAGCGGGGCGAGGGCTGGTCGCCGACGCTCACGAACGACTATCACGTGCCCTCGCGCTTCGGCCGCGTGACGTTCGCGCCCCCCTCCGTGGACGTCGCAGAGGGCCCGGCGGACGCGCCCGCGGTGCCGCACACGGTGCTCACGCCCGAGCAGATGGCGCGCCTGCGCCCGCTCGATCGCCGTCCGGTGATCCTCCCGCGCGGCACCACGGTGCCCGTGATGCCGATCGATCCCTCGCAGCTGCACTGATCGGCACGAACCGCGGGCTCTCGTCGGCGAGAGGCGGGGGCTCGGTGAGACGGGGCGCTCAGGCGGCTCGGCGCGCGACGTGCTCGAGCTTCTCGTCCTCGCCGAGCCGGTAGAAGCGCCGCAGCTCACGCGCGAGCGCGCCGAGATCTCCCGCATCGACGAAGCGTCGCTCGAGAAAGCGCGTGTAGGCCGAGGCCACGCGCGCGGCGCGGCGGTAGCGCTCGCCGCGCTCGGTGCCCTCGGGATCGAGGAACGCGGCGTCCTCGAAGAGGCGCCGGCGCAGTCGACGGCTGCGCGACGGAAGGCGCCCGCTCGGATCGCGAACGAGCGCGAGCGCGTACTTGTCGATCTCGGCCTGGAGCTCGAGCTCGAGCTCGCTCACTGCGCGCCCACGCAGCGAGCGGAAAGCCACGTACACGAAGTGGCTCACGCCCTCGGCGAGCGCGCACGCAGCCTCGAAACGCGCCGGCAGCGTCTGGAGCGCCGCGCTGACGTAGAGGCCGACCGAGACGTCCTCTTCTCCTTCGACGACGATGAGCGCCTCGTGACGCGCGGTGATGTCGTCGCCAGCGAGGGCGCGGGCCTGGTCCTCGCCGCACACGAACTGCTCCACGTCGGGCCCGAGCGGGAGGTCGTAGAGCGCCTCGAGCTCGCGCTGAAGGCGGCGGAGCACGTCAGCCCCGTTCCGCGGTGAGGAGCTCGTTCGCAGGCGCCCTCGGCGTGGCGGTGCGCTGGGTGGCGCGCGGCTCCGGGAGCCCGGGCCCCGCCATCAGTGCACCGTCCCGCGGGCGCGGAGCGGCGAGGGGAACGCCGACGGGAAGACGCCCTCGGCCGTCAGGCGCTCGGCGATCTTCGGCGAGTGCGTGCGCGTCCACTTGTCGTAGAGGCGCACGATGTCGCTCGGCGTGCGGAGCGCCGTTCCCTCGCGTACGTCGTCGAGGGCGTCGGCGAACGCCTCGAACTTCCGGGCGAGCTCGCGGTAGATCTCGCTCGCGCTGCCGAGCGTGAGGTCGCCCGCCTGGCCATACGCCGTCTCGCCGAGGGTCGACACGTACTCGGTGGTGATGCCTCGGTGGTCGAGGTGGTCGGTGCAGAAGCCGCGCAGGTAGAGCGCATCGTCGCCGAGCGCCCGGTAGAGGCGCACCCGCTCCGCCCGTTCGGCCGCCCTGGCTTCGGCCAGCTGGAGCGCCAGCGGGCGGCTCAGCGCGTCGTTCTCCTGGCCCAGCCCGACCCGGGCGAGCAGGTCGACGAGGTAGGCGCGTGTGCCCTCCCCCGCCTGGAGCTGCCGCCGCCCCAGCGCCGTCTCGAGCCTCTCCCGGAACCAGCCCCGCAGGTCACCAAACGTCTCGATGCTCATCCGCTACCTCCGAGAACGCCGTCTCCCCTTATTTCGGCAGATCGCGCGGAGATCTCAACGTTTCGCTTCGATGAACGGCGCTCGAGCTGGCAGCCGGCGCGCGGGAGTGCCAGCCGGGGGTGCCCCATGCGGCGAGGCGGTTTGGGTGAGGCGCCTCACGATTTTCCGGAGCGCCGCTTGACCCCGCCCGAACCGATCTTAGAGTCGCGCGGCGTTAGCACTCTGCCCAAGCGAGTGCCAACAAAGTTGGACCGAACCCCGGCCAACTGCCGGGAAAGACAACCCGTTTCAGAGACCAGCGATAGGGAGGCTCCAGATGGCGATTCGTCCGCTCCACGACCGCGTGATCGTTCAGCGCACCAAGGAAGAAGAGAAGACCAAGGGCGGGATCATCATCCCGGACTCGGCCAAGGAGAAGCCGGTCCAGGGAAAGGTCGTCGCCGTGGGCAACGGCAAGGTCCTCGAGGACGGCAAGGTCCGCAAGCTCGAGGTCAAGAAGGGCGACGTCGTCCTGTTCGGCAAGTACGCCGGCCAGGAGGTCAAGGTGGACGGCGAGGAGCTCGTCATCCTCCGCGAGGACGACATCGTCGGCGTGGTCGAATGATCCGCTGCGCGCCCTGACCGAAGACTGAACTCGAAAATAGAAATACGGAGACGAAGAACATGTCCGCCAAGGAAATTCTCTACGATACGACCGCGCGTAACCGCATCCTCAACGGCGTCAACACGCTGGCGAACGCGGTGAAGGTGACCCTCGGGCCGAAGGGCCGGAACGTGGTCATCGAGAAGAGCTTCGGCGCGCCGACGATCACCAAGGACGGCGTGACCGTCGCCAAGGAGATCGAGCTCGCCGACAAGTTCGAGAACATGGGCGCGCAGATGGTGCGCGAGGTCGCGAGCAAGACGAGCGACGTGGCCGGTGACGGCACCACGACCGCGACCGTGCTCGCGCAGGCGATCTACCGCGAGGGCAGCAAGATGGTCGCCGCGGGCCACAACCCGATGGCCATCAAGCGCGGCATCGACCTCGCCGTCGCCACGATCACCGAGAAGCTCGAGAAGCTCTCGAAGTCGACCAAGGACGCGAAGGAGATCGCGCAGGTCGGCACGATCAGCGCGAACGGCGACGCCACGATCGGCAAGATCCTCGCGGACGCGATGGAGAAGGTCGGCCGTGAGGGCGTCATCACGGTCGAAGAGGCGAAGGGCCTCGAGACCACGCTCGACATCGTCGAGGGCATGCAGTTCGACCGTGGCTACCTGTCGCCGTACTTCGTGACGGACCAGGAGCGCATGGAGGCGATCCTCGAGGACGCCTACATCCTCATCTCCGAGAAGAAGATCTCGAACATGAAGGACCTCCTCCCGGTCCTCGAGGCGATTGCCCGCCAGCAGAAGCCGCTCGTGATCATCGCCGAGGACATCGAGGGCGAGGCGCTCGCCACGCTCGTCGTGAACAAGCTCCGTGGCACGCTGCACGTGGCCGCCGTCAAGGCGCCCGGCTTCGGCGACCGCCGCAAGGAGATGCTCAAGGACATCTCGATCCTCACGGGTGGTCAGGTCATCGCGGAGGAGCTCGGGCTCAAGCTCGAGAACGTCACGATGAGCGACCTCGGCCGCGCCAAGCGGATCAAGATCGACAAGGAGAACACCACGATCGTCGACGGCTCCGGCAAGAAGCCCGACATCAAGGGCCGCTGCGACCAGATCCGCAAGCAGATCGAGGAGACCACGAGCGACTACGACCGCGAGAAGCTCCAGGAGCGCCTCGCGAAGCTCGCGGGCGGCGTGGCCGTCATCAAGGTCGGCGCGGCGACCGAGGTCGAGATGAAGGAGAAGAAGGCGCGCGTGGAAGACGCGCTCCACGCGACGCGCGCGGCCAGCCAGGAGGGCATCGTCCCGGGCGGCGGCGTGGCGCTCATCCGTGCGCAGGCGGCGCTCGACAAGCTCGAGACCGACGAGCACCAGAAGGTCGGCGTGAGCATCATCCGCCGCGCGGTGGAGGAGCCCCTCCGCCAGATCTCGGCGAACGCCGGCGTCGAAGGCTCGATCGTCGTGGACAAGGTCCGCAACGGCAAGACGAACTTCGGCTACAACGCGGCCACGGACACGTACGAGGACCTGATCGAGGCGGGCGTCATCGACCCGACGAAGGTCGTCCGCACGGCGCTGCAGAACGCCGCGTCGGTCGCGGGCCTCATGCTCACCACCGAGGCGCTGATCGCCGAGCTCCCGAAGGAGGAGAAGGCGGCGGCGGGTGGCCACGCGCACGGCCCGGGCGGCGGCGGGATGGACTTCTGAGCCCACGGTCTGAAGCGCGCGCTCGGTAGAACGAGCGCGGACTCGGACGAAGACGCCGGATCCCGAAAGGGGTCCGGCGTTTTCCTTTTTCCTTTTCCGAGAAGGCGAGACCGATCACGGCGCGGCTCTCCCCTCGCGCGCGGTGAGCGGTCCGGGGATCGAGAGAGCGCTGGCGTGAGGGCCCGCGAAGGAGCGCGCGGCTCGCGGAATCCGAACGCCGTCAGCCCAGGTACTCGCTCGGGTCGACGATGCGGCCGGCGATCGCGCTCGCGGCGACCGTCAGCGGGCTCGCCAGGTAGACCTGGCCGGGGCCGCTCCGGCCCGGGAAGTTGCGGTTGATCGCGCTCACGGTGACCTGATCGCGCTTGTCGCTCGCGCCCGGCCCCGCGTTGATGCACGCGCCGCAGCTCGGATCGATCAGCTCGACGCCGGCCTGCTGGAACAGCTCGATGTAGCCCTTCTCTTCGGCGTACTTCCGGATGCGCTGGCTGCCGAACTGGATGTAGCAGTGCACGCCCTCCTTCACGCGCTGCCCGCGCGCGAGCGCCTTGCGCATCACGAGCGCGTACATGTCCATGTCGACCTTCTTGCCGCCGGTGCAGCTGCCGCCGTAGGCGATGTCGATCTTCACGTCGTCCTTCCAGCCCGTCATCGCCACGCCGTTGCGCGGATCGCCGGGCGTCGCGAGCATCACGGGGACGTCTGCGAGATCGATCTCGAACGTATCGAGATAGATCGCGCCCGGGTCGCTGCGGACGATGCGCTTCTCGATCTCGGCCTTCGGGATCCCGCGTAGCTCGTGGAGATAGTCCACCACGCGCTGGCTGGGCTCGAGGATGCCGGTGAAGCCGCCCGCCTCCACGGCCATGTTCGTGAGCGTCGCCTGCTCGTCCATCGGCATCGTGCCGAGGCCCTCCCCCGTGAACTCGAGCACCTTGCCGATGCCGCGGCTCGTACGGAAGAAGGGCTGCGAGAGGATGTGGAGCATCACGTCCTTCGCGCTGACCCCCGTGCGCAGCGCGCCCTTCAGGACGAAGCGCACCGTCTCCGGCACCTTCACGCGCACGTCGCGCGTGAACCACGCGTTCGCCATGTCGGTCGAGCCCACGCCGAACGCGAACGCGCCGAGCGCGCCGCCCATGCACGTGTGGCTGTCGGTGCCGGCGATGACCTGGCCCGGCAGGCCGAGGTCCTCGATCACCGCGTTGTGGCAGATGGCTTCGCTGCCGCGCGTCGTCCCGTCCGACGCCTTCACCTCGCCGTAGAGCTTGAGCGAGTGCTTCTTGGCGAAGCGCTCTTGCCGCGCCGCGAGGCCATTCGCCTCGTTCAAGAGGCCCATCTCGATGCGCTCCTTCGGCATCACGCTGCCGAGGAAGGTGAGGTGGTCGCGGAACGTGAACACGCTCTCGGGCTCGGCGACCTTCGCGCTCTCGCCGAGCGCGCCGAGGAAGAGCGCGTCCGCCATCGGCGTCACGTACTCGTGGCTGAAGCGCACGTCGGTGCGGATGAAGAGCGCATCGCCCGGCTGCACCGCCGGCACGCCCAGCGCGCCGGTCTTCGCATCGCGCACCGCGTGCGCCGCGATGATCTTCTCGACCATCGTCATCGGCCGCGCGGCGGTGGTGATCGCTGGCGGCGAGACCTCACCCGCCATCCGCCGCTGGTTGTAGGCGAAGAGGCCGCCCTCGCGGACGATGTCGGCGCTGATGGGATCGAGCCCCGCGGTGAAGGCCACGCCATCGATCGTCTCGCCGGCGAGCAGGCGCGGGATCAGCGAGAAGTCGGTCGAGGTGAGCAGGCCGATGTTCTGGCAGTTCTGCCCGTAGATCTTCTCGATGCTGCGCGCGATCACGAGCTTCACGCCCGCCGCGACCTCGCTGTACGGCGCCTGCTCGCGCGAGCTGCCGCAGCCCTTGCTCTGGCCGCTCACGACGACGGAGAAGCCGCCCTTCTTGAGCGTGCCACGCTGCTGGAAGTGCCCGCCGCGCAGGCCGTTGAGCGAGTACTCGCCGAGCGTCTCGTCGTAGTAGAAGCAGACCCAGCCGGGCGTGATCTCGTCGGTCGAGATGTTGTCGATCAGCTTCGGCCCCTCGCCCCGCACGATCGCGGCGATCGTCTCCGCGTCGAGGCTCTCGCCCGCGAGCTGCTTCTTCAGGAGATCCGGATCTTCGGTCAGGAACAGGACGCGACCATCGAGACGGAACGAGCCGGACCGAGCCATGCGCACCTCGCGGGCGGCACGTTAGCAGGTCCGGACCTCGCTCTGCCCTCCCCGGCCCGTGCCCGATCGCACGTCGCGCGCGTCTCGCCGCGCTGCGTCGAGCCCTACCGGGTCGTCACACGCGTCGTCATCCGGGGCCAGGCGGCGAGCAGCACGACGACGCACTCGTGGCCGTCGTCCGCGGTCGCGGTGCCCAGGCCGAAGTCCGTGAAGCGCCGGTCGAGGAGCGCCGCCCGATGCGAGGGGCTATGCGCCAGGGCGCTCATCGCCGCAGCCACGTCGGCGCCGCGCGAGGCGACCTCCCCGACGTGGCGGGCCACCACGCCCTGCTCCCGCAGGCGCGCGCTCGGGTCGCGTCCGGGCTCGAGCTCGTGCGCCGCCTCGCCGGCCGCGCAGATGGCCTCGGCGTGCTCGGCGGCGATGCGATCGAAGAGGCGGCTCGACCGCAGGGCCGGCGCGTGTGCCTCGGCCCGAAGCGCAGCCACGCGCTCGCGCGGCTCGCCCTGCGCGAGCCCGTCGGCCTCGCGTGCGCCGAGGACCCGCTCTGCGACCGGGCGCGGGCCGTCCGGCCCTCGCGCCACGATCTGGATCCGCACGGCCTCGACTCCCTCGGGCAATGTCGTGTCGAACGAGGGCGCGGTGAGCTCGAGGACGTGGACCTGGCCGTCGACGTCCTCGGCGTAGAGGAGCGGCTCGTGCCAGCCCTGCGCGATGCGACCTCGCACGCTCGCCCCCTCCACCTCGAGCGTGGCGGCGGACGGGGCTGCCACGATGACCCGCCGCTCGCCGGTCGTCGCCTCGCCGCACGCGAGCGGCGTCTCGCCGCGCTCGACGAGCTGCGCGATCCACGCCTCGACGCGTGCCGAATCGCCGGGCGCGACCGAGAGCGCATGAGCCCGCGGTGCCTCGGAGCCGGCGGCGCGCACGAGCCCCAGCAGCGTCGTCTCCGAAGGCTCGGGCTCCAGGGCGAGCGCCGCCGCCGCCTCGCTCAGACGCGCGTCCTCGGCGCAGCCCTCGATCTGCGCGTGCGCGATCGACGACCACGACACGACGGCGAGCGAGGCGAGACCGAGCACCGGGGCACGCATGCTCGCGAGCCTCCCTCAGACGGTCGCGAGGGCCAAGAAATCGCCCGGGTGACGGAATGCGACGAGCCCGAGCGCCGCTCTCGCGACGGCCCGGGCTCGCTCGGTGTCCTCTCGATCAGTCGGCGATGTCGATGCCGACCGCAGCGAAGTCCGACACGAGCTGCCACGCGTTGCACGGCGTCGCGCCCGTGCCGTCGTGGCTGCAGACGCTACCGTCGCCCGGATCGAGCACGCACGCCGCGCCCGTCGCGCAGAGCGAGTCGGGCAGGACGTCCCAGGACGACCGCGGCTGGTCGCAGTACGGGCCGCTGGCGGGGTCGGTGAAGCCGTTGCTCGCGATCAGCGTGCAGAGCTGCGCGTGGATGGGGTCCACGTCGATCGTCGTCGTCTGCGACTCCGAGAGCAGCAGGTAGCCCTGGAGGGTCGCGGCCGTCGTGAACTGGTAGCGCGCGCCGATGCTGCCGATGCAGCTGCGGTTCTCGCTGAAGGTGCTGGTCACCACCTCCACGTTGTGGAGCGCGAGCTTCACCTGCAGCATCGTGCCCGTCGGGTCGAACACGGGCACCGTGAGCACGCCGTCGTCGGGCTCGGTCGTGATCGTCTCCCCGGTGATCGTGCCGTTCAGCGTGACCGGCGCGTACTCCGCATCGGTGCTGAACGAGTAGATGCCCGTCGCGCTGTCGCGCGTGCCGTACCCGGTCTCGATCGTGATCGGCCCGTCGCCGTTGCTGGTCGCCATGCCCCGGAAGAGCCAGTTGAAGGTCTCGTTCGCGAGCGACGAATTGAGCAGCATGCCCGTCGTCGGCGAGACGAGCGCGGAGCCCTCGGGCGCCGTGAGGTGCAGAGAGCGCAGGCGGAGCTCGGGCGCGCTCAGCTGATCGGCCTGCGAGCGCCGATAGCAGCACGCGCCCATCTGCTGCTCGAAGTCGGGGATCATGGTGGTGGGGCACATGGAGCGCCCGCCGCCGTCCGTCCCGTCGCCGCCGTCCGTCATCGAGGTGGCGGGGGGAGGATTGTTGCAGCCCGTGAGCGCCATCGCCGCGCCGATCAGACCCGCACCGAAAGTGAATCCAAAGCTCGCTCGCATCGACCTCACCTCTCTCTTTCGCCCGAGCTTCGCACGAACCGGTGGCCGGCCGCGACGGCTTCGTCAGCCCGGGTGTGATCGCGGATGGTTGGTCAGCGAGCACGCGCCGCGATCCCGGCCTTGATGCCGCGTCCGAGCAAGCTCGGACGCTCGCCACCTCACCCTGCGGTCGCTGCTCACGGCCGGTCGGCCGCTGCGCTGCGTCTCGGGAAGGCGAGGCCTATAGCCATTGGCGATAGGCCCCGCCGCCAGGCGACGCCTGAAGGCCAGTCTCGCGACGCGACATGCCAGGAGCCTCGACCGTTCTGCGCAGCAGGCTCGTCGCGAGACTTCACCAACTGGTGCGGATCACACCCGTCAGCCCCGCAGCTCGCTCTCGGTGGCGAAGTGCGCGAGCTTGGCGAATGCGGCGTAGCGGGTCGCCACGTCCGCCGGCGTGACGGAGACCAGGCGCTTGACGCTCACGCCCTCGACGCTGAACGAGGCGAGCACCGAGCCGTAGATCACCGCGCGACGTAGCGTCGCGGTGTCGAGCTTGTCCTCGCGCGCGACGTAGCCGAGCAGGCCACCGGCGAAGGTGTCGCCCGCGCCCGTCGGATCCGCGACGTCCTCCACGGGGTACGCCGGGGCCGAGAAGACCTCCTTGCCGTCGAAGAGCAGCGCGCCGTACTCGCCGCGCTTGATGACCACGAGCTTGGGGCCCATCGCGCGCAGCGCGGTGGCTGCCTTGCTGATGTTGTGCACGCCCGCGAGCTGCCGCGCCTCTTCCTCGTTGATCACGAGCAGATCGATGCGCGCGAGCATCTTCGCGAGCTCCTTGGGCGTGCCCGAGATCCAGAAGTTCATCGTGTCGGCGATGACGAGCTTCGGGCGCTCGACCTGGTCGAGCACCTCGACCTGCAAGCTCGGATGGATGTTGCCGAGCATCAGGTAGGGCGTGTTGCGCTGCGAGGCGGGGATCTTCGGGTGGAAGTCGGCGAAGACGTTGAGCTCGGTCTTGAGCGACTCGCGGCTCGTCAGATCCGGCGAGTAGCGGCCCTCCCAGTGGAAGGTCTTGCCCTCGACGACCTCGAGGCCGCTCGTGTCGATGCCCTTGCTCTGGAGCAGCTGCACGGCGTCCTTGGGGAAGTCCGTGCCGACCACGCCGACGAGCTGGACCTTCGTGAACAGCGACGCCGCGAGCGAGGCGAACACCGCCGAGCCCCCGAGCACGTACGGATGCGAGCCGAGATGGTTGTGGATGGTGTCCTGGGCGACCGAACCGACGACGAGCATGGACGACATGACTGTGCTTTCTCCGTACGGCGCCGCGAGGAGACGGCGCGAAGAGCTCAGAGCGAGGAAGGAAGGATGTGGGCGAGCTTGCGGCGCGCTTCCGGCGTCACGTTGCCGGGCGCGGAGAGGATCGCGTGCGCGAGCGCCGTTCGCGCGGGGCTCGTGGCCGGATCGGGCAGGCGCCCGGCGATCGCGACCAGCGTACGGCGAGCGCTCTCCACGTTCTTGTGCAGGACCGCGACGACGTCGGCCACCGTCACGCCTTCTTCTTCGGCGCGCCAGGCGTCGTAGTCGGTGACGAGCGCGAGCGTCGCGTAGGGCAGCTGCGCCTCGCGGGCGAGGCGGGCTTCCGGCACGTTCGTCATGCCGATCACGTCGGCGCCCCAGCTCTGGTACGTGCGCGACTCGGCGCGCGTGGAGAACTGGGGCCCCTCGATGCAAACGTAGGTGCCGCCGCGATGCACTTTCGCGCCCGACTCCTCGGCGGCCGCGAAGAGCGCGGAGGCGAGCGCGTGATCGACCGGGTCGGCGAACGAGACGTGCGCGACGACGCCGAGACCCTCGAAATAGGTGCTCGGGCGCATCCGCGTGCGATCGATGAACTGGTCGACGACCACGAGCTCGCCGGGGCGGCGGTCTTCGCGCAGCGAGCCGACGGCCGAGATGCTGACGATCTGCTCGGCGCCGAGCTGCTTGAGCGCGAGCACGTTCGCGCGGTAGTTGATCTCGTGCGGCGCGATGCGGTGGCCGCGACCGTGACGCGGGAGAAAGAGGTAGCGCGTCGATCCGATGCGCCCCTCCATCACGACGTCGCTCGGCGCGCCGAACGTGGTCGTGACGGCGTGCTCCCGGCGCTCGGTGAGCTCGGGCAAGTCGTAGAGGCCGCTGCCTCCGATCACTCCGACGACGCGTGCTGTCATGACGGGCGTCCCCGAGGGACCGCGCCTTCTAGCACGGCCCTCGAACCGATCGAGCCCGCGCCGAGAGGTCGCCGGGCCCGAGCCCGCCCTCCCTTCGGCCCTCGCCCTCGCCCTCGCCCTCGCCCTCGCCTGGTGCCAACACTCGGCGGTGCCCCGTCGTCGCCTCGTTCGCCTCGGCCTCGCATTTCTGGTGCTCGCGGTGCTCTTCGTCGCCGCGGGGCCGGTCGGCACCTGGCTCCGCGAGGGCCCGGCGCCCGACGCGCTCCCGGACGCAGTGGCGGGCCGCTTCGTCGACGTCGACGGGCAGCGAGTGCACGTAGTGGAGCTCGGCGCCGGCCCCCCGATCGTGTTGCTCCACGGCTTCGGCGGCACGACGTGCGACTGGGAAGAGCACGTGATGCCGGCGCTCGCCGCGCACCATCGCGTCGTCGCGCTCGACCTCTTCGGCAACGGCTGGAGCGCGCGGAGCCCCTCGTTCCACTACGGCTGGCCGCTCTGGGCGAGCCAGATCGCGGGCGTGCTCGACGCGCTCGGCCTCGCGCGCGCCACGATCGCCGGGCACTCGATGGGCGGGGGCGCGGCCGCCTACTTCGCCGCGCACCGGCCCGATCGCGTGGAGCGGCTCGTGCTCGCCGACGCGCTCTATCCGCTCGAGGACGCCGAGATCAGCGCGCCGTTCCGGCTGCTCGCGACGCCCGTGCTCGGCGAGACCGCCCTCGGTCTGGTCGGGGGCATCGGCGCTCCCGGCATCTCGGCGCGCTGCGCGGCCCACTCCGCGCCGACCTATGCGATCGCGGGCTCGCGCGCGGGATGGCTCGGCTACCTCCGCGACCCGGCGCGGCGCCCGGAGCTCGCCGAGGCTTACCGCGCGATCACCGTTCCCACCCTCGCGATCCACGGGACGGCAGACACGTTCGTCCCGCTCGCGGCGATGCGACGCACGGCGCCGGCGCTGCCCGACGTGCGCATCGTCGAGCTCGAGGGCGGCAACCACTTCCCGCATCGCGACGCGCCCGAGCGGCTCGTGCGCGAGATCGAGAGCTTCGTCGCGCCCTGACGCGCCGCCGCGTCAGCCCTGCGCGTCGAGCAGCGCGAGCGCGAGACCGAGCCGGACACCGCCGTCCGAGATCGTGACCTCCGGCGCCGCCGCGCGCGCGAGCACGTGCTCGAAGATCAGCGCGCCCGCGACGATCACGTCCTCGCGGCCGGGCTCGATGCCCACGAGGCGCGCCCGCTCGGCCCGGCCGACGGCGGTGATCCGCGCGACCGCTTCGCCAAGCGCAGCGGCGTCGACGCGCAGGCCATGAGGCTGAGGCGCCCCGCCCGCGAGGTCGATGCCGCGCGCGACGGCCGCGACGTTGGTCGCCGTGCCCGCGAGCATCACGAGCGGCGGCGCGACCGGGACGTGCTCCATCGCGCGCGCGACGTCGGCGCGGATCGCGGCGAGCCGCGCCGGGCTCGGCGCCTCGTCCCGGACGCCGTGCCGCTCGGACAGGCGCACCGAGCCCACGTCCACGCTGACGCGCGCCGTCACGTGCCCGCCCTCCCCGCGTACGATCTCGGTGCTGCCGCCGCCGATGTCGACGACGGTGACCGCCCCTTCCGGGCGCGTCAGACCGACGAAGGCCCCGCGAAACGTGAGCTCGGCCTCACGCTCTCCGGAGATCACCTCGAAGCCGTCGAGCACCGATCGCGCCGCCACGACGAACGCCTCGCGGTTCTCGGCGTCGCGGAGCGCGCTCGTCCCGACGCCCACGACCCGCTCGGCCCCCCGCGCGCGGGCCTCGGCGGCGAGCGCCGACACGGCCTCGATCGTGCGAGCGATCGCGTCGTCGCGCAGGCGACGCGAGGCCCCGACGCCCTGCCCCAGACGCGTGATGCGCGCCCCGTCCCAGACGAGGCGCGCATCCCGGTCGTTCCCTTCGCGCGCCACGATCGAGGCGAGCACCGTGTTGGTGCCGACGTCGATCGCCGCGACGCGCGCCATGGCGCTAGCTGTGGTCGCCCGTGAGCGCCGAGAGGTCCGGCAGCTCGTCGATGTTCGGGACGAGAACGATCTCGATGCGGCGATTGTGGGCCCGACCCTCGTCGGTGTCGTTCGTGTCGACCGGCTGCGTGTCCGCGTAGCCCGCCGCGCTGAGGCGATCGGCCGGCATGCCGGCGCCGATGAGGAAGCGCGCGACCGAGACCGCGCGGGCCGTCGAGAGCTCCCAGTTGCTCGCCCAGCGGCGGCCGTGCACCGGCACGCTGTCGGTGTGGCCGGCGACCTGGAACTGGCGGCCTTCGATCGTCATGAGGATCTGCCCGACGCTCTGGAGGGTCGCCTGGCCCTCGGGCTTGAGCTCGGCTTCGCCCGAGTCGAAGAGCACGTTGTCCGGCAGCTCGACGACCATGCGGTTGCGGACCACGCGCACGTGCAGCTGGCCCGAGTCGATCATCGCGCGGAAGCGCTCGAGCATCTGGCGGAAGGTGGCCAGGCGCGCGCTCGCGGCGGCCTCGCGGGCGCGCAGCTCGTCGAGCGCGCGCTGCGTCTCGTCGAGCGTGCCCTGCAGCTCGGTGCGCTGGGCGCGCAGGCCCTCCACGTCCTGGCCGAGCGCCTCGAGCCGGTCGGCCATCTGCTGGTTCTGCGCCTCGAGCTCGTGCAGATGCGCCTCGAGCTGCTGGCGCTGCTCCTCCGAGTCGTGCAGCTGCCCCTCGAGCTCGGCGACGCGCGCGACGGCGCGGCGCTCGGTGTCGGACGGGCCGCAGCCGACGGCGGCGTAGGCGAGCACCGTGACGAGCACGATCCCCGCGAGCTTGTGAGCCTTACGAATCATCTTCCGAGCCCTCCGGCCGCGACCCTTGCGCAGCTCCGGGGGACTGTCAACGCCGTCAGGTCGCCGACGCGAGGCGCGCGACCTTCTGCCTCGCGACCTTGTCGAGGCGCACCCACATCGCCGCGCAGAACGCCACGAGACCGAGGCCGATCCATTGCGAGGTCGTCAGGCCCGCGGCCCCGCCGCGATCGTCGGCCCGGAAGAACTCGAGCACGAAGCGCAAGAGCGCGTAGAGCGACATCGAGATGCAGAACACCTGCCCGTCGAAGCGCTTGCGCGGATGCACGAAGTAGATCGAGAACGCCGCGATCAAGAGGCTGCCCGCCGCCTCCATCAGCTGGGTCGGGATCACCGGCAAGGACGCGTAGCCGGCGTCGGCGAGCTCGTGCGCGCGCCACTGCTGCTCGCTCGCGGGCGACCAGGCCGGGAAGCTCACGCCCCACCACGCGTCCGTGCGCTGCCCGAAGCAGCAGCCGCCGAACCAGCACCCCAGGCGCCCGAAGAAGAGGCCGAGCGGCAGCACGTTGCCGCCGAGGTCGAGCGCCTTGAGCGGCGGGAAGCCCTCCTTGCGCAGGAAGTACATCGCGTACGCGAGCGCGCCGATCATCCCGCCGTACCAGGTCAGGCCGCCCTGCCAGAAGCGGATCCAGGCCCAGCAGTCCTGCTCGGTCGGGTGACAGACACCCGCCGCGGCGTCCCAGCTGCCCTGCACCCACTCGCTCGCGCACTGCGCCTCGGTGATGTGCCAGTCGACGAGGCGGTAGTCCGTGCAGAGGTGCACGTAGTCCATGAAGAAGCCGTCGAAGAGCACGTGCGCGATGCGCGCGCCCGCCACGCCGGTGATGACCGACGCGAGCGAGAGATCGATCAGCACCTCGGAGTCGAGCTTCTGCTGCTTGGCCCAGCGCACCGCGAACCACGTGCACGCGGCGAACGCGCACGTGAGCATCACGAAGTAGGCGGGGAGGTCTTCGTCGAGGAACGGGAGATGGCCGAAGCTCGGGATCATCGAGGGCTCCTCATCGGGCGCTCACGATGGATCGCTCAGGCTCCGTTGTCCGGCGTGGGCGCGTCGGGCTTCGGCGCCTGGTCCTCCGCGGACGGGCGGGCCTCGTCGCGTTTTGCCGCGTCGTCGTCCTCGTCGTCCTCGTCGTCCTCTTCTTCGTCGTCGGCGGCCGCACCGGCGGGTGCCGGCTCCTCGGGCGCAGGCTTGGGCTTCTCTTCTTCTTGGCGGCTCCCGACGCCGTCGATGAGCAGGAGGATCACGCCGATGGTGATCGCGATGTCGGCGACGTTGAACGTCGGGTAGTCGAACCGATCCATCCACAGGATCGGGTGCTCGTAGTGGAAGTGGATGAAGTCGACGACGTAGCCGTACAGGAAGCGATCGAAGAAGTTCCCGATCGCCCCCGAGATGACGAGCGGCACGCTGACCGCGAAGTAGGGCCCGCCGCGGCCCTGGACGAACATCCAGAGCAAGACGATGGTCGCCGCCACCGCCGCCACGCCGAACACGAGGCGGCGCACGATGGTCGGCGCCTGGCGCAAGAGGCCGAACGCGGCGCCGCAGTTCTCGGCGTACTCGAGCTCGAGCACGTCGTCGACGATCGAGATCGTGTCGGCCGGGATGCGCTGGTAGAGGATGAAGTCACGCTCGTCGGTCGCGCAGACGTCGGGCGGGTCGCCGGCGCGCGCGTGCGAGAGCGCGCCCTCGGCCCACGACTTCGACCAGAGATCGGCGGCGGTGAGCGCGGTGGCCGCGAGCACACAAGCGACGATCGCGGCCGTGGTGCGGCGTGCGGTCGTCGGGCTCGGCGGCGAGGCGGCGGGCTTGTCCGCCTCCTTCGAGGCGTCCTTCTTCTTGGCGGGGCTCACGGGTGCTGCCCGGCCTGTCCGGTCTCGAGCGGACGGCCTTCTCCCGTCCCACGCGTGAACACGGGGCAGCCGGCGAGCGCCAGCGCAGAGAACAAGACGAAGAGCGAGAGAAGAATGGAGCGCATGCGTGCACCGAGCCCGCCCGGCGCAGGCCAGTCGGGGCCGAGGGTGTAGCAAGGGCAGGCCCCCCGGCGCTAGTGCATCGGCCCAGAAGTTCGATCCGCGTTCCGCGAATCGACCTTCCGCAAGGATGGAGTCGCGGAGAGGGCCACTGCGCCTGCGAAGCAAGCTCGTACCCGCCACCGAGGAACGCCCCGCGGCGCTCCACGGTGGAGGCCGATGGGCTCCCGACGACGGAGGTGCGGATTCGCGGCTCGGACTGCAGGCTCCGCAGCGGCGGCTGCAGAAACCGCAGCTCGGGCCACGCAGGGACGCGTGAAAAGAGTGGCTCCGGGTTTGCTGTAGGCTCCCCCCGTGG
Source organism: Sandaracinus sp. (assembly GCA_046351235.1). GTDB lineage: Bacteria > Myxococcota_A > Polyangia > Polyangiales > Sandaracinaceae > JBBSAT01. The sequence continues at coordinate 421,493 of JAXLYV010000001.1, read as the reverse complement.
CCGCAGCGTCCTCACGATGGCCGATGCTCACGGTCGTCTTCGGCGCGCTGACGGCGGCCGCGCTGCTCGCGAGCGTCGTGCTCTCGTGGACGGGCGTCTACGGCGCCGCCAACACCGTCGCCCGCGGCGATGCACAGCACGCCTTGGCGCGCGTCCAGAGCCGCCTGGACGATCTCGGGCATCCGCCGACACCGGCCGAGCTCGACACGATCCGCGCCGAGCTCCGAGGCGATGGCGTCGTCTACATCGCGCTCAGCGAGCACGGTCACGAGGTCATCTCGGGGCTCGCCACCGCGGGCTTCGACCGCGACCCGCATCCCGGCGACGTCGATCGGGTCGGCGAGACGTGGCGCGCGGTCGCGATGCGCGGCCCACCCCCCCGACCGATCGGGATCGAGGGCCCGCCGCCCCTCGACGAGGAGCTGCCTCCGTTCGGGGAAGGTCCGCCGCCCTTCGGGCCGCCCCCGGACGGGCCGCGCCACGGAGGCCCCCACGGGCCACCGCCGCACCTGATCGTCGAGCTCGTGCCGCGCACGGCCGTGGCGCTCGAACAGCGCGCCACGATCACGCTCGGGGTCGGTGCGCTCGCGGCGCTGCTCGTCCTCGCGACCTCGCTCGCGCTCCGGCGCGCCATCACCGATCGCGAGAGCGCGCTCCGCACGAGCGAGCGGACGCGGCACCTCACGACGCTGGGCGAGATGTCGGCCGTGCTCGCGCACGAGATCCGCAACCCGCTCGCCTCGCTCAAGGGGCACGCCCAGCTGCTCGAGGAGTCGCTCGACGCCGGCAGCAAGCCGCGCGCGAAGGCCGAGCGCGTGGTGAAAGAGGCCGTGCGGATCGAGCGGCTCACGACGGACCTGCTCGCGTTCGTCCGCTCCGGCACGATGGCGCCGCGGCGCGCGGACCCGAAAGCCGTCGTGCGCGACGCCGTCGAGTCGGCGGGCGATGCACGCACGAGGCTCACGCTGCGCGAGGTACCGAGCGAGGCACCGCTCGACGAGGACCGCGTGCGGGGCGCGCTCGAGAACCTGATCCGCAACGCGCGCGAGGCCGCGCCCGAAGGTGAGATCGAGGTCACGCTCGGGCGCGAGGAAGACGAGCTCGTGATCACCGTCCGCGATCGCGGTCCCGGCATCCCGCGCGGCATGACCGAGAAGATCTTCGAGCCCTTCCACACGACGCGCGTCCACGGCACCGGCCTCGGCCTCGCGGTGGCGCGGCGCGTGGCCGAAGCGCACGACGGATCGCTCGTCGCGTCGAGCGCGCCCGAGGGGGGCGCTGTGTTCACGATGCGGCTGCCGCTGGGGCGGCCCGCGGCAAGGAGCTGAGATGGCGCGCGTGTTGGTGGTCGACGACGAGGATGGCGTCCGGGAATTCGTGAGCGAAGCGCTCGCGCTCGACGGGCACGAGGTCTCCGAGGCGCGGGACGGCGGCCTCGCGCTCACCGCGATCGGCGCCGAGGCCTTCGACGTCGTGGTGACGGACCTGAAGATGCCGGGGATCGACGGGATGGAGGTCGTCCGGCGCGTGCGGGCCTCGGCGCCCGAGACGGAGATCGTCGTGCTCACGGCCCACGGCACCGTCGACACCGCGGTCGAGGCGATGAAGCTCGGCGCGCGCGACTATCTCCAGAAGCCGATCGGCTCGCCCGCCGAGCTCCGCCTCGTCGTGGCGCGCGCGCTCGAGCACCGGACGCTGGCGATGGGCCGCGAGCGCGAGCGCGCCCAAGCGAGCGGCCCGACGCGCCTGTCCTACGGCGACCCCGCGATGCAGCCCGTGCTCGACGCGATCGCGAAGGTCGCCCGCACGAGCGCGAGCGTGATCCTCTTCGGCGAGAGCGGCACCGGCAAGAGCCTCGTGGCGCGCGCGATCCACGACGCGAGCCCGCGAGGGAGCGGGCCCTTCGTGGCGGTGAACTGCGCGGCGTTGCCGGCGAATCTGATCGAGAGCGAGCTCTTCGGGCACGAGAAGGGATCGTTCACGGGCGCCCACGCGCAGCGGCGCGGGCGGATCGAGCTCGCGGAGGGCGGCACCTTTTTCCTCGACGAGATCGGCGAGCTCGCGCCGGAGCTGCAGGCGAAGCTGCTGCGCGTGCTCGAGGAGAAGACCTTCGAGCGCGTCGGCGGCAGCCGCACCCTGCGGGCCGACGTCCGCTGGATCGCCGCGACGCACCGCGACCTGAAGGGCGCGATCGCGTCGGGGAAATTCCGCGAGGACCTCTACCACCGGCTCGCCGTGTTCCCGGTGCACCTGCCGCCGCTGCGCGAGCGCAAGCGCGACCTGGTGCCGCTCGCCGAGAGCCTGCTCGCCGAGGTCTGCGCCGAGATCGGGCACGCTCCGCTCACGCTCGACGAGAGCGCGCGCCGCGCGGTCCTGGCCCACGACTGGCCCGGCAACATCCGCGAGCTACGCAACGCGCTCGAGCGTGGCGCGATCGTGAGCAGCGGGAACGCGATCGACGCTGCGAGCCTCGCCATCGAGCCTGCGGCGATGGCGGCGCGAGCGCCGAGCGCGAGCGCGACTGCGGCGGCGGCGACCGGAGGAACGCTCGAAGCGCTTGAGCTCGAGGCGATCAAGCGCGCGCTCGCCGAGAACGGCGGCAACCGGAAGAAGGCCGCCGCCGCCCTCGGCATCGGCGTCCGCACGCTCTACGAGAAGCTCAAGCGCTACGGCATCGGGTGAGCCCCGCGCACGTGCGCTCGCATGCGGGCGCCGACGACCGCGAGGGGCGGCCGTGGGATGCCGCACACCGAGGGGGCGTGCTCGATGGGCGAGCGTATGACACGGTCGCCACATGCTTGATCATCGGGGGTGGGCTCGGGTCGCGCTTCTCTGCGCTCTGACGGGGGTCGGCGCAGGTTGCGGAGGGGAAACGGTCACGAACGTCGGCATGGACGCCGACGTCGACGGCGCGATGACGCCCGACGGCGGCGGGCACACGACCTGCGCCCGGGCCAGCGACTGCGACGACGGGCTCTTCTGCAACGGGGCGGAGACCTGCTCGCCCGGCGCGCCCACGGCCGATTCGCGAGGGTGCCTCGCCGCGACGACGCCACGATGCCTCGACACGCAGACGTGCGACGAAGCCACCGATCAGTGCACCTCCGACTGCGCCACGCACGCCGACGCGGACGGCGACGATCATCCGTCGATCCGATGCGGCGGCGACGACTGCGACGACTCCGACGCCCAGCGCTACCCGGGAAATCGCGAGGCCTGTGACGCGGTCGATCGCGACGAGGACTGTGACCCATCGAGCTTCGGGTTCCGCGATCAGGACGGCGATGGCGAGCCCGACGCCGCGTGCTGCAACGACTCGGGCACCACGCGCACCTGCGGCACCGACTGCGACGATGCGCATCCGTCGGTCCACCCGGGCGCGACCGAAGCATGCAACTCGCGCGACGACGACTGCGACACCGCGGTCGACGAGGGCGTGACGGTCACGCTCTATCACGACCAGGACGGAGACGGTTTCGGCGACCCCGCCATGTCGATGAATGGCTGCGCCGGCTCGATCCCCGGCTACGTGGCGATGGGGACCGACTGCAACGACGCGGTGGCCTCGATCAACCCGAGCGCCGCCGACACCTGCGACGCCGACATGCTCGACGAAGACTGCTCCGGCACACCCAACGACCCGCCGGGCGGCTGCAGCTGCTCGATCGGCGACTCGCGCGCGTGTCTCGCGATGGGGGCATGCGCCTCCGGCACCGAGATGTGCATCGGCGGCAACTTCGGGCAGTGCTCGATCCTGCCGAGCGCCGAGATCTGCAACCAAGTCGACGACGACTGCAACGGCGTGGTCGACGACGGTCTGCGGCTGAGCTGCTGGGTCGACGGCGATGCCGACGGATATGCGCGCGCCGACGCCGCGATGTCGATGGAGTGCGCGGCGGGCTTCAACTGCCCCGTGGGCTACACGACCCGCAATCCGGCGACCGCCGCCGACTGCAACGACGCGAACGGGGCGCTCTCGCCAGCGTCGTCCGAGACCTGCAACGGCGTCGACGACAACTGCAACGGCGTCGTCGACGAGATGCTGACGGTCGTGTGTTACGTCGACGAGGACAACGACACCTACGCGCCGATGGGCGCCGTCGCGACCAACATCTGCCCGAACAACGCGCGCGCGAGCGTGGGCTTCTGCCCGATCGGTTACACGAACCGGGCGCCCGCGAGCGCGGCGAGCATCGACTGCGTCGACACGGCCGGCACGGGCTTCGACCGCCACCCGGGCGCCCCCGAGCTCTGCGACACGCTCGACAACGACTGCAACGGCATGGTCGACGACGGCGCCCGCGCCACGTGCTTCGTGGATGCCGACGACGACGGCTACGCCGCGACCGGCGCCGCGTCGTCGATGGAGTGCAAGGACGCCACGCGCCCCGATCGCGGCTACTGCCCCGCGCACTTCACGTTCCGGGATCCGGCGAGCTCCGCCGACTGCAACGCGGCCGACCCGAGCGTGCACCCGGGCGCGGTCGAGATCTGCGACGCCGTCGACCAGAACTGCAACGGGTCGACGACCGACGTCATGATGATCCCCTGCTACTCGGACGCCGACCGCGACGGCTACGCGCCGAGCGGCGCGGTCGCGATGTCCACCTGTCCCGACCCCACGGGCCTGTGCCCCACGGGCACCACCGATCGCCCGCCGACGACGGGACAGATCGACTGCGCGCCGGCGTCGGCCTCGATCAACCCGGCGGCGGTCGAGACCTGCGACGCGCCGACGTTCGTCGATCAGAACTGCAACGGCAACGCCGACGAGGGAAGCGTCACCTGCTACCACGATGGCGACGACGACGGCTACGCGCCGCTCGGCGCGACGGGCGTGGTGACCTGCACGGAGCCGACGCGCGTGGGCCCCCAGCACGGCGGATGCCCCGTGCAGTCCACGGCGCGCGCGCCGAGCACGCCAGCCAGCGCCGACTGCAACGACGCGAGCGCGAGCGACCACGCGATCGTCGCCTGCTATCCCGACTCGGACGGCGATTCGTATCGCAACTCCAGCGCCACGCCGACGAATCGCTGCTCGACGCCGGCGGCAGGCTACGGCGGATGCCCGCTCGCCGAGACGGCACGCGCCGACCTGCCCGACTGCTGCGACGTCGATCCCGCCGCGCACGCGGGGCAGACGGCGTACTTCACCAACCCGCGCAACCTGTGCGGCGGCTACGACTTCAACTGCGACGGCGTGACGACGCAGCAGTACGCGAGCCTCGCGACCGGGGACTGCTCGGGGCGGAACCACGCCAACTGCACTGCGAGCGTGGGGACTCCGGGGTGGCTCGTCGCGGCTCCGGCCTGCGGAACCACCGATACCTATCAGAGCGGCTGCGCGTGGACTCGCGACCCCGACATCGGCGCGTTCTACTGCGACGTCGACTACGTGGACCCGTCGCCCATACAGGCCTGTCGCTGAGCTCGGCGCGCGCTGCGGAGACCGCAGCGCGCGTGCGGTCTCCGCAGCTCGCCGCCGCCTCTGCGCTTCGCGAGCCCTGATTTCCCGCGGAAACCGCGGCGCGCGCTGCTGGCACGCCCGCTGCTCTTCATCGGGTCGAAGGAGCTTCGACACGATGAAGGCCAGACTGCACGCCCCTCGCTCGACCACGCCGATGAGCCGCCGCGCTGCGCTCCGAGGCATCGGCCTCGGCGCCATCACGATCCCGATCGTCGGCTGTAGCGGCGTGCAGCTCGCCGCCATCGACGCCGGCGGCGCGGAGACCGACGCGGCGGCGACCGACGCCTTCCTCGGCGCCGATGGCGCGGCGACCGACGCCGCGCTCGCGAGTGGCTGGGCGAGCGGCGGAACGGCCGCGATGACGGGAGCGGCGAGCTACCCCGATCCCTTCGGCGCGCTGCCGACCGTGTGCGAAGCGACGTGCGAGATGACGCTCGGCCCTTGCCACTCGAGCTCGCAGGTGCGCAAGGACGTCTCCGAGGGCTATCCGGGCCTGCCCGTGCGCCTCGCGCTGCGCATCCTCGACACGAGCTGCCAGCCCGTCGAGGGCGCGACGGTCGAGATCTGGCACACGCGCAACAGCGGCCTCTACTCGGGCACCGACGACACCGGCGAATTCAACGTCGGCTTCTGCACCGGCAACGATGCCGACGCGCAGGCCCACCACTACTTCCGCGGCATCCAGACCACCGACGCGAACGGTCGCGTGGACTTCGACACGTGCTTTCCCGGCTGGTACTCGAGCCGCGCGATCCACATCCACTTCATCGTCGCCATCGGCACCGACCGCTATCTGATCTCGCAGCTGTTCTTCCCGCAGGACGTCATCGACGAGATCTTCGCGAGCCATCCCGACTACGAGAGCTTCGGCGCGCCCGACACGACCAACACGACCGACAGCGTGCTCGGCAGCACCGATGCGACCGACTACATCGTCGACATCGCGCGCATGAGCGACGGCGCGATGCTCGCGTCGCGCACGATCTTCGTCCGCGCGAGCACGAGCGAGACCGTGTGCTCGGTCGGTGGTGGCGGCGGCGGCATGGGCATGCCTCCCGCGATGCCCTGACCTCGCTCGCGCTCCGCTCTCTTCTCGCGCGCGCCGGCGGCCCGATCCTCCGTTCCCCCAGCCCCCCCTCCCGGAGGGAGGGTCGGGCCACCCGCGCGCGCGAGCACTTCCCTTCGCCCCCGCCCCACCACCCCGTTCCCCCGAGGAGAAAACGCCATGTCCCGCTCGTCCCGTCTCGCTCGCACCTCCGTCCTCACGCTGCTCGCGCTCGGCGCGATCGCAGCGCCCCTCGCCGCACAGGATCGCGGCCGCGGTGGCCCTCCGCATCACGGCCCACCGCCCGAGGCGCTCGCCGCGTGCAGCGCGCACGTCAGCGGCGCGAGCTGCTCTTTCGTCGATCCGCGCGGCGGTCACACGCTCACGGGCACGTGCGGCTCGCCCTCGAGCGACCTGCCGCTCGCGTGCATGCCCGCCGGCGGCCCTCCGCACGGCCCGCCGCACGGCCCGCCGCCGGAGGCACTCACGGCGTGCGAGGGCATCGACGTCGGCGACGCGTGCGTCGTGGACTCACCGCACGGCACGCTCGAGGGCACCTGCCGCTCGACGCCGCACGGCGAGGCCTGCGTGCCCGCGCATCTTCCGGCGCGCCCGCCCGAGGACGACGGCGCGAGCGACGCGCCCTGAGCGCTTTCAGTGGCAGTCGCGGATGTACGACGGACGACCCGACTGAATCGCCGCCACCGCGCACGCCGAGTCCACGCCGACGCAGTCACGGATGTACGACGGCACGCCCGCCTCCGCGGCGGCCACCGCGCACGCGCGATCCACGCCCTGGCAGTCGCGCAGGTACGAGGGCACTCCCGCGCGGATGACCGCCGCCGCGCACCAGGGATCGGCGCCCGCACAGTCGGGCGCATAGGAGCCGAGGCCCGCGGCCATCAGCAGCGCGCGGCAGTTCGGCGGAGCGACACAGCGACCCGAGGCAGCGTCCCACTCGGGCGTCGCCGTGTCGCACGTGCACTGCCCGCGCGAGGCGTCCCAGTGCGAGCCCGCCGCGCACGCCTGCGCTACCGACGCGACGCAGCGCCCCGCGACGCCATCCCACACCGGCGTCGCCGCATCGCACGTGCATTGTCCGCGCGAGGCGTCCCAGTGCGAGCCCGCCGCGCACGCCTGCGCGACGGACGCCACGCAGCGACCGGCGACGCCGTCCCAGACCGGCGTCGACGGCGCGCAGACGCACTCGGCGCGCCCGCCGTCCCAGTACGCGCCCGGGGCGCACGGCAAGCACTGCCCGGAGGCCGCATCCCAGCGCGGCGTCGACGGAGCGCAGACACACTGCCCCGACGCGGTGTCCCAGTACGCGCCCGGCGCGCACGCCTGCGCCTGGACGAGCGAGGCCCCGTCGGTCGCGACCAGACACGCGAGAACCGCCACCGACCCCAGGATCCAACCGCGCTTCGTCATCGTCTCGTCCTTCTTCGTTCGACCGGCGCGGGAGTGTGACGTGAACGCCTCTCCGCGCCAGCCGGCTCGCAGCAGCGCCACGAGGACGCGGGCTCTACTCGCGCGTCACGCTCTTTCTCGCTTCGGAGGGCCCCGTCACCGCATCCGCGAGAATGACTCGACACGCTCGCGCGTCCGATCCACACGGGGGCCGCGCCAGGCCCGGCCGAGAAGTGGCTCCGGTCGACCCCCCTGGTGTTTCTTTCTGCCATGCGCCCTGGGTCGTACCTCTTTCTGCTCGTGCTCCTCGCTGCCGCGCCCGCGGCGGCGCAGCCCTCCTCCGACTCTCTGCGCGAGCGCATCGCGGCGCTCGAGGCGCACCGCCCCGAGGGCGTGCCGGTCGCCTCGATCACGAGCGTCAGCTACCTCGTCGACGTCGCCGATCGGATCGAGGATCGCTTCGAGGCACCCGCCGCGTCGTGGCGCACGCGCGCCGGGCACTACCTCGACGAGATGGAGGCCGGGCGCGACCCCTACCCGGCTCAGCGCGGCATGATCACGAACCGCGGCTACGACGCGCCCTCGTCGATCATCCGCCAGGGCTACGGCATCTACATCCCGCCCGACTACGACCCGTCGCGCAGCTGGCCGCTCTTGATCATGCTCCACGGCGGATCGAGCAACGGGAACCTGTTCCTGGGCGTCGTGCTCGGGAACAACATGGACTGGCTCACCTACAACCAGCACCTCTGGGACGACTACGAGCCGCGCTGGTCGCCGGAGTGGATCGTCGTCGCGCCCGACGGCTTCGGGCAGGTGCTCTGGCGCTGGATGGGCGAGGACGACATCCTGCGCGTGCTCGACGACGTGCGCGCCCACTACCACGTGGACGCGAGCCGCATCGTGCTCGGTGGCCTCTCGAACGGCGGCGTCGGCAGCTACGCGGTCGGCATGCGCCACGCGTACCGCTTCAGCCTCGTGACCGCGATGGCCGGCGCGCCGAGCTGGGTGCAGTACACGGGCGGCCAGCCCACGGCCGAAGAGACGACGGTGATGCTCATGCAGTCGGGCATGCACCTCGCCGAGAACTCGCTCGACACCGACTTCCGCTTCTATCACGGCACGCAAGACCCCGGCCCGATGCGGCCCGCGTTCGTGCACGAGATGGAAGAGCACATGCGGGACATCGGCATCGAGCCGCAGGTGACCTGGTACGAGATGGGGCACGACCTGCTCTACGTGGTGCACCGGCACGGGCGCTTCTACGACGTGATGGCGCGCGTCACGCACGATCCGCGGCGCGCCGAGGTGCGCCTCGTGACGGGCGACTACCGCGCGAACCGGCAGCACTGGGTCACGGCCGAGCGCATCGTCGACTACCCGCGCCTCTCGCGCATCGAGGCGCACGCGAGCCTCGATGGTCGCATCACGCTCACGACCGAGCGCGTCTCGCAGATCGGGCTCGACCTGCGCGATGCGCCGCTCGGCGACGGCGACACGCTCACCATCACGGTCGACGGCGAGACGGCCTACGAGGGCCCGCGCGCGCCGCTGGGCCAGGTCGTGCACCTGCGGCGCGACGCGAGCGGCTGGGGCCCGGGCTTCCTCGAGGAGGAGCCGGGCGCGCTCTTCAAGCACGAGGGGCAGTCGGGGCCGATCACGGACGCGTATCGCGACGCGATGATCCACGTCTACGGCACGCAGGATCCCGAGGCGACCGACGAGCTGCGCCGCGCGGCCGAGCGAGGATCGCACGGCTGGGTGCAGGGCCTCTGGAACTACCACCAGCTCGTGGTGGCGGACACGGCGCTCACCGAAGAGCAGATGCGCACGCACCACGTCGTGCTCTACGGCACGCCGGGATCGAACGCGGTGCTCGAGCGCATCGCCGATCGGCTGCCGATCCACGCCGCGGCCGACGGCATCCACGTGGGCGAGCGCGTCTACCGCGACGCGGGGATCGGCGTGCGCTTCGTGTACCCGAGCCCGCTCGTGCCCGAGGGCGGCGCGCCGCGCTACGTGATCGTGCAGACGGCGCCCACCACGCAGGGCGTGATGAATGGGAACAACCTGCCGGACTTCGTGCCCGACTGGGTCGTCTACGACGGCGCGGCGACGCGCTCGCGGCCACGCCTGATCCTCGGGCGCACGGCGACCGCGATGGGCTTCTTCGATGATCGGTGGCAGCTGCGGAGCGAGCTCGCCCAGCGCAGCACGCGGCGCGGCCCGGTGGGCGAAGGGGGCGACGACGGGCCCGTGGGCGAGATCGTGCTCGTGCAGGACGGCGGGAGCGATGCGGGCGCCGAGCCGGCCGTGCTCTCGGAGCCGGCGAGCGACGAGACGGAGGACGAGCGCACGGCGCGCCTCGAGCGCAATCGCCTTCTCGGCGTGGGCGAAGACTACGTGCTGCCGCCCGACGTGCTGGAGCAGACGCCGCCGGTGACGCTTCCGTACTTCACGCCCGTCCCGCGCGTGCCGCGGGCGCCGCGCTCGTTCCTCGCGCCGGAAGACGATCCGATGGGCCCGATCGCGCGCGCGATCGCGCGGCGCATCCCGACGTTCCCGAACTTCCGCGCGATCATCCCCGGCGGCGAGTGGCGTGTGCACGACGAGGCGCGCTGGAGCGTGCGCCCCGAGGCCGAGTGCCTGGCCGCGCTCGAGGCGGCCGAGATCGCCGTGACGCCCGTGCCCGAGCTCGACTCGCCCGTCATGCACCCTCTGCGGATCGACTCGCCGATCGGCGGCGTCACCTTCGAGATGGAAGCGACCCACGCCGAGCGCGGCGACGTGGTCGCCCTCGCCTGCGAGATGATCGCGCGCCTCCCGCGATTGGCCGAAGTGCTGCGCGCGCACGAGGTGCGCCGCGTGGAGGTCCTGAGCGCGTCACGGTCCACGCCGCGCACGAGCTTCCACACGATGGGCCTCGCGCTCGACATGTCGGCGTTCGAGACCGACGACGGCACGATCCTCTCGGTGAACGACGACTTCGTGGAGACCCCGGGGCGCCTGACGTGCGCGGGGCGCGGCCCGCGCGGCGGGCGAGCGCGCACGCTCCGGCAGATCGCCTGTGAGCTGGCGGACACGAACGCGTTCTCGTCCGTGCTGACGCCGAACTACAACGACGGCCACCGGAATCACTTCCACATCGACGCCCGCCCGGACGACCCGCGCGTGTTCGTTCGTTGACGCAGGGCGACATGCCCACCGAGGCCCGGTCGTAGAGGGAGGCGCGGGGGTCGTTTCGCCCCAAATCCGACGCCTGCGCAGGCGGTCGGATTGCCCGTAGGATCAAAGACTCCTACGCCCCAAGAGCCCCGTCCTCTCGGTCGCGCCGACCAGGCCGGGAAGGAGCCCGTTGCCGCCCCCCTCCCCGTCGTCCCGGATCGTGATCCCCAGCGCGGCCGTGCTGGTCGGGGCGCTCGTGTTCTCGCTGGGGGCGCACATGCAGGCGTACGTGGGGCTCGGGGAGCTGCGCGCGCTGCTCGCGAGCTCCGCGCACGACGCGCAGCCCTCGTCGGAGATCGAGTTCGTGCTCACCGACCCGCCGGAATCGCCGACGCCGGTCGACGCCGAGCTCGCGCCCACCGAAGAGCCGACCGCGGACGCGGAGGAGCCGCCGCCCGAGCACCGCGAGCGACGCCGGCCGGAGAGGCCCCACCCGCGCGCGCCCACGCCGCAGGCGCCGCCGCCCACGCCGCCCGAGCCGCAGCCCGAAGCGCAGCAGCCCGCGCCGCCGGCGACCGAGGTGACGCCGCCCGCGCCGCAGACGCCGCCGCCGCTCGAGCAGCGGGCGTCGGTGGTGCAGCAGAGCGACAATCCCGATCAGCCGCCGCCGCCCGACGCGCAGTACCTCGCCGAGCAGAACCGCACCGTCGAGGAAGAGACGATGGCGCAGATCACGAGCCGCAACGGCGAGGCGAACGACCCGCACACGGGGCCGCCGGAAGACGCGGTCCCCGCCGAGACGACGGGCGACTCCTCCGAGCACGTGGTCGCCGAGAGCCGCGACAGCGAGGGCTCGGACGAGCGCCTCCCGACGCCCGAAGAAGAGGATCGGATCGACCCGCGCGATGCGACCGACGATCCCTCGCGCTCTCCGCGGCCGCAGGTGGCCTCGGGCACCGATGCGTCGAGCGAGGCCGAGTCCATGCAGGTCGAGCACGGCACGCCCTCGACCGGCGACGAGGGCGGTGTCCGCGCGCTCGGCGGGCAGCCCACGACCGAGGTCCTCGTGAGCGACGGCTTCGGCTCGTACACCGTGCGGGTGCCCGTTCCCGGACCGAGCGGCGACGGCGGCGGCGACGCGGGCGGCCACCACCGCGAAGGCCCCGGCCGCGGCATCGCGGGCCTCGGGCCCCACTCCGGCCACGTCGGCCGCGAAGGTGGCTCTCCGCTCGAGCGCGGCAGCAGCGAGCGCGAGGGCCCGCAGCTCGGCGTCAGCTACGCAGCGCTCGAGGCGGTCTACGGCGAGGAGCAGCTCGAGCGCGAGCGTCACGCACGGCTCGAGCGCCGCCGCTCGCATGCGCGTGGCTCGGCCTCGCAGGAGATCTGGGACTCGTTCCGTGCGGCGTCGGAGAACTACATCGCCGGCGTGCGGCCCGGAAACCAGACCGCATTGAACGCTGCGGCCTCGCCCTTCGCGCGCTTCCTCCACGACATGCACATCCGCATCCACGCGCACTTCGTGGATCGCTTCATCGCCTCGCTGCCGCTCGACGCGACCGATCCGCGCAACGACATGAACCTCCACGCGACGCTCGAGATCGCGGTGAACCCCGACGGAACGATCTTCCAGGTGGGCATCGTCGAGACGAGCGGCCAGACGCTCTTCGATCTCGGCGCGTTCACGGCCGTCTACCGCGCGCAGCCCTTCCCGCGCCCGCCCTCGATCATCCTCAGCGGCGACGGCCACGCGTGGCTCCATTGGCGCTTCGATCGCGGGCCCCGACAGTGCGGCACGTGGAACGCGGAGCCCTTCCTGCTCGACAACGGGGATCTGCCCCCCGAGGCCAGCACCGACGAGCACCAGGACACGCACCTCGATCTCGAGCACATGCCGAGCGGCGACGGCATCGAGCTCGCGCCGCCCGCCCCGATCTCGCCCGTCCCGCCGTGAGCACGCTCGAGGAGAAGCTCCGCGCGCGCGCCGAGGAGCTCGGCTTCGCGCGCATCGGGTTCGCGCGGGCCGAGACGCTGGGCGTCGAGGGCGAGCGGCTGCGCGCCTTCCTCGCGGCCGGCCGCCACGGCTCGATGGCGTGGCTCGAAGAGACGGCGGAGGTGCGCATCGACCCGCGGCACGAGCGCATGCTGCGGAGCGCGAAGAGCATCGTCGTGCTCGCGACGCCCTTCGCGCGGACCGAGGGCGACGTGGGCCCTTCGCCCGGCGTCATCGCCCGCTATGCGCGCGGCCGCGACTACCACAACGTGCTCGGCAAGCGCCTCAAGAAGCTCGCCTCGCTCCTGCGCAGCGAGGGCTACTCGACGCGGCACTCGGTCGACTCGATGCCGGTGCTCGAGCGCGCCTGGGCCGAGCGCGCCGGCGTCGGGTTCATCGGCAAGAACTGCTGCCTCATCGTGCCGGGCCTCGGCTCGCACGTGCTGCTCTCGACGCTCGTCACGGCGGCCGAGCTCGCGCCGACGGCGCCGATCCGCGAGCGCTGCGGCGAGTGCCGCGCCTGCCTCGACGCCTGCCCCACGCGGGCGTTCGCCGGCCCGCGCGAGCTCGATGCGCGCCGCTGCATCTCGTACCTGACGATCGAGCACGCGGGCCCGATCCCGGACGAGCTCCGCGAAGGGATGGGCGACCGCTTCTTCGGCTGCGATCTCTGCCAGGACGTGTGCCCCTTCAATCGCACGCAGCCTCCGCCCGCCTCGCTCACGGCGCCTTTCGCGCCCGATGCGCGGCTCGCGGGCGTGGACGCGGCGGCCATCCTCGCGATGAGCGCGGAGGCGCACGCGGCGTTCACGCTCGCCTCGCCACTGCAGCGCCCCGGCCGCGCGGGGCTCGCGCGCAACGCGGCGATCGTCCTCGGCAACCGTGGAACGCGCGTGCATCTGCCCGTGCTGCGAGCGGCTGCGCGCGCCGACGCCGAGGCCGTCGTCCGGGACGCTGCGGCGTGGGCCATCACCCGCATCGAAGCGAGAGAGAGCTGACGAGCCCGCCGCGGGCCCACGCAGAAACTGCGCATTCCGCTCGCAGTGCAGCCGCGGCTCGCTCGTTTCGCGTCCTTTTCTTCGAAGGATTTGGGTGCACGCGCCCGGCGCGTCGCAGCCCCTGCGGCAGGACGCAGCGATTGCGTGCGCGCCTCGAATCCCGCGCGCGCCACGTCGGCAGGAAAGATGCAGGCTCATGGCGACGGGACGTCCAGCAAGGGAGTGCATGAACCTCGACCCAGCCCCCCTCCAAACCGACTCTCTCGACTACCGTATCGCCATCCTCGAGGCCGTGCGGGAGCGGCGCCACGACGACGCGCTCGAGCTCCTGCAGCGGGCGAGCGTCGAGCACCCGCGACAGCCCGAGATCGCGGCGAGCATCCACGCGCTGCGAACGCATCTGCAGCATCGCTACGTCGAGGCGCTCGGAGGGGCCGCGTGCGTGCTGCGGCCCGACGACGCGTGCCCCGAGCAGGAGGTCGACGAGCACCTCGTGATGCGCTTGGTCGACGGTCGCGCGAGCGTCGAACAGATCGTGAGCGCCTCGAGCCTGGGCCGGTTTCGCGCGCTGCGCGCGCTGGTCTCGCTCTATCGAGATCGGCTCGTCGCGCCCGTGCGCTCCTCGCCTCCGCCGCGACCGAGCATGCCCGTCGTGGAGGTGCCGCACTTCGAGGAGCACTTCGTGCGCGCCCTGCACCTCTTGGCCGACGGCCGGATCGACGACGCGCTGCACGCGCTCGAGGAGTGCGCGCACGAGGCGCCCGACAACTCGCTCGTCCAGGCCTCGCTCCGCGCCGTGCGCGCGCTCCGCCGCTGAGACGATGTCGTGCTCCATCGCGCGCAGCGCCCCGTGGGGCTGCACGGTCCAGCTCTCGAAGGCCCGCGCAGGGGCTCGAGCGAGCCGCGTGCGTTGGTCGAGGCGCGCAGAGGCGTGCATGGGCGTGATGCGACCGATACCCTCGTTGCGTGAACGGTCCTCTCGACGGTGTCCGCGTCCTCGACCTCTCGCGCATCCTCGCGGGGCCGAGCGCCACGCAGCTGCTCGGCGATCTCGGCGCCGACGTGATCAAGGTCGAGCGCCCCGGCCGCGGCGACGACACGCGCGGCTGGGGCCCGCCCTACGCCGAGCGCTCCGACGGAGGCCGCGGGCCGAGCGCCTACTTCATGGCGGCGAACCGCAACAAGCGCTCCATCGCGATCGACCTCGCCTCGGACGAAGGCGCCGCGCTCGTGGCGCGCATGGCCGAGCGCGCCGACGTGCTCGTCGAGAACTACAAGGTCGGCGACCTCGCGCGGCGAGGGCTCGACTACGAGACGCTTCGGCGGCGCTGTCCGCGCTTGGTCTACTGCTCCATCACGGGCTTCGGACAGACGGGGCCGCGCCGCAGCGAGGCCGGCTACGACTTCGTCGCGCAGGCGCTCGCGGGGATCATGAGCCTCACGGGCGAGCCCGAGCGCGAGCCGGTGAAGGTCGGCGTCGGCATCGCCGACTTGATGTGCGGCATGTACGCGGCGACGGCGATCCTCGCCGCGTTGCGACACCGCGATCGCACGGGCGAGGGCCAGCATCTCGACGTCGCGCTCTACGACACGACCGTGGCCTGGCTCGCGAACGAGGGCACGAGCTACCTGACGACGGGCGCGCGCACCGTGCGCCGCGGCAACGCACACGCGACCATCGTCCCCTATCGCGTGTTCCGCACGAGCGACGGGCACGTGGTGCTCGCGGTCGGCAACGACGGCCAGTTCCGTAAGCTCTGCGAGCTCGTGGGCGAGCCCGCGGTCGCGCAGGATCCTCGCTTCGCCACGAACGACGCGCGCGTACGCCATCGCGAGGCCTGCGACAGGACGGTCGCCGCGTGGATGGCCGCGCGCAGCACCGAGGCGTGGGTCGCGCTCCTCTCCGCCGAGAGCGTGCCGTGCTCGCCGGTGCGATCGGTCGATCAGGTCTTCGCCGATCCGCACACGCTGGCGCGCGGGATGGAGGTCGCGATCCACGATCCCACGCTCGCGCGCGGCGAGGTCCGCCTGCTCGGCAACCCGATCCACGCGTCGGCCACGCCGCCGACCTACCGTCGCCCGCCGCCGCGCGTCGGCGAGCACGGCCGAGAAGTGCTCGAAGAGCTGGGATTGGCCACCGCGGAGATCGAGGCCCTCGCCGCGCGCGGCGTGGTGAGCCTCAGCCCGGCGCCGTGAACACGAAGGGGTAGAGAACCTCGGCCGGCGTTCCGGCGGCCGGCGCGGGGAAGACCCAGCCGCGGAGCTGCGAGAGCACGCACTCGGTCAGCGAGGGCACGCCCGGCTCGTCGAGATCGGCGGCGGCGGCCGTCACGTGCCCGTCGGCGCCGATCGTGAACCGGACGCGCAGCGTCCCGGCCGCCCGCGGATGCTC
This sequence comes from Sandaracinus sp., assembly GCA_046351235.1. Lineage (GTDB taxonomy): Bacteria > Myxococcota_A > Polyangia > Polyangiales > Sandaracinaceae > JBBSAT01. Next base: position 405,026 of record JAXLYV010000001.1, on the reverse strand, counting down.
GACCCGCGCCGTCTCGTAGCAGTGCGTGATGGGCGCGGTGTGCTCGTGCACGACGCGGCGCACCGACTCCTGCGGGTACTCGGCCGCTTGCGCCGCGTGGTCGACCTCCATGTCGAGCGCGGCGGCCGGCGGCTCGAAGCGCACGAGCACCGTGAGCGGCGACTCGCGGATCGACGGCAGCTCCGTGCGCGTGATGGCCGCCTCGATGCAGGTGCGGAGCGGCTGGCTCGGCGCCGGATCGCTCTCGTGCGCGCCCGAGCTGATCGCGGTGAGGCTTCCGGACGTGAAGCGCAGCGTGACCTGCGTCGTGCTCGCGTGCCCCGCGGTGTGCGGCGCGCAGCGCGAGAGCGCCCCCTCGATCTGGTGCGAGAGCCCGACGATCGCCTGCCGCGTGTCGCGGTTCGTCGTCTGGAACTCGACGTGCCAGCGGCCGTGCAGCTGCGCCGCACCCGGGAGCGCGACGAGCAGGCAGAGACCGACCACCGCGCCGAAAGAAATCCCCCGATTCATCGCCCCATCCTAGCGCAAGGCCGCATCCGCGCCTCTCGCGCTCGCGGGTGGACGCGCCCCTCGGGTACCCCATTCACACGTGCCCGAGGCCCAGACCAGCCTCCGTCCGCGGTGCAGCGCGCCGATTTCGCCGCCCTCCCATGTCTCGGCTCACCGCGTTCTGTGCCACGACCGCGTGCGCGAGATCCACGTGTGCTCCATCGTCCGCTCTTCGGTCGCGCCAGCGATCCGCGTGCGCCTCACTCGGCGCGGTAGCGCAGGACGTGCGTGCCACCAGAGAAGAAGACGAGCCCGTGGCCGGCGTCGTAGGCGAGCGCGCCACCCATGTCGACGCCGGCCGGCAGATCGGTGTGAGCCCACGTCTGCCCGTCGTCCGTCGAGCGGAGCAGGCTCGGAGTACAGAAGCCGGGGAAGTAGCAGTTGGTCGTGTAGATCCCGGACGGGGTGTCGACGATGCCGCCCAAGATCGGCCCGGTGTCTTCGGCCGGCGACCAGTCGGTGGGGTTGCCGGAGGCGCTGCTCCACACCGCGTCGTTGCCCGCTACGAAGAACCGCCCGCTGCGGCTGCGTACGAAGCCGGTGCCCTGCAGGTGCGAGCCGACGAGGCCCTCGATGGGATCGGCCGTGTATCGTCCATCGTCTGCGACGGTGAGCACCCACGAGCCATTCTCTTGGCTGGTGTAGAGCCAGCGATTTCGCTCGAGGAAGAGCAGGTGCTGCCCCTCCCAACCGCTCCACTCGGGGATGCCGGGCAGAAGTCGCCAGCTGTCGCCGCGATCGAAGCTCTCGGCGAAGCACACCCGCGCAGCCTCGGTGTCAGGCGGCAGATGACAGTTTGCGTGGAACGTGAGTAACAAATGCGTGGGATCGTCGGGATCCATGCTCATCACGTTGGCGAACTCGTAATCTACGATGCCGTGCAGCTCGGGCTGTCCGGCCGGCGGCCAGATCGCGGTCCAGTCGGTGCCGCCGTTCTGCGAGCGGTACAGCCCGGAGACCGCGCCCTCGGCGTATCCCGCCGCGACGTACACCCGATTCGAGTCGGTGGGATCCACGGTGATGGACCAGCTCATCGCCGAGTCGATCGCCTCCCCGTTCATCCCGGTGGCGACGCGCACCCAGCTCGCGCCGCAGTCCTCGCTCTTGTAGAAGCCCGCGTTGACCGAGCCCACGTAGACGACGCCTTGTCGGCTCGGGTCCGTCGCGATGGCGAAGGCGCTCTCGCCCGACGCGGTGAGCTCGGGCGGCGTGATGTCCTCGAAGGTCCCGACCGCGGCCAGACCCGCGCAGTCGCGCAGCTGAGGTGGACCGCCATCGGGCGCGGTGTGGACCGTCGCATCGCGGGTGCTCGTACCGCCGCCATCTGCCGTCCCGCCGTCCGGCGAAGCGGCGGGTGAAGAGGTGCACCCGAGCACCGAAGCAAGACCGAGGAGCCATCGCGCGCGCATGAGCCCGAGCGGAGCAACGACGGTGCCAGCGCCGTTCCGCGCGGACCAGGCCGATCTCGCCGCGGAAGAGTGGACGGCTACACCCTGCACGCGGGGGCCAGACACCACGATCGGAAGACAGGGACAAGACGAGCGTCCCCGGCGCGTCCATCGCGTGCCTCACGGGCCGCCCGGAGGGACATCTCCAGGTGCTCCTGCCCCGGACATCTTCAGGGCTTCCTACAACCCGCGCCACTCGCCCTTGTGGGTAGACGCGCCCCTCTGGTACCCCGTTCACACGTGCCCGAGACCCAGACCAGCCTCTGTCCGCGCTGCGGCGCGCCGATTCCGCCGCCCTCCGCGGTGCGTGCGCAGCGCTGCCCGTATTGCCGAACGTTGCTGAGCCCGGCCGACGGGATCTGGCGCCCCCAGAACGACGACGAGGACCGCACCTACGGGGACACGCGCGAGCCGCGCCTCTGGATCGGCGGCCACCGCTACGCGCTGATCGGCCGGCTCGCGCGCGGCGAAGGCAGCGACGTCTTCCTCGGCCGGCGTGACGAGGCGATGGGCGCGCGCGTCGTCATCAAGATCCTGCGCGCCGAGGGCGCCGCCGATCTCTTCGCGCGCGAGGAGCGCGTGCTCGAGGATCTCTCGCACGCCACCGCACGCGGCGCCGCGCACTTCGGGCGGCTCGTGCCCGAGCGCGTCGCGTTCGGGCGCGCGCGTCTCGGGCTGAATGGCAAGGACGGCCAGCGGGAGGTCGCGATTCGCCGCTACCGCGCCGGCTTCGTGCACGCGCTCGAGGACGTGCGCCGCGCGCACGGCGACGCGCTCGACCCGGCGCACGGCGTGTGGGCATGGAAGCGCACGCTCGAGCTGCTCGGCTTCGTGCACGGCGCCGGCTACGTCCACGGCGCGGTGCTGCCCGAGCACCTGCTCTTCGACGTGCGCGACCACGGCGTGGTGCTCGCGGGCTTCTCGCGCGCGGTGCGGCCCGGGGAACGCCTGCCCGCTCGCACGCGCGGCCGCGACGCCTTCTATCCGGAGAGCATCGCGCGCGGCGCGACCGTCACCGAGGCCACCGACCTCGCGATGAGCGCCCGCGCCGTGCTGCAGCTGCTCGGCGGCGACCCCCGGCGCGCGCCCGCGCGGGTGGCGGCGCCGCTCGCCCCGCTCCTCGAGCGCGTCGCCACGGACGCCTCCGGCCACACCGCTTGGTCGCTCGTCGACGAGGTCTCGCGCGCGGCCGAGGAGGTCTTCGGCCCGCCACGCTTCGTTCCGCTCACCATGCCTGATCGAGGCTGACGAGGACGCTCATGGGCTACGGCGGCTACAGCTACGAGGCACACAAGGCGATCACCCGCTCGCGCGCCACGCTCCCGACGCAGAAGGTATTCGGCCAGCGCGCGTGCCATCCTCTGATGCGGCCGCACGGCGTGAAGGTGCGCGAGTGCCGCGACAGCGCCGAGCACCCGAAGACGACGCCGATCGTGCTCGCGCTCGACGTGACGGGCTCGATGGGAGAGATCCCGGCGCGCCTCGCCAAAGACGAGCTGCCGCACCTGATGAAGACGCTCCTCGATCACGGCGTGCCGGATCCGCAGGTGCTCTTCCTGGCCGTCGGCGATGCGTTCCACGACCAGGCGCCGCTCCAGGTCGGGCAATTCGAGGCGACCGCCGAGCTGATGGATCAGTGGCTCACCTGGAGCTGGCTCGAGGGCGAGGGCGGCGTGCACGGCAACGAGAGCTACGAGCTCGCGCTCTACTTCGTCGCGCGGCACGTCGAGACCGACGCGCTGCGCCTGCGCGGCAAGAAGAGCTACCTCTTCCTCACGGGCGACGAGAAGCCCTACCCCACGCTCTCGCGCCAGGCCGTGCGCGACGTGCTCGGCGACACGATCGAGGACGACGTGCTCGTGCGCGACCTCGTGGACGACGTGCGGCGAGGCGCGGAGCCCTTCTTCCTGATTCCGGACCTCGACCGGCGCGGCTTCGCCGAGAGCACGTGGCGCGATCTGCTCGGCGACCGCGTGATCGCGATGGAGTCGCCCGCCGACACCACGAACGTGATCGGCGCCATCGTGGCGATGAGCGAAGGCGCGCTGCCCGATCTCGACTCCGTCGCGCGCATGCTCGTGAGCGCCGGCACGCCGCGCGATCGCGTCGGCGCCGTGGTGCGCGCGCTCCGGCCGTGGGCCGCCTCGATCGATCGCGACGGCGGGGCGCGGCCCGCGCTCGATCCGCTGGCCTCGATTCCGACGCCCGAGCCCGGCGACGGCGGCTACGTCCGGCCGTGAGCGGTCGGGCGTGGATCGTTTCGGACCTCGGCTGGGGCGACTCCGGCAAGGGCACGAGCGTCGACTACCTCGCGCGCGCGCGCGGCGCGCGGCTCGTGGTCCGCTGGAACGGAGGCAGCCAGGCCGGGCACCGCGTCGTCACCGACGACGGGCGCGCGCACGTCTTCGCCCAGATCGGCGCGGGGTCGTTCGTCGACGGCGCGCGCACGCATCTGGCCGAGACGGTGCTCGTCGACCCGGTGGCGCTGCAGTTCGAGGCGCGCGCGCTCGGGGACCCCAGCGTGCTCGCGCGGATGACGATCGCCGAGAGCGCGCGGGTCATCACGCCCTTTCACGTCGCGGCGAACCGCCTGCGCGAGGCCGCGCGCGGCGACGGGCGTCACGGCACGACCGGCTGCGGCGTCGGCGAGGCCGTGCGCGACGCGCTCGATCATCCGGCGGGCGTCGTGCGCGCGCGCCACCTCGTGGGCGAGCGGCACGTGTTCCGGCGCTTGCTCGCCGAGGTGCAGGAGCGGCTGATCGCCTCGCTGGCGGACGAGCTGCGCGCGCTCCGAGGGCATCCGCAGGCGGAGCACCCGCGCGCGCTGCTGACGATCGTGCGCGGCGACTACACCGAGAGCTTCCTCGAGCGGCTCGCGCACGTGGCGCCCGCGCGCATCGTCCCGGACGACGCGATCGACGCGGCGCTCGCCGCGGAAGACGTGGTGCTCGAGGGCGCGCAAGGCGTGCTGCTCGATCAGGACGAAGGCGTGAGCCCGCCGCACGTGACGTGGTCGCGCTGCACCACGCACGCGGCGATGGAGTGGCTCGATGCGCACGGCCACCGCGGCGCGCGCACCCGCTACGGCGTGATGCGCACCTACGCGACACGCCATGGCGCGGGGCCCTTTCCCACCGAGGCGCCCGAGCTCGCGCCGCTCCTGCCCGAGCCGAGCGCGCATCCCGAGAGCCTGCAGGGCCCGTTCCGCGTGGGCTGGCTCGATCTCGAGCGGCTGCGCTACGCGATCGCGAAGAGCCCGATCGACGCGCTCGTCGCGACGCACCTCGACCGGCTCGGGGTGCTCCCTGCGCGCGAGGGCGAGCCCCGAGAGCCCGAGCCCTGGATCGCCTACGTCGAGGCGGCGCTCGGCCACCGCATCGCCATCACGTCCCACGGCCCGCGCGCGAGCGACAAGCGCGAGCGCTGAAACGGGTCGAGCGTGGAGAGCCCGCCCGCAGAAAGGCCACGACGCCTGGCCCTCCGCGTTCTTCGAGCCCGCCCTCGTCAGTGGCAGCGGCGCAGCGTCAGTGGCCGCGCCGCAGCGTCAGTCGCAGCGGCGCAGCTTCATCTGCACGTCGCTCGACCAGTGATTGGCGAACGCGCGCACGCACGTGTCGAGGTAGCGCTCGTAGTCCGTGAAGACCTGGTCGCCCCACTTGGCGCGGATGGCCTTCTCGTGGACGCGCAGCTTGCGCAGCCACTCGCCGGTCGTCTTGCCGTAGCTCTCGCGCTGCGTGCGCATCTCGACGCACTCCCAGTACGGGCGCACGGCCATGATGAGCTCTTCGAGGCGCGGGTTGAGGCCGCCGGGGAAGATCACGTCGGCCGTGAACTTCAGGTCCTCGAGGTCCTTCTTCGTGCGCGGCACGCGGTCGCGCAGGATGGCCTGGAAGCCGAACCACGCGCCGGGCTTGCTGATCTCCCAGCAGCGCTTGAAGTAGTTCCGGTACAGGTCGACGGCCTTGCCCTCGTTCGCCTGCTGCGGCGAGACGACGTGGTCGACCATCTCGATCGACTGCAGCGCGTCGTAGCCGCCCTCGATGCCGAGCTCGCGCGGATCGAACTCCCAGAAGTCGCGCAGGTGCACGGTGACGCCCGGGTGCTTCTTGGCGTTCGCCCACTCGGCCTGCGCCGTGGAGAGCGTGATGCCGTGCGCCACCTTCGTGCCGCGCATCGCCTGGTACTGCAGGTTCGATCCCCACCCGCAGCCGATGTCGAGGACGCGCTTGTCGGGCGTCATCTCGGCGTACTCGTAGAGGATCTTGCACTTGTTCCACTGCGCCTCTTCGAGCGTCTCTTGGCCCGTGAGGTAGCTGGCGGACGTGTAGTGCATGTTCTCGTCCAGCCAGAGCTCGAAGAAGTCGTTCGAGACGCTGTACGAGAGATCGATCTCGGCCTTGGTGCTGGTCATCGCGGGCGCGAGTGTGACCCGGCCTCCGCGACGGGGCCAATCCGGACGCGCCCGCGAGGGGTGAGCCCGCTCATGCGCATCACCCTACGCAGTGCGGGCGGTGCCGCGTAGCCGGCTCGGCACGCCCGCCGCACTCCGGCCTTGGCACGGCCGCCCGCGTTTGCTAGGAACGCCCTCCCTGGTGCCGTAGCCAAGTGGTTAGGCAAAGGTTTGCAAAACCTTCACACACCGGTTCGAATCCGGTCGGCACCTTCCGAAAATCCCTTTCGTTCCCCGGCGTCGGCGTTCCCAGCCCGCCGCGGAGTCGAGCGGGCCTTCGCCGCGTCGTGGGCCGCGCTTCCGTAAGACTTCCGTAAGCTCTTCACGAGGTGGGCCGAGGGTCGGCGTCCGCGGGTGTCGAAGCGAGCCATGACCGCCTCACGCGTCGTCTCGCTCCTCGCCGCGCTCCTCGTCTCGTTCGCGCTCGCCGTCGGGCGCACCCGCGGGCAGCTCCCGCCCGGGCTCACCGTGGAGCGCGTGCGTGCCTCCGTGGCGCCGGAGATCGACGTCGGGGACCGGATGCTCACGATCGTGCGCGTCGATCTCCGCCGCTACGCGTTCCGCTTCCTGACCGCGCGCGAGGGCGCGCCACGGCCGCTCGACCGCTGGGTCGCGGACGAGCACCTCGCCGGCGGCATCAACGCGGGGATGTTCCTCCCCAACGGGCGGCCCTGCGGCTGGCTGCAGAGCCGGGGGGAGGTCCTGCAGCGGCGGACACCGCCGACCTTCGAGGCCGTCGTGGCGTTCGATCCTCTACGCGCGCACGGCGTGCCGTTCGCGATCGGCGGCGCAGGCTGCGAGCGATCGCTCGAGGCGCTGCGCACGAGCCACGGCTCCGTGCTGCTGAGCCGGCGCCTGCTCGTCGACTGCACCGGGCACGCCACCGACTGGCGCACGCGTCGCTTCAGCGCGGCGGCCCTCGGCGTGGATCGCGAGGGCCGCGCCGTCCTCGTCCACGTGCGCACGCCGTACCGCATGCAGGTGCTCGCGCGCATGCTCGCTGCGCCGGCGCTCGGCCTCCGCGGCCTCGTCTACATGGAGGGCGGCCCCGAGGCCTCGCTCGTCGTCGACGCGGAAGGCGCGCACGTCGGCGAGCGCGGCAGCTGGGAGGACGGCTTCCACGAGGCCGACGACAACGACGCGTACTGGGATCTGCCCAACGTGATCGGATTCGCCGCGCGATGAGGCGCACCCTCGCGACGGCGTCGTCGGTGATCCTCCTCGTCGCAGCGCTGATCCCTCCGGCGCAGGGAGAAGCGCAGACGGATCGCACGCACCTCGAGCGTCCGAGCGAGCAGGTGCTCGACGCGCTCCACGCGGCCTTCGCGCGCGGCCGAGCGCTCGTCTCCGTGTGGGGCGCCTCGCACGTCGTCTCGGACGAGCTCGTCGGAGCGCTTCGCGCGCGTCTCGTGGCGCGCTACGGCGACGGCGGCCCCGGCCAGCTCTTTCCGGCGCGCCCGCTCGCGCTCTACGCGCGACAGGACGTGGACGTCGAGGACGGGCGTGGCTTCCGCGGCCTCTCCACACGAGGCCATCGCGTGCGCGATCGCTTCGGGCGCGCCGGGATCGCGCTCGAGGCGCGCGGCACCGCCCACGCCTGCGCGCGCCTGCATGCGCCGGTCACGCAGCTCGAAGCGTGGGCTCGCACCCAGCCCGGGGGAGGCACGCTGGCGCTCGACGCCGGTGCCGAGCGACGCACGCGCGCGACCGAGGGCCGCCTCGGCTGGGATCGCCTCCGCCTCACGCCGAGCGCGCCCGTCTCGGAGGTCTGCCTCGAGGCGCTCGGCGACGGACCCGTCACGAGCTACGGCGTCGTCGCGACGAGGGTGACGGGTGTGACGGTGGAGGGCTTCGGTGTGCCGGGCGCCCGGGCCGAGGACGTCCTGCTCTGGGACGAGGACGACTTCGTCTCGCAGCTCGCTGCACGCCCGCCCGATCTCTTCGTGCTCTCCTACGGGACCAACGAGAGCGCACGCGGCCGTTCGAGCGCCTCCTTGCGAGACGACCTCACGCAGGTGCTCGCCCGGTTCCGACGCGGCGCCCCCGAGGCCTCGTGCCTCGTCATCGGCCCTTCGGATCGACCCATGGAGCGCGGAGGCGCGTGGATCGCGCGACCTGGCTCGACGCGGGTGCGGGACGCCTACCGCGCTGCGGCGCTCGCGGGAGGATGCGCGTTCTTCGATCTGCTCGCGTGGACCGGCGGGCCCGGCTCGATGCACGGATGGGTCGAGCGCGGCCTCGCGCTCGGCGACCACGTGCACTTCACGAGCGAGGGCTACGCGCGCCTCGGCGCTGCGCTCGCGGAGGAGCTGATGCCCGCGGAATGAAGGGCACCGCGGCCCGGGCCCACACCGCTCAGAGCCGCTCGCTGCCGAAGGCCATCACGTCGGCGATCGTGGGCGCGCCGAGGAGCAGCGCGATCACGCGGTCGAGGCCGAGCGCGTTGCCGGCGCAGGGCGGTAGGCCCTCCTCGAGCGCGCCGAGGAAGCGCTCGTCGATCGGATAGATCGGCAAGCCCCTCGTGCGGCGCTCCTCCTGGTCGCGCACGAGGCGCGTGCGCTGCTCCACCGGGTCGGTGAGCTCGCCGAAGCCGTTGCAGAGCTCGATGCCGCACGCGTAGGCCTCGAAGCGATCGGCGAGGTGCGGGCGATCGGGATGCAGACGCGCGAGCGAGGCCATCGACGCCGGCCAGTCGACCACGAAGACCGGCCGATCGAAGCCGAGCTTCGGCTCCACCTCGTGCGACCAGACGTGGAAGAAGCGCTCTTCGTCGGGCAGCACCTCGAAGAGGTGCAGGCCGGCGTAGCGGAGGAGCGCGGCCTCGACCGTGATCCGCTCCCAGGGCGGCGCGAGCTCGATCGCGTCGCTCTGGGCGCCGAGCGCATCGATCGCGATCCGCGTCTGGCCGTGGGCCGCGAGCGCGAGCGCGGCCACGATCTGCTCCGTGTCGCCCATGAGCGCGCCCGCGTCCGCGAACGCGCGGTACCACTCGAGCATCGTGAACTCCGGCTCGTGGCGCTGGCCGCGCTCGTCTTTGCGGAAGCAGCGCACGATCTCGTAGAGGCGCGGGACGCCGGCGGCGAGCAGGCGCTTCATCTGGTACTCGGGGCTCGTGATGAGCCAGCGCGGCGCCGGCATGCCGAGAACCTCGAAGGCCGAGAGGTGCACGTCGAGGCCGGGGCTCGGGACGGCGAGCGGGGTCTCGACCTCGAGGAAGTCCTCGCGGGCGAGGTGATCGCGGAGCGCGCGCAGCATCGCGGCGCGCCGCGTGAGGAGATGCAGGCGGCGGCGCCCGTCGCGATGGAACGCGAGCCAGTCGCCTCCGGCGCGAGGAAACGCGGCGTGCGCGGGCTGCACGACGCGCGCCTCGGTGACCTGCGCGCCGGCGTCGTCGAGGGCGAGCTCGACCCACGCGCCGAGGAGCACCTCGGAGGCGTCCGGCCAAGAGAGATCGCGCGGCGGATCGATCGCGTGCTCGAGGCGCACGCGCCCGTCGTGGGCGAGCGTGACGCGGCCGCGGACGACGAGAGGGGGCATCGCGCGCAGGCTTTGTGGGGTCGGGGCGCGGTGTCAACGCCCCAGGGGCACTGCGCGGTGCTCGGTCGGTCAGCCGATGCGGCGGAGCTTGGTGGACTCGGCGAGGTCGATGCCGCTCGTGGCGCGCAGGCGCTCGAGCGTCTCGCCGCCCTTCACCTTGCGGCGCTCGATCGCGAAGCGCTCCTTCGGGAGCACGCTCTCGAAGAACGGCAGCGAAGGCGCGTACGCGAAGAGGCCGCCGGGCGCGAGCGAGCGCGTGATGCGCACGAAGGCCTCCGCGTAGTGGCGCGCCGCGTCCTCGCTCGCGTGGTGGGCGCGAAGAAAGTGCAGCGAGAAGCCGAGGTGCGAGACGATCGTCTTCCAGCGGTCCTTGCCGTAGTCGAAGCCGAGCCAGTCGGCGCGCGTCGCGCTCGGCGGTGCATCGCGATCGATCCCCGTCACCTCGTGGCCGAGGCCCCGCAGGTGCAGCACGAGCGCCGCGCTCGCTCCGCAGCCGATGTCGAGCACCGGCGAGACCACGTCGCTCGGCGCGAGCCCGAGCACGTGCAGCTGCAGGTCGGGCGCGTACTCGCTCGCGACGACCTCGCGCGGATCGCCGCCGCCCGCGTCGCGCACGATCGAGCCCAGGCCGTCGAGCGCGTCGTCGAGCGTGTCCTGCGCCTCCTCGAGATCTCCCTCGGCGAGCGCCTCGAGGACGCGCAGGATCGCGTCCTCGATCTCGTCCTCGAGCTCCGACGTGAGCGAGAGAAACTGGTTCTTCGTGCGCAGCCAGCGCACCAAGTCCTCGCGCAGCGCACGGGCGTCCGAGCGCTCCGCCTCGATGCCCGCGAAGCGTGCGAGCGTGGCCGCGTCCAGCCGGACGGCACCGCCCGCGAGGCTCGCGAGGCCCAGCCCTGCGTGGGCCGGCGCCAGCTCGCGCACGAGGCGCACGAGGTGGGAGGAGGTCGGGCTCGTCATCACCCTGACATGGCAGCTGGCGCGCGCGCCGCAAGCGCGCCGGGCGTGACCGCCGATTCGCACTCCGCCCCGGAGCGTGCCGTGGAGGCCACACACGCAGTTCACTCTCCCGACGAAACCCCGTAGATTCACGACTGGCGCGCGCGCTGCACGCGCAACCGCCAGCTCGCTTCCCGCTTTCGGAGGACCTCCATGCGCACGCATCGCCCTCAGCTCGCCGCCGTCCTCGCCCTCGCTGCCGTGCTCGCCGCCTGCGGGGAGCTCAGCGCGGAAGAGGCGCGCGAAGGGCTCGACGAGGCCGCGCTCTCGAGCGCCGCGCTCTCGCTCGCCGGCAGCAGCATCGACCTCTCCACGAACTTCACGATCGGCGGGGCGGCCGCCGACGCCGCGACCGAGCTCCAGGCCTTCGTCGAGTCGCAGCTCCCGTGCGCGCTCGTGACGGTCCAGGGCGCCACGATCACCATCAACTATGGCGTGCTCGGCGGCGCCTGCGTGTACCGCGGGCAGACCTACGCGGGCCGCCACGAGATCACCATCATGACCAACACGGCGAGCGAGGTCGTCGTGGAGCACCAGTGGACCGACTTCCACGACCAGACGGTCAACCTCACGGGCAGCGCGATGGTCACGTGGAGCGCCTCCGATCCCTCGCGCCACGTCTCGTACGACATGCGCTGGGAGCGCATCAGCGACAACCACCGCGGCAACGGCACCGGCGAGGTCACGCAGCGCCCGCTCGAGTCCGGGCTGCTCAGCGGCTTCTCCGAGGACGGCGAGCGCACCTGGACGACGCAGGAAGGGAGCTGGACGCTCACGGTCGCTGGCGTCGAGATGCGCTGGGTCGATCCCTGCCCGCAGTCGGGCACGTACACGCTCACCTCGCCGAGCCACAAGACGATGACGCTCACGTTCATGCGCACGGACAGCACGACGATCCGCGCGACCATCGCCAGCGGCAGCCGCAGCTTCGACATCGACGTCCACACGATCTGACACGAGCCGAGGCCGGCCTGCCGCGCGCGAATGGCGCACGCCCCGCCCTGACGCGCGCGCCGCGGCTGGCGTACGCTCCCGCGCGATGAGGGGAATCGCGCTCCTGGTCGCGCTCGCGTGTCTGTGGCCCGGATCGGCCGCGGCCCAGCCGGCGCGCGAGTCGTTCGACTACCGCGTGACGCGGCGCGTGACCGGCACGGGCGGCTCCTACGTCGGCTGGAGCGACTCGCTCACGGCGGAGGGCCACTACGAGGTCTCGGGGGCGGGCACAGGCACCTCGATCCACGGGCGCTACGCGTGGCGCTACGTCTCGCCCGACTCGACCGACTCCGGGGCCGAGGACCGCACCGTCGAGGTCGACCCCGAGCGCATCTACGTCACGCGTACGGACCTCGACGAGTACGACGACGACACGCGCCGGACGCTCGCGACGTGGACCTTCGTGCCCACCACGCTCGCCGTCGGCGATCACGTGTCGATCCTCGGCGACGCGTTCGAGGTGACGGGCGTGGACGTGCCGGTGATGGCGGCCGGGGCGAGCCGGCCGTCGATCGCTCTCGTGGCGACGGGCGAGGGCCGCCGGGACGACGCCTACGGACACTTCACGACGACGTTCCGCGACGAGTACTGGTTCGATCGCGCGACCGGGATGTTCCTCCGCGAGGTCCGGAGCGAGGACGACGACGGGACGTCGGACGGCCAGCGCGCCGCGATGCGAGTGAGCGAGGTCGTCGAGATCACGGACGCGAGCTACGCGCACCGCGTGGGCCCGCCGCTCGCACCCGAGACGTCGTGGGCAGCCAGCGCGCGCGACGACGCGGCGGGCTCGGGCATGGGCTTCGGCGGCGCGCTCCTCGGCGGCGGAGCCGCGCTCCTCGGGCTGCTCCTCTGGCTCGCGATGCGACGCACGCGTCCCCAAGCCTCGCCGATCCGGATCGGCGGCGAAGAGGTGATCGTCGCACGCCTCGCGCCACCGGCGACGCTGAACGCGACCGACGTGTCGCTGCGCTTCGGGATGCACCTTCCGCACTTCATCGCGGTGGCCCACCGCATGGGCGAGGCCGTGTGGGTCGCCCACGCCGGCGATCGCGTCGTGGGAGTCGCGATCGACGACTCCGCCGGCGGCGTCCCCACCATCTTCGCGAAGGACGGGGACGTGTGCGAGCTCTTGCGCAAGCAGCTCGCGAGGACCGACTTCTTCTGCGAGATGCAGCACGGCGTGCTCGACTCGGTCCGCACGGCGGCGCAGCTCACCGGCGCGCCCCTGACCGGCAACAAGGCCTACAACCTGGTCGAGACGTACCAGGTCCTCCGCCTCGAGCCCGTGCCCTCCCCGCCCTTCGATCCCGAGGCCGTCACGCGCCTCGAGCCCCACGACGCCGCCGAAGCAGGCGCGCTCGCCACGCGCGTGCTCGCGGTGGCGGCACAGAAGTTCGTCGAGGCGGCCCTCGCCGAGGGCGATCTCGGCTACGTGGCGCGGGTGGACGGGAAGATCGTCGGGCTCGGTCTCGCCTCGCTCGTGGGCAGCGAGGGGCGGCTGCACACGCTCGTGGTCGATCCCGCCCATCGCAACCGCGGCCTCGGGCGCGAGCTCGCGCGCGCCCGCATCCGTGCGCTCGCGGCGCTCGGCGCGACGCACGTGATCACCGAGATCTCGACGCTGGCGACGGGCTCGCTCGAGATCGCGCGCGGCGAGGGCTTCCGCAAGATCGGCGACATGTACGTCGAGACCGCGCGCACCGAGCCCGCGCCGGCCCGCGCGGCGCCCACGGTGCGCCTTTGACCTACGCGCCGCGCATCGAGCGGAGCTTCGAGCTCGTCGGCCTCCCCGCCGAGATCTTCGGCCGCCCGCGCGGCGTGGCGGTGGCGACGCCGATCGACGGGCTCGCGCTCCTCGCCCTCGGCGACGCGCCCGCGAGCGCGCCGCGCTGGAGCGCCCTCCCCGACGGCAATCGCTCGGCCATCCTCGTCGCGCCGCGCGTCGGCTACGCCGGCCGCGAGTGGCTCGTCTCGGTGAAGGGCGTGGGCGCGCTCAGCCCGATGTACGGCGAGAGCCTCCCCGACCGGCGCATCCACGGCGAGAGCTGGATGGGCGAGGCCCCCTTCGGCGCCCAGGGCGAGCTCGGCGCGCGCACCGCCCTCGGGATCACGGAGCGATGGGCCGCCGGCGAGCTGCGCGGCGCCGAGATCTGCCCGCTGACCGCGGTCGTGATCGTGCCCGATCGCGCGGTCGATCGCGCATCGTTCTGGGTTCGCCGCCATCGCGGGCCCGTGCTCGCCGAGCAGCGGCTCGTCCCGAGCGACGTGCGCGTGTTCCACGGCGGCTCGCGCACGCTCGGACGAACGCCCGAAGAGGCGCTCGCGGCGTTCGGGGTCGAGGCCGTGCCTGCGCTCGACGCGTTCGTCGACCGCTACCTCCAGACGGGGATCGCGCTGCTCACGCTGGCGGCGCGCAGCGCGCGCACGGTTCACGGCGAGCGTGTCGGCCTCGATTTCGACGACGCCTGGCTCGACAAGGACGCCGTGGTCGCGCCCGACGGGACGCTCACCTTCGCCGATCTCGAGACGCTCGAGGAGCGCCCGCTCACGCCCGCGCGGATCACGCGACAGATCGGCCGCAACCACTACGAGCTCTTCGCGACGCTCGACGTGCTGCTGGACATCCGCGACGCGTGGGCCGGCACGAGCACGACGCGCGAGGCACGGCGCGCGTCGCTGATCACGCGGATCGAGCTCGCGCTCGCGCACGACCCGATCGCGCGGCCCCGCGTGAGCGACGAGGGGCTCGATCTGGACGTGACGCCGCCCGGCGGCGCCCCCACGCGAGTGCGGCTCGTGGATCGCCGATGAGACGAGGAGGACGCAGATGAGCGGCGGCAGCACGGAGACGATCACGGCGATCGAGGCAGCGGGCTTGCTCGCGCGCCTGACGCCCGGCGCGAGCCTCGCGCTCGGGCCCGCCGAGCACGCGCTGCTCGGGCAGCTCGCGAGCCTCGGCCTCGTCGCCCGCGCGCCCGACACGAGCGAGAAGCGCGCGGCGCTCGAGGCCAAGCGCGCGGAGCTCGCCGCGCTCGGGGCGGCGTACGATCCCGCGCGCGTGCGCTTGCTCCGCACCGAGATCCTCGATCTCTCGGAGTCGCTCGTCGTCTCGGACGGCGCCGCGCAGATCTCGTACACCGTCGACGCCGGCCCCTATCGCGGCTCCGCGGGCGGCGCACGGACCGTGGAGCACTGGTACCCGACGCAGCGCGGGCGCGCGCTCGCCTCGAACCTCGCGCCGCGGGCGGCCCGCGTGCCGGATCTCCCGCTCGGGATCTTCGAGCAGGAGCTCGCCGCGCTCGACGGTCTCTTCCGCGCGCGCGCCGCCCGCGCGAGCGCGCTCGTCCGGCACCTCCAGCCGAAGGTCGGCGGCACCCTCCCCGACCACGCGCTCCGCAGCGCGATGCTCGGGCTCGCCTCGCTGCCGCCGACGGTCGAGATGCTGGGGGACGCGTTCCTCGTGCTCTTCACGGCGATCCGACAGATCCCGGCCCGGCAAGCGTGCTCGCCGGCGCAGGACGCGTCGGCGGCCGAGACGCTGCTCCTGAACGCCGGCGACGTCGGCGTGGCCTACCACCCGAGCAGCGCGCCCGGGCTCGTCGACTACCGCGACCGTCTCGCCACCCAGTACTGCGAGGGGCGCAGCGAGGACGCGCTCGACGCGACGCTGATGCTCGCGGCGATGCCGCCCGAAGCACGCGACGCGCACATCGCGCGCGCCGCGCGCTTCGCCACGGCCATGTCGGAGACCGGCATCCGCACGACGCTCTCGCTCGCCCTGCTCGCCACCGTCGGCGGCGAGGGAGCCGCGCTCGTCGCGCCGACGACGTGGGCCTACCGCGCGATGGCGCCGGCGAGCGGTGATCCGCTCGAGGTCCTGGCGGCCGCGCTGCTCGCGGCGGTGCAGAGCACGCACGCCGTGGACGCGCAGACGCAGCGCATCGCCGACATCCACCGCTACCTCGCGCGCCTGGCGCCGAACGGGATGCTGGTGGCCTCCGCGATGCTCGCGCTGCTCGACGGCGAGGTCCCCGGCCTGCTCGACGATCTGCGGCTCGCAGGCCGGCAGATCGTGGAGCAGGGCCTCTGCCCCGGCGGCGCCGAGGCGACGAGCCTGGCCCTGAAGATGCTGGTCCACACGGCGCTGCTCGCGCGCGGTCAGGAGGGCGATGCCGAAGAGCGGCTGGCGCTCGCGGTCCGCACGCTGCCCAGCATCGCGGCGCTCGACCTCGGCCATCGCGGCCTGGGAACGGCCGCCGCGACACTCCCCCTGCTCGCGAGCACGCTCGTCGCGTTCCACCGGCCCGTGCTGGACGCGGCGGTGCTCTACCGCGACTTCCAGATGCCCATGCACTCGGACAGCGTGTTCTCCGGCGGCTGGGGCAGCGGCTCCGTCTACGGCAGCGGCGGCTGGGGCGGCGGCACGCACCGCCACCACACGAGCTACTCGCACTCGCACCACCGCAGCTTCGGCTGGGGGTGATGCGAGCCAGAACGCTCGGCCCGTCGCCAACGCGGGCTCTCGTACGGACGCTCCGACGGGCCCGGACGCGGATCAGGTCAGGCGCTTGTTGCGCTTGAGCTGATCCATCACGCGCGCGTACTCGCTCTCGAACGCGGCCGTGCCCTCTTCGAGGTTCCGGATCTTGCCGCGCACCTCGCGGTCGAGCTCCTGCTCCACGTCCATGTGGCGGCGCAGGATGGTGGTGATCTTCTTCCGGAGGACGTTGTCGTCCGAGAAGATCTCCTCGACGTGGCTCGAGTGGAAGAGGATCTCGAGGATCTGCTCGAGGATGTAGGGAAGCGCGTCCTCGCCCATCGGGACGCGGCCTTCCTTGGCCACCTGGCTCTTCATCTTGTTCAGCTCGCCGTAGCCCATGCCGCGCGTCTCCATGCGCGTCTTGGCCTCGTCGACGACGCGCCGTTCCTGCCGGAGGTACTCCTTCAGGACCGACTCGATGTCCGCCTGGACCTCGGTCGCGGCGGGCGCGTCGATGTCGTTCTCGCTCGTGAGCTTGAGCGCGATCTCGCTCGCGATGGTGGGGATCTTCCCGGCAAAGAGGCGCATGGCGGCGCGACGTTAGCGCGCCAGCCCCCCCCGTCAATGAGGCCGCGTCAATGCGGCGCGGAGGCGCCGCCCGTGGCGCCCGAGGCCCCACCCTCGCGGGCCAGGCGGTCACGCATCCGGGTCAAGAGCGTGTCGAACCCATCGCGCGTGATGATGCGGTGGAACTGCTGCTGGTAGTTGTGCACGAGGCTCGCCGCGTCGGTCACCACGTCCACCACGCGCCAGTCGCTCCCCACGCGGTGCATCGTGTAGTCGATGGCGATGGGAGGCTCGCGGCGCGAGGCGCGCGAGTGCGCCTCGGTGTGCACGACGACGCCGTTCGCGATCGTCTCCTCGCGCGTGTAGTCGACCTGGTAGTCGCGGATGCGCTCGAGGTTCGTGCGGTAGTTGCGCTCGACGAGCTGGCGCAGGAGCGAGGTGAACTCGGTGCGCTGCGCCGGCGTCAGATCGTCCCAGTGCGCGGCGAGCGCTTGGTGCGAGAGTTCGTCGAAGTCGAGGAGCGAGACGAGGATCTGCGTGACCTCGGCGTCGCGCGCCGTGCGCTCGGCGTCGGTCGTCGCCTGGCGCTCCATGATGTGGTCCACGTCCGTGTGGCGCTGGCGCAGGTAGCGCGTGGCCGGGCCGCCCTGCGCGCTCGCGCCCGCGGGCACGAGGAGGAGCGAGAAGGCGAGCGTGGCGAGGAGGCGGAGGGCGAGGCGGGACATGCGAGGCTCCATGAGCGCCCTGTAGGACGCGGTGGACGGGGCGAGTATTCGCACCGAGCAACGCGCGCGCCAGCCGCCACCGCCGCCGACGTGGTACGAGCCGGTCGATGCGGCAGGAAGGCGCCGGGCTGCGATCGCTGGCCGCGATGACCCTGGTCGGGCTGGCGTTCGGCGCCGCCTGGGCCGCGCGGCACTTCGGCCGCGAGACGCGCGTCGAGCAGACCTTCGAGCGCGGAGAGTTTCGCACCGTTTTCCGCGAGGCCGCGTGGGGGCCCGGCGTTCACGAGCTCTGCCGCGTCGATCCGGCAACCGCGAGCGATCGCTGGTGCCGGAGCCTCGAGGCGGACGAGGTCGAGTCGGTCTCGCTGCGGGACGGCCTCGTGCTCGTCTGGCGCCGCGACGCGGACGGCACGCGCTTCTGGCTGCTCGACGCGGCCGACGGGGGCAACGTCCACGAGGGGGCGACGCGCTCGGTCGATTCCGACGCGCATGCCTTCGTCGTGCTGCCTACGCTCGCGCTCGTCGCCGAGCCCGGCCCTTTCGTGACCGCGATCGATCTCCCCGGCGGCGCGCAGCGCTGGTCGGTCCCCGCGCCCGAGCCGATCGCGTCCTTCGCAGCCGAGGGAGCCCTCGCGGAGGGCACGAGCGGCGCGCGCTACGCGCTCGATCTGGCGCGCGGCACCTTCAGTCGCAGCGACGCTCCCAGCGATCGGTGACGGGCAGCGCCGACACGCGCGCGAGGTTCGCGAGCGCCGTGTCCGCGTCGGCGATCGCCTGCAGGTGCCCGTAGCGCGCCGTGAAGTAAGCGCGGACGGCGTCGACCATCTCGGAGAGCTCGGAGGTCCCGACCTCGACACCCTGCGCCGCCGAGATGAACCACGCGCGCGTGTCGCGCCGGCCGCGGTCGTAGGACTCCACACGCCGCAGCGCCTCGACCACGGTCTCGTAGGCGTCCGTCACCTCGAGCTCGAGACCCGCGCGCGCCTCGTCGGTCCGGCCGCGCACGTCGTCGAGCAGCGCCGTCTCGCGATCGACGCGGTACGCCGTGCCCCAGAGATCGAGCGACCAGCGCAGGCCGATGCCCGCCTGCACCGTCGTGTAGTTCGCCGGATCGTAGATGAACGGGTTGGTCTGATCGGTGATGCCGGGCGCGTAGCTGATGCCGAAGCGGTACGTCAGCCCGATGTCGGGCAGCGCGCCCGCGCGCGTCACCTCGAGGCTCGCCTGGCGCGCCGCCTGCGCGGCCTCGAGCATGTGCACCTCGGGGCGATCGGTGAGCGCGTGCGAGAGGTAGTGCTCGAGCGGCTCGACCTGCGTGTCCACGAGCGCGAGCGGGCACTCGGGCACCTCGAAGCGCCGCACGCCGCTCAGGATGCGCAACGCCGCGCGCGAGGACATCTCGAGGTGGCGCGCCTGCGCCTCGCGCGCCTCGACCTCGGAGAGGGCCGCCGAGAGGCGATAGCGATCGGTCTCGGTGACCTCCGCATCGCCGGCCGCGAGCTGCTCCTCCACGTGCTGCAGCGCGCCGCGGATCTGCGGCAGGCCCTCGGCGAGCATCTGCTGGATGTCGAGCGAGAGCTGGAGCGCGAAGTACGCGCGCCGCACGTCGTAGAGGAGCTGGTTGCGCACGCGCGAGCGGTCGCCCTCGGCGGCGCGGATGCCGGCCCGCGCCGCGTCGCGCGCGCCGCTGAGCTTGCCGAAGGTCCAGAGCGGGATCATCCCGTCGACCTGCACGCCGACGATGGGGGCCCACGGGTTGGTGATGGGCACCTGCGAGTCGGGCGAGAACAGGGGGCTGCCGTGCACCTCGGGCGCGATCGAGACGCCCGCCGTGACCGCGCCCTGGAAGAACGGGCTCACCCACGCTTCGTCGAGCTGCGCCTGCGCGGCGCGGATGCGCGACTGCGCGGCGCGCAGGCCCGGGTACGTGCGCTCGGCGTGGCGCGTGAACGCCTCGAGATCGAGGACCGGCACCTCCTCGGCGTCCGAGGCGTCGGGGTCGCTCGGCTCGCTTCCGTCGGCCGCGTCCTCGGCCGTGATGCCGAGATCGAGGTCCTCGTCCTCCTCTTGCGCATAGCCGATCGCGGCCAACGGCCACGCGAGGGCGACCGCGGCGATCGACAGCGCGAGGAGGCGAGCCGGACGGCGCACGGCGCGTATCTATCGGCAAAGATGGCGCCGAGCAACGGCTGCCGCGGCCTTTTGCGCGGACGATCCGGCGCGACGCGCGCCTGTGAATCCGCAGCCCGAAAAACCGTGAGCCAGGCTCACAGCTGTTCGCGGTCGGTCACGGCGGCGAGGATCTCGGCCTGCGCCGAGAGGTTGCCGTCGACGGTCGCGGTGGCGCTCGCCTTCCAGATGTTCGAGCGGCGCTGCGTCACCTCGAGCGCGAGCTCGACGCGATCGCCCGGCACCACCGCCTTGCGGAACTTCGCCTGCTCGACGCCCAGGAAGTAGACGACCTTCTGCGCGGTGTCGAAGGGCTCGGAGGCGTACGCCAGCACCGCGAGGAGCTGGAACATCGACTCGAGCAGGAGCACGTTCGGATACACCGGGTGCCCGGGGAAGTGCCCGACGGCCCACGGCTCGCCGTAGCTGACGCACTTGAACGCGCGCGCCGACTTGCGCGGCTGCACCTCGGTCACGCGATCGAGGAGCAGGAACGGCGTGCGATGCGGGAGGATCCGCAGGATGCGCTGGATGTCGAGCTCCATCGATCCCGCGTCCTCTCGCTAGTGCGCGCCGCCGCCCGTCGAGCGTTTGGTCGACCGAGACCCGCCCGTGCCCGAGCCGGTTCCCGTGCTCGACGAGGAGCTGGACGAGCTGGACGAGCTCGAGGAGCCTGATCCGCTGCCCGACGACGAGTCGGAGTCGGCGTCTCGTCCTTCGCCCGCGTTGTATCTCTGGATGACCACGTCGGTGACGTCGAGGTTGCTCGGGACGAAGACGACGCCGCCCTCGTTCCGCTCGAGGATGAGCGTGTAGCCCTCTTCCTGGCCGATGCGCCGGAGGATCGTCTCCATGCGGGCGATGATCTCTTGGGTCATCTCCGCTTCCTTCTCGGCGAGCTCGCGCTGGTACTCGACGTAGGTCGACTGCAGCTCGACGAACTGCTTCTGGATCTGGTCGAGACGCTCTTGGCGGGCCTCCGCCGAGAGCGTGTCCGACTGCTCGTCGAACTCCTCCTTCAAGGACTTCAGCTCACCCTGCGCCTTGTCGAGCTCCTGCTGACGCTGCTTGAACAGACGCTTGAGGCGCGCCTTCGCCCGGCGGCCGTCCTCGGTCTCGTTCAGGGCGCGCTGCAGGTCGACGACCGCGATGTGCACCTGGGCGTAGATGCGCGGCGCCCACGTCGAGAGGAGAAGAGCCGCGACGAGCGTGATCGCGTGCCTCCTGAACGATTGAAGGTGCTGCGTCTTGTTCACAGGTGGTTCCGGGCCGATGGGTAGCCGCTCACGACATACGGGTCAAGCGTGCCGGTGATTTCGCCGGGCGCGGGGTGGCTGTTGTGAGACGCTCGGCGCGAGAGAGGATTCATGCGCCACACCGTCACGGCTGCCTCGCTGTTCTTGCTCGCCACCGCCTGCGAGGTGGCGCCGGCCCCCAGCAACGACGCAGGAGCGAACGACAGCGGGCTCGACGCCGCGCGCGATGGCGGCAGCGTCGACGGCGCGAGCGTCGCCGACACCGGCGCGGACGCGGCCCGCGGGCCGGACGCCGCGAGCCCACCCGACGCGCAGAGCGGCGGCGATGCGGCGAGCGAGGACGCGGCCGCGACCGACGCCGGGACCGCTCCGACCGATGCCGCGTTGCCGCACGACGCGGCCGTCGTCCTCCCGGCCGCGAGCTGCGGCTCGGCGAGCGTCACCGGTTACACGCCCGTCGGCGGAGGCACCTGCGGCTACGGCGCCGTCGCCGCGCACATGCCGCCGCTCTTCGCGGCCGGCTACACGATCGCCGCCGCCGAGCTCTTCTACGGCTTCCCCGCGGCGCAGGGCGGTGGCAGCCGCCCCGAGGGCCAGGGCTGCGGCGAGTGTATGGAGGTCACCGTCGGCGACCGCACCACCGTGGTGATGATCACCGACGTCTGCGATCCCGGCTGCTGTGCGAACTGCCCGCACGGCGCGCCCTCGGTCGATGTCGCGCCCACCGCGCACGGCGATCTCATGACGGCCAACGCAGGCTCGACGCTCGGCAACGTGCGCGTGGTCCCCTGCCCGAGCTCGGGGACGATCCGCGCCTACGTCGACCCGCTCACGCAGCCGTTCTACACGCGCCTCATGGTGTACTCGCACGCGATCGCGCTCGAGAGCGTCGAATTCCGCGGCGCCGGGCCCGGCGTCACGAGCCCCAACCCGTGGACGCCGCTCACGCGGAGCTGGACCAACCAGCTCGAGCTGACCGGCGTCGATCCGCGCCGCGGGGGCACCGGCATCGAGCTGCGCGTGACGAGCGTGCAGGGCGAGGTGCTCGCCTCGACGACGCTCATCCCGCTCGACGACGGAACGGACGTGGACCTCGGCATCCAGTTCCACGACCTGCGCGCGGCGGGGATGACGTGCGCGTACGAGCCGCTGCGCAGCATCTACGCCGACGGCTTCTCGTCGACGGTGTTCTCGGGCTTCACCGCCGAGGCGTGGCGCGACTGGGGCAGCTACAGCGCGACCATCGACCTCGCGGCGAGCACGGGATGCCACGCCGGCAGCGCGTGCGCGTCGGTCGCCTACGCGGCGTTCGGCGGCTTCGCCTTCGGGAGCAACCAGCTCATCCCGCTCGAGGACGCGCCGCGCCTGGACCTCTGGGCGCGCGTCGCGAACGGGACGCCCACGCTGCGCGTGCAGCCCTATGCGGCCGACGGCGTGACGTGCAGCGCGATCACCCTGCCCGCGATCACCACGAGCTGGACGCACGTCACGCTCGATCTCACGGCGAGCTGCCCGGCGGGCGCGCGCCTGTCGCGCTTCACCATCCAGAACGGCGCGGGCAACGCCACCGTCGTCTTCGACGACGTGCAGCTCCTCGCGCCCTGACCGCGCACGTCTCGAGCCGCGCCTCGTTCGCTCGCGCCGCGCGGGCCCGCAGCAGCGGCGCGAGCCGGTCAGAAGAAGTTGCCGATCGTGAACTGGAAGTCGACCGACTGTTCCCAGGGCCGGCGGATGAACGGGATGCCCCACTCGAAGCGCAGGGGACCGAGGGGCGAGATCCAGCGGACGCCGAAACCCCACGACGTGCGGATGTCGAACGGGTTGCGCATGTAGTTGCAGGGATCCGACGAGGGGTCCTGCACCGGCGCGCTCGGCACGCAGAGGTAGCTGTCGAGGTTCCAGGCGTTGCCGCCGTCCGTGAAGATCACGCCGCGGATCTGGACCTGCGGGATGATGGGGAACTCGAGCTCGAGGTTGTAATAGAACTGCGCGTTGCCGCCGACCGGGATGCCGGTGTCGCCGAGCGCGGCGTTCGGATCGGTGGACTGCGACAAGCCCACGCGGGGGCCGAGGCCGTTCAGCGGGAAGCCGCGGACGCTGAAGATGCCGCCGAGATAGAAGCGCTCGAAGATCGGCGGGCCTGGCGTCTGGCGCGACGTGATGAGGCCGGCCGTCGTGTTCATCTTGAGCACGACGCCACTGAACAGCTCCCAGTACCAGCGCACGAACGCCGTGGTGCGCACGAACGTGTTCGCCGATCCGAGGATCTCGTCGGCGATCTCGGTCGAGGCCTGGATGTAGAGGCCGTTCATGGGGAACAGGCGGTTGTCGCGCGAGTCCCACTGCAAGGTGAACCGGAGCGAGCTCGAGAGGCCCTGCCGGTACAGGTTCGCCAGCTGCAGCGTCGGGAGCTGGAACAAGCCGGCGCCCGTGCCCGAGCCGAAGAAGCCGCCCGTGCGCGCGCCGATCTCGACGTAGTCGCCGCGGTAGCTCGCGAAGAACGTGAAGCGACGATCGAGCAGCCAGTGACCGAGGCTCAAGCTGCCGCCGGTCGAGTTTCGACTGAACGCCTGGTATTGGCGTGTCGTTCTGAACAGCTCTATCGCGGCACTCCAATCGGTGCCGAACAAGTAGGGCTCGACCAATTGCAGCTGGATGAGCTGCCTCAGGCCGGAGAGCTGGAGCTGGAGCGAGAGCGACTGCCCGTTGCCGAACAGGTTCTGCTGGTTGATCTGCGCGGTGAGGATGAAGCTCTCGATCGACGAGAAGCCGGCGCCCACCTGGAACGTTCCGGTCGCGCGCTCGGCGACCTCGAAGTTGACGATGATGGTGTCGTCGCGCGAGCCGTCCGACTCGCTCATCTCGACGTGCTCGAAGTAGCCGAGCGCCTGCACCGCGGCGCGCGAGGTCTCGAGGCGCGTCTGCGAGTAGAGGTCGCCCTCCGAGATGCGCAGCTCGCGGCGGATGACGCTGTCGCGCGTCTTGGTGTTGCCGCGGATGTTGATGCGCTCGATCGTCGTCGGCGCGCCGCGCTGGATCGCCACCGTGAGGTCGACCGCGCGCGTCTCGCCGTCGAGCTCCATCTGCGGCGAGACCTCCGCGTGGGCGTAGCCCTGATCGCGGTAGAAGCGCGTGATCGACTGCAGCGCCTGCGCGAGCGCCGTGCGGTTGAACCAGTCGCCCGGCTGGGCCGGGATCATCTCGCGCAGCGTGCGGCGCCCGCCGAGCGGATCGATCTCTTCGCCCGTCTCGTCGAGCTCGGTCACGCGGATGTGGCCGAGCCGGAAGCGCGGGCCCTCGGTGACGGGGATCGTGATGTCGATGTAGCGGCGATCGGCGGTGAGCTCGATGCGCGGCGTGCCGACGTGGATCTGGAGGAACCCGCGGTCGTAGTAGGTCGCGGCGAGGCGCGTCTGGTCCTCGTCGAAGTGCGCCTGCTGGAAGTTGTCGTTGTTCGTGAGGAACGAGAAGAAGCCGGTCTCGCCGGTCTGCATCACGCCGCGCAGCTCGCCGTCCGAGACGTGGTGGTTGCCCACGAAGCGGATGCGGCGCACCGAGACCTCGAGGCCCTCCTCGATGTGGAAGACGACGTCGACCTGGTTGTTCTCGGTCGTCGTGATCTCCGGCTCGATGTGGGCCAGGAAGTAGCCCTTCTCGGCGTAGAGATCGCGTAGGCGCGTGACCTGCGAGGCGATGTCGGGGCGCGAGAGCACGGAGCCCTCCCGCAGCGTCATCACCTCGTCGATGTCGCTCGAGCCGACGTGATCGTTGCCCGTGTAGCGCACGTGACCGATCGCCGGCCGCTCGCGCACGCGGAAGACGAGGTCGATGCGATCGTCGGACTGGACCTCGCCCTCGACCACGATGTCGTCGAAGAATCCGAGGTCCCAGAGCGCCTGGGCGTCACGCGTGACCTGGCGATCGGTGCACGTGCGGCCGGCGCGGAGGCGGATGCCGGCGAGCACGTCCTCGTCGGCCACGCGCCGGTTGCCGAGGATGCGGATGCGGCGGATGCGCGCGCCTTCGCAGATCGTCTGCGGCACGTGCACGCCGGCGGCCGCGTCGTCGACGCCCTCGTAGGGGCGCCCCGCGGCCTCTTCTTCTTCGGCCTCGGCCTCGGCGCGGAGGGCCTCTTCTTCTTCGGCTTCTTCTTCGGCCTCGGCGGCCGCCTCGGCCGCCGCGGCCTCGTCGGCCTGCTGGGCGATGGCTCGCTCGAGCGCGATGGCGCCCGAGATCGCCGTCAGCGATGCGAGCGCGAGCAGCGAGCTGACGAGGGACCTTTGCATCGCGCGGAGAGGGCTTTCGGGCGCTGAGAAGCGGGGAAAATCGAGAAGTGCCGAGGGTTTCCGGCCGAAAAACCCGCGCGTTCTAGCGGCGGGGGTCGGACGGGTCAAGGACGACTCGTGCCTGAGTACGAACGGCGTCGCAGGTCGCTTTCACCGCCGCACCGGCGGACGGGGCGGCCCAGCGAGCCGAGCACGGCGCGCGAGGACCGCGGTACGCTCGCCCGATGCGCGTCTTCGCCTCGATCGTGCTCACGATCTCGGTCGCCGGTCCGCTCGCCCTCGGCTGCGCCGCGCCGCGAGCGCGCTCGACCGAGGATGCCGCGACCGATCCCGATCGCGATGCGGGCGCCGCGGCCATGGACGCGGCGACGGAGGACGACGCCCCCATCGACGACGCCGCCCCCGCCGACGACGCCGCCCGCCCCGCGGACGCCACAGCCCAGACCGACGCCACCTGGGGCCCCTGCTCCTACGCCGGCATCATGGGCGTCTGCGAGAGCACGTCGCTCTGCCCCGCCGGTCACATGCCGCGGATGGGCCTCTGCCCCGGCCCCGCCGACATCCAGTGCTGCCTTCCCGACGTCGACGGCGGCATGCCGGGGACGCTCACGCCGGCCGAGGTGCTCGCCTCGCTCGGGGCCTGCAACCGCATCGGCGGCGACTACGGCCTCGATGCCGGCGATCCCGAGACCGTGCCCGTTTGCCAGACCGCGAACGTGATCTGGTGGCAGGCCGACATGGACATCGACTGCGATGGCGGCCAGAGCGCGCTCTGCATGTCGGACCCGGATTACATGCCCGACACGAGCGGCGTCGATTCGCACGGCAACGCGCTCGACGCGAGCACCCTGCCCTTCATCGTCATCCCGCTCCCGAGCGCGCGCTTCCGCTACGCCGATCACGGCATCCGCATCGGCCAGGTGGCGGTCGTCCTCTATCAGGACCGGATGGCCTACGGCATCTTCGGCGACGCCGGTCCCTCGTCGGGGATCGGCGAGGCCTCGTTCGCGATGGCGGAGGCGCTCGGCATCCCCAGCAACCCGCGCACGGGCGGCGTCGACTCGGGCGTGACCTACCTCGTGTTCACCGACGCGGGCGCGCGCGTGACGCACAACGAAGATCACGCCGAGGCGGTGAGCATCGGCAGTGCGATGCTCGACGCGTTCGTCAACCGCTGAGCCCTCCCGATCAGATCGAGAAGCACGCAGCGCCGTCGCAGAGCACGGTCGGATGGAGCGTCGTGTTCACGGCGCAGTTGTAGCCGGCGATGTCGCTCTCGCTGGCGCCGAAGTGGCTGAGGTCACCGAAGCCCATGCGCTGGCTCAGCGGCATCGCGCAGAGCGAGGCGGCCGTCGTCGTGGTCGTCGCGTTGAGAAAGACGGTGAGGCCGTGCTCGATCTGGTCGACGGTCACGCCCGCGCAGACGTGCGGATTCTCCGTCGGCGTGAGGCGGCCGGTGGGATCGCAGGAGAACGCTACCGCGCCTTCGAGCCGCGCGATGCACTGGTCGTAGTTGGAGTGGCAGCTCGCTTCGGTGTCCGCATAGGCCGCCGCGCTGAGACACAGGAGCTGGCGGATGCGGTCGAAGCGCGCCTGCGTCTCGTCCGAGAACTGCTCGCAGACGGCGCGGGTCTCCTCGACGCTCAGCGAGACGGCGGTGCGCGAGGGATCGAGGCCCGTGTCGAAGGGCTGCGTGCCGGTCGTGCTCGTGGAGCACGCCGACGCCGAGAGAGAGATCAGACCGAGGAGAACGAGGGAGCTCGAGCGCGTGGTTCGCATGCCCGCCTCCCGTGCACGCGCCAGGCCACTCGCTCGCGCGCGGTTTCGTGCGGCGGCGCGCGCGAGCGTGAAGCCCGCGCACGCGAGGAGCACCTCAGCGTGCGCGCCGCTCACGCGTCACGTGACGGGTGAGCGTGACGCGTCACGCGTCGGTGCGCCCCGGCGGCGACTTTCCGCGCATCGCGTCGAGCACGGCCGAGAGATCCGGCGCGAGCGGCGCCTCGAGCACCAGCTCTTGATCGCCCACGCGCATCACGAGGCAGCCGAGGTGCAGGAACGTGCGGTCGAGGCCGTAGCGCTCGTAGAGATGACGGTTGCTCGGTCCGTGCCCGTAGCGCTCGTCCCCCAGCACGGCGTGGCCGATCGAGGCGAGGTGCCGGCGGATCTGGTGCGTGCGGCCTTCGGCCGGGCTCGCCTCGATGCGCGCGTGGCCGCGCACCACCTCGCGACGCACGAAGCGCGTCGTCGCCTCGAGCACCTTGCCGCGCTCGTCGAGCGGCGCACGCACGCGCCCCTTCTTGTGCGGGATGCCGCGCACGAGCGCGACGTAGGTCTTCGTCGCGCTCCCGAGCGCGGCTTGGAGTGGCGCCACCGCATCGGGCCGCCGCGCGAACAAGCAGACACCGCTCGTGCCCACGTCGAGGCGATGGATGGCCTGGGCCGCGGCGAGGAAAGGCAGCGCGCGGACGCGATCGGTGAGGGACGACGCGTACTCCGGATGGGGCGTCGTCGGCTCGTGCGGATCCTTGCGCACCACGACGAGATCGCCCTCTTCGTGCAGCACCGTCGCGGGCGCGATCGGGCGCGGCGCGAGGAACGCGAGCGTCTCGACCTTGTCGGTCTGCGGCATCATGTCGACGCCGGTCATCTCCGTGACGCCGAGCCCGAGGCGCGCGAAGTGGGCGAGGTCGCGCGCCAGCGTCCGCGGCTCGCAGCTGACGTACGCGACGCGCTTGGGGCCGAGCTTGGCGATGCCCTCGCGCAGCATGGGCGAGAGGCCCCGCCGCGGCGGGTTCACGACCACGAGGTCGAACTCTTCGCCGATGGCGAGGGCGTCCGCGACGGCGGCGTCGGCGTCGGCCCGACGCGCCTCGAAGCGGCGGCCGAGCCCCTGCTCGCCGGCAGCGCGCTCGGCCCGCGCGATCGCCGGGCCGAAGAGCTCGACGGAGACGACGTGCGCCCCTGCCCGCGCGAGCGTGAGCCCGGTCGTCGCCGATCCGGCGAAGAGCTCGAGCACGCGCGGCGGCGTCTTCGCGGTGCGCGCGAGCTGCTCGATCGCCGACACGATCGCGCTCGCCGCGCGGCGCGAGGCCTGCACGAACGAGCCGTGGGCCGCGTAGTGGAAGGGCCCGGTGGGATCGATGCGATCCTCGATCTCGGTCGGCCCGCGCAGCACCTCGAGCTCGCCCGCGAGCAGCTGCGGGCCCGGCTCGCCTCGCAGCACGGCGAGCGAGACCACCGAGCCGCAGCGCTGCACGAGCTCGCCCCCCACGCGCTCGAGCTCGTCCTCGGGCGGCGCGCCGTTGACGAGCAGCATCACCAGCGTGCGGGCCTGCGCGTGCGGGCCGAGCGCCTCGCGCACGTCGATGCCCGCGAGCCAGCCGCCGTCCTCGACCGAGCGCACGACGCCCTCCGCGAGGAGCGCGCGCGCCGCCTGCGCGACGGCGGCCACGACGGGGCGCAGGACGAGACAGCCCGGAAGATCGACGACCTCGTGCGTGCCGGCGCGGAACAGACCGAGCGCGCCGCCCTCACCCGCCACGAGCTTGGCGCGCGTGCGGTAGCCGGCCTCTTCCTCCGGCGAGACGATCCCTTCCGCGGGCTCGACCGCGAGCGCGTAGGGAGCGAGCGCCGTCACGAGCGTGGCGCGCTTGCGCGCGAGCTGCTCGCCCCTCGGCTTGCCCATGAGCGGGCAGCCCGGGCAGTCGGCGGCGTGAGGACAGGAGAGCGCGAGAGAGTCGACGGACGGCAAGGCGCGGAGAATAGCTCGCTCGGCGCGAGACGCTCCGCAATGCGCGGCTCAAGGCGTGACAGGAAACCTGTCGCGCCTTGTCCTACCCGAGCGAGAATCGCTCGGGTTTTTTGGGTTTGGAAGAACCCGACAGGAGGATTCCTGTCGGGCCTTCAGGGCCCGGCGAGATCGGTGTGGAGGACGAAGATCGTCTGCCGGCCCAGCGACGACAAGAACACGTCGTGGATCCCGAACGCGGCGTCGCCGAAGACCCCGTTGGCCGGGAGCGCGAGCGCGCGGCCGGCGAGCAGCGTCGTCGGCTCGGCCGTGGGCGCCGTCGGGTCGACGAGCAGGATCCCGAGCGTGCTCGTCACGAGGACGATCGCGCCGGTCGACGTGGTGACGAGGCCGTCGACCCCGCTCACGCCCTCGTGCGCGGTCGTCCTCGCGCCGTAGGTGCCGGTGGCGGGGTCGAAGGCGATCGCGTGCAGCGTCTGGGTGTCCCACGAGGCGACGTAGAGCGTCGTCCCGTCGGGCGAGAACGCGAGGCCGTTCGCGTAGGAGATCGCCGCCACGAGCGCGACGTGGCTCCCGTCGGCGTCGGCGCGGTAGAGCGCGTCGCCCGCCGAGTCGGAGAAGACGATGGAGCCGTCGGGCGCCTCGGTCACGAAGTTCGTGAGACCGAACGGTGCACCGCCCGGCGCCGCGGTCACGATCGGCGTGACCACGCCGTCGGGGGTGACCGTGAAGATCGCCGGCGCGCCGCCCATCGCGGCGGGCAGCTTCGCGCACACGAGCAGCGTGCCGTCGCGGCGCACCGAGAGCCCGACCGGTCCATCGATGGAGACGAAGTCGCTCACCACGCCCGCGGCGTCGACGCGCACGATGCGGTCGTCGGCGGCGCCGACGTAGAGCACCGGCGTTCCGTCGGGCGTGGCGCCGAGCGCGATGCCCTCCGTCGTGCTTCCCACGTCGGCGAAGACCTCGACCGGGCTCGGTCCCGCGTCCCCGCCGGCATCGCGCCGTCGCCCCGCGTCGTCCCCCCCGTCGCCCTCCCCGGCGTCGGCCGGCGCGCTCGCGTCGACGAGCGCCGCATCGGTCTCGGCAGGAGGCGTCGCGCACGCCGCGAGCGGAAGGAGCGCGAAGGCGGCGAGCGTGCGGAGCGTCGTCATGCGCCCAAAGTACCAGGGCGCGCACGCCACGTGCAGCCTTCAGGGCGCGCTCGCCTCGCACGCGCGCATCGCCTGGAAGCGCTCCCAGCTCGGCCCGCCGCGCGCCGCCAAGCGCCCCGCGAGCGCGAGCGTCTCGGCCGCCTGCAGCACGCGCAGGTGCACCGCGATCTCGACCTCGAGCCCGTCGTTCGCGGTCTGGAGCGCGCTCGCGTCGTCCTCGGCCTCGGCCCACGCGATGGCCTCCTCGGACTCGAAGAACTCCCGCAGCTCGTCGTGGGCCTCGCGGAGCATCGCCGGATAGTCGGGATGGTAGGGATCGTCGAGCACCGGCCACCGCGAGAGCACCGCGCCCGCGACCTCGGCCGCGCGATCGTCGGCCTCGGCGTACGCCTCGGTGAGCGCGTCGGTGTTCTCCTCCTCGCGCGCGCGCAGCATCTCGAGCGAGCGCTCGACGGCTTCCACCGAGTCGAGGTGGAGCGCGGCGAGGAGCGCGTCGATCACGGCCGACTCCTCGGGCAAGGACACCGGGACGGCCTCGCCCTCCTCGGGCGCGACGGACCGCAGGAGGCGCTCGCTCGTCGTGATGGGCACGTCGATCGCGCGCGACGCGATGCGGACCTCGGCCAGCGCCTCGAGCAGCGTGATCGTGCCGTCGTGATCGCGATCGATGCGAGCGCGCGCGTCGTTCCCGTCCCGATCGCGGCCGCCGAGCGCGGAGAGGAAGTACACGCCGAAGCCCTCGTGCACCGCCCGGTCGGTGTCGCTGTCGCACCCGCCGGACTCCCGATCCCACGAGGTCGAGAAGATCCCGCATCGGTCTTGCTCGGTCGGCCCGAGCGTCTCGTCGGCACCCCGGAACGCGATCTCGGCGAAGCCGCCCGAGAAGCAGCTCGTGACGACGACGCGCACGCGGCGCTCGGTGCCGAGGTCCTCCATCTGCTCGGCGAACGTGCGCGGATCGAAGCCGGCATTGCCCCACGTCTGCGCGAGCGCGTCGGCCGGCGTGGCCCCGCCGCGCCCGTGCCCCGTGAAGTAGAAGAAGAGCGGGTCGTCGCCGTCGGGGAGCGCGAGCTCGAACGCCGCGAAGATCTCGTCGACGCTCGCGCCGCCGTGGAGCGAGAGGCGCGTGCGGCGGTAGTGCGCATCGCGCCCGCCACGCGGGGAGAAGAGGTTGCCGAGGGCGAAGACGACCGAGTCTCCCTCGGGGCTCGGGTCCCGCTCCTGCACGGCACGCGTGCCGGCGCCGCCGGCGAACAGGACGATCGTGCCCTCCGCGGGAACCATGCGCTGCGCGAGCGCCACGTCCTCTTCGAGCGAGACCTGATCGAGATCGGGCGTCGGCCCGCCGCCGGCGAGGATGCGCCGGATGTGGGCGGGGAGCTCGAGGGGCTCCTCGTCGGAGAAAGAGAGTGCGCCATCGGGCCGTTCGACGTGGCGCGTGCTCGCCGCCATCGCGCCGCGTGCACGGCCGAGCTCGCCGGCGCCGAACGCGAAGCCCGCGAGCAGGAGAGCGAGAACGACGACCTGGAGGCTTCGGCTCATCGCGCCGGCGAGCATGCCGGCCCCGCGCTCGCCGTCAACTCGCCGAACCGCCTCAACCGGGGAGGCAGATGCGCGCCGACCCGCTGCCCGAGACGGTCGAGCAATAGAAGCCGGACTCGCAGACGTTGGAGGTCGTGCACGTCTGGTAGCACTGGTAGCGCACGCCACCGTCGAACGAGATGCAGCTACCCGCCACCCCGTACGCGTCGGTGGGGCAGCGCGAGTCCGTGTACGAGCACGAGCTGCTGCACATGGAGTCGCGCACGCCCGAGCTCGTCACCTGGATGCAGCGGTCGCTCGGCGTGCGGCAGTCGGAGTCGTAGGCGCAGCGCTGGTACGGCGAGGCGGTGGCGGCGCGGCAGCCACCGAGGAGCACGAGCACCCCGAGAACCCCCGCACGGAACAAGAGTCGGTCGCGCATCGAAGGCCTCCACTTCCAAGCATGGCAGACGGCCGCCGCCCATGCGATCAGCTACGCTGACGAGACGATGAGCGACCTCGCAGCATTCAAAGGCGTGGTGCGCCGCGCCACGTCGGACGACCTCGGCACCCTCGGCAAGCTCGCCGCCGAGCTCGTCCGTTTCCACCACGCGATCGACCCCGAGCGCTTCTTCCTGCCGACGGGCGTGGAAGAAGGCTACCGCCGCTGGCTCGGCACCGAGATCCAGAGCGCCGAGGCCATCGTGCTCGTGGCGGAGCTCGACGGCGCCATCGTGGGCTACGTGTACGGGCGCCTCGAGAAGCGCGACTTCAACATGCTCCTCGCGCAGCACGCGGCTCTGCACGACGTGCTCGTGGTCGAGAGCGCGCGCCGCTCGCACGCCGCCGAGGCCCTCGTGCGCCGCTTCGCCGAGCTCGCCGCCGAGCACGGCGCGCCGCGCGTCGTGCTGCACACCGCGACCTCGAACGAGCGCGCGCAGGCGCTCTTCCGCAAGATCGGCTTCCGCCCGACGATGCTCGAGATGACGCTCGAGACGAAGGCGCTCGAGCCTTCGGGCGACCGCTAGCTCGAGCCTTCGGGCCAGCGATCGCTCAGGCCTTCGGACGACCGCGAACCGTCGTGACGGGCACTTCGGCCGCGCGGATCACCTGCTCGGCCACCGAGCCCACGAGCAGCCGCTCGAGCCCACCCTTGCCCGCCGTGCCCATCACGATGTGATCGACGCCGAAGTGCTTGCCGGCGGCGACGATGGTCTCGGCGGGCGGGCCGAGGCGCAGGTGCGCGTGGACGACCACACCGTTCGTGACCGCGCGCGCGATCGCCGCGTCGAGATCCTTCTTGAGCGCGCGCTCCGTGTCCTTCGCGAGCTCGCTCGTGGGCGACGCATAGGCGGAGAGCTCCCAGGTGTGCACCGCGTGGAGCTCGGCGCCGAACTGCTTGGCGAGCACGGACGCGAAGGTGAGCGCGGCATCGGAAGACTCGGAGAAGTCGACCGGGCACAGGATGCGTTGGATCGAGGACGTGCTCATCGCGGATCTCCGGAACGGCGTGCGGGGTTCGTCACGAGGGAGGCGGGGGAATCACCACGGTGTCGGTGGGCGCCGGCGTGGGAGCGGCCCCGGGCGGCGGCGGCACGACCGCCGTGGACGTGGACGAAGGCGGCGGCGCGGACGAAGGCGGCGTGGACGACGGCGGCGGCGCGGTGCTCGCCGGGGGGGTCGGGACGATCGCCTGCTCGGACCCGGTGAACGCGCTCGCGGCGCCCGGCGGCGGCGGGATCACGGCCGCCTCGAGCGAGGGATCGGCCGTGACGACGTCGAGCATCGGCGGGGGCGGGGGCGCCGCCATGCTCACCGACTCCTCCGTCCGCGACCACGTGCAGCCGCGATCCAGACAGACGAGACGGTAGGCCGCGCCGCGCGTGCATCCGAAGAACGCCAGGTGCGCGGCGCCGTCGGCCAGGGCCGTGAGCATCTCGGGCGCGCACTGCAGATCGGCCGACGCGCGCATGATGGCCGGCACGATCGGCTGGAACGCGCAGCGGCGCCCGGAGCACACGTAGGCGTACTCGCGCAGCTGGCCGCAGCCCGAGACGCGGAAGGCCGCCGGCTCGATCGCGGAGATCTGCAGGCCCGCCCGGCAGTGCATCTCGCGCTGCGCCTGGCGCTCGAGGCGCACCATCGCGCGTCGGTCCGGAGCGCGCACCCAGGCGTCGCGCGAGCCGCCGCACGCGGCCAAGAGCGCGCAGGCTGCGAGCGTCATCGCGACGAGCCTCGTCGACCCGGGTCGGTCCACGTCGCGACCGTAGCACGCCGGGCGAGGCGCGGTGCCTCGGCCGCGCGCGCGGTCCACGCGGATCGTCGGGCCGCGCGGCCGTCCTTCAGCCGCGCGAGATCACGAAGAGCGCGATCGCCAAGAGGACCGCGAGGGCGACCGCGAGCCACGCGAGCCCGGCGCGACCCGCGGGCTTTTCCGCGTGGAGGAGCGGCGCCGACGGCCCGGGCGCGGGGACCTCGATCGCGGCAGCGAGCGCCGCCGCCGTGTCGGCGCCCCGGCTCTGCACGCCGAGCTTCGCGATCGCGTCGCGCGCGCGGACGAGGTCCTCGTGGCGGCTCGCGTCGGTCGCGGGGATCGTGTGCAGGGCGACGTCGATCTTCGGCTGCCGATAGGCGTCGAGGCGAGCGTCGAGCGCGTCGAGCGACCAGCCGGCCGCGTGCAGCGTGGCGAGGCCTTCGGCGATGGAGCGCGCTGCGAGCGCCCGCTCGCGCGCGTCGAGCTCGCGGGCCCCGAGGGGCTCGGGCTCCACGAGCCGCTCCTCGACGACGAACGCGTCGTCGGCCCAGGGCCCGGCGTGATAGGTCGCGACGAGCGCGGGCGCGTTCACCGCGAAGAGCGCCTTGGCGCGCGCCACGCGCTCGTCGCGCTCGGCGAGCCGCGACGGTCCGAACGCCACACGTGTGACGAGCACGTCGCGACCGCGATCGCGGTCTGTGGCGAGCCAGCGAACGGGCTCGCCCTCGAGCTTCTCGCCCAGCGCGTAGCGCTCGAGCCCGCGCGGCAGGGGTTCGTTCTCGGCCATGCCCGTGGCGTAGCAAGCCGAGCACCATGCGTCGCCCCGCCGGGAGCGCGAGCGCGCCGCCCTACTCGGCGCAGTCGTCGGCGACCGACATCGCCGGGGGGGCGACGCTGCAGTGCGAGGCGCAGAGCCCCGGACAGCGCACGACGCTCCCGATGGTGCCCGCGCAGAGCTCCGCCGGAGCGGTCGGCTCGCACGAGAAGCAGTCGAGCTCGTCCGCGGAGAGCGTGAGCGCGCCGCAGAGCGCCGCGTGCTGGAGCGTGCCCTGCTCGAGCACGACCGAGCTGCCGCCGAGCGCGGCGCCGTGGATCAGCGAGCCGTGGCCGGAGACGTCTCCCTCGATCACGACGTCCGCGAGGCTCGCCGTCTCGAGCTCGAGCGGGCTCGTGCACGCCGCGAAGCGCGTGCCCGTCACGTGCGTGAGCGCGAGCGTCACCGCGTCGCAGCGCGCCACGAAGCACTCGCTCATCGTGCCGCCCGCGGCGATGAAGCGCGAGGCGTCGATGCGCGTGGAGGCGGCGACCACGTCGAGCAGCTCGACGTGATCGGCCGCGAGGATCGCCGCGCGCAGCGACCCGCGCTCGATCGAGAGCCAGCGCGCGCTCACGAGGATCCGGCCCGCGACCGCGTCGCGCAGGCGAACGGAGGCGCCGGCCGCGTCGATGCGGAGATCCGTCGCGTTCACCCGATCGAGGAGCACCTCCGGCGCGGCGATCGGCTGCCGTACGCGCAGGCGCAGCGCGGTCTCCGCGATTCGCCCGCCCGTGAGCCGGGCGCGGACCGCGCCCTCCAGCTCGATCGTGGCCCGATCGATCGCCGTGCCCGAGAGATCCAGCTCGGCGACGGCGTCCTCGCTCGCCATCGTGAGCACGGCGTCCTCGATCGCGCCTCCCGTGACGCGCACCGTCGGCATCGGCGGATGCTCGCCGGGCGCGACGCTCACCACGAAGGTCGTGTGCGTGCACTCGAGGGTGGCGCCGGCGACCTCGACGTCGCCCTGCACCGCGATCGTCCGCTCGACGAGCGGGCTCGCGCAGATGCGCGAGGGCGCCTGCACCTCGCTCTCGAGCAGCGTGTCGGGCGGCGGCTCGTCGAGCTGCGCGCACCGCTCCACGAGCTCGCAGCGCGAGCCGCCCCGAGGCGGTGGGTCGCGTTGCTCGCGGATCACGGGCGCGAGGACGTCGCAGCCGCCGATCGCGGCGAGGACGAGGGCGACGACGAGGAGCCTCATGGAGTCGTCGCCTCCTCTGCCGGCGTGGGCGGCTCGACCGACGCGGGCTCGAGCCGGATCGTCACCCGCCGATTCGGCGCGAGCGCGTCGATCGAAGCCCCGTCCACGAGCGGCGCGCGCTCGCCCTGCCCTCGCGCCTCCACGCGCGCCTCGGGAAGTCCATGCGCGACGAGCCAGTCGGCCACCGTGCGCGCGCGATCGAAGGCGAGCAGCTCGTTGTAGTCGTCCGTGCCCGTCGCGTCGGCGTGACCCTCGACGATCACGCGCAGCTCGGCGGGCGCCTCGACGATGCGCGCGAGCACGTCGTGCATCGCCACCTCGCCCGCCGCCGTCAGCACCGACGCGTCGTGCTCGAAGAGCACGGGCGGGAGCAGCGTGACGACGGGCGAAGGCGCGGGGTCGCCGCACACGGCCGCGGTCATGAGCCCATCGAGCTCCTCGAAGTACGTCGGGCTCGGCTCCGGCGCGGGCGGCGGATGCCAGTGCGTCACCTGCTCGTGCTGCTGCACGACGATCGGCGCCGGCTCCGCCTCCGGCTCGGGCGGGCGCGACACGGGACGGTAGGCGAACGAAGCGCCGCCCGACAGGAAGATCGCGTCGCTGCTCGCGCCGGGCGCGTCCCACTGCACGAGGTGATGCATCTGGATCTCGGGCCCGAGCGTCACCTCGTCGCCGAGCAAGAACGCGATCCCGGCGCCGAGCGTCCCGGTCGGGCGCCCGAAGGGCCCCGTGAGACCGAGACCGATCGCCACGCCGACCCAGAGGCGAGCGTCCCCGACGCGCGGCGCGGCGCGTACGCCCAGACCGAAGTCGAGGATCCCGCCGACCCCGGAGTCTGCGCCCGGGCCGACCACGGCGAAGCTCGCGCGGACG
The DNA here is from genome assembly GCA_046351235.1 of Sandaracinus sp. GTDB lineage: Bacteria > Myxococcota_A > Polyangia > Polyangiales > Sandaracinaceae > JBBSAT01. The sequence goes on along the minus strand of JAXLYV010000001.1, from coordinate 368,005 downwards.
TCTCCCTCGAGCCAGTCGAGCTCGTCGAAGGGCCGCACGCGGAGCTCCAGGCGGGCCATCCCGCCCCCGCCGCCGAAGTGCATCGGCCCGCGCTGATCGTCCGACACCATGGCGCCGGCGAGCAACGCGGCGCCGAAGCCCCATGGTGAGGGGTGGATCGCAGGAGGCGGCGCGGCCTCGCTCGCCGCGGGCTGCGCCCACGTCCGCGCGGGAATCCACGCGGACAGAGCGGCCGAGACGAGCAGGCCCAGCAGGCGCACGTCGGTCCGTGGCCGGCGCCGCGTCGACCCGTCGCCAGAAACGCTGCTACACCTCGCCCCCCGCGGTCTCGCCGAGCTCGAGACCCGGACACTCCATGCAGACCGAGCACGAGCGGCGCCGCACCTTCGCCATCATCGCCCACCCCGACGCGGGCAAGACCACCCTCACCGAGAAGCTCCTCCTCTACGGAGGCGCCATCCACTCGGCAGGCGCGGTGAAGGCGCGGCGCGCGCAGAAGGCAGCCACGAGCGACTGGATGGAGCTCGAAAAGAAGCGCGGCATCTCGATCACGAGCTCGGTGCTGCAGTTCGACTACTCGGGCATCCGCTACAACCTGCTGGACACGCCGGGCCACCAGGACTTCAGCGAGGACACCTACCGCACGCTGACGGCCGCCGACTGCGCGATCATGCTCATCGACGCCGCCAAGGGCGTCGAGGAGCAGACCAAGAAGCTCTTCCACGTCTGCAAGATGCGTGGGACGCCGATCGTCACGTTCGTGAACAAGCTCGATCGCCCCGCGCGCGATCCCTTCGAGCTGATGAGCGAGATCGAGGAAGTGCTCGGCATGAAGACGGTGCCGCGCACGTGGCCGATCGGCAGCGGCGACCGCTTCAAGGGCGTCTACGACGTGGAGCACAAGACCGTGCTCACCTTCGACCGCACGGCGAAGAACGCCTCGCGCGTGCCGACCCAGACGAGCGGCCTCTCGGATCCGAAGATCGACGAGATCGCGGGCGAGGAGCTCGCGAAGAACTTCCGCGACGAGGTCGAGCTCATCACGGGCGCGGGCGACAGCTTCTCGCTCGACACGTTCCTGAAGGGGGATGTGTCGCCGGTGTTCTTCGGCAGCGCGCTCACGAACTTCGGCGTCGAGCCCTTCCTCGAGAGCTTCGAGCACATCTGCCCGGCGCCGCAGCCGCGCGAGACGAGCGGTGGCACCGTGCGCCCGGGCGACGATCGCTTCACGGCCTTCGTCTTCAAGGTCCAGGCGAACATGGACCCGAACCACCGCGACCGGATCGCCTTCGTGCGCATCTGCTCGGGCAAGTTCGAGAGCGGCATGCGCGTGTGGCACTACCGCCTGAACAAGGAGATCCGCCTCGCGCGCGCCGAGCAGCTCTTCGCGAGCGAGCGGCAGACGATCCACGAGGCGTGGGCCGGCGACGTGGTGGGCCTGCACGATCCGGGCGTGTTCCGCATCGGCGACACGATCAGCACCGGCAGCCCGCCCGTGACGTTCGACTCGGTGCCGCGCTTCTCGCCGGAGTTCTTCGCGCGCGCGACGCTGCTGGACCCGATGAAGCGCAAGCAGATGCAGAAGGGCATCGACGAGCTGGCGGAGGAAGGAACGCTGCAGCTCTTCTTCCAGCCCGGGCGCGAGAAGGATCCGATCCTGGGCGTGGTCGGACAGCTGCAGTTCGACGTGCTCGCGTACCGGCTCGAGCACGAGTACGGCGCGAAGGTGGCGATGGACCGTCTGCCGTACGCCTTCGCGCGCTGGGTGCGCTCGACCGAGGGCAAGGTGCTCGACCCGCAGGCGCTCGAGGCGCGGCGCGTGCCGCTCGGCGTGACCGACGTCGACGGGCACCCCGTCGCGCTCCTCCGCGATCAGTGGGAGCTGCTGCGCATCCAGCGCGACAACGAGACCTGGAAGTTCCTCGAGACGGCGCCGATGGGGCCTTCGGCGGCGTGAGCTCTCCTCGAGCGAAGCGCACCACGCGCATCGAGTGAGCACCGCGGCCCGCGCGCGGCTCCCTCGCCCGCGACAGCGAGAGAGGGTTGGGGAGAGGGACTGCACGGCGAACGGCGGCGGCGGCCCCTGCGAGAGGAAGCGCGCTCTCGGGCGCCGCGGTCTACCCCTCGGCGCGCTGCGCGAACGCGCGCAATCGCGCGAGTCCCTCCGCGGTCGACACCGGGGCCTCGTAGCCGAGATCGCGGCGCGCTGCGGAGAGGTCGAACCAGTGCGAGGTGCCGAGCTGCTCGGCGACGAAGCGCGTGAGCGGCGGCTCCTTCTCCGCGCGCGCGACGCGATACGCCGTCTCGACCAGCGTGCCGGCGAGCTTCGCGACCGGGAGCGGGATCGAGCGGGCCTTCGGCGGCAGGCCGTAGGCCTCCACGATGCCGAGCACGAGCGCGCGCACGCTCGTGGGCTCGCCCTGCGCGATGAAGTAGGCCTTGCCGGCGCACGCCGCGTCGGGCGCGAGGCGATCGAGCGCGAGCAGGTGCGCGTGCACGCACGAGTCGATGTAGGTCGCGTCGATGATGCTCTCGCCGCCGTTCACCAGCGCGAGCCTTCCGCGGCGCGCGCGATCCACGATGCGCGGCACGAGGTTCGTGTCGCCCGGCCCCCAGATCAGGTGCGGCCGCAGGGCGACCGTCGCGAGCACCTCGCCCTTCCCGAGCGGCGAGCCGTTCGCGGCGAGCACCGCGCGCTCGGCGATGGCCTTCGACTCCGGGTACGCCGTCGAGAAGTGCTCCGCGTAGGGTGCGCGCTCGTCCTGCCCCACGACGTCGGCGCCTGCATGCACGACGCTGGGCGTGCTCGTGTAGACGATGCGCGCGATCCCGTGCGCGCGCGCCGCCGCGAGCACGTGGCTCGTGCCGCCCACGTTCGTGCGCAGGTACTCCTCGCGCGGCCCCCACACGCCCGCCTTCGCGCCGACGTGGAGGATCGCGCGCGCACCCTCCGCCGCGCGCATCACCGGATCGCGCTCGGCGAGATCGCCCCGCGTGATCGTGATCGCGCCCGCCCGCGCGAGCTCCTCCAGGCGCGCGCCCGTCGTGCGGCTCAGCGTGCGCACGTGCTCGCCGCGCCGCACCAGCGCCTCCGTGAGCGCGAGCCCCACGAAGCCCGACGCGCCCGTCACGAGCACCGTCATCGCCGCCGCTCCACCGCCGCCACCTCGCGCGCGAGCACCTCGCGCAGGATCTTCGCGTTGTGCCGCGGATCGACGGGCAGCGCGCGACGCACCTCGATCACGAGCGGCGGGAAGTCGTGCCGCTCGCGGATGCGCTCGAGCGCGCGCGCGAGGCTCGAGGTGGGTGTCCCGAAGCGGCCGACGGGGACCGCCTCGCGACGCCACATCTCCTCGTCGATGGGCTCGACGAGCAAGAACAGCGCCTCCTCCGGCGGAAGGCCGAGGCCGACGAGGTTGCCCTTCACGAGCGCCGTCCGCTTCACGTGCGGGTGCGCGTTGAAGGGCCCCTCGACCATCTCGGTGAAGTACGTCGCGCCCTTCCACTCGACGCGATGGGCCTTGCGCCCGCAGAACCAGAGCCGCCCGCGCTCGTCGAAGTAGCCCACGTCGCCGACGCGGTGTCGCACGCGGCCGGCGTCGTTCATCTTGTGCGCGCGCGTGCTCGCATCGTCCTCGAAGTAGTGCGTCGTCACCTGCGGCCCGGCGACGGTGATCTCGCCCACGACGCCGCGGCTCACGCGCATCTCGGGATCGAAGTGCTCGATCGGGCCGTCCTCGATGCCGATGATCTCGACGCTCGCGCTCGGCACCGGAACACCGACGCAGATGCCGCGCCCCTCGTCGGTCCCGGCGCGCGCGCCGAGCTGATCGGGGCTCGCCGCGTCGGCGCCTCGGCCGAGGATCGTGACGTCGTCGATGCTGGCGATCGGCAGCGCTTCCGTCGCGCCGTAGGGCGTGTGGATGCGCGCGCCGTCGGGAAGCAGCTTCCGGAAGCGCTCGAGGATGCGCGGATGGACGGGCGCGCCCGCGCTGATCACGCGCCGCAGCGTCGCGAGCTTCACGCCCTTGCCCTCGGCCCACTGCGCGACGCGGTCGAGCACCGCTGGCGAGCCGAACATGTTCGTGACGCCCCAGTCGGCGATGGCCTCGGCGATGTTCGCGCCCAGGACGGTGGCCGGCTTGGCGAAGTCCATGTCCGGGACGACCGTCGTCATCCCGAGCGCCGGATCGAAGAGCGCGAAGAGCGGGAACGTCGGCAGATCGATCTCGCCCGGCCGGATGTCGTACATCTCGCGGATCGCCGCGACCTGCGCGAGGAAGTTCCCGTGGCGATAGACGGCGCCCTTCGCCACGCCGGTCGACCCGCTCGTGAAGAGGATCGCGGCGAGCTCGTCCTCGCGCACGCGCTCGATCGGCGGGCGCTGGTCCTGGCCGCGCTTCTCGACGCCCTCGAGCGTGTGCATCCGCGGGCCGAAGCACATCGCGAGCGCGCGCGAGCCGACGAGCACGCGCGTCTTCACGGTGGAGCGCGCCCAGCCGAGCACGGCCCGCGCGGCGTGCGCCTCGGGAACGCCGATGAACGCCTCGGGGCGCGCACGCCCGAGACAGAGGCCGAGGTTCTTGGTGCCCATGCCCGGGTCGACCATCACCGGGACGGCGCCGACCTTGAAGAGCGCGAACGTGAGCGCGAAGAAGGGCAGGCTCGGCCGCACCATGAGCACGGTGCGCGTGCCGCGCACGATCCCGATCTCGCGCAGCCCCGCCGCGAGCGCATCGGAGCGCTCGTCGAGCTGGGCGAAGGTCGTGTGCACGTAGCGCCGCTTCTGCCCCGTCGCCGCGCGCGGGCCGGGCATCACGATCGCGAGCGCGTGCGGCCGCTCGCGCGCCATCCGAGGCAGGTGCTCGGCGACGTTGGCGAAGGACTTCTCGGCCGCGCGGTAGGCGCTCATGACGACGGGCCGTGTTGTGGCACGAAGCAGCCAGCGTGGGAACGACGCGTCACGGTCTCGGCGACGACGCGCTCGCCGATCCGCGCGCGCGCCCGAGGTTCACGTGGCTGCGCGCGGCACCCCGCGCGAGACCACCGCGAGCATCAGCGCCGCCGCGAGCGCGAGGCCCGCATCGATGCGAAACGCCATCGGCATCCCGAGCCCATCGGCGACGACGCCGAAGCCCCAGCTCGCGGGCAGCGCCGCGATCCCGACGATGCCGTGGAACCAGCCGAACGCCGCGCCGCGCGCGCTCTTCGGCGCGAGCTCGGCGACCAGCGCACGCTCGGCGCCCTCGGTGAGCGCGTAGAAGCCGGCGTAGGCCGTGAGGGCGAGCGCCCAGTGCCACCACGTCGCGACGAACGAGAACGCCACGTAGACCGCGGCGTAGAGCGCCCAGCCCACGAAGAGCGAGGTCCGCCGGCCGATGCGATCGCCGAGCGCGCTCCCGGGCGCGGTCACGAGCGTGCGCAGGCCCGCGAAGCCGATCCACGTCCCGAGCACGATCCCGTCGTCGAGACCGAGCGAGCGCCCCAGCAGCAGGATGAACGCGTCGCTCGAGGTCGCGAGCGTGAACACGAGCACCACGGCGAGGTACGCGCGGAGCGCGCCCGGGAGCGACGGCGCCGCCCCGCCCGCGTCCCCCGTCTCCACCGCTGGCGCGCTCGGCGGCGCCTCGGGCGCCGACCACGCGAGAGCGACCGCCAGGAGGCCCGGCACGATCGTCGAGGCGAACACCCACGCGAGCGGAATCCCGAGCCCTCGGTACAAGAAGAGCCCGAGCACGGGCCCGAGGAAGGCGCCCGCGTTGTCCATCGCACGATGGATGCCGTAGGCACGCCCGCGATCCTCGGGCGCGGTGGCGTCGGCGATCCACGCGTCCCGCGGCGCCGTGCGGATGCCCTTCCCGAAGCGATCCGTGAGCCGGATCAGCAGCACCGCGACGGGCGATGCGGCGATCGCGATGAGCGGCCGCGAGAGCGCCGCCACGGCGTAGCCGACGAGCACGAGGCGCTTCTTGGGCACGCGTCCGTCGCCCAGCCGACCGCTCACGATCTTCAGCACGCTCGAGAGCGACTCGGCCGCTCCGTCGATCACGCCGACGAACCCGAACGAGGCGCCGAGCGTGCCGACGAGGAAGAACGGCAAGAGCGTGGTCACGAGGTCGCCCGCGACGTCGGTCAGCAGGCTCACCCAGCCGAGACGAAGCACGACCTTCGAGAGCGGCGCCCGCGGCGATCGAGGCTCGGCGCTCATCGATCGTTCCCGCGCCGGCTCAGCCGGCCGGGTGCGCGCGCACGAACGCCGCGATGGCCGGGACGAGCACGTCCTTCTCGTCCTCGATCACGTAGTGCCCGGCCTCCGCGAAGCGGTGCACCTCGGCCTTCGGGAAGCGCCGCTCCCACTCCTCGAGGAAGGGGTGGTCGAAGACGAAGTCCTTCATCCCCCATCCGACCAGCATCGGCACGCTCGCGAGATCGGACAGCCGCGAGGCCGTCTCGGCGACGATCGACCACGCGCGGTCGGCGGGCGAGAGCGGGATGTCCTCGACGAAGCGCAGCGTCGCGATCCGATCGGCCCAGCTGCCGTAGGGCGCCACGTACGCGCGCCGCACGTCGGGCGGGAGCGGTCGCTTCGTGACGCAGACGCGCGCCGCCGTCTCCGCGAACGCATTGCCGCCGCGGACGAGCAGCGCGCCGATCGGCGTGCGCGTGAGGCGCAGCGCCGGCGGGAACGACTTCGTCTTCGGCAGCGGGAACGCCGCCGTGTTCATCACCGTGAGCGACGCGATCCGCTCGGGGCGCTGCGCCGCCCACGCGAAGCCGATCATCCCGCCCCAGTCGTGCACCACGAGGTGCACCTTCCGCGTCGGCTCGAGCTTCGCCATCAGCGCCGTCAGATCCTCGACGCGGCTCGCGAGCGTGTAGTCGTAGCGATCCGCGCGCGGCTTGTCGGACAGGCCCATCCCGACGTGATCGGGGACGATGCAGCGGTGCGTGCCCTCGAGCGCGCGCACGATCTCGCGGAAGTGGAACGACCACGTGGGGTTGCCGTGCACCATCAGCACCGGCTCGCCGCTCGGCACGCCGACGTCGAGGTAGTGCATGCGCGCGGCGCCGCGATCGAAGAAGCGCCCGGTCCACGGATAGAGGGACTTCGGGATCGAAGGGCTGCTCACCGGGTCACCACACGATCTCGGCCATCGCGCAGTTGAGGCCCGAGCCGATGCCCATCAGCGCGACGCGCTGCCCCGGGACGAGCCGGCCGAGCTCCTCGGCCTTCGCGAGCACCATCGGCACGCTCGCCGGCCCGACGTTGCCGTGCTCGGGATAGATCGCGTGGATCTTCGCCAGATCGATCCCGAGCGCGCCCGCGAGCCGCTCGGTGTGGTGGCGCGAGACCTGGTGGATCACGACCTCGCCGAGCGAGCCCGGCGTCCAGCCGAAGACGTCGCAGGCGCGCGCGAACGTGCGCTGCGCCAGCTCGACGCCGGCGACGAGCAGCTTCTGCCCGTCGGTGATCATCCCGTCGATCTGCCCGCGGCAGAGCTGGTTGTGCTCGGTCGCCGCGAGCGAGACGCTGCCCGTGTAGCGATGGCCGTCGGCGCCCACGAGGTCGCTCCGCCCGAGCACCATCGCCGCCGCGCCCGATCCGAGCGTGAGCGTGGCGAAGTTGTCGGCGAAGGCGCGCGCGTCGCCGCTGGCGTTCAGGCGCTCGATCGTCGCCCCGACGGCGTAGCGGCTGCCCTCTCCGTCGACGACGAGCCCGTAGTCGAGCTCGCCGCGCTCGATGAGGTTCGCGACGAAGTCCATGCCGTTCACGAAGCCGAGGCAGGCGTTGCCGAGATCGAGGTTCAGGCACTCGCTCGGTAGGCCCAGGCGGCGGTGCACGAGGCACGCGACGGAGGGCTCGATGTAGTCGCGGCAGACCGACGTGCTCACGAGCGCGCCCACGCGCCCTCTCGGGATCCCGGCGCGCCGGAGCGCCTCGTCGCCGGCGAGCGCGGCCACCTCGCTGGGCGCGACGCCCTCGTCCCAGAAGCGGCGCTCGGCGATCCCGGAGAGCGAGGCGATCACACCGCGCGGCATCGAGATGCGCTTGAAGAGCGGCGCCAGCATCTCTTCGAGCGCCGACGACGAGACGCGATGCGGTGCATCGATCGCGGCCACGCTGGCGATGGAGACTCGGCTGAAGCGCATGAGAGGGCGCCGTATAGCGCAACCGCGCGCTGGCGGGGAGCCAGCCCTGCCCCCTGGAGCGGCCTCGCACGTGCCCCGATGTGCGATCTGTAGGGCAAGATCGCACCATCCTTCCTTTTCTTGGAGGGATCCGCGCGCGGGCATAGCTTCCCGCGCATGGAACGCTCGAACGTCGTCGAACCGCTCGCCAAGGACATCGCCGGGGCCCCGCTCACCATCGTGCTCGCGGAGGCCGACGCGATCGCGCGCGCCGTCGCGCACGGCGAGGGCGCCTCGATCCCGTTGCTCCCGCCCTTCCACGTGAGCGACGACGACTGCTACCTCGTGCTCCCCGAGGACATCGGCACCGAGCTCGCCGCGATGTTCGAGGACGGCGACGTGGATCTGCTCGCCGAAGCGATGCGCGACGGGCTCGTCGTCGTCGGCGTCGTCGAGAAGGAAGGCCGCGGCAAGGTCGCGCTGCACGTCGAGCAGTGCGCGAGCCCCGAGCGCCTGCTCACGCGCATGCCCTACGCGCACAAGGCGGAGGTGGGCGGCGGCGCCGATCCGATCACCGAGCTGAACGAGCTCGACGAGGCGCGCGTGACGGTCGCGAGCGAGATGATCGACGAGCAGGGCCTCGAGAAGATGCTCCGCGCCTGCGCGAGCAAGGGCGAGCACGCCGGCGTGAGCTGGCGCGCGCCGAAGGATCGCAAGGACCTGACGGGCGTCGACCCGACCTACGCGTGGAGCAAGCGCACGGGCGACGGCATCGGCCTCGAGGCCGTCCTCTTCAGCGAGTACGAAGAGCTCGTGATGGTGCTGCGCCCGGCGATGCTCGCCATGGCCGACGTCGCGACGGCCCCGCGCCTGCGCGCCGTGCACGCCTGATCGCCGTCAGGCGCGGCGGCGGGCGACGACGCAGATCTCGCTTCGGTTCGAGGGCAGGCGCGTCGCGATCACGTCGGCCCAGCCGAGCGTCTTCAGGCGCGCGAGGTGCTTGGGCACCGCCGAGAGCATCGCGTCGTCGTTGAGCTTGAGCGTGAGCACCGCGAGCGAGGCGTGCGGCGCGAGCGACGAGAGGCGCGCGAAGTAGCGGAGCACGACGGGCGGCGCGAGGTTCGCGTCCACGAGGAGCATCGACGCGTCCTCGGGCACGTCGGCCGCCTCGAGCGCGCCGCCGGCCTTCGCGACGTGCGTGACGCGCGCGCCGCCGGGGCCCTCGAAGGCGAGCACGCCAGGGTCCATCGCCGCCGGATCGACCGCCGTCACGTGGATGCCACGGCGCGCCAGCGCGAGCGCCGCGCCGCCGGGCGCCGCCCCGAGCTCGACCGCGACGATGCCCGGCTTGGGCCGCAGGTCCGCCCACGCCAGCGCCTCCTCGAGCTTGCGGTACGCGCGCGAGGGAGCCCCCTCGGGCACCTCTACGGCGACGCGCCCGCCCGGCTGCGCCCAGCGTCCCTTGCCGTGCGCGTGCGCGCCGACGAAGAGCGGCTCCCCGGCCGCGACGATCACGTCGACGACCCGCTCGCCGTCCCGCGGCGCGCGGTCGGTGATCCAGCCCGGCATCGCCTCGAGCGCACGGCGCACGTCGCCTTCGAGCGCGAGGCTCTCGGGGCTCGGCCCGTCCTCGTCGGCGTCGCGCGCGAACACGTGCAGGACCGCCGGCCGATCGCCCGCGCGTGCGCGCACGTCGGCCACCGTCTCGGCCATGCCGAGCGAGAGCCCGCGCACGCGCGCGACCACGCTCGCCGACGCGAAGCGCTCGTCGACGCCGAGCGCCTTGAACGTCACGAGCCCCGGCCGGGAGAACGCCAGGCGCGCTCCCTTCTCGATGCGACCGAGCTCCGCCTTCAGCGCCTTCTCGGCGCCGACGTTCACGACCGCGAACCCGAAGCGGGCCTGATCCTGCGTCACGGGCGGACGTTACCCCATGCGAGGGGCGCTGGGGTGTCCGTGCCCGACCCGACGCGCCCGCACTGTGCCGGACCATGCCGCCCGGGCTCGGATATCATGGTTTCGCGGGGGCTCCGCGGTGGAACGCCCGTTGCTGAAAGCCCCACGGTGCCCGCGACGACCGCCACGACCGCTCCTCTGCCGGCCTCGAGCCACCGGCGAGCGCTGACGCATCCTGCGTTCCTCGGCGCGCTGGCCTTGCTCGTCGTGAACGACCACGTGCTCAAAGGCGCGGGCCTCTTGCCCGGCTGGGTCACGGGCAAGCTGAGCGACCTCGCCGGCGTCGTGGTCGCGCCCGTCGTGCTCGGCGCGCTCGTCCGCGCCCGCTCGCGGCGCGCGAAGCTCGCGGTGCACCTCGCCGTGGCGCTCGGGATGATCGCGACCGAGCTCTCGCAGCCGACGGCCGACGTCTTGGCGGCGGGGCTCCGCAGCGTCGGCCTGACGGGCGCGCGCCTCGTCGCCGATCCGAGCGACCTCTGGGCGCTCGTGCTGCTGCCCGTGCCCTACGTGCTGCTCACGCCGGGCGCGACGATGCGGGGCGTCGCCCTGCCCCGGGTCTCGCTCGCGTTCGCCGCGCTCGCTTGCGTCGCGAGCCCGCAGCCGCCGCCGCGCGTCTCGACGTGGACCACGTCCGCCTACGTCGTCAACGCCACCACGACCCAGGAAGACGTCCGCATCGCCTGGACCGCAGCACTCCCGGACTGCGCGGCGCTCACGGCGCTCCCGGCGGGCATCACCCTCGATCGAGTCGTCCGCCCGGATCTGTTCGGCGATGCCGTCACCTTCCGCCTGGATCCGGGCGAGACGGTGCCGCTCGAGGAGGTCGACGCGCGCGCCGCGGTCGGCCGCTTCCGCGGCGATGCCGGGACGCGCGACGGCGGCGTCGGCCTCGCGGCGAGCGCGTCGTGCCAGCTCGCCCGCGTGAGCGCGGACGGCGTGCCCGACACGATCGTGCTCTTCTCCACGAGCTTCGTCGCGAACGTGCCCATCACCGTCGGCGAGCCTCCGTCGCCGGAGGTCGCCGTTCAGCTCCACGAGACCGGCAACGAGCGCTCCTGGACGATCGGCTCGATGATCGGCGCGGCGGAAGCGAGCGACCTCGCGGTGCCGACGACCTGCCGCACGCAGCGGCCCTTGCTCGCCGTGGGCGGGCCGGGCGCCGACGGTACGCTCACCTCGATCGACACCCTGCCCGATGGCTGCCTCGACATCACCGTCGACGACGTGAGCGGCGCCGCGGTGAGCCACTACGTGTGCGGCGTTCCGCGCGAGATGCTCCCGTTCACCGTCGGCGAGAGCCTGCGCTTGCGGCCGACCGGGGGCGGGATCGAGATCAGCTCGGAGCTGGGCTCGGACCTCCAGGTCTCGCCGGTGCAAGACGGGGCGGCCACCTTGGCGCGGAGCGTGACGGTCACCGCCGGCGGCCTCGAGAGCTGCAACGGTGAGCGCATCGCGTGCGGGGCGTTCGTGGTGCCGGTCGGCGCCACGCTCTCACCGGGGGGCGGGACGCCCGATGCTCGCGGGATCGTCCCGGCGGGCAGCGCGAGCGCATTCATCGGGCGCAGCGAGCACGTGCTGCTCGCCGTGCCCGGCTGCGAAGGCGCCCGCGATCGCCCGGGCATCCACACCCAGCTCGCGATCTCCCGTCTTCCTTCCTGATCCGCGTCTCGAACCGAACCGGAGCCGTCCATGTCGCGCAACGCTTCCTTCCACGCTCTGCTCGCGCTCTCCCTCCTCGGCTGCTCGGCCTCGACGTCGGCCGACACCGCCTCGCTGCCGCCCCAGCACGGCTCGGTCGGCGTCGGCCAGGGAGGCGCCCAGGACATCGGTGAGTTCCGCTCGATTCTCTCGAGCGGCGCCGTGCCCTCGCCCGACACGCTCGACCCGGTCGGCTTCTTCGCCGAGCACGCGCTCACGCTCCCGGCCGCCGACTGCGGCGACACGATCTGTGCGCAGGGCTCGCTCGCGGTCGCCCGCCGCTTCGACGGCTCGCCGTGGCAGATGGCCTTCGTCGCGCTGAACAGCAGCGTCGATGCGAGCACGCTCGTGCGGCCGCCCGTGCACACCGTGATCGTGGTGGAGCACACGCGGCGGCTCGAGACCGAGCTCGGCTCGATCTTCGATGCCCTGCATCGCTTCACCGTCCCGCTCCGCGCCGAGGACCGCGTGACGATCATCGAGGTCGAGGCCTCGGCGACGGTCCTCGCGAGCGCGGTCGGGCCGACGGATCCCTCGCTCGCCGCGGCGGCGACCACGCTCGCCGGCCCCACGACCGCGACGACCGCCGCCACCTACGACGGCCTCGCGCTCGCGGCCGACGCGCTCTCCGACGCGAGCTGGACCGGGCACCGCCACGTGCTCCTCGTGACGAGCGGCCACGCCGACGCGGGCCTCACGAGCCGCGATCAGGTGCTCGCGCTGGCGCAGGGCCTGCTCGAGAGCGGTGCGACGCTCTCGCTCGTCGGCACCGGCGACGACTACGCCGATGCCCTGCCGATCGCCATCGGCGAGCTCGGCGGCGGCGGCTACTACTTCGCGCAGGACGGCGCCGATCTCTCCGACGTGCTCGACCTCGAGGGCCGCACGGCGCTCTTCCCGATCGCCCGCGACTTCACGATGCGCGTGACGGCCGCGCCCGGCTACACGATCGGGCGCACGTACGGCGCCGCGCGCGCGACCTCGACGCCGAGCGTCGCGACGCTCTCCTCGACGCTGCTGCTCCTCGGCCAGCGCACGGGCCCGAGCGACGTGGAGGGTGGGCGGCGCGGCGGCGGCGGCGGCTTCTTCGTGGAGCTCGAGCCCGATGCCGCGAACGTGAAGCCGGCCGGCGCGCCCGCGTTCACGGTCGAGATCTCGTACACGGACACGTCGACGGGCAACCCGGTGACGCGCACGACGAGCTACGTGAACCCGCTCGCGAGTGACCAGACGCCCGGCGGCAACCTGCCCGAGCTCGGCGACACCACGCAGGCCGAGGCGTTCATGATGCTGAACATGTACCTGACGCTGAAGACCTCGACCGAGCTCTACTCGGACGGCGACTGCGCGCGGGCCATGGGCACCATCGACATGATGCAGCAGACGATCGAGTGGTGGCAGGGCTCGGCGTTCGCGAGCCCCGACATCCAGGCCGACTGGCAGCTCGTGAACGCGCTGCGCGACACGCTCGACACGCAGTGCAGCGCGATGGGCGCGGTGACGCCGATCCCGCCGGCGAGCAGCTTCCACGGCAGCTGCTTCATCGACTGAGCGCGGGAAGCCCGTGCGCCGCCTGCTCGCTCTCGCGGTACTGCTCGGCGGATGCCCGACGCCCCCGGCGCCGCGCATCGGCCCGGACGGGGCCACGACGTTCGTCGAGGCGGGCACGGGTGAGACGACCTTCGCGCCGCTCGCGGACGGGGACGAGCTGGAGCTCGTGTACGGACCGCAGGGCGGCTACCACGTCTGGGGCGCGTGCGGGATCTACGGGATCGACCCCGAGGGGCGCGTGCTGCACTACACGCTGCGCGACGAGACGACGAGCGAGGTGCTGGCGGATCTGTCGCTCGCCCTCACGACGCGCCGCCTCACGGCGACGAGCGGCGGCTGGCTGCGTGCCGGGGACCGCGTGATCTTCCCGGGCGTGACGGAGCCGAGCGGGCTCGTGGGGCGCCACGCGGTCCTCGCCATCGCGCTCGAAGAGAGCCGGCTTCCGAGCGACGCGGGCGCAGCCGCGTCGGATGCGGGCGTCGAGGCGGCGCGCCCCGCGCTCGCGCGTGCCGAAGTGCACGTGCACCTCGTGGATGCGTTGCCCTGAAGGACGGGGCGGTCAGTAGCGCCGCGACGCGCGCGTGGTCGTGTCCGGCGGCGGCTCGACCGTCGTGGTCGGCGGCGGCGTCGTCGTGGTCGGCCGAGGGGTGCGCGTTCCACGGCGGCCGGCGTCGTGATGCGCCGCTGCGTGCCCGCCCGCATCGTGCGGCGCGCGCACGCCGGCATCGACCGGGCCCGCGTCGGGCGGCCCCGCATCCGGCTCGGGATGGTGCGTCGAGGGACGCCACGCCGTCGTCGTGTGGCACGACGCGCACTCGGTCCCGAACGTGTGGTGCGCGGGGAACGTGCCGCGCTCGTCGTCGCGGTGACAGTCGACGCACTGATCGGGCGTGCCCTCGAACACCGGTGGCGAGCCGAGATGGCAGTCGAAGCACTGGGTGTCCTCGCTCGCGTGCGCGCCCGTGAGCTCCCAGTCGTGGTGGAGCACGTCGGGATGCCAGGCGCTCTCGGTGTGGCAGACGCCGCAGGTGTCGGGACGAACGCCGACGTGCGGCGGATCCGCGCGCGCGTAGTCCTCCGCGTGGCACTGCACGCACTCCGCCGACGGCGCGATCGGCGCGCTCGGCGCTTCGGCGGGCGAGGCGCACGCCGCGAGGAGCGAGACGAGGGCCGTCATGCGCGCGCGCCGCACGGTCAGAACTTCTCCTCGTGATAGGGCATGTCGAGCTCGCGACACACCTTGTGGATCTTCGCGCCGAGCCCGGGCGGGCCGCAGAAGAAGACGTCGACCTTCTCGGGCGCGTGCGCGGCGCGGATCTTCGAGAGCTCGCTCTTCCAGTCCGGCGGGCCCATGTGCGTGTAGGCGCGCAGGCCCGTCACCACGTCGGTGTGCCCCGCGCGGTGCGAGACCTCGCGCGCCGCCTCGAGCGCCGCGCTCGTCGCGCCCGAGCGGCCCTGCGTCATGAACAGGCTCACGTCGAAGAGGCGCTCGACGTCGCGCTGCTCGGCGTCCTCGAGCAGCTCGGTGAACCACTCGAACGAGTACTGGTCGCGATTGACCCAGTAGAAGTAGCCCTTCACGAGCTTGGCCGCGTCGCTCGTGCCGGCGCGCCGCACGATGCTGCCGAGCACGCTCGCGAACGGCGTCACGCCGATGCCGGCGCCGATGAGGACGGCGAAGCGGCTCGCGAACAGGTGCTGCGTCGGCGAGCCGTAGGGGCCGTCCACGTGCACGACGAGCGCCGAGGGCTTTCCCTCGCGCTCGCGCGCCTCGGCCAGGGCCCGCAGCGCGCCGCTCCAGTTGCCGAGCGAGCGCACGTGGAACGTCATGGTCTCGCTCTCGGGCGGGCTGCTGATCGTGAACGGATGCCACTCGTGCCGCGAGACGGCCGGGATGCAGAGGAACGCGTAGTCGCCCGGCGAGAAGCGGAAGCCCGCCGGCCGCTCCACGTCGAGCGCGGTCACGCCCGAGCGCAGCGCGCGCGTCTGGTAGGCGACCGTCGCGAAGCCGCGCTTGCGCACGCGCACGATCTGCTCGATCGCGAGCGCGACCATCGGCACGAGCGCCCAGAGCAGGAACGCCGGCTCGTGCACGGCCGCGCCCAAGAGCCACACGACGTAGAGGCGATGCGTGAAGTAGAACGCCTCGAAGCGATGCGAGCGCCGGATTCGCTCGAGCGCGAACACCCACATCGCGAAGAACGCGACGAGCAGCACGAGGCCCGTGAGGCCGCGGCGCGTCGCGAGCAAGAGGTGCGCGAGCGAGCCGTCCTCGTGGCCCATCGTGAAGCCGGCGAGCAGCGCGAAGGCGTGCACGATCGCGAGCCCGAACATCGCGTGACCGACCATCGCGTGGAAGTCGAGCGCTTCGTCGATCGGCACCACGCGCCCGATCCCCATCGCGCGCAGGCGCGTCACGAGCCGCCGCAGCACCGGGAGCAGCACGAACGCCGCGTTCATGCTCAGGAGGTGCCCCGTGGCGTTGCCCAGACGGATCCGCGGATCACCCAGCTCGCCGAAGAACACGCTCGCGAACAGGAGCGCGTTCGCGAGCCCCCAGCCGCCCACCACGAGCAGCGCGCGCCAGCGGTTCTCGAGCCAGCGCTCGGCGCGCTCTCCGAGCGTGGGCGTGCGCTTGGGCTCGAGGCGCCCGAGCAGATCCTCGCTCGGCACGATCCAGAGCGCCTCGCTGCGCGTCATCTTCTCGAGGATGCGCGGGTGCTTGCCGACGACCGCCACGAACTCGTCGAGCGAGAGCCGCCCATCGCCGTTCGTGTCGGCCTCGGCCATCAGGCGACGGGCGAGCACCTCGGCCGACTGCCCGGGCCGCGCGCGGACCTCCGACTCGGCGAGGCTCAGGCTGATCATGCGCAGGAGCTCGGTCTCGTCGATCGAGCCGTCGTCGTCGTGGTCGTGCAGCTTGAAGGCGAACTTGAGCTTGTCGCGATCGCTGCCGAGCACGAGGCGCTGCACGCCATCGAGGAAGTCGTCGCGGCGCACCACGCCGTCGCCGTCGCGATCGAAGCGCGAGAGCAGGCGCCGCGCGAGGTACTCGCTCTTGAGCCCGAGCGCGCGCTGCAGGTCGGCGGCGTCGATGACGTGATCCTCGCCGGCATGCGTGCCGAACGCGCGCATCAGCGCGGTGACCAGCCGCTGATCGACGAATGCCGCGCGCGACTCGGTCAGCGTTCTCGGGGACGGTTCCGACAAGGCGCGCTCCGAAGGGCGAGGTAGATGGGCGAGGAGCCGCGGAGCCGCAACTCGGCGAATGCCCGTGCGCAGCGGGCTGCACAGAGACGCTCAGGGTCGCGTCGGCGCTCGCTCGATCAGTCGCAGCGCCAGCTCCGCGGCCGCGATCATCCCGGTCGACTCGACCTGCCCGCTCCGCGCCGCCTCGTACCCGACGCCGTGATCGACGCTCGTGCGCACGAAGGGCAGGCCCCACGTCACGTTCACCGCGTGGCCCCAGTCGAGCAGCTTGCTCGCGATCGTGGCCTGGTCGTGCATCATCGTGACGACGCCGAACGCGCGTCCGTCGGCGGCGGCGCGAAAGGCGGCCTCGGCCGGCGTCGGGCCTTCGAGCACGAGCGCGCCGCTCGCGAAGGGCTCCTCCGCGCGCAGCCGCGCGAGCACCGGCGCGATGGCCCGCGGCTCTTCGTCGCCGAACAGGCCGTCCTCGCCCGCGTGCGGATTGAGGCCGGTGACCACGAGCTTGCTGCCGCGTGGGGGCGACAGACGCACCAGCGCCTCGCCGAGGTGCCGCGTCGCACGCTCGACGCGCCCAGCCGTGATGGCGTCCGGGACCTCGCGCACCGCGAGATGCGTCGTGACGAGCGCCACGCGCAGGCGCGGGCCGAGGAACATCATCGTCACCGCGTCGTCCGCGAGCCCCGCGCGGCGCGCGAGGTGCTCGGTCTGGCCGACGAACTCTTCCTTCGCGCTCCCTCCGCGCGTGATCGCCGCTTTGTTCACCGGCCCGGTCACGATCGCGTCGGCGCGCCCTTCGAGCACCTCGTCGATCGCGCGATCGAGCCCGGCGAGCTGGAGGCGCCCGCCCTCTTCCGTCGCCGCCCGTGCCGCGATCGCCTCGCGCGAGACGCGCCCCACGTCGATCACCGCGAGCTCGGGCGCGAGCGCAGCGATCTGCGACGCGTCCCCCACCAAGCGCACCTCGGCGCGCGCGGCGACCGCACGCGCGGCGGCGACCGACACGATCGGGCCGACGCCTGCGGGATCGCCGACCGGCATCACGAGCACCGGGGTGCTCGTCACGGCGCGCCGCGCATCTTGTAGCCGACGCCGCGCACCGTCTCGAGCGCGTCGGCGCCCTGGGCCAGCTTCATGCGAAGGCGCCGGACGTGGATGTCCACCGTGCGCGAGCCGCCGTAGTAGTCGACGCCCCACACGCGCTCGAGCAGCTGCTGGCGCGAGAACACGCGGCCGCGATTGCGGGTGAGGAACTCGACGAGCGCGTACTCCTGGTGCGTCAGCGTCACGCTGCGCCCATCGACGCGGACCTCGTGCGCAGCGCAGTCGATCACGAGCGGCCCGAGCTTGAGCGTGTCGGTGTCGGAGAACTCGCTCGAGCGCCACTCCACGCGGCGGATGCGCACGTAGAGCTCGACCGGCACGTAGGGCACGAGGACGATGTCGTCGAACGCGTCCTCGTGGGTGAGGCGCTGGAGCGCGGGCACGCTGACGGCCGCCAGCATGGGCACGTCGGCGAGCGCGGGCGCGCGGCGCAAGCGGGCGAGCGCGGCCCGGCCGGCCTCGATCTGGTCGAGCACCTCGACGAGGACGGCCGCGGGCGGGTCTTTGGAGAGCGCGTCGTCCTGCTCGAGGGGATCCCAGAGATCGGCGGCACGCACGCGGCAGCCGAGCTCGCGGAGCACCGTGAGCCCGCCTTCGGGTCGGTCCACGAGCTGAGGACTGGCGACGACGAGGATCCACATGGGGCGCCGCCGCGATGTACGACGCCACGCCGCGCGCGCAACGCGAGCGAGGCGAGGCCCCCGGTCCGAAGGGCAGAGGTCGCTTGACGCAGTGTCACGTTGGCCCGTAGAAGGAGGTCCGGACGGACGCGCCCCCGTGAGCCAAAAACGCTGGAAGCTCGTGGTGAGTGAGCTCGGCCAGGCGACCTCGTTGCACGAGGTAGCGGTCGAGGCGGGCGATTGGATGACGGCGCTGACGCGCGCCCGGGCGCAGATCGGCGAGCGCGGCGGCGTGCCGCCGGGCGCGAGCTGCCAGATCGCGCCGGACGGGACCGCGACGATCACGGACGGTGTCGCGCGGCGGCGCTACGTGCTGGCGGTCACGGCGGCGTCGATCGTGCCGCCCGCGCCGCAGCCGCAGCCGCAGCCGCAGCCTGCCCCGTCGCCCGCGCCGAGCGCGCCCCTGACGAAGAAGCAGAAGGCGCAGACGATGGCCTACATGCCGTCGCAGCACGGTCCGCTCGGGCCCCCAGCCCCGGTCGCGGTCGGTGTGCCCAGCGCGGCTTCGGCGAGCGCGGCTCCGGCGGCCGCCGCTGCACCGAGCGTTGCCGTGTCGAGCGTCGCCGCGTCGAGCGCCGCTGCACCGAGCGTCGCGTCACCATCCGCATCGCCGCTGAATCGGACCGTCTCGTACTCGACGGAAGAGGTGCGTGCCGCGGCGGCGGCCGTCGCCGGCGCGGCGCCCGTCGCCCCGATCGCGAGCGCGCCGAGCCCGAAGCCGGTCTCGGTACCGCCCCCGGCAGCGGCCGCTCCTTCGCCGACGACGCCGAAGGGCCCCTCCGTCCCGCCGCCGTCGTCCGTGATGCCCGCGGCGGCACCGGCCAAGAAGGCGATGCGCCAGACGATGGCGTACCTGCCGCCCGACGCCATGAAGGCCGTGCAGCAGGCGGTCGCCGCTGCCGCACCGCCTGCCGCGGCGCCCGCCGGAGCTGCACCGGTGCCGACGGCCGCGGCCCCTGCGCCCGCCGTTCCCGCGAGCGCGCCCGTCGCGCCAGCGGCAGCGCCGGCCGTCGCGTCCACGCCACCGCCGGCCGCCGCGCCGATCGCGTCCACGCCACCGCCGGCCGCCGCGCCGATCGCGTCCACGCCGCCCGCCGCGCCCGCCACGGAGGACGGCCTCGAGCTGCTGCACTCGCGCGACGCGGAGCCCACGAAGGAGTCGCCGCTCGTGTACCGCGAGCGCCACTACCTCGCGCCGGCCGGGACGGACGACGACACCGCCGAGATGCTGCTGCGTCGTCGCTTCGCCGCGCTCCGCGAAGAGCTCGCCAAGCGCCCCAAGGGCAAGCTCGTGAAGATGGCGCTCTTCGATCATCGCTGGTCGGGGCAGCCCACGCGCCCACCGATCCTCGCGCTCCAGTGGAAGGACTGGCGCGGTGAGCCCGAGATCTCGGCGCCTGCGCGCGTGTCGATGCCGGGCGGGCCCGTGCCCGCCCCGTCCATCGCGCCGCCGTCCGGGCTAGCGACGCCCTCCGCGCCGCCGCCCGCCGCGTCGCCGCCCTCGGCTCCGCCGGCAGCCGTCACCGCGCCCGCACCCGTCGCGCCGCCCGCGCCGGCCGCCCTCGCTGCGCCCACGCCTGCCGCGCTCGCTCCCGCCGCAGTGGCCGCACCCACGCCGTCCGCTCCGCCCGCCGCGCCGCCGGTCGCGGAGTCCTCCTCGATCATCGTCGACCCCGCGCTGCTCGCGCCCGAGCCGCCGAAGCCGGCGCCTCCTCCCGCACCGGTCGCGGCGGCCGCCGCCGCAGCGCCGATCCCCGCCGCAGCGCCGATCCCCGCCGCAGCGCCGATCCCCGCCACCTTGCCCGCGCATCCTGCCGCCGCCGCGCCGCTCACCAGCGCGACGGGCTCGTCCAAGCGCACCCGGAAGGCCACGCCCGGCGCGGGCCTCGCCGATGATCGCCTCGCCGACGCGTTCGAGGGCCTTCAGGACCTCTTCTTCCTCACGAGCGCCTTCGAGGGCGTCGAGTTCGCGATGCGTCTCATGGGCGATCTCATCCCGTCCGAGGCGATCAGCATCGCGCTCTACGACATCAACTCGCACGAGCTGCGCTTCGTCGCGACCAACGGCCCCGGCGCCGACGTCCGCAAGGGCGACGCCATCCCGACGAACGTCGGCCTGATCGGGGTCGCGCTCAACGACTGGACGCAGCCGCTCGCCCTCACCGAGATCGCGAGCGACCCGCGCTTCGATCCGGGCATCGACGGCCGGGTCGGCCTCGACCTCCACAACGCGCTCCTCATGCCGGTGGCCGCGCAGGGCCGCCTGCTCGCGCTCGTGCAGCTGCTGAACCGCACGGGCGACCTCCAGTACTCGCAGAGCGACGCGAACCTCATCGCCTACATCGCGAGCCGCCTCGGCGAGTTCCTGCTGCAGACGAAGATGGCCGCCGACCGGCCGTCGACGTCGTCGACCAAGAACCCGAAGCTCGCACGCGGCTGAGCGAGCCACGGCACACGCCGCCGCCGCCGCGGTGCCGGGCCCTCGAGGGGCCTCGGCACCATGCGCTTCAGCCCCGCCGCGTCAACGGCACGTCTGCGTCAACGTCCCCGACTGCTCCGTGCAGAAGTGCCCGTTGTACAAGCAGTCTGCATCGTAGGACGCGCTGCCACCACAGCTGGGGTTGGTGCTGGTCCAGCCCTCGTGGCCCGAGGCGATGCAGTCCATGATCTCGGGGTCGTAGCTGCAGGCCAACGTCGAGGTCGCCGTGTACTGCTTGGTCGACGCGCCGTCGCAGTTGAAGTCGTACCCGCCGCACGTGGTGCGAGGCGTGCCGTAGTACGAGAGCTCGCCCGGGTACGCGCGCGCGTCGGTGTCGCAGCAGTCCGTGCGGGGCTCGGTCGAGCGCCCTTCCCCCGGGTCGAGGCAGTCGGCATCCGCCGAGTCGTTGCGGATGGCTGCATCGCTGCGCGAGTAGTTGTCGTTGTCGGCGTCGTAGTAGCACTCGTAGAAGCTACTGCAGTCGTCGTCGAGGCCGTTGTCGGCCACCAGCGTCGCGCCCGGGTGCACCGCCGCGTTCGAGTCGTTGCAGTCCGTGCGCGGCTCCCCGGTCGCGCCTTCGCCGCTGCCGGTGCAGGCGTTGTCCGCCGAGTCGTTCCGGATCGCGCCGTCGCTGCGCGAGTAGCCGTCGTTGTCGGCGTCGTAGTAGCACTCGTAGAAGCCGCTGCAGTCGTCGTCGAGGCCGTTGTCGGCCACCAGCGTCGCGCCCGGGTGCACCGCCGCGTTCGAGTCGAGACAGTCGGTCACCGGCTCCACGCTCGAGCCCTCGCCGGCACCGCTGCAGTCGTTGTCGGCCGACGTGTCGCTCACCACCGCGGCACCGGTCGGCCGGTAGCCGTCGCTGTCGGCGTCGACGAAGCAGCCGTAGAAGCCGCTGCAGTTGTCGTCGAGGCCGTTGTCGGCGATCTCGGCCACGCCCGCGTGCACGGCGGCGTTCGTGTCGACGCAGTCGGTGCGGGGCTCGCTGTTCGCGCCCTCCCCCGCATCCAAGCAGTCCCCATCCGCCGAGTCGTCGCGCACGGCGGCGTCGGCGCGCGAGAAGCCGTCGTTGTCGGCGTCGTAGTAGCAGCCGTAGAAGCCGCTGCAGTTGTCGTCGAGGGCGTTGTCGGCGAGCTCCACGTCCCCCGGCGAGACGAGCGCGTTCGTGTCGTTGCAGTCGCTGCGCGGCTCGCTGTTCGCACCCTCGCCGCTGTCGAGGCAGTCGGCGTCGACCGAGTCGTCGCGCAACGCAGCGTCCGAGCGCGAGTAGCCGTCGTCGTCGGCGTCGAAGAAGCACTCGTGGGCTCCGTTGCAGTTGTCGTCGAAGCCGTTGTCCGCGACGGGAACGCCTCCCGGATGCACGCTCACGTTGGTGTCCACGCAGTCGGTGCGCGGCTCGCTCGCGAGGCCCTCGCCGGAGTCGAGGCAGTCGGTATCGGCCGAGACCTGCGTCGCGGCGTCGCTGCGCGAGAACCCGTCGTTGTCGGCGTCGAAGTAGCAGCGCTCGTGCGTGTCGCAGTCGTTGTCGACGTTGTTGCCGACGATCTCCGTCGCGCCCGTGTAGACGTCCGCGGCGGTGTCGTTGCAGTCGTCGAGGCTCGTCGCGGCGCTCACGGGCGGCGTGCACGTGGCGTCGCCGTGGCCGTCGTCGTCGTTGTCCTCGAGTGGGTGGTTCAGGCCGTGGCTGTTCGGCACTTCGCCCTCCGCCGGGGTCGCCACCGTCGTGCAGTCGTTGTCGAGGCCGTCACAGAGCTCGGGCGCTCCCGGGTACACGTACTGGTAGCCGGCACCGTCGAGGCAGTCGCCGTTCTGGGTCACCCAGTGGCCCGTCATCGGCGCCGCGCACTGCGTGAGGGGTGCCGCGTTGGTGCCGCCGTAGCCATCGTTGTCGTCGTCCCGGTACCAGGTCGGCGTGTTGTCGTCGGCCACGCCCGAGCAATCCTCGTCGATGCCGTTGCCGCAGATCTCGGACGCCGTCGGATGGACCGAGCTGCGCGTGTCGTCGCAGTCGCCGCCGACGGTCGCGTAGCCGGGCGTGCCCACGCACCGGCTCGCCGACATCGCCGTCACGCCGTAGCCGTCCCCGTCGACGTCACGATAGACCGTCGAGGTCGTCAGACCGTTGTCGACGCCGCCCGCACAGTCGTCGTCGAAGCCATTGCAGACCTCGGTCGCGCCCGGGTGGATGTTCGCGACCCCGTCGTTGCAGTCCGTGCTGTTCGCGACGTAGCCGCCCGGGTTGACGCACGCGTCCACGAACATCGCGGCGTTGCCGTACGTGTCGTTGTCCGCATCGCGGTACCAGCGCGTCGCGAGCCCCTCATCCGTCCCGCCTTCGCAGTCGTCGTCGATGCCGTTGCAGATCTCGGTCGCGCCCGGGTGCACCAAGATCGCGCCGTCGTTGCAGTCGAGGCTCGCGCCGCTGCCGGCCACGTTCGTGAACCCGAGCGGGCACTGGCCGACGCTGGGCCGCGTGGGATCGGGGCAGACGTTCATCGCCATCGCCGAGCCGGCGTAGCCGTCGAGATCGGTGTCGAGGTAGCAGACGACGGTCGTGCCCTCGTTCGTCGTGCCGTCGCAGTCGTTGTCGATGGCGTCGCAGACCTCGCTCGCGGCGGGCGAGATCGCGGCCTGCATGTCGTTGCAATCGATCCCCGTCAGACCGACGGGAGCGCGATTCGTCGTCCCGAACGGGCACGTGCCGACCATCGTGCGCGACGCGTCGGGGCACACCGCGCTCGCCGTCGCACCGCTCGCGGCGTAGCTGTCGCCGTCGCCGTCCGGGTAGCACTGCACGGTCGCACCGTCGTCGATCGTGCCGTCGCAGTCCTGATCGATCCCGTCGCAGATCTCCGCCGCGCCCGGCGAGCGCGTCGAGTCGACGTCGTTGCAGTCCACCGGCGACGGCGCGCGGTTCGTCCAACCCACGGGGCACTGCCCCACGGCCGGGCGCGAGGGGACGGCGCACTGCGCGACGGCCACGGCCCCGACGCCCGAGTAGCCGTCGTTGTCGACGTCCTGATAGCAGAGCACGGTGAGGCCCTCGTCGGCCATGCCGCTGCAGTCGTCGTCGACGCCGTTGCAGACGTCCGGCGCGCCCGGGTACGTCGTGAGCGCGGTGTCGTTGCAGTCGGCCGTCGCGCCCACCGGCGCGCGCGTCGTGAAGCCGGTCGGGCAACCGCCGAAGCCGCCGCTCGTCGCGCAGAACGGCGTCGCCGGCGCTCCCCCGACCGGGTAGCCGTCGCCGTCGCCATCGGCGAAGCAGTTGATCGTGACGCCGTTGTCGACGGTGCCGTCGCAGTCGTCGTCGAGGCCGTTGCACGTCTCGGCGGTCGCCGCGACGGAGCACATGCCCCACGTGCCGCCGTTGCAGCTCTCGGTGCCGCTCGCGCAGACGCCCTGCGCGGTGCACGGCCGCGTATCGGTTCCCGTGCACGAGCAGCCGCCCGGCGGATCGTTGGGGGTGCCGTTGCAGTCGTCGTCGACGTTGCCGGGATCGCAGAGGTCGGCGACGCCGGGGTGGATGCTGCCGACCGCGTCGTCGCAGTCGCCGGGCCGATCCGCGTACCCCGCCGGCGCGACGCACGCGTTCATGTTGGTGGCGGCATCGTCCACCCCGTAGAGGTCCCCGTCCCCGTCGACGTAGAAGATCGTCTGGACCCCCTCGTCGATGGCCATGTCGCAGTCGTTGTCGCGGCCGTCGCAGGCCTCGGGCACGTTCGGGTTGGTGCCGGGTCGGTTGTCGTCGCAGTCGGTGCCGCAGACGCGCGTGCCGGCATCGTTCACGTTGCAGCAGGTCGCATCGGGCTCGCCGTCGCCGTCGCCGTCGCGGAACCCGTACGTCGTCGGATCACAGTCCTCGTCGTGGGCGGTGCTGTCGCAGTGCTCCATGTTGCCGGGGAAGCGCAGCGGATCCGTGTCGTCGCAGTCGTCACCGCCGGTGCAGGCCGCGTCGCGGTGGTTGTCCCCGTCGGCGTCGGTCGTGCACGCCGTCGTCATGCAGCGATCGTTGGCCTCGTCACAGGTCACGCCCGTGGCACACGCGGCCGCGCCGGGCTGGCAGGAGCCCGTCACGCAACGCTCGGCGCCGTTGCAGAACGCGCCGTCGTCGCACTGCGCGTCCGTCGCACACGTGCCGCCGTCCGTTCGGACGCCCGTGTCGGTCCCCGGGGCATCGAGGGCTGGCGCGTCGAGGCCGGCGCCGGTGTCGACGCTCACGACCTCGGGCGTGCTGCAGCCCGCCACCAGCCCCCACCCGATCGCGATCCCCACCGAAGCCCAAGCACAAGCCAACCGACGCGCAGCGACTGCGTTGCTCATTCACGCCCCCGTCTGCGCATACGCTAGCGCGACGAGGGGTGGGGCGTCGATGCCTCAACGCTCCTGGGCGAGCGCCCGCGTCCAGCCCGGCTGCGCGGTCGGGCCGCCGGTGCGCACGACGTCCAGCGCGTCGTGCGTGCCCGGCCCCTCGGTCGCCGAGAGATAGGTATCGGCGAGGTACTCCGGGTGCGAGTCGCCGGCCTCCGGGACGTAGCCCTCGGGCGGCGGCGCGCCGGTCCCGACGCGCCAGATCTCCTCCGTCGGCGGGTAGCTGCTCTCGTCGCGCTCGCGGAACGCCTGGTTGTGCTCGACGTCGCGCACGGTGCGGTAGCGCGTGATGCGGAAGCCCGGCACGCCGCGCTGCCGCAGCACGCGAACCCCCATCGGGAGCGCAGGATCGTTCTCTTCGCGCACGCGGAACGGGAGCGTCTCGTCGATCCGTCGCGCGAAGGTCACGAGCCGCTGCGCGCGGGCGCCGCGGATCTCGGCGCGCAGCACGCCGGCCTCCATGGTCATGCCGATGACGATGGGGAACGGGTGATCGTTGCGGAAGCGCAGGCCCATGCCCCCGTACGTCACCATTGCGTCGAGGCCCATCCACAGGTACGCGCTCGGACGGCTGTGCGGATGACGCTCGGTGATCGGCAGCCCCGCGAAGAGCGCGGCCGCGTGCAGGGTCCCGGCGACCTGACAGGTGCCGCCGCCGACGCCGTCGACCACCTCGCCCGCGGCGATCTGAGGCGCGGGGCGGAAGCCGTTCACCTCGCTGCGCTCGCCCACGACGTCGTCGAAGACGAGCTCCTCGCCCGGCATCAGCACCGTGCCGTCGACGTGCATCGCGGCGACGCGGAGGTTGAACGTGCGGTTCGCCGCCTCTTCGAGCGACGAATAGTGCGTCTCGTAGGCGCCGAGGAGCGCGTCGATGCGCACCGCCTCGAGCTCGGCGGCCGTGTGATGCGGCGCGGTCGTCACGAGCACCGCGTCGACCGACGAGGCCCCGGCGGCGAGCGCCTCCTCCACGCGATCGAGCGTGGCGTGCACGTCGAGGCGGCGTCCCATGCGCTCGCGCGTCACGCGCCCGCTGCGCGGATCGATGCGCGCCTCGCGCGGAGCGGCGTCGACGGCCTCGCGCAGCTCGTCCAGACGCGTGAGGAGCGCGCTCGCATCGAGCGTCGGGTCGAGCGGCACGTCGAGCGGTGCCGCGCCGTGATGAGAAGCGTGGTAGCGCGCCGAGAGAGAGCCCGCGTCGAGAGCGCGCGCGATGCGGGCGGCGAGCCGCTCCTCGTCGATGCGACCGCCGAGCGAGCCGCGCGTCCCCTCGAGGCGGGTCTCGCCGACGACGAGCGTGAGCGGTGCCTCTGCCCAACGCGCTGCGAGGGTGTGCGCGAGCTCGCTCGGGCTCCCTGCTGGCGGGACGGTCTCGCCGGCGACCTCGACCCGCGGCGCGGGCCCGGCCGCGCGCGGAACGCTCGCCTCGCGGCTCCGCGCCCCGGCATGCGCGCCGAGCCCGAGGGCCAGCGCGAAGGCCAACAGGGACGCGATCTTGCGCGCACGAGCGGGGACCGACGACGACACGCCCGGAGGTTCGACACCGCCCGGTCTGTCAGTCAACAAAACGGCCCCCCGGCGGGAACCCGGCGAGCCCGCAGGGTACAGTACGGAGGATGGAGCCCCGAGCGCGTCGTACGCCACGTCGCCGCACGCCGGGTGAGCGCGACCTGACGCGCGCCTACGCGAGCTTCGCGCTCCTCTCTCTTCTGGTGCACGTGGGCGCCGTCTCCATCGTGCCCGCCTTCGCGCCCTCCCCCGCGGCCGCCCGCGAGCCGGTCGTGGTCGAGGTCGACCTCACGGCGGGCGACGGGACCACGGAGGACCTGGTGGGCGCCGCGCTCCGCGACACCCCGGCCGCGCAGGCCACTCCGGGCGGCGCGACGTCCATCCAGAACGTCGACGCCGACGACCGCGGGCGCGGCGGCGACGGGATCGGCGCGAGCCACGTGCTCCTGCTCTTGCCGACCGACGCGCCGCTCACCCTCACCGACGCCACGATGAACGCCACGGGCATCGGCCAGACCCAGCGCATCGACACCGCGCGCGACCGCGCGAGCTGGGAAGACCGGCGCGCGACGCCCTCGCCCGACGACGACCCGTTCCTGGCCTCGGGGCACGGCCCCCATCGCGAGCGCCGCCCCGTCGCGGCCACGGATGCGGCCGAAGGCGCCACGCGCGCGCCGGATGCCGCGACCGCCGGCGGCGCGAGCCCGGAGCGCACCGGCGACACACCGCGCCTCGCGCGCGCGGGCCTCGAAGGCAGGACGGCACCGGGCGCGGTCGCGGACTCGCCCGGCACCGGGATCCTCGAGGGCGAGGGCACGCGCGCGAGCGAGGCGGCGGCGGTCGCGCACGGACGGCCCGAGGTCGACCTCGGGCCCGCGGCGACGACGACCGAAGAGCGCGACCGCCCACGCGACGATCAGCGGAGCGAGCAGCTCGCGACGGCACCCTCGCGCTCGCTCGTGGAGGCGACCGAGCGCTCGGGCGCGAGCGTCGGCGAGGGCGTCGGGGGCATCGCGGCCGAGGGCCCGACCGGCAGCGGGGGCGGCGCGAGGGAGGGTGGCCACGCGCTCGCGCGGGGCTCCGGCCCCGGGCCCTTCGACGCGCTCGACACGCACGATCCGCGCTACGTGCAGTGGCTGCGCGCGCTGCACCAACGCGTCGATCGTGTGCTCGAGTTCCCCCGCGCGCGGCAGCTCGCGATGGATCAGGGCACGAGCGTGTTCCGCCTCGTGGTGCGCCGCGACGGCTCGCTCGATGCGCCGCCGCGCCTCATCCGCTCGAGCGGCTTCACGGACCTCGACACGGCGGCGCGCACCGCGCTCGACCGATCGCTCCCGCTCGATCCCGTGCCCAGCGGGCTCTTCGTCGGCCGCGCGCAAATCGAGATCACGGTGCCGATCGAGTTCTGGAACCCGATGGCCCGTTGATCGCGGCCGCCCGACGACGAGGACGCCCGGGCCCGCGCCTGCCGAGAGGGACCTCTCAGGGGCCGAGGGTCCCCGCCGGCCTGCGTGCTACCACCGCGGCCGTGTTGACCCCTCGCATCGGCCTGCTCGTGACCGGCGGAATCGCCGCCTACAAAGCTCCCTTTCTCGCGCGCGAGCTCGTGCGCCGCGGCGCGGAGGTGCGCGTGGCGCTCTCGGCGAGCGCCCAGCGCTTCGTGGGCCCGCTGACGTTCTCCGGCCTGCTCGGCGCCGCGCCGCTCACCGATCTCTGGGACGCTGCGGGCGGCGAGCCCCACGTCGACCTCGCAGCGTGGGCCGACCTGCTCCTCGTGGCGCCTGCCACGGCGAACGTGCTCGCGAAGATGGCGCACGGCCTCGCCGACGACGTGGTGAGCGCGACGCTCCTCTGCGCGCGCAGCCCCGTCGTCGTGGCGCCCGCGATGCACACGCGGATGTGGGAGCACGCGGCGACCCAAGAGAACGTCGAGACCCTGCGCGCGCGCGACGTGACCTTCGTGGGGCCCGTGCACGGCGCGCTCGCGAGCGGTGAAGAAGGCGCCGGCCGCATGAGCGAGCCCGAGGACATCGCGCGCGTCGCGATGAGCATGCTCTCGGGCAAGGACCTCGCCGGCACCAAGATCCTCGTCTCGGCCGGGCCGACGCACGAGCCGATCGATCCCGTGCGCTTCGTCGGCAATCGCTCGAGCGGGAAGATGGGCTACGCCATCGCCGAGCGCGCGGCCGATCGCGGCGCCCGCGTCGTGCTCGTGAGCGGGCCCGTGTCCATCCCGGCGCCGCCCGGCGTCGAGCTCGTGCGCGTGAAGACGGCGCTCGAGATGCAGGACGCGATCGAGCTGCGCCTCGGCGACGACGACGGCGCGGACGCGGTGATCATGGCGGCCGCCGTGGCCGACTATCGCCCGCGCGAGATCGCGTCGCAGAAGATGAAGAAGAAGGACAAGGGCGATCAGGCGCGCACGGT
The DNA here is from genome assembly GCA_046351235.1 of Sandaracinus sp. Lineage (GTDB taxonomy): Bacteria > Myxococcota_A > Polyangia > Polyangiales > Sandaracinaceae > JBBSAT01. The sequence continues at coordinate 338,899 of JAXLYV010000001.1, read as the reverse complement.
CGAGCTGGTCCGCAACCCCGACATCCTCGCGACGCTGGGCGCCGATCGGAAGGCGAGCCGCTCGGCCCGGCCGCTGCTCGTGGGCTTCGCCGTCGAGACCGAGGACCTGCTCGGCGCGGCCAAGCGCAAGCTCACCCAGAAGGGCGCCGACCTCATCGTGGCCAACCACGCCTCGGTCGCGTTCGAGGGCGACGCGAGCGAGATCTTCTTCGTCGACGCCTCCGGCGTGGAGAAGCTCGGTACGCTGCCCAAGCGCGCCACCGCCGATCGGATCCTCGATCGCGTCGCGCGCCTGCTCGAGCCCGCGGCGGCCGCGGCGGCGCCGGCCGCCAAGAAGCGCAAGCGCTGATCGCCCCGTCCTTCGGTCGCGCACGGAGCTCAGCGCGGCGTGGCGCGCGTGGCCTCGTCGGCGATCAGACGCTCGACGACGAGGCGCTGCGCGCGATGCAGGTACACGAGCGGGCGCGCCTTCTGGAGGAGCGCCTCGGCCTCGTCGACCGTCGACGCCGCCCCTCGCAGCACGAGGATCCCGGCCGCGAGCGCCGCGCTCCGGCCATGGCCCGCCGCACAGTGCACGTACACGGGCCCCGCATGCGCCGCGGCCCAGCGCGCCGCCTCGGCGAACGCCGCATACTCCGGCGCGGCGGTGTCGAGGGTGGGCACCGCCCGGTAGTCGCGCCCCGCGATCCCCGGCATGGCGCGGAACTCGGCGGTCAGATCCACGACCGCGGCCGTCCCCGGCGGCAGCTCGTCCGCGGTGGTGAGACGCCGCCCGAGGAAGACGCCCGGCGCGACCTCGTTCCACGCGTCTTCGCGCGCGCGCAGCGCATCGAGCCGCAGCCGCAGCCACGCGGCGACGTGGTACGGGAAGAGCACCACGGAGTTCAACGGCGCGAGCGAGCCGTCCGCTCGCTTGCCGAACACGCCCGGGCCGAGGCCGAGGTATCCGAAGCCGACCACGGTGACCGCGAGCGCAGGCCACGCCACGATCCACGCGGGGCCCGAGACGTACCAGGCCGCGAGCGTGAGCCCGGTGCCGAGCACCACCTGCAGGAGTCCGAAGCGAAGGCTCAACGCGCTCTCCGCCCGCTCAGCCGCGCATCGCGGCCTCGACGTCGGCCGCCGCCTTCGGGATGCTCGCCGTCAGCACCTCGGCGCCGTCGCCCGTGACGAGCACGTCGTCCTCGATGCGGATGCCGCGCACGTCGGCGAAGCGCGCCAGCACCGCGCGGTCGACGTGCCGCTCCACGAGCGTGGCGAAGCGCGCATCGCGCAGGATGGCCGGCACCACGTAGATCCCCGGCTCGATCGTGACGGCCATCCCGGGCGCGAGATCGCGATCGAGGCGCAAGTACGAGAGCCCGAACTGCGCGCTCCGCGTGCGCCCGGGCGCGTAGCCGGCGAGATCGCCGAGATCCTCCATGTCGTGCACGTCGAGGCCGATCAGATGCCCGACGCCGTGCGGGAAGAAGAGCGCGTGCGCGCCGATCTCCACGAGCTCACGCGGCTCACCGCGCAGGATGCCGAGCGCGACGAGCCCCTCGGCGATCGCCGTGGACGCGGCGAGGTGCACGTCGCGGTAGCGCACGCCGGGCCGCACGCTCGCGATCGCGCGACGCTGCGCCTCGAGCACGACCTCGTAGGCCGCGCGCTGCGTCGCGCTGAAGGCGCCGCTCGCCGGCCACACGCGCGTGACGTCGCTCGCGAAGCCGCCGAGGCTCTCGGCGCCGACGTCGGCGAGCACCAGATCTCCCGCGCGCAGCACGTTCGTCTGGCCGTGCTGGTGCAGGACCTCGCCGTGGACCGTCAGGATGGGCTCGTAGCTCGTCGTCATCCCGCGCCGTAGGAACGCGCCCTCCATCGCGGCACGGACCTCGCGCTCGTGCACGCCCGGACGGCTCGCGCGCATGCCGGCGCGATGGGCCTCGTCGGCCGCCGCGGCCGCCGAGCGCATCTCGCGGATCGCCGCGTCGTCGTGCGACAGGCGCAGCGCGATCAGCGTCTCGGCGAGCGCACGATCGGCCCCCGTCACGTCGCGGTAGCGGATCTCGCGCCCGAGCACGCGCGCCTGCTCGACCCTTCCCTCGAGATCGGGGCACGGCACGGTCGCGATCGTCTTGCCTTCCATCGCGCGCGCGAGCTGCGCGAAGGGGCGCACCTCGCAGCCCACCGCCGCGCCGACCTCGGCGTCGCTCGGCGAGGCGCCGTGCCAGAGCTCGTCGTCGTCGTCCTTCTCCGGGCGGAACAACGTCGCGCGGTCGCGCTCCACGAGGATCGCGGCCCCCTCGATGCTGGTGCCGGTCAGATAGAGGAAGTGACTGGCCGCGCGGAACGGGAACGTGCTCGCCGCGTAGTGCCGGACGCGGCTGCGCCCGGCGAGCACGAGCGCGGCGTGATCGGGCGCCAGCGCCTCGGCCACGCGCGCGCGCCGCGCCCGCAGCGCCTCGGTGGGAACGTGCTCGAGATCCATCGCCCCGACTATACGACTCGCTTGCCCGCGCGGCTGGCACGCGCGACGGTGAGGCCCCGATGAGCCCTCCCCGCGCGGCCCTGATCGCTCTCGCGACGCTGGCGATTGCCTGCGGCGGCTCGCCCGACGCCACGCCGACGGGCGCCGTGCGCGAGCTGATCGACGCGCTCGAGCCGAGCTCGGACCCCGGCCACGACCACGAGCGGCTCGAGCACGCGTACGCGTTGCTCTCGGAGCGCTCGCGCACGGATCTGGCCGAGCGCGCCCGCCAGACCGCCGCGCTGGGAGCCGCCGAGCGCCCCCCCTCCGAGATGCTCGTCGCCGGCACCGCGCACCTACGCTTCCATCCGCGGCCGGGGGGCTTCCGCGAGCAGATCGACCCCCGCGATCCGGACCGAGCGACCGTGACCGTCAGCGGCGACGGCGAAGGCGAGACCGCGACGATCCCGCTCGTTCGCGAGGATGGGCGCTGGCGCATCGAGCTGGTCCTCGACGGAGCACCGCCCGCTCCGTGAGGCCGCTTCGGCTGGCGTCCGTTCGCTTCTGGCCGCTTCGGGACTAATCTGCCCCCTCCCGCGCGTCCTTCCCCCGTCGTCATGCCCTCCCCCCGTCCGCTCTTCGGCTTCGCTGGCTCGTCCGACTCCCGGGCGCGCCATCGCCGCATCAAGCGCGCGCGCCAGACGGGGCCGGCCGCGTCGACCACGAGCCCGCGCGAGGGCGGCATCGCGCTCATCATCGCGATGACGGCCATCGCGATCCTCGCCGTGATGCTCTCCGACATGCACGAGAGCACCACCACGGCCTACGTCGTCGCGACCACCGAGCGCGACTCGCTGCGCGCCGAGTACGCCGCCCGCTCGGGCATCAACCTCACGCGCCTGCTCATCTCGCAGGAGCCCGCCATCCGCGCGCTCGTGACACCGATGTACCAGCTGATGATCGGCCGGCCGCCGCCCATGATCCCGATCTGGATGTACGCCGACTCGATCCTGCGCCCGTTCTGCGACTACGAGGCGGCGCAGGAGATGAGCGGCAACACGGGCCTCGACCTCTCGGCGAGCGACGGCCTCGGCGACACCGGCGCGACGTGCGCGATCGTCGCGGTCGCCGAGAACAGCAAGATCAACGTCAACGACCCGCTCAACTTCGATGGCGACCGCGCGCGCGGCGTCGTGGCGCTGCAGATGTTCGCGCTCATGGGCGGCTACCAGTCGCCGAGCCCCTACGATCCGCTCTTCGAGAACCAGGACGCCGACGGGCAGTTCACGTCGCGTCTCGACATCGTCAGCGCACTGGTCGACTGGTGGGATCCCGACACGGATCGGACCAACTTCGATCCCGGCGCCGGCACCGTGACCTCGAGCGGCGCCGAGGACGACGTCTACACGCGCTTCGACGACCCCTACCAGCCGCGCAACGCGCCGATGGACTCGGTCGAAGAGATCCGCATGATCCGCGGCGTCGGCGACGACTTCTGGGCGACCTTCGTCGAGCCCAACCCCGACGACCCGCGCACGCGGATCCTGACGATCTACGGCTCCGGCGCCGTGAACCCGAACGAGGCGCAGCCCGAGGTCTTGCTCGCGCGCGTCTGCTCGATCCTCGTCGATCAGACGCTCTGCACGAATCCGCTCGAGGCCGCGAAGTTCATCCAGCTCTTGCGCACGATGCGATCGATCGCGCCGATCCCGTGGTTCACGACGGGCGCCGACTTCGTGAACTTCATCCAGGGCCAGGGCGGGGCGCAGGACCTCTACCCGATGCTCGTGAGCTTCCTCGGCGCGGGCAACCCGATGCTCTTCACGCCGGTGACCGTCTCGGCCGACCGCATGAACCAGCTCGACTCGGTGCTCGTGACGGCGGCCCGCATCCTCACGATCCAGGTCACGGGCCACGCCGGCCGCACGACCACGCGCATCCGGACCGTGATGAACTTCCACGATCGATGGACGCCGCCGCCGCCGAACACCGGCACGATGCCGGGCCTCGGGATCTTCTACTACTACCGCATCGATTGACGCGCCCCGCGCGCATTGCGGTACCGTCGCGGCCATGACGACGAAGGTCGCGGTGCTCGGGTCGGGCTCGTGGGGTACGGCGCTGGCGAAGAGCCTCTCCGATGCGGGGCACGAGGTGCGCCTCTGGGCGCGGCGGGCCGAGCAGGCCGAGCGCATCGAGGCGACGCGCGAGAACGCCGACTACCTGCCGGGCGCCAAGCTCGCGCCCACGTTGCGCGCGACGCACGACCTCGAGAGCGCGCTCGCCGGCGTCGACATGATCCTGTCGGCGGTTCCCACGCACGGCCTGCGCGAGAACCTCCAGCTCGCGACGCCCTTCTTTCCGAAGGACGTGCCCATCCTGAGCGCGACCAAAGGGATCGAGGTCGGCACGCTGAAGCTCGTCTGCGGCATCTTCGAGGACTGCCTGCCGGAGAGCCAGCACGCGCAGCTGACGTACCTCGGCGGCCCGAGCTTCGCGAAGGAAGTCGCGCAGGGCATGCCCACGGCGGTGGTCGTGGCCGGCAAGAGCCATCAGGCGACCGCGAAGGTCCAGCACATCCTCGCGACGGAGCGACTGCGCACGTACACGACCGACGACGTGATCGGCATCGAGATCGGCGGCTCGCTGAAGAACGTCATGGCCATCGCCGCCGGCATCGGCGACGGGCTCGGCTTCGGCCACAACACGCGCGCGGCGATCGTCACGCGTGGTCTCGCCGAGCTCTCGCGCATGGCGATGAAGCTCGGCGCGCACCCGATGACGCTCGCGGGGCTCGGCGGCATCGGCGATCTCCTCCTCACGTGCACCGGCGATCTCTCCCGCAACCGGAAGGTCGGCCTTGAGCTCGGCAAGGGGCGCAAGCTCGACGAGATCCTGAAAGGGATGAGCCAGGTGGCCGAGGGCGTGCGCACCACGCAGAGCGCGCACGATCTGTCGCGGCGCGAGGGCGTCGAGATGCCCATCGTCGATGCCGTCTACCGCATCCTCTACCAGGACATGAATGCGCGCGATGCCGTGTTCGGGCTGATGACGCGGCCCCACCGCGCCGAGCGCGACTGATCACCGGGGACTCGTTCGCACGTGCTCTTGCCGCTCGCGCTCACGCGCGGGTTGGGTGCCGCGCCGACGACACGCAGCACACGAGCCGGAGAGGTGCAACGGAACGGCGACGACGATGGCTACGGCGCCCACGGCCCTGCCGGAACGGGACTGCTGTAGCGCGGATCACTCGCCTGTCCCTGCAGCGCGCTCGGATACCAGCGGACGAAACCGTCGGAAACATGGCGCATCGCTGCGAGCCGATGCAGACGAGCCCGCGGTGCCTATTCAAGCATCGTGGGGGTCGTCCGATGACGTGATGGACCCGAGGCGCCCCCCTCGCGTCTCGATGCAACCGTCCGTCGCCAGCGCCGTCCACGCCCGTCACGCCGTCACCGTCCAGGGATCCGGCGAGCCGACCCTCGTGCTCGTGCACGGCCTGGGCTGCGATCAGCACATCTGGAGCGCCCTCGCCCCGCGCTTCGCGGCGGACCATCGCGTCGTGACCTTCGATCTGATGGGCGTCGGGCACTCGGAGCGCACACAGTACGATCCGAAGCGCCACGCGACGCTCGAGGGGTACGCGCAGGATCTGATCGACGTCGTGCGCTCGCTCGACGGGCCGCCGCCGGTGGTGATCGGACACTCGCTGGGCGGCACGATCGCGCTGCTCGCGACCAGCATCGACCCGACCTACGCCGCCAAGCTCGTCGCGATCGTCGTCTCGCCGCGCTACCTCGACGAGCCACCCCACTATCGCGGTGGGATGACGCCGGCCGACGTGCGCGACGTGCTCGCCACGATGGACCAGAACTTCGTGGGCTGGGCGGGCGCGTTCTCGTCCGTGGTCGCCCCGCAGAGCGACGCCGCGCGCACGATGCACGACGCGCTGACCTCGAGCGATCCGTTCACGACGCGGCACCTGGCCGAGCTGGTCTTCTCGTTCGACCTCCGCCCCCTGCTCCCCGGAGTGGCGCTCGAGACACTCGTGCTGCGCTCGCAGAACGATCCGATCATCCCGCCCGAGGCGAGCGAGCACCTCTCGCGCTCGCTCCCACGGGCGCGCTCGGTGACGCTCCCGGTGCCCGGCCACTGTCCCCACATCAGCCACCCGCAGCTCGTCGAGGCCGCGGTGCGAGCCTTCCTGGCCGAGAGATGATCGACGCCGCCGCGCAGCTGGCCGCGCTCGCGCCGGTCGCGGTGCTGGTGCTCGACGACGCCTCGCTCGTGGTGTCCGCGAACGCCGAAGCGAGCCGCGAGCTGGGGCTCGCGCCGGGTGAGCTCGCGGGCCGCCCGATCGCGTCGCTGGTCGGCGCGGGGACGCGCTTCTTCCTCCAGACGCACGTCTTCACCAACCTCGCGCTCCGCGGGCGGGTCGACGAGATCTATCTGTCGCTCGTCACTCCGAGCGAAGCGCCCCTGCCCGTCGTGCTCTCGGCGCAACGGCTCGCGTCCGGCAGCTCGTTCCACGACGTGCTGGCCTGGATCCCGATCCACCGCCGCCACCTCGTCGAGCACGATCTCATCCGCGCCTACGAGGCCGCCGAGACGGCGGCGACCGGCGAGCGCGAGGCCACTGCCCGCGCCGCCGCGCTCGAGGCGCAGGTCGCCATCAGCGAGCGCATGGCGTCGATCGGCACGCTCGCCGCCAGCGTCGCGCACGAGGTCAACAACCCCCTCGCCTACGTCGCGATGAACCTCGAGCTGATCCAGGCCGACGCTCGCCTCGCGCCGGAGACCCGCGGGATGCTCCGCGATGCGGTCCAGGGCGTGGAGCGGATCCGCGAGATCGTCGCCACGCTGCGCCGCCTCTCGCGCGTGGACACCCCGAAGCGAGAGCCGACGGACCTCGGCGAGGTGGTTCGGCTCGCGCTCAAGCTCGCCGGCAGCCCGCTGCGACAGCGCGCGGCCGTGACGGTCGACGTCCCGACGCCAGCGCCGAAGGTGCTCGGCGACGAGGGCCGCCTCTGCCAGGTCGTGGTCAACCTGCTCGTCAACGCGGCGCAGGCGCTCCCCGAGGAACGAAGCGGCAACCGCGTCGTCGTCCGCGTCTCCCGGGAAGGCTCGCGCGCCGTTCTCGAGGTCGAGGACAACGGCCCCGGGATCACGCCCGAGAACCAGCGGCGCATCTTCGAGCCCTTCTTCACCACCAAGCCCGCGGGCGAGGGCACGGGCCTCGGGCTCGCGGTCTGCACGCGCATCGTGTCGGCGATGGGCGGCGCGCTCTCGGTGCGGAGCCGCCCGGGTGAAGGGGCCACCTTCCGCATCGAGCTGCCCGAGATCGAGGTGCGCATGGAATCGTCGTTCGTCCCTTCACCCGCCCCGGCCCCCGCCGCGAGCCAGGCGCCCCCGGGCGCACACATCCTCGTCGTGGAGGACGACGACGCCATCGCCCGCGTCATCGATCGGACCTTGCGCGGCGCGCGCCTCACGCGGTGCGCGAGTGGTCGAGAGGCGCTCGAGCGGATCGCCGAGGCGGGGGACGGCGCCTTCGACGCGGTGCTCTGCGATCTCATGATGCCCGACGGAACGGGCGTGGAGCTGCACGCGCGCCTCGTCGCCACGCGTCCTGCGCTCGCGCGGCGCATGATCTTCATGACGGGCGGCGCCTTCTCGGGCGAGGCGCGCTCGTTCCTCGATCGGACCTCGCAGCCGTGGATCGAGAAGCCGTTCTCGGTGAGCGCGCTGCGCGAGACGGTGCGCAAGATGATCGACGCGCCCGCGACGTGAGGACGGTCTACGGAGGCGGCGTGTCGTCGAGCACCGAGAGCGTCGCCCGGCCCGCGCCGCGGAACGCGACGACCTCGCACGTGACGAGCAGAGGCGCCTCGCTCGACGCGCAGGTCGACGCGCTCGCGTAGGGAACGGGCGCGGTGTCGCTCGCGAGGCGCGCGCCGCTGGCGTCCATCAAGACGAGATCCACGTCGCGCACGCCGGTGCCGCCCGCGGCGATCACCGCGACGCAGCGGCCGGGCTCGACCTCGATCGTGCGCGAGACGGGCTCTCGTTCGACGAGCTCGACGCGCTCGGTCGTGCGGGGAACGAAGCCGCGCGCGCGGAGAGGCGCCTCGGCCTCGGCCGCGCGCAGCTCTTCGACGCTGCCGATCGAGTCGGGCGCGCGCACGATCGCGAGCGCGTAGGTCCCGTCGCGGCCATAGGCCTTCACCGCGATGCGACGCACGGCCGGGCTCGTCTCGCAAGCGCGCACCACGGCGCTCGATCGCAGCGTGGTGTCCGCGTCGAGCTCGCGGCCCTGCGCGTCGGCGAGATAGAGGTCGAGGTCCATCTGATCGCTCGAGGCGGCGGCCACGACGAGTGAGCACCCCGGGCCGAGGATCGCCTCGTGCGTGACGACGTCGCCGGGGACGATCCGCGCGCGCTCGGCGACGAAGAGCGGCGCGGCGAAGCCGAGGCGCGCGAGCGCGCCGGCGGCGACGCCCACGGCCAGGCTCGGATCGGTCACGGGGCTCGGCGTGTCGAGCGCGGTGCCGATGTCGACGGCGTCGTCGTCACGCCGCTCGGGATCGCGCGCCGGTCCCACGAGCACCTGGACGCCGAGCGCGCCCGCGCCTTCGAACACGCGGGCTTCGAGCGAGAGCGTCTCGGGCTCCACGGGGCAACGCTCGAACGAGGGCTCGCTGCCCTGACCGATGTCGCGCGCGACCTCGGCCCCGGTCGCGTCGAACGCGAAGAGATCGGCGTCGTCGACCGACGCGGCGCCGCGCACCACGACGAGGTAGCAGTGCCCTGGCTCGAAGACGTGGCTCGCGTGCACGGAGCCGCCCTCGGCGACGGTGGCGATCGTCGGCGCGCCGTCCGCGGTGAGCCCGCGGGAGCGCAGGACCGAGCGGGCGGACGCGAGGGCGGCCTCGACGTCGGCGAAGGGCTCGCGCGGCGCGAGCACGTCGTCGAAGACGCCCTCGAAGCCCTCGCCCTCGCCGGGGGCGCTCGAGAGCTCGGCGAGCGCGACGGTACCGCTTCCTTCGTGGGCGACCACCGCGAGATACGCCGGCATGCGTGCCTCTTCGGTCTGGGGGCAGACGTGCACGAGGCCCGCTTCGCCGGGAACGTCTTCGCTCGCGAGCGCGTCGCCTTCGGCGTCGAACATCGTCACGCGCAGATCGCGGATCGAGGCCGAGCCGAGCGCGACGAAGGTGCTGCAGCGATCGGAAGGCAGATCGAGCGGCAACAGCGTCGGTCTTCCTTCGAGCACGAAGGCGCGCGACTGGCGCGAGAGCTCGCGATAGCCGCGCAGGCGCAGGCGCTCGCGCACGCGCGAGAGGCGATGGGTGATGGCGTCGAGCGGCGGCGCGATGGCGGGAAGCGCGCCCTCGTAGGTGCCTTCCGGCGTCTCGTCGCTGGCCGCGCCCGCGCAGCCGAGCACGGAGAGCAGCGCCACGAAGAAGAGGGCCGCCGGCGCGCGCCGCGTCATCGCTCGCCTTGCGCCGCCGGGAGGAGATCGGTCGCCGTGACGTCGAGGCCCGTCGGCCCGCGCACGACGCGCACCGCGAAGAGGCCGTTCCCCGCGCTCGCGTGCACGGTCACGTAGTACGTGCCGGCGTGCACCGGGCAGTACACGAGCGCGGCCGTGCGACCCGTCGCGCCGTCGCGCTCGGCCTCGGTCCCATCGGCGAGATACAGCGCCACGTCGATCTCGCGTAGACCCGTGGACCCCGCCGCGAGCAGCGCGTAGCAGCTCCCTGCGACGAAGGAGAGCTCGCGCACCTCGATGCTGCCCTCGAGCACGAAGCCGCGCTGGGGCTCGCCCTCGGGCGAGAAGCCGCGCGTCTGGGCCGCGCGCCGCATCCCTTCGAGCGCCTCGTCGACGCTCGCCGATCGGAACGAGGCGGCCGGCGGCGCCTCGCTCGCGGCCTCGTCGGGGGGCGCGCCCGTGCCGCAGCCCGCGAGCGCGAGCGCGAGCGCGAGCGCGAGCGGAGCGAGGGACCGGGCCAGGACGGAGCGACGCACGCGCCTCTATACCAGCGAGCCGCGCCGAGAGCAGCGCCCCAAAAGCGCACGGCCCCGTCTCGCGACGAGGCCGTGTGGTCGAAGAGCCCGTAAGCCGAGTCTCGTCTCGCGCGCCGTCACCGACGCGCGATGGCGATCATTCCTCTAGGAGCCGCGTCGCCGCGGCCCTCCAGCGACACACCCGGGAGCTCGGACGGGCCGTCCTCGAGCGCTCCCTGTTCGGTCTTGCACCAGGTGGGGTTTGCCGTGCCGCCGGTGTCACCACCGGCGCGGTGAGCTCTTACCTCACCTTTTCACCCTTGCCGCGCGGCCCTCTCGGGATGGCGTGGCGGACTGATTCTCTGTGGCACTTTCCTCGGGGTCACCCCCACCAGCGGTTGGCTGGCACCCTGCCCTGTGGAGCTCGGACTTTCCTCCCGCGGTGCGCCCCTCGCGGAGCGCCCGCCAGCGACCGCCTGGACCGCTTCGACGCGCCGAAGATGGGCGAGCTCGCTCCGCCGCGCAACGTGCAACCCGGCGTGCGATCCGAGTCACGACGAAGGCTGGGTCCTTTAGACTCGCCTCGATGGCGCTCGACGAGACGACTCTGGCCACCGACGGCGAGGCCCCGCGCGCGCTCGCGCTCGTGGTCCTGCACGGCGACAGCCCGCGTGTGGTGCCGGTGGCCGACGCGCCCCTGGTCATCGGTCGATCGGCGCCTTCGCACGTGGTGATCGAGGCGCCCACGCTCTCGCGCGAGCATCTCCGCGTCGAGCGGCGCACCGATGGCGCGCAAGGCGTCGTCGTGACGGACCTCGGCTCGAAGAACGGCGTCCACGTGCGCGGCGAGCGCGTGGAGGCGGCGAAGCTGGAGGTGAGCGAGAGCTTCGAGGCCGGCGGAATCACGATGCTCGTGACCGCCACGAAGCCGCCATCGCGCGAGCGGCGAGCCGGCGAGGTCACGTTGCCGGCGCTGCTCGAGGCCATCGGGCAGGAGCTCGCGCGCCAACGGATCACGGGGCGCCCCTTCACGGTCGCGGTGCTCGAGCGCGGCGTCGAGGCGCGACGCATCCGTCCGATCGATCGCCGCGCGTACGTCGGCGACTCCCTCGTCGGCTGGCTCTTCCCGGAGCTCGAGCCGGCCGACGTACTGCGCGCTCTCGATCCCGGTGAGCGCCGCGTGGGTCTCGTCTCGTCGCGATCCGCGAACGGCGCGGCCGAGCTGATGGCCTCCGCGCGTCGCGCGTGGGGGCGCGGCGAGATCGGCGACCTCGCGCCCGCGAGCCCCCCGAGCCCAGAGCCCGTGGCGCAGAGCGCGGCGTTCACGGAGACCATGGCGCTCGCGGCGCGCTTCGCGGCCTCCGATCGCCCGGTGCTCGTCACGGGCGAGACCGGCAGCGGAAAGGAGATCGTCGCGCGCACCGTTCACGCGCGGAGCGCCCGACACGCCAAGCCCTTCGTCGCGCTCAACTGCGGAGCGATCCCGGCGACGCTGCTCGAGAGCACGCTCTTCGGGCACGAGCGCGGCGCGTTCACGGGAGCGACCGAGCGCCGCAAGGGAGCGTTCGAGGAGGCCGACGGCGGCACGCTCTTCCTCGACGAGGTGGGCGAGCTGCCGACGCCCGCGCAAGCCGCGCTCCTGCGAGTCCTCGAGACCGGCACTCTGCGCCGCGTCGGCGGCGCGCAGGAGATCGCCGTCGACGTGCGGCTGGTCGCCGCCACGCACCGTGATCTCGCGCACGAGGCGAAGGAAGGTCGATTCCGCACGGACCTCTTCCATCGCATCCGCGTGCTGGTGATCGAGGTGCCGCCGCTGCGCGAGCGCCCGGAGGACGTCGTCGCGCTCGCTCACGCCTTCGCACGGCAAGCCGCCGAGCGCGCAGGGCAGCCGCCCCTGCCCCTCGAGCCGGACGCGATCCAGGCCCTGCTCGCGCACGACTGGCCCGGCAACGTGCGCGAGCTGCGCAACGTCGTCGAGCGCGCCGTGCTCTTGGCGACCGGGCCCAGGCTCACGATCGCCGACGTCGCGCAGCGCCCGACGGCGCTCGCGCCGGCTCCCGAGGCGCCCGTTCCGGCGTCCGAGCGCTGGAACCTGCGCGCGCGCCTGCGCGACTTCGAGAGCGAGCTCATCGTGTCGGCGCTCGAGGCGTCGAGCGGCAACCAGGTCCTCGCCGCGCGCCTACTCGACCTGCCGCGCCGGACGCTCGTGCACAAGATCGCCAAGCTCGGCATCCGCCGCCGATGGGCGCGGTGAGCCCGCCGATCAGCGCGCCGTGAGCAGCGCGTTCCAGTCACCGCGCGGCCAGACGCCCGCGCCCCACGCGACGAGGCGGCGCAGCGTCGGCTCGCTCACGAGGCCGCTCTCGGCGAGCCGGTGGATGCGCCGGTAGTACGAGTCTGCTTGATAGCCCCACTCCGACGGCGGCGTGGGCAGATCGCGCAGCATCGGCACGTAGTCGACCGTCTCGAAGTCGTCGGCGGTACGGTGCGCCTCGTCGTCGGCCACACGCCGCACCCACTGGTCGGGCGTGTAACGCTCGGCGACGCCGAGGAAGGCGAGCGCGAGCGCTTCCTGCAGCCGCGCGCGATCCTCGTGCGTGATCTCGCCGCGCTCCTCTTCGAGCGCGGCTTCGTCGATCAGGTCGAGCCCCATGCCGAAGGGCCGTTGATAGAACCCGAACGACGAGGGAACGAACGGCACGGGCGGCGACGCGCGCCAATCGGTCAGCGGGAAGCCCTGATAGAACCACACGAGCGCCCACGCGAGGTGGTACGCGTGCGGCGGGCCATCGGTGTAGAAGCCGGTCGCCGCCTCGTGGATGTTGTGGATGTGACCAGGGTGGTAGTTCCAATCCACACCGAGCGAGGCGGCGTGGTGGCCACCGTTGAGGATCTGCTCGAGCGAGTACCACGAGGTCGAGAGGTAGTTTCCCGGCTGCGTGTAGTTGAACGTGAGGCCCGGGCCGTCGGCGACGAAATGAGGCGCCGTCTCGAACACGGTGCGATAGGTCTGCCCCCAGCTTCGGTATCCGTCTGGCACCACGGGCGAGCCCGACGCCATGCTCACCGCCGTCTGGTCCTCGAGACGGTACCCGTGGATGAGCTCGAACTGGCGGACGTTGAACCAGGCGTCCCGCGCAAGATTGTGTCGCGTCTGCTGGAGCATCAGCTGCTCGGTGCGCGGCGGCATGGGCACGTCGCGGTTCGTGTAGAAGTGCTCGCCGGGAAACGACATCGAGCGCGACTCGGCGAACGCGCGCAGGTCCCAGAAGATCTGGCCGCGCAGAACGGCGTCCGTGTCGAAGTCGACGTCGCGGTGCGCGGCGAGCTCGGCCTCGACGGTGCGGAAGCGCGCGTACTGCACCGCGCTCGTCAGCGCCGCAGGATCCTCGATCAGGTCCTCGGGAGCGGCCGTGGGTAGCCACGCGTTCCAGTCCGGGAGCTGGAGCGCGAGCGGCGTCTCGCGCGGGTTGAGGAGGCCCTCGGCGCCGAGGATCGCCGGGTCGTACGTGTCGCCTGGGAACATCACGTGACGCATGTCGGCGTCGTGCTCGAGCACGGCGCCGAGGCCCGCGCCCGCAGCCCACAGCTCGACCGGCCGCGCATCGAGACCGGAGCCCGGCTGGTAGGGTGGATTCCACGGTCGCCCTGCATCGCGCCGCGTGAAGCCCGGCGGCAGGTGCAGGTCGATCGAGCGGATGTACGAGGCGATCTGCTCGCCCTGCTCCTCGGTGAGCCCGTGGAACGTCGAGCGCGCGACGATCGAGCGGTTCGAGTAGTTGAAGTACGCCAGATCGGACCCGTCGGTGACGTGGCAGCTCGCGCACGTCGCGTGGATCGGATGGCGCGCGTTCGGAAACCCGAGGTCCGTGAGCGGCGCCGTCGCCCAGAGCTCGCGACCGCGCGCGATGTCCTCGGCGGCCGGCCGAGGCGGCATCCACGCGTCGGGGTCGTCCTCCACCACGCGGTCGGCGAGCAACGAGCCGCCCGTGGCGTCGCGCACGTCGAGCGCCAGCACGCGCCAGCCGCTCGAGATGCCGTCGGTCTCGTCGAATCGGAGCTCGATGTCGTTCTCGCCCTCGACGAGGCCAGGCGCGAGGCGATCGAGCGCGACGCGGATGCGGACCGTCATGTACGAGCCGTTCAGGCACCCGAACGCGGCCTCGTGCTCCTCGCAGGTCACGGTGTCGTTGGAGAGCCCGAGCCAGGCGCCGCCGTTGAGACGCACGCTACCCTTGGTGCCGGGACGAACGCTGTTGCGTGGCGCGCTCGTGCTCGCGTGCTCGCCGTCCTCGCGCCACGTGAGACGATGGGTCGTGAGCGCGAGATACGCGCCTTCGCGGGCGGGCCGCGCGAGGTGCACGGTGACTTGCTCGGTGAGCCCGGGCTCGCCCAAGAGCTCGATCGGCATGACGAGCACCGGCGCGGAGGGGTCGAGCGCGTCGGTGCCCGCATCGCTCGCGGCATCGGGACGCGCCGCGGCGTCCGCAGCGCCGCCGTCGGGAAGCGAGCTGGTCGGCCCTGGCGCGCAGGCCGCGAGCGCGAGCGCGAGACCGGCGAGCGTGATCGAGCACCATCGAGACTCGTGGGACATGAGCGCCCCCGGTGCAGCTCCCGTACCTGCGCGAATCTCCGCGGCCCTGCGAGGAGCGCGCATCCAGACGGCTCGAAGCAGAGCAAGAAGTTGCTCGATGGAGACGGTCTGCGCGTCGTGCGCTCAGCGCGCGAGCAGCCCGTCGCAGTCCGCGCGCAGCGCCGGGGCGGCGACGCCGATCAGACCGCGCCCGATCGCGGCGCACGCACGCGCCGCCTGCGCGCCATCCCCCGCGCGCGCGTACGCCCGCGCGGCGGCGAGCCAGGCGTGATCGCGGAACGTGCCGTCGTTGGACGCGTCTGCGGCGACCTCCCACGCCCGCGCTGCGGCGGCCGGGTCCCTCGCTTCGAGCGCGAAGGCGCGGGCCATCGCTGCCACCTCCGGGCTCGTGCTCTCGCGCGCCGCCTGCACCGCCTGCGCGTCGCCGCGCCGCACCGCCACCCAGAGATCCGCGCTCCGCGTGCGCACGTCGTCGCGGCGCACGCGCTCGAGCGCGGCGAGCGCCAGCGTGAGATCCCCGCGCTCCTGGAGCGCCAGCTCGAGCGCGATCCAGGACACGACACTGACGTAGCTCCCCGTCGGATGCGCCGCGAGCTCGGCCGCGAGCGCTCGCCGGGTCGTCTCGAGCGACGCGTCCGGTGTGCGGGACGCGAGCGCGTGCAGCAGGAGCGCGCGCGTCACGCCCGCGCACGCCTCCGCGACGACACGCGCCGCGGCGAGATCGCCGCGCATCATCTCCGCGAGCGCCCAGATCGACCGCGCGTACTCCCGGGTGGTGAGGTCGGGGTGTTGCGCGAGCGCCGCGCGGATCTGCGCGATCGCCGCGGCGGGCTCCCCGCGCGCAAGGGCGAGCCGCGCGGTCCAGAGCACGCGCTGATCGGTCGAGACGGCATCGGAGCTCGCGAGGATCGCCTGCACGCGCTCGAGCTCGCCGCGGATCAAGTGGTGAACGAGCACGTGCTCGATGCCGAGCGCGAAGTCGGCATCACGGGCGCGGATACGCTCGTGGAGCGCGATGGCGGCGGCGGCCTCGCCGCGATGCCAGTGGGCCTCGAACGCGCCGTAGAGCGCGAGCCCCGGGAACACGCGCGGATCCTCCGCGCGGCCGGAGTCTTCCTCCCGCACCACGCGATCGAAGTACTCCGCGGCCTCGTCGATGCGGTGCAGGCCGAGCAAGCGAAGCCCCACGAGGACCTCGCGATCGGACGTGGGCAGCTCGCTCGCGAGCGCACGATCGATGCGCTCGACCAAGGCATCGGGCGAGGTCCCGCGCCACCAATCGAGGAGCACCGAGAGTGCGACCGTCTCGCCGGCGTCCGGATCGGCGAGCGCGATCGCCGCAGTAGCCGCATCGAGGTCGTTGCGCCGCAGCGCGCTCCGCGCGCTCTCCAGCGCCTGGCTCGTTCGTGCGCGACGCGCGGCGAGGCCCCCCATCGACGCGGGGACGGCCACGAGCGCGAGGGCGACGGCGATCGCGAGCGCGGCGGCCCATCGGGGGCGGCCTCCCGTGCGCAGGCGCGCGAGCGCGTCGCCGACCTCTCGCGCGCTGCCGGGACGGCGCCGCGGATCGGCCTCCAGCATGCGCGCGATCAGCGCCGCGAGCGGGCGGCGCCGGGTGACACGCGCGACGATCGCCGAAACGCGCTCGGCGCCTCGCTCGTCGGGTCGGCGCCCCGTGCAGGCCGCGAAGAGCGTGGCCCCGAGCCCGTACACGTCGGAAGCGACCGAGGGCGAGCCGCGGAGCTGCTCGGGCGCGGCGTACGCGCTCGTTCCCGCGCTCGATCCGGCCATGCCGAGCCCGAGGGCGATGCCGAAGTCGACCAGGCGCGGGCGCCCGTCCGCATCGAAGAGCACGTTGGAAGGCTTCACGTCGCGGTGCAGCAGGCCTGCGTCGTGCGCGGCGGCGAGCGCCGCCGCGAGCTGCTCGCCGAGCGCGACCGTCTCGTCGGCCGAGAGCGGCGCACGCGCACGGCGCTCTTCGAGCGTGCCCCCCTCGAGCAGCTCCATCACGAGCAGGCCCCGATCGACGTCGACCTCGTGGACGCGCACGATGCTCGGGTGATCGAGCGAGGCGACCGCGCGCGCCTCGCGCAGCAGCCGCTCGGTCGCGTCGCGACGCAGGTCGAGCACCTTCAACGCGACGCGTCGCCCGAGCGTACGGTCCCGCGCGGCGACTACGACCGCGCTCGCGCCCGCGCCCAGCGTTCGCTCGACCTCGAAGCGGTCGGGGATCTGCTCGAGAGCGCGCTCGGCCCGTGCGACCGGCTCGGCCTCGGCCGCTGGCTTCGCATCCGCGTCGCGCGCGGCTGGCTCGATCGTGAGTGTCGGATCCGTCACTGCCGGGCCCTCGCCCACCTCGCGAGTGTAGAACAGTCGCGCACGCTCCGAGCGCGACCCGTCCGTGGAACGCCGCTTGCTCACGACGGCGCGCCATGACCGATGTCCTGCTTCCTTCTCGTCTCCCCACACTGCTAGCGCTCGGGCTCGTGACGTGCGCCCTCTCCGTCGGCTGCGCCACGAGCCCGACCGAGCCCGTGCGGCTGACCGACGTCCACCTCTCCGCGAGCGCGCTGCGCTCGGCGGGCGATCACTTCGCGCTCGTCGAGGGCGTCGAGGCCTCGTCGGATCCGAGCGAGGCGGGCATCACGGTCCGGGCGCTGGATCTCGACGGGAACGAGATCCTGCGCGCGCCCGTCGACGGCGGCGTCCGCGGGCTCGCGCTCACGAGCGATGCCGTGGCGACCCTGGAGCTGACCTCGACGCTCGCCGACCAGCACCTCGTGATCCGCCCCCTTTTCGGCGGCGATCCCGTGCTCGTCCCGCATCGCTTTCCTCCCATCGCCCTGGCCGCGAGCGGCGCGCAGCTCCTCTTCGTGGAGGCCCGCGTGCTCCGTGCGCACGACGACGACGGGGACGGTGTCGCCGAGACGAGCGAGCTCGGCCTCGAGCTCGTCGAGGTCGAGACGGACGGCAGCGTGCATCGACGAACGGAGGTCGCGCTCGAGGGCGGGCTCCGAGCGCCCGCCTCCGCGCTCGAGCCGTTCCCGCGCGTGTTCGATCTCGTCGCGACGGGCGATCGCGTGTACCTCGGATGGGGCTCGCTGCTCTGCGGTGGGCACTCCGAAGTGCTCGCGATCGATCGCGACACCGGTGCGGCGACGGTCGCCTGGCGCGGCGCCGCCGCGGCCTTCGACGGCACGTCGTGCACGTGCGCCAGCACGGCGGACAACGTGACGGAGATGGGCGAAGCGCTCGTCGTCGTGGACGGCGTCCTCACGGTGGCGGGCTCGGTCTACTCCTGCGCGAGCGTCTCGGCCGACGCAGGCTTCCTCGCCTCCGGCGCGAGCACGCGCCGCCTCGCGGAGCCGCTCCTCGCGGCGACGGCGGGCACGGGCGGAGTGCTCGTGGCCGACCGCGAGGCCGTCTACGAGGTCGGCGCCGTTCTCGTCGAGCGCGCGCCCTCCCCGCGCGGCGAGCGCGTCGAGTCCGTGCGCTGGGAGGGCCGCTCCCCACGACGCGCGCTCGTCGCGACGAACCGCGGCGTGTACCGATTCGATCTCTGAGCGCCACTCGATCGACGCGCCCCGGCTGGTCCTGCGGCGGCTGAGCCAACTCTTGCTCAGGTGCGCCGGCGACGCACCGCGCGCGCGCGGCTTCGTTCGAGATGAGCCCATTCTTCGGTGTCAGCGCCGTCCGCAGCGCGATGGCCCAGGCTCTGCACACGGCCGCGCGCATGGACTGGCGCGCACGAATCGGATCTCTCCTCCTCGTCTCTCTCACGGGCTGCTCCGTCTCGCTCGCACCTGCGGATGCGGCCGAGCCGACCGCCGCCGATGCCTCCGGGGACGGAGCCGCGCGTGATGGCGGCGTCGACGCCGCGCCGGACGCGGCGCACGGCGCCGATGCGGGCGCGCTCGACGACGCGTCGACGACCGACGCGGCGCCGGCCGAGGACGCCGCGGTCGAGATGGACGCCTCGCTGACCGATGCGTCGGAGCCGACGGATGCGTGGCTCGCCCCCGACGCCTGGGCCGCCCCCGACGCCTGGACCGCCCCCGATGCCTGGACTGCGCCGGAAGACGCCTGGGCCGCCCCCGATGCCTGGGCCGCCCCCGATGCCTGGGTTGCCCCGTGCACCCCTCGATGGACCACCACGACGCTCGCGACGCCCGCCCGTCCGAGCACGTCGGGCGACGCGCTCTTCTCCATGGACATGATCCTCGAAAGCAGTGGGAGGGTGTTCCTCGCCTACGTGAACACGAACGATCGCACGCTCGTGATTCGCCTGCGCCCCGCCGGCTCCGCATGGGACCTCTCCGACACGGGCTACGTGCCGGTCGGCGACGCGCATGGCCCGGTGCGCCTCGCCGAGGACCGCGCTCACGGCGGCGTGCACTACCTCGTGGGCACGTCCTACTACTTCCATCACGGCAACTTCACGACCGACGGCGTCATCCCGGAGGGCCCGCTCGGCCTCCGGAACTTCAGCGCGGTGGAGATGGCCCTCAACCCGGTCACCTCCGACCTCGAGTTCGGCGCGAACGATCACGTGCTCGGCAGCTACCGCTCCAACTTCCAGCTCGTCAGGTGGGCGCGGGGCTGGTCCACGCCCGCGGTGGGCGAACCGCTGGTCGTCGACGACGCGCGCAGCTTCGATGTCACCTTCGATGCCGCGGGGACCGAGCACGTCGTGCACAGCGTGTTCTCGGAGCCCGAGACGTACACGATGCAGCACATCGTGCGTGTACCCGGCGGGCTCACGACGACGGCCATCGGCGAGGGACAGATCGAGGAGATCGCCTTCGGACCGGACGGCACGATGCACATCCTCTTCCTCGAGCCCGACTACGGCTTCGGCCACGGCTGGCTCGCGCCCGGTGGGAGCTGGCAATTCGAGACGATCGCGCCGAGCCCGCACGGCTGGGCGCCCTCGATCGCCTTCGATTCGCAGGGAGGAATCCACGTCGCCGAGGTTCGCTTCTCGCCCAACTGGGACCTCGTGTACTGGTACCGACCGGCCGGGGGCACGTGGACGAGCGCGGTCGTCGACGACACCTCCATGCTCTGGACCGGTCGCACGCGCATCGCCGTCGACGCGCACGGCAGCGTGCTCATCGCGTACGCGTCGATGGAGCGTGGCCAGGTGCGCTGGGCCGAGCGAAGCGCCTGCCCCTGACGACTCTCGCGCCGCGCACGCGCACGCAGTCGTCGCGCGCGCGCGTTCGTGGTAGCCCCCTGCGCGCATGGAGAGCGAGACGCTCCTCGCCACCTACGACGCGCACCGCCCCGCGCTCGCCGCGCTGACCGGCGAGCTCGAGACGGAGCTGCGCACGCTGCTCGCCGGCCTCGACGTGCAGCTCGTGGGCTCTCGGCTCAAGTCGACCGAGAGCCTGCGCGGCAAGCTCGCGCGCCCCGACAAGACGTACCGCTCGCTCTGGGACGTGACGGACCTCGTGGGCCTGCGCGTCGTGACGTTCTTCGAGGACACGATCGACGCCGTCGCGCGCGCGATCGAGGCCCGCTTCGGCGTCGACTTCACGCACTCGATCGACAAGCTGCGCTTCACCGATCACGGGCGCTTCGGCTACCGCTCGCTGCACTACGTCTGCGCCCTGCCCGGCCGCGGCCCGCATCCCGACTTCCGCTTCGAGATCCAGATCCGCACGGCCCTCCAGCACGCGTGGGCCGAGGTGGAGCACGACCTCGGCTACAAGGCCGACGAGGCGGTGCCCGCCCAGATCCGGCGGCGCTTCTCGCGCGTGGCGAGCCTGCTCGAGGTGGCCGATCAGGAGTTCGTGTCGATCCGGCGCGACCTCTTCGAGTACCGCGAGGCGGTGCGCGTGGCGCTGGAAGCGGGCGAGGCGCTGCCGATCGACACCGTGTCGCTCGACGGGCTCTGCCGCGAAGAGGCCATCGCCGCCCTCGACGCCGAGGTAGCGCGCGCGCTCGACAAGCCGGTCGCCGCGGAGCTGTTCTATCCGGACTACCTGGTGCGGATGCTCCGTTTGTCGGGCCTGTCGACGACCGACGCGCTGCGCGCCGCGGTACGCGAGCACGCCGCGCACGTACCGAGCGTGGTGCCGGCGTACTTCGCGTATGCAGGGCCCGCGTTCGGGCTGCGCGCGGAAGAGCTGGCCTCGGTGCAGCGGGGCTACGCGCTGTTTTTCGTGGCGCACCTCGCGATCCTGCGCTCGCCGGATCTGGGCCTCAGCAAGGTGGCGCGCCTGACGCGCGTCTACCACGAGCTCGATCACCCGAACGACGAGCGCACCGCACACACGATCGCCAGCGGCGTCGCGCGCGCGTTGGGGTGAGTGGGCCGCGAAGCTCGCGCGCGTCGCCGTGGTGTACGCTGGCCACGACGCGGGCGCGGGGGCGAGAAGGTCGGGCCATGGTTTTCGAGCGAACGTACACGTTCACGGGGAGGGACGGCGCCACGCGCGGGGGCACCCTGCGTGTCGGTGGCTTCCACGAAGCCCCGAACGGCGACTGCCACGTCGAGCTGAGCATCACCGGTCTGCTCCCGAGCGACTGGAGCACGACCGTGAACGGCGTGGACGCGATCCAAGCGATGACTCTCGCGCTGGGAATCGCGGCCGCGAAGCTCGAGAGCGAGGTCGAACGAGAGCGAGGACAGCTCTCGTGGCTCGGCCACGCCGAGCACGGGCTGCCGATGGGCCTCGGCAGGAGCAGGACGCCGGCGGCTCGCCCCTAGCGCTCGTCTGCCGACACGCGCCGATCAGACCGGCCAGCGGCGCTCGCGGCCGAGCGCCTCGACGAGCGCATCGAGCTCGTCGAGCGTCGCGCGCGCGACCTGCGCGGCGCGCTCTTCCGTCCAGGGCACGCCGACCGCGAGGCAGAGCAGGCGTACTGCCCGGCGCTCGCCTTCCTCACGGCCTTCCTCACGGCCGACGCCGACCCAGTGCTTGGCGAAGTCGCTCTGCCAGACCCAGCCTTCCGTCTTCATCTCTGCCTCCAGCGCGATCCTGGCCAGCTCGTCGATCGATGCGAGGACCAGATCGTTGTACAGGCGGGCGCGCGCCTCGTCGAGGTGCCGGGCCTCTCGAATCGCGAGGAGCGCCCGCGCCGCCAGAACGCCGCCCGCGGCGCCGCGACCGTGCGCCATGGTCGAGAGCACCGCGAGCTCCGCCCCGGCGGCTCCCGGCACCGTGGGCAGCGCGTCGGGGCCGATCACGAACGGCGCCAGGACGCCGCCGTGAAAGGAATCGATCGGCGCGCGGGCGTGCTCGGCCACCGTGCGATCGAGCGTGAGCACCACCAGCCACGCCGGGACGCGCAGGCGTGCGTGCGCGCTGGCGAGATACAGCGGCCACGACCACCGCTTCTCCGCGGAGACCGAGCGCTGCATTTCCACCACCAGCGCGCCGATGCGCGCCGCGTTGCGCGAGAGCAGGTAGACGCGATCGGCCGCGTACGTCGCCGGCTCGATCTGCGCGAACGTCTCCTGCACGGGCTCGATCGTGTCCGCCTCCAGCACCGGCCCGCCCGCGCGCGCGAGCAAGTCGAGCAAGAGCTCGGGGCGGTCGTCGAGCAGCGCCAGCGGGATCTCGTGAAGACTGGTCGGCACGTTCACGCCCGATGCGCGCATCGTGCCTAGACCCGTCCCGCCGAAGGAACGGCGTTTTCGACACGAAAGTGGCGGAGGTGGCGGCGGGGTGGCGGCGGCCCGAAAACTGGACGCCGGGGGCGGCGCGCGTTTGTCTCGGGGCCATGCGCCGGTGCTCCGTCGTCTTCGTGGCCTTCGCGCTCGCGTGCGGGAGCAGCGCGCCCAGCGATCCCGATGGCGGACCCGACGCGGCCACCTCGGCGCCTGCCGCATCGACCGTGATCCCGAGCGCCGCGGCCCCCTCCACTACTTCGGCCCCCGTCGTCGGCCCGCGCATCGCCGTGCCTGCGGGTGTCGTGCTCGCGGGAAGCCGCCCCGGCACGCCCTGGCGGCGCCCGGCGTGGGAGGCGGACCTCGCGCCGATCGACGTGCCCGCCTTCGAGATCGATCGCCGCGCCGAGGCCGACCCCGGGCGCGCCGACGCGCGGCGCGTCACCGCCGAGGTCGCGGCCGCCACGTGCAGCGCGCGCGGCGCGCGTCTCTGCGACGAGCTCGAGTGGGAGCGCGCCTGCGAAGGCGACGCGCATCGCTCCCTCCCGACGGCGGGCAGCTGGGACGATTGCGCCGCGCACCCCCAGAGCTGCACGAGCGCGTTCGGCGCCGTCGCCCAGGGCGTGACCGCGCCCGAGTGGACGCGCTCGGGCGATCGCTACGTGCTCCGCGGCGCGCGCGTCGATCAAGACGGCCCCTTCCATCGCTGCGATGCCCGCACACCGCTCGAGACGACCGAGGGCCGCGAGGGCGCGGTGCGCTGCTGCTACGGCCCGGCGCCTTCGCTCGCATACCCCGAGCGCCGCGGCGGCCTTCCCTTCACGCCGCTCGAGATCGATCTCGAGACGCTCCGCGCCGCGATGCGCAGCACGCCCGAGCTCGCGCCCTACGCGGACGACTTCGTGCTCTTCGACACCGCCGCCGCCGAGCGTGCCTACACGCGCGCCGACCTCGTCGTCGACGACATCATCCGCGCGCGCCTCGCCGCGGGGCCTCTGCTCTGGTCACCCGCGAACGGCGAGCGCGCGTGGCTCTTCGCCGGCACGAGCGGCGAAGACACCCTGATCGCGGTGCTCTATCCGCTCGACGGACCCGAGGGCGCGGTCGTGCACGGCGCGAGCTTCGTGTTCCGCGAGCGCGTGCCCGTCGCCATCACGCCCGTGCCGCGCGAGCGCGAGAGCGTCGCCTGGGCGACCGCCGTCGGGCGCGCCGGCGAGTCGGGCTTCGTGCGCTTCGACGAGGACGGCGTGATCCGCATCGTCGGGCAGTAGCGCGCGCGGGAGCGCGGCATCGCGGGAGCGCGGCATCGCGGGAGCGCGGCATCGCGGGAGCCTCTCCTCGCGGGCGTGGTGCACTCGCCCGCGAGGCTGGTAGCCTGCCGCGCATGCGCTTTCTGCGGCTGATGCACGGCGGGATTCACTACTGGGCCTCCGAGGTCGACGCGCACACGGCGCGCCTCTGGGACGGCGCACCCTACGAAGGCGGCAAGGAGACCGATCGGCTCGTCCCGCTCCGCGCCGAGTCGCTCCTCTGTCCCGTCACACCGAGCAAGATCGTGTGCGTCGGCCGCAACTACCGCGACCACGCGAAGGAGCTCGGCAACGACGTCCCGAAAGAGCCGCTGATCTTCCTGAAGCCGCCGAGCGCGCTGCTCGCGCCGGGCGCGACGATCGAGCTGCCGCCCCAGAGCGAGCGCGTCGAGCACGAGGGCGAGCTATGCATCGTCGTCGGCAAGACGCTCAAGCGCGCGAGCCGCGCCGAGGCCGCTGCGGGCATCTTCGCGGTCACCGCGGCCAACGACGTCACGGCGCGCGACCTCCAGCGCAAGGACGTCCAGTTCACGCGCGGCAAGGGCTTCGACACGTTCTGCCCGATCGGGCCCACGCTCGAGACCGAGCCGGGGCCCCTCTCCGCGCTCCGCGTCGTCACGCGCGTGGGGGGCGTCGAGCGCCAGAACGGCTCGGTCGCCGACATGATCTGGCCGGTGGACGAGCTGCTCTCGTTCATCAGCGCCGTGATGACGCTGCTGCCCGGCGACGTCGTCCTCACCGGCACCCCGGCCGGGGTCGGCCCGCTCGCGCCCGGCGAGGTGGTGGAGGTGGCGATCGAGCCGGGTGTGGCCCGCCTCTCGAGCCCCGTCGCGGCCGCGCTCGCCCCTGCCGCGACGTGAGCAAGAGCGCGCTCCGGCGTGCTTTTTCTGACAGCCCTGCCAGGGTGGCGAGCCTCGCGCGGCAACACGCGCGGGAATCGTCCTTCCACGAAGGCCCGTTTCGACGCGCTGCGCGATCGGACCGATGGCACGGCCCTTGGTTATGAAGACCTCGCACATGCGCGCGTTCGTCCTCGCAGCGGCCGTCTCGACCCTCTCCGGCTGCCATCTCGCGCACGAGCGGCCGACCGAGGACGCCGTGTATCCCGACGGCGGCCGGCCCGACCGGGACCTGGGGCACGACGCATCGTCGGGCCCCGACGGCGCACGCGACGCGGGCTTCGACGCCTTCTTCGACGTGGGCCTCGACGCGCCCGAGCTCCCCGACGTCCCGACGATCCCCGACTCGGGGCTCGACGTGTGGGCGCCCGACGCGCCGCCGCCGCTCGACCCGCCGCCCGACCCGAGCGCCTGCCGCGTGGTCCCGGCGATCGATCCCTTCGATCGTCCGATCCTCGAGAACCGATGGCCCGATCATTCGGTCATCACGAGCGTCTCGTCCACGCAGGTCTGCGCGACGCCGGTCGTCATCGATCTCGATCCGCGCACCGGCGACTTGCAGCCGCAGGTCGTGTTCGTCTCGTACGACCAGCTGGGCGAGGCCGAGAACGGCACGCTCCGGATCTGGGATCCCGCGACGCAGGTCACCCTCAGCTACCCGGCCGACGGCTCGCCCACGGGCCCGCTCGAGGGCTCGACGAACCTCGCGGCCGGCGACCTCGACGGCGACGGCGTGAACGAGATCGTGGGCATCGGCGTCAACGCGAACTCCTACGCGTTCCGCGCCGACGGGACCCTGATGTGGATGTCCTACTATCCGACCTTCCAGGACCGCGGCGGCTTCCGCGATCGGCAGATCGGCGGCGGCGTCTCCATCGCCGACCTCGAGGGTGACGGTCGCGTCGAGGTCATCATCGGTCACAACGTGATCGACGGCCCGACGGGCGAGCTGCGCTGGATCGGCGGCGACGACACGACGCGCGGCGCGAACGGGCAGCTCGGGCCCATCTCGTGCGTCGCGGATCTCGATGGCGACGGCGTCCTCGAGGTCGTCGCCGGCCGCAGCGCGATCCGCGCCGACGGCTCCACGATGTGGGTCGACGAGGACGCCTTCGATGGGCTCTGCGGCGTCGGCGAGCTCGATCCGACCTCCGACGGCCCCGAGGTGGCGCTCGTCTCGAACGGCTACCTCTACGTGATCGCCGGGCCGACGGGGCGCACGCGGTGGATCCAGACGCTGACGAGCGGTGGCGTCGTGTCGGCCGGCGGCGCGCCCACGATCGCCGACTTCGACGGCGACGGCCGCGCCGAGATCGGCGTGGCGAACGGCGCCTCGTACGCGGTCTACGATCACGACTGCACGGGGCCCCACCGTCCCTTCGACTACTGCGCGCAGACCGGGATCATCTGGCAAGCGGACACCGAGGACGGCTCGTCGGCGACGACCGGCTCGAGCGTGTTCGACTTCAACGGCGACGGGCGCGCCGAGGTCATCTACAACGACCAGTTCTTCTTCCGCGTGTACGACGGGCTCACCGGCTTCCCGCACGTGCAGGAGCGGAACTCGTCGCGCACGCGCACCGAGAACCCCGTCGTGGCCGACGTCGACGCCGATGGCCAAGCCGAGATCATCTTCACGGCCAACAACGAGGCGAACTTCCTCCGGTACCCGCACGACCGCACGACGCCGCCCGGCGTGATGATCTACGGCGACCGGCTGGGGCGCTGGGTCGGCGCTCGGCGCATCTGGAACCAGCACGCCTATCACATCACCAACGTCGAAGAGAACGGGCACATCCCGCAGCACGAGGCGCCGACCGCCACCGTGCTGAACTCGTGGCGCCAGAACCTGCGCCAGGGCTCCGACGTGCTCGTGTCGCCCGATCTCTGGGGCGGGCGCGGGAGCTACGAGTGCGAGGGCAGCGGGCGCGCGCTGTTCCGCATCGAGGTGTCCAACTACGGGCTCGAGCGCGTGGGGCCCGGCGTCGTGATCGGCTTCTACCGCGGCATGCCGGGCGCGGGGGGCACGCGGATCGGCGAGGCGACGACGATGGGCGTCCTGCTCCCCGAAGGCGGCACGGAGACGGTGACGTTCGACGCGATGCTCGAGCTGCCCGTCACGGACTACTACGCGGTGCTCGACGACCCGGCCGACGGGATGGGCGCCATCCGCGAGTGCCGCGAGGCCAACAACACCGTGCTGATCTGGCGCCCCTTCTGTCCTTGAAGCCGCGCGGCGGCGAGCCCAGGCTTGCCCCATGAGCGACGAGACGGCGGCGAAGAAGGACGAGACGGCGACGACCGAGGGCGCGCACGAGGCGAGCCCGAAAGACGAGCTCGCGGCGGCGCTCCATCACTTGCGGAGCGCCGCCGACCTCTTGGCGAAGCGGATCGACCCGGCGGTGCGGAAGGCCGCGAGCGACGCCGAGAAGGCCCTCGAGCGCGTGGCGAGCGAGACGGAGAAGACGGCCGGCGAGATCCAGGCGGCGGCCAAGCCCCTCGCGAGCAAGATCGGGCTGGAGCTCGGCAAGCTGGCCGACGAGATCAAGAAGTCGGTGGCGCAGCTCGAGAAGCCGGCGACGGACGCCGCGGCTCCCGCGAAGTCGCCCGACCCGGACGATCCGAACACCCTGCGCTGAACGGCGAGCGCTGCATCGACCTCCCGCGCGCGACTCCCCCTCCCGCCAAAGCGGGAGAGGGTCGGGGAGAGGGACTGCAGAGCCCTCGGCCGAGCCGACGCACCTGCGCTCGCGCCGAGCGCAGGCCGGCGGGCTGCGCTCGAGAGACACGACCGACCCGGCGACGTCGCCCGATGGATCCGATCGCGCCGACGAGGGACGCGCCTCTGCGCGCCCTCGCTGCTCAGAACACGTAGTCCTTGAGCCGCGCGACGTCCGTCAGCGCAGCGAGCTTCGCCAGGCCCGCGGTCTCGACCTGGCGCACGCGCTCGCGCGTCAGGTTCATGATCTCGCCGACCTCTTCGAGCGTGATGCCGCCGCGATCGGCGATGTCGAGCGCACACGTCTCGGTCATCTCCCAGACCTCGAGGTCGGTGAAGTTGACCTTGATCGAGCCGCGCACCGGGTGGACGTCCACGTAGAGGTGGTACTTGCACGACACGAACGGGCAGGGCCGCTCCATGTCGACGCACTCGGAGCGCATCTTGGGCTTCCAGTAGTCCGTCTCGGGGTAGAGCATCTTCCCGCGCGCGAGCTCCGACTTGCTCAGCCGCCGGATCGAGATGGTGTGGGCGCGCGCGCGATCACGGCGCTTGCGCCGCCCGTCGCCCGTGCCCTCGTCGGGGCTCGCGTCCTCGCTGCTCGCCAGTGCGAGCGCGAGCGACCCTTCGGTCGCCCCCACCGTGCTCGTCGCCTCTTCGATTCGCCCCGCTTCTTCCGTTCCGTCGCTCATGGTCGTCTCCCACTCCGTTTCCGTCCGCGCCCCCCGCTTCGCCCGGCGAGGTGCGCGTCATCCGTTCACACGTGCGCGCGCTGCATCCGCGCCCGCATGGACATCCGCTGCTCGATCTCGTCGAGACGCCGCAGGAGGTCGGCCCCGACCTCGCGTGCCTCGCCGAGCTTCTTCCGCACGAGCTCGTCCGTTCCGCGCTCCTCGATCGCCTTCTCGAGGCCCGCGTACAGACGCTCCAGCGTGCGCGAGAGCTCCTCGAGCTCGCCGCGCACGAAGAGGAACTCGCGCTGGATCTGATCGATCGTGTAGCCCTGCCCCATCAGACGCCGGATGGCGTCGAAGCGGCGCACGACCGTCGCCGGATAGAGGCCCTGCGAGCCGCGGCTCTTGCCCTTGCGGCCTACACGCACGGAGCGCGGCAAGAGGCCGAGCTGGACGTACTTGCGGAACGTCGCCTCGGTGATCGAGACGCCCGCCGCCGCGAACACGTCGATGATCTGCTGGACCGTCACGCCGCGGGCGTGGGCGCGCTCGAAGGCCGCGAGCTTGTCCTCGCCGAGCCCTCCGCCTCCCCGATCGCTCTCGCGTCCGTCGACCACCCGGGACCTCGCATGCGTCTCTCGCTCGAGGGCGATCCGCTGATGCGATCGCTGGCCCCGGGCGCGAGCGAATATGTTCTATTGAATGGATCACTGTCAAAGAAAATGCGTCGACCCACTCTTTTTCATCTAGATCACGAGTGATTCATCGATGATCCCGGTTCGCGTCCGTCAGCGCACCGCGCGCTGACGGATCACCGCCAGGCGCTCTGGCGCGATCGCTCGGAATCACGCGGGATCGCGCTTGCGGCGCCCGGATGCGCCGGGCAGCATCCGAGCCGATGCGCGCTGCCCTCCTCTCTCTCGTCCTGCTCACGGCCTGCGGCGGCCGCGGCGACGTCCGGTTCGGCGAGCGCTGTCACTCGGACGACGAGTGCGCGCACGGGCTCTGCGTGGCGGGCGTCGCGGGCCGCAACGCGGTCTGCACGATCAGCTGCGCAACGGGCAGCGATTGTCCCGAGGGATGGTCCTGCCACGGCGTGACCCAGGGGAACGTGGTCGTGTGCGCCGCGGGCGCGAGCACGCCCTTCGGGATGTAGCGTGAGCGAGCCGAGCGGTGCGCAGGCCGGGCCCGATCCGCGCGCCCTGGCGCGCTTTCGTCGGAACGGCGGAGCGCGCATCGGCGTCGCGCTCGTCGCGCTCGTGCTGCTCTTGGCGGCGCTCGGGCCCTTCCTCTCGCCCTACGATCCAGACACGCAGTTCCCGGACGGCCTGAGCGCGAGCGGCGCGCCCCAGGGGATGAGCGCCGCGCACTGGCTCGGCACCGACACGCTCGGCCGCGACGAGCTCTCGCGCCTCTTGCACGGAGGTGTCCTCTCGCTCTCGGTCGCGCTCGCCGCGACGCTGATCGCCGTGGTGCTGGGCCTCGTGATCGGCATGACCGCGGGCTACCGCCAGGGCGCCTTCGACCGCGTCGCGATGCAGGTCGCCGACGTGACGCAGTCGATCCCCTTCCTCTTGCTCGCCATCGCGGTGAACAAGGTGATCGATCGGCCCGACGTCTCGACCCTCGCCGTGCTGCTCGGGCTGCTCTCGTGGACGACGCTCGCGCGCATCACGCGCACGAAGACCAAGCAGGTGCGCGAGCTCGAGTACGTGCAGGCCGCGCGCGCGCTCGGGATGAGCGGCCCGCGCATCGTCTTCCGTCACGTGCTCCCGAACGTGCTCGGCCCGGCCATCGTGATCGGCACGACCCTCGTCGCGCAGATGATCCTGGTCGAGTCGGCGATGTCGTTCCTCGGCGTGGGCGTGCAGCCGCCGACCGCCACGTGGGGAAGCCTGCTCCGCGACGGCGAGGACATGATGAGCATCTCGCCGCGCCTGGTGCTCTACCCGGGGCTCGTCATCGCGCTCACCGTCTTCGGCTTCAACCTCGTCGGCGAGGGCCTGCGCGACGCCTTCGACCCGAAGGACGCCGTGTCGGCCGGCAGCACGCGCTCGGAGCGGCGCGTGGGCGCGACCACGTTCGTGGCGCTCGCGGCGATGGCCATCGGCGCGTTCGTGTGGATGCCGCCCGTTCCCACGGCGCCCGCGTTCCTCGGCGCCGGCGCGAGCGACGAGACGCCCACGCACGGCGGCACGTTCGTCTTCTGGCACGAGTCGGACGTGCGCGGCCTCGATCCCGCGGTGTCGTACGACGAGCTGAGCGCGATGGGCTTGAAGCTCCTCTTCGAGGGGCTCATCGACTACGACGAGGAGCTGCACTTCGTGCCGCGCCTCGCGCGCGAGCTCCCGACCGTCTCCGAGGACGGGCTCGTCTACACGTTCCGCCTGCGCACCGGCGTCCAGTTCCACAACGGTCGCGAGCTCGAGGCCGAGGACGTGCGCTGGTCGATGGAGCACATGCTCGCGCCGGACACGCACTCGCCGGGCGTCGACTTCTATTCGCACCTCGCCGGTTACGAGGCGTACCGGAGCGGCGAGGCGGCGCACGTGAGCGGCATCGAGGTGATCGACCGCTACACGGTGCGCTTTCGGCTCGCCTCGGCCGATCAGACGTTCCTGAACGCGATGGCGATGCTCTTCGCCTACCCGGTGCCGCGCGAGAGCTACGAGGCGCACCCGGACGACGTCGCGCGCCATCCGGTAGGCACCGGCGCGTTCGTGCTCGAGAGCTGGGAGCCGGGCGTGCGGCTCACCTTCCGCCGCAACCCGCGCTTCTTCCTCCCTGGGCAGCCCTACTGCGACCGCATGATCTACGAGGTGAACCTCGATCGGCGGACGGCGTACATGCGCTTTCTCGCCGGCGACGTCGACACCATCCATCGCCAGTCGTCGACCGACTACCTCCAGTTCCGCACGCTCGAGGCGTGGCGCCCGTACTGGGAGGAGGCGCCCGTGCTCGACATGTTCGGCGTCGGGATGAACACCGAGCTCGCCCCCTTCGACGACGTGCACGTGCGGCGCGCCGTGGCCTTCGCGATCGATCGCGATCGATGGCGGCGCGCGCGCGCGAACCGCTTCGAGACGAACGGCCTCCCCCTGCCGCCCGGGCTCGGCGAGTTCAGCGAGGGCGTGGAGCCGCAGCGCCTCGATCTCGATCGGGCCCGCGCCGAGATGGCGCTCGCCGGCCATCCCGTGCACCAGGAAGGCGACCGCTGGGTCGCCGAGGGGATCGACCCAGCGCCGATCGAGTTCTGGCTCACCGAGGGCGACACGGGCCGCGCGTACGGCGCGCTGCTCCAGCAAGACCTCGCGCAGATCGGGCTGAACGTCGCCGTGCGACAGGTCTCGTTCCCGGTCTGGCTCGAGGAGACCGGGCACCGGCGTACCGTGCCCATGGCGCTGATGGGCTGGAGCGCGGACTTCCCCGACCCCTCGAACTTCCTCGACGTGCTCTTCCACTCGCGCTCCATCCACGAGACGGCGTCGGAGAACCGCGCCTTCTTCCACGACGCCGAGGTCGACCGGCAGCTCGACGAAGCGCACGCCGAGCCCGACGCGCAGCGCCGGCGCGAGCGCTACCGCGAGGTGGTGCGCCGCATCACGGAGCAAGCGCCGTGGGCCTTCGTGCTCACGGATCTGAAGCTCTACGCGTGGCAGCCCTACGTGCGCGGCTACGTGCCGCACCCGGTGTGGGATCAGATGTACCGCGACGTCTGGCTCGACCTGCCGCGGCGGCGGAGCACGCTGGCGTTCCTGCGGGGGCCCGCGGGCCCGAACGGCATCGCCGCGCTCGCGCCCTTCCTGGGCGCGCCGATCGGAGGCGCGCGATGAGCCGCTTCTCGCGCATCGGTCGGCGTCTGGGCCGCTCGCTCGTCGTCGTGTGGCTCGCGATGAGCGCGGTCTTCGTGCTCACGAACCTGATCGGCGATCCCGCCGTGGCCTCGCTCGGGCCACGTGCGCACGAGAGCCAGATCGCCGAGTTCCGGCGTGCGCACCAGCTCGACCGGCCCTTCTACGCGCAGTACGCGGCGTACTTCGGAGGGCTCGTCACGGGCGATCTCGGCCGCTCCTACCGCGACGAGCAGCCGGTGCTCGACGTGCTCTGGACGCGGATGCCGCGCACGATGCTGCTCGGCGCGATGGCGCTCGTGCTCGAGCTGATCCTGGGCGTCGCGATCGGCATCGTGGCCGCGCTCCGGAAGAACACGTTCGTCGACACGGCGCTGATGAGCCTCGCGTTCCTCGGCGTGAGCACGCCGAGCTTCCTGCTCGGGCTCGTGTTCCTGCAGGTGCTCGCGTTCCGGCTGGGCCTGTTCCCCGTGGGCGGGTACGGCGTGGACGCGCTCGATCACGTACGACACGGCTTCCTCCCTGCTTTCACGCTCGCCGTGCTCGGCGCGGCCACCTACGCGCGCCTGCTCCGGAGCGAGCTCGTGGAGACGCTGCGAGCCGACTACGTGCGCACCGCGCGCGCGAAGGGGATGCCGCGCGCGAGCGTGGTCCTGCGGCACGCGCTGCGAAACGCGCTCCTCCCGATCGTGACGGTCGCGGGCTTGTCGCTCCCGCTCCTCGTCGGCGGCGCGATCATCACCGAGAGCATCTACGACTGGCCCGGCGTCGGACGGCTCGCGATCGAGGCCATCTACACGCTCGACGTGCCGGTGCTCCTCGGCGTGGTGCTCTTCTCGGCCCTCGCCGTCCAGGTCGGCAACGTGGGCGCGGACCTCGTGATCGCGTGGCTCGATCCGCGGGTCGCGGTGGGCGAAGAGCGGGACCGTTGACGGGCCGACACGAGAGGTGCCGGAGCCCTTCGATGCAGTTCGAGCTCCAGCGCGCATCTGCTGGACGGACCGTGGTCGACCCGTCGCTCTATCCAACCACCGAGCTCGCAGCGCTTCAGCGCCGGACGCGTGGCCGCAACGGGAAGATGCGGCGGTCGCTGTCGTGGCGCGGCGGCAGGACCTCGAGCACGTCGAGCTTGATGTGCTTGCGCTGGCCGCTCGGGAGGCGGATGACGAGCGCGCCTTCCGCGTCCTCGCCGTCCACGCGGCAGAGGCCGAACTGGCGATGCTCGACCCAGTCGCCCTTCTTCGGCTCGAGGATCGCGTCGTCGAGCTCGTCGTGGGCGATCTTGGCGGTCTTCAGCGGCTGGACGCGCTCGACCTCGGCCGAGACGGCGGCGACCTGGGCCCAGCCGGACGGCGTCGCCGGCACCGCCGCCGAGGCCGCGGGGGCCGCCACCGGTGCGATCGGGAGCGAGGGCGATGACGGAAGCGCGGGCGCGGGCGCGGGTCGAGCCGCCGGCGCCGATACGGGAGCCGCGGGCGACGAGGCGCCCGTCGATCGCGCGCGCGCGATCACACCCGGCGTGCGCTCGCCCTTCCAGAGCGAGAGCCCGGTCGGCGGATCCTCGTCGCGCTCGAGCCGCGCATCCTCGAAGCCCTCGAGCACCAGCTCGAGCGCGAGCGCGGACGCCGCGACCAGCTGACCGCCGATCAGCTCGAGCCCCGCGTCCGTCTCGCGCGAGAGCGCGCCGCGGAGCACCACGGCGGGCTCGCCCATCCGCATGGAGACGTTCCCTTCGAGCGCCACGGCGAGCAGCGGCCCGCCGACGCGGCGCGGCCGCGTCTCGGCCTCGCGCTCGGGGTCCCAGTGCACCAGCTCGGCCCACTCGAGGTGCCCGGTCGCCCGGATCCAGCCGGCGCGGATGCGCTCGCTCTCGCAGAGCTTCTTCAGCGACTGGACCACCTCTTCGCCGGCGTCCACGCGGGCCACGAACCTTCGGGAATGACGGGTCTCGACGACGAACATGCGCCGGAGCTAGCACGCGGGAAGGAGCGGGGTTAGACCGGCCCCCGCCATGACGAAGAAGGTTCGGATCGAAGATCTCGGTGGCCACGTCGGCGACAAGGTCACGCTCGAGGGCTGGCTCTACAACAAGCGATCGAGCGGGAAGCTGCACTTCCTCGAGGTCCGCGACGGGAGCGGCATCTGCCAGTGCGTCGTGTTCAAGGGCGAGGTCTCGCCCGAGCTCTTCGCCGCGGCCGACAAGCTCACGCAGGAGACCTCGCTCCGCGTGACGGGTGTCGTGCGCGAGCACGCCAAGCTCAAGGGCACCTTCGAGATCGGCGTGAGCGAGCTCGACGTCATCACGATGCCCGCGCGCGAGTTCCCCATCTCGCCGAAGGAGCACGGGACCGACTTCCTGATGGACAACCGGCACCTCTGGCTGCGCAGCAAGCGCCAGCACGCGATCCTGCGGGTGCGCGCCGAGATCATCGCGTCCATCCGCGACTACTTCGACTCCCACGACTTCACGCTCGTCGACGCGCCGATCTTCACACCGAACGCGTGCGAGGGCACGAGCACGCTCTTCTCGACCGAGTACCACGGCGAGCCCGCGTACCTGACGCAGAGCGGCCAGCTCTACATGGAGGCGGCTGCGGCCGCGCTCGGCAAGGTCTACTGCTTCGGCCCGACGTTCCGTGCCGAGAAGAGCAAGACGCGCCGCCACCTCGCCGAGTTCTGGATGGTCGAGCCCGAGGTCGCCTTCATGGATCTCGAAGGCGACATGGCACTCGCCGAGGACTTCCTCGCGTCGATCGTCGCGCGCGTGCTCGACAAGCGGCGCAAGGAGCTGGAGATCCTCGAGCGCGACATCAAGCCCCTCGAGAGCGTGAAGACGCCCTTCCCGCGCATCACCTATCGCGAGGCGATCGAGACGCTGCAGAAGGCCGGGCATCCGGCGAAGTTCGGCGACGACTTCGGCGGCGACGAGGAGACCGTGATCTCGCAGGGCTTCGACCGCCCCGTCATGGTCCATCGCTACCCGATCGAGATGAAGGCCTTCTACTTCAAGCGAGATCCGCAGGATCCGCAGCTCGCGCTCAACGTGGACGTGCTCGCGCCCGAGGGATACGGCGAGGTCATCGGCGGCGGCCAGCGCGAGGACGACCTCGCCACGCTCGAGCACGCGATCGAGACCCACAAGCTGCCGCGCGAGGCGTTCGAGTGGTACCTCGACGTGCGCCGCTACGGCTCGTTCCCGCACGCGGGCTTCGGCCTCGGCGTCGAACGCACGGTCGCCTGGCTCTGCGGGCTGCCGCACGTGCGCGAGACCATCCCCTTCCCGCGCATGCTCAACCGCCTGCACCCGTAGCCGAAGCGCTCGCCTCGTACACTCCCCACCGGCGCGCGTGGAGGGTGGGAGCGGAGCGGAGAGCCGATCTTCAGGACGAGAATGCGAGCAGCGCACGCGCCGCGCTGCGTCATCTTCTTCGCACCTCGGAGGCCGACGATGAAGATCCGCCTGAACCGCGAATGGTCCCTCTTGCTCGAGCGCTACAAGGGCGACCACCGAGACCGGCGCAACCAAGCCACGCACATGATCGGGATCCCGATGATCGTGGCGTCGCTGCCGATGATGGCGAGCATCGTCGCCCTCCCCGCGGGCGCCACGCTCTTCACGGTCGGCTGGGGCTTCCAGTTCCTCGGCCACTACTTCGAGGGCAACGACCCGGCCTTCTTCTCGGACCGACGCAGCCTGATCGTGGGCGTGCTCTGGTGCGCCGAGAAGTACGGCCTCGCGGAGCTCGAGCTCGAGGGCGCGAAGCCGGCGCGGGCCGCCGAGCCCTCCGTCGCCACCGCCTGATCGACACGAGATGCGAGCGCCGGCCGGCGCGGGGAGGCGTCAGCCCTTGCCGGCCGCGCGCTTCTCGTCGTCCTCGCGGTCTTGCTCGGCGAGGCGCTTCTCCTTCATCTCGACCGCGTCGACGAAGAGCTTCACGTACTCGCCGCCGCTCCAGAGCGCGAAGAAGACCGAGATGTAGAGCGTCACGAGGCCGACTTGGTTGAAGTCGACCGGGAACGCCGCGACGCCGAAGTCGATGGTGTACGGATAGTGCACCATGAGCAGGAGCACGGCGATCATCTGGAGCGCCGCCTTCTCCTTGCCGCCTTGGCTGGCCGACATCTCGACGCCCTCGCCGATCGCGATCACGCGCAGGCTCGTCACCGAGAGCTCGCGCGCGACGATGATGATGACGGCCCACGCGGGGACCCATCCCATCGCGATCATCACGACGAGCGTGGAGACCACGAGGAGCTTGTCGGCGAGCGGATCGAGGAACTTCCCGAGCACGCTGATGAGGCCCATGCGGCGAGCGAGCCAGCCGTCGAGGAAATCCGTGAAGGCGCTGATCGTGTAGACGACCCCCGCCCAGAAGCAGGCGCGCGGCGTGCCGTCGGCGATGAGCCAGAGGGCCACCGGGATGAGCACGATGCGGAGCATCGTGAGCAGGTTCGGGAGGTTGACCGCATCCTCGCGGATCGTGCGCCGACGCGCGCGCCGGATCTCGAGGCTCGGCCGCTCGCCGTCGGGCGTCGCCCCGGGC
The DNA here is from genome assembly GCA_046351235.1 of Sandaracinus sp. Classification (GTDB taxonomy): domain Bacteria; phylum Myxococcota_A; class Polyangia; order Polyangiales; family Sandaracinaceae; genus JBBSAT01. Next base: position 302,234 of record JAXLYV010000001.1, on the reverse strand, counting down.
GCCGCGTCGGTCCTCGCTGGGTCGGTGGTCGCCATCGTCTCCACCTTCAGAGCACCAAGAGCGTGCCTTCGCCACGGAATGCGAGCCGGCCCTCGACCGCCGACGACTCGGCGTCGACCGGGAAGAGGCGGCCGGTCCAGCCCACGAGGGCCGACGGGTCGGCGAGCGCCACGTCGCCCGTGCGCACGTCGAGCGCGGACGGCTCGGCCGGCACGCGCAGCACGAGGTTGCCCGTGCCCCGGAGCGAGACGACCTCGACGTCGCGGCCGACGCGCGCCGCCTCGTGCGAGAGCGACGCATCGAAGGCCTCGAGGCGCGACTCGACGACGAACACGACATCCTCCGACAGCGCGATGGCGACGAAGCGCTCTTCGGGCGGCGGGGCGACGAACGCGTGCACCGGCCCCGGCAGACGCAAGAGGGGCGCCGCGAGGCCGCCGAGCACGGCGTCCTCGGCCTCGCGCTCGCCGCGGCCGCGACGAGGGATCGTGTGGCCGGTGAGCACGCCGCGCGAGGCGCGTACACGCCCGAGGCGCGAGACGACCTCGTGCTTGGCCGAGAGCACGAGCAGGCCATTCGCCGCCACCGAGAGCGACGGCGCCTGATCCGTCTCCACGCTCCACGCGTCGATGCGCTGCGCGAGCGACGAGACGTCGGTGCGACCCTCGGCGTGCTCGCGGCGCACGGTGCGCGGCACCGCCTCGCGACCCTGCTCGACCACGCTCCATCGACCGGACGCGGCGGGCGCTTCGTGCGCCGCCTCTTCGACCGCGAGCGGCGGCGTGCTGTTCGACGAGGCGAGCCGCTCGAGCGCGCCGCTCGCCGCCGAGCGCACTCCGTCGTGCGGCGCCGGCTCGCTGCCTGCGCTGCTCGGCGCGAGCGAGGGGCGCGCCGGCTTCTCCTCCGCAGGAGCGTCGCCGAGCATCTCCTCCATGCGGCGGGCCATCGTGACCTCGCCGCCCTTGAGGAACGAGGCCCGCGCGCGATCGAGCTCGCCGCAACGCCACTGGGCGAGCCCGAGGTAGCGGTAGGCCCGCGCGTGGCCCGGATCGATCTCCGTCGCGCGCTGGAAGCTCGCCCGCGCGTCCTCGGGCTGCCCCGTCTTGAGCAGCACGAGACCGAGGTTCACGCGGAGCGCGAGATCGTTCGGATACTGTCGAGCGAGGCGCGACCAGATCTCGATGGCGCGCGGGTAGAGGCCGAGCCGGAAGTACACGCTCGCGAGCAGGTCCTGGCCCTTCGCGTCGTCCGGCTGGTAGCGCAGGGCGCGCTCGAGCTCTTCCTTCGCGCGCTCGACGTGGTTCTCGACGAGATACTCGCTGCCGCGCGAGAGATGGAAGAGGAACTCCTCCTCGTACGGCGCGGTGCTGTCCCCGTCGCGGGCGTCGCGCGTTCCGTCGTCCATCGCGGGGCAGCGTAGAGGCAGCGTCCCGAGAGGTCCAGCGCCCGGCGCCCGGAGGTCTTCCGTCAGGGGCCGAACGGGGCCCGGGGCGAGGGAGGGCCGTCGGTCGGCACCACCGGATCGCGCTCGCGCGTGACGAGCGCCGCGGGCACCAGGCCCATCATGTCCCCGATCACCACGTCGGCGTCGTCGGTGTAGACCGGCTCGCGGCCGTAGATCGTGTAGACGCGGACGTGGCCGATCCGGGAGTCGTCGCGGTCCTCCTCACGACGCAGCGTGACGTCGCGAATGATCTCGACGCGCTCGCGGATGTCGAGCACGGGCTCCCGGACCTGCTCGCCCACCGCCAAGTGCGCCCGCTGGATCCACGGCGTCAGCGCGCCGCGGCCCGTCGCGATCACGACCCCGGGCGTCGGTGCTCGGTACTGCAGGCGCTCGATCTCGGCGAGCGGTGCACGGCGGGTGAGCTCGACGTGGGCGCCGCGAAAGTCGTAGACGCGCACGTCGGTGCGCGCGGCCGGCGCCTGCGGGCCGGGCGCGGTCGAGCGCATGTAGACACGCAGCGGGCGGCGCGTGGCGTCGTAGACGATCTCGAGGTCCGTCGATCCCATCGCCCACTCTTCGTGGCCGGTGTAGACGACGTGGCAGCCGCGCGCCTCGAGCGAGAACGACTCGACGACGCTCTGCTCGGTCATCACCGGGCCCGCGCGTAGCTCGCGGGACACCGAGGCTTGCGTCGCCGGCGCGGCGCCCTCTTCACACGCGGGGTAGCCGCGGTCCGGGAGCGACGCGACGCGCTCGCGGGGCATCTCGATACAGCCGAGCACGAGCGCCACGGCGGGTGCCAGAAACGACGACGCCGCCGCAGAGCGCGAGCCCCGCAGCGGCGCGTTCGAGCGAGCCATCGTCACTCGGCGTGCTCGGCGCCCTCGCCGTGCTCGGCACCCTCTTCGTGCGCGGCACCCTCTTCGTGGTGCGGCGGCGCCTCACCGACGCGACCGGCGTTGTACTGGCCCAGCGGGATCGAGCGGATGGTCTCGTTCTCCCAGATGCACACGTTGCCCTCGGTCGGGGCCACGCCGTCCTCCACGAAGTGGCACGGACGGATGTGATCCGAGTCGTCCTCACCGCAGACGGGCATGCCAGCCGCGCCGGCCTCGGCGAGCTCGCCCTCGAACACACACTGCACGCCGCCCGGCGCGCGCTCGCCCGTCGTCGGAAGCACGTGGACGCCGTAGTACGGGTCGCCTTGCCCGCGATGACCGGTGTCGTTCATCGTGTACGCGAGGAAGATGCCGACGAAGAGCAACGAGCCGATGAAGATCAGCGCGTTGAAGCGGTTGTCGTCCTTCAGGTGCATGAAGAACGTGACGACGAAGCCCGCTTTCACGGTGGCGATCAACATCGCGAGCGCGAGGTTGAAGCCGCCGGCGCCCTGAGGCGTGCCGGGCTGGATCATCCCGTCGATGTCGACGAGCGACGTCGCGACCGTGATCACGGTCAGCAGGATGAGGGTGCCCAGGATCGCGCCGTAGAAGCGGAGCGAGTGGACGTGGACGTGGACGGCGCCATCGTCGTGGCTGCCGTGCTCGTCGTGATCGTGCGAATCCTTCTGGGATGCCATCGGTCGCCTCGCCTCAGATGAGGTACAGCAGGGGGAAGAGGTAGATCCAGACGAGATCGACGAGGTGCCAGTAGAGCGCCACGAGGTCGACGGGCGTCCAGTAGTTCTTGTCGAAGTCGCCACGCTCGTTCCGGCGCCACACCCAGAAGATCACGCCGATGCCGATGGCGACGTGCACGCCGTGCAAGCCCGTCAGCAGGAAGTAGATGCCGAAGAACACGTGCGTGTGCGCCGGCAGCGGGTGGTCGAGGTGCGGGTGCCAGTGCACGCCGGGCAGGAGGCCGTGCTCGAACTTCAGCTGGTACTCGAAGTACTTGATCACGAGGAAGGCGGCCGCACAGACCATCGTGATGATCAGGTAGCGGGACACCCACGCGCGGTCGCCGAGCTGCGCCGAGCGCACCGCCGCGGCGGCGGTGAAGCTCGAGAAGAGCAGCACGATGGTGTTGAAGCCGCCGATGAAGCGGTTCAGCTCGTGCGAGCCGGCGGCGAACGCCTCCGGGTAGCCCACGCGCACGATGGCGTAGGCCACGAAGAGCCCGCTGAAGAAGAGGATCTCCTGCGCGAGGAAGAGCCACATCCCCAGCTTGCTGGACTCGAACTGCTGGATGGGCGTGTCGAAGTGGTGCTGAAGCCACTTCGGGCCGTGATGCCCGTGGCCGTGCCCGGCAGAGGACGCGTGTGCGGTGTCGGTCGTGGCCATGTCTTACTCGTCGTCGTCCTTGGACTTGTCGTCGTCCGCATCTTCGCTGTCACGGCTCGCCGCGGGCGCGGGCGTCGCGGCCGCCTCGTCGTGCGCCACGGCCGCATCGTGCGCGCGCTTCTCGACCGACGCCTCGCTCTCGTCGGGGAAGCCCGTGGAGAGCTCCTCCTCGGTCGCGAGGTGATAGTCGTAGGGGCCGCGCGTGATGATGGGCGTCTCGGCGAAGTTGTGCGGATGCGGAGGCGAGGTCGTCATCCACTCGAAGCCGGCCGAGCCCCACGGGTTCGGCGGCGCCTTCTTCCCGTTCCGGAGGGCGTCGATGAACATGTAGAGCATGATCAGGAAGCCGACGCCGAGGACGTACGAGCCCACGCTCGAGAACGCGTGCAGCTGGTGGTACTGCGGCAGGTAGTCGTAGTAGCGACGGGGCATGCCGCGCGAGCCCAGGATGAACTGGGTCAGGAACGTCATGTTGAACCCGATGAACACGAACGCGAACGCGATGCGCGCGAGCGTCTCGTTGTACATCCGCCCGAACATCTTCGGCCACCAGTAGTGGATGCCGCCGAGGAAGCCGAACACGGTGCCGCCCACCATGACGTAGTGGAAGTGCGCGACGACGAAGTACGTGTCGTGCAGGTGGACGTCGGTGGCGAGTGTGCCGAGGAAGAGGCCCGTCAGACCGCCGATCGTGAAGAGCACGAGGAACGCCAGCGCGTAGAGCATCGGCGACTCGAACGAGATGGAGCCCTTGTAGAGCGTCGCCACCCAGTTGAAGACCTTCACGCCCGAGGGGATCGCGACCAGGAACGTGAGGCCCGAGAACACGAGCGCCGCGTAGTCGCTCATGCCGGCCACGAACATGTGGTGGCCCCACACGAGGAACCCGATGAGCGCGATGGCCACCGAGCTCATCGCGACGAACATGTAGCCGAAGATCTTGCGGCGGCTGAAGGTGGCGATGAGCTCGTTCACCACCGCCATACCCGGCAGGATCATGATGTAGACGGCCGGGTGCGAGTAGAACCAGAAGAAGTGCTGGAAGAGCACCGGGTCGCCGCCGAGCTCCGGATTGAAGATGCCGATGGTGAGCAGGCGCTCCATGATCAGCAGGAAGAGCGTGATCGCGAGCACCGGCGTCGCGAGGACCTGGATGACGCTCGTCGCGTAGATGCCCCACACGAAGAGGGGCAGGCGCTGCCAGCTGAGGCCCGGCGCGCGCAGCTTGTGGACCGTCGCGATGAAGTTGAGGCCGGTGAGGATCGACGAGAAGCCCAGGATGAACGCGCCCGTGGTCATCGTGATGACCGATGCGTTCGTGTGCTGGCTGTAGGGGGTGTAGAACGTCCAGCCGGTGTCGATGCCGGAGATGCTGACGACGGCGAAGATGGCGCCGAACAGGTAGATGTAGAAGCTCGCGAGGTTAAGCCGTGGGAAGGCGACGTCCTTCGCGCCGATCATGATCGGCAGGAAGAAGTTGCCGAGGGCCGCCGGCACGCTCGGGATGATGAAGAGGAACACCATCACCGCGCCGTGGAGCGTGAACGCCTGGTTGTACTGGTCGGCGCTCATGAACGTCTGACCGGGCGTGATCAGCTCGGTGCGCACGGCGAGCGCGAAGAAGCCGCCGACGCCGAACATCGTCATGACGGCCGCGAGATACATGACGCCGATCCGCTTGTGATCGACGGTCGACATCCACGACCACAGCCCCTTCTCGGCCGTGAGGTAATTGCCGGAATCGTCGTGCGCTCCAGCGCCGGCTCCCCCGGTAGCTACGCCTGTCTGCGTTGCCATGGTGCTTCTTCCTTCGGTGATTCGGGTCTCGAGAACCGAGCTCGCGCTCGTGGATTTCCGTGGGTCAGAGGATCAGTGGAGGGACTGGATGTAGGCGACCAGCGAGTCGATCTGCGCCGCGCCCAGGCTGAAGTGCGACATCTGCACGCCGGTGAAGCCATGAACGATCTGCGCCTGCGGCTGGCGGATGGACTGCTCGAGGTAGTCGGCGTCGGCGAGCACGGAGGTGCCGCCCTCGAGCTCGACCTGCGTGCCCGCGATGCCCCAGAGGTTCGGGCCCGGCGCGTTCGGGCCGCCCTGCGCGGCGCTGTGGCAGGTGGTGCAGCCGATGCGCTGGAAGTTCTCCTGACCCCACGCGACGAGCTCCGTCTCGTTGCAGGAGCCATCCGGGCCCGTCCCATGCGGGCACGTTGGGCCCACGGCGAGGAACTGGTCGTAGTCGTGACCGCGCATCACGTGGAGCGTCGCGAGCATCGCCGAGTGGCTGGTGCCGCAGTACTCGGTGCAGAAGACCTGCGAGTCGTAGAGGATGTGCTCCTCGTTCGGCTCCACGCCCTCGGGCTCGATCGCCTGGAACCAGAGCGAGGTGAACATGCCCGGCACGGCGTCGCGCTTCACGCGGAAGTCCGGGACGTAGAAGCTGTGAAGGACGTCCTCCGACGAGAGGATCATGCGCACGGGGCGTCCCGCCGGGACGTGGACCTCACCGGTCTCCGTGACACCGTTCGGATGCTCGAACGCCCAGATCCACTGGCTCGCGCGCACGCGGATGTTCAACGCGTCGTCCGGCGCGACCGACGCCGAGATGTACGTCTGGAAGCCCCAGTGGAACATCATGAAGAGCAGGATCAGCGGCGAGAACGTCCAGAAGAGCTCGAGCGCGTTGTGGTGCCCCGTCGGCTCCGCCTTCACCCCCGGGCGACGGCGATACTTCACCATGAAGTAGACCATCGCCGCGACGATGCCGAAGAAGAACACGAGCGAGACGTAGAAGATGAAATCGTAGAGCCAGTCGACCTGCGGCGCGAGGGTCGACAGCTGCGCGGGGAGCTGGATGCTGGGGGTGGTCTGCGTCTGCATGGCGTTGTCCGAGTGGTTCAGCCCCGAGTGGCGTGCGTCGCCGTCGGTGAGGAAGAGTTCGTCGTGCCGGGAGCACCGCGGCGCGCGCGGCGGCGCTCACGGAGCCAATAGGAGCCGAGGAAGCTGCCGAGCGCCAGCACGGTGAGCGCGCCACCGGCCCGCATCACGTTCCAGGCGGCGAGCACGTAGCGGCTGTCGTGTTGGTCGTAGCGAAAGCAGAACATCAGCACGCGCTCGGTCGTCGTCATCGAGCGGTTCTGCGAGGCCTCGAGCAGCGCGAGCCGCAGGTCGTCGGCCGGGATCTCGATGCCGTAGAGGTAGCGCGCCACCGCGCCCGACTCTTGGAGCACCGTCACGACGCCGGGGTGCGCGAACTGCTGGGTCGCTTCGTCCCAGCGGTAGCGGTATCCAATCGCGTCCGCGAGACGGTGGATCTCGCCCTCATCACCGACGAGGAAGTGCCAGCCGCGCTCGGCCTCCGTGCGGCCGTAGCGGCCGAGCAGGCGCCCGCGCGCGTCACGCGCAGCGGCCGGCGTGTCGCGCGGATCCATGCTGACGGTGATGACGTCGAAGTCGGTGCCCACCGTCCACGGCTGCTGCGTGAGCACGCCGGCGACCTCGTTCATCGCGAGGTCACAGACGGTCGCGCACGAGTAGTAGACGAAGTGCAGCACCACCGGCCGCGTGCCGTCGACGATGTCGCCGATGCGGACGCTGCGCCCCTCGTGATCGCGCAGGGTGATGTCGCGCGGAATCGGAACGCCGAAGCGCTCGTCGACGCCCACCCCGCGCAGCGCCATTTCCTGACCGCCCGTCCCGGGCGCGATGTCGGGCCGGGTGACCGGCTGCTGCGCCAGCGCCGAGGGAACGCCGATCAGCGCGCCCGCCCACGCACCGAGCGCGAGCCCGCCCGCGAGCATCGCGCGCAGCGGCGCCATGCCCTCGAGCGAGACCAGCGGTCGATGCACGAGCGTGCTCATGGAGCTTCGGGAGCTCCTTCGGGCGCCGCCGGAGCAGCGTCGGTCGCGGGCGGGGCCTCGGGCGCGGGCGCCTCGGGCTCCGCGACAGCCTGCGCGTGCGGCGCCGGCTCGCCCGCCGTGACGGGCATCGCCGACCAGCCCTCGCGGGCGGCGGTCGTGGTGTCGGCGACCGGACGAATCTGGACGAACGCCGAGCGCCCGCGCGTCGCGAGCTGCTCCATCGCGTCGGAGATCGGCATCTGACCGCCGCGCAGCTGATCCTGCGAGGTCGCTCGGTAGTCGGCGAGCACTTCGGACGCGTGCGACTCCGCGATGTGGGCGCGCCGCACGCCGAGGTTGCTCGTGTCGAGGTACGAGTCGAACACGTACTTGAGGCTGAACAGCGTCAGCACCACGAGCACGGCCGAGACGAGGATGATCCCGTTCTGCGGCGGCGTGTCGTCGGGGCGGGGCTTGCCGCTCGAGTCCCGAACGATCTCGACTTTCTCTTCGTCGGACATCGTCGTTCTCCTCAGGTCACTTCGTGGTGGAGCGAGCTCGAGAGGCGCGGATCACCGACCGGGATCAGCGGGCTCTGGCTCATGCGGAAGAAGACGAACGCGAGGTAAGCGCCGCCGACCGCGAAGAGGGCCGCGCCATCCATCCAGTGCGGCGTGAGCGCCACGCCGCCGTTCGTGTACGGCATCACGAGCCAGTACACCTCGAGCACGTGCATCACGAGCAGCCAGCCCGCGCCGAGCGCGAGGAGCGGGACGCGACGCTTGATGTTCCGCGAGAGGATGCCGAAGAACGGCACGAAGAAGTGGCAGATCAGCAGGAACCAGCTGAACGTGCGCCAGCCGCCGCTGAAGCGCAGGTGGTAGTAGGTCGTCTCCTCGGGAATCGAGGCGTACCAGATCAGCATGAACTGACTGAACGTGATGTAGGCCCAGAACACCAGGAAGCCGAAGAGCAGCTTGCCGACGTCGTGGAAGTGCTCGGTGCTCACGGCGTTGCCGAGCAGCCCCGCGTTGCGGAGCAGGTGCGTGACGAGGACCAGCGTGGCGAGCGCCGAGACGCACGACACCGCGAAGTACTGCACGCCGAAGATCGTCGAGAACCACGTCGGCTCGAGCGACATCATCCAGTCGAACGCGGCGAAGGTGAGCGTGATCGCGAAGGCGAAGAGGGAGACCGGGGCCGCCTTGTTGAGGCGGTTCGTGATCTGGCGATCCTTCGTCGTGTCCTGCTTCAGAGAATTGCTGTGGAAATACCAGCTCAGCAATGCCCACACGGCGAGGTAGAAGAACATCCGGCCCAGGAAGAACGGCTGGTTCAAGTAGCCGAGCTTCGCCTGGATGGTCTCTTCGTGAGCGTGGTGCTCGGGGGTGTGCTCCTCGTGGCCACCCTCCCCGTGCTCGACCTCGGCGGGCTCGCCGCGGTCGTGCTCCTGCGCGTGTGCGACCGACGCGCCGACCAGGCCCTCGTCGAGCCGCGAGTGCCCCTCGCCCTCTTCGGCCGCGGCGGCGTCCTCGTGCTCGGCCTCGCCCGAGTGCTGCTCCGCCGACTCGCGCCAGTAGTGCATCCACGGGTAGAGGTCGTCCATGTGCATGAACATCAGCGGGACGACGAAGACGGCGAAGATCTGCAGGCCCGAAGCGAACGTCTCGCTCGTGCGGCGGATGACGACGCTCCAGCCCGACATCGTGATGTGCTGCACCACGACGAGGAAGAGCGATCCCAGGCCCACCGCGAGCACGCTCATGATGGCGAAGAGCCAGCTGAACGCGAAGCGGTGCGAGTCGCTGTTCCAGGCGACGAGGCTCAGCACGAGCCCGACCACGGCGAGCACGGCCGAGTACTGCGCGGCGCGCGCCCAGCCGCTCTCACGCGGGATGCGGTAGAGGCCGTCGGCCGGCTTCTTTGCCGGCGCCTCGGCCTTGCTGCCCTTCTTGTCGGCGGAAGCGGTCTTCGCGCCCTTGTCCTTCGAGGCCATCGTCAGTCTCCTCAGCCCTCCGCCGGCGCGGCGGGGGCGGTGGGACGCGCACGGGGCGCGACGGGGGGAACGGGAACGACCGGAGCCGCGGCCTGCGGGAGCTGATCCGCCGGGCAGCCCTGCGTCTCGACGGGGCCGGCCGTCGTCGGACAAGCATCCGCGGCGTCGGCGGTACCGTCACCGTCGTTGTCGAGGTCCGGGCAGCCGTCCGTGTCGGCGAAGCCGTCCGAGTCCTCGGCCTGGTCGTCACACGCATCGGCGAAGTTCGGCACTCCGTCCTGGTCGTCGTCGGCCGAAGCCGCGGCCGGGTCAGCCTGGTGCAGCTGGAGCGCGCGCACGTAGGCGACGATCGCCCAGCGGTCGAACACCGGAATCTGACCACGATACGAAGGCATCGTGCGGACGCCGTTGGTGATGGTCAGGAACAGACGCCCGTCGGGCATGTGCAGGAAGGCCTCGTCGTGCAGGTTGGCGGCCGCGAACGCGACGCCCAAAGCCTGCGCGCGCTGCGAGACCATGCCCTGCCCGTCGCCGGCGTAGCCGTGGCACGGCGCGCAGTAGATATTGAAGCGCTGCTGACCGCGCTCGAGCATCGCGCGCATGCCGTCGGCGCCCGCGCCGAAGTGCTGGGCCGCGCCGGGCGGGATGGTCGCCACGTAGCCGCCGCTGGCGTCGAGGCCATCAGCGATGTCGGTCTCGATCACGGCCTCGGTCGGGATGGTGCCCGCGACGACGGGTCGCATCGCGCGCCCGTCGTCGAAGTACGGCGCCTCTTCCTGGACGTCGTACCGCGGCATCTCGTGCATGCCGCGGAACGGCACGATCGGCGGCTCGGTCGAGGTCTGGCCGCGGCAGCCCGCGCCCACGACGAGCAGCGCGAGCGCGACGAGCGCGCGCGAGGCCGGCATGGAGGGAGAAGAGATCACGACTCCTCCTGGATCAGCTCGAGGGACTCGGGGTGGAGCGACTCGAGGAGCTTCTTGGTCCCATCGACGTCGAACTTCTCGTCCGCCGCCTCGATGGAGACGAAGAACCTGTCGTCCGTGCAGCGCTCGAAGCGCTCCGAGTAGAAGACGTGGTGGTGATGACGCGGCAGCTGGTTGAGCCCGAGCATCCCGAGCACGGCGCCGAAGGCCGAGAGCAGAATGGTGAGCTCGAACATCACGGGCACCATCGAGGGCAGCGAGTACCCGGGCTTACCGCCGATGATCAGCGGATAGTCGATGCCGTTCGTGAACCACATCAGGAGGAAAGCCGCGCTCACGCCGGTCAGACCGCACGCGAGCACGATCCATCCGAGCTTGCTGTCGCCCATCCCCATCGCGCGGTCCATGCCGTGGATCGGGAACGGCGTGTGGACGTCCCAGCGGCGGTAGCCCGCGTCGCGAACCTTCTCGGCCGCGTGGACGATGTCCTTCGTCGTGGTGAACTCGGCCAGGTAGAGGACCGGGCGCTTGCTGCGCGGGCGGCTCTTCTTCGGTGCGTCGGCCATCGCTCAGGCCTCCTTGAGGGCTGCGGGGGCGGCTTCTTCCTCGCCCTCGTGACCGTCGTCGTGGTGCTCGTCGTGCTCGTCCCCGTGATCCGCGTGCGGGTTCGCCTGCGGCATCACCATCTTCACCTCGGCGATCGCGATCATCGGGATCCACCGGATGAAGAGGAGGAAGCACGTGAAGAACATGCCGATCGAGCCGGCGTAGATGAGGATGTCGACCAGCGTCGGGCTGAAGCTGCCCCACGAGCTCGGCAGGTAATCACGGTGGAGCGTCGTCACGATGATGACGAAGCGCTCGAACCACATGCCGATGTTGATGAGGATCGACGCGATGAACATCCAGGGGATGTTCCGACGCATCGACTTGAACCAGAACGTCTGCGGCACGAGCACGTTGCACGTGAGCATCGACCAGTACGCCCACCAATACGGGCCGGTCGCGCGGTTGATGAAGCAGAAGCGCTCGTAGGGGTTGCCGGAGTACCACGCGATGAAGAACTCCATCGCGTACGCGTAACCGACGATGCTGCCCGTCGTGAGCATGATGGTGTTCATCAGCTCGAGGTGGTGCATCTGCACCAGCTTGTGCAGGCCGAAGACGGCGCGCGCGATGAGCAGCAGCGTCATGACCATCGCGAAGCCCGAGAAGACGGCGCCCGCGACGAAGTAGGGCGGGAAGATCGTCGTGTGCCAGCCGGGCTCGACCGACGTGGCGAAGTCGAACGAAACGACCGAGTGCACCGAGAGCACGAGCGGCGTCGAGATGGCCGCGAGGATCAGGTACATGCGCTCGTAGTTCGACCAGTGGCGGTTGCTACCGCGCCAGCCGAGCGCGAGGGCGCCGTAGATCGCCGCGCGGAAGCCGAGCGGGCTCGAGGGCGGGCCGCCCTCCATGTTCGAGGTGCCGAGCGCGCGCAGGCGCTTGGCCGCGCGGTCACGCAGCGTGGCGAAGTCGGGGATGAGGCCGACGTACCAGAACAGCAGCGAGACGGTGAAGTAGGTGCTGACCGCGAACACGTCCCACAAGAGCGGGGACTTGAAGTTCGGCCAGATGTTCATCGCGTTCGGGATCGGCAGCGGATAGTAGATGTGCCACGGACGACCCGTGTGGATCGTCGGGAACATCAGCGCGCAGATGACCGCGAAGATCGTCATCGCTTCCGAGAACCGGTTGATCGCCGTGCGCCAGTACTGGCGGAACAGATAGAGGACGGCGGAGATCAGCGTGCCGGCGTGACCGATACCGATCCACCAGACGAAGTTGGTGATGTCCCACGCCCAACCGACGGGGCTGTTGTTTCCCCAGGTTCCGATGCCCGTCCAGAGCAGGTACCCGAGCGTGAGCCCGAGGACACCCGTCATCGACGCGGCCCCGATGAACAGGTACCACCAGCCGCGCGGCGCGCGCTCTTCGGTGACTCGGCTGACGATGTCGGTGACTTCGGCGAACGAAGTCCCCGGCTCGACGAGGTCCGCTTCTCCGAGATCGTAGTTCGGCTTCCCAGAGGCCATCAGACGCCCCCTTCCTGCATCGCGGGGTTCGTGTTGCGAATCCGACCCAGGTACGTCGTCCGCGGCTGCGTTCCGACGAGCGCGAGCAGCTTGTAGTGGCGGTCGCTGGACGCGAGCTGGGCCACCCGCGAGCCCTCCCCGTTCAGGTCACCGAACGTGATCGCCTGCGTCGGGCACGCCTGCGCGCAGGCCGGCGTGATCTCGCCGTCACGGATCTCGCGGTTGCCCTCGTTCCGCGCCGCGATGCGCACCGCCTGGATGCGCTGCGTGCAGTACGTGCACTTCTCCATGACACCGCGCATGCGCACGCTGACGTTCGGATTGAACTGCATGCGTTGCAGCTGCGACGGGTGGCCCTGGTACGCGAGGTAGTTGAACCGCCGCACCTTGTAGGGGCAGTTGTTCATGCAGTAGCGGGTGCCGATGCAGCGGTTGTACGCCATCTCGTTCAGCCCTTCGGGGCTGTGCTCGGTGGCGTTGACCGGGCAGACGTTCTCGCAGGGCGCTTCCTCGCAGTGCTGGCAGCCGACCGGCTGCACCGCGACCGTCGGGTTCGCCTCGTCGTCGCCGAGGAAGTAGCGGTCGAGACGCATCCAGTGCATCTCGCGGCCACGCTGGACCTGGAGCTTGCCGACCGTCGGCACGTTGTTCTCGGCGTTGCACGCGACGATGCACGTGCTGCAGCCGGTGCACAACGTGAGGTCGATCGTCATCGCCCACGCGTGGCGCGGGCCGGCGCCTTCCTGCGCCGGGCGCGCGACCGGGACCAGGCCCCAGCTCGGGCCGCCCTGCGCGGGCAGTCGCGGCTCGGAGTAGTCGACCTCTTGCCAGAGCGGCGGCGTCTCCGGCGTGGGCTCACGCCACTGCGCGAAGTTCGGCGTCTGCCGGTACTCCTCGAGCGAGGCCTCGATCACGATCGGGCGCTCGACGTCCGACAGCGCGTTGCCGTCGTTCATCGAGTGATGTTCTTGCGTGATCGCGAGCTCGTAACGCGCGCCGGTGAGCGACACGTCGAAGCCGCGCTCGAAGTGGAGCGCCTCGCTCGTGCGGAGGGGGTAGACGTCGAAGCCGCAGCCGTTCGCGAACGAGCCCGCCCGCGTGCGGCCCCAGCCGAGCGGCAGCGTGATCGAGTGATCCGCGTGGCCGGGGACGACCACGACGGGGATCTCGATCGAGCGGTCGCCCTTGCTGATGCGGACCATGTGGCCGATGCGCGGCTCGTGCGTCCCGGCGCTGCGCCAGAGGCCTTCGTGCGACTGCGGGATGCCGAGCTCGTCGGCCGCCGCTGGCGAGATCATCGCCGCGTTGTCCCACGTCAGCTTCGTGACCGGATCGGGCAGCTCGAGGAGCCACGGGTTGTTGATGACGCTGCCGTCGAAGGCGCGCGCGCACGAGGCGAACACGACCTCCCAGCCCTCGCCACCGCCGCTCGCGAGCTGGCGCGCCGCGCCCGCGATCGCCGCCGAGCTCACGGTGCCCGACACCCGCTCCGGCTCGGCGCCGGCCACGACGCCGCTGTGCAGGGCGCGGCGCCAGGCGCCGTCGAAGACGTCGTCGCCGACGAGGTTCGCGAAGGTCTGCCGCACCTGGTGGTACGCGCGGATGTTGTCCTCACCCGCGAACGCCGCGAGGAGCTCGATCAGGTTGCGACCGCCGCGGAGCGGCGCGATGAGCGGCTGCTGGATGGCCAGCGTTCCGTCGATCGAGCGGTGGTCGCCCCAGCTCTCGAGCTCGTGCGCCATCGGCAAGTGCCACGTGCAGTGCTCCGAGGTCTCGTCGTCGTGCGACGCGAGGTGGATGCTGCACTCCACGTGACCGAGGGCCTCGGTGAAGCCGAGGTCCGAGGGCGCGTCGTAGACGGGGTTCGACCCGCAGATGACGAGCGTCCGGACGTCACCCGCGCTCATCGCCTGCACGAGCGCGGACAGGCTCTCCGTGTGCGCCTGCTCGTCGTCGTCGACGAGCGCGGTGTACGAGACGACACCGGTGTCGTTCGCCCGGAGCGCCGCGTTGATCGCGATGGCGAGCGCGTGGAGCGCGGGCGGCTGACGCGAGCCCACGACCACGACGGCCTGGCCGCGATGCGCGACGAGGTCCTCGGCGACTGCCCGGGTCCACGCCTCGGGCACCTCGACGCCGGCCTCGAGCGCGCCGAGCGGCCCGAGATCGACGCCCGCCGTCTGCAGCGCCCGCGCGAGGGCGACGCCGTACGCGGCGATGTCGCTCGACGCGAGACGAAGGCGGTGGTCGGAAGCGGTGCCCGTCGTCGACAGCGTGCTCTCCACGACGTAGAGGCGATTCATCTCGTCGCTCGTCGTCCGCACGACGCGGCCGGCGGCGAACGAGCGCGCGTTGCGCGCCATGCCGGGCTCGGTGCCGAGGAAGTCGGAGTCGAGCGAGACGACGACCCTCGCGCGGGCGAAGTCGACCACCGGGCGACCCGCGGTGCCGTACGCGAGGCGCACGCCCTCGCGGGCGTTTCCGTCCGTGACCGGCGCCCACGTGTGGAACTGCGCGCTCGGGAAGCGCTCGAGCACCGCGTGGCGCAGGCGATGGACCGTCGGCGACGTGAACGGCGCCAGCAGGAACCGAAGCCCCTGCGCGCCGCCCTCGAGCCGCGACGCGAGGAACGCGTCGAAGTCGGCCCAGCTCGGCGCTTCCGCGCCTTCTTCGGCGTCGCTGCGACGAAGCTCCGCCGAGCGGTCCTGGTCGTAGAGGCCGAGGATCGCCGCCTGCGTCTGCGCGTCGGTGCCGCCGAGCGTCGACAGGGCCTGCGGGTTCGATGCCGGGTGTGCCGCGTTGCCCTCGATCTTCGTCGGGCGCCCCTCGTGCGACTCGACCAGCACGCCCACCGCCTCGCCTGCGTGCGAGAGCGCGGTGGCGAAGTGGATGGCGACCCCGGGCAGCGCGTACTCGGGCGTCCGCGTGTAGGGGAGGATGTGCTCCATCGGACGGCGGATGCAGCCCTGGAGCGCCGCCGCGGCCGCAGCCGCGCCGGTCACGGTCAGGAACTGACGCCGCGAGAACGGCCCTGCGGCGCTCTCGTCCGGGCTCTTCCCGACGAGATTGCTCGGCTCAGCCTTCTTCTTCCCGAGCGTGACGAGGCCCGACTCGAAGCTCGCGTCCACCTGGACGCCGCTCTCGGTGATGACGTCCTCGTGGCTGGCGCGCGGCGCGCGCTTCTCCTCGATGGAGCGCCACGCGGTCTTCCGCTTGGTTCCCACGCCCGCGCTCGTCGCGCGGAAGCTCAACGGCTCTCGCTTGCTCATCGCTCGCCCGCCTTCCGGCAGTTGGTCAGAACGCTCGTGCTCGTCATCGGTGACACCCACCGCAGTTCTCGGGAGGAACGACGTAGCGCTGGCCGTCGTCCACCAGCTGCTCGGCGAACTCGTGCGGCGCCACGCCCTCGGGGCGCTCCCAGGCCATGTTCGTGATCTCCGACACCGGGCGCAGGTTCGGCTCCGGGTCGCGGTGGCAGTCGAGACACCAGGCCATGCTCAGCGGCTGGTCCTGGCGGACGACCTCCATCTGGTCGATGCGGCCGTGGCAGCTCGCGCAGCCGACGCCGGCCGAGAGGTGCACGCTGTGATCGAAGTAGACGTGGTCGGGCAGGTTGTGGACGCGCACCCACTCGACGGGCTCGCCCTGCGGCATCTCGGGCGTGACCGAGAACCAGCTGTCGAAGAGCGGCTGGACCGAGGCATGGGTCGCGCGGTGTGGGTCCGTCCCGCCGCCGTGCAGGGTCACGTGGCAGCCCATGCAGGTCTGCGTGCTCGGGACCATCGCCTCGTAGCTGCGCTCGATCTGCGCGTGGCAGTAGCGGCAGTCCATGCCGAGCTGGCCGGCGTGGAGGCGGTGGCTGAAGGGAACCGGCTGCACGGGCGCGTAGCCGACCTGGGTGTTCCACGGAGAGAAGTAGTAGGCGACGACGAACGTCACCACGCCTCCTCCGATCGCCAAGGCCAGCGCCGCGACCAGCGGCAGGAAGTTGAGGGTCCTCGGGAATATCTGCATGCGGGCAGTCTCGGAACCGAGCTCCAACCGACCGAGGTCGTGCTCGGTGAAGACACTCCCGTCGCGATTCGACGAGAGTGACGAGCGGGGCGTTCGCAGCGTCCGGTCGGGCGCCGACGTGGCTTCCGACCGTGCACCACGACGTGGACCCGCGTGAGGGCCATCGAGGCGGCGCCTGTATACGAGGGTCCCGCAGGATGTTCAACCCTCGTTTTTCTTTTCGGCTCCGGCCCCCCAGGTGAGCCGCGGTTCAGTGCGCGGGCGGCTCGGCCGCCACCAGCGCCTCCGCCTCGATCCGATGGGTCGGGCAGGCCCTCGAAAGCAAGGTGATTTGCACCCGGTCGCCCCGGGAGGTCCGGACCAGCACGGAGCCGGGCGTCACCTCGCGGGGCGGCGTGGTGGGGCGATCGTGCCCGGCGACCCCCTCCGCCCGCACGGCCACGAGCTGCCCCTCGTGGATCTCGAAGCGCTCCGAGCCGTCGGCGCCCACGTGCTCGAGGTGCCAGTCGCCCTCCACGACCGCCGTCGTCCACGTCCCCGGGCCGCGCTCGTCGATGCGGCGCCGGACCTCGTCCGCCGTCATGCCGAGGCGCACCCCGAGCACGGAGGGCCGCGGGTCGGCGTCCAACGCGGCGACGACCTGCATCACGACCCCGACGAGGGCGAGCAGCGCGAGCCCCCCCACGACTCCGAGCGCCCGACGGGACTCCCTCGACACGCGGCCAATCTATCGCGCCAATCGCCGCGCGCACCGCCCCTCGGAGCAGGTAGCATCGGGGGAGTGAGGATCTCGCGCCCGCCGACGGCTCCGCCTCCACCGCCACCCCAGACGCGCTTCGCCGGGATGATGCTCCTCGATCGCATCGCGGTGGGCGGCATGAGCGAGGTCTTCCACGCACGCGAGAGCTCGGGCGCGAGCGTGGTGGTCAAGCGCATGTTCCCCTCGCTCGCGAGCGAGCCGGCGACGCGAGCGATGTTCGAGGCGGAGGCCCGCGTCGGGCTCGCCGTGGAGCACCCCAACGTGGTGCGGGTGCTCGGCGCCGGAGAAGAAGAGGGCGTCCCCTACCTCGTGCTCGAGCACGTGGCCGGGCTCGATCTCTCGCGCATCAACCGTTTCCTCACGCGTCGCAGCGCGACGCTGGGGATCCCCGTGGCCATGTACCTCGTGCGGCGGATGCTGCTCGGCTTGCACGCGGTGCACGAGGCGCGCGATCTCGACGGCACGCTCCTGGGTGTCGTCCACCGCGACGTGAGCCCGTCGAACGTTCTCGTCTCGGTCACGGGCGAGGTGAAGCTCGGCGACTTCGGGATCGCGCAGACGCTCCTGCGCCAGTCGTTCCCGCAAGCGACCGGCGCCTCGCGCACGAGAGGGAAGATCGGCTACCTCGCGCCCGAGCAGGTCCGCGGCGGCGAGTCGGATCGGCGCGCCGACGTCTTCGCGAGCGGCGTGGTGTGTGCCGAGCTGCTCCTCGGAAAGGCGCTCTTCGGGGGCGGGAGCGAGCTCGCGGTCCTGCTCGCGATCCGCGACGGGCAGCTCGGCCCGCTCGAGGAGATCGCCCCGACCTTGCCCGCGGGCCTCGCCGATGCGCTGCGACGGGCGCTCGATCGCGATCCGCGCGCGCGCACGGCGAGCGCGCTCGAGCTCGCGCACGCGCTCGCTCCCTTCGAGCCCGCGCCCGAGTCGGGCCTGCGCGAGGAGCTCGCCGCGCTGGTGAAGACGGCGTCGGTCGATCGCCTCCCCTCGGGCGCCTTGCCCGCCGTGAAGCGCGACGCAAAGGGAAGCGACACCGCGGCGCCGCCCGCGCCCGAGTACGAAGTGCACACGTCGTCGGGCGTGCTCGGCCCGTTCTCCTACGCACGGCTGATCGAGGCCGTCGCGACCGGAGACGTGGGGCCCGACGATCGCGTGGCCGCCGCGGGCCAGGCGCCGGTCGCGCTGTCCGCGCACCCGGATCTCGTGCGCCATCTCCCGCCTTCGAGCCTCAGCGAGCTCACGGCGGATCGCGCGGCGCCGAGCCGCCCGGATCGCACGCTCGATCTCTCGGGTGTGCGCGGCGTGCTGCCGATCCTGGGGGCGCTCACGCTGGAGCGCGAGACGGGCCTCTTGCTCTGCGTCCAGGGCAGCGTCCGGAAAGAGGTCTACCTCGAAGAGGGCGTGCCCGAGTTCGTCACGTCGAACGTCGCGAGCGAGCTGCTCGGAGAGTTCCTCGTCGCGCGCTCGGTGATCTCGCGCGGCGAGCTCGACATGGCGCTCGCGGTGATGCCGCGCTTCGAGGGGCGCCTCGGCGACACGCTCACGGCGCTCGGCCTCGTGGAGCCGGTGCTGCTCTTCCGACAAATCGCGAGCCAGGTCGAGGAGAAGCTCCTCGACCTCTTCGGTTGGACCTCGGGGCGAGCCACCTTCTATCGAGGTGTGGCGCGGCCGACGAGCGGCTTTCCCCTCGGCCTCGATGCGTGGCGCATCCTCGTCGACGGCACGGGGCGCCGGATCGCCGCGGGGATCGATCCCGAGCAAGTGACGGCGCGGCTGTCGAGCCCCGTCGAGGCGGCGCGCCCTTCCCCGCGCGGGCTCGCCGCGGCGCCGCTCGGGCCGAGCCTGCGACGCGCCACCGAGCGCGCGCTCCGGCCCACGCCGCTCGCGCACATCTTCGACGATCGCGGCCGCGACGAGGCGCGCGCGGTGCGCGATGGGACGCTCCTGCTCGGGCTCGGCGCGATCCGCTGGGCCCTGGGGCCCTGACGTCGACGGGACGCGTCTCGGGCGTGCCGTCCGCTTGACGCGGATCGGAGCGACTGATAGCGCGCTGGCCCGTGTCGGCTCGCCGCGCCAGCTCCGCCGGACTCGAAGCCCGCGGCCCCCTCGTACCGCCCGTCGGGATGCGCGATCTCGTGCCGCCGGAGGCGCAGCGTCGCCGGGCCCTGGGGCGGGCGCTCGCGGAGGTGTTCGCCTCGTTCGGCTACGCGCCCGTCTCGACGCCGCCTTTCGAGCTCGAGTCGGTCATGGCGCGCGCGATCGAGGCCTCGGACGCACGCGAGCTGCTCCGCTTCGTCGACGCCGAGTCGGGGGAGGTCGTGATGCTGCGGCCCGACATCACGCCGCAGATCGCGCGCGTGGTGGCGAGCCGGCTGCGCGATCGCCCACTCCCGATCCGCCTGTCCTACGAGGGGCACGTCGTCCGGCGTCGCCGCGGGCGCGCGCGGACGCAGCGTCAGATCGCGCAAGCCGGCGTGGAGTGCCTGGGGATCGCCGGGGCCGAAGCGGACGTCGAGGTCGTCGAGCTCGCCTCGCGTGCCCTCCGTGCCGTGGGCCTGGTCGAGCACCGGATCGAGCTGAACCTACCGACGCTCGCGGGCACGCTCGCGCTCGCGCTCGAGCCCGAGCGCCGCGAGGACGCCGAGCGCGCGCTCGCCCGCAAGGATCGGGCAGAGCTGTCGCGGATCCTCGCCGGCGCGCCCGCCGCACTGCGCGACGGCTTGCTCGCGGCGCTCGACCTCGTGGGTGGGCGCGAAGTGATCGCCCGCGCGCGGAAGATCGCGAAGGACGGCCCGGCGCGCGCCGGCGTCGACCGTCTCGAGGGGATCCTGCGCACGCTCGAGGGGCTCGATCTCGGCGTCGAGATCCAGCTCGACCTCGGAGAGCCGCGTGGCCTCGGGTACTACACCGGGCCGAGCTTCGCGATCCTCGCGCACGGGCCGGGCGAGCCGGTCGCGAGCGGCGGGCGCTACGACGAGCTCCTCGCGCGCTTCGGGGCGCCGATGCCGGCGACGGGCGTCGCGATCGATCTCGATCACGTCGAGCGTGCGCTCGGGACGTCCGGGCCCATCGAGGAGCCGCCTCGAAGCGCCCTCCTCGCGGGCGAGGTGTCGCCCGCCCTCGCCGCGGCGATCCGCGCGTCCGGCACCGCCGTCGCCACCTTTCCGGGCGCGACGTTGGCCGAGGCCCGCGCGCACGCGGCGGCGTGGGGCCACGACGCGGTCGCGCACGTGCGAGGTGCGCGCGCGGTCGTGGTCCGAAACGACTCGGAGGCGCGCGTCACGGTCGACGCGCTGCCGTCTTTCTTGGCCGCGAGCGCGCCGCGTTCGTCCGGCCGAGCCCGCACGAAGAGGTGAGCATGTCGGTCGTAGTCGTCGTGGGCGCTCAGTGGGGCGATGAGGGCAAGGGCAAGGTCGTCGATCTCCTGACGAAGGGGGCCGACGTCGTGGCGCGCTACGGCGGCGGCGCCAACGCAGGCCACACGCTCGTGGTCGGCGGCGAGAAGACCGTCATCCGCCTGGTTCCTTCGGGCGTGCTGCATCCGACACCGGTCTGTGTCCTCGGGCCCGGCATGGTGATCGATCCGGCCGTGCTGCTCTCCGAGCTCGACACGCTCGCCTCGCGCGGCGTGCTCGACGCGCATTTCGCGCGCGTCGTGATCTCGGATCGCGCGCATCTCGTGCTGCCACACCACGTGCTGATCGATCAGCTCCGCGAGAGCGGCCCCGGTGCGATCGGCACCACGAAGCGTGGCGTGGGCCCGGCGTACGAAGACAAGGTCGCGCGACGCGGCGTGCGCGCGATCGACCTCGTCGACACCACGGACCTCGAGGCGCGCGTTCGCGCGAACGTGGAGGCATGGACGCCGACGATCCGCGCGCTCGGCGGGCAGCCGCCCGACGCGGCCGAGATCGTGCGCGAGCTCCGCGCACACGCCCGGCGCCTCGCGCCGCTCGTGAAGGACACGGCGGAGGTCGTCCACGCGGCGAAAGCGCGCGGCGCGCGCATCCTGCTCGAGGGCGCACAGGGCACGATGCTCGACGTCGACCACGGCACGTACCCGCACGTCACGAGCTCCACGGTGCTCTCCGGCGGCGCGGCGAGCGGTGCGGGCCTGGCGCCGACCGACATCGACCGCGTGGTCGGGATCACCAAGGCGTACACGACGCGCGTCGGTGGTGGCCCGTTCCCGAGCGAGATGCCCGAGGCGGAGGCCGAGCGCCTGCGCAAGGCGGGCGGCGAGTTCGGCGCGGTCACCGGGCGGCCGCGCCGTTGCGGCTGGCTCGACATTCCGGTGCTGCGCCACGCGGTGCGGGCCAACGGCCTCACGATGCTCGCGCTGACGAAGCTGGACGTGCTGCGAGGCTGGGACCCCATCCAGCTCGTCGTCGCCTACGAGCGCGACGGTCAGCGCCTGGAGCGGCCGCCGGCCTCGGGCCTCGATCGCGTGCGTCCGGTCTACGAATCGCTGCCCGGCTGGACCGAGGATCTCACCGGCTGCCGCACGATGGACGATCTGCCGTCCACGACGCGGGCGTTCATCGAGCGCGTCGAAGCGCTCACCGGTTGCCAGGTGGCGATCGTGTCGGTCGGCCCCGACCGCGCCCAGACGATCGTGCGCGCCGACGTGTTCGCCTGAGCGCGGCCCCCAGAGAGGCCGGGCTCGCCCGGCCTCGGCTCCGCCACGCGCTCGCCGCAAGCGCTGGTCGTCTCAGGCCCGCTCTCTCGCGGCTGCTCGCCGACGCTTGGCGCTCAGCAGAAGACGTTGGCGCTCAGTAGAAGACGCGAACGCCCAGGAAGGCTTCGAACTTGTTGTACCCGGCGGGGTCGAGGATCGTGCCCATCGGGCCCAGATCCACGTTGTAACGCCAGTCGGTGAAGTCGCCCATGTAGCGCAGCGTCGTGTTGATGCCGAGCCAGTCCGTGAACCGGTACTCCGCGAAGATGCCGGCCGTCACACGGATGTCCGAACGGCTGCTCGTGCCGTCGGGGTTGGATCCGACCGGGGTCGTCGAGCCGACGGGCGGTGCAATCACGCCGTAGTCGACGTAAGCGACGTCCGCATCGACGCCGAGGAGGAACGCGCCGCCGATGTTGGTGCTGAAGCTCACGTACCCGCGATCACGACTCGAGTAGTTGCCGAGCACGGCGGGCTGGAAGTCGCGGTCGTACCCCAACGCGAGCCGCGTGCTTTGCGTGATCGTCCAGCTGAGCTGCAGCTGGCCCACGGGCGCGTCGTAGTTCTGGACGTACGCGCCTCCGCTCGGCGTGTCGAAGAAGCCGGCGGCATAGCCGACCATCCCCGTGATCGAGACGTTGTTCGTGATCGCACCGTTCAAGCCGATGCGGCTGCGAATCGTCCAGCTGTCTCCCAGGCGGGTCGGCGACGACGCGGACGCGGCATTGAGGTAGTCGTGATATCGGACCGAGTTGTCCTGGATGATCGCGGTCTGCGGGAGGAACCGGAAGTTCTCCTGCAGCGTCATCGTGTGGTCGAAGGCGTTGCCGTAGCCGAAGCCACCGTCCTCGTACAGCGAGAGCCCGAAATCGTACCCCGCCACCACCTGAAGGACGCCGCCGTCCGTCTGGAAGTTGAGCTGCAGACCCGCGTTGTTGACGTCACGCGCCATGCCCGAGGTCGGATTCACGTTCTCGACGAACGGGCGAACCTGACGCGAGAACGTGTCGTACACGGAGAAACCGAAGGGGCGCTGAGGAAGCACCGTCAGGCGAAGGCCCACGTCCAGCGCGAGGTTGCGACGGTTCGAATCAGCGAAGAACTCGTAGTACGCCGCCGAGATACCACCCTGGAACGTCACGGTTGGGGGGGTCTCGCTTTCTGAGCCCTCGCCCTCACCGCCGGCGCGATCGGCGGTCAACGTCGAGAACAGGAGGTGCGGGGTGACGCGCAGGATGCCCGAGTCCACGCGATGCCACGGCGCGCCCGGCGCCGGGTTGTCGTCCGTGTAGTACAGGTTCGAGTCGTAACCCACCTCCACGCCGATCCCCGGATGGAGCTCGAAGTCACCGACGCGAAAGCCTGGCCCTTGGGTGCGATCTCGATCCGCGAGCCAGCCGCCGCCGGAGCTCGTCGATCCCCCGCCCGCGCCGGCGGGCAGAGGCGCGGACTGCGCGTGCGCCGAGGAAGCGGCACCCAGGACGCCGAGGAGGGCGAGAGACGCGCCGAGACACGATGCGTAAGTGAAGCGCTTTGCTTGATTGCTCGACACGATCACTTCCCGCCCCCAATCGAAGGCGCCCTCAGCGGAGCTTGCGACCGAACGTCACCAGCCCGCCGTCGGTCCCTTCCACCGAACGGGGCGAGTATATCGGCCGGCCCAGGGGTGTCAACGACGCGTTTGTGCCGTATTCTCGCCATTATCCGCGACTCGACACGGTTCGACACCCCCGATGCGTTGCGGTGCGTGGGGTCCCCATTCACGCCCACCGAGCGAGGCCGAGCGGGTGTAGGCCGCATCCCTCGCACCCTACGCCGACCACGGACGCGACCTCCCATCCCACCACCCGATGTAGGCACTCCTGCGACCCTTGCGACCCTCCCGAAGACGCGAACGGCTCGAGCCAGCACCAACGGCAAACGGCGCGCGCATGGCCGAGGCCACGCGTCGCGCCGTTCACGGGTGCTCGCGCGTCAGTTCTGCGGCTCGAAGACGAACGGGAACGTGTACGTGACGCTGCCGCCGTCGGGGCCCGGGTTGAAGCGGAAGCCCTGGATCACGCGCGCCACGCACGAGCCGACGTTGTCGTTGCCCGTGGTGTTGTCCGTGACGTGCACGCCGCTCACCGAGCCCGACTCCTGGATCGTCATCTGCACCGCCACGCGGCCCGCGAGCGTGGGCGTCGCGCGGAGCTCGCGCTCGTAGCAGGCCTGGATGGCGCTGCGGCGGGTGTTGATCATGCGGACGACCTGCTGCTGGTCGAACTCGCCGGAGCCTTCTTCGTCGACGTCGCTCGTGTCGGTGCGGAACCGACCCCGCGGCGCCGCTTCCGTGATCGCGCCGCCCTCGGAGCGCGCGCCCGTGTCGCCTTCGGCGCGGCGCAGACCGCCGAGATCGCCGCCGCCGCCGACGCGGCCACCACCCGAGCGATCGCGGAGCGTGCCGCCCGTGCTGCTGCTCGCCACGCCGACGCCCTCGGCCTGCGCGAGCACGTCCGCGGCGCTGCCCGTGACGGCGCCGCCCGCGAGCACGTCGCGGAGCGCGCCACTCTCGCCGCCGAGCGCGCCGAGCAGGAGCTGATCGACCTGCGCCGTCGCCGCCTCGGCGGCCATGCGCGCATCTTGGTCACGCTGGGCCTGGACCTCGGACGTGGGTGCCGAGTCGTCGGACGCGCTGTCGTCGGACGACTCGTGCGTGTCCTCAGCCTGCGCGGTCTCCTCGGTCGGCTCTTCGGAGGGCTCCTCGCTCGACGCGTCGGTCTCCTCGACCGGCGGCGGCTCCTCGGGCTCGACGAAGATGAGGTCGGCGATGTCCGGAGGAATCGTCGCGAGCGTCGGAGGCACGGGCCAATCGGCGTTCTCGAGGAAGATGATGAACCCGAAGTGGGTCATGAACGAGAACATCACGAACGCAGTGAACAGCCAGTCGATGCCGGCCACGAACCCGCCGACGACGGCCGCGGGCAGCTGCGGGCGCGGCTGCACCGGGGGCGCGTCGATGAACTGGAAGAGCAGCGTCGTGTCGCCGATCGCGACGCGACCGCGCGAGTTGTCCGAGAGCTTGACCTGCCAGTAGCTGCCGGCGTTGCGGGCGGCGCCCGAGCTCCGGAGCTGATCGAGCGCCTGCACGCCGCCGGCGAGGCCGACGCGGCCGCGCATGTCGGCCGTGAAGTTGAGGATGTACTCGCCGTTGACGAGCTGGAAGAGGTCGAAGGTCGGCGGCAGCGACGCGTGCGAGAGAACGAAGTGGTTCTTCTCGGACGTTCCGACCGTGACGGTCTCGCGCGAGCGAACGATTCGCTCCTCGACCATCTTGTCGCCCTGGATCACGCCGATCCGGAGGACCTTCGGGCCCGACGGGCGCGCCTGGACGGCCTGCATGGCCATCGTCATCGCGCCGGGCTTCGTTCCAGCGGGGCCGGGGCGGTTGCTCGGATTCTGCGGTCCCTGGGGAGTCGTCATCGCTGTTCCTTCGAGCGTGGCCTGGAGAGTTCCTTGGGCGCACCGTTGGACAGCGCACGCCAGCGAAAGTTCCGAGCCCGAGCGAACCCTATCACTTCGAGGGCGTCGTGGTCCACGACGCGTCGGGGGTGAGGCGCACCATCTCCGCGATCCGGTCGGCGCCCGCGAGCAGCTCCAACGCCCGGGAGCGCAGGAAGAAAAGCCCTGCGAGCGCCGTCGTCGAGCCGGCGATCCCGAGCGCGAGGGAGAGCGCCCCGTCGGAGGCCGCCATCCCCAGCACCCGATCGGGATCGAGCGCCAGCAAGCCGGGCGGCTGCCTCGCCCAGGCGGCCTGCGCCGCGGCCCCCGCGAGCCCGAGGGCCGACGCGGCCGGCGCCATGACGCGAAGCCAGAGGAGCCGCCCCACCACGCGCTCACGCAGATCGCCGAGCGCGTCCTCGAGCGCCACGACCCGATCGCCGGCCTCGTCACCCTCGACCGCCAGCACCGCACGCGCGAGCGCCGCCCACGCGGCGCTGCCTTGGTCGGCGAGGATCGAGAGCGCGGGCACGCCGCGCTCCGCGACCAGCGTCGCGACCCGGCGCTCGAGGGGCCAGACGAAAAGGACGTCTCGCGCCCGCCTCGCCAAGACCAAGAGGATCCAGACGTCGAACGCGAAGACGATCGAGGGCGAGAGGCTCACACGCCTCGCGATGCGAGTGGTTGCGATGCGAGCGGCTGCGATGCGAGCGGCACTGGCAGCGACGCGATCAGCAACGGCAGCGACGCGATCAGCAACGGCAGCGACGCGATCAGAACGGCTCGCCCTGCACCGACCGGATGATCTCTCGGACGAAGTGCGTCCGCAGATCGAGCACCTCGTAGCCGATGCTCGATCGGTTCAGGATGTAGAAGGCGTTCGGCCGCTGGACGCGTCCCTCGATGCGGAACTCGTCGAGCGTGATGACGTGCGGTGCGGGCCGCGCGCGGGCCTGGGCGCTCGCGCCCCCGGGCGCGAGCCCGAGCACGGCGCCGAGAAGGAGCGCGCCGACGAAGATCCCGAGTGCCTCGCGCGCGTGCATCACTGTCCTCCGTCCGTTCCCGCGTCGGCGCCCGACGCCGCCTGCTTCGCCGCGCGGGCCGCCGCGCGGTCGATGGCCTTCTGATGACGCTCGATCATGCGGCCGAGCTCGTCGAGGTACGTCTGGCTCTGATCGTCGCGCGGGAGGCTCGCGCCCATCCCGCTTCGATACGCGCTGAACTCCGTCTGCGCCTGCCGCTCCATGTCCACCTGCGGCTGGCCCGTAAGCTCCGCCGCCTGCGCCATGTACATGAGCGCGAGATCGTAGTGCACCTGGGCGTAGCTCGGCCGCATCTCGAGCACGCGATCGAACTCGCGCTTGGCGAGGTCGTACTGCTTGGTGGAGCGGTACGCATCGCCGAGGTTGAGGTGCACCTCGAAGCGATCGGGCACGAGATGCGCGACCGCCTCGAACTGCTGCACGGCGTCCGTGTAGTTCGCGCCAGCGAGGAGCTGGAGGCCGAGACGCGTGCGCGCATCGACGTAGTCGGGGCGGAGCTCGACGGCACGCCGATACTCGTTGAGCGCCTGCGCGAGCTGGCTGAGCCCCTCGAGGCGCACGCCGTTCAGGTAGTGCAGCTCGGCGTTGTTCGCATCGATCGCCATCGCCTGCTCGAGGATCGAGTCCGCCAGCTCGGTGCGGCCCATGCCGTGCGCGGCCTTGATGAGCACGATCATCGCGGGAACGAAGCGCTCGTCACGGCGGAGCGCGCCGCGGGCGGCCGTGATCGCGTCGGGGTATCGCCCCGCGGCGACGAGGGCCTCGCCGTAGATCGCCGTGATGCGGAGGTTCCGCACGTACTGCGTGGCGAGCGGCTGCACGAAGGACACCGCGCCGGCCGTGTCGCCGCGACGGTTCATGATCGTGACGATGCCCTCGACCGCGAGCTCGTAGTCGGGCTGGATGCGCAGCGCCTGACGGTAGAACGTGAGCGCCTGATCCTCGTTGCCGTCGCGATCGGCGAGAACCCCCAGGTTGTACGCCGCGCGGAAGGCGCTCGAGTCGGCGGAGAGCGCGGCCTGGAATGCCGTGCGCGCACCGGCGGAGTCGCCGCGCGCGGCCGCATCCATTCCCTGTTGGTAGCTGCTGGCGGCCGAGCCACTCATCGGGCGACGCGGCGGCAGCGGCGGGCCGGTGTCGGCATCGGACTGGCCCCACGCCGATTCGGTCGGCGCCGAGGAGGAGGATCCCGTCGACGACGCCGTCGACGAGGCGGTGGTGCTCGGCGGAGGCGACGCGGTCGAGCTGCTGGACGAGCTCGAGCTACCCGTGGACGAGCTCGACGAGGACGACGAGCCACTCGACGACGACGAGTCGTCCCCCGGAAGCGGATCGCGCGAGCCCGGCGGGCTCGTGAGATCGCGCGAAGAGCTCGACCCGCTGCTCGAGTCGTCGCCCGTCGAGTCACTGCCCGTCGAGCTGCTTCCGCCCGATCCCGTCGAGGACCCGCTCGACGAGCTGCCGCCGTTGCAGCCGCTCGCCGAGACCGCGCCCGCGAGCGCCATCACGAGCGCGAGCCGAACGAGAGAACGTCCCCAGGAAGGCATCACCATGATCATGGTCCATCCCCACTGGCCGGCGCCAGCGGCGGCGGGCCCAGGTCGGGCGGCATCGACGACTCCGTGCGACCCGCACGCGCGCGCGTGAACTCGCCCGGCGTGTACGCCCCGAGCGTTTGGTCCTGTGCTCGTCCCTGTTCGATGCACTGCGCGATGCGGTCGTCACCGTAGGCTTGCAGGCGGTCGATGGCCTGTCGCGTGAACTCCGTGTCCAACGAGCCGGCCCGCGCGGCGCGGGCCGCGAGCGCATAGCGCACGACAGCGAAGCACTCCACCGGCGCGATCTGCGGCTCCATCGCCTGACGAATGCGGTCGTCGAACTGCGTCTGGAGCTCGGCCTGCACGTCCGGAGACGCGCGCGAGAACTGGTGCTGGAGATCCTCCGGCAGTGGGTGCTGCGCGGCGACGATCGCGTGAGCGAGCACCTCGTACACGCGGCCCTGACGAACCAGCGCGGCCACCGTCCACGTGGGGCGGTTGTAGGTCAGCACCGGCGCATACGCGTCCGCCGCCTCCTGCGCACGGTGAGAGCCCGCCTGGATCTGCGAGACGATCCCCTGGATGTACGTCTCCGTCGTGCGGCCGCGGCGCGTGTCGATGGTGAACGACTCGAACGCCTGGCCCTGCGGATCGACGATCTGGAACTTCGCCTGCGCCGCGTACTCGGCGGCGATGGAGCCCGGCGTCTGACCGCTGCGCGCGTAGGCATCGACCACGGCCTGGAGCGCCGCCGTGATCTGCGACTGCGACGCGTGCTGCTGCTGGCGCGCCTGCGCGATGCGCCAGGTGGCCTGCACCACGAGCTCGCCCGCGCCCGAGTCGCTTCGATAGCGATCGATGAACGCTTGCATGTCGCGGATGGTGCCGTTCCAGTCGTGCCGCGAGTACGACATCTCGGCGATGCGATAGAAGGCCGTGCGACGCGTCGAGACGCTGTCGGCATCCGTCGCGCTCGCGAGCGCATCGGTGACGCGCCGGTAGTACTCGGTCGCGTGCGTGTAGTCCTGCTGGAACTCGAGGATGCGCGCCGCGTTGATCAGCGCGTCCGTTCGACGCCCCGGCATCTGCGGGTCGGTCGAGCGCTGGAACCGCTGCGAGTCGGCGAGCGTCCGGTAGTTCTGGACGGCGCGATCGTAGTCGAAGAAGCGGTTCGCCGTGTACGCCAGGCGGAAGTACGCCGTCGCGAGGATCGAGTCGAGCTGCTGCTGCGGAACGCTGTCCGACGCCTGCCGCGGCCCGACCTCGTCGATCACGCGCTCGTACAGATGCGAGGCCGACTCGTAGCGGCTCGTGCACTCGAGCGCGATGGCCGCGCGGACCAGCGCGTCGGGCGCATGGTCGTGGTTCGGGTGTGCGTTGACCGCCGTCACGAACATCGTCGCCGACTGCTCGTAGAGCCGGACCTGGTCGGCCGAGACCGTGCTCGGGCAGAGCTGGTCGTCGGGCGTCGCGCCGCGCGCCTGGGTGTAGATGCGCTCGGCGTCGACGAACTCGGCGTCCGTGAGGCCGCACTGCGCGATGCACTGCGGCGGCTGGTTCGGTGCCCCACACTCGCAGTCGGCGTGGGCGACCGGCGCCGATCCGTCGGGCGTGAACGTGCAGTTCCGATCGAGGACGTCGTGCGACAGGCGCGAGACCTCGGCCGTGTCGTTCGCGGCGACCGCCATGTTGTAGAGGTTCTGCCAGGCGACCTGACCGACCTCGGAGCCCGACGGACCGTTGCAGTGGTCGAGGTAGAGCTGGCGGAAGCGCTCGCGCGCCTGATCCCAGTAGCCGTAGTAGTAGAGGAGCAGCGTGTTGTTGTACTGGTAGTCGCCGCGGACGTGCTCGCTGTCGTGCGCCTCGTCGACGCGCGCCAGGTACACCTCACGCGCCTGCGCGACCCGCTGCACGAGCTGCGGCATCTCGATCGGCTGCACGCGACCGTCGACGGGCTCCGGCGCCTCCGTCCGCACCTCGACCTCGTGGCGGGCGACGGCGGCATCGAGAAGGCGCTTGAGCGACTCCACCACGCGACGCGCCGACTCCGACAGGTACTGGTCGTCCAGGTTCGAGTCGCGGACCGCGGCGTAGGCCTGCGCGGCTTCCTCGTACTGCTCCGACCAGAACAGCGCGTCGGCCAGGTTGTACTCGAGCGTGTACGAGTCGGGGCTGTTCGGATACCGCTCGATGAACGTGCGGTACGCGGTCGCCGCGTCGTTGTATTCCTGGATGGCCTGCTGCAGCAGTGCCGCGTCGTGCTCGCGGACGGCCTCCTGGCGGTCGTGGGTCGCCTGTTGGTGGATGCGCAGCGCTTGGTTGATGAGCGCCGTCTGCGCGCGCTCTTCCACCGCCTGGCGCTCGCGGTCGTGCTCGGGGTTCGCCTCCCACCAATCGCTGCCCTGCCCCATCGCAGCGATCTCGTCCTCGGTCTGCGTCTGACGAGCACGGTCGTTCAAGCGACCGTACGCGCGCGCCACCTGCATCCGGATCTCGCCGGCGCGGAAGTGGAGCGGCCAGCGCTGCAGCGCGAGCTGCCAGACCTGGATCGCGAGCTCGTACTGCGCCTCGTCGAAGTAGGTCTGGCCGAGCTGGAAGTAGACCTCGGCGGTCCACGGGCGATCCTGCGGGAGCAGGCTCGGGTCCTGGATGCGCTGCAAGCCGGTGGTCGTGTCCGGCATGCTGTCTTCGTTCCAGTCGTCGTACGCGAACGTGATGCCCAGGTACTGCACCGCCTCGGCGCGCAGCTCGGAGCCGGCGCGACCGGTGCGCTCGCGCTCGTTGTCCGACCAGTCGATCAGCATCGCGAAGTGCTGAATCGCCTCGGGGTATCGGCTCGCGCGGTAGTACGCCCAGGCAACCTTGTAGAGCGCGAGGTTGTAGTTGTGGTCGTTCGGGTCCGCGAGCACGTGGTTGTACGCGCTGATCGCCCGCTCGAGGAAGTGCGGCTGCGGGTCGTAGTCGAAGTGGTACTCGCCGATGCGGAGCCACGTCTCGCTCACGAACTCGGCGTCGGGCTGGACCGGCGTGCAGTCGACGTACGGATCGATGTAGACGTCCGGAGGAGGCGCGGCCGCGGTGCCGACGTCGAGCGACCCCGACGCGTGCGTCGCCGCGAGCGACGTGTCCTCCGCCGGCTCTTCGGTGTCGGTGGGCGGGGCCGGCGGGCCGGTGTAGGTGAAGTGATTGGCGCAGACGAGGTTGAGCCAGGCCGAGACAGCCTCCTCGAGCTCGCCCATCTCGCCGAGGCAGTAGCCGATCAAGTAGTAGACGCCATCTGCGCGCCGGTAACCGGGGAAGCGCGCGACGAGGTCGCGGTACATCCCGATCGTCGCCGAGAAGTCCGGATGACCCGTGGCCGCGGCCACGTCCTCCTGGGCGTCCTGGAACGCGATCGCGTCGCGCTCGTAGTAGAGCTCGCCGAGGCGGAACATCGCGTCGGGCGTGTACGTCGGGTCGTTCGGGTAGGTCCGCACGAAGCGCTCGAAGCGCGTGATCGCGTCGTTCCGCGCCTCGGTCTGCAGGCGCTCCTCTTCGCGGATCTGCCGGGCGTAGCCCTGCTCGCGCTCACGACGCTGGCGCTGGTACTCGCGCCGCAGGATCGAGTCGATCGCGCCCCGGTACGAGGACCCGGCCTTGGTGAAGCGGCCGGCCTCGGCCTCCATCTCCTCGAGGGCGGCGACCTGCTCCGCCGTCGGCGGCGGGCGATCGTCGTGGATACGGCGGTCCGTAGTGTCGAGGAACGCGGGAAGCGGGACGTCGGTCGCCTGCGACCAGGGCGCCGGCGGCTCCGCGTCCGCCGTCGTCGCAGCGTCGCCGGCGCCCGCGTCGGCGCCTCCTGCGTCGTCCACGCCCGACCAGGGCAGGCCCGCATCGGCATCCTGTGCCCGCGCGATCGCCCCACCCATCGCGCCGGCGCCCATCGCTCCCGCGACGGCGCAGGCGAGCGCGAGCTGGCCGAGCGCCTTGCTCCCGCGAAGCGCCGTGGTCCGTGCGCGCCTCATTCGTCGTCTCCCGCAGCGCTCGACGAGCTCGACGAGCTCGACGAGGAGGACTGTTGCTCGTCCGTGATCTCCCGGAACTCGTCGTCGAGCGCCTGGAGCTCGTGCGTGCGGCTCAGGGTCAGCATCTCGACACGCGTGCGGTGCTCTTCGCGCACGGCCCACGCCACGTCGATGTCGCCCACGTCGGAGCGGAGCACGAGATCGTAGAAGCGGCGCTGGACGGCGACGAAGTTCGAGTACGTCACCGCACCGACGACCTCTTCCGCCTCGGTCTCGAGCTGGGTGATCGCCGTCTGGTAGCCACTGATGCGCTCGGACTCCGTCGCGACCTGCGATCGAATCTCCTCGGCGCGCTGGTCCGCGGCGCGCGTGACGGCGGCGTCGCGCGCATCGAGCGTCGTCTCCACCCGTCCCATCCGCTGGTAGAGCCGATCGATGGACGGGTCGCTCGCCCCGCCGAGCTCGTGCTCCCGCTGGACCAAGCGCTCGTACTCGTCGCGCAGCCGCCCCTGGCGCGCGTAGCGGTCGTCGCCCACGCCCACCTGGAGAGCCTGTGCTTCGATCTCGATCTCGAACTGACGGATCTGCTCGCGGTACTGCTCGATCGAGGCGCGGTGGTTCGCGAGCTCTTGTCGCATGCCCGCCTCGACGCTGCGATCGGGCCGCTGATCGGCGGTCTGATCGAGGTACACGCCGATCGCCGTCGCGCGGGCCTCCATGCCGTACAGCTCGACCTCGAGCCGGGCCAGATCCCGGCGCATCGCCTGGTAGCGACCGAGGACGGCGTCGTCGAGGCGGCTGACCTCTTCGTCGCTCGTCGGCATCTCGCTCAGGAAGCGCTCGATCTCGCGGCGCTGCGAGCGGACCTGCTGGAGCTCGGAGCTCCCGCCGCCGGTGCGACGCTCTTCGATCGCGACGAGCTGCTGGCGCAGCCGGGTCACGCGATTCCGGAGCTGCGTCGCGCGCTCGGCCTGACGGCGCAGATCCGCGAAGATCGCGACGTGGTTCGGCGCCTCGATCGCGTGCGTGAGGCGCTGCACGAGCTCGGTGGTCTCGTCGACCATCTGGCGCGCCTGCGCGAGGTCCGAGAGCACGCCGATCGCGCGGTCCCAGTCCCCTTCGAGGCTCGCGTAGCGCTCGGCGAGCGGCGGCAAGAACGCGTTCGCGTCGAACGCGGTGAAGTTGTCGCGGACGAGCTGGCGGAAGTAGCCCTGCGGATCGGCGTCGTGCGATCGCGCCATCTCGTCGAGGTCGTCGTGAACGGGCCCGAACTGCGAGTGCACCTGCGCGAACACGGTCTGCGCGTCGGTGTAGCGACCGTTCCGGAGCAGCAGGTTGCCGCGCAAGAGGAGCGCGTCGGGAATGAAGCGGGACTCCGGGGCCGCGAGCTCGAGAACCTCGAGGCTACGCTCCGCGCGCGTCGCGTCACCGAGCCGGATGTAGACCCAGGCGATCTCGTAGAGTGCGACGTCGAAGTTCGCGCTGGTCCGCGGCACCGCCTGATAGGCCTCGATCGCCTGATCGAGCTGGTCGGTCTCGTAGTAGAGGCGGCCGAGCGCGAGGTGGGCGAGCTCCGCCACCTCCTGCGCTTCCGGCGTCGTGGCCTCGCTCCGCAGCACGCGCGCGAACGCCTCGATCGCCTGCGGGTACTGCTCGCGCAGCGTGTAGATGACGCCCACGAAATAGCGCGCCTGACCGTAGTACGGGCTGCCTTCGGCGACGGACTCGAACCCCGTGCGCGCCTGCTCGAGGCGAGCCGTGTCGATCCGAGCGAGCGCTGCCGAGGCATCGGGCTGCTCGCCGCCGCTCGGCGCCATCGCCGCGATGATGTCTTCGCTCGGGACCGCCTGCGAGTACAGCGCCTTCGCGCGGAAATAGGCGGTCGACGCTCCGATGTCGCTCGGAGGCAAGCGGCTGAGCTGCGCGAAGACCTCTTCCACGCCCTCGAAGTCGTTCGTGTGGATCGCGACCTCGATCAAGCGACCGAGCGCGCGCTCGACGTAGGGACGGAACCGCGCCTCGCCCGAGTGCTCGATGATCTGCCGGAAGCGGGTGCGCGCCCCGAGGTAGTCGCCCGCCCGGAAGAGCGAGTCCGCCAGGAGATACAGTGCATCCGGATAGGACGGTGAGTCGGCGTAGTTGTCGACGATGTCCGTGAAGATGATCGACGCGCGGACGTAGTCCTGCAGCCGGTAGAAGAGCTCGCCGTTCGTCAGTCGCTCTTCGACGTGCGTGGCGCTGCGACGCTCGGTCTCCGCGAGCGGCTCCTGACCGAGCGCGTCGACCTGCCCTTCGATGGTCGTCAGCTCGCGGGTGATCGAGTCGATGTCCTGCGCGGAAGCCGCGCCGACACCGGCGCTCCACACCGAGAACGCGATCGAGAGCGCACACGTACGTCGGAGCGTCGGCCACGAGCGCTTCGTGGCCTCACGATCCGCGTGCAGCCTCGCTTCGGGCTGCTGGCGACTCATCACGTGCCTCCCGAGCCGCTATCGGTCGAGGGTGCGTCCGAGCCGCCCGAGTCATCCGCGCCTTCCACCGTCTCGGTGTACTGGACGGCGGGACGCTCCTCGAGCGGCGCCGTGGGGCCACCCTTCTCGTAGCCCACCGCGCGAATCGTGATCGTGCGCCCCTCGGGAACCGAGAACGAGTCGCTCGAGCGGACGCGGAAGCGATAGCCCTTCAGGTACGAGAAGATGCCGTACCCGTTGCCTCGGTACTCGAGGTTCACGGTGATGTTGTGCTCACCGGGAACGATGCTGCCGTTGTAGACCTCGAACTCCTGCTGGTCGCCGAGCGAGCCTTCTTCGTCGGCCTTCGAGAAGATGCGCGCGCCGTCGAGCGCATACACCGCCTTCACGAGACGGTACGACGAGGACATGCGGTTCTCGTGGACGATGACCGCCTGCGCACCCGCCACCACGCCCTGGAGCACCGTCTCGGCCAGGAGCGACAGACGCGCCTTGCTCGCGAAGATCTGCTCCTTCAGCGCGTTGATGCGCTGCTCGAGATCGCGCAGCCGCACCGCGTAGGTGCCCGCGTCCATCCCGTCGCCGCTTCCGTCCGCGGACGTCGTCGAAGGGGTCGGCGCGCCGACACCCGTGGCCGTCGCCGTGCCATCGCTCGGAGCCGTCCCATCCGTCGTCGTGCCCGAGGTCTCCTGCGCGATCGCGAGCCCCGACAGGAACGTCACGACGACCACGCAAGCCCACAGCGCCATCACCCTGCGCATGCCAATCCCCTTCGTCCCCGTGAAATCACGAACAGAGCCGCTTATACCAACCGACCCGAGGGGGGTCAACGCCGCCCGCGCCGCCCGGATGGCGGGAAATCGGTAGAACCTCGCGGGGATCGCTACAATCGCCGCCGTGCTCTCGTCCCCCACCCCTGCATGCTCGACGGGCAGACCGCCCGCCGGGGTCGCGCGTCTGAACGGACGTGGTGGACGTGGCTGTATCGACCCCGTACGAGGCGACTTGCCGTGGTGATGGATCCGCGCGGTCAGGCGTCGGACGAATCGCTCCTCACGAGATTCATCGACGGGGACGCGGAGGCGTTCGAGGTTCTCGTCCGTCGCTTCGAGCGCCCGCTCTTCAACTTCATCCTGCGCTCGGTGCGCGATCCCGACCGTTCGGAGGAGCTGCTCCAGGAGGTCTTTCTCCGGGTGGTGCAGCGCGCTCACGAGTTCCAGGGTGGCTCGAAGGTCAGCACGTGGATCTACACGATCGCCCGCAACCTCTGCATCGACACCAGCCGCAAGATGGTCTTCCGGCGGCATCGCTCGCTCGACGCGCCGACCGGGGACGACCCCGACGGGCCGACCCTGATGGATCGGGTGGTGGCGTCGACGCCGCTCGCGGACCGGGAGGCGATCGGCGTGGATCTGAAGGCGCGCATCGCTCAGGCCGTCGAAGAGCTCCCGGAGGAGCAGCGGGAAGTGTTCCTCATGCGGGAGCTGCAGGATCTCGCGTTCAAGGAGATCGCGGAGATCGTCGGCGTGCCGGAGAACACGGTGAAGTCCCGGATGCGCTACGCGCTCGAGCGCCTGCAGCGGGCCCTCGCCGAGTACGAGGACTACGCTCGGGAGGTCCGGTGATGTCCGCTCCGCGCGGCGCGAAGGCCGGTGAGTCATGACCCTCGACTGCGAGACGTGCGATGCGCTCCTCATCGATCTCGTCCTGAACGAGCTCGACGAGGCTCGCGCTGCCGAAGTGCGCGCCCATGCGGCGTCGTGCGAGTCGTGCACGCGCGCGCTCGCTCGGCTCGAAGGAGGTC
Source organism: Sandaracinus sp. (assembly GCA_046351235.1). Lineage (GTDB taxonomy): Bacteria > Myxococcota_A > Polyangia > Polyangiales > Sandaracinaceae > JBBSAT01. Next base: position 265,883 of record JAXLYV010000001.1, on the reverse strand, counting down.
GGAAGGCCGCGCGTGAGCTGGCTCGCGTGGAGCCGCCACGGCTGGACGGCGTCCTCGCCGCGGCCCGCGCTCGCGCGGCCGAGGCGCGCGCGGCGCGCCACGCACCGGCCGAGAGCATGCCCGCGCCGGCGCCGGCGGCGCCTGCGTCCGCGGGCCCGAGCGAGAGCTGGCTCGACACGACGCTGCGCTGGCTCGGCGGCTGGGCGTCGCGGCCGCAGGTGGCGATGGCGGCGGTGCTCGTGCTCGTGCTCGGGATCGGCCTGTTCAACCTGCCCGCGCTGCGCTCCCACGACGAGCTCGAGGGCGAGGGCACGCTCGTCGAGCCGAGCGGCCAAGTCGCGCTCGGGCCCTCGCTCGACCCCGCGGCGCCGCTCGAGATCGACGTCGATGCGCAACGACAGCGCGTCGCGCTGCGGACCGAGGGAGAGAGCGCACAAGAAGTGGGCGCGCGCGACGTCCGGCCCACGACGACGGTCGTGGCGGAGGCGACGCCGACCAGCGCCGATCGTCCGACGACGCACGCGGATCACGGCGTGCGCGAGGCCACGAGCGAGGAGCGGTCCTCGGCCGCCGACGAGAGCAGCGCGCTCGCAGCGCTCGTGATCCCGCCGAGCTCGGGGACGGGACGCGTGGAGGACGGCGTGCTCCCCGACATCACGAGCGAGACCGCGGGGTCGACCACGGCGAGCGTGTACGGCCCGGGCACGACGCCCGCGCCGCCGGCCATGGCGCCCTCGCGATCGGGCGTGACGGCGCCGCCTCCGGTGCCCACCGAGGAGGTCGAGCCCGGCACCCCGAGCCCTGCGGGCCTGTTGCCGGCCGCGATTCACCGGCAGGCGCGCGCGCTCGCGAGCGCGGGCCACTGCGATCAGGCGATCCCGCGCTACCGCAGCTTGCTCACGACACACCCCGACTATGCGGACGCACCGCGCGCCATGATCGAGCTCGCGGACTGCGATCGACGGGTCGGTCAGCTCGACGAAGCCGCACGCTGGCTCGCGCGCGCCGAGACCTTTCCCTCCGTGAGCGCGGATGCGCGGCGCGAGCGGGCGCGGCTCGAGACGGCGCGCGCGGCGTCGGCGCGTGCGGCCACGGATGTCGTCGAGCGCTCCGCAGCGGCCACCGACCGCCCAGCCGAGGCGGCACCGCCGAGCGCCGAGGCCGGGTTCTGACGAGCTCCGGGGCAGCCCCTGCACGCCCCGGTTCGGAACGGCGGATCGCGAGATCGCGACGCGCGCTCAGCGCTCCCGTTTGATCCCGAGCGAGCGCATCTTCTTGTGTAGGTTGGTCCGCTCGACACCGAGCAGCGTCGCCGCGCGCGAGATGTTCCAGTCGCACCGGTCGAGCGTCTCGCGGATGTACTCGCGCTCCTTGCGGTCGCGGAACACCCGTAGCGTCTCGCGCGGCTCCCCCGTCTCCGCGCTCGGCGAGACCTCGCTCGGCCCGTGCGTGCCGCTCTCGGACACGGCGACCGGGAGGGCGCGCTCCGGGAAGTCCGGAAGATCCTCGAGCGTGATCGTGTCGCCGCTGAGGATCGCCATGCGCTCGACCACGTTGCGCAGCTCGCGCACGTTGCCAGGCCAGTGGTGCTCGACGAGCGCCTCCATGACGTCGGGCTCGACGGGCTTGGTGCGCATGCCGTTCTCTCCGCAGAACTCCTCGAGGAACGCCTGCGCCAGCGCGGGCACGTCCTCGATGCGATCGCGGAGCGAGGGGCTCTTGATGGGTACCACGTTGAGCCGGAAGTAGAGGTCCTCGCGGAACTCGCCCTTCCCCACCGCGGCCTCGAGGTCCTTGTTCGTCGCGGCGATCACGCGCACGTCGACGGCGACCGTCGCATCGCCGCCGACCCGGGTGATCTCGCCGTTCTGGAGGGCGCGCAGGACCTTCGCCTGCGCCGCGAGCGACATGTCGCCGATCTCGTCGAGGAAGAGCGTGCCTTGATGCGCGACCTCGAAGAGGCCCCGCTTGCGCCCCTGCGCGCCCGTGAACGCGCCACGCTCGTGGCCGAAGAGCTCGCTCTCGATGAGCTCGGCGGGGATCGCCGCGCAGTTGACCTTCACGAACGCCGCGCCCGCGCGCGGCGAGAGCTTGTGGATCGCGCGCGCGATGAGCTCCTTGCCCGTGCCGCTCTCGCCCGTGATCAGCACGCGACCGCGCGTCGGCGCGACCTTCTCGATCTCGCCGTAGAGCCGCTTCATCGCGGCGCTGTGGCCGATCATCTCGTAGCGGCGCCCGACGTCCCTCTTGAGCGCCTCGAGCTCGCGCGCGAGCTTGCGCATCGCGAGCGCGTTCTTGAGCGAGACGAGCATGCGATCGCGATCGAGCGGCTTCTCGAGGAAGTCGTTCGCTCCGCGCTGGACCGCCTGCACCGCCTCGGAGAGCGACGCGTGGCCCGACACGACCACGATGGGCAGCACGTCGGGCGCGCGCTCCTTGCGGATCTTCTCGAGCGCGTCGACGCCACTCATGCCCGGCAGGCGCACGTCGAGCACGACCAGATCCGGCGTGCTCTCCTCGATCACCGGGAAGGCCTCTTCGGCGCTCCCGGCCTCGAGCACCTCGAAGCCCTCGCCCTCGAGGACCATGCGCAGCGTGCGCCGGATGTTCTTCTCGTCGTCGACGACCAGGATCGTGTCCGCCATGCGCCCGTCCTTCGCCGCGCGAGTGTGAAGGGATGCGGCCGTGCGCGCCACGAGCCAGAGCACGCGCTACGCTCTCGGACGATGCGGGCTGCGTTGCTGCTCTCGATCTTCCTGGGGGTCACCACGATGAGCGCCGCCGCGCAATCCAGCCGCCCGGGGATGCGCCTGACCGTGACCCGCGTCGCCACCGACGGCGGGTTCACGGCGAGCGGCTTTCTGGTCGTGCCGACCTCCACGATCGTGCGCACCCCCGCGCCCGCATGCGGCGACGGCGCCGTCCGCGTGGAAGCGAGTGGCCGCGACCCCCACGGGCGCATCCGCACCGCCCACGTCGCGACGATCGTCGGCGGCCGCACGGGCGAGATCGTGCTCGGCGCGGGAGCCTGTGAAGGCATCCTCGAGGTGACGCTGGAGGACGGCACGCCCGTTCGCGGGACGCGCGGCACGCTGCACACGGCGCGGGTCGGCGTGGACGGGGTCGACCTCACGATGGACGCGAGCGAGATCGACGCCGCGGGCGTTCCCACGACGCTCTCGGGGCGCATCACGCTGCCGTCGCGCTGATCGGGCCTTCAGCGCAGGTGTGGCGTGAGGAAGCGTGCGACGCGCTCGATGGCGCGCCGGGCCTCGGGCACCGCGTCGGCGGCGAGGTGCCAGACGTGGAAGACGCGCGGCTCGACCTCGAGCTCGACCGTCACGCCGGCCTCCCGCAAGCGCGCCGCCATCTCGACCGAGTGGTCGCGCAGGATCTCGATCTCCGAGCACTGAAGGAGCGTCGGCGGCAGCGCGGCGAGCGCGGCGCGCTCCGCGTGGAGCGGCGACAGACGTGGATGCCGCGGATCGGCGTCGCCCGCGTAGCGGCGCACGACGCTGTCGGTGACGACGGGCGGGAACATCGCGTCGTGCCGCTCGTTCGTGCGCACCGAGGGGAGCTCTTCGGCGAGCGTGGTGACCGGCGAGATCGCCACGAGCGCCGCCGGCCGCGGCAGGCCGTGCGCGGTGATGTCGAGCGCGGCCGCGAGCGTGAGGTTGCCGCCCGCCGAGTCGCCTGCGACGGCGATGCGCCGGTAGCCGCGCGCGCGCAGCGCCCGATAGAACGTCGTCACGTCCTCGAGCGCCGCGGGGAACGGATGCTCGGGCGCGAGCCGGTAGTCGACGGCGTAGACCGGCACCTTCAGTCGATCCGCCAGGCGCCACGTCAAGGGTCGGTAGTTCTCGGGAGAGCCCGCGAGGAACGCGCCGCCGTGCACGTAGAGGATCGCGCTCTCGTGGGACGCGCCCGCGACCGAGACGCGCTCGCCACGAACGCCGTCGAGCACCATCGGATCCACGCGCACGTGGCTCGGCGGCGGCTTCAGCTTCGTGCGCTGCGTCTCCATCATGCGGCGCAGCGGCCATACGTCGCCCGCGCGCTCGAAGCGCCGGCGCATCTGGTAGCGGACGAGCTGCGAGGCGAGGAAGAGGCGCACCGGCATGAGGAGCACGGTACGGCGGCCGCGGCCCGCCGTCTGCTCGCGTTCGCGCGAAGGCGTCTTCCCCGAGCGGGAAAAGGTCGCGCGCGACGAGCTACGCCACGAAGTGCGCGTGGAGCGTGCGCACCGCCGCGTCGAGCTCGTCTTCGGCGACGAGCAGCGAAACGCGCCCGCCCGTCGCGCTCGCCCCACGGGTACGCTCGACGCGATCGAGCGCCTGCGCCAGCGCGCGCTCGGGCAGATCGCCCACCACGCTGGCCGCACCGAGCCCCGGCTCGATCTGGAGCGAGGCCACCTCGGCCCCGAGGCGCGCCTCGATCGCGCGCCAGTCCGGCGTGAGCGCCGTGGGCACCAGGAAGCTCGCGCCGCTCGCCCCGAGCTCGACGTCGCGTGGGGGCAGCGCCACGTCGGCCAGGACGTTCAACGCCCGCTTCAGATCCGCCTCGCTGCCGACGCGCGCGCGCACGACGCCGCGCTGTCCGACGACGCTGACCGCGCCCTGCCCCGCACCCTCGCGGACGACGGTCTCCTTGCCCGGCGCGAAGCTCGCGCGCGCGTGGATCCAGATCTTGGCCTTCTTCGCGAGCTCGACCGCGGTCGCGTTCAGCACCTTCGCGCCCACGTCCGCCATCTCCTGCATCTGCTCGTAGCCGAGCTCCGGCAGGTGCGCGGCCTCGGGGACCACGCGGGGGTCCGCCGTGTAGACGCCATCGACGTCGCTGTAGATCTCGGCGCGCTCGGCGCCGAGCGCGGCCGCGAGCGCGATCGCGGTGGTGTCGCTCCCGCCGCGGCCCAGCGTGGTGATCTCGCGGCGATAGCTCATGCCCTGGTAGCCCGCGACGATCACGATGCGCCCGCGGCTCAGCTCGTCCTCGATGCGATGCGGCCGCACCTCGATGATGCGCGCGTCGAAGTGGCGATCGTTGGTGATGATGCCGCTCTGCGATCCCGTGAACGAGATCGCGGCCTCGCCGCGCTTCTGGATGGCCATCGAGAGCAGCGCCATCGACACGCGCTCGCCCGTCGTGAGCAGCATGTCGAGCTCGCGTCGCGGCGGCGTCTCGTCCACCTGCTTGGCGAGCGCGAGCAGCTGATCCGTGGTCTTGCCCATCGCCGAGACGACGACGACCACCTGATCTCCTGCGCGCCGCGCCGCCACGACCTTGTCGGCGACCTTGCCGAGCTTCTCGACGTCCGCGACCGAGCTCCCACCGTACTTCTGAACGACGACGGCCATCCCCTCGCGGATATCACGCGAGCCGATGGCCGCCCACTTTCCGCAGAGGCGCCGTCGACGGCGCGCGGCGCTCCACGCGGGTGGTCAGCGGTCGCGCCGTTCGGACGGATGCCGAGGGGGGAGCTCTCAGAAGACCGTCGCAGCCGCACCATCGCCACCGCGGCTGCCGAACGAGGTTCCTCCCGTGCCTCCGGAGCCGTTCGCGAGCGAGTTGCCGCTCGGATCGACCGCCGTGTTCAGCCGGTAGACGCCGTACGACGGGCCGCCGGCGCCGCCGCCGCCGTCGCCGCCGTCGCCGCCACGGCCTCCGTTGCCGCCTGGGCCGCCGGCGCCGACCTCGCCCGTGCAGACCGTCCCGCCCGACACGCCGTTCCCGGGGGGGCCACCCATGCCACCGCGACCGCCGCGACCGCCGCCGCCACCGTTCCCCGAGCTGATCGTGTTGCCGAGCAAGACGATGCCGGTCGAGTCGACGAGGAACAAGCCGAAGGAGCCGCCGCCGCCGCCGCCGCCCGTGCCCAAGCCGCCACCGCAGCCGCCGCCACCGCCACCGCCGCCGCCGTTGCCGGGGCCGTCGTCGCACGTGAGGCAGCCCTGCCCGCCACCACCGCCGCCGCCGCCGCCGCCGTTCCCGTTTCCGCCGGTTCCACCGGATCCGCCGGCAGTCGAGACCCAGTAGCGCGTCGACGTCGAGCCGCCGTTGCCGCCGGTGCCGTCGGAGCCCGCACCACCACTGGCGCCGGTCCCACCCATGCCTCCCATCCGCCCCGGGTTTCCGCCGCCGCCGGGGGATCCACCCATCGTGCCGCCGGCACCGGAGCCACCCATCATGCCGGGATTGGCCCCATAGCCTCCGCCTTGCCCACCGCGACCTCCCGTTCGTCCGCAGGCGCTCGCGCCCCCCGGCCCGCCGAGCGCCCCCGTCGTGTTGGTGTCGCACGAGGATCCACCGCCGACCGTGCCGTCGCTGCCGCTGCCGCCGTCGCTGCCGTCGGTGCCGTCGCGGCCGGGACCACCCGCGCCGGCGCTGATCGTGCACGCCCGCACCGTCAGCGCCGTGCACGTGTCGCAGTAGAGGCCGTAGTTCGAGACGCCCACCGCCGTGGCCGCGCCCGTGGTGACCTCGAGCTGGCTCAGGCGCGTGGCCGTCGTGATGTTGCGGCCGAGCACGCCGATCAGGCGCCCGCTCGAGACCGACGACGTCGAGATGCGCGTGATGTAGCTGCCGTTGCGCTCCCACGCGTGCGACATCGAGTAGCCGCCGTAGATCGAGATCCCGTTCGCCAGCGTCACGGACTCGTTGTAGGTGCCCTCGCTGACGAACACCGCGTGGCGGCCCGAGGACTGCGCGAGCCCGATGCCGGCGCTGATCGTGTGCAGCGGCAGCTGGCGCGTGCCCGGGTTGCTGTCGAGACCGCCGGCCGAGACGAAGACGCCGTCGGAGACCGTGCCCTCGAAGCCATCGCAGTCGGAGTCGCCGACGACGTCGGGATCGTCGATCCCCGTCCCCGTCGGGGTGCACATGTACTCGCAGCCGTTCGCCGGGTCACCGTCCCCGTCGAAATAGCCGAGGAGGCACGCGACGCCGCACGCGCCCGCGACGCAGGTCGCGACCTGGTGCAGCGAGGGAGCCGGCACCGGGCACGGGATGCACATCGTGCCGTCGCCGCAGTGATCGACGTTGGTCGAGGGGTCGGGGAACGACGTGTGCGTGCACATGTCCTGCGACTCGTCGCAGACGTCGTCCGTGCAGCTCATGTGATCGTCGCAGTCGCGCGCGCCTGCCGACGTGCACTCCCCCGTCACGCACGACTCGGCGCCGTTGCAGTAGACGTGGTCGTCGCAGTCGGAGTCGAACTCGCAGGGCACGCCGGTCTGGCAGCCGCTGCGCGCGCAGTGCAAGCCCGGGCCGCAGTTGCGATCGTTGAGCGTGTTGATGCAGCGGTCGAGGGTCGTGTCGCAGACGTCGTCCGTGCAGCTGATCGAGTCGTTACAGCTCGGGAGATTCGCGGCGAGGCAGCGACCGCTCATGCACTGGAGCACGCCGTTGCAGAAGATGTGGTCGTCGGGACAGTCCGCGTTGGTCATGCACTGCATGCCCGCGTCCGTCGCCGCGTCCCGGCTCGCGTCCATGGGCCCGGCATCGGTGGCCCCGGTGTCGGGACGAACGGCACGTCCATCGCCGCCCCCTGCGCATCCGGCCGACACGAGCGCGAGAGCTGCGAGCAACGCCGACGAAACCAAGAGGCGGAAAGACCAAGTCATCGACTCACCTCGTCTCGACCATCATACACGGGCGCGAACGCGCGATCGGACGGGATTTCGCGCCGAGCGCGCCCGCCGAGTAGGATCGTGTGCGTGGATGCAGTCCGCGACCGCGAGCGCCTCGAGCGGGCGCTCTCGACGTTCGAGCGCTCGCTACGGGTGGCCTGCCCCGCGCTGCCGGCGCGCGTTCGGGAGGATCTCGAGGCCGAGAGCGCGCCGCTGATCGGCACGCTCGTCGCGGCCGGGAGCGGGGCGAACACGAGCGAGCGGCACGAAGCGCTCGCGCTCGCCACGCTGCTCGGGCGGCGGATCGCGACGATCGGCGAGTCGCCGACGACGACCCTCGCGACGTACGACGCGATCCTCGATGCCCTCGAGGCCCTCGCGGTCGAGACGCCGGCCGCGGCGCTGCGGGCCGCGATCGTCGAAGGCTTCGCCGCCGCGGTCGACGAGCGCGCGCGCACCGAGATGATCGCGCGGGCGAGCCAGTCGCTGCTCCCCATCACCGTCTCGGCGCGCGTCGTCCTGCTCGTCATCGCGGGCTGCGAGGATGCCGACGCGGTCGCGCAGGCCCTCGCACGGCTCGGACGAGCGGCGCTCGATGCGGACGCGAAGGCGTGCCTCGTCCACGTCTCGTTCCCGCACGAGCCCGATCGCGATCTGCTTGCCGAGATCGCAGCATTCGACGGATCGGCTCAGATGATCGGCGCGCGGGCGATCTTCTCCGGCACGCCCGTGGCGCTCGCGGCGCTCGCGGCCCACGCCCCGTCGCTCGCCACCGCCGCGAGCTTCGAGGATGCGCTGCGCCGTGGGCTCGAGGCCGCAGAGCAGGAGGTGCGCCCGGCCTCGCGGCTCTGGCGGAGCCTCCGCCGTCTCCGCGGATAGCTCCACGGCCCTCGTGAGGGCTGCGGCGATTTGGTAGCTTCGGGGGATGGGACGCCAGGCCATGCGCATCTTCGAGGAAGCCGAGCGCCTCGGCGGGCTGCGCGCGAAGATCGCGCTCGCCGTCGAGACGCGCGTCTCGTCGACCGAGGCGACGGGGACGCCGGACACGGCCGAGCTGCTCGAGCGACTCCAGGCCGGGCTCGCGCGCGTGCGGGCGCTCGAGTCCAGGCCGCCGAGCCAGCCCCCGAGCGAGCGACACGAGGAGGCGCTCGCGCCGCGCGACTCGGGGCCGGGCCCGGCGACCGTCACCGGTGCCCGCGCCGAGCAGGCGCTGCGCCGGCAGCAGCGCGCCATCCTGGATCTGATGAGCCAGCGCGCGCTGCTCATCGACGACGTGGGCTCGACCCTGCGCCGGATCACCGAGAGCGCGGCGGACGCGATGGACGTCGAGCGCGTGAGCGTGTGGCGCGTGGGCCCCGACCTGACGCGGCTCACGTGTGCCGATCTCTACGAGCGCTCGCGCCTGGCGCACGCCTCGGGAGACGTGGTCGAGGCGGCCGCGTGCCCCGCGTACTTCGCGGCGTTGCGGCTCGAGCGGACGATCGCGGCGCACGATGCGCTGCAGGATCCACGCACGGCGGGGCTCGCCGAGACGTACCTGCGCCCGCGCGGCATCGGGGCCCTGCTCGACGTCCCGCTCTGGGTCGCCGGGCACATGGTCGGCGTCCTCTGCCACGAGCACTCGGGCGGGCCGCGCACGTGGTCGAGCGACGAAGAGACCTTCGCCTATCTGCTCGCGTCGTTCGCGAGCCTCGTGATGGAGCTCGACGGCCGCCGCTGAGCCGCTCGGCTCTTCCGCGCGGGCCGTCCGCAGCCCTCGAGCGGGCAGCGGAGGAGATCAGGCCGCCGTACTGGGAAGCGTCTTGGCCCGCAGGAATCCGACGAGATCGTCCATCGCGTACGGCTTGGGAACGAACGCGATCGGCCCGAGCCCCGCGCGCTCGAGCTGCCGCTCGGTCAGGTGATAGGCGCTCGTCAGCACGATGCGCACCTCGGGGAACGTGAAGCGCAGGCGGCGCGCGAGCTCCAGGCCGTTGATGCCCGGCATCATCAGATCGATGAGCGCGATGTCCGCCGCGCGCTCACCGAGACGCGCCAGGGCCGACTCACCGTCGTGCGCTTCCCGCACGTCGAAGCCCTCGAGCCGGAGCCCGATGGCGAGCGCTCGGCGCTGATTCTCCTCGTCGTCGACGATCAGGATGCAGGCCATACCGTGCTCCTTCGAGAACCGTGCCCAGGGGCGAAGCGCCGAGTGGGCAGACGCAGAGTGAGGGAACGGGGAGAGGGTGAGGAAGCGGGAGAGAAAGAGGAGCGCCGCGCGCCGCTGGGGGGGCTGACGGCCACGCGACGCTCCCGCAGACGGGCCAGCAGGTCCTGTGCCGAGCGAAAACCTCGCGTGTTCCGCAGGGGGTGGCGCTTCGCGACGCGCATCGATGCAAATCGCGTTTCAACCCTGCAAGGTCCGCGGCCCCTCCCCGTCCACTCTCGCTGAAAGCCCGGCGTCGCGCCGCGCGCTCAGGTCACGTTCAGGCGCTTCATCTTGCGCCAGAGCGTGGTGCCCGAGAGGCCGAGCAGCTCGGCGGCACGCTCGCGGTTGCCGTCGACCTCCCGCAGCACGGCGTGGATCGCCTCGCGCTCGGCACGGTCGACGTGATCCTGCAGCCGCCCCGCGGGTGCCGCGGCCGGCTGCACGCGCTGGTGCATCTCGATCGGCACGATGTCGTCGAGCCGCACCCGCCCGTCCATCGCGAGCGCCACGCCCTGCTCCACCATGTTCTCGAGCTCGCGCACGTTGCCGGGGAAGTCGTAGCGCGTGAGGTACTCGATCACTCCCTGCTCGAGCTGCACGGTGCGCCGCATCTTGCGCGCGTACTTGTCGGCGAAGTGCTGGGCCAGGAGCGAGATGTCCTCGCGTCGCTCGCGGAGCGGGGGAAGGATGAAGCGCGCGACGTTGAGGCGGTAGTAGAGGTCCTGGCGGAAGCGCTTGTCCGCGATCGCCTCGGCGAGATCCTGATTCGTGGCGGCGACGATGCGCACGTCGACCTTGATGGGCTTGTTCTCGCCGAGGCGGCGGATCTCGCCCTCCTGGATCGCGCGCAGCAGCTTCGCCTGGAAGGCCGGCGCCGTCTCCGCGATCTCGTCGAAGAAGAACGTGCCTCCGCTGGCCTCTTCGAGGAGGCCACGGCGCGCCGCGACGGCGCCCGTGAACGCTCCGCGCGCGTGGCCGAAGAGCTCGCTCTCGAGGAGCGTCTCGCTGATCGCGGCGCAGTTCACCGTGACGAAGGGCTTGTCCTGGCGGAGCGAGTTCGCGTGGATCGCGCGCGCGACGAGCTCCTTGCCGGTGCCGCTCTCGCCGGTGATGAGCACCGTGGTGTCGGTCGGCGCGATGCGCACGATGCGCCCGAGCACTTCGCGGATCGCTTCCGATCGGCCGATGATGTTGCCGAAGCCGTAGCGCTCGCGGAAGTCGGCGGCCATCGCGGTGACCGTGCCGGCGAGCGCGCGCTTCTCGACCGCGCGGTCGACCTTCACGAGCAGCTCTTCTTCGGCGAAGGGCTTCTGGATGTAGTCGTAGGCGCCGACCCGCATCGCCTCGACGGCGCTCTCGATCGTTCCGTACGCCGTCATCACGACGACCTCGGTGAGCGGCGCGACCTCCTTCGTGTTGCGCAGCACGTCGATGCCGTCCTTCGCGCCCATCTTGAGATCGGTGATCACGAGGTCGTAGCGGTCGCGGACCTTCTGGCAGGCCTCGTCGCCGTCGGCGGCCTCGCCCACGTCGTGTCCGGCGCCGCGCAGCATCAGCGCGAGCGTCGTCCGCATGTTCTTCTGATCGTCGACGATGAGGATCTTGGCCACAGGAACGCCCCGAGGAGAGGATAACGCGAAAACGCTAGTCGCCGGGGTCGAGCTGAGGCGGCGGCCCGCGCAGGGGGACCTCGGTCGCCCGCTGCGCGGCGAGCGCCCGCTGCACGCCTTCGCTGAGCGCGCGGAGCTCGGCGCTGCGCTCCTGCACCAGCGAGAGCGAGTACATCGCGACCGCAATCGCCACCGCGGCGATGCCGATCGACACCATCGCGAGCAAGCGCGCGACGCGATCGTTCACGTGCGGCCTCGGCGAGGAAGATCGGCGCGGATGCGCACGGGGACCGGCGTGCCCAGGAAGGTGCCGAGCGGCGTGTCCATCCCCCACTCCTCGCCGCTCGCGTCGAGCTCGAGCGCGGGAGTGACCTCGTAGATGCCGGCCCGGTCGAAGGTGTCGGGATCGCAGTACGCGCCCACGTCGAGCGCGTAGACGCGCCCGCCGCGCGGCGAGAGGCGCGCGAAGAGATCGGGGATCGCCGCGGACGGTGCGTGCGGCATCGAGCAGGTGCGCGAGGTCCCGTCGGGGCGCGTCACGCGAAAGCGGAAGTGATCGAGACGCACGAGCGCGCGCACGGCACGCGCCGAGCGCACCGAGACGTGGAACGAGACACGCGCGCCGGTGGCCGCGTCCGCCGGCGGCATCGAGACGCGCACGTCGCCGGCGGGCGGCGCGGGCGGTGCGATCGCAGCGAACGTGAACGCGGAGAGCGCGACCGAGCGCGTGTCGACGCCCGCGGCGCGCGCGACCACCGGCGCCGCGCGCCCGCGCGAGAGGCCGTAGCTGCCGCCGACGGTGGCGCCGCGCGAGAGCGCGTCGAGCGCGCGGCCCCAGCAGATCCGGCGCACGTCGAAGCGCTCGGTCCAGACTTCACCGCTGCGGAGCGAGCGCCGCGCGCTCGGGTCGAGCCGGCGCGGGCGATCCGGCGCATCGCAGGTCAGGGCGCGGCGCACGCCCTCGGGCCGCACCTCGAGGTGCAAGAGGCGTAGGTCCTCCGCGAGCTCGACGTCCGCGCGAGCGACGATGCGGAGCTCGACCTCGTACGCGCGAGCCCCGGTCGAGAGCTGCACGTCGATGGGCGCCGGAGCGCTCGCCCGCCGGCGCTGCGCCGTCGCCGTCGCGGGCGTCGCGAGCGAGGCCAGCGCCACGAGCACGAGGCCCGAGAGCGCGGCGCGGAACGGGATCGATCGACGTCGCATCGCCGCGCCGTTTAGCACAGTCGGCGCCCCTCGATGCTCACGCGAGCACCGGCTCGATCGCGGCCACCACCGCGTCGCGCGCTTCGGGCGGAAAGCAGAGGCGCGGCCGCACGACCGCGACGTTTCGCAGGCGCTCGAGCGCGAACGAGATGTCGCCGAGACGCTGGAGCGGGCGATGGCGCAGCGTCACCCAGAGGCCGTCGGGCGAATCGCCGACGGGCTCCTCGTAGGGAACGTCCTCGGCGACGTCCAGCCACACGTGGAGATCGGCGCGCAGCCCCATGCGCGTCACGACCTCGCTCGCCCGCGCGTGCGCCTCGCGCCAGCGCGGCTCGCTGCCCGCCGCCTCGGGAAGCGGCACCGTCTTGGGCAGCACGCGCTCGCGGAAGCGACGCGCGAGATCCGAGAGGACCGGGTCCTCGCTCTTGGCCCACGCGGCGAAGCAGTGCTGGAGCGGCACGTCGTCGAGATCGAGATAGGCGCCGACCGAGGGCGTCTCGCCGAGCACCGATCGCGCCACGGCCTCGGGCGTGCTCGGCGGCGTGCGCCCTTCCCGCGTGAGCTCGGCCGCGCGCACGAAGAGCCCGCGCACCAGGCACTCGGCGCCGCGCGTCGCTTTGTGGTGATAGACCTGCTGGTACATGAAGTGGCGCGCGAGGAAGAAGCCCTCGATCGGCGGCAGCCCCTTGCGTCCCTCGATGGCGAGCACCCATCGACCGCTCGGGAGCTCGGCGAACGCGAGCGAGCGCAGCAGCCAATCGAGATCGTAGATGCCGTACGCGACCCCGGTCATGTGGCTGTCGCGCAGCAAGTAGTCGCAGCGATCGACGTCGAGCGTGCCGCTCACCGCCTGCGCGAGCCAGGGGATCGCGTGCTCGCCGGCGACGAGCGAGGCCACGCGCTCGGGCATCGCGGGATCGAAGCGACGCAGCGCCGCGCAGACCTCGGTCGAAGGATCGGTGAGGATCGCGGTCGTCCACTCTTCGTGTGGACGCGCCGCCGGCAACACCTCCTCGAACAGATGCGAGAACGGCCCGTGCCCGAGGTCGTGGAGCATCGCGGCCGCGAACGCGTCGCGCGCGTGCATCGGATCGACGCGCAGATACGCGGGGAGCTCTTCCTGCCGCCCACCGGCCCGCTCGAGCAGGCGCGTCATCACGTGCGCCGCGCCGAGCGCGTGCGCGAACCGCGAGTGCTCCGCGCCGGGGAACACGAGCGAGGTCAGCCCGAGCTGGCGCACGCGGCGCAGGCGTTGGACCTCGCGCGTGGCGAGCAGCGCGAGCGCGACGCGCTCGAAGTCGCCCTCGAAGGCGACGAGGCCGTGGACCGGATCGCGGAGGATCATGCGGCCGGCATCGTGGCGGGGGCCGGGGACCGCGGCAACGCCCGGCTCCGAACGACGGTGCGATCAGAACGACGGCGCGATCAGAACGACGGCGCGATCAGAACGACGTGCGCACGGTCGCCATCAAGCTGCCGGCCAACGTTCCGACGTCGACGCGCGTGGGGCGGATCTCGTTCGCGTAGAGATAAGGAGAGAGGAACGGCGTCGAAGGCTGCCCGTCCACGTTGAAGTGGAGGTCGCCCACGACGATGCCGTCCGAGAGAATCGCGCCGATCTGGTCGATCGCGGGCGGTCCGCTCGGCGGCGCGAGCGAGAGGTCGAGCGCCAGCCGGACGCGGGACGAGGCCTCGGGCGCGATCGAGCGCGTCGAGACCGCCTTCGCGGGCCCGAGCGTGAGCGCCAGAACGAGACCGAACGTCACCATCGAGCCCGGCGTAAGCGAAGCTCGTGCCGAAGGAACCTTCCCTCGTTTTCTGCGGTTTTCTTTCGGGGGGTGTCGGGAAACCGTGCAGGAGTGTGCATCGGTGTTCGCGTCTCCGACACCGGAGTGTGAACGGGTCGCCCGGCCCCGATGATCGCGACGTCACGGGGGCTGAGTCCCCCAACCCGCGGGCCCACGCAGATCCGCCTACACGATGATCTCCCGCGAAACCGAGGGTCCGCGTCGTATTCCCATGTGGATCCGCGCTTGCACTGGTCCCGGTGCCCGGACCTCCGTCCGGCGGAGAGACCCAAGGACGGGGCCCGGATTCCCGGGGCCAGGAAGCCGGAACCCCGGCTCCAAAGGAAAGAGGAGACAGACCCCATGACGACGACGAAGAAGGAAGGTAGGCGCCGAAGCTCGCTGCAGAAAGCGGCGGGCCTGGGCCTCGCCCTCGCGCTCGCCGCGCCGGCGGTGCCCGGATGCGGCACGGGCGGCGGAAGCAGCGCGCTTCCGGGCGTGGAATCGGTGGTGTTCGTGCGCCGCGCCTTCGAGCGCGCGGACCTGAGCCACGACATCAGCGGCGGCTCGCGCCAGGTCATCGACTACCAGCGCTACACGCCGGGCTCGGACGAGCACCCGGGCGGCGTCTTCGTCCTCTCGCCGCCCACGCAGAGCGGCACGCTCACGAACCTCACCGCCGACTTCCACGGCGTCGACATCGCGGGCCTCGACCTCTCGTTCGATGCGAACCAGGTCGTGTTCTCGATGCGTCACTCGGACGGTGACGACCACTACCACGTCTACACGGCGAACATCGACGGCACGGGCGACGTCCACCAGGTCACCTTCGGCGACCACGACGACATCCGCCCGATCTACGTCCCGGGCCGCCTCATCGCGTACGTGACGAACGAGTCGTACACGACCATGGGCACCCGCGCCGACGAGTACGAGCACTCGCGCGAGGTCACGCAGATCGCGGTCGTCTCGCTCGATGGCGGCGACCCGACGGTCTGCTCGCAGAACCTCTCGCACACGGCGGATCCGTTCCTCCTCTCCGATGGCCAGATCGGCTACTCGCGCTGGGAGCACCTCGGCCCCGTCAACGACGTGAAGCTGTTCCGCATGAACCCGGACTGCTCGGGCATGGAAGCCATCGCCGGCCAGTTCAACAAGGACTTCAACTCGATCGTCCAGGCGAGCGAGATCGAGCCGGGCGTGTTCGCCGCGATCGGCACGAGCCGCAACCGCACGATCCAGTCCGGCGCCGTGATGCGCATCGATGCGCGCTCGCAGCAGGGCACGGACGCGCTGCACCTCGACGTGCAGCAGGCGAGCTTCACGAACCTGACGCCGGCCGTTCCGACGGGCAGCGAGTCGCCGCCCTCGGGCGTCGGCCGCTACCGTAACCCGCGCAGCATCTCGATCCGGCAGGACGGCCGCATGGTCCCGACCGGTCAGTTCCTCGTCTCGTGGTCGGACGGTGACGTCAACGACCGCAACGAGCTCGCGCAGACCGCGCCGCAGTTCGGCATCTACATGTTCGACCCGAACAACCCGGATCAGCGCACGCTCGTGTACGACGATCCGACGATGTGGGACCTCTACCCGATCGCGGTCGCGCCGCGCGTCGAGCCCCGCGCGATTCCGCGCACGCTCATGGGCACGCCCGACGAGATCGCGACGCGCCCGGCCATCATCGGCAACATCGACGTCGCGGAGACCTCGCTCGGCTACGAGACGATCGGTGGCGTGGAGGGCGCGGCCCTTCGCGGCATGGACCTGCACAGCGCTCTCATGGAGACGCGCGCGGTCCGCGTGATCGAGGGCTTCTCGGCCGAGATCGGCGCCGTCGGTCAGTTCGGCCTCACGATGCACGAAGGCGCCGCCATCCTCGGCGAGGTGCCGGTGAACACGGACGGTAGCTGGCGCGCGGAGATCCCGGGCATGACGCCGGTCCACCTCCAGCCTCTCGACCGCTTCGGTCTCGCCATCCGCAACCAGATGCTCTGGATCCAGGCGATGCCCGGTGAGAGCCGCGAGTGCGGTGGCTGCCACAGCTCGCGCTCGGGCACCCCGGTTCTCCCGCGCGCGGGTCAGACCACGATCGCGCAGACGCAG
The DNA here is from genome assembly GCA_046351235.1 of Sandaracinus sp. Taxonomy (GTDB): domain Bacteria; phylum Myxococcota_A; class Polyangia; order Polyangiales; family Sandaracinaceae; genus JBBSAT01. The sequence continues at coordinate 249,367 of JAXLYV010000001.1, read as the reverse complement.
CCCGCGTTCGCCGGCACGTTCCGCCCGATCGCCGACCGCACGGAGCTGCCCTGGTACAACGCGCCGTCGCACCGCACGATGCAGGACGTCTTCAACGACAGCTGCGCCAGCTGCCACAGCGCGGGCGGCTCGGACCCCGCGGCCGCGGCCCTCGCGACGCGCACCTACCACGTCGAAGTGACGACGATGACGGGCGAGATGCTCGCCTACGACATCCCGTGGCTCGACCTCTCGGACCGCACGCTGCAGGTCTACTACGAGCGTGAGGTTCGCTCGTTCCCGGCCTCGTACGTCACGCTGCTCTACCCGTCGGCGATGATGGACGCGACGGTGACGGGCGAGATGCCGCCGATCTGGGTCGCGCCGGGTGACGCGCGTGGCTCGGAGATGGTCGCGACCGTCAACGTGACGGCGAGCGACGACGCGACGGTCCGCGCTTGGCAGGACCGCCCGCTGCACCCGGAGGACGTGGGCGTGACGCTCTCGCCGCAGGACCGCGCGATGCTCATCCAGATGGCCGACCTCGGTGGCCAGTACTACTCGCGGTTCAACGTCGAGGACGCGGTTCAGCCGTGGGACTCGGTCACGCACTTCTGAGAAGAAGGAAACAGGAGACCACCATGAACAAGATCCACTTCCTCCTCCTCCTCGGCGCGCTCTCGGTCGTCCCCGCGATGGCCAGTGCGCAGACCTGTCCGGGCGGCGTGCAGTACGACACCACCGGCGGTGGCTGCGTCCTGCGCGTGTTCGACCAGACCCGCGGCGAGCTCTCGCCGCACACCCAGGCGCCGTCGGCCGACGCGCTCGAAGCGATGCTCAGCTCTCAGGCGGCGCCCTCGCAGATCGCGTCGATGCTGGAGTACGGCGAGCGCGTCGAGTGCACGGCCTGCGTGCCGCTGCTCGAGCGCCGCATCCTCGAGGACTCGGACCCGACGGTCCGTGAGCTCGCGGCGTGGTGGCTGCGTCGCCGCCCCCTGGGCTTCGACGCCATCATGCACGACATGACCTCGGTGCTCGCGAATCGCTCGGAGACCGACGTCCACCGTGAGCGCGCCGCGGCTGCCATCGGCGAGTTCATGGACCCGAACGGCGTCGACGACCTCGCGGCGGCCATCCAGGGCGATCCCTCGGCGGCGGTCCGTGCGGCCGCGGTCCGTGGCGTCGCGCGCATCAACGCCTCGGCGGGCCTGCCGGCCATCTCGATGGCGCTCCACGACGCGGACACGTCGGTGCAGCTCGCTGCGCTCAGCGTGATCGTGCGCGTGAACTTCTTCTCGGACTCGGCCTCGGTGATGCAGCTCCTCCGCTCGACCGACGCGCAGGTTCGTCGTCACGCGGCGAACGTGCTCGGCACCCTCGGCCGCGGCGGCGCGATGGGCGTGGGCGACTCGGTCCCCGTCCTCTCGGCGATGCTGACGGGCGACACGGATCGCGGCGCGCGCCAGACGGCGGCGTGGGCGCTCGGCCAGATCGGCACCGCGGAAGCGATGTCGGCCCTGACCGCGGCGCGCTCGATCGAGCACGACTCGCTCGTGCTCGACGCGATCGAGTTCTCGCTGAGCCGCTGAGCGCGGGACCTCGCCGAACGGCGAGCATCGCAGGAGTGAAGGGCTCGCGGGTGACCGCGGGCCCTTCGCCTTTTCGTGAGCTTGCTATCGAATCCCATTCGAGCCTTCGCTCGCCCGAGGTAAAATCACGCCATGCGGCCCCGCCATTCGGTGCGTGTCCTCTCCTCCGCGTCTCTGCTCGCGCTGGTCTCTGCGTGTCAGCCGCAAGACCTCCCGACGGGCTCGTACTACGAGGATCAGATCCAGCCCGTGTTCCTCACGAGCTGCGTCCGTCAGAACACGGGCTGTCACGTCGCGACGCCGCAAGGAACGGCCACCGGCAACCTCGACATCTCGTCGTTCGACGCGCTCATGCACCGCCGCGACGTGCTCGATCCCTACGGCCCGTATCCGCTGCCGCTCTTGCTGATGAAGGCGGGCGATCCAGTGACGATCCACGTCGAGACGTTCGGCGAGACGGACGGGCTGCCGCTCGAGATGCGCCAGGTCGACGTGACGACCGACGTGCGCCACGCCGGCGGCAGCACCGTCGACTTCGGCACGTCGGGGTTCTCGCTCATCAGCCAGTGGGTGCGCGCGGGCCACACGCGCACGGGCTCGCCCTCGCGCGAGGTTCGCGTGAGCGAAGGCCCGTGTCGCAGCGGTGCGGGCTCGGCGCCCGGCTACGATCCGGCGGCGGCCCCGGGGCCTGATTACGCCGAGTTCCGCGCCCAGGTGAACCCCGTGCTTCGCGAGACGTGCGCGGGCGCGGTCTGCCACGGCAACCCGCACGCGGATCTCTACCTCTCGTGCGGCGACACGGACGCAGAGGTGCACTGGAACCACTGGGTGGCGATGCAGTTCGTCAGCGAGTCGGCGTCCGTCTCCGAGCTCCTGCGCCGTCCGCTCGCCAAGGATCGCGGTGGCACGTACCACGAGGGCGGCACGGTCCTCCCGAGCACCGACGACTCTCGCTACCAGGCGATCTTCCATTGGGCGCAGTCGCTCACGCCCGCCGACGTCGCGCCGGTGATCCCGCCGGGCTACTCGGAGCGCGGCCTGCGCTTCTTCGCCAACCGCGTGCAGCCCGTGATGGTGCGCAAAGGCTGCATGTTCCTGAACTGCCACTCGCCGTCGATGTTCCACGACCTGCGCTTGCGCGGCGGCTCGGGCGGCCACTTCGGTCGCGTCGCCACGATCGCGAACTACGACATGGCGCGCCTGTTGCTCGCCGTCGACGCCGAGGATCCGAACGAGAGTCGCTTGATCGCGAAGAACCTCTATCCCGACTCGGCCGTCGACGGTGGGCAAGGGATCATCCATCGCGGCGGCTCGCTCCTCGACGACTTCCCGCCGAACGCCGACGGCACGCCGCACACCGCGCGCCCCGCGGACTGCGACGCCTACACGGACGACGAGCTGGATCGCACGGGCGATCTGAACACCATCCCCGCGTACTGCATCTTCGTGCGCTGGCACGAGATCGAGCGCGAGGAGGTCCACCCCGGCCTCACGACCGCGACCGCGGTCACCGCGCTCGTCTGGGTCAATCGCCCGGCCGGCGTCGGTCGGCCCGAGGACTTCGACACGTACCGTCCCGGCGCCTCGCTCCGCATCGCCGACGCGACGCTCTCGCGCACCGTGCCGCTGGCGCTCTCGAACGAGCGCGACCTCGCCTCGGGCTGCGGCTTCCCGGCCGGCGCGGCCGACATCCGAGGACCCGCCGCGACCTACGACGGGACGGCGATCGCGTTCGCCGCGCGCACGAGCGCGGCCACCCCCTATCGCCTCTACCGCGTCGCCCTCGACGGATCGGGCTGCGCGCCCATCCCCGGCATCGCGCCGGCGAGCGACTCGGCGAGCGGAATCCTGCTCCACGACTTCGACCCCGCGTACGCGCCGGACGGGCGGCTGGTCTTCGCCTCGACGCGCGGATACCTGACCGATCACGCCGTGGGCCGCGCCGGCCCGACGCGCACCCCGGCGAGCCTCGCGCCGAACGCGAACCTCTTCGTGCAGGATGCCGACGGCTCGATTCGGCAGCTCACGTACCTCCTCAATCAGGAGATACAGCCTTCGTTCATGCTCGACGGCCGCATCATCATGACGGCCGAGAAGCGCGAGCTCGAGTTCCACCAGCTCGCGGGGCGTCGCCTGAACCTCGACGGCGGCGACTACCACCCGCTCTACGCGCAGCGCGAGAGCATCGGGTACCGCAGCGCGACCGAGGTCGGCGAGATGCTCGACCGCAACTTCATCCTCGTCGCCGGCGAGCTCGACACGCCGGACGGCGCAGGGAGCATCGCGATCATCAATCGCTCGATCGGCCCCGATCAGTCCGACCGAGATCCCACCGACCGCGCCTACATCCACTCGATGCGCTTCCCGGTCCCGGGCGCGCTCGAGGGCGGAACGGGCGCGTTCCGCTCCCCGACGCCGCTCCCCAACGGCCACCTCGTCGTCTCGTGCGACCTCGGCGCGAGCTCGCTGGCGGCCGGCTCGTTCGCGTTCCACCTCTGCGATCTGAACCCCGACAACGGCGACATCGTCGACATCGGGGGCGGCAGCGGCGCCAACGTCGAGGCGGTCGCGGTCTTCCCCCGCGAGGCGCACGAAGTCTTCCAGAGCAATCCCTTCGAAGCGAACGGCCACACCGAGGTCGTCCCCGGCGAACAGGATGCGACCATCATCTATTCGGACCTCCCGATGATCGCGACGCTGCTCTTCGCTAACACCCGCACCGGGCGCCCCATCAGCTCGGCCATCGGTGGGTTCGACGTGCTCGAGTCGCTGCCGCCTCCGGATGGCGTGACCAGCTTCTCGGACGGGTCGATCGCCGGCTCGGTGCAGATGGACGCGTTCGGCCAGTTCTACGCCTCGCGTCGCATGACGGCCCACGCCGACCTGGCGTCCGACGGCTCGGCCATCATCACGGTGCGTGGCGGCATGTCGGTCACGCTCCGCGCCACCGACCACGACGGGCATCCGCTGATGTTCCCCTCGGGGGGCCTCTTCACCGGCGAGATCATGCAGCGCGAGGCGGTGCAGTTCTATCCCGGCGAGCACAACCGGCAGTCGATCCCGCGGAACTTCTTCAATGGTCTGTGCGGCGGCTGCCACGGAGCGATCACGAACCGCGAGCTCGACGTCGCGGTCGAGCCCGACGTGCTGACGCGCGCCTCGCCGCACGTCCAGGCCATCGGCGAGATGCCCGTGGACGCGCGCTGACCCACGCCGCTATACCTAGCCCGTGCCCCTCCCGACCTTCCTCTGCATCGCGCTCGCCAGCGGCATCGCGACCGCGCTGGCGGGCCGCGGCGAGCTGCGACTGAGCCCGCGGCACGCGTTCCTCACCACGGCGTTCGCGGCGTTCCTCGTGTTCGCCTCGCTCGTCCTGGTGCCCGCCGGTGTCTACTTCTACGTGTTCCACGGCGACTGGTTCCTGCTCTACCTGTTCGACGTGCAGCGCATCCCGTCGGCCGTCGCGCTCGTGGGCTTCGTGCTCCAGGTCGGGCTCGGCGCGCTGGGCTTCTCGATCGGCGCGGCGCTCTTGCGCTCGCAGCGCGAGACCTTCGCCGGCGTCCTGATCGCGCTCGCGGTGGTCACGGGCGGCGCGGTCCCGGTCGTTCTCCGCGACCGGCTCGCGGTCGCGGGAACCTTCGCGCAGTACGAAGGCCACTTCGGCCTCACCCCCATCGCCGACTCGCCGCTCTTCCTCGGCGGCGTGACCATGGCCGCCATCGTGGTCGTGGGCCTCACGTTCCTGCTCGTGCGCCTGAACATGGCGTCGGCGCGGGGCTGAGGCGCGGCGGAGGATCGCTCGTTGAGCGAGCGCGATCGGTTCTCGCTGGTCGGGCACGCGGCCATGCCGCTGATGAGCCCGATGCGGCTCGAGGAGCTCGAGACCCTCCTCGCCGTGACGGACCTGCGCGAGCACGATCGGGTGGTCGACCTCGGCGCGGGGCGCGCCGATCTCGGCCGCTTCGTTCATGCGCGCTACGGATGCGTCGTGACCAGCGTCGATCGCTCCCCGGCCGCGTGCGAGGCAGCGCGAGAGCGCGGCGTCCCGGACGTCATCGAGGTGGTCTGCCAAGACGCGCGCGTCTTTCTCCACCAGCGCGACCCGCACGCCGTCGGGCTCGCCGCGGCGCTCGGATCGCTGCACGCCTGGGGCAGCGGCCTACCGAGCTGGACCCGCGCGCTCGAGGACCTACGCCCGCGCGCGCGGTGGGTGCTCGTCGGGGATCTGGTGGCGCTCGGACCGGTCGCGGCTGCCGCGATGGACGTGGCGACGCTCGGTCAGCTCGCGTCCTGCCTCGGCGCCGCCCGCGAGCGCGTGATCCTGCCGTCCGATCGGGTCCGGGCCTACGAGCGGGCCTGGTGCGACGCCGTCGAGCGCTACCTCGACGCCCATCCCGGCGACCCGCGGAACGACTGGGCGCGCGAGCGCATCGCGTGGAGCCGGGCGCCGAGCCTCGAGAGCGCGTGGTCGCAGCTCGCCTTCGTGGCGTTGCTCGTGCCGGGCCACGCCGCGCCGGCGTAGGCCACGATCCGGCCGCCTTCAGCGCGCGAGGAATGCGTAGCGACCGTCGCGCGGTGCGCGCTCGATCTGCGCGCGGCGGCTCGCGACCACCGTCACGCGCTCGTGGACGAGCGGGATCACCGGCAGCTCTCGGGCGAGGATCTGCTGCACCTCGGCGTACGCAGCCCGCCGCGCCTCGCGATCGAGCGCCGCGACGCCACGATCGAGGGCCGCATCGAGCGACGACGAGCGCATCCGCCAGCGATTCGCGCCGCCGCCCTCCCCCGGGATCGACCGCGAGTCGAAGAAGCGAGCCATCGTGTGCGGCTCGAAGAGCTCGGGCAGCGCCATCAGCGCGAGGTCGAAGCGCCCCGCGTCGAGGTCCGCGAGGAGGATCCCCGTCTCGCTCGGGCGCACCTCCACGTCGAGCCCGACCTCGGCGAGCATCGCCGCGAGCGCGTTCGCCGTCGAGACGCGCGTCCGATCACTGGCGCAGCGCAGGGTCAAGCGCGTCCCCGCGGGCACCCCGGCCTCGTCGAGCAACGCGCGCGCCGCGGCCACGTCGAAGGCGGGCACGTGGGCGTCCGGATCGGCCGCCCAGTGGCCCTCGGGGATCCACGACTCGGCGACGCGGGCGAGGCCCTCGTACTTGCCGTCGGCGAGCGAGACGCGATCGAGCGCCATCGCGAGCGCGCGCCGCACGCGGACGTCGGAGAGCCAGGGATGCTCGGTCTCGATCCCCAGATACACGGTGCCCGTCCCATCGGCGGTGCGCACCACGAAGCGCTCGTCCGACTCGAACATCGGCACGAGCAGCGGCGAGATCGAGGCGAGCGCGACGTCACCGGCGCCGCCGAGCATGCGCAGCGCGCGCGTGTTCTCGTCGTGGATCACCACGAAGCGCAGCCGTGGCCGCGCCGGGAGAGCGCCCGACGCATCGGCGCGCCCGTCGAGATCGATCACGCGCGAGGACGGCGCCGCGCGCACGTAGCGGCCGCTGCCGGCGAGCGATGCGTCGTCGAGATGCAGATGCGCGTGCGCGTCCTCGCTGCGCACGATGGGCATCTCGAGGTCGGTGAGGAACGGCGCATGCGGCGCGCGCAGGACGAAGTCCACGTGGTGCTCGTCGACCACCTCGACGCGCTCGATGCGCCGGTAGTTGTCGGCGAAGCGACTGTGGACCTCGGGATCGACGAGGCTCGCGTAGGTCGCGCGCACGTCCTCGGCGTCGAGCGCGCTCCCGTCGGTGAAGGTCAGGCCCGTGCGGAGCGCGACGTGGTAGACGAGCCCGCCTTCTTCCGCGCGCACGCTCTCGGCGAGGTCGGGGGTCACCTCCAGCGTGTCGGGGTCGAGCGTGACGAGCCCACGGAAGATCAGCCGCGAGACGCGCAGCCCCTGTGCGTCCACGACGTGCCGCGGATCGATCTCGAGCGGCTCGGCCGGCAGGAGCACCACGAGGCGATCCTCCGGCGCCTCGGCGCTGCCCGGCGCGTCGGCACCGGGCCCACAGCCGAGGAAGAGGGAAGCGACGAGGCCGAGCGTGGTAAGCCATGCGCCATGTCGAGAACGACTCGTTCGCAGGCCCTCGCCCTCGCCGTGCTCGTGGTCGCCGCGATCTCGGTACGCCCGGGCAGCGCACAGCCGCCGCCCGCGCATGCCGCGCTCGCGGCGCAGCTCGGCGCCCTGGTGCAGGCCGCCGGCCTCGGGGAACAGGTGAGCATCGCCGTCGTCGACGCGCGCGACGGGAGCGCGCTGTTCGAGCACCACCCCGCGTTGCCGCTCAATCCGGCCTCGAACATGAAGCTCGTGACGGCGGCGGCGGCCCTCGCCACGCTCGGCAGCGACTTCCGCGTGCACACGGGGCTCTACGGCCACGTCGAGGGCGACGCCGTCACGGGCGGCCTCGTCCTGCGGGGCTTCGGCGATCCCTCGCTGCGACAGGCCGATCTCGTGGAGCTCGCGCGCGACCTCGCCGACCACGGCGTGCGCACCGTCGATCGCGTGATCGTCGATGGCACCTACTTCGACGGCCAGTATCTGCCGCCCGCCTTCGAGCAGCAGCCGGGCGAGGTCGCCGCCTTCCGTGCCACGACCGCCGCGCTCTCGGTCGACGCCAACGCCTACACGTTGCGCGTGCTCCCCGGCGCGGCGCCCGGCCTGCCCGCGCGTGTGCGCCTCGACGGCGCGAGCTACTTCGATCTCGACAACCAGCTCACGACGGGCGAGGGCACTTCCAACGTGATCGCCGATCAGCGCGCCGCCGGCGACAGGCTGCACCTCGGCCTGCGCGGCACGGTTGCGCTCGGGATCACCGGCGCCTCGTACCGCCGCCGGATCGAGAACCCGCTCCCGTGGGTGGGCGCGCTCATGGTCGAGGCGCTCGGCGCCGCCGGCATCCGCGTCACGGGCGGCGCGAGCGTCGCGACGACCTCGCCGAGCGCCGGGCTGCTCGCCGACCACGCCTCCGCGCCGCTCTCGCAGCTCATCCTCCCGATGGGCAAGCAGAGCGACAACTTCACGGCCGAGATGGTGTTCCGCATCCTGGGCGCCGAGCGCCGGCGCCCGGGCAGCACCGCGACGTCCGTCGAGGTCGTGCAGGGCTACCTCGCGGGCATCGGCATCCCGGCCGGCCACGTGACCGTCGTGAACGGCTCGGGCCTCTTCCAGGGAAACCGCATCGCCGCGGGCGACCTCGCGCATGTCCTCGCGTCGGTGTACCAGAGCCCCGCGATCCGCGACGAGTATGTGGCCTCGCTCGCGATCGGCGGCGTCGATGGCACCCTCGAAGGACGCCTGCGCGATCTGCCCGCGCCGCGCATCGTGCGCGCGAAGACGGGAACGCTCGACGACGCGATCGCGCTCTCGGGCTTCGTGCTCGGGCGCGAGCCAGGCTCCGCGATCGCGTTCTCGGTGCTGATCAACGAGGCGCGTGGCCATCACGGCCCGGCGCGCCAGCTCTGCGACGACGTCGCGCGCGCGATCGCGAACGATCTGTGGGCGCAGCACCCGTGAAAGCCACGAGCCCCGCTGCGTCTCCGCAGCGGGGCTCGTCGCCATCAGTCCCGACGCTGGCTTGTCATTGCGGCGTGTAGCGGTAGCCACTCCCCGCGGTGGCCGCGCCCGCCGTGTTGTACGAGGTGCGCACGCCATCGGTGCCCGTGGCGTTCTCGAGACCGATGGTAGCGCTGTCGCCGCTGCCACGCGTCCCGGTGCCGATCGAGCAGTAGTGGATCTCGATCACGCCCGTCGCCTCGTACAGCATGATCTGGAAGGTGAACGGCGTGCCGCTCGATCCGGCGAGCGCGTTGAGCCACTCGACCACGAAGACGCGCGAGCCGGCGGTGCCCGTCGTCTGATAGTGCAGGTCGTATCCCGTGCCGAGATAGAGGTCGTCCCAGAACCCGGCGATGAACCCGTTGGGCGTAGACGTCGACGGGATGTCCGAGTTCGAGTACGCCGTGGAGGTCGCGCCGGTCGCGCTCGGATAGAGCTGAACGATGCCGTTCGTGCTCGCCGACCAGTACGTCGCCGTCGTCCCGAAGAACGGCACGCTGAACGGCAGCGCGGCGATCGACGTGGTGGCGTCGTCGCTCGTCGAGCTCGACCTCGTCGGCGACGTCCAGGTGCCCCCGGTCACGCAAGCTGCCGTGATCGTCGTCTGCAGGGGCGGCAGATAGCAGACCGACGGTGCGCCAGCGCAGTGGTATGCGCCTTCGACCGCGCAGAGGGCGGAGCAGCCGTCCCCCGGGGTCGTGTTGCCGTCGTCGCACGTCTCGCCCACGTCGGTCGTCCCGTTGCCGCAGACGGCGACGTGATACGTGAACGCGATCGAGAAGGTGTCCCCGCGTGCGCCGGCCGCATACGGGTTCACGAACGCGTACTTGGTGACGGGCGAAGCCGTGTTGTTGACGATGTCGAGGGTCTCGGGACCGTCGGCGCGCTGCGAGCACGCTGTCGCCCCGCAGGCATCGACCACCTCGAGCACGGCATCGAAGCCCGCCGCGGGCGTCACGACGGTGTGCACGCTCGAGAACGCGGGCATCTGCACCGCGTACCAGACCCCGAAGCCGCCGCCGCTCGACGTGCAGCCGGTTCCGGTGATCGGCGGCCCTCCGTTGCGCGTGCTTCCAGCGAGCGTCGTCGTCCCGGTCACGACCGTCGCATTCGCGCAGAGCGCGTTCGCGTCCTGGGCAAAGCACGTCGAAGGCTGCCCCGCGCACGAATAGCCCGGCTCGGTGGTGCACGTCGCCGAGCAGCCATCGCCCGGATTGGTGTTCCCGTCATCGCAGGTCTCCGCGACGTCGGTGGTGCCGTTCCCGCAGACCGCCGTCGTGTACGTGAACGCGATGCTGAACGTGCCACCGGCGCCGCCGGCCGAGTAGGCCGACACGCGCGCATACGTGGTGATCGGCGACGTCGTCGCGTTGACGAACGTCAGGTCCTCGGGGCCATCGGCGCGCGCAGAGCACGACGTGGCACTGCAGTCGTCGACCCGCTCGAGAACGGCATCGAAGCTCGGCGTGACGACCGCACGAACGCGGGTGGTCGGCGGAATCTGCACTTGGTACCAGAGGCCGCGGCCTCCGCCGCTCGACGTGCAGCCCATCCCCGAGAACGGCCCGCCGCCCAAGCGCGTGTCACCCATGATCGTGCCGGACCCGGTGACCACGGTCGCACCGGCGCACGTCGCGTTCGCCGATTGCATCTGGCACACCGAGGGCGTCCCGATGCAGGCGAAGCCGGGCTCGACGAGGCACGACGCGGAGCAGCCGTCGCCCGCCACGAAGTTCCCGTCATCGCAGGTCTCGGGCGCGGTGATCGCCCCGTTTCCGCACGTGCGCGTGCAGATGCCCGGAGTCCCGACGCAGGTGTAGCCCGGCTCGTTGGCACAAGTCGACGAGCACCCATCGCCGTCGGCCGTGTTTCCGTCGTCACAGGTCTCGCCCATCTCCGCGACGCCGTTGCCGCACGTGAGGGCGGCCGCGCAGTGCGACGGGGCGCCGTAACAGACGATCCCCGGCTCGAGCTGGCAGGAGCTCGAGCAACCGTCACCGCTCGTGGTGTTCCCGTCGTCGCAGGGCTCGGCTGCTTCGACCATGCCGTCGCCGCAGGTCGGAACCACGCACGTGATGTCGAGCGTGAAGGCGGTCGTCGCGGTCGTCGACGAGTAGATGTCGTAGACGATGTACTCGCCCTGGTTCGGGACTGCGTTGAAGCTGATCGTCTCGGTGGCGCTCGTGCCCGTGCTGGAGGCGTCGCAGCGGAGCGTGTCGTCACCGCACGAGAGGCCGCCCGTTCCGGGGTTGATGGCGAAGAGATCGAAGTCCCCGCTCGTCGCCAGTCGCGTGGACCGGATCGTCACGCGGGCATTCTGCGAATTGCGGAACACGAAGATCGACTCGTTGCCGCCGTAGCTCGTGCTCGACGAGCAGGGCGCGTACGCGGTGCGCACCGACGAGCCCGTCGCGGTGTCGCCGCTCACCTGACCGCTATTGCAGTCGATGACCGTCATCGACGCCTCGGGGCAGGCGACGTTGTTGCAGATCGCCAGGCCTCCCGACGCGTCGCACGTCGATCCCGTGGCGCACGTCTCGCGCGCGGTTTCCACGAGGCAGAGGTTCGCATCGCGCGCGCACGTCACGCGCTCCCCGGTGGTCGAGTCGCAGTACGACGAGCTCGGGCACAGGGTCAGGCCAGCGCAGGGATCGACGCAGGTGGTCGTGTCCATGTCGCAGACGGTCCCGCCCGTGCAAGTCATGGTGGACTCCACGTAGCAGCCCATCGCGTCCGCCGCGCAGACCGTCAGCGTCGTCGAGTCCGTGCACACGCGCGACTCGGCGGTGCCGCACTGGACGATGCCCGCGCAGGGATCGATTGCTGCGCACACCGGCATCGAGCCCGTGTCGTCGCAGGTCGTCGGCGGGCTCATGGCCGCGCAGTCCGAGTCGGTCGTCACGAGACAGCCGTTCGCGTCCATCGCGCAGATCTCGAGAACGTCGCCGTTGCACGTGCGTCCTTCGGTCGTGCAGCGCTGCGCGGCGGGGATGAGCGAGCACGCGTCCACGCACGCGGCCGTGCCGCTCGTCGCGTCGCAGATCTGACCGGCCGTCGCCGTGCACTGCGTGCGCGTCTCCACCATGCAGCCGTTCGCGTCGGCGGCACAGGTCACCAGCGTGTTGCCCTCGCAGACGGTGCCCGCCGTCGTGCAGAGCGTGAGCCCCGCGCAGCGATCGCCTCCGTCCCGTCCGCCATCCACGCGCCCATCGGGCGGGACGTTCGCGTCCCCGACCGCCATCGCATCCCCCGTGCCGCTGTCGGTCCCCTGGGTCGTTCCACCATCGCAACCTGCGACGGCGGCGCCTGCGACACCCGCTGCGCAGAGCGCTGCCCAACCAAATCTCATCTTCGACATTCGAGCCTCCCAGCTTCAAGAAGCGCTAGCGATCGCTCTCCTGGTCAAGCGCGATCGAACTCGCCAACGTGGGAGACCGCGCGGAACGCGTCAACGCTTTTCGTCGGTGCGGTGGATCGCCGATGCGCTTTCGCTCGCGCAGCTCGCACGTCCTGAAGGACGTTCGGTTCCAACCAACGCGACTTTTTCTCGCGTGCGTGTCGTTCGAGATCGAACGCCACACGCAGCGGAGATTCTCGCACTCGTCGTTCAGCGGGTGACTTGTCGCTCTTCGCGTCGGAGCGCGCTCGTTTTCACGCGGACACCGACGTTCGTACGTGCACGCTCCGCGAAGACTGCGCATGCTGACCGGCTGCGCTCGCAACCCGACGCCACGCCGAGACCCCCATGAACACGTCCAAGCCTCGCATCGCTCTGGCGACCGCCGCCCTCGCGGGCCTCTTCGCCGTCCTTCCTCCCGCTCGGGCCTACGCCATCCCGCTCTATCGGGGCTACGGAGGGCCAGCAGGCTTCGGCTCGGGCGTCCTGAACGGCAACGACGACGGGTCGACGGGCGCCATCGACCTCACCGGTGCTTTCTCGGGCGGCCTTCGCTTCTACGGCGGCCCCTATACCCAGTTCTGGGTGAACAACAACGGCAACATCACGTTCGCCGGCCCCGTCGGGACGTTCACGCCGATGCCCTTCCCCATCGCCGCGCGGCCGATGATCGCGCCGTACTGGGCGGACCTCGACACGCGAAACCGCAGCGGCCTCGCCGACCCGGCGGAGAACCTGGTCTACTACCACCTCGAGCCCGGCCGCCTGATCGTGACGTGGTACAACGCGGGCTACTACAACAGCCACAACGACATGCGGGTGAGCTTCCAGCTCATCATCACGAACGCGACCGACTGCGGCTCGGGCGACTTCGACGTGGAGTTCCGGTACGACCGCTGCGAGTGGGTCGCCGGCGATGCGAGCGGTGGCGCCGGCGGTCACGGAGGCACTCCTGCGCAGGCCGGCTTCGACGCCGGCAACCTCCGCGACTACACCGCTCTCCCCGGCTCGTTCAGCGAGCGGATCCGCGACGTCTGCACCACCTCGAACGTCGGTGAGCCCGGGCGCTGGGAGTTCTCGGTGCGTGCCGGCGGCGTCGTCTGTCGAGAGGACATGCCCTGCACCGTGCCGGGAATGGAGGGCGCTTGCGCGATCGGCCGCACGCAGTGCGTGAGCAACGTGGCGCAATGTCAGGCGATCACCACGCCTGCGGCCGAGCTCTGCGACAACGTCGACAACGACTGCAACGGCGTCGCCGACGACGCGACGGGGCTCTGCGGGCCACGCCAGACGTGTCAGCTCGGCTCGTGCGTCGACGCGTGCTTCGAAGGCACCTGTGCGGATGGCTTCACCTGCGACGCGGAGAGCGGTGGCTGCGTGGAGACGGCGTGCGTGGGCGTGAGCTGCGCGCAAGACGAGCGCTGCGTGGGTGGAGACTGCGTCGGCGCGTGCGAAGGCGTGGTGTGTCCGCACGGCCAGCAATGCCTGTCGGGCGTGTGCGTCGACCCCTGCCGGGCCGTGACCTGCGACAGCGATCGCATCTGCCGCGAGGGTCTCTGCGTGCTTCGGTGCCCGTGCTCGCCATGCCCGGTAGGGGAGACGTGCCTCGCCGACGGGAGCTGTCTGGCGCAAGGGTGCGACATCGTCCTCTGCGGTCCCGGCCAGTACTGCGAGAGCTCGGCCTGTCACGATTCGTGCGAGGGTGTCGTCTGTCCCCACGGCCAGACGTGCGAGCTCGGCGAGTGCGCCCTCCCCGCGACGCGCGATGCGGGCGTCCAGCCCGACGCGGGTCGGTACACCGACGCCGGTGGAGAGCCCGATGCCGCCTCGCCCATGGACGGCGGGATGATCGAGAGCCCCGACTCGGGTGAGCACGGTCCGCCCGTGCCGGCCAATCGTCGCGGCTGCGACTGCAACGCTGCAGGCGGTGCGCCGGCGTCGGGCGGAGGTGCGCTGGCGCTCCTCGGATCGCTCGCGGTGCTGACGAGCGCCTCGCGGCGAAGGGCTCGCAGATCGTCGGCGCGTGCGCAGGAGAGCCACTGATGCGTCCCGCGCTCGTGCTCGTCGCCTCGCTCGGCGTCTCTGCCGCTGCAGCGCTCGGCTGCAGCCCATCGCAGCCGCCGACCGATGCGGCCTCTCCCTCCGACGTCGGGACCGATAGCGGGCCCTGTGCCGGCGACACCGACTGCCCCGGCAGCTACTGCAACCCCGGCAGTCACGTGTGCTGCGTGCCGACCGGATACGAGATCTGCGGCGACCAGATCGATCAGAACTGCGACCGACACGACGAGTCCTGCGGCGACAACGACCACGACAACGTCCAAGCCTGCCGCGCCGGCGACGATCCGCTCGGTGGCTGCGACTGCGACGACGAGCGCGCCGACGTACGGCCCGCGGTCGGCGCGGTGGCTGGCGCGCCGGAGATCTGCGATGGCCGCGACAACGACTGCAACGGGCGCATCGACGAGGCCGCCGAGTGCTGCCCGGCGTGCGCTGCGCTCGGGAGCGCGGGCGCGACCCGCGCCGATGCGTGCACGGAGAGCGGTGAGTGTGATTGCTCCGCGGAACCGGGCGTGGGCCCCTGCGCCGAAGGCCTGCACTGCTGCAGCACCGGATGCGTCGACACGAGCTCGAGCGCTGCGCATTGCGGGTTCTGCGAGGCGCCGTGCACGGCGGGCTCCGATCGATGCGTCTCGGGCGCGTGCGCGTGTGGAGACGCCCCTCCCTGCGATTTCACGGACGTCTGCACCGACGGCACCTGCTCCGCCGCGATGTGATGAGGGGTATGCGCATGTTTCGACGAAACTCTCCGATCCTCGCCCTCGTCTCGAGCATGCCGCTCGCGATGCTCGTCCACGGCTGCACCGTCGACGCGACCAGCTCCGACGCTGGCGGCGTCGACGCGTTCGTCGACGGCTCTGGAGACGCCAATCGCGTCCAGATCCCCGACGCAGGGACGCGCGCCGACGTGCCGGCCACGACCTGTGATCCCGGCCTCATCGAGTGCGGCGGGCGCTGCACGCGCGTCGCGGCCGACGCGGAGAACTGCGGGAGCTGCGGGAACGCGTGCCCCGATGGCGTCAGCTGCGCCGTGGGTCGCTGCGACTGCTACGCGCCGAGGATCTCGTGCGACGGTCTCTGCAGCGACCTGACCGACGACGCGGAGCACTGCGGCAGCTGCGACTACGCCTGTCCACCGACGGACTTCTGCTCGAACGGCGAGTGCGTCCCGATGTGCACCGAGGCCAATCACAGGGTGTGCATGAACACCGACGCGCTCGGAACGCGCACCCAGGTCTGCGCCGACCTGATGAACGATCCGATGAACTGCGGCGGCTGCAACACCCGCTGCGGCGGCGGGTCGAGCTGCATCGCCGGCACGTGCACGTGCCCGTCCGGGCAGATGAACTGTGGCTCCGGCTGCGTCGACCTGTCGACCGACGAAGCCAACTGTGGTGCGTGCCGAAACAGCTGCGGCGCGGACGGGACGTGTACTGCGGGCGCCTGCACGGCGTGTGGAACCGGCCTGACTTCGTGCGGGAGCCCCGCGCGCTGCGTCGACACGCGCACCTCGACCCTGCACTGCGGGACCTGTGGTCATGCGTGCGCCGGAGGCGCCGTCTGCAACGCGGGCACCTGCGAGTGCCCTGCCTACCAGCCGGACCTCTGCAGCAGCTCGTGCACCGATCTGCAGACGAGTACCCGCGACTGCGGCACCTGCGGGCGGGCGTGCCCGACGGGCGCGGACTGCAACGCGGGCGTTTGTGAGTGTCCGGGAGCCCAGACCGCGTGCGGCAACGCCTGCGCGGACCTCACCAGCGACCCGCGCAACTGCGGGGTGTGCGGCCGGGCGTGTGCGGCGACGTTCTCGTGCGTGTCGTCGGTCTGCGACTGCACGCGTACCCAGACGCTGTGCGGCAGCCAGTGCTTCGACCTGCACAACGATCCGGCGCACTGCGGGACGTGCACGATGAACTGCGGGCCCGGCGGCGCGTGCAACAACGGCGTCTGCGGCTGCGTCGCAGGCCTCACCTCGTGTGGCGCCTCCTGCCTCGACACGCGCATCGATCCGGCGCACTGCGGGGGCTGCGCGACCGCGTGCGGCGCCGGCATGATCTGCCGTGCGAGCGCGTGCGTGGCAGCGACCTCGTTCCGTATCGCCTCGCTCGCCGCCACCGGTTGCCGGGTCGTGGATCACTTCGCGACCACCGGCGACGATCACGGCGGCATCGCGATCACGGGAACCTCGGTGCTCGTCAACGGAGACACGTCGACGGGCCGGTTCGACGCCACGGATCTCGGCGGTGCGATGGCGGTGCCGGAGCACCACGACGCGATGATCTCCGACGTCCACGGCGAGAACGCGTACGTGCTCATGACGGGGACCGGCGGGGCGACCGCCGAGCTCGTCGGGAGTACCTCGTCGTCGTTCATGGCGACGGTCACGCAGCTCGGCCTGCTGGACGCCACGACGGGCGTACTGACGTCGACGCGCATCCCGCTCTCCACCCCGATCCCCGTAGCGACCGGCACCGCGCTCCTCTCCGGCTACGAGGAAGCCATCCTCGGCGTCCCGGTGGGCACGAGCATGCGCTGGTGGCAGATCGATCTCGTGACCGGTTGGGTCACGCAGCTCGGAAACACGCCCACGCCCGTCCACGACTCCTGCGAGAGCTGGGGGTGGTGGGGCATCGCCGAGCGGTACGGCGGAGCGCACTACGCCGTGTACGTGGAGAGCATCACGCGCATCGCGCGGCTGGCGATCCCGACCTCGGGCACGATGATGCCGACGCCGACCACGGTCGCGACGTTCTCCGACCTCAGCGACATGTGCTCGATCACGTTCTCGACCTCGCGAAACCGCTGGTACTTCCATCACGAGCTCGACTCGCAGTTCGGAGGCTCCGCCGAGACGCTCGGCTACTGCTCCGGCACGTTCGACCAGCCCTGACTCCACCACGACTCCGAGCGGACCGCCGCCGGAGTCGCGCGCCCGCGCGGGAGCCTCGCCGTCGAGCTGCGGTGCGTGCGCGCCGTGCTCGGGCCCGTCCTCGGCCTCGAGCCCGGCGCCGATCGTGGCTCCGGTGCGCGCGCTCGACAGACGTGCTCGTCCGAAGTGGGCGCTCACGGCGAGCCAGCTCTCGACGGACGGCCGAACGAAGAAAGCGCGCGGCACCTCGGTGCACGCGCGCCCTCGTGTCTTTCATCGCGGCGGCGGGTTACGTCACCGCGCGAGAGTCACTCCTTGATCTGCCGGCGGATCTTCGCGAGCGCCTGCTCCTGGAGCTGGCGGATGCGCTCGCGCGACAGGTTGTACTTGTCGCCGATCTCCTTGAGCGTGAGCTCGTCCTCGTCGTCGAGGCCGAAGCGCCACCGCAGGATGCGCGCTTCCATCGGCGAGAGCGTGTCGAGCAGGCGGCGGACCTCGTCCGACCACGTCTTGCTGACCAGCTGCTCGTACGGCGTCGGGACGTTCTCCTGCTCGAGGAAGTCGATGAACTTCCGGCCGTCCTCGTCGTTGACGGGACGGTCGAGCGAGAACGGCGTCTCGGCCCAGTAGCCCTTGATCTTCTCGAGCTTCTCGGCAGCGATGCCGGTCTCTTTCTCGAGCTCCTCGGGCGTCGGCTCGGCGCCGGTCCGCGTCGCGATCGCCTGCGTCGCGCGCGCCACGCGGTTGTACGTGTCGAGCATGTGCACGGGGATGCGGACGGCGCGGCCCTTGTCGGCGAGCGCGCGGCTGATCGCGTGGCGGATCCACCAGCTCGCGTACGTGCTGAAGCGGTAGCCGCGGTTGTGGTCGAAGCGCTCGACGGCCTTCATCAGGCCGATGTTGCCTTCCTGGATGAGGTCGATGAGTGGGAGGCGGCCGCGGTTGTAGCGGCGCGCGATCGAGACCACGAGGCGGAGGTTCGCCGCGACGAAGCGGTTCTTCGACTCCTGCTGGAGATCCCGAGCACGGTCGACGCCGCTCAGGTATTTCTTGAACGCCGGCGTCAGCTGCACGCCCTCGCCCACGAGATCCCGCTCGGCCGCGAACTCGCCCGCCGCGCGGTGCACGGCGCGATCGGCATCGGCCACGAAGATGCGGTCGGAGTCGAGGATGCGCATCGTGGTCGAGAGCGCCTTCGCGGTCTCGTCCCACTTCTCCTGCTCGCGCTTGGCGAGCTTCACCGTGCCGGGCCGCGCGAGCTTGCGAAGAACCGCGAGCTCGGGGAGCGTCTGCTCGGTGACGTGCCGCTCGATCGTGGAGGCCACCGTCTCGAAGGCCGACGGGTACGCGCAGAGCGCCTGCCAGTAGCCGATCTCGAGCTTCTCGACCTCCTTGGCCGCTTCGATCTCTTCCTGCGGCGTCAGGACGCGATGGCTCGCCATCTCGCGGAAGTAGCGGCTGAGCGTGGAGTCACCCCCGCCCTGACGCTCCATCTCCTTGAGCGCCTTCTCGGCCTCGGCCTGCGCCTCGGCGAGCTGCTCGGGGCTCGGATCGTCGGACGAGAACTCCGGCTCCTTCTCCTCGGCCTCTTCGTCGTCGTCCTTCGCGGGGGCGGCGGCGGCCGGGGCGGCCTCCTTGCCCTTCCCCTTGCCCTTCGGGGCGTCCTTGCCGCCGGCTTCCGTCGCGGACGCGCCCTTCCCCTTCGCCTTGCCCTTCTCGGGCGTGGCTCCGGCGAGCGTCGTGATCACCGCTGCTGCTGCCGCCTTGGCCATCGGATCCTTGCTCCTCTCGTCTCCCCCGCCCTTCGCCTTGGTCGGGGCGACCGCACCGCGCGCCCCGGTAGCCGACTCACGCCCCGCCGTCACTTTCGTAGCCTTCTCGGTCGCTCCACTCGGGGCCGCGAGGGCCTTCCCGGCCTTCGTGGGGGCGCTCGCCGCCTTCGACGACGCTCCCGGGACCGAGGGATGCACACGCGATGCCTTGCTCTCTGCTTTCTTCGTTGCCGACACCACCGAGGTCTTGCTGCTTTCTTTGTGCGGAACACCCGCCCCGGCGCCGACGTTCCGTTCCACCGCACTTCGTTGCGCGGAGGAACCGGCCCGTTTTTCCGGGCGCTTGGCGCGCGGGTGGGCAGCGCCGCCAGCATGCGACGTGCCACGACTCCGAGCGCTGGCGTTCTTCTTCACCACACCACCTCGCCTCCCCCACGTGCGCCGTCGAACGTCCCGGCGTCCCTTCTACGCACGAAGGGCGACATCGTGCCCACGAAACTCGCCGCGACCGAGAAAGAAGCAACGCCCGCGGGACACGCGGCTTCCTCGTGCAGAGGGAGTCTACGTGGCTCGACAGCCGCGGAAGCAAGAAGCGGTCGCTCGTCAGCCATGGGGAAGGTACTCTCGGCGCGTCCGAGCGCGCTCGCGAGCGGCGCGGACTCTACACCAGTCGTGCGCGGACCGATCGCCAACTTTTCGTCTTTGCAATCCTCGCATTTCGGGTGCGTGATCTCCGCAGGAGTGCCGGCGGAGCCGGTCGGCGCCATTGCGTCGGGACCGCGCTCGCGGACCACTCCGGCCGAGATCGCGAGCCCGTCCCCTGGTCACTCGACCGGCCGGGCGGCGCCTCCAGCCGCCACGCTCGCGACCCTCTTTGCGATCGTGATCGTGATCGTGACCGCGATCGTCCCGGCCTCGGCCACGGCCTCGCCCCTCCCGTTCGAAGCGAGCGTGCCCCTCGGCCATCCCACCACCGTGCACGTCGTGGCAGGGGAGGCTGACACACATGTCAGAGCCACGGCGGGACGACGCGTCGCAGAGGCGAGCGTCCCGGTGCCGCTCGACGACGCCTCCGTCGAGGCCCTCGAGACGACGACCGGGCCCGTGGCCATCGTGCGCGGCACGGGCGGAGGCCGCGCGTACGCGTGGGTCCTCGTCGAGCGGGCGGGGGCACCGGCGATCGCCTGGTCGGGTCGGACCGATCTCCACGGCGATCCCGGCGAGCGCACCGCAGACGTGCTCGAGCTGCGGGACCGGACCGGAGACGGCCGGCCCGACGTGGTGGTGGGCCTGCAGCGGGAGGGCTTTCGCGGGTGTGACGGCGAGCCGCTGCTCCTCGATCCGTCGTCGCTCGATCGCGCGGGCGCGATCCGCCCGGTGACGCTCGGACGCATCGCGGGCACGCCGGTCGACTTGGTCGCGGCCACGCAGTCGCCCGGGCCGACGGCGCCGCCGATCGCGGGCGTCCTGCGCATGACGGCCGAGACGAGCGCCCTCGGCGTGGACGACGCAGGCAGCCTGCGCGCACCGACCTCGCTGACGGACGGCTCGCCCGCGACGGCGTGGGTCGAGGGGCGCGGAGCGGCGGGCGAGGGAGAGATGGTGGTGGCGCGCGTGGATGCGCCGCGGGCGCTGCGCGCGCTCGCGCTGGTGCGCGCCACCGGCGAGGGAATCGTGGCGCCGCGCTCGGTGCTCGTCGCGGGTGGGGACGCGCTCTACCGCGTCGAGCTCCCGGCCTCGTTCGATCGCGTCTGGGTGGCGCTCCCCGCACCGGCGAGCTGGACGTGTATGGCGGTGGTGCTGGAGCACGGCCCGAGCGACGAGGCCGGGCTGCACGTGGGCCTCGGCGAGATCGAGGCCTACACGGAGCTCGACTACGGAGGCGGGATCGCGTCGCTCGTCGAGACGCTGGTCGCCGAGGGCGCGGACGCCGAGCGCACTGCAGACTGGCTCGCGCGCGCGGGCAGCCCGGCGCTCGAGGCGCTGAGCGCGAGCTGGGAGCGCCTGTCGGCCCTCGGCCATCGCCGCGCCGTGCGGATCGCGGCGGCCCACGCGGGCGATCCCGTGGCGCTGGCGCTGCTCGGGCGGGCGAGCCTCGACGAGAGCGACGAGGTGCGCGCGGACGCGATCGCCGTGCTCGTGCGCGGGCGCGAGGCCGGTGCGCGCACGCTGGCCGAAGCCGCCAGCGCGCCGCAGGGAGAGGCGGCGGCGGAGGCTCTCGCGGGCCTGCACGCCGCATGGGACGTGCGCCCTCTGCTGGACGCGCTCGCGCGCCCCGAGGGACCGTCGCGCCCGGCGCTGCGCCACGCGATCGGGGCCGGGCTCGCGCAGGACGACGCCGGCACGGCCGAGGCGCTCGCGTCGTTCCGGAGCGGGGCGCCGGTCGCGGCGCTCGCCGCGCTCGCGCTCGCGGTCTCCGAAACGCGCCCCGATCTCGCGCGCGACGTGATCGCGCAAGCGCGCCCGACCGCCGAGGGCTTCGAAGATCGATGGCGCCTGGTGTCGGCGGCAGCCCACGCCACGGCGTCGGCCGAGAACGACGCCTGGCTCGCGTCGGTCGCCACGGACGCGCCGGAGTGGATGCTGCGGGACGCCGCGCTCTCGGCGCTCGGGCTGCGCAGCGCGCCGGCGATCGCGCACGGGCTCGGCGACGAGTCCCCCCGCGTGCGGCGAACGACGGTCGCCATCCTGGCCCACGACGAGAGCGCGACGTCGCGCCTCCTCGAGCGCGCGACGAGGGATCCGTGGCCGCTCGTCCGCGTCGCGGCGCTCGAGGCGCTCGCCGGGCGCCCCGAGGAGCTCGACACGCTCCACGGGCGCCTCGCCGATCGCTCGCCGATGGTGCGCGAGCGCGCGATCCAGATCCTGACCGAGCGCCGGGATGCGTCCGCCTGGGCGCTCCTGGCGCCGATCTTCGCCGACGACGACGAGTGGCCGCGGGTCACGGCCGCCGCGCTCGACTACGCGAGCGCGCTCTGCGTCGCCGATGCCACCCCACAGATCGAGGCGGTCGTGGGCCGCGGGATCCGCGAAGGGGCCTGGGCACCGCACGTCGACGTCGCGGTGCAGGCGCTCCGCGTCGCGATGCGCCTCGGGGGCGAGGCGCGGGCGACGGCCGAGACCCTCGCGCGCCGTACGACGAGCGAGGCCTTCGGGCCCCTCCTCGAGGGCCAGGGCTTGCTGCCGGCCTGCCCGGCCCCGCTGCCGTGAAGGCGGCGTGGGCGCCTCGACAACGAGGTTGAGATGCGCCGCAGGCGCGTGATAGCGTCCGCGCGTTTCCCGCCGCGGTTTTGGAAGTCGCGGTGCGAACCGAAGGGGTCTGGATGATGCGTCGTCTCTTCTCGTGTGTCCTCGCGCTGGCGGCCGTGCCGGTGTTCGTCGCGTGCGGCGAGGGCCGCGCCAGCGATCTGAACATCGAGGAGCTCCCGTCGGTCACGCCCAGCCTGCCGACGGTGCCGACGCTGCCCCCGCCGCCCTACCCGGTGACGTACCCGGACACGAGCTACAGCGTGTACGGCCTGCGCCGCCGCGAGACGACGACGATGGACACCGAGGTCGACGTGACGGGCTACATCGCCCGCGTGTACGAGCCCGAGGTCTGCGAGGAAGGCCACACCTGCCCGACGCCGGCGGCTCCGCACATGTGGATCGCCGATGCCCGCGGCGAGGCGGACGAGACGCACTGGCTGATGGTCGTCGGCTACGCCGAGAACCAGCAGGCGATCGACGATGCGCGCGAGCAAGAGGCGCACGGCCACGCGCAGCCGAGCGAAGAAGAGTCGGGCATCACGCCGATCCCGACCGACTTCTATCCTGGCGCGAAGGTGCGCCTGCACGGCCGCTTCGCGCGGATCGCCTCGAGCGGCTTCAACGTCTCCGAGGGTCTGCTCGAGTACCGCACGCACACGACGATCGAGCCGGGCGAGATCCCGGACGCCGGACGCCGCCGCTGAGGCGGAGCGGCCTCCGAGGCCGGAGATACGACGCGACGGAGCGGAACGCCGAAGGGCCCGCTCCGTCGTTTCCGTTTCCGTCGCCGCCGGCCGGGGTGCTCTGAGTCACCGGTCGCGAATCGTGACGATTCGCGAAGGGAGCTCCCGTCGTCCCTCGGCCGCCCGAGTGAATCGGTCTGCCCACGCTCCTGTCCGTCGCGACCTCCGTCGCAACGCTGCATCTGCGCGTGACTCGCGGGTGATCGCGAATCACGCGCGCTTCTTCAGGGCCGGTAGTCGGCGAAGGCCTGCGCGTCGGCGTCTTGGACCCGGTACACGACCGGGACCGTGCTGATCCGCGCGAGCCGGTACGGAATCGCGCCGTCCGCGGCGACGACGGGACCGATCTCGATCCGCGTCGGCGGCGTGCCCGAGGTGCGCGACGTCGCCTCGATCGTGATCACGGGCGCGGGCATCGCCGTGCCGTAGGCCTCGACACCGCTCGCGTGCAGGCTCGCGAGGCGATCGAGCATCGCCGTCGCGGGCCCGCTGGCCGCGGGGCCCAGATCCGTCACCCAGCCCGCCCCCTCTTCGCGCAGCGCTACCACGCCGTTCGGGCCCGTGATCGTGAGCGCGGCGATGTCGCCGGTGGGGATCGCCATCAGATCGCGGCTCGGCAGCGGGCGCGCGATCGCGTCGACGAAGCCCGCCGAGACCACGAGGACGGCGGGATCGTCGCCGAACGTGGCGTAGGCGCCGCCCTCGGCCGAAGCGCCGACGTGCACCGCGAGATCCACGGCGGCCTCTTGCGGGGCGTCGTCGTCGTCGTCCTCGTGCTCGTCCTCGTGCGCATCGTGCTCGGGCGCGGCGAAGTGGACGACGACCGAGAAGCGCGGGTGATCGAGGCCGTGCTCCGGCGCCGCCTGATCGGCGACGAAGCGCACCGCCGTCAGGCTCCCGACGGCCCGCGCGACGTCACGCACGCCCGCCTCGTCGGCGACGAGCTCCGAGGGCGCCGTGACGTGCCAGCCATCCTCGCCGTGCGTGATCGTCTCGAGCTCGGTGCCACGCGTGATCCGCACCTCGGTGGCGTCGTCCACGTCGCGGTCGGCGAGCGAGCGCGCGCGGAACGTGATGGGCGCCGACGCGACGAGCGCCTGCACCGAGAGGTCGTAGCGCGCGACCTGCTCCTCCTCACCGCGGCGCACCCAGAGGCCCACCGCATCGGCGCGGCCGACGTGGACGACCTCGCGCCGATCTTCGTCGGTGCGCGCGATGGTGATCGTGGCCGCGGGCGCGTCGAGCCCGTGCGCGGCGAGCACCTCGTCGCTCACCGGGATCATCTCCTGCGCCTCTTGCGCGCGCAGCGCCTGCATCAGCTCGCCGACCGCGTCCGAGTCCGCATCGTGCGCCTCGTCGCCCTCGCCGATCTGGAACCCGCTCTCGTGGCGGCGGATCGTGAACGAGCTCTCGCCTCGCGCGATCGTGATCGCGTCGACGCGGTCGTCCGGCGTCGTGACGAGGCGCAGCTCGCGCAGCCGCTCCAGCTCCACGTCGAGGGGCTCCGTGTCGCTGCGGAGCAGGCAGATCACCGGGCCTTCGCCGAGGATCGCCACGACCTCGTCCTCGTGGCCCGGGCAGGCGCCGAGCACGCGGATGCGGAGCGGCGAGCGGTCCTCGGGGTCCTCGCCCGCTGCGACCGGAGCACGCTCGATGCGCAGCTCGCGCGCCGGGGTCGCCGCCTCGTCCTCGGCGCTCGCCTCCTCGCGCAGGAAGCGCATCGCGCGCGCGTGCGTCGCGAACGCGAGCAGCGAGTCCACGCCCTGCGTCCGCGCGTAGGCGTGCGTGGGCTCGGTGAGCATCCAGGGGCCGACCTCGCCGTCGGTCTCGCTCCGCTCCATCACCGCGTGCGTGTCGGCGTTCGTGATCTCCACGCGTCGCGCATCGCGCGTGCGCAGGTGCCGGAAGATCTCCTTGTTCCGGAAGTGGTCGGCGTCGTGCTGCAGCGCCTCGAGCAGGTCGCGCCCCACGATCCAGCACGTCGCTCCCTCGTCGACCGTGACGTAGATCCCCTCGCCCCGCGGGTCGTCGCCGCCGACGAGCAGCCGGTGCTCGGTGCCGGCGACGGTGAAGCGCACGGTGGCCACCGGGTGGTCGAGGCCGAAGCGCGCGCGGTCCTCGGCGCTCGTCCCCTCGATCGTGCGCCGCGCGTCCAGCCACTCGAGCGCGGAGAGCAGGCCGTCGACGGCCTCGCCGTCGGCGTCGGCGTGGACCGGCACCTCGAGCGTCCACTCGCCCACGCCGAACGTGTCGAGCGTCTCTTCGCCTTCGTCCTCGGCGCGCTGCAGCGCGACGTGCGTCTCGCCGGCCTCGACCTCGACGCGCGTGACGTGCGCGCGCACGAAGGTCTCGATCACCCGGCCACGCCGCGCGTCGAGCTCCGCCGTGGAGAGCGTGTTGCGCTCGAAGATCAGGATGTACGCGAGCATCGCCACCGCGATCCCGCCGAGCACCATCGTGGTCCGCTTGCTCATGGACGTTTCTCTCGCCTCGAGGAATTCAGCTGCGCCGCTGCCACCAGATCGCGATCCCCAGGAACACGGAGGCGAGCGGCAGGAGCACGATCACGCGGAAGCCGAGCGAGACGACGTCGGCGTCCGTGAGCTGCACGGGGTGCGTCGTCATCCGGCGCGGCGCGACCTCGATCAGCGCCTGCCGCGCCGTCAGCCATCCGAGGATGGCGCTCGCGAGCTCGTAGTTGATCACGTCGCGCGTCGCGATGAGCTGCGACGAGAGGAAGTCGGCGTCGCCCACCACCACGATGCGGCCGCGCCGCTCGGCGCTCGCGTCGTCGTCCTCGGCCTCGCCCTCGCCGTGCGCCGGCGGCAGCTCGAGCGCGACCGCGAGCGAGACCGGGCCCGGATAGTCCTGGTCGTCGCGGCGCGGCTCGCCGGTCTGCACCAGGAGCGCCACGTCCGTCTCGGCGAACGACGCATCGCTCGCCGACATGATGGTCACCGCCTCGCTCTCGTCGGCCGGGCGCACCGAGCGCACCAGGTTCACCACCATCGGCAGATCGAGCGCCGCGAACGAGCTCGTGATCGGATGCTCGCCGTAGCTCGCGACGAGGAAGGGCCCGGTGGGCGAGGGCTGGCTCGGGAGCAGGTGCCGCTCGTCCATCTCGAGCACGACCGTCCGATCCACGCGGATGCCGAGCTCGCGCAGCATCGCCTCGAGCCCGGTGGGCCGGATCTCACCGCCGTCGAGCTCGGGGTCGAGGGCGAGGAAGAGGTGCCCGCCGCCCTCGGCGTAGCGCCGCAGCATCGCCGCTTCTTCGGGCGTGAACGCCGCGATGGGCCCCACGACGAACGTCGCGTCGCAGTTCTCCGGCAGCGCGGTGCGGCCGCGCGTCTCGATCTGCTCGATCTCGAGGTTCTCGCGGCGCATCTCGTCGCGGAAGCCGCCGAGGTCGCGATCGACCCCGTGATCGAGCGTCCACTCGCCGTGGCCCGTCGTGATGCAGACGTGCGTGGCGCGCCCGCTCGTGACCTCGAGAAGGCCGCCCGAGATCGCCTGCTCGCTCCGCACGTCGACGTGCGCATCGCCCTCGCCGGAGGGATCGAAGTCGACGCTGACGAGGTCGTCGCGCGTGATCTTCCAGACGCGGTCACCATTCGACATCACGACCGCCACGTCGGCGGCCGCGCTGCCGTCGGCGAGCATCGCGCGCGCGAGGCCGAAGCGCTCGGCGATCAGCTGGTACTCGCTCGGCTCGCGATCGGGATCGACGAAGTGCAGCACCACGTGCTGGCTCTCGGCGCGATAGCGCTCGAGCAGCTCGCGCACGTCCTGGTAGTTCGACTCCCCCGACGAGAGGACGAGGTAGACGTCGATGTCGGTGTCGAGGCTCGTGAGCAGCTCGTGCGTGCGCGGCGAGAGCGTGAAGAGCCCCTCGCTCGTCCAGTCCCACCGGTGGTAGTGGCGGAACGAGAGGTAGTTCGCCATCAGCGTGATCAGCACGACCAGCACCGACGAGACCACCACGTTGGCCCGCCCCTGGAATCGCCGTGCGCCCGCGGCCTGGTCGCCCCCGCGATCCGGTGTGGGCTCCGGGGCGCGGCTCTTCTTGCGCGCGGCGTTGTCGCTCGGCCCGCTCATGCCTCGTACCTCCGCGCCTCGAGCGCACGCACGCTGAGGAACACGCCGAGCGCCGCGAGCGAGAGCTCGTAGGTGAGGTAGCGGCTGTCGACGATGCCGCTCGCGAACGTGCTCATGTGGGTCCAGAGGCTCATGTAGTCGAAGACGCCCCGCCACGTGTCGTCGGTGACGAGGAACGAGAGCAGGCCGAGGATGAAGAACGCGCCGAGCGCGACGAAGGTGAGCACGGCCGCCGTGATCTGGCTGCGCGTCAGCGCGCTCATCAGGAGGCCGAGCGCCATGTAGTACGCGCCGAGGCCGAAGATGCCGACGTAGGTCGCCGCGATCTTCCAGAGGTCGAGGTCGCCGTAGCGGCTCGTGAGCCACACGTACATCAGGGTCGGCGCCCAGAGCGCGCACCAGAAGACGAGCGAGGCGAGGTACTTGCCGAGCACCACGGCCGCATCGGAGACGGGCGCGGTGAGCAGCGGCTCGATCGTGCCCTGGCGGTGCTCCTCGGCGAGCAGGCGCATCGTCAGGAGCGGCGTGTAGACCATGATCGGGATGTAGAAGAGCGTGGTCCCGCCGAAGTAGTGGCTGAGCGGGTTCGCGCCCGAGCTGCCCGAGCCGAAGTCCTGCTGCGAGTACCAGAAGGACATCACCCAGAAGACGGCGCCCTGGAAGAGCAGCCACGTCGTGAGCACGACGTAGGCGAGCGGTGACACGAAGAACGAGCTGATCTCGCGCTTCGCGATGGTCCAGACGGGCTTCATTCGTCGTCCTCGTCGTCGGAGGCGGCCGGGGGAGCGGCGCTCTTCGCGTCGTCGTCGTCGTCCTCGTCGTCGGAGGGCGCCGGCTGGGCCGCGTCGGTGCGCGTGAGCTGGCTGAAGACGTCCTCGAGCGAGGCCTTGGCCTGCTGTTCCTTCAGCTCGCGGAGCGCGAGGCCGGCGGCCGCGACCGCCGCGAAGATGCGCTCCCCGACCTCGTCGGAGTCGCCCTCGACGCGCACGAGCACGCGGGCGACCCCGTCCTGCTTGCCCATCGGCTCGACCCCGCGCACGCCGGGGACCGCGCGCAGCGCCGCGCCGAGCGCCGCCGCGTCGGCCTTGCTGCGCAGCACGAACGCCCGCTCCCGCTCGCTCCGCGCCGCCTGCAGCTGCTCGGGCGCGCCCTCGGTCACGACGCGCCCCTTGTGGATGATCACGACGCGCTCGCACGACGCCTCGACCTCGGGGAGGATGTGCGTCGAGAGCAGGACCGTCTTGGTCTTCGCGAAGCTCTTGATGAGATCCCGGACCTGACGGATCTGGTTCGGGTCGAGGCCCGCCGTGGGCTCGTCGAGCACGAGCAGCGGAGGATCGGCCACGAGCGCATCGGCGATGCCCACGCGCTGGCGCGTGCCTTTGCTGAGCTGCCCGATGATCCGCGAGGCGACCTCGGTGACGCTCGCCTGGCCGAGCGCGGTCTCCACGCGCTTCTCGATCGCGTTGCTCGCGACCCCCTTGAGCTCGGCCCGGTAGCGCAGGTACTCGACGACCCGCATCTCCGGGTACAACGGGCACGCCTCGGGCATGTAGCCGATGCGACGACGCGCCTCGATCGGATGCTCGAGCATGTCGATACCGTCGATCCGGATCGTGCCGGCGCTCGGAGCGAGGAAGCCGGTGAGCATCCGCAGCGTCGTGCTCTTGCCCGCACCATTGGGCCCGAGGAACCCGACGACCTCTCCGGCGCCGACGGAGAACGAGATCCCCTCGACCGCCGTGCGCAGCCCGTACCGCTTCGTCAGGCCTTCGACCTGGATCATGAGCCGCCCGCCTCCCGCGAAATGAGGGCTGCGTCTAGTCCAAGTGCGCGGAACCCGCAACGATCGAGGCCGATCCCGTCGAGGGGCCCGAGGCCCCCCCCTTCGGCCTGCCGCGCGCTTGCGCCGATTTCTGGACGTCTCGCGGGCCCTCCCGGACCGTGAGCCATGGCCGTCATCGCTCTCGCGCTCGCCGTGCTGCTCGTCGGTCAAGATCTCGTGACCTACGTGAACCGGCCGCGCTCCTGATCGTGGCTCCTTGCATCGGCGCCGCGGGCTCGTGGTAGCGTCGCGCCGCTGCCGCGATGGCGGCGCATGGAGGAGGGGCCGATGAGCAAGATGGGGAGCTCGCGCACGCACCGGTTCTGCGTGGTCGCATTCATGGGCTTGGCGGCGTGTGGCGGCGGCTCGAGCAGCAGCACCGGCAGCGGCGGCAGCGAGCAGGCCACCGAGGGCGGCGAGCGTGGCGAGGGGCCCCACGGCCTGCACGCGGGCAGCCACGGCAGCTGCATGCGCGAGACGCAGGGCGTCTGCCACGAGGTGCTGCGCGCGATGACCGACGAGGGCCGCACGCAGGCCCGCACGGACTGCGAGGCCCAAGGTGGGCGCTGGTCGGACGGCATCTGCCCCGGCGGCGACAGCGCCATCGCGTGGTGCGGCGACTCGACCAATACCTGGTTCTACGGGCCGACGGCGACGCTCGCGACCGCGCAGGCGGCCTGCCCGCAGCACATGCACTTCTACGATCTCTCCGAGCCGAGCACGCGCACGGCCGTCGCGCCGCCGCTGCACGAGCGCGCCGATGGCAGCTGCACGACGGCCTCGCCCGCGCGCTGCCACGAGTACGTGGTGGACCCCGCCCAGCTCGCCTCGACCCAGGAGGCGTGCACGACCGGCGGCGGCACCTGGGCGACCACCCCCTGCGCCACCGCGGGGGCGATCGGGCACTGTGGGCTCGCGTGGTTCTACGGCACCCTCGAGGACGCCCAGACGATGTGCAGCCACGGCGTCGAGCCCTTCGTTCCGACCGCGCGCTGATCGCGCCGAAGTCTCGCGGAGGCCACCCGATTTCCCCGGTGTGGCCTTCGCGCGACGCGGCGATGAACGGCACCCCCTCGTCCCGCAACGGAAGAGGGCGAGCGAGAGGTGCCATGGTATCGTCGCTGTCGATTGCATTCCCCACTTCCCCCACGGCGGCGAGCCGTGAGGTCGCCCGACGCATGGATCCGGCGCGCGCGCTGATCGACAGGGCCCTCTCCGGGGACGCCGGTGCGTTCCGCGAGATCTTCCGGGCGCACCGGCAAGACGTCGCGCGCGTGGTGTACCGGATGCTCGGCCCCTCGGCCGACGTGGACGACGTGGTGCAGGAGGTCTTCCTCCACGTCTACCGCTCGCTGCCGGCGTTCCGCGGCGAGTCGCGCTTCTCCACCTGGCTCTACCGGCTCGCGGTGAACGTGACGCGCATGCACCTGCGCAAGGGCCGCTCGCGCCCGCGCTTCGCCGACATGGAAGTCCCGGACGTGGCGAGCGAGGACGACGCGCGTCGCGACGATCCCGAGGCCCTCTCCGAGCAGCGCGAGCGCGTGCGCGTGCTCTATCGCCTGCTCGACGGCCTCGGCGAGAAGAAGCGCGAGGTGATCGTGCTCCACGACTTCGAGGGCATGCCGGCCAAGGAGATCGCGACGCTCGTGGGCGCGCCGGTGCTCACCGTGCGCACACGTCTCTTCTACGCGCGCAAGGAGCTCTATGCGGCGATGGCCGCCGAGCCCACGCTCGCAGGCGTGGTCGCGAGCCTCGAGAAGTCCGCACCGGCCTCCGACCCCGCGGCCTCCAAGCCCGCCGAAGCGGGCGCCGTCGAAGACGGGCCTGCCGCCGAAGAGCGCGACCACGCCGACTGACCTCTCCGATCGTCGGTTTGCCGTGCCGACGTCGATGCCACCATCCTAGACAACGCCCCGAACAACGAACCTCGCGTGACCGAACATCGTCCCAAGACCGCAGCGCTGATGGCCTACGAGAGCGGCGCGCTCTCGCCGGCGGGGCGCGCGCGCGTGGAGAAGCACCTCAGGACGTGCGGGGCCTGTCAGCGCGAGCTCGCCACGATCCAGACGTACGAGGCGACGGTCGACGCGATCCGCGAAGCGGACGCGCCCGACCTCGACTGGTCGAAGATGGAGCTCGTGCTCGAGCGCGAGGCGCAGCTCCAGGCGAAGAAGCATCGGCGTGGGTGGGTGCTGCCGGCGATGGGTGTGGCGCTCGCCGCGGCGGCTGCGCTCGCCATCGTGATGCCTCCCGCATCCCCGCCCCGCGAGGTCGCGGTGGCGCACGTGCCGCCCACCGGGACGGCGCCTCCCTCGACCGTAGCCCACGTGGACCTCTACGCCGCCTCGCGCGTCACCCTCGTCGCCGGCCAGAGCGCGCGTCACGCGGGCGCGCCCGGGGCCGCTCCGCTGGCTGCGCTCGCGCTCGGCGATCCGCTCGCGGAGGGCGAGACGATCGCGACGAGCGAGGGCGCCGAGCTGCACGCGCGTCTCGGCGACGAGGTCGGCATCGCGCTCGGCCCGAGCACGTCGCTCCGACTGGCGCGCTTCGAGGACGGCGAGCTGCCGGCGCCCGAGCTCGACCTCGCGCACGGCGAGATGACCGTGTACGCCGCGTCGTCGCGCACGATCGTGCTCGCGGGTCAGTTCCGCATCGAGGCGGACGTGGCGCGCTTCGTGGTGGACTTCGACGAGGAGGCGGGCGCGCTCGCCCTCGACGTGCACGAGGGCTCGGTGCGCGTGGTCGGCCCGGACGTCGACACGACGCTGACGGGGCCGGCTCGATTCCCCGAGAGCGCGGGCCCGCATGCCGGGCTCGCGCCGCACGGCCTCGACGCAGGCTACGACGAGCAGCCGACGCTGCGGGTCTCGCGCGACGGCATCGTGCGCTGGCAGATCGGCGACCTCGCGATCGCGGGGGCCGATCGGCTCGCGATGCGCGTGGGCATCGGCCCGCTCCAGATCACGGGCTGGGACGCGCGCGGGCACGCGTTCCGCACGAGCGTGACGATGGGCCCCGAGGGGCTCGCGCTCGCGCCCGACGCGCTCGAGCCCGAGGCGCCGCGCATCCGCGTGGGCACGCTCGAGCGCGAGGAGATCGTGCCGGTGGTGCATCAGCACCAGTCGGCGGTGACGCGCTGCTACGAGCACCAGCTGCGGGCGACGCCCGAGCTGCAAGCGCACGTGACGGCGCGCATCGCGATCGAGATGACCGGCGCGGTCGACACGGTCACGTTCGAGGGCGACGAGATGCCCGCGCCGATGGCGGAGTGCCTGTCGAACCAGATCGGCACGTGGATCTTCCCGGCGCCCCACGGCGGCCCGGTCACGATCGGCGTGCCCTTCACGTTCGCCGCGCGCTGAACTGGCGTTCGCCGCGCGCTGAACTGGCGTTCGCCGCGCGCTGAGCTGGCGTTTCGCCGCGTCAGGCCTGTGGCTTTCTTGGTCGATGTAGGCGAAAGACCTACCATGCCCCCATGCGTGGATTGCGACGTGCGGTCGGCATCGCGGGGCGCGCCGCCCTCTGTGCCTCGGCGATCACGGGCGGCGCGGCCGTCGCGGCGGCCACCACTCCCCCCGCGCCGCGAGCCAGCGTGGTCGAGGGCATCGCGCCCGCCCGCGTGACCGACGTGGTGCGCGAGGCACCGCGCCCGATCGTCGTCGAGGCCCCTGCGCCCGCGCCGGTCGCCGACGAGGTCGACGGCCTCGACATCCAGATGGACCTCCCGACGGACGCGCCCTTCGCGCGCTCGCTCGCGAACGGGATGATCATGACCGGCGCGACGCGGCACCGGCTGATCCTCTTCACCTTCGACGACGGTCCCGACCACCGCTACACGCGCACGCTGCTCGACGCGCTCGACCGGGAGCGCGTTCGCGCCGTGTTCTTCCTCAGCGCGCGCCGCTTCGAGGGCAACTTCCCCCGCGACCGCGAGCTCGCCGACATCGCGACCGAGATCGCGCGCCGCGGGCACTTCGTCGGCAACCACACGATGGACCACCAGCAACTACCGCTCCTGCTCGAGGGCGACCTCGAGGTCCAGGTCACGGGCGCGGAGTCGGTCTTCGAGCGCGTGCTCGGCGAGCGCACCTACCTCGTGCGTCCGCCCGGCGGCGCGCGCTCGCCGCGCATCGATGCGTGGCTCGCCGAGCGCGAGTACACGCAGATGCTCTGGAACCTCGGCACCGGCGACTTCCAGGTCCGCAGCGCCGACGCCGTGGTCACGACCTTCCGCAACGTGCTCGAGCGCGAGGAGAACGAGCGCGGCGTGCGCGGCGGCATCGTGCTCCTGCACGACATCCACGAGTGGAGCGTCCAGGCCTTCCCGCGGATCGTGGACCTGCTCGAGGACCGCAACTGCGAGCTGATGGCGCGCGGCGAAGAGCTCTACGACTTCGTCGACGATCCCTCGCTCTTCTTCGTGCCGCGCGACGCCGCGAGCCCCAGCGCCGAGGCTCCGTTCGTGGAGCTCGCGCCCGAGGTGCTCGAGGCGCGCCAGGCCCGTGCCCGGGCGCGGACCGAGGCGCACTGCTCCGACGTCGCGATGCGCTGATCCAACGGGCGCTCGGAGCGCCGCCTCCGGAGGAAACGTCCGCCCGCACCCGGGTGGCTCGCCGAGGCGCCGGCAACGGCCACCCGCGGAGCCCGTGTGGACCTCACGGCGGCGTTGTCCCCGGGGCGTTCTTCTGCGCTAATGAGCGCGCCTATGAACCTCGTCAGTCAGGTCTGCGCGCAGTGCGGGTTCGAGAGCCCGCGCTCCTTCCGTGCGTGCCCGGCCTGCGGCGTCGCGCTCGGCTCCGCGCGCGCGACGGGTCGCAGCTATCTCGCCGGGCAGACCGGCGACGCCACGCTCGTCTCGCCGATCCCGGCCGAGGACGGGCCGCCTTCGGGCGAGACGCCCGCGCCGACGCCGGAGGACCTCGAGCCGCCGCTCGTCGGCCAGGTCGAGGCGTCGGGCGCGATCCACGCCGCGCTCGCGGCCTCGCTCGAGCACGGCAAGCCCACGCTCGTCGCGCTCGAGGGCGAGGCCGGGTCGGGCCGCAGCCGCATCCTCTTCCACGCCGCCGAGCTCGCCGCGCGCATCGCGCCGAACATCCGCATCCACGCTGGCGCCTGCCGCGACGGGGACGCCACGAACGCGCCGTGGAGCCGCATCCTGCTCGAGCGCTTCGGCGTCACGCCCGCGAGCTCGCCCCAGATCGTGCGCGGGCAGATCGCGATGTTCGTGGCCGAGGCGCTCCAGAGCGCCGACGCGCTGGCGATCGGCGAGACGAGCCACCTGCTCGGCCACTTCGCGGGCGTGCCCTTCCCCGACAGCCCCTTCCTCGCCGGCCTCGACGACAAGCCGGCCGAGCTGCGCAAGCGCGAGGAGAGCGCGCTGCGGCGGCTCTTCGAGGGCGACGCGCGCCAGCGCCCGACGCTGATCGTCGTGGACAACATCCACTTCGCCGAGGACGACGCGTGGGCGCTGCTCTCGGTCGTGCTCTCGGCCGACGCGCCGATCACGGTCGTGGTCGCGGGCGATCGCGGGATCGTCGAGAAGGCGCAGAAGCTCACGCCGGCGGGCGGTCTCGTCGTCGGCCCGATCGCGCCGCTCGCCGAGGCGGACGTGGGCTCGATGCTCCACATCATCCTGCCGACGCTGGTCGAGGCGCCCGAGCCGCTCGTCGCGGCCCTCACGCACCGGTCGGGCGGCAACCCCTCGGCGCTCCGCGAGCTGGTCTTCGCGCTCGTCGAGGCCAAGCTCTTCGTCAAGCGCGACGAGGGCCTCGTCGTCGACCTGCAGAAGCTCGAGAGCGGCGCCCTCCCCGTCACGATCGAGGACGCCATCCGCGCGCGCCTCTCGCGCCTCGACGACCTCGAGCGCGCGACCGTCGAGCGCGCCGCGGTCTTCGGCCTGGTGGTGAGCGACCGCGCCATCCTCGCGATGATGCGCACCGAGCGCCCGGCGGCCGCGACCGAGGCCGACCCCCTGCAGCTCTGGGCCGACGACGACGACGAGGCGGCGCTCGAGGGCGCGCTCGCGCGGCTCGAGGAGAAGGGCTTCTTCGTGCGGCTCGAGGAGACGGAGCTGCCGGGCACCGTCGAGTACCGCTTCGTCCACAGCGAGACGCACCACTACGTCTACCGCGAGCAGAGCCCGGAGCTGCGCACCGCGCGGCACACGACCATCGCGCACTGGCTCACCACCAACATGGAGCTGACGCACGAGGGCGTGGCCGCGCTCGCCGCGCCGCATCTCGAGAAGGCCGGCATGCCGGGGCGCGCCGGCCGCGCGTACCTCGAGGCCGCGCGCGCCGAGATGGCCCGCATGCGCACGCAGTCGGCGATGCGCCACGTCGAGAAGGCGCTCGAGCTGCTCGAGAAGGACGACGTCGCGCGCCGGATCGACGCGCTGCACACGCTGGGCTCGGGCCTGACGACGATCGGCCGCTACGACGAGGCCATCGAGGCCTTCTCGGAGATGCTCGAGCTCTCCTACAAGCTCGGCGCACGCAACAAGGGCGGCGCCGCGCTCAACCGCATCGGCCGCGTGCACCGCATGCGCGGCGAAGAGGCGCGCGCCCGCGAGGTGCTCGTGCGCGCGCTGGCGCTCTTCCGTGCCGCCGGTGATCTGCGCGGCGTGGCCTCGAGCCTGGACGACCTCGCCCAGATCGATCGCCTGCGCGGCGACATCGAGACCGCGCAGCACGCCTGCGACGAGGCCCTCGCGATCCGGCGCGCCCACGGCGACCGGCGCGGCGAGGCCGTCTCGCTCACCACGCTCACGGCGATCGAGCTCTCGCGCGGCAACCTCGCGGCGGCCGAGCAGGCCTCGCGCCAGGCCCTGGCCATCCGCGAGGAGATCAACGACCGCGCCGGCATCACGGCCTCGCTCAACGCGCTCGGCGCGCTGGCCTCCGAGCGCGGCGATCTCGAGCACGCGGAGGCGAGCTGGAAGCAGGCGCTCACCGAGGCCCGCAAGATGGGCGATCGGCGCACGCAGAGCTTCGTGCTCAACAACCTGGGCGAGGCGCTCACGAAGGCGCACGTGCGCCTCGCCGAGGCGCGCTCCTACCTCGAGGCGGCACGCGATCTGGCGACCGATCTCGGCGATCGGCGCATGACGGCGGAGGTCGCGCGCAACCTGGGCCTGTGCCTGCTCCGCGCCGGCGACGACAAGGCGGAAGCCACGCTCACGCAGGCGCTCGATCTCGCCAAGGAGTACGGCGGCAAGGAGATCGTCGCGCACGCGCACCACGCGATGGGCACGCTCCGCGCACGCACGCTCTTCGACGCGACGGGCGCGGTCGATCGGCGCGCCGAGGAGGCCTTCCTCACCGCGATCGACGCCTTCCGCGAGATCGGCAACGAGAAGGAAGCGGCCCGCACGCTCGCCGAGCTCGGCATGCACATGATCGAGCGCGGCGACGTCGAGGGCGCCAAGGAGCGCCTGCGCGAGTCGCGAGCGATCATGCGGCGCATCGGCCTGCCGGACATCGAGCGCGTCGACGACGTGCTCCGGTCGCTCGGCTGAGGCGCCCATGGCCCTCGGCCCGGCGCGCGCGGGGGCGTTGGCGCTGCTGGCCGCGGCCGCGCTCGCCGGCTGGCGCGTCGCGCACGCGCTCGAGGCGCTCGAGACGCCGGTCGATCGCCACGGCGCGCCCTTCGTGGGCTCCCGCGCGTGCGCGCGCTGCCACGGCGACCACCAGGCGAGCTGGGAAGCGTCGCACCATCGGCGCATGACGCAGGAGGCGCGCGAAGGCGCGGTGCTCGGCGCGTTCGACGGGAGCACCCTCGCGTACGGCGGCTACCTCGCGACGATGGATCGAAGCGCGGAGGGCGCGTTCCAGGTGACGCTCCGCCGGATGGATGACGAGGCACCGAGCGCGGCAGGAGTGCCGGCGGAGCCAGCCGACGCAATCGCGTCGGGCTCGCGCTCGCGGACCACTCCGGCCGAGATCACGCGCTGGACGGTCGAGCGCGTCGTCGGCTCGCGCCGCCACCAACAGCTGCTCGCGCGCGAGGACGACCTCTGGGTGCGATTGCCGATCGCGTGGGACGTGGAGGAAGGACGCTGGATGCACATGAACGGCGCGTTCCTCACGTCCGATCCCGAGGGCCTCGACGGCGAGGCGCCCATCGCGTTCGCCGACTACATGCGGCACGCGGTCCGCTGGAACGACAACTGCGTCTTCTGCCACAACGTGGGCGCCGAGCCGCGGCCGCGCGACGACGGCCACTGGGACACCCGCGTCGCCGAGCTCGGTGTCGCGTGCGAGGCGTGCCACGGGCCGGGCGGCGAGCACGCGCGGACCAACGCCGATCCCTTCCGCCGCTACGTGCTCCACGAG
Source organism: Sandaracinus sp. (assembly GCA_046351235.1). Taxonomy (GTDB): domain Bacteria; phylum Myxococcota_A; class Polyangia; order Polyangiales; family Sandaracinaceae; genus JBBSAT01. The sequence continues at coordinate 211,897 of JAXLYV010000001.1, read as the reverse complement.
ACGGGCCGCGCGGACCCGACGATCACCGCGCCGACGCGCCTCTCCGCCGAGCGCGCGACCGACGTATGCGGCCGCTGCCACGGCCAGCGCATCACGGCCGACGTCGGCCGCTATCTCGCGCACGGCGATCCCTTCGTGCCCGGAGACGATCTCGCCGACACGAGCCATCCGCTCGCGATCGACACGCCGCTCCACGGCGACGCGAGCGCGTTCGCGCCCCGGTTCTGGCCCGACGGGACGGCGCGCCTGACCGCGTACGAGCAGCAGGGCGTTCTCCAGGATCGGTGCGATGCGGCGTGCGGCGACTGCCACGCGATGCACGACTACGCGAGCCCGCGCGGCCAGCTGCGCGCCGACCTCGAGGGGGACGCGCTCTGCACGCAGTGCCACGAGAGCCTCGCCGGTGAGAGCGCGGCGCAGGCGCACGCGCGCCACGAGGGCGTCGCGTGCGTCGACTGCCACATGCCGCGCATCGTGTACGGCATCCGCACGATCCATCGGAGCCACCGCATCGAGATCCCGCACCCGCTCGCCCAGAGCGAAGGCGGTCGCCCCGACGCCTGTACGCTCTGCCACGTGGATCGGAGCGTGGCGTGGGCGGAGCGCGGCATCGGCGCGGCGGACGAGCGCCACGACGCGGGCGGACGCGCGCGCATGGAGGAGCTGATCTTCGGCGGCGATCCGATCGAGCGCGCGGTCGCCGCCGCCGCGCTCGGGCGCGCGCTCGGCGAGCGGGGCGCGCCTTCGGCCTCGGGCTGGCTGGTCGCCGCGATGCGGGACGATCCCTACCCTGCCGTGCGTGGAATCGCGTGGCGCAGCGTGAGCGCCGCGCGAGGGCTTCCCGCGAGCGCGTTCCGCAGCACGGACGCGCGCGCGGCGCGGGTCGCTGCCCTCGAGGCGCTGGGCCTTCGCGCCGTGACGCCCGCCGACGTGGACGCCCTGCGCGCGCGAGCCGACGAGCGCGCGATCGAGATCGGCGAATGAGGGACGCGCGACACGAAGCGCGGGCGCTCGCCCGCAGGGTCGGCTGGACCTCGCTCGCCGCGTGGGCGCTCGTCGGCATGGCGCTCGAGGCGGCCCACGGCCTCAAGCTCTCGAGCTACCTCGACGACGCGCTCACGCGCGAGCTCTGCACGCTGGCCCACGCACACGGCGTCGGGCTCGCGCTCGTCACCATCGTGGTCGGTGAGCTCGGGCTGCCGCGGCTCGACGAGGCCGCCGCGCGATGGGTGGCGCGCGCGGTCGCGGCCTGCGCGGTCGCGATTCCCGCGAGCTTCTTGCTCGCGACGATCGGCCACGGCGAGTCCGATCCGGGGATCGCGATCTGGGCCGTGCCCGTGGCCGCGCTCACGCTCGTCGTCGCGCTCGCCCGCATCGCGGGCGCCACGTTCGCCCCTGCCGACGAAGAGAAAGAGGAAGAGGTCGACCGATGAGAGCACGCTGTTCGCTCGAGGCCCTCGCCGTCGCGGCGCTCGTCACCCTCGTCTCCGCCCCGCTCCGCGCGCAGGACGCGACCACGACCACGACCACGACCTCCGAGCTCGAGGCCGTCCCACCCCCGCCGCCGGGCCCCGACGGCCGCACGGCGCTCTGCGCACCCGAGCTCACGCTGCACGAGGGCCGCTGCATGCGTCACGGCACGCACTACGAGCTCGGGCCCTCGATCGAAGGCATCGGCGCGGGCGTCGGCCTCTTCGGCGTGGGCTACCTCGTTCAGGTGATCTCGACCGCGGTCTCCACCGCGCAGGGACAGCACGACGTCAGCCTCGGCTACCCCGCCGCACGCCTCGCAGACTACGAGCGCTGGGGCTACGTTCCGTTTCTCGGCCCTTGGGCGAAGCTCGTCCTCGCGCCGCCGCACGTCGACGCCGCGGGCGCGACGCTCTTCGTGGTCGAAGGCCTCTTCCAGATCGCCGGCCTCGTCGCGACCCTCGTCTCCTTGATCGTGCACCCGGTGGACGACTGGACCACGGAGGTCGCGGGCCGATTCCGCGTCGTCCCCACCGCCGACGGGCTCGCGCTCCGCACGGTGTTCTGACGCACGGTGTTCCCCGACGCTCCGAGCTCTGACGCTCAGATCCGCGTCGCGTGGATCCGGAACACCGGCAGGCCGTCCTCGTCGGCGCGCGCCTCGCGATTGGAGCGCGCACCGTACGGGTTCGCGTGCGCGAAGCCCGGCTCCACGCGGAACAGGCCGCTCTGCACGATGTTCTCGGCCATCGCGATCGCGCGCTCCTCGACATCGGTCTGCACGAAGAGCGCCCCGCCCGGCCGCATCAGCCGCCCGAGCTGCGTCATCAGCACATCGTCGACGACGCGACGCCGCGCGTGCCGCTTCTTCCACCACGGATCGGGGAAGTGCACGAACGCGCGCGCGAGCGAGCCGTCGGGGCCCAGGCGCGGCAGCACCTCGCGCGCGTCGCCGTAGAGCGCCACCACGTTCTCGAGCCCGAGCTTCTTGCGGCGCTCCTCCACGAGGTGCGACCACTTCGACTTGATCTCGATCCCCACGATCCGCGAGCTCGGGGCCGCCCGGGCGCGCTCGATCAGGAAGCGCCCGCGGCCGAACCCGATCTCCAGCTCGAGCTCGCCCGTGCCCGGCACGAGGGTGCCGAGATCGATCGCGCCCTCGGGCGGGCGGCGCGCCATGAGCTCGTAGCGGATCGGGGGCGGAGTGCCTTCGGCCACGGGGCGCGCCTTCTAACACGTGGGGCCGCCCGCCGCCGCTCGGAGGGCCGCGCGACGCGATCTTGACCGTGGGAGGCAGGTTCCGGTACGAAAGCGGTGCAATCGTGCGGGTTTTCCCACGCGCGCGATCGCTGGAGGCTCCCTTGCCGAAGATTCTCGCCGTCGACGACAGCGTCACGATGCGCCGCATCCTCGAGATGACTTTCATCGGACAGGACGGCATCCAAGTCGTCACCGCCGATGGAGGCGACTCCGGCCTGCGCGCCGTGGACGGCGCCGACCTGATCATCGTCGACGTCTCGATGCCCGGAATGACGGGCTACGACTTCGCGCGCGCGGCGCGCGGGAACGGCGCGTCGGCGCCGATCCTGCTCCTCGCGAGCGAGCACCACCCCATCGACGCCGAGAAGCTGCGTGCTTCGGGCGCCGACGATCACGTGCTCAAGCCCTTCGAGACGCAGGCGCTCATCGACAAGGCCAAGGACCTGATCGCCAAGGGCGGCAAGGGCGTCGCGGCGCCGGCGGGTGTTCCTGCGCCTCCGCGCCCCGTGGCTCCCGCCGCGCCGGCCGTCGCGGCTCCGCGCCCCGTCGCCCCGGCGCCCGCGGCACCCGTCGCGCCCGCCCGCCCGGCCGCGCCGATCCCCGGTGTCGTCGCTGCGCCGCGCCCCGCCGCCCCGGCGGCCCCGGTCGCGCCGGTCGCGGCGGCTTCGGCGCCCGCGCCCTCGCAGCCGCGCTCGGCCACGGCGAGCTTCGGCGCGCCTCCGGGCAGCCGCCCGCCGACGGCCGCGATGCTCGCGCCGCAGCCCGCCGCCGGGCCGCGCCCGCCCACCTCAGCGCAGCAGCCGGTCCCGCTCGTGGCCAAGAAGGCCGAGCCCGCCGCGCCCGTCGCGTCGGCGGCCGTCTCGGCCGCGTCGGCGGAGATGGAAGGCAAGCTCTCGGGCATGGGCCTGACGCCCGCGCAGATCGAGGGCGTGCTGGCGCTCTCGCGCGAGGTGATCGAGCGCGTCGTCTGGGAGGTCGTGCCGGATCTCGCCGAGACGATCATCCGCGAAGAGATCAAGCGCCTGACGAGCTGAGACGCGGCGCGGATCACCCGCGGACGATGCTGGCCATCGGACGCTGCGGGCGGCGGGCTCTCGGGCCCGCCGTTCGCGTTTCGGCGGCCGCTCGAGCGGCCGTCGCACGCGGCGCTTGTCGTGGTGATCCGGCCCGCGTATCTAAGCGGCGTCATGCCGCTCAAGATCTTCGATCCGTCCACCCTTCCCCCGCACTTCGACGCCGCCGGCAAGGAGAAGCACTGGGACGGCGTCTGGGAGACGACGGGGATCTACCGCTGGGACAGCGCGCGCCGGCGCGAGGAGACCTTCGTCGTCGACACGCCGCCGCCGACGGTGAGCGGCTCGCTCCACATGGGGCACGTGTTCTCGTACACGCACACGGACGTGCTCGTGCGGCAGCGCCGCATGCTCGGGCAGAACGTCTTCTATCCGATGGGCTGGGACGACAACGGCCTGCCCACCGAGCGCCGCGTGCAGAACTACTTCCACGTGCGCTGCGATCCGACGCTGCCCTACGAAGGAACGATCGAGATCGAGCAGGCGACGGACGAGAAGCGCAAGAACGAGCGGCCGCGCATCGTCTCGCGCCGCGCGTTCATCGAGCTCTGCGCGCGCGTCACGCACGAGGACGAGAAGGCCTTCGAGGCGCTCTTCCGCCGCATCGCGCTCTCGGTCGACTGGACGCAGACGTACGCGACCATCGACGAGCGCTGTCGGCAGATCGCGCAGCTCTCGTTCCTCGACCTCGTCGAGAAGGGCCAGCTCTACAACGTGGAAGCGCCCACGATGTGGGACGTCGACTTCCAGACCGCCCTCGCCCAGGCCGACCTGAAGGACGAGGAGCGCCCGGGCGCCTACCACGACCTCGAGTTCGCCATCGAAGGCGAAGACGCCTCGTTCGTGATCTCGACCACGCGCCCCGAGCTCTTGCCGGCGTGCGTGGCGTGCTGCGCCCATCCCGACGACGAGCGCTTCCAGAAGTACTTCGGTAAGCGCGCCATCACCCCGCTGTTCCGCGCGCCGGTGCGGATCTTCCCGAGCGAGCTCGCCGACCCGAAGAAGGGCACCGGCATCCTCATGGTCTGCACGTTCGGCGACGCGACCGACGTGACCTGGTGGCGCGAGCAGAAGCTCCCCACGCGCCAGATCCTGGGCAAGGACGGCCGCGTGAAGCCGACCGAGTTCGGCACCGACGCGTTCCCCTCGCTCGACGCCGAGAAGGCCAACGCGGCGTTCGCGCAGCTCGTCGGCAAGACCGTGGCGCAGGCGCAGAAGCAGATCGTGGAGATGCTCCGAGACCCGGCAGGCAGCGCGACGGGCAAGGGAGCGCCGCTCAGGGCCGAGCCCAAGAAGATCCAGCACCCCGTGAAGATGTACGAGAAGGGCGAGCGCCCGCTCGAGTTCATCACGACGCGCCAGTGGTTCGTGAAGCTCTTGCAGAACCAGCAGGGCCTGCTCGAGAAGGGCCAGCAGATCCGCTGGTGGCCCGAGTTCATGCACTCGCGCTACCACAACTGGACCGAGAACCTGAACGGCGACTGGTGCGTGTCGCGCCAGCGCTACTTCGGCGTGCCGATCCCGGTCTGGTATCCGGTGAAGGCCGACGGCGCGGTCGATCACGAGCACGCGATCCTGCCGACGCGCGATCAGCTCCCGGTCGATCCGCTGAGCGACGCGCCGAAGGGCTTCACCGAGGCGCAGCGCAACCAGCCGGGCGGCTTCACGGGCGATCCAGACGTGTTCGACACGTGGTTCACGTCGTCGCTCACGCCGCAGATCGGCTCGCACTGGCTCTTGAATCCGGAGCGGCACGAGAAGCTCTTCCCGGCCGACATCCGCCCGCAGTCGCACGAGATCATCCGGACCTGGGCCTTCTACACGATCGCCAAGGCGATGCTCCACGAGGGCAAGGTGCCGTGGAACAACGTGGTGATCAGCGGTTGGATCCTCGATCCGGACCGCAAGAAGATGAGCAAGAGCGTGGGCAACGTGGTGACGCCCATGAAGCTGCTCGAGGACTACACGTCCGACGGCGTGCGCTACTGGGCCGCGAGCGCGCGGCTCGGCATGGACACCGCGTTCGACGAGAAGGTGCTCAAGGTCGGCAAGCGCCTCGTCACCAAGCTCTTCAACGCCGGCAAGTACGTGCTCGGGCAGTCGTTCGGCGAGGCCGAGATCTCCCTCGATGCCAAGACCGAGGAGCTCATCACGCACGAGGTCGATCGCGCGCTGATCGGCAAGCTGCGCAAGCTCGTCGTGCAGGCCACCCTGAGCTTCGAGGAGTTCGAGTACGCGCACGCACTGATGCTCACCGAGCAGTTCTTCTGGTCGCAGTTCACGGACGCCTACCTCGAGCTCGTGAAGTCGCGCGCCCGCGGCGAAGGATCGGACGATGCGGGCCGCGTCTCGGCCATCTGCACGCTGCGCCTGGTGCTGAACGTGCTCGTGCGCCTCTTCGCGCCCTTCGTGCCCTACATCACCGAAGAGGTGTGGAGCTGGGCCTTCGCCGACGAGACGGGGCAGCCGAGCGTGCACCGCGCGCCCTGGCCGAAGCTCGACGAGCTCGCGGCCATCGCGCTCCCCAAGCGCGAGGAGAGCTTCGACACCGCCATCGAGCTGATGACGGCCATCAACAAGAAGAAGACCGAGCTCGGCGCGAGCGTGGGCCGCGTCGTGCGCACCGCGACCCTCGCGTTCCCCGAGGGCCGCATGCCGGCGCTCGCAGCGGGCCTCACGGACGTGCTCGGCTCGACGAAGGTCGAGAAGCACACGATCACGTACCGCGCGACCGAGGGCGACGCCTTCGTCCTCGACGCGATGGAGGTCGCGCCCAAGGAAGACAAGCCCGCCGCCGAGCCGGCCTGATCTCGCCCCCGCCCTACTCGGCCACCACCATCCGGGCCACGCCACCCGAGAACATCGACGCGTAGAGGATGTGGTGCGCGTCGTCGAAGGCCAGGAACGGGATGCCCCCGTCGTGGCCGTCGGCGAGCTGCGGCGGCGTGGGCAGCTCGGTCCACGTCTCGTCGTCCGACAGCGAAGCCCAGCGGATCGAGGGCGCCCACTGGTTGGCCGCGAAGACGTGGCTGCTGCTCTGCGCGAGCATCACCATGAAGCCGCTCGTGCCCGGCACGTGCTCCCAGCTCCAGCCGTCGGCGCTACGGATCACGCCGTCGCGCGTGCCGATGTAGTAGAGGCCGTTCGCCGCCGGCACGAAGGGCCGATCGTGTACTCGGCCTCGCAGCCGCCGCCGCCCGCGAGGTTGTCGCTCGACCACGTCGCGCCCGCATCGCGCGTCATCAGCACGCCCGCGCCGCACCAGAGCCACGTGTCCCCGCCGACGACGACGATGCCGCCGCCTTCCTCCCATGCATGGGGCGCCACGAACGTGCGCCACGTCTCGCCGCCGTCGTGCGTCTCGGCCATGCAGTTCGGCGCGTAGGGCTCGGAGCACGTGCCGTGCGTCGCGACGACGAGGTGCAGGTGATCGGTGGGGTCGAGCGAGACGTTGTTCACGAAGCGGTAGTCCGCGTGCGCGTCGTAGTCGGTGCCCGCGAGCACGTCGGTCCAGCTCACACCGCCATCGGTGCTCTTCCACAGGCTCTGCGCGCCGTAGCCCGAGACCGCGTAGATCACGTTCGGCGTGACGGGGTCGACCATCATGCTCCACTGCGCGCCGTCGCCCACGCCGCCGTAGGTCGCGCCGTCGCCGACGCTGCCAGGCCCCGTGTTCACGCGCGTCCAGCTCGCGCCGCAGTCGTCGGAGCGCCAGATCTCGTCGTTCTCGCCGCCAGTGCCTAGCCAGACGCGGCTCGGCTCGAAGGGGTCGACGACGATGGCCGCGCCGACCGTGCCGTTCACCGCGCTCTCGAACGAGCCGATCGGCGTGATGTTCTCCCAGGTGCCGGGCGCCGGGAGCGCATCGCAGGCGCCCGCAGCGGCGACCACGACGGTCGCCTCCGCCATCGCGCTCGCGTCGGCCACGGCCGTCGCGACGACGTGGAACGTCCCTTCGGCCCTGGGCGCGACGTAGTGCCCGGCGTCGTCGATCGTCCCGGCGCCGCTCTCGCGCAGCGTCCAGTGCACGGAGGCGGGCGCGCCGCCGAGGGTGGCCGCGAACGAGGCGGCGCCGGCGGGCCGCAGCGTCACGCGCTCGGGCGAGACGCGCAGGCCCGTCGCCGAGGCCGCGTCGAGCCCGGGCGCATCCGGCGTGGCCGCCTGGCCGTCGCGCGGCGCCGTGGCGGCGTCGCGAGCGCCCGCGGGCGTCTCGCCTCCGCAGGCACCGAGCAGGAACAGGGACGAGAGGCAGAGCGTGCGCGCGACGGGGGAGCTCTTCGCCGCGCGGTCGGAGGTCGGAGCGGACATGCGGCCGCGCGGAGCAGCCCTCGTGCCGCGCGCCGAGCGCGGGCCTTTTCGCTCACCGCGCGAAGGAACGGCACGCCCGGTGGCGGGGTGCACCCGGCCAGCCGCGGGCCCGCGCCCCCAGCCCGGCTTCAGGGCTCGAGGCGCGCGTACACGACGCTGGACGTCGCCGTGTTGCTCGGCGAGGTGATGCCGCCGACCAGGTACACCCAGGGGCCGATCGTCGCGACGAGCGCGGCGGCGCGGCCCTCGGGAAGCGCGGCGCCATCCACGTCGACGAAGGCGTCGATCGTGCCGTGCGGCGCGCCCGCGGTGGCCGTCGCGCGGCGCACGCGCGTCGAGGTCGTCCCGAACACCGGATCGCCGTCGACGCCACCGATCACGTAGAGGTGGCTGCCCACGAGCGTCGTCTGCGGGAAGACGACCGGCCCCTCGAGCGTGCCGGCGGTGGCCCAGCCGGTGACCTCGAGCGAGGCGTCGCGCACCGAGACGAGCACGTCGCCGAGCGCTTCGGTATCGCTGCGACCGCCGACGAGATAGATGTCCGGCGCCGTCGCGCCGACCTGCACCGAGCCGTGCCCGTAGCGCGGCGTGGGCAGTGCAGGCCCGTCGCGCCAGTCGGGCACCGTGGTGCCGGCCTCGGTGGCGGCGAGGATCACGGTGTCGAGCGCCGTGCCGCCGCGCGAGCCTCCCACGAGCGCGAGCTGATGCGCCTCGAACGAGTTGAACGACCCGAAGACGTGCCCGCCCTGCGCCGCGCTGATCGTCGGAGGGAACGCGCCCCACATGCCGAACGACTGATCGACGCTCTGCACGTATCCCGCGAGCACGACCGGCAGCGTGCCGCCCGGCCCGCCACCACCCGCGATCGCGACGCCGTTCGCGCCGTCGTCGGCGAAGACGCGGATCGCGCCGTGGCCCGCGAGCGCGAGCTCGGCGGTCCCGTTGCTGAGCGCTCCGGCGTCCTCCCAGGGGCCGAGGCTGTTGTCGCCCTGGAGCGCGGCGCGGCGCACCTGCGAGTAGAACGGCGTGAGGTCGCCGTAGCTGCCTCCCGAGCCGCCGAAGACGTAGAGGTACGTCACCCCGTTGCCTCCCGGCAGGAACATCGCCGACCCGAACGCGATCGGCTCGGGGAAGTCGGGCCCGTCCTGCCAGGTCACGGCGAACGGCCCCGCATCCGGCGTCGCCCCCGCATCGGTTCCGCCGTCCGCCTGCGTGGCCGGCGGCGTGGAGCACGCCGCCGCGAAGAGCGACGCAGAGAGGATCGTGAGCGCGGTTCGACGATTCGTGGTTCGCATCGGGGCCTCGACGTGGGTGCGTCGATGTAGCAACGCCCGCGTCGCGGGGCTACCGGGCAGCCGTTCCCGCTCCTCACCCCTCGCCCGCGTCGTGGGGAAGGCGCGTGCCCCGCGCGCTCGCACCCGGCGTTCGAGCGCAACGGCGCACGAAGGGGCGAGCTTCTTCGCGGGCGCGATCCTCACGCGACCGACCTTGCGAGCGCGGGCCCGTGGTGACACCGTCGAGCCGCTCGGCGCTGCTCGGGGGCGCTCGGCGAGGAGAGCAGAACGTGAAGACACCGGCGAGTGTCGAATCCTACCTGGGCTCGATCGACGCGGCGCACGTCGCGGCGCGCGCGCGCGAGCTGGCGAGCGGCACGTTCGTCTTCGACGACGCGGGCTTCGCGGCCGCGCTCACCGCGATCGCGCAGGAGCTCACCCAGGGGGGCGGAGGCACGTCGCTCGTCGGCGAGCACCTCGGGACGAACGGCGCCGGCGACACGAGCCTCGACCACTACCTCCGGCTCGCTCCGCAGCTCTCGCCGGAGATGGCGACGCGACGACGAGCGCTCCTCGTCGACTGGCTCTTCGCCGTGGTGCCCGAAGCGACCGGCTCCGGCAGCGACGACGCCTTCGCGCTGCTCCTGGCGGTGGCCGAGAAGCCCGACACCGCGCTGTTCGAGCGCGTGCTCGCGCTCGTCGCCGCGCACCCGCAGGTCACCGACGAGGCGTACCTCTGGCTCGCCACGCGCATCCTCTCGCCGACCGCGCCCGCGCTCGACCCGACGAGCCTCGAGACCGCGACCCGCGTGCTCGCCGCGCGCCCGCGCAAGAAGCTCTGCGCGAAGGCGCTCGAGAAGCTCCGCCCCGCCGGCGCGGAGACGAGCGGCGGCAAGGCGCGCAAGCGCAAGGCGCCGTGAAGAAGCGCGCGGCCGCCGAGGTCGCCCCGCCCCTGCCCGCGTGGAGCCCGTACACGCCCGCCGCGCTGGCGCGCATCGCCGAGCGGATTCGTCGCGCCAAGCCCACGGCGCTCGGCATCGAGCGCGTGCTCGACGACCTCTCTCCGCCGCCGCACGGGCGAGGCCCCGAGCTCGTCGCACACCTGCTCGCGCACGGCGCGCTCGCCCCGTCGGATCACGTCGCGCTGATCGAGCTCTTCGGACGGGCGCGCCAGCTTCCGCCCGCGGAGGCGCTCCTCGCGCTGCTGGGTCACGTGCCGAAGCCGCGGGACGTCTCGCCCGACTGGAGCGAGCTCGCGACCGGGACGCCCGCGCTCGTGCACTGGGCCGCGGTCGCGGCGCCGGCGGAGCTGGACGCGCTCGCGGCGGAGCGCGGGGGCGCGCTCGCGGATCTCGTCGCGCTCGCGAAGGGCCGCGCGGGCCGCTCGCTCACCGACGCCGAGAAGGCCGGCCTCGATCGGTGTCTCTCGCGCGCCGTCGTGGGCTGCAGCGCCTCCCCGCAGCTGCCGAGCGTGCCGTACGACGACGCCGCGCCCTTCGTCGCGCTCTCCCCCGGAGAGGTCCTCGGCATCGCCGAGCGCTCGACGAGCGTCGCGTCGTACGCGCGCGCCCTGCTCGATCGGCTCCTCGCCAAGCCCGGCTGGACGCCGCTCGAGCTCGCGCGCCCCGCGCTCGATGCGGCATCGCTCGACGAGCTCGGCGTCGTGCAGAGGTACGTCGCGACGCCCGACGAGCCCGCGGCTTCGGCGCTGATCGCGTACGTGCACGCGCGCCCGGAGCCCCCGCAGGCGTTCCTCGCAGCAGCGCGCGCGCTCTACGACCGCGCCGCCAAGGAGGCGCCCGTGTCCCTCGGCGCGGCCGATCTCTTCGCTGCGCGCGCGATGCTCGCGCTCGGAGAAGGCACGCCGCCCGAGGTCGACGGGTGGCTCGCCCTCGCGTCCGGCCTCGACCCAGGCGGGCTGCCCCGCGCCCGCTACCTCGCCACGGCACTGCGCGCCCTCGGCCCGAGCCGCGTCCACGCGATCGCCGCGCGCCTCGCGGAGGGATGGCCGCCCGCGCAGATCGAGCTGACGCTCGCGGCCCATCCGAGCGAAGCGCTCGAGAAGAAGATCGCCGCGCGCCGCCCGCTCGACGAGCGGCTGCTGCGCGTGCTCGCGAGCGCGGAGGCCTGAGCCCGCGGGCGGAGATGCGCCGCGGGAGATGCGCCGCAGCCGCGCCTCTCGCATCCCGCGGTGCAACGTCCTCGCGTCCTTCCCCCTACGGAAGGTCGCAAGCCGCGGAGCCCCACGTCATCCCCGGCGAGAGGTGCGAGGCCATGCCCGCCTTCACGCCGATGCGATAGCGCGCGACCGGCGTGCGGTCGGAGCCGAGCAGCGCGGCGAGCGCCGTGTCGTCGAGCGTAGCGAGCTCGGCGCGGAAGTCGGGCAGCGAGGGCGCGACGCGCTCGATCGTGCACGCCGTGACGACTTTCGAGGCCGCCTTCTTCCATGCCGCGAGGTCGAGGCCGACGATCCGATCGCGCGGCAGCACCGCGGCGAGCGCCGCCGGTGGCTCGCACGTCCCGAGCACGATGGGCTCGAGCAAGAGCGAGAGCGCGAAGCTCTTCGACACCCACAGCCGTGTGACGTCGGCGCTCACGACCCGCAGCGAGAGGCGGACACTCTTCTCGGCGACCTCGTCGACCTGCGCACGGAAGAGCTCACCCATGGGGCGGACTCTGCCACGCGTCCGCGCGAGGCGCGCGGAAACAACGTCACACGGCGAAGTACCGCACCGCCAGCGCCACCAGCTCCTCGAGCAGCCAGGGCTCGACGAGCCACGCGGGGCTCTCGTAGAGCACCGCGGTGATCGCTCCGTCGAGCGCCGCGCCCGCGAGGGCCGCGCGTCGCTCGAGCTGCCGCTCTCGCGGGAGCGCGCGGCGAAGATGCGGCATCACCAGCGCTCCGAAGCACTCGCGGCCCGCGCGGTGGAAGTCGTGCCCGGCGCTCTCGGCGAGCGGCTCGCGCAGCGCGAGGCAGAGATCGAGGTGGGCGTGCTTCATCTGGAGCAGCGCGCCCAGCACCCGCCGGAAGATCACGTCGAGCGGCAGCGCCTCGCTCTCGGCGAGCGCGCTCGTGACCGCGTCGACCATCAGCGAGAGGTAGCGGACCTCGAGCGCCATCACGAGCGACTGCTTGTCGGGGAAGTACTGGTAGAGCGTCCCGACCGAGACGCCCGCGCGATCGGCGACACGCGTCGTGGTGAGCCCCGCCGCTCCGTGCCGCCGCAGAACCTGAAAGGTCGCCTCGAGCAAGGCCTCGGTCGTGGCCTGCGCGCGAGCCTGAACGGGCTGCTTTCGCTGGCGAACCCGCCGCTTCAAGCGCGGGCCGAGCGATGCGAATGCCGAAACCGAAGGTTTGTTCACATTCTCGAGCATGCGCCCGCCAGGCGCGAAAGGAAACCGGAACGGATGCCCAAGACCATCGTCGTCACGGGAGCGAGCCGTGGGCTCGGCCTCGCCATCGTGCGAGCGCTCGATCGAGAGAAGGACGTCGACTTCGTGCTCGGCGTGCGCGACGTGAGGTCGGGCGAGGCGGTCGCGAAGACGCTCGCCCGCCCGGCGCGCGTGGCCGAGCTCGACGTGGGCACGCGCGCCTCGGTGAAGGCGTTCGCGCGAACGATCGAAGGGCCGCTCCACGCGCTCGTGAACAACGCGGGCCTGCAGTTCTTCGAGCCCGGCGCGCCGACGCCCGACGGGGTCGAGCCGACGCTCGCGGTCAATCACCTGGGCGCGCTGGACCTCACGCTCGCGCTGCTGCCGCAGCTCGAGGGCGGGCGCGTGATGGGCATCGGCAGCGGCACGCACAACCCCGAGCACGAGGGAGCGCGGCGCGCCGGCTATCGAGGCGGCGTGTTCACGAGCATCGAGAGGCTCGCGCGCGGAGAGACGACGGCGACGGGAGCCTACGCGCAGGGCCGCGAGCGCTACGCGACCAGCAAGCTGCTCGTCACGGTGACCGCGATGGAGCTCGCGCGCCGATTCCCCGCGACGACGTTCCTCACGTTCGATCCCGGCCTGATGCCCGGCACCGGTCTCGCGCGCACGAGCGCCTGGTACGGCCGCTTGCTCTGGTCGACGGTGCTGAAGTGGATCGCGCCGCTGATGGACGACACGAGCACGCCCGAGCGCTCCGCCGCATCGGCGCGCGAGCTTCTCATCGAGCCCGGCGTGGTCTCCGGCGAGGTCTACGACCACGAGGGCGCCCTCTCGCAGCGCGTGTGGCCCGAAGCCCGCAACCCCGACCTCGCCCGCCGCGTGCTCGACGAGAGCCTCGCGTTCCTCGGGCGGTAGTACCGTGTCGGCACCTGCCGGACTCGAGCTGCGGTCCGGCAACGGGACCGATACCGGCCCTCACCCACCAGGGGCCGAAGGAGTCGTGATGATGGGCGAGCAAGTCGTCGCGGACGTCGAAGTCGCCCCGGTCCGCGCACCGCGTGATGCGCGCGTCTGGATGCGGCGACTCCGGGAGGAGCACGAGCGCTCTGAGAAGAAGGAGGTGGGGGTCCAGGGTGGAGGAACCATGGGCTCCTCCGCCTCGGGGCCGCGCGGCCCGAGCGCACCCGCGCCCTCGACCAATCCAGAGCCTCCCGCCGATCCCGCGGCAGCCACCCCGCCGCGCGCTCCGAGCGCCTCGCGCTCCCACCACCCCCGACCGCGAGAAGAAGGAGGTGGGGGTCCAGGGTGGAGGAACCATGGGTTCCTCCGCCTTGGGGCCGCGCGGCCCGAGCGCACCCCGGAGGGCCCTCCTCCGAGCGAAGCGATCGAAAGACGGAGCCCCCGCGCAGCGCGATCAAAGACGGAGCCCCCGCGCCCACCGATCGAAAGCCGGAGCCCCCGCGCGCAGCGCGATCAACGCGCAACGCATGGCGAGAAGCGAAAGAGACCGCCGGAGGCACCCCGCGGCCCAGAGCGGGTACGCCATGCGGCGTCGAAGCAAATCGTCCCCAGTAGGACCTGACACGTTCGTGACTCGGCGGCTCTCGCTGGTCGCGTAACCCTACTTCTTGCGAGCGTCGCCCCACAACCTCGCGCATCCGCCGCGTCCCCTTCACGACCTGCGTCAGTCGGGCGAGCTTGAGCGCATCGTACTCGCGGGCCCGCAGCGCGATTTGTACCACCGGGTCGAGCTGCCCGTAGTGGTCTCGGTCGCGGCGTGAGCGGCGGCCGATGCGCCCCTCGTCTTGCCACTCCCCTCGGCCCGTACGTCGAGCAGCACCTCGCCACTGCCCCACGACGACGGGCCCGCGCCCCCGCTCCCTGAGGTCATCATCGTTGGGAGCGCTCACGTTGACCGAAGCGGCGATCGCGCGAAACCTTCCTTCATGGCCGACATCGTTGCCGAACAACTTAGGCGGGCTGAGCTCGAAGGGAACCAAGCGAGCTGGGCCGGCATGGCCGAGAAGCAGTGCCCCTACCCCACGGGCAAGCTGCGGATCGCTTGGTTGGCTGGGTGGAACAAGGCTCAGCGCGAACAATCGGCGCCGCCGAAGGCCCCGCGTCCCGTCGGCGTCGTGAAGACCAAGACGCGACGTTGATCCTGCGCGTCGCGGCGCCGATCACGGAGGCGTCTCCCCTGCGACCGAGTCGCACACGCTGGTGGGGCGGCGTCCAGACTAACCGCGAAGCCAGTCATCCAAGGTGGCGCGTGTCTCGTCACGGCGCACACGCAAGGCGTGGACCCGAGCGAGTACCTCCTCGGGCGAGAGCGGATCCTGACCGTGCTTCACGTCGCCTGTCTGCGCCCGGAACCACTCGCCGTAGATCTCCAGGAACGCCGTGAGACGTTCGTAGGCCGCCGGATCGATCTCTTCGATCTGTGGGAGCAGCACCTCCGCGCTGCTGGTCTCGGCGTACATGACGTTCAGCTTCTTGGCCGTCTGTCGCACGGCGGCCTGCGTGACTGCGTCCGCCTCTTCCTTGGTGAGGATCATACTTCAGCGTCGGCGCGAACGCCGTCGCCGGTCAAGCCGAACGAGCACGTGGATCGGCTATCTTCTGGTGCATGTTCGACTTCAAGAAGCGGATGCCCGGCGGTGGTCCGGGCGGCATCGATTCGACGGACAGGATCGCCGTCTTCGGCGCGCTTGACCTGCGAACGTCGCACACGACGTTGCGGGACCCGCAGCGCGAGGCCCTGACTGAACTGTCGCGACGGCATGGTGAGCGCGACCTCGTTCTCAAGCTGAGCACCGGAGGTGGGAAGACCACCACCGCGCTGGTCCATCTGCACGCGTACCTTCTGACGTCGAAGGCCCCTTGCGTGTACGTCGCTCCGCGACGCCAGCTCGTGCGGCAGGTGCTGCAAGAGGCGAAGGCGCTGGGCATACCGGCGGTCGAGTACCCCCCAGACGAGCGCTACCCTGCCCCAGAAGCGCACCGCGGCGAAGCCGTTCTCGTCTGCACGTACGACAAGATGTTCAACGCGAAGAGCACGTTCCTGCGGGACGACGTGCGACTGGTGCCGCATGCACTCGTCCTCGACGATGCGCACGCCGGGATCGAGGAGATCCGCGATAACTTCACGCTCCGCTTCCCGCTCGGGACTCCGGCGCATTCGGCCGTGCTCGCCGCGCTCGCTCCAGCACGCACCTACCACTCAGCTCGGTGGGTCTTCATCGACCGGCAGGACCCAACCGCGCTCGTCGAGATTCCGTACTGGCTCTGGAGCGAGCTCGTTCCGTCCGTCACCGCAGCGATCGCCGAGAACGTAGACGAGCGCTCGATCAAGTTCGTCTGGGGCCACCTCAGAGAGCGTCTGCGATGGTGCCGCTGCTTCGTGAGCGGGAGCGGGATCGAGATCGGCCCCATCCTCCCGTTCACGTCCGACTTCGCACCTTTCTCAGGCGCGAAGCATCGCCTCTTCGCGTCAGCAACACTCGCGGACGACTCCGTCCTCGTGCGCGAGCTCGGCTGCTCCGTCGACGCGGTGCGCACCCCGATCATCCCACCGTCCGACGCCGGCGTGGGCGAGCGCATGGTCATCGCACCTTCGCTCGTCGACCGAGAGCTCAACCGCGACTGGGTCATGAACTGGTGCGCACGGGCCGCGCGAAGCCAGCGCGTCGTCGTCCTTTGCCCGAGCGAGAAGCGGGCTCGCGACTGGGCTGGCGTTGGCGCGCGCCTTGGGCTCGGGGAAGACGTGGACCTTGCCGTCGATGGACTCCGAACCGGAACCGAGACGTTCGTCGTGTTCGCGCAGCGCTACGATGGCGTTGATCTGCCCGACGACGCGTGCCGCGTGTTGGTCTTGGACGGAATCCCGCAAGCGCCCACGCTCGGGGAGCAGGTCGACGCGGGCGGCTCACACGGCGGCGCCGCGCTCTACCCTACGGTCCACCGCATCGAGCAGGGCATGGGACGCGCCGTTCGCTCTCACGTTGACTACGCCGTAGTGGTGCTCGCCGGCGAGGAGCTCGCCACGTTCGTCTCCAACCGGGAAGTAGAGCGACACATGGGGGTCGCGACGCGAGCGCAGATCGAGCTCGCGCACGAGCTGGCGCGCATGGCCCGCGAAGAAGGTGGAGCGGCTAAGCCCGAGCAGCGCTTCGCCGAGCTCGCCGCGACGTGCCTGCGACGCGACCCAGACTGGAAGCAGTTCTACGACCAGCGCGTGCGTCAAGTGGCGCGGGCCGCGCGCCACACCGTTGACGACCGCTCGCTCGTCGTTGCAGCCGCTGAGCGGGCGGCCGTCGATGCGGCGTTGCGAGGCGATGCGCATGCCGCGGTGGTCGCGCTTCAGCCTGGGCTCGACCATCACGCAGACGACCTTGAGAAGGGGCGCCTGCTCGAACGCCTCGCCTGCTACCAATGGGAGTCCGATCACGAGGCGGCGTTCCGCACGCAGCGATCCGCGCATCAGGCGAATCGCTACGTAGCCATCCCGCCGACGCCGCCAACCGGACGGCGGCCTCCATCCGCTTCGCAGCCCCAAGCGGTCAGCGTGATCCGCTGGTACTTGGGGTTCAGCAAAGCAGGTGCTGCGAGCGCTGCGATCGTGGCGCTTCGACCTCGGCTCGACTTCTCCGTCGCGGCCGCGGCGTTCGAGGCCGCGCTCAAGGAGCTCGGTATGCTCCTGGGAGCCGCCTCGACGCGGCCCGAGGACGAAGAAGGACGTGGCCCCGACATTCTCTGGGCTTGGGGCGCGGGATCCTGGGTCATCGAGGCGAAGAACGAACGCGGTTCCCTGCCGAAGGCAGACGGCGAGCAGCTCCTCGCCGCGATGAAGTGGCACCAGGAGTCGTACCCCGAGCGAAGCGCGCAGGCCGTGGTGATCGCGAGCCCAACTCAGTGCGAGTGGGATGCGTACTTCCCCGACGACACTCGCGTGATGACCCCGGAGCTCATGGCGCGGCTGCTCACGCAGGTGGGGGCGTTCGTCGTCGACTTGGCCGCGATGGATCCTCAGGATGAGTCACAGGCTGAACGTGTTCGGGCCGCGCTCTCGAAGCACAAGCTCGGCCAGGAACAGTTGCTCGCGGAGTACACGACCAAGCTGTCGAAACGAGCGCGTCGATGAGAGCCAGTGCTCACCACGCGATAGGTCTGGGAGCGCTGGAGGGCGTGGTCGTCCCGTTGCCGAGCTGACCGGAATCGTTGTTCCCCCAGCACAGCACCGCCCCGCTCTGCATGACGCAGGCGTGGTCGTAGCCGAGCTGGAGGTCGGTGGCGCCGGCGACGGCGATGTCGGTGCCGACGGCGTCGCCGGCGGCGAGCGCGACGAAGCTGGGCAGGACGCCCGGCGTCAGCGTCGCGCTCACGCAGTGGACGCCGGTGGGCGTCAGGACGCAGGTGCGACCCCAGTCCATGTCGACCTCCGACGCGTTCACCCACGTGCTCGGGAGGTAGACGAGCTCGTGCGCGTTGTAGCAGGAGACCTGCGGGCCCGAGATCGTGGTGGAGCCCGACGTCGGCATCGAGCCCGTCCACGCGTAGCACGCGACGAACGTGCCCGCGCTGAAGGTGCCCGCACGGGCGACGTCGGTGGCGTCGTACGTGGCGGCGTCATCGACGGCGTTCCAGAAGTTGGAGTAGGTCGAACCCGACCGATCCCAACAGCTCAGACCGCCGTTGATGTCGATGGCGCAGTTGACCGCGGGGATCTCCGAGATCGGCGCCGCGGGCGCGTACGCGGCGCTGACGTTGAAGGCGTGGAAGGCACCATCGGTGCGACCGACGAACGCCTGCGCGCCGATGATGGCGGCATCGCTACCGTACGGCAGCGTGCCGACGGCGTACGTGACGCCGACCGCCGCGGTCCAGCAGAGCACGCGGCCGTCGGTCCCGATGCCGCAGTTGCCGGCGACATCGACCGCATCTGCGACGTACGCGGGCGTCGTTGCGCCGCCGCCCCAGCACCACATCTGCATCGTGCTCGTGAGCACACACGAGGTGCCGCCGTTCACGCCGAGGCGGAGGATCGCTCCGCGCGTCGAGCCCGCGTCGGCGGCAACGAAGGCGTCGACGGATCCGGCGTCGCCGACCCACGCGTCAGGCGCGCCCGCGTCGACCTCGACCGCTGCATCGACGCGGGCCGCATCGCCCCCGGCGTCGCTCGCGAGGAACGCATCGAAGCCCCCGTCGGAGCTCGACGCGTCGGACACGCTCGCGTCGATCGACAGCGACGCGTCCGGTCTCGCCGCGGCATCCGAGGGCAGCCCAACATCGCCGCCGGCATCGGGGGAACTACCGACCACGTCCCCGCAGCCGACCAGCAGGACGACCGCGCACACCGCGCACGCGCGAGACATCGTCATGGCGCCTCCGTCGTCGTGCTGGTGAGCTCGAACGAGTCGAAGAAGGCGTCGCGCACGGCTTCCGTGGGACGACCTCCGTGCTCGCGCACTTGCAGCACGAAGATGCGATCGCCGACGAGGACTGCCCTCGTCCAGATCGTGCCGGCCATCGATCCGTCGAAGCCGTTGACGACGTCGACGGTCGCGTACGCCTGGTGACCGTACATCGTCGTGAGGGGCCCGCCGCCGAGGTACGCCGATTCTCCGAGCGGGTCGTAGCCCACGAACTGGTCGATGCGCTGGCGCAGCACCCGCTCCACCCCACGCTCGTTCCGCAACATGCGCTCGGGCACATCCGTCGGCGCCACAGCCACGAGGAACCAGGGGCCGCGCATCCCCTCCGCCCGGCTGTAGACGGTCAACGACGGCTGCCCGTCCAGCGGGAGCGAGTCGTCGTAGGGCGGCATGCGAACGCGGAAGCCTTGATCGTGCGACTCCGCCACGAGCCACGTGGCGGGATCGTCCACCGACGGTACTGGCGGCGTGGGTGACGCCGGGGGCGAGACTGCGGCGGCAGCCGGCACAGCGCTCGAAGGCGCTTCGACCGGATGAGTCGACGGCGGCGGCGCTGACGATGTTCCACACGCGCACACCGCGAGCATCAGGACCGGGATCACGAAACGGATGGACATAGTTCTTCCTCCTCGGTCTGCGCGGCAGACCGTTCTCGACTCAGCGACGCGTGAAGGGAGGCGGTCAGCGTCGGCGGGTCTCGCCGCCGCAAAGGCTACGTCAGGCCTGACGTATGCCGCAATGACGCATCTCCCTACGGTCGGGGGCGATGGCCTCCGACCGCAAGCCGCTCAACGTGCGGCTGGGAAAGCGCTGCCGGACCATCCGGCAGCGGCAGGGGTTGTCGTTGATGGACGTCGTGAAGAACCACGACGTCTCGCTGTCGCACCTCCAGAAGATCGAGCGTGGCGATCTCGACCCGCGGCTGAGCACGTTGAAGAAGCTCGCCGAGGCCTACGACGTCACGCTCGCGGTCTTGCTGAAGGGTGTGTGACGTCGCCTCAGCGGCGACGGGCGAGCACGGCCGACTCCATCTCGATCTCGTTGTCGTCGCGCATGCGGCGCACGAGAGCGGCATCGGTGGCGTCGAGCTTCACCGCCTCGAACCCCTCGGCATCGCGATCGCCGATCAGGTAGAGGTCACCGTCGAGCTCGACGAAGCGTGTGCGGTGGACGCGCTTGCGCGCGAGGGAGCGGCCTCCGTTACGCGGCTTCGGCATCGGCTGCCTCCTCCACGAGACCGAGGCACGTCCGGCGGTACTCGCACGCCGCGCACATTGTGCTCGGCGCCGGCGGGAACACGCCCGCGAGGATGCCGCGCTCGATCTGCGCGGCGGCACGCA
Organism: Sandaracinus sp.; assembly: GCA_046351235.1. Classification (GTDB taxonomy): domain Bacteria; phylum Myxococcota_A; class Polyangia; order Polyangiales; family Sandaracinaceae; genus JBBSAT01. The sequence goes on along the minus strand of JAXLYV010000001.1, from coordinate 191,366 downwards.
TGAACCATCGGCTCACCACGCGGTCGTGCGGGAGCACGATGCGCTGGAGCTTGAGCTGCTTCGTGCGCACGATGGCGTGCAGCTCCACGTCGACGCCGAAGTAGCGCGCGGCCGTTCGGTACGCGCTGAACTGCAAGCTCGCGCGGCAGGCGATCTCCGAGTACGCGACCTTCGCGGTCTTGAGCTCGACCACATTGCCGCTCGCGCGCTCCATGTCGAAGTAGCCGATGAGACGGCGCGGCATCGGCTCGCCGGCATCGGGATCGACGATCGGCAGCTCGAAGGGCACCTCCGTCGCGGCGACGTCGAGGTCGCCCATCTCGGCGACGTAGAACCGCACGAGCCGCTCGGCCTCCGCGCGCAGCGTCGCCGGCGTCTCGTCGCGCCAGGCGACGCGGTCGGCCGTAAGGCCCGCGGCGAGATCTGCGCGAGCGATGCGCAGAGCCTGGTCGAGTCGCGGCTCCTCGCCACGCAGCCGCTCCTCGAACCACCACTCGACGGCGCCGTGGACGGCGCTGCCGAGCGCGAGGTTGGTCGAGCGTTCGTCGGGCTCGGTGTGGAGCACGTACTTCAGCTCGTACCTCCGCGGGCAGCTCGCGTAGGTGGCGAGCTGCGACGCGGACGTGTGAGGCGGCAGATCACTCCGCCGCATGAGCGCTCCCGTTCGCTCGGAGCTGCCGCTCCTCGTCGGAGAGCGCGTCGAGCAGACGGCTCGCCTGCTCGCGCGTGGCGCGGGCGGGGTCGACGCCGAGCCGCTCGGTGAGGAACCGCTGCGCCGCATCGCCCTCGTGGCCGAGCGTGAGAGCCTTGCGCCAGAGCGCGCGCTTCTGCGCGTCGCTGATCGGCACGACACGCCGTTCTTCGCGCCGCGGCTGATGAGGCTGCTGCTGCTGCCGCACGTGCGGCTCCAGCTCGATGTCGTCGTCGCCGCCGAGCTCTTCGAGGGCGAGCATGTTGATGTTGCAGAGGTCGCGCAGCGCGCGCGCCTTCGCTCGGGTCTCGGCCACGCGGAGCAGGTGCCGCACCACCTTGCGGTTCACGTTCTGCGGCGAGGCATCGCCGATTCCCGTGAAGGTGCCGGGCTTGCCCTTCGCGACGGCACGCACGACCGCAACGTGACCGTTCGCCTCCGTCGGCATTTCCTCGATGCTCGTGTCGATCTCGGTGAGGCCGAGCTCGTGCGCGACGGCGAGCAGGCCGGCGTAGGTGATGACCTCGCGCTCGCCGGTGACGACGCCGGCCTCGTTCTTCACGGCGATGCGGACGATGAACTGCTGCGGGATCCTGTTCTGGCTCTTCATGTTCGACTCCTTCGTGTGGGTTGAAAGCGAGAGGCCGGAGCCCGAGCACCCGCATGGGCACCCGAGCTCCGGCCTCGGTTGGAACATTGCTGGCGTCAGCCGCGACCGAGCATTCCTGCGTCGAGGAAGCTGAAGTGCCCCTGCGCGCCGATCACCACGTGATCGAGAACGCGTACGCCGAGCACCTCTGCGCCGCGCACGAGCCGCTCCGTCAGTGCTACGTCCTCGGGGCTCGGGCTCGGGTCGCCGCTCGGGTGGTTGTGGACGACGACCATGGCCGCCGACGCGTTGAGCAGGACGGGTCGCAACACGTCGCGCGGAGTGACCGCGCACGACGAGATGCCGCCGCGAGCGACGCACTGGGTGAAGCGCACGTGCTGGCGTGCGTCGAGCCCCACGACGTGGAGGGACTCCATCGTGTCGCCGCGCAGACGCGGCAGGTAGTACGCGGCGATGTCCGCGCTCGATGCGATACGGGTATCGACGAGGTCGTCGGGTCGGCCTCCGTGACGGACGAGCTCGCGGAGCGCGAGCACCTTCGCCGCGTACTTCGCGGGCGGCACGACGTCGGCGTCGAGGAGCTGCGCCGGCGTCAGGTGCGACGGCAGCGAGACCTTCGGCAGCAGCGTCGCGACGAGCTCGTCGACGCGCGTGGGTCCCGATCTCATCGTGCCCCTCCGAACGCCGCGGCCACGAGGGCCTCGATGAAGTGCGATGCGAACTGGCTCCGGCGTGGCTGCGTCCTCGCGGGTGCGCGCGCAGCCAACGGCGCCGTCGCGATGGGTGCCGTCGTAGCCTCGACGATCGGCGCGACGACCTCGGGCAGCGCCACGCGCGTGCGCTCTGTGACGGGCACGAGCACGACGTCCACGCCTGCGCCGGCAGGTTGAAGATGCAGCCGCACGATGCCGCGCGACCTCGCCGTCTCGTAGACGACGTCGAGCGTCGACTCGCGCAGCAGCGCCGAGCACGCCGACACGCGTCGGCACTCGCGCAGCAACGCGCGCAGACGCCGCGTCTCGACCGCGCCGCGCTCACCGAACGAGACGTGGCGGTGATCGCCGAGCTCGATGATGGTCGCGATCGTCGAGAGGTCGACGTCGACGGTACCCTCGGCATCCACGACGAGCGTCGAGCCGAGCTCCGCCGCGAGCGCCCGCGCTCGCTCGTTCTCGGCGCGCATCCGCGCCTCACGCGCCACACGCGGCGCGCCCTCGATCGTCGCGACGAGGACCTCGACCGGGTCCTCGTGCTCGCGCAGCCGCGTGACGTTCGCCGGAGGGAAGCCGAGCAGCCTCGGTAGCTCCGCGACACGCTCGCCGATGATCGCGGCGAGTTGCTCGCGCGCACCCTCGACGCCACGGCGGTACAGCTTCGCGAGCCCGCGCAGGTCGGGTACCGTCAGCGTCGTCGCCACGGCTCGTCCTCCGTGAAGAGGTCGCGCGGGTCTTCGGCCCAGCCGGGCAGTCGTCCCTCGCGCTCGTCGCGCGCCTCGAAGCGCCCGCGGTCGTCGTAGCGCGAGGGCGGCGTCACGATCGGCTCGCGCCTGACCTCCGGTTGCTGAGACAGCGTGCGTCCGACCTCGATCACGATGCCGGCCACGACCACGTTGCGCTCGACCACGAGCAGGCCGCTGTAGAACGCACCGTTCGGGCTCGTGACGCGCAGCCCCTCGGGCGGCTCGACGAGCGGGCGCAGTCGCTCGACCACGGCGGCGATGCCGTCGCGTCCGATGTCGAAGATGGCGACGAGCACGATCCCCATCGTGCGCAGCGTCGCGTTGGGCAGTTCTTCATCCATGTCGTTCACCTCCCGAAAGGCGAAGCCCCGGCCTCTCACGCGGAGAGAACCGGGGCTTCGCCCTCGCTGGATGTTCGTCAGCGCGAGCTGCCGAAGATGAGGTGCTTGGCGCCCGCGACGACGAGCGCGACGACGACGCCCGCCGCCGCACGATGCACGCCGTCGTCCTTCACCACCGACTCGAAGAAGCCCGGCTGCGTGTTCATGTTCTCGTTCTCGCTCATGTTCGTGTTCTCCTGGAGATGCCCGAACCGCCACGGCTCAGGTTCATCTTGCTGATAGGGAGAACGGCCCTTCCATTCGCGGCTCGAGATGAGGGCACCTGTAGCCCCCGCTATCCGACGGCCGCTATCCCGCGTCGCTCTTGCCCCGAAACGGCTACGCCGTGGTCGCGCCTGGAGGCCGTCAGCGGCGATGATGACGGGGGACCGCTACCGGGAGACCTCGGAGGCCCCCTTCGGGCGTCCTAGCGCCTCGGGCCCGACACGAGCACGTCGAGCAACGAGTCACATCAAGATCGGCCACGCGAGCGAGATGTTCGGCCCGCCACGCTCTGCGCCGAACACGAGCTCGCCGGCAGCCGACATCAACTCGTCCGAACGCAAGATCGACTTCCCGTCGCCGACGCTTCACTTCGTGGGCGAAGGTCCGAGGCCGCGCGAGAGATGGACGCGTGGTAGCGTCATCGCGCGATGCGATCGACGCTCCATCGCCTGTTTCGATACGCGAGCGCGCCGCAGAACGACGCGCTGGAGAACTTCACCACCGAGGCGCTGGCAGGGGCGATTCGCGACGACGCTGCTCCCATGCTCCGCGTCCTGAGCGCCGCGGGGCTCGCCGCGGACCGTGACGTGATCGAGGTCGTCCACACCCAGGTCACGATCGTGGGCGTCGGCATCGTCGACCTCGTGCTCGATCTCGTCGGTGCAGATGGGCGTCGGGGCAGCATCTTCGTCGAGATCAAGGTCCACGCCGGCGAGAGCGGTGACCAGCTCGCGCGGTACGCGCACTACGTCGACGCGCGCCCGGAGACCGGCGTGCGCCTGGTGACTCTCGCGCGAGGTGTGGTGCGCGACGGCGTGCCCGCGCTCACCTGGCGAGCGGCGCGACGCGCGGCGATGTCGAGCTCGTCACCATTGTGGCGCGACCTCGCCACCTTCCTGGAGGAGATCGGCATGGCGGACGACCACGACGAGCCCATCACCATTGCCGAGGCCGGCGCGCTCGGTTCCGCGCTCGGGCTGTTGCGCAAGGCGGAGCGGATCGTGACCGCGACTGCCGGGGAGATGAACCGGTTCGTGTCGCAGTGGTCGTGGCCCAGCGAGCCCAAGGACGTCCGCGCTCAGCTCGCAGACCAGTTCGCGAACCATCGGCGCTTCGTGATCGTGAACCGCAACCGCGTGCCGGCGTGGTGCTTCTTCGGCATCGTGCCGTCCGACGTCGGAGCCGACCTCGCGATGATCGTGGAGGCTCGCCCGAAGGCGCTCGATGTGCGCCGCCGCGTGCTCGCGGCCGGTGACGCTCTTCCTGCCCACTGGCAGCGGCATACCGCGGGTTGGCCTCTCCTCGTCGCTCGCGAGTCGATCCTCGAACACGCCGAGCACGGCGACGCGGCCTCCTGGCTGACAGCACGCGCTCGTGAGCTCGAAGCCGCCGGCATCTTCGCGCTCAGCACCAAGCTCCAGGTGGGCGCGGTGAACGAGGACGTCGCGGACGAGACGTAGCGGGACAAAGAAGGTGGTGGATCACCACCTTCAGATCGCTACGCCGCGCGCCGCGAGAGGTAGCGATGCGCCTGCTCCTCCAGGGTCAGCCGCGCAGCGACTTCGCCACGCTCGCGCGCGACGGCGGTGACGGCGTTGGCGACGTCGTAGACGGTGGTCGGCACCTTCAGCGCTTCGGTGATGGTCTCCGCCGACGAGCTCGCCGGCAACAGGCCGTGCGCCGTGACGAGCTCGCGGCCGACGGCCTGCACCTCGGCCTGCCCGAGGCCGAAGGCGCGCAGCGCCTCGATCTCGTCGAGCGCGGAGTCGATGAGCACCTCGGTCGCACGCCTCCACTTCTCGATGTCGCCGCGCGCCTCCGCGAACGCGACGGGGATGGCGTCCCTGAGCTGCTCGTGCAGTCGCTTCGGATCGCCGACGTGGCGCATCCGCATCGCGGCTTCGGAGCGAGCCGATCGGAGACCATTTGTACACGCCATGCGCCAGGTCAGCGGCACGACGGAAACCGACCTCAAACCCAACTCCGAGTTGGACACATCTAGGCCGTATTCCATGAGGTCACCGACCTTCACAGCGATGCTCTCCGCGGGCAGCGTGATCCTCAGCAGCGTATGCGCGCCGACAGCGGACGCACGCACGCGGCACTCGGCGAGGTAGCCGGCGCGGTCGAGCACCTCGCCGACGACGTCGAGCACGAGGGCGTCGTCGAGCGCGGCGTAGCGATCGCTCACGACGGCCCGGACCTCGCCACCGGCGAGACGCAGCAGCGCGGACTGCTTCTCGCGCGTCATGCCGAAGTTCATGTTGGCCATCTGGAGCTTCGCGGGGAGCTGCCGGATGTACGCGGGCGGCGCGCCGATGCGTCCGCAGATTTGCGAGAACGCGAGCTCGCGCAACGGGAACCGCGCACTCGCATCGCGACCGGGCAAGGGCACCGGCGCGATCGCCATCGTGCCGTCGACGGATCCGAACGCGAACGTGCGGAGGTCGTGCGCGACGACGTCCTCCCGCTCGCCATCGGCGCGGTGCGCATCCATGACAAGGTCGACGGCTTCCTCGAAGTCGATCGGCTTCTCGTGGGCGATCCAGCGCTCGGGCTGATCGCGGCGGGCCAGGAGCGGGGCGGCGGACGGGGCGGTGTGCTCAGCGGGATGGGTAGCGTTCATGTGGATCTCCTCAGGTGGAAGAGGCGTGCCTGCCTCGACCTCCTGATAGGGAGAACGCCCCCGCGGTTCGCCCTCGCCCGCCGCACGCGGAGCTCGGCTCGAAGACCGCAAACATCACCACCTCCCTAGGGGGCACGGCGGTGTTTGCGGTCTTCTCCGACCGGGCAACTGGAGGGCGGTTCGCCACGCAGGAGGAAGCAGCTACGCGAGCGCGTTCCACCCGCTCACGACCTCGATGCGATCGGTGAGCGCTTCGAGCCCGCCGACTCGGCCACCGCCGACGAGTACACCGCGCACGCGAAGCCCTCGCTCCTTCTGCGCCTGCTCGACGATGCGGCGAGTCTGGTCGCTCACCGCGAAGTCACCGTCAGTCACGATCGCGAGATCGGCGCGATGCCACTCGTTCTCCGTGAGCTTTGCGCACGCGGCCTCGACCGGCGCCGCGACGTCGGTGCCGCCGTGGAACGAAGCGAGCAGGAAGCCGAGCAACTCGGCGATGCCGTCGGCGGAGAGCTTCAGCTCGTGGCCCTGGGTCTGACCCGGTCCCGAGAACGACCACACGAAGCAGCGACGCCCCTCCTTGTGCGCGACGCGGAGCGATTCGAGCGCGATGGCCTTCGCGACGGTCTCGGGCGTGCCCGCCATCGAGCCCGAGGTATCGATGCAGAGCAAGATCGGGCCAGCGCCGTCGACGCGGCGACGAGTCTCGTGCTCGACCTCGCCGACGTCTTCGGTCTCGGCGAGCACGCGCTGCGGCTCGACGCCCTCCACCTGGTACGTCGCGAGTGCCTTCTCGGCGAGTCGCGCCAGGAACAGGCGGCGCGCGAGCGGATGACGCAGCAGGAGCGTCTCGGAGGGAAGCAGGCGTGCGAGGTCGTCGGATCGCGTCACGCCGCGGACGTCAGGGGGGATGCCGGGCAGCGGCACCTCACGCACGACCTCGCCGACGCGGCTCAGCGACGCGGCGATGCGGTCGATGACCGTCTCCTCGGCGCCCGTGTCTGCGCGTGCGTCCCGGCCGAGCTGCGCGACCAGATCGCGGAGGCGTGGCTCGGCTTCGAGCAGCTTGCTCAGCCCGACGATGTCCTTCCAGCCGTGATGCTTGAGGACGCCGAGCGTGAGGTCGTAGCCGACGCCGAGCAGGTCGCCGAGGTCGCCGAAGACCTCCGCGAGTTGCTTCCACGCGTCGACGCGCTCGCACCACGTGTCTCGCGCATTCCCGGAAACGACCGCTGCGATGTCCTGCTCGCCCTCCTTCTCGATCCCAGCGAGCGCGCACTTCAGATCCTCCTTCGTCAGGCGGCGCTGCGGGTCCTTCTGCTCGCGGAGCAGCTCTCGCTTCTGCCGTTCGAGGCGCTGCATGGTCTCGGCCGTCGCCTGGACGATGTCGCGCAGAACTCCGGCGAGGATCGCGTCGACGAGGTCGGGACGCCCGACGCAGAACGGCGCGATGCCGAGCTGCTCCAGCGCGTCGCGGAGCCATCCGCCGGTCAGATACCCCGGCCAAGGCGTCGGTCGGGCGGGGGGCAGCTCACCGCGCAGCAGGGCCGCGCGCCACGCGGCAACGCCATCGACGCGCTCGCGTAGCGAGCCGTCCCGGATCGCGAAGACGAGACGCAGCAGCTCGTCGGGGAGCTGGTCGAGGAATGCGAGCCGCGCTTCGACGGCCGCGACACCGTGGGCCGGCGTGCTCACGGGATTGCTCGCGGCGCCTTCTGCGGCAGCTTCGAAAACCCGTCTTCGAGCGCCTTCAGCTCCTTGCGAAGTTGCGCGAGGATCTCGCCGTTCGCTCGCAAGCCCGCGAGCGCAGGCGCGCGGAACGAGGCGGGCACGAGGACGTGGTTCGCGAGCAGGTCGTCGACCTCGCGGATCTTCTGCCCGATGTCGCGCAGGCTCGCTTCGACGGCCTCGCGCGACGGCGCGACCTGGGCGATGCACTCTTGGATCTCGGCTGGGCTGTACTCGCGTGGCCTGAGCACGAGCGTCGGTGCCGCTTCCATCATCCAGTTGGAGCGGTCCGCGAGGTAGCCCTGATCGACGTACGAACGCCGCCGCAACTCGGCGGCAGTCACACCGGCACCGCCGTTCGTCCGATCACCCCCATGGGCGGGCTCCAGATACAGCGGCTCCTTCCCGCGCATCATCTGCCTCGGCTCGTCGCCATCGCGCTCCTCACCGTTCGCCGCGCGGTACACGAGCTTGCCCGTCTTCTTGTTCACGAGCGGGTCTGTCGCCCGCTTCATCTCTTCGAGCCCTTCGCTCACCGCCGCGATCACGCGTCGCGTGCGGTCCGGCGTGGCGGACGCGTCGACACCGAGCTGCTTCTCATACCACTCCTGCACCGCAGGCCGCTGCTCAGGCGTGGTCCACACGCAGTGCGACACCACCCAGAAATCCCACCGCGTGACCTCGTCGCGTCCGTCCACGAGGGCGACGGTGCGGAGCAGCTTCACGATCTTCTTCCACCGACGATCGCTGACGCTGAGCCCCAGGCTGGGCGCCGCCTCGCGCAGGCTGCGGAGCAGATCCGCCACCTCGGTCGGAATCGCCGTCGCGCTCGCCCCCGAGCGGACCGCCGCGAGGTCCGCCTCGCTCAGACGATCGGCCTCCGCGGGCTTGGTCCACTCGCCGTCGCCCGCGAGCGCCATCTCGGCGAAGCGCTCGGCCGTGACCGACCCCACCTGATAGCGGACGAGGAAGCGGTCGTAGAGCGCCGCGAGCTCCTCGCCCTTCGGCAGCTCGTTGCTCGCGCCGACGAGCGACACGAGCGGGATGCGCTCGCGGCTCGCGCCGTTGTCGAAGAGCCGCTCGTTCAGGACCGTGAGCAGCGCGTTGAGGATCGCGCTGTTGGCCTTGAACACCTCGTCGATGAACGCAACGGATGCCGTGGGCAGGTAGCCATCGACGCGGCGCACGTAGCGATCGTTCTCCAGCTCACGAAGCGAGAGCGGACCGAACAGCTCCTCGGGCACGCTGAAGCGCGTCAGGAGCCGCTCGAAGTACGCGCCGCCGACCGTGCCATGGAGCCGCCGGGCCAGCTCGCTCTTCGCGGTGCCCGGCGGCCCCAGCAGCAGCATGTGCTCGCCCGCGAGCATCGCCGCGAGCATGAGTCGCACTGGCTCGTCCCGATCGACGAGGCCGTCGAGCATCGCGTCGCGCAGCCGCTGGATCTTCTTCTTCAGCTCGGCGCGCGTGCTCGCCGCGCGTGCGCCGCCCTCATGTACGTTCGTCGCCCTTCCGCCCTCGTTCATCGACACGTCTCCTTCAGCGCAGCCACCTGCTCAGTCCGTCCGTCTGCGAGCCGCGATCAACGCGTCAGAACTGCTCGTACATGCCGCGCACGTGCGCAGCGTCGGCGCTGAGCAACACGCGGACTCGCTCGCGTCGTATGCCGCCACGACGAGGCTCGTCGCGCGGCGCCCGAGGAACGCCTGCACCACGTAGCGCTCGGCGATGCGCGGCCGTGCTGCGCCGAGCAGGTCGGCGCGCAGCAGCTCCGCGCCCAGCGCGGTCTCCAGCGACGAGACGGCGTCCACCGCGAGAACGGTACCGGAAACGGCGGCCGGTCGAACGCGAGGCCACACGCTGCGGCATTTCCCGACACCACGGGGCGGCGGCTAGCGCGTTGGCGTTGCCATCGCCCGATGTCCCATCCCTCTCTGCACGGTCCGGATCAGCATCGGCTCGCCAGGAATCGGGATGAGCAGATCCGAAGAGCGACGCCGGACCGCTCCGGATTCGATGACGTCCGGCATTACTAGGGTGGGGTCATCGCCGGTCGCTTGGCCGCGCACGAGAGGGAGGAAGGTCGAGGCAGGATTGTCCTCCGCGTGGAAGACGAAATCGGGGCGCTCTGGCCCGACTAGCATTCCGACGACCCTGCCGCAGAGGCTCTCGGAAGGCACCTGGTCCTCGTTGGTTGGAGCCGGCCCGGAGATCACCGGCGTCTCGTCGTCGGACCAGGCTTCCGATCGCCTTGCGAAACCCGTTCGCAGCATCCGCACGTGGTGCGCCAGGAACGCCTTTGCGACAGAGAGCGGGCGCCACAATGCTTCGGGGTCCTGCGCACCTGAAGCCCATAGCGCCCAGGTGGGAAAGGATCGTGCGGTGGCGGTACGTCCTGCAAAGACCTCATGCTTCTTCGCCAGCATCCGGGGCATGACGATGGTGTCCACGAACGGCCACCACGCGCCCTCGCGGTCCTCGTCGTTCTCGGGGTGAACGAGCTCGGGCCGCGCATCCCCGTAGAACTCCCTTGCCCACGCGAGTACGTCGAGCTGCCGTGAGTCCCAGTCCGCACCGATCAGCACGAGCCCGGTCCACGGCTTCGTTCGTCGCTGACGCGCGGCTGGGTCGATCGTTTCGTGCAACTTCGAGAGGTCATCCCGGATCTTCTTCCTGAGGTGAGCGTCACCCCTTCCGGATGCAGCGTAGGCGACCTCGATGTGGCCGCGCAGTGGACCACTGCGGCTCTCGTCGTACGCACCGCTGTGACTCGTTCCGACGAGCGGCCGCTCCTCCTCCAAGAGGCACACCGTAACGTCGAGTTCGGCACGGCGGCGCGCCCCTTGTCGTGGGCGGCGGCCGCCAGGTCGAGCAAGAACGTTGAGGCCGTCGCCGAGGAAGACGCGGATGAGATCCTCTACGAGGTGCTTGGCCGCTTCCCCGCTCCGCTCGTCCCCCGGAAGCGCGGCGTACGCTTCCATCCGCTCGCGAATCGTGGCGAGCTCCTTCAGTCGCATGCGCACATCGGGCTCAAGATGAGCATGCTCGCGACATGTCAGCCGATCCGTCCGCGCCGCTACCGGCGTTGCGTGCGTCCACGACCAGCACGCCGTTTGCCTATCGGCCGACACTTACGCGTCCTCATCGGCGAGATCCGTGTCGCCGGCGATCGGTGCGCCTTCCACGAGCGTCGGGTCGAGCTCGCGAGCGCGGGCGAGATCTTGCTGCGCCGCGTCGGCGTTTCCGACCTCCTTGTGCATGAGGCCACGCCAGAAGAAGAAGAGTCCGTCCGGTTCTGGCGCCGATTCAATCGCGCGATCGACGTCGGCGATCCCGGTCTCCAAGTCGTCGAGCAGCCCGCGTGCGAGGCCGCGAAGCGCAAGGTCGTACGGCTCGCCCCGTTCGGCCTCGATGCGTTTCGTCGTCAGCCGTACCACGTCGGGCCACGCCTCCAGTGCCCGATAGCCCTCGATGAACGCCGTCTCCTGCTCCACCGGGTCCGCGTGAAGCATCTTCAGCCAGGCGGCGTCGCCATCGCTCGGCGTCACGTGCTTCGCACGCGGCAGACGCTCACGAACCTGGGCGTCGAGCGCGTCGTCGAGATGATAGAGGTTCAGCTTGCCCTTGGCCACGATTGGCTCGTCGAAGACCCGCGCGTTCGCGAGGCGGAAGCAGTAGGTGCCATACGCCCAAGGGTTCGCTTCGAGCTCTGGCGTGAGCGGCACCACGTCAACGAGGTCCGCGACCCCGATGAGCGCGCCGTACTCGAAGGGGACGGTCGTCACGGGCGGCTTCTGGGGCTTGAAGTGCTTGGTCGTCGCGTTGACCTCGGCCTTCGTCGTGCTCGCTTGGATCACGATCTGGCCGCGGTGCGTGGTGGACCACGAGCGGTTCTCGATGTCCTTCGCGCCCATGACGATCGCCCACGCGTAGGGCTGGCGGATGGCAAGGCAGCGATAGGTGATCCGTTCGTTCGGCATGGTGCGACCTCGACGCTACACGATTGACCCGCCCACTGCGGATCGGGGTTGCGAACGCTACGACGACGCCGTTCCCTCGCGGCCGCGCCAGTGCCAGTTGCCGTACCCGCTCGCTGTCGACCCGCAGAGCTGAGCGAGCGACATCGCCCAGGCGTAGACGGTCGGCATACCGTCGGCATCCGCGCGCCAGATGATGCCCGAGCGGTTCTCGTCCTTCGGCTCTTGAACCACTGCCGCGATCTGGCCCCACGCGGAACGCACGAGCGCGTCGTAGTCGGCTCGCGACGGGTCGAGCGTGATCTCGATGATCGCGCGGTTGTCGACGTCGCACGGCACGCGAGCCACGACCACCCAGGTGTCGGGGTCGTCGTCACCACGTCCGTAGCAGAGCTCGAAGTGTGCCTGCGACCGATCGACAGGCCCTTCACGCACGTGCGCCGTGTCCGCGCTCGCAGAGGTCATGGCGCCTTCCGTGGTCCGCGTTCGAGACTCCGCGCGAGCAGATCGAGCAGCACATCGGTGGTGCTCATGTGCTCCTGTTCAGCGAAGCGCCGAGCGACGTCGAGCCACTCCGGGCTCTCGGTGCGTGTGAGCGCCAGCTCCAGCTCGGTGAATGCGTCCGCGCGCTCAGCGTCCGGCAGATGCCCCGTCCGGACTGCGGCGGCCACGAGGTCGAAGATGGTCAAGTCGCTCGCCGCGCAGGAGCCCAACCCGCGGAGGTAGACGATGAAGTCGGCCGTAGCGGCGCCATCGGCGTCATCCTTCAGCAGCGCTCCGACCGCGACCCACGCGCGGACGAGCAACTCGTAGTCGACCGTCGTCATCACGTGGGTCTGATGAAGCCCTCGGACGCTCACGCGCTCTGGTCGCGGGGCCTCGACGGTGGTGATTGCAGCAAGCGTGGCGGCGAGCTCAGCGGCCGTCAGCTCCTTCAGGAGGACGAACCGCACCTCTGCGGAACTCTTCGACGCGAGCTCGCCGAAGGCAGTCACGACGTCTGGCGAAACGCGCGCAAGCGCGGGGCGTTCGAGCGGTCGGGGCGTATCCGCACGAAGCTGGGGCACCCACGCTGCGGCAGCTTCGCGATCGACCTCGAAGATCGGCAGGAACCTTCGTCGGCGGCCGATGGCGGCCTCCCACCACCCGAGGAGCGGCTCGCGTGCCGCTCGTTCCTGTGACCAGTCGCCGATCAGCTCGCGCAGGAGCTGCGCGAGGGCCTCCGTGTCGAACGTCTCAGGCTGCGGCTCGTCGAGCTCAGGCGCCGTCTCCGTCTCCTCGTCGACGGAGACCTCCGTCACGTTCGCAAGCCCGAGGGCACTCAGCGCCTCCTGTTCGCTTGCGAATGTGGACGCGAGCATGTCGCTCATCAGGCCGGTAACCGAGTCGTTGAACGCGACGACGTTGCAGTCTGGCGAGCCGCCGACCTTGGGTCCGCGCATCGCGCGCCCGACCATCTGCTGGAAGAGGATCCGGCTTCGAGTCGGGCGCGCCAGGAACACGGTGGAGACGCCAGGGAGATCCGTGCCCTCGGTAAAGAGCCCACAGTTCACCAGCACGTTGATGTCGCCGCGCCGGAACCGCTCCACGGCTGCGCGTCGATCGGCGTCGTCGGTGGCGCCGGACACCATCACGCTGCGCGCTCCGGTTTCTCGCAGCCGATTGGCGAGGTCCGCGCCCTGCACCACCGTGGCGGCGAAGATCAACGTGGCCCCCCACTCGTCGCGTCGATCGCGCCAGGTACGGACAACCGCCTGCTGACGCACGGCGTCTTCCGAAATGCGCTTCACGAGAGACGGCGGCAGCTCGTCGAACTTCGCGAACTGCGCGCGCTCGTAGGCGTTCGCCTCGAACGTCCGCTCGGTCGACACGACCACGACGTGAGGTCGCGCCAGAACGCCGGCTTCGATCAGCGGCGGCACCGGCTCTTCGTGGATGACGCGCTGGAAGAGCTTCCACAGCGCGGCCGCTTCTCCTCGCTGACTTCGGGTGGGTGTGGCCGACAGCCCGAGGATACGCGTCGCCGGTGCCTTCGCCAGCACCCACTCGACCAGCGCGCGCCACGAGCGCGCAGCACCATGGTGGCACTCGTCGACGACGACGACGTCGAACCCTTGCTGCTGTTGCCAGAGTCGGTCCAGCGTCCGGAGCGTCCCGCGCGTCGAGCGCGCGAGGGTGGGGATCGAAGCTACGACGACGTCCGTCGGCTGAACGACCCTCATACCGCCCGCCTGATACCGGCCGATGGAGAACGGTGCGCGCGCCCTTCCAGACACGGAGGCGAACGTCGAGATCGCCTGATCGATCAGCTCAACGCGGTGCGCGAGCCACAGCACGCGAGCAGACGACGCGAGCGCCTGCTCGACGAGGAACGACACGGCTGTGCGAGTCTTGCCGGCTCCCGTGGGAAGGCAGAGCACGCCTCGCGCGCCACGGTCGGACCACCACGCGCGCAGCGCGAGCATGGCGCGCTCTTGGTGCTCGAACAGCTCGCCCGAGGAACGACGCAGCCCCTCCGGTAGCTCGCCTGTGGGCGAGAACCTGAACCGCACCTGCGTTCGCCACGGCGCCAAGGGTTCGCCCGGCAGCTCGTCGTCGAGGTCGTCCTCGTCTTCCGTGTGCTGCTGGAGCGCGAACAGATCGATCGTCGGGGACAGGACGTGAGTGACGGCGCTCGTCAGCGCCATCCCGTTGCCGGCGGTGGCGATGGGCGCCGCGGCGGCCGGCGTGACGCCCGCTGTGGCTTCGCCGGCGAATGGCACCGCCGGCGGCGGCACAGATTCGGGTGCGATCTGCACCTGGTGCCCTTCCTCCGCTTCGTCTTGGATGCCGAAGACGCGTCGCGCGACCAGGCCGCGCAGCCACTCGGTCGGCGCGAGCCTTTCGATCGCGGCCGTCAGCATCGCGTCCTGCCTGCCTCCGCCTTGCGAGTTCGGCACACCGAGCTGATCGGGGCCGCGGTACTTGGCGACCGTGCGTCGGCTGATGGGGATGCCCCAGGTGCCGAGCACCGTGGACAGCTTCTCGTCGGACGCGCCCGGGTTCGCCGCGATCGCCGCAAGGAGAGCAACACGTGCTTGTCCGCCAGAGATCTCAGCCTGCACACCGTCGTCGCCCAACGCGTTCGAGAAGAGCTCGCCAGCGGGCATGGACTCGCCGTGATGAACAATCTCGGCGCGTGCGATCACGCGACTGACGGTGGACTCGTGGCACCCAGCCGCCTCGCCGACATCGCGCATACGCAGCGGGCGCTGCATCTCTAGGCCGCGCAGCAGCATCGGCATCTGCAAGCGGAGCGCGGCGCCGAGGATCCGTTCAGCGAACGACCGAATCGGTTCCGGTCGCCCTGGGAAGATGCCCGAGATTCCGAGCGCGCCCTGCCACGCCGCGAAGTCGGGATGCTCGACGTGGAAGCGAAGAGGCCCGGTCCCATCGACGATCGCGCGGACCGGTGGGACGGTGCCGACGGCGATCGGCGGCTTCCGCGTCGCGACGGCCACTCCGGTCGCATCGGCAACGGGTACGGCAATCGGTGCGCGCTCACGTGTCGGCGCCCTCGCCGCAGGGCGCACGACCGGCGTTCCTACGTGTCGCGCCACGAACCAGGTCGAAGGTGCGCCGTGGACGAGCTCGTCGATCCGATCTCGCTGCGTGAGGTACGCAGCCTCCCAGAGTCGCCCGACCAGGCGCCGAAACGACGCCTCACGCAGGTGGTTGCGGTCCTCCATCCACACGTACTGGGCCCGTTCCCCAGTCCAAGGCCGGGCGGCGATGCGAGCGACGCGGTCAACGTCGAGATGCTCTTGGAAGAGCCAGAGCACGACCCCGCTTGGCCCCCCATGCTTCCGCTCCAAGGGCTCGACGATCTGCCGGCGGACATCGTCTTCCGGAGCCGTTCGCGACGGCAAATCGAACGGCATGTCGTGCATGACGACGAGCCGAACCGCGTCCGCGCGACCGAAGGCTGTCTCGCGCAGGAGGTCGAGCGTCTGGCTCACGGCCGTGCCCCCGTGCGCCAGAGCTCGCGCACCACCCACACCACGAACTCGTCCACCGAGGCGTGCGCCTGGAAGAACGTGCGCCGGATCGCGTCGAGATGCTCCACCCATCGCTCGCGCGGGAGCCGCTGGATGGAATCCCCGATGTCTCGCGCCGTAGGCGGTCCGGGCGCGTGAACGATGCGAATGTCGGTGCTCGTCGTGGCGTCTCCGAGCACTCGGGCAAGCGTTGCGCGCTCGCGGTCCGTCGTGCCGACGCCTCTGGCGATCAGTCGTGCGAGAGCGGCGCGGGCCGCGGGATCGCCGACCTCACCGTGTCGGGCACGCCAGAGCTCCAGTGCCCGCTCGATCGCGTCCTTCCGTGCGAACGCGACGAGCTCGGGCGTGACGACCGCGACTTCGCGCTCCAGGTCCCGCCCGCACCAGGCCTCCCACGCGACCGACCGCGTGGACACGTCCTCCACTCCCACAGGGGCATCGTACATCGGCATCGGCAACCGTCGGTGGGGCCTACTCCGCGGTCGCCGCGCTGAAGCTCGCTCCGAGCTGGTCGCGTGCCCACTCGTCGAAGAGGACGGTCGACTGGAAGAACTGCCGCACAAACTCGGCTGTCGCCGCGAACGGTACGCTTTCGATCCGAAGCAGGTGGGTCCGCGTCGACGCGTCCTCTACCTTGCCGTCGCTGAGTCGCATGGGTTTTCGACGGGCCGCGGCTTCATCGAGGTAGACATTGATCGCCAGGTCGAGGTGGTTCAGCGTCGCCGTAGACGCTGGCGATCCCGGCTCCGCATCCGTGTCGAGGTGGATGCACCGGCCCATCATTCGCGCGGCACGGCGCTCCTGGCTGAGCTCTTCGATCATCATCGAGAGGTTCTCCGTCTTGTCGCGCTCAGCGTAGACCTCCAGCGAGCGGACGCATCGGACGTTGTATTCCCAATACTGGTCGAGAGTCGCGCCGGTCAGTTCGACGGGCGGCTGGAGCTCGTAGTGACCTCCATCTTTTTCGCGAGCGCGAAGCGAGAGGTCCTTCCACCAGTCGGGTCGTGATGGCCGAACGGCGGCCTCTTTCAGAGGCTCTGCGGGCATCGAGGACGAAAAGAAATACGGGTCGAGTCGGACGAACAGCGACGCTGCGGGAAACGTGGCTTGGGTCCAAACGAGAAGTTCGGGCGGAAGAAGTGGATCAAGACGCGCCCAGCCGCCCCCATGGACTTCTACGAGTCCGCTTCGACGGAGATGCCGGAACATCGTTGCCGGGATGAGCTCGGTCTTCCGCGCGGACTCCCAGAGGGCCGGGCTGAGCTGAAATAGCGGCTGCGTGTCCTCGTAGCGTTTGAACCTGCGGGTTAGGTCGCGCCGCGTCACCTCCTCGTCGAGCTCGATGACAACGGTGAACGCGGCGAGGCGATCCTCCTGCTCCATCGCCGAAAAGAGCCCAGTCGCGAGGTAGCCGCTGACATGCGCGCGATCCTGCGAGCTCAGCAGCGCGCGGCGCAAGGCAACGAGCTTGACGTCCTCGAAGCGATCCATGTTCCGCTGCGCGAGATCACTGCCGGTCCGCCCTTCGCCGACCAAGGTGTCGGCCAAGGCCCCAAGGCGCTCGAAGTACTGATCGGCCTCGTCCATGCTCCTCACTGTACGAGCCACGCGCTGGGCTTGCTGCCGCTCGTGATCAGCAGCTCCTTCCGCGCCCTCGTGCAGGCGACGTAGAAGAGCGCCCGCTCGCGCAGCTCGGCCTCCTCCTTCACGCCGCGATCGTCGGACTCGGCGTCGCCGGCGAGGAGCGGGACGACGCCGTCGTTCACGCCCGCGATGATCATCCGGTCGAACTCCAGGCCTTTCACGCGGTGCATCGTCGCGAGGCGCAGCCCCGGCTTGCTGCGGTCCTCCGCTTCGCTCCGGCGCACGCGGTAGGTCGCGATGCCCGCGTCCTTGAGCGCGGCGTCGTACTGATCGAGGTCCTTGTGCGTCCGCGTCACGAGGCATGTGGCGCTCAGCTCGTCGGACGCGCGAGCGAAGGTCGAGATCATCTCGATCTCCTTCTTGAAGCTGCCGCACCGCTCGATGCGCGGCGGCGCGCCGTGCATCAGGGACTTGTACCGCTTGTTGTCGTCGCTCCCGTCGTCGAGGTCGTCGACAGCGACGTTTTGGAGCAGCGCGACCGCGTAGCGGCGGATCTCGTCGGTCGTCCGGTAGTTGATGTAGAGCTTCTTGCTGCGGCCGGTGATCTTCACACCGGCTTGCGCGAGCGAGACCTTGCGGCGGTAGATGCGCTGGTGGCCGTCGCCGACGATGAAGAGGTCGTTCGGCTCCTCGGGCACCAAGGCGCGCAGCACCTGGAACGCGACGGTGCTCATGTCCTGCGCCTCGTCGACGACCACGGAGCGATAGCGGGTCCGGCCCTTGAGCTTTGCGAGGAGCTCGGCGGCGTCGCGCATCGCGTCGACGGGCTCGCGCAGACGCTTCGCTTCGAGGCGGTTGCGGTACTCCTCGAACACCGGCCAGATGTCCTTGCGTTGCTGTCGGCTGAGTCGAACGCCACGGCCGACACGGGCCGCGTCGCGGTAGGACTCGTAGCTCGTGCAGCCGGTCGGCTGGACCACGAAGTCCCACTCCTCGCGGAAGAACCGCCGCGGCAGCTTGAGCTGCTCGGGCCGGTCGCCGAGCGAGCTCTCCCACAGCGCCTCCAGCGGCGAGCTCGCCATGTCCCAGTACTCGATGCGGTAGTCGTAGCCCTGGCTCCGCAGGAAGTCGGACGTCCACTTGTCGAGGTGAACCACTTCGATGCGACGCATCGCCGCCGGCGGCACGAGCTTCTGGAGCTGCTCGTGGATGTCGCGAGCGAGGTTGATCGTGAACGTCGTGAAGAGGATCCGGTCCTCGTCGCCCGTGAAGACCTGAGTCGCGAGGTGCTTCGCGCGATGCATCGCCACGACGGTCTTCCCGGTACCGGCACCGCCGAGCACGCGCGCCGGTCCGTTGAACGAGGCGGTGACGATCTTCCGCTGGCTCGGGTGGAGGAACACGCGCCACTTGTCGAGCGGCGCGTCGAGGATCGCTTCGAGCTCCTGGTCATCGGTGACGACCGCGAAGTGTCGCTGGCTCGACGGCGCCGCGAGGGCGGCCTCGAAGTTCTGCGTGTCGACCACGGCAGGCTTCTCGACCGCGAGCGACAGACGCACCGCCTCCAGCGGCTCTCCCGAGCCGAGGAAGAACAGCGCCTCGTACGCCTCGGTCGGTAGCGATGCCGCGAGCGGTTCGAGCTCGGCCTCGGTCGTGACCGCGCGGATCTGCGGGAGTGCCTGGCTCGGAACGCCAACGCTCATGAGCTCGCTGTCCGACCACTGGCCGAAGAGCGGCGGCGCCGCAGCAGCCGCTGGCGCACGCATTCGCGTCGGCGGCGGCGCGCTGGCAGGTTCGGCGACGAGCACTTGGAGGGAGCCCGTCTCGGGATGGATGACGACCTGCTTGTTCTCCGCCCACGCCATCGCCTCGTCGTGGTTGTCCACCCAGAGGAGCACGTAGACGTTCCCCTGCTCGGGCTTGAGGAGCACCGCGCGGTACTGCTGATCGATGCGCACGGTCCGCATGTTCGGGTCGCGGAACGTGCTGATCTTTTCGTAGTTGATCGCGGAGCTCGTCGGGTCCGAGCGGAACTTCCGCATGAACTGGCTGACCTTCTTCTGCTGCGCGCGAGGCAAGCGAGCGAAGGCGTCCAGGAACTCGTCATACACGGCGACGCGGAACTTTTGCGCCAAGGTCTGGGTGGGGGCGCTCATCAGGAACCTCCAGCGGGTGCGCCACGCAGGGCGGACAGGAGCGGCGACACATCCGCCAGACACTCGGCGAGCGAGAAGACGCGCCAGCGTGGGTCGACGCGCCCGGCATTTGGAGCGACGCGAACCAAGGCGATCCGATCCGACTCCCAGACGAACTCGCCCTCGACGCCGGACGAGAGCCCGCGGGCGTCAGGAAGATCGAGGCCGATCTCGGGCGGCCGAATGTCTGCCTCGTCGAGCGCCGACGCGATGTCGACGAAGTCGGGCGCGACGTCGCTCATCACCCAGCCGCCCGCGGCCGCCGCGCTCGCGACCGCACCGCGATCGCGAATCAGCGCGAGCCGCTCGAAGCCGTCGGCGCTCCGTGAGCCGGTGCGCGTCAGGAACAGCACCTGCGGCAAGCGTCCGAGGATGACGAACGCGAAGAGGAACGCGCGCCACGCGTCCCGGTACTCCTTCGTGTCGTGATGCTCCGCCGCATCGTCCAGCCAGATCACGGCGCGAAAATCGGCAAGCCTGCTCGAATCCTTCGAGGCCGCCGCTGCGCGAGTCGTCGTGGCCCAGACGGCCAACGTGCCGGGACCATCCGCAGGCCGCCGTACGAAGAGGCCCTCCGGGTCGACCGCGAACGCTGCCGAGAACGGCGACGGGACGACAGCGAGGACCTCGCTCTTCCACGCGGAGAGATCGACCTGCGGCGGGAGGCCCATCTGCGCGATGAGCGCGATCGACGCGAGCTTCGACCACGGCACCGGATCCTCGGCGTTCGCCATCGAGCGGAGCAGGAGCTCCAGCGGCGTCGTGTCCAGCACCTGGGCCCACGCCCCGAGCCCGAGCTTCTGGTACCAGCCCTTCAGCGCCGGTCCGTCCGGATGGAAGAGCATCCGAGGCAGCTCACGGCCCCGATCGAACGCGGCATCCACGTCGTCCCAGGTGAACGACCAGACGTCGTACTCCCCGGCGCTCTGGAGCGACATCCGCTGGAGCATGTCGTGACCCACGCGAGCGCGATGGTGCTGGAAGCCGTCGAGGAACACGGCGATCGGTTTGCGGCCCGAGGTGACGGTCGCCGGTCTCAGGACGAAGTCGATCGAAATCTCGACCGGCAGCCCTTGCGCGGCGCCCAGCGTGACCTGCGGCTCGATCAACCACTCCTGCGCCGGGTCGCCGACCGAGATCGCATGGCCAGGCTTGCCGCGCACGATGCTCTTCCGCGGCGTGGAGACCGGCAGCTCGGGCCGCGAGAAGCGCTGGAGCGCCTCGATAAACCGTGCTTCCAGCACGCTGTCCATCAGCCCCGAGACGCTGATGTCCGAGAGCGACTCGGTGCGCACGAGTGTCCCGGCCTGGTCGAGGATCTCGGTCAGCATCGCGAGCGCTTCGTGCGCCGACGTCTCCGCCATGTCGCGGCTGTTCCGATAGGCGAAGAGGCAACGGTAGCAGCCGTCACGCGCGGGATCGCCGAAGCACTCGCAGCCGCGGATGCGATCGCGGGCGCGCCGGAGGATCTCGATCATCGCGTGCTCGGTGCCCGGTGCCGGCTCGCGCACGATGTCCTTGAGGTAGCCCGTCCCGCCCGGCACCGCGTCGAAGAGGACGAGGTACTGCCGGCGCATCATCGCGTCGCTGCCGTCGGGCTCGCTGTAGACGAGCGTCTGAAGGTGATCGACGCGGCCGCCGTAGCGATCCTTGAGGCCGAGCTGGAACGCGGCGACGAACGAGGCGAGCCTCCGCTCCGAGCCGAGGTCCGCGAGCGGCAGGAGCATGCGCACCGCCTCGGACGAGAACTCTCGGTAGAGGTACACCGCCGTCTCGAAGTCGCTCTCCTTCTCACCCTTCTGGCGCGCGAGGCACCAGAGCGTGTGCTCGCCGCGAACGTCGGTGCCCAGCTTCTGCTGCTTCGAGGCGTGGCGCTTGTCCTGCACCTTCCCGCAGCGCTTGCAGATGACGAAGCCCTGCCGCGCCGAGAGCTCGCCCGCGATGCTGAACTTGGTCGCCGCGTCGGACTTCTCGCCGAAGTTCAGCTCCCGAAAGCTCGCGCGCTGGTGATACTCGAACGCGAAGGGAACGGACTTCGCTTCGAGCTTCCATGCGCCCTTCCGGTCTTCCTTCCGGAAGGTCGGGAGCATGTTGCGGTTGAAGAAGCGAGGCTGCCGCTCCTCGACGTCGTCGCGGATCCGGCTGTCACGATCACTCGTGCGCGCGAAGACCTGCTGGAGAC
This sequence comes from Sandaracinus sp., assembly GCA_046351235.1. Taxonomy (GTDB): domain Bacteria; phylum Myxococcota_A; class Polyangia; order Polyangiales; family Sandaracinaceae; genus JBBSAT01. The sequence continues at coordinate 169,675 of JAXLYV010000001.1, read as the reverse complement.
GGAGGAGCTGGCGGCGCTGGCTCTCCTCACCCCAACCGGCGCTGCGACACGAAGGACAGTCGGCGGTCGCGTCCTCCTGATCGATCCGCACGCAGTGGCTGCACGCGGGGCAGAAGCGCCACGTCTCGATCTCGGCGGCCTCGACGTCGACCTGGTCGATCGCGACCCGACGACCGCCTGCATAGAACTGCGACGCGGGCGCGAGCTCGGAGAGCGCGGCGACCGGCGGCCGCACGTACTCGTACGTCTTCGTCTCGTAGGCGTCACCGTCATCGCCGCCCTTCGCTCGCTTCTTCCAGATGATCGAGCGCAGGCGAACCGGCGCCTCGGGGAACGCGTAGTTCGGGAGCAGCCCTTCGTTCGTGAGGAACTCCAGGGTCACCGTCGACTCGATGCTGCGCGCGAGCTTCGCGTACGCGTTCTGCTCGCGCTCATGGAGAGCGATGCGCTGTTGGTGGTCCTTGTCCTGCGCGACGGCGGCCTTCAGCTCCTTCGTCTGGTCCTTCAAGCGACGCGCGGTCCGCCGGATCGACTCCAACGCGCGTTTCTCTCGCGACAGCGCGTCGAGCACCTTCCAGCTCAGGCTCCCCTCCTTCTCATCGTCGCCGAGAAGGAAGTCTCTCAGGTGAGCGCGGCTCGCATCCGTGAGCACCATCGGCTGCCCGTCGACGTTGAAGAGCGCGACGAAGTCGGCGAGCAGTCGTTCTTGCTCACGACGTACGAACGCGAGCCAGTTGTGCGGGAAGTGCTCCGTGCTCGGCGGGTCGAGGTGCGCGAACACCTCGCGCAGCCGCGCGGCGAAGCGGTGCTGCCCCGGGGTGTTGTTCCATTGATCGAGGCTGAAGGCTGCGAGCTGCCGTTCCAGGACGGCCGAGGCGTTGAGGAAGACGCCAGGCGGCTGCACGTCGCCCGCGATCATCTCGGTGGGCTGCGCATAGAAATAGAGATCGTGCGGCTTGCCCTGCGCGATGGTGAGCACGAGCGAGTTGCCGTCGCGCCGCCCTGCGCGGCCGATGCGCTGAAGGTAGTTCGCCTGCGCGGGCGGCACCGAGCAGAGGATCGCCGACGAGAGCGTCCCGATGTCGATGCCCATCTCCAGCGTCGGGGTGCAGGAGAGGAGGTTCGGGAACCACGGCTTCCGCTCCTCCTCGGCCTTGAACTGCGTCTCGATGAGCTCGCGCTCGGGCCGATCGAGGAGGCCGGTGTGCTCTTCGGGGAACACGCGCTGCACCTGCCCGCGCGACAGCAGGCTCCCGAAGTAGTCGGGCACCGGGCGCGAAGCATCGTCGGCGTAGGTTCCACGGCACGGTGGGCTCAGGCACGGCGAGCCGCGCAGCTCGTCGGCCTCGCTCTCGGCTGCGACGAGCCAGTGCTTGCACGTCGGGCAGCGGAGCCGCACGCAGTGGTTCGTGAGCCGCAGCGCTTCTGGCGCGAGGCCCCACACCTTGCCGTGCGTTGCCGCGGTCTCCTTGAGGATGCCGTGCTGCACGAGCACCGGAAGCACGACCGCCCAGACCTCCGACGCCGCGCCCATCAGCGGCGCACCGTCGCCGAGCGTGCGTGCAACCCAGCGGTCGTACCACTTCGACGCGCCGCCCTCGTGGATCACGTCGAAGCGCCGCGACTTCGAGTCCGAGGTAAGGAGCGCGCTGAACCGGCTCCGTGGGCCGAACGCCGGCAGATGTGGCGTCCGCTTGAAGACGTAGTCGTCCTTGCCCGCGCTCTCGACGAAGCTTCGCGGGAGCTCGGGGTGGTCGATCCCGCCGACCTCGCGGAGGTGGTGGAGGGAGCCGAGCAGGAACGTTCGCAGCGCCTTCCGGTTGAGCCCGCGAAGCCCGCCGACCTCGTTCTGGAGCCGCTCCAGCAGCGCTCCTTCGGCGGCATCAAGGCGCGCTCGGTCGAGCGCCACCGTCGAGCAGCCCGTGCGTGGGAGCGATCGTCCGATCCGTGACTGGAGACCGTACTCGTTCGGGATCTCGTACGCGATGCGGCGCTCGACGTCGCGGACGAGCGACGACCCTTCCGGGATCTCGCCGTCCTTGAGCATCGCCTCGTACTCGGAGAACCACTCCATGTTGGGCGCGAGGAACGCCGCGGCGAACGTGACGTCGTCGAGAGCGCCGTCGCTCGCGTTGCCGCCTGCCGTCTGCCTCCACGTCTTCGTGAACAGTGCGGGAAGCTCCGCAAGCGTTCGCCCTTCGGCCGACGCGACCACCTTCTGGATCGCGACGCGCAGGTTGAAGCTCCACGTGCGCGCGCCGAAGAAGCCGGCACGGTGCGCCGCGTCCTGCACCGAGTCCGAGAACGTGAGGAGCTTCTTGTCGTCGTTGAAGGTCGACGTGAAGAGCTGGTCGATGAAGACGCTGGTGAGCGTGGACGCGCGGAACCCGACGAGCGCGAGGCTCTCGCGCGCACCGCAGAACGGGCAGTCGCGATGGAGCTCGTGCTTGCCGTGGACGGTGTGGACGTTGTCGCTCTGCACGACCTCGATCGCGTCCGCAGGCGCGTCGCCACGGACGCGCGTGAGGTGGCGATCGACGTAGAACCGCTGGAACGCGGCAGGGTCGCGTCCATCGGCGGCCTTCGCGGGCCAGAGGAACCGCACCTGCGGGTCGTCGCCGAAGAACGAGCGGTAGAAGCGGTCGACGGGGACGGCGAAGAGATCGGGCCGGTCGCGCGACACGCAGCTCGCCCAGCCCATCGCGCCGCAGTCTCGGCAGTGGACGACCGGGAGGTGCTGGCCGCGCTGCTCGTCCGTGAGATCGTCGGAGTAACGAAGCGACGGCGGCAGCTTCTGCTCCGGGTCACCGAGGCTGCCCACCATGCGGCGGAGCTCGCGCTGCCAGAGCTGGAGCCGCACTTCGAGCAGCGGCCGCGTTCGTCGTCGCGCTCCCCGCGCCTCGCGCGCCTTCCGTGCGTCGGGCCGCTCCACGACCCACGTGCGTGCCTCCGAGATGAGCGAGAGGAACGAGACCACGACCCGGCGCGCGAGCTCCGGCTGCTTCCGAAGCTGCCGCGAGGTGCGCGCGAGCGAATCGGTCAGCTCGCCGATCGCCATCGGCTTCTGCCCGAGAAGCACCACGAGGTTCCTGAGCACCGCGTGCTTCTGGAGCTGGTCGCCGAGCGCCACCTTCCACTCGTCCGAGCCGAGCGGCGCCGCGATCTTCTCCTCGAACCACAGCGCTTGCTGCGCGGCGACGTACTCGGCCGGCGTGGAGTAACGGGAGAGGTCGAGCTGCGCGAGGTCGTCGGGAACGTCGGAGAACTCGATGAGCTCGCCCTCGAAGAACTCCTCGGGCGATTGCCGCGCCTCTCCGACCACGCTCTCGGCATCGAACGGCTCGCCGAAGATCTGCTCCGCGTACTCCCGCAGCTTGTCGCCGGCGCTCGGACCGCCGAGCGTGGCCGACGTGCCGATGCAGCAGAGCGCGCCGCGCTTCACGTCGAGGCGCGCCTTCAGTCGCCGCACGAGGCACGCGAGGTCGGTGCCCTGCGCGCCATCGAAGCTGTGGAGCTCGTCGACGACGAGATAGCGGACGGGGTTCTGCCTGCTCGGCGCCCACATCTCCTGGTCCGCGGGGCGGACGAGGAGGTAGTCGAGCATCTTGTAGTTGGTGAGGAGAACGTCGGGCGGGTCGCGCTGCATGCGAGCGCGGTCGGTGATGATGTGGTCCTCGCCCATCGATCGGTGCTGCGTGGGCTTCCCTCCGTCGCCCTCGCCGATGTAGAGGCCCGCCTTGATGCCCTTGAGCGACGGGATGGTCGAGCAGAGCTCCGCGATACGGCGCGCCTGGTCGGTGGCGAGCGCGTTCATCGGGTAGATGAGGATCGCCTTCACGCCCGGCACGCCAGTGTTCCGCCGGCAGTAGTCGAGGATCGGCATGAGGAACGACTCGGTCTTGCCCGAGCCCGTGCCCGTCGCGACGAGCGTGCTCTTGGGCGTGGCGCCGCTGAGCCGTGCCCACGCGCGCTCCTGGTGAAGGTGCGCGGGGAAGCCGAGCGGGACCTCGGGGAAGAACTCGGCGTCGCCGCCCTGTCGGAACGGGAGCTTCACCGAGACGTACGGGCCCTTGAAGACGGCGCCCTCGGTCTGGACGAAGCGCTCGATGACGTCTTCCATCCCCGGGGTCGAGGACCAGAAGCTCATCCGCAGGAAGTCCGCGACCCCCTGCTGGAGCATCGAGCTGAGCGCGGCGGGGATCACGCGACGACCTCCGCCGCTGCTTTCGCGTCCGAAGCAACGCGTTCCCCGCGCGTTGAGCCAAGCGTTTCTATACGCGCGCTATACGCTTCGGCGTAACGACGAACCTGCGCGAACGAGCAGTGCATGGCGCTGAAATCGCACCGGTTTTCGCCCCTGCCGCGGTCGCTCAACGCACGGCTATACGCGGCGCTATACGCGGCGCTCACGTATTTGTCTCCGGAAGAAGGTACCGCGCCCATCGCTTCTTTCCCTCCAACCGCAAGCGTCCGCCATCGACCAAGCGTCGAAGCAGGCGGCTCGCTTGGTCCCCGGTCAGGTGGCACAGGTCCACGACGTTCTCGCGACGGATCTCGCCGTGCTGCTGGACGTAACCGAGGACGAGCTGTTCGTGCTGGAGCGTTGTGTACCCCGCCTGCCGCGTGTACTCCGTTCGCTGATCGAGCAACGCGTACACCTTGCTCGCGAGCATGTACGTTCGGCCTTTCGTGTTGCCGTGCGGTTCGACTAGGCCGGCCTCGACGAGGCGCTCCAGCGTTCCCTTCGCAGCCGCGCGGTCCTTCTGGATCGCACGTTCGACATCCTCGGCCGTCACGCGACGCTGCTCGCGAAGGCACGCCAGCGCGATCAGGCTGTCGATCGGCATCGGTCCGCCGCTGCGTTCCTCGGCCTCCAAGATCAACCTCAAGAAGCCGAGGTCGGCTTCCGCCGCTGGCATGCGCAACACCACCGATGCACGCGTGCTCCGCGAGTAGTCCGGGCGCGCACGACCGTATCGAAGAAGCCCGCGGTAGATCAGATCGACGCCTCGCCCCGTGCGCTCGGCCAGGCCGAGCCGCTTGAGCGCGTCCGCGAGGCGCGGGTTTCGCGGTCGAGGTTCCGTCGTGAGCAAGTTGTCCTGCGTGACCCCCTCCACGAAGCCGCCGGGGTTGCTGATCGTGAGCGCCTCGCGGTCGAGGCGAACGTGGACCGTGCCGAGCCGCGTGTAGTCTCGGTGCGCGAGCGCGTTGGCGATCGCCTCACGAAAAGCCCTCCGGTCGACACGCGGCACCGCGACGCGGAAGAGCCCAACCTGCACCTCCTCTTCCGTGTTGAGCGGGAGGAACAGCGTGTCGAGCCACTCGAAAGCGCGGAGCAACGGCCACCGTGTGAACTCGTTGAGGCGAACGGTCTCGCCATCGAGCACCTGGAACGCAACCTCGTGCGTAGGCACGAGCTCGCGCAGAGCCGCCTCGCGCCCGATCAGCAACAAGCCCGCGAGCGTGGGGGACCGATCGCGCCCGCTGCCGGTGACGAGTCCCATCGCTGCGTCGAGCTCGTCGTCCGATAGCTCCGCGAGCGCGCGATCACCAGCGTACGTCTGGATGAACTGGCGCAGGCGTGCTCGTTCCACCGGATCGAGCGCATCCAGCGTCGCGCCCGGTACGAGCTGTGCGGACGCATCGAGACGACCGAGATCGGAAAGCCGCGAAGGAATCTCCGATGGCAACATCGGCACGCATTCAGGTCGCCCGCGCGCGTCGAGCACCCGCCGCTTGATGGTGCCGTCGGACGTGGCGACGATCTGGTCGCTCTTCGGCACGTCGATTCGGACGACACGCACTCCCGCCTCGTCGAGGTCGGTCACGGTGACGTTCACGCGCGGCGATGTCCGGTTCGCCACGAGCGCAGGCAAACCCACAGAGCTCCGTCGACTCTGATGCAGGCCGGTCACGCGCCCATCGTCCTCGACGCCGAGGAAGACGCTGCCGCCGTCGGTGTTCGCCAGACAGACGACGGCCTCGACGAGCGCCGCGTCAGGCAGCGGTCCGCGATCGCTCTTGAGCTCGATCGCGAGGGTCTCCTTCGAGGGCAGGCTCGTCACGGATGCCTCCAGAGCCGAGCCGCGACCCACGCGGCCAGGAACTCGTCCTGCCAGGACGCGCTGATCGGATAGTCCTCGAACTTGATGTCGGCGAGATTCGACGCAGCAGCGTCGGCCGACCATTGCCGTCTCGCCCGGTCGATGCGTGCTCGCTCGGGCTCGGAGAGCTTCCGCCTGCACTCGGGGCCCGTTCCGAGCGCTCGGCTGACCTGGTCGCGAAGCGCACGTCCGCATCGCTCGCACGTTGCCTCACCGGCTCGCATCAATCGGGCGAGCATTCTCGAAGAGCGATCCGCGAACGAGTCGGACGTACCCTCGCTGATGGTGTCCCACTCGTTCGTGGAGCGGAGGAGGAACGTCCGGACGGCACCTCCGGGAAAGACGACGCGCACGCGATCCACGGTCTCGTCGACGACCACGGCCTCGCCGCGCGGTGTCGAAACGATCGCGCCAGCGGCCCAGTCGCTCACGCGCTCGCCTTTCCAAAGCGCTTCTCGAAGTGCGCCCACACGGTGTCGTAGTCCTGCTCGCGGTCGCAGCGGTCGAACGGGGCCTCGTAGACGATCTTGCGCTCGCGGGGGCCGCCGGGCTGGGTGTCGTCGGTGATGGTCTGCTCGACGGTGCCGGACTTCATGTCCTTCACGTCGTTCCAGGCGGGCGTGGGGTCGCCCTTCTTCGCGGTCCGCGGGAGGCCGACGCCGACGAGGCCCTTGCTGTTCGTGAAGACGATGCGGCCGCGGCGGTCGTACCAGGTGTCGGCCTCGTAGGCGCGCATCACGTAGAACATCGAGCGATAGATCAGCTTGAGCTCGTCGAGGGCGAGGCCGAAGGCCATCGCGACGAGGACGTCGATCTCGACGAGGGCTTGGCGGCGAGCGTATTCGGTGCGGAGCGGGGTCTCGCGCTTCCACTCGGGCGCGAGGGAGGAGAACTTGTCGGCGGCGAGGCGCGGATCGATCTTCGCCCACCCATCGGTGCGGAACGACGGGTCGAACGCGTCGCGCCAGAGGTCAGCGTAGTGGGACGTGAGACAGTTGAGGACGAGGACCCGCACCGACAACTCGGAAACGCGCCGGGAGCGGCAGTCGCCGCGCGATGTTGATGACGAAGTCGCCAGCGCCTGTCGACTTCACGAAGAAGTCCGCGACCAGGAACTCCAAGCCCCTGCGACAAGAGTCAGATCCTCTGTGTTCGCGAAGGCGTAGGAGTAGACCATGTTGATGTGCGACACGCCGGGCGGGAGGATCGCGGGCTGAAGCGTCCGCTCGCCTTGGGAGGAAATCATGCGCGACGCAATGACACGAGGATGCGACAGAAACGTGTGCGTCGACGACCATGAGACACGCGGCACGCTCCGAACAAGATCTCCTCCCTGTGCGGCTGGCACGAAGTTGGTGCGAGGAAGGTAGTCATCGCCGAGGATTTCTGGTTCAACGCGTCATAGTGGCTGTTCTGCGTGCAGGTTGTCCGCGGCGTCTTGTAGAGCGGGTTGGCGAAGTAGTACGGTCCGCTAACGACGAGCGAGGTCGGATCGGCTTGGGAACACGGTCTCGCGACGAATGGTCTCGTCCCGGACCGCACGGCTCTCGTGAAACCCGTCCCAGACGTCCCAGGCGGAGAGGTCGCCGACACGTCTCGCGTGGCGCAGGCTATCGATGGCGGTCACCAACTGCCGCGCGTGCAGGGCGGGCAGGCGCGCCTGCGCAGCGGGGTGCCTGGCTCGTCGTAGAGGTCAGCGAACAGCCTGAGGGTTCCCTCGTTGACCTCAATGATCCGGTCGCGATGACCGCCGACACACCACGCGTCGTCCTCCTTCAGGCCAGGAACGGACCCCTGACCGCTGTGCGCGAGGCTGGCGTCGATCGTCGTCGGCGTGAAGATGTTCGCCATGTGCTGGAAGCGAACGTCCGCGCGGGGTGGTGCGTGGACGTTTATGCTGAACTTCGAACGTGGTGGTCGACCTCGGGGAAGAGCACCATCTCGTTCGCGAACTGGTAGTGCCTACGCAGACGCGGATAGAGCGCCTCGCGGAGCGCGCCGCCCGACGGCTCGTCGTACACCTTCTCCGGATGCAGCAGCCCCGACGTCCCAATGGTGCTTCGCCAGGTCCACACCAGGGGAAGAAAGCACTTGTAGAGGTTTGTCTTCACGCCCTGGAGTAGTGGGTAGTTCGTGGCGGCGCTGAGGAAGGAGCCGGTCCCAGCAGCCGCCTCGTGAGCCGACAGGTAGAGCGGCCGGTTGGCGAGACGCTCGAACGTCGCCTCGCGCAGATCCGCCGTCTGCTTTGCCGACAGCTTCTTCAGTACGAATGCCGGATCCGCATCGCCGAGCACGTCCGCTTCGGTCCACTGCACCGGCAACCACGGCGGGTTTCCGAGCATGAGGTCGAACCCGCCGCGCTCGCGGAACACGTCCGCGAACTCCAGCTCCCAGTGCAGGAACCGGTACCGCTCGGCGAGCTGCTCCACGAGCTGTAAGCGCGGGCTCCGATCCACGATCGTGTGGACATTGACGAGCCCGTACTCCATCGCCGTCTGCTTCACCTCCTCGGGCGCAGTCGTCCCGAACAGGTCCAGCGTCTGCCCCTTCGGCGGCGGCGCCTCGTACACGTCGGTGTCGAGGATCTGTCGCGCGTCCTCGAGGAACTCGTCGCGTGTCGGCAGCAGCTCCGCCTGTTCGATCGGCCAGAACCAGAGCGCGCACCAGTAGTCCATCACGAGCTTCAGACGCCGGTAGGGCGACGATGCGCGCACGCTCTCGGAGAGCATCTCCTGCTCCCAGATCTTGTCCTTCTGCGCCGTCGTCGTCGGCTTCCGATCGCTGTCGGGCGGCGGCTGCCCCCAGATCTGGATCGGATCCGTCGTGCGGAAGCGGATGCGCTTGAGCAGATCCGCGTGCTTGTCCCAGAGCCCGTCGATCGACGTCGAGAGCTTCCCGAGCGTCCCGACCTCGTCGGCTTCGAGCGGCGCACAGAACTCCTTGCGCCAGTCGTCGATCGCGGCGAGCTGGTCCTTCGCCATCTCGCGGATCGGCTCGCCCTCGGTCCCGCGGCCGTAGACCGACATCGAGCGGTCGCCGAGCAGGAAGTGGTAGACGCTCCCTGCGGGGCGCGCGGTTCCCAGCGGCACGCGCTCGGGCACCTTGTCGAGCCAGTCGTTGTTCTTTCCGCGGCCGTGCTTGTCGGGAGGGCCCGCGTCGAGCGCGGAGCCGGCGAACACCTGCCGGCGCGCGCCGATGAGCGAGTTCCCGCAGACCGTCTGCCCGGTGAACCACGGCACGAAGCCGCCGCGGTGGATCGTGTTCAGCCAGAGCGACACCTCGGCGAGCTCGACCGCCACAGGGTTCAGGTCGACGCCGAACACGTTGTTGTCGGCGATGAACATCTTCACGCGCTGCTTCTCGTGCGCGTACTCGTCGTGCGAGATGCGCTTCCCGAGCTCGCGCTGCTTGCTGACGAGGTAGGCCTCCGCGAGCTGGTTCACCGCTTCGTTCAAGAACGCGGCGCTGCCCATCGCGGGCTCGCAGACCGTGAGGTGGAGGATCTCGTCGGCCTTGAGCGCGCTGTCGTCTTCGCCGAGGAGCTCCTTCAGCGCGTACTTCACGGTCGCGCGGGTGAGCACCTCGGGCGTGTAGTACGAGGCCGACGTCTGCCGATCGCGACCCGCGAGGCGGTACACGAACGTGCCCTTCTTGTAGCGACGCAGCTCGTTGCCGTCGTAGACCTTCTCGTCGTCCGAGTACTTCGGCAGGTCCGACTCGGGGACGAAGTAGGCGGTGTCGAGGACGCCGTGGTCGTCGTTCTTCGCGGGCTTCACCTCGAAGAGGTCGGTCTTGGCGAGGAAGCCGCGGAACGAGAGCAGCGCCTCGTACACGGCGCCGAGCTGGTTGATGCCGAGCGTCGCGTACGAGATCCGGCCGCGCCGTCCGCGGGCACCGGGTCGGGTCAGCGACATGTTCTCGATCACGTCGCGCAGCACCTCGTTCGTGAAGACGACGCCACGGTCACCCTTGTACGAGCCGCCATCGAGCATCGGCGTGAGCGCCGGGTCGAACAGGTGCGAGCGCAGCGGCGCGAGCTCGAACGTCGAGAAGTGAGAGGTCGAGAGCGCTCCGTCTGCATCGGTGCCGAGACGGGCTTGGCCCGCCGGCTTTCGCCCGTCGTAGATCATGTCGAAGAGCAAGCGGAGGGACTGGTGGATGTACGTCCCGTTGCGCGCCTCCTCTGTCGACAGGTCGAGCTGCTCCAGCTCGCGGAGGCGCTCCAGGCTGTAGCCGATCCGGTACGCGTCGACGCCGACGGGCGCGTAGCCGAGCTCGGGGCGCGCCTCGATGTAGAAGAGGAACAGGAGCCGGTACATGTACCGGAGGCAGTCGCCGGAGAGCTGCTTCGCGAAGGCGTCATTCTCGGCACCCTCCTCCGGGACCCGGTCTCCGAACACCCTCTGCTTCTTGGTCTTCCGGATGTACTCGACGGCCGCGTTGCCGAGGCGCTCGATCGATGCCTGGAGCGCGTACTTCAGGTCCTCGGAGACGGCGAACGCGTGCTTGTGCGAGTGGTCGTCGAGGTCGTCGAGGAGCGGGATGCCGTCCTTCGGGACCAGGCTGTCCCGATGGAGCAGCGCCGCGGTTGCGTCGAGCGTGTGCGGCTGCCGGCGGCCGAGGATCTCGCGGAGGTCGAAGCGGAGCAGGCGCTGCTCGGCCCACTTGGCGCGCTCGACGAGCGTGATGTCGTCGATGCCCAGGACCAGGATGAACCGCGGCGGCTCGTCGAGGTCGAACGCCTGCTCGATGAGCTGTTCGGCGCCGAGGCTCGTGGCGAGTGGCGAGGGCGTCGCGCCGAGCGCACGGTGCGCGACTGCGGCCTGCGCGTCGCTCACGCTCGACGAGAGGGTGCTCCTCTCTTCTCCGTGCGGAGGCACGACCGGCAGCAGCCAGAGAAGAGGTGAGCCGTCGGCCCGCTTCACCTCGCCGTAGAGCGCGACCGGGCCGGCAGGGAGCGTCGCGAGCCGATGGCCGAGGATGTCCGCGTAGCCGAGGTCCGCGAGCAGGCGCGTGTACATGTCGAAGTGCGCGAGCACGCGGCGCTCGGGGTCGACCTCCGCTGCGATCCGTTCGAGGTACCGGAAGAGCTCCAGGTGGCTCGCGCCGAGAGCCTGCGGCGGCGCGCGGCTCGGAACGCGTGATGAGGGCCGGTCGCCGTCGTCGGGCGCCGTCTCCTTCACGGCCGCCCGCCAGCGCTCCAACACCGGCTTGAGATCGCTCTCCAGAATCGCGGCGAGGTAGTGCTGCGTGAAGAACTCGTTCGTGTTCTCGATGCCGAGGAACGTCACGACTTCCCTCCTGCACGCGAGCCCGAGGGATGGACGGCGGCCTCGTTGCGGAAGACCGCGAGGACCTCGACGAACGGCTCCTTCCCCGCCGTCATGCTGTCGCGGACGAAGCGCTGGAACGGCTCGAAGATCTTGTCGACCTTGGCGCGGATCTCGGCGCGCTCCACGTCTCCGAACGTGGCGCCGCGCACCATGCGGTCCATCGCGTCGCTCACCATCTGCACGTAGCGCCGGTCGTGGAGCTCGTTGAGGCGCCGCAGCTCGGCGTCGAGCTTGGCCTTGAGCTTGGTCTCCTGCTCGGCCCAGTGCGCGAGCGTTGCGGCCCGCGCCGCATCGACGGCCGGCGGCACGAGCTCGCGGAACGCGGCGAGGTCGATGGGCAGGTTGCGGTTGGGCAGCGCACGCCGAGCGACCTTCGCGCGATCGGCCCACGTCGCGAACGGCACCGCTTCTCGCCGGGCGCCGCCCACGAACCGGACGGCGTACCACTCCTGGAGGAGCGCCTGACTCCGGCGGTTCGGGAGCAGCGCCGACACGAGCACGACGGCCTCGTCGAGCGCGACACCCTCGATCAACGAGATGACGGGCGCTTCGAGGCGGCCAAGGTGCGCGACCGCCTTGTCGTTGCACCAGTCGACGACGGGATGGAGCGCCCAGAGGTACGAGACCTTCGGCCACGCCGACTCCTCGCGCCGCGCGAGCTTGATCGCGTCCTGGATGCGGTGGCGGTCGGGGGTCAGCACCAGCATGCCGTCCTCTGGAACGACCTCGACCGGGAGCTTCCGGAGGCGCCGACGCAGGTCGGTGCCCGCGAGCTTCTGTCGTCGCGCTTCTTCGGTATCGGGCGGGAGCTGGACCTCGATGATGTCGTCCTTCTCGCGCACGACGCGTTCGAGGCCGTCGTTATCGTGGAGGAGATCGAGCACCTCGCGCACGTAAGCGAAGTCGGAGTCGAAGAGCGAGAACGTGGGCGGCGCCGGCGGCGGGGGTGCGACGTCGAGCGTCGGCCCGCCACGCAGAAGGAGGTCGAGCGGGCTCAGCTCATCGGTGGCGAGCTTCGCGCCGAAGGCCTCGGCCGACTCACCCGCCTCGATCGCCTGCGCGGTGAAGAGGACCTCTTTCTCGGCGTCGTACTGGCCCATCAGCGCTGACGGGTCGCCGATGTTCTCCTGCGCCTGGTGATCGCGCTGCGTGAGGAGCTCCAGGATGCGCAGGTCGCCGCGGATGCGCTCGTTCTTCGACTCCGTGAGGAGGTAGACGATCTGCGGCGGCAGCTCCTGGCCGTAGCGATCGATGCGGCCGTTCCGCTGCGCGAACACCATGAGCGACCACGGCACGTCGAAGTGGACGAGCCGGTGGCAGAGGAAGTGGAGGTTGAGGCCCTCGGAGGCGACGTCGGACGCGAGGAGGATGCGGACCTTCGCGTTGTCCTTCCCGAAGCGCTCGACGATCTCCTGCTGGTCGGTGTCGGAGAGGCCGCCGTGGAGGAGCTCGATCTGGTCCTCCTTGAGCTCCAGATCTTCGGTCAGCCGCTCGCGGAGGAACTTCAGCGTCTCGATGCGCTCGCTGAAGATCACGAGGCGGTCGTTCTTCGCCTTCGGCGACCAGCCGAACTCTTTCTTGCTGCCGATGAGCTGGAGGAGGCGCTGGTACTTGGAGAACGACGAGGCGTCGATCTCGGCGACGCGGTCGTCGAGAGCGTGCAGGCGCTCGACGTCCTGAGCGAAGTCGGCCGCGTCCTTCCGCGCCCCGATCGTCTTGATGCGCTCGGCAATGGTCTGCCGGCACGCGGCGGGGCTGCTGAAGAGCGCCTTCTCCAGCGTGGTCTTGAAGAGCATCGCGCCGTGACGGCGCTGGTCGATCGCCGAGAACTTCAGGTCGACGAGCGCATCGAATGCGCGCTCTTCGGCCGGGGACGCGGCGGCGTGGACCTGTCGCATCTGCCGGTCGGGGAACGCCTTGCCGAGCTCGGCCTGCACGTCCTTCTTGAAGCGGCGGACGAAGAGGCCCTCGATCTCCTTCGGGCCGTAGGTCTTCGGGTCGCTGATGGCCGTCGGGTCCAGCATGTTCATCAGGCTGGCGAAGCTCTCGGCCTTGCCGTCGTGCGGCGTCGCGGACAGCAGGATGAGCGCGTCGGAGCGCTCGGAGAGGATCTTGGCAATCCGCGCTCGTTGTGAGCGGTCGCCGCCGCGCTCGGCGACGTTGTGTGCTTCGTCGATGACGATCACGTCCCACTCGGCGCGCTCGACGTGGGTGCGGAACGCGTTGTTCTGCTTGAGCGTGTCGATCGAGATGATCGTCTTGTCGTAGTAGTGAAACGGGTTGTGGTTCGTCGGGATCTGCTCGCGGATGCGCGCGAGGCCCACCGAGTCGAGACGCACGAGCGGGATCGAGAAGCGCGTCCACAGCTCCTTCTGGAACTGCGTGAGCATGCTCTTCACGGTCGCGACGAGGATGCGTCGAGCACGGCCGCGGCGGATGAGCTCGGAGAGGAGGATGCCCGCCTCCAGCGTCTTGCCGAGGCCGACGGCGTCGGCGATGAGGATCCGCGGCCGCGTCTGCTGGAGCGCGAGCCGGGCGGGGTGGAGCTGGAAGTCCATCACGTCGAGCGCGGCGCTGCGCCCGAGCACCGGCTCGGTGGTGGTGGGCGGGACGCGGCGGAGCTTGCTCTCCAGGTAGAGACGCGACCGCCGGTGCCCAGCGCTCGGGTCCGCCACGAGCTGCGTCTCGCGCGGGTCGAGGACGCTGACCTTCGGCTCGTACTCCTGGAGGAAGATCGCCTCCTGGTCGCGCACGATCTCGGAGAGCCCGACGACGTGCCACGCCGCGCTGCCGCTGCTGGTCTGGTTCACCTGAACGACGCGCCAGACAGCGTCGCGCACCTCGATGTGCGCACCCGGCGCGATCACGAGCTCCTTCGCCAAGACGACCCTCCCAGCCGACCACCGCGCGGTCACGTCCCGCGCACGCCGAAGCTATCCGCTGCGCGGTTCCTCGAACAACATGAAGTTGGAGCGTCGACGGTGACGTGAAGCGCCACATCGGACTGACGGCGTAGGGAAAACCCCCGACATGGCGCGCGGACCTTCCTCGCGCACTGAGCGATCGCCGATACTGCGCCTCGATGGCCGGTGGACGCGCGGAGCACCTACTCGAACTGCTGACCGGTGATGAGCTGCGCGAGTTCGCCGACCACTTCGGCGCGCTCCGTGGCGGGAACCGTTCAGTCCTCATCTCCCGCATCGAGCGCCACGTTCGAGGCAACGCCGAGAAGCTCGTTCGGAGCGGGGCTTGGACCGTCGACGGGTGGCGCGCGGTGATCGGCGAGCGAACAGAGCGGAACGTGGCTCGCGGCTGGGCGGGGATCGCCGAGTACCTCGCGACGGCGGGGGCCGTGGTGTCCGCTCCGACGCCAGCGAGTGCGCAGTCGGAGCGGTTGCCGCCGTTTCGCGTCGTGGAGACCGGGATCGCTCCGCCCGATCGCCTTCGACCCTACCAGGAGGAGGCAGTACAGCGACTTCACGGGCTCCAGCCCGGCCGCGGTGCGATCCTGTGCCATCCGACGGGCTCCGGAAAAACGAAAACCGCAATCTGGTGGCTGCTCAGCCTCCTCGCGAACAACGGCGGGCGCGCTCTCTGGCTCGCGGGACGCACGGAGCTGATCGGCCAGGCCGCCGAGGATATCGCCCGCCACGCGGCATTGCTCCGGCCCCGCGGCCCGCGCTTCACGCTGCGGATCGTGGAAGGGGGCGCCGACCGCGACCTCGATGGGGACATCGTCGTGGCCTCCATCGACACGCTCGCGCGCCGCGGAATCACTGCCGCGGACGTCGATCGAGCCGGCGTCGTCGACACGATCGTCTACGACGAAGCTCACCACGCGCCGGCACGCACGTACGCGGAGCTACTTCGGGACCTACGCGCGGACCGCCGCCGCCTGCTCGGATTGAGCGCGACACCGATCCGCACGGCCCCGAGCGAGCGCCCCGTGCTGACCGGCATCTTCCCCGGCGGGATCATCCACCAGAAATCGTACGTCGAGCTCATGAACCTCGGTGTGCTCGCCTACCCGCAGCACAAGGTGGTGACGCTCGACGGAACGGTCGACGTGAGCGAGGCCCAAGCCCAGTACGTTGCGACTCATGGGCGCCTGCCGCCCGCGTTGGAGAGCAAGCTGGCGCGCGACGAGCCTCGTGCGCAGCGCGTGGCGAACGAGATCCTGAAGCTACGAGCCGAGCTCAGCCCGATGATCGTCTTCGCGGTGGGCCGCGAAGACGCGCGGCGTGTCCGCGATCTGCTCGTCCAACGGGGCATGCGTGCCGAGTACCTCGACGGCGAGACCAAGCCCGCGCTCAGGAAGGAGCTCCTGGACCGCCTGCGTAGTGAGTCTCTCGACGCGCTGGTCAACGTCGAGGTGCTCACCGAGGGGACCGACGTGCCGAACCTCCGCGGCGTCGTCATCGCTCGCCCCACGTTCAGCGAGACCCTGTACCGCCAGATGATCGGTCGTGGCAGTCGCCGCACGGCAACCAAGACCACGTTCACGGTGCTCGACTTCCAGGACAACTTCTCGCGCTTCGCCGATCACCTCGCATCTCGGTTCGCGCTCGCCGCAGAAATCAGCGAGCCGACGGTACCCGCGCCTGGTGCCGAACAGCCGGCGCCGACCGCCGCGCCCACATCGGCTCGCCTACCAGAGGTTCCCGCTGGCGTGCTCCAAGCGTGGCGTGTGGCGGTCGCAGAGATGCTCCGCTCCGCGGACGCGAGCGCTCACGTCGAAGTCTCGCTTGCCGGCTGGTGGACCTGGCGCGAGCCCACGCACGACGAATACATGCTGGTCTTCGAGCACGAACGCGAGCTCGTGAATGGGTGCGTCGAGGAGATTGGACGGCGCGTCGCCAACCTACACCCGTCTCAGAACAGCGTTGCCGGTGAGGCGGCAACCTGGCTCTACAACGAGCGACTATTCGCGACGACCGTCGCGTGGCGCAAGTTCGAGGAGCTCGGCCGCGCGGTTCACGCAAACCGTGGCGTCCGCTACGAGCCGTTCCGGCTCGACTCGGGTCCGGACCTGGGTGACCTCTACCGCCAGGCCTCCGCCGTCGTGCGCATGGAGGCCTGGCTCCTTGCGCAGTACGACGCACATCCAGCGTGGGCGCTGCACTACCCGACGCGCGACAGCTTCGTCGCTACGGTCCTCGCTGTCGGCGAGCGCGCCGCGAGCAACGACACCGTGCGCGACGACGCCTTCGTCGCGAGCGCCAGCATCGCAAGCGAAGGCGGGGTGGATGTGGAGATGATGTCGTGCGGCCCCAACCCCGCGAGTGTCGTTCACTTGCTCATGGCGCACGCTGGCCTGAGTCAGCGTGAGGCGGACGCCGTCGTTGGGAACCCAGGGGCGCTCGTCGCGTACGCGTGGTCCCGCGAGCGGGCGGAGATGCTCAGCGCCATCCTGCAACGCGCGGGCGCCACCGTCCGCGTTCGGTCCACGGAGTAGCGGCTACGGTTGACATGGCGGCAGAGCTGGCAGTATCCGCGGCACATGACGATCCATGACCAGATCCGCCGGCGCATCGAGGCCTTCAGTCAGGAGCTCGAAGCGCTCGTGCGCTCCGCCGCCATCGAGGCGGTGCGGACCTCGCTGGGCGGAGCGAGCGCACCCGCCGCACAGCCGGTGGCTCGTGCAGCGTCTTCCGTCCGACAGACACCCAGTACCAAGGCGCCGCTCACCTTCAAGCGGAAGAAGGGCGCGAAGCGCACGCCCGAGCAGCTCGCGAAGATCGACGACGCGATCTTGGGCTTCGTGAAGACCAACCCCGGCCAGGGCGTCGAGCACATGGCGAAGTCCCTCGGCGTCTCCTCGAACGACCTCAAGCTGCGCGTCTCGCTCCTGCTCGACGGCAAGAAGATCAAGAAGACGGGCGTGAAGCGCGCGACGAAGTACTTCCCGGCCTGACCGAGGCCCGCCAACTTCATCTCGAACGCAGAGGTGTCGATGAGGACCGTCGGCGTCGACCTCGCATCACAGGCCGCGAACACCGCAATCTGCGAGGTCGTGTGGACTGCGAACGAGGCGCTCGTCGAGGCGGTGACATGCCCCGCGACGGACGACGACATCCTCGCGGCGTGCGCTCGTGCTGATGCCTGCGGCATCGACGCGCCCTTCGGCTGGCCGGACGCGTTCGTCGCACTTCTCGCGCACAACGATCGCGCAGCGGATGCGTGGAGCGACGTGCGCCGCGATGAGCTGCGGCTCCGCATCACCGATCGCGTCGCGCATGAGCACGTCGGCCGCCAGCCGCTGAGCGTAGCCGCCGACCGGATTGCGCTCGCGGCGCTGCGCTGCCGCTCGTTGCTCGCACGGCTCAAGGTCGCCGACCACAGCGGCGACGGCCGCATCTTCGAGGTCTGGCCCGCCGGCTTCCGCATGGCCGCGGGATGGGAGGCGAACAAGAAGAGCGCGCGTGCCGATGCAGCCGCAGAGCTGCGGCGCATCCGTGCGGCCTTGCCCTGGTTCGTGATCCCGGAGGAGCAGGAGCCGTCGTTCTCGAAGAAGGGCGTGGCTGACAACGCGGTCGACGCACTCGTTGCCGCGCTCGCCGCGAGAGCGGCCAAGCTCGGCAACACGGAGCTGCCGACCGAGACGCAACGGCTGGCGGCCGTGCGCGAAGGATGGATCCACCTGCCACGCCGAGGGCTCGCGATCTCTGCGGTGCTCGGCGCGCCTCGATAGCTACGGCGACTGCGCGCGAGCAAGGAGCCGACAACGAAGCCCCTCCTCGTACGCTGCGCCAAGATGCGGCCGAAGCGGACCGCCGACAGCCTCGTGCTCGGCAAACACCTCGACGACGTCGGCGTCCACCAGCGCGCCTACGAACACGAGCCACCCGAGTAGATGCGGCGTCGTCTGCACGCCATGCCGTCCGAGCGCCTCCTCGCCAAGCTTCTGCGCGTTGCGGTCGTCCGAACAGAACGCCGTCCCCGCACGCTTCGCGAATGCGATCGACGCGAGCTCGCCACGGCCGAGCCGACGTCGTGCCTCCAACCGTGCGACCTCCTGGACGTCTTGGAGGTCGAGTGTGACCGTCGGGAAGCGCCCGCTCTCGCGCTGGCGCCGTAGACGCTCTTTCATCTCGTCGTCATGCGCGTGCGGCCGGGTCCGCGGCTTCTGAAGGCACTCGTACAACACCACCTGCGTCACGGCGAACTCGCAGTGCAACCTGCATGCGGCGGCGAACAGGCGAGCCGACGACAGCACGTTCCACACGGCGCAGGTGTCGGCGATGTTGCCGAGCTTGAACGTCGACATGTCACGCATGCGCGAACACCCGGCCGTAGAGGCGCGCGACCTCGTCGAGCTCGTCCTCGCCGATCAGCAGGGCCTCGGCCACACGGCCGCGGCTCACCTTCTCCGCTGAATAGGCGTCAAAACACAGCTCGACGTACGACTGGGAGAGCCCGCGGTCGAGCATCCGCGCCTTGCGCTCGCGCTGACGCTCCGTGAGGCCACCGCCCAGCTCTGGATCCTCCTTCGAGGCACGTGGCAGGCGGAGCGCGCGGAAGCGCTCGCTCACGTCGCGTGTGATGACGTTTGCCTCCGTCATGGCTCGCGCGAGAGTCGGTGCGTTCACCTCCAAGCGGTGCGCGAGCTCGACGAACATCTGCTCGGAGACATCGCGCCCGCGCAGCGGAGTCAGCGCATCACGCGGGACCAGGAGGTTGGCGGCGAAGGTGTCGGCGCGGACCTCGCGGAGGTCCTCGGTACGCCATGCACCGAACGACACGACGACGGCCTCATCTTCGTCGAGGAACACGTGGCCGAGCTCGTGCGCGAGGGTGAAGCGCTGTCGGTACGGGTCTTCGTCGCGGTTCACCAAGATGCAGGGACCAGCGGCCGGATGACGCACCGTGAGCCCCGAAATCGCGCTGTTGTCGAGGGGCCGGCGGAACACGTGGACCCCGAGGCGTCGCGCGACCGCGAACGCGTCGCCGAAGCGAACCGCGGTGTCGAGCCCGAGGAAGTCACGAAGCGCCGCCGCGCACCGCTCGCCGTGGCCCTTGAAGTAGGTGCCGGACTTCGTGAACGAGAAGGTCGACGTCGGCCGGCGTCCCATGTCCTCCTGGAGGAACTGCTCCGTGTCGCACAGGTAGAGCAGCTCCGCGATCGCCCGGCGATCCGCTGCACCGACCTTGCTGCCGTACTTCCGGTAGAGCACCTCCATCTGCTCGAACGGCGTCTTGGCGTCGTTCGAGATGAAGAACTTGAAGTCGATCTTGAAGATGTCCGCGAGGATCAGGATCTCGTCGCCCGACGGCTCGACATCGCCGCGAGTGAGCTCGTCGATCCGCGCGGCGGCGAAACCCGAGCGACGCGCGAGCTCACGCGTGTCGATGCCGACGTGTTCCTGGCAACGCTTGAGCTTGTCGGCGAACGCTCGTGTGTCGAAGGACATGGACGTGAATGGGCAGAGGTTACGCGGTTCAGCGCTCGCGCGAGATCTTCTGAACGAGGCCGTCCCATTCGGGCGGCAAGACGCCCACCTCCTTCTGCACGCGCTTCATCCAACGTGCGAGCTGAATGTCGTGCGCACCGAGACGCGACAGGTGTTGGAGCAACTCGGGCACCAGCGCGACGACGACGCGCGATCGCGGTGCCGCGCCGACGAGCAATGTGAGCCTGTCGAGCACGCCCGCGACCACCAAGCGACACCCATCCTCGGCCATCGACAGCACGCCCATCTGTTCGAGCATGAGCATTGCGGCGCCGGGGTCGTCGGTGTCGAAGGCCTCCTGCACCGATACGGCAGTCCGCGTACCGACGCGCTTGGCTGCGTCGCCGAGCACCTCGACGACGTGAGCGGGCAGCGCGTCGAAGCCCGCGTCGAAGGACCACCTCCCGAGGATCCGGACAGGCTCGGCGAGCCTCACCTCGATCAACAGCGTGTCGAGCCGCACCGCGCTCGGTGTCGGGGCGAACGTCGAGATCAGACCCCAGCGGCTGCTGTGCGCCAGCACCATCGTCGCGACCGCGCGTGCATCCGACCAGTTGCCGACGTGCGCGACGCCGCGGTCGCCGACTGCGACCGGCACGTCCTCGGGCACGGCACCGTCGATCGCCTCGATCCGCGTGTGCGCGACGATGGACGCGGAGGCCCGTCCCGACGCCTTCAGCGACTTCTGCCAGAAGCGCTGCATGCCCAGAGCGAGTTCGAGCCCGACGCCGCTCGGCGTCGCCGGCTGGAGCACGAGGAGGCGGCCCTCGCCGATGCTACCCGCGAGCTCATTCATCTCTGGAGCCTCATGTGTCTCGCCCATGTTCGCAATCCTCGGTTCTTCTCGGCTTGGCTACATTGCGCTGACCGCGACCTGCTCCAGTCGTGCAGCGCATTCCTCGACGAGGTCGAACAACGCCGCGCTGTCCGCGGGCCCCGGCGCGATCGCGGCCACGTAGAGCACCGGCAGGCCGCGGCCGAGCTGCACGACTTGCGCGACCGCGTCGATGCGCTCGCGGTCGTCGAGCGCGAACGGCACCCACGTCGGGACGGTCGCGGACATGAAGCCGAAACGGCTGGGGATCGCCTCGCGGTCGCCGCTGTATGCGATGACCTCGCCGACTTCATCGGCGCCCCGACGCACGGGCATCCAGAGCACGGCGACGCGAGCGTCGGCGGCCCGCGCGAGCTTGCGGAGCTCGACGCGCAGCCGGTGCTCGATCTTCGGCGTGAACTTCGCGCGGGCCCACTGCACGGTTCCCGGCAAGAGGCTGAGCAGCTCCATCATGTGCTGACCTCCGTGGTGAGCCGGCTGCTCGCGCGCATGACCTCGACGGGCGGGCGCAGCACGACGTCGAGCTCGGCGAACCTCGCATCGAGGTGCGAGAGGTTCCAGCCCGCGATGGCGTCGATGCCGCCCTCGGTGCGGTCGACGAGCTCCTGCGCCGCCGCGCACAGCACGCGCCGTGCGACGGGCAGCACGCCGAGGCGCGCGCACGACTCCTGCGGCGGACGGCCGCGATCGGCCCACAAGAGGAGCGCGAGCTCGCCGGGCGATCGCCGGCACGCACGCGTCGCGACGTGCAGGCCCTTCGCCTTCGCATAGTCCTTCACGACCACGCGGTCGGTACCGACGGCCTCGCCGATTTCGTCGAGGCCGTGCAGGCGGCCCCACATGAAGCAGGCGACGAGCCACCTCGACTCGATCGGCCGCACGTGACCAGTCGCGGCGAAGCGGCGCTCGACCACCGCTCGCTTCGCGATGCCCATCGCGACGAGCTCGTCCGTCGGCCGCGTCAGGTAGTCCCAGAACGTCGGCGCGCTCACGACGCACCTCGCTCAGTCCACAGCGCGAGTGCGAGCGCGACATCCCGCTCCTCAAACCCGAAGCCCTGCGCGATCTGATCGACCGTGAACGACTCCACGAGCACCGCGATCATGCGCGCGAAGAGCCCGAAGCTCAGCGGCCGGCGCAGCGCGTACGCTGGCGGGCGCCACTGCCCGTGCGTGGGCGAGATCTCGTGCGCGACGGGCTCCGTCGGCTCGCCGAGCAGCGCGCCGAGCATGAAGTTGGTACCCACGGCCGTCGGCGCACGACCGCGCCGCCCTTGGATGTGGCGGCGCCGACGCCAGTGCTTCACCTGCTCGAACGAGACGCCGACGCGCCGCGCGAGCAGCGCGTCCGGAACGCCGGCGATGGCGTCGTTCGTGAACGGCGCCAGCAGCGCGTCGATCTCGGCCGCGTGTCGGTACTTGCCGCGCGCACCACGTCGCAGCGCCGGCCGCGTCTCGTCGCGGGGATCGTACGGCGGCAGCTCACGCGCGATGTCGAGCTCGACGCCGAGGAGCTCGGCGACGCGGGTGGTGTGCCTCGGGTCAGTGGACGACTGTGCTTGCTCCACAGGAGCCTCCGCTCGGAGGGGAAGCCGCGGGTTGCTTCGCCTCCAAAGAGAGGGGGAAAGGTTCAATCTTCGTATTCGTGAGCGAGGCGAACGCCTGCTCGATGGCGGACGGCCTGGCGAGGCAGTCCTCTGGACGGACGAGGGCGAGGCCCTGCCGCGCGAGCATCTCGCACGCGACGGCGTAGAGGTGCGCGGCCGAGACGGCGGAACGACGCGGATCGCGCGAGCGCGACGCGCGCATCAGCACGCGCAGCAGCGGAACCCAGGGCATCGCGTCACGCACGGCGCGACCGACGACGAAAAGGCGATCGACGCTCGCGAGCATGCCGAACGACACCGCGAGCTCGTGCGCTTCTTCCGCGTCGGCGCTGCCCATGACGATCTCGGAGTACGCCGACGCGAGAGCGAGCACGATGGGATCGCGGACGATGGACGTCATCGCTGCGCTCCTTTCTGAAGGCCGAGCGCGAACGCGTTCACGTATCGCCGCATCAGCTCGTCGGGGTCCTCGCCGCGAATGTCGGCCGCGCGTGCCATGGCTGCCGCGGCCGCAGTGTCGGTTTCCATCATCGTGTCGATGAAACGGCGCGTCTCGATGAGGTGCGGCTCGCTCGCGATCCGCCCGAGCTCCAGTCCCACGAAGTACGGGCTCTGCTCGTCGAACTGGACGCCACTCGCTCCGATGGGGTCGTCGCGATCCCAGCGGCGGTCATCGTCCTCGCTCAGCGCGTTGATGAGCGCGAGCGCGATGTCGCCGAGATCCTTGGTTCGCTCCGATGGTCGATCGTGCCACGCGACGATCTTCAAGAGCACGAGTGACGGGAGGCTCGCGACCTTCACATCGGCATCGGTGCCGTCGAGGACGATGGTCGCGGCATGCGCGAGCGCGAGATCGAAGCCGACGAGGCTCATCACCTTCTCGCCGCGGTCGAGCTGGACGCTGCCGGTCGTGACGAGCTCGGGAGTGGCCGGCAGCACGTCCGCGCGAAAACCCGCCGCGCCGTACCAGCGGTGCGTGAGGCGCTCGTCGCGCCTCCAACCGAGGCTGCTGAGCAAGCCCGAGATCTCCTGCGGCGCAACGACGAGCGCGAGATCGACATCGCGCGTCACACGCGACAGGGGGATGTGATGCCCGAGCGCAGCGGCGCCGATGACGACAAGGTCGGGATGCGTCTCGTGTCGGCAGAGACGCGCGAGCTCCTGAGCGTGCTAAGGCGAGATCGGCAAGCTCATGCGCGCCTCTCTTCGAGGTAGCGCTCGTAGATCTCGGCGGCGGCCTCCCGCGCACGGTCGTGACCCTCGGTCATCAGGTCGGCGTAGACGAGCAGCGGATGTACGGTGTCCGGCGTGCGGCCCTCGAACGCGAGTGGTCCAGGAGCTCGCGTTAGCGTGAGCTCACCGGCGGGGTCGGCGATCAACGGAAGCGCTCGTATCGCGTCGGCGTCGGGCTCGCGCAGGTAGACGATGGTGCGATCGCCTCGGTACAGGCCGGTGAGCCGCTGTGCTGCGGCACCGCCACCCCATCGCCACTCGCCGAGCGCGGCGAGACGAGGGGCAAGATCGGCTTCGAGCGCCTCCGGCGTGCGCTGCTTCGCGCGGAAGCGTCCGACCAAGAAGTTCGGCATGAGCGCGGGGAAGCCGACGAGGAAGATGTCGAGCGCCTCCTTCCGCCGTCCCGGTGCCCAACGCATTCCGTCGCGCGCCTTGAGAACGACGCCGCCAGCGACGAGCTTGGCCCGCACATCGTTCGCGGTCTGTGGGCTCACTCCGCCGGCGGCCTCGGCGAGAGCCCGTGCGGTGGTACCCACGAGTTCTGGGTCGGCGACCAGTGCAAAGAGCACTCGGTACGCGGGCGCACGCAGCGCCTTCTCCTCGGGAGGACGGGTTACGGGGCGCTGCCCCTGAATGCGCGCGACGTATCGCTCGTCGAGCTGCACGAAGCAGTTGCCAGCGAGATCGACGAAGTTGATCTGATCTCGCGCGAACGCGTCGGCGAGGTCGCGTCCGATCGCCGGAGCCATCACCAGAAGACCCGGGTGCTCCTTCGCCAGGTGCGCCATGCGCCCCGCTAGCTCGCGCGTGAGGTGGGTGCGCTTGAGCTCGAACGGCAGCGTGAACTTCCGCGTGGGTGTGGTGAGCCGCAGGTGCCCGTCGATCCCTTGGTACGGTGCCCCGGGCACCGCCACGACGGCCGCCGCGCGAACGAATGGCAGTCGTTCGAGGTGCTCGATGTACGGGCGGACATGCTCGGCGACACCGATCACGTCCAGACATATGACATGTCCATTAGTAATGGACAAGCGCCTGAGATGAACGCGATGCCCTCACGCCGTGTCCCACACCTGCGAGACCGCCAGCGCGGACGCGCGGACGACATCTGCCCGCCCGCGCGCCCACGCGGCCCACGCGAGGGAGCTCGGCGTCGCGTCGGCGCACGCCTCGACGGCGTGGACGAGCGCGAGGATCTTCTCGACGCCGCTGAACGCGTCGTAGCGGGCAAGGAGATCTTCACGCAGTCGCTTCTCGCGCTCCCGGGCCCGCTCCTCGATCGCCCAGCGCTCTCGGTCGATCTCGCGCTGCCTCGCGGCCTCCGCGTCCCGCGCCCTCTGCTCGCGGACGGCGCGTGCGACGGCCTGAAGCTGCACGACCACTTCGCCGAGCCGCGACTCCAGTGACGATCGCTTGGTGTCGCGCACGTGGCGGCGGACCGGAGCGTGGAGGTAGATGCCGGCGTCGATCCAGATGCAGAGCACGCCGGTCGGCACCTGCTTGGCGGGCGGTGGCTCGACGCGCTCGCGAAGGCGACGCTCGATCGCCGCGATCTCGGCGCTCGCGTCGGTCGCGGGCCACACCGGCCGAAGGCGCGACGTGGACGGGGGCAGCTCCGGGCGCTCCCAGCGCAGCTCCTCCAGCAGACCGAAGCGGAGTCGCACGCCGTCGATGGTGGCGACGGTGCTGCTGGGCTCGATGGCGCCGGAAGTCGTCTCGCTCGGCGGCGTCACCTCCACCTCGATGCCGCACGACGACAGCGCCGTGAGGAGCGCATGCATGATGCGGAGTGCTCGGTCGAGGAGCTCGGGCGACACGCGGATGTCGACGCAGCTCGTCTCGGCCCAGATGTTCTTGTCGCGACGACGACGCAGACGCGACTCGAAGCGCTTGAGCATGGGGTGAAGCTCGTCGACGACGTCGGGGACGACTACCGTCGGCTCGACCACGCCATCTCGCGGCGGCTGGGGCGTCGCGGGCGAGGTGATCACGTGGACGGTCTTCTGCCCCGGCACGAGCCGCGGGAGCGCGGCACGCGCCACGCGTTGGCCGGCAGCTCTCTTCGCCCAGTACCCGCGCGGCGGCGTCGGCACGCGCAGCTTGCGGCAGATCTTCGCGAGCGCGGTCGAGGTGATCGAGTAGCGCGCGGCGACCCTCGTCGCCGGCTCTTCCCAGACGGCGGCGTAGAGCTCGGTGCGCTCGATCCGGTGCGGAGCATCAGGTCGTTCGTGGGTCATCGAACGAGACCGTATGCCTCTGCGCAGGCGACGACCGCGACGATACCCACGGCGGGACGAACACTCGACCACAGGCCACGTCGTTGCGGGCCTTCTGGAGCCGACTAGCTACGGCCGTCCTAACGCCTCTTGCTACGTGGCCCCATGAGAGCCGCTACCGGCCCGAGCTCAGCCTTGAGCTGGCCATGAGGGGCCGAGGGCTTTCGCCCTCGCGTTCGCCGCGACGTTTGCGGCGACGTCCGCGCGGAGCCACTCCGGCAAAGCCGGCCGCGCGAAACCCCATTCTCCACGGACGCAGGCACCGGTAGGTGCGTCTACCCCTGTGGGGGGTAGCTCCTCGTACCGTCTGGGGGGGGCACGGGGGGGGCAGCGGGCGGCTATCCCCGCGGCCGAACTTGATGTTGGCGGTCACGCCGCCACCTCCAACATGATCTTGGCGGCCCTCGACTCGAAACTGCGGATCAGGAGCGAGCGCTCGGGCCTCACGTCCTGCATGGCCACGTCGAACGCCAGCCACCGGCTCTCACCGCAGCGCTCGTAGATCTCGACTGCCACCTCGCCGACCCGAGACCACGGCTCCAGGGCCAGCGCATAGGCGAGGTGAACGAAGACACCACGGTCTCCAGGCTCTGCGGGATCCGCCGCCTGCACACGCTCGATCGCGCGGTCGAGGGCGTCGCGGGTTGTCCGCACACCACTCGCAGAGATCGCACGGCCGAGCCAGACGATCTCGCTCTTCGCGAGGTCGACGGGATTCTCACGGGTCTTTCCAGGATGCAGCTCGAACCCGGCTGCCTTGGCGAGCGCACGCATGACGGAGAGTCCCTCCCGAGCCGCCGCAGGAGCTCGACCGAGGACGACGAAGTCGTCGGATGACCGCAGCAAGAGCGCGTCGTGCCGCATCACGTGCTGGAATGGCGCGTCGAAGACCTCGTGCCCGACGATGTTCGAGAGCAGCGGCCCGAGAACGGATCCCTGGAGGATGGTGCCGCGCGGGGGCGAGTAGGTCGGCGCGGTGCCCGCCGTCACGTCGGGATGCCTCGCGCGCCGGAGAATCGGCGCCTTCGTCGTCGACGCCACGAAGCGGAGCAGGCCCGTGGACACCGACGGCAAGAGCTCGACGATCGCGTTCACGATCTGATGCGTGTGGATGTTGTCGAAGTACTTCCGGACGTCGCCGGCCGTTGCGTAGCAGTAGCCGGCTCGCACGAGGCGGCGCAGGGCGAACGCGGCGTGGTCTCGCGAGAGCCCCGGACGGTACGCGAACGAGGTCGGCGCCAGGAGCGGTTCCACGTGGGTGCTGAGTACGCCTGCGATCGCGAGCTGCGCCGCGCGAGTGGCGACATCGTGAGCGAATGTCTTGCGCCCGTCGGGGCGCACCACCTCTACGACCGGCGCCGGGGCCGCGCCCGAGCTGGCCGCCTCGATCAGGTCGCGGACGAGGTTGTGGAAGCGGGGATCGTGACGAGGATGGGAGGGCAGCGCCCTCCTCATGTCGATCCGCAGCCTCCCCGTCGCGGTGCGCCGGACACGCAAGCCGCAGTCCTCGGCCCGCTCCATGTCGCCGAGGAACGTGACCCCACCGTGCTGGATCGACCGAAGCTGCACGGTCTTGTTCAGACGCTTGATCACGTGGGTCCAGCGCGGACCACGCAGCGCGTTCTCGGTCGTCGCCCGCTCACTCATCCGCGCTGACCTGGGGAATGCTCGGGCAGCAGCGCCCACATCGTCGGCGGGCTGCTCGTCCACGGGGTCATGATGTTGCTCGGCGTGACCGCGAAGGCCTCCCAAGTCCGCCGGATCGTGGTGTCGGTTGCGACGATGCCGGCGTGCGCGAGCTCCGCGAGCACACGGGCGTAGCGTCGACGGTAGAGGGCGGCCTCCTGCGGCCGGATGGCGAACGCACGTGCTGCGAGCTCGATGTCGCTCTCGACCGCGACCGCCCAGACCTCCTTTGCGAGTTCGAGTTGATCGCGAGGTTTGCTGCCGACGGGCAGCGCGTGGATCGACTTGTTGTGCAGCCGGGCGCGCACGACCGGGAGGGAACGCCTCGTCGCGTCAGCGATCGAGTCGACACTGCGGACGCGGCTCATCCCGATCGCCGCAGCCCACCGGCTGCTGATGGGCTTCGTCGAGCCGACCCAGGTGTACCTGAGCGCGACAACGATGCCGGGCTCGACTCCGCGAGCGACCAGCAGCGGGTGCTGCATCGTCAGGACATCGTGATCGCTGAGCGCGGCAGCGACGACGATGTCCTCCGCATCCATCTCTGGGAGCACGAGGGCGTGGTCGGTCATTGCATCGATATGGACGATATTAGTAGATTGTCAAATATCCTTCAACTTGAACATCGCGTTGCTCTTCGACATGATGCCACTCACATGAAATCGGTGGTGGATAACATCGTGGCGTCTCTGAGAAGCGTGGCGGAGCTCGACGCGAAGCTTCGCCCACGCGGAATCCGCGCCGCGGACCTACTTGCTGCGCACGGTGTCCCCATCGTCGCCGACGCCTTCTACTCGGCACCGGCGCTCGCCGAAGCGATGTGCGTGCCCATGGACACGGAGGACGAAGAGATCGCGGATCCCGTGGACGTCGTTCGCCAAGTGCTCGGCGAGGCCGGGATCGAGATCGTGTCTGCCGAGAAGCGACGTGGCTGGCACATGGAGCTCCGCGCGCGCGGCGAGCCCCGGCAGGTCTTCAACGAGGACCTCGAAGATCTCCAGAACCGCGACGCCCGGCTCGCGCCCGTGCAGATTGGCGCCGACCTCGTGAGGGCCCGACTCTTCCACGTGAAGAAGCGGCACTCGGGTGCCGCGACGTTCGTCACGTCGGGGATCGAATCGCCGTCGGCGCCGCCGCTCGTCTTCTTCGCACTGCTCGAACCGCAGAGCGTGTGGGTCAGTTCGTCGGGCGTGTTGGCCTGGCTGGCGGAGGACGCACGCATCCACCCTCACGATCACCGGCTGGATCGTGTTCGCCTCGTCCCTTCGGAGAAGCCCGGCGGGCAGATTCGGTGCTGGTTCCCGCTCGGCGACAACTCGTTCGCCGCCCGGTACCAGATCCACGACGCCGATGGCGCCACCGTCCTCCCCATGACCACGCCGTCGGAGGTGCCGAATGCCCACAAGCGCTGAGCGTCGCGCCGCGATCGCGAGAGGGCCCTCTGACGGCGGCTGCGCGTCGATCATCCTACGCCGTGGCGGCCTCACGCTGATCAAGTCGATCTCGACCCGGGCACCTCGCGAGGCCGTCGAGAGCGCGGCTCGCATGTTCGATCGCCTCCCGGCGACGCGCCGGATGGCGCCCGTGTCGTTGACCGTTCGAGACGCCACGGGCGCGACGGTTTTCAACGGCGACTGGACCGCGAGCGCCGACCTCGGCACGCTCGACGTCGTGCGACGCGGCTACCTCGCGAGCGACGCCGTGCGCGTCGACGGTCGGCTCACGCTGCCGGTGCGGACGCTGCTCGATCGCATCGCGGACTTCGTGCTGAGCCTCGACGCGTCGGAGGGCGCATGAGCCGTCAGCGACCCGATCCGATTCGGTGGGCGATCTACGCACGGAAGTCGACCGAGGAGCAGCTCGCCTCGACGGAGGTGCAGATCCGCGAGGCGCGCGCTGCGATCGCGAACCGCGGTGGCGTCGTCGACGACGCGCACGTCTACGTCGACGACGCGAAGAGCCGCGCGGAGTTCAAGAACCGGCCCGCGCTGTGGCGGATGATGGCCGCCGCGGGTGAGCAGCGCTTCGACGCGGTGATGGTCCGCGACGAGACGCGGCTCGGTGGCGACATGCATCGCACCGGACTCTTGATGCAGGACCTCGTGGAGACCGGCGCGCGGTTGTACTTCTACTCGACGGGCGAGGAGGTCCGCCTCGACAGCCCGACGCAGAAGTTGATCGCGACGATCCGAAACTTCGGATCGGAGGTCGAGCGCGAGAAGATCTCGTCGCGCGTTTACGAGCACCTGCGGGGCAAGGCGGCGAGCGCGTACAACGCGGGCGGGGCGGTGTACGGCTACTCGAACCGGCCGGTGATGATCGCCGGCCCGGACGGCAAGCCGACGAAGCTTCGGACGGAGTACGCCGTGGACGAGGTCGAGGCCGCCGTCGTCCGGCGCGTCTTCGAACTCTACGCCGGCGGGCTCGGCCTGCGCGGCATCGCCCGCACGCTGAACGGCGATAGGGTGGCCTCGCCGAAGGCGGGACGGAGAGGGACGGGCTCGTGGAGCCCCTCGACGATCCGCTCCATCGTCGTGAACCCGCGCTACCGCGGCTTCGTGCCGTGGAACCGCACGCAGAAGACCTACCGTGGCGGCACGAAGGTGCGGGTGAAGCGCGACCCGGTCGACTGGATGCTCGTCGCGGCGCCGGAGCTCCGCATTGTCTCTGACGAGCTGTGGGCCGCAGCCAATGCGCGCCGTCCCGGTCGTGCTCTCGCGACGGGCGGGAAACGCGTCGGCCGCCCGCCGATGTTCTTGTTGAGCGGCATCCTGCGCTGCGGCGAGTGTGGGGGCTCGATCCAAGTCGTCGGGACCAAGGCGAGCCACGAGACGGTCCGCGCGTACGCCTGCTCCTACCACCGCAACCGCGGGCCTGAGGCGTGCTCGAACGCTCGCCGGCGCCCGATGGCGGACGTGGACGCCGCAGTCACGCAGTTCCTCGCTGACGAGTTGCGCCACCACGGCCTGCTGGAAGAGCTCATGGGGGTCATCCGGCGGCGACTGACCGAGCGTATCCAGAAGCCGCGGCCGACAGACCGTCGGTCCCTGGAGGGCCAGGCCGACACGCTCCGGGCCGAGATCGGGCGACTGACTGATGCGCTCGCTGCTGCGGGCGGGCAGCTCGACCCGATCCTCGACGCCATCCGCCAGCGGCAGGCGAAACTGTCGGAGGTCGAGCAGCAGCTCGCCGCCCTACCCCGACAGGATGGCCCGGCGCCGATCTCGCTCCAGCTCAAGCGCGCCGAGCGCGAAATGCGCGAGCGCGTAGAGAACATCGAGCAGCTCCTCGCCGCCGATGGGCCCGCGGGCCGAGCGGTGATCGCCGCGCTCTTCCCCGAGGGCCTGAAGGCCTACCCCACGGTCGACGCAGACGACCGCAAGCGCTGGCGCATCGAGGGCACCGCTGTCTTCGGCCCCGCCAGCTTCCAGGACGCCGGCGGTGTCACTAATAGAGCGTCCCCAGGGGGATTCGAACCCCCGTAGCCACCGTGAAAGGGTGGAGTCCTGGGCCACTAGACGATGGGGACTGAGAAAAGCGTTCGGTCTCTCCAGAAGGGCGTCGATCTGAGCCGTGCGGGGGTCGAACCCGCGACCGACGGGTTAAAAGCCCGCTGCTCTACCGACTGAGCTAACGGCTCGTGGGGCTCCCCGATTCGGGGACGCCGCGTGTAGCACCCCCGATCGTGTCGCGCACGTTCCCCCGCGTCGAGCCCGTGGCGAAGACCGCCTCGTGGCAGTCGCGCGGCGCGGGGCGCGTCGAGTACGCTCGGCGCGTGCTCCGTGAGATTCGTAGGGCGGCGTTCTCGTATGGCTGGACGGCCCTCGCGGCCACGCAGGCCGTGGCCGTGCAGAGCGTGCGACCGAGCCAGGAAGGCATGGCGCGGCACACGCGGCGCTGGGCCGAGGTGCTGATCCGCGCCTGGAACATCGAGCTCGTCCCGAGCGGCATGGAGCACGTCCCGGGCGATCGGATCTGCGTCGTCGTCGCCAACCACCAGAGCTACCTCGACGTCGTCGCGCTCTTCGCGACGATGCCGGTCCAGCCGGTGTTCCTCGCCAAGCGCGAGCTCGAGTCGGTGCCCATGTTCGGGCGCGCGATGCGCGTCGGCGGGCACGTCTTCGTGGACCGCGGCAAGCACGACAAGGCGATGGAGGCGCTCGAGCGCGCGGCGAAAGAGCTGAAGCCGGGTCATCCGGTGGCCGTGTTCCCCGAGGGCACGCGCGCCAAGGAGCCGGCCATCCGCGCGTTCAAGAAGGGCGCCTTCCACCTCGCGAAGAGCGCCGGGGCCTGCATCCTCCCGATCGGCATCCACGGCAGCCTCGAGGCTTGGCCGCGCTCGCAGGTCACGCCCAGCCCCGCGCGGGTGGACGTGCGCGTGGGACCGCCGATCCCGGCGGAGGACGTGCGCACGATGGAGCTCGAGGGGCTGATCGCGCGCGCGCGCGGCGAGGTCGGGCGGCTCGCCGGGCTGCCGCTCGCGGAGTGACGGGGAACGACGCGATCGAGCGTCGCGACCGCCGCGGGGACGGGCCCACGATTCCGGGAAGCTCCCGCGCGCTCGGCGGTTCATAGTCGCCGGCCATGCGCGCTCGCGTCCTCGCCTTTCTCTTCGTCGCCCTTCCCTGCTCGGTCGCCGCCGCGCAGGAGACCGCCCCCGGCGCCGAGGCCGCTCCGCCCAGCGACGCGACGACGGCGAGCCCCGAAGCGACGACGACCGCTGGAGAGGCCGAAGCCGAGGCCGAAGCGAGCGCGACGCCCGCTCCGCCGACGCGCGCGCCGAAGATCGCGATCGTGATCGCAGGCGATCCCGATGCGCAGCTCACGAGCGCCGCACGCGCGCTCGAGGAGACGCTCGCCGCCGACGCGGCGCTCACGATGCCCTCCGATCCCGCGATGCGCGGCGCCCTCCGTGGCGAGGGCCACGACGACGGCCTCGACGACGTGCGCTCCGAGCGGCGCCACCTGGGCCTCGGCGAGGCCCGCGACATCCACGCCCTCACCGTCCTGGGCGAGCTCGTCGGCGCCGATCTCGTGCTCGTCGTCCGCAGCGCGCACGGCGCGCCGATCGCCACCAGCTTCGACGTGCTCCGCCGAGCCTTCTACGACGGCGAGCTCGCGCTCGAGCCGATCGACGTCGCCCGCGCGCTCCACTTCGTCGAGCGCCGGGCCACCCGCGCCGCGCGGCCCCTCGCCGAGGGCGAGACCACGAACCCGCCGCCCCGCGCCGAAGGCGACGAGGCGCAAGCGAGCCCCGCCGTCGCGAGCCCCGCGGAGGCCGCCGAGGCCGCGACCGAGCAAGAGCCCGCCGAGCACCAGCCGGACTTCTTCGAACAGTATTGGCCTTACTTCGCCGCTGGCGCCCTGCTCATCGGGGCAGTCGTCTTCGTCGTGTTCGCGACCCAGACCAACGAGACACCGCCTCCGGTGCTACGCTTTCATCTGGGCCCCGATTGACTCGCATCCTCACGCTCTTCGCCCTTCTCGCGGTGCTCTTCGGAGCGCCGCGGGCGAGCGCGCAGGAGCGTGAGGCCCCCGCCGATCTGCTCGAGGCGAGCGCGGTCCCGCCGATGCCCGAGGGCTTCGAAGCGATCGAGGACGGCACGATCACCTGGCAGTTCCCGGCGCAAGCACGCGACGTCGTCCAGCTGCTCCGCGAGCAGACGCAGGAAGACCGCGAGCGCGTGAGCCGCGACCTCGAGGCGCCCGACGCGCCCACGCTGATCCGCATCGGGCGCGATCCCGACGAGATGACCGCGCTCGCGCCCCCCGAAGCGCCGCCGCCGGCCTACGCGGTGGGCGTCACCTATCCGGCGCTCTCGCTCGTGCTCCTCACGCTCTCCGCCCCGACGACGTGGGAGCGCCCGCCGGTCGACCGCGTGCTCGTCCACGAGTGGAGCCACCTCTCGCTCCACCGCGCGGTCGGCAGTGGCCACGTGCCGGTCTGGTTCGACGAAGGGCTCGCGATCCACGAGGCGCGCGAGCGCAGCCTGGATCGCGTACGCACGCTCTGGGAGGCCACGGTGCGCGGGACGCTGCTGCCACTCTCCGAGCTCGACGCGCACTTCCCCTCGCGGCCGCACGCAGTGGACCTGGCCTACGCCGAGAGCGCCGACTTCGTCGGGTGGCTGCTGACGCAGTCCGACGGGGGCCCCGGGGCCGTCCGGCGCGTGCTCCATCGCATGCGCGACGGGGACACGTTCCAGGTCGCGATGAGCGAGACGTTCAGCTCGGTGACGCAGCTCGAGCTCGACTGGCGCGCCGAGCTCGCGCGCCGCTACGCGGCGCTGCCGCTGCTCATCGGCTCGAGCTCCGCGTGGTTCATCGTGCTGGGGCTGCTCGTGCTCGCCTATCGCCGGAAGCGCCGCGACGTCGCGCGCACGCTGGCGCGCTGGGAGGCCGAAGAGGCGCGCGAAGAAGCCGCGCGCCTGGCGCGGGCGCGCGCCGAGATGGAGCGGATGTGGCGGGAGGCCGACGAAGAGGCCGATCGCGCGACCCAGAGCGAGGCCGAGGCGCTGGCTTCGGCGGTCGTCGACGACACCGTGCCGCGGGTCGTGCACGAGGGGCGCGAGCACACGCTCCACTGAAGCGCGGCGCTGCGGCGGGGCGCGACCGGGCGCGGTTGCCACACCCGTTCCCACGCGCGCCGCCGGTGATGGCTCTCACTCGCCGGGGATCGAGCGCGCCGCGCGCGCGTTTACCCTGGCGCGTCCCCGCCGCGCTTGCTTCGTCCTCCGGAGGCATCCATGTCGCGCCAGCACCGCTCCGCCCTGCCCTCGCTCGTCGCCATCGTCCTCGCGCTCGCCGCGCCCGCATGCACGAGCACGCGCGTGCAGCCGGGGCACGACGCCGGCACTCCCGAGGGCGACTCGGGCGCCGTGACCGGGCTCTGCTCGGCGATGACGGACTCGGACGCCGACGGCCTCTACGATCAGTTCGAGAGCAGCCAGGACTGGGACCACGACGGAACGCCGAACGATCACGACACCGACTCGGACGACGACGGCCTCCTCGACGCCGACGAGAGCGGCGTGCTCGGCGGCTGTCTCGCTCGCGACACCGACCGCGACGCGATCCCCGATTACCTCGACACCGACTCCGACGGCGACGGCCTCTCGGATCACGAAGAAGCGGCGGGCGGCACGAACCCCTACGACGCCGACTCCGATCACGACGGGTTCGACGATCTCGGCGAGACGGTCATCGACGCTGCCGACCCGAACGATCCGAACGTCGGGATCCCGGCCGACGACTACTACGTGGTGCTCCCGTACGAGCGCGACATGGTCGACCGCCCGCTCTCGTTCGGCACCAGCCTGCAGCAAGCCGACGTCTTCATCATGATCGACCGCACCGGGTCGATGACCGACGAGATCCGCGCGCTCAAGAGCAGCCTCGCGACGACGGTCACCCAGATGGCGGCGCAGATCCCGAACATCGGCGTCGGGTTCGGCGGCTTCGCCGGCTTCGGCGGCGCGGCCGCGGGGCGCGTGACGTGCGTGCTGGGCGTCTGCTCGGGACCGGACGGCCCCGAGGGCGACGAGCCCTTCCACCTCTACTCGACCATCACGACCGATCCGACCGAGATGGTGGCCGACGTGCAGACGGTGGACGCCGATCAGGGCGGCGCGACGTGGGCGTCGTTCAACGAGGCGCTCTACCAGGCAGCGACCGGCGAAGGGATCCTGCCCTGGGTCGGCCCGCAGCACTGCACGCCGATCCCCGACGAGATCGGCGACCGCTACGGCTACCCGTGCTTCCGGCCCGGGTCCCTCCCGATCATGGTCGTGATCAGCGACTCGTCGTCGAAGAACGGCCC
The DNA here is from genome assembly GCA_046351235.1 of Sandaracinus sp. GTDB lineage: Bacteria > Myxococcota_A > Polyangia > Polyangiales > Sandaracinaceae > JBBSAT01. The sequence continues at coordinate 134,336 of JAXLYV010000001.1, read as the reverse complement.
CGGCACGAGCGGGGGCGGCGTCTACGACGCGAGCGGCTTCACGCAGGGCCCACCGCCGCACACGTACGAGCAGACGCGCGACTCGCTCACGGCCATCGGTGCGCGCGTGATCGGCATCGCGAGCGTCGACGGCTGCGGGCCTCAGGTGAGCAATCCGACCGGCGTCTCGCAGTACCAGACGTACGCGCGCGACACGGGCACGATCGACGCGGCGGGCAATCCGATCGTGTTCACGATCGGGTGTGACGGCAGCGGCCTCGGGACGAACCTCGTGAACGCGGTGCGCGAGATCGCGACCGAGACGCCGCAGACCATCACGACCGAGGTCCTCGACGGAGACGACTACCCCGTGCAGCCCACGCCGGTGGACGCGCGGAGCTTCATCAAGTCGATCACGCCCGACTCGCTCGTCGACGGCAGCACGCTCATCCACTGTCCGGACGCGGCCCGCTGCAACGAGCGCGCGTTCTTCGACGTCGTGCCCGGGACGAACGTCACCTTCAACGTCCACTTCTACAACGACTTCGTGCCGCCCGCGTCGAGCGCCCAGGTGTTCCGCGCCACGATCGTCGTGATCGGCAACGGCGTGGCGAGGCTCGATGCGCACGAGGTCGTCATCGTGGTGCCGGCGGGCTCGACGCCGATCCTCATCTGATCGCGCGGCCGGCCCGGCGCGGGCCTCGACCGCCGCGCCGGGCGCGGCCATGATGGCGCGCGTGCGGGCTCGGAATCGGCGGCGCGAGGGTGCGACGTTGCTCCAGGTGGCGGTCTTCGTGTCGCTGGCCGGATGCCTCGTCGCCGCGTTCCTGCCGACGTTCGTGCGGGCGCTGCGGCTGAGCAAGGTCGCGGAGGCCTCGCGCCAGCTCGAGCGGATGCACGAGGCCTCGGCGGCGTACTTCGCGGCGCCGCACGAGATCGAGGGCGAGACGTACCGTCGCTGCCTGCCGGTGGCGACCGGCCCGTTCCCGGAGGAGCCCACGCGCGAAGCACACGCGGTGGACTTCGAGGGCACCGACCTCGCGCGCGCGGGCTTCGACGCGATCGACTTCGAGATCGAGGAGCCGATTCGGTTCTCGTACTCGATGATCCCGACCGTCAGCGGCTGCGATCTGCACTCCCCGGAGGGGACGTACCTCGTCACCTACCGCGCCGAAGGCGATCTCGACGGCGATGGCGAGCGCTCGCTCTTCGAGCGACGGGATCACGCGCTCGAGGGTGAGGACGTGCTCGAGCCGATCGGCATCCTCTACATCCGCGATCGGACCGAGTAGGCGCGGGCCTGCGCCTCTCGCCTCTCCCACGAAGTCGGAGAGGAACCGAGCTCCGCGTCTGCCGTCGCGCGCTCAGCGAGCGGGTCGCGCGCGGCTCCCTCGCCCACGAAGCGGGAGAGGGTTGGGGCGAGGGCCTGCGAAGCACGCGACGGCCGACCGCGCTGCGGTCGGACCGGAGCTCCTCACCCAGGCGTCAACGTCAGCGACTGCGTCGTCGTCTGGCCCGCCTGGATCGTCACGGTGATCGTCTCGCGGATGTTGAACTCGCTGTTCACCAGCGTGACCGTGTGCCGGCCGGCCGGGAGCGGGATGTTCATCTGCGGCGTGTTGCCGATCAGGCGCCCGTCCACGAACACCTGCGACCAGGGGCGCGTGTTGATGCGCAGCGTGCCGTTGCCACCGCCGCCCGAGCCCTCGTCGGTGTGAGCCGGTGCCGTGGTCGTCGGTGGCGGCGTCGTGCGGCCGACCGAGGTCGAGAGCACCGGACGCGTCGTGGTGGTCGGCGGCGGCGGCGGGCGGACCACGCCCACGGCGGTGCCGCGCGGAATCTCTTCGAGCACCGCGTCGTGGCCCGCCGTCGCCTGGTTGGGCGGCAGCGCCAGCTCGGCGCTGTAGTCGCGGTAGCCCGCGCGCTCCATCTCGACCGTCCACGCACCGCCCGTGATGTCGACGTCGGCCGAGACCGGCGTCTCCCCGATCGATCGACGCTCGGCGCCCCGCACCAGCGTGACCTCCGCGCCGCTGGGCGTGGAGCTGAACGCCACCGTCACCGCGCGGAGCGTGAGCACGGCGGCCGGGAGCGCGATGACCTGCCCGGCCGGGATGCTGATCTGCGAGACCGAGGGCGTGTAGTTGGCGCCGAGGTCGACGCGGATCTGATAGGTGCCCGCCTGCAGATCCGTCACCGTGACCGGCGTGTGCTGCGGGAGCTCGACGCCATTGACGAACACGCGCGCGCCGGTCGGGACCGTGTCGAGCGAGAAGCCCGTGCCTTGGGGCGGAGCGGGCACGCCGGCCACCGCCGCAGGCGCCTCGGGCTCGAGGGTCACGGTGGGCAGCGTGAGCTCCTGGCCCGAGCTGAGCACGACCGGCGTCGCCCACGTGCGGAAGCCGTGCTTGCGCACCTCCACGATGTGCGAGCCCGGCTCGATGTTGGGCACCGTGAACGGGCTCGAGGTCGAGGTCGTGATCGGCTGATCATCGACGTACACGACGGCGTCACTGGGCGTGGTGGTCAGGTGGATGGTCGCCGGCGACGAGCGCCCGAAGAGCGCATATCCGCCCGCGGCGAGCAGAACCAGCAAGATGATCGCCGCGCCCGCGAGGATCGCCATCGACGAGCCACCGCGCGCCGGCTCCTTCTGCCGCGTGACCGCCGTGGGCTCGCGATCGGTCGCCGGGCCGGGCGCCGGCGCATCGAAGGGCGAGGGCGCGCCCATCGGCGCGGGCGCAGGCGCTGCCGTGGCGATGGGCATCGGCGTCGGGCGCGGCGCGACGGGAGAAGGCATCCCCGGCGACGACATCGACGGCGAGGAGAACGGCGAAGGCTGGCCGGCGGGCGCAGGCGCCGCGACGCCGAGCCCCAGCGAGGGCCGCGCCAAGGCCGGCGCGGGGGCCGGCGCGACGGGCGCCGCCGTGGGCACCTCGGCGATCAGGTTGCCCTCGGGCTTGTCGTAGATCTGGGTCGAGAGCTCTTCCTCGTCCCAGTCCATGTCGAGCGACGCACCGCTCTTGGCGGCGGCCGGGGGCGGCGCGGCCGGCGCGGGGGCCGGGGGCGGCGGAGGCGCCGCGGCGCTCATCCGCGGCGGCGGAGGCGGCGGGCCACCGCTCATGCGCGGCGGCGGAGGCGGCACGCCAGCCGACACCGCAGGCATGCCGAGCATCGTGGACTTCTGCTTCGGCGGAGGCGCGCCCTTCGGCGCTGGCGCCGGTGCGCGCTGCGGAGACACGTTCGCAGCCGCCGCGGGCGGATCGCCCTCGATGTCGTCGAACTGCTCGAGGCCCGCGCCGAGGTTGGCCGCTTCGGCCTCCATGCGCCGGTACTCTTCTTCGCGTGCCGACTCCTTCGCGATCTCCTCGGCGAACGCCTTGCGCATGTACGCGCCGAGGTCCTTGCGCGAGAAGAAGTTGCCGCTCGTGTACATGAACGACTGCAGATCGTCGTGCAGGTCCATCGCGGTCTGGTAGCGATCGTCGACGTCCTTCGCGAGGCCCTTCAGGACGATCTGCTCGAGCTCCTCCGGAATCCTCCGGTTGTAGGTGCTCGGCGGCATGATCTCGACGTTCTTCACCTTCTCGAGCGTGGAGAAGTCGCTCTCGCCGACGAACAAGCGCTCGCCGGTCAGGAGCTCGTAGAGAACGATGCCGACCGCGAAGATGTCGCTGCGCCGATCGAGCGGGAGCCCGCGCACCTGCTCGGGCGACATGTACCCGAACTTGCCCTTGAGGATGCCCGCCTGCGTCTTGCCGGCCTTGCCCGCCGCCTTCGCGATGCCGAAGTCGATGAGCTTCGACTCGCCGTCGTAGCTGAGCAGGATGTTCTGCGGGCTCACGTCCCGGTGCACGAGGTTGAGCTCGCGGCCCGACGCGTCCTTCTTGTTGTGCGCGTAGTCGAGGCCCTCGCACACCTTCATCGCGAGGTAGCAAGCCATCGGCACGGGCACGGTCTCGCCGCGCTTGCGCGCACGATCGAAGATCGCGCGCAGGTCCTTACCGTGCACGTACTCCATGGCGATGAAGTACGAGTCGCCGACCTTACCGAGGTCGAAGATCTGGGCGATGTTCGCGTGCGTGAGCTGCACGCTGATCTTCGCCTCGTCGATGAACATCGTGATGAACTCTTGATCCTCCGCGATCGACGGAAGGATTCGCTTCACCGCGACGAGACGCTCGAAGCCCTCCACGCCGTAGGCCTTCGCTTTGAAGACCTCGGCCATGCCCCCGACGTTCACACGCTCGAGAAGCAGGTACTTGCCGAAGGGGATGGGCTTCTTCACCGACTGCCTCTCGAGAGCCTCACGGTCGTCAGGAGCGCGTCCCGCCGGCACGGCATGGCGGACGCTCGGGCGCAGAGCACGGCGCCGGACGGGCCGGTACCGTGTCTTCGAAGCGCGAAGTGTAGAGGGGGTCGCGGAATCGGGTCAACGGCGTTGCGTAGCCGACCCACCCTCGAGGTGTGAGCGACGGGGGGTGGGAGATGTACGACGAGGGGCGCGAGCACCACTCGGATCGGACCCGCGGGCACGAGAGAGCTTTGATCTCGGGCTCGTCGGAGGCGCGGCGCTCGACAGGTGTGGGTGCACGTGGCATTCGTGGCGCCTCCCGTGAGCGACGCCGGCGACGAGAAAGAGGGCTGGCTCGACCGCGCGCTCGGCCGGCTCGGGCGCCAGATCCACCGTCATCCGGGCGCCTTCGTGGTGGCGATCCTCCTCTCGCTGATCCCGGCGGGATGGCTCTCGGCGCAGCTCGAGGTGCGGGCGTCGTTCCTCGATCTGCTCCCCGACGAAGAGGAGCCCGTGCAGCAGATGCACGCCGTCCTCGGCCACGTTCGCGCGACGAGCGATCTCGTCATCGCGATCCCGACGGGCGATCGCGCGCTCGCCGAGCGCTTCGGCCTGGCGCTCCTCGAGGAGCTGCCGCGCGATCCGCGCGTGGGCAGCGTCGGCGGCCACGTCGACCTGCAGTGGTTCCGCGACCGCCGTCTCCTCTTCGCCGAGGAGACGCAGCTCGAGGACATCCGCGATCGCGCGCGCGACGCGATCGACGACGAGATCGCGCGCGCCGCCGGCTGGGACCTCGGGCTCGACGACGAGGACGACGCCGCGAGCGACGACGACGACGGCAGCTGGGGCAGCGCGAGCGAGCTGCTCACGCACGTCGACGAGACGGCCGAGGCGCTCGGTCAGGAGGAGTGGATCGTCACGACGGACGGCCGCTACCTCTGCCTGTGGGCGTTCTTCTCCACGCCGAGCGGCGACGTCGAGGCCGATCGGCAGGCGTGGGACGCCGTGCGGCACGTCGTCGACGACCTGCGAGATGGAACGCGCTTCCCGCGCGATCTCGAGGTGCACTACGCGGGCGGCATCCCGGTGCAGGTCGAGTCGGAGCGCGCGCTCCGCGAGGATCTCTCGGTCGCGGGCACGCTCGGCTTCGTCGGCGTGGTGCTGCTCATCGTGCTCGCGCTGCGCACGCCGCGCGCGCTGATCTTGCTCTCGCTCCCGCTCCTCGCGGGCCTGGCGTGGACCTTCGCGTTCGCCGAGCTCGCAGTCGGCCACCTCAACATCATCTCGGGGTTCCTCTTCTCGATCCTCAGCGGCCTGGGCATCGAGTACGGCATCCACTTCATGCATCGCTACCGCGAGCTGCGCGAGGAAGGCCTCGCGCTCGAGCCGGCGGTGGAGAAGCTCGTGCCCTCGACGGGCCGGGCGCTCGTGAGCGGCTCGCTCACCAACGCCAGCGTGTTCGCCGTGATCGCGGCGGCGCAGTTCCGCGGCTTCAGCGAGTTCGGCCTGATCGCCGCGGTGGGCCTCCTGCTGACGCTGGTGATCACCGTCGTCGGCCTGCCGGCCCTGCTCGTGCTCGGCGAGCGCTTCCGGCCGATGAAGTTCCCGAAGGAGAGCGAGGGGCCGACGCTCGGCGTCACCGTGCCGGCGTGGGTGCGCTGGCCGATCGTGCTCGGCGTACCGCTCCTCTCGATCGCGTCGGTCGTGGTGCTGCTGAGCGGCGGCGTGCGCTTCGATGGCAACTGGCGCCTTCTCGTCGGCGACACCGAGACGAGCCGCTTCGGCGAGTACCTGCGCCATCACCTCGGCGGGACGCGCAGCTCGGCGACGTTCTGGATCCGCGACGACGCGCAGATCGAGCCGCTGCGCGAGACCGTCGAGGCGCTCGGGCGCGAGCGGCAGGCGCACGGCGAGGCGTGGGACGTCGTCTCGATGCAGACGCTGAACGACGTCTACCCGCCGATGGAGCGCCAGCGCGCGCGCGCGGCGCTGGCCGTCGAGATCGGCGCGCAGCTCGATCGCATCCGCCCGAGCATGCTGAGCACCGACGCGCAGCGCGAGCAGCTCGAGGAGGCGCGGCGCATGGTCGCCGCCTCGCAGCCCTTCGCGCTCTCGGAGCTGCCCTACTCCGTCGTCGGGCACCTCCTGACGTCCGACGATCAGGGCTCGATCGCGCACTTGTTCACGCCCGACGAGGACGACAGCGGCACCGCGGTGCTCACGTCGTGGGCCGAGCAGAGCCGGGCGATCGTGCGCGCGCTGCACGACGCGCACGTGGATGCGCCGATGCTCAGCGAGAACTGGGTGGCCGGCGAGATCTTCGAGCGCATCGCGCGGGACGCGCGCTTCCTCGCGTTCGGCACCTTCGCGTCCGTCTTCCTCGTGCTCTTGATCGACTTCCGGCGCCTCGGGGCGACGCTGGCCGTGCTCGGCTCCGTGGCGCTGGGCGTGCTCGGCATCGCCGGCGCCATGTGGGCGACGGGGATCACGCTCAACTTCATGAACGCGACGATCCTGCCGGTCTGCGTCGCGATCAGCCTCGACAACGCGATCCACGTCTACCACCGCTGGCGCGAGGGCGGCCCGGGCTCGATCCCGATCGTCTTGCGGCAGACCACCGTCGCGAACGCGCTCTCGTCGGCGACGAACCTCTTCGGCTTCGGCGCGCTCGTGGTGACGCATCACGAGGGCCTGCGCTCGGTGGCCTACCTCGCCGCGTGCGGCGTGGGGCTCACGTACCTGTCGACCACGGTCTGGTTCCCGCTGATGCTGCAGACCCTCGACGCGCGCACGCTCGCCCGGCGCGCGGCGACGAAGAGCTCCGCCGGCTGACGCTCAGGAGATCCAGACGCGCACGCCGGCGATCGGGCCGTGCAGCACGTCGCCCGCCGTCGCGCCCACGACGCCGAAGGCCCGGTAGCCGAGATAGAGCTCACCGCGGTCGATCTGGATCCCGAGCGACGCGCGCCCCTCGCCGAAGAGGGCCTGTCCGAGCGCGCCCGTGGAGAGCTCGGCACGGATCACCAGCGGCGCGAGCGGGAAGACGTCGAGCTCGAGCTGGCCCGAGTAGCCCAGCTCGACCCCCGCCACGTCGTGATAGAGCTGGACCGCGACACCGCCGCGGAACTGCACGACCTCGTCCGACACGAACGAGAGCGCGACCGCCAGGCGCCCGAGGCCGAGGGCGCGCACCTCGCTCGAGACGGTCTGTTCGAAGTAGGCGCCGTAGCGGAGATCCAGGCTCAGGAGCTGGGCGAAGCGGAGCGTGGCCGAGAGCTGGCCGTGGACGATCCCGTCGAAGACGTAGCCCGCGCTCGCGTCGACGATGCCGAGCGCCGTGGGCGGCTCGAAACGGCGCTCGCGCACGATGGCGTCCTGGCGAACGCCGACCCCGGGGTAGCCCATGAAGTACGGGTAGGAGAGCGCGCACATCGGCGACTGAAACGAAGCGTCCGCGTAGCCGTAGCCGCCGCGGCCGCGACCTCCGCCGTACCCGCCCGAGCGGCGCCCGCCCGACGATCCGAAGCCGCCGCCACCGCCCCCGTGCACGGCGCCGCTCACCCCACCGAGGCGCTGCGCGGAGGCGCCGGCCGGAGCGAGCAGCAGGAACGCGCAGACCGCGAAGGATGCCCAGCCGCGTCGAGAGGTCATCGTCGTGCGCCCCCGGAAAGGAACGCCAGCAATCGCCTGGCCATTCACCTGCCGCGTATCGGACGGGAACGCGGCGCGTTGCGCGCGGCGCGTGCGCGTCGGATCGCCCCAGCGCCCCGCGGCGAGCGCGTGGCCCTGGTCGTGCACGACGCAGGCGCGAGGTCTCTGCGATGAAGGCACGTGCTCGAACGTTCGCGCTCGCTCTCACGCTCGTCGGTCTCGGCGCCACGGCCTCGACGGCCCACGCGCAGCGGCTCGGCGCCGTGAGCCACGCCGTGCACGGCGACGGCGGCGGAGGCTCGAGCCGCGACGAGGACCACGACTCGTCCCGCGGATCGTCGTCGCGCGGATACGGGTACGGCGGGCACGGTGTGTACGGGGGTTCCGGGAGCGGCAGCCTCCTCGGCCCGGCGTTCGTGCCGCTCTTCTTCCCCTACTACCTCGGACAGTCCGGCGCCTACGTCGTCGAGGAGGTCTCGGGCTCGAGCGCGGAGCGCTCGTACGCGCCTCCCACCCTCATCGGCATCGTCGACGCGAGCGCGGGCTACGTCTTCGACTCCGTGGGCCGCGGTCAGATCTCGGCGCTGATGCGCATCGCGGGGCTCTTCGACGTCCAGCTCCGGTACGGCGCCTATTTCGAGCAGACGGCCGATCAGATCCGCGCGCTCGGCATGGGACGGCTCGGGGCAGCCTTCGGCCTCGTGACGACCGATGCGGTGCAGCTTCGGCTCGGCGGCGCGGCGCTGCTCTATCACGACGTCGCCGGCGTCGAGTACGGAGGCGCGGGAGGGATCGAGCTCGACGTCTACCCTGCCGCGCCGCTCGTGCTCCGCGCCGAGCTCTACGCCGGCGCGCTGGGACACGCCGTGGTGATCGACGGGCGCGCGACCCTCGGCGTACAGATCGAGCGCGGCGAGCTCTACGTCGGCTACCAGGCGCTGGCCGTCGATCCGGACACGGCCGGGATCGTCCTGCACGGCCCGATCGCCGGCGTCCGGATCTGGATCTCGTGACGGGCCGTCCGTCGGGACGGCGCGATCAGAGCTTGTGCAGCGTCGTCCGGAGCTCGCGATCGATCAGGAGCGCTTGCCCGTCGTCGAGCGGCTGGTGCTCGGGCGCGCTCACCGCCGTGTCGCCGCCGACCACCATGACGTAGCGCAGGGTGCTGCCCGGGCCGCGGCCCATCGTGCGCGCGTCGCCGCCGATCTCGCGCTCGACGTAGCTCACCGGAAGACCGCGGCGCACCGCCATCATCTGCCGCCCGTTCGTGAGCACGAAGCTCAGCGTGGAGGGCGGTGCGCCGACCTCTTGGCCGAGGCGCTCGACGAGCGAGAGCGTGGAGCGCGCCGCGCTGAGCAGCGTCTTGGGCTCGGCGTCGACGTCGTCGAGCCGGCCCGCGTCGTCGAGGAACGAGAGAAGCGAGTGGAAGATCACTTCGCTGTCCGTCGTGCCGCGCACGTTGCGCCGCAGGAAGTCGGGCATCGGATCGAGCAGCGCGCTCTTGATCGCGTCGAACCCCGCCACCGTGCCCACGTGCGCGAAGAGCCACTGGCGCATGCGGAACGGGTGCGTGTTCTCGGCGCGGTAGTCGCCGACGGTCGCCGTGCGGAGGTGGATGATGGCCACGTCGGTGCGCACGTTGCCGGCGATGTCGTTCCACGACACGTGATCGCCGCCGCGGTGGGGGCGCTTCTTGTGGAGCACCTCCCCGCCTTGGTAGAAGCCGATGCCCCACGCATCCGCGCTCGCGCTCGGCGTCTCCCCCACGGCGAGCTTCTCTTCGGCGAGCGCCTCGGGCAGGCGGTCGGCACGGTTCGCCATGTACCCGATCAGACGTCCCATGCGCTTCCTCCTCGCACCGTTCGGCTCGCCCCGCTGCGCCCCTTTCCCGTCCGCGGCTTCGCCACTTCCGTCCGGGAGCTCCGCGGAGCCAGCACGCTTGCTGGCCACTGCTCGTCTGCCTTGCAGACCTGGGAGAAACTCACCGCGCGTTACCTGCGCGGGGCGTGATCACGAGGCGGAGATCGCCTCGAGATCACTCACCAGGGGACGACCTGGCACCCTGCTTCAACCTTGGTCGCGGCGCGCCTGTTCCGTCAAGGATGACAGCGATGTCGCGCTCGCGGAACGGTGAGGGTCGGTGGCCGGTTCTCGCGGCACTGCACGCTCGATCGCCGCGATCACGCGGGCGCTCTCTCGGGCTCGCCGCGCATCGGCGACGGATGCGACGATGCGCAGCACGACGAGGACGACGAGCGGCATCGTGAGCACGGCGAGCGGGAGCGCGAGAGAAAGGTGAGCCACGTCGTTCTGCGGACGATCGCATCGCTTTGGCTCGCGTGCACGTGCCTCTCGCTGCTCGCCCCTGGCCGGGCCGCGGCCGCGGAGCCGGAGCGCTACGAGATCGACGCGCGCATCGATCGCGAGCACGGCACGATCGACGGAACGATGCGCGTGCTCGTGCGCGTCGCCGACGGCGAAGAGGCCGTCACGCTCTGGCTCTACGCCGATCGGCTCGCGGTCTCGCCCTCTTCGATGGAGGAGCGCAGCTGGCGCTGGATCTATCCCGGCGAGGAGAGCCACGGCGGGATCACGCTGAGCGAGGTCGCCGTGGACGGCGCGGCGGTGGCCCCCGAGGTGCCGACGAGCGACGCGCCCGGAACGCTGCGCGGCCGCGACTTCGCGGGCAGCGACGTGCGCATCCCGATCGCCGCGGGGCCGGCGCGCACGATCGCGCTCACCCTCGCCTTCCACCTCGACGTGCCGGATCGCTTCGGCCGGCTCGGGCGCGACGGCGCGACGATCTCGCTGGGCGGGCCTTGGTATCCGCTCGTGGTCGACGGCGACGCGTGGGGCTTCGAGGTCACGCACGCGCTGCACGCGACGACGACGAGCGGCGAGATCCGCACGCGCACGGCGAGCGGCCCGGAGATCACGGCGATCGACGACGTCGCCTACGTGGCGGCGCTCGTCGGCGGCCCGCTCCACCAGCGCACCGTGGACGTCCTCGGCCACCGCCTCACGTACGCGACGAACGATCCCATCTACGTCTCGCCGGCGGCGAGCGACCACACGCTCGGAGGCCTCCAGGACCTCGTGGCGGTCGATCGCGTGCGCTTCATCGCCGAGTGCTACCGCGACGTGATCCGGACGGCCGAGTGGCTGGGGCTCACGGTGCCCGAGGAGCTCGTGGTGCTCGCGACGCACTCGCGGAGCGAGCTCGCGGCCACCGCGCCGCGCGTGGCGTTGGTCTCCGACCGCATCTTCGAGGTGTTCCCGCTCGACGTCGTGCAGGAGTTCCATCGCCGGGCCGTGCGGCGCGCGCTGTTCTCCACGATCGTGCAGCCGCTCTCGGCGCGCGAGGAGGCGCCCGGCGACCGCGGCTGGGTCGACGACCTGCGCGCCGCCGCGCTCGTCGATCTCGACGAGCTGCGCCGGAACAACGCGACGCAGACCCCGCAGCAGCTCCTGCAGCTCTTCGCGTTCCATCCCGCCGTCGATCAGCTGCTCTACGCGCCGCAGATCGCGTTCGAGGAGGCCTACTTCGGCGCCGTCGACGAGCCCGACCGCTTCCGCGACGACCCCGTGCGCGCACGCTTCCCGACGACGCGCGGGCGGCGCCTGCTCGAGTCGATCCGCGACGTGCTCGAGGACGAGGCGATGGAGCGCTTCGTGGCGATGCTCGCGCGCGGGCAGCGGAGCGTGGCGAGCGCGCTCGCGCGCGTGGGCGTGGACGTCGAGGCGGACCTGCCGGGCTGGCTCCGCTACGCGTCGCTCGAGGTGAACTACCGGCTCGGCGAGATCCACACCGAGCGGACCGAGACCGGCTATCGCACGACCGTCGAGGTGCTCCGCGACGGGCCCGAGCGGCCCGAGCCGGTCGAGGTCGAGGTCGAGGACACCTCGGGCAACCACGTCACCGCGACCTGGGACGGGCGCGGCGAGCGTGGCCTCGTCACGATCGACACGCCCTCCGATCGCGGCAGCGTCACGATCGATCCGCGCGGGCGCCTGCCCGAGAGCGCGCAGATGGCCGATGGCCACCCGCGCGCCGACGACGCGACGAACAGCCCGTGGCGCCCGCCGATCTTCACGGCCTTCGCGCTCACCGTGCTCGCCTCGCAGGCCGACGTGAACGGCGTGATCGAGGCCGCGCTCCGGCAGCGCTACAACCTCGAGAACACGATCGCGCTGCGCCTCGCGCGCACCGGCGCGCGCACGGGCGGCCGCATCGCCTACATCCAGGGCCTCGGCGAGCGCGCGCACACGAACCGCCGCATCGCCACGCTGGGCGGCGGGCTCGGCTTCAACTACTTGCGCGGCGACTACCCCGCCGGCACGCACAACGTCGCGGGCTACGCGGTCGACGCGCAGATCTTCGGCGGGGTCGACACGCGCCACTTCCTCCAGGACCCGCGCGAGTTCTTCCTCCTGAGCGGCGCGGTGCAGCTCTCGGGCGTGTTCCGCGAGGACGGCACGTTCGGCGTCTCGGCGCGCGGCTCTCTGCTCGCGGCCGTGCTCGTTCCCGTCGGGCTGCTGAACGCGTTCCTCTTCACCGCGAGCGGCGGCTTCACCGCCAACCCGGTGCTCCCCGCGGATCGACAGATCGTCGGCGGCCAGTACGGCCTGCGCGGCTTCGCCAACGACGAGCTGCTCGGCAACGGCGCGCTCTTCGCGGTCATCGAGCACCGCGCGACGATCGTGAGCGACCTGAACCTCAACGTGCTCTGGGGCGTGTTCGCGCGCGAGCTGCAGCTGGCGTGGTGGGTGGGCGGCGGCGCGGCCTTCGACACGATCGAGCGCGACGGCTCGCACCAAGACGTGCACGGGGCGTTCGAAGCGGGCGCGGGGATCCGGGTTCACTACGAGTACGGCGGCATCGCACCCGGTGTGCTCGCGCTCGACGTCGGCATTCCGGTCTCGAGATGGGCCCAGGTCGGGCCGAACGACGGCATCCACGCGCCCGTCGGGTTCTACATCGGGTTCGATCAGTACTACTGAGCGGACGCGGGCGCGGATGAGCGCCTGCCGGATCTCCGAAATCTCGTATCATCCCCGCGTGCAGGAGCCCGGAACCATCGTCGGCGAGCGATACAAGCTCGTCCGCAAGATCGGCGAGGGCGGGCTCGCGGCCGTGTGGGAGGCCGAGCACCTGACGCTGGGGAGCCGCATCGCGGTGAAGTTCCTGCACCGGACGGGGCCGATGCAGAGCGAGGCCTCGCAGCGCTTCCTGCGCGAGGCGCGCGTCGCGGCCTCGGTGCGACACCGCAACGTGGTCGAGATCGTCGACTTCGGCTTCGCCGAGGGCGAGATCCCCTACATGGTCATGGAGTTCCTCGAAGGTCGCTCGCTCGGCGCGTACCTCGAGGAGAAGGGGCGCCTGCCGTTCGACGAGGCGGCGCGCATCATCGCCGGAACCTTGCGGGGCCTGGCCGCCGTGCACGCCGCGGGGCTGGTCCACCGCGACATCAAGCCGGACAACGTCTTCCTCGTGGACGACGCCGAGGAGGGCTTCTATCCGAAGCTCGTGGACTTCGGGCTCTCGCGGCGCGCCGGGCGGAGCGACATGACGGCCGAGGGCACGCTCATGGGCACGCCCCAGTACATGTCACCCGAGCAAGCGATGGGGCAGACCGATCTCGACGCGCGCGCCGACATCTACGCGGTGGGCGTGGTGCTCTACGAGCTCGTCTCGGGCGTCGTGCCCTTCGACTCCGACTCGCTCGCCGACATCCTCACCTCGGTCGTCCACACGCCGCCCAAGCCGCTCAAGCAGCTGGTGCCCGAGGTGCCGGACAAGCTCGCCTTCGTCGTCGAGACGGCGATGGCCAAAGATCGCGAGCACCGCTTCGTCGACGCGCGCGCGATGCGCAACTCGCTCATCGACACCGGCGTCTACGCGAACGAGGAGCCGCCCTCGGGGCTGATCCAGCGCCTGAGCATCGACGAGGCCGAGGCCGCGGCGGTCTCGCCGACACTCCCGGCGCGCGCCGCGATCACCGGCCCGAACGCGGTGCTGCGCGCCGACCCGTCGGGCCACAAGCGGCGGGATCCCTCGACGGGCATCGGCAAGCGGCGGGACCCGTCGACCAAGCGCGACCACGCCGCCGACGAGCAGGTCGGTGTCTTCACGGTCGCGAAGGGCGAGGAGGACGAGGCGCGCGAGCGGAAGGGCACGCCCGTCACGGCGGAGGCGGCGGTACCGAAGGCCGAGCCCGCCGATCGTGGCGGAATGGTGCTCGCGCTCGGCGCGCTGTTGGTGCTCGTCGTGGCGGGCGGCCTCGCGTGGTACGCGGGCATCTTCGCGTCGCTGCTCGGGGACGGCGGAAGCGCAGGCGGAGGCGGAGAGGTGACCCCGATCGCCGAGGGCGCGCCCGATGGGGGCGAGGTCGCCGCCGACGCGGGACCTGCCGCCGAGGATGCGCTCGTCGGCGAAGATGCCGCGGCGCCCGAGGACGCGTTCGCCCCCGAAGACGACGCGGCGGAGCCCGCGATCGAGGCTCCGGCGCCGCCGACCAAGCGCGGCGGCGTGCGGCGGCCCACCAAGCGCACGGGCGGCCGGCGCCCCGTACGGCGGCGGCGATAGCGGACGCCCCGCCGCGCTGCGGTGATGGCGGAGGCCACGCGGCGCGACGCGGCGGTCAGGGGCAGCGGGCGCGAAGCGCTTCGAGGTCGCCGTGGCAGGTGGCGCAGGCGTGCGCGTTCGTGTCGAGCGCGCTGCGGCACTGGCTCGCGAAGCCCGGCGGATGCGGGCTCGCTCCGCCGCCGCCGATCGACGTCGAGCCATGGCACGCGACGCAGTCGTCCTCGGCGTGGCAGCTCACGCACGACTGGAGCGAGCGACGCGCCTCGATGGCGTGCATCTGCGGGCCGCGGCTCCAGACGCCGGGCGGCGGGTGATAGCGCTGCGCGGCGCGCGCCTCGGGCGCCGCGATCGGCGCGATGCCGAGGCGCGCGTGGCACTCGGCGCAGAACTGCGTGAGCGTGTGGCAGCTCGTGCAGTGCGTCTCGTCGCGGCGCGCCATCACGGGGTGCGTCGACAGGAAGTCGCCCGGATGCACGCGCAGCGGTCGCACGCGACCGTCGTGGCACGCCGCGCACTCGCTCTCGCGATGGCACTGCGCGCAGAGCGGCCCCTCGTCGGCGGCGACCCACCGATGGCGCACGAGCCACTCGTGATCGTGCGCCATGCCCGCGAGCCAGCGCGGCGGGGAGAGGTCGCCCTCGGGGAAATGCGTGCGGAGCATCCCCGAGGCATCGGTGGGATGACAGCCGCCGCAGACGAGCGGGGCCGCCGGGCTCTCGGCGCCGGCGAGCTCGAGCCCCGCAGGCGCGTGGCAGCGGAAGCAATCGCGCATCGTGGGCAGGTGGGCGCGCGTGCCCTCCCGCGCCGACGAGATGCCCACGTGGCAGCTCTCGCAGCTCTGATCGCGAGACACGTGCGCCGCATGCGAGAAGCGCAGGTGCGGCGCGGGCATCGACGAGCTCGGCACGATGGCGGACGGCCGCGGCGCCCCGCCGTCCGCTTCCATCTCGGCCTCGTAGCCGAGATGGCAGGTGCCGCAGTGCTCGGTGGTCGGCTGGCTGCGATCGCGCTCGGCGTCGTGGCAGGGCCCGCAGCTCGCCTCGTCCGGCACGAGCGTGTCGCTCGCCTCGCGGCTGTCCTGCGCGCGCGTGTGGCAGCGCTGGCAGGCGAGCGCGCGGTGCTCGGGCAGCGAGTGGTCCATGCGGATCGCGATGCGCTGCATCGGGTAGACGACCACCGATCGCCCCGCGCTGCGGTCGGCGAGCGGCGGGTCGTCGCGCCGCTGCGCGCGCACGGCGGAGAGCGCGCCGAGCCCGGCCGCGAGGGCGAGCCCGAGCGCGACGAGCGCCGCCGCCCGATCCGCTCGCCTGCCCCGGCGCCTGCCGTCCGCGCGCCGAGCGTGGTCCCGTCCCGTCATCGCCACGTCTCCACGAGAAGGGTCACGATGCCTCGGAAGCGGTCGCCGACCACGCGGTTGTGCGCGTGCGAGAGCTCGACGTAGACGCGCGATTGCGCGGTGAGCGTGGCGACCCCGACGAGCGACTCGCTCACCACGTCGCCGTACGAGCCCTCGCGGTTCGGATCGTCGAAGTGCCAGAACGACAGGTGCGCCTCGAGCGCGAGCTCGGGGATGATCGGCCGGCTCAGATCGAGCGAGACGCCGGCCACCGGGCCGAGGGAGCCGCTCCAGCCGAAGCCCGACGCGCTCACCGCGAGCCGCTCGATCCGTGCGCGCATCCACCCTTCGAGCCCCGCGTCGAGATCGTCGCCCCACTGCGCGCCGAGCTGCGCGCGCCGGCCACGCACGGCGCCGCCGAGCTCCAGATCGGGCGTGAAGCGATGGCTCCCCGAGAGGCGCAGCTGATCGATCGGTGCCGTCACGAACCACGCCCAGATGGTCCCCGGATCGAAGCGCGGCACCTGGCGCTCGTACGAGAGGCGCATCGACCACCCGTCCTCGTGCAGCTCGGCCGAGGCGAGCCCCTGGATCACCGTGCCGTCGAGGAGATCGAGCACCGCGATGCCGTCGAGGCGCAAGAGCGACGCGACGTCGCTCGTCAGCGTGAAGCCCAGGCGTCGCGCCACGATCGATCCGTCGTCGTCCCAGAGCTGCCGGAACGCCGCGCCGATCTGCAGATAGCTCGCCGGGCCCCCGTGGATCGAGGCGCCCGCGAGCCACGTCGTGCGCGCCGGATCGGCCCACGCGACCACGCGCGGATCGAGGCCGCCGAGATCGAGCGCGTAGCTGCCCTGCGGCTCGAAGGCCGACGAGCCACCGAGCGTGGTGCGCCGCACGAGCAGGCCCGCATCGGCCTCGAGCTGCACGAAGCTCGCGGGCGCCATCGTCACCTGCGCGCCGTCGAAGCGCGCGAAGCCGATCGCGTCGTAGATCGTCTGCCGCCCGAGGCGCACGCCGAGCCCGTACGGCAGGCCGTCCACCGCCGCATGGAGGAGCGGTACGTCGAGGCGCGTGTCTCCCGCGAGCGGCTGGAACGCGGCGAGATCGCCGCGGCTCGTGGCCTGAAGGCACATCCCGCTCGGCACGAGGCAGTCGTCCCCGAAGTTCTGATCGAGCCGGAGGCGCCCTGCGATCGAGATGCGGATCACCCGCCCTTCGCGATCGGGCTCGGTGAGCGCGTGCTCGAGCCGAAGCCCGAGATTCACCACGAGCCGCTGGCGCGCGAGGAACGTCCCGGCGCCGGGCGAGCGCACTTCGTACGCGGCGAACGAGGTGCTCGCGTCGACCTCCACGTCGAGCGCGCGCGCCGGCCCTTCGCTCGCCGGCGCGACGAGCAGGGCGAGCCCGAGCAACGCGGCGAGGACGACTCGCCCGGCTCGGCCAGGGCGCGACGCCCGCACGGCGCTCACGCGTCGCTGGCGCGCTTCAGCCCGAACTCTTTCGCCAGCGCGTCGTCCCAACGATCGGCGACGCGGCCGACCGTCTTGACGATCTGGTCGACCTCGCTCGCGTCGAGGTCCTTCGTCGTCCGCTCGACGACGACCACGATCTCGTCGCCGAAGATCCCGAAAGCCGCGCCCGAGATCTCGCGCGCGTTCAGCTCGAGCAGGCGGCGGAACACCTTCGCTTCCGACGCGGCGTCGGGCACGGAGACCACCGGCGCGAGCACGCGCAGCGTTCCACCACCGCCCTCGCCTCGCCCGACCGCGACGACGACCCGCGCGCTGCCGCGCCGGAGCGCGTACGCACGCGTCTTGTCGTCGCCCGGAATCCTCGCCGCGCTCGGGTCGACGCCGAGACCTCGGATGGTGGTCTCGACCAGCTCGATCGCACGCGTCGTGTCGTCGCTCATGAAGCCCTCGCGCGCGATCGAGCCCCACGCGCCCGGGAGTGTCAAGCGGCGGCGCGCCTTGACGCCTGCTGCGCGCCCGTGCACAGCCGGCGCGTGGGCACGGCCGACACGGTCGATCGGATGGCGCGCGAGGCGCACGCGCCGACGCTCGCCCGCGCGCGCGCGGCGTTCGAGGCACGGACCGGGAGCTTCGCGCCCGGCGAGCCCTGGTACGAAGAGCGGATCCGCGCATCGTTCGACGACGCCCTGGGCACCTTCGAGGACGGTGCCCTCGCCCGCTCGTTCGCGTCGCGCGCGGACCTCGCCGAGACCGAGCGCGCCATCGCCCGCGCCCTCCCCCGCGCCGAGCGCAGCGTGTTCCTCGCGGCCCACGTGGAGCGCGGCGTCGTCGTCTGCGAGTCGATCCTCGGGGCCGCTTACGAGGTCGCCGCCGTGGGGCCCGCCGAGCGCCTGCGCGGCGGCGAGCGCTTCGACGGCCGAATCGCGTCGATCGGCGGGACGCTCGAGCTGCTCCCCGGCGCGATCTTCCACCCGGCCGAGGCCGAGGATGCGATCGCCGCGATCGGGAGGGAGCTCGAGGAGCGCGGCCTGCCGACGGGGCTCACGACGCAAGCGGACCTCGCCGACGCGATCCTGCGCATGAAGATGCGCTTCGATCGCTTCACGAGCATCCACGCGCGCCACGTCTATCGCTACGACGCCCTCGCGCGCATGGAGATCCTGGCCGCGTCGTGGGCGCGGCCAGAGCCTCGCTCACGCTGAGCGGGGCCCCTCGAGACCGGCCGCGGCCTCGAGGCCTCCGCTCACGCCTTCTTCGGCGTGCCTTCGGGGTGGATCGGGAACTTCGGGGTGCCGGCCTTGTTGCGCGCGGACTTCTTGTCGCGCCCGTTGGTGGCGGCCTTCATGCGGCGGCGGCGCTCGGTCTGCTTGGTGGACGAAACCATGATGCTCTCCCTGAGAAGCCTGTGGGCCGCGGGGTGTACGAGGCCCGGCGCCCGGCGTCAAACCCGGAGATCACCCGAAGCTCGTCAGCTCCCGGGTCCGGGCCCGGTAGGCCTCGAGCAGCTGGAGCGTCCGAGGCCCCGGAAGACCGTCCCCGATGCGCCGGCCGTCGATCGACACGACGGGCACCACCTCCCGCAGGCTCGAGGTCAGGAAGGCCTCGTCGGCCGTCTCGAAATCGCGCGCGACGAGCATCGCCTCGCGGAACGGGACGTCGAGCTCGCGGGCCAGGCGCTCGACGATCCCGCGGGTGATCCCCGGCAGAATCCCCAGCGAGAGCGGCGGCGTGAGGATCTCGCCCTTCCGGACGACGAAGACGTTGCTCGAGTTGCCCTCCGAGACGTGCCCGTCGTCGGCCACCATCAGCGCCTCGTGGCCACCGTGCTCCCGCGCGTGCCAGAAGGCGAGCATGTTGGCGACGTACGCCGAGACCTTGGCGCCCTCGGCCCGCGTGCGATCCGTGGACCGCCCGAAGCGCACCGTGGTGAGCCCCACGCCGTGGGCGTAGAGCTCGGGGGACTGCGTGAGCAGCGGCGAGACGAGGATCACGCGCGCCGGCTTGTGCGCCGTGCGCGGATCGATGTGGAGCGGCCCGCGCCCGCGCGTGAGCACGATGCGCACGTAGCTCTCGGTGTTCGCGGCCTTCGCGAGGCCCCGCTCGACCTCGCGCGCGAAGCGGCGCGCATCGATCGGAAGCTCGATGCCCATCCCTCGCGCCGAGCGCGCGAGACGATCGAGGTGCGCGCCCAGCTCGAACGGGCGCCCGCCGTAGGTGCGGAGCACCTCGAAGACGGAGTCGCCGAAGAGGAACCCGCGATCGAACACCGAGATCGAGGCTCGCTCCTCGCTGCGGAGCGAGCCGTCGATCACGGCGATCGTGCCCATCAGCCCATCAGCCCTTCAGCTGGGCGAGGAGCGCGGTCGCGCGGGGGTGGCCCGCCTCTTCCTGGACGGCGCGCTCCAGCATCTGGATTCCCTTCTTGGGGTCCCCCTGCTTGGCGGAGATGTCGCCCAGATAGAAGTAGACGTCGCCCTTGGTGATGCCGCTGTTCCCGTCGAGCTTCTGGAGCAGGAGCGCGCGGAACGTCTTCTGCGCGCGGTCGAAGTCGCCCGACTGGTAGCAGAGGCGGCCGAGATCTCGGAGGATCGCCACGCTCGTCAGATCGATCTTGAAGGCGGCATCGTAGGCGGCGAGCGCCTGCGCCGTCTGGCCGAGGCCCTCGAGCGCCTGGCCCATGCGGTGCTGGTAGACGGCCACCTCCTTGCTCCGCTTGGTGCCGTACGAGGCGATGATCTTCTCGAGCACCGGCACGGCGTCGGCGGAGCGCCCGGCCGCGATGTAGAGATCGCAGAGGGGCAGGAGCACGTCGCGGTTCTCGGGATCGAGCTGCGCGGCCTGCTCGAAGTAGCGCGCCGCCGAGCCCGGATCCCCGAGCTTCTGCGAGTAGAGGTCCGCGATGCGCTTGAGCAGCGCGATGCGCGGCGCCTTGTCGGCCGTCGTCTCGAGATCGAGCGCGAGCAGGTCGGCGAGCTCGCGGTGGCGGCCCTGCTTCTCGTAGAACGCCTTGAGCCGGCGCCGCGTCTCCGCATCCGAGCGGTCGAGCTCGAAGGCGTGGCGGAGCGCCTGCTCCTGGCGCGCCGGATCGGCGAGCTTGGTCTCGGCGAGGTCGGCGAGCGCGTAGGACGCCACGATGGCCTCCTCGCGCGGCAGGAGGGCGATGCGCTTGCTGCTCGCCTCGGCGGCGTCGGCGTGACGGCCCGCCGCGGTGTAGAGACGCACCAGCGTCGCGAACGCCTCGGCGCGGCTCGGATCGCGCTCCACGACGCGCTCCCACGTCTCGAGCGCCTCTTCCGCGCGACCGAGCTGCTTCTCCTGCAGGTCCGCGAGGCGCGAGAGCGCCGTGACCTCGCCCGCCACGTCGCCGCGACCGACCGCGTCGTCGATGCGCCGCCGCACGAGGTCCGAGAGGTCGTCCCAGCGCTTGTCGGCCGCGAGGAGCCGCTCGAGCTCGTCGAGCGCCTCGCCGTTCGTCGGATCCTCGCCGAGGATCTCGTGGAGCTGATCGATCGCGTCGGCGCGCCGCCCGAGCCGCTCGACCAGCCGCGCGAGGCGCACGCGCGCCGCGATGCGGTCGGCCTGCGTCTCGGCGATGTCGAGGCGCCGCTGCACGAGCTCTTCGAGGTCGCGCCAGCGCTGGCCCTTCTCGTAGAGGGTCTCGAGGGCGCCGATCGCGTCGAGATCGGTCGCCTCCTCGTCGAGCACGCCGCGCCAGGCCTCGATGGCGCGGTCGTCGTCGGCGAGCGGGCCCTGGAAGGCATGCGCGAGCTGCCGGCGCAGCTCCACGCGCCGCGTGGGCTCGGCCTCGGCGTCGATGCGCTTCTCGAGGAGCGACGCGACCGCGGGCCACTTGCCCTCGGCCATGCGGATGCGGACCAGCTCGTCGAGCGCCTGCGTGTCCGCGCCGTCGGTCTGGAGGATGCGCTCGAGGCTGTCGGCCGCGAGCGCGATGTCGCCGAGCATCGACTCCGCGAGGCGCGCCGCTTCGCGCAGCCGCTCCTTGCGGGCCTCCTCGTCGAACTCCACCTCGGCCCACGCGCGGAGGGCCGCGACGAGCGTCGACTGGCGGCCCGAGGCGCGGAGCAGGTCCACGAGCTGCGCATGCGCGTCGCCCGACTCGCGGTCGGCCTCGAGCGCGGCGCGCAGCCGGCCCTCGGCCGCCCCGAGATCGCCGAGGCGATCGCGGTACCAGCTCGCCGCGCGGAGCGCGAGGTCGCGCTTCATCGTGCGATCGAGCACGTCGCGCTCGCCCACGCGCTCGGCCAGGCCCACGAGGGGCGTGAACGATCCCGAGGCGCCCGCGAGCCGCTCGACCTCCGAGAGGAGCGTCTCGTCGCGCGGATCGAGCTCGAAGGCCTTCATCGCGGCCGTGAGCGCGGCGCCGTTGTCGTGCAGCTCGTTCTCTTGCAGCTGCGCGAGCTCGCCGAGCAGCCGCACGCGCTCGCCGTCCGAGTCGGCGATGCGCACGCGCACGTCGTAGAGCGCCGCGACCTTCGCGGTCGATCCCGTCGCGCGGTAGGCCTGATCGAGCGTCTCGACGACCTCTTGGGCCATCGACTCGTCGGCGAGCAGCCCCTCGATCGCGCCGAGCGCACGCGGCTCGTCGGGCTCGCGCTCGAGCACCTCGGCGAACGACGAGAAGGCGCCGCGGACGTCCTCGAACTGCTCCCAGCGGAGCGAGCCCAGGCGCACGAGGAGATCGCGACGCGCCGTCGGCTCGCCCTCGAGCTGGATGCGGCGGTCGAGGATCTCGGCGAGCGCCTGCCAGTCGCTCTGCTTGACGTACAGGCGGTCGAGCGCGGCGAGCGCGTCCAGGTCGTCGCTCGCGTTCTCGAGCGTGCGCTTGTGCGCCTCGATCGCGCGCGCGTCGTCGCCGAGCGCGCCCTCGGCCACGCGCGCCAAGCGTGCGTAGAGGTTGCGAGCCGCGTCCGGGTCGCTCGCGCTCGAGGCGCGCGCGGCCAGGGCGTCGGCGAGCTTGTCGTACGCGCCGAGGCGCTGCGCGAGCGATTCGAGGCTGTCCGCGATCGCCGTGTCGGCAGGGTCCTCGGCGAGCGCGCGGCTCTCGGCGTCGAACGCCGCCGCGAGGTTGCCGAGGCCCTGCTCTTCCACGTACGCGAGGCGACGGAGCGTGTCCTTGCGCTCCATCGGATCGCGCGAGGCCTCGGCCACGAGGGCGAGCAGCTGCGAGAGCTCGGCGTAGCGCCCCTCGCGCTCGAGGATCGGCAGCACGATCGCGGCCGCGGATGCGCGATGCTCGTCGAGCTTCGCGATGCGGACGAGCGCGCGGATGCTGGGCTCGTAGCGCGGATCGATCCCGAGCACCTGCTCGTGGACCACCAGCGCCTCGGGCACGTCGTCGAGCTCGCGCTCGAGCACTTCCGCGGAGCGATGGAGGAAGGCCACGCGCTCGGCGACGTCCGTCGCGAGCCCGGCCCGCAGGCGCAGGTTCTCGAGCAGGTCGGGCCAGCGCGCCTGGCGCTCGTAGAGCTCCGTGAGCGCGGCGACGGCCGTCGGCTCACCCTCGCGATCGGAGAGCACGCGGACGTAGGCCTCGATGGCGCCTTCCGGATCGCGGAGGGCATCGCGGCTCAGCGCGCCGAGGCGCAGCGCGACGTCCACGCGCGCCTCGAGGTCGCCCTCGATCTCCAGGCGCCGCTTGAGCACCTCGCCGAGGCGCTCGTGGTCGGCCGCCTCGCTGTAGAGGCGATCGAGCGACTCGAGCGCGACCGGATCGTTCGCGTCCTCCTCCGAGGCACGCTTGTAGAGCGCGATGGCCTGCGCGCGATCGCCCAGCAGATCCTCGGCCACCGAGCCCGCGCGGCGCAGCAGCTCGCCGCGCTCGACCGGATCATAGGCGCGGTCGACCTTGCGCTCGAGCACGGAGACCATGCCGCGCCAGTCGCCGACCATCGTGTGGAGCGCCTCGAGGGCGTCGAGCGGGCTCGCGTCCTCGGCGTCGTGCGCGATGAGGCGCTCGTAGGTGACGATCGCCGCGCGCGGATCGCCGCGCTTCTCGTCGTGCACGCGCGCGATCGTGTTGAGCAGCGAGCTCGTGACGACCGGATCGGTGCTCGCCTTGATCGCCGCCTCGTACGCCTCGACCAAGAGGTCGTAGGTCCCGAGGACGCCCGCCAGGCGATCGACCTGCGCGCGGTGCGCTTCGTTGCCGGGCTCGAGCGCCATCGCGCGTGCGTGCGCGTCGAACGACATGTTGAGCGC
Source organism: Sandaracinus sp. (assembly GCA_046351235.1). Classification (GTDB taxonomy): domain Bacteria; phylum Myxococcota_A; class Polyangia; order Polyangiales; family Sandaracinaceae; genus JBBSAT01. The sequence continues at coordinate 110,796 of JAXLYV010000001.1, read as the reverse complement.
GCGGCCGCGATCCTCGTGCAGGTGGCCGATCTCCGAGAGGATCGCCGCCTTCTCGGACGGGTCCTCCGCGAGGTCGACCTTCGCCTCGAGGATGGCGATGCGCTTCCGCCACTGATCGGTGGCCTGGTAGATGGGCTCGAGGATCTCGATGATCCGCGCCTGGTGCTGCGGGTCGGTGACGAGCTTCTCGAGCGCCGCGACCGACTCTGCGTGCTCGGGGTTCTGCCGCGCGATCTCTTCGAACGTGTCGATCGCGAGCGTGCGGTCCTCGAGCTTCTCCGCGAGCAGCGTGCCGAGGCGCTGGCGGAGCTGGATCTCCTGCGCGCCCGAGGCGTACTGGATGCGGTGCCGGAGGTGCTCGGCGAGATCGTTCCAGCGCTCGCGCTGGGCGAAGAGCGCGTCGAGCGCCTCGCTCGCGCCCGCGTGCTGGGGATCGACGTCGAGGATCTCGCGGTACGTGTCGATCGCCTTGTCGGCGTCGCCCAGACGATCCCGGAGCACGAGCGCGCTCTTCTCGAGCAACGAGACGCGCTCGGCGTCGTTCTCGGCGACGTCGACCTGGGAGCGATAGAGCGCGAGCAGCGCGTCCCACTTCTCGGTGCGCTGGTGCAGCGCCTCGAGCGCGAGGAACACGCCGCGATCGGTCGGCGCGAAGGCCAGCGCCTTGCCGTAGAGCGCCGCGGCCTTCGCGAGCGCCTCCGCGCCGCCGCCGCCGTGCTGCTCGAACATCTGCGCAGCGATCGTCGCGAGCTTGGCGGTCTCGGGATCCTCGACCCCGATCTCGTCGAGCGTCGCGCGGTAGATCTCGGCCACGCGCGGCCACGCATCGAGCGCCTTCGCGAGGCGCGCGAGCGTGTCCCACGTCGACTCGTCGCGCGGGTCCTCGCGGAACAAGCGCGCGTAGAGCCCGAGCGCGCCGTCGAGATCCTCGAGGTACTCCTCGCGCAGGCGTCCGAGGCGCTCGAGGAGCTGCTTGCGCGTCTCCGGATCGCCCTCGCCCGAGAGGCGGGCCTCGAGCGCGCCCTCCACCTTCGCCCACTGCAGGCGCTGCTGGTAGATGGGCTCGAGCACGGCCGCCGCGGCCGCACGCTGCTCGCCGCCCGCCATGAGCTGCTCGAGCTGCTCGATCGTGGGCTCGTGCGGCGCGCCCCCCGAGAGCGCCTCGCGGAACTGCTCGAGCGCCATGAAGGGATCGTTCAGGTGCTCGCGGTAGAGGCGCCCGAGCTTGTAGCGGGTCTCGACCGGGAAGCCGACGCTGCGCTCGAGCATGCGCTCGTAGAGCGAGGCGAGATCCGAGAAGCGCTCCGCCTTCGTGTAGAGGCGCTCGAGGCCCTGGTAGGCGGGCACCGACTCCGACTCCGAGAGCACGGCGTCGTAGGTGTCGATCGCGGTGGCCACGTCTCCGAGCTTCGTCTCCGAGAGCTCGGCGCGGCGGAGCAAGAGCTGCACGCGCTCGTCGGGGCTCGTCGCGATGTCGGTCTTGCGGACGAGCACCTCGAGGAGCGCCGGCCACTTCTCACCGCTCTGCGCGATGCGCTCGAGCGCCTCGAAGGCAGGCCGATCGTCGGCACGCTCGGCGAGGATCTTCTCGTAGTACTGGCGCGCCGTGTCGACGTCCGCGAGCCGGCTCTCGGCGATCGTCGCGATCTTGCGGTACGCGTCGACCTGCACCTCGGCATCGCCGATCTCGGGCGCGACCTCCATGAGGATCGTCGCGTAGTCGAGCCAGCGATCGGCCGAGGCCGCGAGGCGCTCGCCGTCGGCGACGAGGCTGCCGATCTCCGGCTCCGAGGCCGCGAGGCGCGCGGCGCGCATCGCGAAGTCGAACGCCTTGCCGGCCTCGCCGAGCGGGCCCTCGGCGATCTCGGTCGCGCGACGCAGCGACGACAGGCGCTCGGCCGGATCGTCGCTCGCCGCAAGCACCTCGAGCACCTCGATGAGCGCCGGGTAGTTGGCGCTCGACTCGTAGCGGGGCCGCAGCGCGCGCGCCGCGGCGAAGCGCTCGGCAGCCTCGGGGTCGAGCGCGATGTCGTGGAGCGCTCCGAGCGCACCCTCGTGATGGGCGTCGGCCTCGAGGACCTCCTGGTAGGCCTCGATCGAGCGCTCGGTCTCGTTCGTCCGCGTCCGCATCAGCTCGGCGGCGTGGAACGTCAGCGCCGCGCGGACCTGCGGGCTCGTCGAGATGTCGCGCACCATGAGCACGACCTCGAGCAGCTCCGTCCAGCGCTCGGCCGCCTCGTAGAGACGGATGAGCGCCATGAGCGACTCGCGGTCGGCGCCGAAGCGCTGGACGACGTCGTTGTAGGCCTGGATCGCGCCGCTCGGATCGCTGAGCTTGGTCTCGCGCAGGGCGCCGATGCGCCGCGCGAGCACCTTGCGCTCGTCGTCGGTCGAGGCGAACGGGTCGAGCTTCTCGAGCACACCCGCGAGGGCCGCCCAGTTCTCGGCCGCCTCGTAGAGGCGCTCGAGGGCGCGCAGCGCGTCGGAGTCGCTCGGGTCGTTCTGGAGGCGCTCTTCCTGGATCGCGATCGCGCGCCCGCGATCGCCGAGCTGCTCCTCGACGAGATCGCCGAGGCGCACGAGCAACTGGCGCTTCCGATCGGGATCGCTCTCGAGATCGATCTGCCGGCGCAGATCGACCGCGAGCTTGCCGTGCTCGCCGCTCGCGACGTGGATGCGCTCGAGCGCGCGGGCCGCCTCGAGGAGGGTCTCGGCGTCGCCGTCGGCCGCCTCGATGAGCCGGCCGTACGCCACCTCGGCGCGCGGCGCGTCCCCGAGCATGTCGTCCCAGATGTGGGCGATCTCTTGGCCGAGCTCGCGCTGGAGCGAGGCATCGCCCTGCACCGTCGCGAGCGCCTGCTCGAGCACCTCGGCGCGCTCGGCGTGGGCGCCGCGCTGCGCCGCCGCGCCCGCGAGCTCCGAGCGCAGCCGCGCATCGGACGGATCGAGACGCACGGCGCGGGCGTACGCGCGGAAGGTGCCCTCGGCGTCGCCGAGGCTTCCCTGGTGGATCTCGCCGATCCGCGTGAGGAGCGCAACCTGCGCGCCCTTGTCCTCCTGCGCCTCGAGCTGCACCTCGAGGATGCGCGCGAGATCGGCGTGGCTGCCGCGCATCTCGTGCACGGGCTCGAGGATCGCGGCGATGCGCTGGCGCTGGCCCGCGTGCGAGAGCAGGCGCTCGAGCGCCTGGCGCGCGCCCTCGTGATCGGGCGACTTCTGGATCGCCGCTTCGTACTGATCGACCGCTTCCTTGGGCTGCGCGAGCCGCTGCTCGAGCAGCTCGCCGAGGCGGACCATCGTCGCCGTCTGCTCGTCGCCTTCCTGCTGGTCGAGGTCCCCGCGCAGGAGCTCGGCGAGATCGGCCCAGCGCTCGGTGCGCACGTAGAGCCGATCGAGCGCCCGGCGCGCCGCGACGTGGCGCGGGTCGAGCTCGAGCACGTCGCGATAGGCGCTGATCGCCGCCTGCGGATCGTCGATGAGCTCCTCGAAGAGGAAGCAGAGCTGGAGCAGCAGGTCGAGCTTGGCATCGGCGTCGACCGTCTGTCCGATGCGCGTGCGGTAGAGCGTCTGCAGCTCGTTCCAGCGCTCGCGCTCGGTGTAGAGCTCCTTCAGCGCGTTGAACGAGCCTTCGTCGCCCGGCTCGAACGCGAGCACGCGGCGGTGGAAGGGCTCGGCGTCGTCGGGCTTGCCGAGGACGTCGCCGTGGATCTGCGCCACGCGCCGCGCGAGCGCGGCCTGATCCTCGCGCGAGAGCTCACCGGCGTCGATCGCCGTCGCCATCGCCGTGGCCGCGTCGGCCTGTTGCCCGGCGCGCTCGGCGGCCTCGGTGAGGCGATCCCAGAGCGAGCTGTCCTTCGGATCGTCGAGGAAGGCGCCCTCGAGCACGCGGTACGCGCTCGCCGGGTCGTTGGCGCGCTCGGTCGAGAGCTCGGCGAAGCGCAGGCGCAGCGCGCGCTTCTCTTCGGGGTCCTTGCTCGCGGCCATCCGGGCCTCGAGCACCACGCGCAGCTTGTCCCACGCGCCGATCGCCTCGTACGCCGGCTCGAGCACGCGCCCGACGCCGTCCGCGAGCGCGGGCTGCGCCACGGCGATCGACTCGAGCGCCTGGATCGCGCGCGGCTCGGTCTTGCGGCTCTCGAGCACGCGCGCGAGCTCGTCCTTCGCGAGCGCGGGCTCGCCGAGCGGCCCGGCGAGCAGCTCGCCGAGGCGCAGGGTCAGGTCGATCCGCTCGCCCTCGCTCGCGGCCAGCTCGCGCCGGCGCTCGAGCACGGTGCGGAGCTCGGCGTGTCGGCCCGCTTCGGTCGCCAGCCGATCGAGCGCGGCGAGCGCCTCGCGATCGGTCGCGTCGAGCTCGAGCGCGCGCCGGTAGAGCGCCGCGGCGGCGGCCTTGTCGCCGAGCTCGGTCTCTTCGAGGCGCGCCTGCTCCGAGAGGAGCATCCATCGATCGGCGTCGCCGTCGGCGTGCTCGATGCGGTGGGCATAGAGCGCGCGCAGCTCCTCGTGGCGCCCCGCGCCGCGGAGAAGGCGATCGAGCCCGGCCGCCGCGTCGGCGTCCTTCGGATCGGCCTCGAGCATCGCACGGAACTGCGTGACGGCCGCGTCGGTCTGGCCCGATCGATCGGCGGCGATGGACGCGAGCTGCGCCCGCAGCCAGCGCGTCTCGGCGGTACCGACGCCCGCTCCGAGGCGCGCCGTGAGCGCCTGCGTGACCTGTCCCCACGCATCGCTCTTGCCCGCCGGCAGCTTCTCGGCGGTGGCGAAGAGCGTGGCGCGCGTGCCGGCGTCCTCGGGGTCGATCTCGAACGCCTGGATCGCCCAGCGGAGCGCCGCCTGCGGGTCGTTGAGGCGCTCGAGCGCGAGCTTGCGCAGGCGCTCGAGGATCGCGAGCCGCTCGGCGCGCGTGCCCTCGCCGCCACCGGCGAGGTTCGCGAGGATCACCTCGGAGAGCGCCGGGATCCGGCTCCACTTCTCTTCGCGCTCGTAGATCGGCAGGAGCGCACGTGCGGCGCGATCGTTCTTCGGATCGGTCGCGAGCGCGCGCTCGTAGTTGCGGAACGCGCGGTGCGGCTGCTTGAGGTTGTTCTCGTAGACCGCGGCCGCGCGGAAGGAGAGGTCCACCTTGAGCGCCGGGTCGGTCGCCTTCTCGGCGGCGTTGCCGAGCACCTCGGCGAGGCCGTCCCAGTCGTTCGCCTCGCCGTAGAGCTGCTCGAGCCCCACCCAGTCGGAGGCCGAGACGTACGACTCGCGCAGCGTGCGGAGCGCGCGACCGTTCTTCGGGTCGAGCGCGAGCACGCGCTTCCACGCGCCGGCGGCCTTGCCGGCATCACCCATCTGCTCGCCGTAGAGCGTGCCGAGCTTCGTGAGGAGCTTGATGCGCTCCTTGTCGTCCGTCTTGGCGTCGGCGATGCGGCGCTCGACCACCTCGGCGACCGTCGCCCAGTCCTTCTCGCGATCGGCGAGCTTCTCGAGCGCGTCGAGCGCCTCTTCGCCGTTGGCCCCGCCGTGCGCGAGCACTTCCTTCCACATCGCGATGGCGTCGCCGGCGCGGTGCAGGCGCTCACCGGCGATGCGCGCGAGCTCGATGCGATGCGCCTGGCGCACCTCGGGATCGCTCGCGAGCTCCATCTCGGCGCGCAGCACGTCGTAGAGCTGCTTCCAGCTGCGCTTCTTCGTGTAGATGTCCTTGAGGAGCATCAACGCTTCGCGGTGCGTCGGATCCTTCTCGACGACGAGCTCGAGCGGGCGCGTGGCCTGGTTGTGGTTCGCGAAGCGATCGATCCAGAGCTTGGCGACGCGCATGTAGAGCGCGGCCTGCGCGTGCGCGTCCTGGGTCGCGTCCGCCTTCTTCGTCAGGACCTGGATCAGATCGTTCCAGCGGCCGAGGCCCTCGTAGGTCGCGGCGAGCGCGTCGAGCGCCTCCTGGTCGTCGGGCCGGATCGCGAGGATCGCGTTCCAGGTGTTGATGACCATCACGTCGAGCTTCAGCTCTTCGCGGTAGATCGGGATGGTCTCCCGCAGGAGCTCGACCTTCCGATCGGTCTGGCCTTCGGGGAGCGCCTCGATCTCGTTCTTCAACACCTCGACGAGGGCGTTCCACTTGCCGCCCGCGCGATAGAGCGCGTGCAGTGCGGGGAGCGCCTCGGCGTGGCGCGGATCGATGCGCTGGACGGCCTTCCACGCGTCGATCGCGCGGTCGGTCGCGCCGCTCGCGCTGGCCGCCTTGGCGAGCTCGACGGCGAGCTCGAGCTTCTGCCGCGGATCGCTCGCGACGCGCTGCGCGTCGGTGAGCACCGCGATGAGCTTCTGGTGATCGCCCGCCGCCGGCAGGTACTCGCGGTAGAACGCGATCATGCCCGGGTGCGTCGGATCGACCTTCCGGAGGCGCGCGAAGTAGGGCTCGGCGTCGGCCGGCGCGTTTCGGAAGCGCCAGTGGACCATCGCGACCTGGAGCACGATGCCCAGCTCGTTGTCGAGCTTCTGCCGCGAGCGGAGCGCGTCGTCGTAGAGCGCGACCAGGTGGTCCCACTGCTCCTTGCTCGTGAAGTGCTCGACGAGGAAGGTCATCGCCTCTTCGTCGCCGGGCGCGAAGTCCAGCACGCGCTCGAAGCACGCCGCCGCGCGGTCCTTCTGCTCGAGCTGGCGCGCGCACACGCGCGCCGCCTGCCGGTAGAAGAACACGCGATCTTCGCGCGTCTTGGTGCGCTCGCCCGCCTCGAGGAGGGCGGCCGCGAGCTCGTCCCACTTCTCGCGGCGACGCAGCGTCAGCGCGAAAAGGCGCGCCGCGCGCGCGTCCCCCGGATCCGACTCGAGCGCCTGCTTGAAGAGACGCTCGACGTCCTTGTCGCGCCCCTTCTTCTTGTACTTCCAGACGAGCGTCGCCGCGCTCACGAGGAGCGAGGTCTTCAGCGAAGGCTCGCTCGTGGTGTCGGCCTCGCCGACGAAGCGCTTGGCGATGTCCTTCCAGTTCGCCTCGGCCGCCTCGATCGCCTCGATGGCTTCCTCGATGTCGCCGTCGCCGGGCCGCAGCTCGAGCGCCGCCTTGAACGCGGCCTTGGCCGACTCGTCGTCGAGCAGCTCCTCGCGATGCAGGCGCCCGAGTCGCACGAGCAGAGAGGCGCGCCGGTCGACGTCGTCCCTCGTGTGATCGATCTCGATCGCGAGCAGGCCCGCCGCCGCCATCGGCTCGTGCCGCGCCTCGTGCTGCTCGCGCGCGAGCGCGATGAGGCGCATCGGCGCATCCCCCGTCCGGGCGCGATCGCCGCTCGCGAGCGCTTCGCGCAGATCCACGATCGTCTGCTCGTGATCCGGGCTCTCCTGAAGGGCGCCGAGAAGGTTCGATACGGTCAGCACGCGCTGGGTCTCCGTCTTCTCCCGAAGGGTCGAACGTGGCAGCCCGCGCCCCCCCGCCGACCTCGGCGATCGGAGCGCAGAATCCTGCATGAAAATAGGGCAATTCGCGCAGCCCTCCGCCGCGCGCAGGGCGATGGTACGCACGCGCGGAGCGGGATCGCAAGCGCGGAATTGGCTGCGGTCGCGTGGCGGTTGGGTGCCGAAGTTCCGGCCGATCAGCGAGGAGGTGCGGCCGGGCCGGGCAGCCCGATCGAGCGGGTCGCGAAGCCGGCGAGGCGCGCCGCCTCGAGGTCGAGCACGCGCCGCCCGTCCACGGCGACGCGGCGCCTCATGCGCGCCCCGATCGCGCCCAGGGGCAGCGACGCGTACGTGGGGTGCGCCACCATCACCACGAGGGCGTCGGCCCCGATGACGACGCGGTCGAGGTCACGCTCGAAGCCGAGGACGAACGGGTCGTGCACGCGCACCGTGGCGCCGCGGGCGCGGAGCCAGGCGACGAGCGTGTCGGTGGGGCTGTGGCGGTCGTCGTCCGACCCCTCGAGGTAGGCCTGCCCGAGGATCGCGATCGTCGCGCCCGTGAGCGCGCCGAGCATCTCCTCGACGAGGCTGCCCACCCGCGCCGGCATCGCCTCGTTCACGGCGCGGGCCGCCGCGATCAGCGGGAGCTCGGCGCGCGCGCCGGCCGCGAGCAGCCAGGGATCCTTCGGGATGCAGTGCCCGCCCACGCCCGCGCCGGCGAAGAGCACGTTGCGCCCCGGCGAGCGGTTCACGAGCCGCCGCACCTCGAGGAAGTCGGCCCCGGCGTCCTCGCACACGCGCGCGAGCTGGTTCGCGAAGGCGATCTGCACGTCGCGGAACGCGTTCTCGCCGGTCTTCACGATCTCGGCCGTCGTCAGATCCGCCGCGTCCACGTCGGCGCGAACGACGTGCGCGTAGAGCGCGCGCAGGATCTCGGCGACCTCGGGCGACGAGCCACCCGCCACGCGCGGCATCTCGCGCATGTTCTTCAAGAGCCGCCCCGGCATCACGCGCTCGGGGCAGTGGCCCAGGTGGAAGCGCACGCCCAACGCACCCCCGGTGGCCTCGGCGAGCCAAGGGGCGACGCGGCCGCGGCACGTCCCGGGGGAGACGGTGCTCTCGATCACGACGAGCGCGCCCTCGCGGAGCACCGCGCCGATCCCGCGAATCGCGCTCTCGAGCGCCTCGTAGCGCGGCCGATGATCGGCCTCGACCGGCGTGTCGACGCAGACGATCACCACGTCGGCCTCGGCGAGCGCGGCGGTGTCGGTGGAGACGCGGAGCGCGCCCGAGCCGACGACGCGCGCGAGCAGCTCCGCGAGCTCGGGCTCGTCGCCCTCGATGGGGCTCGTGCCGGCGGCGATCGCTCGCACGCGCTCGGCCTTCCGATCGATCCCGATCACGCGCAGGCCCGCTTCGGCGAACGAGCACGCCGCCGGCAGGCCCACGTAGCCGAGGCCGACGAAGCCGACGACGGCCTCGCGCCGCTCGATGCGCGCACGCAGCGCCGCGAGCCCGCTCATGGCGTGACCACGGCCCTGGTGCGGCTCGACTCGCCGAGCGCCGTCGCCACGCGCAGCGCGCGCACGCCGTCCTCGCCCGAGACGATCTGCGAGCGGTCGCCGCCGATGGCACGCACGAACCCCTCGAGCTCGGCGCGCAGTGGCTCCTTCTTCGGGATCGGATAGCGCGTCATCGTTCCTTCGCTCACGCCCCGCAGCACGCTCATCGCCGGCCACGACGCCGCGATCGGCGCCGCCGCGTTCTCGAAGAAGAAGAGGTCCTGGGTGAGGTAGTCGACGCGGAACATGCCGCGCTCGCCCGTCACCGTGAGCTCGCGGCTCTTGGTGGGCGTGAGCCAGTTCACCTCGAGCGTGCCGACCGTGTCGTCGGCGAAGCGCAAGAGCGCGGAGACGAGATCGTCGTTGCTCGTGTGCACCTCGCGCTTGGCCTCGGCGAACACGCGCACGACGTCGGCGCCGAGCAGGTAGCGCATCACGTCGAGATCGTGGGTCGCGAGGTCGAGCGCCACGCCGACGTCGCGGATGCGCGCCGGGAACGGGCCGATGCGCTGGGCGCGCACCTGGAACACGCGCCCGAGCGCGCCGCGGTCGAGCTGCGCTTTCAGCGCGAGGACGGCCGGGTTGAAGCGCTCGACGTGGCCGACCGCGAGCACGAGCCCCTTCTCGGCGGCGAGGCGCGCGAGCGCGAGGCCTTCTTCTTCGGTCGTCGCGATCGGCTTCTCGACGAGCACGTGCACGCCGTGCTCGAGCAGCGTGCGCGCGGTCGCGAAGTGCGCCTGGGTCGGGACCGCCACGACCGCTGCCGTCGGCGCGCCCGCAGCGAGCATGGCGTCGAGGCTCGCGAAGGTGCGCCCTCCATGCAGGCGCGCGACCTCGGCCGCGAGCTCGACGCTCGGATCGACAATCGCCTCGAGCGACACGCCGCCCATCGACTGCAAGACGCGCGCGTGGTTGCGCCCCATGGCGCCCGCGCCGATCACGGCGAACGAAGTGGTCACGACCGGTCCTCCAGGCGATGCGCTCGACCGCACGCCGTGCACTGCTGCGATTCCGGCAGTCGCTCCCCGCAGGCGCACACCCACCCGATGCGCCGCGCCGGGTTGCCGACGACGAGCGCATGCGCGGGCACGTCTTTGGTCACGACCGCACCCGCGCCGACCATGGCCCAGGCCCCGATCTGGACGCCGGCCACGACGACGGCGCCGGCCCCGATCGCGGCGCCCTCCCCGACCGTCGTGCGCGACACGACCCAGTCCGCCGCGCCCTTCAGCGTCCCGTCCGGGTTGATCGCCCGCGGACGCCGATCGTTGGTGAAGATCGCCCCCGGCCCCACGAACACGCCGTTCCCCAGCGTCAGCCCGTGATAGAGGAGCGCCCCGTTCTGGATCTTGGCGAAGTCCCCGACGGTCACGTCGAAGTCGACGTAGACGTCCTTGGCCACGATGCAGCCGCGCCCGAGGCGCGCACCTTCGCGGATTTGCGCCTGATTCCACACGCTGGTGCCTTCCCCGAGCGTCGCGCGCTCGGAGACCTCGGCGGTAGGATGGACACGGATTCGGCCGGCAGCGGATGTCACCGAGCCTCGAATTGCACGCGGGCGACCGAGTCGCAACGTGCCGGCCGCCGGCCGGACGAGCGTGCTTCACCTAAGACCAGATGCGCGTCACGACCATTGCCGTCATCGACCGGACGGACTCGGCCGGGGTCGTCGCCATCCTCACCTCGCCACGGCGTAGAGCACCGGAGGCTCGCTCGCCTCGAGGAGCACGGCGGCCAAGCGCTCGAGGGCGAGGGCCCCGCGCTCGACGCCGCGCATGGAGGGTCGCGAGAGCCAGATCAGACGATGCACACCCTCCAACGCATGCATCGCGTCGATCTCCTCACGGAGCTCGACCAGGCGGCTGGGCTCGAGCCCCCTCGAGAGCTCGAGACCCAACAGGACCCCCTCCCAGGCTCGGTAGAGCGTCATGGCGTCATCTCCCACCGCGCGCGCGTGACGAAGCCGAACGAGGGCCGCGCAGAGCGCAGCGTACCCATCGCCAGCCCAACGGGCATCGAAGCTCACGGCCACCACCTGCTTGCTCGGGCCAAGAGTCTCGCCACGGTCCCCGAAGGGACCGCGCGCCTCAGATCGTGGGGCTGATCGGCGTGGGGACGTAGGGGATGTTGTCGGGCGGGATTTCCGGCAGGAGCGTGACATCTCCGGTCGGAGTCTCCGGCGCAATCTCGGTGACGACGCGCGTCGACCCCGTCTCGAAGAGCGACTGCCCGATGCACTCGTTCGCGTCCGCCTCGAGCTGCGAGACGTTCTGCGAGAGGACCGTGATGACCGTGAACTCGTGGTTGCGGCGGTCGGTGTCGGCCGTCGTCGTCGCCTCCTGCAACGACGCCACGCGCTCGGACAAGGTGCGGGCGTGTGCGTTGATCTGCGTGAGCTTGTCGTCGAGACAGGTCACGCGCGTCACATCGCCGTCGCGCCGCGCTTCGTCGAGCATCCCCATGACGCGCTGGCTCAGCTCGTTGGCGTGCGTCTGGACGCGCTCCGCCTCGGCCAGCTGCTCCTCAGGCGTGAGGTCCGCGCGCCGCGTCACGCCGGTGGTCGCGTCCTCCGTGCCGTCGCTCGAATCCCCCGTCCCCTGGGCGGCAGCCGCACCCGCGCCGAGCGCGAGAATTGCGAGCCAAACCATTCCGGATCCTGAACGCATCATGACCTCCGCAAACTAGCGGCAACACATTGGTGTTGTCAAACCGGACCGTTGCGCCGATTTCCCGGATCATTCAGCGCGGGTACGCCCGCTCACGACGAGCGTTCGACCCGCCACACGGAGGGGCCCCTCCCCCCACGCCTCGTCGAGCCTCTGTACGATCCGACGAGGGGGTACCCAGGCAGGGCCGAAGCGCATTCCCATCCCGACGGCGCGAACCTCGTCGACCGTCAGCCCGGCGTCCTGGTAGGCACGCCGCACCTCTGCTTCCGTCCGAGGCCACACCGTTCCCGCGAATGCCGCGACCCGCGCGACCGCCCCCGATGCTCCGCGGACGGCGCGCAGCGCCCGGGCGAGCCCCCGCTTGACCGGCGCCTCGACGAGCTCGCTCGGGGAGAGCCGGTTGCTGAAGGTGAGCACGGCGAAGCCTCCGGGGCGGAGCAGCTTCGTCACCCGCTGCAGCGAGGGGACCAGGTCCTCGACGTAGTCGAGCACCCCGAGCGCGATGACCGCGTCGACCGGGCCGACGCCCGGATCGAGCTCGTGCGCCGCTGCGCGGAGGAACCCGAGGGCGCGCCCCGTGCCGGGCCCCATCGCGCGCGTCACGTTCCGGGTCGCGAGATCGAGCATGCCCGTGGAGATGTCCGTGCACATCACGTCGCGCCCCTCGCGGACGAGCTCGACCGCCGCGCGCCCGGTGCCGCATCCGAGCTCCAGCACCTTTCCTCCGCGCGGGACCCGCTCCCTCACCATCGCGAGAACGCGATCGCGGCGGGCTCGGAACTCGAACGCCCGACCGGAGCTCTCGTCGTCGTAGAAGGCGTCCCACGCCTCCGACTCGCGATCGAACTCAGTCCCGAGAGATTCGCGATCCACTCGTCACCTCGTCTCCAGGAGCGCGCGGCACTCGCCGAGCAGCATCTCCGCGAAGGCCTCGACCGTCCGCGTGCGGGCGCGAGCGAGCCCGGCCTCGACGAGCCGCGCGCGGAGGGGCGCATCGTCGAGCACGCGGGCGATGGCCGTCCGCAGTGCCGGCGCGTCGTCGCTCGGCACGAGGAGCCCGTCCACCCCGTCCGTGATCGAGGTCGGGATACCCCCGACACGTGAGGCGACCACCGGGCAGCCGAGGGCGCGGGCCTCGACGAGCACGCGTGGCGTGCCCTCACTCCGGCTCGGCACGACCAGCAGGTCCGCATCGGCGAACTCCTGGAAGAGCACCGGACCGAAGGGGATCTGCCCTCGCGTCTCGACGCGTCCGCGGGATCCGAGGCGCTCGAGCGCCTCGCGGAGCTCTCGCACGCCCCCGCCGTCCTGCAGGTCCTGGGACCCGACGATCACGAGCTCGGCATCGGGATGCGTCGTGAGCAGGAGGCGATAGGCATCGACGAGCACGTCGAGCCCCTTCTCCGGGCGTAGATACCCGACGAACAAGATTCGCGGCGCGCGCGTCGCCCGCCGTCGCGGGACGCTGAGCAGGTCGGCCTCGAGCATCGTCGTCGAGACCACGGGCTTGCCCCCCATCTTCCGCGCGAGCGCATCGCCGTTGGCGACCACCCGGGCGTGAGGAAGCCTGCCGAGGACGCGCTGCCAGCCGTCCATCGCGCGCGCCATGGTGCCGGCCGCGACGCGGACGAGACCGCGCCGATGGCGATTGGCCTTGAGGACTTCGACCACGTCCGCGCAGGCGTGATAGACGCGAGGATGCGTCGTGGGCGCGAGCGCCCAGGGCGGCGCGAACGGAAGCTGGAGCACGGTGACGTCCGTCGCACGCTCGACGCGACCGATGGTCGTTCGACACACGCGTCCGTGCCGCATCGCGCTGACTGCGGACGGCATGTGGGGAAGCGCCACGACCCGGGATGCCGGGATCTTCAGCCGATGATCGTGCGAGTCGCGCCGGTCGAGCGCACGCGACATGACGACCGTGATCTCGTCGACCCGATCGGAGAGCGCATCGACGAGCCGCCCCACGCCGGCGTCGGCATGGACCACGTCGCCCTCGATGCTCAGCATCCGACCGCTCACGAAGGCGAGCCTCACGCGCGTCTCTCCACGTGGTAATGAGCCGCATGGAGCCGGTCGCCACCGTTCGCCCGATGACTCGTTCCGATGTCGCCGAGGTCGCCCGCCTGCACCGCGCGGCGTTCGCGGGAAGCCTCGGCGTCGCGTTGGGGGATCGCTACGGCCGGCGCATGCTGCGCTGGTACCTGGACGAGCCTGGCGCCATCGCGCTCGTCGCGACGCGCGGCCCGCGCATCGTGGGCTACGTCTTCGGCGCCGACGATCGGCGCTGGAGCGCGCTCAATCGCGCGCTCCTCGCGTCGGCCGTCGCGGGTGTCTTGCGCAGGCCGTGGATCGTCCTGCAGCCCGCCTTCCTGCGAAAGGTGCCGGAGCGCCTCGGCAACCTCTTCCACCGTGTCCCGATGGACTCGGTCCCGGCCGAAGAGCGCGTGCGCAAGACGGGCGGCGTCTTCGATCTCGTCGGGATCGGCGTGGCCCCCGACGCGCGCGGGCAGCGCATCGGCGAGGCGCTCATCGACGCGTTCGTCGATCGCGTGCGCGAGACGAGCCGCTTTCGTTCCGTCCTGCTCGGCGTGTACGCGACCAACCGTTCCGCACATCGTCTGTACGAGCGCAACGGGTTCCGATGCTTGAGCGATGACGGGCGCGTACGACACTATCTTCGCGACTTGGAGGAGTGCCGGAAGCCCCAATAGGGCATGCCGGTTCGCTCCGCGATGGGGAGGTGCCATTCGAGGAATGCCTTCGCATCGGCGACGGCGATCCGGATGTCGTGACGCACGATCTCGCGCACCGTTCCCGAGCGCAACGCCATCCGGCGGAACGCGAACGTCGCGAGGTGCCCATCGAGGTCGCGACGCTGCTGACGCAGGGTCCAGCGCTCCTCGCGCCCTTGCCAGGTGACCCAATAGTCGACGTCCTCGTAGTAGTCGGCGATCGGATTGCGCTCGAGCAGCAGGTCGAACGCCGTGTGCATCAAGGTCAGGGTGCGTACGAAGTCGATGCCGAGCACGAGGACCTGTCCGCCGTTCTCGCAGAGCTCCGCGTAGGCGCTGCCGCGGCCCCAGGGCGTGCGCTCCGACTCGAGTCGGTGATCGCGGGTGTACTCCTCGGCCCGCGGCCCCAGCGCGGCCACGGGCGCGATCGGACAGGGACAGCGGCGCACCCCCGGCAAGCGGCGCATGGACTCGGGTAAGAGCCCCATGCGCGACGGCGTCGCCGCGACGTCGTACACGAGCGCGCCATCGCGCGCCTTCTCGACGGGGTGGCTCGGCATCAAGAGCGTCGCGGAAGGGCCGACCACGTCGCGCAGCATCCCGACCACCTGCCGCGGCGTGGCACGGAGGCCGTGCATCCCCGCCCACGACGAGTGCACGAGCAGATCCCGCCCCGGCTCGACGCCGGCCTCGCGAATCGCCGCCTCGAGCTGCGCGAGCGAGACCGGCGCGGCGCTCGGCCGCTCTCGACGCGCCCAGCGACCGAAGAACGGCCGCAGACGCGGGACGCCGGCGACGACCGTGCGCCCGGCGACCTCACCGGCCGCGATCACCCGGTCGAGCATGGCACCTCCGGGTCGAGCCCCGCGGCGACGCGCTCCACCTGACGGAGCCAGTCGTGCACGATGTAGGACCACGAGAACTCGCGCAGCGCGAGCTCGCGACCGCGGCGGCCCATCTCCTCGCGCCGCGCCGGTGCATCGGCGAGCGCACGCACCGCGTCTGCGAGGGCTCCCGGATCCTCGGGGTCGACGCGAAGCCCGACGCCCTCGCGCTCCACGATCTCGGCGGTCTCGCCCCAGCCGGCATAGACGAGCGGAACGCCGCACGCGAGAGGTGGAATCGCCTTCGACAGGCGCATCTTCGTGGCGATCTTCAGCTTCCGCAGGACGACGAGCGACGCGTACGTCAGCGACATCAACGCGGGCATCTCGTCGAAGGGCGACGAGCGGAACAAGACGTTGTCGATCCCTTCGACGCGCGCCTTCTCGATGAGCTGCTGCCGCACCGGCCCGTCGCCGACCATGAGGAACACGATGTCTTCGCGATCGCGCAGGCGCTTGGCAGCCTCGAGGATCACCTCGAGCCCTTGGTAGGGCGCGTGCGTGCCGGCGAACGTGAACACCTTGCGATCGCCCACGCCGAGCCGCTCCGCGAGCGCCCGGTCGCGCGGCAACGGACGCAGCACCTCGGTGTCGGCGCCGTTCGGGAGAAACGTGAGACGGCTGCGGGGCACCGCGCGCTCCGTGGCGAAGTGATCGATGAACGCGTGCGTCACCGTCGTCACCGAGAGCGCGCGCCGCATCAATCCGCCCTCCATCGCCCGCGCGGCGCGGATGAGGCCGCGAACGCCCCAGCGGTCCTCGTCGGCGTACTCCACCTGGAGGTCCGGCGTGTTGTAGACGAAGGGCACGCCACGGAGCTTCGCGTGCAGCAACGCCGCGAGCGCCAGCGTGATGGGCTGGGCCTCGACGAAGACGAGGTCGACGTCGTCGATCCGCGCGAGCGCGAGCGCGCTCGTCGCGGTGAACGAGAGATAGTTCGCGAGCCGCTTGGCCGCGTTCCGGCCGGCCGCGGGATACAGCCACACGCGCTCGATCGGCACGCCGTCGATCTCCTCGCGGAGGTGGAGGCGCCCCTCGTAGCCAGGCTTCAGGCGCCCCGTCGGGTAGTTGGGCATGCCCGTCAGCACGCGCACCTCGCAGCCCTGGCGGCGAAGCTCCTTGACCATCGCCCGCAGCCGGATCGGCGGCGCGCCGGTCTCGGGCGCGTAGTACTGCGTGAGGACGAGGATGCGCCGGAAGCGCGTCGGCGCTGGCTCGGCCAGCGAGACGGTTCGCTCGGCGACGGGGGCCGTCATCGGAGCACGTGCTCCAGATCGAACCAACGCGCGGTGCGAGCGCGAAGGGCCTCGAGCTCCTCGCGCGACGCCACGCGCTTGCACAGCACGACCGCCTCGGCGCCCTGCTCCGCATCGGCGAGCGACGGGGCCACCATCGACCCGAGCCCCGGCAGGTGCTCGGCGAGGTACTGACGGTTCGCGCCTACGAGACGGGCCGGGTCGAGATCGGGGTCGAAGATCTTCACTTCGATCCCGCGCCCGACGAGCATCTCGGTGAGCAGCACGTAGGGGCTCTCGCGGACGTCGTCGGTGCCGCGCTTGAACGTCAGGCCGAGCATCGCGATCCGACGCGCGCCCGAGGTCGCGACGGCGTCGGCCGCGCGCTCGATCCGGAGCTGGTTGCTCTCGAGGACGCCACGGAGGAGCGGCAACGGGTCGCCCTGCTCGCGTCCGAGCGCGACGAGCGCACGCACGTCCTTGGGCAGGCACGACCCGCCGAACGCGAATCCCGGACGAAGGTAGGCCGTGGAGACGTTGAGGATTCGGTCCTCCCCGAAGAGCTGCATCACGCGGAGAGGATCGGCGCCGATCTCGCGCGCCACGGCACCCACTTCGTTCGCGAAGGCGATCTTGAGCGCGTGGTACGCGTTGCTGGCGTACTTGACCATCATCGCGGTCTCGAGGTCCGTCCGATGCACCGGAGCGTCGACCCCGCCGTACATCGCGACGACGCGATCGACCGCCTCGGCGTCCGCGCCGCCGACGACCACGAAGGGCGGTCGATCGAAGTCCGCGATGGCGGTCGTCTCCCGGAGGAACTCCGGGTTCGCCACGAGGCGGAGCTTGGACTGCGCGGGTGCGGGCAACGCCCCGAAGAGCCCACGCAGGCGGTTGGGCGCGACCGTGGAACGGACGACGACGACGAGCGGCGCAGGCCGCGGCTCCACGGCACGACCCAGGCTCGCCAGCACACGCTGCAGCGGGCGCGTGTCGACGCCGCCGGACTTCAGGCTCGGCGTCGAGACGCAGACGACCGCCACCTCCGCTTCGATCGCGACGGCGTCGAGGTCGTGCGTCGCCGTCAGACGGCCCTCGCCCACCATCGCGTGGACCAGCTCCTCGAGGCCGGGCTCGAGGATCGGGCTGCGCCCCGCACGGATCTCCGACACCTTGAAAGCGTCGGTGTCGACGAGCGTCACACGATGGCCCAAGCGTGCGAGACACGCGGCGCTCACGCACCCCACGTAGCCCGCGCCCACGATGGCGATGTTCACGACAGCTCCTCCAATCGGGCGAACAGGGTCCTGGGCGACTCGAAGTCGTCGGGCACGAGGCTCCCCTCCGCGAACGCGGCGCCTCTCGCCCGCTCGAGCTCCCCGACGAGCTCGGCGACGGCGAAGCTGTCCACGAGGCCCTCGAGGAAGAGCTGCGTGTCCGCCGTCACGCGCACGCCTCCCCGCGTGCGCACGACGTGCTCGTCGATGATCCGCACCACGTCCTCGAGCCGCAACGACTTCGCCATCCTCACCTCGCCACCGACGCTGGGATCGCGCCGAAGCGCTCCGCCAGATACCACTCGCGGTTCCCCGCTCGGGCGAGCTTTCCGCTCGTCGACTTCCGGAGCAAACCGTCCGCGACCACCTTGACGTCCACGACGTCGAGATCGAGCTCGGCCGCCACGCGCGCACGAATCGCGCGCACGACGAGCGCGGCGTCGTCGCTCGGGCGCGTGCTCTCGCACACCAGACAGAGCCCCTCGGTCTCTCGCGTGGCGAGCGGCACGCCGAACGCGACCACGCGCCCGGGACGCACCCCTTCGACGCGGGAGACGGCTTCCTCGACGTCGTGCGGGTGGACGTTCTTGCCGGCCAAGATCAGCAGGTCCTTGGCGCGCCCCGTGACGAACACGTGCCCGTCCTCGTCGAGCAGCCCGAGGTCGCCGGTATCGAAGAACCCCTCTGCGTCGAAGGACGCGCGCGCATCCTGGGCCCGGAAGTACCCGTCGAACGACCACGGCGTGCGGACGAGCACCCTTCCCTGCGTGAGCGGCGGCAAGCGCGTCCCGTCGGAGGCCGCGATGCGGATCTCGCATCCCGGCAGTGCTCGCCCGCTCGAGACGAGGCCGACGCCCTCCGCGGCTCGGACCACGCGCCCCTCGCCCCACGCGTCGCGCGCTGCGCAGAGACGACGCGGCGGATCGGAGGGCGTCGTCGCGGTCATCGCGAAGACGGTCTCCGCCATCGCGTAACAGGTCGCGAGCGCGCTGGGCCGGAGGCCGCGCGCCGCGAACGCGCTCGAGAACGCGTCGAGCGCCGCGGCCGTCACCGGCTCCGAGCAGCTCACGACCGCACGGAGGGACGAGAGATCGACCGGCGCGTCGGGACGAACGCGCTGCGCGAGGAACGCGAAGGCGAAGTTCGGGAGCCATGCGAGCGTCGCGCGATGGCGACCGACGGCATCGAGCAGCGCGCCCGGCCCGGAGACCCACTCGAAGGGCGAGAGCCAGACGTGGGGGACGCCCTCGAGGATGCCCGTGAGGAAGCACGCGACGAGCCCCATGTCGTGATAGAGAGGCAGCCAGCTCGCGATGACGTCGTCGTCGCGGAGGGCGAGCACTTCGCGATGCGCCGCGGCATGGCGAAGGATGGCCCGGTGCGAGAGCACCACCCCCTTCTGCAGCCCGGTCGTCCCCGACGAGTGCTGAAGGAGCGCGGGCGCGCCCGGGTCGACGGCAGGGGCCTCGGCGGCACCTGGCTCGGGGCCGTCCGCGTCGAGGAGGTCGTAGTCGATCATCGTGCTCCTCGCGTCGAGCGCGATGCGCGCGCGGTAGCGCGGATCGATCGCCACGATCCGCGCATCGCAGCGCTGGAGCAGAGCCTCGAGACGGGACGAGTACACCTCGCGATCGACGCGAACGGAGGGCTCGGCGAGCACGGCGGGCACGGCTCCGAGCAGGCTCGCGCCGAGCCACGCGGCATAGAGCCCGGGATGGTGCGTGCCGACGAGCACGACCACGTCGCCCGGCTTCACGTCGTGCGCGCGCAGCCGAGCTGCCGCCAATCGCGCGCGACGCGCGGTCTCGGCGAAGGTGCGCACGAGGTCCGGCTGCCCCGCGCGCACGAGAACGAAGCACGCACGCTCGGGAACGCGCCCCGCCTGCGCGAAGAACGCGTCGCTGACGGTCCCCTCACGCACCCGCCGGCTTCCGCACCAGATAGTCGCCGACGACGAGGTTGCGCAGGCCCGAGCCGACGAGCACGTCGAGCGCTTCCTGCGCCGTCCGCACGATCGGGAAGCCGTGCAGATTGAAGGACGTGTTGAGGAGCACGGCGCGGCCGGTCTTCTTCTCGAACGCGTCCATGATCGCCTCGACGCCCGGGTTCTGCCCCCGCTCGAGGATCTGCGCGCGACAGGTGAGATCCGCGTTGTGCACCGCGGCGATGAGCTCGCGGAAGCGCGGCGTCGTGTCGAACGTCATCATCATGTAGGGGCTCCGCAGGCCCTTCGGATTCACGATGTAGTCGGACTGGCGCTCGCTCTTCACGACGGGCGCGAAAGGCATCCAGAAGTCGCGCTTCTTGACCATCTGGTTGATGACGCGCACGACGTCCTGGTTCGACGGGTCGGCGAGGATGGAGCGGTTGCAGAGCGCGCGCGCCCCGAACTCCATGCGGCCGGCGCAGCGCGCGACGGGCTCGCCCGCCACCAGCAGCTCGGCGATGCGCGTGGGGAGGTCGGCGGGCTTCTCGTAGGGCAGCCCTGCCTTCGCGAGCGAGGCCTCGGTCTCCTTCGGATCGAGATCGTCGCCGAGATAGAAGTGCTCGAGGCGCCCGACGGACGCGTCGCCCCACGCGCGCGCCGCCGCGAGGTAGAACGCGCCCATCGCCAACGTCTCGTCGCCACAGCTGGGGTACGCCTCGAAGGAATCGACCTCCGGGAGCGCCGCGATCGCCTTGTTCGCCTTCACGTTCATGAAGACGCCGCCGGCCGCGACGACACGACGGATGCCCGTCGCAGCGACCGCGTTCTTCACCCACTGCACGAGCAGCTTCTCGGTGAACCACTGCAGCCCGGCGCACACGTTGTCGAAGCGGCGCCCGTTGATGTCGCGCAGGATGCGCGACAGGAGCGCGTACGTGGGCTGGCGCGTCCGACGCTTGAAAGCGAGACCGTCGGCCGAGAGACCGAGGTAGGCCTCGAAGAGCTTCGCGTGCTCCTCGGCGTGCTTCGGCGCCGAGTACGGCGCCATGCCCATCAGCTTGTACTCGTGCTCCATCGGCACGAAGCCCATCGCGTGGGTCGTGAGCGCGTAGATGGCGCCGAGCGAGTCCACGTCGGCGGTCGTCGAGATCACCTTCTCGCTCTCGCCCGCCCAGACGCGGACCGAGGCCGAGACGCGGTCGCCGGCCCCGTCGCAGGTGAGGACGAGGTGGGGCGCACGGGGATCGGATCGGAGCCCGTAGTACGCGGTCGCCGCATGCGTCCGGTGATGATCGAGGAACTCGACCGGCACGCTGCCGAGGCCGATGCGCGCGAGGTCGGCGCGGACCGGCTCCTGTCCGTGGTCACGCATCGCCGCGACGGCGATGGGAATCGCCACGTTGGTGCGGAGCCAGCCGAGCGCGCCGCGCTGGCGGTCGTAGCTCTCCACGACGTCCTCGCGGCTGTGGTAACGATGGAGCACGAAGGTCGTGCCGACGACCACCTTGGAGAGGTCACTCGCCTGGACGTTCGCCGCGGCCAGGCAGGCACGGATCGAGCGCTCCGGGAACCCCCAGTAGTTCTTCTCGCCGTTGAGCCGCTCTTCCTGGATCGCGAAGATCAGGCCGTTCTGGTCGCCAATGCAGGCGCTGGCGTTGTGTCCGACGTGGAGCGCGAGGATCGGCCCGGTCATGGTGCGAACGCTTCCTTCTTTCGTGGGCCCGCTGCTTAGCGCGCCCCGAACCGTTGCGCTCGTGGCGGGCGTCGTTCAAAACGCCGTGTGTAACCGTCACGACTGCGAGTCGCCTGTGCCCACCCTAGCCGCGCAATTGTTGGACGTGCTGGTACGCATCTGGCCCAGCCCGATGGCGCGTCAAAACGCCCGATTTGGGGCATCTCCCGGGACGGAAGCCTACGAGCGGGCGTACGCGCGCCGCCAGTTCATGCAGCGCGTCTCCGGCGGCATCGGGATCGACGGTCTGCCGAACATCTGGGGGCTCGACGTGCTGGAGATCGGGTGCGGTCACGGCGGGATCACCTGCTACCTGGCAGCCGTCGGCGCGCGGACAGCGGTCGGGATCGACCTCAACGAGCGCCACATCGCGTACGGGCGGGAGCTGCTCGCGGAGCTCGAGCGGGCGACGGGCCGAACGCTGCCGGCCCGGTTCGAATTGATGAACGCGGCCCAGCTTTCGTTTGAATCCGACTCGTTCGACATGGTGATGGCGGACAATCTCTTCGAGCACGTCGATCCGTTCACGACGGTTCTGCGCGAGATTCACCGCGTGCTGCGTCCAGGCGGCGTCCTGCTCGTCCCGGCGTTCTCAGGGATCCACAGCAAGTACGGCCTCCATCTCAAGCATGGACTCAAGCTACCGTGGGCGAATCTGCTCTTCTCAGAGTCGACGATCATCGACGTGATGAAGAAGCAGGCCGCGGAGCGACCGGAACTCTATGACCTCTACCCGGGCCTGCGGGGCGCGCCACGCGAGGTGCGAGACCTGCGCAGGCACCGAGACCTGAACGGCATTACTCACTCCGAGTTCCTTTTCGAAGCAAACCGAGCGGGATTTGATCTAGTGCAGTTCGCGCCGCGCGGCACGGTCACCGGTCGACTACTCTTCAAGATCGCCCCCCCGCTCCAGAAGACGAAGCTCGGAGAAGTCCTTTCGATTTCGGCGACCGCACTCCTACGAAAACGTAAGAGTTAGGCGCGCGACCCGATGCGCTCACTCGTGCAGGCCCGTCATGCGCGACCGGCGTCGACGAGAATGCGCCTCCCGAGCTTCTTCATAGACGGCCACAATCGCTTCGGCGTGGCTGTCGATGGAGAAGGCTCGGCGAGCCTCAGCGCGTCCATTGTCACCAAGCGCTGTGGCGCGTGGACGGTCGCGCACGAGGCGCGAGATCGCGCTCGCGAGTGCGTCGGGATCGTCCGGCGGCACAAGGTCGCCGACCGGTTGGCGGACCTCTCGGAAGATGGCGTCTACGCCACCGCCAGAAACACCCACAACGGGACGCCCCGCAGCCATCGCCTCCACCACCACGCGACCGAATGACTCATCCGACGCTGGGTGAACGAGAACATCGATCTGACTCATGATCTCGACCGGGTTCGATACGAACCCCTCGAAGCGGATACCTCCCGGAACGCGGCGGGCCAGTGCCACGAGATCGCGGGCGTAGGGGTCCACGTCCGGGTGGTGGTGTCCGTAGACACGAAACTCCACTTCCTCCGCGATCGACACGCGGGCGCACGCCGCAATGAACAGCGCGTGCTTCTTCCAGTGGCTATTCGTCGAGCCGACCATCGCTACGACGACTTTCGACGTCCTTCTCGGCGGCAGAACACTTTCGAACGGCGCCAAATCGATGCCGTTCCAGACCAAGCGCAGGCGATTGGCTGGAACCCACCCTTCCAGCGCGTCGTACGTTGCTCGGGAGTTCGCGATGACAACGTCGGCGAGATGAGGCATCAGCCTCGAGAGCGCGGGCCCTTCCACGGGGAACCGAAATGGCGCTCCCGGGCCGACCAATTCGCGTACATGCCACACGTGCGGAACCCCGAGGCGTCGCGCGGCGAAGCCTCCCTCTAGGGTCATGAGCGTGTTCGAGTGAACGATATCGACGCGCTCGTTCCGAGCGAATTCGACGACCCGACCGATCGATCTTGCGAGGAACCCGGTTCGCCACAACTGCAGAGCCAGCAAGCCAGGGCGTTTCCAAGGAGCACTCCGGAGCTTCCTGTGCCATAGAAACAGGGGCCCGAATTCGACGTGGCCGGCCATGGACGCGGCAAGTGCTGCGCGCTCCGACGGGATCCCGACATCCAGACAGTACGCCGAGGAGTCGATCCCGCGAACGCGCAAAGCCCGCGCGAGAGAACTCGTGCTGAGCGGAGCGCCCCCGGCGGCTCCCGCCATCACGTGAAGCACTCGCGCAGGTCGACGGGGGCTCACCGACGACGACCGAGGCGATCGCGCAGCTTGTTCCGGAAGAGGACGGCGAGGTCGCCGGCGAAGAGCTGGTTCCACTTGCTTGCGGCGTTCCCGAGCTCGATGCGGCGCACGATCGAGAGCGGCGCGACCTTCGGATGCTCGACGTCGCGCGCCGCGCCGCGACGGCCGAACACCACCATCTCGTAGCTCGGCTTCACGCGGAGCGCGGTCGCCCGGTCCACCGGCGACTCGGGCGCCACGAGGCGCGTCACGTCGAGGCCCGCACACGCGAGCAGCCGTCGCATCGTCTCGGGCGAGTAGCAGTGCGGCGTGAAGGGGCTCATCAAGTCGTAGTACTCGACGTTCGGCGAGTAGATCAGCAAGAGGCCGTCTTCCTTGAGGTACTCGCGCACCCCACGGAGGACCGGCTTGGGGTCGAGCAGCGTCTCGAGCACGTGCCGGAACACGATGACGTCGTAGCGGTTCTCCGGAGCAACCGGGCCCTTTCCGACGAAGAAGGCCTCCGCCGAGCGCTCCACCAGCTCGATGGTTCCAGGCTGACGGCAGCGCTCGATGGCGGCATCGGACGGCTCGATGCCGTGCACCACGCAGCCGAAGTCGCGATGCAGGTACTCGAGCGTGTACCCGAACGCGCAGCCGACCTCGAGGAAGCGCGTCTGACGGGTGATCGGGCGCATCGCGAGCGTGTCGCGACGCACGTGCTCGTAGCTGATGCGGTACTTCTCTTGGCGCAGCGCGAGCTGGTCGAGCGACTTGTCATCGTAGCCCGGGTTGGTCGGGAAGCCCTCGGCGCTGAGGTTGTCCTGCCAGTATTGCTCCTTGAAGAAGGCATCGAGACTCGCCGGCGTAGGCGCGGGGTCCATGTACTTGTGACCACACCGGCCGCAGATCGAGTACGAGAACGCGAGGCCCTTCCAGCTCACCCCTTTGACGGGGATCCGCTCGGCCGTGCCGCAGAGCACGCACGCGCGCACGGGCTGCATCTCGCGAGAGTTCGTTTCACTCATGGTCTCGGCTCCATCTCCGTTGACTGTCGTCGGGCGCGCCGCTCGGCGCGCCACTCGTCGTGCCACCCATGCGCGCCGCCGCGGCGCGCACATCGCTCGCCGCCCATCGCGCGATGCGCGCGCGGCCGCCCATGTCGTTGACGGCCACGGCGAGCTCGTCGGCCGGCTCGTCCACGGCGGCGGCCCAGGTTCCCGCGTCGACCCGTCGCAGGCGCGTCACGTGCACGCAATGGTGGCCCCAGCGCGCGGCGAGAAAGGGCTCGCCGAAGTGATGCTGGGCGCGGACGGTCACCTCGCGCCCGCGCACCGAGAGCGCGACCTCGGCCTCCGGCGCGGCGGCCGAGCGTGAGAGTCGACCGAACAGCTCGGTCGCCGAGGCATGGCGCACACGCACCGAAGGATGGCGCGCGGCGACCGAGCGCACGGTTTCCACGCCACGCGTGAACCACTTGGTCAGGTCGCGGAAGTCGTGACCGTAGAAGGAGACGTACGAGGGGCGCCCTTCGCTCGCGTCGAGGAAGGCCGCCTCGACCTCGGCCTCCGAGAGCTGCCCCTTCTCGACGTCGAGGCTTCTTCCCATCCAGCGGCGCTGCGGGCCGACCGCGCGCGGATCCTCGTCACTCGGATGGTACAGCGTCCAGCTCGTGGGCGCGCCGTGCCAGTCGTAGTGGACGTTGCGGTGGGGGCCGCGGCTGGTGAGATCGAAAGGCACGTAGCGCTCGAGCCACCGGGAGCAGGCACCGTCCTCCCAGGTATCGCCGGCGCGATAGACGCTGGGGAACCAGCCCCGCTCGAGGACCTTCCGCGCGAGCACTTCCTCGTAGAGCGGGTTGTCGTTCCAATCGCGGTTCATGGAGTCGATACGACCGCGGTGCAGGTGGTGATAGTGCCAGTGGAGCTCGTCGGTCACGCCAGCGCTCCGGATCTGCTCGATGCGTGCGCGGTGGATGTCGAACACGCGGTGGTGGCCGAGCAAGAGCTCGCGGTGGCTGTGCTCTCCTCCCACCCAGTCGACGACGAACCAGCTGACCGGGAGCGGACGACCGTCGTCGTCGGCGAGGCCGCGCCGGAACGGCAACGAGTAGACGTGATCGAGGGAACGGTGCAGCGCTTCGAGCGTGCGGTTGTCACCGAGCGCATGGGGCCCCTCGGCGTCCACGCAGGCGACGACGAGGACCTCGGCGCCCGCGGCCACGGTGGCCCCGAGCGTCTGGCGGCGCGCGGCGTTCTCCCGAGCGAGCCGAGCCTCCCAGCGACGGGCGAGGGCGGGGTAGACGCGCTGCCGGAGCAGGCCCTGCTCGATGGTCCATCGGTAGCGGTCGCGCGCCACGTCGAGAAGGCTTCGCCGCCGCAGGCGATCGAGCTGTTGCGACACGAGCTTCATCCGGCGGCTACGTCCGTTGCGGAGGAACGCTCCGGGGTTCGACGATTCGGGTCTCGAGCGCCCCGAGCCCCTCGATGCGGACCTCGCAGGCGTCACCCGCCGCGAGGTGTGGCTTGGGAGGCGGGCACCCCAGCGCGATCACGTCGCCCGGCAGGAGCGTCATGAGGGACGAGAGGTACGCCACGCAGAAGAACGGCGAGAACGTGAGGTCCGCGGTGTTCCCCTTCCCCGCCAGGCGCCCGTTCACGTAGGTCTCGATCGAGCGCGGCTGCGGCCGCGGATCGAGGAGCAGCCAGGGCCCGAGTGGAGCGAGACCGTCGCACGACTTCTTGAGCGATGGCGGGACGTAGGGGAGCGAGGTGTCACGCCCGGAGAGGTCGTTGATGATCGTGTAGCCGAGCACGTAGCTCTCGACGCGATCGAGAGGCACGTCGCGGGCCGGACGCGCGATGACGAGCGCGAGCTCTCCCTCGGCGGCGAGCGTCGTGAAGACGTGAGGCAGGGGCACCGAGGCGCCGTGGCCGACGACCGCGGAGCCGGCCTTCACGAAGAACGAGGGGTACGGGCCGGGCACGCTCTCGTCGCCTGGGAAGTTCGCGCCGATGCCGATGATCTTGCTCGGCGTGACGGGCGGCAGCCACGAGCGGACGATCACCGGCTCGCCCGCGCGCCCGTCCGGCGCCCGGGCGAGCACGCTCTCTCCGGGCCCGGCGACGACGTCGCGCACCACGCCGCGATCGTCTTCCACTCTTCCGACCAGCATCGAGCGAGATCCTCTCGGGCCGATGCCTAGCACCTTCCCGTGGCGAGCACATCGGGTCGCGTCTCAAGCTGGCGGTGCGAGATCGGCGAAGTCGGTCCGCAGCAGCAGTGCGAGGTTCGGCACGTGGATGCGCGTCAGGTTCGGCACGAAGTGCTCGTAGGCGCCGGTCTGTCGCGACCGCTCGAGGATGCGCAGCGTTTTCTCGAGCTCGATCTCGATCATCGCGGCGCGGAGGGCGCGCGCGCCGACCGAGGGTGCCTGCGCGAGCCAAGCCTCGGTCACGTGCCGTAGCCGAGCGGGCTCCCTCGCCGCCGACGGCGACGAGAACGCGAAGCGGAGCACCGCGAACGCCGTGCACCGCGAGACCGAGCCCCACGTGCAGTTGTCGAGATCGATCCACACCGCCTGCGTCTCGCTCACGAGCAGGTTGCGAGGGTGCGCGTCGTTGTGCAGGAGCCCGCTCGGCCCACCGCGCGCCGGCACCCACGCGGCGAGCGCGGCCTCCACCGTGGGCCACGCTGCGACGATCTCGTGCCAGCCACGCCGCGCCGCGTGCGTGCGCAGCTCGTCGGCGATGAGGCTCGTCTCCGCGAGTGGGAACGGAGTCGGCAGCGCCGCGAGCGCGGTGCGATCTGCGCTCGCGAGCACGGCCGCGCCTTCGACGTGGATGCGCTCGAGCCCGCGCGCAGCGAGCGCGATCGCCCCATCGTCCTCCCGGCCGACCTCGCCAGGCTCGAGGCGGTAGACGCGGACCACCGCCCCGTCGGCCTCCTCGAACAAGGGCTCGCCCGCGTCCGTCGGCAGCAGCTTCTCGACCGGCAGGCCGGCCGATGCGAGCGCGAGCGTCGCGCGACCGACGAGCGCGAGGCGCTCCACCGCATCGGCTCCGCCGTAGAGTGCCGCCGGACGAACGATGCGCTTGACGACGAGCTCGACCTCTCCCGCTCGTGCCCGCCACAGCTCGTTCGACACGGGATGCGGCGGCGACCAGCGCCGCAGCTGCTCCCACGGGCCGAGGCGCGCCCACGCCCCGAGGGACGCGGTGATGGGCTCTCGTTCGCTCAAGGCATCCCGGTCAGCGCGCCGCCGTCGACGGGGAGCGCTGCTCCCGTGATGTAAGAGGCCGACGCGCTCGCGAGAAACGCGATCGCGCTGCCGACTTCTTCCGGCGCACCGAGGCGCTTGGCCGGGATGCGCCCGGAAGACTGGGCGAGGGCCGCCTCGAAGGTGACTCCCTCGCGCGCGGCGCGCGCCTCGATCCGGCCGCGCGATCGATCGGTGAGAATCGACCCGGGGAGCACCATGTTCACGGTGACACCATCGGCCGCGAGCTCGCGGGCGAGCGTCCTGACGACCGCCGCCAGCCCCGCGCGGAGGAAATTGGAGAGGTCGAGGTCGTCGATCGGCGCCCGTACCGAGGTCGAGGCGACGATCACCACGCGACCGAAGCGCCGTGCGACCATTCCCGGCGTCACGGCGCGGATCGCGTGCAGCGCGGGGAGCGCCACGGAATCGAGCGCCGCGTGGAACGCGTGGTCGTCGAGCGTGAGGGCGCGCCCGGGCGGCGGCCCTCCACCGTTGGCCACGAGCACGTCGACGGCACCGAGCGCGCTCGTCGCCTCCGCCACGGCCCGCGCGAGCTCGGCGGGCACCCCGATGTCGGCGCGCGTCGCCGTGGCCTGGGCGCCCGCGGCGAGCAGCCCGTCCCGCGCGGCGGCGAGCTTCGCCTCGTCTCGGGCGACGAGATGCACCGCGTGCCCCGACGCGCCCAGCGCCCGTGCCGCCGCCAAGCCGATGCCGCTCGATCCGCCGAGCACGAGCGCGCCTCGCTGCGTCATGAGGCGTGGGATGCGTCGGCGAGCGCGCGCTGTCAACGCCGTGCTATGAGCCCGCCGTGTCGCGCCCGCGCGTGCTCGTGGCCGAGCCCGATGACCTGAGCGAGAGGGCTCTCGCCGTGCTCCGTGTCCACGCCGACGTCGAGCTCCGCGCCTGCGGCGCGAGCGAGCTGCCCGACGCGTTCGCGCGCTTCGACGCCCTCTGGATCAAGCTCGGGCTCAGGATCACGGCCGACGCGATGGGGCCGAGCCCACGCTGTCGGTTCATCGCCATCCCGGCGACCGGGACGGATCACGTGGACGTGGCAGCGTGCGCTGCGCGCGGCATCACCGTGCTCTCCCTCCGCGGCGAGGGCGACCGCCTGCGTCACGTGACGGCCACCGCCGAGCACACCATCGCGCTCGTGCTGCTCCTCGTCCGCCATCTGCCGGCGGCGCTCCGCTCGGTCGAGCGCGGCGAGTTCGATCGAAATCCGTTCCGCGGGCACGAGCTACAAGGGATGACGGCCGGCCTCGTCGGCTACGGTCGGCTCGGGCGTCTCGTCGCGAAGTACCTTCGCGCATTCGACGTCCGCGTGCTCGCCTACGATCCCCACGCGCGCTTCGACACGGACGACGTCACGCGCGTGGACGCGCTCGGCCGGCTGCTCGAAGAGAGTGACATCGTGTCGCTCCACGTCGTCTACGACGAGCGGACCCACGGAATGATCGGCGCCCCCGAGCTCGCACGGATGCGACCGGGCGCGGTGCTCGTGAACACGGCACGGGGTGGCGTGGTCGACGAAGTGGCGCTCGTGGAGGCGCTGCGCGCCGGACGGATCGCCGGGGCAGCGGTCGACGTCGTCTGGGGCGAGCCCGGCCCCTCCCCGGCCACGAGCCCCCTGCTTGCAGCCCGGCACGATTTGGGCGACCGTCTCGTGATCACGCCGCACATCGGCGGGAACACTTGGGAGTCTCTGGGCAAGGCAGAGGCAATCGTCGCGGAGAAGTTGGTGGCGGCGCTGTCGGGGACGGCGACGGCTGGGAAGAAGATCGACTAGATGTGTGGAATCGCGGGGCTGTGGAACACGGCCGCGGACGCCGCCGCGCTCGGCCGCATGCTCGACGCGCTCGCGCATCGAGGTCCGGACGGGGGCGGACATCTGGCGCTGCCGGGCGTCAGGGTCGGCATGCGCCGGCTCGCGCTCGTCGACATCTCCCCGACGGGCGACCAGCCCATGGTCTCGCCCGACGGCAACGTCGTCATCGTTTTCAACGGCGAGATCTACAACCACCGGGACGAGCGTGCGCGGCTCGAGCGACGAGGCCATCGCTTCCGCGGCACGAGCGACACCGAGGTCATCCTCGCGCTCTACCTCGACGACGAGCGCGACTGGCTCACGCGCCTGCGCGGCATGTTCGCGATCGCCATCGTGGATCGGCGCTACGCGCGCTCCGGCGTGGCGCGTCTCACGCTCGCGCGGGGCCCGCTCGGAGTGAAACCTCTCTACGTCGCGGATGCTCCCGGCCAGGGCATCGCGTTCGCATCGGAAATCCGCGCATTGCACGCCTCGGGCTGCCTCGAGAAACGTGTCTCGCCGCGAGGTCTGCGCGACTACCTGACCTTCGGGTGCGCGCTCGGCACCTCCACGTTCTTCGCCGGGGCCCGCATGGTCGCCAGCGGGCACGTCGAGGTCTACGAGCACGGCCTGCCGCCCCGCATCGAGCGCTTCGCCATGGTGCCCGCGACGACGCCGGTGGTGCGCCCGTACCGCGAGTCCGTCGAGCTCGTGCGTGAGACGGTGTCGGAGAGCACGCGGCTGCACATGCTCGCCGACGCACCGGTCGGAGCCTTCCTCTCGGGCGGGATCGACTCGACCGCCATCGTCGCGCTCGCGCGCCGCACCGTACCCTCGCTGCGCACGTTCACCGTCGCGTTCCCGGAGCAGCGCGGCTCGGGGCTCGACGAATCGGCCATCGCGCGCGAGACCGCACGTCGCCTCGATACGATTCACGAGGAGATCGAGGTCAACTCCCGCGACATCGCGGAGGCCTTCCCGCGCTTCTGCGCCGAGCTGGACCAACCGAGCGTCGACGGTCTGAACACGTGGATCGTCTCCCGCGCCGCTGCCCGGACCGTGAAGGCCGCGCTCTCGGGGCTCGGCGGCGACGAGTGGTTCTGCGGGTACCCGGTCGCGCGCCGAGTGGCGACGCAGCTCGTGGGCGCCCGTGCCGAGGCAACGCGCGTCGGAGCGTGGATGGGGCGAGCGCTGAGCGGCGTGGTCGGGCCCGGCCCACTGCTCGATCGCACGCGCGGGCTCGCGATGCGAGACTCGCCGCTCGGGATGTGGATGGCGTCGCGGACGATCTTCCGCGACGCTCCGGTCCGCGACGAGCACCACGTCGAGCTCGATCGCGCGCGGGTGCGCGGCATCCTCGATGCGCTCGAGCCGCACTGGAGCGATGCGCCCCCGCTCGCGCAGTGCACCACCATGGACGCGGTGCTCTACATGCAATCGCAGCTGCTGCGCGATTCCGACGTGTGCTCGATGGCGCACTCGCTCGAGCTGCGCGTCCCGCTCGTGGACATCGAGGTCGCACGGCTCGCGCGCTCGCTCCGGCCGGAAGAGCTCATGGAGCGCGACGCGCTCGGCCGCGTCGTCACGACCAAACGCGTACTGCTCGACGCGCTGAGGAGCGAGCTCCCCGAGCACGTGCTTCGACGGCCCAAGCGCGGCTTCTCGCTGCCCTTCGACGCGTGGCTCGCGGGGCCTCTGCGCGACCACGCGCTCGATGCGCTCTCGGACGAGAGCGTTCGCCGGCGCGGCCTGCTCGACGTCGCCCGCGTGCGGGAGCTGCGAGAGTCGTGGCGGACCGGCAAGACGCTCGGATTCCCGCGCGTCTGGTCCCTGGTAGTGCTCGAAGAGTGCTGTCGGGCTTGGCTCGATTGAGCGGCGTCGACTCGCGCCGCGACGCGCGAGCACACCGCAGCGGCTCGGTCTTGGCGTGCCGAGGGAACCGGCGTAGAACCCGCGCGATGCGTCGACCGCTCGTGGTCTCCAACCGCTGGGTCCCGTCGGGGACCGGGACACCCATCGTCCTCTACGAGCTGTTCCGGCACTTCCCACCGAGCTCGGTGACGGTGTTCTGCGGCCCGGGGGTCCATCCCGCTTCCTCGCTCACCCTGCCGTTCGAGACGCGCCGATTGACGCTCCCGAAGGTGGATCGCTACGTCTACGGCGCCTACCGCGTTCTCGGAAAGCGCGCGCTGCCCCTCGTTCGCGCTGCGCTCTGGCGCGTGATCCAGCGCGAGAAGCCCACCGCCCTCTACGCGCACTACCCGGACGCCGTCTTCGTCACCGCTGCGGCGCTCGCCGCCGAGCGCGCCGGCATCCCGCTCGTCGTCTACTTCGACATCCTGTGGGAGGGCAACGACGAGCCAGGGCTCGCCAAGCGCTACGAGCACCGTGTCGTGCGCACCGCGAGCCGCCGCTTCGCGATCACCGAGGACTACTGCGAGTACTTGGGCCAGAAGCACGGCGTGCCGTTCGAGCTCATGCCGCACGTCCTTCCCACGGCCCAAGCCGAGCTCGTGATCGTCCCGCGCGAAGAGCGGACGGATGCCATCCACATCGGCGGCAACGTGTACGTGAACATGAACCTCGATGCAGTGCAGCGGCTGCACCGCGTGATGGCACGGCGCCCGGCGCCACCTCCGCTCGAGATCTACGGGTTCACGCCCCGCACCGAGCTGGAGAAGTGGGGGATCCGCGGCGACTGGGTGAAGACGGGAACGGTGCAGCGGCACGAGCTGCTCGCGCTCCAACGGCGCAGCCGCGTGCTCTATCTCCCCGAGGCGTTCGAGAGCCCGACGCCGCAGATGATTCGCTACAACTTCCCGACGAAGGCGCTCGAGTACATGCTCACGGGGACCCCCATCCTCGTCCACGCGCCCGCCGACAGCTATCTCGCGCGCAACGCGCGAGAGCACGGCTGGGGCTTGCTCGTGGACCGGCCCGACGACGAGGCCCTCGCCGCCGCGCTCCAGCGCCTCGAGGCCGGCGGCCCCGAGGTGGATGCCATGGTGCACCGGGCGTTCGAGTTCGCGCGCTCGCGCGACGGCGCGGTGTGGAGCGCGAAGCTGATGGGCGCGCTCGGCGTGACGCCGCGATGAACGCGATCGCACCGATCGAGCAACGGAGGCGCGAGGAGAACGCGATGGACGAGCACTACGTTGGTTTGATCCCCGCCGCCGGCGGCGGAACGCGCCTGGGTCTGCCCTACCCCAAGGAGCTGACGCCCCTCATCCGGCCGAACGGTTTCAAGCCGGCCGCGGAGTTCTCCGTCGAATCGATCACGCGCTCCGGAGCCAAAGAGATCGTGTTCGTCATCAACGAGACGAAGCACCAGCTCATCGGCTACTTCGGCTCCGGGGCCCGCTTCGGCTGCGACATCTCGTACGTCGTGCAGGAGCGTGTGACCGGGCGCTCCGCCGCCCGCTCGCCGGGCCTCGCGGACGCGCTCGACGCGGGTTACCACGCCGTTCGCGGCAAGACCGTCTTCTTCGCGATGGCAGACACCATCCTCCGCCCGGTGGACGCCTTCCGCGTGCTCATGGAGAAGTCGTCGAAGGACGACGACGTGGTTCTCGGCCTCTTCCGAGTCGCGCGCCCCGAGAAGTTCGGGATGGTGCGCTACGACGGCGAGGGGCGCGTCATCGCGGTCGACGACAAGCCGAAGCAGACCGACCTCGTCCACGCCTGGGGATGCATCGCGTGGCGCCCGCGCTTCACGGAGCACCTGCGCACCTGCGTCCGCGACCGCAACATGGGCGACTTCGCCGAGATCATGAACACCGGCTTCCGCGAAGGGCTCCGGGGCCGAGGCGTGGTGTACGAGAACGGTCACTTCGCCGACATGGGCACGTTCGACGAGTACCTGGAGACGCAGGCCTGGTACCAGAGCCAGCCGGAGTGACGTGAGCGGCCCGCGAGCCTCACGCTTCGCCTTCGTCGACGCGTTGCGTGGATTCGCGGCGAGCACCGTCGCCGGGCACCACTTCTACAACGCTCTGCGCGAGACGACGGGCACGGGCGAAGGGCAGCTCTGGGTCGAGCCCTTTCACTCGTTCCTCGTCGTCGGCAGCGCGGGCGTCTTCATCTTCTTCGTCCTCAGCGGCTTCGTCATCGCGCACAGCGTGCGCGAAGCGCGGATCGGCGGCCGCTACGTCCTGCGGTTCGCGCTCCGGCGCTCGTTGCGGCTGGACCCGCCCTACTGGGTCGCGATCGCCGTCTATCTCGTCGCCGCGTGGGCGACGGGATCGACGGTGTACGCGGACGTGGACGCGACGACGGTCGCGCTCAACGCCTTCTATCTCGATCACATCACGGGCGTCGTCAGCGTCCTTCCCGTGGGCTGGACGCTCTGCCTCGAGTTCCAGTTCTACCTGCTCTTCGTCGCGCTCCTCGCGCTCGCGCATCGCGTCGGCGAGCGGGCAGGCGGCGTGATCTTCGGCGCCCTCTTCGTCGGGTCGATCCTCGCCGGGTCCGGCGCGC
Organism: Sandaracinus sp.; assembly: GCA_046351235.1. Lineage (GTDB taxonomy): Bacteria > Myxococcota_A > Polyangia > Polyangiales > Sandaracinaceae > JBBSAT01. Next base: position 76,657 of record JAXLYV010000001.1, on the reverse strand, counting down.
TGCCCTGGCATCCGCCCCCGGGCCCCGATCCGTACTTCATCACGCTCTGGTACCTCTTCTTTCTCGGCGTCACGACCCAACGCGTCGTGACCGGGCGTTGGAGCGCGCGCTGGCTCGTGCTCGTCGCCTTCCCCTGCGCCGCCGTGACGCTCGTCCGGGGCGAGCTGGGAGGTCTCGTCGGCGCCCTCACCGCGGCAGCATTGTTCGCGGCATCACGCGCCGGAAAGCTCGAGAGCGGGCTCTCGCACCCGGCGCTCCAGTGGGCCGGCCGCGTCTCGTACAGCCTCTACCTCATCCACCCGCTGCTCGGAAATCGGGTCATCCGCTGGCTCGCCCGCCACTACGGCGCGCCGACGGCGCTCGCGCAGCAGCTGGCTTATTTCGCGCTCGCCGCGGGGTTGAGCCTGATCGCTTCGCAGATCTTCTGGTGGCTCGTCGAGCGCCCGGCGATGGCGGCCGCTCAGCGCGTCTCGGCCTCGTCGGCCTGAGGGACGGACGCGCCGCGCTTGCCCGAGCGCATGCGGCGCCACAGCGAGCTCAGGCCCCGCACGTCGGTAGCGAGCCCGGCGGCGCGAAACACGGCGGCACATGCCACCGGATAGGCCACGCTGACGGTGATCGCGAGCACGACACGCGCCGAGGTCGCCGCCGTCTGCGCGTACCCGCACACGAGGACCGGCGCGACCGCGAATGCACCTAGACCCGCGAGCGCGCCCCATCGAAACGGGATCGGGTACGCGGCGCGCCCGATCCACCAGTAGCCCGCGTGCATCACGCCGTTGGCGCCCAGCGTGGCGACCGCCGCACCGATCGCGCCGTAGCGCGGCACGAGCGTGGTGGCAGCGAGCGCGGACACGGCGAGCCCCGCGACGGACACGAGCGGAACGCGTCGCGTGTCCTCCACGAGCTCGTAGCCGGTCCCCGTCATCATGCCCACGCCGAACGGCACGACGCCGGCGGCGATGAGCCCCACCAGACCCGCCGACGAATGGTACTGCGCCGGCGTGAGGAGCCGGAGCACTTCCGGTCCCCAAGCGGCTTCTCCCACCCACAGCCAACCGATCGCCGCGGTCACGTAGACCGTGACGCGCGCGAAGAACTGGGGCGCATCGGGATCCTCGGCGCGCACCTTGAATTTGTACGCCGACCAGGTGTTCGAGAACGCCGACAGGATCACGGAGATGGGCGACGCGAAGCGTGAGGCGACGTTGAACAAGCCCGCGTCATCGAGCCCGAGGTACTGGGTCACCGCGAACGAGCCGAGCAGAGTCATCGCGATGTTCAAGAGGCGCGTCGGCATGAACGGAAGCCCGTAGCGGAGCATCCGGCGGAACGCGATCGGCACGAACGACCACACGATGAATCGGCGCGTCAGGTAGAGGAGCGCCGCCGTGCTCACGAGGGCGTTCGTCAGCTCCGCGGTCAGATACCCGATCACGCCCCACCGGACCCCCGCTACGAGCGCGACGTTCATCACGATGAACGAGAGCGCCTTGCCCGTCGTATAGGCCGCCGCCGTGCGGACCTCGCGCGCAGCCTGGAGCACGAGGAGCAGCATGCCTTCGCAGGTCGACACCGCAGCCGTCACGAGCTCCAGCCGCACGAGGAGCGCGCGCGACTCCCCGGGGAGCACCAGGGCGAGCAGCCACGGCGCCAGCAGCTGGCCCAGCAAGAGCAGCCCGACCGACGCCGCCCCCACGCCGAGAATCGCGGTGCCGACGGCGCGCGCGCGCTCGTCTTCGTCCTTCGCGGCGAAGAACTCCTTGTACATCGCCGTGCGGAACCCGAGGCTCGCCAGCGCGAGGAAGACCTGAAAGACCAGGGACATCATCGCGATGGCGCCGAACTCCTCGGCCTCGAGGCACCGCGTGTAGAGCGGCATCAAGAGAAACCCGAGCACCTGCGTCATCACGCCGCTGGCGCCATACGTCAGCGTGTCGACCAGGATCTGCTTCAGCTTCTCGAGCAAGGCGGGTGCGCTAGCAGACTGGGGAAGAGTGGCCGCTGGGAGCGACTGCATTCATCCCAGGCAGCGGACGAGGTGAGCGCAGCGCGCGGGTGGCGCCTCACGGCCGTGGCGCGGAGAGGACGCCGAAGAAGTGATCGGTGCCGGGCGCGCCGATCGCGTGCCCGACCGACATGTTCGCGCCCCCCCAGACGAAGCCGGCGACCATTCCGGAAGCGCTGCCGCTCGCGGATGAGGCGCGCACGCTGCCCGTGCGCGGGTCGACCGAGATCGTGATCGACTCGAGCCGAGCGAAGGTGAGCGGCCCGAGCGTGGCGCTCGCAACGCCCGAGCTCACGACGACGACGACCCCCGCTCCGTCGTTCCGTAGTTGCAAGCGCTGTCCGCCCTCGGTCTCGAGGATCGTCATCGCCATGCCGGTCGAGATCTCGGTCGACGCCGCCTCGGAAGCGACGACGATGCTCCACGGTGCGCTGCCCATCGCCGCGGGGACCGCACAGCTCATCTCGTCGGGGGCGCGGCTCGCTCCGGCCGACTCGGGGGAGACGAAGCTCGTCGGGAACGGCAACGTCTCGACCTGCCACCCCCAGAGCTCGTAGACCCCGGCGTCGAGGTTCGGGTCGGAGTATCCGGCCGGCCCGACGTCGAGAGTGTCGAGCATGCCGGAGAGCGAGCCGGTCACGTCGAATCGGGTCCACGCGCTCGTCGCGGTGATCGGGCGTGCGAGGCGGCTCGCTCCGATGCCGGAGCTGAAGAGCCCGAGGTAGACGCGGCCGTTCCCGCGCACGTAGGCGCTCGCGGCATAGCGGCCTCCCGACGGGTGCGTGGCGGCCGTGAGCCAGGTGTCCCCGTTGCCCATGAAATCCACGCGCAGCGCCGACGCGGTCCCATCCGGCGCCTCGACGCGCGACGGGTCGATGTTCGCGTGCGTGTTGTGACCGAGGCTGGTCGGCGACGCGCTCGGGAGAAGATTCGTGGTCGGGCCTTCGGTGACGTAGGACCCATCGACGAGGAGCCGGCGTGCGCCACTGGCGAAGCTCTGGACGACGCCCGGGCTCGTCGCCCACGTCGCGGCGCTGGCGCGCGCGAAGGTGCAGCCGCCGTAGTCGAGCAAGGGGCCGGGCATGAACGCGTCCTGCCCGCCGTCGGCGCCGCCGTCACCGGAGGTCCCGCCGTCCGGGCCTCCGTCGACATCCGCGTCGACGGGATTCGCCGCATCGTCGCCGGCATCCTGCATCGAGCCGTCCCGGCACGCGCTGCAGACCTCGACGCGCCGGTCGAGGGAGCACCCCGGCCCGAGGAGCGCGAGCAGCGCCACCGCTCGCACGATGGCGCGCGTTCGCACACGCGAGGTCCCGTCCTGGCGTCCCGACATGCGGGGCACCATACCAAAGACCGCGACTCACCGCGCGCGGCCACGCTCAAGACGCGCTTGGGCTCGTCCGAATGATCCGCGTGGTTGCCGCAACCGTACCGAGACCAGTGTTGTCGGCATCGACATCGAGTGGTATTTTCCACGGAACCTTGTAGGTCGCGCGGGAGGCGGGCATGAATCTGAATTTGCGTCGAGCCCTTTGGGGGGCCCTGGCGGTCGTTGTGTCGGCGGGTGGCTGCGCGGTGGACGATGGGCCCTTCGCCTCTTCCGCCGGATACCTGGGCCCCGTCGCCCCGACGCAGATCGCCCCGAGCGGCTCCGCGACGACGACGCCGACCTACAGCTGGAACTCGGTGGCGAACGCCGACCAGTACGAGGTGTGGGTCGCCGACAGCGGCGCCGCACCGCGCCTCGACAACACCATCACGTCGTCGGTCGCCGGCTGCGCAAGCGGCCCGCCCGCGGTCTGCACCTACACCCCCGCGACGACGCTCTCGAGCGGCGCAGCGTACTGGTACGTCCGCGGCATCTCGGCCACGGACGGCCCCGGCGCGTGGAGCAGCGGCCTCGCGTTCAGCGCGGGCGTCGGAGCGGCCGTGGGTCTGATCTCGCCGTCCGGTACCATCTCGACCGCGACCCCGCCTTTCGTCTGGAACGCCGTGGCCGGCGCGACGAGCTACTCGATCTGGGTCGACAGCGGCGGGACGAGCGGCCTCATCCAGCAGACGCTGACGCCCGCGGCGGTGGGCTGCGCGGGCGGCACCGGGACCTGCTCGTACACCTCCGGGACCTCGCTGAACTCGGGCGCAGGACGCTGGTGGGTGCAGCTCAACGGGGGGAACTGGAGCGCGCCTCTCTCGTTCTCGTACCAGTCGGTCGGCGTCGCGACGCTCATCTCGCCCTCGGGCACCTCGGGCACCGCAACCCCGACGTACACGTGGAACTCGGTCTCGGGAGCGATCCAGTACCGGGTCTACGTCGCCGACTCCGGTGCCTCCCCGCGCGTCGATGTCACCGTCACGCCGGCGATGGCGGGCTGCAGCGGCGGTGGCGTGTGCTCGTACACGCCTGCCGTCGCGGTCGCCCCGGGCAACGTGGTCTGGTGGATCGAGACCAACGCCAGCGGTCAGTGGAGCAACAACCTCCAGTTCACGTACGGAACGGACCTCGGGCCGGCGGTGCTCGTCTCTCCGACGGGCGACATCACGACGACCACCCCGACGTTCACCTGGAACGCGGTGGCGGGCGCGAGCGACTACATTCTCTGGGTCGACGACGCCGCGGGCGGCGCGCCGCTCTACCAGACGACGTTCACCGCGGCGGCCTCGGGCTGCGCGGGCGGCACGGGGACGTGCTCGGTCACGCCGGCGACGACCCTCGCGTTCGGTGCGGGCAGTTGGTACATCCAGACGAACGTCGGCGGGCTCTGGTCGACGCCGCTCAGCTTCAACGTGGTGAACACCTGCGTCGGCGGCTGCGACGACGGTTTCCCGTGCACGCGCGACAGCTGCGATCCGGTCCTCGGCTGCCAGCACGTCGACGACAACACGCTCCCCTGCTCGGACGGCAACTCGTGCACGACGACCGACGCGTGCGTGGCGGGCACGTGCGAAGCGACGGCGAGTGACCGCACGAGCTGCTCGGTTGCGTCGGGCCTCTCGCCGACCGGAACCATCACCAGCTACTCGCCGACCTTCTCCTGGCCGGCGGTTCCCGGCATCACCGACTACCGCCTCTGGATCGACGACGACAACCAGGGCGCTGCGCTCTACACGCAGACCGTGACCTGCGCCACGCCCACGTGCTCCGTAACGCCTGCCTTCACGCTCCCGAACGGACGTGACTACTGGTACATCCAGACACCGCCCCTCGTCGATGGTATCGGCACCGGCTACCGGAGCGGTCCGTGGAGTCCGGTCCAGATCGTCGAGCTCGGGCGCTCGACCGCGCCGACGCTGGTCGCGCCCTCGGGCACCTTGGCCACGAGCACGCCGACCTTCACCTGGAACGCGGTGAGCGGGCAGAACCACATCTACGAGATCTACGTGGTCTCGAACGGATCCGTCGTCCTGGACACCAACGTCACCGAGGCGTCGGTGGGATGTTCGATGGGCATGGGCGTCTGCTCGTACACCATCGGAACCGCGCTCGCGACGGGCCCGGGGCAGTGGTGGGTGCGCGCCAATCCGCCCCGCTACAACGGCGACCAGGGCGGTCCGTGGAGCACCTCGCTGAGCTTCACGGCGCCCTGACGGGCGCGCGTCGCCGAGCAGGATTTCCGAACGTTCACTTCCGCACGATCCACGGGCTGATGAAGATTCGAGACCGCCTGGTCGGGCCGGGCCACCCCTGCTTCGTGATTGCAGAGGTGGCTCAGGCACACGACGGGAGTCTGGGAACCGCGCACGCGTACATCGACGCCGCTGCGCGCACGGGCGTCGACGCCGTCAAGTTCCAGACCCACATCGCGGCCGCCGAGTCCACGCCGGGCGAGCCGTTTCGCGTGCACTTCTCGAAGCAGGACGCGAATCGGTACGACTATTGGAAGCGGATGGAGTTCACGCCCGAGCAGTGGGCCGGCTTGTCCGACCACGCGCGTGACGTCGGGCTCGTCTTCCTCAGCTCCGCGTTCTCGTTCGAGGCCGTCGACCTGCTCGAGCGGCTCGACATGGCCGCGTGGAAGGTCGGCTCGGGGGAGACGACGAACCTACCCTTCTTGCGTCGCGTGGCGTCCACGGGTCGCCCGGTGCTCCTCTCCACGGGGGTGTCTCCCTGGAAGGACGTCGACGCAGCCGTCGAGTGCATCGATCGCGCGGGAGCGCCACGCGCCATCTTCCAGTGCACGACCGCCTACCCGTGCCCGCCCGAGAAGATCGGACTGAATCTCCTGGCCGAGCTCCGCACCCGTTATGGCGGGCCCGTCGGGCTCTCCGACCACTCGGCGCACGTCGCGGCCGGACTGGCGGCAGTCACCCTCGGTGCAAGCTTGCTGGAGGTCCACGTCGTGATGTCTCGCGAGAGCTTCGGCCCCGACGTCGGAGCTTCGCTCACCACCGACGAGCTGCGGATGCTCGTCGATGGCATCCGATTCGTCGAGAAGGCGCTCGCGAGCCCGGTGGACAAGGACGCCGCGGCCGCCGACCTCGCGCCCCTGCGCACGATGTTCGGCAAGAGCGTCGTGGCCGCGCGCGAGCTCGCCGCCGGACGCGTGCTCACGCGCGAGGACCTCGGGCTGAAGAAGCCGGGCGACGGAATCGCGGCCGCACGGCTGGACGAGCTGATCGGACGAACGATACGACGTGCCTTGGCGCGGGACGAGAAGCTGAAGGAGAGCGATGTCGAGTAGCGCAAAGCGCAGGGTCTGCGTCGTCCTTGTGGACCGGGCGAACTACGGGCGCTTGAAGCCCGTGATGAAGGCGATCGCCGACCACCCGGCGCTCGCCCTCCAGGTCGTCTGCGCGGGCACGATGGTGCTGGAGCGCTTCGACCGGCCGGTCGAGCAGCTCCGGCGCGACGGCTTCACCATCGACGGCGAGATCTACACCGAGCTCGAGGGCTCGATGCCCGTCACGATGGCGAAGTCGGTCGGCTTCGGGGTCGTCGAGTTCGCGAGCGAGTTCCAGCGCCTCCGGCCCGATGTCGTGCTCCTGATCGGCGACCGTTACGAGGCGCTCTCCGCGGCGCTCGCGGCGGCCTACATGAACCTCACGCTCGTGCACATGCAAGGCGGCGAGGTCAGCGGCTCGATCGACGAGAGCGCCCGTCACGCGATCTCGAAGCTCGCCCAGTATCACTATCCCGCCACGCAGCGCTCGGCCGAGTACCTGGTGCGAATGGGAGAGCGACGCTCGACGATCCTCGGCGTCGGCTGTCCGTCGAGCGACATCGCGCGCTCGATTCGTCCCGTCCTCGAGGACGACGTCCTCTCGCGGCGTGGCAGCGGCCGCACGATCGACCCCTCCTCGCCGTTCCTCCTCGTCGTGTTCCATCCCACGACGACGGAGTTCGGCGGCGAGCGAGCCCAGATGGAGGCGTTGCTCCAAGCGCTCGAGCGCGTCGACGTGCAGGGCCTTCTCCTCTGGCCGAACATCGATGCGGGCTCGGACCACATCGCCAAGACGATCCGCGTGTTCCGCGACCGTGGGAGCGCTCGCTGGATGCGCACGATGACCAACCTCTCGCCGGAGGCGTATCTGCGCGTGCTCGCCGCCTCCGCGTGCGCCGTGGGGAACTCGTCCTCCTTCGTGCGAGATGCGGGCTTCGTCGGCACGCCGGTGGTGCTCGTGGGCGGGCGTCAGCGCCACCGCGAGTTCGACATCCACGTGCGTCCCGTCGACGCGATCGCGAGCCAGATCGAGGACGCCATCCGCGCCCAGCTCGCCCACGGCCGCTACGCGCCGAGCACGCTCTATGGAGACGGCAACGTGAGCACGCGCGTCGCGGACGCGCTCGCGAAGCTCGAGCCCTACGTCCAGAAGCACCTCGCGTACGTCGACGGCTGACGTGCCGGTCCTCGCCATCGTCCCCGCGCGCGCCGGCAGCAAGCGCATCCCGGACAAGAACCTGCGCCCGGTGGGCGGAGTGCCGCTCGTCGTCCACGCGTTCCGCACCGCGCGCGCAGCGAAGACGGTCGATCGGGTCGTCTGCTCCTCGGACGATCCGCGCGTCCTCGCGCTGGCCGCCGCGGAGTCCGTGACGCCGATCGAGCGCCCAGCCGAGCTCGCAGGAGACGCCTCGCCGGCGATCGACTACGTGCGGCACTGTCTCGGGGTGCTGGACGAGAGCGGTTTCAGCGCCGACGTCGTCGTCATCCTCCAGCCGACCTCTCCGTTCACCACGAGCGCGGACGTCGACGCTACCGTCGACCTCCTCCACTCCTCGGGGGCGGAGTCGGCGGTGAGTGTCGTGAAGCTCGATCACGCGATCCATCCCGTCAAGCTCAAGCGCATGGTTGGAGACCACCTCCTCCCGTACCTCGAGGACGAGCGCGGGCGCATGGCAACGCACGAGCTGCCCGAGCTCTACGTGCGCAACTGCTCGGTCTACGTGACCCGGCGCTCGGTGATCGAGCGCGGCCAGTTGCTCTCGGACGATTGCCGCGGATACGTCATGCCGCGCGAGCGCTCGATCGACATCAACGATCCGATCGATCTGGAGCTGGCCGATTGGCTCTGGTCGCGTCGTCGCTCCTGAAGCGAAAGGTCACGCCGGAGAACGGGACTCGGATCGCTCGCTTCTCGCCCGCTCGCTCGTGAGCGACGGTAGGAGCGCTTCCACGGAGCGGTGCGCCGCGCGGCCGTCACGCCGCCCGAAGTAGCGTCCCACGTACTGACGGGCACGAGCACGCGTCTCGGGCGCGCCCGTCTGCACCACCTCGGTCAGCGCGCGTGCGAGCGAGGCCCCGACCTCGACCTTCACGACGCCGCCGGCGTCGACGTAGCCGGCCTCGTCACCGTTCTCCCGTGCCAACGTGAGCGCGGGAACGTCGGCGAGCATGGCATCGAGCGCGGTCGTCGAGCCGACCGTCACGAGCACGTGGGCCTCGGCGAGGTCCAGCGCAATCGGGCGTCGCTCGCCGATCTGCTCGACACGCGCACCGAGCGCACGCAGGGGCTCGTACAGGCGCGGGTCGTCTTTTCGGTGCACACGCACGTTCCACCGGAGCGACGGGAGCTCGCGCGCCGCCTCGATCACGCGCCCGACGATCGCACGGTGCTCGGCGAGGCCGACCGAGTGCCCAGCGCCCGAGAGCGCGAGAAGCGCCGTCGGCTGCGTCGGCGGATAGGTGGGCCCTTCGTGGACGGGCACGGCGTCGAGCCATGGAGCGCCGACGACGAGCAAGCGCTCTCGTGGGATGCCGCGCGCCACGAGGACGTCGCGCGACACCTCACCCCACAGGAGCATCCGGTCGAAATCGGCGCGGTCCCACGTCGGATCCCGGATCTCGAGATGACCGTGCTGGATCGCGAAGACCGGCGCCCCCACCTCGCGGGCTGCACGGACGAGGGCCCGACCGTCGGGGGTGGTCACGTTGCCGACGACGACCGCGCGAGGGCGCACCCGCCGAACCGCCTCGCGCGCCACGTAGAGCTCCTCGATGATCTGCGGGATCTGTCGCTCGATCCCGGTCCGCAGCACCATGCTCTCGCGGAACGCGGGAGGGGCGAGCGCCATCGCGCGCGGCAGCTCGGCCAAGAGCCGAAGCGTCTCGGGCAGCCCCCACGCGTGACGCGCGGGCTGCATGGAGACTGCGGCGTCACCGCGCGGCGTGCCCAAGCCCGCGAACCACACCGAGGAGAGCCCCCGGGTGTCGAGCGCGGCGGTGAGCCGAACGGCGTCACGGGCATGGTTCGGCGCACGCACGCCGAAGAGCACGTCGGCACGCGCGTTCCATTCTGGCCGCAGGCGGGCCGCGACCGCATCGCGCATCGTTCGGACGACGACCGACACCAGCGAAGCGCGCGGCGGCATCCGGAGCGAATTCTCGGTCGCCAGGTCCGCGATCCACGTCACGAGCAAACCATCGAGCAGCTCGAGAAGCGGGAAACCGCCACGGCCGCCCACACACAACACGCGCTCGGCGCGGCAACGCCCTGCCCACGCTGCGACGGCAGCGCTCGCCTCCTGCAGAGCAACGGTCCGCGACGTCAACTTCGTGCTCCGCATCGTTCGAGGCCCACCGGCGCGGTTGTGCGTTGCCTGGCTACGTTGGTCATACTACGCCCCGAACGCGACGGTCGACTCGTGCAACAAAACGCCATGCGCACCGCTCCGGTCGCCACGAACCTCGAGCCGGACGAGCGGGCAGAGCCACACGAGCGGGCAGAGCCGGCGCGGGCGCGCAAGCACCCGTGGCTGTTGTACATCACGCTGCTGGCCATCGCGGGGTCGGGGTTCTCGTCGCTGCGCATCTCTTTGGGCGGGCTCTCCGTCCATCCACTCTTGGTGCCCCTGGGCCTCTTGACGTTCATCGAGCTCCCGCGCCTTGGAGAGATCTCGGAGCGACTTCGGTGGAGTCTCGGAGTGTTCCTGGCGCTCTTCATCATGATTCTCGTCGCGACGCCGGTCCCAGCAGGCGGGCCGATGGCGTCGTTCTCGACGACGGGCGAGATCAGCAAGGTCCTGGCAAGCGCGGCGATGATTCTGACGCCTGGTCTCGCCGTTCGGAGCACACGCGACTTCCGGCTCGCCGCCGTCGCGATGGTCGTAGGCGTGAGCATCATCGGCCTACGTGCCTTCGGCGGAAACGACGGGGTCGAAGGCGCCAACCCCCTGGAGGGCATCGGGAACAAGAACGCTTTCTCTCTCTACGCGTTGCCCGCGATGATGTGCGCAGCGTACGTGCTCCTGGACAAGGACGCCCCGCGCTGGCAGCGCGGCGTCGGCCTCGGCGGGATTCTGCTCCTCACGATGGCGTCCTTCCAAGTCGCGAATCGCTCGGGCTGGCTTGGCATCGTGGCGCTCGGCGCCCTCCTCGTCGTCTTCATGCGACGCCGCAGCCGCGCCATCCTGATCGTCGCCGCGGTCGCGCTCTTCGGGTTCGCGCTCGTGCGCGAGTATGGCAACGCGGCGATGCTCGAGCGTCGCCTGACCCAGACCGAGACCGGGACCGTCTCGGACAACTACCGCCTCGGCCTGACCCAAGGCGCGTTCGAGCTTGCGCTCGAGAATCCGATTTTTGGTCTCGGACCGCGGCGCCTCGCGACCTCCCTCGCCGAGCGCCTGCACGCGCGCTTCCGCTACCTGGATCCGCACAACGTCTTCGGTTACATCGCGGGTGGCTACGGTCTGACGACCCTGGTCGCGCTCTTCGCGCTCGGGTGGGCCCTCTGGACGACGCGAGCTGGGCCCTCGACCCACCCCCTCGGCCCCGATCGATTGATGCGAGTGCTCCTCGTGCTCTGGGTCATCCGAGGCATGTTCACGCGCGAGATTCTGTACGCGCCCGCGTTCTGCGCGGCGCTCGGTCTGGCGCTCGGGCTCTGTCGCAGCTCCGTCCTCCGGAGCGGGGAGGCAACGTGAAGGTTCCTTTCTTCCGTGTTCAGATTGGTGAGGCCGAGCGCCGCGAAGTGCTCGAGGTGCTCGAGTCCGGTTGGCTCACCACCGGGCCTCGGGTGCGGACGTTCGAAGCCGAGTTCGCGGCGGCGGTGGGTGCCAAGCACGCCATCGCGCTCAACTCCGCGACCGCCGCGCTCCATCTCGCCGTCGAGGCCCTCGGCCTGCGTGCGGGGGAAGGCGTGCTCGTGCCGACGGCGACCTTCGCGGCCACCGCCGAGATCGTTCGCTACCTCGGCGCGATCCCGATTCTCGTGGATGCCGATCCCGACGGTCAGATCGATCTCGACGACGCGGATCGAGCGATCGGCCGTCTCGCGCGTGGCGAGCTCCCCGCGGCCATTCCACCCAGCACGCGCGTCGTGGGGATGATCCCGGTTCACTACGGTGGCGTGATGGTCGACGTCGCGCGGGCTCGCGAGCTCGCCCGTGCGCGTGGCCTCTGGATGGTCGAGGACGCAGCCCACTCATTCCCTGCAGCCTATCGTGCGGACGCGAGCTCCCCTTGGGTGCGCTGCGGAGAGCGGACGAGCGACGTGACGTGCTTCTCTTTCTACGCGAACAAGACGATCACCACGGGTGAAGGGGGGATGGCCACCACCGACGACGAACGCGTCGCCGACCGCATGCGGCTGATGTCGCTCCACGGGCTCTCGCGCGACGCGTGGAACCGCTACCAGGGCGGCGGTTGGGACTACCGAATCGTCGCCCCCGGCTTCAAGTACAACATGACCGACGTCGCCGCAGCGGTCGGTATCCACCAGCTCCGACGCGCCGAAGAGCTGCGGCGCGAGCGCGAGCGCGTGGCGCGAATCTACGTGGAACAGCTGGGTGACGTCGGCGAGATCGAGCTGCCGGCCGTGCCGACCGACCGCATCCACGCGTGGCACCTGTTCCCCCTGCGGCTTCGCCTGGACCAGCTCACGATCGACCGAAACCTGTTCATCGATCGGCTGAACGCGGCGGGCATCGGCACCTCCGTGCACTGGCGCCCGCTCCACTTGCACAACTACTACGCCGAGACCTTCGGATGGCGCCCCGAGCACCTGCCGGCGGCGAGTGCGCTCTTCCCGCGTACGCTCTCGATCCCACTCTTCGCTGGCATCACGGACGCCGAGGTGGGCTACGTCGTGGAATCCGTGCGCCGAGTTGCTCGTGACCACGCACGATGAGCGAGACGCCGAGCGCGAAGAGCGAGGACTGCCTCGCTGGGCCGAAGTCGCGCTGGCCTCGGGCGCGCTCTGGGTGGCGGCCCCGGTCGTCGCGACTTGCGCGGTGGCCGTCAAGCTGAGCTCCCGCGGTCCAGTGCTCTTCGCGCAAGAGCGCGTGGGCCGCGGATTCCGCTCGTTCCGCATGTACAAGCTCCGCTCGATGCGGACCGACCTCGCCGGCGCGCACGTGACGCGATCGCACGACCCGCGGATCACGCGCGTGGGCCGCATCCTGCGGAAGTACAAGCTCGACGAGATCCCCGAGCTCTGGAACGTCGTGCGCGGCGACATGGCCCTCGTCGGCCCGCGCCCGGAGGTGCCTAGCTTCGTCGACCCCGAAGATCCCGCGTGGCGCGAAGTGATGCGCGTGCGGCCGGGGCTCACTCACCCGGTCACCATCGCGCTCCGCAACGAGGAAGAGCTGATCGCGTCCTCCGACCTGCCGGCCGGAGAGTTCTACCGAGAGCGACTCCTGCCCTGGAAATTGGCGGCATACGCCCGCTACGAGCAGCGGCGCAGCTGGTGGACCGACTGCGTCGTGCTGTGTCAGACTGTCGCCGCCGTCGTGCGTCCTGCGTCGGTGGTCGCGCCGGACTTGAGCGCCCGCACGGCCTCGTGAACCGCCGGCGCTCGCCGCGCACCTGACACCGAACCGAGCCTGATGAGCGAAGCAGCGACCATATCGTCACCCCCCGCGGGGTGGTGGGCCCCTCGCCGCTATGCCCAGTTTCTGCTGGACACGCTCGTCCTCGTCGCGGCGTTCGTCCTGGCGTACGCGATTCGCTTCGACCTAGCGCTGCCGGACGAGGTCCTCCCGATCGTGGCGCGCCAGGTCGGCCTCGTCGTCACCCTGCAGTTCGCGGCCCTGCTCGGCTTCCGCGCCTACTCGCTGATCTGGCGCTACGTGGGGCTGGCGGATTTGCGGGCCTTCCTCGGAGCCGCGCTGGTCTCGTCGACCGTGCTGGTGCTGCTCCGGCTGGGATTGCCTTCCTCGCTCGGCGTCGCGCGCGTGCCGCTCTCGGTCACGCTCGTCGACACGGTGCTCGCGTTCGGAGGAGTGCTCTCGCTCCGGGTCGTGAGGCGGGTCGTCTACGAGCGCGTGGAGCGCAACCGCATGGAGCACACCCAGACCGCTCCCGCCCGGCGCGATGTGCTCCTGGTCGGCGCCGGCCGTGCCGGACAGCTCGCGGTGAAGGAGATCCTCAGCCGCCCGGATCTCGGCCTGTCGATCCGCGGCATTCTCGACGACGACGCCGCCAAGCTCGGCATGCTCATCCACGGCGTCGCCGTGATCGGCGATACCTCGCAGATCGCCCGGCTCGCGAGTGAGCTCCGGATCGACCACGTCATCATCACCATCGCGCACGCGTCGCGGGCGGAGCTCCGCCGCATCGTCGAGCAGTGCGAGCGCGCGCAAGTCCGCGCGCGGATCATTCCTGGCCTCTACGAGATCCTCGACGGACGGGTCGAGGTGTCGCGGGTGCGCGACGTGGACATCAGCGACCTCTTGGGTCGAGACCAGGTCCAGCTCGATCCGTCGGCGCTCGTCGGGCTCCTGTCGGGCAAGACCGTGCTCGTGAGCGGCGCGGGAGGGTCCATCGGCTCCGAGCTCTGCCGTCAGGTCGCGCGCTTCGCGCCCAAGCAGGTGCTGCTCCTCGAGCGGAGCGAGCCGGCCCTCTTCGTCATCCACCGGGAGCTGACGGCTTCGCATCCCGAGATCGACTTCCGCGCGATCCTCGCCGACGTCACGGACGAAGCGAGGCTGCGCAAGGTCTTCCGACAGCATCGACCGCAGGTCGTCGTGCACGCGGCCGCGCACAAACACGTTCCCCTCGTCGAGGAGAACTGTGCCGAGGCGGTGCGCAACAACGTCCTCGGGACACGCACCATCGCACAGCTCGCGGGCGAGCTCGCGGCCGAGGTGTTCGTCCTCATCTCGACCGACAAAGCCGTCCGCCCCTCGTCGGTGATGGGCGCGACCAAGCGCATGGCCGAGCTGGTCGTGCTCGACATGAGCCATCGCTACGACACCCGCTTCGTCGCAGTGCGATTCGGCAACGTCCTCGGCTCGGCCGGGTCCGTGATCCCGATCTTCCGCGAGCAGATCCGGGCCGGTGGCCCCGTCACCGTCACGCATCCGGACATGGTCCGCTTCTTCATGACGATTCCGGAAGCCAGTCAGCTCGTGCTCCAAGCGGGCGCGCTCGGCGAGGGCGGTCAGATCTTCGTGCTCGACATGGGAGAGCCCGTGAAGATCGTCGACCTCGCGCGCGACATGATCACCCTCTCGGGGCTACGTCCGGGCGAGGACATCGAGATCGAGTTCTCGGGAATCCGACCCGGTGAGAAGCTGGCCGAGGAGCTGTCGACAGAGAAGGAGAGCCTCGATCGAACGCGCCACCCCAAGATCTGGGTCGCGCGCCCCGAGACGACGTCGTCCGAAGTGCTCGACGCCTCGCTGGACGCCGTGGTGAAGGCGGCCGCGATCTCCGACGACGCGGTCCGGCTTGCCCTCGCGCAAGCGCTCCCCGAGTCGAGCATCGCCCTGCCGGCGTCCGAGCCTGGGCCGCTGACCGCTTCGGCCTGATGGCAGCACGCGTCCGGAGATCCTCCGCCTCGAGGCGGCCTTGGCAGGAAGCGGTCGAGCGTGTCCCGCTCGCACTGCTCGCCCTCACACTCGTGGTCGCGCCACTGGCGCTCGGCGGCGCGGTGGACTGGGCGGCCGGGCTCTGCGCGATCCTCGCCACGTCGGCTGCCAGCGCTGCGCTCGTCGCGTTTGCCCCGATCGAAGTGCGCCCGCCGCCCGTGCTCTGGCCCTTCCTCTTGGGCGTGACGTGGACGCTGCTTCAAGCGCTCCCGCTCCCCTGCAGCCTCGTCGAACGGTTGGCGCCCGCCGCCGCTGCCGACACGGCGCGTGCCGCCGCGCTGCTCCACACGGACCTCGCGTGCCATCTCTCGCGAGATCCCGGCGCGAGCTGGGTCGAGCTGCTCAAGGGCATCGCGTTGCTGGGCGTGGCCGTCACCACGTGGCGTCTCGCCGCGGCGGGGCGGGGGACCTACGTGTTCCGCATCCTCGCGGGCGCCGCCACACTTCTCGCGGCCGTCGCGCTCGTGCATTTCGCCGCGAGCGCGGACCAGGTGTTCGGGGTGTACGCCCCGCTGCAGGCCCCCTCTGCGCGCTTCGGGCCGCTCCTGAATCCGAACACCCTCGCGGGAGCGATGGTCCTCGGCCTCGGCGCAGCCATCGCGTTGCTGCTGTTCGATACCACGCGACTGAGGCCGCTCTGGGTCGCGGCGTGCTGCGCGACGACCGCCGCCGCGTTGGTGTCCCTCTCGCGCGCCGGCCTCGCGGCGCTCGCCGTCGTCGCGGTGAGCGGCGTCCTCATCGCGTTCCGCCGACGCGTGCAGCTCGCCTCGTCCCCGCGCGTGCTTGCGTTCGGGGTCGTGGTCACGCTCGGCGCCGTCCTCGCGATCGTGATGCTCTCCGGCGTCACCTCATCCGACACGCAGGCCGAGCTCGATCCCACGGACACGCGGAAGCTCGAGCTCCTGCGGCGCGGGGCCGAGTTCACGCTTCTCGCTCCCTGGGTCGGCGTCGGTCGTGGAGGGTTCTCCGCCGCCTTCGCCGAGCGCTACGGATCGTTTCGTCGCGCCGAGTACGCGGAGAACTTCGTCGTGCAGTGGCTGGCCGACTGGGGCGCCGTCGTCGGGATCGCCGTGCTCGCGTGCTTCGCGTGGCTGGCCATCGGAGCGCTCCGCCGTGTGCACACCGACCGGAGGCTGGTCCTGATCACGGTGCTGGCGCTGGCTGCTCAGAACCTCTTCGACCTCGGCTTCGAGCTGCCGGGTGTGGCGCTACCCGCTGCGGCGGCGCTCGTCGCCGCCATCGTCACGAAGACCGACCGCTCCTCGGGGGCCCGCACACGCGCATGGTGGGCGCCCGCGGTAGGCATCACGCTGGTGATCGTGCCCCTCGCGCTCTCCGCCCGCGACACCGACCGCATCGTCATGCAGCGGGAGCTGGAGGCTGCGTTCACGTCGGGCGACGAGCAGGCGTTCGAGGCCACGCTCCGGCACGCCGTGGCGATCCATCCCGCCGAGCCGGCCTTTCCACTCCTGGCAGGCGCGATGGCCGCGCGCACCGACCAGGGCGACGCGCTCGCGTGGCTGAATCGCGCGATGGTCCTCGCGCCCGGCTGGGCGAGCCCGCATGTGGTCGCGGCACACTGGATGCTGCGACGGGGCCACGTCGATCAATGCATGCTCGAGCTGCGCGAGGCGGCGGAAATCGACGCGAGCTCTACGTTCGAGACGCTGTGCCTGGTCGCCGGGACCGGGCGCGGGCTCGAGGTCGCTAGCCGCGCCGCTCCCGAGGGCATGCACGGCTGGCAGGTGCTCGACCACTACGCGGGCTGCATGAACGAGTCGCCGGCACGCGCCGCCATCGACTCCCGACTGATCGACCTGCATGCATCGCTGTCGGGCCCGTATCGACGCGAAGTCGCTCGCCTCGGCGCTGACGGTCACCTCGACGAGGCGCGGGCGGTGGCTCGCGGCGCTCCCGAAGGGGCGGGCAGCGACCCTTCCGTGGCGCTCGCGGAGGTCCTGTCCGCGGCAGAGCTGCATTCGGAGGCGGTCACCCTGCTGCAGGCGGCCAGCGACGACGCGCCTCGCGATCGGGCGCTCCTGTTGGCGCTCGCGCACGCCCAGACACGCGCCGGCGATGCGGACGGGATGCGCGCAACCATGGCCCGCGTGCGCGAGCTCGCCGCGGGAGCCCCTGCCGCGGTGATCGCCTCGGATCTCGAGCTCGGCGGGATGGAGGATCAGCTCGGCAACCAGGCCCGCGCGCTCGAAGCGTATCGGCGCACGGTGGTGGTCGAAGAGAACCCCGTCGGGCTCTACCGCCAGGCCAGTATCCTCGAACGGATGGGGCAGCCCCACGCAGCTCACGATCTCTACCGTCGGGCGAGCGAGCTCGCGCCGGACGACGCGAGCTACCGCGCCGCGCGCGATCGCACCGCGGCGCGGGAGTGAGGGACCGCCGGTCACGGGCCCGCGAGGCCGGGCAGTTACCGACCGAGGGTGCTGAACTGCCGGGAGCCCCCCCGCAACGAAGGGTTGACACACTTCTGCGTCCGTCCAATCCTGCGAAATTCAGGAACTTCCTGCCGATGGCTCAACCCACGACGAAGGTCGACCACCGTCCCGAAGGGGAAGCGGACGGGATCACGGTCGCCGAGATCCTGAACGTCCTCTCGCGGTTCCGCTGGCTGATCCTCGGTGTGACCGTGGCCATCACTGCCGGCGTGACGCTCTGGACGTTGCGTCAGCCGGCGGTCTACCGCGCGACGTGCACGATCGAGTACGACCCTTCTCCAGCCCGCCCGCTCGGGGACGAGGTCGAGGACATCGATCAGCTCGGCAGCTACTGGGCGACGCAGGAGTTCCTGCAGACGCAGAACCACATCATCTCGAGCCGCGCCGTTCTCGAAGCCGTGGTCAGCGATTTTGGTCTGAACGACGCCTCCGGGTCCACGATCGAAGCGGCGGCGCTCGAGCTGCAGAGCCGTCTGACCGTGGAGCCCGAGGAGAACACCCACCTCGTGCACATCCACGTGGAAGACGTGGATCCCGGCCGCGCACAAGCGCTCGCGAACGCGATCGCCGACGCGTACATCCGCAAGACGGTCGAGGACCGGTCGCAATCGAGCGTCCAGGCTACGACGTGGCTCGAGACTCAGTTGGACGACGTGGATCATCGCCTCCGCTCCTCGGAAGGCGCCCTCCACGCCTTCAAGCAGGATCACGACATCCTCTCGGTCTCGATGGAAGACCGGCAGAACATCGTCGCGTCGAGCATCGAGACGTTCAGCGGCGCCCTCGCCGAGGCGCGCATCGAGCGGGTCCGCCTGCAGGCGCGGCTCACGCAACTGCGCATCGCCAACCAGGCCGATGCGCTCGACGTCCGCGCGGGGCAGCTCGACGAGAACCCCACCGTCCAGGCGCTCCACGAGCAGTACAACACGAACGCGGCCGAGCTCGAGTCACTGGCGACGCGCTACGGGCCTGCGCACCCGCGTATCCAGGAGCTGACGGCCGAGCAGACACGCATCCGAGAGGACCTGCGTCACGAGCTCGACGGACTGATCCGTTCTGCGGAGGCCGATCTCGCCGAAGCGCGAGAGATCGAGGGCGGCCTGGCGCGCGCGCTCGAGCAGGCGAACCACGACGGCCTCGAGCTGAACGCACTGGAGATCGAGTACAACCGGCTGAGCCGCGAGCGGGAGAACGAGGAGCACCTCTACAACCTGCTTCTCGAGCGCACGACCGAAGCGGATCTCATGAGCGCGATGCGCGTCCGCCACGTCGCGGTGCTCGACCGCGCGATTCGTCCGACGTCCCCGATCCGTCCGCGCGTGTCGCTGAACGTCGGCGCGGGCCTCGGCGCGGGCCTGGCCCTCGCGATCGCCCTGGCATTCCTCGCGAGCCGACTCGATCGCCGCGTGCGAAGCGCAGAGCAGGTGGAGGCGCTCGGCCTCTCGCTGCTCGGCGTGGTGCCTCACTTCGTTCCGGACGCCCCCGGGGCCCCGGGTGCAGCCCGTCGTCGTCGACGCGAGGGAGCCGGAGCGACGGCCGAGGCCACGACGAACGATCTCGTGGTGCACTCGCACCCGATGTCCCTCGTAGCCGAGTACTGCCGCTCGATTCGCACGAACTTGATGTTCAGCAGCGCGGACACTCCCCTGCGTCGCATCGTGATCACGAGCGCCGGGCCCGAGGACGGGAAGACCTTCGTGTCGCTCAGCCTGGCCACGGTCCTGGCCCAGAGCGGCAAGACGGTGCTGATCGTCGACACGGACCTGCGTCGCCCGCGCGTGCACCGCGCGGTCGGCGTGCCGAACCGCGCCGGCCTGACGAACTGGATCGTCGGCAACGCGACGCTCGACGAGATCATCAACGAGACGCCGGTAAGCGGCCTGCACATGGTCACGTCCGGTCCGATTCCCCCAAACCCGTCGGAGCTGCTGCACTCGACGCGCTTCTCCGAGTTTCTGACTCAGCTCGGCGACAAGTACGACCACGTGATCTTCGACAGCCCACCCCTCGGCGCCGTCACCGACGCGGCGGTTCTCGCGCCTCAACTCGACGGCGTAGTCCTCGTGGTGCGCGCGAGCCGCACGACGACCGACGCGATTCGCTCCGTGGTGCGCCACCTCCGCGAGCTCAACGCACGCCTCATCGGCGGTGTGCTCAACGACGTCGACCTCACGAAGACGACGTACGGCGGCTACATGTACCAGAAGGCGTACTACTACGGCAGTCGCGACGACGAGCCCGCCGCCAGCGAGTGAAGCGCGCGCCGGGCGGCGCGGCGGACCGTACGAGCAGCATGCGCGGACTCGCGCGCAGCGCAGTTCGGGGAGCGCGGCGAGCTCGTTCCGTGCGGAGGGCGCGACCCCTCCCCCCCGCCTTCACTCCGTGCGGAGGTAGCCGCTCTTGGTGAGCTTCGCGAGGATCGTGCTCGTGTCGAGGTCGCTCGCGAGGCTCTTGTTCAGGATCGTCTCCACGTGGCCGTAGTTGTGGGCCAGCTGCAGGACGTCGAGCTCTTCCTGGGAGAGATCGCGGAGCGGCGGGACGAGCGGGACGGCCAGCGCGACGTTCGCGTTGTGGGGCGGCATGTCGGTGCCGAGGCGGCGGATCTCGTCGATCTGCCGCATGGCGTCCATGAGGATGCCCTCGGTGCTCATCTCGATCTTCGTGGGGAGCTCGCGCTCCTCGGCCGCGTCCATGTCGAAGCTGCCGGTCTGCCACGTGAGGATGCGGAAGAGCGCCTTCATCGGCGGCACGTCGTAGTGCTCGTTCACCACCGCGAACTGCACGCGGCCACCGTCGATGTGAATCTTGCCGACATCGTGCTCGGTGCGGACCACGAGCGTGCCGGTCTTCTTCGAGGCGCTGAAGAGCTGGAGCAGATCGGGGAGCGGGATCTCCGCGATCGATCCGCTCATCGTGCGGACCTGCGAGGTGCGACGGCCCTGCGCGACGTCCTCGAGCTTCGCCTTCGCGTCGCCGTTCGCGTTCGCGCCGTCGGCCGCGACGAGCTTGATGATGCTCGTGCCGATGAGGATGCGGTCGCCCTCGGTCAGGCGCGCGCGCTTGATCTTCTCGCCGTTGACGAAGGTGCCGTTCGTCGAGCCGAGATCCTGGATGAAGATCTGGTCGCCCGTGACGGTGAGCTTCGCGTGGCGGCGGCTGACCATGTCCTCCACGAGGACCATGTCGAGCTCGCTCGATCGGCCGACGACGATCTCTTTGTTGTTCGGCAGCGGGAACTCGCCGCCCTGGTACTTCCCAGAAATGAACCGAAGTGCGTACGTCTTCGCCGACCGGTTCGTCGGCGGGGGCGTCATCTTCGGCTCCATCGCTGGAAAAGATTAGAGAACCCTCGCGCGCTCGGTCAAGGAACGCGAGCCATCGCGACGCGAATTTCCTCGGGTGGGCATCCGGCCGACCGCCCCGGCCGAGTGGCCAGCCCGCGGCGGACGGTCCCGCCCACCGATCCGCTCGGCCTGAAAGGGCCCTTGACCCCCGGCCACGGTCCCCGGACCCTCGCGACGTGCGCCGCCTGGCCCCGACGTTCCTCGCGCTCGTGGCGCTCGCGTGCGCCCTGCCGGCGCGGGGGGAGGCCCAGCTCCGCGACCCCACCCTCGAGTGGCGCACGATCGAGACGGAGCACTTCGACATCCACTATCACGACCCGCTCGCGCTCGTGGCGCGCCGAGTCGCTGCCGTCGCGGAGCGCGCGCACGGCACGCTGCGAGTCGTGTTCGGGTTCGAGCCGACGCCCACGCCGGGCCAGCAGCGCATCCAGATCGTCCTGACGGACGACAGTGACTCCGCGAACGGCTCGGCGACCGCCCTGCCCTTCGACACGATTCGCCTCTACGCGGAGCCGCCCGAAGATCTCTCGACGCTCGGCGACTACGACGACTGGCTGACGACGCTCGTCTCGCACGAGCACACGCACATCCTGCACCTCGACCAGGCGTCGGGCCTTCCGTCGATCCTCAACGCGATCCTCGGCAAGGTCTACATGCCGAACCACGTGCTACCGCGCTGGATGATCGAGGGCATCGCGGTCTGGCAGGAGACCGAGCGCACGAGCGGCGGGCGCCTGCGCTCGAGCATGTGGGACATGTACCTGCGCGCCGACGTCCTCGAGGGCCGCACGTGGGGCATCGATCAGCTCTCGACGACCGCCGATCGCTGGCCGCACGGCGAGGCGCAGTACCTCTACGGCTCGTACCTGATGAGCTACATCGCCGGCACCTACGGCCGCGAGAGCATCGCGCAGATGGCCCAGGACTACGGCGGGTCGATCCTGCCGTACGGCATCAACCGCGTGGCCGAGCGCGCGACCGGGCGCACGTTCACGCAGCTCTACGAGGACTTCCTCGCCGAGCGACGCGCGCACTACCAGGCGATGCAGGACGAGGTCGACGCGCTCGGGCGCATCGAAGGCGTGCGCATCACGACGCACGGTGAGAGCACGCGCGCGCCGCGCTACCTACGCGACGGGCGCCTGCTCTATCTGCGCGCCGACAACGGGAGCCGCTCGCGCCTGATGATCGTCGACCCGGCCACCGGACAGACGCGCGACACGCTCGCGCGCCTGAACGCCGGCGGCGAAGGCGCGGTGCATCCCGATGGGCGCACGGTCACGTTCTCGCGCGTCGACTTCTATCGCGACATCTACGCCTACGCCGATCTCTTCCGCCGCGATCTCGAGACCGGCGAGGAGACGCGCCTCACGAATGGCCTGCGCGCGCGCGAGCCCGACCTCTCCCCCGACGGTCGCCACCTCGTCTTCACGACCACGCGCGCCGGCACCAGCCACCTGATGCTCGCCGACGTCGAGGACGTGAGCGGCACGATGCGCGAGCTCGCGCCGCACGACCGCTTCGAGCTCGTCTACACGCCACGCTTCTCTCCCGACGGGCGCTCCATCGTCTTCGCGGCGTGGTCGAGCGGCGGCTATCGCGACATCCACGTCGTCGACGTCGAGACGGGGCGCGTCGACGAGCTCACGCACGACCGCGCGCAGGACTCGGGACCGGTCTTCTCCCCCGACGGGAGCGTCGTCTACTTCTCTTCCGACCGCACCGGCATCGCGAACATCTACGCGTACCGCCTCGCGACCGGCACCACCCGCCAGATCACGAACGTCGTGATGGGCGCCTACTCGCCCGCCGTCTCGCCCGACGGATCGACGCTCGTCTACCTCGGCTACACGAGCTACGGCTTCGACCTCTTCCGCCTCGACGGGCTCGATCCGAACGGCTTCCGCGAGGCGCCCGTCTACCGCGACACGCGGCCTGCGGGCTCCGACACGGAGGCGCTCTTCTTCGCCGAGAGCCGAGACTACGACCCGCTTCCGACGCTCTATCCGCGCAGCTACATGCTCGATCTCGCGCAGGATGCCTTCGGCCCGCAGCTCGGCATCACGACACAGGGCTCCGACGTCGTGGGCCAGCACACGTACTCGATCCGCCTCGGCTTCGGCCTCGTGCGCGGCAACCTCCAGGTCGACGCGGGCTACGCCTACCAGCGCTCACCGCTCGGCGTGACGGTCACCGGCTTCCGCTACCTCACGCAGGCGGGTGGTCTCGAGATCGCGGGCCTCGACCGCACGTGGATCCAAGACCAGGCGGGCGGGACGCTCGGCCTGAGCTACGCGTTCCCGCGCTCGTTCCGGTACGACGCGATCGCGCTCTCGTACGCGGGCACGTACACGAGCCGCGCCGAGCCCTGGCCCTACGAGATCGATCCGAACACGCCGCCGCCGCGCTCCCCCTACCTCGGCTACTTCTCGACGCTCCGGCTCGGATGGACCTACAGCGACGTCGAGCGCTACCTCTACGACATCAGCCCTTCGAACGGGCGCACGATCTCGCTCGGCGTGGGCCTGGCCGATCCGCTCTTCGGCAGCAGCTACCGGAGCGTCACCTTCACGTGGTCGGTCACCCAGTACATCCCGCTCTGGGAGCACCACGTGCTGGCGATGCGCTACGGCGGCGGCATCAGCGGGGGCGATCTCGATCGGCGCGGCGCGTACGGCGTCGGTGGGTATCCGAACGTCTCGCCGATCTCGGGCCTCTACGATCCGAACGTGCTCGGCGGCGTCGTCCTGCGTGGGTACCCGACGAACGTGCGCGTCGGGACGCAGATGCACCTGGCGCAGCTCGAGTACCGCCTGCCGATCGTGCGCTTCAACCAGGGCGCGCTGACGTTGCCGGTGTTCTTGAACCGCATGTACGCGACCGTGTTCGCCGACTACGGCAACGCGTTCAGCGACGCCTTCGACCTCGGGCACTTCCTGCTCGGCGTCGGCGGCGAAGTGCTGATCGACTTCACGCTCTTCTATCTGATCCAGCTCACCTTCCGCGTCGGCTACGCGCGCGGCGTCATGGAGGGCGGCACCGATCAGTTCTACGGGCACCTCGGCGTGCCCTTCTGAGCTCCACCGCATCGCTCACGCGCGCCGCTTGCGCTCGATGCCTACCGGCAGCCCCTGCACGCGGGCGCGGATCTCCGGCGTGATCGGGTCCTCGCCGCGGAGGAACGCGCGCAGCGAAGGCAGGGAGTCCGTACCCCAGAAGCGCTCGCCATCGACCTCGCACGTGGGCACGCCGAAGACGCCGCGCGCGATGGCCTCGCTCGTCGCGCGATGGAGCGCGGCCTTCACCTCGTGCGTCGAGGCGCGGTCGACCGCCGCGCGCCCGGGGAGGCCTGCCGCGTCGAGCGCGGCGACGACACCCTCCGGCGTGTCGATCGCGTCCCCACGCCCCCAGGCCGCGCCGAACAGGGCCGCGACGGCGCGCGCGCGCTCGCCCGGGTCGGGGAACGACGTCGCGGCGCGGAGCGCAGGGAGCGGCGCGAACGGATGCCGCGGCGGGAGCACGAGCGGGACGCCGAAGAGCGCCGCCTTGCGGACGACGTCGAGGTAGGTGTGCTCGCGCTTGCCGGGAACCTCGGCGGGGCCGATCGTGCCGAACGCCTCGAGCATCGCGCCGAAGAGCACGGGCTCGAGGACGAGGGGCCGATCGAAGTCGCGCGCGAGGTCGCCGATCTGCGTCCAGGCGAGATACGCGTAGGGCGAGAGGAAATCGAAGAGGAAGCGGATCGGCGGACGCGCGCTCACGCTGCCGTCTCCCGCGCGCGATGCGGCGCGTCCTCCGCGACGAAGCGGACGACGGCGCGCACGACCGCGTCGTCGCGCAAGATGCGGTGGTGACCGAGCCCCCGGGTCCGCACGAGCGTCGCCGCCGGCCAACGCGCCGCGTAGAGCTCGCCGCAGCGGATGGGCACGTCCCGGTCGTCCTCGTCGTGCACCACGAGCAGCGGCGTGCGCATCGTCGGCGCGATGGCCTCCGCGCGGACGTGCTCGACCGGCACGCCGAAGCGCTCGCCGAGACGACGGTGGATGCGCGCACGGACGTCCTCGTCGATCCCGAGCACGCTGCCGAGCTGGCGCGTGAAGTCGCGGACGTCGATCGGCGGCGCGATCATCACGATGCGGCGGGCGAGCGGCTCCTGGTGCACGGCCCACGCCGTCGCGGCGCCGCCCATCGAGTGCGCGACGATCGCGTGGAGCGAGCCCATCGCGCGCGCCACGGCGCGGACCGCGCGGGCGAAGTGGAAGAGCGACGAGACGGAACCGGCCGTCTCGCCGTGGGCCGGGGCGTCGAAGGTCACGACGCGGAAGCCGAGCCCGAGCAGCGGATCGACGAGCGAGCCGAGCTGCGCGCCGCGCCCCTCCCAGCCGTGCACGAGGAGCACGCGCGGCCCTTCGTCGCCCCACTCCCACGCCGCGATCGGGCCGTCCTCGGAAGGAACGAGAAGGTGACGCGCGCGCGCGAGCACGTCGTGCTCGGCCGCTGGCCGCACGTGACGGCGCGGCGAGAGAAACAGGTGCTCCGCCACCGCGGCGGCGCCATCCGGCGTCACGCGGGAGAGGATCCCGAGGCCTCCCCGCAGGGCCCGGAGCGCGAACGGAGCGGGGCGCTTTTGCGTTCGAACGTTCGTGCTTTTGTGAGAGGACCTCGATTCGCTCGTCGCTCGTTCCATGACGCTCTTCTCCTTGGCTCGTGTCGCGTCGGCGTGCGGCGCGCCCGTCGTCGAATCAGTGCCGGCGCGCCTTCGCGTCGGCGAACAGCCGTTCGAGCGTCGCGCGCGCGCGCTTCTCCACGGCCGGATCGCGCAAGAGGCGCGAGACCAGGTGGTAGCCGTACGAGAGCGTGAGGAGCTCCTGCGCCATCTGCTCGGGCTCGAGATCGGCGCGGAAGTGGCCCTCCGCGATGGCGATCCGGATGGCGGTGGCCAGCGTGTCGAGCCAGTCGCGCTGGCTCGCTTCCAGCCGATCCCTCACGATTCCTGGCCGATCATCGAGCTCCGCGATCGACGAGACGAAGATGCAGCCGCCCGGCATGATGTCGGCGCCCGCCCAGTCGAGCCAGCGCTCCACGAGGCTGCGCACGCGCGGCTCGCCACGCGGCTCTTTCAGCGAAGGCGAGACGACGCGCTCCACGAAGTGCTCGATGGCTCGCTCGAGGATGGCGAGCTGGAGCGACTCCTTGCTGTGGAAGTGCGCGAAGAGCCCGCTCTTGCTCATGCCGACGCGCTCGGCGAGGGCGCCGATCGACACGCCCTCGAGCCCGGTCTCGCTCGCGAGGGCGAGGGCATGACCCAGGATCGCGCCGCGCGTGAGGTCGCCCTTGCCCATGCTCCATGAATAGCACGACCGTTCGATTCGTCCAGCCCTTCGGGCTCGCTCTCAGCGATCGGTGACCAGGCCGATCGCCGGCAGGCGCTCGACGGCGCGCTCGACGCGATCGAGATCGGCGGCGGCCTGATCGAGCGCGCGCCGGATCTCGTGCGGCTCCTTGCCCTCCGAGTCGGCGAGCATCTT
This sequence comes from Sandaracinus sp., assembly GCA_046351235.1. Taxonomy (GTDB): domain Bacteria; phylum Myxococcota_A; class Polyangia; order Polyangiales; family Sandaracinaceae; genus JBBSAT01. The sequence goes on along the minus strand of JAXLYV010000001.1, from coordinate 50,078 downwards.
CACCAGCGCCGCGCGCACGGCGCTCGCGAGCGCCTCCCGCTCCTTCGTCTGCAGCGCACGGATCTCGGGTGCATCGGAGAGCGCGAAGTCGTCGAGCGCACGCAAGAGCCGATCGCCCCACGCGCGCGTGCCCGTGGCGCGCAGCGCGAGATAGCCGGGGTCGTCCGATCGGCGCGCCACGCTCGCCTGCGTCGACGCCGTCTCGAAGAGCGCCTGCGCCTCGTTCGTCGCGCGCCGCCACCCCGGCTCGTCCTGCGCCTCCCAGGCGCTGCGGCCGCGCGCGTCGAGATCTCCGATGCGCGCCTCCCAGTGCTCGATCGGCTTGCCGAGCAGCGCCGTGTCGCTGACGAACACGATGCGGCGCAGCGCATCGAGCGTGTCCTCGAAGCGCGCGAGGGGCGGCGAGAGGCGGTCCCCCTGCGAGGCCACCTCGTCGATCGCCACGCGGAGCTGCATGGCGAGCGCGGCCCGCTTCTCGGGGGCGGTGGTGCGCCCTTCCCGCAGCCCTTGGACGAGCGGCCCGACGGCACGGCGGAAGCCGTCCGCGTCGCGTCCCCAGAGCCGGCGCTCGACCTTCTCCACCTCTTCGAGGAGCGCGTCGATCTCGCGAGCGCTCGTCTCGTCGCGCTTGGCCATCTCGATCTTCGCCCACAGCTCGCGACCGGCGACCTCGGCGCGGGCGTCGAGACGCATCGCCGCATCGCACGAGAGCGTGAGCTTCACCTTCGTCCCGACCGCGACGTCGGGCCCCACCTCGAGCACGAGCGTCTCCACGGGGAGCCGATTGGACAGGATGCGCAGCACCACCGCGCCGCTGCGATCGGCCGTCGCGAGCTCGGTCGTCACTTCGGTCGGCAGGCTCGCACCTCGGGGAATCAGCACCTTGCGCTCGCGCCGCCCGGCGCGGACGACCTCGAGGCCCACGTCCTTGGCCACCACGGTGGGCTGCGAGAGCGCGCTCGCCCGCGCGCGGAGCTCGCCGCGGAACACGGCGAAGGGCAGGCGCGTGATCTCGACGCCGCCCTCGCCCTCGAGCGCGAGCGAGAGCGCCGTCTCCTCCGTCTCGCCGATCGGCACGACGAGGCGCAGGGGCTTGTCGGCACCGGCCTCGGCCGCCGCGGCGGCGAGCTCACCGCGCTCACCGAGCACGACGACGCGCCGCACGTCGGGCGGCGACTCCACGCGCAGCGCGAGCTTGATCTCGCTCGTCCGCGTGACGAGCGGCGAGACGAACGATACGCGCGCCTTCTCGTCGGCGATGCGGAAGCCGCCGAGCTGCGCCGCGTGGATCGCCGCCCCGAGCGCGACGCAGGTGTCGACCTCGGCCTGCGCGAGCTCCGCGCTCTTCGTGCGCGACGCGATGGCCTCGCGAACCCGACGGATCACGAGCGGCGTCCGCGTCGAGCCTCCGACGAGGATCACGCGATCGATGTCCGAAGGCTTGGTCCCCGCGACCTCTTCGGCCCGCGCGAGCGCGCGCTCGCAGCAGGTGATCGTCTGCTCGACGAGATCGGCCACCGCCGCTTCCCAGTCGCGGCGCCCGATCTCGAGGTCCACCGACACCGGCTCGCCCACGTCGTCCTCGAAGATCGCTTCGCGCGCGACGTGCGCGACCTCTTCGGTCGAGAGCGTCTCCTTGATCTCCTGCGCGAGGTGCACGAGCCGCTGCGTGCGCGCGGGGTCGTCCTTCGCGAGCGCGTAGCCTCGCTCCACGAGCATCGCGCGCAGGCGCTCGGCGAAGCGGCGATCGAGGTCGTCGCCGCCCAGATAGTTGTCACCGTCGATCGCGAGGACCTGCTGCTCGCCCAGCGAGGTACGCAGGATCGAGACGTCGAAGGTGCCGCCGCCGAGGTCGTAGACGAGGAAGACACCATCGCCGATCTCGCCACGCCACGCGTGGTACATCGCGGCCGCCGTCGGCTCCTGCAGCACGGCGAGCACCTCGAGCCCCGCGAGCTCGCCCGCCTCGCGCGTCGCCGCGACCTGCGGGCCGTCGAAGTACGCGGGGACCGTGATCACTGCGCGGTCGACGCGCGGCTCGAGCCCCTCGGGCGTCCGGGCCCGCAGATCGACGAGCATCCGCTCGCGGAGCTCGGCCAGGATCTTCGCGCTGATCTCCTCCGGCCGGAGCGCGTGCGGCCCGACCGCGACGGCGACGGCCTGCCCCATGCGCCGCTTGATCGACTCGACCGGCGCCTCCTTGCCGCCTCGCTTCTGCCGCGCGGCGCGGCCGACGACGAAGCGCCCGCTCGACGCGTCCCAAGCGAGGGCGGAGGGAACGGTGCGACGACCGAAGCGATCGGCGTGCACGACGAGCTCGCGCTCGGACGGATCGAGCAGCGCGATCTCCGAGTTGGTCGTGCCGAGGTCGATCCCGACGGGGCGATCCACGATCTTCATCTCGTTCTCCTCGAAGCCAGCGTGGCTCCTCGCGTCAGGGGCCCGGCGAGCGCGCGCTCGGCCGCATCGATCCAGGGCGCGAGCGACGGGCGCGGCCGGCTCGCAGATGCCACGCGCGGCGCCAGCGGCGCCGGCGCCGTGACCGCAGCGAGCGTGGGCTCGGGCGCGCGCGGCAGGGGGGGCGCCGCTCGGGGCGCGTGCGCGCCCGCGCCGGTGGGCCCCGCCTCGAGCGCGAGCGCGAGGCGGCGCGCAGGGCTGCGGGAGAGCTCGTTCCACGCGGCACGCAGCGCGGCGCGCTCCTCCTCGTCGTCGGCGTCCTCGGCGAGCTCGCGCAGACGCGCCGTGATCTCGGCGAGCGGCGCCTCGGGATCGAGGCCGAACCGAACGTAGGGGTTGTCGTCCCGGGTCGTCATGGCGGCGCTCCCACGCGCCGCAGCTTGGCGCGCACGATCGCGAGACGCTTGAGCTCCGGGTGCAGGCCCTCGGCGCGCGTGACGTCTTCTTCGGGCGTGGTTCCCGCGCTCGTGCGATCGACACGCCGATCGAGCGCGCGCTCGGCACGCGTGAGGAGGAAGTCTCCCAGCACGATTCGAGCGTTGCGCAGCGAGGGGCAGATCCGCAGCGCACGCTCGGCGAGCTCGACCTGGGCATCGAAGCGCGGCGCGAGCTCGGCGCGGAACACGAGCGCCTGCGCGCACGGCGCCGCCCACGCGATCGCGGGCTCGCCCCGCTCGATCCGCGCCGCGAGCGAGGTCGAGGGCTCGGCGACCTCGGCGAGGATGCGGGCGAGATCGGCGTGCGCGCGCTGGCGATAGAGGTCCCAGGCGAAGTCGGGCAGCCGCTCGACCACCAGCGCTTCGACCTCGACGTCGCGATCGAGGCGCTGCCAGGCCGTGCGCGCGCTCGCGAACGCGCGGACGAGCTCGTCCACGCTCGGTCGGCGCGTGGCCAGCTCGTCGAGCACGCGTCGCACGGGCTCGAGCACGAGGTCGATCGCCGTCATCCTCATGCGCGCCGTCTCGGCCGAGAGAGCGCCGGCCGTCGCGGGCCCCGCCCCCAGCGCTCGGAGCCAGGCCCCGACGTCGCGCCCCGCGCGGGCCGCGTCGTCGAGACGCGCGCCGACGGCCTCGAGCCCGATCCGTGCGGCGAGCTCCCCGGCGCGCGCTTCGTCCCGGCCCACGACGCGCGTCGCGAGCGCCCGGACGTAGCTCTCCCGCTCGGCGAGGGCCGCCCACGTGTGAATCGACGCGCGCGCCGCCGTCTCGAGCTCCTCGGGCGCCGCGTCGTCGGGCGCCGCGCGCAGGCGCGCCAGCGCCACGGCCGCGATCGCGTGCAGACCTCTCGCATCGAGGCTGCTCGCGTCGCGAGGTCGAAGTCGCTCCGCCATCGGACCGGCCCCCGGAATCGCGGCCGCCATCCGCCTGCGCAGCGCTGGCGCGAGCTCGGGCGCGGCGGCGGCGAGCGCGATCTCGGCCTCGACCACCCCGAGGAGCCTTCGCCGCGAGCTCTCGGCCACGGGCCGCATGATTTCGCTCCCGGGCCCACGATTCAAGCGCGGACCTCGTCGGCCGGGCGGGAAGAAGTCGGCGCTTTACTCGGTTTCGAGCAGTGGATTAGCATCTCGCTCGGTACTCGACGCATCCATGCCGCGGATCTCCATCATCGCGCCCGAAGGAAGGGCCGAAGCCGACCTCCTGCCGCACAACACGCTCGGCCGGCATCCGAACAACACGGTGCAGATCCTCGATCGCATCGTGTCGAAGGAGCACTGCCACATCGACCTCGTCGATGGGCGCTACGTGCTGCGCGACCTCGGCTCGCTGAACGGCAGCTTCGTCAACGGCGAGCGCATCACCGAGCGCGTGCTCAGCCCCGGCGACGAGATCTCGATCGGCTCGACGCGCATCGTCTTCGATCCGGACGGCGCCGCCGCGCGACCCCGAGCGAGCGGCCAGATGCCGCAGCCGGTGATCCAGCCCGCGGCGCCGCCGCAGCAGGGGATGCTACCGCCCGGCCCCGCCGCGTACCCGCAAGCACCGCAGGGCTACCCGCCGGCACCCGCCGCCCAGGCTCAGCCTTTCGTCCCCGCCGCGGCGGGGACGGCCGTCGGGATGGGCCCCCCGCTGCAGGCGCGCCCCGCGGCGCCGTGGCCGCAGCAGCCGCAGCCCCAGCCGCAGCCGCAGTCGTACCCGATGCCGCCGCAGCCTGCGCCCGCGCCGCCGCCGACGCAGAGCATCTCGAAGGTCACGATCGCGCCCGGGATGGTGGAGAGCCACATCCGGACGCGCCTCGGCATGGAGCAGAACTTCATGCCCGAGAAGCTCATCTACGACGTGGACACGCTCCGGCGCGACTACGAGAAGCTCCGCGTCAGCTACGAGCTGGCGCGCGCGATCGGCGCCGAGCTCGACGTGCAGAAGGTCCTCGAGCGCATCCTCGTGGCCGCCTTCCAGACGCTGAACGCCGACCGCGGCGTCATCCTGCTCTACGACGACAACAAGGTGCTGCAGCCGCGCTGCGTCCGGAATCGTCAGGGCAACCAGGACCCGAACGAGAACGTCCTCATCTCGCAGACGATCGTCGATCAGGTCACGCGCACGCGCGAGGCCGTGCTCTCGAGCGACGCGACGGTCGACTCGCGCTTCCAGGGCGCGCACTCGATCATCATGCAGGGCATCCGCTCGAGCATGGCCGTGCCGCTGCTGCACTCGAGCGAGCTCTTCGGCCTGATGCTCCTCGACTCGCAGATCGCGACGAACGCGTTCACCGAGAAGGACCTGCAGCTCTTCCAGAACGTCGCGAACCAGGCCTCGATCGCCATCCAGAACTCGCTCTTCGCCAAGAAGCTCGAGCAAGAGGCCGTCACGCGCGACAAGTTCCAGCGCCTGCTCTCGCCGCAGATCGCGCAGCAGGTGCTCGACGGGAAGGTCGACATCGCCAAAGGCGGCGAGGCGCGCCACACGACGGTCCTCTTCAGCGACATCCGCGGCTTCACCTCGATGAGCGAGAGCGAGAACCCGCAGACCATCGTCGACATGCTCAACGAGTACTTCGAGCTGATGGTCGACGTGATCTTCAAATACGAGGGCACGCTCGACAAGTTCGTCGGCGACGAGATCATGGCGCTCTTCGGATCGCCCGTCGGCCACGCCGACGACCCCAAGCGCGCGGTGCGCACGGCGCTCGAGATGATGGAAGTGCTCGCGCAGCTGAACCACACGCGGCGCGGGCGCGGCGAGCCGGAGATCAAGATCGGCATCGGCATCAACAGCGGCGAGGTCGTCGCCGGCTACCTCGGGAGCAGCAAGGCGCTCGAGTACACCGTCATCGGCGACACCGTGAACACGGGCGCGCGCCTCTGCTCGGTCGCCAAGGCCGGCGAGGTCATCATCAGCCACAACACCTACCAGCACCTCGGCAACGACTTCGAGTGCATCGAGCTGCCGCCGGTGAACGTGAAGGGCAAGAGCCAGGCGCTGCGCATCTACAACGTGGTCGGCGAGCGCAAGGGCTCGTTCTCCACGGAGCGCACGCGTCCCGCCTGAACGGTCGAGCGCCCCGGCGCTTCGTCGGCATCCTCGGCTGGATTCCAGGCGCGGCCGGGTTACCATCCCCGCATGGCCGGTCTTCTCAAGAAGAAGAAGACGACGCGCTGCGATGCGTGTGGCGAGAGCTTCGCCGGAGCGGCGGCGGGGCACGGCGCGCTGCTCCACGCGCGCGACGGCGAGATCGCGCTCGAAGAGACGCCGCTCTGCGAGCGCTGCGCGCACGCCATCGGCATGACGGCCCTCTTCCGCTTCGCCGAAGAAGAAGAAGAGGGCTGACGGCGTCGATCGCGACGCGGCCGGCGACGGGATCGACTTTTCGCGGGCCAGCCTCTAAGACACGGCTCGGATGAACTGGGCGCTCTCGATCGGCCTCCGCTACATGCGGAGCAAGAAGACGAAGGCGATCTCCGTCATCTCGTTCATCGCCGTCTCGGGCGTCGCGCTCGGCGTCGCCGCGCTGCTCGCCGTGATGTCGATCACCTCCGGCTTCCAGGAGGAGTTCCGCGACAAGGTCCTCGGCGTGAACGCGCACGTGCTCGTGATGCGCTACGGCGACTTCGAGGAGTACCGCGACGTGATCGCGCGGGCCGAGGACATGCCCGAGGTCGCGGGCGCCGGCCCCTTCCTCATCAAGGAGATGATGCTCGCGAACGGCGACCGCATCGGCGGCGTCCTCGTGAAGGGCGTGGACCCGGATCTGATGCCACGCGTGCTCGATCTGCCCGATCAGATGATCGAGGGCTCGCTCGACGGCATCCGCACCCCAGGCTCGCGACCGCCGCGACGACCGGAGGACGTGTCCTCACATCACGAAGAGGGCGCCGAGGATCTCGACGCGTATCTCGAGGGCATCACGGCGCGCATGGAAGGGCGCACGCCCGAAGCGCCGCCCTCGGCGGAGCCCCCGGCCGACGACGAATGGCCTGCGCCCGGCGTGCTCGTGCCGCTGCCCGTCGTCCACGTGCCCACGCCCGAGGAGGCCGAGGCCGCGCTCGCCGCGCTCGGGAGCCTGGAGGCCACCGCCGGCGAAGAGGCGGGGATCGATCCGGCCGATCTGGTCGGCGCCACCCCGACCGAAGAGCTTCCCGGGCTCGTCGTCGGCGTGACGCTCGCGGAGAACCTCGCCATCCACGTGGGCGATCGTGTGCGCGTGATCTCGCCGATGGCGGGCCTCTCGAGCTCGCTCTTCCATCACGGCGCGTCGACGCCGGTGAGCCGCGAGTTCCGCGTGATCGGGATCTTCGCGGCCGGCTTCGAGGAGTACGACACGCACCTCGTCTACGCCGACCTCTACGAGGTCGAGAGCTTCTTCCAGAGCGGCGACAGCGTGGACGGCGTCGAGATCCGCCTCCACGACCCGGGCGACGCGGCGCTCATCTCGCGACGGCTCGAGCGCGTGCTCGGCGGCGGCCCCTACCACACGATGGATTGGGAGGAGCTGAACCACAATCTCTTCACGGCGCTCGAGATCCAGAAGGTGATGCTGAGCCTGGTGATCGCGACGATCATCTTCGTCGCGGCGTTCAACGTGATCGCGACGCTGATCATGATCGTGCTGGAGAAGAAGCGCGAAATCGCGATCCTGAAGGCGATGGGCGCGCGCGACTCGCACGTGCTCGGGCTCTTCGTGGTGCAGGGGCTCACGATCGGCCTGGTCGGGACGGCGATCGGGCTCGTGCTCGGCGGCGGCGTGTGCGTGGGCCTCGAGCGCTACCGGCTACCGCTCGACCCGCACGTCTACCTGATCGATCACCTGCCCGTGCAGACCGACGCGACCGTCTTCGCGTGGACCGCGATCATCGCGCTCGGCATCTGCTTCTGCGCCACGCTGATCCCGAGCTGGTGGGCGGCGCGTCTGCTCCCGGCCGACGGCGTGCGGCACGAGTAGCGCGCCTCATCGGCGGGCGCGAGGCCGGCCGCGACGCGCCGCGCTCTCGATGCCGTGCTTCTGGATGAGGCGATGGAGCGTGGTGCGGTGGACACCCAGCGCGCTCGCGGCGTGCACGCGGTTCTCGCCGTGCTCGGCGAGGGCCGCCTCGACCTCGGCGCGCGTCGGCTCCTTCGCGCGCTGCGTCCGTGGCGCGCCCGCGAGGGCCAGATCCCACGCGTGGATCGCGTCGCCATCGGCGACGATCGATGCGCGCCGCAGCGCCTGCTCGAGCTCGCGCACGTTGCCCGGGAGCGGATGCGCGAGGAGCGCGCGCAGGGCATCCGGCGCGAGCCGCCGCGGCTCGCCGAGGCGCTCGAGGATCGAGGTGGCGAGGGCCGGCAGATCTTCGCGCCGCTCGCGGAGCGGTGGGAGCGTGATGCGCACCCCGGCGAGGCGGAAGAAGAGGTCCTCGCGGAAGGTGCCGCGCGCGACCTCGGCCGCGAGGTCGCGGTTGGTCGCCGCGACGATGCGCACGTCGACCTTGGTGCCGCGCGTCGAGCCGACCGGACGCACCTCTCCATCGGCGAGCACGCGCAAGAGGCGCGCCTGCATCGCGAGCGGCATCTCGCCGATCTCGTCGAGGAAGAGCGTGCCGCCGTCGGCCGCGCGGAACAGGCCCGGCTGATCGCGCGTCGCGCCCGTGAAGGCGCCGCGTACGTGCCCGAAGAGCTCGCTCTCGAGCAGGGCCTCGGGAAGCGCGCCGCAGTTCAAGGAGAGCATCGGGCGCGCGCGACGCGGGCTCTCGGCGTGGACGAGCTTGGCGAAGAGCTCCTTGCCGGTGCCCGACTCGCCCTCGACGAGCACCGAGAGCGTGCTCGGGGCCACACGCCGGGCGAGCGCTACGGCGGCCAGCAGCGCGCGGCTCGTGCCGACGATGCCGCTACGCCGCGCGTCGTCTTCGCGCGCGGCGAGCGACGCAGAGAGCCGCTCGACCTCGAGCGCCCTCGCCTCCACGTCGGCCCGCAGCGCGGCCTCGCTCTCGACGAGCTGCTTCTCGCGCGCCTCGGCGGCGGCGAACAGGCGCGCGTTCTCCAGACATAGGCCGATCACGTCGGCGAGGGCCTCGACGACCTCGAGATCGGCCTCCGAGAAGCGCGCGCGCTCGAAGCGGTGATCGAGGTAGAGCGCGTGGAGGACCTCGCTGCCGCGGCCGCGGATGGGCACGCACACGATCGAGCGCACCCCGAGATCGAGGATGCTGCGCGCGCCCGCGAGCTCCGGGTCGTCGGACGCGCTCGCCGTCACGAGCGGCTCGCCGGTCGCGAGCACGCGCTCGGCCACGGAGCGACTGAACCGGAAGCGGCTGTTCTTGATGGTCTCGCGATCGAGGTTGCGCGCGACGGTCACCACGGGACGCCCCGGGCGGCGCGCCAGGAGGAATGCGCGCTCGGCGCGGGTGAGCGCGATCGCCTCGTCGACCGCGGCTTCGAGGACCAGCGTCTCGTCGCTGCTCCGGAGCGTGCGACGCAGGAGCGACGCCATCGCGCGGGCCACGCCCTCGAGGCGCGGCGTCTCGGCCGGCGCCCGTTCGGGGAGCGCGTGGCGCGCGAGGAAGCGCTCGCGGAGCCCCGCGGGCACGAGCATCGCCAGCGTGCCGCGCAGCTCGCGCGCGCGGAGCTCGACCGCGGCCTCGGCCCCGGTCCCGGCGCGCGCATGGGCCCGCGCGAGCGCGACGAGGACGCGCAACGTCGTTTCCCGATCGCGCGTCAGCTCCGGGTCGTCGAGCGCCGAAGCGAGCGCCCGTAGCGCGCTCGCCGCATCGTCACGCGCCTCGGCCGCGCGAGCCTCGAGCAGCACCACGCGCCCGTGCAGTCCCGCTTGCCGCGCCGCATCACGGCGCTCGGCGAGGAACGCCGACGCCGGTCGCGCCTCGCCCGCATCGAGCGCGAGCTCCGCCTCGAGAAGCGACGCCTCGAGCGCCTGCCGCGCCACGCCGAGGGTCTCGAACGCGCTCCGCGCCTCGGCGGCGAGCTCCCGCGCCCGCGCGAGGTCCCCGCGTCCGCGCGCCACCTCTGCGTGGATCATGCGCGCCTGCGCGAGCGACATCGCGGCCGACGCGGCCGACGCGACTTCCTCGGCGCGCACGAGGAGCGGCTCGGCCTCCGCGTGCGCGCCGACGAGCTCGAGAAGCGCCGCGAGGTTCGTGAGCGCCGCCGCCTCCGAAGGGGCGCGCCCCAGCTCACGCGCGAGCGCGATCGCGCGCTCGTAGTGCCCGATGGCGGCCTCGACCTCGAAGAGCGCGTGCTCCGCGACGGCGACGTTCATGAGATAGGGCGAGAGGGCCGTCCGGTCGCCGACGCGCTCGGCCTCGGCGAGCGCCTCGGCGTAGGGCCCGCGCGCCGCGAGCCAGCGGCCCGCCATCGCGTGGACGCCCGCGATCCGCGAGAGCGCCTGGGCCGTCGCGCGCGCCTCGCCGAGGGCCCGCGCGCGATCCCGCGCACGCTCGGCGTGCGTGAGCGCCGCACGCTCGTCTCCGGCGCGCAGCGCGGCGTCGCTGGCGATGCACAGCAGGCGCACGCCCGTCGCCCCGAGGCGCTCGGCGGAAGCGGCCGCCTCCTCGGCGATCGCGCGCGCCTCGGCGAGCCGCCCGCGCGTGAAGTGCGCGAACGCGACCATCGCCCGCAGCTCGGCGCGGAGGGCTTCGTCCTCGACCGAGCGCGCACCGAGCGCGAGCAACGCCTCGCCGCGGCCGCAGCGCTCCAGCACGCGCGCGTACGCGAGGAGGTCGAGCTCGGGCAGCGGCGCGACGGTGTCGAGCGCCGCCCAGACGTCCGCCGCGCGCGCGAGCTCGCCGGCGCCCTCCAGCGCGAGCGCGAGCACCCGACGCGTCGCGGGATCCCCGGCCGCTTCGAGCCCGGGCGTTCGCGCGAGCAAGAGCTCGACGGCGGCGCGCGGCGTCCCGACCGCGAGCAGCGACTCCGCGGTCGCAGTCTCGTCCTTCGCGCCGAGCTCGCGCGCGAGCGCGTCCTCAATCCCGAGGCGCTCGTCGTCCGCGAGCCGAGCGAGCACGCGCGCGATACGCCCGGCCCGCCCCGCGCAGGCCTCGCGCAGCCGCGCACGCTCGCTCGCCGAGACGGCGCGCCCGTTCTCGCGCGCGAGACGCTCGATCGCGTCGTCGTCGAGAGGCGGAAGGACGTGAGGGGCATCGGGCTCGTCGGCCAGGACGATCCAGCACGCCCGCGGCGCTCGCAGCAGGTCGGCGTCGCTCTCCACGGCGCCATCGACCACGAAGAGAACGGCTTCGCCGTAGGCCCTGCCGACCTCCACCGCTTCCCGCACGCATTCGGGCGCGACGCGCGCGGCCCGAGCGCCCACGGCGGCGCGCAGAAGGCAGCCCGCGAGCGTGGACGCACCGCTGCCGGCCGGCGCGTGGACGCGCACGATCGCTCCGGGACGGGCGCTCGCGAGCAGCCCCGCGGTCCATCGCTCGAGCGCCGCGAGGTCGAGCGCCCGACGATCGATCGCCCGTGGTCGCGCCCCGAGGATCGCGAGCGCCGCCTCCGCGCTCGCGGGCCGCTCCTCGGGCGCGCTCGACCGCGCGCGGAGCGCGAGCTCTTCGAGCTGCGCGTCGCCGCCCGTCCTTCCTGCGAGCATCACCCCGAGCGCGTAGAGGTCGCCCGCGACGCTCGCGACGCCGCCGCGCTCGTACTCCGGGGCGAGGTAGGGCCGCGTCCCGCCCGCCGGCGGCTCGCCGAGACGCACCGAGAGGCCCAGATCGAAGAGCCGCGCGCCCGCCGCGCCGACGAGCACGTGCTCCGGCTTGAGATCGCCGTGCACGCGCCCCTCGGCGTGCAGACGCAGCAGGGCCCGCAGCACGTCGATCGTGATCGCGCGGAGCGGAGCTGCCGTGGTCGTCTCGCCGAGCGCCGTGCCCGTGATCCACGCGAGGGCGAGCGCACGCGCCGAGCCGAGCCGGCCCTCGTCGAGCCGCTGGCGGAGCCCGGGGTGCGCGATCGCGGACGCCACGCGCTCTCGCTCGAGCGCGCGCACGGCTCCCAGCGTCCGCGCGACCTTCAGGGCCGCGGAGGCACCCGAGAGGCGGTCGCGACCCATCGCGACCCCTTCCGAGTCGGGCCAGCCCTCGAACCGCGCGTCGAGCCAGGTATCCACGAATATGGCGTACGCTACATTAAATAATGCTGTCCGTCATTTCCGAATGCGCATTTTCGGCGCGATTTTGAGGCTCCATCGCCGGGCACGGACCTCGCACTGCGTCCGCGCGGAGGTGCTCCATGTCTCGCTTCGCTCGGTCTGCTCTCGCGCTCTCGCTCACCGCGGCCGCCGGCTCGCTCGCCGCCGGCTGCCAGTCCACCCCGCCGACGTCGGGCGGCTCCTACGCCGTCTCGTCGTGCTCGGACAGCGGCGCGTGCGCCGACGGCGCCGTCTGCACCCGGGACCACTGCCTGGCCGCGTGCGCGGCGGACGCGGACTGCCCGGCGGGCGCGGTCTGCACGAGCGGCGCCTGCTATGCGGCGCGCTTCGGCGACTGCGCCTCGGACGCGGACTGTCGTAGCGGCGAGCTCTGCCTCGCAGGCGCGTGCAACGAGCTGCCGGACTACCGCGCGTGCGCCGCCGACAGCGACTGCCCCGCGGGCACGGTCTGCGAGGTCGCGAGCGGCACCTGCCAGGCGAACGTCGTCTGCCCGGCGCACGAGACCTGCGGCAACGGCGTCGACGACGACTGCAACGGTCTCGTCGACGAGGGCTGCTCGGCCGCGTGCACCACCGACAGCGCGTGCGGCGCCGGTCAGGTGTGCGTCGCCGGCGCGTGCCAGCCGATCGGCAGCGACTGCAACGCCGACAGCGACTGCGCGGCCGGCCAGGTCTGCACGGCGGGTGTGTGTCAGGGCGGCGGCGTGTGCACGGCGCACGAGACCTGCGGCAACAGCGTCGACGACGACTGCAACGGCATCGTCGACGACGGCTGTGCGCCGGACACGTGCGCGACGGACGCCGACTGCGGCGCCGGGCAGGCGTGCGTGGGCGGCCGCTGCGCGCCGATGGGCGCCGCCTGCAGCGCCGACAGCGATTGCGCGGCGGGCCAGGTGTGCAGCGCGGGGCTCTGCGCTCCGATGGGCAGCGCGTGCAGCACCGACAGCGACTGCGCGGCGGGCCAGGTGTGCAGCGCGGGTGTCTGCCAGAGCGGCGGCGTGTGCACGGCGCACGAGACGTGCGGCAACGGCATCGACGACGACTGCAACGGCCTCGTCGACGAGGGCTGCGCGCCCAGCGCCTGCGCGACGGACGCCGATTGCGCCGCGGGCCAGGTCTGCGTCGCGGGAAGCTGCGCCCCGGCCGCCTGAACGCCGGCGGCTCGCCGCGCCACCGAGCGTCCGCTATCCGGAGAAGGAACGGAAACGATGAGACAGTCGCGAAACCTCTTCGGACGGACGCTCGGCGCGCTCACGCTCGCGCTCGCCTTCGTCGGCTGCGTGGGCACGCCGCTGCCGGATCCGCCCTCGTTCTCGTCGCTCACGAGCTGGAGCGCGACCCCGCAGCCGGGCACGCTACGCTTCGTCGGGCGGCCCGGCGCGGCGCCGGCCAGCACGACGCTCCGCTTCACCGATCCGCCCGCCGCGGGGGAGCTGGTGCTCTCGAACGCCGACGGCTCCTTCGGTCGCATCCTCGCCGCCGCCCCCGGCGACACGGTCTACGTGGAGCGCGTCGGCGCCGCCGAAGACACGCTGCTCGGCGCGTTCCTCGTCTCGGCCAACGGCACGCTCACCGAGGTCCCGCCCGGTGCCGATGGCGACGACGACGGCTCCCCCGACGCCATCGACTGCGCCCCGGCCGACCCGCTCCACGGCGGACAGCACTGCGGCACGACGTGCTCGGTCGACAGCGACTGCCTCGCCGGACAGGTCTGCATGGGCGGCGTCTGCACGGTGGGCGGCTGCACCGCGGAGGTCTGCAACGGCGTCGACGACGACTGTGACGGCATCGTCGACGACGGCGATCCGGGCGGCGGCGTCGCCTGCGTGCCCATGACCGGGATGTGCGGCGGCACGCTGACCTGCAACGCCGCGGCGCCCGAGTGCGTGCCCAACATCATGGTCGACCACGAGACGTGCGGGAACGGCATCGACGACGACTGCAACGGCCTCGTCGACGACGGGTGTTGATCCCCCAGCAACGAGTGCTCGCCGGCGAAGGGACCGGACGGTAGCGGGCGAAGCCCGCGAACGGTAGGGACCGCAGCCGGCGAGCCGATCATCCCCCCAGCAACGAGTGCTCGCCGGCGAAGGGACCGGACGGTAGCGGGCGAAGCCCGCGAACGGTAGGGACCGCAGCCGGCGAGCCGATATCCCCCCAGCAACGAGTGCTCGCACCGGAGGGCCCGGACGGAAGCGGGCGGAGCCCGCGGACGGTAGGGACCGCAGCCGGCGAGCCGATCATCCCCCCAGCAACGAGTGCTCGCCGGCGGAGGGACCGGACGGTAGCGGGCGAAGCCCGCGAACGGTAGGGACCGCAGCCGGCGAGCCGATCATCCCCCCAGCAACGAGTGCTCGCCGGCGGAGGGACCGGACGGTAGCGGGCGAAGCCCGCGGACGGTAGGGACCGCAGCCGGCGAGCCGATCATCCCCCCCAGCAACGAGTGCTCGCCGGCGGAGGGACCGGACGGTAGCGGCGAAGCCCGCGAACGGTAGGGACCGCAGCCGGCGAGCCGCTCGCGGATCAGCTCGCTCGGCCGCGACGTACCCGGTCGAGCGCCACGGCGAGCACGATGATCGCCCCCACCACGATCTCCTGCACGTAGTTCGGGAGCGAGAGCAGCGTGCAGCCGTTGCCCAGGACGGCCATGAAGAGCGCGCCGAGGAGCGAGCCCGACACCGACCCGCGCCCGCCGCTGAGGCTTCCACCCCCGATGACCACGGCCGCGATGACGTCGAGCTCGAGACCGATCGCCGTCGTGGGATCGCCCACCGTGAGCCGACCGAACTGGAAGACGCCCGCGAGGCCGGCGAAGAGCCCGCCGATCACGTAGACGGCGACCTTCGTCCGCGCGACGCGCACGCCGGAGAGGCGCGCCGTCGGCTCGCTCGAGCCCACCGCGAGCAGGTGCACGCCGAGCACCGTGCGATGCAGGACGAACGCGATCAGCGCGGCCAGCGCGAGCGTGATCCACGCGCCGCGCGAGATGACGAGCCAGCGCGGATCCGGCGTCTTGCGCATGAGCTCTTCGAGCCAGCCCGCGGGCGCGTTCACCGTCTGCTCGTCGGCGAGCCACTTCGCCAGGCCCCGCGCGATCCCCATCGTGCCGAGCGTGACGATGAACGGCACGACCTCGAGCCGCGTCACGAGCAGGCCGTTCGCGAGCCCCACGAGCGCGCCGACCGCGACGCCGCCGAGCAGGCCGACGAGCGGAGAGGCACCCTCGTGGAGCAGCACGGCGGTCGCGACGCTCGAGAGCGCGACGACCGAGCCGACGGAGAGGTCGATGCCACCGCTGGCGATGATCAGGGTCGCGCCGATCGCGCCGATCGAGACGATCACCGTCTGCGTGATGACCGTGCGGAAGTTGTAGAGCGAGAGGAACTGATCGGGCACGAGCACGGCGAAGAGCACCACGACGAGCAGGACGCCGAGCGCCGGGCCGCCCGACGCGAGGAGCGCGCGCAGCCGCGCCGTCACGCCGCCGACTCCAGCGTGGCGGCCTCGAGGAGCGAGGCCTCGGTCCACGCGCTCACCGGCCGCGCCGCGCCGAGCACGCCCTTGCGCATCACCGCGATGCGATCGGCGATGCCGAGCAGCTCGGGCAGATACGAGCTCACGACGAGGACGGCCTTGCCCTCGCGGCAGAGCGCGTCGATGCGCGCGTAGATCTCGGCCTTGCTCCCCACGTCGACGCCGCGCGTCGGCTCGTCGAGCAGGAGCACGTCCGCGTCCTGCTGGAGCAGGCGTGCGAGCGCGACCTTCTGCTGGTTGCCGCCCGAGAGGTCTCCCGCGCGCTGGCCCGGCCCGGAGGCGCGGATCGCGAGCTTCTCGATCCAGCTGCGCACGCGCGCGGCGCGGGCACGCACGCGCAGCACGCCGAAGCGCGCCTCGTCGCGCGTGAGCATGACGTTGTCGGCGATGGGACGATCGAGCGCGACGCCCTCGTTCTTGCGGTCCTCGCTGAGCAAGCCCATCCCCTGCGCGATGCGCACCGAGATCGGCGCGCCCCCGTCCCGCGCGCCGCGCACGACGACCTGGCCCGAGGTGATCCGATCGAGGCCCACCAGCGCGCGCAAGAGCTCGGTACGACCGGCGCCCACGAGCCCGGCGATGCCGAGCACCTCGCCCCGGCGTAGCGCGAGCGACGCACGGATCGGCAGCTTCGCGCCCGCGCAGGCCTCGAGCTCGAGCACCGTCTCGCCCGGCGTGCGCGCGTGGGGTGGATAGATCTCGTCGAGCGGGCGCCCGACCATCTGCGCCACGATCGCGGTCGCCTTCGTCCCCGCGACGGTGCCGGTAGCCACCGTCTTTCCGTCGCGCAGCACGGTGTAGCGAGCCGCGAGGCGCTCGACCTCTTCGAGGAAGTGCGTGATGTAGACGACCGACACGCCTCGCTCTCGCAAGCGCGCGAGCACGCCATCGAGCACGCGCACCTCGGCGGACGAGAGCGACGAGGTCGGCTCGTCGAGCACGACGAGCTTGCAGTCGAAGGCGAGCGCTCGCGCGATCTCCACGAGCTGGCGCGCGCCCGGACCGAGCTCGCGCACCGGCGCATCCGCGCGCAGGTCCGGCTGGGCGAGGATCGCGAGGACACGCTCGGCCGCCGCGCTCTGCGCTCTGCGCGACACCACGCCGAAGCGCGCCGTCTCGTGCCCGAGGAAGAGGTTCTGGCCGACCGTCAGGTCGAGCGCGAGGTTCAGCTCCTGATAGACCATCGCCACGCCCGAGCGCCGCGCATCGAGCGGGCCGCGCGGTGCGTAGGGCGCGCCCGCGAGCTCCATCGTCCCCGCGTCCGGCCTCTCCGCGCCGCTCAGCACCTTCATCAGCGTGCTCTTGCCCGCGCCGTTCTCGCCGACGAGCGCGTGGACCTCGCCGCGCGCCACCTCGAGCTCCACGCCCGAGAGCGCCACGAGCGCGCCGTAGCGCTTGTGGATGCCCGTCATCCGCAGGATCGCGCCGTCGTTCACGAGGCCAGGGTGTACGACGAACGCGCCACCCGCGTCGACTCGCCCGTCACCTCACGCGAGCGGCTCGCGCCGCGCGAGCCACTCTGCAGGCAGCGCGCTCGCCCCGGCCCGGAGCACCACGATCCCGCCGGCGATCGCGCACGTCGTATCGCGATCGCCGAGGCCCGCGACCGTGCGCCAGAGCGTCTCCGCGTAGTCGCTCACCGACCGCGAGGCGCACCAGATCGCGAACGGAACCGTGTCCGAGCTGAGGACGCGCTGACCGCTCCCGAGCTGCTGCGCGGCGCGACGGACGTCGGTGTCGGGGGCGAGATCGCGCGCACGCACCAGCCCCTCGCGCGTGGCGCCGGCGGGAGTCAGCGCCGCCACGGCGTCGAGCAGCGCGTCCCCTTCGAGCGCCGTCCCCGCCGCCAGCGCCGCCGCCGCGGAGACCGCGGCCGCGCCCGCCCGCCCGTCGGGATGCGCGTGCGTCGGATCGGCCGAGAGCGCGCCCATCCCCGCGGCGAGCCCGGGATCATCGGCGAAATAGCCGCCGATCGGCGCGGCCCGCATCGCGGCGCCATTCCCCATCGAGCCCTGCCCGCCGAAGGGGCCCGCGGCCGCCGCATCCCACGCGAAGCCGGCGGCGATGTCGCCGAGGATGCGGTGCGCGCCCGCGCCGTAGCCCCGATCCGGCTCGCGCCGATACGCGTCGGCGAAGCGCCGCGCGAGCGAGTCGCGATCGATTTCTCCGTGCGCGTCGAGCTCGGCCACGATGGAGATCGCCATCGCCGTGTCGTCGGTCCAGCGCCACGTCGCGCCCCCCGGCGTCGCGCGAGCCTCGATCAGCCCCTCGATCGCATCGGGATGGACGAACCAGCGCTCGCCGAACGCATCGCCGAGCGAGAGCCCCTCGAGCGAGAGCCGCGCGCGCGCCATCCGGAGCTCGTGATCGGGCGGCCGCATCGCGCCAGCAACGTATCAGGCCCCTCGAGGGATTCCACGATCGCTGCGTCCGCGCGCGCCTCACAGCGGCGGTCGCGACGCTTGATCGCGTCGCTCTCTTGCTGTTCCTTTCCCCCGAGGGGCTGCCCGCAGCCCCTCGCCCACACCGGCGAAGCCGGATGTGGGGCCCCTCCCGCCGAGCGCGTGCTCACGTTGGTTTCGGTTCCCTCAACCAACGTGACCGACGCTGTCAGGCTGCCTTCGCGCGGACCGTGCGCGCCGCCTTGGGCTGCAGCGAGGGCCGCGCCGTCGCGCGCACCGGCAGCGCGCCGACCACCGACTCGACGAGCTCGCGACCGCTCGCGTGGCGCCGCGAGGGCTCGCGCGCCATCGCCCGCGAGAACACGAGATCGAGCTCCGGCCCACCGAAGCCGAGCTGCGTCGGCCGCCGCGGCGGCTGCTCGAGGATCGTCGTGAGCAGACGCCCGAGCGTCATCGGCGGATAGGGACGCTCGCCCGTGAAGAGCTCGAGCGCGATCGCCGCGAGCGCGTAGCGATCGGCCGCCGGGCCGATCTCGCTCTCGAGCCCGAGCGCCTGCTCGGGCGCCATGTACTCGGGCGTACCGACCACGAAGGACTGCTCCTCGCGCGGCGTCCGCGCCCGGCGGTACTCCGTCGCGAGGCCGAAGTCGACGAGCACGAGGCGCTTGCCGTGCGCGGTGACCATGATGTTCGCCGGCTTCACGTCGCGGTGCACGAGGCCCATCGCGTGCACGTGGTCGAGCGCTTGCGCGAGCTCGTAGAGCCAGAGCACGGCCGTCGCGCGCGACACGTCACCGCGCCGCAGGTGCGCCTCCAGCGTCTCGCCGTGGATCGCCTCCATCACGACGAACGCGAGATCGCTCGTCTCGCCGTGCTCGACGAAGCCGACGACGTTCGGATGATCGAGCGCCGCGAGCGCCCTCGCCTCGCTGCGCATCCGATCGCGGCTGCGCCGGCTCGCGCGGGCGTCGATCTTCAGCACGACCTCGCGGCCGTCGGAGATGCGCTGCGCCAGGTGCGTGCGCCCGGCGGCCCCGGAGCCCACCTCGCGCCCGAGCCGGTAGCGACCGGCGATGACCTTTCCAGGCTCCAGCGTGCTCGGATCCAGGGAGCTCGATGCATCCATCGTGTCCACCTGGCCTTGCTCATCGAACGTCATGGCGCTGCCCTTGAAGCAGCGCGCGTGCCGACGCGCTCTCCCCCGCTTTTCACGGCATTTCCGGGCGTCAGGCGCCCTCGCCGCGAAGATCGCCAGGACCTTGGCGCGGACCTTTGGCGATCCGCTGCCACGGCCCTCGCGAGGGCCAGCGCCGTCAGGCGATGGGCAGGCCCCAGATGTCGCGGGCGTAGTCGCGGATGGTCGCGTCGCTCGAGAAGCGCCCCATGTTGGCGACGTTGAGGATCGCGCGGCGCGTCCATTCGGCGCGCTGTGCGTAGACGCGATCCACCTCGTCCTGCGTCTCCCAGTACGACGCGTGGTCGGCGAGCACGAAGAAGCGGTCGATGTCGCGGAGCGAGTCGACCACGGGCCGGAACCGGCCCGGCTCGTCGGGCGAGAACGCGCCGCCCGCGATCGCGTCGAGCACTTCCTTGAGGCGCGGCGTCGCCTCCACGATCTCCGCCGGCCGGTAGCCCGCCTTCTGCTTGGCGAGCACCTCCTCGGTGGTCAGGCCGAAGATGAAGATGTTGTCGCCGCCGACGGCGTCGCGGATCTCGACGTTCGCGCCGTCGAGCGTGCCGATGGTGAGCGCGCCGTTCATCGCGAGCTTCATGTTGCCCGTGCCCGACGCCTCCTGGCCGGCAGTGGAGATCTGCTCCGAGAGATCGGCGGCCGGGATGAGCTTCTCCGCGTAGGAGACGCGGTAGTTCGGCACGAAGAAGAGCCGGAGGTGATCCCGCGTGTCGGGGTCGGCGTTCACCACCGCGCCGATCGCGTTGGCGAGGTGGATGATGCGCTTGGCCATGTCGTAGGCGCTCGCGGCCTTGCCGCCGATGATCACGACGCGCGGCGAGGCCGGCTTCCGGCCCGCCTTCAGGTCGAGATAGAGGCGCACCACGTGGAGCAGGTTCAGCTGCTGCCGCTTGTACTCGTGGATGCGCTTGATCTGGATGTCGAAGAGCGCGTGCGGCGGCGCCTCGAAGCCGTGCTCGCGCAGCAGGAACGCGGAGAGCCGCTCCTTGTTGCGGAGCTTCACGGCCGCGAACTTCGCCTGGAATGCCGCATCGGTCGCGTGCTTCTCGAGCGCCTTCAGCCGATCGAGCTGCGTGACCCAGCCCTCGCCGATCGTCGCCGTGATCAGTGCCGCGAGCTCGGGATTGCACTGCTCGATCCACCGGCGTGGCGTCACGCCGTTCGTCTTGTTCCGGAAGCGATTGGGAAAGAACGCGTCGAGCTCGGGGAACATGTGCTCGCGCAACAGACGCGAATGCAGCGCCGAGACGCCGTTCACCGAGAAGCTGCCGACGATCGAGAGGTTCGCCATCCGCACGTGCGGCTGCGGCCCGTGCTCGATGATCGCCATCTTCGCCTCGCGCTCGTCGTCGTCCGGATAGTGCCGGGACACCTGCTTGACGAGGCGGCGATCGATCTCGCGGATGATGTCGAGCTGCCGCGGCAGCAGGCGATCGAGCATGTGCACGGGCCACGTCTCGAGCGCCTCGGGCAGGAGCGTGTGGTTCGTGTACGCGAAGCTGCGGTGGGTGATCGCCCAGGCGCGCTCCCAGGTGAAGCGGTGCTCGTCGAGCAGGATGCGCATCATCTCGGCGACCGCGAGCGCCGGGTGGGTGTCGTTCAGCTGGAAGACGTTGTGCTCCGGCAGATCGTCGAGCGTGCCCCAGCGCGCGAGGTGGCGCGTGACCGCGTCCTGCAGCGACGCGCTCACGAAGAAGTACTCCTGGCGCAGGCGCAGCTCCTTGCCCGCCGGCCCGGAGTCGTTGGGATAGAGCACGCGCGAGATGTGCTCCGCGGTGTTGCGCGCGGCGACGCTGCCCGCGTGATCGCCAGCGTTGAAGAGCCCGAGGTCGAACGCCGTCACCGGGCGCGGCCACCAGAGGCGCAGCGTGTTGACCACGTCGTTGCGGTAGCCCGGCACGGGGATGTCGTGCGCCTCGGCGAGCACGTCCTGCGTGCCCTCCCAGGAGAACGTCGTCTGTCCGTTCATCTCGCGCTTGGCCACGACGTGACCGCCGTAGCGGACGCGGTAGGTCGTCTCCGAGCGGATGACCTCCCAGGGCGAGCCGTGGATGAGCCAGCTGTCGGGCTCTTCGATCTGCTGCCCGTTGACGATCGCCTGGCGGAAGATGCCGTAGTCGTAGCGGATGCCGTAGCCGGTCCCCGCGATGCCGAGCGTCGCCATCGAGTCGAGGAAGCACGAGGCGAGGCGCCCGAGGCCGCCGTTGCCCAGGCCCGGGTCGGGCTCGACCTCGAGGACCTCGTCGAGATCGACGCCGAGCTCGAGGACGGCGGCGCGCATCTCGTCGAGGATGCCGAGGTTCGCGAGCGCGTCGCGCAGGAGCCTGCCGGGCAGGTACTCCATCGAGAGGTAGTAGACGCGCTTCTGTCCGGCGTCCCACTGCTTCTTGCTGCACTCGAGCCAGCGGTCGCCGAGCCGATCGCGCGCGGCGCGGGCGACCGCGTGCATCACGTCGGTGGGCGTCGCGCGGTATTGGTCGCGGATGCGGCCGTGAGCGAGGTGCTCGACCACCGAGGCGCGCAGGGCCGCCCGATCCATGGCGGCGGGAGCATCGGGAACCGGTGCCGTGATCTTCATCGCCCTCCCCGGTACCGCGAGCGAGGCCCTCGTTTCAAGCGCTTCGGACGCGGCGTGCGAGGTTCCACGGTATCCCGATGGACTTGGCACGAAGTGGGCTCTAAGTTCGCGCCGACATGACGCATACGATCGCCATCGTCGGCAGCGGTCCCAGCGGATTCTACGCGGCCGAGCACCTGATGAAGACGCGCCCCGGCCTCAAGGTCGACATGTTCGACCGGCTCGCGACGCCCTACGGCCTGGTCCGGATCGGCGTGGCGCCCGACCACCAGGGCACGAAGAACGTGTGGCGCGTGTTCCAGCGCACCGCCAAGCGACCCGAGATGCGCTTCCTCGGCGACGTCGAGCTCGGGCGCGACCTCTCGCTCGCCGAGCTGAAGCAGCACTACGACGCGGTCGTGCTCGCGATCGGCGCGCCGATCGATCGGGCCCTCGGGATCCCCGGCGAGCACCTGCACGGCGTGCTCACCTCCCAGGAGCTGAGCGGCTGGTACAACGGGCACCCGGACTTCAGCGCGCGGCATCCCGATCTCGCGGGCTGCCTCGCCGCGAGCGGCGGCGTCGCGGTGATCGGCCAGGGCAACGTGGCCGTCGACGTGGTGCGCGTGCTCGGGCGCGTGGCGCACGAGATGACGAAGACCGATCTGCCCGCGTACGCGAGCGATCGCATCAACCAGGCGCCGATCAAGGACATCTACATGATCGGTCGCCGTGGGCCGGGCGAGGCCGCCTTCACGCCGGTCGAGCTGCGCGAGCTCGGTGACATGGCCGAGACGGTCGCGGTGGTGGACGGCGCGCAGCTGCCGGAGAGCATCTCGGCCAGCGACCCGAAGGACCAGAAGCTGAAGGACAAGATCCTCGAGATCCTGCGCGGCTACTCGCAGAACGATCCCTCGGTCGTCGAGAGGGGGAGCAAGCGCGCGCGCCTGCACATCGTCTTCTACTCGGCGCCCCACGAGATCCTCGGCGAGGACGGGCGCGTGAAGAAGCTCGTCTTGAAGAAGACGAAGGTCGAGGGCGGCAAGGCCGTCGAGACGGGCGAGACGTGGACGCTCGACGTCGGCATCGTGGTGAAGGCGATCGGCTACCACGTGAAGCCGCTCGCGGGCCTGGAAGTGCCGAAGGGCGCGACGAGCTACCCGAACCAGGGCGGCAGGGTCGGCGATGGCGTGTGGGCGGTCGGCTGGGCCAAGCGCGGCCCGAGCGGCGTCATCGCGACGAACCGGCAGGACTCCATCGACGTGATGAACAAGCTCCTCGAGGAGCTGCCCGCCGCCCCGAAGGCCGACCCGCGGCCAGCGATCGACGCCGCGCTGGCCGAGCGCGGCGTGAAGGTCGTGACCTTCACCGACTGGGAGAAGATCGAGAAGGTGGAGGCCGAGCGCGCCAAGGACGGCGCCCCGCGCTGCAAGGTCACGGACTGGGACGAGCTGCGCAGCCTCGCGCGGGGGTGAGAGCCAGGCCCCTCCCGCGCCCGCAGCTGGCGTAGGCTTGGCGCGTGAGCAGCGCGGAGGGGGCGGCCCGGACGTCGACGCCAGTCGCCTCGACGCCCGGCTCGGGCGAGAGCGGGCGCGATCGCGTGCTCGATGCGATGCGCAGCGTCGCGTCGCACGAGGAGCTGCAGATCAACCGGCGACGCATGGGGATCGCCTACGGCATCGCGGCGTTCCTCGTGCCGCTCTTCTCGGTGCTCGACTTCCTGTTCCGTGCCGTGGACCCGAGCTGGAACCTCGAGGCAATCCTGGCGATCCGGCTCGCCGTGACGCCGATCCTGATGGCGGCCGCGCTCCGCACGCGGCGGGCCTCGATCAGCGCGCGCGAGCTCGAGATCTGGATCCTCGTCGCGCCGATCCTGCTGACCACGGGGATGGCGCTCTCCGTGATGGCGACGGGCATGCTCGACAGCCCGTACGTCCCCGGCCTCCTGCTCGTCGCCTGCGGCTATCCGTTCGTGCCGCAGCACTATCGGCGCGCGATCGGCACCGGCGTGTACGCGACGCTCGTCTTCCCGGCGATGTACGTCGGATGGGCGATCGCGACCGGCTCGACCGCCACGCTGCTCGCGCCGCGCGAGGTCGTGCGCCTCCTCACCGCCACGTCGGTGCACGGCAGCTGCATCGCGGTGCTCGTGCTCGCCGCACATTGGCTCTGGGCGTTGCGGCGCGAGGTGTTCGCCCAGCGCACCATCGGTCGCTATCGCGTGCGCCACCGCATCGGGCGCGGCGGCATGGGCGAGGTCTGGGTGGCCTGGGACGAGACGCTCAAGCGCGAGGTCGCGCTGAAGGTCCTACGCACCGATCGGCAGGACGCGGTCGCCGTGGCCCGCTTCGACCGCGAGGTGCGCGCGACGACGGAGCTGACCCATCCGAACACGGTGCGTGTCTACGACTTCGGCGCGACCGAGGACGGGATCTCCTATTACGCGATGGAGCTCTTGCGCGGCGAGCCGCTCTCGCGGGTGATCGAGCGCGAGGGGCGCCTACCGCCGGCGCGCGCGGTGCACCTCGCATCGCAGGTGGCGCGCGCGCTCGCCGAGGCCCACGCGCGCGGCATCGTGCATCGCGACATCAAGCCCGAGAACGTCTTCGTGAGCACGGTGGGCGACGAGACGGACCACGCGAAGGTGCTCGACTTCGGCATCGCGCGCGTCGTGCACCACGAAGCGGGGCTCACCGAGACGGGCATCATCGGCACGCCGCAATACCTCGCGCCCGAGCTGCTCACCGGCGACAAGGCCGCCCCGGCGGCCGACGTCTACGCCCTCGGCGTCGTGCTCTTCCAGATGCTCACGGGCGAGCTTCCCTTCGTCGCCGAGGACGCGCGCGCTCTCTTGATGGCGCGCCTCGCGCTCGAGCCGCGCTCCGTCCGCGACCTGACGCCCGACGTGCCGGAGAGCCTCGTCGAGGTCGTGCGCCGCGCCCTCGAGCGTGAGCCCGACAAGCGCTGGCCCGATGGTCGCGCGCTGGCGAGCGCGCTCGCGAGCACCGGCCTGCTGGCGGCGTATCGAGCGAGCGCGCCGACCGCGCCGCCCTGACCGGCCCTCAGCCGCCTGACGACGTCGCCGGCGTTCGAGACCTCGCGACGAGGCGGCGGATCAGGGCCGGGATCACGCCCCGTCGCCCCCGCGAAGCGTCAACCCCCACCCTTACGAAGCTCGGTGAGGACGAGCTTGGCGACGGCCTTCAGCGTCTCGAACACGCCGACGCCGGTCGACGCGACGGCCTCGAAGTCGGGCACGTTCGTCGGGTTCAGCACGCGCCGCAGCTCCTCGACCGGAGCGACGTTCGGCATGTCGCGCTTGTTGTACTGGACGACGTAGGGAAGCTTGTCGAGCGAGTAGCCCTGCTCGGCGAGGTTCGTCCGCAGGTTCTCCATCGACTCGAGGTTCGCCTCGGTTCGGGCGATCTGCGAGTCGGCCACGAAGACGACGCCGTCGACGCCCTTCAGGATGAGCTTGCGGCTCGCGTCGTAGAAGACCTGGCCCGGCACCGTGTAGAGGTGGAAGCGCGTCTTGAAGCCGCGGATCTCACCGAGCGCGAGCGGCAGGAAATCGAAGAAGAGCGTTCGCTCGGTCTCCGTCGCGAGGCTGATCATCTTGCCCTTCGCGTCGGGATTCGTCTTCGTATAGATGTACTGGAGGTTCGTCGTCTTCCCGCAGAGACCGGGACCGTAATAGACGATCTTGCAGTTGATCTCTCGCGACAGGTAGTTGATGAACGACATCTGTTCTGTGCCCTCGCTCGCTCTTGATGAGGCTCAGTCGTTGAAGAGGTTGTCGATGTCGTCGTCGGTGATCTCGGCGAACGGAGTCTCCCGCGCGGGGTCCTGAACCTTCCGCAGCAGCGCCTCGAAGATGCTGTTGAGCTCCTCGCTCGCCTTCTTCACGCGCAGCCGGACGAGGCCGAGGCTCGTCTTGCTGTCGAAGATGACGACGAGGATGACGCGGTTGCCCACGATCTGGATGTGGATGTTCGCGCGCTCGCCTTCGTGCGACTGCGTCGTGAACTCGTTCTCGCGGAGCAGCTTCGCCATGCCGCCCGTCGCGGCGATGTTGCCGGCGGTCAGCGACGCGAGCGACGTCGTGTCGAGCTGATCCGTCTCGCCAGCCTTGGCGATCTCCTGCCCGTTCTTGTCGATGACGAATACGACGCGGGCGTTCGCCTCCTTCGCCAGGCGCGTCACGATCGCCTGGATCTGGTTGAACTCCTCCTCGTACATCACCATCTGCGGGTTCGCCATGAGCTCCTCGGGGTCCCAATGAAGCGGCGTCCGGGGGCTTGGCCCCGGCAGCGACGCTGGCCTTCCGCCATGACGCGGCGGCCCGTTCGAACGGCAACGAGAACGGCCTCGTAGGTACCACCGATCGGAGCAGCGGGTAAAGGGCGACGAAGCACGCCACGCGACCCGCCCGGACGGCGGGTGCCCCAAGACCGACGGGGCGTCGAAGTCCGGCCCCGGCGGTACTACGCTGGCGCGTGCTCCGAGCTCTGCTGCGACTCACGTACGACCTGCTCCGCGCGCCCTTCTGGCCGCTCTGGCTCCTCTTCCGCTGGATGGGGCGGCCGCGCGGGAACTGGGTCCACGCGCGCATCGCCGACGGCCTGAGCGAGATCGACGAGCCCGCCCCGCCCTGGAGCCCGCTCGCGCGCTTCGTTCCGGCGCTGAGGCGTCGCCGTCCGACCTCGGTGCGGGCCGTCGCGCGGCTCGTCGACGCGCTGCTGGCCGATCCGGGACGCGTCGGCCTGCTCGTGGAGATCCACGGGCTTCCCGCCGGCTGGGCGAAGGTGGACGCGCTGCGCGCCGAGCTCGCGCGCCTGCGCCGCGGCGGCAAGAAGGTCGCCGTGTACCTTCCGAACGGAGGCGGGAACAAGGAGCTCTTCCTGGCCTCGGTGGCCGATCGCGTGATCGCCACCGAGGGCGCCGCGTTCTTCGTCACCGGCGTCGGCGCGACGAGCCGCTATCTCAAGGGCCTGCTCGACAAGGTCGGCGTCTCGGTCGAGGTCTACCGCCGCGCCGCGTACAAGACGGCCGCGGAGTCGGTGTCCGAAGAGGCGATGAGCGAGCCCCAGCGCGAGCAGGTCGGCGCGCTGCTCGACGCGTTCGATCGCGCGCTCGTCGCCGCGCTCGCCGAGCGCCCGGGCCTCGACGAGGCGAAGGTGCGTGCGCTCTTCGAGCGGGGCGCGGCGAGCGGGCAGGCCGCGATCGACGCCGGGCTCGTCGATGCGCATGCGTTCGAGGACGAGCTCCCTCGCGCGCTCGGCGCCGACGGGAAGCTCGTCGCCGCGGGCGCGTATCTGGCACGCGCGGACGCGAAGTTCTTCTTGCCGCTCTGGCCCCGGCCCTACGTCGCGATCGTCCCCGTCCACGGCGCGATCGGCGACGGCGGCACCGGCCGTGGTGCGAGCCGCGCGGCCCTCGTCCCCACGCTTCGCCGCGTCGCACGCGATCGACGCGCGCTCGCCGTGGTGCTGCACGTCGACTCCCCCGGCGGCTCGGCGCTCGCGAGCGATCTCATCCACCGCGAGGTGCAGCTGCTCGCCGAGCGCAAGCCGGTGATCGCGTGCTTCGGAGACGTGGCCGCGAGCGGCGGCTACTACGTGGCGGCACCGGCGAGCGCGATCGTGGCGAGCCGCGTCTCGATCACCGGGTCGATCGGCGTGATCAGCGCGCGCCTCGTGGCGAGCTCGCTCTTGGATCGGCTCGGCGTGCGCACGGAGGTCCTCCGGCGCGCACCCCACGCCGACATGATGACGAACCCGCGCCCGGCCGACGAGGCCGAGCGGGCCATCCTCGATCGGGAGGTCGACGCGTTCTACCGGACCTTCGTCGCCGTCGTCGCCAAGGGCCGCAAGCGCAGCGAAGAAGAGGTCGAGCCGCTCGCACGCGGGCGGGTGTGGTCGGGCGCCGACGCGCTCGAGAGAGGGCTCGTCGATCGTCAGGGCACGCTCTCCGACGCGATCGCGCTCGCCAAGGAGAAGCTCACCGCGCTCCCGCCGGCGGCCCGCGAGGCGCTGCGCGCGGTGACGGTGGCACCGCAGGACGGCGACGAGGCCCCGCTCGAGGCGGACGGCAAGGACGGCGCCCGCAGCGCGCTGGCGCTCCTCGCGAGCACGCTCGACGACGACGTCGCCTTCCTCGCCCGCGCCGCGACCGGGAACGAGCGCGCGATGTACTACGCGCTCGGCGTGCCGAAGATCGACTGACGCATCCGCGAGGCGCGCGAGCGCGCTACGGAGCCGAGGTTCCGGGAGGACACGCGCCGGACGGGTCTCGTGCTTCGGAGAGCACCGCTCCCCACGCGTCGTGCAGGCACGGGTATCCGACGGCGGCGCAGTCCTGCCCGCGCGTGAATCGCGCGCTCGCATCCTCCGCGGCGCACGCGGCGGCGCTCGCGGCGCGCAGGCACGCGTGTCGGCCCAGGTGCGGCACGACGCACGCGCCCTCGCGCGGCGCGCAGGCGGCGAGCCCGAAGGCGACGAGCGCGAGCGTGCAGCGTGCGGTCACGTCTCGACGCCGATCCACGTGAGCACGGGCCCACCGGCCTCCCGCGAGGCCGCGAGGTCCACCTCCAGCTCGATCGCCCAGTCGTTCGTCCCCTCCGGATCGTGGAGCGATTGCACGACGCGCACGCGGCGCTCGTCTCGCTCCAGCGCGCACGCAGCCGGCGCGCGCGCGCTCGCGTCGGTCACGATCTCGGCGTGCGCGGCGAAGTACGGGGCGAGCGCCGCCTCGATCGCCGCGGGCGTGCCTTCGCTCGCGCCTGCGGGCACGAAGAGGTAGCTCGCCGCCTCCTCCCAGCGCCGGCGCGCCAGCGCACGCACGAGCCGGAAGGCCGCGTTCCGGATCATCACCGCGAAGCCCTTCACGTCGCGCGTGACGTCGGGCTCCTCGATCGTCTCGAGCTTGCGCTCGACGGGCGGCGCCACGCCCTCGCCCGCGGCGATGCGCTCCCACTCGTCGAGCAGGCTCGCGTCCACGCCGCGCACCATCGCGCCGAGCCAGTCGATCACGTCGAGGACCGCGTCCGTCTTCGCGCTCTCCGGAACGTTCTGGCTCATGCCCTTGTAGGCGTCGGTGAGGTAGCGGAGCAGCACGCCCTCGCTGCGCGCGAGGCCGAGGTCGCGCACGTAGTCCACGAACGAAGCGCCGCGCTCGAACGCGTCACGCGCGATCGACTTCGGCCGCAGCTCCTCGCGCCCGACCCAGGGGTGCTTCGCCGAGAACTCCTCGAGCACGCCGTAGAGCAGCTCCGCCTTCGGCGCCGGCAGCGTGACCTTCTCGAGCTCGGCCATGCGCTCCTCGTAGGGGATGCCCTCGGCCTTCATGGCATCGAGCTTCTCCTTCTTGAGCGCGTCCATCTGCTTCATGAGGACGGCATCCGGATCCTCGAGCGTCGCCTCGATCACGCTCAGCACGTCGAGCGCGTGCTCCGGCGATTCCGGCGGCGGCGTGCCCTCGGCCGGCGCGTCGAGGCGCGCGATCGCGTCCAGCACGAAGAGCGAGAGCCCGTGGTGCAGCGAGAAGTCGCGCTGCAGATCCGCGCTCGGCGCGAGGACCCTCCCGCGAAATCCGATCGCGGGATCGTCCTCTTTCTCTCGCACGAGGACGCCGTGCTCCAGCAGCGAGCGCACGATCTGCACGGCCCGCTTCTGGTGGGCGATGCGCCGATGACGCGGCTCGTGCGATGCGCGGATCACGTCGCGCAGCGCGCGCAGGCCGTCGGCGTGCCGCTCGAAGGCGCCGCTCACCACCTCGAGCACTATGCCCTGCGTCACGCCGAAGCGCGGCTCGAGCGTCTCGGGCACCGACGTCGCCAGGCGCTCGAAGGTCGCCCCGTCCCAGTGCGCGTAGCCGCGCTCGGGCGGCTGCTTGAGCACCAGCTTCTTCATCTTCTTCGGATCGCCCTCGGCCTTGGCGCGGGCCTTCTTGTTCTCGACCACGTGATCGGGCGCCTGCGCGACGACCCAGCCCTTCGTGTCGAAGCCGCGGCGACCCGCGCGCCCCGCGATCTGCTGGAAGTCGCGCACGGTGAGGACGGCCGTCTTGTTGCCGTCGTACTTGCAGAGCTGCGTGAACAGCACGCTCCGGATCGGCACGTTCACCCCGACACCGAGC
This sequence comes from Sandaracinus sp., assembly GCA_046351235.1. Classification (GTDB taxonomy): domain Bacteria; phylum Myxococcota_A; class Polyangia; order Polyangiales; family Sandaracinaceae; genus JBBSAT01. Next base: position 20,227 of record JAXLYV010000001.1, on the reverse strand, counting down.
GTGTCGGTGCCGCAGATGATCCCGAGCAAGCCCTTGCCGGCGAGCTTCTCCACGAGGAGCCGATAGCGCGGCAGCATGCCGGCGTGGTGCACGCCGACCCCGTGCTTCACGAAGCGCGAGAGGTCTTTGCCGAAGGGCGTGTCCCAGCGGACGCCGGCGAGCTCGTCCTTGATCCGCTGCTTGGTCTCCTTGCTCACGACCTCGATGCTCGTGAGGTCCTGCGCGTGCTCGGCCGCGGCGCGCTGCGTGAAGTGCACGACGTAGACGGGGGCCTTGCCACCCTCGAGCAGCTCGCCGACCGTCTCGTGGAGCGGCGTCTCGCGGTACTCGCGCTCGAGCGGCACGGGGCGATCGGTGGAGCGCACGTGCGCGACCTTCCGGCCGGTGCGCGCCTCGAGGTCTTCTTCGATCGCGCGCGTGTCACCCAGCGTGGCGCTCATCAGCACGAACTGCGTGCGCGGCAGCGTGAGGAGCGGCAGCTGCCACGCCATGCCCCGGTCGCGGTCGCCGTAGAAGTGGAACTCGTCCATCACGACCGAGCCGATGCGGGCAGCCGGACCGTCGCGCAGCGCGACCCGCGCGAGGATCTCCGCCGTGCAGCAGATCACCCCGGCGTCGCGATTCACGGTCGCATCGCCCGTCATCAAGCCCACGCGCGAGGCGCCGAGCTCGCGCGCGAGGGCGAAGAACTTCTCGCTCACGAGCGCCTTGATCGGTGCCGTGTAGTACGTGCGCTCTCCGCGGCTGATCGACGCGAAGTGCTGCGCGAGCGCGACGAGCGACTTGCCCGAGCCCGTGGGGGTGTCGAGGATCACGTGCTGCCCGTCGAGCAGCGCGAGGATGGCCTCTTCCTGCGCCGGATACAGCGTGAGGCCAGCCTCGCTCGCGTACGCGAGGAAGCGCTCGAGGAGCACGTCGCTCGTCGCCTCCGCGTGCGGCGGAATCTTCTCGCCCAGAGTCACGCGCCACGCTGTATCAGCTTTTTGGTCCGCGGGAACCCGGGGCGATGCGCGCTGTCGAGGCCAAGGCCCGCACGGCGCGCGCGTCGAAGGGCTCCGACACCATGAACGCACGCCAGCTCGCTTCTTCTCTCGGCCTCGCGCTCCTCGCGTCGTGCGCCTCCGCGCACCCGCCCACCACGTCGGTCGACGCACGATCGGGCTCGCGGCTGCGCGCGTGGAGGCTCGACGCGGGGGACGGGGCGAGCCGCTTCGACGGCTGGCACGACGCCGCTCTCGACATGGACTGCACCTTCATCCCGACCGCGGAGGGCCCTTGGCGGTGTCGCGACGTGGCGTTCGCCGAGATCGTCTACCGCGATGCTGCCTGCACCGATCCCATCGTGGTGTGGGGTCGCACGCCGAGGAGCACGAGCGCGCAGTACGTCTACGACTACGACACGACGCCGAGGACGTGTGCGCTGGGCGCGCTCGGCGGCATCGAGAATCTCGCGCCCATCGTCGGTGCGCATCGCATCGGCGCCCCGCTCGCGGCGCCTCCGCAGGTGTTCCGGGCCGGCGCGGGGACGTGCGCGCCCTACGTGCCCAGCCCGATCTTCGGGACCCCCGCGTACGCGGAGCTCGGCGAAGCCGTCGCGCTCGATCACTTCGTCGGCGCCGACGAGCAGGCGAGCCCCCACGGCGCGCTCGAGGTGATCGAGCTCGTCGCGGACGACGGTGCGACGCAGCGGCTCGAGGTGCGCGGTGCTCTCGGCGAGGCGTGCACGGCGACTCGATTCGAAGACGCGTGGCGCTGCGCGCCGATCGAGCAGGGGCTCGCGCAGGGGACCGAGTACGCGGACGCTGCGTGCAGCATCCGCACGGTGCTCGGAGCGACGGGCCCCGACTGCGCACCGCCGCGCCTGCTCTCGAGCACGAGCTGCGGTCACGGCGCGATCCGCCCGCTCGAGCGCGTGAGCGGGCCTCTCTACTCGAGCGCCAGCGGCACCTGTCTCTCGACGGGGAGCTCCCCGGCCGCTGCGTGGGCCGTGGGCGATCCACTCGCCGGCGACGCGCTCGAGGCGGCAGCGCCCGCGCTCACGATGACTCCGGTGGGTGGCGCGCTCGCGCTGCAGCGCTTCGACGCCCCCGATGGCGCACCGGTCGCGCTCGGCGAGTGGCTCGACCCCGAAGGCGAGTCGTGCCGGCTCTACGCGGCGGGCGGCGCGTGGGTGTGCTTGCGCCCTCTCTTCGCGCGCACGTACTTCTCCGACGCGAGCTGCTCGACGCCGTTGGCCACCGTCGCGACGGACTGCCCCGGTGCCGCGCCGAACGCGGTGGTGGACCTCGAGACCGGCGCCCTCTTCACGCCGGGGGCCGCCTACGCCGGCGACACGTTCACCCGCGGCGCGAGCGGATGCACCGCCGCACCGAGCCACCCGTCCGTCTTCGAAATCGGTCCGCCGCTCGACACCTCGGAGCTGCCGCGGGTGGTGCGCACGCTCGATTGAGGCGCAGGGCGGCGACCGGGGCGCTCTCGGTTGCGGATTGTGAGGACGAGAGCGTGCGTCGCGCAGGCGAGACAGGCTGCGCGATGCTGCATGCGCACGCCTCGCTCTGCCTCGCGATGCTCGTCGTGGGATGCTCGCAGACGCACGCGCTGGAGGAGCCCGACTGGCAGTCCGGCTCGCGTCTACGGGCCTGGGTCCACGACGGCGGCGGCACGCGGATGTTCGTCGGATGGCGAGACACCGAGCTCGGCACGGACTGCGCGATGGCCGAAACGGCGGACGGAACGCTCCGTTGCTTTCCCCCCACCGCGATCGCCACGACGTACTTCGCGGACGCGCATTGCACGGACGCCATCGTGGCCGGCCTTCCCGATGCGGCGTTCGTGACGACGTCGGATCCGTCGCCCGAGACCGACTGCGCGGCCAGCACGTTTCGAGTCTTCGGACGCGCTCCGGCCGTCGCCGACGTCGGCGTCGTGCGCGCGGTGCATCGGATCGCCGGCTCTCGACCCGCGCCCACGGAGGTCTACGTGCGCGCGCCCGACGGCACGTGCAGCCCTGCGCCGCAGCGGCCGAACGGAAACTGGAGAGCACGCGGGGACGAGGTGCCGCTCGACCAGTTCGTTCGCGCCGTCCGGGCTCGTGTCCCGGGCGCCGACGGGCTCACGGTCGTCTCGATCCTGGCCGACGACGGCGCGCGCGCGTGGGGCGGGCTCTTGCACTCGGAGACCGGCGTCCAGTGCGTTCCGGGCGGCTCCGATCGTCTTCGGTGCGTCCCCGTCTGGACGGGGTTGAGCCATGGCGGTGTCTACGCGGACGACGCTTGCACCGTGCCGACGAGCTTCGTCCAATTCCGGCCTGCCAGCTGTCCCGCGCCGACGCTCGCTCTCGACGTGCGGACGAGCTGCCAGCCACAGCCCTTGCGCACCGTGACCGGCCTCGCGGCAGCGAGCTTCGCCCGGGCCGACGACGGGACTTGCACGCCCCTCCCCGTCGAGGAACACGTGTGGTCGCTCGGTTCCACGATCGACGGAGCGGCGCTCGATCCGATCGCCCCACCGCTCGAGCGGCATCTGCGCGGCGACGGGCCGCTTCGAGTCGTTCGGTACCTCGGACCGAGCGGAGGGCTCGCCCACACGTTCGGATGGGTCCGCCCCGACGGCGTCGGGTGCGAGGAGATCACGGTGGGACCGAGCCGAGACATCGTGTGCGTCGACACGGGCATGCGCTTCGTGGGCTACGCGGATGCCGCGTGCACCCAGCCCCTCGCGAACGATCGCCAGACCTGCGGCGAGGCCCACGAGCACGTGGTCATCGGGGGCGACATCCTGCCCGTCGGCGGCGCCTACGACGGTCCCGTGTTCGACCGCCGCGGCACGTGCCAAGAAGTGCCCGTCGCGGACGGCGCGACGTACTACCGACTCGGCGCGCCGATCGATGCCTCGACGCTGCCGCACATCCTCCGCGTGCTCGAGTGATCGTCCTTACCGCTTGACGCCGCGCGGGCGGGCGCTAGTTAGTGAGCACTCACTCACGCATTCGCCCATGGCCCGCCCCGTCACCATCGACGACGCCGCGATCCTCGCGGCCGCTCGCGAAGTCTTCCTGGAGCACGGCGTGCGGGGCACGACGGCCGAGGTCGCCTCGCGCGCCGGCGTGTCGGAGGGCAGCGTCTTCAAGCGCTGGCGCACCAAGGAAGACCTCTTCCAAGCGGCCATGAACAGCGACCGCGTGGCCGACGCGTCGTTTCTCGTGGGGCTCATGGAGCGGGTCGGCCAAGGCGACCTGCGCGAGCAGTGGGTGGAGATCGGGATCCTCGCGGGGCACTTCTTCGAGAAGATCGCCGCGCTCCACATGCACCGTTTTGCAGGCGGATCCCACGATCCGCAGCGGCAGTGGAGCGAGGGCGAGCCGGCGCCGCTGGCCGCGCGGAAGATGTTCGCCGGCTACCTCGAGGCCGAGCGTCACGCCGGCCGGCTCCGCAACGTCGACACCGACGTCCTCGCGCGCACCTTCCTCGGCGCCATCTTCAACTTCGTCTCGCTCGAGATGATGATGCGGGGCCGCGAGCCCCATCCGATGCCGCTCTACGCGTACGTCCGCGGCCTCGTCGACATCGTCCTCGAGGGCGTCGCCGCCCCCGCCAAGCCCCCGAAGAAGTGAATGGAGCCGGGGGGCTCCGAGCCCCTCCGAAGGCAAGGTTATTGAGTATGGAATCACTCATTTGGCAGCGAAGGAGCGTGGCCGGCCAACGAGCCCGCGCGCTCGGCCCCCTCCTGGCCCTGTTCGCGCTCGCCACCTGTGCCCCCGCGCTCGCGCAGCCGACGCCGCCTCCGCCGAGCAGCGTGGCGCCGACCGCGGCGCGCCTCGTCGTCGTGATCTCGGAGATCCGGAGCGACCGCGGCTCGGTGCGATGCACGCTCTTCGCGTCGTCCCAGGGCTGGCCGACCGATCGCGCGCGCGCCCTCGCCGCGGCCGCGGGCACGCCGCATGGCGGTCGCACCGAGTGCGTGTTCGAGGGCATCGCGCCGGGCGAGTACGCGGTCGCCGTCCATCACGACGAGGACGGCCAGGGCGACTTCGACACCGGCATCTTCGGGATCCCGACCGAAGGAGTGGGCGCCTCGCGCGACGCGCACGGCACGATGGGCCCGCCGAGCTTCGAGGACGCCCGCATCACGCTCCGCGCCGGCGAGAACCGCACGCGCATCCACATGGCCTACCCGTGACGAGGCTCGCGATGAAACGTTCTCTCCTCGCTCTCGCGCTCCTCGCGCTCGCCTTCCCGGCCGCCGCGCGCGCGCAGCAGCCGCTCTCGAGCTTCGTCGAGGCCGCGCACGACCACGCCTTCGATCTGCGCGAAGCGATCGAGACGCGCGAGCAGTCGCGGAGCCAGGTCGACGAGTCGCGCGCGCGCCTGTTGCCGTCGTTCACCGCGAGCGCGGGATACACGCGCTTCGAGTACGCGATCCAGCCGCAGTTCCCGAACGGATCGGGTGGCTTCACGACGGCCACGATCCAGCCAATCGATCAACTGCAGGCGACTTTCACGCTGAGCGTGCCGCTCGTCGACGTGGGCGCGTGGCTCACGTTCTTCTCGTCGGAGGCGACGGCCGACGCCGCGAGCGATCGCGCCGAGGCCTCGCGCATCGACGTCGAGGTCGCCGTGGTGCAGGCGTACTACCAGCTCGTCGCTGCGCGGGCCGTCGTGGCGCAAGCGCAGGCGGCCGTCGCGACCGCCGAGGAGAACCTCGCGGTCGCCACCTCGCGCGGCACGGCCGGCATCGCGAGCGAGCTCGACGTGGAGCGCGCGCGCACCGACGTGGAGCGCGCACGCCAGACCGCCGCCGAGGCCACGCTGAACGAGGCGCTCGCGGTGCGGAACCTCGTGGTGCTCACCGGCCTCACGCCCTCGGACGACGCGTCCTCGCTCGACGACGATCTCCACGCCGAGGCGCCGCTCGAGCGCTTCGTCTCGCACCTCGACCAGCACCCGAGCGTGCGCGCCGCCGAGCACGACCGGGAGGCCGCGCAGCGCCTGCACGACGCGGCGTGGGCTGGCCTGTTCCCGACGCTCGGCGCGAGCGCGAGCGAGCGCGTCACGAACGCCTCCGGCTTCGGTCAGCCCTCGCTCTGGCAGGTGGGCCTGACGCTGAGCTGGACGCTCGACTTCGGACGCGTCGCGCAGGTACAGACGCGCGATCACGGCGATCGGATCGCGGCGATCCGCGAGGAGCGCTCGGAGGCGCAGGTCGAGACCGCCGTCTACGAGGCCTGGCACCGCGTGCAGTCGCTCGCGTCGCGGGCGCAAGCCGCGCGGGCCGCCGAGGTCTCGAGCGAGCGCGCCGCGAGCGTGGCGAGCGCGCGCTTCGGTGCCGGCACGGGCTCGGCGCTCGAGGTGAGCCAGGCGCAGCGCGATCTCTTGCTGGCGCAGGTGCAGCGCATCCAGGCCGACGCGGATCTCCGCGTCGCGCGCGAGGTGCTCCGCCTGCGGGCGGGCCTGCCGCTCGGAGGCGAGCCATGACGGCCCGCGCCAAACGCTCGGCCGTGCGCGGCCGCGGCGGCCACGCCCGCCTCATGTCGCTGCTCGCGCTGCGCATGATGTTCCACGACCGCGCGAAGCTCGTCGGCACCCTGCTCGGCGTGATCTTCGCGACCGTGCTCGTGAACCAGCAGCTCGGCGTGTTCCTCGGCCTGCTCGGCAAGAACACGATGTTCGTCGACAACGCGGGCGCCGACATCTGGGTCGTGCCGCCGTCGACGCAGACGCTGCAAGGCGGCTCGCCGATCTCGCTCTACACGCTCGATCAAGCGCGCGTGGTGCCCGGGGTCGCGTGGGCCGAGCCGCTCCTCTACGGGACCGCCATCATGCAGCGCCCCGACGGCGGGCGAGAGTCGGTCACGCTCGTCGGCACGCGCCTCGGGCACCTGGCGGGCGGGCCCTGGAACCTCGTCGCGGGCGACGTCTCCGCCCTCGCCTACCCCGACACGGTGATCTTCGAGGACTCGCAGCGCGAGAAGCTCGGCGGCCTGAACCTCGGCTCGGTGCGCGAGCTCGGGGGCCACCGCGTGATCGTCGGCGGCTTCACCTGGGGTCTCAACCCGTTCGCGCCTCCGTACGCGTTCGCGGAGCTCGAGACGGCGCGCGAGATCCTGCACACGCCCGCCGATCAGACCACGTTCGTGCTCGTGCGCGTCGCGCCGGGCGCCGACGTGCACGCGGTGCAGCAGGCGCTCGCCGCGCGCCTCCCGAACACGCTCGTCATCACGCGCGACGAGTTCCACACGTCGATCGTCAGCTACCTGATCCGCGCGCAGCTCGGCATCTCGTTCGGCACGTCGACCGCGTTCGCCGTCATCGTCGGCTTCGTCATCGTCTCGCTCTCGATGTTCTCCGCCGTCGTCGACAACGTGCGCGAGTTCGGCACGCTGAAGGCGACCGGCGCGACCACGTTCGACCTCGCGAAGCTCCTCTTCGTGCAGGCACTGAGCTACGCGTTCCTCGGCACGACGATCGGCATGTTCCTCGTCACGCGCATGGCCGAGGGCATCCGCAGCGCGAACCTCGCGCTCGTGCTGCCGCCCGAGCTCTACGTCGGCACGTACGTGCTCATGGCGCTCCTCTGCCTCTTCGCGAGCGTCCTCGCGCTCTGGCGCGTGCGCAACGTCGAGCCGGGGATGGTGTTCCGATGAGCGCGAGCACGGCGAGCACGGGCGCGGGCAACGAGGACGTTCCCCTCGGCGAGCTCACGCTCTCGGTCGAGAACGTCACGAAGACGTACGGCACGGGCGCCGTCGCGTTCCAGGCGCTGCGCGGCGTCGACTTCGAGGCGCGGGCGGGCGAGTTCGTCTACCTCGCGGGGCCCTCGGGCAGCGGCAAGACGACGCTGCTCTCCATCATGGGGTGCGTGCTCGCGCCGACGAGCGGCGAGGTGCGCATCCAGGGCGAGCTGATCTCGAACAAGCGCGAGAGCCAGCTGCCGCGCCTGCGCCTCGCGTACATCGGGTTCATCTTCCAGGGTCACAACCTGATCGCGTCGCTCGACGCGCGCGAGAACGTGGCGATGCCGATGCGCATGCGCGGCTGGTCCGTGCGCGAGGCGAACGCCGAGGCCGAGCGCCTGCTCACGCGCGTGGGCCTCGCCGACAAGATCGAGCGCCCGCCGGCCGAGCTCTCGGGGGGTCAGCGGCAACGCGTGGCGATCGCGCGCGCGCTCGCGGGCGCGCCGCCGATCATCCTCGCCGACGAGCCCACCGCCGCGCTCGACGCCGACACGGGCATGAGCGTGACGCTGCTCCTCAAGGAGATGGCGCGCGAAGGCGGCCACACCGTCGTCGTCGTCACGCACGACTCCCGCATCTACCACCTCGCCGATCGGATCGTTCACATCGAGGACGGCAAGATCGTGGAGAAGAGCCACTGATGCCTACGGCTTCGTTCGATCGCAGCGGCGTGCTCCAGCACTCGCTCCGCAGTCCCTCTCCCCGCCCCTGTACGTCTGGGACAGCTGGATCGGCGGTCGTGACGCGGCGATCGTCTTCCGGTGAGGCAGCCGTCGGAGAGCACCCACCCCCGCCAGCGCTACGAGCGCCTGGAGAGGACTCGTGCCTCCGTCGGTTGCCGCGTTCCAAGCGCCGGTGGGGAGTTGCGCCTCGAGCGCCAGTACAGGGATGCGCTGTCGGAACGTGGTGCCTCGCTCATCGCGAAAGGAGCATGCATGGCCGAAATCGTGACGCTGGTTCCTCTACTCTTCGTCGGCATCGACTGGGGCTCGCGCGAGCACCGCGTCGTGGTGCTCGACGAGGTGGGCAAGCAGCTGCGTGATTGGACGATCGAGCACACCGGGGAGGAGCTCGCCGACTTGGTCGAGCGACTGGTGACGCTCGCGCAGGGCGCTGTGGCGCGCTGTCAGGTCGGCGTCGAGCTGAAGAGCGGACCGATCGTCGAAGCGTTGCTCGAGCGCGGGTTCCCGGTGTTCGCGGTGAACCCGAAGCAGACGGACCGCTTCCGCGATCGCTTCATGCCATCGGGCGCGAAGGACGACCGTCGCGACGCGTTCGTGCTCGCGAGCGCCGTACGCACGGACTCGGATCGGCTGACACGCTTGTCGCCGATGGACAGTCGAACGATCGAGCTGCGCGCGATGCTTCGACTCCGCGACGAGCTCGTGAGCGACAAGGCGCGCCTCGTGATGCGATTGCGCGAACAGCTCTGGCGCTACTACGCCCAGATGCTCGAGCTCGCGGACGGGGACTTCGACGCGCGCTGGCTCTGGACGCTCTGGGAAAAGGCTCCCACGCCCAAGCAAGGCGCAACGCTCTCACGTTCGGTGATCGCGCGCGTGCTGCGCGATCATCACGTCCGACGCTTGGACGCCGACGCAGTGCTCGCGATCTTGAAGAGGCCATCGCTGGTCGTCGCTGACGGCGTGGAGAAAGCTGCGACGACTCACGTGCGCAGCATCATTGCGCGACTCCGACTGCTCGACGACCAAGCACGAGCCTCGACCAACGAGATCGAGCAGCAGCTCGTGCTCTGGTCGAAGCTCGCGACCAACGAGCCGACGACACCGGCGGCGGCCGACCCGGCGCACGAGCCGCCCGACGACGAAGCTCCAACTAGGCGCGAGCAGCGCGACGAGGTGATCCTCCGTTCGCTTCCCGGCGTGGGCACGATCACGCTCGCCACGCTGCTCGCCGAGGTCGGTGAACCTCTTGGCCGCAGAGACTACACCGCTCTGCGCGCCCTGTTCGGCGTCGCGCCCATCACGAGACAGAGCGGCAGCTCGCGAGTCGTCGTCATGCGACGCGCATGTAACGAAGCCCTGCGCAATGCCGCCTTCAACTGGGCACGGGCCGCCGTGCGGTACGACGACAGATGCCGCGCCCGCTTCGCCGCACTCGTCGCGCGCGGCGCGAAGAAGCCGGCGGCGTATCGCGCCGTCGCAGATCACCTGCTCCGAGTCGCCTGCTCGATGCTCCGTGCGGGCACCGAGTACGACCCGGCACACGCCGTACGTCGCGCCGCCTGAGCCTTCAGCTCGCGTGAGTCCGATCACGCGCTGCACCTCGACGAACCGTGGGGAGTCCTCTCCCGCTCGCGCGGGAGAGGGGGCCGCGCTTCCCCCGTTCCTCTCCTCCTCGATCTCCAGGAGCTCCCGATGAAGTTCCTTCGACGCAACTACAAGACGCTCATCCTCTTCGCGGTCTGCGCTCTGCTGCTGACCGTCATCACCCGGAGCGCGCTCGCCGGGCCCGCCACGGCGCCGCGCGACGTCGATCGACAGCGGGCCGAGCGCGTGGAGATCCCGCCCGCGCAGGCGCCCGATCCGCAGATCGATCGCCCCGAGGGCGAGTGGGTCGGCGGGCTGGGCCTCGTCGAGCCGCACGCGCCCGAGACGCGCCTCGCGCCCGACGTCGGCGGCCGCATCGCGGCCGTGCACGTGATCGAAGGGCAGACCGTGACGGCCGGGACCGTTCTGATCGAGCTCGAGTCGGCGCCGGAGCAGGCCGCCGTCGCCGCAGCCGAGGCCACGCTCGCCGTGCGACAGGCCGAGCTCACGCGCTCGCGGCGCGGCCTCCGCCCCGAAGAGCTCTCCGCGGTCACGGCCGAGACCGAGACCGCCCGCGCGCGCGCGGCGCTCTCGGCCGGCGTCCTCTCGCGTCTCGAAGCGGCCGCCGCCGGCGGAGGCGCAACCGTCGACGAGGTCGAGCGCGCGCGCCAGCAGGCCGAGGCCGATCGCTTCGCGGCCGAGACCGCGGCCTCGCGCCAGCTCGCGGGTCGCTCGGGCCGTCACGAGGACGTGCTCGTCGCCATGGCGCAGCTCCGCGTCGCGGAGGCGCAGCTCGCGCAGTCGCAGGCCGAGCTCGCGCGGCGCCGCATCGTGGCGCCGATCGACGGGCAGATCCTCGAGGTGCACAACCGCGTGGGCGAGTACGTGCAGCCCGCAGGCACCGAGCCGGTGATCGTGATGGGCGACACGACGCGCCTGCGCGCACGCCTCGACGTGGACGAGCGCGACATCGCGCGCATCGCGATGGGCGCCGAGGCGATGGTGACGGCCGATGCCTTCGGCGATCACCGGTTCGCCGGCCACGTGGTCGAGATCGGCCACCGCATGGGCCGCAAGAACCTCCGCACCGACGAGCCGACCGAGCGCATCGACACGAAGATCCTCGAGGTCGTCGTCGAGCTCGACGACGCGACCGGCCTCATTCCGGGGCTGCGCGTGATGGGCTACGTGCGACCGAGCGACGCCCCGGGCTCCTGAGCGAGAGGGCGCCGGTAACGCCGCGCGCCCCTCCCGCGTACTCCGCCCCATGCCGCTCGGGCCCGGTGGCGGCGCGCGCGGCGGAAGGAAGCGGGGATGGCACACGACGCGAAAGAGGAGTGGCACGACGCAGGCTCGGTGGAGGAGCTCTCGCAGAAGCCTCTCCAGCAGATCGTCCTGCACAACACGCGCATCGCGCTGAGCTACGTGAACGGCGTCTTCGGCGCCGTGCACGGCACGTGCAACCACGCCGGCGGGCCGCTGGGGCAGGGGCATCTCGAGGACGACTACGTCGTCTGCCCCTGGCACCAGTGGCGCTTCCACCGGATCGAGGGACAGGGCGAGCGCGGCTTCGAGGAGGACGTGGTGCCCGCCTACCACGTGCGCGTCGTGAACGGCCGCGTCGAGATCAGCACGACGCCGCACAAGAAGCGCAGCAAGAAGCATCACGAGCCGCACCCGCTGGCGCGCAAGCCGGTGCGCTCTCCGGGCAAGCCGCGCGTCGTCGGTATCTCGACGACGGTGATGAACAAGGAATACCCGCGCTATTCGACGAGCGACGCGCTCGTGGCGCACGCGCTGGAGCACGCCGCCAAGAGCGGGCACGAGACGCGGATGATCCGCCTCGGCGACCTCCGCTTCCGCGCCTGCGAGGGCTACTACAGCAAGGCCGCGCGCGCGTGCACCTGGCCGTGCTCGATCACGCAGATGGATCCGAACGACCAGCTCGACCGCGTGTACGAAGCGCTCGTGCACTGGGGCGACGTGTTCGTGATCGGAACGCCGATCCGCTGGGGCGCGCCCTCGAGCCTCTACTTCAAGATGGTCGAGCGGATGAACTGCATCCAGAACCAGGTGACCATCGCCGACAAGGTGCTGCTCTCGAACAAGGTCGTCTCCGCGATCATCACGGGCGGGCAAGACAACGTGCAGGCCGTCGCCGGACAGATGCTCGGCTTCTTCGCCGAGCTCGGCTGCCACTTCCCGCCCTTCCCGTACATCGCGCACTCGCGCGGTTGGACGGCCGAGGACATGGAGAAGAACGTGCGCGTCGTGCAGACGAGCGAGACGCTCGCGCTGGCGACGACGGATCTCGTCGATCGCTCGATCGCGTTGAGCGAGCGCCTGCTGCAGAGCGACGCGCACGCCAAGGCGCCGCGCGGTGGCCGCAAGGGCCGAGCGCTTCCCGTCGTCGAGTGAGCCCCGCGGGAGCGCGGCGTCCCGCGACCGCTGGGGCAGATGGGTACGTCGTAGCGCGACTCCCGTTTCGGACGCGGGATCGTCGCACCGTCGTGACGGGGACTGGACTATCCTGGAGCGATGTTGCGCACGTCTTCTTTCGTCGTCTTCGGCGCGCTCTCGCTCCTTCTCTTCGTCGCCGGCTGCGAATGCGGTTCGGCGCCCGGTCCCAGCGGGACGCGCTGCACCACGCAGGCGCAGTGCCGTGGCGGCCAGGTCTGCGTCGATGGCATGTGCTCGATGCCCCACGACAGCGGCGGCACGCCGCGCGACTCCGGCCCGCCGGTGGACTCGCCGACCGCGATCCCGACGTCGGTGACGATCGATCCGCCGACGGCGACGCTCACGAGCACGGACGCCATGCTGCATCCGACGCAGGCGTTCGTGGCGCAGGTCCACTACGACGACGGCACCACGCGCAGTGCGCTCGTCACGGACTGGACGCTCTCGGCCCGCGACATCGGCGAGATCGACGGCGGCGGCGGCACGTTCACGGCGAACGGCCTCGTCGGCGGCACCGCGACGGTGAACGTCGCGGCGACGACCTCGCAGGGTGTGCTCAACGCGACGGCCACCGTGCGCGTCGTCCTCGAGCGCACGCTGATCGTGACCGGCACGCCCGACACCGCGCCGGCGACCTTCGGCAGCGCGACCCCGGTGACCGATCCCGGCCGCGAGGCCGGCCTCGTCTATCCCCTCGATCAGGCCGTGATGCCGCAGAACGTCTACCCCGCCGACCTCCAGTGGACGCGCGGCAGCGGCGGCGATCTCCTCCGCGTCACGATGTCGAAGACCGACGTCACGGCCACCGCCTACTTGGTCGACGACGGCAACCACCACTGGCTCGCCGACGCCGATCAATGGCGCGCCGTCGCGCAGACCGATCCCGACGAGGCGGCCTCGATGCGCGTCGACCGCATCGACCCCGGAACCGGCGAGCTCGTGAACGGCGCGCCAGTGCACGTGACCTTCGCGCGCGCCGCGCTCTCGGGCAGCGTCTACTACTGGGAGATCACGGACACCGGCCGCGTGCAGCGGATCGACGACGGCACCGCCGCCCGCGTGAACTTCATGCCGAACCCCGAGCAAGGCTGCATCGGCTGCCACTCGATCTCGCCGAGCGGGCGCTACATCGCTGCGCGATGGGGTGGCGGCGACAACGTCGGCAACGTCCTGGACCTGACCACCGACCTGACGGGAAGCCCGCCAGCCGGCGTCTTCCCGACCAGCAACGGCCTGAACTGGTGGTTCTCGACCTGGAGCCCCGACGAGACGCGACTGCTCGTCGCCGCGCAGAACGGACCGGAACTACGCCTGTACGACCCGCGCGCGGGCACGCGCGTCACGGCTTCCGGCCTCGCCGGGCTGGTGGGCACGTACCCGGCGTGGTCGCCCGACGGCCACTCCATCGCGTACCTCGCCAACACCAACAGTTGGGGAGATACCCCGAGCGTGGGCGACGTCGCGATCCTTCCGGTCACCGGACCGGATGCGTTCGGAAGCCCGACGGTGATTCACCATGGGAGCGACGGCTCGCTTCCCAATGGCAGCTGCGACAGCTATCCGTCGTGGTCGCCCGATTCGCACGTGATCGCGTTCGCCCACGGAAGCGGAGCGCGGAGCGAGTCGGCGTCCGCCGACCTGTATCTGATGAACGCGGACGGGAGCGACGTCCGGGCGCTGACCCGGGCAGCGAGCGGCGCCTCGATCGACTATCAGCCGCGCTTCTCGCCGTTCACCCAGGGTGGCTACTTCTGGCTGAGCTTCCTCTCGCGCCGGATCTACGGAAATGCGGCGATCGGCAACACAGCGTCCGCGCCGAACCGCCGCCAGCAGATCTGGGTCACCGCGATCCGCATGGGTGCGGCCCCCGGCGAGGATCCGAGCTCGGTGCCTTACTGGCTCCCAGGCCAGAACCCGCGTGCCGCCGACATCGCCGCCTACTGGGCCCCGCGCGCGTGCCGGCCGGATGGCGACTCGTGCACGGTCGGCACCGAGTGCTGCGGCGGCGAGTGCACGCAGGACCCCAACACGCACGCGCTCGTGTGCAGCCCGCCGCCGCCGGAGCGCTGCCACCGCTACACCGAGACGTGCTCGACCGACGCGGACTGCTGCGCGAGCGACAACCTCGTGTGCATCGATCACGTCTGCAATCACCCGCTGATGTGACGTGACGGCCGACGCTCTCCGCGCGCGAGCACGGGCCCTGCTCGCCGCGCGCGCCGATCCGAAGCGCGCGCCGGCGATGAAGGCGTACATGAAATCGGCGATGCCCTTCCACGGCGTGGGCGCGCCCGCGCTGCGGCTCATCGCGAGAGAGCTCTTCGGCGCGATCGAGCTCCCGACCGAGCGCGCCTACGCGGACGCCGTGCTCGGCCTGTTCCGCGGCGCGACCCATCGCGAGGAGTGGACGCTCGCCGTGCTCCTCACCAAGCACCGGCGCGGCGGCCTCCGCTTCCGCACGATGAGCACGCTGCCGATCTACGAAGAGATGATCGTCACCGCCGCGTGGTGGGACATCGTCGACGACCTCGCCTCCCACGCGGTCGGGAGCCTCGTGCTCGCGAGCCGCGCCGAGGGCAGTACGGCGATGAAGAAGTGGAGCCGCGACGCGCACCTCTGGAAGCGACGCACCTCCATCCTCCATCAGCTCCGCTACCGCACCGAGACCGACACGAAGCTGCTCGAGGCCTGCATCGAAGGCTCGTGGAGCGATCGCGACTTCTTCGCGCGCAAGGCGATCGGATGGGCGCTACGCCAGTACGCGCGCACCGATCCGGCGTGGGTGCGCCGCTTCGTCGAAGCGCACGCCGAACGCCTCTCGCCGCTGTCGATCCGCGAAGCGACGCGTCACCTCCAGGGGTGACATCCGCACCTCCGTGCGCAGAGCCTGCGCATGGGCTTGCGCAGTCCGTGCGGGCCGACACGGTGCGCGCCGAGTCGATGTGGAATGAGTCAGCGCGATCCGGAGCGAAGCTCGCTGGCGTATCCCTTGCCTAGCTCGAGGGCATGTCGTCCAGCGCCGCCATCGCCAAGCACGCGCCCTCCACGATGCCCCCTCCCAACCAGGACGAGCTTCTCGCGCTCTTCGAAGCGCTCGGGACGGCGCTCGTGCTCGTGGACGGGCACGGGCTCATCCGGCTCGCGAACCGACGCGCCAGCGAGATTCTCTGTCTGTCGGCGGAAGAGCTCGTGGGAACTCCGCTGGGAGCGCATCTGGACGGAGTCGAAGCGTTGACGGGGCGGCCCAGCAAGTCGGGAATGAGTCGCCGTTCTCTGACGCTGCACCGCCACGACGGTACGACCGTCGAGCTCGGCTACACGGTCACGCGGGCGCGGGTCCCAGGGCTCGAGGGCCTCTATCACGCCCTCGCCTTCCAGGACATCACGCCGCTACGCGTGCTCCAGGAAGAGCGCGACCGGCTGCTCCAGCTCGCGACGGTCGGTGAGCTCATGCCGAGCGTCCTGCACGAGGCGAAGAACCCGCTGTCGGCTGCGATCACGGCCCTCGAGGTCTTGCTCGAAGAGACCACGGGCGCGCTGCAACACGACCTGCACGCGATCCTGGTGGAGGTCCGCCGGTCGGTGCTTACGTTGGATGGGCTCGGGTCGGTCGGCATGGACCCGCGCTCCGGCACGGCCCGGGCGGTCGATCACGCGATTCGCGACGTGGTCCATCTCCTCGCGCCGCGCGCGGAGCGGCAGGGAATCCGTGTCGGCGTCGAAGTGGGCGATCTGCCGCTCCTTCCGTTCGACGCGAGCGTGATCCGCGCAGTCGTATTCAACGTGGTCAACAATGCCATCCAAGCCTGTCGGGCCGACGACTCCATCGTCGTCACGGCGCGGCTGGTGGAGGGTCGTCTCGAGATCGCCGTCCAGGACAGCGGCTCCGGCATGACGCCGGAGGTGCTCGCGCGCTGCACGGAGCTCTTCTTCTCTACCAAGCGCAGCGGCAGCGGCGTCGGCCTCGCGCTGTGCAAGCAGGTGTGCGAGCGCGTGAACGGAGATCTCTCCATCACCAGCACGCTCGGCGTGGGCACCACCGTGCGCATGGTGCTGCCGGTGGCTCCTTCGGAGCCCACGATCCCGAGCGCGGCCAACGGCTGATCGCCCCGGCCGACGCGCACCCGCGCGCTCTTCCTCTTTCTCTCGTCGTCGAGCCGCGCTCGGTGCGCGTCGCTCTCCGCATCTCCACGCCCGCGTCCCGCCCCGCTTTCTCAGGAGGCTCTCGATGTCTCGTACCGAATCGCTCAACCGGATCCTGCGCGCCCTGCAAACCGAGAGCCCCGACGTGTCGGCGGCCGCGCTGATCTCGGACGACGGGCTGCTCATCGCGAGCGCCCTGCCGCAGCACCTGGAAGAGGTGCGCGTGGGCGGCATGGCCGCGACGCTCCAGAGCCTCGGCGCCCGAGCGTCGCACGAGCTCTCGCTGGGCCTGCCGCAGCAGGTCCTGATCCGCGGCGCGCAGGGCTACGCCGTGATGGCGAAGGCGACCGACGGCACGGTGCTGCTCGTCGTCGCGACGGAGAACGCCAAGCTCGGCCTGCTCTTCCTCGACATGAGCCGGGCCATCAAAGAGATCGCCAAGATCATCTGAGCGGGGGCCCCGCCTCGAGACGCCTGAACCGAAGAGACGAGAAGAAAGGACCCGCTCCATGGCCGCTATCGTGATGTTCGACGACGGATCGCACCGGAACGTCCTGCTCGAGGACTACTCCGACGGAGCCGCCGTCCAGGCCAACCAGCACCTCATCATCGACGGTCGCTCGGGGATGATCCTCGATCCCGGGGGTCACAAGGTCTATTCGAAGGTCCTCGCCGAGACGCTCCAGCGCATCGGCGCGGGCGGGCGCCTCGACCACGTGTTCCTCTCGCACCAGGACCCCGACATCGTCGCCGCCGTGAACGGATGGCTGATGACGACGGACGCCATCGCCCACGTCTCGAAGCTCTGGGTCCGCTTCGTGCCGCATTTCGGCCTCGATCGCCTCGTCATCGATCGCCTCAAGGGCATCCCCGACGCAGGGCAGTGGATGCGCCTCGGCGACACGGAGCTCGCGATCGTGCCCGCGCACTTCCTCCACTCGGCGGGCAACTTCCAGGTCTACGACCCGCGCTCGCGCATCCTCTACACCGGCGACCTCGGCGCATCGGTGGATGTGCCCTACCGCGAGGTGCCCGACTTCGACGCGCACGCGCCGAACATGCTCGGCTTCCATCAGCGCTACATGGCCTCGGGCTCGGCGCTGCGCGCGTGGGCCGACATGGCGCGCGGGCTCGACATCGAGATCATCGCGCCGCAGCACGGCGCCCTCTTCCGAGGCAAGGAGATGGTCGGGAGGTTCATCGACTGGATCTCCACGCTCGAGACCGGCATCGATCTGCTGACCAAGAACGGCGGATACGCCATGCCGCCCCGGAGCGGCACGTGACTCCCCGGAGCGCGCGCGTTCTCGTCGTCGAGGACGAGGAGACGCTCCGCCACTACGTTGCGCGCGGTCTGGCGAAGATGCCGGGTGTGGAGGTCACCGAGGCCGGGACGCTCGCCGAGGCGATCGCGGCGATCGACGCCGCCGTGCCCGACGTCGTGCTCTCCGATCTCGATCTGCCGGATCGACCGGGCATCGAGCTCATCGGAGAGCTGGGAAGTCGGGGCCTGAGGCCGGCCCTCACGTTCGTCTCGGCCTATGCGCGCGCCTTCGCGGCGCAGATCCCGCGGTTCACGAAGGTGCGCGTGCTCGAGAAGCCGGTGTCGATGGAGAAGCTCCGAGAAGTGGTCCGCGCAGACCTCGAGGCACGAGGGCTCACGACGAGCCACGCGAGCGCGGCCGACGCGGCCCCCTTCGGCGTGCCGGACTACCTCCAGATCGCGTGCCTCGGGCGGCACTCGGTGGTGATCGCCGTCGACGGCCCGACCGGGAGCGGGCAGATCGTCGTGCACGGCGGCGTCGTGTGGAGCGCGCAGGACGCGAGCGGCCGCGGCGAAGCGGCCTTCGCGCGCTTGGCGCTCGCCTCGGGTGCGCGCGTGGCGTGCCGGACGATGCGCGAGGCGCCCGGCGATCGGAACATCGATCGCGCCTGGGAAGCGCTGCTGCTCGACGCGGCGCGCGTCGCCGACGAAGAGGCGCGGACGAAGGGCCCGAGCGACGCGCCCGCGCCGGACGAAGACGACGAGCTCTTGGATCGCTACTTCACGGGCGAGCTCGTGGCGCTGCCACCCGTCGAGGAGCCACCTCCGGCCGAGGTGTTCGGCGAGGCCGTCGATCGCGGCACCTCGGCCCTGCTCGCGAAGAAGTACCCGGAAGCGATGGCGGCGTTCCTCGAGGCCGAGCGTGTGCGGCCCGGAGATCGCACCGTCCTCGCCAACCTCGCGCGTCTTCGCCAGCTCGGCATCGCCGAGCCCGCGCCCGCCGAGACCACTCCCTCACCCGACTCGGAGGCTCCATGACCCAGCGCATCGCGGTGTTCAGCCAGAAGGGCGGCGTCGGCAAGACGACCGTCGCGCTCAACCTCGCCGTCGCGCTCGCCGAGCGCGGGCGCCGTACCTTGCTCGCGGATCTCGACCCGCAGGGCGGCATCGGCCTCTCGCTCGCGAAGAGCGAGGGCGAGTGGCCGGGGCTCGCGGAAGTGCTCGCCGAGAGCACGCCGGTCGAGCAGGCCGTGCTCGAGACGCGCGAGGAGCGCCTGGCGCTCTTGCCGCGCGGGCGCCTCGATCCGATCGACGTCTGCGCCTTCGAGGAAGGGCTGCGCGAGCGCGGGACGCTCGATCGCATCCTGCGCACCGCCGAGCGCGGGCGGGACCTCGTCGTGATGGACACTCCCGCGGGGCTGGGCTCACTCGCACGCGCGGCGCTCGCCTGCGCCGATGCGGCCGTGCTCGTGTTCGAGGCGGGGCCGCTCGCGCTGCGCTCGATCCAGCAGCCGTTGCGCGTGCTCTCGCACGTGCGCGAGAACGAGAACCCGCGCCTCGTGCTGCTCGGGATCCTTCCGACGATGGTGGAGCTGCGCCGCGAGCACTCGCAGGACGCGCTCGTCCAGATGTGGAGCCACGTCGAGGGCGTGCTCGACACGAACATCCCGCGCAGCGAGGTCTTCGGCCGCGCGAGCCATCGCGGCCTGCCCGTCGCCTACCTCGCCGGAAAGCCGAGCCCGGAAGCGCGCCGCTTCGATGCGCTCGCCGCCGAGCTCGAGACCCGTCTCGCCACCCTCACCGGGAGAAGCGCCGATGCCGAACGCGCCGAACGAGCTCTCTTCTGACCTGGCACGCGCGGCAGCCCTTTCGTTGGGCCTGTCCACGCGCGCGGGTGTTGCTGCGCCAGGCAAGCCTGCCGACCCTGCGCGGAGCGAGCCCGTCTTCACGCGCCTGCGTGGGCGCGCGCTGCCGCCACCCGCGCCGGCCTCCCCCGATGCGTTCGGCAACGAGGCGTGGCACGAGCTGCTCGACTGGGCGCTCGCGACGTCGGCGAGCGGTGCGGCGTTCGTCGTCGATCGCCACGGCCTCGTCGTGGACTGGCGCGGCTCGATCTCGCGGGACGCGGTCGAGGCCCTCGGCTCGGGTGTCGCGGCGCTCCTCGATGCCGCGCGCCGCATCCAGGGGCCGGAGGAGACGACCGTGCGCGCGCTCTCGCTCGACCTCGGCGGGCAGTCGGTGACCGTCGCGCTCGCCCCGAGCGAGCTCGCGCTCTGCCTCGTCGGGCGCCGCGATCTCTCGAAGGAGACGCGCGAGGCGTTGCTCTCGGCCCTCGCGCGAACGAGCTGAGAGGGTGAC